>NZ_CP185985.1:0-5493647 GCF_055814415.1 Flavobacterium sp. CR10 | reverse complement strand
AGATTCAGATAAATTTTTATTATTGTTATAAAGATTCTCCTAATAAAAATGGAGCAATTTTATTCCGTATTTCGGGATAACAAATATGTGAACAAATTTCTGTAAAAAAAAATATTTTGGTATCTAATTTTATAAAAAAAAGTTGTAAAGAGCCTTTTTAAATTCGAATTTTTTTAATATTTTATAAATGAAAAATCACCAGACTCAAGTACGAGTTCGTTACTCAGAAACTGACCAAATGGGAGTCGTTTATCACGGAAATTATGTGCCTTATTTTGAGATAGGACGCGTGGAATGGCTTAGAAATAAAGGGGTTTCGTATAAAAGCATGGAAGAAAGCGGAATTGGCCTTCCAATTGTCAACATGAATATCAACTACAAAAAATCGGCGCGCTACGACGAACTTTTGACAATTCACACCACATTCAAAAGTCACTCTTCTGTTAAGATCGAATTTGACTGCGCAATCTTTAATGAAGCAAATGAGTTATTAACAACGGCAACGTTTATTTTAGTATTTGTTGCGTTAAAAACGGGTCGTCCAACAGCTCCTCCAGAATACATTTTAGACATATTCAAATCACTTGAAGAAAAGTGTTAAAACTGCCTTCATTTTGATGTTAAATTATATAATTTTAATATCAATTTCGAACATTAAATCAAAAATGCTGAAGATCGTTTCGGCATTTTTTTTTCTCGTTTTTGTCACAATTTTACCAATTGGCAATCCAGAAACTTCATCCATTTCCATTTCCTGAGATACGATTTCTAATTTTTTTTCTTTGATCACTCGCATTACTTTATTCATGTTTTTGTAATCAAATGAAATTAAAAACTCGACGTCAATAGTTTTTTCAACTATTTCACAAATTTCCAAAGTCTGTTGTGCAGTTGTTCGATATGCCGAAATTAAACCGCCAACGCCTAATTTTACTCCGCCAAAAATACGAACAACTACAACTAGAACGTTAGTTAATCCAAAAGATTGTATTTGGCCATAAATTGGTGCTCCAGCCGTGTTGCTTGGTTCGCCATCATCATTGGCGCGATACGAAATTTTATTTCCCACACCCAATTGGTACGCATAGCAATAATGCACCGCATGCGGATGCTGCTTTTTTAGCTCTTCAATAATGGGCTTTACTTCATCTTCGTGATCTATTGGAAAAGCATAACCAAAGAATTTACTGCCTTTTTCCTTAAACAGTATTTCTTCAGATGCAGCCGCAATAGTTTGATAAGTATCGTTAATTTCCAAAAGCAGTATTCTTAAAGTATATTTTTTTTATAAAGATCGACCACATCTTCTTTCCCAACTTGAAGATTCCAAACTTTGATTCCTAAAGCCGCGGCGCTATCTGTATTTTCTGTCTTGTCGTCAATAAATAAGGTGTTTTCAGCAACTAGATTGTTTTGTTCAAGAACAAACTGATAAATTTTCGGATCTGGTTTTCTCATTCCGATATCAAAAGAAAAATATACTTTTTCAAAACAATCATAAAAATCCTTATAAAAAGAAACGCCACTTTTTTCTTCAAATGTATTGATGTGAATAGAATCGGTATTGCTTAACAGAAACAATCGGTATTTTTTTGATAATTCCTGAAGAAATTCTAAACGGTAAAAAGGAAAATCTGCCAAAACTGCATTCCACGCTTTTAAGATTTCTTCTTTTGAAGCATTGGGCAATTGTTTTTGAAAACCGCCAACAAAATCTTCTGGAGAAATGGCGCCTACCTCAAAAGAAAGATTTAATTGATCAAATTCGTTATTCCATTCTTTCATTCCTAATTTTTGTAAACCAGAAATTGTGGCAGGTTTGTCTAAATTGATAAAAATGTCTCCGAAGTCAAAAATTATCGCATTAATCATGATTTTTAATCTGTATTAGTTCGTCGCTTAAAATGTTGGTTTTGATGCTGTTTTTTCTTGAAATATTTGGAGCTTTCGTTCCTTTTTCAAAACTTGTTTTTCCAATAAAAATTCGTGCCTCGTCCCAAAGATTTTCATCGATAAAAGATTGAAGCGTTTGTCTTCCGCCTTCAATAATTACAGATTGAATTTGATTTTGGTATAAAACATCTAAAATCTGAGGCACAATATTTATGCTGAAATCAATTGCCTCAAATTGTGTGTTTTCTTTTGATGAATTTTCTGTTTCACTAGAAAAAATAATAGTTTTCACAGTATCATCAAAAATAAAACTATTTGGATCAATTCTATTGTTTCGATCTATAACAACTCTTGTCGGATTATTTCCATCCCAATCTCTGGCATTTAATTTCGGATTGTCATCAATTACAGTTTGTGTTCCAACTAAAATTGCTTGTTCTTCAGTTCGCCATTTATGAACCAATTGTCTCGAATATTGATTGGTGATCCAAACCGGTTTTCGATCTTGATTGCTAACTTTTTCTGGCGCGAGAAAACCATCCTGACTTTCCGCCCATTTTAAAATTACGTAAGGCCTCTTTTTTTGATGAAAAGTAAAAAAGCGTTTGTTCAGCTCGTTGCATTCATCTTCTAAAACACCAACGGTTACATTAGCGCCAGCTTCAATTAATTTCAAAATGCCTTTTCCAGCTACTTTTTCGTTAGGATCAACTGTGCCGACTACAACATTCGGAATTTCATTTGCAATAATCAAATCACAGCACGGAGGAGTTTTTCCAAAATGGCTGCACGGTTCTAAGCTTACATAAATTGTAGCTTTTTTCAACAGCGATTTGTCTTTTACCGAATTTACGGCATTTACCTCTGCATGTGGCTCACCAGCCTTCTTATGCCAGCCTTCTCCAATAATCTGTCCATCATAAACAATCACACTGCCCACCATCGGATTCGGATACGTTGTTCCAAGTCCATTTTGTGCTAGTTCGATGCAGCGTTTTATATATTTTTCATGTATATTCACAGTGCAAAAGTAGTTATTTTTGAGTTTATCACTAAGTTAAGGAACTATAGAAAAAGTATATTTACTTTTGTATTTATAATGATTTAGAATAAAAAAATGGCAAATTGGCTTATACGAGAAATTAAAGAAGAAGACAATCAGGTAGTTGCAAGTTTGATACGTTCGGTTTTTGATGAAATGGAAATTCCAAAAGTAGGAACCGCATACGAAGATCCTTATCTAGATTTAATGTTTGAAGAATATAATAAACCCCAATCGGTGTATTTTGTTGTAGAAAATGATGGAGAAATTGTTGGATGTGCGGGAATCGCGCCTTTAGAAAATGGAGATCCTGAAATTTGCGAATTGCAGAAAATGTATTTCCTTCCAAAAACAAGAGGGTTAGGAATTGGAACTCAAATGATGGAAAAATGTTTGGAAAAGGCTAGAGCTTTTGGTTTTAAAAAATGCTATATCGAAACCATGCCATTTATGCATGCCGCACAAAAACTTTATAAAAAATCGGGTTTTGAGTATTTAGATGCTCCAATGGGATGTACTGGGCATAATTCTTGTCCTGTTTGGATGCTAAAAGTTTTGTAACTTTAAAGTAACAAATTTAAACAAACAAGACTTATTGAAAGATAAATGTCAGTTTCGGCTGATGTAAAATGCTCAAAAAATAAAAATGAAAATTAAACAATATCGTACTCAGTTTATTAAAGAATTATCTCCTTTTTACGATGCGTACGAAGCAGAGAGCTTTTTTTATTTAATTCTAGAAGATAAACATAAACTTCGCCAAATTGATTTAGCCTTAAATCATGAATTGGTATTTGAAGAAAATGATTTTATGATATGGGACGAATTGCTAAAACAGCTTAAGAAAGAAGTTCCAATTCAATATTTGCTTGGGAAAACAAACTTTTATGGTTTGGATTTTGAGGTAAATGAAAATGTTTTAATTCCGAGGCCAGAAACTGAGGAATTAGTCGAATGGATTATTAATGAAAATGCAAGTCCAGATAAGAATAAAAAAATAAGAATTCTCGATATCGGAACAGGAACGGGTTGTATTGCCATTTCGTTGGCGAAAAATCTCCCGAATGCTGAAGTTTTTGGTGTTGATGTTTCTAAAAAAGCGATTGAAACAGCAAAAAGAAATGCAGTTAGGAATGATGCTGATGTGACTTTTATGTTTTTGGATATTTTAGAAACAGAAGAATTTACCTGTCAGTTCGATATCATCGTTTCCAATCCGCCATATGTTCGAAATTTGGAAAAAATAGAAATAAAAAAGAATGTTCTGGATTACGAACCGCATTTGGCGCTTTTTGTAGAAGACAATGATCCACTTATTTTTTATAGAAAAATTGCTTCCTTGGCACAAAACGGACTTCTGAAAAACGGAAAACTATATTTTGAAATCAATCAATATCTTGGAAAAGAAATGATTGATTTGCTGGAAAGTATGAGTTTCGAAAACGTGGAGCTTAGAAAAGATATTTACGATAACGATCGTATGATTTCCTGCAAGGTTTCAAAAACCTTGTAGGTCTTTTTTTTAATATCTATAGTTTAAACTTACAAGGTGAAACCTTGCAGGAAAGTGAGTATGAAGTTATTCGTAGCGCAACGCTTCAATAGGATCTAATTTTGATGCTTTAATAGCTGGATATAAACCAGAAACTATTGCTACGCAAAAACTTGTTGCAAAAGCGGCAAAAATCGCCATCCAAGGAATTACAAAAGAAAAACTCATTGCAGTTGCAATTGCAAAGCCAAGCAGAATTCCTAAAATAATTCCAACCAAACCTCCAATTTGTCCAATCAATAAAGTTTCGATAAAAAACTGAAAAGCAACAGTTGATCTTTTGGCTCCCAAAGCTTTACGGACACCAATTTCGCGGGTACGTTCTGTAACCGAAACAATCATAATATTCATTAAAGCGATTGACGATCCTAAAATAGTGATGACAGAAATAGTCCAAGCTGCTATTCCTAGATATTGAGTGATGCTTAGAATACGGTTAATCAAATCATCGCTTCGAACTACGCCGAAATTGTTGTCTCGAACAGGGCTCAATTTGCGGACTCTTCGCATAGTGCTGGTCGCATTATCTATGGCTTCGTCTAAAACTTCTTTTTTAGAAACCATAACGCTAATAGTGTAATTGATATTTGGAGCTGTAAATAAAGATCTTGCCACTTGAATCGGAATTAAAACTCGTAAATCCTGGCTGTTTCCAAATGTTGAGCCTTTTTCTTTCAGAACTCCAATTACTTTAAATCGTGCGCCCCTAATAGAAATTACTTTGTCAATTGGGTTAACATCTTTCAAAAGTCCTTTTTCAAAATCAGAACCTACAATGCACGAATATGTGTTGTTTTCAATATCAAACTGATTAAAACTTCTTCCTAAACTGGTTTCCAATCCTGAATTGGTAATAAAATGTTCATCAACTCCAACAATGGTAATTTCGGGATCTGTTTTTTCGCCTAAATATTTTACTTCTGCTGTTGTAGTTGCAGTAAAAGACAAAGAAGTTTCTGTAAACGGATATTTGTATTTGTTTTTGAATGCCACCGCTTCCGGATACGAAATTATCGGATTGATGACTTCTCGTTCTCTTCCGCCACGGTTTCGAACTTTATTTTCGTATTGATTGATGTTAAAAGTATTCGCTCCCATAGAAGCAAAATCGGTAGAAATAGTATTTTCTAAAGCAGAAACCACGGTCAAGATGCCAACCAAAGCCGTAATACCGATAGCAATAATTAAAACGGTAAGAATAGTACGCAGAATTTGTGTTTTGATAGAACCAAAAGCAATTCGGATATTTTCTTTAAATAATTTTAGCATCATGACCAATTTGTCACGAAAATACGGTTTTTGTTACAAGTTTGTTTTCGAAGTGTTATTATTTATTTTAAAAAGTAAGATATTTGCATTCGCTTAAAATTAAAAGAAATAATGTTAAAGAATTTTAGGTTTTTAGTTTTCAAAGAAAATCTAAAATCTAAAATCAGAAATTTAAAATAAAAAAGATGGCTTCAAAACCAAGTATACCAAAGGGAACAAGAGATTTTTCACCAGCTGAGGTGTCAAAACGTCAATATATTATTCAGACTATAAAAGCTAATTTCGAGAAATTTGGTTTTCAGCCAATCGAAACGCCTTCGTTTGAAAATTCAGATACCTTAATGGGGAAATATGGAGAAGAAGGAGATCGTCTGATTTTTAAAATTTTAAATTCAGGTAATTTTTTCTACAATAAAAGTAAAATTGAATTGCCAGAATCAATCGAAGAATTGCAACTGAATTCTGCTGAAAAAATAACTTTAGAGCAAAGAATCGAACTGAATAAATTCACAGGAAAAATTTCTGAGAAAGCTTTGCGTTACGATTTGACAGTTCCGTTTGCAAGATATGTGGTGCAGCACCAAAGTGAAATTGAATTCCCTTTTAAAAGATATCAGATTCAGCCGGTTTGGAGAGCAGATAATCCGCAGAAAGGACGTTTTAGAGAATTCTTTCAATGTGACGCCGACGTTGTGGGTTCAAAATCACTTTGGCAGGAAGTAGAATTGGTTCAATTGTACGATACTGTTTTTACCTCGTTAGGTTTAGAAGGCGTTACAATTAAAATCAATAACAGAAAAATTTTATCTGGAATTGCTGAGGTTATTGGCGCTTCAGATAAATTAATTGATTTTACAGTTGCTCTTGATAAATTGGATAAAATTGGAGAAGACGGCGTTAAAAAAGAAATGATCGAAAAAGGAATTTCTGAAGAAGCGTTGGTAAAAGTGCAGCCACTTTTCAGTTTCTCGGGAACTTTTGCAGACAAAATTGCACAGCTTTCGGACTTATTGTCTTCTTCTGAAGAAGGACTGAAAGGTGTTGAAGAACTGAAGTTTATTTGCGACAATGTGGCCGATTTAGGTTTGTCGACGGCAACTTTAGATTTGGATGTGACATTAGCGCGTGGTTTAAATTATTACACAGGAGCTATTTTTGAAGTTGCAGCGCCAAAAACAGTTGCAATGGGTTCTATAGGCGGTGGCGGAAGATACGACGATTTGACGGGTATTTTCGGTTTGAAAAATATGAGCGGTGTCGGAATTTCTTTTGGATTGGATAGAATTTATCTTGTTTTAGAAGAATTGCAGTTATTCCCAGAAACGGTTGCAGCTACTTCTAAAGCATTATTCTTGAATTTTGGAGACAAAGAAGCTTTATATGCTTCAAAAGCGATTCAGAAATTAAGACAGGGAAATATAAAAGTAGAATTATATCCAGACAATGTAAAAGTGGGTAAACAATTTCAATATGCAGATAAACGCTTGATTCCGTTTGCAGTATTAGTTGGTGATCAGGAAATTACTTCAAATTCATATACGCTTAAAAATTTAGTGACGGGAGAGCAGGTTTCTGTAGATTTTGAAGGATTGAAGAATGCTTTACAGGCATAATTAAGTTTTTCTTTCACGCAGATTATGCAGATTCGAGCAAATTTAGTTTGGTTTTTATATTGAAGAAATCTCCTTTAATCTGTCTAAATCTTTTTAAATCTGCGTGAAATATTAAAAAATATTTTATGAAGGTAACTGTCTGGAACAAAAGTTTTTGCTTTAGATTCCGCAGATTTAAAGGGTTTTCTTTTAAAATCTCTTCGTGAAATAGTTGCTGGTGAAGAAAAAAAACTCTTAATTTGCCAACCTTAAGTTACGGGCGTAGTTCAAGGGTAGAATAGCGGTCTCCAAAACCGTTGATGGGGGTTCGAATCCCTCCGCCCGTGCAAAAATATAAAATGACAACCCGTCATTGAAAGCATAAAAAAAAGCTTCGTCTCTATAGGCGAAGCTTTTTTTAATATAAGGTAAACTTGAATTAATAATTATTTAGAGGCCAAAGCCAACCCTTAAATTCAATTTTTGGTGGTAATAATTTATGTTTTATTGGCCTCAAAGATAAGATAAACTAAAACGTAATAGTCTTAAAATTATAATAAATTTTTTCTGTGCAATTACGTTTTTTAAATGTCTCATAATTAATAAAGTGACAATTTGACATTTTATAAGATTTGGCAGTACTTTTGCAATCCAACAGAAAGAAATAAAAATGAAGTTTAAAAATATTTTTAAAAATAAAAGTAATATGACTACGGAAAATACAGAATTCGATCAGGAATTAGATGATGTAACGTTAGAGAACAATGCCAACGGAGAACAGTTAATTGTTGAAGAATTAAGTGTTGAGGAGCAATTAGCTAAAGACTTGGCTCACGAAAAAGATAAGTTTTTGAGATTATTTGCTGAATTTGAAAATTACAAAAAAAGAACTTCAAAAGAGCGTCTTGAATTATTTAAAACAGCAAACCAAGAAGTTTTATTGGCTATGCTTCCAGTTTTAGATGATTTTGACAGAGCGACAGTAGAGATTAACAAATCTGAGGATGAGAATTTGAAAAAAGGTGTTGAGTTGATCCACGAAAAATTGAAAAGCACTTTAGTTTCTAAAGGTTTAGAGCAAGTTGAAATTCAAGCAGGAGATGCTTTCAATGCTGATATTGCTGAAGCAATTACCCAAATTCCAGCACCATCTGATAAATTAAAAGGGAAAGTTGTAGATGTTATTGAAAAAGGATACAAATTAGGCGACAAAATTATTCGTTACCCTAAAGTTGTTGTAGGAAACTAAAAAATGCAAATAAAAATTTCAATTGTATTTTTTGGATTTTGGAATTTTAAGATTTGGAATTTAATCTGATTATGAAAAAAGATTTTTACGAAATACTAGGCATTTCAAAAAATGCTGATGCTGCCGAAATTAAAAAAGCGTATAGAAAAAGTGCTTTAAAATACCACCCTGATAAAAACCCAGGCGACAAAGAGGCAGAAGAAAACTTCAAATTGGCGGCAGAAGCTTATGAAGTTTTAAGTGATCCGCAGAAAAAAGCAAAATACGATCAGTATGGTCATCAAGCATTTGATGGTTCTGGCGGATTTGGTGGTCACGGAGGTATGAACATGGATGACATTTTCAGCCAGTTTGGTGATATTTTCGGAGGTGGATTTGGCGGTTTCGGAGGCGGAGGCGGAGGTCCTCGCCGCGCGAAAGGAAGCAATCTTCGAATTAAAGTAAAATTGACTTTAGAAGAAATTGCAAATGGAGTTGAGAAAAAAGTAAAAGTAAAACGTAAAGTTCAGGCAAAAGGTGTAACGTATAAAACTTGTACGACTTGTAATGGTCAAGGACAAGTAATGCGTGTAACCAATACCATTTTAGGAAGAATGCAATCTGCATCTACTTGTCCTACTTGTGGTGGTTCTGGTCAGATTTTAGATAAAAAACCTTCTGAGGCAGATGCTCAAGGAATGGTTCAAGAAGACGAAACAGTATCAATCAAAATTCCTGCGGGAGTTGTTGACGGAATGCAGTTGAAAGTTGCCAACAAAGGTAACGATGCTCCAGGAAACAGCATTCCAGGTGATTTAATTGTAGCTATTGAAGAAATTGAGCACGAATTCTTGAAGCGTGAAGGTGAAAACGTTCACTTCGATTTGTATATCAGTTTCCCTGAAGCAGTTTTAGGAGCTTCAAAAGATATTGAAGCAATCAATGGAAAAGTGCGTATCAAACTAGAAGAAGGAATTCAATCTGGAAAAATCTTAAGATTAAAAGGAAAAGGAATTCCAAGTTTAAACGGTTACGGAAGCGGAGATTTATTGGTTCACGTAAATGTTTGGACTCCAAAAACTTTAAATAAAGAACAAAAACAATTCTTTGAAAATGCTTTGACAGACGAGCACTTTGCTCCAAGTCCAGAGAAATCAGAGAAATCATTTTTTGAGAAAGTAAAAGATATGTTCTCATAATCTGAACTTTTTTAAATATTATAAATAATCAAAAACCCATTCTAGTATAAATTAGAATGGGTTTTTTGCGTAATATGGCGCAGATTCGCTAGTAATTATTTACTTTTACAGTCGCTGAACCGTAATAGGAAAAGCAACGCAGTAAATCCTTAAAAATAACATGAGTAACTTACTTGAAGTACATAAAGTCATAAAAAAATATGGCGACTATGTAGCGCTTAACGAAGTTTCATTAAATGTGCCGAAAGGCAGTATATATGGACTATTAGGTCCGAATGGAGCAGGAAAAACTTCCCTTATCAGAATTATAAACCAAATTACAATGCCTGACAGTGGCGAAGTAATTTTGGATGGAGAACGATTACAGCCAAAACATGTGCAGACAATTGGCTACCTTCCAGAAGAAAGAGGTTTGTACAGTTCGATGAAAGTAGGCGAACAATGTCTGTATTTGGCGCAAATGAAAGGACTTTCTAAAGCCGAAGCCAAAAAACAACTGGATTATTGGTTTGACCGTTTGGGAATTCAAGGATGGTGGAATAAAAAAATTCAGGAACTCTCTAAAGGAATGGCACAAAAAATTCAGTTTGTAGTTTGCGTTTTACATAAACCAAAATTGCTGATTTTAGATGAACCATTTTCAGGATTTGATCCCGTAAATGCAAATATTATTAAAGACGAAATTTTGGCATTAAAAGAACAAGGTTCAACAATTATTTTTTCGACTCATAGAATGGAAAGCGTAGAAGAACTTTGTGAAAATATTGCTTTAATTCATAAATCTAATAAACTGATAGAAGGAAAAGTGGTCGATGTAAAGCGTCAGTTTAGAACAAACAGTTTCGAAGTTGGAATTTTGACCAATAATGTTGAAGGATTAATGTACGATATCACTCAGAAGTTTACTGTTTCGCCTGCGAGTTTTAAATCTTTAAATGATGATTTAAAATTAAATATTCAGATCGGAAATGCTTCTCCAAACGAATTGTTGAATGTTTTAACGCAACGCGGACAAGTAACGCATTTTGTTGAAAAAATTCCGAGTATAAACGATATTTTTATCCAAACGGTTACTGAAAACAAAATTTAAAAATTCCAATATAGAAATTCCTAATTCCAAGCTTATAAATTGGAATTTGGGATTTAAAATTTGAAAATTAATTATTTATGAGTATTATCTCGTTGATTATAAAAAGAGAATTTATTGCTAAAGTCCGCAATAAATCTTTTGTTGTCATGACTTTCTTGAGTCCGCTTTTATTTGTGGCTATTGCTGTTTTTATTGGGTATTTAAGTACCATGAAAGCAGAAACAAAACGAATTGCCATACATGACGAAACTGGAATTTTTATTTCAGATTTTTTAAAGGAAAATAAAAAAGGAGCTGAATTTAAATATCTCAATCTATCTGAAATTGATGTAAATGCTTTAAAAGACAGTATTACAAAAGAAAATTTCAGCGGATTAATTGTTATTCCGAAAACAGAAAATCGAAAAGATTTAGAAAGTAAAATTGAATTTATTTCTAACAATAGTCCAAGTATTTCTTTTATTGAAAACACTCAGGATATTATCGGAAATAAAATCACAAAATTAAATCTGGAAGAAGCAAAACTAGATACTCTTGCGATTCAGAAAGCGCAGTCAGATGTAAATATTCATTTAGTGAAAGCCTCTGGAGAAGAGAGTTTAAAAGGATTAAATGAGATTAAAATCGGAATCGGCGGTGCATTTGGTTATTTGATTATGATGTTCATTATCATTTACGGAAACATGGTAATGCGAAGCGTAATCGAAGAAAAAACAAACCGTATTATCGAGATTATTATTTCATCCGTAAAACCATTTCAGTTAATGATTGGTAAAATTGTAGGAACTTCTTTAGCAGGAATTCTGCAATTTATAATTTGGGCAATTATCGGTTTAGGATTAATGTTTGCCGCTTCGGCATTCTTCGGCGTAAATGTTGGCCCAACAGCTAGAATTTCTCCAGAAATGATGCAAACGGCTCAGCATGAATTTTCGGGTTCAGCACAAATGTATATTGCTGAATTATGGAATCTGCCAATTGCAAGCATTATAATCGGATTTGTGATTTATTTTATTGGAGGATATTTTTTGTATAGCTCATTTTATGCGGCAATTGGAGCAGCGGTTGACAATCAGACCGATTCTCAGCAGTTTTTGCTGCCAATTTTAATGCCTCTGATTTTGAGCGTTTATATCGGATTTTTTACTGTAGTAAACGATCCTCACGGAAGTGTTGCGGTTATCTTTTCGATGATTCCCTTAACCTCGCCAATTGTAATGCTAATGCGTATTCCGTTTGGCGTTCCGTGGTGGCAAATTGCAATTTCGGTATCATTATTGTTTGCTACATTTTTCTTTGTGGTTTGGTTCGCTGCCAAAATCTACCGAATTGGTATTTTAATGTACGGCAAAAAACCGACTTGGAAGGAATTGTATAAGTGGCTAAAATATTAACTTGAGATTCTAAGATTCTAAGTTTCTGAGATGCTAAGATTTTAGCAAAAAAACTCAGAATCTTAGCATCTTAGTATCTTAGTATCTTTAAAAAGAATGAGTAAAATACTAATTGTAGAAGACGAAGCAGCAATCAGAAGAGTTTTGGTAAAAATTTTATCGGAAGAAAATGATTCGTATCAGGTTGATGAAGCTGAAGATGGAGTTGCGGGACTTGAAAAAATAAAAAACAACGATTACGATTTGGTTTTGTGCGATATCAAAATGCCAAAAATGGACGGTGTTGAGGTTTTAGAAGAAGTGAAAAAGATAAAACCAGAAATTCCGATGGTAATGATTTCGGGGCACGGCGACATGGAAACGGCTATTCAAACCATGCGTTTAGGAGCTTTTGATTACATCTCGAAACCGCCAGATTTGAACCGTTTGCTGAATACAGTTCGTAATGCTTTAGACAAAAAACAATTAGTAGTTGAAAATAAAATCCTAAAGAAAAAAGTTAGTAAGAACTACGAAATGATTGGTGACAGCGAATCGATTAATCATATAAAAGTGATGATTGATAAAGTTGCTCCAACCGAAGCCAGAGTTTTAATTACAGGTCCAAACGGAACTGGAAAAGAATTAGTGGCGCATCAATTGCACGAAAAAAGTGAGCGTTCTAGTTTTCCTTTGATCGAGGTTAACTGCGCGGCGATTCCAAGCGAATTAATCGAAAGTGAATTATTCGGACACGTAAAAGGTGCTTTTACATCGGCAGTAAAAGATCGTGCAGGAAAATTTGAAGCTGCTGATAAAGGGACTATTTTCTTGGATGAAATTGGAGATATGAGCCTTTCGGCGCAAGCCAAAGTTTTGCGTGCGCTTCAGGAAAACATGATTACTAGAGTTGGTGCTGATAAAGACATAAAAGTGGATGTCCGTGTCGTTGCTGCAACCAATAAAGATTTAAAAACAGAAATTGCAGAAGGACGTTTCCGTGAAGATTTATACCATCGTTTGGCAGTAATTTTAATTAAAGTACCGCCATTGAATGAAAGACGCGATGATATTCCGGCTTTGATTTCTCATTTTACGGAGAAAATAGCTTCAGAACAAGGAAATGCGGTTAAATCATTTTCGGCGCAAGCCATAAAATTATTACAGGAGTATGACTGGACAGGAAACATTCGCGAACTTCGAAATGTGGTAGAAAGATTAATCATTTTAGGAGGAAACGAAATCTCTGAAACAGATGTAAAAATGTTCGCAAGCAAGTAAGATGCTTCGCGCAATAAGCTTTAAGCTTTAGGCTTTAGGCTAAAAAAAACAAAATAATTTTGGCCTAAAGCTTATTGCCTAAAGCCTAAAGCTCAAAAAAAATGAAATTAAAAAAGATAAACGAGAAATTACAAGACGGTTTAATTGAAAATGGTCTGACAGAAGCCAATGCTTTACAGATGGAAACTTTTTCGACCATAAAAAGTGGTGCTGACTGCGTAATTGTTTCGCCAAAAGGAACTGGAAAAACTACTGCAATTGTATTGAATGTAATTCAGCAATTGGCAGGAAAAACAGAAGAATCGCCTCGTGCTTTAATTATTGTTGAAGATAAAGAGAAAATGACTGAGATGGTCGAACTTTTCGAGAAGTTTGGAAAGTATACTAATCTCGAAGTTTATGGAGTGCACGACAAAGGTGATATGGATTACGATAAAAATTACGTTTCTACAGGAATTGATGTTTTAATTGGAACTCCAACCAAATTAAACGATATGTTCAGCACGGCGGGTTACAACGTAAATCGTCTTAAAATGTTTATCATAGACGATACCGATCCGATTCTGAAATTGCGTCACGATGCTAAAATCACTCGTATTTCAAACAGTATTGCCAAAGTGCAGAGAATTATTTTTACAGAAACTCTGACAGAAAGAATTGAAATTTTGGCAGACAAAATCATGATCGAACCTTATTTGTTTGATATGGATGAAGAAGGTGAAGAGGAACTTGATGAAGACGAAGACGATATTGAAGAAGAGGAATAAAGAAATCAGTCCCAGTTTTCAGTCTCAGTAATTGAAAAATGGGATTTTTTATTAATTAATCATAGTTTAACTGAAAACTGTGACTGCAAACTTAATAGTATTAGAATAAAAATAAAGTGTCATGGGATTAATGAAAGTGTTTTCGGGAAGTGAAGTATTAGCAATTGCTTTGCAGGAAAGATTAGAGGAAGCTGGAGTAGAAACAGTTAAAAAAGATAATATTCAATCGGCACGTTTAGGAGGTTTTGGCCAGACAGATTTGGCAGTTGAGGTTTTTATTCAAGAAACTGATTTTGCAAAAGCAAATCCTGTTATAGAAAATTTTAGAATGAGCCTTTAAAAAAGTCGCAGTTTACAGTCGCAGTTTACAGTATTCTAACTGTAAACTGCGACTGCGACTGAAAACTATAAAAATATGCAATACAAAATGTTAGTGCTCGACATGGATGATACCTTGTTGACAGACGATCATAGAATTTCAGATTTAAATAAAAAAGTAATATTAGAAGCTCAGGCAAAAGGTGTTTATGTAGTTTTGGCTTCAGGAAGACCGACTACTGCAATGACAGCTTACGCAAAAGAGTTGGAACTGGATTTGAACGATTCGTATATGATTTCGTTTAATGGGGCAATAATCAGCCGTGTTAAAGACGATTTGGTTTTGTTTGAGCAGAAATTGACTGTAGAGCAAATTCATGCGTTGTATGATTATAGTGCGAAGAAAAATGCACATATCATTACCTATTTAGATGATCAAATCATTAGCGAAACAGATTCTGAGTTTATAGAAGTAGAAAAAGAAATTACTGGAATGGCGCATCATAAAGTTTCAAGCTTTAAAGATTATGTAGACAGACCAGCGGTTAAATGTATTTTGTTGCAAGATCCGGCGTATTTAAAAACGTTAGAAAATGATTTAAAAGAAGCTATGCCTCATTTAAGTGTTTCTATGTCAAAGCCATTTTTCTTAGAAGCGGCGCAACAAGGCATTGATAAAGCGGCAAGTTTGAAGTTTTTGGCTGATAAATTAGGAATTCACCAAAGCGAAATTATCGCCGTCGGTAATGCCGGAAATGACTTAACGATGATCGAATATGCCGGTTTAGGAGTTTGGGTTGATAATGTAACGCCAGAATTGCGTGACAAAGCAGATTTAATCGTAGCTTCAAATAACGATGATGGTGTTGCTGAGGTTGTAAATCGTTTTATTTTAAACTAAACTAAAATGAAGAATCAAATAGAAACGGAACGTCTTATTTTAAGGCCACTTGAGCTTTCAGATGCAGAAGGAATGTACGAATTGGACTCTAATCCGAATGTGCATTTGTTTGTGGGAAATAGGCCTGTAAAACATATTGAAGAAAGCATTGAATATATCAAGTTTGTTCAAAAACAATATAAAGATCATGGAACAGGCCGATGGGCAGTTGTTTTGAAAGAAACGAATGAATTTATTGGCTGGTCTGGAATTAAGTTTATTACAGATGAAATCAATAACCACAAAAACTTTTATGAGTTAGGATATCGTTTTATCGAAAAACATTGGGGAAAAGGTTATGCAACAGAAGCAGGAAAGGCTTTTATTGATCGTGCTTTTAACGAAATGAAAGTAGAAGTGCTTTATGCTTATGCAGATGCTGGAAACGAAAATTCTAGAAAGATTTTAGAAAAACTAGGTTTTCATTTTGTGAATTCTTTCGAATATCAAGAAGAATTAGAAGTTTGGTACGAACTTAAAAATCCAAACTCAAACTAAGAAATGTGTTCCAAATCTTTACATACTTAAAAGTCAGTAAAGATTTGGAAACAAATCAGAGTTATAATTATTTTTTAGCTACAGAAACAAAGTATTTATTTCCGTCACCCATAGTTAATTTTACACGCTCGTCGCAAAGATCGATTGCAAAATTTGCACTTTCGTAACAGCTGCAAGTTGTGTTTTTGTCTTTAGACATTTCCGTTTTACAGTTGTTGTTCTTAAAACTTGCTAATTGCGGTGTGTATAAACTAACCAAGTCAGTAGAAGCAGTTACTAAAGAAATAATACTTGCAGAATTATTATTGGTAATTCTGTATACAATTCTATCCGTATAGTTTACATCGTTAACAGTTACTTTACGAATGTAGGTATAAGCTGTAGATCCTTCACCTGGTTCTTTAACTTCAAACTTAAACCCAACTGCACGAATAGCAACATCAAATTGCTGTTGTGAGTTAAAGCTTGCCCAAGTCGTCAATGTGCTAATAGTAGGAAATGGATTTGCATTTGCGGCTGGAGCATTAGTTTGCGCTTGCGAACTAAATAGGGTTAAGAACATCAAGCAGATTGTGGGTAAAAATGCTTTCATAAAGCGTGGTATTTGTTATTATAATTTTGCCTACTCTCTTTGGTTTTCGGCTTTCCCATTTCATTTTGTAACACAAAACAACAACATAACGAGTAAAATTCAAAATTGTTATGCCCGAATTATTATTAAATTAATTAAAGCTTATTAAAATTCTTTAATATGAATTTATTGGCAACTGGATTCATAACAATGGTAAATGTAAGAAATTTTGAATTTAAAATCGATAAAAATGTATTTAATCGATGAAAATTGCATTTAGTCGATTATTTTGTCATTTTATTCTTATCTGAATGCTAAAATCGGATAAATTGAAAAATTTTACTTTTTAAAAATAAAACAAAAAAGGTTAACTTTTAAATGTTTCTAAAATTAATATTACTTCAAATTATTGATTCGAAGTGCATTAATTGCTTTCTTTTGATGAATATTGTTTGTAAATTTGCAACCTTAAATTTTTTGACAACGATTTCATTAATTTAAGACAAATTATGGAAAATAGAAAAAAAGTTGCCTTTTATACGCTGGGTTGTAAACTGAATTTTTCAGAAACCTCTACAATTGCCAGAAGTTTTAATGACGAAGGTTTTGACCGCGTCGATTTTGAAGATGTTGCAGATATCTATGTGATTAATACCTGCTCTGTAACAGAAAATGCCGATAAACAATTTAAACAGGTTGTCAAGAAAGCCATGAAGCTTAACGATAAAGCTTTTGTTGCCGCTGTTGGCTGTTATGCGCAATTGAAACCAGAAGAATTAGCCTCAGTTGATGGAGTTGATTTGGTTTTGGGAGCTACAGAAAAATTCAAAATCACAGACTATATCCATGATTTGAGCAAAAACGATATGGGTGAAGTTCACTCGTGCGAAATTGCCGAAGCCGATTTCTACGTAGGAAGTTATTCTATTGGAGATCGTACAAGAGCATTTTTGAAAGTTCAAGATGGTTGCGATTATAAATGTACCTATTGTACAATTCCGTTGGCAAGAGGAATTTCGAGAAGCGATGCTTTAGAAAATGTATTGAAAAATGCCAAAGAAATTTCTGCACAGAATATTCGTGAAATTGTTTTAACCGGTGTAAATATTGGTGATTACGGAAAAGGAGAGTTCGGAAACAAAAAGCATGAACATACTTTTCTGGATTTAGTTCAGGCTTTGGATAAAGTAGAAGGAATTGAGCGTTTGAGAATTTCGTCTATTGAACCAAATTTATTGAAAAACGAAACAATTGAATTTGTTTCTAAAAGCCGAACTTTTGTACCGCATTTTCATATTCCGCTGCAATCAGGAAGCAATGATATTTTGAAATTAATGAAACGCCGTTATTTACGAGAAGTATACACGGAGCGCGTTGCTAAAATTCGCGAAGTAATGCCTCATGCTTGCATTGGTGTTGATGTTATTGTAGGTTTTCCTGGAGAAACAGATGAGCATTTCTTAGAAACCTATCATTTCTTAAATGATTTGGATATTTCTTATCTGCACGTTTTTACTTATTCAGAAAGAGACAATACAGAAGCAGCAGAAATGGAAGGCGTAGTTCCTTCAAATGTTCGCGCTAAACGCAGTAAAATGCTTCGAGGTTTGTCAGTTAAAAAACGCCGAGCTTTTTACGAAAGCCAATTAGGAACCAACAGAACGGTTCTTTTTGAAAGTGAAAATAAAGAAGGATACATTCACGGATTTACTGAAAATTACGTAAAAGTAAAAACGCCATGGAATCCAGAATTGGTAAATACTTTGCAAGAAATCAACTTAACAAAAATAGACGAAGACGGAAGTGTTCGCATTGAGTTTTTGAATAAACTGGCGGAAGCTTAAAGATAAAGTTTGTCATTCCGAGGAACGAGGAATCACACTCGAAACTCGACAAAGATTGACAATTATAGCATATGGAATTACAAGTGTGATTCCTCGTTCCTCGGAATGACAAAAAAAGCCTCTTATTAGAGGCTTTTCTGTTTTTATAAATTACTCATTATCCTGAACAACCAATTTCAAAGAATTAATATAATCAGTATCAAATTCTATAACTCGAATTTTTTCCGGATTAAAGCCTAGTTCTCCTCCAAATTGACCTCTTGTGTCTAAGAAATCTATGGTTAGCTCTTGATCATTTAATGTTATTAGTTTTCCTAAGTAAGCAGATTTAGATGATTTTTTGGCAATTTGAAAAATGCCATATTTCTGGGAAACGTAATTAATAATTGAAGCTAAATCTTTGATTGGGATAATATCATCAGAATTAATTTTTAATCCCTTCAAACGAATTACTTTTTCTGTAAAAGCTAGATCATGATCTCGGTTTACGGCTTCAATATTTTTATTTCTCAGGATAACAAAACCATCCAAAACAAAATCTACAGGATTATTTCGAAGCAAAATCCAATCATCAGAATAATCAATTAAAAACCCGCTGAAGATTTCTTTTTTATCCTGAAATTCTATTTCGACCAATTGTCTTAAATATTGTTCCATCATGTTTTTTTAAAATTCCAATAATTAAATTCCAAACACTAAACTTCAAAAATCAAATCCCAAATTCCAAATGCTATGAGATTGGAATTTGGAATTTAAATGTTGTAATTTATTTTTTAAGGATTAGTAGACCAAATACTGCTGTTTTTGATAAACACTCTTCGGTTTAATTTTAACTGTGCAATAATTAAATCTGCCATATCCTCAGACTGCATTACTTTTTCTGGGTTTCCGTCAGTTAAGTTTAAGTCTTTTGCCATGTCAGTAGCAACAGTACTTGGCGTTAGCGCCGTAACACGAATATTGTGTTTTCTCATTTCCTGCATCAAAGAATCGGTTAAACCTAAAACCGCAAATTTAGAAGCACTGTAAGCGCTTGTTAATGCATTTCCGTTTAATCCGGCAGTTGACGAAATATTGATAATATCTCCAGTTTGTCTTTCGATCATGTTAGGGATAACGGCACGAGTAGTGTAATAAGTTCCCATTAAATTCACCTGAATAATTCTTTCCCAAGCTTCTGGCTCCAATTCTAAGAATTTTCCAAAAGAAGCAATTCCAGCGCTATTGATTAAAATATCGATGTGTTTAAATTCAGCGATAGCTTTTTCAACGGCAGAATTGGTAGAATTAATATCAGAAACATCAGCAGACAGCGCCAATGTTTTTACGCCAAGTTTTGCAGTTTCTGCAGCAAGCTGATCAATATCATTTTGAGTTCTTGAAACCAAAATTAGGTTTACACCTTCTTTTGCCAAAGCAATTGCTACAGCTTTTCCAATTCCTTTTCCTGCGCCGGTAATAAAGGCATTTTTATTTTTTAAGTCAGTCATGATTGTGTTTTTAGAAATGCAGAAAGCATCATTTTAAGTCTTACAAAAATAAGCTTTTGAAAACTAAAATGATGCTTTAAAAGGTATTCTTAATCTAAGTTTAACAACTTTTTGTTATTCTTTCAGAACCATATCAATACACATGACAGCTCCTAAAATCAATTGTCTCAACGGACTGTCAGCAGCAACTGTTTCTTCAATTTGAAGCACATAATTGTCGGCACTTGTAAAAAACTCTTTTCCTAATCCTGCCCATTTTTTACTTACTTGTGCCAATTGCTTGTTTTCGTGTGAGAATTTAAAATCCCAGCCAGTCCATTTTCCTTGCAAAGTAGCCACAGGTTTTTCATTTTTATCTAGGATGTTAAATTTTCCTCCGATTGAAAAGAATTTCTGTTTGAAAGTTCCAATCAAACGATCTTTTTCGTCTAATACTTCAACAGTAGATCTAAAGATGGCAACACCTCTTCTTACTGTAATTAACTTTTCTCCAGAGGCAGTTGTAATTTCAACATTAAACGGAGTTGCTCTTTTGTAATCTGTAAAACGAAATACTTTTGTGAAGAAGCCAAGATTGTTCTCTCGGCAGTTCATGATGATTTGATTGGTTTCTGGATGATAGATATCGTAGTTGTTTGCGGCTTTGAACATTCCAACATGTTCTTTTACTAAAAATAGATTTTGGCTTAAAATAGGATTCATACGTGTGTAAAATAAGTTTTAGAAATAAAGCCGCAAATGTAATACAATATTTATTAATTGCTAATTGCCCAATCAGACAAAGAACTTCAATAAACCATCTTTAATCTGCCTTCTTTTTACTAATTATGACAATCGCACCATTTGCTCCTTGGTCTCCATAAATTAATTTAGCTTCATTTGGTTGTAATGCTTTCATAGACTCAATAGCATCGGGTTTAATTTTGCTAATCTTTTCTTTATCAATGATTTTTCCGTCCAAAACATATAAAACTTGAATGAGTGAAGCTCTGTTAGGTCCGCATATAATTACTTTAGCTGGCTGAACTTGCTTGGAATCACTAATGGTTAGTTTTTTTGTTTCTTGAATCGTGTCTTTTTCTACCTTGGAAGCTGTTTTATCCTGAGCCTTTGCTATATAGCTTATCAGAAAAAGGAATGAAAGAAATTTTATTGCTCTCATGTTTATTAATTATACTGTTTAGAAGTTTCAACCAAACGAATAAACTCAGCTTTGTAACCTTCGCCATCATTTGAATTTCCTTGCTTCGCCAATTTTACAATTTCTTCAGAAGACTTGTCTGCAATTAATTTTGAATCTCTTAATTTCAAACCAAACCAAGCTACGGCAGAACTAAATTTCATATCATCGCTCGCTTTATCCAAAGCAACCGATTTGTTCTCGATTACCTGAACCATTTCAATACTTTTATCGCCATCAGGTTTTTTGTAACGGAATTTTATAGTTGCCAATTCGTTGCTGTAATTGTTTGAACTGGTTTCAGTTTTAGTGTATTTTAAAGGATCTGGCTGTTCAGCTAAATAATCACTTTTTACACCAGCAGGAATAATTTCATACAAAGCCGTTACCGTATGATTGCTTCCCAATTCACCCGCATCAATCGCATCATTTTTAAAATCTTCTGGACGTAATTTTCTGTTTTCATAACCAATCAAACGATACGCTTGAACTTGTTTCGGATTAAATTCGATCTGAATTTTTACATCTTTCGCGATAGCAAACATCGAACCTTTGAATTCTTTTCCTAAAAAGCGATTGGCTTCCTGAATGTTATCGATATAAGCGTAGTTTCCGTTTCCTTTATCGGCCAAGATTTCCATTTTGCTGTCTTTGTAATTCCCCATTCCGTAACCTAGACAAGTCAAGAAAACGCCTGTTTTTCTTTTTTCTTCAATGAGTTTTTCCATATCTGAATTAGAAGAACTTCCGACATTGAAATCTCCGTCCGTTGCTAGAATTACACGATTGTTTCCGCCTTTAATAAAATTTTCAGTTGCCGTTTTATAAGCCAGTTCAATTCCTGCTCCTCCAGCTGTACTTCCTCCAGATTGTAATTTATCCAAAGCATCAATAATTGTTTTTTTCTCATCTCCAGAAGTTGGAGGTAAAACCATTCCTGCCGCACCCGCGTACACTACAATGGCAACTTTATCTTTTGCGCGTAATTCATTTACCAATATTTTTAAAGATTGTTTCAATAAAGGCAATTTATTCATGTCGCTCATTGAACCCGAAACATCAATTAGGAAAACAAGATTTGAAGCAGGTAAATCATTAGTTGGAATGTTTTTTCCTTGCAAACCAATCTTTAAGATTTTGTTGTTTTTATTCCAAGGCGAGTCGCTCACTTCTGTATTGATAGAAAACGGATGTTCATTTTTTGGCTGCGGATAAGTGTATTTAAAGAAATTTACCATTTCTTCTACACGAACCGCATCTTTAGGGACTTGCTGGCCATTGTTTAAAAAACGTCTGATATTGGTATAAGAAGCATTATCAACATCTATAGAAAATGTAGAAAGCGGAGCTGTTTTTGGACTTTCGAAAGTATTTTCAACAAAAGCATCATAATCTTCCTGAGTTGGTTCTGTTGGAATTGGCATAATGTTTAATTTTTTATCCAGTTCTTTTTCAGAAAGGTTTTTATAGATTTCATTTTTAGTTGAAATAACCACAACACCGTTTGAAGCTTTGCTTCCATAAATTGAAGTCGCAGCTTGGTCTTTTAAAACCGAAACATTATCGATATCATTCGGATTTATTTTTGCCATTTGATTGGCTTTTGCTGGAACTCCGTCAATAATGTACATTGGTTCATTTTTTGGAGAAACTGATTCATTTGCTCGAATAGAAACAGTTGGACTTGGAGCGTAAAGGGAATTACTTTCAGCTTGAACTTTTGCTCTTTTTCCTTTGCGTTCCGAGACAGAACCGGTTAGCATTGATTTTTTTTGGACACCATAACCAACCACTACAACTTCGTTTAATGTCTGATTATCTGGAAGAAGTTTGATATTAATTGTATTTGAATTTTGAACCTTTTGACTTTGGCTTTTATATCCAATGAAACTGATAACCAACATGTCACCTGTTTTTGCTTGAATACTGTATTGGCCATCAAAATTTGTATAAACACTGGTTTTTGTGTTCTGATTTAAAACGGTTACACCTGGAAGTGGCTGTTTTGTTTCATCTGAAACGATTCCAGAAATGGTTCTTTCTTGTGCTATGGTTACGAAACATATAAGCATAGCAATGGCTGATGAAATAAGTTTTAGACTTTTCATGATAATAAGTTTTAGAATTAATGTTTGGGTTTTGCTTTGTCAAAGCTGCAGACTTTGACAAAGCATAAGATTATTTTTTCGGAGCTGGTTTTCCGTTTTTTGTAGTAATTATAACAACTCCTTTTTTGCCTCTTTCGCCATATTTTTCGGTCGCTTCAAGGTCTTGCAAAATGGTTATGGTTTTAATGTCTTGTTTGTCTAAAGGCGCATATGGGCTTGTTGGATTTTTGCCAAATAAATCATTTTCTGAATAGTAAATTCCATCAATAATGTACAAAGGTTCATCAAGGACAACAAGAGAATCTACATTTTCTGGATTTAGATTTGGAAGCTCATCTCGCATCATTTTGTCTTTTTTTGCATCGTCGCTGTGAGCCATTGCATTTCCGTTAAGAATTACTAAAGGTGCACTCTTTTTTGCTTTTTGCGTTGGAGCGGCCGAATAGGCAACTTTTGCAGATTCTCTTTGAGAATAACCTGAATAGCCCATATCTGAAGTCACTTCTTTTTTTGAAGAAACATTATCTTCTTCTTCAAAAGTTTCATGTAATAATGTTTGAGCTGGCATTGTCGTTTCTGCCGTAATTTTTGGTGTCGGAGCAGACTGAAAAGCTTCTGCCTGTGGAACTGCTATTTCTTGAACAGCAACTCGTTGTTTGTTTTTAGTTTGATTCTCCAAAATTTTAACCGCTTCTTCGTTTGAAACTATCCCAGAATCTGAAGATGGAGTTGCATCTTTTTGAATTAAAACAGGCTCTTCGGTTTGAGGCTGTTCTAATTTTTTTTCTTCCAAAACTACTTTTGGAGTTTCTGTTATGGTTTCTTTATTAGAATGTAAAAACTGAAAGCCTAGAGAAAGCAATAATAGAAGAGAAGCTGCAACTGCGATTTTTTTCCATAATGCTATTGTTTTTTTGTCTTCTTTTTTGTCCAGTTTTTCTTCTACGCGCGCCCAGACTTTTTCCATTCCTGGGAAGTCTTGAAACTCGGCTTTTTGCGAAGCTTCTTTTATTTTATCGAATAATCTATCTTGATTGTCCATGACTATTTTGCTTTTTGATAATACAGTTTGTTAACCAGTTCTTTCAGTTTGGTCTTAGCGGCATTCAATTGTGATTTTGAGGTGCCTTCAGAAATCTTCAGCATTTCGGCTATTTCTTTGTGTGAGAAACCTTCAATGACAAAAAGGTTAAACACAGTTTTACAGCCGTCAGGAATATGGTTTAATAAATTAAGTAAATCTTCTTCTTCCAATGTATTCAGTTCGTCGACAGAAGGCTGCGAAAGCAATTTCACATCGTCTAAGTACATATTAAAGTTGGTTTCTTTTCTAATCATCGCCAAACAATGATTTACAGTTATGCGTCTTGCCCAAGCTTCAAAAGCATAAGCTTCTTTTAACTGTTCTAGTTTGGTGAAAATAGTAAAGAAAGAATCGGCCAAAGCTTCTTCGATTTCCTCTTCCTTTTTTAAATATCTTTTGCAAAGGCGGTACAACTTTGGCGCCATGTATTCGTACACCTGACGCTGGGCATCGCGGTGCATTTTTTTACAGTTTGCTATTTGAGTCTCGTTTATCACAATTGTTGTCTTTCTTGTATAGAGAGTAAAAAAGATAAAAAGGTTGGGACGGGGGTGAAAAAAATATTAAAATATTTTTTTTAGGTTCAGAGTTGCAAAGATTCAAAGTTACAAAGGTTTTATCGTAGAGACGCACTGCTTTGCTTCTTATCGTAATTATTCTCCTAAGCAAACATCATTATAAAATTCTACAATTTCTTTAATGTCTTCGAAAATCCATTTGTCGCTTTTTAGTTTTTTTACGATAAAATCGCAGTCGGCAAAAACTTTCGAAGTGTTTTTTCGCCATGAGTTTACAATCCCGCAGTTTAAACATGTTGGATATTTGTCTTTTTGTTTTTTGACATAATAAAATTCAGAAGATTCAGTTGGTTGGGAAAAAGAATTGGTTTGAGGATTGTAAGTTGCCGGTCGTTCATCATGAGGATTATAAATTTGATCGAGAAGACTAAAATCTGAACCAAATTTTTTATATAAGGTAGCTTCTCCTTTAATAATGATCTCGACCAGTTTTGGCTTGTCTAATGAATTTAATTTCACATATTCAAAAGTCCGTCTAGCATTAAAATTAAGAAACGTGATTTTTTTAACAAACTCTTCATTCCAAGTATCAGGCTTGTCTTCGGGCGCAACCTTAAATTTTATTTTGTTGAAATTTAAAGAAGCAAATCCTTCAATAGAATCTCCATCTTTGAAGTAAATTATTGCTTCTTCTGTTTGAGAATAAATTTTAAGGCTGATAAAAAATAGGATGAATATAATTCTGTAGAGTTGTTTCATTTAAGGGAGTATTTTTAACCTTTGTGTTTCTCTGCGAATACCTTTGTGAATCTTTGTTTAATAGCTCTTTCGCAAAGATTCACAAAGCGACAGAGAGATTCGCTAAGTTTTATTTAATCGGCAAAGTCAATTTATAAATCTTCGTTTCTAAAACTTCTGTATCATTATCTTCGCAAAGCAAAAATTCGATTTTGTTGTTTTCTTTTTTATAGAAAGTCAGACCTTCAAATTTATTGGTTGCTGTAATTTTTTGAGTGAAATCTATTTTCATGGTTTTTACATCAATTCTTCCGATGAAACTTCCTAGAATTTCTCCGTCATCATAAGTCGATTTAGTGTCTTCGGCAGTTGAGAGGAAATAGATTTTATCGTCGACCAAAACAGCATCTGTAAAACTGGAACGAACGCCTTTTATTTTTGGCAGTTTGTAATTAACAGAAATTAGAGCAAATTCTTCTCCTAGATTTTTGGCGTGAATGGTAAAAATGGTGTTTTTGTTTGAAACGCCATTTCCGCGATTGAATAAATACCAGTTTTCGCCATCAAAAATAGCGCCTTCTAGATTAAAGTCTTCTGGTTTAATTTCTCCGAAATTCTGCATTACAGCATATAGATCGACTAAATTGTTTTTTTGTAAAACAGTTTTCGATTTCAAATCAAATTCAATCATTTTGTTTCGGTTTTCGGTTGAACCAGAACCAAAAACATAAAGCGTATCATTATGATGTGTAAGTGACTCAAAATCGGGTTTTAAGTTTTTCGGAATATTCTGCGTTGGATTGTCAATCAAAGCATGCTGATTCAATTGCTGATTTTGCATATTGTATTCGTAAAGAAATCCGCTGTTGTCACCAATTACATAAATCGCATCGTTATTGTAAAATAATCCCGATGCCGAGCCGATTCCGATAATTTGAAATAATATTTCTAATGTGAATTTTTCCATGAAATGTTGTTTTTTATTGCAATGAATAGCAGTTCCGATAGCTATCGGAATTCGTAAAATTACTATATTTATAAGACAAAAAATGAAAAAGATATGAAATCAATAGACCCGAAAGATTTTAAAGTTGTAGATAAAATAAAGCTTAAAGAAATTCCAACTTTATTAGATGTAAAAGCTGACGATGACGAAAAAGAAGAAAAACTAGATAAAGTTCAAGCTAAATTGAGCGATTTGCAAGACGTAATGTATGCGCACAACAAATATAGCGTTTTGATTTGCCTGCAAGGAATGGATACTTCGGGAAAAGACAGTTTGATTCGAGAAGTTTTTAAAGAATTTAATCCGCGTGGAGTAGTGGTGCATAGTTTTAAAACACCAACTTCGGCAGAACTGGAACATGATTATTTGTGGCGTCATTATATTGCGCTTCCAGAAAAAGGAAAGTTTGCTATTTTTAATAGAACACATTATGAAAATGTTCTAGTAACACGCGTACATCCTGAATATGTTTTGGCTGAAAACCTTCCAGAGATTAATTCTGTAGATGATATTACGCCTGATTTTTGGAAAAACAGAATTGAACAGATTAATAATTTTGAGAAACACATTTGCCAAAACGGAACAATCGTAATGAAATTCTATCTGCATTTGAGCAAAGAAGAACAGCGCCAACGTTTGTTGCGCCGTTTGGAAGAAGAAAAGCACAATTGGAAATTTTCGCCAGGCGATTTGAAAGAGCGAGGTTATTGGGATGAATATATGAAGTATTATGAAGAAGCGATAAATAAAACTTCTACGCCACATGCTCCATGGTATATTGTTCCTGCTGATGACAAAGAAATGTCACGATATATTGTAGCGAAAATTATCTGGGAAGAAATGAAAAAACACACAGATATTAAAGAACCTGAATTGGACGAGAAAACGGCTATAAATATAGAATTATATAAAAAAGAATTAGGAGAGAAATAATTAGAGAATTGAGATAATTAGTCAATTAGATAATTTTTTTGACCCCGATAAGTTTTTAATAAACTGTCGGGGTTATTTTATATTGCTTTTAAATTCCATTTGTCAAAATAAAAACGCAGTTCGTCAAACTAATTTGAATAACGCTTGTGGTTTATGCTACTTTGCTGTTTGTTTAAAAAATATAGAACTACTTTTGAAGTTAAATTTCTCAACAAATTATTTATAGATGATTGCAATCAATAAAAATAGGCATTGGATGTTTTTAGTCTTTTTTTGGAGCTTATTAGGCATCACGATTTGGGCGCAGATGATCGAAGATTACGATTTTTCGACCGCTACGATTCAGGCCGTCTTGGTTTTGTTATGTTCTGCTGTTTTAGCTCATGTGTTAAGTGATGTTATATTGCCAAAAGCGCTAAAACAAAATAAAATGAACTCGTTTGCGGTACAAAGCGTTATTGTTGTGCTGCTTTTGGCATTTTGTCTGTCATTGATTTATATTGTTTTTTCTGATTCGGTTATGAGAAGAAAAGCATATCCTGAAGCAGCAGATGTGGATTCTCTTCATTTTTTATGGGCGCGATTTTATGGAAACATTCCGTCAGCGATTTTAATTTGCGGTACTGCTTGTGGACTTCGATTTTATCAGGAGCACAGCGTTATCGAAAAAAATCATGCACAATTGCAGCAAGTTCATTTAGAAGCTCAAATCAAGATTTTACAAGATCAGATCAATCCGCATTTGATGTTTAATGTATTAAATCATATTCATATTCTAATGCAAAGCGATGTAAAACTAGCTTCAGATTTATTGGTTCAGTTTTCGGATATTTTGAGGTATCAATTGTACGAATGCAATAAGGAATATGTGCCTTTGCATCTTGAAATTAAATATCTTAAAGATTTAATTGCTGTTGAAGAAACTCGTTGGGGAAACGAATTGGAAGTGAAAAGCAAATGGAGCATTGAAAATGGACAGCTTCAGATTGTACCGTTGCTTTTGGTTCCTTTAATTGAAAATTCTTTCAAACATGTTTCCCGACTTCCAAATCAAAAAGGATATGTTCATTTATCTTGCGAGCAAATAAATCATCAGCTGAATTTTAAAATAGAAAACTCTTATACGGAGCGATATAAAATACCTTCAAAAAATCAAGGATTAGGCTTAGAGAATGTAAAGAAAAGACTGGAAATACAATATCCAGAAAAACACAAATTAGATATCCATAAAACTGATTCTGATTTTACAGTTACAGTGACTTTAGGTTTAAAATGATTTTTTAGCCACAAATTGCACGAATTAGCACGAATTTTAAATCTGCAATGCTTTGTGTTCTAAGCATTCTTTACAAAAATTAAAACTTTGCGAACTTTGCGTAAAACCTTTGTGAACTTTGCGGTTAAAATTTTTAGCCACAGATTAAAAGGATTAAAATGATTTTGAAAATTTTTAAAGAAAAAATCTACCAGAAACAAAAAAACTATGAAAATGAAATGTCTCATTATCGATGATGAACCTATAGCAAGAAACGGAATAGCAGATTTTGTTTCTAAAATTGATTTTCTCGAAACTGTTGGCACTTGCGCTTCGACTCTAGAAGCCACTTCTTATCTTCAGGAAAAGCAGATCGATTTGATGTTTTTAGATATCAATATGCCTTATCTTACGGGATTAGAGTTTTTAGAATCATTAGAAAATCCGCCATTGGTGATTTTTACAACCGCTTACTCAGAACATGCTTTAGATGGATATCGACTTCAAGTTGTAGATTATTTATTAAAGCCCATTACTTTTCAGCGTTTTTATCAGGCTTCATTAAAAGCAAAGCAATGGCATCAAATGTTGAATTCGCCAAAACAAAATCAATTGGATCCGTTTTTATATGTGCGTCAGGAAGAAGGATTTCAGAAAATTTCTTGGATTGACATTTTATATATCGAAGGAATGCAAAATTATGCTAAACTTCATTTTAAAGATAAAGTGCTGATTATTCATCAAACTATGATTTCATTAGAAGAAACACTTCCAAAAGAAATTTTCTTTCGAATCCATAAATCATTTCTCGTAAATGTTACGCATATAGATTCTATTTCTGGCGGACGCTTATTTATAAAAGGACAAGAACTACCTATTTCAAGAACACGTCGTGAGGAATTATTGAAAGAGGTAGTCTATAAAAACTTACTTAGCAGATAGCTCTAGAATTTCCATTTTAGGGCTATTGCTCCATAAAAGGTGGTGGTGAATCTTGGATCTGCAATATCTTTTTCCTTAAAGATTTCTTTAATTTTTCGGTTTGTTGTCGAAAAACTTCGAAGCAGAGTAGTTCCTCCAGTTGGTTCTAAAGTCCAGTGTTTTCCAAATTTCATCTGAGGTCGTAAGCCTGCAATTATCTGTTGATATCCAAGTAAGGTAGATTTATTTCCAATTTTGGTTTCGGCAGTCATTCCGCTTAATTCTACTACTGCTTTTAAGTCAAACGTATCAGACATTCGATAGCCAACTTCTGCGCCTTCTGGAAAAGCAACTTTAAAATGCAGCGCTCCTGTAGATTCCCAGTTAAAATAAATTCCAGGAAGAACCATCGGCACACCAAAACTATTAGTCAAGACCGGACCTGCACCCAAAGCCAGTTTAGGATTGAATTGTTTGATAAAAAGAATTCCGCCTTGAAGCAGGACATCATCTTTATTAATTTCGACCATATCTGTATAAACACCTACAGAAGCCATTATTAATAAAGACCAAGAAGAAGAAATAGAACGCAAATGTTTAACTCCAACTTGCGTATTGAGCAATTCATCTGGAAATCCGCCTTGAAATTCTACTGGAAGATCTTGAATGTTGTAATTCCTGTTTTCCATTTTGGCATAACTGGCATTAAAAAATACCGACCATAGTTTTGGATGATCGTATTTGTCCATTTTTAAAGACAATGGCACTTCAAAAGCCAGCTGTGCTCTTTTAAAATTACTTTCTGCATTTGTTTTTGTGCTGTCCATTGGCCGTACATATTTAGAAAATGGGACATAATCGAGTTTAAATTCACCTGAAATTCCTGATTGTGAACGTGCAGCTAGGGTAGCCAATAAAAAAAGAAAAAGATGCGATAGATAAAAGATTGTTTTGTTCATGATTTGATTAATTTTTCTGCGAATTACCACGTTCTAAATCAATCCCGAAAAATCATTTGACTACCAGCACTTTTTTTTTGACCAACGGTATAGAATAAAAAATCCGACAACTATATAAGCTGTCGGATTTTTACCAAAAACAAAATAATAAATTAAACCTATTTTTTATAGTTTAAAACCATAAGCAACACGCAATGCTACTTGATTGGTTCTAAAATCATGATAATCTTCGTAACGAACACTTAAATCGATGTACTTGTTGGCATAACCAATTCCTGGAGCCCATAAAAAGGTAGTTTTATCGTAACCGTTTGTTACAGCAAAACCAGCACCCAGCTCTCCTAAAACATAAAATTGATCTTTTAAGACAAAAGCTTTAAAACCTGCTTTTGCTGGAATGAATCCAAGATCTTTTACGTTATTTCCAAGTTCATCTTTCCCCATAAATAAATTTGTAAATCCCGTTGTTAAGGTTAATGATGTTTTTTTAGAAAGATCGTACTGTAAACGTACATCCCCACCCAGAGACCAGTCATAATCGTTATCGGTTGGAAGTCCTCCATTTAAACCGACTCCTAATCTAAAACCCTGATCGTAATTTTCGACTTCGCTATCTTGAGCAAAAGTTGTGTTGGCAAATAAAAACGTGAACGCAGCTAGGCATAACATCTGTAATTTTTTCATGGCTTATATTTTTGAAATTTCTATGATGTAAAATTATATGCAAGGCGTTTGGAGTTTGTTATACAATTTTTAAAAATCGTTACATAATATTGAGTTCGTCTTATTTTTGTCTTAAAATTGGGATATATTTTTATTAATAGGATAGAATTCCAAGCTTCTGAGTATCTTTGCGCACAAAATTGAATACAAGTGAATTTAAAGCAGTACACCAAAGAGTTTTCGTATAATTTAAGACTTGCATATCCTGTCATTTTAGGAATGGTCGGACATACCTTAATTGGTATTGTCGATAATATAATGGTTGGTAAAATAGGAAGTACAGAATTGGCGGCAGTTTCGCTTGGAAATAGTATGATTTTTATCGCCATGTCTTTAGGAATTGGTTTTTCTACAGCCATTACGCCAATTGTTGCCGAAGGTGATGCAGAGAAAAATGATACTAAAATTCGATCTGCTTTTCATCATGGATTATTTCTTTGTACAATTCTAGGATTGGTGCTTTTTACCGTAATTATGTTTGCAAAACCCATTATGGAATTGCTGAAACAACCTGCAGATGTAATTGTGTTGGCAAAACCCTATTTAGGATGGGTGGCTTTTTCTCTAATTCCGTTGGTAATGTACCAAGGATATAAGCAGTTTGCAGACGGAATGTCGTTAACCAAATATTCTATGTATGCCATGGTAATGGCAAACGTTCTTCACGTTGGTATAAACTATGTTTTAATTTATGGGATTTGGATTTTTCCAAAAATGGGAATTATCGGTGCCGCTTTAGGAACGGTAATTTCTAGGATCTTTTTGGTAATGTTTATGCATATCATGCTTTCGCGAAGAGACGATTTAAAACGCTTTTTTAAAGGTTTTAGTTTTAATGAAATAAAAAAAACAACCATAAAAAAGATCATCAGTATCGGATTTCCTTCTGCAATGCAGATGCTTTTTGAAGTAGTTTTATTTACGGCTTCAATCTGGCTTTGTGGAAATATCGGGAAAACAAGTCAGGCAGCAAATCAGATTGCTTTAAGTTTGGCGTCGATGACTTTTATGTTTGCAATGGGATTGAGCGTAACTTCTATGGTTCGTGTAAGTAATCAAAGAGGATTGATGGATTATAAAAAACTGATTGTTGTAGCGCGTTCTATTTTCCTTCTTGCTATAATCTTAGAAACGGTTTTTGCCATTTTCTTTATCGTTTTCCACGATTATCTGCCTTATATTTTCTTGAATATGGAAAATACAGGACAAATTTTGGATAATGAAGAAGTAATTGCCATTGCATCAAAACTGCTTTTAATAGCTGCGATTTTCCAGATTTCTGACGGAATTCAAGTTGTGGTTTTAGGTGCTTTACGCGGATTACAAGATGTAAAAGTGCCTATGTACATTACCTTTGTAGCCTATTGGGTTATTGGTTTTCCTATTTCGTATTATTTAGGAGAACACACAGAATTGAAAGCTCAAGGTGTTTGGGTCGGACTTTTGGCTGGATTAACTGCGGCTGCAATTTGTTTGTATGCTCGTTTTCATTACTTAACAAAAAGATTGGTTAAGAATTCAGATGCAGAATAATTAAATTTGAAAAAATAAAAGGCTGATTTTAGCAAAACAATAAATAATCAATTACTAAAAAATAAATATATGGAATTACCTAAATTTTTACTTGGAGACAACACTGATTTCCCAGATGATATTTTTATCATCCACCTAGATTATCCAAGATTTATTATCAATTTGAAAGATGATGAGGTTGAATTTTTAGAAGAACCTGAAGATTTGGATGAAGCAGAATTAAACGCCGAAATGGAAAGTTTAATTGAAAAGGCAAATGAGTTTTATGATAGAGAAATAAACCGTTACGAAGAGTAATCGTGTTTTTTGAAAATCACTTTTACGTTCTTAATATTTTTTATTGATGAAGAAATTATCTTTTTTAAGGCCTATATTAAATTTTATAGCAATCGGATTATTGATAACCACTCTAAGCCGAATCTTTTTGTTTTTTCTTTTTAAAGAAAGAGTAGAGCAGACACCAGATTTCTGGTATATTTTTCCAATCGGGCTCCGAATGGATTTGATATTACTTTGCTACCTATCTTTTTTGCCAGCGGTTTTGATTACTTTTTTGCCAAATAAGTGGATAAAATTCACAAACAAATTTTTGGTAATCTATAGTTTTCTATTCCTGTTTTTAATTCTTTTTGTAGAATTAGCTTCGCCAGATTTTGTCAAACAATATGATACAAGGCCGAATAAGATTTTCTTAGACTATCTTATTTATCCGAAAGAAGTGGTTGGAATGCTTTTGAAAAGTTATCTGACTTCTATCATCGTGACATTCTTGATTTTGGGAGTTGTGATTTATTTTGCTTTCAAAAAGGGAAAAAAATATTTTAATACAACCAGCGCAGATTACAAATTCAAATTAATGGTTTTTCCATTAGTGGCATTTTTATTGTTTTTTGGAGCACGTTCGAGTCTAACTTCAAAACGACCTATTAATGCCAGTAATGCTGTTTTCTCAACAGATCAATTAACGAATACTTTAGGATTAAATTCATTTTATACGGTTGCATTTGCGGCGTATTCCATCAAAAATGAAGGAAATACCAAAATGTATGGTAAAATGGATGAAGCCGAAGCGATTGCTCGTGTGAAAAAATACATGATTGCTGGGCCAAATGATTTTACCGATAAAGATATTCCGTTTTTGCACGTACAGCAGCCAGATTCTGTTGTGCAAAAGCCATACAATCTAGTTATCTTTTTACAAGAAAGTTTAGGTGCAGAATATGTTGGGATTTTAGGAGGAAAACCATTAACTCCAGAATTTGATAAATTATCTAAAGAGGGAACTTTGTTCACCAATTTGTATTGCACAGGAACCAGAAGCGTTCGTGGAATTGAAGCGGTTGTGACCGGATTTTTGCCTTCGCCATCAGAAAGTGTTGTAAAGCTTGGAAACTCACAGCAAGGATTTTTTACTTTAGCGGAAGCATTAAAACAAAAAGGTTACGATACCAGTTTCATTTATGGCGGAATGGCCAATTTTGACAACATGGCTTCTTTTTTCAACGGAAATGGTTTTACAGACATTGTGGACCAAACTGATTTTGATTCTGATGGAAATAAATATGCTTTCAAAGGAACTTGGGGCTATTCTGATGAAGATTTGGTGACCAAAGCCAATCAGTATTTTAAATCAAAAGGCGATAAACCGTTTTTCTCTTTAATGTTCTCGACTTCAAATCACGAACCTTTTGAATATCCGGCAGGAAGAATTAAACCTTATGATAAAAAGCCTAATACGGTAAACAATGCCATGAAATATGCTGATTTCTCTATTGGAAAATTCTTTGAAATGGCTAAAAAAGAACCGTATTTTAAAAATACAATTTTCATTGTAATTGCAGATCACAATACCAGAACGTATGGTAAAAATTTAGTTCCAATCAATAAATTCCATATTCCAGCATTTATCATGGGGCCAGGAGTTCCAAAAGGAGCTATTTATGATAGACTGGCAAGTCAGATTGATATTCCGCCGACATTATTAGGATATTTGGGTATGCCGTTTGAAACACCAATGGTAGGACGAAATCTAACTAAACTAGATCCGAAAGTACAAGGAAGATCAATTATGCAGTTTAATGATATCAATGCATTTAGAGTAGAAAGCCAAGTGGTGATCATGCAACCCAATTTGAAACCACTTCAATTTGAAATTAAAAACGATACCACTTTAATTCCTGTAAAACTAAACGAAGATTTAGCAAAAGATGCTTTAGCGCACGTTATTACAGCAGGAAATTTGTATAAAGAAAGTAAGTATAAGCTTAGACCTAAAAAATAGGTTCAAAGGTGTAAAGTGACAAAGGTTCAAAGGTTCAAAGGTTTTACTTTGGACCTTTTTCTTTTTTAGTGAAATTGAAATGCTTTGCGGGTTCTCGACTCCGCTCGAACAGACAAGATTGTGTATTGAGATTGTTGAGGAATTAAAAGGAGCAAAGCGACTTTTTTCTACTTTGCACCTTTGTCACTTTGAGCCTTTATCAAAATATAATTTTAATAACTCAGCAGCAGCTGCAAACGATGAAATTTCATTGTTTTGCACTGCTTTTTTGTTTTTTTCTAAAAGCGAAATTATTTCAGGCTGATTATAGAAATTCTGTTTCAGTTGTTCGTTGATGGTTTCCATCATCCAGAAGTGATTTTGCTCATTTCTTTTTTCTTGGAAAAACCCAGTTTCTTTCGTCATTTCAAAATAATCAGAAATAGTGTTCCAAACTTCAGGAATTCCATCTTTTGTCAACGAACTGCAAGTAGTTACTTTCGGTTGCCAATTTGATTTTTTTGAAGGAAATAAATGCAAAGCGCGATTAAATTCTACTTTCGCCTGATTTGCTTTTTTTACATTATCGCCGTCAGCTTTGTTAATGACAATGGCATCTGCCATTTCCATAATGCCGCGTTTAATGCCTTGAAGTTCGTCGCCAGCACCAGAAATCTTTAAAAGTAAAAAGAAATCGACCATGCTATGAACGGCAGTTTCACTTTGGCCTACACCAACGGTTTCAATAATAATAGTGTCAAAACCTGCGGCTTCACAAAGAATGATAGTTTCTCGGGTTTTGCGAGCTACACCGCCTAAAGTTTCTCCAGAAGCACTTGGACGAATAAAAGCATTTTCATCTTTCACCAATTCTTCCATTCGGGTTTTGTCGCCGAGAATACTTCCGTGCGAAAGCGAACTGCTAGGATCAACCGCTAAAACGGCGACTTTTTTTCCTAATTCTGTCAAGTGTTTTCCAAAAGCCTCGATAAAAGTGCTTTTCCCAACACCTGGAACGCCTGTAATTCCAATGCGAATTGATTTATTGGCATGAGATAAACAGCCTTGAATAACTTGGCCAGCTTTATCAAAATGGTCCGGATTGGTGCTTTCAATTAAAGTAATCGCGCGACTGAGAGAAGTTCGGTTTCCTTCTAATATACCATCAATTAATTCTTGAGAAGTGGGTTGTTGCCTGCGTTTGCTTTTAATTTGATTGATAGCCGAAATGTTGGTGATTTCGGGAGGTGAAATTCCAGCTTTTTCGGATATGCTGCCAGTTTGTTTATTAGAATTTGACAAAACGCACTTTTTAGAAATGTAAAAGTACAGAAAACAAAAACAGTTTCAAAAAGTTAGTTTGCCACGAAGTACACTAATTAGCACGAATTTGTTCTAGCTTTTTTGTCTTCCTGAGCGAAGTCGAAGGACACGCAAGTAGCTCGATAAAGATTGGTTACATGCAAAGAGACCCGACAGGTTTTAAAACCTGTCGGGTCTAAATGGTATTGCGGAATTACTTTGTGTGTCCTTCGACTTCGCTCAGGAAGACATCGCATTTGCGAAAAGTTCTGAAAAAAAACTTAGAATCTTAGTGCCTTAGCAACTTAGCATCTTTAAAAATTAATATCCAGCCGTAAACCTAACTTGGTGATGTTTTGGAGTTTCTACTTCATCAGCAATTACAACCGCTAAATCTTCTACAGATAAAATACTTCTTTGCTCGTCATTGAAAACAGGATTTTCTAAGCCTAAACGGTATTTTCCAGTTCTTCCTGTTTTAGTTCCAGCGTGCATTTCGAAAGCAGGACTAAAGAATGCCCAATCCAAATCTTTTTCTTCTTTGATGATATTTAAATAATGTCTCGCTGCATTGGCACCAGGAAAAATCTCTTTTGGAAAATCTGGAGTATCAACAGCCTGTAAATCTGGAGCAACATATAAACTTCCTGCGCCACCGATTGTGATGAAACGTTTAACGCCAGATTTTTTAACCGCTTCTTGAATAGCTTTTGAACCTGCTAAAAAGTCATCGTAAATATTAGGGTTAGTCCAACCTGGATTGTAGGTATTCACAACTGCATCATGACCTTTCAAGATTTCTGCCAAAGCGTCAACGTTAAAAATATCTGCAGCAACCCAAGTAGCATTTGCCGTATCTTTTGGAGTTCTTGCAATAGCAGTAATTTCATGTTTTCTGTCTGCTAATTCGTTTAAAATTGCTGAGCCAACAAATCCTGTAGCTCCGATAAGTGCGATTTTCATAATATATAAATTTATTTAGTAATAAAAAATGTTACAGTTTAGATTAAAAAAATAGTTTTAAAACTGATTCGAAAAATCTTCCAATGAAATTCCCTCCAGCTGTTTGCTGACATTTTGATTCATTTCGCTATACAAAGCTTCCAAATGCTGATTGATGTTTTTTCCAACAGGGCAATCAGGATTCGGCTGATTTTTTGCGAAACCTAAACCAATCGTTTCAAAGGTCATTTCGAATATTTGTTTTAAAGTCAGATCAGCAGCGTTAACTGCCAATTTGGTACCGCCATTTTTTCCTTCTTTACTTTCTACAATATGATGTGCTTTTAGGTTGGCAATTTCTTTTCGAACCAAAACAGGATTTAGATTAATACTGCCCGCAATATATTCCGATGACAAATAATCATTGGGGAATTTATGGAGCAAAGTAAGAATGTGAATCGTTATGGCAAATTTACCTGAAATCATACTGTAATAAAATATGTTACAAATTTACATCTTTTTGTAACACAAAACACTAATTTAACTAAAAATTAATTATAGCAATTAAAATTACAAAATATACTAATGGAAAAAGCACGTCATTCATATTAAAGATGTGCTTTTTTCGAATTGACTATTTTGATTTTTGATTGATTCCTAGTGAAGAAAAATATACCCATGCTATAAAAAGAAGTTGCATTGGTATTCTGATCCATAAATACGATAAACCTTTGCCAGTATAGTCGGCTGTCTGTAAATTGATATTGTGGATTGCGGCATAGATGTTAGCTGGAAGCAGTAAAATAAAAAATAAAATCAGCAGTTTTCCTGTAAGGACTTTGGTTTTCGGGAGTAGCAATCCAATTGCTGCAATTAATTCTATGACTCCTGTAACTAAAACAATAGTATTTGCCCAAGGCAAAAAAGAGATCATCATTGCCATTCCTTTAGCAAAAACAAAATGAGCAATAGCAGTAAATACTAGCATAACTGCCATAGCGACTCTGCCAGCAAATGCTAATTCAAACCGTTTAGTGGTGAGCCAAATAATAAGCAGCGTCGCGATAAAAACTCCAAAAAGCACGATTAAGGTTTCCATATCTTTTTTTTATTGTACAAAGTTGCGCAGTAAAGAAAGCTAAAACAATGAACCTGGGTTAATAAATTCGTTTTCTGATTCGGCTTAAAGCTTGTGGAGTAATGCCAATGTAAGAGGCAAGATATTTTTGCGGAATTTTTTGTATTAAATGCGGTTGCTCTGTGAATAAATTAAGATATCGCTGCTCAGCAGAATCGTTTAGCAAAGACAGTTCTCTCTTTGATTTTTTAATAAATAAATCTTCGCTTGCTAATCGGCCAATGGTATTGCCAATTTTAGTTTTGGCATAAATGTCTTGAAGATCATTATATGAAACGCGCCAAAGTATGGTGTCAGAAAGCGCTTCGATTGTATAGTTTACAGGTAATCTGGTAATAAATGAATCATAGCCACTTGTAAATTCGCCATCAAATACAAAAGTAAAGGTCAAATCTTTATTCTCGGAAGGAACATAATATCTAAGAACTCCTTTTTCTATAAAGGAAAGATAATTTTCTATATGACCAGTTTGAAGTATTGCAGTTTTCTTTGGAAATTCCTGTCGAATGAGTTTTGACGAAAAGATATTCCAATCTTCATCAGAAAGTTTGGTCATTAGTTCAAGATTATCCCTTATTTGCTGCATAGATTTTTAGAATTACATATTAAAAGTAACAAAAAACTCAAAGAGAGAGGATAATTTGTTCAGTCCATCAATTTATAATTTCCTACTTTTGTCTTGAAGCCATGATATGAACAACTTTATACTAATATTTCTCTTTCTTTCGCTAGGTTTAGTTTTGCAGCACGTAAAACAGTTTCCCACTCATATCTATAAGACGCTCAATAAAATTGTTATTTATTTCTGCCTTCCTGCGATTACTTTATATCACATTCCGAAAATAAAATGGAGTAGCGAATTGCTATTTCCTATAGGAGCAGGGTGGGTTACTTATATTTTGGCTTTTATATTTTTTCATTTTTTAGGAAGAAGAAATGGCTGGTCTAATAAATTGATTGGATGTTTGATTTTGACGGCAGGATTAAGTAACAGTTCTTTTCTCGGATATCCGATTATTGAGGCTTTATTCGGAAAGAAAGGTTTGGAAACGGCTGTATTAGTTGATCAGCCAGGAACTTTTGTAGTAGTTTCTACACTTGGCGTTTTTACAGCGGCTTTTTATTCTAAAGGAAGTCCGAACGCATTAGGGATTTTCAAAAAGATTATCACGTTTCCGCCATTTTTGATGTTTGTTTTGGCATGCCTGATGAATATTTCCGATTATAATTTAAATGAAAATATCCAATTTGTATTACTGAAAATCGGAAGTTTAGTAACACCTTTAGCTTTGCTCTCTGTTGGCTTGCAATTGACTTTTGATCGAAAAAGCCAGCACTGGAAATTTTTACGACTTGGACTTTTCTTTAAACTGCTTTTGATTCCTTTTATAATTTTTGTGCTCTATGTTTTCATTTTTAATCAGCATTCTGAAGTTATAAAAATTACGATCATGGAAACCGCCATGGCGCCAATGATAACGGGCGCAATCTTAGCTTCAACATACGGATTAAAACCAAAATTGAGCAGTATGATGATTGGCTTCGGAATCCCGATTTCTTTTATAACGCTTGCTTTTTGGTACTTCATTCTTACTTTTATTTAAGAGTAAAATACTAATTATATCGAAAAAGTAGAATTTTAACTTTTTTTAAGAAAATCGATGTTTTCTATATGCTTTTTTTGGTTAATTTTAGAGGAACTAAAAAATATAAATTATGTCAACATTAAGATTAGGCGATATAGCTCCAGATTTTCAAGCAGAAACTACGCAAGGACCAATTAGTTTTCACGAATGGCTAGGAGATTCTTGGGGTGTTTTATTTTCTCATCCAGCAGATTTTACGCCAGTTTGCACAACTGAATTGGGAACAGTGGCGAACTATGTGCCAGAATTCAAAAAAAGAAATACTAAAGTTATTGCTCTGAGTGTAGACGGTTTAGATTCGCATAAAGAGTGGATTAAAGATATCAACGAAACTCAAAATACAGAAGTAAATTTCCCAATCATTGCCGATGAGGATAAGAAAGTAGCTAATTTATACGATATGCTTCATCCAAATGCAAGCGATAAATTTACAGTGCGTTCGGTTTTTGTTATCGGACCAGATAAAAAAATCAAATTAACGCTGACTTATCCAGCTTCAACAGGAAGAAATTTTGACGAATTACTTCGTGTAATTGACAGTTTACAATTAACAGCAAATTACAGTGTTGCAACGCCAGCAAACTGGAAAGATGGAGAAGATGTGGTAATCGCGCCTGCAATTCCAGATAGCGATATTCCAGCAAAATTTCCAAAAGGTCATACGCCAATTAAACCTTATTTGCGTTTGACACCGCAGCCGAATAAATAATTTTAAGGTTCTGAGATACTAAGATGCTAAGGTTCTAAGTTTTTTAGAATTTTAGCATTTTTTGTTTTTAAGAAAAACAAAGAAAATATAAAAGCGTTGAAATTTTCATAAATTGAAAATCTCAACGCTTTTATAGAAAAACTTAGAATCTTAGCGCCTTAGAACCTTAGCATCTTTAAAAAACTTACTTGGCTGCCAACAAAGCATTCATTCTTTTTTTATCTCCTACAACCCACAGAATATCATTTTTCTCTAAGATCAAACTAGATTCTGGATTTAGGATACGGTTTCCGTTTCGCTCAATTCCTACGACCATTCCGTCTGTTTTGGCTCTGAATTGGCCAATACTTTTTTGAATGAATTCGTCTTGAGAAACTTCAAGCTGACGCAAAACAATATCGGTTTCTTCTACTTTTGTAGGAGGTTCTGTTTCGTTTTGAGTTAAGAATTTTGTGAATTCTGCGATTTGTGCATCAGTTCCGATTACGCAAATTTCATCGCCTGGAAATAGACGTTCTGTTTTGGTAGGAATCGGAATTGTGACTTCTCCTCTTTTAATGTAGGCAATGTTGATTCCTAACTGTTCACGAATCTTCAATTCCTGTAAAGTCTGCCCCACTAAATTGGATTCTTTTTTAATTTCGAAGAAAGACATGTGTCCGTCCCACGGCATTAAATTGGCATATCTTCTGTCGATCTTTTTGTTTTCGCGATCGTTGAGGTTTTTCAAAAAGTGATTTTCAATTTTATGGTATTGCTCATTTAGTTTTTTAGGGAAAATTTGATACGCTCCAATTGCAATAATCAGCGCAACGAAAGCGACTAAAGGAGAGAAGAAAATATTCAATAGGAATCCGACAAAGAATAAACCAAGACTCATTCTTATCAGGATTAGCATTAAAAGTGCACCGCGGTATTTGCGTTCTTCCCATAGCGCTTCGACTTCATCAACTTTTACACGACGGAGCGAAAGTGCCCATAAAAATGGTGCAATTACAACCAATGTCAGTAAAGCCGCTAAAGTATTTCCGAATCTTGTGTCGGCAACCAATGGCGCTACAAATTTGGAAGACAATAATATAATGGCCGTAATAATAATAGTATGAAGAATAATTTGCGTAATCGAAGAGCGAAGTACAATCTGCCAAGTACTGACAGACTTAATGGCTTGCGCATTCACACTATAGCGGTTAATATTTTTAACCCATCTTTTTGGCATTTTTGCTTCTAAAAATAAAGCAAATCCTTCCGAATATTTAATTAAGAACGGAGTTGTAAACGTGGTAATGGCAGATACAGCCACAATAATTGGGTATAAGAAATCGCTTGTAACTTTTAATGACATTCCGAGAGTAGCAATAATAAACGAGAACTCTCCAATTTGTGCCAAACTCATTCCCGTTTGAACCGATTGTTTTAAGGGCTGACCAGAAATCAAGGCTCCGATAGAAGAACTAAAGGCTTTTCCAAATATGGTCAATAAAGTAATTATAGCAACAGGAAGTGCATAATTTACCAATGTTACAGGATTAATTAACATTCCGACTGATACAAAGAAAACAGCGCCAAAAAAGTCTTTTACAGGCTGAATTAAATGTTCAATTTTTTCTGCCATCGTAGTTTCAGCAATAATAGATCCCATGATAAAAGCACCTAAAGCTGGAGAAAAACCAACATTTGAAGCAAAAATTACCATCATTAGACATAATGCTAATGAGATGATGAGTAGCATTTCATCTGTCATCAGATGTTTAGCTTTTTTGAAAATAGTTGGAATAATAAAGATTCCCCCTAAAAACCAGATAATTAAAAAGAAAATAAGTTTTAAAACAGATTGTAATAATGCTGTTCCCGAAACCTGATCGCTCACAGCAATAGTTGATAGCAAAACCAGCATCAGAATGGCCACAATATCTTCGACAATTAAAGCCCCGAAAACAATTCCAACGAACTTTTTTCCTTTTACGCCCAATTCGTCAAAAGCTCTGATGATAATGGTTGTAGACGAAATAGAAAGTGTTGCTCCCAAGAAAATACTGTCCATTTTTCCCCAGCCCATCCATTGCCCGACTGCATAACCAATTACGGTCATAAACAAAATCTGGGTTATGGCGGTGACAGATGAAGTCCCTCCAACCTTCATTAGTTTCTTAAAGCTGAATTCGAGTCCTAAACTAAAAAGTAAAAATATAACCCCAATTTCTGCCCAAACTTCGACACTTTTCATGTCGGTTATAGATGGGAAAAAATCAAAATGGTTTCCGGCCAAAAATCCTGCGATTAGGTAGCCCAAAACCAAAGGCTGTTTCATTTTTCTAAATAATAGAACGGCGATTCCGGCGGTCATCAGGATTAATCCTAAATCACTAATTAAAGGTTGTAAGTGGTGTGAAGTTTCCGCAGCGGCATTTAATGCAATCATATAAAAACGTGGTATTTTTTTAGCGGCTGATCCAGCTTTTTATTTCAAATGAAATTCATTGGCTCCTATTAAAATAAAAGGAGTCTAACCTGGATTTGCCTCTGGATTTAATAAAAAAAAGCTATCTCGATAAAGATAGCTTTTTTTGGTAAAATATTTGGTATTTTTCTTAAATTCCTGTGTAATTACTAGGCGTTATAGCCAATAATTCTGCTCTAACGGCATCTGAAACTTCTAGAGTCGCAATAAAGTTATGAATCGCATTTTTGTCAATCGCTTCATTAGTTCTTGTTAATCCTTTTAAAGCTTCGTAAGGATTTGGATATGCTTCGCGACGTAAAATAGTTTGAATAGCTTCAGCAACTACTGCCCAGTTTTTCTCTAAATCTTCAGCAAATTTACTTTCGTTTAAAAGCAATTTATTTAATCCTTTCAAAGTAGCTTCAAAAGCAATAACTGTATGTCCAAAAGGAACACCAACATTACGTAAAACAGTACTGTCAGTTAGGTCACGCTGTAATCTTGAGATTGGTAATTTTGCAGAAAGGTGTTCAAAAATAGCATTTGCAATTCCTAAGTTTCCTTCTGAGTTTTCAAAATCAATTGGATTTACTTTGTGCGGCATTGCAGAAGAACCAATTTCTCCAGCTTTGATTTTTTGCTTGAAATAATCCATTGAAACGTACGTCCAAATATCGCGATCTAAATCAATGATAATCGTGTTGATTCTTTTTAAAGCATCGAAGAAAGCAGCAAAATGATCGTAGTGCTCAATTTGAGTAGTTGGGAAAGAATGTTTTAAACCAAGATCAGTTTCAACAAATTTATTTCCGAATTGTTTCCAGTCAATTTGCGGGTATGCTACGTGGTGTGCATTAAAGTTTCCTGTTGCTCCTCCAAATTTAGCTGCAAATGGAATGTTGAATAACAAACGCATTTGCTCTTCTAAACGCTCTACGAAAACCAAAATCTCTTTTCCTAAACGTGTAGGAGAAGCAGGCTGTCCGTGTGTGCGTGCCAGCATTGGAATGTCTTTCCACTCAACGCTTAATTCTTTTAATTTTGCAATTACGGCAATTAAAGTTGGCATATAAACTTGCTCAAACGCTTCTTTTGTAGAAAGCGGAATGGCAGTATTATTAATGTCTTGAGATGTTAATCCGAAGTGAATGAACTCTTTGTATTGAGATAAACCTAATTTTTCAAAAGCATCTTTAATAAAATATTCAACCGCTTTTACGTCGTGGTTGGTTACTTTTTCTGTTTCTTTAATCCAAAGAGCATCTTCAGTTGAGAAGTTTTTGTAAATGTTTCTCAAGCTTTCAAATAAACTAGAATCAATACCTTGCAACTGAGGCAACGGAATTTGGCATAAAGCAATGAAGTATTCCACTTCAACCAAAACACGGTATTTTATTAAAGCTTCTTCAGAGAAGAAAGGTGCTAAATTTTGAGTTTTATTTCTATATCTTCCATCAATTGGCGATATAGCATTCAATTCGTTTAGAGTAGTCATTGTGATGTTGTTTTTTCGAAAGGTGCAAATATAAGGTATTGTTAAAACTTCTGAAAGCTATATTTGAGCTTAAATCATGGTTTTGAAAATTTTATCCCAAATGGTAAAGTAAAAACCGTAATTGTGAGATTCATTTTTATGATGATCATTATGAAATTTCGTGGTAGAAATCCATTTTGTAAAGGAATTGCGGTACCAAAAAGAAGGAAATATGTCTTTTTTTAAATGTCCAAATATTCCATAAGAAAGATTTAGAACCAGATAAATAATGATACTTAAATAATTAAACTTCAAAATCGTAATTAAAAACAGCCATATAAAACCAAAACCTAAAGTTTCTATTGGGTGAAGAACATATAAACTGTAAACGTTGGTTTCGATATGTGTATGATGAAGTTTATGAATTGGGTAAAGCCATTTTAAATGATGAACCAGGAAATGAAAAATGAACATGAAAAGATCCATCAGAAGAATTAACAGAAGTGTATCAAAAATAATTAGTTTAATAGATGCTGAAAAGTCTACTTTCATAATTCCGCAGCGATACAATTCAAAACCGATTAAAGTGATGAATGTGTTGCAAAGAAGTGTAGAAAGAACCCATTTTCGATCTTTATTCTTTAAAAAGGTGTTTTCTGGTTCCAGCATTTTTCCAATTAAAACAGATAAACCGACCAGCGCAGAGTTTTCTATTAAAAAGAAAACAAAGAGCCAGAATAGATTAAATTGAGTTAGTTGCTGTAACCAGCTTTCAAAAATCATGTTGTTTTTTCTAAATCCAGTAATTTTTCTCTTAAATCGGCAACTCCTTCAGAAGCAAATTTGGCAATCGTTTCAACTTTATTTCGAAGATTCGGAATCGAAATAGGTTTTGGATCAATATAAAAAACTGGTGTAGTGCTTGGTGTGTAAGCAATTAATCCCGCTGCTGGATAAACTTGCAGAGAAGTCCCGATTACAGCAAAATAATCTGCGGTTTCTGTAATATCAATAGCTTCTTCAAGTGCAGGAACTTCTTCACCAAACCAAACAATGTGCGGGCGCAATTGATGTCCATTTGCATCGAAATCTCCTGTTAGCAAATCTTCAGTCCAATCTAAAATCAGGTTTTTATTTTGAGTGCTTCTTACTTTTAGCAATTCGCCATGCAAATGCAAAACGTTTGTGCTTCCTGCGCGTTCATGAAGATCGTCAACATTTTGAGTGATAATTTGCACTTCGAAATCTTTTTCCAATTCAGCCAAAATAATATGACCCAAATTCGGATTTACTTCTTTTAACTGTTGGCGTCTTTTATTGTAGAAATCTAGAACCAGCTCTTGATTTTTATGCCAGCCTTCTGGCGTGGCAACCTCCATCACATCATGTCCTTCCCATAAACCATCACTGTCGCGAAAAGTTTTTATACCGCTTTCAGCACTGATTCCTGCTCCTGTTAAAACAACAAGTTTCTTTTTCATTCTTAGTTTTATTAAAAGATAAAAATAGTGATTTCTTTATTTAAATGCTTAGTAAATAGTAAGGAGTAGCTATACTTTTTTAGATAAAAGAATGGGGGTTTATACGCTGTGTCTCTCTTTCTGAATTATTTAATTTTAATGTCAAGTTTGGTAAAAGCAATTCAAGATGATTTTAATTCAATTTACAGGGCTTTCTGGTTCAGGAAAAACGACTTTGGCGGAAAATGTCAGACATCTGCTGCTTCAAAACAATTACGAAGCTGAAATAGTAGATGGCGATGTTTACCGACAGACTATTTGTAAAGATCTGGGATTTTCTAAAGAAGACCGATGCGAAAATATAAGACGACTTTTTAATGTTGGCCGAAGCATGATTGAAGAAAATAAAATTGTTCTGATGTCGGTTATAAATCCCTATGAAAATGTTAGAAGTGAATTAAGAACTTTTGAATTTGTAAAAACAGTATTTCTAGATTGTTCTATTAGCAATTTGATTGAAAGAGACCCGAAAGGATTGTACAAAAGAGCTTTGTTGCCAGACCATGATCAAAATAAAATTAGAAGTTTTACAGGGATAAGTGATGTTTTTGAAATTCCAGAAAAAGCAGATTTAATATTAAAGACAGATTCAGAAACTGTTTCGGTTTCTGCCGATAAACTATATAATTTTATAATTAGCAATTTAAATTCTTAAGGCTTATGAATCCTTCTTCTTGTCAGCTTCCCATTTCTTTTTCGATAGAAAAATTGCAGAACGATTTATTGACTTGCGAGACTAATTTGTGGACACCGCATTTTAATACCTATCGCTATGAAGGAAAATGGACGAGCGTTTCTTTACGATCGCAATCGGGTTTAGAAAATGATATTTTATCTTTTCCTGATAAAGAATATAAAAATACGCCTTTGCTTGACAGTTGTCCGTATTTTAAAGAAATAATGGATTGGTTTGAATGCGAAAAAGAAGCGGTGAGATTATTAAGACTTGGCCCAAATAGTGAGATAAAAGAACATGTTGATAATGATACGTCATACGAAGACGGTTTTTTTAGAATTCACGTTCCTATTTTAACCAATTCTGAAGTTTATTTTTATGTTGATGAAAAACTAGTTCCAATGAAAATGGGAGAGTGCTGGTATGCCAATTTTCAATTGCCGCACAGTGTTCAGAATAAAAGTTCGGAGCCTAGAATTCATTTGACTTTGGATTGCATGAGAAATGCTTGGTCTGATGAATTGTTTTCTAAAATGGGTTTTGATGTGAATTTCGTGCCTAAGAAACAATATTCAGACGATGTAAAACAGCAGATTATTGCAGAACTTTCTAAAAATCCTTCTGAAACTAATGCTAAGATTATTGCCGAACTTCAATCACAAATGAATTTATAAAATGGAAAATGTAAAAGATTGTATTGCAAATTGGATTCCGATTAAATTGATTGAAAAAGAGAATAAAGTTTATTTTGAGTGGCTTTATTTATCAGATATTCCTTTTGCAGATCCTTTTTTTGAAGAAACAATTGCAAAATGCAGAAGCCACAGCTATAATTCAAAGTCGTTTAAATTAATTAGTACAGCAGAAAATCTGATTGATTGGTCTAAAGAACTTGATTGTGTTGAATTGAAAGGATTGGTTTTTCATGTATCAAGATGCGGTTCTACTATGCTGAGTCAGTCTTTGGCCACTTCGTCTGAAAATATTATGGTCTCTGAAGCTCCTATTATTGATCAGATTTTAAGAAGCGATGCTTTTGACGGAGATACCAAATCGGTTTTGCTTAAATCGGTTATCAGATTGCTTGGGCAGAAACGATTTTCTGAACAAAAAAATCTGATTATAAAACTAGATGCATGGAGTATTTTTAAGGCTTCTTATTTAAGATCGGTTTTTCCTGAAATTCCTTTTGCTTTATTGTATCGAAATCCAGGAGAAGTTTTAAGATCGCACCAAAAAATGGCGGGTATGCATATGGTGCCAAATGTAATTCCGTTGAGTGTTTTTGGAATTATTCCTGAAAAAATTCAAGAGATAAGTTTTCAGCAGTATCAAGTTTTAGTTTTAGAAAAATATTTTCAGGGTTTTCTACACTTTTATGAAATTGACAGGAATGTAATTATGCTCAATTATAATGATGGAATGAAAAATGTCATAGAGCGATTTGTATCTTTTATTGATGTTGATTTTTCTGAAAGCGAAATAAATCTAATGCTGGAACGTCTTAAAAAACACTCTAAAAATGAAAATGCGGTTTTTGCGGGAGATTCTTATAAAGATGATGTTTTGTCTGTTAATTTGGATGAAGTTAATCTGCTTCACGAAAAGCTTAATGCTAATTTCATTGAATATTTAGCTCGTTGAAAATTTAGGCGAAGACGTCTTTCTCTTTAATTTATGTATTTTTGCGCCAAACATAAATAAAATGATTGATTTAGATTATCTCGCATTCTTAGAAAACATATTAACTGAAAATAGAAAAGCTAATTTTTTAAAAGTACTAGAAAATAGAACAAAACATTTTACAGTTGCAGTAGAAGATGTTTATCAGATGCATAATACAAGCGCGGTAATGCGAAGCTGCGAAGTTTTTGGAATTCAGGAATTGAATGTAATCGAGCAACGTTTTGGAAAAAGAATCGATAAAGAAATTGCTTTAGGCGCGCAAAAATGGGTTGATATTAACAGATTTGATTCGGTTTCAGGATGCCTTTCTGATTTAAGAAGCAAAGGTTACCAGATTATTGCAACAACTCCACACGAAAAAGATTGCATGTTGGAAGATTTCGATATTACAAAACCAAGCGCTTTATTCTTCGGAACTGAAAAAGAAGGTTTGTCAAAAGAAATTATGGACAATGCCGATGGTTTCTTAAAAATACCAATGGTTGGTTTTACAGAAAGTTTAAATATTTCCGTTTCTGCTGCAATTATCATTCAAAGCTTGACAAACAGACTTAGAAGATCTGATATCGATTGGAAATTAAGCGACGAAGAAATTTTAGCAAAACGTTTGGATTGGGCTAAGAATTCGATAAGAGATATAAAACGAATTGAAGAGCGTTATTACCAAGATAACCCAAGATAAATTTTTTAAGATTCTAAGATACTAAGATTCTGAGATGCTAAGTTTTTTTCTTAGAGCCTCAGAATCTTAGTCTTTCAGAACCTTTTATTTACTTTTTCAGAAAAAGAATAAAACCTAAAATACTAACAATTAGAATCGACAAAGCAGCTAAAACTGTTGCGAGATCGCGAATATTTTTTCCAGCCCAATCCATAAATAGAAATTTATGAAGAATGGCAAAAGAATAGCCTTCAACTCGATCTGAATTATTGACAACTGTAGCCAATCTTGATGTTGAAGTTTCTATAAAATAAGTTGCTTTTTCTGGCGTGTCGTAAGCCAATTTTACTACAGGAAGCCTTTTGTTGACAAAACCGTATTCTCTGCTATCAAAATCGGTTAACACTTTTGACTCAAGCAATTTTATGTTTTCGAATGAAGGTTGAGAATCATCTTCAGAAGTTTCGATCATTTCGCAACAAGACGCTTTTGGCGCTCCATCCGTAAAATAATACGCTAAAAATTCGGCATATTCTAAATCCAGATTTGGGGCAACTTTATTTGTTGCTGCATTAATGTAAACCACTTCAGATTTTGAATCTTCTTTTTTGTTCCATTTCGAATCTGATTTTGGCATTTTGAATCTTTTTGTTTCTTTTTCAAGTAATTGACATCTGTAATAAGTATTGTCATTCAGCGTAATTAAACTGATATTTTGAAAACGGGACCAATCTAAATTTAAATTATTATTTGCTCCAGGAATTTCTTTGGTTTCAAAAGTTGGTTCATAAACCATTTGTGATAAAGTATAAGGCGCCCATTTTGTAGTCGCATGATAGGCACCGCTGAAAGCAAAAGTCAATGTAAAAAGCGAAATCCAGATTCCGATTTGGCGGTGGTACTTTCTCAATCCTTTTTTTGGCGTTAAACTATCTGTTTTTTTGAATTGTTTCCAAAGCAAACCATAAATGAGAATCCCACTCAAGGCAGAAAACCCAATAATTGACAATAAGAAAATCATTGTAATAATTCGGATGCTATTATTACTTATGGCATCTATAAAAGACCAATTGTGAAAAGTGTCGAAAAACCAGATAAAAGTTTGTCGAGAAATCGGATTATAAGTCGCCAATTTGCTTGATGAGGTTTCTACATATACCTGCATGCCATCTGGACGGTCAAAGCTTAATTTATAAACTGGCAAATAACGGTTGACATATTTGTATTGCGACGTAAATTCCGTTACAACTTCGCTGTTTTTTATTTTGCTTTTTTGGTCATCTAAGAAATAACGAGAAAGCCATTCGGCGTATTTTTGATCTCCGTTTTCTAGTTTTTTAGCAGTCGAAACATCGTAATACCAAAGTTCGCCAAGAATAGTTTTTACCTGATAATAAGTCGTGTTATTGAAAGTGACAATTCTGAAATTTTTGAATTGCGATATTTCATTCTTCAGCAAAACTTCCTGAATAGAATAATGCAATTGGCTTTTGTCAATGATGGGTTGTTCAATTTTATCATGAGCAATTTCGGGTTTGAAAAAGTGCGCCATAAAAGGATGCATTAAACCAGAAAATGTCCAGAAAATTACAGGAACAATTGTAATCAATCCAATAACACGATGCCATTTGTACATGTTTTGTTTGATTTTTTTGATGAATTTGGAATCTTTCTTAGAAGATTTTTTATGTGTTTCTTTACTCATGGTCAATTTTTTTTGCCACAGATTTAAAAGATTAGAAAAGATTATTTAATCTGTGTTAATCATTTTAATCTGTGGCGAAATTTTATTTTTTTAATGAAAAATTATATTGAATTCCGAATACAAAAGTTCTAGGTGCCGCAGCAGTATAAGTTGGCTGTGCATTGGCAACATTGGTTCTTGTAACATTGTAAGCGTATAATTTGTCAGTAAGATTTAGCACGTTTCCGTAAACCTCAATTTTTTTCCATTGGTAACCAATTCGGGCATTGAAAATATTGTAGCCATCATATTTTACCGTATTGATTTGATCTTGGTAGTAACTGCCTACAAGTTGCCATTCTATTGAAGTTCTTAAATTTGGAAGCCAGTTTGGATAATAACTTACTTCTGAATTTCCTGACCATTTTGGAGCAGATGGCATTTCTTTTCCGTTCAGATCCTGAATTGGATCTGATGGTTTGTCTGAAAGTTTGAAATCAATATAAGTATGCTGTGCATAAGTTCCGCCCAGACGGATATTGAATTGTTTGGATGGCTTGTATGAAGCACCAAACTCGATTCCTTTATGACGTGTTTCTCCAGCCGAACGATAATCAGTCGAATTATCTGGAAGTTTGATGTTTAGCAATTCATTTTTGCCTTCCATATAATAAAAAGCGTAATCGAAATTTAATTTGTTTTCTAAGAAAGAAAACCATCCGCCAACTTCATAATTGTCAAAATCTGCCGGTTTTAAGTTATAATAAAATTCGGCAGGAATACCTGATGTACCGCCAGTTCCTGGTTTAGCTCTAAAAATTGAAGTAATTCCCGGAGGCGCAAAACCTTGTGAATAATTGCCATAAAATCCAGCAAATTCTACAGGATTATAATTAGCTCCAGCCTTGAAAGTAAATTTGTCATATACTTTGCTTCCTGTAGAAAGATCAATTGCATTATCATAATTCACTTTCATATTATCATAACGACCTCCAAAAGTGACAATTAATTTTTTAATCGGATTAAAGCTGAGTTGTGCGTAACCAGCAGTGTTAAAAATATCAGCTGTATAATCTGAAAGTTTAGAATCTGGATGTTCCGCAATGATTTCATACGAATCTACCGTTTGTTTTCCTCGCTGTCCTGGATTTAAATTGGCTTTTAAATCAATTACATAAGACCAATAGGTAACAGGGGAATAATCGTATAAAGCTCCAGCAACAATTTTGGTATTCAAGAAGTCAAATTTTTGCGTATGTTGTCCAATTGCACCATAACTTTTAAAGTTGTTCGAATTTACTTCGCCTTTAGCCGTCGTCGGATTTACTGTAGGGCTCCATTTGATTCCGTATGATGGATTTTGCCCTAATTTATTGTCACGCAAATAAGCGGTAATGTAACTGCTAGAATTGCTATTCCAGTCATGTTCTAATGTTAAACGAGTTCGCAAAGCATCCGATTTTCTATAAGTAAAATCAGAAGTGCTTTTATAAGTTCTATTGTTAAAAGCTTCTTCGTTTACAGTGCCACTCATGTCCGAATAATATTTTCCGTACATCGTATTGCTGATCAGTCGGGTAGAAGGCGAGATGTTGTAGTCAATTCTCGCATTCAAATTGTCTTTATTGTAATCAGAATACGTCATCCAACCATTTTCCTGTAAACTTGAAATTCCAGCAATATGAAAACCGACTTTTCCGATTGTGGCACCTCCAGCCGCCTGAAATCTTCTGTAACCATAATTATCGGCCTGAATTCCAAATTTAAGCTCAGGATCAACAGGTGGTTTTAAAGAAATTAAATTTATAGTGCCACCAACAGCTTCGGGCCCGTATAAAGAAGAAACCGGACCTTTTACAACTTCAATACTTTGCAGATTATATTGGTTTATTTCTAATAAAGCATTATGATTGAAAATTCCCATTGGTCGAATCGGCAATCCGTCTTCAAGGTATAAATAATAGGCATTTGTAGTCATAGGTTGGCGAATAGACATCATATGCTGTTCGTTTCCTAAATTCACCATTAATACACCTGGCGTTTTATTGATAATTTCGTAAACCGCAGTTGCTTTTGTTTCGTTAATCGTTTTGGCGGTTAATTTGCTTATAGCAACTGGTGTTTCTTTTCTTAAAGTTGCTGTACGATTAGCCGTTACAAAAACATTTTCAAGTTCTTGCTTTGTTGTGTCTTGCTCGGTTTTGTTTTGTGCAAAGACACATTGCCCTATGATTAATAGGGTAAAGTATATTTTTTTCATTTGGAATTATATAAATTAAAGCTGTAAGCTATAGGCTTTAGGCCGTAAGCGAACTGCAAGTCTTAGAATTTTGACTTTTTAAAATTTATATAAAATAGGATGGAGGGTGAAAAATTGAATTTGCGATTGCAATAGGCTTTTTATCGAACGAAGCGAAAATTTTTGCTTTTGATTCGATAAGTCCTGTTAATTTAAAATTGTTTAAGATTGAAGTCTGAATGTAAACTACCTCTGCTTTTTCTTTCAGATTGTTTTGCATTCTTTTTTCGTTATCTGCGTATTTTTTTAAGCTTTTTTGGAGTTCACAACGACCATTACAGCTATTGAAAACCATTTTGCGTTGTACACAGATTGTTTTAGAAATTTCTTCTTGATTTAATTTGAATGAGGTATAAACAAAGAAACTGCCAAAAGAAGGAACTAATAGCATGCAGGAAAGAAATATGACCAAAAGCCGTTTCAAAGTATGTTTCGTTGTTTTCGAGAGCAAAAATACATTTTAAATCTTATCTACAAGAATGATTTTGTCATTTAATGTTAAAAAACAACAACGTGATATTTTTGGATATGAAAAACCCGACAGATTTTAAAAACCTGTCGGGTTTAATATGTAAATTAAGTACTAGTTTAAAACTGAAAACTGCGACTGAATACTAAAAAAATATTAGTTAATTAAAACCCAAGTTCCAGCAGCGATCAAAGCTTCAGCTTTTTTGTACTTCATTGTTTCTGTTTTACCAGTAGCAACTTCCTGAACAACAACAGTATCATTTCTGTTGATTTTTGGCATATCTCTAACGATAGTTTCAGTAACCTGACGCTGTTGAGTTTCTCCAGCCTCACGGTTCACGCTTTCGCTATTTGGAATTTCGTCTTTACTTAACTGTAAGTTTTCTTTTGGACGAGCTACTTCTCTTGCTTCGTGAATTTCAGGAACGTTTTGAGCTGGTAAATCACCTTTGAATAAGAATGAAATTACTTCTTTGTTAACGTTGTCTAACATTCCTCTAAACAAATTGAAAGCTTCTAATTTGTAAATAAGCAATGGATCTTTTTGCTCGTGAACAGCCAATTGAACAGATTGTTTCAATTCGTCCATTTTGCGTAAATGCTTTTTCCACGCTTCATCAACAATAGAAAGCGTGATGTTTTTCTCAAAATCAGCGATTAATTGAGCACCTTCGCTATCATAAGCTTTTTTCAAGTCAGTTACCACATTCAAAGTTTTGATTCCGTCTGTAAAAGGAACTACAATTCTTTCGAAATGATTGTTTGGCTCTTCGTAAACTCCTTTGATAATTGGGAAAGCTTCTCTTGCGCTTCTTTCAGTTTTTTCTGTGTAGAATGCTAAAGCTTCTTTGTATACTTTTCCAGTAACTTCGATATCATTTAATTTTGTGAAATCTGCCTCAGAAATTGGAGAAGTGATTCCGAAATAACGAATTAAATCAAATTCAAATCCTTTGAAGTCATTCGCCACTTTATTGTTGCTTACGATTAATTCGCAAGTATCATAAAGCATATTGGCAATATCTAGTTTCAAACGCTCTCCAAACAATGCGTGACGACGACGTTTGTAAACTACTTCACGTTGAGAGTTCATTACGTCATCATATTCTAATAAACGTTTACGAACACCAAAGTTGTTTTCTTCTACTTTTTTCTGAGCACGCTCGATAGATTTAGTCATCATAGAATGTTGAATAACTTCACCTTCTTTCAATCCCATTCTGTCCATCACTTTCGCCACTCTTTCAGAACCGAATAAACGCATTAAGTTATCTTCAAGAGAAACGTAGAATTGAGAACTTCCTGGATCTCCCTGACGACCAGAACGACCACGCAACTGTCTGTCTACACGACGAGAATCATGACGCTCTGTACCAACGATTGCTAGACCTCCCGCAGCTTTTACTTCTGGAGATAATTTAATATCGGTACCACGACCAGCCATGTTTGTAGCAATTGTTACAACTCCAGCTTTACCAGCTTCTTCAACGATTTGTGCTTCTTGCTTGTGCATTTTAGCATTCAATACGTTATGAGTGATTCCTCTCATTTTAAGCATACGGCTTAATAATTCTGAAATCTCTACAGAAGTTGTTCCAATCAATACTGGTCTTCCAGCTTTTGATAATTCAGTAACATCTTCGATTACAGCGTTAAATTTTTCACGTGTAGTTTTGTAGATGTAGTCTTCTTTATCTTGTCTTGCAATTGGACGGTTTGTCGGAATTTCAACAACATCCAATTTATAGATTTGCCATAACTCGCCAGCTTCTGTAACAGCAGTACCAGTCATACCTGCTAATTTGCTGTACATTCTGAAATAGTTCTGTAATGTAACTGTTGCAAAAGTTTGAGTTGCAGCTTCGATTTTTACGTTTTCTTTTGCTTCGATCGCTTGGTGAAGACCGTCAGAATAACGACGTCCGTCCATGATACGACCTGTTTGTTCATCGACAATCATAATTTTGTTGTCCATGATAACGTACTCTACGTCTTTTTCGAATAAAGCATAAGCTTTTAAAAGCTGAGTAAGAGTGTGGATACGTTCGCTTTTTACACCAAAATCTTGGAATAATCTTTCTTTAGCTTCCGCTTCAGCGTCTTTGTCTAGTTTTTGTTTTTCAATCGCAGCGATTTCTGTTCCAATATCTGGTAAAACGAAGAAATCTGCATCAGTATCTCCAGAAAGGTATTTGATACCATTGTCTGTTAATTCTACTTGATTGTTTTTCTCTTCAATCACAAAGTATAAAGCCTCATCAACTTTATGCATTTCGCGATTGTTATCTTGCATGTATTGATTTTCAGTTTTTTGAAGCAATTGTTTAATTCCTTCTTCACTTAAAAATTTAATTAATGCTTTATTTTTAGGTAAAGATCTGTAAGCTCTCAATAATAAGAAACCTCCATCTTTAGTATTTCCTTCTTTGATTAATTTTTTAGCTTCAGCTAAGAAACCATTTGCTAACTGACGTTGTTGTGAAACTAAGTTTTCAATTTTTGGTTTCAATTCATTAAATTCGTGACGGTCTCCTTGAGGAACTGGTCCAGAAATAATAAGCGGCGTTCTCGCGTCGTCAATTAATACAGAGTCAACCTCGTCGACAATGGCAAAATTGTGTTTTCTCTGAACTAAATCGCTTGGCGAATGTGCCATGTTATCTCTTAGGTAGTCAAAACCAAACTCATTGTTAGTTCCGTAAGTGATGTCAGCGTCGTAAGCTTTTTTTCTAGCTTCTGTACTTGGCTGGTGATTGTCAATACAGTCAACAGATAAACCGTGGAACTCGAATAAAGGCGCTTTCCACGTGCTATCACGTTTCGCTAAGTAGTCGTTGACTGTTACTAAGTGAACTCCGTTTCCTGTCAAAGCGTTTAAGTAAAGTGGAAGAGTAGCTACCAAAGTTTTTCCTTCTCCCGTTTGCATTTCGGCAACTTTACCTTCGTGCAGTACCATACCACCAATTAATTGAACATCGTAGTGAATCATGTCCCAAGTGATATCTTTTCCTGCAGCATTCCATTTGTTAGCCCAAATAGCTTTATCGCCATCAATAGTGATGTATGATTTTGTTGCTGAAAACTCGCGGTCTTTTGGAGTTGCTGTAACTTCAATGTGTGAGTTTTCTTTAAAACGACGAGCCGTTTCTTTTACAACAGAAAACGCTTCTGGAAGAATTTCCAATAAAGTTTTTTCAGAGATTTCATAAGCCTCTTTTTCAAGAGCATCTATTGCATCATAAATATCTTCTCTTTTATCGATGTCTTCGATGTTTTCTACTTCAGCTTTTAGTGAAGCAATTTTAGCATCTTTATCAGCTCTAGCTTCTTTGATTCTATCTTTAAAATAAACGGTTCTTCCTCTTAATTCGTCGTTTGTAAGACTCATTAAAGGAGCTTCGAATGTTTTAATTTTATTTAAGTAAGGTTGTAAAGCTTTGACATCTTTCTGCGACTTATCGCCGACAAAGACTTTAATAATACTGTTTATGAAACTCATGATTTATTGTATTTCTTTTATTATATAATATGTATTTGAACCAAAAAAAAAGTCTCTATGATGAGACTTTTTCCTTTGGTTTATTTTTTAATATTCATCCTCATTCCAAAGATAATCTTCGTCTGTTGGATAATCAGGCCAAATTTCTTCCATTGATTCATATATCTCCCCTTCATCTTCGATTGACTGAAGGTTTTCTACCACCTCTAATGGAGCACCAGCTCTAATGGCGTAGTCAATAAGTTCATCTTTGTTAGCAGGCCATGGCGCATCACTTAAATAAGATGCTAATTCTAATGTCCAATACATCTGTTATCTGTTTAGTTTGTGCAAAAATAAATTTTTTACTGAAAAAGACAAGTAAATTTTGATTTATTTTAATAAAATTTAAGAACGTCAATTGCTAAATTCCAATTTTTAAATTCCAAACCCCAAAAAAGGCAGTTATAGCGCCTAGTTTCGGAATTTTACTATGTAATTTAAATTCCTGTATTTTTACTTTTTCCTTGGAATTTGGGATTTCAAAAATTTGGAATTTCCAGAAAATTTATTTTCTGGGTATCCATTTCACTTCCTCCGCTTTTAAGTCTGAGGACAACTTTCGTGCCAAGACAAAAAGGTAGTCAGAAAGTCGGTTTAAGTACTGTATTGCTATTTCTGGAACGTGTTCATTATGACTTAAATGCACTGCTAAACGCTCTGCGCGACGGCAAATACAGCGTGCTATATGACAATGTGACACGGTAGGGTGTCCACCAGGCAAAACAAAATGAGTCATTGGTGGAAGACTTTCATCCATTTTATCTATTTCGTTTTCGAGTAATTCGATATCCGAACCAATTATTCCGAGATTTTCCAAGCGAAGTTTTCCGTTTTTTAAAACTTCTTTCTCTTGTGGAGTTGCCAAAATGGCACCAACTGTAAAAAGACGATCTTGAATTTCGATTAAAATGGTTTTGTAATGCGAATCCATTTCCTGATCGCGAATTAATCCGATATAAGAATTTAATTCGTCAACAGTTCCATAACTGTCAATGCGGATATGGTCTTTTGGTACACGGGTTCCTCCAAAAAGGGCCGTTGTGCCTTTATCTCCAGTTTTTGTATATACTTTCATTTTTTTTTAAGATGCTAAGGTTCTGAGATACTAAGATTCTAAGTTTTCTCTTTTTGCGATTAAACGATTTACCAAATAAACGATTAAACAGTTTTTCTCGTGTCGCTTTCAATTAAACCATCTCTTAAGCGAATAATTCTGTGCGCGTAAGCGGCAATATCTTCTTCGTGAGTTACCAGAATTACAGTATTTCCTTGTGCGTGAATGTCTCCAAAAAGCTTCATAATTTCAACAGAAGTTTTACTGTCTAAGTTTCCGGTTGGTTCATCGGCCAAAATAATCGAAGGTTTGTTTACTAGTGCTCTCGCAACAGCCACACGCTGGCGCTGCCCTCCAGAAAGCTGATTGGGCTGGTGATCCATTCTGTCGGCAAGATTAACTTGTTTTAAAACTTCAGTAGCGCGGGCCATTCTTTCAGATTTTCCGTAACCGGCATAAATCATTGGTAACGCGACATTATCTAAGGCAGTTGTTCTTGGTAAAAGATTGAAAGTCTGAAAAACGAAACCAATTTCTTTGTTTCTAATTTCGGCCAATTCATCATCTTTCATTTTGCTGACATCTTTTCCATTTAAAATATAACGACCCGAAGTTGGTGTATCTAAACAGCCTAATAAATTCATTAATGTAGACTTTCCTGATCCTGAAGGTCCCATTAAAGCAACATATTCGCCTTTTTGTATTTCCAGATCTATTCCTTTTAAAACATAAACAATTTCGTTTCCTAAAGTAAAATTTCGTTTAATGTCGGTTATTTTAATTAATGGTTCAGCCATTTTAGTTTACAATTTTGGATTTAAAAGTACAAAACACTTTTGAATAAGTAGTTGATAATTGGTTTTTGTTACAAAAATCCCCTTGCTTATTATGATACATTTTTTAAATATAAATATGTTATATCATTCGTAATAGATTTTGTATAATTCTTATTAATTCTTGTGTTTTATAGTTTTAAAATGTTTTTAATTTTTAAAATATGAGAATAATGTAATTTATTAAGTTATGTATTGGGTAAATTTGTTTGTATAATTAATTAACAACTAAAGATTATGAAAAGTATAAAAATAGCCACAGGAATTGTATTATTAGTATTTGGACTTACGTCGTGTAAAGATGAAAAACAAGAAAAAGCTCAAAAAACAGTAGAGAACTATGTTGTATATGTTGACTCTGTTAAAAATGTTGCGGCTGCCGATTTGAAAGATAATTGGAAAAGTGTAGAAGCTGAATACGACAGAAGATCTCAAGAAGCTCAAGCTGCTTTGGCTGATATCAAAGACAATGCTGCTGCGACTGAAAAAATAAATGCAAGTAAAATTAAATACGAAGAATTTAAAAAAGAATTGACCGCCCAATTTGCCCCTCCAGTTCCTAGTCCGAAACAGCAATTAAGAGATGCTTTGTTTGGTGCAGGAAAAATTGGCGATGATATGAATTTTAATTGGGTCAATGCCCAAAATATTCATAGCGTTTATCAGCAGTTTGTTCATACTGTAGAAAATAATAAAGACAAATATTCTAGAGAAGACTGGGATGAAGTTAAATTAATGTATGAAGCTCTTGACAGCCGTAAAAATACAGTTGAGAAAGAAGGATTGTCAGCAGAGGATAACAGAAAAATTGCTGGTTTGAAAATCAAATTTGCACCAATGTACACTGTAAACAGAATGGGAGCTAAATCTGAAGAAAATAAAGAAGCTAAAAAATAGACTTTTAAAAATTTTGAATTAGAAATGAAAAAGACGATCAGAAATGATCGTCTTTTTTTATGCTCGTATTATAAAATGTTCTTTCGGCTGTTCTCGTCTAAAAAATACAAATCCCCATTGAAAAGTGTCAATTGTGACTTTTACTTTTGGATGATTTTTAATCATTCCCCAAGCTTCTTCCATGTCTTCTGACCAATGAATATCATCGAAAATCCAAACAGAATCATTGTTGATTGTTGGCAATAAAAGTTCAAAATAAGCTAAAGTGGCTTTTTTAGAATGATTTCCGTCAAAATATATTAAATCGAAGTTTTCAGTCTCAGTTTTCAGTCTCAGCTGAATATCTTGAAGATAATTTTCAAATTCTGTTACAACTGAATCTACATTATGGCAATCAAACGCTGCGAATTGATTTTGAGCAACATTTGCCGTATTCGGACAGCCTTCTAATGTAATAACTTTTGCATTTTTATTTCCTAAAGCCAATGCAGCAGTCGCCAAACCTAAAGAAGTTCCAATTTCTAATACATTTTTAGGTTTGAAATAATTGGAAACTCTAAATAACAATTCAGCACGTTTTGGCGAAATTCCTGCTGTTTGCGCAATTTTAGAAATCTGTCTTCTGTTTGATTTAAAAACTCTCGATCCTGCTCCAAAATCAGTCACTTCAATGAAGTTTTTATTCTCTAAAAGCGTTTTTCTATACTTTTTAAGAATCTCATATTCTGGTTTAGATTTCTTATCATAAAAACATTTTGTAAGCAGACTAAAAACAAATGGCGAATGAACCGCGTGTTCGTTTTTAGAATGCCAAAGAAATTTTAAATAAGATTGTATTTGAAACAGCACTCTTGAATGTTTTGTTCTTCTATTAATTTACTGAAATTAGTTTTATTTCAAAAATTAGTACAGAGCCCGCAGGGATGTTCTCAACTTTGCTGCTTCCATACCCTAAATGCGCGGGAACAAACAAAATACCGCTTCCGCCTTCTTTAAAAAATGATAACCCTTGCTGCCATCCTAATATTAATTTGCTTAATGGAAAAGTTGCTCCAGAAGCATTCTGATCAAAAACAGTTCCGTTGGTAAGGGTGCCTTTATAAGTAACAGTAACATTTGACTGCGATGTTGGTTGCTTTCCGGTTCCTTCTTCTGTAATAATATAATGTAAACCAGTACTCGTTTTTTGTGCTGTTAGATTATTTTTAGTCAAATAATCTGTAATTTCTTTTTCGTTTTCAACACTATAGTCTATTTTATCTGGAATTCTTTCTAATCCTGAGTCACTTGTGCAAGAAATAAAAAATGTAAGAATAGAAAATGCTACTAATAATTTTTTCATGTGGTATTTATTTTTAAAAGTCGTAAATATATAAATTAGTTTTTTAGTTGCAGTTATGGTTTTTAGATATTAACATTCGTAACTTGGTGTCTGAAATAAAACTATCCTTCAAGCTTAGCAGAAAGTTCAAACCAGCGTTCTTCTTTTGCTTCTATTTTGTTGATTATATTTTGAAGTTCATTGGCTTTTTTTTCGATATCAGCATCGGCAACTTTTCCGTCAGAGAATAATTGTTCGATTTTAGCTTTGTCAGCTTCGAGATCTTTAATTTCTCTTTCGATTTTCTGATATTCTTTTTGTTCATTAAAGCTTAAATTTCCAGTAGGATTATTTTGTTTCCAATCTTTCTTTTCAGCTTTGTTTTCTTCTTTTTGAGCAACATCGGCACTGTCTTCATAAGCACGGAAATCAGAATAGTTTCCTGGGAAATTTTCTATTTCGCCCTGTCCTCTAAAAACAAATAAATAATCGACAATTTTATCCATGAAATAACGGTCGTGAGAAACCACCAATAAACATCCAGGATAATCTAAAAGGAAACTCTCCAAAACGTTCAACGTAACAATATCCAAATCGTTTGTTGGCTCATCTAGAATCAAGAAGTTTGGATTCTGAATCAAAACCGTACATAAATACAAACGTTTTAATTCACCACCACTTAATTTCTCCACATAATCATATTGTTTTTTCGCGTCAAAAAGAAAACGCTCTAACAATTGTGAAGCCGAGATGATCTTTCCTTTAGTCAGCGGAATATATTCTCCGTATTCTTTTATAATGTCAATAACACGCTGGCCTGGTTTCGGGTTGATTCCTGACTGCGTATAATATCCAATTTTAATAGTGTCTCCTTTTACAACGCGCCCGCTGTCTGGCGGAATTGTTCCTGTAAGCAGATTCAAGAAAGTAGATTTTCCGGTTCCATTTTTACCAATAATTCCGATTCTTTCCCCACGCTGAAAATCAAAACTAAAGTTATCCAAAATAACACGGTCTTTGAATTTTTTAGAAAGTTTATGAAGCTCGATAATCTTGCTTCCCATTCTTTCCATATTTATTTCAAGCTCAACTTTGTTTTCTTTTCGTCGGCTTTGCGCTTTTTCTTTGATAATGTAAAAATCGTCCTGACGCGATTTAGATTTGGTTGTTCTCGCTTTTGGCTGACGGCGCATCCATTCTAATTCTTTTACAAAAAGGTTTTTCGCTTTGTCAATACTGGCATTTTCAGAAGTAATTCTTTCTTCTTTTTTCTGCAAGTAATAAGAATAATTTCCTTTGTATTGGTATAATTTTCCGTTGTCTAGTTCGATAATTTCGTTGCAGACACGCTCCAAAAAGAAACGGTCGTGCGTTACCATAAACAGCGTAATGTTTTCTTTAGCAAAATAACTTTCAAGCCATTCAATCATTTCTAAATCTAAATGGTTGGTTGGTTCATCTAGAATCAATAAATCTGGGCGATTGATTAGAATTATTGCCAATGAAAGACGTTTTTTCTGCCCTCCAGAAAGATTTTTTACTTTAAGTTTAAAATCTTCCAGTTTTAATTTAAAAAGAATCTGTTTGTATTGCGTTTCAAAATCCCATGCATTATGCTGATCCATGGCGTCGAAAGCTTTTTGGTAAGCTTCTTCGTCAGAAGGATTTTCTAAAGCCTTTTCATAAGCTTCAATAACTTTAAGCGTTTCATTGTCTGAAGCGAAAATACTTTCTTCAATCGTAAGTTCATCCTGAAGATTGTTGTCTTGCGAAAGAAACGCCATTCTGATTCCTTTTCTTAAAACAACTTGTCCTGTATCTGGTTCTTCCAATCCGTTAATGATGCTCATCATCGTGGTTTTTCCAGAACCATTTTTGGCAATAAAAGCGATTTTTTGGTCCTTGTTGATTCCAAAAGAAATGTTGTCAAAAAGGACTCTTTCGCCAAATGACTTCGATATATTTTCTACAGATAAGTAATTCACTTTGTAAGTATAAGTTATAAATTATGAGTTATGAATGTTTCTAAAACATAACTTTCTGCAAAAGTAAACTATTATCTTGCATTTGCGAATTATTTATGGAGATACGAACCCAATGCAGAACTCAAATCTAAATAATGAATTTGCTGCGGATTGTTTAACACAGGTTTGCGAACCAAAGATTCATTCGTAATAAAATAATGCAAACCGTCTTTTGTTGCAATTCCTTCTACTTGATGAAAAGGAAGTTTTAAATCGATGCGTCTTTTGTTTCCAGATAAAAAATCCTGATTTTTAAAATCGTAAAGCAGATATAAAAACGGTTTTCCAACTTTGGTATAGCCGCACAAAGTAATGAGTTTTTTATCTTCTAGATAAGTTGCGCCAGTAACCAGACCTTTGAAGTCGAGTGTTGCTTTGAGTTTTGCAGTTTGTGTTTCTTCTTGCTTCGACAAAACATAAATATTAGTTTTAGACGATTTCCATTGTTTGGTAAACAGATAAATGCTGTCTTTAGAAACAATAAAAGCTTCGCAGTCAAAATCGGTTTTGTTGGGTTTTGAAGGAGAAAAATCGGTTTGATCAGAGTAGGAAAACGAAATAGTTTCAATATTAGGACTGCCTTCCAGAAAAGATTTTTTTTCGATTTTAAGAATTTTCAAATCCGATCGATTTCCAGAATAATTATTTCCAAAATCCCCAATATAAATATGTGTAATGTCTTGCGAGATTTCTTCCCAGTCGTGATTTACTGCCTTTTCCAAAACGATTTTCTTTTTGATTTTTCCTAAAGAATCGATGCCGTAAATTGTTTTGTCATGATCGTCATTATGTGTCCAAAACAGATTTTCAAAATTAATTAATCCAGAAGTTTCTTTTAACGAATCGCTTAACTGAAAAGAATATTCGGGCTTTATTTTCAGATTTTTATAGCTACAGCTTCCGTTGTTTTGTCCAGATTCAGCATTGTAATTTTCTGCCTGTGGATCTGTACAGCCAGGAATTTGAGAATAAACCGAAGCGGTGATTGTCAGGAAGAAAAATAGAATTTTTAGCATGAGTGCAATGTTAAGTCTGCATAAGATAAAAGTAAAGTTTTAAATAATAGAATGAAATAAGTATTCAAAAAATATAATTTAAGTGTTATTTTGCATTCACTTTAAGTGCAAAAGTCTTTTTTATTCTTTTGGATAAAACGAAGCTCCGCAATGAAAATTTTACAAAAATTATCACATTACCGAATTTCACGTTATTACAAACTTTTGTTTGTAGTAGTTGATATTGTATTATTAAATCTTGCGACTATTCTTTCTGCATTGGCTAGATTTGGCAATTTAGAAAAACTTTTATCTAAAGACGAAAGAACCATTTCGCTTTTGGCTGTTTTAATATGGGTTGCTTTACTGCTCCAAAAAGATTCCAATCGAAGCGTGAGGGTAGAACCAATAGAATCGATCTTATGGAGAACAATCAAAAAAATTTCTATTCATGCGGCCTTAGTGTCGATATTTGTCGTTTACCTAAAATACGTTGATATTTCAAGACTTCGCTTGGTTTATTTTTATCTGATATTTTTTGGATTGCTAATGATTTCGCGCTATTTTTCAATGAAGCTTTTAAAATATGTTCGCGCAAAGGGGTACAATTTTAAAACTTTTATAATTGTAGGAGCCAATAAATCAGGTGAAAAAATTCGAAAAGTGCTTGCAAAAGATCTAACGTTCGGATATCGTTTTTTGGGTTTTTTTGATGAAACAGAAAATAATCAAGATGTTGATTCAGATTTAATTGTTGGAAAATTCGATGACGTTGAAAAGTTTGCTGTCGACAAAAAAATTGACGAAATGTATGTGGCGCTGCATATTGACAATATCGAAATCATTAATGAATTGACCAGAATTTGCGAACAAAATATGATTCGTATCAAATTCATTCCCGATTTTCAGCTTTATACAAAAGCAAGCAAAGTAGAAGTTGCTTTTTATGAAAATACGCCAGTTTTAATGTTTCGTCCTGAACCTTTAGAATTTGCTTCAAACAGACTTTTAAAAAAAGCTTTTGATGTTTGTTTTTCGAGTCTAGTCATTTTACTCGTATTTCCGTGGCTGTTCCCGATTATTATGCTCATTATAAAACTGGAGTCCCCTGGCCCTGCCTTTTTTAAGCAGGAAAGATCAGGAAGAGACAACAGATCGTTTATGTGCATAAAGTTTCGAAGTATGTATGTAAATGGTATGGCTCATAAAAAGCAAGCTGAAAAAGGAGATAGCCGAATTACCAAATTTGGTGCTTTTATCCGAAAAACGAGTATAGACGAACTGCCGCAATTTTTTAATGTCTTTCTTGGCGATATGTCTGTCGTAGGTCCAAGACCTCACATGGTTAATCTTGCAAAAGAATATAGCGATCTTATCAATAATTATTTGGTACGTCAATATGCTAAACCTGGAATTACTGGCTGGGCGCAGGTCAATGGTTTTCGAGGAGAAACAAAAGTCTTAAGCGATATGGAAAACAGAGTGGAATATGATATTTGGTATATCGAAAACTGGAGTTTTCTGCTTGACATTAAAATTATTGTAAAGACTATTATCAATATTTTTAAAGGAGAAGAAAACGCTTATTAGGTTTTTAGAACTTAAAAAACTGATTATTCTTGATAACTTCTTTTAAAGGATCAATATTTTTAATTTTTATTTTATCGTCAAAAGCTGCAATATGCTTTTTATGATGAACATCGGTTCCGCAAAAATTATACATTCCTTTTGCTAAAAGATCGTCGGCAGTTTTAGCAATCTGCGATCCATAATATTCTACTGTAGAAAGCAGATTCAGTTGGAAAAGACAGCCCGCATTTTTTAATTTTTCATATTCCGAAAACCTGTTGTGGTAAAAAACATATCGCTCAGGATGTGCCAAAACCGGAATATAGCCAGCGAGTTGTATTTCAAAAATAGTTTTGTAGATATTTAACGGAGCATTTAAATAGGATATCTCTACCAAAACATAGTTGTCTTTTAAGGTCAGTAATTTTTCTTCTTTAAAATGATTTTCGAACCAGCTGTCAATAAAATATTCAGCTGCCGCTTGAACAGGCATTTTAATTTTATTTTCTTCTAATATCTTTTGAGTTTCTTGAAGTGTAGATTGGATAATTTCAGGAGAATTATCCCAAACATAATGGTTGATATGAGGTGTTGTTACCATTTGAGAAACTCCAAGTTTTTGTAAAGCTAAAACCAATTCAATTGATTTTGTCATGTTTTTTGCTCCGTCATCAATTCCTGGCAAGATATGAGAATGAATATCTACAAAACTGCCATCAAACAGTTCTTTTAATGCGGGTTTTGATTTGAGGAATGATAACATGTAACAAAAATGTATAAATCAGTTTTATAACGCGCAAAATTAATCTAGAATTTGTAACAAGACATTTTAGAATTATGTTATATTTGATTTTTAGTAAAAAAGTAAAAAATTATGAAAATAAAAGAGAATTTGTTTAATCAGCGTATTGTTTCCATTGATGCTTTGCGTGGAATTACCATTTTTGTAATGATTTTTGTAAACGAACTTGCGAGTATTCAAAATGTGCCTCAATGGATGAAACACATGCCCGCTGATGCAGATGCAATGACTTTTGTTGATTTAGTTTTCCCTGCTTTTTTATTCATCGTCGGAATGTCGATTCCGTTTGCTTTTAATGCCCGACTTATAAAAGGAGACAGTCCAAAAACAATCTGGACACATACTTTAAAAAGAGCAATTGCACTTATTGTAATTGGTGTTTTTATGGTCAATGCCGAATATGGATATGATGCCACTAAAATGATTATTGCACCAGCATTTTGGGGACTTTTGGCTTATAGTATGCCAATCCCGATTTGGAATAAATATCCAAAAGATTTTCCTCTTTGGTTAAAAAACGTATTGCAATACGGAGGAATTTTAGTTCTCATAGCACTTTATTTTATATATGTTCAAGATACGGGAGATCGCGGAATGACGCCAAAATGGTGGGGAATTCTCGGTTTGATAGGTTGGGCGTATCTTTTTACAGTTATTTATTATTGGCTGGTTTCAGGTAATTTATGGGCTATGATTGCTCTTTTGGTTTTTGCTGTGGTTATGAACTCTCTTAATTTAACCGAAAACTCTTTTGTTCGAACTACTTCTTGGTTGAGTTTTATAGCGGGACATCTTACGCATGTTTCTTTGACTTCGGCAGGAATAATCATTTCTTTATTGTTTTTTGATCGAAAAATAAATTCCAAAATCAACTGGCCGGTAATTGGCTTTGTTGTTCTGTTTACTGTAACAGCAATTCTGCTTCGTCCTTATTTCGGAATTTCAAAAATAAAAGGAACGCCATCTTGGACAATGTTCTCTGCAGCGATTTGCACCGCTTTGTTCTATTTTCTGTATTGGCTGATGGAAGTTAAAAAACAAACCAAATGGAGCGAATTCTTTATGCCTGCAGCGGCAAACCCATTATTGATTTATATTTTGCCAGGCGTTATTTATTATTTCTGTAAAGCTTTCAACCTTCATATTATACCGGGATATTTTAGAGTGGGAGTTCCAGGGATTTTGTGGTCTTTAGTGTTTTCAATAATTATGCTTTTTGTAATGAAAATTTTAAACAGATACAAAATTCAGTTGCATCTTTAAGGTTTCAAGTTTCAGGTTTCAAGGTGATGAACTTTACCGCAAGTGCGCAAAGAATTGCGCAAAGTGCACAAAGATTTTTTTCTAACGCAAAGCTCGCAAAGGTTTACGCAAAGTGCGCAAAGATTTTTTAAGCAAAATGTTTATAAACACAAAGTTCGCAAAGCTATGTCAACACAAAGCTTTGCGAACTTAAATATTCTCAAAGTATAACATGCAGTAAAAAAAAATCTTAGCGTACTTTGCGTTAAAAATTACGCGTTCCAACAAAACCTGAAACCTGAAATAAAAAAAACTAATATATAACCGATTTAATCTTTAGAACCGAACCAGAAACGGGGTTATAATTGACAAAATTGAATTTGCATATATTATGGATATTCAAAAGTTTTCCGTCAGGAAGTTCATCTTGTCTAAAATCTGACCAAGGAATTTTTACGGTAGAAAAATGTTTTGGAGAAGCGGGAATACTTACTCTTGGATGTGAACCTCCATGCACACAACCCGTTCCCTCGTCATTTCCCTCTCTTGCCTGTAGTTTTATAATTTGGGTTGATTGATAAGTAATTTCCACCAATTTAGAATCATTTGAAAGATTGGTCGGAACACCATCATTGGTTTCAGAAGGCGTAATCATGACATTCAATTCTATTTCTCCCTTCGGATTGTCTTTTGCCGTAACAGCAACAATTCCTTTTTCTAGTCTAATTTTGTTTATTTCCTCTTCGCTTTCTATTGCAGGCCCAGCAATAAACCATTTATTCGATTTTACAAGATTTACTCCATTCTTTTGATGCTTTGCAGAAAAACCAAAAAGCAACAGTAATGGTAAAAATATAAAAATTCGTAGCGTTTGCAAGTTTTTCAAAATCATAAGTTTATCATTTCAAATATAACTTTTTTGCTTCATTCAAAAATCTTTTTAATTCAGATAAAATTTTGATTTTATTCTTAATAAAATTTTAAATTTGTAAGAGACGGTTTTTAAGATATTGTGCGTGAATAGTTTAAGAATTAAATACATCTTAGTTTTGTTTTTAATAGGATCGTTTTGTCAGGCTCAAAATGATAGTACAGCCGTGGGAACTCGAGATATCTTAGATGTTATTCATAAAATTTTTGATAAACAGGATACAATTCGTCCAGATAGAAAACGAAAGCTAACTTTTTCTTTGTTGCCTGTTCCAGTTGGTGTTAATTCTAGCAATGGTTTGGTGGTTTCTTTTCTTACGACTTTTTATTTGGGAGATGCCGAAAAAACCAAAATGTCCCAAATTACCTTTTCGCCTTATTTCAGTTTCAGCAATCAATTTGTATTTCCAATCCAATCTTATATTTATACAAGTGATAATAAATGGAATCTAATTGGAGATTATCGGTATATGATTTATCCTCAGGATACTTACGGATTGGGCGCGGACAATTCTGATAAAGAAATGTCAACTCTCGATTACAAACAGTGGCGTTTTTATCAATTTATAACAAGGCAGATTGTAGGAAATTACCGTCTGGGAGTTGGTTTTCTTTTCGATAATTATAAAAATATTTCTGAAGAATCTTATATAGACGGAGAAACCGATTATTATAAATATATGAATGGGGATTATTCTGATGAGACTTCTTTCGGATTTGCAATTCAAGGTTTGTATGACTCAAGAGAAAATATTATTAATCCAGAACAGGGTTTATATGTCGAAGCCGATTTGCGAATCAATACCAGCGGAGTAGAAGGAGACAAGTGGCAGTCTATCTATTTTGATGCCCGAAAATACCATTCTTTTAGTAAAACCAAACATCGTGTTTGGGCTTCTAGAGCATTTTTTTGGTCCACTTTTGGAGGGAAACCACATTATCTGGATTTGCCAAGTATTGGTTGGGATCGAGAAGGAAAAACGGGTCGCGGATTCACCAAAAATAGATATCGAAGCAATGCTTTAATTTATTTTGAAACCGAATACAGAACCGATATAAGCCGAAACGGATTTTTTGGCGCTGTTTTTTTTACCAATGTTTCGTCAGTTTCCAAACTTGATACGTATGAATTTAAAAAATGGAATCCTGCGGTTGGAACCGGAATTCGTATTAAATGGAACAAACGCAACGGCAGTAATTTGGCTTTGGATTACGGAATCAGTAAAAACGACTGGTCGTTGCGCTTAGGGTTATCAGAAAATTTCTAACTTCGGCCAAAATCTACAGACTCAATTATTCATGCAGTTATCGGTTGTTATTTTAAACTACAATGTGCGTTACTTTCTCGAATTATGCCTTTTAAGTGTTCAGGAAGCAATTGCGTCAATCGATGCAGAAATTATCGTGGTAGATAATAATTCATCAGATGAAAGTGTTTTCATGATGAAAGAAAAGTTTCCAGACGTAAAATTGATTGAAAACAAAGAGAATTTTGGTTTTCCAAAAGGCAATAATATTGGAGTTCATCAAGCGAAAGGGAAATATGTTTGCATTCTAAATCCTGATACTGTTGTTGCAGAAGATACTTTTACAAAGATTCTGGCTTTCGCCGAAAGGCAAAATAATCTCGGAATTATTGGCTGTAATTTAATTGATGGAACTGGAGAATTTCTGCCAGAGAGCAAACGCGGAATTCCGACGCCTTGGGTTGCCTTCACAAAAATATTCGGATTGTATAAAATCTTTCCTAAAACCAAACTTTTTAATCAATATTACGCTCAAGATCTAAATGAAAATGAAACAGGAAAAGTAGATATTCTTGTTGGTGCTTTTATGTTTTTAGAAAGAAAATTGTATGGAGACTTGAATGGTTTTGATGAAGATTGTTTTATGTATGCCGATGATATTGACTTATCGTATCGTGCTTTGCAAATGCAAAAAGCAAATTATTATTTTCACGAAACCACTGTTTTGCATTTTAAAGGAGAAAGTACCATAAAAGACGAAAAATATATGAAGCGCTTTCAAGAAGCCATGAATTTCTTTTATCAGAAGCATTTTAAGAAATCTTGGCTCTTTAGTGTTTTTATTCAAGTTGGCGCTTTTTTGTTTTCAATCGCTAAAATGTTTCAAGGAAAACCAAAAGAAAACCCATTGCCAGAAAGTTATTTTTTATGCTCCGAAAATGAGAATTTCGCTAAAAAACTAGCTTCGATTTTGGAAAATAAAGTTGTTTTTTTAGATTTCAAAGGAGAAAAAATGGTAAATTCGTGCCTAATTTTAAAGGGTAAAAAGGCAGAGATCATTTTGGATAATCAGTATATTTCATTCAAAAAATGTATCGAAATCATAGAAACTCTTAAAGATAAGCAGGTTACTTTTAAAATTTTTCCCAAAAATACAGGTTTTATTATTGGAAGTAATTCAAGGAATGACAGAGGGCAAATCGTGAAAATTGAGTAAAAAATTATATTAAGTGTAATTTATGTTTGAAAATTTCATTAATTTCGCAATCTGAAAATCAAAAACATCTTTTAGATTAACAATATGGCAAGATTTGAATTAAAGCTTCCTAAAATGGGAGAAAGTGTCGCTGAAGCAACCATTACAAACTGGTTGAAAGAAGTTGGAGACAAAATTGAGGCTGATGAAGCTGTACTCGAAATTGCAACAGATAAAGTTGACAGCGAAGTGCCTAGTGAAGTATCAGGAATTTTAGTTGAGCAATTGTTTGGTAAAGATGATTTAGTGCAAGTGGGGCAAACTATTGCCATTATTGAAACTGAAGGCGGAGAAACAGCAACTCCAGAAGCTGTAAACGCAGTTCAAGAAACTGCTGCTCCTGCAGAAGCTGCCGAAATCGAAAAAACAATCGAATCGGTTAAAGAAACGGTAACTTCTCATGATTTCTCAGGATCAGATAAATTCTTTTCTCCTTTAGTAAAAAATATTGCAAAAGAAGAAGGTCTTTCTTTAAGTGAACTTGAAAATATTGCTGGTTCTGGAAAAGACGGACGAGTAACAAAAGAAGATATTCTGAAATATGTAGAAGCTCGTAAATCGGGTTCTGTTCAAGCTCCTCAAACAGTTGAAGCAACTCCAAAAGTAATTGTTGAAACTCCAAAAACTGAAGCTCCAAAAGCAGTTGAACCAATTGTTCAAAAAAGCCAACAAGCGGTTCCAGTTTCTGTAAACGGTGCTGACGAAATTGTTGAAATGGACAGAATGCGTAAGTTGATTTCATGTTATATGGTGGCTTCGGTTCAGACTTCGGCTCACGTACAATCTTTTATTGAAGTTGACGTAACGAATATTGTGAAATGGAGAGATAAAGTAAAAGCTGCTTTCGAAAAAAGAGAAGGTGAGAAATTGACTTTTACTCCAATTATGATGGAAGCTGTTGCAAAAGCTTTAAAAGATTTCCCTGGAATGAATATTTCTGTTGACGGAGATTATATCATTAAAAAGAAAAATATCAATTTAGGAATGGCGGCAGCATTGCCAAACGGAAATTTAATTGTTCCTGTAATTAAAAATGCAGATCAATTGAATTTGGTTGGAATGGCAAAAGCGGTGAACGATTTAGGAAACCGTGCAAAAGCTGGAAAACTAAAACCAGACGATACTCAAGGTGGAACTTATACTGTAACGAATGTTGGTACTTTTGGAAGTGTTTTTGGAACACCAATTATCAACCAGCCACAAGTAGGTATTCTGGCGCTTGGTGCAATTCGTAAAGTTCCCGCGGTTATTGAAACTCCAGAAGGAGATTTCATCGGAATCCGTCAGAAAATGTTCTTGTCGCACTCTTACGACCATAGAGTAGTTGATGGAGCTTTAGGAGGAAGTTTTGTGAAAAGAGTAGCAGAATATTTAGAAGCTTTTGATGTAGATAGAGATTTCTAAAAATCGATTATAAAATAAATTCAAATCCGATAAGTTTTAAACTTGTCGGATTTTTTTGTTTTGTAAGAAAAGAATTAAGTAGAAATGTGTAATCCAGTGTAGGACTTATTTTTGAAAAGTTAAAATTAGGATTTGAAAGCATTTTTCGACAAAAAAAATCAGAATAAAGGAGGATATTCGGCTTTAAAAATTACATTTGTAAACTTATAAAAATTAGAAATGGAATTAAAACTTAACAAGCCAATTTGCTTTTTTGATCTCGAAACAACGGGAATTGATATCGGTAAAGATAGAATCGTAGAAATTTCAATATTCAAAGTTTTTCCTAACGGAAATAAAGAAAGTAAGACTTGGTTGGTTAATCCAACAATTCCAATTCCTCCACAAACAACTGCAGTTCATGGCATCACTGATGAAAAAGTGGCTAACGAACCAACTTTTGCAGAACTTGCTCCGCATATTCACAATATGATTAAAGACAGTGACTTGGGCGGATTTAATTCAGATCGTTTCGATATTCCGCTTCTTGCTGAAGAATTGCTTCGTGCGGGAGTTGATTTTGATATGAAAAACAAAGTCTCTGTCGATGTTCAAACAATTTTTCATAAAATGGAAGAGCGTACTTTAAGTGCAGCTTTGAAGTTTTATTGTGGAAAAAGTTTAGACAATGCCCATTCAGCTGAAGCTGATACAATGGCGACTTACGAAATTTTAAAAGCACAATTAGATCGTTATCCAGAATTAGAAAATGATATGAAATCATTATCTGAATTTACAACTCGTAAAAAAATCGCCGATTTTGCAGGAATGATTGCTTTTGATCAAGATGACGAAGAAATTTTTACTTTTGGAAAACATAAAGGTGCAAAAGTGGAAAAAGTTCTAGAAACAGAACCTGGATATTTCAGCTGGATTCAAAATGCTGATTTTCCGTTGTACACCAAAAAAGTTTTGACAGCAATTAAATTGAGAAAATTAAATACAAAGTAAGTTTCTAAGATGCTAAGGTACAGAGATTCTAAGTTTTTTTAGTTTCTTAGTAGCTTAGCATCTTATTATCTTAGCAACTTAAAAAAGAATGAAGATTATCTGTGTCGGCAGGAATTATGCCAATCATATAGAGGAATTAAAAAATGAGCGTCCAAGTGAGCCGGTGGTTTTTATGAAACCAGATTCTGCGGTTTTGCTGAAGCAGCATCCGTTTGTTATTCCTGAATTTTCAGAAGATGTTCATCATGAAATTGAAATAATCGTAAAGATTAATAAAGTCGGAAAATATATTGAGCCGAAATTTGCTCATAAATATTATGATGATATAAGTGTAGGAATTGATTTTACTGCGAGAGATTTGCAAAGTAAATTGAAAGGAAAAGGACTTCCGTGGGAAAAAGCTAAGGCGTTTGACGGTTCAGCGGTTATTGGAGATTTTTTGCCAAAAACTGATTTTGTTTCTATGGAAAATCTTAATTTTGAATTGAAAACAAATGGTGAAACAGTTCAAAAAGGAAATTCAAGCATGATGCTTTGGAAGATTGATGAATTAATCTCTCATGTGTCTCAGTTTTTTACTTTAAAAATTGGAGATATTATTTTTACAGGAACGCCGGCAGGTGTTGCAGCTGTAAAACCAAATGATGTTTTAGAAGGCTTTTTAGAAGATAAAAAATTATTCAGAATACAAGTAAAATAATGGCTTTAAAGTACAACCTTTCGAAAGTATATGCGCTTTCAGATAACGATCCTGAATTTGTAAATCAAATTTTAACTTTATTTGTTACAGAAGTTCCGGAAGATTTAAAACAAATTAAAGAAGGAATTAAAAAGAAGGATCATAAATATGCCTATTCGTATGCGCACAAAATAAAGCCAACATTAGATTTAATGGGGTTAAATGTGGCTTTTGAAGAAATCTTGCAGGTAGAAGCATGGACAAAAGCCGAAGGCAAGAAAAAAGATATTATCGAAACTTTTAAAAGTATTAAAGTACAGGTAAAAGAAGCGATTAAAGAAATTAAGAAAGATTTTGATCTTTAATATAAAATTGGCTTATTCCTGATTTCTTTAAATTAAGGAATAAGTCAAAATCATTTTTTAAATTTTGTAAGCGGCTTATAGTCTGTAAAAGCTGTTAATACCTTCCTCCAAGACAAAATTTAAATTTTCTACTTATAAATTATAGTCTTGCTTAATGTAAGAATCAAAAATATTTCACTGATATGAAAGCAGCAATTATTACTATTGGAGATGAAATCTTAATTGGCCAAATCGTAGATACAAATTCGGCTTTTATTGCTAAATCACTCGATAGAATTGGAGTTGAGGTGGCAGAAATGCTATCGATAAGCGATGATAAAAAACATATTTTAGACACTTTTGCGCAATTGCAAAACAAGGTAGATGTTGTTATCGTGACAGGCGGATTGGGGCCAACAAAAGATGATGTTACAAAGAAAACATTCTGTGAGTATTTTAATGACGAGTTGGTTGTAGATCAAAAAGTTTTAGCTCATGTTACAGAACTGATAGAAGGTTTTTACAAAAGGCCAATTTCTCAAATGAACAAAGATCAGGCTCTGGTTCCGTCAACTTGTACAGTGTTGCATAATAAAGTGGGTACAGCACCAGGGATGTGGATGAAAAAAGAAAATACGGTTTTTATCTCGCTTCCAGGAGTTCCTTACGAAATGAAATATTTGGTTGAAGAGGAGATAATTCCAAAAATCGTTCGCGAATATAAACGTCCTTATATTATTCATAAAACCATTTTAACTTATGGTCAGGGAGAAAGTTTAGTTGCAGAACGTATTGAACAATGGGAAAACAATCTTCCTGAATTTATAAAATTGGCTTATCTGCCAAATCCAGGACGAGTTCGTCTCCGTCTAACAGCCCGCGGAACGAATAAGGAAGAATTAGAAGAGGCTATAGAAAGTAATGTGCAATCATTGGACGCCATAATTCACGATATAATTGTGGGTTACGACGAAAATGAAACAATTGAAACTGTAATTGGCAAATTGCTTTCTAAACAAAATAAAACAATCTCAACAGCAGAAAGTTGTACAGGAGGAAGGATTGCTTCTCTACTGTCATCTGTTCCAGGTTCATCAAGCTATTTTAAAGGAAGCGTGGTGTCTTATGCGACAGAGGCAAAAGTAAATGTTTTGGGAGTTGCTCAAGATTTGATAGATCAATTTTCTGTAGTTAGCGCTGAGGTTGCGTCAGTTATGGCTTTGAATGTTAAAGCATTGCTGAAAACCGACTATGCACTGGCAACGACGGGCAATGCAGGGCCTTCAAAAGGTGATTCTGATGCTGAAATTGGCACTGTTTTTATCGCTTTGGCGACGCCAGACGGAGTAATTGTAGAGGAATTTAGCTTCGGACAACCTCGTGAAAAAGTGATAGATAGGGCATCTGTTAAGAGTTTGGAAATACTGCAGAAAGAAATTTTAAAATTTGTGCAATAATTTTTTGCTACAATGGTTTATTTTTCTTTTCTTTGCACCCTGATTTTGAATAACGATAAAAGATAAGTATAATGTCAAGAGTTTGTGACCTTACAGGTAAAAGAGCGATGGTAGGAAATAACGTTTCTCACGCTATGAACAAAACTAAGAGAAAGTTTTCTGTAAACTTAGTTAAAAAGCGTTTTTATCTTCCAGAAGAAGATAGATGGATTACTCTTAGAGTAGCAGCATCTACGATAAAAACAATTAATAAAAATGGAATCACTGCAGTTTTGAAAAAAGCGCAGTCAGAAGGATTTATCAAATAATCTTTTCCTAAATAAATATATAGCAAGATGGCAAAGAAAGGTAATAGAATCCAAGTAATTTTAGAATGTACTGAGCACAAAACTTCTGGTGTTCCAGGAACTTCTAGATATATTACAACTAAGAACAAAAAAAATACTCCAGATAGATTAGAGATTAAAAAATTTAATCCAATCTTAAAAAGAGTAACTGTTCACAAAGAAATTAAGTAATAATTAGAGATTTTGATAAAATCTCAAATGGTTTTTCATTTGAAGATTTATTGAATTCCAAAACATTTGAATCATGGCAAAGAAAACCGTAGCATCGTTACAAACATCTTCTAAGAGATTATCAAAAGCCATCAAAATGGTAAAATCTCCTAAAACTGGTGCATATACATTCGTAGAATCTATTATGGCTCCTGAAGAAGTTGATGAATTCTTGAAAAAGAAATAATTACAATTACATTATATAGAAAAGCTACTTTCATTCGGAAGTAGCTTTTTTATTACCTATATTTGTCTAAAAATTTAAAGAATCGTAACAATTGGGCTTTTTTTGAGAAACAATTGCGCTTTCTTTAAAGATTTGGATTTCTTGTCTAGAAATCAAGAAATCTAGTAAATCTAAATAATCTACAAAAAATGAGTTTTTTTAAAAAATTATTCTCTACCGAAAAAAAAGAGACTTTAGACAAAGGTCTTGAAAAAACGAAAACTACTTTTTTCTCGAAGTTAAGCAAGGCGGTTGCAGGAAAATCTAAAGTTGATGATGATGTTTTGGATGATCTTGAAGAAGTTCTTGTAGGTTCAGATGTTGGAGTTAATACGACACTGAAAATCATTGAAAGAATTGAAAAACGTGTTGCTGAAGATAAATATCTAGGAACAGACGAATTAAATCAAATTCTTCGTGATGAAATTGGCGCTTTGTTATCTGAAATTAATACAGGTGAAGCAACAGAATTTGAAGTTCCGAAAGATAAAAAGCCATATGTTTTAATGGTTGTTGGAGTAAATGGAGTCGGAAAAACAACTACGATTGGTAAATTGGCTTATCAATTTAAAAAAGCGGGCCATAAAGTGGTTTTAGGTGCGGCAGATACTTTCCGTGCAGCTGCTATCGATCAGTTGCAGGTTTGGGCTGATCGTGTAAATGTGCCTATTGTAAGACAGCAAATGGGGAGCGATCCCGCTTCTGTAGCTTTTGATACTTTGCAGTCGGCAGTTGCTCAAAACGCAGATGTTGTAATTATTGATACCGCTGGCCGTCTTCATAATAAAATCAACTTGATGAATGAGCTTACAAAAGTAAAACGTGTAATGCAGAAAGTTGTAGCCGATGCTCCTCACGATGTGCTTTTGGTTTTAGATGGTTCTACTGGTCAAAATGCTTTTGAACAAGCAAAACAATTTACAGCAGCAACAGAAGTTACTTCGCTTGCTGTAACTAAATTGGATGGAACTGCAAAAGGAGGAGTTGTTATTGGTATTTCTGATCAATTTCAAATTCCGGTTAAATATATTGGTGTTGGCGAAGGAATTGAAGATTTGCAAGTCTTTAATAAATACGAATTCGTTGATAGTTTCTTTAAATAATTTATAATGAAAAATATATCAGCTTTAACGTTCTATTTTGCTAGTGTAATATCTTTTGTTCTGGCAAACGTTTTAAAGGATAAAAATCTTTCAGTATACTATATTCTACTGGTTTTAGGAATTGTTTTATTCTTTTTGGGAGTGCTTAAAAGAATAAAAACTAACCGATAAGTTTTTTATCTAAAAATATATAGCTTTTAAATAAAAGTGTTCTAATGACTTTTATTTAAAAGCTATTTTTTTATTGATATAGTGCATTAATTTTCTGCCACAACGTTTTGTCAAAATCAGAAAGCGCGAGATTTACATTATCGGCGACATCTCCCATTCTGATTACAACCATTTTCTTGCTTGGAATTACATAAATCTTTTGGTCGTTTTTACCTAAAGCCATAAACATATCGCTTGGTCCAGTTGGAATTACGCTTCCTTGAAAAGTTAGTTGGGATTGTGGCAGATGATAACTTGATTTTCCGTTTAGCCACCATAAATACCCATAACCTAAATTGATGTTTTGCGAAGTTGTGGTTGCTTCATTAAAGAAAGCTTCATTGAGAATTACATTGTTTTCCCATTTTCCTTTATTCAGCATTAATAATCCAAAACGTGCCATGCTTCTTGTTGTGCTTGTATAAACGCTATTTACGCCAAGTTGAACCCAAGTACCGTTCATGCCGATTTTGTCTCTTAATTTGGTATTGAAATAATCCTCCCAAGTTTGTCCACTTGCTTTTGCTACAACGTCCTGAAGTTTTACATATACATTATGATATGCCCATCTGGTTCCAGCATCGGCTTTATATATTAAATCTTCTGGATCAACTTCGTCTGAGGTATCATCAAGTCCAGAAGTCATGGTTAAAAGATGCTTGCAGGTTATCAAGTTTTCTTTTGGCAGAGTTTCACTTGTCCAGCCAGTTCCAATATAATCAGATACTTTATTGTTAATGTTTAAAAGCCCTTCTTGTTGAGCAATTCCTGTCATTGTTGAAGTTAATGTTTTTCCTGCACTTGCCCAATACCAATTTGATGTGGCTGTATGGTTATTGAAATAGTTTTCTAAAACAATTCGGCCATTTACAAGTATGATGAAAGATTTAGAATGTTTGAGTTCTAGGTAATCTAAAAGTGGTCGTACAGCATTTTGATTCCATTTTAGATCAGCAATAGATTTTGTTTCCCAAGTTGTTCCTGTTAAGGGAGGAAAATACATTTTTTCTTCAGGAGTTGGAACGGGATCTGGTTCGACTGAATCTTTACTGCATGCAGTTAACGACAAGAATGTCAGGATTGTGTAAAATACTCTGTTCATATTTTTTTGCTTTTGGTTTGGGGTTTGACCAAAAATATGCAAAATAGTTTAATGTGTTTTTTGATTTTTTATTTCTTTTGATGATTATAAGGTTATCTTTGTAGTCCGAGAAAAATTTCTTTTGAAAACGGGAGCCCTAGCCCTGATGGAAGCGGCATCCTTTTGTGCCGGGGTTCGGCACAAAAGATACAGCGGACAGCAGGAATAAGCTCCTAAATCTTCGACTTCATTTAAAGAAAAAAGAATAAATTTTAATATTTTTATTTATGAAAAATGCTTTCATAGTTTTGTTTTGTTCGCTTTTGTTTGTGAGCTGTAAACAGGAAATACAACCTGCTGATATTGCTAAACTAAATGGCTATTGGGAAATTGAAAAAGTGGTTTTTGAGAAAGGCGAAGAGAAGGAGTATAAAATGAATGAAACTTTTGATTTTTTTCAAATCAAGAATAATAAAGGTCTTCGAACGAAAGTGATGCCGCAATTTGATGGCACTTTTTTGACAACAGATACTTTTGAAAATGTTGCAGTTCGTTTTGCAGGAGATCAGGTTTTCTTGGATTATAACACGAAATATACGAAATGGAGTGAGGAAATTATTTCGCTTTCGGATGACAAATTAGTGGTGAAAAACCCTCAAAAAATAGAATATCATTATAAAAAAGCTGGACCAGTAAATCTTTTGAACGATGGCGAAAAGACTAAATAACGAAACAACTATTGGCGCTGTTTTACAGCAAATTATTCAGGTTAATAAATTACAGCCTGGAATGGATCAAATTGATGTTCGTGAGGCTTGGCGACAGCTTATGGGAAATGGTGTGAATACCTATACCCGAAATGTTGTTCTTAAAGGCAGTACGCTTTATGTTGAGTTAGGTTCTTCTGTTTTACGTGAAGAGTTAACTCACGGAAAATATAAAATTGTGAAAATGATCAATGAAGAATTGGGACGTGAGGTGGTGAAAGACGTTATATTGCGGTAATATTTTTTAGTAAGATAAATTTTAAAAATAATTAACACTTCTATTGCGGAGTGTTTTTTTTTACGATACATTTGGGCAGTTATTTCTTTAAAATAACATCTTTTTATAAACCCAAAATAATAAAAAATCAATGAAAAAAATTTTACTAATTTTAACCGTACTATGTACGTTAACTGGTTATTCGCAAAAGAAAAAAGTTGCTGTTGTTGCTTTTTACACTGACAAAACAATTGATCTTTCAGAGCTTGGTTTAAGTGCCGTTGCTGCAGTAACAGATTTAGGAAATAATCCAAATTTTAACCTGCAGCCAATTTTGGAAAAATATCACAATGCTTTTTTTAATGATTATTCTAAAAAGTTTCCATTTGATTTACTTCCTGAAACAGATATAACTCAAAAACAAGAGTATATTGATTATATTCCTCATTTTGATAGAGAGGGAGAAAAGGGAAAATATATTATCAATTACCCTGGATATAAATATATATATGAAGGAATAAATGGTTCTGCAAATGAAGTAGCAACCGCTACGATGTTTAAAGATAATGCTGATGGTGTCTTGTTTACAGAAATTCATTTTGCTGTAGTAAAAGGGTTTGCAGTTGGAGGAACTGGAACTATTAAGATGAGAGCTTATGCAAGAATCGCTTTGTATGATAAAAATGGGAAAAAAGTTTTTGCTTTTAACGAAGGGGCAAATTCAAAGAAAACGGGAACAATAGTAGGAGGAATTCCTGTTTTATCTTTTGATAAAGTATTGCCAATGTGTGAAAGTGCATTAGACGAACTTTTAAAAGATTTGGATGGCAGAGTTGAGAAAATGGTAAAGAAGACTTCTGAAAGTCTTTAATTATTTTAAATCATAAAAAAAACCGCTTCAGTTATGGAGCGGTTTTTTTTTTATGATTTAAGAAGTCTTAGAACTGCTCTCTTCCTGCAAAGTGGAAAGCACTTTCGATAGCAGCGTTTTCGTCGCTGTCAGATCCGTGAACTGCATTTTCTCCGATTGAAGTAGCGTATGCTTTACGAATAGTTCCTTCAGCAGCTTCAGCAGGGTTTGTAGCTCCAATTAAAGTTCTGAAATCTTCTACAGCATTTTCTTTTTCTAAAATAGCAGCAACAATTGGTCCGCGAGACATAAATTCAACTAATTCTCCGTAGAAAGGTCTTTCTGCGTGTACTGCGTAAAATGCTTTAGCATCAGCTACAGTTAATTGAGTTAATTTTAATGAAACGATTTTGAAACCACCATTAGTAATCATTGCTAAGATATTCCCGATGTGTCCGTTTGCAACAGCATCTGGTTTAATCATTGTAAAAGTTCTATTTGTTGCCATTTTGTATTTTATTAAATTTTGTGCAAAAGTATACTTTTTTTATGAATTGATTTTAATAAATTCATAATTTAAACATGCTAGAATGATGTTTTGATTAAGAAAGAAGGAAGCGGTGAGTCTTGGTCAAAAAAAAGACGCACAATTGCACGTCTTTAAAATGTTTTTTATTGCTTTTATACTTTAAAAATCAGCTTGTTTCTGTAGAAAATCCATAATATAAATGTCCAAATTCCAACATAAGTTAGCGCACCTGCTAGAGAAGCTGTCATCGGATTGCTGAAAAATGGCGCAATTCCGAAACGGTATAGATAATCTAGAAGGTTAATTTGTTCACCAAGAAGAGATGGATGCTGAAAACGAATCAGTACCAAAGCTTGCGGAATAATCTGCGAAGCAAAGAAAACTATCATCGGGTTTACTCCCCAAATGACAAATAATTTGAATCCTTTTTTATATTCGGCAATGTCAATTATGTAATACAATACAGTTAAACATACTGTTGCCAATCCTGTTGTGTATAAAACATAACTGCTTGTCCAGATGGATTTGTTTATTGGAAAAACTAAATCCCAGATTAATCCGAAAAAGATGAGCGATGTACCAATCATTCCCATTCTTTGCGCTTTCTGGATTTTCGCTAAACTAAGAAGCAGAATCTGCCCAATAAATAACCCGATAATTCCGTTTACAATTGAAGGTGCTGTGCTTAAGATTCCTTCAGGATCCCAAGTATTGGTTTCATGATACATATGGCCTTTTAGTAATATACTGTCAACCCAAGCGGCTAAATTAGTTCCTCTTTCAAGATTTGCTTCTCCAAATCCGGGAACTGGAATTAAGGTCATAACTGCCCAATATCCCAAAAGTAAAACAGCTCCTGTAATTAATTGTGTTACTCGAGATGTTTTTAGATAAAGTAATGAAACCACAAAATAAACTACGGCAATACGTTGTAGAACTCCAGGAAGTCTTACATCTGCATAATTTTCAAAACCTCCGTAAGCTAGAATGATATATATGGCTAATATGCTAAAGGCAAAAATGTTTTTTAGTTTGTTGCTGAAATTTCCCATCAAAGCGTAGCCAACTGCAAACGTGATAATCAATCTGCCTATCAGAAGTGGGATTCCATCAAGACCAAACAATTGGATTTTGCCAAAGAAATTAAAGAAAATCCCCAAGCAGAGCATTCTTAAAGAACGAATCAGAATTTTGTTGAATGTTGTTTCGTCATATTTTTTTTCTGGCATTGCAAGCGGTACGGCAACTCCCATTATAAAAATGAAAAACGGAAATACAAGATCTGTCGGCGTACAGCCATTCCATTGTGCGTGCAAAAGCGGCGGATAAACATTTCCCCAATCGCCGGGATTGTTTACAATAGTCATCAATAGAATAGTCAGTCCGCGAAAGACATCAAGCGAAATTAGGCGTTCTCTTACCATTAGGTTAGTTCGTTAAATAGGTTATAAAATATAATTCTATTTGGTTTGAGAGAGCAATAAGATCGGAAATGAGCTGGTTATTTGTTCCTAAATTATCGCTTTTGAATTTCTAAAGATAATTATTTTAGATTATTATGATGTCAAAATTATGTTCTAAAGGTTTTAATTTTTGAATTAAAAGCGGAATTAATTGCTCGCCTTTTTCTAGATAAAATTCAGAAAAATTGGTCTGACGTTCTTGTAAACTTTGATTTGGAAACAATTCGCACTGTAAATCCGTTACGCGCTGTAACTGATCATGCAATTTTCTTTTTTGTGCTTTTAGCAAACGTTTTTCCAGATTTTCGAGACCTTTCTTCTGTTTCACTTCTTGTGCTTTTACGGCTCCAGAGAAAGATTTGTCTGTCTTTTCGGCCAATTCAAAAAGATAAGCAAACTGTTTTTCAAGAGCTTCTTTTTGTTCTGTTAAATTAATTGGAAAAGGAGAAAGTTTATGAGTAATTTCATTAACTAAATTCTCTGATTTACTGAATAAATCTTTCCAGCTTAAACCTAAATTATCTGCTTTTTTTGCTTGTTTTTCGGTTGCCAATAGAACAGAATTTCGAACCAGTAATATAGGAAAAGTGATATTTACGGCTTCAAAGAATGCTTTTAATTCTAACCAATAAGCAATTTCTCCGCCTCCGCCAATGTAGCAGAGATTTGGTAAAATAATCTCCTGATATAGTGGACGCATAATTACGTTTGGACTGAATTTTTCAGGATTGCTTTCTAACAATTTGAAAATTTCATCTTTAGAAAATGAGATTTTGGTGTTGTTCACAAAATATTTATCATTCTCAAAAATGATTCTTTCGCGCAGTTTATCTTCAATGTAAAATAAATTGATCTCACGCGGATTTACTTGAACGGTATAATCGGCAAGTTCTTCAATTGATTTTTGAACTGCTTTAAACGAAGTCTGGTTTTCTAATTCTTCTTTTGCATACGGAATAAAAGCACGTTTTAAATCGGCATCGTCTGCTTCTATAATGACCAAACCGTAATTTGCAAAAAGAGCATTGGCTAAATAACGTGTTGCATCTGCCAGATTTTTGTGCTTTAAATATGCATCTTCAAAAAGTTTTTTCAACGTATTGGCATTCGTACTTGAACCTAGTTCTTTAGAATAAACTTCAAATAAATCTTCTAAGCCTTCAGTTGAAAGTCTTCCAACTGGACCAGTACTTTCAGCATTCCAGCGGATTTTTTTTCCTTTAAAATTAAAATAATTAATTTCTTCAAAATCATGATCTTCCGTTGCCATCCAATAAATTGGAACGAAATTGTATGAAGGGTATTTCGACTTTAATTCTTTTGTTAAATTAATGGTAGAAATAATTTTATACAAAAAGTATAACGGCCCGCTAAAAAGATTTAGCTGATGGCCAGTTGTAATGGTAAAAGTATTTTCGAGTGCTAAAAGCGAAATATTTTGTCTGGTTAAATCAGAAATTTCGATGTTTTGATATTGCTTTTGCAAAGTGTCAACCAAAACTTTTCGATTATTATGGTCAAAATTGGCTAATTTTTCAGCAATTTGTTTTTCGAAATTTTCTAAGGTTGGAAAATTATTGTACAGCGGTTTTAATTCTGGCTTTTGATCTAAATAATCCTGCATTAGTTTAGAGAAATATCCAGAAGATTGAAAGCTGATACAGTCGGTAGGCATAATTTTAAATTTATTTTTGACAGCTGTAAATTTAATGAAAATAAGTAGTTAAAAACGCTATTAACAATTGCTTATGATTTGATTTTTTTCTGATGCTTTTAAAAGCGTTGTAATCAGGATTTTAAAATTTGATTTTATAAGGTTGCTTAAAATTGAAAATTTAGATAATTTGTTAAAATTATAAAGTAGTGGCAAAAGTAATTTGTATAAACATGAGTTTTTAATAATGAAACTCTATTTTTGCAAATAAAAAAGATATCATTTTTCATGGAAAGTAGCCCAAGTAAGAAGAACTCATTAAAACATGTTCTTTTTGGAAGCCTTATTGGCACCACAATCGAATTTTTTGATTTTTATATTTATGCTAATGCAGCCGTATTAGTTTTTCCTCAATTATTTTTCCCTAGTTCAGATTCGACAATGGCGACTCTGGAATCTTTAGCAACTTTCTCCATCGCCTTTTTATCGCGTCCGTTAGGCTCTGCATTTTTTGGACATTATGGAGATAAAATTGGACGAAAATTTACTCTTGTTGCAGCTTTACTGACAATGGGAATTTCTACTGTGACAATTGGTTTTCTGCCAAGTTATGAAAGTATTGGTGTTGCGGCTCCGTTACTATTGATGCTTTGCCGATTCGGACAAGGAGTTGGTCTAGGAGGAGAATGGGGAGGAGCCGTTTTGTTGGCAATCGAGAACGCGCCGCCAAACAAACGTGCTTGGTACGGAATGTTTCCGCAATTAGGGGCTCCAATCGGATTATTGCTTTCTGGAGGGACATTTTTATTGCTTACCGATTCGATGAGTAATGAAGATTTTATGAATTATGGGTGGAGAATTCCTTTTATTGCTAGCGCACTTCTGGTAATTGTTGGTTTTTATATTAGAACAAAAATTACAGAAACGCCTTCGTTTGAAAATGCTAAAAAACAGGAAGAAGAAGTAAAAGTTCCATTTTTAGAGTTGGTGAAATCATATAAAAACCAGTTAATATTTGGAACTTTTGCAGCCATTACAACATTTTTGGTTTTCTATTTGATGACGGTTTTCACTCTAAGTTGGGCAACCTCAGACTTAGGAATTGTAAAAAGAGACGGATTATTGATTCAATTATTCTCGGTATTGTTTTTTGCGCTTTTTATTCCAGTTTCTGCTGTTGTGGCAGATAAAATTGGTCGTCGTAAAATGCTTATCGCTGCAACTGCGGCTATTGCCGTTTTTGGATTTTTCTTTTCGTTTTTCCTGAAAGAAGGTAATATTCCATTGATTGCTACTTTTGCTTGTATCGGAATGTCTTTAATGGGATTTACTTACGGACCTCTTGGAACTTTTTTATCTGAATTGTTTCCAACCAATGTTCGTTATTCTGGAGCGTCTTTAACTTTTAATATGGCAGGAATTCTCGGCGCTGCTTTTGCGCCAATGATTGCAATTTGGCTAGCTAAGACATATGACGTGAGTTATGTAGGTTATTATTTAATTGCTGCCGCTTTAATATCTTTAGTTTCGTTTTTAGTAATTAGCAGGGATGAGCATAAGTTCTAAGAATTTTTTAAGCAAAAATATTATTAAAAAGTCCGCGAGGTAAATTTACTTTGCGGACTTTCTTTACCGTTTAAGAGAAAAATGTCCTCTATATTCCGTTCCATTTATCCTGATAGCTGTAAACCAATAATCTGATGCTGGTTCTTGATTACCAAGATAAGTTCCGTTCCAAGAGGTATTTTGTGCCAATTCTTTAATTAATTTGCCGTAACGGTTGAATATTCTAATAGACGAATTAGGAGCTAGATAATCAGGATCAATTGTCCAAGTGTCATTAAAGCCATCGCCATTTGGTGTGAAGAATTTTGGATACGGGAGTTCATTGACTAAGTGAATACAATCTCCAGCTGTTGCCTCGAGAATGTTTATTGTTACAGGAATTCTGTCGCTTTCGCAATCACTTATTGTTTGAGAAGCGTAATAGGTAATTGCATTTTCAAGTGAAGTTGATTCTGATAAACTATTTGTAGAAGTAGAACCTTCATACCATTTGATATTTTGACCATTAATTTGAATATCGCTAATTTTTGCATTTTTCTGAATGCAGAATTGTTGTGGAGAATCTGCACTTGGAATTGGGGTGTCTTGTATTTTTACGATAATTGGTAATCTTTCGCTTTCGCAATTGTTTAAAGTTTGCGAAACATAATACGTTCCATTATGTAATAAATCGGTTTCTTGTAAAACATTTCCATTTACTGTATCATCATACCATTTAAGAGCACTTCCTGTTATTCTTAAATTTTCAATTGTTGCAAGTTCATCAATGCAAAATTGTTGATTATTATTTCCTATTGGTAAAGGCGTGTTATATACATGAACAAGAATTGGTGTTCTGTCACTATCACAGCCAATTGTTTGCGAAGCATAATACGTTCGATTATCTTCTAAAAGAGTTGTATTTGGTAAAACAGAAGCAGAAAAGCTGGTATCAAACCATTTTATGTTTTGCCCCGTAATTTGAATGTCATTAAGCGTTTTGTTTTCTTGTTTGCAAAAAGATTGTTCTGGATTTCCCGATGGAACAGAAGGAGTATTTACGATTGAAACCGTAACTCCAAATCTTGGGCTTTCACAATTGTTTTCTGTTTGTGAGGCATAATATGTTTTTCCGTTTTGCAGATTTGTTGTTTCAGACAATAAATTACCATTTGTCAATGCATCATACCATTTTATGGAAGTTCCTGTAATTTCGATATTAGCAATCGTTGGATTTTGCCCTGTGCAAAATTGCTGATTTGTATTTCCTGTTGGAGCTAATGTATTCTGAATATTAATTAAAACAGCTACTCTTTCGCTTTCACATCCGTTTACAGTTTGAGACGCATAATAAGTTACTCCATTTTGAAGTGGAGTTGTGTTAGATAAAATTGTTCCAGCAGTTTGTATGTCGTACCATTTTATATTTTGTCCAGTAATTTGAATGTTATTTAATACTGCATTTTGATTAACACAGAAAGTTTGAGGTGAATTAACAACTAATTTTTCGCCATCAAGAGTTGGGATCAGAGCGACTCTTTGACTTTCGCAAGAGTTACCATTTTCTTGTTGTGTGACATAATATGTGATATTACTTTCTAATAATGTTGATGGGGGTAAGATATTGCCATTATTTTGATTATCGTACCATTTTATATTCGAACCAAGAACAGAAATATCTGAAAGTTTAGGATTGTCTTTTTTGCAAAATGTTGAGTTTGTAATTATTGGAAGAGAAGAAGCATTTAAATGAGCTTTGACAGCCAATCTTTCATTTTCTGGGCAGCTTTCAAAATAGGACGCGTAATAAACTTTTTCGTTTTCGAGTGGTAAATTTCTATCTAAAGGTGTGTTTGAAGTTTTAGAATCATACCAATCTATAATTTCGATACATGGTTTTAAATCGTTTACTGTTGGATTTGAAGACCGACAGAAATATTGATCGTTATCTGCTTCTGGAATATTTGAAGTGCATGGATTAAGTTTTAAATAATAGGAACTTCCATTAAATGTATGCATAAAAAATGAACTTATGGGACTAGGATCAAAATCGGGTTTATCCTTGAAATAACCTGAAAGAATCAAATTGTCTTCAAAATCAGATTGCACATAAAACCCGTTTTTAATGTTTTTAAAATTTATAAATTTACCATTCTGATTGAATTTTAGCAATAGATACTCATTGCTGTAATTTGTATTTTTATTTGGAAAAATTTTATTGCATTCGTTATTTACATAAGTAAATCCGTTAATGAAGGTTAACAAGTAAATGTTGCTGTTATTATCTAGACTCAAAGAGTAAGTTTCTTGTCTTTCGTCACCATAAATCTTATTATGCCAAATATATTCTCCATTTTCGTTCAGTTTGAAAAACAGGCAGTCTACTCGATCAGATGTAAATGAAAGAGACTTGTTTTTGAAATCTAGTATCATTGGACTATCATAACTCGAATAATCACTAGTACAATAAATATTGTTAAAGTTGTCTATTTTTACAGCTTTATCTGCGTTGCTTCCTAATCCAGATGTTGTTTTTCCTAATTGTCTAAACCATAATTCATTTCCTTGGGAAGATATTTTAAAAATAAAATTCATGTTTTGTCCACCAGAATAATTACTGTTTGCAAATAAAAAATTGTATTCATATTTTCCAGTTAAGATGATATTATTTAAATTATCGCATGTCAAAGAAATAGGGTAATCGTAGCCAGATCCACCCCATTTTTTTGCCCAAAGAAAACCACCATCATTATTGTTCTTTAAAACAAATATATCGTTTGTTGAAGTGCCTAATTTATATACTGCAGTTCCAGCATCAAAATCTGTATCGATTCCTCCATAAACTCCAGTTGTAATTATATTACCTTCATTATCAACGGTAGATTCATCAGCATATGCTCCAAGATAAAAATTACCAAATATGAAATCTCCATTAGGGTTAAGTTTGATGACGTATGAGCCTGTGGTACTTGTTGTTGAATTTGTAATTAAATATTGTTTAGCTGGATCAGGATTTAAGTCAATCACTCGACCAGTAGCAAGACCAGTTATGATCACATTTTCATTTTTATCTAAAATTATTGATCTACCTCCATCTACCCATTCAGAGGCAATATGTTTTGCCCATAAAAATTCTCCTTTTTTATTTAACTTTAAAATAAAACAATTTGATGCATTTGCCGTTGAAGTTAAAAAGAACTCATTTGGTCCTGGATCAAAATCTATTCTGCCACCAAATTGTCCTGTGGAATATATGTTTCCTTGACTATCAGTAACTATAGATCTTGTATTTGATGAACTATGGTCTTCATCTATTTTTAAAGCCCATTGAAAATCTTGAGCTCTGGAAATATTGTTGATAAATAGAAAAAGAAATAGACAAAGGATTGGTAATGGATGTTTCATCAGTGTAATTTGGTCAGTGACAAATGTAATTAAATGTTTACAATTTCAAATCAAAAAATGAAACGCTGAAAAGTCCCAAAATAACCCGTATTTTTGCAAAAAAATAATTCCCTTTTGAAAACGAAACTTTTTGTAATTACGCCACCATTTACTCAACTGAATACACCGTATCCGGCAACGGCGTATATAAAAGGTTTTCTGAATACAAAAAATATCGAATCAGTGCAGGCTGATTTGGGTATTGATGTGATTTTGGAATTGTTTTCAAGAAAAGGACTTATTGATTTGTTTGATGTTTCAGGTTTCAAGTTTCAAGTTTCAGGTTCTGAAATCTCAGACAATTCGAAACGTATTTTTGCTTTACAAGACGAATACATCAAAACAATCGATTCTGTAATTCAGTTTCTTCAAGGAAAAAATCCAACTTTGGCATTGCAGATTTGTCAGGAAGATTTTCTTCCAGAAGCTTCTCGTTTTGCGCAATTGGAAGAATTGGATTGGGCTTTTGGAACAATGGGGACTCAAGACAAAGCAAAACATTTGGCGACTTTATATCTCGAAGATATTTCAGATTTTATTGTTGAATGTGTCGATGAAAATTTTGGTTTCAGCCGATATGCAGAGCGCTTAGGCAGAAGTGCCAATTCGTTTCACGAATTGTATGCAGAACTTCAAAAAGAGCCAACTTATATTGATTCAATTTTAATTTCGCTTTTGAAAGCAAAAATTGAAGCCATAAAACCAACTTTATTTTTAATTTCTGTTCCTTTTCCTGGAAATTTATATAGCGCGTTTCGTTGCGCGCAATGGGTAAAACAAAATCATCCTGAAATTAAGATTTCGATGGGAGGAGGCTTCCCAAATACAGAATTGCGTTCACTTTCTGATAAACGCGTTTTTGAGTTTTTCGATTTTATCACTTTAGATGATGGAGAAGTTCCAATTGAGGAATTAATTTTCAATTTAGAAAATCCAAATTCTGTCACTTCGAGCGAAGTCGAGAAGCGTTATAAAAGAACATTTTTATTAGAAAATGGAGAAGTGGTTTATAAAAATAATTCTTTAAAACACGATTATAAACAATCTCAAGTTGGAACTCCAGATTACTCCGATTTGCCTTTGGATAAGTACATTTCCGTTATCGAAATTGTGAATCCGATGCACAGAATGTGGAGCGATGGGCGTTGGAATAAACTCACAATGGCACACGGCTGTTATTGGGGAAAATGTACTTTCTGCGATATTTCTTTAGATTATATAAAAGTTTACGAACCTGTTGCGGCAAGTCTGCTTTGTGATAGAATCGAAGAACTAATTGAAAAAACAGGTCAAAATGGATTCCATTTTGTAGACGAAGCCGCACCGCCAGCTTTAATGCGCGCTTTAGCGCTTGAAATTCTGAAAAGGAAACTCGCTGTAACTTGGTGGACGAATATTCGTTTTGAAAAAAGCTTTTCTAAAGATTTATGTTTGCTGTTAAAAGCTTCTGGATGTATTGCCGTTTCAGGCGGTTTAGAAGTAGCTTCAGATCGATTACTGAAATTAATTGACAAAGGTGTTACTGTAGAACAAGTTGCAAAAGTGACTCGTAATTTTACCGAAGCAGGAATTATGGTTCATGCCTATTTAATGTACGGATATCCAACACAAACGATTCAGGAAACAGTTGATAGTCTTGAAATGGTTCGTCAGTTATTTGAAGCTGGAGTTTTGCAATCAGGATTTTGGCATCAATTTGCTTTAACGGCTCATAGTCCAGTTGGATTATATCCGGAACAGTTTGGCGTCACCAAAAAAACGGAAGCAATTGGAACTTTTGCCAATAACGATATTGAATATACCGATGCAACAGGAATCAATCACGATAAATTCAGTTTCGGATTAAAGAAATCACTTTTTAATTTCATGCACGGAATTTGTTTCGATTATGAACTTCAAGAATGGTTCGATTTTAAAATTCCGAAAACAAAAATTCACCCTGATTTTATTTTTAATGCCTTAGAAGAACAAAACGATTTCAATACAAAACCAAATGCAAAAGTGGTTTGGCTCGGCGGAAAACCTTCGGCAGAAGTCTTTACAAAATCAAAAAAAGGAAGAAGCTGGGAAATGATGTCACTAACTTTTCATGATAAAAAAGAAAGTTTCGAAATTCAAACCAGTAAAGAAGAAGGCGAGTGGCTAGTTTCCATTTTATCGAAAATAGCTGTTTCTGGTTCTAAAAATTATACTTTTCAGGAGGTTAAAAATGATTTTGAAACCGAATTGGAAGATTTCGAATTATTCTGGTATTCAAAACCTATAAACACTTTGCGCGAATTTGGGTTGTTAGTACTTTAATATTCAATACATTCTCCGTCATTCGGAATAGAAGTCTTTGACAGAAGACCATGATCTGAAAGAGCCGTTCTTAACTGTAATCGGGTTGTTGGACAGTGATTTAATGCTTCTAAATGATTGGCGAGAACTTTTCCTGGAGCAAGTGTGACGAATTTCAGTATATCATCCATTCGCATTAATAGAGGTTGGCCAAAATCTAATCTTGCGGTACCGCAGGCAACAATCGAAATGTCGGGTTTAAATTGCGTTAAAACTTTTTCTACATGTTCTGTAAAAATAGTATCAGAACTAACATAAATGGATTTTTGATCCGCCAATTCGATAAGAAATCCCATTACATTTCCCATTAATTTAGCAACAAATCCGTAACCATGAATGGCTGGAATTCCAGTAATTTTTCCGTCTAGAAATTTTTGCGGTTCCCAATATTCTAAAGTTTGAATTACGCTTAATCCTCTTTGTATAAGTGCTTTTTCGTCCTTAGCACTGCAGATTACTGGAATGCTTTTTCTTCTCAAAAAAACTTCGCCAGCTTTGTCTATATGATCCGGGTGCAAATGTGTAATCAAACAATGTGTTACACGACTCAAGATATCACGACTGTTTTTTGGCAATGCCACCAGCGGATTTCGTTTGGGTTTATATCTGAAAATAGTAAAAGGCGGAATTGTTTTTCTTTTACCTAACATTGGGTCAACTAAAATGACATGCTTTTCTGTTTCAATTACCAAAGAGGCATTTCGCAAATGATGTAATTTCATATCCAAGAAAATTAGATATTAAAAATACAAAGTTTTCTGAAAAATAATTTACAGATTTTTCTTTATTTTTAGCAGAATTGTTATTATTTGAATTTATGCATTTACAAGAGGGTTTTCATACGTATTTTATTTATATTTTGACTAATAAAGCAAAATCTGTATTTTATGTTGGGGTTACTAATAATTTGAAAAATAGATTAATAAAACATAAAGATAATATTGCTTCTGGGAACAACACTTTTGCTTCAAAATACAATGTTGAGTTTTTATTGTACTTCGAAAAATTTACTTGGATTCAAGAAGCAATTGCAAGAGAAAAAGAGATAAAAGGCTGGAGAAGAGAGAAGAAAATAGCGCTTATTAAAACGATAAATCCTAATTTAGAATTTCTAGATTATTAGTTGTGAAAAAAGTACGTCAAGTCTAGTTTGTCATTCCGACGAAGGAGGAATCTCCGTAAGAAGCTCGCCAAAGATTGGAATCACTTTACGGAATATTGTCGCGGAGATTCCTCCTTCGTCGGAATGACAAAACGTTGTGGTTACTTTGCTTCAAGAAAAAAGTTTAACCAATAGAAAATCTAAACCCGATTCCATGCAGGTTTTCAATCGAAATTCCTTGTTCGTTTGCTAAGATTTTACGCAAACGGGAAATAAAAACATCCAAACTTCTTCCCATAAAGTAGTCATCAGTTCCCCATAAAGAAGTTAGAATTTGTTCTCTTTTCAAAACAGAATTTTTATGATCTAAGAAAAGTTTCAATAATTCGGCTTCACGCTGTGTTAAACCAACTTTTTCTTCATCATTAAAAAGAATGAAGTTTTTGGTGTCAAACTGGTATTTGCCAACTTCATAAATAGTTTTGGTAGTCGGAATATTTTTCTGAGAGCGTTTTAAGAAAATTTCCACCTTTAAAAGCAATTCTTCAATGCTAAAAGGTTTTACCAAATAATCATCGGCACCTAAACGTAAACCTTTAATTCGATCTTCCTTTAAAGTTTTTGCCGAAAGAAAAATAATAGGAACATCAAGGTCAATTTTTCGAACAGCTTCAGCAAGCTCAAAACCATCCATTTTTGGCATCATAATATCAAAAATGCAAATGTCAAATTCTTCTTCCTCAAAGATTTTCAGCGCCGATTTTCCATCAGAACAATGAATTACCTCATAATTGTTTTGCTCCAAATTGTCTTTGGTTAAAAACGCTAAAGTTTCATCATCTTCGGCATATAGTATTTTGAAATTTCTCATTTTTTATAAGGAATTGATAAAGTTATGCTAATACCTTTTTCTTGATTATTTTCGGCTTTTATTTTCCAGTTCTGTAAACTGCAGATTTCTTTTACATAATACAAACCAAGTCCAAATCCGTTCACTTCATTGCTTTTTTCGTTCTGAACGCGGTAAAACTTATCAAAGATAAAAGATATTTTTTTAGGATTAATCCCAATTCCATTATCAATAAATTCCAATTTTAAACAGTTATTATTTTCGATAATTTTTATCGTAACTTCTGGCTTTTCATTGCAGTATTTAATCGCATTATCCAACAGATTATAAACTAAATTGGCAAAATGAAAAGTATCCGTTTCGAGTAAATATTCTCTAGAAACAGTGTCAATTGTAATAGAAGCTTCAGGATATTTTAATTTTATGTTTTCAATTGCTTCTTCAATTATCGGAACAATTAAGATGTTTTCTTTTTTTAGTTCTAAAGGAGCATAATCGGCTTTTGCAACATTTAAAATCTTTTCGATATGTCCGTTTAACTTATTTCCTTGATTGATAATAATGTCGGTATATGTATAGAGTTTTTTGTCTTCTTTGATTGGTTTTTGCTCAATCAAATATTTTGAAGCAATTAATATAGAAGCCAGTGGCGTTTTAAATTCGTGCGTCATATTATTGATAAAATCACGCTGCAATTCTGAATATTTTTTATGCTGTAAAAGCGTAAAAATCGAATAAACGTAAATCAATAAAATCAGAATCAATGCGGTTGAAAGTATAAACCAAAAACGCATTGAACTAAACAAATAAGTAGTTTCATTTGGAAAACGAACCGCGAAATAATAAACTAGATTTTTATGTTTAGGGAAATAAACGGTTTTTTTGCATTCAGCTTTTTTCTTATAAAGTGAAATATAATCACCATAAATCATTTCGTCGCTTTGACAATTGTACATCGCGTATTCAAAATCGGTTGTGATATTCATTTTTTTGAATTCCGTTTTCAGATAAAATTCTAAAATATCAGGTTCAAATTCGTTATCGACATTTACAATATAGTAGTCGTTTGCAATTTTCTGAACGGGATTTTGAACTGGAAGTTCGTGATTGGTTCCTTCATATAATTTTTTAGCCACTTCCAATAAAGCAATATGTGCTTTCTGGCTAAGTTTTTTTTGTTCAATTGTAAAAGCCTCTTTTGTCCATAGTAATTGCGCCACCAAAATGCTAATGATGGCTACCAATCCTAAGAGAATGATGCTGTTGAGTTTATTAATTTTCAAGAATTACCAATTTTGAGAGTGTAATATTAATCAATTTTAGCCTAAAAACAGGCGGTTAACAAGTCATTAACAAACGTTTGAAACCAGTTAACAGCAACATGAATTTGTCTGAATTACCTTTGTAATATCAAAATGAACTATAAACCATTTTAAATATATCAGTTATGAAAATGATCAAAATTTCGATGTTAGCTTTGGCTTTAGGCCTAATGTCTTTTTCAGCAATTGCTCCAGTACAATCTTTAGTTTCAGAAACAAAAGTTTCAGAAATAGCAGGATCTACAATTGCTTGGAAAGCAGAAACTATTGATGTTGGACAAATTCCGCAAGGAACTCCAAAAGCAATTGTTTATGAATTTAAAAATACAGGAAAAACGGCTGTAGTTATTACAAACGTTCAAGGATCTTGCGGATGTACGGCAACAGATTATACAAAAGAGCCAATTCAGGCTGGTAAATCTGGGAAAGTTACTGCAACTTACAATGCTGCAAACAAAGGTGCTTTTACAAAAACGGTAACTGTTACCACTAGTGCAGAAACTACACCAAAAGTACTTACATTAAAAGGTACCGTTATTTAATTAGAATTTTAATAGGTTGGTTATATGGCAAAAGCTCCAGACATGTAAATTGTTTGGAGCTTTTATTTTTTAGTAAGCATTTAAACTTCAAAAAAATAAGGCTTAAGATTTATTGCTGACTTCTTTGTTTTAATAGAATTTTTTCTACTTTTATTCCAAAATTTTGAGTTATGAAAATCTGGTATACGCCTATTATTGCTATTGTTTTTTTTGCTGTTTTTTCGTGTAATTCGAAAGCTGATAAAAAAGAGGAAAACTCGACAAAAACAGTTGAAAAAGTCCCTGAATTAAAACTTACGATCGACAGTATTCGCATTGCGAAGTTTTATGAAAACTATCCGAAACTGGATAAATTTAAAAATGATGTAACTGCTTTATATCAAAAAAATAAGTCGATTCAATTGTGGCAGGACAATAAAGGAATTGTCGAATTTGCCAATACACTTTTCAATCAATACAAAAATTTGGATCAAGAAGGATTAAAAGCGAATTATCCTTATAATGAGCAATTAAGTTCTGTTTTTGATAATAACGCAAACACCAAAATCACAAAAGAAGATACCGATTTACTACTTTCTAATTTATATTACTATTATGGTGAAAAAGTGGGCGGTTTTGACGAAAAAACAGTGGTTTCTTTAGAATGGCTTTTACCTCGTAAAAAGCTGAATTATCAAGTGCTTTCAGATTCTATTTTTAAAAAATCAACCATTTTGGATGATAAGAAAAAAAAGATGTTCAGCCAGTATTACAAACTGCGCGATGCTCTAAAACAGTATAGAGAAATTGAGAAAAATGGTGGCTGGAAAACTATTGAAACAGATGAAGATTATAAAAGCCTAAAAGTAGGCGACTCGTCTGCTGTTGTAGCACAAATCAGAGAAAGGCTTTTTGTTACCAAAGACATTCAAGAGGACAATAAAAGTGCTATTTGCGATACGACTTTGATCAAAGCTATGAAGAATTACGAATTGCGTCATGGTTATACTCCAAAAAACACAATTCTTCTGGAACATATAAACGATTTGAATATTCCTGTTTCAGATCGTATCAAAACGATTATTGTTAATATGGAGCGTTGTCGCTGGATAGATCCAGAATTAGAGAAAGGGCAGAAGTATATAGAAGTTAATATTCCTGAATTTAGATTGTATATAGTCGAAGATGGTAAAATTGCTTTTGTATCGCCGGTTGTTGTGGGTAGAGCTATGACAAAAACGGTTATTTTCAGTGGAATGATGAGCAATATTGTTTTCAGTCCGTATTGGAATGTTCCGCCAAGCATTATCAAATCGGAAATTAAACCTGGAATGGCAAAGGATAAAAACTATCTGCAAAAGAAAAATTTGGAATGGAACAATGGCGCTGTTCGTCAGCTTCCAGGAAAAAATAATTCTTTAGGATTGGTGAAATTTTTATTTCCGAATTCAAGCAATATTTACCTACATGATACTCCTTCAAAAAGTTTGTTTGAAAGAGAAAGTAGAGCTTTTAGCCACGGATGCGTGCGTGTAGCAAAGCCAAGAGAATTGGCAATCGAATTATTAAAAGTCGATCCGCAATGGAATCCTGAAAGAATTGATAAAGCCATGCATGCTGGAAAAGAAAGTTGGTATACGCTTAAGAAAAAAGTTCCAGTTTATATTGGATATTTTACCGCTTGGGTAGATCGACAAGGCAATTTAAATTTCTATAAAGATATTTATGGAAGAGATGAAAGTATGATTAAACTTTTAACGGAAGAATAAAAATTTAAGTTTGGCACCACTCATCGAACTTCTAAATTTTTACTAAATACAATCACATTTTCTTCATAAATTTCGTTACATTTTCGATATCATGGTGTAATGCCATAAAATCGTTTTTATTCATATATGCTTGAAAATTAGAGATGTGACTATTGTTGATTAAATTTGACATTTGTTCAGAAATAAAACTTGGAATTGAATTTAACTCTCTACATTGCCTAAATAATGTTACATAAACGACGATCTTGCTAAAGTCTGACTCTCTCATTTTCCTAAAATACTTGGATTCAACTCGGTCACATGCAAACTGGATCGAGCATGCCTTTTCATTTATAAAGTAATCAAAGTCACCGCTTATCGCTTCTTTTAACTTTTGATAGTTCCAATTAATGGAACTGTCTATGTTTTGTCCACTTTTCAGGATTGTATTTTGCATGTCTACCCGCTCATTTATCAAACTTATCAATTCAATTCCATCAACTATTTTATATGATTGTAATTGCGATTTATTCCAATAATAAACAACGGCTTCAAGGGGAGAAAATCTATAAAAGCTTATATCTTCTTTTTTTAAAAGTAATTCTCCTAACCGGGTATTATTCCAAATGCACTCGTATGTTTCAACTAAAAACTTTGTGATGTAAGAAGCTGAGTCAAGAAACACATCAGTTAATTCATCAAATTCACTTGCTTCATATTTTTTTAGAATTGACTCAATTTTTTCAGGTAATAAGCAGTCAAGTGAAAGACCGTTTTGTTGAGCAAAGTTTATAGCTCTTTCTTGATAGCTTTCTATTAACTCGTTTTTTAGTTGATCAGATGGAGTTAAAATAGGTTTAGACATTACTGAAAACATTGGAATAGCAAACTTCACGATAATAGAAACATATTTTTTAATGATTTCCTCTAATTCGATAGGAGTATTATATTCCCAAAAATCTCTGTTATATTTTTTATTTCTAATTGAATTTTTATCCTCAATGACATCACTAATAAAATATTGGGTTGGATCAATTGAATTATAGAAATATACTCTTAAGCCTTGCTTAAAATTCGATTTTTGAAAACAAATATATTGTTGTACATCATTTTCAGATCTCTTAAACTTCCAAGGCTGTGTTTTAGAATCAATAAATGAAAAGCCGTACTCTTCAAGTTCTTTTGAAACAAATCCTTTTAAATATTTGTTTGTTTTCATAACTAATATCTTTATAATTTTATTTGAATTAAAATTATTTAAGTTTAAAATCTTAAGCTTAAGTTTTCCATCAAATCAAAACTATTGCGATAAAACATCCACACATTTATAGAAGCGTTTGGTATAATGTTCTGTACCAAGCTCTGTTATCGTTACTTGTTGTGCTTTTCCTGACGATGCATGAATAAACTTCGACTGCATTCCGTTGGCTTCGCAAATTATCCCGACGTGGCCAACGACATTCCTGTTTTTATATCCGTAGAAAACTAAAACGTCACCCACTTTAAATTCTTCTGGTTTTAAAGCTCTTCCTAAATCTTTATATCCGCTTGAACTTCTTGGAAGAGTCACACCGAAGTTGTTAAAAACATAGCTCACAAAACCTGAACAGTCGAAACCTTTTTTTGGGTTACTGCTGGCATATACATAAGGCGTTCCTAAATATTGTTTGGCATAAGAAACTATAGAATCACGATTTATTTCGGTTTGAGATGGAGTGTTTTGAACTTGCTTTTTTTCCTTTTTTAAATTGAAAGAAGAAAGAGTGATAAAAAACAATAAAGAAATTAAGGCTAAGGTTTTCATTTTGACAGATTGTAAAAGTATAAAACGGCAAAGATAGATCTAAATTGTTGGCTTTTGTAATAAATGTAAGAATTGACATATAAAACAATTCAGGTGATGGGTTTATGTGGTGTTTTTTTATTACTTTTTGACATTTTAGTATCTTTTTAGATAATCTCTTTCCAATATATTTGTGAATCGTATTTATATTTTAACAAATAAATTATGTTTCCCAAAAAAATAGCTGTTTTAATTTCGTTTTTGCTGATTTCGGCGGTTTCGAATTCACAAACTCAAAATTTGAATAAAACTTTTTTATATCAAGGGCGAATTGATAAACTTCAAAACGATCAAGTCATTTTAATCGGTACGGCTTCTTCGGTTTCTTTCAATTTTACAGGAAATGAATGTTCAATTTCACTACAAAGCGTTGAAGATCATCATAATTATGTTCAGTTAGTTTTGGACGGAAAATATATTGGAAAGATTAGAATCGAAAAAGGTGCAGTGCAATCCTTTCCAATTAAAGTGACTTCAAATCAAAAAGAGCATCGATTAGAAATTTATAAAAATACAGAAGCTCAAAGTGGCAATGTTTTGTTTGTAGGAACGACAGCAAAACTGACTTCAATTTCATTTAAAAAGAAAAAGAAAATCGAATTTATCGGTGATTCTATTACGTGTGGCGCAGCGAGCGATCCGTCAGATGTTCCTTGTGATAAAGGAGAATATATGGATCATCATAATGGTTATTATGCTTATGGACCAACTCTTTCCAGAACAATCGATGCTGACTATTTAATGAGTTGTGTTTCTGGAATTGGAATGTACAGAAACTGGAATGACGAACACAAAGACGAAGCGATAATGCCAGATGTTTACCCAAATTTATATCTGACAAAAGATGCGTCAAAGCCAAAGTACGACTTTGCTTTTCAGCCTGATATTATCAGCATTGCTTTAGGAACAAATGATTTTTCTGGCGGAGACGGTAAGAAAGAACGTCTGCCTTTTAATGCAGAAAAGTATATTTCAAATTATATCAGTTTTATAAAAATGTTGTACGAACATAATCCAAAAGCACAGATTGTAATTACAAATAGTCCAATGGTTGACGGAGATCGAGCAGTAGTTTTTGAAGATTGTTTGAATAAAGTTAAAAACGCTTTCGCGAATGATAAAGCACACAAACCAATTCAGATTTTCAAATTTAAAGCTATGAAGCCAAACGGATGTTCTGGTCATCCTGATGTGGCAGATCATAAGGTTTTGGCAGAGGAATATGGCCCATTTTTAAAGAAGTTGCTAAATGAAAAATAATATTTTTAAGTTTGTTTTCTTTCTGTTGATTTCCAGTACTATGATGGCAAACGTTTCGCTTCCGAATATTTTTAGTGATAATATGGTTTTACAGCGCAACTCTGAAGTGAAAATTTGGGGTTGGGCGAATCCAAAAGAAGAAATTAAACTGATTTCAAGCTGGAACAATCAGGAATATAAAACCGTTGCCAATAATCAAGCAAAATGGGAAGTGACAATTAAAACTCCCGAAGCTGGCGGACCTTTTACTATTTCTATAAAAGGCTACAATGAAGTGGTTTTAAAGAATATTTTGATTGGAGAAGTTTGGCTTTGTTCGGGACAATCAAATATGGAAATGTCGGTAAGTTGGGGAATTGACGATGGCGAAGAAGAAATGAAAAATGCTGCAAATCCAAATATTCGATTTTTTACGGTTCCGAAATTGACAGCTGAAAATCCGCAGAATAATTTGTTGGGTAATTGGACAGAATCGACTCCTGAAACCATGAAATATTTTAGTGCTGTTGGTTACTTTTTTGCCAAACACCTGCGCGAAGATTTGAAAAATGTCCCAATCGGATTGATTTCTTCCAATTGGGGCGGAACTCCTGCTGAAATCTGGATGCCCGCAGAAGTCGTAAATAACGATCCTGTTTTATTGGAAAATGCTAAAAAACTAAACGAACAAGAATACGGGCCAAGACAGCCTGGACGCGCTTACAATGCGATGATTTATCCAATTATCGGATTTAAAATTGCAGGAACACTTTGGTATCAAGGAGAATCTAACGTTGGATCTTTAGTTTATGATAAAACGTTAGGCGCTTTAATTACGTCTTGGAGAAAAGAATGGAAAGAAGATTTTCCTTTTTATTATGTTCAGATTGCACCTTTTAAAACGGGAAAGAATAACTTCTCAAATGTGACAGTTAGAGATTCTCAGAGAAAATTATTGAAAGAGGTTTCAAAAACAGGAATGGTCGTAATAAGTGATATTTCAGATACGATTGACATTCATCCAAAAAATAAAAAATCGGTCGGAATTCGTTTGGCGAATTTAGCTTTGGCTGAAACTTATAAAACCAACAATAATTTAGTTAATGGACCACTCTTTAAATCCATTAAAATAGATAAGAATAAAGTAACCGTTTCTTTTGACTACGGAGACGGATTATATTTTAAAGAAAAAAAATCGAATCAGTTTGAAGTTGCGGGAACAGATGGAGTTTTCTATCCAGCCGAAGCTTCAATTGAAAAAAACGAAGTGATTTTGACAAGTAAAAAAGTGGCTTCTCCAGCAAAAGTGAGATTTGCATGGGGAAATACGATTCATTCAGATTTGTTTAATAAAGCGAATTTACCGGCGTCTTGTTTTGTTTCTGAGTGAGTATTTAAAGAAGAAAGAATAAAGAAGCAAGACTTTAGATTTTAGATTTTTTGTCAGGCTGAGCGAAGTCGAAGTTCCGCAAGAAGCTTCACAAAGTAAAGACACAAAGTTTGTCATCCTGAGGAACGAAGGATCATACTCGGGAGTCGACAAAGATTAGCGAAGTTCTTTACGGAGTTTCTAGTGTGATCCTTCGTTCCTCAGGATGACAAGATAATCAAAAACGCTCTTTTGAAAACGATTTGCGTGAGGGATAGAAGTGGAAAGCCGGAGCCTGACGAAGGAAGTGCGAGGACTTGAAACGGATAGCCCGACCCGGAGGGACACGCCAAAAAAAGAAACTTAGAATCTTAGCATCTCAGAATCTCAGAATCTTAAAGAAAAACTAACTAAACCACATTATGAAAAACAAAAAAATAATATTTATTGGGGTCTTTTCCCTGTTTACCGTTGGAAATATGAATGCACAGAAAAAGCCGTATCTGGATAAAAATAAAACTGTTGAGCAGCGAATAGATCTGCTTTTGCCGTTAATGACGCTTGAGGAAAAAGTAGGGCAAATGAACCAATATAATGGTTTTTGGGATGTTACGGGACCTGCTCCGAAAGGTGGAACGGCAGAATTAAAATACGAACATTTAAGAAAAGGATTGGTCGGATCGATGCTGACCGTTCGTGGTGTGAAAGAAGTTCGTGCGGTTCAGAAAATTGCGGTTGAAGAAACCCGTTTGGGAATTCCGCTGATTATTGGTTTTGACGTAATACATGGTTATAAAACGTTAAGTCCTATTCCGTTAGCAGAAGCGGCGAGTTGGGATTTGGAAGCGATTAAAAAATCGGCGGCTATTGCGGCTGATGAAGCTTCGGCATCTGGAATTAACTGGACTTTTGGTCCTAATGTTGATGTGGCAAATGATGCCCGTTGGGGACGTGTGATGGAAGGTGCGGGAGAGGATCCGTATTTAGGAAGTAAAGTAGGTTATGCACGTGTGAAGGGTTTTCAAGGAGAAACTGTTGCAGATTTGGCGAAAGTAAATACGATTGCGGCTTGTGCAAAACACTTTGCGGCGTATGGCTATGTTGAAGCTGGATTGGAATATAATATTGTAGATATCAGTAATTCTAAATTGTATAATTCGGTTTTGCCTCCTTTTGAAGCAACGGTTCAGGCTGGAGTTCGCACGTTTATGAATTCGTTTAATACTTTGAATGGTGTTCCTGCAACTGGAAATGCCTTTTTGCAGAGAGATATTTTAAAAGGAAAATGGAAGTTTGACGGATTTGTGATTTCTGATTATGCTTCGATTCGTGAAATGATTGCGCACGGTTATGCAAAAGACGAAGCGGATGCAACGGCAAAAGCGGTAATTGCAGGTTCAGATATGGATATGGAATCGTATTTATATGTGGCAAAATTGGTTGATTTGGTAAAATCTGGAAAAGTGAAAGAATCTTTGGTTGATGATGCTGTTCGCCGAATTCTTCGTGTGAAATTTGAATTGGGATTATTTGATGATCCGTACAAATATTGTGATGAAAAGCGTGAGAAAGAAGTTGTTGGAAGTAAAGCCAATAATGAAGGCGTTTTGGATATGGCGAAGAAATCTATTGTTTTATTGAAGAACGAAAAGAATTTGCTTCCGCTAAAGAAATCAGGACAAAAAATTGCTTTGATTGGCGCTTTGGCAAACGATAAAAATAGTCCGTTGGGAAGCTGGAGAATTGCAGCTTCTGATGATACTGCGGTTTCTGTTTTAGAAGGAATGCAGCAATATAAAGACAATCAGTTGACTTTTGAAAAAGGTGTTGATTTATTAAAACAAAAAGCTACTTTCTTAACGGAAACAGTTTTCAACACAACAGATAAAAGCGGATTTGAAGCGGCGAAAAAAGCAGCAAAAAATGCCGATGTTGTAGTAATGGTTTTAGGCGAATATGGTTTCCAAAGCGGTGAGGGAAGAAGCCGTACCGATTTGAATCTGCCGGGATTGCAGCAAGAATTATTAGAAGAAATTTATAAAGTAAACCCGAATGTGGTTTTGGTTTTAAATAATGGTCGTCCGTTGAGTATTCCTTGGGCAGCTGAGAATGTTCCAGCAATTGTAGAAGCTTGGCATTTGGGAACTCAGGCAGGAAATGCGGTTGCTCAGGTTTTGTACGGAGATTACAATCCGAGTGGGAAACTGCCAATGTCGTTTCCAAGAAATGTGGGTCAGGTACCAATTTATTATAACAAATACAGTACAGGAAGACCAACAGACAGCGATAAAAATGTTTTCTGGTCGCATTATATGGATGTGGAAAAAACACCTCAATTTCCGTTTGGGTTTGGATTAAGCTACACAACTTTCGATTATAAAAATCTTAAGCTGAACAAAACGTCTTTTGATAAAGGTGAAAAAGTTCAAGTGAGTGTTGAGGTTACGAATTCTGGAAATTATGACGGAAAAGAAGTGGTGCAATTATATATTCATGATGAATACGCAAGTATTGTTCGCCCGATAAAAGAGTTGAAAGGTTTTGAATTGGTGAATCTGAAAAAAGGTGAAACTAAAACGATAAACTTTACTTTAACGGATAAAGAACTTGGGTTTTATGATAATGAAGGAAATTATTTAGTAGAACCTGGAACTTTTAAAATCATGGTTGGAGGAAGCTCTGATAAAGGTTTGCAGAGTGGCTTTGAAATTAAAGACTAAAAGGTTTTTTGCCACGAAGGCGCTAAGACACTAAGTTTTTTTAATCTCGCAAAGGTGCAGAGTCGCAAGATTTTTGAATAGCCCCTAGCTTTAGCTAGGGGAATAAGATTTGAATAAGAAAAGGGCTTTAGCCAAACCTATAAAGTTTGGCTAAAGCCCTTTTGATTGTGTTTATGTTTTCATCCAGCTAAAGCTGGACGCTGTTAATTTGTCATGTTGCTCAAGTATTTATATGTCAGTATTTTATTATAGAAAGACTATTTTGGTTTATGCTTTTGTTTTATCTTTGATAGACAGTCAATTAAATATTTTTAATTGGTGATTTAAGGTAAGCTGAAAACTTTATAGAGTAGGCAAGATTTTAAAATAGTATTATGGAACATTCTTTATTTAAAAAAGTGAAAGCAGCAATTGATTATTGGTACATTCCGTTATTAGTGGGAATACTTTTTGTAATCATCGGATTTTGGTCTTTTGCCACACCTGTAAAAGCATATTTAACATTGGCATTTTTATTTAGTGTTTCGTTTTTGGTTAGCGGAATTTTTGAAATTATTTTTGCGCTTTCAAATAGAAAAAAAATAGACAATTGGGGCTGGACAATGGTATCAGGAATTATAGGTTTAGGTGTCGGAATAGTATTAATTGCTAATCCGTTAGTTTCAGTAACACTTTTGCCGCTTTATGTCGGATTGGCTATTTTGTTTCGTTCTGTAATGGCTATTTTTATGGCTTTTAATTTAAAAAGCTATTCTGTTCCCGACTGGAAAAATCTTTTAGGATTAGGAATTTTGGGACTTTTGTTTTCTTTTCTGTTATTATGGAATCCTGTTTTTGCAGGACTTTCAATAGTATATTGGACTGCTTTTGCTTTTATCGCAAGCGGGATTTTTTATATTTATTTTTCTTTTAAACTTAAAAAACTGCATGATTTAGTTTAAAAAAGGATAAGATTTAATTTTCTCTCGCAGATTTAGCAGATCAGGTGGATTTTTTAATCTCCTAAATCCGCTAAATCTGCGGGAGTTTTTTTTATCTTTAAAATCTATTAAAACTCCAACTTTTAAATTAAAACAATGAAATATAATAGATGTGGAAAAAGCGGTTTATTATTGCCTGAGATTTCTTTAGGTTTATGGCATAATTTCGGATCGGTTGATAATTTTGAAAATGCCGAAAGTATTGCTATTGAGGCTTTTGATAAAGGAATTACACACTTTGATTTGGCGAATAATTACGGTCCTGTTCCAGGTTCTGCTGAAGAGAATTTCGGAAAAATATTGTGGCATAACTTTCAGGGAAATTTGCGTGATGAAATCGTGATTTCTACAAAAGCGGGTTACACAATGTGGAAAGGGCCTTACGGCGACTGGGGTTCGAGAAAGTATTTGCTTTCAAGTTTAGACCAAAGTTTGAAACGAATGAGCATTGATTATGTTGATATTTTTTACTCACATCGTCCAGATCCTGAAACGCCAATTGAAGAAACCATGATGGCTTTAGACCACGCAGTTAGAAGCGGAAAAGCGTTGTATGTTGGAATCAGCAATTATTCTGCGGAACAAACAAGAGTTGCGGTTGATGTTTTAAAACAATTGGGAACGCCTTGTTTGATTCACCAAGCTAAATATTCCATGTTGGAACGTTGGGTTGAAAATGGATTACTAGACGTTTTAGAAGAAAAAGGAGTAGGCTGTATTGCGTTTTCGCCTTTGGCACAAGGACTTTTAACGGATAAATATTTAAAAGGAATTCCAGAAAATTCAAGAGCACATAATCCAAACGGACATTTGAGAGAAGATGAGGTTACTGAGGAAAGAATTCAGAAATTAATTCAGTTGAACGAAATTGCTCAGAACAGAAATCAGTCTTTGGCGCAAATGGCTTTGGCTTGGTTGCAAAAAGATAAACGAATTACATCAGTTTTAATTGGTGCTAGTTCTGTAAAACAATTGTGTAATAATATTGATTGTCTTCAGAATACTGAATTTTCGCAGGATGAATTGAATGCGATTGAGAAGATTTTAGCGTAATAGTCAAACCTAACAGGTTTTTAAAACCTGTTAGGTTTCCTAAATCATCATTTATTTTTTTAACTTCAAATTATAATCTTTTACAATTTCTAATGTTGATTTATCTCCATTAAAAACAGAATTTAAACCTTGAGGTTCTTGTGGCGGATCTGTGGTGAAAGGTTCTCCGGGATTCCATTTTCCGTCTGGATGAATTGCTTTTCCTTCGCCGCCGTAACCCCAGAAATTGGCAGCTCTTAACGGACCGTTATTTTTAACGCTTTCGGCAACTCTTCCAAAAATATAACTGTAAAACTTATCTCTGTAAACAGAAGGAGCTCCAGCATTCAGATTTTCGTTTTCTCTCGGAAGACCAAATTCTTCAATAATTAGTGGACGGTTTAAATTGTTGGCCACTTTGATATGATCGTCAATATATTTCCCAGCGTTTTCAATGGTTTTCGGAAATGTCGCTTCGGCATTATCAGCTTTGAACCAGTTCCAGTTTTTTGGCCAAATATGCATGGTCAAATAATCGATATTCGGGTTTTGATGCGTTCTTTCGAAGATTTCCATGCTATCATTCGAGCTGTTTTTTCCTTCAGAACCTGTAGAAACCAAATGGTTTTTGTCTAAACTGTCAATCAAATCCACAATATTATTGAGCCATTTCGTGAATTTCGCTTCGTTTTCTACCGTAAAAAGTCTAGGTTCGTTTCCAACTTGCCAAGACATAATGGTGTTGTCTTCGTTATATTTCTTTTTAGAATACGCATTTGTTCTTCCAATAATAAACTTTACATGATTGTTTAAAGCTTCGATACAAGGTTCGCAGCTATGAAATTGCTCAGTATAAGACATAAACTGTGGCCAAGTATTCGGCGGAATATTCGGTACAGGAACTGGACCTTTGCCATTCCATTCTAAATATTGCGACATACCGCCAGACCATTCCCAGTTATTGGTCAAATATAAAACGGCATACATATTTCGTTTGCTCATTTCGCTAATCAGGAAATCCAAGCCGTCCAATAAATCTTCGTCGTATTTTCCTTGTTCGTATTGCAAGGCAGGACGAACTGTAAAATCGTATTTTCCGCCATCAGCGCCAACTAAAACACGTAAATTATCGATTCCGTTTTTCTTCATTAAATCCAACTCACGCAAAAGTCTTTTACGATCGCCTATTTTTTTAGAAGCCAGCATACTTCCATACCAATAATTGGTTCCGATATAAGCGTAAGGTTTATCACCTTTATAGAACTGATTTCCTTTCACAGTAATTTTTTCCTGTGCTTGGCAAGCAATTGCAGTAAAAATTAAGACTAATGAAAGTGTTTTAAAAAATCTATTTTTCATAATTTATATTTTAAGGAGCTAATCTCGCTATCCGCTCTATCTTTTATGGTGAGCCCCACCATAAAAGGATGCCGCTTCTATCGGGGCTAGGGCTATACGTCATTTAAGACGTTTTGATTTTTATCTGAAACCTTAATTGTCAATTCGATGAATAAGCTCTAGACAAGCGCGACTATTATGATAGGGACATTTCCAGAATCCAGCTTTATCTTTTTTCATTGTGTAATAATCGTCATAAACGCCCCAAAACCATTCTCCGTTTTTGTGGTCGATCATGTGTTTTTTTATGAATTTCCAGTTTTTATAAACGATATCCAGATATTCTTCTTTTCCCGTTAATTGATAAGCGTTGTAAAAACCAATTAAGGCTTCGGCTTGTGGCCACCAATGTTTTTCGGCTATAAGCTCATCTTTTTCTTGATCAAATTCGTACCATAAACCACCGTCTGAATCTAAACCTTCTTTGGTTACTTCGGCAATCTTAATAGCATGCTTTTTATAGTTGGCAATCAAAGTTTTATTTCCTGAGATTTCGGCACATTGCTGCAAAAGCCAAGCGGCTTCAATATCATGTCCGTATGAAATAACGTCTGGCTTTTCTTTCCAATTCTCATCAAAAAACAAACGTAAATGACCTGTTTTAGTATTGATAAAATACTTTTCGATGGTTTTTAGTAATTCGACAATAACAGCAAGCAGTTTTTCGTCTTTCCAAACCTTGTATAAATTCGCATAACCTTCAATAATGTGAAGATGTGTATTCATAGTTTTCTTTTCGTTGGCATCTTTTGCGCTCAAACGCAAATCTTCAATGGGTTGCCAATCTCTTGTGAAAGCTTCAAAATAGCCTTTGTTTATAGGGTCATAACTATGTTCCTCAATTTTTAGATATAAATTTTTAGCTATTTCTAAGGCTTTTTCTTCTTTCGAAATGCTGTAATATTCAGATAAACCATAAATCGCAAAAGCTAAAGCATAAATCTGGTTTTTGGTGTCTTTTGGAGTTTTATCCTCATTTATACTCCAAAAAAGACCTCCAAATTCGGTGTCATAAAAATAAGCCGCAAGAAACTCAAATGCTCTTTCTGCCAGTTTTTTGTGGTTTTCGTTATTTGTGGTTTTGTAACTGGCAGAAAACGTCCAAAGAATTCGGGCATTTAAAACCGAACCTTTTTCTGCATTGGCAATGAGTTGATCGTTAAAATCAATTTGCCCAACAAAACCGCCGTTTTTCTCATCTACAGTTCGTTTTGACCAATAGTTGAGAATGGAATCTAGTTCTGCTGTTAGTTCAGATTTAAAAAGCTTAAGTTGTAATGACACGATATTTTAGATTGCGTTATTTTTCTCGATTTGATTAATGATAGTTTGTACTGAACCAGCAGAAACAAAAGTATCAGCAGGTGTATTTATAACATAATCTACTAATTTGTCTACAGTTGAAACCGCCACGTGCATTCTGGTGTCCGAAGAAGCGTAATAAACGTAAACAGTTCCATCTTCATCTTCGATCCATCCGTTAGAAAATAAAACATTCGAAACGTCACCAACTCTTTCAATTCCTTCCGGCCCCATAAAATGCCCAGCTGGCACGTGTGTTACTTTCGAAATATCATTCAAATCAGTCATAAACATATACAAAGTATAACGTAACCCAGCAGCGGTGTTTCGAACTCCGTGCGCTAAGTGCAGCCATCCTTTTGAAGTTTTAATTGGAGCTGGCCCTAAACCATTTTTCAATTCGTAAATGGTATGATATTGTTTTCCGAAAATGATTTTCTCGTCTTTTACAACCGGATTCGTCATATCGTCAACATATCCTAAACCGATTCCGCCTCCAGAACCAACATCAATAAAACCATCTTGCGGACGCGTGTATAAAGCATATTTTCCGTTTACAAATTCTGGGTGCAAAACAACATTTCGCTGCTGTCCTGTATTCGAAATTAAATCAGGAAGCCTTTCCCAGTTTACTAAATCCTTAGAACGCACAATTCCCGCATTGGCAACGGCAGAACTCGTATCTCCTTTTGGAGCTTTTGGATCTTTTCTTTCGGTACAGAAAATTCCATAAACGTAACCGTCTTCGTGATTAATCAGACGCATGTCGTAAACATTTGTGTCGGGTTCTTCTGTTTGCGGAATTACGCAAGGTTTGTCCCAAAACTTGAAATTATCAATTCCGTTTGGACTTTCAGCAATAGCAAAAAACGATTTTCTATCAATTCCTTCTACACGAACAGCCAAAAGATATTTTCCATTCCATTTCATTGCGCCAGCGTTAAAAGCTGCATTTATACCAATTCTTTCCTGCAAAAACGGATTTGTTTTTTCGTTAAAATCAAAACGCCAGTTTAACGGAATATGCGCTGCAGTAACCACTGGATTTTTATAACGTTCGTAGATACCATTTCCAACCGTTTCTTGAGGTTCGTTTTTAAGTTGAAGCAGTATTTTATGTTCGTTTTCTAATGCCAATTTTCTTTTTTGAAAATCGACTGAAGATGTTATTGTTGTCATATAAATTAATTTCTTGGTCTTTGTTTTTTAATGATTTTGATCTCTTTTTTCGTTTAGATCCTGTTCTATAATCTGTAATTTTTCTTCTGATAAAGGGTAAAATGCTATAAAAGCTACTGAGATTGCGGCCGCAATTGCTGGCAGTATGCTTAACATTAATTGAATTCCGTTTTGAGCTGTGGCGGTCTGCTCGACATTTGCTTGAAATCCAAAATAGCCTAAAAGCCATCCTGCTCCAGCACCGCCAATAGTCCAGCCAAATTTTTGTGACATTGAAGAAGCAGAGAAAACCAATCCTGTTGCTCTTCGTCCTTGTTTCCATTCAGAATAATCGGCGCTGTCAGCGTACATTGACCAGATTAATGGAAAAATGCAACCCGCACAAATACTGATTAAAACTTGAAAGCTCATGATTAAGAAAACATCTTCTTTTCCGAATAAATAGAAAATTAGGCTTAAGATTGCCGCCAAAGCCATGGCTCCAAAAAAGGTTTTCTTTTTACCAATTTTATTTGCAATTGGCGTAGCGATGATAACTCCAATGATGTTTGCGGCTTGTCCTAAAACCAAATAAATTGACGTTGGAGTCATGTGAAAATCGGTTCCGAAAAGCGAAAAATCAAAATTTACAGAACTGCTTACGTAATATTTAAAATAATAAACTGCAGCTCCGTCACGTATAGAATTGAAAACTAAAGCTCCAATTCCAGCTCCAAGCAGAATCCACCACGGTTTATTTTTCCAAAGATCTTTTAAGTCTTCTTTTAAATTATTTTGTTCGTCTGCAATAGGTTTGATTCTTTCTTTTGTGAATGCAAAACAAGCCCAGAAAAAGATAGTTGTAATGAATCCGAAAACAGCGATTGTTGCCAGCCAGCCCGATTTAGAATTTAGATTTCCTCCAAAATAATTTACCAAAGGTTCAATTAGCCAAAGTGCCAATAAACTTCCTCCGAAAGCAAAAACCATTCGATAAGACGAAAGTGTGTTTCTTTCTTTTCTATCGGAAGACATTACGCCCAAAAGCGAAGCATAAGGAACATTGATTAAAGAATAAATCATCATCATTAGGGAATACGTCACATAAGCGTAGATAATTTTTCCCTTTTCGTCAAAATCAGGTGTGTAGAAAGTTAAAACTCCAATCACGGCAAAAGGTATGGCTACCCAAAGGAGATAAGGTCTAAATTTTCCCCATTTGCTTTTGGTTCTGTCGGCTAGAATTCCAACAATCGGATCAAAACAAGAATCCCAAATTCGGGTAATTAAAAACATGGTTCCAACTACAGCTGGTGCCAATCCGAAAACGTCGGTATAGAAAAACAGTAAATACATGCTGAAAATTTTCCAGAACATAGATGAAGCAGCATCTCCAAGACCGTAACCGATTTTTTCTTTTAAACTAATTTTGTCGTGCATTAGGTTTTTTTTAAAGGTTGTAATTTATTTTGGGACAGTTATTTTAATTTTTTTGGAATGTCTTTTTCAAAGATAGTTTGATCGAGGTTATAAAAATCGACAAAATCTTTTTCGCTTACTTGTCCAGTAAATGGAGCATAATAATGCATTTTTTGCTCTTTTTCCTGCCATCCGTGATTTCTCCATAATAAGACATAAGAAATTTTATAATTTCCAATGGCTTTTAATAAAGTTCCTGTCCACCATTTGGGATCTGGAATCGCTTCGTAACCTGCTTCAGCCAATGCCATTGGTTTCTGCTTTTTTATGCTGATTTCATTCAATATTTTAAACTGATTTTGAACTTCACTTATAAATTTTTCACCATTCGGATCATTATTATTTTGATAAGTATCAAAACTCAAAATATCGGCATAATTATCTCCAGGATAATTGGCTAAGAAATCGGCTTCATTGCCAAAACTTCCTGTATTGTATACATATATAAGATTGTGTACACCTTTTTTCTGAAGATAGTCAAAAGTAAATTTCCAAGCGGTTTTAAATTCTTCTGGAGTGCAATTTCCTTTTCCCCACCAAAACCATCCGCCAGTAAGTTCATGAAAAGGTCTGAAAAGAATCGGAATGTTTTTTCCGTTTTTATCTTTTAAAGACAAAAAGAAAACAGCAGCTTTATCTAGCCAAGAAGTGAATTTTTTATGATTTTCTGCGCCTGGCAAAATCGTTTTTAAAGAATTAGGAACATTATTCCAAGCGTCTTTTCCGGTTGCAGGATTGTCAAAATGCCAGCTGATCGTTGAAATTCCGCCTCTTGCATTTGCCTCTATAATATATTGTTTCATTTTAGCAAAAGGAACGCCGTCTATATTATTGGGTTTATCATTTTCTAAACCTGCGATATCCCAACCGTAAACTGCTGGATAATCGCCAACGACATCTTTTACATCGCTTCGTCCGTCTTCATATTTCCATTTTACGCCATAAGCTAAATCGTCTTGATGGCCAAATAGAAAACCTTTTTGCGATAATGTATTTAGATTTTTGTAAAGCGTTTTGGTTTCTGAAGTAGCTTTTTTATCTGAAAGTGATAAAATTGTATTACTAGTTTGTTTCTGAGATTGGCACGAAGTACCTATTAATAGACTCGCTATAATGATGATAAAATGGTTTTTCATTGTCTGGTTATTGATAGTTAATGGCGCTAAATACTAAAGTAACAATGATTTACGGTTTTGAAGCCTGTTGTATATATTGTTCGGAAATTCTTTAGTGATTTAGCTCTAAAATTATTAAAACTATAAAAAGTTATTTAATAAAAAATGATTAATGTTTATTATTAAACCTCTTTTTAAAGAAATGATAATTTATTTTTCAAAGATAATTGGATGAATATCGTGTAATTAATATTATTTTATCAATTATATATCATATTATTGCAGTCAAAATTTAGGACAATACTTTCCTGAAAAATACTTTTAATATGAGTAATACGAAAAATTTTTATAGAGAAATTGCTCCGCTTGCGGCAAGTGACAGCTTTTTGGTCTTTGACCGCGTAAAGGACAATTTTGATTTTCCGGTTCATTATCATCCTGAATTTGAAATTAATTTTATTCTAAACGGAAAGGGAGTAAAGCGAGTTGTAGGAGATAATATCGAAGAGATTGACAATATTGAATTGGTTTTGATTGGTCCGAATTTATATCATGGATGGGAGTTGAATAAATGCGCAAATAAAAAAATACATGAAATAACGATACAGTTTCATAATGATTTGTTTCATGAATCTTTGCTTGCAAGACGCATTATGAATCCGATTCGAGATATGTTTAATAGATCGATTCATGGAATTCTATTTTCTAAAAAAACCGCAGAAGAATTGACTCCAAGGCTTGTGAGGCTTTCAAAACTGGACGGGATGGATTATTTTCTAGAGATTACTTCTTTATTATATGATCTGGCTAATTCCAGAAATCAGCGTCTGCTTTCTACTTATACAGTAGATTATGATACGTTTGATGATTATGACAAAATGAAATTGGTTTATGAATACGTGCAGAAACATTTTGCGGAAAAAATTACTTTAGAAGATGTGGCTAATGTGGCCAGTATGTCTATTATTTCTTTTAACCGATTTATAAAAAAACGTACGGGAAAAACTTTCGTTAATTATATAAATGATATTCGAATTGGCTATGCGGCGCGTTGGCTCGTAGAGAAAGATATGAGTGTTTCTGAGGTTGCTTTTAAATCGGGCTTTAATAATATTGCAAACTTCAATCGCAGTTTTAAAGCAACAAAAAACTGTACGCCAAGTCAGTATCGTGAAGAATTTTCGGGTCTGAAGCGTATTTTATAGTGATACTTTTTTATCACAAATAAATATTATTTTTAACGAAAACGTTTGATTTTTAAGATTTCATTGGTTTTTATTCATTGGTTAGGTTCATTTATAGAGTAGTCTTTGCGAATAATTTAATTTTTATATGGTTTTATTTTTATATATGTTTTTTTAATCGCTTACAGTAAAAATATTATCATTAAATGATATAATATTATCGATTTGATAATTCTCTCTGTTATAGATTTGTTAAATAATTTAAAAGTAAAAATTACCCAGGCATTTGCTTTTACGATTATGCAATAAACAAATTTAACTAACCAAACATTATTATGAAAAAACTAATGACTAGCTTCATTCATTGGATGGCTGACCACAGAGCCGTTCCTTTGATATTATTTTTGTTACTGTCCTGTAATTTTATTACGGCTCAGGTAAAGGTTTCGGGTACTGTATCTGATGAGAAGGGATTGTCTATTCCTGGTGCCAATATAGTGGTTACGAGTACAAAGAAGACGACTTCAACAGATTTTGATGGAAAATATTCTATCGAAGCGCCCGCAAATTCAACTCTTTCTGTTTCATTTATCGGTTATGTTGCGCAGACTGTCAACGTTAAAAATGGAGGAACAATCAATGTTGTTTTGAAATTAAGCGCTGAAGATTTGCGTGAAGTACTGGTAAATGTTGGGTATAGAAGTGTGAAGAAAAAAGATTTAACTGGAGCGATTTCTACTGTTAGCTCCAAAGATATTGCAGACTCTCCACAAGTATCTGTAGATCAATTGCTTCAAGGGCGTGCTGCAGGGGTAACAGTTACGAACAACTCAGGACAGCCGGGAAGTAGTGTGTCGGTTAAGATACGTGGAACTACTTCTATCTCTGGTACCAACGAACCATTGTATATTATAGATGGTATTCCGATTTCTGGAGATGCAGCCAATACAGCTACTGGAGGTTCAATTGTTACAGGTTATTTGGGTGCAAATACAGGAAACGTCACTTCTAGTCCGATAGCTTTTTTAAATCCTAACGATATCGAAACAATGGATATCTTGAAAGATGCTTCTGCAACTGCTATTTATGGTTCTAGAGCGTCGAATGGGGTTGTAATTATTACTACTAAAAGAGGAAAAAAAGGAACAGGAAAAATTACGTATGATACTTATTTCTCTATTCAAAACGTAACTCGTTTATTAGATACGATGACTTTGAGCCAATATGCAGCACAACAAAACGCTCTGGCTGAGGTTTATGGTGTAGCGCCAAGAGACGAGTTTGCCGTTCCGTCTGTTTTAGGAAAAGGAACAAATTGGCAAGATGAGATTTATAAAACTGCGATAATGAATAATCACCAGATTTCATTTTCCGGCGCAAAAGAAGGCACTAATTATTATATTTCTGGAGGTTATACCAATCAAGAAGGTATTGTTATTGGCTCTGGTTTTAAAAGATATAGCTTTAAAACGAATGTTGACAGCAAATTAAAAGATTGGTTGACTGTTGGAGTGTCTGTTGGAGCGGGTGTAACCAATGAAGATATTACAATTAATGGTGCAAGTAATGGTATTATCAGTACTTCTATTTTGTCTACGCCAGATGTTGCGGTAAAAGATACGAATGGCAATTATGCTGGTCCGCCAGCAGATGGGTCAATTGGAGTTTGGATTAATCCAGTAGCTTCGGCTTTGATGAATACCAATAAATTGATCAAGAAGAATTTCATAGGGAATTTTTATGCCAACTTTAGAATTGCAAAAGGACTTGAGTACCGTTTTGATTTTGGTGGATCTACCAATATAGATAATTATGAAGGTTTTCAGCCTACTTATAAATGGGGTTCAGCGGTTAGAGAAACCAATATGCTGACAGAGAGAGCAAACAATTGGTATGGACTTAATGTTAAAAACGTTTTAACTTATAAAGCAGATGCAGGAAATCACCATTTTAATGTTTTAGTTGGTCAAGAGGCAAACGATAGTCATTGGTTCGGTAACTCGCAATCTGTTTCTGGATTATTGAGTAATGATATTCATTCTATTAGTTTAGGAGATCCTGATTCAGTTACTGCTTCAGAATATAAAGGAAGTTCTGCTTTGTATTCTTTCTTCGGATCTTTTAATTACGATTATGATAACCGATACGGGTTGCAGGCAACGATGAGAGCTGATGGAAGTTCTAATTTTGGGCCAGGTCAAAAATGGGGCTATTTTCCTTCGGTTTCTGGTTATTGGAAACTTTCGAACGAAAAGTTTATGGAAGGAACTAGAGAGTATATTGATAATATCAAGTTCAGAGGTGGATATGGTGAGACTGGAAACCAAAATATTGGAGGTGGAGGTTATATGAGTACGGTTCGTGCTATAAAATCGGCAATGGGTAACTTTTTTACGGTTAACAATATTGCGAATCCTGACTTAACTTGGGAAACTTCAAAGCAAACTAACTTTGGTTTAGATTTTACACTTTTCAAATCAAAACTTCAAGCTACGTTTGATGTATACAAAAAAGAGTCTGAAGGGTTCTTGTTTGTCTTGCCATTGCCGTACTACGTTACAGGTACAGAAGCTTATCAAGGTGGTTTAGGGGCGCCAAGTGTAAATCTGGGTAGCTTAAGAAACCAAGGTTTTGAGATGACTTTAGATTATAATGAGAAGTTTGGAAAAGACTTTTCTTGGAATTCAAAAGTGATTTTCTCTACAAACAAAAATAAATTATTGAGCTTACAGGATAATTTTGATTTAACAAAAGATGTATTGCTTAATGATTATACTACCAAAGCAGTAACAAAAACTATAGTTGGTCAGCCAGTTGGTCAGTTTTACGGATATCAAGCAGTTGGCGTTATCAGAACTAACGAACAATTGGCAAATGCACCGATTCCTTTTACAGGAAATAAAGCGGTAAAAAGTCAGTTGGGAGATGTGGAATATGTAGATCAAAACAAAGATGGTTTAATTGATGATAAGGATTTGACTTACATTGGTAATCCAGCGCCTAAATTTACTTACGGTTTTAACAATACTTTTAAATATAAAAACATTGATTTAGGAGTCTTTTTGCAAGGATCTTATGGAAACAAAGTAATGAACTTAACAAGACGTGCGGGTACTAAAAACCAACGTCTTTATGAAAATCAATTGGCAGAAGCAGCAGATTTTTGGACACCAGAAAACACCGATGCAAAATATCCAAGACCTGACGGTGGAGACGGACATCCAAACATTGCAATCTCTGATCGTTATGTAGAAGATGGATCCTATTTAAGAATTCAGCAAGTTACTTTAGGTTACAACATGCCCTCAGATGTAATCTCAAAAGCGAGCATTAGTAAATTAAGATTTTATTTTGGTATTCAAAATCTTTACACATTTACCAAATATACAGGCTATGATCCTGAAATTGGATCGTACAATCAAGATCCATTGTTATCAGGAATCGATTCAGGGCGTTACCCAACCAATCGTAGTTTCACTTTTGGAATGAATTTAGAATTTTAATTACTACTCTTATGAAAAAATATATCAAAATAAAGACCTTCGTATTATTTGTAACACTAGGTTTGGCAACTACTTCTTGCAGTGAAGATTTTTTGGATCGCCCATCTGAAGATAGTTACAGCAGTGATCAGTTCTATAATACAGATGAGCAAGTTGCAAGAACTACTTATGGAATGTATGGCGCAATGTGGGCTCCTTATTATACTAAAAATTTTTATGCATTGTCTGAGCTGTCATCCGGAAACTGTTTGGCCTACGCTGATGGACCAGAACTGATTCAGTTTAAATTGACTTCTGATAGTCCAATATTGTTAGATCCTTGGAGAGCTTGTTTTGCAATTATAGCGCAATCCAATAACTTGATTAATAATATCGAAAAAAATGCTACTGCAGATGTGAGCAGAGCAGTAATTAAAAATACTATTGCTGAAGCGCATTTCTTTAGAGCGATAGCCTATTTTTATTTAGTTCGTTTGTATGGACCAGTGCCTATTATTGAAGATAATTTGGCTTTGGCAAAAAATCCGATGGTAAATACAAATAGAGTTGAAGATGTTTATATGTTTATTGAAAACGATTTGAAATTTGCAGCAACAAATCTAAAATCTAAAGTTAGATCTAGATCTGCTAGTGGAGATAATATTTTTGTGACTCAAGGTTCTGCCGAAGCATTTTTAGCTAAAGTATATTTATATGAAAAGAAATATGCAGATTCTAAATTAATGGCTGAAAAAGTGATTAACTCAGGTGAATTTGCATTGTTGCCAAATTTTGCAGATTTGTTTTTAACAAGCAAAAACAATAACGAAGAATCTATTTATTCTTGGCAATGGTCTGGAGCGATAAATACTTATGGAGGAGGAAATTTCTCTAATATTCAATATGGTTTAGATATTTTGAATGATAATGCGTCATACGGTGCAACCTATGTGCCGAGTAATGATGTTCAAGATGCTTTTGAAATTGGAGATTTAAGAAGAAAAGAATCTTTTATGATTTATGGAGATTCTTATCCTAATATTAAAGGAGATGGTGCTGTAGGTTTTGTTATGGATAAAACGAAATATCCAGATGCATTGGCTAATACAGGAGCAGCTGTTAAGAAATATGTTGTAGGCCAAGTTACCAGTGAGACAGGTCAAGCTGATGGATGGGGAGGAATGAGCAACTGTAATTATATTATGCGTTATGCTGATCTTTTATTAATTCATGCCGAAGCAATTATGGCGGGTGCAGACGAAACTACTAATGCTGCAGCAAAAGAGTCGTATAATAAAGTGAGATTTAGAGCAGGTCTTGGAATTTTAGGAGCTAATGTACCTTTAACAAAAGCCGCTTTATTTCATGAGCGTAGAGTTGAATTTGCTTTTGAAGGAGAATTTTGGTTCGATTTAGGAAGATTGCCACGTCAAGAAGCAATCGATATAATTTCTAAGCAAGATAGAGGTTTTGATTCGCAAGGAGTAATGCATTATACGCCTACACCAACCGATTTTATTTATCCAAAACCAGATGTTGAAGTTAGAAAAAATCCAAAATTGAAAGAAGCGCCAGTTCCTTACGCTTTCAAATAATTTTTTAAAAGTAAATCACTATGAAAAATATAAAAAATAGAATGTTATTGAAGTTGTATTTTTTGGCTTCGATTTCAATTTTGCTGTCCGCTTCTTGTTCAAATGATGATTCATCAGGTGGTTCATCTGGAAAACTTGAAGTAACAGGAATTAGCAGATCTGTTGTTGACGATCCTTTGGTTGAAGGAGATAGAAAAGTAGATGTGCCTACAGATGTTATTAATGCGGGTAATTACTATATCATTAGAGGATCTGGTTTTGCAACGTTAAAATCAATTTCGTTTAACGGATTAGAATCTTACTTTAATCCAACATTCGTAACAGATAACGCCATTGTGGTTTTAGTAGATTCAAAAACGCCATACTACAATGAAATGGACGAAATGAAGATCGTAACCAATTTAGGAACCTTGAACTATAAAGTGGCCATTAGACCTCCAAGTCCTAATATTAAAGGGTTTCCAGTCAATCCAAATCCAGGTGATATCATTACAATTACGGGTGAATATTTCTTGCGTCCTCTCGTTAATTTTGGAGATATCCAAGTCGAGCCAATATCTTCTACATTGACAGAAATTAAGGTTAAAGTTCCTGAAGGAAGTTACTTGAAAAGTCTATCTGTAACAAATGTTTCTGGAACAACAGTAGCTCCGCAAGTAATAGGATCTGAAATTTATGACGATGCTTTCACTAATATTTGGGGCTGGCAATCTCTTTGGGATGGAACTAATGAGTTTGATGCAGCTTATGCTAAAGATGTTTACCAAGGAACTAAATGTATTCAATGGAAAGCTGGTGAATGGGATGGATATGTTATTGGTATCAATAACTGGTCTTATCATGATACAGATAAATTTAAAGCGGTAAGATTTTGGCTTAAAGGTGAAAAGGCAGGAAAAGTGAAGTTTTTTGCTAATGGTGATGCTGAAAAAAACATTATGATAGTCGATGTTAGAACTTCTTGGACTTATGTTGAGGTGCCGTATAGTTCGCTAGGTAATCCAACTGAATTATCTCAAATTGGATATCAAGAATTTGGCGGTTTTGGCGGAAACGTAATCTATCTAGATGATATCGGATTGGTGCTAAAATAATTGTTAGGACTCAAAAATAGATTTAGACGATAAAGTTTAATCTATTGATTAGAATCCATAATTAAAATAACTAAAAGAGAATTTATGAAAAATATATATAATAAAGTAAAACATATTGCTCTAAGTGTCTTTTTGGTTGTTGCAGCTTCTTCCTGCGATAACGAAATTGAAGATATTGGCGGAGCACAGCAAAATTACAATACAGCATACGGCTTAATTCAGGCCAATAGTAATTTAACTACGTTTACAAAAGCAATAAAATTAGCTGGTTTAGAATCGACATTAAATACAACTGATAATTACACGTATTTTGTTCCGAACGATGCTGCTTTAGATGCTTATTTAGTAGCCAATGGTTATGTAAATGATCTAGGATATCCAGATATAACGCTAGTTTCTGTAGAAGATTTGAAACAGCTTGTTTTGAGTCATGTTATTAAAGGTGTCAAAAAAAGAGTGGGCAAACTTGAAGGTGTTGACGCTGATTATTTAGAAACGGGAGATTATGCGACAATGGCAAATGCGGTAAATGCAGATTTATATTTACTAAGCATTAACGTAACCAATGGCGTTTTAAAAGTTAACGGATCTGATAAAGAAGCGCCAGGATTAGACTATTATGGAACAAATGGCTTTTTGAATGTTTTAAGTAATGTGATTGAATTAACTCCTCCGGCTCCAGTAATTTCAGGATTATCGCAAGTTTTAGCTTCTGCGGGAGATGTTATTACCATTACAGGACAAAATTTTGTAAAAGTTAAAAGCGTAAAATTCGGATCTACTGAGGCTACATTTACTGCGGTTTCTAAAACAGAAATAAAAGCAACAGTTCCAGCCGATTTTGATTCATACGCTCTTATTGTTGTAGAAACTGAGTTTGGAGTATCTGCTCCAAGCGGTATAGGACTTAAATATTTATTATACGAAGACTCATTGAAAGGATGGGGCTGGGGCTGGGGAGGAGACATCACCTGGGAAAGCACTGAAAAAGTTAGCAGAGGTACAAATGCAATTAAGAAAGTTGCAGAAGCTTGGAGCGGACTTTTCATGCACTCAGATCTTCTTCTAAAGGCTGCAGATTATCAATTCGTTAAAATGTCTATATTCCCAACCGAAAGCACTAAAATTATGGTTACCATAAATAGTGACACAGGTGATTCTGCTAAAGGTACTACAGTTGCTTTAGTGCCAGGGCAATGGAATAATATTTCAATTCCTATTTCAGCTTTGCATCCTGAACTTTTAACTGATGGAAATTTTGATAGTGTATTTATTCAAGAATTTTCTGGAGGTACAATTACGCCGGGTAGTATTCTTTATATAGATGATATCGGGTTTTTATAAAAAATAATATGTTGTGAGTTAGTTTGAGATATTCCCTAATTGAGAAATTAGGGAATATCTTTTTATAATGTCTTTTTTAAATGAACAAAGAATGAGAAAAATAATTTTAGGATTACTTGTAGGTATTTCGAGTTTTGCTTTCAGTCAAGGAAATACACATAAACAACAAGGAGGAAAATTTGAAGATCTCGCGATGACGCCTCCAATGGGTTGGAATTCGTGGAATACTTTTGCAACCAATATCGATGAAAAACTAGTAAAAGAAACTGCCGATATTATGGTTTCTTCTGGTTTGGCTGCTGCAGGATATAATTATATTGTTTTAGATGACGGTTGGATGACGCACGAGCGTGATGCAAACGGTGATTTAGTGCCAGATCCAGCAAAATTCCCAAGCGGAATGAAAGCGCTTATCGATTATGTGCATAGTAAAGGTTTAAAATTTGGATTGTACAATTGTGCGGGAACTAAAACCTGTGCAGGTTATCCAGGAACAAGAGGTTATGAATACCAGGATGCAAGATTTTATGCAAAACTTGGAATTGATTTTTTAAAATACGATTGGTGCAATACAGAAGGAATTACGGCAAAAGAGGCCTATACAACAATGAGTAATGCCTTAAAAACAGCTGGTAGGCCAATTGTGTTTAGTCTTTGCGAATGGGGAGATAATCAGCCGTGGGAATGGGGAAAACCAGTTGGAAATCTTTGGAGAATATCAGGAGATATTTATCCGTGTTTTGATTGCGAATTCAAACATCCAGAAAATTGGTCTTCTTGGGGATTTATGAAAATTGCCGATATGAGAAAAGATATTCGTAGATATTCTGGTCCAGATCATTGGAATGATTTTGATATGATGGAAGTTGGAAACGAAATGAATGATACCGAAGATAAAACGCATTTTGCCATGTGGTGTATGCTTTCGTCGCCTTTATTTACAGGTAACGATTATAGAAAAATGTCAAAAGAGACTTTGGCAATTTTGACGAATAAAGAACTTCTTGCTGTAAATCAGGATAAACTTGGAATACAAGGATTTAAATATGTTATTTTAGATGGAGTAGAAGTATGGGTAAAACCTCTTTCTGATGGAGCTTGGGCAGTGAGTTTTGTAAATAGAACAGAAACATCAAAAAAACTTAATTTCGATTGGAAGAAAAATGTCATCAAAGATGCTGATTTTGGTTATGAAGCTGATTTTAGCAAAACAGTTTTCAAAATAAAAGATCTTTGGAAAAACAAAGAAATCGGAAATACAAAGAAAGTTTTTGTTGCAGAAATAGCTCCGCATGATGTTATTACCTTAAAACTAATCCCTTAAATCAATACATTATGAAATCAAAGTTTTGGTGTGCCGCCTTTTTGCTTTTGCTGTTTGTAAATATTTCAAAGGCACAATTTGTAAAAAAGCATGGACAGTTAAGTGTTCTTGGAACTCAGCTTGTAGATAAAGATAATAATCCAATTGTGCTCCGCGGATTAAGTTTTGGATGGCATAGCATGTGGCCAAGGTTTTATAATGAAAAAGCAGTTAGCTGGCTTAAAAAGGATTTTAATTGTAATGTTGTTCGTGCCGCAATGGGAATCGAACTTGGCGATTACTCCTATATAAAGGATCCGCAATTTTCTAAAGAGAAAATAGAAGCGGTTATAGATGGCGCTATAAAATCTGATATATATGTCATTGTAGATTGGCATAGCCATAATATAAATCTGAAAGAAGCCAAACAGTTTTTTGCAGAGATATCAAAAAAGTATGCTAAGTATCCTAATATTATATATGAAGTATTTAATGAACCAGATTATGAAACTTGGTGGGAAGTGAAAAATTATGCAGAAGAAGTAATTCAAGTAATTCGTGAAAACGATCCTAATAATATTATTCTAGTTGGCTGTCCGCATTGGGATCAGGATATCGATCTTCCAGCCGAAGATCCAATAAGAGGTTATACTAATATAATGTATACTATGCATTTTTATGCGGCAACGCATGGCAAAGAATTGAGAGATAGAACAGATTTGGCTATTAAGAGAGGTTTACCAGTGTTTATTTCTGAATCTGCTGGGATGGAAGCGTCTGGAGATGGGCCTCTCAATTATAAAGCTTGGCAAGAATATATAGATTGGATGGAGTCTAAAAAACTAAGCTGGATTACTTGGTCAGTATCAGATAAGGATGAAACTTGTTCTATTCTAAAAAAATCCGCTAAATCTGATGGAAAATGGAGAGATGAAGATTTGAAAGATTCAGGAATTAAAGTCCGTGAATATTTAAGAAAATATAATAAAGAAGAATAGATCATTTAAGCCATTTATATAAAAGCCTGTTCATTTAAACGAACGGGCTTTTTTTTGGTTTTTCTATAGAGTAAAATCGCCCCCTAATCTTATGTAGAGAAGCATTTTGGAAGGATTAAATTTGTAGGAATTTATTCTTGATAAAAAATATCTTTGTTTTGATTTTTCTATAGGTTCTGTATTTCTTTGTTTTTTATAATTTTAAATTCACCCCATGTTTTTTATGGGGTGTTTTCGTTTTTAAATGTTTTAAATGATATTTTTAGTCTAATTTTTGTAGTAATTTTTACTTTTACCCATATGAAAATAGTGAAATTGGTCTAAAATGTGTTATTGAATTTTCAAAAACAATTATCTATAAATATCAAATCACGATTATTGGCGACTTAATTTTTGTAATCCATAATTCTTCGTCTAAAACGTCAAAAAAGCACTTTTGAATTATTCTACTCATGCAAAAGTTAATAAATTCGCTAATGAAAATGATGATGATTTGAAGGCGCATGAAAGGTTTTAGAAATGACTTATACTATTAAATAGATATATAAAAGATTAACTAACCAGAATCAATTAATAACTAAAAACCAATTTAAAACATGAAAAAAGCATTTCACATTTTAGCCGCGATGTTAACAAGTTCTTTTGCCTTTGCCCAAGAAGATGAAACAGCCACTCCGGCAACCACATGGGGAGGTTCTGCAGATGCGTACTATAAATATGATTTTTCAAAACAGATGAATGGATTAACGAGCTTTACCAACTCACAGAATTCATTTGAATTAGGAATGGCATCTATCGAAGCAGGTCATACTTTTGGAAAAGCTTCAGTTTTTGTAGACTTAGGTTTCGGAAAAAGAGCAGCAGAATTTTCATATAATGAAACACCAGACAAAGATGCAAGTGCAAAATTTTTAATTAAACAATTATATTTTACATATAATTTGACCGATGAATTTAAAGTAGTAGCGGGTAGTTTCGGAACCCATATCGGCTATGAAGTATTAGATGCGGTAGATAATAAAAACTACAGTATGTCTTATGCGTTTTCTTATGGACCGTTTTTTAATACAGGGGTAAAAGCACAATATACTTCTGGCAAATTTACAGCCATGTTAGGATTAACCAACCCAACAGACTTTAAATCAGCTATGGATGCAGGCTCTTACCAAAAAACGTTCATTGGGCAAGTAGGATATATAGGAGATACAGGAAGTGCGTATTTGAATTTTACAACAGGAAGCACTAACCCAATACCAGGAAGTACAATTCCGGTTTCTGACGAAAATAAAACGCAGTTTGATTTAACAGCTTCTAAAGCAATTTCAGATAGTTTTTCACTTGGATTAAATGCAACTTATGCTAAAACCAAAAATGATTTTGACAGTAATTTAGACGGAGATTGGTTTTCTTTGGTAGGATATGCTACTTATTCGTTCAATCCAGCATTGCTTTTAGCTTACAGAATGGAATATTTTGATGCTAAAGATGCAGCTCCAAGTTTAGGAACTTTGGCAGGATCAAATGTATTTGCTAACACTGTTTCTTTAAATTACAAAGTTGGGAAACTAACTATAATTCCTGAGTTAAGATACGATGCGGCATCTGAAGATATATTCTTAGATAAAGATGCATTGCCAACTGGCGGAAGCTTCTTTGCCTTGATTGCAACAACATACTCTTTCTAGAGATAAAGATTGATATTTTTTTTTTTTTTTGGAGCTGTCGAAACATATTAATGTTTTGGCAGCTTTTTTATTTGTTTCAGGTTTCAAGTTTCAGGTTTCAAGTTTCAAGTTTGATGTTGAACAGTTGATAATCATTCCGTAGGAATGTTTTGTCGGTAGAAATTGAATTGATAGTCATGAGGTTACGCGTTCCGTAGGAACGTTTGATTGGTAGTCGAAAAATAAATCTTCCATAATAAACAAAAAAAAAGCGCTTCTGTATTTTTTTACAGAAACGCTTTTTCTATTTAATTGTTGAGGTTTTATTGAACCTGTTTTTTATAAATCGAATAAATAGTATCAATTGTTTTTCTATCTAAAACCGAAGTTGCATCAGTTTGAATGTAATGCAGTTTAAATGCCTGAATCGCTGCGGTTAAGTTTTTGGTGTTATAACCGATAATTCTCAATGCAGGTTCAATTTTAAAATCAAACGGAGCTGGTTCTAAAACTTCGTCTGGCCAGATTCCAAATCCTTTTTCGGCTAAAGTTTTCCACGGAAATAACGCGCTTGGATCTTGTTTTCTTCCAGGAGCAATATCTGCGTGACCTAAAAAGTTTTGTGTCGGAATATTGTAATCCTTTTTCAATTTGGTCAACAAAGCCACTAAACTGCTGATTTGAGCTTCCGTAAAAGGCTTGAATCCATTGTTGTCTAATTCAATACCAATAGAACAAGAGTTTAAATCGGTTGTTTTTCCCCAAGTAGAATTTCCAGCATGCCATGCTCTTAAATAATCGTTAAGCATTTGCACTACTTTTCCGTTTTCAGAAATAATATAGTGCGCACTTACCTGAGTCTTGGTTTTTGTAAAAGTATTAATCGTTTGCTGAAGCGAATCTTGAGCAGTATGATGAATAATAACAAAACTTGGCTTTCTTAGATTGAAGTTTACTGTACCAATCCATTCAGTGTTAATGCCGTTCTGTAAATAAGTTGAATTTGTCTTTGATAAAGTATCTTTTATAATTCTCAGCTGCTGTGCATACGAAGTATCAATAACAACAGGTGAAACTGCTGGAATTGGTTTGGCTTCTTTGCTTGTAATCTGGTTTTCTAAATTTTTTAGCTGCTGATCATAAGCTTTTTCAGTATTCTTGTACGGATTTGTAGAACAAGCACTGACAATAACAGCTAGAATCAGATAACAAAAATGTTTTCTTGTCATAATTCGTTGTTTTATAGGTTAATAACGATTATTCTGATATTTTCGTATCTGGAGTGTCTTTTACTTCTTTTGCTTCTTTTGAATCTCCTCTAGAATCTTTGTCTTTTTTCTTTTTAGATTTAGTCTTTTTGACTTCTTTTAAAGTATCCATAAAAGTTTTGTACTTTTCAATTTGGTCTGGATTTAAAAAGGCCGTAATTTTTTTATCGGTACTTTCTCGTAAAGCTTTTATCTGCTCAATTTTTTGATCTTGGTTGCTACTTTCATTTTTTAATAAAATGCCTTGCTCTCGTATACTCTCTGCCAAAACATTAGTAATAGCAATTGCTTGTAATTCATCTAGATTTACTTGCGGTTTCATTTGTTCTACAATCATTCCTGCAGTTTCTTCAGGCGGAGTTTCTTTAGGTTTGCTTTGGGAACCCTGCTGTTGTCCAGCCATCATACTTCTATCCATACCCATTCCGCCACCTCTTCCATAGCCATTGCCGTAACCACCATATCCACCGCCATATCCATTATTGTATCCGCTGCCATATTGGGCGGAAACAGTAAAACTGAATAAGCTAAAAACTAAAATAAATAAAGTTTGAAAAGGTTTCATAAAAGTATTTTTATCTGTGATTAACAATTGTTCAGTGTAAATTTAAGCAGGTTCTCCGTATAAATCAAATTCTGTTGCTTCAATTATCTTGATATTAACAAATTCGCCAGTTTTTACGTAATGCTTAGAAGCATCAATAAGAACTTCATTGTCAACATCTGGGCTGTCAAATTCTGTACGTCCAACAAAATGAGCACCTTCTTTTCTGTCAATGATACATCTAAATACTTTGCCTACTTTCTCCTGATTCAAATCCCAAGAAATTTGAGATTGAAGTTCCATAATTTCGTTTGCTCTAGCTTGTTTTACATCGTCTGGAACATCATCTTCTAATAAATACGCATGAGTATTTTCCTCATGAGAATAAGCAAAACATCCCATTCTGTCAAATTTCATTTCTTGAACAAAATCTTTCAAAATTTCAAAATCTTCTTGAGTTTCACCAGGATAACCAACAATAAGAGTAGTTCTAATTGCCATTCCAGGAACTGCAGTGCGGAAATCTTTTAGCAACTGAGTTGTTTTAGCCTGAGTTGTACCACGACGCATAGATTTCAAGATAGAATCTGAAATATGCTGTAATGGAATATCAATGTAGTTGCAGATTTTAGGTTCGCGCTTCATTACTTCCAAAACATCCATAGGGAAACCAGTAGGGAAGGCGTAGTGCAAACGAATCCATTCAATTCCTTCCACTTTTACCAAAGCTTCAAGTAATTCAGCAAGATTTCTTTTTTTATAAAGATCAAGACCGTAATACGTTAAGTCTTGAGCAATTAAGATTAATTCTTTAACCCCGTTTTTAGCTAAACCTTCTGCTTCTTTAACCAATTTCTCTATTGGCTGAGAAACGTGAGAACCTCTCATTAACGGAATCGCACAAAAACTGCAAGGTCTGTCGCATCCTTCTGCAATTTTCAAATAAGCATAATTTTTTGGAGTTGTAGTCAAACGCTCTCCAAGCAATTCGTGTTTATAGTCGGCTCCTAGAGCTTTTAATAGCTGAGGTAATTCTGTTGTTCCAAAATATTGGTCAACGTTCGGAATTTCTTTTTCTAAATCTGGTCTGTAACGTTCAGACAAACATCCTGTTACAAAAACTTTATCAACAAGTCCCTTGTCTTTTTTATCTGCATATTCCAAAATCATATTTACCGATTCTGCTTTTGCATTATCAATAAATCCGCAAGTGTTAATTACAATAATGTTTCCTTCTTTTTCTGCAGGAGCTTCATGTTCAACCTCTTTTCCATTTGCGCGAAGCTGTCCCATTAGGACTTCACTATCATATACATTTTTTGAACACCCAAGAGTGATTACGTTAATTTTGTTCTTTTTTAAAGACTTGGTTCTCATACTTTTATAAATTGGAGTGCAAAATTACACTTTTTTTATTCAAACCACACTAGTTTGCAGTTTGTTTTAGCTGTTTTTTATGAAGATGACCAGGTTTATTGCTTGTATTTTTTGAGTTGAATTTGAAATAAAGGTTTTTTAAAAGGATAAAAAAAAATCCGCCAAGTAAAACCTGACGGAAATTTCAATCATCTATTTTGATTTTTAATTACAATTCAAATAATAAGGTCATAGTGACATTGTTTAATTTTGAAGTGATGTTGGCTCCATCAGTGAATCCTCTTGTAAAGAAACCTTGATTTGAATCTCTTTCTAAATAAGAGTACGCCAGATCTAGTTTTGTAGATCCAAAATTATAACCTAAACCGGCCGAATAACTGTTTAATTCTCCAACTGTGATTCCATTTTTATATGGGCTTCCTTCATAACGGTATCCGCCTCTTAAGCTTAATTGTTTGATTTTGTATTCAGCTCCTATACGAAGTTCGCCTGTACTGGTTAAAGTATTGCTGATATCATTATTTATTCCTCTGAAGCCTGGATCGCTAGTAGGCTTAAATTTGCTGTTGCCATAATTTCTTATGCCGTAATCAATACTTAATAAACCAGATTTTCCAAAAACATAAGCAGCGCTAAAAGTCCATTTGTCTGGAGTTTGTAAAGTGTAAGATTCGTATACATTTACAATGTTTGGATTTACAGAGTTGTTAAAAGTCTGGCTCGAGCTAGTTTCTGTGGTAGAATATAAACTTTGTGAAAGTTCATCATAAAGTTCGTACCATGTATTTGACTCGTAAGCTATACCAAGTCTAAAATTGTCTGTTACTTTTCCTATTGCTCCAAGTTGGAAAGAAAATCCATTTCCATATGTGTAAAGTTCGTTGTTGAATCGTACATTGGAAATTGTTTCATATGTTTCTAGAGGATTATTGTTGTATTCGTAGAAACTTGTAGATTTCCGATAGTCGGTTACATGAACATTTAAGTTAGCTCCAAAATATATTCTGTCTTTATAAGAAGTTGCAATATTGAAGCTCACTTTGCTATTATATCCTCTAGTGTAAATATCATTTTCTTGGTGATAATTTCCTCCCGCAGGCACATTTGTGTAATATTGCGTGTTGTTGTCATTGCCTGAAACAGGGTTGATTACATATCCTTCAAGGCCGAAAAAAGCTTGTTGTTCGGAGTATGTAAGGTTTCTGAATGGAATTTTAGTAATATTGCCCAATTCAAGTCCGTTTGCATAGTCTAGAAAATACCCATCGATTGAATTTGTGGGATTTGTTCCAGCAGAGAAAACTTCATTGTTAAAATTGTTTGTGTTTTCGTATGTCGCGCCAATTGCAATTTTGCTCCATCCAACTCTTGGATCGTGGTTTTTAAAAACAAAAACACCGCCAGCTTGATTCAGTATAAAAGAGTTTTCCTTGTCTGAAGTCTGAGTGCCAAAGTAGTTAGAGCTGTTTTTAATATTTTGGTTGCTAAATGATATTCCAACTTGATTGCTATTGAAAATTGCCGATCCAGCAGGGTTGACGCTCAAAGCAGATATGTCCCCTCCAACAGCTCCAAAAGCACCACTCATAGCTCTGTAGCGCGCGGTTCCAGTAAGATTTTCTTGAGAATAACGTAGAGCATCTGAAACTTCTTGTGAATATGACGCGCTGACAGTTAGTCCTGTTATAAAAAGGAATAGTATTTTTTTCATTTTGATAAGTTTTAGTTCGAATGTAAGTGTGCTGAGGAAAATTATCTTCTTCCTCCGCCACCGCCGCCAGATCTCATTCCGCCACCGCCGCCACCGCCGCTGTATGATCTAGATCCGCCACCGCCTCCCATGCTAGGAGAGTAGCTTCTTGATGAGCCACTGTTGCTAGGTGTATAGCTTCTAGAAGGGCCGTTGTTGTAGTTAGGCGTGTAGTTTCTGTTTGTTGTGGTATTTCCGCTATTGTCGTAAGATCTTCTATTGCTATAATTATAATTAGAGCCGTTGTTGTAAGTTCCTCTATTAGTAAATGTAGGACTTGTAGTTCCTCTATTTAAAGTGGAAGTTCTTCTAAAATCAGTGTAGCTGTTAGATCTGTTTGTAGTATAATTTCTGTTTGTTGTGTAATCTCCTCTATTGGTAGTGTATCCTCTATTAGTGGTATAGTTTCTATTGGTTGTATAGCCTCGGTTAGTACTATAGTTTCTGTTATAGGCATAGTTTCTGTCACCATAATAACCAGCAGAACCTCTTCTTCCGTAGTTGTAAGAGTAGTTGTACCCGTAATATGGATATCCCCATCCTGGATAACCCCAGCCAGGGTAGCCCCATCCTGGATATCCCCATCCGTAATATGGGTAACCCCATCCCCAATAGCCACCATATCCCCATCCGTAATAAGGATAACCCCATCCGAATCCAAATGACCATGTAGGGGTAGTGTAGAAGTTTACAGAAACGTCAGAACTGCTGCTGCCCCATGCAGGATAAGATACAGATGCAGTTTGAGTGCTGTCAGAATAATTAGTATAATTGTCAACGTCGGTAAAGATTTCAGTTGGTTGATTGTCATCTTGCAATGATCTGAAATATTCCTTGTATTGGTTGTTTGTTCCATTTGCTACATATTTAACAGATGAACCACCATAAACCCCATCATTATCATAATAAGAGGAATTTTGGTAAGAACCACATGATGCTAGCAGTAAACTCAGTAATCCAATTAAGTAAAAATGATTAGAGTTTTGGCGGAGTGAAAGGTAAGTTTTCATATCTGTGGTGTTTTTTATTGTTGCACATTACAAAATTAGTTAGTTTTGTCAAACTATTTAGTTAAAATTGTTTAAAACAAAATTTGTGCCAAAAAATATAATATGAGTAAGAACCTTACTACAAGATCAGAAGATTATTCGAAATGGTATAACGAACTGGTTGTAAAGGCAGATCTAGCTGAAAATTCAGGAGTTAGAGGATGTATGGTAATAAAACCATACGGGTATGCTATTTGGGAAAAAATGCAAGCTGAGTTAGATCGTATGTTCAAAGAAACTGGACATCAAAATGCGTATTTTCCTTTGTTTGTACCGAAAAGCATGTTTGAGGCGGAGGAGAAAAATGCAGAAGGATTTGCAAAAGAATGCGCGGTTGTAACGCATTACAGATTAAAAAATGACGAGGAAAGACCAGGCAAATTAATGGTTGATCCGAATGCAAGATTAGAGGAGGAGCTTATCGTTCGTCCGACAAGTGAAGCTATTATTTGGTCTACATATAAAGGATGGGTTCAGTCTTATAGAGATTTACCTTTATTAATTAATCAATGGGCAAATGTGGTTCGTTGGGAAATGCGTACGCGTTTGTTCTTAAGAACTGCTGAGTTTTTATGGCAAGAAGGGCATACAGCTCACGCTACAAAAGCAGAAGCTATTGAGGAGTCTGAAAAGATGATGAATGTTTATGCTGATTTTGCTGAGAACTTTATGGCAATTCCGGTTGTGAAAGGTTTTAAAACCGAAACAGAGCGTTTTGCTGGAGCAGATGAAACATATTGTATCGAAGCGTTGATGCAAGATGGAAAAGCATTGCAAGCTGGTACATCTCACTTCTTAGGACAAAACTTTGCAAAAGCATTTGATGTTAAGTTTGCAAATGCTGAAGGAAAACAAGAACACGTTTGGGGAACTTCTTGGGGAGTATCTACTCGTTTGATGGGAGCGTTAATTATGACGCATTCTGATGATCAAGGATTGGTGCTGCCTCCAAATTTGGCTCCAATTCAAGTGGTTATTGTACCTATATATAAGACCGATGAACAATTGGCTCAAATTACAGAAGCAGTTAAAGATTTGACGGCTAAATTGAGAAAATTGAAGATCACGGTTAAATTTGATGACAGAACAACTCAAAAACCAGGATTTAAATTTGCAGAGTGGGAATTGAAAGGAGTTCCTGTTCGAATTGCGGTTGGTCCAAAAGATTTAGAAAACGGAACTTTTGAAGTGGCAAGACGTGATAATTTGACAAAAGAGGTTGTTGCTAGCGAAAAAATCGTTGAACATGTTAATGATCTTCTAGAACAGATTCAAACGGACTTATTTACTAAAGCATTGGATTATCGTAATACTCATATTACGGAAGTAAATAATTTTGAGGAATTTAAAGAAGTTTTGGAAGGAAAAGGAGGCTTTTTATCTGCTCATTGGGATGGAACTGCTGAGACAGAAGAGAAGATAAAAGAATTGACAAAAGCGACAATTAGATGCATTCCTTTGGACGCTGTTGAAGAGGCGGGAACCTGCGTGTTTACTGGGAAACCATCCTCTAAAAGAGTGCTTTTTGCTAAGGCATATTAAAAAAAGACATATTTTTTTGCATTAGGTGTTGCGCAAATAAAAAATAGATGTATCTTTGCATCCGCAATACAGAAGCACGGTCCGTTCGTCTATCGGTTAGGACGCCAGGTTTTCATCCTGGTAAGGGGGGTTCGATTCCCCCACGGACTACAAGTTATAATATATATTGAAAAGTTTCCAACTTAGGAGAATTGAGGTCCGTTCGTCTAGGGGTTAGGACGCCAGGTTTTCATCCTGGTAACAGGGGTTCGATTCCCCTACGGACTACAAAATTAGTTGTAAATAAGTTTTGTAAAACAAAAATTGGTGTCTCGGTTTTTGTTTTATTAGTTAAAACCAAAGTGATTGTTTTACAGTTGTGGGAGGTTTTTCTTTTTTAACTAGTATTTATAATAATTATTACATCTAAAATTAAAAGAAAATGGCAAATCATAAGTCAGCATTAAAAAGAATCAGAAGTAACGAAAAGAAAAGAGTTCTTAACAGATATCAACATAAAACTACTCGTAATGCTATCAAAGCATTAAGATTAGCTACTGATAAATCTGATGCTGCTGCTAAATTATCTACTGTAATCTCTATGATTGATAAATTAGCTAAAAAGAACATCATTCATGATAATAAAGCTTCTAACTTGAAGTCTAAATTAACAAAACACGTTGCTAAATTGTAATTAAAACAATTTACTAAAAATACAAAAGTCCTCCAAAAGAGGACTTTTTTTGTTTTAATTCAGTAAATTCCAATAAAAAATAAATTCCAAACCCCAATTTTTATAAATAGTTGGAATTTGGAATTTTGTTATTTAAGAGACTCAATATTTTAAGCCTATTTTATGTATTCAGATTTTTTTGAATTTAAAACATTGGAATTTAAATTTTATAAATCAATTTTCTTTTTAAGATATTCCAACATTGGCTGGGTAATAGGTTTAGAAAGAAAATCTATTATAATAGGATATTTTTTTGCTTTGGCTAGATCTTCTGGGTCAATTGTAGAAGATAATACGATTACAGGAACCATATTGAATTCTCTATAATCAGGAGAAGTAAAATGATCTAAGAATTCCCATCCACCCATAATTGGCATGTTTAAATCTAAAAAAATTAATTCAGGCCTTTTCTTTGCTTTGTCGTTTGTGTATTTTAAGACATTGAAATGATGAAGGGCTTCTTCGCCGTTTTGAGCTGTAACAACTTCATGTGAAAATGAAGATTTTGAAACGACTTTTTTGCATAACATTAATGTGATAGGGTCATCATCAATGCATAAAATCTGCTCAAGCATAATAATTAATTTTTAAATGTTATCGTAAATGTTGTTCCTTTGTTGACTTCGCTGTCGATAGAGATTGTTCCTCCCATTGTTTCTACCTGCGATTTTACAAGATATAATCCTAAACCTTTGCTGTCAGGATAATTATGAAATCTTTGATAAAGTCCAAATATTTTGTCGCGATTTCGTTCAAGGTCAATTCCGATTCCGTTATCTTTGAAAGTTAAGATTGTTCTTTGTTCTATCTGTTCTGCTATAATAGATATTTTTAGTTTTCTGTTTTCCGATTTGTACTTTATAGAATTGGTTAGAAGATTCAATAAAATGCTTTCAATGTAAGCTTTGTTTGTAATAAGTTCAGGAACTTTATCAAATTTAAGTTTAATTATTGGTTTGTGTAATTCAATTTGAAACGAAAGTTGACTGAAAACATTTTCGAAAACTTCTTTTAAAGACACTTCTTCTTTTTGCATCGAAGGATTATCTTTAATAATAATAACTTTTACTAAATCATTGATGGTTTCATTTAGCAAATGTGTTGATTTTGTGAAGCCGGCTAATATTTCTTCAAGCTCTTCGTTTTCTATTGGGATATCTTCTATTAGATTTAAAAGTCCGATTAAATTAGAAAGCGGCGCTCTAAGATTGTGCGATGTAATGTAGGAGAATTGTTTTAAATCCTTATTGTTTTGAGTTAATTCTCGAATTAGATGTTCTTTTTCGGTTTCGAGCTTTTTCTCATCAGTTATGTCTCTTTGTATTGAGATCCAATGCGAAATCACTCCTTCGTTATTAAAAATAGGAATCATAGAAAAGCGTACCCAATATTCTTCTTTACTCTTGGTGTAAGTAATGGTTTCAATTAGGCATTCTTCTTCATTTTTTATCGCTTTTAGGAGTTTTTTTAATTCATCCGAATCAGATTTTGGGCCTTTAAAAATATTTGGCGATTTTCCAATAATTTCGTTCGATTGATAACCCGACATTTGAGAAAATGCTGGATTCACGTAAACTATTTTTGGTATTTTTCTTTCAGAAGAATTGGCCTCCGTAATTAAAATAGAATCTTTGGATTGTGTAATTACAGTTTCTAAAAGCTTTAATCGTTGCTCTTCTTCTTTTTGCTTTGTAATGTCCTGAATAGCCCCAATCATTCTGATAGCTCTTCCATTTTCGTCTTTCAACAAAAAACCTCGATCCAAAACATATTTATATGACCCGTCTGCACATCTAAAACGATATTGATCCTGCCACTTCTCCGTTTTTTGTTCTATAAAAGAATATAGTTTTATTGACATACGGATACTGTCTTCCGGGTGAATTTTGTCAAACCACCATTTAGAAGTTTTCCCTACTTCTGCTGGATCGTAACCAAAAACACCTTCAATTCCTTTATTCCAATTAATACTGTCCTCTTGAATTTTCCAATCCCAGATTGTATCGCTCGTCGCTTTTGCTACAATGTCATATTTCTCATTCGATTCTTTTATTTCTTCGTTGGTTTGGTTTAGTTTTTCAAAGATGGTTATGTTTCTTTTTTTGTTTTTTGAAAGTATAAACCTGAAAACCAGTGCTGTAATTAGAATAAATATAAAGTCTTTTACTAAAGAGAGATATAAATATTCTGAAGAAGAAAAGTAGGTTGTGAGTAATTTATGACATAAAAGAGCCATAATTATCGAGATGATTGTATAAATAAGAGTAATTTGGAGAGTTTTACTTTTCATCACCTCAAATATAGTTAATTTAACTATAACAGAACGTATCTTAATGTCATTTTGAAAACGATATTTTTATGATTTATATTAACTAATTGATTGTATATACGCAAACTATGACAGAAACATTTTTTTTTAAAAAATAAAGTGTACCTTTGCGCCCATTAAAAATCACAGATGGAATCTATTAGAAACATTGCAATTATTGCCCACGTCGATCACGGTAAAACAACTTTGGTTGATAAAATTATGTATCACTGTCAGTTATTTCGTGAAAACGAAAACACAGGTGATTTAATCTTAGATAATAACGATTTAGAGCGTGAGAGAGGTATTACAATTACTTCTAAGAACGTATCGGTTCAATATAAAGGAACAAAAATCAATATTATTGACACTCCTGGCCACGCGGATTTTGGAGGTGAAGTAGAACGTGTATTGAACATGGCCGATGGTGTATGTTTGCTAGTTGATGCTTTTGAAGGGCCAATGCCTCAAACTCGTTTCGTTTTGCAAAAAGCGATCGATTTAGGATTAAAACCTTGCGTAGTTATCAATAAAGTAGATAAAGAAAACTGTACTCCTGAAGAAGTTCATGAGAAAGTTTTTGACCTAATGTTCGAATTAGGAGCTACTGAAGAGCAGTTAGATTTCCCAGCTGTTTATGGTTCTGCAAAAAACAACTGGATGTCTGATGATTGGAAAGTTCAAACGCAAAACATTGAGCCATTATTAGACATGGTTATTGCTAATGTTCCAGCTCCTAAAGTTTCTGAAGGAACTCCACAAATGTTGATCACATCTTTAGATTTCTCTTCATTTACAGGCCGTATCGCTATCGGACGTCTTGAAAGAGGTACTTTGAAAGAAGGAATGCCAATCTCTTTGGTAAAAAGAGATGGTAAAATCATCAAATCTAGAATTAAAGAATTGCACACTTTTGAAGGTTTAGGCCGTAGAAAAGTAGAAGAAGTTGTTGCTGGAGATATTTGTGCTGTTGTAGGTGTTGAAGGTTTTGAAATTGGTGATACTATCGCTGATTTTGAAAATCCAGAAGCTTTACAAACTATCGCTATCGACGAGCCAACAATGAGTATGTTATTTACAATTAACGATTCTCCTTTCTTTGGTAAGGAAGGTAAATTTGTTACTTCTAGACATATCCGTGAGAGATTAACAAAAGAGCTTGAGAAAAACTTAGCGATGAAAGTTGGAGAAACTGATTCTGCTGATAAATTCATGGTGTTTGGTCGTGGTGTACTTCACTTATCTGTTCTTATCGAAACAATGAGAAGAGAAGGATACGAGCTTCAAATTGGTCAGCCACAAGTTATCATCAAAGAAATTGATGGTGTTAAATGTGAACCAATTGAAGAATTAACAATTGACTTGCCAGAAAACCTTTCAGGTAGAGCGGTTGAATTCGTAACTATCCGTAAAGGAGAAATGCTTTCTATGGAAGGTAAAGGTGAGCGTATGATCATTAAATTCAACATTCCTTCTCGTGGAATTATCGGTTTAAGAAACCAATTGCTTACTGCTACTGCTGGTGAGGCTATTATGGCACACCGTTTCATTGGGTACGAACCATACAAAGGAGAAATTCCTGGACGTAACAACGGTTCATTAATCTCTATGGAAAACGGAAAAGCAATTCCTTACTCTATCGATAAATTACAAGATCGTGGTAAATTCTTCGTTGATCCAAACGAGGATATCTATGAAGGTCAGGTAATTGGAGAAAATACTCGTAGCGATGATATGACTGTTAACGTTACTAAAACGAAAAAACTTTCTAACGTACGTTCTTCTGGAGCTGATGATAAAGCTAGAATTATTCCAGCTATCAAATTCTCTTTAGAAGAAGCTTTAGAGTACATTCAAAAAGATGAGTATGTTGAAGTTACTCCAAAATCTTTACGTTTAAGAAAGATTTATTTAAGTGAAACGGATAGAAAAAGATACAAAATCTAATTCGATTTAAATTTCAATATAAAAAATCCCAAATTCCAATTCAGGAGTTTGGGATTCTTTTTTATGTATTAACAATCGTATTGGAATTTGAAATTTCAGAATTTGGAATTTAAAAGGTTATCTTTTTAAAGAAAAGTGTCCTTTCACGTTTTTTCCATTAACGAAAAGGAGCGTAAACCAATAATCATCAGAAGGCATTTCTCTTCCATTAAAAATTCCGTTCCAGCCTGAGCCGTTTTGATTCATTTGTTTTAATAATTTTCCGTAGCGGTCAAAAATCGAGATGGTATAGTCTGGCATTTGGTCAATGTTTTTAATTGCCCATAAATCATTGTATCCGTCTCCGTTTGGAGTAAAGAAGCGCAGATAATCCAAAACATATATTTGAAATACATTAGACGGACCACAACCATTTTTGTCTCTGGCAATTGCATTGTAGATTCCTGGACTTATTTGTGTGAAAGTAGGATCGTCTTGAAAAGTGTTTCCGTCAAGAGAAAACTCATAATTTCCAACTCCAGTATACAGAATTTTTACAGAATTATCTATTCCAGAAAAATCTTTTACATCTGCTCCCGTAATTGTAGCTGGTTCAGATAAAATTACTTTGAAGGTTTTGGTTTTTTTGCATCCGTTTACATCTGTTACTGTTACAGAATAGTCTCCTGCGCTATTAACGGTAATTGAATTTGTTGTGCCTAAGTTATTGGACCAAGTATAACTGCTAAAGCCAGTGGCAACGGATAATGTTATCTCATCTCCTTTGCAAAGATATTGCGTTACATTTTCAAAATTAGGCGGGTCAAAAGTATGTACAATCAATTCGATCGGAGTTATGTCATAACAGTTTGAGCCATTAGCAGCACGAGCGTAGATAGTTTGGCTATTTGGCGTAGTATTTTTAAAAATATTGGGCAGCTGATTTGTTTCTGTAACTGCATCTGAAGCTGTTAAAAAATAATTGACTACCAGTCCAGCAGGCAAACCTGTTAAAATTTGAGGAGTGACCTCTTGTTCTAAATTAAATTGATACAAACCGTCTTGTACTTCATCTTCGTCACATTTTGCAATGGGAGCCTGATCTGGAATTACAGTATTAGAAACATTTAGTGTAATTTGAGGTATCGCACTACACCCAAAAGCATTTTCAATTCTAGCAAAAACGATTTGATTCGGAGCTTTGTTTGCATAACGCTGCGGATTTAAAATTGGATTTGTTTTTGCCTGTGCATCCACCAAAGTTTCGTAATAACCTTGATTGATAATCTGCGAGTTATTGTTTTTTACAATATTAGCAACTTTGGTTAAATCAAAAATGGTGAAACCGTCTGCATCGTCATCACATTGCAATAAAGAAGTATTGGTTGATTGAATTTGAGGCGTAAACTCAATTGTAATTTCTCCGGTAGAAATACAAGATGTACCAGTCAAATTCGCTTCTACTTTATATGTTCCTGTTGTTTGTACAGTATAAGATGAAGAAGTTGCTCCAGTAATCTCAACATAATTGTTGGAAGCATCTTTTTTGAACCATTTAAAAGTGTAAGCTGTTGAGCTTATATTGGTGTCTAAAACGTAATTTTCGCCAAAACAGATCGGATTGTTGTTTGCTACAGTTCTATCTTCACCAAAATTTATTTTCGTTACAAAACTGCCTGCCTCAATAAAAACTGCCGAATTATACTGTCTTGTAGCATCATCGGCAACAACCAATTTTAAATGGTATTTTTTATTTGGAATGACATCTGTATAAGCATTCATAACTACAGTTTGACCTGCATAATTAATAGGGCTAGAAGCTGTATTGTATCCATTAAAGTAGTTTTCATTAACAGCAGCACACCCAATAAGTGGTTCTCCACCCGCGCCATTCATGTTGTCAATTTTTGGATGGACTGTTGTTGCTGAAACTGGTGTCGTAGTATTGGGTAAAACAGCAAGGTTTTTATAGTTTTCACTGCTTCCAGCTTCTTTAATCAAAAAGGCAAATCCGTCTGAATATATACAAGGGAAATTAAGTTGATATTCATTCGAAGCAAAAATATAATTAAAGCTGATAGAGTTGGTCAATGCTATAAAATCAAATTCCAAAACTGTCGCTTGTGTACTATTGTTAATGCCCAAAGCCTGATTAAGATCCGCATCGCCATTCCATCCGGGAACTTCTACTCCCTTAGATTCTTGTTGCTTATACGGACCTTCTGCTTTTTTGCTTGGGGAAGTGCTTAAAACGATTCCACTAGAGAATGGAAAATTTGCACCTCCCGAAAAAGAACCATAACTCTGCTGGTTTGGTGTTGGATTTCCTGATGCATTTGCACTCTCAGTATCAATACAAGAACTATTTATTAAAACATTCTGAATTAAATCGACTGGTGGCACAGTAGAATTTACAGTAATGCCCTGCGCGTTGATTTTGTTATAAAAACAGCACAAAACGAAAATTAGGAATAAAATTCTTGAAGGACTCATAGTAGCAAATATACTACAAATCTCTATTTTTTAATAATTTGTAAGAAAAATATATAAATAGAAAAGTCCAAATTAAAACGATAAAAACAGCAAAATAATCTACGCTAAAATCAGCATCTGTTTCAATTCCCATTTGTGTGCCAATATTTTTTACAACAGATAATCTTGGACCCGGATTGACAATTAAATTAGACATGGCTTCTAACGGGAAAAATTGCATGATTTTTTGATTAGTGTTGCTGTCGGGAAAAACTTTGAATGCTAAAATAGCTTTAATAATACCTTCAAGAATGTTCCAAACCAAAAGGAAACCCAATGCAAAAGCAGAACGTTTTACTAAGATTCCTAAAAATAAACAGTAAGAGAAGAAACCAGTCAGTTTTACAAAAAAGGCTAAAAGATAATCTAAGTCGCTAAAAACAATACTAAATTCGGTGTAAGAAGAAAAGCAAAATCCTAAAATTAAACTCATTACAAAAACAAAAACCGTTGATGCAAAAGCAAATAAAACTACAGTTAAGAATTTAGATAGAATAAATTCTTTTTTACTAAGACCATCAATTAAGTTTTGTTTTAAAGTCCCGTAACTATATTCATTGGCCATCATCGAAACAATAACAATAGCTAAAAAGAATTTCATCCAAGCGGCAACATAAGTGTTAAAATGCCAGATAAAAGGAAAATTAAAAATCCCCATTTCTGCCAAATGGAATTTGAAAGGTCCTATGTCAAATTTTATAGCTGCAATTAAGGCTATAAAAGAAAGTAAGATAAAATAAGTTAGCGTTAATATTTTACTGGCTTTATTCATCCAGATTTTTTGTAATTCTATAGAAAGAAGTCTTTTCATGGTTTAGTTTTTTTGAGCAATGGCGTTTTTGGTTAATTCTAAAAATTGAGCTTCTAGACTGTTTTTGCGTTTTACTAAATGGCTTAAAACAATGCTTTTAGAAAATAAAAACTGATTTAATTCAGAAGCTGATAAATCAGATTTTAAGTAAACCAGAACTTTTCCATCTTCTTCAGAAATTCTATCTACAGCAGGATGTTCAAGTAAAGCTGTTTTTAAAGCTGAATTGTCATTTGACTGCAATTCGAAGAAACCTTCGTTTGAAGACATTCCGTCAACAGAACCAGAATATAAAACCTCTCCTTTTCTTAAAACAATTACCTGCGAGCAGACTTTTTCTACTTCGTCCAATAAATGAGAAGCAAGTAAAATAGTAGTTCCTTGCGAAGCAATTTTTTTAATGATATCTCGAATCTGATGAATTCCCTGCGGATCTAATCCGTTGGTTGGTTCATCTAGAATTAAAATTTCAGGATCGTTTAATAGTGCCGATGCAATAGCCAGACGCTGTTTCATTCCTAATGAAAAAGTACTGAATTTGCTGTCTTTTCTTTCGCTTAAACCAACTAATTCCAGTTTTTCATTGACTTTAGAATAGTTGATGTTTTTAATTTTGCAAACCAATTTTAAGTTTTGCTCGGCCGTCATGTACGGATAGAAATTGGGTCTTTCTATAATGGCGCCAACTTTTTTTAAGGCATCGTGAGTTTCAACATTGCCATCAAACCAGCGATAACTGCCAGACGATTTATTAACAACATTTAATACAATTCCTAATGTAGTCGATTTTCCGCTGCCGTTTGGCCCTAGAATGCCATAAACACGACCTTTTTGTATTTGAAAAGATACATTTTTCAAAGCCTGGATTCGGCCGTATCTTTTGCTTAAATTCTCAATGGTTAATATGGTTTCCAAATTTTTCTGGTTTTAGTTTTTAGTATGACGAGTCAATTTGATTTTTGTTACTTTAAATTCTTACTTTAAATCGTATTGACGTAAATTTGTAATAAAGATATTCAAAATGAGCGAGCCTTTAATGGTTTTAAAAAAACCGTCTTTTCCTTTAACACAACCACTTTTAAGTTATTTAGAGAGATATGAGCGTATTTCTAAAGTTTCTGTGTTTTATGATGACTTGCTGCGTTTTTCGGGTTCGATAAATGTTTATGATAAAAATGATACTGACACACTTTGGATTCGGGTATATTACGGCGAATTTGAACGTAATGAAATTGATTTAAACCTGAAGAAAATATATTCGCTTTTGCATTCTGATGGAAATAACGAAATTATTCAATACCTGAATGTCGATGCAATTGATTATTGTACTTTCGGAAATTCGAAACCTTTTAGAATTAAAGTTCGAAATATTCTCAACGATAATTATGTCCATTTTTACATCAAAAAAGCAGACGCTTCTCGTATTTACGGACTCGAATTGGAAGATATTCTTTCACCAGATAAAATCAACTTTTTGGTTTATAAAGACACTTTGATCGAAGAGCATATTATCGGAATTCCTGGTGATGTTTTTATGGATACGCTCCTTGATAAATGCAGCGAAATGGAAAAAGCACAGATTGCCAAAGAGTTTGTCAAGTTTAATGAACGCTGTATGATTCGGCTTTTGGGTGACATGCGCGCGTACAATTATGTAATTGTCCCGATTCACGATTTTGATCAAGTAGTCTATAAAATCCGTCCGATTGATTTTGACCAGCAATGTTACGAAGGGAATTTTAAAGTGTATCGTCCGCAATTTTTCAAAGAAAATTTTCCGATGATTCAATTGATTAAAGAGAAACTGGAAGAGCGTTCAATCATTCAATATAAAGATGAAGAAAGAGCGATTTTGGCAAAACGTATTCATTCAGCCGAAACGAGAATCAAAAAATTGCTGAATATTATGTGTCACGATACCATCTCAACACAGGAACATTTACTGCAATTAAAAATGGAATTATACCGTTACACGAACGATATGAAATTTAAAAATGCAAAATCAATGGGGCACATCATGCACGCCGCATTTGAATTTATTACCCGTAATTTTAAAAACACTAACTTAGTTTAAATCATTTTCCCATATAAGTTATATAAGTTCATTTCAGCCAATCTTTTTAAATTAACTGATATAACTTATATGGTTTAAAAAAATAGTTTTATGAAAAAATCATTTTTAGTAGCCGTTTCTATTGTTTTACTAGCTTGTCAGAAACAATCTGGTTCTGATTTGAAAGAACTTTATTCGCTTCCGAAAAAATTAAAAGAAGTCTCTGGAATAACTTATTTTCCTGAAATCAAAACCCTTTATACGTTAGAAGACAGCGGAAATAAAAATGCGATTTATGCAATCGATCATAATGGGAAATTAGCTAAAACAATCACGATTTCAAATGCCACAAATGTAGATTGGGAAGACATTACGAAAGACAAATCGGGAAATATCTACATTGGGGATTTTGGAAATAATGATAACGAAAGGAGAGATTTGTGCATTTATAAAGTGGCAAAAAATGAATTGAATAATGATTTAGCTAAAGCTGAATATAAAATTTCATTTTCGTATCCTGAACAAAAGGAATTTCCTCCAAAGAAAAAAGAAATGTTCTACGATGTTGAAGGTTTTTTTGAGCAAGGCGGCTATTTCTATCTTTTTACCAAAAACAGAAGTAAAGGTTTTGATGGCACTGCTTTTATCTACAAAATCAAAAATGCTGCAGGAACTCAGAAAGCAGTAAAAATTGGAGAATTTAAAACTTGCAGCAATTACAATCACTGTGTACTAACAAGCGCAACGATAAGTCCAGACGGAAAAAAAGTAGCTTTATTAAGTCATGATAAAGTGCTTTTGTTTAAAAACTTTAAAGGAGATTTATTTCATAAAGGAACTCAAACAGAATTAAATTTAAATCACTTTTCGCAAAAAGAAGCAATTGTTTTTAAAGATAACAACACTTTACTTATAGCAGACGAAAAAACAAACAAAATAGGTGGAAAGCTCTATGAATTTAGAATCTAAGATTCTAAGCTGCTAAGCTACTAAGTTTTAAAGCAAAAAAAGTTAGCCACGAATTACATTAATCTCCACGAATTATATTTAAATAAAAATTAGTGTAAATTAGTGTAATTCGTGGCTAAAAAACTTTGTTACTTTGAGTCTTTGCAACTTTGAACCTACAGCTAGAAGCTGTAAGCTGCTCCAAAAATCAATCTTCCAATTTCATCAGGAGATTTAAAATATGAGATTCTTGCGGTAATGACATTTATCGCATTCAGCCAAAGTCCGCCGCCGTAATCTTGGTGCCATTTTTTAGAATCTTCGCCATCAAGCCAAACTCTTCCGTAGTCGAAACCACCTAAAATTCCGTAAGTAAAAGGAACAATCGTTTTGCGGATTTTTCCAATGCTTAAACGCAAATCAGAACTTTGAGAGAAGTACGAACTTCCTAAGAAACGTTCGTTTCTAAAACCGCGTAAATCAGTATCGCCGCCGAGAGAAGCACCTTGATAAAATTCGTAATTATTATTGAAAATCGCTTTTCCTTTTACGTAAGTTGCTAATATCAATTTTCCGTTGTGATCAATTTTATGCGTAAAACCTAAAATACTTTCAAGTGTTGGAAAATTCTTTTTTGTCTCGTCAAGATTTGTTGTCCAAGTTCCTGCAACCATAAAATACATTCCTAGTGTAGGTTTTGCAGCAAAATCTGAATTTTTAAAGACATACTTAACTTTTAAGCTTCCGAAATTCTGGCTGTCAAATACCTCTGGATTTACAATTCCAGGAATATTGATATATCTGTTTTCAGTATCTTCTACGGTCATTCTCTGGAAAATGGGTTGAACGCTAAATTCACTTCCGTAACGGCCAACATGACGAATAGCGCCAGAAGCATTAAATTTTCTAATTCGAACACGATTATAATCCATTCCTAAATCGTCATCGTATTGGGATTCATTTCCGTAACCAAAATAGTTCATGGCAAAATTTGGAGTTGTATACAATGATTCGACATCAATAACCCATTTCCCTAATAAACCTGGAAAATGCGCTGCATAATTAAATTCTAAACCGCCTGTAGCAAAATAGTAGAAAGCATTAAAAATATGTCTTTGTGTGTATGGATTTTGTTTAAAATTATTAACGGTATAATTTACGTTGACTCCAACTTTTACACCATCATCCGGATTATAGCCAATGTTTGGAAGCCCAGAAACTACATTATACTTTGGTCTTTCATAATTGTATGCATTAACTTCGTAATCGTCTGTAAGTTGTGTTTGTGTTTTAGAATCAAGATTGTATGTGTTTTCTTTTGATTTAAAATCATAAACAATAACCTTTTTTCCGTTTTCAATGTTATAAGTGTCGTTGTTCTGACCTCCAATCAAACGAATTTTAATGTTAGATTTTTCGTTTCCTTTTACTTCAAAAACATCATTATCATCTAATCCGTAAATCCAAAGATTTTTGGTCTTAGCATCAGTTACGTTTTTGGTGTAAAGCAATTCATCTCCGTCTTTTTTAATTCTGAAAACCTGAATTTCAATACCTTTCTTTACATTATGATTTAAAACAAACTTGTCTTTTTTGTCTGTTCCCGCAATCATAACGGTTCTATCTAACACTTCAGAATACTCGCGAGCATATTTCTGAAGATCTTTTTTTCTGCTTTTTAGTTTTGCTTTGATTTCATCAACCGTTTCGTCTTGAACTTCTTTTGGCATGTTTTTGAAAGCCAAATCAATATCTGCATCAGTTAAGTTCTCCTGAATATATTTGGCCTGTTCAACCCATTCTTTTTCTCCGGCAGTTTTTAGAAATGCCAAATCCATTGGGTAAGGTTCTCTTCCAAGCCATTTCACGTTGATTCTGTCTCCTTTGAAAGTTCGCATATGACGAAGCGGAGGCATATTCATTATAAGTGAAAGCAAAGCGCCATCATATTTTACAAAAGCCTGATCACGGTCACGCGGAATAGGTCTGTAAATTACTTTTCCATCTTCTTTATATTCAGCCCAGCGCCATTGATCGCTGTGACGATCCCAGTCTCCCAAAAGAATATCAAACAAACGCGCTTTGATATATTCTTTTTCATCAACAGTATATTTTTCATCTTTATGAAGATTCAGCATCATATCATCAGTCCCGATGATGTTACTTGGTTTGCCAAAATTTTTGCCATCAAGATGATTGTCAGCAGGCCTTTCTTCAACCATGTATAATTGGTCACCAAAACTCGCATTAAATTCGCCTAAACCATTTTGTTTCGGAATATAATATAAAATAGGATTTGTATGTCTTAGTCCAATCTGATCAGACATGCTGCCAATTGCAAAAGAAGAATAAGGGTGAGAAGTCGTATAAAAATCAAATAAGAAATCTTCTGCGTATGTCTTTTCGAATTCATTTACCACATATTGATCTTTAAAAGCTACCGACTGTAAAAATGTCGTTGCACTTTTCTTCATAGCACGCATAACATATTCGCGGCCTTGAGGATCAGACATTCTCAAAGAAATAGATTGATGTCCTCCGCCTTCACGAATTGGTTTTAAGCCTCCTTTTAAAGTGTCAACCGTAGCAGTTGTCGCTTCAATTGGCATACTATAATATTTTCTATAATGCTGACCGAATAAAAATCTATGAAACGCACTTTTTTGAGTCATTTTGGGAGAATAAATAGAAGTGGTCACGGTTGAAGGAAACTTATTGGGAATATCTGAAGCCCAGTTAATTTCTTTTGCTTTTATAATTTCGCGTTCAAAAAGCAGTTTTTCTTTGCCGTTTTCATTTCCATAAAAAGAAACTTTTGCATCTCCGCTTTTAAACATAGTTAGTGTAGCATAGCCATTTCCTCCATACGAAAAATCATAAGGGTTGATCGCTCGTGCAGCCTCAGATTTTGAACCTGCACCACTGATAATCTGCTGGATATTTTCTTTGCTGATATATTGCAGATTATGATCGTGACCAGAAACTACAATGACATTTTTTTGCTTTTGCAAAAGCGTTTTAATTCTTTTAGTATAAATCGTATATTGTTTGTTCTGAATATCTTGCGGATTTACACCAGAAGTTTTTCGTAATAAATTGATAAACGAACCAATTATCGGAAGCGGAATTTTTTGCTCTAAAGGAAATAATTGTTTTTCTAATGAAAATTGTCCGCCATGTGTTCCGTTGCTTAGTAAGGGATGATGGATAGCAAGGACAACTGTTTTCTCTTGATTTTTGTTTAAAAGACCTTCAAGCTCTTCAAAAAAAGCTTCTCTGGTTTTAATTTCGCAATTGTCATTTATCGTAGGATGGTCGTTCCAATCTTCAAGAAACCATTCACTATCAACAGCTATCAAAGTAGTGGTGCTGTCAATTTTTACGTTTTCAATCGGACAGGATTTTCTTGGAAGAAAACCTTTTTTATCATTTAAATATTTCGTTACAAAATCAGCCTGACGCTCTAGGCCTTTGATGCCGCTGTACCAATCATGATTTCCTGGAATTACGACTGTTTTTCCTTTAAAACCTTCAGTTAATTTTAATTGATTGGTTAATTTGGTTTCTGCTAAAGCCTTGTCTTCTGGATGCTTATCGCTCGGAAAACCCTTCGGATAGATGTTGTCTCCTAAGAAAAGAAGCGTCGATTTTTTACTTGCTTTTTTTAGTTTTTGGTGCAAAAGTTCCAGCGTTTGTTGTGCTTGTTCTTCGTCTGCATTTCCAGCATCACCAACCAGAAAAAAAGTATGTGCAATTTTTATGGTATCTGTCGCGTTTTCTGTTTCGTTGGCACTTACATTTTTTCCGTATTGCGGTTTTCGCGTTGCGCAGGCGTAGACAATGAATAGGGCAATAATTGCCAAAGAATAGTTTTTAATCTTAGCAATAAAATGATTATCCAAAAACAATTTCATAATTTAGTGGTATAAAAATATTCTTTATGAATCTAATAGAACAATCCGAAGATTTCGTGAGTAATTTACTCAAAGATAAACTTTCTAATTTATATTCTTACCATAATTTTAATCATACTTTTACAGTTGTTACTGCAGTTAGGGAACTTTGCAAAAAAGAAGATGTAAGCGGTGAGGATAAGGAAGCACTTTTGGTTGCTGCATGGTTTCATGATACGGGATATATTGAAGGGTATGAAAATCATGAAAAAACAAGTACAAAAATTGCTACTGAGTTTTTACGAGAAAAAGGAAAATCGGAAGAATTTATCGCGCTTGTTTCGAGTTTGATTCTAGCTACTGTAAAAGAATATGAGCCTAGAACGCACTTAGAAAAGATTATTCGTGATGCAGATTATGCTCATTTAATGGGAGCTGAATATGCGACAACTTGCGAATTATTGCGTTTGGAATTAAAAAATGCAGGAATTGTGAGTTTTTCTAATGAAGAATGGACTAGAGAAAACCTGAATTTTTTATTGAATAAACACAGATTCTACACAGATTATGCCTTGAGAAAATGGCAGCCTCTGAAAGAAAAAAATCTTTTGTTGATTCAGAAAAAAATCAATAAACAGGAATTGAAAGCTGCCGCAGCACTCGAAGAAGAAAATAAGAAGAGAGAGAAAGCTGAAAAAGCTGAAAAACCAGATCGCGGAATTGATACTTTATTTCGTGTCACACTTGGGAATCATACGCGTTTAAGTGGTATTGCAGATAGCAAAGCTAATATTTTACTGTCTGTAAATGCCATTATTATTTCGATAGCTTTATCATCTATTATTCCAAAACTAGATAGTCCGAAAAATGCGCATTTGGTCGTGCCAACCTTTATAATGCTGATGTCAAGTGTAATCACGATTATTTTTGCGATTCTGTCTACGCGCCCAAAAGTAACATCGGGATTTTTTACGCGAGATGATGTAGAAGCTAAAAAAGTGAATTTGATGTTTTTTGGAAATTTCTACAAAATGCCTCTCGAAGATTATGATTGGGCAATGAATGAAATGATGAAAGATCGTGATTATCTGTATTCAACCATGATCAAAGATTTATATTATTTGGGATTGGTTTTACAGCGAAAATATAATTTACTTCGAATTGCCTACAATTTTTTCATGTTTGGAATTATCATAACGGTAATTGCATTTGTGATTGCTTTTAAGTCCATTTAAATTAAAATTTTAAACACCATAGAAACATAGATCTTTTTGTGTAAAAAAGAATAGAGAAAGAAGCTAATTTCTCACACATAGCGCAAATACTGAAAACTTTGTCAAAGTTTTTTTCATATTAGGTGCGACTATGTTTTTTCAAAAAAAATGAAATGCCTTTTATCGGTTTTCAAAATCTATGTTTCTATGTGCTTAAAAACAAAAAAAGCTCAACTATTTAGTTGAGCTCATCTAGTAAATCCTGATAGGTTATTTTCTTAATTCCTGGGTTTGAACTATTGTTGATTACTTTCACACGAATCGCTCTCAAACCAGAAACTCCTTGAAGATCTTCAACTTCAAATTGTTCAATAGAAGGTTCCAAAATTTTCTTGTGCTGCAGGTATTTAATGTATTTTAAATATTCTGCTTCTTCACTATTTTGAGAATAAACAATTGTAATTTTCTCTTTTTCAGTAATTCTTTCGTTTGTTCCTTTAATATGCGATTTGTCAATTCGTTTTTTAACAACTTCATATCTCGCATTATAAGTTCCGTCAACATCAAAACGTTTTTCATCCATTCTGAAACGGATAGAAAGCGCAGAACTGAAAACCAGAATTAGCGAAGTAACATCCAATTCGTATGGCAGAGATTCTTTAAGCTCATGGTGTTCCAATTCCATTTCGCATAAAGTCTGCAATTGCCACAAACGAAGATTATGCAGATACATAATATCGAATGGTTTTGTTGGAGAAATCGAAGCTCCAATATATAAATTATGTTCAACACCATCTGTCTTAAAACGTTCGTAATAATGCGGATAAATCTGTTGAGCTTCAACTTGCTTTCTGTCTAAAACCGTTGCAAGTCGTTTATTGATAATTGACATAGCATTGTCAAACTTCTTTCTTTCCTGATAAAACATTCCTGTTTTTTCATCTAGATTTCCAAAGTATAATTCTATCAGCTTTTCGCTTTTCGCATTACCTTGAGTATTTTTCAAGATTGGATGAATTTCTTCTTCAATATAACGCTGTACATGCTGTTCTGTATCTGCTTTTAGAGGAAAATCTAGTTCACTTCTAAGCGATTCCAATTCAAATTTTCTTTGCTCCAAAAGAACAAGATTTGAGTTTGGTTTCTGATTGTCGAAAATTTCTAAAAGCGCAGTCAACTGGCTTTTTAAATCAATTTTTACCGTTTCATTTCGATGTTCAGACGAACCTTTTATATCTATTTGACCATATAACGGATATACATTCTTAAAAACAATTTCTTTAAAAATATAATCTTTTGTATGATTCATATTCTGAAAGTAGTTTTGCGATTCTCTCTTAAACTTCCAGTATACGCTCGGGTGAATCGTAGTATATTCACGCTGAATAATAGCCTCAATCTGATGCTGCATGTCTGTATTGTAACGATCAATCGTATCAGTTAAATATGGCAGAACCAAATCGAGTTTTGTAGCATTTACACTGTTCAGATCTCTTGCATTTTCTGAAACCAGTTCCACAACGCCCAATAAATGTCCGCTTTTAATTACCGGAGCAAAAATACAGCTCTGAATATTTTGCGATAGTAAATGTTCGCCTAGTCTTTTATTTGTAGATTCCTCAGTAAATTTGCTGACATTCGAAATAACAAAAGGTTCTCTATTGTCCAGTAAATTTTCGAAAGAACATCCAAAAAAAGCATTTTTGCAATCCACTTCCTGATCATCAGAAAGTAGAAAGCTTTTCATATGATTTTCGTACTTCGCAGGTCTGATAAATTTTTCTTCCTCAGAATTATATATAATAAATCCGACTTTTAAGTTTGAAAGATTAAAAATCGACTGAAAAATATTGGAAACTTCTTGGTCTGTTGTAACTGTTTTTGGGCCAGGTTTCAGCAAATTGCTTTTTAGAATAGAAATAGCGCTTTCTGTGGTCGCATCAAACAAAGAAACGATTCCAAAACCTCTTAAAATCCAGCTTCCTTTCGGGAATTTAGATTTCCATAAATTAATATCATTATAATTATCAATTAATTGATCGATATCTTCCTGAGTTAAATGTACCGCATTTTCAGTAGGAATAATTTCCATGAAATCGGCATTGTACAAAATGCGATAATGTTTTTCAATACCATTTTCGTCTGGAATATCATAGAAAAAAGGCTGATTAAAATCGATATGCTGCTTATAATAACTGCTCAAAATTAAACAGCAGTTATTGATATAGAATTGATGGTCGCTAAAGTCACGAATTTCCATATAAAATTCGTCTCCCGCATTTTTTAAGATTTTCTTGAAACGCTCTGTATAATTAAAGGAGATATTTTGAAATGGAATTGTTACCGCTTTTATTTCGTTATGTGTCAATGCAGTTGGAAACAAATCGGCTAAAATATTTTTGATTAAAGCTTCGTTGTTTTTGATAACTGAATAATCCTGGATTCCAGTCCTAAGTTCCGGAATTAATTCAATTTGTTCTAAAATCGCTTTGGCATAGTTTGATCTGTAATCAACATCTGATTGAGCAATTTCTTCAAAAGATTCAATTAGCTTATGAAATGAAATTATTGTGGTAAAAGGACTTTCTTTAAAAAATTGAATATCCATCTGAGTTATTTTTTAATGCAAAATTAAGCATAAATTAAGAATACTCGACATTTTTCAATTTCTTTCCTCTATAGTTAAATAGTTGTTTCCCTTGTAATTAAAGGTTTTTGGGAAGAGCTTTTCTTTTTTAACTAAAAATTAACATTAACAATAATGGAACGATCGTTCCGTTATTGTATCTTTGTACCATAATAATTGAATAATCAATAACTTAAAAAACAAATAACAATGAAAAATTTAGAAAACAAAGTTGCAATAGTAACAGGCGGTAACAGTGGAATCGGGTATGCGGCAGCAGCTGATTTAGCAGCAAAAGGTGCAAAAGTAATTATAACAGGAAGAAACAAAGAAGCTTTGGCAAAAGCCGAAACAGAATTAAACGTTACTGGAATTGTGGCTGATCAATCGGATTTAAAATCAATCGACAATTTAGTTGAAGAAGTAAAAACAAAATTCGGAAAAGTTGATATTTTATTTTTAAATGCGGGAATTGCAGCTTTTGCGCCAGTAGATTCAGCTTCAGAAGATCATTATGACAGTATTATGAATGTGAATGTGAAAGGAGTTTATTTTACAGTTCAAAAAGTGCTTCCAATTTTGAATGACGGTGGCTCAATTATCTTTAATACATCTGTAAATGCTCATGTCGGAATGCCAAATTCTAGCGTTTATGCAGCGAGTAAAGCAGCAGTATTATCCTTAAATAAAGTTTTTGCTGTAGAATTGGCTTCAAGAAAAATTAGAGTAAATGCAGTTTCTCCTGGTCCAATTGAAACACCATTGTATGGAAAAGTTGGTTTAGAAAAAGAAGAAGTAGAAGGTTTAGGATCTGCTTTAGGAGAAAAGATCTTATTGAAACGTTTTGGGCAATCAGCGGAAGTTGCAAAAACAGTTAGTTTCTTAGCTTCAGATGATGCTTCATTTATTACTGGTTCAGAAATTGTCGTTGACGGCGGACTTATCGTAAACACTGTTCTATAATTTTTTTGACTAATTCGGGAACGATTGTTCCGTATTTTCGTATCTTTGTGAAGAATTTAATTTGAATGTCATGGCTAGAACGAAGGAATTTAATGAAGATCAGGCTTTAGATAAAGCAATCGAGATTTTTTGGCACAAAGGTTACAACGGAACTTCTGCGCAAGATTTGGTAAATCATTTAGGATTAAGCCGCTCTAGTTTGTATGATACTTTTGGAGATAAGCAAAAACTATTTGTAAAGTCATTAAAACGATATCAAAAGCAAAATCTAGACAGTCTTACTGAGCTTTTTGAAAATGCTGAAAACATTAAAACTGCATTGACCGAAATATTCAAGCAAGCGGTTATAGAAAGCCTTCAAGATCGAATTACAAAAGGCTGTTTTATGGTAAACTCTGCTGTAGAATTGGCAATGCATGATCCTGAAATTGCAAAAATAGTTCACGATAACCAGAAAGTAGTGGAAGACATTTTCTGCAATGCTGTAAAAAAAGGGCAGGAGTCAGGTCAGATTTCAGATAGACAAGACGCAAGATCACTTGCAAGATTCATCTTTAATAATTATTCTGGAATTAGAGTTTTGGCTCGCGCAGGAGAAAAAGACAAACAAGTTTACGATGATATTTTAAAAGCAATATTTTCTTTGTTTTAGAATATAAAATCTATCAAATAAAAAACGGCGGTTACATTTGTAATCGCCGTTTTTTGTATTAAATAAGTAAGTAATAGAAAATGAAAACTTCTTAGCTTTTTTCTTCTTTGTTGAAGTAAACTAAGTAGTAATACATTTGTTTTTCTTCATCCCAGCCTTTTTCAACAAATTTTTCTGCACTTTCAGGATTGATAAAATCCATTTTAATCTGAATGTGAGTATCTAAATTAATAACGTTTTTAATCGATTTTCTAGCGTCAGAAACTGCTGCGTTGGCAATAGGGAATGAGGTAACATCTTCGATGCTGTATTTTTCTCCTTTATCAACTTTATAGTTTTTAAATTCAGGAATCAAATCAGGATTGTCTAGTACTTCATTCAAGAAATTCTGCTCTTCAAACTGATCGTTTTTAGCGAAATAATTCACAGATCGGTTCATAAACATTACTTCCTCTTTCTTGTCTTCTGCTGGCAAAACAACGTCTTTTGCGAAGTTTTGACAGAATTTTAAATATTTTTTAGTGATGAAATTTTCATCTTCAAAAGCATCAACAGATAAAAAGTGCTCTAACCAGTAACGCGCATCATAACGGTTGCTGTCTACTGTCAGAATTTTGTATCCTTCTTCTTTTTTGTAGTTAAAAATCAAACATCCTTTATCTAATTTACTCAAGTTGATTCCTTGTTGTAAAATCATTTCAAGATTGCTTCCGTTTTCTTCAAACTGTAAAAAGTCGGCTTGTAATTCGCTTTTAAAAATTCCGATTGCATCAACAACATTATTATCGATACTTAGGTTTGTCAAATACGTTACATATACCTCACCATTTTTAATGTGCGGGTGATTGGACTGCTCAAATAAATGTTTTGTGATGTTTTTAGAAACCTCATGAACATTAGCCGGATTAGCAAAAATCTCAGTTGCATATTTAAACATGTCGTTGTAGTCCAAGTCCACTTCGTGTGCAAACTGATAGTAGTTTTCTTCTTTTTCTCTAAAAGGTTTAAAAAAGAATTCTTTAATCAAAGGAACAATCTCGTCATTAAGATTAAAAGGCTGTTCCGATAAAAAAATAGCTTCGTTACGGCTTTTGTTTCCTACGCGGTGTATGGAAAGCGTTTCGATGTGGGTGTTGAATAAGTTGATCATTTTTTTGAGTTGCTGAGATTCTAAGTTTCTAAGATACTAAGTTTTTTAGATAGTGTCCTTTAATTTTTTAATTAACGACGCTAACATTCTCTCGATCTCTCGACTATCCTCATATAAAAGGTTAAATTCTTCTTCGCTTATGTAAATTATATTTTTTGCAATTTCAAGTTGGGTCTGCATTTCAAATAAAGAGCCTAGAGAAATATATAAAAATCGTAAAAAATCTTTATTACTTTCTCTTCCAGATCCTTCTGCAATGTTACTTGGAATTGATATTGAACTTCGACGTATTTGTGAAGTTAATCCAAAAGTCTCTTCTTTTGGGAAAGTTCTCGTTGCTTTATAAACTTTTGTAACTAAGGAAATTGATTTCTGCCAGACCAAGATCTTTCTAAAATGACTCATTAACTTATCTTTTAAATTAAATGTAAAAATAAGAAAAAACTGTCAAAATTTAAAAACTCAGAATCTTAGAGTCTCAGCATCTTAGCAACTTACGTTAGTTCCAATTCTCCTCAAATCCATAATCTTCGAAGCTGTCATCGCCTTCGAACATGTCAAGATCGTCTTCGTCTAGATCGTCTTCAAATTCTCCGTAGATATCGTCGTGCATGTCATCAGCTTCAAAGTTTTTTTCGTGAGCTTCGTCTGGCATTTCACCGTGAGAAAATAAAGTTTCTGGGTAAGTAACTCCAACTTGTTCATCTTCGATAGCAGCCAATTCAACTAAGAAAGTCCACATGCTGATGAAATCATAAACGTAGATAATCTTTGTATTTTCTTTGTCTAAAATACTAGATAACGGATAATCGTTCATGGTTCTCATTTCGCCAGGAACATCTCCTGTATCAAAAAGCGGAATTTCATCTTCTTGATTCCATGTATCATCACAAGTATAAAATGAAGCCACTTCTGATCCGTCAAAGCCAAAAGCGTTGAAGATTGCATTGTGTAAATCCTCAAGTGTATCTTCCTCTAGAATTGCAATGTCTCTAAAAATATCTTCTTCGGCGTCTAGAATAACTCTAAATTTATAAACCATAATCTTTGTTTTTATTGAGAGGTCAAAGGTAAAATATAAAAAATGAAATACGAATCACGAATTGCGATTTGTTGAAAAGATTTTAGAAAATTGATTTTCAATTAGTTTGTCTGGCTGAGCGAAGTCGAAGCCTTTTTCCAATAGGAATACCCTTCGACTCCGCTCAGGGTGACAAAAGAGAGTTGAAAACTGCTACTTTCTCGCCAGTCTTTTTCTAATTTTATGATAATGTTTATGATAAGTACTATGACTTGGATAACTTCTGCTTGAAGTAATATTATTAAAAATCAAAGCGATTACAAATAAAATTAAAACACCAACTAGAACTGGCGAAATCACATACATATAGCCTAAACCTTTTATTTGTGCTGAACCTGTAACTGCGATTAGCGCTGTCGCACCTCCTGGTGGATGCAGTGTTTTTGTAATCTGCATGAAAATAATGGAAAGAGAAACAGCAAGCGGAGCAGAAATCCAGACAATATCAGGCACCAGTTTATTTACCGTAACGCCTATAAAAGCTGAAATAAGATGTCCGCCAATTAAATTTCGCGGCTGCGAAAACGGACTTTGTATAATTCCGTAAATCAAAACACTGGACGCACCAAAAGAACCAATTAAAAAAAGAACATCACTTCCTGCAAATTGTGAAGCTTCGAGATAAGAAAGAATCCCAATGCCGACAAAAGAACCTAAAAACGACCAAAAATGTTCTTTATAGTCAATTAAAGTTTCCTTGTAAAGAATGTAACGTGTTTTGCGATAGCTTCTTTTTATTTTTTCTGTTGGCATTATTGTGGTATTATATTTTGCTCGTTATGTTTTTAAATATACTTTGCTGTATATTAGTTTTTATTGCTTTGTAAATCTATAGATTACTAGTTTGAGATTATTTAATTAAGCTTGGAGAATAACTATAAACGGTATACGGATAAATTGTTTTTGCAGTATATTTTGAAATCAAGCATACGACAAGAATTGGGAAAAACAAAGTATAATCATTTGTTAGACCGCAAACTAAGAAAATTGCTGTGAAAGGTGCATGAATACTGGCACTTAAAACTGCAGCCATTCCGATAACCATAAAATTAACCGGAATTACATTTACATGGAAAAAGCTATTCAAGACAGAAGCTACTAATAATCCTAAAAAAGCACCGATAAATAAACTAGGTGCAAAAACACCACCATCGCCACCGGAAGCGAGCGTAATTGAAGTAACAATTGGTTTTAAAATCAATATAGCTATAAAAGTTAAAGCCAAAGTCATTGTCATGATTTGGTTTGGAGCAATAAAGCTTGTTTTAATAGCGTGATAACCCTCGCCATATAATTGTGGGAAAAAGAAAAGTGAAATGCTTAAAATGGCAGAACCAATTATGATTTTGTAATAATGTTTGTTGATTTTTCCGAATTGTGATTTAATGAATAAAACACATTTAGTTAAGTAAACCGAATTCATTCCCGCCAAAATTCCTAAAAGAATAAAGTACGGAATCGCTTTTAAATTCCATGTCGTAATTGAAACCGCAAATAATGGTTCTTCTTTTAAAATTGTTAGCAAACCAAAAGCAATAGAAACCGCAATTAAATTTGAAATCACAAATGCTCGCGTTACTTTTCTTGAAATTACTTCGAAAGCAAATAAAACTCCCGCAATCGGACTGCTAAAAAGTGCCGTAACGCCCGCCGCAACGCCTGCGCAGATTAGTTCTGTTTTGTATTGGCGAAAAACATTTTCTTTTTCGTGTGCAACAGAACCAATAGTTGCTGTCGCGACAACGGTAGAAACTTCGATTCCCGTAGAACCTCCAAAAATAACCGTTAATAATCCGTTTATGAAATGTGATGGGATTTTATAAGATGGTAGGTTTTTAGATTTTGATGCAGTGCTTTCAAAAACTTCTTTGATTCCTTTGTTTTCTTTTTTCTTAAAAAGATATTGTCTTAAGAAATAAATTACCGACAGACCGAAAACTGGAAATATGATGTAAAATATAGGATGAACTGATACTTCATGAAAGAAGATTTCTTCGTAATATTCAGTTATTTTTTTGAGTGAAATTCCGAGAAAGGCAGAAAGAAAGCCAATTAAAATAGAAACAATAACTAATTTTCGGAGTTTGATTAATTGATGATTTTTTTTGATTTGCGCCGTTTTGTTCATCAGAAGTGAATTTGAAATCGCATTTTTTTTTGCGGATTACAAAATTAAGCATCAAATTCGGTTTTTTATAGGAAATCTTTAATTTAGTGTGTTAAAATGGGTATTAGTAAGAAAAGCTTTCGTGTTAAGGTTTTGCCACAAAGGCGCTAGGACACAAAGTTTTTTACTTAAGAAAACGACTAAACAGGCAGTTTGTCATTTCGACGAAGGAGAAATCTTCACAAGTAACTCCACAATCAAAATCGCCAATCTTTGTAGAGCTTCTCGCGGAGATTTCTCCTTCGTCGAAATGACAAAAAATGAGAGAAAACTTTGTATCTTAGTGCCTTTGCGGCAAAAAAAGCCTATCGCTCATAAAACTCAATAGGTAATAAATCAGGATCTGCAATAAAACTAAAACGCTTTTCAGTCGTTTCATCAATTCTAATTGGTTCTGATTCTATATTTTTTGAAGTTAAAAAAGCAATAGTTTCTTCCAAATTTATAACTTCAAAAGCTAAATGACGCAAACCAACCGCTTCTGGTCTTGAAGGTCTTTGCGGCGGATTTGGAAATGAAAATAATTCGACAACATAAGTGCCATTCAAAGCCAAATCTAATTTATAAGATTGGCGTTCTTCACGATAGATCTCTCTAATAATAGTCAGACCTAAAATCTGGGTATAGAAATATTTCGATTTTTCGTAATCGGAACATAAAATGGCAATATGGTGAACTTTATTAAGGGTAAGCATTATTTTTTGGATTCAGGTTCTTGATTTAATTTTCGAATAACTTTTGCTGGATTTCCAACAGCAAGCGAATTGTCTGGAATATCTTTTGTAACCACAGATCCAGCGCCAATCACACAGCCTTTTCCGATTGTTACGCCTGGGCAGATAACAGAGTTTCCGCCAATCCAGCAATCGTCTCCAATGGTTACTGGATATGCATTTTCTAATGTTTTTCTCAATTCAGCGTCAAGCGGATGAGAAGCAGTATAAATCTGAACATTTGGCGCAATAAATACATTCGACCCGATTGTTACAGGCGCGCAGTCCAAAACCACACAATTCACATTAAAATAAACATTTTCACCAGCAAAAATATTGTAACCATAATCACAGTGAAAAGGAGGTTCAATATAAAAACCAGCTCCAGCGTTTGGAATTAATTCCTTTAAAATTTCTTTTGCTTTTTTGGTAACTCGGTATTCTTTTACATTTAAGCTGTGCAAAAGGTTTTTTGCTGTGCGACGGCCTTTTACCAATTCTGGATCAAAGGCGTTATAGTATTCGCCAGAGATCATTTTTTCTTTTTCGGTTTTCATATTTTACATTTTCGTCTTGGCAATTTTTTCATGCATTTTCGGAATTTCCTGCAAAGATGCTGTACAATACCAAGGCGTTAATTCGGCTTCGAGTAAATTGGCTTTTATTGCCGGATCGGTGGCAACAAGCGCTTTGGCTTCATCAATCGTTTCGACATTAAAGATGTAAATGCCACGATAATTTCTATCATTTTTCATGAAAGGCCCAGCAACAACCAGTTTTCCTTCTTTGGCCAATTTGCCAATATTTTCCATGTGACCTGCGAAAAGCTTTTTGGTTTCTTCTTTAGAAGCTGTGGTATTACTCCCAGATTTTAAAAGGCAAAAAACATATTTTTTCATTCCATATTCGTCGGCATGAAGCGATTTGGCTAAGGCTTCATCGTATTTGGTTTCAGTTTCCTGAGAAAAAGCAATTGTAGTGAAGAATAAAGAAGCTATAAACAAAACAGCATTTTTCATAATATTATGTGTTTAATAACTTTTTTAAAATAACAATCTGTCCTAAATGATATACATCATGCTGAATAATTCCGTGAATGTGTTCGTAGTAAGTATGACCATTATTCACATAAATTTTTGCTAAATCTTCGTCATCAAAATCTTCAAAGAAAGCATTCCATGAATCTTGAGATTTTGCTAAAGTTTGAAGCGATTGTTCCCAAGCAGCTTCAGAAGGATCTATTACAGGAACAAAATAATTATGGTCTGGAGTTATGATTGTTTCTCCTTGCATGCGTTGTAAAATATTTCTTCTCCATTGAATCAAATGATTTACAATTTCCCAAATTGTATTAAGGTTTGGGTTTACTTTTTTATATGCCTGTTCAGCAGTTACATTTTTTAATGTATTGTCTAAATTGACTTCAAGCCAAGGATTTCCGTTATAAATAGACTGATATAGATTCGAAATTCGTTTACTTTCTGACATAAAATAATGATTTTGGTTTTCCTAGCTAAGATACAAATTAGTATTTTACAACTCATCCTCGAAAATCTACAATTGGGTTATTATATATTTTTTAACATGAATTGTTAAAATACATTTGCTTCATCAAAAACCAAAGATGACATGAAAACCAGATTATTTTTTACAGTTAGTTTTTTATTTTTTACAGCTTTAATTTTTGCTCAAAATACTATTTCGGGAAAAGTAGTAGACCAAAAAGGAAAACCAGTTGCAGGTGCAAATATTTATATTGACGGAACTTACGATGGAGCAACAAGTTCTGAAACTGGAGATTTTTCTTTTGAAACTACAGAAACAGGAAACAAGTTTCTAGTGGTTAGTTTTTTACTTTTTGAAACTTACAAGCAAGAAATTGATGTTGCCAATTATAAAGATCAAACGGTAAAATTAAGAGAAAATGTTAATGCTCTAGATGCTGTTGTCATTACAGCGGGAACTTTAGAATCTGGGGATAAGGCGAGAGTTTCAGTTTTAAAACCTTTAGATATTGTTACCACAGCAGGTTCTGCCGGAAATATTGTGGCGGCATTGCAGACTTTGCCAGGAACGCAGACGGTTGGAGAAGACGGACGTTTGTTTGTGCGTGGAGGTGAGGCGAGCGAAACTCAAACTTTTGTGGACGGAATTCGTGTTGCACAACCTTATGGGGCAACTACAAATAACTTGCCTACAAGAAGCCGTTTTTCTCCTTTTTTGTTTAGCGGAATTGCATTTTCTACAGGTGGTTATTCTGCAGAATATGGTGAAGCTTTATCAAGTGTTTTACTTCTAAATACACAAGATGAAGAAGATCACGAAAAAACAGATATCGGGTTAATGACAGTTGGTTTGAGCTTGGGAAATACGCAAAAATTCAAAAAAAGTTCGTTGAGTGTAAATATGATGTATGTGAATTTAGCGCCTTATCAGGCGGTTATTCCTCAAAATGTAGATTGGAACAATCCGTATCAGTCACTTGGGGGAGAGACAGTTTACAGATACAATTTTACAAACGGAATATTTAAACTGTACGCTTCATTTGATTCTGAAAAATTTGATTTGAATCAGAAAAACGTCAATTTCGAGAATCCGATTCGAACTGACATGAACAACAATAACTTCTATTTGAATTCATCTTACAAAGGAAGTTTTGGAACAGGATGGCAGATTACTTCTGGAGTTAGTTACGGTTACAGCAAAAACAAACTGAAATACGATATTACAGGAATTGACAGTCAGGAAAATGCAGCACAACTGAAATTGAAGTTCAGTAAGAAATTTTCAAACTATTTTAAGTTGTCTTTCGGATCTGATTATTTCATCACCAAATACGATGAAAACGTGGCAGACAATATTGCTCTTGATTTTACAAATGGTTACGATTCTAACATTTTTGCAACTTACACAGAAGGCGATATTATGTTTTCTAAAAAATTAGCTTTAAAAGTTGGTTTAAGATATTCAAACAATAGTTTATTAAACGAAAATAATATTGCGCCAAGAGCTTCATTAGGATACAAAGCCTCAAAAAGCAGCCAGTTCTCTTTTGCTTACGGAGATTATTCTCAAACGCCAGTTGTAGATTATATTAAATTTTCTAAATACCATCAGTTTGAAAGCGAGAAAGCAAGACATTATATTTTAAATTATACGTTTACAAGACCAGGACAAACATTGAGAGCAGAAGCTTACTACAAAGATTACAGCAATTTGGTGCAGTACGATACGAGAGATATTCAGTACAATTCGGTTTTCAATAATAACGGATCAGGTTATGCAAAAGGATTGGATTTATTTTGGAGAGACAGCAATTTGTATAAAAACTTAGAATATTGGATTTCATATTCTTATATCGATTCAGAAAGACAGTATAAAAACTTTCCAAACATGGCAACTCCAAGTTTTATTGCCAACCATAATTTATCTGTTGTAGCAAAATATTTTATTACAGACTGGAAATCTCAGGCTAGTTTAACAAATAGTTTCAGCTCAGGACGTCCGTACAATGATCCGAACCAAACGCAATTTATGAACGGAAAAACAAAATCATACAATAGTTTAAGTTTTAGCTGGGCTTATTTATTAACGACACAAAAAATCCTTTACTTCTCTGTTTCAAATGTTTTGGGAACTCAAAATATTTTCGGATATGATTACGCCAAAACACCAGACGCAAGCGGAGTGTATCAAAGACAAGCTGTAGTGCCAACAGCAGATAGATTCTTCTTCGTAGGTTTCTTCTGGACCATTAGTCAGAATAAGAATGAGAATCAGTTGAAAAACTTGTAGTTCGTGGTATAGATTCTAAGTTGCTAAGATGCTAAGAGAAAAACTTAGAATCTTAGCAACTCAGAATCTCAGAATCTTAAAAAAAACAATTCAGTAACCAAAATCAACAACTCAGTATCATTTAATTTTAAAAGACTAAAAGCCAGCATACTTTTGAAGTGTAAATTAAAAGGAACAAAGAAACAAAGCGACAAAGGTTCAAAGTTTTTAAAACATTATTAGTAAGAAAATGAAACCTTTATCCCTTTGCAACTCTGAACCTTTGAACCTTTAAAAAAAAGAGTTTTAATCATCAATAAAAAAAACTTAGAATCTCAGAAACTTAGAACCTTAGTAACTTTAAAAAATAGAAATCATGACCAAAATTATTACAATAACTATTTTATTTATCTGCAGCTTAATGTCTGCTCAAAATGCAAAATTAACTGTGACTGTTTCAGGTTTAAAAAACGACACAGGAGTGGTTAAAGTAGGATTATACAATTCAGACGGAACGTTTCTTAAAACAACTTACAAAAGTTTGGCTTCGGAAATTAAAAACAACAAAGCGGTTGTAACTTTTGATAATCTTCCAGCTGGAGAATATGCAATTTCTACTTATCATGATGAAAATAGCAACGGAAAGCTTGACAGAAACGCAATGGGAATTCCTTCAGAAGAATATGCAGCTTCAAACAATGCAAAAGGATTTATGGGACCTCCATCATATCAAGATGCTAAATTTAGTGTCAGCAAAGATTCAAAAGTTGAAATTGTATTCTAAAAAATAACTAATCCATATAAACAAACCATTAAATAAATTGTAAAATGAAAAAAATCATCACTTTAGTCGCACTATTTGTAGTAGTAATAGGTTCAGCTCAAACACAATTTGAACAAGGAATGAATAAAGCTTTCGGACTTTGGAAAGAAGGAAAAAATGCCGAAGCTTCTGCATTATTTGAAAGAATTGCTGCGGCTGAAAAAAACAGTTATCTGCCAAATTATTACGTAGCTTTAATTAATGCAACGGCTGTTTTTACAGAAAAAGACAAAACAAAAATCGATTTGTTATTGACAAAAGCACAAGATGCCTTAGATCTTGAATTGATAAAAGACCAAGCCAATTCAGAATTGTATGTAATGCAAGCTTTAATTTATACGGGTTATGTTGTGGCCGACCCAATGACAAACGGAATGAAATATTCTAGTAAAGTGATGGAAGCTTATGCGAAGGCTAAAGCATTAGATCCAAATAACCCAAGAGCAGTTTTTGGAGAAGCAGATTATCAATTAGGAGGAGCAAAATGGACAGGAGTTGACACTAAACCTTTGTGCGCACAAGTTGATAAATCTATTGAACTTTTTAATACTTTTAAACCAGCTACGCCTTATTCGCCAAAATGGGGATTGGATAGAGCATTAGAAATTCAAAAAACTTGTAAATAATTCAGTATTATAAATATGATGATATTAAAACCTAATTTGTTAAAAGCATGCTTAGTCGGAGGAATAGTATTTTTGTTTTCTTTTCTAATTCGGTTTGCTTCTTTAGGAACAGCAGTCTTTAACAAGAATCTTTACATTTATTTCTTGTACTGCATGCTTTACAGTGTGGTTTTATATATCGTAAATGTAGTTCTTTTTGATTTTTTAGATAGGGTTTTCAGAGAAAATCCATATTCGGTAAAGAGAATTTTAATTGGTTTTGCAAGTTCTTTTTTAGTCTCAATGATCGTAATTGGAGTATTGCGTTTGTTTACAAGTGTAATAATTGAGAATAAGACTATTATCGGTTTTCTTGCCAATGAAAGGGCAGAAAATTACATAGAATCTGCAGTAATGACTTTTATTGTTTTATTGTTTTTTCATGGACTTAATTTTTACAAACTCTATCAGGAAAACAAAGTAACACAGCAGAAAATTATTGCAGGAACTGCAAATGCCAAATTCGAAAGCTTAAAAAACCAGATCGATCCGCATTTTCTTTTTAACAGCTTAAATGTTCTTAGTTCTTTAATAGAAGAAAATCCAGATAATGCGCAGCGTTTTACTACTTCATTATCTAAAATTTACAGATATGTTTTAGAACAGAAAGACAAAGAATTGGTTTCGGTTGAAGATGAATTGTCATTTGCCAAAACCTATATGAATCTTCTGAAAATGCGTTTCGAAAATAGTTTGTTTTACGAATTGCCAACAGAAAACATCAATCCAGAAGCCAAAGTAGTGCCACTTTCTTTACAGCTTTTATTGGAGAATACCGTAAAGCACAATGTAGTAAGCGAGCAGAAACCGCTTCATATTAGAATTTTTATTGATAAAGATTATCTGGCCATTCAGAATGATCTTCAAAAAAAAGAAGTCTTGCAGGATAGACAAGGTGTAGGACTGCAGAATATTGTAAACAGATACGGAATTATAACAGATAGAAAAGTGAAGATTGAAGAGGATGGAAAGAATTTCACAGTTAGAATTCCAATTTTAACCAAACAAATTGCCGTTATGGAAATGAGTGCAGAATATACAGATGAAGCAAAAGCTTATTATAGAGCCAAAAAACGAGTAGAAGAACTAAAAGGATTTTACGGAAATATAATTTCATATTGTTGTGTAATTCCGTTTTTGATTTTTATTAATTTAAAATTTTCGCCAGGATTTCAATGGTTTTGGTTTTCGGCTCTAGGTTGGGGGTTTGGAGTTGCCATGCATGCTTTTAAAGTTTTTGGATACAGCTCTGATTGGGAAGAAAGAAAAATTCGCGAGATTTTGGAGAAAGATAACAACCAAAAAACGTGGAAGTAATGGAAAAAGATTTCACAGAAACAGTTCGTTATTATGATGCTCAGAAAAAAGTAAAAGAAATAAGAGGATTTTACGAACATTTGACTGTCTACGCTTTATGCAACCCGATTGTGATTGTTGTAAACTACATGACTTCTCCAGAATACCTGTGGTGGATATGGTCTGTAATGGGCTGGGGAATAGCAATTATTTTACATGGACTGAAAGTTTTTAGTCTGCCGCCTTTCTTCAATAAGAAATGGGAAGAGAAAAAAATTAGAGAAATTCTAGAAAAAGAAAACCAGCAACGTTTAGAAAATAATCATGGAAACAAATTTGAATAATGATCAGGAACAAGTAATGCTGGAAGAATTAGCCAGTAAAAAAGTAATTCAGCTGAAATCTTTTTACAAGCATTTGTTCTTTTACACTATTGCATTGATAGTTTTTCTTTTAAAAGAATACACGAATTTGCCATTGCAATTTTTTCCAATTAAATATATCAATTGGGTGATTGTAATTATTTGGACAGCTGTAATTGTAGGTTCTGCAATAGATTTGTTTGCTTCTTATAAAATTTTTGGACAAGAATGGGAAGAACGAAAACTAAGAAGCATTTTAGAAAAAAAATATAAAAAACAAAAATGGGAATAGTTATGGAAAGGAATTTAAGCGACGAAGAAAAATATATCCAAGCCAAAAAAAAGGTTGAAAACATTAAAGGATTTTACGGAAATCTTATATCATACATTTTAGTAAATGCCATTTTAATCTTTATCAATTTATATACATCGCCTCAATATTTATGGTTTTTCTGGCCATTGTTATGGTGGGGAGTAGGAGTCGTTTTTCACGGATTAAAAGTCTTTGAAGTTTTTCCAGGAATGGGTAAGGAATGGGAAGAACGAAAAATCAAAGAGTTTATGGAGAAGGAAAAACAGAATAAAAACAAGTGGAAATAATCAAAATATAGTTATGGGACGTTTTAGAAGAGAAATGTACGAAGATTACGCAAGACACCATTTTGGAGAGTATACAGACGATCCAAATTACAATGCAGCTTATAGAAGAGTAAAAAGGCTTAAAAGATTTTACTCGCATTTGAAGATTTTCATTATTGTAAATATTATCATCATTGTATCAAGCTTGACTCGAGATAAATCTGCTGGTCTACTAGTAATGGATTTAAGCGGTTTAACAAAATGGCATACTTATTCTACTGCGTTTTTTTGGGGAATCGGTCTATTAGCGCACGCATTATCTGTTTTTGGTGCTGATTGGATTTTTGGTTCAGATTGGGAGAAAAGAAAAATCCAAAAATACATGGAAAGAGATGCCGCAAATAAAAATAAATGGGAGTAACTTTGAATTTATAATTTTTTCAAATTTCACATTATAGTAAATGATCACATTAATTATAGAAGACGAAAAACCAGCAGCAAGACTGTTGCAGAGAAAACTTGAAAAGCTAGATGTAACTGTAGAAACCATGCTTCATTCCGTTGAAGAATCGGTTCATTGGTTTGAAAATAATCCGCATCCCGATTTGATTTTTCTGGATATCCAATTGTCAGATGGTTTATCGTTTGAAATCTTTGAAAAAATAGACATTAAAAGCGCTATCATTTTTACAACGGCATATGATGAATATGCTTTAAAAGCGTTCAAATTAAACAGTATCGATTATCTTCTAAAACCAATTGACGAAGATGATTTGGAAACTGCTGTTTCAAAATTCAAATCGCGTCTTCCGAAAGCAGCTTCAGAAACTTCAAACCTGCAATTGGATTTTGAACAGATTCGACAAATGTTATCCAATCCTTTTGAGAAAACTTATAAAAAAAGATTTACAGTTAAAATAGGACAGCATTTAAAGGTAATTACAACTGAGGAAATTGAATGTTTTTTTAGTGAAAATAAAGGAACTTACATTCATACTTACGACAATCGCGATTATTTGATCGATTCGACTTTGGAGATATTAGAACAAGAACTCGATAAAAAGGATTTCTTTCGCGTAAGCAGAAAATTTATTGTTCCGCTAAAAGCAATCAAAGAAATTCAGGTTTATACTAATTCTCGACTTAAAGTGATTCTTCCAACTTATAAAGAAGATGAGGTAATTGTAAGCCGAGAAAAAGTACAGGATTTTAAAGCTTGGTTGGGATAAAATCTTTTATTAAAATAAGAAATTTAGCAGATTTTAATTCATCTGATTAAAGTCGATATCATAAAAAAAGAGCCTTAATTTTAAGGCTCTTTTTATGTTTTAATATTTTTCGTTTTATTTGCTCAAACGGTGTAATGTATATGTCATAGCACTTAAAAGGAAAAACGCCATAATTTGGTGAATTAATCCTAAAGCCAATGGCACGCTGTATAATAAAGTGAAAACGCCAAGCAAGAACTGAATGAAAACAAAAACAACTAAAGTTTTGATTCCGTTTGATTGAGTGTTAGTAAGCGTATATTTTTTGCTTTTGAAGAAAAGGAAAAGAATAATCGCGACAACAACATAAGCAAAAGTTCTGTGTACAAATTGAACACCGCTTTTTCCTTCAATTAAGTTTTTCACTAACGAAGATTGTTCAATAAAAACCGATTCGTGAATAAATTCTCCGTCGCTCATTAAAGGCCAGTGATTGTGAATTAATCCTGCGTTTAAACCTGCCACAAATCCGCCGTAAATAATTTGGATTAATAAAGCTGCTAAAGCATAACGCGCAATATTTCTAAGAGGTAAAATCTTGTTGATATTTCTTTCGGGATAAATCAAATCCAATGCTACCCAAAGTGTGTAAGCGAAAGTGATGAAAGCAAAAGTCAAGTGCAGTGAAAGTCTAAAGTGGCTTACATCTGGATTGTCGATTAATCCGCTTCTTACCATAAACCAACCTAAGAATCCTTGGAAAGCTCCCATTGCCAAAAGGACGATGCATTTTTTAATGGTTGGAGTATCTAATTTCTTTTTAGCTAAAAAGTAAACAAACGGCACAAAGAAAACCAAACCAATAATACGGCCAATGAAACGGTGAAACCATTCCCAGAAATAAATGAATTTATAATCGGCTAATTGAAAATCGTTGTGAATATTTATTTTCTGATATTCAGGAAATTTTTTGTACTCGTCAAAAGCAGCTTGCCATTTGGCTTCTGTTAAAGGTGGAAAGGTATCGGTTACCAAATGCCAGTCGGTCATTGATAAACCTGAATTGGTCAAACGGGTGATTCCGCCCACAACAACCATTAAAAATAATAAAATACAGCCCGATAGTAACCAAATGATTACTGATTTATTCTCTTTTTTCATTTTATTAAATAATACTTATTTCTCAACTTTTTTTAAGCCTAGTTTGGCAGCTCTTTTAATCACAAAATCATAAGCCGCCTGATATTCATTTGGAATATCTCCTTCAAGAATTGCTTCTTTTACCGCTTCTTTTAAAATTCCGATTTCGCGTGAAGGTTTTAAATCGAATATTTCCATAATTTCTTCTCCAGTAATTGGCGGTTGAAAATTACGAACATGATCGCGTTCTTCTACTTCTACAATTTTCTTGCGAACGAGTTCGAAATTCTTATGATATTTTTTGAATTTTGATGGATTTTTGGTTGTGATATCCGCCTCGCACAAAGTCATTAAATTTTCAACATCTTCTCCAGCATCAAAAACCAAACGACGAACCGCACTGTCAGTCACAATATCCTGAGCTAAAACAATAGGTCGCGAACTCATAATAACCATTTTCTGAACGAATTTCATTTTATGGTTTAAAGGCATGTGCAAACGTTCGAAGATTTTTTTTGCCATTTTTCCGCCCAAGAATTCATGACCGTGAAAAGTCCATCCTTGTTTTTTAGTAAAACGTTTAGTTGGTGCTTTTCCGATATCGTGCAATAAAGCCGCCCAACGCAACCAAACATCATCTGTGTTTGGACAAATGTTATCTACAACTTCAAGCGTATGGTAAAAATTGTTTTTATGTGTATGACCTTCAATTTCTTCTACCTGATTCAACGCAGTTAATTCAGGTAAAATAATATCTAAAAGTCCAGTTTTGTATAAAAGTAAAAATCCTGTCGAAGGTTTATCGGTCATGAGAATTTTGTTTAACTCATCAACGATTCTTTCACCAGAAATTATTTTGATGCGATCTGCATTTTTTGTGATGGCATTTAATGAATTTTCTTCAATTTCGAAATTCAATTGAGTAGCAAAACGAATGGCACGCAACATTCGCAAAGGATCATCAGAATACGTAATATCTGGATCCAAAGGCGTTTTGATTGTTTTGTTTTCTAAATCTGTTAATCCATTAAAAGGATCTAAAAGATCTCCGAAATTATTTTCGTTTAATGATAAAGCCAGCGCATTGATTGTAAAATCACGACGATTTTGATCGTCTTGCAAAGTTCCGTTTTCCACAATCGGATTTCGGCTATCGCGAGTGTACGATTCTTTTCGTGCGCCAACAAATTCGATATCGGTATCTTCAAAACGAAGCATAGCAGTTCCATAAGTTTTAAAAACCTGAACTTTTGGTTTGTTCGGGAGTAAATCGGAAACTTTAAGAGCCAATTCGATGCCGCTTCCAACAGCAACTACATCAATGTCTTTTTTTGAACCTCGATTTAAAAGCAAATCACGAACAAATCCGCCGATCACATAAGAGTCAACTTTTAATTCCTGAGAAGCTTTCGAAATGATATCGAAGATTTTGTTTTGTAAAGCAGTTTTATAGTTTGTTTGTATCGCCACGAATTCGCTAATTTTTGAGTAAAAAAGCATTTCTGATTTCAATTGAAATAAAATGCATGCAAATTTACAACATAGAAAATGCCTATTATAATCTAGAGCTCACTTTTTTGAACAATTTCACATTTTGTTGCATTGATTTTTATGAATTGAGAAAGGGTTGCCACGAATTTCGCGAATTTTCACGAATTTATTTTTTCTGCCACTCCCGATAGCTATCGGGATAAAGGATTAAAATGATTAAGAAAATCTCTCAATCTTGATCTATATGTAAATAAATATTATTTACCACAAATTACACAAATTTTCACAAATTGATTTTAATTCTGCTCTAGATTCCAGAATTAAAATGGTTGAAAAATCTATGTAAATCTTTTAATCTGTGACAAAGAAAGTGAGAGAATAATTTGTGAAAATTTGTGGTGAAAAACATTTATACAATAATAAAACAAATCAATTGCAAATAATAATTTTTAAATTTTCAATTTGTATTTTTGAAACATAGAAAAAAGCACACATGAAAATTGTTATATCTCCAGCGAAATCATTGAATTTCGAAAAAGAATTGCCAACATCTCAATATACAGAACCTTCATTTTTAAAAGAAGCAAGAGTGGTTCATAAAGTAGTAAAAACAAAAAAGCCAGCTGAATTATCAGAACTAATGTCGATCTCAGACAAACTGGCTGATTTAAATTGGAAAAGAAATCAGGATTGGAAAACACCTTTTACACCTGAAAATGCACGCCCAGCGGTTTATACTTTCGATGGTGATGTGTACACAGGTTTGGATGCTTATACCATTCCGTTAGAAAAATTAGATGTTCTTCAGGATAAACTGAGGATTTTATCAGGCCTTTACGGACTTTTAAAACCATTAGATTTAATGCAGGCATATCGTTTGGAAATGGGAACTAAAATGCCTGTTGGAGAATCTAAAAATTTGCATGAATTTTGGAAACCAACAGTTACTAAAGCTTTAAATAAAGAATTAAAAAAAGATGAATTATTCGTGAATTTAGCAAGCAACGAATATTTTTCTGCTGTTGATGTAAAAGCTTTAAAAGTTCCTGTAGTTACTCCAGACTTTAAAGATTACAAAGATGGAAAATTAAAAATGATCAGTTTCTTTGCCAAAAAGGCGAGAGGTATGATGGTGCGTTATATTATAGATACCAACGCAGAAACTATTGACGATTTAAAGGGTTTTAATTACGAAGGATATCAGTTTGATGCGAATCTTTCAAAAGGAAATCATTTGGTTTTTACAAGATAGTTTTTTGAGGTGCTGAGGTTCTAAGATGCTAAGGGACTAAGTTTTTTAACCGCAAAGGCGCAAGGTTTACGCAAAGTTCGCAAAGGTTTTACACAAAGCTTTGCGAACTTTGCGTTTTTATCGACTCTTAGAAATAAAATCTTTGCGTCTTTGCGGTTAAATAGAAAAAATAAACGCCGAATTCTAAATGATGAATTCGGCGTTTCTGCGTATTATAAAATTATTATTATTAATGCATTGCGTCGGCTGCACTAATTTTGTTCTTCCCTTTTTTGATAAAGAGAATAATCGGTATGCAACATAAAAACATAATTCCTAGATAAAGGAAAATATCCATATAAGCCATTACGGTGCTTTGCTTCATAACTGAAAGTTCTATTGCCTGATATGCTTTTTTCAAAGCAACATCTGCACTATATCCTTTTGCCATAAAGGCGTGTTGCATTCCTGCAATACGCTGCTGTACGTCAAATTTAGCAGGATCTAGGTTATTAATTAAATCTACTCTATGAGATTGACTAAAACGTGTGATGAAAGTGGTAATAATAGCGATACCAAAAGATCCTCCCAATTGACGCATCATTCCAGTAAATGCTGCTCCTTCACCAATTTGTTTCCCTTTTAATGTTGAAAGCGAAAGCGTTGTAATAGGAACGAAAAGCAACCCTAAACCAATTCCTCTCAAAATTAAAGGCCAATACATATGTTCAACTCCTGTGTCAGGTGTCATACGGCTATACATCATGAAAGTGAAGAAGAAGAAAATTAAAAATCCAACTCCAACCATGTATCCCTGCGGAACACCTTTCTGAATCATATTACCCACAAATGGCATCATAAGCGCTGTGGTGATAGATCCTGGAATCAATAACAACCCCGCATCTGTAGCGGTCCATCCTAAAATAGATTGCGTGTAAATTGGGATAATTAAGGTAGAACCATATAATCCGAAACCGAGAATAAAACACATTACCGTTCCAATTCTAAGATTTCCGTCTTTTAAAACGCTAAGATTTACAATCGGATATTCGTAAGTAAGCTCTCTCCAAATAAAAAGAACCAATCCTAGAATAGTAACAACACTTAAGGCTACAATTGTTGAATCATTAAACCAGTCATCTTGCTGTCCATGCTCTAATACGAATTGTAAAGAACCAATAAAAGCACTCAGTAAAATGATTCCCCACCAGTCAACCTGATTGGCTTTTAATTTTTCTCCATATTTCGGACTTCTAACAAAAGTTAAAGCCAAAATCGTAGCAATAATTCCCAACGGAATATTGATATAGAAAATATAAGGCCAAGAATAATTATCTACTAAATATCCTCCCAAAGGCGGACCAAGAGTTGGACCTACAATTACACCCATTCCGTAAATAGCCTGCGCCATTCCACGTTTTGCTACTGGGTAACTTTCTGTAATAATCGTTTGGGCTGTTACCAGTAATGCTCCTCCACCCATACCTTGTACGAATCGGAAGGCTACAAGTTCCCAAATATTTGTGGCATTACCACACAAAAAAGAACAGACTGTAAATATTATAATGGAAGCCACAAAATAATTACGTCTTCCAAATTGCTGCGATAGCCAGCTCGTCATCGGGATTACAATAACATTCGCAATTGCGTATGCTGTAATTACCCATGCCACATCAGTCAAGGTAGCACCAAGACTTCCGCGCATGTCAGTCAGCGCTACGTTTACAATCGTCGTATCTACAATTTCCAGCAGTGCACAAAGTACTGCTGTAATTGTAATGATAACGCGTCTGAAACCGTATTCTACTAAATCGTCGTCTTGTACTGCTGTTGCCATTTATTTTATTTCAAATGTACATCTACGTCAACGTTCATACCTGGTCTTAAAAGTTTTACTTTTTCAGGATCGTTTGATTCGTCTATGGTAATTTTTACTGGTAATCTCTGAATTGTTTTTACGAAGTTTCCTGTTGCGTTATCAGGAGGCAATAATGAAAAACGAGATCCTGTTGCAGGAGAGAAAGAAGATACAGTTCCTTTAAACTCATAGTTTGGATATGCATCAACTTTTAAGCTTACTTTTTGTCCAACAACCATTTTGTTTAATTGTGTTTCTTTAAAGTTAGCTACAACCCAAGCTTCATTATTGTTGATAATGTAGAATAAAGATTGTCCCGGTTGAACTAATTGTCCTGGCTGAATATCAACTTTAGAAACTTGACCGTCAATTGCAGCTGTAACTACTGTATAAGAAAGGTTTAAGTGAGCTACATCAAGCATTGTTTTTGCTTTTTTGATGTTTGCAGCAGCAACCTCAGTTTGCTTGTCAGAAACTTTAGATTTTGATTGGATAACCGATTTTTGGTAAGAACTAGCTCTTTGTTGCTGTTCTAAAACACGTACTTGGTTTTCAGCTTCTTCTTTTGCAGTTAAAGCCTGCTCATATTGCTGTTTTGTAATAGTATGTGTCTTGTACAAGTTATTGTAACGGTTATAATCGTTTGTAAGCTGTCTCAATCTAATTTTTGCACTTTCGATAGAACCAGTTGCAGATTTCATTTGAGCATCAGAAACTGAGATGCTTGCATTTGCACTTCCGATATCTGCTTTTGCCGCTTCGTATTGTCCTTCTGCGCCCAATAATGCAGCATTAGCTTCATCAATCTTTAATTGATAATCTCTCTTGTCGATTGTAAATAAAGTATCTCCTTTTTTTACATAATCATTATCTTTCACATAAACTTTGCTGATATATCCTGAAACTCTTGGGATAATCGGGTTCATTCTTTTCTCGATCTGAGCATCATCAGTTTCTTCGTGAGCTTGTCCGTGTAGGTATTTAGATATTCCGTAAGTTCCGCCTCCTAAAATCAGAACTGCAAGTATGATGATGAATTTTTTATTTGTTTTTTTCTTTTCCATGAGAGCTATCGATTATATTTTAGAAAGATTGAATGATTGTGATAATTGTCCTGATACTGAAAGTAATTCGTAATATTTTTGAATAATGGTTGCTTTTGCTACAGCAGTGTTAATTTTAGCGCTTAATTGTTCAACATCGGCTTCAACCAAATCATTGGTGTCGGCAAGACCATTGTCAAATTTATCTTTTACCAATCTGTAGTTTTCGGCTGCTTGCTGAAGCGCTTCTTCATAAACCACACTTTGATTAATTGCTAGGTCATAATCTTCAATAGATTTTTGAACCTCTACTTTAATGCGGTCTGTCATAATTGCTTCGGTATTTTTTACTTCCAAAGCTTTGCTTTCTGCTTCTTTTACGTGAACATTATTTTTTAGAATTCCCGATAAATCATAAGATAATCCGATTCCAAAGTTCATTGCATATTTTACAGTTACAATGTCTTTAAGGTCAAATGCAGTGTAACCACCTAAAAGTGAAATTGAAGGATAATATCCAGCTTTTGCAATTTTGACATTAGCTTCAGAAGCTTTGCCTTGTAATCTTATTGCTTCTAAATCTTTTCTGCTTTCAAGTGCAACAGCATCAGATGTTATAGAATTGCTTGTTTTTAGATTAAAGAAATCCTCTTCATTTACCTGAATTTTTACATTAGGATCTAATTTCAGCAAAGTAGTAAGATAGAAGTTGATATTATTGATATTATTGTTAGCTTCATCAATAGATAATTGCGTTTTAGAAACTAATAATTGCGCTTTCAATAAATCATTTCTCGGAATAATTCCGTTTTTCTCCAATTCAGTAAAATCAGTAACACGCTGTTTTGCGCTTTTTTGATTTTCGTTTAAAACATCTAAAGTCTTTTGAGCCTTGTATAATGCTGTATAATAAGTGATTGCTTTTAAAGCAACATCTTCTTTCGTTTTTGCGGCATTAGCAGTTTCTGCTTCATACATTCCTTCATAGGCATCTATGCTGTTTTGAATTTTAAATCCAGCAAAAATAGGAAGGCTTAAATTTGCCATTCCAAGCATTGCACGGTCTGGAGAGGCTAATGAAGCACTTTCGCCTTGATTAGGCATATCAATAGATGCTTTTGTAAGGCGCTGATATTGACCAGAAATTTTAAGATCTGGGTACTGATTATTTTTTACGGTTTTTAATTCGTATTTTTTTGTGTTTACCTTAGTGTTGGCAAGCGTAACTTCGTTACTCTTTTCCCAAGCCATTTGCACGGCCTCGCCCAAGGTTAAACTTGTTTTTTCTTGTGCTTCTATTGAAGATATTCCGATGAAGAAAACTCCAAAGAGCATTAATTGACTAATTTTCATAAACAAGTAGCGCTTTTATAGTTTGTTGAATGTGCTTTGTAAGATCGTTTTTAATGTAATTGTTAAACATTTCTTCTGTTTTTAAATCAAATAATTCTTCGAAGAAAGAGCGATTCATGTGAAAGTGAAAAAAGGTTCCGATAATCGTAGGCGTAATAAGTTGGATATTAACATCTTTTCTAAAAACTCCTTGGGCTTGACCTTGTTTGATAATGCTTTCAACCGATTTTAAATTTCCTTTTTTAAGTTCAGTAAAAGCTTGAAGGCTTTTTTCTCTCTTTTTATTGTAAAGTTCAAAATGTAAAACCCTGTAAATCCCTTTGTTAAGGCAAATTCTGTTGATGTAAATTTCGATTAATTTATTGACTTTTTCAAGAGGTTCTATTTCTTCTTGCAATAAATTTTCGAGTTGTAGTTTTAAATCAACAGTTTTGTGAAAAATAAGAGCTTCAAGTAGCCTTTCTTTTGACCCAAAATAATAAGAGACCATGGCAATGTTAATTTTGGCCTCTTTGGAGATATCCCGTATCGATGTTCCCTCAAATCCTTTCTCAGAAAAAAGCCTTTCTGCAACATTAAGAATCTGAATTTTTTTATCGTTCAATTCGATGTGTGACATGGTATTGTTTCTAATCGGATGCAAAATTAAACACTTGTTTAATTTAAACGCTTGTTTAATTTTATTTTAACATAATATTAACATAAAGCGTTTTCGATAATTTATGTTAATTTGTTCTTTAATTAGTTAAAATAAAAAAGCTGAAACACTTTAGTATTTCAGCTCTTAAGGAGTTTATTTGTCTAATTTTATTTTGATCGGATTTTGTCTGGTGTCAAATACGTTGGTAACATACACAACATTTCTATATTCATCAATCCAGTAAATAATTTTATAATTTTTAAAAACTAAATATCTAAAATTCTGAATTCTTTCTGATAAAAGTTCTTCTTTCTGGCCACCATAAGCATTATATTCAAGAGAAAGAGAAGAATCTACCAAACCATCTATCAATGCTTTTGCAACTTTTATTCCAGCTTTATATTTATAATATTCAAAAATGTCTGTTAGTTTATCCTCAGCAAATTGAGTCCAGTAAACAGTTAATCCCATTTTTGAATTCTTGATTTTAAATCTTTAGCTGAAGTAATTCGACCTTGAGCAACATCATTTATAGATTGATCAATTTCATTATTAAATTGATCTAAACTCATCGGTTTCATTTCCAAATCCAATAATTGAACTTTTTGTTCATGAAGCAATTTTTCGAGCTGATTTACTATTTCTTCATTTTGCAATCTAAGAAATTCTTGTACAAATGATATTTTACGAGCTTCTAAATCCATAATATTTGATTTTATTCAAAGGTATAAAATATTTGAAGAGGTTATGCTTACAGATTCTTAAAATTAAAAAACGGTACTTAAAAATTGTTTTTAAATACCGTCTATGATATGATTTATATATGTTATCTATCGAATCCCTCCAACAAACTCAGCAATTTTTCCGCTTCCGTTTTCTGCTAAGTGTTTAATGAAAGCACTTCCAATAATTGCACCTTTAGCATATTTAGTCGCCTGATTGAAAGTTTCTTTATTCGAAATTCCAAAACCAACAATTTGAGGATTTTTCAAATTCAAATTAGCGATTCTTTCAAAATAACTTTCTTGTACATCACCAAATCCAGATTGAGATCCTGTAACACTTGCAGAACTAACCATATAGATAAATCCGTTTGAAACGCTGTCAATAAAACGAATTCTTTCGTCTGAAGTTTGAGGCGTAATCAAGAAAACATTGATCAAACCATATTTTTCAAAAATTGCTTTGTATTCATCAGCATACACATCAACTGGAAGGTCAGGAATAATTAAACCGTCAATTCCGATTTCAGCACATTTCTGGCAGAAAGCTTCAACTCCGTATTGTAACATCGGATTAAAGTATCCCATAATAATCAACGGAATTTTTACGCTTTCGCGAATGTTCTTCAGTTGATCAAAAAGGATTTGAGTTGTCATTCCGTTATGAAGCGCCTGTGTAGAACTTGCCTGAATTGTCGGTCCATCTGCCAAAGGATCGCTAAAAGGAAGTCCAATTTCGATTAAATCAACGCCGTTTTTTTCTAAATCCTGAATAATCTGCACGGTATCATTTAAGTTCGGATATCCCGCAGAAAAATAGATCGAAAGGATCTTTTTATCTTCTTGTAACTTTTGAGTTATTCTGTTCATTTTTAATATTTTTTATCCTAAAAGGTTTTCAAAACCTATTAGGTATGTTTATGTTTTGCTTTAGCCAAAGATTAAAAGTTTATTTCACGCAGATTTAAAATGATTTAAGCTGATTCAACAGATTTATAATTTATATCTGCTTTAATCTGCAGCATCTGCGTGAAACAAAAAAATACTTATAGTAGTCGGTTAATCTATGGCATTATATTTTAAAATTTTACAATTCGACTTTCCCAATAGTCACCTTGCTTTTCAACCAACAATAATCCAGAGTCAGAGTCATTCATTTGAGCAACTAATTCGCCTTTATTATTCCAAAAAGCGCTTTGACCCGCTGAAGGAGATCCCCAAGATTCTCCACTGAAATTAGACATCAAAATATTCATTTGATGTTTTTCAGCATAATTCTGTAAATCTCGGTACGCATTCGGAATTCCGTTTGGCGAAAAGAAAATGCTCGCAATATAAATGTCTGCGTTATTTTTTGCAGCATTTTCAGGATGTTTCGGATTGTCAATATCAGCACAAATCGCAAATGCAATATTCTGATTTTCAATCGTGACCATCGGATTGTTATCAAACGTAGACTGGAAATATTCGTCTTCACCCTCATGCAAAAACTGCTTTGTATAAATAGAAACTGAATCGTTGGGCGCAATAATATATTCGCCAATAAACAATTGATTTTCAATTAAAATTGGAGCGCCAGCAATAATGACAATATTATTGTCGGTAGCCAAATTTTTCAGATGATCTATTCTGTAATCATCTTCGGCGAAAGCCAATTCCAAAGCATTTTCTCTCTCATATCCAGTAATTGACATTTCAGGAAAAGCGATTAATTGAGCTCCATTTTGTGCCGCCAATTCAATAAGCCTATAATGGTCTAATAAATTTGAAGCAATATTTCCACGTTTTGGTTTAGTCTGTGCGGCTGCTAAAATCATGTTTTAATTATTTATTTTCAGTATAAACCCAAGCAACTGTTCCTGATTTTAGTTTAACCTGAATTCTTCTGTACGAATTAGATTCGAATAAATCTACTTTTGCTAAATCTGCATTAGAAACATTAAAAACAACACCATGAATGGTTTCTGCTGCATTTTCGCTTGGTATCGCAACCACATAATCAGCCATTCCAAATTCTTCTTCTATTTGCAAACTTTTCAGTTTGTGGCCAAGAAGCTGATCTGCAGTTCCTGTTAATACTTTATTGAAAATCTGCATTTGAATTTGTTTAGATCGTAATGTTCCGTATGAAAATAATTTTTCCATAATTATTATTTTTCTCGTTAGTAGTTTTGATTTAGAATAAAATCCTGACCCGCTCAAGCGGTAACACCAAAAGTATAACTTTTATTACAATTTAAAATATTCAATATAATTATCTAAATCTTTATCGCCACGGCCAGAAAGACTAATTACAACAATATCGCTTGGTTTGAATTTTTTCTGGTCTAAAACAGCAAATGCGTGCGCACTTTCAATCGCTGGAATAATTCCTTCCAATTTTGTAAGCTGTAAACCTGCATTCATAGCATCATCATCGGTTACAGAGAAAAATTCGCCACGTCCAGTTTGTGCCAAATGTGCGTGCAAAGGTCCAACTCCAGGATAATCTAAACCTGCTGAAATAGAATATGGTTCTGTAATTTGTCCGTCTGGTGTTTGCATTAAAAGTGTTTTACAGCCATGGATAACACCAACTTTTCCTAATTTGCTCGTTGCAGCACTATGACCGCTGTCAACTCCTTTTCCAGCTGCTTCAACCGCAATGATTCCAACTTCCGGTTCGTGTAAAAAGTGGTAATAAGTTCCCGCAGCATTACTTCCTCCGCCGATACAAGCCACGACATAATCAGGATTTTCACGTCCTTCTTTTTCTTTCAATTGCCATTTGATTTCTTCTGAAATAATGCTTTGAAAACGCGTCACCATATCTGGATATGGATGCGGTCCAATTGCAGACCCAATAATATAATGTGTATCAACAGGATTATTAATCCAATCACGGATCGCTTCGTTCGTGGCATCTTTTAAAGTTCTTGAACCTGAAAGCGCTGGACGAACTTCTGCGCCTAACATTTTCATACGCGCAACGTTTGGTGCCTGACGAGCAATGTCGATTTCACCCATATAAACGATGCATTCAATTCCCATTAATGCGCAAACCGTTGCAGTTGCTACACCGTGCTGTCCAGCTCCAGTTTCGGCAATAATTCTTTTTTTGCCTAGACGTTTTGCTAATAAAATCTGACCAATCGTATTATTTACTTTATGTGCTCCTGTATGATTTAAGTCTTCTCTTTTTAGATATACTTTGGTGTTGTATTTTTCAGATAAACGTTTTGCAAAATACAACGGACTAGGGCGCCCAACATAATCTTTCAGCAATTGGTTGAACTCAGCTTTAAAATCAGGTTCATCCATTATACTTAAATACTTCTGACGTAATTCTTCTACATTCGGATAAAGCATTTCAGGAATATAGGCTCCTCCAAATTCTCCGTAATATCCTTTTTCGTTAACGTTAAAACTCATTTTTTTTAAATTTTAAAAGTTGGCAACATCAAATTTGCGTTTGAAATTGCTAAATAAATTTCTGTTTTTTAGCCCTGGTTCAATTTCAAATTTACTATTTACATCGACAGCGTAGATTGGTAAATTGGTTTTTGAAATTTCTTCAATAGCTTTTAATTCCTTCATTCCGATTCCACCGCTCAAAAAGAAAGGTTTTTTGGAATTGTATTTTTTTAATATGGTCCAATCGAAAGTTGTTCCGTTTCCGCCAGGCAGTTTTCCTTTGGTGTCAAACAAAAAATAATCGCTGACTGGCTCAAAAGGTTTTATAACTTCAAAATCAAAATTTTCATCGGCAGAAAAAACTTTTATGATTTCTACTTTTTTAGGCAATTGTTCTTTTAGTTCTGATAAAAATTCAACGGATTCATTTCCGTGTAATTGAACGGCTTGTAAATTGTATTTTGCGACTTTTTCAAGAATTTCTTCCTGACTTTGATCTACAAAAACGCCTACTTTTTTGACTGTTTTTATAAGTTCAGGAATTGTTCCGTTAAAATATCGCGCGGATTTTTCCCAGAAAATAAATCCCATATAGTCAGGCAAAAGTGCGCCTACTTCGAGGATATTTTCAGGATATTTCATACCGCATATTTTGAGTTTCATTTTTTTATTTGTTTTGCCACGAAGGCGCTAAGACACTAAGTTTTTTTTCTTTGTTTTTGTTGCAAAGGCGCTAAGACACTAAGTTTATTATTTTATAAACTCCCACAAATTAAATTTGCGCCTTTGTGACTTTGTGGCAAACCTTTATTGACTTAAATTGCTAATAAATTCTGCTGCAACCTTACCTGCGTTGTCGGTTTTCATGAAGTTTTCTCCAATTAAGAAACCTTTGTAACCGTAAGGTTTTAGTTCTTGGATTGCTTCGATTGAAGAAATACCGCTTTCCGAAACTTTTACAAAATCATTCGGGATTTGTGAGGCTAATTCTTTACTGAAATCTAAACTTACTTCAAATGTTTTTAGGTTTCTATTGTTTACGCCAATCATGTCTAAACTTGGCATAATTGATTTTTCCAATTCTTCTTGATTGTGAACTTCCAATAAAACTTCTAAACCTAAATTTTTAGCAAATTCAGATAATGATTTAATTTCTTCTCGGGTTAAAACCGCTGCGATTAATAAAATTAAATCGGCTCCGTGAGCTTTTGCTTCTAAAATCTGGTATTCGTCTACAATAAATTCTTTTCGCAAAAGCGGAATATTTACTGAAGCTCTTGCTAAAAGTAAATCGTCAAGAGAACCTCCGAAATATTTTCCATCGGTTAAAACTGAAATTCCGCAAGCGCCAGCATTTTCATAACCTTTAACTACTTCTTCAACAGTAAAATTATTGTTGATGATTGATTTTGATGGTGAACGGCGTTTGTGTTCTGCAATAATCCCAGAATTGCTTTCTTTTAATTTCTGGCTTAGAGAAATAGTCTGTTTTCCAAAAAAAACTGAAGCTTCCAATTGAGAAACTGGAATAATTGATTTCTTCAGAATGACTTCTCTTTTTTTGTCTATTATTATTTTATCTAAAATGTTCATTGTTGTTGTTTTGCCACGAAGTCACAAAGGCGCAAATTTAATTAGTGCTAATTCGTGAAATTTGTGTTTGTTTTTTATTTACTTAATTCTTGTAGTTTCTGTAAAGCTTTTAATCCTTTTCCTGACAATAGACTTTCTTTTGCGATTTCAAATCCTTCTTTTGGAGAGCATTTTGTAACTGTTGCAATTGCCATTGCTGCATTGGCACAAACTACATTATTTTGAGCTTCGTTTCCTTTTCCTGAAATAATATTAGTAAAGATTTGTGCTGATTCTTCGATGGTTTTTCCACCTTCGATTTCTGTTTGAGATAAAAGATGAACACCAAAATCTTCTGGATTCAACATTCCTTCCATATGGTTCGAAATTGTTTTTGTTGGGCCAGTTAATGAAATTTCGTCATATCCGTCAAGCGAATGTAAAATGGTAAAATTTACATCGGTATTTTGATATAAATAAGCGTACATTCTTGCCAATTCTAAGTTGAAAACCCCAACCAATTGATTTTGCGGGAATGATGGATTTACCATTGGTCCTAACATATTAAAGAATGTTTTTACTGCCAATTCTTTTCTAATTGGGCCAACATTTTTCATAGCTGGGTGAAATAGGGGAGCGTGCAAAACACAGATTCCAGCTTGATCAATACATTTTTCTAAAAACGAAGGGTCGTTGCTGAATTTTATTCCCATTTTTTCCATTACGTTGCTTGATCCAGAAATAGATGAAACTCCATAATTTCCATGTTTTGCCACTTTTATTCCTGCTCCTGCTGATACAAAAGAAGCTAAAGTTGAAATATTGAAAGTATCTTTTCCGTCACCGCCCGTTCCGCATAAATCGATTGTGCTATAGGCTGATAAATCGACACGAATGCATAAATCTAACAAAGCTTCGCGAAATCCCGAAAGTTCGTCAATTGTTATGCTTCGCATCATAAAAACAGTCAAAAATGCCGAAATCTGACTTGGATTATACTGACCGCTTGAGATATTAATCAATACTTGTTTTGCTTCTTCTTTAGAAAGCACTTCGTGGTTGATTAATTTATTTAATATAGTTTTCATTTTTTTAAAGTTGCTAAGGTTCTAAGATGCTGAGATTCTAAGTTTTTTACTGTGACTGTAAACTGCGACTGAACACTAAAATTCTGTACACTGATTATTAACTCTTTATCCAATTCTCCAAAATCCTTTTTCCGTTTGGTGTTAAAACGCTTTCTGGGTGAAATTGAACACCTCTTACATCATAATTTTTGTGACGCAAAGACATGATTTGTCCATTTTCATCTACCGAAGTGGCTTCTAAATCTTCGGGTAAATTGCTGTCAACTACCCAAGAGTGGTATCTTCCAACTTCGAATTCTTTTCCTAAACCTTCAAAAAGAATTTCGTCGTCTACTACTGTTTTCACATTTGTAGCCACTCCGTGATATACTTTATCAAGGTTTGAAAGCGTTCCTCCAAAAACTTCACCGATTGCTTGTTGGCCTAAACAAACGCCAAGAATACTTTTTGTTGGACTGTATTTTTCGATAACTGCTTTTAACAAACCTGCTTCGTCTGGAATTCCAGGTCCAGGAGAAAGTAATATTTTCTCAAAAGAAGCGATTTCATCGATATCAAATTCGTCGTTTCTGTAAACGGTTACTTCGCAGTTTAAATCTTCTAAATAGTGCACTAAGTTGTAAGTGAAACTATCGTAATTGTCTATAACTAAAATCTTTTTCATTTTTTTAAGGTGCTGAGTTGCTAAGATTCTGAGATGCTAAGTTTTTTGCTAAAAACTAAGACTGAGACTGGCAACTAAATTTTATTTTTCTCGAACGTATTTTTCTACGATAACACGATCTACTCCTAATTTTTCTACTTTTTCTATTCCTTTTTGAATTAGAGTGTCGTTTTGAACTTTCACCACAAATTCAAATTTGTTGTCTTCCCAATCGCGGTTGTTGAAGAACTCTAAATGTTCTGTATAAACACTGTCTTTTAAAGTATATTTTCCGCCTCCGCCAAAGAATAATGCTGCTGTTGTATCTTTTCCGTGTTTTAAATCATGATTAAAAAAAGCAAAATGTGTATTGTTAATAATCTTAATCATTTTTGTTTTTGAATTGAAAGTCGAGAACGTTGAATCTTTCTCAGTCGTTTCAGCCGATATAAGACGCCAGGTTCCTTCAATCGGATTTTGCTTTTTTTCTGAATTGCAAGAACTAAGGGTAATGATTAAAACTAAAAATGATACTACTTTTTTCATAGTTTGTGGTTTTTATGGTTTGTTTTTAATTGTTTAAGGTTTAACGTTTCAGGTTTCACGTTCCAATAACTTGAAACATGAAACTAAAAAAACTTGAAACTAAATCTGTTCCGCCATTTCTAAGGCTGTATTCAATGCTCTTAATTTATTGTAAACTTCCTGCATTTCGCTTTCTTCGTCAGAACTTGCTACGATTCCAGCCCCTGCTTGACAGTGCAACTGATGGTTTTTAGAAAGGAAAGTTCGAATCATAATGGCGTGGTTAAAGTTTCCGTCAAAATCCATAACACCGATTGCACCTCCATAGAAGTTACGGTTTGTTTTTTCGCATTCTTCAATTAATTGCATCGCTCTGTGTTTTGGAGCACCGCTCAAAGTTCCTGCTGGAAAAGTGTCTGCTACGACTTGCATCGTTGTCGCTTTATCATGTAAATGTCCTGTAACTTTCGAAACCAAGTGAATTACGTGAGAGAAAAACTGAACCTCTCTGTATTTTTCTACATTTACATCGTGTCCGTTTCGGCTTAAATCATTTCTAGCCAAATCTACTAACATTACGTGTTCACTATTTTCTTTTTTGTCTTCTGAAAGCTCTTTTGCTAAAAGTGCATCACGTTCGTCGTTTCCTGTTCTTTTGAAAGTTCCTGCAATTGGGTGAATTTCAGCTTTTCTGTTTTTTACGATAATTTGAGCTTCTGGAGAAGAACCAAATATTTTGAAATCGCCGTAATCAAAAAAGAATAAATATGGAGAAGGGTTGATGCTTCTTAAAGCTCTGTACACATTAAATTCGTCTCCTTTGAAACCTTGTGTAAATCTTCGAGAAAGAACTAGTTGGAAAACATCTCCACGGTAGCAATGTTTTTTGGCTAAAGCCACATTTGCTTTAAATTCTTCATCAGTTAAGTTAGAGAAACCTTCTCCTTCTTTAGAAAATTTATAAGAAGCTATATTTCTTGATTGCAATAATTGTTCGATTTCTGCAATGTTGTTTTTGTTATCTACACTATGGCAGAAGATGTAAGCTTCATTTTTGAAGTGGTTAATTGCAATAATGTTTTGATAAACAGCATAAAAAACATCTGGAATAGAAGTCGCATTGTCTTTTTTTGCAATTGAAACTTTTTCGAAGTAACGAACAGCATCATAAGAAATGTAGCCAAATAAACCATTGTTGATGAATTTAAAATCGTTCTTTTCTGCTTTAAACTGACTTGAAAATTCTTGAATTACTTGCGGAATATTAGTTGAAGCATCAATAGCTGTTTTCTCTGAAGTTCCGTCAGGAAAAGTTTTAGAAATAACTTCGTTTTCGATTTTTATAGTAGCAATAGGATTACAGCAGATGTAAGAGAAACTGTTGTCATTTCCGTGATAATCACTACTTTCCAGCAATAAGCTGTTTGGGAATTTATCTCTGATTTTGAAATAAATGCTCACTGGCGTAACCGTATCTGCCAGAATTTGTTTGTAATGTGTATTAAGAATAAAAGGTTTCAAAATATATAGTTTTTATGTGTTGTTAATTTATGTTTCGGTTTTGATCAAAAAAAAAGGGCTTGTCGTGATGACAAGCCCTTTATATTTTTATATTTCTTACAATACCATAGGAAGCTTCGTTCACGACGTCTGACGTAAATTGCTCCACCACCAAGTATTGTTTAAAATTGTTCTCATTTCTTTATTTTGATGTGACAAAGATATAAATGTAATTTTAATTAGAGTACATAAAATTTGAAAAAAAACTTTTCGAATTTTTAAAATTTGTTAAATTTTGATTCAGAATTCTTCTATAACTCCTTAGTTTCCACTTGCTATCGTGTTGTTTACGTTTAATCTAAAATCTGGATTTCCTTTGATGTTTGGAAGCGAAAATAGCTCGTTAAGTTTCATTTTTGTGTATTCTATTCCGTAAGTTGGATTGCCATAATAGCTTTTTATACCTGGAATATTGCTTCCAGATTCACTTTCAATTTCACCTGTACAATTGTTTGCCACAACGTTTTTGAAACTAATTTTAGACAAATTAGCTTCACCGTTTCCGATATTTCCTTCCAATAAAATAAAAGGAGCAAAACCTGAAATCACACTATTCGTTAAGTTGAAAAATGTATTTTCTTTGATGTAAGCAGATTCTCTAACCAAACCTTGGTTGTTTTCTTCTAAATTAACCAATGTAATGTTGCTTGCATTGATTTTAGTCATCTTTTTGGTCATGTCCGTAGAAGCAACTTTTTCATATGAATCTACCTCAAAACATCTCGAACCTGAAATATCTGAAGAAAACGGATGGCGAATTGCAATACTGTTTGAGATATTAATTTGAGCTCCTTGCGTAAAATCAAAATCATCATCAGTTGTTCTGTACGAAACTAAATTACTTAGATTCAAATCGCCTCCATAACATTCAAAAGAATCATCATTTGAGTAACTGATTTGAACATGGCTGATAGTTGTTTTTCTTCCAACACCAGCAAGAGAAAGACCGTTTAATTCTTTAGAAGCGCTTAATTTTCTTCCTGCATATTCGATTCTCACATATTTCATAATTCCTGAATTATCCTCAGAATCTTGACCTCCGTAATGATTTAAAGTTGGATCTAAATCGAAAGGCAAAGTGTGAATTCCTCCTAAAGAATTTATCGGAGCTTTTCCTAAAATAATAATTCCGCCCCAGTCACCTGGTTTTCTGTTGTTTATTTCATTTTCAGAGGTAAAAACAATGGGGTCAGTTTCTAGTCCTTCTGCCACTATTTTAGAACCATTTGTGATGACAAGAGTTCCGCAAGTTTTATCATCACCCCTTATAACCGTTCCAGGCTCGATCGTTAGAGTTGCATTGTTTGTAACGTACACAACACCAACTAAATGATAAATATTACGCTTTACTAATCGAGTGTCTTTATCAATAGTTCCAGCAATTATATTTGTTGCTTCTCCATAGTCATTGCCAGCAGGTTTAAAGCTCGTCCAGTTAGTCATCCAGTTTGAAGAACCAATAATTCCTTTTGGCTGTTGCTGAGCCTGTACGAAAAAGCTGATAATGAAGATTATGCATGCAAAATGTAATTTTGTTTTCATAACTCTAATTTTAATTTCTAGTTTTTGACTTTTTTTGATTGTCCCAAAAATAGAAGCCGTATGTTAATCAAAGTCCTGATGCTTATTACGAAAGAGTTACTATATTATTAAGAATGTTAAGTTTTTGAAAAGGGTTAAGGTCTTTTTTTGTACTAAAAGTCTATTTTAAAATTATTTGCAATTAAATTTTCATTTAAGGATAATTTGTAACTTTGATAAAAATAAAAGAAATGGATTTAGATACTCGAAAAGTGATTTTTATTAGAGACTTTCTTAAACTTGAAAGTGAGAAGGCAATTTCTCAGTTTGAAAAATTGCTAAAAAAAGAAATTAAAGAAGATTTAGAATTAAAACCAATGTCTATTTCTGAATTTCATAAAAGAATTGTTGGCTCTTTAGACGATTCTAAAAATGAAAGAATAACAGATGTTGATGAGTTAATTTCTGAGATTGAGAAATGGAGTTGAAAATTTATTGGACTGATTTTTCTAAAAGTGAATTAAAAAAGATTTTTGATTATTATAAGGAAGAGGTAAGCCTAACTGTTGCGAAAAAGATTGTACTTGGGATTACGAAAGAAACTCTAAAATTAAAACCAAAGCCAACAAATGCAATAGGACAAAAAGAGGAACTTTTAGAAAGCTACTCTGAAGAAATACGATATTTGGTTTATAAAAATTATAAAATTATTTATTGGATTAATTTAAAGAGAAATTCAATTGAAATTTTGGATGTTTTTGATACAAGACAAAATCCAATAAAAATTACAAGAAGTACGTAAAAAAATAAACCCCAACAGTATAAAACTGTTGGGGTTTATTGTATTTCTGAATTAGTAAGCTTGAAATATTAGAATTTTAAAGCTACAGCTAATTCAAATTCGTCGTTGATAGTTTTATCTCCTAAACCGTCGAAGAAGCTACCTGAACCGTATTTAATATCATATTTAGTTCTGTCAACTTTGAAAGCAGTTGTAGCAGTGTTTCCTTTTACAGTGATATCAAAAGTTACAGGTTTAGTGATTCCTTTGATAGTTAAGTCTGCAGTTACAGTATAAACGTCAGCAGATTTTGCACCGATAGTTTTGAAAACTAATTTTGAAGTTGGGAATTTGTCAGTTCCAAAGAAATCGTCAGCTTTTAAGTGACCGTTTAATTTTCCTTGGTATTCTCCAGTTAAATCTGTAGAAGTTAATGAAGTCATGTCAACCGTAAAGTTACCACCAGCTAATTTTTTTCCTTTGAAAACAAGAGCTCCCTCTTTGAAGTTTACAGTTCCAGAGTGCTCTCCAGTTACTTTTTTACCTACCCATTTAATTGTAGATGCTTTTACGTCGATTTTTTTAGTTTGAGCGTTTACTGAGATTCCAGCTGTTGCTACGAATAATGCTATTGCAATAGTTTTTAAATTTTTCATGTTTTTAAAATTAAATTTGAATTTGATTAATAAATAATTATATAGTGATAAATAATTCCTCGTGTGATTTTCTAACTTTTTTGAAGTGCTGAGATTTGTCATCATCATGTCTGTAACCTACAGTTGCAATAACTGAAGCGTTTAAGCCTAATTTATCGAAACCTAAGATTTCATTAAATTGTGCTGCATTGAAACCTTCCATTGGAGTTGCATCAATTTTTAATTCAGCAGCTGCATTTAATAAGTTTCCTAAAGCTAAATAAGTTTGTTTTGCAGTCCAGATGTGTTTTGCGTCTTCAGATAAATTAGCAATTACATTTTTCATCATATCGCTAAATCCGCCTAAAGCCTCAGCTGGAAGACCTCTTACTTCGCTGATGTTGCTGATATATTTGTCAACTGAACCAGCATCAAGGTTTAAGTCATTTGCAAAAATGAATAGGTGAGAAGCGTCGGTAATTTGAGTTTGTCCCCAAGCAGCACCTTTTAATTTTTCTCTTAATTCTGGATTTTCAACAATAACTACTTTATAAGGTTGTAATCCGTATGAAGAAGCACTTAATCTAACGGCTTCTTTTAATGTATTTAAATCTGCATCAGATATCTTTTTTGAAGCATCAAACTGTTTAGTTGCGTATCTCCAATTTTGATTTTCTAAGAAATTGCTCATAGTTTTTATTATTTTATTTGTTGGTTCTATATTTTTCTAATAATTGATTTAGGAAAACTAATTCTTCAGGTTTTAAATTATTTGCAAACATTTGTTCGTGTTCATCAACTTTCGGATCTAACTCTTTTAAAACATCCAATCCTTTTTGTGTAATCGAAACTTCGATTTTTCTTCGATTATCTGGACAGACATTTCGCGTAACAAAATCCTTCAATAATAATTTATCTACCAAACGTGTTGTGTTGCTCGTTTTAGCAAGCATTCGTTCTTGTATCACGCACATATTAGCAGGTTTCCCTTTTTGTCCTCTTAATATACGTAACACATTGTACTGTTCGCCAGATAAATCATACGGTTTCAGCAACTCGTTGAAATGATCCTGAACCACATTCTGCGTGTACATGATATTCAGAATAACTTTTTTCGCATTATCCATCTTAACCGTACTCTTAATAACCTCTTCAATTGTCATAGTCGTAAGTGTATAATTTGTATATACAAATGTATAACTTTTAATAGTTGTATATACAAATGTTGTGTTAATTTTTTGTTAATACGTTTAAAGCAGGTTTTTCAAGGAACTACAGAGAATGTTTTTTAGATGATAAAATTAAAATAATTTTTGTTGTAAAGGCTTGATATGTTGTGAATTAATGGTTTTTTTAATGTCGAATGAAATTTTGCGTATAAAATATTTCTTAACCGATTTTTGTAAGATGCATTTAAGCTGAAAGATTCTCAGAATCAAAGGGATTTAGTGATTTATTGAAATTCAGACAAAAGAAAACCCTTCGCAATTTGTCTAAAATTGGCAATTTCTGTGTTTATCCAACCTTCATCGTGTCCTAATTCTTTGGCAATCGCTCTTGCGGTTTTTTCCGAAACTTCAATAGCAGCTCTCACATCTAAGAATAATAAACGAACTCTTCTTGCTAAAATATCGTCTACAGTTCTTGCCATTTCGTAACGGATTGCCCAAACAACTTCTGCCATTGTAAATTCATGATTGGGATGCAGTTTTTCTTTTAATTCGGGTTCGCTTTCCTGTAATTCAATTATTTTCGAAATATCAGTACCATATATATAAAGGTGATTTTCTCTGTCTGCAGCATTCGTTGGCTGATTTCCATGAATGGAAAGATGTTCTGTACGGCATTCTTTAGGTTGCAATTTGCCAGTCTTAATGGCTTTATCAATAATATCCTCAGCAATTTTTCTGTAAGTTGTCCATTTTCCTCCCGTAATAGTAATAAGACCCGTTTCAGAAACTATAATTTTATGGCTTCTAGAAACTTCTTTGGTACTTTTGCCTTCTTCTTTCGGTGCAGCCAACGGACGCAATCCAGCAAAAACAGATAATACATCTTTTCTTTCTGGCTTTTTTGCCAAGAATCTTTGTGCGGTTTCCAAAACAAATTGGATTTCGCTTTCTAAAGCAATAGGTTCTAAACTTTGTTTCTTTATTAAAGTATCGGTTGTTCCAACTACAATTCGGTTGTGCCACGGAACAGCGAATAAAACTCTTCCGTCTTTTGTTTTTGGAATCATTAAAGCATTTTCGCCTGGAAGAAAAGATTTATCAAGTACCAAATGAATTCCCTGACTTGGAACAATGTACTTTTTATAAACTGTATCATTTAATTTCATGATGGCGTTTGTAAAAACTCCTGTTGCATTTATTACAGCAGAACCTTTTACATCATAACTGATTCCGCTTTCCTGATCTTGAACCGTAACGCCAATAATTTGGTTTTTGTCGTCTTTCAATAAATTTATAACCTTTATATAATTTAAAAGACAAGCTCCATTTTCTACGGCCGTTTGAGCAAGATTTATAGCCAGACGAGAATCATCAAATTGCCCGTCATGATAAATAACGCCATTGACCAAACCTTTTTCCTCAACGTTTGGAAGCATTTCGATAGTTTTCTTTTTTGAAAGATATTTAGAACTTCCTAAACTTAAAAAACCTGATAAAAGATCATAAATTTTTAATCCGATAGTATAAAAATAACCGCTAAGCAAATGATAATTCGGAATTACAAACGATTGGTTTTTGACTAAATGAGCTGCATTTTGTGCTAATAAACCTCGTTCTTTTAATGCTTCTCGAACTAAATGCACATCTCCTTGCGCTAAATAGCGCACTCCGCCATGAACCAATTTGGTGCTTCGGCTAGAAGTTCCTTTTGCAAAATCTACGGCTTCAAATAAAATAGTTTTGTAACCACGGCTTGCTGCATCAACTGCCGTCCCGAGACCGCTTGCGCCTCCGCCAATTATTATTACGTCCCATTTTTCGGTATTCTGTAGTTTGGTTAATTGCTCGGAGCGGTTCATATATATACGGGACTTTTTGTTTAAAGCAAACTTAACGAAATGAAATTAAAAATTGATGAAGAAATATTCCGTATGAATATCTGATTTCTAGAAATAAATAATATCATTTAGCACTGTGTTCTGTAAGGATGTTTGTTTTTTTATGGAAATTATTTATTCTAAGATGAATCAAACGTTCCTACGGAACGTATCAATGGAATTTAAATTTAAATTCTACCAATGAGACATTCCTATGGAATGAATAGGTCATTAAAATACAAAAAACGATAGATTTTAAAACCTATAGGGTTTAACTAACTTAGAAATATTCCGTAGGAATATCTGGTTGGTAGAAAAAAAATATTGTTCAGAATTGTGTCCTGTAGGGACATCTGTTTTTTTTGTAAATGATATATAGGTCTATTAATAAAACGTTCCTACGGAACGTATAAATGGAATTTGATTTAAATTCTACCGATGAGACATTCCTACGGAATGAATTGCTTCTTAAAAAAGCAAAACCCGACAGATTCATAGAACCAGTCGGGTTAACAATTTTACGGATTGTATATTTATATCAATCGTTTTTCAAATGCTTTTCTTGCAGAGCCTCTAAAATAGACTTCACCGCAATATGTATATTTTAATCTGTCTAAAATTTTCAACATCGGAGTATTATCGAAGTTTGTGTCTACTTTTATGCTGTAAATTTTATTTTCAACTGATAAGCCTTCAATATTCTCAAATAGTTTGGTTGCAATCCCTTTTCCCTTTGCCAATTTTGAAACCGCTACTCGATGCACAACAGTATAGTCGCCATCAGTAAGCCATTTGCCTTCTATATTTTCGTAAGCAGGTTCTTTGTCAAAAATAATAGCAGCATAAGCCAGAATCGATTCGTCTTCTGTAAAAACATATCCGTAATCATTTTCGATATCGCTTTTAATAGAAAGTTCATTCGGATATCCATCCTGCCATTGTGTACTTCCATCTAAACGTCTTTGTTCGATAGCATCTTGCAGGATTTCCCAGATTTGAAGTATTTCTGAAAGATTTGCTTTTCTTAGAGATAGCTTTTCTGTTGTATTCATTTTTTAATGAGGCAATTTATCTTTAATCAAACCATAAACCCAAGTTCCGGCAATGGCGCTAACCAAAGTAACTACAATTACAGTTGCTCCTGTGCCAATTTGTGCAAAAAGCGGACCTGGACAAGCTCCTGTAATGGCCCATCCAAAACCAAATAATAATCCGCCATAGATTTGACCTTTATTAAAAGTCTTTGGCTGAATTTCGATTTTTTCTCCATCAAGAGTTTTGATATTGAATTTTTTAATCAACTGAACTGATATTAGCCCAACTGCAACAGCGCATCCAATTACGCCATACATGTGAAAAGATTCCAAATTGAACATTTCCTGAATACGGAACCAGCTGATGATTTCCGCTTTTACGAATACAATTCCGAAAAAGATTCCAACTATTAAGTATTTAAGGTTCGCTAATGCCGTTTCTTTTTTCTGGCTAGCATTAATTCCTTCGCCGTCTATATTTTTATTTTCTAAACTCATTTTTGAAATTTTAAAGTGAAAGAATATAAGGTAAAATCAAAAGTGCCATTACAAAACCGCCAATCATAAAACAGATTGTCGCTACCAATGATGGCCATTGTAAGTTTGATAATCCCATAATCGCATGTCCGCTTGTGCATCCTCCGGCGTAACGAGTTCCGAAACCAACTAGAAATCCGCCAACGACAATCATAATAAATCCGCGAAGCGTCAATAAACTTTCCCAAGAAAATAATTGTGCAGGAACTAAACCGCTATGATCTGTGATTCCGTAAGTGGCTAATTTCTCTGATAATTCAGGAGCAATTTCCACAGGATTTGGATTCGAAAGAAAATGAGCAGCAATAAAACCTCCGAAAAATATTCCAAGAACGAAGAATAAATTCCAGCTTTCTTTTTTCCAGTCGTATTTAAAAAATGAAATATTTGCAGGAACACAGGCCGCACAAATATGACGCAATGAAGAACTAATTCCGAAAGATTTATTTCCGATAATTAATAAAATTGGAACAGTTAATCCAATCAAAGGGCCTGCGATATACCAAGGCCAAGGTTCTCTTATAATTTCAAGTATACTCATAAATAATTTAAAGATTAAGTATTTTTCTACCATATAAGTTATATAAGAAATTATAAGTTGGAGTTCTTATATAACTTAGAAAAGTTAAGAAAATATAAGTAGTGGACTTAAAAACATTCCAACTAAAATGAACTTATATCACTTATATGGTAAAAATTTATGTTCAATGTTTATGCTTTTAAAACCTTACTTTGACAAACAAAATCTGATTTAGGGACATTGGTTTTCGAAATTGCTCCAAAACCTCCTTCAACTTCAGAGAAATTTCTGAAACCTCTTGCTTGAAGGATAGAGGCAGCAATCATACTTCTGTAACCTCCAGCGCAATGCAAATAAAAATGCTCATTTGGATTAATGTCTTTTACCCAATCATTAATATAAGCCAAAGGTTTGCTGTAAGCGTCATCTATATGTTCTGCGGCGTATTCTGTCTCTTTACGGATATCTACAACTTTATCTTCTCCAAATTTAAATTCATTTGCAAACTGTTCTGCAGAGATTCTATTTACAGTGTCAACTTCAAAACCTGCATTTTGCCAAGCTTCAAAACCACCTTCTAGATGTCCAATAATGGTATCAAAACCAACACGGCTCAAACGCGTTACAGTTTCTTCTTCCATACCAGCTGCGGTAACCAATATAATTGGCTGTTTTACGTCAGCAATTAAAGTTCCAACCCATGGAGCAAAATCACCGTTGATTCCAATATTAATAGATTGCGGAATAAATCCTTTGCTGAAATCAGCCGCACTTCTTGTATCTAGAATTAAAGCGCCAGTTTCTTCCGCTACGGCTTCAAATTCTTTTACGTTTATAGCTCTCATTCCGTTGTTTAGAACCGTTTCAAAGCTTTCGTAACCGCCTTTATTCATAGCCACGTTCATACTGAAATAAGCAGGAGGAGGCAATAAGCCATCGGTAACTTCTTTGATGAACTCTTCTTCAGTCATGTTAGCACGCAAAGCATAATTGGTTGCTTTTTGGTTTCCAATAGTCGAAACGGTTTTTTTGCTCATGTTTTTTCCGCAAGCACTTCCAGCACCATGTGCAGGATAAACAATCACGTCATCAGCTAAAGTCATGATTTTATCTCTTAACGAATGAAATAAAATTCCAGCCAATTGATCTTGTGTCATTCCAGCCGCTTTTTGAGCTAAATCTGGACGTCCGACATCACCAATAAATAAAGTGTCGCCAGAGAAAATCGCATGGTCTTTTCCGTTTTCATCAATTAATAAAAAAGTACTGCTTTCCATTGTATGACCTGGAGTGTGCAAAACTTTAATGGTCACTTTTCCGATTTTGAATTCCTGTCCGTCTTTTGCAGAAATGCAGTCAAATTCACAGGCAGCATTTGGTCCGTAAACAATTGGAGCTCCTGTTTCTTTGCTTAAATCAACGTGGCCAGAAACGAAATCGGCGTGGAAATGCGTTTCAAAAATGTATTTCAGTTTCACTCCGTCGCGCTCTAAACGATCCAGATAAGGCTGAATTTCTCTAAGCGGATCAATAATGGCCGCTTCGCCATTTGAAGTAATATAATATGCCCCTTGAGCAAGGCATCCGGTGTAAATTTGTTCTATTTTCATGATTCAGTAATAAAAATAATGGAAGACAAAGGTAGTCTTGTTTTTTAAAAAAATAGGTGACTAATGTTACAGAAATTAGGTTTTTGTGTAAAAAAATGTGGTGTTTGTCATATTCATTTGAGATAAATTAAATTTAAAGTGGAGCAATTACGCTTTAAGCTTTAATTTTGCATATGACGAATGTCATTTCAAAACAAAAAAGAAAATGAAGACACAAGACTTATTGGATCAGATTGCTTTTATAAAAGAAATTGATAAGGTAAAATACATTCAGCGCAAGACAAAATTATTCAACAGCGACAGATGTGAAAATGATGCAGAACACAGCTGGCATCTCGCTTTGATGGCAATTGTTTTGGCAGAACATTCAAATGAACCGATTGATGTTTTGAAAGTGGTAAAAATGGTTTTGATTCACGATATTGTAGAAATTGATGCGGGAGACGTATTTATTTATGATACAGTGAAAAATCATTCGAATACAGATGAAGAACGTTTGGCCGCAAATAGAATCTTTGGTTTATTGCCTAAAAAACAAGCTGAAGAATTAATTGCCATTTGGGAAGAATTTGAAGCTGGAGAAACCAACGAAGCCAAATTTGCAAAATCTATGGACAGACTTGAACCATTATTGCAAAATACATCAAACAATGGCGGAACTTGGAAAGAGTTTGGAGTGAAGTACGATAAAGTTTACGAAAAGAAAAGCGTCATTAAAGAAGGTTCTAAATCGATCTGGAATTATGCCGAAGGTTTGATTAATGAAAGTGTTGAAAAGGGGATTTTAGAAAAATAACCAATAATAACACGCAATCAAAATCAAACATAGCCTGCGGTTTCAACCGCAGGAACACAATGCATATCAGAATACGTCTCCCGTGGTTGAAACCACGGGTTATGTTTTTGATCATGTAAATCTATACGCAATCTTGTCATTTCGACCGAAGGGAGAAATCACGCTAGAAACTCTACATAGAATGTCGCCAATCTTTGTCGAATCCCGCGTGTGATTTCTCCATTCGGTCGAAATGACAAACTGTATGTAAATCAAAAAAAAAAACAAGTGTCATTTCTACCCTTTAAATTGTTGAAAAGTTTAACAAATATCGAGCGATAAACTTTTTTTAAAGGGCGTTAATTCGGGTTCTAATGGTTAAATTTGTGGAACTTCATAAACAAATTACCATTATGGAAGAAATGCTCTTTTATGATCGAATGCAATTTGCCTTCACGATCACTTTTCATTATCTCTTTCCGCAACTTACAATGGGTCTTTCGCTCATCATTGTGTACTTCAAGTGGAAATATCTAAAAACTCAAGACGAACAATACAATCACGCCACCCATTTTTGGATGAAAATCTTCGCCCTCAATTTTGCAATGGGCGTTGTAACAGGAATCCCAATGGAGTTTCAGTTTGGAACCAACTGGGCTAAATTCTCCGAATTAACCGGGGGAATCATCGGTCAGACCTTGGCAATGGAAGGAATGTTTTCTTTCTTTCTCGAATCTTCTTTTCTAGGTTTATTTTTGTTTGGAGAAAAACTTCTGGGACATAAATGGCATTTTGTAACCGGATTATTAATTATGATTGGTTCTTGGGCCAGCGGTTTTTTAATCATTGCCACACATTCATGGATGCAGAATCCTGTGGGTTACGAAATCTTGGAAAACGGAAAATTTGTGTTGAATAACTTTCAAGCACTATTCTTAAATCCTTGGCTTTGGCCTTCTTTTCTGCACAATCAAGCCGCTTCTCTGGTGACAAGTTCTTTTGTTGTGGCTGGAATTGGAGCTTTCTATATTTTAAGCAATAAAAATGTTTCTTTCGGAAAATTGTTCTTGAAAACAGGAGTAATCTTCGGATTGATTTCGAGTATTATCGTAGCTGTTCCCACAGGCGATTTATTGGCTAAAAATGTGGTGAAATATCAGCCTGTGACTTTTGCCGCAATGGAAGGAATTTTTCATACCGAAAAGAAAGGTTCAGAAATTGTCTTAATCGGTCAGCCAGACGTAAAAGATAAAAAACTCGATAATAAAATTGGCGTTCCGAATATTTTAAGTTTCCTGACTTATGGAAATTGGGATCAGGAAATTCAAGGTTTAGATCAATTTGAAGAAGATCTGCATCCAACTAATATTTCGGGATTGTATTATGCCTATCATATTATGGTTGGTCTTGGTACCGTTTTTATCGGATTAATGGTGCTATCTCTTTTTCAATTAATAAGAGGGAAATTATTTGAAACCAAATGGCTTTTATGGTCTTTGATGTTTATGATGCCATTTCCATATATTGCCAATACCACAGGCTGGTACACGGCAGAATTAGGAAGGCAGCCTTGGCTGGTTTATAATTTAATGCGAACAGCATCTGGAGCTTCACCAACAGTTTCGTCAGGAAATACCTTGTTTACATTGCTTGGGTTTATCGGTTTATACCTTTTACTGGGAATGCTGTTTTTGCTTTTGGTTGGAAAAATTATCAATAAAGGGCCGCGTCATGTGGAACTTTCAACAGAAAAAATATAAGTATGGAATTTTTTTGGTACGTAGTTTTAATGGGAATTCTGGCTGTTTATTTGGTTTTAGACGGCTATGATTTTGGTGCAGGAATTATTCATTTATTTTTTGCCGAAACAGAAAGAGATAAAAAAGTAATTGTCAATTCGATTGGTCCATTTTGGGATGCCAATGAAGTTTGGCTGATTGCAGCTGGAGGCGTTCTGTTTTTTGCTTTTCCAACTTTATATGCTTCATCTTTTAGCGGATTTTATTTGCCTTTAATTATGATTTTATGGCTGTTGATTTTTCGCGCCATCGGATTGGAAATGCGTGGTCAAGTACATAATCATATGTGGGAAAGCATTTGGGATAAAGCTTTCGGAATTGCAAGTTTACTTTTGGCTCTTTTCTTCGGAATTGCTTTAGGAAATATCGTTCGAGGTGTTAATTTGGGAATGGTTCAAAATGGCGTTTCTACGCAAGAAGCACATTATTTCTTTTTGCCTTTATGGAATCCGACTTTTAGTCCGCAAGCGAATGAATTGGGAATTATCGATTGGTTTACGCTTTTCTTAGGAATTGTGAGTGTTGTAGCATTAACGATTCATGGCGCAAACTGGATTATTTATAAAACAAATTCGGCGCTGAATCCGAAATTGAAAAAAGTGGTTTTTGCCCTGAATATTGTGCTATTGGTTTTAGTTTGTATTTCGCTTCAAATTTGGCATTTTATCGAGCCGAAACCATTTCATAATTTTGTTGAAAACCCGATTCTCTGGTTTTTTCCTTTAATGACTTTTGTTGGAATTGCTGGATTATTCAAAGTTCGTTCTTTTAAAAAAGACGGTCACGGATTTTTGTTTTCGACTTTATTTTTATTGGGAGGATTTGCTTCTACAGCGGTTTCGATTTTTCCAAATGTTTTGCCTTCAACCAATAAAGTAAATCCGTCATTAACGATTTATAATACTGCTGCTCACGAATACGGATTAAACGCTGGTTTGAGCTGGTTTTTTATCGCTTTGTTTCTGGTGATTGTTTACTTTGTTATTCAATATCGTGTTTTTAGCGGTAAAATGGATGATGTAGGTTATGGGGAGCATTGATTTTTTTATAGCCACTCCCGATAACTATCGGGATCACGAATTTTTATTTTGATTTGAATGGAATTCTGAATTTTGTAACTATGAAATACACGAATTTTAATTCCTTCAATATCAAATCAATTGCCTCCAGTTTTAACTGGAGGTTTTTTGTTGAATTTGAAATTGGGCTTTAGCCAAACTTTGCGGTTTTTGGCTAAAGCCTTTTTTGTATACATTTGTTTACCTCCAGTTAACACTGGAGGCAATTCAGAAAAATATCTATGAAAAAACAAATACTAACGATACTTATTTTATTATTTCTGTCTGTAAAAGCAATTGCTTGCAGTTGTGATACACCTAAACCAGTTTTAGAATTTTATTCTTCAAAATATGTTTTTAAAGGAGTAATTACGAAGAAAACTTTTAGTAAAGATTCGGCAACTTATACTATTAAATTTAATGTGCTTGAAAGTTATAAGAATGGTAAGATTCCAAAAGAAATATCCTTCACATCTTATTATCAAAAAAAAGGTTCGTGGGATTCTTGCTATAGAGAAGCCTATCTAAATCAAGAATGGTTAGTTTTGGTAAAGGAAAAAGGTGGAAAATTATATTTTAGCCAAATTTGTACTAACTCACGGCTTCTTAATAATAAAGGAATTGATGCAAACATGCAAAAATTATTGAACAACGCGAATAATTTTAAATTACAAGATTACATCTATAATGATTATGATGATGAAAGAACTGAATTTAATTATCCAAAACCAATAACAAATTTGGATTCAATTTTTAAAACAGGAAAGATTAAAGATTATGAAAAGACTTATATGGTATTGGCATTGTATATTGATGAAAAAGGAAAATTAATTTCTAGTTTTTCGGGATTAGATATGCACTATTCAGAACCATATTTTGTTTATCACCCTGTTTTTAAATTATTAAAAAAAATAGATGTAAGAAGTAAACGTCCTTTAAACGATTTTGAGATAGAAGCCATGGATTTGTATTCAAAGGTAGATTGGGAGGTAAAGAGGCATAAAGACACTAAAATTCCTGTAAAATATATTCGTTATGTACGTGCAGAATTTGACAAAGAAACTAAAAAATGGAAACATGATATTTAGTTTGTTTTAAATTGGAATTTAAAATAAAAATTTTTAGATAAATTGATTCTTGAAACAGAAATCAATTGCCTCCAGCTTTAGCTGGAGGTTTTTTGTTTGAATTTGAATTGGGCTTTAGCCAAACTTTGCGGTTTTGGCTAAAGCCTTTTTTGTACACATTTGTTTACCTCCACCTAAAGCTGGAGGCAATTTAATTGTGTAGTGAGAAAAATATGTATTTTTACGAATCAAATAATTTCTCAAGAATTTTAAATATCTTTGAATTATGAGTACAACAGCAAAACCAAAACATATAGGAAGAAACATAAGCCGAATTAGAGAGCTTAAAGGAATGAAGCAGGAAGCTTTGGCAATTGCAATTGGTTTAAGCCAGCAAACTGTTTCAAATATCGAATCGAGCGAAACGATCGATAATGAAAAATTGACAGAAATCGCAAAAGCACTTGGTGTTACAATAGAAGCAATTGAAAATTTTTCAGAAGAATCTGTTTTCAATTTCTTTAATAATTTTTATGATAATAGTTCAAGTCAAGGAAATAGTTTTAATCAAGGAATGTATGCGACTTTTAATCCTTTGGATAAAGTGGTAGAACTCTATGAACGATTGGTTCAGGTTGAAAAAGCTTTAGTTCAAGCAGAAAAAGAAAAGGTAGAGTATCTAGAAAAACTGCTGAAAAAGTAAAATTTTAAAAATAAAAACATAAATCCGTTTGTTCTTTTAGAATAAACGGATTTTTTAATTGAATAATATTTTATTAAAAAAAACGTAAGTAAATTTTTGTAAAAGATTTAATTACAACCAACAGTTATATTCTATAAGCTGTATTGCCAAAAAAAAAAGCAGTTAATGCTTAATATTGCGTATCTAAGAATTTTTTCCCCCTAAAAGAATTTTTGGATACGATTTTTACTAAAACTTAAATCTATTTTACCTACTGAATTTATGCCTTTAACAATTTTTTCCGACGAGGTTAGGTTTTGTTATAAATCTAAAAACTGGCAGTATCAATTTGATGAAATCAAAGAGCTCGGACTGCTCAAAAAAAAGAGAAAATATTTTCTAGAAAACGGCGCTTTTATAGCTGTAACAACTGTTGCATATTATTGCATGCTGTTTTCCAATTTAATGGACTTGTATTACATTATTCCTGCGCTTTTGTGTTATGCATTTATCATAGTCGCCAGGTTTGGCAATAAGGCCGAGTTTGTATATTTTGTTTTTGTTAAAGATATTTACCAAAATGAAATAAGAACTAAAATTGCGCCAGAAGACCGTGTGTTGATCGGCAAGCAGATCGATAATTATTTAGATCTTCAATTTGAACGCAGTATACAAAGAACTGCTTAAGAAAAATCAGAGATGTTTGTATTTACTATTTCCCATTATGATGTTTTTTTCATAATGGCAGCATTGATATATGGTTATTTTATCATCAAAAAAAGAAAATTAACAAAACGCTAAGTCATAGTGTTTTCATTATGAAGTAGCTTTATGAATACCCAAAAATAAGTATAGTTATGCCGTTACAATTTAACGGCTGGCTGTTTTAACTATACATGACCCCAAATCAGAAAAAGAAATATGGCCACAACAATTAAAAGCAAGATTAAAAACATTAGAGAGTTAAAAAATTACACTCAGGAATATATGGCGGAAAGATTAGGTGTAACTCAAGCGGGTTACAGTAAAATTGAGAAGGGAAAAACTTCTTTGAGTTATGAAAAACTGGTTGAAATAGGGAAGATTTTAGATGTCAGCGTAGAAGACATAATTAGTTTTGATTACGATAAATATTTTAATAGTTTCAATAAAATAAATGGAAATAATAATGGCAGTATTTTAATTAATGCCGACAATACTTCGATTATAAAAGAACTTTATGAGGATAAAATTCAATTGTTAGAAAAGTTGCTTTCTAGAACCGAAATAGAATTGGAACGTTATAAAGATAAATTCGGAGAACTATAAAAATTTAGTTTCATCTTTGTCAGAGCTTAATGCTTTGACAAAGATTACTCTACAAGTGAAACTAAATAAATTTTTTGAAATTGCTGTTAGAATAGAACTTCTTTAGCTATGATATAAAATCCCATTGCGAGAACAAACCATCCAAAAAGGGGTTTTAATTTTGCGCCGTCTATTTTTTTAGAAAGCTGGCTCCCAATAAACATGCCGATTAATGCCATTGCTGAAACACTCAATAAAAAAGTATAATCTATTGGTGTTCCGATATATAAATCGCCGGCAAAACCTATTGACGAGTTAATGGTAATGATTAATAGTGAAGTTCCAACGGCTTGTTTCATGGGAAGATTAGCGAAAAAAAGAAGTGCAGGAATAATCAGAAATCCGCCGCCAGCGCCTAGAAAACCAGTTACAATTCCGACCAAGAATCCGATTAAGCTTAGCTGCGAATAATTGGTTTCTGCTGATTTTATTTCGGGCTCATTTTTTTTAATCATTGAAATGGCCGCTGTAATCATTAAAATTGAAAAGATAATCATAATCAGAAAATCTTTTGAAACGGTATAGGAAGCAACAGAAAATAAAGTAGCCGCAATTTGCGGAAAGATTACTTCGCGAATTATTAAAATAGAAACAACTGAAGGAACTGCAAAATATAGAGCCGATTTCAGTTTCAGATTTCCCATTTTATAGTGGCTGTAACTTCCAAACAATGCTGTTAATCCGACAATAAATAAGGAATAAGAGGTGGCCTGATCGGGATTGACTTTAAATAAGTAGACCAAAATTGGAATTGTCAGAATAGAACCTCCGCCGCCAATTAAGCCAAGTGTAATTCCGATTATGATTGAGGCGAAAAATCCTAAGTATTCCATTGCATTTGTTTTGATGCAAAGTTGCTTCGGAAATTAGAAACCTACAGTAACATTTATCACAGAAGATTTTTTTTCGCCACGAATTCACGAATTTTCGCGAATTATTTTGTCACATTGAGCGAAGTCGAAATGCTTTGCGGGGCTTCGACTTCGCTCAGCCTGACAGCAGGAAATTTTTTTGCCACAGATTATAAGGATTAGATGGATTTTTCTATTCTTAATAAAAAGAAATCATAATAATCTTTTTAATCTGTGGCAAACAAAAAAAAATACTTTAATAATTCAATCTGGTTTCGGTTGAGTTTAACCAAACCGCGCTGTTCCATTTTTTTGAGTAACATTTATCACAGAAGATTTTTTTTTCGCCACGAATTCACGAATTTTCGCGAATTATTTTGTCACATTGAGTGAAGTCGAAATGCTTTGCGGGGCTTCGACTTCGCTCAGCCTGACAGCAGGAATTTTTTTTGCCACAGATTATAGGATTAGATGGATTTTTCTATTCTTAATAAAAAGAAATCATAATAATCTTTTTAATCTGTGGCAAACAAAAAAATTACTTTAATAATTCAATTTGGTTTCGGTTGAGTTTGACTAGACCACGCTGTTCCATTTTTTTGAGTAATCTGGAAACCACTTCGCGTGACGTATTCAATTCAGTTGCGATTTCCTGATGTGATAAATTCACTTCAGAACAGCCACAGGCATCAGAATGTCTTTTTAAGTAGAATTCTAACCTTTCGTCCATAGAACGGAAAGCGATATTGTCGACAACTTCCAAGACTTCTTCAAAACGGCTTCGGTAAGTTTCAATAACAAATTCGTACCAAGAACGGTGTTCCATCATCCATTTGTCCATCAATTGCAACGGAATCATCATCACGGTAACATCTTCGACTACTTTTGCCATAATCTGGCTCTTTTCGCTTTTTGCGGTACAGATCATCGAGATCGCGCAGGCTTGTCCCGGCTGTAAATAATACATTAAAAACTCTCCGCCATCTTCACCTTCGCGATAGATTTTGATTTTACCTTTAATGATCAAAACTGTATTTTTAATATATTGTCCGGTACGCATTAAAATGGTTCCCGCTTTAAAATCCTGAAGGCTTCCGTTTTCTTCAATTGTAGCGATAAGTTCGTTAGAGAAATTAGGGAATATGGTTTTTAATGATTGCTGCATGTTGTATAATAATTTTGTCACATCGGGCCAAGTCGAATTTCCCATTTTTTGGATTTAGTTTAAACCAAAAAATGTAAACCATTGTGACTAAGTTTTTATCAAAATCGAATTAAAAAATGTATTTGATTACAAAGATAATGGTTTGAAATGGGAATAATTGTCAGAAAACTAGATTTATGAGTAATTCTGTGTAAATGAAGAAATCCCATTTTCTATCGATTTTGTAGGCTGAATTTTTAAAAATAGTAACTAAATTTGTAATTCACTGATTATAATACTTTCTCTAAAACGTTTTCTGAGAATAATAATCGAAATCGCATTTGGTACGTTTTTTATATATAGAAACGTCGTAATTTTACAAAAACACATTTTACTATGAATTTATCACAAGAAGATTGGGTTGCTCAGTTACAGGCTGACGAAAATGCAGTTATACTTGATGTAAGAACTGAAGACGAATTTAATGACGGATACATTGAGAATGCTCTAAACATTGATATCAATAAAGGGCAGGCATTTATCTATGAAATAGAAGAATTAGACAAAAATAAAAATTATTACGTATACTGTCGTTCTGGGGCGAGAAGTGCAAAAGCATGTCAGATAATGAACGAATTAGGTATCGAAAATGCCTACAATCTGCTTGGAGGAATCCTAGATTGGGAAGGTGAAACAGTACAACCATAAAAGAAGAAGAGGCAATAAAAAAGCCTCTTTTTTCTTTTGAAAATAGAATTACCAGACCATTAAACAAACCAAATTATGAGTTTTATACCAGAAGAATATCAGATTAATGCGCTGATAAATCAAGATACTTATCTTGTAAATGGAGAATTGAAACAATGGACAGGGCAAACCACACCTGTGTTTTCTACTATTTCTTCAACAGAAAAATATACGCCGACTTTATTAGGATCTATTCCTTTTATGGGAGAAAAAGAAGCGGCAGAAGTTGTCGAAGCTGCTACCAATGCATACGATATGGGGCAAGGTTTATGGCCGACTATGAAAGTAGTGGATCGTATTAAATGCATGGAAAAATTTGTGAAGCAAATGAAAGAAACCCGCGAAGAAGTGGTAAAATACTTAATGTGGGAAATCGGAAAATCATTGGGAGATTCGCAAAAAGAATTCGACAGAACAGTAGAGTATATTTACGATACTATTGCAAGCTACAAGGAATTAAACGGACGCAGTTCGCACTTTGAAAAGGTTCAGGGAGTAAACGCTATGATTCGCCGTGGACCTCTTGGGGTTGTATTATGTCTTGGGCCTTATAATTATCCTTTAAACGAAACTTTCTCATTGCTGATTCCAGCTTTGATTATGGGAAATACTGTAATCTTCAAACCTGCTAAGCATGGTGTTTTATGTATTTCGCCATTGTTGGAAGCTTTCAGAAGCAGTTTTCCAAAAGGTGTAATCAATATCGTTTACGGAAGAGGACGTGAAGTAGCTTCTCCGATTATGAAATCTGGAAAAATTGATGTTTTGGCATTAATTGGAAACAGTAAATCGGCGATTGCTTTACAAGATCAGCACCCTAACAAAAATAGATTGCGTTTGATTTTAGGTTTAGAAGCAAAAAATCCAGCAATTATTCTTCCAGATGCCGATTTAGATTTGGCTATTCAAGAATGTATTACAGGAAGTTTGTCTTTTAACGGACAGCGTTGTACAGCGTTGAAAGTTTTATATGTTCACGAATCTATTAGAGAAGAATTCAATAAACGTTTTGCTGAGAGAGTAGACAGTTTGGTTTTTGGAAATCCTTGGGAAAAAGGAGTTTCTTTAACACCGCTTCCAGAAACAGAGAAGCCAAAATATATTCAGGGATTAATTGATGATGCTGTTCATAAAGGAGCTAAAGTGATTAATGAAAAAGGAGGAAAACATACCGATAATTATATTTTCCCTGCAGTTCTTTATCCAGTAAACAAAGAAATGCGTGTGTATCATGAAGAGCAGTTTGGCCCAGTTGTACCTGTGCTTTCTTTCAAAGATATTAAAGAACCATTGAAAGATATGGCAGAATCAAATTACGGTCAGCAAGTAAGTTTGTTTGGTAAAGACATAAAAACATTGGCACCGCTTATTGATGCTTTAGTAAACTTAGTTTGCAGAGTAAACCTCAACAGTTCTTGCCAAAGAGGTCCAGACGCTTTCCCTTTTACAGGAAGAAAAGATTCTGCTGTAGGAACTTTGAGTATTCCAGATGCTTTGCGTTCATTCTCAATCCGTACGTTTGTAGCTTCAAAAGATATCGATTATAATAATGAGATTCTGCAGGAATTGCTTAACAGCAAAGAATCGAATTTTATTAATACCGATTATATTTTGTAGTAATCAAGGTTATATATTAATTGTAGATGCCGTCTGTTGCTTTTGGTGACAGACGGTTTTTTCTTTTAAGATGCTAAGGTTTATTAATTAAAAATTAAAAAGCACCATTTAACCAATAGCCATCAACTACAAACCATCTACCATTAACAATTAATAATTAAATTTGTAACATTATTAAAAAAAGCAGTCTTACTATTATACCAAACAATTTAAAGACCTAAGAATCATTTATGAAAAAGAGATTTTTGCAATTTGCATTAATAGCATTTGTTCTTTTTGCCCAAGATACTATTGCTCAAGAGCTTTACATGCCACGAAATATTAAAAAAGCCTACGATAACGGAACACGTTCTAAAGACGGGAAACCGGGCGTAAATTATTGGCAGAACCGCGGAAAATATAATATGGAAATTTCTATTGATCCTAAAACTAGATTGGTTTCAGGCACAGAAACTATTATTTACGAGAACAATAGCAAGGATACGCTAAGAAATTTAGTTATCCGTTTTGTAAATAATCTTCATAAACCCACTTCTTCTCGTGGGAGCGATGTAAGCAATGATTTTTTAAGCGACGGATTGACGATTACTTCGTTAAAAGTTGAAAATGAAGTGTACAAAGAAGACGCTAGAAATTGGGGAACGGTTGGAAATGTAAAACTGCAGAAACCAATTTTACCTCATTCAAAAACAACTATAAATATTGGGTGGAATTATCCTTTGTCTAAAGAGAGCGGAAGAGAAGGACAGATTGACGAAACAACTTTTTTTGTAGCCTATAGTTATCCAAGAGTTTCTGTCTTTGATGATTATAACGGATGGGATAGATTGCCGCATACAGATCGTCAAGAATTTTATAATGATTTTAATGATTATGTTTTTTCTGTAAAAGCACCTAAAAATTATGTGGTTTATGCAACAGGTGATTTGCTAAATCCAGATGAGGTTTTGCAGCCAGAATTTGCATCACGCTTAAAGAAATCTTACACAACAGATGAAATTCTGCATATCGCTAACGCAGAGGAAATGAAAAGCGGAATCGTGACCAAGCAATACGATTGGAACGTTTGGAAATTTGAAGCCAAAAATATCACAGATGTATGTTTCGGATTAAGCGATCATTATTTATGGGATGCTAGTAGTGTGATTGTCGATAAGAAAACAAATCGCCGTGTAAGCGTTCAGGCGGCTTACAATATTACGGGAACAGATTTTGTAAATTCTGTAAAAAACAATCAGTATGCTTTAGATTGGTTTTCTAACAATTGGCCAGGAGTTCCGTATCCGTTTTCTAAAATGACAGCTTTTCAAGGTTTCGCCGATATGGAATACCCTATGATGTGTAACGATTCGCAAGTGGATGATCCTGTTTTTGCGCAATTAGTCCAAGACCACGAAGTAGCACATACTTATTTCCCTTTTTATATGGGAATTAATGAAACGCGTTATGCTTTTATGGACGAAGGATGGGCAACAACTTTCGAATATTTAATCGGAATTGCTGAGCATGGAAAAGAGGCTGCCGATAATTTTTACAAAGAATTCAGAGTAAAACATTATATAAATGACCGTTCAACAGAAGAAGATCAGCCTATTATCACAATGTCTACACAAGTTTCTGGAGCAGGTTACGGAAATAATTCTTATGGTAAAGCGTCTCTTTCTTATTTGGCTTTGAAAGATTTATTGGGTGACGATGTATTTAAAAAAGCGCTGCACGATTATATGGATATTTGGAATGGCAAACATCCAATTCCGTGGGATTATTTTAATTCATTTAATACCTCAACAGGTAAAAATTTAAATTGGTTTTTTAATAATTGGTTCTTTACCAACAATTATTTAGATATTGCAGTAAAAGGTATTTCTGCAGATAAGAAAATCATAACAGTAGAAAACATTGGAGGTTTTGCAATTCCATTTGATGTTGTAATTACTTACGCTGATAAATCGAAAGTAACGATACATCAAACCCCAGCAGTTTGGGAAAAAAATCAAAAAACGGCTAAAATAACCCTGAAAAGTGTAAAAAAAATAGCCCAAATTCAGCTTGATGGAGGGATTTTTATGGATGCAACACCAGAAAACAATATTTTACTTGTTAAATAGATTAAGATGTTTTAAATAAATTAGTTAATAATGCTGTTTTGTTTTTAATAAAATAACGTTATTTTTTTGGAATAATTAACATTAATCAGAAATACGGAAAACCGTAAAGATATTTCTCAAAAAAAAGAGTAGGTTTGTTAAATAATAAAAAACCTACAAATTTTAATGAAAAATACATTTGTACTGATTGTATTGTTTAGTACATTCAAGTTCTTTGGACAAAATGACCAAAAAAAAGCATTTCAAAAAAGCAAATATGAGTTAGCCGTTTCTTATTATAAAAAAGCCGATTTTGAAAAAGCGGTTGATTTATTTTCTTTAGCAGCTAAAATTAAACCCGACAATGAGATTGGAAAAGATGCCCTAAATAAAGTGGATGCTTTACGTAGCCTTTTGAGAAAAGAAATTTTAAGTCAAGCCATTGGAACTTGGAAGCGGACAGGGAATCAGCCAGTCTGGTCTGCAGCTACGGCGGATAATGCCAATCAATCTAGTTTTGACGAATTAATTGAGATCAAAGAAAATGAAATAGCGTTTTATGAAGTAGACAAAAAAACAAAAGTAAAGAAACTTCTAAAAACAGAAAATTTAGTTTATAATGATGCAAACTGCACTGCATCAGTATTCTCAGAAATCATCCTTTCAGACGGGACAATTTGGAACTGCAGTCTTAATGAAAGATCAAACACGTTGCATGTTGTCAATGTAGCTATTAAAACAGAAGAAGGAATACAAAAAATAAACAGTGATAACGAAGAAAGTTATTATGTTAAGATCTAAATAAATAAAAAGGGAATTAATTGATTCCCTTTTTTTATATTTATAGAAATTTAAATCCAAGAGAAAGGCTGGTTATTCCAGTTTTAATTTCACTACTAGATGCATCTATATCGGTTAATCCTGCTAAATATCTTACATCAAAAGTAAGTCTCCAGACATCAACTCCAACACCTCCAAGTATACTGTGGTTGTTTCTTTCAAATGCTATAGAATTTAGATTATTGCTTGGTTTTATGTCCGAATAATTCTTCCAATTGTATCCTGCAAAAACTCTTACATTACCAATTTTTCCAAGCGGAATAATTTTGAAACCGGCGATTAAAGTCGCATCAGTGCCAGACAATTTAAATTCGGTTTCTCCAACGCCATCTTGGAAAACGCTGAAATTAGTTTGAGCGTAGCCAAATTCACCTTGCGCATAAAAAACGGTAAGGTTTACTCGAGCAAAAGCGGCAAAACCAACTCCTGTATTCGTATGGTCAGAGCTAAAGCTTTTTGCATCAACAGAAGTAATATTGGTCGAAAACTGCGGTCCAACTTGTATTAATTGCGCAAATCCATTTACACAAAAACATAAAAATGCTGCTAAAAAGAATTTTTTCATAAGGATCTTATTTGATTTTGGTAGCATAAAAATAAACATAATAGATTAGAATTGAGCGATTTGTCTGATTTATTTTTTTGTAAAGTTTTGATAGTTAGCTCTGTTCATTTTTTGCTCAGCTTTTCTAATCATATTAAAAAGAATTATTTTTGAAAAGATTTAATACATTGTTAATGGAAATTAAAACAATAAAAGCATCCGATACTTGGCAGATCCGTCATGAAGTAATGTGGCCCGACAAGCCTTTTGAGTTTGTACAGCTAGAAGAAGACGACTTAGGATTTCATTTTGGAGTTTTTGAAGGAAATAAATTAGTTTCTATCGTTTCTTGTTTTATTGAAGGGAAAGAAATGCAGTTTAGAAAATTAGCCACTTTAGAAGAGTATCAGGGAAAAGGAATTGCTTCTTATCTTTTAAAACACATTTTGGAATTTGCCAAAAATGAAAAAATGGAAAAAGTTTGGTGTAATGCCAGAAGCAATAAAAAGTCTTTTTATGAAAAAATAGGACTTATAGATACTCATAAAACATTTGTAAAAGCTGGTCAGGAGTTTACGATAATGGAAATTGAAATTTAAAAATAAGAAATTGTTTTTCTGTATAAATGTTTGTTTTGTAGTTGGTTATATTGTGTTTTTTGAATCGAATGATGCTTTTCTTCATCTAATCTTCATATAAAAAGTTACCGAAAACGTTTTCATTTTATGTAACTGTTAAAGCTTGTTAAAAAATCTTTTTTTGTTTTAATTCTTTTATTACTTTCGCACCGAAATGAGAAAGTTAATAGTATTTTTAGTATTCATGAATATGCTTCTGTTTGGCGGAGGCCAATATTTGAATGCAAATACGTTTGGTCCTCATAATCACCATCATCTACAAAAACACCGAGTTAAATTCACTAATCAAGATCGTGGAACTTCAACAATTGAAGAAGCTACGGATATTGATTTAGAAGAAGATTTAGTTGGTGGCGAAGATGTTGATTTACTTGCGAACAAATATTTTACTGCTTCGTACAGTTTGGTAGACGCTTTGTATCTGGCACTTTCAGATCAGTCTGCAGCGAATGATTCTAGTCGTTTAAAATTTTCTACGCCTATATTCGGGCATTCAAATCCTATCTATATTACTCAACGAGTATTAAGAATTTGATTTTATAGTATACATCGGTTACCTGAGTTTTGATCTCTGCGTATCTTGCTGTTGTATATTTTTCTACTCCTGCTTATATGAAGGTTAAAGGTCTGGACTAAGGCTGACTGATGCATTTTAACATCCAAAAGGAATTTTTTATTCCAAAAGCATTCAATCGCTTAATTTCCAAACTAAATCATGAAAAAAATCATTGTGTTCACAGGCTTAATGGCCTTGGTGTGCTTAACGAGCTGTACATCTAAAAAAGAAGAAAAAGAAGAAGTTGAAAAATTTACGGTTACTAGTCCGGTTAGAATCGATACTTCGTTTACCAAAGAATACGTTTCACAAATTAGATCGGTTCGTAATATCGAGCTTCGCGCCCAAGAAAAAGGTTTTTTACAAAATATATATGTTGACGAAGGACAGTTTGTAAAAAAAGGACAGCTGTTATTTAAAATTATGCCAAACATGTACCAGGCAGAATTATTAAAAGCACAGTCAGAACAAAAATCTGCAGAAATCGAATTGCAGAATTCTAAATTATTAGCAGATAAAAATATCGTTTCTAAAAACGAATTGAGTGTTGCTCAAGCAAAACTACAATCAGCAAAAGCTGAAGTATCATTAGCAAAACTTCATTTATCATTCACAGAAATCAGAGCTCCGTTTGACGGAACAATCGACCGTATTCCTTTAAAACTTGGAAGTTTAATTGACGAGGGAGAATTATTGACAAGTCTTTCAGACAACAGTCAGATGTTTGCTTATTTCAATGTTTCGGAGCCAGAATATATTAGTTATGAGACTAATATTAAAGACCGTGCAGATAACAAAGTAAACTTAGTTTTGGCTAACGGAGATATTTTTAAAGAAAAAGGAAATGTTGAGGTAATTGAAAGTGAATTCAACAACGAAACAGGAAATATCGCTTTCAGAGCAAGATTCCCTAATTCTGGAAAATTACTTAGAAATGGTGAAACAGGACAAGTTCAAATGAATGTTCCTCTTAAAAATGCCATTGTAATTCCGCAAAAAGCAACTTACGAAATTCAAGATAAAAAATATGTTTTTGTAGTTGGCAAAGACAACAAAGTAAGTTCTAGAGAGATTACAATCACAGGTGAAATTCCTGATTTATATGTAATCAAAAGCGGTATTACAGAAAACGATAGAATCCTACTTGAAGGAGTTCAGAAAGTAAAAGAAAACGACAAGATTAAATTCGATTACGAATCTCCTAAAGAAGTAATCAATCATTTACGCTTAAAAGCAGAATAGGTTTACTGGGTTTTAATCATTAAAAAATACAAAAATGTTTAATAAATTTATTCAAAGACCTGTTCTTTCGATAGTAATATCGTTGATTATTGTCTTTTTAGGGGTGTTGTCGGTTTTGAATTTACCAATTACACAATTCCCTACAATTTCGCCTCCAATGGTGAACGTTACCGCAGATTATCCTGGATCTAACGGTGAATTGATGGTTAAAGCAGTTGTTATTCCTTTGGAAAGAGCCTTAAACGGTGTTCCTGGAATGAAATATATGGCTTCAGATGCTGGAAACGACGGTGAAGCTACAATTAAAGTAGTTTTTAACTTAGGTACAGATCCTAACCAAGCTGCAATTAACGTGCAGAACCGTGTGGCTTCTGTTACCAATAAACTTCCTCCTTTGGTAATCCGTGAAGGTATTAAGATTACTCGAGAAGTGCCAAGTATGTTGATGTACGTGAACCTTTACAGTACAGACAAAAATACTGACATGAAGTTCTTATACAACTATGCCGATATCAACGTACTTTCTGAATTGAAAAGGGTAAACGGTATTGGTTCTGGAGATATCTTAGGAACACGTGAATATGCAATGCGTATCTGGTTGAAGCCAGACCGTATGTTAGCTTATAAAATTTCTGCTGATGAAGTAATGGAAGCATTATCAAGTCAGAGTTTGGAGGCCTCTCCAGGAAAAACAGGAGAGAGTTCAGGTAAGCGTTCTCAAGCATTTGAATATGTATTGAAATATTCAGGACGTTTTACGACAAAAGAACAATACGAGAATATTGTGGTAAAAGCAAATCCAAATGGAGAACTTTTACGTCTGAAAGATATTGCCAAAGTTGAATTTGGAAGTTCAATGTATGATATCTATTCTAATTTAAATGGAAGACCATCTGCGGCGATTGTATTGAAACAGTCTTTTGGAAGTAACGCGAATCAAGTTATTGAGGAGGTTAAAGCTAAATTGGAAAAAATCAAACAGAGATTTCCAAAAGGAATGGATTATGAAATTTCGTATGACGTTTCTAAATTCCTTGATGCTTCTATAGAGAAAGTAATCCACACGCTTGTTGAGGCCTTTATTCTGGTTGGTTTGGTAGTATTCCTTTTCTTAGGAGACTGGAGATCTACGGTTATTCCAGCAATTGCGGTTCCAGTATCGTTGGTCGGAACTTTCGTGTTCATGACTTTCTTCGATATTTCATTGAACTTAATTACATTATTTGCTTTAGTATTAGCAATTGGAGTCGTCGTCGATGACGCGATTGTGGTTATTGAGGCCGTTCACGCCAAGATGGAAGAAGAACATCTCTCGCCATTTAAAGCAACTAAACAAGCAATGCATGAAATCGCGGGGGCAATTATCGCTATTACATTCTTAATGGCGGCGGTATTTATTCCGGTTGCCTTTATGTCTGGTCCTGTTGGAGTTTTCTACAGACAGTTTTCTGTAACTATGGCAACGGCGATTATCCTTTCTGGTATTGTGGCTTTGACATTGACACCTGCACTTTGTGCGATGATGCTAAAAAACAATCACGGACAGCCTAAAAAGCCAACACCAGCCAATAGATTTATTGATGCTTTCAACGAAAAATTCAATTTAGCACAAGGGAAATACCAAAATTTATTAGGTAAAATCGTTGACAGAAGAGTGGTTACAATTGTGGCACTTATAGGTTTCTGTATCGGAACATTTTTAATAAGCAGTTCAGTTCCTTCAGGATTTATTCCGAATGAGGATCAGGGAATGTTTTATGCCGTAATTCAGACGCCTCCAGGATCATCTTTAGAAAGAACAAACAATATTGCAGAGAGAGTTCAGAAAATTGCTGAGGAGATTGACGGAGTAAAATCGGTTTCTTCATTGGCAGGTTATGAGATTTTGTCTGAAGGTACAGGAGCTAACTCTGGAACGTGTTTGGTTAACCTGAAAGACTGGAGCGAGAGAAAAGAATCTGTTTTGGAGATTATGCACGAAATGGAGGAAAAATGTAAAGATATTGCAGGAGCAAATATCGAATTTTTCCAACCGCCTGCTGTACCTGGATATGGTGCTGCCGGAGGATTTGAGCTTCGTTTGCTAGATAAAACGGGTTCTGTAGATTATAAGAGAATGGAACAGGTAAACAATGATTTTGTTGCCGAATTGAACAGACAGCCAGAATTATCAAACGTATTTAGTTTTTATAGCTCTAGTTTCCCTCAATACATGATGAAAGTCGACAATGACTTAGCACAGCAAAAAGGTGTTTCTATCGAAAATGCTATGAATACGTTGTCAACTCTTGTGGGAAGTAACTACGAAATCAGTTTTATCAAATTCGGTATCAACTATAAAGTAATTGTTCAAGCTTCGCCAGAATATCGTGCACAGCCAGATGATATCTTGAAATTGTATGTGAAAAACGATCGTGATGAAATGGTTCCTTATTCTGCTTTTATGAAATTAGAAAAAGTGTATGGACTTTCAGAGATTACGCGTCACAATATGTATACCTCAACACAAATCAGTGGTTCGCCAGCTGCGGGTTATAGTTCAGGTACTGCAATTAAAGTAATTCAGAGAGTAGCTGCAGAAAAATTGCCAAGAGGATATGACATTGACTGGGCAGGTATTTCTGCCGATGAGGTGGCTCAAGGTAATCAGGCTATTTGGGTATTCTTAATCTGTTTAGGATTCGTTTACTTGGTCTTAGCAGCACAATATGAAAGTTTCATTCTGCCATTGTCAGTAATTCTTTCCTTGCCAGCGGGTATTTTCGGAGCTTTCCTTTTATTAAAATTAACAGGATTAGAAAACAACATTTACGCTCAAGTTGCAATGGTAATGTTGATTGGTTTGTTAGGTAAAAATGCCGTATTGATCGTGGAGTTTGCGATACAGAGACACGCTGCAGGATTATCGGTTTTACAATCAGCAATGGAAGGAGCAAAAGCAAGGTTCCGTCCAATCTTAATGACATCTTTTGCCTTTATTGCAGGTTTATTGCCACTTGCTTTTGCAACTGGTCCCGGTAAAATTGGTAACAGAACAATTGGTACTGCAGCCGCGGGAGGTATGCTTATTGGAACCATTTGTGGTGTATTTGTAATTCCGGGCTTGTATTTCATTTTTGCCAAAATTGCTGAAAAATACAAATTGGTAAAACATGAATTAGAAAATCCATTAACAGAAGAAATTGATAACAATCATGTATAAAGTTAAATCATATCAATATAGTATTGCATTAGCTGTTTGTCTAGCAGTTGCAGGGTGTAAAACTCCTGCACCTGAGGCAGCAGTTACTACAAGTACTCCAGTTCCTGAATCGTTTGGTGCAACTGCTCAAACGCAAGATGCAAACAATAATACAGCAGCATTAAACTGGAAAGATTATTTTAAAGATCAGAATCTAGTAGATTTAATCGATGCTGCATTAAAAAACAATCAGGAATTAAATATCACTTTGCAGGAAATTGAAATTGCAAAGAATGATATTCGTGTAAAAAAAGGACTTTTATTGCCAACAGCAGGTTTGCGTGCGGGAGCGGGAGTAGAAAAAGTGGGTAGATATACCAGCCAAGGTGCGGGTGATGCTACAACAGAAATTAAACCGGGAGTTGAAACACCAGATCCGTTGGGAGATTTTACCATTGCAGCCTATGCAAACTGGGAAGTAGATATCTGGAAAAAACTGCGAAATTCTAAAAAAGCAGCTTTAAACAGATATTTGGCTACAGTAGAAGGTAAAAACTTTGTGATTACAAACCTCATCGCTGAAGTTGCCGATTCTTATTATGAATTGTTGGCATTAGACAATCAATTGGATATTGTTAAGCAGACCATCAAATTGCAGACTAACGCTTTAGAAATTGTAAAAGTTCAAAAACAAGCGGCAAGAGCAACAGAATTGGGAGTTAAGAAATTTGAAGCAGAGGTTTTAACTTCACAAAGTCTGGAGTTTGATATCTTACAGAAGATAAAAGAAAACGAAAACAAAATCAACTTTTTGCTGGGTAGATATCCTCAGGAAATTAAAAGAACTAGCAGCACTAACTTCTTAAGTCTATTGCCAGCAGTTGTAAGTTCTGGAATTCCATCTCAATTGTTACAGAATCGTCCAGATGTTAAACAGGCAGAATTGGAATTGGTTGCGGCAAAATTAGATGTAAAAGTAGCTCGTGCAGAGTTTTATCCTTCTTTGGATATTACGGCTGCAATTGGAGTAAACGCTTTTAAACCTTCTTATTTGTTCACCATGCCAGAATCGCTTTTATATTCATTGGCAGGAGATCTTGTAGCACCATTGATTAACAGAAATGCAATTAAAGCAGAGTTTGCGAGTGCCAATGCAAGACAGATTCAAGCATTATACAATTATGATCGTACGGTTTTAAACGCTTATTTAGAAGTTTCAAACCAAATGTCTAAGATTGAAAATCTTCAAAAAGGTTACGATCTTAAATCGAAACAAGTTGACGCTTTAAATACTTCTATTGATGTTTCTAATGATTTGTTTAAATCAGCTAGAGTAGATTATTTCGAGGTTTTGATGACGCAGAGAGATGCTTTAGAAGCTAAATTGGAATTAATAGACACTAAAAAAGAACAATTAAATGCTGCAGTTCATGTTTACAGAGACTTGGGCGGCGGATGGAAATAATTTTGCCAATTAATTTGTAGTGGAAAAGCCTTTCGGAAGTAAAATTCTGAAAGGCTTTTTCGGTTTTAAATAAGCATTTTTTATTTTGCTTCGCGATTACTGCTAAAAGAATCTCTAAACATTTTCCAGCCTTTAGGTGTTTTTTTCCAAAGAACAAGAAACTTGCCATCATCCATAAGTTCTCCTTTCGAATTTAAAGACTGCCATAAACCTTCTTCGGTAACATATTCTACGCCATCGCCGTAAACTGCTGTCGTAATAAATTTACCGCCTCTTAAGCCGTATTCATCATAGGCTTTTCTGAAGAATTTGGCAGCACCTTCTTTTCCATAAATTTGAGGCGCATTCGGAAGCAAAATTGAAGCGTCATCCGCATAACGATCTATAAAAATCGAAGGATCGTTGTTTTTAAATGAATCAAAATAAATAGCATTACTTGCCTGAATTGCTTTTTTTGCTTCGTCTAAATTGGCTGTTTCTTTTTTTGATGTCGAATTACAGCTGTTTAATACTATGGCAAATAAAATTAGTTTTAAGATTGTACCAAGAACATAATTTTTCATAACGTTTGTTTTTAATTAAAAGAATAAATTGATATTATTTTAATCAAAGGTATTGCGTCTGAAAATTTTAAAATTGTACAAATCGGAACAGTTTTTTTAAGTTACTGAGATTCTGAGTTGCTCAGATTCTGAGAAGTAGTGTTTGTAAATACTATACATTTCCTTAAATAATCAAATTATTTATTGGAGATAGATTTTCTAGGTAAGAAGTAGGCGTGGTTCCTGTAAAAGCTTTAAAATCTCTTATAAAATGCGATTGGTCAAAGTAGCCAGAATCGTAAGCAATTGAAGTTAAGGGAGAATCATTATTGGCAATCAATTTTAAACTGCGCTGAAAACGTACAATCTTATTAAAGGATTTTGGAGCCAGACCCGTATGCTGAAAAACCAGTTTATGAAGATAGCGAGGCGTCATTCCGTATTTGGCTGCAATAGTATTGATGTCGTTACCTGATGGATTTTGTACTAAACTCGAAAGTATATGAGCCACTTTTTGAATTTTTTGCGACTTATTATCGTTCATTATCAATTTCTTGATTAAGAAAGATTCGATAAGTTCAATTCGCTTTTGAATTTCTGGAGTTTCCAAAAGCTGTAAATGAAGTGTTGTTATAGGTTTGCCAATAACATCTTCTAAATCTAAAATCTGATCGTTAAAGATTCCGACTTCATCATTAAAAAAATAAGCTGCAGAGTGTGTATAAAATCGAATGCCCAACATAGTGTGTCTGCCTTTTGATTTTATAGCAAGCGGTTTTGTTATTTGTCCCCACAATTCAATTTTGGGTGTTTTATGAAATTTTTCATCAATCAATGATTCCCAAATACCTTCGGCGAGGTTAAAAATCATTTCCATTTCGCCACTCGGAAAAACAGTATCTTGAAATTCTATATCAGAATCTGATTCAAAAATATAATAATGTTTTATATAAGGTTTCAGAATTTCTGATGGTAGAAAATATTGGAATTCCATTGCGTCAGATTAATGTTAATTCATTGTCTAGACCAAAGTTATGAAATTAAAGAATAGTTAAACCAGTATTTTTATACGGCTTTAAAATTTCATCTTCGGGAGAAACATTGGTCACCAAAACATCAATGTCTTTTATTGGGCAGACAAAGTAAGATTCGGCAGTTTCAACTTTTTCGATAGAACTTAAAGCAATAACAAAGTTGGAGTTTTTAATCATATTTTTTTTCAGCACAGAATCGTCGTATAAAATTCCCGTAATGCCACGTTCGTGATGAATACTGCAAATTCCTAAAATGAAGACGTCTGCTCTGAAATTTCTAAAGAAATCTATTGTTTCAATACTCGAAGTCGCAAAAGAAGTTTTGCACATTTTTCCGCCAGCAAAAATTAAATCAATATTGGGTAAATCTTCAATCAATGAAGCAACGGGAAAACTATTGGTAATAACCGTTAATTTTAAATCGTAAGGAAAACTGGCAACCAAAGCCAAAGATGTAGTTCCTCCATCAATAAAAACAACTTGTCCGTCTTTTAAAAACGAAATAGCTTTTTGAGCAATAATTTTTTTGTTTTCAATATCGTGTTTTTCTCTTTTTCTATAATGAAGCGGAATTGGAGAAGGAGCAACCGCACCACCGCGAACCGCTTTCAAAAGCCCTTGATCTGAAAGTTCTTTTAAATCGCGTCGGATGGTATCTTCTGAAACGCTCAAATATTCACTTAATTCTACAGATGAAACGCGATGTTCTTTAGATAAATATTCTAAAATTGCTTTTTGACGTTCTTCCTTTTTCATTTTGCCTGCGGTTTTATGTTGCAAAAATAAGTTAAAAATTGCAATATTTTGCAATTTTTGCATAATTTTACCGCAAAATAAAATTATCATGAGAAAGAAAACCATTGCAGTTGATATGGATGGGGTGCTAGCCGATATAGAATCCCAATTGATTGAAGAGTACAATAAAGAATACGGAATGAACCTTACGAAAGAGGGAATTCAAGGATTAAGTGAAGAAGAAGCTTTTAAAGAAAGAGCGCTTTTGCACGGAATTTTAAATAAGGGAAACTTTTTTAGAAACCTGCCAGTAATGCCAGATGCAGTCGAAAGTTTGCAAGAACTCCAAAAGAATTTTGAGATTTTTATTGTTTCGGCAGCAACAGAATTTCCAATTTCACTTGCCGAAAAAGTGGCTTGGCTGGGCGAACATTTTCCCTTTATAAAATGGGAAAATATAGTTTTATGCGGCAGTAAAAGAATCATAAATACCGATTACTTGATAGACGACCACTGTAAAAATTTAGATTATTGCATGGGCAAACCAATTATGTTTACGGCCTTTCACAATATAAACAAAACGCACCATTTGCGAGTAAATAACTGGAAAGAAGCTGTGGCTGTTTTGAACGAAACATTATAAGCTGGAAAAGGTTATAATAGTATTGTTTTTGAAGAGAAAAGCTTTTCAGATTAATTCTGAAAGGTTTTTTATTTAATAAGCGAATTTTTCTTTTACCTTAATCTGAGTTTGTTCTGGCATCGATATTTTTACTTTAAATCCTTTGCCAGGCTCTGTGTCAATATCAAATGTTCCGTTAACCGCTACAATGCGATTTGACATGTTTTGAAGGCCATTTTTCACAAGCATAGTTTTTTCGCAGCCTTTACCATTATCCCTATAATTTATTGAAATTGATTTCTGGTCACTTTCAAATCGTATAACCACAATACTTGCTTCGCTGTGCTTTTTCATGTTTACCATTAGTTCCTGTAAAATTCGGCTGATGGTGATTTTTTTTATATCGTCAATGTCTTCCCAATTTATGTCTTCTAAATTGGTAATCATGATATTTCTTTCTCGCGTATTATAGGCAGAGAGCATTTCTTTTATGCTGTGGGTAAAGTTTACTCCAGTATCGATACTATTGTTTTCTCTTGAAATTCCCCTTACGCGACTATAAATGTCATCCAGTTTTTGCAGCAGATTCTCTTTGGTGTTTTCTACAGATAATGGCTGAGATTCAGCAAAAGCAATAACTTGGAAAACGTCGTTTGCCAATTCATCATGGATTTTTTTAGCAATTCGGGTTTCGGTGTTGTACGAAGTTTTAAATTCGATGGCTTTGTTTTTATTTTTATAATAACGTATCAAAATGAATATTAAAATAACTAAAAAAGTAAAAACAATTGCCGATACGATTTTTAGGTATTTGGCTCTTTGAAGCGATAATTGATTCTCGGCTTTTTCTAAACGGAGTTTTTCATTTTCCTCTTTTTCCTTTTTGGCATCGTACTTAATTTTGGCAGACTTATTTTTAAAATTATTGCGAACTTTAATAATACTGTCGTTCAGAGTAAAGTACTTTTGAGTGTATTTTGCAGTATTAGAACTATTATCATTTGAAATTAATATTTGAAGTGCTTCTAATCTTTCGTCGATGCTATTGAGTTTTGTAGAAATGTTATATGCGGCAAGAGCGTTTTCATCTGATTTTTTTTTGTCTTTTTCAGAATAATAATCTGCTAGATGCAAATAACTTTCAATACTTCCATAAGTATCTGCAGATTTAATTCTTGTCTTTAAACCTTCACTCATTAATAGGATTCCCTTTTCGTCCAATCCTTTTTTAAAGTAAGCATAGCCCAAGTTGTCTAGTAGTAATGACTTGTCATATGGCGTAGCTTTCTCTTTTAAATCTTTACTTGAAAGCGATTGTAAAAGAGAATCTAAGATGGGAATTGCTTTATCATATTTTTTTTGTTGGATATAAACAGCTGCGATGTTGTTTAATGGAGTTTGTTTTTCTACAGGATTTTCAAAAGAATTTAATGCTTCTTTATAATAAAAAATGGCATCATTATAAAGAGAAAGTTCTTTATCGGCAATACCAAGTCTATTATATATACAAGCCGTGTGGTTTCTGTTTTTTTTAGCATATGGTAATGCTTCGGTTACTGTTTCCTTACTACCATAATAGTCTCCATTGATTTGTTGAATGGATGCCATTTGGATAAGTATATAGGAAATATTAGCACTGTCTTTTAAAGTTTCAAAAAGTATTTTTGATTTATTGAACTGATAAAAAGCTGTATTTAAATTTTGTTTCAGAAAATTTTCATCTGCTATATCTCGTAAGCTAAGTGCTTCTTTTTTAATTGATTCAGTTTTAGGAGTAGTAGAACTTTCTTTCTTGCAGGAAAAAAGTGAGAGAAGTAGAATAAAATAAAAAAACGGGGACCGTAACATATAAATTTACTTTCCCCGAAATTAGTAATTAATTAGATACTAAAAATATATTTATTAAAATTATGGTTTGACTGGTAGTCCTCCACCGTCACCAGGACCATCAGGATTTTCACCGCCAGCGTATGAAGGCTGGGTAGTTTTTTCAGTTTTTTTAACTGTTTGTGTCTCGTACTCATCAGGAGTGCAAGAAAATATCGTGAACAATAGCGCAAAAGCGATAAATAGTATTAGTTTTTTCATTTTGTTTATTTTTAAGAAATTAGACATAGGTATTGCTGTCCGGAATGATCCAGAGGCTTTGGGACAATACCAACATTGGTTTTGGGAAGTGAAGTGTGTAGAACAGTAAGACGTTATTTATACTTCCCGAATAAACTCGGTCTTACAGTTTTTTTACACTCTTAATTAGAACTGGTTTTCATTATTGTTTTAGTCTGCAGACAAAACCTGAACTAATTTCTTGATGCAAAGTAAAGGAGCTTCCAGGCCTTAACTGGCAAGGGATTCCCGGAATTCCCGCGTTTTCCTGAGATTCCCAGAAATTCCCAGAGAAAGCTTAAAAGTCTAGTTTGAATTATTTAATTTTAGACAAATCTCTTATTATAATAGATGCAATAAGTCTGTCAAAAGTTGGGTGCGAACTATTAAAAAAAATATAGAAATAGTATAGATATGGAACAGAAATTGAATTGTTTGTAATGATTAAACTTAGAGGTTGAAAATAAAGGCATATAAAAAAGTTTTAGTTAAAAATGGAAATAAAAGGAGTCAAAAGAATTTTCTAAAAAAGTAAGATGAACAATACATTAGAAGAATATAAAAAGGCGATTAAAATTAAATACGAGATCGAAAAAGACGGGGAGTACTTTGATTTTTTGTACCATCCTTCACGCGGAAAGCTTCGCGATTTGTGCTGGATTATTTTTGAGGATAATCCGACTCAAGACGATTTAAAAGTTTTTAGGAATTTACTGTGCGTAGATTTTGATTATACTCAAAAGAATAAGTTTAAAAATCAAAAAGATAAGTTTAGGCCTATTGAAACTTTCTTTAAAGGCGAAACACATCCATCAAATATTGATGCCATAAATCTTGCAGCAGTAATAGTCGATTTTCAGCCGCGCCCTTTTAAAAAATTCAATGAAAAATGTAGAATTGAAGAAGCAAAACAAGTTAAGAATGTAACCGCTGAAATTGATAGTAATGGCATAGAAAAGAATGTTTTGGTAAAAAATGAAAATGAAGAGTCTAGAGAAGTTTCCCAAAAGAGAAATTCTGTACTGAATTTTAAAGATCTATTTTCTAAAACAATGGTTCAGAAAATATATCCTCGCAAAATAATTACGGTTGCTGTTGGAGCAGTTGCTCTAGTTTCTTCTGCATGTTTATATTTGGTGCAGAAAAAAAGTTAAAAGGGATAATTTCGAAATGAAAATCCGATGCATTTTTAAAAATAAAATGCTTGAAGAGAGAAAAAGAATGTTTTTTTGTAGGGTGATTGTGGCGTTTAAAAAGTTTGTTTTTCGGCATATATTTACTGTTATTTACACAATAAAGATAAGAAAAAAATCTCGATAAACCTAATGAAATTCAGTGAAATAACAGGTTTTTTTGCTTTTTTTTTCTCTTTTTTTGAAGAAATTTTTTTGAGTTTTTTTGCTTAATTATTTATTCTATAAAAATGTAAAAATTGTTTTTTCGGCTGGATTGAAATAAAATTATTTATATTTATCAAACACTAAAAATGGTTTTGATTTTTAATAACGATCAGTTTAAAATACCCCTTATGAAAAAGCTCCTAATACTATTAATTGTTTTATGCACTGTCAGCTGTAAAAAATACGTTGTCTCGTTTGAACAGCCAACCAATATGAAATTGGACAACTTAAAACTAGAAGTATTTCTGGATAAAGAAAAACTAAAAGAAATTAACTTAAAAGCAACAGAAGCGCTCCCGACTTACGAAACGATAAGCTTGTCAACATCTGGCGAAGGAAAACATTTGCTTCAGGTTAAAGCAAAAGATACAACCTTTAGTTTTGAAGTAAAATATCCCGAAGAGAAATATATCAGGATTATAACTAATTTAAAAGCTAATGGAAAGATTCATGTTGGGATCTTAAAACAGAATTATAAATACAAGTCTTAATGCTATTTGAGGCTAATTTTTAACCGCAAAGGCACAAAGATAAACGCAAAGTTCGCAAAGCAATTTATACATAGCTTTGCGAACTTTGTTTTTAACTGAAAGTTATTTTAAAATACTTAGCGTACTTAGCGGTAAAATCAGGATAAGAAATCCTTAAACCATAATCCAGAGTTTTTTATAGTTCGTTTTTGGGTTTCAAAATCCACATGGATTAGTCCGAATCGGGCGTTATAACCTTCGGCCCATTCAAAATTATCAGTCAGACTCCATACGAAATAGCCTTCTACATTTAAGCCTTCTTCTTTGGCACGTAATATCTGTTCTAAATTATCTTGAATAAAATGGGTTCGTTTTATATCATGAACTTTTCCGTTTTGAACGGTGTCTGGAAAAGCGGCTCCGTTTTCGGTGATGATTATTTTTTTGATTCCGTCATATTCATTAAACTTCTTAAGAATATGATACATTGCCGGCGGATAAACTTCCCAACCCATATCAGTCGAAATCACATTTCTTTTTTCGGCACTTATCAGTTCAGCGCCAATGTAGGGAGTTAAAATAGATGATTTTACCACCTCACGAGTATAGCATTGTAATCCGATGAAATCAAAATCGAAAGTGAGATTGTTTAAATCGTCTTCAAGGATATAATTATTCAATTTTTTTAGAACCGGAAGCTCTTTCTGCGGATAACCTAATCCTAAAATGGGTTCTATAAAAGTTCTGTTCAATAAAGTATCAACACGTTTTGCAGCTTCAATATCTTTTGCGTTTTCTGTTGCAGGTTCAATGTGCGTACATGAAAACGTGGTTCCGATGTTGGCATCTGGAATTCGTTCGCGAATTATTTTGGCTCCAGCTGAAGTTGCCAGAGTAACGTGGTGCATCGCTTTAAGATAATTGGTGATTCCTTTTTTTCCAGGTGCATGAATGCCTAAAAAATAACCTGCTCCAGTAAAGACGGAAGGTTCGTTTATCACCATCCAGTTTTTAACGCGATCGCCAAAATATTGTACGCAGACTTCGACATATTCTTTAAACCAAGAAACCGATTCGCGGTTTGTCCAGCCTCCTTTTACTTCAAGTTCGTGAGGTAAGTCCCAATGATAGAGTGTTATCCAAGGTTCTATTCCAGAGGCCAGAAGTGAATCTATAATTTTGTTGTAATAATCGATGCCTGCTTGATTGATAGGATGAACGCCAGTCGGCATAATTCTAGGCCAGCTGATAGAAAATCTAAAATTCGGAATATTTAATTCCTTGATTAAATTAATATCGTCCTGATAGCAGTTGTAAAAATCACAAGCAGTTATGGCATGATGTCCGTTTTTGATTTTTCCTTTTTGAGAAGTAAAAACATCCCAAATAGAAGAACCTTTTCCATCAGAATCATGCGCTCCTTCAATTTGGAAAGCGGCGGTTGAGACACCCCACAAGAAATCTTTACCAAATTGGTTTCTATTCAAAAATGAGCTTTCAATTTTATTCATTCAATACTGCTTTCCTTTATTTATAATGGTTTATTAATGTAGGAAAGAAGATTGCATTGCTCTTAAAAAAAGCCATTCTTTGAATGATATTAGGAATTTTAGATTAAAGAATTTCATAACTATTAGTTTTATATCAAATTAAGAAAACTAATGTGAAATTATTGTAAAGTGATTATTATCAAATGATTAAATTGTTTTGTAAGAAGTGAGGAAAAAGGAAAATAATAATTAAAAAGAATAAAAGGGAGCAATCTTTGGATGTTCCCTTTTTTAGCTGATTAAAGTTAATTATCCTCTGGAGGAGGGGGAGGAGGCACTTTGTCATCTGGGCCGTCTGCGCTTGCACCCGTTAGAGGTGTTTCTTTTGCAACTTTTGTTTTCGCTCCAGTAGTTTCCGAATCATCGGCCGTACAAGAATAAGTGGCAAAACTCAATAAGATAAGCATGCCAAATAGTAGTTGTTTTTTCATTTTTTATAAAATTAAATGGTTATGAATATTTTTTTTAAAGCAGTAATAATTATTTAAGATGCAATACTATACTCCAATTTTACAATTCAATTTATCTAAAATCTTTGTACAATCACCAATTTTTGGTAGGACATGCTTTAAATGGAAATACTTAAAAGGGGACTCTCATTTAAATCCAATTACTTTTTAGGAGATGATGGCACAATTATGGGATCATCATCTGGATCAGTTGCTATTAGAATAAGTCGTAAAACTTAAATGCTGAATAAAAGTAATTTTTTAATGTTAAAGTAATTTAGATTAAGCAATTGTTGCTTGAATTATTTTTTTGGTGGCGGAAGATTGATTGGGTCATCACCAGGGCCATCTGGTTCACTTGCTTGTCCTTCAGAGAGTACTCTCTCTTTTTTGGTTTCAGTTTTTAATCCGTTTGTTTCTGTTTCGTCGGAAGTGCAAGAAAAAGCTGTAAAGCTAAACAATGCAAACAGACCGAAGACGATTAGTTTTTTCATTTTCTTATAAAATTAAATAGGTTATTAATATATCTAAAATACACTTAATTTGTTATTTGTGTAAAAAAAAAATGATTTTTAATGGTAAAATGAGATTTATGTAAAATATTCGTAAAATCATGAAATTTCTTATAATTATTTACTTTTAATTTAGCATTATTGAATTAAATTAATAAAAAACAAAGAAATCATGAAAAGTAGAAAAATATTATTCGTATTAGCCTTAAGCGCGGGAATGTTCGTAACCTCTTGTAGTAACGACGATAATGAAGGAGAAACAATAGTTCCAATTCAGGGGAAATATAATCTAAGCAAAACGGGAACAATTGTTAATGGTCAAGAAGTTTTAGTTGATGCTCCACAAAACCAAAGTGGATGTCCTGGAGATTATTTAGACTTAAGATTAAGTAATGCAGCAGTTATTGGTGATTATAATGGCTCTGATTGTGCTTTAACAGAAACTACTGGTACTTATGTAAGATCGCATAATGATTTGACTATTACTGTTGGTAACGTAAGTTCAACTAGTGATATCATGAACCTTACCAACAAAGAACTAAAAATTAAAGACAAAACAACAGGTATAATTACGGTTTATACTAGATAAAATTTGTTTTGAGATAATTTCAATTTCGTTTGAAATGAAAAACGGAAACCGCTTATTTGCAGTTTCCGTTTTTTTATGAATTTGGAGTTTGAAATTTAGAAATTGGAATTTAAAATTCTTATTCTACCGGAATATAAATATCAAAAGAAGCTCCTTTATTCTGAATGCCAGAAGCTGTAATGATTCCGTTATGGTTTTCTACAATTTTTTTCACAATTGCCAATCCAATTCCGGTTCCATTGTAACGGTCTCTCCCGTGAAGACGCTGAAAAACTTCAAATATTTTTTTGTTGTACTGAGCTTCAAAACCGATTCCGTTATCAGAAACTTCTATATGGCAATATTTCTTGGCAGGAATAAGTTTTTCATTTTCTAAATCTTTTCCTAAAGCACATTTACTTTTAATTTTTATTACAATTGGAATGTCAGGATTTGAAAATTTTAAAGAATTACTGATGAGGTTGTATAGCAATTGCTTGAATTGAAACGGAATAATTTCAACTTCACAGGTTTGCTCAATTTCGATTACAGCACTTTTTTGTTCTAATTCTTCGGTTAAATCTTCTTTTACTTCATGTACAATTTGTGCAAGATCTGTTTTAATAAAAATACGTTCTTGGGCATTTGTTCTTGAATAAGCCAATAAATCATTAATTAAAGTTTGCATTCGCTGTGCGGCGTTCTGCATTCTTTTAAATTTATCTTTTCCGTTTTCGGATAAACGTTCAGCTTCTTTCTCAATAATCTGAGAAGCAAAAGTCTGTATTTTTCTAAGTGGTTCCTGCAAATCATGACTCGAAATATAAGCAAATGACTGGAGCTCTTTGTTCATTTCTTCCAACTCATTGTTTTTCTGCTCGAGCTCGAGTGCATTCATTTTTAATTTATCATCAGCCTTTTTTCTTTCGGTTAAGTCATGGGTAACTTTTGAAAAACCAATGACATCGCCTTTTTTATTATGTACAGCCGTAATAACCACACTTGCCCAGAATAAACTTCCGTCTTTACGTGCACGCCAACCTTCATGAATCACTTTTCCTTTTTCTCTTGCTAGCGTTAAAAGTTTCTCTGGCAGTTTGTTTTTCTGATCTTCTTTGGTATAGAAAATAGCAAAATATTTTCCGATAATTTCGTCTGATTTGTAGCCTTTAATCTTTTCAGCTCCTACATTCCAGTTTTCTACAATACCATTAGAATTCAAGTAGAGAATTGAATATTCTTGAACTTCTTCGACCATTAAATGATAACGTTCTTCACTTTTACGAAGTGATTCATTAATCTGAATTAATTCTCTAGTTCTCGCTGTAACCTGTTGTTCAAGTTCGTGCGTAAAAGCTTTTTCGGTATGAATATCGGTAAAGGCACCTACCCATTTTACAATTTTATTATCGAGTCCTAAAACGGGTTCGCCAATAACGGTATGCCATCTGTACGAACCGTCTTTTCTGCGCATTCTTACATCGCAGCGGTACATTTCTCCTGTCGCAAGCGCATGCTGCCAGATTTTGACATTTTCATCAAAATCATCTGGGTGAATCATTTTCTGCCATGATCCTTCAACTCCTGGTTCGATGCCAGTATATTCTAGCCATCTTCCCGAAGTGAAAAGAGCATTTCCATCGGCATCAGTTTCCCAGATTAATTGCGGAATACTCTCGGTAAGAGAACGGAATCTTTTCTCGCTTTCTTCGATTTTTTTTCTAGCTTCGACTTTTTCTGTAACATCAATAAGTGTCATTCTAATTCCAGAAATCGAATTATCGCTTTCGCGAAGCGGTGCAAATTCAAAATCTACATAAAACTGATTGCCGGTTTTTTCATTGTCAATAAAAAGTAAAGATTCAGATTCTGAATAGACATTTCCAGATTCGTAAACTTTTTTGAGTAAATCAGCATATTTCTGTTTTTTGAGCTCCGGAAATATTTCTAATATTTTTTTTCCTTGAACTTGGCTTTCTTCTTTTTTCCAGATATTCTTCAAAAGCACAAAATTGGCCATTTCAATAACAAAATCATTTCCTCGCAAAATAGCTTTTGGAACAGGCGATTGCATAATAAGATTGCGAAGTTTCTTTTCGCTCTCTTCAATTTTCTGATTGTATTTTTTTTCTTCAGTAATATCTCGAATGGTACCGATTAGTTTTTCAGGTTCATGATTTTCATCATAAAAAACTTTTCCTTTTCCTTCAATCCAGTGTATTGATTGGTCTTTCCAAATTACACGGACTTCATAATTTAAGAAACCTGTACTTAAAGCTTCCTTAAAACCTTTATTTCTAATATGTAAATCATCAGGATGAAGATGAGCCAATAATTCTTCGTGGGTTAATGTCACTTCTTCCTTATAACCGCCAAGAATTTCAAGATATCTCTGAGAATAAGTTGGGATTCTAGTTTTAACATTCAATTCCCATGTACCCAATTCGCTGGCTTCAACTACAATTTTGAGGCGTTCCTCATTTAATTCAATTTTTTTTCTAGCTTCTACTTTTTCAGTGACTTCAGTAGCTGTTACTAAAATTCCAGAAATGTTTCCGTTTTCTTCTTTTAATGGGTGGTAAAGAAAATCAAAATAAGAAGTTTCTATTTTTCCATATCGGTTTAAAGGAACAGGAACTTCAATTCCATGAAAAGGAATTCCGGTATTTAAAACATTGTCCAATAAAGCGCTTACGGTTTCTTTAACTTCTGGAAGAGAATCGTACAATGGTCTGCCAACAAAAGTTTGCTCTTCTTTGTCTACCAATTTTAGATAAGCCTCGTTGGCCATTTCTACAATATATTCTGATCCTCGAAGAATCGTAATTCCAACAGGAGCTTGTCTTACAGTGTCGCGGAAACGCTTGTCGCTTTCCTCGATTTTTTGTTTGGTTAAATATAAATCAGTTATTTCAACCCCAGTATTCATTACGCCATATACATTCCCGTAGTTATCATAAAGTGGCGTAAAGCTGTAGTCAAAATAAGAGGTTTTTAGAACGTTGTCTACAATAAGATTAATTTTTGAATTTTTTGAATGAAAGGGTATTCCTGTTTTGTATACCATTTCTACTTGTTCAAAAATCGGTTCATCCTTTAATTCTGGTAGAATTTCGGTGTATGTTTTTCCAATCACATCGGGACCTTTTCCCCAAATTTTAATTATGGAATCGTTTGCCAATTCAATGCGCATTTCTTTTCCGACATAAACCGCAATCGGAAAAGGGGCATTTTCAACCAGCTGTCTTATCTTTTGTTCGCTTTCTTCTACTTTTGAACGCGCCAAAACCTGAGCCGTAACTTCTGTAGCAATTGCTGCAACGCCCGAAATAGTCCCGTCAGGTTCACGCAAAGCTTCGTAAACAAAATTGATATACGTATTTTCAGTTTGTCCATTTCGATTTAATTGGACAAATAATTCGTCTGTGGTAATTTTTTTTCCGTCTGTAAAAACGTTGTGAAGAATTTCATCAAAGCCTTGTTTTTTTAATCCTGGCAGAACTTCAAAAATAGGTTTATTTATAACATTTTCTTCTTTTGCTTCCCAAAGCTGCAGCATTTGTTCGTTGACAATTTCAACAACATGATTTTTGCCTCTAAAAATGCACATTGCCACCGGAGCTTGCATAATATTATTGACAAATCGTGCATTGCTTTCCTGTAAAGCATCTGCGACAATTTTCTTTTCGGTAGTTTCGATAACGGTAACCAAAATTCCGCCAATAGAACCGTCTTCTATTTTTATCGGACTATACGAAAAATCAAAAAAGCAATCTTCGGTATAGCCATTTCGGTGAAGAGGCACTTTAAAATCAGGAAAACTTACGGCATGTCCTTTCATAACATCGGCAAACATTGGACCTATAGTATCCCATATTTCGCTAAATGTTTCTCGGGAACTTCTGCCTAATGCTTCAGGATGCTTAGAAACGCCAAGAATTGGACGAAAAGCATCATTATACAATTGCGTATAATTTTCTCCCCAAGCAATGTACATTCCAAACGGATTGCCAAGTATCATTGCCGTCATGGTTTTTAAACTTTGCGGCCAATTTTCTGGATTGCCCAAAGAGGTTTTGCTCCAATCTGCAGAACGAATTAAATCTCCCATTTCACCTTCTTGGGAAATAAAATAATGTTCCTTTTTTTTGCGGTTCATTTCCAAAGAAGATTAAGGTTGCAATATGAAATTGGCTCTTTCGGGCTGTTTGAAATTATTTTCCGGTGCAATGGTCAATGCTTTTGCTATTACACTTTTGAGTTTGGTAAAGTCACCAGGTTTTCGAATATAATAAGAAGCACCTTTTTGATATAGTTTGTTTACGATTTCATTATCCAGTGAAGTTGAGAAAATGACAATGGGCAGATTTTCTAACCTTTCGTCATTCTTTATTTCATCCAAACATTCCAAACCATTTTTTAAAGGCATATTCAGATCTAAAAAAAGAACATCAGGTAGATTTAAAACATTATTTTTTAAATAATTCATTACTTGCACTCCATCATTTACAGTTAAAAGATCAGTGCATACAGCTATTTCATCGAGAGCTTCTTTAAAGAAAAGGCAGTCGTCTTCGTCATCGTCAGCCAGTAAAAGATGGTAATGCTCTTTACTCATTTGTAGTCTCCTATATTTTACGGTTTAGTTTATCTGGATAAATTTAACTTTTTTCGCTAAGATTTTCTGTTTTTTTGTGAAGAATGTTTTTTAAAAGTCGAAAAAAAGGTCTTTTTGAATCTGTTTTTTGTTTCTAAGACAATTTTATTTTAATAATAGCGTTCTAGTATTTTCTAACGGTTTTTTCGTCAGAAAATTATTTTTGAGATTTCGCTTTTTTTCCAAAAAAGGAAAAGCAAAACACTCTGAATCCTTTTGAAATCTCACTTTTTCAATTCCAAATTCTCTATTTTTATTGTTTACCGTATCCAAAAAGTGTAAAATAATTACACACTCTTTTTTGTGCCTATTTTTCTAAACGGCTCTATACCAGTTTAGAACTGTATTGGCATGCCGCTTGTAAATTGTGTTTATGTCAAAATCTTTGATGTGTCCGTTTTTTGAAAGGAAAAGATTTTACTAAAAGCCAATTTAAGGAAATTAAAAAAGGAGTATAAGCATGAAAAGCGAAACAATTATCTCAGAACAATTTTATGCGAACAGCAGTTCAGCAATCAGCGAAAAAACAATAAACGGTTCCTTTTTCGGAACAAAACAAAAATCACAAAAAGTATTTGTAGAAAGACCAACAAGTCCGTTCGGGTTGGCAGTTCTTATCGGAACTTTTTTATTACTGCTAGCAGGCGTTGGTGCAGTATATCTATTGCAAGATGATTTTGAACAATTTCATTTTGAAAGAATTGCTTCGACTTGGGGATTACCATTTTTAATCCTTACAACAATTTTATTCTTCTATCAGGCAGGAGTTTTCTTGTATAGCTCTTTCTTGTATTTAAGATACAAAGCAATTCCATCAGTATCAGACGATTTGTTGCCAACTTGTACGATTATCGTTCCGGCTTATAATGAAGGAAAATTAGTTTGGGACACCTTATTGAGTCTTGCAGACAGCGATTATCCAGCAGAAAAATTACAGCTACTTGCAATTGATGATGGAAGTAAAGACGATACTTGGTACTGGATGCAGGAAGCAAAAGCAAAACTGGGAGATCGTGTTACGATTTTTCAGCAGTCAAAAAATCAAGGAAAACGTCAGGCATTATACAGAGGATTTAAATTAGGAACTGGAGAAATCTTTGTAACAGTAGACAGTGATTCTATTGTGAAAAAAGATACTTTAAGAAACTTGGTTAGTCCGTTTGTGGTAAACAAAAAATGTGGTGCAGTTGCAGGAAACGTTCAAGTTTTGAACAACAAAAAAGCAATTTTGCCAAAAATGCTGAATGTAAGTTTTGTAATGAGTTTCGAATTCCAACGTTCTGCAGAAAGCGAGTTAGGTTCTGTATTATGTACGCCAGGCGCTTTGGCAGCGTACAAAAGAGATGCTGTATTTAATTGTCTTCCAGAGTGGATCAACCAGACTTTTATGGGAGAGCCATCAGATATTGGAGAAGATCGCGCTTTGACTAATATGATTTTGAAACAAGGTTTTGAAGTTAAATTTCAAAGAAACGCAGTGGTATTGACAAATGTTCCTGAAGAATACAAAGGTCTTTACAAAATGTTCATCAGATGGGCGAGAAGTAACGTTCGTGAGAACCTTATGATGGCGAAATATGTTTTTACAGATTTCAGAAAAGAATCAAAATTTGGACCTAGAATGCTGTTTTTAAATCAGTTTTTCAAAATTGCAATGACGTATCCATTTATTTTGTTCATGTTTTATTTTATTGCGGTTCACCCAGTATTATTTTTGAGTTCAACATTAATGGCAATTTTAATCTTTTCAAGTTTTTCAATGCTATTTTACGCAAAAAGATATACACTTTCAGAATCATTCTGGGCTTATTCATACAGTGTTTTTTACACTTTCAGTTTATTCTGGATTGCGCCTTATGCTATTGCAACTGCCAACAAAAAAGGTTGGTTGACAAGAGGCTTATAAACAAGTACACTATTCATTCTATATATAAAACTCCACCCAAGAGAATTACCCGTTGCGAACATTTGCAACGGGTTTTTTGATTTAAAGAAAGATAACCAGTACAACCAACGTTCCATAGGAACGTCTCATCGGTAGAAAACAAATGGTGATCATCCAATTACGTTCCGTAGGAACGTTTCGTCGGTAGAATTAAAATGTGGATTGTGGTTACACGTTCCATAGGAACGTTTGATCGGTAAAAAATTCATGACAATCAAACGTTCCTACAGAACGTAAAACAATGATGTCAATCTAAATTTCTACCGATGAAATGTTCCTACGGAACATATAAAATTGCAACGTGAAATTGCTTCTAATTTTATGTGTTTTTATTTTGAATCCAAAGCAGCAATAATCTGTCTTTTCATTGTTGTATTAATATAGTCTAAAGCCTCAGCATAAGAAATTGAATATTTTCTTTCTATATTTTGAAAATGCTCTGGAAAACTGCTTAAAATTTTATCATAGTAAATATTCAGCTGTATTTCTGAAGGCATTTCATATTTCAGACGAAGCTGAAATCTTCTCAATAAAGCACTGTCAATTATTTCGTAATGATTGGTAGCACAAACCAATAAACTATCAGAAGGAAAATAATCAAAAAGTTGGATTATTGTGTTTACCAAACGTCTCATTTCGCCGACATCTTTATCATCGCTGTCTCGGCTTTTTCCGATCTGGTCAAATTCGTCTAAAAATAAAACCGCTCTTTCTCTAATGGCTTTATCAAAAATGGTTTTCAGATTTTTAGAAGTTTCACCAATTCTCGAATCAACAACAGTGCTGAGGTTTACAATAATAATTTTTTTGTCTAATGCATTGGCAATCGCTTTTGCCGTTGTTGTTTTACCGCAGCCAGAACTTCCGTGCAGTAAAATCTTATTGTCAACTTTAAGATTGTATTTTTCTAATTCTTCGATATATTGATGCTCTTTGATAATCTGAAGCAAAGCCGCTTTATTTTCATCGCTAAAAAACAAATCGTCTAAAGCAATTTTTTCAGTATCAATTACAGTAAGATCATTCAGGTTCATCTGCTCATTATTTGCTGCAAAATTAAGTTTTATTCTGCAATGTTTTCGTTCCAGATTTCTTTTCCTAAAAAGCGGTTTCCGAATATCGAAGTGCCAATTCGAACCATATTCGAACCTTCCGCGATAGCAAGTTCCAAATCCTGAGACATTCCCATAGAAAGTTTCAGATCTTGTAAACCTTCAATTCCTTCCGAATAAATTTCATCGCGAATAGTTCTTAAAAGCCGCAGTGACGGAATCATTTTTTCTTTTTCAACATCTAAAAGTCCAATGGTCATTAAACCTTTAATATTCAAGGTCTCGTAAGTTTTTATTTTTTTAATGAAAGATAAAACGTCTTCTGGAGCTAGACCAAATTTGCTTTCTTCATAAGACGTATTGACTTGCACAAAAACATCTAATTTTCGGTTTTGATTTTGAAGTTGTTTCTGCAGTTCATCAGCCAGATTTATTCGATCTAGAGATTGAATGCAAGTAGCATATTTCAAAACATCTTTTACTTTGTTGGTTTGAAGATGTCCAATAAAATGGCGTTCGATTGGAAGATTTTTCAAAATATCATTTTTATCCCGCAATTCCTGCATTTTGTTTTCGCCCATTAAAGTTTCGCCAGCCTCAATTGCGATTCGAATTTTTTCTGCAGGAACCGTTTTAGTTGCCAATAAAAGCTGAACATCAGAAGAATTTCTTCCAGCCATTTTACAGGCATTTTCGATACGCTGATGCACTTTAATTAAATTAAAAATAATTTCGTTTTTCATACTGCAAAACTATACCTAAACGGCAAAATTCTGCTGGACCAGTATATTTCAAAAAATGAAAAAACTGGATGATTTGACACTACGAAAACCAATATAAATTTGCATAGAAAAAAACTCAGAACCTTAGTAACTTAGAACCTTAGCATCTTAAAAAGAAATGAAAATAGCAGTTTGGGATACCTACGTAACCCGCAAAGACGGAAAAATTATGCACTTTGATATTTTGGTAGATGAAAATGTTAACGATGCAGAGCAGGTATATGAATACGGTAAAAAATATCTAAAAAGTGTAGCGCAAGAAGGACAGACTTTATCTTCTAAAGAATGCCGTTTCTGTCACATTGATAAAGCGCCGATTGAAGTTGAAAATCAGATTCGGGCAAATGGGTTTTCTATTATTGAAATGGAGAATTGCAATTAAATTAATTTGCAAGACTGATAACTAGAAAGGCTTCGACTCCGCTCAGCCAGACAATCTTCATGTCACCCTGAGCGAAGTCGAAGGGCTTTTTATAGCAATTTTGAAAGTACGCTTATTCCTTCCTCCATTTGTTTTTCTGAGAGTGAAGCATATCCTAGACGAAAACCTTTGATAGTCTCATCAAAACTAAATCGGTTTGGGCTCATAATCTGAATGCCTTGCGATTTTAGCTTTTCAAAAACTTCAAGAACATTAATTTCTTCTTTTGGAACAATCCAAAATGCAAGTCCGCCTTCAGGTTTTGTAAAGGTGATTTTATCTTTCAGATATTGATTTAGCAGACTTTCAAAATAATCTCTTTTGTTTTTGTAAACCAAATTGGCTTTTTTGAGATGACGCTTTATTTTCCCTTCATTGATGAGGTTCAAAATCGCTTCTTCCATAATATTATCGCCTTGTACATCTATTATTTTTCTATGGTTTCCGATTTTCTGAATGTTTTCATGAGAACTCGCCAGATATCCAATACGAAGCGCAGGAGCAACAATTTTGCTGAAAGTGCCAATATAAATATAGTTTTTCAAAACCGAATAACTGCAAATCGGAAGTATTGGGCGCTGTCCAAAATGAAATTCATTATCGTAATCGTCTTCAATAATTGTAAAATTATATTGATTAGAAAGTTCAATCAGTTTTAATCTCTTTTTTAAAGAAAGCGTTACCGTGGTCGGAAATTGATGATGAGGTGTAACGTAAATTGCTTTTATGCCTGAATGTTTTTCAAGATATTTTTCTAATTGATCGATATCCAATCCGTCCCAGTTTACATTTACAGGAAGTAATGTTGCGCCTGCATTTTCAAAAGCTTCCCAAGCAGGTTTGTAACCCGGATTTTCGACCAAAACAAAATCGCCAGATTTTAAAATGCAATGTGAAGCCAAATACATCGCCATCTGGCTTCCGCGCGTAATACAGATTTGATCTTTAGAAATACTCATGCCACGTTTAAAATTCAACATTTGAGCAATCGATTTTCTAAACTCCAAATTTCCCAATTCGGTGCTATAACCCATAATCTGCCAGCGCGATTTTCGGCTGAACAATTCTCGATACGCTCTTGCCAGATCATTCATAGGTGCAAGACGGCTATCGGGAAGTCCGTCATCAAAAACTAAAAAACTTTTAGGTTCTTCTATTTTAATTTTTTGGTCTTTTTTGTTTTCTGCAGCATGATTGATTTGCGGAAGTGACTGTGTTACAAAAGTTCCTTTTCGATCAATTGTTATGAGCCAGCCTTCGGCAATTAAAACATCCAAAGCTTCCACAACCGTATTTCGGTTTACTTTCAATAATTCGGCGAGTTGTCTGCTTCCTGGTAATGCATTGCCACTTACCAATTTTCCAGTTTTTATGGCATCTATTACAGCATCGGCAATTTGCAGGTAAATGGCTTTATCTGATTTTTTATCAAGCTGAATTTCTAATGGCCACGGTCTAAGCATCTGGACTGTTTTTGTTGGGTAAATGAATGTATTTTGCTAGTCCAAAAATACAATAATTATCATTAGAGTATTTTTAATAGTATAGTGGCGAAAAAAATAAGCCTCAAATTCAGTACTTTAAATAGCTTTTGTTATTTTTAAAAATGAAAATTTAAAATCATAACAATGAATGATCTGCTTCGGAAATTTTTAGAACAATTCAATAGATTTAAGCCTTCAGATATTGATCTAATTATTGAAAACACAACAATCGAATTTTTTAAAAAAGGCGATTTTGTAGTTACAGAAGGACAGATTAGCGATAAATGTTATTTGGTTTTAAAAGGCTGTTTAAGAAAATTCAAAATGATTGATGGAGTCGAAAAAACCTCGGGCTTTTTTATAGAAGAAATGCCTTTAGTGATCTATTCGAGCTATCTAGACGGAAAACCTTCTGAATTTAACATCCAATGTCTTGAAGATACTATTTTAGTGAGTGGCACTCGAGAAAAAGAATTAGAAATGCAGTTAAAAAGCTCAATATTGGAGCATATAACTTCGTTGATCATGGTTTCAGATTATCGAAAAGCAGAACGTTATATTGCTTTGCTAAACAATTACAATCCAGAAGAACGTTATCTGAAATTCATGAAATCGAATCCTAATTTTTTAAATCGAATACCGCTCGTTCATATTGCCAGTTACTTAAGTATTACGCCCGAATCATTGAGCAGAATTAGAAAAAGGATAGTTCAGAAATGAGTTTGTTTTTACAGCTAAAACGTAATTATCGCGAATCTGTTTTATCCGCGTTCGCTTTTATATTTAAAATAAAATCCAGTGCAAATAATTCCGATTACAATTTCGGATATTGCCGCATTTAGAATTGTTGGACTTGGAATTCCATCGACAATTATGGCATATAAGCGAGAAAATCCGTAAGCAAAATACAGTAAAATCGCCGTTTGCAGAGAAATTTTTGTAAATGAAGATTTGAATGCTCCCGTAACAATTACAATTCCAAATACAATCAGCGTTCCTCCCGAAGAACGGATTTCGCTCAACAGACTAAAATTATTTTCGTTAAGATAAATACCTGCCGAAGCTTCAAAAGTAATCGGAAAAAATAAAAGCGCGATACCAATCGAAAAACCAATAAGTCCGACAATAAAAAGTAAAATTTTAAGATAGATTGATGATTTCATAAAAATGTATTTTGAGTTTTAGGTTAATAATTCTCAAATGTAATGGCTATTAAAAAGTTAAGACCTTGACTTAAGATAAGAAAAGAAGAAGCGCATTTTTTTTATTTAAGAAATTTTGAGTTAAAAAAAGAAAGTCTGAAAAACTCAATTTTAGATTTAAAGAAATTGGCTACGTCATTTTTTTGAAATTTAATAAAAATACAATTTTAACGTAACAAGAAGTTGTTTTGGAGATTTTAGAAAATTCATTTTATTTTAATTGTGAATTTTATTTATGTTTAAAAAACAAGCTGATTTTATTGGTGAAATTAGAATTTCTTTAAACTAAATCTGCTGTTAAAATTAAGTTTTATCAGAAATGCAAGTCTCTGAGACTAAGAACAAATTAGGATTATTAACGGAATTTATTAAGTTTGTTGCGAATTATTCAATCTCCATAAACTGCCATCATTGCCAAATTCCATCTTAAATCAGGATCAGATTTTAATCGATCGTCTTCGCGGCGGCGATGAATTGGCATTGACAGAATTGTATAATACATTTTGGCAGGCACTTTTTATGTCAGCGTATAATGTCATTAAAGACAAAGAATTGTGTGAAGATATTATTCAGGATATTTTCATGAATATCTGGCACAATCGCGAAAAAATCAAAATCCATATTTCGCTAAAAGGGTATATGTATGCCTGTGCGCGATATCAGGTTTTTAATCACCTGAGAAAAAATAAAGACAAAGTTCATGTCGAACTTTTTGATGATTTAGAAAAACGTTTCTTATCTACAACTCCAGAAACACAGTTAATGCACGACGAATTGGTGCAACAGCTGAATTTAATAATCGAATCGCTTCCAGAAAAATGCCAGGCAGTTTATAAACTAAGCCGTGAAGAACAGCTGAGTCATAAAGAAATTGCCGAACGGCTTAATATTTCTACAAAAACAGTCGAAAACCACATTACCAAAGCATTGCACACCATTCGTTCTTCGATGGGCGAAAGCATGAGTATGGCAATGATTTTGTGGCTCTCAAAAAATATCTTTTAGCGGAATTAAAAATGCAGTGATTTGGGTTGATGGTGTGTGGTTTTTCTTCTTTTTTAATTCTTTTTCAAAAAAAAATCAAAAAAAATGCAATTTGGACTAGGGGGTATATTCCTTTTTGGTTACTTATCTCATATACTCCCGAAATAATAAAATAAAAAATGAAAAAAGAGGATTTCTTACTGTTATTAAATAGATATCTTTCCGGTGATACCAATCTCGAGGAGAATAATAAATTATTGAATTATTATGAAAGTTTCCAAACCGATAAGGATTGGGACGAAACTTTAGGATCTAAAGATGAACTCGAATTTAAGATGAGAACGCGTCTTCAAAATGCCATTCAATCTGAAGAATCTAAAATAATATCAATTCAGCCATTTTATACCAAAACATCTTTCAAATTGATTGCCATGGCGGCATCATTATTATTGCTGATTTCAATTTCATTAATAATAAATAAAACAAATCCCCTTAAGATTGAAACTCCGCAAGTAGCGCACAAAGAAATTTTGATCGGAAGTGATAAAGCAACTCTGACTCTTGAAGACGGTTCTGTTATCGAATTAGAAAAAGGAAAATCATATACAAAAGGAAATGCTTCTAGTAACGGAGAAAAATTAATTTACAATTCAAACGGAAAATCTGCAGCAATTGCCAACAACCTTTTGACGATTCCGAGAGGCGGACAGTTTTTTGTACAGTTAGCCGATAGCACCAAAGTCTGGCTGAATTCTGAATCGCAATTAAAATATCCAGTTGCTTTTGTTGACGGCCAGACCAGACAAGTAGAATTGGTTTATGGAGAAGCTTATTTTGAAGTTTCGCCAAGCACCAAACATAAAGGTTCAAGATTTAAAGTGAAAACTCAAGAACAGAATGTCGAGGTTATTGGTACCGAATTTAATATTAAGGCCTACAGAGATGAACCTGCCATTTATACGACTTTGGTACAAGGAGTTGTTGCTGTTAGCAATGCTGCTAAAAAGCAAATTCTGACTCCAAGCCAGCAATCTAAAATTACAGAGTACAACGGAAATATTAGTGTTTCTGAAGTAGATGTCTACAATGAGATTTCTTGGAGAAAAGGATTGTTTGTATTCAAAGGAATGCCTTTAAAAGATATTGCGAGAGTACTGTCAAGATGGTACGATGTTGATATTGTATTTGCAGATCCAGCGCTTGGCAATGTCAAGTTTAATGGGGTTTTAAATAAGAATCAGAAATTAGAAGACATATTAACCACGATCAAGAATATCAATTTTATTAATGCCTATGAAAAGAAAGACAATAAAATTATAATCAAATAAAAAAGAAAAGGGATTAAAGTTTAGACCTCTCACCGTACTGCGCTTTATCCCTTTCTGTGTATCAACCAGTAAGTCAGTTTTATTAACCAACCACCAATTAACATGTAAATTTATGAAATTTAAATTAACCAGTGCCTATTTCTATTTTAGAAAGCGGCTAATTATTAACATTATGAGAACTTTTATCTTCTTGTTTTGTACTACAATTTTTGGTTTTTCTCCCGTAAATCTATTTTCACAAAACACGAAAGTTGTAATTACAGCTGATAAAACAGTATCTGTTGACGAAGTTTTTGACATCATTACAAAACAAACCAACTATACTTTTATTTATCAGGAAGATTTATTTAAAAAATTACCTAAAGTACATTTAAAAAAGGGAAAAATTAAAGTGAATGATTTATTGGAAGCCAGTTTTTCCAATAAGGATTTTGATTTTAGTTTTTCTGCTGGAAATACGATTATTGTAAAAGAGAAAAAAGCAGCCGAAAAAGTTGTAGCGCCAGAATCCAAATTTATTGAAATTAAAGGAACGGTTACCAATGATAAAGGAGAGCCTATTCCAGGTGTAAACATCAAAGTAAAAGGCACGGGCGTTGCTACCCAAACCGATTTTGATGGTAAATATACCATTATAGCTCCAGATGATGGACAAATTCTCTTTACCTATATCGGGCATCGTGCGCAAATTATTGAGGTTAATAACAGAAAAATAATCAATATAAAACTTCAAGAAGAACGAAAAGAGCTTGAAGGAGTTGTTGTAAATACAGGGGTTACGGTTCGTAAAAAAGAATTGATAACTGGTGCTGTAACTATTTTTAAAGGTGAGGAATTAAGACAGGTGTCTACGCAAAATGCGGTTCAGGCTTTAAAATCATTAGATCCGTCTTTTATTGTTGTTAATAATAATATTGCAGGTTCAAACCCAAATATTCTGCCAACTATAGAGGTGAGAGGTCAGACAAGTTTAACAGCCAATCAGGTTGATAGTCAGTTTAGAGATGATCCGAATCAGCCTTTGTTTATTTTGGACGGATTTCCAACCACTTTACAGCAAGTTGTCGATTTAGATATTAATAGAATTGCCAGCATCACTTTATTAAAAGATGCGGCTTCGACAGCATTGTACGGTTCTCGTTCTGCAAATGGTGTTGTGGTTATTGAAACAAACAAACCAATACCTGGAAAATTGCAATTTAATTACGTTTATAATTCATCTTACGAATTGGCTGATTTAAGTGTTTATCATTTAATGAATGCAGAGCAAAAACTGGAGTTTGAAAGGCTTTCTGGAGTATATACCACTTCTAATAATGCTTCTGAATTTGACTTTAAAGTACAAAAAGAATATCAAAGACGTTTGGCAGGTGTGCGAAGCGGAATCAATACGTATTGGTTAAATGAGCCAATCCAAATGGGAATTACCTCAGGGCATAGTTTGAATTTCGGAGGTGGAAGTGACGAGTTCCGATTCAATATCGCAGGAAATTATAAAAAGGTTACAGGAACTATGAAAGGAACCGAGCATAATACCTGGGGATACAATGCTACTTTAACTTACCGAAAGAATAAATTGAGCATTAACAATCAGTTTTTTGTTTCTGGAGGAGATAACCAAGAATCACCGTATGGCTCTTTTGAAACTTGGGCAAAAACAAGTCCGTATTATCCAAAATATAATGAAGATGGAATTATAACACGTTATTTAGATGGTTCGTCATTACCTTTAGAAGCAAAAGATATTGTGGTAAATCAGGCTCCTAATCCGCTTTACAATGTTTTCTTAGGTAGCTACGATAAATCAAATTCTTTCAATTTTACGAATAACTTTGCTGTTAATTACGATATAAATCCACATATAAAAGCAACTGGAGCATTATCGGTAACAAGAAACAGCACGCTTTCAACTGTTTTTGTATCGCCAGATGATACGAGATATATTAAGGATATTGCGACAGAAAAAGGATCGTACTTTAAAAATGAGGCAATTACTGATAAATGGAACGCCAATCTTGGTGCCACTTATTCTAATGTTTTTAAAAATGTACATTCTTTCAATTATACCATTAGAGCTTCCGCTTTAGAAACTAGAAACAATGCTTTTGGAACTACGTTGAGAGGGTTTCCATTAGGTGTTGAAGGAAATCCAGCATTTGCTTTTGGATACCAGCCAAACGGAAAACCTAAAGTGTTCACCGAGTTAATTCGAAGTGTTGATTTAACCAATCAAATCAACTATGCTTATGATAGAAAATATTTGTTTGATTTTACACAAACAATGTCAGGAGCAACCAACTTCGGAACCAATAAAAAATATTCTCCATATTGGGGTGTTGGTGTGGGATGGAATATCAATAATGAGTTCAAAATGAACGAAAGCATTGTTAATATTTTAAAACTTCGCGGAAATATTGGACAGACAGGAAATCAAAATTTAGTAGGTTTTGCTTCTTATGATGTTTATTCATATAGTATTAACACTAACGTTTTTGGTCCTGGACTATCGGTTTCTCAATTGGCAAATCCTGATCTAGAAGCGCAAAGAACCAAAGATTTATCAGTTGGATTAGATTTGGCTATGTTCAGAAACAGATTGACTGCAACATTAGGAGCTTACAAACGTAAAACTTCTCCTCAAATTGTAGGTATTGACATGGCTGCTTCAACAGGGGTAAATTCGTATCCACTAAATATAGGCTATCTAGCTACACAAGGAATAGAATGGAAAGTGAACTACAACTTTATTTATGATCTTCAAAAGAACTTTATTTGGGGAATTGGTATTATGGGCGCTTCTGGGAATAATAAATTAGGAGGTTTTAATAATGCTCTTTCTTCTCTAAATGAGGCTGCTCAAAAAACAACAAGTCTTACGCGTTATTACGATGGAGCGAGCAGCAACGATCTTTGGGCTGTTCCTTCTTTAGGAATTGATCCTGCAACAGGAAGAGAAATCTTCTTGAAGAAAAATGGTCAATCGACTTTTACATTAGATAAAAAAGATGAGGTGGTAATGGGGAATTCTAGAGAAACGGCTACAGGAGTTGTTTCTACAAACTTAACCTATAAAGGCTTCAGTTTCGGACTATTAGTGCGATACAGTTTTGGAGCGGAAAGATTTAATACTGCCTTGTACAACAAAGTAGAAAATATCTCGAAGGATAATATTTTTGATAATCAAGATGCGAGAGCTTTTACAGATCGTTGGACAACACCAGGACAGGTAGCGCAATTTAAAGCTATTGGTTTGACGAATGCTACTCCAATATCTTCTCGCTTTATTCAAAAAGACGATTATATAGCAGGAGAATCTATGCGTCTAGGATATCGAGTAACTGATAGAGCTTGGCTAAAAAGAGCAGGATTAACTGGATTAGCATTTAATGCTATTGCAAACGAATTTTTCCTAGTGTCTTCTATCAAAGCCGAGCGAGGTATCGATTACCCTTTTTCAAGAATCTATTCACTTAATTTAAACGTATCATTTTAATTAGTATGAAAAAGTATTTACATAAAATTTCATTCCTTTTTCTAGTATCTCTTACAGTTGTTGGCTGTAGTGATTTTCTAGATGTGGTACCTCAGGATAAAATCTTAGAATCACAGCTATACAATTCAGAAACAGGAGTTCAGAATGTGCACAATGGACTTTATTTGCAATTGGCCTCCAATAATCTTTATGGCAAACAGCTGACTATGGATGCCGTTGAGATTTTGGCACAGCAGTATAATATACAGTCAAATCATGAAAAATATACTATGGCGAGTTATAACTATGCTGAAAAAACACCTAAGGCAACTTTCACGAGTATTTGGGAAACAGCATTTACAACCATTTTATCAGCCAATAAATTTCTGGAAAGCATAGAAGAACATGCTGGTGTAATTTCTGCAGAAAAAGCTAATATGTTAAAAGGCGAAGCGATTGCGATTCGCGCTATGCTTCATTTTGATATGCTTCGTCTTTATGGGCCTATTTACAAAGTAGCTCCTGCTGATCCCGGAATTCCTTATTATGATAAATATGTAACAACAATTAACCCGATTCTTCCAGCAAATGATGTAATTGCAAAGGTGCTTGCAGATCTTGATCAGGCTTTAACTCTTTTAGCAAATGACCCTGTTTTGACCACTGGAAAGTATACAGGATCGGGCGCTTTTGGGGGCAATCCGTATTATTCTGTAAACAGAGGAAATAGAATGAATTATTTGGCAGTAAAATGCTTAAAGGCACGTGTCCTATTATATTCTGGAGATAAAACAGGTGCTTCAACTATAGCAAATGAAGTAATCAATTTTACAAAATCAAATACACTTTTTCCTTGGACAGCCTTTTTAGATGCAACTAATGCAGCAGATCCTGATCGTATTTTTTCTTCAGAAAATTTCTTTGCTCTAAGCGATTATACCTTATATACCAAACAAAAAGATTTGTTTGATTCTAGTCTGGAAGATCGTAAAATATATTCTCCGTTATTGTCTAGAATCAATGCAGTTTTCGAGTCGAATGATAACGATTATAGAAGTCTTCCAAGCTGGAAAATTCCAATTGTTGGAGGAAAAACTCAGAAAACATTCTTTAAATATGAAGATGTTAGTGATAAGACTAAAGTGTTTCGTTTGCAAATTCCAATGTTCAAACTTTCAGAAATGTATTTAATTGCAGCCGAAACTTCAACAGTTCCTGCGACTGGAATTTCTTACTTGAACACGCTTCGCTTTAACAGAGGACTTGGAAATTTAGCAGCAACAGCAGTTTTAGCAACCGAAGTCACAAAAGAATATCGAAAAGAATTTATTGGAGAAGGACAGTTGTTTTTCTATTACAAAAGAATCAATTCGGCAAATATTCCAAACGGTGCTGCTGCATCAGGAAATTTGACTATGAATGCCACTCAATATGTAGTACCGTTACCAGATTCTGAAATTAACTTTCAATAATTTAAAAGATTAAATATGAATAAGATATTGATTTTAAGTATAATCTTGGTTTCTTTTTTAGGATTTACATCTTGCGAGAAAGAAGAAATTGAAACATACCAAGACACCGATAATATTTATTTTTCTAATGCCTTATATGCGCCTAACGGAATTACTGAACCTGTTCGTGATAGTACGGGTTTTAGTTTCAGTTTAGACAGACCGGCTATTGTAGGAAGAATTTTTAAAATTCCAATTAGAGTTCAAGGAAACCTAAGTGATGTTGACAGAAAAGTAAAACTTACTGTAGATCCATCGAGCACAGCGATTGAAGGAACTCATTTCTCTCTTCCTAAAGAAATTTACCTTCATGCAGGAAAACATGTCGATACAGTAGATGTTGCTTTTTTTAGAACTCCAGATATGAAAACCAATCAATATACATTGGTTTTAAATCTTGAAGAAAATGAATGGTTTACCACAAAAATGAAGACAAAAGTAGTGAATTCTATTACTGGGAAAACCATGAGTTTTATTCGATGTAAAATAACTTTCGATGACAAGTTAACACAACCTCCAGGATGGTTTGCCGCTTATTTGGGTGTTTTTACTGCTAAGAAATTCTTTTTAATGTGTGAACTAATGAGTCTAAATCCAGAAATGTTTGCACAGAAACTTGGCTCTCCAGGACTAACGGTGCCTGATGTAACGTATTATCAAAATTTTATGAAACGTTACTTAGCCGATCAGAAGAAATCTGGAAATACTATTTATGAAGAAGACGGCACAGAAATGTTCCTTCCATAATTATCAAATTCATTTCATATAAAACGTATAAAAATGATAAAAAAGATACAAATTAAAATAGCTGTGATGCTCCTATTGATCTTAGCGAGCAGCTGCGTAAGTGATGAAGGTAATTACAATTATACTGATATTAATACCTTAAATGTAACAGGTATCGAAAATGAGTATACTGTTTATACTGGAGAAAATTTTAAAATATCTCCAAATTTAAATCCTACCAAAGATGATGGGACTGATCCTAATCGCTATACATTTGAATGGATTGCGTTAAAGGGAACTAGAACCGTTATAGGCACAACAAAAGATTTTGATGCCGCAATAAAATTGTCTCCTGGTCAGTACAAGATTTATTACCTCATTACAGATAAAGTTACTGGAGTTACTTGGCAAACGGAGTTTTTAATTACTGACAAAGTTACTGGAGTTACAAAGAAACAGGACTATTTTACATTAAATGTAGTTTCGGCTATTTATGAAGGCTGGCTTGTGGTAGGTGATGTTGATGGAAAAGCAAGATTAGATATGGTTTCTATACTACCAAACGGAACGACACGTGTTATTACAGATGTTTTAGACGCTGCAGGTTCAGCTCTAAAATTAAGTGGTAAAGCTGTCGATGTAGAATGTTTTGGCTCAGCCCTTGCCACTTCTACTGCTTATGGAATTTATGTAACCTCTACAGAAACTGGTACAGCAAGATTAGAACCAGACTCTTTTGCTTGGACACAATCTCAAAATATTGCGTACGAAAGTGTTGGTGGTGCTTTTGATACCAATTTTGGTGTTGATTTTATGAAATCTGCTGGCCCTGCAGAAAACATTATTTACAGCAAAGGAAATGTGTATAGTTACATAAAAGTGCAGCAAGTTAGATATGGTTTGCCAAACAATATCTTGGATACAGAAACAAAACCTTTTTATGCGGCGCCTTTTATAGCGGAGAATCAGGGATACGGTGGTCCTCCAGTTTTATTTGATAAAGATTTGCGTCGTTTTGTTCGTATGAATGTAGTAAAAGGAAATTGTTCTATAATGCCTCCAGTTGTTGGTTCTCCAACTGTTTTGGATTGGAACAATACCAATTGCGATCTAGTGTTTATGACTACATCAGCTTACAATTCCTATGAAAATTTTGCGGTCTTAAGAAATATTACAACAGGTAAATTTCATTTGTTGAGATTTAATAAAGCTTTTGCGCAAACGTATTATAAAGAAATCTTGAATGCTCCAGATTTTGATAAAGCGACCAAATTTGCTGTAAGTCCAGATTCTGGTTATTTGTTTTATGCAGTTGGAGGAAAACTATATGAGTATGATAATGGAACTCAGTCTGCAAAATTAATGCTGGACAAAGGAAGTGAAGAAATCACTTATCTGGATTGTAATGCAAGAGCCAATAAATTATACAATAAAAAATTAATTGTTGGAAGTTACAATGGTTCAGTAGGAAAACTAGAATTATTTACTGTTCCTCCTGTAAATGGAGATTTGGTACTTGATTATAGTTATTCAGGATTGTGTAAAATTGTTGATGTTGCATACCGTGCTAGATAATTAAAGATTGATAACTCAAAGCCGAATGAATTTTTAAAATTCATTCGGCTGAATAACCCACATTTTATGAAACGATTTATTAAAATCGCAAGCGCAGTTTTGCTGCTTGCCTGTCCATCTATTGCCTTAAAAGCACAAGCGCAATCCACTCAAGAAAGTTGGGAACAAGCTAAAAAACAGGCGCAAACAGAGAAAAAAATAATCTTTGTCGATTTGTATTTCACAGGATGCATGCCATGCGCACAAATGGATAAAGAAGTATTTCCTGATCCGAAAGTTGCGGCAATTTTAAGCGCTGATTTTGTCACTTTCAAATCAGATATTTTGAAAGAAGAAATCGGTAAAAAGTTATGCATGAAATATGGCGTTACTGGTTTTCCAACTTTTTTATTGATGAATTCTGAAGGGAAAATTATTGATATCGAATCAGGATTTAAAAGCGTAGAACAGCTGACAGCTTTGCTTCAAAGCGCTAAAGATTCAGCTAAAAAAGGAATTTTCAAAAAATACACTGCGCAAATTCAAGAAAAAGACTATCCTGATTTTTATAAAGACGCTTATTTGAACGGAAAAAGAAATGTTTCTTTTGAAACTGCCGATGCTTATTTAAAAGCGCAGCCTTCGTTAACGGCCGAAGTTCCCTTTGTTATCATAAGTGGTTTAAGAATTGGACGCCAATACGATGATTTTTATTTAAAAAATGTAAAACAGTTGTATAAAGATTATGGTTCTGGAAGTGTTTCAAATCATGTATTTACGATTCTACAGCGCAAGAAAAAAGAGTTTGAAAAAACGAATGATTTAGCTTCTTTCAAAAAACTTATAGAAGAAATGAAACCATTTTATTCAACAGAAGAATACACAAAATATGAAGGCATTTTATTGAAAGATTTTGGAGTAGAAAAAGTGGTAGTTAATCCGTCGGCTTCACACAAGTAATCGAAATGAAAAAGATAGTATTCTTTTTAATATTGATTTCTGGTTGTGCGATTCATGCTCAAAACAGCATTCAGAAATCTATTAAAACTTTCGAAAAAGCTTTTCAGAATAAAAGTTATGCGGAGATTAAAGATCTTTTGGCGCCGCAATTTACTGTTGGCGTTGGAGATTCTTCTTCAAACGAATTTTATTTGAACGGAATTTTCAAAGCATTTCCGGCTTTAGATTCTATTCAGGTTGGAAAATCTGTGGCGATTAAAAATGAAACTTTTGTCTTGGTAGATTTTTGTTTTAATGGAAAAGAAAAAAAGCCGTCTCAAATTGTTTTCAATTCAGAAAATAAAATGTTGTACGTGACTTTTTTCGATGGTTTATATAAAGTGGATCGACATGCAGCAGTAAAAGAAGTAGCGAGCATTCCGTTTGAAATTATCGAAAACGGAATCGCCATTAAAATAAAACTGAACAAAGCCGATCGCGAATTTTTAATGCTTTTTGATACTGGCGCGGACGGAATGGCGCTCAATCCGGACAGCGCCTACAAAGCTGGTGTTGTAGTAACCAAAAGCAAATCGGCTTCTGTAGTTGGCGGAAGTCAGCAAGTGCAGTATTCGGCAGATAACACCATTTATATTGGCGATCAAGTTCTAAAGAATCAAGGTTTGGTTATTTTTCCAAAACATGGAGTTTACGACGGATTATTTGGTGCAAACTTGTTGAGAAATTTTATCACGTCGGTCAATTTTGATACGATGACGATTGACTTGTACAATTTTGGAAATTTTAATTATTTGGGAAAAGCAAAACCACTGGTTTTTGATTATAAATCGGGACTTCCGGTAGTAAAAATGAATCTGACTTTTGAAGATAAAAAAACAGTCGAAGGCAGTTTCACTTTTGATACTGGGGCTGGTTACGATCTTATAGCTTACGGACCTTTCAATCATAAAAACAATCTAGAAGCAAGTCTAAAAACCGAATACAACTCTGTCAATTTCAGTTTAGGAAAACAAACCAAAATTGTCGGCGGCGCCATTCCAAATGTTGCAATCAACGGAAACAATTTTCCAAACGTAACAATTGCTTTGCAGGAATATGACGAAGCCAATAAAAACTGGGCTTTCGCCGATGGTTCTCTTGGAATTGATCTGATCAAGCGATTCAATTTTACAATCAATTTATTAGATAAAACGGTTTATCTGGAACCTAACAAAAATTTCAAAAAGACGTCTTCTTTCTTTTTAAGCGGACTTGATTTGGATTTTGACGAAAACCAAAACCTTCTGATAAAGAGAATTATAGATCAGGAAAATGAGGATTTGAAAAAAGTCAAAATTGGAGCAAAAGTTACACAGATTAACGATTTTGAAGCTAAAGATTTATTAAGTCCTGAAAATCTTAAAAAGCTAAAAGAAACTAAAGAAAGCAAAGATTTTATTATAGAACAAGGCGATCAATCTATGAGAATTTCAATTTAAAACTATCAACCAAAAAACAAAGAAACAATGAAAAAACACATTTTTTATTTCATTTTGACCTTCATCACGGTTCAAATGAGTTTTGCTGCAAACCTTTCAGAATATGCAGTTATTAGAGGAACAATCGCGATTCCAGATTTAAAAACAAAAGAAATTACGCTTTACAATGTCGAAGATGGAAAGCCAGTCGTTGCTGCTACCGCAAAAGTCAATTCGTTGGGGGAATTCGGCTTTATGACACCAGTTTCAGCTGCTGGCTTTTATTATGTAGATTACGGGCAATTTAAAAGCAGAAACCAGTTAATTCGTTTGTATTTAGAACCTAAACTAGACTTAAATCTGGTAATCAATAAAACAAATTACGTTTTAAGCGGAAAGAATATCGGAGAAAATGCTTTGGTGCAAAAAGCAAATGAAATCTACAACGAATTTGCACCATTTGCACGTTTGGGTGAAAATGTATCGTATGTAGAATTTTATCCGTTCATTGATAAAGGTCTTGCTAAAGCAGATGAATTTTCAAAATCAATTAAAACCAAAGATGCGAATTTCAATAAACTATTAAAATTGGCCGTCGCAACAGATGTTGAAGAACTGACGTATACTTTTTTCAGAATGCCAAGATCTGTGTTTCCAGACAAAGACGATCGTCCGGCAGTGATTAAAACTTGGATGGCAGACAAGAAGTTTACAGATCCAGATTTGTTAAAATTAGCGAATGGAGTTTCTTTGATGACCAATTATTTTTTCTATGTAAGCATTAATGGCAGTGAAAAACCAAAACGTTTAGATTTAACAGAATCAATTACTCATATTACAGATCCAGCTTTAAAAGACGCGTATCTTCGTGAAGAAGTGGCAACTTCAAGAATGAAAATTGAAGAATACGAAAAAATTGCACCAAGCATTAAACCTTTTATGATTTCTGACGCGAGTAAAGCATTTTTATTAGAATATGAAAAAGTATTGCATAAAAATGTGGGTCAAAAAGGGTTGGATTTTACTTATAAAGACATCAACGATAAACCAGTTTCGTTTTCAGATTTTAAAGGTAAATTTGTGTACATCGATTTGTGGGCGACTTGGTGCGGACCTTGTAAAGCAGAGATTCCACACATGAAAAAAATCGAGGAAGATTATCACGGAAAAAATATCGTTTTTGTAAGTCTTTCATTGGATAAACCAAAAGACGCACAAAAATGGAAAGATTTTGTTACTAAAGAACAATTAAAAGGGATTCAGTTAATGGCAGACAAAGATTTTGGTTCTGATGTAGCTAAAAATTACGATGTAAATGCGATTCCGAGATTTTTATTGTTTGATACAAAAGGAAATATTATCAATGCCGATGCGCTTCGTCCGTCAAATCCAGAGTTGAGAGTGCAACTGGATAAATTATTGAAAGGTTAATTAATAGCTTTATGAAATACAGCAAAAAAATATCAGTTTTACTTCTTTTTATCGGAAGTTTGACTTTCGCGCAAGCGCAAAACTTTAAAGCAACAGATCCAATTGCAGTCAACCAAAAAATAAAAAAAGGAGTTCTGCCAAACGGAATGACGTATTATATTTATCCGACAGAGGTCAATAAAAATACGGCAAGCTATTATATCATTCAGAATGTAGGTTCGATTTTAGAAAACGATCAGCAAAAAGGTCTGGCGCATTTCCTAGAACACATGGCGTTTAACGGAACGAAAAATTTTGAAGGAAAAGGAATCCTGAATACGCTTCAAAAACAAGGAGCCGTTTTCGGAAAAAATATCAATGCGTACACAAGCACAGACGAAACCGTTTACAACTTAGACAATATTCCGTCAAAAGATGGCGGAGTTGTCGATACCTGTTTATTGGTTTTGCACGATTGGTCAAATTTTTTATCGCTGACGAATGATGAAATTGATGCCGAACGCGGTGTAATTACCGAAGAATGGCGTACAAGACAAAACGCAAGAGCGAGAATTTACAATCAATTAGCGCCTTATTATTACAACAATTCACTTTATGCAGAACGTATGCCAATTGGTGATATGGATATTGTAAAGAACTTTAAATATCAAGTTCTAAAAGATTTTTATAAAGATTGGTATCGTCCAGATTTGCAAGCAATCGCAATTGTTGGAGATATTAATGCTGATGAAATCGAAGCAAAAATCAAAAAACTTTTTGCAGATATTCCGACACCTGTGAATCCTAAAAAGCGTTTTGAAATTGCTATTCCAGAAAAAGTAGAACCAACTTTTAAACTGGCTTTAGATAAAGAAATTTCGGCTTCAAATATTAGTTATATGATTCGTCATACGGCCGAAAAATCAACGAATGATTATGCAGAATTAGAGAAATCGACACAAAGAAGTCTTGCTTTTTCTATCTTAAATAATCGTTTGGCAGAAATGGCGCAGAAACAAGAATGCCCTTTTAAAAGTGCATCAATCGGATATCAAAACTATACGCGTTTGAATGATATGTGGATTTTGAACGTTTCTCCGAAACCAGAAAAACAAGCTGAAGCTTTTGCGATGGTAATGAACGAATGGGTTCGTGCGTATAAATTTGGTTTTTCTAAAGGAGAAATCGAAAGAGCCATTACAGAAAATATCTCGAGTTATGAAAACTATTTAGACAAACTAAATGAGATTCCGCATAAACAAGTTATCGGAATGGTAAAAGACGATTATTTGAATCACGAAGTAATTGCCGACCCAAAAGCAGAATTTGAAATGGTAAAAAGCATTTTGAAAAATGTGGACACGAAAATTCTTCAAGAGCAAATCAGTAAATTATATACAGCGCAAAATCGTGTGGTAGCGGTTACAGGTGTAGAAAACGAAAATAATTTAACGCAAGAAAAAGCTTTTGATATTATTCAGAAAGCAGAAAACGATGCATCGTTACAGCCTTATGTGGATACTTTTGAAGGAAAAACACTTTTAGGAAACCTAAAAATTAATTCTGGAAAAATTGTTTCGGAGAAAAAAGAAACTGCAATCGATGCAACCACTTTTGTCTTGAGCAATGGCGTAAAAGTGCATTACAAATTTGCCGATAAAAACAAAAAAGAAGTGGAGCTTAAAGCTGAAAGTTTTGGAGGAACTTCATTGTACGAACCGCAAGATCTTCCGTCAATTGGGCGTACTACAACTTTAGCAATGATGTCTGGAGTTGGCGAACTTTCGAATGTTGATTTAGATAAAGTTTTAAAAGGAAAAATTGCCAATTCTTCTGTAAGCATTAGTTCGCTTAAAGAAACCGTTTCAGGTTCTGCAAACGTAAAAGATATTGAAACGATGATGCAATTGGTTCATTTGCGTTTTGTACAGCCAAGATTTGATAATCAGATGTATGCGCTGTTAAAGCAAAGATTACAAAATTCGCTTAAAAATAGAGCAAATGATATCAATGCAAAAATGGACGACAGTTTAACAGCTGTGGTTTATGGAAAAAACAACCCAAGAGTACAGCCATTCAATCAAAAATATATCGACGATTTATCTTTTGATAAAATGAAAGCTTTCTATCTGGATCGTTTTGCAGATGTTTCAAATTTTGAATTTTATATTGTTGGAGATGTTTCGCCAGAAGTTTTAAAACCATTATTAGAAAAATATATCGCTAGTATAAATGGAATTAAACGTAAGGAAAAATTCAAAACACAAGTTCCGAAATGGACATCAAATAAAATTGATAAAGATGTTTTCATCAAAATGGAAACTCCAAAAAGTTCTGTTCGAATTGCATTTTCTAAAGAGTACGCTTTTAATCAAAAAAATAGGATTCTAACTTCTTATTTGGCTGATATATTAACCTTGCGTTATACTGAAAGTCTGCGTGAAAAAGAAGGAGGAACTTACGGCGCGCATGTAAATGCAAATGTTGATAAACTTCCAATTTCTAAAGTAAATCTTCAGGTTAATTTTGATTGCGATGCGGATAAAGTCGAACATTTGCTGCCAATTGTCTATCAGGAAATTGATAAAATCAAGAAAGGAGAAATTGCTGCTGAAGACATTGAGAAAACAAGAACAAATTATTTAAAATCGAGAGAAGACAGCAAAAACTTCAACAGTTATAGCATGAACTTGATTTATAATTATTTTGAGAATGCTTACGATATGAATGATCCTGCAACTTACATTGACATTGTAAAAAGCATTACTGCAAAAGACATTCAAGAATTTGCCAATTCATTTTTGAACAAAGCAGATTCGTATGAAGTCGTTTTCAAACCATTAAAATAATCTGACCCAATTTTTATTTAATAGAGTTTAATTTGTATTTCCCTATCAAATAGTTATTTTGAATTAGTAAGCAATTTAGTTTGTATAGCGGATTACTTGGAGGGTTGTTTTTTGCTATTCAACCCTCTTTCTAAAGATTTTTACCCATGAAAAAGAATATTTTTTTACTGGGCTTTTTCCTGCTGTTTTCCATATTCGTAAAGGCTCAGATATACAATCCCATAAAATGGAAAACCAGTGTCGAGAAAATTTCTGATACTGAATACGAATTGCAGGCAAAAGCCATTATAGAATCGGGCTGGCATTTATACAGTCAGGAAGTTTCTGACGGAGGACCGATTCCAACTCATTTTAATTTTATAAAAAGCGCAGATTTTCAGTTAACTGATGCTGTAAAAGAAGAAAAAGGAAAAACGGTTAACGATCCTGTTTTCAAGATGCAGATTAAGTTTTTTGAAAAAGAAACCACTTTTAGACAACGCGTTAAAATACTTTCAGCAAAACCTTTCAAAATCAAAGCTGAGGTTGAATTTATGGTTTGCAATGATGAAAATTGTCTTCCGCCAAGTTCAGACGAATTGGAGTTTACTGTTAGCCCTTCCGCGAAAGCGAAAACTTTAATAGAAGCTGCTGTAAAAGAAGAAACAAAAACAGAAACAATAGATTCTTCGGTTACTGAAATAAAAGAAAAAACAGAAGAAATTGTTCCTGCAGAAATTGTAAATACGCCTAAAAAAGAAATTAAAAAAAGTGAGCCGAAAACCGAATCGAGAAGTTTATGGACGATTTTTTTATTGTCGTTTTTCTCTGGATTTGCTGCATTGCTAACGCCTTGTGTTTTTCCGATGATTCCGATGACGGTGAGTTTTTTTACCAAACAAAGTAAAACCAAATCGCAAGGAATTAGAAAAGCCGTTTTTTACGGAATCGCCATTATTGCCATTTATATTTTTTTGGGAGCCGTTGTAACTTGGGCTTTTGGAGCAGATTCGCTTAATGCGCTTTCTACAAACGTTTGGTTTAATCTGATTTTTTTTGTGCTTTTAATGATTTTTGCTTTTTCGTTTTTAGGAGCTTTCGAAATCATGCTTCCAAATGCATGGGCAAACAAAGTCGATTCGCAAGCTGATAGAGGCGGAATTGTCGGAATATTATTTATGGCTTTGGCTTTGGCAATCGTATCATTTTCGTGCACAGGACCAATCGTAGGAACTTTATTGGTAGAAGCGGCTTCGCGAGGCGGAATTGCACCTTTTGTCGGAATGTTTGGTTTTTCTCTGGCTTTGGCTTTGCCATTTACATTATTTGCCGCTTTTCCGGGCTGGCTGAATTCGCTTCCAAAATCAGGCGGATGGTTAAATTCTGTAAAAGTATTTTTAGGATTTTTGGAAATGGCTTTGGCGTTTAAATTTTTATCTAATGCCGATTTGGTTCTGCAATTGCATTGGCTGGAAAGAGAAACTTTTCTAGCAATTTGGATTGCCATTTTCGGAACGCTTGCTTTTTATTTGTTCGGAAAAATTCAGCTGCCGCATGATAGTCCGGTTTCGAATATTAGTGTTGGCAGATTAGGATTGGGCGTTTTAGTTTTGGCTTTTACCATTTATCTAATTCCGGGCATTTGGGGCGCTCCGCTTAAAATGATCAGTGGTTTTCCTCCGCCAATGCATTATAGTGAAATTCCGAACGGATTGAATAATTCCGCTTCAAAAGAAATAACTCAAAATCTTCCAGAAGGAGCAGAGCTTGGGCCTCATAATATTATGGCTTTTACCGATTATGATTTAGGAATGAAATATGCCAAAAAAATAGGAAAACCTGTTATGATAGATTTTACAGGTCATGCCTGCATAAACTGCCGAAAAATGGAAGATAATGTTTGGTCTGATGAAAAGGTTCAGAAAATCTTAAAAGGCGATTTGGTTTTAATTTCACTTTATGTAGATGATAAAAGAGAACTGAATGCGAGCGAGCAGATTACTTCTCAGATAACTGGTAAAAAATTAAAATATATAGGTCAGAAATGGAGCGAATTCCAAACGCTCACGTATAAAACTAATGCACAGCCATTTTATGTTTTGGTAGATCATAATGGAGAAACGCTCAACGAAACTTCAGCTTATAATCCAGATATCGAAGAATATTTGAATTGGTTGAAAAAAGGCGTTTCAAATTTTGAGAAAAGTTCGTAATCATAATTTCTACCTTTATTTTATATTTATATGTTCCGTAGGAATATTTCATCGGTAGAAAAATATATTATGATCGATATTTAACGTTCCTAAGGAACGTAAACGTAATTGTTCTTTATTACCGACGAGACATTCCTACGGAATGATTACATATGATTTTATAAAAAAAAGCGGTTATTTCAATTTGAAATAACCGCTTTTTTTAGAGTTCTAAGAATATTAAGAAAGCACTGTGTCTGGCAGAAGAGTTTTTTTTGCCACAGATTAAATTGATTTTCACAGATTTTTTTTAGTTGCCACGAATTACACGAATTAACGCGAATCGGTTTTAATTCGAAGCTAAAAAATAATCTTTTTAATCCTTGAAATCTGTGGCAGAAAAAATCAAATTGTCTGCATGCAATTTTAATTCGTGACAATTTGTGAAATCCGTGGCAAAAAAATATTAAGAAAGCACTGTGTCTGGCAGAACACTAGTTTTTTGTGTAAAATTTAATGTCAGTTGATCCAAATGACCATAGAAAAAAGTATCTAAAACTTCCTGAAAAACAGGATGCGCATTTTCTACCTGCACAAATAAGCTCATAGAAGAATGCAGTTTTCTTGCGCCAAGTTCTCCTAAAATACCTTCAGCAGATTTCTTTTTTAAGGTAAGGAGAAGTTTAGAAATCTCAATTAAATGTTTCGATAAAATAGGATGATTTAAAAATTCAGTTGCTTCTTTAAGATCAGCAACGGCATAATAATCAGAAAGAGCACTTTTACCAAGTCCTTTGATCTGCGGAAAAATAAACCACATCCAATGTGTTTCTTTTTTACCTCTTTTTATTTCAGATAATGCGGTCAGATAAAGTTTATTTTGCGCATCTAAAAATCGGGTCAAATCATTTTTTGCGTAAGTCATCTCTTGATTCTGTATTAAATGGTTTGTAAATCTAATTTGTTTAATCGGTAACACAGGTAATATATTTTTTAAAGAATTGTATCAAATTTTCGAATACCAAAAGTAGGATGCCTGTAGCGTTTTGAGTTATAGAATTGTAGTTGGTCTTTACATAATTCCGATAGCCTGTAAGAATGCCTTGTTAATATAATTTTAAAGTTTTGAATGATTCTAAATTCTAATGTTATTTTAATGTTCCAGAAAAAAATTGGCTCTAACTTGCGCGCTCAGAAAAAATGTAATAAACGCCTTAAATCACTGGGATCTTGAATCAAAATAATGTGATTTAGTTAAACTTTCTGCCTTTTAGAGTATGTTGAATAAAATTAAAAATAGCTTTTTATGTAAATGCCTTCAGGCGTTACTAGTCGGCTATTTTCTAATTAGCAGTTTAAACATTTCTAATAGTGTTGGAAGAATCTTAAGCGATAACGCTGAAACTTATACCGTAAAAGGCATTACCTGCAACTTCTTGAAAAAAATCTTCAAATGTGATGGAGTTCCAGAAGAACTGGAAGACTACAAAACAAAAGATACTAAAACAGCCAAATTAGCAAAAGGAATTCCTTTAATGGAATATTTAGTTTCATCAGAATCACTGATGCCTAATTTTTATTTTTTAATAGAATCTGAAGGGAAAAAATATATCGATAATACAATCTTCTCATTTGGGTTTCATGGTAAAATAGATATACCGCCTCCTCGGTTAAATTCATAAATACTTGTTTTTTAAGGATTAGGATAAAATCTTAATCTATAAATGCGGTTTTTGCCGTATATTTATTCTATGTAATAATCTTGTATTTATACTTACATTCATGACACCATTCAAACGATTTTACAACTTATTGCAGCTAGATAAGCGCGATGTGTATCAAATTATCTTCTATGCTGCGTTTGCAGGGTTAGTAAATCTTTCTCTGCCTTTGGGAATCCAAGCCATTATTAATTTTATTCAAAGCGGACAGCTGAGCGTTTCCTGGATCGTTCTAGTGATTCTAGTTACGGTTGGAGTAGGTTTCGGAGGAATTCTGACCATCCTTCAGCTGCGTATTGTCGAGAATTTGCAACAGCGAATTTTTGTACGCTCTTCATTTGAATTTGCCTACAGAATGCCTTTAATTAAATTTAAAGAAATGTACTCAGAGTATGCTCCAGAAAAAGCCAATCGCTTTTTTGATACGCTGATGGTACAAAAAGGCACGGCAAAACTTTTATTAGATTTCTGTACAGCATTCCTTCAAGTCGGTCTGGGAATCATTTTATTAGTGCTTTACCATTCTTTCTTCATGGTTATCGGACTTCTTTTTATTGTCATATTATATGTCATTTTTAAATTTTCGTACAGAGACGGTTTAGAAACCAGTTTGAACGAATCGAAATTTAAATATAAAGTGGCGGCGTGGCTTCAGGAAATTGCACGCAATAGAGAAAGTTTCCGCAGAAAAGGCGCTTTCGAATATGCTTTGGACAGAAATGATGGCTACGTAACCAACTACGTCAATTACCGCGAAAAGCACTTTCAGGTAATGAAAAAACAATATATTCAGCTTACTATTTTTAAGGTAATTGTTACTGCTGCCTTATTATCTATCGGTGGTTTTCTGGTAATTCACCACCAAATGAACATAGGGCAGTTCGTAGCAGCTGAAATCGTAATTGTATTATTGATCAACTCAGTAGAAAAAATCATTTTCGGACTGGAATCTTTCTATGACGTTTTGACTTCTGTTGAAAAAATCGGTCAAGTGACTGATATGGAGACTTCTTGCATTCCTGAGACTTCTGACAAAACAGAAAAAGGAATCAATATTGAGACAGAAAGCATTAGTTACAATTACCCAGGACACAATAAAAAATCGCTTAAGAATATCAATTTGAAAATTTCTCAAGGCGAAAAAATTATTCTTACCGGAACAAATGGTGCAGGAAAAAGTACTTTACTGAGACTTCTTTCGGGTGTTTTAGAGCCAGAAAGCGGTGCTATGTATGTTACAGATAATTACATGAATCGCCTTAACGAAGATACCTACAGAGCGCAAGCGGGAACATACTTGCAGGGCGATACGCTTTTTGCAGGGACTATTCGTGAAAATATAGTTTTTGGAAACGAGGAACTAAATAGTGATGATTTAAAATGGGCTTTAGATAATGTTGGTCTTACGCCGTACATTAAAACTTTTGAGAACGGACTGGAGAATCAAATTCATCCAGGAGGTCGTGAACTTTCTGCTTCTGATGTTCAAAAAATTCTTTTGGCAAGAAGTATTGTGGGTAAACCAAATATCTTATTCTTAGAAGATCCAGTTGATAAAATGGACGAAATTACTTCGAGTAAAATTGTTGATTTTTTACTTTCTGATGAAAACGATTGGACAGTTATTGTTACTTCTAAAAATGATGTTTGGAAAAGCAAATGCAGTCGTATGATTACGATTGATGACGGAAAAATTATTAACGACATAAAGCTTTAATCATGCTCAACTTATCTAAAGACAATAACGTACTTATAACGCCGGGCAAATACAAATCGATTACAAGTGTTGCTCGCAGACCACATTACGAAATTTTAAACAAAGTCATAATCGGGTTTTTAATATTTTCGGTATTATGCCTTTTTTTACCTTGGACTCAAAATATTTCGGGAACAGGTTCTGTCACCACTTTAAAACCAGATCAAAGACCGCAAACGGTTCATAATGCCATTGCAGGACGTATTGAAAAATGGTTTGTAAAAGAAGGTGATTATGTAAAAAAAGGAGATACCATACTTTACATTTCGGAGATTAAAGAAGATTATCTGGATCCTAATTTGGTTGACAATACCAAACAGCAAGTAGATGCCAAAAAAATGGCTGTAGAATCGTATGGCGATAAAGTAAATTCTCTTGATGTTCAGGCACAATCGCTTAATACAGAAAGACAATTGAAACTGCAGCAGGCGCAAAACAAAATTCGCCAAGCACAACTTAAAATAAAAAGCGACAGTATGGATTTAGTTGCGGTAAAAACACAGCTTCGAATTGCAAAAACACAGTTTGACCGTTCGACTGCTTTAAACAAAGAAGGATTAAAACCGCTTACAGATGTCGAGCAGAAAAGATTAAAACTGCAAGAATCGGAAGCGTATGTGATTACGCAGGAAAATAAATTGCTAAGCAGTAAAAACGAGTTGATAAACGCAAAAGTAGAAATTAATAGGATTACTGCTGAGTATGCTGAAAAGATTTCGAAATCAAGAAGTGATAAGTTTACAGCTTTAAGCACACAATACGACACAGAAGCTCAGGTTAATAAACTGGAAAATCAATATACCAATTACAGACTTAGAAATGGGTTGTATTACATTACAGCGCCACAAAGCGGTTATGTAAACCGTGCTTTATTGGCTGGTCTTGGAGAAACTATCAAAGAAGGAACTCCAGTTGTAAGCATCATGCCGTCTAAATATGATATTGCGGTTGAAACGTATGTAGATCCAATCGATTTACCATTGGTTCACAGAGGCGCAAAAGTTCGTGTTTGGTTTGATGGTTGGCCTAGAATCGTATTCTCAGGATGGCCAGGCTTATCTTACGGAACTTATGGCGGAAAAGTGGTAGCGATAGAAAACTTCATTAGTCCGAATGGGAAATACAGAATTTTAGTTTCGCCAGATGGAGAAGACCGTCATTGGCCAAAAGAATTGAGTATTGGTGCTGGGGCACAAAGTATTGCATTATTAGAAACCGTTTCGGTTTGGTACGAGATTTGGCGAAATCTAAATGGTTTCCCACCAAATTATTATAACTCAGGAGAAAAAGAAGCAAAAGGAAAGGAGAAAAAGTAAAATGAGAAATCTTGTAAAATTGTTTTCTTTCTTAATACTATTTTGTTTTTCTACAGTACGCAGCCAGAATTTTAATCAAGAGGAGCTTACTTTTGTTGAATACTTGGGATATGTAAAAAAATATCATCCGCTGGTAAAACAAGCCAATCTTGAAGTGACAAATGCTCAAGCAAAATTGATGTTGGCGCGTGGCGGATTTGACCCAAAAATTGAAGTAGATTACAATAAGAAAGAATTTAAAGGCACAGAATACTATTCGTTATTAAACAGCAGTTTCAAAATTCCGACTTGGTACGGGATTGAGGTAAAAGCTGGTTTTGATGATACAAATGGGGAATATTATAATCCGCAGAACAAGACTCCAGAAGCAGGTTTAACTTCGCTTGGAATTAACGTTGCTTTGGGACAGGGAATGTTCATTAACCAGAGAATGGCTGATGTTCGCGAAGGAAAACTTAATGTGAAACTAAGCGATGCACAGCGTAAATTGAGAGCAATTGAAGTTTTATACCAAGCAAGTGAGGCTTATTTTGAATGGAGAAAAAGCTATAACGAAGCCGAATTATATAAAAATTATTTAGGTTTTGCGAGCACTCGTTTTCAAGGAGTTAAAAAACTAATTGCAGCTGGTGATGCTCCTGCAATTGATAGTGTTGAAGCTAAAATTACAGTACGAAACAGAGAACTGAATGTTGAGAACGGAAATTTAAAATTAGCGAAAGCAAAATTGAAACTAGCTAATTTTTTATGGATTGAAAATGTTCCTGTTGAGTTGGGAGATTTAGTAAAACCAGAGCAAAATCTAATTCAGACCATTGAGGAAACTTTAAGAACAGATGCTATGATGGTTGATGTTGAATCGTTAGACTCGCATCCGAAAATTCAGTCTTTGGAAACGAAAATGGATATTCTGGAAGTCAATCGCCAATTGAAAGCCAATTCGTTGCTTCCAAAAATAAATGTAGGTTACAACTATATTTCAGAACCTAATTATTGGAATAATTTCAACGCTGATGATTATAAGTTTAATATCGATTTCAGTTTCCCGATTTTTTTAAGAAAAGAACGCGGAAGCTTAAAAATGGCAAAACTGAAAATTCAGGATATGCAGTTTGATATTGGTCAGCAGCGATTAGAACTTAAAAATAAAATCAAAGCACAGCAAACGGAAATTGCTTCTTTAAGAAAACAGAAAGTTGTAATTGATAATCTTGTAAAAGATTATATGACAATGCTGAATTCAGAAGAGAAATTATTTTCGTTTGGAGAAAGTTCGATTTTCTTAATCAATTCAAGAGAAAATAATTTGGTTAGCGCTAAATTGTCGCAAATAAGTTTAGAGAATCAGTTTTATCTCTCGAATGCCGAATTGTACAAAATATTGGCCAATCCAGATTAATTTAAAAAAATATGTAGCCTGTACCTGTCTGCATTATATTAGTTTTCAGAATTTAAATTTTAAAAAGCTTTAGATATTTTTCTAAAGCTTTTTTGTTTTTGGAAAATATTAAAAAGCGGTTTCATGTTATAATATGAAACCGCTTTTTTGAATCGCTAAATGCTTCTTTCTTTAAATTTGATAGAGTTTTTCTATTTCGCGGCCCTTAATTTAATATTGACCGAATATGAATTTATTTAAAAGAAGTTTTCTCTTATTCTGTTGCATCTTCTTATCACAGATTCTGAAAGCACAGGATGCGCCTTATACAATGGGATTTATTCCTGCATCTATAAGCGAAGTTGACGTTGCATTTCCGTTAATAGAAAAATGGCATTTGAGCGGACAGGCAGATTTGCAGCTTGTTACTCAAGGCGCTTACACAAACGGAAATCCGTTTGAATACACACAGCGTAAAGTAATAAGACCTTGGATTATATATTCTGGTTTTAAAAACATGAAACTTTGGTTAGGATACGCGCACAATCAGAAATATGCCATTGAAGAAGCGGGCAATTACAAAACCTTAGAAAACAGAATCATTGTTATGGGAACGTATACCCAAGAAATGCCGAAAGGATCTCTCTTTGAACAAGTGCGTTTTGAAACTAAATTTTTTGATGATAGAAACGGAAATCCACAGACGATTCCTAGATTAAGAGCCCGTTTTGGAGTCAATCATTATTTGAGGCAAAGTAAAGAGAAGCCAATTTTTCTGGCACCAAATATTGGGTATTATACTGAATTGATGCTGAAGTTTGCTTCTAAAGATTATGCCGAAGAAAATTTTGATATTTTCAGATTATCGGTTTATTATACTGCCGGAATTACACCAAATATTCACTTCTTAGCAGGCGTAATCGGGCAAATGCAATTACGAACAAACGGAACTCAGTTTGATGTTTACTACGGACCAATGGTTTCAGTAAAATATAGTGTAAAACCTAAAGAACGCGAAACTTTTGATAGCGTTGATGGCGGGGCGGATTAATTGCTTGTGTCTCTTTGATTTTTTTAGGCAATCTTTCTTTTGCAGATTTTTAAAAACTCTTTTTAATATTTTAAAATAATTTAATATTAAAAGCTTAATTTTTATGCTGATTTAAAAAATAATTTAAATTTGTTGTGAACCAAATAAGGAAAGCAATGAGTTTAAAAGATTTATTAGATAATAGTAAAGACAAAAGTTTATCCGAACAAAAATGGCATTTGCTTAGGCAGTCTATTATAAAACGTCTACTATCAGGCGGAAATTCGACTATTGCAGAATTGAGCGCCGAACTGCAGTCCAGTGTGCCTACAGTAACCAAAGCAGTCAACGAATTATTGACCGAAGGCTATGTTGTTGATTTAGGAAAAATAACAAATAGTGGAGGGAGAAGGCCTTCGTTGTTTAGTATAAATCCAACATGCGCCTACTTTTTAGGTGTTGAAGTTGGTTTAACAAGTATGTCTATTGGCCTTCAAAATATAAAGAATGAACTGGTAAGTATTGAGCTAGGAACTTCTTTTGCTTTAGAAAACACACAAGAATCACTTCTCAAATTCTGTAATTTAATTAATTCCTTTATCGAAGATAGCTCTGTCGAAAAGAGAATGATTGTAGGAGTCTGCATCAACTTTTCTGGGCGTATTAACTCGATGGAAGGTTTTAGTTATAATTATTTCTTTAGCGAAAACCGACCTCTAACGGAAATTATATCGGAACAATTGAATCTTCCTGTTCACTTAGAAAATGATACTCGTGCAATGGCTTTTGGCGAATATTGCGAAGGAGTTGTTGACGACGAACAAAACATCATTTTTGTCAATTACAGTTGGGGAGTTGCAATTGGAATGATTACAGATGGAAAACTTTATTACGGAAAATCAGGATATTCGGGGGAGTTTGGACATAGTACGATTTTTAATAATGAAATTATGTGCCAATGCGGAAAACTAGGCTGTTTGGAAACCGAAATCTCAGGTTGGTCTTTAATTAATCAATTTAAAGAGGCAATAAAAGACGGTAAGCAATCTAAAGTAGTCTTGGATGAAAATTCACCTGTCTTACAGCATCATGCAATTATTTCTGGAGCTGTAAATTTGGAAGATACACTTTGCGTAGATCTTGTAACACAGCAAAGTGAAAAAATGGGACGTTACTTGTCTATCTTATTAAACATATTCAACCCTGATCTTTTAGTCATTGGAGGAGATTTCGCACAACTTGGCGATTATGCACTTCTGCCAATACAATCTGCTTTAAAAAAATATTCGCTTGGTTTAGTAAACCGTGATATGAAGCTCAAAAAGTCTGCATTAGGGCGCCGAGCGGGTGTTATTGGCGCTTGCTGTGTGATCAAAGAAAAGCTATTATTTCCTTTGATTAATAATTGATTTAAGAATTGTACTTATAGTTATTAAAATAATTTAATAACTAATATTGTTATTTTAAAATATTTTATATCTTTACAAAATAATAATAAAATATTTAAATAAAGTTTACATCTAATGTTTAGCGATTAGCTGTCAAAAAAAAACTTTAGAATTAAGATTTGATGTTCAAAACCAAACTAACCATTTGGATAAAAATATTGTTTTTTGATCATAAAAAAAGCCAGTCAATGCTGTGAACATTGCTGGCTTGTTCTTCATAAGAACGGTGATTTAGGAATAAATAAATTGACCTTAACAAAGTTTTATTAACCAAACCATTACAAAAGTATGAAATTATTGCCTAAAAGTAAGCCTAAAAATTTTAGGTTTACTCCTAAACACGTAAAAGTTATTAAACTTACGTCTACGTTACTTTTAGCTTTTACTATGCAATTAGCATCTGCTAAAACAGAAAAAAGTGTTGTGTTTACGGATAAAAATGTAAAAAAGAACAACCCAGTTCAGAAGAAAGTTACTGGAAGAGTGACTAACGAAAAAGGAGAATCTCTTCCAGGTGTAAATATTGTTGCAAAAGGAACCAGTGTAAGTACTCAAACCGATTTTGACGGAAATTTTGCTTTTGAAGTTCCTGATAACGCTACCACTTTAATCGTAACATATATTGGATTACAAGATCAGGAAGTTGCTATTACAGGAAGTCCATTAAATATTGTCTTAAAAGAGATAGGACAGCAAATGAATGAGGTAATCGTAGTAGGATATGGAGCTCAAAACAGAAGAACTTTAAGTACAGCAGTTTCTAAATTAGATAAAAAAGTACTAGAAAATGTACCTTACTCAAACGTTACGCAGTCTTTACAAGGAAGCGTTACAGGTTTGGTGGTTAAAACTTCATCAGGACAGCCAGGAAAAGCTTCAAATGTAATTGTTCGTGGAGGTACTTCAATTGATAATCCGTCGGGAGCAACTCCTTTATATATTGTTGATGGGGTAATCAGAAGTCAGATTGATGATATTAACTCTTTGGATATCGCTTCACTTCAGGTGCTTAAAGATGCTGCAGCAACTTCTATTTATGGTGCACGAGCTTCTAATGGTGTAATCATTGTAACCACAAATACAGGTAAGGCAGGAAAATTAAAAGTTACTTATAATGTTTCAACTCAAAACAGTAGAATTGGCAAAAAATACAATTTTATGGATGGAGGCGATTACATTAAAATGCAGCGCCTTGGATTATATAATGCAGCCGAACTTGCTGGTCTTTCTACAACAACGGGTATCGCGCGTTTAGGGCAATTGACTGGTGCAACACCTGCAGGTACAGGGAATAATCTAGAGAATAATACTCCGTTTGCTACTTTATTAAAATCTAATTTATCTGCAGAAACCATAAGTACGCTTCAGGCAAAGGGTTGGCAGGAAATCGCAGATCCTTTAAATGCGAACAATACTATTATGTATAAGAGCACCGATTGGAATGATATTTTATTTCAGGATGCCATAACGCAAAGCCATACACTTGGATTTAGTGGAGGAACAGACACTGGCGTATTCGATTTGAGTTTAGGATATTTAAAAGGTGATGGTATTACGATATTCACAGGATACCAAAGGTTTACAAGTAAATTAAACGCTTCTTTAAAAGTGGCAGATAATTTTACAATTAATGGTCGTGTTTTATTTTCTAAAGCAAGCAACAATCAGGTTGTGGCAAACAGTGTGGTTTTCAATAGATATTTAGGAAACTCGCCAACTACAAAACTATATTTAGAAGACGGAACTTTAGCTCCAGGACAAAATAACATTAACGGAAATCCATTGTACCAGATGGGGAAAGTTAAAGGGAAAAATGAAAACGATAAGCTTCAGATGGGCGTAGATGGTGAATTAAGACTTGCAAAAGATTTTACTTTCACACCAGCTATTTCGTTATACAGCGAAAATCAAAATGATAATACTTTTCAGCAGGCATTTTTAAGCGGAAGCAGTGGTTTGGTTGATAATACAAGAACTGCAACAAGATTGAGCAATCAAACGTATCAAGTGCAATACGAAGGTGTTTTTGCTTATAAAAAAGGATGGGATAATATTGGTGATTTTGATGCCAAATTGGGAGTTTCAAAATACGATAGAACTATTAAATATTTTAACGCCTCAGGAAAAGGAAGCCCTTCAGATTTAGCGCAGACTTTAGATTCGTCTCCAATTCCGGTTTCTGTTTACAGCAACAATACAAAATTGGTTTTAAATAGTGTTTTTGGGCGTGTTAATTACGATTATAAAAACAGATATTTTGCAACAGCTTCATTTCGTTATGACGGTTCTTCAAGTTTAGGACCAGACAATAGATATGGATTTTTTCCTGGGATTTCGGCAGGATGGAATATGCAGGAAGAGAAATTCTGGGCTAACACAATGCCAAAATTCTTTTCTTCTCTTAAACTTCGTGGAAGTTATGGTGTAAACGGAAACTTAGGAACTTTAGGTGATTTCCAGGCTGGAGGATTATATGCAGGAACTACAAACGGACTTCCAAATAGTTATAATGGACAATCGGCTATTATCAACTCTCAAATTGCAAACCCAGGTTTAAAATGGGAACAATCTGAAACGATAAACGGTGGTTTTGATATCGGATTGAATGAAGATAAAATTAGAATCATCGGAGATTTCTACAACAAATTGACATCAGACTTATTGACGAATCTGACATTGCCTTCAAATAGTGGTTTCTCAACTGTTTTGACCAATTTAGGAGGATTAAGAAGTAAAGGTTTTGAGCTGGAAGTACAGGCAAATATTTACAATCAAAATGATTGGAAAGTAAATGTTGGAGCAAACGTGTCGCACAATACCAATACAATCGAAAAACTTCCATTTAATGGAAATGGAAACAATAGAATTGGAGGAACAGAGATTTGGGATAAGAAAAGCGGGAAATATGTTTATGTAGGCGGTTTGCAAGAAGGACAGAAAATAGGAAATTTCTACGCTCACAAACAGCTATACATTCTTTCGACTCAGGCTGAAGCAGATGCTTACAATGCAAAAGTCCATGATACTTATGTTACTAAAACTGCTGCAAATGGCGGTAATCCTGAAGGGAAAAAATTTGCAGGAGATGCGGTTTTTGAAGATACAGACAATAACGGAATCATTGATAGTCGAGACAGACAATATATGGGGAATATGTTCCCGACATTCGTAGGAGGTTTCAATTTTGATACTTCGTACAAAGGTTTCTCTTTAACAGTTAGAACAGATTATTCTTTAGGAGCAACTATTTACAACGAAGCAAGAGCACGTTTCCTAGGTCAGTTTCAAGGTAACTACGGATTATTGGCAGAAAGCGCGCAAGCATGGCAGAAAGAAGGAGATATCACAGATGTTCCTCGCTACCGTTGGGCAGACCAAACAAACCAGAACAACTTATTCAGATCTGAAGCAAGTGGAGCGGCTTACAATACCAACATGTTTCAAGGTAACAGCCGTTACTACGAAAGCGGAGATTATTTATGCATAAGAGAAATTACGTTCAGTTATAGTTTTCCAAAAACACTTATCGAAAAAGCAAGTTTAACATCACTTCGTCTGTACGTTACAGGAAGTAATTTATACTACTTCACAAAATACAAAGGATTAAGCCCAGAGGTACAAGGTATTGACGGAGGATCTAGTTTAGGATTAAACGCAGCTGGTTCTACAGGAACTTACCCAGTGCCTAGAAACATTATTCTTGGTTTAAATATCAGTTTGTAAATTTTTAATTAAAAAATCATGAAAAAGAAATTTCTTTTATACACAATACTTTTTTCAAGTCTCGCTCTTTTTAATTCTTGTCAGGATGATTTAGAATTAACATCTGATAGTGTTATTACGGCCGATAGTTTCTGGAAAACAGAAGATGATGCCAAAGCAGGGGTAAACGGAATGTATGTTAACTTTAGAATCCAAACACAGCAAAATTATTATTTGCTGGGTGGAGCAAGAAGTGCTGAAATCACGGGAGGAGTTCAGTCTCCTTTAACATTGGCAAATTATTACAACAACAACCTTACGCCACAAAATATAGATGTAGATTGGGCTGGTTTATATACAGTAATTCATTCGGCAAATTTGGTTTTAAAATATGTACCGCAAATTACATTTAGTCCATCAACAGTAAAAGAACAGAAAAGATATATTGCTCAAGCGTACACAATGCGAGCGTTATGTTACTTCATTATGGCACGCTCGTGGGGAGGTGTGCCAATTGTAACAGAACCAACAGAAAATACCAATCAGTCGCAATATATAATTCCGCGAAATACGATTGAAGAAACATTTACATTTATAAAATCAGATATTGATAAGGCAATCGCCAATTTTCCAGATTCAAATAATAATAAAACGCAATTGGCTCTTCCGTCAGTTTACGCCTTAAAAGCAGAGGTGAATTTATGGACAGCAAAACAATTAAACGGAGGAACAGCAGATTTAAATACAGCTTTAACAGCAATAAATGCAATTCCGGGAACACCGACTTTAATGCCTAGTTTCAAAGATGTTTTTGCTTTTGATAAAAAAGGGAATGCCGAAGTGCTTTTTGCAGTTCGTTATTCATTAGCCGATTTAACATCATCGTTATTAGATAACTGGAATCAGTTTATGTTTGTTGGGCCAAGTGATTTTGCACCATTAACATCAGCCCAAGCAACAGCAGTTTTCGGCACATTAGGAACAGGTTCAGGAAATGCTGGTATTTCGAGAGTACAGCCAGACATTACAAGATTCAATTTTGCAGCTACAGATACCAGAAAAGACGCGACGTATTTAACTTTATATAACGGTACAACTCCAGTAGTTACAGGTTTGGTAAAATACAACGGAACTGTAGACGGAACAATCAGAAGATTTGTGAGTGATATTATTATTTACCGTTGGGCGGATATTTTATTAATGAAAGCAGAGATTAAAAATGCTTTAGGTCAGGATCCAACCACAGAAATGAATCAGGTAATGAAAAGAGCAGATGCATCGGCTTCATTTACAAATGATACTCCGGCAGCAAATGACGATGTGATTTTAAGAGAGCGTTTAAAAGAAATGGCCTTTGAAGGAAAATCATGGTGGGACATTGTTCGTTTTAATAAAACAAGCATAGTTCCGTCAATGGCAGGAAAACAAGTATTGTTTCCAATTTCTCAAAATACAATCAATTTCAATCCTAAAATTGTTCAGAACCCAGGGTACAATTAATCTAAAAAAGACAAAAAATAAATAAAACTAAAAGTTTAAAAATCAGACTGGAAATGTGAAAAATTTTCAGTCTGATAAAACTAAAATTAAAACAAAAGTCATGAAAATCGAACATTTACAAGGTCTTATTTCTGCTCCATTTACTCCATTTGACGAAAGCGGAAAATTGGATGTAAGCTTGATTCCAGCTTATTATACTTTTCTAAAAAGAAATGGCGTAACAGGAGCATTTATAATTGGCTCTACCGGCGAAGGGGTTTCTATGTCATTAGAAGAGAAAAAAACGGTTGCAAAAGCTTGGGCAGACTGCTCCAATCATGATGCTGACTTTAAAGTAATGGTTTTCTTGGGCGGAACTTGCTTAACAGATTGTATCGAGCTGGCAAAATATTCGTATGAAATTGGCTTATATGCAGTTTCAATCACAGCTCCGTTTTACTTTAAACCTGGAAACGTTGACACGCTTGCAGAAATTTGTATCAAAGTAGGAGAAAGTGTTCCAAACATGCCTTTGTATTATTACCATATTCCAGTTTTAACCGGAGTTAATATTCCGATGTTTGATTTGGTTAGAGCTTTAGACGGAAAACTGCCAAATTTTGCCGGAGTAAAGTATACGCATGAAGATTTTATGGATTTCCAAAGTTGTATGAGTTATGCTGATGGAAAATTTGATATGCTTTGGGGACGTGACGAAAATATGCTATCAGCATTGGTTTTAGGGGCAAAAGGTGCAGTTGGAAGTACTTTTAATTATGCTGCTCCATTGTACTACGATCTAATTGATGCTTTTAATAATAATGATTTAATGAAAGCCAGAAAGTTACAGCAGAAGTCAATTGATATGATTCGTTTCTTAGGAAAGTATGGCGGAATTTCAGTTGGAAAAGCCTACATGAAATTGGTTGGACATAATTTAGGCGAATTCAGATTGCCAGTCAAAAACATGACTGCAGCACAATTTGAATTGTTCAAAAAAGATGTAGAAGGTTTATATTTCGACGAATTTAAATCAAAATAATACGTTTCGTTTTCGGCTAAAACAAACAACTATGAATCATTTTTTTTCTTTTTCAATCCTTATTATTTCAATTATGTCAGCAACAGTTGGTCTTTCGCAACAAAAAAATATTTCAAAAATCGAATGGGAAAAAGCAACGCAGCTTCAAAATGCTGATGGTAGTATTTCCTTGGGTTTTGCAGGACCAATTAATGGTGTTAATAATGATGTTCTGATTGTAGCCGGAGGAGCCAATTTTCAAGATAAAATGCCTTGGGAAGGAGGGAAGAAACATTATTCAAAAGAAATTCATGTTTTAGAAAAAAATGAAAAAACGTTTCAATGGAATAAAAAATCAATAGCAGAATTAACAGAACCAATTGCGTATTGTGGAAATGTTTCAACCAGTTTAGGAATTGTTTATGTAGGCGGCGAAAATGAAAATGGTTTATCAAACAAAGCACATATTTTAAATTGGAATTTTGGTAAAAATGAAATCGAAATAAAAGCATTACCCGATTTTCCAATCCACATAACCAATATTGCTCTTGTAAATGTAAGCAATGTAGTATATGCAATTGGCGGCGATGAAGCCACAAAAAGTTCTGACTTGGTTTTTAGTATAGATTTAAATAAAACAAAATTAGAATGGAAATCAGAACCAAAATTGCCTTTTGCATTAGCAAATTCGGTAGCAGTGGTTCAGAATGAAGTCATTTATGTACTTGGAGGAAGAACCAAAACAGCTTCTGGAATAAGCGATTTGCACAACACAACATTGGCTTTCAACCTGAAAAAACAAATTTGGGAAACTAAAGCAGTTATAACAGATGGAAACAAAACAACCAATTTTTCAGCAGGAGCAGGAGTCGCTTTTGGGAAAAACTATATCATTATTACGGGAGGAGATAACGGAGAAACATTTCATAAAATAGAAACCTATTTATCTCAAATTTCAAAGACAGCTTCAGAAGAAGAAAAGGCAAAATTAATTGCCGAAAAAAATATCTTAAATACAACACATCAAGGATTTTACAATGCTATTTTATTGTACGATACTTTAAAAAATAAATGGACAAAAATTGGTGAATTGCCATTTCTGGCTCATGTAACAACAACAGCAGTACTTTGGAACGATAAAATTGTTTTATCAAATGGAGAAATAAAACCTGGAATTCGTACACCAGATATTATGATTGGAACTGTAGAATAAAAATAAAAATCTAAGTTAATTAAGTTAAGTTGCTTAGAAACCTGATAGGTTTTTAAAACCTGTCAGGTTTAATTAAAGATTGCTAATAAAAAACCAAAAATCAACCAAAACCAAAATGAAAAACTCTAAATATTATCCTTGGCTCGTAGTCGCGTTACTTTGGATTGTAGCTTTATTAAACTACATGGACAGGCAAATGCTCGCAACCATGAGACCATCAATGGAAAATGACATTCCGGAATTGGTTTCAGGTGAAAATTTTGGACGTCTGATGGCAGTTTTCCTTTGGATTTACGCTTTGATGAGTCCAGTATCTGGAATTATCGCTGATAAATTAAACAGAAAATGGCTGATTATCGGGAGTTTATTCGTTTGGTCTGCCGTAACGTATGCAATGGGATATGCTAAAACTTACGATGAAATTTATTGGTTAAGAGCCATTATGGGCGTGAGCGAAGCTTTATACATTCCGGCAGGATTATCATTAATTGCCGATTATCATCAGCAGAAAACAAGATCGCTTGCCATTGGTATTCACATGACGGGACTTTATGTGGGTTCTGCTTTGGGAGGTTTTGGGGCTACAATTGCAGCACGTTATTCTTGGCATTCGACTTTTCATCACTTTGGAATTATCGGTGTGGTTTATTCTATTAGTTTGGTTTTCTTTTTGTACGAGAAAAAGACAAAGGTTTTTGATCCTGAATTTAACAAAACCCATGCAAAAGCTCCTTTGCTAAAAGGTCTGACGTTATTATTTACCAATATTTCTTTTTGGGTAATTCTGTTCTATTTTGCCATTATAAGTTTACCGGGATGGGCAACTAAAAACTGGCTTCCAACGCTATTCTCGGACAATTTAGGAATTTCTATGGATCAGGCTGGACCTTTGGCAACCATTACAATTTCATTTTCTTCCTTGCTTGGAGTTGTATTTGGCGGAATTTTATCGGACAAATGGGTTCAAAAAAATATAAAAGGAAGAATTTATACCAGCGCGATTGGTTTAAGCTTGACCATTCCCGCACTATTATTGATCGGATTTGGGCATTCCTTGTTTCACGTGGTTGGCGCAGTTCTGTGTTTTGGTATAGGATACGGAATGTTTGATGCAAATAATATGCCCATAATCTGTCAATTTGTTTCTTCAAAATATCGAGCGACGGCTTATGGTATTTTAAACATGACGGGGGTTGGCTGTGGCGCATTGGTCACCTCCTTGTTAGGGAAATCAGCCGATGCTGGCAACTTGGGTTATGGTTTTTCTTTGATGGCCGGTATCGTCCTGATTGCCCTTATTACGCAAATTAGCTTTTTGCGCCCTAAAGTAAATGATTTTGAAGGAGCTTAAGTCAAAGTAGCCTTTTTTGAAAATTAGATTGTTAGTTGCTTTTTTGGTTTTTATAAGCCCGGGCGGAGCCATGCCGTTTCGCTCGGCTCATAACACCTTAATTTTAGTATGATGTAAAGAAGAATGAGAACACAAAAACAAAATTTACTACTGCTTATAACAGCATTTTTTGCCTTATTTCATATTGGAATTAATGCGCAGCAGATTGCTGTTAAAGTAGCCTGTATTGGAGATTCTGTTACAGCTGGTTATCTTTTGGCCAATCCGAAATCAGAATCGTATCCTTCGCAATTGCAGGTTTTGATGGGAAGTCAATATGAAGTGAAAAATTTTGGTTACAGCGGTGCAACTCTTTTAAAAAAAGGAAGTAAGCCTTATTATAAAACTAAAGAATGCTCTGATGCCATTGCGTATCAGCCGGATATTGCGATTATCCATTTGGGACTAAATGATACCGATCCGAGAAACTGGCCGAATTACAAAGACGATTTTAATGCCGATTATTCTTGGCTGATTGATGCATTAAGAAAACTGAATCCGAAGGTGAAAATTTACATCTGCAGAATGACTCCGATTTTCAATGAACATCCTCGTTTTAAATCAGGAACAAGAGATTGGTTCTGGCAGATTCAGGAACATATTAGCGAAATTGCTAAAGCAAATAAAGTTCATTTGATTGATCTTCACGAAAAATTATACCATCGTCCAGACCTTTTCCCAGATGCTTTACATCCAACAAAAGAAGGAGCAAAGATTTTAGCACAAACGGTTTACGAGAATGTTACGCAAGATTTTGGAGGATTGAAATTGCCTGCTGTTTTTACTAATAATATGGTTTTGCAACGAAATCAACCAATTGTCATTTATGGAAAAGCAAATGGGGGAGAAAAAGTGGAAGTGAGTTTTGATAAGCAAAAAATAACAGTTTCAGCAAATGAATACGGAAAATGGAAAGCTGTTTTTTCTGCTATGAAATCGGGAGAAATACAGCAGATTTCGATTTCAACTTCCAATCAAAATATCACTTTAAAAAATATTCTAGTTGGAGATGTCTGGTTTTGTTCGGGACAATCAAATATGGCTTTTCCTTTGAAAAAAGCAGAAAATGGAATTTCCGAATTAAAAAAAGCGGCAGTAAATACAAAACTTCGATTATTCAATTTTGAAGTGATTCAGGAAACCGATGAAAAAGCTTGGGATTCTCTCACTTTAGAAAAAGCAAATCAATTAAAATACTTCTTAGGAAACTGGAAAATTTGTGATTCGATAAGTGCAAAAGATTTTTCGGCAGTGGCTTATTATTTTGGACAAAATATTGTTCAGGAAGAAAACGTGCCAATTGGTTTAATTCAAGTTGCAGTTGGCGGTTCACCAATTGAATCTTGGATCGATCGATATACTTTAGAACATGATGATAAAGAAGTGGATGTATTGACCAACTGGCGAAAATCTGATTTTTTAATGCCTTGGGTTCGATCTCGTGCTGACGAAAATCTAAAAAATGCTGTAAATCCAAAACAGCGCCATCCTTACGATCTTTGTTACAATTATGAAGCTGGAGTTTCGCAGTTTACCGATTTTCCAATTAAAGGAATTTTATGGTATCAAGGAGAAAGCAATGCACATAATATCGAATTATACGAACATTCATTGCCTGAATTAGCCGAAAGCTGGCGGAAAGCATGGGGAATTTCATTACCGTTTTATTTTGTGCAGCTGTCAAGCATAAACCGTCCGTCTTGGGCATTGTTTAGAGATGCACAAAATAGAATCCAGAAAAAGATTCCAAATAGCGCGATGGCAGTCAGTATGGATTTTGGCGACGAAACTAATGTGCATCCGATAAAAAAAGAACCCATCGGAGATCGATTAGCATTGCTGGCCTTAAAATATACCTACGGAAAAAAAATAACTGCCGAAGGGCCAATACCAATAAAAGCCATTCAAAAAGGAGATGTTATTCTGGTTTCTTTTTCAAATGCAAAACAGCTATTTACAGCAGATAAAAAAGAAGTAATCGGATTTGAATTAGTAACCGATAAAGGAATTCGGATTGAAAGTAAAGCTGCAATTGTAAAAGATCAAGTGCAGATTAGCATTCCGAATGACGAGAAAATAAAAGAAATTTTATACGCGTATAAACCTTTCACGACAGCAAATCTGGTAAACGAAGCCAATCTTCCATGTTCCACTTTTAGGCTAGAACTGGATTCTGCGCACCAAAACTAGAAAGCATCTCTCACACTATATTTTTTCTTTAGATGAACTGAATTTACATCTAAAGCGATTTCACCTATCAACATAACAAAACCTGAATTGAATTTCAGGTGTAAAAACATATATAAAATGAGCTATTCAAAAACTGATTTAATAGAATTAAAAGAGTTTTATCAGAATCAATTATTAAATAATACAGTTCCATTTTGGTTTCCGCGTTCAATAGATACTGAGCATGGTGGTTACTTACTGATGCGGAACCAAACTGGAGATTTAATAGATACCGATAAATCAGTTTGGTTTCAAGGACGTACTTCTTGGCTTTTGTCTACACTTTACAATACAATTGAGCAAAAAAAAGAATGGCTCGATGGCGCAAAATCTGGAATCGATTTTATAAACAAACATTGTTTTGATAAAGATGGAAGAATGTTTTTTCATGTCACACAAGATGGAAGTCCGATACGCAAACGCCGTTATTACTTTTCTGAAACTTTTGCAGTAATTGCTTTGAGTGCTTACGCAAAAGCGAGCGGAGATGAAGCGGCTGCAGAACAAGCACGTCATCTTTTTGGAGAATGTATCAAATATACCACAACTCCAGGTTTGTTAGAACCAAAATATACCAATGTAAGACCTTCAAAAGGAATTGGTTCGCCAATGATTATGATCAATACAGCGCAGCAATTAAGAGAAAATATTGGCGACCTGCGTTGTAATGAATGGATTATGAAATGGATAGTCGAAATAGAAAATGACTTCGTAAAACACGATATAAAATGTGTGATGGAACAAGTCGCTCCAGATGGTTCTATAATTGATCATATTGACGGAAGAACATTAAATCCGGGACATGCTATAGAAGGCGCGTGGTTTATTCTGCACGAAGCAAAATACAGAAATAATGATCCGCATTTAATTGAATTAGGGTGTAAAATGCTCGATTATATGTGGGAACGTGGCTGGGACAAAGAACACGGAGGAATTCTATATTTCCTTGATGTTTACGGAAATCCTGTTCAGGAATATTGGCAGGACATGAAGTTCTGGTGGCCGCATAATGAAGTTATTATAGCAACCTTATTGGCTTATACCATGACCGGAAATGAGAAATATGCCAAATGGCATAAAATGATTCACGATTACTCGTACAGTAAATTTCATGATAAAGAAAATGGCGAATGGTTTGGCTATTTGCACAGAGATGGCAGCGTAGCACAAACGGCAAAAGGGAATCTTTATAAAGGGCCGTTTCATTTGCCAAGACAAGAGTGGTATTGTACTCAAATATTACAGGAATATCTAGAAAACAATTAAAATCCGTTTCTCCTGATTATCCGCCGATCCATCAAGTTTTTAGATCCTATTTTTTGCTTATTAACCAATTTATAACCAAATATTAAAAACTATGAAAAATGTATTACTCTATTTTTGTTTGTGTTTGATGTGTTTATGCAATATAAATACAAAAGCACAAAGCGGTAAGGTTTTAAACCTTGATGGAACTTCGGCTTATATGACAGTAGCGGATCATCCTGATTTAGATTTTGGCTCCGGTCAGAATAAAACTATTACCTGCTGGATTAAAACCACAACCAATACCGGAACTCCAAGAATCTTTGCCAAAAGAAATGGCACGTCGGGAAATGGCTATGAGTTTTGGACAGGAAACGGCAGCAACGCTGGAAAATTTGCTATGAATGCAAGCGGAACAGGAACACCGGCAAATATTAGTACAGCAGGATATTCCGCTAATTCAATTGCTGACGGAACTTGGCATCATGTTGCTTTGGTTATTGATGCTTCGAGTAACAGAACTATCTACGGATATCTTGATGGAGTTTTAGCCAATACTGGAAAAACATTTACTTCTGTAACTTCTGATTTTTCTAATGCCGTAAACTTTGTAATCGGTGCAACTTCAGACGCTTCCAATAGCTACAAATGGGCAGGACAAATCGATAATGTTAGAATCTGGAATAAAGCCATGACAGCAATAGAATTGCAGGCAGATATGACTGCAGTTGTAAATGCGCCCACAACAGATCTTTTGGCAGCATGGAATTTTGAAAACGTGACAGGAACTTCAGTTCCAGATGTTTCGGGAAATAACCATCCGGGAACTCTGGTTGGAACAGTTACATTTTCAAATGCTTTTCCGATGGTTTTAAATTTAGATGGAATAAATGATTATATGCTTGTTGCGAATCATATCGATTTTAATTTAGCTGCGGGACAAAATTTAACCATAACCTGCAAAATCAAAACAACAGATTTTGGAAAACGTATTTTAAGCAAACGTCCAAATGGATCAGGAATTGGATATGAATTTATCAATAATACTTCGGCAGGAGGAGGACAGTTTGGAGTAAACTTAACAACAAGTGCTGGAGCGGCAGGACCTCCTTACGGAACTTCGAATATCGCTAATAATGTTTGGCATCATTTAGCAATGGTTGTAGATGTTGCTACAACAAGCTGTAAAATTTACGTGGATGGCGTTTTACAGCAAACTAAAACATCCACAAATATTGGAGGAACCAATACGGTTTCCAATACTGGAGATCTATTTTTTGGAACTTTAAGCAATTTTGCCTCATACATGAATGCACAAATCGATGATATTCGTTTTTGGAGCAAAGCCATGACAGCGGCTGAAGTGGTAACAGATAAAACAGCCGTCATTACAGGATCAGAAACGAGTTTACTCGCCGCTTGGGATTTTGAAAACGTAAGTGGCACAAATGTTCCAGATATTGCAGGAAATAATCATCCTGGGACTTTAATGAACGGAGCATCGGTAATTGCACAGACAAACGAAATGCAGATTAATTCTATTTCATTAGTACAAACGGAATTGCCAACAGGTTTAGGCGATACAGATCAGAGAATTATAGCGGTAAAAGCTTCGGTTTCGGGTAATTTAAATCCGTTGACCGTAAGTGCTTTAAAGTTTACGATGTCAGGAACTACAAATGTTTCAGATGTTACGAATATTAAAATCTATTCGAGTGGCAGTACATCGATTTTCAATCCGATAACGGCGACTTTGTTTGCAACAGTTTCTCCGTCAAGCGGAAATCTTACTGCGAATGGCTCAAAAGCATTAGTTTCCGGAGATAATTATTTTTGGATTACTTATGATATTTCAGCCAGTGCAACAGAAGGAAATTTACTAGATGCAACTTGCGAATCAATAATTGCAAATGGAGTTACCTACAATACAACATCCAATACAATAGCAGGAAATAGAGTGATTTTGTTAGCTAATACACTTTTATTTACTCCTGGCGATGCAGGTTCTGCAAGTTATCGTATTCCAGCAATCATCACTGCTGCCGATGGTTCGCTGGTAACGGTAACAGACAAAAGATGGAACGGAGCAGGCGATTTAGCCGCCAAAATAGATCCAGTTGTTCGAAGAAGTACAGATAACGGAAAAACTTGGTCTTCACCACTTACAATTGCCAATTTTGGATCGGCAACAGGAGCAGGTGATGCAGCTTTGGTTTTAGACAAAACCACTGGCGAATTGTTATGTTTGGTTTCAGCAGATAAAGGTTTTTTTGCTTCAACAAACGCAGCGCCTGCAAAAGTTTTGGTAATTCACAGTACCGATAACGGAGTAACTTGGGGAACGCCAGTTGATATTACCAGTCAGATTTACGGACCAAACCCAAATTGGAAAGGATTATTTGTAGCTTCAGGAAGAGCACATCAATTGCGTGACGGAAAAATTGTTGCCGCAATTGCTGTGAGAGAAAATGTTTCAGGAACAGAGCGCATTAGCAATTATATGATTACGAGTGCAGATCACGGCGTAACTTGGACAGCATCAACAGGAAGAGCAGAATTAGATGGTGATGAAGCTAAAGTCGTAGAATTAAATAACGGGAATATTATGATGAGCATAAGAAATCCTGGAACACGTCGTTTTAATATTTCGACAGATAAAGGTGCAACGTGGGGAACGGCTTATAATCAAACGAGCATTACAGATCCAAATTGCGACGGCGATTTTATTCGTTATACTTCTACGCTTGACGGTTATGATAAAAATAGATTATTACATTCGATTCCGTTTGCCAGCAGCCGTAAAAATGTGAGCGTACAAATGAGTATCGACGAAGGAACAACTTGGAGCTCACCAAAAACTATTTTTGCAGGAGCATCGGCTTATTCCAGTTTAACGATCTTACCAGACGGAACAATCGGAATTTATTATGAAAATGGAGAAAGTTCAACTTATCAAATGTATTTTGTGCGTTTCAGTTTAAACTGGCTGACAAATGGAGCTGATACTTTTTTGCCTCCCAGTTCTTTATCAGCAAAAAAAGCAAAAAAAGCGGTTGAAATAGTTGAAGTTGAGAATCAAAAGTTTAGTGTTGAGGTGAGCCCGAATCCAGTAAAAGATTTTGTAAAAGTTAAAGTAAATAATGCTTCAGGAGCAACAAACATCAAATTATTTGATTTATCCGGAAAATTAATCCGATCTACCTCTGTAAATTTGAACGAAAAAGAAATTTCATTTTCATTAGCAGATCAGCCACAGGGCATCTATCTGTTAAATGTAAAGGATGCAAAAACTTCAATTAGCAGTAAAATAATAAAGAAATAAACTAAAAAATGAAACAAGCGATTGTAAATGCTGTTGTGCACACAGGCGACGAAATAATTGAAAATGGAGTTGTGATTATAGAAAACGGAAAAATTATTTCGGTGCAAGAAGAAATTCCAAATGGTATTGAAAAAATTGATTTGGGAGGAAACCATCTTTCAGCAGGATTTATAGATATTCAGATCAATGGTGGAGAAAGACTTTATTTCAGCCAGACTCCAAACGAGGAAACGATTCAGGATATTTATGATGCAAGTCTGAAATACGGCACAACGCATGTTTTACCTTGTTTGATATCTTCTTCAAAAGAAACCATTTTAGAGGGAATTGAAGCGGTTCGTTCTTATATGAAAAAACACAATAATGGCGTTATCGGAATGCATTTAGAAGGACCATTTTTAAATCCTTTACGACGTGGTGCGCACAGTATTGATCAGGTTAGAAAACCAACTGACGAAGAGCTGGACGAAATTATCGAAAAAGGAAAAGATATCATCAAAGTAATTACAATCGCTCCGGAATGTTTTACAGAAGAACAGTTAAATAAATTGATTGAAAGTGGTATTACCATTTCAATCGGACATTCGACTATTTCGCACAAAGAAGCACAACCTTATTTTGCAAAAGGAATCAATCTGGTAACACATTTGTTTAATGCCATGACACAGTTTGGGCATCGTGAACCAGGTTTGGTTGGAGCCGTTTTTGAAAACGAAGATGTTTATGCTCCAGTTATTCTAGACGGCGCACATTGTGATTATGCCGCGGCAAGAGTGGCATATAAATTAAAAAAAGATAAATTCTTTCTAATAAGCGATGCAACATTTTTAGGCCGAAAAGTAGCCAATTTTAAGTGGGATAATTTTGATGCGCATTTAGAAAATGGTTTTTACAGAAATGAAGATGGCAACCTGGCAGGAGCAACAATATCAATGGCAGAGGCAGTGCAAAATGCTTATAACCATCTGCATGTATCTGCAGATGAAGCAATAAAAATGGCTTCTACAAGAGTAGCTTCTGCTATTGGCATGCAAGATAGAGTTGGAAAAATTAAATCAGGTTTTCCTGCCAGTTTTGTCAAATTCAATGCAGATTTAAGCGAAATAGAAACACTTAATTTCTCTTAAACAGATTCATTTATTTTATAATGATTAAAGAAAAAAAGCTTCCAATTTTAAGTCGATTAAAAGAATGGAAAATCATTTTTATTGGAATAATTTTCGCCTTTTTGTGGGCATCTGCGTCCACAGCGACAAAAATCGGACTTCATTCTGCACAGCCTTTTGTGATTTCTATTTTTAGATTTTTAATTGCTGGAAGCATTATGCTTGGTATTTCACATATTATAATGGCAAAACGTCTGCCTCAAAAAAAAGAGTGGATTCAGATCAGCATTTATGGTCTGCTGAATATCACTTTTTATTTAGGGCTGTATGTTATTGCTATGCAAAAAGTATCCGCTGGTTTAGGGAGTTTAGCAGTAGCAACTAATCCGGTTTTTATTGTTTTGATTTCTGCAGTTTGGTTATCTCATAAAATCAATTTTAAAAGTATAATCAGTTTAGTGCTTTGTTTTACGGGTGTTTTTTTAGCGGCCTACCCTTTATTACAAAGCAGCTTTGCAACTCCCAGCGGAATACTCATTTTAATTGTCAGTATGATTGCCTATTCTTTAGGAACTATTTATTACTCGAAACAAGAATGGAGCGGATTACATATTTTAACAATCAACGGATGGCAGACCATAATTGGTGCCGTATTTCTGCTTCCTACTTTAGTACTGACTTACGAATCTGATAAAAATACTTTTAATGCAGATTTTTGGTTTTCGACTGCATGGCTAGCAATTGCAGTTTCTATTGGAGCCATTCAATTTTGGCTGTACCTTTTAAAAATTAATCCTTTAAAAGCTTCTTACTGGCTTTTTCTGTGCCCGATATTTGGATTTTTAATCGCCTTTTTTGTCGTCGATGAGCCGTTGACTTTATATACGTTTTTTGGAGTTACTTTAGTTATAATAGGATTATACATCACTCTTTCAACAAAAGAAGATTAAAAAGAAAAAGCATGAAACACCACATAATCATCTAACAAACTAAACATTAAATACTTTTTATTTATAAAAAACTATTTTTAATATATTTCTAAAATCATACTTTTCTTTCAATAACCTTGTTTTTAAGAATCATATTTATAGTTTTGCACCATATTTTAACCCCCAAACCTACTTACTTAATGATGAGAAAAAAAACTCACTTTTTTGTATTTGCCCTATTGGCAAGTATTCTTTTGGGCTGTAGTGACGATGCCGATTCGTACAAGCCAAATTATCTTCCGACTATTGACGCAATAGCTTTACCTGCAGAAAATAAGCCCATGACTATGTTTGAAGATGACGAAAGTCCTTCAAAAATGTATGACAAAACAGACCGATGGTTTCGAGTAAACGAACCGCTTCAAGTTATCCAGAAAGGAAAAGACTCTGTACAGATTTCTTTGTATTCTCCAGTTGGACTTACAAATGTGAAGATTTACGCGAAATTGCCAAATTATGATAAAAAGTTTGTGCTTTACACTTTTTCTAAAATACCGGCTTTTCATCGTTCATTTCATAAAATTCCACTAACCGATCAGAAAAACGATTATTTATTAGAAACAGGAAATACAGTAACGATAGATAAAATTGAAGGATTTTCTTCTGGTGCCATTCAATTTTCTGTAGAGTCGGACGACCCTTTATTTCAAAAATTCAAAAAAATAAAATCAAATCATTTAGTTCAGTTTCATGATGGTTACCATATTAATGAATTGGGCAAATTTCTTCCAATGAATCCAGCTTTAGCAAAAGAAGCCATAACAATGATTATCAATTATTCTTATGCTTTGAGCCATCCAATGTATTACAGCACATTTACCAATTTTGACAAATACAAACAAGAACAGGCAGCTGCAGCTGGAACAGGAATAAACGGAGCTTTGAACTGGCACGGAAATGCTGATGATGTTGACGGTGTTTACGATTATTATTCGAAAGAGGAAATCGAAAAAATATACTGGAATTATCTAGATAAGAGAACTCTTTGGATGGCAATGGTTGGAGGAGATTCTGCTTGGGGCGGAGGAAATCTAGCATCGCAATGGGAATCTGGTTATGTAACTGGACATTGGGTTGGAGAAATGTCGGTTTGGTCGCACGAATATTCACATCATATTGGTTTTAGCCATAGCAGTAATCTCGCAAATAGTGGAGAAGGCGGAGGCCAGCAGGAAATGTTGACGGAATTTTATAAGTATTTGATTTATTTAAATGATCTTCCTTTTACAGATCCAGACGTTTTGAAAACGTATGAAAAAACAGCTTACGTAAAAGGAACTTATAAAAAACCAGTGTTTAAAATTAATCCGAAAAATCCATTTTTAGTCAAATATAAAGGTGAAGGAAAATGGAATTAAAATATAAATTACACATGAAACATATTCTGCCCCTAATTCTAGCATTTTGTTTGTTTACAAATTGCAGTAAAGACGACGCAGCATCTAAAGATTATACGTATTATTATCCAACAGATGAAGCTTCTATTACTAACGAAAATATTCCAGGAAGCACAGAAGCTTTTGATCCGAAGGGAATTGCCATTTCAAAAGAGAAACTCTATGTGGTGAACGGGAATGTTTTGGAAGTTTTTAATGCTGTGACATTAGCACACATCAAAACGATAAAAGAATACACAAAAGGAACTACAGCCATTCCGTTGGTTAGTCTTACATCTGTTTCTGTTGACAACGGCCGTATCTATGTAGGTAGTACAGAATCTAGATTATTTGTTTTTGATGAAACTACAAATGCCGGAATCAGTACGGTTGGAAACGGACAATGGTGGCAGACTTTTGTACACGTTTTTGGTGTGGTAGCAAAAGACGGATTGATATTTGTTAAAGAAAAAGAAAAAAGCATAAAAGTTTTTGAAGCTTCTCAAATTACCGAGACAAGCGATTGGAACTTAAAACCTATTGCCAAACTAAATACTCTTAACGGATATACCGAACTATATTCAATGGATGTTTTAGACGGAAACTTGGTTGTGGGCGGAAGAGATGCAAAAAGTTATCTGCAATATAATATTGCCAACATTAAAGCAAACGCTAAAAATTCATTAACAACTCCTATTGAGCCAGAAAAAGTGCAATTTGTAGACATAAAACCAATTTCAGTATCTTTCAGTAAAGATTTTGCCGTTACGTCAGAAAATGTTGGAAGCGTGTCTTACTTAAAATTATATCCAAAAGCGGAATTTATTAAGATGAACTACAAAGCAGTTCTAAGTGTTTCTGATATTTTAGGACAGAATGCATTTGGAACAATTGTAAGCACTGCACAGCTTGATGATCGCATTTTCTTATCTGATAACACAAATAAGAAAATCAGAGTGATAAAACTAAACAAATCTACAATCGCAGAACAAAACAACTAGTTTTAAATACCAATATTTTAAAATCCAAATTCCAAACTAATTGGAATTTGGATTTTTTTTTGAATTGAAATAAGATTTGGGATTTTAAAATAACCTACTAAATTGATAGGGAAATAAAAGTTTTAACGATTTATAGGTTAAAATTGAAAATAACTATTTAAATTTGCAGTCGCTATGAAGAAAGAGAACCAGAAAATGAATAATTATTATCGTTGCAGTATGATGTACTGTGCTGCTGTAATGGTGTTTATTGATCTGGCTTAATATATAAAATGATAAAATTTATTTCGAAAGAGCCTTTCAACTAATTTATGAAAGGCTTTCTTGTTTTTAAACCGTAAAGAATGATTGAATTAAAAAATGTAACCAAAACGTTTCATCAGAAAGACAGAATTGTTGCTGCTTTATCTGATGTCTCTTTAAAGGTTCCTGAGGGAAAAATTTTTGGTGTAATTGGAACTTCCGGAGCGGGAAAAAGTACGCTTATTCGTTGCGTGAACTTGCTGGAAAGACCAACTTCTGGCGAAATTATCGTTGATGGCAAATCTTTAATGCAATTATCAAACGCTGAATTGGCGATTGAAAGAAGACAAATCGGAATGATTTTTCAGCATTTTAATCTGCTTTCTTCAAGAACAGTTTTCGATAATGTGGCTTTTCCGCTAGAATTGACTGGAACTTCCAAAAGCGAAATCAAAACGCGTGTTTTAGAATTATTGCAATTGGTTGGTTTGGCAGAAAAGGCAAACGATTATCCTGCAAGTCTTTCGGGAGGACAAAAACAAAGAGTTGCCATTGCAAGAACTTTAGCCAATAATCCGAAAGTGCTTTTGTCTGATGAAGCTACAAGCGCGCTAGATCCTGCAACAACAAGATCGATTTTGAACTTATTGAAAGACATCAACAAACGACTAAATATTACTGTTTTGCTGATTACGCACCAAATGGAAGTGGTAAAATCGATTTGTGATGAAGTCGCAGTTATCAGTCACGGAAAATTGATAGAGCAGGGAAGTGTGGGTGAAATCTTTGCAGATCCGAAACATGAATTGACAAAAGAATTTATTTCTTCTTCGCTTCATATTGAAATTCCGTCTGTTTATCAGGAAAAATTGCAGAAAGAAGACAACGGAAATTTGAATCCGTTATTGAAATTGGAAATGACAGGAAAATCGGTTAACGAACCTGTTATCTCAGAAGTTTCAAGACTTTTTGATACCGATTTCAAAATTGTAAGTGCACAAATGGATCAGGCTGGCGAGGTTAATTTTGGCGTAATGCTGATTGAACTTTCAGGGAAACGCGAAAATTACGATGCGGCGATTCAATATTTTAATTCAAAACACATTAAAACAGAAATTTTAGGTTATGTCTGATTCTCTTATAGATTTATTGTTAAAAGGAACATGGGAAACCATTGTTATGACTTTTGTATCGGGCTTTTTTGGTTTTTTATTAGGATTGCCAACAGGAATTTTACTGTTTTTAACCCGTAAAAATCAAATTTTGGAACAGCCTGTTTTAAATAGAACATTATCGGTTGTAGTGAACGTTTTTCGTTCTATTCCATTTATTATTTTGATCGTTTGGATGATTCCGTTTACACGCGCTATTGTTGGCACTTCAATTGGCGTTAGTGCGGCTTTGGTTCCGTTAAGCATTGGTGCAGCACCATTTATTGCCCGTTTGGTAGAAAACAGTTTGTTGAGCCTTCCGTCTGGATTAATCGAAGCAGCAAGAGCATTGGGCGCAACTCCTTTGCAAATTGTGTACAAAGTATTACTGCCAGAAGCTTTACCTTCTTTAATCAACGCAGCTTCAATTACCTTAATTACCCTTGTCGGATATTCTGCAATGGGCGGAGCTGTTGGAGCAGGAGGTTTAGGACAAGTTGGTTATCAGTACGGATATATTGGTTACGATGCTGTGACAATGAATTCGGTTTTGTCTTTATTGGTCATCTTGGTATTCGCGATTCAGTTTGCGGGAGACAGATTATCAAAACGATTTGATCATAGATAATCAAATTAAAAATTTAGAATTAAAAATTAAAAAATAGAACAATCATGAAATTAAATATTTTAAAAACTGCCGGGATATTTGCTTTGTCTTTTGTTTTGGTTAATTGCGGAAACAAAAAAAATAACGATCCTCATTTTATAAAAGTGGGAGTGGCTTCTGGACCAGAATTAAAAGTGGCTGAAGCAGCTAAAAAAGTGGCAAAAGAAAAATTCGGATTGGAAGTAGAATTGGTTTCTTTCAACGATTACGTAATTCCAAACGAAGCTTTAAGCCAAGGTGATATCGATGCCAATGCTTTTCAGCACAAACCATATTTGGATGAGCAATCAAAACAAAGAGGTTACAAATTGGCTATTATCGGAAATACCTTTGTTTACCCAATTGCTGGATATTCTAAAAAAATAAAAAGCCTTTCTGAATTGAAAAACGAAAGCACGATTATTATTCCAAATGATCCAACAAACGGTGGACGTTCATTATTGCTTTTACAGAAAAACGGATTATTGAAACTTAAAGATGGCGTTGGTTTGTTGCCAAAAGTAACAGACATCGTGAGCAATCCTAAAAACTTAAAAATTTTAGAATTAGAAGCGCCTCAATTGCCAAGAGCTTTAGACGACCAAAATGTTTCTATCGCTATTATCAACAATACTTTTGCTTCTGCAGCTGGATTGGTTCCATCTCGTGACGCTTTGTTTGTTGAAGATAAAGATTCACCTTATGTGAATTTGGTAGTAAGCCGTGAAGACAATAAAAACGAAGAAAAAGTAAAACAGTTTTTACAAGCTTTTCAATCTCCAGAAGTTGAAAAAGCAGCTGAGCAAGAATTTAAAGGCGGAGCTGTAAAAGGCTGGTAATTTTTTTTAAGTTATGAATTATGAGTTATGAATTATGAGTGTTGCCTCACTTGTAATTCATAGCTCATTTTTTTGTGCTATGCGCATACATATTCAAACATAGCCCTGTGGTTTCAACCATGGGAACACATGGATAAAATTCAAAACTCATAATTCATAACTCATAATTCATAATTCACAATTATATAAAACAAACTGTTGATTTTGTAAGGCTTACGTTTTTTTGTTTAACTAAATTAGAGTTCAATTTTAATACAAAAGCCATGAGATCAATTTGGACAGGTTCGGTAAGTTTTGGATTAATTAATATTCCAATAAAAATGTTTTCGGCGGTGCAGGAAAGCAGTTTGGATATGGATATGCTTGACGCGAAAGATCAAGCGAATATAAAGTTTAAACGCGTCAATGAAAATACGGGAAAAGAAGTAGATTTTGCCAATATCGTAAAAGGATATAATCTGGATGGAAAATATATTATTCTGGAAGATTCCGATTTTGAAGCGGCAGATGCCATTAAAACCAAAACAATCGATATTGAAAGTTTTGCTTTCGAAAAAGAAATTCAAAGTATTTATTACGAACAGCCGTATTATCTTGAACCCGATAAAGGCGCAATGAATGCGTACGGATTACTTCGCGATGCGCTTGAAGCTTCAGGAAAAGTAGGCGTTACGAGATTTGTTTTAAGAAACAAAGAAAGTTTGGCGATTTTAAAACCATACAAAAATGTCATTGTTTTAAATAGAATTCGTTTTGAACAGGAAATTCGAAGTACAGCGGAATTGAAACTGCCGCCAATGTCCAAAAAATCAACAAAAGAAATGGATATGGCAGAAAAACTAATCGATCAGCTGACGGAGAAATTTGATATTTCTGGTTTTAAAGACGAATATACCGCCAAGCTTTTGGACATCATTAAAAAGAAAGCCAAAGGAAAACCGCAAAAAGCGGCTCCAAAATTAAAAGTCGTGCACAAACAAAGCGACGATTTAATGGAAATGCTAAAAGCAAGTTTAGAAAACAAAAAGAAAAAATCGTCTTAACCGTTTTGGCTATTTTCTAGTTTATGAATAATCTTCTTAATATTTGCACCTTTAGATAAAACAGGTTTCCACAAATCGCCTTTTTTCTCAAAACGGCTTAATACATTTTTGATGGTAAATTGCGACGGATGCAGTTTTTCGTTCACTTCGCTCCATTCTAAAGGTGTAGAAACTGTTGCACCAGGTTTTGGACGAACAGAGTAAGGCGCCGCCAAAGTTTGTCCGCGTCGGTTTTGCAAAAAATCAATATACAATTTGTTGTTTCTTTTTTTAATGCTTCTGTCAACCGTTGTAATATCTGGAAGTCTGGATTGCACTTCTTTGGCAATCAATTCGCCTAGAATTTTAATGGAATCATAATCATATTTAGCGCCAAGCGGAATATAAATATGAAGTCCAGAAGCTCCGGAAGTTTTGCACAAACATTCCGTTTCCAATTCATCTAAAACTTGTTTTACGACCAAAGCGGTTTGAACGACTTGTTTAAAATCATCTTTCGCAGGATCTAAATCGATAACCAGCCAGTCAGGATTCTGAATGTGTTTGATGGTCGAATTCCACGGATTCATTTCAATACAGCCCAAATTTGCCATATAAAGCAAGGTCTCTTTATTGTTGCAAATAAGATAATCAATATCGGCATTGTTTGATTCTGAGAAAACTTTTTTGGTTTTAAGCCACTTCGGAATTTTATCGACATCAACATCTTTCTGGTAGAAACTTGGCGAGTCAATTCCGTTCGGGAAACGGTTCATTGATTCTGGACGGTCTTTTAGATACGGAAGAATGAGTTCTGAAACTTCATCATAATAATGAACAATATTACCTTTTGTAATGCCGTCTTTAGGAAAATATACTTTGTTCTGATTCGTCAGATGCAATACCGTTTTTCCGACTTTTAGATCGTAATCGTTTTCTGTTTTTTTCTTTTTATTTTCTGGTGTAATTGTCATTTCATCTAAATTAAATTGAGCGGTACTATCATTTCTAAAAGACAAAAAAACATCTTCAGCTTTTTTGTCTATTCTTGTTCCGAGATAAACAGGATGTCGCAAATGCTGGTCTTGCGTCCATTCTGAAAATTTAACCTGACAAACCACTTTTGGCTTTACCAATTGAATTTTATCTCGAATTGGGATTTTTTCGTCAAGCAGAGATTTGTCAATGAAATAAGGTTCTAATTGAGTATAAAGATCTTTTAAAACAGTTTCTGTAAAACCTGTTCCGCATTTTCCAATATATTGCAGTTTTTTGCCATCATACTGTCCGAGAAGAATAGCGCCGAAATATTTCCTCGAGTTTTTAGGTTCGGTAATTCCGATTATGATAGCTTCTTCTTCGTTTGCAGTTTTTATTTTGAGCCAGTTTGTACTTCTTCGATTGATTGTATAAGTGCTGTCGGCTCTTTTGGCTATTATACCTTCGGTTTTATTTCTAACCGCTTTTTCAAACTGTTTAATTCCGTCTCCAACAGTATGTTCAGAATAAAAAACACTAGAAAAAAGATATTTATTGAAGAGAATTTTCAGGAGTTCTTTTCGTTCCAAAAGCGATAATTCTGTAATCAGATTTCCATCCAAATTCAATAAATCAAAAACATAATATTTAAGATTTCCTATTCCCGTTTTCATGTAGTTTTGAAGCAATTGGAAATCGGCTCTTCCACCATCATTTTCCACGACAATTTCGCCATCGAGAACTACAGTATGATCTATTTGTTTTAATTCGTCGGCAATGGGTTTGAAATTCGCATTAAAAGAAATTTCGTTTCTGCTGAATAAATCTACATTTTGGGCGTTAATAACCGCAATAGTTCTATAACCGTCATATTTATTTTCAAAAATCCATTCGTCATCATCAAAAGGCTTTTCTCTTACACTAGCAAGCATTGGTTTTATAAATTCAGCTATTTCAACTTTTGGATTGGACTTTTTTTTTACGGTTTTTTTCTCAGCTGTTTTTTCTTTTGTTTTTGAAGTCAGTTTTTCAGATTTTTCTATTAGCTGTTCCAAACTTCTTTTAGAAATAACCGATTTGTCTTTTTCTAAAATATCTTCAGTAGAAGCATATTTATCATTTTTCTTGATTAAAAGCCAAGCATTTTCCTGTTTTCCGTGAAGTTTGACTAATGAAAATTCGCCTTTCAGTTTTTTGCCTTTTAGAACAAAACTCAAACGTCCTTTTGCCAGATCGCTTAATAATTGTTTTTCGTCAGAAGCTGTTTTTTCGTCAGAAGTATACGTTCCGTTGTCCCAGACAATTACATTTCCAGCGCCATAATTTCCTTCTGGAATTGTGCCTTCAAAATCTTTATAACTGTACGGATGATCTTCGACCATCATGGCGAGACGTTTTACTTCGGGATCCATTGACGGACCTTTTGGCACTGCCCAGCTTTTTAAAACGCCATCCATTTCTAACCTAAAATCATAATGAAGATGCGACGCGGCATGTTTCTGCACAACAAAAATCAGTTCGCTAGCCGATTTTTCTATCTTTCCTTTCGGTTCTCGGGTTTGTTTAAAATCTCTTTTCTGATTGTATTTAGACAGTGACATAAGCTTTTAAAAGAATTATAATGGTTAATATAATAGAGTAAAGTACTGTTGCCGTTACCGCAAAAATAATATGGGCAAAGAACAGCTGAATGTAATAACCTTTAAAGTCAATTGGGGGTTGATGGTCGGTCATTTTAAAAATAACTATCCAGCTGAGTATTCCAATTACACCACTGATAACGCCTAATATAAGTGCACTGAGTGGCGAAATTGGTAAAATATTCTTTACCCATACCATATGATATCCCATAACAAATAGAAAACCAATAATGTAATGTATCAGCCATCCCCAAGTTTTCTGGGATTTTTCTGAAAGGCTGATTTTTGTTTTTCTTAAAGCAAAACTCAATAAAACAGGTTCTTTATACAATTCTCTAAAATTTTCAGACATGGCATAACTAAACCAAGTCATGGCCGATGTCGCCCCAATAGCAACTAAAATTAATTGTACAATGATGAAAAAAATCATAGTCCTTTTTATTGATTAAAACTCTATTTCAAAGTTAGTTTTAGAAAGTTCTTTTTCGTTATAGGATTACTGATTTGTAATTATATAATTATCAGTAAAGTGCTGATTTTCATTTTAGTTGTCATTAGAATGTTATAATCCTTATGGTTAATTGTATAATTTTTAACCTGAAAAGCGCCCTAAATTTGTTGACCTATTTTAGAGAAATGTCTCACAAACCAAAATAGAATTTATTAGTTCATGGAATGATAAATGTAAAATCAACAAAAAATGAAAAATTCGAAGAAAACAAACCAAGACAATTCTGATGGCAAACAGAATGATTTAGAATTTAATAAATCAAGTGCTGAGAATGAGTTTTTAACTACCAATCAAGGAGTTAAGATAAATGATAACAACAATTCTTTAAAATCTGGAGAAAGAGGGCCATCTCTTTTAGAAGATTTCATATTGCGAGAAAAAATTACGCATTTTGATCACGAAAGAATTCCAGAGCGTATTGTTCACGCAAGAGGTTCTGGTGCTCATGGATATTTTGAATTGTATAAGACAATGGAAAAATATACTAAGGCAGGTTTCTTAAACGACACCAGTATTAAGACACCTGTTTTTGTTCGTTTTTCTACTGTAGCTGGTTCACGAGGCTCTACAGATTTAGCTCGAGATGTTCGCGGTTTTGCTGTAAAGTTTTACACTCAGGAAGGGGTTTTTGATTTGGTTGGAAATAATATGCCCGTATTTTTTATTCAGGATGCCATGAAATTTCCAGATTTAATTCATGCCGTAAAAGCAGAACCGCATAATGAAATTCCGCAGGCCGCTTCTGCACATGATACCTTTTGGGATTTTATTTCTCTAATGCCCGAATCGATGCACATGATTATGTGGGTAATGAGCGATAGAGCGATTCCGAGAAGTTTAAGAATGATGGAAGGCTTTGGAGTTCATACTTTTAGATTTGTAAATGATAAAAATGAATCGCATTTTGTAAAATTTCATTGGAAGCCAAAATTAGGTACACACGGAGTTGCATGGGATGAAGCACAGAAAATATCAGGGAAAAATTCAGATTTTCATAAACAGGATTTATGGGAAGCCATAGAAGCAGGAAATTTTCCAGAATGGGAATTGGGTGTGCAGATTATTCCTGAAAGCGACGAGCATAAATTTGATTTTGATCTTCTTGACCCGACAAAATTAGTTCCAGAAGAATTGGTTCCCGTAACCATTATCGGGAAAATGGTTTTGAATAAAAATCCAGACAATTTTTTTGCAGAAACAGAACAGGTGGCTTTTCATCCAGGGCACATTGTTCCGGGAATTGATTTTTCAAATGATCCTTTATTGCAAGGAAGGTTATTTTCTTATACCGATACGCAATTATCAAGATTAGGAAGTCCAAACTTTCATGAAATTCCAATTAATAGAACCATTGCACCAATGCACAACAATCAGCGCGACGGACATATGCGCCAAGAAATTGCAACTGGAAAAGTAAGTTATCATCCAAATTCTTTAGGTGGCGGATGCCCATTTCAAGCCAAAATGGATCAAGGTGGATTTGTGAGTTTTAATGAACGTGTTGACGCTCATAAAGTACGAGCAAGAAGCACCAGTTTTTCAGATCATTTTAGTCAGGCCGCACTGTTTTATAATAGCCAGACACCTATAGAACAAGGTCATATTGTGAGTGCCTTGTCTTTTGAATTGGGGAAAGTAGAAACCGTGTCGATTAGAGAAAGAATGCTCGGACTTTTAAATCAGGTAAATGCTGATTTGGCAGCAAAGGTTGCTAAAAATTTAGGAATTCCAGTTCCAAAAAATATTGAAAAACCAATTAATCATGGAGTTGGAGCAGATGATGAAGGAAATCAAGAACCTTCAAAAGCAAAACCAAATATAGGGAGTTCTGATGCTTTGAGTATGCTTAAAAATCCAACTGTTTCAGATACAATTGTGACAAGACAAATAGCTTTTTTATGTGCTGACGGTGTAAGTGCCGATTCAATAAAAGTAATGAAAACAGCTTTGCAAAATGCTGGTGCAAAAGCGGTTATTATAGCACCGCATTTAGGAACCATTGTTTCACAAGAGGGAACGGAAATTTTGGTGGACCAAACTTATAAAATTGCTGCTTCTGTACTTTTTGATGGGGTCTTTATTCCAGCTGGAAAAGGAATTGCCGATCTTTCAAAAATCAAAGAAGTAAAAGAGTTTTTAAATGATTCATACTATCATTGTAAATTTATTGCGGCTGAAGCCGAAGGAGTGCAGATTATTAAAAACAACAGCGATATAAATAAAGATCCTGGAGTTTTGATGAGCGAAAATAACTCAGATAAAAACTTAAGCGTTTCTTTTATAAAAGCTTTGGGAAGACATCGTTTTTGGGAAAGAGAAAAAAGTTTGTAATACAAAAAAATTGGCTGTCGCAAAAGACAGCCTTTTTTGTTTCCAATAAGCAATTATTTCTCTAGAATAATTGCCAAACTCTCACTCAAAATAGAAACCGCTTTTTCCATTTCTTCTTTTTCCAAATGCCCAAATCCTAAACGAGTTGCGGTAAGATTTTTGGTTTGGTATAAAATGGTCTTTGGAAGAAATAAACCTTGTTTAGAACATTCTTTTTGAAATTGAATCAGATTAAAATGATCTAGCCATTCAACCCAAATGGCCAATCCTCTTGGTGGCACTTTAAAGTTGATTTTGCCTTTTAGCTTTTCGTTTAAAAGTGACACAAAATAATCGCGGCGTTCTTTATAGGTTTTTTTATTTTTTTTAGAAAGCCGATGCACTTCGCCTTCTGTAATCCATTCGGTTAAAACTTGTTCCTTTATGACATCAATTCTAGGTTCGAGAATGTTCTGATGTTTTTCTAGTTCTTTAATGAATTCTGCAGGAGCGGCCACAAAACCATAGCTAAATCCTGACGGAAGAGATCTTCCAAAAGAACCGATATAAACCACTTTTTGGTTGGAATCGAAAGCGGCTAAAGGCAGAACTGGATTATTGTCGTAATGAAAATCAAAATCGTAATCGTCTTCTAAAATCACAAATCCGTATTGATTGGCCAAATCCAGAACTTCGATTCTTTTTTTAGCGCTAAGCGAAATTGTGGTTGGATAATGATAATTAGAAGTCAGATATAAAACCCTGATTTTTGATGTTTCGCAAATTTCTTTTAGTTTTTTGGTGTCAATTCCGTCTTCATTTACCGGAATAGAAATAATCTGCGCTCCCGTATTGGTCAGTGTCATATTGGACATATAATAACCTGGGGAAGCTACAACGACTTTATCTTTTGGAGAAATAAGCACTTTGGTAACCAAATACAAAGCAATTTCATGACTGCTTGCCGTAAGAAGATTGGAAGTAGAAATACGGATTCCGCGAGTTAAATTTAAATAATTAGAAAAATGAGTTTTAAAATTCAAATGTGAACGAAGTTCTATTTGTTCGTAGGTTTTAGATGTTTTCCTTCTTTTTAATTTAGAAACATACAATCTGGCCAGAACATCGGTTTGAACCAATCTTAAATCGGGCATTCCGTCATTAAATTGATACGGCAGATTACTGATTTCAATCGGACTTTCGAGAATAGTAGAACGCTGAAAACTAAAGCCAATATTTTCTTGAGAGGCATTTTGTTCTTTTGAAAAAGCAAATTCAGCTTTGTTTTTTTGCTTTTGCTGCGATAAAATAAAAGTTCCTTTATTTGGAAGTGTTTCAATCCAACCTTGCGATTCTAAATCTTGAAAGGCTTTGATTAAAGTGTTTCGGTTAACAGAAAGCACTTTGCATAAAATTCTTGTGCCGGGAAGTTTGGTGCCTTCAGGAAGAAAACCAGTTTGAATGGCTTTGATGAACTCAAAAACAAGCTGCAGATAAATAGCAGTGCTTTCTTCTGGTTTTAGCTGAATGAAGCTTTTAAAAGGAATTTCAACCGGACTATCCATAATTTATAAACTGACACTTTTGTTGGTACGGCAAGATACTGCTTTTCTTAAAATTTTTAGGAAAAAAGAAAAGTGATCTTTACATAAGTGTTAGAACGATGACCAAATCAAACTATTAAGTCCGGCTGAAATTATTTAATTCATTCCGTAGGAATGTCTCGTCGGTAGAATTAAATTTGAATTGCAGTTATAAGTTCCGTAGGAACGTTTGATTTATAAAACAGAACCCTGTTGCATAAAATCAGGTGTTCCTCTGGAACACGATGCAAAATGGTATATTCTTTTTCTACCGATCAGATATTCCTACGGAATATTAAATTGTAACTCGTTGTGGTAATTCATTGTAATTTTAATTACACTTTAAAAATCAGTTTTTTTTGTAGATTTTCTTTTGCTCAGTTTATGCCAATTACGTTTTGTATATTCTCAGAAACAATTCATTCCGTAGGAATGTTTCGTAGGTAGAATCAATTTGTAATTGCCGTTTATCGTTCCGTAGGAACGTTTGATCAATAAAACAGCGTTCCATCTCTATGAAATCATATGTTCCTACGGAACACATTGGAAATCGAAAATATTTTCTTTTTCTACCGACCAAATATTCCTACGGAATATTAAATTGTAACTCGTTGTGGTAATTCATTGTAATTTTAATTACACTTTAAAAATCAGTTTCTTTTTGTAGAAAATCCACAAGATAAACGACCAGAAAACAGCATAAGACAAGGCGTAAGCAAGTGATGCATTTAACGGGTTTTCAAAACAAGGAACAATTCCATGATTATAAATATAGGCTTGAAGACCAATTTCTTCGCCAGCTTTTTCAGGATCTGCTACTTTTATCACGCTCAAAACTCTCGGAATTATTCCAGAAAAGAAAAACACAATCATTGGGTTTACTCCCCAAATCAGGAATAATTTTGTCCATTTTTTATGCCCTTTAATATCAATTATGTAATACAATAATGTTAAACATAACGTTGCAATTCCAGCTGTATATAAAACATAAGAACTTGTCCAAAGTGATTTATTAATAGGGAAGAAGATGTTCCAAATTAATCCTCCAATTACCAAAGCAGTTCCTGCAATTGCTGTCTTTTTTACGATTTCCATTTTATCAACAGATAAGTTTAAAAGTTGGCCAATGTACATTCCTAAAATTCCTGTTCCAATTGCTGGCAAAGTGCTTAAAATTCCTTCTGGATCCCAAGTTTTAGACGATGCCCATAAATGACCGTTCAAAAGTGTATCGTCTATCCAAGCAGCAAGATTGGTTCCTTTGTCAAAATTGGCTGGGCCAAATCCGGGAACGGGAACAAAAGCCATTACGAGCCAATATCCAATTAAAAGCGTGGCTAAAACTAAAAGCTGTGTTTTTAAATTAGTCTTTAAATATAAAATTGAAGTAAAGAAATACACAATTGCAATTCGCTGTAAAACGCCTGGAATTCTCGTGTCTTCAAAATGCTCAAGTCCGCTAAATGATAATGAGATAAGGATTAAAAATACGCCAACGGCAAGAATAGTTTTGACTTTCATGGAAAAGTTTCCTAAAAGGGCATAAGCAACCGCAAAGGCAATTATCAATCTTAATCCTAATAACGGAATTCCTTCTAAACCAAACAAATGGATTCTGCTGAAAACGCTTAAAAATAATCCTAGACAGAAAATTCGAAGCGAGCGGACTAAAATTTTATTGAAACCACTTCCGTCAAAATGTTTTACAGGCATTGCAAACGGAATTGCGGTTCCCATTATGAATACAAAAAACGGGAAAACTAAGTCAGTAGGCGTACAGCCATGCCATTCAGCATGTTCTAAAGGCGGATAAATAGATGACCAGCTTCCCGGATTATTGACAATCGTCATTAAGAGAATGGTAAATCCTCTGAAGACATCGAGTGAAGTTAAACGTTCTTTTGTCATTGGGTTTGATAGTTTAGATGGTTATATTTTTTTTTAAAGATGAAAGATGAAAGAAGCAAGACTTTTGTCTTAAATTATTTTATAATTGCATCTTGAATGATTTGTTGAATTTCTTCTCGGATTTTTCCTTTTGCTAATTTATTTTCGTCATTTACTACTTCTGGATAGGTTCTGTTGGATAAGAATACGTACACAATTTCGGTTTCTGGGTCTGCCCACGCCATATTTCCTGTAAAACCTGTGTGACCGAAACTTGATTCAGAAACACAATCGCAAGTTGGTCCGCCTTTGTGTACTCTTTTGTCAAATCCTAAACCTCTTAGAACGCCTTGATTTTTGTAGTAGCAAGTATTAAAAGCATCAAAAGTTTGTGGAGAAAAATATTGAATGCCGCCGTAATTTCCTTTTTGTAAAAACAGCTGCATCATTTTGGCAACATCCATCGCATTAGAAAAAATTCCCGCGTGACCAGCTACTCCGCCTTCCATAGCTGCGGCCATGTCGTGTACATAACCTTGAATTACCTGATGTCTGAAATAGTTATCAATTTCAGTTGGGGCAATATTGCTCTTGTCAAATCTGTCCAACGGATTATAAAGCGTATTGGTCATTCCTAATGTGCTGTAGAAATTTTCTTTGCTCAGTTCTTCCAGTTTTTTATGTGTTTTTCTTTCTAAATATTCTTTTAAAATGATAAAAGTAAAGTCGCTGTATTTGTATTCTTTTTTTAGCGCTACAGGACTTTCTGCAATGATTTTCATAATGGTATCATGATAATCGTTTCGAATGTAAAGGTTCTCAGCAACTTTTGTTGTAAAACCGGTTTCGGCTACTTTACGATAATATTTTTCAGAAGGCTGATTATTGCTGTCTAAAGTTGCTTTGTAAAAAGGAATCCACGCTTGAAGTCCTGCAAAATGATTTAGCAGATCTTTGAAAGTGATGTTTTCTTTGTTGGTTTTAGCAAAGAGTGGCAACATATCTTTCAGTTTCGTGTCCAGTTCTACTTTGTTTTTATCATACAATTGCATCACATTTGGCAATGTTGAAATCATTTTTGAAATCGAAGCAACATCATATAAATCGGTATCAGTGACTTTTTTTCCATTATCATAAGTCTGCGCTCCGTAAGATTTCTGAAAAATTACATTTCCTTTTCTAGCAACCAAAACCTGCATTCCTGGAGTCATTTTTCCGTCAATTGTTTTTTGTGCTACGGCGTCAATTTTTGATAAAATTGCTGGGTTCATTCCAGCATTTTCTGGAGCTGTAAAGGCCAGACGATTTAGTTTTTCTGTAGTTAAACCATCATTGACATGGAAAGCATCATTGATGGAAACAGGCAATTTCCCTTTAGCTTCAATCGCTCCAAAAATTAATTCTGCTGAAACCACTTGACTAATATCTGAGTTCTGGTAAGAAACCACTAAGCCTTCGATATCATCAAAATTTGAAATGGATAGAAGCGAATATGGTTTTGCAAAAATGTCTAAAATTACTTTGTTGTGTTTGGCAATTTCTTTCAGCCAAAGCATTTCTTGCAGAGTAAATTCTTGTTTTTCCCAAGCTTTATTTACTTTGTGATAACTGATAATAACCTTGTCGAATTTTTTCAATTCTTTGTTCAGACTGTCAAGATTGGTGTCTTTAACTTCTGTGATTTCGGTATATTTTTTAAGCGTAGAAATAAATGTGCTGTTGGTATCTTCACCCAGTTTTATGTAGGCAATTTTTTCACTTAAATCTTTTATCGGAAGAATTTCTTTTTCGTTTTTTAGAACTGTAATTGCATTTTCATACAGTTTATAATGCAAAGCATCATTTTGCGTTGGATTTAAATCATTGTATAAATTGTTTAAATCAATCGGCTTGTATTTGTTTAGTCCCGCTTTGTATTTAAAATGAAGAATTTTTTTAACAGAATGTGCTAATCTTTCTTCAGTAATCACTTTTTCGTTGTACGCTACTTCCAATTTCTGAAACGCAACTGGTACATTTTCTGGACAAAGTAAAATATCATTTCCAGCCAAAATAACTGCGATTTCCAAATCTCCAGGACCTTTAAAATTGGCTGCGCCTTTCATCGCCAGACCATCCGTAAAAATCAATCCGTTGAAACCTAATTCTTTTTGAAGCAGATTGGTCACCACATTATAAGAAGCCGAAGATGGACAGTTTGCCTGTGATTCTAAACTCGGAATATTAAGATGCGCTACCATTACAGAAGCCAAACCTTCATCGAATAATTTTTTGTACGGATATAATTCGACTAATTCTAGACGATCTTTAGAAAAATTAACGGTAGGCAAGGCGTGGTGCGAATCGGTTGAGGTGTCTCCGTGTCCCGGAAAATGTTTTCCTGTGCAGAAAACGCCATTTCCTTGAATTCCTTTCATTAAAGCAATCGCTTTTTCGCTCACATTAACTTTATCTTCACCAAAAGAACGGTTTCCGATAATTGGATTTTTAGGATTGGTATTAATATCCAAAACAGGAGCAAAATTAAAATGAACGCCGATTCGCTTGTTTTCGGCTGCCATATTTCTTCCCACATTTTCAATTAAATTTAAATCCTGAATCGCGCCTAAAGTCATATTCCACGGATAACGGTATGTTGAGTCTAAACGCATTGCCAATCCCCATTCGGCATCGATTCCGATCATTAAAGGCACTTTTGCTTTTGATTGGTACAAGTTGGTTAATTTCGCTTGACGAACTGGTCCGCCTTGAAAGAAAATAACGTTTCCTATTTTATAATCTTCAATCAGTTTACTAATCTGATTAACGTGTACAGAATCTTTGTTGGAATAAGCCGAAACCATAAACAATTGCCCAATTTTTTCCTGCACAGTCATTTTGTTATAAATGCTGTCAACCCAAGCCGTTTCTTGATCAGAATCTTTGAAAAAAGTCTTTTTCTCTGAAGTATTTTTTGGTACGTAAACAACATTGTCTTTTAAAGGAATATCCTTTTTGTCATCTGTTGCTCCATTATTTTTTTTGGATGCGCAATTGGTAATTAAAAATATAAAAGCGGCGTATAAGCTAATTTTTATGAATGGATTTTTCATATCATTTTTTTTAAGAATCAATTTGAATTTAATGCTCTTAGACTCAAATTGATTCATCAATAGTAATAACTGAATTAGAAACTTATTTCTTTTTCACTGCGTGAACTGGTAATAAATAATCCTAAATAAGTAATTAATCCGTTTAGTATAATTAATTCATTATCAAAAACATATCCTGCAAATAAAACTTTAGAATACTCATTGATGAAATAGGTAAACAACGGTGAAAGAAAACAGATAAACGGAACGAGTTTGTCATTTACATGTCTTGATTTTTGAAACAAACCAAAAGCGTATAATCCTAATAATGGTCCGTAAGTGTAGGAAGCTACCTTAAAGATCATTCCTACTACCGAACTGTCATTGATGGAGTTAAAAATTAGGATGATAAAAAAGACTAAAACTGAAAAACTGACATGAACTAAATGTCTAATTTTTACGGTGTTTTTCTTATGGCTGTTTTCTGCTTTGTCCATTCCTAAAAAGTCAACACAAAAAGAAGTTGTTAAGGCTGTTAGGGCAGAATCTGTGGTTGCAAAAGTTGCAGCAATAATTCCTAGTAAAAATACAATTGCAGGAACAAGCGCTAAGTGATTTAAGGCAATTTCAGGAAAAAGTAAATCGGTTCTTGGTTTTCCTGTAACTAAATCGGTTGGAACAGCAATTCCGTTTTTGTTTGCATAAATATATAATAAGGCTCCAACGCTCAAAAAGAAAATATTGATGATGACAAATATTCCTGTAAAAGTGAACATGTTTTTTTGCGCTTCACCAATGTTTTTACAGCTTAGGTTCTTTTGCATTAAATCTTGATCAAGACCCGTCATGGCAATGGTTACGAACATTCCGCCAAGGATTTGTTTTACAAAATGGAATTTACTTCCCATGAAATCATCAAAGAAAAAAATCTTAGAATAATTGCTGTTTTTTACTTCTTCAAATGCGCTGATGGCACCTAAATCCATTCGGTCGCAGATGAAATAAATGGTTAGGAAAACAGAAGTTACTAGAAAGAAAGTCTGTAAAGTATCGGTAATAATAATCGTTTTCAATCCGCCTCTATAAGTGTAAGAGAAGATTAGCAACAGCGAAATTAAAACAGTAAACGCAAAAGGAATATGATAAAAATCGAACACAAAACGCTGTAAAACAATTACAACCAAATACAATCTGAAAGCAGAACTTATTGTACGGCTGATTAAGAAAATAGAAGCTGCTGTTTTATAGCTGAAAAAGCCCATTCTTTGCTCAATGTATCCATAAATCGAAGTCAAATTCATTCGATAATATAGAGGCAGTAAAAGCTTTGTAATGACAATAAATCCAAGTGCATTCCCCAAAACAAACTGAAAATACTTAAATTGTTCACCGCTTGGTGCTCCAACTTCTCCAGGAACAGAAATAAAGGTTACTCCAGAAAGAGCCGTTCCAATCATTCCGAATGCCACTAAATACCATTTTGAATTTTTATTGGCTGTAAAAAATGCTTCATTTCCGCTGTCTTTCTTACTGACTCTGTGGGATATATAGAATAATGTTCCGAAATAAATGATAATAAGGAGAAGGATGGTACTTGGTGTCATTTTATAGTTTTGGTGATTTTTGGTTTTTATAAATTATTTAAAGCCATTGGCTGCAATTATTTTAACACATAGAAACATAGTTTTTCAAAATTTTAAAAAGCCGTTTCACTAATTCTAAGTAAACATAGGCTAACCTATGTGTGGAAACTAGTTTCTTTTATTTCCTTTTTTTACACAAAAATCTATGTTTCTATGTGTTAAATAACAAAAAACTATTTCTTAATTAGACCTAACAGTTTTTTAAAACCAGTTAGGTCTTCGTTAAAAACTCCAAAAAATGAATTTATTCAGCTTTTGAATTTGTATAAATCTATAAAAAGATTTTGATAGTGTGGTTTTTAGTTTTCCTGATTTTTGCTGTGAGCCAATAGAACAGCTCTTACGCTTTTATGTTTATGCAATAATTCTTCGGCAACTTCATATTCAATAGCAAGTTCTTCCATAATCATCTTGATGCCTCGTTTTACCAATTTTTCGTTAGACAATTGCATGTCAACCATTTTGTTGCCTTTTACTTTTCCTAACTTGATCATTACCGAGGTAGAAATCATGTTCAAGGTTAGTTTTTGAGCTGTTCCTGCTTTCATTCTAGTACTTCCAGTTAAGAATTCAGGCCCCACGATCAATTCAATCGGGTAATCAGCTTCTTGAGCAATTAATCCGTTGCTGATACAAGAAATACTTCCCGTTTTAATATTGTGTTCTTTAGCTTTTTTAAGTGCTCCTAAAACATATGGTGTGTTTCCAGAAGCAGCAATTCCGATGATCATATCTAAGCTTGAAATTTCGAATTTTGCTAAATCTTTCCATGCTTGTTCCGTATCATCTTCGGCATTTTCTACTGCTTTTCTGATTGCAGTGTCGCCACCAGCAATAATTCCGATAATCATATCATGCGAAACACCAAAAGTTGGAGGACATTCTGATGCATCTAAAATTCCGATTCTGCCAGAAGTTCCAGCTCCGATATAAAATAATCTTCCGCCCAATTGCATTTTTTTTACAATGGCTTTAACCAGTTTCTCTATTTTAGGAATTTGCTCTTCAATAATATGCGGAACTTTTTTGTCTTCTGTATTAATGTTTGTAAGAAGTTCTTTCACGCTCATTTGATCCAAGTCTTTGTACAAAGATTCTTGTTCAGTTTCAGGATTTTTATTTTTCATTTTTCTTTTTTTTTGATTTTTGATCCTAAAATTTTTCAATTTCAGGATCTCTATTTTTACATTAATAGTTTGCTGTTTCTGTCTGGAATGGAATTTAATTTTAAAACATAGAAACACAGGTTTGATTTTTATTTAAAAAGGTAACCAATCTTTAAAAAGAAAACCAAAGAGAACTACATTTCTGCCATAGCAATATATATGTGTGTATGTTTATGCTAATGAAACGCTTTTTTGTAAGTCTATCAAAGTCTATGTTTCTATTGTTTAAAAATTAATTTTAAGGGAACTGAATTAGAAATGTTATTTATAAATCAGATATTTTGTTCGCATTTTTTTGAAAGCTTCTAGGTCTTTTTGCCAAGTCTTTCTGATCTCACTTTCAGAAACACCACTTTCTATTTGCTGCTGCAGTTTTTTTGTTCCTGCGAGTTTGGTAAAAAATCCGTTAAAGAATTTTGTCTTGTCGCTGGTATTCTGGTACGCTTTAATAAGCCATTTCAATTCTAATTGCTTCAATCTTGGATAAGCGGTCAAATCTTCACCAAAACATTCTTTTCCGTTGTATAAAGGATCTTTTGCTCCAAAATTGGGTTTTGGAGTAAAACTGAAATTCGTTTTAGTTAAATATGGCGAACCGTAGATTTGAAATTGTTTTTCAGTTCCGCGTCCCATACTCACATTTGTTCCTTCAAAAAGGCATAAACTGGCGTACAGATTTATAGATTGATCATTTGGTAAATTCGGAGACGGTTTTACCAATAAACTGTATGGCATTGTTCTACTGTAGTCTACACAAGGAATAACGGTCAGTTTACATTGAACGCCATCTTTAAGCCATTTTTCACCATTTACCATTTGCGCATATTCGCCAATTGTCATTCCGTGCAGAAGCGGAATAGGGTGCATGCCGACAAAACTTGTAAATTCTTTTTCTAAAAGCGGTCCGTCTACGATAGAACCATTCGGATTTGGACGATCAAAAACAATAAGCGGAACGTTGTTTTCTGCACAAGCTTCCATTACATAATGTAAAGAAGAAATGTAGGTATAGAATCGTGCACCAACATCTTGCAGGTCAAAAATCATGACATCAATTCCAGATAACTGCGCTGGTTTTGGTTTTTTGTTATCACCGTAAAGTGAAATAATAGGCAAACCCGTTTTCGGATCTTTTCCGTCAACAATATGTTCGCCTGCATCGGCAGTTCCTCTAAATCCGTGTTCTGGAGCAAAAATGGTCTGAATAGCAATTTTTTTCTCCAGAAGGAAATCGACCACATGTGTTTTATTGGATAAAATTCCAGTTTGGTTGGTTACGATTCCAACTTTTTTATCTTTTAAAAGCGGTAAATATTTTTCGTAATTATCGGCTCCCGTTTTTATAACAGCGTTTTTGTTTTCTATTGAAATAACGGTTTTATTTGGCTGAATGACTGCCGAATATGACGTAGCATGAAACAGAAATGCTGTAACAAAAGCACTTTTTGCTATAAATTTTATCATTTTAATACAGTTATTAGTTAAAGACGAATTGGACTAATAAAATTAAGATTTTATCGGAGTATATGAATGTTTTAGGCAGATTTGGGGAATCTAAAAACTAACAAGATAACCTGCATGAATCAGGATTAATTTTTCTTTTTATTAGTCACAGTCTTCACAAAGAGTATTTAAAAATACTGCCTCCTAAAAGTCTCACGTAGGAGGCAGTATTATAAGATGTGGTTTTTCAGTGGTTACCGAATTACCAACCTGGATTTTGTTTTAATTCTACACCTTCTGCAGCGTATAAATTGATATCATTTGTTGGTATAGCACTTAAGTAATTTTTTGGCGAAACAAATGTTCTTGCAACACCAGCAGCATAAGGAATTACATATCCTTCTGCGTTTACTTTTGTTTTAGAATTAGTTCCTATTAGATCCACTATTTTAGCTCCTAAAGCAACATCAGGATTAGCATTTGTGTCTAAATAATCTCCTTTTTTCCAACGCATTAGATCTTCTTTTCTCATGGTAGTCCAGCTCATAAACTCGATTCTGCGCTCACGACGAATCTCCCATATAATTGGATTAACAATTCCTGAAATTTGTTCTAATGCTGCTGTTCTTTGCGGATCATCTATCTGTACGCCATTAGCAGATGCATTTACGCCATCTGTAGTCAAAGTTGCAATTCCAGCACGTGTGCGAACTTTATTAATAGATAAATTAAGATCTGCAGTAGTGATAGTTCCTAATTCTGCACAAGCTTCAGCATAGTTTAAATAAACTTCACTTAGTGTGAAAACTGGAGCGTCAATTTGATTTTGACCAATTGTGGTAACCTCTGTGCCTGTTGTAGCAGGATTGTTATATAATTGGAACACATAACCAGTAATAGATGTCAGACCAGTATAAGGTTTATCAGAATAAGCATAATCTACATTGCTAAATGCTTTAGCAAATCGAGGGTCTCTGTTGGCAAAGGTATTGGCAATAGTGTTATCGCCTAAATATTGAGTATTGCCAGCTTGTTTAATAGGTAGTCCATTAGTAGTTACATAACTTTGTGCTGCAAATTTTGTCAATCCGTTTTGAACAGTGGATGTATTAGTGTAGGCTTGGATTCCATTTCCTAAAACACCTTTTATGTATCTTTTTGTTAAGATTACTTCAGTATTTCCTAATAATTCGACAGAATTGTAAAGAGATTTCCAATCAGCGTTTAATTTGTAAGCGTTGTTATTCATTACGGCTAAAGAAGCTTCTTTTGCTTTCTGAAGATAAGCATTTCCATTTTGCCCTCCATTGTATTTTCTGTAAGTGCCTTCACTTAAACACACTCGGCTTAATAGAGCATAAGCAGTAAATTTATTAACAGTAACATTGCTGTCATCAACGTTTAGTAACATCGGAATTGCTTCTTCCAAATCTTTAATTACATTGTCAATAACTTCTGCTCTTGATAAAGCTGGCTTATATACTTTAGCATCATTTTGAACTAAATATTCATCTGTATAAGGAACATCGCCAAACTGCTGTGCTAAACGGAAATAAGTATGCGCTCTAAAGAATTTAGCAACACCTATGTAGTGATTTTTCTTTGTCTGATCCATTGGCACATTAGGTACTCTTGCAAGCATAAGATTGCAACGACGAACCAAAGTGTAGTATTCGTTCCAGTTTGCATTTGTTGCATTTGGAGCCGTTGGAAAGTTTGTAAAAACGTTATTAGCTAGGTTGTCATCTATTAACCCTGTTCCTGAATGGAAGTAGAAGTCAGCTGTAGTACCTGCATTATTTCCATAACCGTTAAAGGTATTGTAGTTCAACCAAGAGAATGTTTTTACGTTATTTTCTGAAGTCCAAAAATTGTCATCTGTAAAAACATCTTCAGGTGGTGTATCCAAAAAATCTGAACAGCTAACCGTTACACTTGCAATAGCAAATAAGGCAACTGTTAGTTTTATCCTAGAGTTTGTTATATATTTTCTCATTTTGATTAATTTTTTAATTTTTAAATACCTTTTTTAGAAAGCAAGTTGAATACCAAATGATATCGTTTTAGAATAAGGGAAAGTTCTTCCCCAAGCTGCTTCAGTTTCATTAATCTCAGGATCTACTGGCAATTTACTGCTTTTCCAAGTCGCTAAGTTTAAGCCAGAAACGTAAGGTCTAATTTTATCGATTCCGATTTTTTCGGTAATGCTTTTAGGAAAAGTGTATCCAATCGTTACTGACTTTAAGCGTAAATAAGACATGTCTAATAAATAACGTGACTGTGCCACAAAGTTGTTAGATCCAGGCGCATAAGTTCCAAAAGCGTTTCCAGCATGGTTAGGGTACGGATTAGGGAAATAAGCATCTGTGTTTTCTGGTGTCCAGTAATCATTCTGGTTTACATACATAGCATCTGTTCTATTGTAGAATGGCAATACTAAATCAGAAGTCGCCCAGTATTCACGTTTACCCACTCCTTGAAAGAAAGCATCAATGTCAAATCCGTATAAAGCACTTCCTAAACGAATTCCATATTGGTAACGAGGAGTTGTATTACCAATAACTTTTAAATCTCCTGGTTTAAGAGCTGTTCCATCTCCTCTTGAGATTACACCATCACCATCTAAATCTTTATACATTACATCTCCAGCGCCAAATTTAAAAGCACCTGTTCTAATATTTTTATAATCAACACCATTTATGATTAATCCAGTTGCATCAATTTGATCTGTAGTTTGAATCAAACGGTCTGTTTCCAATCCCCAGATTTCGCCAAGTTTTTGACCTGCGTAAAAAGATGAAGTAGAGATCAGTTTAGCAGAGTTGTTCCATTCTGTTACTTCAGTAGTATTGTCTGAAAGGGTAAGATCTGCATAAACACTAATGTTTTGGTTTATTTGTTTGTTGAAGTTAAGAGCAAGCTCCCAACCTTTTGTTCTTAAATTTCCTGAGTTTGTATTGGCAGCAGCCTGACCAAATGAACCTGGAAGTGTTTTACCTGGAGCCAACATTCCTTTAGTATCTCTTTGATAATAGTCAAAAGTTAATCCAAGCATATTGAAGATACGAATATCGATACCAATATCCTGAGTAGTTACTTTTTCCCAAGTCAAATTCGGATCAACATTTGATGGCTGATTCACAGTAGGAGGAATGGTTGTACCGCTTCCTATCCAATAAGGGTTGGGATTAGTAGTAACATTAGTCATAACAGGTAGAAAGGCATTGTTAGCAATATTCTGATTTCCAATTGAACCAACAGATCCTCTAATTTTCAAATCATTTAACCAGCTTTTTGTACCTTCCATGAAAGCTTCTTCCGAAATTCTGTATCCAACAGAAGCAGAAGGGAAGAATCCCCATTGCTCATCTGTAGGGAATTTTGACGAACCGTCATAACGTCCGTTTACTTCCAAAAGATATTTTCCTTTGTAGTCATAATTCACACGTGCAAAGAATCCAGCAATAGCATATCTTGATAAACCTGGATTTAAGATATCATTAGCCACAAGAGGTGCAGTAAATTGATCACCAATAGCTAAATTAAACTCTGGTTTGGTTTTGTCTAAGAGTGTATTTCTACGAGCATAAGTTCTTTCTTGATCGTACCACTCAGTGTTTAAACCTCCTAATACTTTAAAGTTATGGTTTTCACCCAATGTTTTAGTATAATTTGCATAAATATTGGCTACATTTCTAGTGTAAGATGTTTTGGCTTGTGCAACAAAATCGTTTGCAGTTTCCATAGATGTCGGTTTGCCCGCAACTAAGTCAGCAGCACTTGTCCACCAGTCCCAAAGTGGCACTTGACCACCATTCATTTTAAGGCTTGAAAAATTAGTATTGATACTATATTCTCCAATAAGATTAAAGTCTTTTGTAATTTGAGCAGTAAGTTTTCCGCTTATCCTCATATCATTTGACTTATTCTCATTTTGAGATGCATTTGCCATGTAACCTGGAGCATGTCTGAAGTAAGTCCCATTGTAAGTCCCGTATGGGAAATAAGATCCCCAACGCATGTAGTATCCAAAATAACCATTACCAGCAGTATCCACACCATTGTTATAGTAGTTAAAAGGAGAATCATATTCTTGGAAAGTTCCCAATACTTTAAAATCTCCAGTAAGCCAGTTTGTTAATTGAGTAGTCATACCCATATTAAGACTGAATCTTTTATTGGTTTCGGTATTAATTTTCATTACACCATCTTGATTAGCAAGACCTAACGAAACAATAAATGAGCTTTTTTCTCCCAAAGAACCTTGAGCTGATAAATTATGAAGCGTTTGTATAGAATTCTTTTTTAGCATTTCATCATGCGGATTCCAGATTCTATAAAAATATTCTCTGCCGCCAATCACGTCAAAATCCTCTCCTAAAATCATGTTTTTATCATTAGGATTTCTTGTAGCAGCATATTTTTCTTTCCAGTTAATAATACCCGGCAATAATGTCTTGTAGTTCATGCCAAAAGACTCTGGATTGGCGTTACCCGCTCTAGCTTGTGCCTCGATCATTGCAGGTAGCTCTACTGTAGGATCATTAAATTGAATCAACGAAATTGGGTTGCTAATACCAGTATTTACGCTATAAGCAAATCGTACTTTACCTTTTGCATTTTTACCGCTTTTAGTGGTAACCAATATAACTCCAAATGCCGCACGTGCACCATAAATAGAAGCAGAGGCTGCATCTTTAAGAACAGACATCGATTCTACATCTTCTGCATTTAATAAAGAAAGGTCACCTGGTACACCATCAACTAAAATAAGTGGAGATCCTGAAACCTCTCCGTTTACAATAGTTCCGGCTCCACGAATATTAATTTTTGATTGTTTACCGATACTACCTGAATTATAAGTAATATTAAGTCCTGGCGTAGTTCCCTGTAAACCTTTTGTAATATCTGTAACAGGAATGCTTCCTAAAGCTTTTTTAACATCAACTTTAGCAACTGCACCTGTAAGATTTACTTTCTTTTGCGAAGAGAATCCCACTACAACTACTTCATCTAACTTTGCGGCACTTTCTGCCATATCAATATTGATTTTCTGTTGTCCATCAACTTTCACTACTGCAGTTTCAAAACCCATGTAGCTAAAGCTAAGGCTTCGTCCAGGAGCAACACTAATGCTGTATTTTCCATCAAAATCTGTAGTTGTGCCATTTGATGTTCCTTGAATAAGGACACTAACTCCAGGAAGTGGAAAGCCATCCTTCTTGTTTTTTACAGTTCCAGTAACCGTTTTTGTTTGTCCAAATGCTGCTTGAATGCACAAAAACAACACTGAAATAAAGAGTAATTTTTTCATGATTAATCTGGTTTTTTATGGTTGTTGTTGAGCAAATATATTTAATTATTGCATATAAATGCATTTTTGCATGTTTTTTTTCTAAAAATAATTTAAAAAACGCAAAATAACGCATTTTTTAATGAAAAATAAGAATTGAATTTGTTTTGAAAATCTTACTAATGCATGATTTTGCAGTTTTTAAGGCTTTTTCTAATATGGAATGAAATATTTGATATATTTGTGATGAATTTTAACTTTTATAAAAACATGCTGAAAGCCGAAAGACATAAATATATAATGACTAAACTTATTGAAGACCAAAAAGTTGTTACAACAGATTTAGCTTTGGCTCTCGATTTGTCTGAAGATACAATAAGAAGAGATTTGAACGAATTGGATAGTAAAAAGCTGTTAGAGAAAGTATACGGCGGTGCGGTTCAAGTTAAAGAGAAATCTTCAAATGTATTTGATATAGCAATAGCTGCAGAAGAGCAGAAAAAGCAGATTGTGACAAAAGCATTGTCTCTACTTCATGATGATCAGGTTATTATAATGAGTGGAGGAAGCACCAATTTAGTTTTTGCAAAGTTAATTCCGGCCGATTTAAAAGCTACAATATATACATATAGTTTGCCAATAGCGATGCAATTGTCTCAGCATCCCAATATCGATTTGATTTTTATTGGAGGAAAAATGCAGAAAAATGCAATGGTAACCATTGGTATGGATGTGATTCAGGTCGTTTCTAAAATTAAGGCCGATATTTGCTTCATTGGCGCCAGCAGTATAAGTGTGAAACAAGGTCTTACAGAAGTGGGCTACGAAATTTCAATTGTGAAAAAAGCCATGATAGAAGCTTCTGATAGAGTAGTTTCCATGTTTTCTTCGGATAAATTGAATACTAAAATGCCTCACAGCGTATGTGATCTTAAGCAGCTCGATACTATCGTAACTGAATTAGATCCAGAAGATGAAAGACTAGATGAATATAGGAAATCTGGAGTGTTTATCTTATAATTTTAAATTTATCTAATATTAATTTTGCGTTTTGTTGCGTTATTTAAAATTTATTATGTTAAAAAACGCAAAATAATGTATTCGTATGCTTTTTGTATTTATATTTGTTAAAACTAATTTTTATTAGTCAGATATATTTATGAAAAATACACCTCAGTAGGCTTGTCATTTTTTGGCGCATTTAGGAAGTTCAAAGCTTTAAAATAGGAATTTTAATAAATATTGAGTTCTAATAGAATTTAGAATGTATTGTTTTTGTCAAATAGCTTTTTAGCGAAGTGCAGAAATAAGACATGTATTAAAAAAACAAAAGCAACAGAACCATTAAATGTCCGATTCTCTCCAACTACAAGAATTAGAAACTTCATTAGAAGGAAACCTTTTTTATGATGATCTTCATAAAAAAATATACGCCACAGACGCCTCTGCTTACAGAATTATGCCGCTTGCCGTGGCCATTCCGAAATCAGAAAATGATATTATCAATATTATTCGTTTTGCCTCAAAGAATAAGATTTCAATAACGCCAAGAACGGCTGGAACTTCTTTGGCAGGCCAAACCGTTGGTAGCGGAATCATTGTAGATGTTTCTAAGCATTTTAATAAAATTGTTTCTTTTGATCCTAAAAAGAAAACCATAACCGTTCAGCCAGGAGTAATTCGCGATGAACTGAATTTATATTTAAAACCGCACGGACTGTTTTTTGCTCCAACAACATCAACTACCAATAGATGTATGATTGGCGGAATGGTCGGAAATAATTCGTCAGGAACAACCTCAATTCGTTACGGAGTTACCCGAGATAAAATTGTAGAAATAAAAGCCGTTTTAAGCGACGGAACTACAGCAGTATTTAAAGATTTAACTTCTGAAGAATTTATCGAGAAAACCAAAGGAGATTCTTTAGAAAATAAAATTTACAAAACGATTTACGAAGAACTTTCGAACAAAGAAAATCAGGAAGAAATCCTAAAAGAATTTCCAAAACCAGAAATTCACAGAAGAAATACAGGTTACGCAATTGATGTTTTACTGAAATCGAAACTTTTTTCAGGAACAGAAGATACCGTCAATTTAGGGAAATTGCTTTGCGGAAGTGAAGGAACACTGGCATTTACAACAGAAATTACTTTAAAAGTAGACGACTTGCCACCAGTAAACAATATTATGGTGGTAGCGCATTTTCATACCATTCAAGAAAGTTTAGAAGCCGTTGTCACTGCAATGAAGCATCATTTATACACTTGCGAAATGATGGACGACACGATTTTAGACTGTACCAAAACCAATAGAGAACAGGCTAAAAATAGATTCTTTATTGTAGGCGAACCAAAAGCTGTTATCATGCTTGAAGTCGGATCGCATATTAGCATGGAAGATGCCGAATTGCAAGCCGATGCTTTGATTAAAGATCTTCAAATTAATGGTTTCGGATATGCCTTACCAAAAATCTATGGAGCGGATATTGACAAAGTAAACGAAGTTCGAAAAGCAGGTCTTGGGCTTTTAGGAAGTATCGTAGGAGATGATAAAGCAGCCGATTCTATTGAAGATACGGCCGTAGAATTAAGTGATCTTCCAAATTATATTGCCGATTTTGCAGCGATGATGGAAAGACATGGACAAAGTGCCATTTACTATGCGCACGCTGGAGCGGGAGAATTGCATTTGCGTCCGAAGATAAATTTGAAGACAAAAGAAGGATTACACCAATTTAGAAATTTATCTACCGAAGTGGCGCATTTGGTAAAAAAATATAGAGGCTCATTGAGCGGTGAACATGGAGACGGAATTCTGCGTGGAGAGTTTCTGCCATTTATGATTGGCGATAAAAACTATGAACTGCTGAAACGAATTAAAAAAGCATTTGATCCTGATACTATTTTGAATGTTGGGAAAATTGTAAATGCTTCTAAAATGGATGAAAACCTGCGTTTCGAAGCAGGAAGAGTTGAACCTGAAATAAAAACGATTCAGGATTTCTCCGACAGTTTAGGAGTTTTGCGTGCCGCAGAAAAATGCAACGGATCAGGCGATTGCAGAAAAATGCCTTCGGCGGGTGGAACTTTATGCCCGAGTTATCGTGCTACGAGAAATGAAAAAGATACTACACGAGCACGTGCCAACGCCCTAAGAGAGTATCTGACAAATTCTGAAAAAGAAAATAAATTCGATCACGAAGAATTATACAAAGTTTTCGAATTATGCGTGAGCTGTAAAGCTTGCGCGAGCGAATGTCCAAGTAATGTAGACGTAGCGACTTTAAAAGCTGAATTTTTATATCAATATCAAAAAGCAAACGGATTTTCTTTCCGAAATAAAATATTTGCTTTCAATTCGAAATTGAATGAATTGGGAAGTTTTGTGCCGTCTGTTACCAATTGGGTTTCCAATCTTTCATTCGTTAAAAAAAGAATGGGAATTGCGCCTGAAAGACAAGTACCGTTATTAGCTCCAAAAACATTTAGAAAATGGTATGAAAAGAACAAGAAACGTAACACAAACAGCTCTTTTGAGAATGGAAGTATTTATCTTTTTTGTGATGAATTTACCAATTATTACGATGTTTCAGTTGGAATTGATGCCTACGAACTCTTAACAGAACTAGGTTATAGAGTAATTGTAATCGATCATGAAGAAAGCGGAAGAGCTTTTATTTCAAAAGGTTTTCTGGAAGAAGCGCAAGAAATTGCCAATAAGAATGTCAATACCTTTAAAAATATAATTTCTGAAAATACACCTTTAGTCGGGATTGAACCTTCGGCTATATTGACTTTCAGAGATGAATACATTCGATTGGCTTTGGACAAAGAAAGCGCTGAAAAATTAGCTAAAAATACTTTTACGGTTGAGGAGTTTTTCAAAAGAGAAATCGGAAACGGAAAAATTCACGCAGATCAATTTTCTGAAAAAGAGAAAAATATCAAAATTCATGGGCATTGCCATCAAAAATCATTAAGCTCTGTTGAGGCTTCTTTTGCGATGCTGAATGTTCCTAAAAATAATAAAGTTACGATTTATAATTCGGGCTGCTGCGGAATGGCAGGTTCATTTGGTTATGAAAAAGAGCATTACGAAATCAGCATGAAGATGGGAGAAGATACTTTGTTTCCGAAAATCAGAGCTACAGAACCATCAACAGAAATTGCGGCTGCAGGAACCAGTTGCCGACATCAGATTTTTGACGGAACGAGCAGAAAAGCAATGCATCCCGTGACTATTTTGAAAGATTGTTTGAAATAATTTTTTGTATTTTCCCTGTGCTTTTCAGAAATATTATTTAAAAAAAAAACATCAATTATGAAAAAAACAATTTACTCAATCTTAGTATTGCTTTTCTTTTTTACGGCTAAAGCGGCTAAGGTTGATACATTACAGGTTTTTAGTCCTTCGATGCAGAAGAATATTAAAACTTGCGTAGTAGTTCCCGACAATTATAAAAAGAGCAAGAAAGCATTTCCGGTGGTTTATCTGCTTCATGGCTACAGCGGAAATTATGGTTCTTGGGCAAAAGATTTTAAGGAATTAGGAAAACAGGTGGATCAATACGGTTTTATAGTGGTTGGAGTAGACGGAAATTACTCAAGCTGGTATTTTGATAGTCCGATAGATCCAAGTTTTAAATATGAAACTTATGTAGTAAAAGAATTAGTTCCTTTTATAGATAAACAATACAGAACAGTTACAGACCGTACAGGAAGAGCCATTTCTGGTTTGAGCATGGGCGGACATGGCGCTTTGTACTTATCATTCAAACATCAAGATGTATTTGGCGCGGCAGGAAGTATGAGCGGAGGAGTAGATTTTCGTCCGTTTCCTGAAAATTGGGACATCAAAAAACGTTTAGGAACAATTACGGAACATCCAGAAAATTGGGATAAAAATACGGTTACCAATATGTTAGATTTGGTAAAGGACAATAAATTAAAACTGATTATTGACTGTGGAGTCGATGATTTCTTTATGACAGTAAACAGAGAGCTTCATGCAAAAATGCTGGCTCAAAAAATAAAGCACGATTATATTGAACGCCCAGGAGAGCACAATCTCAAATACTGGGAGAATTCATTAAAATATCAACTTTTGTTTTTTCATGATTTCTTCAACGAAAATATAAAAACAAAATAACGTTAAGTGCATTGCGAACTACCGATAATTTGTAATGCATAAATTTTGGTTGGTTATCCTAACAGGTTTTAAAAACCTGTTAGGTATTTTTTTGCCAAAGAATTACAACTAACATACCTTAAACGCCATTAGATTCTAAATAAATTATAGTTTAATTAAATAAAATTACCAATGAAAAATCTATTTTCCAGAATACTGCTAATTTTTGTAATCACAACAAGTTTTGCTCAAAATATAGAAAAATCAGAACAGATCAAATTTGTGCAGCTCACAGATTTACACGTTTCGGTAGGAAATGAAAATGATTTTTTGTTGCAAGATATTGTAAAAGAAATCAATAATTCAGATTTCGAATTTGCGGTTGTAACTGGTGATTTGACCAATAGAGGTGCCGATGACGAGTTAAAACAAGTTCATTCAATTCTATCTAAGTTGAAAATTCCGTATTACGTCATTTCAGGAAATCATGAAACTAACTGGAGCGAAAGCGCTGGCTTGACTTATAAAAAAATATTTGGTGAAGACCGTTTTGTGTTTTCAAAAGGTGATTATCTTTTCATCGGTTTTCCATGTGGACCTTATATGAAAATGGGTGATGGTTTTGTAAAACACGAAGATGTGCTTTGGCTTGATAAAACCCTAAAAGACAATCTTAAAAACAATAATAAAAAAGTATTGAATTTTGCTCATTATCCGTTAGATAACAGCGTGAGCAATTACAAAGAAGTGCTTTCTGTTTTAGAAAAATACCCAACCGTCGCTACTTTTTGCGGTCACGGACACACCTTACGCAAATATGATTTCTCTGGTTTGAGCGGTATAATGGGAACATCAATAACTTCTCTGGACGGAAAAACAAAAAGTTATAATCAAGTAATTATCAGTAGAGACAGTATCAGTATCTATCAAAAAGAAATAGATAAACCTGGAGTTTTTAAATTTTCGGTTCCGTCAAAACCTTCCAAAATTGTAATTCCTAAAGATAGTTTGGCAATGCAATCTCCTTACATAAAAGATATTGCCTCAATTTACAGCCTTCCAGCATTTGACAAAAAGAGTGTTTATTTTACGAATTCTATCGGCGAAATAAAATCTATAAACCTTAAAAACAAATCTTTAAATTGGAAAACCGAGACAGGAAATTCAATTTATTTTTCGCCAATCATCGTAAAAAATAATTTAGTTATCGGTACAATAGAAGGAAACCTAGTAGGATTTGACACACGATCTGGCAAACAAAAATGGACAATTCCTGTTGGCGGCGTTTTGGTAGGCTCACCAATAGCAGAAAATAATAAAATTTATACGGCGAGTTCTACAACATTTATTTGCGCAGATGCTGTGACTGGAAAAGTAATATGGCAGAATAATTTGCCAGCGTCCTATTCGCAGGGAACGCCGTTAATTCAAGGCGATAAAATAATTTTTGGAGTTTGGGATTCGTATGTGTATTGTCTGGATAAAAACACAGGAAAATTGATCTGGAAATGGAATAATGGCAACGACAAACAAATCCTTTATTCTGCTGGAAATGTCAATATGGTTTCAACAAAAAACCGACTTTACTTTGTGACTCCGCAACGTTTTCTGACCATTTTGGATATTGAAACAGGAAAAACACTTTTAAGAACTCAGAAATGGAAAATCAGGGAATCGATGGGAAAAAGTCAAGACGGGAAATGGTTTTATGGTAAAACAATGGACGGTTTACTTTTAAGATTGCCTCTTAGCGATGATCTTGAACTTACAGAAGAAAATCTGGTGAACCAAAGCAAAGTGCTAGATTTAAAACTTGGATACGAACACAATCCAGCAGCAATATTAGAAAACAGAAACAAAATATATGTAGGAAGCAGAAAAGGAGAAGTTTTGATTGTAGATGCTTCTAAATTTGAGATTATAAAGCAAATTAACCTAGGAAGTTCAAGCGTAAATGGTTTTACAATTGATGATAAAGGACAAGTCTGGGCATCACTTATAGAAGGCGGAATTTATTTATTAGAATAATATAGAGGCATTTATCCTAACAGGTTTTCAAAACCTGTTAGGTATTATATTAGAATGGAGCTCAAGTTCTAATTCTAACTTTGTATAAATATCAATTAGAAACCTAACAGGTTTTTAAACCTGTTAGGATGATCAACCAAAAAATACAACCTTATGAAAAGTCTAAAATTACTAATCCTAATAGTGCTGATTCAAACCAAAATTTTCAGTCAGCAGTCTCCAAAAAGAGAAATGCGAGCGGCGTGGATTTCTACAGTAGATAATATCGACTGGCCATCAAAACCAGGATTGTCAGATAAACAGATGAAAGCTGAAATGATTAGCATTTTAGATAATTTGCGATCGAATAATTTGAACACCGTAATTTTTCAAATTCGCCCAACAGCCGATGCCTATTACAAATCGACAAAAGAACCAGCATCGCATTGGATAACAGGAACTCAAGGTGTTGCTCCAGGTTTTGATCCGTTGCAGATGATGATTGATGAAGCAGGAAAACGTGGTATGAACGTGCACGTTTGGTTAAATCCCTATCGCGTTCAGAAAGATACAGTAAGAGATCTGCTTTCAAAAAATCACTTATATTTTAAAAGGCCAGACCTTTTTCTGACTTACGGAAAATCAAGATATTTTAATCCAGGTTTTAAAGAGACCAGAGATTTTGTGGCTTCTGTTGTGGGTGAAATCGTTAGAAATTATGATATTCAGGCCGTTCATATGGACGATTATTTTTATCCGTATAAAATTGAAGGTCAAGAATTTCCTGATGATAAAGCTTTCGCTAAAGAACCGCGCCAGTTTAAAGACAAAGACGATTGGAGAAGAGACAATGTCGATTTAATTATCAAACAAATAAGAGATACTATAATAGCCAATAAACCTGAAGTAGAATTCGGAATTTCGCCTTTTGGAGTATGGCGAAATATTGCCAAAGATTCGCAAGGTTCTAATACAAGAGCAGGTGCAACCAATTATGATGATTTATATGCGAATATTTTAAAATGGCAAAAAGAAAACTGGATTGATTATGTAACGCCTCAATTGTACTGGCACATTGGTTTTGACCGAGCCAATTTTGAAGTTTTGGCAAAATGGTGGGCAGAACATAAATATGGAGCAAATGTTTACGTTGGTCACGGCGATTACAAAATTTCTAATGCAGCTAAAGAACCAGAATGGAGAAGTCCCGATCAAATCGTGAAACAGATTGAAATGATTCGTAAAATGCCTCAAATAGATGGTTCTATGCATTTTACTGCTTCTACTTTTCTGAAAAAAGGAGATACACTTAGAAATCCTCTTCTTCAAAAAGAATACAAATACATTGCTTTAACTCCAGAAGCAAACAGAATTACGAGATTAAAACCAGAACCGCCAACAAATGCTGTGATTGCCAAAAAAGGCGATAAAGCGGTTTTAACATGGAAAGCGGCATTAAATGACAAGAAATATGTGATTTACAGATTTCCAAAAGGAAAAATAACCGATTTTTCAAATCCTCTGAATATTTATTATGTGACAACGGCTCTAAAACTAGAAGTGCCAAATGCCGGTTTGGAAAACTTCGTTTATGCGCTTACCGCTTTGAGTCAGACCCAGACAGAAAGCAGTCCGATTGAATTTTCAACAAAATAAAATATAAAAAGAAATGAGAAAAAGTATTCTTCTATTAGCCCTATTTCTAAGTTCGCTTAGTTTTGTACAAGCCCAAAAATTAGACCTAATTCCGAAACCTGTATCAGTTCAGCAAAGCGCGGGACAGTTTGTTTTGCCTTCGCCATTAAAGATTGTTGTAGACAAAAAAATAAAAAACAGCGCCGATTATATTTCAGCAAGTATTTCAAAAAATACAGGAATTAACCCAATTGTTTCGATTGGAAAAAAACACGGAAAAAATAACATTTCATTTCTAGTCGATAAGAAATTAGATCTTCCGAACGAAGGTTATCAATTGGAAATAAACCAAAGCGGAATTTTCGTAAAAGGAAAAACAGAGAAAGGAGTTTTAAACGGCTTCCAAACTTTGCTTCAAATCTATTCTGCAAAAGAAGTTAAAAAAGGAACTCTTCCGTTTGTGAAAATAGAAGATTATCCTCGTTTTGACTGGCGCGGAATGATGCTCGATTGTTCAAGACAATTTTTCGACAAACAAACTGTAAAAAATTATATCGATTGGTTGGCTGCTCATAAAATGAATGTTTTTCATTGGCATTTAACGGATGATAACGGCTGGAGAATCGAAATTAAATCGTTGCCAGATTTAACTTTAAAAGGCGCTTGGAGAGGTCCTGGCGAAGTTTTGCTTCCATCTTATGGTTCAGGAGACAAACGTTATGGAGGTTTTTATACACAGGAAGATATTAAAGAAGTCGTGGCTTATGCTGCCGATCGAGGTATTTCAGTAATACCAGAAATAGAAATTCCGGGACATTCGCGTGCTGTAACGGCTTCGTATCCAGAAGTGGGCTGTGCGATTACGCAGGAACTTAAAAGTGTTCAGGGCGAAGTAAAAAATGTTTGGTGTGTAGGACGTGAGGAAAACTATGATCTTTTGGATTCAATCATTAGAGAAGTTTCTGGATTATTTCCTTTTGAATATATTCATGTTGCAGGAGACGAAGTCAATCGTGCCAATTGGGAACATTGCCCAAAATGTCAAGCTTTAATGGCGAAAGAAGGATTTACAGATAGTTTTCAGCTTCAGAATTATTTCTTTAAAAGGGTTCAAAAAATTGTTGACAAATACCATAAAAAAACAGACGGCTGGAATGAAATCCTGAAAGGTGGAGAAATAGATCCAAAAACATTGATTTCTGCTTGGCAAGGAATTAGTTACGGAATTGAGTCGGCTAAAAAAGGATATAAAACCATCATGATGCCGGGACAATTTACGTATTATGATATGGCACAATCTGAAACAGAACGAGGCCATCGTTGGGCAGCGATTACTGATACAAAAAGAGCGTATTCGTTTGAACCTATTCCTGATGCAGACTTAACGCCAGAAGAACAAAAAAATATAATTGGAGTTCAAGGCGCTTTGTGGAGCGAATATTTAGATCGTCCTGCAAGAATTATGGAATACCAAAGTTATCCGAGAATCAGCGCTTTGTCTGAAATTGGATGGTCTAAAAAAGAAGATAAAAACTGGGATGATTTTTATGGAAGATTAACCAATAGCCATTTGAAAAGATTGGCAGATATGGGAATCGCTTTCAGAGATTTTCCTCCAACAGCCATTTATAAAAACGGAACAATCACTGTAACTCCACCTTATGAAGGCGCTGTTGTACGTTTTGACAAAGATGGAAATGAGCCAACAAGACAATCGCCTTTCTATACTGGACCAATTCAGACAAAAGATTACGAAAATTATATGTTCAGAGTTTTTTATAATGAATATTCAGCAAGTCCAGCAGTAAAAGCTGAAAAACTGCCTGTTGCTAATTGGGATACATCTAAAGCAGAAGTTTTGACAATTTCAGAAAATATCTCAGAACATGTTGATAAAAAAGGAATCTGGTATTTGACTTTTAATCCAACAGATGATGGAGCAAATGGAACAATTAAAAATGTTTCACTGTTTGAAAATGATAAGTTAGTGCAGACTTACGCAGATGAAAAAGCATTAAAATCAAAACCTCGTTTGAGATTTTTGATTGATAATTACAGTGAAAAAAATACGTACAGATTAGATTTTACAGTTGAAAATAAAGAAGATAAAAAGTCTGCAGCAAACGTAAAATTCACTTGTTCGCCTTATCAAGAACCAGAAGTTAAAGTTACTTCGTCGATGGCAGAAAATCCGAAGTTTCCAATTTCGAATCTGCAAGATTACAATGAAGAATCATACTTGCGTACTGATGTCGCCTGTAAAGATGGCGACTGGATTCTGTATACTTTTACGAATCCTGTAACTTCTTCTAAAATTGATGTTTTAACTGGAATTCCGCATCATCCGAGATTTATAATAAATAACGGTTTTGTAGAGTTTTCATATAATGGAACTGATTTTATAAAAGGCGATAATTTTGATTATGGAAACGCATCAATTTATCCAAAACAGCCTGTAAAAGCCGTTAGGATACAAATTACAGGAACCAATAATGAGCCTTTAATGGCAGGGCAGGACTTAAAAATTAATCCATAGTACTATGAAAAATATTGGTGAAAAAATTATAATGGTTTCCTTGATTTTTTTGGGAGCGAAAGGTTATTCTCAGAAAAAAGCAAAGCAATCTTTTGATCTAAAAAGAACTGAAGTTTACATCGATTCGATGATGACAAATGCACTTGAAAAAGGCTTTTTTCCTGGTGCTCAGATTATTGTTGGAACAGGAGCTTCTAACTTGATAACTAAAAATTATGGTTATCATGATTATGCTAAAAAGCAATTAGTAAAATCAGATGACGTTTTCGATTTGGCTTCGATGTCTAAAGTTTTAGGGGCAACGCTTGTAACAATGCGCTTGGTTGGAGACAATAAACTAAAACTTACAGATCAAGTTGGGGAAATTGTTCCGATGTACAAAAACACGGCCATTTCAGATTTAACACTTTTCGAACTGTTAACACACACTTCTGGATTAACGCCAAGTATCACTTTTTATCAAGCATTGCTTTCTACGCCAGATAATTCGCCTTTTTTAAGTAATCAAAAATCGGAGCAATATGTTGAGCCTTTTGATAATATGTTTGTCAACAAAAACATTGTTTACGATTCGAAATATCTTTCTTTTGAACCAAAGGAAAATTGGGTTCAGATTTATAAAAACATGTGGCTGAATCCTGAATTTTATCCATCGGTTTATGAAAGGATTGCGAAGGCAAATACAAATCCAAGAGGAAAATATTTGTACAGCGATTTAAACTTGCTTTTGGTGAAGCAAATGATTGAAATCAAAACAGGAAAAAAACTCGATCAGTTTACCAATGAAATTTATACGGAATTAGGCATTTCAAAAATTGGATATAATCCGTTAAAATGGACTTCGATAGATAATGTAATGCCAACGGAAGTAGATAATTTTTTCCGAAAAGATACTATAAAAGGTTATGTGCATGATGAAGCGGCAGCGATTTTTGGAGGCGTTTCTGGAAATGCAGGTTTGTTTGCTAATGCCGAATCGATAGCTATAATTTGTAAAATGCTTATGAATAATGGTAATTATAAAGGAAAACAGATTCTAAAACCTAATGTTGTAAAAGAGTTTACAAATTCGCCTCTTGCCAAAGAAGGCATTTACAGAGGTTTAGGTTTTGATAAAAGAAAACCAGACGAGTTTTTTACAAAAGACGATTTTGGGCATACGGGTTTTACAGGAACTTTTTTCTTTATGAATAGAAAGACAAATCGATTTTTAATTATTCTAACGAATCGTGTAAATCCAACAAGAACGAACAGATTAATGTACAAAGATGATTTTAGTGCTAAAATCTGGAGGCAAATTAATAAATAAAGTTTGCCACGAATTACACGAATTTCCACGAATTAATTTTCTCAATCTGTAAGGAAAGTTTAGCCACAGATTAAAAGGATTAAAAAGATTTTTTTTACATAAAATATGTAAAAAAAAGAATTAGTGAAAATTCGTGCAATTAGTGGCAAAATAAAAAAGAAATCTGTGATAATCCTTTTAATCTGTGGCGAAAAGTAAGCGTGGTCAAAAAACTAATAATCAGATTGAGGCTGGAATTTCAGAAGAAGAAATCAGAAATAATGGGAAAGAAAGTGTTGCATTAAAAAAATGCATGCTAAATATCTGATTTATAAGTAATATCTCTCAGTTTTGCTTGATTTTTGATCAAATCGAGCATAAATTCATCCGGACTAGGTGTAATTATAAAACTGGTATGCTTTGTTGGTACGGTAAGAGATTACTTTTGCCAAAAAAATAGTAAACCAAAATGAAAAAGATCTATTTTGCTGCCTTTGCAGTAATTTGTACCAATTTTTACGCACAGACAAAAAAGGATTCCATTAACCAAATGGATGAAGTTATTATTAATGAAGGCCGTTTTAACACGCCAATTTCTAAGCAAAACAGAAATGTATATGTTATTTCGAGCGAAACCATAAAAAAACTGCCAGGAAGAACATTACAGGAAGTACTACAATATGCCAACGGAGTCGATATCAGACAAAGAGGACCTTTTGGAACTCAAGCGGATATTAGTGTTGATGGAGGAAGTTTTGAGCAGACTGTTGTTCTGTTAAACGGAGCAAAAGTAATCGACTCGCAAACGGCTCATAATATGCTGAATCTTCCTCTTCCGGTTGAAGCAATCGAAAGAATCGAAGTAGTTCGCGGTCCGGCAGCAAGAATTTACGGAATCAACAGTTTAACAGGAGCTATTAACATTATTACAAAAAAGCCAACTGATTCTGGATTTTTAGTAAGCACTTATGCAGGTTCTAACTTCGAAAAAGACACTCAGGATACAGGTGATACTTTTTACGGAACAGGAGTTCAAGCGGGAGCTGTTTTAGGAAAAGAAAAACAACAGCATTTGCTTTTTGCTTCGCATGATAAAAGCAACGGTTACCGTTACAATACAGCTTTCGAAAACAATAAAATTTTCTATCAGGGAAATGTGCAGATCAATGATAAAAATGAAATCTTAGGTTCTGCAGGTTATATCAAAAACGGATTTGGAGCAAACGGATTTTACGCTGCACCAGGAGATAAAAATTCTACAGAAATTGTTCAGACTACATTCGCCAATCTTCAGTCCAATCATCAAATTACCGATAATTGGAAAATTATGCCGAGAATAACATATCGTTACAATTATGATGATTACCGTTATTTAGGAAATTCGAATTTAGCAGTTGGAAGAAGTCAGCATTATACTAATTCTATTGCAGGAGAATTGAATTCTACAGTTAAATTATCTAAAGGAGAAATTGGTTTTGGAGCGGAGTTTAGAAACGAAAACATTCATTCTTCAAATATTGGAGACCACGATCGCGAAAATGTTGGACTTTATGCAGAATACAGAAGAAGCTTTACTGAAAAACTGGATGTCAATATCGGAACGTATTTAAACTACAATTCAGATTATAAATGGCAGATTTATCCAGGAATCGACGCAAGTTATGCTATTACTGATGCATTTAAGATTATTGGAAATGTGGGAACAAGCCAAAGAATCCCGTCGTTTACAGATTTGTATTTGAAACAAACAGGTAATGTTGGAAATCCAGATTTAGATTCAGAAAATGCTTTTCAGAGCGAAATTGGATTTAAATACAACAAAAGAGCTTTAAGCTTGAATGCCAATTATTTCTACAGAAAAATTGACAATTACATTGATTGGATGCGTAATCTAACAACACAGCCTTGGCAGAGTCAGAACACAGGAGATTTAAATACAAACGGAATCAATTTGAGAGGAACTTATAGATTTGATTTTTCTAAAGATTCTAGATTGAATATTCTTTTAGGCTACACTTATTTAGATTCTGAATTCAAAACTATGCGTACAGAAACGTATTCAAAATATGCAATTTCTTCATTAAAACACCAAATTACCAATACGATAGATTACCAGTTTAAAAACTTATCTGTAATGTTTGCAACTCGTTTTAATGAAAGAATTACAGGACCATCTTATTGGGTAAATGATTTTAGAGTAAGTCAGGCAATTAATAAATTCACCATTTTCTTAGATGGACAAAACATATTTAATGCAACGTATTACGAAGTAGGAGCAGTACCACTGCCATCACGCTGGTTTACTTTGGGGGTTAAACTGGTAACTTTTTAAGGATAATTTTTTTCAGAACTTTAGATTGTTAGAAACAGCCTGTAAGCCTTGTGTTTGCGGGCTGTTTTGTTTCTAAATGAATTTAAAAGCAAATCTTTTCAAAAATGTTAATTTTTTTGTAATTGGGAAATCATATAAGCTTTTTTAAAAATGATATAATAATTTTATGGTTTAATTTGTTGAATTTTACTGAATTACGAATGAAATGATAATCAAGCTTTCAATTTTAAGAAAGTGTAAAATAGAAAAAAATGGATACAAAAAACGAACAAAACGATTTATTCCAAGAAGGAATTGATCGTACTCAGGAATCAAATTGGGATCCAATTTTAGGATATCATATGTATTTTCCGCATGAGGAAAGCATAGATGGAGATTTACAGGAAAGAAACGATGCTGTTCAAAAACCGAATACCGGAGATTGGGGAGATGATAGCGATTATGAAGAATTAAGGCATAAAAAGAGTTCTGATATGAATATTAGCACTTTTGGAAATGAAGGCACAAAAACGGATTGATTTTAAAGAATAAAGGCTAACTTGAATATAAGTTAGCCTTTACTTTTTTGAAACAGTTTAGATGAAATGAATGTTTTAATTTGGCAGCATATAAAAACATCTGCACAATTTTGTACAGATGTTTTCAAGCTAAAAAAAATGAAAAAGTGGAGGTATTATTTTATATGAAGATTGCTTAAATTGCTTTCAGCGGGACCATTCAATACCGTGCCGTCGGTGGCAAATCTTGAACCATGACATGGACAGTCAAAAGATTTTTCGTCTGAATTCCATTGTACAATGCAGCCTAAATGCGGACAAACAGCAGAAAAAGCATGGAGTGTTTTGTCGTAATCTCGGTAAACTGCTACTTTTCTTAATCCGAAAGAAAGAATACCGCCATCTCCAGGTTCTAAATCGGCAGTATTGTCAAGATCAGATCCTGAAATCCAGTCAAGATATTGTGAGGCCATATTTCCAGCCTCTTTCATATAATCGCTAATTGCTTTAAATGTAATTCGCGACGGACTGTACAAATCCTGCCATTTATTGTCGATTCCCTGAATCATATCAGAAATAAGCATAGCGCCAATGGTAGCGTGCGTCATTCCGTTTCCAGAATCTCCAGTAATTATAAATACATTTTGATCGCCAGGATTTCGACCAAGAAAACCCAGAGAATCAAAAGGTTCCATAACTTGTCCGGACCATTTATAACTGATTTCGTCTAGTAGAGGGAAATATCTTTTAGCCCAGATTTCCAATCGTTCATAACGTGAAAATGCAGAAATTCCTTCCTCATCAGCTTGTCCTGTTTTATGGTCTTCACCGCCAACAATTAGCAGATCGTATTCATCATCAAAATTTTGCAGTCGTACATAATGATAAGGCTGTGCTACCCATTTGGATTCTGGATCACCTGTATCCCACCATAAGGCATGCGGTAAACTGTCCTTCGGAATTTTTCCGCCAATAACATATGTTCTGTAAGCATGCTGTTTGGTATGCATAGTCAAAACATCATTAATTGGCGTATTGGTCGCTACAACAATATATTCAGCAGAAAAATTAAAACCATTTACGGTTGCACCTTTTTCGGTTATATTTTCGGCATGAGCTTCGGTATAAATGATTCCTCCTAGTTCAATTATGGCTTTTGAAAGTCCTTTTAAATACTGCAAAACATGAAATTGCGCCTGATTTTTAAATGCGAGACATCTCTGATCTTCTGCTTCTGCCAATGAAGGAGTATGATTTAAAAGAACTGTTTCTAATCCTGCATTTTGAGTAGCTTCAAACTCTTTATCGAGATTTTTTTCCTTATCATTCGGATGCAGAAACAAATAACCATTAACTCTTTCAAAATCACAGTCAATGTTTAAATCAGTTACTATTTTTTCAATTTCATCAATAGCTGCAGAATGGCTTTCGGCGGCAAGTTTTGCATTTTCTTTCCCAAAAGTACTCTCAAGATAATAATATCGGTCATCTAATGCGCAAGTTAAATGCGCTGTAGTTCGTCCTGTTTCTCCGCTTCCTATGAAACCGTCTTCTGCCAGAACCACTTTTTTACCTGCTTTCAAAAGTTTATATGCAGTTGTAAGTCCGGCAATACCGCCTCCTATAATTAGAACTTCTGTTTTGATATCCTGAGTAGGTTTTTCAAAAGCAATTATATCGGTAGAATCAATCCAGAATGAGACATTATCGCCAGAAGTGATGCTGCCTTCATTTATATTTTGATTTGAATTTTCCATTTTTATTGGTCCTTTTATGTAATACATTCATATCAAAGCTACTAAGTAAAAATCAGAGGTCAATTACAGTTTTATTTCTAAAATTTTATAGGATTTCCAGTGTGATTTTATATAAGAATTATAGTGAATGCTGTAAGTGTAAATGTTTGAATATTAGTTTATTGCTTAAAATTTAAAATGTATGATCATGAAAAAACTAAAAATTTTGATTCTTATCTGTTTAATAGCAGTGTTAAGTTCGTGTAAAAACAATAACGATGGTTATAGTGATGAAATAGAAACCAGTACAACACCTCTTGATACTGGAACCTCAATAAAAGATACCGCAAAGAGTATGGAAGCAAAACAGAGTACTGCCGGAACAGGAACTGGACCCAGTGCGAGTGCAGAAGATGGAGCAACTTACACGAGTGAATCGGGAGTTCAGAAAGATAGCGTGAGAATAAAAAATGACAGTGTTAAAAAGAAAAAGAAATAACTGCATTATGTAACAAGTGCTAAAAATTGTGTAAAGAATACATTTCTAGAAAGAAGTATTTTTATAAAAATTAAAATTTGATAATATTCATTAAAAATTATAATTATGAAAACGCAAATAATAACTAAAGTGGCTTTCTTGATTCTTCTGGCAGGATTAGCATTTTCTTGTAAAAAGAATGAAAGCACTACAATTGATTCGCATGAAAATGATAGCATTCAAAATACTATGGATACTGTAGGGCCAGAAGTTGATACTATCGGCATAGATACAACAGCTACAGTTAAAACCGATTCTATCAAGCAATAATTGTTGTCATACATGGAAAAAAAAAGCTGAACCTTACGGATTCGGCTTTTTTTGATGTTATGCCAAGGAAATAAAGATGATTTTTTACTTAAAAATCATTTTAAAGAATGTTTAAAGTAAATGCGTTTTTATTTATATTTGAGAAAGAATTTAACAAATTTGACTTTATTTTGTAAGTTAAGCAGCATTAGAAATTATTTTCACTCAGCAAGATAATGGAGTTAATAAATAATTTAGACCTTTTTAAAACTGTTTTTAATGCTGCGCCAAATGGTATTGCAGTTTTAAAATCTTTGTATGATACCAAAAATAGGATCGAAGATTTTTCAGTAGTGTTGCTTAACAATTACCTTATAAACTGGACTAATAATGAAGACTACAAAGGAAAAAGGTTCAGTGAAGTTTTTTCCAAAATAGAAGGAAAAACGATTCTCGAAAATTTTATTGAAACTTTGGAGACAGGTATTCCTGCTAATTTTGAACATTGGTATCGTAATGAAACCGTAAAACATTGTTTTAGATTTACGGCCGTGAACCAAGGCGAATTGTTGGTGATTACGATGGAAGATATCACCGAAAAGAAACAAGCAGAAACAGCTTTGAACGAGGCATTGGTCGATGCAGAAAAACAAAAAAGACTTTACGATTCCATAATAAACAGCACACCCGATCTTGTGTATGTATTTGATCTCGATTATAAATTTACTTATGCAAACAAAGCTTTGCTAAACATGTGGGGCAAATCGGCAGAAGAAGCTATTGGACGCGGATTAAGAGAAAATGGTTATGAAGATTGGCATGCCGAAATGCACGAACATGAAATCGATACTGTAGTTGCAGAAAAAAAATCTATTAGAGGAACTGTTTCTTTTCCGCATGCGGAACTGGGAAGAAGAATTTACGACTATATTTTTGTTCCTGTTTTTAATGAAAACAGAGAAGTGGAACTTGTTGTTGGAACGACAAGAGATATTACAGAAAGCAAACAGGCAGAAGAAAAACTGCAGCAAAGCGAAAGCCGTTTTCGTAAAATGATTCATCAGACGCCAGCTCCAACTTTAGTGCTAAAAGGCGATGATCTCATTATTGAGCAGATAAATAAACATATGCTGCAAATGATTGGACGTGGTGAGGAAATTATTGGTATGAGATTGATTGATGTGCTGCCAGAACTTGAAGGCCAATATGTGTGGGAACAGGTTTTAAAGGTTTATAATGAAGGAATCCCTTTTGACCAAAGCGAGGTGCTTGTGCCACATAATAGAACTGGAGAAGTAAAAAACTATTATTATAACTTAACGTACCGCCCATTAATTGAAGAAGATCAGATAACGGGAATGATACAGGTAGCAGTCGATGTTACGGAACAAGTTGAGGCTCGTCAGAAAATGGAAAAAAGCGAAAATCGTTTTAGAGCTTTGGTCAATGCTTCATCTGATTTGGTTTACCGAATGGATTCTGATTGGATGGTTATGCATAGCCTTGAAGGTGGAGGAAGACTTTCTGGGACTGGAGGACATAGCATTAATTGGCTGGATAAATTTGTGCATCCTAGCGATTTGAATCAGGCAGTTCATCTTATTTCTAAATCTATAGTAGAAAAAAGCATTTTTGAAATGGAGCATAGGATTATAAAAGAAGATGATTCTGTAAGATGGGTATTTTCAAGAGTGGTTCCTATATTAGATGAAAACGAAAAGATTGTAGAGTGGTTTGGCGCCGCGAGTGATATTACTTCACAAAAAGAACTTCAAAATGTTATAGCAGAAAGTGAAGAGAAATTTAGGCAGCTTGCAGATCTTGTGCCTCAAATTATTTGGACTGCTCAGCCAGATGGGTTTATAGATTATTATAATAGCCGTTGGTATGAATATACGGGGTTTAGCGAACACGAATTTGGAGATTCCAGTTGGGTTCCAGCGCTCCATCATGACGATGTTTACGATGTTTTGCGAACTTGGTACCAAAGTGTTCATGCGGGATCTTCCTATCAGATAGAATTTCGTTTAAAAAATGGAAGTACAGGAGAATACCGCTGGTTTTTAAGTAAAGCACTTCCCATTAGAGATAAAGAAGGAATAATCACCAATTGGTTTGGTACCTGCACCGATATTCATGAGCAAAAATCGATTACAGAAAAGTTAGAAATTCTGGTGGCAGATCGAACCAAAGAATTGCAACGTTCCAATGATGATTTACAGCAATTTGCTCATGTCGCTTCTCACGATTTAAAAGAGCCTGTTAGAAAAATAAAGACATTTGTAAGTCGATTAGAAGATCATCTTGAAAATCAGTTAGACGAATCGGCGACGAGATATATAGAAAGAATTCATGTAGCGGCAGATCGCATGTTTACTATGATTGACGGCGTACTTGCGTATTCAAAAATCAATGCCGACTCGCAAAAAGCAACAATCGTTAATCTCAATGAAGTGATTAGAAATATAGAAGCCGATCTTGAAATTTCGCTTCAAACAACAGGCGGAAGTATTTACTATCAAGAACTTCCTGTTATTGAAGGTGCTTCTGTGTTGCTTTATCAATTATTTTATAACCTGATAAACAATTCTATTAAATTTGCTAAAGAAAACATTCCGCCACAGATTACCATTAATGCAAAAGAGCAATTTGAAGACGGTAAAAGAATAGCTGTAATTAGTGTAGAAGACAACGGAATTGGATTTGACCTCGATCAGACAGGACGCATTTTTGAAACTTTTACCCGATTAAATTCTAAAGATCGTTATGAAGGAACAGGTTTAGGGTTGTCTCTTTGCAAAAAAATAGCAGAACGTCACGGAGGAAATATTACCGCAACTGGAATTGCTGATAAAGGAGCTGTTTTTATTATAACACTTCCATTTGAACAGAAAGAAAAAGACATTTGATTATGAGTAAGAAGATAATTTTATTAGCCGATGATGATAGGGATGATGCAGAAATGTTTTGCGAAGCGTTGGCTGATATAAATGAAAGTATTATTTGTCATTGTGCAGAAAATGGAGATCAAGCATTGAAAATGCTAAAAAGTCAAGACAAAACTCCTGAAATTGTCTTCTTAGATTTAAATATGCCTATTATGAATGGCTGGGAATGTTTAAAACAATTAAAATCAGAGGAACGTTACAAAAATATTCCCGTGATTATGATTTCTACTTCTTCACATAAAAATGATATGGAAGCAGCCGGAAACCTTGGGGCATTCTGTTATTTTGTGAAACCAAATAATTTTAACGATTTAAAGCAAGTGCTCGGATTAATTGCTTCTAACCTCGAAAACGGATTTAAAAAACCGCTTTCAGATCTGGAAAAGAATAAATATCTGCATATATTCCATTAGAATTTTAAAATGCATTCTGGCTTTTGAATTAAAAAACGTATGAATTTATTTTGAAAAAGAATAAAAATATGTTTTTTAATTATTTGATTATAAGTGTTTTATTGGTTTTTGGAAGGGGGTCTAAAAAATAAATTTAAAAAAAAACAATTTTAAACTTGACTAATTCGGTAGGATTAATATATATTTGTATCGAAGAAAATTTATAACATGATACTTATCCAGAAAGACTGAGGGAATAGGCCCAATGAAGTCTTAGCAACCTGTTGCCGAATAAGGTGCTAAATCCTTCCGCTAAATGCGGGCAGATAAGAAAGATTTCTCCGTAAATCTGTTTAAGATCATCCAATTAAATCTTAATTAAAATGAAAGCAGAATCTATTTTATACGCAGGTTATGAGCTCTTGAATTCCATTTTTGAAGAAAACGCTTTTGCTTTTTTCTGAATGCGAAAACAATAGTTTACACCAGATTCTCTTTATAAAATAAAATACTGCCAATGACTTCTGACATTGGCCTGAAATTCTTTTGTCTAATCTTAAAACTAAAAATAAAATGAAAAAAATACTATTAGGTTTTGCTTTATATCTTGGGGCTCTTCAAACTCAGGCTCAGGAAAATAATTTACAATTGAAAGGAACGGTTGCAGATACCGTAGCGCAATACGTTTACTTGCAGAAGTTTCACAATAAGATGTTTACCACGATTGATTCGGCAAAAGTAAAAGACGGAAATTTTAGTTTTAAAACGAAAGTAAAAACACCAGATTTATACGGATTAAGCGTAAATACAGAAAGCTCTCCATTGTATATTTTTCTAGAAAAAAATCCGATTACAGTAAAACTGAGTCCGAAGAAATATTACACAACATCTGTGGTTGAAGGTTCTGCTTCTCAGGATTTGTTTGAAGCCTACAAAAAGAGCAAAGATGTGGAAATCAGTAAATTCATAACAGAAAATCCAAAATCTATTGTTTCTGCTTATGTATTGTACAGAAACTGGTCTTATAGATTAACACCTGAACAGATTACACAAAATATTGCTTTGCTAGATAAAAGTCTTCAAAGTACCACTTACGTGAAAGAATTAAAAGAACTGGCTATTGTTTTAGACGGATTATCGGTAGGTAAAAAAGCCCCAGATTTTACAGCTAATGATCCGGAAGGAAAGCCAGTTCGTCTTTATGATAACTTAAAAGGCTATACTTTGATTGATTTTTGGGCCTCATGGTGTGGACCTTGCCGAAGAGAAAATCCGAATATTGTAGCGGCTTACAAAGAGTTTCACGACAAAGGATTCAACATTGTGGCAATCTCTCTTGATAAAAAGAAAGAAAACTGGCTTAAAGGAATTAAAGACGATAATTTAACCTGGACACATGTTTCTGATTTGCTTTTCTGGAACAGCGCTGTTGCCAAATTATATGGTGTAAGAGCCATTCCAGGAAACTATTTGGTGGATCCTAAAGGGGTAATCGTTGCGAAAAACCTGTATGGAGAAGAATTACAATCTACATTGAAAAGACTTTTAGAAAATAAAATTTAAAAAAGAAAAGCACAATCTTGTTTTTCAGATGAATGATAAGATTGATAAGAAATACAAATAATACAATATTAGTTAATTTTAAAATGACAAGGATATGAATGCTATTGAGTCAACAACAAAACCAACAGAACCTGAGTGTTACTTTTCTAAATTTAGAGAAAATACAGTAGGAATTGATCATACTTTCGAATCGGTTTACGGAGAACAAAATCTAGTTTATGCAGACTGGGTTGCCAGCGGAAGATTATACGCTCCAATCGAAGAGATAATGCTCAATAAAATTGGTCCAATGATTGCCAATACGCATTCACTTTCAAGTCAGACAGGAAAAACTTCTACTTATGCCTATCAGCATGCTAGAGATATTATTAAAAAATCGGTTAATGCCAACGAATCGGATGTTTTGGTAACTACCGGAAGCGGTATGACAGCAGCTTTGTCAAAATTGCAGCGTATCATGGCGCTTCGAACAAAAGCTGAAGAAGATAGACCAGTGGTTTTCATCACACACATGGAGCATCATTCCAATCAGGTTTCTTGGTATGAAACGAATGCAGAAGTGGTTATTCTGCCACCTGATGAAAATAATTTGGTTGACCCAAAAGCTCTTTCGTCAGCAATAAAAAAATATGCTGAAAGAAGCTTAAAAATAGGTTCATTTACAGCTTGTTCAAATGTTACGGGAATTATTACGCCTTATCACGAATTGGCCAAAATCATGCATCAAAACGGCGGACTTTGTTTTGTTGATTTTGCAGCTTCGGCGCCGTATGTTAAAATTGATATGCATCCAGAAGACCCAGAAGAACAATTGGATGCGATTTTCTTTTCTCCACATAAATTTTTAGGAGGCCCTGGAACTTGCGGAATTCTGGTTTTTAACGAAAAATTATACCAATCTGATTTTCCAGATAATCCAGGTGGAGGAAATGTAAAATGGACCAATCCGTTAGGGAAATATTGTTACAGCGATGTGATAGAAGTTAGAGAAGATGGCGGAACTCCAGGATTTCTACAAGTTATTAGAACGGCATTGGCTTTAGAATTGAAAGAGCAGATGGGAGTGGAGAATATCAAAAATCGAGAAAAAGAATTGCTTGATCTTTGTTTTTCGAGACTTCAAAAAATACAAGGTTTATCCATTTTAGGGGATTTAAAATCAGAGCGAATTGGTTGTGTGTCTTTCATTATTGAAGATATTCATTATAATTTGATTGTTAGGTTGCTAAATGACCGTTTCGGAATTCAAGTTCGTGGCGGATGGTCATGCGCGAGCACTTATGCGCATTATCTCTTCAATATTAATGAAAAGAAATCGGCAGAAATTACAAATGAATTATTGCAGCGAAATCAGACCAATAAACCGGGTTGGGTTCGTTTGTCATTGCATCCAATTACAACCAATGAAGAACTTTTTTATATCTGTGATGCGATTGAAAAAGTGGCTCTAAATTATAAAAAGTGGAAAAAAGATTATGTATATAATTCGGTTTCAAATGAATTTGAAAATCCCGAAATTAAAGATACCATCGCAAGAGAAGTAAATGAATGGTTTAAGTTAGATTAGTTAGTAGTAAACCTAACAGGTTTTGAGAATCTGTTAGGTTTTTAGTATAAAGTCCAGATTCTGTTTGAGAAAGATTTTGAAATGATAGTCCTAAAAAGATAGCCAAACTGATTAATGCACTAAACTCATACTTTGTAATACATCATTATTATTTCTGGCAAAATTAGTTTTGTTCTAATGATAAATACACTTTCGCCATGCATTCAATGGTCTATTTTAATGGATGCTGTAAAATTGAAATAAATTATACGCCGATAACTATATTTTGATTTCTTTCAAAAATTGCAATGATCTATCTGATTGTTGCAATTTTTTTTGCTTTAAAATAAGCCTTAAAGCCTTGAAAATTGTTCCATTTTATAAATTGGAACAATTTTGAGTGTTTATACTCTAAAGTGTTGAATAATAATTGTTTAAATTTATATCAAAATAATTATTGCAAAGAACAATTTCAGAGTTTACGCCGTGACTTTTTTATAGAAAGATTTCAAGTTTTACCGAAAGGTTTGTTGAAGAATATTGATTACAAATTCCCAAAAATTAAAAATTAAATCAATATAATCGGATGTGTTATTGGCAATTAAGAGTTTCAAATTTAAAACATTTGACTCTTGTCTTATTGTGCTGCTGTAACTTCAATTTTGCTCAGCAGGATACCAGCAGTCTTGCATCTGCAAAAAAAATAAGACTCGATGAAGCAATTTTATTAGGAATTAAAAATAACCGGCAATTAAAACTGGCAAATGCTGATTTGGCTATTGCTAACGAAAATGTCGGTCAGGCAAAAATTGCAAAAGCACCAAGAATAAGCTTAAATGGCGGATACAATTATATTGGAGATCCTAAACTCTATGAAGGATTCTATGCCAGAAATGTTACTGTAGATTATTACGATCATCAGGCTTTTGCCAATATTATTTCTTCACTTCCAATTTACGCAGGAAATGCCATTAATACCAGAATTAATCAGCAGGAATTAATCAGTGAAATGCAGGAATCTGCTGTAAAAATGACCGAAGCCGATGTCAAAAATGCCATTACAGAACAGTATTTTACACTTGAGAAATTGTATCGCCAGATTGAGGTTACGAAACAGAATATTATCAATACCGATATTCGAATAAATCAGTTGAAATCGCGTGTAAAAAACGGTCAGAATCTGACAAGTGATCTTCTGAGAACTGAGTTACAGCAGTCTAATTTTAAAGTTTCGGTTTTTAGAAGTACTAACACCATTCAACTCATCAGCAATTATCTGGATATATTAATCGGTTTCCCAACCAATACAATTCTGAAACCTGAAGTGACAGAAAGTATGATTCCGACAGAAAATATGAACCTGCAGGAAAGTTTAGAAGAAGCTTTTCAAAACAGAGAAGAAATAAAGCGGGCAGGAATAAGAATCAAATTATCTGAATCTTCGCTGAGTTTGACCAAAAGCGGATTTAAGCCCAATTTAAACGCAAATCTTATTCTGAATACAGAATATCCGGCGCAATGGCCCAATTATGTAAACATTCTCAATTATTGGGCGGCGGGACTTTCTTTAAACTGGGATATTTCGAGTTTTTATAATTTGAAACATCGTATAAGTGGTGACAAACTGGAAATTGATAAAAGCAATATAGCTCTGGAAGTCACCAAAGATCAGATTACTACAGAAGTAAAAAATGCATTTGTCAGATATGCTGAAAGCAAAGAAAACATCAAAACCTACAAAAAAGATGTCGAGCTTTCGATGAGCAATTATAAAATTGTAAAAAGCCGATATGATAACGATTTTGCATTAATCAGCGAAATTGTAGATGCAGAATTACAGCTAAATAACTCCAGAATTTCACTTGTAAACGCCAATTTAGATTTAATCATTCAATATTACTCACTTCAATATGCAATGGGCAAACTTTAAAATTTCTTGTTATGAGCGAAGCAGATACACAAAATGGAGCAGTTCAGAAAAGTGAAAAAAAGAGAAACAGCATTCTCACTGTCCTTTCTTTTGTTTTTTTAATTGCAGGAGGATTGTGGATTTTAAGTTTATTCTTTGATTTCAGTTCTTATGAAACTACAAATAATGCTCAGGTAGAAGCTTACATCAATAATGTTGCTGCACGTGCAACAGGACATATAAAAGAAATACGTTTTGAAGCCAATCAGCAGGTGCATAAAGGCGACACATTGGTTGTTTTAGACGATTCAGAATATATCATCAAAGTCAAACAGGCAGAAGCAGATCTGGCTATAGCCGAAGGAAATCTGCATTCGCTGCAGCAAAATATAACTACTTCGGTTTCTAATCAAGCTTCGGGAAAAGAAAAGCTGGCTGGTGATTTGGCAAGTTTAGAAAAAGCGCAAAAAGATTACCAGCGTTTCAAGAATATGTATGCCGATTCGGCTGTGACGCGAAACCAATACGATCAGGTTATTTCTAAATTAAAATCGGAAGAAGCGTATGTTAAGGCAGGAAGAAAAGGTCTCGAAGCAAGCAGTTCGATTACCAAACAGAGTTCGATTAATCTCGAAGCAGCTATGGCAACCGTTGCCAGAAAAAGAGCCGATCTCGATGCGGCAAAATTGCATTTGTCTTATACGGTTATTATGGCTCCAGCAGACGGTTTTGTTGGTGAACGAAATTTGTCTATTGGCGAATTAATTAATGCCAATCAGACCATTGCGACAATTGTACTCACAGAAAAATTATGGATTTCAGCGAATTTTAAAGAAACTCAAATCGAGAAAATAAAGCAAGGACAAGAAGTAACCATAACGATTGATGCCTTGGACGGAAAAGAATTTAAAGGAAAAGTGGCTGGTTTTTCTCCAGCTACGGGAGCCAAATTCTCAATGGTTGAACCCGATAATTCGACTGGAAATTTTGTAAAAATCACACAGCGTATTCCAGTTAAAATTGAATTTGAAACTCCAACAAAAGAGCTTCAGGAAGTAAGACCGGGAATGAATGTAACTGTTGAAGTAAAAAAATAAAAGATGTTTGCGGGAAAAAAAAGGAGCGTTTTTACATTGGCAGGATTGTATATCCTGACGATTCCTTTTTTTAACGGACTCAATGTTACAACTTATGATAATTCGCAGATATTAGGACATTTCGGACCTTCTACGACGGCTTTTAGTTATGCGGTTTATATTCCCATTTTTGTCATGTTGGCTTTTTTGCCTTTAGGCTTGAAATTAGGAAAACAAATTAAAGTTCGCACCATGATTTTATCCGTTTCATTTTTGTCACTGTTGTTCAATACTGCATCCTTGTTTGCGCCTACTATTGCTTGGTTTGTTTTATGCCGTTCGCTTTTGGCAATGGTTTCCATTATCGGAATATTTGCTTCGATGGTGCCTATTTTATTAAAGTATAATCCTGCTCTCAATATGGCTTTGATGTACGGAATTTTTCAATTCATTCAAAAAGGAAGTCAGCATTTGTACCAATATTTAGGAGCGCATTTTGTGAGTTTTCATAATTGGACGTTTGGAATTTATTTCCTGAATGTCAACTTTTTAATCTGTATTATTCTGGCTTGGTATTTCTATAAAGCAGATGTTGCTCCTCTGAAAACCAAATTTCAATTTGATTGGCGAGGCTGGATTATTCTGATTTTATTTTTTACGATTATCCTTTTTTTATGTGCCGAAGGACAAACCAGAAATTGGTTTAGCGATCCTAAAATAATGCTTGCTTCAGCAGTTTTATTGATTACAATTGGCATTTATCTCCTGCATGTTCGTTTTACCGCAGAACCATTGATTAATCCTGATGTTTACAAATTTAAGAATGTGATTCCAGGTGCATTTTTGATGTTTTATATCGGAATAATGAACGGAACAGGAAGTGTCGTAACAGGTTATATGACCAACATTTTAGGTTTTGATCCTGTTTTGGGAGCAGTAACGCATCTTTCACTTTTGATTGGGTTATGCATCTCGATTCCGCTTTCGACTTATCTTTTATACAAGCGCATTTATCTGGCAACGATTTGGGTAATTGGTTTTGCCTGCTACGGAATGTCTCACATTATTCTTTTTTTCAGATTTTATCCAGGAATCGACGCGTCCGATTTTTATCTGCCATTAATTTTTAAAGGGTTAGGAATGGGATTTCTTTTTCCTGTTTCGCTACTTTACATTTCTGAGGGAATTCCGCCGTTTCTGAGCACATCGCGCATGATGACTGGAATTATTGCTCAGGCTGTTTTTGCTTCTTTGCTGGGAAGCGCAGTTTTGGGAACTTTTATTTCTAATATGAATATACAGCATAAAACAGGTTTAAGTCAGCAGCTTAGTCCGATAAACAAACAAGCTGAACAGCAACTGGAAGATTCGAAAAGGCAATTTTTATATATGGGTTTATCAGATGCGGAAGCACAGAAAAAAGCCGAAAAAAGCCTTTCTAATCAAACTTCGCAAGCCTCAATATTATTAGCCTATAAAGATATTTATCTCGTCATGTCGGCAGTCTGTTTTCTGCCCATTTTTATTATAATGATTTTCAAACTTTGGCGTAGACCTATTGGAAGAGTAGAAGTGGAGCCGATACCGATTTGAGAGTGAGGAAGATAAAAGAAGCAAGAGTAAAGACTTGAGAAGAAAGAAGCAAGAGTAAAGACTTGAGAAGAAAGAAGTAAGAGTAAAGAAGTAAGAGTAAAGAAGCAAGAGTAAAGAAGTAAGAACATAGAAAATAGAACATAGAATTTTTTCCGAGGTTTTGGAATTGGAATTCGGAATTTAGCTTTTGGAATTTGCCTTTAGGTTTTGGAATTGGAATTTGGAATTTAGTAATTGGAATTTATATTATGATAGTAAAAAAAGATCGTTTTTTATATCGCTTTTGGACTCAAGAAAAAGGGCTCAGCGGCATGCTGATATTACTGTTTATCATGCATTTTATTGTTATTCCTTTTTTTGGCAGTTACACGCGTTTTGTGGTTGCTGTCAATATATTTTGGATGCTGTTTCTTTTTGCAGGAATTGTGGCATTATCAAAACATAAAAAACAAGCGATTAGTCTTTCAATAATTCCTATTCTGTTTCTTATCATTCAATGGATTAATTATTTGAATCACAATGTCTTTATCCTATTTGCCGACCTGATTTTCTCAATCGCGCTCATGCTTCTTCTTATTGCTTTGGTTTTGATAAAAGTTTTAGAACCTGGTCCAGTCACTACTTACCGCATTATAGGATCTATTGTTGTATATATGCTATTGGTTCATTTTTGGTCAACCCTTTATTTATTTCTTTTTGAACATATTGAAGGTGCTTTTCAGATAACCGAATCGAAATTTACAAGCAATAGCGATTTGGCTAGTTTTATGTATTTCAGTTATATCTGCATTACTTCAACAGGTTTTGGAGAAATCGTCCCTCTTCATCCTTTGGCTCGTTCTTTAGTTCAGATTGAGGTACTTGTAGGTGTTTTGTACCCCGTTATCTTAATTGGAAGGCTGGTTTCAGATGCCAAGTTTGCTTTTCCTAATAGAGGTAAGAAACAAGAATAATTATCAATTAACAATTTGCTATTAAAAATAACTAATCATATAAAAAGCTATAATCATGAAAACAACTTATTCAAATAAAAAGAAAGAACTCTTTGATACTATTTTGCAGTTATTTTTCATATTCCTCCTTGTTGGGTTTTGTCTTAAATTGCTGTTGCCTTTTTTTATGCCTATTCTTTGGGCTGTAATATTGTCTGTTGTATTTTACCCATTTTTTAATTCGCTGCAGCGAATACTAAAAGGACGCAAAGCATTGGCATCGGTTGTTATTACTGTTTTGATTATTGCCATTATGGTGTTGCCATTAATTTATTTTTTGAAAGCGGCAACGGGAAATTTTTTAGAGCTGAAAGACAGCTTTGAAGCGGGAACACTAAAAATTACTCCACCGGGAGCTTCTATAAAAGAATGGCCCATAATTGGGAAACCTCTTTATGAGTTTTTATTGTCTTTGTCAACAGATCTCGAGCAAAGTGTCATAAAATATCAAGATCAGATAAGGGAATTATCATCTAAAATTATGGCCAGTATTTTGAGTTCTGGTGCTGCATTTCTTCAGTTTATTTTATCGGTTATTATTGCTGGTGTTTTATTAGTGTCTCCAGGCGGTAAAGCTTTCTTTATGAAATTCCTTAAAAAAATAGCAGGAAATGAGGCCGAAGAAATTATGAAAATTTCCGTTTCCACTATTTATCAAGTAGTAAAAGGTATTTTGGGAGTTGCCGTTATTCAGACTATTATTCAGGCCGTTGGATTGTTTATGGCAGACATTCCGTATGCAGGAATCCTGACTTTGATCTGTCTGATATTTTCTATTTTGCAGATTGGACCCATTATAATTAATATTGGGGTTATCATTTATCTTTTTTCGACTGGAGATTCTGGTTATGCGATTTTCTGGACCGTGTTTTTTATCATCAGCGGATTATCAGATAATGTTTTAAAACCGCTGTTATTAGGAAAAGGCGCGCTTGTGCCAATGCTTGTTATTTTTCTAGGTGTAATTGGCGGTTTCATCATGTCAGGTTTCATAGGATTATTTGTCGGACCAATTGTGTTTTCAATAGGATATAAACTGTTTGTGGCTTGGCTGGATGATAATCCCGAACCTGTTGAAGAACCTGCGGATGATATTGAGATTGTTTAGTGGTTGATTGTTGATGTGTTTTTGCATAGCCCCTAGTTTTAACTAAGGGTTTTCGCAATTGTCGATAAAGAAGGCTTTAGCCAAATTAAAATCGAATATCGTTACTATTTAGGCTAAAGCCTTTTTTGTGTAAATTTTGTGTACCTCCATCTAAAGATGGAGGCAATTGATTATTTGCAAAGTTTTACGCTTGAATTAACAATTCACAATTTATAATTCACAATTAAATAAAGTATTTTTGCAGGATTATAATTCCAGCAAATGAAACGTTCCGGCACGGCAGATCTTCCTTTACATTATGGACATGTTCCATTATGGCTTGCTGAGCGAATGTCTAAGCTAGGTTTAGCCATTGTGGAAACGATTGCTATGGAATTTTCTACTGCTGAAGTTATAAGCAAATTAAGCAATCCGTTTTGGTTTCAAAGTTTTGGAGCCGTTATGGGAATGGATTGGCATTCGTCTGGAATTACAACTTCGGTTCTTGGAGCTTTAAAAAAGTCAGTTAATCCGCATTCAAAAGAACTCGGAATTTATATCTGCGGAGGCAAAGGAAAACATTCTATGGCAACCCCACAGGAACTTTTATTCGTTGGCGAAAAAACAGGTCTCGACGGAATTAATCTTGCAAGCTGTAGCAGACTAACGGCAAAAGTGGACAATACTGCCATTCAGGACGGATTTCAATTGTATCAGCATAATTTTATTGTCGATAATAAAGGACAATGGGCTGTTATTCAGCAGGGAATGAATCCGAATTCTCGAACTGCTAGAAGATATCATTGGCATTCGCAAGATTTAAAGTCTTTTATAAATGAACCACACACTTTTATTTATGGCGAAAATCAAGGCGCAATTTTAAATCTTACGGCCAATGCTGCAACAAAATCTCGAGAAGGTATTTTAGAATTGGTAAAAGAATCTCCAGTTAAAATCATAAAAGAAATGCAGCATCTTTCTATGCCCGCGCATCATGATGTGAGAATGGAAGATGTGAATATGAAAAGATTGGGCGCCATGCTTTGGGCTACTCACGAAAATAAACCAGAAGATTTTGAAGAATTACTGCTTTTAAAAGGAATGGGACCAAGAGCTTTGCAATCTTTAGCTTTGGTAAGCGAAATCATTTACGGAACTCCAACAAGATTTGAAGATCCAGCCCGTTTTTCATTTGCTCATGGCGGCAAAGATGGACATCCGTTTCCTGTTCCCGTTAAAATCTACGATGAAACTATCGATACGTTGCAAAGAGCGATTAATCGTGCCAAAATCGGCAATAGTGATAAACTGAGTGCCATTCAGAAACTATCTGAGATTTCGCGGAAAGCAGAAGAAAGTTTTACCCCAAATTCCAATTTTGATGCTCTTATCCAAAGAGAAAGAGAGGAATCTTATAAATATGGTGGAAAAACTGTTTTTGGAGATGCTAAACCTCCTAAAAAGAAACCTATAAACCCAAACAATCAGCTGGAATTATTCTAAAAAATTATAATTTTCTATCAGCCTTTAGTTATATAAAAATCCAATAATGTCACAAAACGAAAAATCAATTTATACCTTACAATTCATTTTACTTTGCTTGAGTTCTCTATTATTTTCATCAAGTTTTAATATGATGATTCCTGAACTTCCAAATTATTTAAGCAGTCTTGGAGGGGCAGAATACAAAGGACTTATCATCTCACTTTTTACATTGACGGCAGCAATTTCGCGTCCTTTCAGCGGTAAGCTTACTGATAAATGGGGACGTGTTCCTGTTATGGCAATAGGGTCTTCGGTTTGTGTGGTATGCGGATTTTTGTATCCAATTTTGAGTTCTGTTTCAGGGTTTTTGCTTTTGCGTTTGGTTCATGGTTTTTCAACAGGATTTAAACCAACTTCGACATCGGCTTATGTGGCAGATATTATTCCGCAGCACAGATGGGGAGAAGCGCTCGGAATGCATGGATTGTGTTTTAGTATCGGAGGTGCATTAGGGCCAGCGCTAGGAAGTATGATTGTAAATAATTATGGAATGAACGTAATGTTTTACTGTTCATCTTTTCTAGCTTTCTTTTCAATTATTATCGTAATGAATATGAAAGAAACCCTTGCTACAAAAGAAAAACTGAATAGATCAATGTTTATTATTGGCCGAAATGATATTGTAGATAAAAATGTTTTTCCGGCAGGAATTATTACTTTTCTTTCGTACACTGCTTTCGGAATTATTCTGACCTTAATTCCAGACTGGAGTGAGCATGTTGGAGCAACAAATAAAGGGATATTTTTTACTGCTTTTACAGTCGCTTCGGTTATGGTTCGTTTTGCAGCAGGAAAAGTTTCAGATAGACACGGACGACCAAAGGTTATTATGGCTGGATTGATCATCACTTCGATTGCTCTTTTTATAATAAGCGCGGGAAGAGATATCAATATGTTATTAGTCGGAGCCGGAATTTACGGAGTCGGTACTGGTATTTTGTCGCCAGCAATTAGTGCTTGGACTATTGACATGAGCAATCCTGAACATAGAGGAAAAGCGGTTGCCACAATGTATATTTCAATGGAACTCGGAATTGGTTCTGGGGCTCTTTTAGGAGGAACTTATTACAACGATCAAATCCAACGCATCCCGCAAATTATTAGATTTGATATCTTGGTGCTAATTCTTGGGATTGTATATCTTACATATTGGGCAAGAAATAAAAAGAGAATTAAAGCATAATTTTATAAAGCATTATTCTTTCTGAATGTCTAGTTCTACTTTAAAATTGCCATAGTAAGGATTGTCAGCCATTAAAGAATGCCCAATTACCAAAATATGAGTTCCTTTTTGTTTGAGCGGAATTTTCAAGTCCATTCCAAAAGGGCCATCTGAGGTTTTATCAGGAAAAATAATTTGATTAAATCGGATGTTTCCTTTTCCTGTATCTGGAATAATTTGAGCGTTTAATTCGCCCAAATCTTCATTTTTAAATTGAACATATACTTTTGAATTTAAAGAATCTAAATGGCCTTCAGCTGAAAATGCGTTTGCTTCATTCTTAAAATTCATAGCGATAGTATCGCCTATTTGTTTATTTTCCTGTTTTTCTTCTTTTTGAACAACAGGTTTTGGCGACTCAGAAGAAGGTTTATTGTTTTCCTTTTGCTGACATGAAAAAACGAAAAACGAAATTAGAAGCAGAGACAAATTTTTCATCGCAGTATTTTTTAGCTTAACATTTCAAAACTTCCAGGCGTTTCTTCATTCTCGTCATATTCGCCTGCAGGTTTTTCAGTCAAATCTTCTTCTTCCTCCCAATCATTTTCATCATACTCTGAATGGAAATCATATTCAAGATTATCTTCCAATTCTCCCAGTTCTAAATTATAATGATTTGAAGCTGCTAGCCTGCTGCTATAATCGCCTTCCAGATAATCGTCATAATTCAATAATAGCTGTTCCTCATAAGAATTCATTTCAAATCCAAATTCTTCTGACATGTAATTTTCTGATCTCATATAATAAGTTTTAATGGATGAATAATCATATCTAATTTTCTAATTAGATTATTCTAAAATTACAGACTTGGGGCACTAGCTGTCTTATATAATTTTCTTGCAGTATTGTCAAATTTTCATTTATCATTAAATTTAATCATAAAAAAGCAAAAGGCAAAAAAATCAAAACATAAACTCCTTTTTTTAAACTATAATACTGTAGTTCAATATTATTAAGATTAATCATATTGAAATTTATTCAAAAATATCTACGAAATCCTTTGCGCTTTTTAAAACTTAATAATGTTTTGGCTTTTAACATAAAAATTGTTTAATATTGCGTTTTTGATCCTTACTTTTTAATAATTAATGTCTGTTTATAGCAAATATGCTGATCATATTCTATTAAATCTTCTTAAAGAGGATGATCAATTGGCCTATACAGAAATCTTCGAAAGGTATTCGCGAATTCTTGTCAATCATGCTTATAAAATGCTTGGCAGTCATGATGAGGCAAACGATGCTGTTCAGGAAGTTTTTTTATACATCTGGAACAAACGTCATGAACTTGCTGTTACAGGATCTCTCTCTTCTTATTTATACAAAGCCGTAAAAAATAGAATTCTTAACCATATTGCTCACGAAAAAGTGGTTTCTCGTTATGCCGATTCTATTTCAAATTTTATTGAAAACGAGTATGTTTTCGCAGATTCTAAACTGAGAGAAAAAGAATTAGAAGCAATAATTGCCAAAGAAATTGCTTTGCTTCCTGAAAAAATGCGAGAAGTATTTCTGCTAAGAAAAGTAGAAGAGCTTTCGTATGACGAAATTTCAAATCAATTAAACATAACGGATAAAACAGCAAAACAACAGGTTTACAATTCTGTAAAAATTCTGCGTGAGAAGCTAAAAACCGCACTTAATGTTTTTGTCTGATAATATTATCACAAATTTTTCGATAACTTTTTTTGCTCCAGTTTTTGTGTAATTTGTTCATTTACAGAGAAATGATTTCTGTTGCTTTTAATCTGTTAACCATAAAATAATATTTTTTTAATTTTTTTTTGTCATTGGCTATGACAAAACCCATTTCTAACTGTCTTATTTAAAACGGGACAAAATTTCGTGTTGCACTTATGAATGAATCAGAAATCTTAGCATTGCTGCAAAAATACCAAGAAGGAACTTTATCTAATGAAGATAAGGATAAACTTGAAGCATGGTATTTACACAAAGCTTCCAATAGTAAAAGTCAGCTTAGTGAGTATGAGCTAGAAGATAGTTACGAACATTTGAAAGCGAAGCTGCCATTGGCGCAAGGAGCAAAAGTGGTTCGTCTGTGGCCACGTGTGGCGGTTGCTGCATCAATTGCTGTTTTATTGGGAACTGGAATTTTCTATTTTTCAAAATCTGAGTCGGGAGTACAGCAAGAAAGCATTCAGGTTGCAGAAAAGCAAAAAGAAATTGCTCCGGGCGGAAATAAGGGAATTTTAACTTTATCAAACGGAAAGCAAATTATACTTTCAGATATATCTTCAAAAGATATCATTGCTAAAGAAGGCGAGGAGGATGAAGTAACTATTAAAATGGATGCAAATGGAGTAATTACTTATGTAATAAATCCGAATGCCGATTCTTCAAAAGAGGATGGCAATTCATTCAACACACTTTCAACACCAACTGGCGGACAATATAATATTGTTTTGGCCGACGGAACAAAAGTATTTCTTAACGCAGTTTCGTCGATTAAATACCCAACTCAATTTAGTGGAGATCAAAGAATCGTAGAATTAGATGGTGAAGCTTATTTTGAAGTCGCCAAAAATAAAAACAAGCCATTTATAGTAAAATCAGATAATCAGACTATAGAAGTGCTTGGGACTCATTTTAATGTACATGCTTATGACAACGAATCTGTTGTGAAAACTACTTTGTTGGAAGGAAGCGTAGCAGTTACAGTTAAAAATCAAAAGGCAATTTTGAAGCCAGGCCAACAATCTAATATTTCTAATGGAAGCAGTAAAATTGCAGTTAAAGAAGTTGATACCGAAGCGGCAATTGCTTGGAAAAATGGCCGATTTAAATTTGATAATGCTGATTTGAAATCGGTAATGAAACAGCTTGAACGCTGGTACGGAATTAAAGTAGAATATCGCGGCGATGTCTCTGATGTGAGATTTAACGGAGGTACATTTAGAAATAAAAATTTATCTGAAGTATTAAAAGTACTTGAGTTGAGTAATATAAAATTTAAGGTTGAAGGAAAGACGATTATTGTTTATCCCTAACTCTTAAGTTTAACCGATTATATTGAGCCTATAAACTAAAAAACCAGAGGCAGTTGCGATGCTTCTGGTTGTTATAAAAGTTTATAGCCAATATAAGTTGTCCACCTATTGTTTAACTATAACCAAATGTAAATGTATGAAATTAAATTTACAACCAAAAAAACCTTACAAAAAACTTAAAAAAAAGATTCCGAACGTTAGTTTTCTTGCTTTGTTAAGTGTGCTGTTTACTTTGTTCAGCAGTTATAAGAGCCAAGCCCAGACTATTACAATCAATTTTAAAGACGCTTCTCTTGAGACCGTGTTGAAAGAAGTGGCCAAACAGACTAACTATGAAGTTTTCTACACTCAGAAATTGCTGAAAGATGCTAAACCGGTTACGATTAATGTTAAAAATTCTTCTTTAAATGAAACTTTAAATCAAGTTTTTAGAAATCAGAATTTAAAGTTCAATCTTGCGAACCAAACCATTGTTGTTAGTGCAGGAAAAGAAAAGACGGAGAGCTTGGGAAACGAACTAATTCGCGTAAGCGGAAAAATTACCAACAATAAAAATGAGCCATTTCCAGGCGTTACAGTAACCCTTTCTGGCACAAATAGAACTAGTATTACCGATTTTGATGGTGGTTTTGTCTTTGAAAATGTACCTGCGAGCGGAATTTTAGAATGTTCGGGATTAACTATTGAAACAAAGTCGATTGCTATTAATGGCCGAAATGTACTAACTATTATCGTTGAAGACAAAGTGGCTGCCATGAAAGAAGTTGTGGTAACGGGTTTTCAGACCATTGCCAGAAGCAATTTTACTGGTGCTATTGGTAAAGTTGATGAAAAGGTGTTAAACGAAAATATTAATGGCAATTTATCGAGTGCGCTTGAAGGCCGTGTCGCTGGTTTGATGTTTCAAAAAAATCCAAACGGACTTGGATCTGATCAGCCCATATTAAGAGGTATCGGTACTTTTTCTGCAGATGTTGGCTACAGTCCGCTAGTAGTAATAGATGGTTTGCCAACTGAATTGACATTGGATGAAATTAATCCGTATGATATTGAAAGTGTTGATGTTCTTAAAGATGCGGCTGCAGCTTCTATCTATGGTTCAAGAGCGGCAAATGGTATTATTGTATTAACTACCAAAAAAGGAAATGGTAAGTTGAAAGTGACGGTAAACTCAGATTTCTTTATTTCAGATAAACCAAATTTGAGAGATATGAACTATGCCTCGACAAGTGATCTGATTGATTTTGAGCAGGCGGTTTACAATAGAGAAAGAGCAAGATTTGCTGATACTGCAACCATGTTTAGCAGTTACGGAGATATTGGAAACAGCAGTACAAAATATTACAGTCCTCTTTATCAATTAAACAGAAATCTGGAAGAGGGAAAAATCGATAATGCTACTTATAACAGTACTCTTGCACAATGGAGAAAGAATGATTATAATAAAGATTATCGCGATAATGTTTGGCAAAATGAATTTAGACAGCGTTACAATATTGCATTTTCGGGAAGCACAAGCAAACAGAATACGTATGTGTCTCTTAATTATGATGAATCTAAAAATCGTATAAAATATAATACTGGACGTGCATTCAATCTTTACGCAAAAAGTAGTTTCCAGATAAACAATTGGTTAAATGCAACATTTGGAGTAAATGGAACCTACAGTAATGATGATGTTACAGAATATGATCTTGGCAATTACGACATTCAAAAGCGATACGAACGTATTACAGATGATAATGGAAATTTAGTGCAATCTTCATTTGCATCAATTAAAGATGGATTTACCTCTAGTGGTGCTCTTAATCCGGCTATGGTTGAAAAACTATCAGGTTTAAGCGGTTTTAAATCTTTTAATTTTAATGTTTTAGATGCGCTTAAAGAAGGTATTGAGGAGCAAAATTCATTAAGTCTAAGAACTTTCGCTAACGTAAAAGCTAAATTATGGAAAGGTCTAAGTTTTAATACGCAATTTCAATATGAAGTAAGAAAAAATGATAGAGAACAATATCATGATGTCAATTCTTATAGAATGCGTTATGCTATCAATGCATTAACGGGCTATAATCCAACTACAAATGCATACACTTACGTTGATGGCTTTTCTACAGGAGGAAGATACAAACAGGCAAGCAGTCAGGCAAGTAATTATTCTTTTAGAAATCAATTAGATTTTAATCAAGAGTTTGCAGAAGGCAAGCACTCAGTTAATGCATTAGTTGGTACAGAAATGCGTGAAACTTTTGTTCCAAGAATCATAGAACAACTTCGATATGGATATGATCCTGTTACGCTTACTTCTGCAGTATTAAACAATCTTGCACTTAGCCAAACGGGAGTTTCTAGTTATATTTTTGGGAATAACAGAACACTTTCAGCGTTAGGCAGAACACAGCAAGAAATCCTTCATCGTTACTTTTCTATTTTTAGTACTGCGAGTTATACTTATTTATCAAAATACAACCTTACGGGAAGTTACCGAGTAGATAGAGCAGATTTGTTTGGAGTTGATCCAAAGTATAAAAACCGTCCATTATGGTCTGTAGGTTTAGGTTGGAATGTCAGCAATGAAGATTTCATGAAACAAGTTAAATGGCTAAGTATGTTAAAATTGAGATCGACTTATGGTATAAACGGAAATGTTGATCAAAATACAACACCTTATATTACTGCTACAAGAAGAAACGATAACCTGTATCAATCTTTACAATATACAAATATTACGGCTCAGCCAAATCCGATGTTAAGATGGGAAAAAACACAAAGTACCAATATTGGTGTAGATTATAGCTTATTTAGAGCTAAATTAAACGGTACGATTGATGTTTATCACAAATACAGTAGCGATTTATTGGCGACTACAGATCTTGATCCTACTGTTGGTGCTTTGTCAAGAAAAATCAATGCAGGAGCTCTATTAAATAAAGGTATCGAATTTAGTATTGGTTCTGAATGGTACAATAACGGTAATTTCCGCATTAATTCTAATTTAGTTTTTGCCCACAACAAGACAACCGTTAAAAAAGTAACAAGAGCTGAATCGACAGCATCGGTATATGTTTCTTCGCCAACCAATTTTTTTCTAGAAAATGAATTATTTAATAGCATGTATGCTTACCAATACGGAGGAACAGTAAATGGTTATCCTTACGTTTTGGATGAAAATGGAAATCCTTCTATAACTTTTGATGAAAATGGAAATCCAATTTCAACAAGCATCAAAACAATTACTAATGCTGATGCCCTAGTAAATGTGGGAACTTTAATGCCAACTTACACTGGTTCATTGTCACAGCGTTTTTCTTATAAACAGTTTGATTTAAATTTTCTGTTTGTTTTCTCAGGCGGAAATGTAATGCGTAAAGAAACCTTAGACATGAGTTCTGATGCCGTAAACCTTTCAGGTATCACAGATCGTTATACCGATACAAACAGAAACGGAAATACTCGTTTATATGTTGATTTTGATGAAAGCGTTAGAAATTACGCAGGAACTATCAGCAGCCAATGGAGAAACTCGACTGCAAATGTGGTAGATGGAGATTATATTAAATTGAGAAACATTTCTTTAGGGTATAATTTGCCAAAAACTTTTGCAAATAAAATGAAGATAGCTTCTGCAAAATTTACTTTTCAAATGAATAATATTTGGTATTGGAGTGCAGCTGGTAATCGTATTGATCCAGAGGTTTATAGTCTAAATTCTGGTACACGTAATTTACCATTGCCAAAAACGTATTTACTAGGTCTTAATCTTACTCTTTAAAAATGAAACAGATTTATATAATATTATTGTCTTTGATGATGTTAACGATTTCATCATGCGAAGAATACACTGAAATAACACCCAAAGGCGCTTTGGTGATCGAAACTCCTCAACAATTTCTTGAATTAGTTTCGCTGCCAAATAGAGGTTATCCAATCAATAACTTTCAATATTTGTCAGATGACCAATGGATGAGAGAAGCCAACGTAATAGGAAGAACTCCAAACATTGACATCATTAATTTTACTTTTGATGAAACTATAGACAGGGTTTCTTTATTCACAGCTTCAAGTTTTTATAATCAAGCTTATACTTATATTAATAGATGGAATACTGTTATTTCGTTGGTTGATGATAGTAAAGGAGATGAGAGCATAAAGCAACTAGCCAAAGCCGAAGCTAAAATTTATAGAGCGTACGATCATTTCTTATTAGTAAACACGTATGCTAAAGCATATGATCCGCAAACCGCTGCGACTGATGGAGGAATTTGTATCATGGATAAATTTGATCTGGAAGCGCAGCCTTCAAAATCTACTGTTGCCCAGGTTTACGATTTCATACAAAAAGATATAGAAGATGCTTTGCCATATCTGAAGGAAAAACCAATGGATGTTTATCACCCATCACTCGCATTTGCCTACGCATTTAAAGCTAAAGTTCATTTGTTTAAACGAGAAATTGCGGCGGCACAGGCTGCAGCAGAAAAATCATTGAGTTACAATAATCAGATATTTGATATGGTTGCTTACAATGCGAAAGGAGGGCCAACATCAGTGGCTGTTCCGGCAGCAGATAATATCGAGGTGTTAAGTTATATGTATATGACGGGTTATAATGAAATGAATTTTGCGCAGAGCTATATTATTAGCCCTGAATTGAGAACTTTATTTGGAACAAATGATGCTCGTTTTAATTTGTTTTTCAATTCTACTAGTACAACCAATTTAGATCAGGGTTCGAATACTGCTTATTGGGGAGTTCAATATACAAGGTTTTTTTATCCAACAGTTGGTATGAAGACAACTGAAGTATATTTGATGCTAGCAGAATGTTATGCCAGAGACAATAAATTAAATGAAGCAGTGGGAGTTTTAAATACTTTAAGAGCAAAACGTATTCTATCTGGCACAGTAAATTTAACCGTTCCTGCGACTAGAAAAGAAACTATGGAACTTGTGGTGAACGAACGCAGAAAAGAACTGCTTTTAGGATTTAATAGATTTTTTGATTTAAAGCGATTAAATACAGAAGCAGAATATGCAAAAACAATAACGAGAGTATTTCCAATCGTAAACAAAACAGTTCCTCAAAAAACTTATACATTACAGCCTAACTCAAGATTGTACATTATTCCGTTTCCTTTATCGGCACTGACAAAAAATCCAAAACTTACTTTAAATACAGACGAGAAAGTTCCGTTTTAATTTCAATGAAAAAGTTAATTATACTACTAACCGTGCTGTCCGTTTGGCAGCATGGTTTTGCTCAAACCCCAGAAAAAAAAGCCGATAGTACCAGTACACAGCCCAAAGGCATGCAGGCTTATAATAAAATAATCACTGATAAAGCAAAAAACAAATTAGGACTCTTTACCGTAAGTCAGGTCGATAGTAAATATTATTTTCAGATTCCAGATAGTTTGTTTAACCGATACATGCTGGTAGTAACAAGATATTTATCTACTCCAGAAGGAATGGGAGCTTTTGGAGGAGAAAAAGCCAACGAACAGACCATTTACTTTGAAAAAGGGGCAAATAATACTGTTTATATGAGATCACTTCAATATAAACAAGATGTGCGTTCGGCTGACTCAATGTTGGCAAAAGCATTGGCTGGAAGTAATGAAAATCCAATTGTAGGTGCTTTTCCGATCAAAACCACTAATCCAGATAACGGAAATACTGTTATTGATGTAACAGATGCATTCAAAAAAGATAATCCGATGTTTTCTTTGGAAAGCAAAGAGAAAACAGAAAAAAAACTGACTTCTCTTGCTGATGATAAATCTTTTATAGAAGCTATTGATACATATGCAATCAATATTGAAGTAAAAACCACAAAAACCTATACAAGCAGCACAGCAAGCAGCGGAAGCATAACTATTAGATTAAATACATCAATTGTATTATTGCCTAAAACACCAATGCGTAAACGTTTTTTTGATGAAAGAGTAGGTTTTTTTGCCAACAAATATGTTTTGTTTGATGATGATGAACAGCGTGCACAAAAGAAATTCATTATTCAGCGTTACCGTTTAGAGCCGAAAGAAAAAGACATTAAAAAGTATTTGAGAGGAGAACTTGTAGAACCAAAAAAACAGATTGTCTACTATATCGATCCAGCAACACCAAAAAAATGGAGACCATATTTAATTGCTGGAATCAACGACTGGCAAAAAGCTTTTGAGGCCGCTGGTTTTAAAAATGCAATTGTAGGGAAAGAATGGCCGGAAGACGATAAAACGATGAGTCTAGAAGATGCAAGGTATTCTTTAGTAAGGTATTACGCTTCTGAAACGCCAAATGCGTATGGGCCTCGTGTGAGCGATCCAAGAAGCGGTGAAATTATAGAAAGCCATGTTGGGTGGTATCATAATGTGATGAAATTAGTCCAGCGCTGGTATATGATTCAGGCTGGGCCTCTTGACGCAAGAGCAAGAAAAATGCATCTGGATGATGAATTAATGGGACAATTAATCCGTTTCGTCTCTTCGCATGAAATAGGTCACACTATTGGTCTACGCCATAATATGGGAGCGAGCAATGCTACCCCAGTAGAAAAACTTCGTGACAAAAAATGGGTAGAAGCCAATGGACATACCGTTTCTATTATGGATTACGCCCGCTTTAATTATGTGGCGCAGCCAGAAGATAACATTAGTCCAAAAGGAATTTATCCGCGCATCGGAAGCTACGACAAATGGGCAGTTCAATGGGGGTATGGTTATTATCCAAACGCTAAAGACGAATTTGAAGAAGAAAAGCTGTTAGCAAAACTGACTACAGATAGTTTGACAGCTAATCCTAAATTATGGTTTGGGGGAGAAGGTAAGGATGAAGATCCGCGCAGCCAAAGAGAAGATATCGGTGATGACGCAGTAAAGGCAAGTGACTACGGAATAAAAAATTTAAAGCGTGTTGTGCCAAATCTTATCGAATGGACCTATCAGCCTAATGATGCTTATGATAATTTATCGGATATGCACAAAGCGGTGGTATCGCAATATAGTATCTATCTGTACCATGTATTGAAATATATTGGCAATAATTATGTGACCAAAAGAACTGTAGATGAAAAAGGTGTTGTCTATCAGCAGATACCAAAAGCTAAAGTAAAAGCTGCTATTGACTACGTCGGAAGGCAATTGTTTGTAGCTCCGCTATGGATGTACCCACAGGAAATTGATCAGCTTATTTCTTTAAAAACGGCAGATCAAATTTCAGATCAGCAGAATCAGGTTTTAAATATGCTTTTAAGTTCTGGAATGCTGTACAATATCAGTCTTAAATCGATTCAGTTTGAAAATGCTTATACAGTTCCTGAATTTCTAAATGATTTACAGCAAACAGTTTGGGTGAAATTTACAGGCGATGAAAAACAAGATTTTTACAGAAGAAGTTTACAGCGTGGTTATATTGAAAAACTAGGCATATTGCTTTTGCCGAAAGAAACAGAACCAGGTAAAGCTTTAAATGCAGCTCAGCGAAGCGATATAAGGCTCTACGGAAAACAGCATCTTATAAAATTAAGAACCGATGTTACAAAGCTTATGGATGCTTCAACAGGATTTAATAAAGATCATTTCGAAAACATTTTAATCGAAATCGATAAAATCGTTAATAAATTAGATAAAACCGCAATATGAAAAAAATATTAGTTATAGCATTTATTTGCTTAAGTACTTTGGCTCAAGCACAATTAACATCAAAAGAAGAAGTGACTCCAGAATTGGTGCAAAAAAGAGAAGAGCAAAAGAAAGAAATTACAAAGAGTTATTTGGCTTTAAAAAATAGCTTAATACTTTCGGATAGCCTTGTTGCCGTTAAAAGTGCTATAGCTTTGACGAATTCTTTAAAAAACTTCAAGTTTAAAAAGTTAACGTTGGAACAAATGAACATTGCTACAATTTCAAGAAAAGAAATTATAGAATTGGCTAATCAGATTGCCGCGACAAAAAACATTAATAAACAGCGCAAGATTTTTGAGACTCTTTCAGTAAAATATTGGGATCAAGCTTCAAAGTTTAAAGCAGCAGATGAAACATTATATTTACAAGTCTGCCCAATGACTGGTGCAGTTTGGACAAGCGATAGTAAAGAAATCAAAAATCCGTACTATCCAAAAAATATGCTTACCTGTGGTGAAGTAAAAGCAAGCTTATAGTTTTTTTAATTTGAATTAGTTTGATAAATGCGGTTTTCTAAAGAGGCCGTATTTGTCGTTTAAAATAATGAATGCCATTGTTATAGTTAAAACTATTGTAGAAACAATTAAAAAAAGAAAGCCTGTAAACATTGAGTTTACAGGCTTTTTTGTGGAGTCGCCGGGAATCGAACCCGGGTCCAAACAAGCAACTAAAGAGCTTTCTACACGCTTATTTCCTGATTGGATTTTCGATGTTGAGCTAGGCCAGAAACAACCACCCAACACTTATCTTCTTAAATTTCGAAATCCACCCGAAGCTAATGGAAATCTAGGTTTATTTTTACGGTTCCCCTGAACGGAACGCCACAAACCAAGGCTTTCCAGGAGAATCCAGCTTCTCTACCTTGTAGAGACGTGGCGTAATCTTACTATGATTCGGATTATGCAGCTAAAGCGTAATTATTTTCGCCGTGTAAAAGTTCGAGATCTTATATTTACGAGCAAGGTCTCAATGCTCGACGTGCTTACTGTTCAATTCGACTTGCTGTCAAAACCAGTCGACCCCAAAAAATAAGTCTGCAAATTTAGAGTATTTGAAATTACTTTCTGCTAAAATTTTAAAAAAAATATTAGTCCAAAGTTCAAAGTCGGAAAGTCTAAAGCTGGACATCGAAACTTGAAAGTTATAAAGTTTTTAAAATCAAAAGCTTACTTTCTTTTGCTCCTTTTTATTGCACCTCAATTAGTATATTAAAAGACAAAGTCAAAATAGACAACAACTTTAAGACTTTGGACTTTCGACTTTGGGCTTTGGACTTTATGACTTTACAACTATTTTTACTCTTCGTCTTTAAAATTAAAAGGGTAATCTCCAAAAATCGGAGCTAGTTTGCGAACAGCATAAGTGTTTCTTGTCATCTTATTAGACAAGGCAATAATCGTTACGCCTTCTTTCATCAAAGTAATGTAAGATGAGGTATTTCCGTGCCACCAGCCGTTATGGAAATAGAAATTTTGTCCTGTTTCCCAATTAATCATTCGAATTCCAAGACCGTAATTTTTAGTTCCTTTACGTTCGTTGCTGTAACCGGTATAAACTTGTTTCAACAATTCAGGCTTTAAGAAATCAGGCGATTGTCTGGCACGATCAAATTTTAAAAGATCTCGTGCAGTAGAAAATACGTTTTTATCGCCATAGACATTATCCAAATAATCAAAACCGATTTCTACACCATTGCCTTTATAAGAAGGAACAATTTTCTTTCTGTCTTTATCGTCATCAAAAACATAAGTATGAGTCATTCCAAGAGGTTTAAAAATCATTTCAGACATGGCTTCTTTATAACTTAAACCTGTAATTTTTTCAATAATCAGAGCCAGCATTGCATAATTGGTATTGCAGTAGCTAAAACGTGTTCCAGTTCTAGATTCTAATCCAATATCTTTTGTAGCCAGAATGTTTAAAATATCTTTATTGGTTAATTGATTATGTCTGTCCCAAATCGATTTGTCGCGATCTGTGAAATAGGCATAATTACGCATTCCTGTGCGATGATCCAATAACATTCTGATGGTGCATTCCTCGTAAGGGAAGGTTTTTAAAATTGTATTTACTTTTTGATCTAAGTCAATTTTGCCTGCGTTTACCAGTTTTAAAACCGCTGTAGCGGTCAACACTTTGCTCACAGAAGCAATTTGTACAGGTGTCTCAGGAGTTATTTTGGTCCCTTCATTTTTATTGGCAAAACCATTATATTTTTCAAATAAAATCTGTCCATTTTTGGCGACTAAGAAGCTTCCATTCATGGTATTATTTGGCCAATTTTTGTTGTAAAAGTGATTTATTCTGCCGACAACCGAATTTTTATAAGCCTGTGAAACTTTCGGTTCAGCTCCTAACGGCTTCATTTTAGGTAAGGTATCTTCGACTGTCTGAGTTGTATCTGTTGCTGTTGTTTTGTTTTGACCACAAGAACTTAAAACAAGCATTGAAAAAAGTAATTGTGGTATCTTTGTCTTTTTAAGGAAAATCATTTGCATCGTTCTTTAAAAACAAATATATCGAATTCAATTTTGTTGTATTCTTGGTTCTGAGGCTTTATTTTGTGTTTTTTAACATTTTATTAAGAAAAGTGAATTTTAGTCGGTTGTTTTTCAGCTTTTAACGGTTTTAAAACATTCTAAATAGAATTTTTGAAACAAAATTTTAACTAAATTTGTTATATTTGAAACAAATATGTTTTAAAAAGTTATATTATTAAAAACTAAAAAACCACATTAAATGAAATTTGGAATCATAAAAGAGAGAAAAAACCCGCCAGATAGAAGAGTTGTTTTTTCTCCAAATGAATTGGCAAGGATGAAACAACTTTATCATGATGCATCTGTAAAAGTTGAAAGTTCAGATATCAGAATATTTTCTGATGATGATTATAAAAATATGGGAATTACCGTTACTGATGACGTATCTGATTGTGATGTTTTATTCGGTGTAAAAGAAGTTCCTGTAGACGATTTGATTCCAAACAAGTCTTATTTCTTTTTTTCTCATACAATTAAAAAACAGCCTCATAATAGAAAATTACTTCAGGCGATTTTAGAAAAAAATATCGATTTATACGATCATGAAACGATTGTAAACGAACACGATCATCGTTTAATTGGTTTTGGAAAATATGCCGGAATGGTTGGCGTTTATAACGGAATTCGGGCATTTGGAATTAAATTTGAATTGTTTAAACTTCCAAAAGCAGAATCGCTTTCTGGAAAAGAAGATTTGATAAAGCATTTAAAACGCATTACAATGCCAGCTTTAAAATTTGTAGTTACGGGAACTGGAAAGGTTGGGAGCGGAGCAAAAGAAATTTTGGATGCCATAAAAGTGAAAGAAATTACGATTGATAATTATTTGACAAAAAAATATGCTCAGGCAGTTTATGTGCAGCTGGATGTTTTAGAATATAACAAAAGAAAAGACGGACAAGTTTTAGATTTTGTAGATTTTGTTAAGCATCCGGAAGAGTATGAATCTGATTTTGAGAGATTCACAAAAGTTTCTGATATTTATTTTGCAGGGCATTTTCATGCCAATAATGCGCCGATGATTTTAACGAAAGAAATGCTGAATGCAAGCGACTGCAAATTGAAAGTTGTGGCCGATATTTCTTGTGATGTTAATGGGCCAATTGCCTGTACAGTTCGCTCATCAACGATCGAAGATCCTTTGTATGGATATTTTCCATTAGAAGATCGTGAAGTTGATCTTTTTCACCCAGCAGCTGTTGCAGTAATGGCTGTAGATAATTTGCCATGCGAAATTCCAAAAGATGCTAGCGAAGGTTTCGGTGAACAATTTATGGAACACGTAATTCCAGCTTTTTTCAACGGGGATAAAGATGGAATCTTAAAACGCGCCAAAATCACTGAAAATGGAAAACTAACAGAAAGATTCAGTTATTTGCAGGATTATGTAGACGGTAAATAAGTTATGAGTTTTGAGTTTTGAATTATGAGTTTTAGCCGACTTTGTAGATAAAATAAAAGGAGAAACATTTATGTTTCTCCTTTTATTATTTACGTTAGAGTAAAAACTCATAACTCATAATTCATAACTCATAATTCATAATTCATAATTCATAACTCAAACCATATCCTCAGGTTTTACCCAAGCATCAAAATCTTCTGGAGTTACATAACCAAGACGAACGGCTTCTTCTTTTAAAGTAGTTCCGTTTTTGTGAGCGGTTTGAGCTATTTCTGCGGCTTTGTAATAGCCTATTTTAGTGTTTAACGCCGTAACGAGCATTAACGAATTATCAACTAATTCTTTGATGCGTTTGTGATTTGGTTCGATTCCTTGAGCACAATGTTCGTCAAAAGAAACACAAGCATCGCCCAGCAATTGTGCTGATTGTAAAAAGTTTGCAGCCATTACAGGTTTGAAAACATTCAGTTCATAATGTCCTTGCATACCGCCAACAGCAATTGCCATATCATTTCCTATAACTTGTGCGCAAACCATGGTTAAAGCTTCACATTGTGTTGGGTTTACTTTTCCTGGCATGATAGAAGAACCTGGCTCATTTTCCGGAATATGGATTTCGCCAATTCCAGATCTTGGCCCCGAAGCTAGCATTCTAACATCATTAGCAATTTTGTTTAATGAAACAGCCAATTGTTTTAAAGCTCCATGTGTTTCTACAATGGCATCGTGCGCTGCAAGTGCCTCAAACTTATTTTCAGCAGTTACAAAAGGATGGTTTGTAAATTTTGCAATATATTCTGCGACTTTTACATCATATCCTTTCGGAGTGTTTAGCCCAGTTCCGACTGCAGTTCCTCCTAAAGCAATTTCAGACAAATGAGCTAAAGTGTTTTTTAATGCTTTTAATCCGAAGGCTAATTGCGCTGCGTAACCTGAAATTTCCTGACCAAGAGTTAATGGTGTCGCATCCATTAAGTGTGTGCGCCCGATTTTAACAACATCTTTAAATTCGGTTGCTTTTTTGGTTAAAGTAGCATGAAGTTTTTCTACTCCAGGAATGGTAGTTTCAACAACCATTTTGTAAGCCGCAATATGCATTCCAGTTGGGAAAGTGTCATTTGAAGATTGTGATTTATTGACATCGTCATTGGCTTTTATAAATTGTTCGCCTTCACCAATTTCAAAACCTTTAAGAACTTGAGCGCGATTGGCAATTACCTCGTTAACATTCATGTTGCTTTGCGTTCCAGAACCTGTTTGCCAGATTACAAGCGGAAACTGATCGTCTAGTTTACCTTCAAGGATTTCGTCGCATACGGCTGCAATGGCATCTCTTTTTTCGATTGGCAGCACACCTAAATCGTAATTGGCATAAGCAGCTGCTTTTTTGAGATAGGCAAAACCTTCTATGATTTCTTTTGGCATAGATGCCGCTGGTCCGATTTTGAAATTGTTTCTAGATCGTTCTGTTTGTGCACCCCAATATTTATCGGCTGGGACTTGAACTTCGCCCATGGTGTCTTTTTCTATTCTGTATTTCATTATGTTGTATGTAAAAATGTTATTCGTAAAATGTGAAATGTTTAGATGAAATTCATCTGAGCTCTTTTAGAGAAAGGGATTGTATGTTCTAAAAAAGCTTATTTAAAATGAGTATAAATATACGGATAAATGTTATTTAACGAAAATTGATTTAGTTTTTATTGCTGAGAAAAAATATATACGCTACATTTGTCGTAACATTCAAAAATTCCGGAAAACATGTTTGAATTTTCACAGTACTTAGGTTTTTTACTTTTCTTAACCATACTAACTATAGGGTTTTGGTTAATGTTTTTCTTGGTAGGTTTCTTATCTTATTGGGTAACAGGAGCTAGCTGGGAAATGATCAAAGAGAAAAGAGCCAGAAAAAGACAAGAAGAACAATCTATTTAATTTTAGATTGATGTCATAAAAAAAGAACCTTTGGGTTCTTTTTTTTGTGCCAAAAAAAAGGAAATTCCAATATCAAAAAATCTAAATTCCAATTTAATAAGTTTATTTAAGCCCGATTGGTTTTTAAAACCTGTCGGGTTTCCTTATAAATAGAAAATTCCAAATCCCAATGATAAAATTGGAATTTGGAATTTTTTATCCACATTGGAATTTAAAAGATTTTATCCAGGAAAATCTCCGCCGCCGTCTCCACCGCCATCATTTCTTGGTTGTGCATTTTTATCTCTCTCACTCTTTGGTTTATTGAAACGGTAAGTGAATGATAAATTGAACTGACGTTTACGGAATTGAAATTCGCTATATGAATTTACATCATCTAAATACGTATACGATCTCATTTTTCGTGAATTGAATACGTCGCTAATGTTGAAAGCAATAGTTCCTTTATCTTTCATAACATCTTTACTGAAAGCGGTATTCATTCCGAATTGGCCTAAGTTTTTACCTTGAGCTGTTTTTTGTTCTCCGTTATACATTGCTGTCAACTGCCAGTCAATTTTGTACGGAAGTGTAACTTTAGAGTTTACTCTTGCAAACCAAGAATTAGCCTGATTGTCTAAATTTTGAACAATCTCATTTCCTTGCGTATCTGTATAACTATGTTCTCCTGTTGTTTTTACATTAAAGAAGTTGAAGTTACTGTTTAATTTCCACCATTTGTATGGAGTGTAATTAAATGTAAATTCAAAACCAAATTTTTGCTCTTTTCCTAAGTTGATAGGCTGGCTTTTAATTACAGGAATTCCGTTAACTTGATCACCTGTAGGAGATCGCACAAAGCTGAAAACGTCTTTTGTGTCTTCAAAGTATGCAGATGTATTAAAGGTTACCTTATCCCATTTTTTGATATAGCCAATGTCGTATTTGTCTGTTAAAGAAGGATCTAGATCCGGGTTTCCTTGAAAGATATTGACATTGCTAGCGTAGTTTACCGCGGGGTTCATGAAACGTCCTCTAGGTCTAGTTAGACGTTTGCTATAACTTGCAGTGAAGTTGCTTTGATCTGAGATTTCATAACTAATAAATGCACTCGGAAATAAGTTGTTGTATTTTTTAGTGTTGAAATCGCTGTTGTCTAATAAGTTAACGTGAATATCTGTGTCTTCCCATCTTAAACCAAATAAATAAGAGAATTTATTTACTTTAAAGCCATATTGCGTGTAAAGCGCATTGATGTTTTCTTTGTATTCTAAAGTATTAGATAAGTTCGGATCTTTTGCTCCGCCATTTTCGGTTACATAATATTCATTGTTTAGATCGCCGAAACTTCCTTTATAACCTGCTTCAAACTGACCTCCTTTCCCTAAAGGCAATACATAATCTGCTTGAAAAAGAACTTGCTTTTGTATCTGATCGTTTAGGGTGTTATTGAAATTTGGTGAAGCTGTAATTTCACTAAAGCTGTCATCTGTATTTCTTGAAATCGAAAGGTCTGCAGTAAGTTTGTGTCCCTTATCGTTGAAATTTTTAATCAAATTAGAAGTATATTCAAAGTTTTCGCTTCCAGTATCTGCATTATTTAAACGATATGTTGTTCCAGTGTAATTATGGGCAGCATCGTAGTTGTAATAATTGATCAAATCTCTATCATCACCGCTATTTTTTTGGTAATTGATGGCGTTTGTCCAGAATGTAGATGGCGTTATAGTCCATTCAACACCAGCTCTTCCATTAAAACCTTTTCTAAGACGTTTTGTATCGCGGTCTTCATCTAAGAAACTTTTTGTTGTGCCATCTGGATTTAAATATTCAGAATTTGTTTGGCCAGCTCCTTCTGTAGTTCTGTAGTTATACCCTGCAGTTGTAAAATAGTTTAACTTTTCAGTTTTATAATTTAAGTTGGCACTTAATCCATACGTTTCCGGTAAACCTGTTGAAGCAATAAAAGTTCCGTTGAAACCTTGATTTTTTCCTTTTTTAAGGATGATATTGATAATTCCAGAACCACCTTCAGCGTCATAACGTGCTGATGGGTTTGTAATTACTTCTACTTTGTCAATTGCATCCGCTGGAAGCTGTCTTAAAGCTTCTGCAATATTTATAGCTTGTGAAGGTCTTCCGTCAATTAAAATACGAATGTTGTCGCTTCCTCTTAAACTTACATTTCCTTCTGTATCAACAGAAACGGAGGGTACATTGTCTAAAACATCGCTTACGCTTCCGCCTTTTACAATCATATCTTGACCAACGTTGTAAACTTTTTTGTCCAGTTTAATTTCTACAGTCGATTTTTCAGCACGCACGACAACTTCGTTTAATTGCGCGGCATCTTCAGATAGGTTTACAACACCTAAATTAGTATCGCCTTGAATGCTTTTTTGTTTAATTTCAGTTGATTTGAACGAAATAAACTCCACTTTTATATCATAAGTTCCGGGTGCAACCGCAACTTCAAATTCTCCTTTCGGGTTCGTAATACCTCCAGCAACAACTTTTGTGTCATTTGGAGCAGTAAGTGAAATTGTAGCATACTCTAAAGGTTGTTTGCTTACTTTCTCGAAAACTTTTCCGGTGACTTTTACTTTGGGTCTGCCTCCGGAACCTTGTTGAGAGTAATTGTAAAAACTTGTAAACAAGAATACAAGTAATACGGCAAATTTGATTTTTTTCATTTTCTGGTTTTCTTTTTCTCTTTAGACGCCAAATGTAGTTTTTGGTTTAAAGAGAAAAATCACAAAAAAATGTTAATAGGGTATTTTAGAATCAATCTAAAAAAGAAGCAACCAATTCTGGGTCTCGGCCAATTATAGCTTTTCCGTCTTTTACAACAATCGGGCGTTCGATTAAAATTGGGTTTTCTACCATGGCATTTATAATCTCGTCATCGCTCAGAGCTTTTCCTTTAAAATTTTCAATCCAAATTTTTTCCTTAGTTCTAACGAGTTGGATTGGCTCTAAATTTAGTTGGCCTAATAATGTTTTTAATTGGTCAAAAGATGGAGTTTCAGTTAAGTAAGGTATGATTTCAAAATCTTGTTTTGATTTTTCAATAAAAGCAAGGCAATTTCTTGATTTTCCGCATCTCGGATTATGGTAAATTTGTATCATTTTCTTATATTTAAACGTTGCAATATTCGTACAATAAAATGGGATATTTTAGCAATGTCAAAAGTAAGATTAACTTATCGAATTTAAATTCTCATTTTTTAAAATTTTAAATTTATGTTTTTAGAACAAGGCATTAAACCTGAAAATAAGTTTTGGAAATATCTTTTAGGATCAGTATTTATTATTTCAGCATCTTTTATAGGGCAAATTCCAATTACGGCAGCTGTATTTTATAAAACATTTACCGAACATAAAGTTTTTCCGACGACAAACGAAGGGATTATGAAAATGTTTGAATCTAATACAACTCTTTTTCTGGTAATGGTTTCTTTTGTTTTTGCTTTTGCAGGAATTTATTTTGTAGTAAAATACATTCATCATCAAACTCTTTTGTCGGTGACAACTTCAAGAGCTAAAGTAGATTGGAAGAGAATTTGGTTTTCTTTCTTTTTATGGGCTTTTTTTTCGCTGTTGAGCTTTTTATTTGTTTATCTAAGATCACCAGAGCAATTTATGTTACAGTTTAAATTGGTTCCTTTTTTAATATTAGCGCTTTTAGGATGCATTTTAATTCCAATTCAGACCAGCACAGAAGAGTATGTTTTTAGAGGATATTTAATGCAAGGATTTGCCAATTTATCTCAAAACAGATGGTTTCCGCTTCTGATGACTTCTGTAATATTTGGCTCCATGCACTGGGCAAATCCGGAAGTTGTTAAAATGGGAAATATTATTATGATTTATTATATAGGAACGGGATTGTTTCTAGGTGTAATAACGCTAATGGATGAGGGAATGGAATTGGCACTTGGATTTCATGCTGCAAACAATCTTGTTGGAGCATTATTGGTGACCTCAGATTGGACCGTTTTTCAAACAAATTCTATTTTTAAAGATCTTTCAGAACCCTCAGCGGGAATAGATGTAATTCTTCCAGTTTTTGTCATTTATCCTATTTTACTTTTTATTTTTAGTAAAAAATATGGCTGGACAAATTGGAAAGATAAGCTAACAGGAAAAATTAGTAATGTCGAATTAAATGCTTAAGAATATGCAAAACTTAACTCAAGATAACGTTCACAATTATTTCAAACTAAACGGATACCATTTAAACGCAAAAGATTTGTGCCGTGTGGCTTATAGTTACATAAAAGAAGGCGATGCGTACGAACAGTCAATAGGAGAGTTTTTCTTGGATTGGTTTGATAAAAAAGACTATATCGAAATGACAACTTCTGGAACAACAGGTCTTCCAAAATTAGTCAGATTAAAAAAACAGGCTATGATTCAATCAGCATTGGCAACTGGCGATTTTTTTGATTTGGAACCTGGGAATAAAGCTTTATTATGTCTTCCAACACAATTTATTGCTGGAAAAATGATGCTGGTAAGAAGTTTAATTTTAGGTCTAGAATTGGATGTGGTTTCGCCAAGTCTTCATCCGCTCGAATTAAATACGACTACGTACGATTTTGTTGCGATGGTGCCACTTCAAGTTCAAAATTCTATAGAAGGACTTTCAAAAGTTCGTAAATTAATTATTGGAGGAGCAAAATTAGATTCGGCTCTTGAAGAAAAGCTTTTGCCACTAAAAACAGAAATCTATGAAACATATGGAATGACCGAAACGATTACGCATATTGCAGCAAAACGTTTGGGAGATTCTGTTTTTTCGATTCTTCCAAATGTAAAAATTTCTCAAGATGATCGCCAATGCTTGGTTATTAATGTCGCTTCTATTTCAGATGAGCCAATTGTAACCAATGATTTGGTAGAATTAGTCAATGAACAGCAATTTAAATTTTTAGGACGAATTGATAACGTAATCAATAGTGGAGGAGTAAAGCTGATTCCAGAACAGATAGAATCTAAACTAATCGGGAAAATTGCCAATAGATTTTTTGTAACAGGACTTCCTGATACTACTTTAGGAGAAAAATTAGTTTTGGTTATCGAAGGCGAAAAACAAGAATTTGAACCTAATTTTTTTGATGTTTTAGGAAAGTATGAAAAGCCAAAAGAAATAGTTTTCGTTTCAAAATTTAAAGAAAATGAAAATGGAAAGTTGTTGCGAAAACCTACCCTTCAGGATTAAAATTCCAATATTTAAAATTGCTTCGCCTGTTCGCTAACGCTCGGGTGCAAATTCCAATGCTGTGCGTTTAGAACTTTGTCAAAGTTTTAAACTTTGACAAAGTTGGCAAGTGGAGTTCCAAGCTGGAACGCAAAAATAAATTTCAAGTTTTCGCAATCTTGTCATTTCGACGTAAGGAGAAATCTTCACAAGTAGCTCCGCTCCAATAGGCAAATCTTTGTGGAGTTTCTAACGAAGATTTCTCCTTACGTCGAAATGACAAAACAGTGGGAATAATTGTTTGAAGAGTAGAAAAAAAATAAAAAATCCCAAATTTCAATAACTCAGATTGAAATTTGGGATTTTAAATATTAAGCAATTCCAAGGCTGGAATTTGGAATTTCCTATTTTTTACGTTCCATAAGAGCCATATAGAATCCATCAAAACCAGATTCTGAAGCTAACATTTTACGATCTTCAATAAAAGTAAATTGTTTTCCGATTTCTGTTTTTAAGAATTTCTCTACCTGCTCTTGGTTTTCTGATGGAAGAACTGAACAAGTTGCATAAACTAATTTTCCGCCTGGTTTTACAATTTTAGAATAGCTTTCTAAAACCTCGCTCTGAACTTTACGAATGTTGTCGATAAATTCAGGTTGTAATTTCCATTTTGAATCAGGGTTTCTTTTCAAAACTCCTAATCCGCTACAAGGCGCATCAATTAAAACACGATCAGCTTTTTCGTGTAATTTTTTAATCACTTTTGTACTGTCGATAATGCGGTATTCGATATTAAAAGCGCCATTTCTTTTAGCTCTTAATTTCAATTGCTTCAATTTACTTTCGTATAAGTCCATTGCAATCAATTGTCCTTTATTTTCCATTAAAGAAGCCATGTGCAATGTTTTTCCTCCGGCTCCCGCGCAAGTATCCACGACACGCATTCCAGGTTTTACGTCCAAAAATCCTGCAACTAACTGAGAGTTAGCATCTTGAACTTCGAAAAGTCCTTGTTTAAAAGCGTCTGTCAAAAATACGTTTGCTCTTTCTTTTAAAACAAGAGCATCTGGCTGGTCTTTTAAATATTCAGTTTCAATATTTAAATCCATTAAAGTATTGCGAAGACTTTCTTTTGTGCCTTTTAAAGTATTGGTTCTAAGAATAACTTTCGCTGGCTGATTTTGCGCAGCAATTTCTTTTGCCCAAACTTTCTCACCAAGTTCTTTTACGCCCAATTCATCCATCCAATCTGGAATAGATTCTTTGATGGCTCTGGTTTTAGATAATTCGTCAAAACGGCCTTTGATTTTTCTTTCAGGAGTTCCTTCCAATTGTCTCCAATCTGGAATAGGATAACCGCGTAAAACAGCCCAAACAGCAAACATTCTCCATAGATTGTCTCTGTCATAAGGTTCTTTTACTTCGGCAATTTCTGCGTATAATCGTTTCCATCGAACAATTTCATATATGGTTTCAGCAACAAACTTCCTGTCAGAACTTCCCCAACGTTTGTCTTTTTTTAAGGCTCTAGCTACCACTTTATCTGCATATTCTCCTTCGTTGAAAATGGCATTTAAAGAGTCAATGGTAGTATAAACTAAATTTCTGTGTAATCTCATTTCTATAATTTGAGTTGCAAAGGTACTATTAATTGATTGAAAGTTAAATTTTTAATACTGAATCTTAATCTAACTCGTATTAAAAGAAAAAAACACTCCAAATTAGAGTGTTTTTTTTGAATTATTTAAAAGCCTATTATTTTGTAATACGCGTTAATCCAATATTTTCTGGAGCGTGAAGCACCATCGGGAATTTTTCTATTTTAACAGAGCTGCTGTCCAGACCGAAAGCTCTTTCTTCAGACAAACTCAGTTTTTTGATGAAGAAGTAAGAATTCATGATAATGTTTTCATGCCATCTTAAATCGTTGTCATTTGATAAGAATTTCTCAGACAATACAAATTTGAAATCTCCAATAATATTATTTTTATTTAAAGATTCGTAACGGCTCGTAATATCTACTTCGCCTCGTTTTACCATATCTTTGATAACTTCTCTAAACATCAAATTGATTTTGGTTGGCTCTCTAAAACCTAAGTTGAAATCAATTCTATAAATATCGTCTTTAGCAATTTCAGTTACTTTATATTGCGTTTTGTAAGGTTCAGTCAAAATATTTACGTGAACAAACCAATAAATATCGGCTCTTTTCGGGCGTTTTTGAAGGATAGAATAGATGATTTTTTCCTCCAATTCGTCAACGCGATTTGCATTGGTCATATAAACCAAATGCGTAGCATATTTCGGAATAGATAGATCTTGGCTTAATTCTACTAAAACTTGTTTGTAATCGTCAACTTTAACCACTTTAGTGTAGTTTTTGTTGATTTTCTTAGCCAAATACCAGATTGTCATTACAGAAATGAGCAAACTCGCGATGATTAAGGTTACATAACCGCCTTCTGCAAATTTGGTGATATTGGCAAAAAGGAAACTGAACTCAATCAATAAATAAATAGTGATCAACGGCACCATAAAGTACAGTTTTACACGTTTCATGATTAAGTAGTAATTCAATAATATGGTAGTCATGATCATACACAAAATAATGGCAAGACCATACGCATGTTCCATATTTCCTGATTTCTCGAAATGTAAAACAATTCCAACACAGCCAAAAAACAATAGCCAGTTGATTGACGGAATGTATAATTGACCTTTTACTTCTGTTGGATATTTGATTTTTACTTTTGGCCAGAAGTTCAGACGCATTGCCTCGTTAATCAATGTAAACGAACCCGAGATAAGTGCTTGTGAAGCAATTACGGCAGCAAGGGTTGCAACTACAATTCCGAATGGTAAAAACCAATGTGGCATGATTAAGTAAAACGGATTTCCATTTTCTCCTCCTAATTGTTGTAGAGTGCTTCCTTCGTGGTGAATTAAGTAAGCTGCTTGTCCAAAATAGTTTAAGACTAAAGTGGTTTTTACAAAAATCCAACTGATTCTGATGTTTTTTCTTCCACAATGCCCCATGTCAGAATATAAAGCCTCAGCTCCAGTTGTACATAAGAATACGAAACCAAGAACAAAGAAACCATCAGGATGTATCGATAATAAATGATAAGCGTAATAAGGATTAATTGCTTTAATTACTTCAGGATAATTCAATACTTGAATGGCTCCTAAAGTACCAAGCATTGCGAACCAGATTAACATCATTGGAGCAAAGAATTTGCCGACCAATTTAGTTCCGAACTGCTGAATGGTGAATAAAACGAATAAAATTGTAATTACGATATACACAATAGTTTGTGTCTGCATCGTAGGGTAGAATGCCCTAATTCCTTCTACAGCAGAAGAAATCGAAATAGGCGGGGTAATAATTCCATCTGCGAGCAGTGCACTACCACCAATAATCGCGGGCACAATAAGCCATTGAATTTTTGTTTTCTTGACTAATGCATATAAGGCAAAAATTCCTCCTTCGCCGTGGTTGTCTGCACTTAAAGTAATAAGTACATATTTAATTGTAGTTTGTAATGTCAGTGTCCAAAACACACAAGAAATACCTCCTAAAACAATATCAGCATTTATCGTGTGATCGCCCAAAATAGCCTTCATTACATACAATGGAGAAGTACCAATATCTCCATAAATAATCCCTAAAGTAATTAATAAACCCCCAATAGACAACTTACTATGTAAGTTTTTATGCGATGCGCTCATGTATAATTTTATAAAAAGACGGTTGCAAATTTACTGTTTTAAAACAAATTAGTGGCAATTATAATTAAAAAGATAAAAAAAAGCACAATCGTAAAATTGTGCTTACTTTTTTGATTATTATTTATTTCAAAAATTAACCTCGTCTTCCATTTCCTCTTGAACTTGAACCATTGTCTCTTTGGCTTTGTCCACCTCTAGATTCTTGGTTTCCTCTAGAAGATTCTTGGCTCATTCGTGGAGATTCTGAACGCTGGCTTTGCTGTGGTCTAGCAGAGTAATCTCTATTTGAATTGCTAGATTGGTTTTCAGAATAGCTTCTTGAACTTCTCTCTGTTCTTGGAGCAGATGCTTCACGATTAGAATATCCTCTTGATGTATTAGAAGTATTTTGGATTCCGTAATCCCCTCTTTGAGTGTTTTGCACTCTAACACTGTTTTCAACTCTTTGAGAATTATAGCCGTTATTTGAATAACCGCCACGATTTGTGTTTCTTTCTGTGTTTACACTTTCAGTACTTCTGCCTGTAGAATTATAATCTCTATTAGTATTGTTGCTTCTGTCAACAGATGATCTGTTTGTAGCATTTCTGTTTTCAGCATATGTTCTGTTAGAAATACCATTGTCAGATGTTGTTCTTCCTGTATAATTTCTGTTTGTGTTGTATGTATTTCTATTAGCTTCTCTGCTCGCTACACGTCTTTGGTCTAATTCATATCTATTAGATGTGTTGGCATGTCTTTCAGCAAAGCTGTAGTTTGGACGCATTCTTTCGTAACCATAAGTACGTCTTGTTTCATAGATTGCTGGAGCTCTGTAACTTCTTCTTACATTCACATAGTTGTATGTATTGTGTACATTGATGCAAACATTAATGTTGTTTCTGTATCTGTAAACAGGATAAGGTCTCCATGCGCTATAATATGTTGGGTAATAACCCCAATACCAAGTTGAATAATAAGGTCTATAATTGGTTACCCAAAATGAAGTATAAATAACAGGAACAACACTATAGACAGGCTCGTAAATATAATTTGCTCCATACAAGTATGAGTTTCCAACAATTTGAACACTTACTTTATTGTAATTGTCTCTTTCTACGTCTATTGTAGCAACGTCTTGGTAAACATCACGATCTAAAACCGCTTGGATAATAACAACATGAGTTCTGTTTTCAACACTTTCGATTACACGAAGATAGTCTACTTCGTCATCACCGTTAAGGTCAAGATTTGATATTTGATATTTTGGATCATTTAAACGTCTTTCAAAATCTTGGAGGTTAGCTGATTCTCCAAACATCGAAGCAACAGCTCTTAAGTCTAAGTTATCGCTTATATCTGAGTTTTTTGCATAAACTGTAGCTCCAGCTTGGGCTTGGCAAGAACTAATTCCTAATGCAAATAGGGCTAGTAAAAGTATTTTCGCTTTCATGATAAAATCATATTGAAGATTAATATTCTGAGATATCCAATTACTGTGCCATAAAATACATGTAACATGATTTTGACGTTTAGTCTTTGATTATCAAATTGTTTTTTTGTTATCGTCTATGAAGAAATACATCTAAAACTGTAAAGACAAAAGGAATAATAATATCTTTTGCTCGAATTCCGGAATCATTACTGCAGCCAGTATTTCTTGAATTCATTATGATATTAATGGTCGCCACGTCTTCGAATATATTTGGTTTTATTTCCGATTGAATAATTATGATTTTTATATTGTTTTGAATTTTTTCTGAAACTCTTAAATAGTCAACCTTTCCATCATGGTTTAAATCTAAGTTGGAGATTCTCTCATCTGGATAGTTTAATCTTGTTTCGAAATCTGCAGCGTCTATAGATTGAGAAAATATCAAGGAAACGGCGTTTAAATCTAAATTTTCTTCTACATAAGAGTTTTTAGGATATACATTAACTTTTTGAGCAATGAGGGAATTTACTAAGAGTATAAATATTCCTGTAAATAGTATATTTTTCATATTTTACTTGTTAAATATTTTATTTGTAAGAAAACAACTATCGTGCCAGAAAAGAATGCAGAATGATTTTGATATTTTATAAATAATCGTATTTTAGCGTTAACCAAATTTTAAATTTCCTATGAAAAAACTCTCTTTATTTTGTGTTATTTTTATTTTATTGATGTCTTTTAAGACATTTAATTATAAAACCGACGTTGTTTATAATAATGGTTTTACATCAATGACAATAGATACATTGTTTAAAGACAGAATTAGTATTAGAGCAATTCTTATTGATAAAAATAAAGTTTGGTACGGAGCTGATAATTCTCGTTTTGGGTATTATGATTTGGATAAAAAAGAAAAATTTGAAGAGCATATTTATCGTGATACACTTAAATTAGAATTTAGAAGTATTGCGCAAACTTCAAAAGATATTTTTTTATTGAGTGTGGCAAATCCTGCACTTCTTTATTCAGTTTCTAAAAAAGACCGCAAAGTTAAATTGGTCTATAAAGAAGTTAATCCGAAGGTTTTTTACGATAGCATGCAGTTTTGGAATGATAAGGAAGGAATTGCAATTGGTGATCCAACAGAAGATACATTCTCAATTATTGTTACTCGTGACGGTGGAGAAACGTGGACAAAACTGCTTTCTGATAAATTGCCAACAAATAGTACTGGAGAAGCAGCTTTTGCAGCCAGCAATACCAATATAGTTATAAAAGGAAACGATACATGGCTGGTTTCGGGCGGAAAAAAAGCGCGTGTTTTTTATTCTCCAGATAAAGCAAAAACATGGAAAGTTGTAGAAACTCCTATCGTACAGGGAAAACAAATGACAGGAATTTTTACTGCCGATTTTTACGATTCTAAGCAAGGTTTCATTGCAGGAGGAGATTATGATCTGCCTAATAATAAAGCCAATAATAAAGCTTTCACAAAAGATGGCGGTAAGACTTGGCAATTAATTGGTCAGAATATGGGATTTGGTTATGCATCATGTGTGCAATATGTTCCAGGAGGTAATGGGAGAGAAATTGTTTGTGTAGGTTCTGAAGGAATTCAATATTCTCAAAATGGAGGAGAAAACTGGATGCAGCTTTCTACAGATAACAGATTTTTTACTATTCGATTTGTGAATAGAAATACTGCAATCGCAGCTGGACATAATAAAGTAGTTCGATTGAATTTTAAATAAAAAAATAAGAACCCTAAATAATAAAGTAAGTATTATTATATAGGGTTCTTATCGCTGTTGTTTTGTTAAGCTTAATCTTTATTGGCTTTGTCTCGGTATTGTTGCAATAATTTTCGGTTAAAATCGTCTTCAGATTTTTTAAGTAGGAGTATTTTCTTTGCAGGAAGTACTTTCTTTAGACTATTCATATACTTTTCGCGAAGCTGATATATTTCCTTATCCGTGCTTTCAATTTGAGATAATAGTGTTGCTGCTTCTTTATCTGAAAGATTTTTAAGATTGTCATCTTTTAGCTGTCTCAGATAAGTTTTCATTTTTAAATACTTCAATTCATATTGCTTATCGTCATAAGCGTTGTAAATTGGCCAGAATTTTTCGGCTTCGGTAGAAGTTAGTTCTAATTCTGTCGTTAAAAATGACACTTTAAAAGCTTTAATTTTTTCTCGCTTTTCATCAATTTTTCCATTTTGTGCAAAAAATGAAAAACTTATCAGAAATAGCAATAGCGGTAAAATGTTCTTTATTTTCATTGTTAAGCTAAGTTGTTGAGTTAAGTTTGATTTAATTTTGTTCTGAAATTAAGTGTTCTAGGTTTGGACTCGTTGCCAAAATGTCTTCTAAGGTTTCGTCTTCCAAAGTAACGTCGTTGCCTAATTTTTCTATATCACTGTCGTCTAATTTTTGAATCAAATCGTATTGGCTTATGTTGGAGTGATACGATAAATAATTTTCTAATGTAGCTTCGTCAAGTTCGTTTGAATTTGCTCTATAATTATTTATGATAGGAATTAATAATGCAAAGCCAACCACTGCAGCGGCCACTGTCCAAATTGTTTTTTTACGTTTGTAAAAAGGAATTACTTTAACTTCTTTTTCATTTAATTTCTGTAAAACCTTTTCTGAAAAATCATCAAAATAGTTTTCCGGAGTTTTAAATCCAGATTTTATTTTGGGTTCGTTTTCTAATTTAAATGTTTTCATAATATTTATAAGACATTTTTTGTTACAAAAGGTTTAATTTGATGTAACATATAATTCGATTTTTTTTACTGCGTGATGATAAGATGCTTTAAGAGCACCGACAGATGTTCCTAAAATATCTGCAATTTCTTCATATTTTAACTCTTCAAAGTATTTCATTTTGAAAACTAATTGTTGTTTCTCCGGAAGCGTTACAATTGCTTTTTGAAGTTTGATTTGAATTTCATCTCCGTCAAAATAAAGATCGGCTTTTAAATTGTCAATCGTTTTATTTTGCAGATCTTCAGACGAAATGCCGCTCAGTTTTGCTTTTTGCGATAAAAAAGTCAAAGCTTCGTTAGTAGCAATACGATACATCCAGGAAAACAGTTTACTTTCTCCTTTAAAGTTTTTAAGATTTTGAAAGACTTTTACAAAAGTGTTCTGTAAAACATCGTCGGCATCATCATGATTCAAAACAATGTTTCGAATATGAGAATACAAAGGTTTCTGATAATCAGACAAGAGTTTTTGAAACGCAACATTTTGCGTTTCAGGGGTTAATAATTGTTTTATAAATTCTTTCTCGCCTATCAAACTTTTTGTTTTGTAAACTTACTTTAATAGAAGTTAGACAGAATTTAAAGCAAAAGGTTTAATATGCTTTTGAAATTATTTAAAATTCTGAGTCTTCTTCTTGTGCGGGTGTTTGTGCAGGAGCTGGAGTTGGCGCAGCTGGTTTGCGTTTTACAGGCTCTGTACGTGGCTGTTCAGTACGTGGCTCGCTTGTAGTTTCGCCAGTATTTTCTGGAGCATAAACAGGATCGGTTACAACAGAAGCAGGAACTACTTTTGGTTTTATTGGGAAATAAATCTCAGTTACCAATTTAGAAGAAGCTTTCACATCCAATTTGCTTAATGTCAAGATTTCAAGATGCGACCAGCTTAAATCTGGAATAATCTTTTGATTGTTGATATAAGCTGTTGTTTTTGCAATAGCTTCATTTCTATGAGAGTAATCTCCGTTTAGAGTTGTTTTTACGGCATCAAAACCATTTAATTTTCCTGCTAAAATATCGCTTCCTGAACTTGTTGAAATCTCTTTATTGATTGGCAGACAGATTGAAATCTTTGCTAAACCAGTTTTAGTGTCGTAAGTATGATAAATAATAAACGGTTTTCCCACCGCAGACAATCCATTTGTTTCGCTAAAGTGAATAAGCTTCGGAATTACAATTCTCGCATTTTTGCTTACTTTGGCAATTTCGCTAGTAAAAGTCTGTTTGATATAAGGAGTTTCGGTTTTCTTTACCACTCCATCTACTGTAACAGCAAAAGTTTTGGTTTCGTAATCTAAGTTTTTGTCAATATTAGCTAAACTTTTTTCATAGATAGTTCCAATAACTCTATCTGAACCGCCATGAAGAGCAGTGTATATTTTAAATAGAAAACTCATAGTTCCTTTTCCTTTCCAAGTAACTTTTGTTTTTCCGTTCAAAGTATCTTTTAAAGTCCAATTTACATCGGCTTCGGTGCCATCAAACTGCATTTTTTGATCAATACTTTCGCCGTCTTTTGTTTTAAGGATAATAGAGTTTCCTTGTCCATCAGCGCCATCCCAATAAAATGTAGCGCCATTTCCGCTTGTTTTATTGGCATAAGTCATTTTGATAGAAGGATCTTCAACTGACCATGATTCAAAATCTTCGTAATTTCTAAAGTCGTTTAAGTAATTATAAACCGTTGCACGAGGCGAATTGATAACTTTACTTCTTTCTACAGAAAAATCTCCTTTCTGAGTAGCAACAAAAACAGTAAGAGCAACAAAGCTTAAAAGTGCAAAAAGAAATAAATACTTTAGAATTTTCATGGCAGATTAATTGGTTTCGGTAAAGTTATAAATTTTATTATGAGTCTTACTAATAACCCAGAATTATTAGGTTTTATTTTATTGCGACCAGAATAATTTATCTTTTTAGAAAGATTTTAATTACGAACAAAAGGACAATGAAAAGCAGAAAGGCAAGGAGTACTTTGTAATTTCCTTTATAAAAGACTTTGTGTAATTTCAAATCTTTTCGATAAGCAAATATCATAATGATTACAAAAGCGATAAAAAAACATACTCCAAATAGTATTTGTCCTTGACTAAACATAATTATAAAAATTTTTAGCAAATTTAGAGATTTGTAAACGATTTGCTGCTAAATTGCCTTTTCATTTCGTTCAATAAATTTTCAGATTTATTAGAAAGTGACTTAAATTAGCCAAAAAAAAGAAAACTACTATATGAAAAAACAACTTGACGCCGTAACCGAATTTCACACTGCTTTTAAAATTGGCCACAGTGCAACTCCAATTGCCGATGTGGGAGCAGAGAAAAAATTACTTCGTTACAATTTAATGAAGGAAGAAAATGAAGAATATTACGAAGCGGTTCAAAATAATGATTTGGTTGAAATTGCAGATGCACTTGGAGATATGATGTATATCTTGTGCGGGACTATTATTGAGCACGGACTTCAAGATAAAATTGAGGCTGTTTTTGATGAAATTCAGCGTAGTAATATGAGTAAATTAGGTGAAGACGGAAAACCTATCTATCGAGAAGACGGAAAAGTAATGAAAGGTCCAAATTATTTTAAACCTGATTTTTCTAAATTGTTGTAAAGAAGATTAAACGCAAAGAACGCTAAGTTTTTTTCTACAGTTCTTATAAAAAGGCAAAGTTCGCAAAGCTTTACGTTATTTTTGTCATTTCGACGAAAGAGACCCGAGCGATAGCGAACAGGCGAAGCAAATCTTCGCAAGTAACTCCGCAACGAGAAGCTAAAATTTAATAATAAAGGAAAAATGAAAAACCCGATAAACGTTGAATTTATCGGGTTTCTTTTTTAATATGGTTTTGGATTATTGAACTTTAACTGTCCATCCGTAAGTATCTTCAGAAAGTTTGTTTTGAAGACTAGTTAGTTTTTCTTTTAAGAAAGAAGCATACGAATTTTCGATTGGAGCCATTTCGAAGTATTCATCTTTATAAGAGAATCCTTTGATAACGCTAATTACTGCAGCAGTTCCCGCTCCGAAGATTTCTTTCAAAGATCCGTTTTTAGCAGCTTCTACCAATTCAGAAACAATTATTGGGCGAACTTCAACTTTTAATCCTTCTTTTTCAGCCATTGCAATCAAACTTTTTCTAGTAACACCATCTAAAATTCTTTCGCTTGTTGGAGCTGTCAATAAAGTATCGTTGATTCTGAAGAAAACGTTCATTGTTCCAGCTTCTTCTAGTTTTGTATGTGTTGCATCATCAGTCCAAATAACTTGTTGGAAACCATCTTTGTTTGCCAAGTTAGTTGGGTAAAACTGAGCAGCGTAGTTTCCGGCAGCTTTTGCAGCTCCGATTCCACCATTTGCAGCTCTACTGAAATGTTCGGCAATAATAACTTTTACTTCACCTCCATAATATGCTTTTGCAGGAGAAAGTAAAATCATAAATTTATATTCATCAGAAGGATTTGCGATAACTCCAGGACCTGTAGCAATCATAAAAGGACGAATGTACATACTAGCTCCGTTTCCTCTCTGTATCCATTCTTGATCAATTTTCAATAATTCATTTAAACCATCCATAAAAATAGATTCTGGAATTTCTGGCATTGCCATACGAACAGCAGAATTATTGAAACGTTTGTAATTTTCATCTGGTCTAAACAACCAAATGTCATTATTTTCGTCTTTATAAGCTTTCATTCCTTCAAAAATAGCTTGTCCGTAGTGGAAGACTTTTGAAGATGGATCCATCAAAATAGGAGCATAAGGCTTAATGACAGGATTTTGCCATTGCCCGTTTTTAAAATCGCATTCGAATAAATGGTCTGTAAATACAGCACCAAAACTTAAGTTGTCAAAATCTACCTCATTTATTTTTGTAGAAGTAGCTTTAATGATTTCAATTTTGCTCGTTTGAGTTGTACTCATAGTTATGTAAGTTTTTTGTGAGATATTTTTCACTATCAGAAATTCTAAAGTGATGATATCGTGTAAAATGGAATTTATTGAATGCAAAATTACGTAAAAATCTGTAAAATGCTTGGCGAAAATTCATTATTTACTCGTTTTGACTGAGATTTGTTTATCCTATAATAAACTCAAATATTTAATTGATTTTTATAAAGATTTTATGAAAAAAGTATCGTTTTTTAAGGCTTTACGCATTTGTTTTGACTAATTTTGAATATTAAAATGGCTTGAAAATCAATAAAAAGCCATTACTAAATTCTTAAAAAGGTGAAAAGAGAAATAATTAAAACGCTAGATGGCTCAACTACAATTCGTTTGCCAGAATGGGACGAATGCTATCATTCTAAACATGGTGCAATTCAGGAAGCGAAGCATGTTTTTATTAAAAACGGACTTTCATTATTTGATAATCCTATAAGTATATTAGAAATAGGTTTTGGAACTGGTTTGAATGCTTTTATCACGTATTTGGAAGCTATTAGAAAAAATCAGAAAATAGATTATGTTGGAGTAGAAGCGTATCCTGTTGATGCGGATGAAATCTTGGAGATGAATTATGCCGCTGAACTTGAGGCATTGGAATTTGAGAACATTTTTGAGAAAATGCATAAAAGTGAATGGAACGAAAAAGCAGAAATTTGCGATCTGTTCTCGTTAACCAAAAGGAAACAATTTTTTCACGAAATAAACGATTTTGAAATTTTTGATTTGATTTACTTTGACGCCTTCGGATATAGAGTGCAGCCGGAGCTTTGGAGTACTGAGATCTTTCAGAAAATGTACAATAGTCTAAAACCAAACGGCGTTTTGGTTACATACGCAGCTCGAGGAGTTGTTAAAAGAAGTATGATCGAAGTCGGATTTACAGTAGAAAAATTAACAGGACCTCCAGGAAAAAGAGAAATGTTTCGAGCTTTTAAAAAGGTTTAAATGAATAATTTAGAATAATTCTACATTGATTTATTTGTTTTAAGAAAACGTATTCGTTGCTAAAGTTTTTAAAAAAATAAGTTAAAAGTAATATTTATGTTGGTTATTTGTTTAAATTTGGTTCGAGTTTAAAAAAATAGATAACCCCCGAAAATCTTATTTTATTATGTCAAAAATGATGTTTGATTACACGAAATCAATACTTGAAAGAGTTAGTTTCGATCCGGTACTTTTCTGCAAAGAGTTAGAAAAAGCTATCAAAACACTGTTACCTTACGAAATGGAACAATTGCAGGAATGGTTACTGAATTTCGTTGTCGGAAAACCAGAATTAAAACAAAGTCTACAACTAATTAAAGTATAAAAAGAAAGGAGCCAAATTGGCTCCTTTTTTATTACGCTTTCTTTTGTAATGGACTGATGATTTGAACATTCTGAAAAACAATTGCGCCTTTTACAACGCCAGCAATTGTAGATCTGAGTGCATCAATGATTTGCATCTTTAATTCGCTCTTTGGGTAAATCAAACTTACCTCTCGAGCTGGTTTTGGTTCCTTAAAATTACGAAGTTTCAGTTTGTCGGATTCTTTTAAGTCTAGGGTGTGCAAGTACGGAAGTAACGTTGTACCAAGGCCTTCGTCTGCCAATTTAATTAAAGTTTCAAAACTTCCGCTTTGAATCTGGAAATTAGTCTGGTCGGCGTCTGAGACATTTTTGCACAAATTCAAAATACCGTCTCTAAAGCAGTGGCCGTCTTGTAAAAGCAGAATTTCATTCAAGTTTAAGTCGGCTACTTCAATTTCTTCTTTCTGGAAACTAGCATGATGCTCGGGAATGTAGGCTACAAATGGTTCGAAATACAATACGATTTCTTTGATTTTTTCGTCTTCAAGCGGAGTTGCGGCAATTGCAGCATCTAGATGTCCGTTTTTAAGTTTCAAAATAATTTCCTCTGTATTAAGCTCTTCAATTAAGAGTTTTACTTTTGGATATTTTTTAATGAAATTATTCAAGAACATTGGCAGAAGCGTAGGCATAATCGTTGGAATAATTCCTAAACGAAATTCTCCGCCAATAAAACCTTTTTGCTGTTCTACAATATCTTTTATACGATCAGCCTCGTTTACGATGTTTTTTGCTTGGCTGACAATTTTCTGTCCTATATCAGTAAGCTGAATCGGTTTTTTGCTTCTGTCGAAAATTAAAATATTAAGTTCTTCTTCAATTTTTTGTATTTGCATACTTAAAGTTGGCTGTGTTACGAAGCATTTTTCAGCAGCAAGAGTGAAGTTTTTATGCTCAGCAACCGCTAACACATATTGCAATTGAGTTATAGTCATGTTGATAGTAATTTGTGATGCAAAAATAAGAAAATATAATTTTTATTTATGTTTATTTTAGTAAAGTTACTCTAAATTTGTAGTAAATTAGTGTAAAAAATTAAATTATGAAGACAAATATTTTAGGATTACCTGTAAAAGAGTCAGAATTATTAGTAAAAGAATTGAATGTGTTATTGTCAAACTTTCAAGTGTATTACCAAAACTTGAGAGGAATTCACTGGAATATTCGCGGAAAGCGCTTCTTTGATTTACATGTAAAATTTGAAGAATTATATACAGATGCACAATTAAAAATAGATATGATCGCAGAAAGAGTACTAACAATAGGAGGAACGCCTTTGCATACTTTTGAAGATTATATTAAAAACAATAAATTGACGGTTGGAAAAAACATTTCTAACGATGAAAAAGCAGTTCAATTGATTGTTCACTCTTTATCAGATTTATTAAAAATTGAAAGAGAAATATTGAACAAATCTGGCGAAATTAATGATGAAGGTACCAATTCTATGATGAGTGACTTCATTGCTGAGCAGGAAAAAACAATTTGGATGATGAATGCTTGGTTAGAAGAATCATTATAAAATATTGGTTTTTAATAAAATAGAAGCAGAATGGAATGAAAATTGCATTCTGCTTTTTTGTTTATGTTAAATTTCTATAAAAATCTCTTTGATTTTATTTGTTTAACGCTATTTTTGCTTTGATGAAATTTGTAGCCCGCATATTATTATTCATATTCATTGCCTTCTTATCGACCCCAACAATTGTTCAGGCGTTAAAGAAAGGGAATAATACGGCTATATCTTTTAGCATTGCTGAAGAAGAAGTGCATAAAGAACTTAAAAATGTAGTTCACCCTACAATTCTTGAGCATGAAGTTTTACTTCCGGTTTACATCGAGAAAAAAACAATCATTTCTGAAAATATTGTCAAACTTGACAATATCTCTCCGAGCATATTTGCTCCACCGCCAAACGTAGCATAATACTTCCGATTATTTTGATCTTTATCCGCATTTCTATGAGATGTGGTAAATCTTTAATGAATAATTTTTTTAGTATTATATTATGACAAAAAAAATCAATCTTTTTGCCAACCTTAAATCTGATTTTGCTTCAGGTTTAGTGGTTTTCTTGGTGGCTCTTCCGTTGTGTTTAGGTATTGCAATGGCTTCTGGAGCACCATTATTTTCTGGAATTATCGCTGGTGTTGTGGGAGGTATCGTTGTAGGATATTTGAGCCAGTCACATATTAGCGTATCAGGTCCAGCTGCTGGGTTAACAGCTATCATTTTAACCGCTATTACCGATTTAGGTGCGTTCGATGTATTTTTAATGTCTGTTTTTATTGCTGGATTAATTCAATTAGCATTAGGATTTTTAAAAGCTGGAAGTATATCGAACTATTTCCCGACAAACGTAATTGAGGGAATGTTAGCGGGTATCGGAATTATTATCATCTTAAAGCAAATACCACACGCTTTTGGTTATGACGCAGATTTCGAAGGAGATCAAGCTTTTGTTCAAAATGATGGAAGTAATTCATTTTCATTTTTGTTTGATGTTTTAAATCATATTCACTTAGGAGCTGTTGTGGTTTCAGCAGTTTCATTGGTAATTTTATTGGCTTGGGATAAAGTTCCTTTCTTAAAAAGAATCAAACTAGTTCCAGGAGCCTTAGTTGCTGTTATTGCTGGAGTAGTTTTAAACGAAATATTTGTATCTACAGGAAGCACTTTGGCAATTGCGAAAGAACATTTGGTTTCTTTGCCAGTTCCAAAATCTTTTGAAGACTTTAAATCAATTATAATAATGCCAGACTTCACTGCTGTTACAAATCCGCAAGTTTGGGTGGTTGCTATTACAATTGCCATTGTCGCTTCTATTGAAACTCTTTTATGTATAGAGGCTTCAGATAGAATGGATGTGCAAAAACGTTATACTGATACCAATGTTGAACTTAAAGCTCAGGGAATTGGAAACGTAGTTAGCGCACTTTTAGGAGGACTTCCTATGACATCTGTTGTAGTACGTTCGTCAGCGAATAACAACGCAGGAGCAAAATCTAAAATGTCAACCATTATTCACGGTATACTTTTATTAATAAGTGTATTGTCTATACCGGCAATTCTAAACAAAATTCCATTGGCAACATTGGCTACTGTTTTGATTTTGGTCGGATATAAATTAGCAAAACCAGCAACCTTTATGCATTTCTGGGAAAAGGGGAAATACCAGTTTGTACCTTTCATCGCAACTTTGGTCTTTGTTGTTGCAACAGATTTGCTAAAAGGTGTTGCGTTGGGAATTATCATAAGTATCATTTTTGTTTTGAGAGGAAATTTAAAAAGAGCTTATATCTTTAAGAAAGAAGAATATGAGGATGGAGATATTATTCATATCGATTTAGCTCAGGAAGTTTCGTTCTTGAATAAAGCTGCCATTAAGCAAACTTTAAATGAAATTCCAGAAAACTCAAAAGTAATTATCAATGCTCATGATACCGAGTATATTGCTCATGATGTATTAGATTTGATTCGTGAATTTAAAGAAACCAGAGCAGTTGATGAAAACATCAAAGTGAAGCTTAAAGGGTTTAAAGAAGCTTACGAATTGGAAAATACGCCAGAAAACAGTAATCATGTTACGATTGAACATTATTATGATGTGGCAAAAAGAGAACTAGTTAAAAGAGAAGTTGTTAGAGAAGAATAATTAAATTTAGGTGTTTTTAAGACCAGAGAAATGTCAAAATTTAGGTAACTTTACATCAAGTTCATTTTTTGAGGCTATTAAAACTTAGAAATTACCACACAAAAAAATAAAAAAATGAGAAAATTTTATGAGCAGTTATTAGAAAATAATAAGAAGTGGGTTGAAACTTCATTGGCAAAAGACCCTAACTATTTTGCTGATTTGGCAAAAGGACAGCAGCCACCATTATTATGGATTGGATGTTCTGACAGCCGTGTTCCTGCGAACGAAATTGTTGGTGCGAAACCAGGTGAAGTTTTTGTACACAGAAACATTGCCAATATGGTTGTACACTCTGATATGAATATGCTAAGTGTATTAGATTATGCAGTTAACGTTTTGAAAATTAAGCATATTATCGTGTGCGGACATTATGGATGCGGTGGTGTAAAAGCAGCAATGGGACATCAGTCTGTTGGTATTATCGATAACTGGTTACGTCATATTAAAGATGAATATCGTCTTCATGATAAATATTTAAACTCAATTGAGAACGAAGAAGAGCGTTTTAATGCTTTTGTTGAAATCAATGCAAAAGAGCAGGTTTATAACTTAGCAAAAACGTCAATTGTTCAAAATGCTTGGAAAAACGGACAAGATTTAATGGTTCACGGATGGGTTTACGGTTTAAATTCAGGTTTTGTAACCGATTTGAATGTAACTATTAGCTCAAACGAAGAACTAGATTCAGTTTATCAATTAGATCTTTAATAGATAAGATAGAAATAAAAAATCGCCCTCAAAAAGGGCGATTTTTTTTATTCGTTTTCGTCTAAATTCTCATTAAATGCTGATGGAAGCATTGTTGGAATAAACTTGATTAATATCGGTAATAGTAAACTTCCTCCTGGAAGTAAGAATATTGTCAGCGAGGGAATGGTTTTACAAATGTCCAAAAGCTGTTTTTTTACTTTTTTCTTTTCCTTTGCATCCAAATCTCTTGTTGTAGAATAGGCAAGTAGAACCATTAATTCTTTGCTTTGAACAATTTCCTTAATTAATCTGTTTTTATTTCTAATAATAAGTTTAACAACGCTGTGCGTCATTTGGTCATAAAAATGCTTAACAGGATTTGAATAGTTGAAGTACGGAATCTTCTTTTTATGCGTAGTGATAAAAGTATTGGTTGTGTCCATGCTTTTTGTCACAAAATCATCTGGAACTCCCATTGTCGATCCTAAAGCATATAAGAAATACGATTCTTCATTTTCTATCACACCATCACTCCACAATGCCATTCCGGCCATGTCGATTAAGTAATATTGCTCCAATCTGTTTTTAAAGTAATCAAGATTCAAAGTTTCTAAAGTTTCAACCGTAACTTTTGAAAATTTTGAATAACGGATTGAAGCTTCAAAAAGTTTGATCAATAAATCGTCATGTTGTGATTTTACTGTTTTGGTTTTCAAAGCCAAACCAACAATTCCGAGAACTGTTTCTTCAATTCTTTTTAAATATTTTTCAGGAATTTCTCCGTGCTCTAAATATTGTCTGAAAGCCAAAACATCGATAAACAAAAGCGCATTGGTTACCAAATGCGAAAAGTTTTTACTGATAATACTGTCATTGGTTTGAACTCTCTGATCAATAATATTTTCCAGAGATAGAGAAGGAGTGTCTTTGGGCAATAAAATTTTAAACAAATTAAATCCCTCTGGATTCATTTGTTTGTAAAACGTTAAAACTTCAGAAATAAAATTTTTAGGTTCCGAATTTCTTTTCTCTAAACAAAAAACATGATAGAGCGCATTTAGTAAAGCTACTTTTGAAATTTCGGTTTTGAACCACCCTTTTATCGGAATTGGAACTTGTGAATCTATAGCAATAATATGGCCATAAATAAACCCTGTTTCTCTTACTTTATAGTAAAACGAATCTACAGTTTCAAAAGGAATAGCTTCTGAAAACTTCTGTTCACTAAAAAACTTATCGATCCAGCCTGGTGCAGATGGGTTAATCATTGACTTTATTTTGCTGATGCAAAGCTATGTCTTTTTCTTGTTTTAGGATTCATTTTAAAATGAAATAACCGCTAGATTTTGTTAAAAATAGCGGTTATTGAAGTTTTTCTTATTTAATGATTCCTGCGCAAGCAACTCTTCCTCCTGCATTTCCAGTTGGCTGAGTCGTAAAGTCGTCTGTTCCTGCATGTACGATTAAGCCTTTTCCAAGAACATCTTTGTTAGAATCTCCACATCCAACGCACCATTCGTCAGTAGTTAAAGTGATAGATCCGTTACCTTTTGCATCAGCGGTAAAGTTTCCGATATCACCTTTATGATATTCCCCAACTCCCCATTTTCCGTGTTTTTTGAATGTTGGATTCCAGTGTCCTCCAGCAGAACTTCCGTCTGCAGAGCTGCAATCTGCTTTTTCGTGAATATGGATAGCGTGCACTCCTGGCTCTAATCCTGTGATTTTTGCTGTGAAAGTTACTTTGCCATTTTTCTCAACAAAAGTAGCAGTTCCAGCTACTTTACTGTTGCTTTTTGGCTCTAATGCAACAGTCAGAGTTTTAGCGTCATTTGATTTGTTATTTGTTTTACAACCAATGATTAAGGCTGTAATTATAGCGAAAGAAACAATTAGTTTTTTCATATCTACGGGCATTTTTAATTAAAGATTAAGTAAATTTAACATAAAATAACGGAATTGATTAACTCTAAAAGTTAAAAAAAAGTCAAACTATACGTTATAATTTGATATTGATTGAGTTAAAAACCGAAAATATTGTTTAAATTCGTATAGGTTTTTAACGAATAATTTCTGAAAACCATTTATCTAATTCGCTCACATTTAATTCTTAATGTTATGATGAAAAAGATTTTTACCCTCGTTTTTTTTAGTTCGTTTTTAATTTCCTGCAAATGCGCAAAAACAGATGCCGTTTCTAAGCTTGATGGAACATGGGAATTAAATTATATTTCTGGTCCCCGAATTGCTTTTGATGGATTATATCCAAATAAGAAGCCAATCATAAATTTTGATACCAAAGCAAATCAGGTTTCTGGTAATGCGAGCTGTAATACATACTCAGGAAAGTTGGTTCTTGATGGCAACAAAATCGATTTTACGAAGCCAATGGCAGTAACCAAAATGATGTGTTTGGACGGATTGCAAGGTGAACAAACTTATTTGGGTACGCTTCAAAAAATAACTTCTTATGATATAACAGATGATGGTAAGACTTTAAACTTTATTTCTGGGGATATTGCCATGATGCGCTTCACTAAAAAATGATGTTATGAAAACTACAATGTCTATTTTGATGTTTTTGCTGAGTATTGCAAGTTTTTCGGTTTCTGCGCAAGAAAAAACAAAAAAAGAACTGAAACAAGAAAGAGAGCTAAAGAAACAAAACGAAATTAAAGCACTTATAGATAGTCAAAATTTTGTTTTTGAAGCTCAGAAAGCAACGCCTCAAGGCGGGAGATTAATTCAGCTGGACTATAATACTTATTTTTTAAAATTTAAAACTGACAGTACAACTTGTGATCTGCCTTTTTTCGGACGTGGGTATAATGTTGGATATAATGGCGATGGCGGAATTAAATTTGAAGGCAAACCTGAGAATGTCAAAGTTGAAACTAAAAAAAATAATACTATTCTAAAAGCGACTGTAAGAGGAAAGAGTGATGTTTATGACTTAATGTTCTCTATCTTTTATAACGGAAGCACAACACTTTCTGTGAGTAGTAATAATAGAGGTCCGATTAGTTATGATGGAATAATATATGCTCCTAAAACAGCAGAGAAACAATGATATAATTCAATATAAAACTTGTCACAAATTCGTCTGAATATATGGTAAGAATCTCTTTTTGGTTATTAAAGTGGCAGTTTTCGGTTTTGGTTTTCTTTTTTGGTCTGTTCACCTCATTTGGTCAGGATTTGGAACCTCGAGCGTATGCAAATGTTCCTAAAGGCTTAAATGTTATCGCTGCAGGTTATGTTTTTATGAATGGAAATGTGCTTACAGATCCTTCTTTACCCATAAAAGATTTTACACTTCAAAGCCACAATGTGGCTGTAAATTATATCAAAACTTTTGGATTGGCAGATAAATTGGCTCGTATACAGGTTGGACTGCCTTTTACTTTTATGGATGGATCTGCGGTAATCAGTGATCAGCTGGTTACTGGCTCAAGAACTGGTTTTGCAGATATGAAAGTTCGTTTTGGGATTAATTTGCTAGGTTCTCCTGCATTGGATAAATCTGAATTTAGAAGTTTTGAGCAAAAAACAATTCTTGGGGTCAGTTTGGTTACTTCAATCCCAACAGGAAGATATTATGGCGATAAACAAGTAAACATTGGAACAAACCGCTGGGCTTTTAAGCCAGAAATAGGGGTGTCGAAACGATTTGCTCATGTTTATGCAGAGGCATATGGCGGTGTGTGGTTTTATACGGATAATAATGATTATCTAGGAAAAAAATTAGAGCAAAAACCAACCTACAGCCTTCAGGGACATGCAAGCTATTATTTTAAAAACCAAATGTGGGTTGGCTTCAATACGACTTGGTTTTTTGGAGGTCGAACTATTACTGATGGAGTTTCAGATGATAGCCAGATTGATAACTGGCGTGTAGGAGGAACTTTTTCTACTCCAATTGCAAAAGGGCAGTCCATCAGATTTCAATATCATATTGGAGCTTATACCAACAACGGATTAAATTATTACGCGCTTTCAGCAGTTTACCAATATTCTTTTTTCTAGAAAGTGATTTGAGTTTAACGTGTTTAAAATCAGTATATTTGAGTATGCATATATTTTTAAAAACAAATTTAAAATTGAAACTATGAAAAAATTAGGACTTATTCTTATCATGGCGGCAGCCTCGTTTTCATCTTATGCGCAGTCTTCTTATAAAGAAGATTTGGAAGTAGTGCAAAGTGTTTATGGAAAATCTAAAAGTGAACTTGTAAAGCAGTACATGAATCTATCTGACGCGCAATCTGCAGCCTTTACTAAAGTTTATGATAATTATGAAACAGCCCGAAAAGCGTTAGGGCAGACCAAGTTTCAGCTGATAAATGATTATGCGGCAAATTATGAAACGCTAACCGATGCTAAAGCTGATCAATTGGCTAAAGCTACATTGAAAAACCATATTGATTATGAAAAGCTTTATTCTAAAACTTATAATCAGGCAAAAAAAGCAATAGGTTCAATAAATGCGGCAAAATTTATTCAACTTGAAGTTTATCTTCAGACTATAATTAGAAGTGAAATTTTAGAGGCCATTCCGTTTATTGGTGAAATGGATAAAAATAAGACTAAAACGATGTAAAATATTCGTCTAAAAAAAAACGGGAATCAATTTGATTCCCGTTTTTTTTTTATTTTTCAGTTTTAACTTTGTAAATCTCGTTTACCATTCCGTCACGGAAACTATCAAGAGTAAGCTCCCAGAACATAATACCGCCTAGTTTTTTTGCTTTTACATATTCCGCTTTAGCTCTTATAGATTTTAAATCATCTGATGTAGCAAAAGTTTTGGTTGATGCATTGTACCAATATGGTGCTTGAGCTTTTTCATCATAAAAATATTTCCAACCGTTAGCCTCTGTATATGTTGTAGCATAATTTTTAAAGTCGACACCTTGAAAGTGCTCTCCTGCTTGGTATAATCCGTTATTGATGTTTTCTACATTTTTCCATTGTCTGGTATAAAATGCGCCTCCAATTACTAATTTTTCAGCAGGAACACCTAGTTTCAATAAAAATTCAACGGCTCTATCTGTAGATTCTTCTTTCGGATTTGTGCTATATAATGGCGTATGGTGCCCTGTAACTTTTGAATATCCATTTACTAAATCGTAACTCATGATATTAATGCGGTTTACAAATGGAGCAACAGCTTTCCAATCTATAGATTCATCCAAGCATTTCTGGAAACCTCCTGCGGCAAAGCTTAATTCATATTTTTTACCTAAAGTGGAACGTAGTATTTTGATTAGTTCTGTAAAATTAGGTTTGTCGGCAGCTTGGTATAAATGCCCTGGAAGTCCTTCAATTGATGGATATTCCCAATCTAAGTCTAGACCGTCAATTTTAAAATAATCGCTTACTTCTTTTACAGATTTTGCAAATTTTAAGCGTCCTTCAGCAGTTGAAAATGCTTGAGAACAAGGTTCGCAACCTCCCCAACCTCCAAGAGATACAATAATTTTAAGTTGCGGATTTTTTGCTTTAAGCGAAACTAAATGCTTGATTGTGGTGGAATCTTTAGCAGAATCAACACTTAGTTTTCCATCTTTTAAGTGGCAAAAACTAAAAATAATCTGATTTAATTTTCCCACTTCATATTGGTCAATAAGTTGAGAATCGCCAGTATAATAGGCAATAATGTCCATTTTTTTATTTTTCTGCGCAAAAGAAGCTGTAATGCAAAAGCATAATAAAAATGATGCAATTAGGTTAATTTGTTTCATTATTTTGTTTTTTATAGTTTTTAGAACGTTAAATATACTGTAATACATTTGATGTTTAGCTATTTTGTTGGAGTTCAAAAGCTAATTTTAACAAATATTTTGCAAATAACTGCAAAAATATTGCGAAGCATAAGAAATATCTTTCGATAAGTATATTTGAAAAAATAAACCCGTGCAGTTTCGGACTTGCGCGGGTTTATAACAAATTAAAAGCTAAAAACTATTTTGAAATTAGAAGCAGTAAGTGTTTTCTGCTACTAATTTTGCTGCAATTTTTTCTCTAAGTGCCACAACATTTGGCAGGTTAGTATATTTAGTGAAACGTTTAAGTCCCATTAACATCATACGTTGTTCGTCACCTTCAGCGAAAGAAGCAATTCCTTCTTTTCCTTTTAAGTTTACAATATCAACAGCTTTGTACAAGTATAATTTTGCCATTGCAATTTGCTCTTGAACTTTATCTTCGCCTTCTTTTTTAGCCAATTTCTCAGTTCTAAGAATTGTACTTTCCGCCATGTAGATTTCGATTAAGATATCAGCAGCAGCCATTAATAACTGTTGATGAGAATCTAATTCTGGTCCGTATTTTTGAACAGCGCTTCCAGCAACCATTAAGAAAACCTTTTTCAAGTTAGCTACGATTACTTTTTCTTCAGAGAATAATTCAGAGTAGTCTGGAGTATCAAAAGATGGAATTCCCATTAATTCTTCCTGAACTTTCATTGCTGGTCCAAGTAAATCAACGTGTCCTTTCATTGCTTTTTTGATCAACATACCTACAGAAAGCATTCTGTTGATTTCGTTTGTACCTTCATAGATACGAGCGATACGAGCATCTCTCCAAGCACTTTCCATCGGAGTATCTTCAGAGAATCCCATTCCACCAAAAACCTGAATACCTTCGTCAGAACAGTTTTGAACGTCTTCAGAAACCGCTACTTTCAAGATAGAACACTCGATTGCATATTCTTCAACACCTTTCAACTCTGCTTCTTGATGAGAAGTTCCTTCTGCTTCACGAGCAGCGATTCTGTCTTCGATATCTTTTGCAGCACGGTAAGAAGCACTTTCTCCAGCGTAAGCATTTGTTGCCATTTCAGCTAATTTAGAACGGATAGCTCCAAAAGATGAAATAGAAGTATTGAACTGAATTCTTTCGTTAGCATATTTTACAGCTCCAGAAGTAACTCTTCTTTGAGCATCTAAACAAGCCGCAGCCAATTTAATACGACCAACATTCAAAGCGTTCATTGCAATTTTGAAACCGTTTCCTCTTTCAGACAACATGTTTTCAATCGGAACTTTTGTTTCGTTAAAGAAAACCTGACGAGTAGAAGAAGCACGGATTCCTAATTTATGCTCTTCTTCATTCATAGAAATTCCGTTTGAAGGATCATTTTCTACGATGAAACCTGTAATATTTTTGTCATCTCCAATTCTAGCAAAAACGATGAATAAGCTGCAGAAACCTGCATTCGAAATCCACATTTTTTGTCCTGTAATTAGATAATGAGTTCCGTCTTTGGATAAAACAGCTTTTGTTTTTCCTGAGTTTGCATCAGATCCTGCACCTGGCTCAGTTAAGCAATAAGCTCCAAACCATTCTCCAGAAGCCAATTTCGGAACGTATTTTTTCTTTTGTTCTTCAGTACCATAAAGGGTAATTGGCATAGTTCCAATTCCTGTATGCGCACCAAAAGCAGTTGAGAAAGAACCAGTTGCTCCAGAAATGTAGTCACAAACCAACATTGTGGAAACAAATCCCATTCCTAATCCGCCGTATTCTTCTGGAACAGCAACTCCAAGAAGTCCAAGCTCTCCAGCCTTACGCATAGAAGCTTCTGTATACGCATAATCTTTTTTCTCAAAACGATCTTTATGTGCCCATAATTCTTTGTCAACGAACTCTTTTACAGAGTCACGCATCATTAACTGCTCTTCTGAAAAATCTTCTGGTGTGAAGATATCCTCGCATTTTGTTTCTTTAACTAAAAACTGACCACCACGAGTCACGTTTTTTTCGATTGTATCTGCCATTTTGTTTTTGTTTTTTATAAAAGATGAAAGAAGCAAGAAGCAAGATTTTTAACCTAACTTATTTATGAAGCCTGTGGTCATCTTTTGAAATTCAATTATTTTGTTTTCTAATTTTTCAGTTTTTTCTTTTGTTAAATAGTCGTTTTGACAAGCTATTAACAATTGAGTTTGTAATTCAAATGACGAACCTAAACTAATATTCAAATAATGCTGAAAGTGTTTATTTCCTCTGTTTGAACCTTCTGCAATATTTGAAGGCATAGAAACAGAACATCGATTCATTTGACTTGTCAAACTATAGGTTTCTGATTTTGGAAAAGTGGCGGTTAGTTTATAGATATCATTTGTAATTTCCATAGCTAAAATCCAAATTTTCAAATTCTTGAAATTGTGTTTCATGTTTTTGAGGGCAAGATAAGAAGAAAAATTACAAGTAAGTTTTTTACTACTTTTTAAAAATCCATTTCAGACTAACTTTTCATCCCAAATAGAAAGTCTTTCCTCTTGCTTCTTTCCTCTAAAAAGTCTTATAAAACCTCGTAGATTCCAGCACTTCCTTGTCCAGTTCCCACACACATAGAAACGATTCCGTATTTGTTGCCCCTGCGTTTCATTTCGTCGAATAACTGTACAGAAAGTTTAGCTCCAGTACATCCAAGAGGGTGACCTAAAGAAATTGCTCCACCGTTTACGTTTACGATTTCAGGGTTAATATTCAATTCGCGAGTTACTGCTAAAGCTTGTGAAGCAAAAGCTTCGTTTAATTCAATTAACTCGATATCGTTCAATGTTAAACCAGCTTGTTTTAATGCTTTCGGAATTGCTTTCACAGGACCAATACCCATAATTCTTGGCTCAACGCCAGAAGAAGCAAAGTTTACCAAACGTGCGATCGGATCAAGGTTTAACTCTTTTACCATTTCTTCGCTCATGATTAAAACGAAGGCAGCACCGTCGCTCATTTGAGAAGAGTTACCGGCAGTTACACTTCCGTCAGCAGCGAAAACTGGTTTTAAACCTGCCAAAGCTTCTTTAGAAGTTCCGGCTCTTGGCCCTTCGTCTTTGTTTACAACGTATGATTTAGTTTCTTTTTTACCATTTTCATTGATGAAAGTCTGCTCAACAGTAATTGGAACGATTTGTTTGTCAAATTTACCTTCTGCTTGTGCTTTTAAGGCTTTCATATGAGAGTTGTAAGCAAACTCATCCTGATCTTCTCTAGAGATTTTATATTGGTTAGCAACCGCTTCAGCAGTTAAACCCATTCCCCAGTAGTAATCTTCGTGACCTGCAGCAGCAACTTTATAATCTGGAGTTGGTTTGTAACCTCCCATCGGAATATAACTCATACTTTCTGCACCACCTGCAATGATACAATCTGCCATTCCTGATTGGATTTTAGCAGTCGCCATTCCGATAGTTTCTAATCCAGATGCGCAATAACGGTTTACGGTAACACCAGGAACGTCTTCTACTTTCAATCCCATCAAAGAGATCAAACGTCCAACGTTCAGACCTTGTTCTGCTTCCGGCATGGCATTTCCTACCATAACGTCATCAATACGTTTTTTGTCAAAATTAGGCAGTTCATCCATCATAAACTGAATGGTTTCCGCAGCTAATTCATCAGGTCTTTTAAATCTAAAAACACCTTTTGGAGCTTTTCCAACTGCTGTTCTATATGCTTTTACTATATATGCTGTTTTCATTTGTTTTTGTTTTTTAAGATTGGTAGAAGAAAGATGCAAGAAGCAAGATTTCAAAACAGAGTTTTGTCTTTTCTCTTGCTTCTTTCTTCTTTTATCTATTTTTCTAGTTACGAAGCGGTTTTCCTTTAGTTAACATATATTGGATTCTCTCTAAAGTCTTACGCTCTGTACATAAACTCAAGAAAGCTTCACGTTCGATATCTAATAAATATTGTTCAGATACTAAAGTTGCTTCAGATAAATCACCACCAGCCATTACATAAGCCAGTTTGTTGGCGATTTTCTTATCGTGCTCAGAAATGTATTTTCCAGCTTGCATTTGATCCGTTCCAACTAAGAACATACCTAAAGCTTGTTTTCCAAGAACTTTAATATCGTTTCTTCTGATTGGTTGTGTATAACCAGCTTCAGCCATTAACAACGCATGTTTTTTAGCTTCAGCGATCTGACGATCTTTGTTTACTACGATAATGTCTTTTCCATGTTGAAGAAGTCCAGTATCAAAAGCTTCATAACCAGAAGTCGAAACTTTAGCCATTGCGATTGTCAAGAAATACTCTTGAAGAACATTTAATTCCACATCATTTTTACGGAATAAATCAGATGCTCTTAAAGTCATTTCTTTAGATCCACCACCACCAGGGATAACTCCAACACCGAATTCAACTAATCCCATGTAAGTTTCGGCAGCAGCAACTACTTTATCAGCGTGTAAGCTCATTTCGCATCCACCTCCAAAAGTCATTCCGTGAGGCGCAACCACAACTGGAATTGAAGAATAACGAACACGCATCATAGTATCTTGGAACAATTTAATTGCCATGTTCAATTCGTCGTATTCCTGCTCAACCGCCATCATGAAAATCATTCCGATATTAGCTCCAACAGAGAAATTCGCTGCTTGATTACCAATAACTAAACCTTGGTGTTCTTTTTCTGCTAATTCAATTGCTTTATTGATTGCCGAAAGAACGTCGCCACCAATTGTATTCATTTTAGATTGGAATTCTAAGTTTAAGATTCCGTCTCCTAAATCTTGGATAATTGCTCCGCTGTTGCTCCAAACTTTTTTGCTTTCGCGAATGTTGTTTAGAATAATGAATGAATCTTGTCCTGGAACTTTTACTTGAGATTTTGTTGGAATGTTATAGAAATAAGTTGCTCCTTCTTTTACAGAATAGAAACTTTTGCTTCCAGAAGCCAACATTTCGTTTACCCATGCAGCAGGCTCTAAACCTTCTGCTTTCATGATTTCAATTCCTTTTTCAACACCAATAGCATCCCAGATTTCGAATGGACCATTTTCCCACCCAAAACCAGCTTTCATAGCGTCGTCAATTTTGTAGAATTCGTCTGTGATTTCAGGAACTCTGTTTGAAACATAAGCAAACATTCCAGCAAAGCTTTTACGGTAGAATTCTCCCGCTTTGTCTGTTCCTTTTACTAAAACTTTAAAACGATTAATAGGTTTATCGATAGTTTTAGTTAATTCTAAAGTTGCAAAATTTGCTTTTTTTGCAGCTCTATATTCTAATGTATTTAAGTCTAAAGAAAGAATATCTTTATCTACTTTTTTGTAGAAACCTTGTCCAGTTTTGCTTCCTAACCAGTTATTTTCCATCATTTTGTTGATGAAATCCGGAAGTTTGAACAATTCGTGTTGTTCGTCGTTCGGGCAGTTTTCGTAAATACCATTGGCAACGTGTACCAAAGTATCCAAACCAACAACGTCAACTGTACGGAAAGTAGCCGATTTTGGACGACCAATTACTGGTCCTGTCAATTTATCAACTTCTTCAATTGTTAATCCCATTTCTTTAACTAAGTGGAATAAACTTTGGATTCCGTAAATACCAATTCTGTTTCCAATAAACGCCGGAGTATCTTTAGCAACAACCGAAGTTTTTCCTAAGAATTTAGATCCGTATTCGTTTAAGAAATCCAATACTTCAGTAGAAGTTTTTGGACCAGGAATAATTTCAAATAATTTTAAGTAACGCGCAGGGTTAAAAAAGTGAGTTCCGCAGAAGTGCTGTTGAAAATCTTCGCTTCTTCCTTCACTCATAAAGTGAATTGGAATACCAGAAGTATTAGAAGTAACCAAAGTTCCCGGTTTACGGAATTTCTCGATTTGTTCAAAAACTAATTTCTTAATGTCTAAACGCTCCACAACAACCTCGATAATCCAGTCAACATTGGCAATTTTTGCCATATCATCTGTTGTATTTCCAGTCGTAATTCTATTTGCGAATTTCTGACTGTAAATAGGAGATGGTTTTGATTTTAATGAATTCGCCAAATGTTCGTTTACCACACGGTTGCGAACGGCTTTACTTTCAAGTGTTAATCCTTTTTTAGCTTCAGCTTCGGTCAGTTCACGCGGTACAATGTCCAAAAGTAAAACTTCGACACCAATGTTAGCAAAATGACAAGCTATACCTGAACCCATAATTCCGGATCCAATTACAGCAACTTTTTTAATTGTGCGTTTCATATTTGTTATTATTTGTTTTTTTACAGAATAAGGGCTATCAAAATTGATTACTTTTCTTCTGTGTTTTCTGTTTGATTAAATATGTTTTTATCGTGAATCAGTTCGTTGATGATTTCAGAAACTTCGATAAAATGATTCAGCTTTTCTTCTGAGACATGCTTTCTAACGGTTTCATTAAACTTTAGAACTGTATTTTTAGATAAATCTCTTTTTTCTTTTCCAAATTCGGTCAGATAGATTAGAACACCTCTACCGTCACTTGGATTTTTCTTGCGAACAATCAAACCTTTTTCTTCCATAGATTTTAAGGTTCTTGTTAAGCTTGTGGCTTCCATTCCCATTCTTGGGCCGAGAGCCGTTGACGGAGTTCCTTCTTCCTTGTCCATACTTAAAAGAGCAAATCCTGTTGCCATTGTTGCATCGTATTTAGCAGCTTCTTCATTATACATTCTTGAAACAGCTTGCCATGTTGCTCTCAAAATATAATCTATCGTTTTGTCTTTCATAGGTAACTATATCGATTTCAAATATAATTAAAAAATACTATGCATGCATATAATTTTTTAATAATTTTTTGGTTAGTTATAAAATATCCCTGATTTAGAGGGTTTTGGTTGTTTATTTTAAGTGTAATATACTATTCTTTTTTTAGATTTTAACATTTTTAATGCTGTAAAAATCCTTTTTTAGTTTTTAAAACGCATTTAATTCTGTATTCTGTAAAAAATTATGCATTTATTTCAGTTGCTCTTTCTGAATCATAGCGGGAAATAGCATCCTGAAGCATCTTTTTCATGCGATTTCTAAGACCTTCTGGCCTTAAAATCTCTAAACAGCTTCCAAAACCTAACAGAAGACGCTCCATTTCATAATTTGGTATTACATATATATGTATAATAATACTGCCGTCTTCATTTTCTTTGATTAATCGCTGAGAAGCATGCAAAGGTTTGGTAAGTACATATGGCGCATTTGAAGCATCGACCCATAATTCAATACGTCTTGCGTTTAATCCTGAATTTACTGTAACGCCAATTACATCTTTATAATAAATGTCAGCATCAAAATCTTCTTCTAAATATGGGTGGTTAAAATCGTAGTCAATAGAAAGGATTCTGTCCAAAGCTAAATTGGTAATCGGTTGTGACGCTTTTTTCTTTCCGATTAAAAACCAGCGATTGTTGAATTCTTTTAATATAAAAGGATGAAAATGAAATTTTGTTTCCTCAGCAGATTTAAAAGATTTATAAGTAATAATGAGCACCATTTTTTTGATAATTGCCTGATAGATTTCATCCAGATAATGCAATCCTTTTAGTTTTTCATTTTTATCCAGATAAATTACAGGTTTGGTATGCGATTTCTCAGCATAGATTTTATCTTCCAAACGTTGTAAAATATCTGATACATCATTAAATAGAGAGAAATCTTTAAATTGTTTCAGCATCGAAACGGTTTCTGTCAAAACATTCATATCAGTTTCCGTAAGCGGAATATCGGTTATCGAAAAATCTTCGTCTTCATATTTATAATACTTTTTATCGTAAACCACGATTGGCGCATTATAACCCAATTTTTCACTTCGCATCACCTGAATATCCATTTGGATTGTTCGTTTGCTGATAGGGTTCTGACGGTCTTCATATTCAAATAAAGCTTCAGAACATTCTTCGATTAAATCTTCTAAAGTCCATTGTCTATATTTATTTTGAAGACATTTGTCGATGGTTTTGTACCGAATTAAGGCGTTTTTGTTTTGTGACATTGGTTGCGTTGTTTAAACGTAGAGACGCAATTCATTGCGTCTAAACATTGTGGATATTCGTTGTAGATATTCGTTTTGGAAAATCATTGGCTGTGCGTTCTAACACATTGTCGATATATTGGTTTTGTAGACGCAATGAATTGCGTCTCTACGTTAATAATGAAATCTCTTTTTCAATATTAATTCTTGCTTTTTCTTCATATAAATTCCTAAACTCATTGGTTTGAAAAATGAAATCGTTTTCCAAAAAATGCTTCAACGCTTTCGCGCGTCCAGGTTTGTATAGAAAATCAGGGTAAATGCGGTATTCTTTTCTAATTTGTTCAAAATAGATTTGATAATCTTCCCAATCTTTAGCCAGGATTTTCAAATCAAAATCGATTAGCCAATTAATATCTTCAATTGCATTTTGCTGATGCTGTTGTGTTGCGCAGATCGCATCAAAAACTAATTGTTTATTTAGGATGCTATTTTCAGATAGAATTGACAAAGCATATTCAGCACTTTTGAGTTCGTTATCTTTTTTGGATGCCGAATAAATAAAATCATGATAAAAAATCGAAAATAATATTTCATCTGGTTTTTGAAGTTTGTCTTTGTAAATTTCAAAACTATCAACCATTTCTTTTAAATGCGTGAGATTATGATAATATCTTGATTTTTTGGAATATGCCTTTTCTAAATCCAACCAGTTTTGCTGAATTTCATTTGCTGAAAAGCCAATATTTAAGAGTAAATCAGAATAAATTTCTTTTAAATTCATCTTGTTTTTTACTCAAATTTAAAATTCTTTTTTTACTGCGCAAAATAATTGCGTAGTAGTTTTGAAATCTTTGCTCAAGAAATAAAACAAGCAGTATTTCTTAAAAATGAAACAAAAATTATACTACGCAAAATAACTGCGCACTAGTTTTAAAATCTTTGTTCAGAAATAAAAACAAACGTTCATAGAAATAAAAGAATAAAATAGGTCAAGTTTGAGTTACTTCGAAAACACTTTCCACGTACACACTTACACCATTACCTTTTTATTTTTCAATCATAATTGGGGCAGTAGCTCAGTGGTAGAGCAGGTAGTTTTGAAATTATCAATAAAAGGTCAATCAAAATTTACTTCTTACACTTTTAATGTCCGTGTCGTGGGTTCGAATCCCACCTGCTCCACAATTAATGGTCAATTAAAACTTACTTCTTTAGGTTCGACTCCTAACTTCCGAAAGGAGGTTGCTGGTTATTAAGTTTTAAAATTATCATTAATAAAACCGAGGGTCAAGATTAACTTACTTCTTTCGCGGTAGCCCGCTCCATTTTAGCTTAGTTAATCAATTATCGTCAAATTTCAGGTCAAGTGTTTCTTACTTCAAATCTTTTGGGTAGAACTAGAAGCACAATTATCTAAATTTTAAAAATTAAAAAAAAATGAAAACAAAAGAATTATTAAAAATCAGTTTACGCCAAAATGCCATTTTCGTTCCGTCAGAAATGATTGCGAATGATGTTAAAAATTTATCAGGAACAACATCCGTTTTGTTGGCCAATGTTTCAAAACTTGGATTTACATTTTCTGAGTCATTGCTTCATGCTTTAAACAATGTAAACCCAAAATATAAAATCGAGGTTTTAGAAGTTTTGAGAGAAGTTCTGGGAACTGATAAAAACTGGACTCCATTGGTAAAAGAATGGAATGTTCCAACAAACGAATCTGTTGTAGATCACATCATCACTTTTTTCGGAAATATTTTCCAGACTAAAAACGGAACTAAATTACAATGCGGTCATATTATCCCAGATAATACTTTTCCATTAGAAAAATACAATGGTTGTCCGTTCTGCGGAACTCCGTTTGAATTTGGAAAACTGGAAAATATTGGACAAGGAAGCAAATTGAAAATGTTGGAATTGTGGACAGAAAAAGATTTAAATGATTTCTATATATCGTTATTGCAATCTAAAACCGCTTTAGACGCTACTCAGGTAGATAGTTTAAAAATGACAATGCAGTATTTGCCTTTGCCAAAAACGGATGTTGCAATGAAGGAAACTTTAATGCTAGTGATTGATCTTTTGATCGAAAATGGTAAAGAAGCCGAAGCGTCTCAGTTTTTGAAAACGCCAACAGATATCTTGCGATACTTGTGGTATAAAAACACAGGAATGCTTCAGATTATTGAGCCAAAAACGATTATCAAAAGAACATCAAAAAATGCACAGCATTTCCATAATGTTTTGGATACAAGCGTTCAGGCGAGAATTGCGTCTCAAAAAGATTTGAAACTAAAATATTCCCGAAAAGAATGTTTAATGGTGGCAAATTGGTTGAACAATATGAATATGGAAGTTGAAGCTATGTGCGAAACGATGCATCCAAAAAGAGGAATGTGGGTTCGTTTTATCCGAGCGTTGCGTTTGGCAGAATATAGCAAAAGAAAAGGGTTTGAGAAATTGAACTTTTTAATGGATGTATTCTACAACCAAGTCTATGATGTTTGGCAAAGCAAAGTAGATTCGTCTAGATTAAAATTTGATGCCGATAAAACATTTGCTTTATTGAAACAGCGTCCAGGATTATTTGCACGTTCGTTATTTTCGAATATGCTTTGGTTTGGAGCAGAAGAAACTATTGCTCATTTTGAGGAAATTATCGATAAAGTTCCGGCTCGATTGGTGTTTACATTAAATATGTATGCTCAAAATTATTTTGATAAAAACATGCAGAGAAGTGTGAAACCTTTGGGCGGAACAAACAAACGAATTGAAGCGAATGCTTTATTGAAGTTGTACGAAGATTTTCAGTTGGAAGAAATGAAAGCTAAAATCGAAGAATTGTGTCTTTTGGCCATGAAAAAACGATTTGCTAAAATTGAGAACACGAATAAAACAATCTATATCGATCCGCAATTGTTTAACATTCCGGTTTCTATAGGAGACCGAAGCGAAACCGTTCAGGATTTGCCAGTTGCTTTAATGGGAACACGTTTCCCAGTTGAAGGAAACGAAGTGCGATTGTTTATGCAGTGGGGTAAAGATTTGCCAGCGCAACATTTGGATATGGATTTGAGTTGTCATATTGCCTACGAAGATCGTTCGGATATTTGTTCTTTCAGCCGATTGACGACTACAGGTTGTCAGCATAGTGGAGATATCCGAAGCATTCCGAATAAAATTGGAACTGCCGAATATATCAACATCAACATCGACGAATTAGCAAAAGCCAAAGCTAAATTTGTAACTTTTACTTGCAACGCGTACAGCAACGGAAGTATTACGCCAAATCTAGTTGTAGGTTGGATGAACAGCAAACACCCGATGAAAATTTCGGAGAAAACTGGTGTAGCATACGATCCGTCGTGTGTAGATCATCAGGTTCGTGTGACGCAGAATGTTGCCAAAGGTTTGGTTTTTGGAGTGTTGGATGTAGCCAAAAGAGAAATCGTTTGGTTAGAGATGACTTTCGGAGGTCAGGTTGTAGGAGGTTTGGATTTTAAAGGCGTTCAGGCGTTGTTGTCAAAACTAAACAGCAAATTGAATATTGGTAATTTGTTACAACTAAAAGCGGAAGCTCAAGGTTTGACAATCACTGAAAATGAAATTGCCGATGAGGTTTATACAGCGCAATGGGCGATGAACCCAGCGGTTGTTACACAATTGTTGGTGGATTAAGTTGCAAAGGTTCATAGTAACAAAGTGACAAAGGTTTTAATATTTCACGCAGATTTTACAGATTTTAGCAGATTAGCGCAGATTATTTATCAAAAAAAAACTTTTAGATCTGCTTAAATCTGCAAAATCTGCGTGAAACAAAATCTACGCAAAATAACTGCGCAGCAGTACAAAACCTTTGCACCTATGAACCTCTGGCACTTTGTCCCTTAAAAAAGAAAAAAAATGAAAACACAAATAAACGGTACAGATATATTAGAATTAGGATTCCCAGAAGGAAAAATAATTGGGATTGCCTTAAAAATAAACAGCAAAAGAAACGGATTCACAAGAGACGAAATGATCACAAATTTCAAGAACGTCTTAGAAGCTCCAGAAAACTATATAGACGATAAAATCTTCAGCAAATTGGCTGTAGCTTTAATCGAAAAATCGAATGAAAAACCAGAAGATTTCATTGCTTTAAATCAGAATCCGAATGCGTATTCGGCTTACGGATTGGATCATATCGAAGACGGAGCCAGAAAACAAATGGAAGTTGCCATGAAACTGCCTATTACGGTTGCTGGAGCTTTAATGCCAGACGCGCACCAAGGTTACGGATTGCCGATTGGTGGAGTTCTTGCCACAAAAAATGCCATTATTCCGTATGGTGTTGGAGTTGATATTGGATGTAGAATGGCGTTGTCGGTTTATGATATTCCAGAAGATTTTTACTTTGAAAATGAAGCTAAATTCAAAAAAGAATTAATCGCCAATTCAATTTTTGGAGCAGGTCACGGATTTCACGGTCAGTACAAATCAGATCATGCGGTTTTGGAAAACGAAACTTTTAATATGAATCCGTTTGTGAAGAACTTGAAAGATAAAGCCTGGTCACAATTAGGTTCTTCGGGTGGTGGAAATCACTTTGTGGAATTCGGAATCATGGAATTTGCTCAAGACGATGCGGTTTTAAATATTCCAAAAGGAAAATATGTCGCTTTGTTAACGCATTCTGGTTCACGTGGAATGGGAGCAACCATTGCTGGACATTATACTAAAATTGCCAAAAACGAGTGCAGACTTCCAGAAGTGGCAAAAAACTTAGCGTATTTAGATATGAATTCGCAATTAGGTCAGGAATATTGGCTGGCGATGAATTTGGCGGGAGATTACGCTTCGGCTTGTCACGAGATTATCCATAACAAAATGGAACGCGCTTTAGGTGCGACGATTTTAGCCAAAGTCGAAAATCACCATAATTTCGCTTGGAAAGAAATCTGGAACGGCGAAGAAGTGATTGTGCATAGAAAAGGCGCAACTCCAGCTGGAAAAGGCGTTATGGGAATCATTCCGGGAAGTATGACCGCGCCGGGATTTTTGGTGAGAGGAAAAGGCGAGGAGAACGCCATTAATTCGGCTTCGCATGGAGCAGGAAGACAAATGAGCAGAACCCAAGCCATAAAAAACATCACACAAACCGAAATGAAATCGATCTTGAGAGATCATGGCGTTACGCTTATCGGAGCAGGCCTTGACGAAGCCCCAATGGCGTATAAAGATATCAATCAGGTGATGGAAGCGCAGAAAGATTTGGTAGATGTTGTGGCGAAGTTTACACCGAAATTGGTTAGAATGGCTGATGATGGAAGCCGTGAAGACTAAGAAGAAGCAAGAAGCAAGAGGCAAGACTAAGGAGAAGCAAGAAGAAAGAAGAAAGATATGACTGTTTTGTCTTTTGTTTCTTTTCTGCACAAAATTTAAAAATTAAAAAAGTAGACAAATAAGAAAGAGCCAAGAGGAAAGATGAGAAAGTCTTGCCTCTTGCTTCTTTTCTCTGCAAAATCTTAAAAGAAAAAATAATCGGTTCAGAGAGAAAAATAACTTAGCATCTTAGCCTCTCAGAACCTTAGCAACTTTTAAAAAATATGAATTACATAGACATAGGAATTAATTTAACCAACAAACAATTCCAAAACGACATAGACGATGTCGTACAAGACGCGCTCGACGCCGACGTATCGCAAATGATACTCACAGGCACCAGCGTACGAAATAGCGAAGAATCGGCAAAGATTGCGAGGCAGTATCCGGGCGTGTTGTACGCTACGGCGGGTATACATCCGCATGATGCGAAGAGTTTCGATGCGCAGAGTATTTCGAAACTCAGGAAATTATTAGAACTGAAACACGTAGTTTCGGTTGGCGAATGCGGACTCGATTTTGATCGTGATTTTTCGCCCCGAAACAAACAGGAAGAATGTTACAAAGCCCAGCTCGAATTGGCGATTGAAGTACAGAAACCGTTGTTTTTGCACGAAAGAAGCGCTTTTAGTTCGTTTATGAATATCACAAAAGACTATCTGCCGAAACTGCCAAAAGCCGTTGTGCATTGTTTTACGGGAACGTTGCAAGAAGCCAAAACCTATCTCGATAACGGATTCTATCTCGGTTTTACGGGAGCGATTTCAGATGCCAAACGTTTCAACCATTTAAAAGAAGTCATTCAGTACGTACCGCTCGACCGAATAATGATTGAAACCGATGCGCCGTTTATGCTTCCTAAAAATGTCCCGAACAGTCTCTTGAAGAAATACCACGAGCGCCGTTGCGAACCTGCTTTTCTGCCGTATGTTGCCGGAACAATTGCACAGTTTAAAGGGATTACTTTAGCTAAAGTGGCGGAGGAAACGACTAGGAATTCTAAAAGCTTTTTTGGGATTTAGTTTTGTTTTCCTAAAAGGTTTTAGAAACCTGTTAGGTATTTATTTGTTGGCTTTTAAATCAGGGGTTTGTACTTGGTTTGAAGGCTTTTTGTTTTTTATATATTTGATTAAATAAAATTATTAATATTGTGGAAAACCGTAAAACATCTTGTGAAATTTTACACATCTTTGATTATTAAATTACAATGAAAAACAATGTAATTTTATATAAAAAACACTAACAAATTGTAAAAAAAATAAGGTTTTTGATTTTTTTTGCAGACATAATATAGTTAATCTAATAAAATGAATATACATAACGATTTAAAAAGAGCAATTTCAGAGAATAAATTAATATTATTTGCAGGTGCGGGATTATCAAGAAGTTTAGGATTACCTAATTGGAATGAAATGGTTATTCGCACAATTGAATTAATAAATAAACCTACTCTTAATCCATTTGTAGAGATTTTGAGAAATGGAGAAACTATGTCTGCAATGGATGTTCTTGAATTTTTAAAAAATGAAGAAAGAGAAATTCGTTCATTTATTAGAAATGAATTCGGGGTAGATTCTGAAAAAGATTTATCACTTCACAAAAAGTTTTTAGAATTAACAAACGGAAAAATTATTACAACGAATTATGATAATAGTTTTGAATTGGCATCAAATAACAAGATATTTCCAACAAATCCAACTTCTAAGTATAACATAAATGAGGTAAATAGAGATAATAAACCATTCATATTAAAATTACATGGAAGCTATTTAGAACCAGATAATTGTATTGTTTTTAAAGATGATTATACTAACTTATATTCTGAAAAAAACGAGCAAGCTGCTCCAGAGAAATTAAAATTACTGTTTTCTGAATTTACATTTTTGTTTGTTGGATTTAGTTTTAACGACCCTGATATTAATACGATTTTTTCTAGATTAGATAAAGTTTTTGGAGGATTCAATAAACATTTTATTGTAACAAATGAACCACAAAATTTTAAGAATTATTCTTTTCTAGAACCTATTACGATTGTTAATTATAATGAGATTCCAACAATAGTTGATGAATTTATAAACTTTAAGAAAGAAAATGAGGTTTCGGTGTCCGCGTCAGCTTTACCAATAAAAAATGAAAAATTTAAGAGAGATAAAAGAATAGCAGTATTATTTCCAAATCCTCTTGATATTGATTTTAGTACAGAAATAAAAAATGTCTTAAATCATATAGAAGAAATAAACGCTGATTTTTTTGTTGGAACTTTAAACATTCGAACATTACAGCAGATTGAAGATTATGATTTATTAATAATTATTTCTAAAGTATTTAAAAAGAAAATTTATATAGAAGATGAAAATTTTAGAAGTGATACTATTCATTTGAAGGATTTGTGTGATAATATTCCAAATGACAATATCCCAATTCTTTTAATAACAAATGAAAAAATAGCTATAGAGGTTAACTACTCCATAATCAATATTTCATGTTTTAAAAACGATGTAATAAAAAGATTTCTTTTTAAAATAAAAAGCAAAATTTTTTTATTTAGTGACACAAATATTACATCAAATGAATTATTATGGAATGATTTAGATATAGAAAAAGGAAATGCAAGAAAATATTCCATTTATGGTAATGATAGGGATTTAGATATAGGAAAAAAATGTTTATCAGAAGTTGTAGGTAGAATTGAAGAGCAAATAAGTATAGTAAATAGATTGTTAAGTATCATATCGTCAAATAAAATACTAAATATTAAAGCTTCAGGAGGTATTGGAAAAACTACTTTAGTGAAAAAAATTAGTTACGAATTATATAACAGAGGATTTTATAAACAAGGAGTAAATTTTAAATCTTGTGAGAGCATAAAATCATTTAATGATTTTGAAAACTTACTAGTTGAGGGGTTTAATCTTGCAAACATTTTAAATTTTAAGGAGTATTTAAGAGAAAATTATAGCAATAAAAAAATTGATTTACTCGTAATTCTTGATAATTTTGAAACAGTTGCTAATAATCTTTCAAATGAAGAGTTTATCAATGTTATTGAATTGCTAAAGTTCTCATCTGACTATGCAAACATTGTTATCACATCTAGAGAAAGAATAAGTAATGAAGATTTTGAAGATGTTTATACTCTAACACAAATGATTACTGATGATGCACTCGTGTTGTTTCAAAAGTTTTATCAAAAAAAGAAATTTGTAGATAACGAGCTAAGAATTTTGCGAGAAGAAATTTTAGAGGATTTATTAGCTAACAATCCATTGGCAATTAAATTAGTTACAACATCTCGTTCTATAATCAATATTCTAGATTTAAAAAAACAAATTCAAGACCATTTTTTTGAGAGTATAAATGAGGAATATTCCGATGTTTTTAAAAATAATGCGGATCTTAATATTGAGCGAACAAAGTCAATTTACCAATCAATTAATTATTCATATAATTCTTTAAATACTAAACAAAAACTTGCTTTTGAGTTGCTTAGTTTATTCCCAGACGGAATTAGTTTAACTAGTTTTAAAAAATGCTTTAAAAATAATAAATCATTAAATCAAATTAGTGACACAGAATTAAAGCAATTAGAAAACAAATCACTTTTAGAAAATTATAATGGTGTTTTACAGTTACAACCAATCATTAGAAGATTTGCTGATTATCAATTTAATAGACATAAAGATAATAGGCAAAAATATTGTGTTGATGCTTATGATTATAATTGTTTTGTAATTGAGTTTCTTGATTTAGTTAGTAAAAAAAGATCATTCTCTGATGCACTAAAATTATTTGTAAATGTAAAAAATAATATGATTAAGGTATTGGATTATATTCCAGATATTAAAATTGATAAAAATTCAAGTGTAGATAATAAAGAATATCTACTTAATTATGCATACAAATTGGAAGACTATTTGACAAGTGAAAATAATTTTTTAGATTTTAAAAATAAACTAGACAATCTTGTTGACTTTTTTTCTGATGTCGATGGTGCTAATGAAATGATAGAAGTTCTAAATTTGAGAATAATTTATTATAAACAAGAATTTGACAATTCTTATCAAGAACTTTCTAAATTACTTCCTGTGGAAAAAATCTTGCTTCGTGATTTTGAAAATGAAAATGAGATTGAGCGAAGATGGAAAAATATGGTTAGTCATATTCATGGTATGGAAGGTCATACATTATTGTTTATTCAAGCATTAATGATAAATAAAGATTATACTTATGATTTATTTGGTTTGTATCATTACCTAGGTTTAGAAGATATTAATGTTATTAAAAATGTTGATTCATTCTACTATTTTGAATATGAATTGAGGAACAATAAACTTAATGTTTATGAACTAGAAAAACATATTTCTGATTTGTATATGGAACAGCATTTACAAATTATGCAATGCACTTATACTCTATCCAAATTTAAGAGAGTGGATAACAGTTCAATTAAAAAGTTAGTAGTGACTAATCCATACACTCTCGGATTGAAAGAGTTAATGTTTGCTTTTAGTGCAGAAGAAACTGTCATTAAAATTGAACATTTTGAAAAAGCGTTAAGTAATTTATTTCATATAAAATATTATTATTTAGAAGCGTTGTATTATTATGCTTTGTATCTAAAAGAAATTAAAAGTGATGAGTATGATGTTAAAATTGAGGAAGGATTGAAATTGTCCAGAAATTTTAAATATCAGTATTTAGATTATCTTTTCACAAATATTGATAATTCAAATAAATTAAATTATGATTTTAATTATGATTATTACGAATTAGATGGGTTGGAAGAATTTGTTATAAAAAATATTCAAGAGTGGAATTCAATTTCTCTGGATTAGATTTAAGGAAATAATATATAACAATTTTTCGGTTTCATATATTTTAATAAAAAGTAAGTTATTTCTTTCTTTTTGAAATAAAAGTATATCTTTGCGATGCAAAACAATCAAAGGAGAAATCCTTAAAAACTTTTTTTTAAGTTAACATAAACGAATACCTCGTCATGGTGAAGGAGCAGGAAACTGTCCTAAATCATTCCTTTGAATGTTTTGCACACCTAAAGCGAGGTATTCGCGTATCTAAAATTTTCTATTATGCAAAAAGAAAATCAAAAACCAACACATCGTGATGTAGTGCCATCCGTAATTAATTTCCTTTCAGACGAATTGTTTGAGGGAGATTACAAAGAACAGCCCCTGTATTTGCAGGAAATCTTCGAGCTTTTAATGCATACAGAGTTTGGCGACGATATCAATTTAAGGCAAAAAATACTGAGCTGTTTAAGAACCAGCCGAAATCTGGCAGAAACCTTATCGCCATTTTCAGAGAAACAGATTTATAAGGCTTGTGCTAGTAATAGATAAGTCTTTCAATAAAAACAAAAATCCCGACAATACCAATTGTCGGGATTTTGTTATAAAAAATATATTTTCAGTATGTTTTGTTAAATTAATCTAAAATATACTACATTTGTATCTGTAATTAATAATAGAAAAAAATACATATGAAATATTCATCAAGCCAATTTTTTGAACCTTTAGCGGGAAATTTTCCAGCTAATAGCTCAGGATGCGTATGTATTTTTATGAAATTATGATCTAGAATTTAGAGTCAAACTCATCATAGAATAGAAAAGCGTCCTCATTTTAGGACGCTTTTTTTGTTTTAAAGCTTTTCGATTTCGCTTAAAAAGCACTTCGATTTTGCTCAGTGTGACAAAAGTGAACAACAAAATGATAAAGAAAACAAACCAGAACTAAAAAAACTAAAAAAATATTTAACCAAAATGTTTAATGATTAATAAAAATAGAGAGATATAGTCTTGGAAAGTAATCTGATGAGTAACAGTCATTTGATACAAAAGTGAGATCTGCACCAGTTTGCGGACAGGAATTTCTTTACTTTTATTTTGGGTTTAACTAATTGATAATCAGAAAATTATTCTTAAAAAATATTTGGAAATATGAATTTTTCCATCATATCTTTGCCAAACAAATTTGAAACAAAGCGTTTCAGAAAACAACAACAACAACAATTAAAAAATAAATAAAATGAGTTTTAAATTATACATACACAACCCAGGATTAGTAGCCGCGGCTTCGGACCGTGAATGCTTTTACATGTCGGTGCATCAATATAGGCAATAGGATAGTTATATCGTATTTGTTATGAAGCACCTTTAATCGGGTGCTTTTTTTGTGACTATTTGTTAGCCACGAAGGCACAAAGGCGCTAAGATTTAAGAAAAGATAAAAAAGAAAAACTTTGTGTCTTAGCGCCTTAGCGGCAAGAGAAAGAAATACGCAAAATAACTGCGCAGAACAATTGTAATATTTGTTCATGAAAGAATAAAAATGAAGTAAAAAATAGGAACCGTTAGTAGTAAGTGCTAACAGTTTAAGTTTAACAATAAAAAATTTAAGGATGAATCAAGAAATAGGATTTACGTCGGGCCATAGTGGTCAAACAGATAAACTCGAGACAAGTGAACTGTCGTTTGCCTCAATTAAAAAGAAAGATTTGGAACTGATTAACCTATGGAAGGAGAGGGTGAATTTTAGGGAAATTATATATATCATTTAGAGATATTTCTCTCTGGTAAAGCAAGGGTGCTTTTTAACTTTTGTGATATTGGATTTCCCAGAAAACCTTCGATTTCCTGAGATTCCCATGAATTGCAAAAAAAAAAAATGCCATGCAAAACAATACACTAGAAAAATACAAAAAAGCAATTAGAAAAAAATACGAGATAGAAAAAGAAGGTAAATACTTTGATTATTTGTACAAGCCTTCTCGTGGAAAACTTCGTGATTTGTGCTGGTTGATTTTCGAAAACAACCCAACAAAGGATGACTTGAACGTTTTCAGCAACCTTTTGGGCTTAGATTTCGATCATAGTAAAAAGAATAAGTTTAAGGAGAAAAAGGATAAGTTCAGACCTATCGAAACTTTCTTCAAAGGAGAGACAGATCCGTCAAACATTGATGCTATAAACATGGCAGCTATTTTGGTTGATTTTGAACCACGTCCTTTCAAAAAGTTCTACGAAATGTCTAAAACTGAAGAAATAAAACCAGTTAAACGGATTGAGAAAGCTAAAGCAGTTCTTGAAAAAAAGAAATCTGCTAAAAAGGAAAAGCATGAAAAGAAGTCTAAGAAAAGAAACTTCTTTCTAGATTTCAAAAGCATGTTTTTCTAAGGGTTTTGCCACGAAGGCGCTAGGACACAAAGTTTTTAGCCATAGATTAAAGGATTAAAAAGATTAAAAAAAAATCTGCGAGATCTGCTGAATCTGCGAGAAACAAATCTTAGCGTTGCTTTGCGTAAACCTTAGCGCTTCTTGCGGTTAAAAAATCTAGCAAAGTCGCAAAGTCGCAAAGTTTTTAGCCACAGATTATAAGGATTAAAAAGATTATTAAAAAAAAAATCTGCTTCAATCTGTTAGATCTGCGTGAAACAAATCTGAGCGCTCTTTGTAGTTAAAAAAAGCAATTATTAAAAAATTAAAAAAATGAAAACAACAGATAAAATTATTATTATCGATTTAGAAGCCACATGTTGGCAAGGCGCAGTCCCGAGGGGACAGCAGAATGAAATTATTGAAATCGGATTGGCAGTTTTAGACACTCAAACGGGCGATATCTCAAAGAACAAGGGGATTTTGATAAAACCACAACGTTCTCATGTTAGTCCGTTTTGTATTGAACTGACGACTATTACCCAAGATTTACTCGATAAAAACGGAGTGAGTTTTGAAGAGGCTGTTGATTTGCTAATCGACGAATACAATCCCGATTTGTACACTTGGGCAAGTTACGGGCAGTACGATTTGAATATGCTGACGAAGCAATGTAAATCGTTTGGTATTCCGTATCCGATGGGAGAGGAGCATATCAATGTAAAAGAGCATTTTGCCGAAAAGTTTGGCTTGGTTAAACCAACAGGAATGAACGGCGCGCTTGCATTGCTGAATATTCCGTTAGAAGGAACACACCACCGCGGAATTGACGATGCTAAAAACATCGCTAAAATCTTGCATTGGTGTCTGAAAAACTAGAATGGTTTAAATCCACTCTCCAGCTGCATTATAATCATCTGGAAGATAAGTGAGATATTGAACCATTCGCGGTTTTTCACCTTTATTTGGTGTCGCACAATGCGGAAGCGCTTGATGCCAAATGATAAAATCTCCTGCTTGCCCGATAATTGGTTTCGACTGCAGTGTCTGCAAAGCTTTTTCTCTCGGATTCTCCTGAGGTTTAAGTTCATCAAGCCACTGATTAATTTGGTTATGAAAACCCGGAACGCAATGAAAAGCGCCATCATCTGGTCCGCAATCGGTTAAATAAAGCAAGCCCTGAAGGCCAAAACTCAAAGGCTTTTTCAAACTCATATCCCAATGAAGCGGACTTCCCAGAAAATTAAAATTCTCTGTTTCAGGCGGATTAAAACTTACCTTATCAATCGTTTTGTATATTTTAGTGGTTTTATAAAGCTGTTCATACGCTTTTTTTACCCTTGGAGAAAAACGGTTCCGATTTAAAGTTTCATGATCAGAAAAATTAAGCATGAGACCTTTTAGATCTTCATGGCTTTCGTACCAGTTTTCTTTGTTATTAGGATCCATATTTAGATATTCCCAAATGGCTTTTTGAGTGTCTTGGCAGTCTTCTTTAGAAATGGCGTTTTTGACTACCACATAGCCGTTTTGGTTCCAGAATTCTAAATCTTCTTCAGATAAAACATCGTCGGTTAAATCTTCGGGTTCAAGTGCTATATCACGTTTTCGGCTATTGATCCAGTTTTTAAAAGATTCATAATCTGGCTTTTCAAAATATAAAAATTGTAAAGTATCTTCCATACCAATACCCAACTGATACAAGGTTTTGATTTCGTTGTTCCAGTTGGTTTTACTTAGATCAGCATTTTGAGAATCAACAGTACGTTTCCATAATTGTTCGAGGGTATTCCAAGGCATAGCTTTTCAATTGTAGAAGATAAAGCTAAAATAAGGCATTTATGGCTTGCTATTGAAAGTAAAAATACCTGTTTTTTGATACTAAAAAAGGCTGTCTTAATTAAGACAGCCTTTTTCGTTTGGTTATATTATTTTGATTTATTAATTATTCCCGTAGATTTTAGCGTAAAGATCTTTATAAATTTCTTTAATGATTTTACGTTTTAGTTTTAAAGTTGGAGTAAGCTGTCCGCCATCAATAGACCAAACATCTGGAGTAAGTTCAAAACGTTTTACTTGTTCCCAGTGTCCGAATTTTTTGTTGATGCTTTCCACTTCTTCATCAATACGTTTAATTACTTCTGGATTTGCACTAATTTCTGCATCAGAACTTCCTAAAGTAATTTTGTGGATTTTTGCCCATTCTTTTACGAATTCAAAGTTTGGCTGAATAAAAGCTCCAGGCATTTTCTCGCCTTCACCAACTACCATAATCTGCTCAATAAAACGAGATTGTTTCATAGCATTTTCGATCATTTGTGGAGCAATATATTTACCTCCTGAAGTTTTGAACATTTCTTTTTTACGATCTGTAATTTTTAAGAAACCTTCGCTGTCAATTTCTCCAATATCTCCTGTATGGAAATAACCATCAATTACAGCTTCAGCAGTTTTCTCTGGATCTTTATAATAGCCTAACATTACGTTTGGCCCTTTTAATAGAATTTCTCCGTCTTCTGCAATTTTAACTTCAAGATTACGAATTGGTTTTCCAACGGTTCCAATTTTAAATCCTCTGTTTCTTTGGTCGTTTACAGCAATTACTGGAGAAGTTTCCGTTAAACCGTAACCTTCCATAACTGGAATTTCTGCCGCAGCAAAAACTCTTGTCAAACGTGGCTGTAAGGCAGCACTTCCAGAAACCATCAAGTCTAAATTTCCGCCCAAACCTTCTTTCCATTTACTGAAAATCAATTTGCGTGCAATTTTTAACTGAAATTCATACCAAGCACCGTTTGCTCCGTATGGTTCATATTTTAAACCTAGATCGATAGCCCAGAAAAACAGTTTTTTCTTGATTCCTGTCAATTCAGCTCCCTTGGCATAAATTTTATCGTAAACTTTCTCTAAAAGTCTTGGTACAGCTGTAATTACAGTTGGACGAACTTCTTTTAAGTTATCACTGATTTTGTCAATAGATTCTCCAAAATAAACCGAAACGCCATAATATTGATAGATGTACAAAATCATTCTTTCAAAAATATGGCAAATAGGCAAGAAGCTTAATGCCGTACTTTTTCCTGGATCAAACGGAATTCTTGGCGAGCTGTCTAAAACATTCGACACAATATTTTTGTGCGAAAGCATAACGCCTTTTGGTCTTCCTGTGGTTCCAGATGTATAAATAATTGTGGCTAAATCGTCAGTTTTAATGCTGTCTTTTCTGGCTTCAACTTCGCTTTGATTGCTATTGTCTTCACCTAAAATCAATAAATCTGACCAATGTTTGCATCCCGCAATTTCATTAAAAGAATAAACCTCTTTTAAAGAAGGCACGTTGGCTTTTATTGCATTTACTTTCTGTAGAACTTCTTCATCAGAAACAAAGCAATAAATACTGCCGCTGTGGTTTAAAATATATTCGTAATCTTCTTCTGCAATTGTTGGATAAATAGGAACATTTTGCGCACCAGTCTGCAAAATACCAATATCCATTATATTCCACTCGGTACGGTTATTTGAACTAATTAAAGCAATTTTATCATCTTTCTGAACGCCCATACGCAATAATGCTCTCGAAATAGCATTTGCTTTTGCAATATATTCCTCGCTAGATGTTTTTTCCCAGACTCCATTTTTTTTGGTTGCAAGAGCAACTGGAAGGTTGTAAGTTTCTTGTTGATAATAGGGAAAATCAAAAAGGCGTGTGATTGAAACCATGTTTAATATATTGAATTTGATTGCAAATTAAATAAAATTTAGGTATGATTTTTTATTTAATGAAATTTTATGGGAAAATTTATAGAGACTATTAAAAATCAACGAAAACGTTTTCTTTTTGACAGGAATTTTTATCAAAAATGAAGAAATATTTAATGGCTAAGCAAATTTGTATAGGCTATTGAACGTTATAATCCACGTATTCTTTTACTCTTTCTCCCATTAAAAACATTTTTTTCTTGGCAAAATGTATCGAAAATTGAGAATAATACCATTCTTCACTGTCGTTTGGTCTATACCAGAAGGTGTAAGATGCGCTATTGAATCCTTCTTTGAATACAGGAACGCCTTCTTCTGTGCATTCTATTCCCCAATTGATTTTTTGTTTGCTTAAATCTTCAGCCTGAATAAAACCTGTTCCGTCTGGATTTAAAACTGTAATAGGCTGTTTTTGGTTTAGGGGAGCATAAGTTCCAGGAACTGGATAACCGATTGTAGTAGTAATGTATCGTTCCTTAGAATTGTGAGTAATTTGATCTACGTGAACTTGCGAATGTGATGTTGTAACAGTAAAGAATAAGCTGAAAATAAAAAGTAATTTTAAAAATTTCATTCTATGTAGGTTTAAGTGTTTTTGGGCTGAAAAAAATCTGTCGGGCTGATTTCTTTCGGCGAATATAATCCAATTTTTTAATAGAATTATAGCTTAAAAATACAAGAATGAAATTTTTACATTTTATTTGTTTTAGGTAAGTTTTTACTCCGTAGAAAACTGATTTTCGAGTAATTTTTCTTTAAAATCAGATCTGAAAGTGTAGGCAAAAGTAACCATCAGCGCACGCGTGTCTGATTTGTTGGTTCTGTGATTGCTAAACAATAGGGTATTGTTTTTATAACCGCTTTCTAAAGTGTTGAACATATCGGTGACAACCAAACCTAATCTAGCATTTCCTTTTCCTAATTTCTGTTGAAATCCCATATCAACATTATAAATCGGAATTCTTTTTCCTTGCGGAGTGGCAACAGCCGAATTATAATTTCCAATAATCTGAAGTTTTCCGCCTTTCCACGGAACAAAATTATTGATTACTTTTCCGTACCAGCTGAAAGCGCTGCTTACAACATCTTGTGCCTGCGGTAAATTGTCTGCATTGATGTTTTGCTGAAAAGCGGTCAAACTGATATTTGCGTCATAAAAGCCTACTGGTTTGAGAGTGAAAATGGTTTCTAAACCATACGTGACAGTGCTTCCAATGTTTTGTGGCTGAAGTAAAACCACTCCATTATCTAAAAGCTGTGCATATTGTCTAATGGCATCAGTTGCATTTCTGTAAAAGGCATTGGTGGAGAAAGAATAATTTTTCCAGTTTTTATTATAGCTCATTTCTGCAATATGAATGATCTCCGGTTTTAAGTACGGATTTCCTCCATGCGGATTCAATGCATCGGTAATATCAATAAACGGATTTAAATCATCGAGATCAGGACGATTAATTCGTTTGCTGTATCCTAATTTGATAAATTCATCAGATTTTAAATTCAACTGTAAAGAAGCCGACGGAAAGAATTTCAAGTAGTCATTGCTGAATCGGTCACTATTATTTTGTGTTGCTCCAGTATTGGAAACATTTTCTGCACGCAAACCTAAATTGTATTTCCATTTTGGGTTTTCGCTATCGCCAATATAAGAATTCATCAAACCGTAAACGGCATTTATCTGTTCGTTAAATTTAAAAGTATTACTCGCCAACGGATTTACGACATATTCTCCATTGATCATATCGGCGCTTTCAAAATCTGAATTAAAAAACCTGAAAGTTCCTTTGTAGCCCGTTTCTATAATCGATTTTTCTGAAACTGGAAAAGTATAATTTACAATTGCATTAGAAATATTTTGATTTTCGTAATTGTGCGTTCGCTGTAATTGAGCGTCGCCAATCTGCTGCTGATATTCATCGTAATTGTAAGTGTCAATATCGGTATTTTCTCTATGTTTCCCGAAAGAAGAAGTGATAGAGGTATTTAAATTTTTACGGTCATCATCAAATTTACGGTCATAAGTAAAAGCAAGTTCACCGACTTTTGAGCGTTCCAACTCTAAAGAATGTCTTCTATTATTTGAGAAAAACGCATTGGAACTTGTGTTAACCTGAGTATATAAAGTTTCATCATTGTCTTGAGTTTCAATATTTCCTAATGCTTCAAAAGAAAAGCTGTTTTTTTCATTTGGAGAAAAATCAATATTTAATTTCAAATTCTGCAGACCTTCAGTTCGTTCATCATTTCTATTTTGATGAATATAATGCTCATCATCAATGAAATAGTTTGTTCGGTCAGCATTTATTTTCTTCGTTCTTCCAGCAAAACGATTATCATATCCTAAACCAAAATTCCATTTTTCAGTTTTGTGATTGAAAAGAACAGAGCTATTGATTCTCCCTTTTGCTCCAAAACCTGCACCTAAAGCGACAGCGCCATTTGTACCGCTTAGATTGTTCTTTTTAAGTTTTATATTAATAATACCGCTTTCGGCATTGGCATCATATTTTGCTGTCGGACTTGTAATGACTTCAATGCTTTCAATACTGCTCGCCGCAATTTGATCCATGTTGGTAATGGCAGAATTTTTCCCGTTTATTAAAATCATGGGCGATTTCCCTCTTAAGGTAATTCCGCCTTCTGCATCAACTGCAACAGTCGGAATACTTTTTAGCATATCTGTAGCGGTTCCGCCAGTTTGCGAAATATTCGATGAAGCATTAAAAACAAAACCTTCATTTGTTTTCTGAATCTGTTTTTTCTGTGAGTTTACAACAACGGTATTAAGTTGGTTTGCATCTTCTTGCAAAGTAATTGTGCCAAGTGGAATTAGAGTGCCTGTATATTTTATTTTTTTGGTATTCGTTTTAAAGCCTATTAATTTAAACTGAAGCATATAATCTCCTGGAGTTATATTTTCTAAAGAGAAATTCCCTGAAACATCTGTTACGGCATAATTAGCAGTTTTTGTTGAGTCGGCAACATTTTTTAATATAACATCAACAAACTCTATTGGAGCTTTTCCGTCTGTGACTGTTCCGTGCAGCGAAGGGTTTTTTTGACCAAATGAGACATGGCTTATAATGAATAAAAGAATCGGAAGGTAAATTTTTTGTGTCATTTTTTTCATGAGACAAAGATATTTACCAATATGTTTATGCTTGCTTAAGCTGTCTTAAGATACTATTAAATTAATCTTAGAATAGTTTTAAATAGTTTTTTTACACAAAGTTTGTCATTCCGAGGAACGAGGAATCTCCGTAAGTAGCTCCATACAGAAAAGTTGCCAATCTTTGTGGAGTTTCTTGTGGAGATTCCTCGTTCCTCGGAATGACAAGATTGAGGGGAAGCTATAAAAAAAAGCGCCCGATAAATTCGGGCGCTTTTCATAAAAATATATTTCTTAGTTTTTCTCAATCCATTTTCTGGCATTAACAAAAGCTTCGTGCCAAGGTGTAACCTCGTCATTTCTGTCTTTTGGATAATGCGCCCAGTTCCATTGGAAAGTCGAACGCTCAATGTGAGGCATCATAACCAAATGTCTTCCTGTTTTGTCACACATCATAGCAGTGTTGTAATCTGAACCGTTAGGGTTTGCTGGATATCCTTCGTAAGCGTACTTAGAAACAATGTTGTATTGATCTTCTGCATAAGGTAATTTGAATTTACCTTCTCCGTGAGAAACCCAAACTCCTAAAGTGCTTCCAGCCAAAGTAGATAACATAACAGAGTTGTTTTCCTGAACTGTTACAGAAGTAAAGATACTTTCGTGTTTCTGGCTTTCATTATGGTGCATTTTTCCGTGAACTTCGTGCTCTGGATTAATTACTTCCAATTCCATAAACAATTGGCATCCGTTACAGATTCCGACAGAAAGCGTATCTTCTCTTTTGAAGAAATTATCTAAAGCTGTTTTTGCTTTTTCGTTGTATAAGAAAGCTCCAGCCCAACCTTTAGCAGAACCTAAAACGTCAGAGTTAGAGAATCCACCAACAGCTCCAATAAACTGAATATCTTCAAGCGTTTCACGACCAGAAATTAAGTCTGTCATGTGAACGTCTTTTACATCAAAACCTGCCAAGTACATAGCATTTGCCATTTCACGCTCAGAATTGCTTCCTTTTTCACGAATAATAGCCGCTTTTGGTCTTGGTTTAGAATTGTCGATTTCTGGTTTTTTTCCTGTAAAGTGTGCTGGGAAAGTATAATTTAAAACCTGATTTTTATAGTTTTCAAAACGTGCTTGAGCTCTTCCGTTTTTAGATTGTTTTTGATCCAATAAATAAGAAGTTTCAAACCAAACGTCTCTATAAGTTGGGATGTCCAATTTCCAATTTCCAACTTCTAAAGTAGCTGTAGAAGTTACAGAACCGATTTTGAAGAATTCGATGTTGTTTGCTTTTAATTTAGCTTCAACAGCAGAATCTGATTTAGCTTGGAATACAATTCCGATGTTTTCTGCGAAAAGGATTTTCAATAAGTCTTTTTCCGCGAAAGCACTGAAATCAATTTTAGCTCCAAGATTTACATCTGCAAAACACAATTCTAATAAAGTAGTGATTAAACCACCGCTTCCGATATCGTGACCTGCTAAAATTTGGTTTTCACCAATTAATTCTTGAATCGTATTAAATGCATTTTTGAAGAAAGAAGCGTCTTTAATTGTAGATGTTTCGTTTCCGATTGTATTTCTGATTTGTGCAAAAGATGAACCTCCAAGTTTGAAATCATCCTTAGACAAATTGATATAATAGATTGAATCTCCGTTCTTCTGTAAAACAGGCTCCACTACTTTTCTAATATCGGTACAGTTTCCAGCAGCCGAAATAATAACTGTTCCAGGAGCAATTACTTCGTCGTTTGGATATTTTTGTTTCATCGAAAGTGAATCTTTTCCTGTCGGAATATTGATTCCCAATTCGATTGCAAATTCTGAACAACCTTCAACAGCAGCATATAAACGAGCGTCTTCACCTTCGTTTTTACAAGCCCACATCCAGTTTGCAGATAATGAAATTCCTTTTAACTGGTCTTTAATTGGAGCCCAGATAATGTTTGATAATGATTCTGCAATAGCATTTCTAGATCCAGCAACCGGATCAATCAAAGCTGCAATAGGAGCGTGCCCGATAGAAGTTGCAATTCCTTCTTTTCCTAAATAATCCAAGGCCATAACGCCGACATTATTCAAAGGCAATTGTAACGGACCTGCATTTTGTTGTTTCGCCACTTTTCCTCCAACACAACGGTCAACTTTGTTTGTTAACCAGTCTTTTGAAGCAACAGCCTCTAAACGTAAAACGTCTTTTAAATAGTTTTCGAAATCTGCAGCGTTGTAAGCAACTTCAGCATATTTTCTATCAACTGTATTATCAGTCATAACCGTTTTTGGAGAACTTCCGAAGAAATCTTCTAAAGCATAATCCATCGGTTTTGAACCGTTAGTTTTTGATTGGAAAGTAAAACGATGATCTCCCGTTACATCTCCAACCTGATACATTGGAGAACGCTCTCTGTCAGCAATTCTTTGTAAGGTATCGATATCTTTTTGGCCAATAACTAATCCCATTCTTTCTTGAGATTCGTTACCGATAATTTCTTTTGCAGAAAGTGTTGGATCTCCAATAGGCAATTTGTCTAAATCGATCAAACCTCCAGTTTCTTCAACTAACTCAGAAAGACAGTTTAAGTGTCCTCCGGCTCCATGATCGTGAATAGAAACAATTGGGTTATTGTCGCTTTCTACTAAACCACGAATCGCGTTTGCAGCACGTTTTTGCATTTCTGGATTTGAACGCTGAATCGCATTTAATTCGATTCCTGAACCGAAAGCTCCTGTATCTGCAGAAGAAACCGCAGCACCACCCATTCCGATTCTATAATTTTCACCTCCAAGAATTACGATTTTATCGCCTTCTTTTGGTTTGTGTTTGATAGATTGATCTAATTTTCCGTAACCAATTCCACCTGCTTGCATGATTACTTTATCGTAACCAATTTTACGGTTTTCTTCTTCGTGTTCGAAAGTTAAAACAGAACCTGTAATAAGCGGCTGACCGAATTTATTTCCGAAATCAGAAGCTCCGTTTGAAGCTTTGATTAAGATATCCATTGGCGTTTGGTACAACCATTTTCTTTCTTCAACAGCATTTTCCCATTTTCTGTCATCGTTCAAACGAGAATATGAAGTCATGTAAACTGCAGTTCCAGCTAATGGCAAAGATCCTTGACCTCCAGCCAAACGGTCACGAATTTCTCCTCCAGATCCTGTTGCAGCACCGTTGAAAGGCTCCACTGTTGTTGGGAAATTGTGTGTTTCTGCTTTTAATGAGATTACAGAATCGAATTCTTTTATTTCGTAAAAATCAGGTTTATCAGCCGATTTTGGTGCAAATTGCTGCACTTTTGGTCCTTTTACAAAAGCAACGTTGTCTTTATAAGCAGAAACAATATCGTTAGGATTTTCCTGAGATGTTTTTTTGATTAATTTGAAAAGAGAAGTTTCTTTTTCTTCTCCGTCGATTACAAATGTTCCGTTGAAAATTTTGTGACGGCAGTGCTCTGAGTTTGCTTGTGAGAAAGCAAAAATCTCTGAGTCAGTTAATTTTCTTCCTAGTTTAGTTGAAAGATTGTTTAAGTAATCAACTTCTTCTTCGCTTAAAGCCAAACCTTCTACTTTATTGTAAGCAGCTATATCATCAATTTCTAGAATTGGTTCTGGCTGAATGTTGATAGTGAAGATTTCTTGATCTAATTCGTTGAATTTTTGAGAAAGCATTGGATCAAAATCCGTGAAATCTTCCGTTGCTGGATGAAATTCTTCGATTCTGATAATGCCAGAAATACCCATGTTTTGAGTAATTTCTACAGCATTTGTACTCCAAGGTGTGATCATAGTGGCACGTGGACCAACAAAAAATCCTGTCAATGCAGATTTTTCGATCTTGTTTGCGTCGGCAAAAAGCCAGTTTAATTTTGAAATGTCTTGAGCTGAAATTTCGTTTTGCGTTTGTACGGCAAAAACAGTTTTGCTTTGGTTTTCAAAGAAATGGATCATTTGTGTAGTTTGTTGTATTGAGCTGCAAATTTAATGTAAATAAATAGTAAGCGCAAATTTGAAAACCATCTCTTTTCAAAAAAAATGAAATTGCTTTTTTCTTGCATTTTTTCTACCAAAAAGACGCAATATCAAGAGGTTTCGGTCTTTCGCGAAATTTAATGTTTTATTAAAATTTCTTTTTTGATATGTTCTGTAATATTAAACTTTTAGAAAGGAAAAAATCAAAAATAAAACGGCATAATTTCGATGCTTACACTTCAGCAGATTTGCAAAATTTACGAAATGTAGAGAGTGATGAAAAACACGTTTCTAAAGAAAAATCTTTCACGAATTATGAAAAAAGCGGCAATTTGCCGCTTTTTTAGTTGATGAAAATCTAATTTTTAATTAATAATGACCTTTTTAAAAGCTGTTTTTTCTCCTTTTATAATTTTAATAATATAGATTCCTGTTGAAAGATTATGTACCGAAACTTCTGGAGAAGTCGTATTTTGTTTTTCGAAAACTTTCTGACCAGAGAATGAGAAAATTTCAACGGAATAAGGATTATCTACATTGCCTGGATTAATATCGAAATTTCCATTCGAAGGATTTGGATAAATTACAATTTCATCGGTAATAACTTTTTCTTCGATTTCAGCAGTCTGAACCATTTTGCTTGCTAAGTTATTGCAAGTGTCTTGAGAGTATGAATCCCATTGTGCACTTAAATTGAATGTCGTGCTTGGAGAAGTCACAGTAGATTTTCTTCTTAACGTAACATCTATGGCAAAATTGGCTGTTCCGCCATTGAAAGTTCCAATGATATCAATTAAAACACCGTTTTTGAATAAACCTACAGCATCATTTCCGTTAAAAGTAAGTTCGGTTGCAGTTGTTGAAATATTAGCAGCACTTGTAGAAAAACAGCTTGATGACATAGAACTGTTTACAATTACAAATTTACTTCCAGTTGCTAAAGTGCCGCTTAAAGCTAATCCTGTGCTCCAAGAGCCCGCTCCGTTTGTTTGTTTTTTAATTGTATAAGCCGATAAATTAACAGAAGCTCCTGTATTGTTTGCAATTTCTAAAGCTTTATTGTTTCCAGAACCTTCAATGTATTCAGAGAAAAGTAGGTCGGTTGCTGTTCCTGTTCCGCTGCTGTTGGTTGTAACTGAAATGGTATTGCTTGATGCAGAAGTATTTCCAGCAGCATCTTTTGCTTTTACATAAATAGAATAAGCCGTTGAAGCAGTCAAACCTGTAATTGTTGCAGTTGTACTAGAAACCGTTGTTTTTAAAACACTATTGGCATAAACATCATAACCTGTAACGGCTACATTATCTGTAGAAGCTGTCCACGAAAGTGAAATTGAAGTTGCTGTTGTAGATGTCGAAGCCAAACTTGTTGGCGCTGTTGGTGCTTGTGTATCTCCAGAAGGAGTTCCGCCCCAAATTTGATTTACATATTCTGGATGATCAATAAACGGATTTCGATTGTTTTGTCTTGCATAAACGGCATTGTTTCTAGCAATTTCTCTTGCGCTCACAGGATCTTGCGCGTGCCAAGCCAAAAGCATATTTAAGAAAGCTGTTGTGAAAACTTGGTTGCTTGTACCATTAAACATAGCATAAGAATAACCCGCAACAGTATTTTCGTATCGTGTTGCAAAGTAGAAATACATTCTAGCAATATCACCTTTAAAATCATTGATTGGTTCGAAAACTATTCCTGAATATCCAGAAACGGCACTTGATCCTAATTTGCTTCCGTTTTGTGAAGTGTAGGTTGCAGAGTTTACATTTCCGTGCGGATAATTAGAACGAATTCCATTTACTTTTCCATCGGTTGGAGTTATGAAATGAGCATCGGCAACCATTGGCGACTGTTCATTAAAAACCGACTGTGGAATAATATGTTCTCTATTGTAGCAATCGCCTTCAACAGAATAACTTCCGCATCTTTGAGTGGTTCCCGTTGTGTAAGTGTATGGATCTGTTCCTGATGGATTTTCAGAATACATATCTAATATGGTTCCGTCGTTTTCATAGAAATTATCAACATCAGAAGTTTGATAAGTGGTGTACAATCCAGCATAACCGTTATCGGTATGGCCTTTTATAATATTATACAATTGAGTTTTTAAAGTGTAGCCCGTTCCCGTTGCAGTGCTGTAATATCCTGACGGAATTTGGGCAAAACCAATTGCAGTAAACATCAATAACAGTAAAAAGTAGTTTTTCTTCATAAGTAATAGTTTTAAGATTTGGTTGAGAAAACTATTTTAAAAACTTGATTATTAAGTTTTTAAAAATGTGTTGTAACAAATCTACTATTTTTATGAAAGCAATACGTTAAGTGATGTTTAATTTTAGATATATTTTCTTACGAGGTATTTTTTGCCACGAAGGCACTAAGGCGCAAAGTTATTTTTTAGAATTTCTTTGTCAAGTTTTCTCGCAAAGTCGCGAAGTCGCAAAGATTTTGTTTTGCTTAAAATTAAACTTTGCGACTTCGCGACTTTGCGAGATTAAAAACTTTGTGTCTTAGTGCCTTCGTGGCAAAACCATTATTTAGGGAAATCCTGACTCTGATAAGCACCCAAATCTGGAGGAGAAGTTCTCGTAATTCCTAAAATGTCTGTTGGAATTATATAGGCTTGATTCCCTTTCGCGAAAGCGGCAGAAGTTTTATCGATATTGAATTTATTCTGAGAAACATTATAGAACTTCGGATTCTCATTTAGAATAATATTGTTATAATGTTCGGTATCGGTTTTGAATTGATAATCAGGATTTGTTGTTGAACTGCTGAACTTTAAGAGGCAATTGTTTAATTGATAAACAAATGGCGCATTAGCATTTTTACTCAAATTAAATTCGTTTGTATTTGAACCGTAAATAATGCAATTGTTAAAAGTAGCCTGCGTTAACGGGTTCGTTTCTGGCGTTGCTCCAGCAAAAGAATTGCTTAAGCTCACGGAAAATTGTGAAGCTGTAGGCCAGCTGTTGTTGAAAGTGCAATGTGTAAATTTATAATTTCCGCCATAAACGCATGATAGACTGGATAATCCAGCATAATTAATCACTAGATTTTCTCCGACAATTTGAGCATTTTGAGCTAAAATTCCGTACTCAGCGCAATTGTAAATTTGCGAATTTTTAATTTCGATAGTATTTGAACTTCTAAGATCTAAACCAATACTAGCATTTTTCAGTGTCAAATGATTAATCGAATGATTGGCGCTTCCTTTTTCAAAAATAATCGATTTCCATTGTGCAGGAATATCAGAATAAAGCGATTCTAAACGATCGCCTTCAAAAACAACTTCGTTTTCTAGTTTGTCTGTTGTAGAAGCTGTTCCATTTATTTCAAGAGAAGCATTTTTTCCAACATACAATCCAGAATTAGCGTGAAAATGAACTTTTGCGCCAGCTTCAAAAATCACGGTTTTATCTTCTGGAACTCCAGCGTAACCGTAAATAACATACGGTTTGTCATTTGTAAAAAGAAGCTCATTTCCGTTTGTAGGATCACTTTCGTTTAAATAAAATCCGTCAACATCTTTGCCGTCAATTTTAATTTTTTCTTTCGTGCCGTCAGGATTTTGATTCGGATATAAAAAAACAGCGTCTTGAATCAAAGTAACCAGTGCCACTTCTTGCAGATTGGCTCCGCTGTCAAATTGGATTTCGTCAGTATATAAAAAATCTGAAGGATTTGCATCTGTAATATCGGCTGTGGTTTCTATAAAAATGTATAAACTGTCTTTTGCTAAAAGCGTAACATTTTGAAAAACTTTCCCGTTGTTGCCCGTCATTCCGTCAACAGTCATTCTGTATTTAGAATTCAATCCTTTTTTGAATTGCACAATCGGAATCGAAATGTCATTTTTACTCTGGTTGTACACTTTTAATTGATACGTGCTTGAGCCTATATTTTTAAAAACAGTATCTAAATAAACGGTGTCTTTTGAAAATTTCAAATCTCCAGAACTGGCAACAGTGTCAAAATCAGTTCGGCAGGAACTAAAAGTTATAATTATTCCGAAAATGAAGAGTGCAAAGTATTGACGCATTTAAATAGTTTTTTTGCCACAGATTAAGAGGATTAAAATGATTTTGCACAATGCAGAAAAAATAATCTGTGTAAATCTGTGTAATCTGTGGCAAAAGAAAAAATATTCTGAAGCCAAAGATTGGTTTTGATTGTTTTTGTAAAAATAACAAAAAACCTACAGGTTTGAAGTTGATTTTTAATTTTAGAATCCGATTTTTCGATTTGTGTCTTATCTTTCTTTAATTTTACGTTTTTAAAGTTTATTTTAATGAATTATACAAAAGAGCAGATTTTAGCGCGCTGTAATGAGTTTTCTAAAAACACATTAATGGAAACGCTGAAAATTGAATATATCGACGCCGGAGAAGATTTTTTAACCGCAAAAATGCCTGTAAATCCAAGCGTTCATCAACCAATGGGATTATTGCACGGAGGCGCTTCTGTAGCTTTGGCAGAAAGTGTTGGAAGTGCAGCTTCTTTCTTTTTTATCAATCCGAAAGAACAGGAGGTAAGAGGCATTGAAATCTCGGCAAATCATCTAAAAAGTATTCGTGAAGGTTATGTTTTTGGCACTGCCAGAATTATTCACAAAGGCAGAAGTCTTCATCTTTGGGAAATTAAAATTACCGATGAAGAAGGTAATTTGGTTTCGCTTTGCAAATTGACGAATATGGTTTTGGATAGAAAGAAAAGTGAATAGATTATGAATGCATTTTTCTTAAAAATTAAAAATCATAAAGAACAGAATCTACCTTTTGTACTTTACTCAAAACCCAATTCAGAAAATTATGTTGGGATTTTACAGCGAAATAATAATTTAAATACGGTTTCTGATTACAGTGAAAAAGGATTTGTTTTTGCTTCTTTTGATGAAAAACAAATAATCCTGATTCCAGAAAACGAATCTGAAATTATTACTGCCAAAAAAGAATCAACTTCATTTGAACCAATCGAAATTGATGATTTGAGTTTTGATCAAGAAGCCAAATTTCAATATGAATATTTAGTTGCACAGGGAATTCAAGCTATTAAAAATGAAGAATTCAAAAAAGTGGTTTTATCACGAAGTGAAGAAGTGCCTTTATCTGAATTTGATTTTATTGAAATTTTTCAGCACTTGGTTCAGCTATATCCTGCAACTTTCTGTTATTGTTTTTTTCACCCGAAAATCGGACTTTGGATGGGAGCAACGCCAGAAAAACTGCTAAAAGCTAACGGAAATGTTTTTGAAACGATGGCTTTAGCAGGAACGCAAAAAGATAATCAGGAAACCGAAATTGTTTGGCAGCAAAAAGAAAAAGACGAGCAGCAATTTGTGACTGATTTTATTGTGAAAAGGCTTCGAGAATTTACCGCTTCGGTTGTGGTTTCTGAACCTTACAGTTTAAAGGCGGGATCGATTTGGCATATTAAAACGGACATTTCAGGTGTTTTAAAAGATAATTCAACTTTAGAAGAAGTAATTGATACTTTGCATCCTACGCCAGCCGTTTGCGGACTTCCGAAAAAGAAATCGAAAGCCTTTATTTTAGAAAACGAAAATTACGATAGAACTTTTTACACAGGTTTTTTAGGTGAATTAAACAGCACATTTGCAGGAAATAATGCAAGTTCTGATTTATTTGTAAATTTACGATGCATGCAGATTCAGGAAGATAAAGCGATTCTTTATATGGGTTGCGGCATTACCAAAGAAAGCATTCCCGAAAAAGAATGGGAAGAAAGCGTGAATAAATCAATGACGATGAAAAGAGTCTTGAGAGTTATGAGTTATGAGTTATGAGTTTTCAGCTGTGTGTCTCCTCTGAGCGAAGTCGGAATTCACATGTCACCCTGAGCGGAGTCGAAGGGCACAAAGAGCTTCGACTCCGCTCAGCCTGACAACTTGAAAACAATCTAAAACCTGAAACCTGAAACAAAACAAACAAAAACAAAAATGAAATTAGACATATTAGCCTTTGGCGCACATCCAGACGACGTAGAATTAGGTTGTGCTGGAACAATTTTAAAAGAAGTATCACTTGGTAAAAAAGTGGGTATTGTAGATTTAACTCGTGGTGAGTTGGGAACTCGTGGAACTGCGGAAATTAGAGATCAGGAAGCAAAAGATGCTGCTAAGATTTTAGGAGTTCTAGTGCGAGAAAATTTACGCATGCGTGATGGTTTTTTTGTAAATGACGAAAAGCATCAATTAGAAGTCATTAAAATGATTCGTAAATATAAACCTGAGATTGTTTTATGCAATGCAATTGACGATCGCCACATTGATCACGGAAGAGGAAGCAAACTCGTTTCTGATGCTTGTTTTCTTTCGGGTTTAATGAAAATCGAAACTTCATTAGATGGAAAGGCACAAGAAGCTTGGAGGCCAAAAGTAGTGTATCATTATATTCAATGGAAAAATATTACTCCAGACTTCGTTGTGGATATTACAGGATTTGAAGAAAAGAAAGTAGAAGCGATTATGGCTTATAAAACCCAATTTTATGATCCAAATTCAAATGAACCTGCAACGCCAATTACGAGTAAAAACTTTTTTGAAAGCCTAAATTATCGTGCAAAAGACCTAGGAAGACTAGTTGGGAAAGATTTTGCTGAAGGTTTTACAGTTGAAAGGTGTTTGGCTGTCAATAGCTTAGAAAATTTGATGTAATTTTTATAAAAATTTTTCATTTTTTTCTTTGCAGAACTCAACCTTTGTTCTATATTTGCACTCGCTAAGCAGAAAAATGGTGGTTGTAGCTCAGCTGGTTAGAGTAGCGGTTTGTGGTGCCGCGGGTCGCCGGTTCGAACCCGGTCAGCCACCCAGATAGAAAGCCTTGAAGAAATTCAAGGCTTTTTTTGTGCGTTTAATTTTGTGAACCATATAAGGTATGTAAGATCATTTTAGAGCAAGACTGGAAATTTTAAGTTTAAAAAGAGGAAGGCTTCAAAATTTTTTAATATCTAAAATTACGATACATTTTAATTCCAAAATATAAATTTCAAATATAGCCCGTGGTTTCAACCACGGGAACATTCGCATATGTAATGGCATGGATTGCGCAATCGTTGCGTTCCAGCGGTTGAAACCGCTGGCTATATTTTCATATGCTGGTGGATAATTTAAAGGAAAGGAATATGAAATCACTTTTGTGATTTCTGGTTCTTAATGTGATGAGAGATTGAAATTTGGAATTTTAGAATATTGGAAATTAAAAAAGCACAACTGTTAAGTTGTGCTTTTCTTGTGGTTATTATATTTGGTTTATGTATTATCGAATTTCTTCAAATGTAGTACCTTGACTAATATCTCCAGTTTTAAAGCCTTTTTTGAACCAGTACATTCTTTGTTCTGATGTTCCGTGTGTAAAAGAATCAGGAACAACATGTCCTTGCATCTTGCTTTGAATGGCATCGTCTCCAACAGCATTTGCTGCGCTTAAAGCTTCTTCAATATCTCCAACATCAAGATCTTTCTGGTTATCATGTGCCCAAACGCCAGCATAAAAATCAGCTTGTAATTCTAAGGCTACAGATAATTTATTGGCTTCGGCGTCGCTTTTTCCTTGCTGCATTTGACGCATTTTAGAAGACGTTCCTAATAAGGTTTGAATATGATGACCAATTTCATGCGCGATAACGTATGCAATCGCAAAATCGCCTCCTTTTGCACCAAATTTGGTTTTTAGTTCTTCAAAAAAAGCCAAGTCCATATATACTTTGCGATCAGCGGGACAGTAAAAAGGTCCAGAGGCAGATGATGCGCCTCCACATGCAGTTTGCGTGGAGTTTTTAAATAAGACTAATTTTGGTTTTTCGTAAGTCATTCCATGTTCTGCGAAAATTTTAGTCCATGTGTCTTCATTATAAGCCAGCATGGTCTTTACAAATGCTCCCATTTCCTCATCCTCCTTGCTTAAAGGAGCTGCAGCTTCTGTCTGTTGACCTTGACCGCCTTGCATTTGTTCTAAAATAGGCGCTATTTGCTGACCAGTTTCACCGCCAAAAAGATTGAGCAGTAAAACGATGATTCCGATAACTCCACCGCCAATTATTGCTTTACCTCCGCCGGAAATTGATCTTCTGTCTTCGACATTATCACTTTGTCTTCTGCCTTGCCATTTCATATTGAATTGTTTTTTAACGTTGTACGAATTTATAGATTTTTTATGATAAATTTTAGAGTTAAGACATTTATGTTTAGTTTTCGGACTCAGTTTCACTCTCCGCAAATAGGTGTGGCTGAAAACTGCGACTCCGGCTAAAAACTAAAAATTACCTAGCCATTTAATTAAAGCTTCTTCTACACTTCCTTTCATAATTGGTTTAGAAATGTAATCGTCCATTCCGGCAGAAATACATTTGTTGCGTTCTTCTTTTTCTGCACCTGCGGTAACGGCAATTATTGGAACATCTCGTCCTTTTTTAGTATTTCTGATAGCTTTGGCAGTTTCATAACCATTCATAATGGGCATCTGAATATCCATAAAAATTATGGTTGGATTAATTTGTTCAAATTGCTGAATAGCTTCGTATCCATTTTCGCATTCATAGATATAAGCATTATTGTAAAGGTTTTTTATGATGGTTTTTAGAAGGAGCATATTTACCTTGTTATCTTCAACAATTAAAAAGGTAATATTGTTGCCATTTGTTTCAATTTCCTGGTCATCTAAATCAATGTTTAAACTTTTGAGTTCAGCATTATATTTATCATTAATGCTTTGATTGCTTGTTTTTAAATTTAAATCAAAGAAAAAAGTACTTCCTTCATCAATTTTGCTTTCAAGCTGTAAACGACTTTCCATTAAAGCGAGAAGCTGATTGGATATGGTTAATCCAAGTCCAGTTCCTCCAAATTTCCTTGTAGTAGAACTATCTTCCTGCGAAAAGGCTTTGAAAATTTTCTGCTGATTTTTTTCTAAAATACCAATTCCGGTGTCAATTACAGCAAAGCGAATTACACAGTTATTGTTATGTTTTTTTTCCAAAACAGAAACATTTAGTTTTATAGAACCTTCAATTGTAAATTTGACCGCATTAGAAAGCAGATTAATTAAAATCTGTTTAAGGCGGACAATATCTGTCCAGATATATTTAGGGACTTCAGGATCTATATTTAACTCGAGTTCGAGATTTTTTTTGTTGGATTCGTAAATAATTAAATCAAAAACTTGTCCTAAGATTTTTTTGAGATCGTATAAATCAATAAAGAGCTCCAATTTTCCAGCCTCAATTTTTGAGAAATCTAAAATGTCATTTATAATTTCAAGAAGAGAATGAGCCGATTGATTAATTGTGGTCATGTATTTTTCTTGAATTTCCTCTAAATCTGTTTTCATTAATAAATGTGTAAAACCAATAATTCCATTTAGAGGAGTTCTGATTTCGTGCGACATATTGGCTAAAAAGTCAGATTTTGATTTGTTTGCTGCTTCGGCTAGCTGTTTGGCTTTTATGGCGTCTTCGATTTCTTTTTTGCTTGTAATGTCAAAATAAATTCCGCCGACAAATTCAATTTCATCATCTCGCTTAATTACATCTCCAAATTCTTCTATCCAAATATATTCTCCGCTTTTGCGCTTAATGCGATACACATTATGCAATGGCATTCCGTTTTGGAGATTATCGATCTGATTGTTAATTACTTCTTCTTTATCTTCAGGATGAATTAACGATAGAAAAGATAAATTATTTTCTATAAATTCAGATTTTGAATATCCTGTAAGGTTTAAAACTTCGTCGTTTAAGAATATTTTGGTCGAAAAAGCATCAAATTTTGATAAATAAACTGTTCCTGGAATGTTATTGGCAATCAGCTTGAATTTTTCTTCGCTTTCAATGATTTTAGTCTCGTTTCGGTTTCTTTCTAATGCAGATGAAATATTATTTGCTAACACCTGAAAGATATTAATTTCGTCTTCAGACCATTTTCTTTCTCTAGTACAGTCGTCAAATCCAATAAAACCGGTAAAAATATCATTAATGTAAAGTGGTAAAATTAAGATAGATTGAATTTCATTATCGATTAGAAGTTTTTTGAAAAAGCCTTCATTAAGATTTCGGGTTAACGTATTTAAAATTTTTCTCTGCGCCGCAACATCATAAATCTCTTTTAAATTTTCTTCAGTCATATGGCGTAGAGGCGTTATCTGATGTGTTACACCTTCGCGTGACCACTTGTATTTTTGGCTAACAGTATTGTAAATTGCATCTTTTTCGTAATAATACATATGATCTACTTTGGCCGCTTTTCCAATAATATTATACGTTTCCTCAAACATTTGATGAGTAGTTTTGCTAAGCAGGAATTTTTCTGTGCATAGAGAAAGCGCAGATAAAAGCTGGCTTTTAAGTTCTAACTTTCTTTCGGCCTCTAAACGCATTTGAGATGAAATGGCAAGCGAAATGACATCTGAAATCGTTCTTGCATAATTAATGTCTTCATTATCCCATTCTCGTTTCTGTTCGGTGCTTTCAAAACAAGCTACACCTGCTAATTGCCCTGTTAAAAAAATAGGCACATCAAGCATTGACTTAATGTTGTTTTTTGTAAAGTAGATCTTTTGAAATTCAGATGTTTCCAGTTTATTGAATACGTCTGGAGCATTAATAATTGCTTTGTTGTTTAATGTTTCAAAATAGATAGGATACGACTCTTTGTTTAAAATGTTTTTATCGTTTAAACTTTGATTGTCAAGACTATAAAGGTTTTTGCAGGTGATTAAATCATTGTCGTATTTCCAAAAACTTACTCTATTTACTTCGCTTATAGAAGCCGCTTCTTTTAGTATTAAATCAATAACTGTATTTAAATCGTCATATTTGCTAAAGTCTGTCGTAGATAATTTTTTGGTTGAGGTATTATAGGCTTCAATTTTTTTAAGACGTCTTTTTTTCTCGTTTTCGATGTTCTTTTTTTCGGTAATATCTCTTGCAATTCCAGAAAAACCAATTGTTAAACCTGAATCATTTTTGCGAACGATAATTTTTTGCGAAATCCATATTTCATCGCCATTTTTCTTTAGAATTGGAATTTCGATAATTGGATAATTGTTTTCATTAATCACTAGATTTTCGTAGAAATCTACGGCACTAGTGATGTAATGTTCATGAATGAAATTGGAATAATGTTTTTTAATGATTTCATTTTCGGTATAGCCAAGAGTAGCAAATCCAAATTCATTTATAAAAGTAAAATAACCTTCGGCATCAATTTCAAAAATGATGTCGGTTGCAGTCTGAATTAAGTTTTTGTATTGATCCTGAACGATAACCTGTTCTGTAACATCCTGCCCGATACTGATGATTAAATTGTCTGAGAACTTTTTATCTTTCCATTGAATGTATTTATATTCACCATTTCCGGCTTTTAATTTTCTAATGTAAAGCTTGTTATCTGGATTTTCAGCAGGATTTAATTTTCTAAAAAAATCGGAATCTTCAGTTAGTTCCCAAAATTTTAATCCCATTACCTCGTCAGGCAGATATCCTAAAATAGGGGTTATGGTTTCGCTGCAAAAAAGAATTTCTCCTTTTTGATTGGATGCGATCGTAAGGGAATTTCCCTTATGTACAATTTCATTTGCAAATCTAAAATTGTCTCGATTGTTTAATAAAACAGCATATTTTACTTGATTAATAATGAAAATCAAAATGCAGAAATTAAGCAGTAAAATAGAAGATTTTATTGGAATAAGATGAAATGCTAAGGTGGCAATTAAGAAGCTAAATGTTAAACCAACAAAAAGCCAGTAGATTTTTATGGGTTTAAGGATGTTGTAAGAAAAGAAAAAAGAAATCAGGAAGACAATGATTGGTACAACATCATTTGTTAAAGTGACAATATTGTAAGCGACATAACTGATATAAATGAAAAAACAAGAAATAAAAATCTGCTGGATTTTATCTCTCATCCATTTGATTTTGTCTATTATCATGTAAATAACTAGAACAAAAACACCAATTAGGACATTTACAAGCAATAGGCTTTTTGGCCTAATCTTGAATATTTCATTTATGATTTCGATAAGAATTACTGCAATACCAAAAAATAGAATATAAAGCTGGTACTCTTTACTAACCGTATCTTGCTCTTTCTTCTTTTCGATGAAATATCCAATTTTTGCTTTGATTCTGAAAAACTGATAAATGAGAAGCGAAAGAAAGGCAAAAAGCGATAATCCTAAAACAGCAAGTTTATGATTATTGTAGTAAATGATATCGGAATTGAATACATACCATCCAGTCATAATTGATTCGAAGGCGCTTCCGGTAGCGGAAATTCCTGAAATAACCGAATTGAAAAAACTACAGTTTGCGGCCATAGAATTTGGGGTATGTTGGTTAAGTAAATAGCGTTTTGAAAATTCTTAAAAAGAAGTGGTTAGGTTCTCTGCAATTAAGAATTTTCTATTTTAATCTACATTGTATTTTCCAATTGAATCAATTGAATCATCTTCTTCAGATTGTGTTCCAAAAATCGCAAAATAGGTTGCATAAATCATAGAGCTGTTAAAAACAACTGTAAAAATGATTCCGACACAACAGCCGATAAAACCAACCATTGAACCAAGAAAACCTATGATAAAAAAGGCAAATATGTTTAGCGGATTTTTAGTAACGATAATAATGCTAGATTTTATAGCGTCAATTGCACTAAGATTTCCAAAAACAATTAATGGAATTGATAAGTACATGAAGTAGGAAACGGTAAATGAAATTATGTTTCCAACAAATAAAACTCCTGAACTTTCCACTAAATTAGCAAGAGCTGTTCCTATCAAGGCAGGAATAAAAGCAGCTACAAAAATTTGTCCAAAATACGGGGTTTTATAATAAGTAAAAATAGTTGAAACATTAAATTCTACATCTTTATCTGCTGAATATGCCATCTTAAGAAAACCTGCGCCAAAAGGAGCTGTAATTCCTGCAACTACAGAGACAGCAACGGTTTGTATAATAAGTTCGATAGCAGTGAATTGTTGATTTTCTAGGTTCTCGATGAAATCTCTTGATATGGCTTGTGCTCCAAAATAAGCAATCATTATACCCATAAAAGCCATAGCGGCAATAATCGAAAATACTAAGATGATAAGCCCTGAGTAAAGTGCTATTTTTTTATAGTTTTCGAAAGCGTGATTAAAAACTGTAGCAAAATCAAGGGAATAGCCATTTTTCTTAATGTCCTCAATTTGGTTAAGTGTAGATTTCATTTTTATGTAAAATTGTTTTATAGACTTGTAATATTTGAAAGGTATCTTGACGTAAATATAATATTTTTAATCAATTCCGTATAAAAATCTACAAAACATTCCGAAATGTTTTTAACTGATTTATAGCCAGTCTAAAATACGTTTTATGGAAGCCAATTTATCTTTGTAAGGCGCGTAGCGCATAGGAAGATCGAGCCAATTTCCTTTTTTGACAATTGCTTTATGATGAGAGAATGTATCGAAGCTTCGTTTACCATGATAAGCGCCGATCCCGCTATGGCCAACACCGCCAAAAGGCAGTCTGTTATTAGAAAAATGAACAACAGTATCGTTGATGCATCCGCCTCCAAAGGAGTATTTCGAAATTAATTTCTTTGTAAACGAATTATTTTCGCTAAAAATATAAAATGAAAGAGGTTTCTCATAACGGCTAACGATCTTATCAATGTCGCTTTCATTTTCGTAAACCAAAATAGGCAAAATAGGACCAAAAATTTCTTCTTTCATAACTGGGCTGTCCAAATCCGGTTCTTCAAGAAGTGTTGGTGAAATATAGAGTTTGTTGGCGTCACTTTCTCCTCCAAACAAAACATGCTCATCCTGAATCATACTGGTTAATCTGTACCAGTTTTTTGTGTTTATAATTCGAGCAAAGTCAGGAGATTTATCAATTTTCTTTCCGTAAGCTTTAATGATTTCTTCAATTAAATAAGAAATAAAATTGACCTTCATGTTTTTCTGAATCAGAATGTAATCGGGCGCAATGCAAGTCTGCCCAGCATTAATAAATTTTCCCCAGACTATTCGTTTTGCAGCTAGTTTTAAATTGGCAGTTTCATCAACAATGCAAGGATTTTTTCCTCCCAATTCGAGAGTCACGGGAGTTAAATTTTCTGCAGCAGCTTTCGCAACAATTTTTCCGACAGCAACACTTCCTGTAAAAAAGATATAATCCCAGCGTTGTGCCAGCAGTTTGTTAGAAACTTCAATACCGCCTTCGTAAACTTCAACATGATTCACATGAAATGTTTTTTCTATAATTTTAGCAATTATAGCTGAGGTGTGTGGTGTAAGTTCCGATGGTTTTAAAACCACCCTGTTTCCGGCAGCAACTGCAGCTATAAGAGGGCATAAAGCAAGCTGAAAAGGATAATTCCAAGGAGCAATGATCAATACCTCTCCATATGGTTCTTTATAAATGTAATCGCTAGAAGGGAAGTTGAGAACTGATGGAAAAACGCGTTCAGGTTTTGCCCATTTATTAATGTTTTTGATAACATCTTTCAGTTCTGAAATGACATAATTGGTTTCGGTCAAAACAGCCTCGAACTCTGGTTTTTTAAAGTCGTCGTATAAAGATTTTACGATTAAATCTTCACTTTTCTGAATATTATACAATAACTTTTTTAGAGTTTCCTTTCGATATCCGATGCTACTTTTATAATCCATTTTCCGATTAACTTGAATTTTCTCTCTGCAAGTTAATTTATAAAATTTAAAATTTTAACAAATAAATCATAAAAATCATACAGCGTTCCAAATAGGATCGTCAGGAGTAGGGGCGATAATGGTAATATTTTCTTTAGAAACAGGATGTACAAAAGTTAGTTTTCTAGCATGAAGATGAATTCCGCCATCAGGATTGCTTCGGTCTGCGCCATATTTTAAATCTCCTTTTATGGGCGAACCAATGGCACTCAACTGAGCACGAATCTGATGATGACGACCTGTATGCAAATTGATTTCCAGCGCCGTATAATTTTGAAGTTCTTTAATTATGGTATAATCTAAACTAGCTAATTTGCTATCAGGAACTTCTTTTAAATGCGCTTTTGAAGTGTTGTTTTTTTCGTTTCTTTTTAAATAATGAACCAATTTCGCTTTCGCTTCTTTGGGTTTATTTTTGACAACCGCCCAATATGTTTTTTTAGTCTCACGATTGCTAAACAATTCATTCATTCGAGACAAAGCTTTGCTAGTTCGAGCAAAAACCACAATTCCAGTTGTAGGACGGTCCAAACGGTGAATTACACCCAAGAAAACATCTCCAGGTTTGTTGTATTTTTCTTTAATATATTCCCTCACAACATCAGACAAAGGTTTGTCGCCCGTTTTATCGCCTTGCACAATATCGCCTACACGCTTATTAACCACAATGATGTGATTGTCTTCATGTAAAATTTGGAGATTGTCTTTGGTAGAAATAATTTTCATTTTGACCTACAATTTAAATTGAAAAAAGTTTGGCTAAAGCCTAATGGGACTTTAAAAATAAACCTCCAGTTAAAACTGGAGGCTATTTAGTTTTATTTTTTTGAAAACCCTTGAACCTTTGTCACTTTGCTTCTTTGCACCTAAAAACTCAGTTTCTTAGAATCTTAGCAACTTAGAACCTCAAAAATTAATATTGTTCACTAGCATTCGGAAAATCACTAGACTTAACATCTGCAGCATATTGGCTGATTGCTTTTGTCATTTCTTCGTAAAGATTTAAGTAACGACGCAAGAAACGCGGACTGAATTCATTATTCATTCCTAACATATCATGAATTACCAAAACTTGACCGTCGACACCGCCTCCAGCACCAATCCCGATAACAGGAATAGAAATACTGTCTGCTACTTTTTTAGCAAGAGCTGCTGGGATTTTTTCCAAAACGACAGCAAAACATCCTACTTTTTCAAGCATTTGAGCATCTTCAATTAATTTCTCAGCTTCTTCTTCTTCTTTAGCGCGAACAGTATAAGTCCCGAATTTATAGATAGATTGAGGAGTTAATCCCAAATGTCCCATAACTGGAATTCCGGCATTTAATATTTTTTTGATAGACTCTTTAATTTCTTTTCCGCCTTCCAATTTCACAGCATGCGCACCACTTTCTTTCATGATTCTGATAGAAGAACGTAAAGCTTCTTTTGAATCTGACTGATAACTTCCGAAAGGCAAGTCAACTACAACCAAACCTCTTTCTACAGCGCGAACTACAGAAGAAGCATGATAAATCATCTGATCTAAAGTAATAGGCAGAGTAGTTTCGTGACCAGCCATTACGTTTGATGCCGAATCACCAACTAAAATTACGTCGACACCAGCGGTATCAACAATTTTCGCCATTGTATAATCATACGCAGTCAGCATAGAGATTTTTTCTCCATTGCTTTTCATTTCAATTAATGACTTTGTTGTGATTCTTTTATAATCTTTTTTTGCTACTGACATTTTATTGTTTTTTGATAATGTAAAAGTATTGAATAATTGTAAAATGGGAATCAGCAATAATAGAATATTTCGACAGAAAGTAGTTTTCCGTCTTTAAATTCTAATCGGAATTGACTGTCTTCCATTATGATACTGTAAATATGTGGCGATTTTAGAGAAGCTTCAATATAAGTTCCATATTTTTCAATGAAAGCTTTTTCAGACAGCGTATGATCTAAAATAGCGTTTTGATTTATAATAAATTTGTTGTTTTCGTTGATAAAAACTTTAATGATTTCTCCTTGATTTTGTTTTTCATCAACAGAAACTTCCAAATCTGGATAGTAATAGAATAAGTCACTTAAGTAAATGCCACATTCGTCTGAAATCTGAGCTTTTTTAGTTGGATTTCCCATGGTTTTAATCAAATCAGTTTTAGAAATAGTTACCGATTTTGTTTTAAAACCTTTTAAAGAATAATGGGATTTTTGAGTAAAGGCGATAATCTGTTCTGATAATTTATGATTAGCAAGCCCTTTGGCTAAGGCCATATTTAATTCCGTTTCTGCTAATAATTTTGGATCGTTGATTTGCTTTACAACTTCATAATATCTTTGATATGCTGGTGTAAGTTTAGCATATTCGCCGTTCCAAGCCAATTCTACAATTCTTTCGCTAACTGTTTTACGTTCGTTAAGCGCGTTTACGTCCAGTTTATCGAAATCTTTCAATAAAGCATCAAAGTTTGGTCTAGGGCCAAGAAATTTTCTCAGTGTATATTTAGAATATTCTTCGTTAAAACTTCCACTGATATTTACCCATTCCTCAGGATTTACCGGAAGATAATTTACTGCAACAGGATCTCCTGTAAATAAAATTTCTCTGATTTTTGAACTTTTATCGGGCAAAGCTCTTGCTTTCAGTCCAGCGGCAAGAACAAAAAGATGATTGCCACCGTAGTAAGCATCACCTCCTTCCAAAATAGGGTTTTTAGGATCTTTAATTTTTACATCTTTTGCATTCAGGCTTTTTGCTATATATTTTTCTTGAATATAACCTTCGTTTAAATTATCAGCTTGTATTCTGTACCAGCCATTTTGATTTTCAGATAATAAGCGAACTTCTGCTCCATATTTAAAATACCCTAAAAAATCGGCAGATGCATTCGGAGAAATAAATAATCTTGTATCAGAATTTAAAAAATAACGTTCTTGCGAATGAAGTAAAATAGAACAGAAAAAGAGTAAGAAGTAAAGTTTTTTCATGAATATTTCTAGATTTTTTTGCCACAAATTCCACAAATTCCACAAATTGGCACAAATTTATAAGAGAATAATTCGTGGCAATTTGTGGAATTAGTGGCAACTTAAATTTTAGCAGTCAGCCATGTTTACGGCAACTGCAAGACCTCCTTCAGAAGTTTCTTTGTATTTTGAATTCATATCTTTTGCCGTTTCCCACATTGTGTTAATCACTTTGTCTAAAGGAACTTTAGCATTTTTTGAATCCGTTTCTAAGGCCAATTCAGCAGCATTTATCGCTTTAATGGCGCCCATTGTATTTCTTTCGATGCAAGGAATCTGAACCAAACCGCCAATAGGATCGCAGGTTAAACCTAAATGATGTTCCATTGCGATTTCGGCTGCCATAAGAACCTGAGCAGGAGTTCCGCCCATCAATTCGCATAAAGCTCCCGCTGCCATTGCAGAAGAAACGCCAATTTCAGCTTGACATCCGCCCATTGCTGCAGAAATAGTAGATCCTTTTTTGAAGATACTTCCAATTTCTCCTGCAACCATCAAAAATTGTTTGATTTCTTTTTCGCCAGCATTATGGTTTTCGATCACCATATAATACATTAAAACGGCCGGAATTACTCCTGAACTTCCATTTGTAGGCGCCGTAACAACACGTCCAAGAGAAGCGTTTACTTCATTCACGGCAAGTGCAAAACAGCTTACCCATTTTAGAATCTGGCGAAATTTAACCTCAGTTTTTCTAATTTCTTCCAACCAGCTTTGCGGATCAGTATAATTAGATAATCCGATTAGATTTTGGTGCATGTCAAAAGCCCTTCTTCTTACGTGAAGTCCGCCAGGAAGAATACCTTCAGAGTGACAGCCAATGTACATGCATTCCAGCATAGTATTCCAGATACGCATTAATTCAGAATGCACTTCTGCTTCTGGACGCATCGAAATTTCATTTTGATATACAATTTCAGAAATTGATTTGTTTTCTGTAATCGTATAATTCAACAATTCAGCTGCGTTTTGAATCGGGTAAGGAAATGCACATTTTATAGCTTTTTTTTCTTTAGCATTGGTACGTTCTTCTTTTACAACAAATCCGCCTCCGATAGAATAAAAAGTAGATTCATATTCAGAATCGTCAGATTTGTAAGCCGTAAATTTCAAACCATTGGCATGAAACGGAAGAAAGTCTTTATTGAAAACAATGTCTTGAAGAAAAAAGAACGGAATCACTTTTTGGTTGCCCAAATTGATTTCGTTTGTAGTTTCGATTTTTTTAATAATTCCCGCGATATCTTCAACAGGAATATATTCAGGATCTTGTCCGCTCAAGCCGAGCATTACGGCAAGATCTGTTGCGTGGCCTTTTCCAGTTAAAGAAAGCGAGCCATATAAGTCGACTTTTACTCTAGTAATGTCGTCTAAAATTGCTTCGTCTTTGAGCTCTTCAAGAAAACGTTCGGCAGCACGCCAAGGACCTAAAGTATGTGAGCTTGAAGGGCCAACGCCAATTTTAAGCATATCAAAAACAGAGATACATTCTTCCATTGTTCAATTTTTGTTAAGACAAAGATAATCGAATAATGCAATTATGATTATTTTTTGATTGTTAATCTTGCGTATTTGTTAAAAATAATATTAAAATTTAATAATTCGGCAACGAAATAAATTTAAAACCTTAATATGCACTTTAAGTAAAAAGTTCGCTATTTTTAGGTATTTTTGTAAAAGAACGAGTGCTAAAAAATACTCGATTCTTCAATATTAATACTTCATGGATTTTGTTTGAATTCTGAAAATGTCTTTTTACAAATTATAATGCCACAAGAAGATAAAGTTACCATATGATAGAATTTTTCAGACATCTATTACAAGAATTCGAATTACCTTTAAGCAACCCCGTATTGATCTTTTCGTTAATACTTTTTATTATTCTGCTTTCGCCGATTTTGCTTAAAAAGATTAATATTCCGGGAATTATTGGACTAATTATTTCTGGAGTTATTATCGGTCCGCACGGTTTAAATATTCTGGCAAAAAGCTCTGCAGTCGATCTATTTTCGACAATTGGACTTCTTTACATTATGTTTATCGCAGGATTAGAATTGGATATGAATGAGTTTAAAGCCAATCGAAATAAGAGTTTGCTCTTTGGTTTTTTTACCTTCATTCTGCCGCTTTCAATTGGTTTTCCAGTTTGTTTCTATTTACTTCAATACGATTTTAATGCAAGTTTCTTAACGGCCAGTATGTTTGCAACACACACATTGGTTGCGTATCCGATTGTAAGTAAACTGGGAATTGCCAAAAATCAGGCGGTTGCAATTACTGTGGGAGGAACAATTTTAACTGATACAGCGGTTTTGATTATTTTGGCCGTAATTATGGGAAGCGCTCAAGGAAGTTTAAATCAAGCTTTCTGGATCAAATTGACTATATCGTTAGCTATTTTTTCTGCCATAATGTTTTTACTTATTCCAAGAATTGCTAAATGGTTTTTTAAGAAATTAGAGAGTGAAAAACATGCGCATTACATCTTTGTGCTTTCTGTGGTTTTCTTTGCAGCTTTTTTGGCCGAAGTAGCAGGAGTAGAGCCTATCATTGGCGCGTTCGTTGCAGGTTTGGCATTAAATCCTTTAATTCCCCATTCTTCAGCATTAATGAATAGAATTGAGTTTATTGGAAATTCATTATTCATTCCGTTTTTTCTGATTTCAGTAGGAATGTTAGTTGATGTCAGCGTTATTTTAAGCGGACCAACAGCTTTAATCGTAGCTGGAACTTTGAGTGTTGTGGCGATATTTGGAAAATGGATTGCTGCATTTTTTACTCAAATTGTCTTTAAATATACCAGAACTGAAAGACAGCTTATTTTTGGGTTGAGCAGTGCGCACGCGGCAGCAACTTTAGCCGTGATTTTGGTGGGTTATAAAGCTAAAATTTTAGACGAAAATATCTTAAACGGAACCATTATTCTAATCCTGATTACTTGTATTGTGGCTTCGTTTGCAACTGAAAAAGCCGCTAAGAAAATTGCAATCTGCGAAGAAGAGTTTTCTCATGAAGATGCTGGAAGGGATCAAATTTTAGACGAGCATATTCTGATTCCGCTGGCTAAGACTTCTGCTGCAGCAAGTTTATTGGATTTTGCTCTTTTGATAAAAGATAAAAAATCGTCTAATCCCATTACTTTATTGACAATTGTACCGAATAATAATCAGGCGGAAAAAAATATTTTAAAGTACAGAAAAGCGGCCGATAAATTTGTTATTCAAGGTTCAGCTTCAGAAGTTAAAATCAATACCATTGCGAGAATTGACCACAATCCTGCGAGCGGAATTGCGAGAACTTCAAAAGAAATTATGTCAGATATTGTAATTGTCGGATGGCCGAGAAAAACAGGATTTATCGATAAAATTTTTGGAGAAAATGTAGATTCAATCATCAATAATGTTGATAAGAGTCTGTTTATCTGTAGATTTCAAAAGAATTTTATCGAAGAAAAAAGATTGGTTTTTATTTGTCCGCCATTTTCTGAAAGAGGCGTCGGTTTTCATTTACTGCTTCAGAAAATATGCCGTTTATCACAGGAATTGAGTATTCCGATTGTGCTTTATGCTGAATATAAAACTCACGAAACCATTCAGCAGATTGCTAATAATTTGAAATTAAATGCCAAATTAGGATTTAAAAATGTTTCTGATTGGGAAGATTTTGAAAGTATTTCAGACGAAATAAAACTAACCGATTTAGTCGTTTTCAATCTTTCTAGAAAAGGTTCTGTTTCATATCAGTCTATTTTTGATAAACTGCCGCAGAAATTTGAAAAATATTTCAACGATAACAATGTGATTTTAGTTTATCCGCAAGACGATAGAAAAGAAAGTTCAATGGATGCTTATGAAGATTTTACATCATCGCCTTTAGCAAAAGGAATCGAAGCCATAGAACAGATCGGGCGAGGTATTGGAAGTATTTTGAAGAAAGGATAACTCATTTATGGTTTTATGACAGAAGAATTAGAAGAGATTTTTAGGAAGTATGTTTTTCCAAAACGGGATGAAAATTCTTTAGTAGCAATTGAAGATATTCAGGAGCATTTAAAATTTGATCTTCCAGAAGACTATGTTTATTATGTTGAGAACTACTTAGGAATAGATCAGTTTATTGGAGTTGAGTTTATAAAACTTTGGAGTCTAGAAGAAATTATCGATGCAAATTTAGAATATCATATTTTTGAAAAACTGCCCCAAACAATCGCTATTGGCACAAATGGAAGTGGTGAGTTTATTGGAATTGAATTTGACGATGATAATTCTGTAAAAATTATTCTTTCTCCTTTTATTGATTTGAATTCTAAGTATCACGTCGAAATTGGAAAATCATTTACAGATTTTCTTGTTCGACTAGATAAGGGAATTGAATGGTTTCAAGATTAAAAACAAATGCTATGAATCACAAAATAAAATCAATCAGACCTTTTATTGGAGCTAAAAATTTCGAAATCTCAAGAAGCTTTTACCGCGATTTAGGCTTTGAAGAAACAGTTTTAGAATCTAATTTTTCAGTTTTTAAATCTGGAGAAATCGCTTTTTATCTTCAAGATTATTACGATAAAGGTTGGATTGAAAACACTATGGTTTTTGTAGAAGTTGATGATGTTGAGTGTTATTATCAAGAACTTTTGGTTCTAAATCTTCCTGAAAAATACGAAGGAGCAAAATTAACTCCGATAAAATATTTAGATTGGGGAAGCGAATGTTTTCTGCACGATCCAGCTGGAGTTTTATGGCATTTTGGGAAGTTCAAATAGGCAATATTTTTTGCCACGAATTGCACGAATTTCCACCAATTAGTATTCAAAATTATAGAGTAGATAAATTCGCGTAAATTTGTGAAATTAGTGGCAAGCAAAAAAAATCATCTCAATCCAAAATCACCCAAAACACGCGTTGAGCTTTTTCTTTGATACCAGTCATTATAAACCAATTCTAAATTTTTAACTTCAAATTCTCCAAAATCATAATCGCGGAAATTTTCTGCAATTTCAATCAGCTTTTTCGGATTTTGAAGTTTTTCTTGAAAACGCATTATAGTAGAATGTGCTGTTGAAATTTCATATCTGCTGTCTATAGATTGCTGTAATCCTGAATTTTTGAAATTTTCACGAAGTCTATTTCTAAGATTATTCAACGTTTCGTCACTTGGGAACCCCTGAATCATAATTGCCGATGGAGAAGCGGTTATGCCTTTGTAATGGATTCTGATTTTATCCACTTCAACAAGACTTCTGCAGATGATTTCAATATATTCGTTGGGAGAAATCTGATTCAAACTAAAGTTTTCTGAACAAGAAATAATAGACATTACAGTAATATGGATATCTGAATCTGGATAAAAATATTGCTCTGGTTCTGCTTTTTTTAATTCGTTAATGAAAGTTTGAATATTAGCTTTTATTTCATCATTTGGACGAATAAGCAAGGTAATTCCGAATCGGGAATCTGATTCATTTTTAAGTTCAGAATCAATAGAGTATTTTCCTGCCGAAATGATTTCAGAAGATGTTTTATAAAGCTGATTGTAGTGTTCGGTTAAATTCATTTATGTAGGTTATTCTGCTTCAAAAATAGATTTTAAAAGCTTTTGTAAATCATGTTTATTGTTTTCTCCGCCACCTTTCCATTTTCCGATAATAATACCATTTTTATCAATAAGAACCTTGTGAGGGATTCCGCTAACGAAATAATCGGTATCTATAGAACTGTTATTTTCTAAAATTGAAATGTGTTTCCAAGATTCGATTTTATCTTTTATAATGGCCTTTTTCCAAGCATCTGATTTTTCATCTTTTGTAATGCTTATAATTTCAAGACCTAGTGAATTATATTTTTTGTATAACTCTCTAATATACGGTAATTCTTCGCGGCAAGGAGCACACCAGCTCGCCCAGAAATCAATTAAAACATATCGTTTGTTTTTAAAATCGGCAAGCGAAATGGTTTTATTATCAATGTCTTTCAGATTAAAGTAGGGAGCAGGGCTTCCAACTTTGCTTTGTTTAAAATATTTTAGTTTCTCGGACATTTCTTGCCCTTTTTCAGAATTCCTTATTTCGGGCGTAAAATTTTCAAAAACTTCTACGAAAGTGTCATAAAAATTCATTCCAATAAAACGACTAACATGAATTCGTATAAGTTGTAAAGCACGGTATGAATTAGGATGATTTTTAGCAAAAGCAAAATCAAGTTTTAATTCTTCAATATCATTTTGATCCTTTGCATTTTCCAATTCATCTAAACGAAGGCTTAATTGATTTTTAATAATAGAGTCTTTTTCAATTTCAAATTTTGAATAAAGACCTTTTTGTAGTGTTACGATTGAATCGCGAACTTTTTTTGTGGGCTTGTGAAGTTCTAAGATTTCTTTTTCAATTGCAGCTTCGTCTTGAGCAAAACCCAAATAGCTTATAAAAAAGCTAAATAGTAAAAAAAGAATGTTTATTTTTTTCATTAAATAAGGCTTTGTAAATGATAAGAAAATAGAATCTAATAATTATTTCTCTTTTGCTTTTTCAAGATTTTCTTTTACCCTAAACTTAACAATTTTGGTAATTAAATCGTAAGGCATTGGATCTTTCAAAGGAAATTGAACAGAGCCTTTCCCTGATTTATATTTTGAAAGTTCTGTAGCAAAAGCTTCATGTCCGCTTGGCAAAGCATAAAGTCCGATATGATTTTTAAAAGCTGCAAAATAAACTACAATTCCGTTCTGCTCAAAAGCAGGCATCGAATAACTGATTTTCTCTTTAGCGTCAGGCGCCGCTTTCTGAATCGTCATACGAACTTTTTCTAGAACTTCCTGAACATCATTCGGAAATCCGCCAATGTATTCGTCTATATTTTCGGGTTTCTTTACTTCCATAGTTTTTTTGTTTGCTTCGCCAATTCGGCTAAAGCCTCGTGTCAGGTTTCACGTTTCAAGTTGACTTTCTTTGCGGTTAAATTTTTACCGCGAAGACTAAGCAAAATCTATATTTTAAGTTCGTAAAGCATAGTCTATAAAAACTTTGTCAAGACAAAGCTTTGTGAACTTTTTCATTTTAAATGACTCTCAAAAAAACTTAGCGTTCTTTACGTAAATCTTTGCGTGCTTTGTGGTAAAAAAAGACTTTGCGGTTCAATAAGATTAAGCAAGTCCTTTCGGAAAACGATCCAAAACCAGATTCAATCTTAAATTATGTTCTAAATAAGCTTTTGCTCCAGCTAAAACCAAAGTAAAGCCTTCAGTTGAGTTGCGAACCTGATCGATTATTTTATCTGTATCACCATGAAAACCAGAATTAGTAATACTAACAAAAGTTTCATTTTCGTTTAACGGACTAAAAACCCATTCGACCAATGTAATTTCGTCAGGATTTCCCCATTCGATTACAATTTTTTTATTTTCTTGAATGACAAGTGTCGTAACAGAAAGAGAGAAACCATACATTTCCCAAGTCCATTCGGTTTTTTGGTTTTCTTCTAATTTTCCTGATCCTTTTGTAAACCAAAATTTACTTGTGATCTGCGGATCAATAAAAGCCTGAAAAACTTCTGAAACAGGTTTTCTAATCAGCATTTCGGCCTTTGCAAATTTGTTGTTTTCTGTTTTCATTTTTTTTGAGGTTAGAAGTTGTTTGTTAAAGTTAGAAGGAAATGTAAATATAACTCTAAATTTTTTACTTCTAACTCTTCATTTTCAATTCATAACGAATGATTTTGAATTTATAATTCAGAATTTACAATTCTTCTTTATTAATCCATTTTACAACAGTTGGCGCGATATAGTTTTTCATTTTATACAGAAGATCTTCAATAGTTTCACCAACGATTAACATTTGTTGGTATTCACTTTTTAAGAAACCTTTTTCAACCATAATTTTAGTTAGTTGGATTAAAGAATCGTAAAAGCCGTTTATGTTAAGAATTGCAATAGGTTTCTTATGTAGACCCAATTGTTCCCAAGTCAGCATTTCAAAAAGTTCTTCTAAAGTTCCAAAACTTCCTGGTAACGCAATTACGCCATCACATAATTCATTCATTTTAGTTTTTCTTTCGTGCATACTTTCTACCAAAATCAATTCGGTTAAACCTAAATGCGCAATTTCTTTTGATCTCAGAAAGTTTGGAAGAACGCCAATTACTTTTCCTCCAGCATTTAAAGCTCCGTCTGCAACAGCGCCCATTAAACCTACATTTGCACCGCCGTAAACTAATTCTATATTTTGCTCAGCTAAAGTTTTTCCAACCAGACTTGCTTGTTCTTCGTAAATTTTTTCCGTACCAAAACTTGAAGCACAGAATACTGTTATTCTTTTCATTGTTTTATTTTTTTAAGAAGGGAAAGATGAAAGAAGCAAGACGATGTATTAAATTCAATATCTTTTCTCTTGCCTCTTTCTTCTTTCATTTATTCTTTTTTCTTCAACTCATATTCAAAATAAGGCACTTCTGCACCATTAATAGCAAATGTCAGCTCATTGATTTTTTCTGCTCCAAGTTTTAAAACGGCTTTTTGAGAACGGAAATTTTCTGCTCCGATGTGAAAAAGTACCGAATCAACATACTGAAATGCATAATCGATCATTAATTTTTTGTTTGATTTATTGTATGGGCCGCCCCAATATTTTCTTGTAATAAAAGTGTAACCAATTCCCACATTCGATTTTTCGGGATTGTAATCGTAAAAACTCGTTGTTCCCATAATTTCGCCAGTTTGTTTATCGAGAATTAAGAACGGACTTTTTGTAATTATAATATCAAAAAAAGTTTTAAAACCTTCTTTTGTGTATCGATCCTTAGCTGGATTTTGTTCCCAAATCAAAGGGTCGGAAGCGACTTCAAATAATGCTTCAAAATGTTTTTCTTCTAGCGGAATTAACTTTGTAATTTCGTTTTCTAAGAAATCGGGCTGTAAATTGAAGTTTGATATTTGCATTTTATGGTTTGCTTTTTTAGGATGATTAATTCTGTTTATGTTGCAAAAGTAAGAATAGTATTGTTATTTAATAGTATGTTTGCCTAAAAAATTCTTAGACAAATATCAAATACACTTAATATGTACACAAGAGACATTTTCCATTTTAACCTGTTTTCCTACTTTTTTAAGTAATCCAGTTTTAAAATCTCTTTTAAAAACCACAACATTCCCAGTTTGTACATTTGATGCAACTAAAAATTTCCCGCTTTCGTCAATGGCAAAAATTCGTGGATGTTTTCCTAAAGTAGATTGATAACCAATGTTTTTAAGAAATCCATTTTCATCAATAGAGAAAATGGCAATATTGTTTTCTTTGCCGCGATTTGTTGCATAAAGAAATTTGCCGTCAGGAGAAATGTGGATGTCAGAACTTTCAAAACCTTCTTTTATTTTTTCTGGATGTGTGGCAATGCGCTGAATTTTGTTTAAAATGCCATTTTCATAATTGTAAACGCTTATCTGTCCGGCCATTTCTTCAATGCAATATCCCCATTTTTGATTGGGATGAAAGGTAAAATGTCTTGGTCCAGCTTCTAAATCGGTTTTTGTAAATGGATTTTTAGTTTCCACTAAAGGCTTTTTCTGATTTTCATCAAAAGCATAACAGCGAATTTTATCGGCACCTAAATCGGGCAAAAACAAATAATCGCATTGTGGAGAAAATACTGCTGAGTGTACGTGAGATCTAGTTTGTCTATCTTTATTTACGCTTCCATCCATATATTGAAAATTCTGTGCAATCGAATCGATTTTACCGTTTTCCAGAAGTGGATATACCGAAACGCTGCCTTCTGTATAATTGGCGTTAGCAAGCCATTTCCCGTTTTTATGAACGCTGACATATACGGGATTTTCACCACCGCTTCTTTGGCTGTTTAAAAAAGTTAAAGTTTTTGCTGACGGATTAAATTCAAAACTGCTTACGCTTCCTGCATTTGGAGTTTTGGTATCAGTACAGGCATAAATATATTTTCCGTTTGGAGAAATGGTTAAATAAGACGGATTTACAATGTTTTTGACCGAAGTAAATTTGGTTAGTTTTCCACTCAATGTATCCAATTGATAAACCTGAATTGCTTCTGCCGATTTATCACGATTATAAGAGCCTAAAAAGACATAGGTATTTTGAGAAAAAATGTTGGTTGTTATGAGAAATAAAAGTGCTAAAAAAAATGTTTTGCTTTTCACGGTTTTTAAGTTTGTTTCAAGTTTCAGGTTTCAAGTTTTGCCTACATTGTCAGGCTGAGCGAAGTCGAAGTCTTAGTGCTAATTGGATGCCCTTCGACTCCGCTCAGGGTGACATAGCAATTAATTAACTCCTTTCCACCATTGTTTAAATTCCTGTTTGTCATTTTTTAATTCAACTGCTTCGCCTATCATTGGGGTAATTAACGGAGTCGGGTTTTCAGATAGATTATTTAATTCTGTTACTTTTATTAAAGGCTCATCCCATGAATGAAGCGATAATGAAAACTTAGAAGAATGCACTGGAAAAACTCTTTTGGCTTTTAGGTCTTTCATGGCTTTTATTACATCTTCTGGCATGTTGTGGATGTATTTCCATTTTTCATTGTATTGGCCATTATCAAGTAATGCAATATCAAAAGGGCCGTATTTTTCGCCAATTTCGGCAAAATGCGAATCGTAGCCACTGTCTCCGCCCAAATACATTTTGAAATTTTTGGTTTCCAGTATAAAAGAAGTCCAAAGCGTATTGCATCTTTTAAAGCTTCTGCCTGAAAAATGTCTTGATGGCGCGGTATGAAGCGTTAGATTTTCATCTAATTTGATGGTGCTGTACCAATCTTTTTCAATAATATTTTCTGATGGAAATCCCCAATATTCCAAATGCGAACCTACGCCAAGTGCGGTAATTATTTTTTTAGTTTTTAGTTTTAATTTTAAAATCGTGTCGTAATCCAAATGGTCATAATGATCGTGCGTAATCAATAAATAATCAATTTCTGGAAGATCGTCGGCCGTATAAATATCAGATCCTTTAAATGATTTTGTTGTACCAGGAATAGGAGAGGCGTTTCCGCTAAAAACAGGATCAATTAAAAAACGTTTTCCTTCCAGCTGAATAAAATAGGAAGAATGACCAAACCAAACTAAAATATCCTGATCTGAAGAAAGTTCCAATAAATTGGTTTTTATAGATGGAATCAAATCTGTTGGAATTTTTCTTTCTACCTTTTTAAAGAAAAATTCAAACAAAACTCCAGCCATACTTGCTCCTTCAGCTAAATCTGGAGTAAAGCTCTGATTTTCGAATTTCCCGTTTTTATACTGTGGTGAATTTTGAATTTGAATCAATCTTTCGCCAGAAGGCGCTTTTCCAAATTTAGGATGCTGAAGAAAATTATAGACGATAATGGCAATTAATGCTATAATGATTAAGGATGTAGTCATTTTATTTTGAGGGATATAATTTCTTAGTGTATTGTAATGAAAGTAAAATTATTTCTTTTAAGGTTTCGATATCAATATCAGCCAATTTCTTAATATAAATACAAGCTTTAGAAGAAGTGTGTTTTCCAAGTTTAGGTAATAGTACTTCTCTTTTTTCTTCTGGCAGATAAAAATAAACGGTCAGTGCTGTTTTTCTTGGCGAAAAACCGGCAAGCGGCGCATCTCCTTCATGTCCGCTTTCATATTTATAATGATAACTTCCAAAACCTATAATGCTAGGTCCCCACATTTTGGGCTCAAAACCTGTTATTTCGTGCATTATTTTTATAAGTTCAAAAGCGTCATTTCTTTTGACATCATTTTCAACAGCGTTAATAAAATCAGTAACGCTATTTTGAGTTTCTGTAGTTTTATTTTTTGCCATTATTTTTCTTTATTAAATCGCTTTTGAGCAAAAAGTTTTTGATTTTGAATTCGGTTATGTAAAACAAATCAGCATCTTCTGGCATCTGGTTTTCCATAGCAACGAAACTGATATCACTTTCAGGGAAATACAAATTTACAGAAGAAAAACCATCACCTAAGCCAGTGTGTCCTAGATATTTTATGTTTTCTTCTTCAATAATTCTAATTCCGTAACCATAAGGTTCTTTTTCTTTTCCAAAGAAATTGTGTTGCGAAAGAATTGTATTTTTAGTTAATAGCTGATAAGATTCTGGTTTCAGAATTTTTCCTTTATGAAGATTGTTGTTCCAAATCGCAAGATCTGAAACGGTAGAAATAATGCCATCTGCACCAAGGCTTTCGTCAGTAATTTGTCTGGTTTTAATAGGCTCCAGCTGATTTTTTGCATTAAAATAACCAGTAGCAAGATTTTGAGTTTTATCTGGAGAATAACAAAAAGTCTGATTCATTTTTAATTTCTTAAAAAGCGATTCGGCAACTTCTCTATAACTTTTTTTAGAGCTGAATGCTACAATTTTGGCAACCAAATTGAAACTTAAATTTCCATATTTATATTGCGTTCCAGGTTTAAAAACCAATGGTTTTTGTAAATCGACAATTCCGTGTGAATGGTTTAAAAGCTGATGGACCGTAACAGAATCTGCCCAAGTTTGCGTGAGTTCTGGCAGATACTTTTTAATTGGAGCATTCAAATCTATTTTTCCTTTTTCAACTTCCAATAAAAGCAAGGTCGCAGCAATTAATTTGCTGTTTGACATAATTTCAAACTTAGTGTCCATTTGTAAAGGCTTTTTTGTCTCGAAGTTTGAAAGACCTTCAACTTTGGAATACAATGTTTTTCCGTTTTGTGAAATTAAAACTGCACCATTAAATTTAGGATTAGAGTTTTGAAGTATACTATCAATACTTTTTTTATAATCCTCTTTTTTTTGAGCCGATGAATTGCATGAAGTAAAGATTAAAACTAATAGTAAGGAGATCTTAGTTATGAAGTTCATTTGTTTTTAATGGTGAATTGTTAATTGTAAATGGTGAAATGTAGTGAATGCGTTTAGTTGTTATTTATAGATTTAGTTTTTGAATTAATAATTTACCATTAATAATTCACAATTAACTAAAACATTCCATTTTGATTAATAGAATCTTTTGGTACAGGCTGTCCTAAATCCCAAAGTTCGATGATTTTATCTGAATCGAATTTGAGAATATGCACAACAGCAAACCCGATATCTGAAGGTGTCTGTTTGAGATGCGAATGCACGGCAACCAAATTTCCGTCTTCTAAAATATGATGGATTTTAAAAACTTTATTTGGGTTTGTTCTGGCAGACTCTTCCATAGCAAGCATCAATGTTTCTGCGTCACCTTTGAAGTAGGCGTTATGATGTTTGAAATTCTCTCCGACATATAATCGAAAACCTTCATGAGAATGTCCTTTAGCTGCCAGTTTCAGGAAGTTTTTAGCGATTTCTTTCTTAGTCATGATTCAGGATTTAAAAGTAAACTAAGATATGAAATTAAGCGCTACAAATTTTGCAGAAAAGAATCTAAAAATTATAAAATTAAATGTCTTCCGATTTTATTTTGCTAAGGTCTATGCCTAGTTTGGCAAACTCTTTTTCTCCCAATTCGGTAATATAAAAATGTTTGTCTGAAACATCATTTTTGGCAATCCATTTTTTGTCTGCGAATGTTTCGAAAAGCAATTCGCCTAGTTTGCCGCCAATATGACTGTAGCATTTTTTGGCTGGTTTTATAGTATTCTTGGTTTCCATTTTTCCTTTATATTTTCTTTTTTACAGCAATTTTAGAAGCCAGATAAGCAATTGGAAGGTAAGCAAAAACTAAATCGACAATGCTGAACCAAATTGGGGATGGAAGTGTAAAAACCATTGTGATGCCGCCAAATAAAAAGAAAGCTCCAATGACAAAAGCTAATTTTGTTTTGTGAGAAGCAGCAGATAATGCAGTTGTAAGTGCTCCAGCAAAAGTTCCGATGGCGTGGGCCAAAAATGGAAATAGAAAATGCTTTGGCTCAAATAAATGCATTGTAGCCTGTAGACCTTCTGTAGTGGTAACATCGGCACCATTTGGAGGCGGAATTATAGAACCGCTTATTAAAATGATACTCATGTTGACAATGCTTCCGATGACAAGACCTGCAATTACGGCCAAAGTATTTATAAAAATTGGGTTCATAATTTTCGTTTTTTATTGTAACGAATTTATGAAATTTATTCTTTTGATGATAAAGCCCTTTCTGTTTCTATTTGAGGTTTTCCAGTTGCATTGGGCTGCCCTTTTCCAGTTTCTATAAGTTTTTTTAAACTATTCTCAATATAGTTGCTCCAGCCAGCTTTGCAGACATCAAAACATTCATATTCTGGAACCAGACCAACATGTGTAAAAGTGAGTTTTGTTTTATTATTTTCTTTCGAAATTTCAAAAACAGCTTTAGTATTGGTCCATTCTGTGTCGTCTTTCGTAAAACTAAAATAGTTTTCCTCAATTAGCCAGACAATTTTCTGATTCTGAATGACTTCTGTCAATTTTATTTTACAGCGATGAACATCTTCGTAATGATATTTGAATTCGTCGCCTTGGTTTGCTGTTTTTCCTTCAATTTCTTCTGACCACCAGCCTTTAACGTTTTGTATGGCTTTAAAAACTTCTTCGGGTGATTGATTGACAATTATTGTTGTGGTAAAATCTTGAGCGCTCATAATTGATTGGATTTTAAATTAGTAAGGTAAAATTACAATCTAATAATCAATTGATTAAGGTGCTTAAAAGACAATTTTGAGGTGTATTTCGGACAGAAAAATTATCCAGCATTTTCGGTTAATAAGATAATGCTCATTATGATCCCGAAAAAAACAATAATGCTTAATAAACCAATCAAGGTAACTCGCCATCCGCCGAAAGTTTCACCTCCATTTTGAATATGTTTCTGAATGTCCTGTTCCTGAAATTTTTTCAAGAAATAAGAAGCAACAACTGAATAAAGAACTGGAAAAAGAATGCTTGGAAAGTTTTCGGGAATAATAAAAATAAGCCCAATAATTGCAATCATTGACAGGGCTGTAATAATCCATGTGTTTTTTGCTTTTTCAAAGTCGTTAAACGCTTTAAAATTTTCCGCTATGCAATAACCAGCAACTAGCGGACCAGCAAAAAATGTTCCTATTCTTATTGCTTTTTCTGAGTATATTTTTTCGGTTGGAATTTCTTCAAAAACTGATTTTTCTAAATTGCTTTCTGGTGTCATTTTTATTAGTAAATATTTGAAAATTATTGTGTTAGTTTGATTTTTTCTGGAATTTTATTAATCAGCTCAAAATGCTGTGCCATTACATTTTCGAGTTCTAAAGTTCCTCCCAAAATAATCATTTCTTTATTTGTGAAACGTTTTCCAAGTCTGTCATCCAGCATAATTTTCTCCATGCTTTGTGCGATTTCTATTTCTTGTAAAAAGTCATTCGGATGACCCGCAGTACAGATTACAAGTCCATACGGAATGGTTTTCATTTTTCTTGAAGTTTCATTTTGGCCGTATGCATATCCAACAGAATAAACACGGTCAAACCAGCCTTTCAGCTTTGCAGGACAATCGCTCCACCAAACTGGATAAAGGAAAATAATGCAATCTGCTTTTTCTATTTTTTCCTGTTCTGCTAAAACATCTGCTGGAATCGGAAGCTGTGTTTTGGCAAACCCTTCACGCTCGTATTCTGCTTCAGACATATCGCTAATGAAATTTGATGCGTATAAATCTGAGATTTCTACATTCCAATTTTCACTGCCTAAAGCTATTTTTAACTTTTCCAAGACCTGAAAAGTGTACGATTTTTTGCTCGGATGCGCGTAAATGATTAGAATATTCATTTTAGATTTTTTTAGATTTTCAACTATTTAAAAATCATATCTGATTTGTACGAAAATACAAATTAAATCAAAACAAAATTAATCTTCGGAGAATTCTAAAATATCGCCAGGCTGACAATCCAAAACTTTACAGATTGCTTCGAGTGTGCTGAAACGGATTGCTTTTGCTTTGCCCGTTTTTAAGATGGAAAGGTTTGATAATGTTAAGTCTACTTTTTCTGAAAGCTCATTTAATGACATTTTTCTCTTTGCCATCATGACGTCTAAATTTACTATAATGGGCATAATTTTTCGTTTAAATGGTTAAGTCTATTTCAGATTGAATTTCGATTCCTCTTTTAAAAATCTGTCCGACAACAAACATTACAATTGCCATAAAGATCCAAATGCTATGTCCTTCGAGATTAAGAGATTCTAAAGAAGGAAGTTTAACACCTTTTAGAATTAGCCAATTATTGAATTTGAAAGCCCAAAAAGAAAACAATCCAATTCCGAAGGCAAGATAAGAAAGATAAGATATAAAGCGCCCTGTTTCTGGAGTAAAAGGCTGTTCTATATTTAATTTTTTGTCATGAAGCATTTTTACAATCAGATAAAACATAATCGCTTTTAATATGGCTACAATACTGATAAAGCACATTTCTTGAATGTAAAAACTAGGACTGCTTTTGTACAAATCGAGTAAATCAAGGAAGCGGGCATTATAGGAATTTATAGTCATAGTGTAAATTCCATTAAAAAGATACATACCAGCTTCTACACATAAGCCAACAAAAATAATCCATGATAAGATGTTCAGGATTTTTAGAATCTGTGGTGTTCCAATTTTAATTTCCATGTTATTCAAGATTAAAAGTTATGCTGCTAAAATAATAAAAATTTATTGATAAACAATAAATAAATGGTTTTTATCAAAAAAAAAGCTCCAACATTAAATATGCTGGAGCTGTGTTTTCTTCTTTTATAATCTTTGTAAGGAAGCATTTTCCTTTCGCCTCTTAAAATGTTTTTATATTTAGAATACATGCCTTTTTCAAAACAGTCTATTCTGAATCGTCAATAATCCATTTTCCTTTTTCTTTTGCAATATCGATTAATTTCTGACCATGTTCAGTCATTAAATTTTGCTGAATCATACGTTCTGCTCTTTCGATATTAGGTTTGCTCCATTTGCTCGTTTTGGGATTTCGGTGAGAGAAAGTAAGGTAATAGCTTTCGCCGTCTCGTTTTTTGCAGAGGCTGTCAATCCATCCAAAACAAAGCGCTTCTTCGGTAGCTTCGATTAGATTTACACTTTGCGTTTTACTTTTTTTATGATACAAGATTAGCCAAACCGATTTTTCTGTTTGGCTATTTGCTTCAAGCCAGTTGCGCCAATCCTGTCTCGTTGGAGCATAAACAGCCAATTTCCCGTCTTTAGTTTCCATCTTTTTTATTTTTATTTTATAAAAGTAAAATACGGTTATGACAACAGTATGTCAGTAATAAAATTAAAAATAAAGTTTTGAAAAATAATACGTTATGTGTTTTAGTTTATTATTGGAGCTGTTTTCTTAAATCTAAATTGAGATTGTATTGCTCTTCAACAGGGATAATTTTTCTTTGTACTTTATTGATATCACTTCCTTCTTCTGACCATAGAAATGGATAAAAATTGAAAACCTGATCGCCTTGTAAAGCAATCACTTCTTTTTTCCAATCTTCCCATCGGCTGCCTTCGTAATATTTGTCGAGATTATTATTAAAACAGAATTCTAAAAATTGCGAATAAGTAATATCTAGTGGTTCATATTCTAAATTATCTGGAGCAAAATAATATATTTTTCCTAGATCTGTTCCAAATGCACCTCCGTTTAGCAAATAAAAACCACCTAGGGCATCGTCGGCAATTAAAAGATAGGAAGGCGTTTCTCCAAATTCTTTAAAAGATTTTCCTTTGTTCCAATCGGGAAGACTGCGATTTAATTTTGCGTTTCCAGAACCTAAAATTCTAATCCAGCCGTTGTCGATTAAAATTCCTCCAGTTTTATACACTATAGCGCCCATTGGCGAAGCGGTTGTTACTTGCGTGTGATACAAAGCGTCTTTTGCTTTTTGCGGATCTGCGGGAAGAATTTCAACTTTATTTTTAGCAGAAGCGGTCCATTCTTTTATTAATTTCCATCCAGAATCATTTTGATCGATAAGTTCGTTTACAGGTCGCATTTTTGTTTGTGAAAAGGTTAATGAGGTTAAAAAAGTCAAGGCGAATAGAGGGAAAAATTTCATTTGGTTTTTATGTTAATAGGGTTTGGTTAATAGTCGAATTAGAACTCCTTTGCGTTTTACAATGTTTTTGTAATCCCATTGAATTTCTTTGCTTTTTTGTAGCCAGCGTTTTAGGTCTTCTTCATTTATCTGGCTGGCGTTTGTATAGCGCATTTCGGCTGCTTTAAACGAACCTTCGTTTTGGAGTTTTTCTTCTTCAAAAGATTGTCCGCTCCAGAATAGCAGTCTTATGGAATCTTTTAATTTGCTGTAACCTACAATTGGGTTTCCGTCTAGAAACCAAACAGGATGGGCATGCCAGATTTTGTTTTCGGCTTCAGCTAAGTTTTTATGTATAATTCTATAAAGAAGATCGCAGATTTCTTTGTTTTCTGCCGTTTGAGAATCGTTGTAATCCTGAATCTGGTTCATATCTTTAGCATTTTAGGTTATTCTATCTCTTTTGTTAGTTCAAATAAAATATAAGTTCCGTTGCTTGAATGCCCTCTCGATTTTTCTGTAAATCCTTTTTTGATGTAAAATTCAATGGCTTTGCTATTGCTTATAAGGCATTTTAAAGTAATTGGAAACACTGTCTTCTTTATGCAAGCTTTTAATAATTCTGTGCCAATGTTTTTTCCCTGATGTTTAGTGTCAACGTAAAGATGATGGATAAAATTGTTAGGCATCCAGATCGAGATAAATCCAACAGGAATATCATCAATAAGAGCGGCCAGAATATATTCACCTTGAGTTTGCTTGTCAAAATCTTCTAATCTAAATTCTGATAAGTTTTGTTCTGTAAATGTTCTTTTTCTTTCATCTAGAAATAATTGTCTTAAATGCTGCAAATCGATATTTCTAGATTCTATTATAGTTGCCATTTATAATTTAAAATTAACCAGAATAAGACATTTATTAAGGTGAGACAAGATAAATAAAAAAATCCGACTTGCTTATGCAAATCGGATGTTGATTTTATGGTTGAAGCTTTTTCATAAATTCATTTGATGCCAGTTCCAAAGCTTTATAATAGTTTCCTTTTTTAAGTTCGGGAACAGAATAGGTACCAATTATGTTTTGTGTATCTTCAGTGCTTAACTTGTATTTTATAAAATCGACACTTATCACTTGAATTTGCCTTAATTTTTTACTTAAGATGATTAAAAGAGTAGGGTCTAACCGAGGATCTTTTGACAGAAATTTATCCAATTCCAATGTATATTCTTCCAGCGACTGAAATGGTGCGTAAGAAGGAGTTGTGATAACAACAATTTTATAAAGATATTTCTTTTCGAAACCATTTAATGTAGTATTCAAAGACTGAAGTTCGGCTGGTGCCAATATTTTTTCGAAGTCATTAACACAGTCTGTAGATCCTGAGAAAGAGTTTTTTAATTGAGAAGCAAAATCAGTATCATTTTTTGTTTGGGCAGATAGTAGGACTGAAGATAACAGTACCAGCGTAAAGAATAATTTTTTCATTCTATGGCAGTTTAGATTTGGTGCAGCAAAAGTAGCATATTCTTTATTTTAAACAGATGAAAAATAGAATAGTTTTGGTTTCGAAATGAAAAATATTAGGTTTTCTAAAAATAAGAATCCGATTTGTGAAAACAGATCGGATTTTATTTTTTTTATTGTAATATAGGCAATAAATGATCCCATTTTAATTCCTTGGCAAAATCAAAAGCAGTTTTGCCAGTTTGGGTTTTTGCATTTTTGTCTGCTCCAGATTCGAGTAAGACTTCTACAGAAGTCTGGTTTCCTGCAATTGTTTCACGATGCAGAAAAGTATATCCTAATTCGTCTTGGCTGGATATTTCTTCAGGATTATTGGCAACGAATTCAATAAGACTTTCTTTCATGTTTTTGCTCATTGGGTGTTCGATAAGATTTTCAGGTTTTTCTTTTTGCTCATTTACAATCAGAATATCATTAAAATCGCCAAAATCTAATCCCCAAGCTTCATCGTGAGATTCTCTTTCTTCTTCGTTCATTTCAGAACGCATAGCCTGTATTGTAAATGCGCCATAAGTGTGTCCATTAATGGCAAATAACCAGTCACTGATTTGATTTATCGGAATAGCAATTTCGTCTCCGTTATTTACATTCGTTAATTCGTTCGGATCGTTTACTAAAATTCCGTATATAGTTTCGCCGTCAAAGTTTACGTCGTTAATCCACATGTGTTCTACGATAGTTTCGTTGTCTATTTCTTGTGTAAAAGCTAGTTTTACGCATGCAACGTCCAATCCTGGAATTATTCTTCTGTATTCCCAAGAAATTTCTCTCCAGAAGTATTTAAACGTTTCTTGAGCTCTTTTGTAAGCTTCAATCATTTTAGGGTTTTCCCCGTCGGCGTAGAATATTTTTATTTCTTCCATAAAAATGAACATTTAAAAATGATTGATAAAAGTAATCTTTTTATTACTTTAGAAGAAGTGATATTTAATGATTTTTATATTCAATAATAAAAAAAATCCGACTTGCTTTCACAAATCGGATTTTATAAATTGAGAATTATATATAACCGTAAAACGGTATATTTTTACAAGTGAATTACTTCGCCGTAAGCATCAGCAACAGCTTCCATAACAGCCTCGCTCATTGTTGGGTGAGGGTGGATAGATTTAAGAATTTCGTGACCAGTAGTTTCTAGTTTACGCGCTACAACTGCCTCGGCAATCATATCTGTAACACCAGCACCAATCATGTGGCATCCTAACCATTCTCCGTATTTAGCATCGAAAATTACTTTTACGAATCCGTCAGCATTTCCGGCAGCTTTTGCTTTTCCAGAAGCTGAGAATGGGAATTTACCAATTTTTAATTCGTAACCTTTTTCTTTTGCTTGTTTTTCTGTTAAACCAACAGAAGCGATTTCTGGAGTTGCGTAAGTACAACCAGGAACGTTTCCGTAATCGATTGGATCTACATGAAGACCTTTAATTTTCTCAACGCAGTTGATTCCTTCAGCAGAAGCTACGTGCGCTAAAGCTTGACCTGGAGTAACGTCTCCAATTGCGTAGTATCCTGGAATATTAGTTTCGTTGTAAGCGTTTACTAAGATTTTATCTCTGTCAACAGCAATGCCAACTTCTTCTAATCCGATGTTTTCAATGTTTGTTTTGATTCCAACTGCAGAAAGTACGATATCAGCTTCAAGAACTTCTTCTCCTTTTGCAGTTTTAACGAATGCTTTAACTCCAGCTCCAGTTGTATCAATACGCTCAACAGAAGAGTTCGTCATTACTTTAATTCCTGATTTTTTCAAAGAACGCTCAAATTGTTTTGAAATATCTTCGTCTTCTACAGGAACAACGTTTGGCATAAATTCTACGATAGTTACATCTGTTCCCATTGAGTTGTAGAAGTGAGCGAACTCAACTCCAATTGCTCCAGAACCAACAATAATCATAGATTTTGGCTGTGTTGGCAAAGTCATTGCCTGACGGTATCCAATTACTTTTACACCATCTTGAGGTAAGTTTGGCAACTCGCGAGAGCGAGCACCAGTTGCGATGATAATGTGATCAGCGCTATATTCTGTAACTTTATTGTCTTTATCAGTAACGTCAAGTTTTTTTCCTGGTTTTAGTTTTCCAAAACCTTCAATAACGTCAATTTTGTTTTTTTTCATTAAGAATTGAACTCCTTTGCTCATTCCTTCAGCAACACCACGGCTGCGTTGAATAACAGCAGGGAAATCTTTATCAAATTCAGAAACTTTCAATCCGTAGTCAGAAGCGTGCTTAAGGTAATCAAAAACTTGAGCAGATTTTAAAAGCGCTTTTGTTGGGATACATCCCCAGTTAAGGCAAACTCCTCCAAGATTTTCTTTTTCTACTACAGCTGTTTTAAAGCCTAATTGTGAAGCTCTAATCGCTGTTACATATCCTCCAGGACCACTTCCTAAAACAATAACGTCGTATTTCATTTTTTTTGCTTTTAGTATTAACTATCGAAAATGAAGTTTATATTTCCGAAACTCATCTTTCGATTTCTTCTTTTGTTATTTGTGATTGCGAATTTAAGGATTTATTTTATATGAACACCTGAAATTTTGTTTTTAAAGGCAGAGATTTTGGTCTTTTCACAGAAACCGAATGAATTGTGAATTGTAAATTGTGAATTATGAAGTGTTTTTTGTGATTTTGACGATAAATCTGAAAAATTTACATGATTATTGAGTGTTACTCTCAACGAGCCAAAAAGCTTTGTTTGTAGGCTTCGACTCCGCTCAGCCTGACAGTGTTTTGTTTTTGCACATAATAAATAAGCCACAGATTATTAGGATTAAAATGATTTTTTTTTAAATCTGTGTTAATCTGTGTAATCTGTGGCTTTTATAATTTTTTATTCAGATGGAAAGACTTCGCGTGGGCTTCGACTCCGCTCAGCCTGACAATCGTAGATACAATTAAAAATTAGAACTAAGTTGACATTTTGCATTTTACAACTCATAATTCATAATTAAATTTTAACGTGTCCCCAGTTTTCTCCGCTGGCAATTCTTCTGATCTGCATTTCGCTTACGCCAAATTGTTTTGCGATCATTTTAAGACGTGTTTTTTGTTCAGGTCTTGCAAGGATTTTTTTGATTAACATCACTTTTGTTGTGGTTAATTTTCTTCCGTCTGCTTTGAGATTGTGTTCTATTAAGTTCTTTTTTGCCTGAATAACGCGAGGGCTTTTACGACTATGCGCCATCATCTCTTGTTTGGTTGCCCAACGCAGATTGCTTACATCATCGTTTGCTCTGTTGTAATCTAAATGCAGAACGTACGTTTGATCTTCGGATTCTTTAGGGATAAAATATTGAGCGACTAGTTTGTATAAAAATAGGTATTTATTAACGATTTTATCGTCTTTTTTTACCTTAAAACGGAAAGTTGGATATCCGTCGCTTAAGCCGCCTTTTAAGATGCGTCCGTTTTCAATATTGTCGGTAAAACTTATTAATCTTCCTCTGTTAGAAATGGCGTATCTTAATTGTAATGAGGCATTTATTTCTATTTCTTTGAATTTTTCATCAGGATAAAATCTATTTTGTGGCATTGTCTTTTACATTTGATTTCTATATTCTCAAAGATAAATAATAAACCAAAAATTTCAGCTATCTTGCTGATTGTGAAAGGGCAATTTTATGATTTCTATAACGGTAATTTAACGTTTTGACGTCTTTTTGATAGTTTTTAGTCGGATTTTAAATCACAATTTATCAAAAATGCAGTTTTCTTGCTTTTTGATTTTACATGATTTTATAGCTAAATAATTGTTAAATTACTGATCTAGCCAGTTTTTGAAATTATTAATTTCCTTTTTACTAATGAAAATTGCATCAGAATCGGCTGCTGGAACATTTAAAATCAATTCAACTTTCTGATTGGAGTGTTTTACAACTTCTTTTATACTGTTTCGCGTCACAATATATTTTCGGTTTATTTTAAAGAAATGAAACGGATCAAGACTGTTTATAATTTCTGTTAAGGTACTATTGTACAAATAGCTGTTTCCTGATTTTACATGAATAAAAAGATGCTTTCCAGTCGCAGTAAAGTAAGTGATTTCACTTTCGTTAATAGAAATCAGCTTATAACCGTGATTTACCAAAAAATGGCGCTGGATTTTATTGGTTTCAGGATTTTCTATTGCCACTAAAGATTGAAGCGTAGAATTGCTGTTAAAGCTATCTTTTATTTTTTTGAATTTCTGAAGTGCTTCCAATAATTCTTCTTCTTCAAATGGTTTTAAAAGATAGTCGATTGTAAAATGTTTGAAAACCGAAATGGCATAAGAATCGTAAGCGGTTACAAAAATAACAGGGCAGGAGATATCTGCTTTTTCAAAAATTTCTAGACTTTTTCCGTCACCCAAATGAATGTCCATAAAAGCAAGATCGACTTTGTTTTCGCTAAAAAATGCTACGGCTTCTTTTACCGATTTTAAAACGCTGATTGCTTCAATCGATAAAATATCCTGCTGTTCTAAAATAGATTTTAGATAGCTAGAAGCAAGATATTCGTCTTCGACAATGGCAATTTTCATTTTGCAGACATTTGTAATCAGTTATGATGCAAAGATAAATTCAGGAATTCTTATACGCAATAAAGAGAGCATTTTGTTGTGCTGATTTTATAAAAAAAAGGCCTAGCTGTAAAAACTAGACCTTTTAAAAAAAAACAATTAGGTAAAATTATAGATTGGGATTGTTCAATCTCGCGTTTGCTGGATAAATTATAGTATAACGCGGATCATTTTGTATTAAAGTGCTTTCAACACTCATATATTTATGAACGATTTGTTTTTGAGTTGTTCTTCTTAAGTCAAACCAACGGTGACCTTCGACAGCAAATTCTCTGTGTCTTTCTTCGTAAATGAAGTTTGCCAAATCTGTAGCATTCATTGCATTAACTTCACCTTCTAACTGTGTATATCCAGTCGCAGAATATCTATTTTTGATGAAGTTTAAAACAATTGCTCTAGCATCATTAATGTTATTTAGTTTTAACAGCGTTTCAGCTTTTGTTAAATACAATTCTGAAGTTCTGAAAGATGACTTTTGATTGTCATTTCCTCCTTTTAGAATTCTGAAACGGCTTCCGCTAGCTGAGAAATAAAGCGGGAAACGTAAATCTGTTGTTTTGTTATATGCTGCAATTAAATCGGCAGAAGCAAATGAAGCTCTTTGAAGACCAATTATATAACCGTCTTCTAGCGCTAAAATTGATTCTTTTCCGTCAAATTTGGTAGCTAAAACAGGAGTTGCTTTTAAGTCAATTAATGTATTGTTGATTTCTAAAGCTTTGTTGGCCGCATCTAATGATTTTTGCCATTGCTGCTGATACAAATACACACGACTTTCTAAACTGAATAAAGCTGCTTTTGAGAAACGGTAATTTAATCCTTTAGGCTGTGTGCTAATGTTAATTAATTTTTCAGCTTCTTTAGTGTCAGAGATAATCTGATTGTAAACAGTTTCTACACTTTGTGGTACAAAAACTTGTTCTAAGTCAATTTCTAAAGCTAACGGAATTCCTTTGTCTGTGCCTGCAGTTGCAGCATTGTAAGGTTTTGCAAAAAGATTAACCAAATCAAAGTTTGCCATTGCTCTCAACGCATAAGCTTCTCCCAATAATTGGTCTTTTGCTGCAGATTCCTCAAGTTTTTTTGAAGCTTCATTTATAACTACATTCGTGTAAAAAATAACATTGTACAAATCTTGATAGTGAAACTCTAATGTGCTTTTATCAGGATTTGCATCTTTCCATAGATACACATCTTTATAAATAGAAACTTCACTGTTATCTTCATTCATTACCAATTCGTCTGTACGAACAGCAGACAATGATTTGTGCTCTGGATATGAAGCATATCCTTTTGTTAGAACTGCACGAAATTCATCCAACGATTCTGGAATCACTTTGCCGATAGGCGTTATGTCCAAGTAATCATCGCAGCTGCTAAGTGCAATAGCGGCAACGAATAATGTTATATATTTTGAGAATTTTTTCATCTTTTTTAGTTTTTTAGAAAGTAACATTAAGTCCTACAGTAAATGATCTAGGAACTGGTTGCGCATAAATGTTTCCGTAAGTTTCAGGGTCAAAATATCCTTTGTAATCTGAACTGATTACAAATAAATTTCTTGCTTCAAGATTTAAACGAATGCTTTGAATATTGATTTGATCTGTAAATGTTCTTGGGAATGTATATCCAAAACGAACACTGCTTAATCTCATATAGCTCATTTCGCTAACCCAAGTATCTAGGTAATTATAAGTATTGATTTGATTTGCTCCAGAAAACCAGCTGTATGCCATCCAAGAATCTCCAGTACCAGAATCTTTACTCGTAATACCAGGTAAGTTAGATGAAGTGTTTGTTGGCGACCAAGCATTTAAAATATCAGTTGTATAATTCTGTCCTCTGTCTACTATTGTTCCATTGTAAGGAGGTGTTTTGGTAACAGTTTGTTTGATATTGAATGATGCTGCGATCGTAAGATCAAAATTGCTAATCTTAAACGTGTTTGTAAAACCTCCAGTAAATTTAGGATCTCTATCTCCTAGATAAACAAATAGATCTCTAAATTCAGCAGGCGTTAAACTTGATTGTGTAATTTCTCCTGGTAAAAAATCAGCGTAAGGATCAAATAAGCCAAAGAAAGTTTGTGCGTTTACTGTCTCTCCTTTTTTGTTTACAAATAATGGATAACCGTTTTCATCAATTCCGTTTGTTTTAAATCCAAAAACAGCATTTACAGCATGACCTTCTTGGTTTGGCAAATAGCTATTATCTCTTATTTCTAAACGGTCAATGTTACTTTTGTTATGAGCAAAATTAATTGTGGTATTCCATTTAAAATTAGGACGGTCTATGTTTTTTGTAGCCAAGGCAATTTCATAACCTTTGTTGCTTACTTGCGCCCAATTCATATTGGTAAATTCAAAACCATTTTCTAAAGGAAGCGCTTTCATACCAATTAAATCGGTACTTTTTCTTCCGTAGAAATCTGTTACAATGCTAATACGGTTGTTAAACACGCCAAGATCAAAACCTAAGTTTGTGTTTTCTGTTTTTTCCCAACGCAATTTACTATTTGGAGGGGTTGTAACTTCAATTATAGGTTCTGTCTGTCCTGGTAAAATGGTAGTAGTTTTATTTTCTCCAACTACATAAGGAGAAGTGTTTTTGTCAATATTACCTTGTAAACCGTAAGAAGCACGAAGTCTTAAGTTAGAAATCGTTTTACTGTCTTTTAAGAAATCTTCTTGAGACACTAACCAAGATCCAGATGTTGACCAAAGCGGTAAGTATTTATATTTAGGGTCTACACCAAATAAGTCAGATCCATCATAACGAACGCTTCCGTAGAAACTATATTTTCTATTATAAGTATATGCTGCTGTTGCAAAAAATGATGCAAAGGCATTTTCTTTTTCTGTTTTTATGAATGTTTTGTAAATCGCATCATTAACAGAATTCGAGTTAGGGAAAATAATTTGTTGTGTTGTCAAATTCTTTTCGTCAAAACCAAAACCTCTTGTAAGGATAGAAGTGTTTTTATTTCTTCTTAATTCATTACCAACCATTACTTCAATTTCGTGTTTTTCTCCTAAAAGTTTAGAATAGTTCACCATTGTTTTTAAGTTGTACTGAAAAAAGTCTGTGTTGGTATTTTGAATAATACCGCCTTCAGGAAGGAAATATTTTTGAACTCCTCCAGAAAAATAGCTTGTTTTTTCTTTTTGCTTTCTAGTATAAAAAGTTTCCTTGCCAGCAAATTTTTCGCTAGACGAATTATCAAGCTGTAAACCTAATTGGCTTGATACTTTCAAATCTTTTGTGATTTTATACTCAGCATCAAATAATGCTTTTATAGCTCTTGTTTTTAAATCGTAAGAAGTATTGTTTCTTTCTTCTAAGAAATTAAAAGGAAGTTTAATGTCAGAATATGAAGCAATATCTGGATCGTATTTATAACTTCCATCTACATTATATGGAGTTAAATACGGGTTCACATTTCTTGAATAGTTTGCTGGGTTTGTAAAACCATCGGTATCTGTTACATAAGAAGTAGTTTTACTGTCTGAACCAAAAATACCAATACCTACTTTAAATTTGTCGGTAATATCGTAGCTATTTTTTAAAGTTAAATTGTAACGTTTAAGACCAGTTCCAATTGTTGTTCCTTTTTCATCATAATATCCTAGAGAGAAATAGTAGTCAGATCTTTCGCTACCTCCAGATAAACTTAATCCGTGTTGTGTGTTAATGGCAGCTTGGTATAATAAGTTGCCCCAGTTGGTATTGATTCCTCTTAAGTTATTGATTGATTGCTGTGTTTGTGGACTCAAAGAAGAGAATCCACCGGCTCTGTATGCGTCTAATTCATTCGCTCCATTCAGGATACGAGCAACATCTCCACCGGTGTCTCTGTAAGTCAAATCTGCACGGCTAGCCATATTCAATTCAAGATCAACTTTCTGATTAGAATTCATCAAATTTAATTTTGAAAATTCTGGTCTCTGTGTGATAAAAGTATTGGTATTGAAGCTAACAGTCATTTTACCGCTTCTTCCTTTTTTAGTTGTAACAACGATTACACCGTTTGCAGCGCGTGCACCATAAATAGCTGTAGCGGCAGCATCTTTTAAGATGGTAATGTCTTTAATGTCGTCTGGATTTAAACCAGCGATAGAGTAGTTGTTTAATACGTCAATATTGTCTTTGTCATAATTCTTTGGCACATCGTTGCTCTCTAATGGAAGTCCGTCTAAAACCCATAGCGGATCTTGAGTTCCATTTAAAGAAGCCGTACCTCTAATTCTGATTTTTGCAGCAGCTCCTGGCGCTCCTGATGGAGTAGTAACAGCAACTCCGGCAACTTGTCCAACTAATAATTGGTCAATACTAGAAACACCTGTCTGCTGAATTGAAGCCATATCTACTTTTGTAATAGCAGATGTCAGCTTTCTTTTTTCAATTTTTTGATAACCTGTTACGACAACTTCTTGAAGTTTTGCGGTTTCAGAAGTTAATGCAATAGTATAGTCTTTTTGAGCAGATAATTCAAGGGTGTATGATTTGTATCCCATAAAAGTAACTCTCAAAGTAGTAACGTTTTTTGCGATTTTCAAGGTGAATTTACCATCAAAATCTGATGTAGTTCCAATTGCTTCGCTATGGATAATACCTGCCATAGCGGTTTTGTTTGAAATGGAATTATTTTCAACGAAGATTGATGCACCAGGAATTGGTGAAGAATCTGTCGCATCTTGAACGATTCCCGTAATGGTTCGGGTTTCCTGCGAGTATCCTGCGATGGCCAGGAGCAGCAGTAAGGCTTGTAAAATTTTCTTCATGTTTTTGGGTTGTGTATTAAAAGGTTGTATTATTTAGGGCTTTTTCGATTCGTTGGATCAAATCGCGGTAATGGTTTTGGGTAGATTGGTCTCCTGTACTTTTTTTAGTTTTTAATAATTGAAGGATTTTATTTAGTTCTCCTTTTTTATCAGAAGTCACCTCTGTAACTCTTTTTAAAGAAGATTGATTAATGTTTCTCGCCATGTGTGCATCGTCTAGAGAGTTACACAAATGAGGCATATTTAAAGTCTGCTGAATATCGATTAATTTTTTTGCATCTGTTTTTTCAAACAATTTGTTAGTCGAAACAACCAAAACATCTACATAATTCTTTTGCGTCATACGTTCCAGAATCGATAATGATTTATTAGCAATTGTTCCTGCAAAAACACTTTGATGCATTTTTTTAAACAAATCATTTACGGTAAAAACTGGATCTTTGGTTTTGTTGCGCTGATACAATTCGTTTTCAGTCATTCGAAGCAGACGATCATCGTTCAATAAATCATACATAATGCTATATTGCAATTCTCTCGAAAGTGTATACGGAGTATATTCGTATGGACCAAGCGGAGAATCCTTCAGCGGGTTTGTTTTGTCCAAAATGTCATTAAAGAATAACCATTGCGGAATTGTAATTACATTTTTAGCCAGATAATCTGCTGCTCTTTTTTGCATCGCTGCAGGAACAGGAATGTAGCTTTGTTTGTTGTCGCCGTGAACGGTTGTATTCAAATAAACACCGCCAATATTGTTCATTACATGTCGGTTGTACATTTGCCATTGACCGATGGTTCCAATGTATAATTTTCCAGTTTCATAATACGACTGATCTTTATCGTAAGTCCAGTTCAAAATATTATCTACAACACGTTTTAAGTTTTTCAAACCGTATTCGCTTGCTTTAACAGCATCATTTCCTAAATCTTCAGACTGTGAACGCGGATCGATAATATTTTCCTGCTGCTCTCCATAAAAATAAATGGGGTCATCTTGATGTTTTGTAATTAAGGCGTTTAGTTTTGTTGTTTCGTTGTCGTTAGGCGAGTACCATCTGTAACCCCATTCAATAGCATATTTATCATATTCTCCAATTTTCGGAGTAATAACCGTTACGTTGTCTTCTGGTTGTGCTACATAATTGTAACGAGCATAATCCATAATTGATGGTGCAGTTCCGCCCATTTTTGCTGTGAAATCTTTAGAACGCAATGATTCTACATCATAAGCAAAAGAAGAACCCATATTATGTTTTAAACCAAAAGTATGACCTACTTCGTGAGACGAAACAAAACGAATTGCCTCTCCCATATGTTCGTCACTAAATTTATTTCCTCTAGCTTTCGGGTCAATTGGCCCAGTCTGAATACGCATCCAGCTTTGAAGCGAAGTCATTACATTATGCCACCAGATAATATCTGCTTCGATAATTTCACCGCTTCTTGGGTCAACTACAGAAGGTCCCATAGCGTTTGATTTTGGAGATGCAGCATACGTAATTACAGAATAACGTACATCATCAATATCAAAATCCAAATCTTTATCAGTAGGTTCTTTTGCAATAATAGCGTTTTTGAAACCCGCTTTTTCAAAAGCTGCCTGCCAATCGTGTACTCCATCAATAATGTATTTTCTCCATTGTTTTGGAGTTGAAGGATCGATGTAATAAACGATTGGTTTTTTCGGCTCTACTAATTCACCTTTTAAATATCTTTCTTCGTCTTCTTTTTTTGGTTCTAATCTCCAACGAGTAATAAGTTCTTTTTCAACCATTGCCTGTTGCGCATCTGTGAAATACCAATGTTTTTCAGAAAAGAATCCAATTCTATTATCAGAAAAACGAGGTTTCATTGGCACTTTATCCAATAACACAATATTGCTTGTTACACCAAGTGTTACTGATAATGCTGGTCCGCCTTCACTTACAGAAGTAGTCAGTTGCGACTTTACAACAATATTTTTTGGAAAAGGTTTTACGCCTTCTATATAAGAAAGATCAGATTTTACAGAACCGCCAAACCCAATGTTGCTCAAAACATCATTGAAGCTTTTTTGCTTTCCGTCAAAAATCTTATTTACTTTAATCACAACAGAAGTCGAATCGTTGTTTTTGGTCTCAATATCAAAAACTTCAATAATAGATTCTGCAAAATTATTTTGAACCGACTGTGTAATCGCATCTTCTTTTGGTGAAGAAACTTTCGGGACATACGATTTTACCCAGACTTTCTTCGCAATTGTATCTTTATAAAAACTAATGACTTTGTTTTCATAATTCATTCCTTTGTTTAAACCGGTTTCATTTACTTGAAAAGGAACTTGAGATAATTTGTTTACAACTAAAAATTCTCTTTGGAACAAACTGTCTTGAATTTCAAAATAAACATCAGTTTTAACTTGAATAACATTAAACAGTCCTTTTTTGACAGAACCTTTTTTTACAAGGTCATCGTATTTTTTACCTTTTTTAGAATCGGTAGAATCTTTTTTAATTTCAGTTGCAGTCTCTTTTTTGTCTTTCTTCTTTTTTTGAGAATGAACAGTAAGTGACGATAATAGTAATAAGGATATGCAAAATAATATCAAATTATGCAGGAATGATTTTTCCTTCATCAGATGTTAAGTTTAGGTTAATTTTCGATCCGAAACTATTTTATTTTAGTTCAGGAAAAAAACAAAAAGGAGTGAGTGGCTTTTTTTTAGGAGTGAATGGATATTAATGGAAGAATACAAACAAAATAGCCATCTTTTTCTGATGTCTTAAATTCTGTTTTTAAATAATAATTGTAAATACTCTTTAGGTAATTTAACCCAAATTTAGTACTTGGTTCAGCAGTCAATTTCTTTTGTAGCGTATTGCTGATAATTACCTGATCTTCTGTAATCAGGATTTTTGTAGTAAGTGGACTTTCCTGTGTGGCTGTATTATGCTTAATAGCATTTTCTACCACAATCTGAAAAGCAAGATAGGGGATGTGTTTGTTTAATGCCGCTTCGTTTTCAATTTCGATAGAAAAGAATAATTCTTCTTTAAAACGAGTTTGCTGCAAAAAAATATATTTTTCGATAAATAATAATTCGTCCTTCAAAGGAACAATGTTCTTTTCTGGCGGATCAATTAAATAGCGATAAATACGAGATAGGTTTAAAGTAAATTTCTGCGCAACTTTAATATCACTCCCAATTAGCATAAAAAGCGAATTGAGCGAATTAAATAAAAAATGCGGATTTATCTGCTCTTTCAGTTGCTGTAGCTGAATAAGAGCTTTTTCTTTGATGATTTTTTCATTCTCAACCAAGAGTTTGTTTTTCTCTTGTATGACAATTCCTTTTTCTCTGTAAGCGCGTCTGTTAGCATAAGAGAAAAGATAAAATATCAAAAGTAGCATTATAGTCGTAATCGAATACGTTAAAGTCGAATACCTTTTAATGACTGCTACATTTTCATCAACAAAAATTTTAGGAAAATTGACGCAGATAAACCAGTTAGAATTTTTAACATCTAGTTTTTGTGTATAACGAATCACATCTAGTTTTAAAAACTCAGACATGGTAATTCTTTTTGCAAAATCTTCATTCTTCTTGAAAATTGTATCAGAAGAAACAAATGACGAAATTTTAAAAATGTTTTTTCCAATAAAAGCAGCTTCGGGATGGTAAACGCATGTTCCTTTTTTGTCAAAAACAAAAGCGTAGTTGGAAGCCGTTTTGTCTATTTTAGAAAAATAAGTATGAAGCAATCTCAGATTAATGTCATAACCATATTTTACAACCGTATTATCATTAGAAACTAGTCTGAAAAAAATGCGCCAAACCAATTCTTTTCCCTGACGGACAACGATGCTAATGTGTTTTGCGTTTTTATTTTGAAGCAGAAAAGTTTTTAGATCATTTTTGGTTTCATTAGAAATGTCTTTTTTGCCGTATTGAATCGGATTTTCATTAATCTGAAACCAATTGTTTTCAACTAATCTGTTGTTGGCTTGGAGCAGCGACATAAGCTGCAAGTTATTCTGGAGATTCGCTGGACTACTTATTTCTAAAACATGCTGAATTTTTTTCTCCTGCTCCAGAAACTTAGAAAATTCCTCAGACATGAACTCCTGTTTTTTAACTAACGTTCTTAGAGAGGCATCATCATTGGCTTTTTCGGTCAAATCAGTAATCAGATTACTTAGAATGTAAACAGCCGAAACCGTGATGAGAATCGATGCAATAACGTATATTAAAAAAGCACGTCTAGAAGTAATATTTTTTATTCTAAATTTCAAAAAGCAACATCATGACTTAGTTTGCCACAGCAAATTGCGAGTCATATAAATTTTTATAGTAACCATCAGTTTTAAGTAATAATTCCTGATGCGTTCCTTGTTCAACAATCAATCCCTTGTCCATCACCACAATTTTATCTGCATTTACAATTGTTGCTAATCTATGTGCAATAATAATAGAAGTTCTTCCTTTTGTAATCGTTTCCGTTGCACGCTGAATCATTTCTTCAGAATACGTATCGATCGAAGAAGTGGCTTCATCCAAAATTAAAATACTTGGATTACTCACATAAGAACGTAAAAAAGCAATAAGCTGGCGCTGACCTGAAGAAAGCATAACGCCTCGCTCTTTTACATCAAAATCATAATTGTCTGGAAGATTCATAATAAAATCATGAACACCAATTTTCTTTGCCGCATCAATTACTTTATCTCTTGTAATTGCTGGATTATGCAAAGTAATATTGTTGTAAATTGTATCGGCAAACAAAAACACATCTTGTAAAACAACAGCGATTTGTTTTCTTAAAGAAGCCAAAGTGTAGTTTTCGATATTTTCTCCATCAATGCAGATTGTTCCGCTATTGATTTCGTAAAAACGATTTAATAGGTTAATAATCGTTGATTTTCCTGCTCCTGTAGAACCCACAATGGCAACAGTTTGCCCAGCTGAAACCGACAAATCAATTCCTTTTATGACTTCTTCCTCTGGAATATAGCTGAAACGAACATCTTTAAATTCGATGCTTCCATTAAAAACAGGCGCTTCAATTGTTCCTGTATCTTGAATATGATCTTGCGTATCGATAATATCAAAAACACGATTGGCAGCAATCATTCCTAACTGCATCTCATTAAATTTATCTGCAATTTGTCTTAACGGATTAAAAAGCATTCCGATAAACATCGTGTAAGAAAACAAATCTCCAAAAGTCGTAAAATGATCACCGTTCAAAATTCTGAAACCGCCATAAACCACGACCAAACCTAAAGTAATAGAAGAAATAATATCGGCGATAGGGAAGAAGATAGAGTTGTACAAAATAGTCTTAATCCAAGCAACTCTATGTTTGTTGTTGATTTCTTTAAAGTTTTCGGCTTCGATTTTTTCGCGGTTAAAAAGCTGAACGATTTTCATTCCCGTTACGCGTTCCTGAACAAACGAGTTCATGTTGGCAATCTGAGTTCTTACTTCCTCAAAAGCTACCTGCATTTTGCGTTGGAAAATTCTCGTTACATAAACCAAAATTGGCATAGCAATTACCACAATCCAAGTCAGTTTCCAGTTCATGTAAAACATAAAAATCAAAACCACAACCATTTTCATCAAATCGCTTATGATCATAAACAGACCCTGACTGAAAATACGAGCAATCGATTCAATATCCGAAACGGCGCGCGTAACCAGTTGCCCAACCGGAACCAGATCAAAATACTTCATTCTAAAACTCAGAATATGCTGAAAAAGTTTGGTTCTAATATCTTTTACAATGTCTTGACCGAGCCAGTTTGCCCAATACACAAAGTAAAACTGAGAAAAGACCTCCATAAGCAAAACCACTCCCATCAAAATGATGTACAGCAGCAATCCCATTTTATCATGAGTTTTGATGTAACCGTCGACTGTTTCTTTAAGCAAGTAAGGACGAAGCGCGGCAAAAATAGATAGCGAAATGGCAAAAATAATTACGCCGTAATAACGCCATTTATAAGGGCGGGTATATTTTAAAATTCGTTTGAATAATCCTGTGTCGAATGCTTTTGCTTTCATTTATTTTTAGGAGCTGTTTCCTGCTTTCCGTTACAAGTTTTTTTCAAAAATATGTTTTTGTTTAATTTTTATAAAGCTTCCGTTGGTCGCTCCATAAAAATTACAAAAACTATATTTTTTTCAAAAAGCTTTTCACTGCAATCAGGGCTATTAAATGTAATCGTAATAAATATTGGTCAAATATAAACCATGTGCTGGGACAGAAAACCCTGCTTTTTCTCTGTTTTTGCTGGCAATAATATTTTCAAAATCCTCCAGCGTGATTTTGTGCAATCCTATATTAATCAAAGTTCCCACAATGGAACGAACCATATTTCTTAAAAACCGATTTGCCGAAATGGTAAAAATCAGTTTTCCGTTTTCTTGTTTCCAGAACGCCTCAAAAATCGTGCAATCAAATGTGCTGACATCAGTATTCACTTTTGAAAAACACTGAAAATCGGTATGCTTCAATAATAATTGCGCCGCATCATTCATTAAACCTACATCAAGTTTCTGTGTCACATACCAGCTCAGTTCCTGTAAAAACGGATTCTTAACCGTATTGATATGATATTCATACGTTCGTTTAGTTGCGTCAAATCGGCAATGTGCATCATCGTGAACCAATATAATATCAAAAATCGCAATGTCTTTTGGCAAATACGAATTCAGTTTATAAACCAAAACCGGAATGTCTAAAGTCTTTTCTGTATCAAAGTGTCCGTACATTTCGCTCGCATGAACACCAGTATCTGTTCTTCCAGCACCCATAATGCTGATAGTTTCATTTAATAAAACCGAAAAAGCCTTATTTAAAGTTTCTTGAACTGAAGAAGCATTTGGCTGAATTTGCCAGCCATGATAGTGTGTTCCGTTGTAAGCGAATTGAATAAAATATCTCACTGTTGAGGTTCAAAGGTTCAAAGGCACAAAGGTACAAAGGTTTTTTTAAACGATGCTAAGATTCTGAGGTACTAAGGTTCTAAGTTTTTTCTTTTTTAGGAACAAAGGTTCAAAGTTGCAAAGAGGCAAAGGTTTTTTTAAAGATACTAAGATTCTGAGATGCTAAGGATCGTCAGATTGGAAAATTGTACTTATATATAGGTATGCTACTTTCGGTATATTTTTAAACTAATAAACACCTATTTTGATAAAATCTAAAAACAAAAACTTAGTCCCGTAGCATCTTAGCGTCTCAGAACCTTTGTTAAAATCCTTTGAAAACCAAAATGCAAATCACAGTTTGTTCTGCTAAAAATCGTGTCGGAAATTGAGAATTCCAACGATTTAATTAAAAACATTTTACAGCGTTTTTAGTCAGAAAAATCTAAATGTTAAATTTTGAAATTTTTCATTTTAACATTTCATATTTCTCCTATGTTTGTATCACTAAAAAACAAAAACCATGAATGAAATTACCTCTTATTGGTGGATACTTTTAATTGTATTTGCCATTCTTTTTTACAAATTTATTTTGCGCGTTTTCTTCGGAATGGTAATCGTTCCTGAAGATAAAATTGGTTTGGTAACCAAAAAGTTTGTTTTGTTTGGCGCAGACAAATCATTACCCGATGGTCGAATTATCGCAACAAAAGGCGAAGCGGGCTATCAAGCCAAAACACTTGCTCCAGGATTATATTGGGGAATGTGGATTTGGCAGTATTCAATTGATATGACTAGTTTCACGTTAATTCCGGAAGGAAAAATTGGACTAGTTCTTAGTAAAGATGGAAAAGAAATTCCGACGGGAAGAATCTTAGCCAGAAAAGTAGAAAGTGACAACTTTCAAGATGCAACAGCATTTTTAGACAACGGAGGACAAAAAGGGCGTCAGACTGCTTTTATTACAACAGGATCGTATCGTATCAATACGTTTTTGTTTGAGATCATAATTACAGATCAAATCAAGATCTACGAAAACATGATTGGGATTGTTACAGCGCTAGATGGTGAACCAATTCCGCAAGGGCAAATTGCTGGTAAATTTGTTGATAATCACAACAATTTTCAGGATTTTGATAAATTTCTTGAACATGGCGGAAACCGTGGTTTACAGCCTCAGGTGATGTTAGCGGGTTCTTACTACATCAATACATGGGGAATTTTAATTGAGCAAAACCCAATGACAGACGTGCCAATTGGTTACGTTGGTGTTGTGATTTCTTATATTGGAGAAGATGGACAAGACGTTACGGGTGACACTTTTAAACACGGAAATATTGTTTCAAAAGGGCAGCGCGGTGTTTGGATGGAGCCTTTCGGACCAGGAAAGTATGCTTTGAATAAGTACACAACTAAACTAGAACCTGTTCCAACAACAAATTTGGTTTTAAACTGGGCCAATGCAAGAAGTGAATCGCATGATTTAGATAAAAACCTTTCTACAATTACAGTTCGTTCAAAAGACGGTTTCCCATTCAATCTTGATGTTGCGCAAATTATTCACGTTCCAGCAGCCGAAGCGCCAAAAGTAATTGCACGTTTTGGTAGTATGAACAACTTGGTTTCTCAGGTTTTAGAGCCAACAATTGGTAACTATTTCAGGAATTCAGCTCAAGACAGTGATGTGATTTCATTTTTGACTACAAGAAAAGAACGTCAAGAATCGGCTAAAAACCATATTAAATTAGTTCTTGATGAATATAACGTAAATGCAGTAGATACCTTAATTGGAGATATTGTTCCGCCAGATTCGTTAATGAAAACTTTGACAGACAGAAAATTGGCAGAAGAAGAGCAGAAAACATATCAAACCCAAAAATTGGCGCAAGAACAGCGTCAGGGAATGGAAAAAGAAACCGCAATTGCAGATATGCAGAAAGAAATTGTACGAGCTTCGCAAAGTGTTGAAATCGCACAGCGTACCGCAGATGCAACGGTTAAGAAAGCAGAAGGAGATGCAACAAGTTTAAAACTGAATGTAAATGCAGAAGCAGAAGCTACAAAAATGCGTGCAAATGCTGAAGCCGAAGCTACAAAAGCAAGAGCAGGAGCCCAAGCCGAAGCAACAAGATTGAACGCTAGCGCAGAAGCTGAAAAAATCTCAAAAACTGGTTTGGCTGAAGCAGAGAAAATTATGGCGATTGGTAAATCTACTGCAGAAGCATACCAATTGCAAGTTAGTGCAATGGGTGGAGATAACTTTACTCGTTATAAAGTAACCGAAGAAATTGGTAAAGGAAATATCAAAGTAATTCCAGATGTCTTAATTTCAGGAAACGGTGGCTCTGATGGTTCAATCAGTGGTTTGTTAGGGTTGAAATTAATGGAAATGATGGACACTAAAGAATTAAAAGAAGGAAAAAATCCTAAGAAGTAATAATCATTTAATAATTAAAATGTTAGAAATCCGATTTGCGAAAGTAAATCGGATTTTTTTGTTTGAAAGGAAGTATATAACTGTATTAGAAAAACTCGGAATCTTAGCAACTCAGAATCTTAGCGTCTTTTAAAAAAACCTTATTATCTTAGCAACTCAGAACCTTAGCCCCTTAAAAGAATGACAAAAATCCTGTTACTTTCAGATACTCACAGTCATATTGATGATACAATTTTAAAATATGTTGCTCAGGCAGATGAAGTATGGCATGCTGGAGATATTGGAGATTTGACGGTTACCGATATCATTAAAAAACTAAAACCTTTAAGAGCGGTTTACGGAAATATTGACGATGCAAAAGCAAGGTTAGAATTTCCGCTAAATAACCGTTTTTCGTGCGAAAATGTATCGGTTTGGATTACGCATATCGGTGGTTATCCTGGAAAATACAATCAGAATGTTAGGGAAGAATTGGCTTTGAATCCGCCGAAATTATTTATTTGCGGACATTCGCATATTTTGAAAGTCATGTTTGATAAAAAGCATAATTTACTGCATATGAATCCGGGTGCAGCTGGAAAAAGCGGTTTTCATAAAGTGAGAACCATGCTTCGATTTGTAATTGACGATGATAAAATAAAAGATTTGGAGATTATTGAGATAGGAGCCAAATAATTAATGAGGCAACGGAATCTGAATTTTTATTTTAGTTCCCTGATTTTCTTTTGAAACAATTGATAATGAACCTTTGTATTTTTTAATTCTGGCTCTAATTCTATTTAAACCAAAACCTTCAGCATCTTTTAGTTTTTGAGTTTTAAAACCAATTCCGTCATCATAGATACGCAAGACCAATTGGTTATCTTTTTCCGTGAGAGAAAGTTTTGCTTTTTTGGCGTTGCTATGTTTTGTGATGTTGCTGAACAATTCGCTGACAATAAAATAGATTTTCATTTCAAATTTTTCGGCATATCTTCTGCTGGTCGGAATAAAGCTTGAAAACTCAAATTCAATAGCCGAATTGGAGTTTTTTTCGCATAAATCTTCTAAAGAATATATTAACCCAAAACGCACCAAAAGCGACGGAACAAGATCGTGAGACATATCTCTTAAAAGTTCATGAGCTTCAGATAAAATAGCTTTTGCTTTCTGTATTTCGTCCGATTTTATATTGTTTTGTGCTGTAAATGTATTTAAATGTAATCCCGCTGATGATAATAGCGAATTGATATTGTCGTGCAGAAAAGAAGCAATTTTTTTGTGCTCTGCTTCTTGAGAATCAATGCCAGAATTGATGATATCGAGAAGGATTTTCTGTTTGGTATCTTTTCGTTTTATTTTTTGCTTAAGCTTATTGTTTTGATATAAAAAATATAGCAAAAGAAAAATGATAACTGTAAGTATAATAGATAAGCTGACGATTTTCTTATTTCGTAACTGTTCCGATTTGCTAATAGGTTTAATTGTTGTTTTATTATCAACTTGAGTTTGAAGAGCTTTTGTGTTTACAGTGTCTTTCGGCTGTGCAAGACTAGTTGCTTTAACAGCAAAAAATAATAGCAAAGAGATAAAAAAACGAAAAACAGACATAAAAGCAATTGTTATGGATTAATCAGATTGTTTTTAAGAGCATATTTTACCAAGCCGATTGTACTTTTGATATTCAGCTTTTTCATGATGTTTTTACGATGCGTTTCAACAGTATGCGAACTAATAAAAAGCTTTTCACTGATTTCTTTTCCGCTGTATTCCAAAGCAATCAGAATAATGATTTCAATTTCTCGTGGACTTAAAATTGGATTTTCTATAATCACATTGTGATTCAGTTTCGGACTGTCCATAAAGGAGTTGAAGATTTTTTCTCTGACCGCGTCGCTAAAATATTCCTGGCCTTGATATACAGCTTCAATCGCTTCAATAATATTTTCTCCAGCACAATTTTTTGTAAGATAGCCTTTTGCTCCCAGTTTCATTACTTCTTTAATGATTTTTAAATCATCATAACTAGATAAAATGATGACTTTACAAAGCAGTTGTTTTTTATTAAATTCTTTAAGGGTTTCAATACCATCTTTTTTAGGCATGCTGATGTCTAAAATTAAAACATCGGCTCGGTCTTTCACAACATCATCATAGACAGTTGTGCCGTCTAGTGAAGTTCCTGCCACTTCAAAGTTTGAAACGGTTTGAAGTAAGTTGGATAATCCATCAATTAAGACCTGATGATCGTCTGCAAGATGAATTCTTATTTTTTGTACCATGATTATTTGAATTCGAAAAAAAAAACAAAATTATCATGTAAATTATATTTTATTATGCTCTTTAGGTTTGATTTATAACATAATAGGGTAAAAAAAAACCCGAATAAAAATTCGGGTTCTTCTTCGCACAAAATAAACTAAGTTTATAGGTTTACCTCAAACGATCAACAGATTTTACAAGATCTTCGTCCTTTTTGATGGCCTTATTAGCTAATACTAATAACACGATAGCAACAATCGGCATGAACATCCCAATACCTTTCTCAGAGACCTCAGCCCCTCCAGATAAATTTAGTGATCGATATACAAATAATCCTAATAAAATTAAATTTAATATTATATTAAGTCTGTTTAACACAAACTGATTTTGTCTCTTTTTAAATGAAATAATACTGATAATACTGAGCATAGTGGTCAAACCTAATAAAACAGTATAAAGCTGATCCTGCATAAAAAAGAATGGCTTTCCTGCACTAGTTGTCCAAAGCGGAACAAAAAGCATTAAAATGCCAGTTGCAGCAAAAGCTAGAAATAAGTATACAGTCTGAATTCTTTGTATCATGGTATAAAAATGTTTTACAAAAATATATTTTCTTTTTTTAAAATACTATTGTATGATAAAATTTTATTCGTATTATTGCATCATAATACCGTAAGCACTTCATACTGCGGTCAATTCAAATTAATTATCTACCTATTCTTTTTACAGTATTCCTTAAAATAATTAAATTCATAGAACATTCATGTTTGATATTTCTGCATTAAAAGAAATGAAGCTTTCTGAGCTTCAAGAAATAGCTAAGTTAGCTAAAACAATAAAGATAACTGGTGTCAAAAAAGAGACTTTAATTAGTCAGATTTTAGCACACCAAGAGGCATCTCTTGCGCCAACAGAAACTCCAAAAACTGAAGCAGCAGAAACTAAAGAAGAGAAACCAAAACGAGCTAGAATTGCACCAGTCAAAGCAAAAGCAGAAAATACCAAAAATGCACCTGTTTTAGAATTTGATAAAGTAGAGGAAACTGTTCAGAATACAGAAACTGCAGAAAAAGTAGAGCCAATTGCAGAAACGGTGACAGAAGCAGTACAAGAGAACAAGCCTGCAGCGGCAAAAAAAGAGCCTAAAGCGGTAAAATTCAATAAACAGGCATACGAGAAAAAAGTAGCTCTTAAAAAAGAGAAAGAGGCAGTAAAAGAAGTTGGAGCTACTGAAGAAGTTGCAGATTCAACTCCATCAGAATCAATTATTTCTGAGCCGACAGCAGAAACAGCTGAAAAAACTACACAAACTCCTGCAAAAAAGGTTAATCCGAATCCGAATAAAAATCAGAACCAGAACCAAAATCAAAACCCGAATCAGAACCAAAATCAAAACGGGAATGGCAATGGAAACGGAAACCACAATAACCAAAATCCTAATCATAAGAATAAAAAAAATAACAATAATTTCAGAGATTCTGATTTTGAATTTGATGGAATTATCGAAAGTGAAGGTGTTCTTGAAATGATGCCAGACGGTTACGGATTTTTACGTTCTTCTGATTATAATTATTTAGCTTCTCCAGATGATATTTATTTATCAACTTCGCAAATTAGATTATTTGGTTTAAAAACTGGAGATACTGTAAAAGGAGTGGTTCGCCCGCCAAAAGAGGGAGAGAAGTTTTTTCCTTTGGTTCGTGTATTAAAAATCAATGGTCACGATCCGCAAGTTGTTCGCGATAGAGTTTCTTTCGAACACTTGACACCGGTTTTCCCTTCAGAAAAATTCAAACTTGCCGAAAAAGGCAGTTCTATTTCAACAAGAATCATAGATTTGTTTTCGCCAATAGGTAAAGGTCAGCGTGGTATGATCGTTGCTCAGCCTAAAACTGGTAAAACAATGCTTCTTAAAGATATTGCAAACGCTATTGCAGCCAACCATCCAGAGGTTTATTTAATTGTTCTTCTTATCGACGAGCGTCCTGAGGAGGTTACTGATATGCAAAGAAGTGTGCGTGGTGAAGTTATTGCTTCAACTTTTGATAGAGAACCACAAGAGCACGTAAAAATCGCTAACATCGTATTGGAAAAAGCAAAACGTTTAGTGGAATGCGGTCACGATGTTGTGATTCTTTTAGATTCGATTACGCGTTTAGCAAGAGCTTACAATACTGTTCAGCCAGCATCTGGAAAAGTATTAAGTGGAGGTGTTGATGCTAATGCATTACAAAAACCAAAACGTTTCTTTGGAGCGGCTAGAAATGTAGAAAACGGAGGTTCTTTAAGTATCATCGCAACTGCATTAACAGAAACTGGTTCTAAAATGGATGAGGTTATCTTCGAAGAATTTAAAGGAACGGGTAACATGGAATTACAATTAGATCGTAAGATAGCCAATAAACGTATTTTCCCAGCAATCGATCTTACTTCATCTAGTACACGTCGTGATGACTTGTTATTAGATGAAAAAACATTGCAAAGAATGTGGATCATGCGTAAATATCTATCAGATATGAACCCAGTAGAATCAATGGATTTCGTAAACGATCGTTTCAAGAAAACGAAGAATAATGAGGAGTTTTTGATTTCGATGAATGACTAATTTAAAGTTGCTAAGATGCTAAGATTCTAAGGTTTTTAGCTTTGAGTAAAAAGTAAATCAAAAAATATAATATAAAAAAAAGGATGAGTTTTACTCATCCTTTTTTTATAACCGTTCCTAAAAGAAAACTTAGAATCTTAGCATCTTAGAAACTTAGCAACTATTTCTTATCCACCACTGGTCTATTTTCTCTATTAGCTAAATCCCAGGCTAAAACGAAAGCAAGTTTTGTTCTTTTAGTTAAAGCATCGTATTCGATTTTTTCCGGAGTATCGTCTTTTCCGTGGTAGTCTTCGTGAACGCCGTTGAAGAAGAAAACAGATGGGATGCCGTGTTTAGCAAAGTTATAGTGGTCAGAACGCTCGTAGAAATGGTTTGGATCTTTAGGGTCATTAAATTTAAAATCCAAGTCCATTTTGATGTATTTTTCGTTTTGAGCAACAACAGCATTGTGTAAATCAGAAGATAATCTGTCAGCACCAATTACATAAACGTAGTTGTTTGTATTTGAATGCTCAACATCACGACGTCCGATCATATCGATGTTGATATCGGCAATTGTATTTTCGATTGGAAATAATGGATTTTCAGAATAATAACGTGATCCATGTAAACCATGTTCTTCTCCAGTTACATGAAGAAACAAAATAGAACGTTTTGGTCCGTGGCCTTGTTTTTTAGCTTTAGCAAAAGCTTTAGCCATTTCAATAACCGCTACAGTTCCAGAACCATCATCGTCAGCGCCATTGTAAACTTCACCATCTTTAATGCCCACGTGATCGTAGTGTGCAGAAATTACCAAAACTTCATTTGGCTTTTCTGTTCCTTCAATGTAAGCCCAGATATTTTCAGAATCAGGAAGGTTTTGGTTGCGTCTTGCGTTCATAAAGGTTGCAGGAACTGGTTGGTAGTAATCTGAAGCTCCTTTAGGGAAAGATATGCCACTTTTCTTGTATTGCTCAATCATGTAAAGGCCTGCTTTTTTCTGTCCTTTAGAACCAGTTTCGCGACCTTCCATTTCATCAGAAGCAACAGTATAAAGCATTTTCTTTAAGTCTTTTTCGCTAATTGCTTTTACATATTTGGTAGGGTCCGAATTGTCATTGGATACAGTTGCCTGTGCGGTTTTACATGAATACGTAGAGACAATTAAGAATAAAATGAGTAATTTTTTCATTTCTTATGGTTAGTGTAAATTAATAAATGTGTAAAGAACGTATAAAGTCAGTAAAAATAGGATAAATAGTGAGTTTATTATAAACAAGAAAAAACTTTTGATAAAAGATACTATTCTTGACTCACCGTAAAAACGATGATGCGCTGGATAGAAATAATAGCACATCCAAATTGTTCCTACAAATGTCGTGATTGATGATATGAAAGACAAAGGACTATCTTCTCCAAAAAGGCCAATAAATCTATCTATAATAAACATGATTAGGAAAATTAGCAGTAGGAAAGAAAAATAGTGGAGTGTAAAAATTCCATGATCAAAGTAATACCATCTTTTTTTGTTGTGGAAAAGCCACAAGAAAAAAGCAAAAAACGGCATAATTATAAATAGTATTTTAGGAAGATTATGAAAGAACGATTCAACAAATTTTTCATAAATCTCTTTTTTGGTATATTTTTCCGTTACGTGTATTGCTTTTTCAGAAAACCAATAGGAGGAAGCATTTAACTTCTCATTTTCTTTTCCATATTTCTGAATCGAATCAATTTCTTTCATCGTTTTAAAATGGAAATATCTTTTGTCATTCTTTCTGCTTATATTTAGGCTGTCAGTAGCCTTAGAGAGTTCTTTGTTAAGTGCTTCTTCACTTTTATCAATTTTTTCGCCTACATTGTTTGGAAACATTGCAATTAATAAAAATGTAATAAAACTTATAAAAATGTAAAGTCGAACTGGTGCAAGATAAGATAAACGTTTTCCTGAAAGGTATTCTTTTGTAAGCGTAGACGGTTTGAACAGCAGATTTTTTATTGTTTTCCAAAAAGCATTTTCGTAATGCGTTAAATCTTCAAAGAAATGAACAAATAAATGATGAAAAGTTTTTCGGCTATCGCTGTTTTCTTGCCCGCAGTTTGGACAATATTTTTGTTCTACAACATGCCTGCAGTTTAGACAAGTTTTGTCTTCTCTAATTTTATTATGTGACATTGGTTTGTATGAATTGGTTTGTTCTGGTAGTCTTTATTTTTTTTTGAAATTATTTTTTCAGGACTTCGTTTAAGAAAAGCTGTAAATGGTCAAAAGATCTTTTTGCAGCAACAGCATTATACGCAGCACCTTTAGAATTATCACTTCCAGCTTCAGGATTTGTAAAAGAGTGAACAGCATTTGCGTAATAAATCATTTCCCAATCTGCTTTAGCATCGCGCATTTCCTGCTGAAAAGCGGCAATTTCGTCTTTAGGAACAAAAGGATCGTCGGCTCCATGGCAGATAAGAACTTTAGCAGAAATTAGTTCCGTTTTTCTACTCGCATCTTTTCCTAAACCTCCATGAAACGAAGCAATACCTTTTACATTCAGATGCCCGCGAGCAGCTTCAAGAACTCCAGTTCCTCCAAAACAATAGCCAATTGCGACAATGTTGTCTTTGTTTGCGCCAGATTTAACTAATTCCTTCAAAGCAGCATCAATACGTTTTTGATAAGCCTCATAATTCGTTTTATAGTAACCTGCCTGTTTTCCGGCTTCACCTGTGTTTTTAGGATAATTTCCTTCACCATAGATATCGGCGATGAAAACATGATAACCTAATTTGGACAATTCTTCTGCAATTCCTTTAGAAGCGTTATCAATTCCTAGCCAGGCTGGCAAAAGTAAGATTCCTGGATTGTTAGCGCTTTTTTTAGCAGATTTTATAAATAGACCATTCAGCTGCTGGCTTCCTTCTGAATATTTTACTGGTTTTAACTGCGCATTCATAAGATTAGAAAATAAGATTGCACTGAATAAAATGATTATGGAGTTTTTCATAATTTCTTCAATTTTTAACAAATATCAGAAATATTATGTTACAAAAAAACCTCACAAGTAAATTCTTGTGAGGTTTGTAACCAATATTATAAAAGAATATTTTTCCTTTTTATAATGATATGTTTCGTTTAAAAGCGCATCCTAATTCTACAATAGAATCGGTTTTGTCGATACCTGGAATTCCATCAATTTTTTCATAAAGAATACGGCGCATGTGCTCATGATTTTTCGCAATGATTTTTATATAAAGCGTAAAGGAACCCGTTACATAATAACATTCGGTAATCTCAGGAATTTCTTTAAGCGCTTCAATAATTCGTTCAGAATCAGAATCTTTGTTTAGTGTGAGTCCAGTAAAAGAAGCCCAGTCGTAACCTATTTTCTTTTCTTGAATAATGGGTTTTATTCCTCCAATTACACCTTGTTCAATCATTCTGTTAATACGCTGGTGCACCATTGTATTTGATATTTTAAGATTAGTGGCGATGGCAGAAAAGGCCATTCTTCCGTCTTTTTCTAATTCTTTAAGAATACTAATATCAAATTCGTCTAATAATTCCATTCAGTAAAAATCGTTTTAAAATTGAGTCTTTTGCGATTTATAAAAGTAATTCTTTTTTTTAATAAACGGTCATCTGATTAAACTTCTCCAAAAAATAATATGCCTTTTTTACGATGCTTAAATTTAAGTTTTGACTTTTATTTTGTTGTATTTGAGTCAAAATATTGTTTTTTGAGTTGTTATTTGTTTAATTTTAATATTTTTGCAGAAATAAAAAGCATATTATGACAAGTACAGAAAAAACACTTTCATCAAAATCAGAAGTTTTGATTGAAAAAGAAAACAAATATGGAGCTCATAATTACCATCCGCTTCCTGTAGTTTTAGAACGAGGAGAAGGCGTTTATGTATGGGATGTTGACGGAAAGAAATATTATGATTTTTTATCTGCTTATTCTGCAGTAAATCAAGGTCACTGTCATCCTAAAATTGTGAATGCAATGGTAGAACAGGCGCAAAAGCTGACTTTGACTTCGCGCGCTTTTTACAATGATAAATTAGGAAATTATGAAGAATATATAACGAAATATTTTGGTTTCGATAAAGTTCTTCCAATGAATACAGGTGCTGAAGCAGTTGAAACAGCTTTAAAAATTTCAAGAAAGTGGGCGTACGAAGTAAAAGGAATTCCAGAAAATCAGGCGCAGATTATTGTGTGCGAGAATAACTTTCACGGAAGAACTACAACTATAATTTCATTTTCGAATGATGAAACAGCACGCAAAAACTTTGGACCTTTTACAGATGGTTTCATCAAAATAGAATATGATAATCTTGAAGCTCTTGAAAACGCTTTAAATTCATCTAAAAATATTGCTGGATTCTTAGTCGAGCCAATTCAGGGTGAAGCAGGAGTTTATGTTCCTTCAGAAGGTTATTTAGCGAAAGCGAAAGCACTTTGCGAAAAACACAACGTACTTTTTATTGCCGATGAGGTACAAACAGGAATCGCGCGTACAGGAAAATTATTGGCAGTTCATCACGAAAATGTACAGCCGGATGTTTTAATTCTTGGAAAAGCAATTTCTGGCGGAGTTTATCCAGTTTCGGCTGTTTTATGTAATGACGAAATCATGAATGTGATTAAACCTGGTCAGCACGGATCTACTTTTGGTGGAAATCCTGTTGCAGCAGCTGTTGCGATCGCTGCTCTTGAAGTAATTAAGGATGAAAAATTGGCTGAAAATGCAGAACGTCTAGGAGTGATTTTAAGAGATGGATTAAATAAAATTGCTGCTAAAAATGATTTAATTACACTAGTTCGCGGAAAAGGTCTTTTAAACGCAATTGTAATCAACACAGATGAAGAATCTGATTTCGCTTGGGAAATATGCTTGAAATTTAGAGATAATGGATTATTGGCTAAACCAACTCACGGAAATAAAATCAGACTTGCTCCGCCTTTGGTAATGACTGAAGAGCAAATTAAAGAATGTCTTGACATTATCGAGAAATCCTTGAATGAGTTTAAATAATCCTCCTTTGAGATTAAAAATAGAAAAAGCAGCAAGTATACTTGCTGCTTTTTTTGTAGAGACCATTTTTTGTTTTAAAAAGCGACTGTTTTATAAAGAAACGCATCTCTACCCATTCCTTTAGGAACGTCAGCTCGATAAAATTGGATTAAATTGGTTTATATATTCCGCAGGAATCTGTGTTTTGTTTTTAAGGTTTAAAAAGCAAAAAAGCTATAATCAATGTAATAAAGATATTAAAGAATTGTGCGGTTAAAAATGCGATCAAAGGTTTTCTGCTATTATGCTGTAATAGATCTTTAAAATTGGTTTCTAAACCAATGCTAGTAAAAGCTAAAGCAAACCAAAGCCCTTGCAGATTTTTTAAACTTTCCTTTAATTCATCACGAGTTTCTGGTGCAACAAAAAAAGAGAAAACAATGGAAGCCGCAATAAAGCCAATGACAAACTTTGGAAAGCGTTCCCAAATAACGCGAAGCGTTGGCTTAGATTCTCGAACTTCTGAAGACTGATTGTGCGTGTAAGTCCAATAAACAGAAATGGCAAAAGCGGCTAATCCTAATAAGACATTTTGAGAAAATTTTACGATTGTGCTTATTTTTAGTGCTGTTTCGCCAACCAAAGTTCCAGATGCCACTACAGCGCCAGAAGTATCAATACTTCCGCCAAGCCAGGCTCCTGTAACTTCTTCGGGAAAATTAAAATGACTTGCAATGATCGGCATAAAAATCATCATAGGAATCGCTGTGACCAAAACCATAGAAATCACGTAAGACAATTTTTTAGAATCTCCTTTTATCGCCCCAGAAGTGGCAATAGCTGCAGATACACCGCAGATTGAAACCGCACTCGAAATCATCATGGTCAATTCGTCATCGACTTTTAGTTTTCTACAAAGCCAGAATGCAAAATACCAAACGGATAAAACCACGACCAAAGCCTGAATTAAACCTAACGATCCCGCTTTTAGAATATCCGAAAAGATGACGCTTGTTCCCAATAGAACCAATCCGATTTTGACAAAAAGTTCGGTTGACAAAGCAGAACGAAACCATTCTGGAAGCTTGAAAAAATTTCCGATAATCAATCCAATTGCTAAACTGAAAATGACAGCTTCGAGATTGAGTGCTTTTATTTCAGTATTTCCGGCTAATATTAATGCAAGTATTGTGAGAAGATAAACTATTGGAAATCCGAAAATGAAATTTTTAATCGATTTTCCAACTAAAAAAGTGCCGATTATTCCAATGACAATAAAATAAAAAAACTGAAAACCAATTATTTTAATGTTTTTAATTTCGAAAACATTATTTATTAAGTCTGTTCCGTTCGTCCATTTAAAAAAGGGAACTTCGGGAAGAAAAATAAAAAGAGACATTCCGATAATGAGAAAACCGAGAATTACGACGGTCCAGTCTTCGTGAATAGTAAATTTTGTTGAGGTTGACATTGTATTCTTAATTAATTTGTTATCCTAACAGTTTTTTTTAAACCTGTTAGGTATTATTTGTAGGATTAAAATAATAGCTGCTATGTAATTGATTTTGAATCTTCTAGATTTCCTGTTTGCTTTGGACTGATTTAAAAGTAAATACCTAACAGGTTTAAAAAAAACTGTTAGGATATTGGAATTATTTCGTCTGTAATGTTTTAGATAGTTTACAAATCGACAAAGTATTTTTGTTTGCCAAAGTCAAATTCATAATAAGTTAAATTAGGCCATAGCGGTTTAATTAAACCTTTTTCCCAAGTTTGCAGTGCAGTTTGCAATTCTTTTACTTTTTCGGGATTTTTTTGTGAGAGGTCTGTTGTTTCAGATTTATCTGAGGTAAGATTGTACAACCATTTTTCATGTGTTCTTCCGCTAATGACTAGTTTCCAATCACCACTTCTAATCGCTTTTGCATCACCCGAACGCCAGTATAAATCCTTGTGAACTGTTTTATTTTCATTGACAGTTTTTACTAAATCCACACCATCATAAATTCTGTCTTTTGGTAAATCAGAACCAATTGCCGATGCAATGGTTGTAAAAATATCCAAAGTGCTTACAGGCTGTTTATAAATAGTATGCGGTTTGATTTTTCCTTTCCACGAAAGTGCAAAAGGAACATTGATTCCGCCTTCAAAATGCGAAAATTTGCCGCCCTTCAATGGTGCATTTGTTGTCGCAAAAGTATAATCGGCACCACCATTATCGCTGGAAAAAATGATTAAAGTGTTTTCTTCAAGACCTTCTTTTTTGACTTTTTCACGAATTCTGCCAATCGCATCATCCAAAGCACTGATCATGGCAAAATAAACGCGTTTGTTTTCATCTTTTACATTCGGAAAACGATCGTAATATTTTTTACGAACTTGAAATGGCGTGTGAGGCGCATTAAACGGAATATAAAGCAAGAAAGGTTTGTTTTTGTTTTTATCAATAAATGCTTCCGCTTCTTCAGCAAATTTTTCGGTTAAATAAGCTTTTTCATCAATAATGGTGCTGTCTCTGCGAATTTGTCCAATTCCGACACGGCCGTTGCCCCAAATGGTTTTGTCGGTAAAATCTTTGTGATGATGATTAATGATATCTGGATTATCATCTTCTGGAGCATAAAGCGAAAATGCCTGATAAAATCCGTAATGATAATCAAAACCACGGTCTAAAGGAAAAAATCCTTTGTTGTGGCCTAAGTGCCATTTTCCGATAATTCCTGTGGCATAACCTTGTCTTTTAGCTAAATCGGCAAAAGTGATTTCAGATTTTGGAAGCCCTTGAGTTTTAATAAAAGCTTCGTTTGGGTAATTGATTTTATCGTTCAGTCTCCAGCTATCAGTATTCAGTAAATATTTAAAAGCATAATATTCCAGATTGTTTTTAGGATAACGATCTCCAGGCTGATATTCATGTCCAAAACGTTCTTGATATCTTCCTGTGATTAACCCCGCGCGCGAAGGCGAACAGATTGCAGCAGAGGCGTAACCATCGGTAAAAGCAACTCCAGAAGCTGCTAAAGAATCGATCTGTGGGGTAGGAGTCGATTTTCCGCCGTAGAGCGAAATATCATACTTGCCCAAATCATCGGCAAGCAGAATAATGATATTGGTCTTTTTTCCAACAATGGAATCTTTAGGTTTTGAGGCTAAAAATTCTTTTTTTCCTTGTGCCAATTTCTGATCTTCTTTGACTAAAGTGCCATCAGTATTAATCGGCCAGAATAAAAATGCTGCCAGAAGGAGAATCACTATTAAAATGGAGAGAATAATTTTAGTTATTTTTTTATAGGTTGCCATATTTTGGTTTTTGGTTAGTTCGCATTGCTATTGCCAGTATTTTGTCATCCTGAGGAACGAAGGATCACACACGTAGCTCTACAAAGATTGTCGACTCTGATTATGGGGCTTCGACTTCGCTCAGCCTGAAAAACTGTATAGTTTAAAACTGTCACTTAGAAGCCAACGCAACATCAACTTCGTTCTTCAAGTCATTTATTCCTTCTTTCTTAAAAACGATTTTTCCATTTTGATATAAGATCAAAGTCGGGAAGATTTTGACGGTTTTTAAATCGGCAATAACTTGCGGACTGTCTTCCAATTCAATTTCTACGATTTTTAAATTCGAACCATATTCTGATCTAATGTTTTCTAAAATTGGTTTTACTTTTTTGCAAGGAGCACAGTATTTTGAACCGATATCTACTAAAACAGTTTTATTATCAGCAATAATTTTATTGAATTCTGCCAAGGATAATTTGCTTTTTAGATTAGAATAAAAAGGTTTTCCGTTTCCAATCCAATTGGCAATTCCGCCTTCTAAACTATAGGCTTCTGAGAAACCATTTTTTAATAATTCTTTTTCTAAAGCGACACTTCTGCCAGCTCCGATGGAATATATAAAAACAGGTTTTGACTTGTCTAGTTTAGCAACAGATTGCGCATAGTTTTCAGATTGGAGATTAAAGTTTACAGCACCTTCAATATGATTCAATGCAAATTCTTCTGGAGTTCTGGCATCAACAATCTGTGGATTTTTTTGGCTTTTTATTTTCGAATAAAATGAATCGAGCGATAATGAGCTGTGAATTTCATTTTGCGAAAAAGCAGCAACTGCCCATAAAAAGGCAATTGCTGTTATACTGGTTTTTACGATTTGATTTTTCATATCAAGAAGCATTTATACTTGTTCTAATACCGGTGCAGGAGTTTCTTCGGTTGTAACTGGCTTTGGTTTTAGCGGAAGCGATAATACACCTTCGGCAAGAGAACTTCCTTCTTTTTTAGATTTAAAAATCGGCCAAAGAAACTGTGCATACCATTCTTCTTGTTTGTATGATTTTGTTCCGAATGATTTTGGATATTGGCGAGTAATCAATCCTGTTCCGAAAATAACATCCCAAATGAAGAACATGTTTCCGAAGTTTCCTTTAAAATGACCAACACCGTCTCCGCTTGTATCTGCGTGATGTGCGTGATGCGTAGCAGGAGTAGAGATCAATCTTTCTAAAACCCATGCAATTGGATGCAATATCCTGTATTTGTAAAATGGTTTATCCCACGGAATGCTTGAGTGCGCTCCTAAAGTGATGAAACTTTTAATCACTAAAACAAATAAAGCAGGAAGGCCTAAACCTAAATACGTTAAAGTGGCTGTCAAATAAATTTGAGAAAAGAAAACCGTATAAATAAAGTTTTGCCTAGAAGCCATTGCCATACCCATGTACGGAGCCGAATGGTGCGTTCTGTGAAAACGCCATAAAAATGGAACTTGGTGATGCAGTCTATGGTACCAATACTGCGTTAAATCGTCAGCAATTGCTATTAAGAAAAAGCCTCCCCAAAACGGAACCCACGCTAAAGCATTAGCCGCGCTTGGCAATAAATAAGGTAAAGCTGTTAAACTGAAAAATGCAATGATAGGAGGTAAAAGCAATTTTGGCGCTAAGAAACAAACAATATCAATTTTTCGTTCTTCGCCTGTCCATTCATCATCGTATAAGCCTGCAGCAAATTCGATTATTCCTAAAACCAGCATGAAAACGGTTAATCCCCAAGTGCGGATGTTTTCGAAAGCCGGTTTTGCAAATTCTAAAAACGAAGGCAATGCAATATGCGATTCACTTATAGCTCCGCCAGTTAATTTAAAATACAGATAAATTGCCACTACAGGCAATGAATAAATGAAGAAACTTATTGTTAAGTCTCTCGTTAGTTTTTCTTTTTGAACTATTGCCATGATTTCTTATTTTAAAAATTGATTTACTACTGCTAATCCGCCAGCTAGGATAGCCAGTGGAACTAAAAACAAGATTATCCCAACGACAATCTTTTTTCCTATGATTTCATAATCTACTCGTTTCATAATTATTCTTTTTATGTCCTGCAAGGTTTTTCAAACCTTGCAGGTTCTGTAATTAATTATTGGTTCCACCTGGTTTAGTTGCTTGTTTGATTAAATCAGAAATTGTTTTTCCTTTATCAGCACCAGTATTGTGAATTCTTCTGTTATAAACATCCTGCCAATCGATTAAAGGATATAGATTATTTTCTTTTGCCTGTTCGTCAAATAATTTTTGAAGTTCTGCCAGTTTTTCAGGATACTTTTTCGCTAGATTGTTGCGTTCGTTAAAATCTTCGTTTAGATTGTATAATTCCCAAACATCAGTATCGAAGTTGCTTGGAGCAGGTTTTTCGTTGCTTCCTAAAGATTTTTTTACTGCGAAAGAATCTGGCAAATGCGCCGCAGAAGCTTTCCACCCATCTTTATAAATTGCTCTATTTCCAAAAATGTAGTAATACTGCACTTTATGTAATGATTCAGCTTTCGGATTATCTAAAGAAGCTTGGAAAGAAGAACCTTGAATAATGTCTTGTTTAATTCCTTTGATATATTCTGGCACTTTAATTCCAACAATATCCAAAGTAGTTGGCAATAGATCTGTTACATGACTGTACTGATTTCTGATTCCGCCTTTGTCTTTGATTCCGTTTGGATAAAAAACAATCAGCGGGTTGCGGGTTCCTCCTTCAGATTGCGCATCTTGTTTCCAGTTTTTGAAAGGAGCATTTGTTGCCTGCGCCCATCCTAAGGGATAATTGGTATTTAAACCTTTAGCTGTTCCGATTTCGCCGATGTTGTTCAAATTGCTTTGGAAGTTTTCTTCGTCAGTTTTTCCTTGAGCAAATAAACTTTGGTTAATTGTTCCTTGCAGCGTTCCTTCTTTACTTGCACCGTTATCTCCAATGGCAACAAAGATTAAAGTATTATCCAATTGTCCGCTTTGTTTTAAATAATCCACAACTCTTCCAATTTCATAATCCGTATACGTTAGGAATCCAGCGTAAACTTCCATGAATCTTGCGTATACTTTCTTTTGGTCTGGAGTTAATTTTTTCCATTCTGTAATTAAAGCGTTGCGATCTGGAAGACCTGCATTTTGAGGAAAGATTCCCAATTTCTTTTGGTTTGCCAATACTTTTTCACGGTAAACATCCCAACCTTCGTCAAATTTGCCTTTGTATGGTTCGACCCATTTTTCAGCTACTTGATGCGGTGCGTGAACCGCTCCTGGCGCATAATACAAGAAGAATGGTTTTCCAGGCGCTGCTTTTTGCTGTTTCTGAATGTAGCTGATGGCTTTATCTGTAATTAATTCATTCAAATGACGTCCGTCTGGTTTAATGTGAACTTGATCTTCTACCAAATCAGGATTGTACTGATCGGTTTGAGAACCTAAGAATCCGTAAAAATGATCGAAACCTTTTCCTGTCGGCCATCTGTCAAACGGACCCGCATCTGTTGCATCTTCGTCTGGTGTAACACCATATTTTCCAACTGCAAAAGTGTTGTAACCGTTGTCACGTAAAATTTCAGCAATAGTTCCTTTATCAGAAGGAATTCTTCCGTCCCAACCTGGGAAACCTGCTGATAAAATAGTGTGAGAAAATCCGCTTACGTGAACTCTTCCTGAATTTCTTCCAGTTAATAAAGCGGCACGGGTAGGAGCGCAAATGGCTGTTGTATGGAAGTTCGTGTAACGTAATCCATTATTTGCTAGATTATCAAAAGTTGGCGTGTTGATTAAACCTCCAAAAGCGCTTGAAGCTCCAAATCCAACATCATCCAATAAAATCCAAACAATGTTCGGAGCGCCTTTTGGTGCCGTTACAGGATCTGGCCAGTATTCTTTAGAATCAGCCAAAGTTTTTCCGATTGTACCCTTAAATTCTTGTTTGTCTTGTGCTATTCCCAATTGGGCAATCAGGAATGCTGTAATCAAAAGTCCTTTCTTTGGGCTTTTGGCAACAATGTTATTTTTAAAATTTTTCATAGTCTATAATTTTTTTAGTTAAAAGGTTTTCAAATAATATTTTGTTTTTTTAGGAGCTAATCCCGCTATCCGTTGCAATCTTTTGTGGCGAACCCCGCCACAAAAGAATTTTCACTTCTATCGGGGATAGGGTATTCATTGTCAGAAGATTATTTGTTTACATTTCATTCAATACTAATATCCAGGATTCTGAGGCAACCCGTCAGGGTTAATATTTCTTTCGCTTTGCGGAATCGGATACAGATTATTTCTTTCTGATACTGAGTTTTTAGCTGTAACCTTTTTTACCTCAGTAACCAAAGTTCCCCATCTTACCAAATCGTACCAGCGCTGTCCTTCCTGAACAAATTCCTTTTTGCGCTCTTCCTGAATTGCAGCTCTAAAAGACGTCTGATTTAATCCCACTAAATCTATTGTTGGATCTGGAGTTGTAATGGCTTTTCCAAAAGCTCTTCTTCGCACTTGATTAATCAATTCATAAGCCTCTGCAGTCGGTCCGCCTTGTTCATTTATCGCTTCCGCTAAAGACAGAAGGATGTCGGCATAACGAATAACGGGAAAGTTGATTGCTACGTTTGAAGGTGTCGCCAGATTAGACAAATCCAAGTATTTTTTGAAGATAGGTTTTGGAAAAGTGTATAGCGTTCCCGTTGACGGATTAAGCAATTGTTTGGCATAACTGACATCTCTTCTTTTGTCTCCAGGCGCATAGATATCATAAAACAAAGCAACGTCTGAAATAATATCTGCTGGCTCAGTTGCTGTAAATCCAGTAAAAGAAGTGGCTTGAAAAGTACTTCCGCTTGATCCGTTTCCTGCTTGATTTGGCTCAAACTGAACAGAGAAAATATGCTCTTTTCCGTTCTTTTTTGTTTTAGTGAAAATATCTTGGAAATCTTCAAACAAAGCATATCCGTAACCTCCGTCAATTACTTCTCTAGCTTTTGCAATAGCGTTTGGCCAATCTTTTCTAGTCAGATATACTTTTGCTAAAATGGCTTTAGCGGCTCCAGAAGTAGCACGCCCAGCATCTGCTGCCGTATATGTTTTTGGAAGCGCTTCGGCATCTGTCAAATCTTTGATGATTTGGGTGTAAACTTCTTCAACTGTAGAGCGATTCGTTTTTAAATCTCTCAAATTGATAGATTTAGCTTCATGCAAAACAATCGGAACTCCGCCCCAAAGACGAACTGCTTGAAAATAAAGCAATGCTCGGATGAATTTAGCTTCATTAATTAATCTTGTTTTGATCACTTCAGAACCTGAAACTTTCGGAATATTGTCAATAGAAACATTCGCTCTATTAATTCCGTTGTAAATTTGTCTCCATGCTACCTGAACACGGTCATTTGTAGCATCGTGTGTTAAACTGCTCATGGCTCTAACCTGCGGATTTGTAGCAGAAACTCCTGCGGCAGCATAATCAGATCCCATGTCGGTTAAGAAGTAAAGGTTTCGACCAAATAAACTCTGTTCACCCGGATCAAGGCTTAAAGAAGCATAAACCGCAGTTACACTTGCAACAGCATCATCTTGAGTGATAAAATAATTGTCTTCAGTTACAAAAGAGTTGGGAGTTACCTCAAGATCAGCGCACGATACCAATAGACCGGTACTTAAAAGGAATGTTATAATTATCTTTTTCATTATATATTTTTTTTACTTAGAAAGTTACGTTCAAGCCCGAGATGAATGTTTTTGAGTTTGGATAAGAACCAAAATCAATTCCCGGATATAAGTTGTTTTGTTCGTATGAACTTACCTCTGGATCATAGCCAGTGTATTTGGTCCATGTAATTAGGTTTTCTGCTGATACGTAGATTTTTACGCTTTTTGTTCCCAGTTTTTTAGAAACGCTTTTTGGTAAAGTGTATCCTAATGTGATTAGTTTTAATCGTAAGAAAGAAGCATCTTCAACATAACGCTCTGAAACGATTCCTAGTGGTGAACTTGAAGCTCTCGGAATTTCATTGCTAGGATTTGTTGGCGTCCATCGATCATTTAGAGTTGCCGCCGCATTAGTTCCAAGTGTAGAAATCTCTAACTGTTGATTTAAAGCATTGAAGATTTTTCCGCCGTATGCGCCTTGAAAAGAGAAATTCAAGTCAAAATCATTGTATGAAACCGTGTTGCTGAAACTACCCACAAATTTGGGCTGAGATGTGCCTAAGTTTCCTTTGTCAAGAGCTGTAATTACACCATCTCCGTTGGTATCAACATACTTTCTGTCTCCCACTTTTGTGTTTGCCAAACTGTTGATTTTTGGCTGTGTATTTACTTCTTCTTGAGTTTGGAAAATTCCGTTGGTTCTATAACCCCAGAAAGTTCCTAATGGCAAACCTACTTTTACAGTAACAGGCTGCTGTTGCAATAAAGAGCCATTTGGCACAACAGGAAAAAATTGATCGACACCGTTTCCGATTTCTGTAACTTTATTTCTGTTTAAAGAAAATACGATGTTAGAGTTCCAAGCGAAGTTTTCTGTTTTAATGTTTTCAGTTGTTACACCAAACTCGAAACCTTTGTTTTCAACTCCACCAATGTTCTGAAGCACTGTGGCATAACCTGAACTCAATGGCACTGGAACGTTGATTAATAAATCTTTTGTCTTTTTATAATAAACATCAAAAACAAAATTGATTCTTCTATCTAAGAGTGATAAATCCAATCCAACATTATATTGATTTGTTTTTTCCCATTTCAAATCAGGATTTGCCAATCGGGTAGGAGCTAAACCTGTGTATAATGTTCCTCCAAAAGAATAGTTTACAGATCCCATTGAAGCCAAAGGAAGGTAGTTTCCAATTTCTTGGTTTCCTGTTGTTCCAGCTGTAATTCTTAGTTTTGCTTCGGTTACGCCTTTAATGTTATTGGCAAATTCTTCGTCGGTTATATTCCATGAGAATCCAGCAGAAGGAAAGTAGCCCCAAAGCGATTCTGAACCAAATCTAGAAGAACCGTCTGCACGTCCAGACAATGTAAAGTTGTATTTTCCTTTATAAGAATAATTGACTCTAGCCAGCCAAGATTTCAAAACACTTTCGTAAGCTTCACTGTATGGTTTTACCGCCACACCATCTTGAAGTGCATTGTAGGTATTGGCATCGTTAACAAAAGTCTGAGCTCCTGCATTCACAACCTCACCTTTTGTGTACTGAAGTGTGTAACCGCCTAGAGCAGAGAATTTGTGATCTTGACCAAAAGTAGTATTGTAAGTAAGCGTGTTTTCATTTAAAACAGAACTTACTAATCTTTCACCAATAGATGCCAAACCTTTTGTTCCTGCACCAGTAGTGGTATTAGAAGGCGCGTAATAGTTTTGTTTTGTATTTAAAACATCACCGCTCACGGCAACTTTAGCTGTTAATTCTTTATTGAATTTATATTCGCCAAACAAACTGGTTAGGATTCTATTCAATTTGGTTTCGTTCGTTGTATTTTCCAAATCATTAATCGGATTCGGAACAAAACCATTTACAGAAGTTGCATAAGGATTGTTCGTTACATTATAACTTCCGTCTGCATTTTTGATAGGAACAACAGGTGCTGTCAAAACCACGCTAACAAGCGGATTTGGATTTCTACCAGCATTGGCGCCACCATTTGTACCAACACCATTTGCAATGGAGTTCGTGTAATTGGCATTTACGCCAAATTTGAATTTTTGGGAATAATTTCGTTCGTAGTTAGCTCGAAGTGAAATACGCTTAAAATCGGAACCTAAAACGATACCATCCTGATCAAAATATCCTGCAGAAATAGCGTATCTCGATTTTTCGTCTCCACCCGAAAAAGATAAATTATGATTTTGAACAGGTGCTGCCGTTACAAATGCTGCCGACTGCCAATCGTAGTTTCCAGAAGTCTTCAAAGCCTCGATCTGTGCAGGAGAAAAAGAAGGAGCCTGACCAATACTTGCCTGAACGTCGTTTCTTAAACTTGCCCATTCGCTGGCATTCATCAATTTCAGTTTTTTTGAAATATTTTGGAAACCAAAATAGCCTTGGTACGAAATATTATCTTGTCCTTTTGTTCCCTTTTTCGTCGTAATAATTACAACTCCATTGGCACCTCTAGAACCATAAATTGCTGTTGCTGAGGCATCCTTAAGAACTTCAATAGATTCGATATCAGCAGGATTAATAGTAGAAAGCACATTGACACTCGCACCCGCATATGTTACTCCTGCGCTACTGTTACTATTATCGTTGTAAATTAAGATTCCGTCAACAACATAAAGCGGTTCATTACCAGCAGTAATAGAGTTTCCTCCGCGAATGCGAACACTAGAAGAAGCACCAGGACGGCCAGAACTTTGTGTAACTACAACTCCCGCTACAGCGCCCCTTAATAGATTATCTGCCGAAGAAGTTACCTGAGATAAATTGGCTTTTGGAACCGATGCCACAGAACCTGTAATGTCTTTTCTCTTTTGGGTTCCGTAACCTACAACTACCAATTCGTCTAGTTCTTGACGCTCTTCTTTAAGGTTAATAATGACTGGATTTTTCTCTACTATTATTTCGAGTTTTTTGTATCCGATGTAACTTACGATTAAGGTGTAAGGAAATTTTTGTCCAGTTTGAAAATAAAATTTTCCTTCTGCATCTGTGACAACACCGTGGGTTGTTCCTTTAATGGTAACCGAAGCACCTATAATAGGTTGATTTGTAATAGCATCAACAACGGTTCCGTCTAGTTTTGATTGAATAAGCGGGGTGGTATTCTGGGCATATATTCCTGCCGTTATGAAGAGTAGAAACAGCAGTATGTGTATGTTTAACTTTTTTTTCATTTCTTTGTGTTGGTTTTAAGTAATTAACAAGACGCCCTGAGCACTGTTTATACAGCACTCTAAAAGTGTTCTTGATTTAGTGATAAATGTTCTTTAAGCCTTGCCATTTCTGTTGCCGCAGAAATGGCTTTTTTTATTTAAAGCAACAGGTTTGCATTGTTTTCATTTTAGTCTTTTTAATTGTTAGTTATTTAATTTGAAAATAAAATAGGTATGGTTTCAAGAGCCTTGCCCAATACAATTGAATGCATTGGATAGATTTCTTGGTTAAAATTCAATAAATATTTTTGGTGATATTTTTTATGTTTTGCTTCGATATGATTCTAAAGGCAAACAAAGTAAGAATAGATAATTAACAACAGAAACACATATAACAAATAGTGCTATAAGTGTATTTTTTAGGAAGAATGTAACGCGATATGCTTTCTGTTGTTTTCACAATAATAATTTTTTATGGTTTGAAATATTATTTTAAACTCTACTAATCCTATAGACAAAGTTAAATTTTATATAATAAAAACCAAAAGTTTGTTGACTTTTTTTTGAAAAATATATGTTTGTAGAAGCGCTGTAAGAAGGATTTGTTTTGCTTGTCCCTTATTTTAAAAGGTCTAACAAAGAATCTTATAATCAGATAAATGTTAAAATAAATTTTGTCTTCGAGTTAAAATTGTAGTATTTTATACTTGTTTTTCAACTTGAAAACAAGGCTTCTAATAGAATTAAATGGCTTAAAAAGTATCAAAAGAGTCCTAAAAAACTCTTTTGATACGTATATCTAAAATCTAAATTTAAATTTCAAGTTGATTTTTAATAAATTAGAGTAATTTTATAGACTATAAAAGAAAAGTAAAATTTTTTAATCAACCTACGGATAAATACTTATATTTGTATTAAGTATTTTTACTTAGTTTTATAATTAAACGAAATGATAGAAGTAAAAGAAGCTTTAGAAATTGTCGCTGCAAACAGTTCAGTTTTGTCCACTCAGAAAATTTCTGTTCAAAAAGCGCTCGGATATGTTTTGGCAGAAACAATTTACTCGCCGATTTCAATGCCACCGTTTCGCCAATCGGCAATGGATGGTTATGCTTTTATTCATTCAAGAAGACATCAATTTGATGTGGTAGGAATTTCGCAGGCTGGCGATCATGCCAATGTAAAACTAAAAGAAAACCAAGCCGTACGCATATTTACAGGCGCATATGTCCCTAATGACGCAGATACTGTTGTAATGCAGGAACATGTAATGGTAAATGGAGATTCAATTTTGATTGCAAAAATGCCAGAACCTTTTGCTAATGTTAGAAACAAAGGCGAACAGATTAGTGCAGAGGATGTTGTTTTTGATGCCAATACATTAATAACTCCAGCAGCAATTGGTTTTTTAGCTTGTTTAGGAATTACAGAAATAACAGTTTATAAAAAACCGAAAGTGGCTATTTTGGTTACTGGAAACGAGCTGGTAAAACCGGGAAAGAAACTTCCTAAAGGAAAAATTTATGAGAGTAATTCGATAATGCTCCAAGCGGCTTTGCAAACCATCGGAATTAATAAAGTGAAAGTTCACACGGTAAAGGACAATTTGAAAGCAACGAAAAAAGCATTGCAGCCAATACTTAAAAAGAATGATATCGTACTAATATCTGGCGGAATTTCTATTGGAGATTTTGATTTTGTAAAAGAAGCTTTGCTGAAAAATGGAGTCGAAGAGCTTTTTTACAAGATTAATCAGAAACCTGGAAAGCCGATGTTTTTTGGTTCTAAAAAAGATACTTTAGTTTTTGCATTGCCAGGAAATCCAGCTTCGTCATTGACTAATTTTTATATTTATGTATATCCTGCAGTTAAAAATAAAATGGGATTCTCAAATACCCATTTACCAAAAATTGTTCGAAAATTAGAAAACGACATAGTCAATGACACGGGAAAAACACTTTTTTTAAAAGCATTATATAATGAAACAAGTGTTACAATTTTAGAAGGACAAGCCTCTTCAATGTTAAATTCTTTTGCTATTGCAAATGGTTTGGTAATTGTGCCGCAGGATGTTGAAAATATTAAAAAAGGCGAGTCGGTAACGATTCTCCCAATCGATTAAAGTTCTTAAGAGAATAAATTTTACGGCAAAAAGCAAAAAGCACTATATAAATAAAAACACATAGCAATAAACTTTAAACTTGAAACAAATAAAACAAAATACATGAGTCTCCTAAATTCAGAAAACATACTATTATTCAGTTTCGCATTAATTGTAATTGCGTTTTTATATTCAAGTGTTGGACATGGAGGAGCTTCGGGATATTTGGCCTTGATGAGCATTTTTGCTTTTCCGGTTTCGATTATGAAACCATCGGCTTTACTGCTGAATTTATTTGTATCCAGTATTTCGTTTTTGTTTTATTATAAAAATAATTATTTCAAGCCCAAGCTGTTTTATCCGTTTGCGATTGCTTCGATTCCCGCAGCTTTTATAGGAGGTTTTATCACTTTAGATAATGCGATTTATAAAATAATTCTCGGAATTGTATTGGTTTTTGCAGCGTTGAGGTTGTTTGGAGTATTTAATTTTAAAGAAAAAGAAGAAGTAAAAATAAATCTTCCATTTGCTCTGGCAATTGGTTTTGCCATCGGATTATTATCTGGAATGTTAGGAATTGGCGGCGGAATCATTTTGAGTCCAATCTTATTATTTTTAGGATGGGCGTCAGTAAAAGAATCGGCAGCGATTTCGAGTTTGTTCATTTTTGTGAATTCGTTCGCAGGAATGTTAGGATTTTTTTTAGGAGGAAAAACAATTCCAATGGAAAGTTTTTATCTCGTTCCAATTGCAGTTGTAGGAGGAATGCTGGGAGGATTTTACGGAAGCGAATCTTTCTCCAACAGAACATTAAAAATGGTTTTAGGAACTGTAATTTTAATGGCAAGCGTGAAATTGATTTTTCCATGATAATGATATGGTTTTGCCACTCCCGATAGCTATCGGGATTCACAGATTAAATAAGATTTTTATTTGCCACGAATTACACGAATTTCAGTTACATATTTTAAAAAAATAATTTGTGAAAATTTGTGTAATTCGTGGTAAAAAAATCAACACAAAGTATTTAAAGAAATCTTTTTAATCCTTTTAATCTGTGGCAAGAATAGACAAAAGAAACCTGAAATAAGAAAACTATGAAAACACTAACAGTATTTATTCTTTGCGGAGGAAAAAGCTCCAGAATGCAGTCAGAAAAAGGATTGGTTTTGTTTCAGGAAAAACCATTCATTGAGCATATCATTCAGGCAATTTTGCCCATTACAAACCATATAAAATTAATCACGACTTCTAAAGAATACGATTATTTAAACTATGAAAAAATACCAGATTTAGTTGAAGATAAAGGTCCGTTGGGCGGAATTTACACTGCTTTATCACATTCAGAAACCGAATTCAATCTGATTTTAAGTTGTGATATTCCGTTGATTTCAACTGAATTATTGCAGGAATTAATTTCAAAACATACAAGTGAGGCTGGAATTACAGTTTTTGCTTCCGAAAGTAAAACACATCCATTAATCGGAATTTATTCTAAAGAAATTGTTCCAATTATAAAAAAAGCGATTGATTCAGATGAATTGAAAATGATGGATCTTCTTGCGAAAGTGCCGCATCAGATTATCAATATAGAAGAAAGTGAAAACTTTCATTTGACGAATATTAATTCGGCAGACGAATTAGACGATTTGAATATCAATTTAAGTTAAGGATTATGCAAAGCTTAAAAACACCCAAATTGACAATCGTAGGCGCGGGCCCAGGCGATGTTGAATTGATTACGATGAAAGCCATAAAAGCTTTAAAAAGTGCCGATGTAGTTTTGTATGATGCTTTGGTAAACGAAGAATTGTTAGAGTATGCATCGAATGCAGAAATTGTTTTTGTTGGAAAACGATTAGGATGCCATGCTTACACACAAGATCAAATTAACGATTTGATTGTTTCTATGGCAAAAACTCATGGACATGTTGTTCGTTTAAAAGGTGGCGATCCGTTTGTTTTTGGAAGAGGAAGTGAAGAAATCGAATTTGCAGAAGATTTCGGAATTGAAACGGCTATTGTCCCTGGAATTTCATCTGCTTTAGGAGTTCCCGCTTCGGTTGGAATCAGTTTGACACAGCGTAAAGTAGCCGAAAGTTTCTGGGTTATTACAGGAACAACTTCAGACCATAAATTGTCAAAAGACATTCAATTGGCATCAAAATCAGCAGCAACGGTTGTTATTTTAATGGGAATGCATAAATTGGATGAAATCATTTCGATTTATCAAGAAAACAGAAATGATGATTTACCAATTGCCATTATTCAAAACGGAACAAAAAATTCAGAGCAAAAAGTAATTGGAACTATCAATACAATCACTAAATTGGTATCTGAAAAAAACATATCATCGCCGGCGATTATTGTGATCGGCGAAGTCGTAAGAAATACATCAAGTTGGATTTCGTATTTTCAGGAACACTTTGATGACGAATTTATTTTTCAGAATTTAAATTTATAAAAATGATTGAGGTTAAATATTTTGGAGCTGTTGCCGAAAAGACAAAATGTGAATTCGAAAAATTATCTTTTTCAGAAGAATTATCATTGCAAAAACTATTGCAGGATTTAAACGAAAAATATGAATTCGAATCGTTGACTTTCAGCGTAGCAGTCAATCAGAAAATAGTTCCCAAAGCTGTAGATTATGCACTGCAGACCAATGATATTGTAGCTTTATTACCGCCGTTTGCTGGAGGATAAATTATGAGTACAGATAAACGATATAACCGACAAATTATTCTTTCGGAAATAGGAGAAGAAGGCCAGCAGAAATTAGCAACAACAAAAGTTTTGGTAATTGGTGCTGGAGGTTTAGGCGCTGCAATTTTGCCATATCTGGCTTCTGCAGGAGTCGGAGAAATTGGAATTGCAGATCATGATGTTATTGAAATTTCGAATCTTCAGAGACAAGTAATTTATAAAACTGATGCTATCGGAAAATCAAAAGCAAAAGAAGCAAAAGCAATGATTGCTGAATTGAATCCTTTGGTTAAAGTAAAAGCAATTTCTGAAAAAGTATCTGGAAAAAATGCCATTTCGTTATTTGAAAAATATGATATTATTGTTGATGCAACAGACAATATTGCAATCAAATATTTAATAAACGATGCCTGTTTGGTAACTAATAAGCCAATGGTTTACGGTTCAATTTTCAGATTTCAGGGACAAGTTTCGGTTTTCAATTATCAGAATGGCCCAACATATAGATGTCTATATCCCGATGAAAATTTAAATGCACTAAATTGTGAAGAAGCCGGAGTATTAGGAGTTTCGGTTGGAATTATCGGAATGTTTCAGGCAAATGAAGTTTTAAAAATGATTCTCGGAATTGGAAACGTTTTAAGCGGAAAAATATTGGTTTATAATACGCTGAATAATGAACAGCAAAAGTTCGATTTCGAGAAAAGTGATATTCAAACCATAACCAGAGAAGCATTTGAAGAAAAATACAATAAATGTGAAGTTGAAGAAGTAAGTTTTGAATTGGTTTTGAATGAAATGGATAATGATGAGGTTCTTTTTCTTGATGTTCGAAATACAGATGAATCGCCAAAAATTAATATAAAAAATCAGATTCAGATTCCGTTGATGCATTTGGAAAAAAAAATTGAAAAACTGGATAAAAATCAGAAGATATATGTTTTTTGTCAATCTGGAATTAGAAGTAAAATTGCGTTCGAATTGCTTCAAAGGCATCGATTTAAAAATATAAAAAGCATTGCTGGGGGAGCTTTAGCAATGAAGCAATTATTAAAGAGGAAATAAAAATATAGCCACAAATTAGAATTTTAAGTTAGATTGTCACCCTGAGCGGAGTCGAAGGGCATTCCAATTGAACGTGGGCTTCGACTCCGCTCAGCCTGACAAAAACTAGTGTAAATCATTGTAATTCGTGAATTCGTGGCTATAAAAAAAATAAAAAATGAGTAAAAATGTATTTGTAGAAGGACCAATTTCTCCCGAATTTATCGCAGAATCGATTGCCAAACATCAATCGAAACATACAATTGGGGCACATAACATCTTTTTAGGACAAGTTCGTGCCGATGTTATTCACGACAATACCGTCGTGGCAATTGATTATTCTGCCTATAAAGACATGGCAAATGAAGCATTATATGCCATTAGAGAAAAAGCTTTCGCTAAATTTGATTTAACCTGCATGCACATTTATCACAGTTTGGGCGTTGTAAAAGCAGGCGAGATCTGTTTGTTTGTTTTTGTTTCGGCTACGCGTCGCAAACAAGTGTATGAAGCCACAGAAGCCATCGTTAATTGGATAAAAACTGATGTGCCGATTTTTGGCAAAGAAATGTTTGAAAATGATACATTCACTTGGAAACAAAATACCTAAGAAATTATAATGGTAGATATTACGCATAAAATAAGCACTTTAAGAGTCGCAACCGCAACCGCAATTGTAAAAGTTAGCAAACAAGAAACAATTGATGCCATTGTGAATAATTTAGTGCCAAAAGGAAACGTATTTGAAATGGCAAAAACGGCTGGATTATTTGCGGTAAAAAATACGCATTTGTCCATTCCAGATTGTCATCCGCTTCCAATTGAGTTTACTTCGGTTGAATATCAAATCGAAGGATTGGAGATTCACATTATTTTCAAGGTAAAAACGGTTTACAAAACAGGAGTTGAGGTTGAAGCCATGCATGGCGCATCTATCGTAGCCTTGACAATGTATGACATGTTGAAACCAATTGATAAAGAAATTGAGATTTCAACAATAAAATTAATCAATAAAGAAGGCGGAAAATCGTCTTTCAAAAATAAATTTCCGAATGCGATAAAAGCGGCGGTTTTTGTTTGCTCCGATTCGATTTTTGCTGGCGATAAAGAAGATCGTTCAGGAAAAACAATTGTAGAAAAACTGGATTCTTACGGAGTTGAAACTTCTCATTATGAAATCATTCCAGATGAATTGGATATTATTCAAGAAAAGACAAAAGCTTTCGCTAAAGAAAATCAGCTGGTAATCTTTACAGGCGGAACTGGTTTGTCTCCAAGAGATGTAACGCCTGAAGCTTTAGAACCGATTTTAGAAAGCAGAATTCCAGGAATCGAAGAAGCCATTCGCAGTTACGGACAGCAAAGGATGCCGTATGCCATGCTTTCCAGAAGTGTTGCCGGAACTTTAGGTAAAAGCCTAGTTTTGGCATTACCGGGTTCAACAAATGGAGTAAGAGAATCTATGGATGCTGTTTTTCCGCACGTAATGCACGTTTTTCATATTTTAAAAGGAAAAAACCATGACAGCCTCTAACACAATTTTGACGGACGGTTTCGGGCGCAAGCATAATTATTTGCGCATTTCGCTGTTGGAAAAATGCAATCTGCGTTGTACGTATTGCATGCCAGCAGATGGAATCGCATTATCTCCAAAAGCCAGCTTAATGACGGCAGATGAGATTTTTGCCATTGCTCAGACTTTCGTAAAAAATGGTGTTGACAAAATCAGGTTAACAGGCGGAGAGCCTTTATTGAGAAAGGATTTTCCTGAAATTGTTTCCAGATTATCGACTTTAGATGTTTCACTTTCAATAACAACAAACGGAATTTTAATAGATCGTTGCATAGACGTTTTAAAGCAATTTAGTGTCAAAAAAATCAATTTGAGTTTAGATACTTTAGTTTCATCTAAATTTCATACGATAACGCTTAGAAATCAGTTTGAGAAAGTGATTGATAATCTGCATTTGCTCCTAAATAATGATTTTCAAGTAAAAGTAAATGTAGTTTTGATTAAAGGTTTTAATGATAATGAAATTGTCGATTTTGTAAAATTGACCCAATTTCTGCCTATTTCTGTTCGTTTTATTGAGTTTATGCCGTTTGCTGGAAACGAGTGGGACAGGAGTAAAATGGTTTCGCAGAAAGAAATCTTATCTTTAGTAGAAACTGATTTTTCTTTAGACAACATTCAAAAACTGGAAGACGAAAAAAACTTTACTTCAAGGAATTATAAAATAAACGGTTTTCAAGGTGATTTTGGAATTATCAGTTCTATTACAAATCCGTTTTGCGATAGCTGTAATAGAATCCGCTTGACGGCTGACGGAAAAATAAAAAATTGCCTTTTCTCCAATTCAGAAACTGATTTGTTGACTGCTTTTAGAAATGGAGAATCCATAACAGATTTGATTTCAGAATCGATTCAAAATAAAAAGAAAGTCCGCGCTGGAATGTCGACAGTAAATGAGATTAATGATCCTACTCTTCATTCAGATAATCGTAGTATGATCGCAATTGGAGGGTAAATTAATTATTAATTGTGAATTATTAATTGTGAATTGTCTGGCTGAGTGAAGTCGAAGCCTAATTCGCAATGACTCGTTGGAGCGTAAAAAAAGGTTTAACTTAAAGTCAAACCTTTCTCATAACTATTTTTTCTTTTTAGCTTTCGCTTTTTTCTGAGCCTTTGCTTTCTTTTCAAGTTTCTTGGCTTTCGCTTTTGCTTTCTCTTTTTTAGCCTTTTCTTTTTTCTTCTCAGCTGCTTTTAGTTTTGCTTTTTTAGCTTTTTCTAATTTTTTAATAACAGCTTTAATCGCTTTTTCTCTTTTCTTTTCTTTTTCTTTTTTTGCTTTAAGTTTAGCTTTCAGCTTCGATTTTATATCGTTTTTTTCTTTTCCAATTTTTTCAATAGTTACAACAGGTTTGTTTTCTTCAAAAGGTACTGGAATGTCATTGGTTTTAATTTCTACGATTTCAGAAACGATAGGTGCTGTTTTTGCAGGTGCTGTTGCCACTTTTTTTACAGTTGCCGATGGAGTCGTTTTAGAAGCAGCTCTTACAGGAGTTTTTGCGGCAGGTTTTACAGTAGCAGCGGGTGCTTTTGTAGCTGTTGATTTCGCAGCAGGCGATTTTGTAGTAGCAGTTTTTGTAGAAGAAGTCTTAGAAGCTGATGGTTTTACAGCCGTTCGAGTAGTTCTTCTAATTGTTGTCTTAGTTTCTGGTTGTATTTCTGTAGTGCTTTCTACAGCTGTTTCTGCTGGAATATCGGTAACTTTTTCAACAGAAGATTGTGTTGTTCTTTTTATCATAACTGTATTTTTTTATTGAATAAATCGATGTTAACTAAATGGTTTTAAAGCTTTTGAAGTATGCAGCTTTACCATAAATTCTTAGTTAAGCTAAATATACGCAATTTTTGGATACATAAATTATAGAACTTATTAATTTTCAATAGTTTCCAAAATCCTAAAATTGCTTTTTGGCGCTTCGCAAAGAGAACAGCAATACGTTTCTGGGAGATTTTCAAACAAAAGGCCTTTTGGAATACCTTGCGTTTCATCTCCATATTCAGAATTATAAAGCGTTAAACATTCTTGACATTGGTAAATATCCTGCTGTGGTTTTTCTTTTTTCTGTTGCTTTTCAGTAGTCTCAGATGCTGTATTTCCTAGTTCTTCAAAATATTTTCGGCTTAATTCAATTAAAATGGTTGGCAGTTCGAGTTTGTCAATATCTTGCGAATGCACAATGTATTCACGTGTATTTGGGTCGAAATTCTTTGCAAATAATACATTATAAGTATCTCTGATTTTGATCGATTCTAAAGCTACCGGAAGTTCATTTTTTTCGATTACAATCGAAGTAAAATAATGTCCGTCGCGATTGTATTCTGAAATTCCAAAATTCAATCCGTAAGTACTGATATCGAATTGATCTAATGTTCTAACTAGAAAAGTTTTAAGATTTAAAGCCCATTCCATTGCAACGGGTAAATGCCAGTTTAGTTCTAATAGCGAATGGCGAACGTTTATGCCACGTTTTCCTAGGAATTTTTCCCACTCCAGTTTTCTATCTTTCGGAATTCCTTTTATAATGAAGGATTTCCAAGGCGTGATACAGATTTTCCCAATTTTGCATTCAAAACACAAATCACACATTTCTTTTAAGAAATCTAAATCGTAAAGATTGTTTCGCCAATACAATCCCAACCAATATTGATCGATTCCCATTCTATTCATTCCTTCGTAATACGGAAATGGATAAAATGGAATATTTAATGGCTTGTCAATCGTTCGGTTATTAGTATCTAAAGCTTCGCTAACTAAAGCAAAAAGCGTTTCTATATCTGCTGAATCTTCTTCTGCAATTTTTTCGATTTCATAATAAATCTTAGCCAAATCCCAACTGTAAAGCAAAACAGGATAAACTTCCATTTTCTCCCATTTCGTAAGACGAATGTACAAATACCAATAATCTTCGTGTTCTGAAGCAATGAAATTCAAATGTCCTGTAAACAAAGGAACCAATTGCTGTTTCGGGTCGGTTATATTAACTTTTAGTTTAGGCTGTTCTTTGAATTCTTCTAAAATATAGAGAAAACGATTTCCAGTCAGCCAATTGGTATTTCTGAAAATATCAGTTGAAACATAAGACGAAACAATATTATTCCCGCTTTTCTGATCTGGATAAACAAAGTGATGTTTCCCTAAAGTAGTTTTATCCAAAGATTTGAACCCTTTTGGAAAAATAATATCCTGTCTAGAACCAAACGAAATGGAATCCAGCTCTTCTTCCAAAGCGATATTTACAACTTCTCGTAATTCTCCCGGCGATATAACGCCTCCTTTTACTATTAATCTTGTTAGTTCCATTTTGTTTCTTTTGTTTCAGGTTTTCTTTGTTTCAGGTTTTTTACAAGGTTTGTCAGGCTGAGCGGAGTCGAAGCCCAATTCCAATTGGAGCGCCCTTCGACTCCACTCAGGGTGAAATTGCGTTGTTTCAAGTTTCAGGTTTTTGGGCTGTGTTGATTTTAACGCAGAGTTCACAAAGTTTTTTCGCAAAGGTTTTTAAGGTTTACATTCTTTATCATAAATTGTTTTCTATCGAAAAAGTTCACAAAGCTTGACTAAAATCTATTCTCAAAGCTTTGCGAACTTTGTCTACTCATTAAGAATCTATCAAATAAACTTTGCGCTCTTTTCGGTAAAATTTATGTTCAAAGTAAAGCAACAAAACTCATTTACACTTTGCCAATATTTCCTTAACCTCCGTTTTACAGCTTCCGCAACCCAATCCTGCGCCTGTATTTTTGCATAATTCTGTAAAATCGTTTACGCCACTTTTAATGGTTTCTTCAATGTTTCCAGCTCCGACTTGACTGCACGAACAGACTAATTTTCCTAAAACCGGTTTTGCATTAGAACTTCCTCTCAAAAGCGTATTTCGTTTGTCTGATAATTCGATTTTGCTTTCAATCATCGTTTTGAATTCGGCAAACTCATTTTTATCGCCCATTAAAATGGCACCAACCAAAAGATCGTCTTTTACGATACATTTTTTATAATAACGTTTTTTAAGATCGGCAAAAACAATTTCTTCATACGAATCATCATTTTCTGGAATCGTAATATCGCCGATACTGCAAAGGTTGATGTCTTCTAATTTTAGAATATTCATTAAAATCGAACCTTTGTAATAACTGCTGATATCACCCGCCAAAAAGTTAGCCAAGATATCGGCCTGTTCTTCTGCAGCAGACGTGATTCCGAATAGTTTATTGTTGAATTCGGCTATTTCGCCAATTGCAAAAATATCGGGATTTGAAGTCTGCAAATACTGATTCACTTTTACGCCTCTTCCGCAGATTAAACCGCTTTCTCGAGCAATTTCAATGTTTGGAATTGTTCCAATCGTATATACAATCGCATTCGCAGTCAATATTTTACCACTTTTTAAAGCAATTTCGATCTCATTTGGATTATCGGTTTCAAAAACGGTGCTGACTTCATTATCAAAATAAATCTGAATGTCACGAAGCTGTACTTCTTCGGCTAATAATTTACTTGAAATTAAGTCTAATTGTCTTTCCATTAAACGAGACGCACGCTGGATTATCGTTGTTTTTACCTTTTTATGTTTTAAAGCGGCAGCCAATTCTAATCCTAACAAACCACCGCCAATAATGACAACATGCTGTTCTTCTGGTGGAAGATTGGTGCTGTCTAAGTGTTTTTTCAAACGGTCTGCATCTTCTTTTCTTCGAACGGTAAATCGGCCGGGAAGATGAAGCTGTGCATTTTCCGGAACAAAGGGACGGCTTCCAGTAGCTAGAATCAACGAATCAAAAGTATGCGTTTCGCCTTGACTGTCTTTTATAATTTTATTTGCAGTGTCTATTTTATCAATAGCTACTCCGGCTTTCATCGTTATTTTTAACTTATTGAAAGTTTCGCCGTCTTTGACTTTTAAAAGTTGTTCCCAAGTAAATTCTCCCGTCATGTATTCAGGAAGCAAAACACGATTGTAAAACGGATTCATTTCATTAGAAAAAACAATAATTTCATCAGTCGAATTGAACTCACGATAGTTTTGAATGAATCGGAATGAAGCTGCTCCGGCGCCGACAATGGCAATTTTTTGAAATGGTTTTATATATTTTTTAATCGAAACGGTCGTGAACTTAAAATCGGGTTCTTTTGAAATTGGATCTACAACAGTATTCGTTAAATTATTGGTTCGGTTTAAATCATTTTCGAGTTGTTTTCCCCAATGCATGGGCAGAAAAAGAACTTTTTCTTTGATTGCGTCCGTCACTTTCGCTTTTACACGAACTTCGCCATTTTTGCTAGAAACGGTTACGATATCACCATTTTTAATATCGTTTTTAAAAGCATCAATTGGATTTATTTCTAAAACCGGACTCGGAATATGTGTTAACAAGCGCGATACTTTTCCGGTTTTCGTCATTGTATGCCATTGATCGCGAATTCTTCCTGTTGTTAAAATAAAAGGGAATTCGGCGTTTGGCTGAACCGATGTATTTTCGATCGAAACGGGTAAATTAAAAATCGCTTTTCCTGAAGGAGTATAGAATTTTTTATCTGTAAACAATCTCGGGGTTCCCGGATGATTGTAATCAGGAACTGGCCATTGAAACGTTCCTTCGTTTTTTAAACGATTGTAATTTAAGAATGAAATATCAATATTGGTATTTTTGGTAAGTGCACAATGTTCTTTATAGATTTCTTCGGCACTGTTGAAATTAAAGCCGTTGAAATTCATTTTTTTAGCAAAACGAATCAAGATTTCAATATCTGGAAGCGCTTCGCCTGGAGCATTAATTCCTTTTGGAAGATAGGAAATGCGACGCTCTGAATTGGTCATCGTTCCTTCTTTCTCTAACCAACCCGCTGCAGGCAATAGTAAATCGGCAAATTTGGCTGTATCCGCATTGTGTGAAATATCCTGAACCACCACGAATTTTGCATTTTTAAGTGCTTTTTCTGCTCTTCTAGAATCGGGTAAACTCACTAACGGATTGGTGCAGATAATCCAAACGGCTTTCATTTTTCCAGATTCTAAGGCTTCAAACATTTCTGTTGCCGTTAAACCCGGTTTATCGGAGATTTCGTCAACGCCCCAAAAGTCAGCAACTTCTTTTCGATGCATCGGATTTGCGATATCTTTGTGTGCGGCTAAAAGCGTAGCCATTCCGCCCACTTCACGACCGCCCATTGCATTTGGCTGACCTGTTAATGAAAAGGGACCAGAACCCGGTTTTCCAACTTGCCCTGTTAATAAAGATAAATTCAGCAATGCTGTATTCTTATCAACGCCAACAGCGCTTTGATTGAGTCCCATTGCCCAAAGCGAAATAAATCCTTTTGCTTTCCCAATAATATCGGCAGCAAGTTTAATGTCGTTTACGGAAATCCCGCAAAGTTTAGAAGCTTTTTCAAGAGAAGTGCCTAGAACTAAATCTTTGTATGGTTTGAAATTTTCAGCGTGATTTTTAACGAAATCATGATCTACATAACCTTTTTCGATAATGCGTCTGGCGATAGCATGATATAAAATAATATCTGAACCTGGAATAATCTGCAAATGCAAATCGGCGAAAGCGGCAGTATCGGTTCGTCTTGGATCGATACAGATTATTTTAGTTTTCGGATTTTTCTCTTTGTGTTTTTCTAATCTTCTAAAAAGAATAGGGTGGCACCAAGCGGGATTTGCGCCTGTAATTAAAAACGTGTCTGCCAATTCAATATCATCATAAGCAATCGGTACAGAATCTTCTCCAAAAGTCTTTTTATAACCCACAACTGCAGAGCTCATGCAGAGTCTGGAATTAGTATCTATATTGTTGGTTTTCAAAAAACCTTTTACCAATTTGTTGACTAAGTAATATTCTTCAGTCAAACATTGTCCCGAAATATAAAATCCAACGCTGTCTGGGCCGTGTTTTTTTATGATAGAAGAAAAAACAGCAGCGGCACGATCCAAAGCGGTATCCCAACTCACTCGCTCAAGCGGATAGGATTTGTTTCCGCGCATTTCAGGATACAGAATTCGGTCAGACGTATCATTAACTACGTAGTGCAAGTTCATTCCTTTAGAACATAACATTCCTTTGTTTACAGGATGATCTTTATCGCCTTCTACCATCACGCCATTTTTAGCATCGTTGGTTACAATTATACCACAGCCAACGCCACAGTAGGAACAGGTAGTTTTGATCTTCGTAGTTTGCATTACGTTTCGTTTTTAAATAAATCACTTACTTAAGTCGAAACAAAAATAAGTATTTTTTAAGTATTAATACTTAATTTTTGATTTATTTTTTTACTTTTGATAAAAAGAAATGAGGAACAACAAATTAGTTTTTAATTGCTAAAAATGAGAACTCATGAAAGAAGAACAAGCTGTATGTTATTCCTGTACAAATGAGAATTGTTTCATCAAGAAACACTTGTATTTGGAGCAGATGACAAGTTATATTTCTAAAAAACAAAACATTATCTGCAAAAAATCGGATCAGTTTATAACGGAAGGTTCGCCTTTGCAAGGCCTTTATTTTATTCGCAAGGGAAAAGTTAAAACGGTAAAAACAGGAATTAACGGTCGTGAACAAATAGTGAGATTAACCACGAATGGCGATATAATAGGTTTCCGAGGATTTGGAACAAGTAAGAAATACTTAATTGGGGCTTATGCGCTTGAAGATACGGTTTTGTGCAATTTTAGCAACGAAACCATGCGCGAAATTTTGCAGCATGTTCCAGAGTTTACTTATGCTTTAATGTTGTTTTATGCCGAGGAATTAAATAAAAGCGAGAATAATATTCGAAAGATTGCTCACATGAACGTCCGCGAACGTGTGATTGATTTACTGCTTTATATTCATCGCAAATTTGGACAAAGGAATGGTTTGATTGATATTGAGCTTTCGCGAAAGGAAATTGCAGATTTTGCTGGAACTACAGAAGAACAGGCGATTCGTGTTTTGTCTAGTCTTAAAAAAGAAGCATTGATTAAAACGGAAGGAAAACGTGTTGGGATTTTGGAAGTTTCAACCTTGCGAGCTGAAATTATGGAGCACAAATATTTTTGATTTGAGGCTCTAAGTTGCTAAGATTCTAAGATGCTAAGGTTTTGATTTGTGAGATTATTGTAGAGGCGCACTGCAGTGCGTCTCCACGTAGAAGTGTTTCATTTTGGAATAGATTTTTAAGGTTTTCTAACACATAGAAACATAGAATTTGAAATCTGTCGAAAAAGATTATTTTAAAAATCTAGATTTTTACACATAGCTATGTGTATTTATGAAAGTGAAACGCCTTTAAGCGCATTGGAATCTATGTTTCTATGTGTTAAAATTATTACGTACAAATATTTATTTTTTCCTTCCCACAAATCGAATTACAGAACCCGTTCCGTTATGAAATAAACCTTCGTTGAGTTCGATTTCTTTTTCTTCTAATTCGATGATTTCGTAGTTCGGAAAATCGGTTTTGATTTCTTCTATTGAAAAAAGAGATTCAACGTCTTTTGGTCCGCCTACTTTTTCATTTTTGGTTACATATTCTAAATGTTTTTTGCTGAAAGCTTCAAAAATAATAATGCCGTCTTTTTTTAATAAAATATTCAGCTGTTTATGAATATCCGACTTAATTTCTGCTGGAAAATGGGCGTAAATTAAGGCAATGGCATCAAATTGATTTTCTTCAAAATCTAAAGTTTCTAATTCTCCAACCTGATAATCAATCGAAACATTGTTTGCTTCAGCAAGTTTTAATGCCTTATTTCTTCCTTCTTCACTAATATCAAAGGCGGAAACATTCCAGCCTAGTTTTGAGGCAAAAATGGCATTTCGTCCTTCTCCTTCAGCGGGGAAAAGAATCGTACTAGGATTTAGTTTTTCAATTTGTTCTTTTAAATAATTATTGGGTTCTTCGCCGTATGCGAATTCTTCGCTTTTATAACGGTCGTCCCAACGTTGAGTCCAGTTGTTGTTCATTATATTTTTTAGTTTGTTTTGATGCTAATGAATAATAAATAATCATATAAGCATATAAGTTTTCTGAAATGTGTGCCTAATTTACTGTCGTTGATTAAATCAATATTGGCTTCTAGATAATTTTTTAATTGTTCTAAATCTATTTTTTCTGGTGATAATAAAGGAGTGTATAATAATATATGGAGCTGATTATTTGTCTTTTGTAACTCTTCAAAAGATGAAAAAATTTCATTTATTTCATCTAATTTTTTGGCATAATGTTTCGAAGGATAAAAAGACTCTATTTTTACATCATTCACTTTTTTTATAAATGCGGGAGAAAATTCTTTGATATCACTATTTTCGTCTATTTTTCCGAATTCGTTTAAAAGACCTGCGGCATTCAGGTGCTTAAAAAATGGAATATATGTTCCCATTAATGAGGGTAAACATAAAATAGAAATTTTTAAAGGATCCCAATTCCTTGATATTATTGAATCTATTAAAACATCTTTAAGTTCTATCCCTTTTATTCCAACTTCTGCAAATCTATCTTTTAAGCCTACTCCATAAACAAATTCAGCTTCATGTAAATTTTCAATATCGTCTAAATTATCAGCTACGTATATTTTAGATTTTGAAGAATTAGATTTTACAAAATCATACACCATCCCTTTCATTTGTCTCAAAATTTTTATAGGCAATTTTCTTTTATTGTTAGCAAGTATAGTATAAACATCAATAAAACTATTCAAGGTAATAAGTTTCAATGGAATTACTGTGTCAGAAATTAGAATTGTACTATCAATTATTGTAGTTTGCGTAGCTGAAGAATTCCATTGGCAAAATATTAAACGATCTTTTAATTTGCTTATGTTTTCTTTCGTTAAGCATTTAATGATTGATTTTAGAATGGATTGGATATTTTTGTCGTCTAGGCTGTAACCAATAAAGATTATAGGATTCTCAACAAATATTGTAAGTAGTTTTGAAGCGAGATATTCATTTCTCTCTTCGAAGTTTTGATAATCTTCTTCAGTTAGAACTAGTGAATTTGGTTGGGAAGAACAGCCATGTATTTTATAAATTTCACCAATTGAAAATAGTTCTGAAAAAATTAGTTCTTGTTGTCCAACAAATTTTTTAAAATCAGGGAATAGACTTTCAAGTAATTGGTCCCAATTAGTTGTGATAATTCCATCGATATTGATTTTTTTTAAAAGCTTAATTTCTTTTTCAACTATATCTTCCGTTAAAAGTTGCATTTTTTTATTTATTTTTTGTGCAATTTCATATTTTAACGGTGAAAATTTACTATTTGCTAGAGTTTCGAATGTTTGCCTGCTTTCGATAAATTCATCAGCACTCCACCATATCTCATTAAATTCATTTCCAATCAAGGAAGCAGCTTTTGGTAATTGTGAGTCAGCATTAGATTTATAAAAATTATAAGGTTTTGGTAATTTTAGTTCTTCACAAATTTCGCTTAACAATAATTCCCATGTTGGAAGACCTATATATCTTCTTGAAAATCCCGAACCAATGAATAAAAAAGGAGCAGTGGAAAATTTAGCAATATGTTCTTTGAATTGGTTTGTGAATGTTTCCATATTTTAGAGGTTAATTGGTTGATAAATACCAAATATACTTATTAACTATAATTTATTTTAAAAAAAAAACTGCCCTTTTTCTGTTTTGAAAAGGGCAGTTTATATATTTAGATTTCTTTAATCTTAGCCAACAAATTTTGTTTCACCACTATTAATGTCGATTTCAGCAAAATTATGTTTTCCGATTACGATAAGCAGTTTGTCTGAATTATAACCTACATATCTAATTTCAGGTTCTCCTTTTTTTGGTTTTCCGCAAACAGAAATTACATTAGTCTGCCATTTCAATTTGCTTCTTTTGTAGGCCGAAATGGTTTGCAAATCGTTTTCAACATAATAAACAATGTTGTTTTTTTTGATTCCTCTTTTTTGCGTTTTTGCAAAGTTTATTTCTGAGTTTTTAGAAATTAAGGCATCATTGTACTTTTGAGCGATACCTGTCTGCGTGACAATAAAAGTCACCAGAGATAATTTAAGAAATGGTTTCATTAGGATAGAATTGGGGGTTCATAATCGATTCAAATATAAATAATTAAATGATATAATAACTTTTCTAGTAGACAAAAAAAATACCCTTTTCCAGAAATAGGAAAAGGGTAAAATATATAAGTCAATTTTAAAGAAAAACTATTTTTTCCAGCTAAAAATTCTTGGATTGACAGAAACCATAACCCAAGCCCAATTGTTGGTATGATTGGCATCTCCGTTTTTGATAAATTCCATCGTTTTAGAGCCAAACATTTGAGAATAACCTCCTGTAACCGTGATGTCTTTTTTGAAATTGTAGCCAAAAGAAGCATCGATTTCAGTTCCTAAATAAGAGTCCATTTTTTCATTTAATGGCGTAACAACATCTGCTGCTGATAAAAACACATGCGGACTTAAGCCAAACTGCCATTTGTTTACATTATAACTCAGTTTGATAAAGACATCTTGCAAACCTACACTGTTTAAGTGATTTCCAACATAGAAATAATCCATAAAACCATTAAAGCCATGGTTGGTTCCAAAAATAGGATTAAATGATTTGATTACTGCACTTCCGTCATTTGTCGCTTTTCCTGATAAAAACTCGTATCCTAAACCGGCTTTAAAAGAATCGGTTACGCTGTAATTAAAGTTTGCTGCAGCATTCCAAGCGCTTACTTCCAGATCTGTGCTTTTTCCAGTTTGTCCGTAGAACCATAAATTGCTATCTATTTTACTGTTTTTGAAAGTTAAATAAGGCCCAAAAGTTTGTTTGTAATCTACTAATAATTTAGCATCGGCATTCGCATATTCGTACCCAGTGTTCAATAGTAAGAAACTTAAACCAAATGGATCGCTAAATTGGTTGTGATACCAAGCATATTGCATTGCTTTATAATTGGCAACGGTATAAGGTGTTTGAAAAGTATTTTCGGCAGTTGAATTATAGGCTCCTCCAAAATCTAATTTTTGTTTTTCGGACTTGTAAGTAACGGTTAACGCATCGTGGCTTTGACCTTGTTGCGCCCAATCCATTTCACCAAGAATACGCTGATTATCGTAAGAAAGAACCTGACGCCCCATTCTGGCACTCCATTTTTCAGTGAAATTATATTGTGCCCAAGCCTCGAAAACAGCCACACCATTTTTATCAGCAACTGTTGCCGGAGGAACATCTCCCCATGTTCTCGTGTTTTGCAAAGTTAATTTTACGATTAAATCATCTTGCTTGAAATTAATGCCAAGGCGAGAACGCTGCGAAATTTGTGAAGTTCCTTTTTGTCCTTCTGGAAGAAGGGTTTTGTAGCCGTTGCGATATTCAAAACGTGGCCTAATTTGCAGATTTACATCTAATTCTTGAGCTTGTATTTCAAAACTTAATCCTACGATAAGTATTAAAATTAGTTTAAGTTTTTTCATAAAATTATTAAGGTTTTATCGAAGGTAAAATTATAAGAAAAAGCTGTTTTTTATTATGATTTCAATCATATTTATAATTTTTTTTTAATCTAAGTCTAATATGCAGGCTCTAATTTTGCTCTACTTACTTTAACTTGTTTCTTCTTAGATAATTGTGTTATAGTGTAATGCATCCAAACAAGACATGCAGTTGAAAAGATTAAAATGAAGATCCATGAACTTGACCAGATTCCAGTTGCAGTTAAAAGATATCCGAAGATTATTGGGCCAAAGAAACCGCCTAATCCGCCGATCATTCCAACCATTCCGCCTACAACGCCAACTTCGTTGGGGAAATATTCTGGAATATGTTTGTAAACTGCCGCTTTTCCAATTCCCCAAGAAATCCCGATTAGAATTACGAGAATCAAGAAAACCCACATGTTGGCATCAAATTTAATAACCGTTACTCCTTTGGCAATGAGTTCTTTTTTCGCAACACTTTGATTGTGTGATACAACTACATCCTGCCAGCTTGAAGTGGTTGGGAAAATCGTATTTTGAGCTGTATTTGCTGTTTTTTGTGCAATTGGATATTCTTTATCTCCAACTTTTACGGTTTTATCGCTGATTTGGTTTACAACACCTTTTTTAGTTGCCAAGATTCCAGGACCAGAAGTCGTAATTTCCATTTTTGGAATTGATAATAATGCGCTTAAAATTACTGAAGAACCCAAAACCCAATACATTACTTTTCTAGCTCCGAATTTATCAGATAGATAACCTCCAAAAGCTCTGATTACACCTGATGGCAAGCTAAACATAGTGGCAAACAAACCGCCCATTACTAAGCTAGTTTGATACACATTCATGAAATTTGGTAGCAACCATTGTGAATAGGCCACAAAACATCCAAAGACCAAGAAATAATAAGCTCCGAATCTCCAAACTCTTTGTGATTTTAAAGGCACAAGCATTTGTGAAACCGTTTTGGTACTGCTTTCTGGTTTTTTGTTTTGAGTGAAAAGTAAAAAGGCAATGCCAATTACAACCAAAGAAACAGCATAAATAACAGGAAGAATTTTCCAGCCATTTTGCGGATCATTTACTGAAAAATGATTTAATAATGAAGGTGCTAAAAATGTTGTAATGGCAGCACCGGCATTTCCCATTCCGAAGATTCCTAAGGCACGTCCTTGCCATTCTTTTGGATACCAAATTGAAGTGTAGCCAATTCCAACTGCAAAGCTAGTTCCCACCATTCCGAAGAAGAAACTAAGTAAAGCAAACATGAAAAAACTGTCTGCGTAGGGAAGGAGGAAAAGCGGAATCGAACTTAATAAGAGTAAAAGTGAAAAAACATATTTGCCTCCAAATTTATCGGTTAAGATTCCTATAGGAAGACGCATAATTGAACCTGTTAGAATCGGAATTCCTAAAAGCCATCCAACTTGAATAACATCCCAATGGAAAATTCCGTTATCGACTAAAAAGGTTACTAAAACCCCGTTTAATGTCCAGCAGGCAAAACACACTGTAAAAGCCAATGTGTTCAAAAATAAAATTTTGTGTGATTGCGATAATGAGTTTGTCGTTTTCATAGTACTTATATTTTTTATCAAAATTAAGTACTATAACTTAGTTAAAAGATGCGAAAACGCAGTTTTAGAAAAATAATTACGTATTTATACGTATTTTTTTTAAATTAAAGAATACTCAGTCGCTTTATTAGAAAGTTCCATAAGGTTTTTCACTTTCAGTTTTTTCATTAGATTGAAACGGTGCACTTCAGCTGTTCTTTTACTAATGTCAAGTGCTTCAGCGATTTCTTTGTTTCCTTTTCCGGATAATAAAAGTGTAAGGATTTCTTTTTCTCTTTTGGTAATCATCATTTCTTCGCCTAAAGTTTGCTTAGGTTCTAATGATGTTGATGAATTAGTTAATTGGCTAATTAATATAGAAGAGATGTCTCCGCTGAAATATTTTCCTCCAGCTGAAACGCTGTGTAATGCTTTTAAGAATTCTTCTTTTGAAGAACCTTTTAATAAATAACCATCGGCGCCCGCTTTGATAGATTTCAATACGTATTCTTCAGATTCATGCATCGAAAGCATGATGATTTTTACGCTGTTTTTTTCGTTTCTAAGTTTTTCTACTACCTCTATGCCAGTTAAGTTTGGCATACGAATATCTACTATAAGTAAATCAGGATTTGTTGCGGCAACGATTTCAAGCGCATCTGCACCATCAATTGCTTCGCCCACAACCTCGATGTTTGCTTCGTTTTCCAATAAAGATTTGATTCCGTCTCGAACAAAAACATGGTCATCTGCCAGCACTACACGAATGATATTACTCATAATTTACTTAATTTAGATTCTAGATTTTTACGTATATTCATCTATAACGAAGACGCTAATATACGTACTTTTTTTAAAAGTAAATTCCAATATTAAAATTTCTAATGTTGGAATCTCCAAATTTCAAAGTATTTATGGGTTTAACTTTGTCAAAGTTTAAAACTTTGACAAAGTTTTTTTGTACAGTTTTCCCACCCAGTTTGTCATCCTGAGGAACGAAGGATCTCCGCAAGTAGCTCTACAAAGATTGGTGATTTTGATTGTGTTTTCTTTGCACGCAGATTCCGCAGATTTAAACAGATTTTTTTATTGTAAAGCTGTAAAGATTGTGGATTTTGATTGCGGAGTTTCTTGTGTGATTCTTCGTTCCTCAGAATGACAAAAAAGACGTTAAGTAAATAAGTCGTCTTTTGAAAACGAGTGCCCGCGAGAGGGATAGGAGCAGTCCGCCGCAGCGGAGCGGATAGCCCGACAGTATTAGGAAAAGTGGGCGAATATAGACAAAGTATGTTTGCCCACTTTTTCTAATACTGGCTCGCCCTAATTAATTAGAAAATGAGATAATGTGTCAATTAGATAATTCTTAGAATGCGTTGAATAATTATCTAATTTTCTAATTGTCTCATTTAAGAATTGGAATATTGAACGTAATTCTCGTTCCTTCTCCAGGAATTGATTTGATGAAAACACGTCCGTTGATGTATTGAATGCGTTCGTTCATGAATAATAAGCCCATTCCGGATTCGCTGTTGCGTTTTTTGTCTACTGAATTGATGTCAAAACCTTTTCCGTTGTCATCGACGATGATGCTTAATAGGGATTCACTATGCGAAAGCTGGACGATGATATGAGTTGATTCGGCATATTTTATGGCATTGTTGATGGCTTCTTGCGTAAGTCTGTAAATATTGATTTCGATTAAGGAATCTAAACGCTGATCGAAATCGGTTTTATTGTAGAAAAGGATTTCTTTCCCTGTAAGTTTTGAAAGTTCCTGAGTAAGTTTTGATAATGATGAAACGATTCCGTGATCGCTTAATTCTGGTGGCATTAGATTGAAAGTTGCCGTGCGGACACCTTTTATAATGTCTAGTGAAAGTTTCTTTAAATACTCGATTTTTTGCTCGGATTTTTCTCGGTCATCCAAATTGATACTTTCTAAACTGAATTTTAAACCTGTAAGCATTTGACCAATTCCGTCGTGAATTTCTTTAGCGATTCGGTTTTGTTCGTTTTCCTGATTTTCAACTATTTTGCTTGAAATAATCTTTTGCTGATTGATTTTTTCGGTTGTGTTTTCAAGGTTTAGACGCTCGACTTCGCGCTGTGCTTTTTTGCGTTCGGTGATGTTGAAACAAACGATCAAAAGTTCTAGTTCGTCTTTTTTGATCATTACAGGAACCATTGATAAATCTAGCCAAATGGTTTGATTTTCTTTGTTTAAAATACTGATTTCGCCTTGCCATCCACTGCGCTGTTTTTCGAAAATGAGTCGGTCGAAATTAACTTGTTCTTTTTCGTCGACAGTTAAAACTTCTGAGAATTTTTTGTTAGAAGAGAATTTGGTGTAATTGAGCAATTTGGCAAATTTTTCGCCGATATGAATTATGGAACCGTCTGGTGAAATTCGGCAATAGAGTAACGTGTTTTCCATTGCATAATTGAGCGATTTTAATTCTTTTACGGAGTTTTCTTTTATTTCGCTTAGGATTTCGGTGTCGTATGCGAGTTTTAACGCTTTCTTTTCTGATGATAGAAGTTTGGCAATTAATCTTTCGATTTTCTTGTTGGTTGGTTTGAAAATGAAGAAGAATTCTAGAAGTAGAACAAGTAAAGTGAATCCGAAAATCCAGTATTCGATTCGTCGTTGTTCGGTTACTTTTTCGTGTGCTTCGAGATCGTATTGGGTTACGATTTCATTCATTTTGGAAAGGAAATTGCCTTCGTTTTCCAGAATTGTTTTTACGTGTTTTTGATTTTCGGCTGATTGTTTCTTTTGTTTTAAATTCTTTAAAAACGAATCGGTTGCTACGGCAATTTTACTGAAAATCGGATTGATTTCCAGATATAGTTTAGAAAGTGTTTCTGATTTTTCTTTTGGAAAAGCCAGACTGTCGTTTCCGTTTTCAAGTGCGTTTTGGTTCTTTTTCCACAGTGCCAAAACTTCTTCTAAATGTGAAATTTGTTTAACAGATGCGGTATCAGAAACGAAATGCAGAATCAGAACTTCTTTGACGATTTTCTGACTCAGCATTCGCTGTTTTCCTGAAAAGTTTATGATTTTAGAATCGCTTAACTGCTGATTCAGATTGTATTGAACTAAAAACTGACTAATGATTATGGTTAAGGCAATAGTAAGAAGCGCAAAAAAATACAGACGGCGTAAATTTTTGAAAGTGATTTTATCTTCTTCCTGATTGCTTTTTTTCATACGGTTTTACAATCCCAAAGAGGCTTTTATGAGATTCAAATTTTCTTCAGAATATTTTATTTTTAATGCTTCCTGATGTCCTTTGTCCGACATTTTATCCCAGGTTTTCTTGATGATGTTTTTTAGTTTTTCTTCATCATGTTTGTGAACGAAAGGTTCTAAGTAATATTCTAAAAACACGAGACATATAACGTCTTCGAGTAATTGCGTTTCGGCATCTTTTTTAAGTAGTTTTTTCTCGATTAAGAAAGAAACACGATCGATAAACGTTTGATCGTAACCTGCTTTTTCAAGAATTTCAGCAGTAGTTTTTGCGTGGAATTTTTTCAATTCTTCTCTCCATTTCAAATAACCCACACGATCCATTGGGTACGATTCGCGAGCGACTTTCCATCGGCAGATATGTTGGGCTTTTGAAGCAATCTGAATTTCTTCGGATGCATTGGGCTCAAAATCCATAAGTCTTTTGTACATCCTGTCAGAATACAATAATTCTTTTGGATATTCTTTGTTTTGGTCGGTTTCTATGTTTGGGTCTTGTGCGTTTTCGGCATCAATCCATTCGCTTGCTTTCTGAAAAGGTGTGTTCATTTTTTTGGTTAAGTAATAGATTTCAAAGATACGGAATTAGTGGAAAAGTCGAAAGTCTAAAGTGAGATGAAAGAAGGAAGAGGCAAGACTATATAGGTTTTCAAATCTTGCTTCTTGCTTCTTGCCTCTTAAAAGTCTAATCTACAAACCCAACAAATACTTCATTTTCAACGATTTTTATTGGATACGTTGCTATTTTATAATCGTCTCCGTTTAGGTTTGTTCCGTCTATTAATGAAAATGTTTTTTTATGCATCGGACACGCAATTTTCGGAATATCATCAGCAGATCCTGTCATTCCTCTTGAAAGAACCATTTCCATTTTGTGCGGGCAGGCGTTTTGGCAAGCGTACCATTCGTTTCTGCGTGTGAAATTGAAAATGGCGATTTGTTTGTTTTTGTATTTGATGCATCCGCCTCGATTGGTTGGGAAATCTTCAACTTTACCTGCTTTGAACCAAATTGTAGCGTCGCTTGCGTGAACTGTTTCGTATTGATTTAAGATTTCTTCCATTTTGTTTTTGTTTTGATTTCCTGTTTCTTAGCCCTCTTTTTACAATCAAGAGAGATTTGATGGCGCAGTAAAAAAGAGGGCAAGAAGGACAGCAAACGTTTGTGATTTTTTTCTTTTTTTTGGAGCTTGATGTATTGCCGCCAAGGCGTAAAGGCGCTAAGTTTTTTTAAGTTTTTTTAATTTGACTTTGTGACTTTGTGTCTTTGTGGCAAAATATTTTTTTAAGTCCAGGCTTTTGGCATTTTTTGATCTCTTAGAGGAACAAAAACAGCATTGTCGTCTTTTTCGTCTGAGTTTATGAAATGATTGAAACGTTTTAATAATCTTGGTTTTTCCAGCACTTGTTTCCACTCGCATTCGAAAGTGTTTACCAAAGTCTGCATTTCGGCTTCTAGCGTTTCACAAATTCCTAAACTGTCTTCAATGATTACTTGTTTCAAATATTCTAAACCGCCGTCTAATTTTTCTAGCCAAGTTGATGTTCGAATCAGCGGACCAGCGGTGCGGATGTAATACATTAAGAATCTGTCCATGTATTTGATAACGGTTTCTTTGTCGATTTTTTCTGCTAATAAAACCGCGTGTTTTGGATTTGCACCGCCATTTCCTGCGATGTATAAATTCCATCCACCTTCAACGGCGATTAATCCGAAATCTTTTCCGCGTGCTTCTGCGCATTCGCGAATGCAGGCAGAAACTCCACCTTTTAGTTTATGAGGAGAACGGATTCCTTTATATCTATTTTCAAGTTCGATGGCAAATCCGGCGCTGTCGTCCATTCCGTAACGGCACCAAGCATTTCCGACACAGCTTTTTACGGCACGAAGTGATTTTCCGTAAGCATGACCGCTTTCAAAGCCGTTGTCGATTAATATTTTCCAGATTTTTGGCAAGTCGCTTAAATGTGCTCCGAATAAATCGACTCTTTGCGCTCCTGTTATTTTGGTGTATAAATCGAATTGTTTTGCTACTTCGCCAATAACGATAAGTTTTTCTGCGGTAATTTCGCCACCGGCAACTCTTGGAACAACAGAATAGGTTCCATTTCTTTGAATGTTAGCTAAAAATCTGTCGTTTGTATCTTGAGTTGTGACGTGTTTGTTAGCGGTGTCATTATAAATACTTGAGAAAATGGAAGCAACAACGGGTTTACAGATTTCGCATCCATCGCCTTTTCCGTGATGATCCAGAACGTCGTAGAAATTCTCGTATTTGTTGATTTTAACCAAATCAAATAATTCCTGACGTGTGTAGCTGAAATGCTCACAAATAACTTCTTTAACTTCTTTACCTAAAGATTTCTGAGTGGCTTTTACCAAATCAGAAACCATTGGTTTACAACCGCCACAGCCCGAAGTTGCTTTGGTTGCTTTAACAACATCTGAAAGTGAAGCACAACTTTCGTCTAAAATTTTACAGCAGATTGCGCCTTTGGTAACATTTTCGCAAGAACAAATTACAGCTGTATCTGGCAAATCCATTACGCTTCCTAAAGACGAACCTTCAGATCCATCACGAGAACCTAAAATTAGATCTTCTGGATTTTTAGGCAATGTCATTTCGTTGATATAAATCTGGAAAAGCGAATTGTAATCACTGGAATCTCCGACTAAAATTCCGCCTAAAAGTGTTTTAGAATCTTTGGTGACATTGATTCTTTTATAGATACCGCTTAATTTATTTTCATAAATAATTGCAGTTACATTTTCATTTTCAATGAAAGGATCACCAAAACTTGCCACTTCAACACCAATTAATTTTAATTGTGTTGACATATCGATGGTTTCTCTCATGATTTTATCGCCATTTAAAATTTGCTCGGCAGCAACATCGGCCATTTCGTAACCTGGCGCAACCAATCCGTAAATATTATGATTGTAAAGTGCGGCTTCACCAATAGCAAAAATGCAAGGATCTGATGTTCGCATTTGATTGTTTACCACAATTCCGCCTCGTACACCAACTTCAAGTCCAGAAATTCTAGCCAGTTCGTCGCGAGGTTTAATTCCAGCAGATATAACTAGCATGTCTACTTTTAACAATTCGTCGTTGGCAAACATCATTCCAGTTATACTTTCCTTTCCGTCAATATATTGTGTTGCTTTGTTAAGATGAATTCCAATATTTAATTCTTCAATTTTAGACTGAAGCATATCGCTTGCCCCTTGATCCAATTGTCTCGGCATTAAGCGAGGTGCAAATTCCACCACATGCGGATTCAATCCTAAATCTCTAACCGCTTTTGCAGCTTCTAATCCTAAAAGGCCTCCGCCTAAAACAGCTGCTTCTGTAGCGCCTTTGATTTTTATTTTTTTGGCGTAAGCCATAATAGCATCTAGATCTTCGATAGTTCTGTACACAAAAACACCTTCTTTTTCTACTCCTTCAATTGGCGGTACAAAAGCCGAAGAACCTGTTGCCAAAACTAAGTGGTCGTACGTATGTGTTTTGCCTAAGTGTGTATGAATTGTTTTTGAGTCACGATTAATATCTGTAATTAGCTCAGATGTGTTTAGAATAATATTGTTTTCTGTGTACCATTCGGTTGTTGATAATGATAAGTCATCAGCTGTTTTACCTCCGAAGTATTCGCTTAAGTGAACGCGATCGTAAGCTCTTCTTGGCTCTTCTCCAAATACTGTGATTTGATACTTTTCTTGTCCTGATTTTGCAACAAACTTTTCGCAAAATTTATAACCAACCATGCCGTTTCCAACTACTATTACTCTAATCATGATTTCTTTAATTAAGTATTACTACGCAAATATAAGTATTTATACTTATATAAATACGTAAATTATTTATTTTTTAATCGTAATATGTGTTTTTGGACTACGTATTTTAGCTTGATCTTTTACGTAGTGCGGGTTTTGAGAGAATTTAAAGAGCATTAAAAGTTTAAATTTGAAAAGAATCTAAATAAGGAATTCAGAAAAATGTCGTAAATTCATAAGAATTTTATTGATGTTTTGTTAAAAAGAAACGATTTAAAGAAAAACGTTATGAGAAAAATACTTTCACTTTTGCTTTTACTGTCAATTATGACAAGTTGTAAAACAACAGCGGGCAAAAATTCAGATACAAAAGAAACAGCGCAGGAAGGAGTTAAAGAAGACGATATGAATTACTTTTTTAAAGGAACTGGAAATGAGCCATTTTGGGGAATTAAACTAGGGAATGAAGAAATTGTTTTCACGTCATTAATTCCTGGGAAAGAAAAAATCACTTTTCCTGCTGTGGAAGCTATAAAAGCTATGGATGCTAACGTTAAGATGTATAAAGTAAGTAATGAAACAGCATCGGCTACGATTACGATTCAGCAATTGGATTGTCAGGATTCGATGTCGGGTGCAATTTTTCCTTATAGCGTAAAAGTTGAAATCAAAAATAATTCGGAATTAGAAACAAAAAAGTTGAGTGGATGCGGAAAATATCTTACCGATTATCGTCTTCATGATATATGGGTTTTGGAAGAATTAAACGGGTATAAAGTTTTTGCAACCGATTTTCAGAAAGAAATGCCTCGAATTGAAATTAATTCGGCAGAAAATAGATTTTCTGGTTATGGAGGCTGTAACGCCATCAGTGGTTCTATTTTTTATGAAAAGGATTTATTGCGTTTTACAAAAGTAATTTCAACGCTTATGGCTTGTCCGCAAGGGAATAAAGAAGGAGAATTTACAAAAGCATTGCAGAGTACCACTACTTATTCGATTGGGAATAATCAATTGATCTTGTCAAATCCTTCAGGGAAATTGGCTGTTTTTAAGAAGGTAGATTAACGCACTGTTTTGTCATTCCGAGGAACGAGGAATCACACACGAAACTTCGCAAAGATTGATGATATAGCATGAGGAATTACTTGTGTGATTCCTCGTTCCTCGGAATGACAGACTTAACCTTAAAATAGAGGATTTATTCAAACAATTCCTTTGGTTCTTCATCTTCTGATTCTTCACCTTCAATAAAATCCAATTCCAAAGCTTTCACGCTCTGAACCGCATTTCCGGCAATACCGCGAATCGAACCGTACATGCCTAATGTATTATGAACCACTTTTTCGATTTGTTTTTCGCGTTGTTTCCAGATTCTCTGCATCGCTCTTTTTTCAGAATCTAAGTCGCTTTGCATTTGCGTGAAGCCTTCTACAATACCTTCAATCTGCAAACGGAATTCGTTGCTCGTAAGGAAATCATATAACATCGACATTTTATCGCCTTTGTTTTCCTGCGCCTGAACGGCTTGATTAATCTGAATAAGCGACTGACGTAAAACCGCACTCAAACCTTTAAATTCTTCATATGTGCAAATCCAGATTCCGTCGCGCATGCCCATTCTTTCCATTCCGTTTGGCATTACTTCGGTCACTAAGACTCCGATATTGGCTCTTTTAGTTCGAATGTCATTTTTAAATTTTTCAATCCACGAAGGCTGAAATGCTTTTGTTCTTTTACTTTCATAATAAATAGAACCGCAGTTTTGATGTTCGCGCGTGTTTACAATCTGAAGGCAATCGGCACCGTTTGCGCCTTTTTTGACTTCGTCGATACTGTCAAGAGGGAAGTTATTGGCTAGCCATTCTTCAATCGCCAATTCCATTACTTCGCCTTGCAATTGCATCGAACCTTGTTCCTGCTTGCGTTTCATTTCTTCGGTTAATTTTTTCTGCTCTTCTAATTGCTTTTGAAGTTCTTTAAATTTTAACTCGTTTTTATCGTCTTCCTGTTTTCTGATTTTTTCACGTTCCAATGCCAATTGCGCGTTTAACTGCTTTTCGGCTTCGGCCTGAATTGCTTCTTTCATTTCCAGTTTTTCGCGCTGTAATTTTGCGATTTCACCTTCCATTTTATTTAGTTCCCTGATTTTTTCCGATTTCTCAGAGAGTTCTTTTTCCATTAAAAGCAAACGATCTTTGTTCTCTTCTTCGAGTTTGGCTTTTAGCTTTTCAGAAATTTCTTTTTCGGCTGTTTTTTTCTCGCGTTCCAAACGTTCTGCGAAAAGTTCGTTTTCTTGTTTCTTTTTGGCTTCAAATTCGGCTTTGGCTTTTTCGAATTGCTCATTTTTAAGCTCTAATTCACGATTCTGAATATTGGCTTTTTGTTGAAATTCTTTACGAATACTATCTTCCAATTGATGTTTTAATACATCATTTACATCGATAGGGGTTCCGCAGTTTGGACACTGAATTGAAGATTGCTCAGCCATTTTATATTGAGATTTTATTGTAGAATTTGAATTTGCTAAGATATTTAAAAGTTCTGTTTTTATAATGTGGATTTCTGTACTAAATTGTAACGAATTTTTGTTATAGCCACGAAGGTGCTAAGGCGCTAAGTTTTTTTATTTCACGCAGATTTTATAAGATTTAGGCAGATTCTGCAGATGTTTCTCTCATTTTTGTCATTTCGACGAAGGAGAAATCTTAGCAAGTAGCTCCGTTGCTATAAGCCAATCTTTGTAGAGCTTCTCGTGGAGATTTCTCCTTCGTCGAAATGACAAAAATGAGAGAAATTCTTTTAATCATTATAATCTGTGGCAGAAAAAGACTTTGCGTCTTAGCGTCTTTGTGGCAATAAAAACGCAACAGCAGATCGAGTGATTTCAGATTCATCTTCCCTCGAAGTTATAATCGAAACATCGGTTTTTAAATTGACTTTTTTTAATTCGATGAATCCGAGTTCAGGATTTTGATTGTTTCTTGCAATGTTAGAAGGAACAATCGAAACACCTAATCCATTCTTTACTAATTGTACGATTGAATTAATGTTGTTAGCTTCGTGAATGATTTTCGGCGTAAAGCCATAAAAAGCGCACAATTCCAGCAAAACTTCATGATAATGCGGTGCGTAATCTTTATTGAAGAAAACGAATGTTTCGTCTTTTAATTTTAATATCTCATTTTCCGATTTTATCTGAAGTGATTTTTTATTGTAAACCAACGAGAATCCATCCTGAAACCATAAATCGGATTTTATTTTAGGCGACTGAATTGGCGAACGGATAATTCCCATTTCGATTTTTCCTTGCTCCAAAGCATTGATTTGCTTGGTGGTTGAGATTTCAAAAAGTTTGAAATTTACGTACGGGAATTGTGTTTTTAGATGTTTGATTAAATCGGAAATCACGGCAGAATAAATGGAACTGATATAAGCGATTCTGAATTCGCCCGAAATATTTTCGGCTATCTTTTTTGTTTTTAATGAAATGCGTTCCAGATTCTGAAAAAGGTCTTTTACTTCTTTTTCGAAATATTTTCCGGCTTCGGTTAGTTCGACTTTTTTATTGTTCCGAATGAAAAGCTTTGCTTGAAGTTCTTCCTCTAATTCAGCGATTTGCCTACTTAATGGTGGCTGAGAAATAAATAGTTTTTCTGATGCTTTGGTAAAATTTAATTCTTCGGCTACTGCTAGAAAATATTTTAGGTGACGTAATTCCATGATACTTTTGAAGTATTATTAATTGATAAAAATAGTATTTTTAAAGTATTTATGAAAAATATAGTTTTGATAAAAAAATAATTCTCTCGATTAAGCAGATACAGCAGATTATTAATTTTAGATAAATCATCTTAATCATAATAATATCCCAATCATATAATAGCAAAAAGATTAGCTCAATCTGCTTAATCTGCGAGAGAAAAAAAAACAAAAGACCATGAAAAAATCAACCATCGAAGAAATTAAAGAAAGATTTGACAATGATGTCGAACGATTTTCAAATTTAGAAACGGGACAAGTGGCTACAATCGACGCTACTATTTCTTTGGAATTAATAACCGAAGCTTCAAAACGCATTGTTCCAAATGCTAAGAATGTATTGGATGTGGGCTGTGGAGCAGGAAATTATACTTTAAAAATGTTGTCAAAAGTGCAGAACTTAAACTGTACTTTGGTCGATTTGAGTTTACCAATGTTAAATCGTGCTTTTGAAAGAGTTTCAGGAGAAACCAAGGGAAAAGTGGAAATAAAACAAGGTGATATACGAGAAGTAGCTTTAGAAGAAAATAGTTTTGATATTATCTTGGCTGGCGCAGTTTTGCATCATTTACGTGATGATGAAGATTGGGAAACCACTTTCGCTAAATTGTTTAACTTATTAAAACCTGGAGGTTGTTTAATGATTTCTGATTTGATCACGCAAGATACGGAGTTATTGAACGAATATACTTGGCAACGTTATGGAGAATATTTGGAAGGAATAGGAGGGACGGAGTATCGTCAGAAAGTTTTGGATTATATTGAGAAAGAGGATTCGCCAAGATCTATGAATTATCAATTGGATTTGATGAAAAAAGTTGGTTTTTCAAAAGTTGAAATTTTGCATAAGAATATGTGTTTTGGTGCTTTTGGCGGAATTAAATAATTGTTTTTTGCCACGAATTTCACTAATTTACACGAATTATTTTTTTGTTTAGAAAGAAATTAGTGAAAATTAGTGAAATTCGTGGCGATAAAAGCTATGCTTCAACGGGCACTGGAAATTTGTTTCTAAGGTCAAAAACTAAATCTGATGGACCATTTTGCTGTAAATAATCTAATTTTTTTACAGCTTCTTCAAGGGTAGGAATATGTCCTTTCGGAATCCACCACATAGCGGTGTGGGCTTTTCCGAATTTTTGAAACCATTCTTTTCTGCGTTTTAAAAATTCGCTGTGAAAAGTTTTGTACATATAATGTTCCAATGTTTCTATATTTTCCCAAACGGAAACATTGATGATAATTTGTTCATCATTGTACGGATTAAGACTTGTAGCATTGTCAGTTTCGTCTTTTAAGCGCCAAACAAAACCTTCGCTTTCTTCAGCTAAAGTATTTACAGCATCTAAATTGTCTACAAATTCTTTCATGATCGGATCGTTAATATCGACTCCTTTCATTTTGGCAATATTAATTTCGGCAAGGTGATAATTGCTCATAAAAAAATTAGTTTTCTAAATTTTAGGCAATTTAGCTTTTTTCTGAATATTGTGTAGGATTTTTTTTTCGCCGCGAATTACACGAATTTCACTAATCTTCATATTCTCAATTAAAAAACAATTCGTGAAAATTTGTGTAATTCGTGGCAAACTAAACTTATAAAATCTGCGCAGTTTTGTAAACTTGAATCGGACTTGAAACTAGATTTTCAGTTTTTTTGATGAATTCTTGCAAATAAGATTGATTGTTATGCAAGTCTAATCCCGGTTGATCCTTCCATTCTTCCCAAAGAATAAAAACATTTTCGGAAGTGTGCAAATCGTAACGAATACATGCAGCTTCTTTTCTAGTTTCGGTTACTAGATGTGTCAGCAGGTTTTTAACTTCAATTAAATGCTCTGGTTTACTTTTTAAAATTGCGGTAATCGAAATCATAATTATAAGTTTTTAAAAGTTTGCTCTAAATGTTTCGTATAATTCTCTTTAAAGATAGCAATATTTTCTGGTGTTGCGCCTTTTTCTACATCGTGGAAATGGAATCCGTTTATTTTTTCCATTCCTGTGAATTTGTTCATTTTATGGAATCCGAACATAACGCCGTCATCAACAGAAGTTTCTTCGAAGAATTCGCCTGGAAGTGTAAAAGCCGTTGCTGGTGCGTTCCAGCTTGTGGTAAGCATGTACTTGCGTCCGTGCAGAAGTCCGCCAGTTCCGTAATTGATGTCTGGATTTACACGGCTTCTTCCGTCGCTTTTGTATATTCCGTTGTTGTGTCCTTGTGTGAAAACATCGTCAATGTATTTTTTGAAAAGATTCGGAATTTGAAACCACCAAACTGGTGTATGATAGATAATTAAATCTGCCCAAACGAATTTTTCTACTTCTTCTTGTAAATCGATTTGATCTTCGATGTGCGTTGTTTTTATTTCGTAATCGTTGTTTTTTGAAAGAAATTCAACTGTCCAATCTTGAACGGTTTTGTTGAATTGTCCTCCTGAATGTGCGAATTTTTGTCCGCCGTTAATTATAAATATCTTTTTCATTTTAATTGTTATTTATTTTGAAAATGGACGCGTGAGGGATTGAGGCGGTATCCTTTTGCGTAATGAAATGAAGCAAAAGATATAGTCGAAAGCCCGACCCGGAGGGGGCACGCCCAAATTCTAATTATTTATTTTTTGAGATTTTGTTTTAACACATAGAAACATAGATTTTTCTTTCGTTAAAAGGGAATGGAAAGAAACTAGTTTCTAACACATAGTACACTAATTGACTATGTTTCTATGTGTTAAAAAAGAATTATTTTATTTTAGCAATTGCCTGATTGATGAATTCTAATTCTGAAGCTGATAAGTCAAAATCCATTGTTTTGGCGTTTGAAATAGCTTGTTCTGCGTTTCTTGCTCCAGCAAGAACAATTGAAATTCCTTTTTGTAAAGTGGTCCAACGTAAAACCAATTGTGATAAACTTGCTTCTTTTGCGTGTGCTAAAGAAGTTAATTCTTCAACCAAAGTTTTTACTTTTTGAAGATCAAATTGATTGAAATATCCGTTTCTATGGTCGTTTTCTTTCAGTTTGCTGTCAGTGAAATATTTTCCAGTCAATAAACCTCTTTCCATAGGACTGTAAGCAATGATTCCGATATTTTCTGCAACTGTGAAAGGAATTAGTTCTTCTTCAATTTTGCGATTTAGCATGCTGTATGCCACTTGATTTGAAGCCACTTGAATTGTTTTTTGTGCTTCCTGAATTTGTGCGACATTGTAATTACTTACTCCGAAAGCTCTGATTTTTCCTTGCTGAATTAAGCTTTCAGCAGCTTCCATTGTTTCAGAAATTGGTGTTGTTGAGTCTGGCCAGTGAATTTGAAGTAAATCAATATAATCAGTTTGAAGACGTTTTAAACTTTCTTCAACTTCTTTTATTACGTTTGCTTTTGATGAATATTTGTAAACCGGAACTTTTTTACCATTGTCGTCAGCGTCGAAAAAGTAATCGCCTTTTCCGTTATTGCTTCCGTCCCAAACCAAACCAAATTTAGTAAGTAATTGAATTTTAGAACGATCGTAAGGTTTTATAGCTTCTCCGATCATTTCTTCGCTTAAACCAAATCCGTAAAAAGGAGCAGTGTCAATTGTAGTAACGCCGTGATCAATAGAAGCCTGAACAGATTCTATTGAATCTTTTTTTTCTGTTCCGCCCCACATGGTTCCACCAATGGCAAATGCACCGTATGTAATAGCTGATAATTCAAGTTCTGAGTTGCCTAATTTTCTATATTCCATGATTGTAATTTTATTTTGATTAATTTGACGAGGCAAAATTATACTGTTTTTATGATTCTTATTTGGTATATATTTGTCTTTTTTAGGTATATTTGCATCTTCAAATAAATGGAATTATGAAAAAAGAAAATTTATACGAACCTTTTACAGTCTCTTTTGAAACGCTGAATGAATATCCAGATGTGGGAGATCGTCATAATTTTTTCGAACTGGTTTATATTTTAGAAGGTACGGGAAGACAGTGTATTAATAAGAATATTTTTGAATATGATCCAGGGCATTTGTTTTTATTGACGCCTGAGGATTGTCATAATTTTACCATTGAAACCAAAACGAAATTTTTCTTTTTAAGGTTTAATGATATTTATTTGAAAAATTCGAGTCTGCAGAATGAAAATATTCAGCGATTGGAATATATTCTTCAAAATGCAAATCATCAGCCGGGCTGTATTCTTAAAAATGATCCTGATAAATGTCTGGTGAAAGTAATGATTGAAGCCATTTGCCGTGAACATCAAGATAAAGATGTTTATAACCAGGAATTGATTCAGCAGTTGGTCAATACGCTGATTATTATTGTGGCGAGAAATATTGCAAAATATCTTCCTGAGCAGGTTAATATTGGAACAGAAGCCAAAGCGATGGATATTCTGCAATATATTCAAAATAATATTTATTATCCGGAAAAAATCAAAGCAGAATCAATTAGCGATTATTTCGGAATTTCGAATACGTATTTAGGCCGTTATTTTAAGAAGCATGCCAGCGAAACGATGCAACAGTATATCAGTAATTATAAAACAAAACTGATTGAACACCGTTTGCAATTTAGCGATAAGCGTATTAATGAAATTGCGTACGAGTTTGGTTTTACAGATGAAAGCCACTTTAATAAGTTTTTTAGAAAACAAAAAGGGTATAGTCCGTCTGAATTTAGAAAGTCGATTCGATTGAGTGCTTAAGGCTTTTTGCCACAGATTAAGTGGATTACAAAGGATTTTTTATTTCACGCAGATTCTGATGATTTAGGCAGATTTAAAAAGATTTTTTTTAAAATAAATCTGCTTAATCTGCTCAATCTGCGAGAGAAAAAAGAAATCAGTACAAATCTGCGTTTTCGCAAAGCGAATCTGTTTTATCCGTGTACTTTAATTAGATAATTTTTTTGATAACACGAAGTTTGTGAGTGTGCTTGTTTAATTCGGGATTGTAAATTCCAGTGTGGTCCAAACGGTCAATACGTACTTTTCCACTTGCGTGAATGATGTAATTATTTTCCATTATGATGCCGACATGGGTAATGTTTCCTTCGTCATTATCAAAGAAAGCTAAATCGCCTGGTTCGCATTCTTCAATGAAACTTAACGGATCTCCTTCTAGTGCTTGTTGAGAGGCATCGCGATGAATTTTATATCCGTTTAATTTGTAAACCATTTGAGTAAATCCAGAACAGTCAATTCCGAAAGGTGTTTTTCCGCCCCATAAATACGGAGCATTCAAATACATAAAAGCAGTTTTGATTAAAGCGCTTTTGGGTTTGATGCCACTGGTTTTAGTTCCTTCAAAATCAAAATTTGAAGTATTGATTTCGCTGTTGTTTAAAAAAGACAGTGATGCTCCAAACGGAATAGGAAGCAATAGGTTATTTGGTGCCGTGATATAATCAATTAAATCTGCATTTAAAATAATCGACTCTTTACTCAAAAGATCAAATTGCTCTTTAGTAATTTCCTGATATTGTTTAGAATCTACCCAGCCTTCGTAATCATCGTATTGAATTCTGATTCGCGCCCATTGATTATGGCGTTCTAAAATTTCGATATGCTCGCCAAACAAGAGCTGTGTAACAATTTCACTTCTGTCGCTGGCTTCAGCTCGAACAGGTACTATGGCTAGATTGCAAATTCCAAACATTTAAGGAAATTTATTAGTTGAAAATCAGGAGTTATAAACATAACTCCTGATTTTTTAAGATATTGTTTTACGCTCTTTCGATAACAATTGCCGATGCGCCACCGCCACCGTTGCAGATTGCAGCAGCTCCAGTTTTTGCATTGTTTTGTTCTAAAACATTTAGTAAAGTTACAATAATACGTGCTCCAGAAGCTCCAAGAGGATGTCCTAAAGAAACAGCGCCACCGTTTACGTTTACTTTATTGTTATCAAGGTTTAATATTTTTGCATTGGCTAATCCAACTACAGAGAAAGCTTCGTTAAATTCGAAGAAATCAACATCTGAAATTGAAATTCCTGCTTTGTCTAAAGCTTTTGGTAATGCTTTTGCCGGACTTGTTGTAAACCATTTCGGTTCTTGAGCAGCATCTGCGTAACCTTTTATGTAAGCAAGAGGTTTTAACCCTAATGCATTTGCTTTTTCTTCAGACATTAAGACCAAAGCTGCAGCTCCGTCATTAATTGTAGAAGCATTTGCTGCGGTTACAGTTCCGTCTTTTGTAAAAACTGGTGCTAAAGAAGGAATTTTATCTAATTTCACATTAGTATATTCTTCGTCTTTTGAAAAGATAACTGGCTCGCCACGTCTTTGAGGAACTTCAACAGGAACAACTTCATTGTCGAATTTTCCAGCGTCCCAAGCTTTTGCACTTCTTTCATAAGATTGAATTGCGAAAGCGTCTTGTTCTTCACGAGTGATTTTATATTCAGAAGCACACAAATCAGCGCAAACTCCCATTGCGTTATTGTCGTAAGCATCTGTTAAGCCATCTTTCTGCATTCCGTCCAACATTGTTGCTGGACCAAATTTGTTTCCGGCACGCATTTGTACATAATGTGGAATCAAACTCATACTTTCCATTCCACCCGCCACTACAATTTCAGCGTCACCGCATGCGATTGCTTGAGCAGCGAACATTACGGCTTTCATTCCAGAAGCACATACTTTGTTTACTGTTGTAGCAGCAACTTCTTCAGACAGACCAGCAAAAAGTGCTGCTTGACGTGCTGGCGCTTGTCCGACACCTGCCTGAATTACATTCCCCATGAAAACTTCATCGACTAATTTTGGGTCAAGGTTAATTTTTGAAAGGGCTCCTTTTATAGCAGCAGCGCCTAATTTTGGTGCAGGTACAGTAGATAACCCGCCCATGAAACTTCCGATAGGTGTTCTAACGGCAGAAACGATAACAACTCTTTTGTTCATTTTCTGTTTAATAATAGTTAGTAAGCAAATTTAATGTTTATTTGAATAAATTCAAATTTTGTATTGAATAGGGGTGATTTTAAATTTAAGGTGAAATTTTTGTTAATTCTATTTGTTTGATTGTGAAGTGTTTTTGAAAAAAGATAAAAAAAAACTAAAAAAACTCAAAAAAAAGCTTGTGAGAAAAGGAATGTTGTTATACATTTGCACTCGCAAAACGGAAGCAATTCCACTAGCAAGGAGAGGTGCCAGAGCGGTAATGGAGCAGATTGCTAATCTGTCGACGGGTAACCGTCGCCAGGGTTCGAGTCCCTGTCTCTCCGCTTAAATTTTGCCTCGGGGTGTAGCGTAGCCCGGTTATCGCGCCTGCTTTGGGAGCAGGAGGCCGCAGGTTCGAATCCTGCCACCCCGACTACAATTGAAATAATGGACGCATAGCTCAGCTGGATAGAGCACCTGCCTTCTAAGCAGGCGGTCGAAGGTTCGAATCCTTCTGCGTTCACTTAATCAAAAGCGTAAGCCTTTAAATACAAGGGTTTACGCTTTTTTCTTTCGCCATTTTCCCGACAATTGCCCGACAACTTTTCTACAAAAAACAATAAAAAACCAGCTTATTTAGCTGGTTCGTAACATGTGTTGATAGGGTATTTATCAAAATCACTTGCATTAATTGTTATTTCCTTCCCATTGTCAAGAGTAATAAAGCTCCTGTCTTGGATAGTACTATGTCCTTTTATTTTTCCATTTGGACAATAATTATCATCTTTGGAGCATGATAATATACAAGAGATCGCTAAAATAAATAATGCTTTTTTCATATTATGTTAATTAATGCGGTTATATACATTAACACTTTGTCCTTCTGAGTAATTATCAGTATTCGGATTGCTTCCATCATTATTTGTTTCAAAAACAGAAATAGATTCTAACTTTAGTGAAGTACTTGTAAGTTCTTTTATCTTGTATTTTGCTTCATATATTGTAACATTTCCATTTTTTTGAGTATCCGTTAAAATATTATCCACAACAGTATAAGTACCGCTTTCAGAATACTGAACGCAAACGTTACTGGAATTTTTATCTGAATATTTTGTTACAGATGATCCATCTGACTTAAATTCAGTAATATCTAACTCCTTGTTACAAGAATAGCCAGAAATTGGTTTTCCGTTTTCTAAAATATCTACAAGATGCCATTTTCCAACAATTTCATTTGAGCTTATTTTTTTTTCATCGTCACTTGAGCATGACAGCATTAAAAAAAAACTCAGACCAAGTAATGCTTTTTTCATAATTTTTAATTTTAATTAATAGATTTATTTATAGTTGGGAATTAATTCTAATGGATGCTTTGACTAAGGCTAAAGCTTTTATGCTACTTATAGGAAATTCAACAGTTTGATGATGTTGATTCTGTGAAACAAATTGAACGTAACCTTCCCTTTCTGATTTTTTAATGAATTTAGTAAAGAAATACTCGTTTCCGTCATTGTTGACATAAGCTAAATACATTTCTCCCCAGATTATATTATGTTGAATGTTATTTATTTCTTTATACATTACTATATCCCCACTTTTTAATAATGGGTACATGCTATCGCCAGTAACATATAATGCGCCATCGCACTTAGGAAGTTTAGGAATTCTTATGTAGTCAATTGGTATTTGCTTTTGAGCGCCCGCAAAGAGATCGACAACACCTGCTGCCACTTGTACATCGTAAAGAGGTATATCTTGGTTATCAATAATTTTATCTGTCTTCAATTTTCTTACCGACAAACCATTTTCATCAGCAGTGTTCTTAAGCATATTTCCTTTGCCTATTAAAAGCCATTCAATATTAATATCTGGATAATTGGTAATTATATCTTCTATTGCATTGGAATTTATGGGCGTTAATTTTGATTTACCCTTAAAATTGCCATAAGTCATACCGATGTTTTCAAAAAATTTTTCCTTTGCAATCCCTTTGATTTCGGCTATTTGCAAAATCCTTTCTTTAATATTAGAAGATTTATCCACTTTAAATTTGTTTATTAGAAGATTTATTTACTATATTTGTTTCAACGAAAACAAATAAAAACTTATTCATTTTGATTGTTGTTTTTAATACAAACTAATAAAAACCAATAAAAGTGCAAATGTAGATGAAAAATCTCATAAATAAGATATTACAAATAAAAAAGGGTGTTTTTCCCCATTAATCATGTTCAATTGTATTTACTAAATAAACAACCTAACCGCTATGGAAATATTAAAAATTGAATTAAGTGAAGAGCAAATGAATACTATAGCAGAAAGAGCTGCTGATATTTGTGAAGAACGCTCATTAACAAAAACCGAAGAAAAGCAAAAGTTCTTTACAGTTAAACAAGTTGCTGACTTGACACATTCCACACCTTGGACTATAAGAAATCACATTAAACTGGGAGTTATGGAAGCATCAAAAACAGGGAAGAGCTGGCTTATGACACAAGAACAAATTGACAATTATACTAACCAAAATAAGAAAAAATAGTATGGCAAGACACGTAATTATTTCCCGTAAAAAACAAAAAACTGCTAAATTCTTAATTAAGCAGGGTTACACTGAATTAGAAGCTAGCGTTGAGGATTTAGATTCTAAAACATATCTGCTTTTAAATACAAAAATCAAAACTTTCTATTTTTTAGACAAGGAATCTTTACAGCATGCCATTTCCTTAATTGAAAATGCATTTAATAAAAAAGCAAAAATTATAACTCTAAAAGACATAAAGAAATGGGAAGATTAATCCCTGAATCAGATGAACCAGAAAAAGGATGCGCTTGGATGATTTTCGCCTTCTTCTTAGGAATTGCATTATGCATTCTAGCAACTAAAGTATAACGATGTAAATTATAAAAACCATGGTACACGAAACCGAAATCATTACAACTGAGCCAAACACAGAATTGATCTATCAGCAGGAAAAAGCTCAAATTGACACCCAAATTGCGACAGCAAAACATTATCCTAGGGATATTAAGCAAGCTGTAAACGATTCTATTGCAACAGTAACTATGGATTTAGAAACTGCGCAAAGCTGTAATTATGCTTTACCACGTGGTGGTAAAACCATAAACGGACCATCTATCCATCTTGCGCTTATTTTAGCCCAGAATTGGGGTAATTTAAGAATTAGTTCTAAAATAACAGATATTGATGGAAAAAACATTACATCTAGAGGTATATGTTTTGACCTGCAAAAAAATATTGCAATTGAGCAGGAGGTAAAAAGGTCAATAATGACGAAAAATGGCAGAATGAATGACGATATGATTACAGTAACAGGAAATGCTGCAAATTCGATTTCATTAAGAAATGCAATATTAAAAGTTATTCCTAAAGCCGTTGTAGATAAAGTTCTAAAATCTGCTAAAGATTATATTATTGGAGATGTTTCAGACGAAACAAAACTAATAAAAAAAGTCAATGACTACTTCGAACGCTTCTTAAATACTTACGGAGTAACTGAACAAGAAATTTTAAATCTATTTGGTAAACCAAACAAATCAACGATTACATCTGACGATCTTGTAACGCTAATTGGTTATGGTCAAGCTATAAAAGACGGCGATTCAACCGCAGATTTAATTTTCAGAGCTAAAAAAGTAAATGATGCTTCAAAAGCCGAGAAAGTTGATTCTGCCAAACTTCGCATTAAAATTAACCAAGCAAAAACAAAGGACGCTCTTGAAAAGCTAAAAAAGGATATTCCAGAAGAAGATACAGAAACCTACACATTGTATTCTGACAGATTAAGAGAATTATCCGCTTCGCCTGCAACTACTACAAAAAATACAATGCCATAATCATGAGTATCTATAACACATATTCTCCTGAGCAAATTGAAAACCATCTTTCTCAATTTTTAGTGAATAGCTGGTCATATTCTGCAGTTGGTACTTTTTCCCGAAACCAAAAGGCTTATGAAATGCAGTACGTATATGGTTATAAGTCAAAATCATCAGCTACTACAGTAGCTGGAAATGCTTACCACGCTGCTTTACAGCATTATTTTATTCAATTTAAAGAGAAAGCTGAAAAACTGCCAGAATTAGTTGATCTAGAAACAATAGCTTACAATTACATTGAGGAAATGGATCCTAGAGACTGGAAACTGCAGAAAACTAATCCAACTGTTGAAGATTGTTTTAAGGAAGCCTGCAAAACGGCCTCTAAACTGATTCAATATTTTTTGAAGGACATTTTTGTTTATACCGATGAAATTGAAGAAATATTAGATGTTGAACATTACGGTAAAGAAATTTTTGTAACAATAAACGGTGTAGAAATTCCACTGCCTCTTTATTATAAAGCTGATCTTGTAGTAAAACTTAAAGACGGAAGAATTGTTATAATAGACAATAAATCTAAACAGACTTATACACCTGAAGCTGATATAAAACTTTCTCACGGTAAACAAGCTATCACATATATTAAAGGTTATGAAGCTGAATTTGGCGTAAAAGTAGATGAAGTCTGGTTTATTGAAAATAAATCATCTGAAAATAGAGATAAAACGCCACAACTTGTTAAATATGTTTTGGATATGTCTACAGAGGATGTAAGGAGATACTATGAAGCATCGCTTTATGAAGGTCTTAGGGCTTTAGTTACTGCAGTAAATGACCCAGATTACGTGTATATAATGAATGATAGCGATAATTTCATTGACAAAGCAGAGATATATGAATTCTGGACCAAAACACTCATTTCTGAGGTTGAAGATTTCACTGGAGTTGATCCAACAAAAACTGAAATGGTTCAGCAACGATTAAAAAAAATAAAAGACACTGGAATAAAAACTATTAATCCAAAAGTTATTAAGCAATTCAGGCAAAATGCTGCTGAATTTATTCAATACGATTATTCAAACAAAGATATGACACAAGAAGAAAAAATTGAGCACTCTCTTCGCCGATTTGCAATTATTGTAAAAGTTGCAAAAATATTCGACGGTTATTCAAGTAATACTTATCTGCTTCAAATTGATGCAGGAACTAAGATTGGAAACATTGCTTCCCATAAACTAGATATAGCGAATGCTTTAGACGTGCCAAGTGTAAGAATTAGCACAAGTCTTACAGTATGGGAAGGAAAATCTTATCTAGCAGTAGAAGTATCTAAGAAACGTGAACGCGATCTTATTTTCAATAAGAAAGACTTGGTGGATTATAAAATCCCTATAGGAAAAAGCAATTTAGAAGAAGTGATTCACTGGGACCTGAATAATCATTCTACACCTCACGTACTCGTTTGTGGTGCTACTGGTTCTGGAAAATCAGTTGCTCTAAAGTCTATTATTGAATATATGAAACTTGCTAAAGTAAAAGATATTACAATTCTAGATCCAAAATATGAATTTGCTCAAATGAATATTCCAGGAGTTACAGTTATCAGCGATATCTACGAAATTGAAATGTTTCTGATAGAAGCCGTAGAAGAAATGAATGTGCGTGTAAAATCAGGACTAAAACATGGTTTTAAAGCAATTATTGCAGACGAGTTTGCTGATGCACAAGCGCAGGCGAGAAGTGGCAAAGCATTAGGCGGAGACAAATCTTTAGAAGAAAATCTTCGAATTCTATTACAAAAAGGACGTTCTGCGGGATTTAGAATTATTGCTGCAACTCAAAGAGCATCTGTAAAAGTAATTACTGGTGACGCAAAAGTAAACTTCCCTGTTCAAATCTGTTTCCGTGTTCCAAAGGAAGTTGATTCAAAAGTGGTTATTGATGAGGGAGGTGCTGAATCATTGGCAGGTGCTGGAGACGGTTTAATTCGTTCTCCAGAATATCCAGAATTAGTGCGTTTCCAAGCATACTTTAAGCCTTAATTATGGAGAATTGGATAGATATTGAAGGTTATGAAGGTTTATATAAAGTTAGTGATTTGGGCAACATTAAATCTTATTCATTTAGAATTCCAAGAAACATTTCACAGTATAAAAACAAGAAAGGTTATCTAACAGTAAAACTATCGAAAGAAAATAAAAGGTTTTCAAGCTCATAGATTAGTTGCTGAAGCATTTATTCCTAATCCTGACAATAAACCAGAAGTAAACCATAAAAAAGGAATTAAAACCGATAATAGAGCTTCTGAACTAGAATGGTGCACATCCAGTGAAAATAAAAAACATGCTGTAGAAGTATTGAAAAATATAAGTAAAAGGCGAAGATTCACCAAATCAGACATAATGTATATCCGAAAACATGCAATACAAGGAAAAGATGGTATTAATGGAAATGGAAATATAAAAGAGCTATGTCTTAAATTCAAAACAAGACAATCAGTAATTCATAGCATAATAACATTTAAAACATACAACCAATGGCCGAAATAACTGGAAAAATAAAGATTATAGGAGATATTCAAACATTTGATAGCGGTTTTTCAAAAAGACAAATTGTTATCACAACTGACGAACAGTATTCAAGTGATATTCCTATGGACTTTCTAAAGGATAAAGCAGAATTACTAAACAATTATAAAGTTGGTGAAGATGTTAAAGTATCAGTGAATATAAAAGGATCTGAATACAATGGAAAATACTATGTTGGATTAAACGCATGGAAGATTGAAAGGCTTGGCGCAGGAACATCTAATTCTAATCGGCCCGACAGCGCAGTTGATCAACATTTTAATCGCCAAGCAGAAACCAATGCACAGACATTTGCTCCAGCAACCAATGTCAATGAGGACGAGCCAGATGATCTGCCATTTTAATAAATTGTAATTTTTCAAATTATGGAACCTGAATTTTATATAATTCCTGCTTTAACTGAAAGCAATGTTTATTTTCTGTTTAGAGACATTGGAATAGAAGTAAAATTCACTCTAAAAGATGGCAGAGTAATGATTATCGGAAAAGGATTTCTAACTCCTAATGAACTAGAATTCATTAAAATCCATTTTTTATTTAAAATTTAGTGTAAATAAATTACACTTTAAATGTAAATTATTTATACATTTGTGTCGTAGAATTTAATATTCCATATGTAGACCATCCCCTACAGAAGACATAAAGGTTAAACTTAACCTTGACAACAAGCCCTTATTAAGACCGAGTGGATGGCGGTCTTTTTAAAGGGCTTTGTTTTTAAAATTATGGCACTAACAGATCAACCATACTTGCCACTTTATGTTGATGACTGGATGAACAACACAAAATTAAAAATGTGTAGTCCAGGAGCACACGGTTTGATGATTTCAATCATGTGCTTAATGCATAAATCAGAATCTTACGGAATCATTTTGCTTAAGCAAAAATTCAAGCAAAGCAATAAGCAACAATTAAATTTTGCTACGCAAATTGCAAGACTTTCTTCTTTTGATTTGCTTGAAATTGAAAAATATTTCTATGAATTAATCGATGAAAAAGTACTTGAAATTGATGGCGACACACTTATATGTTCACGAATGGTAAAAGATGCTGAAATCAGCAAAAAGAGAGCTTCAAGCGGAAAATCTGGAGGAAAAAAAACTCAAACATCCATTAAAAATTTTGCTAAAGCAAATATAGAAGCAAACTCTGTAATTGGAAATGAAAATGAAAGTGTAATTGAAAGTGTAATTGAAATAAAAGAAAAAAGGCAAATTTCAAAATTTTCAATTCCTACAATTCAAGAAATTGAAGATTACTGTTCAGAGAGAAATAATTCTGTAGACGCTAATAAATTTTTCGATTTCTATCAAGGAAAAGGATGGATGGTTGGAAAAAATAAAATGAAAGATTGGAAAGCTTGTGTTAGAACTTGGGAAAAAAATTCAAACGATTCAAAGAAAACTCCAAAAATAGATGATGATCCAATTGTTGCAGGAAGAATGAGAAAATCTGGATTTGAAGAAAGTATGAGTAACTGGATAATTCCAAAATAATAAAAGAAATGGAGTACAAAGTAGACAAATTAGCAATCGCACAGGAACAAGAAGCAAGAGCATCTGTGAAAATTGCAGAAATTGAAGATCGTTGTAGCGTACATGCTGTTTCTTTTTTAAAGCAAAATTTTGGATTTGTAAAACTTAGAGACAGAAAAACTGAACCTGAGTTTGCAATATTAATTGCAGCTGCAATGACAAAAGCAGCAGTTCTAGCAGGACTTAAAGGTATTGACAAACTTCATCAGCCTGATATTCTTAAAGCGATTTTTACTCATTACAGCGATTTGACTTTAGAGGAAATTTATAAAGCGTTTGAACTTGAAAGATTTAATGTTTATGAAGAAAAGACCGAACATTTTCAACAATTTAATGCCGAGTATGTAACTGCAATTTTGAAAAAGTACCGTGTTTACAAGCATAAAATCAAAACAGAACACAATATCGTACCCGCTAAAGATTCAGAAAAAGAACCTTCCGAAGAAGAGAAAGAGCAAATGGTTAAGAATGCAGTAAACCGTGTCTTCGACGAATACAAAGAGACTGGAACAATTGAGGGAATTACCGAATACATTTTTGATTTTCTGGTTGAGAAAGGAAAGATTAAAACAAGAGGCAGTGAAGCGCTTGTAAAATACTACGAACAAAAACTTTCCGAAGCAAAAGAGCAGCTGAAAAAAGAAAACGAAAAGACAGAAGCTAAAACTCCAGCAGAAAGAAAATCATTGACAATTGATCTTGAAAGAATTGTTTCTGGCAGATCGGGTAAAATTTTAATACGAGCCAAGCGAAACATTCTCCTGGAATTTTTTAAAAAACAAACTGAATTAAAAACCGAAACAATTTTTTAAGATGAAAGTTAAAGAGCAATTTTTACCAGAAGAGGTATTTGAATATCTGCAACTGTACTGTAAACACAACCAGTTCCAGATTGTAAAACGTGGGGAAAAAGAATTTAGCGTTTTGCCAACTCCTGATTTTATTTTGGAATATCTGCAAATACCAAACCACGAACTGCATTTAACTTTTATCCGAAGCGCAAACAAAGATTTTGATAATGATCTGCGTATTCATGCAGATAACATCATAGAGGGCAAAAAAACTGCATTGGCTTCTGTTTTATACATCAGTACAGGTGCAGAAACAAGTGTAAACGGAACTGCATTTTGGAAGCATCATAAACACGGCTTAAAGCTTCCAGAAAATGTTACCAACGAAGAATTCGACAGATTGCTGATAGAAGATAGTAATGACTTGAAGAAATGGGATTTGGTTAACATTGCTTGGGCCGTTCCTAATAGAAGAGTTCTTTATGATTCAAATCTTTTTCATTCAAAATGGCCCGCAGAAATTTCAGTCGGAACTCGAATCGTATTAGTATGTTTTTACACAAAAAATTAGAATATAAATCAATTAAACCTCGCTTGGTTAGGTTAAAGCTAATTTAAAATATGGAGAATACAACAGAAGAAAAAAGAGAATTGACTTTTGGAGAAAAAGCAGTCGGATTAACATTTAATCCAAGTCATAATTCAAGTGTAGACCAAATAAAAAGAAAGTTTGCAGAAGTAATTGATTTTCTAAATGACTTTAGAAATGATCAAAATCCTTCAATTGCAAACGAATCTAAAAGAATGGCTTCAATTGCAATTACAGAAGCACAAACCTCACAAATGTGGGCTGTAAAAGCAATTACTTATACAGAGTAATAAAGCACCTCCCCCGGAGACGGGGGAATTTAAAACGATTGGGAAATCATAAAAACGAAAATCATGTTAGTAAAATTTAAAAATTTAACCGATGTAACATACACACATCTTAAAAATGTTGTCTGTAAAGACGAATTAAGACCAGCAATGTCCGGAGTCTACATTGACTTAAAAGAATCAAAACTAGTGGCAACCGATGCACATGTATTAATAGCTTATCCAATTGAAATAATTGAAAATGATTCTGACAAAGAAGGAGTTATTGTTCCAATAGAGTATTTCAATAAATTAAGATATATGGTTCCATTGCCATCAAAAAGAAAAGGCCCAATTGAGCTTGAATATATTCTTACAGACACTTATGCAGAAATTCATTTTCTTGGAGAAATGATCTATAGAAGAAAATACATAGATTTTACTTATCCAAAATGGAACAGTGAAAACGTTATGGTAAATCCTGCTGACTATCCAGATAAACCTAAAGAACTTGGAGTTAATATCAATGTCTTGCAAAAGATGATATCTGGAATTCCGAAATCAAATACAGGGATTTATAAGATGGAAACCACATCTGCAAACAAATGCATTCTCTTTACTTCAAATAATAGCGATTACACTACGCCTATAAAAGCTATAGTAATGCCTTGTTCTCTCTAACTTAAAATCTAAAAACGAATGAATGAAACTAAATATTCAAAAAAGGAATTAGATGTTATATCTCATTCTTTAGGAATTGATTTATTCAAGTCTGTAATGTCAGATAAGAAAAAAGACAAAACTCTCCCGTTAGAATTTTACAGAAATAGGTATCAAATAGAAAGTGACGAAACACTAGATCATTTAGTTACAAAAGGATATGCTTATAAGCAAGATTATTCAAACCTAAATTTCTATCACATTACCGAAGAAGGAATTATAAAATTTAGAAAAGAGTTTGAAGTATTAGTAAATTATCAACCTAAAGCAAATAGAGATATAAACTATCTAAAGCACAAAATAAACTGGTATTGTGATTTTTATGGTTATCGTTTTTGTAGTGATAATTCTGATCATATTTTGGAAGAATATAATACAAAATATTCTAAAGGTATTTATGTGTCTCATACAACAAGAGATTGTATTCAGAGATTCAAAAAAGATTTAAAACAACATTTCAAAACTATAAAATCATGATAAATTTATTCAACGCACAGATAGAAACTCTGTCACTTCATAGAGTTGGCAACAAAAGTAGAAACGAAGCAATTTTTCTTTCAAACGAACCATACAAATTAAACGACGAAATTCTTCCGCTAATCAAAGAGTTTTTCTTTAAGCCATTCCGCGAAAAAGAAGAAAATTACTTTCAGTTCGCTCATGAAGTGGATATCGACTACAACGAAATGTATAACAATGTCCAGCGAGTTTTTAATGCTCCTGACCACTTTCATTTAATTTCACAAGAAATTACAAAACATCTTTATGAGCAGTCAAATCACCCACACATTAAAAACGGTGATGTTATCATTGCTCACATTACAAATGTTTCAATTGATAATAATGTTGTAGATGCAATAGGTATTTTCAAAAGCGAAATTCTTGACGATTTTATCAAGTTTGAAGAAAATGGAGATCATTTAGAAATGATTTTGCAGCAAGGAATCAACCTCAGCAAATTAGACAAAGGATGCTTGATTTTCAATTACAAAAAAGAAGAAGGCTACAAGATTCTTTCAATTGACAGCAATCGTTATGATGCCCGTTACTGGTTAGAGCATTTCTTGTCTGTAGATGCTTTTGAAGATGAAAATTTCTTGACCAAAAAGTATTTGAAATTCTGCCAAAACTTTGCTAAAGATGTTGTATTGCCTGCCGAAGACAAAAAAGAAGAAGTGATGTTCCTTAATAAATCGGTAAACTACTTTGCCAAAAATGACGAATTTGAAGAAAGTATTTTCTTGAATGAAGTTTTAGAGAATCCTGATTTGATTTCAGAATTCAAAAACTATAAAGTTGATCAGGGCGCCAAATATAGCATTGAAGATGTATCAAACTTCCAAATTTCAAATACCGCAGTTTCAGATGCCAGAAAATCATTCAAAAATGTGATTAACCTGGACACTGGTGTCACAATTAAAATTGACATTACAGATCCTGAAAAAGCTAATCAGATAATTGAAAAGGGTTATGATTCTGAAAGAGATCAATATTATTATTTAGTTTACTTCAATAAAGAAACAAAATAATGTCTGCCCATTTAAAAAGAATATGTTCCGGAATAACAATGGAGTGTTTCGGAACAACATTCAAGCTTAGAATAGCTAGAGATCAAAAGTACAGCCGAGGCAGATTTTTCATTCAGGTCACTTACAATGCAAAATGTAATAAAACTGGAAAAAATCAGGAATGGCATGGACGAAAATGGTATTTATCTGAACACATGACAGATGATGAAGTTATTAAAACTGCTTTTGCAGCATTTAAAGCAACCGTAGAACACGAAATAATGGAAGGATTTAAAGTTAATGGAATAACTCTTTTTAATCCGCATGTAAGTTATTTATCGTTATTAAGTATATCTAACCAAGAAATAAGCCGAGAATCACATGTCGAAGAAAACCACACTTAAAAATATTTCACGAACCGAATTTGTTGTAGAGGCAAAAGAAGGTAAAAGTTTTTCTTCTGAGCAGATAAAACTTTCCGCTTTACTTAGAATTGCAGATGCAGCAGAGAACATGAGTAAAAGTTATGTAGATATGCAGGCTGATCTGGATTTTTTTAGAAAACGAAATGAGGAATTATTGCTTGAAAATAGTCAGCTTAAGAAAAGAAATGCTAATCAAAAAGGACAACTAACTAAAAAAGCAAAGTATGGATCAGTATAGAGCGATAGAATTATGTAAAGAAGCTGTAGAATTGTGGGGGCAAGCAGAACAAATTAAAATGTGGCACGAAGAAGTTGGTGAATTAATGCAAGCTATAAATAAGCATCATAGAAAACCAACAAACGAAAATTTAGATCATTTGTGCGAAGAAGTTGTTGATGTTAAAATATTAACAATGCAACTTGAAATAATGGGGCCATCAGATAGAATTGGTTATTGGTTCGAGTTTAAAATGAATCGCTTGGAGTCTAGAATAAATGCTGAAAAAGAAAGACGAGCTCAATACGCAGAAGATTTAAAAAACAATAATCCAAGATACTACGAAATATTCAAATTGATAAATGATATGAATAGGCTCCCTTTAGACGGAGAAATTCAAGAACTTATCAGAGTAGTATTAGAAACCGAAAAATCTTAATTTAAAACCTCGCGATAATAGGTAAATCGCTAATCTTATGTTATGACTAAATCACAATTAATCGAGAATGTAGCAGCTGAAAATGGTTTAACTAAAGTAGATGCTAAAAAAGTAGTAGAAAGTGTTTTAAACAACATTCAAAGAGGCTTGAAAAATGATGGTAAAACATCACTTCAAGGTTTCGGTAATTTTTCAACTGCAGAAAGAAAAGCTAGGGTAGGTAGAAATCCACAAACAGGAAAGCCAGTAGAAATTGCTGCTAAAACTGTAGTAAAATTTAAAGCACAGTTCTAAAACCAAAAAGCCTTACTAAGATAGTAAGGCTTTTTTTTATTTCTCGAGATCTTTTTTCAGCTTTTTGTATTCTAGAATTACTCCTGGAGTAAGAACTCCTTTGGCACGTTTCATCTGGCGTATAACTTCTTTGCTGTCTTTGCTTCCATCGGTAATATCACCGTAGTAATGCATAATCATTAGAGCTTTTACATCATTTCCCTGTTCATATTTAATATCGATAATCGCTCCGTCAATTCCTTTAAGACGAATCTTATCTTTTATTTTATTGAACATTCTTTTTCTGTCAGCAGGATCTAATTCTTTCAGCTTTGCATTTACTTCTTCTTTGGTAACCTCTTTATTGATATAATCTTTAGCCAACTGATTAAACTCAGCTTTCTGTTTATATTTTTCAATATTTATTTTATCGATTTTTTCCTGAAGATCTTTTCTTGCTGAAAGCTTTCTATTGAAATCTGAAGGATAGCTTATAATTCTTTTTCCAGTTGATTTATAAACTGAATTAACCAAATCCTTACCAATTTCTTTCATTCCTTTATCTGACACAGCTGCATCCATTCCTCCATATAACATTCCAACAAATGGATTCGTATTTGGTCCGGTAATCAAGCTTTCAACAAATGCCTTGCTTCTTATTGGAGACACTTTATGGCTATCACCAATTTTTTTATAGAAATCCTCAACATTAGGATTATTTAACCCCTCAACCTGCAATGGAACTTTTCCAATATCGTTTGAAAGAGGTTCGTCTCTGAAAAAATCGTAACCAGTAGTGTATGTCAAAGTTCCTTTTACGATTGGTGTTCTTGTAAATAATCCTGCCGGACTTGTAAAATCGATAGGCATTACATTGCTATTGAAAGTAAATGCAGCATCATCTAAAATTCTTCCTGCAGTTTTCTTCTGCTGTCCAGTAAAACTGCGAATCATATTATTATAAATATCATCTGTAACAGACATTACTGGCGAAAGCTCCTGCGCTTTTGCAATTTTAATAACCATGTATTCGCCGTCTGCATTTTTAATAGGAACAGGAATATTCATATACTTACTTTTTTGGTAAGTGCTAATTCCTTCCATAGCATGCAAGTATATTTCAGCAGCAGTTTTATCTTCTTCATCGTCTGGTTTAAATGCGCTTAACAATGCTAAAGAAATTCCGATAGGAACTGCAGAAGCCAACGTAGCAACCTGCAATACTCTTGAAGTAGTACCTACAGGATCTCTTTCGAATGCTGTTGCTGCAACACGCCCGCCCTGAAAAGCTACATTTATATAAGGAACTGCAGATTCTAAATCCTTAGTCACATTACCGCCTTGATTGAAATCTAAAATGCTTCTAGCATTGGTAACAGCTTCGTTGTAAATATCATCCAACTGCTGTTTGTCTGTAACTTCTGAAATGTCATTTAATCCTAAATCTTTCAATTGATTTTGAATTGATCTTTGGAATATACCTAAACGGAACATCATTTCACTGTACTCAGATATTTTTGAAAGAGTAACTTTTGAAAAAATGTTTTTTGCTGCATCTTTAAATTTTGGATCAATCAATTTTTCAATTGTACGGCCAACAACAGAATTCTTTTTTAATCTACCTTCTGAACTTAAAAAATCCATTGCACCGCCGTATTCTATATATTTCTTAAGAACATCACTATTATCAGCATTTCTAAGTTCTTTAAACGATTTTAAGGCATCTTTTCCAACTTGAAGCATTGCTTTTGGAACAAAATTGCTATACTGGTCAGAGAAAGTAGTTGTAAACATAAAATCTCTAGGAGTATTGACAATAGGGAATGCTGGATTATTTCCTGTTGCAATAGCTTTTACCAATGCAGAACCAGTAGCGTATGATAAAGCTTCTTTAGCTCTAGAATCTAAGAAATTACCCAGTTTATCAACCCAAGATTCATAAAGTTCCTGTTCCAAAAAGAACTGGTGCTGTTTTCCATCAACATAATAATATGCTTTTTGGAAATTAGCAGGAGTTTTATCGTACTTGTATTTAGGATTACCGCTATCAGTATATCCAACAATTGGATTATCAATTACTTTTGAAGACAGCTCTTTGAAATATTTATAGAAACGTTCCTCTTCTTTATCTTTAAAGTTTTTCGGGTCAATTGCTTCGTAGCGTTTTAATGCTTTTGGATATTCCTCAGTCATAAAACGTTTGTTGAGGTTGTTCATTGCAATTGCTTTTTGGCGCGCAAGCAATGAGTTTGTAAGCAGCCATTCAGAATTCAAAACCAAGCTGTTTGCATCACCCTCTTTCATTGATTTAATCTGATCAGAACTCAATCCTCCAGTTTCAAGATTATTTGTTCTTTTATTTTGAGCCAAATCACCATTAAAATCTGTGACAAATTCTAAAAATACACGTGGCTGGTAATCGACATTATTCATAGAATCGAAAGATTCTTTTGAAATAAGGCCGTTATCATAAACCTGCTGCAATAAATCTTTGTATGTTTTAAAGTACTGCTTTGCTCGTTTTTCCAAGTCTTTATACTTTTCCTCGCCTAAGTTTTTTTCAAGCTTAGAAAGGAATTTTTCAGACTTGTTTTTATCAATGAAATTTGGATGCGAGACAGGTTCTAGACCTCTTTGCTCACGATTTTCATCAATGGCAATAAAACGTTTAGCCTGGATAATTTCATCTAACGTATTTCGTTCCTCACGTGTTAATCCTTTATAGATTTTGTTATATGCTTCTTCAAACATAAGTTTAGCCTTACCAGAAGCTCCATGAGCATTAATCATAAGATTTCTGGTATTTCGCAATCCGGATTTGGATAAAAGTGATTTCGATAAATACTGACGATCGGTAAATCTCTTTACAAAATTTCTATAAGCATCACGCAAATGTTCCTTTGCCGGCTTTTCATTGCGCAATTCTTCACGCTCTTTCTCAAATGTCTTAGAAACTTCTTCAAATGCTTCATCCTCAGAAATATTTTCTGAAGCAGATCTGTTCATTAAGTTTTCAGTCTGGCGAAGATTATCCTGATCAATTTGAGGTTTTCCAAAGGTATCATTGAAATCTTTTTCAGCCTCAGTTTTTTCAGAATCGCTTAAGCTTTTATACCAATCGGTATTCTTTAATGCATCAAGTCCTGACTGTACTACCTCAGCAACAGTCTTACCAGCTTTCACAGCAGCACGCATTGCCTGTATTGCAGCTTTGGCGACAACAATAGGAATTCCAGACGATAGGTTTTCTTTACCAAATTGGTCTAGATTATTTTCCATTTCGTCAAGCCAGTCTAAGAATTTCTCTGTAGGTGACTTTTCTTCTACTTTTTCAGTTTTCTGTTCTCTGCTGCTTTCTTCGCGATTGCTATCCTCATTGCTTTCTGGCGAATTAGGTAATCGCTCTGATCTTTCGGATTCGAATTGCTCGTAGATTTCTGCTCGGTCTTCTTCTGGGATTGATTCGATTGATTTTTCATACTGTTCAATATAATATTGTAATTTTTCCTCTTCGCTTAAACTTTCTTCCGCCTGTACTGATTCGAATAAAGCACGTTCAGAATCTGTCATAAATTCTTCATAAGCATTTATTGCTTCCTGCTCAGTCAAACCAAAATAAGGATCGATTGATTTCTGGTAGTTTTCATTTAACTGCTGTCTAACTGAATCTAAATTTTCATTAGAACCTAGAATGTCTATTAATGCGTTTCTTACTTCCTGTTCGTCTAAATTTAAATCTTCATTTTCAGCAACAATTCCCTCTGCAACATTCTCGATGCTTGCCATTTTCTTTTTAAAGAATTGATCGCTGGCCCAATTGGAATCTTTGTTCCCTAACTCCCTTTCAAGGCTTTCTTTTGAAAATTTAGTTCCTTTGGCTATCTCCAGCAAAGCAACTTCATACTCATTTGAGGGTATAAAGTTATCAATACTTTCCTGAATCTGCTTTTTATTGGCTTCATTAATTTCATTTTCAGTCATATTGCCGTCAGCAATCGCTAAAATTTTATAATAGTTAGCATTCTTAACGCGTTTTTTGCCGTCTTTTGTTTTTCTCCAGGTATATTCTTTTACTTCCTTGCCATTTTTTTTGATAATTTTTGTTTCGCCATTTGCCTTTTTCTCAATTGTAAATTCACTTCCTTTGAAATTAGCTTTTTTAGTTTCTGGCGCACCAAGCATCATATCATAAATTTTCTGCATTTCTGGAGAAAGCTTAATGTCAATTTCGCTATTTGTAATGCCGTTGTATATATCTGTAAGCCATTTTTTGAAATCTTCAAAAATTGATTTCATTTCTGGATTAGGAGCTATGCCATCAGCAAGATATTTTTCGAATGAACGTGCAAAATGCTCTGACGTTTCACGATTCCATTCTTTATGACCTGCATCATCTAAAATAGTTTTTCGTTCGGCATCAGTCAAATAATGTTCGTAAACGTGAGCCAGTTCATGTAGTGGAGTAGAAACGTTTGGATCTTCCAAAGCATAAATAATAAACTTTCCATCTTCCGCAAGCATGGCTCCTTTTTCTCCTTGGAAAAGAACAATCTGTTCGTCACGTTTGATATCTTCAGTTTCGGAAAGCAATGTGTTTCTTCTTTCTTCAGGTGTCATGCCTTGTCTAGTTTCGGTATTTCTAGCCTGTACCTCTCCAGCTAGACTTTCATATAAATCAAAATCACTTTTCTTTAAAATATCTTGAATGGAATTTAAATTTTCAAACGCTTTTAAAGGGTTAGAATTTTTTCCAAATAAGGAAGATTTAATTTTTTCTAGAACGTTCTTGTATTTAGGTTTTTTATCTATTGCTTCTTCTAATCTAATTCTTACTTCTCTAGGATTTCCCCCTTGTGCAAAACCTTCTTTATTCTGAATAAAATGTTGTAATTCATGTAAAAGAGTAGGCAAAATCTCTCTATAAGTTTCTATCTTACTAGGGTTAATAACGATTCTATTAGACTTCAATAAAGCAGAAGCTATAGAATTCATATTATTATTGATTTGGAGCCTAATATCCTTTAAGTCAGGGTATGCCTCAAATAACTCATCAAAATCTAAAGCTTCACCTATAGTTTCAGTTTTTGGGGTAATTCTTTTCAGGTTAGCTTTAGAGCTATCCAACTCATAACCCCATTTACCATCTATACCTTTTTCCCATCCAGTCGCTAATCTGATTTCTAAAGGAGATTTCCCCCCTTTTTCCATACTTCTTGCAACAGATAGGTTATTTTTTATTTCTGAAGCCAATTTTGCATTTTGTCCAACAATCTGAAATAATGCTTTTCCTTTCTTAGACAATTCTTTTGCAGTTTCAGAATTTCCTTTTTCAAAAATAAGCTTATCAAACATTTCTTCTTTAGAAATGCCTGATCTTTCAGCCATTGTTTCAATGGTTTTTTCCATAATGGCAGTACTGGCTTTAGACTGTTTTCTATCTAAGCCAAAAGTCTCCTGATTTATTTTTTGGAGTTTCTTTGTAACTTCTCCTTTGCGAGTTGGAGCGTTAGGGGTATTTTGTAAACGTGTTTCTTTCCCCTCACTTGCTGTTCTGTCAGTACTAGGTCGAACGTTTCCATCAGTAGAAACATCATTTCCTGCCGGTGATTCATTTTGAACAAATTTATATTGATAATCTGATGTGTTTCCTGTAGTCTTATCTCCGATCACTACCGCGTTTCCTTCTCTTTCTAATTTGGCCCATAATGCTTCAGATTCAGGAGTTCTCTGCTTGTCAGAAACAAGGTCCAGATTATACTTTGATTTCAATAAGTCGGCAGCCTGCTTATACATTATGGTTCCAATGCCTTTTTTTTCTAAAGAAGGATTGAATATTCCAGAAAGTTTAATGCTTACCTCTCCATTTTCTGGCTTGCTAATTTCAATATGGCCAATGCGGTTTCCATTCTCAGTAAATAAAAGCTTATTTTGTTTGTCTTCTGAAACTTCTATGTCTGCAGTATTTAAAGTCTCTTTTTCTCCTTTACCATTTGTATATTCTACAATTCGGCTTTCTTTTACAATTGGTTTTTTATCCGTTTTTTCATTTTGAGGGTAATTACCCTCTAATTCTGAACCATTTTTCTGAGTTTGAGTGCCATCTAAAGGTAAATTTACCTCACTTTTTGATTCAGCAGTTTTTTCTGTTTGTTGGGATTCATTTTTTTTAGAATCCGCATAAATTTCATTAGCACGTTCCAATACCTGTTCATTGGTAATAGTCATGTCTTTTTTACCATCTGGATTTAATTCGGTAACCAAATCTTCCAAAGCCTGTTTTTTAAGCTTTTCTTGCTCCTTTAATGGTAATACCTCTACAGCAGATGTTTTGCCCTCAACAATAGAATTTCGCTGTTCCTGTAATGCTTTATAATCTTCTTGAAGACCTTCCAATAATTGTTTTTTATTAGGGAGGTTACCGTCGGCAATTTCTTGTGCCTGAGCTTTAATTTCGCCTGCCTGTCCATTTAAACGAATAACCTCGTCGTAAAGTTCAGCGGGCATGCCATCAATTTTTCCAATAGTATTTGCAACAATTTTTGAACTGTCCGATGTAGCCTTTTCGATTTGTTTTTCAATAACTTTTCTTTCTGTGTCAGTAAGATCTTCATTTTCTAATTGCCTTGAAAATTCAATGATTTTTTTAGAGTTTTCGTCTAATGTGCCTAAATCATTTTTTGACTGGAAAGGACGGACAACTGCACCAAAAATATGTGGGTATGTTTTTAAAATTGAAGTAAGCGTAAAAGTATCTTTAAATACTTGGCCAGTATTATCCAATAGGTTTACATCTTTTTTGCCTAAAACATATTTATCATTGAAATTTTGTGCAAAATTTGTGAATTGTTCTCCAGACATTTCTTTGCTCATGTCAACCCCGAAATCTTTGGCCCAATCTTTAGCTTTTTGTGCTGCAGTTTTTTTAATTAGATCAGCTTCTCCTTTCGCAATAGATTCTAAAACACGTCCTCCTTTTTTTAGAATACCCATAGTAGGCAATTCAGAAACTACCTCAGCACCTCCATATAAAAGTGGAGCCGAAGCCATTTCAAGCGGAGAATAATTAGCTTTTCCAGACAATACTTCATCATTCATTTCTGTGAATTTCTTCCCAGTAGAAGAAGCGCCAAGTGCAGCCAATCCTCCTGCGCCAGTAGCAGTAGTAGCTAAAATAGGAAGTTGGTTTCCTACAAGATCAGAAGCATAGTTGTAAAACCCTTCAAGGCTTTCAATCTGGTCAACAGGCTTGCGGAGATTTTCTCTATTTTCCGCAATTTTTTTATCCAAGTCAGAAACCATCTTTTGCCCGCTTAATGCTCTTACTTGGTCCATTGCATTAGGGCTAAGGCTATTAATGTAATTGAATGCTCCCAACAATCCAGAACCTAATTCAGATGCAGATGCACCTATGTTTCCAACAAAGTTTTTTAAATCGCCATATTCTCGCTTAAATAAGTCAAGTTCCTGTTGAGCGGTTCCGAGATCTTTCCTGTTCTTAAGAATATAATCCTCATTCTTTTGAAGTTCAGCACCAATATTTTTTATTTCAGTGCCTAAATCCTGATATCTTTTAAATAGATCTTCTGGCAATGGCTGATTATTATCTCTAAATTTTGCCAGTTGGTTTTCAATGCTTTTATATTCATAAATTTTATTTTCAGCAACTCTGCGCATTGCAGATGTAACCTTTAATCTTTTTAGGTTGTCTTCCTCCAAATGATTTGCTTTTTCAGCTCTATCCACCATTAAAAGCTGTTTGTCTTTTTCTGGAAGATCATCTAAAAAAGAATTCGCACGATCAATAAATAAATTGTCCTTTTGTTTTGTTTTAAATAATTCTCCTGCACGCTGATTGATTTCTTGATCAGAAAGTTTCTCCTGATTTTTTTTAGCCTCAGAAACTACTTGTTTCTTTTCATCAGCCAAAGGATCTGTATCTGCTCTGTATGGCAATAAGCTTAAAGCTCCAGGTGTAGTTCCTGCAATACTTTCAATAGTAGTGTTATAAGCTTTTTTAGCTATGTTTTTGACGTTGTTCCATACGCCTTTTACCTGAACAGCATCTTGAAGTCTCTGTTCAGCCACTGCATCATCGTCATTATTTTGTGTAGCATTATAGAATGAATTTTCAAGCTGGCTCACTCTATAGTTTTGGTCGGCTTTCTTTTGTTTTTCAGATTCTTTCTGTAATGCAGAAAGCTCGTCTGTTTTAGACGAGATTATATCCATGTTTTCAGGAGTGACTTTTACATTGGCAAGTTCCTTGCGAAGCTGTTCCTCACGAATTTTGTTTTTTCCTGCTTTACTAGGTTTCGGGATATATTCCTCGAAAGGTTTTTCAATAGCGGGAAAACCCGAAGAACCATTGGCTGGTGCCGAATCCGAATTTGGACCAGGAGAAGCAGATCCAGAATTCTTTTTTTTTTTACCTCCAACCTTTAATTCAAAATCATCATAAGAGCCTAAATCAAAATTGTTTGCACTGGCAGCATCAAAAAGCTTTCTTCTTGATTCAGGACTATCCATTTTTGTATTAAATTCATCATAAGAACCTAAATCAAAATTGTTTGATGTTAATGCGTCGTATAATTTTCTTCTTGGATCTGGCATGACTAATAATCGATTTTAATTTTTTTAACTGTAGTTGTAGACGGAGTGTTTTTATTGGAGTTTTTATTTATCCTTTGAAGTTCTGATCTAAGTTCCTGTTCGCTAGAATAACCTGCACGGCTTATAAGGTCATTTAATTCAGTTCCTTTAACTTTTCTTCTGAAATTTCCATAACTATTTCCCGTTGAATAGCTATTTAGTGTTAGTGTTCCATCAGGAGATACATTATAATCTTCACCTGCTTTGTATTTCTGGCCTTTATTGACAAGAGCTTTTCCTGTAACAATTATATTATTATTGTTATCAATCGCAAATCCAGTTATAAACCCATCGTTTAGTTTAGAGTTTTTACCTCCTAAATTTTTGAATTTCAGATTTTCGCCTTTTATTCCAATCATATTAGGTTTTATTACATCTGCTTTTAATACGTTTCCAGTAAAATCATCTTTTCGCATCGAAGAATCGAATGTTGTTTGAGTTCTTTCAACTGCAGTTTTTGCATTGTCTTTCGCCTCTTGGCGAGCATCTTTTGCTGCTTGACGTGCCTCTTTCTGTTGGTCTAGGGTATTAAAGTTTCTTGTTTTTTCGACACCGCCTTTAACACGTAATTTTATGTCATTTTCAAAAGCATCTGCAATTGAACGTAAAGCCTGAGTGTCCGTGTAATCTGTGATACCTGCTTCACGGGCAAACGATTTTAATTTCGCTGTAGGAGTAACACCATCTGATTCAAATAACTGGTTATTTACATACTCCTTAAGCAATTGGGGATTTATAGCAGTAGTCTTAGTACGTGTTACTCCGTCGTCTGTCTGATTGACTTCTGGCTGTAATTTTGTTGAAGCTTCCAATACCTCCTTATCGCGATCAAATCTTTTTTGGAAATCATACTTTGGAACTACATTTTGTATCTTATCATACGTTTCGAAATCAGTTGTCCCATCGGGATTTTTAAAAGCAATCATTGGATATCCATTTTCATCCAATGCCAAAAGTTTGTTTTCATAACCAGTTTGAAAGTTATTTTCATAGGCTGGATCAGGAAATAATGTGCCGTCTGCTACACCTTTCCTAATTACCGCATCACGATCAGTCAAACTTTTGGTCATTGCAACAAGATTGTCTGGAAGATTATTTATGTTTTGAAGCTTTAAAGATGCTTTTAACTTTTCTTCATCTGTAGATTTGGGATTATTAAGTGTTTCCATTAAAGGAACGTACTCCTTCTGAGCTTCCATAATTAGACGGCCCTGAGCTTCATTTAAACTTTTAGATCCAGTATCGTAATTTGATAATGGTTTTACATATTTATTCCAAAGATCTTGTTTCTCTTTATCAGCTTTATCTTTTTTGTTTTGTGCAATAGCATCTTCAGCTCTTTTTTCAGCTCTTCTATGCGCATTGTTTTCTTCCTGCTGTTGAATATCTTGAGAGACATCACCTTCAAGAGGACGTAATTGACGATAAGCCGTAAATGTTCCCTGAGTAGCCATAATTAAAATCCGGTATTATAAATTTTAGAAAAGTCTGTTTTTGGCAATGCGCTTTTGTATGGGGCAATTCCTACTGTTTTTATTTTACCCGATATAGGGTCTACGACAGGGGTTTCTTTTGAAAAATCAATGTTGTTTGCTCCATAAATTGCAGCATTTCCAAGTCCTCTGAATCCGCTCCACATATCTTGACGTCCAACTTGAATTTGATTGCCTAATCCAGCCAAGTCAGCTTCTTCACGATTTTCTTTCATCGATCTGATTGCGGCATTATCTCCAGCTATAGCATAATTTCGTTTAGTGATCTGATCATCTAAGTATGCTCTAGCTTCTCTGGTAGCGGCATTGTTAGCAGAAACTATTCCTGGAAGATAGGCAGCGCCTCGCGAACCCATTCCTCGAATAGCATCAATAGCATTTGCCGAAGTTCTTTGAGATTCTTCACGCATAAGGTCACTTCCAACTGTACTAATTGGAATTGCCTGATACGGATTTGAAGCATCTAAATCTTGTCGCTCATAATCACGCAAAGCTTTTTCTCCTTTTCGTTTGTTTTCTGCTCCTTGATATGCCTGATAAGTAGCTAATCCAGTGCCGATTGCTGTTGTAGTTAAAGCCGCCATAATAGAAATAATTTATACTAAGTACAAATGTAATCAATTTTTAGTATAAATTAATTGCACTAAATATGTAAATGTTTTATATTTTTGAAAATATAAAAATGGGAATTAGCTCAGTTGTTAGAGCGGTTGCAAAATTGGTTATCCGAAAGGAGAGTAAACCCAAATAATTCGACAGCAGGTCGGCGGTTCAAGTCCGTCATTCTCCACAACCTTTAGAAAGGAATTTGATGATTTTTTTGCATACGGTATAAGTGGGTATTTATTCGATTAAGTGATTTCAGAATTTATACAGCCTAAAAAAATCACCTGTAAAAAAATTAGCAGCAATCAAATTCCGAACACTTGTAGACAAAATGCCCGTAGCAATACGGGCATTTTATAATTTATAACTAATTTATTGGTATATTTGTATACATTTAGTGAGGATATTATTTCTGATAATACAGAATGAATTTATAGAACAATAAACTTTAGGCAATAATATTAAAGTTAAAAATGAAATCAAGTTCGATAAACTCAAAAATGATTAATTATGGGAAAACAAAAAACAACAACTACACCAACTCAGAAGAAGATCATAGAAGCAATGGACAAAGTTTCTGAAAAATTAATTGAGTTTAAAAAGAAAAATAACAGCGATCTAGTTGTTATGCAGGATGGTAAAATTGTAAGAATAAAAGCTAGTTCTTTGTAAGCTGTTATTTCAATTATAGTGAAAGCTCTCATAAATGAGAGCTTTTTATTTTGTTACAATAAATAACATTTTGGTAAAGCACTATGTTTTAATTTTACCAAATGGAAGAAAAGTATCTATATAAAGGAAAATTATTTGAAACCGATCCTGATGTTGACAAGGCAAACGCAGAATATCAGGAAGCTATTAAAAAGTTTTTAGCAAAAGAAATCACACTTGAAGAATGCCGTAAATATCAACAAGCGGTTTTTGAAGCTGTCAATAACAGCACTATAGGGTGGACTATAAGAAAGGAAATAAGGGAAGGGAAATCATAGAACCTTAACCATTTCATCTACTTTAACAGTTCCTTCGATAAATCCAACATCTTGATAATCTTTTTTCAAAAACTGATTCTTTACCACCGTATAGATGTACTTGCTTCCTTTTTTTCGGGCCAGCTCACATAATTCATGAATTAATATCTGTTTGGCTTCTTTACGATCTTTATTTTTGTATTCTTTATCAGAAATAATAAACTCGCTCCAAGCAACAGCACTATTGGTAAAGTATATAAATCCGGCTATTATTGGAATGCCATCTTTCTCAACCATAAAACCGCCTGTTCCGTTCTCAGGAAGAAAATCTCTTGGCGGTATATCCCAGTTCCATTCTTTCCACCATTTGCATAGTAGATCATAGTCTTCCAGTTTTAAATATCTTATTTTAAACATAGCTTTTCACGGCATTAGTGCTTACTGCAAATAATTCTACTTTTTCGGTATCATCATTAATGAGTTCTACTTCCATGTAATAGCCGCGTACTTCACCGCCCTCAATACGTGATTCTTTTTTGGAGAATGAATATAATCCAGTAGTAGGAGCGGTTACAATTGCATCTACAGTTATAACAGATCCATCAATTGATTCTATTGTTCCTATTAGTTCATTATTGCTGCCATTCAATTGATAAAGCTTATCGCCAACACTTACAAAATCTGAAACTTGATTAAAAGTTATATCAAGTCCGGTAACAGAAGATATAACTCCAATTCCCTGAACAGAGTTTCCATGAAAATCATTTTCATCTTCATTCTTTCTCATGTAGGCGAAATGACGGCTCTCTCGTTTATCAAATTCTTCTTTTTTAATTGAACTGTTGGAGTAATTTGTTTTTACAATAGCGGACCACGGATTGTTTCCTTCCAAAACCATAGTCTTAAAAATCTTATCATCCGCGCTTGATTCATTAAAGAAAAATACAATTTTAGAAGAATGCTGAACTCCGTAAAAATTATTACGCACGCCAGTGTCCTCGTTATGAAGATATAACTGGCCGTTTTTAATAGTGTAAAATCTATTGTTCAAACGAATCATTCCATCTGGAAGATAAGTCCAAAAAGAAGTCCATCCTTCTGATTTCTCCGAATGTGATAATGTATATTGTGGCATTTCTTAAATTTTTATATTGTTCCTGTATTCAAAATAGTACCATCTGAATCAATTTCCCACCATGTAACGCCGTCATTAATAAACTTGTTTGTTGTAGAATATCCGAAAAGACCAAAATCAGTATCTCCTTTTATGTTGGTATAGAATCTGGCAGGAGTAGTCTGTAAAAAGAACTTCATTGATTTTGTTTTCGCAAGCGAAGTTTTGTTTGCATCATCATAAAAGCCCCAAACTATCTTGTCGTTTCCAATTTTTAAATTTTCTTCTGGTATAGGACACACTCCATTAAAAGTCCATGCAGTTCCAGAAGTACCAGTCACTCGTATTTTTATTGTTGTTGGAGTTGCAGAAGTTTTATTAAACAGTAATGTTCCATTACCATCTGTAGCTTCTGTAACATTATCGGCGATATCTGACTGCACTACTGTAAAATCAGGTTCTATGTTTCCAGTATCTTCAAATGTACTTCCGTTATAACTGTAAATATGAAATCCAGTTTTTAGACCTAAGAGACCTGAGTAACTAACTGGCGGACCAGGATTTAATCCATCACCTACATACTTAGAATCAGAAACTTTAACATCATTATAATATATTTCAAATCTGTCAGGAACACTCTGAGCATCATATTTAATTCCAGTAAATCCAGTAGATGTTCCCACATTAATTACAGCTTCATAAACGCCAGTAGCACCTCCTGCAGTAACAGAAGCAGAACAAGGCACACCAAGGCTAATAAAAATTGAAGCAGTTGAGCTGCATACTCCGTTATCAACCTTGTAAACCAAAACATCATCATAATTAGCAGAACCATCATGAGTATATGTAATTGTTTTGTCTGTATTTACTATCGCGGTTCCATGCAGAGGGTTCGTGAAAATAGTCACGGTAACATCTGCAGGATTAATATCATCATTTGCAAGCACATTCACATTCACGCTTCCGCCAACTGTTGCATTTGCATTATCATCTGATAATACCGGCTTACGGTTAGTATAATCCCAAATCAGATATAAAATTTCATCAGTATCTGATCTGTTGAATAGAAAGTTTCCGAATTTTGTATCTGAATAGCCAGGCTCGATTAAAGATGAAATGCTTATAAAATTTGCAGCAGAGAGAATAGTATCAATGTTTGAGGCATTGTAAACCGTATCTGTTATCAGGAATCCCATTCTGTTGCATTCTTCCAATGAAAATTCACCAGAAGTTGTCATGTCTTTAAAGGCTTGCATTGTGAAAATAGAATTGTTCAAAGGGAACTTGCCAACTCCTTCAATTCCTGTTTCAGTGAAAAACTTGCTTACAGGACTTGTGCCAAAAGCATCGTCGCTAGAATATAATACAGAACTTCCCCATTTAAATCGAGTTGTTGTATTTTTACCAACATCTTCAGTATCATTTACAATTATGCTCACAATCTTTAGTTCAGATCCAACAGGACATACATTACCAATTGAATAGCTGATTGATTCTGAAGCTACAGGAGTAATGGTTACTGTCACAATATTCTGAACCAAACTCGTTCTAGCAAAAGTTAAATTGCCTAAACCTGTTACATTTGAAACAACATGGTCAACTTCATTAAATCTGGCTACTATTGTCGCATTTCCGACAGTAATATTATAATTTAATATAATATCTCCACTCAGGTCATTTAGCTTAAACTCGTAAACGAATACACCTTTCTGATCATCTTTTATAATTTCATTTCCGCACGACAATTGAAGCAGGCGTACAGGCTCTTCACCAACAGAAAACATATACTGCTTTGTATATCCATCATAACCGCCAAGCATTTTTGCATTAGGCTGTGAAATGAATAAATCTCTAAACCAATCCTGCATTCCTTTTGTGATTGCTGTGGTACCGTCAATAGATAATCTTGTAATTTCTCCCTGTTCCGGATTTGCATAGTAAATCTGATAATTGTTTTCAGCAAAACTTTCTGGGTGCTTTCCAATGCCATTGCTACCTAAATAAGTTATTTCTGAACCTAATGTTTTATCAATAGAACCCACGTTTGAAGAGCCGTCAACATTGTACAAAACATCTTTTTCAAACATTACTTTAGAAGCCTTACGCTCTTTTAAAACAAGAATATCGTTATCTCGGCTATGAAGCTTCTGAATGCTTCCATACTGCTTATCCAATTCTTTGAAATTTCCAGTAGCAGTATTAAAAACATTAAGTCCATTAATATTTCCGCTTTCAATATATGCTTCTCCAAAAATCAAATCAGTTGATCGCCGAATCGCTTTGTATTGTTCAATAGCTGCAATTGAAGGTCTTAAATCTACATTCAAAAACTCCTTATTAAATGCATCTTTAATTATATAACTTTCGGCACCATTGCCCATGCAATAGCAGTTGAAAAAATCCAAGTCAATTATTGCAGGAAGAACACTTGTCTGATTCTGCAGATTACCCTGATGCTGTCCGTTAATAATTTCAAACGTCTGCTCAGTTTCATAATATAACTCTTCATCTGTAGATTTCTTTTCTTCAGTTTCAAGAATTATCAAGCCATTTGCTGCAGTTATATTGACCGAACCAGTTAAATAAGAAGGGTGCTGTCCATTTCCATTTAATTCATTATGGATTCGTAAGAAATACTTTCCTGCTGGATCTTCAACAAAAAATTTAATTCCAAACATGCTAACCAATTTGCCTCGTACCACGCCATTAGTATCATAGCTAAATTCACCTGTGTTACCTCCAACTTCTGTATCATACCAAAGTTTAAAATTGTCGTAGTCAGCAGTAGCAAAAAATGTTTTTTCAAATTTTTTATTGCCTCCAGAACTTCCATACTTTACATTTTCAAGAAGAATGTCTATGCGAGAACCTTGTTTTATTGGCAGGTCATTATTCTCTGAATCTACAAATGGACCTATTCCCATGTCAAAATTATCTCCTTCGCTTTGCCTTTTTCCCGTGAATTCTTGAAATCCACCAGAAATATAATCCATAGAAATCCCAGCAGGCGGTTTTACCTTTATATAATTCCCTTGAAGTTCTTTTATTTCATTTCCATCAGGATCAATATTTCCCTCTATAAAGTTCTTTGGCTGAGAGGTTTTTTCTAGAACTTTAAGTTTTGTTAATGTTGCGACAAAACCTTCAGTATCTCGCTTAACGATTAAGTTATCTCCAACAGATACTTTGTCATAGTTGTCATTCTCCATTTTTATCCATCGGAATAAACCGTCAGTATAAAAAATAGTTGCATATATGGTCTGATAGCCGAGAGGTCGCTGTTTTATAACAAACTTGTATCTGTCTGCGAAAGCAGGCGGATTGCTTGACAATATAATTTTTAAAGTGTTTTTAGACAATGCTAAATTATGGTCTATGAAAACCGTATTATTTAATTGGGTCAATACTGTTGTTGAACGGTTAAACCCATCCATATACACAATTCCGACTTCAATACTTCTGTTAGTTTTTAAAGAGGAAACATTGCCTATTTCATAGAATAAGACGTTTGAATCTAATTGAAATGGCCAGTATATTGTTTTATCGTCAGCTGGAGGGCCATCTTTGTGAAAAACAAGCTGAGGAGATTTAATGGAAATTGAAGATGCCGTATAACCGTCAATAGAAAAAGGAGTATTTGATTGTAATGTATAGCCATCTAATCCAGACACTGTGTAGTTTGACAGAAATATATTTGTTATTAAGTCATTGACAAAGAAAATGAAATCTTCATCCTGTGCAAGTTCTGAAGCATCTTCAAAATCTTTATAAAGATTAAATGGAAAATTTCCATTAAACTCAGTTTCTGGAGAACTTGTGCTTCTAAGTGATATAAATATATTAATCTTGCTTCCTGACTTTAATTCTTTTCCTGCAAGATTAATATTTAAAATATCATTTGGTGTACTTCCCGAAGTTCCTAAAGTTATCGGCAATGGAGATCCTGCCAAACTATTTGAAACAATAGAAAGGTTGTACATCGGTTTGATCTTTTGTCCATTAATATCAATCAGATCATATCCCTCTAAAAAATTACCCATTACGAGCAAGTTGCCAATAATTGTCTGAGCCTTTGCTTTTCTTGGCACATTGTCATAAGCCCTGTACAGTTCTTTTTCTGGAAAAACGGTATAAATCTTATTGTTTGAAAAAACAAAGCTTCTTAGTTCATTATCTCCCCATCCTTCTTTCTCCTTATTGAAAGTTTCAATATTATAAATACTGTTGCTGTTTGTAGATTTTACGGCAACTTTTATGTCTGTAACCCTTTTGTCGCCTGTATTGATTGTTATTCTTACTGCGTTGTAAGAATTAAGCATACCCAAGTTATCCAAAACTTCATAATCAAGCTTAAATGAACCGGGATAGAAAACGTAATTAGTATATGAAGACAGGGCGCTATACTCGCCGTCCAAGTATTTGTATTTATATGAAAATGTCAAAAATCTTTCCTCGATATCATTACTTGAACCTGGAATAAAAGTTGGCTGCACTCTTGGTGCGAATCTCGGCGGTTTCTTAATAAGGAAAATATCTTCTTTTTCAAATCCATTGGCGCCATAAGTTTTTGCACGCTCAATATTGAAGCATAATGGCTCTAAATTATCGTCATTGATAATCATTAAATCTTTTTCTGGCGTAGAAGTGACCACTTTAGTCATGGCCGTGATTAAAAAGTTCTCTTTCCAATCCAAAACACGATTCGGAATAGCTCTAGTATCTTCCAACACTTTAACGGCAACAGCATTTACCACATCATATTCAATGAAAAAGCATCCGATATCGGATTTAACAGCCCAATAAAGCTTTTTATTAGTTTCATCCGCGCCAGTTCCTAATGTGATCGGATTTGGCCCCAAATTTAGATTGGTAAGCTTTCTGTTTGAAAATGAATTTTGGATGGCTCCAAGATCAGATCCTTCAGATTCCAAAATAAGAATATTTTCTGCATAGCGATATTGACCGTCTTGCAGTAGACGTTCATCAATATCTTGTTCCATATGTCCGGAAATAAAGGTTCTTCTTAAATCAGCCATTATAAGTATTTTGATTTTGATCGCAATACGCGATTAATTTTATTTAAATCTATTCCAGCGAAATCCTTTATTGCTTTGTGCTTTAAAGTCCTGTATTCGAGTTTTGCTCTTACTTTTTCATTTGCAGGAACAGTCTGCCTTTTTTCAATGCAGCCATAATAAGCCCATGCTTTTACAGCTTCTTCTATGTATTTGTGTACAGTTATTTCTTTGGCATCAATATATTCCAAGTACAGTCCATCAGATAAGTACTGAAGAACAATTTCTCTGTTGACGAGATTGTCACTAAGGATTAGCTTTCCATTATTAATATCAACTTTAAACTCTCCGTATTTAGTCATTTTTGAAGTATCGGAAAAAGCAAAACTTCCATCGCAATCGGGACCACTTAATCCCTCGCTTCGATAAGGAATGTTATATGCATTCGAAGCATCCGCGGTTAATATTCCTCCCTCATCATCAAATAGAATCTTTGCTTCATCATCTTGCAAATATCCTGTAGCGGTATTTATTGCGTTGTTTTCATCCAGCGATTTTAAATATCTTTTTCCGTTATCGGGATCTATCTGCACAACCGATACATCAACCCACTTAACATAATTTTGAGGAAGAACAATGAAAGATTCTTCTCCAACTGTCATTTCAATTTCTAAAATTGATGCTGCCGTATCTTTGGATAATTTTTTTATGCCATTTTTAGCGTGCAGAATGATAAGATTACGGTTTGTATTCTTTATGTAGCTGTCAGAGTCTAACCTTGCAGCAGCGACCATTTCATCAATAATATCCTTTAAAGTTGTAAATTGATAGTTCCCATGCGAATCAGGATTGTTGTAATATTGTTCAGCCGTTTCCATCAGTTAGAATTTTCTTTGTTGTATGTCTTGATTTCCTCTTCGTTTCCAGATTCTTTTAAATCATTTTCTTTTAGGTTTATTCCGAATTTCACGCAAAGCCTATTCACTATTTCGTCAAATTCAGATTCATGCATGTCGATATCGCTAAAGTCAGGTGCATCAGGATTGAAAGTCTCAGCTCCATTTAATGTAGTAAAAGTCCATTTAGGCTTTTTCAATTTTCGTCTGTAGCTTGCAATAACATTATTTTGAATGGTAGATGGAAGAATTTCGACACTGTTTCCTGCGCGTAAGCCAATAGGAAAATCAGCAGATGGCTGAGTATGTTTAAATCTCTTTATAAGGTTAAATTCTGAAGCGTTTTTAGATAGTTCAACTTCACCATTGGTAGTAGTGTAAAAAATTGAATTTAGATAATGTAAATCTTCTGGAAGAGTAAACTTTCCAGCTGAAAAAGCTAATTCTTCGCTAGGTTTTAAATAAAAATCCATTTTCTCCTGAAGCAAATCCACGATATTCTGATCTCCTGGATTAACTAGACCTTTATTCAAACGGTTTGTCCACTTGTTTAACTCAAATGGATATTCCTCGAAAATTTCACACAGAACCTTATACAATGCCAGATTAAAAGCAAATGGTTTCATATTACCTCTAATCTCGGTATTCGCAAGCATTCTAAGTGTTTGGTAAACTCTATCGATCATGTCGCTTTATATAGAAATAATTTATACTAAGTACAAATGTAATCAATTTTTAGTATAAATTTATTGCACTAAATATGTAAATTGTTTATACTTTTATTTAAAACGAAATATGATTGAAAAAGTAAAAATATTAATTGATGATTATCATAATAAAACAGGAGGGAAGTGTGGATTTAGCATACCAGATATTCAGCAGCAATCGAATGTTTCAACAGATGATTTAAAACCAATTTTACGCCAGTTATATGAAGAAAAATACATATTTGTTAGGGAAGGGCTAAACGGAAAACTTATTTTCAGAGAACCGAAAAGCAAAAGCAGTAGAACAAAAAAGCCCGCTCAATAGCGGGCTAATCCGAGACTGGGAATGTCTGAACCAAACTAAAATGGTATTTTATGTAAGTTTAGTCAAGATTTGATTGTTAATCCAATCTAAATCATTCTTTTTAAGATTTGCCACCTCTTTACCAAATAATTCTAAGTATTTAGCTCTAGCAGAATCTATATTAGCAGAATCATATCCTTCTGTAGTTCCTGCACTTGTATCTGTTTGAGTAGCCAAGCCAGTTTTGCCAAGATCTCCATCAGGGACTAAATTTGTATCTTTATTTTCCTGTGCAACTTCTAGTCTTGCATCTGCCAAAGCTTTCGCTTTTACTTCGGCATATAGTTCATCTCTTATTTGAGCCTCTGTCTTTACTGGAAGATTCTGAGCATTATCAGCGGTTCTGGTGCCAACATTCGTTGTTGCCTCTAAAACGTCTACTTTTTCACCAATTCTTTGAAGAACAGCAGTTGATTTTTCTGTTTTGGTAGCTAAAAACTCCCCAAACTTATCAATTCCATTTTCTCCTTCAGCAACTCTAACGATAACACCTTCGTTATCTTCATTCCATAAAACAGCGGTCTGAAATGCATTATATTTTACAATTCCCTTTGTGAAAGCTAATGCAGCCATAAATCTACCGTCAAAGTTTTTCTTATTTAATTCTTTCAAATATGCAGTACTATGATTTCTAGCATATTTCAATAACTCTGCTTTACATTTAAATGGATCCCAATTTGCAGCATCTAATGAAATGATAATCATTGCCATTGCTTTTAATCTTAAATTATCTTTTTCTTCGATAATTGAATTTGAAGCTATAGTAATTTTTTCAAAATTATCAATTTCTTCTTTAGCCGCGGCTTCTTCATTAACTAAATAATATTTAGTATTAAACCATGGGTGAGCTTGTAATAGTTCATTTAGAACTTTATCGTCTGGATTTACTCTAATTTCCCCGTCGTCAAACCAAAGTGGTCTTGGTTTTGTGTCGCCTTTGTGGTCTTCTTTATAAAAAGAATTTGCCCCCGGAACATACTGTATTTCTTTCTGGTAGTTTTCACCATTTATTTCTCTAGTCACCAAAATACCTCTTAGTGGCAATTGAAACGCTCCGCTTGTTTTACCGCTTTTTAATTTGTAAATATTCATATATTTTGTATTAGGTTAAAAAAATACAGGAGCGCCGTATTACAACGCTCCTGTTATTAATTTAGGCGTAAGCTGCGTTACGTCTTCCAATGAAGTACTCATTTGCGCCAGCCAACTGATTAAGCTGTTCTTGCGTGAAGTGAGATTCCATAGTATCTTTTTTATGGTCTGTAAATCCAGGACCAAAAAGTTTTACCTGTTTTTTTCTATTAGTAGCTCCAGATTTACGGTAACGGATAGACAAGTATGGAACATCTTTAGTTTCTCCATCTTGGTTGATAGCTTTATTACCTGCAGGAACTATAATGAATGCTGGAGCAGTTGCTTTAAAGTGTTCTGCACCCATAAACTGAGTATCATCCAAAATACGCAATGCAGTGATAAAGAAAGTAATTCCCATCAATGTAACAGAAATAAAATCCAAATCTAACGACATTTGTTTGCTGTTGTTGAAGATACCGTAGTTTCCGCCGTTTACAAAGCTTGCGTTTACTCCACCCAACATCGTGTTGAATTTGAACATTTGCATGTGGTCAGCCCAAATAGTATAAGAAGTACATCCTCCTTGCTGCTTAATACGGTAAGCAATATCATTTAAATCGTCGATAGTCTCAATGTACTCATTAGCAACATTTCCTCTTTCTTCAATTTGCTGAACTATTCCTTTCATACCTCTTGTTTTTCCTGCAGCAGTAGAGGCAGCAGCATCGGCAGCTCTTCTGTGGAAAGTATGGGTAATCTCGGCAAGGTTATCAAAGTAACGAGAGTGATTTCCCAATTCATAGTTAAACCACATTGGGCCATCATCTGTCATTAACCAAGTATCGTGTGCTCTGTCTGAATCATTAATATCATAAAAACCTTTTATGATATGAGTATGATTTCTGTAGATTGCAGGATCCCAATGGAAACCAGTAGTGAAGTTTTCAGTCCCTTTTGCAAAACGGTTTGATCCGCTAAATAAAGTGACATTTCCTGCAAAAGCAAATGATGCAGCAGTATCGCTCAATGCAGTAAATACTTTAGAAGTAGAAACTGCTGTAACGATTGCCTGATCTTCATTTGTACCATCAGAAATGATAATTACATCATCTACACGAAGCTGATGATCGGTTGGTGAAGTAAACACGTTTCCTGCAACAGCCACGTTTTTAGAAATAGTATGCAGGCGGTTTTGTTCTCCCCATTGAATCTGATCGGAAGCATAAGTGCTTTCAGATCCTGTCATACGTGTAAAACCTAAAATAGAGCCTTTTCCATATCTCAAGTGAAATTTAGAAACAAGTTCTGGTTTGTAGATCATTGCGTAATCGTATGGATCGATAAAATTCGCTGAAGATTTAATTGTATTGGCTGGCCTATCAATGACAGCAGGCCCCAATAAGTTATTATCTGGTAATTCGAAAGCCATGATTTTTTAGATTTAGAAGTGAAAATTAATATGTGAATTTCATACCAAATCCAGTTTGTTCTTGAAAGATATCAGACTGCTTAGAACTGTTCCCATTATTAGGAAGCCTGTTTCTGTTTAAGTTGATATTGTTTTCATTTTCTTGAAGTCTAAGTGTTGTGTCGGCGATAGCCTTGTTAACAATAGCAGAAACTTCTTTTTCCCAGTTCTTTTGATCTAATCGCCAGATTGCTTTTGCAAATGCTTCGTGATTAAATCCTTTTTCGGTATTAAAGAGCCTTGCAGCAGTTTGATCAATATCTGCAGACAAAGAAATCATATTCTTTTTGTCGTCAGCATCATATTCGTAATCAAAACTTAGGGTTTCTTTAGTACCATTATTATCAAATTCTACGCTTAAGGAAGTCGGAGCGACACTGTCCACTGCAACCTGCATATCTTTTTGGTAGGCTTGATGTTTTTTCATGTGATCTTCATAGATCGATTTTTCTACTTTTTGTCCATTCTCCAAAGTAATCATTTCAACTCCTTCGTTTCCTGGATCTTCTTTTGCTAAAGGCGTTTTGTATTTCTCCTGTTCAGCTAATAGACTGTTTCGGTAATCTCTTACAAACTCATTTAGTTTAGCTTTTTCAAGTGCCGTAAGTTCGTCTAAACCGTCAATATCAACACCTATTTTTTCTTCAATGTAAGTAACCAAATCTTCTCTGTCAAGAGTATCGTCTCCAAGATTCTTTTTAGCTAAAGCAATTGCAAGATCATTAACGGGTATCTCATTGATGTTCTCTTGAAGTTTTTGATAATCCGCAAAACCTCTTCCGGTTTCTTTTACAAAATCTAAGAAGCTTTTTACTTCTGGATTTTCAATAACTGAAGAATAAGGGTTTTCGGCAGGCGCAGACTGTCTTTCTTGCAATAGGTCTTCAATTTTTTCAAATTTTCCGCCTTTTTTTCTTAAAAACTCAGCAACTTGTTCTTCTGATGGCTCTATAACATCTTTATTTTCATCCTTTTTTTCTGGATCAACGACATCTTTACCTTGATCATCATTAGAATCAGGTTTTTCAGTTTCATCAGGCTTATTTTTATCATCTACATTTTCATCACCTTTATTTGGATCAGTTGCGTTGTTTTCTAAGCCTTTTTTTGCATCTTCACCTGAATTATTATCAGTTTGATCTAATGCGTTCATCATATCAGGATTAATACCAAATGCCATAATAAATAAATTTTCGTTATAGTTACGACAAATGTAATAAAAAATAATTATAAGTGTAAATTATTTACACAAAAAAAAGCTGGAGCGAAATTCCAGCTTTTTTTTGAATATGTGTTTTTCTTTTCTTCTCTATATGGTAAGAGATTGATGCAATTTTATTTTCCTCGAAATTTCCGCCAGATAATCTGATCCAATTGAAGTTGCTAAATTATAGTTCGGAATTTGCTTAATTGGAGACGTTTTATGGCTGTTGTCACTAACAACCTCCTTTAATTGCTCACATACTAACGAAGTGTTAATAGTAAAATCTGGCTGTAAAACTGTTTTCTCAATTTTTACCTTTTCCTGTTGTTTTTCTTTTACCGTGTTGGCAGATACGGCAAATGAAAAACTAATAATTAATAATCCTGCTAAGAGCTTTTTCATTTTTAAATAATTTAAATTAATAATTAGAAAATCAAATTTACATAATTAGTATAAATAAATTACACTAATTTTGAAATAAATTTTCAATATCAAAAGTATTTTCAAAATCTATTGGACCAGAATCATTTTTTCTCTGTTCTATCATTTCAGAATTCTGTGATGCCTGTCTGTCCAAACGTGCATCTTTTGCTTGTTCTTTAAACGCATCTGATTCTATTTTAGTCGCAGATTTAATTCTTTCCAAATATACTTCTTGATTGAACTCTTCTTCTCTTACCGGAGCTTCAATTCTTTGTTTCTCTGCAAATTCATTAAGCCTTATCACAGAAGATTTTGCTTCGTATTCTAAATCAATTTCTTTCTGTTGTGCATAAGCTTGTGTTTTTGCTGCTTGCGCTGCTTGTGCCGAAGCAATATCATTTTGGCTTTTTTCTTTTTGTAACATGGATTGCTCTTCAAGTCTCTGTTTGATTCGTTTTCTTCTGCGATACTTCATGTATTCCAAAGCTAGCTTAATATTTGTTTTTGCAATTCTTTCAGTTTCAATTTTATCTTCTACATCAATAGTTCCCTCTTTCATTGCGATTGCTAAATCACCTTCCAATTTATCCAACTCCTTTTGCGCTGGAACCATTTCAATGATAAAACCAAATTCATGCAAACTTCTGTCGGCCAATACTTCTAAGCTATCTACAAGGTGTTTGCCAACAGCATTTTCATATATGCGTTTTAGATACCCAGATTTATCATGTTTGAAAATAGAATGTATTCTTGTAGAAATTACTTCAGACACCTTTTTGTTAAACCAAGTTGCTGCATCAACAATATCTTTTGTAACTGTATTACTTGCTAATTCAGCCATTTTATTTACGCCAAGTAAAGCATCTGCAGGCAAAGATCCATCACGTGCAGGGTTTACACCCGTAATGTCTCTAATCAGATTGTAATAATGCGCCCAAGTATTTAATAAAGGAACTAATGCACTTCCCTGAGAATTGCTCATTGGTCTTGCTCCAGAACTGTCTTTCATTCCCATTTCACCCATGTCAACACGCTCTTTAAGCACAACACCTTTGGTGTTAAGTAAATTAAGAGCCATAACCCAATTTTCCTTTTTCTTGTTTCCTTCTCCTTGTTCCAAATTTGCAAGAGAATCTAAATCAATTTCAATAAGGTCTGGTTTCAATTCCGCAACTAATTGCTGTATTTTAAGATGCTGGCGCTGCAGTTGCTTAGCCATAGGCTCAATATCAGAAAGAAAAGATCTTAATTTGTTTTCATATATGTTAGTTGCTATAGTAACGAAAGGAGGAAGTGCTTTATTCATGTCGTCTCGAACGAGATTCTCACACTCTTTATATCCGTATAATGTATCGGCACCAATAATATAGTTCCCTTCATACCAAGTATCTAGTGTTTTTGAAGACTTCAATTCCTTCATGTTTTCAGGAGGATTAAAATTATCGTCCTTTTTGGCTACTTTTTTAATCTGGCCTTTCTTATTCAATACTTTTTTATAAGTAATTGTTTTTGCCGACTTATAAGCAAATCGCATTACATGAATACGCATATCAAGGATATCATTGATACTGCAGGTATCATAATTTATTTCAGAAAAAAATGATCCAGGACCAGCCTGTTTCTTTGCTATTTTTCTCAAAGTGTCATTATCAAATCCACTTTCTCTTTTTATATCGTTAATGCTAATGGTATCTACTTCAAAATGATAAAATGCATCTGAAAAATCCTCTTTTTCGACCATACTGTGTCCGTAATTTTCTGGATTTACGGACTTTACTTTTATTCCATCATTTGAATCAGTCCATATCCTAGCAGATGCGATACCAATGTCAACTAAGTTTTTGTTCTTTGTTTTTTCTATATATTCATAATCATTTACATCTTTTGTGTATTTGATCATTATCTCTTCTGCAATTTCAATTCTAGGACGGTCTTTTATTTCGATAAAAAGATTTAATTCTTCTTCATCTTCCGGAACAAAGCCTTTTGGAGTTAAATCAATTCCAGAAAGCTCTCTATATCTTTCAAGCATAGGTTTTGCATACATTTTTGTTTTTAAAATGTTTATCCTGTCTTGTTTAAGCTTAACAGAAAGCGCATCCGTCGATCTAATATCTAAATTATAGAATTTATCGCTAATACCATTTGATACAATTCGGCAGAACTTCTGAGAAATATTTAACTGTTCCCAATCTAAATTGATGTAATCTAAATCTCCGTCGTTTCTTGAAATCCAGCTTTTATCATTTTCAGTGCTTCCTTCTCCGCGAATAAATAATCTTTTCTTACGAATCCAATCACGTCTGGTCATAAAATTGCAATTTTTATTCATGATACCGCCATTAAACCACTCACTTTCTATGAAGTGGCACATTTGCAAACCATATTCGTTTGTAGCTTTCTCTGAATCAGGAGCTAAAGGATCTGGAATTTTGTATGTGTTTTTTGTAGTACTCATGGCTTATTCTTTAATGGTTGATAGATTACCTTTGTTGTTGTATCTTGTAAAAGGGATGGTTTTCTTTTTTCGTTCTTTTAGTTTTATTTCTAATTTTTGATTGCCTAACCTAGAAAGCGACGAACCGATGTAAGCATCGTATTTTGTTCTCTGGGTTGGGTCAACATCTTTCCATTGGCCTAGAGTTCTTGTAAAAGACATATTTCCCATTTCTCCTTCAGGCCTATTAGTAGATTCTCTTGCAACGCCAACATGGTCTTCTATGTAACTTTCTATGGCATAAAATTGCTGATCCCCAACTTTTGAATCTTGTGGTGGAATTCCACCGTATTCTTTTTCGGTATCGCTTAAATCTGTCCAGTTTTTAAAAGGATTATTCATGCTGAAATGGCGATAACCTCTATCTTTAAATGTTGTAAGGAATTTTTCATTAGACAACTCGGCCATCATTGGCATAGAAAAGTATACGCAGCACATAATAACGTCCTCAAAAAAAAGTTCGACCTTAGCAGGACGATCAATATATTCAAGAAAAAAACATTCATTTGGGAAATGACTTGTATTGGTTTTAGTTGAACCAATTATCGCACCTTTAGAACCTCTGCTATCGACTGTTTTGCTTCGGTTGTAAGGATCTACGCCAAAGCACCCTATGTGTGTAGCTAAGGGGGCCCAGGCTAACACGCCATTAATAAATTTTTTCTCTCTTTTATTTTTAAATTCATCAGATGGATGACAACCTTTCTTTATCCAAAAACGACCTTCTGGATTTGGATTCCACTTTACACTTGTGTCTGGAATTCCGTTTTCCCATGAAAAATTTCCTCGTTCGATTTCATCGGGCATCAATTCATTTTCATTATGGTCAATCTGTTCAGTAATTTTAACTAGATTGAACGAACAATCAGTTGCTTCATCACGGAATGCGTCCCGGTCTGTATCTGGATATTGTCTTAATTGTTCATTATAATCTTCAGGATCGTCTTTTAATGCATCTAATTCCTGTTTTAAATACCTAGCAGCTCCAATTTCTGTAGTATCTCCCAAATCAGTCATGACTTCTTCTTTAGGATCATCTACAATTGAAAAACCATAAATATCAAAGAAGCCTTCTTGACAATATTTTGCAGGAATAAAAATTCTATACAATCCAGATTGTGTTTGATTATTAGCTGTCCTTTTTGTCGGGTCACTATTATCATATACTTTTTTAAATTCAGCTCCACCATCTTTCATTGCATTTACAGTAGAACCAGTCATTGCTTTACCTACAATTCTTCTTCCTAAACGATGTGAAGTTTTAACAATTGACCAATATCTTGTAAATGGTACATCTTTTGGGAATTTTCCACATTCATCAATTGCCGAACGGTAAATTTTCCCTCCATCCATTTTATTTAAAACTGTTGCATGCCATTTTATTTTTGTATTTAAGCCATCATCCGTTTCTTTTGTTTTAATTTTATCTCCAGCTTTTCTTTTTTTAGTAGGTTCAGAGAAAGACAATTCTTTTTTAGGAGTTGTTGTACCATCCCAAATAGGCATAAAGAAAAAAGGCATTGTTTTGAAAGAATAAACCATTCTGTCAAATAACTCCTGAGCATCATCACCTGTTTTAGAAATAAGACCTATCTTTTTGTTTTCGACTACAGTTCCAGCATTTAACATTTCTGCTAAACATAACGCAGACCATCCAAAACGTCTATTTTTTACATAACAAATTCCATAAGATCTTTCATCAGCCTTACATGCTTCCCAATAAATCATTAATTCGTTTTGGATTATACGGAAATTAGGAAAACCTTCTTCTTGTTCCATCCATTGCAAGAACATGTAGTATAGTCCAGTAATATATACTGCTTTTCCGTTAATATAAATCCAAATTCCTTCTTCTCTCCTTCGGAACTCTTCTTCTATATACTCGCTATATTTTGGACTAAACTGATTTTCTTCAGTTAATCCTTCCTTCAAAGGCTTGCGTTCCCAAATTTGATTTTTGGAAGTCTTATCCCAATTAATAATTTGTTTGTGTTCTGGTTTTTCGGGAAAACCAATAAGAAGTCCATTGATTTCATAAATATCTCCAAGTGTTCCATCTTTAGAAATAATTATAACATCAATCTCTTTATCATAGCCATATTTCCAAGATTTAGCTTTATTACGAGCTAATCTTGTTTTATTGTCTATAACTTCTTCCTCCAGTTTATCTCCTAAATAGAATATCATTTATTTTCTGCATGTTTTTTTGCCCAGGATCTTTTTGGTTTAGAAGAATCTTCTTCTAATGGTAAATCTGGATTATATATATATTCTAACTTCTCAATTTTATCAAGCATTAGATCTACCTCGTCCAATGCAATTCTTCTTTTTTTAATTGCATCAAGAAATTTTTGTTCTGTTTGACTGTCATCTCCATCCTGCTCAATTTTATCCTGCAATAAATCCTTATCAGCCACTGAAAATGTTTTATCAATAAGATCTTTATACTTTTCAATTAATTCTAAAGTCTTTTCTTTTCGATAATTCTTGATTTCGTCTAAACTTTCTTTTCCTAAATTTTCACTCATACCGCTAATACATGTTTAGTTGTTATCCAATACAATGTTTCGTATTTGAAGAAAAATGGAATTCCGGAACCTGGCTTTATATAAATCTCCGTTCCATTTTCAACCCCAATTTCTTCTAGTGCCTTATTTCTGTACTTAACTTTAGCCTTTCCTTCTACAATTTTTTTATTTTGGACCGTGATTAAAGAGGTTTCTATTTTTGGAACTTCATAAATAAAAGCGACCATAAGATTTTCTTTAAATCCTTTCCATTCAGCCTTTTCATTTTCTCGGTAAAGGATAATCATATCAGATTCAATCTTGAAATGATTTTTGTCTCTGTCAACTAAGTGAATGCTTTCCTGGACTCCCTCTTTATAAATCTGTTTATAGAGAATAGTTGCATCAAAAATTATTTCATACCCTTTTTCTAATCCGAAATGTTCTTGTAGAATAGGGCAGGAGACAATTTTTCCTATTCTATTAACCGATCTGTCTCTAGACATTTTCTTATCAACAAATAATTTCATGTTGCCTATTTCAACAAGATCCCTGTAAGGGTCTTTAACTTCTATAATAAAGTGCTGTAAACCTTCCATATTATTTTGATTCAGTTAGTGTAAAAAAATAAATTTTAAATGTAAATAATTTACACTAAAATGTACATAAAAATTATTACCTCTTTAAATTTAAAATCGATTTCTTTATGCCTATCAATCCAAAATCCTGACCGTTTACTCTCATATATTCCCCAGAAAAAATATCACCACGTTTATTTTGAAAATCAACATCAAACTTATAAACGCCTCGGTTTAGCTCCTTGTTTATTCCGAAGGAAGCACCAATTAAAACTCTTAAGTAAGTTTCTTTCTGTTTGACTTCAATTGGAATTTCTATTGATTTTTTTGTATAGCTCGGTGTGATTTCCAGAACTTCTCCGCGAACAATTCCATTGACATTTAATATCAGATGATCATCTTCGAATTTTGATGAAAACTGATTCAATTCAATAGCCTTTTCATAAGACTTCTGCTTTAAAGTATCACTCTGTAATTTTGCAAAGTCTGATTTAAGCTTTTCATTTTCTGCCAAAAGTTTTTTGTTTAAAGGATTTTCCACATAAACCAATCCATCTTTCTTTGTTTCATTAGCCGGAATCTGTTTAATTTCAATTGGCTTTGATGTTGGTTTTTTAGATTTGAATGTAGATTTTACTTCCGGAGTTTTTACCGTAACCTTTTTTACTGATTCAGTCTGTGAAGAACAGCCTTTAAGCCATATTGAAAGAAAAAGAAGAATCCATCCTAAGTAACCAAGTACTTTTTTAATATCGATATTTAATAAGTTGATTTGCATGTCTTATAATTTATATTTGAAATCTGATAATCTATTTTTCCACCCTTTTAAAAATTTCTTTTGAGACGGATTATTCTTTACTATATCATCAAAAAACTTTTCACGTGCTGCATAAATTTTGTAGAACAGAGACTCTGCATCTGCATCTATAATCTCGTTTAACTTTGAAATTGTTTTTGGACCAACAATACCATCTTCAGTTAATCCCATAATTCTTTGAGGAATTACAATACCCCACTTTCCAGAAGCCCAATACCAGTCAACTAAAATGTTAGCAATAGATTGGTTTTTTATACTATTTGCCTGCCATTTATCCCAATATTTTTTCAATACTAGGTTGAAATCTTCTTTAGATAATAAGCGTATATCTTTATCGTCTATTTTTCCATCGTTATTTTTGTCATAGCCAACCAATTTCCAAGTGTTCAAAGTGACTCCCATATTTGTAGAACCACCTTTATCATCAGGGTCATTTACATATCCGCCTTCCCATTTGGCTATTATCGGCGATAATTTTTCGATTTTTGATGAAACAAAAACCGATTTATTAAATAATGATTTTTCGAAATTTGCCATAATTATTCAGATTTATCTTGATCTGGAAACAAATCATTTAAGTTTCCAGTTTTTTCAAAGTTGTATAACCGCTCCATTATAAAAGAAGGAGGAAACTGTTTATTAGAAAGGATATACAAATTCTTTAATGCTTTTCCACCAGGCCAAAGAAGTGTGGAAACCTGTATAAGTGTTCTATATCCATCTGCAAGTATATTTTGTCCAGCAGTTATTGCTATCATTTCAAGCATAGTATATGCGAGAATTAAAATGGCGGCCATCTTAGCATTTTTTAAGATAAATTCTTCCCATGAAAATGAGTTCATCTCTAAGTGATACCATACACCAACACCTAGGTTTAGAATCAGGGCAGCAATGATTAAAATTGAAAACCTTTTATTTTCAATAAACCACCCTGAAAGCCCCTCAAAAATCATTACAATTGGCCCAAGAGTTGAAATTACCTGAAAAAAATATTTAAGCTTATCTATAAAGCTTGGTTGATTATCCGCAAGCAAAGCTATTTTGCTTAAAAATTTTAAGATCATAGTAGGTATATATTTAGTTATTGAATTTGTCATTTTATATGGATTTATGTAATTCTCTTTTTCAGATATCCTGTTGAACTTTCAAAATATGTATCTCCAACTTGTATAATTCCACCAGCTGCCGCTGCTGCATCGTCTGCATAAGTCAGCATATTTGTAGATGAAATTCCGTAAGGAGTAGTAAAACTATTTTTAATTCCAATATTATTGACGAAATAAGCTTTTGAATTTGTAGGTAAAATATTTGGAAAAGTGGTTGCTGTTGTGGTTGGATCTACAACTCCATTAACTTTAGCATAGCAGTTAACAACTTGCAAAGACTGGTTGTTTGTGAAGTTTGTATCAGCAAAATCACATATTTTTGAACCAGTTGCAATCTGAAGGTTAAGGTCAATGTAAAATCTATTGCTGAAAACTAATGAAGTGCCTTTTTTAAATAATGTTCCTAAAGCAGAAAATCCTATAACATTACTATTGGTAAGCTTCCATCCAGACCAATTACCATCTAATGTAAATCCGTCTGATAAGCCATAGAAACCACAGGTAGTTCCTGTAAATTGTCGATATCCTTTTAATATTCCTAATGAAGAGCAATTTATAAAATTAACATCATTAAATTCAATTGCATGTGATCCGTCAGAGTCTGTCAGATTAAAAACACTTCCTATTCCTGAATTATATTGAATATCTTTGGTTACTAAATTACCGCTATTTCCGGCAGGACTTATGTAAATAGATTCACCAGATACATTTTTGTTTATTTGTGAAACATCGAAGCCATATCCGGCAATAGTTAAGCCACTTGAAGGAACTCTTATATATTCACCCGCCAATAATGTTATAGATCCGTCAATTATGTAGGTAATATTTGAAGATAATGTTTTATTTACCAAATCAACTTTATCTCTAATTACAATTTCTTTTGCTTTTTCCTTAAATGTTAGTCCTAAATCAATAGCTGACACATTAGCACCATAAGAAGTAGTATTAGTTTTTAGTGTTCCATTAATATCAAAAGTAGATGAGGAAGTAACAGAAGTAAATAGATAATTCGGTGTATCATAAATTACAGAACAGCTTCCATTAAATATAGTAGACAAAATACTTGAACCGGTTATAAATTCATTTGCAACTCTAAACGTCGAGTTGTTAAATGTAAAATTTGATAAATTAGAATAATTTAAAGAAGATATTCTACCTATAAAATTTTCAAAAATAACAGTTCTTGAGTTTCCAGTATTTGTAAAATTTAAGGTCTTAGTAAGTGAACTCGAACCTGTTATTTTTGTTATACCTGATCCATTATCATTTATAACTCTTATTGTAATAGCGGCGTCTACATCAAATATTGAAAAGTTTATATTCATATTTGCACCTCCTGTGCTTTTAAAAACAAATGTACCTCCTGTACCTCTAACTTCTTTTATATTTATAGTTACCGTTCCAGTACCTCCTGCAGCCAAAACATTTACTGTTCCGTTGGTTGTTTTGGTTATTTTATTTACCGTAAAATTTAAATCTGTGGTTATACCGTTTGCTAGTATTGTTCCTGTACCCATTTGCAATTCGTTTACAGTAACTATTCCGTTTACACCGAAGATCTGTCCACCTAGCGTGTTTGATAAAATATTACATGAAAAATTAATAGTTCCAGAGTTAAAAAATCCCCCAGTACCAGATATAGAACAATTTATCGTGAAATTATTACAGGAAACAGCTATGATATTAGAAGAACCAGCAGTATTGAAAGAAGTCGCTATTGAACTATTAAATATAAGATTACATTTTTTTGTATCAATTGTAACATATTTATTTACTGCAAGCGTAAACCTGTCTTCGGTAATAGAAAAATTAAAACTTCCTGTACCTAAGCATTGGATTTTTAAATTTCTATTTGGCATTTTTCCTAAATTCCTTACAACATTATTATCTATATATAATAATGTCCATTCCGATCCATCATCAACAGGTAATGCAGCGTATGCAGCAGCATCTGTTTTAAATGGTCTAGCCTTATTTTCAATCTGACCTGTTGCATCAACTCCATTTACAGTATCTAGAAAAACTGTAAAAGGAGTAAAAGGTGATATTTTTATTTTTTTTGTTGATGCATCCAAATCAGCACCTTCTACTCTCAAGTAGGTATCAATTTCAAATACTTGTACCCCTTGAGCATTTTGAATAGATATTTTATCATTAATCGGAGTAGGGTCTTCAATTACATCTCCAAAAACATTTATAAAAGAAACAGGAACACCAACTTGTCCAACTGGAATATCAGGTCTTTGAGCTACAGTTAAACTTTCAGTTCCTACTGTTTTTACAATTGTATTATCATCTTTAAACCAAATCAAATCGATTCTTTTATGATTAGTGGTTGATGCAACATTTATAGTTGTTATAAATTGCGCAGGGTTATTTCTGATTGTTTTATTTATTAATGCTACATATTGAGTGGCAGGATATGTGAATGTATTTACTGATCTAGTTGGTGGAACAGATGATATTAATGTATCAGGTTGATAGATTGCATCTATATCAGCTTTTAAATTTCCTGCATTTCCTGTGTAAGTGCCTTTATCTAATTTTAAAGCATCACCTGCGTTTACAGCGTCAACAGTTGGGTATTTTTGACCTGTTCCATCGGTTACAAGTGAATTTTGTTTATTGATTTTGTCTTCTTTTCCTGAGATATCTTGTGTACCTCCAAGATTATCCCAAACAGTTCCTGTCCAAGCCCAATTAATATCTGTATCAAGTGCATTATATACATCTCCTATAGTTAATCCAGTAGAAGGAAGACTCGCATAATTTGGAACATTTCCTTTAAATCTGTAAACGCTAGAAATTTTTCCGTCAACTTCTAGTTTTGTATAATAGTTGTTCGCTAAATTAGAAGCCACATCATCGATTTCATTTTTCAAATCTTGGCCCGTACCAGAATAACCGCCATGATCTAATTTAGAATCCAACGCGATATTTATATCTTCTATTTCAGAAATCCACTCTTTTGTTTCCCAATACAAACTATAAATTGTTTCATTGGATAATTCACCTATATACAAACCGTTATATGGTTGCACTTCGAAAATGAAGTAATCTGTTTGGTTACTTATTGAAGTAACTTTCAAAGTAAAAAAGTTGTTAGGATCTCTAGGGTTGTCAATGCCAATAAATAAATCTTCTATTTCTGATAGAAAATCGAAAAGAATGCTTAAATCGTAATTACCTAAAGTCTTTTTATTAAAAATTAAGCTAGAAAAATTATTTACATCAGTTTCATTATTATTTGTAAAAAATGCTCCAGGAGTGGTATAATCAACATCAGGAGTTAATTCATTAAAAAACTGATACTGAATTACATTTTTTCCATTTACACCATTAATAAGGTTAACAATAGACTGCAAAGAAAAGTTTCTGGTCTTTCCATTTTTGTCTTTGCTTCCAATTAGATAGTCAAGAAGATCAGGCAGATCTTCTAATGCATATATAATTTTATTGTTAATCTTCGCCATTATAGTTGCAGTTGATAATAAAAACAAAGATAATAGAATTTATTTATATTGTGTAAATAATTTACATTTGTAGTGTAAATTATATGTGTTATTATGAATCGCAAACCAGTAAAAGAAATTCTTTCAGAAGATACTCTTAAAGCAATGAAAAAGCAGAAGATGGTTATTAAATATGCTGCCAATAAAAATTCTAAAAAAGGCAAGTATTCAAAAACTTTACACTTGGAGTTTTTTGAGGGATATAATCTGCTTGAAAACATGCTAGTAGCCAGACCATACATTCAAAAACGTTACAATATCGACCTAGGATTGCTCGAAATTCTTCTGTTTCTAGGTCCTAAACAGTTTTTTACCCAAAAAGACTATGCGGATATGCCAAAACAATATAAATACAGATCAATTAAAAATTTGATGAATACGGGATTTGTAAGCATTGTCCAAAATGGAGAAAACTTGGGAAAACACATTTATAGGGTGAATAGGCAAGGATCTGAGATAATTCGTCATTTTTATGAAATATTATCTGGAGAAAAGAAAATTCCTGAACGACCAGATTATAATCATCTTGCTAGAAAAGATGCTAATCCATTTGATAAAAAGAAATTTGATTTAATAAAAAGGATTAATCAGCTTCCCGCTCCGGAGAAGAAGAAACCTTTATACCTTTAAGAAGATCATGGCGGATTTTATTAATTGGCTGCTTATTTATACGCTCCAATATTTCGCGTAAAACTTTGGTCCGCTCTTCTTCCGAACCTCTGAAAAAGAAAACAGGGCTTACTTGATACAGCCCTCTGCCTTTACAGTTTGATATTAAGTCATGCTTTGCCAGATTTGCAAAACATCTGTGAATTGTGGTGTCTGAATAGGTTTCCTGACCTATTTTTTTTAAAAGCTTATTGAATTTATCTCGATTCTGCTTACTATTTGTAATGAAATTATGATCATCCATTTCTTCGGTAATGAAATCAAGTAATATTCGCTCAGATCGCGATAATTTCATTAAAGATAATAAAGAATTATGGTATCTTTTTGTAAATGCAGCCTCAACCGAAACAGATGAAAATTTGAAAAGCTCCAGTTTTTCCCTGTAGCTTTTCGAAACATCTTTCGCCAAATACGCAATTACTTTTTTTTTTTCATATTACCACCAAGTATCTTTATTTACTGTCTGGAACTTTTTTTCGTACTTTATAAATTTGTAAATGAAGCCATAATCATGACAAACAAATTTATTTCCAATCCAACCCCAGTTATCCCTTTTTAAATCGGTAAAAAAAGCAGGAACGCTTTTAGGTCTTTCTTTTTTCGGTTTTTCGAAAGTGCGTTCCATTACCAAAATTTTACCATTTGGACTAATCCACTTTACAGGAGCAAACCAATCTCTAACCCATACTAATGAGCCTCTCAATTCTTTGACTTCTTCCCATAGCATATACTCCACAATATTATTCCTTCCGTTTTCTGGCTCAACTTTAATAACATATTTTGGATCCAGATTATAAACATAAGTTGATCGGCTATGACCATCACCTAATTGCTCTCCGCATAATGAAGTTATAAAGTCAATAGATAAATCCTGCCAAGAAAGGATATTTTTTATTTCTTCCAGATTATTTAATTTATTGGATAGTCTCATAATTTCAAACAAACTTCTCCTTCTTCTCGAAGAATTATGCAATTTTTACCATCATGTTCAACTTCAGTTCCACAGTGCTCATAGTATCTGACTTTATCGCCAACTTTTAAACCTTTGACATGAGGGCCGCACATCAAAACAGTTCCCTCAAATTTGCTTTTTACAGAAGAGCCTCCTGGTAAAAATAATCCAGAAGCCGTTTGAGTTTCTGCAGGTGAAATTTCAACTAATACTTTATCTTTAACTAAACTTGTAATTGTCATTTTAGATTGATTTTAAAAAATTAAAAAGTTCTTTATTCCAACGAGCATCTTCTAGAGCATTATGTTCGTTTTCTTGTTTTGGATATTTAGGATGGTTTTTAAATCTTTTTAAAGCATCATTAAAAGATGTCGGCTTAGCGCTAAAAAACTCCATTGGTAAAGGCATATAGAAACTTACTTTAGCATCCAACATTTGCTTTAAATCGTGGCAGTACATCGGAAATCCTTCTGGAAGATCAATCATTTTACCAAATAACCAACAAAAAACAACCCAATCATAATCTGCGTAGTAAGCGTAGAATTCAGGATTAAATCCATAGGCTCTTTGCAAACATTCCATTCTTCCTTCAAATGACTTACGAGTTTCCGAATTAATTCCTTGAATAGTTTCTACAGGATTATCTAATCTATATTTTTCAGAAACAAAATCTTTTATCTCTTCTGAAATTTGTGCATTTGTTTTTCCAAAACATCTTAATAAATACTTCATTGAACCATAGGAAAATGGCTCAGACAATCCCCAATGGTGTGTTTTCTCATAAACAGTTCTTTTCTGCAGAAGCTCATTGTAAATAGGTTCTAATACGTTATCACGAATCCAATATTTTTTTACTGGTTCTTCTCCCAATTTATGATCCCATTGAAAACGATTCCAGGCTTCATCTAAATTAAAATCTTTTGAAATAGCGTAATATTCTCGGCCATCCTCTGCGACAACTCCAATAGAAATCAAGTCAATTGTATTTGGCGTGTGTTTTCTGAATAATGATATTGGAAATTTCTCTTTCTGAGGGCCTTCTAAAAATTCTGTGTCTATGAAATATTTCATGTTATTTTTCTAAAAAGTTAAACCATAAATAAATTTTTGCAAGTGAAATGGATATTGCAATAGCAATAAATACAAACATAAATAAGCCTATATATCCACCTTCTTTCCAGTTACTATGAAATCTATTTCTGCCTTTATTCCATGTTGGTTTTGTAAAAAGCATTGTATATAGCCAATAAATAAAAGCTATAGATTGAACAACAAAATATATGTTTAAGAATGTTTTCATATTTTATTTTTTGGTTACTTTAAAACATGTTATACCGCTGAAATTACCAGTTGTAATATCAAAATCTATATTTGAATGTTCAGAAGCCATTCGCTTTTTAAATCGCTCTAAAGCTTCCATATTTAAATGCATTTGGTTCTCTTTGTCACGCCCTTCATAGACATAAGTAATTCCTTTTTCAAAGAATTCCTGCACCCATCGGTCTACCAATTTTGTTGTTTTGCCTGTTCTTCTATCAATATGCTCAGTAGTAACGTCAATAGAAAAAATGGATGCTAATAATTCTAAATCAGTAAGTTCTAAATCAGGATTTCTTATTTTAAACTTATTTAAATCAATTTCTATAGAATTTATGACTCTAGTACTCATATCACTTAAAACAAAATCTCTTTTGTAAATACGGATATTTTCATGTGTGGCTGAATGTTCCTGTGGATTTTGGCTGAATGGATAATATATCTTGCTCATTATTTCTTAAGATTACGTTTAACGGTTTTTCCTTTGTTGCAATTGCAGTTCTCGCATTTGCATGGCTTTTTACTCACTTCGTTTACAATTGGAGCATACTGTCCATTTTTCCAGAAAGTGATCGCTCCGCCTACAGAAGTCCAAATTTCAGCTTCCGTATCGTATTCAAATTCGGTTATGCCTGTTACATCAACATTAATCTGATTGGTAATGCAGGTCACAGTTTTAGCATTAGAAAACTGTTTTCTGACTGCCTGTAAGTTTGGTTTTATCATAGGTTTAAATCCTTTTTGGTTAATCTATATAAATGAATTGCATCTGCTGCATTATCATCTGCAGGAGAAAATCCTAAATCAAATGCAGCTTTAATCATAAGTGGTTTTCCTGCGTTACCATTTCCTGTAGCATCCTTTTTAATTTCTTTTGCAGAATAAGAAGCCATTTCAATTCCTAACTCAATACATAAATCTTTTAATACTCCAATCATTTCTGAGGCCACCATAATACTTGATTTATGCATTCCGGCACATCGTTCATAAGAGACCAATGTGATATTTTCAAGCTTTATTATTTCCCGAACTTTAGCTTTGAATCTGACAACTCTCATTCCTTCACTTTCTCCGCGATTTGGTTTTAAATCCCAAGAACCATTAGCGGTAGCAGTACACCAACCTGTTTTTGTAGCGATATCTAATGCTAGAATATTCATAATTTATTTTTTTATATTAAAGTGACCTGCTTCATCTATTTTGGTCCAATCAATTTCATTAGATATTTCAGGTTTTATATTTGTATTATGCCAAGATATAATTGTATCTAATCCATTAAACGTTACTTTTTTTTCCTTTAAAAGCCATTCAGGAGCCGTTAAGAAGTATGCTGGAATGTGTCCAGGTATTTCCTTTTTCTCTAGCTCACAAAGAGACTTTGGAAACCATTCTAAACGGCCTGCTGAATAATTTTGTGTTTCTGGATCAATATGCACATCAACCAATAATCCATAGCATTTTTTACTTTTGCCATGATAGCCGACACGAACTTTGTGATTAGGCATTGTTATCGTGCTCTAAAGTTTCTATAAAGAATGGAATACCTAAAAATCTCCAAATGACTGTTTTGTCTGATACTCCATATCTAATCTCTCCATAATAAGACTGCTTTACTTTTGTTCTTTTTGTAATGATTGCAAATTTTTTCATAGTTTATAATTTATACTGTTAGACCAAGTTTTTTCAAAGCGTTCTTTTTATTCAAAGCAGATATATAACTGCATCCTTCTTCCATTACAACTTTCTTCTTGACCTTTTTTGGATTTTTAAAATCAGCTGGAAGCAATTCATATTTAGCCTCGTCAATTTCTTTAGTGAGGTGGTTGTATTTAAAAAGTGTATGTCCCGGCTTTGGTTTATAACTGCCTCTAAATTGTTCTCTTTTAGCAGCCTGAACATGCTGGATCATTTATTTTGTTTCAGGAATAAATTCGTTTTTCATATTCATAGCATCAGTATTTGAATTTTCTCACTTTTCTATATTTTTTCTTATGCTCATTATTGTCAATAGCCTTTTTTGTTATTCGGATTTTTTTAGATTTATTCTTTGAAAGAGTGCCTATGTGGAAAAATTTGCAGATACGGCACTTGTAGATATTCGCTTTTTTGCTTGTATTGCTATTCTCCAATGCATACTCGGCACTCAGCTTGTTTTTATGCTGTATCTTTCCAGCACATTCTTTCATAAATCTATCCGAGCACGCCATTCTTCTATTTTTTTAGAATCTTAGCCCAATATCCTTTGAATTTCTCAGCATAAGGATTCCATATCCCTTTTTCATCAATTAAAGGATGAGTGGAAATGATTGGTTCGTTATTCAGCTTAAACCATAAATCTTCAACAGTAATTAATTCCTGCTCTCCAACCTTTCCAAAATTTAATTCGAACATATAATGTTCAATCTCGCAGAATGAATCTTTCTTAGGGAATTGCAAGTGAAGTATTGAAAGAAGACTTTTTATTAAGAGACTATTATCATATAGTTGAAAACTAGAGCTGTCAACTTGAAAAGCTTTAGAAAGATTATAAGAGTATTCTTTGTCTTTATCAATCTGCAATCGAATTGATTCAATAATTGAAGAGAATGCTTCAAAAGTTAGATTTACCATTTTGTTTTCGTTTTATAACAACAAATGTAAACTATTTACACTAAAAATAACAATTGTTTGCATCGAAATTACCAACTGTCGACATTAAAGTTATCGCTGGGTGGTAATTTCAAATAGCAGAATTGATTATAAAGTATTGATTATTAATGTTTTAAATACAGATAAAAGCAGTCACTTTCTATACTAATTACTTTGAGTAAAAAATTGATTCTGGAATATCCAAATTTAATTGGAATTTTAACAGTTTTTGAATGAGTTTTTATGTAAAGTAAAATAAAAGTCTTACAATATGTTTTTGAGGAATAAACGATTCGCTTAAAAAATATTCCTTTGAGGTCCAATTTCGAAATTATCATAAGCAGTCATTCCTGGACAAAACTTTACGTCCTCACAAAACGAAAAAAAAAAAAAAAAATATAGAAATTTTTGCGGAAAAAAATTATCAAAAATTATTTCAAAAAATTAAATTTTCAGTTTTAAAAATTTTTATCATATGACTATACTGTTGGGAGGGTATAGGTATATATTCGCGTTCGGTGCAAAACGGAAACTCGATCGTGTAGGGGTATGGGGTCACGATTTCGGTCGATGTCTTAAAATTTTTTGGCTTTTTTGGTTGGTCAATCGATCATCTATTTTGCGTTATACTATATTTTGTAATCGTACTGCGATCACTTACTCTTTCTGTAAACCCTTACTATTGCTGGGAAAGTTTTAAATTATACTAAATTTCCCCGACAATATGCCCGACAACACAAAAACTAAATCAAAAATGTACTGTTTCGAAACTTCCTGCCCTCTGAGGTTTCGATATTTGAAAACAAACTGTACTTTCTCCCGAATATCGAAAGCATTACACGGACACAAAGCGTCTTTATGTCTGCTCTCGCATCCGTTACAGCCAAAACAAAAAAATTCTATCGCTTATAAATATTGTTACGAATGAATTGTAATTGAGTTTTGATATTGCTGTTTATTTAAATGAGTGGTTGTTGATTGATACCGGTTATACTGTTTTTGTAATAGGGTTAATCTATTGGTATTAAATTGATGCTTCAATGAGTATGAAGCAAAACTTTGTGTCACAGCGTTATTTTAAATGCTGTTTGGGTTTGATTTGTGTGTGTATAGTAAAAATCTATTGATATGCATTGTGTTATAAATATTTAGTATCGACACTTAGTGTAAATAAAGTGCAAATCATTTGCATTAATAGTGTAAATTGTACTATATTTGTAGGACACAAAAGGGGAATAGTTTAGTACTCTTAAAGTTGTAGGAATTGTAGGAAAGCGGGACGGGCGCTTTACGATGGCGAGACAACAGCCAGTTAACAAAGTTGCGGACTGGAAAACAGGATAAAGCGGGTTTGGTACACTCTCCTTTAAAAAGGCAGTACTCGCGTTAACTAAATAGGATTGGCGCGGAAAAAACTGTAACGGCATGTGTTGTGCCGTCTGACGAGCCGAAAACGGCGAAACAGTTATTAAGGGAAAGGTGTATTTAATTTAGTGTAAATTATTTTCACTTAGTGTAAATTTTAAAACTCATCCACATGTCACAAACTAATTCAAAACAGCAATTGATTAACCAATTAGATGAAATTGCGCAGAACATGCTTAACACGATGCAGGAGCAATACAAACAGGCTTCTATTGTCATTGCTACTTTAAACGAATTGCGAGCCTCAGAGCCTGTTAAAAAGCTTGGTGATATGGTTTCATATTCTGAAATGATTTCACTTACTGAATACGGTTTAACTGTTAACTAATTATAGATATGAAAAAGATTTTAATTATCGCATTAGCGGTTGCAGGTGCGATTGCAGGATTTAAAGGAGCTGAAAAAATTGACAGCTATTTGTTAACTCAGCGTATCGAGCGCATGAATAAACACATTCAATACTTACACGATGAAGAGGGTTATTCGTGGGAAGCTGCTCGAAAAATTGGAGCTACAGAGGCGGGATTTATTCCGCAGGACGAACAATACTTAATGCTAAAAGAAGATTAATTACAGGGCGCTAAATGCGCCCTTTTTATTTACTCATAAATCATCCACATTATGAAAAGCTTAATTACACTTGATAACGAAAAATTTAAAGAAATATATTCAAATGAAGAATTTAGAAACCAAGTAGCATTTGCTCATGGTTGCTATTCTGCTTCTCCTAATTCGGTATTTCAACATTTTAAAACATGTTCTTATCCTGTAGAATATATTGTTAGCGAAGAGCAAAAAAAATTAGCAGAAGCCGAAAGACAGAAAGCAAAAAATACTGCAATTGAAAATGTAAAGAATGATTTGGTTTTCGTAGGTATGGGAATGTGTTATAACTCTAGCATTGAAAATGATGTTTGCAACTATAGAGTTAGAACCGAATTTATTAATTCTAAAGGAAAGAAATTTTTTATTGAGTTTGGTTCAAGTTCTCTATCAGGACTAAGAATTGACCACGCAATTGATAGAGATTTACAGGAATTACACAATTCTAAGCTTAATGAGCTGAAAGATAAAATTACAGATGCTAAAGCAGAAAAAAATCAATCTTTAGTAAATTATCTCTATGCACAACGTCAAAAATGGCTTGAACAGCCGTATCACAATTATAAAAATCTTGAAAGGGCATCTCCTAGACTGTCTTATACTAAAGACAGTCTTTTGCTAATTGTAAATGAATACTTTGACTGTAATTTTAAAAACATTCGAATTGATGAATATAATTTAACTACTGACGATTTTATCTGCACTAGTCCTAAAAATTAAAACCCATGAAGAGAGATTTATTTATACGCCTACTATTAATAGCAGGAGTTGCTTTTTGTGCCTATAATTTAGGCTATTACTACGCAAAACACGAGGTTGTAGAAAAGGCTTTAAAAGACAAAAAGCCTTGTCACGACCTGTACGACATTTATTTAATTACAAACTAATTTAGTTATGGATGCTTTTTATAATGATGGTTCACAGAAATCAACAAAAGACCTAATAAAAATGTGGCAGGAAGAGATAAAACGTCTTCCTGCTTCTGATATTTTTTACCACGGAACATTAGAAATTTATGCTGGCGGTTCACTTCCTGACCCAAACACTTTTTGCGGTCAATGTTGGTTAGCTTTAATAAACGATACAGCAGGAGAACGACTAATTGATTGGAATTTTTATGAAGAGGACATAGTTGATTTCTTAGAGAAATTAGATTATACTAATACAGATAAAAAGCATCCTTACTACATTTTTTTAAGTAATAAATTAACGCTTATCAAATGTCAAAAACTAGCTTCTCTAATTGATGGTTTTGATTATTCTGATTTAGAAATAACAGCTCTTTCTTTTACTGTTAAAGGTAATCGGTTAGAAATTCCGAAAGATATTTTTATTTCAAATTATTCTGATTTGAAAGCTATGTTTAAAAATTTCGAGGGAAAATATTCTAACAATGGTTTTGACTTTCCGTATTCTGCAGAACAGGTTTTAAATAGAATCCGAAACAAAGAGACAACTAATCTAAAAAAGTCTTTCCAATATTTCGGAACACCAAAAAAGCTTTGCGATTTGATGTGTGAAAAGGTTTTCGACCCATATTTAAATAAGAGATTAAAAGTTCTTGAACCATCCGCAGGACAGGGAGCAATTGTAAAGTCTGTTTTAGAATGGTTTGAAAAAGAATCTGTTCATTGTGAACTTGATTCTATTACAGCTATTGAATACATGGCTGAAAACTACGGAATATTGCAGGAGTCTTTTAAAGACAATGCTTTGGTTAATACTAAGCACATGGATTTTTTAGAGTATGATGAATTCATTAATTATTTTGATGTAGTCATTGCAAACCCACCATTCTCAAAAGGGCAAGATATTAAGCATTTTCGCAAAATGTATGAAGTATGCAAACCTAATGGTTATGTGATTTCAATCATGAGCAACGGATTTCTTTACAATTCACAGAAAATATATAAAGAATTTAGAGAGTTTATCGGATTGCCTGAGGGAGCAGAAACAAGATTTGCAGCTAAAAACGGCGGTTCGGTTTGTGAAAGCGAAAACGGACAGCTCTATGTTCAAACTATTGATGGTGGAGAATTCAAAGAATCTGGAACAAATGTGCACACAGCTTTAATATGTTTTAGAAAAGATGCAGTAAGCGGATTTGAAGAAAAAACACCAGTTATAAAACAGACTAAAGAAAAGCCACTACCACAAGTTAAACAATCTAAAAAACAATCAAACCCTGAATATATTCAGGGTTTGATTGTTTTTTAAAAATTTAATACCAAAGCCATGAGTACAGCAGAAGCAATGAGAGCGCAGGGTTTTAGATATTTTTCGAGCCTTACGCCAGTCCAAAAGGACACAACTATTTATTTTATCGTTATGGCAAAAATGGGGTTGTTGGGAATGTCTCCGAAGCTTTCTAATAGCGTTATGCCGACCATGACAAAAGAATTAATTGAAACTCGGGAGCTTGTAGAACGTCAATTAAAGAAGCAGAAATGTTTTAATAAAAATGGGGTGTACTATCCTCTGAACGTTCGTGAAATCCTTTTAAATGAAGCCAAATTATGACACAAGAAAATATATTACTATCTGAATTTATAGAGCTTAAATTCAAGCCTTACAAATATAACTGTAGCGTAGATATTAGTTTTAGCACTTACAAAGAGTGCTTGGATTGGTGTAAAAAAAATCAAGCCTATAAGGAATACTTGCCACAATTAGGTTGGGAAAATCTAGGAGATTTTTCAACAAATTGGAACTCTTTAATGTCTGTAGTGGAAAAAATAGAACAACTGCGAGAAGAAAACGGTGATGTTATTGCGCACGTTGGTTTTGGCCCGAAATACTGCGAAATAATGGTAATTGATTGTGTTTTTGAATGTGAAGCAGAAACAAAAATTTTAGCTGTTTATGAGGCGTGTATTGAGTTTATAAAATGGTTTAATAAAAAAATGGAAAGAAATGAGCACTCAAAATAAAAAAGAAGATCCTTTTAAAAAACAGATTACGGTTTATTTAGAAAGCGTTGCTTTGAAAGATGCTCTTTTCGCTGTAACTCTAAAGAAACCGAATAAGAATATCGATGAATGTATTAATTACATCTTTGATGAAGTTAAAAAATCAAACCGTTATCGCTGGACAGATGAAGAAGTTTATCAATTGGCTATTCATTATTATGATGAAGACGAAATTAAAGGCATAAAACCTATAAACTGTAGAGTTAGCCATATTGCAGAGAAACCGCAGGACGATACAATACAAAAAATTAAGGAAGAAGCCATTAAGAATTCAACTGCAACCAAAAAAGAACCTATACAGCCAATTAAACCGACTGTTGCAAAGAAAAAAACTAAGACAAAACAAGATTGCACTCAAACTGCTTTATTATTATTTGATTGATTATGAAACCAACTACATTATTTCAGAAAAAAGTAACAGATTTGAAACCTTTACTTTCTCCTATTACTGAAAAACACGAAAATTGGGGAACAAAAAATTTATTTGAATGTCACGGAGTTATTTCGAGAAATAAACACGTTTGCTTAGAATGTAATCACGTTTGGAAGCTTGAAATTGAATCTAAAAAAGTATCATGTCCTAACTGCAACAACAAGTTAAGCATGTTTGGAGAGAATTCAATAATTTTTCATCAAAGAGAGTATTTCACGCTTATTCAAAGGGTTAAAGATTTGCAGGTTGTTCGATTTATCTTTTCAGTAAAAACCATGAAAAAAGATAAAAAGCCTACCTATTCTTATACAGAAGTTATGCAACATTGGATAAATGAAAGTGGAGAAACGGTAAGTTTTGCAAAAGCTGTTAATGGATTCTCTTATTATTTAGATGCCTGGACTTTGCATTCTCCAATGACTATAAAATTAATCCCGCAAGAAACTGCAAAATTCAAAATCAATCCTAGAAAAGTTTATCCTGTTAAGACTGTGCTTCCAATTCTAAAAAGAAACGGTTTTAAAAGCGGTGTTTTTGATATTGCACCGCAAGTATTGTTTACTAATATTTTAAAAGATTCTATAGCAGAAACTCTTTTAAAAGCAGGACATACAAATCTATTAGCCTACTATATATATCGTAGTAACAAAATCAAAAAGAATTGGAAGATTATAAAAATTTGTCTAAAAAACAATTATGATGCTGTTGATTGGCAAATTTGGGAAGATTATATTGATTTACTTAAAGAGTTTGGTAAAGACATATTCAATCCTGATTTAATCTGTCCTAAGGATTTAAAACAGGCTCATAATTTTTATATGAATTTGCAGAAAGCCGAAAATGAAAAAGAAAAATCAATGTCAAATGAAGAACTTTTTGAAAGATATGTAAAAGCTAAAAGCAAATATTTCGACTTGGTTTTCAAAGAAAAAGAAATTACTATTTATCCATTAAAAACTTTAAAAGAGTTCAAAAAAGAGGGCAAAGTACTAAATCATTGCATTTTTAGGAACAAGTATTTTAAGAAAAAAGATTCATTATTGTTTTCTGCCAAAATTGATAATAAGTCGATAGAAACAATTGAAATTTCTTTATCAAAAATGGAAGTAAATCAAAGCAGAGGCTTTGACAATGTAGCCACTGACTACAATGAAAGAATCTTAAATCTAGTGAATAAAAATATTTACAAAATAAGACGATTATCTAAACAAAATAATAAGCAAGTCGCTTAACAGAACCCGAATTAAACATTCGGGTTTTTTATTATTTCAAACTATTTAAAAACCAAAAATCAATTTATCATGGAAAAAGTTACAGTATTAGCAGTTCTAGCAATTTTTATTATCGTGTGTACTCTTTATTGCTTAAAGGACACCATTTTGGAAGTTTTAAGCGGTGGCAAATCGTTTATGCCTGCCGAGTTGAAAAGTTTTAAATCTGGGCGAAAAATCAAGCCTACAGAAGAACAACAGATAAATCGAAACAAAACAACAATTTTAATCATTGATTTGATAAGCATCGCTTTTGTTGTATTCATTGCCTATATGCTTTTTCAAAAGTACATACAGCCAATAATATAAAAATGAGCAAGAAGCAAGAAATCATTACGATTATAATTTTAATCGTGTTAAGCATTTTAGTATCAATTATCTAATAAAAAAAGACAATGAGCAAAATTATTGACCTATTTCATTTATTTAGAATCAGGCTTAGAACCGTGGCTTTTAATACAAATCCAAATATGGTAAGCACATTAAAAGTGCATCCGCAATATATCAAAGACAAATACAATCACAAATTCAAGAAGAATGAACCTTATTGAAAAACTCGAAAACGTTAGCATCGACGAATTAGACGCATTTGAAGAGACTTATTTTCATGACTATTCAAAACGAATGAGCAAAGTAGATGCTCTTCAAAAAATAATTAACAATGCTGAGGGCGATTACTCGAAGTTAAGCGACTGTTTAGCTGAAATCGCCCAAGCGCAGGAAGAACAAAAAGAATCATTAACTAAAAAATCCAAAAGTAAAAATGGGAAATCAAAAAACAATTGAAGAAAGAGTAAAGGACTTAATTTCTGACAAGTTAGGAGTTGAATTGGAAGAAGTTGTAAACGAAGCCGAGTTAGGCAACCAGCTGGGCGCTGATAGTCTTGACGTAGTTGAAATTATCATGGAACTAGAAAAAGAATTCGACATTGAAATTAAAGACGACGTAGCTGAGAACCTAAAAACTGTCAAAGACCATGTTGAATTTGTTCAGAAGCTTTATGTTGAAGAAATGGAAGTAGATTTGAGCAACGAAAATACAGAAGGTTAAGTTTAACCTTTTTCTACAAACACAAAGAGCAGTTATTTATTAGCTGCTCTTTTTTTATTCTATCAAATTATGAAAGCACTTTCTATAAAAAATCCAATGGGAATCCTAATTGCATTAGGAATAAAACCAATTGAAAACCGAACAAAACGAACTCACTTTCGAGGTAAAATTTATATCCACGTATCTGCAAAATATATGGATGAAGATTTTTTAGAATATTATTTTGATACTGCTCGATTTGACGATATGCATAGAAAATTACGCGAAAGTGGTAAACTTGATTCTGATGAAAGAATAGCAGATTTTCTTAAAAAACAACCAAAATCGGCAATTATAGGAGAAGTTGAAATAATTGACTGTGTAATCAATCATTCGTCAATTTGGGCAGATAAAACACCAATCAAAGGTTATACTGTAGAGGGAGAAACCTTATATCAAGAAGAGCCAATTTGGAACTGGGTTTTGGCTAATCCTGTACTTTACGAAAAACCGATTCTAAACGTAAAAGGAAAGCTTTCTTTTTGGGAGCCTGATCAATCCATTATTCAAGAAATATGCTAGAAAAAAACACTAAAAAAGCATTAGTTGTATTAGTTTCTGGCGGAAGATCTTCTGCAATGATGGCAAGACATATTCAAACTAGTCCAAAGTATGCAGAATATGAAAAGCTATATGTTTTTTGCAATACTGGAATGGAACGACCTGAAACAATTCAGTTTTTAAAAGACATTGTACATTACTGGAAAATACCATTAAACATAATTGAGGGAGTTTATAGCCAAGAAGTTGGTGTAGGTGTCAAAAGTAAACTAGTTGACTTTGATACAATGGATATGTCAGGTAAAGTTTTTTCGGATATGATAGCTCATTTAAATAAAAATAAATGGACTGGAGTTCCAAACCAAGCTATTCCATACTGCTCAGAATATTCAAAGACTAGGGTTTCTCATCATTTTTCTAAGATCATTTTCGGTACGACAAAATACCTTAAAGCTTTAGGTTATAGAAAAGAAGATATACCAAAAAGAATAACCTTAGCGGAATTAAGAGAAGATGAAACTAGAATAGCTCCACTTCTTACAGATTATGAAAAAACAATAGGAAACTTAGAATTAAATGTATTCTTTGATAGCCAACCTTTCAAATTAAAAATTCATTCTAAGCTAGGAAATTGTGAATTATGCTGGAAAAAATCAGATAAAAATTTGATTGAATCTATACAATATGGTACAAGATTTATTGATTGGCATATAGAAGAGCAAGAAAAGTATGGAAATATGTTTTTCAGAAACAACCTATCTATTCAAGATCTTGTGAAAATGGCAGAAAGCGGAACTCAATTAGAAATGTTTAACGATTCTGATGGCGATAAATGCGTCTGTAATTTTTAATCAGCTATGAACTTTCCATTAGACCCGACTAAAAACTACAGCCGTAAACAGTCAATTGTTTATGACGAAAACGACACGCCAATCATAAAATTTAATTCATATCTGCCTGATTTCGCAAAATTATCGGTAGATGCGGTTAATTATATGAATCGCTATTTTGAAGCTTCTCCTGAGAAATTTGAAGTATTCAATCAAGAAAAAGAAACCAATCAACAACTAGAATTATTTTAAATCCAACTACTCGAGAAATTCGAGTAGTTCAAAAAACTAATTGCTATGATTAAAAAAGACATAATCGAACAAAACTGGATTTCTGCAGTTGGAAATAAAATTTACAGTCAAGTAAAAGAAGGCATTAATGAAGATGGATGGTTAAGAGAGTGGGTAGAAACAATTCCTGCACAAGTCCTTTTCATGTTTGATGGACGATTTAATAACTCAGAGTTAAGACCTAAATCATTGAGAGGAATTGACGATAATATGGGATGGAGTAAACCCAAAGAAAACGGACTTCCCAAGACTAGCGGAGATTATATTTTTCTTGCCCCAAACAAATCACAGCATACTTTCCATTTAAAGCTTCCTCTTTCAAAAGAAGACATAAAGCATTACTTGGAAGATTTCACTCATTATAAACCACAAAAAACCGAGCCTTTGCCGTTCCACTAAACTATGATAAGAGATTTAACTTTAGATATTGACAGATTTATTAAACACGTAAAGGCAAACTATAATCCAAGTTTGCCTTTAGTTTTTTGGATTGATCTGTTTTGCGGTGCTGGCGGAACTTCCACGGGAATTCATTTGTCAAACGCAAAAAATGTTTTCGTGTGTGCATGTGTAAACCACGACAAAAACGCTATTAACAGCCATTCCGAAAACCATCCTCACACGCTTCATTTTACAGAAGACATAAGAGACTTCACTGTTGTCCAACATTTGGAAAAATTGGTTACAGAATTAAGAAAAGAATTTCCTGACTGCAAACTTAAAATTTGGGCTTCTTTGGAATGTACTAATTTCAGTAAAGCAAAAGGAGGTTTGGCACGTGATGCCGACAGCCGAACATTAGCCGAACACATGTTTATGTATATGAGTTTGAAACCTGACGTATTTTGGTTTGAAAATGTGCGTGAGTTTATGGCTTGGGGTCCGCTTGATGATAAAGGCAAACCGCTTTCTAAAGATAATGGAAGAGACTATTTGAAATGGGTTAAGAAATTAAAAGGCTATGGCTACAATTTTGATGCTAAAATTTTAAATGCAGCTGATTTTGGAGCCTACCAGTCGCGTGAGCGCTTGTTTCTGCAATTTCCAAAGAAAGGTTTTCCATTTGCATGGCCAGAACAAACACACAGCAAAAAAGGTTCATCCGGAAGTTTGTTTTTTATTCCTAAATGGAAACCGGTACGTGAAGTTTTGGATTTAGAAGACGAAGGAAATAGTATTTTTAATAGAAAGAAACCTCTTTCCGAAAATACAGAGAAAAGAATCCTGGCAGGATTGGAAAAATTTGTTGCTAAAGGAGAAAATAATTTCATAAAAAAGTATTACTCAGGTCGTCCAGAGGGAAAAGTAATCGGCATAGACAATCCTGCAGGAACTGTTAAGTGCATAGATGGGCAAGCAATTGTGACAGCTTCTCATCTTTCAACCTATTATGGAAATTTTGGACTACACTCAATTGATAGTTCATCCCCAGTAGTACCATGTAAAGATACTATATCTAAGGTTGCAGTTAATTTTATAGACCAACAGTATGGTAATTCTTTGCCGTCAAGCATTGAACAGCCTATAAATACTGTGACACGTGTTCCAAAGTTTGCATTAACCAAAATAGATATTCATAATTGGGTAATGAATACAAATTTTAATAATGTTGAAAGATCAATTAATGAGCCATCTAAAACGCTTATTACAAGCAGAAGACATCCTTATTTAATTAATGCCAATTCAAGCACATCACCGCCAATTGATATTGATAATCCTTCGCCATCTGTTACTTCAAGAACCCATTTAATAATTAATCCTTCTTGGTTTGGTCATTGTACGGGAGTTGATGAATCTTGTGTTACTGTTATTGCTAGACAAGACAAAGCTCCGCTTTATTTATTAGCTGTAGAAAAAGGTTCTGTTGCATGGATGGTCTTTGAAGATGATTCTGAAACAATGGTAAAAATAAAAGAATTTATGGTTGCGTATAATATTACAGATATTAAAATGCGTATGCTTAAAATTCCTGAGCTTTTACAGATTCAAGGTTTTCCAAAAGACTATAAATTAATTGGAACACAAACCGAACAAAAGAAGTATATCGGAAATGCTGTAGAAGTAAATATAGCTCGTGCACTCGCAACAGCCGACTACGACCGTGAATTAAAATTAGCTTAAAAATTATTCCGAAAACCCGTAATAACTAAAATTATTACACAAAAACGTAATTACTTATGAAATTCAAAGCATTTATACGTGTAGTAAAATCAATATGTCATGATGATTCCATGTGGGGATTTGACAGAGTTGAAGTTGAAAGGATTCCATTAATTGAAGCTGACGACAAAGCTCATGTGAAAAGAATTTTAGCAGAAGAATATCCTCAGTTTTTTCAAAATGGTAAAGTATATGAAAAAGAGACGAAAGATCAAGCACAGTTTTTTTATGTTGTCATTTTTCCGCTTTACAGCTATGAAGAAAGATTAATTGAAGAGGGAGAATGGAAATGTGAAGAGTGCGGACAAATCCATGAAAGCAAGTATCATTCAAGTCCTAGAATAAATGATAGGCTTTTAGGTTCTGAAATGTTGTTTTGCAAAAGTAAGGATGACATTTGTCTGAATAAATTTCTTGAAAAAAAATATGAAGGAGTTGAGTTGGCAGATAATCCGTACCACATAAAAAAAGAATCTCCAAATTACATTTACAAGATTACTGAGAAATCAACTGGTAAATGTTATATAGGAAAAACTCGAAATGCACCATTTTTTAGATGGTGGGATCATTTAACCAGAAGTAGTAGTCCTTTTGGTTTGTATTTGTCAAAAACAAAACTTAGCGAATGGACATTTGAAGTATTAGAAGAACTTCCGCCTAATGCTATAGATTCAGATGTTTTTAAAATTGAAAGCGATTATATTCTAAAGTATGATTCAATTTCAAATGGATTCAACACTTTAATAAGCAACAAGCAATCTAAAACAATAGATTCAAATCAGGAAACTCTAGTTTTTGAATAATCATGGCACTCACTCCGAAACAAAAGAAAATACTTGAATTTGCAAGTTCTCACGAAAAGCAGATTACTAAGAAACAGGCGGTTGAATTGATAGGCAATTCATACTACTGTAACGCATCAAAACACGTTGGCGATGTTCTTAGTCGGATGGTTAATTCGGGTCTTTTAAAACGGCTAAAAAACGGTCATTTTCAAATATCTGAAAAGAAAACAGAAACTGTAAAAAACATTATTAATCCTAATCAATTAGAATTATTATGACTAAAGAGGAAAAAATAAAAGAAGAATGGAATAAAGTAGAGCTTGAAGAAAATCTCAATGAAGATGGATGGTCAAGATTTCCTGTAAAAAGAATAGGTTTTAATGATAAATTGTTAGAAGAAAAAGAATCTTTAAGTTATTTTTTCTATAGACCAAAATCTCTTGCTGGAATAGAAGACAACAATGGATGGATCAAGATTAAAAGCAAAGAAGATTTTCCAACTGAAACTATAAATTGTTTTATTAATATTCAAGATGAAATTTTTACAGGATCCTACAATATAGATTTCAGTTGTTTTTGTTTTAATGGATTAATATTAAAAGACCATCTGATTTCTCATTATCAACCTATAACTAAACCTCAACCACCTTTATACTAAAATCATGAAAAATAAAAGAATTGAAATTAAAACATCGGATGATTTAAATGATATTTTATCTGATATGCTAAGTGATTTCCTAAAAAATATCACAGATTACGAGCAATACACAAATCCTGCAGATAGAGATAGTTTGTTTGAATATGAAGAGGGAATTGAGTTTTATTACACCAGTAAAGGTTCTGCGCTTGTCGAAAGATGGCATCTTCGAATGAAAAAGATTTATGAAAAGTATTTCGATGATGATAATTTCAATCCCCAATCTACATATTACAAAACTTGGTAATCATGTCTGAGGAAGAGGAAGCAATAAAAGAGCTAATGTCAATGTCTCAGGAAGAACTTGATTTAGTTTCTTATGATACGGTAAAATTAATTTGTCAGGCGAAAGGCTGTAAGCGACACACTAAGATTCGCGATTACGGTCTTTCGCCTGTTTACTATTTAAGGCGATATTCTTTAAAATGGTGGGATATTACGAAGATTTTCTTTCTGTGTCCAACCCATTATAAGTTTTACTACAGGCTTTTAAAATCATTTGATGCAAAACATGTGATAGATAAAATAATAGATTTAGATAAATACCCAATAGAAAAATTATGAAACTAAAATCAATGACCGAGTTCGTTTTTATGCTTAGAAACAGAACTACATCTGAATTATGCAAAGACTTTCCTAGAGCTTTTACGTTGCCTGTTTACAATGGCAATCAAGATGATATGGTAAAAGCAATGCTTGCTATTGATGCTATACAATGGAAACTGACAGGCGAATATGCTAAATTTCTAATCAAAAAACTAGAATTATGGATGTTTGTTCCTTGTAAGCTTATAAATAGCCAATGGATTGTTTTGGAAGAGCCTGAAAAGCATGAAGAACATCTAAGAAATAGCCATTATAATGGTGAATGGTGGCAAAAATATATTGACTATAAAAAAGAGTACCAAGAAGCAAAAGAGCGTATTTTATTTGAAGGTTTTGAATTGGTTGAAATGTCACGTAACTTTAATATAATAGCCAACACGGAAAAAGATTTTCAAGTTTTTGCTTCTAAGTTTAAAGAGAAATTTTACAAGTGCAAAGAATTTACAACTGTAGAAAATTTAATTAAATGTGATTTAGTTTTAACACCAACCGCACAAAAACTTATCGGATTATGAAATACACAAAAGCAGTATCCTGTGATTGGTGTGGAGAAATTCAATTATCTATGTCAAAAAAAAAACATGAAATCATTCATTAAAAATATCGGTTGGTTTCAACAAATAAACGGAAACGGAACAACAAATGAGTTCTGCTCAAAAGAATGTGTAAAATATCACAAAGAAGAATTGAAAAACAAAAAATGAAATGCTATTACACGATCGATCCTAAAACGTTGAAAAAAATTTTCATTCCAATGTGTCTAGGTTCGATTCATCGGGATGATAATAAAAACTGTTGTTGTCCTGACCCGCTTACAGAGCATCAATTTCAAAAAGAAAGGTATAACAAGGTTTTAGCTGAAAAGAATCAAACAATCGAAGCAATGCAAGCCGAGATTAATCATTTGAATAAAATAATTGTAAAACTTAAATCAAAAAATTAAAACATGAACTTAGAAGAAATCTTAAAAGGAAAAAATATATTAGATGCTTGTTGTGGTTCAAGAATGTTTTGGTTCGATAAAGAAAATCCAAATGTATTATTTGCCGATATCCGAAATGAAGAACATATTTTATGTGATGGCCGTGAACTAAAAATCAATCCAGACATAATTTGTGACTTTAGAAATATGCCATTTAAAGACAATACTTTTAAAATGGTTGTCTTTGATCCTCCGCATTTAAACAAACTTGGAAATGATACTTGGATGGCTAAAAAATATGGTGTTTTATTTTCTTCTTGGCAATCTGATTTAAAAGAAGGATTTTCAGAATGCATGAGAGTTTTAGAGCCTAATGGGACATTGATTTTTAAATGGAATGAAGCACAAATAAAACTAAGTCAAGTATTAGCAAATTTTAATCAAAAACCACTATTTGGACACGTAACAGGCAAACACTGAAAAACTATTTGGGTTGCTTTTATGAAACCCTCTAATTAAAAATATTATGTCTACCAATATAGAGAAACCAACCGAAATGCAGAAGTTTGCAAAATTTGTAAAAGACAAAAGAGAAGCTTTAGGGCTTTCGCAACCAGATTTGTCCGAAATCTTAACTGGAAATCGCCGAGACAAATACATTTCAGATATTGAAAGCGGATTCCGAAAAGGAATAACTCTTGATAAAATGGAGCAGATTTTAAAAGCATTAAATACCGAATTAAAGTACAATGAGCTTTAATCTAATTCCCAAAGGGAGGGAAGATATACTACAGCTAAATAAAAAGCCGATAATCTTATTGATCATCGGCTTTTTTTGTTTCTAATAAATCGATTAATTTACCAAGCTTAAAATCAATTGATTTTAAAGTCAGAAAAACTTCTTCATCGTAAATTGGTTTTTCCATTTTTGCAACATCCGGAAAAAGCACGTTTAGTTGATTTTTAGCTAACTTTCTGTCAAGAAGCACAGGCTCTTGTCCTTTTGTTAGGAATAGATAGTTTACTTGTGGAAATTTAGAAGTTATTCTATTTATCATGTCCTGGCTAATTGAGTTTTGCTTTTTCAGAATATTATGAATTGTGCCATGACTTTTATATCCTAACTCTGTAGAAAAAGCAAGGCCAGAATATCTTAATGCTTCCAATACTTTTGACATGATCTTATCGTCACTCAATTTTTTATGATTATCACTCATTTTATTTTCGTTTTATTTAATTCCCAGTTTAATTATTATTTTACAAGTCCAGTCTGAATCATTATTTTCTTAAGTTCAGATTTATTTTTTACTTTTCCATGAAATAATGTGCTTTGTTCGATCCTTTCATTGGCAACATTTTGATCAAAATATATCCAAACATTTCCATTTACCAACAGAATTTCATATTTTCTACTGTTATAAATTCCATGAAAAAAATTATCTCCATCATAAATCCATCCTAAACTTTCAATATCTTCTTTGTCCAATTCTTTAATACGACAAAATTTACCGTCAATATTTCCTTCTAATGACATTTCATTGTGACATTCCATTAAATCTTCTAATTCAGATATTTTAAAATCTAACCACAATGAAGCTTTTCCATTTCTAGGATGAGATATTACATAAATTTGAAATTCAAATCCAACATGAAATTCTTCGATTGACGGTGTGTAATATTTTGCTTCCATTTGATTATTAATTTGCTTCCGCATATTTACTAGCCCAGACTTTTTTAAGTGTCTCAGCGTGCTCTCTATTCGTTTTCTTGATATATTTTAGCATCATTTCTTCGGTCTTCCAACCACATATTGACATTAACGTATTATTCGGTACTGTATCATATACATTTGTTGCAAAACTTCTTCGGCATATATGGCTTGTTACAAGTTCATGTTTGGGGTATAAAGCTACAACTTTTCGTTTTACTTTCGTTTTTTCATCAACTTTATCAACGCCTCCCATCATAACCTGATTAAATTTAAGTATCTCAGCTATAGTTTTAATATGGTCATTAAATTTTTGGTCTGATATTTTATTTGGCAAAGATCCATTTCTTTTTTTTAAAATTTCGCTAATCATCCAATGGATTGGGATGCTTACAGAGGTCTTCGTTTTTTTAGTTTTTATCTCAATAAAACCTTCTTTGAAATTATTCAAATTTAACCTTGACAAGAAATCTGAAACTCTTAAGCCAGTCCATAAACCAATAATTAAATTGTCTCTTACATTATCCAAGGTTGGGTTATTTGAGAAATCGTGTTCGTAGATTTTCTTAATTTCCATTTCATCAAAATAAGGCTCTTGATAATCCTCAGTTTCTTTCTTAATGAATACACGATTTGTGTATGATTGATCAATTTTAATATTTTCAGCTTCTGCTCGCTTACAGAAAAACTTGAACCGTAAAATCATTCTTTTTGCAGTAGCAAAAGCATATTTTTCTGAAGAAAGAAATTCGGAAAAAGAATCAATCAAAACTTCGTTTATATCCTTAAATTTTAATTTATTTTTTCCTTCAAATTTTTTGATTTGAACTAATGCTGCTTCATAATGTCCAATGTTTCTGCTGTCCATGTATTTTTCTGGACTTATTTTGAATTTAGGAGCTTTTTCTTTTAACCACCAACTGCAAAAATCAGTAAAATAAACTTTATGTAATTCAGCTGTTTTTTTTAATTCGCCTGATGGACGATTATAGAATTTAGCAATGGTTTTTTCAAGCCAAGCTCTATTTAATATTTCACCATTTGAAAAATCAAAATTTGCAGCATCAAAAATCGAAAGTTTCAACTCAATTAACTTTTTGTTTAATTCGTCGCGATTTGGAACTGCAATAACATTTCGGATTTTTTGATTTTCCTTATCCCAATGTTTGGGATCAATAAACATTTTTATTCTGGCTTCGATATCAATTTCTCTACCGCGAATAAAACGAGCACTAATTTCCGATGGATTTTTTTTACCAGAAACCTGATATTTTAATGTAGCCATTTTTTTTCGTTTGATTTTTAACAATATATTTTCCCACGATATATTGCCTTTATTAATAAGCTTTTTGTTGTGTTTTGGCCCGACAATTGCCCGACAAATATGTTTAAATGCAAACATATTACACTGCAAATATAAAAAATATTTACATTAAAAATGTAAAATATATTGGTTTTTGTTAGTTTGCGTGTAAAATTAGTGCAAGTTTGTGATCCTTCTGCGATCACTTTATAGGATGATCATTTTTGATCATCCTTTTTTGTTTTGCATCTATTTTGTTTATTTTTAGTTGTTTATGATTAAAAAATATTAATGGTATGAGAATAGCAATACTTGGAGCTCATAAGGTTGGTAAAACGACATTGGCAGAAAAACTGCATGAAACTCTTTCTGATTATGAGTTTTATTCAGAACCGTATTTTGAATTGCAGGAAAAGGGTTTTGATTTTTCTGAAATGCCTACTGCAGATGATTATATGATCCAGTTAAAACATTCTTTAAAGCAAATTGTAAGAAGTAACAGAAACGCTATTTTTGACCGCTGTCCAATTGATCTTTTAGCATATGCTTTAGCGGTTGATGATAAAATAAATTTTTCGTCAATATTTAATAAAATCCAAAACACAATTAAAGAAATTGACGTTTTTGTATTTGTTCCTATTGAAAAGCCAGATCGAATTTTGTGCTCAGCCTCTGATTTGCCTGAACTAAGGTATGAAGTAAATGATATTATCAGAGAATTAATTGATGATTTTGATTTGGAAGTGATTGAAGTAAAAGGGAATTTATCTGAAAGATTAAATCAAATTCAAAATAAAATAGAGCATTAAAGAGATAAAATAAATAAAGACCAAAACATTCTTGAACGCTTGGTCTTTATTCGTTTGTAAGATTTATTATTAATACAATTACATTTATTAATAATTGTCAAATTCTCTTCGTTTGTAAAAAGTATCGTCATTACTTTCAGAAGCAAGGCGCGATTCTTCAGTAGGATAATAAGAATTCAACACTCTTCTTTCGTACTCCCTATCAAAATCATTTTGCCAGTTATATCTGCTTGTTTTTCTAAATGTATCATACCCGATGTTGTTGGCCATGACAATTTTAGTATCTTTATTTATACTCACAGAACCGATTGGTATAATAATGTGGCTGTCTCCATCTTTATAGATAAATTCCTTTCCATTTTCATTCGCAATTGCATCATGTACTTCATTACGACTGTCTTCAATTAATCCTTTGTCCAAATTAACATCAAGATAAACAACACGTTGCATGTCTTTATTGACCCAAAGATTATCAATTTTTCCTATTGTGCGGTTGTCTGCATCTACAATTTTCCAACCTCTTACATCAGAATAGTTTGAAGCAACTTTATAATCAGAAAGCTCGTCTAATCTGTATAAATTTCTATCTTTATTTTCCATAGTTTCTTAATAATTTGCTGTGCTGTCTACACTAGAATTGTTTTCGATTTCCATTCTGTTTTCGTTTTGCACTTGATCATCTCTCAAAAAGACATAGTATACAAGTGCAGAGATTAATAGGACTGCTACAATCCATGGCCAAATTGGCTTCTTTTTCTCAATTTTAATTTCTGCCATAACCTATATTTTTATTGTGAATATTTAATTTTATAATAAAGGTACAAATGAGGAAAGCCTTGGGAAGTATTTAATTTTAGATAGAATTTATACAATTCCCAGCTGACTGAAACAAGATTTTTGCAGACTTAATTGTCTGGAATATGTTTATTTGATCTTGTGATGATTTTAAAAATGCCCAATGTTTACGGGTATTTCTTGCTTTCTTAAAATATTTTGCACTAAATTGCTTCTTCATTTTTGATTCTAATAACAAATAAAATTTTTTACTACGCCCCATGAATGAAGAAATAATTTTTTACCGAAACGCCAAGAAAACAAGAAGTCTGCTTTTATATGCTAGTGCATTAAGTCTTTTATTGGCGATTGCATTTTTATACGGAATAGGAGCCTTTGATGGAGTATTTAAAATTAAACTATCTATTGCTACTGGTGCTATTCTTTTGATAATGCTTGTTTTGATATTTAAAATGCTTGCCAGTATAAAAGACAAATCTCCTTTAATTCAAATAGATGCAAATGGTTTTTCTGGAAGGACAACTCCAGTGGCTAAAGCTTTTGGAAGAATTGAATGGCAAGATGTTACCGATGTGCAATTGCATAAAGTAGGAGGAGATACTTTGGTAGCCATAACTATTGACAATATATCTAAGTATGATGGCCGTGTTTCTAAATTTCTTTGGAAAATGGCTTATGACGAGCAAAATTCGAAATTGAATATAATGTACTCGGCTTCAGAAATTGAAATTAATGCAGATGAATTGTATAAGCTGTTTTTAAAATACTGGAAAAAACAAAAATAGTCTGTTATAAAATTTAAAGAGCCACTTTAGTTAAGTGGCTCTTTTGTTAGTTCTAAATGCAAAATCGGATAGGGTTTTCCACAGCCGTCTAAATCAGAGGTAGATTTTACCTCAAATCCAAAATGCTTGTAAAAAGCTGTGGCAGTTAGATTATCTTTATTTACATCAACTTTCGAGATTTTAAGCTCTTCAATGGCATACAATAATAGTTGTTTACCAATTCCTTTTCCTATTTGGTCTGCCGTTACAAACAGCATTTCTAAGTTTTCTTCATGAGTTCCAACAAAACCAATAATCTGTTGTTGGTCATTTTTTATGCAGTGCAAAGAAACATTGTCAAAAAAGTTTGGAATAAGTTCTTTGTAAAATATAAAATCTTCAGGTTTTAAGAAGTCGTGTGTCGCTTTTACAGACGATTCCCAAACTGAAATTAATTCCGGATACTCTGTTTTATTTACTTTTTGAATCACAGTCTTGATTGTTTAATTTTTTTGATGACTGGCAAAAATAGCAATTATGTGTAATATTTAAATAATGGGCTTATTTTCTAAATGGTTCAAGCATTTATGCAGTTTAAATATGTTATTTGAATGTTAAGTATTTGTTTTTTAGGTATATATGTTTCTTTTTTCTTTAATTTTATTCTTAAGAAAATAACTACAACTAATATCTCTGAAGCTATGAAAGAAGAACTATCTACTCAAGAAACGAATTTTAAAGTTATTTTAGAAAATTATCCTTCAACCTGGCCTAAAGAGGGATTTATTGATTTAAATATACACGACTTACCGCATTATGGTTCTGTTATAGAATGGTGGTATCTTAATTGTCATGTTGTTTCAAAAGAAGGTAAAAAGCTTTCGTTATTTGCTTCTTTTTTTAGATTGACTCTCGGAAAAGATGAGTACGGAGATTACAAGCATACGCATTCAATGATATGGTCATTGTCAGATTTGACAGATGGGAAATATTATTCAAACTCTCTTCTTGATAAGGAAACTCCAACCGAAATTTTGAAAATTATTAAAAGAAATGAAGGAAAAAATGTTGGAAATAAATTAGTTCGTCGCGCCTTAAAAGAGGTATATGAAAAAGGGAATTTGCCGCTTCCAGACAAACTTTTAAAAGAACCGGCTAAAGTGGGAATAAAAGATCTTTTACTTGAATATGATGGAAACTCTTTTAAAAAAGATGATCAGAATAATTATCATTTAAAACTTGAGAATTTATCTGATGGGATTACGTGCAATATTGAATTTATTCCTTTAACAAAACCAATAAGACACGGAAAGGACGGATTGGTTAGAGGTATCAGAAAAGAAGATATGTTTTATTATTTTATTCCGAAATGCATTGCCAGAGGGGAAATTAAAATAGGGGATGAGATTTATGAAATGGAAGGAAGCGGTTGGTACGATCATGAGTTTAGTGGTTCGGCAGAAGAAACATCGGCAATAGAATTTAAACACGATGTAGCCTGGAATTGGGCTGCATTGCAAATGGATAATGATTGTCAAATATCGGCTTATAATCTTTTTGATAATACAGACAATGGGAAACCTTTGGGAGGAACTGTAATTGTCATTGACAAAGATGGAAACGAAAACAGTATAGAAGATTTTAGTTTTGTTACTGAAGAATACTGGACAAGTAGTGGAACTTTTGTATCCTACCCAATTTCATGGAAGTTTGAAATTCCAGAAATGAATATTTATCTTTCTATAACAGCTAATTTTCCTGAACAAGAATTTATTACCATTCTTTCTCCGCCCGCATTGTGGGAGGGATCTGTAAGCGTTACAGGAAATTTTATGGGAACTCAAGTTTCGGGATGCGGATACATAGAGAGAAATGGGTTTAATACCAATGATAATATTGAAAATTTTTTAAAGGGTATTGGAAAAGCTACTCAAAAGTCGGTAGAATCCCTGTTGCCTTTAAATCCCACTGACGATCAATTCTACAGATTAGTTGATAGTCCTTTGGGGATTGATTTTTTTACATCTGAAGATAAAGAGCAATATATTTCGTCTGTAATTAAGCCTATTCGTGAAGTGGTAGATCGTAGTAAAAAAGCTTGGCGTTCTTATGTTTTCCTAGCCTGTATGGATGCCGTTGGCGGAAATTCTCAACCATTTATAGATTGGCTTGCCATGCCAGAACTTATCCATACAGGATCATTGATTGTAGATGATGTACAGGATCGGTCTGATACAAGAAGAGGAGGAACTGCTCTTCATCATTTATATGGAGAAGCGCTTGCTATTAATGCGGGGAATGTATGTTATTTTATTGGAGAATTGTTTACATACAGTCCAAAGCTTGCAGATCAAACCCGTTTAAAAGTATATGAAATGTATTTTGAAATGATGCGTGTTGCCCATGCAGGACAAGCAATGGATATAAGTGGTCTTCATTCGTTCATGCCTGAGGTCGTGAATAGTGGGGATAGTTCTGTGCTTGAAAAAAGAATTTATACAATTCATCGCTTAAAAACCGCTGCTCCTGCTTGTACATTAGCTAAAATGGGAGCTATCATAGGAGGAGGAAACGAAGAAGAAATAGATGCATTGGGTAATTTTTTTGAAGCGATTGGGATTGCTTATCAAATAATGGATGATGTGCTTAATTTGGAAGGCTATGAAAACAATTTGAAAGATAAAGGAGAGGATATTACAGCAGGAAAAATAACTATGCCAGTTGCAAAATCAATGCGCTTATTGCCTCTAGATAAAAGGAAATATATTTGGAAGACTATTCAAACCTTGCCTAAAGATCATGAGATAATAAAATCAGTAATCGTTTTGCTGGAAGATTGTGGCGCGATTCATGAATGTCGCAAAGAGGCCGAAGAGCTTATGGAAGGAGCTTGGAAAGAAGTAGACAAAATTATAGCTGATTCTTTTTTTAAAATTAAATTACGAACATTTGGCTGGTATGCATTGAAAATAGAATAATTATTTTTTGCATGCTGCCCAGAAAATGGAATTTCGAAGTAGGGTAGTGTATGCTTCATTTTCAAATAATTCTGGTGCGTGTCCCATAAAAATATAAACGTTTCGTGAAGAAAATTTATCGTTTGTCCACACTACAGGATGGTCTCCCATTTTTATTTTTGAATCTGGCTGATAGGTAGATTCATCAACTGAAGCCAAAACATGAACATTTTGTCTAGGGCTTTTATCATAAGTGTACCATTCTTCTTTTTGAATAAGGAAATCAGACGGAATTCCTTTAGTGACAGGATGAGATTTATCTTCGATATTTACTTTTCCGCTTGCAAAATCTGGAATGTAATTTACAAATCTGATTCCGCCCATAAAATCAGAAAACCATTTCCACATTGGATATCCATCAAACTCTCCAAGCAAAGTAGCATGATGCAAACCAACCCATCCGCCTTTTCCACTTTTCATATATTTCTCAAACGCATGCATTGATTCTTCGTTCCAAGTATACGGAGGATAATCTAGTTGTATAAAAACCTGATATTGTTTTAAAAGTGCTTCATTGATTGTTTTGGTGCTTTCAATATAATCAATGGTAAAGCTGCTGTCAATGGCGAGTTTGTTCAGCCAAGGTTTTGCGGCTTTGGTAAACGGAAGATGATGTCCGCCATTTTCATATAAAACTAAAGCTTTAAAACGTGATTTTTTTTGTTTTTGAGCCAGACAGTCCTGGAGCAAGAAACAATTTAAAATAAGTAAAATGAATACTATTGAATTTTTCATGAAGGAAAATTTGTTAAGACGAATTAATTATGGCTCAACCATTGCGGTTATAGCTTGTAAAAACCACGCAGAATGCGGAATCCATTGTTCGGTCCAGCGCCATTCATTCCCTTTGTCTTCCATTTTAAAATCGATTCCAGAACCGTCACCGTTTCCATCTTTTCCTGTAATTCCGTTAGAAATACCGCCTATTTCCGATCCATGACCGTAATTAGAATGCATATAAGGAACATTGTTCTCTCCAAATTTGTACAAAAAGCACATAGAATACGGATTGCATCCTAAAATCCAAGATAGTTGCTGTGACGCATACAAATCGAGCGATTTTTTTGTGCTGTTATTTTTTTGCAGTGAAATACCTTTTCCGCCTTCTATTGCTGCAGTTGCCAACGAAGCTAGTCTGGCATTTTCGCCCTGCCACCACCAGCCAGTTTCATTATCATGCGGAATAAAAAATCCGTCTTGAATTTTATCATTCAATAAAAAACTTTGTCTTGCATAACCAAACGGATTAGCGACATTGTTTGTAACAGCTAAATTGTATTCTAAAGCTTTTTTTATCACATTTTCTGCCGCAGTTCTTTCTTTGCTCTCAGACTCTTTTTTTAGATATCTAGTTAATGCCACAACAGGTAAACCTGCATCGGCTGCATGCCAAAACGGACGATTTCCGTCATTGCTTCTAAACCAGCCTTTATCCGTCATTCGGTTTTCAAGTTTATGAGCCCATTTTCTGGCTTCATCCTTATAAAAATTTTCATCGGTAGCGATCCATAATTCTGTTGCCGCCATCAAAGCACAATAATCATCTATGATGTTTTCTTTTCCGTCGTCATCATATTTTGTGTTATTGATTAAAAGATGTGCATAAGCTCGTTTTGCTCCATCCAAATATTGTTTTGAAGTAAAATCTCCGCTTTTATTCCATTTTGAAATTCTAGCAAGTGAAGCTATTGCCATTCCTGCGCCTTCGCGAAAAGCAGATTGATATTCGTCAGTAGTAATACTATTGGCTTTTAATCCGACAATTCTTCTTGCGGCTGGGTTTTTGTCAAAATAACTGAAAACAATCATATAAAAATAATCTTCATCAGAAAGACAGCGCATCATATAATCGGCTCCCCAAAGAGCTTCATTATCTAAAGAATCTTTTATTTTCCATTGTACGAGTTTTTTTGAAATGGTTTCAGACGTATTTATAAGAGACCAAGTTACCAAAGGCGTCTGCTGTGGCGATACAAAATTAGCGTAGGCTAAATGCGAAAAATATTTGCTCACATCTCCAGATGCATCACACCATCCGCCGTGAACGTCTACTTTTTTATTACTTCCAAACAACAACATGTTTTTGTCGGCTTCAAGTTCTTCGGGTGTGTTGGCTCTTTGTTTATTGTAATAATGTACTATCGAAGAAATAGTGCGTTTCGCCAATATATCTTCTTCAATAGAAAAATGGGCGGAAGTATAAATTTGACCGTCAATTTTGAGCTTTACTTTATAATTTCCTGGTTTTTGAAAAGACGAAAAATCGGCTTTATAATAAAAATTGCCCAATTTCCAGTCTTCAACACTTTCTGCCTTTCCAATTTTAGAAGTGAAAACTGTCTTTTCAGAATCAGCATCTATAATGTCAAAAGTTGAATTCAAAAAATTGCTGTCATATTCAATAATTGCAATTTTTGGACTTTTTGGATCAAAACCTACTTGGTTTACATGTATGATAGTTTTGCTATAAGCCGAAATAGAAAGGAACAAAACTATTAGAATGCATCTTAATTGTTTTCTAAGTTTTAGCATGGTTTTTTGTTTTTTTGCTTGTAGAAAAGGCAAATTACAAAAAAGAGCCATTTTTTCTAAGTTAAAAGGTCATGCACTAAAAACTGACATTTAGAATGGAAACAAGTTTTATGAGGGTTTGTGCTAAAATTTAAAAACCAATGATGTGTATTTGATGTGATTTTTGAGAGCAGTTTTGGATTATTTTAATGCACTATCCTTTTCACTTTTTCCATCTGATTAAAACATTTACAGTGTATTTCTAAGCCTTCTTTATATTGTTCAAGGCTCATTCCGTATAAACGAGGAATATATTCTAGATCCATTTTATTTACAGATGAGATTTCAAATTGGTTTTGAATGGTATCTGGTTGGTTGTTTTCGTTTTTATTGGTATTTTGGTTTGTCATAGAATTAAACTTTGGTTAAAAATGGCCAAATAATATAATTAAGATTGAGAGATAAGGAGTTTTATTTTCTCTATTGCCTGTTTGTTGTCATGTGCAACCTCTACTAATGCTAGTAAAATATCGTTTCGCAGTATAGTTTTGTTCCTAACATTTCTAATTAAGGCTTTACTGGGAGCCGGTTGTCCTTTTTTTACGATACATGCAATAGTAAGATCAACATAGGTTACAGGTAAATGCTTATCTATAAATTCATAAGCTTTTATATTGTGAGAATTATCTTCTTTAAAATTGCTATTATTGATTAATTTTGACATATATTTGCTAATAATTATTTGTATGTATTTTATTACGGGTAAATGTAAGAATAATATTATATTATTTATTCTTTTTAATGTTAAAAAATATATTATATCTATATTTTGTTTGAATTTTAATGATGATGTATCACGAGAAACTAAGCAAATTCTTTAAGGATAAAGGATTAAAGCAAAAGGAAGTTGGGGCAATTTTAGGATTTAGCCCAGCAATGATTGGAAGGTATTTACATGGAACGGCTAGTATTGGTTCTGAATTTATTATTAGCTTAAGTAAAAATTTTCCAGATGTGGATTTGAATGATCTTTTTGCCGATGAGCAAAATAAGGTTAATGAAGTTGGCCCAGTATATGAGAAGCAGAATATCTTGAATGACTTGCAAGAAATTGAAGGACGCATTCATAATATTCGCTTGCGACTGGCAAACACAAAGTTTGAGGAATAATAAATTTTTTTCCAAAAAAAAATCTAACAATTTTAAATGTCACAGCATTAATTTAAACCGCTCTTTTTGAGTGGTTTTTTTGTTTAAAATACTACTTTTTTATTTGAATCTACGCTTACAGTTTAAGTTTTTTTTTTACTAAATTTGATTAACAATTTCTAGCAGTAACCAATATGGAAAAATTAAAACGACCGGTTTATGTTAAACCAGGAGCAGATGATTTTTTTAAAAAGATGCGTTTAGAAGTGAATGAAACGGTCTTAAAAAACTCGTCTTTGTATGTATTAAATGTTGTGAAGTCTTTAGGGCTTCTGGCAGTATTTTTTTTGTTCTACGCCTGTATTTTAATTTTTGGCAACCAGACGCCTTTATTATTTCTTTTTTATATTCTGTGTGGTGTTACAATGATCGTTTTATTTATAAATGCATTTCATGATGCTGCACATGGAGCTTTGTTCAAAAAACCAAAGCATAATGAATGGTTTTTGTATGTTTTAGAACTTTTTGGAAGCAATCATTGGCTTTGGATGCGGCGTCATATAAGTCTGCATCATGCTTATCCAAACGTGCCAGATTGGGATGTAGATATCAAGCAGAGTGATATTATCAGAATATTTCCAAATAGCCCGCTCTTTAATTATCATAAATATCAGCACATTTACATGTGGTTTATTTATCCTCTTTATAGCCTAAACTGGCTTTATATTAGAGATTTTAAAGATTTCTTTGGCACAAAAGATAATTACGTAAAGAAAGTTGTAGATAAAATACCAAGACAGGAAGTTTACAGACTGTTTGCCGCTAAGATTATCAATCTTATTTATTTGCTTTTTATCCCGATGATGTTGTTAAGCCAGCCTTGGTATATGGTTCTTTTTGCGTGGCTGTCAATGCATTTATGCGGTAGTGCACTTGGGGTAGTGGCATTGGTTTCTACGCACGTTGATGAAGATGCTCATTTTCCGCATACCGATGAAGATGGAAATCTTTCAGATACTTGGGTAATGCACCAAATGATTGTGACTAAAGATTTCAGTACAGAAAGCAAACTGGCTAATTTTCTTTATGGTGGCTTTACGCACCATGTAGCGCATCATCTTTTTCCTGCTGTTGGACATACATACTATCCTTATATTACGCCAATTATAAGACGATATGCAGAAGAATATAATCTTCCATATACTTCATATCCATTTTATCATGCTGTTCGATCTCATTTTAGAATGCTAAAAGACAAAGGTGTAAAAGAGAATATTTTAGTTACGGGAGAAATATAACTCTTAGAATATTTAATAAAAAAGCGGTTCTTAAAACCGCTTTTTTTTATGCTTGCATTATTTTTTATTTTGGATATTCTCCTTTTTAATATTTAAATCTTTTAAGAAGTTGCCTTTTATTTCAATGTCAAAATTGTCTTCTTTAAAAACCGTCAGTTTTGACTCAGAGAATTTGTAAACATTGATTTTATTGTTTTTAACGTCAATGTACAAATCATAAGAATAAGTGCTGCAGTCATGCTGTTTACAGCCCCAAGCATGTAGTATGTTATCTTGTTTTTCAAAAGGAGTTTCGGTGTTCCAATTTTTAACCATTTGATCATAATCCGTTCCTAATAATTTTTTTAATCTCGGAGCTAAACTGCTTTTCGTTAAAAACTGTATTCCAACAACACTTTTATCTACTAAATTATATAAAGAATCGTTCGGGTTTAAAGTAGTGCTGTCTGTCTTTAAAGCCTCAGTTTTTATAGAGGTGGAATCTGTCGTAGGAACTTCTTTTATGATTTCTTTTTTGCATGAAAACAAGATTAAAATGCTTACAATAGCTGTTGAAATGTATTTGGTTCTATAATTCATAATAACTGATTTTAGAATTAATAATTTAATTTGCAAGGTTGTAATGATCTAATTTTCATAAAGATATTAAAAATAATGTTTGTTTTGAAAGTAATTTATGACGGATTTTGAATTGAAAAAATAAACTTCAAAATTTAAGATATTATCATAAGAACCCATTTTTAAGATTTTTTGTTTAACTTCAATTTTTAAAATTGTCTTACAATGAATCATACTTTCAAAATTTTAATCTTTTTTCTTTTAGGAATTAGCTTTTTACAAGCCCAGAATGAAACTTACACTTCTCCAGCAGAAGTTAAAATTTCTGATACTACATTTGTAAATCTGAGGGACTACAGCAACGATTTTGTTTATGATATGAAATATGCAACTGAAGACAATTTCTTGAAAACAAAAGTGTACGACTGTGCTGAATGTATGCTTCGTTTAAAAACAGTAAAAGCATTAATTGCCGCTAATAATGATTTTATGAAGAAAGGTTATAAAATCAAATTATATGATTGTTACAGACCTTTAGATATACAAAAAAAAATGTGGGAGATTGTATCCAATCCTATTTATGTTGCGGATCCAAAAAAAGGCTCCATCCATAATAGAGGAGGAGCCGTAGATATTTCTTTGGTTGATATAACTGGAAAAGAAGTGGATATGGGAACTTCTTTTGATTTTTTTGGAATTATGGCGAGTCACAATTTTAAACAGCTTTCAAAAGAAATTCTTTCTAATAGAGCTTATTTAAAAAAGACCATGATTAAAAATGGTTTTAACTCTTTTGATTCTGAGTGGTGGCATTATAATTTAAAAACAGGTTTAAAAGATAATGTTTCCAACCAGAAATGGAAATGCGATTAATTATTCAACGCACCTAATATTTTCCATAAAATAGACATTCGGATTTGTTACCTTTCCAGTTAATTCAGATTTAAGTTCGCGTTTTACAATATAATCTTCAGTATTGGTAAGGTATTTAATTCGCATTATAGAAATTGGAGATTTTTTCAGTTCCTCATAATTATCTTTCATAAACATAAAAATCCCAGTATTGATACGGTTATCAAACCCTTTTTCATCACGAACAAGTGTACCACAATTTTCTTGATCGATATGCATTAAGGTGACAATCTTTCCATTCTCCAATTGTAAAAATATTTTTGAGTTTTTGTCAAAACAGTTTGCTTTAATGAAATCTTTGCTTTTTTGGATGGATTGAAGGTTTAGAGTTGGTAAACCATCAGTTTGAGCCAAAGAGAAGAAGATATAATTGAAGCTTCCGCCAAAATATTTCTCACTCATCAAATATTCATTTGTTATTTTATAAGATCCGATAGAATCATTTACATTTACACTATATTCACAAGGTTTTTGGGCAAATGCGGTAATCGTTAATAAGAAAAGAGTTAATGTAATTAATTGTTTCATTGCGTTAGATTATTTTGGTGCAAATTAAAACTATTTTGTTATCTTTTACATCTGTCGTAAAAAAACAATACAAATTTCCTCCATTTTTTATTTTCCATTTCTTTCGGATGTTTTCTACGGTCTCAGGAAAATTGCGTGTGGTAATATTAGCTTGCTTATTGGCTAATTCATTTTTCATCTCATTTTTATTGTATGAAATGACTTTTTGAACCTCAAATTTTCTTCCCGGAAAATCAATTAAATTTTCTGAAGTATATAAATGCGAATGCTTATGCAGTTTATTAATCTGAAAAGTCGCGCTAACTTCGTCAAAACCTCCAGATTTCATGATGGAGGCATTGGGTTCGTAAAGATAGTGCTGAGGTAAACCGTAAGAAAACGATATTGTTTCGCGGCCTAAAACAAATTCAAAAGTTTCTATTTTTTCTTTTAAAATGTTAGCGGTTTTTAAAGTTATTTCACCAGAATAACCTTTGTGAATTTCAAAAAGCAGTTCTTTAACTTCGTTTTCTAGAGCGATAATGTGAATGTTCTTTACATTTTTTAATTCTGATAATCCTGCTGAAATATCTAATAAAGGAGCAGTTTTAATTAAAATGGAATCTGATTTTTCAAAATAGAAATCAAGCAATTCAGGAACATTTGGAAGACAGTCTTTTAGCATAAAAACTTTGCCTTTGCTGTCATTTCTTCGCGAAGGATCAATATAAATCCAATCGTATTTTTGTTTTGTTTCTTCTAAGAAATGGATAGAATCACCAGTATTAAAAGTACAATTTTCAACTTTTAATTGTTTAAAATTATGAGATACAATTGCAGATAATTCTTCGTTAATTTCGCAATGTGTTATCGATTTAAATTGCTTCGAAAAATAATAATCGTCAACGCCAAAACCGCCAGTTAAATCAATGAGAGATTCTCCAGAAATTAAAGAAGGTTTGTAAGCAGCTGTTTTTTCTGAAGAGGTTTGTTCTACAGAAATTTTACTTGGGTAAATGATATTTTCGGCACCAAACCAAGTCGGAAGTTTTTCCTTTGCTTTTGTTCGGGCTTCAATTTGATTTAAAATTAAAATCCAGTCCACTTCTGGAAATGGATTTTTCTGCAGCGCCAATTTTGTTATATCTGCACCAGTATTTTGAATTATATATTCTTGAATTTCTGGATGCAAAATAGGATTGTTCAAAACTAAATTCTTTCTGTTAATACGGAGACGATTTTATTGTCAGGGAAAAATTCTTTTAATATTACTTTAATCATTGTAAATGCTGGAATTGCGATTATCATTCCGACAATTCCAAATGTAATACCACTGATTAATATAACTAAGAATATTTCTAACGGATGCGAATTTACGCTTTTTGACGAAATTATTGGCTGGCTAATATTGTTGTCAATTGCCTGTACCAATAAAAAGCCTATAACAACATAAATAGTTTTTGGTAAAATTTCAGATTGAAAATCTTGTCCAATCATACTGATCATAGTTAAAATTGCAGCCAGAGTTGTTCCAATAATTGGTCCTAAGTAAGGAATTATGTTTAGAATTGCACATAAAAAGGCAATTACAAAAGCATTTTTATTTCCGAAGATTAGCAATACGACAAGATAAAGAATAAATACGACAATTAATTGTAGCAAGAGACCAATAAAATATCGGGTTAATAAGTGATTAATTTTTGTGATTGAATTCAAAATTTTATCTTCATTCGAATCAGGAAGGATTCTTCTTGCCTGATCTTTAAAAATTTCCTGATCTTTTATGAAAAAGAAAGTGATGAAAAAAACCGATACCAATCCCATTCCCATATCAGCCATAAAATTGATAATCGAATTTATAAAACCAGTGAAGTAGCTGAAATCTAAGAATGATGTAAGCTTAGAATCTTTTATAATTTTATTTAAATCAACATGCTGGATATTAAAGTATTCTTCAAGATGGGTTTCTGTTTCCATAAATTTAGTTTGGAGATGTGCCGTGTCAAGAAGTGCCAAATTATTTGCTTGAGAAATAATTAAAGGAACAAACAATAATATGAAACCCACAATTAAAAAAATGAAAAAGATAATTGTAGTTGTGGCCGCCAAAGAATTGCTGAATTTTAATTTGTTTTTTAAAAACAAGACCATCGGATTTGCAATTAAACACAATATTAGCGAAATGCACAAGTAGACAATTACTGTTTGGATTTCATATAAAAAATATAAAACGATGCCAATTATTAATATGGTTGCTAAAGCTCTTAATATTCCGTTTGAAATAGTTTTTGATGTGATCATGCTTAAAATTTAGACTATAAATATAGGAAAAAGCATTCTAAAATTTAGTGATAAACAAAAAAAGGCGAGATGATTTCATCTCGCCTTTAATTAAGTTTTTTTTTATTATGGTTGTGCAAAAGAAGCTCTAGCGCCTCCAGTTGTAAAAATAGCAGCAATTCTATTTTTCTGACCTGTTGAGAACATATACATAGCAGCATCATCCACATAATCCATGTAGTTCATTGTCATCTCTACTGGCGTACCTGAACAAGTACTGTAGTGAGGGTAAGCAGGAACACCGTAGTTTGCTGTGTTATGAGTTGGAGTATCAGCAACAAGGTCGCTTCCGCAAGTTGCATCTCCCCAAATGTGGCGTAAGTTCATCCAGTGGCCTACTTCATGTGTAGCTGTTCTTCCTAAGTTAAATGGCGCATTTGCAGAACCAGATAAACCAAAGTATTTAGGATCGATCACTACTCCGTCAGTAGCAGAAGCGCCACCAGGGAATTGTGCATAACCTAAAATTCCGCCACCAATTACGCATGACCACATGTTTAGTTTTGTAGTTGGAGAAGTAGGTGCAATTCCGCCTTGAGCTGTTTTTTTCATAGCGTCATTTGTTCCCCAAGAAGTTTTTGTCGTAGATTTTCTAATAACTTGATCTAAAACAAAAGAGATTCCGATGTTTGCTTTAACACCTGCGAATAATGCTGGCACATTATTGTAATCTGAGTTTAACGCGTTAAAATCTTTGTTTAGCACATCAATCTGTGATTGAATTTGTGCATTTGAAATATTTTCAGCTGTAGTTCTATAAAGAACATTCACTACAACTGGAATTTCAATTTTTCCATTTACCAAACGGCCTGTGAAATTTTTACCTTCGTGTTGCACAGTAAAAGTTTCGATTTCGTTCATTCTAATAGCCAATGTTGGATCAGCTTTCAATTGAGCTTCTAAAACTTCTTGTGTAGCACATCCTCTTCTAGAAGCAACACTTGCATCTGCATTTGCAGAATCAGCCGATTGGTCATTTTGACAAGCAAACAGCATTAATGCTGCAAATGTGGTAATAATAACTTTTTTCATAATAAATTGGGTTTTTTGTTATAAAAATGTTGATTAGTTGAATAATGCGGCAATTTTATAACAAAAAAATGTTATGTAAAAATATTACAAAGAAAATTTTGTCAGAAATTTTACAAACCCTTACAAATACTGATTCTTACAAAAAATGAATAAAAAATATTAATAAGTTTTTTCTTTCTTTGTTGTTTTTTTAATGTAGTTTGTCGTGATTATCTGTAGTTTAACGATAAATTCAGACAATTAAATTGGTGGGAAAATCGAAATAAATCTTTAGAAAAGAATTTTTAGAATGACTTTTCGATTTACAGATATTTAAAATCTACTCTGCCAAAGCAACCATTCCTCTTCTTTCCAAAACATTTGAGGTTTAGAAAATTGGACTAAAATCGGTTCTAAAAATTTATTTAGATTTTTATATTTTTCAATTAATTCTCCGTTAAACTCAATATTATAAATTTGTTTATCATCATAGGCTTCTTGTAAATCAAATGTTTCAGGAAGATTTATTATGATGTAATCTTCCCCAACTTGATAATTCAGGATATTTTGTTTGTTAGCATCATTTATTGTATTAAATCCGAGTTTATGATATAACTCTTTGCAGAGCGCTTGAATAATGTTAGGACCATCTATCCCATTTTTTAGATTAACTAAAAAAGAACTGTTTCGCCAAGTTGAATGTAAACTATTCAGGATTTTAGAACGTTGTAATTCTTTTACACTTAAAGATGTACTTTTAGGATATAAATAATCATTTACTGCCAAAGAGTATCCAGCACTTACATAGTAATAAGTTAGTGAATAGAAAGAATGGCTTATAAAATGATAAATTTCTTCCCATGAGATGTTTTCTTCAAACTCAAAGTAAATTATATTAGGAGTTTTATTTGGGAATTCTTTCTTAATATTTCGAATTAAAAAATTTACAGAATTTTTTTGTAATTGATTTTTGTTAGAATCGGTAAAAGATAACGTACAAACGTTATCAAAATCATGTTTATCTATTATGCTGTTAAAAAGTTCGTGCCACTTACCATTAATATTTTTTAAATCGTGAGTTAAATATCTATAAGAGGAATAACTAGGATTAACAAAATCTACAAAATCATTTATTAGTTCTTTGATAATATCTTTCTTGGGATCCTGATAAAAATAAAAAACAATGCTTTTTCTTAGACCGTAAAATTTATTATCAATCAACTTCATTTTAAAATGATTAAAAATTAAACAACAAAATTACATAACGTATTTTTGGAGTAAAATATTTATAGTTAAAAATTAAAAAAAAGATTTTTTATAACGAAGTAATCTCATAAAGCGCTATGCTTGCAGCTTGCACAACATTCATACTGCTATTTTTACCAAACATATTGATATGCACAATTTGGTGAGAAATTTTTAGAAGTTCGTCTGATATTCCGTTAATTTCGCTCCCAATTAAAAGTGCAATTTTTTTGTCGAAAGGAATTGTAACTTCTTTTAAAGGTTTGCTGTTTGAAGTAATTTCTAAGGCAATAATTTCAAAATTATTTTCAGTCAAATAGGAGTGAAGATCTGTATAGTCTTCAATGATAGAATGAGGCACATGTAGATGTGTGCTGCGAGAAGTTTTATTGATTTTACGAGGTGTCAGCGGAATATCTTTTCCGAAAAAGATAATATTTTCAACTCCGAAAGCTTCAGAAATTCGGAACAAAGAACCAATATTCTGCTGAAAGTAAATATGATCGCATACCAAAGTAATGGGAAATGTTTTTCTTTCAAATTGATTTTCTTCGTGAGTTAGCTGCACTTTCTAAAATTTAATTGGTAAAAATATAATTGATAATGTTCGCACCCATTTTAAGCGCTTTGTCTCTTACGTTTGCAGGATCGTTGTGCACTTCTGGATCTTCCCAGCCGTCACCCAAATCACATTCGTAAGTGTAAAGTAATACTAGTTTATTTTCTATAAAAATTCCAAAAGCCTGCGGACGCGTTCCGTCATGCTCGTGAATTTTTGGCAATCCGTTTGGAAAAGGAAACGGTTTCTGAAAAATTGGATGATTTGCCGGAATTTCGACTAAATTATTATTTGGAAATATCTTTTTGATTTCTTTTCGAATAAACTGATCCATTCCGTAATTATCATCGATATGCAGAAAACCTCCAGCCGTTAGATAATTTCTCAAATTGGTTACATCACTATCGCTAAAAACAACATTTCCGTGCCCCGTCATGTGCACAAACGGATACGAAAACAAATCTGGATTGCTTGGTTCTACAGTCGAAGGTTTGCTTTTGATACGTGTATTAATATTAGCATTGCAAAAACTGATCAAATTAGGCAAAGAAGTTGGGTTTGCATACCAATCGCCGCCGCCACTGTATTTAAGCAAAGCAATTTCTTGTGAAAAAGAAGAGATTGAAAAAAGTAATAATAAAAAGAATATTTTTTTCATTTGATTTTTTAATTATAAGGCTTTACCGTACTATTTGTCATTTCGACGAAGGAGAAATCTTCACAAGTAGCTCGACAATGATTAGTAGGTTTCAATGATAAAGTTGTCTAGTAACTATTCATTAAAAAAAACAACACTATGACAAGCCACAACAGCAGCTGTTTCTGTTCTCAAGCGGGTGTTTCCTAAAGTTACAGGTTTGTAATTGTTTTCTAATGCCAAAGCAATTTCTTTTTCAGAAAAATCACCTTCTGGACCAATTAAAATCGTAACATCTTCATTTGGTTTTAAAACTTCTTTTAGTGACTTTTTATCTGTTTCTTCACAATGTGCAATTAATTGAAGGCCATTTTGCTGTTGTTTAATGAATTCTTTAAACGAAATAGCTTCATTCAATTTTGGAAGAAACGTTTCGTTGCATTGCTTCATTGCCGATAAAATGATTTTTTCGAAACGATCTCGATTAATGACTTTTCGTTCAGAACGATCACAGAAGATCGGAGTGATTTCCTGAATTCCAATTTCGGTAGCTTTTTCCAAAAACCATTCAAAGCGATCATTCATTTTAGTTGGAGCCACGGCCAAATGCAAGTGAAATTTTGGTTTCTCGGCATTTTTTATCGAAAGAACTTCAACCGTACATTTATTGTCTGAAGCCAATGTAATTTGCGTTTCAAACAATAATCCTGAGCCATTTGTAACGTGCAGAATATCTCCGTCTTTTTTTCTAAGAACTTTTATAATATGACGGCTTTCTTCTTTATCAAAAGAAAAACTTTGAGTTGTCTCGTCTATATTTGGATTAAAAAATAACTGCATGATTTAAAATTCGATTCTTGCTTTAGAAACCACAGCAGAAGTTTCAAAACGATTAGATAAGTATTTTTGGTAGCCTACAATTCCAATCATTGCAGCATTGTCTGTTGTGTATTCAAATTTCGGAATAAAAGTTTTCCAGCCATATTTGCTTTCGGTTTCTTTTAGCGTATTTCTAATCCCCGAATTTGCTGAAACTCCACCGCCAATAGCAATTTGAGTAATTCCAGTTTCTTTTACAGCCAGTTTAATTTTATCCATCAGAATCTCGATAATGGTATGCTGAATAGAAGCGCAAATATCATTCAAGTTTTCTTCAATAAAATTCGGATTCTGTTGTTTGTTTTTTTGAATGAAATATAAAATAGCGGTTTTCAATCCAGAGAAACTGAAATCTAATCCCGGAACTTTCGGTTTTGTAAAAGGAAACGCTTTCGGATTTCCTTCTTTCGCATATTTATCAATCAAAGGTCCGCCAGGATAAGGAAGTCCCAGAATTTTGGCGCTTTTATCAAATGCTTCACCAACAGCGTCATCTGTAGTTTCTCCTATAATTTCCATATCAAAAAAGCTATTCACTTTTACAATCTGAGTGTGTCCTCCGCTAATGGTTAAAGCTAAAAAAGGAAATTCAGGTTTGTCATAACCTTCTTCGTCAATAAAATGAGCCAATATATGAGCATGCATGTGATTTACAGCAATTAACGGCACATTTAAGGCCAATGATAATGATTTGCTGAAAGAAGTCCCCACCAATAAAGAGCCCATTAATCCTGGACCTTGCGTAAATGCGATTGCGCTTAACTGTTCTTTTTGTACATTTGCTTTACGAAGTGCAGCATCTATCACAGGGACAATATTCTGCTGGTGCGCTCGGGAAGCCAATTCGGGAACAACACCTCCGTATTGATTATGAATTAATTGATTGGCTACAACATTTGACAATACTTTGTCGTTATGTAAAACCGCGGCAGCAGTATCATCGCATGAACTTTCGATGGCTAGAATAAAAACCTCTGGATTTTGCATATAAAGGCACAAATTTTGAATTATATTTGACAAATCAAATGATTATATCTCTTTGATTTAAGCAGTGCCCCAAAATTAAAGAATTTTTATCAAAAACAGCCGTTCTTTGTCTGTTCAAAATAAATTAAAAGAAAACTAAAATTAAAGAAGCTATCAAAAAAGTAAAGAAAATAATATCTAGAACCCTAATTGGGTTGATTTTACTTTTGTTAGCATTGGCTATCATACTCTCTCTTCCTGTGGTTCAGACACAGATTGCTAATTATGTTACCAACAGATTAAATGAAGATTACAAGGTTAATATTAACGTTGAAAAAACGGCAATCAATATTTTTGGTGGAGTAAAATTGAAGAAAGTGACAATCCTAGATCATCATAAAAAAACGATGATTTATTCGGATATCATCACTACTGATATTGCCAGTTTTAGTAGGCTCTTAGACGGAGATTTAATTTTTGGCGATTTACGTTTGACAGGTTTGATTTTTAATTTGAAAACCTACAAAGGTGAAGATGAAAATAATATCAATAAATTTATCCAAGCTTTTGAGGTAGAGAATACGCCTAAGAAAAAATCAACCAAGCATTTTCTTCTGACGGCCAAAAACGCTTATATCGAAAAAGGAAGATTTTCTGTTGTTGATGAAAATAAAACTACTCCTAAATTCCTAGATTTTACGAAATTAAACGCTTACATCAGCGAGTTCAAATTGTACGGACCAGATGTAAATACAAACATTCACCGATTTTCATTTATGGATCATCGCGGTTTGTATGTTTCTAATTTCGCAGGGAAATTCAGTTATACCAAAAAACAGATTAAAGTTGAAAATCTGGCCATTAAAACCAAAAGATCTTCTATTTATGGTGTAGCCATTTTAAGTTATAAACCATCAGATTTTCTTGATTTTACAGATAAAGTTCGATTTGATGTTTTGATTGATTCTTCTTCTATTGCAACCAATGATATTCGCCATTTTTATGATGGTTTGGGTAAAAATCAGCATTTTAAACTGAAAACCAAATTAGACGGTCCTTTGAACAATATGACGCTTACAGGATTGAGACTAAGCGATACAAACGGATCAAAAATTAATGGAACAATCAATTTCAGAAATCTTTTGGGCAGCAAAGAGCAGAAGTTTTCTATGGATGGAAAGTTTAGCAAACTGCTTTCTAGTTATGACGATTTAGTGGTTTTACTTCCTGGAGTTTTAGGAAAAAGGCTTCCGAAAGAAATGAAGCGAATTGGTAAATTTAATATTGTTGGGAAAGCTAAAGTTTCGACTGTAGCATTAGAAACCGCTTTTAAAATCGCTACAGATGTAGGAAACGGCCAAGTAGATCTTCATTTAAATAATATGGATTTTATTGATAAGGCTTCTTATTCGGGAAATATTATTTTAGATAATTTTGATGTTGGCTCGGTTTTAAATAGAAAAGATATTGGAAAAACGACTTTGAATCTTGATGTTGATGGAGTTGGTTTTACTGAGAAATATTTGAATACGGTTATTAAAGGAGACATCTCGAAACTGGATTATAATAAATACACTTATAATAATATAGTAGTAAACGGAAATTTTAAGCTTCCTTATTATAAAGGTCAAATTGCCATAAACGATCCGAATTTGAATTTAAATTTTGATGGTTTGTTGGATTTGAGTAAAAGAGAGAATCGCTATGATTTTCATATTAATGTAGAAAACTCGGATTTAAGAAAACTTAAGTTTGTAAGCGATTCTATTTCGCGCTTTAGAGGAGATGTTGTCGTTCAACTATCTGGGAATTCTATTGAAAATCTTCAAGGAGATATTTTTATAAATGATGCAGAATATCAGAACCCAAAAGCTACTTATGTTTTTGACCAAGTAAATCTAAACTCAAGTTTTGATGCTGACCGTTTAAGAACCATTACAGTAAGTTCTAATGATGTTGTAGACGGAAAAATTGTCGGTAAATTTAGATTTGATCAATTAGATAAATTGGTCATGAATTCGGTTGGTAGCTTATATACCAATTATAAACCTTATAAAGTTAGAAAAGGGCAATTTCTGAATTTCAATTTCCGTGTTTATGATAAAGTGGTTGAAATGCTTTATCCAGAAATAAACATTGATTCGTCAACGGTTGTACGAGGAAAAATAGATTCAGATTTGCAGGAATTTAAATTCCGTTTCAGATCTAAAAAAATTACGGCTGACAAAAATACATTTGACAACATACGTATTAATATCGATAATAAAAACCCACTTTACAATGCTTATGTCGAGTTAGATAGTATTAAGACACCTTATTATAAAATACGTGATTTTAACTTGATTAATGTTACGGCAAATGATACGCTTTTTGTTCGCTCTGAGTTTAAAGGCGGAGATAAAGGCGAAGATTATTTTAATCTGGATTTGTATCATACAATTGATAAAAACAAAAATAATATTGTCGGAATCAAAAAATCTGAAATGAAGTTTAAAGACTATATCTGGTATTTAAACGAAGACGCAGAAAAAGATAATCAGATTGTTATTGATCAATATTTTAAAAATTTCAATTTTGATAATATTGTTTTATCTCATGAAAACCAGAAAATTGATTTAAACGGAGTTATAAAAGGAAAAGATTATAAAGATCTCGTACTGACCTTTGAGGATGTTGATATTAATAAAATTACCCCAGCAAATTCCAAATTTGTATTTAATGGTAATTTGAATGGAAACGTCAATTATAAACAGAATAAGAATGTTTACCAGCCCACGGCATCCATAAAAATTGATCATCTTGTCATGAATAGTACTGAATTGGGCACGCTTAATTTTGATATTTCTGGAGATGAATATTTTAGAAAGTTTACAGTTAACTCATCGATTCAGAATGGTTTTACCGAATCGTTTAGAGCAAACGGAACTTTTGCTGTAGAGAATAAAGAAACGATTATGGATATGAGCCTGAAATTAGAAGGCTTCAATCTGGCTACTTTAGGAACTATCGGTGGAGATGTTCTGTCAAATGTGCGCGGTTCTGTTTCTGGAAATGCAGCTGTTGTCGGGAATTTGAAGAAACCTGAAATCAACGGACGTTTGTATGTCGAAAAAGCTGGAATGACAATTCCGTACTTAAATACCGATTACGAATTAAGTGATCGAACGGTTATCGATTTGACTAATGAAAAATTCCTGTTTAGAAATAATCAGTTAACTGATACTAAATACGGTACAAAAGGTCTGCTGAACGGAAGTATCGAACATCATAATTTTGGTGACTGGAAATTAGATTTAAACATTACTTCTAAACGTTTGGTAGCTTTAGATACAAAGGATAGTGATGATGCCGCTTATTTCGGAACAGCGTTCATAAATGGTACTGCTAGTATAAAAGGTCCTGTGGACGGTTTATTTATTAAGGTAGATGCAAAGTCCGAAAAAGGAACAGAAGTTAAGATTCCAATTAATAATACGCAAAGTGTTGGAGAAAGCAGCTGGATTCATTTTGTAACGCCAAAAGAAAAGTACAATCTAGAGAACGGAATTGTTGAGAAAACAAGAGACTATAATGGACTTGAGTTGGAGTTTGATTTTGATATTACGCCAGATGCTGAAGTAGAAGTTATTCTAGATCGAAATTCGGGCCATGGTATGAAAGGAAAAGGATACGGATCGCTTTTGTTTAAAATTAATACTTTAGGTAAGTTTAATATGTGGGGAGATTTTCAGGCATACGAAGGAACTTATAATTTTAAATACGGCGGACTTATCGATAAAAAGTTTACGGTCAAAAAAGGTGGTTCGATTATTTGGGAAGGAAACCCAATGCGTGCCCAGCTGAATTTGGAAGCAGTTTATAAAACGCAAGCCAATCCAGCAGTTCTTTTGGATAATACTTCGTCATTCAACAAAAAAGTTCCCGTAGAGGTGGTTATTGGATTAAGAGGGGATTTGGCAAGTCCAGAACCTAACTTCGATATTCAGTTTCCATCGGTAAGTAACGTTTTAAAATCGGAGATACAATATAAACTGGATGATAAAGATATTCGCCAAACACAAGCTCTTTATTTGTTATCGACTGGTTCGTTTATGAGTACCGATGGATTTAGCCAGGGAGATTTTTCAGGAACATTGACAGAAACAGCTTCTAGTTTGTTGGGAGGCATTATTAAGTCAGATAATGATAAGGTAAATATCGACTTAAACTACATCGCGGCAGATAGAAGAACAGGGCAGGAGGTTGACGGTCAGTTTGTGGCTAATATATCTTCTCAGATTAATGAAAGAATCACAATTAATGGAAAATTAGGAGTTCCTGTTGGAGGTGTAAATGAATCTGCGATTGTTGGAGATATTGAAATTTTGTATCGTGTAAATGAAGATGGTACAATGAACCTTCGTTTGTTCAATAAAGAAAATGATATTAATTATATAGGACAAGGAATTGGTTATACGCAAGGTGTGGGTATCTCTTATGAGGTAGATTTTGATACTTTTAGTGAGCTTGTAAATAAGCTGTTTAAAAACCATAAAATAGAAAAAGCTGTAAAAAGTTCTTCTCATGATGATCTTCAAGACTCATATCTTCCTGAGTATATGAATTTCTCAAGTAAGAAAGATTCAGAAAAAAACAAGAAAAAAGCAAAAGAGGAGGAAGAGAAAAAGAAAAAGGAGGAAGAAAAGAAGAAAAAAGAACAGGAACATACACCAAGCAATAATCAAGGATTAATTCCTGACAACGATTATTAACACTTTGTTAAAAATAACCTTTTATAAAACCATTATTCTCATAATGGTTTTTTTTGTGCTAAATTTAGGCACTCTTTTAAAATTTTCCATGTGAGCGGGAAATTCTGATTTTTATAACACTTCATTAGGGTATTGTTAATTTTGACGATTTAATTAAAAAAATAGCGTTTTATTATTTTTAATGAAATTTTTTCCTAGAAAAAACTTATTAACGAAAACGTTTGAATTTAACAGATTTTATTAATTTATGATAATCGTAACCCGAAAAGTGCTGAATGTTTGCTAATTTTACACTTTAATACTTAAATAATGCCAAAAACAATAAAAAAAGTAGGTGTTCTTACCTCAGGAGGAGATTCACCTGGAATGAATGCTGCAATACGATCAGTTGTTCGAACTTGCGCATATCATAATATAGAATGCATAGGAATTTATAGAGGGTACCAGGGAATGATTGAGGGTGACTTCAAAGAGATGGGACCACGTAGCGTAAATAATATTGTAAACAAAGGTGGAACGATCTTAAAATCGGCTCGTTCAGTTGAGTTTAGAACCCCTGAAGGAAGGAAGAAAGCACACGAGAATCTTGTTAAGGCTGGTGTCGATGCTTTGGTTGTTATTGGTGGTGACGGAAGTTTTACCGGAGGATTAATTTTTAATTCAGAATTTGGTTTCCCGGTAATGGGAATTCCGGGTACAATTGATAATGATATTTATGGTACAAGTTTTACTTTAGGGTATGACACAGCTTTAAATACTGTTGTAGACTGTATCGATAAAATTAGAGATACAGCGAGTTCTCATAACCGTCTTTTCTTTGTAGAGGTTATGGGTAGAGATGCTGGTCATATTGCTCTTAATGCAGGTATTGGTGCAGGGGCAGAAGAAATCCTTATTCCTGAGGAAGATCTAGGTTTAGATCGCCTTTTAGATTCACTTCAAAAAAGTAAAGCATCAGGAAAATCATCAAGTATAGTGGTTATTGCTGAGGGAGATAAAATTGGTAAAAATGTATTCGAATTAAAAGATTATGTTGAAGCCAACCTTCCTGAATACGACGTAAGAGTTTCTGTTTTAGGACATATGCAGCGTGGTGGTTCTCCGTCTTGTTTTGACCGTGTTTTAGCAAGCCGTTTAGGAGTAAAAGCAGTAGAATCTTTAATTGAAGGAAAATCTAATTACATGGTTGGACTTCGTGAAGATAAAGTGGTTCTAACTCCACTTGAGCAAGCTATCAAAGGAAAATCAGAAATTGATAGAGAATTATTAAGAGTGTCAGACATAATGTCTACATAATCAATATAAAAAGTTTAAAAAAGAAAAGAAGTTTATTGTGAGGAAATTAGACTTTGAAATAGTGTAATAAAAACAAAAGCAAAAAATTTAGTAAAATGTCAAAAGTAAAATTAGGAATAAACGGATTTGGACGTATCGGAAGAATCGTTTTTAGAGAGTCTTTCAATAGAGATAATGTAGAAGTTGTTGCAATCAACGACTTGTTAGACGTAGATCACTTAGCTTATTTATTAAAATATGATTCAGTTCACGGTCGTTTCAACGGAACTGTAGAAGTTAAAGAAGGAAAATTATATGTAAACGGAAGAAATATCCGTATCTCTGCTGAAAGAAATCCAGCTGACTTAAAATGGAACGAAGTTGATGTAGATGTTGTTGCTGAATGTACTGGTATCTTCACTACTATCGAAACTGCAAGTGAGCACTTAAAAGGTGGAGCTAAAAAAGTAATCATTTCTGCTCCTTCTGCTGATGCTCCAATGTTTGTAATGGGAGTGAACCATGAAACTGCAAAAGCTTCTGATTTAGTTGTTTCTAACGCTTCTTGTACTACAAACTGTTTAGCTCCTTTAGCTAAAGTTATCCACGATAATTTCGAAATTGTTGAAGGTTTAATGACAACTGTTCACGCAACTACTTCAACTCAAATGACAGCTGATGGACCTTCTAGAAAAGACTGGAGAGGTGGACGTGCTGCTGCAATCAACATCATTCCTTCTTCAACAGGTGCTGCTAAAGCGGTTGGAAAAGTTATCCCATCTTTGAATGGAAAATTAACTGGAATGTCTTTCCGTGTTCCTACTGCTGACGTTTCTGTAGTAGATTTAACTGTAAAAGTTGCTAAAGAAACTACTTACGAAGAAATCTTAGCTGTATTGAAAAAAGCTTCTGAAAATGAAATGAAAGGTATCTTAGGATATACTGAAGATGCAGTTGTATCTCAAGATTTCATCTCAGATAAAAGAACTTCAATCGTTGATGCTGGTGCAGGAATCGGATTAAATTCTACTTTCTTCAAATTAGTATCTTGGTATGACAATGAGTACGGATACTCAAGCAAATTAATTGATTTATCTGTACATATTGCAGGTTTAAAATAATAATATATATTTTTGCAAAATCCCGTTACTTTACAATAACGGGATTTTCTTATTTTGTTACCTCTATAATTAATGTAAAAAATACACTTTTAAATTAAAAATAGAAAAACCTAATTCCAAAAACTAAACAAATGAAATTAATAGTTGACAGTGGATCTACTAAAGCCGATTGGATTGCGATAGATGATAATGGAAAAGTATTATTCACAACACAAACTTTAGGATTAAATCCTGAAATTCTAGACGAGCCAGAAATCATTGAAAGATTAAATGACCGTTTTGATATCTTACAAAATAAAAAAAATGCTACGCATTTATTCTTTTATGGTGCCGGTTGTGGTACAGATAGAATGAAAGAGTGGTTGAAAAGAATTTTTCAAGAATATTTTTCTAACGCAATTGTAGATGTTCAAGAAGATACCTATGCTGCAGTTTATGCAACAACTCCAAAAGGAGAAGAAGCTATTGTTTGCATCTTAGGAACAGGATCAAACTGCAGTTATTTTGATGGAAAAACATTGCATCAAAAAGTACAATCATTAGGATACATTGTTATGGATGATTGTAGTGGTAATGTTTTTGGAAAAGAATTAATTAGAAAATACTATTTTAATAAAATGCCTAAAGAATTGGCTGTTGAACTTGAAAAAGAGTACGACGTTGATCCAGATTTTATTAAAAATAAATTATATAAAGAACCAAACCCAAACGCTTATTTAGCAACTTACGCTAAATTCTTGATTAAGCATAAAGATACAGAGTTCTGCAGAAAAATCATTTTCAAAGGAATGAAGTCTTTCGTTAAAAATTACATCAAGCAATTTGATAATTGCAAAGAAGTTCCAGTGCATTTTGTTGGATCTATTGCGTTTTATTTGAAAGATGAATTACAAGAGACATTTAACAAATATGAACTTCAATTAGGGAATGTTTTAAGAAGACCTATTGATGGATTAATTGCTTACCATGTCGCTAATCAATAGTTCTGGTTTTATGGAAATTGCCATTATTGCTCATGATGGAAAAAAAGCAGATTTGATTGATTTCTTAATCAAAAATGAAGCTGTTTTGCACAATGAAAAAATAAGGCTAATTGGTACTGGTACTACGGGAGGAAAAGCAGAAGCTGCTGGATTTAAAACTCAGAGAATGCTTTCTGGTCCGCTCGGCGGAGATGCGCAAATTGCAGGAAGAGTAGCGGAAGGAATTACGCAGATGGTTTTCTTTTTTAAAGATCCTCTGTCAAGTCATCCGCATGAAGCAGATATCAATATGCTAATTCGCGTTTGCGATGTGCATAATGTGCCGCTGGCAACCAATGAAGCAACGGCACAATTATTATTAGATGCTATTGCACTGCAATTATAGAAATTTCTACATTAACATTTTTTGGCAGACAAGCCACTTGAACCGTTTCACGAGCTGGAGCGGTTTTTTCGTTAAAATAAGAACCGTAAACGGTATTTATTGCTCCAAAGTTGTTCATGTCCATGATGAAAATAGTTGACTTTACAACATTTTCAAAAGTCATGTTAGCTGCTTCAAGTATAGCAGCAATGTTTTTCATAACTTGAGTAGTTTCATCATTAATATTGTCTGTAATCAATTCTCCTGACTCAGGATTGATTGCAATCTGTCCAGAAGCATAAAGTGTGTTTCCAGATAAAACAGCTTGATTATAAGGCCCGATTGGAGCCGGAGCTTTCTCGGTAAAAATGATTTTTTTCATAATGAAATTATTTTGATTCGAAAGTAGTTTATCTATTTGAAACGCTACGTTTGTTCCATTTGATATCGCTAAGCATACCAGATTTAATTCCGATGAAGAAGTTCCAGTTAGAATTTGTTCCTAAAGGTTGCCAGTTAAAGGCCATTCTCCAGCTTAATAAGTCTCTTTCAAAACGAAATTGTGTAAAGGTAACTCCTTTTTGTACAAAATCGTAACCAGTCGAAACTCCGGCTTTCCATTTAGGAGTAAGGTCTGTATTAATAGAAACCATGATAGAGTTTCCAGAAATAGTGCTCTCTCTTTTTATATTTGAATATGTTAGCGAATATGCAAGTGTCATGTCCCACGGAACTTTAGAATTAAAGAATTCTGTAATAACATCCTCCTTCTCAGGTTCATTCGCAAATTGGCTGTTACGGCTGTCATTTAAGTCTGTATTCGTACCAAACAAATCATCGCTACGTCCACCGTTCCGTTGGCTCTGTGTATTTTTGTCTTTTTCTTTTCCAGTTCCTTTATTTGAGAATGAATAGTTTACAGTTACGTTTGCGCTTGTCATTCTGAATAAACTTCCTCCATTGTCAATATTGAATTTGTCAATTTTGTTCCCTCCATTATCAATCGCATAAGGATCTAATGTTGCACCAAAATTCATATTCATTTTATTGTCAAAAAACTGAGTTCCACCACTAACTAATACAGGTTGCCATCCAAATGTTGTTTTTCCGTCAGCATTGAAATTATAGCTTGTACTGAAGTTTAAGTTATTCAACAGCATTATTTTTTTAGGCTCTGTTTTTGTGCTGTCACGGTCTCTTACTTTGGCTTCAAATGTGTTGCTCAAAGCAAAACCAACGATGTTAGAATTTTCTTTTCCTGGGGCACCGTATAATCCATTTTCGAATCTGGTATACTCAGATGTAATTCTTCCAGAAGCATCAACAGCATAAGTGTCATAGTATTTCTCAAAACTTGGCGTATAAGCATACGTTATGCTAGGACGCATGACGTGTCGAATAGATTGAATTCTTTTATCGTCTCCAAAATTAAAAGTACCATAAATAGTAGTTCCTAAATTGGTGCTGAAATTATAAGTTCTGAATGCATCAAAACCATTAACAGTTTTGTTAACCGTTTGTCCAGCGGCAGGATCGTAAACTTTCTGTATGGTTTTGTTAACCCATGTTTCCTGATAAGTTGTAGAAGCTCCAGCACTAAAATATTTAAAAATCTTAAAATTGGTGCTCAACGGAATGGTCTGTTGTAAACCTAATTGAGCATCATCAAACATCTGAGGTTTGAAAAACAGTGAATCTTTTGTTTTGAAATAGTTTTTACCGCTTACATTATATTGTAAGTTGATGTTCTTTATTAACCCTTTTTTTACACCATTCTTACCAACAAACGGATATACACGGTCAATACTTCCTTGTAAAGACGGAAGCGTCATAATAATGTCTTCTGTTTGGGTGTTCTGACTGTGAGTTGCAGATAATGAAATACGGGAGCCAGGAATAGTGTTAAAAGTTTTATTGTAGGAAATAGAAGAGCTTAATGTGTTGTTTAAGTTTGAGCCAATATTAGCTTGGTTGATAGACTGTTTAAAGTACTTACTGCTACCCATGTTGACAGAAGCAGAAAAGGTTGAATTCGGATTTGATTTGGTGTCTTTAGAATGCGACCACTGAATATTGTAAATGCTTTGTTTTGAGTAATCAGGATAACCTCGTTCACTGTTGATTAGATTCTCAAAACGGATATTGACATTTCCTCTAAATTTATATCGCTTTGCATATGCCGATTCGAATCGCATGGCGTAACTACCGTTGGTGTAATAATCTCCAAGTACGGTTAAGTCATAATTGTCGCTAAGAGCAAAATAATAACCTCCATTTTGCAATGAAAAACCTCTTGTGTTAGAATCGTTATAACTTGGAATGATAATACCTGATACGCTTTTTTCTTTACTTAAAGGGAAAAAACCGTAAGGCAATGCAAGTGGAGTAGGAACATCAGCAATTACTAATTGTGTTAAGCCTGCAACGATTTTTTTACCTGGAACAAACTTAATTCTGCTGGTTTGAAAGTAGTATTCAGGATTGTCAATGTCTTGAGCCGTTGTAATACGTGCTCCTTTTAAAAAGTATACAGAATCGTTTTCTTTTTTAGTAACAGAGGCTTTAATGTTTAATTCACCTTGTTTTGTTCTTGAATTGTAAATTAAAGCTTTTTTTGTTTTAAAATTAAAACGAATAGAATCAGGCTGTACTTCACTTGATCCCTGTTTGAAATTAGGGTATTGGGTTAAAACGCCAGCAGAATCTTTAATTCTTCCTGCATAAACTTCATCTTTTTCATAATTAAGTACAATGATACCTGATTTTAATTCTACATCTTTGTAGTATAATTCTGCTTCATTGTATAAAGTGATCAGCTTTTTTTTCTGATCAATTTTAGCATAATCTTTGGCTTTATATCTAACTTTTCCGTCCAAAAAAGTCTTTTTTGGTTTAACAGTATCTAGTTTGATGGTATCTGTAATCGCAGTGTTTTCTTTATCTGTTTGTTTTACAGCAGGTAAAGGCTTTTTTTTATTTTTTATTTCTTGCGAGTATAAATTACCACAACCTATAGTTAGGAAAAATGATATTAAAACGATATTAAATAAGTTTGTATGCAAAGGTTTAAATGCTATTTTTGTAAAATTATGGCTTGTTTTTTGACACGTCAAACTTACATATAATTTTTTGGCAAAAATAATCAATTCTAAAAATTATAACAGCTGCGTTTTATTAAAATTAACTTTTAGATTTATGAATAGAATTAACAAATTTAAGGTAATATTTACTTTATTTCTAACTATATCGTCCTTTTGTGCTCAAAGTCAGTCAAATGTGTTTAAGGTAACACTTGACGCTGGACATGGAGATCATGACTTTGGGGCTGTTTACAGCGGACGAATCGAGAAAAATATTGCTTTAGCTATTGTTTTGAAAGTGGGGAAGATCTTAGAGCTAAATCCAAATGTTAATGTAATTTATACTCGTAAAACAGATGTTTTTGTTGATTTGGTCGAAAGAGCAAATATTGCAAACAGAGCAAATTCGAATATTTTCGTCTCAATTCACTGCAACGCCAATAAAAATACAGCGGCCGACGGAACTGAAACTTATGTAATGGGTTTAAGTAAAGTTGCATCAAACCTTGAAGCTGCGAAAAAAGAGAACTCCGTAATTACATTAGAGAAAGACTACAAACGTAAATATGAAGGTTACGACCCTAATTCGCCAGAATCTATGATTGGTATGACCTTGATGCAAGAAGAATATTTAGATAATAGTATTACGCTGGCAACTAAAATTGAAGAAAACTTTGAAAAACTAGGAAAAAAACTTCGTCATGGAGGTGTAAAACAAGCGCCTTTTATGGTGCTTCATAAAGCCTATATGCCTAGAGTTTTGGTTGAAACAGGATTTGTTTCTAATCCGACAGAAGGAAATATTTTAAATTCAGAAGAAGGGCAGGACGATATTGCGAGAGCAATTGCAGAAGCTATTTTAAGTTATAAAAGAGAATACTTTGGTTCAGGAACTGAGTCAGAGGACAGTCGGCCCATAAGAGATACTTCAACTAAGGCAAAACCAAAAACAAATACTCCAGTTGCTGCTGTTAAAAATGCGCCAAAAGGAACTTTTTTTAAAGTGCAGCTTATTGCAAGCATCAAAAAAACACCTTTAGAACCTAAAAATTTCAAAGGGCTTAAAAATGTTACGATGGTATACGAAAATAATATTTATAAATATTTCTACGAGGAAACTTCAAGTTACGAAACGGCGCAAAAATATTTGCAAGAAGCTAAAAGTAAAGGATATGGCGCTGCATTTTTGGTGGCAACTAAAGATGGCGAAAAAATCAGTATTCAGGACGCAATTAAATAATAAGCGCAAGTTCGAATATTTATATTAATTTTGTACAAACACTTAGAATTTTGAAACTAACAAGAGAAATTAAAACGGCTATTTTAGTCATCGCATCCATTCTACTATTTATCTGGGGATATAGTTTTTTAAAGGGAAGAGACCTTTTTACTAATTATACAATATTATATGCTGAGTATGATAATGTTGAAGATTTATCGCCTTCAGCGCCAGTAACGCTTAACGGACTTGCGATTGGTAAAGTAAATAAAATTACAATTGATGAAGTTACAGGTAAATTATTGGTTGAGCTTCAGCTTAAAACAGATTTTCCAATTTCTAAAACGAGTACAGCATCAATTTATACTCCGAGTTTAATTGGAGGGAAACAAATTAAAATTATTCCAAATTTTGCTGATAAAGAATTGGCAGAAGACGGACAGAAATTAGTTTCGTCTGTTGAATTAGGATTAACAGAATCATTAGGCGGAAAAATTGAGCCAATTCAGCAGAAGCTTGATAAAATGCTTGTGAATATTGATAATTTGGTTACAGGATTAAACAATACTTTAGATAAAAATACTCAAGAAAATCTAAAGAAAACAATTGCTGAACTAAGTCAGACAATGACACAGTTTCATAAAGCTTCAGGAAGTCTAAACAATATTTTGGATACCAATAAAGGACAGATTAACGGAATGGTTACAAACTTTAATAAGATGTCTGGTAATTTCAATAAAATTTCAGATTCATTAAATAAAGCAGATTTAGGTAAAACCGTGCGTAATTTGAACCAGACCTTAGCTAAAGTAGATGTTTTAATGAGCAATCTGAACTCTGGAAAAGGTACAGCAGGAAAAATACTTAACGATGAGGCTTTGTATAACAACCTGACTAAAACTTCGAAAGAACTTGAACTGTTATTGCAAGATCTTCGCCTTTATCCAACTCGTTACGTAAACGTTTCTCTTTTCGGAAAGAAAAATAAACCATACGTAGCACCAACTGAAGAAACAAACTCAACCGATAAAAAATAATGATAAATGAGTTATTTAGATAATATTTTATTCGCAGTACTTCTTATAGCAGGTTTCGGTTTTTTTGCAGCGAGCGTAAAAAAAATCATCCGAAATATTAATCTGGGAGTCGATGTAGATCGAAAAGATAATCCTAAAGCTCGTTGGAAAAACATGGCATTGATTGCTCTTGGGCAGTCAAAAATGGTGAGACGCCCTGTTGCTGGAATCCTTCATATTATTGTATATGTAGGTTTCATTATTATTAATATCGAATTACTCGAAATCATCATTGATGGGTTATTTGGAACGCATAGAATTTTTGCGCCTTACTTAGGTGTAGTTTATGATGTTCTAATTGGTTCATTCGAAATTTTAGCTATTCTGGTAATCTTTGCTGTTACTGTTTTTTGGCTTAGAAGAAACTTTATTCGATTAAAACGTTTTATTCATTCAGATTTAACTGGTTTCCCTAAAAGTGATGCTAATTACATTCTGTATTTTGAAACGGTTTTAATGATTTTGTTTTTATTGATGAATGCTTCTGATTATCATTTGCAAAATGTGCCTGGGGGATATTCTCATTTTCATAAAGCAGGAAGTTACCCAATAAGCCAATTTATAGCGCCGATTTTTAATGGAACTTCTAATGAAACAGTTGGATTGTTATTTGAGGTTTTCTGGTGGCTGCACATTGCAGGTATTTTAGTTTTCATGAACTATTTATACTTTTCAAAACATTTGCACATTCTTTTGGCATTCCCGAATACGTATTTTGCAAACTTAAAACCAGAAGGGCAGTTTGATAATTTAGCTTCAGTTACGAAAGAAGTAAAATTAATGATGGATCCAAATGCAGATCCGTTTGCGGCAGCTCCAGCTGATGAAAATGCACATCCGGCTAAATTTGGCGCAAGTGATGTTCAGGATTTAAATTGGGTTCAGCTGTTGAATGCCTATACTTGTACAGAATGCGGACGTTGTACTTCTTCTTGTCCAGCAAATCAAACAGGTAAAAAATTGTCTCCTCGTAAAATTATGATGGACACAAGAGATCGTTTGACAGAAGTTGGTAAAAATATCGATGCTAATAAAGGTGTTTTTGTTCCAGACAACAAAACTTTACTAAACGATTATATCACACCAGAAGAATTGTGGGCTTGTACGTCTTGTAATGCTTGTGTTGAAGAATGTCCAGTAAATATCAGTCCGTTGTCTATTATTATGGATATGCGCCGTTATTTGGTTATGGAGCAAAGTGCTGCTCCAATGTCATTAAACGCGATGATGACTAATATTGAAAACAATGGTGCGCCTTGGCAATACAGCCAGCAAGACCGTTTAAATTGGAAAAACGAAAATTAAAAATATAGTTTAATCGGTTAATCGTCAATTCGTTTAATCGTACTTAGGATTCGATCAACTGCCGATTAAACAATTAAACAAATCAACGATTAAACAAAAAGAGATGTCAGAAAATTTAGTAGTACCAACAATGGCAGAAATGCTTGCCGAAGGAAAACAGCCAGAAGTTTTGTTTTGGGTAGGTTGCGCAGGAAGTTTTGATGATAGAGCAAAAAAAATTACCAAAGCGTTTGTGCGAATTTTAAATCGTACCAATGTTTCTTTTGCAGTTTTGGGTACAGAAGAGAGTTGTACTGGTGATCCTGCAAAGAGAGCGGGAAATGAATTTTTGTTTCAAATGCAAGCCATGATGAATATCGAGGTTTTGAATGCTTATGAAGCAAAAAAAATTGTTACAGCTTGTCCGCATTGTTTTAATACTTTAAAAAATGAATATCCTGAATTAGGTGGGAACTATGAAGTTATTCATCATACAGAATTTTTGAAATCATTAATTGATGATGGAAGATTAACTGTTGAAGGCGGACAGTTTAAAGGGAAAAAAATTACTTTCCATGATCCTTGTTATTTAGGAAGAGCAAATAAAGTTTACGAAGCGCCAAGAGATTTAATTCAGAAATTAGACGTTGAATTAGTCGAAATGAAGCGTTCTAAAGCAAAAGGATTATGCTGTGGAGCAGGAGGAGCACAAATGTTTAAAGATGCTGAACCTGGAAACAAAGAAGTAAACGTTCTTCGTACAGAAGATGCTTTAGAAACCCAGCCAGATATTATTGCTGCTGGTTGCCCATTCTGTAACACGATGTTGACAGACGGAATTAAGAATAAAGAAAAAGAAGGCCAAGTTAAAGTTCTGGACATTGCTGAATTAATAGCAAATGCGCAGGATTTGTAATCTGAGTTACTAAGATGCTAAGGTTCTAAGATTGAATCTTAAAAATCTAAAATCAACAATCTAAAATCTAAAATTAAAATGTATATACCTTTTGAAAATTTACCAGGTGAATCTAGAGTTTGGATTTACCAGTCTAACAGAAAATTTTCTGAGGAAGAGTTTTCTGAAATAGAAACCGATTTAAAAGCTTTTGTAGAACAATGGGCTGCACATGGCACAAGTCTTGAGGCTTCTTATTTGTTGAAATACAACAGATTTATAATTTTAGCTGTGAATCAAGATGTTCAAGCTGCGACAGGATGTTCTATAGATAGTTCGGTTGAGTTTATCCAAAGTTTAGAAAAGAAATATGACGTTGATTTATTAGATAAAATGAATGTTACTTTTAAGCTTGGAGAGCATATTGCACACAAACCATTAATTGATTTCAAGAAAATGGTTAAGGATAAAGCGGTAACAGCAAATACAATTGTATTTAATAATTTGGTTACCAATATCGAAGAATTTAATGAAGCTTGGGAGGTTCCCGCTGCTGACAGCTGGCACAGCAGATTTTTCTAAGAGTATTTAAAGTATATTTGAAAGGCATGAAATTATAGATTTTGTGCCTTTTTTTATGGTTTCATGTTTCAAGTTTCAAGTTTGAAACCTAACAGGTTTTTAAAACCTGTTAGGTTTGGTTGAAATATTGTGATTTTTAAAAATATTTATCAACCAGAGTTAATCTAATTTTGTCAAAAATCTAACAATTTAAACGGTTAATTAAACGCTATTTTTGAGTATTTTCGTAGAATTAAATTTAATCCATGAAAATAGCAATCGTCTGTTATCCTACTTTTGGAGGTAGTGGTGTAGTAGCCACCGAGTTAGGTCTCGAATTAGCCAGAAGAGGACACGAAATACATTTTATTACATATAGTCAGCCAGTTAGATTGGCACTTTTAAATCCGAATGTTCATTACCACGAAGTAAATGTTCCGGAATATCCTTTATTTCATTATCAGCCTTACGAATTGGCTTTATCGAGCAAGTTGGTCGATATGGTGAAATTGTACAAAATAGAGCTTCTGCATGTGCATTATGCTATTCCTCATGCTTATGCTGGTTATATGGCAAAGCAAATGCTGAAAAATGAAGGAATAAATCTTCCGATGATTACAACACTTCACGGAACTGATATTACGCTGGTTGGAAATCATCCGTTTTACAAACCAGCGGTGACTTTTAGTATCAATAAATCTGATTATGTGACTTCGGTTTCTCAGAGTTTGAAAGATGATACTTTGAAATTATTCAAAATCAAGAATAAGATTAAAGTAATTCCGAACTTCATTGAGTTGGATAAAGTGAAGAAAGACCCAAATGCGCCTTGCCATCGTTATGTAATGGCCAATGAAAATGAGCGTATTATTACCCATATCAGTAATTTTAGAAAAGTAAAACGTATTCCAGACATCATTAAGATTTTCTACAATGTTCAGAAAGAAATTCCAGCTAAACTGATGATGGTTGGTGATGGACCTGAAAAAGAAAAAGCAGAAATGTTATGTCAGGAATTAGGGATTTTAGACAAAGTGATTTTCTTTGGGAATAGTCACGAGATTGATAAAATCTTATGCATGACCGATTTATTTTTGCTTCCTTCAGAAACCGAAAGTTTTGGTTTGGCAGCTTTAGAAGCAATGGCTTGTGGCGTTCCAGTAATTTCAAGTAATTCTGGAGGTTTGCCTGAAGTTAATTTTGATGGTTTTTCTGGATATTTAAGTAATGTCGGAAATGTTGAGGAAATGGCGCAAAATGCTTTGAAAATACTGAAAGATGATGCCGTTCTGAATCAGTTTAAGGCTAATGCATTAGAAGTGGCAAGAAAATTTGATATTAAAAACATATTGCCTAAATATGAGGCTCTATACCAAAAAGCCGTTGATGATTACAAATTGGAAAAACACTAATTTAAAAGGATAAAAATGAAAAAAGTAATTTCTGTTTTAGCGGTTTTTGTTTTGGTTTCATGCGGAGTGAAGAAGGTTGAAAGTTCAAACGCATCGCTGTATGAGGTTTTGACAACACAGTCTGACGGTGGTGGGAATATTAAATTTTTCGAAATTTTGACGGAACCAAATGAAATCAAAATGCTTGAAAACGATCCGAATTTGGCTCATAAGATGAAAGATCCGGATGTTCAAGATTATAATTATGTGATTCTGAATATGGGTGAGAAAAACACTAGCGGTTATACCATCGATGTTGAAAAGGTGGAAGAAACAGATAAAAATATCATCATAACTGTAAAAGAAAACAATCCTCCAAAAGATGCAATGACCCTGCAGGTGATTTCATATCCTTATACGGTTGTAAAAATCCATTCTAAGAAAGAAATTATTATTAAATAAAATTTATAAAGGTAAGGCTTAAACTCCGCTCAGTCTGACATTGATTGTTTTTAAGAAGCGATCCCAAAGTTTGTCAGGCTGAGCAGAGTCGAAGCTCTTTTTTTTCTTTTAAAACCATAAAAAAAAAAGCCTGTCGCTTTAAACGACAGGCTTCTTCTTACAATTATTTTTTATTTAGAATCTAAATTTGACACCTAAACCAACGTCAAATCCGAAATTGTCATCATCATAATAACCTGAACCAATTTCTGGTCTTGCGTCTAATGATAAAGTAAGCGGCACTTCTTTAAATCTATATTCAATACCGATATCACCAGCAGCAAAAACATAAGTTCCACTATCATTATATCTGTAATTATTGTTGTAGTAATCGTGATCCCAAGCAGCTAGTCCTCCTCCGACACCAGCATACCAGTTAAATCCTCCTTCAATGTTCCAAACCCATTGATAAAGAGCAACTCCTTTAATTGCATCTACATCTCTGCTGTTTCTCCATCCCAAATCGAATTCAAGTCTGTTTTTTTGACTTAATCCTAATTGATATGATATTTCTCCCCCAAATCCGTTATTGTCTCCCAGACGTAATCCTAAAGCGTGTTTCGAAATTTCTTGTGATTGAGCCGTAAATGCTAAACCAAGAAGCATAATGGCAGATAATAGTATCTTTTTCATAAAAATGGTAAATTAAATTTTTTCAAATGTATTATTACAGTCAAATACAAAACGTATAATATTTTTGAAAATTGTTACATAATTTACATTTTTCTAAATTTTGACAGTTAAAATTCTTAAAAAGCTCTTTGTAAGGCTTTTATTTTAGTATTATTGATGAAATTAGCTGGGAAGTAAGAATGTCTTCCATTTCTAGGAGATTTTCTTCTTCTGCAAAATTGCTGGCCTTGTAAGAAAACAGTTTCCATCGCTTTTTATGATATTCTAAAGCAGTTAAATTTTCTACCCAGTCTCCAGAATTAAGATATAAAGTAGAACCGTGTTTGTTTTCTTTAGTCATGATTTTTGGTTCATGAATGTGACCGCAGATCACATAATCGTAATTTTTTTCGATAGCAAGATCAGTTGCAGTAGTTTCAAAATCTGAAATGAATTTTACTGCTTTTTTAACGCTTGCCTTTATTTTTTTGGAAAAAGAATAAGGTTCGCGGCCTAACTTTGATAAGCACCAATTTACAAATCGGTTCATTAAGATTAAATAATCATAACCCAATCCGCCCAGTTTTGCAATCCATTTTGAATGCTGAACTGAGGCATCGAACACATCTCCGTGAAAAATCCAGGCTTTTTTATCATCTAATTCTAAAACCAATTTATCAACCAGAGCAAAATTTCCCATATTCATATCGCTGAATTTCCTAAGAATCTCATCGTGATTTCCAGTAATATAGTACACTTTTGTCCCTTTAGAAGCCATCCCGATAATACGCTGAATAACGCGTAAGTGTGCTTTTGGAAAATAAGACTTACGAAACTGCCAAGCATCAATTATATCGCCGTTTAAAACTAAAGTTTTTGGTTTAATGCTTGAAAGATAGTTGTTTAGTTCTTTAGCGTGACTTCCGTAAGTTCCTAAATGGACATCGGAAAGAATGACCAATTCGACATTTCTTTTTTTCAATTTTTTCTTGATTTGAAGTTTTACAAATGAAAGAAAGTCTGTGAAATCTGACTTTATTAAAAGGTTATTAAAAAGAGGATAATTTTACCAAATTGTGATTTTTATCCCATTTAATGTTTCGTTAATAATACCAGTTTTAAATTTTTTAATTTAATTCATAAAACTTACATTTGCTCAAAACAAAACACAATGGCAGGAAACAGCTTCGGCACACTATATAAAGTAACTACATTTGGAGAATCTCACGGTGAAGCTTTAGGCGGAATTATCGACGGATGCCCTCCAGGAATACAATTAGATTTTGAAGCAATTGAAGTAGATATGGCTCGCAGAAAGCCAGGTCAGTCAGCAATTGTAACACAGAGAAAAGAGCCAGACTCGGTTCAGTTTCTATCAGGAATATTTGAAGGAAAAACAACTGGAACTCCAATTGGTTTCATTATTCCAAATACCAATCAAAAATCAGACGATTACTCTCATATAAAAGATAATTACAGACCAAGCCACGCTGATTATGTTTATGATCAGAAATATGGTTTTCGAGATTATCGCGGTGGCGGAAGAAGTTCTGCCAGAGAAACAGCAAGTAGAGTAGTAGCAGGTGCAATTGCAAAACAAATGTTGCCTGAAATCAAAATCAATGCTTATGTTTCTTCTGTTGGTCCAATTCATTTAGATACACCTTATCAGGAATTGGATTTTTCTAAAATTGAAAGCAATCCAGTGCGTTGTCCAGATGAAAAATCTGCAGCGATTATGGAAGAATATATTCGTGATATTCGTAAGCAGGGAGATACTGTTGGCGGTGTTGTAACTTGCGTAATTCAGAATGTTCCAGTTGGCTTGGGAGAACCAGTATTTGATAAGCTTCATGCAGAATTAGGAAAAGCAATGCTTTCTATTAATGCAGTAAAAGGTTTTGAGTACGGAAGCGGTTTTTCAGGTTCTGAAATGAAAGGAAGCGAACATAACGATTTATATAACGCAGACGGAACAACAAAAACAAATCTTTCTGGTGGAATCCAAGGTGGTATCAGCAACGGAATGGATATTTATTTCAGAGTTGCTTTTAAACCTGTTGCAACTATCATGCAGACTCAGGATTCTTTAGATAATAAAGGTAACATTACACCAATGACAGGAAAAGGACGTCATGATCCGTGTGTAGTGCCTCGCGCAGTGCCAATCGTAGAAGCGATGGCAGCAATTGTTTTGGCAGATTTTTATTTAATCAACAAAACATATTAATAAAAGGTAAGACAGTGAGGGTCTTATATTTTAATAATCAAAAAATAATTTAATGCAAGAAGTTACAGAAACTAAAAAAACATCATTTCTTTCGGGATTAACAGGGCAGATTATAATTGCAATGGTTCTAGGAGCCATTTTAGGAATTATATTGCACAATACCATTTCGCCAGAAGCAGCACAGGCGTTTAGCGGGAAAATAAAAATGTTAGCCACTATCTTTATTCGTTTGGTGCAAATGATTATTTCTCCATTAGTTTTTTCTACTCTGGTAGTTGGGATTGCGAAATTGGGAGATATCAAAACTGTGGGAAGAATTGGAGGAAAAGCTATTGGATGGTTTTTTACAGCTTCGTTTATTTCTCTTTTAATTGGATTGTTTTATGTAAATATTCTACAGCCAGGAGTTGGTTTAAAACTTGAGCATGTTGATATGGCAGCGGCTTCTGAAGTTACAGGAAAAACACAAAACCTGTCTTTTGATAATTTTGTTGAGCATATCGTGCCAAAAAGTATTATCGAAGCAATGGCGACTAATGAGATTTTGCAGATTGTAGTTTTCTCTATTTTCTTCGGACTGGCAGCAGCTTCTCTAGGAGATACAGTAAAGCCAATTATTGGTGCTTTCGATAAACTTTCTCATATCGTTCTGAAAATGGTAAACTACGTAATGAAATTTGCGCCAATTGGAGTTTTTGGTGCTATTGCAGGTGTGTTTGCTATACGTGATGCAGAAGAGTTGGTAATTACTTACTTTAAATTTTTCGGATCGTTTTTAATTGGTATCAGTACTTTGTGGGTTATTTTGATTGCCATAGGATATATTTTCCTTAAAGGAAGAATGACCGAACTGTTAAGACGTATTACAGGACCTTTAGCAATTGCTTTTGGAACAACAAGTAGTGAAGCTGTATTTCCAAAATTGACTGAAGAATTAGAAGGTTTTGGTGTAAAAGATAAAATTGTTTCTTTTATGCTTCCTCTTGGATATTCGTTTAACCTTGACGGAAGTATGATGTACATGACATTTGCGAGTATTTTTATTGCTCAATTCTACAATGTGCATTTAGATTTAGGAACACAAATGGCAATGCTTTTAGTTTTAATGCTTACGAGCAAAGGTATTGCGGGAGTACCAAGAGCAAGTTTGGTTGTAGTTGCTGCAACGTGCGGTATGTTTGATATTCCAATTGAAGGAATTGCATTAATTCTTCCTATTGATCATTTCTGCGATATGTTTAGAAGTGCAACTAATGTATTAGGAAATGCGTTAGCAACTTCTGTTGTTGGACAATGGGAGAGTGATAAAGAATAAATAGAAAAACTGAGAATTTAATTTTTTTCTTAGTTATTGAAATAGTATTTGACAAGCTGTATTTTTTTATGAAATACAGCTTTTTTTTATTTTAAAGTGTATATTTGATCAAACTAGCCGATTAATGCCCCACAGACGGATTTTTTTACTACTATTTTTGATTCTGAATTGCTTTGCCATTTCAGCAATTGCGCAATCTAATTGTAATCTCGATCCTAAAATTGAAAAGAATGTGAAGAAAGCGCTTTTAAATTTTAGAGAATCCAACTTCGAAAAATCACTCATCTATTCCAGAGTCGCTCTAAATGCTGCAACGGCAATAAAAGATTATTGCCTTACTGCTCGTTCTTATAATATTATAGCTGCCAATTATAACGAATTGGAAGAGTATGATAAAGCCATTTTTTTCTATAAAAAAGGTTTGTATTATGCTAATAAAACTACTAACGATTCCTTAAAATGTAACCTTTATAATAATTTGGGAAACATGTATTGTTTTGGAAAAGAACAATTTGATGAAGGAATTCGTAGTTATAAAAAGGCAGTAGCTTATGCTTTGAAAATAAATGATTTAAAAGAGGTTTATTTTACAAACGTAAATATTGCATGGGCTTATTTTGATATTGGAAATTACAATCAGGGATATCTCTTTTTGAAGTATGTAAACAGTACTAAAGTAAAGTATAATGACCAATCAACAGAGGTTATTGTGGCCATGTTAAATGGTATTTACTCTAGCTATAAAAATGATAATAAAGCAGCCAATGCTTATTTTTTGAGTGCTATTGAATCAGGCAAAAAATGTCAGGAGAAAATAGATTTGTCACGTGCTTATTTAGAATATTCACATTTTTTAAATAAAACCAACAGGCATAAAGAAGCGTACGATGCACTTGTTAAACATTATGATATTTCAGATAATTTATATGATGTTAAGAAAATTAAAAAGGCCTCTCAAGCTGGTTTAAGTCTAGAATTGGACGAATATAAGAGACAGATTGATAAAGTTGAGGGAGAAAAAGTAGAGCAATCTCAAAGTTTAAGGAAATCAAAAATCATTGTAATTCTTTTTATTTTGATTTCTCTTATCCTTTTAATTTTGATTATTACGTTAATAAAGAATATTAGATACAAGAAAAAACATAATTTAGAGCTTCTTAAAGCAAAAGAAATTGCAGAGGAAGCCTCTTTGCTCAAAACTCAGTTTATATCGACTATAAGCCACGAATTACGTACGCCACTTTATGGAGTTGTTGGAATTACCAATATGCTGCTCGAAGAGCATAAAGAAATCTCAAGAAGTCAGCATTTAAGTTCGCTTAAATTTTCTGCCAGATATTTACTGTCTCTTGTAAATGATATTCTGCAGATTAATAAAATTGAAGAGAATAAAATTGTACTTGAAAACCTGACTTTCAATATTTCTGACGAAATTACGGTAATCAAAAATTCGCTTTCTTTTCTTTCGCAGAAGAACAATAATAGAATTTCTACCAATATCGACTCAAATATTCCTGAATATTTAATTGGAGATAAACTGCGTCTAGCTCAGATTTTAATGAATTTGGTAAGTAATGCATTAAAATTTACTAAAGACGGACAAGTTGAAATTAATGTAAAGTTAAATAAAGTAGAAGGAAAACTGTATTATTTAGATTTCTTAATTAAAGATGACGGAATCGGAATTGCAGTTGCAGATCAGAATAAGATTTTTGAAAAATTTGTGCAAGTTGGTAGACGAGATGAGGATTATCAAGGTACTGGTTTAGGGCTTAGCATTGTAAAAAGATTGCTTGGACTTTTTGGAAGCACCATTACTTTGGATAGTGATATTGGAAAAGGAACTGCATTTTCGTTTACAATTGCCTTTGAGCACGATTTAGCAAAAACGAAAAGCATCATCGATGAAATTGAAGTTGACTTGACTTCAAGCGAAGTTTATAAAATTTTAGTTGTTGAAGACAACTTGATTAATCAGCTTGTGACGAAAAAGATTATCGAAAAGAATAATTATTCTTGTAAAGTAGTTGATGATGGTTTTGCAGCGCTTAAAATTTTAGAAGACGAAACGTTTGATTTGATTTTAATGGATATCAATATGCCTTTAATGAATGGATTTGAAACGACGAAAAGAATACGTCTTCAAGGTATTGAAACTCCAATTGTTGCCTTGACTGCTTTTGATAAAGATGAAATTACAGATGAAGCTATTTCTTCTGGAATGAATGATATAATCATTAAACCTTTTGAACCGGTTAAATTATTCAAGATAATCAATTTTCTTATAAACGAAAAAAACGCTGTTTAGTACCAGCGTTTTTTATTTTTCTTAGCGTTTGTTGATTTTCTCGATTTATGAGCGCCACCGCTTCTGTTCGAGTTTTTAGGTTTTTCTCCAGCTTCTGGGCTTCCAGAATGCCATTGATACGGATGATCGGCAACTGTTTTTACGTCAACTTTAATCAGTTTTTGGATGTCTTTCCAATAAGGAAGTTCATCTTTTCCGCAGAAAGAAATTGCTATTCCGCCATTTCCAGCACGACCTGTACGACCAATACGGTGAACATAAGTTTCAGGAATATTCGGTAAATCAAAATTGATTACATATGGCAATTGTTCAATATCAATTCCACGTGCAGCAATATCGGTTGCAACTAGAACACCAACTTCTTTGTTTTTAAAAGCGTCAAGAACTCTTTGCCTTGCATTTTGAGATTTGTCTCCGTGAATGGCTTCAGCAGGAATATCTTTTTTGCGAAGTGCTTTTACAACATTGTCAGCTCCATGTTTTGTTCTAGAAAACACAAGCACGTTTGATAAATTTTCTTCTTTAATTAAAGTGTATAATAAGTTTCTTTTTTCTGTCTTATCAACAAAATAGACGCGTTGCTCAACATTTTCAGCTGTCGATGAGACTGGTGAAACTTCAACTTTTGCAGGATCTTGAAGAAACATTTCTGCAAGCTCGCGAATCGCAATTGGCATTGTCGCAGAGAAAAGTAAGGTTTGTCTGTTTTTTGGAGTTAGTTTAACGATTTTTTTTACATCGTTTATAAAACCCATATCCAGCATTTGATCGGCTTCATCCAGCACTAAAGTGTGCAAGTGATTTAAATCAAGAAAACCTTGCTTATGTAAGTCAAGCAAACGTCCGGGAGTGGCAATTAAAACATCGACTCCGTTTTTTAAAGCATCTACTTGAGGGTTTTGAGAAACTCCTCCAAAAATAGTCAACTGTGTTAAATTGGTATATTTGGCATAAGTGTCAAAACTTTGTCCAATTTGAACAGCAAGTTCTCTTGTAGGCGTTACTACAAGCGCACGAATTTGTTTGGCTTTTTTTGACGAACCTACAATGCGATGCAATTGATGTATGATTGGAATGGCAAATGCTGCGGTTTTTCCTGTGCCTGTTTGAGCACAGCCAATTAAATCGCGACCTTCTAAAACAATAGGGATTGCTTTTTCCTGAATAGGAGTCGGATTTAAATAGCCTTCTTCAAATACGGCTTTTTGTATACTTTTTGAAAGTGATAGATCTTCGAATAACATATCTTGGTGATTAACTATTTTAGTTTTAATTCTAAAATGACGTGCAAAGATAGGTTTATTCAGTCAATCGTTTGTTTGAATTGGCTTTTATTTGGCAAAACCAATTTGTTTTGTATTTAGAATGCGCTTTTAAATCAGTCTTTTTCGATGCTTGCCTTGACGAAATCGGTTACTAAATAGCCAATTAATTTCCCTATTAAATTGTTATTTGGAGAATTGTCTAAGTCTGGTGCGCCTTCGCAAATATGCAAATAAGTGGCGTTTTTATGTTCGCCGAAAAAAGAAACAAATTGTCTCAATTCTTCCACAGAAAAACCGCTTATGGTCATGGCGCTGCTGGCAATGTTTGGAATTGCATCAAGGTCGATCTCAATTCCGAAAGAATCATTTTTAATAAAATCCAAAGCTGTAATCATCTCGCGATTAAAATCTTTTTCTTTTCTAATATTGACACTGTCGTAAGTATTATAGCGAACGCGATCTTCCAGTTTTTTTATAATGTCTAGAACGCTTTTTGAAGTATAATTTTCATGAAGTCCAAAAATGAAATATTTCTTTAAAAAACCTTCTTCATAAGCGTACGAAAATCCATTTCCGCTATGACGGCCTTCTAAAATTCTAAAATCAGAGTGTGCATCAAAATTAATAGCATTTACAGGCTTTCCTTTTGCAAGAGCTGCGCCTTTAATATTTCCGTAGGCATTATTGTGCCCACCACCAATAATAATTGGTGTCTTTCCAGCTTTAATGATAGTGAAAATGATATGTGATACTTCTTTGTCTATTTTTTCAACCAGCTGACTTAATTTTGAACGATCGTCTATATCATTAAAATCAAGGTTTTCTACTTCGCGCATTTCATTTGTAACATTAATTTGTCCTAAAACAATAATGTTGCTTCCTTTACAAAAACGATTATGCTGAATGTTTGCAATGCTTTTTATGGCAGATTGCCATGCCGATGCAGCTCCAGGTCTTCCATAATTGGCACGCACACCAATATCTTCAGGAATTCCTAAAAGTACATACTTTGCTTCGCTTTCTTTGAGAAAATTAACTTTGTCAGCTCCTGGCGGAATAACAATCATTTTTTCTCCGAACTTTAATTCACCACTTCTATGATTTGTGACTTTTGCTAAATCATTTATAGTGAAAGGGATTAATTTTTCCATGAAAAAAATTTATTTTCCAAAAATAATATAATTGTAGAAACTTACGTTATTACCTTATATTAATTCTTAAATTTGTTATTAAAGAAAATTATTTAAATATGGAAAACCCAAAGAACAACAATTCAAGTCTAAAGGCGGTAATCGCAGTTTTAGCAGTCCTACTGATCGGTAGTTTAGTGTATATTTTTAAATTATCTTCTGATACAGAAGTAGTTAAAGCTGAGCTTACAACAACTTTGACAGAGAAAGAGTCTGTAATGAAAGATTTACAGGAGTTAAAAGCAACTTATGACGCTGCAATTGCTGAAAATACTTCAATGTCTGATGAATTAATCCAAGAAAGAGATAAAGTAGTAGCTTTAATGGATGATTTGAACAAGTCTAAAGGAGATGTTTCTAAATATAGATCTCAAGTTCAGGCAATGCAAAGCAAAATGAAAACTTTAGTTGCTGAAAACGATGAGTTGAAAAAACAAAATGGTGTTTTAACTACTCAAAGAGATAGTACTATTGTAGTTTTAGGAGAATCTAAAAAATATAATGAAGTATTAGTTGGTCAAAACGAAGAATTAGCTAAAACTGTAGAAAAAGGTTCTAAATTATCTGTATTAAATACTAAAACATCAGCTTACAAATTGAAAAGCTCTGGTAAACAAATCGAAACAGATAAAGCTAGCCGTGCAGACATTTTAAAAGTTAGTTTTACAATTGCTGAAAATCAAATCGCTAAATCTGGAGACAAAACGTATTATGTTCAAGTTATTGATTCTAAAAACAATGTCTTAGGAGAAAAGAAAACAGAAAGTTTTGGGGATAATACTTTAACTTATAGTTTTAAAACTACAGTAAAATATGAAAATAAAACTGTACAAGTTAGTGAAGATCTTCCAGGAAAAGATTTTGCAAAAGGAACTTACTTTATCAATGTTTTTGATAATGATGAATTGGTTTCTAAAACTAGTTTCAGCTTAAGATAATTTTGCCGAATGGATAAAATACCACTAAGATATTAAAGGTCTGTGATTCTCACAGACCTTTTTTTATGTATGGAATTGAATGGTTTTATTTGTTGTTTGAAAAACAATATGTTGTTTCCCGTGGTTGAAACCACGGGCTATATTTAAATCGTTGAAGTCATTATTCTAAAATTTTGCCTTCAACAAAAACAGATTCAATAAGATTGCTTCCAAAAGCATAAGGAATTTGATAATAAGAAGAAATTGGTTTTGTGAGGATCAAATTGGCTTTTTTGCCTTTTGTAATGCTTCCGTGAGTTTCTGAAAGCCCCATTGCGTAAGCGCCGTTTATGGTTGCGGCATTTATGGCTTCTTCTGGTGTCATTTTCATTTTGATGCAAGCCGTTGCGACAACAAAATTCATATTTCCAGATGGAGTAGAACCAGGATTAAAATCTGTTGCCAACGCTAAAGGAAGTCCAGCTTTTATCATTTCGCGTGCTGGAGTATAAGGAATGCTTAAAAAGTAAGAACATGAAGGTAAGGCGACAGGAATTGTTTCTGTTCCTTTTAAAGCTTCAATATCTTCGGGATTCATAATTTCTAAATGATCGACAGAAAGTGCAGTAAATTTAACTCCAGACTGAATTCCGCCAATTGAATTGAACTGATTTACGTGAATTTTCGGTTTTAAGCCAAATGCTAAACCTGCTTCCATAATTTTTTCAGTTTCTTCTACAGAAAAATAACCGCTCTCGCAGAAAACATCTACATAGTCAGCAAGTTTGTTTTTGGAGATTTCTGGCAGCATTTCATTGATAATTTCGTCCAAATAACCTGCTTTATCGTCTTTGTAATGTAGAGGAAATGCATGTGCGCCTAGAAATGTAGCTTTAATTGCGATTGGATAGTTTTCTGCTAGTTTTTTAATTACACGAAGCATTTTTAATTCGCCATCAACAGTCAATCCATAACCTGATTTTATTTCTACAGCTCCAGTTCCTAAATGCATTACTTCTTCGAGGCGAATTTTAGATTGTTCGTAAATTTCTTCTTCAGAAGTTTCGTTTAGTTTTTTAGCCGAATTTAGAATTCCTCCGCCACGATTGGCGATTTCTTCATAAGAAAGTCCGTTGATACGGTCTACAAATTCCTGCTCACGATTTCCTGCATAAACAATGTGAGTGTGGCTGTCACACCAAGACGGAAGCACAACTTTTCCTGTTGCATCTATTGTTTTGTCGGCATTTATTTTTGGAAGATTATCCATTGAACCGAAATCTTCAATGAGATTGTCTTTTAAAACTAAAAAAGCATTTTTAATTGTTGGAAGATTAGCCATTTCAGAACCTGAAACTTTAGCAATAGAAGTTTCTCGAATCTGTAGTAATTCTTGTATGTTTGTGATTAAAGTGATCATTAATATGAATTGTTATAAAACACAAATTTCACAAATTTCCACGTATAAATGTGTGAAAACTTGTGAAATTCGTAAAATTGTTTTGTTTTAGATTTATTCCGAAACAGTAATTTCAAACATTTTGCTCCAGTTTTTACCAGTCACAAAAATGGTTTTAGTTTTAGGATTGTATGCAATACCATTTAATACATCATCAGTTGTGATATCATTCATGGTTTTTCTTAAATCGGAAAGATTTAAAATTCCTTCGACAGCTCCGTTTTCAGGATTTACAACTGCAATAGCGTCTTTAAACCATACGTTTGTGTAAATTTTTCCGTTAATCCATTCTAGTTCGTTAACAGCTTTGATTTTTGAAGTTCCAGAATAAACATTAATGTAATCAATCATTTTTTGAGTATTTGGATCTACTTTCCAGATCTTTTCGGTTCCGTCAGTTTGATAGATATATTTTCCGTCATTCGTCATTCCCCAACCTTCAATATCTTTTTCGTAATCAAAAGTCTTTTCCAGTTTTAATGTTTTAGCATCGTAGATAAATCCTTTTTTGTTTTTATATGTTAACTGAAATAATTTGCCATTTATAAACGTAATTCCTTCTCCAAAATATTGTTTATCAAGATCAATTTGTTTGAAAACTTTACCCGTTTTATAATCGTATTTTTTTATAAATGAAGCGCCTTCTTGTCCAGTGCTTTCATATAAAGTATCGTTGTAAAATTCAAACCCTTCCGTAAAAGCTGTTGTATCATGTGGAAAAGTGTTTACAATTTTATAGTTTAATAATTTAGGTTCGATATCAGATACAACTTCAATTCTTTTAGTAGCATCAGAAGAATCTCCTCCAAAATAAACAGTAGCTTTTAGGTATTGGTAGCCTAATTTTTGATCTTTTAATTCAAATTTAAATTTTTCGGCACCTTTTGTACCTCCAACTCTTTTATCGTTTATAAAGTAAGCAATGCTGTCGATTTCTTTCGAATTTGGGTTTAAAACTCCGATTGAAAGCGATTCTTTTTGCGTAAAATGGGCTGGAAAAGCAGAATCATCGATAGTAAACAAAGAATTTTCACCTTTTTTTGTGTCTCCACATCCAATTAATGTGATTCCTAATAAAATGACAGCTAGGATGTTATATTTTTTCATAGTTTAAAATTTCAATAAGCCAATATACGATGTTATTTTTATAGCAACAAAGCTCTTGCAAAAATATAAAAAGATTGTATATTTGCACCGGCAAGTCCTACACGACCAGCTCCTGCAGACTCCCCCAGGATGGGAACATAGCAAGGGTACGTGGTTGAGCGGTGCGATGTAGGTCGCTTGCCATTTTTTTTAGAATTTAATTAGTTTGTAATCTTCCTTATCAGGAGGATTTTTTTATTTTTGACCCAATCTGAAGTTAGATGTTGTTGGTTAAAAGTTAAATATTGGGCATTTTATGTACTGTTCAAAATATTACCATTCTCCAAAACTCATAACTCAAAATTTATAACTTATAACTAAAAAAAATGAGCAAAGTCGTTTTAATTACCGGAGGATCATCAGGAATTGGAAAATCTATTGGTGAATTTTTACACCAGAAAGGTTTCGTTGTGTACGGAACAAGCAGAAATCCTGAAAAAGTTCTGAATTCTATTTTTCCTTTGGTTGCTTTAGATGTCCGAAATGCAGATTCTATAAAAACGGCTGTCAATAGAATTATAGAAACTTCTGGAAGATTGGATATTCTTATCAATAATGCAGGTGTTGGAATTACAGGACCTTTAGAAGAAATTCCGATAGAAGAAATTCGAAATAATTTTGAAACGAACTTTTTCGGCCCAATTGAAGTTATGAAAGCTGCACTTCCGCAAATGCGTAAGCAGAATTCGGGACTTATTATTAATATTACTTCAATTGCTGGTTATATGGGACTTCCGTATAGAAGTGTTTATTCGGCATCAAAAGGAGCTTTAGAGTTGATTACTGAAGCTTTAAGAATGGAAGTAAAAGCTTTTGGAATTGAAATTACAAATGTTGCGCCTGGAGATTTTGCAACTAATATTGCAGCTGGACGCTATCATGCGCCAGTTATAAAAGATTCGGCTTACGAAAAGGTGTATGGAGAAGTTCTAGCAACTATGAATGATCATGTTGATGCAGGAAGCAATCCAAATGAAATGGCAGAAGCGGTTTATAAAATCATTCAAACCAAAAAACCTAATGTGCATTATAAAGTGGGGGCTTTTATGCAGAAGTTTTCGATTGTATTAAAACGTGCTCTTCCGGATAAAATGTACGAGAAGATGCTTATGAATCATTATAAATTATAAAATTATGGAAAAGATTGCCGAATATTTACCAGCTGTTTTTGGCGTGTTAGTTTTACTGATTATTTGGTTTGTAATTCGTAGGATATTAGGAGCGGTAAGCGATAAGATAAATAATTCAGAAAGTTACAAAGAAGATACTTTAAGAGTTTTGGAAGAAATTCGAGATGAATTGAAAGAACTAAACAGAAATAAATAATTTACGGTTTGTAAATATTTTGTGAATTTTTGTATAATTTACAAATTGATCTCGTTTTTGAAATTGTTATTGGTATTGATTTCGTAATTTTGCAGCTGCGTTTGCGTGAGGGATAGGAGTAAACTACCGAAGTAGTACGGATAGCCCGACCGGATTTGGAAAAGGCGCTTGTAAACGTTCTGATGAGTGCGCCTTTTGCAAATATGGTCACGCCCAGAATAAATCAACACAATTTAAATAATATAAATTATGAAATTTTTTATTGACACAGCTAATTTAGCTCAAATTAAAGAAGCACAAGCTTTAGGTGTTTTAGATGGTGTGACGACTAATCCGTCATTAATGGCAAAAGAAGGAATCACTGGAAAAAACAATATCCTTAAGCATTATGTTGACATTTGCAACCTTGTTGATGGTGATGTAAGTGCTGAAGTTAACGCTCTTGACTTTGAAGGTATGGTTAAGGAAGGCGAGGAGCTAGCTGAATTGCATGAGCAGATTGTTGTAAAACTTCCTATGACTAAGGAAGGCGTTATGGCAGCTAAATATTTTTCTGATAAAGGAATTAAAACTAACGTAACTCTTGTTTTCTCTGTGGGACAAGCTATTTTGGCAGCAAAAGCTGGAGCAACCTATGTTTCTCCGTTTGTTGGCCGTTTGGATGATATTTCTACTGACGGATTAAACTTAATCCAAGAAATTAGAGAGGTTTATGATAACTATGGTTACGAAACTCAAATTTTAGCAGCTTCTGTGCGTCACACAATGCACATTGTAAACTGTGCAAAAATTGGTGCTGATGTTATGACTGGACCTCTTTCTGCAATTTACGGTTTATTGAAACACCCATTAACAGATATCGGTTTAGCTCAATTCGTAGCTGACTTCGAAAAAGGAAATAAATAATCCTTAGATATTTACAAAATTAAAATCGTCTTTTTTCTAACGAGAAAGGGCGATTTTTTTTACTTTTATATTGAATCTTAAATAGTTAAATATGAAAGTTATCTTATTTATGTTGTCTTTTTTTGTTGCGAGTTTCTCAATAAACGCCCAAGCCGCTAAAGTTATTACTTCGGTAAATGAGGCTGGAGATGTTGCAACTTATGAGTTGGATTGTTCGGTAAAATTTCAAACCCTTGCTAAAGGTCTTCGGTATAATATAACGAGACATGAGTTTAAAGGCCCGGAATTGAAAAACTCGTACCGCCTTTTGCTGGTAATGGATGGGTTTTATTCGAAAACATTAAATAGTGAAATGACAATCTCGGCAGTTTTAAGCGATGGCACGAAAATAGAAGCTAGAAAAACTATAGAAGATGATGGTTTCTTTGATGGAGCTTGCACCTTAAAAATAAAAGATCCGAAAGCGCTTTTAAATGCCGATATTGATAAGATAATAGTACATGCGGACAAAGATGTCGTTTATCCTTTATCGGCTCAGAATAAAGCTATTTTTAAGAAGAATTTGAGTAATATTATTAATGCTAAGTAAAAGCGGCTAAGTTTCTGAGATACTGAGATTCTAAGTTTTTACTTTTTTTTGAAATAAAAAAAAATCCAAATTCCGATTAGTAAAATTGGAATTTGGATTTTTTATATATTGGAATTTTTTAATTTTTAGTGTCCTCCGCCAGCGCTTTCGATGTGGCTGATTCCTTGTTTTTTCAAGATTTTAGGGCAATAGAAACCATAGAAACCTAAATAAGCAAAACCGATAAGCGGTACAATATATGAGAAATGTGTATATGTGATGCCAAAAATTCCGTTTGGATTTGTAGCGTCTAAATCACAGATACTTCCTTGTAATAATGGAATTACTCCACCACCAAGAATCATCATAATTAAGAAAGATGATGCTTTTCCTGTGTTTTTTCCTAATCCTGCAATCGCTAAATCGAAGATTGAAGGCCACATGATAGATAAGAACAATCCTCCAGAAATAAAAAAGAATTTAGCAATTTCTGGGTCTGGCCAAGCCAATCCTAAAACCATCATCGTCAATCCTGAAATTCCGAAAAGCATTAATGTTTTTCCAGCGTTTTTACCACCAACAAAACTTACAGCAATAAATAGTAAAATCCAGATTGGGTAGATGTAGAATGAAGAAACGTCGTGAGCAGCAAAGATATTTGCTCCGATAATTACTCCAAATGCAGCAGCAGGCACAATAAATTTAAGAGCCGTATTTACCAAGTTAGAAGTGTTGAAAACATTTACTCCACCATTCCAACGGCCGATCATTAAACTTCCCCAGTAGAGTGCGATAAATGGTGCAACTGCGTCTTCTAAGATGTTTCCAAATTCGTGTGTGTGTAGTAAAGCGGGCAAGTTGCTGATGATAGTTACCTCAGTTCCAACATAAATAAAAATCCCTAACATTCCCAAGTATAATTGCGGATAGTCAAGGATGTTAAAAGTGCTGTGTTTGTCTTTGATGATTGCTTCTTCCTCTTTTACAGGATCTTCAATTTTAGAAAAGTTCATGAAAACGGCAACAGCAATAAATGCAAGACCTAAAATGATGAATGGCAGTTTAATATCTTCTAATGAAAGCGCTGTTTTTTTGTTGTCTCCCATTCCGAATAAAGCGATACCTAACAAGATAGCTCCGATTGTTGTTCCAAAAGAGTTGATTCCTCCTGCAAGCGTTAGACGGTGCGCTCCAGTTTCCGGACTTCCCATTTTAATGGCTAACGGGTTTGCTACAATTTGCTGGATTGAGAATCCTAAGCCTACTGTAAATAAAGCTGTTAAGAAGAAGGGGAAGCTTTGGATTGTAGCCGCTGGAACAAATAAAAACGAACCTACGGCAGATAAAACTAAACCTGCAGATAGTGTTCTTTTGTAACCGTATTTTTGTAAAACGTCTACTTTTAAAGAAACGATAAAGAATATAATTGATCCAACAAAATAAGCAGCATAGAAAGCCCAAGCTACTAATTGAGATTGTACTTGCGATAACGTAAATACTTTTTTGAATACTGGAATCAGGATGTCATTGGCTGACCCAACAAAACCCCAAAAGAAGAAGACGATTATCAAAGAGATAAATTGCCCCCATTTGGTTTGCACATTTTCTGAACTCATAATAATAAGGTTAATTTTTTATTTTATTGTTTTTTGAAGACCGTAAATATATTTGTTAGGATTATCAAAAAAAAATAAAAAGGTATAAATAATGTTAAATTTAAACCAACGACTATGTTTTTTCAACAAAGTGTTAATTTTAACCCACTTAGAAAATGTAATTCGTAATTATATTTTATTCCAATATCTTGTTTTTAACCTCTTTGCTGTAGTTTCTGCCTATCGGAATGTTGTAAGATTGAATTTGAACGCGGTTTCCTTCTATAGATTTTACCTTATTTAGAGCAATTACATAAGATTTATGTATTCTAAGAAAGCGATCTTGAGGTAATTCTTCTGAGAGCGATGTAAGAGATTTATGTGTAATATAGGTTTTGTCTGGCGTAACAACTTTTATATATTCTTTCATTCCTTCAACAAATAGAATTTCTTCAATATTAATTTTCATCATTTTTTTATCGACTTTAATAAAAATATGAGAATCGCCTTTTGCGGTTTCAACTTTAATATTGTTTTTGAGATTGTATTCGGTGGTTATTTTATTGATGCATTTTATAAATCTTGGCAGTGGAATCGGCTTGACCAAATAATCTAGAACATCCAAATCATAACTTTCGGCGGCAAATTCTCTAAAAGCAGTGGTAATGATAACTTTAGTTTTATTTTCAATAAGACTGATAAGTTCAAAACCAGTCATCATGGGCATGTTAATATCTAAAAAGACGGCATCGACAGCAGTGCTATTAATAAAATCGAGCGCTTCCAGAGAGTTAGTGAATGTTGCTATAACTTCAAAGTCTGTAAAATTGGTAAAATAATTTTCCAAGACTTTAATAGCTAAAGGCTCATCATCAATTAACACGCATTTAATTTTCATTCTGGGTTGGTATTTGTAATCTGATTATGTAGAAATTTAATTTGGTTTGGTGTTTAAGGCTAAAATTGTTTTTGTAAATCAGTTTCAGTCTCTTTTTTGTATTGACTAAACCAATTCCTCTCTTTGGATTATGATTTTGTGAAATTACAAAATTATTTAAGATTTCAAAATCGAGTATTTTGTTATCGATAACTCTGCAATTGATTTTTATTTTTAAGTTTTTGTTATTCAAGCCGCCATGCTTGAATGCATTTTCTACCAATGAAATAAAAATTAGAGGAGGTACAACAACGTCATCTATGTTTGATTCTAAATTTATGGTCACTTCAACATTCTCAAAACGGAGTTTTTCAATTTCGATATAATTCTGGATATAATCGATTTCTTTTATTAAAGGAACAAATTTGGTTGCTTTTACATCATATAAAACATACTCCATCAAATTGGAAAGTTTTATGATTACATCAGGTACTTTCTTTGAAGATTCCAGTGATAAAGCATACAGATTGTTTAATGTATTAAAGAAAAAGTGCGGCTGAATTTGATTTTCGAGGTACTTAAGTTTAATCTTAAATTGGTTTTCTCTTAGCGACCTGTTTCTTTCTCTTTCTCGCAACCATGTCAGTGTAAGATAGACTGATGATGCCATTGCTAGTACATACAACTCTCCAATGCAAACGGCAACGATATGATTAATTTCAAAAGGATGATATTCTCTATTAGCTTCCGGCCAGATATTTTCAGATATTATATAATAGGTAAGAGCAGTTTTAGCCAAATAAATTGCAAATAGGCTTAGAAGCAATAAAAATGTATACATAATATATTTTTGCTTCAATACATACTTCGGAACCAAAACAAATAAATTCAGATACACTAAAGGAATAACCAGCGAAAATTCGATTAAGTTTGATTTGAATGCATACGGATAATCATTAAAGTAAGCACCCCATCTTAAAAAGTTTAATGTAAAGTATACTCCCCAAAACCAAACATGATTTTGCAGTTTAATATCAAATTTAACTTTTCGTATTTCTTTCAACTGGCTTTAAGTTCTTTACGGGATTTTGGGTTTTTCTTAACAATAATGAAATATTGTGCAACTTTAAACAATTAACTGCAAAAAGCCAATTTTTTTGAATAAAATTTCGCAAAAAAAGGATATAGGTGCTTAATTTTTGTATTAGAACGTTTTCGTAAAGCGTATTATTGAATGATTTATGTCGTTCGTTTAAATTTTATTGCTGTTGGTTTAATTTATTTTTTTTAACAATGCCTTAAGAATAATTTTACTTCATAACTAACAAAATAAAAATAAACATGAAAAAAATTTTCTTAATCTTTATGATTGTTTTTACGGCGCAAGTTTCGCTTGCACAAGTAAAAAGTGTCAAAGGTGTGATTACAGATTCTGATGGTATGCCATTACCAGGGGCTTCTGTTGCTGTACAAGGAGGTCAAAAGGGAACAACTACCGATTTTGACGGATTGTATACTATCGAAGTTCAAAAAGGTCAGAGCTTGGTTTTTACTTATGTAGGACTAGAAACTCAGACAATAGCTGTAGGAGATGCTTCTACAATTAATGTGAAGATGGTTGCAGCTGCATCAAATGCTTTGAATGAAGTTGTTGTAACTTCTTTAGGTCTTAAGAAGTCTAAAAAATCATTGACTTATGCTACTCAAGAATTAAAAGGAGAAGAATTAGTTCGAGTAAAAGATGCAAACGTTATCAATACTATTGCAGGTAAAGTTGCTGGTGTTGCTGTTACTAAAAGTGCTGGTGGTACTGGTGGTTCTACAAAAGTAGTAATTCGTGGTAACTCATCTATTATGAATAGCCAGCCATTATATGTAATTGATGGTATTCCGATGTATAATGGATCTTCAAGCCAACCAAATGGTACTTTTGGAGATACAAATGGAGGTAACCGTGATGGTGGTGATGTAATCTCTCTTGTAAATCCTGATGATTATGAAAGTATGACAGTATTAAAAGGTGCTGCAGCTTCTGTATTATATGGTTCTCAAGGAGCAAATGGTGTAATTTTGCTTTCTTCTAAAAAAGTAAAAGAAGGAAAAGGTAATTTTACAGCTTCATCTGTAACTACATTCGAAAATGCAGCTTACTTGCCAAAATTCCAAACAGAGTACAATAGTACTGGAGCAAAAGAAAACACAAAAGATCACGTAAAAGACTTTTTTGACACAGGTGTAACTCAAATTACTTCTTTCGGATTTACAACTGGTTCACCAACTGCTACAACTAGTATTACTTATGCTAACACTTCTTCTTCTGGAATTATGCCAGGAAACAGTTTGAAGAAAAATAACTTTGGTATCCGTCAAACAGGAAAATTCTTTAATGATAAATTAACTGTTTCTGCAGATGGAAAATATACTACTCAAACTATTGACAACAGACCGCTAAGTGGACTTAACTTCAACCCATTAACAGGTGTTTATTTAATGCCAAGAGGAAATGGAAATGACTTTAATTACTATAAAAACAATTTTGAAGTTTTTGATCCAGTTAGAAACTTAAATGTTCAAAACTTCCCAGTAATTAATGAATATATTCAAAACCCGTATTGGTTAATCAACAGAGCTAAATCTGAAGATAAAAACAACTTCTTTAACGGATCTTTAGCCTTAGATTATAAAGCAAATAACTGGTTAAATATTACAGCAAGATATAGCTATAATAGAATCGAAAGCATTTTTGATAAAAAAATCTACGCAACTACTTCTGAAATTATTGCGGCTCCAACAGGAACTTATATCAACATTGGTACATTAAGTACTCAGCGTTATGGAGATTTAATTGCAAGAGTAAATACAGATTTTAGTGAAGATTTCTCTTTTAATGCTGTTCTTGGTACAAGTATAAACAATACTATGGCTAACCAACAAACAATCTTAAACTCAGGAACAAATAATGGTGGATTAGTTAACACAAACTGGTTTACTTTAGGAAACTTCGTTAACAATAAAGCAAATCAACAAGTTTCAGGTTCTAACAGAGAAGTACAATCTGTATTTGCATCTGCATCACTTGGATATAAAGGTATGTTGTATTTAGATTTAACAGGTAGAAATGACTGGTCGTCTACGTTAGTTAACACAGGAAATGGTTCTTACTTCTATCCATCTGTTGGTTTAACAGGAATCATTAGTGAAATGACTACAATGCCAGAGTGGATTAATTTTGGTAAAGTGAGAGGATCTTATGCACAAGTTGGTAACGACATTAACGCTTTTGTAACTTCTCCTAGATATACAATCCTTGGAGGGCAGTTTATTGCGCCAAGAGTTGGACCAAGACCAGGAGAAACATTAAAACCAGAATTAAAATCAGAGTACGAAATTGGTACTGAGTGGAGATTGTTTAACAATAGATTAGGTTTTGAATTCTCTTACTATAATTCAGAAACTAAAAACCAATATGTTGAAGTTCCAGCGCCTTCTACAAACCCTTACGGATATACTAACTATGCATTTAATGCTGCAAGTATAGCTAACCAAGGTATCGAGATTGTGTTAAATGGTAAAATTATTCAAGGAGACAAATTTTCTTGGGATACTACAGTAAACTACTCTCACAATAAAAATACGGTTAAAGAACTTCCAGAAGAATTAGGAGGACGTGTAATATTGACAGATCCAGGATCTAATGCATATAGATTCTCATTAATAGAAGGAAGACCATTTGGAGTTATTGAAGCTTACACTTTAGTTAGAGATGCTCAAGGAAGACTTCTTCTAGACGATCAAGGTAAGCCACAAGTTGATCAGAACTTTAAAGAAGTTGGTAATGCTAATCCTGATTTCATGTTAGGTTGGTCTAACACTTTCAAATTCGGATCTTTCTTTGCAAATGTTTTAGTTGACGGAAGATTTGGAGGAAGTGTAATGAGTATGACTCAAGCTTTAAATGATTCTTATGGAGTTTCTAAAGCTTTTGGAGATGCTAAAAATGCTGGTGGTGTTACAGTTAATGCAATTGCAGCAGATGGAGTTACTCCAGTTAATAAAATCTCTGCAGAAGATTACTACGGAACAGTTGGTGGTAGAAGTGGAGCTTTAGCTGAATATGTTTACAAAGCAACAAACGTTAGCTTAAGAGAACTTTCTGTAGGATATACATTTAACCCTAAAGCAGTTCCATTCATTCAAAATGCAAGTATTTCTTTAATTGCTAGAAACTTATTCTTTTTCTACAAAGACGCACCGTTTGATCCAAATGTTGCTTTAAGTACAGGTCAAGGTTTACAAGGTGTTGACATTTTTGGATTGCCAACAACTAGAAGTATCGGTCTTAATTTAAACGTTACATTTTAATAAAAAAACATCATGAAAAGAAAATATATACAAAAGTCGATTCTCTGCTTAGGCTTATTAGCTGCTATGAGCTGTACTGATAACTTTGACGAGATTAACTCTGATCCTCAAGGTTCTACTGCTGAACAATTAGCACAGGATTTTAATAATATCACAGGTTATTCAAAAGTAATGTTCAATTTTATTTTTGAGCAAGATCCATTGTGGGGATATCAAATCCAGCAAAACTTGCAAGGTGATGTATGGTCAGGTTATATGGCTACTCCAAACCCATTTGGAAGTAATAATAACAACATGACTTACAATCTTGTAAATGGTTGGAATGGTAGAGCATGGGATGATGCTTACACAAACGTAATGTCAAATGCTCTAAAAATAGAGCATGAAACCAAAACAAAAGGATTATATCCAGAAATATATGCAATGTCTCAGATATTAAAAGTTGAGGCGATGCATAGAATAACTGATATTTATGGACCAATTGTGTATTCAAAATATAGTTCTGAATCTTCTGTTAAAGAATACGATTCACAAGAGCAAGTGTACACGCAGATGTTTGCAGATCTTGATGAGGCGATTGTAACTTTAAGTAAAGCAGCAGATTCTGGTGAAAGCTCAATTATTACTAAAGCTGATTTTTCTAAATATGGAGGAAGCTATTCTAAATGGGTAAAATTTGCGAATTCTCTTCGTTTAAGATTAGCAATGCGATTAGCTGTAAAAGCTCCAGCAGTAGCCAAAGAACAAGCTGAAAAATCTATTTCTCAGAAATATGGTGTAATGCTTACAAAAGACGATAGTTTCGTTTTCTTAAGTGACTTTACAAATCCTGTATATGGAAATAGTAATAGTTATGAAGATATCAACATGTCAGCAGATATGGAATCTATCTTAGTAGGATATAATGATCCAAGACTATCAAAATATTTCGCTGTTTCAGTTAAATATCCAGGAGAATATAAAGGAATTAGAACAGGAATTGTTCTACCAGTTGCTCCAGATGGAGCTACAAAAGCAGCTCGTAAAGATTTTTCTAAAGTTGGAGAAGCTATAAATGTAAAAGAAACTGTTTTCTTATCTACTGCTGAGGTTTTCTTTTTAAGAGCGGAAGGAGCTTTGAGAGGATGGAATATGGGAAGTGATGTTCAATCTTTATATGAGGCAGGAATCACAGCTTCTTTCGAGCAGTTTGGAGTTTCTTCATCAACATACAAAACTAGTACAGCATTGCCAAAAGCTTATGTTGACCCACTTGATGCAACAAATAATGCTGCTGCTGTTAATAATGTGACTGTAGCTTGGGAAGCTGGTGCTTCTAATGAAGTTAAACTTCAAAAAATTATTACTCAAAAATGGATTGCTGTTTTCCCTGACGGACAAGAGGCTTGGACTGAGTGGAGAAGAACTGGATATCCAAAATTATTCCCAATCACAAATAACACAAGTAACGGAGTTATTAGCTCTCAGTTGGGTGTTAGAAGAGTAAATTTCGTGGCATCTGAAATTGCTGGAAACAAAGATGGAGTTGCAACTGGTATTGCTAAGTTAGGTGGACCAGATAACGGTGCAACAAGACTTTGGTGGGATACTGGAGTGAACTTCTAAAAAAATGGGATATTAAGTTTGGTTAGTAGTATGGTATAGATGGCGAAAGCTGTCTATACCATATCTTAAAACCATGATGGTAACTACTACAAAAAAGAAAAAAATGAAAAGTGCTTTAGAAATAAAACCTGATATCAGTTATAAAAGCGCTGGAAAATTTGAAGAAACACGTTTTGAAAAAATTCATAACGAGATTTTCAAAAGTTCTATTGAAGCTTCTGTAATTGTAGCACAGGAAATTGCGCAGCTTATTAGATCTAAGCAGGAAAAAAATAAATCTTGTGTTTTAGGTTTGGCAACAGGTTCTTCTCCGATCAAAGTTTATGAGGAACTAGTGAGAATGCACAGAGAAGAAGGACTTAGTTTTAGCAATGTAATCACCTTTAATCTGGATGAATATTATCCGATGACTAAGGAGAATAATCAGAGCTATCATTATTTCATGTATGAGCATCTTTTTAATCATATTGATATTAAACCTGAAAATATTAATATTCCTGATGGTACAGTGGCAATTGATGAAATTAATCAATACTGTATCGATTATGAAATGAATATTAAAAACGCTGGTGGCCTTGACTTTCAGTTATTAGGAATTGGACGTACAGGACACGTAGGGTTTAATGAGCCAGGTTCGCATATTAATTCAGGAACAAGAATTATCACTTTGGATCATATCACAAGAGTCGATGCTTCATCAGCTTTTAATGGTATTGATAATGTGCCGAAACGTGCCATAACAATGGGAGTTTCGACTATTCTGAGATCAAAACGTATTGTTTTGATGGCTTGGGGACAGAATAAAGCAGATATTATCAAAAGAACTATTCAAGGCGATATCAGTTCAGAAGTTCCGGCTACATTTTTACAGAATCACCCAAATGCAACTTTTGTTTTAGATCAGTCAGCAGCATCTGAATTAACGCGTTTCAAAACGCCTTGGTTAGTTGGCGAATGCCTTTGGACACCTGAATTAAAAAGTAAAGCGATTGTTTGGTTATGCCAAAAAACAAAACAGTCTATCTTAAAATTGACAGACCGCGATTATAACAATAACGGAATGTCTGATCTTTTGGCTCAAGAAGGTTCTGCTTATGATATGAACATTAACATGTTTAATATCTTACAGCACACTATTACCGGTTGGCCAGGAGGAAAACCAAACACAGATGATTCATTTCGTCCAGAAAGGGCAAATCCGGCTAAGAAGAGAGTAATACTTTTTAGTCCGCACCCAGATGATGATGTGATTTCTATGGGAGGAACATTTTCTAAATTAATCAAGCAAGGACACGATGTTCATGTGGTGTACCAAACTTCAGGAAATATTGCCGTTTCAGATGATGAAGCACTAAAATTTGCAGAAGTTGCCAGTGATTTTATCGGGGATGGTCAAGCTGATATCAATTTCAAATCGGTTATCGAGTTTTTAAATAATAAATCCGAAAATCAGATTGATTCTTTAGAAGTAAGAAAACTAAAAGGATTAATTAGAAGAAGAGAGTCTTACGGAGCAACAAGATACATCGGATTAAAAGATGAGAATACCCACTTTTTAGATCTTCCTTTTTATGAAACAGGACAAGTTAAAAAGAATCCTTTAGGACCAGAAGATATTGCTATTGTAAAAGATATCATTGCGAGGATAAAACCACATCAGGTTTTTGCTGCTGGAGATCTTGCAGATCCTCACGGAACTCATGAAGTTTGTTTAAATGCCATTTTTGCCGCGTTAAAAGAACTTAAATCAGAACCATACATGGATGATTGTTGGTTGTGGCTTTATAGAGGCGCTTGGCACGAATGGGATATTCATGAAATAGATATGGCCGTTCCGTTAAGTCCATCAGAAGTTTTATTGAAACGTCATGCCATTTTACACCACCAGTCTCAAAAAGATAGAGTGATGTTTCAAGGAAATGACTCTCGTGAATTCTGGGTTAGGGCAGAAGATCGGAACAAAAACACAGCCATATTATACGATGAATTAGGTTTGGCTGAGTATGAAGCGATTGAAGCCTTTAAGCGTTTTGACTACTAAAATTTTTTTCCGATTCATTTTATAATGAATCAAATAGCAAAATTCAGATTGATCTCATTGCGAAAGTGAGGTAAAAGCTGGAATCATTCTGAGTTTTGTTTTTTTATATAAATTTTGGATACTTATTAAAAACTATCCAACCAAAAAAAAAAGAAAAATGAAATATCTATTTGTACTATTATTTGCTGGCATATCTGCAGGTGCTCAAGTCCAGAAAGAGCAGCTGAATCTTATGCCTTGGCCTCAGAATGTTGTTATTAATGAAGGTAATTTTAATTTAAGCAAAAATTTTAAAGTAAACATTACTGGAAATCCAAATCCAAGAATTTTTGGAGGAGTAACTCGTTTTTTGCGCCGTTTAGATGGTAGAACAGGTATATTTTTCGAGCAAGGTTTTATTGAAAAATTAAATGAAGTTCCAAATGCGGAATTACAGATCAATTGTACCAAAAGCGGTAAAATTGGTTTGTACGAAGACGAAAGTTATCATTTGGACATCACTTCAAACAAAATTACTCTAAACGCTTCAAGCGATTTAGGAGCTTTGCATGGTTTAGAGACATTATTGCAAATGCTTCAAAACAATTCAAAAACATTTTATTTTCCAGCTTCAAAAATTTCAGATTTCCCAAGATTTACATGGAGAGGTTTAATGATGGATGTTTCAAGACATTTTCAGCCAATTGATGTAGTTAAGAGAAATATTGATGCATTGGCAGCAATGAAAATGAATGTTTTTCATTGGCACTTGGTTGACGATCAAGGCTGGAGAATTGAAATGAAAAAACATCCAAGATTTACGCAAGTAGCTTCGGATGGAATGTATTACACACAAGAGGAAATTAAAAATATCGTAAAATATGCCGATGAGCGCGGTATTTTAATTGTTCCAGAAATAGATGTTCCGGGTCACGGATCTGCAATCTTAACAGCTTATCCAGAAATTGGAAGCAAAGCGATTACGCTGACAGGAGGAACATCCGAAAAAAATATTCAAGGTACAGCAATTGCTACCTATGGAATTGAAAGAAATGCTGGGATTTTTTCGCCAACATTAGATCCTTCAAATCCTAAAACATACCAGCTTTTAAGCGAAGTTTTTGATGAGGTTTGTCCGTTGTTTCCTGGCGCTTATTTCCATATTGGAGGAGATGAAAACGAAGGAAAAGACTGGGATGCAAACCCTAAAATTCAAGAATTCAAAAAGAAACATAATTTAAAAACCAACCACGAACTGCAAACGTATTTCACGATGCAATTGGCACCGATGTTAAAGAAACACGGAAAACAATTAATGGGTTGGGAAGAAATTTTAACCAAAAATTTATCTAAAGAAGCCATTGTGCATTCTTGGAGAGGTCCAAATGAAGGAATGCCAGCTGGACAATCTCTTGTAGATGCCGTTAAAAAAGGATACAAAACCGTTTTATCAAATGGATATTATATCGATTTAATGTATCCAATCGCAAGCCATTACCTAAATGACCCAATGCCAAAAGGAGCTAATTTAACTAGCGACGAAAAAGCAAGAATTTTAGGGGGAGAAGCTACAATGTGGACAGAGTTGGTTACCCCAACAACTATTGATTCTAGAATTTGGCCAAGAACTGCTGCAATTGCAGAAAGATTATGGTCGGCAGAAGATGTAGTAGATGTTGAGAATATGCGCAAACGTTTAGAGAATATTTCTTTTAGATTAGAAGAATTGGGCATTACACATATTCGTAATAAAGATGTGATTTTAAGAAACATTGCAAACAATCAAGATATCAAATCATTGGAAGAATTCTCTAATGTAAGCGAACCATTGAAAGGATATACTCGAAATAAAGGGGGAACAGAGTATCAAATGTATTCTCCATTTACCTTGTTTGCAGACGCTTGCGGGCCAGACGCAAAAGATGCTCTTGCATTTGACGCAGCTGTAAATCAATATTTAACAAATAAATCGGCAGACAATAAAGCCAAAGTAGCTGCATTTTTTACAAAATGGATTGCAGTTCATAAAGGATTAACAGAATTAAGCAATAACGCACCGTTGGTGCAGCCAATATTACCATTATCTAAAAAATTAAATGATGCTTCTCAGGAATTATTATTGGTTTTAGATAATAAATCAACTTTAGCGCCTGCAGATCTGAAAAAATTGATTGAACAATGCAATACAAAAGATCATGCAGATGTAGAACTGTCTGTTTATGAGAGTTTAAAGAAATTAATTTAGAGTTGGATTTGAATTAGTATTTAGTACGTTTTTGAGTTACTAATGTTTTTTTAGAGTGATAATTATCTCTGCCATATTTATGGCAGGGGTAATTACAATGACAACTTTGAATTTTTAGAACAAACACATCAGAAATAATCAGTAAAAATTTTTAAAAAAAATAACCAATAACGGAGTATTAACCTTTTAAAAACCAAATAGAAAGAATACCACAAAACATGACAATAAAAGAGTATAGATTGATGAGTAGTCCCAAATTTATCATTTGTATTTAACATTAATTTTTTAAAAATTATAAATAAATATCAGTCACTACTATTTGCTAATGATTATGTATGAATCAGTAATAGTAATATTTATCTATAGAATTTAATTTGAGTTTATTTCCAATCGACCGCAGCCTTCCAACCTGCAGTTGAGCGAAACCCAGAAGCTAAAAGCTGCTGTGTCCAATTACTTATTTTCTATTAACTAAATATTTATTAACTATGAAACATTATTACAGATTGCTCTTTTTGTTACTGTTTCCCTTACTTGCGTTGGCTCAACCGGCCCACGGAAAAAAAGTAGTAGGGTATTATGCGCAATGGTCTATCTATGCTCGGGATTTTAATGTTCCGAAGATTGATGGAAGTAAATTGACGCATTTAAATTATTCTTTTTATGGGACTACTTATGATCCTGCCCATCCTGAGAATACAAAATTAAAATGTTTAGACACTTATGCTGATTTTGAGCATATGGAAGGTGGAATTCCGTGGGATGCACCAGTAAAAGGAAACTTTTATGATTTAATGAAATTGAAAGAAAAGTATCCGCATTTAAAAATTTTAATCTCTGTGGGAGGTTGGACAAAAGGTCAAGATCTTTCTCCAATTGCTGCAAGTCCTGTAGCAAGAGCGGCTTTAGCAGCAGACATGGCAAACTTCATTACTACATATCCGTTTATTGATGGTTTCGACATCGACTGGGAATATCCACTTTCTGGCGGAACTGACGGTACAGAAATAGTAAATGGTGCGCCTGTTCCTCCACAAAAATATAGCCCAGACGACAATAAAAATTTAGTGCTTTTATTGAAAGCTATGCGTCAGGCAATGCCAAATAAATTGGTTACAATTGCAGCTGGAAACAATGTTAGAAATGTTTCTAAACAGTATTTAGGGCCAAACAACAGAGCACAATACGGAATGACAGAAGATATTTCGACTTATTGTGACTATATCACTTATTTCGGATATGATTTTGGCGGTAACTGGTACGATAAAACTTGTTACAACGCACCTTTATATGCAAGCGGAAACCCTAATGACCCGTTGTATGGCGCAACGCAATCAGAATCATTAGACGAATTAACAAATCAATATTTGAATGTAATTGGTTTTCCTGCCAATAAATTAATTATGGGATTGCCTTTCTACGGAAAAAAATTCGATAACGTTGCCGCAAATTCAACAAACGGATTGTTTGTTTCAGCACCAAGATATATAGTTGGTGGATGTACAAATCCGCAAAACCCAACAGGTACATGGGATGGTTCTGGAGCTTGTGAAAAATCAGGAAGTATCGAAATCTGCGATTTAGTAGGAAATCCAGTTACCAATTCACATCCTTACTTAGATCCAAATACTATGATGGTAACACCTTCTGCAGCTTCTGCTGGATGGGTTCGTTATTTTGACAATACTACTAAAGTTCCTTACTTATATAATGCTACTACCAAAGAATTTATCTCTTATGAAGATAAACAGTCAATGGATTTAAAGGTGCAATATATAAAATCTAAAAATTTAGCAGGAGGTATGATTTGGGAATTGTCTCAAGATACAAGAGGCTCAATTCCAAATTCATTATTAAACCAAGTTGATACTTCTTTTGGAAGCGTTGTTCCGGGAACAGTTAGTATTTCTGGTTCTGTTAAAAATGGAGCAACTTTAGTTACAAACGTTACAGTTGAATTGCGAAATGCAAGCAATGCAGTAATTCAAACAGTAGTTTCTACTACAGGAAACTTTGCTTTCAATAATTTAACTTCAGGACAAAATTATTCGCTTACAGCAGTAAAAGCAAGTTATACATTTGTTCCTGTTAGTTTAACGAATGTTACAGTTAATCAGACTGGAGTAACAATCAACGGAACTCAACCAACTTACACAGTAAGCGGAACGGTTCTAGACGGAACAACAGGAGTTTCTGGTGTTACAGTTTCTGCAGTTTCTGGAAGCACAACTTTGACAGGAGTTTCAAATGCGAGTGGAGCTTATAGCGTAGCAGGATTAACAGCAGGTTTAAACTTTACCGTTACTGCTGCAAAATCTGGATTCTCTTATACACCGGCTTCAACAGTTTACAATGCAATTGATGCAAACAAAACGCTTAATTTTACTCAAGGAGCAGCAGTGGTAACGTACACTGTAAGCGGAACGGTTCTTAACGGAACAACTCCAGTTTCTGGTGTAACAGTTACTGCATCATCTACAGCAGGAAATGTTACAGCAACGACTAATGCAAGCGGAGCATATTCATTGACTTTAGCTTCTGGCGGAAATTATACCGTAACGGCTGCTTTAACAGGTCAAACATTTACACCAGCATCTACAGTTTATTCTAACTTGAATGCTAATAAAACATTGAATTTTACTCAAGATGTTGTAACAACTACAAGTAAAATTAGTGGAACAGTTAAAAACGGAACAATTCCTGTTGCTGGCGCAAAAGTAGAATTGGTTTTACCTTGGACAGATAATAACCACAATTGGAAAAGCGTTTTGGCAACAACAGATGCACAAGGAAAATACAGCTTTGACAATTCAGTTATAGATGGTTATACACAGGCTTTGAGTTTGAAATTAAATTCTTGGCAAAATGGAGAAGTGGCTTATTACCCAAATAATTTAGCCAACTTTGCAATTCCTGCGACTCCAACAGTTTATAATTTCAATACAAGCTCAACGGCTAAAACAGCGTTGGCAGCAGCTACAAACTTAATCAGCGGAACTGTAAAAAATGGTTCAACGCCTGTAGCGAATGCAAAAGTCGAAATCGTTTTACCATGGACAGATAACACGCACAACTGGAAAAGCGTTCTAGCGACAACAGATGCATCAGGAAATTATACTTTCGATAATTCAGTTGTAGCAGGTTATAATCAGATTTTAAGCTTGAAATTAAATTCATGGCAAAACGGAGAAGTAGCTTATTATCCAAATAATCTAGCAAACTTTGCTGTTCCTACAACGCCAACAATTTATAATTTTAATACACAAACTACGGTTGTGACTAAGCCAGTTGTTGCTATTACAGCACCAACAGCTTCTGCGATAGCTATAAACTTAGGATCATCAATTAATTTTGTTGCAAGTGTAGGATTAAGCGCTGCAGATGCTACAACAATCTCATCTGTTGTATTTAGTTTAGACGGACAAACGATAAGTGCTACCAATTCTTCTGGAACTTATACTTCGGTTTGGACGCCAGCAGCAAATCAGTTTGGAGTTTCTCATACGTTAACCGTTACGGCTACTGCATCAAACGGAACAACAGATTCAAAAACCTATAGTTTTACATTAACTTGTTCGGGTGCAAACTGTCCAAATACATTGCCTGTAATTACTTGGAATTCACCGTCGAATACTACAATATACCAAAGCTCTTTCCAAGCTGTTCCAATTTCAGTTACAGCGGTTGACAGCGACGGATCAGTTTCTGGTGTTACTATTACCATAAATGGAGGAACATTTAATATGACAGCAGGTACAAATAATACTTATACGTATAATTTTACGCCAACTGCTTATCAGGATTATCCAATTGTAATCAAAGCAACAGATAATAAAGCTGCTGTGACTACTTTAAACAATACCATTAAAATTGCTACAATAAGTGGTAATAGATTCATACCGCTTCCATCTAAAATTATTTTAGGGTATGCGCATTCTTGGGAAAATACTGCAGCTCCATTCTTATATTTTTCTCAAATAAAGGGAAGCAAATTTAATGTAGTCGATTATGCTTTCGTAGAAACCGTTAATCGTGATGGTTATACACCAATACTAACTACAAATGACGCTAGATATTTGACCAATGGTGTTTTCGATAAGCAATTGTTGAAAAATGATATCAAAACATTAAGAGATAGCGGTGTTCCAGTTATTGTTTCTATTGGTGGTCAAAATGGACATGTTGTTCTGGAAAATGTAACTCAGAAAAATATTTTCGTTAATGGTTTAAAAGCCATTATTGATGAGTACCAATTTGATGGAGTTGATATTGATTTTGAAGGCGGATCTATGAATTTTAGCGCAGGAGGTTTAAGAGATATTTCTTATGCAGGTATTTCTGCTTATCCGAGATTGAAAAACGTAGTAGATGCTTTCAAAGAATTAAAAGCATACTATGGTCCTGGATTCTTGTTAACTGCAGCTCCAGAAACACAATATGTACAAGGAGGATATACTACTTATACTGATACTTTCGGTTCGTTCTTGCCAATTATTCAAAACTTGCGTAACGAATTGGATTTGTTAGCAGTGCAATTGTATAATACAGGAGGAGAAAACGGATTAGACGGTCAATATTATGGTACAGCTAAGAAAGCAAACATGGTTACTGCCTTGACTGATATGATCATAAAAGGGTATAACATTGCTTCAACAGGAATGCATTTTGATGGATTGCCAGCTTCAAAAGTTCTTATTGCATTACCAGCTTGTCCGAGTGCAGCAGGTAGCGGATATCTAACTCCTACAGAAGGAATTAACGCTATGGACTATTTAAGAAACGGAACCAATTTCTCTGGAAGAACCTATACTATGCAGCCAGGCGGGCCATATCCTTCTTTAAGAGGTTTAATGACTTGGTCTGTAAACTGGGATGCCTCTTCTTGCGGTAATTCATCTGAATTGTCTAAAGCGTATGCAGCTTATTTTGCATCGCAAGCTACGGCTAAAACATTGGCTGTAGAAGATATAACGGCTGATAGCAATACGACTGTGGCTTATTTTAGAAACAATACTTTATCGGTTTCTAATGAAACAGAAGAAATTGCTCAAGTTGACGTATTCAATACGATAGGGCAGAATGTTACAAGCCACAGAAACATTCAAAACAATAAAGAAGTGCTGCTTAACAGCCCAAGTTTTGCCAGTAAACAGATTTTTGTTGTGATTGTAACCAATAAATCAGGACACAAAAAGTCATTGAAAGTAATGAACTTTTTAAACTAAAATAAAAGGATTGAAAATTTAGAAATAAGAAAATTGGGACGGTTAAAATTGAGTTTGGTTATTTATTTTTTAACCTAATTTTTATTTCTTAAATGCTGTGAAGTGAGGTAATTTGTTATTTGGTTTTTGCCTCATGTAGCGCATTATGAACCTGGCAATTTTTGTTGCCAGGTTTTTTTATGGCTAAAACATTTTTTATGCCTCTAAATAAGGATCTAAAACTTCTGCAAGTTGATTAAGCCAATAAAAATTATCATCGACATTCTTTATTCCCGATTCTATCGTTTCGCATTTTCTCATAACTGATAACGAAAGTACATTATTGACTTCGCGTATCATTTTTGCCATTTCTTTATAATCAATTTTGTCTGTAAAGAAATCGTTTAATTTAGTTTCCATTTCGATTGAAAAATTATTTGTAATCATTATCTTGTTTTTTGCCAAATCTAAAGAATTACTATTTTTATTGTGACACATATTTGTTTCATAATGAAAGATTTTAGAAAAAAATCTGCAGTCCCGATAGCTATCGGGAGCGAGAAACCCTTTGCGAACTCTGCGTAAATCCTTTGCGAACTTCGCGGTTAAAAAGAAATCCGTACTTTTGAATTTACAATTATCGCATAAAACTTCATGAAAAAAATATTTCCTATTATAATCGCTTTTTTAATTTTCGTTACTTCTTTTGCTCAAAACAAATTCGGAAATCCAGAAGTAGATCCCATTCAAATCCAAAAGACTTACGAGCAATGGTCGGTTTATAATAAAGGAATTATGCTTTCCAGAGATTTCACTGCACTTGATTCGTCTTCTAAAGAAATCTCAAAAGAAATTTTTCTAGATAAATTGGCAAATGAAAACTATATTCCAATTCGATTAAAATCTGAAGAAAGCGCATATGTTTATAAGCTTTTTAAAATTTTACCAAAAACAGATACAAGTATAAAAGCGACAATCAATCAAATTGGTTTTGATGCTTATAAAAACTATAAAATGGAAGGAACCGCTTTTCCGCAATTTTCTTTTAAGGATTTAAACGGAAATTTGGTAACCAACGAATCCATGAAGGGAAAAATTATTGTGATAAAATGCTGGTACATTCACTGCACGCCGTGCATCAGAGAATTTCCTCAAGTCAACAAATTAGTTGAAGAATATAAAGACAGAAAAGACATTATTTTTATGAGTTTGGCCGAAGATTCAGCAGAACAATTAAAAACATTCTTAGCTAGAAAACCACTTTCATATTCTGTAATTCCAGATATGAAAGAATATATGAATAATGCTTTGCAGTTGAATTCATTTCCAACACATTTTATTCTAAACAAAGAAGGAGTGATTGCAAAAGTGCTTCCTAATTTTGAGAGTCTTGAAGTGGCTTTAGCGAAAGAAAGTAAAATGTAGTTTTTTTAACCATATAAGCTCATGTAAGAGATTATAAGTTTTTTTTCTTATAGCAGAAATTATAAGTTTAGTTTAAATGAACTTATATCACTTATATGGTTTTATTTTTTGTGGAAAGTTTTTTCTCTGCGCCTTTGCGCCTCTGCGAGAACCCCTCACCAGCATAAAAAACTTTGAACCTTTGCCTCTTTGCAACTCTGAACCTTTTTCCGTACTTTTGCACCAAATTAATTAAAAAGACATTCATGTTAACAGTCAATAATTTATCAGTTCAGTTTGGTAAAAGAGTTTTATTTGATGAAGTAAATACAACTTTCACTCATGGAAATATTTACGGAGTTATCGGAGCAAATGGTGCTGGAAAATCTACTTTCTTAAAAGTGATTTCGGGCGATATCGACCCAACTTCTGGACACATTCATTTAGAGCCGGGAAAACGTATGTCGGTTTTAAACCAGAACCACAACATGTTCGACGAACATACTGTTTTGGAAACCGTTTTAATGGGAAATAAAGTTCTGTACGCTGTTAAAAAAGAAATGGATGAACTTTATTTAGATTATAATGATGCTAATGCAGACAGAATAGGGGAGTTACAAGTTCAGTTTGAAGAAATGAACGGATGGAACGCCGATTCTGACGCGGCAGCAATGTTATCTAACTTAGGAATCACAGAAGCAGATCATTATACTTTAATGGCAGATATGGAAGGAAAAATGAAAGTACGTGTGCTTTTGGCGCAGGCGCTTTTCGGAAATCCTGATTTGCTGATTATGGATGAGCCTACCAACGATTTGGATTTCGAGACAATCGCTTGGTTAGAAAACTTCTTGGCAAATTACGAAAACACTGTAATCGTTGTATCTCACGACCGTCACTTTTTGGATGCGGTTTGTACGCATATTTCTGATATTGATTTCGGAAAAATCAATCACTACTCAGGAAACTATACGTTCTGGTACGAGTCTAGCCAATTAGCGGCAAAACAGCGTGCACAGCAAAACAAAAAAGCAGAAGAGAAGAAACAAGAGTTGGAAGAATTTATTCGTCGTTTTAGTGCAAACGTGGCGAAATCGAAACAAGCGACTTCTCGTAAAAAAATGATTTCGAAATTAAACATTGCCGAAATCAAACCTTCTAGCCGTCGTTACCCTGCGATTATTTTCGATCAGGATCGTGAAGCTGGAGACCAGATTTTGAATGTAGAAAACTTAGCGGCTTCTGTAGATGGAGAAGTTTTATTCAAAGATATTAACTTGAATATGGCAAAAGGCGATAAAATCGTTCTTTTCTCTAAAGATTCACGTGCTACAACTGCTTTCTACGAAATCTTAAACGGAGAACAAAAAGCAGACGCAGGAACTTTTGATTGGGGAATTACAACCAACCAAGCGTATTTGCCAGCTGAAAACCACAAATATTTTGAAAACGATTTGACTTTAGTTGACTGGTTACGTCAGTATGCAAAAACGGAAGAAGAGCGTGATGAGGTATTCATTAGAGGTTTCTTAGGGAAAATGATTTTCTCTGGAGAAGAAGCTCTTAAAACATCTAGAGTTTTATCTGGAGGAGAAAAAGTGCGTTGTATGTTGTCAAGAATGATGATGGAGCGTGCAAACGTTTTAATGTTAGACGAGCCAACAAATCACTTAGATTTGGAGTCTATTACAGCTTTCAACAACTCATTGAAAAACTTTAAAGGTTCTGTAATTTTCACAACACATGACCACGAATTCGCGCAAACTGTTGGTAACAGAATCGTAGAGCTGACGCCAAACGGAGTTATCGACCGTTACATGACATTTGACGAATATCTTGATGATGAAAAAATTCAAGAACAAAGAAAGAAGATGTACAATCTTTAAAATTTAAAATTCCAATATATTAAAATCCCAAATTCCAAATTAAAACTTGGAGTTTGGGATTTTTTATTGGGGTGTAATTTTAAACACATAGTTTTAGTGTCGAATTAAGTACGAATAAGAACTCCAAAAAAGAAATATATTTCTTTCATATAGCTATGTTTTTTGAAAAAAAAGTGAAACGCCTTTCTGCGATTCCAAAAACTATGTTTCTATGTGTTAAAAAAAAATATAGCCACTAATTACACGAATTTCCACGAATTAAATTTGTGCTAATTTGTGTAATTTGTGGCAAAAAAACAATCCCGCTATAAAAATTGGAATTTAGGATTTTTTATTTGTTTATTTTACTACTATTTGCTTCCGAACATTTTAGCGAAAATCCAGATAATAATCGCAATAATAAAAATTACGATAAAAATCCCGAATCCCATTCCGGCTTTAAAAATGTCTCCAATAACTTCACAACTTGTAAATGAAAACAGTATTACAAATACCATTAACAATCTTAGTATTTTATTTTGCATGACTTCTGATGTTTTAAATTGATATTTAAAATTACTTCAGGAATCAGGAAAATGTGTTATAGAATTTTTTGGAAATGTTTTAGGATTTCTTATTATCTATTATATATGATTTTAAATTTGAGGAATAATTCATACGTTTTGTAAGTTGATTTAGGAAGTTTTAAAGATTGCTTAATTCTGTTTTTAATTTTTTGCTTGTTGTTTTGTTTGGTATCTTATCGATAACTTTTTCTGTAAGTTGATGCAATAATTTATAACTGTCCATCAGATAATTTTCAGTTGGAGTCTCAATACCGTGTAATAGATTGTTTCTTACTTTTCGTAATGACTGCAGTTGATTGAATTCTCGTGTTGAAAGTATTTTTTTATCTTTCAGAATAGATAAATTAGGAATTAAATATTTTCTTGATTCAATTTCTTCATTAGTTAGAAATTCTTTTCCTGCTTTTTCTAAAATGACCCAACATTTTACAAAAGATTCAAATCCAGAAGCTTTCTTTTCAGAGAGATTCAAATTTTTAAAATAATTTTTCAAGTTAGGTTTTTCTGTGTCGTAATATTCTACAAGAAGCATATTTAATAATTGGTCTGTAACTGTATCTTCTGAATTAAGATCAATCAAATTAATATAATTATTAAAATCTTTTGTGTCTAATTTTTTTTCGGTATTCAAATAATTATTCAAAAGGTAAGTGTCTCCTAATTTTAATTTTTTAGAATAATTTTTGTCAATCGTATTTAATAGAAAATTTGTTAATTCATATCGATCTGTAATATCATTAGTTTTCTTTGTTCTTTCAGCCATTGCAGATTGTAATCTTTCTAATGCAATTTCACCAGTTAATACAAGGCCATTGATTTCATCTAAAATTGCTAATTCTTCTTTAGATAAATCTCCTGAAAAAGGTTTGTAAACCAAATCATGTTCAACTTCTGACCATGCATGCATTAAGACTGAAGCTATTTGTATTTCTGCTATGGTGTCTCCGTACCTTTTCGTTAAATTTTCTGGTTTGAGTTTAATTCTGTAGTGTGTTGCCCAATATCCGGAAAAGCGTTTAGTATATTTTGGAGTATGAGCTTCTGGGAAAATTTTCTTTTTTTCAACGTAAAATATTTCATTTACAATTTCATCTAAAATTTCTCTGTCTGACGGGAAATATAATGAAACTCTAATTCCAGCTAAGTCTACGATATCTTGAAAGATTTCTAGGATATTTTTGTATTTTTTTTCATCATTCCGTTTTATTAACTTGTCTTTTAATCTATCGGGCTTCTTAGCTCTATGAGTAACAATAGCCTTAATTCCACGTTTGAAAAGTTGATCTTCAATTTTAGCTGCAATAATTTGAGATAATTTTTGATAGTAATCGAATTCTTTGTTATACTGTTTTATGAAATCATCTATTACCTTCATCTTTAATATCTTTAATTTTAATGGTATGTTTAGTATAATTGTTCTGTTAAATGTTGATAGACTCTTTTAAAACGTCTATCGCAAAATTTTTCAAATAAGAAAAGAATAACATAACAGAATGATAGAATCACTTCTTAGCTTCTTGATGATTCAATTCCTCTACTTACTTTTAAAGGTAAAATAAATAAAAATTCAGCTAATGTTTGGGTAAATGCAATTGCTTTTTTTGCATCATCAACTGTTGGTAACTCAGAATCCATATCAGAATGTCTTTCGTCATTAGCATCGAGTCTGATTTCGTGGGCCCAAGTAGCCATTTCAGGAGTTAGAAGGCCATTCTGTACAGCAGTATTTATTCTAGCATATAGACTTCCCGTAATAAGCCCTTTTTCTTTTAACATTGCATCTACTGAACTGGCGCAAAGCATTACAGATCCAGAAGGAGCGAATGTACTGTCTATAGCTTGTTGTAAATATGTTTTTACTTTTAGAGGTAGATTTGAATCTACCGATTCAATATTTGGATATATTTCGTGCACATTTCTATGAGGTGGTTTACAATATGCTGTAACAACTCCTCCACATCTAGCACAGGAATATATTCTCCAAGCTCTAATGTTTAAGCCATTATCTGCACGAGTTTGGAATTCATTTATTAAAGATGATAGATTTGGATTGTCAACAGAGCAATGTGGACACCTAAGAATTTTTAAATGTGTATCTAAGTCTGGCATATTCTTCTAATAATGTGTGAATGTTTTTTCAGGCTAAAATATAGTTTTTTAGGTAAAAGAATATTGAAATAAGTTTTATTTTGTTAAATATTGATGTTTTTTTTGGTTTTTAAAGCAATTTTTAAAATCAAAAAATATTTGTAATTACATCACCCCAACAAATAAAATCAGATTCCGTATATTTGCCCAACCAAACATTACAATCACTTATGAGTCAAAAAGTATTACTTAATTCTAAAGAAGTTACTATCATACTCCATCGTTTGGCTTGTCAGTTAATCGAAAAACATCTTGATTTCTCTGAAACTATTTTAGTTGGAATTCAGCCAAGAGGCGTTTTTTTAGCTGAACGTTTAAAACAAATATTAGAAAACGAATACAACGTTCCTGAAATTTCTTTAGGATATCTGGACATCACTTTTTTTAGAGATGATTTCCGTCGTACTGATAAACCGCTTGAAGCCAATAAAACCCAAATCAATTTTATAGTCGAAGACAAAAAAGTCATTTTTATAGATGACGTTTTGTTTACTGGACGTAGCATTCGTTCTGCTTTAACTGCCATTCAATCTTTTGGAAGACCTTCAGAAATTGAGTTATTGGTTTTAATTGACAGACGTTTCAGCCGTCATTTGCCAATTCAACCCGATTACAGAGGCCGTCAGGTAGATGCTATTAATGGCGAAAAAGTAATTGTAAGCTGGAAAGAAAATGATGGTGAAGATGTTGTTCACCTAGTGACGAATTAAATTTGGTTAATCGTGTAATCGGTTAATTGTTTAATCGATTTATTTCGATTAAATAATTTAACAAATTTTAAAATTAGTTGAACCGTTAAATCGCAAAGCAGACGATTAAACAATTAAACAAATAAACGGTTAAACATTAAAAAAACGATTAAACAATTCAACGATTAAACATATAAACACACACAATGAAAGAATTAAGCGTAGATCATTTATTAGGAATCAAATATATCAATGAGAATGATATTAACCTGATTTTTGAAACGGCAGATCATTTTAAAGAAGTCATTAATAGACCAATTAAAAAAGTTCCTTCATTACGAGATATTACCATTGCCAATATTTTCTTCGAAAACAGTACCAGAACCAAACTCTCTTTCGAATTAGCGCAGAAACGTTTATCTGCTGATGTGATCAGTTTTTCTGCAGCTCAATCATCGGTTAAAAAAGGAGAAACTTTGATTGATACTGTAAACAATATCCTTTCAATGAAAGTAGATATGGTTGTAATGCGCCACTCTAATCCCGGAGCGGCTTATTTTTTATCTAAAAATGTCAAAGCAAGCATCGTTAACGCTGGAGACGGAGCACACGAGCACCCAACTCAGGCTTTATTGGACAGCTATTCTATCAGAGAAAAACTGGGAGATGTTGCAGGAAAAAAAGTAGTTATTGTAGGTGATATTCTGCATTCGAGAGTTGCCTTGTCTAACATATATGCTTTGCAGATGCAAGGCGCAGAAGTAAAAGTTTGCGGACCAAAAACATTGATTCCGAGATATATTGAATCTCTTGGAGTTACAGTTGAACCGAATTTAAGAAAAGCTTTAGAATGGTGTGACGTAGCGAATATGCTTCGTGTACAAAATGAGCGTATGGATGTGAATTTCTTCCCATCGACACGTGAGTACGCACAACAATACGGAGTTGATAAACCGCTTTTGGATTCGCTAGGAAAAGAAATTGTAATCATGCACCCAGGACCAATCAACAGAGGAGTAGAGATTACTTCTGAAGTGGCAGATTCTGATCATTCGGTAATCTTGAATCAGGTAGAGAATGGTGTAGCGATTAGAATGGCGGTTATTTATTTGCTGGCTTCTAAGATTCAATAGATTAAGTATTCAGTGTTCAGTTTTTTAGTGATCAGTTTAGAAACAAGTGTCACACTGAGCGGAGTCGAAGTGCTTTTGAAAACAGAGTTGCTTTGCAAACATGGGCTTCGACTCCGCTCAGCCTGACAAACTTGAAACTTCGAACATGAAACTTGAAACAACAAAAAAAACTTATTAAATTAGCATAGTAAATATAAGCCCTATACATTATAAAATGAAAGTAGATCAAAAAGGACATACCGTTACGATTAAAGATACGCAAGGAGATGTAAATGCTTTCTTGGAAAAAGTAACGCAACAATTTAAAACCTTTGAAAAACAAAATATTATAATCGATTTATCAGCTGATTCTAATATTTCTGAAAATGATTTAAAAGCTTTTTTACCGCTTTCTAAAGTTCAGAAAAAAGCAAAAAAATCGTTTGTAATTGTAGCAACTGATCTTGATTTTAATGCTATTTCAGATAAATTGGTTGTAGTTCCTTCTCTTTTAGAAGCTCACGACATCATCGAAATGGAAGAAATCGAAAGAGACCTCGGATTTTAATATTGGTTTAATTGTTTATTCGTTTAACCGTTTAATCGAATTGATTAATTTTAACCGATTAAACGATTTACCAAATAAACGAATAAACAATAAAATTGAAATTAACTATACTTGGCTGTTATGCCGCAACTCCTAGAACGCTTACAAATCCGACTTCACAGGTTTTAGACATTAAAAACAGATTGTTTTTGATTGATTGCGGAGAAGGTACTCAAGTTCAGCTTCGAAAGAATAAGATTAAATTCTCAAAAATCAATCACATTTTTATCTCGCATCTTCATGGGGATCATCTATATGGATTAATAGGAACAATTTCGACTTTTTCACTTTTAGGCAGAACCACAGATTTGCATATCTATGGTCCAAAAGGAATTAAAGAATTGATTCTGCTTCAATTAAAATTGACAGAATCATGGACAACTTATTCTTTGTTTTTCCATGAATTAGAATCGAAAGAAAGTGAAGTTATTTTTGAAGACAAAAAGGTCATTGTGAAAACAATTCCGTTAAAGCATCGAGTTTATACCAATGGTTATCTTTTTCAAGAAAAACCAGACGAAAGAAAATTAAATGTAGAAGCTGTTCAGCGTTATAATATTCATGTTGCTTATTATCAGAAAATCAAAAACGGCGGAGATATTACGCTTGACGACGGAACTGTAATTGAAAACGAAAAACTTACTTTTGACCCACCGCCAGCAAAAAGTTATGCCTTTTGTTCTGATACGGTTTATAACGAAGAAATAATTCCAATTATACAGAATACTGATATTTTGTATCACGAATCGACATTTTTGGAATCTGAAGCTAGATTGGCAGAAAAAACACTGCATTCCACAGCAAAAGAAGCGGCAAATATCGCTTTGAAGGCAAACGTAAAACAACTTATTTTAGGGCATTATTCAACGCGATACGATGGAATAGAACCTTTTAAGAAAGAAGCAGAAGAAGTTTTTCCGAACGTGCTTTTGGCAGATGATGGGGTGAGTTTTGATCTTTAAAGTTGCTAAGATACTAAGATGCTAAGGTTCTAAGTTTTGAAAATTGTTGTCACACTGAGCGGAGTCGAAGTGCTTTTTTTAAGCAGAACTTGCTTTGTAGACGTGGGCTTCGACTCCGCTCAGCCTGACAAACTTGAAACCTGAAACTTGAAACTTGAAACAAAAAATCTAAAATCTAAAGTCAATAATCTAAAATAATAAATCATGAACGATTTAAGTAATTATAGAAAATCTTACGAGAAAAGTGAGTTGTTAGAAACGAATATTCCTGAGGATCCGATTAATCTTTTTAACCGATGGTTTCATGAAGTGGAAGATTTTGGTGGAAGTGGTGAGGTGAATGCTATGACGGTTTCGACAATTGGATTAGATGGTTTTCCGAAGTCTCGTGTGGTTTTATTGAAGAAATTTTCTGAGGAAGGTTTTATATTTTATACCAATTATAATTCAGAGAAAGGAAAAGCAATAGAAGCAAATCCAAATATTTGTCTGTCATTTTTTTGGCAGGAGATGGAACGTCAAGTTATCATTAAAGGAATTGCACAGAAAACTTCTGAGATTATTTCGGATAATTATTTTGATTCTCGTCCTGATGGCAGTAAACTTGGAGCGATTGTTTCTCATCAGAGTGAAGTGATTCCGTCAAGAACATTCTTAGAAGAAAACTTAAAAAAACTAGAAACTGAATTTGAAGGAAAACCAATTCCGAGACCAGAAAATTGGGGCGGTTATATTGTGACTCCGCTTCAAGTAGAATTCTGGCAAGGAAGACCAAATAGACTTCATGATCGAATTCGTTATACTAGCCAGTCAGATTTTTCTTGGAAGATTGAAAGATTATCTTCGTAAAAGTATTTTTACGTAGGAATTTTATAGGTAAAAATACGAAATAAATGCATTTCATCGATTATTTTTGCACTTTAACGGTAAATTGAATACGTTTGAAATATAAAATTGCAAATGATATTTATTCAAAGATAAATTTAAAGGATTTGCCCCAACATTTACTTTAAACCGCTAAAATGCTGATGATTATGAAAAAGATTACGCGCACCATGTTGTTCATTGCGATTTTAGTCGCAATGAACGCATGTTCTGCTGATTCTGCCGAAGCAAGTTTGGATACTGCTACTCCAACAGAAACGCTTGTTACAAATTACACATACAACGATACTGAAATAGAAACAATGAGACTGATAAACGAATACCGTGTGAGTATTAGTTTAAAAGCCTTGGAAAGAGTTAATCATATATCATTTAAATGCGAAGAGCATAATAAATATATGATTGCGAATAATGTTGTGGATCATAACGATTTTGTAGCAAGATCTAGTAATATGACTAGTGTTTTGGGTGCAAAGAAAGTAGGGGAGAATGTTGCCTACAATTATAAAACTCCCGAAGCGGCTTTAAAAGCTTGGTTAGATAGTCCAGGTCACAAAGAAAATATAGAAGGAGATTTTACTCATTTTGGATTGTCTGTGACGACAGATCCAGCTACAGGAAAAAAATATTATACTAACATTTTTGTTAAGCTTTAAAGATTTATTGAACAGGTTGGTTTTTTAGAAGTCGTTGTGATTCATAGAATTACAACGACTTTTTAAATAAAAAAAAGCTGCTTTTGAGCAGCTTTTTTTGTTTGACTTGACTATTGTTAAGATTATAAAGCAGTGATGATAAATTCGCTTCGTCTATTGGCCTGATGCTCTTCTTCGGTACATGGAACACCATCAGCACATTTATTTACAAGTTCTGTTTCTCCGTATCCTCTTCCAGTTAGACGTTTAGGAGAAACTCCATTTTTTACCAGCCACTGTATAGTTGATTTTGCTCTTCGGTCAGATAAGGCTTCGTTGTATTGATGAGAGGCTCTACTATCTGTGTGTGAACGAATGTCCAGTTTCATATTAGGATAATCGTTTAGAACAGCTAGTATTTTTTCTAAATCCAATGCCGCTTCGGTTCTAATGTTAGATTTATCCAAATCGAAATAAATCATTTTAATTCCGAAACATTTTCCTAAATCATCGCCCACCGTAACTTTGCAGGTTGCTTTTTCCAGTGCAATTGGCAAGTTTGTTTTACCGCTTGTTTTTTCAATCGTAACGCTTAACTCTCTGGTTGTATATTCAGGTTTTTCGGCTCTGACATAATATGTTTTTCCACATTCTACAGCAAAGGAATAAAGTCCGGAACCATCTGCAACGGCAGAGTTTTTAAGATTCATCTGATCATCATATAAAGTAACTTTTGCCCCAGGAAGCACAGCTCCAGTTTCAGCATCTGTTATGGCACCATATAATTCCTGAACACATCTGAGTCTTCTGGTTTCTAAGAATTTATAGATATCATCAGAACCCTGTCCGCCATCTTTATTGGAAGAGAAAAATCCTCTTCTTGTTTCGGGATCAATGATATAAGCAAAATCATCTTTTGGAGAATTGACATCTGCTCCGACATTTTGAATATTGCTTACTTTTCCGTTATTGTCAATATTACCCACAAAAACGTCTAAACCTCCTAAACCTGGATGTCCGTCAGATGCAAAATAAATCTCGTTTTCGCTGGTCAGATAAGGATATGTTTCTTTCCCTTCCGTATTAATGCTATTTCCGAGATTTTCTGGTGGTCCATATCCACCATTTGGATTTATGCTGACTTTATATATATCTGACTCACCAATTGATCCTGGCATATCAGAAGCAAAATACAGTGTTTTTTCGTCTGGACTAAGAGCTGGGTGAGCCGTACTATAGTTATTGCTATTGAAAGGAAGCTCGGTAATATTGGTCCATTTATTATCTTTTCCCAGCTCTGCTTTGTAAAGTTTGATTAAGGTAACTTTCTTTTCGTCTTTTCCTTTTTTTCCATCAGTATAGTTGTTCCTGGTAAAATAAACTGTTTTCCCATCTTTGGTAAACACAGGAGATGCCTCATGGAATTTGGTATTGATAGCCGATTTAAATTTATTTACTTTTGATGCGCTTCCAGTGGCAGAATCCAGATCGGCATCGTAAATGTTGGTGAAATATTCGCCTGTCCATTTGTGCTTGCGCTGAGAAAAATTTCCCGTGTCACGCGCCGACGCAAAATATATTTTGTTGTTGTAAACAAACGATCCGTAATCCGAGTACCTGCTATTTATACCCGCGTTTTCTATCTGGTACCTCCCAGAATTTGCTTTAATCTGGTCCAAGTAGTTTACATCTTCTTTGTAAAGTTTTCCTCTGCTGTCATTTTTAGAGATAGCGTTAAATTCATCCAGAAGCTTATTGGCTTTGTTAATGTCACCAGTAGATTTTAAAGATTGTGCATATCTAAAATAGTATTCTGGTTCTACATTTGTGTTCATTGCAAATAATTCGCCATACCATTTCGCTGCATTTTGAAAATCTGAATTGAAGTAATAGGCATTTCCCAGTTTTTTAAACATGTCTTCAGATTTGTAGCCTTTTGCAGCAACTTTTTCATAGGTTTTTATTGCATCGATATACGCATAACCGTCATATTTTTTATCTGCATTATTTATTTTTGACTGCTGTGCATAACTGCTAAATGAAAAAGCACCTATAATTGTAATTAAAAGTAGTGTATAGTTTTTCATGATACCTAATTTTTAGAAGAAACGAGGAGTTGTCATTTTGCCTTTGTTTGAGAAGAATTCATAGCGAAGGAAAATTTCGTGTGATCCTGAATTATAATTGTTTAAGTGTGTGGTTTCTCGGTCATACCCATAACCTAAATAAAGTCCGTCTGTGATTTGAAATCCGACCATAGCACTTAAAGAAGCACTCCATCTATAGGCTGCACCAAGCATAAATTTATCATAGAACATAAAGTTGGCTGAAAGATCTACTTGAAGCGGTGCGCCCTGAACCATTTTGGCTAAAACAGCCGGTTTAAATTTTACATATTCATATTTGTCAATATTGAATACATAACCTCCCATTAAATAATAATTGATTTTATCTTTATAAATTGCGACATCATTATCATCATAACGATTTGTTTCGATAAAGTTTGGAACGGATAAACCAATATAAGCTTTGTCTGAATGCCAGTAAACTCCGGCACCAACGTTGGGACTAAATTTATTCTTTAAATCTTGAAATTGAGGATCTCCCTGATCTGCAGGATTCAATTTATTTACATCCAAGTTGAAGATATTGGCAGTTCCTTTAATACCAAATGAAAGTTTAAAATCGGCAGATGTCTGGATTGTGTAAGAAACATCGACTGAAATATTATTCTCATTGGTAGGACCAATTTTGTCATTTACTAATGAAGCTCCTACACCCAGTCTGCTATTATTTATAGGAGAGTTAACTGAAAAACTGCTTGTTTCTGGTGCTCCGTCTAGACCTACCCATTGGGTGCGGTAAAGACCAAAAATACTAAGTGCTCCACGAGAACCCGCATAGGCAGGATTTATATTTATTGTGTTATACATATACTGCGTATACTGTGCATCTTGCTGTGAATACCCTGAACATGTAACTAACAGAATGACGAAGAAAAATAATTTTGTTCTCATAGTAGATTTTATTTAATAATTACTATTGACTGTTTAAATCATTGAATTTCAATATGTTCTATTCAAAATTAATCAAATTATTCGGATTTTTTTAAACACTCTGTAAATTAGGTTTTACAGAGTGTTTTAATTACTATTTGGATAGATATAAATATCCGTCTAATTTATGTTCTTGAACATTGTTGTTTCCATCCAGAGATTTATAGTTAATAATGTAAAAATAAGTTCCAGTTGGTAGTCCATCAGATTGCTTAACAGTTGTTCTTCCTCTTGAAGTTCCGTCAAAAGCATTTGTTGTATTATTATAGTTTGTAGTTTCAAACACTAAAATTCCCCAGCGATTGTATATTTCCACAGTATTACCAGGATAACAAGTGGTGTCATCGATATTGTCAATTTTAAAGAGATCGTTGATATTGTCGCCATTTGGAGAAAAAGCATTATGTACTAACACTTTACCACAAGCTAAAACTCTACAATCATCATTGATTTCCATATTTAAAACAATACTTCTAGGGCATCTTTCGTCAGCTATTATATATTCAAAAACATAATTGCCTAATGCTAAACCAAACGGATTAAGAATGCTTCCTTGAAGTGCATTGGTATTGTTTCGATCCTGCCAAACTCCTGTTAAAGGACTTCCCTCAGGAAGTAAGTTACTCAAGTTTATTAGTGTTGAATCATCTGTACAAGCTGTACTTCTGGTTTCAACAACACCTTGAGGCAGTACTATGATTGTAACAATTGCAGAATCACAATTTTGAGAACTTAATTTGTCACAGATTGTATAGTTGTAAGTATAAGTACCAGCAGGTGTTAAGCTTGATACATTTACGTTTCCAGAACCGTCAATAACAATGTTTGGATCTGTTTTAGTGTTGTTCCCTTCTGCAAGAAGTGTAAAGTCTACTAATTCTATAGTTGCAGGGATTCTTCCTTTCAAATCGTTACTCAATACATTACCCACAAGCCCAAAACTGTTGCATCCAATATTACTGTAAGTATCATCATTTGCAATAATTGGAGAGATTACAATAACAGTCACTATAGCGGTATCGCAATTTCCAAAATCGGCTTTTTCGCATATTTGATATGTTAGTGTATAAGTACCTCCAGGGGTGTTTTCTGCAACATCTACAGATCCATCAGGATTTAATATTATTGAACCAGTTGGATCGGGTACAGTTGTTGTTAATGTTACATCATTTATATTTACAGCAGTGCCATTTAACGTATCATTTGTTAAAGCGTTAATCACATTGGTTTGTGCTGCATTTCCAATTATTGGTGCAGGATTATCATCATTTGCCACAATAGCAAATGTTGGTCTAGCAGTACAGAAAGGATCAGCAGGAGGATAGCTAACTGTGATAGTCTGACTAGGATTTAGAGATAAAGTCACATTGGCAGTTGGACGCAATTTTTCGAATCCATCAGCTGCTTCAATCCATCTGTTATTTTCAAAAATCCAGCCTGGCCAGTCAATTCCTTTTCCTTGATCATCTACTACAGCTCCAGGCCATAGCACACGTCCGCTTAATGGCAGATCAGTCATTGTTGTAACAACATTGTTATTGCTATCTGCCCATGCTATGGTCACGCCATTTACAGGAGTAAAGTTTCCTGGTGTTACCACATAGTCAAGATAAGGAACATCGTTTACGCATATTGATGTTGCAGTAACAGTCATTACTGGAGCTTCTATTGTGATGCTAACAATTGCAGTGTCACAATTGTCTGTTTGATCAGCTTCGCAGATTTGATATACCATTGTCAATGTTCCTACTGGAGCATTTGGTAATACGTCAACTGAACCATCAGGATTTAATTGTAAAAACTCGTTTGGCGTTACAGTTGTTATGATTACATCAGATGCAGTTATAGGATTTCCTTCTAAAGTATCATTTGGCAATACATTTAGCACATTGGTTGTAGTGTGATTTACACCTGCAATTGGACCGGCACTGTCATCATTAGCCACAATGTCTTTGTATTCTTTACAGCTTACGCCGAAATCAAGATCTAAATGAACTAAATCTTCTGGTGTAACTGTTACGACATAACCGCTATCTGTTGTGGTTTTACATACGGTATGCAATTGTGCTTTACTTGTTTTGCCAGCTATGTTTTTAGCAGACATTGAAGGAATGACTTTTACTAAACCAGTAAATCCTAAGTTTGTAGCTGCAGTATCGAAATTAGCATCTCTTACCAATTTTACGGTATATTGTCCATAAGGATTTGCTATTTCTGGGCGGTTTCTCCAGAAACCTTCTATTCCCACAATAACTTCATCATGATATCCATTTGGACCATCGATGATCACATTGGCACTAAGAGCGTTTCCGAAACCACCGGCATTTAATTCCCCAACATTTTGAGGACCAGCATAGCTTCCGTCTCCGTTAAGATCTATCCATTCCCATTGGCTGTAGTCAATAGCTCCATTTGAATCTGGAATATTTTTGGTAACTGCACCATCATTGTTTGCATCATACCATTCATCTTGAATTCCGTTGCTATTAGTATCGTACCAAACATAATCTCCGAGAACAGGAAGTTTAGAAGCTCCATATTCGAAGTTATGCACTTGGAAAGCACATTCTTCTAGAGTAGTAAAGAATAAGCTAGAATCAACAGGATATAATTGATATGCACTATTTAAATTAGCATCTTGTACTTGCACTAAATAACTTCCGGCAGGCATTCCTGTAAAACTGTACATTCCGTCTGCACCTGTAATACGTAATTGTATTGGTCCTGTAGTGGTTCCTTGAGGAATCAATGTTACAGGTACATTTGCAAGAGGAGTGTTAGTATCTACATTTATGATTTGACCAGATATTTTAACTCTATAATTTGGTTCTGTAATCACAACTGTTGCAGTTGCTGTACAAGTTTCATTTTCAGTATTTACTGAAGATGTTGCAGTAAGTGTATAAGTTCCAGCTGGCAGATTAGTATTTCCAACTACCTCATTATTTTGGTTGGTAATAACTACAGTGGCTCCAGCAGTGCTAGTAACTGCAATTGAACCATCGCTTTCTCCTTGGCAGCTTACATTTGTAGCAATACCGCTTACAGAAACTTTATTTTCAACTGTAAAGGTTTGAACTAATTCAGTTTTATTGCCTGCACAGTCTGTTAGAGTATAAGTTCTGGTTAAGATGTAAGATTGTCCGTTACATCCTGTTCCTCCATTGTTAGTGTCGCTTACAGTGATATTTACAGTTCCTGCGCAATTGTCTGTGGCATCTTTTATGTCATCTGGACTTCCTGCTGGAATGTCTGCTGCACTTTGTAGATTAGCAACATCTGCTGGCGCAGTACCTGTTGGAGGAGTAGTATCTCTTACTGTTATAATTTGAGTATAAGAAACTGAATTTCCTCCACAGTCACTTGTTGACCAGTTGCGAGTTAAGGTATATTCTGTACCACATTCGTTTTTAATATCACTTTTAGTTTCACTGAAAACAATTGGTAAGTTTCCATTGCAATTATCAGAAGCTTCCATATTAAATGGTTCTGGAACAGCGTCACAAGAAACTGTAATATCTGCAGGAAGTTCACCAGCGAAAGTTGGTTTTGTAGTATCCTGAATTGTGATTACTTGAGTAAAAGTATCAGAAACATTGCCGCAGTCGTCTTTAACTGTCCAAGTATTGGTGTAAGTTCCTGCGTTTCCGCAACCTTCAGAAGCCACGAACTGTCCGCTTGCTTTTTCGATGTTTAGAACATCCGTGTCGCATAAGTCGGAAGCTGTTGGGAACATTGCTTGAGCATTTGTTAGTCCAGAAGCATCGCTGCATTCTAAAGTTATGTCTAGAGAACCAGCAACAGTATTCCAAGTTGGCGCTGTTGTGTCCTGAATGGTGATCACTTGAGTGAAAGTTTCGGAAGTGTTTCCGCAGTCGTCTTTAACTGTCCAAGTGTTGGTGTATGTTCCGGCATTTCTGCAACCTTCAGAAGCCGCGAACTGTCCGCTTATTTTTTCGATGTTTAGAACATCCGTGTCGCATAAGTCAGAAGCTACAGGGATTTTAGCTTGAGCCGCTGCAAGACCTTCTGTGTCGCTACATTCTAAAGTTATGTCTAGAGAACCAGCAACAGTATTCCAAGTTGGCGCTGTTGTGTCCTGAATGGTGATCACTTGAGTGAAAGTTTCAGAAGTGTTTCCGCAGTCGTCTTTAACTGTCCAAGTGTTGGTGTAAGTTCCTGCATTTCCGCAACCTTCAGAAGCCACGAACTGTCCGCTTGCTTTTTCGATGTTTAGAACATCCGTGTCGCATAAGTCGGAAGCTACAGGGATTTTAGCTTGAGCTGCTGCAAGACCTTCTGTGTCGCTACATTCTAAAGTTATGTCTAGAGAACCAGCAACAGTATTCCAAGTTGGCGCTGTTGTGTCCTGAATGGTGATCACTTGAGTGAAAGTTTCAGAAGTGTTTCCGCAGTCGTCTTTAACTGTCCAAGTATTGGTGTAAGTTCCTGCGTTTGCACAGCTTTCAGAAGCCACGAACTGTCCGCTGATTTTTTCGATGTTTAGAACATCTGAATCGCATAAGTCGGAAGCTGTTGGTAACATTGCTTGAGCATTTGTTAGTCCAGAAGCATCGCTGCATTCTAAAGTCACATTTAAAGCTGTTGGAGCAGTTGTCCAAGTTGGCGCTGTTGTGTCCTGAATGGTGATCACCTGAGTGAAAGTTTCAGAAGTGTTTCCGCAGTCGTCTTTAACGGTCCAAGTATTGGTGTAAGTTCCTGCGTTTCCGCAACCTTCAGAAGCCACGAACTGTCCGCTTGCTTTTTCGATGTTTAGAACATCTGAATCGCATAAGTCGGAAGCTGTTGGGAACATTGCTTGAGCATTTGTTAGTCCAGAAGCATCGCTGCATTCTAAAGTCACATTTAAAGCTGTTGGAGCAGTTGTCCAAGTTGGCGCTGTTGTGTCCTGAATGGTAATCACCTGAGTGAAAGTCTCAGAAGTATTGCCGCAGTCATCTTTTACTGTCCAAGTATTGGTGTAAGTTCCTGCGTTTCCGCAACCTTCAGAAGCCGCGAACTGTCCGCTTATTTTTTCGATGTTTAGAACATCTGAATCGCATAAGTCGGAAGCTGTTGGGAACATTGCTTGAGCATTTGTTAGTCCAGAAGCATCGCTGCATTCTAAAGTCACATTTAAAGCTGTTGGAGCAGTTGTCCAAGTTGGCGCTGTTGTGTCCTGAATGGTAATCACCTGAGTGAAAGTCTCAGAAGTATTGCCGCAGTCATCTTTTACTGTCCAAGTATTGGTGTAAGTTCCTGCGTTTCCGCAACCTTCAGAAGCCGCGAACTGTCCGCTTATTTTTTCGATGTTTAGAACATCTGAATCGCATAAGTCGGAAGCTGTTGGGAACATTGCTTGAGCATTTGTTAGTCCAGAAGCATCGCTGCATTCTAAAGTCACATTTAAAGCTGTTGGAGCAGTTGTCCAAGTTGGCGCTGTTGTGTCCTGAATGGTGATCACTTGAGTGAAAGTTTCAGAAGTGTTTCCGCAGTCGTCTTTAACTGTCCAAGTATTGGTGTAAGTTCCTGCGTTTCCGCAACCTTCAGAAGCCACGAACTGTCCGCTGATTTTTTCGATGTTTAGAACATCTGAATCGCATAAGTCGGAAGCTGTTGGGAACATTGCTTGAGCATTTGTTAGTCCAGAAGCATCGCTGCATTCTAAAGTCACATTTAAAGCTGTTGGAGCAGTTGTCCAAGTTGGCGCTGTTGTGTCCTGAATGGTGATCACTTGAGTGAAAGTTTCGGAAGTGTTTCCGCAGTCGTCTTTAACTGTCCAAGTGTTGGTGTAAGTTCCTGCATTTCCGCAACCTTCAGAAGCCACGAACTGTCCGCTTGCTTTTTCGATGTTTAGAACATCCGTGTCGCATAAGTCGGAAGCTACAGGGATTTTAGCTTGAGCTGCTGCAAGACCTTCTGTGTCGCTACATTCTAAAGTTATGTCTAGAGAACCAGCAACAGTATTCCAAGTTGGCGCTGTTGTGTCCTGAATGGTGATCACTTGAGTGAAAGTTTCAGAAGTGTTTCCGCAGTCGTCTTTAACTGTCCAAGTATTGGTGTAAGTTCCTGCGTTTGCACAGCTTTCAGAAGCCACGAACTGTCCGCTGATTTTTTCGATGTTTAGAACATCTGAATCGCATAAGTCGGAAGCTGTTGGTAACATTGCTTGAGCATTTGTTAGTCCAGAAGCATCGCTGCATTCTAAAGTCACATTTAAAGCTGTTGGAGCAGTTGTCCAAGTTGGCGCTGTTGTGTCCTGAATGGTGATCACCTGAGTGAAAGTTTCAGAAGTGTTTCCGCAGTCGTCTTTAACGGTCCAAGTATTGGTGTAAGTTCCTGCGTTTCCGCAACCTTCAGAAGCCACGAACTGTCCGCTTGCTTTTTCGATGTTTAGAACATCTGAATCGCATAAGTCGGAAGCTGTTGGGAACATTGCTTGAGCATTTGTTAGTCCAGAAGCATCGCTGCATTCTAAAGTCACATTTAAAGCTGTTGGAGCAGTTGTCCAAGTTGGCGCTGTTGTGTCCTGAATGGTAATCACCTGAGTGAAAGTCTCAGAAGTATTGCCGCAGTCATCTTTTACTGTCCAAGTATTGGTGTAAGTTCCTGCGTTTCCGCAACCTTCAGAAGCCGCGAACTGTCCGCTTATTTTTTCGATGTTTAGAACATCTGAATCGCATAAGTCGGAAGCTGTTGGGAACATTGCTTGAGCATTTGTTAGTCCAGAAGCATCGCTGCATTCTAAAGTCACATTTAAAGCTGTTGGAGCAGTTGTCCAAGTTGGCGCTGTTGTGTCCTGAATGGTGATCACTTGAGTGAAAGTTTCAGAAGTGTTTCCGCAGTCGTCTTTAACTGTCCAAGTATTGGTGTAAGTTCCTGCGTTTCCGCAACCTTCAGAAGCCACGAACTGTCCGCTGATTTTTTCGATGTTTAGAACATCTGAATCGCATAAGTCGGAAGCTGTTGGGAACATTGCTTGAGCATTTGTTAGTCCAGAAGCATCGCTGCATTCTAAAGTCACATTTAAAGCTGTTGGAGCAGTTGTCCAAGTTGGCGCTGTTGTGTCCTGAATGGTGATCACTTGAGTGAAAGTTTCGGAAGTGTTTCCGCAGTCGTCTTTAACTGTCCAAGTATTGGTGTAAGTTCCTGCGTTTCCGCAACCTTCAGAAGCCACGAACTGTCCGCTGATTTTTTCGATGTTTAGAACATCCGTGTCGCATAAGTCGGAAGCTGTTGGGAACATTGCTTGAGCATTTGTTAGTCCAGAAGCATCGCTGCATTCTAAAGTCACATTTAAAGCTGTTGGAGCAGTTGTCCAAGTTGGCGCTGTTGTGTCCTGAATGGTGATCACTTGAGTGAAAGTTTCAGAAGTGTTTCCGCAGTCGTCTTTAACGGTCCAAGTATTGGTGTAAGTTCCTGCGTTTCCGCAACCTTCAGAAGCCACGAACTGTCCGCTTGCTTTTTCGATGTTTAGAACATCTGAATCGCATAAGTCGGAAGCTGTTGGGAACATTGCTTGAGCATTTGTTAGTCCAGAAGCATCGCTGCATTCTAAAGTCACATTTAAAGCTGTTGGAGCAGTTGTCCAAGTTGGCGCTGTTGTGTCTTCAATTGTAATCACTTGAGTGAAAACTGAAGATGTATTGTTGCATACGTCTTTTGCGGTCCAAGTGTTGGTGTATGTTCCAGAATTTATGCAAGTTCCCGCAACGAAAGTTCCGCTTACCTTTGTATATGTTACAGTTCCACCGCAGTTGTCTGTAGCAACAGGAGCCTGATTTTTGGCAGCAGTCAATCCTGCAGCGTCACTGCATTGAAGCGTAACGTTTAATGCATTAGGCTGAGTTGTCCAAGTTGGAGCAGTGGTGTCTTGAATAGTGATCACCTGAGTGAAAACTGTTGAAGTATTATTGCAGACGTCTTTAGCGGTCCAAGTGTTGGTGTATGTTCCAGAATTGGCACAAGTTCCAGCAACGAAAGTTCCGCTTACCTTTGTATAAGTAACAGTTCCACCGCAATTGTCTGTAGCAACAGGAGCCTGATTTTGGGCAGCAGTCAATCCTGCAGCATCACTGCACTGAAGCGTAACGTTTAATGCATTAGGCTGAGTTGTCCAAGTTGGAGCATTGGTGTCTTGAATAGTGATCACCTGAGTGAAAACTGTTGAAGTATTATTGCAGACATCTTTAGCGGTCCAAGTGTTGGTGTATGTTCCAGAATTGGCACAAGTTCCAGCAACGAAAGTTCCGCTTGTTTTAGTATAAGTAACGGTTCCGCCGCAGTTGTCTGTGGCAACGGGAGCCTGATTCTGTGCAGCTGTCAATCCTGCAGAGTCACTGCACTGAAGCGTAACGTTTAATGCATTAGGCTGAGTTGTCCAAGCTGGCGCAGTTGTATCGTTAATACTGATAGTCTGCGGAGCAGTAACATTTCCACAGCTTGTAGTAACTTTAAAAGTACGAGTAACTACGGTTGGACATGTTCCAGATGCAGTGTCTGAATAAGATATAGTATATGAGCCAATAGAACCACTGTTGGATAATGATCCTCCAGCACTGTTTAATTGTGCAAGGGTTATATTAGTGCTTGCTGTACTATATGGAAGTCCTGTTATTGCAGCAGTACTGCAACCTGAAATACTTGCATTTGCAGGCGCAACAAGAGCAGCTGCAGGACTAATTGAAACAGTTACATCTGCTGAAGTTAATTCGCAATTTGTAACACCATTTTTTACTTTTACTTTATAAACCCCACTTGCTGTTGCTACGAGAGTAGAAGCAGTTTGACCTGGCAAAACTGAATTGTCTTTATACCAAACGTATGTTGGAGAGGCGGCATTTGTAGTCGCTGTCAAAGTTGTAGATCCGCATGCTGTTAAAGTTCCTGTAATCACAGGTGCACACGGAACAAAATAACTAGGACTGGTTATTGCCTTCGAATCATTGGCACAAGATGAATTTTGATAATTCAAAGTTGAGGTGCTGACAGTTTGATTTCCACAAGCAGATCCAGTTGGAGTCAATTGATAATTTAAAGTAATGGTTTCTGAGTTTAAGAAATCGGTATTCCATGTAATTACTTGTCCAGATAATGAAGCTGTACCTTTAGTTGTTGTAATTGCGCTAATAGTAAAGCCTGGAATAATGGTTTCTTTTGCAACCAAAGTTTGTGCAACCCAAGAAATCTGAGTAGCAATCTGATTGTAAATTGAAGTAAGATTGGCACCGCTTTGTGTAATATAAGCTGCACTGCCTTGAATATTGTCTAAAGTATATTTAGCAATATTTTGATCACTGTTGTTGGTATTTATATTTCCACTGATACCGCCAAAAAGACCAACAGAAAAAACTTGATTGTTGTAAACAACACTATTTTTTGTAGTGGTTTTAGCGTTTGTAGCTGCATTTATAGCATCTGTTACGCACTGAGATGTTTTACTTACGTTGCAACTTGTATTTCCATTAGTGCCTGTTACGTTTGTAACCCCATCTGTAAGTAAAATTATAGCTCTAGCAGTGCTACAGTCAAAACGACCATTGGTTTCTAATTCAGTTTCAGATCTCACAATACCAGCATAAATATTAGTGGAATTAGTAGCTTGTAAAGAATTAATCTGATTCGTTATTTGTGTTACACCAGTTGCATCCAGATAAGTAAGACCTATTTTTAGGGTGGCAGTCGTACTGTAGGCAACAATTGCAATTCGGTTCTGAGGATTTGCTTTTGCTTGATTAAGAAATGCTAAGGCAGCATCTTTAGCATAATCCATCGAGGTTTTAAAATCTCCTGGAATAGTATTACCCATACTACCCGATATATCAATAGCTAGAATTACATCCGAATTTCGAGTAATTGGATTTGCTCCAGTAATATCTACTTTTACATCTATGATGCCACAATTGCTAGCATTAGCTGTTACGGTTTTGTTTGTAGTTATCGTTTGTGCAAGACCTACTGTTGATGACAGAAGAAATAATACAACAAATTGTATTTTTTTTATATCTCGTAAAAAATTGTTTAAAAAAAGTAATTGTTTTTCCATTTTAAATCATTTTAATAGAACTTGATATAGCTTGTTTAATCATTAACCGGATTAATGATAAAAGTGTGTAAAACAGTATCAGCAGTATAATTGATACAGTTTTTTGAAGTGGCGGTAATCTTGTTGCAAGACCATTTTTGTGTTGAAGTGCCAGCAGGAACTGTAATGTGTATATAGAAATTTACAGATTCACCAGCGCTTAGAGTTACTTCGTTTAGAGAATTTCTTGTAGAGTCAATAAAATCAGTATTGATGATGACATTTCCCGCAGTAGTACTTCCATCAGTATTAGCACAAGAAGAATTAATATTCTTAGAGCTTAAAACAAAAGTGTCTGTAGATGAGCTGTTGTTTGTCAGGACCATAGAGTAGTAAGTTCCATCGAGGGGAGTGCTCCTGATATTTCCGTTATTTTCAACAATCAAAGTTGCATTGCATGAACCTGATTGCGCCAAAGAAATTGTTGTTGTAAAAAGAAAGAGTAAAATCAATAAATTTTTCTTAAAAACATTTCTTAAAGAAAAAATGAACTTACAATCGCTTACAAATTTCACTGCTTTTTCAAGAGTAGATTTAGTTTTCATAACTTAAGATTTAATTTTAAAGTATTTATGAAATTTTAACAGAATCAAAGTTATATTAGAGTTTTTCTAATATGATTTTTTTATCTGTAACTAACCTAAAAACTCGTTGAAATGTTGTTTTTTTATAAAAAATTGACTCAAAAACACTTTTTTTTAACTCAAAAAAGTAGAATTTTTTCGTACATTTTTTTGCTTTATTCGCGATGTTGAGTTTTTTAAAAACAGTTTAAATGATTAATAATCAAGTATTTAGTTAAAATTTTAAAAGATTGTATAATATCGACCAAATACTAATTTTATAGATGAAGTACATAAAAATGCAATTTTTGATTTTTTAGAATATTTCAAATGTTAACATTTTGCGAATTATTTATTCTTGTTAAAATTTCGATATAATGTTAACAGAAATAAAAAAAAAGAAAGGTTTAAAATTTCTTTTGTAAATTAGAACTTAATTAAAAAATGACCTGCAATTCAGGTTTTTAAATTTGCTACTTATGAAAAATCTTATATTAATACGTCATGCCAAATCTAGCTGGGAAGCACCATTGAAAGATTTCGATCGTCCATTAATGAAAAGAGGAATTTTAGATGCGCATGATGTTTCATTAAATATTTCAGAGTATCTTCCAAAAACGTATATTATTTGGAGCAGTACAGCCGCAAGGGCCACAGAAACTGCTTTAATCTTTGCGCAAAACATATCTTATCCATTAGAAAGCATCATTTTTAGAGATGATTTATACACTTTTGACGAAAAGCAACTCGAAAAAGTTATTAAATCGTGTGATAATAGTTTTGAAAGCGTTATTCTTTTTGGACATAACGAGGCTATTACAAATTTTGTTAATAAATTTGGGGATGTTTTTATAGAAAATGTACCAACTTCAGGCTTTGTATCGTTACAGTTTGATGCCGAAAGTTGGGACACGATCCATAAGGGCAAAACACATAAAACTATTTTCCCCAAAGATTTAAAATAATTACAGTGTACGAACAGAAATATATCGATAGAGAAAAAAGCTGGTTAGCGTTTAATGCAAGAGTACTTCAGGAAGCAGCAGACAATACAGTGCCACTTTTAGACAGACTGCGTTTTGTTGGAATTTTTTCAAACAACTTAGACGAATTTTTTAGAGTTCGGTACGCGGCCATTCGACGATTAAGTCTCTCAGGCATTTCTGGCGAAAAATATTTAGGCGGTATTTCTGCTCACCAATTAATTAAAGATATTACAGAAATTGTAATCCAACAGCAATCTGAAAGTTTGCGTATTCTTGGAAATATTGAAGCAGAGCTAGAATCTGAGAATATTTTTATTATCAACGAAACACAGATTACACCAAAACAAGAGTGTTTCTTAAAGGACTTTTATACCCAAAAGTTAAGTCCGGAATTGGTGACGATTATTTTAAACGATTTAGCTGTTTTTCCAATTCTAAAAGATACTTTAGGATATTTGGCAGTTCGTTTAGAATTAGCAAACGATGAGGTTCGTTATGCCTTAATTGAAATTCCAAAAAACATTAACAGATTTGTTGTTCTTCCTTCTGAAGACGAAAAACAATATGTCATTTTAATTGATGATGTGATTCGCTTTAAGCTAAAAAACATCTTTAATATATTTGATTATAAGAGTGTTTCTGCTCATATGATCAAAATTACTCGTGATGCGCAATTGGATATAGACAGCGATTTGAGTAAAAGTATGCTCGAAAAAATTTCAAATTCTGTAAAAGATCGCCGAATAGGGGAGCCAGTTCGTTTTATTTACGATAACTTAATTGAGGAAGATACTCTGCAATTTTTCTTAGATAAAATGAAAATTGTAGAAACAGACAGTATTATCCCAGGTGGAAGATATCATAACCGCCGCGATTATATGAGTTTTCCAAACCTTGGCCGATACGATTTGTTGTATAAGCCAAACGAACCGCTTCCAGTGCCCGGTTTGAGCTTGGAAGGAAGTATTTTGGAAAAAATCTCTAAAAAAGATTATTTGGTTCATGCGCCATATCAGTCATTTTCGTATCTGACTAAATTTTTGCGCGAAGCTGCTTTAGATCCAAAAGTAACGAGCATTAAAATTACCTTATATCGTTTGGCTAAGAATTCGCAGATTATCAGTTCGCTTATAAACGCTGCCAAAAACGGAAAAAGAGTAGTGGTGCAAATCGAGCTTCAGGCACGTTTTGATGAAGCTTCAAATATTTCGTATGCAGAACAAATGCAGACAGAAGGAATCGAGCTTATTTTTGGTATTAAAGGACTGAAAGTGCACAGTAAAATTTGTGTAATCGAAAGATTGGAAGAGGGCAAAAACCGTCGTTACGGATTTATTTCAACTGGAAACTTCAACGAATCGACAGCAAAAATTTATACCGATGTAACGCTTTTTACTTGTCATCAAGGAATCTTAAAAGACACATCAAAAATATTTGAGTTTTTTGACATTAATTATCGAGTACACAGATACAAACATTTAATTGTGTCGCCTCATTATACGAGAACCAAATTTATCAAACTAATTGATCGTGAAATTCTTCATGCACTTGCTGGGAGAAAAACGCATATCAAATTAAAAATGAATAGTTTATCCGATTTTAAAATGATCGATAAATTATATGAAGCAAGTAATGCTGGAGTAAAAATTCAGCTTCAAGTAAGAGGAATATGCTCTCTGATTCCAGGAATTCCAGGAATGAGCGAAAACATCGAAGCCATAAGTATCGTAGATAATTACTTAGAACATTCGAGAGTTTATATTTTTGGAAATGCTGGTTTGACCGAAGTTTACATTTCGTCTGCCGATTTCATGACCAGAAATTTAGACGGAAGAGTCGAAGTAACCTGTCCGATTTACGACCTTGAAATTAAGAAAGAACTAATTGATAATTTCAATATTGCATGGAAAGGAAACGTAAAAGTGAGATATCATTCTTATAAATTAGATAATAAATATAAGCCTAAAAATCATCATGCCCCATTTAGAGCACAATTTGAAACCTATAAATATTATCAGAACAAAGTAACCATACTTGAAGAGGTTGCTCAAAAAGTAAATTAATAATAAATACCAATTTTCAAAATCATAAAGTGAGCATGATTAATATTAGGAAGTTTGCAGCGATAGATATCGGTTCAAATGCCATGAGGCTTTTGATCGCTAACGTTGTGGAACAAGAAGGCAAAGAACCGCAGTTTAACAAAAGTTCCCTTGTTCGTGTGCCAATCCGTTTAGGGCAAGACGCCTTCACAGTTGGAGAAATTTCACCAGAAAATATAGATCGAATGGTAGATGCCATGAAAGCATTCAACCTTTTGATGAAAGTACATAAAGTAGAGCGTTATATGGCATTTGCAACTTCCGCAATGCGCGAAGCTTATAACGCAAAAGAAGTTGTGGCTTTAATTAAGAAAAAGGCCGACATAAAAATCGAGATTATCGATGGTAAAAAAGAAGCCGCAATTATTGCTTCTACAGATTTGCATCACTTAATTAAATCTGACGAAACCTATCTTTTTGTGGATGTTGGAGGTGGAAGTACCGAGTTTACTTTATTCTCTGACGGAAAAATGATTACTTCAAGATCTTTCAAAGCAGGAACCGTTCGTTTATTGAATAACATGGTGCATGATGTCGTTTGGGATGAAATTGAAAAATGGATTAAAACCAACACGGCAGATTACGATGAGGTAACGCTGATAGGTTCTGGAGGTAACATCAATAAGTTGTTTAAAATGTCTGGAAAACAGCAGGAAAAACCGCTTTCGTACATTTATGTTAACTCGCAATATGCATTCTTAAATTCATTGACTTACGAACAGAGAATTGCTGAATTAGGTTTGAATTCCGACCGTGCCGACGTAATTATCCATGCAACTCGTATTTATCTGAATGCGATGAAATGGAGTGGTGCGCGCCAGATTTATGTTCCTAAAATCGGACTTTCTGATGGTATCGTAAAAGCAATGTATTACGGTAAAATTTAATACCTATTTTTTAAATGAATAAAGGCAGACTTGAAGCTTTCAGTGATGGTGTTTTGGCTATCATTATAACGATTATGATTTTGGAAATTAAAGCGCCAGGTGGACATGAATTTGCAGATTTAAAACCGCTTATCCCAAAATTTTTAAGTTATATTTTGAGTTTTATTTACGTCGGGATATACTGGAATAATCACCATTATTTGCTTCACAGTTTATCGAGAGTTAACGGAAAAGTGTTGTGGAGTAACCTGCACTTTTTGTTTTGGCTGTCTTTAATTCCCGTTTCTACCGCTTGGATGGGAGAGCATAATTTTGAAAAAGCGGCAATGACAATGTATGGTGTTGTGTTGCTTCTTTCAGCAATCTCTTATATTATTTTGCAGTACACAATTATGTGTAGCGAAGGAAAGAATTCTGCTTTGAGAAAAGCGCTTAACAAAGATTATAAAGGTAAAATCTCTTTAGTTTTATATGTTATCGGAATTGTTACGGCATTCTTTAACCAGTGGGTTTCTGGAGCAGCTTATTTTACAGTTGCAATGTTATGGCTTATTCCAGACAAAAGAATCGGAAGGATTTTTTCTTCAAACGAATAACATATGAAATCTGTATTTCAGTCCATTCAAGATTTTTCTGCCGATGAATTAAGTCTTTTAGACAGTTTGATTACATTTCGGACATTAAAAAAAGGAGAGCTTTTATTGACTGAAAATCAGGTTTGCAACGAAATAGTTTTTATCGAAAAAGGAATTCTCCGTTCTTTTTTTGTCAATCATAAGGGCGACGAAATCACCAATTGTTTTGCTTTTGAAAATGAATTTATGGCTTCTTTTGCAAGTTTTATTACAAAAGAAATAGCAGAAGAAAATATTCAAGCCCTTACCGATACAAAATTGCAGATTCTAGATAGAAAAGCTTTAGAGAAATTATACCAATCCGGTTTTAATTGGCAGGAAACTGGTAGAAAATTGACCGAATTAGAATTTGTAAATCTGCATAAAAGAATGGTTGCTTTTCAAAAACTATCGGGTGCGCAACGTTACGAAGAACTTTGTAAAAATCATCAAAAGTATATTCAGCTAATTCCGTTGCAATATTTAGCTTCTTATCTAGGAATTACCCCAAGACATTTAAGCCGAATTAGAAAAGCAGTGATTTGATATTTTTGTTTCACGCAGATTTAAAATGATTTGAGCAGATTTTTATCTGATTCTTTATTCATTTTAAACAGAAATCTGCGTAAATCTATCACAGATCAAAATATCTGCATAATCTGCTCAATCTGCGTGAAAAAGTGTTTTTTTAAGTTTACCAAAAGACTACTGTGTTCAAATCAAGATTTGTTTTCTTGCTCTTTTATATGAGACTAAAATCTATATTTCGTTTAGGCTGAGATTGAAATAATCCTTTTAATCTCTGTAATCTGTGGCAAAAAAAAACTTTTCAGGACATTTGTCCAGTAAAAGAAAATGTACTAATAGTATTTTTGAAAAAAAACATAAGCATGAAAAAAATACTAATTATAAACGGACACCCGAATGCAGAAAGCTTCAATTTTGGAATTGCAGAATCGTATCAAAAAGGCGCTGTAGCTTCTGGAGCAACAGTAGAAACCATTACAATTGCCAATTTAAATTTCAATCCAAATCTCAAATTTGGTTACCAAAAAAGAACAGATCTTGAGCCAGATTTATTAGAATCGTGGGAAAAAATAAAAAGAGCCGATCATTTAGTTTGGATTCATCCCGTTTGGTGGGGTGGACTCCCAGCGATAACGAAAGGATTTATGGATCGCTTGTTTTTGCCTGGAATGGCTTTCCAATATCGTGAAAATTCAGTTTGGTGGGATAAATTGCTCAAAGGCAAAACAGCTCACATCATAACAACCCTAGATCAGCCAAGCTGGTATTATAGATTGTTTTTCGGAAGACCAAGTGTCAATCAGCTAAAAAAATCTACTTTAGAATTTTGTGGGGTAAAACCCGTCAAAGTAAGTTATATCGGAATTATAAAAGGTTCTAATGAAGAACAAAGAAAAAAATGGCTAGAAAAAGTCTATAATTTCGGTGTTAGAAACAAATAATTTGAATGATTATTTTTAATAACATGAAATAGAAAAAAATAATAGAATTTAAAAAGAAAAATTCGTGGCTATTAAAAGATTAATCCTTCAAGTCCAATCCAAATGTTGTTCGTAAAAGTTCAATATTTGGGTTGATTTCCAAGAAACGATTATAGCGATCCTGATTGTTATAGCTTCGTTTCATTTCTACTTTTTCATTTACAATTACTTCGATAGTAATGTCGTGATTATGTAAATGTCCTTTTAAATGTCCCAATAAACCATTCATTTGGCTTTCAAATTCCAGTTTAGAACCTTCGTTTGGCAACTCATACGTAATTCTTGTTCCATCCAAAATAGGATCGTTGATCAACAAGATAGATTCCATGATCTTTAATCCCTTTTGACCTAAACGTTCTGCATATTTGTTCCAATGAAGACGCATATCGGTTTCATTAAATTCTTCGGTAGGTAAAACAGAAGAAGGTTTAACGTACGATTTGCTGCTTTCCTCCATTTCTTTTTTCTTGCGAATGCTGGCAAGAGAAAAGGCAGAAACTTTTGGAGCACCGTTTGTATCTGTTTTCGGAGTTTCAGGAGCCTGAACTTTTGGACTTTCGACAGGAACTTGAACTGTATTTTGGGTATTTACAGATGCGGCATTATTTTTTTCTTCCGAATTTGGAATTTGGGATTTTGTATTTGAATCTTCCTTACTTGGACTTTGAACTTCAACTATAGAATAGCCTCCGTTTTTAAAGTAAACGGGCGGAATTATGAATTGCTCAACTTTTTTTTTTCTCCATCAAAGTTGATAGAGGCCAATTGCATCAAGCATAATTCAACTAAAAGTCGTTGATTCTGACTTAATTTGTATTTTAAATCGCAGTCATTTGCAATATCAATTCCTTTAAGTAAAAACTCTTGAGAACATTTTTGAGATTGAACCGCATACATTTGTTGCGCCTGTTCACCAACTTCTAATAAAGCAATAGTTGAAGGTGTTTTGCTTACCAATAAATCTCTGAAATGTGAAGCCAAACCAGCAATAAAATGATGTCCGTCAAAACCTTTGGCCAAGATATCATTGTATGCTAGTAAAAGTTTTGGAATCTCATTTTCCAAAAGTAAATCAGTAATCGAAATATAAGTTTCGTAATCTAAAACGTTTAGGTTTTCGGTTACTGCCTGACGCGTCAAGTTTGTTCCGCAGTACGAAACTACACGGTCAAAAATAGACAAAGCATCACGCATTGCACCATCTGCTTTTTGAGCAATAATGTGCAGTGCATCATCTTCAAAAACGATTCCTTGACTTTCAGCAACATCTGCCAAATGTTCTTTAGCATCTTTTACCGTAATTCTTTTGAAATCAAAAATCTGACAGCGAGATAAAATCGTTGGAAGAATTTTGTGCTTTTCTGTTGTTGCTAAAATGAAAATAGCATGTTTTGGCGGTTCTTCTAATGTTTTAAGAAAAGCATTAAAAGCAGCCGAAGACAACATGTGAACCTCGTCAATAATATATACTTTATACTGTCCAGTTTGTGGCGGGATTCTAACCTGATCGATAAGGTTACGAATATCATCTACCGAGTTGTTTGAAGCAGCATCTAACTCAAAAACGTTAAAAGCAAAATCTTCGGTAGGATCATCATATCCAGGCTGATTTATCTTTCGAGCCAAGATACGAGCGCAAGTAGTTTTACCAACTCCACGCGGTCCTGTAAATAAAAGAGCAGACGCTAGGTGATTGGTTTCAATAGCATTCAACAAAGTGTTGGTAATGGCTTTTTGCCCCACAACATCCTTAAAGGTCTGCGGGCGATATTTACGTGCCGATACTACAAATTGTTCCATATTCTCTTTTATTGGATAGCAAATATAGAGTATAATTTAATGATTTAAAAATTTAAAAATTGAAAGATTTTTAAGTGATTGAATTGTAGAAAGAAAAAAATATTATCTCTTGCGTTTCAATAAAAAGTAATACTTTTACTTCAAAACATTTAACAGCTTATTTATTATTAATTAGAAAAAATGAACGCAAAAAAAATCGTCAGGCTCAGTAATATTATCGGAATTATTTCAATTCTTCTATTGGTTTATTGGGTATTTACGTTTATAACTATTGAAGTTTTTGGATTGAAAGTATTTCGAAAAAACATGACCGAAACTTTCTACCTAAGCGTGTTAGGAATCTTAGCTCTAATGTCGGGCTCTTTGATTGTGAATATAATGTTTAATCTAACGAGGATTGCTGAAAAAGATAAAGAAGAGGTTTTGCAGAAGAAAGCTGGCAAATTTAGAATTGTGGCTATGGTTTTAGGTTTTCCTATCATTTTAGTAGTTCTATTTGGGGGAAATTATCTCACTTCTATTAAAAAAGAAAAAATGCTTGTAGAATCTGCAAAGTCCATACTTGAAGCGAATAAAACAAACAGTGATAAATTGTTGGATTATAATTTTTCAAAAAAGTATATAAATGAAACAGCAAATGTTTTGGAAATCTTATCTAAAACGGATAAAAATTTTCCAAATGTTGTTGTTTTGGTAAAAGATACAATAAAAGAAACTCCTGTGTTTCTAGGCTTTCAGGCATATCAGTCTATACATTCGAATGATACAATCAAACCTGCAAAAACTGGGTATCTTTATGAAACAACGAAAGAAGAAAGGGAATATCTTAACAGTATTTTTGATAAAAATAGTAACGAATTAAGATATAGCTCGTACGACGGAAATTATGAACTATTTTATCCATACAAAAAGAATGGAAAAAGAATTGTTTTGTATTTTTCTGAACAGCAGCGATATGGTAAATTAGGAAGCTGATAAATTTATAAGTTATGAAGAAGTATTTTCTACTATTAGTTTTGCTTGCGGCATTTAATGTAAAAGCCCAAAAAACTCGAACGAGTCCAATTTATCAATTGCGAATCTATGAGATTTTTGAAAGCAATAAAAAAGAATTTCACGAACGTTTTCGCGATCATGCCATGCGTATAATGAAGAAATATAACTTTAAGATTATTTCGATGTACGAATCAAAATCAGATAAGAAAACCGAATTTGTCTATTTTTTGGAATGGCCAGATGAAGCAACAATGAAAAAAGCTTGGGAAGATTTTAGGAAAGATCAGGAATGGATTGATATCAAAAAACAATATACTGCAAAATATGGTGATGTAGTTGGGAATATCGAAGATCGTGTTTTGACTAAGCTTGATTATTCGTCTAATTAAAATATATTAGACATTTACCTTGGAATTTTTTGCGATTTGATTATTCAAAGTGATTTTTTTTGTAGTAAAAAGTTTATTATTTTTGCATCTGATAAATTTTAGTTTTAATGAATGGGAAGCAAATAATTAGATTGACTGAAACAATTAGGTTTGTGTCGATAGCATTAATAGTATTTTGGTTTTATGATTTATTAATAAATCGCGGCTTAGGAATAACCAAAAGTTTTTATTTAGGTATTTTAGGGGTTTTAGCTCTAATGATTGGAATCTTATTGTATTTAGTTTTAAAGAACCAAACTTCGATGTTTGAAATGCATAATAGAAATGTAAATAGGGAGCGGGTAAGATATGTTAGTATTGTTCTAATTTTTTCAGCTTTTGCAATATTTCTTTTTGGTGTTGATTATTGCACAAAATTTCAATCTAGTTTGCTAAATTTTTCAGAAACTGAATATTATACAGATTCTCAGCATGAAACAATAGAATTTGAAAAAGATGAATCAAGTGTAGACACATTTATAGAAGATACTGTATCTATACTGGAAAAATACAAAAAAAGCGCAACGCTGTTACAGCCGCGAAAATCTGAACATGAAATAAGTTGGAAAGAAAGCAAATTTGGAGGTTATCCAAATATGGAATCTTTTTCTGAATATCCAAAATGTAATGTATGCAAAAGTTCTTTAAATTTTGTTTTTCAAATTTACAAGAGAGATTTTCCTGAATTTTATTTTCCTTCAAAGACTAATATTTTTCAGCTTTTTCGTTGTCCTAACAACAATTGTAGAAGTTCGTATACAAATTCCCGTTCTGATCATAAAATGTTTCACTACTATTCAGAAGTCGAATGTGTACAAAATAAGATATTTTCGAAGACCAGGATTAATTCAAAAGATATTGAGAAAGAAGTTCCAGATTGTTATTTAAAACCTTTGAAAGTGTTTGATTATCCATATTATGATGATTACAAAAAAGAGGATTTGGCAAAACTCGATGCTAATTTTAAATTTAAACTAGGTGATCAGCAAATAGAAAGGTATATCACTAAACCAGATACAAAAATTGGAGGATATCCTAATTTTATCCAAGAGTCATATTACCCTAAATGCAAGTGTGGTAGAATTAAAGAGTTTTTATTTCAACTTTCAAGTGATGATAGAGATAATAGAAATATAATTAATTATAACAACCCGATTCACGGGTCAGATCATGGAATAATGATTGGAGACGCTGGCAATATTTATTATTATATATGTTATTATTGCGGAGAAAAGAGTATTGGAAGTTATTGGGATTGCTCTTAATGCCAAAATTATTTATTCTTTTACTGGAACATATAAACTCTGCGACAGCATGTTATAATCTTTTAAGCCTAAAAAAGTAGACAGTAAGTTTATAGTAAAATAAGGAGCAAAGAGACAGAGATTCGGAGTTGTAAAGTTTTTTTATTTTTATGTCATTCCTAAGGAACGAAAAGAATTTCAGTTTTTAGGAATGACATAGATTATTGAATCATTTTTTGTTCTCATTTGTTTTATTTGATTTATGAAGATTTTTCTTTTGAAACCGATTGCTCTGGCCCTGATGGGAGCGGCATCCTTTTGTGGCGGTCCCGATAGCTATCGGGAGGCGCAAAAGATACAGCGGACAGCAGGTTCCCGGCTCCTTAAAAACTATCTTCCTCTAATGCTTAAATCAAATAAAAACTTTGCGGTTTCCTGATCTGAATCGGCTGAGAAACCAGCAACATAAACTCCTTTTTTGCCCGTAGTCGACTTAATTCCGTATACAACTGCTTCATCCGCTGGGTCTGACTCACCCTCGTATCGATACACATGAACAATTTCAAATTTCTCAGGATTCTTTTTAATCGCATCAGCATTTCGATTAAAATCACATGTAAATCCTTTCTCATTCAATTGATCTAAAGCTTTTGAAACAGTTGCGTAATGATACATTCTTTTCATGATAAACTGTATTTAAAATTATAGAATTCTAAAGATAACTATTTTAGAATTAAAAAGTTATGATAAAATTCATAAAATCTGAAATTTAAAATCATTATTGTTAGTTCATAAATCGCTACTTTTGCAGCGCAGACCGCCTTATCGTCGTCTCGTCTTTTGGGACGAGAGGGAGGAAAGTCCGGACACCATAGAGAAGCATAGCGGGTAACGCCCGTCGGTTCCGTAAGGGATTAGGACAAGTGCAGCAGAAAGTATGTACAGGTAATGCTGTAGTGAAACCAGGTAAACTCTATGCGGTGAAATACCAAGTATATCGGCATTTAAGGGCTTCTCGTTCGTTGCCGAAGGGTAGGTAGATTGAGTCCATCAGTAATGGTGGATCTAGATAAATGATAAGGTATTGTCCTGTTGCAAGATAAGACAAGAACAGAATCCGGCTTACAGGTCTGCATTTTTTATATATTTGTGAACTATCTAACTTATTCTCATGAATATTACCACTCCAAATCCTTCGCCAAAATCTAAAAAAAGCCTTTTTAGAACTGTCGTAACCAATCTTACTTTTTGGGTTTTAATCGCTATTATTTCGGGTGTTTTACTCGGACATTTTTCTCCAGAAAATGGCGTGAAGATGGAATTTCTAGGCAAGAGATTTATTCAGCTTATTTCACTTTTTATTGGTCCGATTATATTTTTGACTATTGTTTTGGGAATTTCGGGAATGGGAAATTTAAAAAAAGTAGGACGTATCGGGGTTAAAGCTTTAACTTACTTTGAAGTGGTTTCGACCGTTGCTCTTGCAATTGGTGTAGCAGTCGCTTATTTATTTAAACCTGGAAAAATTGATAAATCGGGATTGACTTTTGGCGACGCAAGCCAATATACAAATGGAGCAGCAAAGGATTTTTCGTGGTTGCAGTTTTTCTTGTCCAATTTTACATTGCAAGTTTTGCTGGCAGCTATTATCTGCGGAATCGCACTAAACTTTTATCAAAAAAGGGAGCAGACTATTTTGGTTCTTGAGCGATTTTCTAAAGTGGTTTTCTTCGGATTAAAATATGTAATGTATCTAGCTCCAATTGGCGCTTTTGGCGGAATGGCATATACAATCGGGAAATTTGGTTTGGCAACTTTGATTCCGCTAGGAAAATTGATGCTTTGCGTTTATCTAACTATGGCATTGTTTGTCTTTTTGGTTTTGGGAAGCATATTGAGATATTATAAAATCAGTATTCTTTCGATTTTAAAATATATAAAAGAAGAACTTTTACTCGTTCTCGGAACTTCATCTTCGGAAGCAGCGTTGCCAAGTATTATGGTAAAATTGGAGAGAATGGGATGCAGTAAATCGGTTGTGGGATTGGTGATTCCGACTGGTTATTCTTTTAATCTTGATGGAACTTCAATTTACCTTTCGATGTCGGTGCTTTTTATTGCGCAATTGTATGATGTGCATTTGAGTTTTTTCGAAATCCTGACCGTTATCGGAATTCTGATGATTACTTCGAAAGGCGCAGCAGGAGTAACCGGAAGCGGGTTTATTGTTTTAGCATCAACTTTAACCGCATTGCATAAAATTCCAGTTGAAGGTTTAGCATTTTTATTGGGCGTAGATAAATTTATGAGCGAAGCCAGAGCAATTACCAATTTAATAGGAAACACAGTCGCAACGATAATCATTTCTAAAACAGAAAGAGATTTTACAGAATTGAATCTTGATCCTGTCTCGGAATGATTTTGCCACAAAGGCGCTAGGGCGCAAAGTTTTTTTTCTTTGAGTTTAAAATTGCTCGCAAAGTCGCAAAGTTTTTTTGAGTTGACTCCAGCTTTAGCTGGAGGTTATGGTGAATTAAATTCAAAAGGCTTTAGCCAAACAGCTTCTAGTTTGGCTAAAGCCCTTGTCCTTCATTAATTTGAATAGCGTCCAGCTTTAGCTGGACGCTATTCAAATTAAATTTTATAAATAAACTTTGCGACTCCGTGAGACTTTGCGAGATTAAAAAAACTTCGTGCCCTAGCGCCTTCGTGGCAAAAAAAACTACGATTCGTCTTTAGTTGTTCGCACCAAGCTAATGCCTGAGGTGAAAAAGACGATTCCTAATATTCCGTAAATGATAAGCGATTTTATATCTCTGGTTTCTCCAGATGTGCCGGCAAAAATAACGGCAGTATAAATAAGTCCTACTATTCCGAGGATTGTAAGCAACCCGCCGAAAAATCTTTTTAGGTTCATGATTGTTAGATTTTAAAGTTCTCTAACAAAGTTAAATTTCGATAAGTTAATTGCTGTTATACAATTGCTTATGAAAAATTATATGATTTTCAGAACTTATTTTTCTATTTTAAATTCCAATCCGATATTTCGAACACTTTCAATCTTGATTTTAGGATCTGAATTAAAATATTTTCTAAGTCTGCTGATAAAAACATCCATGCTTCTTCCTGAGAAATAATCGTCTTTTTTCCAGATCGACATTAAAATCTGATCTCTTTTTAAGAGTTGATTATGATTCAAATATAAATATTCAATAAGAGAAGCTTCCATTTCAGTAAGCTGCTGAACGTGGTTTTTATTATTTAGAGTTAAACGTTCGTTATCAAAAATATACGAACCAATTTCGATGATATTATTTCCGTCTAAAGTTCTTTTTTGTTCAATTCTTTTTAGGATGTTCTGTAAACGAAGAACCAGTTCGTCAACTTCAAAAGGTTTTGCGATATAGTCGTCTGCGCCAAGTTTTAGACCGATGATTTTGTCTTCTTTGAGCTTTCTCGCCGTTAGAAAAATAAAAGGAATTTCTGGATTGATGGTAATGATTTTTTCTGCCAATGAAAACCCATCCATCTTGGGCATCATGACATCAAAAATGCAAATATCAAAAACCTGGTTTTTAAAATAGTCTAAAGCGATCTCGCCGTTTTCTGCCCAGATTACTTCAAATTGATGCAATTCAAGGTATTGTTTTAAAATCGCCGCAAAGTCAAAATCGTCTTCGGCTAAAAGTAATCTTTTCAAAATAAGGGAATTAAACTTTTAATAAAATAGTAAACTGAGCGCCTTTTCCTAATTCGCTAATAACATTAACAGAACCCTGATGTGCTTTTACGATTTGGTCAACATAGTACAATCCTAAACCTAAGCCTTTTGTATTGTGCAGGTTTCCTTGTTCGACACGATAAAATTTTTCAAAAAGAAATGCTTGTTTGTTTTTGGCAATTCCAATTCCGTCATCTTCAAAACTAATTGAAAATTGTTTTTCTACAATTTTGGTTTTTACTGTAATTGTGTTCGAACCGTATTTTACAGCATTTTCCAGAACATTCAAGAAAGCAGTCGTTAAATGAAATTTATCTAAAACTAGAATTGTTTTTTCCGTCTGAAAATCGGTTTTCAAAATAATTTTAGGGAAAGCAATCTTAAAATCATTTACAATAGAAAGGAGAAAATCTTCTGCTTCTATTTTTTCTTTCTGCAATTCAATTTCGTTTTCAGCCAATGAATTAGCCATAACCTGGTCAATCAGATTCTGAAGACGATTATTCTGGCGCGAAATGGTATTTACAATCGAATTGAAATTTTCGTCGTTGTCACGAATATTTTTCTGAGCTAGAATCTTTGTCGAAATTCCTAAAGTTGCCAGAGGCGTTTTAAGTTCGTGTGTGATATTATTGATAAAATCGGTTTTAACGTCGCTGACTTTTTTCTGTTTAATCAAAGCTTTTAAGGCAATGACAAAAAGCGTGATTAAAGTCAGAATTGAAAATAGAGATAGAATCAAAATAAAAGTCATTCGTCTCAAAATAATCATTTCCCAATCAATAACAGACACATACATTGAATCTTCTGTTAATAATTGATATTCCTGATTCTCAAAAGTTCCGTTGGTTGTTCCAACATAATTTCTAACTAAAAAAGCATGATTTAAAGACGCTAGATTTCCATACAATTTATTTTGGATAAAAGGTTTTTCCGAGAAAATCGTATCAGCTTTTTTTGCACTTTGATATAGAATAAACTTGTTGAGGACAATGGCGAAATCAATTTTGAAATTAGGCAAATCTCTTTCAAATTTTCGCTGAATTTCTTGTGTTACGGCACTCTGATATTCATTTTGTAAAACACCAATTTTGATATCCAGTTTGGTGTTTTTTCCATTTATATATTTTTCTGAAAGACTTTTGTAAAGTGCTTCCTTTCTGGCAACAAAAGCCGAATCAATATCGCTGTAATTGTTTGAAATCTGAGCAATTTCATTTTTAATCTGTGTATGAAACTGCGCCACTTTATATTCGTAGGCTGTTTTTACCAGATAACACTGCACGGTCATAAGCACAACTAGTGCAACGACAGAAAATGCGATTAGTAAATTGATTCTTTGTTTCATACTCTTTCGGAATTCTGTTTCAAAAATACAGCTTTTACCATACAAATGGCAGATTAACTCTGCATTAACCTACGATTAACTTTCGGAACTAGGTTTTAAAAGCACTTTTGTGGCAACATAAATCAATTTCAATTTTAAAATGAACATTTACCAGCCCTTAAAAAATCTAATTACACTTTTACTTTTTTGCCTTTCATGTATTGCAAATGCCCAAAACGACACACCAAAAGATTCAATTTCAAATCAATTAGATGAAATTGTAATCAGTCAGGAGAAAAAGACGTTTACAAACTCAAAAGGAAATATAAAAGTTGACGTTGCCAATTCGGTTTACAATTCAATTCCAAATCCCGTCGACTTGCTTTCAAAACTGCCAAATGTTCTAGTAAACTCAGATCGTGAAAATATATCTATAGTTGGAAAAGGAACGCCGTTGATTTATATTGATAATCAGAGAGTAGGAATGAACGAACTGAACGCGCTGTCTGTGAGCGATATTAAAACAGTTGAAATTATTAAAAATCCGTCTTCAAAATATGAAGCTGAAGGCCGTGCAGTGATTCTAATCACAAGAAAATTAAGCAAAAAAGACAGTTTTAAAACTGAAATTTCTGAAGTAGCATCTTTTAAAAGAAACTATAATAATTATTTAGGTTTCAATTCCAGTTCTAAAAAAGGTAAATTAGAGTGGAAAGCCAATTTCAATTATAATAAATTGAATCCTTGGGAAAATCATACTTTAGAATATGAGATTCCAAAAGCTTTAATTGTTTCTAATTATGATGTAACGGCAATTACAAAACGCAATCAATATGTTTTTGGAGGTGGCGTATTTTACAAAATAAAAGAGGAAGACTATTTTTCAATTAATGTAAATGGAAAACTGCAAAATGATACTTTTGACATCAATACTTTTACTTCTAATAAAAATCAAAATAAGGAAAACAATGTTTTTACTCTAAGTGATAATGCAAGTAAAAAGAATTTTGTAAATGCTTTTATGAATTATTCTAAAAAGATTAAATCGATTGATACACAGTTTTTTACTGGTTTTCAATATTCAAATTTTAATCAGCACTTAGAAAGTTTAGTTTCCAATAATTATAATGAAACCAATTTTGAATTATCGCAAAACCGTGATCAGAAATTTAATGTTGATGTCTTTTCGGGAAGAATTGATTTGGAGAAAAAGTTTAAAAATGAAATGAATCTGGAATACGGCGGATTGTATTTGAAAGCGAAATCAAAATCTGATGCAACGATTTTGGATTTTGAAAAAAAGGACAATGAAGTTTCAAATTATGATTTTAAAGAAGAAAACTTGGCAGCATATATTCAGTTTTCGGGAAAACTCAAAAAAATAGACTTCTCATTAGGATTAAGGACAGAGAATACCGATGTGTATTCAAAGTTTAGAACAGAAGTTTCAACTTCAATCGATAAGAATTACACTAATTTATTTCCTAAAGCCGATCTTACATTTTCTATAGACAGTACAAAAAGCATCAATATAAATTATGCGAAAAGCATTGTGAGGCCAAAATATTCTTCATTAAGCCAAATTGCAACTTATATCAATCCGTATTTTTTGTACGGAAGCAGTTTAAATTTAGGTCCAGCATTTGTCGATGAAGTTTCGAGTTCATTTCAATACCGCGACAAAACTTTAAAATTGAGTTATTTTCATACCAAAAACGTGACCAATCCGAGTTTTATCTTTAATGAAGAAACAAATGTGCTAACTATTAACGATGTAAATTTTAAACGAGAAACTGGTTTTACAATAGATTTAGCACTTCCATTTACCTATAAATTCTGGACAACAACCAATAATTTTGTTTTTGTAAAAAGTAAGGTTGAAGACGACACAGCGGTTTTGCATCCTTCGAAACCATATTTATATTATTACTCTAACAATACATTCAAACTGCCTAAAGATTTTACTTTCGTTTTATCTTTTTGGGGATTGACCAAACAAAATGATGGAATTTTTGAACGAAAAGCCAATTTTATAGTCGATTTGTCGATGGTAAAAGCATTTGGCAAAAACTGGAATTGTACTTTAAATTATAATGATATTTTTAAAACCACGAGTTACACCGATGGTTTTACAGTGAACGATATAAATGCGAAGTTTAAATATTGGGTCGATGCAAGTGAGATTTCAATTGCAATTCGTTATTCTTTTGGGAAAGTAAAGGATTCCGAGTTTAAAGAAAAAAGTGTTAATGAAAGTGAAAATAGAATCAAATGAAAAAGTAGGTTAATTCTTTCTTTTTAGGAATGGTATTTGTGTGCTTAATTTTAAAAATTAAATACACAAATAATGAAGTTTTATAAATTTAAAAAGGAGATTTTTTCAGTTTTAGTAATGTTGTCATTTTCAATTGTAAACGCGCAAGCTATTAGAGGATTTGGAAATGTTACAGCTTATAGTGTTAACAATGATTTTAAAAAAGGTGCAATTGTCGATATTGGTGGAGGAGCAGAATTTGAGTTCCATCCTTTATTTAAACCAGAAGTAAGCCTTAGTTATTCTCTTATGGGACTCAACGATCAAGAGTTTTATGATTTTGACACTAATACTTTAGAAAAACTATATGGAGATGTTTATATGCTAAACTTTACTGTAGGGCCTAAAATATACTTTTGGTACAGCGGAGAAACTTTTGATACCGCTGCCTGCTCATATTACATAATCCCAAAATTAAACATGTCAAGAATTGTTGCGAATGGGAATTATCAATTTATAGATTATGACGATCCACAGAATAATTTAATTCAAAAAGGACACAGAGCAGATTGGCAGCATTCTTTTGGTTTAACTCTTGGAATGGAATTTCCAATATTTAATTCAGATGCTATAGCTCTAAGTGTTACAGTAAATAAAATTAATATGGGAAAAACTTTAAATAGACTTCCTTACAACAATACAGATTATGGCACTTTATTAGCTGGAGCAGGAATTAGTTATTATTTTGGAATTAAAAAGTAAGTTAATTCTTTCTTTTTTGGAATGATTTTTGAATATTTAATTTTAAATTAAATATTTGAATGATGAAATTTTATAATCTAAGAAATGCTGTTTTATGCCTACTATTTTTATTGTGTTTTTTTAATGTCAAAGCTCAAGAAATGAGAGCTTTTGGTAATTATTCTATGTATTTTGGGAATAAAAATACTGGAACAATAAGAAGTGTAGAGGCAGGAATAGATTACGGAGATTTTCCATCAGTAGCTTTTCAGCTTTCAGCAAGTTATTTAAACTCTGATAATAAAGACAAAGAACATTATGATTATGATAATTATGTTTTGGAAAAACTATCTACAAAAGGTTCTGCTATAAATTCTAGTTTAGGTTTAAAAGTTTATAATGTTTTTTTAGATCAGGATGAAGAAAAGACCTTTATTTATTATATAATGCCAAAATTGAATCTAGCGCGAATACGAGCAACAGAAAATTTCAGTAGCACTGATTATTTTTACCCTTCCCATTCTTTTGATGAAGAACGAAGTATTTCAAGCTGGCAAGTTTATTTTGGAATAGAAATTGGCTATGAATTTTTTCTTTCTGAGAATAATTCAAATTCGATTGCAGTTTGTGCTTCTTATAATCGAATAAATCTAACGAAAGGCTTAAGCAAGATTTCTCATGAAAATTTTCAATATGGAAGACATGATAGCTATGGAGTGGGACTTTCTTTTTATCTAGGAGTAAAAAAGCCATCAAAGAAAAAATAAGAAGAGAAAAACTATTAATTTTAAGAGTTTTCTCTTCTTTTTAAGTTATTGTTTTATATATATTCCAGGCATTAAACCTGTAGATTCAATTTCAGATTCTGATATTCGTATAAAGCTAAATTTTTTGCTAGGTGCATCATTTAGGCAATTATACTTTATGCTATAATAATCTATTAATTCAACTTCCTGAACATTTGGAGTTTGATAATTACCATACTCTTTTAAGTAATATCTCTCATAATCAAATATTTCAGTAGTAGCAGAAGTATATTTTTGCATAGGATATTTGTATAACAAATCGTCTTCAGTAAATTGAATCATTCTGTCTTTGTTGTCTTTCCAAGTTCCCTGAATCCAAACTGGCGGATCCATATATCGTGGTCCGTTGTAATTTTTTTCTTTATAATCATCATCTTTCGAACAAGAGATTAAGGAAATGAAAGCAAGTGATAAAAGGAATTTTTTCATGATTTGAATTTTATACAAAAAAATGTAGAAAATCTATACAGAAATAACCGTTTAGGACTTTTTTATAATATATTAAGACATTTTTGATTTTAAAAATTAGTCAAAAGAAACCCCTTGTAAAATTCATAACAAGAGGGCAATATATTAAAAAATGAAAAAACTATCCTTCGTCTTCTTCAGATTCTTTTATAGAAAGATCGTGAGGTAATTCTTCATCATCGTCTGTAGAATTCAATTCAAAAAAACTAAAGAAAGAGCCGCCGTAACTTTTCTGAAAAGAAAAATTACTCATATGCTCAAGTTTTGTATATTTTGAATGCTCAATAATCATCATTCCATCATCTTCAAGTAAACCTCTTTCAAAAACGGTCGAAACAATTTTTTCAAAAGTTGCCTGATCTAATCCGTAAGGCGGATCTGCGAAAATAATATCGTAAGTCGTTTTAGAATTTTCTAAGAATTTAAAAACATCGCTTTTAGTTGCAGCAATATCAAAATCGTATTCTGATGAAACTTGTTTAATGAATTTAATGCATCCGAAATCACCATCAACAGAGGTAATTGGAGCGCTTCCGCGGGAAGCAAATTCATAGCTAATATTTCCCGTTCCCGAAAAAAGATCTAAAACCTTTAAGCTGTCAAAATGAAAATGATTATTCAAAACATTAAACAATGCTTCTTTACTCATATCAGTCGTTGGTCTTACAGGTAGATTTTTTGGCGGATTAATACGGCGTCCTTTGTATTTTCCTGAAATGATTCTCATGATTGAAATAAGATATAATGTTTTTGATTTTGAGCGGTAGTAAAGCTGTTTCTTTCTTTTAGGTTTGAGACATCCATAAAAGAAATATGGCGCACATATTTGTAAGCTATAGCATAAAATGGATCGTTTTCTGAAATGGTTCCCAATAATTCTAATTTGAAACTTTCAGGATTCATGCTCATTTGCTCAGCCGTAAATAAAATGTAGTAGATAAAATCTTCTGGAGTATTGTATTCGAACGTATTAAACAATAAAAGTTTTTGATTCTGCACCACGATAATTTCAAAATTACCAGGATTAAAATTCACAATCATTTTCTTGTCGTCATTGTTTCGTGAATTGTCCAGGATTTTTTCGACCAAAATGGTATTAGCGTGTTTAGAATCAAAAGATCCTACATTGTCAATCAGGAAATTGTTGATATTCACATACGGAATATAAACTGAATTCATCTGATAATTAGGGATTTGATCAAAAGTAAAGTGATCTGTTTCAAATACTTTTGTAGTGTATTGCAGATAACTTCCTAAATAATTCTCATCAAATAAAGCTGTTGGAACAAAAGTTGAAAAAGTGTTATTGTGGATAACCATTACTTCGTCGTAAGTTTCTTTTAATTCAGGATTAACCTTAAAAGCATTGCTGAATAAATCTTCAATTCGGCTTGTTTTGCTAGTGGTGTCAAACTTTATTTCTTTAAAAGAAGTAATGACATTGTTTAAAGTATCAAAACAGCAGTATGAAAATCCAGTCAGGGAAACCTGAATAGAAAGTTTTCTGTAATTTTTTGAAGTAATGTTAGTATTTTGTAATGACATAGTTGATTTACAATTCGTTACCTGTTTTAAATCAAGAAAGAATTTAAGCGACCACAAACTTACAAATAAAAAAAATAACAATGTCAATTTCAATATCAATGAAAAAGACTTAATCAACATGCAATTTCAAAATTTAATATTGCAAAAAAGTTAGCAGAATGTTATCATTTTGTTTATTATCAGTTATTTAATTGTGTAATTAAAATTTAAGTTCTGAGATTGTTTTTAATTTTCATATTAAACTTGATTTTGTCATTGAAATTGATTTTTGTCATTGCCATTTAAAAAGACGACCTTTGTATTTCAATATTATTTTATGAATTCTGCACAGTTTTACGGTATTTTACAAAAGCGATTTCCTTTTCCTCCAACCTATAAACAGGATATTTTTTTTCAGAAAATTGCCATTTTCCTGACTGAACCTCAAAACGACACTATTTTTGTTTTGAAAGGATATGCCGGAACGGGAAAAACAACTGTTATTTCTACTATTGTCAATAATTTAGGCGATATTAATAAAAAGTACGTTTTATTAGCGCCAACGGGACGTGCAGCAAAAGTAATTGCCAATTATTCTAATAATCCAGCTTTTACGATTCATAAAAAAATATATTTTCCGAAGAAATCTTCTGGAGGCGGAGTAGCATTTACCAAACAAGTCAACAAACATAAAAACACCATTTTTATCGTCGACGAGGCTTCGATGATTTCAGACAGTACTTTAGACAGTGGTTCGCTTCTAGACGATTTGATTAATTATGTGTATTCTGGGCAAAACTGTAAAATGATTCTTTTGGGAGATACGGCGCAGCTTCCGCCAGTCAATCTGGATGTAAGTCCAGCTTTGGATATTGATACTTTAGGTTTCCATTATAGTAAAGAAATTGAACATATAGAATTGGACGAAGTAATGCGTCAGGAAGAAAGTTCTGGGATTCTATATAATGCGACAGAATTGCGAGAATTGCTTAAAGAAAGCTTTATAACTGAGTTCAAGTTTAATGTAAAGAAGTTTAAAGATATTGTTCGCTTGACGGATGGTTATGATATTCAAGATGCGATAAATTCGGCTTACAGCAATTATAGTATTGAAGACACTGCTTTTATTGTTCGTTCAAATAAAAGAGCGAATCAGTACAATGAACAGATTAGAAGCCGTATTTTATTTAAAGAAAGCGAACTTTCGGTTGGTGATTTTTTAATGGTCGTAAAAAACAATTATTTCTGGCTGAAAGAAACTGATGAAGCTGGATTTATTGCCAACGGAGATATTATTGAAGTTCTGGAACTTTTTGGAATTAAAGAATTATACGGATTTAAGTTTGCAAAAGTAAAAATCAGAATGGTCGATTATCCAGAACAAAAGCCTTTTGAAACGGTTTTAATTCTAGATACTTTAACAAGCGAATCACCTTCTTTAACTTATGAAGAATCAAATCGCTTGTACGAAGAGGTGATGAAAGATTATGAAGATGAACCGACTAAATATAAAAGATTTCAGAAGGTAAAAGAAAACGAATATTTTAACGGTTTGCAGGTGAAATTCTCTTACGCGATAACCTGTCATAAATCGCAAGGCGGGCAGTGGAATACGGTTTTTATCGAACAGCCATTTCTGCCCAACGGCATTGATACTGATTATATTAGATGGCTTTATACCGCCATGACACGTGCCAAAAATAAGCTATATTTGATAGGATTTAAAGACGAGAGTTTTGAGGAATAAATTTTAGCCACAGATTAAAATGATTTCCACAGATTTATTACAAAGTAAAACGCATTTTTGTTTCACGCAGATTTTGCAGATTGAGCAGATTTTTTGAAATCGTTTTTTAAATTGATATCAGCTCAATCTGCAAAATCTGCGTGAAAAATTTTAAAGTGCAATAAAAATCTTTTTAATCATTCTAATCTGTGGCAAAAAAAAATCTAAACAATGACAACACTAAACGATTTACATTCGATCTCATCTAAGTTTTCGAATACCGATAAAATGCCAGTTCTGTTTTTAGGACACGGCAGTCCCATGAATGCTATTGAAGAAAATCAATTTGTGACTGGATTTCGAGATTTGGCAAAAACACTTCCGCAGCCAAATGCTATTTTATGCGTTTCTGCGCATTGGTTTACAAAAGGAACAAAAGTTACTTCGATGGAAATGCCAAGAACGATTCATGATTTTGGAGGTTTTCCGCAAGCACTTTTTGATGTGCAATATCCCGCAAAAGGAAGTCCAGAATTGGCAGCTGAAACTAAGAAGATTTTAGATCCAGTCATGGTCGAATTAGACGAACATTGGGGATTAGATCATGGCGCTTGGAGCGTAATTAAACATTTATATCCAAATGCTGATGTTCCTGTTATTCAGCTGAGTATAGATTACACCAAATCGGGACAATATCATTTCGAATTGGCTCAGAAACTGCAAGCACTTCGCTACAAAGGCGTTTTAATTATCGGAAGCGGTAATATTGTCCATAATCTTAGAATGGTCGATTTTAGAAATTTTGACAAAGACAATTATGGTTACGACTGGGCAATTGAAGCAAGAGAAACCGTAAATAATTATTTATTAGATGGGAATTTCCAGCCATTAATTGATTTCGAAAAAATGAATAAAGCCATTCAATTAGCAGTTCCAACACCAGAACATTATCTGCCATTATTATATACTTTAGGTTTAAAAGATAAAAAGGATGAATTGGAATTGTTTAACGATAAACTTTTGGCAGGTTCGTTGAGTATGACTTCGGTAAAAATATTGTAATAGTATTTGTTTTTAAATCGTTTCCCAATCGTTTCCAATTTATTTGATAATGGCCTAAAAGTTATAATCTACACAATTTGTTTGAAAAATAAATTGATGCGATAGTAAAATGTTTCATTTAAATTTGTTTATTTTTACATAAGTAATTGTTTATCAGTTGATTGTTTGGTTTCTTTCTTCTTTTTAAGTAGTTTTTTAAATGCCTTTTGTGGATTAACTGGTGATAATTTAAAAAACGATAGAAGATGTTTACAAATTAAGTAAGAGTGCGGCATCAGCACTATAATCACTGATAAAACTAAGATGAATCCAAACAAAGCATTATGGGAAAAAGGCGATTTTACGCGTGTTGCAGAATCTATGAGAGAAAGTGGTGCGGAATTGGTTGCCAAAATTGGAATTAAAGAAAATAGTAACGTTTTAGATCTCGGCTGTGGCGATGGTACTACCGCAATACCTTCGGCAAAATTAGGAGCCAATGTTTTAGGTGTTGATATAGCAAGAAATTTAGTTGAAGCTGGTAATCTTCGAGCAAAAAAAGAAGGGTTGGATAATGTTGTATTTCAAGAAGGTGACGCAACCGATTTGAATGAATTGAAGAATCAATCTTACGATGTTACAATGAGCATTTTCGGAGCAATGTTTGCTCCAAAACCTTTTGATGTTGCCAAAGAAATGGTTCGCGTCACGCGACCTGGAGGTAAAATTATTATGGGTAATTGGATACCGGGAGATCCAACGTTGATTGCACAAATCCTAAAAATTAGTGCTGAATTTACTCCTCCGCCTCCTGAGGGTTTTGTAAGTCCAATGCTTTGGGGTATTGAGGATAACGTCATCGAAAGATTTACAAATGCGGGTGTTCCTAAAGAAAATATTTCTTTTGAGAGAGACACCTTTACATTTAAAGCTGCATTTCCACCTTCGGAGTGGCTAAATCGATTAAAAACGTACTATGGACCAACTATGAATGCTTTTGAAGCTGCTGAACAAAATGGAAAAACTTCGGATTTGTATGCTAAACTTGAAGGATTAGTTAATAGCCAAAACCAAAGTAATGATCAAAATTCTACATTAATTCCAGCAACTTATCTTCGTGTTACAGTTTTGGTTTAATTTTTTGGCTTAGTATTCTCGAAGATGATTTTCGTCCTTTACAGAAATAGAAAAACAGAAATTTAAAAGTAATTTTTGCATATTTGCAAACACTTAAAAACCAGTGAAAATTAAATTACTAAATTTTAAGTTTTTTAAACTCAGTAAAATATAAAAATGAAAATAATAGCGGTAATTCCAGCCAGATATGCTTCAACACGTTTTCCTGCAAAACTAATGCAGGATTTAGGTGGAAAAACAGTAATTCTAAGAACCTACGAAGCAGCAGTTTCTACAAAATTGTTTGATGATGTTTTTGTAGTAACCGATTCTGATCTGATTTTCGATGAAATTGTTTCTAATGGCGGAAAAGCAATTATGAGCATCAAAGAGCACGAATCTGGAAGCGACCGTATTGCAGAAGCAGTTGCGAATCTTGATGTTGACATTGTAGTAAATGTTCAAGGTGATGAACCTTTTACAGAAGCAGAACCTTTAGCACAAGTTTTATCGGTCTTTAAAAATGATCCTGATAAGAAAATTGACTTGGCTTCGTTAATGCGCGAAATTACAAATGAAGACGAAATCAATAATCCAAATAATGTGAAAGTTGTGGTAGATCAGTCACAGTTTGCTTTGTACTTTTCTCGTTCAGTAATTCCGTATCCGAGAGAGAAGAATGTTGGAGTACGATATTTTCAGCATATCGGAATTTATGCTTTCAGAAAACAGGCTTTATTAGATTTTTACAGCCTTCCAATGAAATCTTTAGAAGCTTCTGAGAAGTTAGAGCAATTACGTTATTTAGAGTTCGGAAAACGCATCAAAATGGTTGAGACATCTCATGTTGGAATCGGAATTGATACAGCTGAGGATTTGGAAAGAGCGAGAGCGATGTTGAAGGATATTTAATTATTTGAATAACATTATCCACAATCTTGTCATTTCGACGAAGGAGAAATCTCCGCGAGAAACTCCACAATGCTGATCAATCTTTGTCGAGCTGCTTATGGAGATTTCTCCTTCGTCGAAATGACAAAACTGTGTGAACACTTTGGGTAAAAACAAAAAAAGCTCCAAATTCTTGGAGCTTTTTTAATATCTAAAAATCTTATTTTACTGGTATAAAGCAGGATATTTTGAAGGATTAACTTCGTTCATCATATCGTAAATTTTCTCGTAAATATCTTCTGCAGAAGGTTTAGAGAAATAATCACCATCAGTTCCGTAAGCAGGTCTGTGTGCTTTAGCAGCTAAAGTCTGTGGCTTGCTATCCAAATGTTTGTATGCATCTTGTTCTTCTAAAATCTGTTGCAAAATAAATGCTGAAGCTCCTCCAGGAACATCTTCATCGATTACTAAAAGACGGTTTGTTTTAGCAATACTTTTTACGATGTCTTTGCTAATATCAAAAGGAAGTAAAGATTGAACATCGATAACTTCACACTCAATTCCTTTTTCTGCTAATTCATTAGCCGCTTGCATAACCAATCTTAAAGTTGATCCGTAAGAAACTAAAGTAATATCAGAACCTTCTCTTAAAGTTTCTACAACTCCAATTGGCGTTTTAAATTCACCAAAATTTAGAGGCGTTTTCTCTTTTAAACGATATCCGTTCAAGCATTCGATCACCAAAGCAGGTTCGTCACATTCTAACAAAGTGTTATAAAAACCAGCAGCTTGTGTCATGTCTCTTGGAACCAAAACGTGAATTCCACGAATCGCATTGATAATCATTCCCATTGGAGAACCAGAATGCCAGATTCCTTCCAAACGGTGTCCGCGGGTTCTAATGATTAATGGTGCTTTTTGTTTACCAACAGTTCTATATTGCAATGTAGCTAAATCGTCACTCATGATCTGAATTGCGTACAATAAATAATCTAAATACTGGATTTCAGCAATCGGACGTAATCCTCTCAATGCCATTCCGATTCCCTGACCAATAATAGTCGCTTCACGAATTCCGACATCGGCAACACGAAGTTCTCCGTATTTTTCCTGCATGCCTTCAAGACCTTGATTTACGTCTCCAATGTTTCCAACATCTTCACCGAAAATTAAAGTTTCAGGATATTTCGCAAACAACGCATCAAAATTATCACGAAGAATCATTCTTCCATCCAAATCTGGTTTTGCATTTTCTGCATATTTAGGAAGAACTTTTTGTACAGAAAATACATTTTGAGCCGATTCCGAATGCTGATTACTGCTGAATTTTTCTTGAGTTTCATTCAAGAATTTTGTAATCCAATTTGATAAAAGAACTTTGCTATTTGGCACTTCAATAAAACGAAGGATCTTTCTAGCATAAACTAATAATTCCTTTTTTAAAGGCGCTTTAATTGCAGCCAATTCAGAAATTAATTTTTTGATTCTTTCTTTATGATTGATGCTTGCTTCAGCAATTTGTTCCAATAAAGCTAAAAGATTCTTTTGTTCATCAATGATAGGATTAATGAAGTTATTCCAAGCTTCTTTTTTAGCCTCTAAAACTTCTTTTTTCAATTCGAAATCAAGTTCTGCCAATTCCTCTGGAGAAGCAATATTAATTGCAATCATCCAAAGACGCATTTGACGAATACAGTCAAAATCTCTTTCCCAAGCCAATCTTTCGGCACTTTTGTAACGTTCGTGAGAACCAGAAGTAGAATGGCCTTGAGGTTGTGTCAATTCGTTTACGTGAATTAAAACAGGAATGTGTTCTTCGCGCGCAATTGCTCCGGCTCTTTCATAAGTCGAAACCAATTCGGCATAATCCCAGCCTTTAACTCTAAAGATTTCATAACCTTTAGAATCTTCATCGCGCTGATATCCTTTTAATATTTCAGAAATATTTTCTTTAGTAGTCTGATGTTTAGCATGAACAGAAATTCCGTATTCGTCATCCCAAACACTCATTACCATCGGAACTTGTAGAACTCCTGCAGCATTTATAGTTTCAAAAAATAAACCTTCAGAAGTACTTGCATTACCAATTGTTCCCCAAGCTACTTCATTTCCGTTAACTGAAAATTTATCTTTGATAGTGATTCCGTCAACGTTTCTGTAGATTTTTGATGCTTGAGCCAAACCAAGCAATCTTGGCATTTGTCCTGCTGTTGGAGATATATCTGAACTTGAATTTTTTTGTTTTGTTAAATCTTTCCAAGAACCATCTTCGTTTAAACTGTGCGTTACAAAGTGTCCGCCCATTTGTCTTCCTGCAGACATTGGATCAAAAGCTAAATCGGTATGACCATATAAACCAGCAAAAAACTGTTTAGCGTCCAATTCGCCGATAGCCATCATAAAAGTTTGGTCGCGATAGTATCCAGAACGGAAATCTCCGTTTTTAAAAGCTTTTGCCATTGCCAGCTGCGGAACTTCTTTTCCGTCTCCGAAAATACCAAATTTAGCTTTTCCTGTTAATACTTCTTTTCGACCTAAAAGACTACATTCACGGCTTGTTACCGCAATTCTATAGTCATTCAATACCTCAGTTTTGAAATCTTCAAATGTCAGTGTAGTATTGTTTTTTTCTTTTATCATAATCTTGTAGGGTCATGTTGTTTATGTCGCGAAATTACTTAAAAACAATCAATAATCATAATTCTTTAAACTAAATATAATTTAATTATTTGTATTCAAATCTAGAAACTACGTATTTTATTTATGTGATTTTTATGTAAAATTTAATTTTATTGATAATTTCGCAAGTTTTTATTTAATTTTCATTTGATTAAAACCATTTTCGGGTAAAAAGAGTAACTAACGTTTTTGGCGAAAATGTGATGATAAATCGTATTTTTTCATTGTATTTAGGTTGTGATATTTCCCATCCGTTATTAGAATAAACAGGAAAATAGAGTTCAAAGTAATCAGGAACAAGGTTTAAACGTACTCCAGAGTCGTAAGCAAAGAACTCACTTTGATGTTTATTTTTCAAAAAACCAATGTCTCCATAAAGTTCCACCCAGTTCCATACCGCATAACTCGCATTTAGAGTTGCCATCCATTGGTTGGCGTAAGAAGGTTCTAATTGTGATTTGAAGCCTCCTTCGGCAATTACATATTGCTGACTAAAAAATCCTGTACTTTCTGATCTCCCAAACAAATTGTAATCAAATAAATAATCTGTTGGACGGTCTAAACCAAAACTAAAATAATCTGAGTTTGTTGTGTTATAAACAAAACTTCCAGCGTATAATCTTAAATTTAACTTCTTGTTGTTTTCAAATAATCTTCTGTATTCTACTTCTCCTGCAACCTTTCCGAATCCACTAGAAAACTGCAAATCGGTCATAAAGTTAAAATGATCAATTAATTCAGTTTTAGTATTAGAATAACGGGCATTAAATATGGAATAATTTGGTTCTGAATTGTCTGTAATGTAATCGCTTGCTTCACGATTTACGATAACCTGGCGGAACATAAACATTTGCTTTCTGTTGTCTCTGAAATCTTTTTCGCGAATGCGAAATACTACCATCGGATTTAATCTCAAATAAGTTGCATCTGGTGCATAATGAAAATAATTCTGACTGATAGAATATCGAACATTAAATAAAGTGCTGTTTCTATAATACTGATTCCAAGAAAAGGCAGATGAACCAGAAATTGTACCTGCTTTGATTGAATAAGCCGGATTAATATCAAAATTAAAAGGTTTGTCTAAAATAGTTTTATTATGAAAACGGATTCCTGGGGTGAAACCATCATAATAATTATAATTTAATGTCGGAATGTATAAAATCTGATTGTAATCTGGATCTTCCAAATCTTTAGTAAAATTAAATTTTACAGGACGATTCAGTGAAACACTTTTTAAAGATCTCCAGTTGTTTCTTTGATTATACTCAGGAACTTCATTATCGTAATTAATGACAATTTTTTCCGCATTTTTTCGGCTGAATTCATAAACAGAATCTTTTTTGGTAGGTTCAATCCATTCTTTAAAAACAACTTCTTTCTTTTTAATTCCGTAAATCGGAATAGGAGCGTAGATTCCAGTTTTATTTTTAACCGAAAATGTAACGCTGTCTGCAGTTCTCGACACATTCGAAAATTTATAATCTATAATATCTCTCGAATCAATAATGGTTTTAAAGAACCAATCGATATTTTTTGGACTTTTTTGAGTTAAGATTTTTTCAAAATCATAACGGTTTGATTGTCCAAATTGGTTAAGATTGTAAAACTCTTTTACGCTTTTAGGTACAATATCATGATTAAGATAATCGTCTAAATAGCTTAAACTTAAGCCAGCGCGATATTTACTGGCAATCTGTTCATTAAATTTTATCAGTGTGTTTTTTGGGTCTCCTAAAGGCTGATCCAGATTTTTACGAGCCATTAACATATAGTAATAGCTGTATTGTTCATTAAAAGTTAGGTTCGTAATGTTATAACTTTTAAAAAGCTTCATATCTGAAAGTTTTCCCAGCATTTTTTCATCTTGATGATGCTCTTCCATATATTTCATCATCGTATATATCTGGATTCCATCATAAACCCAATTGTCTTTTCTTGGATCTAAGCGCAGACTGTTTTTGAGGTAATTGTTTAAAAAAGTCTTTAAAAATTGAATCTCAAACATAAAATCATCTTCAAACGGACTAATAAACGAAGGCAGCTGATTTAAGCCATAAAACGGATTTCGGTCATAATCTATCTGAGAAACCGTAATTCTCTCGTGTGGATATTTGCCAATAAATTTTTCAGCATAAGAAACTACTCGATTAATAATAATGGCTTTCTGGAATTCGTCTATTTTTTTGTTTTTTAAATTTGTCAGAACCTGTAAAGAGCCATTATCGTAGCTTCTAAAACTGTTTTTCTTTTCGATATAAAGACTAAAATCGGTTCTGTTTTTTCCAGAGAAAGAATAAATATTGTAGCTCTGATTGGTTGAATCTTTTGAAACCGAATTTAAATCGGTAGTGATAGAATACTGATTCGGAATTTTAATTTCCACTTCGTAATCACTCACCGCATTAGCAATATCATCTAGATTGAAATTATTGTACTTTACAAAAAAGCCATTTTCAAATCGCGCAGGACTTAAAAACCAATTTTTTAATGCCATACCGCCATTTTGAGTAAATCCAAAATGAGTGAATTTGTCGTTCGGTATTTTTACAATGTAATTGAGATGTAAAACGATTTTTTCATTAGGAAGAAGCTTGCGATTTAATCTTACGGTAATATAATCAGGATCTTCGGCGCTTCTTTCCCATTCCAAAGCCGAAAAATTGGTTTCGGTTAGATTTATAATGGTTGTTTTTCCTCGATCTACTGCCTTAGCTAAATGAAAACCTCTGTAAAACTCATCAGAAAAACGTTTTGCCAAAGGCGTATTTTTGTCAGCAAAAGCATTATTCCAATCATTCAGAACAATCGATATTAGAGTGTCATTTGAATTATTATGGTACGTAATATCCTGTTTTACATTTAGTGTCTTAAGTTCAAGATTTACCGCCACCTCCATCTTAGATTGATGTTGTGCGGTTAGTTTTATCGAAAATGATAAAACTGAAATGAGGCAAATAATTTTATAAAGTGCTTTCAAGTAATGGCTTAAAAATTATCAGACATACTTATGTACGGACATAATGAAGTTACGGATTTTTGTAAAAATAGTATAAAAAAAGCTGTTTAAAAAAACAGCTTTCAATTTTTACGTATTTGCAATATAATTTAACCATATAAGTGATAAAAGTGTTTTTAACGCAAAGCTTAAAAACATACTTTTAAATGAACTTATATCACTTATATGGTTTTGAAAATTAGAAATTCGGACTTAAATCGTACTTTTTGTAGAATTTATCCAATGCTTCTACAACTTCGTCTTCTGTGTCTACGATTTTAAATAAATTTAAATCTTCAGGGCTTACGGTATGCATTTTTTCAACCAATACCGTTTTAACCCAGTCAATCAGGCCAGACCAGAATTCAACTCCAACTAGAATAATAGGGAATTTTCCAATTTTTTTAGTCTGAATCAAAGTGATGGCTTCAAACATTTCGTCTAAAGTTCCGAAACCTCCTGGCATAACCACAAAACCTTGCGAATATTTTACGAACATTACTTTTCTCACAAAGAAATAGTCGAAATTCAAGTTTTTATCGTGATCAATATATGGGTTAAAATGCTGCTCAAACGGAAGTTCGATATTTAAACCAACCGAAGTTCCTCCTCCTAAATGCGCACCTTTATTTCCAGCTTCCATAATTCCGGGACCACCTCCTGTAATCACACCGTAACCTGCTTTACTGATTTTATAAGCGATTTTTTCAGCCAACTGATAGTACTTGTCATCTGGTTTTGTTCTTGCCGATCCAAAAATAGAAACACAAGGACCAATACGTCCCATTGCTTCGTAACCATTTACAAACTCAGACATAATTTTAAAAATTGCCCAGCTGTCATTGGTTTTAATTTCATTCCACGTTTTTTGCTTTAAACGATCCTGAATTACTTTATCTTCATCATTATCAAAATCTTCTAATCTCATTTTAGGTATTTTAATTTATTATTTTATTTATGTCTTTTTTGTCATCCTGAGCGTAGTCGAAGGAAGGAGCTAGTTCCTGCTGTCCACTATATTCCCGATAAACAAAAACTACGGCTAAAAAGCCTTGTTTTTCTAAATCGGGAGATGCCGCTCCCATCAGGGCTAGGGCAGTTGGTTTCAAATAAACATTGGTTTTAATTGAAACATGTTTTCTTTAAAAAAGCATGGATTTTTCAAAAAAAGCGGACACTAAATTAACGCTTTTTTCTAGAATTGTTATAAAAAACAGGAATTATAATCCAAAAGTAATGTTATGATAATAATCAAATTCGGTTTTTTGATTCATTATCAGGTGTATAGTATCTGTAAAACTGAAAGTTTTTTAGATTTAATCTTTGTCAAAGTTTAAAAACTTTGACAAAGATGTTGTTTCTACTCTAGTTCTTTTTTCAAAAACTTAGCCGTATAACTCTTTTTATTCTGAGCCACTTCTTCTGGAGTTCCTTTAGCAACCAATTGTCCACCGCCTTTTCCACCTTCTGGACCAATATCAATAATATAATCGGCAAGTTTAATAACATCCATATTATGTTCGATGACAAGAATTGTATTTCCTTTGTCAACCAATTTATTGATTACTTCCATTAAAACGCGAATGTCTTCAAAGTGTAATCCTGTTGTAGGTTCGTCGAGAATATAAAATGTATTTCCAGTATCTTTTTTAGATAATTCTCCCGCTAGTTTTATACGTTGCGCTTCACCACCAGAAAGTGTTGTGCTTTGTTGACCAAGTGTAATATAACCTAATCCAACATCTTGAATGGTTTTAATTTTTCTATGAATCTTCGGAATATTTTCAAAAAATGGAACTGCTTCATCAACCGTCATATCCAAAACATCAGAAATAGATTTTCCTTTGTATCTGATTTCTAAAGTTTCCCTATTAAAACGTTTTCCCTGACACGTTTCACATTCTACGTAAACATCTGGTAAAAAGTTCATTTCGATAGTTCTAACACCAGAACCTTCACAGGTTTCGCAACGTCCGCCTTTTACGTTGAAACTAAAACGTCCCGCTTTGTAACCACGAATCATACTTTCAGAAGTCATCGTAAATAGATTTCTGATTTCTGTGAAAACCTCTGTATATGTCGCTGGATTCGAACGTGGTGTTCTTCCAATCGGACTTTGGTCAATATCAATTACTTTGTCAATATGTTCTAAACCTTCAATCTTTTTATATGGTTGCGGTTTCTTTACTCCATTAAAATAATACGCATTCAGAATCGGATAAAGCGTCTCATTAATTAAAGTTGATTTTCCGCTTCCAGAAACTCCTGTAACGCAAGTTAATTGCCCTAACGGAATTTCAATCGAAACATTTTTTAAGTTATTTCCAGTTGCTCCAGTCAGTTTCAAGAATTTGCCATTTCCTTTTCTTCTTTTCTTCGGAATATCAAATTTCATTTTACCATTCAAATATTGAGCGGTAATAGTGTCTGATGCTAAAGTTTCTTTTGGAGTTCCTATACTAATAATTTCTCCTCCATATTTTCCAGCTTTTGGACCAATATCAATTACATAATCAGCCGTTTCAATCATGTCTTTGTCGTGTTCAACCACAATAACTGAGTTTCCGATATCGCGTAATTGTTCCAAAGAATGAATCAGTTTTTCGTTATCTCTTTGGTGCAGACCAATACTTGGTTCATCCAAAATATAAAGAACTCCAACGAGCTGAGAACCAATTTGTGTTGCCAGACGAATACGCTGTGCTTCACCACCAGAAAGCGATTTTGAGCTTCGGCTTAAAGCTAGATAATTCAAACCAACATTCATCAAGAAATTCAAGCGGTCTTTGATTTCTTTTACGACTTCAGAAGCGATTAAAAGCTGCTTGTCAGTTAAATGGCTATTTAGATCATGAAACCACGCTGTCAAATCTGAGATATCCATATCACACAATTCGGTGATATTTTTTTCATTTACTCTAAAAAATAATGCTTCTTTTTTAAGACGAGAACCATCGCAAACAGGGCAATTGATTTCGTCCATAAAATCTTTTGCCCAACGCTTTATGCTCGTTGTGGCACTTTCGTCATATTGATTTTTAATGAAATTAGAAATTCCTTCAAAATCAATTTTATATTCTCTTGTAACACCAAGATCTTTTGAGTTGATAGAAAATTTATCCTTTCCGCCGTACAAAATCATTTGCATGGCTTCTTCCGGAATTTTTTCAATCGGATCAGTTATTTTAAATCCGAATTTTTCTCCAATGGTTTCCAATTGCTTGAATATCCATGAAGATTTGTATTCGCCAAGAGGCGCAAAACCACCTGCTTTTATAGATAATTTCGGATTTGGAATGATCTTCTTGACGTTTATTTCGTGTACAGTTCCCAATCCGTTACAATGCGGACAAGCTCCTTTTGGAGAGTTAAATGAAAATAAATTCGGTTCTGGATTTTGATACGATATTCCTGTTGAAGGACACATTAAGTTTCTACTGAAATAACGCACTTCATTAGAATCCTGATCCAAAATCATCAAAACATCTTCACCGTGATGCATAGCTGTATTGATGCTTTCCGATAATCTTTTTTGCGTATCAGGATTATCTTCAATCACCATTCTGTCTACAATAATCTCAATATCATGAGTTTTGTAACGATCCAATTTCATTCCGACAACCAAATCTTGAACTTCACCATTTACACGAACTTTCAAGAATCCTTGTTTGGTAATCTGCTGAAATAATTCTGCATAATGTCCTTTTCTGGCTTTAATAACTGGAGCCAGAATATTGATTCGTTTTCCTTTATAGTCCTGAATAATCAAATCTTTAATCTGTTCATCAGAATATGAAACCATTTTTTCGCCAGTGTTATAACTGTAGGCATCTGCGCCACGTGCGTATAAAAGCCTTAGGAAATCGTAAATTTCAGTAATAGTTCCAACTGTAGAACGTGGACTTTTACTTGTTGTTTTTTGTTCAATCGCAATTACAGGAGAAAGTCCGTCGATTTTATCAACGTCAGGACGCTCTAATCCTCCAAGGAATTGTCTGGCGTAAGCTGAAAACGTTTCAACATAACGACGCTGACCTTCAGCATAAATGGTATCAAATGCCAAAGAAGATTTTCCCGAGCCTGATAAACCAGTAATGACAACCAGTTTTTCACGGGGAATAGATATATCGATATTTTTTAGATTGTGAACTCTTGCACCAAGAACTTCAATAGTATTGTCTTTATCTAACATAATTTTGAGCAAAACGCAAAGTTACCACTTTGATTTGTTCTTTTAGTGCTCGATAGCAAAAGTTTATGTTACAATTAATAACAAAAAACGCTGATTTAAAATCAGCGTTTTCTTTTTCGGGTTGCCATATAGTTTTCAATTGCTTCTTTGGTGGTATACCAGTTTCTGCCTTCTTTGTAAGCATCTATTTTTCCTGTTCTGGCCAATAAACTTACATATTCTTGGCCGTACGGAGTATCAGGCTCACTAACAATGTTTTGAATAGATTGATAATCATAATTGCTTCCTGGCATTGCACCTAAATATATATTAAGCGTTCTTTCGAGTGCCTGACACATCAAAAGTGTCAATTTTTGGTAATTTCCATTATTAGCTTGATTGAGCGCTTCGTAGTATTTCTTGCGATCATTTTTTAAAATAATTGCAGGAGGAAAACCGCATCGAATCAATAATAAATTCATGCTTAAACGAACGGTACGACCATTTCCATCAAAAAAAGGATGAATCCAGACCAGTTTATGATGATAGATTGTTGCCAATTCTATATCGTTTAAACCTAACGGATTTTTATTGATAAACTCGATTAATTCGTCTAAATAATCTGAAACTTTATTTGCATTTGGTGGCATAAAATTAGCACCAGAAATTCGGACGCCTCCATTACGAATTCTGCCCGCGAAATCTTCTTCGATAGAACGCATTACTAATCCATGTATAGAAAGAATATCGATGCTTCTTAGCTTATATTCTTCATCTACAATTGAATAAAGATAATCAATAGCTTTGTCATGATTATGAGTTTCAAAATGTTCACGAAGCGATTTTCCTTTAATGGTAATTCCTTCTTGAATAACCATTTGAGTTTCTCTTAGACTCAGTGTGTTTCCTTCAATGCTATTAGAGTTATAAGTCCATTCGAGAGAAAGGCTTTCTCGTATTTTGTTCAAAGCAATATTGGGCAATGGTCTGCTGTTTTGCAGTTCTTGCCTTTTTTGGTACAATCGATCAAAGGTTGATTGAAATTCTTCTCTGTATGTTAGGTCAATATTAAACATAATCCTACAAAGATACTTCTTAATATCGGATAAATAAAATTTTTAACGTATCCGATATTAACGTTTATTCAATCGTCATAGAACGGAGTTTTGTTCTATAAGCTTCGAGTGCTATCGATTTGGAAATAAATCCGTGGTATTTTCCATCTCTTAAAACAGGAAGGAAAGCAGATTTTGTAGTTTCAAATTTTCGCATTACAATTTCCATGCTGTCGAGTGTAGAAATTGTCGCAGCAGGCGCTTTCATTACGTCTCTAATAAAAGTGTATTTAACTCGGTAAGAATTAAAAATGATTTCTCGAATATCATTAAAATGAACTACTCCAACCAAATCTTTGTCTTGATTTACAACTGCAAAAACTACTTGATTGGAATGCGAAATAAGATCTACTAATTTACTTAGATTTTCGTCTGGGTGAACTGTCAAATAATCGCATTGAATAATTGAGTCAATGTCTAAAGTCGATAGGATATTAGAATCTTTATTGCTTGTAAACGCATGTCCTTTTTTGGCTAATCCTTTTACGTCAAGCGAATATTTTTCGAAACGTTTAGAAATGGCAAAACTAATGGAAGAAACGATCATAAGCGGAATCATTAATCCGTAGCCTCCTGTAATTTCTGCAATTAAGAAGATTGCTGTTAGAGGCGCATGAAATAAACCGCTAAGAATCCCAGCCATTCCAACCATTGTGAAATTACTGATAGGAAGTTTAGATAAACCTATCATGGTTACAAGTTTAGAAAAGAAATATCCCAGATAAGATCCTAAGAATAGAGAAGGAGCGAAGTTACCTCCATTTCCTCCACTTCCAAGTGTTAATCCAGAAGCAAATACTTTAACCATCATGGTAGCGCCAATAAATAAAAGCAAAACCCATTGATTGTTTCTGAAATCGGCAAATAAAGTATTGTCTAATAATTTTCCTGGATCGGTTTCAGATAAAGTTTTGATGCTTTCGTATCCCTCACCAAACAGAGTTGGAAAAATAAAAATTAATAACGCCAATAACGATGAGCCAATTAAAGCTTTTTTATAAGGATTGATTTGCTGTTTGGCAAAATAATGCTCGACTCTTTGAAAGTTTCTTGAGTAATAGATAGCAACCAGTCCAGTTAGAACTCCCAAAATAACATAAAACGGAATATTATGATAATCAAAAGATTCTTGTTTTTTAAAGCTCAAAAGAATGCTTTCGTCCAAAACAATTGCAGAAACCAAAGCGCCCGTTGCCGCAGAAATCATAATAGGCGTAAAAGCAGAAATGCTGACATCTACCAATAAAACCTCAATAGCAAAAAGAACACCTGCAATTGGAGCGTTAAAAGCCGCCGCAATTCCAGCAGCTACACCACATCCAATCAGCAAAGTTCGATCCTTATACTGCATCTTATAATTTTGGGCATAATTTGAGCCAAAAGCTGCACCAGTAATTACAATCGGACTTTCTAAACCTGCAGAACCTCCTAAACCAACTGTTAATGAACTTGTCACAATTTGGGCATACATCTGCTTTCTCGGAATAATACTGGCTTTTTTCGCCACTGCATAAAGTATTTGCGAAGTTCCTTTTTGAATGCTTCCGTTAAGAACTTTATTTACAACAAAAACGGTTAATGTAATACCAATTATTGGCAGGATACTGTTAATGAAACTCAATTTCAAGATTCCATTAATGTATGTTGCAAATGAGAATACACTATGCGCGAAAGTTTTAAGTACGATAACCGCAAGTGAACAAGATATTCCGATAAGAACGCTTGACAAAAAAAGAAACTGCTTTGGAGTCATTAAGGATTGTGCCAAAGCAATGATGCTTTCGAGTCTTCTGAAATATTTTTTTAGCATTCTGTTTTAAAATTATCGTTCTTACAAAATTAGTTCATAATGTTAGATTAAAAAAATAAAAACTGAGAACTATTAAAAACCAACGGCTTTATCATCGCCTCTAAAGTCAGCTCCGCCTTCTAGATTTTTGTTTGGCAAAACCAAAATAGCATCTACTTTTCCGATAATTGGAGTTGGTTTTTCGTTGATGATGTAGCTTTTTGCTTTAAGCTGATCAATTGTTTTTGTTTCAAAAGTATTGGGTTCGAAAGTAATTAAATCTGGCAGCCATTGATGGTGGAAACGTGGAGCATTCACGGCTTCTTGCATGCTTAGATTGTATTCGTAAACATTTAGAATTGTCTGTAAAACAGAAGTAATAATCGTTGAACCTCCCGGAGTTCCTACAACCATAAATAATTTTCCGTCTTTTTCTACAATGGTTGGCGTCATAGAACTTAACATTCTTTTTTGCGGAGCGATACTGTTGGCTTCATTTCCAACCAAACCAAACATGTTTGGAGAACCTGGTTTGGCACTAAAATCGTCCATTTCGTTATTTAAAAAGAAACCTAATTCGTCACAATAATATTTTGAACCATAACCATCATTTAAGGTTGTTGTAGCAGCAATTGCATTCCCGAATTGATCTACAATTGAATAGTGTGTTGTTTCTGTGCTTTCGGCATAATTCACTTTTCCTTCTTTTATTTCGCTAGATAAAGTTGCTTTTTCAGGATTAAAGCTAGCCATTCTTTCACGAAGGTAACTTTCATCTAATAGTTCTTTCAGCGGAATCTTGACAAAATCTGGATCGCCTAAAAAATAGCTTCTGTCTGCATACGCTCTTCTTTCAGCCTCAACAATAACCTGTATGGCATCTGGTGAATTATGTCCCATTTTGGCTAAATCATAAGGCTCGAGCATCTTTAAAATTTGAGCCAAACAGATTCCGCCACTGCTTGGTGGAGCCATTGAAGTAATCTTTAAACCTTTATAAGTAAACTGTAATGGTTTTCTCCATTTCGCTTCATATTTCGCTAAATCCTGCATCGTAATAATGCCACCTTTTTCCTTTAAATAATTGACTAAGATTTTTGCAGTTTCGCCTTTATAAAATTCGTTTCTTCCTTTTTTCTGGATTCTTCTTAAAGTTTTGGCCAATGCTGGATATTTGATCGTATCGTTTTCTTTGAAACTGCCAGATAAAAGCGAATTTTCTCCATTTATTTTTACAATGCTTTCATGATAATCTTTTAAGCTTTTCTCTTGTTTTTTGGTCACTACAACACCTCTTTCCGCTAAAGCAATTACAGGCTCAAGGATTTTAGAAATCGGCATTGTTCCGTATTTTTTATGCACAGCAAAAACGCCTGCAATTGTTCCTGGAACGCCAATGGCAAGTGCTGTTTGGGTACTTTTTCCTTTTATTACATTTCCTTCGCTATCCAAAAACATATCTTTTGTTGCTGCCAGTGGAGCTTTTTCGCGATAATCCAAAGAACCGACTTCGCCATTGGCTTTTCTATACACCATAAATCCGCCGCCGCCGATATTTCCTGCAAACGGAAAAGCAACTGCAAGAGCTAACTCTGTTCCTACCATGGCGTCAAAAGCGTTTCCGCCATTTTTCATAATATAAGAACCGATTTTTGAAGCTTCCTCGCGTGCAGAAACCACCATGGCTCTTGTAACAACTAATCCTGTCGGATTTGGATCTGTCTGTTGTGCATTGCTGCTGCTTATATATAAAAGTGCTATTAAAAATGTAATTTTTTTCATGTTCAATAAAATTAAATTGGCTTAAAGAGAAAGCAGTTTTTCTTTGGCTTGTGCTCTCATTTCTTCAAAAAACAATGTAAATTCTTCTTCAAATTCATCATAAAATTCCGTAAGTTCTTCTACAGCAAACTGCATTTGAGAAACATTTTTGGATCTTCTATCCATTTGGGTTAATATATGTTGGATTCCTTCGGTTGTACGATAACTTACAAGCCAGTTTCTTTCAATCATATACGGCATTAAACCTTGAGTTTTTTCGGTTAAAATTTCATAATTATCGTGAAGCGAATGATAAAATCGATTTACAAAAAGTTCTAATTTTTCATCCGAATATTTTTCCCAGTTTTTGGCTAGAAAATGATCATAAACAATATCTACAATTACACCAGCATAATGATGGTATCGGTCATGCAGGCGTTTGGTGCTGGTTCTAAAAATATCGTGAGAATCGGTATAGGTATCTATGAATCGATGCAGTAAAATTCCTTTTTGAACATCTTCAGGAAAATGCTCAAATTGTTTTCCGCGAATTCCGTCTGCCATAAAATTCCCGATTTTAATTAAATCATTGTCTCCAGAAAGATATATATGGGCTAAGAAATTCATTTTTTTATAAGTTTCTAAGAATCGAAGTTTTTTAAGATTCTGAGTTATTTTAGTAAATGTATAAAAACTTTTTTAAATCATTTTGTTATAAAAATAACGAGATACAAGTAGTTTCCTAATAGGTTAAAATTAAAATCTTAGAAACTTAGCACCTTAGTAACTCGGTAACTTTTTTATATTTGTAAAAAAATAACCCTAACTCACAAAAATGACTCTAATAAAATCTATTTCTGGAATCCGTGGGACGATCGGAGGAAAAGTGGGAGATAATCTAACTCCTGTTGATGCAGTAAAATTTGCATCGGCTTACGGAACTTTCTTGAAAAATAATATTGCGAAAGATAAATTGACAGTTGTAATTGGCCGTGATGCGAGAATCTCTGGACCAATGATTCATAATTTAGTAGTGAATACTTTAATTGGTTTAGGAATCGATGTGATTGATCTTGGACTTTCTACAACGCCAACTGTTGAAGTGGCTGTTCCTTTGGAAAAAGCTGATGGTGGAATTATTTTAACAGCTTCTCATAATCCAAAACAATGGAATGCTTTAAAATTATTAAATGCCAAAGGTGAATTTTTAAGCGGTGCAGACGGAGCAAAAATTCTTGAAATTGCTGAAGCCGAAGCTTTTGATTTTTCTGATGTGGATAGTTTAGGCGAAGTTATTTCAAATGATGCTTATATGGATATTCATATCGATGAAGTTTTAAACTTGCCATTGGTAGATATCGAAGTAGTAAAAGAAGCTAAATTCAAGGTTGTTGTTGATGGTGTAAATTCATCAGGAGGAATTATTATTCCGAAGCTTCTAAAATTAATGGGAGTGGAAGTGGTTGAATTGTACTGTGAGCCAAACGGACATTTCCCGCATAATCCAGAGCCTTTAAAAGAGCATTTAACTGATATTTCTGAGCTTGTTGTAAAAGAAAAAGCAGATTTTGGTATCGTCGTAGATCCAGATGTAGATCGTTTGGCTTTTATCAGTGAAGACGGTGAAATGTTTGGAGAAGAATATACTTTGGTTGCTGTTGCAGATTATGTTTTAAGCAAAACTCCAGGAAATACAGTTTCTAACATGTCATCTTCTCGTGCTTTAAGAGATGTTACCAAAGCGCACGGCGGAAGCTATGAAGCAAGTGCTGTAGGTGAGGTGAACGTGGTAGAGTTGATGAAGAAAAACAATGCTATCATCGGTGGTGAAGGAAACGGTGGAATTATCTATCCTGAATTGCACTACGGAAGAGACAGTTTGGTTGGAGTTGCTTTGTTCTTAACGCATTTAGCAAACAAAAAAATGCCAGTTTCTGCTTTGAGAGCTTCTTATCCAGAATACTATATGAGTAAAAATAAAATTGAATTGACTCCGCAAATTGATGTTGATGCAATTTTAACTCAAATGACAGAGAAATACAAAAACGAAGATATTTCGACAATTGACGGTGTGAAAATTGATTTTGCTACAGAATGGGTTCATTTAAGAAAATCAAATACAGAACCAATTATTCGTATTTATACTGAAGCGCCTTCTCAAGATGCAGCAGATCAATTAGCGCTTCGAATTATTGATGAAATTAAAGTAATTGCTGGAATCTAAGATTCTCAGTTGTTAAAAATTAAAAAAAAGCTCTTTAGATTTATCTAAAGAGCTTTTTTTATTAAAAACATTCCGTTAGGAATGTCTCATCGGTAGAAAAAAATGACGTTGTTTATTGTAGGGACACGTGATTTTTTCGAATTGAATGCATTTCCGATTAATCAGACGTTCCTACGGAACGTGTAACTCTTACTTAAAATCTGATATCTACCGATGAGACATTCCTAACGGAATGAATTTTACATAAAAACCTGTTTAGAAATTCTAAAGATTCTTTTGTTTATTCAAAAACAAATTTATTCCTAACGGAATGAATTAGTTCTTAATTATTTTAATCGATTTTTTAATATTTCCATACGAAGCGTTTACAATGTAAACTCCTTTTGGAAGCTTATCTCCAATTTTAATATCTTCATTCGTAAAATAATCTGAAGAAGAAAAACAGACATCTCCTTTCATATCAATTATTTTGATCGTTAAAGGTTCAGTAGTGTTTGATTTAATATGCAAAGTGGCTTGCGTTTTTACAGGATTTGGATAAATAGTAAAGCTCTCTTTTTCTAGCTCATTATCTTTAACGCCAAGATTGGCAACAGCAAAATCGATGAAATTAAAATTGAAGTCATTTGATTTGAATTTGATTTTTAAATACACCTCGCCTTTTGGTAAAAAAACATCATTTACCGTTTTATTAGCAAAAGTTTGCCAGTCACCTGTTGGTGGAAAGGTTTCATCGGCTTTTACCACAACATCATTTACTAGAATGTCAAATTTGCCAGTCAATACGGGAGATGCCACTCTAAAAGTCAAATTGTAGGTTCCAGCATTGGCAACATTCAGCATAAATTCGTTCCAGTCTCCTTCATTGATGAAACAAACATTTTGCCCCGTTCCAGAATCTGTTGTTGCTTGTAAACCAGTTCCTTTTCTTCTGTAATGTTTATTGGCAATGACACGTCCAGGTACATTCATTTTTTTTGTTGTATAAGGAACATTGATATATTCAGTTCCAATTGGTCTTAAGACACCACTTGTAGCACTTAACAATTGTCCTTCTAACATATCAGTCCAAGTTGGATTTACTCTTCCAGAAAACCATGAATAACGAAAAATATCTGGATCATTTTCATAGCTGGTTAAAATTTGTTTCATGAAAGCTGTTTTTTCATCAGCGGTCTGTATAACTCTATTGGCAAACTCAGTAATCCAAAGCGGGCGATTGAATTGTTTTAAAATTCCTGTTACTCCAATCACAGATCCTGCAGTGGCATCATAAGTATGAAAAGCGATATAATCTACTTTACAGTTGGGGCATAATTGGAAAAACTGATTGTGCCAAACAACAGGGTCAGAAATTCCTCCGTAATTATTGGGGCCATTATAAGCTGGTGAGGCGCTTACAATTTCTAGATTTTTTGCAGCAGCGATTTTTTCAATATTTGCCCATGCATTTACTGCTTCTTGTGGTGTTAATCTTGCGCCGTCGGTAAAATTAGGTTCATTAAACGCCAGAAGATATTTGGCTCCAGGTTTTATTTTATTTATGAAAGTTTGTACGTCATTATCGTTGACTTTTCCCCATGCCATTGGAACAAACTCAACGCCGAGAGATTCATAAGTAGCTCGCAAATCGGCATCAGGTTCTGGGGACCAGTTGTACCACCAAGAAAGGCCTGGTTTTAAAGCCTGCATATCGGCTTGGGAGTGGTATCCGTAAGCAATTCCTCGTTTCGGACTTTGGGCGAAGACAGAAAAAAAGAGCACCGATACGAAAAATGAAAAAAATAGTTTTTGAATCATGGGTTAATGATTTTAGGTTCTTTTAGATAATTAGAGAAGAGCCAAATTTAAATTGTTTCCTTTTTTTATCCATTCAAAAAAATCATTACAAAAACACATCAAATCTGATATACAAAGCCCATTTATGTAGTATTACTCGGTTTTAAAAGAAAAAAGTCCGAAAAGCAGCATCTGTTTTTTCGGATTTTCGGTTAAATTATTTTCGAAATATTATTCTATACGGTGTTTCCATCTTTTGTGCGTCCATAAATAAAACTCGGGAGCTTCTAGAATTTGTTTTTCTACTTCTTTAAGATACATTTCAGTAATTTTAAAGTTTTCTACTTCTTTCGGATTATCAGCAAGCGGAATAAATGTAGCCTCATAATAGCCTCTTCTAACTTTTTTAACCTCTACAAATAGAACTGCTAAATCATATTTTTTTGCTAATGTTTCGGCGCCTGTATGCACAGGAACTTCAACTCCCATAAATTTCATCGAATGAAAAATCCTTTCCATTTTTGGCGATTGGTCGCTTGCTAAACCATACAGACTTAAAATACCCTCACGTTGGTTCTTTGCCATTGTTGGAATTGCTTTTCGGGTTTCGATCATCTCGGTATTGTATTTAGAACGGATTTTTCGAATTAATTTGTCAAAATAAGGATTAGCTAGCCTTTTGTAAACAGCAACTCCTTGAAATCCAAGTTTAGGATTTATCGTTAAAAGCCACTCGTAACTTGCATAATGTGAAGCTACCAAAATCACGCTTTTTCCCTTTTTAGCATAATCGCGAACAAGATCTATATTGGTTACATGAAATCTTCTTTCCATTTCCTCTGGAGACATGCTCATGGTTTTTACCATTTCTAAAAACATATCGCACATATGTTTGTAGAATTTCTTTTCTATGATTTTTCTTTCTGCATCGCTCAAATGAGGTAAAGTAAGCGCAAGATTCTCACGCACCACTTTTTTACGGTATCCGATAACTTTATATACTAAAAAATATACAAAATCTGAGAATAGGTAAAATACAGGAAAGGGAAGTATAGAGATGAGCCAAAGTAACGGGTAGGCTAAAATATAAACAAGAAATTGCATGTAAATTTTTTTTGCAAAGATAAATTAAAAATGATTAGCGATTGATATTTTGCTTTCTTGCTAACTTATCTTTAAGAATGATTATATTTACCATTCACAATAATTATTATTTATGAATATTATTTTAATAGCGATTATCGTTGCGAACGTTGTTATTAGTTACAAAGGTTTTAACGATCTTTATTTTTTTAGAAAATACGAGTTTCATGTAGGAAGCATTCGTTCTGGCGAGCAAATCAGAATGCTGTCTTCTGGCTTTCTGCATGTTGATATGATGCATTTGATTTTTAATATGCTGACTTTGTATTTTTTTGCACCTGTAGTTTTGGGTTGGCTTGGTAATTTTTCTTTTATCTTGGTCTATTTTGGAAGTTTAATTTTCGGAAGCCTTCTTACTATGCTCTTTCATAAGAACGATTATAGTTATAGAGCCGTTGGAGCATCTGGCGCTGTTACTGGAGTTCTGTACTCGGCAATATTATTGGAGCCTGACATGATGCTTGGAATATTTTATGTCATTCCGATGCCGGCTTATCTTTTCGGAATTTTGTATTTGTTGTACTCAATTTATGGAATGAAGGCCAAAAATGACAATATTGGGCATACGGCACACTTCGGAGGTGCTATAGGCGGCTATTTAATTACCTTGATAAAAATGCCATCATTATTTACAGACCATACATTGATGGTAATTCTGCTTGCAATTCCGATTTTGATACTTTTTGGAATGGCAAAATTGGGAAAACTGTAAGCTTGGCACAACTTTTGGAATGCTCTTGTCAAACATTAAAATTTAACAAAAATGAAAAAACTAGTATTATTTTTAACAATCATGTTTATGACTATGTCTTACGGCCAAGAAATCAAACAAATACCTCTAATTAATGTTAATGGAGAAGGAAAAGTAAAAGTAGCACCTGATCAAGTTTGTATTTCAGCTTCTGTTGAAACAAAAGGGAATAATGCTAAGGATGTTAAAAAACAAAATGATGAAAAGATGGATGCTGTTTTAAAATTCATCAAAAAAATGAATATCCCCACAGCAGATTTCAAAACAAAACAAGTAGCTCTTAATCCGCAGTACGATTATGAGAAAAAGAAAACTTCTTATAACGCTACACAAACTGTAGAAATCGTCGTAAAAGATTTGTCTAAGTATGATGAGTTAATGGAAGGTTTGGTTCAGCAAGGAATCAATAGAATCGACAGAGTTTCTTTTGAATCATCTAAATTAGCGCAATACGAGTCTGAAGCTAGAAAATTAGCGATGAAAGATGCTAAAGTAAAAGCTGAAGAATACGTTTCTGTTTTAGGACAAAAAGTGGGTAAAGCGTTTACAATCTCTGATAACTCTCAAATTTACCGTCCACAGCCAATGTATGCTGCTATGAGAATGAAAGAAGCAGATGCAATGGGAGGAGCTTCAAACGAAACTTTAGCGATTGGCGAAATCGAAATTACAGCAAATGTTAGCGTAAGTTTTGTGTTAGACTAAACGTTTCTAAAATTCCAAAATATTTTAAAATCCAAATTCCAATTTATACTGGGATTTGGATTTTTTATTTTGGATTTTTCCTAAGGATTCACGTATAGTTTGTTGTCCTGAGCGGAGTCGAAGGATTTTGTGCAAAATCATTATTGTGCGCTCATCGATATGTGTCCTTCGACTCTGCTCAGGAAGACATAAAATGAGAATTGGAATTTGGAATTTCAGTTTTGGAATTTAAACAGTCTTTAGCGGAAGCGTAAACCTAAACGTACTTCCTTTTCCTTGTTCGCTTTCTACCCAGATTTCTCCTTTATGAATGTTTACGAACTCTTTGCAGAGCAGCAATCCGAGTCCGCTTCCGAGTTCGTTTTCGGTGCCTTTCTGAAGCACTTTTCCGTTGATTTTAAATAACTTTTCTTTGATGTAATCAGGAACTCCAATTCCATTATCCGTAATAGAGATTTCTGCTTTCTGATTGGTTTTAATCAGTTTTAGTTTAACTTCTCCATTTTTACCTGTAAATTTAATAGCATTGCTCAGTAAATTGCGCAAAATGGTGCTAATCATATTTTTATCAACTTCTGCCTCAAGCAAAAAAGCCGATTCAAATGTGATGTCTATATTTTTACTTAAAGCGATATTTCTGCTTAGTTCAATATTTTCCTCAATTAAAGCATTTAGCAATATATTTTTAGGATGAAAAGTAATCATTCCCGTTTGGACTTTAGACCATTCCAAAAGATTTTCGAGCAGCTTATAAATGTTTTTATTTGAGTCATGCAGCAGTTCCGATATTTCTTTTATTTCTTCACGGCTGTACTGTTCTATATTTTCCAGCAAAATTTCAGAAAGGGAAACCGATGATCCTAAAGGTCCTCTTAAATCATGTGAAATAATAGAGAAAAACTGGTTTTTGTCATTCAAAAGCTTTTTGATTTTATGATCTTGTCTTTCTTTTACCAAAAGCAAAAAGCCAACAATTCCGATTAAAGTTAGAAGAAACAAACAGATGCTGTAAAAGCTATCAAAAGTATCGTTAGAAATAATAAGATCTTGCGGATGCAAGTATCTGTGGACTATTCGTATTGCAATTAGAATTTCAAATCCTGTATAGCACAAAACATAAAAAGTCTTGAAAAAGCTTTTTTCTTTTTCTGTGAAATAAATAATTGTAGGCAATAAATAGATAGTAAAAACACCAATGCCGCCAATGATAACACGAGTATTCATTGAAGCATAAAAAAGTGTTGAAATATTAAAAAGCAATATCGCTATTGCTGTAATGGCTATCTGAATTTGAAACTGTCTTTTTGCACGAGCTTTAATGAGCGATAACATGGCAAGTGTTTCGAAACAGCAGGCGCCAAAAATCATCGAATTGGCAATATTTATAGAAGCAAAATCTGGAATAATATTTCGTAAAAGAGCCAATATCCAAGCAAGAGTCAGTATTAATTTACCTAAACCGAACCATTTTAATATTTTTCTATTATCGCTAGTAGCGTACGAAAAAGAAAAACTGAATATAAGGATGCAGGTAAAAAAATTACCCCAGAAATAAAGCAGAAAAATGGTTTTTGGATCTACTGGTAAAAGTTCAAACATTAAAAGGGTTTTGCTTTTTGGAAATCGATTTTACAAATATACAAATAAAGTAAACATTCAGACCTGAGTTGGCGGTTCATCAGCCGTGCTCCTGTATATTTAACAATTAGTTTTCTTTAGAATCTTTACTGTTTTTTTTAAATTTACATATAGTTAAATTATTAAAAAGGGAAACAAATTAAAAGAAAGAATTAAATTACATGTTGATTGATTTCTTAGCTTTGTAAAAAGTACCACAAAACTTCTTGTTATGCCACTAATTGAACAATCAGAATATAATGCTCCTTCGATTATTCATCGCAACAGGCATATTTCTACCATTTATGCTGCCTTGATAAAAAAGTTCGAAGTGCCTCAATATACAAGAGAAAAGCATGAATTGAATGACGGAGATTTTATCAACATCGATTATATTTTAAGCGACTCAAAAAAAGCAGTCATTTTATGCCATGGCTTAGAAGGCGATTCGCGCAGAACATATAATAATAGCTGTGCGGCCTATTTTCTGCAGAAAGGTTTTTCGGTTTTTGCTTGGAACAATCGCACTTGCGGTGGAGAAATGAACCGACTTCCAAGATTGTACCATCATGGAGCAGTTGACGATCTTGATGAAGTGGTTCAGTTTGCTTTGAAAAAAGGAATTGAAGATATCTATTTGATAGGATATTCGATGGGAGGCGTTCAGTTGCTTAATTATTTGGGTTGGACAAAAATTGATCAGCGTATAAAAGCTGCAGTTTCAATTTCGGTTCCTACTCATATTGCTACTAGTGCAAAAGTGCTTAAGCAAGGTTTTAATAGAGTGTATCTAAAGAATTTTACCATTGATATTAAAAAGAAATTGAAATATAAAGCAGCTCAATTTCCTGATTTTATTAATAGTGATCAAATTGATAATATCTCGACTTTTGATGAAGTCGATCAGTATTTTACGGCACCGCTTCATGGATTTGCGAGTCGCGATGATTATTACGAACGCGTTTCTCCTGAGTTTTCTCTGAAAAACATTACAACTCCGGTTTTAATTATTAATTCGCTAGACGATCCATTTCTGGGCGAAAGATGTTACCCGAGAACAATTGCCAAAGACAGCGCCTATGTGTATCTGGAAACGCCTAAATATGGTGGACATTGTGCTTTTCCGCTACGTGATTCTGAATATTCATATGCTGAGAAAAGAGCTTTTGAGTTTTTCGAATCTTTCAGGTCTAACAATACTTTGGTTTAGAAATAAATTTTATTCATCGCCAGAATTCTCAATTTCGGATGGCGCTTTTTTTCTAATGCTGGTATTCAGATAAAAAAACAATCGTATCGTGTGATTCATATCATATTGATATCCGGAATATTTTTGCTGATAGGCATTCATATAACCAAAATCGTAACTCCATTTCGGATTAATATTTTTTCTGATTCCCACAAAGAAGCGGTTTTGATCGAAAGTATTATAAATGACTTCTTTTCCAAAATGCAGCAGAATCTCATCTGAAAGAACCATTTGCGGCCAAGTTTTTTTATCAGAAATTCGGAAAGTAAAACTCATCAGGTAACGAATTCTATTGGTGAAACGCCAATCGCCACTGGATTTATCATTAACAATTTTTTCCTGCCAACGCTGTTCATTTCGCAAGCGCTGCAAAATGCTTACATTTCCAAATTTCGTATTTAATTGGGCCTGCTGATAAATTCTATTTTCATCTGAAAAAGTATTCCAATCGGGATTTGACGGAGCAAGCCACATGTGCGCATATCCTAGATTTAAGGAAATATTTGAATTTGGAATATAGCTGATTCCTCCTCTTATAAAGTAAAAACTGGGATCAGATACAAAATCATTTCGTCTAATATGAAAGTCACCAATCACGCCCCAATGGTCTGCAAATTTGGTAACTGTGTTTATAGAAACCCAAGTTTGAAGCTGCTGGTTAATTTCTTTTTTTTGAGTTTGTCCAAATGCATTTAAAGAAAGCAAGAAAATCAGGATTCCTATAAAATAAGTCTTCATAAAAAGCACGATAGAAATTAATTAAAAAAGTAAATTTCTTTAAAATCGGTAATAAACAATCAATTATTAGCGTAAAGATATTCTTTTTTAACGAGAAATTATATCGTATATTTAAGTTTTAATTTGTTTTATATCAAGTGTTTAAATGTTTTTTAAAGAGAATATTTAAACAGTTAAACAACTTTTTTAATCATTTGATTAAAAAAGTTGTTTAACATATTTATAAAAACCATAAATTTGCCTTTAAATTATTTATTATGAGTGCTTCAGCATCTGAGAAAAAAGATTCTACTACAGAAGAAAAGATAAAAACAGCAGCTAAAACTGTTTTTTATAAAAAAGGTTTTGCCGCAACGCGAACGAGAGATATCGCTGAAGAAGCAGGTTTGAATTTGGCTTTGCTCAATTATTATTTCAGAAGTAAGGCTAAGCTTTTTGAAATCATAATGACAGAAACTTTTACTGGTTTTATAGGCAGTATGAAAGTGATTTTGAATGATGAAAAAACTTCTTTAGAACAAAAAGTAATAACTATTGCCGAGCGATACATTGATTTTATCAGCGTTGAGCCAGAAATTCCAACCTTTATTTTAACTGAAATCCGCAATAATCCAGAAGAACTTTTAAAAAGACTGCCGATTAAAGAAATTGTAAATGATTCTGTTTTTATCAAACAATTTCAAGAAGCAGTTCAAAATAAAGAAATAACAGAACCCAATCCGCTGCATTTTTTGATGAATCTGTTGGGATTGGTCGTTTTTCCATTTATAGTCAAACCCATTATTATGGGAAGCAGAAATTTGGAAACAGAACAGTTTCATGCGCTAATGCAAGAGCGTAAGAAAAAAATTCCGATATGGATTAATATGATGTTTAAAGCCTAATAGTAACCAGAAGTTTTAATTTATACTGTAATGAAAAGGAAATTATACTTTAAATATATTGGAATCTTGTCCTTTATAACAGCACAGGCACAAATCTTGACAATTGATCAAAGTTATCAGTTGGCTGTTGAGAATTATCCTTTAATCAAACAATATGAACTTATTGAAAAAAGCAAAGAATATACTTTGAGTAACGCCAATAAAGCTTATCTGCCTCAAATAAGCATAACCGCAATTGAAGGATACGTTTTTGGAGATTTTCCAACTTTGGGAAGTTCAGGAAGCGACAGCAAATTTAAATTTATTGGTCTCGGGCAAGTCAATCAGACTATTTGGGATGGAGGCGCTACCAAAACGCAGAAAAAGATTATTGAAGCATCTTCAAACGCAGATAAGGCTTCTGTAGAAGTCTCGCTTTACGATTTACGTTCTCGTGTAAATCAGCTTTATTTTGGAGTATTGCTTATTGACGAGCAATTGAAACAGCTTCAAATTCAAAATGCCATTATTGCCAATAATATTGACAAGGTTAAAAAACTTCATGAAAATGGTTTGGCCTATAAAACGGATGTTGACGAAATGAAAGCCGAACAGCTGAATCTCAGCAGACAGAAAAAAGATTTCGAGTATACTAAAGCAGGCTACCAAATGATGCTTTCTTATTTGATAGGCAAAAACATCAGCCAAGAGAAATTTGGAAAGCCTTTCAATTCTTCTAGTCTCGACACCATTATCAAACGCCCCGAACAACAGCTTTTTGCCAGTCAGCGGAATTTGGTAAATGCACAATCCGAAATGCAAAAAGTCAGTCTTATGCCTAAAGTTGGATTACTGGGCGCGGGTGTAGTTTTGGCACCAGGAATTAATTTAGGAACCAATAAAATTTCTACCGTTGGAGTTGCTGGAGTAAGTGTTGGATGGGATATAAAGGGATTATACAAAAATTCAAATGAAAAACAGCTGACGCAGCAGAATTTGAAAAAAATAGATGTTCAGGAAGAGACATTTTTATTTAATACCAGATTTCAAATGAATCAAAAAACGGCTGATATAGAACGACAGAAAGCCATTTTGAAAGATGATGATGAAATTGTAAAACTTCGTCAGACTATTCGCGAAGGATATCAGCTGAAATACGACACTGGCGCTGGCCCGCTAATCGATTTATTGAATGCGACAGAAAAAGAAGGAAATGCACGAGCGGAAAAAGCTCTGCACGAAATTCAATTGCTTATGGCAGAATACGAGTATCAAACAATCAAAGGAAATTAATACTAAACACTATGAAAAAGATAAAGCTTTTATATTTTTTTATTCCAGCAATATTCATGTTTTCATGCAATAATAAAGAAAATGATTTTGATGCTTCGGGATCTTTTGAAGCTGTTGAAACCATTTTGTCAGCAGAAGCAAACGGTCAGATTTTGCAATTGAATGTAGAAGAAGGCCAGCAATTAGAAGCAGGACAAAAAGTGGGTTTTATAGACAGTACGCAGCTTGCTATAAATAAAATGCAATTGCGCCAGAATGAAAAAGCAATTCTGAGCGGAAGACCACAAATACAGATACAAACCGAAAGTTTAAAAAGACAGCTTGATAATGCTATTTTAGACCGCAACAGAACTGAAAAATTGGTAAAAGGCGGAGTAGCTTCTCAAAAGCAATTGGATGATATAAATTCTAAAGTAGCCGCTTTGCAAGCGCAAATAAATGCGCAGAAAAGTTCGTTGGAAACTACAAATGAAAACTTGACACAACAGGGAAATACGGTTGGAGTTCAGTTAAAAGGAATTGAAGATCAATTGAGTAAAAGCGTAATTGTAAATCCGATAAAAGGAACCGTTTTGGCAAAATATGCGGAGCAGTATGAAATGGCTGTAATTGGAAAACCGTTATACAAAATTGCCAATTTGGAAACACTCGACTTGAGAGCATATATTACGGGAACACAATTGCCTCAAATTAAAATTGGACAGCAAGTTAAAGTGCGAATTGATAAAGGAGAAAAGAAATACAAAGAATATCAAGGTACAATTGGATGGATTTCAAACAAATCTGAGTTTTCGCCAAAAACAATTCCGACCAAAGACGAACGAGCTAATTTAGTTTACGCCATAAAAGTAAGAGTGAAAAATGATGGTTATCTAAAAATTGGAATGTACGGAGAAGTGCTTTGGTCAAAATAAAACAATAGTTTATGCCTGCAGTTGCATTAAAAAATATTACTAAAAAATATGGTGATTTTGTCGCTGTAGATGAGGTGTCTTTTGAGGTTCAGAAAGGAGAGCTTTTTGGATTAATTGGTCCCGATGGTGCTGGAAAAACGTCGATTTTTAGAATCTTAACGACATTGCTTTTGGCGGAAGGAGGAACTGCAACTGTTGAAGGACATGATGTTGTAAAAGAATTTCAGGAAATTAGAAATAAAGTAGGCTATATGCCTGGAAAATTCTCCTTGTATCAGGATTTGACAGTAAAAGAAAATCTCGAGTTTTTTGCTACTATTTTCGGAACTACAATTGAAGAAAATTATGATTTTATTAAAGATATTTATGATCAGATAAAACCTTTTAACGACAGACGTGCCGGAAAACTTTCGGGTGGAATGAAGCAAAAATTGGCTTTGTGCTGCGCATTGATTCATAAACCTGAGATTTTATTTTTGGACGAGCCTACTACTGGTGTAGATGTGGTTTCTCGAAGCGAATTTTGGGAAATGCTGGCAAAACTTAAAAAGCAAAATATCACAATCGTAGTTTCGACTCCTTACATGGATGAAGCAAAATTATGCGATCGGATTGCGCTTATCCAAAACGGAAAAATAATGACAGTTGACGAGCCACAGCAAATTATAAACAGTTTTCCTAAACCGCTTTTTGCTGTAAAAGCAAAGAATATTTATAAGCTTCTGCAAAATCTAAGAACTGAAAAAGAAGTTGAAAACTGTGATGCTTTTGGAGAATATCTTCATCTTACATTGACTTCAGAACTTGCGGATGAAGAGAAAGTTAGAACTATCGCTCAAAAATACAATCCCGAAGATTTAGAAGTAAAAAAAATAGAACCAACAATTGAAGACAGTTTTATTCACCTAATGCGAGAACAAAACGATTCTAGAGAACCAAAAGAAATGCTGGATGGAAAATAAAGCTATAATTTGTAAAGATCTAACCAAACAGTTTGGCGATTTCAAAGCGGTTGATAAAATTAGCTTTGAAGTGAGCGAAGGCGAGATTTTTGGCTTTTTGGGCGCTAATGGAGCTGGAAAAACAACAGCAATGCGAATTCTCTGCGGACTTTCTTTTCCTACTTCGGGAGAAGCTAGCGTAGCCGGTTTTGATGTGTATCGACAGCAGGAAAAAATCAAGAAGAATATTGGTTATATGAGTCAGAAGTTTTCGTTGTATGATAATCTGACCATTTTGGAAAATATTGAGTTTTTTGCAGGTGTTTATGGCGTTTCAAGACCCGAAATTAAAGAAAGAAGTAAGGATTTGATTTTGACTTTAGGTTTAGAAAAAGAAGCTAAAAAACTGGTTGGAGGATTGCCATTAGGATGGAAACAGAAATTGGCTTTTTCTGTTGCCGTATTTCATCGGCCTAAAATTGTTTTTCTAGACGAACCTACAGGCGGTGTTGACCCAATAACGAGACGCCAATTTTGGGAAATGATTTATCAGGCAGCAGCAGACGGAATTACGGTTTTTGTCACCACACATTATATGGACGAAGCCGAATATTGCGACCGAATCAGTATTATGGTTGATGGACGCATGGCTGCAATAGATTCTCCTTCGGCATTAAAAAAACGCTTCAATGCCGTTTCTATGGATGAGGTTTTTTATGAACTGGCGCGAAATGCCAAAAGAACATCAGATTAGTATGAAAAGATTACTGGCTTTTATTCGGAAAGAATTTTATCATGTTTTCAGAGACAAAAGAACGTTATTGATTCTCTTTGGACTTCCTGTTGCGCAGATTGTTCTTTTTGGTTTTGCATTGAGCAGCGAGGTCAAAAATATCGGAATTGCCATTCAGGATAATTCGCACGATATTCATACCGAAAAAATGATACAAAAGATACAGTCTAGTTCTTATTTTCATGTTGAAAATCCGATTTTGAATTACCATGATATTGAAAACAGATTTAAAGATGGAAGTATTAAATGTGCAGTCATTTTTCCGTCTAATTTTGGTTCTGATGTGCAACGTCTCGGAGGGGCAAAAATTCAGGTAATTGCAGATGCATCAGATCCTAATACGGCAACAATTGTGACCAATTATTTAAACGCAATTGTTAGAGATTATCAGCAGGAATTAAATCCGTCTGCGAAGTTAAATTATCAAATAATTCCAGAATTAAGACAGCTTTATAATGAAGAGCAAAACGGTTCGCTCAATTTTATTCCAGGCGTAATTGCCTTGATTTTTATGATTGTCAGTACAGCTTTGACTTCTGTTTCTGTTGTGCGCGAAAAAGAGCTCGGAACCATGGAAATTTTGCTTGTATCGCCTTTTAAACCCATTATGGTTTTAATCGCAAAAGCAATTCCGTTTTTAGTACTTTCCATAATCAACTTTATCATTATTATGTTTCTTTCGGTATATCTGCTTGATGTTGAGATTAAAGGAAGTTTTCTGCTTCTTTTTGCAGAAAGTATTTTGTTCATTATCACTTGTCTTTCCCTTGGTTTGTTGATTTCAAATGTTACCAATTCGCAACAAACTGCGATGCTTATATCGATGATGGGAATGATGGTGCCGACTTTAATTCTGACTGGTTTTATGTTTCCGATAGAAAATATGCCTTGGATATTTCAGGCGATTTCTCATTTAATTCCGTCGCATTATTATTACATCATTGTAAAAGCTGTAATGCTCAAAGGTTTGGGATTTTCATACATCTGGAAAGAAACTCTAATATTGGCAGTAATGACCGTTTTATTGCTTACGATCTCTTTGAAAAAATTTAAAATCAGATTGTCATGAAAGTGCTGCGTTTTATATTACAGAAAGAATTTCGACAAATCTTTAGAGATAAAACGATTCTTGCCATGATGTTTTTTGTGCCAACAATACAGCTCATCATTTTACCGCTTGCTGCTAATTTTGAAGTAAAAAGTGTAAACATTGTTTATGTAGATCACGATCACAGTTCGTATTCACAAAAATTAATCAATAAAATAGGCTCTTCGGGATACTTTCATATTGTAGGAGCTCCAGCATCGTATTGGGAAGGCATGAAGTTCATTGAAACGGGAGGTGCCGATTTAATTTTAGAAGTTCCTTCTGGATTTGAACGAAACTTGGTAAGAGAAGGCAGTCAGAAAGTAAATATGGCTGCAGACGCCATTAACGGAACCAAATCAAATATTGGAAATGCTTATTTGAATGTTGTGCTGGCAGATTTTAGTAATGATTTGGATATAAGGTTTAAAATGCCGCCACAATCGGCTTCTGTTTCGCCATCTTTAATTACTTTAAATAGCACAAATTGGTATAATCCGAGAGCGGAATATAAATATTATATGGTTCCAGGAATTCTGGTTTTGTTGCTCACATTGATTGGCGGATTTATTACGGCACTAAATATTGTAAAAGAAAAAGAAATAGGTACAATTGAACAGATTAATGTAACGCCAATTCAGAAATGGCAATTTATTCTGGGCAAACTCATTCCTTTTTGGATTGTCGGAATGATTGTATTTACAGTTGGTCTTATTGTAATGTATTTGATTTATGGAATATTTCCGCAAGGCAGTTTCTTAGTGTTGTATCTTTTTGCAGGAGTTTATCTGACCGCTTTATTAGGATTAGGGCTTTTGATTTCGACATTTGCTGATACGCAATTACAAGCTATGTTTATTGCTTTTTTCTTTATGATGATTTTTATGCTGATGAGCGGTTTCTTTACTAGTACCGACAGCATGCCGAATTGGGCAAGAACCATTTCAGAATTTACTCCTGTAACGCATTTTATAAAAGTGGTTCGGCTTATTGTTCTAAAAGGAAGCGGTCTGCAAGAAGTTGGAAGAGAGCTTTTATACTTATTTATTTTTGCTATTGTTTTGAATTCGTTGGCGATTTATAATTATAGAAAAACAAGTTAATAGAAAGATGCCGATTACGCAATGATAGGCAATGATAGCGCGGATTTGCAATCCGTGCCCACAAAGATTGGTTAGTTTAGTCTCTTTGTAAATATAAAAAAGTGTATTATTTTGTGAATTTTTGCCTTAATGATTTGTTTTTGTTTCTTATTGTTGCGGGCACGTACACGGATTGCGAGTCCGTGCTAACGGCACTAATAGTTTTAGTTTGGCTATGCTGGTATATCCCTATTTATTATATTTAATCCACAAAATAGTAGAATGAGAAGGGGCTTCTGTTTCCTTTTGAAATTTAAATAAACGACATTAAAAGCTTATTTTCTTCGCTAATATACTTTGACTTAATTTCTCGTGTTTTATTTTTAAGATCTAAAAAAAAAGTAAAGTGTTGTTATCTAAAGTGTTATAGGAAATGCAATAAAAAGTATTATCATAAAAAATATTGAAATAATATTTTTTTTTGATTTTAATTTGTAATTAAAAAGCGGTAAATTTTAGTGTATATTGTTGTTTTTTAGTGTGTTATCTTTTTGTGTTTAAGTGTTGTTATATTGTAGTACGGAAAACCGTATTTAAATCATAATTAAAAAGACTACTTTTGCTTTTTTTAACATGGAAATAATTACATCTTATGTCCCCAAATAAGTATTTTTTTTTCTTTTTATTGTTTGTATCGTTATCTTATTCACAGACCAAACGTGCTGCTGTTGTGGTAAATGCCAGAGCGCAAAAGGATAAAATCTTAATTCGTTGGGCTGTCAATTCTCCAATTGAATGGCAAAAAGCAAATAAAAAAGGTTTTGTAATTACCAGAACTACAGTTTTACGTGACGGAAATGTTCTATCTAAACCAGAAAAAGTCCGCCTAACTCTAAAACCATTAACTCCCGAACCCTTAGATTCTTGGATTGACTTTGTCCAGAAAGACAATAATGCCGCTATTATTGCTCAATCTATTTATGGTGAAAGTTTTGAAGTAACCGACTCCAAAGAAGGTGCTTTGTCAAGAATTGTTAACATGGCAGATGAACTTGATCAACGCTATACTTTTGCTTTATATGCTGCAGATATGAGTTTTGAAGGAGCAGTAAAAGCAGGCTGGGGTTATATTGATACAAATATTAAGTCTAATGAAGTTTATGCCTATCAGATAAGCGTTTTTGAAAGTCCACAGGTAAAAGAATCATCTTATATGATTGGTTTAAAAGACTACTCTGTTCTGCCTGCTCCAACAGATTTTATTGCGGTTCCCGATGATAAAAAAGTATTGCTTTCTTGGGATTATGAAACCTTCAAAAGAATCTATACTTCGTTCATGGTAGAGAAATCTGCAGATGGAATCAATTACACACCAATCTCAAATACGGCTATTGTTAATTTAAATGACAAAGACGAGCATCCTTCTAAAAACATGTATTTTGTAGATACTCTAAGTGTAAATGATAAGGTGTATCATTATAGATTATACGGTATAACTTCATTTGGAGAAAAAGGAGAATTTACAAAACCAATTACAGCCAAGGGTGTTGCGGCTATTGTAACTCCTGCAAGGCTTGTAGACTACAATATTATAAATTCAAATGAAGTTAATCTTGAATGGGATTATCCAAAAGAATCAGAAGGTTTTATTCAAGGTTATGAAATTAATTTAGCCAATAATGATAAAGGACCTTATAAGGTTGTATCTAAACTTATTCCGCCATCTGAAAGAAAACTTAATTTTAAAGATAATCTGTATCCATCTAACTATTTTACGATTTCTGTAGTTGGAAAAAATAATCAAAGACTAACCTCGCAAAGTATGTTGGTACAGCCAGTTGACTCTATACCGCCAGCCAAACCAATTGGACTTGAAGGTGTTATTGATAGTCTCGGAACGGTAAGACTTAAATGGAAGCCAAATCTGGAAAAAGATTTAAGAGGGTATAGAATATTAAGAGCCAATACGACAGGCGAGGAGTTTGTAGATATTTACCATCAATCTTATATCGGTACAGAGTATAAGGACAGTGTGAGTTTGAAAATGACAAACAGTAAAGTCTATTACAGAATTGCTGCTGAAGATATGCGTTACAATATCTCTGATCCTTCTGATATTTTAGTATTAGATAAACCAGATAAAATTCCGCCAGCAGCACCTATTTTTAAAGATTATGAGAATAAAGATGGCAAAGTGCATTTGAAATGGATACGAAGTTATAGTGAAGATGTTGTTGCTCATAGTTTAAGAAGAAGAGAAAAAGGTCAGGAAAAATGGCTTGAAATTAAACAGATCAATGACACGATTCAGGAATTTACAGATGATAGGGTAGAAAATAGAAAGACCTATCAGTATGCGATTTTAGCCAAAGATAAAAGTAATCTCTGGTCATCACTAGAACATTCAGTAGTAACTGTTAGCGTACTAGATTTTACTCCTGTAAAAGTCATTACATTTTTGCAGGGAACAGCTGATCGGGAAAATAAAAAAATTCTTCTTTCTTGGAATTATGTAAAAAACAAAGGCAAGGTTTTAGGCCTTAGCATTTATAAAAATGAAAAAGGTTTTCCGCCAACTTTATGGAAGGAATTAAACGGAGATATTTTTACGTTAGAAGATAAAAGTTTAAAAATTAATAAAGAATACGAGTATCATCTGGTTCCAAATCTAGAAAATGATAGTCCAGCCAAAGCAGAAACCTTAACAGTTATTTATTAAGCCTATGAGGAAGTTTTACGTATTAATGTTTTTATTGGTTTGCGGATTAGGATATGCTCAAACCAATTATGTTGTAAAAATTTCTAACCTTAATTATTCAATTAATGCAGGGGTTAAAAACAGTACAAGCTCTAGAATTATAATAACAGTTCGTTTTAAAGATGGAGCAAGTAGGCAACTTTATTATAGAGACATTCGTAATAATGGAGATAAGGAAGTTAACTTGGATATTGGAGCTATTGAGTATGTTTCGAAGCCAGTTTCTATTGAGTGTTTTGCTTTTGTAAACTTCAGAACGGGAACAGATGCAGATGGCACAGTAAAGAAAAATGTTGACGCATTTTGTCCTAATGGCAATTTTAGCGGAAGTTATTCTCCTAGAATGTCGCCAGTAACATTTAGCTATAAAATTGAACCTAAATTTTACATTACTAGAACAGGAGACGATATTTTACCAACCCATTCAAAAAAAACAATGACTGCCACGCCAGGCTATGATTCTTATTATTATAGATGGCAGTATACCTTATTGCCAAATGGTAATTCAACTGTTTGGACAGATTTACCTCAATTTAATAATTTACCAAGCATTACTGTTGACGCTGTAGATATTTTAAATGAAAATGCAGGATTGTATATAGGGAAAAATATTTACTTTAGAATTAAACCATGTAGTGCAACACCCAGCTTAAGCGAATCTACTTCTTATTCTATACGTTTGTCTGCACCAAAAGTTAATTCTCTAACACGAATCCAACCTTCTTGTAGTGATTCTGATGATGGTTCTGTACAACTTGTCTTTGATAGAACTTTACTAAAAGGTGAGCAATTAAATTATACATTATTTGATGAAATTGCGCAGACTCCTGCCGGTTATAATGGTGTTTTGGCAATAGATGCAAATAAAACTTTTACTATAAAGGATTTGTCAGCAGGAACTTACACATTACAGTTAATAGGATTCAAAGACGGATTAAATACTGATGTATCTCCTGGCATGGATCCAGATTTATTTGCACTTAAAACCTTTGATATTACTCGACCTGAACCTGTAGATTTTACTCTGACTCCAACTAATGTTAATTGTTTTGATGGAAAAGACGGAACGCTAACAATCAATGCCTCTGGCGGCACCAAAGAAGGGTATCAATATTCACTAGATGGTGGTAGTTCTTGGATTCCTTTTACAGATCCAAAAAGTACAAAAGAAGTTTTAACAGGTTTATTTCCTGTAGTAAAACCTTCAATTGCTTACAGTATAATGGTTAAAGACGAGCATGGCTGTGTGGCAAAGCAAGGTACTAATGCAAAAGTTTTGACAGAAACTATCTCAGAACCTTTATCACCGTTAACTTTAAAATATACTTTTAAGAAAAATCCAACTTTTTTTGGAGCCGAAAATGGTATACTGGCAGCTGCAGTATCAGGAGGAACAATAAAAGATGATAACTCTTATGACTTTGTATGGGAAAATAGCAAAGGGGATAAGTTGCCAGCAACAGGAGAATTCAATTCTGCAGATAAAACATATACTATTACATTGGAAAATATTCCTGAAGACGAATATAAACTGACTGTAACAGATAAAAATTATAAAATCGCTTCCAGTAAAGAAGGCTGTTCTATTATTAAATCCTCTGAAAGTTTGACACAGCCAAAAAAGATAAAGATAACCTTAGTAGAAACACAGTCTATTTCCTGTAATACGGAAAATTCCGAGACAGACGGAGCTAAGTTTTCGGATGGAATTTTAACAGCAATTGTCACGGGGGGAATTCGATTTGAAAAAACAAAAAATGGCGGTTTGCCGTATATATATACTTGGTCAAAGAAACTAGGAGATGGCTCATGGGAAGTAATGACAGAAGTTAAAGATTCAGTTGCAAGAAATCTCCCAAAGGGGACCTACGCACTAAATATTGAGGATGCTAACAAGATAAAACAAGGAGAATATAGTACAACAGATTTAATAAAAGAAGTTCCTACCGAAATAGAAATTTTTGAACCAGAAAAACTTGAACTGTCATTTGATTTTGTTAATGTGTCTTGCTATCAGGGTAATAATGGATGGTTAGCAGCGAATGTAACAGGGGGAAGTCCTATTGAAAAAGATGGGATTAAGGAGTATGGGTATGTTTGGTATTTTGAGGGAAAGAAAATAGTTGGAACAAAAGAAATATCAAATTTGACAGCAGGTACTTACACTGTTGAGGTTACTGATGGAAAAGGCTGTTTTATTACTGGAAGTTTTGAAATAAAAGATCCAGATTTTCCTGTAACAATTAATTATTCAACAATTTCAACTCCTACTTTTTCAGGAGCAAGTAACGGAAAGATCGTAGCTCAGATTACGGGAGGAACGACATTTGACCCAACAAATAATAATGGCAAATTGTATAATTACGAATGGAAAAATCTTGCGGGAGACATCCAAAGTCCATCTGCAGAAATAGTAAATGGAGTTTATACCATTACTTTAGATAATCTGCCTGCAGACTCGTATTTTTTAACAATTAAAGACAGTAATTACAATGAAGCTACAGGTCAGACTGTTAATTGCTCTGTAGTAGAATCTGAAATTAAATTGACAGAACCTGATCCTTTAAAAGTGGTTTTTGAAATCATTCAGACTATTTCTTGTAATGCCAAAAATGAATATGGAGACAAGACTGACACAAATCCAAATGACGGGCAGCGTGACGAATCTCAGGATGGAATTTTGAAGGCGCATGTAACTGGAGGAACTACTCTTGCATTAAACAAGAATAATGGACATCCCTATTACTTCCGTTGGAAAAAACAGCAAGATGACGGGACTTGGAAAGATTTAGCTATACAAGATTCTATCATCTCAAACCTCTCTTATGGAAATTATGCCCTTAATGTTGAAGACAGAAATGGGGTTATTTTGGGTGATTATGTAGCTGGAAATTGGATAGCAAAAGATTCTATCCAATTTATGGATCAGCCTCCAGTATTGTCAGTAAAAATTGAAAAAGGAAATGTCTTTTGTAATGGAGGTAATGACGGATGGGCAACTGCAATTGCTGAAGGCGGAAGCGGGGGGTATACTTACGAATGGTCTAATGAATTTAAGTCGGATAAAAATACCATTTTAAAAACAGGAAATTATTGGGTAATTGCCACAGATAAAAAAGGCTGTACAGCTTATGCTGAGGTTTTTATTGATGAACCTAAAGCGCCACTTTCGATTAAATATACTGAGATTTTAAATCCGAGCTTCTATAAAGCAACAAACGGAAAAATAGTTGTTGAAGTATCAGGTGGAACAATAGCAGCAGATAATACCTATTGGTTTGAATGGAAAAATAGTAAAGGAGTAGTGCAAACCAGTTTTACAACAAGTTTTAGTAATGGTATTTATACAATATACTTGAGCGGACTTCCAGAAGAAATTTATAGTTTAACAGTTCATGATGCTAATTATGATGAGGCAACAAATAAAACAAGTTGTACAGTAGTTAATTCTCTTACGGAATTAGAAGATCCTGATCCGCTTGAAGTCACTTTTGAAGTTATTCGTACTATTTCTTGTAATTCTGGCAATGAATTTGGAAATGAGACCGATGCTAATCCGCTAGACAATCAAAGAGATGAATCGCAAGACGGTATTTTGAAAGCTCACGTGACGGGAGGAATCCAGCTTGGAACAGATAAAAATAATGGATTACCATATTTTTACACTTGGAAGAAAAAACAAAAAGATGGTTCATGGGCACTATGGAACAATACAGGTGATACGGCTGAATATCTTTCAGAAGGAACCTACTCTCTGAACGTTGAAGATGCTAACGGAATAAAACTAGGAACTTATGTAGATAATATTTTAGTTAAAGAGATTGATGCCGAAAAGTATATTTCACAACCTGAGCAGTTGAAATTAACCTTTACTAAATTTGATGTCGGTTGTACAACAGGGGATGACGGCTGGGCAGAGGCACATGTAACAGGAGGAACATTGCCTTATACTTATGAATGGACAAATGGAGAGACAACTCCCAAAATAGTAAACATTACTTCAAACAACTATTTTGTAATAGTAAAAGATGCTAAAGGATGCACAGTACAGGGAAGTATTTTTGTGGGAGATCCTAACGGAATATTTACTACAGAAACAGTTAAAAATCCAACTTGTTATCAAGGAAATGACGGGTCGATTGAACTTAATGTTACTGGCGGAAATTTACCTTATACATATTTATGGAATACAGGTGCAATTACCAAAGATTTGAATAATCTTACCGCTGGCAATTATGAAGTTACGATTACTTGCCCAGATTGCTGTGTTTATAAGAAAAGATTTGTTTTAAAAGATCCAGAACAAGTTATTGTAAATATTGGACCAGATAGAACATTATGCCTTGACCAAAGTTTAGATTTAGATGCTACGATTAAGGACCCTCACGCAAAATACAGCTGGACTTCTACTAATGGATTCACTTCAAGTGAATCTAGAATCAACATATCAAAAGCAGGGACTTATCACGTTAAAGTAACTTCGGCTCTAGGTTGTATTGGTGAAGATGAAATTGTAATAAAAACGAGTCAAATGGCTATTAGCGCAGAATTTTTATTGAGTTCGCAAGCTTATTTGGATGAAGAGGTAATTTTGGTTAATACCAGCAATCCTTTTGGAGAAAGCACAGACTGGGTTATTCCAAACGGAGTAAAAGTGGTCGAGCAAAAAGAAAAATACATCACAGTAAAGTTTAATGCAACGGGAGTATATTCTATCGGATTAAAACAGACACAAGGCGAATGTTATGCCGTTTACACCAAAAATATTACAGTCGAACAGCGTAGTGCAATGCCAAATGAAGGCACTGCATCAAAGTTTATTACAGATTTTATTGTAACCCCAAATCCGAGCAATGGTAATTTTAAAGCAATTGTAAATTTAGAAAACAATAGTGCCATAAATTTAAGATTGTTCTCATCTTCTGGACAAAACACCATGATTCAAAAACAAGAATCAGGAAAGAAAAAGTATGAAGTAGATTTTAATACTTCATTACAATCTGGTATGTATATTATAGTATTAGAGACAGAACAGCAAACCTTGGTTAAAAAAATTATCATCAATTAAAAAATGAAGAACCTTTTCCATAATATATATTTCTTTGTTCTATTTCTGTTTGTTAATGCAATTGGATATGCACAATTATATCCAGTTCAATTAACACCGGTATTCAATAGTCCGTATAGCGTCAAAATATCCGATTATGCTACAAGCATGGATACTAAAATGCAATTGTTGATTAATCCGACAGATATCACAATATCGCAGAGAAGAGTACGCTTAAAACTTTATATACAAGGTAACGGATTAAATATCCAAACCTCTGATTATGCACAGGAACAAAGACCAATATACATAAATGGAGGAGAACTTCAGACTTTAACCAATGTTGATATTGCATCACTTTTCAGATTAGAAAACCTGCAAGGAATTTCTCCAGCGCTATATGCCAATCCTTTGCCAGAGGGAATGTACAATTTCTGTTTTGAGCTATACGATTTTATAACCAATCAAAAAATATCGCAGAAAAGTTGCGCTAATTTGTACCTGATATTAAATGATCCTCCAATATTAAACACGCCGCAGAAAAACGAACAAATCGCTTCAACGGAGTTTCCTAATATTTTATTTACTTGGACTCCACGTCAGATTAACGCAACAAACATATCGTATAAATTTGAGCTGAAACAACTTTTGGATCCAACATTAGATCCTCAGATTGGGTTTCAAATGTCACCGACTTTATACGAAGAAACGTTGTTTGGCACTGCGGTTTTGTACAATTTGAGTATGCCGATACTTACTCCAGGTTTGCGCTACGCATGGAGAGTACGAGCGATTTCGACAACGGGACTTTCAGAAAATGCTGTTTTCAAAAATGACGGCTATAGCGAAATATATTCGTTTAAATACACTGCGTCTTGTGTCGCGCCAACTTTTTTGTTAAGCGAAGCCCAAAGTTCTAAAAGCGTAAAAATTACTTGGGAAGGCGTACCTGAACATACACGCTATCAAGTCCAGTATAAAAAACAAGATGTTCGTAATGCGCAATGGTTTTCTACAAATAGTTTAAACAGACAAAGTTTAATTACCAATTTAGAGCCAGGTGTTACCTATCAGTTTAGAGTAGGCTCCAGCTGTGATCCTGCCGAGGATGGCGTGCAGTCGTTTACTTACTCTAATATAAGCACTTTTACTACACCTACAGAAACCAGCGGTGTTCCTGCTTATAATTGCGGTATTGTGCCTCAGATCAATATCCAAAATCAAAAACCGCTTACTAATTTAATTCAAAGCGAAACGTTTAGAGCTGGCGATTTTCCTGTAACTATTTTAGAACTGCAAGGAGAAAACAGTCCATATTCAGGACGTGGATACATCATTGTACCTTATTTAGCTGATACTAAAATAGCGGTAGAGTTTAAAGATATTGTTGTGAATACCGATTATCAATTGATAAGCGGTATTGTGGAAACAAGCTATAATCCAGATTGGAAAAATGTTACTGATATTGAAGATTTCACAGGCGAAGGTCAAGGAGGACAAATTGAAGAAAAAGTTCCGTTTGAAGTAAAAGACATTGTAATCAATCCTAATGGTGATATTATTGTTAACGGTAAAGATGGTGAACAAATCACAATTCCAGGAGGAAAAGATACTGTAATTATAGATAGCAAAGGAAACACCTATACTGTAGATAAAGACGGAAACGGCAGTAATGAGCCTGTGATAGCCGCCGCGGGAGGAAAACCAACACCAGAGAATACCGATGGTGTAGATAAAAATGGCCAAGCGACAGCTTTTACTGCCAAAGGAATTTCGATTGTTTTTTCTGGAAACGGAAGCAAATATGCTTTTGACGTGATGCCTGAGAATGCATCTTCCGCGTTGAAAAAAATGTATGCCAAAGCAGGAGATAATGTATTGCCTTATAAAGCAGTTTTGAATGGCGATACAGATACAGTTGTTGCTACAGTAAATCTGAGTGATTCTAACATAAAATTAGATAGCGTAGTTTTTAAAACCCAGAATGGAGCAAAAGTTGACTTTAAGAGAACTGATAAAGTATTTGTTCTTACTGTAAAAGGAAATCTAAGTTATGCCGAAGAACAAATCTTAGCGACCATAAAACAGGGCAAGAAATGGCAGGTTATTGGTGCATTTATGCTAGTGCATATTTCGCCAAAAGATGTTAATGTGGCTTTGGTTCCTACATATGACAATTCAGATAGTAGACTTAATGGAATTATTGTCAAAACACAGGAAATTTACAATAAAATTGGTATTAAAATCAATTTTAAGAAAGAGGAAAAATTAAAAGATTTTGATAATGTTGTTTCAAAAGATATAAGTGTAATTCAGACAGAAAAGAATACCATTACATCAACTTATAGTACACAGCAACAAGATATAAATGCACTTTATAAAGGTGGCGACGGTAATTATGTTCTATTCGTAACCAATAAAAGGTCAAGTACAGGGCAAGAGGGTTATATGCGCTTGAATGGCCAGTTTGGGTATGTATTTACTAAAGCCAATGGTCAGGAAAACCCAAATACATCGGCTCACGAGCTAGGACACGGAATCTTTAAATTGGAACATCCTTTTGAGCAATATAAAACTGCAGAAGGAAGCACTGATTTTTTAATGGATTATAGTTCAGGCACTGTTTTAAACCATATGGATTGGAAACAGATTAATGATCCTGCATTTAAATTGTATGTATTTCAGAGTCAAAGTAGTGGGGAATTTGCAAGTGGTTATGTGGTAAGTCCTAATTATGAGGTATTTACTGTAGGTTCAGAACGTAGAAAAGTAGATAGAAATACGTACTCCACTGCCGATGTTAGGGCTAATGATGGAACTATTCCAGGATTTGTATTCAAAGGAGATGCTTATTGGTGGAAAAATGGCCAGTATGTGAGTGAATCAGGTAGTTATACATTAGAAAAGGTTACTAATTTAAGCTCTATCAGTAACAAATGGCTGTATCTGTTTTTTAATAAAGACAATGAATGCGGTAAAACAACATATGTTACTGTTCTCATTTCAGAATATTTGAATAGCAAGAAAACACTTAAAGATTTTATTGAGGGTTACGTAGATTCCAAGAACAAGAAAACAATTATTTGTAACCAAGCTAGTGAAAGTAATTGGTCAGAAACAAAAGGTGAATCAGGCAACAATAGTCAAGGATTGTTTGTTAGAAACTTAATCAAAGGTGAAGTTAAAAAAGAGGTACTAGATAAATTAGAAAGCCTAATGTCTGGTAAATCAAAAAACTGGATTACAGGACAAGCACATCAAATTAAAGGGCATATACTTTTAACATCAGAGGCAGAAAAAACAGATAGAGTAATATTCAAAGACAATAGTTTTTATGTAGATAATGTTAAGGATGAAATTAAGCCAGATGAAATTGTATTTTGGTTAGAATATAGCAACGAAGGAAAAATTAGAGTTAAACAAATCCTTTCAGGAAGTAGTTTTGACGAAAATATTTCTGTCGCTTTAAAATCATGGGAATCAAGTTTAGATTGGAAGCAAAAAACTTTATTCGAGAAGATAATTGCAATTGGTTATGAGTCTGTAGACGGTTATTTTACAGCTTATTACGATATGTTTGATATGTTGAGTAGTGGTATAAGTAAAGTCAAAATTAAACCTTCAGTATACGATTGTAATGATAAAGACTATAATGAAATTTATGCAAAGGTCTTTAGCTATTTATCTTTATCTGGTGCAGTTTATGATATCGTAGCGGAAAATCTGGCTGATGCTTATCCGGAGTTTAATAAAGTATTTGAAAAAGCAACTCCTAGTCAAATTCAATTTGCTTTGTTCTGCGGAATGTATAATGGACTTATTGATGTCGTAAAATCTGTTCCTGATTTAGCAAAACTGCTGGTTTCTCCATTATCATCTAAAGGGAGAGAAGCAAATAGCAAGTTTTTGACCCAGATAGAAGAGATGGAGATGTTTGAGAAAGATGCTAGTGGAAAAGAAACTCTTATTTATGGTAAAGGATTAAGTTTTGGTAAAGTATGGTATTTGTTAAAAGATGGTATTGCAAGTCAATTTGATGCTAACAAACCATGTATAGGAGCTGAATTTGTAGGTTCTGTTGTGGGACCAATAATTGTTATGTGTATTGGAGATGTAGAGGCAGGTGCAGGAATTGTTAGCAAAGTTGCTTCAACAGCCTTTAAGGCAATACAATTGTGTGATAAACTTAGTGATCCTTTTAGATACATCGGAATGTCATTTAGGTTTGTTAAAGGAGTGTCAGGAAAAGTCGGTGTTGTAATAAAAAATGCTACTAGCGACGTTATAACCCAATTAGATAATGGATTATTCAGATTAAAAGTTATTGTTAATAATACTGAACTGCCAACTCTAGAGATGTCGTTTGAAGATGTTAATCGATTAGTATTAGCTGGAGCAGATGGAATTGATTATCCAATAAATGGTGTTAACCAGCGTATAAAACTAAGTGTAAGTCCAGGTTCAATAGGGTCTCCGAATCTTAGTACATACTCTGCGCAAATTTTTGGAGCTGCGAATGAACAATTACTAAAACGTCTTACGGATTTAGGTGTTGATCCTTCAAGATTAGAGAAAGTTATAACTGTATTAGGTAAAACAGTACAAAATGGAGAGAAATTAGCTCTAATGTTAGAGAAAGCTCCATTTAAAGATGACATTTATAAAATAAGAGCTTTTTTAAATGATTTAGAAGCCAGCACAGATTTACAGGATTTTGTAAAAAGAGGAGAGGATATTACGAAAGAATGGGACGTATTAGAGTCATACAGTATTTTTTCTCCAAAAAGTAAATTGTTTACGCAAAGTGGAGCTATTTTGAAACAATTAAAATCAGTTTTAAATAAAGGACATATTAGTGCAGATGATTTAAAAACAATACTTAATGTTAATAGTGGATTAGGAAAAAGAGCTACCGATTTGGTAAGCTTCCTTGATGATTTAGACTTTTTTGCATTATATAAAAAACAAGGAGGATTTGATGCAGTAATATCAGGTTTGAAAGCGAATTGGTTTAACGGAGCAGGAGCAGATGGTGCCAATTGGGTAATAGCAGTATTGCGCAAGGAAGGTAAATTAGTTTTTGTTCCTGAAAAAACTAATTTTGAAGTTGTAGAGAATATTTTAGGAAACAAACGTAGGTATGATGCTGTCGTAGATGATGCTGTATCAATTGGAGGTAGGAGTAGAAAAAAATACTTCGAGTTTAAGTCATATAGTAAAGTGCCTCCTACTGATTTTGCTAAACAATTTTTGAATGATTTAAATAATGCTGATATTATAGATCTAAAACAATTACAATGGATGTTTGATGCAGCTAAAAATCCACCAGATTTTGTAACAAACATGAAAAATGCTATTGATAATTTGCTATTAACAGATGATATAGCTAAAAAATTCTTAAAAGATGTGGAGAATCCAACGGTATCTAAATTAAAAAAATATTTAAAGGAAGATTTCGATGAAATATTTAAATTGAAGTAATATGAAAATAGTAGACAAAATTTATAATGTAAATAATGAGATCTGGGATATTAGTAAAAATGTAATAATCAATAAAGATAGAAGTCTGGTAAATCTTAGTACAAAAAAAGTATTACCATATGATGACAATATTAAAAGATGTTTCTATAGTAATAATTTTTTATTCTTGTTAAGTGATAAAGAGATCTCTATACTAGATGAAAACCTAAATTTATTAAAACAGATAAATCAAAATGCTGCAGTGAGTATAAGTATTTTTGATAAGGACAACTATGCGGTTTGGTTTGAAAATGAAGAAGAAGATGAATATTTTGATTTATATGTTAATGCTGAATTAATAGGGAAAGGAGATTTTTTTTACGGTAAGTTTTTAAATAAACACTACAGTTACAGGTTAAAAGGTAGGAAAGATTTTCAATATTTTAGATTAACGGATTTACTAGATACAAAAACGTATTTTGAATTTAAATGCGAGCTAGGATACGAGCTAGTTTCAGATTTTTACATGTGGCAAGAGACTTTAGTTTTTATGTATTTTAAAGATTCTGATTTGAAGCTAGAACAGCGAGATATAAAAACAGGTAGCGTGATTTGGAAAACAGATATTAAGGATTCATCGTTTGTTTTCGATGACACAAGAGGTTTAATGGTTAGCATATGGGGTAATAGTAGTAGGTATCCAGAGAGTGAAGACAATTATCAAATTATAGATATAGAAAAACAAACTGTAGAAATAGGAACTCCTCAAAAGAATTTTGATTTTATAAATGTAGAAAGTCATATGGGGTCTGCATTGTATAAAAATAAGCTTTATTTCTCGGAGCATCCTTTTTCTTATGTAAATGAAGAATCAAAACCTGTTTATGTAGGCTGTTTTGATATCGAAACTAAGAAAGTTGATTTTTTGCAGGCAATTCCAGAAATGGCAGGGAGTCAGATAGCCCAAATCGTTTGTAATGACGAAAAATTATATGTAAGAAGCTCTAATGGAGATTTAATAGTTTATGAGATTTAAAATGTTTTTAAAAAAAAATATAGCGTATTGATGGTTAGGTGTTTGTGGGTAAATGCTAACCATAAAATGTTTTATAGTGACAGAAAGGAATATCCTAATTATGGCAACTACGACAAAACAGATTATGTTGAGTTTTTTATTATTGTCAAGAGAGCTAAAAGTGTCTGGTTGGATTAATATAATGCTAAATTTGAAATTCTGAAAATAATAAATTACTAAGAAATGAGACTAAAAAAAAGGATTTACTATTCTTTATTGATAACCCCATTAAATTATTTAATAAAGAAATCTATGTGGCAATTCATGCAGAAAGTAAATTCTCTAGATGAAGGTTTATTTTATTTTATTAAAATAGAATAGATATGTACAGTAATTTAATTAAAATAGAAAAAGTGTCAAATTTCTTTTTAGATAATCAGTTTAGATTGTATTGGAAAGGTGGAGGACTATACCATATAAAGCATAATGATTTATTGGCTAATGTTAATGGTAATATTTTTCAGGCGTTTAAAAAAGATAATTTAATTGTTGTTAATTATTTTTCAAATGAAGATGGTTTGGAAATGCTTTGCGAATTTGAAGTCTGTGAAGATTTCAAATTAAAAAAAATAAAAGAGGAGAAAAAAATTTTAAAAGAAATAGAAAATAATGTAGTCATCGAATTATCATATGATTCATCATTTAATACAATCTTAAATGTTGTGAAATTTGATGGCGAAAAAATTATTGAAAGTATTGTTGATCCCTTTGGGTTTAAACTCTTTGAAACGATATTCGTAAGTTGAGATAAATTGAAGTTGGTGTTGTATGAATTAAAGAAAGGAATAAAACTATTTGAATTTTCATTTTCAAAACTAGTAAATGGCGTTAATGATGAAGAAACAAATGTAGAAGTTGTATCAGTAATAGGAGTTTATAAAAAGGTGCTTTGGATACTAGTCACACATCGTAAAATTATTGGACTAGACGTAGAGCATGGGGCATTATTACATGAATTAGATTTGAGAAAAGAATTAGGATTAGCACCTAATTCAAATGAAGATTTTAGTTTTTCTGTTAAAGATATTCATATAGATAATGAAAAAGGAATTATTAAAAGTTTATCATATAGATATTATTGGGAGCTAAATTTAGACACTTTGAAAATCCAAATCAAAAAAGATTTTGGAGAAAATTCTAAAGAATCGTGGCGAATAAATAGAAGCAAATATTATTCTGGAGATAGAAATCTTTATTTTATCGGTACCAATAAAGGAGAAGTTGTTAATAGGGCAGTTGGTGTTTTTGATACAGAAAAATTTGAAGTTATATGGTTTAAAGCGCCATTAGAAGAAAGGAAGCTTTTGTTCTTCACAGATGTGCCACAGGTCAACAATGAAGTACTAGGGGTTATGGATAGTGAAAATAATTTAAGGGTTTACGAAAAAAATTAAATCTGTTTTCTATTAGCTCAAGCATCTTGCTCATGATAGCAAACAGATATTGATATGTAAATTATAAAAGCTTCTATTGGCGAATAGAAAAAGCAGTTTATACGACATTAATTAAAAATGAAAACTTGCATATGAAAAAAAATATTTTAGCCCTGTTAGTAATATTAATTAGCACATGCAGTTTTGCACAAAAATTAAAAATTGATAAAGGAGAAATAAAACTAGACGATAAGACAATAGGTTTTGTAGAGGGTAAAAAACCGCTTTTTACTATTTTTAGTTTAGATAAAAATTATTCAATTACTGCAGAACTAAAGAAAGCTCCAAGCGAAGAATCTTTAGTATTGCCATGGATTGAACTTAAAGATCTAGCAACAGGAAAAACTAACGAAATAGAATTTAAGAATAAAAGCAGAAAATTCAGTGCCTTTAATTACGACCGCAGTGTTGTCTACGAATTATTGGACAGAGGAATGGTCGGAACAGAGGGTTTAAACAAAGAAGCAATTGAAAGTTTTATAAATGGCGCATCGGCAGGTATAGCCGCAAAACGTTTAGGAATTCAAGATGAAGTAGATAATGCGAATAAAATTGCAGATACCTATCAGTTAGCAATTGATGATTTTGGTACTATTTTTAGCATTAAAGCACAAAATCAAAATATAGACGATAAAAGAATTGGGTTTGTTAGAATGACTTCACCCTCTTCAAATGGAGATTTAAAATATGAGGTTTTAGATCTTGATAATAATTTAATAGGAACATGGTTTGCCAGAGGAGGAATGTTCTCAGGTTATGATAAATTATTAAACCAAGAAGTAATCACATTCAACGGGAAAGTGTTTAAGGCTAGTTTTGAAAATAGAGGAAATCCAGTAGGATATAAAATGAGCCAGGATATAACGGCAATGAATATTGTTAGAGTATTGGTTGGTAATGGCTATACTTTAGGTAGTCAGTTTAATGGAAAATAAAACAATGAATTAAGATATAAAATGATAATAATGAAGAAAAGTATTTTAGTAGCTACAGCATTACAGTTTTTGTTGATTTTAAATAGCTGTTCAGGATCAGACAGTCAGCCTGGAGGGACTCCCGAAGAAAAAGGAGAAATAAAAGCAGACTATATTACAAGTTTCTTTATCAATGATTTTGTTGTTGGTACTGATAATACGCTATATACGATAGGACAAACGCAAGACGAAAAGGGATATGCTATAAGTTTAAAAAAGACTGATCTAGATGGAAAAGAAACCACACTTAAAAATCTTGATCTCGCAACGTATACATATGCAAAACTTGGTTTAACAGAAAACGGAGATGTTCTAATGGTTGCAAAAGGGAATGATAGTCCAGATCAGGATAAAATAATGCGTTTCGAAAATAACTTTTCAGAATTGAACCCATTTTATATCATGAAACCAATAAGTTCTCCATTTGCCAGTAAGATCAATCTTTTTAGCATCTGCAATAATAACGATAATACATATTTTGTTTTTGACTTGAATGCAAGAAACATAAAACGTGTTTTACCAGAATTAAATGGTGATGTTTTTGTTGCTGGCTCAGGTAAAAATGAAATAAAAGATGGAGCGGGGCTAGATGCAAGTTTTGCTGCTGTAACAAAAATCATTAGCTTGAATAGTATTTTATATTTAATTGATCATGTTCAAGATCCGAGTACAGGAATTTACAAAAACTCTGCAATTAGAAAGTTAGAATATGTGAATAATGAGTGGAAGGTAACAACTCTAGTTTCAGCAACAAACGGTGATCATTTTTCTGATATTACTTTTGATACAAAAAATGAGTTATATGTTGTAAATGCAGGAAAAGGAATCTTTAAATTAAATCTTCAAGATAATAGTCTGTCTCTTTTTAAAGATGGAGATTTAAAAGTAAGAGCGGCATCTGGTAGAGGGGTTTTCTCTTCTTTCAAATACACTGAAATGCTTAAGTTTAAAGGGAACGATATTTATTTACTTGTTTCTGGAAACTTAATCAAGATTTCGGACTTCCAAACAAAATTTGCTGCTGCAGAAAAATAATAGATTTTAAAAAAAACACTGCAGGTGTTTTAAATAACCGCAGTGTTTTAAAGTGCTCTAAATGAAAAAAACTTTACTCTTATTCCTACTTATTGTTCTTGCTTCTTGCTATCAAGAAACTGCTATAGCTATAGAAGGTGAATTTACAACTTCGTATGTTGATCAGGATGAATCTATCCCCGTTATTATTAAAATTGATAATAAAATAACGGGTGCAGATACGTATGAATGGACATTTGAGGGAGGGAATCCTTCTGTTTCAAATTCTAAAAATCCAGGAGAGATTTTATACAGTAAGCAGGGAACTTACACCATTAAGCTAATAGCAAAAAATGTAGACGGAGAGAGTAGAGAATTTACTAAAACGGTTGAAATAAAAGATGGTATCAATATTGAGTTTACGCATGAAATTATAAAGAGCAATTACTCTCCAGTTGAGATCATCTTAAAAAATTCTACTATTGGAGAAGGATTGACATTTAAATGGGAATTTCAGGACGGATCACCAGCTTCTTTTACAGGAAAAACTCCGCCAAACGTGGTGTTTACAACTCCAGGGGAGCATACCATAACTTTGACTGTTTCAAATGGTTTTGAATCTGATAAACAGACTAAAACCATAACTGTCGCTCCTTACTTAGTAAGTTCATTTACATATGAGCCAAAATTTGAAGATGATGATTACGAAGCTCCAGTAAGCATTAATTTTACTAATAAATCAGTTAGTGCGACAAGTTATAAATGGAGTTTTGAAGGTGGAAATCCAGCTATTTCGACAGAAGAAAATCCAACAGTTGTTTTTGCAAACGCAGGCACTCACGAAGTGACTTTAGAAGCAATTAACGATAAAACAAGCCAGATTTTTAAATCAACAATTAAAGTTCTTCCTGATACAAACTTGAGGACTTTTACTAATGTTAAATTAGGAATTAACTCGGCACATAATGGCAATAATATTGGTGCAATGTTTTCGACCATTACGCGTAAAGTTTATAAAGCAAACGAAATCGATGACCAGAACAGCGGTCAAATTGATATTGTATTTCAAGGCTTAAACAGCAATTTTACCTATAACAGATTTATCTCTCCAGATCAGGCCAATAACTATGGATTTTTAACATTGAAAAATGCACAGAGCACCATTTTTGTCAATTCTCAAAATTTGTGTAATTGCGGTTTAAATTTTACTGAAGCACAATTTGACAGTATGGTAAATGACATACCAATAAAATCGTTAAATATAAATTATACGGCAGGAGGAGCACAGGAATTTGGTTTTATCTACCCTAGAATCATTTTGTTTAAAACGCAAGACGGCAGAAAAGGAGCTATTAAAATTAAAGAAATGGTAAAGAACGGTACGAGTTCTTATATTTTATGCGATATCAAAGTTCAAAAACAATAACCAGTAAATGAAGATAGAAAATAGTAAAATCTTATTTTGGTTATGTATTGTTTTTGCCTGTTGTTTTTGCAGGAAAGGATATGCACAGGATGTAGATTTGGAGAATTTTTATAAACCTAATTTTAAGGTAACGGGTAATATTAATGCCAATATGATGTATTACAACTCTAATATGGAAAATTCGCGTGAACCTTTCACGTACCTATTTTCTGGTAGTTTGAACATCAGCGCTTTCAATTTTAATGTTCCGTTATTTTATAGCTTCACCAATCAAGGAAATAATTTGGGCTACACAGCACCATTTGATTTTAATAGATTGAGCATTATGCCTAAATACAAATGGGTAAAAGCTTATATCGGAAATGTAAATATGACATTTTCGCCTTACACGTTAAGCGGTTATCCTTTTAAAGGTGTTGGATTAGAACTCACGCCCAATAGTCCGTTTAAAATTGCCTTAATGGGCGGACAGTTGCTCAAAGCCGTTTCAGAAGAAAACGCTTCAGGAGGAATTCCTGTATATCAGCGTTTTGGTTACGGCGCAAAAGTGGGTTTTGAGAAAGCACAGTATAAATTGGGCTGGATTGGTTTTTATGCCAAAGACGATGCCAACTCATTAAATATGACGACTGATAAAGGAGTTACGCCAAAAGAAAACTTTGTAAACAGTTTGATTTTTAGTACTTCGGTAGTTAAAAACTTAAATTTAAATGTCGAGTACGCTTTGTCTGTGTTGACAGATGATACGAGAAGTGAAAGAATTTCTGGCGGAGGTTTTAGAGATAAAATATTTTCTAGCAAAGAAAGTACAAGTTATATGAACGCCTTCAACGTTAATTTTGATTATAATATTCAAAAAAGTACTGTTGGACTAACCTACGAACGTATTGATCCCAATTATAGTACTCTTGGGGCATTATATTTTAATAATGATTTAGAAAATATCGCATTGCGTTTCGCAAGACCTTTTTATCATGACAAAATTACGGTTTCAACCAGTTTAGGATTTCAAAAAGATGATTTGGATAAAGTAAAAAAGCAAAACACAAAGCGTGTGGTTGGCTCTATTAATATGAATTATAGAGTTACAGACCAAATAAACATTACAGGCAGCTACTCTAACTTTTCTACTTATACGAACAAAAAATTAGATCAGTTCGAGCTTATAAACAATCCTAACGTTGTTCAAGCAGATACTCTGGATTACAAGCAATTATCGCAGAATGCCAATGTAAATATGTCCTATGCTTTCGGAAAGAAAAGAAATCAAAATTTAAATTTCAATTATAGCATTGCGGGTCAGGCAAATGAGCAAGGCGGAATAATACGCAAAGGACAGGCTAGCACTGTTCAGAATTATAACTTAGCGCATACGGTTAGTTTTCTTGCCACAAAAGTTGCTTTAAACAGTTCGCTTAATTATACAAATAACCAAGTTAGTCGAAATAATAATTCTTCAATGGGAGCTTCAGTCGGGGCTTCGAAAAAATTATTTAAAGACAAGTTAAATACCAATCTTGGTTTTTTGTATAATAATTCGCAAGGAAATATGAATTCAAGTTCTGTCTTTGGAGTTAAATTCAATAACAGTTACGTAATGCTCGAAAGGCATAATTTCAGTTTGAACATTATTTCGATGTTTAGAAGCAGTACAAATACTCAGAAATTTAACGATTTAACAGCAACTTTAAATTACTCTTGCTCACTTGACAAGATTAAACTGCCAGCTAAAAAAGAGCCTAAAAAAGAAAAAGAAGAGGTTTTGAATCCTATCTTAAAAATAAATCATAAAGACAAGACTTACGAAGGAACGAGGGATGAAATTATAAAGCAACTTCAAGACATGCAGTTGGCACTTCGCCCAATGCCTAAAGAAGATGTTGACGAGCTGCAGCATTTGCTGACACTTACCACTTTGACTCCTGATGACGATAGCTTCAAAGAAAAAGCTTTAAACTATCTTAAAGCGTATGATGCAAATAATGATATCTTAAATAAATACGATAGTTACATTCTTGAAACAGCCAAAAGTTTAAAAGAAGAAATGATCAGAAAAGATGAAGGATATGAGAATGATTATGTAATGGCTTTGGGAAGGGTAAACAAACATAAAATGCATGGTGTAAGTGAGCAAGATGTAACAGATAAGGTGAGTTATAATTCTTATTTAAAACTTGTTGATCGAAAAAACAAAAAGTTGCAACCTTTATTGGTGCATCGATGGATGTATAATGAAATTGCAATACTCTCAAATACACCAGTAGATCAGATTTCTAAAAATGAAAATCTTTCTGCTTTTAATAAAGAAGAACTGGGAGATTTCTTTAAGATGATGAAAGAGAAGAAAACTGATGCGGCAGTAATTGAAGAAATAAAGATCAAATTAATTCCATTCTACCATGATTTAGCGCTTAAAAATGTAAAAGGTGATGAAGTTGATTTTAAGTTTTTAAAGAATAATTAATTGTCAAAACTAAATAAGCTTTAAAGAAGCGCATTAATATAAAAGAAATTAGCATGCTTTATTTTTCAAAAAAACAGAATAATTTGCTTATGAAAAAGAATTACAAGATATATTTTGCCACCTTACTGACTATGCTTTCGGTTGTGTTTTCTTATGGACAGGACATTGCGCCTCCAAAAGAACTAAGCGCCGCTTCGAGTTCTATCGAAAAAATTGAAGCCTCTGATCGTTGGGTAGATAAATTCTCAAATCAGGATTTGGTAGAACTGCCAATAGGTATTCGTAATACAGTAAACAATATTCAATATTCTATAGGGATTACAAAGGCTACTTTTGCGCCAGAATTTACTACGCTGACTGTTTTTTGCAGGGTTGATATTCCTCAGAAAGATAAAAATGGACAACCTATGCAACTTTTCTTTGGTGCTGATAATGTAAAATTATCACATCAAGGAGGTATTATTGGTGAGGCGAAATTAGTATTGCTTGGTAATGTCGATATTCCTTTTAATGAAAATAAATGGCAGCTATCTTTATATGGCGGTTTCGATATGGCAACCGGAAATGTAAATGATTTGACCTATGTAAAGATTGATTGTGACGGCTTTAAAGAGATGAAAATTTCTGGAGCAGTTGAGTTTTCGAGGAATCTAATTTTGCCAATAGATCCATTGACAAAGACTGTGGATGAAGCAAAAACAACAATCCCTAAAACGTATTATAATGGAAAGACCGTTCAAATTCCAAATAGAGTTAGAGGAGAATTTAGTTTTACAGCAGGAAGCTGGAATGATATTCTGCTGAATGTAAGCTTACAGCCATTTGTATTGAAAGATAAACGAAATGGAAAAGATTTTGACGGTAATTTTCAGTTTCTGGTAAATAATGCTGTTTTAGATTTGAGCGACTTGAAAAACGATCCAGTAGTTGTTTTTCCAGAATATTATGCAAAAAATGCACTTTTGGTTCCAAGTCAGGAAGCTTGGAAAGGAGTTTTTGTTCAGACATTTGATGTTGGCCTACCAAAAGAATTTCAAACCACAGATACTGCATCGAGTAAAGAAAGGCTTCATGTAGGAGCGCAAAACCTTATTATAGATAAATTTGGTGTTTCGGGAACCTTTTATGCAGATAATGTTTTTCCTTTAGATCGAGGAATAACGAGTCAGGAAAAATCATGGGCCTACTCGTTAGATCATATTGATGTTACCATTGCGGCCAACACTTTTGTAAAAGCGAATTTAAAAGGACAAATCCTTTTGCCAATTAGTAAAGCTTCGCCAGAGAAAAAAGAAACGGTTTCTAGTCCAGCAGCAAACACGCCAGCAGATCCTGCATCAAATACTTCAGGAAATGTTCCGTCTAAACCGAAACAGACTAATCGAGCTGGTTTGGAGTACAACGGATTTATTTCGATGGAAGAACAGCAATTAGTTGTTATTACAAAAGATTCTATTGCTTTTGATATATGGAAAGCAAAAGCATTACTGTTGCCAAATAGTTCTGTAGAATTAAAATTGGTCAACGGACGATTTTTACCCAAAGCAAATCTTAACGGTTCGGTTTCTTTTGGAACAAATAAAGGAGCTACAGATGATAAAGATGTAGAGGGAAAACGCACCGTAGATTTTAAAGGAATTACTTTTGAGAATCTTCAGTTGCAAACCGTTTCTCCTATTATTTCTGTTCGAAATATGGGTTACAAAGGCACAGTTGGTTTTGCTAATTTTCCTGTTTCTATCGGTAATATAAATGTTGCCATTAATGGAGATGATTCCCGAATTGATTTTGATTTAGGAATTAATTTAATGGAAAGCATTGGAGCAGGTGCGACGGCAAGAATTGGGATAAAAGGTAAGATGTATGACGATGGATATAGGCAAAGAAGCCGATATGCTGGTCTAGACCTTTCTGCCATTAATATAGATTGTAAGTTTAGCGGATTAACTATAAAAGGAGGCCTTATTCTAATGGAAAAAGATCCTGTTTATGGAGATGGTTTTAATGCAGATGTTGAAGTCGACGTTGTTAATATTGTCAATGTAAAAGCAAAAGCAATTTTTGGGCGTACTACTTTTAGATACTGGTATTTTGATGGAGCTGTGAAGTTTCCTCCAACACCTGGTGTTCCTTTTATGATTACAGGCTTTGGTGGTGGAGCGTATTATAAAATGCATAGAAATCAAGATATAGCTATTGGTGAATTTTCTCCTTCAGGATTAAGTTATACACCAGACGAAAAAATAAGTTTAGGAATTAAAGCTCTAATTTATTTTCACGTAGGATCAGAAACAATATGCGATGGTGAAGCTGGATTCGAAATGGCATTTAACTCAAAAGGAGGAATAAATAGACTGGCCATTTTTGGTAAAGCTAATGTTATGGCGAAAATACCGGGGCTTAAAAATGTTACCGATTTAATGGGAAAAGTAGCATCAAACGTTACTGCTAAGAAAAGCTTTTTAGGAATTACAGATAGCGATCTTAAAGGTTCTTTTGCGAGCAAATATATTCCAGAAGCAAAAGAAGCAATTCCAGGTGACTTATCGGCTGCAGTTGGAATTAAAATGGCAGCTGCTATAGAATTTGATTTTGAAAACAATTCCATGCATGCTACAACAGATGTTTATATTAATACGCCTGGAAATTTCCTTTCAGGAACAGGGCCAGGAGGGAGAGCTGTTTGGGGAGTTTTCCACAAAGACCCTAAAGATTGGTACATGTATATGGGGACACCGGATGACCGATGTGGAGTGAAAATCGGAGTAGCAGGAATGTTCTTAAAAACTACAAGTTATTTTATGGCAGGAACGGTGCTTCCGGGGAGCCCGCCACCGCCGCCTCAGGTTGCTAGTATTCTAGGTGTCGATTATAAAGAACTTGATTACATGCGTGACGAGAATGCATTGGCAAATGGAGGAGGCCTTGCCTTTGGAGCAAGTTTAGATTTTGACACAGGAGACTTAAGTTTTCTACTTTTTTATGCGCGTTTTCAGGCTGGAATGGGATTCGATATTATGCTTAAAGATTATCAAGAAGCAAGATGTTCTAATACTGGAGATCGTGTAGGTATAAACGGTTGGTATGCTAATGGACAATCTTATGCCTATTTGCAAGGAGAACTTGGAATTAGAGTTAAATTGTCATTCTTAAAATTTAAAGTCCCAATTATTTCTGGAGGAGCCGCAGTTTTATTACAGGCAAAATTGCCAAACCCGGTTTGGATGCGAGGATATATGGCAGGAAATATGAACATACTGGGAGGATTGATAAAAGGAAAATTCCGCTTTAAATTTGAGCTGGGAGAAGAATGTCAATTTGAAAATGCATCGCCGCTTGGAGGCATCAAGCTGATAACGGATGTAACACCAAAACAAAGTTCAACAGATGTAGATGTCTTTGCCATTCCGCAAGCCGCATTTTCTATGAAAGTTAATGAAGCCTTCGTAATACCTGAAGACACGGGAGATGTTACTTACAAAGTAATTTTAGAAAAGTTTAAAGTATTTGATGGAACAAAAGAAATTCCAGGAACCTTTGAGTGGAGTACGATGAAAGACCGTGTTAATTTTGTTTCAACAGATATCCTTCCTCCACATAAAGAATTAAAGGTTCAAGTTGAGGTTAGTTTCCAGAAAATGGTAAATGGTTATTTCCAACCTATAAAAGTGGACGGAAAAGTAGCCACAGAATTTGAAGAGAGAATATTTACAACGGGAGGAGCTCCAAACCATATTCCGCTTACCAATATAAAATATTCATATCCGATTGTAGATCAGAAATATTTCCTTGAAGAAGAATATCCAAAAGGATATATACAACTTAAACGTGGTCAGGATTATCTGTTCGAAGATTCAAACTGGGAAACCAGTATAAAAATGGATCAGGATGGAACTTCAAATTCAAAAGCTGTAGCATTTAATTATGATACAAGTTCAAACGAAGTGTATTATAATTTGCCAAATATCGATCAGGAAAAGAAATATAATTTTTCAATTGTGAGTAATTTGAAGCAGAATGCATCTACCAGAGGAACTACAGCTGAAAAAAGCAATACAATTAACGATCAAGGTAATGATATACAAATAAGAGAAAATCAAGCCGATGCCTTATCTAAAGCAGAGGGAAGCATTGATCGTTTAAGCTATTCGTTCAACACTAGTAAGTATAAGACTTTTGCATCTAAGATGAATGCAATCAGTACCCAAAGCTATAACTTTGGAGTTCTATATTCAGATGTGATTTATTTGACCAATACTATTTCTAGCCAAGAAGCTTTTGATATAGTTGAGCTTAGTGGAGTAGTATATAGCGATAGTAAGGCCATAATATCAGCAGAATCTAAATTGAACGATCAATATTACACAACAGATATCTATCCTTATTTATACAAGGATTATCCTTTAAACGGAACTTTCTCGATAAACAATAGAGATACCAGCGAGTTGGGAGTTGTTCCTGCCAAAGCAATACCGCTTAACGCGTATTATATGACTAGTATTGAAAATGATGTTAATCAATCATGGACAAAAGGTAATTTTCCATTCAAGTATAATATGCCGTTAATTTATAAGCAGGATTGGGTTGATTTAAGTAACCAGATTGTCAATTCATATATTAATGGCGAACCAGGCGTTGAAGCACTTGCGCAAAAGTTTATAAATAGCAATTTCCAATTCATGCGATATGGGAATTATGAAATACTAATGAAATACAATTTGCCAGGAAATAAACAGTCAAATGAGTTTGTTTATAAGTATAAAAACAATAATAATTTTAGATAAAAAAAAATTAGAATTTATATACAAAACTTGTAGATAATTGAAACCCCATAAGATTCTCAAATGGGGTTTTGTTTTGTTTTAAATATTCCGATTCAGATCGGTTCCAGATTAACCTTCTCCAAAATTTTTACGATTAAATTCATCTTTACCTTCAAATTCTTCGCCATAATCAGGTTCTACATTATCGCTTATGTAATGATATGCTGGCGCAGCGTCAATGTCGATTCATTTCGGGTTTCATCATCTTGAAAATATTGGTCTTCCAGTTGGTTAGTTTAGTTCTCTTTGTAAATATAAAAAAGCATATTATTTTGTAAATTTTTGTCTTAATGATTTGTTTTTGTGTCTTACTGTTGCGGGCACGGATTGCAAGTCCGCGCTAACGATCGATAAAACAATAAAAAAAGAAAAAGATTCCTTAAAATATCAGGAATCTTTTTTCATTTAAAAATTACTTCAACAAAATGTCTTTTATAAGTTTAGTCAGCTCATCAGATTTTGATGTAAATGGACTATGCCCAGAATTGATGGTATAAATATTTGTAATGCCTGCATCTTTAGCCATTTTCTGCTGAAAATTATAAGTTATCATATTGTCTGCTGTCGTAAAGATGTAATATTTTTTTCCTCCTGCATTATAATTTTCTGTTCTATAGTTTAAAGGCGTTCCAAGCGGAATTGTCGGCTCTGCTTTGTATTTTGAAACAAGAAATTGCTTTTGGGCATCTGTGGCATCTTGCGCAAATATTTTTGGAAGATTAACTTCTGGATTTACAATTCCTGCTAAAGTCTGATCATCGGATAATTTTAATGATGGAGGTAAAAGTGAAGCCGTATCCATTTGAGAATAATCTAAAACGCTTTTTCCGCTTTGCGGAATAAAACCAGCGACATAAATTAGTTTTTTGATTTTTTGGGGAACTTCTGAAGCACTGCATTAAAGATTTCTTTAATTCTTTTGATCCAATTTCGTTTTGAATTTGTTGGTCAAAAGCCTTTTGCATAATTTTACATGCTATGTATGAAATATTCCAAAAATATCTTGACGAAAAAGCTGAACTGACCCAGGCCGAATCAGAACGTATACAATCATTTGCTATTATTAAAAAACTTCGCAAAAGACAGTATTTACTCCAAGAGGGAGATGTCTGGAAATACGATGCGTTTATAACGCAAGGCTGCGTAAGAACCTATACTGTTGATGAAAAAGGTGGTGAACATGTAAATAGTTTTAGTATTGAAAATTGGTGGACAGGCGATCGTGAAAGTTTAATGTTACAGCAGCCGTCTCGTTTTAATATTGATGCTATTGAAGATACTGAGCTAATACTTTTTACCCATGAAAATTTTGAGTTGCTGTGCAAAGAAATTCCAGGGTTTAATAATATGGTCAATGCTATTCTGCAAAGAAGTTTTATTGCTGCTCAAAACAGAATTCAGGCTTCACTGGCGCTAACTGCTGAAGAGAAATATTTAAACTTCGTAAATAAATATCCAAGTTTTGCTTCAAGGATTCCGCAAACTATGATAGCCTCATATTTGGGCATGACACCAGAAACACTAAGCCGTATTCGGAAACAGACGGCAAAGAAATAATACATAAGGAGCTTTAAAAGCTCCTTTTTTTATGTCCACTTTCAAACTCTTGATCTATATCAAGTTTTTACTTATTTCTAATCAATGTACAGGATTTGCTTTAGACGCAACTTTGTAATGTTCAAAAGAAACAAACATTATAAACATTTAAAAAATAGAAATCATGTCAAAAACAATTTTCATTACAGGAACAAGTACAGGCTTTGGAAAATTAACAGCTGTAACATTGGCAAATGCAGGTCATTCAGTAATTGCAGGAATGCGTAACACAAATGATAAAAATGCCGCTGCCGCGAAAGAACTTCAAGCAATAGAAAATATTGAAGTAGTAGATATTGATGTTACAGATGATGCATCAGTTAGAAATGCAGTCGAAAAAGTAATCATTAAATACGGAAAAATTGATGTTCTAATCAATAACGCGGCAGTAAGCGGTTTTGGTCTGCTTGAAGGCTATTCTGTTGATCAAGTTCGTAAAATGTTCGATGTAAACGTCTATAGCGTGCTTCGTATGTATCAGGCAGTGCTTCCTTCTATGAGAAAAGAAAAAAACGGTCTGGTTATTAATATTACAACTGGAGCAAGCGGACATACACTTCCTTTTATGATTCCGTACATCGCATCAAAATTGGTAGTAGAAAGCTTTACAGAAGGATTGCAAGATGAACTTGCAGATTACGGAATTGAAAATGTGAGTATTCAGCCTGGAGTTTATCCAACTGAAATGAATAACGGATCGAAAGCTGGTATTCATGCTGATAAAATAGCAATTATTGAAGAATACGGTGATGCAGCAACTGAAAAATTCAATGCATTAGGTACAGCACTATTTGGTAAAATGGCTCAGTTTGATATGAATCCACAAACAATAGCGGATGGTATTCTGGAATTGGTAAACATGAAAAAAGGGGAGAGACCGCTTCGTTTTCCTCTTGATGCCATTGCTCAAGGAACCGACAAAGAATTTATAGAAGCCCGCGCCAATATTAAAGCAAAATGGGTAGCAGCTTACACTAATTAATTCCCCATTTTAAATGAAATTAAGAATAATAAACATACATACAGTCATGAAAACAAATCATAAAAAATCAAATAAAAAAGTACAAACTTCTGCGGCAGCGATGCTTAATTTTCTAATACTATTTTCCGCTTCAGATAAAACAGCAGCACAAAACAATGCAGGAATTGTGGGAATTGATCATGTCGGAATCAATGTTCCCGATCTTAATAAAGCCGTTACATTTTTTAGTGATGTGCTTGGTTTTACACCCGTAACGCAATTGGGTCCAATTCCGCTTGACGCTGATTGGAAAAAACTAAACCATATTAATCCTAATACAGGAGACGTTACCATAAAAATGATCAATGCAGGAAATGGAGCAAGTATTGAAGTGTTTGAATATGCCGACAATAAAGGAAGTAAAACATATCCGAATACAGATGACATTGGAGCATCTCACATTGCTTTTTATGTAAATGATATTCATGTAGCGGTCGAATATTTAAAAAGTAAAGGCGTAAAAATATTAGGAGAACCTTTTACAACGCCTTCTGGCGACACAGCAGGCGAGTCTTGGGTTTATTTTGAAACACCTTGGGGTTCTAAAATGGAGTTGGTTTCGTATCCAAACGGAAAAGGATATGAGAAAACACACCCCAAAACAGTCTTATGGTCTCCGAAAAATAAAGCGATCAAAAAAACTGCAGATGATTTCGATCCTAAAAAGAACACATTGATAGTAGAAAATCATCTAAAAATCTGGAATGAAAAAGACGAAGCAAAACGTAAAGTTTTATTGAATCAAATTTACGCTACTGATGTAGAAATGGTAGATCGTCATTTTATTGCTGAAGGATTTGAAGATATCAGTAAATTTATTGTAGAGCTTCAGACTAAAAATCCTGATTTTAGGTTTTCAGCCAAATCTATTGAAACCAATCATAATATTGTGCGATTATATTGGCAATTTGGTTCAAAATCAAAACCATCGGTGGTTAGCGGCATGGATTTGTTTGTGATTGAAAACAATAAAGTTCAAAAGCTATATGTCTTTTTAGATCAAAAGGAATAATGCTGACTCGTTTTAAAAAATTACAAAAGCCAGAAATTATTTTTCTGGCTTTTGTAATTATATATAATAGTTTTGACTTCTATTGCAGATATTTGAAAATATTGAGTAAGTCAATTTGAAAGCAATTTCTAATAATTAATTTATCTTGAGTATTTATTTTGGCACATCAATAAAAACAATAACTAACAGCTTTGTCAAGGGAAAATAAAAACTATTAGTATATGTGGGAATAATCTTTGTTTTTAAATTGAATTTAAAAAAATGTAATTTAGATTTTTTTTATTTTATTCAATTCCAATGAATTAAAAAGCAACTTTAAAATAACTTAAAATTAAGTAGTTTTTTTGTTTGGAAATGTAGAAAACGTTCCTATCTTTGCAACCGCTTAGAACAACTAAGCGCAACGCTAGAGAGTCGGGGAGATACTCAAGCGGCCAACGAGGGCAGACTGTAAATCTGCTGTGAAAACTTCGCAGGTTCGAATCCTGCTCTCCCCACAAGGTCCTAATCTTTGATTAGGACTTTTTTTATGCCATATTTTTAATGATATGTAGAATCTGATTTATTAAAATTGAAATATCATTCGTTTCAATTTTATCATTCTTTTAGGACGAGTTATCTTTCCTTGTAATGAAATCTTACTACTAAATTGCCATTGTCATAAGACAAAAAAAATCTCCACTAGGGAGATTTTTTTGTCTTATTTTAAATGTAGAATTATTTAGCTAGCAATTCTTGGATTTTTGCTTTAAGTTCAGCACCTCTTAAGTCCTGAGCTACAACTTTTCCTGATGCATCAAGTATAAAAGTTGCTGGAATAGCTTCAACATTGTATTGTTTAGCGATTGGCTCTTCCCAAAATTTTAAATTAGAAACATGAGTCCAAGTTAGACCGTCTTTTGCAATAGCTTCTTTCCATTTTGCCGCATCTTTATCTAAAGATACTCCAACAATATTTAATCCTTTTGAATGAAACTCTTTATATAGAGCTACAACATGAGGATTTTCTTGTCTGCATGGTCCGCACCATGAAGCCCAGAAATCGACAATAGTAACTTTGCCTAAGCTTTCTTTAAGCGAAACTACTTTTCCTTCTGGATTAGGAGCCGAAAAATCTGCTCTTCATTTAGCGCTGCCTACTGGTGCAGCTGTAGCTCCAACAGATGGCATTTTTGCTTGTCCAAATCTAGTTTTGATTTCTTTTCCAGGAGCAGTATTCTTTAAAGACTCATCCAAACCATTGTAAAGTCCTTCTAGTTTTTTCATGTCAGCTGTTGGATCATTCAATAAACTTTGGATTATTAAAGCTGTAATGAAAGATTTAGGGTGACCTTCAGCATAAGTTAAATATTTCTTTTTGCTGCTTTCTTGTACTTCTTTCTGAATTTCCATGTATTGTTTCATCAAGCCATTGATAACTGCTGTATCTTGTGCTTGTTGAGCTTGCTTCATTTTTTCGTTATTCTTTTTTTGGAAATCAATTAAACTTTTTTGAGTTTTATTCATTTCTTCCATGAAAGCAAAATACTCGTCGTTGTTGTAAGTTCCAGAGATTTTAGATTTGTGGATACTATCTTTATCAATAGCAATATTAATTTCTCCAGTTTCAAGAATGAATGGAATAGGACCATTAGCACCTTGTAAAATTAATGTATGGAAAGCTGGTTCTGTAACTTTTCCTTTTATTTCAAATTTTCCGTTTTCAACTTTTACTGTATCAAGAGAAACTGGCATTCTTGTAGCAGGGTCCTGACCTTGTAAGATGATAGTTTTTCCGTTTTCAATTCCTGTAGCAGTACCTGTAATAAGGTATTCTCCATCTTTAACTTTGCTGCAAGAAATGATAGCCGCAGAAGCTGTAAGTACAAAAAGTATTTTTTTCATTATAAAAAATTAATTAGTTAATTGATTTGTGTGACAAAAGTATCTAAAAATATAAAACATACAGAATTTTGTAACCTAAAATTTTGTTATAGTTTTTTTAGGTTTAAAACCCATGAAATCAGTATGTTTGTTGGCTTGATTTGATGAAAAACTCTTAATGTGGAACATATTTGGGAGTGTACTATTCAATTTTTTAAATTTTAGGCATAAAAAAAGCACTCGTTTTATTGAGTGCTTTTTTGTAAAATATAGTGTTGTAAAACTATTCTTGATTTGTTTTCTTTCTCCAAGTAAAAGCATTTAAAATATGTCTTTTAGCAAATCTTGCAGGAGAATCAGCATTTACCATTTTCACGTAAGTTGCTTTAGGAACACTGATGTATTCGTAAACACTTCCGTTAGAAAAATCAATAATTAAACGACCTTCAACAAATTTAAAATCTGTAATAGAACAAGTTGAAATTGTTTCTGTGTATTCAGGTAAATTAAGTTTGATAGTATCAGGGTGAATACTTACTAAAAAGTGGTAAGCTTCGATAATCGTTTTACTTTTTTCTTCTGCTTCTTTTAAACCAGCTTCATTTCCAACAAATTTATCAGGATGAGATTCTTTCATCGCATTACGATAAATTGTTTTTAAATCTTTTAATTCTGCAGTTTTGTCTACGTTTAGTAACTTGCGGTATTCAACTATTTTTTTCATAAATAAAGGTAACTACTTGTCTATTAGTTTGAAATCGTTCTTTTTTAGTTCAAATCGACAAATTTTTTGCAAAGGTACACTTTTTTTTAACTTTTTAGTTTTGATCGAAAAAATATTGAAAAAAGTTAACGGTAAGTTTATTTAACAGCAAAGTACGCGAGATTTTTTTTTTTTTACCGCAAAGCACGCTAAGGTTTACGCAAAGCACGCAAAGATTTTTTTGAGATTCATTAAAATGAAAAGTTCGCAAAGCTATGTCTACACAAAGCTTTGCGAACTTAAATATTCTCAATTCATAACACTCAGAAAAACATAAACTTAGCGTACTTTGCGTTAAAAATTACACGTTCCAACAAAAACTTGAAACTATAAATTTATTCTGGCTTATGATTGGCCTTGTCAAAGTTTCTTGATTTTTTAGGATATTTATCATAGCTCATGTCACTTGGATTTTCGATAACCGATTTTATAGTAATCCAATCGCCCTCTTTAAATTTGGCTTGAACCATTTTATAGTCTAAAAGATATTCTCCGCAGAAATAATTATTATTTTCATCTTTTTCGATAATGCCGGTAAAAACTCCTTTTTGTGGCATTTTTTGTTCTGTATCTTTAGACATGATTTTTTTGTTTTGAATTAAAAGGGCAAAGGTAAGCAATTTAGGTTTGTTTTAGGGAGTTCGCCGTAATCTAAGTATATTTGCAGCATGCAGAAAAATTTTAAGCCACATCCTAATTCTTTTAAAAATACTTTTTGTGCATTCAATGAGGTGTTTCCTGAAGCCATTAAAGGTTTAAAGAAACAATTTGAAAGTAAAGCAGGAAGTTCCTATTATTATACTGAAGAAGGAATGTATCGAGTTTCTAATCATTGGGGAAGACTTGCAAATAGTAAATGGCGCTTGGTCGCACGTGATCCCGAAACAGAATCAAAGACAAAAATTGGTTTTGCAAAATGGACAGAATTTTATCCAGACAATGCAACGGAAAAACTGTATTATATTGAAGCCGATTTCGAAAAAAATCTAGCCAATTATCAGCATAAAAATAATCCTCAGTATGATGGAAAAGCGATTTTAAGAACAAGTGCTGAAACTGCAAAAAGATTAAAACAGATTAGAAACCTACAGCAGTTGACCAATTGGGCAAAACATTTTGATTATGATGATATTGATGATTTGCGAAAACAGCTTATCAACGAATTGATTTTTACTGAAAAAACGTTAGAACAAATTAAAAGAGAAGTGTAATGGGACGTAATAACGATAGGAACATTAAAAAACACAACGATAAATTGCATAAAGCCCAGGCAAAAGCAAAACAGGCTGAAATTTCCAGAAAAGAAAAATTAAAGGAAATCATAAAGAAATTCAACGAAAGCAAAGAGTAAATATAAGTTGCCACGAATAACACGAATTAGCACGAATTTTATTTAAAATCTGTGTTCAATGCATATTTAAATTCGTGCTAATTTGTGTAATTCGTGGCTAAAAACAAAAAACAAATGAATTCAAAATTCGAAAACCTAAAAGCAAACGTACAGGAAATCATTGATTTGATTGCTGCGAAAAACGATAGAGAAGCAAACAACAAATTATTGGAAGTAAGCGAAACATTGGACGAAATGATTGATTTTGCTGAAGAAGATGAAGAAGTTAGAGAGATCACTCGTTATCAGGTTTTGCTTAATCAACTTCATGTAAAAATTAATGGAGAAGAACCAGTCGATGGAGAATAAAAAATGTTTTTGCGATACAGGATTGCTTTTTGAAGATTGCTGCGGATTGTATCTCAATGGCAATCAAAAAGCACCTTCAGCTTTAGCTTTGATGCGTTCCAGATATTCGGCGTATGCGACACATAACGCTGAATATTTAATGGAAACCACTTATATCTCAGAAAGAAAATATTATTCGAAATCTGAAATTTTAAGATGGGCAGTTTCTAATAAATGGCAGAAATTGGAGATTTTGAGTTTTACTGAAAACACCGTAGAATTCAAAGCTTATTTTTTAGATTCAGATAATAAACCGCAAGTTCATTATGAATTTTCTGCTTTTAAATTCGAAAATGGTGCTTGGTATTATTTGGACGGAAAGTTTGAATAATTATTATATCTAACACTGTTAGTTGAGATTTTTGATTAAATATTTTAACTAAAAATTAATAAACGATTCGTTTTTCATAATTCCAAAAAGATGTAATTTTAGATTTATGAAAAACGAATTTAAAAAAGGCTTTTATTTTAAGACTTACGAAGCTCCTTTTCAGTCTCCGTTTGACAAACTTTTTACGATTTTTAAAGAGTTGATCACCCATACTTCGGGCGATTTTGATGAAGCCATCAACTGGCTTCGGGAACTGGATAAAGAATACAAACTTACCGACGAGAACTATACTATTGATGATTTTATCGAAGACCTTAAGAAAAAAGGATACATCAGAGATGAAGTAAAAGGCGATGGAAGTTCTGGTTTTGGCATTACGGCAAAAACTGAAAGAGCAATCAGACAGCAAGCTTTGGATCAGATTTTTGGAAACTTGAAAAAGTCTGGAAACGGAAATCATAAAACAAAATATGCTGGGAGTGGCGATGAGCACACAGGGGAATTCCGCGAATATAATTTTGGAGACAGTTTAGAGAGAATCTCATTAACGGAAAGTCTTCGAAATGCTCAGGTAAATAACGGTGTCGAAAGTTTTATGCTTACCGAAAACGATTTGATCGTAGAAGATGCGCAGTACAAAGCGCAAATGAGTACGGTTCTAATGATCGATATTAGCCACAGTATGATTTTGTATGGCGAAGACCGAATTACTCCTGCGAAAAAAGTTGCCATGGCGTTGGCTGAGTTAATCACAACAAGATATCCAAAAGATACATTGGACATTTTGGTTTTTGGCAATGATGCGTGGACAATTCCAATTAAAGATTTACCGTATTTGCAAGTTGGACCTTATCATACTAATACAGTTGCTGGTTTGCAATTGGCGATGGATATTTTGCGAAGAAAGCGAAATACCAACAAACAGATTTTTATGATCACAGACGGAAAACCAAGTTGCGTTCGCGAACGTGATGGTTCTTATTATATGAATAGTAATGGTTTGGATGAATACATTGTCGATAAATGTTATACTCAGGCGCAACAGGCAAGAAAATTACACATTCCGATTACTACTTTTATGATTGCGAGAGATCCGTATTTGCAGCGTTTTGTGAATCAGTTTACAGAAGCCAATCAAGGAAAAGCATTTTATACCGGAATTAAAGGTTTGGGTGAAATGATTTTTGAGGATTATGAAGCGAATAGGAAGAAGAGGATTAAATAGAGTTGCTAAGGTTCTAAGATGCTAAGATGCTAAGGTTTCTTTGCGCCTGAATATACGTTGCGTATATTGTAGAGACGCAACGTAGTGTACCTAACACAACAATTGTCACGCTGAGCGGAGTCGAAGCGCGCCAAATCAATAAATAACAAAATCTATATTTCAACACAATGGAAATAAATACTATAAAGACATTAGGTCAGTTAAAAGCCGCTGGATATAAAAGTACAAGCATTAAAGATGAATTGCGAAATAATCTACGCGACAAAATCAAATCGGGAAAACCTGTTTTTGAAGGTGTTCACGGATTCGAAAATACCGTAATTCCAGAATTGGAAAGAGCAATTCTATCTCGCCATAACATCAATTTACTAGGACTTCGCGGACAGGCAAAAACGCGTTTGGCTCGTAAAATGGTCGAATTATTGGATGAATACATTCCGTTTGTGGAAGGTTCAGAAATCAATGACGATCCATTAAATCCGATTTCTCGTTTTGCAAAGGATTTAATTGCAGAAAAAGGAGATGAAACGCCAATTGCATGGCTGCACAGAAGTGAACGTTTCTTCGAAAAACTGGCAACTCCAGATGTAACTGTTGCTGATTTAATTGGAGATGTCGATCCGATAAAAGCGGCAAATTTAAAATTATCGTATGCAGACGATCGCGTAATACACTTCGGAATGATTCCTAGAGCGAATCGCTGTATTTTTGTAATTAACGAATTGCCAGATTTGCAAGCCAGAATTCAAGTAGCATTATTTAATATTCTGCAGGAAGGCGATATTCAGATTAGAGGATTTAAATTGAGAATGCCTCTAGATATGCAATTCGTTTTCACTGCGAATCCAGAAGATTATACCAATAGAGGAAGCATTGTAACGCCTCTAAAAGATAGAATTGGTTCACAAATTCTGACGCATTATCCAGAAAGTATCGAAATTGCTAGAACAATTACAGAACAAGAATCCAAATTAGATAAAAACCAAACAGATGTTGTTTACGTTCCGAGTTTGGCTAGAGATATTTTAGAGCAAATTAGTTTTGAAGCACGCGAAAGCGAATACATTGACAATAAAAGTGGAGTTAGTGCGCGAATGAGCATTACGGCTTTCGAGAATTTAATAAGTACTGCAGAACGTCGTGCTTTAATTTCTGGAGCTGATAAAACGACTTTACGTTTATCAGACTTCATTGGAATCATTCCAGCTATTACAGGAAAAGTAGAATTGGTTTACGAAGGAGAGCAGGAGGGAGCCAATGTTGTAGCCGAAAGCCTAATTGGTTCTGCTATTCGAACATTATTCCCTGAATATTTTCCTAAAATCGAAAAATTGGAAAAACCAGACGAAAAAACGCCATACTCTGATGTGGTAGAATGGTTTTTCGCCGAAAGCGGTTTCGAATTATTGGATGATGCTTCAGACAAGGAATATAAAAGCATTTTGGATGAAGTAGCGCCGTTAGATGAATTATTAAAAAAATATCAGCCTCAATTGGCAAAAGAAGATGTTTATTTTATGAAAGAATTCATTCTTTGGGGATTGGTAGAATACAGAAAGCTGAGTAAAGACCGTTTTGCAAAAGGCAATCAGTTTAGAGATATTTACGGAAGTTATATTAGTAAATTCTAAAACGATATTTAAGAATAAAGTTAAACCCGACAGATATATGAAGTCTGTTGGGTTTGTTTTTTTTAACACATATCTTCATTGCTGTTTGTCTTCCTGAGCGAAGTCGAAGGATACGCTAGAAACTCAACAAAGATTGGCGAAATGTTGTAAGGAGCTACTTGCGTCCTTCGACTTCGCTCAGGAAGACAAGTAGGAGTGACTCTATGTGTTTGAAGAATAATTTTAATCTGGTCTATCGTGTTTTTCAAAACCGGCTGAATCTTTTTCATTACTAATGCTGTATTTTTACAATCCAAATATTAATTTATGTTATTTCTTATTTTAAGCATTCTTTGCAGCGTTACAGTTGGCGTTATATTCAAAATTTCAAGAAAGTATAATGCTAATCCTTCTCAAATAATTTCATTCAATTATGTAGCTGCAATTGCACTTTGCTATTTTACTTTTAGTCCAAATCTTAAAGAGTTAGATGATAATGCACCATTAGAAATTTATACTTCTGTTGGGGTTTTGCTTCCAATATTATTTCTGTTTCTGGCACTTTCAATAAAATTTATGGGAATTGCAAAGACAGATGCTGCACAACGATTATCATTGTTTATTCCGATTTTGGCAGCTTGGCTATTGTTTAATGAAGGATTTAATACTTATAAAGTTATTGGAGTTTTAGTTGGTTTTGCAGCACTTTTATTCATCTTAAAAAAGCCATCAGACAACGCAGAAAACAAATGGATTTATCCAGCAACGGTTTTACTTGGTTTTGGAATTATAGATATTCTTTTTAAGAAAATAGCTTTATATACTGTTGTTCCTTATACAACGTCTTTATTTTTTGTTTTCTTAATTGCTTTTGCCGTTTCTATTTTAATAGTGCTGTATAAACTGTTTATAACAAAAGAAAGTTTTGTTTTAAAAAGCATTCCTTTCGGAATATTGGTTGGAATTTTCAACTTCGGAAATATATTATTCTACTTAAAAGCACATAAAGCATTTGCAGAAAATCCATCAACTGTTTTTGCGGGAATGAATATGGGAGTAATTATTTTAGGAACTCTTATTGGCGCTTTTTTCTTCAAAGAAAAGCTATCCAAAATCAATATTTTGGGATTGTTTTTGGCTCTTATAGCAGTTGTTTTCATATTTTTATCGCAATTGCAGTAATTTTTTTTAGTTCATAACCCTTTAGTTTACAGTTGTTTTTGTAAGTAAATTGAAATTGATTTAAATTAACTCTACTAATTCTATAGAATTTATAAATATATTTTTGTAGCTTTGTCTCAACAATGAAAAACTATAGTCAAAATATAAGAACGTCTTTTCCATGCTGCTTTGCGATGTGCTGCATGATGAATCACGTTTTGAAATGGCGTTAATAGAGAAAGTACTTGTTAGTTATTTTTTTTTTAGCCTTTCATTGCACCATGAAAGGCTTTTTTTTGAATCGTTAAAAAATCAAGATATGAGAACCAACAGAAATATGAAAATTTTGATGCGCCGTTGCTTAATCAAGATTCCGTGTTGCATCTAAATGGACAGCATAAAATAGATACAATCTTCAGAGAGAAGGTTGATAAACATAAAAAATAACCCAAACCTAAAAACTATATAGTATGAGCTCAGAAATTATAAAACAGAATCCGTTTCAATCTATGATTGATCGCTTTAATATCGCTGCAGATATTTTGAATTTAGATGATTCAATTAAACAAAAACTACAGCGCCCTGAAAAACAAATTACGGTAAACTTTTCCATTACATTAGATAACGGAAACGTTCAAAACTTTGAAGGATACCGTGTAATTCACAATACGGCTTTAGGCCCTTCAAAAGGCGGAATTCGTTATGATACTGCTGTTAATTTGGACGAAGTAAAAGCACTTGCCGCCTGGATGACCTGGAAATCTGCTGTAACCGGAATTCCATTTGGTGGAGCAAAAGGCGGCATTATTTGCGATCCTAGAAACCATTCTAAAACTGAATTAGAAAAAATTACAAGAGCTTATACCAAAGCTTTAGCTGATATTTTCGGACCAGAAAAAGATGTTCCCGCACCAGATATGGGAACAGGTCCAGACGAAATGGGATGGCTGATGGATGAGTTTTCAATACTGCACGGAAGACCAATTCATGCAGTTGTAACAGGAAAACATCTTCATTCGGGAGGATCTTTAGGTAGAGTAGAAGCAACGGGAAGAGGCGTTAGTATTATTACGATTTTGGCGCTTCAAAAATTAAAAATCAGACCGGCAAGAGCTACAGCAGCGATTCAAGGATTTGGAAATGTTGGTTTGCATTCTGCTTTATTTCTGCATGAAAAAGGCGTAAAAATTGTAGCTGTGAGCGACGTTTCAGAAGCATTTTATAATCCGAACGGGATTAATATTCCAGAACTGATTTTGTATTACAATTTGAATAACAAAACCATAAAAGGATATCCAAATTCAGTTGCTATAAAACACGAAGATTTGTTGCTTTTAGATGTTGATGTTTTAATACCAGCTGCGAAAGAAGATGTTATTACACAGAAAAATGCAGGCGATATTCAAGCCAGAATTATTGTTGAAGGCGCCAATGGTCCAATTGCTTCAGATGCAGATCAGATTTTGCATGATAAAAATATATTAGTTGTTCCTGATATTTTAGCCAATGCAGGCGGTGTTACCGTTTCTTATTTCGAATGGCTTCAGAATTCGCTTTTGGAGTCTTGGAGAATCCATCAGATAAATAAACGTCTGGAGGACATATTAGAGAAAGGTTTTGAAACTGTTTTTAGAGTGGCAGTAAAACACAATGTAACGCCTCGTATTGCTGCTTATATTATTGCTTTGAAAAAAGTAGCCGAAACACAATCAGTTAAAGAAGTCGCTTTGGAAGCTCCTTTGTTTAAGCAGAATTAAATCAGGTTTACTTCGTAAAAGATCATTTTCGTTGATTGCGTTTTTTGTCTGCTAAAACGCAATTGATGGAAGTGTCTTTTTCGTTTGAGCTGTTAAATATAATTTTTAGAATCGAAAAGTATCATATTAAATGAAAAACATCAATTTTCTAGCATTTGCTATGCCGGCCTTTTTTCTTTTTTTGTTTTTAGAATATAAGCTTGCCCAACGCAGAAAAAAGCCTGAAATTTTTAACTATGAAAGTTCCGTTTCCAATATCTCAATCGGAATTGCAGAACGTTTGATTAACCTATTTGTTGCGGCCAGCTTTTATCAGCTGTATTATTTGATTTATGACGATTATAGAATATTTGAGATTCCGAGTAATGCCTTAGTTTGGTTCGCCTTAATTCTTGCTACAGATTTCGTTTGGTATTGGTATCATAGATTAGGGCATGAAGTCAATTTTTTTTGGGCTGCGCATATTGTGCATCATCATAGCGAAGAATTTAATTTTACGGCTGCGGCCAGAATTACTACTTTTCAAGCGATTATTAGGACAGGATTTTGGTGTGTTTTGCCTTTAATTGGTTTCCATCCAAGTATGGTAATCACGATGCTGATTGTTCATGGAGCTTATTCTTTCTTCACACATACACAGCTTATTGGTAAAATAAAATGGCTAGAATATGTTTTTGTAACGCCTTCTGTTCACGGAGTGCATCATGCTTCTGACGAAAAATATCTAGATAAAAATTATGGAGACATGTTCACTTTTTGGGACCGTCTTTTTGGAACTTTTCAAACCGAAGAAGAAAAACCAAAATACGGATTAACGCATCCGCTAAAAAGCTATAGTTTCTTGTGGCAGCATTTTCATTATTATTTCGAAATCTACGAATTATGGAAACGCTCCAGTGGATTTAAAGCCAGATGGAATGCTGTTTTTGGAAGTCCAGCCGATATGGATCAAGATATTCGTCCGATTCTAGAGAAACGTTTTCTGCAAGATAAAGCAGCTCCAAATCAGAGGCTTCGATTTAAAAATTACCTTTATATACAATTAGGAATCTGTACTTTGATTCTAACGGTTTTTACCTATTATTTTGATTATTTGGAATTGTATGACAAAGTGTTTGTGCTTTCTTTGGTAATCATCACTTTAATCAATTGCGGTGCTTTATTAGAACAGCGCAAATGGATTTATTATCTCGAATATACCCGTTTAGCTATGATTTCGACTTATTTTCTATATGAAGAAGATTTAATCGCATTTTTCTTTGTTCCGATTGCTGTAATGATTTTTGCTGAGCAGTTATTTTCGCTAAGTAAGATTTATCAAAATACCATTTTGCAGTTGGAACCTGCGGAGTAATTTTTTTTTTTTCCGCCACGAATTCACAAATTATTTTTTAATATCTATTCGCGTAATTGTTGCGTACAAATTTCACGTATCATTTTAAATAAAAATTCGTGAATTCGTGGCTAAAAAAAACTTAGCATCTCAGCATCTTAGAACCTTAGCAACTTAGATTGTCTTAATTTCCATAATCTTCTGTTCAAAAGTGTCTTTAAAATCAGATTTACTTTTAATTCTGGTTTTGTATGTATAAATGGTAGCTACAGAAAGTTCTAGAAATTCTGCCATTTGACTACTGTCTTGAATTCCTAATCTATACAAAGCAAAAATTCGTAATTCAGTATTCAGCAATTCACCTTTTTTGACAATACATTTATGATCGTTTGGGAATAAATTATTGAAATCGATTACAAATGTTGGGAACAGTTTCAAGAAGATTTCGTCAAATTGATGAAACAGATTTTCGCGCTCTTCTTTTACATTATAGCGCTTTAAACTCGCAATAACTTCATCTGTTTTTTTGGTGATGATTTTATGCAGTGTGCTTTTCTGAATATGATCTATTTTATTGATGAAAGCCGAAGTTGCTTTGATAAAATACGTAATATATTCTTCTTTAATGGCATTGGCTTCACTCAAACTCACATTCATTTCCTGCAATTGCAAATAAGAATCGGCCATGATTTTTCTGGCTTTATTTTTCTCTTTTAATTGTTTGAAAATGATGCCGAGGAAAACAAAAATGATAACTGTAAGAATCGTTAGAAGAATAATAATCTTTTCCAGTTTATCATTCTTGTCTTTTACATTATTCAACTGTGCTTTTTCTATAATCGGCAAAATCGACGAAATCTCAATTTTTCGATGTCTTGCATTATAAAAAGTAGCATCATCCATTGCAATATTGATGTATTCGTTTGCTTTATCCAAATAACCCATTTTAAAAAGTTCATTGGCTAAATTTCGAAGCGCAACGGTTTCTTTCGTAGCATTTTTAACATCGGCAATGGCAGCAAGAGCCAAATATTGGATGGCTTTTTTAGTATATCCGCGTTCAGAATAAATGTAACCGAGACTCGAAGTGGCAATTCCGTAATAATCTGGAGGCAGATTATAGTTGTTAATCCAATAGCTGAACGCAAATTCAGCGCCTCGCCAATCTTGCTGTTTCAGACGTTTTAAACTTTCGGCCGCCCAATATTCATTGGTATTGGTTCCGATTAATTCTAAAGCTTTTTTTAAGAAATGATTTCCTTGCTGTACATAATGAATATTAAAACGCTGATCACGGTTGTAATCGGCTAAATCATAATAAGCACGAGCTTTGATGTTGTAATACTCAAATTTGTTTTTGAGATCCAATTTGGTATCATCAATCACATTTAGGGTATCAATGGCTTCTTTAAAAAGGCCAGAAGACAGAAGCACAAAACCTTCTTTTATTCGGCTTTTAGACAAATACTTTGGATCTTTTAGAATTTTAGCTTTGATTTTGGATTGCTCTAAATAGTAATACGCAGAGTCATATTTAAAAGATTTGTATTCATCAAACAAAGACATATAACAGTTGTACAGTTCTTCATTATTCTGACTAAGGGTAAACTTAGATACATTTTTCTTTAAAGATTCGATTTTTCGATATTTCTGTTTCAGGTAGATATCTTTTTTCAAGAGCACCTGATCTAATTCTTCCAAATAAGGATTTGTCTCTTTCGCAGTAAGAGAAAAACCTGCCAGGAAGAAAAGCAGCATCAATATTCTTTGCATGATTTTGTTTTGGTTTAGGGAAAAGTTGGTTGATAGATATGGTTAGTTAATTCGTTTTAAAATTAAGAATAAGTTTGAGATTAAGCTAAACCTGTTTTTCTAGAATCTTGTAAGTTGTTTAAAAACATTGCTTTAGAAGGGGATTTTCTGACTGAAAATAAGCTATATATGTTAAAAACAGGTAAATTATTTGCAATTATACAATAAAAACCAGTTATATATATGCATAGTGAAAAAAATATGCTTATTATTTTACATATTGTCATTTTTACCATTAAAAAACACCTGATTTTCATCTAAACAGCGTCTTGATTTTTTACTTATGTTGAAAAATTTAATTTGTTTATTATCAGTGCTTTATGTTTTGCATTGTTCGAATTTTATCTTGATTTTTCTCAGATTTTTTTTTTAGGATTTATTTAACGGCTAGTTTCGCTGTATCCTTTTGAAGGGGATAACAAACTAACGAAAACCAAAAATTTATGAAATGTAAAAGTCTTTATTGGCTAGCTTTTATGATGTGTTTTTTTGCGATAGGATGCGATAACACAGATGACGGAAGCTACGTAGATCCGATTACCCTTTATGAAAAAGTAAATGGAAATTGGGGATTAACAAATCTGAAAATGGTTGATGAAGTTGCGAAAGCAAATAAGATCGAACCAAACGAAGAAAACTTGAGTACTTACTTTAACTACGAAGATTTTAAAATCAAATTTAACGTAGATGAAAAGAACAATCCAACAAGTTATGAAGTAACTGGAGATGTGCCTCCGTTATTTGCTCCTAAAGGATATTGGGCGCTAAGCTCAGATTTTCAGCAAACCAATGGAGTTGGAACAAAAATCTATTTGTACAGCGATGCTCAAAAAACGCAGAAAACAGATGAATTGAGATTGGTTTCGGTTCCTGGTAAAACCAAAGAAATGCAGATCCAATTGACACATGCTTCTGGAGGTGTAGATTTTGTGTCTTATGTGTTTAAATTAAATGCTATTAATTAAAAAGTAATATGAAAAAGTTTATATATACAGTTTTACTTGCCTTATTGATGGCTCCTAATTTTATTCAGGCACAAGAAGCCGCTGGAGCTGTAGGGCCAATATCATCATTTCCTGTTGTATACAAATATGATGAAAAAGTTACATGGTACTTTGATATGTCGGCATCGACATTTGCAGAAACGGAAGATTTATATATCTGGATTTGGTCTCCATCTGAGCCAGACGCTGGACACTGGGAAAACTCTTCTGACTTTGCAAAATTGAAATATGAAGGAAACAAAATTTGGAGCTTTACGCTGACTCCGACAGCTTATTTTTCTAAAACTCCAGACGAAATTGCTGCAAGTGCCGGATTTTGGTTTCGTTTAAAAAATAAAAATGGATCTAAACAAAGTGATGTTGCCAATGTGCCATATACTGATTTTTCATCTTTTTACACTTCTGGTGAATTATTTAGATCATATCCATCAAAACCATTAATTGATAAACCAGTAAGTATCGTATTTAATGCAAATCTTAATCCTGCATTTGCTGGTACTCCAAGTGTGCACATGCATGGTGGTTTGAATGACTGGGCTATTCAGCAGATGTACGAAGCTGCTAAACCAGAAATTGCCGAAAAAACAAAATTGAAAGATCTAGGCAACGGTTTTTATAAAATGGATTTTGTTCCGAAGCAGTACTTCAATGCTCCAGATGATTTTGTAATGGAAAAGATAAATTTTCTAATGGTTGCAGAGAATTGGACAGCAAATTCTGGCGATCAGGTTATTTATGCAGGAGAATTTATTCCGCCGCCGCCGCCAAGTTTTGCTTTTTTTCCATCGCAAATCAGCCAAAAAGATTTTCTTGGAATGTCAAGAAAAAATAATGAGGTAGGTGTAAACAAATTGATCTACACGATTACAGCTGGACCAAAAACAATTTCTGGTGAGTTTACTGGAGGAACTGCAGAAATTAAAGGTTTTGTCAATTTAGTTTCAGAACTAAACGGAGTTCCAAATTTAAGTGAAATCCACGTTTTGGTAAAAGACAACAAGGACAAAACGATTTCGGATACGACAATTCCGCTTAAAACTTTAGATAAATAATCACTATTAAATTAAAACACCAATTCTAATGAATAGTAAAAATACAAAAAGCGTCCTGCATCAAATGTGGACTGCTAAAGCAGCGGTATTGATGATTTTTATGCTTTTTCTTTCTGTTAGCACTTTCGCGCAGACGAAAAAACAAATCTCAGGAACCGTTTATGACAATACAGGTACGGTATTGCCGGGAGCTTCTATCATTGAAGTAGGAACAAAAAACGGAACTACTACAGATTTTGATGGTAAATTCAGCCTTCAGGTAGCCGTAGGAGGTGCAATCGAAGTTTCGTTTATCGGATCGACAACACAAAAAATTCAAATTACAGGAAACACTTCAAATCTTGAAGTGCGTCTGCAAAATGATGGCTATACTTTAGCCGAAGTGCAAGTTGTTTCTGTAGGTTACGGAAAAGTAAAAAAATCAGATTTAACGGGAGCAATTTCAACTGTTGGAGCAGATGATTTAGTAAAAGGAACTATCGGTTCTACAGAACAGGTTTTACAAGGAAAAGTAGCGGGATTAAATATTATTCGTCCTTCTGGAGATCCTGCAGCGGGTTCTACAATCCGTCTTCGTGGAGGAACTTCCCTAACTGCAAGCAATAGTCCGTTAATCGTTGTGGATGGAATTGCTGGAGTTGATATTAACGTGGTTCAACCTTCAGATATTAAATCGATTGATGTTCTTAAAGATGCTTCGGCAACGGCAATTTACGGTTCTCGTGGAGCAAATGGGGTAATCATGATTACCACAAAATCTGGAACAAAAGGGGTTTCTGTTGTATACAACGGACAAACTGGGGTAGGTTATGTAAATGATAACTTAGATTTATTATCGGCAAATCAATGGAGAGGATATGTTCGTCAGAATCAAATTGCAGATGCCGTAGATTATGGAGCAAATACAAACTGGCAAAAGGCAATAGAGCAGACTGCAATTTCTCAGTCACATACTTTAAGTATCAACTCTGGAAAAGCGGATAGCGGTTTTAGAACTTCGCTTTCTTATTTAAATAATGAAGGGGTTATTAAAAAATCTGGTTTAGAAAGATTAAGCGGAAATGTTAGCGCTTATCAATTTCTTGGCGACAACAAAGAAGTGAAATTTGATATGGGATTATTTGCAAACATTGACAAATGGCACCCAATTGATTACAGAATTTTTGAAAGAGCTTATAATTTAAACCCAACAATTCCAGTTTATGATGCAAATGGAAATTTTAGTTTGGTAACAGGAAATATCTACGATAATCCAGTTGAGATTTTAACCAACAGAACTTTTGACAACGAAAGACACAGACTTTTAGGTTACTTTAAAACAGATGTAAAATTCTTGAATGACTTTACTGCTACAGCGAATATTTCGTTAGAACATAATGCTGTAAAAGGAGGCACTTACAAACCATCTTATGCGGTTATGGAAGGACAGACTGAAGGTGGTTTTGCTCAAAGAACTTACGCAGAATATACTAATGCACAAGGTGAACTTTATGTAAACTACAGCAAAGTGATAGACAAACATAACATTAGTGCTCTAGCCGGTTATTCTTACCTTGAAAATATCTACGAAGGTTTTGGAGCGCAAAGAGGCGGATTTGTAACAGATGCTTTCAGCTATAACAATTTAGGAGCTGGTTACAATTACCGTTTGAGTGATGTGTATTCATACAAAGGAAAATCAAATTTAGTTTCTTTCTATGCTCGTGCTAACTATGGTTACGATGGCAAATATTTATTGACAGCAACTGTAAGACGTGACGGATCTAGCCGTTTTGGTGAAAACAATAAATGGGGAACTTTTCCATCTGCTTCTGCTGCGTGGAGAATTTCTAATGAAGAATTTATGGAATCTTCAAAAGGATGGTTGGATAATTTAAAACTTAGAGTAGGTTACGGAGTTACAGGAAATCAGGACGGAATTGGTGAGTACAAATCGCTTTCTATTTTGGGAGTTGGAAACGATAGTTACTACGATCCAGTTACAAAAACTTGGAGTTTGGCTTATTCTCCAAAACAAAATCCGAATCCTGACTTGAAATGGGAATCTACAGAACAAGTTAATATTGGTTTCGATTTTGGACTTTTCAACAGAATTACAGGATCTTTCGAATGGTATTCTAAAACAACAAAAGATTTATTATATACTTACGAAGTGCCTCAGCCACCGTATTTAGTAGGAACAATGTTGGCAAACGTTGGTGAAATGTCAAACAAAGGGGTAGAATTAACTTTGAATGCTGACATTATCAGAGGAGATAAATTCAATTGGAATGCTAATTTAACTCTTGGACACAACGTTCAGAAAATCGAAAAGCTTTCTAACCCAACTTATAAAACAGATGTTATCTACAGCGGATCTCTTCATGGTTTAGCAGGTATGTCTGGACAATATTCTCAAATTATTGCAGAGGGATATCCTGTTGGAACTTTCTGGGGATTCAAAAATGCAGGTTTGGATGCTAATGGAAAAATTCAGTATTACAATGCAGCAGGACAAGTTGTGGATGAAAGTGCTTTGGTTGATGCAGACAAAACAGATTTAGGTAACATTCAGCCAGATTTGACTTTAGGTATCGGAATGAATTTTACTTATGGAAATTTTGATCTTGGATTTTCTGGATACGGAATGTTTGGGCAAAAAGCTTTAAATGCTACAAACATGATGTTAAACGACCCGAACAGATTACCAGCTTTTAATGTGCCAGATTCTTTCTTAAGTAGCGGTATTACTTCTGCTCCTAAGTATTCTGATTATTGGATTGAAGACGCATCTTTCTTTAGACTTCAGACTTTGACATTTGGTTATACTTTACCATTGAAATACAAAAAATCTAAATTTAGAATGTATGTAATGGGAGAAAACTTATTTGTAATTACAGGTTACAAAGGTGTAGATCCAGAGATTGGTTTAAATGCTCAGGATGGTGTGGATCAAACTGGATTGGCAGCTCCTGGTATCGATAAATACAACAATTATCCTCGACCAACTACAATTTCTGTTGGACTAAATTTTACGCTGAATAACTAAGCGAATTGATAACCATAAAATATTAAAAATGAAAATCAAAATAACAGCAGCCATACTTTTAAGCATGCTTTTTACGGTATCATGTACTGATTTGAACGAGCAGTTGTATGATCAGGTAGAAGACGGAAATTTTGGAAATACAACCAAAGAAATTGATGCGCTGGTAGGTGGAGCTTATTCTTCGTTAAGAGGATTCTCCGATGCAATCTCAAATAATTTTCCAACTTGCGAATATGTTTTCTTTTTGAATGAGGTAGTTTCAGACGAAGCTACAATTCCGACAAGAGGTACAAACTGGTACGACGGAGGGCAATATCAAGAAGCTCAAAAACATACTTGGAAATCAGATAATAGAATGATTCTTTCGGCTTGGCGATATAACTATACTGGAATTGCTAAAATCAACGCGATTATTTATCAGATCAATAAATCATCTTTGTCAGATAAAGCAAAAGCGCCGATTTTTGCCGAATTAAAAGCGCTTAGAGCCTATTACTACTACAATCTTTTAGATTTGTTCGGAAATGTGCCAATTGTAACCAATTTTGAAGACACAGATCTTCCGACAAATTCAACAAGAAAACAAGTGTATGATTTCGTTGAAAAGGAATTAACAGATGCTATTCCGTATTTAAATCCAAATGTGGTGTATTCTAAATTTACTAGAAACGTAGCATACTCTGTTTTAGCTAGATTATATCTTAATTCAGAGGCATTTATAGGTCAGCCACGTTGGCAAGATTGTATCAATATGTGCCAAAAGGTAACAGGATATAGCTTAACGCCAGATTTCTTCGATAATTTTGTGACAGAAAACCAGACTTCTCCAGAAATTATTTTTGCTATTCCTTACGATTCAAAAGCAGGAACAGTTGGAAATTATATGAACTCAATGTCTTGCCACTACAATCAAAAACTTGCAATTTCTGCAATACCAAACAATTATCCTTGGAGTGCAAACGGAATGTGCGCGCAGCCTGGAGTTTACTCAGCTTTTGCAGATACAGACAAAAGAAAGAAATGTATGCTTGAAGGAGATCAGATCAATCTTGCGACAGGATCTGTAATTATGATGGACAACGGAGAACCATTAACCTATACTGAGAATCTAACAAGTTTAGAAGATGCAAAAGAGAATGAAGGAGTTCGCTTGCATAAATACGAAATGAAAGCAGGAGAACAATGGGAGCGTGATCACGATTTTGTACTGATTCGTTATGCAGAAATCCTGATGATGCAGGCAGAATGTTATGTTCGTTTAGGATCGCCAGATTTAGCTAGACCATTTGTACAGCAAGTAGCATCTCGTGCAGGCGAAGAAGTCCCAGCAACTATTGACTTGGCGTTTATAGATCAAGAATTACTGAAAGAATTCACATTTGAAGGAAGAAGAAGAACAGACAATATCCGTTTCGGAACGTTCTTCCAGCCATGGTGGTCAAAAGGTACGACTGAGAAATACAGAGCAATTTTCCCAATTCCGAGTACTGTTTTAACTACCAATAAAAATCTAAAACAAAATCCTGGGTATCCAAATTAGGTTACTAGAATGTCAGTCTTCCATGTTGGTTAGTCGTGGAAGGCTGACATGTTTTTAAACGTTGCATTAAATAGATCGACAGTGCTTAAAATATATTTAACACATAGAAACATAGGTTTTTATGTGTAATAAAGAAAAGGAAAGGAACTAGTTTCTAACACATAGCTATGTGTATTTATGTGAGTGAAACGCCTTTTTCTAAGTTTCAAAAAGCTATGTTTCTATGTGTTTAAATTATTAAGTATAAATAAAATAGTATCTCAATATGAAAAGATATATCACATCGTTGGTTTTGGGTTTGATAAGCATTGTGATGGTTGCTGGATGCAGTAGCGATGACAAAGGCTCAGATAAACCTGTAGAACCAGAAAAAACAGCGCCTGTTGCGATTGAGAAAACCAACAGCACCAAGATTTATATGCATTATATGCCGTGGTTTGAAACCAACGAAAGCAGTGCCGATAAAAAATGGGGATATCATTGGACAATGGCAAACAAAAATCCGAACAACGTAGGAGCAAACGGCCGAAGAGAAATCGCATCGTATTATTATCCGCTGATTGGACCTTATCACTCAGGCGATAAAAATGTGATTGAAAATCATTTGCTATTGATGAAATATTCAGGAATTGATGGAATTTTGATCGACTGGTATGGAACTTACGATGTAAACGATTATAGAATGGTCAAAGAAAATACAGATCAGCTTATTGAAATGCTTGACAAAGTAGGTTTAGAATATGCCATTGTATACGAAGATCGATTCTTGACGAATGTTGTCAATGCAGGAAAAGCAATTTCGGTAACCGGTGCAGCAAAAACAGATTTGGCTTATGTAGAAAAGAATTATTTCCCTGATGCTAATTATATCAAGATTAATGGGAAACCGCTGTTAATGAATTTTGGCCCAATCGTGTTACAGACTCCAGCAGAATGGACAAATGTCTTTAATGCCTTGACTACAAAACCGACTTTCCTAACACTTTGGGATCATTCATCGATGGCAGGAGAAAATGCTTCTGGCGAATATGCATGGGTATATAAAGATAACAGCTATTTGACGAATTTTTATACCAATACAAAACCAAAATTGGGCGTGGCAATGGGAAGTGCTTATCCAGGTTTTAAAGATTTTTATGCTGCCGGCGGAGGTGGAGCAGCGATTGGTTGGACTATCGAACATAATAACGGAGCGACGCTTGATGAAACGCTTGCTTTAGCTAAAAATGCCAATATGAATTACCTGCAGCTGATTACTTGGAATGATTTCGGAGAAGGAACCATGATTGAACCAACAGTTGAATTTGGCTATTCTTTTATCGAAAAAATAAAAACTTTCTCTGGCGTAAAAAACACAGAAAGCGTATTTCCAGACATCAGCAAATTGTATGATTTACGCGTACAGAAAAAAGGAAATGTCGAAATCCAGAAAAAACTTGACCAAGCGTTTAATTATTTTGTTTCGATGCAGCCAGCAAAAGCAAAACAAGTAATAAGCGAAATAAAATAGAGCTGTAATTAATACAATTTAAATAATGAAAAACAGAAAATATAGATACTGTCTTGTGGCTTTTGCATCAATGCTTATTATGGCCTGCAGTACTAAAAAAACGTATAAAATCAGTTCTCCTGAAAAAATATCTGAATTAACCTTTGAATTAACGCCTTCCGGACAACCGCAATACAGTTTTTCTTCTAACGGAAAATCGGTTATTGAACCGTCTCTTATGGGATTTGAATTTCAAGGATTAGCAAAAATGACAGACGGTTTTGAAGTCATTTCTACAGAAGAAAAATCGGCAGATGAAACTTGGGAACAACCTTGGGGCGAATTCAAAAAAGTAAGAGATCATCATAACGAACTGATTGTTCACTTAAAAGAAGCAAAAGGTGAAGAGCGTCTAGTTGATATCATTTTTAGGGTTTTTGATGATGGTGTCGGATTTCGCTATGAATTTCCAAAACAGCCTCATTTAGGAAAAGTGAAAATCTCTAACGAAGTAACGCAATTTACTTTTAAAGATAATAACGAAGTTTGGTGGATTCCAGTTCATCGCGAAAACAGTTATTACGAAAGCGAATATCGCAAAACGTTAATGAGTAAAACCGACACGATTAATACGCCTGCCACTTTTGAAACCAAAGATAAATTATATGTAGCCATTCACGAAGCTAACTTGACAGATTTTGCTTCAATGACGCTTTTAAAAACTACAGACAAACAATACAAAAGTGATTTAGTGCCGTGGGCTGATGGTGTAAAAGTATATGCCGAAACACCTTTTAAAACGCCTTGGAGAACAATTGTTGTCGGGAAAAATCCTGGAGAAGTAGCGACTTCAACTATTATGCTAAATCTAAACGAACCTTCAAAAATTGAAGATTTATCTTGGATCACGCCATCAAAATACATCGGAATTTGGTGGGGAATGCATTTAGAAAAATACACTTGGGGACAAGGTCCAAAACATGGCGCAACAACCAAGAATACAAAAGAATATATTGATTTTGCTGCGAAAAATGGTTTTGACGGAGTTCTAGTAGAAGGCTGGAATGAAGGCTGGGACGGCGACTGGACAGCGGACGGTTCTGCGTTTAGTTTTGTAAAGGCCTATCCAGATTTTAATTTGGAAGAAATCACAAAATATGCAGCAATGAAAAATGTTCGATTAATTGGACATCATGAAACTGCAGGAGCAACCAAAAATTACGAAAACCAATTGGAAGATGCTTTTAAACTGTATCAGAAAATGGGAGTGAATTCGGTTAAAACGGGTTATGTAAACAAATTTTTAGACAAAAAAGAATGGCATGACAGCCAATACGGAGCGCGTCATTACAGAAAAGTAATTGAAACTGCGGCGAAATATCACATCATGATTGATAACCATGAACCAATGAAAGGAACTGGTTTGCAACGTACCTATCCAAACTTTATGTCGCAAGAAGGCGGACGCGGACAAGAATATAATGCATGGTCTGTAGACGGAGGAAATACACCAGAGCATTTAACAACTCTACCTTTTACAAGAATGCTTTCTGGACCATTTGATTACACGCCAGGAAATTTCAATTTTGATTACAAAACGCCATCTGGAGCAAAAGTGCAGACTACTTTAGCAAATCAATTGGCATTGTATGTGATTATTTTCAGCCCATTGCAAATGGCTTCAGACTTGCCTGAAAATTATGAAGGAAAACCAGAATTTCAGTTTGTAAAAGATGTTCCTTGCACTTGGTCGGATACTAAAGTTTTAGATTCTAAAATTGGAGAATATACTACAATTGCCCGCAAAGATTGGGATGAGAAAAATTGGTATTTAGGATCAATCACAAACAGAAATGCAAGAGACTTAAAAGTTGCATTGTCATTTTTAGATAAGAATAAAGAATACGAAGCAGAAATCTACGCTGATGGACCTGGAGCAAATTATAAAACTAATCCATATCCAGTTACAATCTCTAAACAAAAAGTAAACAGCAAAACTGTTTTAGATATCAAATTGGCAGCTGGTGGAGGAACAGCAGTAAAATTTTCTCCAATCGAAAAATAGTTTTTTTTTAAGATTCTAAGTTTCTAAGATGCTGAGAATCTAAGTTTCTGAGCATAAAGTTTTATTTTGAGTTAAGTTAAGTAAGTTTAAGTTTGGTAATAAACCCGATAGCTGGAGAGTTGTCGGGTTTGTTTTTTTTATTTGTTTAAAGTTTAAAGTTTAAAATTTCAGGTTTGAGTAACTTTGAGTATAATTTTACCGCAAAGAGCGCTAGGATTTTTCGCAAAGTTCGCAAAGGTTTTATTTTAAACCTTTGCGAACTTTGCGGTTAAAAAAAACTTAGAACCTCAGTATCTTAATACCTCAGAACCTTATTTCGTAACTTTAACATGCTTTCCAAAAGTGTACACTGCAGTTATTGTTGGTCCGTTATAGCCCCATTTTAAGAAACCGTTTAATCTATCCTGAATAGTGTCTATTCTAAAGTTTAATCCAGTATAACCTGCGGTAAGACTAAAGTTTTGGACAACATTGTATAAAACCGCCAAATTGTAGCTTATAATTCGGCCATCTGTATCATTAATTTTTACTGCTAGATAATTTACGTTGGCATATAAACCCCAGCGTTTTCCAAGAACAAATTCTCCCCAAATTCCAATATCTGGCAGTGGAGCCGTAAAGTTAAAAGTATCACGATATTCTACACTTTGTGTATTAGCATTTAATTTTAGGCCTAAATCTGCAAAAAGGACATGCGCCCCAATTAGTAAACCAGCTTGATATTTAGGTTTAGACAGAATGGCGTAGCCATAAGCAATTCTAGCAATTTGTACATTAAACGTACCTCGAACGCTTCCGTCTACAGGATAAGTATGGTCTCCGAAATTAATATCTCTTTGTAATGTTTTTGTTGCAGTTCGGTCTAACACAAAATACTCAAAACCTAGTCGCGATCTTTTGGATATACGCCAATCAAACGTTCCCAAAAAAGATGCAGTTGATTTAGAAAATCCCAAATCACTTTCAAGATCAATTTCAGTTCCTATATTTCCGTTATTACCTTCAACTTTAACTTGAGTGTTGTTTACGGGAAAAAAACCGCCAGCAGTAACTTTAAAACGTCTATTGTGCCAGGGCAGATCATCTACACTATTATCTTGATAATCATCGGTTTCGGTTTTTACAGTTGTTAAGCCTTCATCATTACTGTTTTGAGCAAGAGTTTGAGCGTTTAGAGGAATCCAAAGGAGCATCATTACCAAAAAAATAAATAATTGTTTCATCAGAATAGTTTTTAAGTTTTTATTAGGTAATATTTAACATTTAAAGTTAGTAAAAATAATCGTTCATTTTTGATTTTAATGTGGAATTATTTTTATGAATAAACTGGTTATCAGTAAAATAAGAATTTGTTTGAAAAATAGTTGACATATCACTCTTTTTTGTAATTTTGCGTTATGGAAATTAAACATACCGATAAAGACAGTTTTTCAAATTTTTGGAAAGAAGAAATATCAGATAGTTTCTTCTTTCAGATTCATCGTATCAAACGAGCAATTTTTAGACGTGCAAATGCGTTAATGAATGAAGCAGGAATTACATTACAGCTGGAACAATTGCCGTTGCTGATGATTCTGCACCACAAAAGTCTTTCGCAGAGAGAATTGTCAGACAAAACAATGCGCGACAAATCTTCTATTTTAAGAAGCATTTCGGCATTAGAAAAAAAGAATCTTGTTGAGGTGGTAAAAGACAAAATGGATAAGCGTAAAAACATTGTGAGTCTTACAGATGAAGGAACTGCATTGGCTAAGAATATTCGTTCTCTGATGAAAAGAGCGGAAGAGGAGGTAATGTCCGTTTTCTCTCCAAAAGAAAGAATAGAAGCGCTAAATGCTGTAAGATCGTATGCAGATAAGCTTGAAACGCTTTAATTTTTTTTAATCTTAAAAAGTTGACATATCAACTTATTTTTAAATAGTTATTTTTGATAAATGAAAAAAAATGAATTGTTAGAAGGGCCAATCCTTTCTTCATTATTAAAATTGGCGGTCCCAATTATGATTGCTAATTTACTGCAAGCCGCATATCAGTTGGTAGATGCTTTTTGGGTAGGACGTTTGGGCGGAGACGCTGTTGCGGCAGTTTCTATAAGTACGCCCGTGATATTTTTAACCATAGCTTTAGGAACGGGACTGGCGATTGCGGGTTCTATTTTAATTGCACAATACTTTGGTGCGGGAAATCAGAAAATGGTCAATCACGTTGCGGCGCAGACTTTGTCGATGGTGATTATAGTTTCTGTTTTCTTGTCGATTATTGGATATATTTTGAGTCCCTATTTTTTATATCTGCTAAAGGTAGAACCTACAGTTTATGTTGATGCGTTAGGATTTATGCGTGTCGCTTTTGTCGGTTTGGTTTTTAGTTTCGGATTTATGATTTTCCAATCGATTATGCGTGGTGTTGGGCGTGTAACATTGCCAGTTTATATTGTTTTAGGAACTGTTATTTTGAATTTTGCACTCGATCCGTTATTTATTTACGGATGGAATTTTATTCCGGCTTTGGGCGTAAAAGGCGCTGCTTTGGCCACTTTATCTACACAGCTTTTGGCAATTATAATCGGATTTGCGATTCTATTTAGAGGAAAACACGGAATCCATCTTCGTATTGCCGATTTTAAACCTGATTACAAACACATTAAAAGAGCTTTCGAAATTGGTTTTCCCTCTTCAATCGAGCAGTCTATGCGTGCTTTGGGTATGATGGCAATTACGTTTCTGATTGTTCGTTTCGGTACATTGACAGTGGCTTCTTATGGTGCAGGTTCCAATTTGATTCAGCTGATTTTAATTCCGGCTTTAGGTTTGTCCATGGCGATTGCTACTCTTGTCGGACAAAATATTGGAGCAGGAAATGTTACGCGTGCCGCTGAAATATCAAAATTAGGAGCCTATTTAGGTTTCGGATTATTGACTGGTCTCGGAATTATTGCTTTTATTTTTGCCCCATATTTAATTGCTTTTTTCGTTCCGAATGATCAAGCAGTTATTGAAGGCGGAACAGAATTGCTAAGAATCACTTGTCTTTCTTGGGGATTTCTTGGTTTACAACTTTGCTTGACAGGAGTGTTTCGCGCTGTTGGAAATACCAAATTGCCAATGATTCTAACTTTGGTTTCGCAATGGGTAATACAGTTTCCGCTGGCTTATATTTTGTCTCACAATACTTCTTTAGGAAAAATTGGAATCTGGTGGGCTTTTCCGATTGCTTCTGTTGTAACGGCTTTAATTACAGTTGTCATATATGCTAAAGGCGATTGGAAGAAAGAAAGATTAACCGGTAAAACCAATAAATTGATTGATAAGGTTGAAAGCGAAATTGTGAAGGAAGGATTTGATATTTCTAAATAAAGGTTCTGAGATTCTAAGATGCTAAGGTTCTGAGTTTTTTTGTAGAGATGCACTGCAGTGCATCTAACGAAAGATTGGCAGATTGCTGATATTTTAAATATTAGATGAACAATGTGCGTAATTTTAATTTTCTAAATGTATTTTTATGAAAGACAAAATAAATTTTAAGTATATTAAAACCTTAGTATCTTAGCATCTCAGAATCTTAGCACCTTTAAAAATGACAAAAAATCTAAAGCGTTATTTCATAAAATCTATTATTGTATTAGCCTTAATTCACCTAGCTTACTTTTTATATGGTTATTTTACTTTTAAGGGGCTTAAGAATATTAATATCTATACCGAATTTTACCGTTTTAAATTTTATGATGACGTTTCGATTTCTCATTTTTTCGTAAGCGGATTGTTTTTACTCATTTTTTTGATTTTTCTGATTCGCAATCATTCGAGAGAAAGCTATAAAGGCGGGAATCTTTTTAAAGTTGCCATTTGTTTGCTGCTGATCTCATTTTTGACTTTTTCGTTTTTTGTTAGTTACAGTTTCGGAATGAACGCTAAACTGAAAACAGAATTGTCTGAAAATGATTTTAATAATGACAAAAAACTCTTGAATGTTTTAAATCCGTTTTTGTATGGATACACTTCTTATAGTTCTGAGAAATTATTCAATTACGAGAACATTTTATATCCAAAACCTTATCCTGTAATTAAGCAAGAAGATACTATTTCGCCTGGCGAATATCCTATCACAGAAACTAGTTATTATAGTATTGATACATTAAAGGCGCTGACAAGCACTTTTGATAAAACAACAAATAAAGCAGATAGTATTTTTAATATTCTTGGTTTTGACAAAGAGGAATTATACAAAAGAGTTATCTCAAAAACGGTTGTAGGCGATAGCACAGAAATTGTTTTTAAGAGCGTTCAAGTGCATCCAGAACATGATAGCAATATTTGTATTTTTCTAGAAAACAAGTCTTTGTTTAATCCCGTTCAAGGTGATTCTATAAATAAACAAATCTATCAAGTAGCTGTAGATCGTTATAAATTGCTGTACAATTCTAAGAAGGATTCGCTAACCTATACTTTCCAAAGATTGGATACGCTTTTTAGAAAATACAATATAGAAACGAGTTTAGTTCCAAAACAATTAACTCAAGATGTCTATCGTTACAAGGATAACCGTGACGAACCTCTTAACGGAATTAGAAATACTTTTGATAGAAAAGCTTTAGCAGAAAAATTTAAGACTTTAAATAAGTTGTTTTACGAACCTAATTATCTGCATCCGAACATTATTGCGATTTATTTTGCTGTAATTGTTGCGGTTTGGATTGTACTATTTCTGTTTTACCTTGTTTTTAATAGAAAGAAAAATTAATGTAAATATCAATGACAATGGCAAAAATCAATAATTAATTAAAAAAACTAAAAATTAAAAATTGATATTGTTATTGAATTTTGTCATTGTAATTACCATTTTAAACTCTATGATAATCTGCTTTCCAGTGTACGATTGCTTTTTTGATTGCATCGCCGGTTAAGTTGTTTTTTAGAACATCTTCTACAAGCGGAATCAATTCATCGTCTGGTGCAAAGCGCAATGCAAATATCTGGTCATCTGTAAGTTTGTATTCAAATTCTTCGAATCTTTTACCTGTTAAAGTAAAATAACGGTAACGCATTTCTAAACGAACAATCCTATTTTGCAATGTTAACGCATAGTGCTGGCGAAGCATATAAGCCAGTACAAATAGAAATATAAAAGCAACACTGATAAATGCCCATATTAAATGATCTTCTGTTGTAATTCCTAAATAAATGCTAGCAATTAGGAATAAAATTAAAACAGGATAATATATAAAATGGTGTGGGGTATAAAACCGTATATGATTATAATATGTCTGAATTTTCATGTTTTCAACTTTAGATGACAGCCTATAAAAACAAAACTACTCTATATTTCTATAGAGTAGCTTTTTCCCAAAAATAAACTAACATAACCAATGTTCTCTTTATAGACTAAACTTTTTACAGTTTGCTTTGTAAATTTTAATAAGAATAAAGCCTTTTTCATTTCATTAATCAAACCGTCAATATGGCTTATTTTTCTTTGATGTAAAATTAGATCGAGAGCAGTTGTTTTTTGTTATACTTTAAACGGAAAAAGTTACATGATTTCAATATTTGCATTTTAATTACATAAAATTTGTGCTCTTATAATAGGGTTTTAATAATACTCCATTCATTCAATTTATCTTGCAAAGCCTTGCTAGCATTGGCTGGACTTGTTGACGGGAGTGTAAATGTTTTATATTCTTTTGTTAAATGAACATATTTTTTAAAAAACGCCGCTGCTTTTTGTCCATTAAAAATAATGCTTTCTATTTGAGTATGTGTTTCTAGGAAATTTTCAAAATCATTTGCAATTTCATTTTTTATGGCGCTGTCCAAGCTTCCAACGCGTTCGCAAAATTGTAAGACATCCCAAAGAGCAATGTCGTTTTTTATTAATAAGCTTTTTCGTATTTCATAATCTTTAGAAAAGTCTTCTCCCAAAATTTGAAACATAAATTTCCAAAAGTTATTCTGATTGTGGCCATAATATTGATTGAGTTCTAAAGATTTTGTTCCAGGCATCGTACCTAAAATCAGAATTTTAGAAGTTGGAGAACTAATAGGAGCAAACGAAAAGCTTTTCATATTTCTTTCTTTAATGAATTGATATATAGGTTAAAATAAACATTAATAAGGAATTATAAAACAAAACTGAAAAATTATATAACATTTTTGGTCTGTCTTTAAGCGAACTTTGACTTTCAGATTCTAGGAAATAATCTGTTTGGCAAATTATAATTTTAAATCCGGCGAACCATGAAAATTGTTACTATAAATACAGAAAAAACTCAAAATATATTTGATGAACTTCAAACTAGTTTTGGCGGAAAAGTGACATTTGACATAGATGAATATACACTCGAAGTAGAAAATAGTTTTGCAGAAGGTTCTATAATTGGAGCTTCTTTTAACGATAACATTTCGTATGTTCAGTTTGATATGACATTTTCGACAGATGTCAGACTGGATATTCTAAATGTAAAATCATCACCAGTTTATTTTGCTTATTGTTCTAAAGGAAATCTTTCGCATAGTTTTGGATTGGATGGCGAAGAACGAAAATTAAAAACATTTCAGACGGCAATTGTAACATCTAAGCAAAATCAGGACAATGTTTTGTTGTTCGAAAAAGGCAAGAAAACAAAACTCACATTAATTATTGTAGGAACACAAATTGATGCAGAAAATCAGATAAACTCTCTGAACCAACAAGTAAAAGATACCTTTTTTGAAAATAGCCAAACCACAGATTTCTTTTATATAGGCTCTTATAATTTACAGATTGCAGAGAAGATCGAACAGCTTAATTCGATTACGCAAAGAGGAATTGTTAGAAATCTGTTGAAAGAAGGAATCATGAGAATTATTCTGGCAATGGAAATTCAGCAGCATTCAGACGATTTGCATGCTTTTGCAAACGAGTCAAACGGATTGACCTTAAGAGAACTTGAAGAAGTAAAAGAACTTTCTGAATTTATAAAATCAAATCCAGAAGAAGCTTTTTCAATAAAATCTTTAAGCAAAAAATCGGGTCTTTCTCCAAGCAAACTTCAGGAAGGATTTAAAATGATTCACAACCGTACTGTCAATGATTATATTACTCACATGAGAGTACTTAAAGCAGAAATCCTAATCAGAACTTCTGATCTAAATATTTCAGAAATTGTATACTGCATTGGTTTCACCAGCAGAAGTTATTTCTCTAAAATATTCAAACAAAAATTCAACTGCAGTCCAAAAGAATATAAATTTAATTTGAATTCTCTAGCTATTACGGCCTAACGGCCGAAGTTTCTAAGGTTCTAAGATGCTAAGATTCTAAGCTTTTTCTTATACTGAATGTATCAAAATCTCAAAAAATAAAGTCGCTAGCTCTAAAGCACATTATATACACAATAAGGTTCTAAGATTCTATAGTTTTCAAAAAAAACTTAGAATCTTAGAACCTTAGTTTCTTAGTATCTAAAAAAACTATACATTTGTATAACTAGTTATATAATTAATTATTGTTATGGAATTTTTTGATAAAGTTGGAAAATCGGCGCTTGGAAGCCGTTTACGTTTAATGACAGCTACAGTAACGGATGATGCTGCAAAAATATATGAATTGTATGGAGTTGATTTTGTCCCGAAATGGTTTCCTGTATTTTATACTTTGGCTGAGGAACGTGAAATTACAATTACCGAAATTGCTAATGAAATAGGACATTCACAGCCTTCTGTTAGTAAAATTATTCAAGAAATGATTATGGCAGGATTAATTGAGGAAAGTGCGAAAACAGATGATAAACGTAAAAGTAATGTTCTTCTGACTGAAAAAGGTGTTTTGATTTCTAAGAAAATCAAACAGCAACTAGAAGATATTGATGTTGCAATTGAAGAAATCATTGCAGAAAGCAAACATAATTTGTGGGCAGCATTGGAAGAATGGGAATTTTTGCTGGAGCAAAAATCCTTGATTGATAGAGTGAGGGAACAAAAGAAAAAAAGAGAAAGTAAAGACGTAAAAATAGTAGATTACAAACCAGAATATCAGGAAGCTTTTAGGGCGCTGAATGTAGAGTGGATTTCAACTTATTTCGAAATGGAAGAGGCTGATTATAAAGCGCTGGACAATCCTGAAGATTATATTTTAAAAAAAGGAGGAAAAATTCTTGTGGCTCTTTATGAAAACGAAGCTGTTGGAGTTTGTGCGTTGATTAAAATGAATAATTCTGAGTATGATTTTGAAATGGCAAAAATGGCTGTTTCGCCCAAAGCACAAGGAAAAAGTATAGGATGGCTTTTAGGAAAAGCAATTGCTGAAAAAGCAAAAGAACTCGGTGCCAAGAAAATATATTTAGAAAGCAATACAATCTTAAAACCAGCCATAAATCTATATTACAAATTAGGTTTCGAAAAAGTTTTTGGACTTGAAACGCCTTATAAGAGATGTAATATTCAGATGGAGTTGGTGCTTCGTTAAGTTGCTAAGGTTCTAAGATACTGAGGTTCTAAGTTTTTTTTCTCAGTATCTTAGAACCTCAGTATCTTAGCATCTTTCTAACGTCCAAATCGATAATAATCCAAATCTGTATTTTTTTTGTTGTAAAGGGAATCTAAGATAGAATCCATTCCTAATACGCTGAAGGTTATTCCATTTCCTCCAAACCCCAGAATATAGTGTTCATTTTTTCTTGGATTTGGTTTTCCGAAGTAGGGAAGACCATCTTTAGTTTCTCCAAAAGTACCTGCCCAGGAATAATCAATTTTAAAATCGAGATCAGGAAATCGTTTGTAAAACTGTTTTAAAAGATATTGTTCTTTTTTAGGAAGCAATTTATCACGTTTAGTGGTATCTTTAAAATCTTCGTCTCCGCCGCCCATTATAATACGATTATCATCTGTTGTTCTAATATAATGATAAGGCGATCCTGTATCCCAAAAGATTGTATTTTTGAAGTTTTCAGGAAGATCGGAGTGGCTTTCTGATGCAATCACATAAGTGCTTTTTAAATCGACTACTTTTTCTTTTAGTGTTTCTGTACTTTCGTAACCTGTACAATGTATAATGTGATCGGCTGTAATAACGTGTTTAGAATCGGTTGTGGCAATAATTTTACCTTTCTGATGCTGAATTGTAGCGATATTGGTTCGATCAAAAATCTGCATACCTTTTTCATGGCAATGAAACAAAAGGTCGCTCGCAAGTTTAAAAGGATCCATAACTGCTGCAGTTTTAGATTCTATTCCTGCAATGGCATTCAGTCCCATTTTTTGCAATTCTGACCTGCCAAGCCAGCTGATTTCAAAGCCATGCTGTTTTCTGGCTTTATACTCATTTTTTAAATAAGGGACATCTTTTTTTAAAATGGTGAAATAAACGCTTTTTTTAAATTCGAAACCGCAGTCACTGCCTATTTCGTCAATAATATTTCGGAGGTCAAAAATGGCTTTTTTCCCATTTTGGTAACTGTCTACAGCACATCTGGTGCCTCGAAGTTTGATGAGCTGATGCAAAGGAACGTCAATCTCATATTGCAGTAAAGCAGTGCTTCCTGAGGTGCTTCCCCCACAGACATCACGACGGTCAACAAGAACAATTTTTTTTCCTTCATTTAATAATTTATAAGCGATTAAAGCTCCTGTAATACCGCCGCCAATTATTAAAATGTCGGTAGTAATATCGGAATCTATTGAAGGATAACTTTGTTTTATGGCATTTTTTAAAGGCCAATAGGTTTCAGTAGAGCTTAATTTCATTTTTTGGTTATTTTTTTAGAGGTGCTTTTGGTAGTTTTTTTGGTGTTATCTGGTTTTATATTTTTTTCTTTTTTTCGATTATGGAGTTCGTTTGCTTCAGCAATTGAATGAGAAGTTCTTATGCCGCGATCTTTTTTGGCCAATTGGCTTAAATGGTGATAGTATTTCTGAATAATAATCATTTCGTCTTCAGTCATATTTTCAATATCAACAAGACTATTGCTTGACAGATCGTTTGATGCTACGAGTTCGTTTAGTTTTAACTGAATGGCAAGCGAATCCTTGTTTTGGGCTTTTTGAATTAGGAAAACCATCAAAAAGGTAATAATGGTTGTGCCCGTATTAATGACCAATTGCCAAGTTTCGGAATAATCGAAAATTGGTCCCGAAGCTGCCCAAGCAACAACGAGAGTAAATGCACCTATAAAAGCTGGAGTGCTTCCAGCGGCCTTTGAAACTTTTGTAGCAAATTTTTCGAATGCGTTACTTTTATGTTGAGATTTTGAATTCATTTCTATTTGGTTTTGGGTTTACTGACTTTTTCTTTTCGAATAACTTTATTGTTTTTTTCATCATAAACAGCAGGGTTAATTTCTTGACCTGTTTTGCTGAATATTTTAATTTTTGGAGCTTCATGCGTTCCAGTAATGACAATTGGAAAACCAATGATTCCGAAAAGCGGAAGACCTAAACGCATTCTTAGATCCAAAAGTCCGTCAAAGCTTGTAGTTCCTTTTATCGTTGGCCTGAAACTGGCAACACTAAAGGTAAATGGCTCAATATTTATAAGGTTTTTATCTATAGTCGATTTAATTTCAATTCTTTTCATATCAGGATTATTCAAACCGCTTTGTCCTGTTTTAGAACTAATTCCGTCAAAAAGTTTCAGTCCTTTTATTTTTACATCACGTAAATTAATCGTGCCGCCGCCTTGCATCGATTCATAAATTGGGCCCATATTTCCGTTCAAATCTCCTTTAACTTTGTAATCAACAGAGATTATTCCGTGTGCTTTCTCAGCAGCTGTGACCATATCATGAAACATCGGAATTTCTTTATAGGCTCGCTGTACATCAAAGTCTTTTGCTGTAAAATGAGCATCAAAATGTGCAGAGGTTGGAGTTTCGTCTCTGTACAGTCCATTAATTCCTAAAATGCAGTCAATAATACTAAAGGTAATATTTTCTAAGTAAAATCCTTCTTTTTTTATTCCTATTTTTCCGTTTAATTTGTTAAAAACCAATTTGTTGAATTCTATTTTATCGGCATTGGCATTTAAACTGACATTTAGATTTTTCGGAATAATAACGACACCGCTCATTTTCGGATGATCTTCTTTGGCATATTCAACTTCTATATTTCGATCTTTATTTTCACCTTCTTCAAGTGCCATAAATTCGTCTATATTAATCAGTTTTGATTTTAAGTTGAAATTACCGCTCAAAGTTCCCTTAGATTCTAAGAAATAATTAATAGTGTTGAGCAGATAACCATTAATATCAAAATCTGATTTCCCATACGAAGCATTGAATTTTTCAAACCACATTTTTTCGTTCTGAAAACGGAAATTTCCCTGTTTGATAAAGAATGCTTTCGGAAACAATTCGGATGTTGCTTTTATGTTTTTTAGCAGTAATGTTCCTTTATTATCGAGTTTATCATACTGTCCCGTTGTAGCATAACTTTGTTTTCCTTTTAATGAAAGATCAGCTTTGGCGTAACCTGTTAAATCCAAACCTTTTTGCGAAAAAACCTGATAGATTCTGCCTACATTCAGTTCGCCTTTAATTTTGGCATTATAAGCTAAATCACTGAAATCGGATAATGTAGCGTTGACATAAACCGGATTTCCCTCAAAATCAAAAGAAAAAGGAGCTACGGCTACAATTAAATCTTGATACGTTCCAGCTTTATTCAGCATATTGGCTATAAAAGTGATATTGGTAATTGGATTTGGATAATACTTTGTTTTAAGCCAACCGTCTCGCAAAGAAATGCCGCCAATAGTTTTAGGAAATAGTTTTTTTGAAGTGCTAAAAACTCCTCGCGCCTTAATATCGGTTTTTAATATTCCTTTCAGATCAATATTTTCCAATCCTAAAGCAGCATCTACTACAGCAAGGTCTAATGCGCCCTTTATACTGGCATTTATCGACATTTCGCTTAAACCTTTGCTGTGCAGATAAGCATTAAAATAATCTTTTTCGCCAACTTTAAATTTCAATGTTCTCAGATTAACCATCAATTGTTCGGTATCCAAAGACGGAAGCAAGGCATTCAAATCCATTTGGAAATCGGTTAAAGGAACGGGAGCATTTTTATAATTTACCGAGCCTTCGTTGATTTTTAAATTAAAAGCCAAGTTTGGCTTTTGTTTTTTCTGAACATTGTAATTTCCTTTAAAACTAAGAAGCAAATCACTTCTTCCTGAAATTTCTGTTTTTTCAAGCCACGTTAAATATTCGGGAGGCATTACAGAAAGTAAATCTTTTACGGTTGTATTTTCCGATGCCGCTTTTATATTGATTTTATATCCGTCTCTTAAAATGGAAAATAAACCAGTAAATTTTAAAGGCAATTTATTGATATGAAGTTCATTTTTTTGAAGAATAAAGGTAAGCGCATGCGTATTGATTCGGGTAATTAAATCGGCACTCACTTTTTTTCTTCTCAAATAACCTGTTCGATCATAAAAGAAATCTAGATTATCAATTTTGGCATCGGTTGCAAGGTCAAAAATATCTTCACTCAAATTTCCTTTTCCGATGTAATTAAAACCTTTTGCGTCAACCAAAATCTTTGCGGAACGGTCGTTATATTTTACATGACAGTTTTGTAAATCAATGCGTTCTAGTCGGATAGCCGTTCCTTCTTCTGGAGCATTCGGATCTTCTTTTTTATTTCTGTCTTCTGGGGCAACATAAATATTATAATTGGCTTGGCCTTTTTCGTTGACCATTACATTTATTAAAGCATCAGAAACATAAAGTTTATTGATTTTTACTTCATTGTCAAAAAGCAGTCTTTTGATATCAATTCCAAAAGCAACTTGATCCGCCTTTAATAATGTATCATTGCTAAATGGTTTAGAACCCGTTAGAGACAAATCATCAAGAGCAACAGTCAATGAAGGGAAATGTGTAAAAAATGAAAGCTTAGATTTGGTAAATTCCAATTTGGTATCCAGACGTTCGTTCGCAATTTTCTTCACTTCCGAAGCAATTTTTCCAGGAAAAAGCAACGGAATAATAAACAGCAAAAACAAAATCACCGCAATCGTAATTCCAGTAATTTTTAAAACTTTTAAGGCGGTATGTTTTATTGAACTTGGCATGTAATTTTAATTATGAGTTATGAATTATGAAACATACACTCAGGAAGACTTAAAATGAGAATTGGAATTTGGCATTTTAAAAAATTGGCATTTAATTTTTAGTTTCTGCTTTTTTAGCGTCTTCCTGTTTTTGCTGTTCCTCTTGCTTCTCTTTTCTTGCTTCTTCTTTCTCTTTTTTAGCTTCTTCTTGCTTTTCTTTCTTCTCCTCTAGTTTCTCTTTTCTTTCTTCTTGTTTTTCCTTTTTTTCTTTCTCTTTTTTCTTGAAGTAACCTCTAAAGAGGAAATTACTTTTTGCCGCTTCCATGTTTTCGCTGAACCCTTTGGTTCCGCTTTCTAGATTTGAAAGCGTATTCGAAACGCTATTGGCCATTTTATCATCTTTAACTAATCTTGCCAAAGCACCATTTCCGTTGTTCATGCTGTGACTGAAAATGGCTATCTCGTCTGAAATCACGCCAATATTATCAACGCTTTTCTTCACGCTTTTCATAATATCATGCATTTCAATTCCGTCAACAGAAGCAATCTGTCCGTTATCTTCGATGACTTTTTTGGATTTTGCTCCTGGTGAAATGGTTAGCACTTTGTCTCCCATTAAACCATCTGAACCAATGCTGGCTGTAGCATCCGTTTTAATGAATTTTCGAACTTCTTCTTTCATTACTAAAACCACGACTACGGTTGAGTCATTTTTGAGCTGAATTTGTTCTACGGTTCCCACATTAATTCCTGAGAAACGAACATTGTTTCCGACCTCTAAACCGCTTACTGTTTTAAATTGAGAAGTAATATGAAAGGTGGATCCGAAGAGATTTTGCTGTTTTCCGATAAAATACACTGCCATTATAAAAAGCAGCAAGCCTATCGTTACAAACATTCCTAATTTCCAAGTATATCCAGATTGCTTTTCCATGATTTCTATTATTTATTTTGCTTTATTCAAAAAATGAGCGTACCCATTCATCTTCGTCTTTTTCTAATTCTTCGTATGTTCCTTCGGCGTGAATTACACCATCTTTTAAAACCACAATTCGGTCAGCAGTCAATTTTGCGCAAGCCATATCGTGTGTAATAATGATTGAAGAAGTCTTTTGTTTATGTTTAATATCAAGAATCAATTCACTGATTTCTCTTGATGTTATCGTATCCAAACCCGTTGTGGGCTCATCGTATAAAATGATTTCTGGTTTTAAGATTAGTGTGCGTGCCAGACCAATTCTTTTTCTCATACCACCTGAAAGTTCAGAAGGCATTTTGTCAATCGCATCGGCTAAGCCCACATTTTCTAGTGCTTCCATTACTTCATTTTCGACTTCTTGCCCGTTCAAATCACGTTTGTGTTTTGTCAATGTAAAAGCGAGATTTTCTCTAACGGACATAGAATCGTAAAGTGCCCCGCTTTGGAACAAAAATCCGATTCGGACTCTAATTTCATTCAGCTCGCTTTTTGATATATTAAGAACGTTTTGATCAAAAACTGTAATTTCGCCTTTATCAGGTTCAATCAATCCGACAATACATTTTATGGTGACAGACTTTCCAGATCCTGAACGTCCTAAAACCACTAAGTCTTCACCTTTGTTCAATGTGAGATTTACGCCTTTTAAAACGGCATTATCTTTACCAAAAGTTTTATGAAGATCTTTAATCTCTATAATTGGAGTCTGATCTTTTTCTTTTGTTTTGCGTTCTTTATGTAATTTTTCCTTCATCATTTTAAAAGAATAAATCGGTTATTTGTACAGCGACCATATCAATAATGAAAATGCTTAGCGAGGCCGTTACCACAGCAGAATTGGCAGCTTGTCCCACACTTTCTGTTCCGTTAGAAGCATTGAATCCCTTGTAGCAGCCAATGATTCCGATGAAAAAGCCAAAAAAGAATGTTTTTAGCGTTGCAGGAAGCAGATCTAAATATTCTAAGGATTGAACAATCTGGGTTAGAAACCTGTAAAAATTAACATCTCCATGAATATTAATTCCAACATAACCTCCAATAATTCCTATAGCATCTGCAAAAAAGACAAGAATAGGAACCATCAGCGTACATGCTAGAACTCTAGTCACCACCAAATAGTTATACGGATTAACGGCTGAAACTTCCATAGCATCAATCTGTTCCGTTACTTTCATTGATCCTAATTCAGCTCCAATTCCTGACGAAATTTTCCCTGCACAGATTAAAGCTGTAATTACAGGGGCAATTTCTCTTATCAGCGAAAGTGCAACCATTCCTGGAAGCCACGATTCAGCACCAAATTTTACCAGCGTTGGACGTGATTGAAGCGTAAGTACCAATCCCATGATAAAACCTGTAATGGCAACCAGCGGAAGAGATCTATATCCGATGACATAACATTGCTTCAGAAATTCTCTGGTCTCATAAGGCGGAATAAAGACCTCCTTAAAAAACCTTTTGGCGAATATCGTGGTCTCTCCAATTTCGGCGAATGTATTTTTAATATTTAGAATCAAAATGGTTCGTTTTATGTGAATGATATAAAATGAAAATCAATTATTTAACAGTTTTTAGCAACTCGTTAAATTATATATGAAAGTTAGATCAATACTTGTTAAAATGCATTACAAAACTTTTTTTCACCCTTATATAATTTTCATAAACTCACAATAATTAAAGTGTATTGGCGTTATGAGCACAAACAAAAAATCCCTTTCATAGATGAAAGGGATTTTTAATTGACAGTAATTATATAATGCTATTCCTTAAACTTTTTAAAAATAGAACTGGCTACATGGCCACCAAATCCAAAAGTATTGCTCATAGCATAATTCACTTCTCGTGATTGTGCTTTTCCAAGAGTCAGATTAAATTTATTTGCAAAATCCAGTTCTACATTTTCTGTGTTTATGGTTGGTGGCACAATATTCTCTTGAACAGATTTTATGCAGGCAATTGCTTCAATTGCTCCCGCACCACCAAGTAAATGACCCGTCATTGATTTTGTTGCGCTGATATTTGCATTCGGATTTATCCCAAATACTTTTTCAACAGCTTTTAGTTCGCTTAAATCGCCAGTAGGAGTAGAAGTTGCATGAGCATTGATGTAATCAATTTTATCTGGTGTAATTCCAGCCTCTTCCAGAGCAAGTTCCATTCCTAGAACAGCACCTTCTCCCTCAGGATGAGTTCCTGTTAAGTGATAAGCATCAGCGGCTAATCCGCCTCCAACAATCTCGGCTAGAATTACTGCATTTCGTTTTACAGCATGTTCATAGCTTTCTAAAATAACAACACCGGCTCCTTCGCCCAAAACAAATCCATCTCTTGTAATATCAAATGGGCGTGAAGCTTTTGTGTAATCATCATTTAAAGTAGATAATGCTTTTGAAGCATTAAAGCCTCCAATTGAAGATTCTGAAACAGATGCTTCAGAACCTCCGCTGATGATCATGTCGGCTTTGCCCCAGCGAATGTAATTAAATGCATCTATAATAGAAGTATTACTAGCGGAACAAGCCGCAGCTGTAGTATAGTTGATTCCTCGAAGTCCATATTTAATAGAAATAACTCCTGAAGCTATATTCACAATTCTTTTTGGAATAAAAAATGGACTAAATCTAGGCGATCCATTTCCTAATTTATATTCTCCAAATTGTTCTTCAAAAGTTGAAATGCCTCCGTCTCCGCAACCCCATATCACACCAATTCTGTTTTTGTTTAAGGTTTCAAAATCGATATTGGCATTTTTTACAGCTTCGTCTGCGGCATGCAGAGCATATTGTGTAAAAAGATCATATTTTCTAATTTCATTTTTTTCAAAAATATGCTGGGCATCAAAGTTTTTAACCTCACAGGCAAATTTAGTTTTGAAATGTGTTGTATCAAATCTTGTTATGGGAGCGGCTCCACTAACTCCGTTAATTAAGGAACTCCAGTATTCTTCAACGTTATTTCCAATTGGAGTCACGGCTCCTAATCCAGTTATTACAACTCTTTTCATTATTTCTTAGGTCTTAATTCTGTTAATATTGTTTCTTTTACCAATTCAAAATCATCATCGCTTGTAAGTCTTGAAAGCTGGACAATCGCAACCATATTAGTAATGATCATTATGGCTTTTGTTCTTGGTAACATTTCATAAGCAAATTGGTTAAGTTCTTTTCCCTCAATTAAAATTTCAGTTAACCAATTGATTACAATTTTGGCAAATGTCTGCAGTTCTACTTTTATGGAGTTATCTAGTGTGTTTAAGTCTGTCGCTAATGATCCTACTATGCAGACTTTATTTTCTCTTTTAATTTGAGTCTGGACTTCTAAGAAGGCTTCAAGTTTTACCAATGGAGATTCATTGGCAACTTTTCCTTTTAAATCTTCAAATCTTGCAATATGTTCTTTAATTGTCGCCACACCAAGATCTGATTTTGTTGGAAAGTGATAATGAATAGAAGCGGTTTTTATTCCTATATCATTAGAAATATCTTTAAAGCTAAAGGCATTGTAACCTTTATCCCGAATAAATTGATCTGCTTTATCTATAATATTTTCTCTTGTAGTCATAGCAATAATTTTTCCGACAAATATACTACCTATTAGTAGATAGGCAAATTTATTTTGTTTATTTTTAACAAAAACAAAAAATCCCTTTCATTAAGAAAGGGATTTTCAGGGTTTAAAAAATGAAGTATTTGGTTAGCTTCAGTTTCTTTTCTTATAAATTTATGGCAATGCCGCTGCGAGATTTCATTAACGGAATTACACGAGATTGTGAGATGGCCAGTTTTTCCATTAACAGTCTTGCGGTTAAATAACAAACTGTAGATTCTGCACCTTGATTTAAATTGACATTATGTTTTTCTAATCCATCGTAACCGCCACCGCTTACGGGGTTATACATAATTTGATTTAAATGATTTTTACCTAAAAACCAGTTAAAAGCAGCTTTCATTTTCTTTTTGTATTCTGGAGTTTTAAAAGCATTATAAAATGCATTTAAAGTTTGAATCGTGTAGGTTACATCTATTGGCTGCTCGCCATACTGGCTTGGCTCTGAGCCTTTATGATGCCAGCTTTGGTTTGAGATAGCTTTAAATGTTCCTTTTATAAACGTTTTAGAAATCAAGAAATCTAACGAGTCAAGCGCAACTTTTTTGTAAACCGGTTTATTGGTAATCAAATAAGCGTAAAGCATTGATTCTGGTAAAATGCTGTTTCCGTAAGTCAGATAATTTTCAAACCATTGCCAATCTTCTGTTGCAGTGTCTTCGTAGTTTGCAAGCAGTTTAGCATTTAGTTTGTTGATGATTGCCGCTACATATAAATTTGGAATTGTAGAATGGTACAAATACAGACCTTTTGTCGCAAAACCAATTGAACGAGGCGACTGAATGTTTTCGGCCCATTTCAGTGTATTCAATAAACATTTTGTTGCCTTTTTGGTAATTGCTTCCGGAAGAATATCCGACATAGAAACAACAGTTCCTAACGCCCAAATGGCTCTTGCATTAGAATCTTCTAAATTTACTTCGGCATTTTGTTCTACATGTTCGCGGTTTTCCTGGTCGACATAATTGATAAAATCTCCTTTTGGTTTCTGACAACGCTGAATGAAATCTAAATAAATTAAGATATAAGCCAAATCATCTTTATCCTGAGTCAGTTTGTAATGCATGCAAAACGCGATTAAAGCTCTCGCATTATCGTCTAAAGTATATCCTGAATCTAAATCTGGAATAGAAATTTTACTAAATTGAATAATTCCTAATTCGGTAGTTAGTTTTTTGATATGTTTTAATTGAATAGGAGGATAGCTATATTTGATTTCTGACGGATTTTTAATCAGGTTTTTATAAGTATTCATTTGCGTGATGGCAACATTTTCCCATGATGAAGCTCTCATTTTGGTAAATGAATTGATTCCCATTTCATGTCTTAAATTTTCGTTTTCGATCAATTTAATTGCAGCCGCTGCAAATTGGTCAGAATCTCCAATATCGCACAGAATTCCAGAATCTGCAGTTAAAACTTCTCTCGTATGCGGAATTTTAGATGCCACAATCGGACATGCGCAGCTCATAGCATAAGCAAAAGTGCCGCTCACTGCCTGGTTCGGGTCTTTTGATGTAAACATATAAATATCGGTTGCTTTCAAATACTCTAAAAGCTCATCTGTATCCAAATATTTGTTTATAAAACGAACATTATCTTGAAGATTTAATTCTTTAACCAAACCTTCCAGTTTATCTCGATAAGTATCAATGCCATCTCTAATTAAGTTTGGATGCGTTTTTCCAATAATTAAATACAAAGCATTTGGCGCTTTTTCTATAATTTTTGGTAAGGCCTGTAAACCTGTTTCTATATTTTTACCTTCGCCCAATAGTCCGAAAGTAGCCAAAACTAATCGGTCTTGAATTCCTAATTTTTCTTTTGCCTGTTCTGGTGTTTCATATATCACAATATGAGTTCCGTGAGGCACGCAAGTAATTATTTCTTCATTGATGTCGTAGTCGTTAATTAGAATTTCTTTAGATTTATTAGTCATTACAAAAACCGAATTGCTATAGCTTAATAATAGCTTAACGAAAGTTCTCAATTCTTCATTCGGATTCGGAATTACACTGTGAAACGTAAAAGTAACAGGTGCTTTTATAGTGTTTAAAAAATCTAAAAGATGATCTCCGTAATTTCCTGAAAACAAACCAAATTCATGCTGAATATGAACCAATTTCACAGTTTCATCCTGATTAATTTCCTCTGCGACTTTTGTATACTCTTCACGATTTTTGGTATTTAAGGTAAATGCTTGAGTTGGCTGATCTTTGGGTTTATCAACAAGTTCACATATTTCGCATTTGATAGATTTACCATAAACATCTGTAATCCCTTTAATGGTATCTTGAGTATAGGTTGCTATGCCACATTGCGTAGGCGGAAAAGTAGATAAAAAAACGATTTTTGATTTATTTGATATTGCTTTCATGAGGATTCATTTTTAGTTCGGTTAATAACTCGTTTAGGTTCAGAGATGCCACCGCAATCTTATCATCGGCAGCGCCATAATAAATATATAGTTGGTCATCAAAGATGGCGGTTCCTGTTGGGAAAACCACATAATTGACATAACCATGTCTTTCGTAATATTCTGAAGGAGTAATAATGGGTTTTGGCAGTCTTGCGATCACTTTTGATGGATCTTCTAAATCCAGTAAGACAGCGGCAGCATGATAAACCAAACCTTTCTCTCTTCTTTCAGCAGCATGATAAATTAAAAGCCAGCCGTCTGCTGTTTCTATTGGCGGGGCTCCAGGACCAATATGACTTGTTTCATGATCAAATTTTGGTTCCATTACAATATGATCGGGAAGATTCTTCAGGTAATTTTTCCAAAAATCTTCTGTAAGTTCTGATTTCTTTTCAAACGAAAAAATTTGAATGGATGGAAATAAGCGGTGCAGAGCAACAAATTTCCCATTGAATTTCTTCGGAAAAAGAACCACATTTTTATCCCAAACAAACAGATTCTCTTTAATAGTCTCCGTCAGCGGGTAATTTCTTTCAGTATTAAAAGCCAGAATCTTTGCAATGCTCGGATTTTGTAAATGCTTTCTAATAAGATTTGTAAATTCGTTAAGAATAAATTTTGGCGTTATAATTCCTTTCTTCTTAAAAACTTTTAAATCTTTAGAAACAGCCAAAGCGCCACAAGCATTAATTCCGTCGTAAGTGACATAAGTCATATAAAAACTGTCGTCTATTTTAGTAATTCTTGGGTCTTCGACACCATGAATTTCATAAATATAATCGGGAACAAAAACGGGCTGCGTATTTCTTTCAACTAAAGTGGTTGGACCTTCAAAACGGCAATAACCGATGGTTGAAAAATTTCCTTTTTTGGCAGCTCTGTAAAACATGTGAACAGTATTTCCGTCTTGATAAATAGCAGGATTTAAAACACCTAATTCCTCAAAAGTCCGATCTGTTTTTTCTAAAATGACACCATGTTTTTTAGCTTCTTTCATTACCCTTCTAAATTTTATCTAAAATTACTTTGAGACAGAAGCGACAATTAATCCAATCGATCAAAAAATTAACTCAAAAGCACAAACATGGTAATTCTGTAAGGCTTGCAAATAATAGTGAAAGTGGATTATACTCTAGCATTGATTTAATTTATTGCGATAATAATAAAGCGCATAGAGTTAATACGATTTGTAGGAATAAAGGAACTTTGAGATAGACAGAAAAAGGCTTATAAAACAGTCATATTAAGAACTTAAAAATCAAATATTATGTTACGTTGGACAGTTATATTTATCATTTTGGCCATTATAGCCGGAATTTTTGGTTTTGGCGGAATCGCTGCCGGAGCCGCGAGCATTGCAAAAATTTTATTCTTTATCTTTTTAGTCCTGTTTATCATTTCTTTAATTACAGGAAGAAGAAAAGTTTAGTTTCTTTTTTAAGGTTAAAAGGTTCAGAGTTACAAAGGTTCAAAGTTTTTAGCCTTTGTAACTCTGAACCTTTGTTTCTTTGCACCTTATTTTAGTACCATTTTGCATAATATTTCCGAGTTATAAAAGCAATCGGAATTCCTACACAGCAAATCACAATAAGGATAGACAGTAAAAGCGCGAAATCTAAATTTTTCTCGGGTAGAACTGGAAAAACAATTGGCAGCACGACAAGATTCATTACAATCCAAATAAAAAAGCCATAAGAAATTCCTGAGAGCAAAGTATTTATTTTAAAAAATGGGATATAGGGAAAAATTTTAAAATAAAACCAAGCAAAAATAAAAGCAATTAAGAAATGAAGTCCCAAACCCACAAAAGTCATTTCTGTTCCTGCTGTATACGCTTCTTTTTTAAAAATTCCGCTTGCAATAGATTGCAAAATTTTTTCTGCTGTTGTTTTATGTAATATTCCTGCATAAATCAAAATAGCGGCTGTAATGTCTAATGTTCCCGCTACTAAACCAGATGAAACAATGGTCTTAACTTTTGATCTCATAAAATTTGTTTTGAGTTAAATACTGCTCTAATGTTTTTTGATATGTTCGTAAATCGATTTTAACTGGCGAGTATGTCTCTGCGTATGCACAATGGCAAAATGAAGCCATTCGTATATAGTGAAATAATCAAATCCGGGTACTTTAGCATCCATGCATGTCAGTGTCAAATCGTAAGTTTCTGCAGCTTCAAATAAATCATTTTGTATTTTTTTGACAGAAGCCAGCAGAGTGCTTTTTTCATACTCAATAGCAGGAGGTTTTATATTTTCAGGAGATTGGTATTTAGTAGTATAATCTAAAAAGATGGAGTCGAGTCCTTTTACATTTTCGTCAGGTTCTCTATTGGTTTTTTCGGTTTTTCCAGCAAATAGCATGGTAAGACCTGAGCAGGCTAGAATACTATGCTGTACGGTTTGTCCAGCTGTCCAGCTTCCTTCAAACGGAACAATATTGATTTCTTCTTTTGAAAAAGAAGAAAGTAAGTCGCCCAATTTACTGTAGGTTTCCAGTATGGTATTTTGAATAGCGCTTTTCATTTTTTTTAATTTTAGAAATTAAAAATTCAACAGTACATGTTCACCGATTGGTTAAAAAACCTCAGTACATTATCTGTGAAATTAAATTTATAGAATTAGGGGAAATGATACTCCTTCAAATATACAATAAAAAATATTAAAATACTATAAGTCAGGTATTTGGGGAGTGTTAATTTTTTAAGGAAGCACTTCGCAGAAGTAACCGTGCGAATTTAAAATGTCGATGATTTTTGTATTCGAAATAGTGGGTGCATGAATACGGAGGATTTTGTCGCAATCTTCTAAATCGAAGTTGATCGAGCTATTTGGAAAATGCTCAAGAAGCTTCTCAATGATAACTTGACATTGAGATTCTTCCTGAACATTTGTTTTAAAAACTTCAATAATCATAAAGTTTTGATTTTTAGAGTGCTATGTTTTTATAACGCTGTATTCTGTGATATGTTACATACGATACAATTAAAACGGCAAAAACAATTAAAGGAAAGAAAGATTGAAAATCTACTCCATCAACTGCAAAATGACTTATGGATGCAAAAATGAAATCGAATGCAAATCCGGCATAAGCCCATTCTTTGATTCTTCCAGGCACTTGAGGAATAATTAAGGCTAAAACTCCAAGAATTTTAAATACGACTAATGCATTCCCGAAATATTCAGGATAGCCAAGGTGTCTGATTCCTTCTTTAGCTAGTTCAGTCTGAGAAGTTAAAGCCGGCATAACGCCTTCAAATAAAAAAATAAGAATAGTAGTAGTCCAAAAAATAATTTTTGTTGTCTTCATTGGGTATTTATTTTAAATAGTTATTAGTTAATGTATTACAAATGTACTATTCTTATTTTTTCATGAAATACCTATTTATGACTATTTTGGGGGCATTTGGGACAAGAATCTGATTTTAGATTTTAGAATGTAGATTTTAGATTTTAGATTTTTTCTAGCGGTATTTAAAAACGATTGTCAGTCTGAGCGGAGTCGAAGACCTTTTACGTTATGAAAGTGCTTCGACTTCGCTCAGCATAACATATGGAAAATTTGAACAAAAAAAACTTTGTCAAAGTTTTAATGAAAGTAGTTCTCGCAAAGACGCGAAGTCGCAAAGTTTTTTTTAGCTCTCGCAAATTTGGCAGATTGAGCAGATTATTTATTTTCTTGCTTAAAAATCTAATCTGCTTAATCTGCCAAATCTGTGGGAAACAAATCCTTTAATCTTTTTTAATCTTTGGCTTGAAAATAAAACTTTGCGACTTCGCGTCTTTGCGAGAGATTTATGTGTTGATTTATTGGAATTTGGATATTAAAATTTGGAATTTACGTCAGTTGGTAATTCGTAATCGTAAACAAATCCACAAAGCCCAATCTCGTATAAATGCCTTTTCCTAATGCAGAAGCTTGCAGTTGTGCATATTCACAATCGGCATCAATGGCTTCATTAATGGCAAATTTCATGATTTCTTCGGCGAAACCTCTTTTGCGCATTTCTGGAATAACGCCGACGCCGTGAATTCCCATAATATCTCCAGTTTGAAAAAGAGTCAATGTTCCAATCGCTTTTCCTTCAAAATGAACTAAGTAGAATTTCACATTTTCGTAATTAGCAACCAAAGTTTCTTTGCTGATTACATAACTAAAAGAAAGCGGATAAATATCTGACCAAGTTTTGGCATCTTCTTCATTTAAAACTCTTTTGAAAGTAAGGCTGTATTGAAGCGGAAATTTTTCTCTCAGTTTTAAAGCCATTGCCACAAGCTGAATTCGAATATGAAAGCCATTTTTTTCGAAAATTTCTTTAGAATTACTTCCAAAAATATCCCAATAAGGAATAACCAAACCTGGATTTTTCTCCATTGTTTCCTGAATCTGCAGAAAGTTTTCTTCGGTAATATCTTCTCTAGACCATAATCTATTTGGCCAGCCTGAGTTTTTTATTTGAGAAAATTCAAAAGGATCATTTTTATGATAAGAAAGGAGAGGAGTTGCAACAGTTTTCCAAAGAGTGGTAAGATTGTCAATATTGTCTTTGATGAGGTCTAGATGGTTCATTGTAAATGACGAGTTTGAATTATACTGACAAAGGTAAATTGAGTTTTTCAGAAAAGCCTTTACATATGTTGATTTACAAATCTTTTTCCAAACTTTTTCTGATTCGGCTTAACTGCGTTGGCGTAATGCCCAAATGCGAAGCAATATGCAATAATGGAACACGATCTGCAATAGTTGGATGTTTCTCTAAAAGGCTTACATATCTTTCGGTTGCGTTTTGCATCACTAAAGCGACTTCTCTTTGTTCTTTTTCGATGATCCAATTTTTTTCTAGATGGGCAATATAAAAGTTTTTGAGATCGTCATTTTTATAGATCAGCTCCATATATTTTTTATAATTGATGTTGATGACGATACAATCTTCTAAAGCTTCAATTGTAAAATTTGAGGGAGTTTGGAGCATCAGCGAAACTTTAGAACCTGCAAAATAATTTTCAAGAAAAAGATTTTTGTTATAGAAATTTCCCTGCTCATCTGTAATAAAAGCCCTTAAAATTCCTTTGGCAACAAAATGAAGATTTTTAGCAATTTCTCCATTTCCTAATAATGTTTCTCCTTTTTTAAGAGTTTGGAAATGCGTAGTGCTTTCTATCTGCTTCCAAGACTGATCAGAAAGCGGGTAGTAGCTTTCGATGGTTTGTTTTAGATTGTTGAGGTACTCTTGATGATGCATTATTGTAGTATTTTTAAGCTTATCAAAAGTAGCAAAAAACTGTTTCGTGTTTTTTGTTATTAAGCTATTAAAAATATATTTAGGATAAAAAAAGTAAAAAAAATAGCTCATTTTAATACAAAGAAAACTTTTAGAGGTAAAATCCTGCATGCTGTAATTTTATTTTCGTGCTCATTTTATGAATTAATCAATTAAATAAAATAAACAATGAAAATAAAGAAGATTGTCTGTATGCTTTTATTAGCTCAAAGCGGATTTGTGATGGCACAAACAGAAACATTAGTAACACCAAATGGAAAAAAGGTAAAAGTTTTCACTAATCCTATTACAGCAAATAACGGATTAAAAGCTGAAAGTGGTAACATTGAATTAGGAGGAGCTTTACTAAAACCTACTACAATTGTAACCAATTCTGAAAATACGTTAACTATTGATGGATTACAGGTTGGAGCGAACACAGATAACGTTTTAGTTGCAGACCCAACCGGAGTTTTGAAATGGGTAACAAGAGCTTCTCTTGGAGATAATTTGGGAAATCATATTGCGACACAAACTTTGAATATACAAAATTGGCCAATTAACAATAATGGAAATCCAAATTGGGGATTGAGCTTTTCAAAAAATCGTGATGACAAGAACGTAGTTGCAATACAGGGTGCTGGATTAAGTGTTGATTATTTAGATAGAAAATATATCTCAAATCTTAATGACGCTAACATGCTAAAATTTATTACAGTCGATGCCGCTGGAAGCGATTTTAAAATAATCACTTTAAAAGAAGTAATGCAAAAATCTCAGGAATTTTATATTATTCCAGAAATAGCACTTTCTGATACTAAATCGACAAATGGTTTACAATATGAACCAATAATTGGTCAATTAGTTTATAACTCTAATGATTTTATGCAAAATGGAGCTGGTGTTGGATTGTATTACTGGGGTAATATTGGCGGTGACTATGGCTGGGTTCCCTCAGGAAAAGATAACCTTGGCAATCATAAAGCAACTCAACACTTAGATATGGGAGTCTATGGTATTAACGGAGGTGGTGGTAACTGGGGATTGAAATTCGCAAAAGGACTAGGTGATTTTGATTATACAAGTAAGGATTATACTAATGTGAATAAATATCTTTTTCAAAATGGATATGTTGTAATTGAGCAACTGCCAAATTTGAAACCAAATGATCCTTCGGAGAGAAAGCCAAATGGTTTTGATTTTGTCACACGAAATGAGAATGGTGGAATACTAAGAAGCACATCATTAGATGAAATCATGAATGTTGCTCAAAATCAATATTTCATGCCTAAAATAAGCCTTGTGGATAATACTGTAAGTCATGCTCTTGCAAATTTACTTCAATTGCCCGAAGAAGGACAGTTTGTGTACAACATAAATCCATATATGCAAAATGGAAAAGGCATAGGAATATATTATAAAAAAGGAAATTCATGGGTTCCTTTAGCTGATCCTACACCAGGAGATAATTTAGGTAACCATACAGCAACTCAAGATTTAGTGATGAGTACTAAGAATATTTCTGGTGCAACAGATATAACAGCTAGCGGTACAGTTACTGGTGATAACCTTACAGCTACAACAAAAACGGTTACTCCAGCAGCGCAGATTACTACAGGAGCAGGAGCAGGAAAAATAGCAGTTTCTGATGCTTCTGGTAATCTTACTTGGACGGATCCTTCTGCTATTACTGTTGCAGGAGATAACTTAGGAAATCATATTGCAACTCAAGATTTAGTAATGAGTTCTAAGAATATTTCTGGTGCGGCAAATGTAACAGCGAGTGGCACAGTAACAGGAACGAACCTTACAGCTACAACAAAAACAGTTACTCCAGCAGCGCAGATTTCTACAGGAGCAGGAGCAGGAAAAATAGCAGTTTCTGATGCTTCTGGTAATCTTACTTGGACAGCTCCAGCTTCAATCACGGGAATTGGAGACAATTTAGGTAACCATACAGCAACTCAAGATTTAGTAATGAGTTCTAAGAATATTTCTGGTGCGGCAAATGTAACAGCGAGTGGCACAGTAACAGGAACGAACCTTACAGCTACAACAAAAACAGTTACTCCAGCAGCGCAGATTACTACAGGAGCAGGAGCAGGAAAAATAGCAGTTTCTGATGCTTCTGGTAATCTTACTTGGACGGATCCTTCTGCTATTACTGTTGCAGGAGATAACCTAGGGAACCATACAGCAACTCAGGCCTTAAACATGAATGACAATCTTATCAATGGTGACGGAACTAATAATTGGGGGATTGGATTTAATCAAAACAAGGTAGTTGCTGTAGAAAATGCTGGATTTCGTGTTGACTTTTTAGATAGCAGATGGATTGGAACAGCAAATGATGCTAATATGCTTCAATTTATTACAGTCGATGGTAGTGGAGACGTTTTTAAAATGATCAATTTGAGAGAAGTGATGCAAAAATCTCAGGGGTTTTATACTGTTCCAAATTTATTGCTTTCAAGCAACAAATCTAAAACGGGATTACAATATGAACCTATACCTGGACAACTGGTCTATAATAATAACGATGATATGCAAAATGGTAATGGTATAGGATTGTATTATTGGGATGGAACTAGTAATGATACAGGGTGGGTTTCGACAGCAAAAGATAGATCGGCATGGCAAGTTGTTTTAACTGGTGGTACAGCAAATATTAGTAAGAATACCTCAACGAGCTCTACTGTCAATTTTACTGATAGCAAAATTATTGGTAATGGAGGATCTTTAGTTGAAAACAGCATAGTTCAAGTGCCAAAAACAGGATTGTATGAAATTAGTTTTAATAGTCATACAAAAGGGTACACCAGCCCATACCTTACTGCCTTTGAAATTACGGTAAATAATGTTGTAGTTTGGAGTCCAAATTATGCATCGCCATCAGAAATTTATGGGACAAATTCAGGTACTAAAAATTATTTAAAATTGAATATGAATGATCGTGTAACAATATCTCTTACAAGCAAATTAGATAGTAATAATTCTGCAAATACTTGCGATGATACTAGTTTTGTATTGAAATTGATAAATTAAATATAACCATTTAGAAATAATAAGACTGTTCGAGAATCATTTTTCGAGCAGTTTTTTTATATTTTACTTCCCGTTTACGGAACAAAACAAAAAACGCCATGAAACCCAAAAAGTCTCACAGCGTTTTCATCTCAAAAAATAAATAATTAACGGGTAATGTAACGGGTATTATTTCCAGCCTCCGCCAAGAGCGCGGTACAAATCTGTATTGGCTGTAAGCTGTTGTCTTTTAATATCGGCAAGTTCTAATTCGCTTTGCAATAAGTTTGCTTGAGCTGTTAAAACTTCAAGATATTCTGCCAAACCGTTTTTGAATAAAAGGTTAGCATTTTTAATAGCCTGCTGTAATGTTTTTACTTTTTCTTTTAAGAAAGTTTCCTGCTGCTGTAATTTCTCTACTTTAACCAAAGCATCAGAAACTTCGCTTACAGCAACCAAAACAGATTGTCTAAAAGCTAAAACTGCTTTTTCTCTTTCTGCTAAAGCAATATTATATTGCGTTTTAAGTCTTTTGTTATTCAAAAGCGGTTGTGTTAAACCTCCTGCAACAGTTCCGAATAAAGAAGCCGGAATGTTGAACCAATTGCTGGTTTCAAAAGAGTTTACGCCACCTTGAGCCGTAATTCTGAGAGCTGGGTATAAATCCGCTTTCGTGATACCGACATTTGCGTTTGCCACTTTAAGAGCCAATTCGGCACTTTTTACATCTGGCCTTCTGCTTACTAAAGCAGACGGAACTCCAATTGCTGTATTATGTTTTACTTCAAGTGCGCTTAAACGAACAGATCTTTCTTTAGAATTCGGAAACGAACCTGTTAAAACGCTCAAAGCATTTTCCTGAATCGCAATATTCTGTTCCAATAACGGAATTAATTGTGCCGAGTTTAATTTTTGTGCTTCAGACTGTTGAATCGCTAAATTAGTTACCTGACCGGCATCGTATTTTAATTTGATAATATTGGTTGTACTATCATTTAAACGTAAATTTTGTCTGGCAATATCCAATTGTGCGTCTAACATCAAAAGATTATAATATCCTCTAGAAACATTAGCCACAATATTCGTTTGCAATGCTTTTTTTACCTCTTCTGATTGAAGATATCCTGCGTAAGCCCCTTTCTTTTGGTTTCTGATCTTTCCCCAAATATCAGCCTCCCAAGAAAGAGAAGCTCCAGCAGAATAGTCGTCAATATGTTTAGCTCCAATTGCCTGATTTAAGTTTAATCCCGTAAAACTATTGTCAGACGGATTGCTTGTGCTTGCGTTTACAAATAAGTTAACTTGAGGTACATTTCCCCATTTTGACTGTGTAAAACGGTATTGCGCAATTTCTATATTTTTTTCAGCAATCTGAAGGTCGTTGTTTCTGGCAACGGCACTGTCAATTAATTTGATAATATCTTTTTCTGTAAAGAAGTTTTTCCACTCCACATCGGCAATACTCGTAGTATCACTCGAAACCGATGCATTCCTGAAATTCTCAGGAAATGCATCTTTTGGAGTTTCAATATCCTTAGAGACTTTACAGGATATTAAAGTCGTGATCAGAATGGCGAAGGTCACGATTTTGGTTATATGATTTTTCATTAGTCTTTTTTATTAAAATTCCTTTAACCCGCTGGGTGTAATTTTTTTGAAACACATAGAAACATAGCTTTTGAAACCGCATAAAAGGCGTTTCACTTGCATAAATTCACATAGATCTATGTGTTAGAAACTAGTTTCTTTCTCTATTCTTTCGAAAAGCAAAAAAAATCTATGTTTCTATGTGTTTAATTTTTTTTCTCAACAGATTACTCTGTACAAGTATCTTTTCTAGTTTCAAGATCTCTTGAGATTCTGTACGATATATATCCGATGCCAAATATGATGGCGATAAGAATGGTTGTGATATAGTTTTCCATTTATTATTTTTCTTCGTTATGAATTACAGCGATTGGTTTTCCGCTCACTTTTTCTTGTAAATGCTGGAAGATGATGAATAAAACAGGGATGATGAACAAACCTAGAATTACTCCTGACAGCATCCCTCCAGCTGCCCCGATACTAATGGAGTGGTTACCTTGTGCTGATGGACCTTTGGCGCTCATCATTGGTATTAATCCCACCACAAAAGCAAGAGACGTCATGATAATTGGTCGCAAACGTAATTTTGCTGCCATAATTGAAGCTGCTACTAAACCTTGTCCTGATCTTCTTCGCTGTGCTGCGAATTCCACAATCAGAATGGCATTTTTAGCGAGAAGCCCGATCAGCATGACAAGTGCAACTTGTACGTAAATGTTGTTTTGAATTCCTGTTAAACCAATAGCAGCGAATACTCCAAAAATACCTGCAGGAATTGACAAGATTACTGCCAAAGGCAAAATGTAACTTTCGTACTGTGCAGCAAGTAAGAAATAAACGAATATCAAACACAGTAAGAATATAGTTGCCGATTGTCCTCCTGACGAAATCTCCTCACGCGTTTGGCCCGAGAATTCAAACCCGTAACCTGCAGGCAATTGTTGTGCTGCTACTTCCTCAATAGCTTTAATGGCATCTCCTGAACTAAATCCTGGTTTCGGAATCGCATTAATTGAAATTGAGTTAAACAAATTATATCTAGAAGCGGTTTCAGAACCATAAATACGAGTCAGCTTTACTAAAGTATTTATTGGCACCATTTCGCCTGTTTTGTTTTTTACAAAAACTCTGTCAATCGAAGTCGGATCGGCTCTGTCTTCAATATCTGCCTGAACCACTACACGGTAATATTTACCAAATCGGTTAAAGTCAGATGCCTGTGCGCTACCAAAGTAAGCTTGCATCGTTTGTAAAATGTCTTTTACATTAACACCCAATTGATTTGCTTTTTCGTCGTTAACTTCCAATTGCAATTGTGGATAATCGGCTTTGAAAGAAGTAAAGGCAACGGCAATCTCAGGACGTTTCATTAATTCTCCGATAAAATTCTGAGAAACTCCACTGAATTTATCCAGTTTTCCTCCTGTTTTATCTTGCAGCACTAAATCCAATGCTTCAACGTTACTAAATCCTGGAACGGTTGGGAAACTGAATACGAAGAAACTTCCTCCAGAAATAGATCCCAGTTTACCGCGAACCTGATTCATGATTTCGTCAATATTTTTTATTTCTCCGCGTTCTTCGTTTGGTTTCAATAAAACGAAAACTACTGCAGAGGATGGGCTTGTTGAATTCGTCAATAAGTTAAAACCAGAAATCGCTGTTACGAATCTTGAAGCGTCTAATGCTTTTAAAGTATTCTCAGCTTCGGTCATTACCTTTTGAGTTCCGTCTAATGATGTTCCAGATGGCGTATTCACTGCAATCGCAATAAATCCTTGATCTTCTGTTGGAATAAACCCAGAAGGAGTTGTTTTTACCATCACCACTGTTGCCAAAGTAATTAAAGCTAATCCGCCTAAACTCAACCATTTTCTTCTGATTAAGAATTTAATTCCGCCAACGTAACGATTGGTAAGTGATTCAAAACTGCTGTTGAAAGCACTAAAGAATTTTTCTTTAAATCCTTTTTTCTGATAAGGTTCATTGTGATCGTGTGCTCCGTGATTATCTTTTAAGAATAATGCAGCAAGCGCTGGACTCAATGTTAAGGCATTTACAGCCGAAATTACAATTGCAATTGCCATTGTAAAGGCAAACTGACGATAGAAAACTCCTGTTGAGCCTTCCATAAAACCAACCGGCAGGAATACAGCAGCCATTACCAGCGTAATCGAGATAATAGCACCCGTTATTTCGTGCATTGCTTCATGGGTGGCGATTTTTGGAGACAAACGTTTATGCTCCATTTTCGCATGCACCGCTTCGACTACCACAATGGCATCATCGACCACAATACCAATCGCCAGAATTAATGCGAAAAGTGTTAAAAGGTTGATCGAAAATCCGAATAACTGCATGAAGAAGAACGTTCCTAAAATTGCTACAGGTACAGCAATAGCCGGGATTAATGTTGATCTAAAATCTTGCAAGAAGATAAATACCACAATGAATACTAAAATGAAAGCTTCAATTAAGGTATGTTCAACCTGTTCGATAGATTGGTCTAAAGATACTTTTGTACTATAGAAAATATTGTGTTTAATGCCTTTTGGAAAATCTTTAGAAGCTTTTTCCATCATTTTGTTAATGGCAATCTGAATATCATTTGAGTTAGATCCAGCTAACTGGATAACTCCAATTACAATTCCTTTTTTACCATTTAAACGAGTTAAACTGTTGTAAGAGTAAGCTCCAAGTTCAACTCTCGCTACATCTTTTAAGCGAAGTACTGAGCCATCTGCATTAGAACGTATAGCAATATTTTCATAATCTTCGGGTTTAGTTAATTTTCCTTTGTATTTAATAACGTATTCAAAAACCTCCTTGCTTCGCTCTCCAAATTTACCTGGAGCCGCTTCCAAACTTTTGTCCTGAATAGCGCCCATAACTTCGCTTGGCGTTACTTTATAAGCTGACATCTGTGTTGGATTCAGCCAAACACGCATAGAGTAATCTTTTACACCACCAAAAATACTGGCAGAACCTACACCCGGAATACGTTTTAATTCCGGAATAATATTAATTTGTGCATAGTTGGCAACAAAAGTCTGATCGTATTTTGCTTCATCATCGGTATACATACCAATCGCCATGATGAAAGAGTTTTGCTGTTTTGCCGTGATCACACCTTGCTGAACCACCTCTGCAGGCAATTGGCTTGTCGCTTGCGCCACACGGTTTTGCACGTTTACCGCAGCTTGATCAGCATCTGTACCCAGTTTAAAGAAAACCGTAATAGCCAAAGTACCGTCGTTACTGGCAGTAGAACTCATATAAGTCATGTTTTCTACACCATTTATAGACTCTTCTAGAGAAGGAGCCACAGAACGTAAAACCGTTTCTGCGTTAGCTCCTGGATAAACCGCCGTTACCAAAACCGATGGAGGCGCAATATCAGGAAACTGTTGTAAAGGCAGTTTAGTTAAACCCAATACTCCCAGAATTACCAATAAGATGGAAATTACAGTTGCCAGTACAGGTCTTTGTATAAATATTTTGAACATTGTGTTTTAGGATTATTTTTGATTAGTTACTTGGGCAACTTTTGTAGATTTCTCTGGCTGAATTGCCTGTCCGTCCTGAAGTTTGTCAATACCGCTCAGCACGATTTGGTCACCCGATTTTACACCTTCTTTAATTAAATAATTAGTTCCGCTTTTACCTACAACTGTTATAGGCATTTTAGTTACTTTGTTATCTTTCCCTACAGTGAAAACAAATACTTTGTCCTGCATTTCTACTGTAGCTGACTGTGGAACCAAAATTGCATCAGCGTGCTGTAATCCTAAACGGATTCTCCCTGTGTTTCCAGAACGTAACACGCCGCCTTTGTTAGGGAAAGTTGCTCTAATAGTGATTGCACCAGTAGTTTTATCAAACTGACCGTCAACCATATCGATTTTTCCAGTTTGAGGATAAGCATTGTTATCAGCTAAAATCAAAGTAACTGGAGGTAATTTTTTGATTTTATCGCCTAATGAACTTCCTGCATATTGCTCTTTAAAGTTGATGAAATCAGTTTCACCTAAAGAGAAATAAGCAAATACTTCATGAACGTCTGATAAAGTTGTTAACGGTTCAACATCTGTTGCAGAAACTAAACTTCCTTGTTTTTTAGGCAATCTTCCAATGTAACCGCTAACAGGAGCTGTTACGTTTGTGTACCCTAAGTTGATTTTTGCAGAACCAACCATTGCTTTTGCTTGTTCGATATTCGCTGTGGCTATTTTCTGAGAAGCTTTAGCTGTTTTTAACTGATAGTCAGAAACTACTTTGTTTTGTACAAGCGGAGTCAGTTTATCAACTTCTAAGTTGGCGTTGATTAAAGCCGCTTCAGCTGCATGAAGACTTGCCAAAGCATTGTTTAACTGCTCACGGAATGGACGCTCATTGATTTTAAATAAAGTTTGTCCTTTGCTTACATAAGCACCTTCGTCTACATAAATTCTGTCAAGGTTTCCGCTCACTTGAGGGCGAATTTCAACATCAACAGTTCCTTGTATTGAAGCAGGATATTCAGAGTCAGTTGTTGTATTTGCACTTGTAATAGCTAATACTGGTAAAACCGGTGGGGGTGGAGCAGTAGGCGCCTGATTTTTGTCGGCACAGCTGCTTAAAACTAAGGCCAGGATAAAACTGGTTATAATTACATTTTTCATTTTCATTGTGGTTTTAATTGGTTGAACATTTTCTCGGATAAAATTCTTTGGTATTCTGGCATTCTCGGGATTCATATTTAATTGAATTAAATTATCTAACGTTGTTAAGTAAAAGTGCGCAAATTTCCATACAGTAAGTTTTTCCAATTCTATTTCAAAATCAGTATTAAATTATCTAACGTTGTTAAGTAAAAGTCTAAAAAAAGAGCTTTTATTACCTTTATTAAATTTTCTAACAGTGTTAAGCGAAAGTTATAAAAAAAAGGATTCTATGTTATCCCGTTTAAATTATTTTACACTGTTAAGTAAAATTGAAAATTTTTTTTATTGTATAGATTTGATGATACCAGTAATAGCATCTTTCAAAATCTGAGCATTTATGGTTTCTAAAATATCACTTTTATTAATGATGTTGATGGCGATTAAACCATGAATAACAGAAAAGAAAGTAAAATATTTTTGTTTTATGATATCTTCACTAGGATTGCTGTCCTTCATAATTTCAGCAATGACACCAGTAAATAATTTGTAAGGTGCTTCCTGAGCCGAACATCGCTGTGCGCAGCAAGTCATTTGAACACCAAACATAAGTTGATACATTTCAGTATTAGTAAAAGCAAAATCCCAATAAGTCATCCACATGGCTTCTAACTGATCTTCTGGTTTTTCAAACTTGTCTTTTGCAGTCTGCAACTCTTTAGCCAGTTTAATAAAACCTTTGCCTGTCAGTTCTTCTAATATTGCTTCTTTATTCGAGAAATATTCATAAATAATAGGAGCAGTATATTCGATTCTGTCGGCAATTTTACGCATACTCAAACCATTCCAGCCTTCATCTTTTACGATATCATAAGCAGCGCCAAGAATATTATTTCTTGTCTCTTCTTTTTGTCTTAAAATTCGATCTTTGCTAGCCATTGTATTCAAGTATTAAATCGTTTAACACTGTTAGGCAAATGTATGGCGGATTTTCGGATTTCAAAATATTTTTATCATAATATTTTCTTATCGTACTATAGATGGTTTGAAAAGGCTTGATTTTACTGATGTTTTTGTTTTTAATTTTTTTCAGGAGCAGAAGATTTTTCGTTTTTAAGAACGTTTTGTCCCGCTCTACATTATATTTTTTGTGGTGAACCCCACCACAAAAAGATGCCATTTCGATCGGGGCTAGGAGAGAACGCATATTTTTTCATTAGATTTCACCTCAAAGTTTGTCATCCTAAGGAACGAAGGATTACACTCGCAAATCGACAAAGATTAGATCTCGCAACTAAATAATGCCTAAAAAGAAATTGCAAAATCCTTATCAGGCTAAACGAAGTCGAAGTTCTCAATAATAATAATCGATGATTCTTATCTTACAGGATATTTTTCTGGATTTTGAGAAGTATGAAAAATAGCATTTAGAAATACAGTTTTTGATAATTCATCGACTATGAAAAATGCTACGTATGGAAATTTTTTAAATGGAAGATAACGATAATTAGTATCGTGAATTTGATAGAAAGGATTTAATTGTAATGCTTTATAAACTTTTTTATAATCATTAAGGAAGTCTAAAGCTACTTTTTTGCTGACTTTTAAGATATAATATTCTAAAGCTTCTTCAATATTTTTTAATGCAACTGGAGAAACAATAACCTTATAATTCATACTTCTTTTTTAAATCGGTATACACAGAGTCCGCGTCTGTATATAGGCTTTTATCTGAAATAATTTGATCGTTCAATATATGCTGTTGTTCTTCAGATAACTCATATGGTTTTACATTTGCTATCTCAAATTTAATCTTTAGTGCTTTCATAAAGGCTTTTACAGCTTCTATTTGAGAAGCGTCTTCTGTATATGCCGTGATGTTAATTGCTTGCATGATATTAATTTACTAAAGTTGATTTACAAAGTTAAGACAAAAGTCTAATTTTCATGTTAATCTCTATGATTTATTTGTTTGCTTCGTTAGTGCGAATTGCATTTTTTCGTAACATTACAACAAAAAGAAAATGAAAACCCTAACTATCCTAAAAACCACAATTACGGTCTTATTTTTCCAACAGACTTTTTCTCAGGAAACCAAAAAAGAAACTCCGCAATACACCATCGAAAACTGTGTCAATCATTTTGATATAAACAAAGCCGCAAAAACAAAAGTCGGTTACCAATATTGGTTTGCCAACAAAGATTTTACTCAAGAAAATACTTTAAAAATGAGTATTGTCGAACCTGGAAAATCGACGCACGCGCCGCATCATCATCCTGAAGAAGAATTTTTCTATAATTTAGAAGGAACTGCTGAATTTTTCCTTGACGGAAAAACCGTTACCTCGGGTCCAAATACCAGTTTCTATTGTCCGCCAAATGCCGAACATGGAATCAGTAATGCAGGAAAAACAGACTTGAAATATTTAGTTATTAAAAAGGATCTGAGATAGGTTACTTTCTTGTCTTTTGAATTTTTGGTCATTTTCAATCCGAAATAAATTAGCATTGAGGGCAACATCAATCTGCATGTTTTGCAAAATAGAGAGAAGCCATTTCTACGATTGCTTCTTTGGTTGTAAAACTGTATTGTACTCCATGATTGAGGGTATAAGAATCTCCCAGTTCGGGATAATGCTGTTTTCCATCTATTTGAAACGGATCTAGAACCGACAGCCAAAGATTGCGATGCCGATCTTTAAAATAAAACTGATTCCGGTCTGAAACAACTAAGATTGTTCCGTTGTCATTATCAAGAATCGAAGTATGATTGCTGCCCTCGTAATCGCCCAAAATAGTAATATTGGTATTGTATTTTTTGGTCATTAATTCCGCAATTTTTTTTGTAAGTGGCATAAGAAGTGGTATTTGGTTTGTCTCGAGGTCAGTAAATTTAAAACGGCATATTTTATTGATATTACCCCTAAAAGTTTTTTTTGTATTAAAATAAGGTTTTTTTTTAGTTTTTTATGTAGTTAGAGTTTTAAGTCTGAGAAAAAAAATCCGTAGAAATGAAATCTTGATTGATTCATAAATGCCTATAAAATAGTAAACCAAATTGACCTAAATTTTACATAATTTCATTTTATTTTTTAATAAAAATTTGATTGCCAATTAATTAACTTTTATTAAAGAAAGCTTTAACACGGTCTTTTTTCTCTGCCTTTCTCAAATAACTAATTTTAGGTAAATCAAAATTAATAACGTTTAAATATTTGAAATTATGAAAAAGAATATCGCCATATTAGCCACAAACGGTTTCGAAGAATCAGAATTAGCATCGCCTAAAGCCTATCTGGAAGAGCAAGGTTGGAATGCAGATATCGTCAGTTTGAAATCTGGAACTATCAAATCTTGGAAAGACGGAAATTGGAGCAAAGAATATAATGTTGATGTTGTATTAGATCAGGCGAATGAAGCCGATTACGATGCTTTGGTTCTGCCAGGAGGAGTAATAAATCCTGATTTATTAAGAAGAGAAGAAGCTGCAGTAGATTTTGTACGTTCCTTTTTTGAAAGTAAAAAACCAGTAGCCGCTATTTGTCACGGACCTCAAATTCTGGTTGATGCTGATGTTTTAGAAGGTCGAAAAGTAACATCATTTTTCTCTGTTAAAAACGATTTGAAAAACGCCGGAGCACAATGGGAAGACTCAGAAGTTGTCGTAGACAACGGATTAGTAACTAGCCGAAACCCAAATGATTTACCCGCTTTTAATAAAAAAATGGTGGAAGAAATTAAAGAGGGAATACATGAACGCCAGAGAGCGTAAAAAGTCGTTTTCTTTTAGATTTATAAAAATTATAGAAAATGCAAGATCAATTTGGTCTTGCATTTTTTTATTGCGTAGCCCCTAGTTTTAACTAGGGGATTAAAAGATTAAATAGTAACAAGGCTTTAGCCAAAACACACATTTAGGCTAAAGCCTTTCTATGATTCCTATTTATACCTCCTGCTAAAGCTGGAGGCAATTGATTCTTTTAATTAAAATGTGGTTTTTAAATCTGCAAAATAAAATTCCAGAGGAATGAAATATTTATAGATTCAAAAAACGCACCGACCAAAAGCTCCAGCGGAGCGGCATATTGTAGACAAGATTTCACCCCGCTGGGGCTCTTTTGAAATGGGAAAAATTATTTTCTATAAATATTTCGTCCCGCTGGGACTTTCTCAAGACAATTCATATAATTTTAAAAATGATTATTTCTACTAATGATTTTATACATTTGGTATATTATATAGTTGATAAATATAGAAACAATATTGAAAGAAAAATCTTTCTTTTTAAAAAAGTTTTCTTACATTTGAAGTTCCTATAATTACGACTTTAGATTTGAACAAGACTTGCCCTTGTATTATGTGTACGGTATCGGAAACGACCGTAAACGCTGTCGTAGGCGTTAGGAACACTAAGATGCAAGGGTTTTTATATTCCTAATACTACGACATTATGAATTCAAACACCCTTTCCAAAGAAGCCGAAACAAGGCTGCTTGATTTTTTTAACCATATTATAGATCCTGAAGATATGGCTAAAATTTTAAGACAAGTAAATTGCATTTTAGCTCTAGGCGTAATGCGACAACACGAAACCCTCCAAATCGGACTAACCAATTTTGAAGACAATTATTATTGGCTCAATGAATTGGCGGAGATTTTGAATCCTTATTTGAGTGAGGAGTAAATTATTAAAATATAAAAACCTCGATTTTTTTTTTAGAATCGAGGTTTTTATATTTTAATTTATTTACTCTAAATTCTCGTTTATATTGTACGAAGTCTCCTGACTTCTTACCCATTTCAATGGTACATTGCAAATCTAGATAGGAATGGAATATAAGGTTGTGTACGAAGTCGGGAGACTTCGCATAGCACGGGATGAGATGGGAGATGTTTTTTATATGTCTACAATTTCGGTTATAGAATCTAACTCTAAAAAGCTGGTCAAATTTTCTGGTATCAAATCAATTCCAAAATCTTCAATTTCTTGGAGACGATTCCATATACTTAAACTGTTTTTATCATCATTTTCGTAACCTATCACTCTTTCAAGTTTTGGGATGTTAAAATGAATTTTTTCTATTCCTGCACTTTTTAATAAATTAAAGTTTGTGGTAATTATTCCTTTTGAAGTAGCATTTCTATTTTCATCTCCATCAAACAAATATAAGTCACTCTCTTGTAATTCATTTAGTTCTGCAAACTGATTCAATTCTTCTATAATATTGATTTCCATATCTAAATCATTTATCAAGAAATAATCTAAACCAAAATGCTTACACAATTTTAGTAAATATAAGGCTGTGGCTTTTCCGTGATGTGGCAGAATAGAAATATTTCTGAAGTTCAAATATGCCTTAGAAAAATTAGAATCCTCAGTAATATTATAGATTATTTTTTCAAAAGCGTAGTTATAGCAAAGTAAATCATTCGGGCCTTCTACAAGAATTACTTTTCTGCTGAATAGAATTTTATTTAGATTTGGTTCAATTGATTTTATATAACTGTTAAAATTATTTATCTGGACAATATTCTCAAAGTTAGGTTCTTCCTCTGTGTTATTATATTTACAGACAGTTCTCTTTTCAGTTTCATCAAACTCGAGTCTTATAATACTTTTAGTGTCAAATATATCAATCATTTTGTCTGAATGAGTTGTGTATATAACTTGATGGCCTTTATTTGCTAATGGACACAAAACCATTTTGTAAAAATATTCTTGATGGTTTTCATGTAAAAAACTTTCAGGTTCTTCAAATAAGAATATACATTTATCTTCAGTATTTGTTTCAGCAATTGCTTGAATAACTGCCATTACAAACATAGAAATGAAACCATCTCCAAATTGCTCGATCGGTATTAAATTTTCAGAGTTTCCATTTAAACCAATTTTAAATAGCATTTGTAAAAATATATCTTCATAATTAGGAAGTCCAAATTCAACATAACAATCATTATTTCTTAAATTGGTATTATAATTAACTCTAATTTTTTCAATGAAATTTTGAAGAAGTGAATCTCTTAATACATTTTCTGTCGCCTCTTTAGTCTGTCTATCAAATTCTTCTTTTTTATCAATTAATACTGAATCTGTTTCAACTAATTTATGAATGTGTTTTGCTAAGAATGAAGATAAATTTCCCCAACTAGTTTTCTTAGTCTTTATTTCTTCTTTTATATTGTGAAAATTAATGTAAAAAACATTGTAATATTTTAATGCCCCAAATGATTGCCAATTTTCTTGTTGTCCCGTTGGGTCAGTACTTTTAAATTTAGCCCCTTCAATTTCAATTCCATCTATTTGTATTTCTAATTGCTGATAACCGTTTAAATTAGCTAGCTTACCATCATATTTATCTTCAATTGAGCTTTCTAATAAAATGCCAATATGTGGAACATTTTCAATTTGTCTATTGTAAAAATCATTAATTGTAAAAGTCTCTTTTGTAGTATATTTATAACCAATAGAGTATAATATTGCATTTAGCATATTGGTTTTCCCACTGTTGTTATATCCGATAATTGAAATAGGCTTTAAATATTCTTTATTGGGAAAATTAAAGACTATGCGTTCATTAAATGATCTGTAATTTCCAATCAATAATTTTTTGATTCTTAATTCTGACATAGTTTTGATTTAAAATATCGTAAGAAGTTTTACTAGTTGTCGGTGTTTGTAATAATATTTTCAAATTTATTTATTATAATTTGATTTTTGCTTTCTAGATCATAAGGCTTTTTCATTTCAAACTTAGCCAATTGAGACAGCGCATTGTCAATTGTTTCAAGCAATTCTTGATGGATTTTATTATAATTATTTATTATTTCTTCATTTAAATCTATATTTAATTGTTTTGATTCAATTGAAATTAGACTTTCGTTGTAGATATTGGTGTAAGCATAAATACATAATTTGTTCGCTTTTTTAAATATGGATCTGGATAATTCCCTTACTTCTAAATAATCGTCAAAATATTCCGATTCAAACCAAAAAGCAGACACGTTTTCGAGATATAATGATACGTTCTCAAAATTTTCTAATGTTTTTATAACTTTTTCAATTGAGGGATTTAGTCGAAGCATCTTAGATTTTATATTGTTCCAAACCAATCTTGTATAGACAATTAGTCCGATTCGACGAGTCATAATTTTTCGTTTATGAATTTTGTTGATTTCTTCTAGAACAAAACTTTTAAAATCATTAACTGTTCTGGTTTTCCAAGGTAAATTAATACTAGATAAATTGTGAATAGTAACAACTTCAACTCTATTTTTCCAACTATATTCAGAAAAATTACTAGAACCGTAGTATAAATCATTTTCAGTTAAAATCCATTTAGAGTGATTATTACCATTTAGAATTAAGCCAATTCCATTCGCAATACAGAAATTTATAGCATCTTGATGGCTTTTGTTATTTCCCGAAAGATTAGGAGGAATAATCATTAAAATAGGAACTCCTTGGGTTGATTTTCTATAAAGTTCTTTGAAAAAGGTATATCCTGCAGTTTTAAATGTAAAATTATAACCGCCAATAATTATATAATGTTGCGCATTAGAAATTATTCCAATAATATCAGTTCTTATATTTTGACCGCTTCTTTTTACGCCCCAAGTTGAAGAAGAATTTCCTATCATTTTATATATTTCGTTTGAATGTTTTTTGTTATTCTGGATAATAAGAGCTAACTTATAAATAGCTGCAATTAACTACAATCTATCCAAATTGAGCTGTTTATTTGAAAGTTTGTTTGGTGTTATTTTTTCAAAAATATGATTTTACTAATCTAAACAGTCACGTATTTATACCTGTTTATTAAACAACAAAAAAAGGACAGTCCTCCAAAAAAGAAGAACTGCCCTTTTAGGCAAATTTTAAATTTGCATTCCTAAGAATGCGTACAGTTTTTGGTAATCACTAAATTGAAGACTAAAACGCAGGTTATTCGTTTATGACATCGCCTTCTTTAGTTTCTTCGCTGGCAATTTTTACCAGTTTATCGTTTGGAGTCAAATCGCCGAAAATTTCGATTTTATCTTCGATTTCTCTTCCTTTTTTAATGTCAACTCTTGTTGCTTTGTGGTTTACTACTTTTATCACATATAAACCTTCCGCAGAATTCACCACTGCCGATTTTGGCACTACAAACGTACTGTCTTTCGCGTTAAGCGGTAATAAAACTTCGGCAACCATTCCTGGCAATAAATTTCCTTTGGTGTTGTGAACGTCCATTTCGACTCTTTCAGAACGTAGTTTTAAATCTAAAGCGCCAGACATTCTGGTAATTTTAGCGGTAAAAGTTTCTGGCAACGATTTTACATTAAAACTCATTTCGTCGCCTGGGTGCAAATATCCTGTGTACAATTCTGGAACAGAAACTGCCAAACGCAATTTAGATTGCTCTTGAATCGTCAATAATGGCAAATCAGATCCTTTTCCTTGCGGGCCAACAAATGTTCCTAAATTGACATTTCTAGCCGCTACAACACCGTCAAACGGAGCACGAATTTCAAGATAACCTCTCATAATCGAGATTTCTTTGTGTGCTGCAATTGCTGCCTGATATTGCGCGTAATCAGAATTCTTTTTACCGCTTGCCATTTCTAAATCGTTTTTAGAAATCGTTCCTTCGACTTTGCTTGTTTCATACAAACGGTTGTAAGTGCTTTTGCTGGTTGCATAAATGGCTTCCATAGATTTTAATCTCGATTCGGCTGCAGCCAATTGCGAACTGATTTCTGGCGCTTCCAACACAATTAAAAGCTGTCCTTTTTTTACTTTAGAACCAATATCAACTTTTAAGGTTTTTACGAAACTGCTCACTTTTGCATACAAATCAACTTGTTGAAAACCGGTTAATTCGGCTGGCAAACGCAATTCTGTTGTTAGTTTTTCTTTCGCTAAAGCGAAAGTTTCTACTTTAGGTTCAATTTCTGCTTTAACAGGTTCTTCTTTTTTAGAATTACAGCTGTTAAGGAAAAATACTGCTGCGAGAAACAGCGGGCTATATTTTATAATTTTAGTGTTCATTTTTTGGTTTTATATAATGAATATGTTTTTAATTCTTTGGGAATAATTATTTTAACACATAGACACATAGCTTTTCTTTGTGCATAAAAGGCGCTTCACTTTTTTTAAATGCATCCCGATAGCTATCGGGACTATGTGTGAAAACTAGTTTTTTCTTTTACCTTTTTTTAAAAACTAAAATCTATGTTTCTATGTGTTAAAAAAATAATTACACTCAACGAGTTAGGACTTTCCAACTTTCGACTTACTCAATGATGAAATATAATGGATACTTTCTTCGTCTTCAGGATCTAAAGAAACAGATTGTGTCGATGTTTTTTCTTGGGCCCACGCAAATATCTGCGGCAAGATCAATAATACGGCAAAAGTAGAAAATAATAATCCACCGATAACCGCTCTTCCTAACGGAGAAACTTGATCGCCTCCTTCGCCGTGTCCAATTGCCATTGGCAACATACCCATAATCATCGCAACAGAAGTCATGATAATCGGACGAAGACGCAACGCAGCCGCTTCTCTTGCAGATTCTAAGGCGTTTCCGTTTATTTTTCGAAGCTGTTCTGCATTGGTAACCAAAAGAACGGCATTGGCAATAGAAACCCCAACCGACATGATGATTCCCATATACGATTGTAAATTTAATGTTGAACCAGTTAAAGTCAGCATTAATAACGATCCTAAAACTACGGCAGGAACTGTTGTTAAGATTACCAGCGAAACCTTGAACGATTGGAAATTAGCGGCCAGCATTAAGAAGATTACAAACACAGCGACCAATAATCCTGTTTGTAAGCTGCTTAATGTCTCTGTCAATACAGTACTTAGTCCGATTGGCGTGATAAACAAACCACGTGGTAATTCGCCCAATGAACTAATTGTTTTGCTCACATCTTTTGATGCCGTCCCCAAATCGGTTTTATAGATGTTTGCCGTAACGGTAATGTATGGCATGGCCCCTAAATTGTCATTTTCTCCGCTCACAAATCCCGGTGTAATTTTGGCAACGTCACTCAATACCGGACGAAGCGAATTTTTCAGAACCGGAATTTCTCCAATATCGGTTTTGCTTTTCATTTTATTCAATGGCACTTGAACCTGAACAGAATATGATAATCCTGCTTTTTCGTCTACCCAGTTATTTTTTTCTGTATAACGAGAAGATGAGGTCGAAGCGACAAGCGAACGAGAAATATCATTCATATCAACTCCCAATTCGGCTGCACGGGTTCTGTCAATATCAATATTCATTGCTGGATAATGTATTGGCTGACCAATCTGTACGTCTCTGAAATACGAAATCGCTTTTAGTTTATCTACGATTTGAGTCGCGTACAATTCGTTTTTCTTTTTGTCTTTTCCAGCCACACGAATCTCGATTGGAGTAGGAGAACCTTGGCTTAAAACTTTATCCGTCAATTCGATTGGCTCAAAAGAAAGTTTAGTATCAGGAAGCAATTTTTTAAGTCTTGCTCTAAATTCATCTTTAAAGTCATCCATATCTGCCTCATAATCTTTTAAGCTCACTTGGAAAACCGCTTCGTGAGAACCAGCCATGAACAGATAAATTGGGTTGATCGAGAATAGAGAAGGGTGCTGACCCACATATACAGACGAAATTCCGATATGCTCTTTTCCGACCATTTTCTCCAATTCTTTTAAAACAATTCTAGCTTGTTCTTCTGTTCTTTCCAAACGAGTTCCATCAACAGCACGCATTCTCAATTGGAATTGGCTTGAATTGGTTCTTGGGAAAACGTCTTTTCCGATAAAAGTAATAAATACAATAGCCAGCGCAGTTGCAGAAACCAGATACGTAATACTCGTTATTTTTTTGTGAACAAATAAACGGTCTAATGTTCGCATGAAACGAATCTTGAAGCGTTCGAAAGCGCTGATTTTTCCGTTGTTGTTAGTATCTTCTCTTTCTACATAAACTTTTTTCTGAGTAATCAGATTTTGTTCAGATTCTGGTGTTAAACCGCAGTCGTTAAACTCCGCTTCGTCATCCGTAATTTCTGGTCCGTGTGCATGTTTTTCATGTCCTTTCATCATCCAGTTGGCCATTACAGGTACAAAAGTCTGAGATAATAAGAACGAAATAACCATTGAGAAACCAATTGCTAAAGCCAAAGGCAAGAACAACGCTCCCGGAATACCCACCATGGTAAAGGCTGGAGCAAATACGGCAAGGATACAAAGAAGGATCAATAATTTTGGTAAAGCGATTTCTTTACAGGCATCCCAAATGGCGAGTGCTTTGGGTTTCCCCATATCGAGATGCTGGTGAATGTTTTCGATCGTTACGGTACTTTCGTCAACCAAAATACCAATCGCCAAAGCCAATCCCGAAAGAGACATTAAGTTAATCGTCTGTCCGAATAATTTAAGGAATAAAACTCCCGAAATAACCGAAATCGGAATGGTCATAATTACGATTAAAGCCGCACGGCGGTCGCCTAAGAATAATAAAACCATTAATCCCGTTAAAACCGCACCAATGATTCCCTCAGTAATCAAACTTTTTACCGAGTTGATTACATAAACCGACTGGTCAAATTCATATGATAATTTTACATCTTCAGGAAGTGTGCTCTGAATTTTAGGCAATTCTGATTTTAATTTCTGAACAACATCCCAAGTAGATGCGTCTCCCGCTTTTGCAATACTAATGTAAACCGAACGTTTTCCGTTTACCAATGCATAACCCGCTGTAATATCGGCACCGTCTTTTACCGATGCAACATCGCCTAATTTTAAGTTTTGAACACCGCCTTTGAATAACGGAATCTGTTCAAAATCTTTAATTTCTTTAATCGTATTATTGGTTGGCGTAATATAGTTTTTGTCGCCCATACGAACGTTTCCTGATGGAGCCGTCTGGTTGTTTAAACGAATCGCTTCTACAATTTGATCTGGCGTCATATTGTGAGAACGCAATAAATCTGGATCTACGTTGATCTCAATAGTTCTCGGGCTTCCTCCAAATGGTGCTGGAGATAATAAACCAGGAATCGAAGTAAAAGAAGCACGAACATAAACGTTGGCCAAATCCTGCAATTCATTATTTGATCTGATTTTACTGCTCAAAACCAATTGCCCGATTGGAAGTGAAGAAGCATCAAAACGAATGATAAACGGAGGTTGTGTTCCTGGAGGGAAAACCGCTTGGATTCTGTTTGAAAGTGCACTTAACTCGGCAGCTGCCTGCGCCATGTTGGTTCCTTCATAATAGGTTAATTTCATAATCATTAACCCCTGAATATTTTTAGTTTCTACCGATTTGATACCGTTCGAGAAAGGTAAAACGTTTACGTAGTTTTTGGCAAAATAAGCTTCCATCTGGTCTGGCGTATAACCTCCAAACGGGTGCGCGATATAGATAACCGGCAAATTCATTTTTGGTAAAATATCTACCTTAATGTCTTTGATGGCACCAATTCCGAAGAAAAATAGACCCGCAACCAGTACTAAAATGGAAATGGGTTTGCGGAGTGCAAAACGTATTAAATTCATTAGGATTTATAATTAAAATTCATTTATAAATAAGTCAAAATTTCCTGTTGCAGCGACTTTCAATAAGTACGATTGCCACACATTATTATTGACAATATCTCGATCGATTTCAGCACGATTCAGCGTGTAAATGGTTTGTGTCAGATCGGTTAGATCGGTTAAACCATTTTTGTATAATGTCGATTTCTGAATGTAAGCTCTTTGGGCTGCATCAACCTGAATTGGCGCTTCGGCATAATTCTCCAAAGTAATTTTGATTTTATCTTCGGCGAATGTCAGCTGAGACTTCAATTCTCTATCTGCCTGATTGTATTCTTCCTGTAAAGCCTGAGATACAAATTTCTGAGCGCTTACTTGTTTGCTTGAACGGAAAGGCGTGGTTAAATTCCACGTAATTCCAACACCAACTAAATAGTTCGTGCGATCTGGATTTACGCCGTCCCAATAATTTCTCGTAAATGCGTTTTGATTGGTTGCATAAGAAGAATCAAATCCCGAGGCTCTGGTCTGTAAAACTCCAAATGCACTCATGGTTGGATAATAGAATCGTTTGTACAATTTAACCTGCTGATTGCTGTAATCGATTTTGGTTTTATAGAATTGCAACAATGGGTGAAGACTGTCTGTAGCCGTTTCTTTGGTTACCAATTCTTTCGGAATCTGAGTTACAAAAAGAGTATCGGCAACAAAATCCTGAGGCGCAACGCCCATTAAATCGACTAATTTGTTGTTTTGTTCTTTAACGAAATTTTTAGCTAGGTTTAAAGCCATTTTTGCTTTAGAAACTTCTGCAGTTGCCAAGGTGGAGTCAACTCCAGCTAATAATCCGTTTTTAACTCTTGCAACGGCAGTCTTTTTGAAAACTTCTGCGCGAGAAAGATTTTTTTCTTGCGAAATCAGTAATCTTTGGCTCGCCAATAAATTTAAATAAGCAGCTGAGATTTTGATTTCCTGCTGGAATTTTTCCTGTGCTAAATCTTTTTCTTTAGCCTGAACATCAATTTTAGATAAATTGATTTTTTCCTGTGTTTTTCCGAAAGTGAAAAAATCCCAGTTCATATTGACTAAATAAAGCGCACCAAATGCCGAATTCCAGTTTTGTTCTGGCAACGGAAGACCTGATGAAGCAACTCCTAAACCTCCAAAACCATAAAGAGGTCCGTTTTGTCCGTTTACGGTTCCGTAATCCTGCTGTGCCGATAAGTTCAGGTTTGGCAGATAATCACGGCGAGATTGTTTGAGAGTCTCTTTTGATGCATTGGTGTAATTGTTTTTTGCTCGGATAGAACCGTAGTTTTCAAGTCCTATCTTTATGGCTTCTTTTAAAGACAGGGTTTGAGCGTAGCCGGCTGAGGCAAAAATCAATAAAAATAATAAGGTAATTTTTTTGAAATACATAAACTCAAGTGTGATATAGAATATTTTTGATGCAACAAATTTATTTCTCTTACACTGATAAAAGTCAGGTTAAGTGATGTACTGCACTAGTAAATGACGAATTGAATTGGTCATTTTTTGAAAAAAATAATTAAATATTTGTGCGTACTTTGTAAACTATTTCACAATTAAGAATGAACAAAAAAATTGATAACATATTGGATAACAAATGGTGGCAGGAGGTTGCTGTTGTCCTTTTTTCATTTACAATTTATACCCTTAAGAATGACTGGATGCTTTTTAGCTCCTTCGTTTCTATTTTGATGGGGATATTTTTTTATTGCATTTTATACATGCATGCGCAGTTTAACCGCTTTTTTTTACTTCCAATTTTATTCAAAGCTAATAAACCTTTCACTTATATTATCCTGACGCTTTTTGGTGTTTTTGTATTCTCGGTCATTTTGTATGAAATTACCATGCTGGATATGTTTGCCAAATGCCATTTGTACCAAAATTCGCATCAGAGAAGCTATGTGTACCAATTGGCGAGTGTTTTAGGAACATTGGTATGCATTCTCAGTCCGATTATTGTTTTTAAATTTTATCGTATTCACAGAAAACAAACCGATGCGGCTTTATTGTTCAATCAAATGCAGTTAAATTCATTGAAAGGACAATTAAATCCGCATTTTTTGTTTAATACTTTTAATACACTTTACGGAATCAGTCTTCAGTTTCCAGACAGAACGCCTGATTTAATTATGAAGGTTTCGCAATTAATGCGCTATCAATTGGAAAGCAACAGCAAACAATGCGTATCTTTAGAAGATGAACTGGAGTTTATAAACAGTTATGTACAGCTAGAAAAAGAGCGCGTAGGCTATAGATGCGAAATTGATTTTGAAAGTAAAGTAGATATCGAATACACGTATAAAATTTCTCCGATGCTTTTAATTGCATTTATAGAAAATGCCTTTAAACACGGAACTTGCGCTATTGAAAATTGCTTCGTAAAAATTACTATTACGGTCGAAAACGGATTATTGCATCTTCATGTTGCCAATTCAATTCCGAAGAAAAATGATGTGATTTCTACCAAAATTGGTTTAAAAAACACGATCGAACGTCTGAATTTAATTTATGGGAAAGACTATAAATTGGATGTTCAGGACGATAAACAAGTTTATGTTGTTGATTTGGAAATACAGCTTAAAAAGTTTGTAGGATGAGAGAAACAAAGAAATGCATTATTGTAGATGATGAACCCGCTGCGCATTATGTTTTGGCTAATTATATAAAACAGAATCCGCAGTTAGAATTGGTTTTTCAAGGATATAATGGTATTGAAGCGATGAATTATCTCAGAGAGAACCCAGTCGATTTAATGTTTTTGGATATCAATATGCCTGAGATTTCGGGAATGGAACTGCTCAAAATTCTTCCAACGCATCCTAAAACTATTTTGACTACAGCGTATTCTGAATTTGCTCTCGAAAGCTACGATTATGGTGTAATTGATTATTTGCTAAAACCCATTTATTTTCCAAGATTTTTAAAAGCAATTGACCGTTTTTTTGCGACAGAAAGTGTGAAACAAAAAGCGGAAGAAACCGTAAATTCGGTAAGCGTAAAAGTAGATGGTTATTTGATGGATATCGAATTAGATCAGCTTTTATACGCACAGAGCTTTGGCAATTATGTAAAGCTTCACACAACAAAAAGAACTTATCTGGCTTCTATTACTACAACAGAATTTGAAAAATGCCTGCCAGAAAAGAGTTTTATGCGCATTCATAAATCATATATCGTAGCTCTGGATAAAATTGATGCAACAGAAAAAGATTTTGTAGTCATTAAAAACGAAAGAATTCCAATCGGAATTACGTATAAAAGAGAGCTTATCGACCGATTAAAAAAACTCGAATTGTAATTTAATACTTGATTTTGAAGGAGTTTTTCCTGCAGCTAAAAAATGTTAAAATCTTCATGTTATCTTAATAAAAAAGTAGTACTTTTAATACGTTATTAAAGTTTAATTTTAAAAAATGAAACTATGAAAAACGTGTTTTTATCTTTTACTTTTTTATGCAGTAGTTTTTTAATAGCTCAAGAGGGAACCAATATGAAAAAGGTAATTACACCACCAGAAAAGGTTCGATTTGCTTTTGAGAGAGAATATCCGGGAAAAGTGCCAGTCTGGTCTGAAGAATATGTGGGAGATGATGCAGATGAAATTCGATTTGAAGCGCGATATAATGTAGACGATAGAACCAAAGCGGTGGCGATTTACGATAATCTGGGAAACATGAAAGCGTATGAGTTGCAGATTCCGTTTAAACAGCTTCCGATAAAAGCGCAGTCTTATCTAAAAAAGAATTATAAAGCAAAAGCCATTCAAGAAATTGCAATGGTGGTAGACGATAAGAAAAAAACAACCTACGAAGTAGGCGTAACAAAAGATACTAAATTTTATGATATAGTTTTTGATGCAGAGGGAGGTTTTGATGTCTCTGTAGAAAAAAATTAAAACGCTTTACTAATTCAAATATTATTTGAAATGACAAACCCGATGAGTTTTTAATGCTTATCGGGTTTTGTTTTATAACAAACCTAACAGGTTTTTAAAACCTGTTAGGTTTACTATTATAGCATCATTCCGCCAGAAGCTTCAATTCTTTGAGCATTTATCCAGCGGGCGTCTTCAGTACATAAAAAGGCAACCACACCGCCAATATCATCAGGAAGGCCAACTCTTCCCAAAGCTGTTACAGAAGCAATTTGTTGGTTCATTTGTTCATTGTCGCGAACAACTCCGCCGCCGAAATCAGTTTCAATAGCGCCTGGCGCCACTATATTGGCTCTAATTTTTCTTGTACCCAACTCTTTTGCTTGATATTTTGTCAAAGTTTCCATTGCGCCTTTCATAGAAGCATAAGCTGCATAACCTGGGAAAGAGAATCTTGCCAAACCAGTTGAAATATTTATAATTCCGCCACCGTCATTCATTACATTAAGTCCTTTTTGAGTTAAGAAAAACGGACCTTTAAACTGAATGTTAGTCAATTGATCAAATTCTGCTTCAGTGGTTCCAATGAACGAATTGTGAATTCCGATTCCAGCATTATTAACTAAAAAGTCAAATTTGTCTGTTTTAAAAGTGTCTTTCAAAACTGTTTTTACATTTTCGAAAAAAGAATCAAAAGTTCCTGATTCTGCAACGTTCAATTGTAATGCAGCCGCTTTTTGACCTAAATTTTCAATTTCTTTTACGACCAAATCAGCTTCGTCTTTTTTGCTGTTGTAGGTAATAATTACATCCAATCCTTTTTTTGCAATCGCAATTGCCATGTTTTTTCCTAAACCTCTGCTACCGCCTGTAACTAGAGCTATTTTTGTATTTACTGCCATCTTATATAGTGTTAATTGTTTGTTGTTTGTTGTTTGTTGTTTGTTGTTTGTTGTCAGTCTGAGCGGAGTCGAAGACCTTTATAGTTAGAGTGTCCTTTGGCTACGCTCATGAAGACAAATAGTTGTGTTTATTTTTTTAACACATAGAAACATAGATTTTGTTTTTCTTTAGAAGATTATATAAAGAAACTAGTTTCTAACACATAGCCTATGTGTTTTATTAAAAGTGAAACGCCTTTTATTCACTACTAAAATCTATGTTTCTATGTGTTTAATTTAAAATTAAGAATGCATTGCATTAAAATGATTTCTCAATTCTTCTGCGCTTGCGTTTAATCTCGTTTCGCTGGTGCCGAAAGTAAGTTCTTGTCTGCCTTCTTTCAATTGTTCGAAAATAGATTCGATAAAACTGCTTACACTTGGATGTGCGTCGTGAAGTCCGATTCCGCCCAAATCTGTGTTTAATGCGGGTGGAATAATTTCTACCACTTCAATATTTTTTTCTCTTAATAAATGACGAAGCGAAAGTGTAAATGATCTGAAAAATGCTTTTGTAGCCGAATAAACCGGGACTTTTGCAAAAGGAGAAAATGCCAGTCCAGAAGTTACATTCATCACTGTTTTTAGCGAGGACAACTGAATAAATAGCGAAGTTAAATGCAAAGGAGCTTCGATGTTTGTGGCAAGCTCATTTTTCATGTTATTGTAAAAGTCAGCATCTGTTATGTTCATCCAGTTTTGAATTCCAGCATTATTGACTAAAACATTTAAATCAGGATGATTTGCTGCAATCCATTGATAAAGCGCAATGCGTTCCTCTTCTATAGACAAATCGCATACTTTAGTAATAATCGATGGAAACTTAGCTTTTACTTCTTCTAGAAGAGAAGCTCTTCTTCCGCAGATAATTACGGTATTGTTTTCCTGAATAAATCGTTCGGCAAGTCCAAGTCCGATACCGCTTGCACCGCCAGTTATTAAAATTTTGTTGTCTGATAAATTCATCTTTTCGTTCTTTTAATTTGATAAGACAAAGGTAGGAGCGAAGTAGACTTGGGGAGTTGTAAATATCAAACCGATGTTTGCGAAATTCAAATCAGGATAGTGAAATTCCAATTTTTAAAATTCCAAATTCCAAAATCTCAGTTTATGTCTTCCTGAGCGGAGTCGAAGGACACGCTCCGTAAAACATACTGTATGGATTTAGCATGTGATCCTTCGACTCCGCTCAGGAAGACAAGCTTTGAGATAACTATTGGCAACAATCTAAAATCTAAAATCTGCAATCTAAAATATCTAACTCCTAAAAGCCAATGGCGTAAAAGAAGTTTGTTTTTTAAAGAAATTAGAAAAATGCGCTAATTCTTCAAAACCAAGTGAATAGGCAATTTCAGAAATATTCCAATCGGTTTGTTTTAAAAGTATTTTGGCTTCGTTTGTTAATCGGTTGCTGATTAATTCTGTTGTGGTTTTTCCGGTATTTTCCTTTAAAACCTTATTTAAATGATTCACATGAACAGATAATCGCTCTGCAAAATCTTTTGCTGTTCTCAATTCCAATCTTTGATTTGGGGATTCTATCGGAAATTGTCTTTCTAACAATTCAGCAAATAAAGAAGAAACTCTCGCTGCCGAATTGTGTTTCGAATACAATGCAGTTATAGGCTGTAATTTTTGTCCGAAGTGAATTAATTCAGCGACATAATTTCGAATTAAATCGTATTTGTAAATATAATCGGAGTTGATTTCTTTCTGTATTTTGTTGAAAATCAAAGAAACTTCTTCTACTTCTTCATCAGAAAGTTGAAAAATAGGATAACCGTCTGATGCGAAAATTGGAAGTTCGTCTAGATCGATTCCGCTTTTACTTTTCGATAAAAACTCGCTCGTAAATACGCAAAACTGTCCGCCTTGATTTGTGTCTTGCGGTAAATAATTGTATGGAATTTTTGGTGTTGCAAATAACAATCCCTGTTTTTCGATTTCGATTACTTTATCGGCATATTCGGCTTTGTTGTGACCTCTAATTAAACTTATTTTATAATAAGCTCTTCTGTCATAAGGCATTCCAGGTTTTCCTTTCATGCGTTCCAGAAGTTCTTTTATATCAAAGACATTAAAATGCCCGATCTCTTTCTGAATGTCATTTGGCAATAATGAATTGGGATCAACTGCTGAACCTTCGGTAATATCTTGGTAAAATGAATCTAGAGATTTCATATCGTAATGAATTGCGAAATTCAAATATACGAAAAAATGTTTTTTGCCACGAAGGCGCTAAGGCACGAAGTTTTTTTATATTGTTGTGCAATTTTATTTGTATTTCGTTTCAATCTTTTACTAAGTTTTTTCGCATTTTAAGAAATTACTTGAAATCTTTGCGCCTTAGCGTCTTTGTAGTTAAAAAAAATTAAAACAGACTTCCCTGTACAAATTCAGGTTCAGGATTGCTTCCGAAAGGAAAAGAATCAATCACAAAAAACTGTTTTACTTTGGGATCAAATTCTCTTAAAACAATTTCATTGCATTCAAATTGAAGGTCAATTGTAGTGAAAAGTTCAGAAGCGATTTTAAGCTTTTCGGGTGTTAATCTTCTTCCGATTGACAAGTGCGGATTATCACTTTTTTTGAGTTTTAAAAACTTAAAGGCTTCATGAATCTTTTTCATGATAGGCACTAGATTATTTTTTGAATCTTCGGTTACACCTATAAAAAAAGCGCCGCTATTTTGGTAAGCATCAAAATGATTTAATGAAACTGGGAAAGGGGTAAAAGAATCTGAAATTTTAGAAAGCTTTTGTTTAATTGAATCGAACTCAGATTCGTCGATTGTAAATTCACAAATCGTGATATGTGCTTCAGAATTGCAGCTGTTGTACCAATCGATTTTACTTCTTAAAAAATCTTTCAGCTTTTTAACGGGTTCAACTAAATCTTTTGAATAAAATACAACCGAATATGTTTTTTCCATTTTTAGGATTTTGAATTACACAAATTTAAAATTTAAATTGTGCTGTCAATGCGGCGTAAAAATAATCTTTTCCAGACCCCACTTCTTTTAAAAAACTGCCCGCATTAAACCAACCCGTTTCTAGTGTAAATCCTAAATGATTATTCATGTCGTAGTTTACATTCGAAATTAATTGCGAACCAATAAAACGTTCCGTTGTGTCTTTTCCGGAATATAAAAGCTGCATGTTAGGGGCGTATATACCGTCACTTAAGGTTTGTCTCCAGAAAATATCGTAATCAATTCCAAGTGTCCATTTTTCCGATAAACTAAAATTAATTGAAGGATGAACATCTATTAAATTAGAAGGGCCAATTAAGGCAACTAATCCAAAATAAGCGCCTCTTGGATATAACGGATTAAAAGTTTGTAAGTGAGTATCTCCCGAGCTTTTATCGCCAGAAATGATTTCTGTTTTCAATCCGATTTCAGGCGTATATTTTATGTTTTCGAAAGTATAACAGGCAAAAGATGAAAGTGTCCAGCCTGAGATTGTCTTTTGATTGATGTTTCCAAATTGGTAAACGCCTTCAAAATCGTATTTCCAAGTTCCTTTATTTTTCCAGATTCGGGTTCCAACAGATTGTCTGTTTTCTTCCCCAATGGCATCATCAAAAACAGATCGGCTTTTCCATAAGCCTAAATAATACAGATCGATGTTTTGAATGAATGGCACTTTGTGAATTACAGTATAACTTCCCCAAAATTTTGCGTTTTCATTAAAACTATCATTAAAAGTTCCTTGTTTATTGGCAATAGGATGTGTGAAAAATGCATCTGACTGCCAGTTATTTTTTTTATAAAATAGTTTTACTGCATCAAATGCAAGTCGACTGTTTGGACCTTCACGCACTGCAATTAAACGCTGTGAACCGTACATCATTTCTTGTCTTCCAGAACGCAATGTCAATTGCTCATTTTCTTCTTTAATAAAATCAATATCGAGAAATGCCTGATGAATGTCTAGCTGATTTTCGTCAACTGGACTGGGATCTGTTTTGCCATTTGCTAAACTGCTTTGCAATTCAAAAAAGGTTCTGAAAGCTCCCAATTGAACATTTGCATGAAACAGATATCTGGAAAGTAAGTACCCATCGTCATCAGCTTCGTCTCCCCATTTATTATTTACTGTATATGTATATTGCAACCTTACTTCACCGCCAACTGAGGCATAATATCTATCGTTTTTTCCTAACGGAATATATTTGATTCTCTCGTATAAAGTTTTGGTCGAATCTGCTTTTAGATAAGTGAAATCATCCTCATATCGCAGCCTTTGGAAAACTGGTTTTTGTTGTGCGTTTGCAGAAAAAATGATTCCCAAAAGCAACAATAAGAAGAATGTGTTTTTCATTTGAATTAGTTTTTTTGATAACCTCCAAAGTAATTTACCGGACTCCAGTCTGGAATTGCTTTTGGTTTTTCGTTGGCAAAGGTTCTAAAGTCATTATCGGCGTAAACTACTTTTCCGTTTACTACTGTAAGTTTTGATTCGATATTTAAGATTTTTTCTTCAGAAGTCGAGAAGTAATCGTCAGAAAGAATAGCGAAATCGGCCAATTTTCCAGATGCCAGCATTCCTCGATCTTTTTCAATATTGATTAATTGGGCGCTTCCGTACGTGAATAGTTTTAAAGCAGTGTTTCTGTCAACAATATTTTCATCATTCATATATTTTAAGCCGCCCAAAGTTTTTCCTGTTGCGAGCCAATATAAACCAACCCAAGGATTGTAGCTTGCTACGCGTGTTCCGTCAGTTCCCATTCCAACTTTAATTCCTAGCTCGAACATTTTCTTTAATGGAACTGTGTTTGAAGCAGCTGTTTTTCCATATCTTTTAATGAAACTTTCTCCTTGATACGCCATCCTATGCTGGATTGCGATTCCTCCATTTAAAGCTTTAATTCGTTTTAAATTTTCTGTAGATACCGTTTCAGCATGATCAAAGAACCATAAAAGTCCATTTAAAGGTGTTTCTTTGTTGATGTCTTCTATTACGTTTAAAAATCTAGTGATGCTTTCATTGTAAGTAGCGTGAATTCTGAAAGGCCATCTATTTTTCACTAATAAAGATAACACTTCTTTTAATTGTCCTTCCATCGCTGGACTTAGTTCTGGTCTTGGTTTGTCGAAGTTTTCAAAATCTCCTGCGCTCATTACCAAATTTTCTCCAGCACCCTGAACGTGATATTCTACTTTATCCGAATGATGATCGTCATCACAGCCTTCGCCAATTTCAACGGTTTGCATCCATTTGGTGTAATCGTTTAATTCTGTACCTGCTTTTTGCGCAAACAAATAATAAGGCATTCTAACAGTTAAATCGCTGTCTTTGCATAAACCATTGGTTACACCATAATCATCAGGAAAATTTTGAAATCCGCCTCCGGCATCCATAATTGCAGTTACGCCAAGACGATTCATTTCGGTCATAAATTGTTTAGTCGAATTGAATTTTTCTTCTTGAGTCAATTCGGGAAGTTTGGCAAGAGTCGAATATAGAATGAAAGCATTTGGTTCTGCCACCAATAATCCTGTTGGATTTCCGTTTGGATCTTTTTCAATCAATCCTGCATTTGGATTTGGCGTGTTGGAATCAATTTTCAAAGCTTCTAAACCTGCTTTGTTCAAATAAGCATGTCCATATAAATGAAGAATAAATGTTGGAACCTCACCCGTTGCGTCATTGATTTCTGCTAAAGTTGGAAGTCTTTTTTCTTCAAATTGATAAGCATTCCACCCGCCCACAACACGCACCCATTGTCCTTTTGGCGTTCTTTGTGCCTGTTCTTTTAACATAGCTAAAGCTCTTTTTAGAGAACGAACACCATCCCAACGCAATTCTGTATTGTAAAATCTTCCGCCTCGGATAATATGCATATGAGAATCGAATATGCCAGGAATAATCGTTCTTCCTTTGGCATCGATTATTGTTGTTTTTTTGTCTTTTAATTTTAAGATTTCACTGCTTTTGCCCGTTTTTAGGATTTTTCCATCTGCCACGGCCATGGCTTCAACAACTGTATTTTTATTGTCCAGAGTATGAATTATGGCATTATGAACAATGAGAGTAGCTTTTTTATTTTGCCCAAAAACAGGGAGGGAAATGATTAAAAGAAAAGCTATTAGTTTGAAAGAGAGTTTCATGATTGTGGTATTTTTGGTTTGGTAGATTTAATTAAAAATTGAGAATTAAAAATTAAAGGTTAAGTAAAATATCTTTAAAAAAGAGATTCAAACTTTTAGTTTTTCACGCAGGTTTAGCGGATCTAGAAGATTTTTTAATTTTTAATTCTCAATTTTTTAATTTCTAAAATTATTAGTGTTTCAACATTTCGTGCGCATATTGAACACCTACACCATAAGCTCCGCCGTATTTTTTAACTAAATCGGTTACAGGTACATAAGTTTCCTGACGAGCCCAGTCACGCTGTAATTCTAATAAATATTGCAATGAAGTTATAGGATGTGCACCAGCCTGAACCATACGAGTTACAGCCATTTCATGAGCTTCTTTCGAAACGTCACCACTTGCATCTGTAATTACATAAACATCATATCCTTCGTTGATAGCTGATAAAACTGGTCCAACAATACAAACACTTGTCCATAAACCGCCAAATACGATTTTCTTTTTGCCAGTTGCAATGATTGCTTTGCGCGCAGGAGCGTCTTCCCAAGTATTCATTGTGGTACGGTCAATATAGTTTGAAGTTTTTTGTGGGTAGAATTCTTCAATTTCTCTGAAAACAGGTCCGCTGAAAGATTTTTCGGCTACGGTTGTAACGACAGTCGGCACTTTAAATATTTTTGAAGCTCCAGCTACTAAAGCGGTATTGTTGCGTAATTGATCGATTGGAATGTTGCTTACTGCAAATGCCATTTGGCTTTCGTAATCAATTAAAACTAATGTATGATTTGTTGGATCTAATAACGCTGGACTTGGTTTTTGAGCGAATCCGATAAAAGTTACTAAAGATAAAACTGCTGTAAGGATTAATTTTTTCATGATAATTTGATTTTGTTGTTAAATAAAGGTTTTAAATATTTTGTATTTGATTTTCAGTGTATTGCATTCAAAATAAATGCCTTGTTTGTAATGTATTGATTTTAAAAGGTTTTTCAGAAAAGGCAATAGTGATCCTAGCGATATATCGTTATTAAAAATTGGATATTCGTTAAATGATATTCGTTAAGCTTTTAATGAATTTTTAAAAGAGAAAAATGCGGTACCTAAATTTTTCCTTTTAGATGTAATCGGTGAAGGATTTCGGACTTTAATAATCCGCTTCCTCCGCCAAAATGTTCAATTACTTCTACGTCTGGCTGTTGTTGTAAGCAAAATAAAGTAAATTCTTTTTCGACATGGTCTTCGATTCCGGAGCTCAATAGCACAACGTCGATTTTGTGATTCTGAAAATAGTCCTGAGCTTCTGTTTCGTTGCTAAATGCGACTGCATTCCAGTCTTCATAAGCATTTACAAGGCGAAGTAAAATGGCCAGAATCGCTTCGTTTTTTCCGAGTAATAAGAATTCAAGTGTTTTCATTTTCTTTTTAGTTTCTGAGGTTCTGAGGTGCTAAGATTCTAAGTTTTTTTATTTTAGAATTTCAGTTTCACAGACCTTGTGATTTTACTTTACAAATTTATTGCTTTCATTATTGCTTCAACTTAATCTAGAACAAGAAAAGATTTTTTTAAGTTTCCAAGATGCTAAGATGTTCAGATACTAAGTTTTCTTCTTGTTTTTGATTTCAGTTTTTGACAGAACTTGTAATTTATATTGCAAATGTATTAGTTCCCATTTTGCTTCAACTTAATCTAGAATAAGAAAAGATTTTTTTAAGTTTCCAAGATGCTAAGATGCTCAGATACTGAGTTTTCTTCTTGTTTATGATTTCAGTTTTTGACAGAACTTGTAATTTATATTGCAAATGTATTAGTTCACATTTTGCTTCAACTTAATCTAGAATAAGAAAAGATTTTTTTAAGTTTCTAAGACGCTAAGATGCTCAGATACTGAGTTTTCTTCTTGTTTTTGATTTCAGTTTTTGACAGAACTTGTAATATATATTGCAAATGTATTAGTTCCCATTTTGCTTCAACTTAATCTAGAAAAAGAAAAGATTTTTTAAGTTTCTAAGATGCTAAGATGCTCAGATACTGAGTTTTCTTCTTGTTTATGATTTCAGTTTTTGACAGAACTTGTAATTTATATTGCAAATGTATTAGTTGCCATTTTGCTTCAACTTAATCTAGAATAAGAAAGATTTTTTTAAGTTCTAAGATGCTCAGATACTAAGTTTTTCTTGTTTTCGATTTCAGTTTTTAATAGAACTTCTAATCTACATTGCAAATGTATGCGATGAAGACAAAGAAAGCTCTTAATCTAGAATAAGAAATATAATTTTAGAGGCCATCTAGTTTAGAAACTAGTATTTTATTTGACAAATTTACGTTAAATAGAATTTTGGCAATGTTTTGCGGTACAGTAACTTAAGCTTTTAAGTTAAAGTTAAGAATGTTAATTTTTTCACACAATGAGGAAAACCGTAAGGTTATCTATTTTGCGAATTTTAATTTTGGTTTGTAGAAATTTGAAAACGGTGATGGCCTTTACCTTTTTGGGGATCATTTAATTTCTATAAAAAACTGTTTTTGGAGAAACGTTTTTACAGTGAAATTTTGACATATTCATTTGATCGTGGGTATTTGTATATAAGTTTGCAATATACATTAATGTCTAATTTTTTTAGGGTTTTAAGATTAAGTCGACGGACGTAATTTTAAGACCCTTTTTTTTTTTTACCACAATAATGAAAAGCCAATTAGCCAAAATTGAATACTATCGGTATTGATTTTGAACTTTTGAGGCGAGAAACCGTAATAGCTTTTAAATGCTGCCGAAAAATGCGAAACGTCTTTGTAGCCACATTTATAAGCGGCTTCACTTACCGTAGCAGTTTTGTTTTGAAACAATTCTTTGGCATGTTCCATTCTTAGTTTTATGATATAGCTTTTGACAGTTGTGCCAAAACAAGCTTTAAAACCTTTTTTGAGTTTGAACTCGTTTAACGAAATAAGTCTGGAAAGTTCGGGTAGAGTGGGTGTGTTTCTATAATCGTTTTCTAATATTTTTTTTGCTTCTAAGAGTTTGCTATAATCTTCATCGTTTATATTTTCTGATGCTATAGGCTTAATGGTTAAAGTTTCAAGCTGATGAATAAGAAGCTCTTTAATTTTACTTTCGATATAAATTCTTTTTAATACGCCTTCTCGAGTGCAGTTTTTTATTTCAGATGTTACCCACTGAATTGCAGGCGTGAAAGAAAGATATTTTGAGGTGAGATAACTGGATTGCTTTTGGAGGATTTTGTTTGAAAATTTTTCGTGCAACTGCCAGTCTTCATTGATGATGTTATAATAAAACTCTTTAGAAAGAATAATCGACAAATAGTTGATCTCAGTAAAAGGCGGAATGTTAAACGTTGCTTTAAAATTATTGGTGTAGAAAATATTATGCGTGTTTTTTTTAGAATACTTTTCGCCTTCCAATTGATCAATATGAGTCTCTACATTACTGCTGTAAATAAAATTCATCACAACGGATTCTTCATCAATTTCAAATGTTACGGTTTTTGGTTCTGAATAATACATCTGAGTATCAAGAAGAACCAATCCTTCGGTGATGAGATGTCGGCTTATAATTTTTTCAGAATCTCCATTTTGAATATTGATATTTTCTTCGGTTAAAATGCTTTTTGGATAATAGTTATCTCCAATTTGAATTTTAATTATAGGCGTTTCTGACGTTAAAAGTGTGGCTTTGATTTTCAAAATTTAATCCGTTTTTACAAAATAATAATCCGTTTTTCCCTATCTTTTTTTAAGACGTTGATGGTACTTTTGCAGCAAAGTTATTTATAATTAGTCTAATTAAATATATGTCAACTCAAAAAATTTTATTTGCCTGTTTGTTTTTTTTATTTACGTTCTTATCGTTTTCCCAGCAAAATCAGGGCTTTTTGGTGTCTGGAAAAGTTGTTGAAAATTCTGGAGAGACAATTCCGTTTGCAACGGTTATTATTGAAAAAACGGATTTGAGTGTGATTTCAGATGAAAATGGGAATTATATTTTCAAAAATGTTGCTCCAGGAAAATATGTTCTAAAAGTTTCCGCAGTTGGGTTTGCAGTTCAGAAAAAACAGATCGAAGTTTCAGCAAGTAATTTAGATGTTTCGATTAAAATGGAAAATGAATTGCAAGAGTTAGAAAGTGTAACTGTACTAGGAAGATCTCAAACAGAAAAAGTAAATAAACAAGCTTACAGTGTAACTGCAATAGATGCTAGAAAGCTTCACAATTCAACTTTAGATTTATCTCATGCATTAGATCGCGTTTCGGGAGTTCGAAACCGTGAAGCAGGCGGAGTAGGTTCAAGATCAGAACTTTCGATCAATGGATTCTCAGGAAATCAAATTAAAGTATTTATTGATGGCGTTCCGATGGATAATTTTGGTTCTTCTTTTCAGATAAATAATATTCCAATCAATCTAGCGGATCGCGTAGAAGTTTACAAAGGTGTTGTGCCAATTTGGTTGGGTGGAGATGCTTTAGGCGGAGCGATCAATATTGTAACAAACAGTAAACCTAGAACTTTTATTGATGCTTCTTATTCGTTCGGATCTTTTAATACACATCGTTCAAGTATTAATGCTGGATATACTGCAAAAAGCGGTTTTACAACAGAAATTAATGCTTTTCAAAACTATTCAGATAATAATTATTGGGTAAATGTTGATGTCGCAGATTTAAATACTGGAGCTTATTTCCCAAATCAAAGAGTGAGACGTTTTCACGATAAATATCGTAATGAAACCGTGATTTTCAATATTGGAATAACTGGAAAAAAATACGCTGATAAGTTAATGATCGGATTTACTGGTGGTGAAAACAAAGCTGATATTCAAACTGGAGCCAGAATGGTAAGCGTTTTTGGTCAGATTTACAGAAAAGGAAGTATTGTAATGCCTACTTTGAAATATCAGGTTAGAGATTTATTTACAAAAGGTCTGAATGTAAATGTTACTGGAAATTACAATTTTGGTTATGAACAGAATATAGATACTGTTTTTAGAAGATACAATTGGTTTGGCGACTATAAAGAATATGATGGTGACGGAGGAGAAAGAAGCCGAACTCTGCGCAAGTTTTACAATAATAATGGAGTAGCGACGGCCAATGCTACTTACACACTTAATGACAGACATTCGTTTATGGTCAATAATACGTTTAACACGTTTGATCGTAAAGAAAGTGACGAATTAGTTCCAGAATCTTTGGTGTATAAACAGCCTAAGAAAACGCAAAAGAATGTTTTAGGATTGGGTTATAAATTAGATTACAATGATAAATGGAGTACTTCTGTATTCTTAAAAGATTATTCGTTAAAAACTACTTATTCAAGAAGTTATAATCCGTCTGGAAACGCTGGAGATATTGCCTATCAGAAATATGTAGACCATACTTCTACAACTGGATATGGGGCTGCTACGAGTTATTACTTGAAACATAATTTGCAGATTAAAGCTTCTTACGAAAAGACATACAGACTGCCAACTCCAGAGGAAATCTTTGGTAATGTAAATGATAATTTAGAAGGAAACCTTTCTTTAAAACCTGAATCAAGCAACAACTACAATATTGGAGCGAGTTATCAGACCAGTTTCCGCGAAAAGAATGCTTTATCGTTTGATGTGAATCTTTTGCATAGAAATGCAGTCGATTTTATTCGTCCGACATTGAATAACAATCAGACCATGACTACCAATGTCAATCAGGGAAAAGTTACCAATTATGGTATTGATGGAGAGGTAAGATATTCTTATGGGAATCGTTTTACGGCTGGTTTCAACGCAACATACCAGAACATTAGAAACAAAACAATGTACGAGCCAAATCAAAATTATGTGTCTCCTTTTTATAATGACAGAATTCCGAATATGCCATATCTCTTTGGTAATGCTGATGCGACAATGTTCTTTAATAATGTTTGGAAAAAAGGAAATAATCTGTCTGTAGGCTATAATCTGTTATATGTTCATACGTATTATTTGTCTTGGCCAAGCATGGGAAGCAAGGATAGCAAACTAGAAATTCCGCAACAGTTTAGCCATGATTTAAATGCTGTTTGCACAATGGCAAACGGAAAATACAATATTGCTTTTGAATGCAAAAACTTTCTTGACAACAAGCTTTTTGACAATTTCTCATTGCAAAAGCCAAGTAGAGCTTTTTATATCAAGTTTAGATATTACTTCAGTAAATCAAATAATTAAATTTTAATACAAACACTATATTACAATGAAAAAAAGTACCACATTAGCGTTATTATCAGCTGTTATAGTTTTTACAGCTTTTTCTTGCAGCAGTGATTCAGATAAATCAGGAGGAGAAACTGGCGGCGGGACTGATACAGGAAAAACGAAATATATTATTACGGCAACAACAGGAGCAGCCGGAATTGCAGATTATTTATTAACTGCAGACGATGTTTCTACAGGTTCTATTACCACTACAGGAAACGGATTGGAGCAAGACGGAACTTACCGTTACTATATTACAGCGCAAAACAACTTCTTCAGTTTGCTTTACGGACAAGGAAATCCTGGAGCGGTAACAACTTACAACTTAAACGCTGAAGGAAAATTGGTTAAAAAATCAGATTTTCAAGCAGAAACGGTTCACGTATTTGCTGCTATAAACAAAGATATTTTGACTATTAAAGTTCCGAGAAGTGGTGCTTCAATCGCTTCTATGTACAAAATCGATGCAGCAAAATCACTTATTATTGGCGAAGCTCAACAAGATACCAAGAAATTGGCTGGAAACGGAGAAAGAGCTTTCTTTACTTGGGCGACTCAGGTGGGAGATAAAGTGTATATGCCTTATATGAGTATCAAAGGAGATGGTGTAGACAACTTTGGAACTGCAAATCCAGATAGTACTTGGGTTGCAGTTTACAACTACCCAGAATTGAAATTAGAAAAAGTAATTAAAGATAACCGTACAAGTTATTTAGGAGCTTATTTCACAAACGGATTATTCCAAGACGAAAATGGAGACGCTTACGGTTTCTCTGGAGCAATTGCTACTAGCAATGCTGTGATGACTTCTACAAAACCTTCTGCGATTGTGAAAATTAAAAAAGGAACTACAGAGTTTGACAAATCTTATTTCTTTAATGTTCAAGAAAAATCTGGTGGATATAAAATTTCTTCTACAACTTATATTTCAAAAGGTAAATTCTTATTGTTAATGTACGGAAATGTGGGTAAAAACAATGGTGCAGTTAAAATGGCAATTGCCGATGTTTACAACCAAACTTTTACATGGGTAACAAATGCTCCAGCAACTTTAACTTCTGTAACTAGCCGCTACAATATTACTTCAGAAGACGGAAATTCTGCAATTGTAGGTATCAATACTCCTGACGGAAACTGGATTTACTCAATCAATGGTACAACAGCTGTTGCAACAAAAGGTATGAAGGTTGAAGGCGGACAAATTACTGCAATCCAAAAATTAAAATACTAATATTTTTTTGCCGTAAGTACTTATTTGATGAGGACTTGCGGTTTTTTTATTTATCCTATTATCTATCCAATTATGTTTTCTTCTTCAAAACCAAATAACAAGAAAAAAAGTAAAAAGTCGCTTTTTAAGCGTATCATGGCCTGGCTGCATTTGTGGCTTGGTTTGGCATCTGGAATCATTGTAGTAATTGTTAGTCTTACAGGCTGCATTTATGTTTTTGAAAATGAAATTAAAGATTTTATTGAAGACTGGCGTTTTGTAAAACCTCAGAATGAAGCATTTTTACTGCCTTCGCAATTGGTCTCGATTGCTGATAAAAAAATGAAAGACAAAAAAGCTACAAGTGTCACTTTTGGCGCAAAAGATGAAGCAGCTATTGTTGGTTATTTTGTGGAGAAAAAAGAAGAAGGTGAAAAAGGAGGGCGCGGAGAGAAAAGAGGAGAAAGAAAAAAAGATTTCGCTAAAAACGAAAACGCAAAAGGAAAATTTGCTGAAAAAGAAAAAGGAAAGGGTGAAAAACGCAAAGGAGGAAGGAGACAAGGAACTTTTATAAGCGTTTATATGAATCCATATACGGGAGATATATTAAACGTAAAAACTTTCTCAAGAGGAGAATCGCCAGATTTTTTCAGATGGATTTTAAACGGACACCGTGCTTTGTGGCTTCCTTATGATATTGGAAGGCCAATTGTTGGAGTTGCAGTTTTAATTTTTGTGGTTTTACTGATTTCGGGTATCGTTTTATGGTGGCCAACAAAATGGATTAAATCTATTATTGATAAAAGTTTTAAGATTAAATGGGATGCCAGTTTTAAACGTGTCAATTATGATATGCATAATGTGCTTGGTTTTTACAGTTGTATATTTCTGTTTTTCATAGCCGTGACAGGTTTAGTATGGAGTTTTGGATGGTGGAGTAAATCTTTATATTGGGTAACTTCTGGAGGAAAGCCTTTGGTTGAAAATCGCGAATCTCCAAAATCTGATACAACTCATGTGAAGGAATTCAATATCACAACTGCCGATAAAGTTTTATTGAATTTAAGAAAAGAAAATCCGCAAGCGGCTGGAATTTTAATCAGTATTCCAGCGAAACCTGCAGATCCAATTGGTGCTTTTGTTTACAAACAAAGACACACCTTTTATAATATGGACCGATATAATTTTGATCAGCAGACTTTGAAAGAAATCTCGATTAAGACTCCATTTTCAGGAAAATATATTGAAGCCAATATTCCAGACAAAATCAGACGTATGAATTACGATATTCACGTAGGAAGCGTTCTTGGACTTACAGGGAAAATTATTGCATTTTTGGCTAGTTTGATTTCTGCCAGTTTGCCTATTACAGGATTTATTATCTGGTGGGGAAAACAGAAATTTGGCAAAAAGAAACCTGCTGCAAAATCAAAAGTGGCAACTAAAGCAATTTCCGTTCCTAAAGTGAAAAATACAACAGAACAAGAAGTTGCTGTTTAAACATATTAAAATTAGTTTTTTAATTCCTTTTTTTTTTTTTTTTTTTGATAAAAGGCAAAACTTGTAAAAGTTTTGCCTTTATTTTTTTAATTATATCCGTTTGATTTAAGCCATTCTTCGCAATCTCTAGTCCAAAATTTACTAGTATCAGCAACTCCCAATCCAAATCCGTGGCCACCTTTTTCATATACATGCATCTCAGCTGAAACGCCATTTTTCTTTAATGCCAAATAATAATTAATACTGTTTTCTGGAATTACGACTGTATCATCTGTCGCATGAATTAAGAATGTAGGAGGTGTTTTAGAAGTTACTCTCTTTTCGTTTGAATAAGAATCTATTAACTCTTTTGAAGGATTATTTCCAAGTAAATTGGTTTGAGAGCCTTTGTGGGTGATTTCATTTTCCATTGAAATTACAGGATAGATCAGCAGCGAAAAATCAGGGCGTGCACTCACTTTATATGCCGATTCATAAACTTTGTCATCGTAATGTGTTGAAGCTGTAGACGCTAAATGTCCTCCAGCTGAAAAACCTAAAATTCCAATTTTATTAGGATCAATATTCCATTTTGCTGCATTTTGTCTTACATAGCGAATGGCTTCTTGCGCATCTTGCAGCGGACCAACATTTTTATTTTTCATCGTTAAATCAGTTGGCATGCGGTATTTCAATACAAAAGCTGCAATTCCTAAGCTATTGAACCATTCAGCTACTTTTGTTCCTTCTTTGTCAAAAGCCAAATGCGTGTAGCCGCCTCCAGGGCAAATTACAACAGCAGTTTGATTAGTTTTTGTTTCTGTCGGAATAAAAATGCTTAAAGTAGGTACAGAAACCTGACTTGTACTTTGCATTTTTCCATCTTTCAGTTCTGGTTTTTCTTTATAATCAGGAGCTTTTATTTCATCAGGAATTTTATTCCACAACGGGATTACTTGATTTTGTGCACTCATACAAAATAGTCCTGAGAAAAGAAGAAAACTCAACGTAATGCCTCTTGAGAATTGTATTTTAGTAGTTTTCAATTTAATTTATAATTATTTGGTTTGTAATTATTTATGTTTTTGTATTTGAAAATGCAAGCGAAAAACCGAAGAATCTAAAAATACATAAAATTGGTTTGTTTAAAGTTAGCTTATGGGACAATTTTACCCCAACAAAAGGATAAATTTCACCTGTTGGCTTTTAACAAATATATTGTTTAATGTGTAATTTTGTATTCCTTTTTTTATATAATATGTTTATTTTAACGAACTAAATTATTTTTTTACACAATATTATTTGGATTGTACAGATTAAAAACTATATTTGTGCAATCGATTACATTATTTCTCTCCAAAGGTATTAATTTATTGATTATACTATTCTTAGAAAGCAGTAATGAGAATCTTTAAGATTGCCAAAAATTACAAAACTATAATACCCACTTACTATGAATCAAACCGAAACTGTTGCAGTAAATCAGAGTGTTAAAACCACAGGAAAATACCGTTGGAGTATTTGTGCATTATTATTTTTTGCAACTACGATCAATTATCTGGACAGACAAGTTCTTTCTTTAACTTGGAGTGATTTTATTGCACCAGAATTTCATTGGACAAACAATGACTACGGAAATATCACTGCATTATTTTCTATTTTTTATGCAGTTTCTTTACTGTTTGCTGGAAGATTTGTGGATTGGTTGGATACTAAAAAAGGATTTCTTTGGGCAATCGGAATATGGTCTGTGGGAGCTTGTCTTCATGCTTTTTGCGGAATAGCTACTTCAGGAATTATTACAGGAGAATGGTTTGTGAGTTTTCATGGTTCAAAAGAAATAATCAGTACAATAAGCGATACAGCGTTGGTAATCAATGTGAGTGTTGCTTTATTTATTTTTGCACGTTTCGTTTTAGCAGTTGGAGAAGCAGGAAACTTTCCTGCGGCAATTAAAACAACAGCAGAATATTTCCCTAAAAAAGACAGAGCTTTTGCAACTAGTATTTTTAATGCAGGAGCAACTGTAGGAGCTTTAGCAGCGCCAATTACGATTCCGTTTATCGCAAAATCTTTCGGATGGGAAATGTCTTTCATTATTATTGGAGCTTTAGGTTTTGTTTGGATGGGATTTTGGATGTTTATGTACGATAAGCCAGAAAGACATTCTAAAGTTACAGCAGAAGAATTGGCTTATATTCAACAAGATGATATTGAGGATAGTAAAATTGGTTTCAAACCTGAAGCTAAAGGAAAAGTTTCTTTAGCAGATTGTTTTAAATACAAACAGACATGGGCGTTTGCGTTTGGTAAATTCATGACAGACGGAGTTTGGTGGTTCTTTTTATTCTGGACTCCAGCTTATTTAAGTTCTGTTTACGGAATGGATTCTACAGAAGCTGCTTTTCCATTATTTGTACTTTATATGATTACATTATTATCTATCATTGGAGGATGGCTACCAACGTATTTCGTTGAGAAAAAAGGAATGAATCCGTATGAAGGAAGAATGAGAGCGATGTTGATTTTTGCATTTTTTCCATTATTAGCCTTGATCGCTCAGCCATTAGGATATATTAGTTACTGGGTTCCTGTTGTCATTATCGGAATTGCGGGAGCAGCACACCAGTCTTGGTCGGCAAATATTTTTACTACAGTAGGAGATATGTTTCCTAAAAAAGCAATTGCAACTATCACTGGAATAGGAGGTTTAGCAGGAGGATTAGGATCAACTTTGATTAATAAAGGTTCAGGAGTATTGTTTGATTATGCAAAAGACACTAATATGGTCTTTATGGGATTCAAAGGAATTGAGGCTGGATATTTTATTATTTTCTCTATTTGTGCTGTTTGTTACTTAACAGGCTGGATTGTAATGAAATCATTGGTTCCTAAATATGCTCCAATAACTGATTTATAAAGAAAAATAGACATAATTGAAATATTTTTTTCATTTCAATTATGGTTATTCCATTTAAAAAATTAATTTGTGCAATCGATTACATTTATTTAAATTATGACAAAATATAGTTCAAGATACGCGTCAAGCCCAGAAGCTGTAAAAAAATATGATACACAGCAATTGAGAGAAGAATTCTTAATTGATGACTTAATGCAGGAAGATGAAGTGGTATTGGTTTATTCGCATTATGATAGATACATTGCAGGTTCTGCAGTTCCTGTAAAAGGAGATTTAGCCTTAGAAACAATCGATCCTTTAAAAGCGCCTTATTTTTTAGAAAGAAGAGAACTTGGAATTATTAATGTAGGAGGAAGCGGTTCTGTTGTTGTAGAAGGAACAGCTTATGAGTTAGGTTTTAAAGATGCTTTGTATATCGGAGCTGGAAATAAAGAGGTGGTTTTTAAAAGTGATGACAAAAACAATCCTGCTAAGTTTTATTTAAACTCTGCGCCTGCGCACACGACTTACCCAACTAAAAAAGTAAGTTTAGCTGAAGCTAATAAATTACAATTGGGAAAAATGGAAACGGCAAATCACCGTACCGTAAACCAAATGATTATTGGAAGTGTAGTTACAACTTGCCAATTGCAGATGGGAATGACAGAATTGAAACCAGGAAGTGTTTGGAATACCATGCCAGCTCACGTTCACGATCGTAGAATGGAAGTGTATTTCTATTTGGATATTCCAGAAGATCAGGCAGTTTGTCACTTTATGGGACAGCCACAAGAAACAAGACACATCTGGATGAACAATCATCAGGCAGTAATTTCTCCACCTTGGTCTATTCACTCAGGTTCTGGAACTAGCAACTATACATTTATTTGGGGAATGGCAGGAGAGAACTTAGATTACGGAGATATGGATGTTTGTAAAATCACTGATTTAAGATAAGATGACAAATTTATTTGATATAAAAGGAAAAGTTGCCCTTATCACAGGTTCGACTCACGGTCTGGGAATGGCAATGGCAAAGGGATTAGGTCAGGCGGGTGCTACAATTGTGGTGAACGGAAATTCATCTCAAGAAAAAATTGATCATGCTGTAGCAGAATTAAAAAACGAAGGAATTAATGCAGTTGGTTACAAATTTAATGTAACAGAAGAGCAAGAAGTGAAAACTGCGGTTCAAAAAATCGAAAGTGAAGTTGGACCAATCGATATCTTGATCAATAATGCCGGAATTATTAAAAGAATTCCGCTTCTAGATATGGAAGTTTCAGATTTCAGAGAAGTAGTTGATATAGATTTAGTAAGTCCGTTTATCGTTTCTAAGCATGTTGCAAAAGGAATGATTGAAAGACGTCAAGGAAAAATCATCAACATTTGCTCGATGATGAGTGAGTTGGGAAGAAATACAGTTTCTGCTTACGCTGCTGCAAAAGGAGGCTTGAAAATGCTGACTAAAAACATGGCAACAGAATGGGCAAAATACAATGTTCAGATCAACGGAATCGGTCCTGGATATTTTGCAACAGAACAAACCAAACCAATTAGAGTTGACGGACATCCGTTTAATGATTTCATCATCAACAGAACTCCTGCAGCAAAATGGGGTGATCCAAGCGATTTGGCTGGAGCGGCGATATTTTTATCATCAAAAGCAAGTGATTTTGTAAACGGTCACATTTTATATGTAGATGGTGGAATCCTAGCTACAATAGGAAAACCTTCAAACGAAGAATAATTTTCAAATTATATTTTAAAAGACATGAGCCAGACATTCATAAACGATAATTTTTTATTAGAAAATAAATATGCTGAAGAGTTGTATCACAATTACTCTAAAAATCAGCCCATTATTGACTACCACAATCACTTAAATCCACAGTTTATTGCTGAAGATAAAATCTTTGATAATATTACGCAAGTTTGGATTAATGGTGATCACTACAAGTGGCGTGCAATGCGTACTTTGGGAATCAACGAGCAGTTTGTAACTGGAAATGGTTCAGATAAAGATAAATTCTTAAACTGGGGAAAAACAGTTCCGTACACTATGCGTAATCCGTTGTACCATTGGACACATTTAGAATTGGCTCGTTATTTTGATATTTATGATTTGTTGAATGAAAGGTCGGCTGAGAAAATTTATATCGAAACTTCCGAGAAAATAAATTCTCAAGCGTACAGCACACAAAACCTTCTTAAAAAAGTAAATGCTGAATTGGTTTGTACTACAGAAGATCCAATTGACAGTTTAGAATTTCACCAAAAATTCGCAAACAATTCGACTGGAATCAAGATGAGTACAGCTTTCAGACCTGATAAAGCCATCTTAATTGCTAATGATGGTTATAATGCATATCTGGACACATTAGGGGATGTGTCCGGTATTGCAATTAACACGTATGCTGATTTGCAGTCTGCTTTGAGAAAAAGAATCGAATTCTTTCATGCAAACGGATGTAAATTAAGCGATCACGGATTAAATCAAATTGATTTTGAGAGCTTTACAGAAAGTGAAATCAATGCGATTTTCAAAAAGAAAAGAGAAAATGGAACGTTGTCTCAAGAAGAGATTTTAAAATTCCATAGTGCCATTTTAGTTTTCTTATCAGAAACATATCATGAATTTGGATGGGTACAGCAATTTCACTTAGGTGCATTGCGTAACAACAATGCTCGTATGCACAGAATCTTAGGCCCAGATACAGGATGGGATTCTATTGGAGATTATCCTCAAGCACAAAAATTATCAGCTTTCTTAAATGCGTTAGACAGTAAAGATAAATTGACTAAAACGATTATCTACAACTTAAATCCTGCTGATAACGAAGTTATGGCAACAATGATTGGAAACTTCAACGACGGTAGCGTTCGCGGAAAAGTACAATTCGGTTCTGGATGGTGGTTTTTAGATCAAAAAGATGGAATGACAAAACAATTGAATGCGCTTTCAAATATGGGCTTAATTAGCTGTTTTGTTGGAATGCTGACAGATTCTAGAAGTTTCTTATCGTTCCCGAGACACGAGTATTTCAGACGTATTTTATGTAATCTTTTGGGAGACGAAATCAAACGTGGAGAACTTCCAAACGATATGGAATGGATTGGAAAATTAGTTGCTGATATTTCATACAACAATGCTAAAGAATATTTTAAGTTTTAAATAAAGTCTAACCGCAAGGTTCGCAAAGATTTACGCAAGGCTCGCTAAATGAAATCCTTTTTAATCATTGTAATCTGTGGCAAAAAAAATATATAAATAATGAGTAGAGTAGTTGCATTTGGAGAAATTATGCTGCGTTTATCGACAGAAAGGCATTTGCGTTTTTCGCAATCTACAGCATTTGGTGCTACGTACGGTGGCGGCGAATTTAACGTATGCGTTTCTTTGGCTAATTATGGTGTAAATGCTGAATTTGTTACCAGGCTGCCTGAAAATGAAATTGGTTTTTCTGCATTAAAAGAAATCAGAAAGATGAATGTTGAGTCTAAAAATATTGTTTACGGAGGAGAACGTCTAGGAATTTATTTCTTAGAAACAGGAGCAGGAACCCGTGGAAGCAATGTGGTTTACGATCGTGCTCACAGCGCCATGTCAACGATACAAAAAGGACAGGTGGATTGGGAAAAAGTTTTGGAAGGTGCAGAATGGTTCCATTGGAGCGGCATTACGCCAGCGATTTCAGAAAGTGCTGCCGAAGCTTGTTTAGAGGCAATTAAAGTTGCTCATAAAAAAGGAATTAAAATTTCATGCGATTTAAACTATAGATCAAAACTTTGGCAATACGGAAAAACTCCGAGCGAGGTTATGCCAGAAATGCTGAAATATAGCAATGTGATTTTAGGAGATATTGATACGGCGTATTTCATGTTAGGAATTCCGAAAGTGAATCCGAATTATCAGGACGAAAAATCACTTCCAGCGGTATATGATAAATTGTTTGAATTGATTCCGAGTTTAAAAATCGCAGCAACAACACTTCGTTATTCTGTTAGCGCATCTCACCAGAGAATTGGTGGGATTTTATATGACGGAAAAGCGATTTATAGCGCAGCAGTTAAAGAAGTGACTCCGGTTGTAGACCGTGTAGGAAGCGGTGACGCTTTTATGGGCGGATTAATATACGGTTTATTGGAATATAATAATAACCAGAGAGCTTTAGATTTTGCAGTTGCAGCTTGTTGTCTAAAACATACAATTGCAGGAGATTATAACTTGGTTACTTTAAAAGAAGTTGAAAATATGATTGATGGTGATGGTTCTGCATTGGTATCAAGATAAACCCATTAGGTGTAACTAAAAATGATATGTTTTAACACATAGAAACATAGATTTTATATCAAAAAAAGAGAACAGAAGAAAACAAGTTTCAACACATAGTTAGACTATGTGCATTTAAATTAGTGAAACGCCTTTTTAACGCTTCCCAAAACTATGTCTCTATGTGTTGAAAATAATTACACTCAACGGATTAAGATAATTTTTTTAAATAAGAAAATGGCAAAATATTCAAGAATTGAAGTAGCTCAAACGATGAAAGACAACGGTATGGTTCCGTTATTCTTTCACTCTGATATTGAGCTAAGTAAAAAAGTTTTAAAAGCATGTTATGATGGAGGTTCCAGATTAATGGAATTTACAAGCAGAGGTGATTTTGCACATGAAGTTTTTGGAGCTTTAAACAAATATGCTTTAGCAGAACTTCCGGGAATGATCTTAGGAGTAGGTTCTATTACAGATGCAGCTTCGGCTTCTTTGTACATGAGTTTAGGAGCAAATTTTATTGTAACACCAGTTTTTAGAGAAGATATAGCTATAGCTTGTAATCGCAGAAAAGTGCTTTGGTCGCCAGGCTGTGGTACTTTGACAGAAATTGCAAGAGCAGAAGAATTAGGTTGCGAAATCGTAAAACTATTCCCTGCTGATACGTACGGACCAGAATTTATTAAAGCCATAAAAGGGCCATGTCCGTGGACGAATATTATGCCGACAGGAGGTGTTTATCCGACAAAAGAGAGTTTGAGCTCTTGGTTAAATGCTGGAGCAACTTGCGTTGGTTTGGGTTCTCAGTTAATTTCGAAAGATATACTAGACAATAAAGATTTCGACGGACTTACTGCAAAAGTGAAACAGGTTCTTGACATTATAAAAGATATTAGAAAATAGATTAAGGGGTAATCATGCCTAACTCCTTATTTTATAAGTTTTTTTTAGATTTTTAGAGATTGTAATTGAACATTACGCTTGAAAAATTTGGCTAGCCATTCCTCACAGCCGGCTTTATTTTACTCAATCGGGTGTAATGTTTCATTTACAATTTAAAAGGCAGAAATAATGAAATAAGGTTTATAAATGGTTATTTATAACGCATTAAAGAAAATTCAAAATGAAAAAATTAAATCGAGTAAATACAGGATTAGAAAAGTTACAGCCAATTAAGGTAGTTCAGTTTGGAGAAGGTAATTTTTTAAGAGCCTTTGTTGATTATGCTTTTGATAAACTAAATAAAGAAGTTGATTTTAATGCCGGTATTGCAGTCGTTCAGCCTTTGAAAGACGGTATGGTAAATATGATTAATGATCAGGACGGTCTTTATACCTTGTTTATGAACGGAATTAAAAAAGGTGAAAAGATACAAGATATTGTGTTGATTAATAATATTGTAAAAACGATAAACCCATATACTGAATTTGCAAATTATTTGGCTCTAGCCAAAGAAGAAGAACTTCAGTTTATTGTTTCTAATACTACAGAAGCTGGAATTGAATTTATTGAAAGTGATACTCCAGACATGCAGCCGCCAGTATCATTTCCTGCAAAATTGACGGTTTTATTATATGAAAGATTTAAACATTTTAATGGAGATGCTTCTAAGGGAGTTACAATAATTCCTTGCGAATTAATTGATTATAACTCTGAAACACTTAAAAAATATATTTTACAATATGTTGATTTATGGAAATTAGAAGATGCGTTTAAAACTTGGGTATCAGATGCTTGTACCTATCATAGTACTTTGGTTGACAGAATTGTACCTGGATATCCAAGAGCTGAAATTGAAGAGTACAATAATAAATTAGATTATGAGGATAATTTAATTGTTGCGGCTGAACCTTTTTTCCTTTGGGCTATTGAAGGTGGAGATGATTTAAAAGCAAAATTGCCTTTTCATAAAACAGATTTGAATGTAAAAATCGTTGATGATATACGTCCTTTCAAAATGATTAAAGTTCGTATTTTAAACGGTGCACATACGGCAATGGTTCCTTTTTCACTTTTGCATGGCAATAAATTAGTAATGGAAACTGTTAACGGAGATTTTACAGGAAAATTTGTTAATAGTGTTATTAGTGAAATCAGTGAAACTCTTGATATGGATAAAAATGAAATTACGACCTATTCTGAGGAAGTAATGGACCGATTTAAAAATCCATTTATCAAACATGCACTTGCTGATATTGCATTAAATTCTGTATCGAAATTCAAAGTAAGAGTTTTGCCTAGTTTATTAGGATATTATAATGCAAACAAAAAATTGCCTGTTAATTTGACTTTTTCATTAGCGAGTTTAATTCGTTTCTACAAAGGAACTTGGAATGGTCAAAGTTTGCCGGTTAAAGATGGTGAAGATATTACAACATTCTTTAACGGACTTTGGAAGTCTGATGATTACGAGAAAATTGCTCGTTTGACATTACAAAACAAAGGTTTCTGGGATCAGGATTTAACTGAAATTCCAGGTTTAACAAGAGCAATTACAATTGCTTTAGAAGAAATTGATTCAAACGGAATTGAAGCTGGCTTTGCTAAGTTTCAAGAAAGAATAAAATAAACATTTTGGGATTGGGCTAAGAAATAGTTTGATTCAATAAACAAAAATCTAATTTGATCTGCTAAAATCTTTTTAAATCTGCGTGAAATATTTGTTACACATCGATTTTTTCACGCAGATTTATACAGATTAAAGCTGATTTACACAGATTTAAATTTAAGTTGGTGAATATATTGAAAAAAATAATTTCACTTAACAGATAAAATAAGAGAAAAACAAAAAGAACAAAGGTTAATTATGGCAACGCAGAAAAAATTAATAAAAGTAAACCCAACCGATAATGTTGCGGTTGCTTTGGTGGATCTTACTGCAGGCGAAGTGATTGATTTTGAAGGACAATCAATTACCGTAGAGTCTGATGTAAAAATGAAACATAAGATTGCAATGGTTCCTTTTAATGTAGGGGACAGAATCATTATGTATGGTGTTTTGGTTGGAAAAGCTAGCGCTAAAATTGAAAAAGGCGGACTGCTTTCTACTGCTAACGTAAAACACGAAAGTGATAAAGTTACTGGTAAAACAGAAACAATTGGCTGGACGGCTCCTAATGTTGATAAATGGAAAGACAGAACGTGGCAGGGCTATCATAGAGAAGATGGACAGGTTGGAACAGAAAATGTATGGTTGTTTTTTCCATTGGTTTTTTGTGAAAACAGAAACATCGAAATCTTAAAAGATATTTTTGAGAAAGAATTGATGAAACCTAAAGAAAACGATTACCAATTATTGTTGCGTTCTTTGGTGAAATCAGAAACGGGTGGAGCAGGAAATCAAGAAGCTTCAAACGATGCTAACTTATTCAATAATATTGAAGTAAAATTCATCACACACCAAGGTGGTTGTGGTGGAATTCGTCAGGATTCTCACAGTTTAGCTAAACTTTTGGCGGGTTATGTAAATAATCCAAATGTGGCTGGAGCAACAGTTTTGAGTTTAGGATGCCAGAATCTTCAAATTTCAATTTTCAAAGAAGCTTTAGATGCGATTAATCCAAACAGTAAAAAACCTGTTTTAATTTACGATCAGCAGTCTATCGGAACTATTGAAACGATGTTGAGCAGTGTGGTTAAAGATACTTTTGAGGCTATTAAAAAAGCAAACGAAATTAAGAGACAGCCAGCTCCATTGTCTAAATTAAGAATTGGTTTAGAGTGCGGTGGATCTGACGGATTCTCCGGAATTTCTGCTAACCCGACATTGGGAGTGTTATCCGATCATTTAGTGGCTTTGGGAGGAACTACAATTCTTTCTGAATTTCCTGAATTATGTGGAGTAGAACAGGAATTAGTAAATCGTTGTGTGGATGATAAGGATGGAAAACGTTTCTTAGATTTAATGCAATGGTACGAAAAAACAGTTGTTGATGCAGGTTCAGGATTTGATATGAATCCTTCTCCAGGTAACATTAAAGACGGTTTGATTACAGATGCTATGAAATCGGCTGGTGCTGCCAAAAAAGGTGGAACCTCACCAATTACAGGTGTTTTCGATTATGGAGAATATATTAACGAACCAGGATTTACATTGTTATGTACGCCAGGAAACGACGTAGAATGTACAACTGCAATGGTAGGTTCTGGTGCAAATATGGTATTGTTTACAACAGGTTTAGGAACTCCAACAGGAAACCCAATTGCACCAGTTGTAAAGATTTCATCAAACACACAGTTAGCAAACAAAATGTCTGATATTATCGATATTGATACTGGAGGCATTATTACTGGTGAAAAATCTATTGAGGAAATGGCTGACGAAATGTTAGAATTCATCATTGATGTTGCCAGCGGTACAATAAAAACCAAAGCTGCAATTTTAAACCAAAACGATTTTATTCCTTGGAAAAGAGGGGTTTCGTTGTAATTTTTTTGGTGCAAAGGAACAGAGATGCAAAGTGACAAAGGTTTATATAGAAGACGCACAATATAGTGCGTCTTTTTTTTTGTGTTAGTTTTATATGTAGAGACACACTGCAGTGCGTCTCTTGTTTTTTGAGAAAGCTCCAGCGGAGCAAGATATTTATAGCAAAAGATAAATGGTTACAGTATAAAGCTCTGGGGCTTTTGTTAGTCTGTCTTATTGCAATTCTATAAATATTTCGCTTCTCCGAAACTTGCATAAAAAAAGCCCATTCTAAAATGAGCTTATATAACTTATATGGTGAAGAAAAAATTAAAAATTAGTTCTCGTAGAAGATTTACGAATATGTAATTCTGGAGCAAGCACTACCTTTTTTTCAATTTTGATCGCATCTGTTTTGTCGACTTGTTCTAAGAAAACTCGGGCAGACATTCTTCCCATTTCAAGTGGTGACTGATCTACAGAAGTAATAGATAGTTCCATGAATTTGGTAAAAGGTTCGTTACTGAAACCTGCAACACAAAACTCACTCGGAATACTGATATTTCTTTCTTTTAATTCTTGTATGGCGCCCAATGCAGCAAAATCACTCGAAGAAAAAATAGCATCAGGCGGAGTTTGCAATTGTAAAAGTTTGTCAACCGATTCTTTACCTGCGTCAACGCTACTTTTGGTATAAATAACGTATTCTTCTTTAAAATCAAGTCCGCTGTCTAATAAAGCTTGTTTATATCCTAAAAACCTGTTTTTAAATATGTCTAATGATTGGTCTCCAGAGAAATGAGCAATGTTTCTGCAACCTTCGTCAATTAAATGTTTTGTGGCCAAATAACCGCCTTTAAAGTCATTTATGGTTACAGAACTCACTCCGTCAATATGTTTACTTCTATCAAAAAATATCAGTGGTACATTTTTCTCCAGGACATTCCTGAAAGCGCTGTCGTTCTCGTCTGAAATGCCAGTAACCGACATCATAATGCCGTCAACTTGTGCATCTACAAGCGTGTGAAGATTTTCATTTTCTCTTTTGATGCTTTCATGAGTCTGGCAAATAATAACCTGATAACCGTGAGGATAAAGCTCTTCTTCGATTCCTCGAATGACTGAGGCGAAAAAGTTGCTGTCAATACGCGGCACAATAACTCCGATATTATTACTTCGGCCACTCTTCAAAGCAAGCGCCAATTTATTTTGCTTATAGTTCATTTCAGCAGCAGTCCTGATAACCAACTCACGCGTCGCTTCCTTTATTTTAGGATTATTGTTTAACGCTCTAGAAACTGTCGCAGCTGTGATGTTTAATTTTTCAGCAATATCGTAAATAGTTACTTTTTCACTCATTCAAAAAAAGTTTATCGAATTATTTTTAAACAAAAGTACATTTTTTTTTATTACGCAATAAATATTGTTATCGATTACCATAATTTAAAACTCAAACGTTTTAGATTTTACAATGATAATAAATTATCTAATTTTTTGCATTAAATGTAAATAAAATTTGTAATAAAAATTAAATATATAATTTTTTTCTAAATTAATTTGGTGTCTAAGAACTATTTTTTTACTTTCGTGTAATCGATTACATGAAACCTGAAGTTTTTGATATTCAAACTAGAAAAATCTGTGCAAATGATTACAAATAAGATAGTCCTAACCCAAAAGATTCTTTTTTTAGCCATTTTAGGACTTTTAGTGTCATCATGTGCAAGACATTCTTCTCCTGTTTCCTCAGAGAATCCATGGCAAAAAATGGATTTGGTTGTAAAAAGTATTCCGCAAGTACATTTTTCAGATAAAGTGTATAACATAAACGATTTTGGTGCTGTTGCGGACGGAAAAACGTTAAACACTTTAGCATTCCAAAAAGCCATTCAAGAATGTGTTGCAAACGGCGGAGGTCAGGTTTTGGTTCCAAACGGAAAATATTTGACAGGAGCTATTCATTTAGAAAGCAATGTCAATCTGCATTTGGAGGATCATGCTGAGATTCTTTTTAGTTTAAATCCGAAAGATTACCCGATTGTTCATACTTCTTGGGAAGGCACAGAAGTAATGAATTATTCTCCGCTTATTTATGCAAAAAACAAAACCAATATTGCGGTTACAGGAAAAGGAACCTTAAATGGCCAAGCGGACATTACAAACTGGTGGATTTGGTCTGGCGGAAAAAACTATGGTTGGAAAAAAGGAATTCCGTCTCAAAATGACCCGACAAATCGTGAAGTTCTGGTAGATATGGCAGAAAAAGGAGTGCCCGTATCAGAAAGAGTTTTTGGCGAAGGACGTTACTTAAGACCAAATTTTATTGAGTTTTTTGAATGCAATACTGCTTTAGTAAAAGATATTAAAATCATTAATTCTCCATTTTGGATTCTGCATCCAATAAAAACAAACAACATGATTATTGATGGCGTAACGGTTAATAGCCATGGCCCGAATAATGATGGTTGTGATCCAGAATATTCGCAAAATATCGTAATCAGAAATTGCACTTTTAATACGGGCGATGATTGTATTGCGATTAAAGCAGGTCGTGATGGCGACGGAAGGAGAGTAGCCATACCAAGTAAAAACATTATCGTGCAAAATTGCAAAATGATTGATGGCCACGGAGGTGTCGTAATTGGAAGCGAAATTTCGGCAGGAGTAAATAATGTTTTTGTAGAAAACTGTGTGATGGACAGTCCGAATTTGGATCGTGCCATACGCATCAAAACCAATTCAAAAAGAGGCGGAATCATTGAGAATATATATGTTCGAAACCTTGAAGTGGGAACCGTAAAAGAATGTGTTCTGAAATTGAATATGTTCTATAATGTTTACGGATCGCAGACAGGAAATTTTATCCCAACTATCAGAAATGTAAGCTTAGAGAATGTGACTGTCAAAAACGGTGGTAAATACAGCGTTTGGGCAGAAGGCTATAAGGAATCTCCAGTTGAGAATATTACCCTAAAAAATGTAAAAATTCAAAAGGTTGATTCTATCTATTTATTAAAAAACGTAAAAAACATAAATTTTATAAATACCTATATCAATGAGAAAAAAGTAGAATCTATTACTAACTAAATACTATCAATTAACCAAACTTTAAACCACATGAGTATTAAACAATTATCTAAGAAAAAAGACAAGTACTTTGTATTTTTCTTTTTCCTGAATTTCTTACTGTGCAGTTCTATACATGCACAGACAACCACAATAGAAGGGAAGATTACCGACGCTACTGGTATGTCACTGCCAGGGGTAAACATTAATGAGAAGGGAACAAAAAATGGAACTTCGACAGATTTTGAAGGAAGTTTTAAGATTAATGTATCAAACAGTAAAGCTATTTTAATAATAAGCTATTTAGGATTTCAGACACAAGAAGTAAGCGTTGCTGGAAAATCAAAAATCAATGTGACACTTGCTGAACAATCCAATTCATTAAATGAAGTTGTTGTGGTCGGATACGGATCTGTAAAAAAGACCGATCTTACCGGATCTGTTAGTACCATCAGCGCAGCAACTATTACAGAAAGAAATACTACAAGTCCATTAGAGGCAATTCAAGGAAGCACGCCAGGAGTTCAGATTTCATCTGCTTCAGGACGTGCAGGAGACGGATACAAAGTGGTAATCAGAGGGAACAACTCATTAGTGGGGTCATCGCCTTTATATATCGTAGACGGCGTTCCAGTTGATAATATTGACTTTTTGAACCCGCAGGATATTTCTAGAATGGACGTTTTAAAAGATGCTTCTTCGGCTGCAATTTATGGTTCTAGAGGAGCGAGTGGTGTTATTATCGTAACTACAAAAAGTGGTGCTAATGTTAAATCTGGAATTAACGTAACTTTTGATACTTCTTACGGAACTAAAACTGCCGCTAGAATGCCAAAAATGATGACTGGAGAAGAGTGGTGGAAATTCCATCAGGTTGCGTATATGAGTGCAACACCTCAAACACAAACGCCAGCGCAATTAGCCGCTTTAGCAGGAAATCAGAGTCCTTTATTGGTTTCTCGCGCTAACAGCGGTTATAATTTTGACTGGGCAGACGCAGTTCTTAAACCGGGTATGACTCAAAATAATTACTTAAATGTTACAGGACGTTCAGATTCTGGTTTGAGCTATAACTTAGGATTTGGTGTTCAAAGCGATGAAGGGCTTATCGAAAATGATTCGACTGATAAGTATTCTTTTAAACTAGGATTAAACCACAAAATCAATGATAAATTTACCACAGGAGCCAACATTACGGTAGCACGACTTGATACACAATTAGGCAGTGATTTAGCAATGCAGGATGCTTTCAGATTAAGTCCGCTAATGTCGCCTTGGGCTGTTGATGCACAAGGAAACGAAAAAGTGGGAACGCTATTTTTCCTTCCAGGGAAATTAACTTATCCTGACGGTTCATGGGCAATTAATAAAACAAGTACCGTAAACCCTTTAATGGAAATTGCTAATTCTTCTCAAACAGAAAAAACGTGGCAAACTGTTGGAAATGTTTTCTTCCAATACCAACCATTAAAATGGCTTTCGTTTAAAACAACATTTGCAGCAGGTATCGAAAATACCGTTACCAGCGCTTCTTATAAAGCGCAAACCAATGCAGGTGTAACCTTAAATGGAAAAAATTCGGCATCAATTAAAAACTTCAACAACTTTAATTATACTTGGGATAACCAAATCGATTTGAAACACACCTTTAAAGAAGTGCATGATTTTAGTGTTTTATTATTGCAGAGTTTATATTCAAATGTTGATGAAACGTCTTATTTATATTCAAACAATCAGCCTTTTGATGTTGGATCAAATAATATGGGATCTGGAGTTCAGACGAGTTATAACATTAGCTCAGGTTATCAAAAGAATACTTTAAGTTCTTATGCAGTTCGTTTAAATTATGCTTTTAAAGACAAATATTTATTGACAGCTTCTACAAGATGGGATGGTTCTTCTGTTCTATCTGAAGGCAATAAATGGCAGAGTTTCCCTTCTGTAGCTTTAGGATGGAAAATCAGCAAAGAATCTTTCTTAGCAAACAGTACTGTTATTTCAGATTTAAAGTTACGCGCAAGTTTAGGTTATACAGGAAATGATAACGTTGCACCATATACTTCTCAAGCATTATTGAATCAGCAGACTTTTTATGCAAACGGAGCCAATGTGGTTTCGGGCTGGCAGTCTGAAAATTTAGCGAATCAAAACTTAACTTGGGAAAAAACACGAGAGTTAAACTTTGGTCTTGATTACGGATTCTTAAACAACAGAATTACAGGTAGCGTAGACGTTTATGATAGACTTTCAGATAAATTAATTTATAAACAAGAATTGCCTCTTGAAACAGGTTATAAAAACACATTTGCTAATGTTGGATCTGTTAGCAATAAAGGAGTAGAGGTTTTGTTAACTACAAAAAATATCAAAAGCAAAAATGTAAATTGGGAAACTACTTTCACATTTACTAAAAACGTAAACAAATTAGAGTCAATTTACAATCAGGATCAAGTAAGTGATATTGGTAATAAATTAATCTTAGGATCTGAATTGAATCCAAACTATAATTACGTTTATGATGGAGTTTGGCAGGAAAGCGAAGCGGCGCAGGCAGCATTGTACGGAATGGCTCCTGGACAAGCAAGACCAAAAGATTTGAATAATGATGGCAAATTCAACCAAGATGATAGAACTGTAATCGGAAACGCGAATCCAGACTGGCAGGGAAGTTTATATTCTAAATTGACTGTTGGTAATTTTGATTTGAATTTTTCAGTTTTAACAAGCCAAGGGCAAACGGTTTTGAGTACTTTCCACCAAAATTTTGCTGATGTGAGCGACCGTGGACGCCAGAAATTGGCAATGGATTATTTTATTCCAACAAACGGAACAGGAATCGCAGCTAATGCAAATAATGAACACCCAAGACCAGGCCCTGTTGCTACTGGAGCAGGAGCTTATTGGACTTCTTTATTTGGGTACTACAGAGACGTTTCTTACGTGAAAATTAAAAATATATCTTTAGGATACACATTGGATTCTGAATTGTTGAAAAGGCTTAAAATCAGTAATCTGAGAATTTATGTGAATGTTTTAGACCCATTTGTATTTACAGATTTTGATGGATATGATCCTGAATGGGCTGGCGCTGCTTTTGGAGTAAACCGTCCAGCATCAGTGACTACGCAATTGGGATTAAGTGTTAAATTTTAATAAAGATATCAAATGAAAAAATTCATCATATTATTAGGAATCATTGTGGGAACTTTAAGTTCTTGCAGTAATTATATAGAAGAGGAAAGTTTATCAAATGTTCCTGCTGACGGAACTTATAAAACAGCTGCTGGTTTTCAATTATTAATAAACACAAATTATGCTTGGCTTAAAAGCATTTATGGCGGAAATCCGTGGCTTTTTGAGGCAGGAACAGACATGTACGCCGAAGGAAGAACTCCAGAGCCTGCAGGTCTAAGTCAGTATACGCTTCTAATTCCATCTTCAGACAATGTTGCCGATTTGTACAGACCTTGTTATCAGTTAATTCAATCTGTGAATAAAGCAATTTATTATTCAAGTGTAACAGAACAAACTGCCAATTTGAATATGCTATTGGGAGAAGCTAGATTTTTAAGAGCTCAAGCTTATTTCTTATTAGTTCAGACCTATGGAGGTGTGCCAATTGTAAGCGAGAATATTACAACACCAGTTTTATCTTTTACAAGAAATAGTGCAGAAGAAGTGTACACACAAATTATAACAGATTTGGATTTTGCTTTAGCCAATGTTGGAACTGCTGCTTACAGTACATCTGGAAAAGTAAACAAAAGAGCGGTAAACGATTTATTGGCAAAAGTGTACTTAACAAGAGGATACGAAACTTTTGGTAAAGCAGATGATTTTTCAAAAGCTGCCTCTTATGCAGATGCTGCAATTGCGGGACAAGCCTTAAATATTCCTTTCAATCAATTATTTGTTACAACAGCGACTGGTGACAACGATTTGAATGCTGAAACTATTTTTTCAGTACAGTATGATAAAGCTTCAACAAGTACAGATCCTACAAAATTGGGTAACAGTCAGTTTTATTATTTCAGTTCATATTTAGGAGGAGCAGAAACGGGAGCGCCATTAAGAAGCTACAATTTGTGTCCTACAGATTATGCTTTAGGTTTATACGAAAAAGGCGATGCAAGATGGAATGCTACTTTTATGACTGAAATTGTAGAAGGACCCGAAACAGTAAACGGATCTACAAAGACTATTTTGTATTATCCGTACTACAGAAGTTCAAATCCGGCTACATTAAAAGTGAGACATTTTTATGAGCCAAAATGGTTTACACCTGCAGATAAAACAGCATGGATGACAGCAAACGCTTCTAGACTAGCTTCTACATTTGTATATCATCCTTGGGGAGAATATTCTGCTGCGCATACGTTAATTAAAAACTTAGACTGTTACACAATTCCAGTTAAGAAATTTGATGATGCAAATCCGACTACGCCTTCAAGTACAGGACCTGTAAGCACAAGAGATATTATTGTTTCAAGACTTGGAGAAACGTATTTAATTGCGGCAGAAGCGTATTTAAAAGCAGGAAATCCAGGAACAGGATTAGCTCGTCTAAATGAAGTAAGAAGAAGAGCAGGAGTTGCCAATGCCACTTTAGCTCAATTTAATATCGATTATATCTTAGACGAAAGAGGAAGAGAGTTATTAGGAGAGTACAAACGCTGGTTCGACTTAAAACGTACAGGAACTTTGGTTGCAAGAGCTTCAGCTTATAATTATAAAATTAAAGAAGCAAATTTTGTTGGTGTTGACGGCAAGCTTAAAATTTTAAGACCAATACCACAATCTGCTTTAGATTTAAACCAAAATAAAGATTTTCCTCAAAATCCTGGTTATTAGTAATTTGTTAGTTTTTTGAGAACTATGTTTTTTGAAGTAGTTAAAAGGGAGTTTGACTATAGGTCGAACTCCTTTCTTAACTAAAAAGTAAAGAGTAGAAATGCGAAAGTTTAAATTAATCTTAGTGTTGTTTTTTAATGTAATTGTAATGCAAAGCCAGCAGTACAAGGTCGACACGTCGTATACCATTAAAAGCACTTATGCTAAATTAATTAAGAAATATCCGTTTATCACGATTCCAGAAATAAAGATAAACCCAGACGTTGAAGAAACATTCGATTTGGTTTACAATCAAGAACAAGATCGCGTTCTGCATTTTGATGCTTTTGTTAATACCAAAAAGAAAAAAAATCCTGCCGTAATTATGATTCATGGCGGAGGATGGAGATCGGGGAATAAAAATCAGATGCAGTTTTTAGGTGCAGCAATTGCAGCAAAGGGCTATTCTTGTTTTGCTATCGAATACCGATTATCACTAGAAGCAAAATACCCGACAGGAGTTATTGATGTAAAGAATGCTATAAAATTTATCAAAGACAATGCGGCGAAATTTAATGTAGATCCAAACAAAATTGCGGTTTTAGGCTGTTCTTCGGGAGGGCAAATGGCAGCTTTGATTGGTACAACAAATACGAATTCGCTTTTTGAAGATAAAAATTTTAAAAGCCGTTCTTCTTCAAAAGTGCATGCCATAATAGATGTAGACGGTGTTTTGGCATTCAAACATCCAGAATCGTCAGAAGGAGATATGGCAGCATTTTGGCTGGGAGGAAAATCAGATGAAATTCCTGAAAATTGGAAAAATGCTTCGGCACTGAGTCATACGGACAAAAATGCGCCTCCGATTTTATATATCTGTAGCAGCATTCCGAGATTTCATGCAGGAAGAGACGACATGATTCAGATTTTGAACCAATATAAAATCTATAATGAAGTGCAGACTATTCCAGATTCGCCACATTCATTTTGGTTTTATGAGCCTTGGTTTACACAGACAATCTCGTACAGCGTACGATTTTTAGATAAAATTTTTAAATAATTTAGAATACAAATGAAAGCAAAAATCACCACAGCAGTTTTATTTTTCGCAGGTCTAACAGCCATAAATGCGCAGAAATATGATATCAAAACCAATAAAACGTATGCCGAAATATCTGCAAAAACAGATGGAAAATGGGAAGGAAGAAAGTACAAAGACGGTACGGTGTTTAAAAATGTGGACCGATTAAAGTTGGCTCCAGAGCATACTGACCATTCTTTTGACATTCGTTATGAAGGGCCAGGCTGGGAAAACAACAGAATTGGATACCGTTTGTATTTAGATTGGAGAAATGCTATTGATATCTTCGGAAAAAAGACATCAGAAAATATTCTTCCAATTGTTGGTCAAGATGGTTTCGATTCTTATCACAATATGAGCGATTGGGGAGCAGATATTTTAAAAGCAGGAAAAGGAATCGGAATTGGTTCTATCGACCGTTATTTAAACAACGAAAAATTACACTTTCGTGAAGTTGATTCAACCATTGCAACGGTGGCTAATAAAGCTAAGGAGTCTACAGTAAAAGTAAATTATTATGGATGGAAAACAGCTTCAGATAAAATCGATTTTGTTTCAGAATTGACCATTAAACCAGATCAATTGTATACGCAACATACGGTTAAAGCATCACAAGCAATCAAAGGAATCTGTACTGGAATTGTAAAACAAAAAACAGCTGAATTGCTTAAAAAAGAAAGCAAAAACAAAAAATGGGCATATCTGGCAACTTATGGAGAACAATCTTTAGTTCCAGATAAATTAGGAATGGCAATTTTTTATGAAATTAGTACTATTGAAAACATAGCAGATACAGACTTGGATTATCTTTTGGTTTTTAAACCAACTACAAAAGCGGTGACTTTTTACCTTCTAGGTGCTTGGGAACAAGAGGTAAACGGAATCAAAACAAAAGAAGAATTTGCTCAATATTTAGATAAACAATTAGAAGTGCTAAATAAAAAAAGCAAAATGTAAAATTGTTTTTTGCCACAGATTACAGGATTAAAGAGATTAAAAAAATCTGCTGGATCTGCTAAATCTGCGTGAGAATAATTTTAACACATAGAAACATAGAATTTATTGTATTTTAAAAAAGTATCAAAAGAAGCTCGCTTCTTACATAAAGCATACTATGTTTTTTATTGTAAGTGAAACACCTTTTATTAAGTTTTCTAAACTATGAGTCTATGTGTTTAAAAAAAAAAACAGCCAAAGAATAATCCAAATAATCCATTAATCTGTGGCTAAAAAAATAAATATGATGTATAAAAAAACAGTTCTACTATTATTTCTGCTTTTCAATGTTTTTGCAATGGCACAAAATCAGACTGAGGCATCAGACAATGTAATTCCGTACGATTTAAAATGGTCAGAACGAACAGCACTTTCTATTTTAAACAAGTATCCGAATGCATGGCAGCTAGACGGAAATGATAAACCAAAATGGGATTATAAAATGGGTTTTGTATTGTCTGGTTTTGAAAAATTATATCAGAAGACCAACAATAAAAAATACCTGAATTATATTCAAGAGTATGTTGATGGAATGATTGACAGTACAGGAAACATTAAAAAATATGATGTTAAAGAATACAATATCGATTGTTTGAATCCAGGGAAACTGCTGTTTAATTTATATGATGTTACAAAAGATTCGCGCTATCTGCAGATTATCGGAAAACTGAGAAATCAGTTGGAAAGCCAACCGAGAACAGCAAGCGGAGGATTCTGGCACAAACAGATTTATCCAAACCAAATGTGGATTGACGGTTTGTATATGGCAGAACCTTTTTATGCGCAGTTTACGGTTAAATATGAAAAAGGAAAAAGCTTAGGTGATATCGCAAAACAATTTGAATTGGTTCAAAAACATATTGTAGATCCAAAAACAGGATTGGTTTATCAAGCTTGGGATGAAAGTAAAGAGATTGCGTGGGCAGATAAACAAACAGGAACTTCGCCAACTATTTGGGGCAGAGGAATTGGCTGGTACATGTTAGCGTTGGTTGAAACACTAGATTATTTCCCAAAATCACATCCAAAATATAAAGTTTTGGTAGGATACTTGAATCAGATAGCAAAAAATGTGAATCAGTTCAAAAGTGAAGCTGGGTTATGGTATCAAGTTGCTGATAAACCAGAATTGTACGGAAATTATGTAGAACCATCAGCTTCTGGAATGATTATTTATGCTTTTGCAAAAGGAGCAAATAAAGGCTATTTGGCGTCAAGCTATAAAACAACTGCTAAAAAATCATTTGGCAGTTTTGTAAAAGAATTTGTGAAAGTAGATAAAAAAGGAGAAGTCAATGTCTTGAATGTTTCATCAAATGTAGGTTTGGGCGGAAAACCATTCCGTGACGGAACAAACAATTATTATCTGTCTTCCAAAACAAAAGAAAATGGTGCAATTGGCCTAGGAGCATTTTTATTAGCATCGATTGAATTAGAAAAATAGTTGAATTTAAATATATGTTGAAATGAAAAATAGTAGAAAGCACAATTACTTCATGTCGGCTCTGATGGTCTTTGTTATGACTATTACGAGTTGTAAAGTAACCTCACAGGAACCTGCAAAAGATATCGTGATTGGAAAAAATGCGAAATGGTCTGATAAAATGGCTTTGACCTTGATGAAACGCCATCCAGAATCGTATATGATTGACGATGCTAAAAAGCCAAAATGGGATTACGTTCATGCTTTAGTGCTGCATTCAATAGAAGAATTGTACAAGAAAAATCCTGATGCGAGATACAAAAATTACGTAAGAAGTTATGTGGATCAGTTTGTGCAAACAGACGGAAGCATTACTACGTATGAGTTTGATAAATACAATATTGATTTAGTATTGCCAGGACGTCTTCTTTTTGATGTATATGAAACTTCAAAAGATGAAAAATATTTAAAAGCATTACAGCTAATTCGCAAACAGCTTGCAGAACAGCCAAGAACTCAAAGTGGCGGATTCTGGCACAAACAAATCTATCCAAACCAAATGTGGTTAGATGGTTTGTATATGGGAGAGCCATTCTATGCAGAATACACAGCTAAATTTGAAAATGGGAAAAGCTTTGACGATATCGCAAAACAATTTGAAGTGATTCAGCTGAAAGCTACAGATCCAAAAACTGGATTATTGTACCACGGTTGGGATGAAAGCAAACAAATGCCTTGGGCAAATAAAGAAACAGGAAACTCTCCAAACTTCTGGTCTAGATCTTTAGGCTGGTATGTAATGGCGTTGGTTGATGTTTTAGATTATATGCCAAAAGACCATCCAAAAAGAAAAGAGTTGATCAAATATTTAAACAATGCTTCTGAGGCGATTCTTAAATTTCAAGATAGCAAATCAGGTTTATGGTATCAGGTTACAGACAAAGGCGGTCAAAAAGACAACTATTTAGAAGCTTCTGGTTCGGCTATGTTTGCTTACGCGTATGCAAAAGGGGTAAACAAAGGATATTTGCCAGCTAAATTTAAAAAAGCGGCCAACAAAGCTTTTGACGGATTAACTACAGTTTTAATCAAAAAAGTAGATGAAGATGGCGGAATCACTTTAACAAACTGCTGTCAAGTGGCAGGTTTAGGGGGAAATCCATATCGTGACGGGTCTTACGAATATTACGTAAACGAAAGAAAAAAAGACAACGATCCTAAAGCAACAGGGCCTTTTATTTTGGCAGCTATTGAGTTGAACAGATAATTGTCAATTGTTAATTATCAATTGCAATGCCTTGTCTTGCTGAGCGGAGTCGAAGCATCGCAAAGTAACTCCTCAAAGAAAAGCAAATTTAGAACCCGACAGGTTTTTAGAACCTGTCGGGTTTAAATAAAAAGTATAGTTAAAAATGAAAAATATTAAAATCATCTTATTCCTTTTCTGCATTATTCCTTTTCAAAAGAATACAGCACAAGTCTGGACGCCAGATAACGGAGACGGAACCTACACCAATCCTGTCATTCATGCCGATTATTCAGATCCGGATGTTGTTCGCGTAGGCGATGATTATTATATGACAGCTTCATCTTTTAACTGTATTCCGGGCTTGCCGATTTTACATTCAAAAGACTTGGTAAACTGGAAAATTATTGGTCATGCTTTGGTAAAACAGCCGCCATTTGAAACGTACGATAGCGTACAGCACGGAAACGGAGTTTGGGCGCCAAGCATTACCTTTCATAAAAACGAATTTTACATTTATTACCCAGATCCCGATTTCGGAATCTATATGATAAAAGCCAAAAAAGCAGAAGGGCCTTGGTCTGAACCGCTTTTGGTTAAAGCAGGAAAAGGATTGATCGATCCAAGTCCGCTTTGGGATACAGACGGAAAAGCGTATCTGACCCATGCCTTTGCAGGAAGCCGAGCGCAAATTAAAAGTTTGTTAGTGGTTTGCACCATGAATCCAGAAGGAACCGTTGTGAATAATGACGAAGTAATGGTGATTGACGGACATAAAGGTGAAGAAACTATTGAAGGGCCAAAATTCTACAAACGAAATGGATATTACTACATTTTTGCTCCCGCTGGTGGCGTTCAAACAGGATGGCAGACCGTTTTAAGATCGAAAAATGTTTTCGGACCTTATGAAAAAAAGAAGGTTCTAGAACAAGGTTCGACCGCTATAAATGGTCCGCATCAAGGTGCTTGGGTTACGACACAGACAGGAGAAGACTGGTTTTTCCATTTTCAAGATAAAGGCGCTTACGGACGAATTGTGCATCTACAGCCAATGAAGTGGGTAAACGACTGGCCAGTTATGGGAGAAGATTTTGATAAAAACGGAATTGGTGAACCCGTAACCACTTATAGAAAGCCAAATGTTGGCAAAAAATATCCGAAAGAAGTTCCGGAAACTTCAGATGAATTTAATGAACCTAAACTGGGATTGCAATGGCAATGGCAGGCGAACAAACAAACCAATTTCGGATTTCCGACAAGTTTAGGATATCTGAATCTGTTTTGCAACACGACAACTTCAAACATTTTTAATGCGCCAAATTTATTATTGCAAAAATTTCCAGCAGAAGAATTTACTGCTACAACAAAACTGACTTTTAATTCTAGACTTAAAGGCGAATCAACAGGTTTGATTGTTATGGGATTAGATTATAGTTTTCTATGTTTTAAAAATGTTGATGGAAAACTATACTTGAATCAGAAAACGGGAACTTTTGACAAAACGGTTTCAGAAACAGGAACAAAACCAATTTTAATTGAAAACAATACGATTTATCTAAGAGTTCAAATTAAGAAAGACGGAATGTGCAGTTTCTTTTACAGCTTAGACGATAAAAATTATCAGTCTATCGGAAATGATTTCAAATCTAGAGAAGGAAAATGGATTGGTGCCAAAGTCGGACTTTTTGCTTTAGGCGAAGAAATAAAAAATGATTCTGGAAATGTTGAAGTAGATTGGTTTCGAATCACAAAATAAAAAAAGTACAAAAAAGGAAGAAAAAGGAAGAAAAAGGAGAATTTTTAATTTTTTTCAAAAAAACGGCTTTCATAATTTGATTCTGCTGAACGAAAATTAAAAAGCAATATTAAAACACATTTTGTAAGAAAAAGATTTCTTAAATATGTATTTAGATGATTTTTCTTACAATTAAATTGAAAATGAACTTAATTTTTCACTTTTTAGAAGATAAAATAGTTCCTTACAACAAAGCATTAAAAAACGATTAAAAGATGCAATTAAAAAAAACAGCTTTAATGCTTATTCTATTTTTAAGCATTGGAATTCATGCTCAAACCACTTACAAAAGATGGCCTGACATTATTCGTAAGAGTGATGCCGCTTGGTTTGCTTCGGCGGAAGCCAAAAAAATAGCCGAAAATGTATTGCTCTACCAAAGAGACATTGGAGGCTGGCCAAAGAATATTCAAATGCAGGATGAACTGACCGAAAAGCAGAAAAAGGATTTAATTGTACTCAAAAAAACGGCCGTAGAAACGACAACAGACAACGGAGCAACTTGTCAGGAAATGCTTTTTATGTCTAGAATGTACTCGCAGGTAAAAGACGAACGTTACAGAGAATCTTTCTTAAAAGGCTTAAATTATCTGCTTGAAGCGCAATATGCAAATGGAGGCTGGCCACAGTTTTATCCGTTAAAAAAAGGCTATTATACGCACATTACTTATAATGACGATTCTATGGTTAATATTATGAATGTCATAAAAGCCGTAGCAGACGAATCGGATTATTACAGTATTAAACCATCAAAAGAAGTTGTAGAAAAATGCAGAAAAGCTTTTGATAAAGGAATCGATTGCATCTTAAAAACACAATACAAACAAAACGGAGTTTTAACGGCATGGTGCGCACAGCATGACGAAGTTACATTGGCTCCCGCAAATGCTAGAGCTTTTGAGTTGGCTTCGTTAAGCGGTTACGAATCGGCAAAAATAGTATTGCTTTTAATGTCGATTCACAAGCCTTCAAGAGAAATTGTAACAGCCGTAAAAAGTGCTGTGGAGTGGTTCGAAAAAACAAAAATCACCAATTTAGAAGAAAAAAGAGTCTTAAATGACGCTGGAAAAATTGTAGACAAAAAAATGATTCCAACCGTAAATGCAAAACCGATCTGGGCAAGATTTATGGATTTGGAAACTAATGAACCTTTCTTTTGTGACCGCGACGGAATCAAGAAAAAATCATTGGATCAAATAGGATCAGAAAGAAGAAATGGCTATTCTTGGTATTCAGACGCACCGCAAGAGGCATTGAAAAAATTTCCAGATTGGGCAGTTAAAAATGGCACCAAAGTAGGCGCTTCAGAAAAGAAAAATGTAAACTATATTACCGTAGCGCAAGACGGATCTGGAGATTATACCAAAATTCAGGATGCGGTTTATGCAACGCCAGCTTTTCCGTATGAAAAAGTGACAATCTTTGTAAAAAACGGAACGTATAACGAGAAAGTCCGAATCCCAGAATGGAATACCAACGTTGTTTTGCAAGGCGAAAGCAAAGAAAACACCATAATTACCTTTGATGATAATTTTTCTAAAATTGCTCTAGGAAGAAATAGCACCTTTTATACCTACACGCTTTTGGTTGAAGGAGACGATTTTTCGGCATCCAACTTAACCATTAAAAATACTTCGGGAGAACGCGGACAGGCTATTGCATTGTCGGTTACAGCAAATCGCGCCAAAATAACAAACTGCAATCTGCTTGGAAATCAGGACACCTTATACCTATCAGGAAAAGAAGCCAAACAATATTTTAAAGACTGTTATATCGAAGGCACAACCGATTTTATCTTTGGAGGCGCGACAGCTTTGTTTGAAAACTGTACTATCCACAGCATTAAAAGTTCGTATGTTACAGCCGCTTCAACTCCGGAAGGAACACCGTTTGGATTCGTTTTTAAGAACTGTAAACTCACAGCAAATCCAGAAGCAAAAGACGTTTATCTAGGAAGACCATGGCGCATATATGCCAAAACGGTTTTTATAAACTGCGAAATGGGCGCACAAATTAAACCAGAAGGCTGGGAAAATTGGTCGAAACCCGAAGCAGAAAAAAACGCCTTTTATGCCGAATACAATTGCGCAGGGGAAGGATTTCAACCATCAAAAAGAGTAAAATGGTCACATCAGCTTTCAAAGAAAGAAGCGGCACAATATTCTATTGAGAACATTCTTAAGGATAAAGCTGGAACGTGGTATTTTTAGTATTCAGTCGCAGTTTCAGTTTACAGGACAAACTGTAATATTTTGCGGTTAATTTTTTAACGCAAAGCACACAAAGAATACGCAAAGCACACAAAGAATACGCAAAGAACACGAAGTTTTTGTAAAGGAGACAAAGGTTCAAAGGTTTTCCGTAGAGACGCACCGCAGTGCGTCTACACAAAGAGAATCGACAAAGCTCTGTGCCCTTTGACAAAGTAAATAAAGAAAAAAACTTAGCGACCTCTGCGTAAATCATAGCGCACTTTGCGGTATAAAAAAAGAAAAAATAAATCTGCGCAGATCGGCTAAAATCAGCAAAATCTGCGTGAAAAAAAAATAATAATATTTAAAAAATGAATTTAAAATATCTTCTCTTAATACTCATCACCAGCGCATGTTTTGCACAAAACGCAGATTTTCCGTCAGCAAAAGTCGATTCTATTGTAAAGAACATAAAGCTTCCAGAAATTCCTTCTTTTCAAATCAATGTGACGAAATTAGGAGCAAAAGGAGATTCTGTTTCAGACAATAAAAAGGCTTTTGATAAAGCGATGGCATTGTGTAAAAAGAACAATGGCGGAACTATTATTGTTCCAAAAGGAATCTACAAAATAAACGGACCAATTCATTTTGTAAGCAATGTCAATTTGAAACTGGAAAAAGGCGCAAAAATAAAATTCAGCGACAATCCAAAAGACTATTTGCCAATGGTTTTAACAAGTTGGGAAGGAACGATGCTGTATAATTACAGTCCGCTTATTTATGCCAACAACTGCAATAATATTGCCATTTCTGGCGAAGGAACAATTGATGGAGAAGGAGGAAAGACGTGGAAAACTTTTAAAGCAAAAGAAAACGAAGGCAAAAACCGTAGCCGTGACATGAATCATAATAATACTCCATTAAGCGAAAGAAAATTTGGAGAAGGCTACTTTTTAAGACCGCAGATGATTCAGTTTTTAAACTGCAAAAACATTTTAGTCGAAAATATCACAATCGAAAATTCGCCATTTTGGTGTCTGCACCTTCTGAAATCAGAAAGCATAACCATTCGCGGCATAAGTTATAAATCGCTAAATCATAACAACGACGGAATTGATCCAGAATATGCAAAAGACGTTTTAATTGAAAATGTAACTTTTAATAACGGAGACGACAATGTTGCCATAAAAGCAGGAAGAGACCACGAAGGAAGAGCCAATACATCCACGCCAAGTCAAAATATTATCATTAGAAACTGTAATTTTAAAGGGCTTCACGGAGTCGTAATCGGCAGCGAAATGTCGGCTGGAGTTCAGAATGTATTTGTAGAAAACTGCAAAACAGCAGGATATTTAAAAAGAGGCATTTATTTAAAAACCAATGCCGATCGCGGCGGATATATCAAAAATATATTTGTTAAAAACATTCAATTAGATCAAGTAGAAGATTGCCTGTACATCACAGCAAATTATCACGGAGAAGGAAAAGGCTATCAATCGGATATATCAAATGTATATTTCTCGAATATTACCTGTAACAAAGCATCAGAATCGGGAATTGTAATTCAAGGATTCACAGATAAAAAAATCAAGAATATTTCATTAAAAAACATAGAAATAAAAGAAGCTAAAAATGCCTTGTCGAACGAAAATGCAGAAAATGTCTTGATGACGGATGTTTTTATAGGCAAACGAGCGACAGTGCCAACGGCAGTTTCCAAACATTAAATTTTTACTGCAAAGTTTTTTTAACCGCAAAGTGCGCTAAGATTTACGCAAAGTTCGCTAAGTTTTTTCTTTATATTCCTTATATAAAGGGCGCAAAGCTTTGTCTTCTTAAAACTAAATCTTTGCGAACTTTGCGCTTCCTTTGCGCACTTTGCGGTTAAAAAAAACACGCAGCACTAAAAAAACACTTAGCAGTAAAACAAAAATAAAAGAAAATGAAAAAATACATCATCCTAACATTCCTCATCAGCACAGTTTGTTTTGCACAAAAAACAACCCTATACTGCATTGGCGACTCCACAATGGCCAATAAAAAAGACCCAGAAAAAAATCCAGAACACGGCTGGGCGCAGGTATTGCAACCTTTTTTCAACGAAAATCTAACCGTAATCAACAAAGCAGTAAACGGACGAAGCACTAGAAGCTTCATCAACGAAAAACGCTGGGATTCTATTTACAGCAAATTGAAAAAAGGAGATTATGTCTTTATAGAATTCGGTCATAACGATCAGAAAATAGAAGACTCTGCACGTTATACAAATCCGCATACGGCTTACAGATACAATCTGATTCGTTTTGTAAAAGAAAGCAGAGAAAAAGGAGCAATTCCTGTATTATTAACATCTATCGCTAGACGAAATTTCAATGAAAAGGGAGTTTTAGTGCCTACACATGGTGATTATCCTCTGGAAACACGTTTGGTTGCACAAGAGTATAAAGTTCCATTTATTGACATGGAGTACTATACAGAATTATTAGAACAATCTTATGGTCCTGAAAAGTCTAAACTATTGCATTTACATTTTAAAGTTGGCGAAAATCCATATTATGATAATGAAAAAGCAGATGATACACATTTGTCATTGAAAGGAGCGACAGAAATAGCAGAGATTTTTGTTGATCAAATTAGAAAAACAAAAGACCCTTTATTAGAAAAACTTAGAAAAGAAATAAAATAGAGATTAAATTTTTTCTAAAATCCTAAACGAAAAAATACCTGCAATAAAATTTTATTACAGGTATTTTTTGTCTTTCACTCTTTATTCTGTTATTTTTTTAGGTTTTTAGTGGAAAAATAAATATTTCGTCTAATAATACTTTTGCCCCTCGGAAAAAATTATGCAAATCCTATGTCGTATTATTTTAAGAAAATTGAAATGAACAATTGTCATTTTAGAGATGATCTTTATTTTTTTACATTGCTAATACTGCCTTTTATTAGTAATTAGGTTTTTTCGCAAACTGTTTCAGACGTATTACTGGCTGTCAGAACAGCGGTATTGTTATGGTGAGTAGTACATGTTTATGACAGATACGGGTTGATATTCTACTAGAAGAACGGCTATGATAATGTTACGAATCCTCTTCAGGGCTTTTCAGATGGATGCGTGACAGTTGAGTATAAGGAATAAGCTTCCAACAGGAACTTATTGTTATATGCTCGAATATGACAGCACGGAAATAAAATTGAAAGCCTATCTTTAATTAGATATTCAATAGAAAGTTAATTTTTTAGTATAGTAATGGAAAAAGACAGCTTTAAAAAATTAGCTGTCTTTTTTATTTAAGAAGTGTCTTGTTATAGCATTTTTTTAATTTTTAACGGTAATCGTATTTCTCTATACCAATTTTAAAAATTAGTAATTTTTTGGGAATCTGAATATTTTTGGTTTTTGATATTTTGATTTTTTTACATAAGTGTGGGAATTTCAGATCCTCTCACTTTTTTTATTTTAAAAAAAAGAAAATAATTACTTATAAATTTAAGCTTCAGCTACAAGAATACCCTAATTTATAATTTTTAAAACTTCTAGTGGTATTTGTAAAAATACTTTCGACGGAACTTTGTATCCTCAAATTAAGTATGTTTTAGTTCGTTTTTGTTTTGATTTCCAATTGATTGTTTAGTTAACGGATTGAAAATTTAAAGAGATACTTCATTTTGAAAAAGCAAAAATCAAATTGATAATTTAAATGTTATGAAAAATAAATTACTTCCTTTACTATTTGTGTTAGGTGGTTATTCTGCCTACTCCCAAGTAGTAATAGGAAAAGTAGAGCCAAATCCTTCTGCACAGTTAGAGGTATATGCAAATAACAGAGGTGTTTTGATTCCTCAAATAAAATTAACTAGCACTACAGATCGTACTACCATTAAGGATGGAAAAAATGTAAACAGTCTTCTAGTCTTTAACACTGCGACAATTGCAGATGTGAAACCAGGTTATTACTATTGGTATATTGATAGATGGCATAGGATTGCGCTTTCTGATGAAATTGGTGCTGGAGGTAAAACTATTTCTAATACAATAGTTAACCCAACAGGTAATCTTATTATTAACTTTTCTGATGGAACTAGTATAGACGCTGGAAAAGTAAAAGGAGATCAGGGACCTCAAGGTTTGCCAGGTAAAAATGGTAATGACGGAAAAAGTATTACTGGAACAGCTATTGATGGTTCTGGAAATCTTATCATAACGTATTCAGATGGTATAACAAAAGAAGCGGGAAAAGTAAAAGGGGATAAAGGAGACAGAGGAGATAATGGAGTAGGCATTTCGGGAACGGCTGTTAATGGTTCAGGAAATCTTATTATTACGTACTCAGACGGTTCTACAAAAGATTTAGGAAAGATATTAGGTGCCAATGGCGCTAATGGACGCGATTTCAAATATGAAGATTTCACGCCAGAACAACTGTTAGCTCTTAAGGGAGACCCAGGAACTAATGGTGCAAATGGTATAGATGGGACGAATGGACGTGATTTCAGATATGAAGATTTTACCGATGCGCAGCTAGAAAACTTACGTGGGACTCAAGGTCTTCAAGGTGAGCAAGGTCTTCAAGGAGAACAGGGACTTCAAGGTGAGCAAGGTTTGCAAGGAGAACAGGGGCTTCAAGGAGAACAAGGTCCTCAAGGAGAACAGGGGCTTCAAGGTGAGCAAGGTCTTCAAGGAGAACAGGGACTTCAAGGTGAGCAAGGTTTGCAAGGAGAACAGGGGCTTCAAGGAGAACAAGGTCCTCAAGGAGAACAGGGGCTTCAAGGTGAGCAAGGTCTTCAAGGAGAACAGGGACTTCAAGGTGAGCAAGGTTTGCAAGGAGAACAGGGGCTTCAGGGAGAACAAGGTCCTCAAGGAGAACAGGGACTTCAAGGTGAGCAAGGTTTGCAAGGAGAACAGGGGCTTCAGGGAGAACAAGGTCTTCAAGGAGAACAGGGACTTCAAGGTGAGCAAGGTTTGCAAGGAGAACAGGGGCTTCAGGGAGAACAAGGTCCTCAAGGAGAACAGGGGCTTCAAGGTGAGCAAGGTCTTCAAGGAGAACAGGGACTTCAAGGTGAGCAAGGTTTGCAAGGAGAACAGGGGCTTCAGGGAGAACAAGGTCCTCAAGGAGAACAGGGACTTCAAGGTGAGCAAGGTTTGCAAGGAGAACAGGGACTTCCAGGATCGAAAGGCGAGCCCGGAAAAGGCATTGCAGGAACTTCTGTAGACGGCTCTGGTAATCTTACCATCACCTATTCGGACGGCACATCGAGCGAGGTTGGTAATGTGAAAGGGGCTCAGGGCGATCAGGGTCTTCCTGGATCGAAAGGCGACCCCGGAAAAGGCATTGCAGGGACTTCTGTAGACGGCTCTGGTAATCTTACCATCACCTATACGGACGGCACATCGAGCGAGGTTGGTAATGTGAAAGGGGTTCAGGGCGATCAGGGTCTTCCTGGATCGAAAGGCGACCCCGGAAAAGGCATTGCAGGGATTTCTGTAGACGGCTCTGGTAATCTTACCATCACCTATACGGACGGCACATCGAGCGAGGTTGGTAATGTGAAAGGGGCTCAGGGCGATCAGGGTCTTCCTGGATCGAAAGGCGACCCCGGAAAAGGCATTGCAGGGACTTCTGTAGACGGCTCTGGTAATCTTACCATCACCTATACGGACGGCACATCGAGCGAGGTTGGTAATGTGAAAGGGGCTCAGGGCGATCAGGGTCTTCCTGGATCGAAAGGCGACCCCGGAAAAGGCATTGCAGGGACTTCTGTAGACGGCTCTGGTAATCTTACCATCACCTATACGGACGGCACATCGAGCGAGGTTGGTAATGTGAAAGGGGTTCAGGGCGATCAGGGTCTTCCTGGATCGAAAGGCGACCCCGGAAAAGGCATTGCAGGCACGTCTGTTGATTCATCAGGAAATCTAATTATAACCTATTCTGATGGAACGACTTCAGATGCGGGAAAAGTGAAAGGCATCGATGGAACCAATGGAGTTGACGGAACAAATGGAACCAATGGCGTTGACGGAACTAATGGAAGAGACGGAGTTGACGGAACAAATGGAGTTGATGGAACTAATGGAAGAGACGGAAAAGGCATTGCAGGCACGTCTGTTGATTCATCAGGGAATCTAATTATAACCTATTCTGATGGAACGACTTCAGATGCGGGAAAAGTGAAAGGCATAGACGGAACAAATGGAGTTGACGGAACAAATGGAACCAATGGGATTGACGGAACCAACGGAAGAGACGGAGTTGATGGAACTAATGGAGTTGATGGAAATAATGGAAGAGACGGAAGAGGCATTACAGGCACGTCTGTTGATTCATCAGGAAATCTAATTGTCACATATTCAGACGGAACGACTTCAGATGCGGGAAGAGTGAAAGGCATAGACGGAACAAATGGAGTTGACGGAACAAATGGAACCAATGGCGTTGACGGAACTAATGGAAGAGACGGAAGAGGCATTGCAGGCACGTCTGTTGATTCATCAGGAAATCTAATTGTCACATATTCAGACGGAACGACTTCAGATGCTGGAAAAGTGAAAGGCATAGACGGAACCAACGGAAGAGACGGAGTTGACGGAACAAATGGAGCAAACGGGCCAGAAGGCCCAACAGGTCCTCAAGGGCCAATAGGAAATACTGGATTGACAGGACCAGCGGGTCCAGCAGGTCCGCAAGGTCCTATGGGAAATACTGGATTAACAGGTCCGCAAGGAGCGCCAGGCTCCGATGCTACAGTTACAAAAGCTAGTTTAATTGCAACAAGTCCAATTACGGTATCAGGTTCTGGTAAAGTTGTAGATAGTAATTTGACTATAGGGATTAATTCAAAAAATCTAACAACAACAACTCCAGCAACAGTATTAAAAGTTGTTAATGGTAGCGGTGCAGCGTTAACAGATGTGCAAGTAAATATGGTTCCCGCTGTTACAAAACCAGCATATTTATATACTGACCCTACAGGAATAATAGCATGGTCACTAGATATGCCTTGGGTATTGGGAGGAAATGATGCAAATGATGGGCTTACTAAAGAGAAAAATTTTGGTACCGTAACTAACTTTGATTTACCATTTATTACTAATAATAAAGAACGAATGCGTTTGGATACAGATGGTAGGCTAGGTATTGGTACAAATAATCCTAAATATGGTATTCATCTTATTAATAACTCAACAGATGATTTAATGGATGATTTGAAATTGGCAACATATTCAAATGGAACAAATTCACCATCATTCTCTTTTTTACATAGTAGAGGCTCAGAAACTGCGCCAGCTGTACTTACAAGTGGGCTTGCAATGGGAGCGTTCAACTTTCAGGCACAGACAGGTACAACTGCAGGTGCGATTCAATCGCTTTCTAGTGTGATTGCATATTACGAGGGGGGAACTGGAACAGCTGCTAAGAGTAATCTTGAATTTAAAACTAGTAATACTTTAAGTTTAGAAATTGCATCGAATGGTGACTTGTTGCCTGGTGTTGATGCTAGTGGAGTTACTACGGGAGTTTTGAATTTAGGTAATATTAATCAAAGATGGAGAACATTGTATTGTGCAAATGTGGTTAATGTGTCTGATATTCGTTTGAAACAAAATATTGTGCCTTTAAAATACGGTTTAAAAGAGATTATGAAAATTGAACCTATTTCTTACACTTTAAAAAATGATGCAACAAATGAGATTCAGTTAGGTGTTTCTGCTCAACAAATGCAAATTGTTTTGCCAGAGGTAGTTGAAGAAGGAAAAGATGTAAATAAAACTTTAGGTGTTCATTATACTGAAATGATTCCAGTATTAATTAATGCAATAAAAGAACAGCAAGCAGAAATTGAGCAATTAAAATCTCTTGTGAAGGAATTAACAGATAAGAAATAATTTTTTCTTTTAGAAACTAAAAATCCGATTATTTATAATCGGATTTTTTTTGCTGCAATACAATCCTAAGGATTTATTTCTTTACAAGTGATGATATGATCAATCTGTAATCCCTAGTATATTATCTTGTTATTTAGATTATCTGGAAAAAATCAAATAATGTAAAGCATGTCTTTTTCTTTCTAAAAATATAGTTTAATGAAATTTTCAAAATCGAAATATGTCTTAAAATATAAGAATATAAACTTTTAGGGGTAAGAAAAAAACTATTATAAAAGAATCTTTGCAGGATTAGAACTGAACTTTTAGATAAAATGTGGTTGTAGATCAATCATATATAATTATCAAATAATTTAATAACACATTAATAGATTAAATCTTATGAAGAATAGATTACTTCCTTTACTTTTTGTCTTAGGTGGATACTCCGTCTACTCTCAGGTAGTAGTTGGAAAAAAAGAAGTAACAACACCCTCTGCTCAGTTAGAAGTTTATGCTACAGACAAAGGTATTTTGATTCCAAATGTTAAATTGACGGGTTCAACAGATGCTACAACAATTAAGACTGGTAATGAAGAAAGTTTATTGGTTTTTAATACTGCAACAGTAACAGATGTTAAGCCAGGTTATTACTATTGGTATGCTGGAAAATGGCAACGACTTGCTGTTTCAGGAGAAATTACATCTGGTAAAGATGGTATTGCAGGAGGAAATGGAGCTCCAGGAACAGACGGAGTGTCAATTCCTGCCGAAGCAAATTTGTATATAGATTATAATACTAAAACAGTTTACGTTCTTAAGCCTAATTCAGATCCTAAAGATCCTAATAACTGGATTCCTACCAATGGTAAAAACGGCATCGACGGCATTGCCGGAGTCGACGGCCGACCTGGCGAAGGCGGACAGATCACGACATTGGATGCGATCCTGAAGGACGGGTTTGGCAATATTTATGCTTATGTTGGCGATAGCAGAGATGTTGCAGTGCGCAATGCAGACTGGCAGAGCAAAGCTTCAACATGGGTAAAGATCAACGGGTCTAACGGAGCCGATGGCCTTCCGGGGGCAGAAGGCACAAAAGGTGCTGACGGACAGATCACGACCCTTGATGCGATCATCAGATACAATAATGACATCTATGCTTATGTTGGGGATTCAAAAACCACAGCAGGCCGTACTGACGAATGGAACAGCGGTTCTGCGAACTGGGTTAAGATCAGCGGATTAAACGGTCTTGACGGCAAGAATGGTATTGCTGGGGGCAATGGGCTTCCTGCAGATCAGAGCCCCGCATTGGATCCGAGCATCCAGATCTATGTTGATTACACAAGCGGAAAAATATATGTAAGAGATCCGAAGAATGAAGGCGGATGGATTACCACTAACGGCATCGACGGCATTGCCGGAGTCGACGGCCGACCTGGCGAAGGCGGACAGATCACGACATTGGATGCGATCCTGAAGGACGGGTTTGGCAATATTTATGCTTATGTTGGCGATAGCAGAGATGTTGCAGTGCGCAATGCAGACTGGCAGAGCAAAGCTTCAACATGGGTAAAGATCAACGGGTCTAACGGAGCCGATGGCCTTCCGGGGGCAGAAGGCACAAAAGGTGCTGACGGACAGATCACGACCCTTGATGCGATCATCAGATACAATAATGACATCTATGCTTATGTTGGGGATTCAAAAACCACAGCAGGCCGTACTGACGAATGGAACAGCGGTTCTTCGAACTGGGTTAAGATCAGCGGATTAAACGGTCTTGACGGCAAGAATGGTATTGCTGGGGGCAATGGGCTTCCTGCAGATCAGAGCCCCGCATTGGATCCGAGCATCCAGATCTATGTTGATTACACAAGCGGAAAAATATATGTAAGAGATCCGAAGAATGAGGGCGGATGGATTACCACTAACGGCATCGACGGCATTGCCGGAGTCGACGGCCGACCTGGCGAAGGCGGACAGATCACGACATTGGATGCGATCCTGAAAGACGGGTTTGGCAATATTTATGCTTATGTTGGCGATAGCAGAGATGTTGCAGTGCGCAATGCAGACTGGCAGAGCAAAGCTTCAACATGGGTAAAGATCAACGGGTCTAACGGAGCCGATGGCCTTCCGGGGGCAGAAGGCACAAAAGGTGCTGACGGACAGATCACGACCCTTGATGCGATCATCAGATACAATAATGACATCTATGCTTATGTTGGGGATTCAAAAACCACAGCAGGCCGTACTGACGAATGGAACAGCGGTTCTTCGAACTGGGTTAAGATCAGCGGATTAAACGGTCTTGACGGCAAGAATGGTATTGCTGGGGGCAATGGGCTTCCTGCAGATCAGAGCCCTGCATTGGATCCGAGCATCCAGATCTATGTTGATTACACAAGCGGAAAAATATATGTAAGAGATCCGAAGAATGAGGGCGGATGGATTACCACTAACGGCATCGACGGCATTGCCGGAGTCGACGGCCGACCTGGCGAAGGCGGACAGATCACGACATTGGATGCGATCCTGAAAGACGGGTTTGGCAATATTTATGCTTATGTTGGCGATAGCAGAGATGTTGCAGTGCGCAATGCAGACTGGCAGAGCAAAGCTTCAACATGGGTAAAGATCAACGGGTCTAACGGAGCCGATGGCCTTCCGGGGGCAGAAGGCACAAAAGGTGCTGACGGACAGATCACGACCCTTGATGCGATCATCAGATACAATAATGACATCTATGCTTATGTTGGGGATTCAAAAACTACAGCAGGCCGTACTGACGAATGGAACAGCGGTTCTTCGAACTGGGTTAAGATCAGCGGATTAAACGGTCTCGACGGCAAGAATGGTATTGCTGGAGGCAATGGGCTTCCTGCAGATCAAAGCCCTGCATTGGATCCGAGCATCCAGATCTATGTTGATTACACAAGCGGAAAAATATATGTAAGAGATCCGAAGAATGAAGGCGGATGGATACCAGCAAACGAAATAATAATTCCTCAACAAGTTGTTAAAGAATTTGCGCCTACAAATGGTCAAACAGAGTTCATTTTAGATTTTACACCATCATCATTATCTCAAGTGGGAATGTATATAAATGGAGTTCGTATCAACATAAATGCATTTTCTGTAGATGGTACTAAAGTAACTTACGATCCGACTAAAAATGGAAATAACATTTTAGGTTTAAATCCGCTTAATAATGACAATGTAATGTTTGATTATTCAAAATAATGTTTACAAGCGTGGAAGGCTGTTAAAAAATAATAAACAGCCTTCCTAATTTTTGATTGCTTGAAATGATGCTGATTTTTTATGGTTTGGGTTATTTAAAATTGTTGTGTCTCTAGTAATTGAAGAACAATAGTAAATGTTGAAAGCAGGCATTGCAGAATTGAAATCTCAATTATAAGTAGTATTGCAAGTGGCTAAAAAATAGCATCAAGCTTTAGATAATCTTAAATTAACGTCTTTAGTTGTAAGTAATAAATTTGAAAACAATATAAAAATCTCGATTGTAAAAAATATAATCGAGTTTTTTTTCAAATTTTGATGGTACTGATACAAAATTTAATACGTATTAGTAAAACTGCTAATAAAAATAACTTCTTCATTAGAAAGTAATTAATCTATAATCTCAACTTGAGATTAACCCTATTCTAATACAACAATAACTTTTTCGGGGTAAGCATTTTTACATCCGAAAGTAATTTTGCATAGAAATTTAAAGTAACAAAGTGCCGAATTAAATAATAAACAAGAAATGAACAATAATTACTTGGATAATATAGTAAAAAACTCAGTATCTGTTTGGGAAACAGCTAAGTCAGGAGTTTGTTTAATTGGCTTTGCGGTAAGTTTATTGGCAAGTCAAAATATAAATGCACAGCTTGTAAATACAGGAGATGTAAAAATTAATCCAAACACTATCATGAGTGTATATATGGATTATGAGAATACTCCACAAGGAAGTTTTGTAAATGATGGTAAATTATTCATTTTTCAAAACTGGAAAAACGATGGTTTGGTAACTTATACAGAAAACCAGAATGGCTCTACTTATTTCTACGGAACAGAAGATCAATTTATTGAAGGATCACAAGTTTCAAATTTTAAAAATACCTATTTTGAAAATACATCTTCTTTGGTGCCTTTTCATTTATCAGGTAAGATAGCTGTAGGAGGTAACTCAGAATTCAAAAAAGGAGTGGTGCTTGCTGCAGATTATGGCGGTAAAGTAATTTTCAAAGAAAAAGCAACACACACCCTTACTAGTGACTTGAGCTTTGTTGATGGTCAGGTAGAAAAAGATGGTGTTATTGCATTTGAATTTCCAGTAGGACAAGGACAGTATTTTAGACCTTCTTATCATGCATCAGGTTCAAAAAACGGAGGTGTTTATACTACGCAATATTTCAACAAAAACTCGAATAGTCTGCATTCTCATGACGACAGAGAAGAAAAAATCCTAAAGATAAACAATCAAGAATACTGGGAAGTAACACAGGATCAGGGTGCGGATAAAATTGTCTTGAGTTTATCAATGGATAGTCGTACAACACCTTCAGAGTTTTTTAATGTAGATGAACAAAAATACAAAGTCTCAATTACACGCTGGGATCCAGCATCGAACAAATGGATCAATGAGGGAGGAGAGGTTAGTGCTCCTTTAGCGGGAAAGCCGTATGAGAAACTGTTAACAGCACCAGTAACAGGTTACGGTCTTTTTACAATGGCGTTAATTGATTTAGAAGAAAAATCTGATGATGTCATTGTTTATAATGCAATTTCACCAAATGACGATGGTTTAAATGACAGTTTTGTTATAAAAGGAATAGATAAATTCCCAGATAACCAAGTAGAGATTTACAACAGATGGGGAGTAAAAGTTTATGAGACTAAATCTTATAATGAAAGTGATAACATGTTTAAAGGATATTCTGACGGACGTGCAACAATTAAGAGAGGCGATAAACTTCCAACAGGAACGTATTTCTATATTCTGAAATACAATACTGGAAAAGAACAGAAAGAGAAAACAGGTTATTTATACATCAATAACCAATAATTAAAAAGGAATTAGGACTAATGAAAAAGATTTCATATTTATTAATCTTGTTGTTCGTAGGGATGTTGGAAGCCTCCGCACAGCAGCAGTCGCAGTATACACAATACATGTATAATACGATGACTATAAATCCAGGTTACACAGGAACTCGAGCGATACCAAGTATATTTGGGTTATACAGGACACAATGGGTTGGTCTGGATGGAGCTCCAAAAACAGCAAACTTTTCTATAGAATCGCCAATCACAGAGAACGGACAAGGTTTAGGTTTGTCTGTAGTAAGTGATAAAATAGGACCATCTCAGGAAACTACTTTAACGGCAAGTTATGCATATCCTATTCAGCTTTCGGCAGATATCTTTTTATCATTAGGTATTAGTGCATCAGGAAATTTTATGCAAGTTGATTATAATAAACTGAACGTGCTAAATCCTGAAGATCCATTTTTGTCAGGAAATTTATCTAAAACTTCTCCAAATTTTGGAACGGGTGCTTATTTTCACTCTCAAAAATGGTACGCAGGTTTATCTGTACCTATGATTTTAGAGACCAAATTTTATGACGATGTTAAAACATCTGTTGCTTCACAGAAAATGCACTTTTATGCAATGGGAGGTTATGTGTTTGATCTTAACGACAATTTAAAGTTCAAACCTGCGGCAATGGTAAAAATGGTTAGCGGTGCGCCTTTAGCAGTCGACTTATCTGCAAACTTCCTATTCAATGAGAAATTGACTTTAGGAGCTGCTTACAGATGGGATGCTGCAGTAAGTGCAATGGCAGGATTTCAGGTTACACCAGGTATGAATATTGGTTATGCTTATGATTATGATACGCAGAAAATTGGGAATTACAATTCAGGTTCTCATGAGATTTTTCTGCGATTCGATTTATTTTCTTCAACCAAATATAGACTGGTTACTCCAAGATTCTTTTAATAACCATAAACTAGGATAAAAAATGATATCTAAAAAGATAAAGAAAGCATTGGTTGTACTTTCTATTTGTTTATCACAAATAGGAGGAATCAATGCTCAGGATAAAAAAGTTGAGAAAGCAAATGAAGCCTATAATAGGTTTGCATTTATCAAAGCAAGTAAGTTATATCAAAAGCTTGCAGATAAAGGAAATTCTTCGTTAGAAGTTTTAACTAAGTTAGGAAACAGCTATTATTTTAATGGTCAGTATCCTGAAGCTGAAGAAGCCTATGGAAATGTTTTTAACTCAGGGCAGTCAATAGATCCAGAATTTTATTTCAGATATGCACAAGCTTTGAATAATGTTAGAAAATATGACGAAGCGAATACTGTTATCAAGAAATATTACACAATAACAGGCAAAAAAGATTTAAGCGACAATTGGAAAGAGAAAAAGTTAATGGCTGATATTCAAAAACAGTCAGGACGTTATAGTATTAAAGAACTTAGCATCAATACACCAGTTTCAGATTTCGGAACTGCATTTTATGGTAAAGACAAAGTAATCTACGCTTCAGCAAAGGATACTGGAGTATTTATCAAAAGAAAGCACAGCTGGAATGAAAAATCATTCATGAAATTGTATGAGGTAAAAATTTCTACAGATGGCGGTCTCCAAGATCCTATATTGTTAAAAGGAGATGTAAATACGAAATACCATCAGAGCAGTGCTGCAGTAACAAAAGATGGTAAATACATGTATTTTACCAGAAACAACTTTAATAAAGGAAAATTAGGAGCAGATAAAAATGGCACTAATTATCTAAAAATCTATATTGCTGAGAATGTAAAAGGCGAATGGAAAAATATTAAAGAATTGCCATATCCAATAAACAGTGACGGTTTTTCATCAGCACACCCAGCGCTTAGTCCAGACGAAACACAATTGTTTTTTGCGTCAGATCGTAACAATACTTTTGGAAACTCAGATTTATATGTAGTGAGTGTAAAAAATGGAACTCTAGTTGGAAATGATGTAACAAAACTTGGAGACGAAATTAATACTCCAGGCCGCGAAACATATCCATACATGGATAGTAAAGGAGTTTTATATTTTGCATCTGACGGTCATCCTGGACTTGGAGGACTAGATATCTTCGCTGCGATTAAAGATAATGATGGAAAATACCACGTTGTAAATGTTGGTAATGATATAAACACAGTTTCTGACGATTTTGCTTATGTGATTGATGGAGATACCAAAAAAGGATATTTTTCTTCTAATAAAAGTGGGAACGATGATATTTATGGGTTTATAGAAACAAGACCTATAACTTTTGATTTTGATACAAGACCAATGATTTATGGAACTATTACAGAAAATGGTAAGCCAGTACCAAATTTCAATGTCCAGTTGTTTAATCCAAATAATGAAAGCATTGGTACAACTGCAACTGATAGCGAAGGTAAATACAAAATGTACTTAGATCCGTATCAAAATGATATAGTGGTTTATAAAAAAACTTTTTATGCTGATAAAACAGTAAATGTAGATCCATTAAAACCTCTAGAGAAAAAAGAAATCAGTTTTGAAATTACTAGAGAGATGGAAGTATTAGTTGATGGCGAAAAGGTAATTATAGCTGATGGTGACAACTTAGCAGATAAGCTAAAACTTAGTCCTATCTACTTTGATTTAAATGGTTACAACATAAGACAATCTTCTAAGAAAGAATTGGATAAAGTAGTGGCATTAATGAAAGATCGTCCAGGTATTTCTGTTAAAGTTAATTCTTATACAGATAGTAGAGGAAGGGATGAATTTAATATGAAGCTTTCAGAAAACAGAGCAAAAGCAACAGTAGATTATATAGTTAAAGCAGGTATTAAGCAAGAAAGAATTAGTGGTGAAGGATTTGGTGAAACCAAGTTGTTAAATCACTGTTCAAATGGAGTAAAATGTTCTGAAAAGGAACATGAGCAAAATAGACGCTCAGAGTTTATAATCAGTTTTAGTAAATAGAAGTTTTTTTTCGTTAAAAAGTTGCTGAATAGTACAAATACTATCAGCAGCTTTTTTTGTTAGGAAAGTTTTTATAATCGGTATTTTAAGAATAGTATAGCAACAAAAAAAGTGACTTAAGTCACTTTTTTTGTTGCATTTTTTTTGACAAAGTCATCTGTAGGTTTTCTTTTTAATATCTCAAAATATTTAGTGCAGAAGTAACTGAGTTTGGTATAATTAAGTTCATACATTATAGCTGTTAAAGTACTATATTCTCCACTTCTTAAGAGTTTTTGAGCAAGTTTTATTTTTTCTTCTATGAATAAATTTTTAGGAGTATCGTTAAAATGTTTTTTGAATAAGCTTTTGTATTTAGATTCAGACATACCAGCCATTCCAGATAAAAAGGTTAAAGAAGGAAAGGGACCGTATAGATTATTGGTCAGGTAATTTTTGGTTTTTTCTAGTGCTTGACCTTCTACATCTGTAAGTTGAAGGTTTTTGTTTTTAGGTTCATAGAATTTATTGAAAAAATTGCCCAGTACTTTTAATGAAATTCCTTTTAAAAAGGAATCAAAAGAAAGATCGTAAATCGATTTTGTTTTTATGGATTGAATCAATAAAATACTATTGCTATCAATATTTCCATAATGGTAAAACGCTTTTTTATTTGATTTGCTTTTTGCAAAATAATTTTCACTTGTGCTAAATTTCAGGATAAAATCATGGAGAAGTTTTTTATCAATTAACAATCTTAAAGCAATAGTTCTTTCACCTACTGCGGGTTTAAAAGCGCTCTCTATTTGGTTATCTAAAATAGCCAAATCCAATTGGTTAAAAGAGCCTATTTCGTAATCTACGTTGTTTATTTTGATTAGATTAACATGCTCGCTTAAATCAAAGTGGAAAATGAATAATTCATTATCAGATCTTTGACGGATAATCTTTAACGGTTCCTTGGTAAGTAAGTCTGCATAAACAACAGAAATACCTTCCATGATTTGAGAGAAGTAGAAAAAACCGTCTCCTATATGGTTAGGCACAACAATTAGTTTGTTGTCTATTAATTCGGTACTTAACTGTTCTGCTACATTTAGCTGCCATTCTGGCGTTAAACTATAATAATGCGTAAGTTTTCTCATAGGCTCAAAGTATTTATTATAGATTTGTTTTTACAATTGCTTATAGAATGCCTTTGGCGATAGCCCAAAATGTTCTCTAAATTTTGATGCGAAGTAAGAATTATTTGTAAAATGTAGATGATCTGAAATTTGAGAAACAGTAAGTTGTTTTTTTTCAAGAAGTTCTTTGGCAAGTTGCAGTTTGTTTTCCATAAAGAAAGCATTGGCAGTATCACCCGTTATTTTTTTAAACAAACTTTTAAATTTTGATTCAGACATATTAGCCATTTGTGCCATAAAATGAATGCTTGGAAAATGTTCTCCCAAATGCTCAATCAAATACATCTGTACGCTGATTATCTTTGCAAGATCATTTTCATTTACGGTTTGGATAATAACTCTTTTTGTAGCAATTTTTTTGAGATAATTGGAAATCAGTAGATGAACAGTGCCTCTCAAATTTAAATCAAAAACAGCTCCGCCAACTTCTAGTTTTTTTAAATCGTTCAGCACATGGAAACTTTCATTGCTCATCCTATCAAAACGAACAATGGTGTTTACTTTTGAATCTATGAGGGTATCGATATTCTCAATAATAATATTGTTTCGTTTAAGAAAAGCCTTAATCATGCTTTTTTTTATAAAAATGCAAAGTGCAAAAGTTTTGCTCCCTTTTAAAACTTCATATCTTGATTCTAAAGCTCCGTCTATTACAGATAAATTGTATTGCCATCGCCCGACATTGTACATAAAATGCCCGCTTCTTACGGTTGCTTCACCTTCAGTAAGATTATAATAAAAGCCAACAAAGTCTTGATTAAGATTTTTTTGTATAAGACGGAAATTTCGATGGTATTCTACATTGAGATAATAAGCGATAATGCCATCACCGCAATCTAAAAAATACCGGGTTCCAGTTTGGAAATCCTCTGATGTAGTGATAAAATTTCCTTCAATTTTTCCTCCAATTTGGGCAGCATAATGCTCTACCCATTCTAAATCTGCACTGTAACGATGCTCAATTATTTTCATGGAAATGTGGATTTTGTATTATAAAGTTAAGTTATTTTTGCTTAACTGATAATGTTTTTATTTGTAAGTCATTGATTTTTAGTTTTGTGTAGGTTTTTGTGCTCTAGAATGGGAGCCAAGGGAAGCGATTGTTAAACTTTCAACGGCTGTAATGCGGGATTGGATCCAAATGTTCTATTCTTTTAAAACAGTACAGGACTCTATAGTATAAATAACTTTTAATTTTTCGTGAAAGACTGCTTTTATAAACAGTTTTGAGATTAAGAAGAGACTTCATTTGTTTAATTTTGATTTATTTTAATACTTTTTTGTCTTTTAAAGGCAAATTATATGCCCTGATTTTTACTATGTTGTAAATCAATTTATTAAAATGGAAGCTTGTTGTTTTGGGTAGAAAGTGAGTGGGGAATTTATGGTCGGATGGGGAGAAAATGTTCTTTTTTAAAGAATTTTCTGATTCAAAGTTTTGCGGTCAATTTGTAAAATCTGGGCAGCTTTTGTCTTATTATTATTTACAAATGATAAAACTTTTAAAATTTGTTCTTTTTCGTATTCTTTAAGCGATTTAAAAATATCTTGCGAAGTAGGAATATGATATTTTAGATGATCTGGAACGTGGTTTAAATCAATAGAATCATCGCTCATAATAACCATTCTGTGAATAAGATTTTCTAGTTCCCTAATATTTCCCGGCCAATCGTAACGAAATAAAACTTCTGTTACTTTTTCGTTAATTTTTAAGTTGGATTTATTGTATTCTTTAGAGTATTTTTCAATAAAAGTCTTTATTAATAATGGTAAATCTTCTTTACGATTTCTCAATGCGGTCGTTTTTATGTTGACAATATTAATTCGATAATATAAATCTTCTCTAAAAGTACCTTTGGATACCATTTCTTCTAGATTGCTATTAGTGGCACATATTATTCTGATGTCAATTTTTTCTGGTCTTGTAGATCCAACTCTTACGATTTCTTTTTCCTGCAACACTCTCAATAACCTTGTTTGGACTGCCATTGGAGCATTGCCAATTTCGTCCAAAAATATTGTGCCACCATCTGCCGCTTGAAATAATCCAGTTCGTGTTTCTGAGGCTCCAGTAAATGCCCCTTTTACATGTCCAAATAATTCTGACTCGATGAGATTTTCTGGAATTCCGCCACAGTTTACCGTAATTAGAGGCTTATTGCCAAATTTTCCAGTAAAATGAATAGCTTTGGCAATAAGTTCTTTTCCGGTACCAGTTTCTCCTTCAATAAGCACATTTGCTTTAGTATCTTTAATTCGCTTAATTATTTCAATAATTTCCTTAAATTGGCTAGAATGGCCAATTATTTCGCCATATGTATTTTCATTTTGAGAACTTTCATTAGGTAGCATTAGATCTGTCTTTACTAAACAATTTGTGATTGCTTTATTTAATTCATCGCTTGTGAACGGTTTGGTTAAGTAATCTAAAGCCCCAGATTTCATTGCACTAACAACATTGTGTATGGAAGGGATACCGGAAATAACTAGTTTAGGTAATGATGGGTAATGTTCTTCTGCATATTTTAGCAACTCAAGGCCATTTATGTCGGGCATGTTTATGTCGCTTATTAGCAAATTGATATTGGATTGTTTTAAGACTTCGATAGCTTCAGTAACAGAAGAAGCTTTATAGGTCCGATAATTAGAAGATTTTAATTGCCTCTGTACCAAATCTAGCATGTCATTATTGTCGTCAACAACTAGTATATTTTCTTTTTTAAAATTCATTTTGTTTATTTTAAAGGGATTTTAATTATAAAAATTGTCCCATTTGGAAAATTGTCTTGCAACAAAATTTGACCATTATGATTCTTAATAATGCCATAGACAACACTCAGTCCTAAGCCACATCCGTAGTTGACAGGTTTTGTCGAAAAGAAAGGATCAAATATTTTTTCTTTAATGTTTTCAGGAATACCAGTTCCTTGATCCTCTATTTTTAAATACAAATTAGACTCATCGTCATCGATAATTATTTTGATAGTACTTTTTTCAGGAGAAGCATAAATAGCATTAATAATTAAATTAAACAAGACTTGGGTGATCTGTACTGAATCAAATTTTGCAGTAATATTTTCATTTTTAATAAAAAGTTCATTCTTAATCTCTTTCTTTTGAAAGTTTGATTTTAGAAAGGATAAAGCAAAAAGTATAACCGGTTTTATTTCTTGAACTTCTAGTTTTTGGGGCATTTCACAAGAAAAAAACATTAATCGTTTTACAATTTCCCTTGAATAAATAACAGAATTAATTACAATTGAAATATCAGAATCAATATCTGGATCTGTATTATGGTCTTTTATGAGTTCTGCAAAGCCTAAAATATTGCCCAACGGTGTATTTAATTCATGTGCGATTCCTGCTGTCATCTCGCCCAAAAGAGTAAGACGTTCCATACGCTCAAGTGTTCTTCTTAAGGCAGCTTTTTTTTCTAGCGTCTGGTATTTTTCAATATAATTTCCTACTTCTAGAGCAATGGTGTCAAGAAGTTTCTGCTCATCCTCATAAAAATCTTCCTGCACATATTTCTTTGATGGATAATTAACTTTGATATAGCCACAATCATTGTCACTAATCTTTATTTTACTCAATTGAAAAATGCTGGATTCCTTTTGCTCGGAGGTGAATAAATGATAGTCAATTATGTGAATTTCAACTATTGCATCTTCGTTGTAGCGCCAAGCATTTTTTGTGCAAACTATAATTTCGTACAGTGTCTGTATATGAATGGAATGTGATTTAGAAATAATCTTTGAAATTTCATATAAACATGTGAGTTCTTTGATTTTTTCCTTCAGATTTTCCTCTGTTAATTTCAGATTCATTATAAGAAAATATTTGTTTATTTTTTTGTTTAAGCGGCCCAAAAGTAAATAAATATCTTTGAGATACATGTAAAAGAAAGTTAAAAGTTAACTGTTTGAAAATAAAATAAATAGAATTGTAATTAAGGTCTTATTGTGATGCTTTTTTGTCTTCTTGAGGCAATTTTTAAAGTTATATTTCTATAAAAAACAGGTTTGTTTTGAGATGTATTTTTTACAAGCCTATTGTGGGAAATTTTTATTGAAAATGAAGATTGGCGGAATAGAAATTTGGTCTTATTTTGATATTTTAAAAACTTCTACGTCTGAATAGCATTTTCTTATTAACATATTTTTGTAAAGAATAAAAGATTAAAAAAAAAGACAAAAATATGCCAGCATCTAATTTTTCATTAGAGTTACAGTTAAATATTTCTGAAATTAGAAAGCTTAACAAAATGTACTTTGAGCATTTGTTTAAGGAATGGATTGTATATGTTTTGTTTATTGTTGCACTAGTTACAGCAACGCTTGAGTTTGTTAGAGAAGCTGATTTTTTTCAATGGTTAATAAGTTGTTTGCTTACCCTTGTTCTTTTAGTGGTTATTCAATTCTTTTTTGTTGATGTTATATCTAGAACAATTTTAGGCTTGGCAAAAAGACTTATAATGTATCATCAATTTTATAATAGATATAAACTTACTTTTACTTATTTTGATATTAGCATTCAATCTCCATTGGGAGAGTTAAAACATAAATGGACAAAGATTGAAAAAGTTATTTCTACAAAAAAATCCTTGTTTCTTTATGTAAAAGAAAAAAATACCTACATAATTTCTATTTCAAAAAAAGATCATAATTGTCAGGAGATAGAAAAACTGCTTTCGTTTGTTGAAAATCATGTCATGAATGTGATAAAGGTTTAGTGAAGTTTTTAGTATTAATCTAAAAAATACCTTATAGTGATTGTTTTATGACTTATTGGAGCAAATCAATAATTGACTAAGACCTAATTTTGTTAAATATTTTAATAATTAGTCTTAAACTAAATGGTGTAGTTACAATTTAAAAAGTTGAAAAAATGCAAAAGGAGCGAGTTTTAGTGCATGATAACAATGGTGTTTTTCTAAAAATGTTTAAAAGAAAATTTAAAGAGGAATTTGAGTTTTTAGAAACATCCTTTGCAGATAAAAATGATGAGATAATAAATCAATGTGACCGTATTATTTATGTGCTCTACAATAGAGAAGAACTGCTTCGCTTTTTGCAAGAAGATAAAAGAACAAATATTTTGGTTTGTTTGTTTAATAAGCAACTGCATAAAAGCTTATCTTTTTTAGATGTTAATAATAATTTGATTTTATTTGATGAATCAAAAACCAGTCGTGAAATTTTTAAAGAAGTAAAACTTTTTTTGACAAAGAAGTTTGATTATAGAAATGAGAAAAAAACAGTTTCTCAATATAATCTTTCGAAAACAAGGTTTTATGAGTATTATAAAGCGATGTATTTTTTAATGTGATGTAATTTATTTTTTTATTTCATATTATTTGATTAGTAATATGTTTCACAAAGCAGGATAATTGTTGTTCGTTATCCTGCTTTCATATTTTTGAGTTCATTTCATTTTTAAAATACTCTTACTTTTAAGTGTTGTAACGGCAATTAAAAATTCTTAAATTGTTATAAAATAAATTATAAGAATGAAAAAAAGAGCCTTATTTTATCTTCCAATTGTTTTTATTATTGCTTCTTTAAGTTGCTGTAAAGTTTCTAAAAATACTTCAAAAAATACAATTGCATTAAAAAACAATAGTTCTTTAGTATTATCTCAAAAAGCAATTTCCATTAGAAAAGAAAATCTTGGTGTTGATAAAGAAAGTTTTCCAGTTTTACTTTTCTAAACAGATACAATACCAGCGCAGATAAATGATCTTAATTGTGACGGAAAATGGGATGAACTTTTCTTTACTATAGATTTTCTGCCAAATGAGGAGAAAAATATTCAGCTAAAATGGTCTGAAGCTGATCCAAAATATCCGATAAGAACCAGTGCTCGTTTTGGAAAAATATAATGAAAGAATTTTCTTGTTAATACAAATAAGCAAGAAGTCTTAATGGCAGATCAGGTTCATAAAAAACTTGGATATCAAAAATATCAAACAGATGGGCCAACTTGGGAAAATGACAAGGTTGGTTTTAGACATTATTTGGGTGGAAGAAACTCTAAAGATGTTTTCGGGAAAAAACTTCCAAAGATTACGCCAGAAAATGTAGGGATAAATAGCAAAGGTGCATTTGAAGATAATTATCATGTACGATTGGGGAAGGGATATTTTTCCTGTTGGAAATTCTGTTGGCTTAGGAGGTTATGCATTATTAATTGATAACAAAATAAATAGGCTTGGAATTTTAGGAAATGATACTATTAACAATGTAGAAAAGACGACTTTTAAGATTGTTGCAGAATGCTCAGTAAATTCGGTTTTGAGTTATCATTATCAAAATTGGAATGCTGCTGGAAATTTGTATCAAGTACAGGAAACCACTTCGATCTGGCCCGGAATGTACGACTACAAAAACCCAGCTTCGATAAATGGCATTAAAGGAAAAGAAACTTTTCTGGTGGCACTTTCTAATTTAAATAATAAAAATCCGCTTCGGGTTATTGAATCTGTAGATTGGATATGCTTAATTCAGCATGATTATCTAACTTATGAGCGTCAGTGGATTTTAGGGACAGCTATTTTAGTTCCTGCAAATCTTTATAAAGGCTATATTGAAGCTCCTAAAACAGGACAGTTGACAGATTCATATTTAGCAAAATTAAAAATTGAAAACAATAAAGAAATCAGCTATTATGCTGTTGTTGCTTGGGAATTAAGTGTCGATAAAGGCTTTAATGATTCTTCTTTTTTTACCAATTATGTAATCAATTTGGCTAAACAGCTTTCTGTTAAAGTAAAAGTTGAAATTAGATAATTGGACGTTATAAATTGAAAGACAGAGCGAAGTAAAAGAGAAAAATTTTGTCCTTCTAAATCCTCGATATCGAGATTAAAATTGAAGCATTTTAAACAGTCTGTTGGGGATTTTTTCCCCTTTTGGGGTAATTTTTCTCTACAGGAATTAACAAATAGAAGTACTTTCAGACAATATGTGAAAGAAAATTTTATTCATTGCAACACTTTCTACAAAGCCTTAAAACAGGAATGTTTTGAAAGTTGCGATAATAAGTATTTGATTGTTAATGTATTGTGTTTTGTGATGTTTTAGAAAAACAAGAAGTCAATTTATTGTAAAGAAAATGAATGAAAAACTGCATTAAATTTAACAGCAAAATTGTTGTAACTATCACACAAACTTTTATTTTTGTGGCTTAATTTAACAATATATAAGCATGAAAGATTTATTAGTAAAAATCAACGCCGAAATTGAAACATTCAAAGCTGAAGCTGAATCTTTGACTGAAAAAGGAATTAAAGCTGCTGGACCAAGAGCACGTAAATCAACTTTAGAAATTGAAAAACTTTTAAAAGAGTTCAGAAAAGTTTCTATCGAAGAATCAAAAAAATAATACAACTAAAACCTCGTCAATCGGCGAGGTTTTTTTATGCTTAAAAAAAGTAAAGTTTAAGACAAAGAGAAGGAAACCTTTGTTACTTTGCTCCTCTGTTACTTTGCATCTTTAAATTGAATTTCTATCAATAAAATTAAAAGGAACTTTTACCTGAGCTTTTTCTTTGTTTAGGATTAATCTGGCTGCTGTTTCTCCCATAACATTAAAATCGGTAGACATTACGGTAATGCCTAATAATTCTTTTAACGGAGTATCATTATAAGAAATAACGCCAATCTCTTTTCCCAAAACAAATTCTTCATCGCGAATTTGTTTCATTAAATTCACTAGATCAGATTCTTCAATGGTGATAAATAAATCTCCTTTTTTAAGGATCATATCATCATAAACCTCACTTAGAATTTCAAAATTAATTTCGTGCTCGACACAGAATTTTCTAAATCCGTGCAAAATTCGTCTAGGATAAGGGTAAACTGCTTTATCTGGATATACTAGAATTAAACGTTTGTATTTTGCAATTTTAGAAAGACCTTCCTTAAGTGCATTATAAATATCATTTTCAAAATCCTGATAAATCTTAATGACATCATCACCAGTTCCTAATTTGATATTATCTAAAATAACCAGTTTTTCTTGTGGAATTTTTTTAATGGCACTTACAACATCATCAGTAAAACTTAAATGTTTTAATTGGTCTGTTTTAAAGTGCGTTGTAATGACATAATAATCGTAAGCTCCCTCAAACTTATCTAAGATATTCAGAAATAAAGTTTCGTCGCAGTGGTAAATTTGGAGATCAACATGAGCATTAGCGCCTAAAGTATCAATAAACGAACTATAAGTCTTCATTTTATAGGAGCTCAATTTATTTGTCAAAAACAAAATATTGACCTTAGATTCTAATTTTGTTCGAGTAATATAGTAGCCTTTTCCTCTAATCGAAGAAATGATTTTTCTTTCTTTTAAAATGTTATAAGCTTTCTCAACAGTATCACGAGACATATAAAACTCTTCGCTGAAACTATTTATAGAAGGAATTTTTTGATTGATTTTTAAATTTCCGTTAGCGATGTTCTGAAGTATAGAGTCAACAATCTGCTTGTATTTAGGAACTCGAGAATCTTCATCTATTTTAATAAGTTTAATCATGTTCATTTTGAGGAAATCTGTCTCGTATTTAAACAAGACTCTTTTAATTCTAAATAATTTTAAAAAATCTCTTCTTAAAAAAGGAATCTCTTAAACAGAATCATTTTTATAATGAAAAAGAGAAATTGACAAGGCTTGTAATCTTTTTTTTATGATTTCTGAATTTTAACCCAAATGAAGAATTAATAATTGCGAAATCGATTGCTAAAATAGCCATTTTAAATTTATTTACCCAATAATTGCAAGCCCTTATTTCTAATAATCTTTAGTTTTAACAAAAAATATGAAATCCGTAAAGGATAGTACAGGACAGTTTTCTTTTTGACATTCTCTTATTTTACAAAACCAAATACTAACAAACCTAACCTAAACCAAAAACATTATATGGAATCATTATTAGGAATTATTTTTCATTCTATCGGAGGATTTTCTTCGGGTAGTTTTTATATGCCTTTTAAAAAAGTGAAAGACTGGGCTTGGGAAAGCTATTGGCTTGTGGGAGGATTTTTCTCATGGCTGATTGTTCCTCCAGTTGCCGCTTACTTAACGATTCCAAATTTTACTGAAATTATTGCAGCAGCTTCTCCATCAATAAAAACCTTCACTTTTACAATGGGATTAATCTGGGGGATAGGCGGTTTAACTTATGGTTTGGGCGTTCGCTATTTGGGAATGTCATTAGGAAATTCAATTACATTAGGATTCTGCTCTGCATTTGGAGCTTTGGTTCCTTCAATTTATTATGATATTGTTCCAACAGAAGGAAAAATTTCATTTTCTCACATGCTTACTAATACTGGCGGTCAGATCGTTTTATTGGGAGTTGTAGTATATCTGATTGGAATTGCTATTTCAGGGAAAGCTGGAATGCTAAAAGAAAAAGATTTTGCTACTGGCCATGAAGATAAGGATAAAGACTTCAATCTGGTAAAAGGTTTAATTGTAGCGGTGATTTCAGGGATTTTAAGTTCATTCTTTAATTACGGAATCGAAGCTGGAAAATCAATGGCAGAACATGCTGTTATAAATGGCGCAAATCCGTTATTTCAAAACAATGTGACTTATGTTGTACTACTTTGGGGAGGATTGACAACCAACTTTATCTGGTGTCTTTATTTGAATTTTAAAAACAAATCAATTAAAAATTATACTGATAAATCTACTCCAATAACAAAAAACGTTTTGTTTTCTGCTCTTGCAGGAACCATGTGGTTTTTACAGTTTTTCTTTTACGGAATGGGAGAAAGCAAACTTGGAAATGGTGCTAGTTCATGGATTCTGCATATGGCAACCATCATCTTAACAGCAAATTTTTGGGGATTTTATTTGAAAGAATGGAAAGGAGTTTCTAAAAAAACATTAAGAACTTTTTTCTGGGGAATTGGGCTTATTATGCTTGCAATCGTTTTGGTAGGAATTGGTAACTCATTATAAATACAAGAAATAATTTAAAATACTATATGTCGAATACAAACACAATTAATAATATGAATTTTAAGCATGTAAGCTACCTTTGGGATGAGGCTAAGGCAGCAGCATTAGCAGGTGATGAAGTAGCGCTTTTTATTTATCGTTCTAACTTGCTAGGGGCTGATTTAAGATTGACCAACTATGGCGGTGGAAACACTTCTGTAAAAATTACAGACAAAGATCCTCTTACTGGAGAATCTTCTGAAGTAATGTGGATTAAAGGTTCTGGCGGTGACATTGGAACGTTGACAAAATCAGGTTGTGCAGCTTTGTATTTGGACAGACTTCGTAATCTTGAAAATGTTTACAGAGGTATTGAGTTTGAAGATGAAATGGTAGAATTATTCAACCACTGTATTTTCGATTTAGCGTCAAAAGCGCCTTCTATTGATACGCCCTTGCATGGTTTTCTTCCATTCAAACATATCGATCACTTGCATCCGGATGCGGCAATTGCTATCGCTGCTGCGAAAGATGGAAAGAAAATCACAGAAGAATTATTCAACGGAGAAATTGGCTGGGTAGGCTGGCAGCGTCCAGGATTTGATCTTGGTCTTCAGTTGAGAGCTTGTTTAGAAGAAGCAGAAAAAAAAGGTAAAAAACTACGCGGCATCATGTTAGGTTCTCATGGTTTATTTACTTGGGGAGATACTGCGTTTGATAGTTATATCAATACGCTGGAAGTAATCGAGAAATGTGCTTCTTACTTAGAAGATAATTATGGAAAAACGCGTCCAGTTTTTGGAGGAAAGAAAATTGACAGTCTTCCAGAGGCAGATCGTAAATTGAAAGCAGCAAAAGTAGCTCCGATTTTAAGAGGTTTCTGTTCATCAGAGCGCCAAATGATTGGTCATTATACAGACGATGAAAGAGTTTTAGAATTTATTAATTCTAATGATTTATCGAAATTAGCTCCATTAGGAACATCTTGTCCAGATCACTTTTTACGAACTAAGATTAGTCCTTTGGTTTTAGAATTAGATCCAAACGAAGATTTATCAGATGTTGCGGCAGTTAAAGCAAAATTAACTCCAGCTTTTGAAGCATACCGTGCAATGTACAAAGACTATTACAATGCATGTAAAAAATCAAATTCGCCAGCAATGCGTGATCCAAACCCTGTTGTGATTTTATATCCTGGAGTTGGAATGTTCACTTTCGCTAAAGATAAAACAATGGCGCGTTTAGCATCTGAGTATTACATCAATGCCGTAAACGTAATGAAAGGCGCTGAAGCAGTTTCAGAATATACTTCTTTACCGCACCAAGAAGCTTTTGACATTGAATATTGGTTATTGGAAGAAGCTAAATTACAGCGTATGCCAAAACCAAAAGCATTATCTGGAAGAGTAGCTTTGATTACAGGCTCTGCCGGCGGAATTGGTAAAGCTATCGCTAAGAAATTTGCTCAAGAAGGTGCTTGTGTTGTAATTAACGATATTAACGAAGAGCGTTTGCAAGGTGCATCTGCTGAGTTTGTTAAAGCATTTGGAAAAGATGCAGTTTCTAGCACTTTATTGAATGTAACTGACGAAGCAAGCACAGAAAAAGCATTAGACGAAGCTTCTTTAGCTTTTGGTGGTGTTGATATTGTGGTGAACAATGCGGGAATCAGTATTTCAAAATCTATCGCAGAACACACTTTAGAAGAATGGGATAGATTATACGATATCTTGGTAAAAGGACAATTTATTGTTTCTAAAGCGGGAATCGAAGTAATGCGCAAACAAGGTTTTGGAGGAGATATTGTAAATATCGTTTCTAAAAATGCTGTTGTCGCTGGTCCGAATAATCCTGGTTATGGTTCGGCAAAAGCGGCTCAAGCGCACTTAACACGTTTAATGGCTGCAGAACTTGGAGCAGATAAAATTCGTGTAAACACAGTAAATCCTGATGCTGTAATTTCAGACTCAAACATTTGGTCTGGAGGATGGGCAGAAGGTCGTGCAAAAGCATACGGAATTACAGTTGAAGAACTTCCGGCTTACTATGCAAAACGTACGCTATTAAATGAAATCATATTGCCTGATGATATCGCAAATGCTTGTTTTGCGTTTGTTGGAGGTTTCTTGAATAAATCTACAGGAAACGCCTTAAACGTAGACGGCGGCGTAGCAATGGGCTTTTATAGATAAAGATTGTTTAGGTTTTTATATAAGTTTGTTTAAGCAAAAGTGGTTTTTTGTGGTCTAGCGTTCGATTCTTTCGAACGTTAGATTTTTTTAGCATATAACATTCGCTTTAACAAAGAAAACTTAACAAAAAAGTGAAGTACAACCAGAGTTCAGCAATTATGGCATATTGAACGCAGATGACGCAGATTCGCTATCGCGAAAACGCGGAAAAATGCGGATTTTTTATTTCACGCAGATTTAGACTGATTTAAGCAGATCTAAGAGATTTTTAATTTGAGATGATTAAAGAAAAGATCTGCGTTCTCTGCTAGAATCTTTTTAAATCTGCGTGAAACAAAAAATCTGTGTCAATCAGCGTCTTCGCGATAGCGAATCCGTAAAATCCGCGTCCCCAAATTTAGGCAATGCATGTTAAAAAAATATACTAGAAATATAAAATTTATATATTGTAAACTCTATTAAAGAATAAATAACTATGTTAATCTCATCAAACCACATTGAATCTCATAACGAAGATTTATTTAAGAAACACCAAAATAAATTAGTTTTTACAGCATCAGAAATTAATGATACAGAAGCGATTATTCAAAAATTAATTGACTTTCAAATCGCAATTCCATCTTGGGCTTTAGGAACAGGAGGAACTAGATTTGGACGTTTTGCAGGTGGAGGTGAACCTCGTTCTTTAGAAGAAAAAATCGAAGACGTTGGATTGCTTCATAAATTAAACAATGCTTCTGGGGCAATTTCACTTCATATTCCTTGGGATATTCCAACAGATTATAATGCAATCAAAACATTAGCAGGACAGCACGGTTTGAAGTTTGATGCAATGAACTCAAATACTTTTCAAGATCAAGCTAGTGCAGAACATACTTACAAATACGGTTCTTTACAAAACGTGAATAAAGCAGTTCGCAAACAGGCAATTGCTCACAACATAGAAGTAATTAAACACGGAATCGAATTAGGATCTGAATCTTTGACAGTTTGGCTGGCAGACGGTTCTAATTTTCCAGGACAATTAAATTTTAGAAAAGCGTATCAAAATACATTAGAAAGTTTAGAGGAAATCTACGATGCATTACCTTCAAATTGGAAATTATTCTTAGAATACAAATGCGCTGAACCTAACTTTTATTCTACAACTGTAGCAGATTGGGGACAATCTTATTCGTATGTGAAAAAATTAGGAGACAAAGCACAGACTTTGGTAGACTTAGGGCATCATTTACCAAATGCCAATATCGAGCAAATTGTTTCTTTATTATTGATGGAAAATAAATTAGGTGGATTCCATTTTAATGATTCAAAATATGGAGACGACGATTTAACTGCCGGTGCATTAAAACCATACCAATTATTCTTGATTTTTAATGAATTAGTAGAAGGAATGGACGCAAGAGGAATGAATCACGCCAAAGATTTAGGTTGGATGATTGATGCTTCTCACAATATTAAAGATCCTTTAGAAGATTTATTGCAATCTGTTGAAGCAATTATGATTGCTTACGCTCAAGCACTTTCTGTTGATAGAAAAGCATTAGAACAAGCTCAAGAAGAAAATGATGTAGTAAAAGCACAGGAAATTCTTCAGAATGCTTTCCGTACAGATGTTCGCGCGTTAGTTGCTGAAGCTCGTCTTCGTTCTGGAGCAGCTTTAAATCCGGTAGCATTATATCGTTCTATTCAGGTAAGACAAAATCTTATCGAAGAAAGAGGTTTAAAAACAATGGCAACGGGATTATAATTATAAATTATGAATTGTCAACTCTGAATTGACAATTGATAATTAACAATTTACAATTTAAAAAAATGAATGTAGTTGCGATTTTTGATATTGGTAAAACAAACAAAAAGGTTTTTTTATTTAATGAAAATTATAAAATTGTCTGGGAAAAATCAGTTAATCTTGTGGAAACAAAAGACGAAGATGGTTTTCCTTGCGAAGATATAGAGGTTCTTCAAAAATGGGTTTTAGATCGCTTAGAAGAAATAAAAGAATTAACTGATTATGTTTTAAAAGCCATCAATTTCAGCACTTACGGAGCAAGTTTTGTTTATATAGACGAAAACGGAAAAGTTTTAACTCCTCTGTATAATTATCTAAAAGATTATCCAGAGGAATTAAAATCTGATTTTTATAAAAAATATAAGGGAGAAGAGAAGTTTGCTGTAAAAACGGCTTCGCCAGTTTTAGGAAGTCTGAATTCTGGAATGCAGATTTACAGGTTGAAAGAAGAAAAGCCTGAATTATTTGAAAAAGTAAAATACTGTCTTCATCTTCCACAGTTTTTAAGTTTTCTTTTAACCAATGAAGCTTACGCCGATATTACAAGCATTGGCTGCCATACCAATTTATGGAATTTCAAGAAAATGAAATATCATAAATGGTTGAAGAATGAAGGAATCGATGCTAAACTGCCTCCAATTTATTACGGCAAAGACGTTATAAAAACAAAAGATGGATTAGCTATCGGAACAGGGCTTCATGACAGTTCTTCGGCTATAATTCCATACACGATTAACTTTACAGAACCTTTCGTTTTATTATCAACAGGAACTTGGAGTATTTCTCTAAATCCTTTTAATAATAAGCCGTTGACTTTTGAAGAGTTGCAACACGACTGTTTGTGTTATATGCAATACACAAATAAACCTGTTAAAGCGGCACGTTTATTTGCTGGTAATGAGCATGAAGTGCAAACAAAAAGATTGGCAGAACATTTCAAAGTTCCCATTGATACTTATAAAGAGGTTTATTTTGATAAAAAAATCACAGCCAATTTACGTTCGCTGAATTATCAGATTTTCTATCCAAAGAAATACGATTTTGATATTTTAAATGAATGTCCTTTTCAAAAGAGAGATTTATCGCAGTTTAAAGATTACGAAACAGCCTATCATCAATTAATGTTGGATTTGGTAGAACAGCAGTTTTTCTCGACTAATTTGGTAGTTCAAAATAGTCCAGTAAAAAAGATTTTTGTGGATGGCGGATTCAGTAAAAATTCTATTTACATGAATTTATTGGCAGAAGCTTTTCCAGATGTTGAGGTTTATGCGGCTTCGATGGCGCAGGCAAGTGCATTGGGTGCGGCATTGGCAATTCATGAAAACTGGAATCCAAAACCAATTCAGAACGATTTAATTGACTTGAAATTCTATAAACATTAGGTAAAAAAGGTCTGTATGTTGTAAATTTGCTGAGAAACGTATTTTTTACATTTTTACAGTACACGCCTAATGAACAACACACTAAATACTACAATATGAAAATTGGACTTTTTATACCTTGTTATGTCGACCAATTTTACCCAAAAGTAGGAATCGCAACCTACGAATTACTTCAAAAATTAGGTTGTGATGTCGAATTTCCGATGGGACAAACCTGCTGCGGACAGCCAATGGCAAATAGCGGTTACGCACATTTGACAAAAGGATGCGATGCCAATTTTATTGCCAATTTTTCTGGATTTGATTATATAGTCTGTCCTTCTGGAAGTTGTGTTTTGCATGTGAAAGACCATTTGCATGACGAGAAACAGGAAGAGAAGGCAACAGCAATTCGAAATACAGTTTATGAACTTACAGAATTTATAACTGACGTTTTAAAAATCGATCACATTGACGGAAGATTTCCTTATAAAGTTGGAATGCACGTAAGCTGTCACGGTCAGCGTGGATTGAAGCTTTCGCAAATGTCAGAATTAAACGCACCATTTTTCTCTAAACCAGAACAATTATTGCACAGTATAAAAGACCTTGATTTGGTTGCTCTAACCAGAAAAGATGAATGCTGTGGCTTTGGTGGAACTTTCTGTGTGACTGAAGAAGCAGTTTCTGTAAAAATGGGACAAGATCGTATTAAAGATCACGAAAGTCATAATGTGGATTATATTACAGGAGGTGATATGTCTTGCTTAATGCATTTGGATGGAATTCTAAAAAGACAAAAAAGCAGAATTAAAACCATCCATATTGCAGAAATATTAAATTCACTCGAAAACTAAGAACAGATGTTGAGTATAAAATTTAACCGCAAAGTTCGCAAAGTTTTACGCAAGGTTCGCAAAGTTAATTTTAATCTTTGCGAACTTTGCGCTTTTTCCTTTGCGGACTTTGCGGTTAAATAAAGCATACCAATGATAAACATTTCAAAATTGACTTTTAAATAGTAGAAAATGTCATCAGAAAAAATAATACAGCATAGCGAAGCAGCGGCAAAATTCAATAAAGATGTAGAACGTGTCAATTGGCACGATGAAACGCTTTGGTTTGTTCGCGCTAAAAGAGACAAATCAGCTCACCAAATAGCAGATTGGGAACTGCTTCGCGAAACGGCTTCTCAAATAAAATTTAATGTGCTTTCTAATATTCATGATTATTTAGTCGAATTTGAAGCGAATGCGCAACGAAACGGAATAATTGTACATTGGGCTGCCGATGCAAAAGAACACAACGAAATTGTACATTCTATCATGGCGAAACATGATGTAAAGCAAATGGTGAAATCCAAATCGATGCTTACAGAAGAATGCCATTTAAACGATTATTTAGCCGAAAAAGGAATTGAAGTAATCGATTCAGATTTAGGTGAATATATCGTTCAGCTTCGTAAAGAACCGCCAAGCCATATTGTACTTCCTGCAATTCACTTAAAGAAAGAAGATGTAAGCGAAACTTTCCACGAACATTTAGGTACAGAAAAAGGAAATTTCAATCCGCAATATTTGACAGAATCAGCTCGCCAGAGTTTGAGAAATACTTTTTTGACTAGAAAAGTGGCTTTAACGGGAGTTAATTTTGCTGTTGCAGAAACGGGAGAATTTGTAGTTTGTACCAACGAAGGAAATGCCGATATGGGCGCACATTTAGCAGATGTTCACATCGCTTGCATGGGATTCGAAAAACTGATTCCGAAAAGAGAACATTTAGGTGTTTTTCTGAGATTATTAGCAAGAAGTGCAACTGGACAACCTATTACGACTTTCTCAAGCCATTTCAAGAAACCAAGAGACGGAAAAGAAATGCATATCGTAATTGTAGACAACGGAAGAAGTACGCAATTAGGAAGAGAAGATTTTAGAAATTCACTAAAATGCATTCGCTGTGGAGCGTGTATGAATACTTGTCCCGTTTACAGACGAAGCGGTGGACACAGTTATCATAATGCAGTTGCTGGACCAATTGGGTCTATTTTAGCGCCAAACTTAGATATGAGCAAAAATGCCGATCTGCCTTTTGCTAGTACACTTTGTGGTTCTTGTACTAACGTTTGTCCAGTAAAAATTGATATTCATGATCAATTGTACAAATGGCGTCAGGTTTTGGTAAAAGAAGGGCATACGCCAAAAGCTAAAACTATTGCGATGAAAACAATGGCTACCGTTTTGGCCAATCCGACTGTTTTTAATATTGCTGGAAAATCAGGGCGATTTGTAATGAAAAATATTCCAGGAATGGTCAATAATAAAATGAACAAATGGTACGATCAGCGGGAAATGCCAGATGTTCCAGAAGAATCTTTTAGAGAATGGTACAAGAAAAATTCGAGAGAATCTAAAGAAAAAGGAAATGAGTAGTAAAGGTGAAATTTTAAAAAGAATAAAAGCAAATCAGCCCAATTTGGTTTCAGAACTGCCCAATTTAAATCTTTTAGGTTCTGAACAATTTGATGTTTTAGAAACCTATAAAACAGTTTTAAAAGGCATAGGTGGCGATCCTGTAGAAGTTGCCGATTATAATGAAATCATCAATTATATAAAATCGAATTACAATCTGGAGAAAAGACTGATTACAACCCTTCCAGAACTTTCAGAGATTGCTTCTTTAGACTGGAAAACAGTTGATCCGCATTCATTACAAGATGTTGAATTAACAGTTGTAAAAGCACATTTTGGTGTAGCAGAAAACAGCGGACTTTGGGTTACAGATGATGTTGTAGGACAGCGTGTTGCGCCTTTCATTGCGCAATATTTGGCTATTGTAGTTCATAAAAAAGATCTTTTGCCAACAATGCAGCAAGCGTATCAAAGAATTGGAAACATGGAATACGGTTTTGGAACCTTCATAGCTGGTCCGTCAAAAACAGCCGACATTGAGCAGTCTTTAGTTCTTGGTGCGCATGGTGCTAGAGGATTAATTGTGTTCTTATTGGATTAAGGTTTTTATCTTTTTACTAGTGAAAATATTCGCATAGAAATAAAGCTCAGTAGGGAATAGTTTATTAAAAAAAAAGACTAAACCCAAAATCACATTTAGAAAGCAGGAATGTTTGCCATTTCTGCTTTCTTTTTTTAAAATTTTCCTAAAATTAGCTTATAATTGTACTCTTTACACGAATATAATAATGTACATTTTGAAGCGTTTTGTTCGATATTTTCTACTCTTAATTGGATTTTCTTTGGTAGGATATGCACAGGATTATCCAGTCAAATTTCTTGATATTTCAGACGGTTTGTCTAATAATTCCATCATCACAATTTATCAGGATAAAGAAGGTTATATGTGGTTTGGAACCTATGATGGTTTAAACCGTTATGACGGATATAATTTTAAAGTCTTTAGAAACAGAATCAACGATAAAAAATCTCTGTTATTCAATACCATTTACAATATTGAAGGAGATTCGAGAAATAATATTTGGGTAGGAGGAACTAGCGGAATCTGTATTTACGATAAAACAAAAGCATCATTTCATACGGTTCAATATAAGCTGTGGGACGATAAACCTAAAGTGCTACAAGATATTATACATCAGATGCGCTCCCTGTCAGATAATTTGGTTTTGGTTGCTTCGCAGAAATTAGGGTTGTTGGCTTTTGAAAACGGTTCTTTCACAGGAAAACATATTCCGCTCAACGCATTAGGAAACAGAATTACGATTTCTAATTATGATGCTATTGCAATTCAGGAAAATAAAGAAAAATCAGGATGTTGGGTGTATGTGCGTAATGTTGGAATTTGCTCTTACAATTATAAAGCTAAAGACTTAAAAATTGTTTTTCCACTTTCAATAGGAGTAAAAGCCATTAAGCTTTCTTCTGATGGAAATCTTTTGTTAGGAACAGATGAAGGTTTGTTTTTAATGAATACCAAAACAGGTTCAATTTCCGAAAATTATTTTACCAATAAATGTAGCGTTACAGATGTTTTAGTAGATAAAAAAGGAAAAATCTGGGTTACAACAGACGGTTGCGGCATTTTCTACATAAATCCAAATACTAAAAAACTTCTTTCTTATAACGAACAATTAGCCAAAAGCAATTCGGTTTGGAGTTTATATGAAGACCAATCGGGCAATAAATGGTTTGGTTCGCTTCGTGGCGGAATAAGTATGCTTAGTGATACACCAAAGTATTTTAAAAGCATTCGCTATAATGCCAAAGATCCGGCAGATAATTTTATTTTATCTTTTTGCGAAGATGAAAAAAAGAATGTTTGGGTAGGTACAGACGGTGCGGGTTTAAAATATTGGGATAGAAAAAACAACAGTTATACGAATTATGGGAACTTGCTTTCTAGCAATTTTATTACAGGAATAATTCGCGATAATAATGATATTTGGATTTCTACTTGGGCGGGAGGAATCAATAAAATAAACAAGGTCGCTAATAGCGTAAAAAAATATTCGTGCTATAATCCTAATACCAAACAAACTGAAAAAAATATCTGGTTTGTCTTTAAAGATTCGAAAGCAAATATTTGGGCAAGCTCAACAAATGAAGGCACACTGTATCTTTTAAACCGAAATAAAGATGTTTTTGAGCTTTTCGACAAAAGAATCGATAACCTGCAATGCATGATCGAAACTTCCGATGGAAAGCTATGGGCAGGAAATTATACCTCACTCTTATCTATTGAAAAGAATACTCGAAAAATAACTAAAAAAGTAATTGGCAATCCTATCAGATGTATTTACGAAGACAAGGACAAAAATCTTTGGGTGGGAACTCAGGAAGGCGGATTGCTTTTATTTGACAGAAAGACAAATACATTTAAAAGATTAACAATAGATGATGGTCTGCCTTCAAATTCCATTCTGAGGTTATTAGAAGATAAAGAAGGAAATTTATGGATGAGTACGTATAACGGAATCTGCCGATATGATAAAAAGAATAAAACTTTCCGTAATTTTTCTGTAAATGACGGGCTGCAAAGCAATCAATTTAGTTTTAATGCAGGAATAAAACTTTCATCTGGGGAATTTCTTTTTGGAGGCATAAACGGTTTTAATATTTTTTATCCTCAAGCTATAAAGGGTTTGAATCAAAAAAATAATGTATTGCTGACCGATTTTTACGTTAATAATCAACTGATTGAAGAAAGTAAAGCTGAGGTTGATATCGATTCTAATAAAATAAAAGAAGTTAGTCTGGAATACGATCAAACCACTTTATCACTAGAATTTGTGGCGCTAGACTACAATAATGCAGATAAGATAAATTATGCCTATTTTTTAGAAGGTTGGGATCAGCAGTGGAATTATGTGGGCCAGGCGCGAAAAGCAAATTATTCACGGCTTCCAGAAGGGAAATACACCTTTAAAGTAAAGACAACCAATTTTCAAGGCGGATGGAATAAAGAAGTCAGTTTAGTTTCTATAACAGTTTTGCCACCTTGGTATAGAACCTGGTGGGCTTATACCTTATATCTTTTAGCAATTGGAGGAATACTGTTTTTATACTTGGATTATAACAAAAACAAAGAAAAATTAAAGTATAAGGTTAAAATCGCAGAGCTTGAAAGCAAGAAAGAAAAAGAGATTGCCGAAAAGCAGTCGTCTATGTTTACTTATATTTCGCACGAATTTAGAACACCGCTTTCGCTGATTATTAATCCGCTGAAAAAAGCAGTTCAAAAAGAAATTGTAGAGAACGGTTCTTCTGGAAGCGATTTGGCAATTGCCCATCGAAATGCCAGAAGACTTTTAAGTTTGGTAGATCAATTACTTTTACTAAGAAAAGCAGAAAACGATGCCGATTCTTTGCGTTTGTCTCCAATAGATGTAAATAATCTTTCGAATGAAGTGTATCAATGCTTCGTCAATCAGGCAAAGGAAAAACAGATTAGTTATAATTTCATTATTCCAGAGCACGAAATTACCATTATTGGGGATTATGAAAAGATTGAAATTTCACTGTTTAATTTAATGTCAAATGCTTTTAAATACACGCCAATTGGAGGCGAAATCAATTTGACAGTAACTGAAAATGATGATGAAGTTTTTCTTGAGATAAGCGATAGCGGAGATGGAATTGATAAAAAAGATATTGATGTTATTTTTGAAAAATTCAAACAGATCAATTCGAAGGTTTCAGTTGGAACTGGTTTTGGCATTGGACTTTATATTGTAAAATATTTCGTTGACAAACATAAAGGATCTGTAATCTGCAGTAGTGAAAAAGGAAAGGGAAGTACATTTAAATTGGCATTTTTAAAAGGAAACAGTCATTTTGAGGATATAGAAATTACCAATGAAAAACCGCAGCGAAGCCAATTATTTGATGAATTGATTCCAGATGAAATCGAAGAACCGATTCCTGCAGCAGTGACTTCAATAGCAGACAGTGATTTTAAGAAGACTATGTTAAGCGATAAGCGAACTGTTTTGATTATTGATGATAATGCAGAAATTAGAGCGTACCTTATTAAGTTATTTGCTGATAATTATATAGTCTACAGTGCTGAAAATGGAGAAGAAGGTTTAAAAATGACCAAAAAGCATATGCCAGATCTTGTCATTAGCGATATTACAATGGAAGCTATGGACGGTTTAGAGCTGTGCCGAAGAATTAAAGAAGATAACGCTTTATCACATATTCCCGTTATTTTACTAACAGCATCTAAAAATCCGGAAACTCATTTACAAGGAATTAATGAGGGCGCAGATGACTATATCACAAAACCATTTGATGATGATATTCTCACAGCAAGAGTCGATTCTCTATTGCGAAATCGCCATAATTTGCGAACCTATTTCTTAGATAGTATAACATTCAAAGAAAATACCCAGAAAGTTCCTGTTGAATATCAAGAGATATTAAAAAAATGTATCGAAATTGTTGAAGCTAATATTCATAAAAAAGATTTCACGATTCGAACTTTTGCCCTTGAAATGGGAATGAGTCACAGAACGCTTTATACTAAGATCAAAATTATTTCTGGTCAAACCTTAAATGCTTTTATTCGTTCTTTGCGAATCAGAAGGGCAGCGATGCTGATGCTGACTGAAGATATGAATATTACTCAGGCGAGTACCGAGGTTGGATTTGAAGATCCGAAATATTTTAGACAGCAGTTTGTAAAACTTTTTGGCATAACTCCTTCAGAATATATTAAAAAGTATAAAACGTCATTCAATTCTGACTTGAATATCATTAAATAAGCTATGGACTAAGTTTTTTTGTTGCATAATTTGCTTCTTTTTTTAATGAAGAGTTATTTTTTTTTATTCAGCTCAAACGTTTTAGGTGAAAAACTGCTATTTATTCAATAATTATATATTTTGTAAAAAATCCCCCATGATTTTAAATACTCTTTAAAATTTGATTCAAAATAATGGTTAATTGCAATTTTGACCTCCTTTTTTTTCCAATTTACCCCTCATAAGAAGTGTTATTTAGACATTTCTTTGCAGTAATAGCAATCATAAATAGAGTTTTGCTATTGGTCATAAGTGTTAATTAAGATAGTTAGTTATCTGTTTAAAGAGCTGAGCATTCTTTAAATGTTAGATCAGTAATGGTTGGTTTACATTACTTATCATCCCGCAGTTAATTTAAGCTGCGGGTTACTTAAAAAAGGCACTTATTATAAACTTAAAAAGAAATAAAAAAGAAATATCTAACCATGTAACCAAACTCAAAACAATATGAAAATGACCACATAATGATGTACTGCTATTTTTTCTGCCTCATATAAAAATAGCACAATCTCGAATAACCTACGATATTAAAAAACAAACTTTGACTTTTAGAAAAAAACTAACTAACCTAACCTCAAAAATTAAAGAAATGAAAAAAAATGTATTTTTATTTTTTCTTGCTCTTTTTGGCCTTCTCGCAACAACTGGATGCCAAAATAATGAATCAGGATTTCCAAGTTCTGATAATCCTACGGTGGTAGTTTCTACAAAAGAGATCTATGGAGCTCCGAGTAGAAAATTTGAAATTAAAGCTGCGCTTGCAGACGATTTAGGATTAAAAAGCGTACAAATTCAAATTCCAGAATTATCTCTGGATAAAGTAATTTCTTTTGGAACAAATCCGCTTTTAAAATCGTATGATTTGAGTTATTTTTTTGAAATTCCTGCTGATAGAGGAACGTCGGAAGCTTTCAAAATTAAACTAGCTATTACAGATGTTTCAGGCAATGTTGTAAACGAAGAGATTAATCTGCGTTTAGATGGTGAGTTTGCGGCTCCTAGCATAACAATGATTACACCAAAAGAAGGAGCAGTTATTTTATTGTCTACAAGCAATGAAATGCCAGTAAATTTTGTGGTAAACGATGATTCAGGAATCGATTATGTGCAAGTAAAATGCGAAGCTTTAGGAATCGATGAAATGATTCAGTTGTCAGGATCTCCACAGTCATATACATTCAATAAAACGTACAAATTGCCAGTAACGGCTGCCAATTATGTTTTAACAATTACAGCTAAAGATAAATTTGCGATTCCAAATTCAGGAGCATTAAACGTAAATATCGTGGCTACCAATGAATATCCAGCGATCTATTTATGCGATCAGCCAAAAGGGACTAATCTTACTACAGATGCAGTTGGTGTTCCGATGTATTTCCATGAAAAAAGCGGACAGGATTTCGAATTCAAGTATTACGCCGATAAAGACAACAAAGAAGTATATTTCTTAGGTCAGGAATCTGATTTTGCCCCTCATTGCTTTGGTTTAAATGCTTCTGGAGAATTAGTAGATGATGTTGCTTCAACGCCAATTATTTTGCCAACAAAAGGATATTATAAAATAAAAGTAAATCCAAATACTTTAAAATATACTGCAGAAAAATATACTCCAACGAGTAAAGTTTGGGCAGATATTGCAAATGGTTTATGGCATGATGATGCTGCATTAAGAAAACCGTTTGTAAGTGTTTGTGGTGGCGGTATTCAAGGCGCAACTTGGGATACTTGGGATGCTTGGGTGCAAAAAGGATTACACTTAGCTAATAATCCTAGCAATCCTTATCAATTAGTGGGTGAATACACTTTAACGGGAACTATAGAAGCAACTTTCACAGGCCAATGGTGGGATCCTTCTTGGAGATTAATTAAAAATGGAATTGCAACGATGTCTCCGGGAGAAAATGGCAATGCCAAATATCCAGCAGCTCCGGGTGTTTACAAAGTAGTTTTAGATACCGAACTGGAAAGAGTATTTATAACAAAAAAATAGTTGGTTATAACCTTAGTTGTAACATTAACAAATAAAACAGCTTAATATGAAATTTAAATATATAGGATTTTTTATTGCCCTTTTGTGTACTGCTGTATCTTTTGGACAAATAAAAATAAAAGGTACTGTTAAGGATAAAGCCAATGTGCCGATTCCAGGAGTAAATGTAATAGTGAAAGGAACTTCAACATCGGCAGCGACCGATTTTGATGGAAATTATGCGATAAGTGTTCCAAACAAAAATGCACAAATCGAATTTTCATTTGTAGGTTTTACTTCCCAGCTTGTATCAGTTGGAGATAAAACAGAGATTAGTGTAGTAATGCAGGAATCAAGTCAAGCGCTAGATGAGATAGTGGTAGTAGGTTATGCGGCCGTAAAAAAGAGCGATGTTACGAGTTCGATTTCTTCTGTAAAAGGAAAAGAATTGCAAACTATGACAGTTGGTAACGTAGCAGAATCACTTCAAGGAAAAGTTTCTGGAGTGCAGGTTACAGGACAAGGAGGTCCAGGCGCGCAGCCAAGGGTTTTAATTCGCGGTATTTCGACTTTAAACTTAAATACAGATCCATTGTATGTGGTAGACGGAATTCCGATGGGGACAAGCATCAATTTCTTAAGTACGAATGAAATTGAATCTATGGAGGTTCTTAAAGATGCTTCTGCAAGTGCAATTTATGGTTCTCGTGCATCGAATGGAGTTATTTTAATTACCACGAAAAAAGGAAAAGTTGGAAAAACGAGATTCAATTTTGATTTAAGTTCTGGTATGCAAATTATGAATAATCCTTATAATATGGCTGATGCCGAGGGTTATGCAACAATTATGAATAAAGCTTATAATAATTCTGGCTATTCAGACTATTTGCCAAATCCATCTCAATACAGAGGAAAAACGACAGATTGGTGGAAGGCAGGAATTAGAACAGGAACACCAGTTACAAATGCTTCTTTAGGTATATCAGGCGGTTCTGATAAGCATACGTATGCCATCAGTTTAAATTATTATGATTCTGATTCTATGTATGGAATAGGCGGTTGGGAAAGAGTAACGATGAGAATTTCAAATGATTTTAAATTCTCTGATAAATTTTCAGCAGGAATCACCTTAAACCCTCGTTATGAAACTTGGGGAGCACCTGGAAACTGGGCGGACTTTGATAAAATAGATCCAATTACGCCAATTTACAAACCAGCAGATCAATTAAGCGGAACAGAAAATGAATACAGCATTTATGCAAGATCTCCATCTTATGTTTGGAATCCAGTTGCAGCTGTAAAACGTTATGATGATTATACAAACAAATACAACTTAAATACAAACGGATATTTACAATACGAACCTATCAAAGGTTTAGTATTCCGCACACAAGCGTCCGTTGAAGTTGGAGACGAAGTAAGAAATAAATTCAGTCCTGATTTTGTAATTGACGCAGCGCATGAAAAAGCCGAAATCAATAGTGTTGAAAAGTGGAATACGACAAATGTAGATTGGACTTGGCAAAATACCATTACGTATTCTAAAACATTTGCAGAGAAACACAATGCTTCTTTGATGATTGGTAACACGATGGAAGAATACAACGGAAATAATCTTTGGGGTTATGGAGAAGGTGTGCCAAATAACTCAGATTCTATGAGAGAGTTAAATGCTGCTACTAAAAATAAAGACAGTAAAGGAAACAGCTGGTCTAGTTCATTAATGTCTTATATTTCTCGATTTTCTTATAACTACGACGGTAAATACTATTTTACAGGAACATTCAGACGTGATGGTTCTTCAAAATTCATGACCAATAACAAATGGGCAAATTTCCCTTCGGCATCAGTTTCTTGGAGAATTTTAAACGAAGGCTTTATGGAATCTGCCAAAGATGTTGTTAGCGATTTAAGATTAAGAGCAGGATGGGGTAAAGTGGGGAACCAAGGTTTGCCAGATGCAGTTTATCAATCAAACATCGGACAAGGATATTATGTAATTGGCGGTAACGTAGTAGATACTTCTTATCCTTCTTCAATGGCAAATAAAGACATTAAATGGGAAACGGTAGAAGATATGAGCTTTGGTCTTGATTTCGGATTTTGGAAAAATAAGGTTACTGGTTCATTGGAATACTACAAAAAACAGACACATGATATGTTATTCTTAAAACAGTTTCCAACTTATAGCGGGTTCCCAGGATATTCTACAATGTGGACAAACATTGGATCAATGCAATCAAGCGGTATAGATTTGTTACTTTCTTATAAAGATAAAAAAGGTGATTTCTCGTATGGTGTAGATGTAACTTTTACTACGGTAAATGTAGACATGTTGTCGCTTTCTGCTGACGGTGAAAGACTTTACGGTTCAAGCAATAGAACTTTGACGGTAAAAGGAGATGAGCCAGGCTATTTTTACGGATATGTAGCTGATGGATTGTTCCAAAACCAAACGGAATTAAACTCACATACAGATGAGCACGGAACGAAATTACAGCCGTATGCACAAGTGGGAGATGTTCGTTTTAAAGATATTAACGGCGACGGAAAATTAGATGACAAAGACAGGACCAAAATTGGTTCTCCTTGGGCAGATTACAACATTGGATTGAATTTAAATTTTGCTTACAAAGGATTTGATTTGGTAGCTAATTTTTACTCGAGTATTGGAAACGATATTGTAAACACCAATATTTCAGATTTATATAACGGAGCAAGTTTAACAAATAAAGTTAGCGGATTAGAACAAATGGCTTGGCATGGTGAAGGAACTTCCAATTATATTCCTCGTTTGTCTAAAGATGATAACAATGAAAACTTTACTAAATTCTCTTCTCTTTATGTTGAAGATGGTTCTTTTGTCCGCATGAAAAACTTGCAGGTGGGATACTCTTTCTATAACAAATTTGGACTGGATAAATTGAGAGTATCATTGTCAGGACAAAATTTATGGACATGGACAAAGTACACGGGAGTTGATCCTGAAGTAGCAGGAGGTGATCCTGATAAACAAGACAGAGTAAAAGGATCAGGTTTTGGAGGATGGAATTATCCGGTACAGCCAACAATCTTGATGGGACTTAATGTTGCATTTTAATCAAAACGATCATGAAAAAAATAATAGTATCAATAATAACTTTTTCTCTATTAGCAGTTTCTTGTAGCGATTTTATTGAAAAAGAACAAAGAGGAACGCAGACTTTAGAAAATTATTTTCAAACCGCGCAAGAGTGCGAAAATTATGCCAATGAATTAACACAGCGATTACTGCTGGCCAAAGACTGGTGGACATTAACAGCGCCAAGAGTAACCAACGAAATGTCTACCGATGACGCTTGGATGGGAAATACAGGACAAGATAGTGGAGCTCATAGACCATGCTCGCAATATCTTATCACTCCTGATAACATGGGAGATATGAATAGTATTTATACAGCTCATTATTATACCATTCAATCTGCAAACATTGGTTTAGAAAGAATGGCTCAATCACCAATTACAGAAGCTCAGAAAAACCAGTATATGGGAGAATCTTTATTTGTGCGCGCTTATTGCTACTACGAATTGGTAAATCTTTTCGGAGGAGTTCCTTTGTATACAAAATCTTTAGGAACAGGAGATTTAACTTTGCAGAGAAGTTCTGCGGCAGAAGTATATGCACAAATTGAAACCGATCTTAAAGATGCGGCAGCTAAATTAGAAAGTGCTCCTGTAAACAGAGACGGCAGAATAAACAAATGGGCGGCTTATGCTTTATTGGCACGTGTTTCTTTATTTCAAGAAAAATGGGCCGAAGCAAAAACTTATTCGAACAAAGTTATTACAGAAGGGCCTTTCCAGTTAGAAGCAGATTTTTTAAATATTTGGAATGTAAACAATCATAACGGAGTAGAATCTATTTTAGAAGCGCAGTCATCTTCTGTTCAAAATAGAGATTTAGGAGCGGCTTTGCCTACTTTATCTGGAGCAAGAGGAGAAGACAAGAAGAATTTCCCAAGCAATGATGCTGCTGATGTTTTAGACGGATGGGGATGGTGTATGCCAACAAGTGACTTAGAAAATGCTTATCTTTCTGAAAATGATGTGATTCGTCGCAGAAGTACTATTACAAAATGGGGAGAAGCTGCTTATGGAGATGAAGTTTTAAACCCAACACATAAGTTTAGCTTAAATGATAATAAATCAGGACGTATTTGCCGTAAATATTATATTCCGATAGCAACTCGTCGTTCTTTAGATAAAAAAGACGGCCACTTGCCATTAAACATTCCATTGATTCGCCTGGCAGAGATGTATTTGACAAGAGCAGAAGCGAATTACCATTTAGGCGGAGATGCTTTAGCAGATATCAATATCATTAGAGCACGTGTGAAATTGGATCCAAAAACAGGAATTTCTGGTCCAACTTTATTGAGACAAATCTATAAAGAACGCCGTTTAGAATTGGCTTTTGAGGGATTGCGTTTATTTGATATCCGTCGCGAAAAGGACCCAACAACAGGAAGACCAGTTATAGAATCTTTAATGGGACCAAACGGAACTTTTGTGAAATACAATTTAAGTTCAACAGATCCTTATGAAACAACTAACTTGAGAGAACCGCAAGACAAAGGAATCAATTTTGATCCTTCTAAACACTTATTGTGGCCAATTCCGCAATTAGAAATCGACCTGAGCGGCAATGTCATTAAACAAAATCCTGGATACTAACATGAAGTTTAATAATCAAAATAAAGTGAGTCTGCTGTGTGCAGGCTTACTTTTCGCAAGTTCTCTTTTTGTAAGTTGTGACTCTGAAAAATCTGAAAATTCAGGCTCAGAAAATGCTGTGGCGGAATTGAATGTGAGTTTAGACATGAATCTTCAAACCATGGAAAGTTTTGGAGCTTCGGATGCCTGGCAATGTAATTTTATAGGGAAAAATTGGCCTACGGATAAGAAAAATAAAATAGCCGATTTATTATTTAGCCAAAGTGTAGATGCTGACGGAAATCCAAAAGGAATTGGATTGTCATTGTGGCGTTTTAATCTCGGAACAGGAAGTGCCGAACAAGGCGAAGCGAGTGATATTACAGATGAATGGAGAAGAACAGAATGTTTTACTGCGGATGGAGTTTCGTACAACATGTCAAAACAAGCAGGTCAGGTTTGGTTTATGAAAGCGGCAAAAGAACGTGGTGTAGATAAACTTTTGGCTTTTGCTAACAGTGCTCCAGTTTATTTAACTCAAAACGGAAAAGCTCATGCGACAATCAAAGAATTTTACAACTTAAAAGAAGGTAAAATGCCAGATTTGGCCGATTTCTGGACAACATCTTTAGATAAGCTAAAAACAGAACATGGTTTGACTATCGATTATGTGAGTCCGTTTAACGAACCGCAATATGAGTGGGACGGTTCTGGACAAGAAGGCTCTCCAGCGACCAATGCTAATATTTATAGTTTTGTAAATATCCTTTCGCCAAAATTGCAATCAAAAGGCTTAGATGCAAAAATTGTAGTTGGAGAAGCCGGATCTTATGAATCTCTATATAAAACTGTTTCAGGAAAAGAAAGCAGATCCAATCAGATTGATTATTTTTTTGCTGCGAACTCTAGTAAAAAAATCACAGGCTTAAGCAATGTTAAAAAAACGATTTCTGGACACAGTTACTGGCAAGCATGGCCATTGAGCACATTGATTTCGTCAAGACAAGATGCAGCATCAAGAATTCAATCGGTTGGTGGAGTTAGTCTTTGGTCATCCGAATATTGTGTATTAGAAAGCCCAGGAACTGCTGAACTTCCGGGCGGAGCGGGAGCAGGTAGAGATTTAGGAATGTCATTAGCACTTTGGACGGCACGCATCATCAGCGCAGATATTGCTATTGGAGGCGTTACGTCTTGGCAGTGGTGGACCGCAATAAGTCGCGGGGATTACAAAGATGGTTTAATTCACGTAGATGATGGCGCAAGCAACGGAGCAGGAAATGCAGATTATTGTAAAAATGACGGATACATCAGAGATTCTAAAACACTTTGGGCTTTAGGAAACTTTTCGTTCTTCGTTAAACCAGGAATGGTAAGAGTTCAAATTCCTAGTGTTGACAATTCAACTGCTTTGAATGATATTATGGTTACGGCTTATAAAGATGCTACAAACAAAAAATTGGTAATCGTTGCTGTTAACATGAGCAAATCAGTTAAAAAATATAATCTAAAGCTTTCAGGAGGAACAGTTACAGATAATAAATTGACTCCTTATACAACTTCGGAAACAATGAGTTTGAAAAAAGGAACTGCGGTTGATGCAGCGAGTTTAGAAATTCCTGCTAGGTCGGTTGTAACTTATGTAGGAACTTACAAATAAGATTCTAAGATTCTGAGTTGCTAAGAAACTAAGGTTTCACATAATCTTGTCATCCCGACGAAGAAGGGATTTTCACAAGTAGCTCCACAAAGATTGGAGACTTGTATTACAGAAATTTTTCCTTCGTCTAAATGACAAAATTGAGGATAATAAAAACAAAAAATAAATGAGAAAAGTATATCTCTTGCTTTTATTGGTAATTAGTTCGCTGTCTTTTGCACAGCGAACCGTTACCATAAGCACAGATAATGTAGTACAAACCATGGACGGTTTTGGAGGTTCTGATGCTTGGAGAACACAGTTTGTGGGTAAAAACTGGCCAAAACAGAAAAAAAATGCCATTGCAGATTTATTGTTTAGCAAAGAAATCGATGCGCAGGGAAATCCAAAAGGAATTGGACTTTCGATTTGGAGATTTAATCTAGGCGCTGGAAGTGCAGAGCAAGGAGAAAACAGTAAAGTTTCGGACGAGTGGAGAAGAAGTGAATGTTTCCTAAATGCTGATGGAACTTACGATTTCTCAAAACAAGAAGGGCAAAGATGGTTTTTGCAGGCAGCCAAAAAACGCGGAGTAGAAAAATTCCTGATTTTTACCAATAGTCCGCCAGTGCATATGACGAACAACGGATTGTCTTTTGCTTCTCAAAAGAATAAACTGAATCTAAAAGATGGTGCAATTCCAAAATTTGCCGATTTCTTAGTTCAAAGTATTCAAGGATTGGAGAAAAAAGAAGGAATCAAATTCGATTATGTCAGTCCCATAAATGAACCGCAATGGGAATGGATGCCAAAAAATGGGGATACCAACAGTCAAGAGGGAACACCAGCGACCAATCAGGAAATATATGATTTAACCAAATCACTTTCAGAGAAACTGAAAGCAAAAAAAATGAGCACTGAAATTGTGATTGCAGAAGCCGCGCAAATCGATTATTTATATGAAAATGTAAATGCCGAAAATCGAGACAATCAGATCGATTTTTTCTTTGGAAAAACAAAAACCAATGTGACAAAATTTTCGAATGTAAAAAATGTAATTCTCGGACACAGTTATTTTACTACTTGGCCAATTGAAAGACAAGTTTTAAGCCGAAAATTGATTGCCGCAGAAGTTAAGCAAAAACCGGGATTAAAGTACTGGCAGTCGGAATACTGTATTTTAGAAAACCCTGGAGAGGCTGAAATCCCGGGAGGTTCTGGCGGCGGTAGAGATTTAGGAATGCAGACTGCTTTATTCGTAGCGAGATTAATCCATAACGATATTGCGGTGGCAAATGCCGCTTCGTGGCAATGGTGGACTTCTATTACAAGAGTAGATTACAAAGACGGCTTAATTTATCTGGATGACGGAAAAAGCAATGGAAGCACAACACCAGATTATGTGAGGAATGATGGAGAATTTCACGATTCCAAATTGCTTTGGGCTTTAGGAAATTATTCGCTTTTTGTACGTCCAGGAATGCAGCGAGTTGATGTTCCAAACCAAAAAGAATTAGATGCAGCAAATGATGTAATGCTTACTGCATACAAAGACATTCTAAACAAAAAACTGATTGTTGTTGCTGTAAACTGTGGCAAAGAAGCTCAGAAATACAAATTCGATTTATCAAAAGGAACTTTAAAAAACAATGAGTTCACACCTTATGTAACTTCTGATGCATCAAATTTAAAAAGAGCTGAAGTCCAAAAAAATGGAAATTTAGAAATTCCAGCAAGGTCAGTAGTGACGTTCGTTGGGGAATTACAATATTAAAAAAAGGTTTCAAGTTTCAGGTTTCACGTTCAAACCTAACTTGAAATCTGAAACCCGAAACAAAAAATAACTAAAAACATGTTAACTAAGAAAATTTTACTTCCTGTTTTACTCTTTTCTTGTCTGTCTGCGAGTAGCCAGATTTCGTTTGGAGATTCAAAAAAAATTAATGACAATTGGAAATTCAATCTTCAGGATGTTTCCGATGCAAAAAATGCTGCTTTTGATGATACTAAATGGCAGAACGTAAATGTACCGCACGACTGGAGCGTAAAAGGACAGTTGAGTCCAACGCTGGCAAGCTGTCAAGGGTATCTGCCGGGCGGCATTGCTTGGTACAGAAAATCAATCAATATTCCGCAGAGCAAATCAGGTGAAAAAGTGTATTTGTATTTTGAAGGCGTTTACAACAGAAGTGAAGTGTTCATCAACGGAAAATCATTAGGAAAACGTCCAAACGGTTATATTTCTTTTGCATATGATGCCACTCCTTTTGTAAAATTTGGAGGAGAAAATACGATTTCAGTTCGTGTTGACCACAGCCAAAGTGCCGATTCGAGATGGTACACAGGTTCAGGAATTTACAGAAATGTATGGGTAGTTTATGCTAATCCGATTCATATTGCACAATGGGGCGTTTATGCTTATCCAGAAGTGAAAAAAGGTGCTGGAACATTGAACGTTGAGGTTGATGTAGAAAATGGTTCTGCTTCTAAATCTACATTGACTGTTGTAAATGAATTGTTTTCAAAAGATGGAAAATCAGTTGGAAAAACAACTTCTAAAGTTGAAGTTGCGGGGAATCAAAACGGAAAAATTTCGACTAAAATCAATGTTAAGAATCCACAGTTATGGGATTTAGACAATCCAAATTTATACGAATTGAAAACTACTGTTTTACAGGACGGGAAAGAAATCGATAAAACGGTAACACAAACAGGTTTTAGAAACTTTACATTCGATCCCAACAATGGTTTTGCTCTTAACGGAAAATGGATGAAAGTGAAAGGGGTTTGTTTACATCATGATGCAGGAGTTTTGGGATCAGCAGTTCCGAGAGAAGTTTGGAAAACAAGATTACAAACCTTGAAGGAAATTGGTGTAAATGCCATCAGAACAAGTCATAATCCGCAAGCACCAGATTTTTATGAGCTTTGCGACGAATTAGGATTGTTAGTTTTAAACGAAGCTTATGACGAATGGGAATTCCCAAAGCGTAAATGGCTAGAAGGCTGGAATTATGGAACACCTGGATTTGAAGGTTCGTTTGATATTTTTGCTGATTGGGCAGAAAAAGATTTAGAAGATTTTGTGCGTCGTGACAGGAATCATCTTTCCGTATTTGCATGGAGCATTGGCAACGAAGTAGATTATCCAAACGATCCATATTCGCATCCGGTCTTAGATAAAGGAAAAGATGGTTTCGGACAAGCAGCTTATGGAGGCTATAAACCAGATGCGCCAGATGCCATGCGTCTTGGAGCTATAGCAAAACGTTTGGTGGCAGCAGTTAAAAAATACGATAAATCACGTCCGACAACGGCAGGCTTAGCAGGAGTCGCAATGTCTAATGAAACAGAATATCCAGGTGCGTTAGATATTACAGGATACAATTATACAGAAAGCAAATACCAGACAGATCATGCTAAATATCCAAAAAGGGTTATTTACGGAAGTGAAAATGTTCATGATATGGAACCTTGGCTCGCAGTAAAAAACAACAAACATATTTTTGGGCAATTTCTTTGGACTGGTATCGATTATTTAGGAGAATCAGGAAGATGGCCTTCAAGAGGATTTTACTCAGGTTTAGTCGATTTTGCGGGAGTTATTAAACCAAGAGGATATTTCCGCCAGTCATTATGGTCAGATAAACCAATGGCTTATTTAGGAACATATCCTTTAGCAGATGAAAAAGATATTTCTAAAGATGCGTGGGCTATTTGGAATTATGAAGCGGGGCAGAAAATCAGAGTGGTTTGTTATACCAATGCAGCAAAAGCGCGTTTGGAATTGAACGGAAAAGTGGTTGGAGAAACTAAATTATATGACGAAAAAACGGGAATTATTTACTGGGATATTCCGTTTGCTTCAGGAAAATTAGAAGCAGTTGGTTTAGATAAAAGTGATAAAGAGGTGAGCCGTTTTGCAATTGCTTCAACACAACAGCCAGTTGAATTAACGATTGCAGAGAAAAACATTACGATAAGCAAAGACAAAGGCGTTGCTAAAATCATGGTTCAGGTTAAAGATCAAAACGGACTTCCGGTAATGCTTTCAGATAATGAAGTAACTTGTACGATTAGCGGCCCCGGAAAATTATTAGGATTGGAAGCTGGAAATAACAGCGATATGACAGATTATACAGATAATATTCAGCGAGTATTCCACGGACATATTGCAGCGTATATTCAGGCAAATGGAGATTCGACAGCGCCAATAAAAGTAAAATTTACAAGCCAGTGGCTAAAACCTGTTGAAGTTACTGTAAATGTGAAATAACAAAGCAAGAAATGACCTGGCAGGTTTTTAAAACCTGTCAGGGCTAATTTTTGTCTGCAACAATAAAATTTCATTATATTTAAAGTGTAAAAACCACACATAAAAACATAGATGAAAATTACAAACTTACTTACAATCGCTATAGGAACATTTTTTCTATCAGCTACAACTAACGCTCAAAACACATTTCAAAAAGAAGAATTTAAACAATGGGCTCAGACTCCGCCAATGGGATGGAACAGCTGGGATTGTTACGGCCCGACTGTTGAAGAACATGAAGTAAAAGCCAATGCCGATTATATGGCAAAAGAGCTGAAGAAATTTGGCTGGGAATATGTCGTAGTGGATATCCGATGGTTTGTCGAAAATGACAAAGCAGGCGGTTACAATCAAACAGATCCACGTTATGTTATCGATCAATACGGGAGATATCTTCCGGCAGTAAATCGATTTCCTTCAGCAAAAGATGGACAAGGTTTTAAACCACTAGCCGATTACATTCATAAAAAAGGACTGAAATTTGGAATTCATATTATGCGCGGTATTCCGAAAAAAGCGGTTGAAGAAAAAATGCCAATTAAAGGTGCAAACGGAATTACAGCAGATCAGATTTATTCAACAGCATTGCAATGCGAATGGCTGAAAGATAACTATACAGTTGTAGCGGATAAACCAGGAGCACAGGAATACTACAATTCTATTTTCGAATTGTACGCACAATGGGGAGTAGATTTTATTAAGATTGATGATTTATCAAGACCGTATCACGAAGGAGAAATTAATTTAATTAGAAACGCCATTGATAAATGTGGGCGTAAAATTGTTTTAAGCACATCTCCAGGAGAAACACCAATTTCAGCAGCGCCACACGTATCTGCACATGCCAATATGTGGCGTATGGTAGATGATGTTTGGGATACTTGGCCGCACATCACACATTTAATGGATGTTGCTCAAAAATGGTATCCGTACATCGCACCGGGAACATGGCCAGATTGCGATATGATTCCGTTAGGACGTATTTCGATTAGAGGAGAACGTGGCAACGACAGAATGACTCGTTTAACAAAAGACGAACAATATACTTTAATTACATTTTTCAATATCTTCAAATCACCATTGTTTTTTGGCGGCGATTTACCAAGCAATGATGCTTTTACCTTATCGTTATTAACGAATAAAGAAGTAGTAAAAATGCATAATGAAAGTACTGAAGTAAAACAGCTTTTCCAAAAAGACGGAAAGATTGCAGTCACTTCAAAAAATGCAAAAGATGGGAGTGTTTATTTAGCTCTATTCAATATTTCGGATAAAGATTCGCAGAAAGTGTCCGTAAATCTTTCAGATCTTGGAATTTCAGGTACTGCGGAAGTTTTAAATATGTGGACAGGAGAAAAATCTAAATTAAATTCGAAAGAAATTGGAGCCGATTTAAGATCTCACGCTTCAGTGTTATATCAATTAAAAAGTAAAAAATAAATGAAGAGAATATTTTTTTGCCTTATATCATTATTAAGCCTTTTTGATCCCTTACAAGCCCAAAATACAGCAAAAGGAATTCCGCCCGTAATTGCAGATAAAGATCTGACAGCTTATTTATTTGTTTATTTTATTGGAAATAAAGTAGAAGAAGAAGCGGTCAATTACGCCATAAGCACAGACGGCTATAATTATTATGCGCTCAATAACAACAGGCCTGTTTTAGACAGTAAAACCATCAGTTCAACAGGAGGAGTTCGTGATCCGCATATATTGCGTGGCGCAGATGGCAAGACATTTTATATGGTTTTGACCGATATGACTTCTTCAAAAGGCTGGGACAGCAATCGTGCAATGGTTTTATTAAAAAGTACCGATTTAGTAAACTGGAAAAGCAATATTGTAAATATCCAAAATACATTTCCAGGAAACGAAAATCTAAAACGTGTTTGGGCGCCACAAACTATTTATGATACAAAAGCGGGTAAATACATGATTTACTTTAGTATGCAGCATGCAGGAGGACCGGATAAAATTTATTACGCTTACGCGAATAAGGATTTCACGGCTTTAGAAAGCGCTCCTAAACTGTTATTCGTTCCAAAGTCAGGAAATGCTTGTATTGACGGGGACATAATTGAAAAAGATGGAGAATATCATCTTTTTTACAAAACAGAAACCAATACACCTGGAATCAAAGTGGCAGTTACAAAAGATTTGACTTCAGGAAATTGGATTGAAAATGATAACTATCTGCAGCAGACAAAAGATGGAGTAGAAGGTTCTAGTGTTTTCAAATTAAACAATTCAGACGAGTATATTTTGATGTACGACGTTTACACTAAAGGAAGATATCAATTTACAAAAACGAAAGATTTAGAAAATTTCAGCGTAATTGACAATGACATTTCAATGGACTTTAATCCGCGTCATGGAACGATTCTTCCAATAACCCGTTCTGAATTAAAGCGAATTACAGACAAATGGGGAATGCCAGCAAAACTTCCAAAAGTAAATCATAATCCAGTTTTGGAAGGTTATTATGCCGATCCAGAAATTTTATATTCAAATAAAACAAAAAAGTATTACATCTATCCAACAAGCGACGGATTCGATGGCTGGTCAGGATATTATTTCAAGACTTTTTCGTCAGATAATTTAGTAGATTGGAAAGACGAAGGAGTTATCATTGATCTTAAAAAAGACGTGGCTTGGGCAAACAGAAATGCTTGGGCGCCATGTATAGTAGAAAAAAAGATAAAAGGGAAATATAAGTATTTTTACTATTTTACGGCGGCACAAAAAATTGGAGTTGCAGTTTCTGATAATCCTACAGGGCCTTTTAAAGACAGCGGAAAAGCAATTGTAGCTACAAGACCAGAAGGAATAAAAGACGGTCAGGAAATTGACCCAGATGTTTTTACAGATCCAAAAACAGGAAAGAGCTATTTATATTGGGGTAATATGTACATGGGCGTTGCAGAGCTAAATCCAGATATGGTTTCAATAAAGCAAGGAACAACAAAAGTAATTGCAGTTGATGACACTTTCCGTGAAGGAACCTACGTAATCTACAGAAATGGTAAATATTATTTCTTTTGGAGCGAAGACGACACCAGAAGTCCAAATTACAAAGTGAGATACGGAATATCGGATTCGCCAACAGGACCGCTTGAAATTCCAAAAGATAATATCGTAATTCAAGGAAAGCCAGAAGAAGGAATTTATGCAACGGGACACAATTCTGTTTTACAAATTCCGAACAAAGACGAATGGTACATTACATATCACAGATTCTCCTATCCAACAGGAATAAAAATGGGAGATGCAGGAGGTTTTCATCGTGAAGTCTGCATTGATAAATTAGAGTTTAATGCAGATGGAACTATTAAACAAGTTGTTCCAACTCATGGTGGAATTGATGCTTTGAAGAAGTAATTTCAGGATTTAATTTTCAATAAAAAAGCTGTTTCTGAATAAATAGAAACAGCTTTTTGTTTTTATAATATAAATAGGTATTAAGCCGTTTGATCGTCTATAGTAGCGTCAGGAGCATTTTTCTTTACCGATTCAATTCCGTTTTCTCTAGCAGATACACTTTCGTACATTTCGCTTGAGCCAATGATTTGGCCATTTCCAGCTTTTAAATTAAAATATGGCTTTCCGCTTTTAGATTCTAATCTATCATAACGATCATCGTCTGCCGCATTTTTTTTAACAGACTCAATTCCATTATTGCAAGCTGCTTTTGTTGTGTATCCTTCACTTGTTAGAATAGTCTGGCCATTACCAGCTTTTAAATTGAACTGGAATTCCCCATTGGCTCTAGTAGTGATTACAAATTTTCCCATGTAGTTTATTTTTAAAGTTAGGTAATAATAAATTTTGCTATTTATAAAAATACAAAACTTAGTAATACAAATCATACACCTGTTTAAAAAAATGATTATCTTATTGATAAAAAAATTAAACTAGGATTATATGCCTAAACGAAAATTAGAAACACTTTTTTCTTCTAGATTGATTTCTTCAAAAATACTTTTCGTTCCTTTATCTACAGGACATTGTGTGCTAATTCCCACCCAAATTTCTTTTGGATAATTGTTTTTGTACAAACGAACCATCTGCCAATTTTTTTTATCTACTGAATAATAACTTGCAACCGTTTTAGTATCAGAACTGATTTTCATGTAAACAGAAGGTACTTTCACCACATCATGATTATTATCGTCAGAAGTTCCCATGGTACGAACAGTTACAACTCTGTGATTGCCTCTTTCATCCTGCTCAAAACAAAATTTCTGATAAAAACTATCGTTAACATAAAGATATAGAACACCAGCATTATATAATCCTTTTTCTGTAAACTCAGGCGTAACTTTCGCGGTAAGCGTAAAAGGTTTTGTGTTGTCTACTTTAGACAAAAGCATTGGGGCGCTTGTATTGGACAATTTTTCGTTTGGATCAGAAAAGTAATCTGATTTTTCGCCAGCTTTAAAAATGATTTTTTCATTTGTTTCTAATTTTATTAGCGAGTCGGCACCGTTAACCGCTTTTGTAAAATGTATAGAAGACAGTTTAATATCGCAAGGCGAACCATTTACAAATGCAGAATCTGTTTTTGTTTCCTCTTTCAATGTGGCTTTTGCAGATTCGTTTTTATTATTGCAGCTGAATAAAATAGAAAGACTAAGAATAATAAGGATGTTAGGAAAAAATGTTTTCATAGATTATTTTTTTGGGATAGAAAGTGATATTTTTAATGCTCCAAAAATAGAATTGCTTTACAAAAGAGGCAATACGTAAAATTAACCAATTACACTTCTAAATGCCACAGACTTCTTCTATCGAAAACCAATTAATGACCACATTTTTAGAACAAAAATTTGAAATTGGAGAATCTAATGATATTGAAATGTACAAACAGTTCGTTAGCAATTATGTCAAAATTGAACAATGTGTAGCCGTATTATCCGATTATCAATCCGATAGAAGTTATATCTACGCTGGGAGTTTCGGTTCTGTTTTTGGACTGCCAAATGAAAAAGCTGTAATTGACTCTGCTTTTGAAGAATGTATTTTTACCAAAATCAATTCAGAAGATTTGATAGAAAGACATGTTTTAGAACTTAATTTCTATCAGTTTTTAAAAGGACTACCAAAAGAAGAATATTGTAATTACAGCACGTTTAGCCGTTTAAGAATGAAAGAATCGGTAGAAAAATGTGCTTATATAAATCATCGAACGATTTATCTCAAAACTTTTAGCAACGGCAGTATTTCCCTTGCATTATGCCTTTATATTCCATCAACCGATTTACAGCCTAGAAAGGGAATCGACGGAAAGATTTTTAATATTCAGACAGGTGAGATAATTGAGTCTGAGAAATATAAAAATAAGGCAGAAGCCATTCTTTCTAAAAGAGAAGTGGAAGTTTTAGCCAATGTTGCAAAAGGATACAAAAGTGAACAAATTGCTGCGGAAATGCACATTTCAGTCTATACGGTAAGACGTCACAGGCAAAACATTATCGAAAAATTGAAAGTTACCAATACTGCAGAGGCTATACAAACAGCGATGGTCATGGGAATTATTTAGCTGTAAACTTTAATAGTTAAATTTGATATCACGTAAGAATAATCTTTATATTTGAAGAAAAAAAATATGAAGAAAATAGTTATACTTGCGTTTGCAGCTGTTATTGTAACATCTTGTAATTCTAAAAATAGTAAAGATGAAAATAGTACTGTTTTGACAGACACTATTGTCAATAATGAAAAAGAGGATACTGTTGAGAGCATTTCTGTATATGAAGGAATATTGCCATGTGCAGATTGTGAGGGAATAAAAACAATCTTAAAAATTGATGTTGTAGCTAATAAATTTCAATTATCCACTACCTATCAAGGAAAACAGCCCGAAAAAAGCTTTACAGAAAAAGGCAATATCAATACAGAAAAAGGTTTAGAAAAAGATCCTGATGGAACGATTTTTATTCTAAACTGGGACAAACCAGAAAAAGATCAAACGTATTATGGTTACTACAGCAAAAATCCGGAAAAACTTTATTTATTAGATAGAAACAAAAAAGTAATCAAATCTAAGTTGGATTATTTTTTAGAATTAAATGAATAAAATAATTTAAAACCTTTTAAATTAAGCTTTTTACAGAAAATATTATAAACTTAACTACTGCGATTGTACTTAAGTTTGTAATATTTTTTTATTTTTAAGCTGATAAAAAGTACCATCAATATTAATTTCTATTGATGAAGATTCACTATGAAGGAAATCAGCGAAATTCTAAAAGCTTACACGCAAGCAAAATCTGAAGGAAAGAAAACGGCTTTAGCGACCGTAGTTAAAGTTGAAGGCTCATCATACAGACAACCAGGCGCTAGAATGCTTGTAACAGAAGATGGTCAGCTTACAGGTGCAATAAGTGGCGGATGTTTGGAAGGAGATGCGTTGCGAAAAGCGCTTCTCTCTATAAATCAAAAGCAAAATAAACTTGTAACTTATAATACGAGTAACGAAGAAGATGCCGAAGTTGGTTTACAGCTTGGTTGCAACGGAATCGTTCATATTCTTTTTGAATATATAAATGAAGAGGCTGGAAACAACCCGATTCAGCTTTTAAAACAATTAGAATTAGAAAGGAAAGAAGCTGTGATCGTAACCGTTTTTTCTTTAAAAAGAAATGCTTTTCAAACTGGAACCACTTTGTTTTTTAGAAAAGACAATCCGCTTATAAATTATAACAATGATTTAAACCTAATTTCTGATGTAAAAGAAGTGCTTGAAAGCAAAACATCGGTAGTAAAAAAACTTCAGGAAGAAAACGACAACGAAGCCTTAATTGAATATGTAAAACCATCTATTTCACTCATAATTGCTGGTGCAGGAAATGATATTCAGCCACTGGTGAAAATGGTTGCTGTTTTGGGATGGAAAATTACTATTGCAGAAGGTCGCGCCACACACGCCACTTCAAAACGTTTTCCAGAAGCCAGCCAAATTTCGGTTGTAAAACCCGAACATTTTCTTGATCAAGTTATTATCGACGATCAGACTTATTTTCTTTTAATGACACACAATTACAAATACGATTTGACGGTTTTAAAATCATTATTGCAAACCAATTATCATTATGTTGGCATCTTAGGTCCAAAATCAAAATTCAATCGAATGCTAGATGATCTTTTGATTGAAGGAATTACAGTAAGCCAAGAACAGTTAAGCCGAATTCATAGCCCTGTTGGTCTAGATATCGGAGCTGAAACCTCAGAGGAAATCGCCCTTTCTATTGTTTCTGAAATTAAAGCCGTTGCCTCTGAACGTGCTGGAACATCGTTGAAATATAAATCGGGCAAAATTCATAATGAAATTCATTATGGAAAATAAAAATCATCAGAAAATTGGCATTATCATTCTTGCAGCTGGAAATTCGTCTAGATTAGGCAGACCCAAACAGTTATTAAAACATAAAGAATCAACTCTTCTCAAAAATACGATTTCAGAAGCTTTAAAGATTCAAAATTCTTTTTTAATAGTGGTAACAGGTGCAAATCATGATGTAATAGAAAAAGGGATTAATTTGCCTGAAATAAAACTTTCATTCAATTCTGAATGGGTGAGCGGAATGTCTTCTTCAATTGTCAAAGGAATTACAGAATTAATGCTTTTAAACCCCGATTGCGAACAGTGCATTCTATCAGTCTGCGACCAGCCTTTTGTAACAAGTTCTGTCTTCGAAAATTTAATCAACCAATCTAAGAGAACTGAAAAGGGAATTGCAGCATCAGCTTATGCGGAAACTTTAGGAACACCAGCTTTATTTCACCAAAAATACTTTGAGGAACTTCTAAAATTGAAAGGAAGGGAAGGAGCCAAAAAACTCATTAAAAAATATGCTGATGATGTAGTTTCAGTTCCTTTTGAAAAAGGAAATATTGATATTGACACGGAGGAAGATTATCAGAAGTTGATTTCTTAGATTTTAGGTGCAAAGGGTCAAAGTTACAGAGTTACGAAGATTTTCAGGTATAGTTTGTCATTTCGACGAAGGAGAAATCTCTACAAGTAGCTCTATAAAGATTGGCAATATTCTGTACGGAATTACCAAAGAAGATTTCTCCTTCGTCGAAATGACAAAATTATGAGGTATGATAAGTGATAATTAATCTTTACGAGATTAAAAACAGATCAAAAAAACTTAGTGTCTCAGCGCCTTAGCGGCAAACTCTTTAGCTAAACTCAAAACTCGCTCAACAGCAATATCAATTTCTTCTTCTGTAGTAAATCTTCCCAAACTAAAACGAATCGAACTCAAAGCGTCTTCATCAGATAATCCCATGGCTTTTAGAACATGAGAAGGTTCAGTAGTCACGGCCGAACAAGAAGCGCCGTTTGAGACGGATATATTTCCCAAAGCCAAAATCAGCTGTTCTGAATTTACGCCAGGAAAACAAATATTTGAAGTATTATAAATTCGGTTTTCTGTATTTCCGTTTACAAAAGATCCTTCAAACTGCAACAAACCTTTTTCAAGTTTGTCACGTAATAGAGAAACTCTATTTTGATCTTTTTCTAATTCATTTACAGCAATTTCCGATGCTTTTCCTAAACCTATAATTCCGGGAACATTTAACGTTCCGCTTCTTAATTTTCTCTGTTGTCCTCCTCCAAGAATCTGAGGAGATAATTTTACTTTGGCTTTCGCCGAAATGTACAAAGCGCCAACTCCCTTTGGGCCGTAAAATTTATGAGCAGATAAGGCTAAAAAATCAATTTCAAGCTTTTTTACATCAATCGGAATTTTTCCAACCCCTTGAGTAGCATCGCATATAAAAAGTACATTTTTGACTTTCAGTGTTTTAGAAATCGCACTAATGTTTTGTATGACGCCAGTTTCATTATTAGAAAACATTCCAATGAAAACCAGTGTTTTATCTGTGATTATTTCTTCTAAAAGTTGAATGTCTAAAAGACCATCAGCAGCGGTTGGAAGATAAGTAACTTCAAAACCAATGCTTTCCATAAAGTGGCAAGTTTCAAGAACGGCTTTATGTTCGGTCTGTATGGTAATGATATGTTTTTTGTTTTGATCAGCGAGTCCTTTTATGGCCAGATTGATGCTTTCTGTAGCACCAGAAGTGAATATAATTTCATCGGCATTGGCATTAATTAAATCCGCAGTTTGCCAAGCAGCATTTTCAACAGCTTCTTTTACTGTTAAACCAGCCAAATGTGTACTGGTTGAATTGGCATAATAATTCGTAAAATAGGGAAGCATCGCATCCAAAACGCGTTCATCAACACGAGTTGTAGCATTATTATCCAGGTAAATGATTTCTTGCTGTGACATAATTTGAGCTTGATTCAGTAAAAATACAATTTCAGAATTAATCTATATGGAAAATTAACTGTAAAGCTCCCAAAGTTTTAATGCTCATAATTTTTTTCTCTCGCAGATTTTGCAGATTTAAACAGATTTTTTATTTATTTCTATCATAAAAAATCTTCGTAAATCTTTTTATCATATTTAAAATCTGCACTATCTGCGAAATCTGAGAGAAAAACAATAGAAAGCTTTGCGAACTTTGCGAAACCATAGCGCCTTTGCGGTTTAAAAAACGACAAAATTGTAATTATTCTAAATAAGAGTAATGTTTGAATTTTATAATTTTTTCTTACATAAGATCGCTAAATTTGTTAGAATGACAAAAGCGAATTTGCTAATTTAACAAATAGATTGAATGGCTTCTAAAAAAACAAATCAGAATAAAGTAACGTCGGAAGATGCTAATTCCCGCCGTGACTTTATAAAGAAATCAGGACTTTTTACCGCTCTTGCTCTGACGCCTCCTTCATTGGTAATGGCATCAGAAAAGAAATGGGATGAAAAAATAGCGGAATATCTAGAAACTGTACCGCTTTCTATTGAAGTAAATGGCACAAAACATAATCTCAATATCGAACCAAGAACAACTTTATTAGATTTACTTCGTGAACAATTGCAACTCACTGGGACAAAAAAAGGCTGCGATCACGGGCAATGTGGTGCGTGTACAGTTCATGTAAACGGAACCCGAATTTTGTCGTGTCTTTCTCTGGCTTCAATGCAGCAAAACGCGCAAGTAACTACAATCGAAGGTCTTGCAAAAGGAAAAAAACTACATCCGATGCAGGAAGCTTTTATCAAACATGATGGCTTTCAGTGTGGATATTGTACTCCCGGTCAGATTATGTCGGGAATTGCGTGTATAAAAGAAGGCCATGCCAACAGCAGAGAAGAAATTAGAGAGTACATGAGTGGGAACATTTGCAGATGTGGCGCTTATCACAATATTGTCGATGCTATAACTGAAGTGAAGGAAGGAGGAAAGGAGATATGAAAAATTTTCAGATAATAAAGGCTTTGTCGTCTTCATCGGCAGTTACAGGAAAAGCAAAAGATAATTCGTCGATGTTTATTGCAGGAGGAACGAATCTTGTCGATTTAATGAAGAAAAATATTGTAGCTCCAGATAAACTAGTTGACATTAACGGATTAGATTTAAAGAAAATAGAGTTCTTAAAAGGAAAGGTTTCGATTGGTGCTTTGGCAAAAAACAGTCAGGTTGCCGAAGACGCTTCTATAAAAGAAAAATATCCTTTGTTGGCATTGGCTTTAGCAGCTGGAGCTTCTCAGCAAATTCGCCATATGGCAACAGTGGGTGGTAATATGCTTCAAAAAACGCGTTGTTCGTATTATTACAATACTGATATGCCATGCAATAAAAGAACACCAAAAAGCGGATGCGGCGCAATTGGCGGTTCGAACCGAATGGCAGCAGTTTTTGGAACTTCGGATAGCTGTATTGCAGTCCACCCGAGTGATATGTGCGTAGCTTTGGCTGCGCTTGACGCGAAAGTTTTGGTAGAAGGTCCAAAAGGAAAACGAGAAATTGATTTCACCGATTTTCATCGAATTCCCGGAAACACACCTGAAAAAGACAATACGCTCGACAGCAGAGAATTGATTATAGCTGTTGAAATTCCAGATAATAATTTCACTAAAAATGTACATTATTTAAAAGTTCGTGACAGGACTAGTTATGCTTTTGCATTGGTTTCTGTTGCGGTAGCTTTAGATATAAAAAATAATACGATTAATGATGTCAGGCTGGCTATGGGCGGTGTAGCACATAAACCGTGGAGATTAACTGAAACAGAAAAATTCCTGAAAGGAAAAACAGTTTCTGAAGATATATTTAAACAAGCTGGCCATTTGTCTATGAAAGGGGCAAAAGGATACGGCGACAATAATTTTAAACTAACGCTTGGAGAGAATGCGGTAGCAGAAGCACTTGCAATAGCAGCATCAAAGTAATTAAATTATGAGTAAGACAAGTAATATTAATAGAGTTGACGGATTTGCTAAAGTAACGGGCTCTGCAACTTATTCGGCTGAATATAAGACATCTGGTGTAGTTTATGCCTGCCTGGTGGGAAGTACCATTGCAAAAGGGAGAATCAAAACCATTGATACAAAAAAAGCAGAATGGGCGCCGGGAGTGTTGGCAGTAATTACGCATTTGAATGTAGATAAACCTGCTGGCTATGAAAAAGCAAAGGACAAGCATAATTTTGGTCAGCCATTGCAGATTTTCAAAGATGATTCGGTTTTGTATTACGATCAGCCTATTGCTTTGGTAATTGCCGATACTTTTGAACGTATGCGATATGCAGCGAGTCTAATTAAAGCTGATTATTTTAAAGAAGAACATTCGACAGAGCTTAAAAAAGCAGCTGAAAAAGAAAAGAAAGTCGAAACCGATAAAGGAAATGATTACCATCGCGGAGAACATGATGGCTATAAAAATGCTGAGGTTATTCTGGAAACAGAATATACAATTCCAACCGAGGTGCATAACCCGATGGAATTGGCCAATATTATTGCCAAATGGGACGGAAACAAACCAATTTTATATACAAAAAGTCAAGGTGTAGAGGGAACGCGCAGAAGTGTAGCGGGAGTTTTTGGAGTGCCCGTCGAAGATGTTGAGGTTCATGCTGAATATCTTGGCGGTGCATTCGGAATGGGATTGCACACTTGGCCGTATGAAATTGCAGCTTTAATTGGTGCGAAAAAATTAAATCGCCCGGTAAAATTAGTTTTGCATCGTGAACAGATGTTTACCAATGTTGGTTTTAGACCTTACACCATTCAGAAAATGGGTCTTGGAGCAACAAAAGATGGAAAATTGACTGGATTGACACATGAAGCTGTTGCGATGACTTCGAGTTATGAGGATTTCATGGAAGGAACGGTAAATATGTCGAGATTTATTTATGATTGTCCAAACGTTTCGACTCGTTATAGAATTGTGCCTCTTGACACTTGTACGCCAATTTGGATGCGTGGGCCAGGTGAAGCAACAGGTTCTTTCGCCTTAGAAAGTGCAATGGATGAAATGGCATATAAATTAAACTTAGATCCAATTGAATTCAGAAAACGTAATTATGCCGAAAAAGATCAGGAGCAAAATAAACCGTGGAGCAGTAAATATCTGTTAGAATGTTACGAAGCGGGAATGGAACGTATTGGCTGGAAAAATCGTAAAAATGAACCAGGTTCTGTTAAAGAAGGAAATTGGCTTGTGGGCTACGGAATGGGAACGGGAACTTTTGGCTGTTACAGAAGCCCAACTTCTGTAAAAGCAAAATTCTTAGCCAATGGCGATTTAGTTTTGCAATGTAGTGTAAACGATATGGGACCTGGTACAGCAACAATGATGACGGCAATTGGAGCTGAAGTAATAGGTTTGCCATCAGAAAATGTAATTATCGAAATGGGAAAAAGCGGACTGCCAAAAGGTCCAACGCAAGGTGGTTCGGCAACGACTTCATCTGTTGGTTCTGCTGTTCATGATGCTTGCAATTTATTATTAAATAAAATAATTGAATTGGGAAGTAAAAATTCGGCTTTGAAAGGAATCGCTCTCACTGATTTAACTTTTGAAAATGGAGCAGTTTCTTCTAAAAAAGACAAATCAAAGTCGGTTACATTAGCAGCACTTTTAAGTAGCAACAAATTAGAAGATTTTGAAGTAGAAAATCTTTCTAAAGCGGCAGAAGAAGCAAAAAAATATTCAATTTACTCGTTTTCGGTTCATTTTGTAAAAGTATTAGTGAATCCGAATTTGGGTAAAATACGATTGGCTCATGTGGTTTCCTGTGCAGATATTGGAACGGTAATTAACCAAAAAACTTCTGCGGGACAAATGTTCGGTGGAGCAGTAGGAGGAATCGGAATGGGATTGATGGAAGCATTAGAAATCGATCATCGTTTTGGGCGACCAATTAATAATAATTTCGCAGATTATCATGTTCCTGTAAATGCCGATATAGAAAAACAAGAAGTTTTCTTCGTTAATAAAAAAGATCCAATCAGTAACCCAATGGGAACAAAAGGTCTGGGTGAAACGGCTTTGGTTGGAATGGCGCCTGCGATTGCAAATGCTGTTTTTAACGCAACCGGAAAACGCGTGCGAGATTTACCAATTACATTGGATAAAATTATAGAAACTGTTAAGGTTTAAAACTAAAAAGACTTATAATAGTCCCTTTGAGAGTAGGATCTTAAAAGGATTTTTTTGTTATGAAAAAGTCTTACAAAGCAGAAGAACAGTAAAGTTTTTCGACTGATTATCACACAATCTTGTCATTTCGACGAAGGAGAAATCTTCGCAAGCAGCTCCGCAATAATAAGCCAATCTTTGTAGAGTTTCTCGTGGAGATTTGCTTTGCCTGTTCGCTATCGCTCGAGTCTCCTTTGTCGAAATGACAAAAATGGGTTTACTTTGCAAAAAAAAAATCGCAAAGCTTAAAAAACTTTGCGACTTTGTGCCTTCGTGGCATATCTCATTAAAACTTATTTAACCGTAATTGGCAATTCAACAGTTGTTTTATCCCAACCAATAACAAGATTTGCAACATTACCTTGAGTTGTAAAAGCAATAGACAAAGCTTCGATTACATCAGAAACTGGTTTAACAGGAACTGAAACTCTAACAACATCTTTACTTTCATCGTAAGCATAACCGCCCCATAAATCCAATTCTTTATTGATAATAATAGTCCATTTATCTTTTTCTGGAATAGCAAATAAACTGTAGTATCCAGCAGAAACTTTTTTACCGCCGATTGTTACATCTTTGTAGAATTTAATCTCTGTGTTTTCATTAGCTCCAACTCTCCAAACTTCACCAAACTTTACCACATCACCAAAAATAGTTCTTCCTTTTGCAGAAGGTCTTGCGTAAAGAACTTTGATAACTGGGTTTGGATTATCTGTTTTTTTGAATTTAACCGCTTTGTTTGGGAAATACGAAATATCAACCGGACTTGCATCAAGCGGAGCAAATTTTACTATGTCCTGAGCCTGAACTGTAAAAGCAGCAAACAAAGTAACTGCTAGTAAATAGAATTTTTTCATGGTTTACAATTTTTAGATTAACTACAAAGTAAATTAATAATGAAGAAAAATCATATAATTTGAAGCCTGTTTTTTGTTAATGAATTGGTAATGATTAATTAATTCTGATATTCCTTTTTCTTTTTAGCATACCAATCCTGCATAATGTAAAACGCTTTTTTCTTTTCGCCATCATTTGAAATTAGGCCTTTACGATTGTAACCGTCCTGTATTCCTGGAAGTAATCTTTTTGGAGATCTAAAATCGACTAAAATCCAAGGGCTTGTTCCGCTTAAATGAGGAATCTTTTCGATCATTTTTAAATTCTGAATGTATAAATATTCCTGATATTCTTCTGTCCAGCGTTCGTTTTTCTCTCCGTGAAAACCAGCTTTTGCATCACCTCCAAATTCAGAAACAACAATAGGTTTATTGTATTTCGATTTCCATGTTATTTTCTCTGCATCTTCCAAATTTCCGCCGTACCAGCCCAAATATTGATTGAAAGCCACGACATCTAAAACTTCACCAATAGGATCATCAATAGTTTCTTTTTTGGTTAATAAAGCAGCGCTGATTAATCTTGTGTTGTCTAATGATCGAGTGTGTGATGCCAGATTTTTAATAAAAGCATTTCTAGCATCAGAAATTGGAGTTTCATTTGCCATTGACCAAATAATAATACTCGCTCTATTTTTATCTCTTGTGATAGAAGCAGTTAATTGATCTTCTGCATTTTTATAGGTGTTTTCATTTTTAAATTCTACTGTCCAGTAAACTGGGATTTCTTCCCAAACCATTAAACCCAATTTATCAGCTTCTCTCACCATGTTTTCGTTATGCGGATAATGCGCCAGACGAACATAATTGCAACCCAATTCTTTCGCCCAGTTTAATAAACGTAAAGCATCTTCTACAGAATTCGCACGTCCGCCTTTTCCATTTTCTTCGTGAATCGAAATTCCTCTTAAAAAGACTGGTTTTCCGTTTAGCAAAATTTTATCTTCTTTTGTTTCAATAGTTCTAAAACCAATCTGATCGTTTAATTTTTTTCCGTTAAAGTCAACTATAACATTATATAATTTCGGATTTTCTGGTGACCAATATGAGATTTTTTTAGCTGGGATTTCAAAGTTTAAAATTCCGCTGTTATCCGCTTTTCCTTTGAAATTGATTTTTAATTCAGGAATAGAAATTAAAATCTGATTTTTTGAAGTATCTAAATTATTGATTTTAATAAACCCTGAAATAACATTTGCATTGCCTTTTTTCAGCTGAATAGTATAATCTTCCACAAATGATGATTCTTCTTCAATTAAAGTCACATCGCGCGTGATGCCGCCGTAATTCCACCAATCGGTATTTACAGTCGGAACATCTTCTTTATGACGTGTATTATCAACTTTAATGACTAAATAGTTTCCAGTAGGTTTTACGATTGAAGTCACTTCGTAATTAAAAGGAGTAAAACCGCCTTCATGTGTGCCAATTTTTTTTCCATTCAAATAAACATCAGCTTTATAATTGATAGCACCTAAATATAAAAACAGACGTTTATTAGCCGTTAAATTGTAATCAAAAGACTTTTTAAACCAAACATTTCCTTCGTAATATTTCAGTTCCTGTACCTGCGAATTCCAATCGCCTGGAATGTTGATTGTAGGCGATTTATCAAAATCATATTCGACTAATTCCTGTTTGTTTTGAGCATGGTAATTAGTAAAAAAGGCCCCTTTTGCCGGTTTTTCACTTTTGTCGTATTGATCCAAGTGAAAACTGTAAAAACCTGTTTGATAAGGATCGATAATATAATTCCAAACTCCGTTTAAAGAAGTAGTGTTTCGGTTTGATACGTTAGAAATTAAACCTTGTGATTGTCCAATTGCGAACGATGTCAGGAATAATAGTGTTAGAATTTTTTTCATTTTTTAAATTTGTTTATTATGTGTTTTGCCACGAAGGCGCTAAGGCACGAAGTTTTCTCTTTTTTGTCATCCTGACGAAGGATCACACTCGTAACTCGACAAAGAATACGGAGCTTCTAGTGTGATCCTTCCTTCGTCAGGATGACAAACTAGACTAAAAAACTTTGCGTCTTAGCGACTTTGTGGCTAGAAAATCTTATTCAATAGGAATCTTCAAATATTCTCCTTTAAAGCTCTGGTTCAATGCCGTCATTTCAATCGGATTCCCAGTACCATTAGGAATTACTTCAATTGAAGCCTTTCCGTTTGCCATTCTGATGGATTCGCTTCCAGTTGGTGTTCCTTGATTTTTTAGTGTTTTACCACCTTTTAAACATTGAAAATAAACACTCGCTTCATAGTCAAGACAGCGCAAATTATTGTTGTCAATTGCAATTGCTGTTACCAGATAATTACCGTTTTTTAGTTTTTCTGATGATAATTGCAGAGAAACTGCCGTATCATTTTTGTTGAAACGATAATTCACTTTCAACGTATCCGTAACTGTTTTTCCTTCTTTTGTTTTTCCAACGGCAACTAAAATATTTTCCCCTTTCGCAAAATTGACATCCCAAGTTAAACCATTTGCAGGATACAGAGCAAGATTTCGCTGTTTTTCTCCTAACGATTTCCCATTATGAAAGAAAGTCACTTTTTCGCAATTGCTAAAAACGCTGATTGTTCTTGGCGTGCCTTCAGGACCTTGGCGCTCTGTCCAAGTATGCGATTCTATATAAGCAAAAGGTTCTTTTGCCCAGTAGCTTTTAAAAACATAATACGCATCTTTTGGAATTCCGTTTCGGTCTGTCAATCCTTTTTGGTTCATGTACGGAATATCGTCTTCAGGACGCAAAGGCGTTGCAAAATCCTTAAATGCCCATTGAATGTTACCCACGAACGTTGGGTCATTCTCGGATATATGCAAATGCCAGTCAAATAAATCAACGATATAGTTTTCGCTCCAATCGCCAATTTGTGCAATGTTAGCGACTTTAGTCTGTACAATGGCTTCTTCCCATCCTTCGGCTTTTATTACATTTTCACCTGTAATTGGGTTTTCGCTATGACGGCCTACGTGGCTGTCTCCGCCATATTCGGCATGAATAAAATGTTTGTATTCCTTTTTATAAACATCAATCGCTTTTTGGTAACTTTTATAACTTCCAGAATACCAGCCAGACCAAATGGAAGGCGAGAATACATCTACAATATGCGAACCTTCGTAATATTTTCTGATAGCCGTTTTTCTTGTCGGATCAAGTTTGTGAGCAATATCATTTAATTCATTTAAAAACGTATTGGTTTTTTCTGCGTTATCACCATCAGGAAAATCAGGAAGCCAGTTTATTTCATTTCCTAAAGACCAGATAATAATACTTGGATGATTATAATTTTGATTGATGATTTCCGCCAACATGTTTTTGGTATTCGTTTTCCAAACGTCATTACCAATTCCGCCGCGGCACCAAGGAAGTTCATCCCAAACTAATAAACCAAGTTCATCGCAAGCCTTATAAACTTCTGGATCTTGCGGATAATGTGCTAAACGGACAAAATTAGCGCCCATTTCTTTGATTGATTTCATATCGGCCCAATGCTGTTCGTTGCTCATCGCAGCGCCAACTCCAGCTTGTTCTTCATGACGATGTGTTCCGCGAATCAATAAACGTTTTCCGTTCAAATAAAAAGGGCCATGATCTTTAAATTCAAACCATCTGAAGCCAACTTTTTCTGAAACGCTATCTTTAATTTGATTTTTTTCTGATAAAATTGCAGAAAGTCTGTATAAGTTCGGTTTTTCAGTATCCCAAAGTTCTGGATTTTTGATGTTTTCAAAAGTGATGGTTGAGGTTTTATCTGTAACCAAAACGGTTTTGCTCGCTACTTTTTTCCCTTTCGGATTTTTAAGCGTTACGGTTAGCGATAAATCTTTTGAATTGTCTGGATTTACAAAAGAAGAAACAATTTGAACAGAAGCTTTTTTAGCAGAAACTTCAGGAGTTGTAATTTTTATATTTTCGATATGATTTTTGTATTTCGAAACCAGCCATACATCACGTGTGATTCCGCCATAGATAAAGAAATCGCTTTTTTGAGACGGAATAATTTCGATGTCATAACTATTATCCACACGAACAAAAATATCATTGTTCCCTTCTTTTATCAAATTTGTAATGTCAATAGAAAAACCGATATAACCGCCAATATGCGATCCAGCTTCTTTTCCGTTGACATAAACTATTGTAGTGACATTCGAACCTTCAAAGTATAAAGAATAAGCCCTGTTTTTGTCGATTTGCGGAATATTTAATTTCTTCTGATACCAGCTTGCATCGCGTCTGTAACCTGGATATAGATCGGTTGCATCTTCGGCATTCCATGTGTGGGGTAGATTTAGAGAAGTCCAGTTGGACGCTTTTTGTGCTTCGTTTAATTTTTGAGTATCATTTTCTAAATAAAGCCAATTGTCATTAATGTTCATCTTTGTCTGAGCAAAACTGCTCAGACAAATTTGAAACAAAACAAAAAGCGCAAAAATTGAAAAAGTTTTATTCGTTTTATTCATAGTTACAAAGGTTCAAAGTTGCAAAGGTTCATAGGTTTTTCTGGCTTAAAGGTTCAAAGATTCAAAACCTTTGTTACTTTGAACCTTTGAACCTTTGCACCCTTATTAATGCTTCCAAAAAATAATAATCGGCGTAGATTATTGGTTCGTCAATTTCGTCGTGTTTTGGCCAGTTTCCTGTACTGTGATCAAATAAGAAGGGTGCTTTAATTTTAGCATCTAAAATATATTTATCCGTTTGTACGGAAGCCATTAGTTTATTGGCGAAAGCCAAATAGTTATCATTTTTAGTATAACCGTACAATTCGTATAAAGCAGACGCAATTACCATGGCTGCAGAAACATCTCGTGCCGAATTTGGAATACTAGGATCTTTAAAATCCCAATACGGAATTCCGTCTTCAGGAAGATTTTTATTCGTCATAAAAAACTTTGCTGTTCCTTCTGCCTGTTTTAAATAAGCAGGATCTTTTGTATATCGATAAGACATCGTGAATCCGTAAACAGCCCAAGCCTGACCTCGTGCCCAAACCGAATCATCATTGTATCCTTGAAGAGTTGTTTTTTTTCTAACTTCGCCAGTTGTTGGATTATAATCAATAACGTGATAGCAGGAATTGTCTTCTCTAAACTGATTTTTTAAAGTTGTATTAGCGTGCTGAATCGCAACGTCACGATATTTTGGATTTCCAGATATTTTAGATGCTTCAAAAAGCAACTCAAGATTCATCATATTATCAATGATTACCGGATAATCCCAAATTTCCTTGTTGAAATCCCAAGAACGAATCGCGCCCACTTTTGGATTGAATCTTTCGCATAAAGTTTCGGCGCCTTTTACAATTACCGCTTCGTATTCTTTTTTGTTTTCCACTTTCAGCGCTTCTCCAAAACTGCAAAACACTTTAAAACCTACATCATGCGAATTGCTGTTGACACTTTCCTTTTTGCTAAAAGGAGTCCATTTTTGAGCTTGTTCTTTATATTTTGAATCGCCAGTCAATCGGTACAATTGCCAAAGATTTCCAGCAAAAAAACCGCTTGTCCAGTCTCTTGAAGGCACTTTGCGAATCTCAAGAGTTTTGGTATTCATGCTTCTTGGCATCGACATAGAATCTACCGGATAATCGAGTAGCATTTTGTAACGCGTTTCGAGTTTTTCTGTCGCCAATGAAGTAGTTTTTGTCTGAGAATTAATTCCAGATTTGCACGCCGTTGCCAGCGATGCAAATCCAAGAATTAAAAAAATGAAACTGACATTCTTCATAGTAAAATAAATATTTTGTAATGGTGATTTTGGACACGGATTAGATGGATTCGCTATCACGAAAACGTTGGTTTGCAAGGATTTTTTTATTTCACGCAGATTTGAAAAGATTTAAGCTGATTTAAAATGGATTCTTTTTATTTGAATGTTTTAAAAGAGCTTTTTATTAATGTTTTATAGTCTGTATGAAAATTTTTTCTCTCGCAGATCTTACAGATTAAGCGGATTTTTTATTTCACGAAAATCATTTTTTCGAATTAAATCTGCTTCAATCTGTAAAAATCTGCGTGAAACTAAATACACATTACGTAATTAAAAAAATCCGTTTCAATCCGCGTTTTTGCGATAGCAAATCCGTTTCATCCGCGTCCCATACTATTAATAACCAGGATTATTTGGTTTTAAATTCGGATTAATAGCTAACTCAGTTCCTGGCAATGGCCATAAATAATCTCTGTTCGGATCAAAATTAGCATGCGGTTCTAAACCATTTGGTCCGAATACTTCTGGTCCGATTTTTAATCTTTTAATGTCGTACCATCTGACATATTCAAACGCCAGTTCTAATCTTCTTTCGTCAATAACCATTTTTCTAAAATCGGCTTGAGATAATCCTGGAGTTATATTTGCAGGGAAAGAAACCAGTTTTCCAGCTTTATTTCTCGCTCTTGCGCGAACACGATTTACATAACCATCAGCCTCTGTTGTTCCGGGAGTAATTTCATTTAAAGCTTCGGCAGCAGTCAATAAAACTTCTGCATAACGCATTGTGATATAATTATGTTGAGAAGTTCTTCCGTTCGCGCCAGCTTTTCCCGGAAAACGGAAATATTTTGCAATATGCGGACGTGGTGCTTTTTCGTTATCACTTGAAGGATAAACCTGAAGCGATCCACCTGGACCTGTTTTCTTTCTGATAATGGTATCAAAACTTACGGCTCTTCTGTAATCTCTCTGATCCCAAGTATTGAATACTTTTAAAGACGGAACTGCAACAGAAAATCCTTGTCCATAACTGTAACTGTCATCTTTTAAAGATCCTGTAAAAAATGCGGTATAATCTTGACCGTAATTTCCAGAAGTCAAGTTGTTAAAGTCGATTGTAAATAATGGCTCTTTTAATGAAGCAGTTTTTGTAGCATTGAATAAATCTTGAAAATCAGCATCAAGGCCTAAACCAAATTTTGCTTCGTTTGTAATAACAAATTTTGCTTCATCATACGCTTTTTGAAAATTTCCTAAAGTTAAATAAACAGAAGCTAAATATCCAGCAGCAGTACCCTTTCCTGGAACAGCTTTTACTTTTGGTTTGTCATCTAGCCATTGTTTGGCAAACTCTAAATCGGCAATGATTTTAGGGTAAACATCTGCTTCTTTGGTTTTACTTAAAGAATTTACTTGCGATACATCATTCACAACAAAATCTACATACGGAATATCTCCAAAAAGGCGCACTAAATGATAATAGGCAAAAGCTCTTGCAAAATAAGCTTGAGCCACAATGGCATTTACTTTAGCAGGATCTCCAGGTGTTTTTTTAGCGCCTTCAATTGCTTGATTTGCTGCTGTTATGATTACATACGATTGAGGCCAAAAGTTTGCCACAAGCGCATTGGTATCATTCATTGACATATCGTTTACATCAATACGAGCCGCTTGTGTTGTTCGGTCTCCAATATCGGCCATATCATCGCGAAGCATAAGGGCAATTGTAAATTCTCTTCCCCAATAATTGTTGTGACCAATGTTAGCAAAAGCGCCATTTACTGCAGCCTGTAAATCGTCTGTATTATTGAAAAAGTTCGCTGGACGAATAATTCCTACTGGTTTTTCTTCCAGATCAGAACAGCTGAATAGAGCCATGGTTCCGAAGCAAAGAAAAGCTATATATTTTTTCATAGTATTTTTATTAGAGCTAATTGGATGTAATTAATTTTAACACATAGAGACATAGGTTTAAAACTCTTAAAAAGGCGTTTCACTTATCTATAACACACATAGAAAGCTATGTGTTAGAAACCATGTTTCTTTCTGCATTCTTTACTTAACACATAAAATCTATGTTTCTATGTGTTTAATTAATAGACCCAAAGAGGTTATTAGATTAAAATTTTAAATTGAATCCTGCAGTAAAGGTTCTTACGTTTGGATATCCTCCATAATCCAATCCTAAATTGGTATTACTTCTTGAGTTCGTATCGTTTAAGTAGTTCGTTTCAGGATCTGTACCTGGATAATCTGTAATAGTCCAAAGGTTTTGTGCGCTGATGTAAAAACGAACTTTGCTTAATCCCATTTTCGAAACAATTTTTTCATCTAAACTGTATCCGATAGAGATGTTTTTTAAGCGAATATAACTTCCATCATAAACAAATCTTGACGTAATTCTTTTAGTTCTTGCTGCATTTGCAGGAACATTGGTATCAGTATTGTTTGGTGTCCAAGCATCTAAAACTTCTGTTGTAGCATTGTTATTTCCAGAAGCCAATTCCATTAAAGTATAGTTTAAGATTTGACCTCCTTGTGAGCCTTGAAAGAAAATGTTTAGATCAAGATTTTTATAGGTGAAATCATTGTTGAAACCGAAGATGAAATCTGGGTTTGGATTTCCGATGATTGTTTTATCTTGAGAATCCAGTTTTCCGTCGCCATTGTAATCTCTGAATTTTTCTCCTCCTGGAGCCGTTTCAAAATTTCCTGGCAATACAGTTTCTCCTTGCTGGATTACACCGTCATAAATAAATCCGAAGAAAGAACCAACTGGCTGTCCAACTCTTAAAATCTGCGACTCAGTTGCTAAGAAATGTCCAGGAGCAGAGTTGATTAAAAGATCTTTATTATCTGCCAGTTTTAATACTTTATTTTTGTTTGAAGAAATATTAAAGTTGGTCGACCAAGTAAAATCTGCACCAATGAAATTTCTCGTGTTAATACCCAATTCCCATCCTTTATTTTCTAATTCACCTACGTTTTGAAGCTGAGAAGCAATTCCAGAAATTCCAGGAAGTGGTCTGTTGAACAACAAATCTTTAGTAATTGTTTTATAATAATCTGCCGTAATGCTGATTCGGTTATCAAATAAACCTAAATCAATTCCGTAATCTTGTTGGTATGACGTTTCCCATTTTAAATTCGGATTGTCTAACGAAGTCAGCTGAACCGCATTGGTAATCACGTCACCGCTTACATAATAGATTTCAGAGAATCTAGAAAGAGTAGAGTAGGCACCAATTGAAGGATTTCCTGTTGCTCCGTAACTTGCTCTTAATTTTAAGTTTGAAACCGTTTTATTGTCTTTTAAGAAGTTTTCTTTGCTAATGTTCCATCCAATTGCACCAGAAGGGAAAGTTCCGTATTTGTAGTTTTTACTAAAGCTAGAAGAACCGTCTCGTCTTGCTGTAAAGGTCAGTAAATATTTATCGGCATAATCAAAATTCAACCTTCCGAAAGCAGAGATTAATTCCGTTTCAGATAAGCCAGAATCCGGTTTTAAGAAAACAGTTCCAGCTCCTAAATTTCTATACGAATTTGTATTGGTCAAAAATCCTCTCGAAGCGGCATACGAATTTTCGTTTTTATTTTTTTGGTATGAATATCCCCCCAAAACTGTTAGCATTCCCTTGTCAATAATTTCACGTTTGAAAGTCAAATAATTCTCTGTTAAGAAAGAAGAAAATCGTGTATTGTTTACAGAAGCTTCTCCTTTGATGTTTTTTCCGGCAATTAATGTTGAAGGAATAAATCTTCCTGTTTGCGAATTATTATCGGTTAATCCTAAAGTAGTTTTGAAATCAAGATCTTTTGTGATTTGATATTGGGCAAAGAAGTTGTTTCGGTTTACGATAGAAACTGTCTCCAAAATATTTTCCATTGCTGTCGCATATGGATTGTCAATATCATCACCAATTGGAGCGGTTGTAGTGTAAGTTCCGTCAGCATTGTAAATTCCTTTATCAGGCATAAAACGGTAAGCCGATGCAATTACGCCCGCAGCACCAGTTCCTCCAGCACTTGTTTGGCTCACAATTCCTTCTTTGTTCTGTTTGCTTGTAAAAGTGTTTAAACCCACCTTAAACTTTGGAGTTAAATCGGCTTCAAGATTTCCTACAATTGTATATTTGTCAATGCCAGAATTGATTACAACTCCGTTTTGATTGAAATACGTTCCAGAAACATAGTATCTAATATTTTCAGATCCGCCAGAAAAAGACAATTGAGTATTCGAAATCATTCCGTCGCGATAAATTACATCTTGCCAATCTGTGTTTGCTGGACCTTGCGTATGCGTTGTAAAGCTTTTTCTGTATGCGGCAAACTGATCGGCATTCAATAAATGCAATTTGTTATTTACTGATTGAACAGAAGTCGAATTACTGAACTCAATTACTGGTTTTCCAGGTTTTCCTTTTTTGGTTGTTACCATAATAACCCCGTTAGAACCTCTAGATCCGTAAATGGCTGTTGCAGAAGCATCTTTTAAAACCTCGATCGAAGCGATATCTTGAGGAGCCGGCATAGAAGCACCTGCAAAACCGTCAACAACAATCAGAGCATCTCCACTCGCATTAATAGAAGTTCCTCCACGAACTCTAATTTTTACAGGAGCTCCAGGCTCACCACCGTTATTGGTCATTACCGAAACACCCGCGGCACGACCTTGTAAAGCTTGTTCTGCATTTAAAAGAGGAAAAGCAGTCAATTCTTTTGCTGTAACAGAAGATACAGATCCAGTAATGTCGCTCTTTTTACGAGTTCCGTAACCTACTACGATAACTTCGTCAAGCGCTTTTGTATCTGGTTTTAAACTTACATTGATAACGCTTTTTGTTCCAACTGGAATTTCAACAGTCTGAAACCCGACGAAATTGAAAACTAAAACGGCATTTTTTTCTCCGACAATCACAGTATAATTTCCGTCCATATCCGCAGAAGCGCCAACAGAAGAATTTTTGATATAAACATTTGCACCTGGAAGTCCGAGCAAATCTTCGCTGGAAGTTATTTTTCCAGTCACTTTTCGGTCCTGTGCGTGCATCACGATATTTACCAGTAAAAAAGATACCAGCAAACACCATTTAAACGATTTGTTTTTGTGGTTTGTACACATTCATTTTTTGGTTTTAGGGTTAATAAGCTAGATAAAGTAGAAAAGCAATAAACTCATTCCGATGATGAGAATGACAAATAAAATTTGAAGTACTAGGTAGCTCGTTTTTTTGATTTTCATATCGCAAATGTAGATGCCGAAAACGATATAGAAATACAAAAAAGGGTATCTAAAAATACAGATACCCTTTTTTAACCCTTTAAAACAGTGGATTCGCTAAATTACGACCGAAGATTTATAAAATTTGTCGGCATATTGAGATGGAGTCTCGCCATACTTTTTCTGAAAGCATTTGCTAAAGTATTTCGGATTGTTGAAGCCTACTTTATAGCTGATTTCAGAAACGGTCAATTTATTTTGTTCTAATAATTGAGCCGCACGTTTCAATCTAATTTCATGAATAAATTCATTAGGAGTGCAATTGGTCCAAGCCTTAATTTTTAAGAATAGCATAGTTCGGCTTACGCCTAATTCTGAACAGAAAAACGGAATATCAAATTGTTCGTTTGAAATGTTTTCTTCCACGATTTTGAAAGCCTTTTTCAATAATTCCTCATCCAATGACGAAACCGTTATTTCTGACGGAATAAAACTGTCCTCGCTTGAGAATTTGATTCTTAAACGTTCTGTGGTGTTCAACAGGTTTTTAACACGAAGCCTAAACTCCATTAAATTGAATGGTTTGCTAATGTAATCATCTGCACCGCTTTCCAATCCTTCAAATTTATAAACCAATGAAGATCGCGAAGTCAGCAAAATAACTGGAATATGGCTGGTTTTGATGTTTTCCTTTATATTGGAACACAATTCAGTTCCTACCATTTCTGGCATAATGACATCGCTGATAATCAAATTCGGAACAAATTTCAAAGCTTTCGCAAGAGCAATTTTTCCATTTTCAGCCTCAATAATGTTGTAATCTTTTTTGAGAAGATTTTTCATGAACTTTCTCAGGACTTTATGATCTTCAACAATTAAAACGGTCTGTTTTTCTTCGTTTACAATTAAATCTTCGATGTCTTCATTTTCAATAACTTCAGAAGGTTCCAATTGTGCTTTATATTGCTCAATATCATCACTGATTTTAAAATCAGGAATTATTTCGCTATCCAAAAGATGTTCGCGTCCAAGCGGTAAAGTGACTTTAAAAATAACTCCGCCGCTTGGTTTATTAGTAACATCGATTTTTCCTTTATGAAGCTCCACAATGTTTTTTACGATTGAAAGCCCGATTCCTGTTCCTTTGTTGTAGTTTTTCTGAACTTGATTGTGTGTCGGAACTTCAAAAAATAAATCAAAAATCTTATTGATATGTTCTTCTGAGATTCCAACGCCCGAATCTTCAACCGCAATAAAAAGATTTTGCTGATCGTGATTGATTTTAATTGCAATAGAACCTCCTTTTGGAGTATATCTAAAGGCATTCGATATTAGATTATAAAAGACGCGCTCGAGTTTATATCGGTCAAAATAAACCAAGATTTCTTCGTTTTCAGATTCAAACGAATAATCATAACCGCCGTCTTTAGCATATTCAATAAATGAAAGAAAGATTTCTCTAGTGAATTTTACAATGTTTCCGTTAGCCGATTCTAGTGCTACTTGATGATTTTCCAATTTTCTGAAATCCATTAAACGGTTAATCAGGCTCAATAAATGATTGGCGCTGCTTTCAATCACTAAAAGTTTTTTATACATTTCATTTGTTCCGTTATAATCAGAAAGAATTTGCTGTAACGGTCCTAAAATCAGAGTTAAAGGCGTTCTGAATTCATGCGAAATATTGGTAAAGAAATCCAATTTAAGTTTATTGTTTTCTTCAATTCGCTGTGTTTCCAGATATTCCAGTTCAAGTTTTTGTTTCAGTCGGGCTTTCGATTTCATAATCCAGATCAAACCGTATAAACCTAAACCAATAACAATTCCGTATAACATAAATGCCCAGATGCTGCGCCACGGAGCTGGATTTACAATAACTGTAAGAGTTGTCGGATTCTGATTCCAAACGCCGTCATTATTGGCGCCGCGAACTTCAAATGTATACGTTCCAGGATTCTGAATCGCAAAATTGGCCTCACTATTTTTAGTTGTCGTCCAATTATTCTCTAAACCTGTTAAACGATAACTGTATTGGTTATTTTTTGATCGAACGTAATTCGGAATCGCAAAACTGATCGAGAAATTGGCTTTATCATAATCTAAAGTAATCGTTTTGGTAAAACCGATGCTTTGTTCTAAAATTCCATCTTTATCGTGCGCATGAACAACTTCATTTTTAATCTTCAAATCGGTAATTAAAACCTGCGGAGCATATTTATTCAAGGAAATCTTTGTTGCATCAAAAAATGTTGCTCCAGACGGGCTTCCAAAATAAAACTGGTTTGAACTTAACTTTAAAGCCGAATTGTCATTGAATTCATTGCTTGCTAAACCGTCTTTCTGGTCGTAAATGACAATTGACTTTTTAATTGTATTGTATTTAATAATTCCCTGATTGGTACTGATCCAAAGGTTTTTATCATCATCTTCTAAAATAGAATGAATAGAAGTAATGACCGTATTTCCGATTCTAAGATTGATTCTGTTGAATTTTTTTCCATCAAAATAATGCAGTCCTTTTGCTTTTGTTCCAACCCAAATTTTATTTTGAGAATCCTGAAATAAAGTCAGAATATCATCGCCAGACACAGTCGAATGATCGTAAAAGAAATGTTGAATTGTATATTTCTGCGGATTGAAATTTTTGAGCGGAATGCGGTTCAAACCATTTTGAGTTCCAACCCAAAGAAAGTTTTGTTTATCAACTAAGATCGTGCGAAGAATATTATTGGTAAGGAAAACTGGTTTGGTGTTATCATTTCCAATAGCATCAAAAGTTTTGCTAATCGTGTTGTAGCGGATTAAGCCTTTTCCAAATGTTCCAATCCATAAAATCGAACCTTCAGTTTTAAGAGCATAAACACCGCTGTCTTTTAGCAATTCGCTTAAATCAGAAGAAATTCTATTATCTTCAATTCTTTTAGAAATGGTATTGTAAGCTGATAGTCCTTTTGAAAAAGTACCAATCCATAAAATATGATCATCAGAAAGGCACATTGCTTTGATATCATTTTTATTCGATTGTCCAGTTTTACTGTTGATGTAACTTACAGCTTCTGTATTTTTATTGTAGATGGTAATTCCGCCGCCTTCAGTTCCAAAATAAACATTCTGGTTTTTATCGGCAATAATAGAACTTACGACATCAAAACTCATCGGAATCTTTTTCGAATTCTGATTGTAATTAGAGAAATTGACATTCGAAATATCCCAAAGATTTACGCCTTTGTAATAACAGCCAATCCAAATTGAACCTTTTTTATCCATAAAAACCGACTTTACTTTGTCGATTCCGTTTGCACTATTGCTGTTATTGATTTTCTGAAGGCTTTTATCTTTCCCTAAAATATAAATTCCGTCATAAGCGCCCACCCATAAAGAACCTTGGTTGTCAATTACTAAAGATCGAATATCAGTATTGATTTCGCGGTATTTTTCAACAGGTAAAAAAGAAACAAAAGCTTTCTGTTTTTGGTCAAATTTTAAAAGGCCTTTGTTTTTTGTTCCAATCCATAAACTGCCGTCTCGATCTTCGATAACCGATTGAACATTAAGTAAGTCAGTAGCGTTTAAGGGATAATTTTTAAAGAATAATTTTCCATTCATTCGATTGGTCAGCTTACATAAACCTTTTGTAGTTCCAATCCAGATTTGGCCTTCTTTGGTTTTTAAAATGCTGAGAATATTATTGCTTGGAAGAGTAGAAGCATCATCATCTGAATGAAAAACCGAAGTAAATAATCCTGTTTTTTTATTGTAAATCGTTAATCCTTTTGAAGTTCCAAACCACATTTCACCTCCAATTTCTCTGATGCTCCAAACAGCGTTATTGCTTATTGTATGATTCGCTTTCGTATGAAGATATCTTGTAAAATGGTTCGAAACAGGATCGTAACAGTTTAAACCATTGTAAGTTCCCACCCAGATTTTTCCTGAATTGTCTTCTTCAATGGCTAAAATATCATTGTTGCTAATAGAATATTTGTCTGCAGCATCGTTCCTGAAAATAGTAAAACGGCTTCCATCATATTTGTTTAAACCATCTCGTGTACCAAACCACATTTGTCCAAATTTATCCTGATGAATGGCAATGACAGAACTCTGCGAAAGCCCGTCGGTTGTTGAAAAATTTTTAAGACGGTATTTATTTTGGGAAAGCATATTTCCAAAAACAAAGACAATTGCAAGAAAAGCTATTTTAAGTTTCATAGCGGTTAATTTTTTAGGTTCAAAGTTGCAAAGGAGCAGAGGTGCAAAGGTCAAGCAAAGAGAAACTTTGCACCTTTGTACCTTTGAGCCTTTGTACCTATTTCAAGCGTTTTTCTAATTGATAATCGTACAAAGACGGAATCTTCTCAATCGGGACGTTTAAAAATTCAATATATGGATCGATGTCGTATTTGATTTCAAATTTTGTGTTTCCATGAACGCCAATGATTCTGGCCAAAGCGCCATCTTTCATTCCGTACAGCAAAACTGGTTTTGATTGATCTGGATTTTCAACCTGTACGTTTAAATTCCAAAAAGTGCTGAAAGGTCCGTGAGAAGGTTTCCAGTAATCGGCGCCTCCGCCTCCAAATAAGGCATAACTATTATTTTTGTCGGCTTTTAGATGAACCGTGATATTGTCAAACAAATTTTGATGATTGGCTCCTGAATGCTGATCTAAAACAGGATCTGTAAATATTTCGCAGTCCTGATACACATTTTTAGTTGCAAAAGTGTTGAAACTTAAAGGATGAACGGCTGAATTATAAATTTTCAGATTCTTAACCAAAACATTATGCACACCACCTAAAGTTACCGTATAATGTGCTAAATGCGGGCCATCTGTTGTAACATCTTGAATGGTTACGTTAGAAACTTCTTCAGCTAAAATTCCGCTGTCAGCATTGGTAATTTTAACGTCTTTAACCCAGCTATTAAAAAGACGAGTCAGGAAAATACCATTATTTCCAGGTTCGACGTGATGTGCCACTCTCGGAATATCAGGAAATGTAAAACGAAGATGTTCAATTCCTACTTCATTTAAATGTTTCCATTCAACCAATTGCGCTTGATAACTCGGTTTTACCGAAATAGTTAAAGGTGTTTTTAAAGTGATTTTAGAACCAGAGATTTTAGCGATTTCAACCTGCTGCCTTACAATGGGAAGCTTTGGGAATTTCCAGTGATGCGAACCCGGTTTTACTTTAGCACCTTGATATAAATCGTTGATGATTTCGCCGTTTTCACCATCTTTATTAAACAATTGTAATTCGACAACATCGCCAACTTTTAGTCCTTTTACATCAGAAACAGTAACAATATGTTCGCCCATTTTTCCCGAACTGACTTTCGCCAACGGATTAGACTCTGGTTCGTATTTATCTAAATACGATTTTACGCGTTCGCCTGGAACTTGAGTCCAGATAAATCCGCCAGACCATGCATATTGCGAAAAAGGAAGATCAATATTATTTTCTGGTTCACGCTGTCTTTTGTCAAAAGTGGTTAAGTATTCACGAAGTTCAGCCAAAACATCAGAATCTTTAAGATACATCATCGGTCTTGGACAATAGATTTCAGTTCCGTTTTCGTCAGAACCAGCACCGCGAAGTACAAAATTGCTTCTTTCAATATAAAGAATTTCACTTAAAATAATACGCCCTGCAGGCAATTGCAGAATTACATTTCCTTCAATAGCATTGGCAGCTTTAAAAGCTTTTAAAAGTGCTTTCGAATCGTCTAGATTGTCATTTGCTTTTACCCCAAAATCAGCTGCATTTATAATTTTTCCGTTAGCTTCAGGAATCTGGCTTTCACCGAAATGATATCCCGCATAACTAAAATCAGGCAGATAATTGGTTTTTGAACTTATAATTTTGGGTATTTCCTGCGCCAGTATTGAGTTTATAAAAAAGCCACAGGATATAAGGATGGCTTGGCGAATCATGGTTTTGTGGTTTTTGTGGTTAGTTAGTTTTTTTTTGTTTTTGCCGCTAAGACGCAAAGATTTTTTAAGCTATGTGTTTTTAGTCGCGCAAAGTCGCGAAGACGCAAAGTTTTTTTGTTTCACGCAGATTTTTAAAAGATTTAAGCAGATATACGCAGATATTTATCATAATAAAATCTGCTATAATCTGCCAAATCTGCGTGAAAAATCTTTTTAATCCTTTTATCCCGATAGTTATCGGAAGTGGCTTAAAAAAATCTTCGAGCCTTAGCGCCTTCGTGGCAAACAAAATTATAAAGATCGTTTAATCCCTATTTCAAGTCCGCGTAGTTCTGCTAAGCCTCTTAAACGGCCAATTGCAGAATAACCTGGATTTGTTTTCTTTTTTAAATCATCCAACATTTGATGTCCGTGATCTGGACGCATTGGCAAAGTGCTGTTGTTTCTTTTTTCAACTTCTAAAATTGCTTTTACAACTTCGTACATATCAACGTCGCCTTCCAAATGGTTTGCTTCATAGAAACTTCCTTCTTCGTCGCGTTGTGTACTTCTTAAGTGAATAAAATTCATTTTATCGCCATGACGTCTTACCATTCCAGGCAAATCATTATCAGCGCGAACGCCATAAGAACCTGTACACATTGTAAATCCGTTTGATTTAGAAGGAGCAGCGTTCATTAATTCCATCAAATCTTCTTCTGTACTAACCACTCTCGGCAAGCCTAAAATAGGATAAGGAGGATCGTCTGGATGAATCGCCATCAAAACGCCTTTGCTTTCAGCAACTGGAATAATTTCTTTTAAAAAGTGAAAAAGATTATTTTTTAATGCTTGTCTATCAATATGATTGTAAGCACTTAAGGTTACCAAGAAATCTTCAACAGTATAAGCTTCTTCAGCTCCTGGAAGTCCCGCTAAAATATTTTGTTGCAATTTTACTTTATCTTCTGGAGTCATGGCTTCAAAATAGCTTTTTGCTTTTTGTTTTTGTGCATCAGAATATTCGTTTTCAGCACCTGGTCTTTTTAAAATAAACAATTCAAAAGCTGCGAAAGCATTGATGTCAAAACGTAAAGCTTTAGAACCATCTTCAACCGTATAAGACAAATCGGTTCTAGACCAATCTAAAACAGGCATAAAGTTGTAGCAAACGCATTTGATGCCGCACAAAGCCAGATTGCGAATACTTTCTTTATAATTTTCAATGTATTGAAGATAATTTCCAGTCTGTTTTTTGATGTCTTCATGAACTGGAATACTTTCTACAACCGACCAAGTCAATCCAGAAGCCCCTTTTTTAGGATCACCGTTTTCGTGTTCGATTTCAACTTTACGCTTGATAATTTCATCAATGCTCCAAACTTCTCCATTTGGAATATGATGTAAAGCTGTTACAATTCCAGTTGCGCCAGTTTGTTTGATATCTTGTAAAGAAACAGGGTCATTTGGTCCGAACCATCTTAATGTTTGTTCCATTTTGTATTATGTTGTTTTGTGAGTTAGTTTTTAAATACTTGTTGCGGCAAATCCGCCATCAACTTTTAAGATTGTCCCTGTTACGAATTTTGACATATCGCTGCATAAAAATAAAAGAGCGCCGTCAATATCTTCTGGACTTCCAAATCTTCCCATCGGTGTGTGATCGATGATTTTTTCTCCTCTTGGAGTCAATTTTCCTTCTGGAGTTAGCAATAAAGCACGGTTTTGTTCTCCAATGAAAAATCCAGGAGAAATAGCATTTACACGAAGTCCTTCGCCATATTTTTGAGCCAATTCAACCGCCATCCATTGTGTGAAATTGTCGATTGCCGCTTTTGAAGCAGAATAGCCTACAACTCTCGTTAAAGGTCTTTGCGCCGAAGCTGACGAAATGTTGATGATATTTCCTGATTTCTGTTTAGCGAAAAGCTCAGCAAAAACCTGAGTTGGAAGCATAGTTCCAATAATGTTCAAATCGACAACTTTTTGCAGATCATCACTTTTCATATCATAAATTGCTTGATCAGGCTGAATTGTTGCACCCGGCATATTTCCGCCTGCGGCATTGATTAGAATATCAAGACGTCCGTATTTTTCAACAATAAAATCTTTGGCTTTTTCTAATTCTTCTTTGTTTAAAACATTTGCCTGAACAGCAAAACCTTGTCCGCCGTTTGCTTCGATTGCTTTTACTGTGTTTTCAGCTTTTTCCAATGATTGCGAAACGATTCCGACCACAACGCCTTGCTGTGCCAAAACATCTGCAAATCGGCTTCCTAAAACACCTGCACCACCAGTTATTAATGCAATTTTTCCTTTTAAATTAAATATTGAATCCATTTTAATTTTTAATTTTCAATACTTTAAATCCTAAATTCCAATTTGGAAATAAAGTACATTTTTGTATAATTAATTTTTACTTTTTTTGATTTAGTTAGTCTCTCAGTTCAAACTGGGTTTTCAAATTTGGAATTTATTTTCTGATAGTTTCTATCAAATCCAAAACCCTTTTAGTTTCTTTTTCGATGGTTTCGTAAGCAGCGTATTCCATTACTTCTTTGCTAATTAATTTGCTTCCCATTCCAACAGCAGAAACGCCGGCGTTGAACCATGTTTCAATGCTTTGTTTCGTAGTGTCAACGCCACCTGTTGGCATAAAAATTAAATCTGGAAAAACATCTCTGATACCGCTCATAAAGTCAGGTCCTAATATATTTCCAGGGAAAAGCTTGATGAATTTTATTCCAGCATTTTCAGCAGCAATAATTTCTGTCGGAGTCATACAGCCAGGAGCATATAGAACTTCTTTTGCAATTAAAAACGAAGCTATTTCAGGTACAAATCCAGGACTTATAAAAAAATCAGCACCAGTTAAATAATAGGTTTCTGCCTGTGCTAGATTTTTAATTGTACCGATTCCTAAAAGCATTTCAGGCATTTCAGCATTTCTAACTTCAATCATTTTTTTGAAGTTTGAAAGTGCTTCAGAGCCACGGCTTGTATATTCTACAGCTCTGATTCCTGCATTATAAAGTGTTTTTAGAATAGCGATACTTTTGCTTTCGTCAGCATTAAAATAGAGCGGAAGCATTCCCTGTTTTAAAATGACATCTATAGAGTTCTGAATGGTGCTCATGATTCTATTTTTACTTTAATAACAATTTTTTTCAGTGGACCGCTTCCAATCATAGCAGAATGAACATCTTCTGGAAACAGAATAGCAAATTGCTTTTCTTTTATTTCAAAAAACATATCTGGTTTGTCATGAAAGAAACGAACATCTCTTTCGTCGCTATAATCTCCATTTGGACTGATGCATTTTTCTCTAGGTTTCCATGCAAAGGTTTCTGGACCAATAATAGAAATCTGAATATCGATGTTTTTATCGTGGCATTCAAAACCTTTAATGCTTTCTTCCCTTGTGTTTCCTTCACCAACAATTACGATAAGTTTTAAACCTTCGCCAATTTCATAAGTGCCTTCTTCAAGATTGGCAATATCATTTTGGTTTACATAATCAAAAGCTTTTTTGAAATTGGGATGCAGACCGTAGTATTTTGCTGCATTATGCAATGAATCTATTATCATTTTGTACGGTTTTTATTTTGGTTTTTTAAGGTTATGTGTATATTTGCGTGTGCGTACACGGTATTTTACAAATGTATGCAAAATGTAATGTAAAACAACTTATTTTTGATAAAATAAATTAATTTTACCCAACTGCTTTTATATTTTTAACTTAAAAAGAATCAATATCATAACAATTAAAAAAATTGCCGAATTAGCCAATGTCTCTGCCGGAACAGTAGATAGGATTATACACAAACGCGGACAAGTGGCTCAGGAAACCGTTGACAAGGTTAATGCGATTATTGAAGAATTTGGCTATACGCGAAATATTCTGGCAAGTAATCTAGCGCTGAATAAGAAATTTCATTTTGCAGTTTTCCTTCCAAAATCTGAAACATTAGAATATTGGAAAAGTCAGGCGGAAGGTATTGAAAAAGCAGCTTTGGAGTTTAGCAAATTTGGAATCGTATTGGACTATTTTTTTTACGATTACAATCTGGCATCTTTTAAGGAAACGGCTCAGAAAATAATGAAGTTTGATTGTGACGGTTTGCTATTTGCTCCAATTTTTTATGAGGATTCGGTTCGATTTTTAAAAGAATATGAAAAGAAAAATATTCCAGTTGTAATGATCGATTCGAATATATCTGAAGAAAACGAACATGCTTATGTGGGGCAGGATGCTTTTCAGAGCGGATATTTGGCAGGAAGATTAATCAGTTTTGCTGTGAAAAATGAAAGACAAGTTCTGATTTTTAAAATTACCCGCGAGATTGAAAGCACTTCGGTTTATCAGCAGCGCATCAAAGGTTTTTATTCTTATTTTGAAGATCATAACGAATTAACCAATTTCAAGTTTTCAGAAGTAACTTTAAAAGATTCTGGAATTGATCAGTTGAGTTTGGAAATGTTTTCCGGAATAAATAGTGTTTTTGTGCCTAATTCCAGAGCTTATATTGTGGCTGAATTTTTAAATAAAAACAATATAAAAGGTGTCCGAATAATCGGTTTTGATTTGCTAAAAGAAAATATTGAATATCTAAACAAAGGTGTAATTGATTTTTTAATTAATCAAAGACCAGAAGAGCAGGGATATTTGGGAATCAATTATTTGTATAAAAAACTAGTTCTTCAAGAAGAAACGGAACGAACACATTATATTCCGCTGGAGATTATTTTGAAGGAAAATTATTTTCCAGTAAAGCGATAGTTGGTTTGCCACGAAGACGCTAAGGCGCGAAGATTTTTTAGGCTTTGTGTTTTTTAATCTCACAATCGCGATAGCTATCGGGAGCTGAGGCAAAAAGCTCTTTTTGTTTCACGCAGATTTAAAAGGATTTAAGAAGCAAATTTGTTTAAATTAAAAATCTGAATAATCTGCTGCAATCAGCAATATCTGCGTGCAATAAAATCATTTTAATCTTATAATCTGTGGCTTTAAAAAACTTCGAGCCTTCGCGTCTTAGCAGCAAAAAAAAAATCACTTCTTAACCTTCACAACCAAAGGATTATTGATCTTCTCAGCAAAAGAATTCAAATACTTTTCCCATTCCTGCTTAGTTTGAAACGGACTTCCTTTTTTCCATCCAAAACCAACATAATAAATGGCTTTATTATTTTTTACTGAAATATTTCCATAGAGATTGCTTAAATCTTTTTCATCAGTAATATGATTGTCAAAACTTAACAAAGTGTTTTTTGGAGCAACTAAACCTATTCCAATTTCGGAATCGTCAATGGGTTCCCAATAGCTCAACCAGCCTTCTTTTAGATTTGTGCCAATAGTTCCTTTTTTATCGTGAAGCGTTAATCCAGCAGCAATTTGTTTGGTTCCTGTAATATTGATTTCAAAACGCGAAAGCTGGCTTCCGTAATCTATACTGATTAATTTCGATTCCGTTATTTTATTTCCTTTTGCATCCCAATCTGCATAAGTCAAAATAAAACTGGTTCTGATTGGTCCCGTTGTAATAGTTTTCCAACTGATGAAATTTTTAGAAAAATAATATTTTCCGTCCACATTTACTGCAATTCCCCCCACACCGCGACTGTCGCCAACGTGAAAATTATCCAAACCTTCACCAGTATCTTTATGATACGTTCCTGTTCCGTTAGTGGCTTTTTCGTACCATTTATTAATGATTGGATAATCGACTCTTTTTAGCCACGCATCAATTCCGCTGGTTAGCGTTCCGCCTGGAATTTTATCTTCAACCATTTTTTGAGCTACAGGACCGTAAGTCCTAAATGCGACTTTATTGTTCTCCCAAGCATAATCGTCTGTACGCTCTGGAACAAAACGAGAATAACAGCTGATTACTTTTGAAGCTGAAGGATTTGTTCCAACTAAAACTTCAAAATCCTGTTTTGAAGAAGCTTTTATTTTAGGCTGAAAAAGCAATACATCTGCTTTTCCGTCGCCATCATTATCTACTGTTTGTGTTTCTAAGAAAGTATTGCTGCCAATTTCTTTTACGGCATAATTTTCAAGTTTCGAATCTGCATTTAACCCAAGTGACTTTTTAGTCAATTCGATAGTTTCAAATTCTCTGTCAACTTTTAAATTGTTGGCAACGGTAATGATTTTATTCTGAGAAAAAGCAGTAAAATTAGCTGTCAGAATGGTTATGATAAAAAGATGTTTTTTCAAAATTCTTCGATTTTTAATATTTCAAAAATTAGGTTTGATAGGATTATAAAAGTACAAATCAAAACGGAATTGAAAATACAGAATAGGAGTAATTCTGTACAGAAGTTTGAAAATGAGCAGAAAAGCTTTGAAAATGAAATAGATTATTTTTCGTAATTTACATTTCCTGATTTTGATTTCGGGAGATTATATAATTAAATGAAAATCAACAAAATGGTTAAATGTATTATTTTCGATTGTGACGGAGTATTGGTCGATACAGAAAAAATAGGCAACGGAATATTGCTTTCAATGGCACAGGAACATGGATTTGAAATGGAATTGGAAGATGCTTATCGTCATTTTAATGGTCGAAACTTGAAAGATTGTTTCAGGCATATTGAAGAAGCAATTGATCAGAAACTTCCAGAGAATTTTGAAACAGAATATCGAGAAAAGAGTTTTGAGGCTTTTAAAACTCAGGTAAAACCAATGAAAGGTATTATAGATTTTATCGAAAATATAGAAAAATTAGAAATTCCGTATTGCGTTGCATCGAGCGGACCAGTAGATAAAATTCGTTTGAATCTTGAAGTAGCAGGATTGCTGGATAGATTTGAAAGTAAAATATTTAGTTCGTATCAAATTGACAGCTGGAAACCAGAGCCCGGAATATTTCTTCATGCAGCTGCAATAATGGGGTTTGAAGTAAAAGAATGTATCGTGGTTGAAGATAGTAAAGCTGGCGTAAAGGCAGGAGTAAGTGGCGGATTTAAAGTGTATGGCTTTGCAAATGGTTTCAATAATGAGGATTTAAAAGAAGAAGGAGCGGAGCTTTTTATTTCTTATGAAGAGTTAAGTGAAAAACTTGGAGTTTAAGATGTAATTGTTTTGTTTTAAGTTTTGGGTTTCAAGTTTTAAATTAAACCCAAACAGGTTTTTAAAAGCTGTCGGGTTTGTTTTTACGATTAAATTATTCCGTTAGGAATATTTGGTCGGTAGAAAAATAAAAACGCATTTACATAGTGTCCTGTAGGGACACCTGTTTTTGCGTAAAGAATGTTATACGTATGTTCAAACGTTCCTAAGGAACGTATCGTGATAAATCCAATTAAAAATCTACCAACCAAACGTTCCTACGGAACGTGTAACTCTGAATCTAATTCGAAAATCTACCAACTAGACATTCCTACGGAATGAAGAACATCTTTTTGCACTTTGACAAAGTTTAATTTTCTAATTGCCACATTTCTTAATTATCAAATTCTCTCATTAAAATGTAATTTGTTGCATTAAAATAAAATTTTATATATTTGAGTTTCGACATTCTCTTTTTTGCTTTGATAATAATGAATAATTGTTATTAATACATTTAATAGAAAGAATGTTTTTGTCTAGAAAATGACTTTTCCCAAAGAAGTATTTTCTGGATTGTGATTGCAAAAAATCACAAAACTAACCTACAGACCCGCGACAGAATGATGAAATTTAAAACCAGAATTTTACTTCTATTTCTATTATTTTTTTCGATTACCAACTCCCAAATCAAAAAGATTGGAGTTCCCTTTATAGCCAATTATAGTCCGAAAGCTTATAAAGCTGCATCAGAAAATTGGGATGTTTTGCAAGATTCTAACGGCATGATGTTTTTTGCCAATCATTTCGGAATTATGCAGTTTGATGGTGTTCGCTGGGCGATTGTGACGCAGCCAGAAAATCGAAGCATGGTTCGTTCTATGGCAATTGACAGAAAGGATAAAATATATGTTGGCGCTCAAGGCGATTTCGGATTTGTGATCCAGCTCCCAAACGGGCAATATCAATACACTTCTTTAGTAAAACTGCTTCCTAAATCGGCTCGTAATTTTGGTGATGTGCTGCATACGGTCATTCGAAATGACGAAGTGATTTTTTTCTCCTATGAAAGGGTTTTTATTTATAAGAACAATACAATCAAGGTAATAAATGCAAAAAAAGCTTTTGATGATTTCTTCGAAGTTGGGAAAGAAATTTATGTTTCGGATAACGAGAAAGGATTATTAAAACTAAAAAACGATACTTTAGTTCCAGTAGAAAATGGTCAAAAGTTTGTTGGAATGCAGGTTCGAAAGATTTTTCAAGCCAAAAACGGACTTTTGCTATTCACTCAAAAAAATGGCCTTTTCATTTTCGATGAAAATCAAATTAAACCATTTACAACAGAAGTGGATCATTTGCTGAAGCAGAATCAGATTTCGGCAGGAATTCAGCTTTCTGATGGCTATTTCGGAATCGGAACCCGTCAATCGGGGTTGATAGTTATAGACGGTGAAGGACATTTGATTCAGCATATTGACAAACAAATGGGACTTCAGAATGAATATGTGACCAACTTTAAAATTGATAAGGAAGGCAATTTATGGGTGACGCTCAAAGGCGGAATTTCACTGATTCAGATTTCATCTCCTTTGTCTAAAATTATTGACAGCACTAATTCTGAAACCAAAATCTATTGCAGTCAGATTTACCAAAATAAATTATATATCGGCACGGACAACGGTTTATTTTGGCTGGATTGGGAAGCTTATAAAAGCGGAAAAAGAGAAAACGTAACTTTTCAGCATATTGCTGGAATGTCTGAAAATGTTTGGAATGTGGGAGTTTTTGGCAATTCATTATTGGCTTTTGAGAAAAACGGAATATTTGAAATCAATGGAAATTCCGCGAAAGCGTTGGCAAAAATTGATGGCGCTTGGCAAGGAATCCTAATTCCAAATCATTCAGATTTACTGCTTGTTGGAGGTTATACAGGATTGTATCTTTTGAAAAAAATAAATGGTTCTTGGGTTTTTCAGCATCTTATAAAAGGTTTTGATGAAAGCAGCAGAATTATGGAAACCGATAAACAAGGAAACATTTGGATTGCGCACGGTTATAAAGGAATTTACAAACTTAAATTCAATGAGTTATTTGATTCGGTTATTGATATTCAGTTTTATAACGATAAAAATGGTTTTCCGTCGAGTTTGTTTTTGAATACATTTAAAGTGAATAATCAGATTTTATTTGGAACAACAAAAGGCGTTTACAGACAGGATTTGTCTTCTAAAAAAATGATTCCAGATCCTGTTTTCAAAAAATATCTGGGGTTAGAAAATCATATTCGATTATTAAAACCGGACCATCAGGATAATATCTGGTACATTTCCGGTGAAAATACGGGTAAAATGAGCAGGCAGAAAAATGGAAGCTTTAAGATTGAAGAGCTTCCTTTTCGAAAGCTTCGCTACATATATGTTCCAGGTTTTGAAAATATTCAGACCACAAAAAGCGGTGATGTTTTTTTTGGAACTCAAGAAGGTTTGATCCATTACAGCTCCATTAAAAACAAGAAATATCAAACAAAATATAAAGCTGTTATTTCTGAAGTAAAATGCATTTTTCCAAAAGACAGTCTGTTGTTTTCGAGCCGTTATGATGTTCTGCCAAACAAAACAGGATCTGTAAATGATAAACTTTCGACAGTTTTGCCGTATTCTAATAATGCACTTCATTTTTCTTTTGCGTCACTTTGTTTTGAAGATGCCGATGCGACAAAATATGAATATTGGCTAGAAGGTTTTGAGCCAACTTGGTCAGATTATAGTCTTCAGACCGAGAAAGAATATACCAATTTGCCCGAAAACGAATATGTCTTTCACGTAAGGGCAAAAAATATGTATGATGTAGTGAGCGAAGAAGCTGTTTTTCGTTTTGAAGTTTTGCCCCCTTGGTATAGAACTTTTTGGGCTTACTTAGTTTATTTTGCACTTTATAGCATTGTAATTTATTTAATTGTTAGATATCAGAAATCTGTTGCGGAGCACCAACGCCGTCAATTAATAGAGAATCAGGAAAAAGAATTGCTTCGAAGCCGTGCTGAACTTAACGAACAAAAACTCACATTGGAACAGCAGAATATGGCTATTGTTCGAGAAAATCTTGAAACGACCATAAATCTCAAGAATGCTAAGGTGGCTTCAAATACCGTCAATTTGATTCATTTAAATGAAATTTTGCTTTCGATTAAGGATTTGATTGGACAGATTGATAAGAAAAATGATCCAAATGTAAACTTCAGCCTGCTGACTAAAATCAATAAATTAATTGATCACGAATTGCAGGGAGACAAGCATTGGAATGAATTTGAAGCAATTTTCAATCAGCTGCACGATAATTTTATGCAGCGGTTAAAATCGACTTATCCAGAATTGACTCCGCGTGATATGCGTTTGTGTGCTTATTTGCGAATGAATTTTAATACGAAGGAAATTGCACCGCTTTTAGGAATTTCTGTTCGCGGTGTCGAAGATACCCGTTATCGTATTCGTAAAAAATTACAGCTTCCGTCTGATACTAATATCACCGAATTCATTCTTAATTTTTAATTTTTCTTGTAAAAGTGAAATTTAAAGTGATTTTGTGCATTTCATCGATGATTTGTTACATTTCTTCGATAGTACCGTAGTCAAACCGTACTCCAAAATGTAAGTCTTGCCTGATTTTTTAGTTAATATTGCGCTGTTATTGTCGGAAAATACGATCTGTTTTTTCAAAGATGATGTATTGATGAAATAACATTTACTAACTAAAAACCTATCAAAAATGAAGCAAAATGACTTTTTTTTCGGCCGACCACCGAAAAGCAATTCTTATTTATTTAAACTATTTTGTCTGGCAGTTTTATTCTTACTGCTACCATTTATTAAAGCCCAAGCCCAATGTAATACGCTTGTCTGGTCTGATGAATTTAATGGCACTACGGTAGATTTAACCAAATGGCAAAGCATCTCAGGAAATGGATGTCCATCGCTTTGCGGATTTGGAAACGCTGAGGCACAGCGCTACGACCCGAATCAGGCAACAATTGTAAAAGAAGGAACAAACAGCTACTTAAATATTGAAGCAAAATATGCGCCGAGTTCACAATTTCCAGATCAGCCGTATGCTTCTTCAAAATTGACTACAGAAGGAAAGTATTCTTTAAAATACGGTAGAGTAGAAGCTCGTATGAAATTATCTAACGGACAAGGAGCTTGGCCAGCTTTTTGGATGCTTCCTGTAAATGGAAACTGGCCGTATACTGGTGAAATTGATATTATGGAAGCCAAACACAGAAATCCACAATCTGTGGACGGAACGATTCATTATGATGGAAACGGATATCATTTTACAGGTAGAAGCTACAGTTCGCCAACAGATTTATCTTCCGATTTTCATGTGTATGCGGTAGAATGGGGACCAAACTTTATAAAATGGTTTGTTGATGATGTTTTGTTTCATACAGCAACACCAAATACGACAGTTAACGGCGGATGGCCTTTTAACGATAGTCAGTTCTATATCATTTTAAATCTTGCTGTTGGTAGTGCAGGAACGCCTTACACCAGTGTAAATGGAGCTGGAGTGGCGCCAGTTCCGGGTGATTTCCCAGCTAAATTACAAGTCGATTATGTTCGTGTTTACGATGGGAGTTTTAAATATGCGGTAACAGGCGATAACAAAGTGTACCAAAATGAAACTAGTAAAACCTATTCTGTAAATGCAATTGCGGGGGCGACCTACAACTGGACTGTTCCAGCAGGAGCAACAATTGCATCAGGGCAGGGAACAAATTCGATTACTGTAAATTGGGGAACTTCTGGAGGAGATGTTTCTGTAGCTGCAACAGTTTCGGGTTGTAATGTTAATACCTACAAACTAGCGGTTACAACCGAACCAGCATTACCAGTTGAAAAAATACATGAAGATTTTCAAAGCAATCGAAATGTATTGTATCCTGTAAAAACTGGAGTTTTGACAGAAGCTGTTGCGAATCCTTCTGCTACAGGAATTAACACATCGGCTTTGGTTGGAAAATACGTTAGAAATTCAAGCGAATTGTATGACGTTTTGAATATCAGAAACGTAACGATTACTAATGCGAACGATTATGTTTACGGAAGAAAAAGGCTTTCGTTTGATATTTATACTTCGGCTCCTGTTGGAACAAAAATATCCATGCAATTAGAAAACAGCAATGTAACGACTGCAACCAATTATCCGTTAGGAAGACATAGCGGTTTTAAAGCAACAACAACAGTTCAGAACAAATGGGAAACAATAGAATTTGAGTTCGAAAAAGTAATCGATCCAAATACAAGTGCTTTGGCGATTAATAATGTGGTGATTCTTTTTGAATCGAATTCTAATTCGGGTGCGACTTATTATTTTGATAATTTGCTGACAAAAGCAGCGCCAGAAAAACCGATTATTGCAACAGATGTTCTGCAAAACTATGATGGAGCAAACAAAATCATAAAAGGAACCACTACTGGAACGTATTCTGTTGTGGCAAATCCAGGAACGAATTCGGTTAACTCTTCTGCAAATGTGGCAAAGTACGTTAGAAATGCATCAGAACAATACGATGTTCTTTTCTTTAATACACAAACTTCAATCGAAGATGCTGGTTTATTTAAAAATCAGACCAATAAAATCATGATCGATGTATACACAACAGCACCAATTGGTACGGTTGTAAGCATGAATTTTGAAAATAGCGCGACTTCGCTTCCAGCCAATTATCCGACAGGAAGAAATAGTAATTATGTAGCCATTACAACCAAACAAAATCAATGGGAAACATTAACTTTTTACTATAATTCCAGTCCGGATGCTGGAACTTCAAACTTAGCTGTGAACCAAATGGTTTTATTGTTTAATTCAGGTTCGTACACAAGCGATACCTATTATTTTGACAATATTAGAATTGGTTCGACTAAGCTTCCAGATACTTTTACACCTGGTGTAGTGTATGAAGATTATCAAACGATTCACAATATTACTTTTAGAGATGCGATTGGGACTTATACGCCAAATACAGCAAATCCAAATGCTAGCGGAATCAATACTTCTTCGAATGTTGGAAAATATGTTCGTAAATCAACAGAATTGTATGATAATTTCTCATTCAATACAACATTAAATAACATTGGAGATTTTAAAGCTGGAACAAAAAAGTTTGCAATGGATGTTTATACTTCCGCGCCAGTTGGTTCTATTATTTCTTGGCAAGCAGAAAGCAGTGCTTCGGTTCCGTCCAACTATCCTGTTGGAAGACACAGTATTTATCAGGGAGTTGTAAAACAAAGTAACGCTTGGCATACCATTACTTTTACCTATGTAAGCACACCAGATGCTTCAACACCAGATAATGATGTCAACCGTTTTGTTTTCTTGTTTGAACCGGGAACCAATTCTGGAAATACCTATTATTTTGATAATCTGAGAGCTCTAAATTTAGTCTCTACAGAAACGCCAAATGTGAATTTAGCTTTGAATAAAACAGTAACGGCCTCGACATTAGAAAATACGACTTTTACTGCAAACCAAGCAACAGACGGAGACGGAGGTACAAGATGGGCGAGTTCTTTTGCGAATGCAACCGAATGGATTTATGTGGATTTAGGAAGTAATTATACTCTTAATCGTGTGGTGTTAAAATGGGAAGCAGCTTATGCAACTCAGTACAAAGTGCAGCTTTCGACAGATAATGTTTTCACAGAAAATGAAACCATCAGCACACAAACGACAAGTGATGGAGGAACTGACGATTTAGCGGTAAGCGGAACAGGAAGATATTTACGCATTTTATGTACAGCAAAAGCTTTGGCTCCTTATGGATATTCATTGTTTGAAATTGAAGCTTACGGATCATCATCAACGGCTAGAATGGCTTTGAATGTTGAGGAAGAAGCTCAGACAGAGGAAGCTGTTTTTGCAGTATATCCGAATCCGACAACTAATTATGTTCAAGTTTCATCTCCTGAAAACTTAAACAATAAAGTCATTACGATTTACGACAATACAGGAAATCTGGTTCTGCAAAATAAACCTCAAGGAAATGAAAGTGTAATTGATGTAAGCAGACTTCGTCGAGGAATCTACATTTTAAATTTTAAATCAGACCAAAAAAGCTGGAGCAAAAAGCTTATTAAGAAATAATTTTAAATCCGTTGGGTGCAATTCAAGGAGGGCATACCAGTTGCACCTGGCGGATCATTTAGTCATTTGAAAATGACTTTGGTTTTAGAATCTAATTATTATGTAACCCCAAAATTATTTAGATATGAAAAACAATAAAATTCAAAGATTTTCTATTCTGACCGCACTGTTTTTAGTGTTTTCGACTTTTATGTACGGTCAGGGACCAGTTCCTTTTACGATAAGCAATAATTCCACTTTTGCAGACAGCGATCTTTATGTTGCCATTGTCGGAATCGATTATACTACAGGAAACCATGTTTGGGTAAATGCCAAAACAAGTCAGGTTTTGCCAATGAGCGCTTCTTACAACACGGTTACAGGGCCAACTTATGGAGGAAATACAGGGCCTGGGCAAAACTCAAAATATGCGGCATGTTTTACAAAACTGAGTGAAATTCCAAACAAAACCTTCACTTTGCCATTAATCGCAGGATGCCGAGTTTTTATTTCTAAAGGATCACAATTGTACTTTTACTTTTTTGGAGCTAGCGGAGCGCCTTCGGGATATGCTTCGCCAAATCCGCAGAATGCTACAGATCCAAATCAGGGCATTTTGTATGAAATGATCGAGTTGACCAACAATCAATATGGTTTTTTCGGAAATCCAACACGTGTAGATTCATACAAATATCCAATGGGATTGGAATTGTTTGGGGCAAACGGTTACCAAAAGAAAGTGGGAGATTTGAAAAAACATGCTGATATCGTTGCCGCTTTTAAAGCCAATGTTCCAGCAGAGTTTCAAGGTTGTGTAAACGATGCAACAGGAGAAATTACAGCTCCGTCTAAAACACCAGCTTACGCACAAGGAGGACCATACGAAAACTATTTAAAATCTTATATTGATGCCATTTGGAACAAATACAAAAATGAAGATTTAATTTTCTATGCAGGAGATGCAGGAGTTTTTAAAGGTCGAGTTATTGGAGAACAATTAGAAATGGTTGGGCAATCTGGTGCTTTTGTGGGAAGAACTGGACGTGTTCAAAACCGACCAACAACGCAAGAAGCTCTTGAAGGAAAAGGCGTCTTGGACAGAAGATTGGTTGACGGAGATCTGGATTTAGTAATTCAAGCTCAATTAACGGCTGCGATTAACCGACATGTGGTAAACACTACAACGGCAAATCCAGGGCAGCAAAATTGGTATGATGCTTCAAAATATTATCAAGTAAATCCAACAAACCATTATTCTAAATTTTGGCATTTGCCAGGAATTAATATCGATAATCTAGCTTACGGTTTTGCTTATGATGATGTTGCAGATCAGTCGCCATCACTTCATTCGCCACAACCGACAAAAGTTATTGCTACGTTTGGAGGTTATTACGGACTTACAACACCTTCGGTTCCAGCATCGACAGATGTAATCACAGTTTATAAAGATTGCAATTATACAGGATTCTCAGGCGGCTTAACGATTGGAGATTATAATCTGGCTCGTTTGAATTCGTTGGGAGTTTTGAATGATGATATTTCTTCACTAAAAATTACTCAAGGTTATCAGGCGATTTTATATCAAGATGATAATTTTGGCGGAGCTTCAACGGTAATCAATTCTGATAATTCTTGTTTGAATACGACTTGGAATGATAAAGTGAGTTCGATCAGAGTTATTGCAAATGGAACGGCAACTTTAGGAAATCAGACTTTCTTTCTTCAAAACAGAAACAGTGGTTTATATATGGATGTTTGGAATTCTAGTATGTCAAACGGAGCTGGAATCAATCAAGGCGCTTTGAATTCTGGAAACAATCAGAAATTTACTTTTACGCATTTAGGAGACGGAATGTATAAAATCATTGCTAACCACAGCGGTATGTCAATGGATATCAATAATTTTAATAAAGCCAATGGTGCAAGAGTAGAGCAGTATCCGTACAATGCAACGACAAATCAGCAGTTTATTTTGGTTTCTACGGGAGATGGCTATTATAAAATTGTTGCCCGTCACAGCGGAAGAATTGTTGAGGTTGCAGGAGCAAGTACAGCTTCGGGCGCTATTGTGCAGCAGTGGGATAATAATAACCAGACTTGCGGACAATGGAAACTGGTTCCAGCTACAAGTTCACAAACTTCAGTATTGATTCAAGCAGAAGATTATTCAGCCATGAGCGGAATTCAAGTAGAAGCAACTACAGACACAGGCGGCGGTTCAAATGTTGGTTATACAGAAACGGGAGATTGGTTGGCGTATAATAGCATTAATTTCCCAACAACGGGTTCTTATTTAATTGAATACCGAGTAGCAAGCGCAGTTACAGGCGGAAGATTATCTGCAGATTTAAATGCTGGAGCTATTGTTTTAGGAAATGTTGATATACCAAATACAGGAGGTTGGCAGAACTGGCAAACTGTTTCGCAAACTGTAAATGTAAATGCAGGAACGTATAATTTTGGAATTTACATTCAGAATACGGGAATGAATATTAACTGGATTAAAATCACAAAAGTGGCAGGAACAGCAAGAATGGCGGCAGCTGAAACGGTAGAAGAACCAGAAGAAACGGTTTTAAATGTTTATCCAAGTCCTGTAGAAAACACTCTTTTTGTTACAACAGATCTTTCTGGAGGAACTGCAAAAATTTTAGATTCTCAAACGGGCGCTACTGTAGTTTCACAAAAAATCAACAACAATAGTTTTGATGTTTCGCATCTTAGAAAAGGAATCTATTTTATAGTTTTTGAAAAAGATGGCAAACAAACCATCAAGCGATTCATAAAGAAATAGTTTTAAAAAGTGATCTCAGGCTTTAGATTTAGATCATAATTTACGTAGTGTTAGTTCTGCGAAATTAAATTATAGATCAAATCAAAAATCTAAAGTCTGAAATCTAAAATCAGAAATATTTAACTCAAATAACCGTCCCATGTTTACGAGTTTATTAATCTATTAAAACAATTATTATGAAAAACAATTACCGAAGAATGCTGCAGAAATGCATGATTATTTTAGTGTTGGGTGCTTTTAATTTAGTTTCGGCACAAAAGAAAGTAATAGCTTATGTTCCCAATTGGATAGATTTGAATGCCTTTTCAAGCACAATCCAGTACAGTAAATTGACGCATATTAATATTGCGTTCGAAAATCCTGATGCTAATGGTTATTTAAGCTTTAATTCAGGAAGTAATGCCATTATCAATGCGGCGCACGCCCAAAACGTAAAAGTATTTGTATCGCTTGGAGGAGGTTCTGTTTCAGAAGGCGGAGCAATTCGTGACAATTATTTTAATCTGATTACGCCAGCCAACAGAACGGCTTTTATCCAGAAAATCTACGATTACGTTGTGGCTCATAATTTTGATGGAGTAGATGTTGATTTGGAAGGTCCTGCAATTAATGGAGATTACGGCGGATTTGTAATCGCTTTGGCTAATAAATTGCATGCTAATGGAAAATTGATTTCAGCAGCGCTTTCAGAAGGATATGGTGGTGCCAATGTACCTTCATCAACTTTTGCGGCTTATGACTGGATCAATATCATGGCTTATGATGCAACTGGGCCTTGGGCGCCAAACAATCCGGGTCAGCATTCTCCTTACAGTATGGCAGTAAATCAGTTCAATTATTGGACAGGAAGAGGATTGCCAGCAAGCAAAGCCATTATAGGACTTCCGTTTTATGGCTATGGTTTTGGCGCTTCTGCCAATCAGGGAATTTCTTATGCGAATATTGTAGCTCAATATCCAGGAGCTGAAAACTTGGATCAGGTTGGAAATACAATTTATTATAACGGAATTCCAACCATCAAACAAAAAACAACTTTTGCGATTCAGAACGCAGGCGGAGTTATGATTTGGGAATTGTCTCAGGATGCAACAGGAACAAAATCTTTGTTAAATGCCATTAATCAGGTAATTACTGGAGGTACTTCTCCAGGAACAGGAACTTTAATTCAAGCTGAAAATTACAATACGATGAGCGGAGTTCAAACCGAAGCAACAACTGATACAGGTGGAGGTTTAAACGTTGGATATTGCGATACAGGCGACTGGATGGCGTATTACAATATTAATTTTCCAACTTCTGGTTCTTATCAAATAGAATATCGCGTTTCAAGTGCGGTTACAGGAGGTAGATTATCATCAGATTTAAATGCAGGGACGATTCAGCTTGGCGCCATAAATGTTCCAAATACAGGAGGATGGCAAAACTGGCAGACCATTACGCAAACCGTAAACGTAAATGCAGGAACGTACAATTTTGGAATTTATGTTCAAAATACTGGTTTTAATATCAATTGGTTTAGAATAACAAAATCGGGCTCAACGGCAAGAACAGCTGCGCCAACTACAGAACAATCCATTGCGAGTTTAGAAGTTTATCCGAACCCAACTGAAAGTCAGCTTTTCTTTAGCACAGAGGTTTCTGGCGGAAATGTAAATGTCATCAACACAGAAGGTGGTGCAACTGTTTTTTCTCAAACTGTAAACAATAACAGTATTGATGTTTCTACTTTAAAAACAGGAATTTATCTGATTTCAGTTGAGAAAAACGGAATCAAAACGGTAAGACGTTTTATTAAAAAATAATCATAACCCATTTGCCATAATGGTTTTAGATACATTAAATTTTAGGTTTTAATGTGATAAAGGCTGTCAGAAATGATGGCTTTTTTTTTACCGCAAAGAGCGCTAAGGTTTACGCAAAGAGCGCTAAGTTTTTTTTGAGCTAAATTTTTATAAAATGAAAAGTTCGCAAAGCTTTATCCATATAGCTTTGCGAACTTTGCGTTTTTAAGCGTATTCAAATAATAAAAAAACTTTGCGCTCTTTGCGGTTAAATTACAAAGTTATTTCAAGCTTTTAACTTCACCATTTTTCAAATCAACTGTAAAATGATCTGCTGGAACTTCGTGCATGAATTTATTGAAGATGATAAGAAATAATTTCATCTGTTTTTGCAACGGATTATCTTTTGAAAGATCAGTTTTTGAATCTTCTAAAAATAAATGAGACAAGACTTTATATTCTTTTGCTCTTTCAATTCCAACATCGGCTAAAGCCAATTCATCTGCACTTCTAAATCGATAAAAATCTACTAGAAGATCGTAGCCAGTCCAATTAAAGTTTTCTTTTTTGAGATTGTTTTTAGCTAGAACTTTTTCTGATTTAGCTTCAGCTTCATTCCATTGTTTTTGAAATTGATCTTTGTTTTTAAGAATAAAATCAAAATCTTTATCCGATTGCATATTGGCTAAAACTAGCAAATCTTTTGCAGAAACATTCAATATAAAATCTTTGAAAGCAGAAGGCCAATCGTCTTTTAAGAATCTAAGGCGAACTAATTCTTTCAAATGAAAATCGGTAAAATCATGATAGTTTTTTGTTTTTAAAATATCGATATTCCAAATGTCTTGTGCGTTCTGACTTTCCAAAAACTGATATTCCATTTTATACAAATCAAAAAGTTCGTTGTATCTCGGAACATCATCAATAGTAATAGTTTGAATATCTACAAGATTATCTTTTTTGAAAGTCAATAATTTATAAGCTGGAATATAAGCCGCAAGCGACGGCGTCTGAATATTAACCAAAGTATTTCCTTTTGCAGAAGTTCTCACACCCGTATCGTTGATATGCATATGTCCGCCAAAATGAATTTTTAATCCCGCATCTGCAAAAACTTGTGCTACTTCTTCGACAGGAACACGATTTAACTGCCATTTGTTTGGACCGAGTAATTCTTTTATTTCTACCGAGGCATCATCATTAAAATCAATCATAGGGAAATGGCTGAAAGAGATCAAGGTTTTTCCTTGTTTTTTGGCTTCCGCCGAAATCGTTTCAACCCATTTTATGAGATGTTTTTTGTTAGAAAGCACATTATTGTAACCTGTACTAGCTTCATTGTAATTCTTAGAATCTTTTTCAGCAGAAGCATTTTTTTTCGGCATATAAACATTTCCGTCAATAGCCATTAGCCAAAGTCCGTCGATAGGTTCTACGACATAACTAACATCTGGAACTTCATAACCTGGCGCTACTTCATACACACGATTTGCCAATTTAGCGCTTTCTAAAGCCTTTTCAAATGTATAGTTTTTACTTGTATAAGAAGAAAATGGAGTAGACCAGAATTTGTATTTTTTATTCGGATGAAAACCAAAATCATGAAGCTGATCTGTAATTCCTAAATAACCCATTTTAGCAATATCGGCTGTGACAACTACTGGCTGTTCGATGTTTAAATTGGGCTTATAAAGGCCGTCTTTGCTAAAAATGGGCTGACTTTTACCATCATTTCCTAAGAAATCTTCTTTTCCAGATTCTTGAGCAAAAGGCCCAACTGGATCGTGATTTCCTGTGGTGATGAAGAATTCTATTCCGTATTTTTTGGTGTATTGTTCTAATATTGTGGCTAATCCGCGAACGTGAATTGGTTGTCCGTCATCAGTATAATCTCCGGGAAGCGCCACGTATTTGATTTTTCGCTTTGCGATATCTTCTAAAGCGGCTATAAATGCAAAATAGTTTTCATTGAAAATTCGTGTAGAATGTAGCTGAGATGACATGGTTCGCAATAAGGTATATTGCCCCGTTTTCGGATTCAAAACGCCTTTGTAATCAGAGTCTGAAAAACTGCCGAATAAATCCTGTAGATGTACATCTGAAAGAAATGCGATTTGCGTTCTGTTGAGGTTTTTTACTTTTTGTGCTGAAATCGTATAATTGAAAAAAATAAAAAGAGCTATTATCGTAAATTTTGAATTCATAGGTTTTGTTTTTTACCGCAAAGAACGCAAAGGTTTCTCGCAGAGAACGCAAAGATTTTAAGTATGATTTATAAAATAAATAAGTTCACAAAGCTTTGCGAACTTTGCGGTTAAGAAAAAAATTTAAGGTACGTTTACAGGATTATTTCTAACATAACTTCCATCATCATATTTAATTTGATAAGGAGAATTAAAGAAAGTGCTTGGCAGATAATAATCGGTTGTGATGATTTGCGCGCCTGATTTTTTAGCGGCTTCAAAATGAGAATAATCGTTTTTACGGGCTTCTTTTGTATCTGAATCGGCTCTAGTTCTTATTAAATAGCCTTTTTTAACTAATTCTTCGATTTGCGGATCTTCAGAATTGTTTCTGAACAAAGCTGCTGCTTCAGGTTTTCCTGGTTCGGCGTTAATAAAAACGGCGCGTCCCTTAAGGGACGGATGATTCAATGCGTACAAATCTCTTTTTGCGCCGTTGTTATCTAATAAGAATAAAAATCTTCCTTTTGCTTCTTTTAGGGTTGGCCAATTGTTGTTTAATACTGCTTCTTCGAGTGTTTTATATTTTCCGCGAACCATGTCTGGCGTAATCAATTTGTCTTTTCCTAATTCTTTACGGATTACTTTGTCCATTTCGTCAAAAACAGCAACAGTAAAATCTTCTGGTTTTGTTCCGAAGAAATTGGCATCGCCATCTTTTGGTTCTAAAGTGATGAAAACAGGAACGTAATTCGGATTGGCGTCTGACCATTTTTTCAATTCCTGAAGACAGATTTCGAAAGTATAGCAAGAAGTTCTAAAATCGATATCTGGCATATGAAAAACCTTGAAACCTGTTTTTTTCATTAATCCGTTTGGGTCGTAAGCTTCTTCAGATTTAGCAATATCCAAACCTTTCGGGTGTGCATATTTTCCGCCTTTCGCGTCAGCAAAAATATCAATTTCCAGATTTCGCAAGCCTTTGTTTAATTGATCGGTAATGCTAATGTGAGTGTATTGTAAACCTTTAAGCGAACGAGAAGTATCTCTAGCCTGAATAAGATTGTATAAGTCAGTTTCAATCGCGTGACGATAACTGTTATGCGATCCGATAACCTGAAGCTGGTTAATTTTCAGATTGTCGTTTTGCATTTGAGCACTTAAATTTAAAGTACTGGCAAATAATAAAGTGAATAAAAATGGTTTCATGATTCTAAAATGTAATTAATGTTTGACTGGGACGCATCAAAAGAAAATTCCATTTTTTGAAAGTCACTAAATTAAATGTCATGCTCGATTTTGATGTTAGATTAAAAAAAAGAAATCGCAAAGGCATTCCTATTTCTGCTTGAAAAAAGTAGTATTTCTACATCAAATGTGTTTATTTTTTAATTTAAACATAACATTGACGCAAAAAGTATTGGAGTTTCATTTCCTTATTTTACGATATTAAAAAGCCTGTAATTGCCGTATGAATAATCCTGAAATTTTTGAACAAACGTATAACCAATATTGGAAAAAGCTCAACGCATTTTCTTATACGATGACTCAGGACAAAGACTTGGCACAGAACATTGTTCAGGATGTTTTTGTTGATTTATGGGAGAGAAAAGAAGAGCTGAATATTCATGCGATTGAACCTTTTTTGTTTCGCGCCGTAAAGAATCAGGTTTTCAAACATTATCAGAACAATCGTTTTGATAAGACGATTTTAGAAGAAAAATTTGAAGACTACATTATAGATAATTTTTCGACAATAGATCCAGAAGTGATGGATTTACTTTATTCTCTGTTAGACAAACTTCCAGAAAAAAGAAAAGAAGTTTTGCTGATGTATAAATTTCAAGATATGACAATCGACCAGATTGCAGAAGAACTTGGAATTTCTAAACAAACCGTAAAAAATCAAATTTCATCTGCGGTGAAACAACTTCGCGAAGGCTTAAAAGACTTGGCTTGGCTGGCTCCATTCCTTATTTTCAATCAAAAATTTTAAAATAACTTTCGCTTGATGTTTTCATAATATTTGGCGATAGTACGATTTGTGGTTTCTGGTACTTATTCATAACAATAAGTATTTATGATAAAAAGAATCAAACATAGTTTAGAATATCTGCTGGATAAAAGTTCGCGAGGAAAAACTTCATTGGCAGAAGAAAATTTATTGAATGATTTTGCCTTTAGCGAATATCAGAATTCAAAATGGGATAATGATTTTATGGGAAACCCAGAAATCGAATCTCAAAATATCTATGAAGAAATTCAATTAAGAATTGGAAAGAAAAGATCTTTCCGTCCTTATTTAAAATATATAGCTGCTGCCAGTATTCTTTTTCTGCTTGGTTTAGGATTTTTCTTGAGACCAAATGTTTTAAACCAAAAACAAATCACATTTAAAACGTCATCGATTCCCAAATCTATCCAATTAAGTGACGGTTCGAAAATTTATCTGGCAGCAAACTCATCATTTCAGTATCCTGAAAAATTTGAAGGCGATCAAAGAACGGTTTCCTTACTAAAAGGAAATGCGTTTTTTGAGGTTGCCAAAGACAAACAGCACCCTTTTATTATTCATTCTGGCGAAATAAAAACCAGAGTTGTGGGAACTTCATTTCACATTCAATTATCAAAATTAAACTGTAAGGTAATCGTAGTAACCGGAAAAGTAAATGTTTCTGGAAAAGGGCAGAGTGTTGATTTAATGCCGAATCAGGAAGCTTTATTTGAGTCTCAAAAATTGACCAAACAAATGGCTGATAAAGCTTTTTTGATCAATTGGTATAATGAAGATGTAACGTTGGAACAAACTACTTTAAAACAAGTAATTGCCATTTTACAATATAAATACGGAGTTTCATTTGAGTATGATGACAAACACGTATTAGCAACGCCGTTAACGGTATTCATCAAGAAGGACGCGACATTAGAAAATGTTTTGGAACAAATAAATTATATCACAAACCTAAAATTCAAAGTTTATGGCGAAATAGTAAAAGTGGATTAAAAACAAAAAAAGCAGTTGCGGGAACAACTGCTATTAATAATTAAGCATCGTAAAAACAATTACTTAAATCATGTATTTTAAACCTTCTTATTTAAATCTAAAGAGTTTTGTCTTTTTAGTTCTAGCTTTACTAGCCTTTCAGAGCGGTTATAGTAAAACTAATTTGCTAAAAGAGTCAAAAGTAGCAAATAAAATAGAAAAAGCTACCCTTGTTTCTATTTTTTCAAAATTAACACAACAAACCGATTACAAATTTAGCTACGGACAAGCTGTAATTGCTGATAACACAGCTTATGCGGTAAATTATAGCAATGAGTCTATTACGGCGATTTTGAATGATCTTTCGCAAAAAGCAAATTTCAATTATAACATTAACGGAAAATTGATTTTAATTCAAAAAACAGCTGCGCCAAAAGCAGTTAATACTAAAGCGGTTGACAGAATTAAAGTAAAAGGAAAAGTGGTCGATGAAAATAAACTGCCGATTCCTAGAGCAACAATTACAGAAACAAGTTCGTCAAATTCAACGGTAACTAATTTCGATGGAGAATTTGAAATTACAGTTGGGGAAGGAAAAACGATTGACATTTCTTATATGGGTTATAAAACTAAAACAGTTGCCGTACAAACTGGTTTTATGACGATTCAATTAGATCCAAATACAGCGGAATTAAATGAAGTTTTGGTTGTAGGTTACGGAAAACAATCTAAAAAAGACGTTACTGGTGCGGTTACGCAGTTGGAAGCAGGAAACTTTAAACAAGGTGTAAATGTTTCTGTAGATAATTTAATGCAGGGAAAAGTGGCTGGTGTGCGTGTTGTAAATACAAGCGGTGAGCCAGGAGCGGGAGTAAACGTGACCATTCGTGGAGTTGGATCTATCAGAAGCGGAAGTACGCCTTTGTTTGTTGTAGACGGTGTGCCTTTGTCTAATGATGATGTGAGTCCGTCGGGAAGTAATGTTGGATTTGGAACTTCTTCGGCTAAAAATCCATTGAACTTTTTGAATACAAGCGATATCGAATCGATTACGGTTTTGAAAGATGCATCGGCTTCTGCAATTTATGGAGCGAGAGGATCTAACGGAGTGGTTTTGGTAACGACTAAAAAAGGTTCTAAAGGCGAAGGAACATTAACTTTTGATACTTATACTGGAGTTGCAACTGTGGCTAACAAACTTGACGTTTTAAGCGCAAGCGAATATAGAAATGCCATTAAAGATAAAGCGTTTGATCACGGTGGAAATACAGATTGGCAAGATGTAATTTACAGAACAGCTATTACAACAAACAATTCGCTTTCTTTTTCTAAACAGACAGAATCTGGAAACTACTATGCTTCGATTGCGCAAATGGATCAGGAAGGTGTGGTTCGCAACAGTAATTTCAAACGTCTTTCTGGAAGAATCAATGCGGCAGAATCGTTTTTAGATAACAAACGTTTGAAAGTAAAAATGAATCTTACGGCGAGTGAAACTAAAGATGATGGAGTTCCAACAAGTGATGACGGTGGTTCTAACGGACAATTGATTGTGCATACTTTAATGGCAAACCCGACACGTTCTGTTTTTGATGCCAATGGAAATTATACCAACTTCAATATGAATGCGCATTACAATCCAGCATATTTGTTGAGCATTTACCAAGACCAGACTAGAACGTTGAGAGTTTTAGGAAACTTAGAAGCGTCTCTTAGAATTATTGACGGATTAGAATATAAATTGAACATTGGTGTCGATCGTTCGATGGCGGAGAGAAACACAACCATTTTTCCAAACTTAACCGATTTGAATCCAAAAGGGAAATATGTTCAGAATAATTTAGATTCTAAAAACTCTTTAGTTGAGCATTATCTAACTTACAATTTGAATTTAGATAAACATAAAATTGAAGCTTTAGGAGGTTTCTCATACCAAAAATTTGAAAGATCGGGTACAAGTTTTAGCATTGACGGAATCGCAAATCAAGGCGAGGGAGTTCCACCTTCAATTAATCCTGGCTTTAAAGGCACACAATCTGGAACAACAGGTTATGCGCAGGAAAACGAATTGCAGTCTTATTTTGGAAGATTGAATTACAGTTTTGATAACAGATATCTTTTAACAGCTTCTATGAGAGGTGATGGTTCTACTCGTTTTGGTAAAAATAATAAATATGGTTATTTCCCATCATTTGCCTTAGGATGGAATATTGCGAATGAAAGTTTCTTAAAAGATTCTTCGACATTAAACAATTTAAAACTAAGAGCGAGCTGGGGACAGACAGGAAACCAAGAAGTTGAAAACAAAATTACGCAAGCAAGCTACTCTTTATCTGGAGCTGATGGATATTATTTATACGATGATTTAAATCTAGTGAACGGAGTTTCGGTAAACAGAACGCCAAATCCTGATTTGAAATGGGAAGTTGTAACGCAATACAACGTTGGTTTAGATTTCAATTTATGGAATGATAAATTGTACGGAACATTAGATTATTTCAATAAAACGACTACCGATGCGATTTTAAATGTTCCTTCTCAAGCTTTGAGCCCAACGACTACAATTTGGACGAATATTGACGGTAAAATCATCAATAAAGGTATCGAGTTTATGTTAGGTTCAAAAATTGTGGACACGAAGAATTTCTCTTGGAATATTGATATGAACGGAGCAACGCTTCATAATAAAATTGAAGATCTTCCGGTTTCAGAAATTTTGACAGGAACAATTTCTGGTCCTGGACAATCGGGTGTAAATGCGAATATCTACAAAAGCGGATACGCAGCTGGATCATTCTATTTGTTAGAACATATTGGTTTTGATGCAAATGGAGCAAACATCTTTAAAGACCAAAACGGAGACGGTAAAATTGACAATAGTGACAGAATTATTATTGAAGGAGCTTTACCAACTTTCTATTACGGATTTAATAGTGATATGAGATACAAAAACTTTACATTCTCATTTTCTATCATCGGGCAAACGGGAGGTTATTTGTTGAACAACACAGGTTTAAATGCATTAAATATCAATAACCTTGCATCAGACCGTAACGTGGCAACGGGTTATTATGAGTCTGGAGCAAATCCTGCAAACTCTCCAATCTTGTCAACTTTATTCTTAGAAAAATCAGATTTTATCCGATTGAATACAGCTCGTATTGGTTACAATTTTGACTTAAAAGGATTAAACTGGATCAACGGATTAACGCTTTATGTTACAGGTCAAAACTTAATTACGATTACCAATTATACAGGTTACGATCCGTTAATCAACAGTCCGAAATCAAACGGAGGAAATCAATCTATCGGTATCGATTATGCGAGTTATCCAACTTCTAGAACATTCAGTTTTGGAGCAACTTTAAAACTATAATTATTATGAAGACAAATACAATTTTTAATATTAAAACATTAGCAATATTCTCTTTTATATGGCTTTTTGCAAGCTGTACCAATCTTGACGAAGTTGTTCTGGATGAGGTTTTAGGAGAAGACGCTTCAAACCCAGCTGGAGCTTTGGCTGCAGCTTATGACCGTTTGGGAGATGGAACTTTTGTAGATCATGGCGGTGTTTTCTCTTTACAAGAATATACGACAGATGAGGCTATCCTGCCAACTCGCGGAAGTGACTGGGGAGACGGAGGAAAATGGAGAGACATGCATGAGTTTAGTTGGAAATCGGATAATGCCATTGTGGTAGATAACTGGAATAAATTGACAAACGGAATTACACGTTCATTAACAGCTATTCAATCGGTTGAAGAAAGTTCAATTCCAGAGAAGAAATTGTTTTTAGCAGAAGCGAAAGGACTTTTAGCGTATTATTTATATACCACTTTAGATTTGTACGGACAAGCGCCTTACAGAGATCCGATGAATCCAAATGCGCCTTTACAGATTTTAAAAGCCGATACGCAAATCGATCAATTGATAAAAGATGTTGAAGCTTTACTGCCAGATTTGGCAGAAATGGGAACACAGCAAACGCATCACGGTAGATTTACAAAAGAAGCAGCGTATGGATTTTTAGCGCAGATGTATTTGAATCGTGCTGTTTTTAAAGATCGTTTTAATGCATCTTCAACCTTTAATTTTACTGAAGCTGCTGCAACGGGTACAGGAACAGATATGGATCGTGTAATTTATTATACTTCTTTGCTGATTGATTCTGGAAAATATTCTTTAGAAAGTGATTATTTCAAAAACTTCGCAAGAGACAATGACAAAGGAAAAGAATTGATTTTTGCTATTTCTCAGAAGATTGATTATATCAGAAACGGTTCAAACAGTTTTGCTTATGTGTGTATGGAGCGCAACCAGAGAACTTCTGCTGCAAATAGAGGAACCAATGCGGCTTGTACAACTCCTGAGTTTTTTGCAACATGGGATGGGAATCATGACGATCCGAGATTTCAGCAAAAATATCAATATACTGATGGAACATGGTTTATGAATGATGGAACAGATATTAGTGTTCCAGCAACTGATATTGTACCGAAAAGTGCCAATTTGCCTTGGTTTCATTTTAATAGAGGAATTCAGTATGGACCACAATATGGACCAATCTTATTGTCATCTGGTTCATTGGAAATGGTTAACGGACGTATAAAAGTTTCTCCGTTATACATGGAAAAAAGCACAACAACGAGAATGGATTTTACGCCTTCTTTAACCTTCAAAAATCCAGCTCAAGCAGTTTTTGCTCAAAACGAAATCAATCAAGGAGCACGTGTTTTTAAATATGAATTTGATCCAGAAGGAGGAAACGGAAACAGTAATGTTGATATTCCATTATTCCGTTTAGGAGGAATTTATACCATGAGAGCCGAAGCTTATTTTAGAAAAGGAAATACTGGTGCTGCAATGGATGATTTGAACAAATTGCGTACAAACAGAAAAAGAGAATCTTTATTTGGAAGTACACCAGGAAAAGCTTTGACTGCAATTGATCAAACAGTTTTATACAATGAAATTGGTTTTGAATTGTATTGGGAATTATACAGAAGACCGCAGATGATCCGTTTCGGGAAATTTGATCTTGCCGGAACAGCAAAAGCCGCTTCGCAACCTTACAGAAGAGTTTTCCCAATACCGCAGTCAACAATTGACGTGACAAAAGAATTCAAACAAAATCAAGGATATAATTAAGTTTGTTTTTTAGAGTAACAAAGTGACAGAGGTGCAAAGGCACTAAATCTAGCACTAAATATTAACAATGAATTTTTTAGCAATTAAAAAACTTTGTCACTTAAAAACTTTAAAGTTTGTGTGTTAGTTTATTTTTTATTTTTTTTCAAAAAGCCTGTTTTCAAAAAAAAGCAGGCTTTTTTTTTAGATGCTAAGGTTCTGAGATGCTAAGATTCTAAGTTTTTTTCTGCATGCAGTGTATAGATGCACTGCAGTGCATCTAACCCAAAGTTTTTCCTCTCTAACTAATAAAATTTAAGGCTGTAAAAAGAAACTTAGAATCTTAGCATCTCAGAATCTTAGTATCTTTAAAAAGAACTTAAAAAAATATAATAAACGAATAGTTAAATGTAATCTGTATCTGGTTGATAATAAGTAAATTTGAATTAGAATTTTGCATTTTCAAATGTCTCAAATAAAAACATCATTAATAACTCAAAAAGTATAAAAATCATGATACATCAAATCGATACCACAGATAATATTGTTGCCTTTAGAGCATTGGCAGAAGTGACAAAAGATGATTTTGTAACTGCAGTGGCTCCAGCCGTTGAGCATTTGGTAAAACAGACAAATGAGATTAATTTCTTATTGGTTCTGGATACCGATATTGAGAATTTTACAGCGGGAGCGTGGCTGCAAGATGCTCTTCTTGGTTTGAAAAATCTTGGAAAATGGAATAGGGCAGCAATTGTTACTGATACAGATGAAATCATTTCTTTCACCAATGGTTTCAGCTATATTGTTCCGGGAGAGTTTCGCGGATATAAAAAAGTTGATTTTAATAAAGCATTAAATTGGGTTGAAGGAAATATTTCTTAACCAAATCTTCTCAAAAAAAAGAAAAAGAGCGCTTATAGAAAATAAGCGCTCTTTTTTATGATAGTTTAAAACGATTAGTGATTGTATTCGATACCGCTGCTTGATTGAGCATCAATTTTATCTTTAGATACCTGACTATATTTTTTATAACATGCCGATGCTAAAATTGGCAATGCAAGACTTCCTACAACAGCACTTATTTTTGGATGCCCCGTTTTCTTCAAAACTGCCGATGCTAAAAGAGCACCAACGCCAGCACATACCATTTGTTTTACTGACAGATTTAATGGTTTACTTTCAGGTTTAATTCCGTGTAATAATGGGTCTATAAAATTCAAATTCTCCATAATGCCAATTAATTTTAATTATACTTATTTGTTATTTTTTTAATTTTTACTGTTTTCAGTGTCAGTTTCACTTTCAATTTTCTCAATTTCGACCTTTTCTTTCTTTATCGCTTGACGCAATAAAGCAAAAAGACTCATGTAAACGTTTGCCATAAAAACCAGAGAAAACCCTGCCAAAATATATCCTCTCCAATCATTTAACAAAAGTTTATAATCGCATATAATCAGAAAGGCAATTGTAACATAATGGCTAAAGCAATATTCACATGTGAGAAGATAAAAAAACTTTCTGGATAGGATGTATCTGTCATTTTTAGAATGTCTGACACACCATTCATGCGGTTCTCTAAAAATTTCTTCGTGTGTGACAGTCCAGCTGATACAAGCAATCGGAATTGCTAATACAAAAAGCCAGACAATTTGAACTGCTATAGTCATCAATTTAATACTTTACAATTTACGATAATTTTTGCTATTCTCTAGGGTGGTTTTCTGGATAATGTTCTGCATCAAAATCGTCCAATTCTTCATCTTCATCCAGATCGACGTCATTTTCAAGATCATTTTCGTAATCCAAATCAGGATCATATTCATCATTTAAATCATCTTCAGTGTCATCGTTTGTAATAGCATCATCTTCATTGATGATTCTTTCCTGATTCGGAATGTTCTCTGAACGGATATTTGTATTCGGTTCAAAATCTCCTTTTGGATGCGAAGGATCTTCAATAAACTCTTCCTGATATTGATACGGATCTTCATCACGCGCATAATTGTCATTGTCAATCAGCGTATTTTGTTCATAATAATCAGGATCGCTTTCGCCAAATTCTCGATTGTCATGTTTTTTCAAAACTTGTTTAAACTCGTCTTCATTAGAGTAAGTTCCGTCAACGAGAGTATTTTGTTCGATATAATCAGGATCAAATTGACCATAATCATGGTTGTGTTGCTTTTCCATAATACTATTTTTTAGATTATTACTTTTTTCAAGATTGAATCTTCATAAAGAAGACCTGCAAATTCTTTACAGTTTACTGTAATTGTCTTATCGTAGCTTTTAAAAGTCATGGCATTTTGGCTTTTATATTTTTTCGGATTGTACTAAATGACTTTAAAAAGCTGTATTTACAAATTTACTGCGTTATGAAAAGGAAGTTCTTATAAAAAAATAAACGATAGTTGCATAATTAACAGTTACTTATAATATAAATATTGTAAGAAATTATGTAAGTTTACTATGCTCGAACAATCTACATTTGAGGTTGAAATTAATGTATAATTAAATTTTAAATCAATATGGCGTCAGATAAGGTAACCGCATGCTGTCAGAGTTTAATAGAAAAGAACTTAACAATATCATTTGCAGAAAGCGCTTCAGCAGGAAAAATGTGTTATGAGTTTTCGACAGTTGTTAATTCAGGAAGAATTCTCATAGGAGGAATAGTATGTTATCATTCTTCGATGAAAGAAGATTTATTGCATATTCCGTGGGGAACTATTGAGCAATACAGTGCCGAATCTGCTGAGGTTACCAAGTTAATGGCACAAAACTTTTACCGATATATCAATTCAGATATTTGTGTTGGTTTAACAGGATTAACAACACCGGGAGGAAGCGAAAGCGAGTCAAAACCTGTCGGAACTATTTTTATCCATATCATTGTTGGCGAAAAGCAAATTGCCAAACGTTTTGAATTTAAAGGGACTCCAGAAAGTATAATTGATCAGGCAATAGATGTTGTAGCCGATTTGATTTTGAGGGAGATTTAAACCAATCAAACGTCCCTACGGGACGAAACACCAAAAACATTTTTTTTCTACCGATGAGATGTTCCTAGCGGAACATTTTTTCAAATTCTTTCTATTCCAGAAAAAAACTTTCCTCCGAACATTTTGTCTTAAAATAATACTCTAAAGACTTTTAGAAGGCATATTAAAGGCGATTATTTTTAAAATTCGTATTGGTGAAAAAAGAAATGTTCCGTTAGGAACATCTCATCGGTAGAACTTTAATTAATTATGTTTTTTCGTTCCGTAGGAACGTTTGGTTGGTAATGGCAAATACATACACACAATTGCATATACAATTTGTATTTGCAGTGAAATACAGAAAAGCATTAATTGCAAAGGAGTGGAAAGACAAATTACATCAATATATTACGGGCATAATTCAAGCCAATAGTCATAAAATGTTATGTATTAATAGCATGCCAGATCATATACATATTTTTATAGGAATGCGTCCCACACAATCTATTTCTGCGTTGGTTCAAAATGTAAAAACAGAAACCAGCAAATGGATTAAAGAACAAAAATTGTCACAAGATTTCTCTTGGCAAGAAGGTTACGGAGCATTTTCATATTCAATAAGCCATGTGCCTAATGTCATTCAATATATTCAAAATCAAGAACAGCATCATAAAAAAGAAACATTTTTAGAGGAGTATCAAAAATTATTGAAAGCATTTGAAATAGAGTTCGATTATCAATACATTTTTAAAGAACCACTTTTATAATGTCAAACGTCCCTACAGGACGAAATGAACAATCTCATTTATTTTTTTTACCAATGAAATGTTCCGATGGAACATGTTTTTAATAATTTAAGAAATTATTTTCTAATATATAAAGAACCATTTTTAATCGTCTTTTTATCTAATAAACCTTGCAGATATAATTTCTCTAAAATGGAAGTCGCTTCAGAAGTTGATTTTTCTAATATCACAGCATACTCTTTTGGAGCCAATGTTGGGAAAATCTCGAATAAATCTAACGGATTTTCATTTTTAATATTCTTCTTTTTTGCTTTTGGAAACAACGTTAATAGGGCATTTTCGTAAGAAGAATAAGGTTTAGAACCATAAACTGTTAATTGATTATTATCGGCATCAGCCAAAAATAAAGTCGGAAAACCACGCACGCCAAGAGTTTTTGCTAAGTTTAAATCTTCTTGGAAAAGTTCTTCGGCGTCATCATAATCTGCTTTTAGTTTCTGAACATCTAAACCTGAAATTTTTGCAGCTTCTGCAATGTTCTCCCATTTTGCAATATTCTTTTTATCTAGATATAGCTTTTCGCGAAGAATGCGCATAAATTTCACAGCCTTTTCTTTACTCTGCATTTGGGCTCCTTTCATGGCAATGCAGGAAGGATAAGAAGAATCTAACGGATCTTCAAGCCAAACATTTCCATCAATTGGCATTTCGTAATACAAACTCGCCTCGTCCCAATGATGCGCAACGTCAGAAGGTTTGCTTATTCCGCCGCTGTTATAGCTCCAATCAGGCAATAAACCGCCCATTCGGTAATCAATTTCGAAATAATCGCCGTATTCCAGTTTTAATTTTCTAAGCTGAGGTTCAATTCCCCAACAAGAAGAACAAATGGGATCGGTATAGTAAATTATCTTAACAGGTTTATTTTCTACAGGAATGGCTGTTTTTGCATTCGTTTTTTCGCCAGCAGGCATTTCGCACATTCCATTCACAGGATCGCATAATAGCGGATTTGTTTTTTCTTCACTCATTCTAGAATTCGTTTGTGACTGGCAGCTTACACTGCAAATCAAGATTAATAGTATCGATAGTATTTTCATAGTTATGTTTAAAAGGTACTCTCGAGGTTTTGAATTGATACAAATTTCGAATGAATTTAGCTGCCAGTCAATTAGTCAAAAAAATATGACTAGGAAATACATGTTGGTTTTAAAAATTACCTCTGTTTTAAAAGTGAGATTATCATTACAAGGTGTAATTAATTGTTTATTTTTGCTTTACATAAAATAGAAGCCTCAGATGAATTATATTCAAAAAATTAAACGCCTTTACAACCTATCTGAAAATGAAAACTATGGATTTTCAGAAAAACAGATTCTCGATCTTGAGAAAACATTAAACGTAAAACTTCCTTCAAAACTCAAAGAATATTATTTAGAATTAGGAAAAGAAGAAAACCTTAATTACTGCTTTAACAGACTTTTGATACCTGAAAACGAGATCGGATTTTCTGATGATGATTTTCTGGTTTTTTACGAAGAAAATCAGAACGTCGCTTTTTGGGGAATTAAAAAAGAAGATTTATCACAGGAAAACCCGCCCGTATATGGCAATTACGACACAATAGAAAAATCGGATTGGGAAATAGAAACTGAAACAACAGATAACTTTTTTCTGCTGATGGCAGTTTTCAACGGGACTTTGGGCGGACTTCAATTTAACGGAAATTATTTAGGAGAAATCGATTCTGGAATTGTAAAACTTGTTGAAGAAAACTATGTGCTTGTTCCCGAAATCAGCAGGGAAAATCAAAAGATATATACAGATGATTTTTATGATGTAATTAGTTTGTCATTCGATCAGGAAAACAATTGCACAGGAGCTTTTATTGGATCAAGCGATCAGGAACGATTTGATGCCATTCTTGATCTTGTTGATATTGATTGGTCTTATCTGTCTTATGATGATGAAGAATATGATGAGGACGATGAAGAATAATCAAGTTTAAAAGTGATAATAAAATAAAGAATGAGAGAATTAAATTATTTAGTAAAGATAGAAGGTAACGAAGCGCTTTTAGAAAAATTCATTGAAGCGATTGATAACAATACAGTTAAAATAGATAGAGCATATCCAAATCCTTATGTATTAGATTCGGGTGAAAAATTTCTGCTATCGCCTATAATTGAATATTTTTTCCAGACTAGACCTTTCTCAAAAGAGTTTTATATTTCATTTGTTGAAAAACTAAGAAAGCTTACTGGATTTGAAAGTTACCGCTATTCATTAGGATTACAGGCTGAGGAATTAATTTTTAATAGTTTTGAAAGAGTAAAAAAAGGCAAATACAAGATTTTTATACCCAAAACAAAAGAAGAGCTTCCGAAACCCATATTGACAGAAGAACAAAAAGAACTTTTAAGTTTTATATGTTATATCGCTGTCTCTCATATTAAATACGGTCCAAGTTATGCCACAGTTACTGCAAATGAGTATTTTGATGTGGTGACCGAATTGGGTTCTGATGAAGTAGAACAGCTTAAGAAAAACGGAACAGGCAAAATTCCAAAAGAGCTTACCGAATATAAAGACAAAGATTTTACAGGAAAAGCAAATGATGTTTTCGCCAAAATAAATCTTAAACTGACCACGGAAACAGAAGAAAGCTACGCAAAAGCACTACACTTCGTGAATAACCTTCTAAAATCTGATTTTCCTAAAAGCTTCGAGATTAGTTTTTCATCAAAAGAAAAAGAATTGCTTCCTATAAAAGGACTTCCGAAATGCGGACAGAATTACTTTTTTGCCGGAGCGGTGAAGTATCCAAATCTGCATAAAAGCATTTTAGAATATATTGATCTTACTAAAAAGAAATACGAATGGTACACCAATCTTGAAGCTGAAAATTGTGCGATGCCTTCAACTTTTGCTGTTTTTGCTTTAGGATTACAAGACGAAAAGTATTTTGAAACATTGATAGATTATTATCAAACAATAGATGGTGAACATCAGTCTATTCAGCAGAAATTTACACCTGTGTTTTTGGAGAAATTCGGACTAAATGAAAAATCAATAAAAGTCTATATGAATGCTGTTTTATCAATGCAGGAACATCCGCATAATAAAGCGTTCATTTCTTATTTTACAAATGAAAATAGCTTGAAGTTATTGTTGGACAGTAAAGAGAATTTTGTTTCGTATTATTTTACAGACGAAGATTTAAAAGACTATTCGGATAGTGGTACTAATGTTCAGGAAATGGCAAATTATTGTTGGGAAGGTGTGATGTATACTACGTTTGGACAAAGCAAAGGTTTCTCTAAAATTAGCAAACAACTTACAGATGCAGAAAGAAAAATCTTTGAAAAACTTTTGTAATAAAACGTTATGAATAGGAAAATATAGATTGAAGAATTCAGCAATAATATCTTTTTACTTGAAGTATTATTTCTGATATTTAATAGATTATGATTGAATGAACAAAGGAATATTTATGAAATTACGAAAAGAAATAGAACCTCAATTTGATGTTGCAAAAAAACATTATCCAGAAATTTTAAAACTGATTCTGGATTATACTGACTTTTGTGATGAAAATGGAGATGAAGAAAACCTGGAGTACAAAATACTCGAAGATAAATTACATCGAATATCAGGAAAAGAAATGTCTCAATTTAATCTTTGTGAATGGTGGGAAGAAGAAGGAGCAGAAGTTTTAGCATTTAATATTTCACTTCCAAATCCTGAAAAAACTGAAAATATTTCAAAAGATGAATTATACGAAGTAATAAGAAGACTAAAATCTTTTGAGGAACCAAAAGATCTTTCAGATTTTGCTGTTTCTTTTTATATTAACGTCGTCTCTGGAAACGGCTATTTTATGAAATGGTTACAGATGAATTTTAGCTCATTCAAGTTAAATTTATTTCAAAGAAATAAAGATAAAAAAGGTAAATATTTTGAATATTCAATTGACGAAGTTGTAGAAATTCTTTGGAATAATGGCAAATAAATTGTTATGAATAAACAAATACAAATTGAAGAGCTCAGTAATAACACTTTTTTCTGGAAGTATTATTTCTGCTGGTCACGCGGTTATGATGAAAAAGAAGAACTCAATATCGATGAGGTTCTAGAAGTTGTAAAAATTAATGAAACTGAAGCTTATGAGTGGGAATGGAAGTTTTTCAATCAGAATGATATAGCAGAAAACCCAAGATATGTTGCTGAGAAAATTAATGATGATTTAAACTATGCCGTTGAATTTGCCGAATATGAAATCAATTTTTTTCTAAATGATATTTACATTGGCAATCTGGGAGGACATTTTGAAGCTTGGTTTTTTACTTTGGATGAATTATTGTCTTTTGAAAAATATCCAAATTTGTTTCTTCTTTTTCTTCCAATGGCAGGAATACAAGAAATTGAAAAAGCTATTTTAAAACCCATAATTGTAAAACATTTAAATGCAATTCCAAAGTTTGAAGTACATTCAGAATATATTTCAGATTGTATTTTAAATGGATTAGTGATGCAATCTCCATTTATAGAAGTAAATGACATTGGATTGACAAATACAGAAAATCACAGCGTAAGAAACATAACAGATTACCCACGTTACAAAGAAGATGTATCAGTATTGAATAAAATTTTAGTTTCTTTTATAAATGAGCAACGATAGTAAACTTTGTTCCTTCAACTCTGAACCTTTGTTCCTTAAAACACTCATTAAACTTTCATTAACAAAAAGTAAGATTTCATTATTTTATATTTGTAAGACACAAATTAATCCTAAAGCATTCTTCTCATGAAAATTAAGCCTTTTTTCTATATATTTTTATTCGGTATTATTTCGGTTTCGGCGTATAGTCAGAATGTGAAACTGATTAATATCAATCAGCTTAATGAGAGAATCAAAAACGGAAAAGACAGCACTTATGTCGTGAATTTTTGGGCAACATGGTGTGCGCCATGCATAAAAGAATTACCGCATTTTGAGAAATTGGGAGCAGAACACAAATCAGAAAAACTGGCTGTTTTATTGGTAAGTTTAGATTTTAAATCGAAACTAGAATCAAATGTAATTCCGTTTGTGAAAAGGAAGAATTTAAAGAATGAAGTCTTTTTGTTAAATGAAAGCAGTCCACAAGAATTTATTGATAGAATTGATCCAAGCTGGTCGGGAAGTATTCCAGCAACGCTTTTCATCAAAGGAGATAAAAGAAAATTTGTCGAAAGCGAATTTACCTATGAACAATTATTAACTGAATATAAAAAACTGTAAACCATTATGAAGAAAATAATCTTATTACTAGCATTAGCATTTTCTGCTTTTCTATCTCACGCACAAAATGCAGTTACACTTAAAGCGGGCGATGCGGCTCCAGATTTCAAACTGAAAAATGTAGACAACAAAGAAGTTTCTTTCGGAACTTTTAAAGATGCAAAAGGATATATTGTAGTTTTTACGTGCAATACATGTCCGTACGCAATTGGATACGAACAGCGAATTATCGATTTGGATAAAAAATTCAAATCTCAAGGATATCCTGTAATTGCAATCAATCCAAATGATCCAGAAGCTTCTAACGCAGATACTTTTGCAAAAATGCAAGATTTGGCAAAAGATAAAAAATACTCTTTCCCATATTTATTTGATCCAGGACAAAAAATTACAGATGAGTACGGAGCAAAACGTACGCCTCATATTTTTATCGTTTCTAAAACTGCAAAAGGAAATGTTGTAGAATATGTTGGAGCAATCGATAATGATCCAGAAGGAAATAATCCTCAGAAGATAAAATATGCTGAAGATGTAATCGCATCATTAAAAAGCGGTCAAAAACCTGCAATTACACAGACAAAAGAAATTGGCTGTACAGTAAAAAGAAAAGCAAAAGCTTAAGTTTTTTGTTTCAAGTTCCAAGTTAAACGCAACGGAATGAAACCTGAAACTTGAAACCTGAAATAAAAAAAACAAAATCTTAAAAACACGAAACGCCCCATATTTGGGGCGTTTTTTGGCATGTATAGATGAACAAGTTTACTTTTTATCTATTTTATAAAGTCTTCCTTGATCGGTAACGGCGTATAATGCTTCATCTTTTCCTTGTGTAATATCTCTAAATCTTTGTCCTTCGCCAGCCAATAATCTTTCTTCTCCAACCACTTTATTGTCTTTAAAAGCTAAGCGTACAATATGCATACCGCTTAAAGCGCCTATGAATAAATTATTTTCCCATTCTGGAATTCGTTTTCCAGCGTAAAATGTCATTCCGCTTGGCGAAACTACAGGATCCCAGTAATAAACAGGCTGTTCCATTCCGGTTTGCTGCGTAATACCTTCTCCAATTTTCGTACCACTATATTCAATTCCATAAGTAATTGTTGGCCAGCCGTAATTTGCTCCAGCTTTAATTCGGTTAATTTCGTCACCGCCTCTTGGACCGTGTTCGCTTTGCCATAATTCGCCTGTTGTCGGATGCATAGCCAATCCCTGCGGGTTTCTGTGGCCAATAGTATAAAGTTCTGGCAAAGCTCCCGTTTGTGTAAAAGTTGGATTTCCAGGCGCTGCTTGTCCGCTCGTTGTAATATGAACAATTTTACCCAAACTGCTCGTTACAGATTGTGCTAACGGACGTGTTTCTATTACCGATCTTTCACCGATGCTTACAAATAAATTTCCGTTTTTGTCAAATAAAACTCGGCCTCCGTAATGCAGTGTGCTTGCGTTTGGCGTGTTCGAACGATAAATAACCGTTGCATTTTCAATCGCTTTTTCGTCGTCTGAAATTCTGCCTTTCGTTACAGCGGTAATATTTCCGCCAGCAACAACTTCAGAGAACACCCAGTAAATCATTCGGTTTGTGGTAAATGCAGGATCAAGACAAATTCCAAGCAATCCGCCTTGGCTATCTGGATTAACGGCCGGAACACCAGTTAGTGCATTGCTGATAACACCTGCTTGAGTTACAATTTTAATTTTTCCAGCTTTTTCAGTTACAAGCAGACGTCCGTCAGGAAGATAAGCAACTCCCCAAGGAGCACTTAACCCGTTGGTGATAACTTTAGATTGAATTTCGGTGGTAGTTTGAATGCTTCCTGCGCGTGTTTGTCCTGCAAATGCAGGCTGATAGGTTGTGTTGGCCGTTCCTGTTTCTACAGGTGGCCCTGTTGGTCCTGGATCTGTGCCTCCGTCAGTATTATCGTTATTAGAGCAACCGCCTAAAACAAGAATTCCAACAAGGAGAAAAATACTTTTTTGAATTATCATAATGCTTTCATTTTAATGGTTAAAATTAAATTTTTGCATTATCGAACATTTCGAAAGAGAAGATTTAAGATAGAGGTTTGTTAATTATGAAATGGTCAGTTTCGAACAAACTCTTATTTTCAATTAAGAATGCCTAAATGCTTATGCCATTTTATGTGAAGCAGCAGAATTTCAAAAAAGAGAAATCAAACTTCTTTTTGGAAAAAGCATTTAGTGGGACATGCCTAATTGGAACGGGAAATTGTTATAAAATATTGCCAGTAAGTATTGGATTGTCTTCTTCTTAGCAGAAATTTAACATTCAATATTTTAAAACAAATAAGGCTGAAGCCTTATTTTTAAAGGAGGTTTTAAAGACTCTTTAATTTTTTCATGAAGACGGGAAAAACTTCATTTAATTCGTCAAAAAGAGGGTTTTTGCGATTTTTAATTTTGATTTCACTGAATAATTTTAATCCTAAAGCAAATTGAGTCGCTTCTGAATCATTTGCAAAAATGTTCTTTTGTTTGATTTTTTCTATGATACCGAAAATCTCATCGTGATTGTCAAATTCAATTCCTAGTTCTTTTGCAGGTTCGGTTTCACCATTTGCATATTCCTTAAGACTTAAAGTAAGGTAATATTTGTTTGATCTTTTTTCCATGATTTTGTATTCTAAAATTTATTTAAGCCATTTGTCGACCAATATTTTAAAGGCTTCTTTATATTGCTCTCCAACTGTGATTTCTATTTTGTCAATAAAAATGGAGCTTTTGCTGATGGCGCTTATTTTATCTAATGAAATAATGAAAGAGCGATGCACACGCATAAATTTTGATGAAGGCAATTTTTCTTCTAAGGCCTTCAGCGAAATTAGAGACATCAAGGCTTTTTGAGAATCTTCTAGATGCACTTTTACATAATCTTTAAGACTTTCAATGTATGTGATGTCTTTCAATGAAATTCGCACCCATTGATATTCAACTTTCAAAAAGATAAACTCATCATCTGCGGCGATAGTAGTAAAATTATTATTGGCTTCTTCCGACAGTTGTAAAACTTTGCTTGAAGCGCGTAAAAACTCTTCGTAGCTGAAAGGCTTTAGAAGGTAATCTACGGCATTTACTTTATAACCTTCGATTGCATAATGATTATAGGCAGTTGTAAATATAATTTTGGGTAGTGGTCCCGCCTGATCCTGTATTAATCTTGCCAGTTCCATTCCGCTTAAATTGGGCATATTGATATCTAAGAAAACTAAATCGGGTTTTGTTTCTCTGATAAGCCCCATGGCATCAACAGCGTTGTCGCAAGTAGAAATTAATTCTAAAAACGGAGTCTGCTGTATAAAGGTCTCTACCAATTTTAAAGCCAATGGTTCATCATCTACTGCTATACATTTTAATACTGTCATTGCTCTAAATTTATTTTCAACTTAATTTTATATGTTCCGTGATCGGTAACTCCAAAAGAAATATAGTGATGATTCGGATAAATCAACTGCAATCTTCTTTTGGTGTTGGTCAAACCAATTCCGCCTACATCAGAAACTGCTGTTTTTTCAAAATAAGTGTTTTCTACTTCAAATTCCAGATTGCTTCCATTTTGTGTAAGCTTGATGTAAATCTCACTTTTATCAGTGGCATGAACGCCGTGTTTAAAAGCATTTTCTACTAAAGGTAGTAATAACATTGGAACAATAGGATAATCGTGTATTTTTTCAGGAATATAGGTTGTGATCGTCAGTTTGCTGTTGGCACGAAGTTTCATTAACGCAATGAAATCTCTCATAAATTCAGCTTCTTTCAGTAATGTTGTTTTTTCTTCTGTGCTGTAAAGCAAATAACGCATCATACGGCTTAAGGTGTGGAGCGCGTTTCGAGAATCCTCAATATCAGTGTAAGTAAGAGAATAGATGCTATTAAGCGAATTAAAGAAAAAATGCGGATTGATTTGTGCTTTCAGCATGGCTAACTCAGCCACTGTTTTATCTTGTTCTAATTTCTGTTTATGCTGTGCTGCTTTCTGCCAATGCTGTAACATTGCCCAACTGGTGCTTATTCCAAGAACCAATAATGTCAAAGTAAAAACGTAATTGTCAAAATAGGGATTTTTGTATTTTTTAAAACCAATTGCCTTCATAATCTGATTATGAAGATCGGTTTGCGAGGTGTAGAAATATGCAATTAGCTGCATGGCAATGACAGCTGCAAATGCCCAAAGTAAGAAAGGGGAAGTATTGTCTTTTATGATGGTTTTTGGAACTATAATTTTTGCTGTAGAATAAAACAGAACCATTAGTAAAAATAGTACGATGCTCTGCCAAAGCCAGAATGCTTGCGGAAGCACAACATTCCAAGTCAGTGGAATATAAAACAGCATCAGATATCCTAATAAAGACCAGCCAAGAATGTGCAGCCCGGTAAATAAATAGGGTCTAAAAATATTCGGTGTCATTAATTTGTTGGTTTATTTGGACAATATTACATTTTATTTGAATACAATTTTTCAGCAATCGCCAAACCCCGAATCAGAGTCTCTAAAAAGCATTTTAGAGCCGATAAGACAAAAATTAAACACTTGTTTAATATTTAAAAAAAATCCATCGGTTCTCATCTTGCCTTTATCGATTGTTATTTGCTCTTCGTCTATTTGAAAAATTTCGTGTGTTATATTTTATTTCTTTTGTTGGCATATAATCGATAATTACACATTTTTTACAATGAATAAGCCATCATTTTTAAGCATCCTTGCAGCATCACTTATTATCGCTTCTTGCGGTAAAAATGATAAATCGGCTCAGGCCGGAGGTGCACCGCAGATTAAAGAATATAAGACCGTGATTTTACAGCCAGAATCAGCTACATTAAACAGCGATTTTCCTGCTAGTATTCAAGGACAGCAAAACATAGAAATCCGCCCAAGGGTAGAAGGCTACATAGACAAAATTTTTGTTGATGAAGGAGCTGTAGTAAAAGCTGGACAGCCATTATTTAAAATCAGTGCTCCAGAATATGAACAGCAAGTTCGTACAGCTGCCGCAAGCATTAAAAGCGCTCAGGCAGATGTAAGCTCTGCTAAATTGGCTGTTAACAAAGTAAGACCGTTGGTCGAAAAAGGAATTATCAGTAAATATGATTTAGAATCTGCTCAATATACATATGAATCTGCTGTAGCATCTTTAGCTCAGGCCAATGCAGCTTTAGTAAATGCTAAAGTTAATTTAGGATATACTACCGTTACCAGTCCAGTAAATGGAGTTGTAGGTTCAATTCCGTTTCGTTTAGGTAGTTTGGTAAGTTCTAATACTGCAGAACCTTTAACAACAGTTTCAAGTATTGGAAATGTGTACGCTTATTTTGCAATGAATGAGAAAACTTTACTGAATTTCACAAAGGATGCAGGCGCTTCATTAAACCAAAAACTGAAAAGCATGCCAGCAGTTTCTTTATTGCTTTCAGATGGTTCAACTTATGACCAAAAAGGAAATATTGAAACCGTAAACGGATTAATCAATACAGAAACAGGAACTGTAAACGTTAGAGCGCGTTTTCCAAATCCAAAAGGAATTATCAGAAGCGGAAGCAGCACAACGGTTAGAATTCCAAAAGAAGTAAAAGACGGCATTATTATTCCGCAAAGCGCAACGTTTGAACTTCAGGATAAAATGTTCGCAGTAGTTTTAGGAAAAGATGGTAAAACAAAAAATGCCAATATCACTGTACTTGAAAATACAGCTGGAAATTATTACGTGGTAACAAGCGGTTTGCAAGCAGGTGACCAAATCGTATTAGAAGGGGTAGCTTCTCTAAAAGAAGGAACTGAAATTAAAGCCCAAAAACAAAGTCCGGAAACAGTTTACGCCGATTTAAAATAAAAGAAATGTTTAAAAGATTTATACAAAGACCCGTACTCTCAACGGTAATATCTGTTATTATCGTCATTTTAGGTGTTTTAGGCCTAATTGAGTTACCGATTTCTCAATATCCGGATATTGCACCGCCAACCGTAAACGTTGCGGCAAGTTATACTGGAGCTAATGCCGATGTGGTACTGAAAAGTATCGTGATTCCGCTGGAAGAGCAGATTAATGGTGTAGAAAACATGACTTACATGACTTCTACAGCAACAAATGATGGTAACGCATCGATCAAAGTTTTCTTTAAAGTTGGAACAAATCCTGATTTAGCAGCGGTGAATGTTCAGAACAGGGTTTCTAGAGCAACAAGTTTATTGCCAGTAGAGGTAACTCAGGCTGGGGTTACGGTAACCAAAAGCCAGAGTAGTAACTTATTGATTTTCTCTTTATACAGTGATGATAAAGCATACGATCAGACGTTTCTTCAAAACTATGCAAAAATTAACCTTGTACCGCAAATCCAGCGTGTAGTTGGAGTAGGAGATGTAACGGTTTTTGGTGCAAAAGATTACTCTATGAGAATCTGGCTGAAACCAGATATAATGCAGCAGTATAAACTGATTCCGAGTGATATTTCGGCAGCTTTGGCAGAGCAGAACATCGAGGCAGCGCCAGGTAAATTTGGTGAAAACGGAAATCAGGCTTTTCAATATGTAATTAAATACAAAGGACGTTTAACAAGCGCTCAGGAATTTGAGAATATTGTTATAAAATCGGTTGGAAACGGACAAATGCTAAGGCTTAAAGATGTAGCCAAAGTAGAATTGGGATCTTTAAGTTATTCTTCAACTATCAAAACAAACGGTGTAGAATCGGCAGCGATGGCAATTAGCCAGACTCCTGGATCTAATGCGCGTGATGTAATCATCAATTCTAAAAAGCTGATTGAAGAAGCCGCGAAAAGTTTTCCAAAAGGAATGAAGTACACTATTATGGTGGACGTTAACGAAAACTTGGATGCGTCTATAGAAAAAGTAATTCATACTTTGGTTGAAGCCTTTATATTGGTTTTCATTGTAGTATTCATTTTCCTTCAAGATTTTAGATCGACTTTAATTCCAGCGATTGCAGTTCCGGTTGCGATTGTGGGAACATTTTTCTTCCTAAATTTATTCGGATTCACGATTAACTTATTGACTCTTTTCGCGATGGTACTAGCCATTGGTATTGTGGTCGATGATGCGATTGTCGTCGTCGAGGCCGTACACGCTAAACTGGATCACGGATATAAATCGGCTAAAAAAGCGACTATTCACGCAATGGACGAAATTTCGGGAGCGATTATTTCGATTACATTGGTAATGGCTGCGGTATTTATTCCCGTAACCTTTATTACAGGATCTACAGGAGTTTTCTACAAACAGTTTGGTATTACTTTAGCCGTGGCGATTATTCTTTCGGCAATAAACGCCTTGACTTTAAGTCCTGCGTTATGTGCACTTTTATTGAAGCCACATGCTGACGATCATAAACATAAAAGTTATTTACAGCGTTTTTATACTTCATTTAACGTTGCATTTGATAATGTTACGGCAAGATACAAACGTTCGGTAAGTTTTCTTTCTGCAAAAAAATGGATTGCATTAGTTTCGATTTTAATTGCGGGTGTAGCTTTAGTTTATATGATGAAAACTACACCATCAGCTTTCGTTCCTTCTGAAGATCAGGGAACTGTATTTGCTAATATTAGCTTACCGCCATCTGCTTCTATGGAACGTTCTGATATCATGGCTAAAAGAGTAGATAGTATTGCGAAGACTATTCCAGGAGTAAAAAATACACTTCGTATCGTAGGTCAGAACTTTACCGCTGGAGCAGGAAGTGCTTATAGTATGGTTATCGTGAAATTGTATCCTTGGGATCAGCGTGATCTTAGTGTTGATGATGTAATCGGACAGCTTTTTGCCAAAACAAGCGGTATTCGTGAAGCAAATATTTTCTTCATTTCGCCTCCAACCATTCAAGGTTTTGGACAAAGTGGGGGATTCGAATTCCAGTTGCAGGATAAAGGTGGCCATACAACGGCTGAATTCTATAAAGTTAATAACGAATTCTTGGCAAAACTATCTGAACGTCCAGAAATTCAATATGCGACAACTCCTTTTAATCCAGGTTTCCCTCAGTATATGATGGATATTAATTTAGCAAAAGCAAAAGATGCTGGAGTTTCAATAAATACTATTTTGTCAACCATGCAAGGGTATTATGGTGGATTGTATGCTTCGAATTTCAATAAATTCGGAAAACAATATCGTGTAATGGTTCAAGCAGCACCAGAATTTAGAGCAAATACAGAAGGATTGAATAAAATATTTGTTCGTAATAGTGCAGGAAACATGGCGCCAATAACAGAGTTCGTAAAAATGACGAGAGTTTTTGGTCCAGAATCTATCTCTCGATTTAATTTATTTACCTCAATTGCAATTACGGGAGCGCCAAAACCAGGTTATAGTTCTGGAGATGCCATTAAGGCAATTCAAGAAGTAGCAGCAGAAAATCTTCCTGCGGGTTATGGTTATGAATTCTCTGGTTTGACACGTGAGGAATTGGCATCGGGCGGTGAAACGATTTTTATTTTCATTTTATGTTTAGTATTCGTTTACTTCTTGTTAAGTGCACAATATGAGAGTTACATTTTGCCATTTGCCGTATTATTCTCAATTCCGTTTGGATTAGCTGGAGCTTATTTGTTCTCAATTATTTTCAAACTAAACAGTAATATTTACCTGCAGATTTCTTTAATCATGCTTATCGGACTTCTGGCGAAGAACGGTATTTTGATTGTCGAATTTGCTTTGGATAGAAGAAGAAAAGGGCTTCCAATAGTGCAAGCCGCAATCGAAGGAGCAGTCGCACGTTTACGACCTATTTTGATGACCTCTTTTGCCTTTATTTTAGGATTAGTTCCATTAATGTTTGCTTCTGGAGCAGGAGCTGTGGGTAATAGATCTATTGGTACTGGTGCCGTTGGAGGTATGTTGATCGGAACTATTTTAGGAGTATTTGTTATTCCAGTTCTGTTTATCATTTTCCAAAACTTGCAAGAAAGAATAAGCGGTCCTGCAAAAGATGGTTATGATGATGATGACGATGAAGACGAAATTCATTTAATAGAAGCTCACAAAGAGTAAAATTTAATTACAAAAAAAATGACGAATAGTTCAAATAAATATATTCTATTGGTAATGACAGCCGCACTTATTAGTGCGTGCTCTGTTACCAAGAAATACGAACGTCCCACGACATTAAAAACAGATCAGTTGTATCGAGATCAGTCTTCAACCGATTCTACTACAATTGCTGACATGCCTTGGAATACTGTTTTTAAAGATGAAAAGCTGAATGCTCTAATTCAAAAAGGATTAGATCAGAATTTGAATCTAAAAAATGCTATTGAAAATATTGTTCAAGCCAGAGCTTCTCTGCGTCAGAGCAAATTGGCTTATTATCCAAGTTTGCAATTAGATGCTAATGTAACCCATAACAAACAATCTCAGGCAGGGTTGAACTTTCCAGCAGGAATCAACATCAATACTTTGACAACGACTTATAAATTAGGCGTAAGCACTTCATGGGAAATTGATGTTTGGGGAAAATTAAGCAGTTCCAAAAGAGCTGCTTTAGCGACATATTTAGCTTCTGATGCAGCAAAACAGGCTGTTCAGACACAATTGATTGCTGATATTGCCAATAATTATTTCTTGCTTTTAGCATACGATAAGCAATTAGAAATTACAGAACAGACTTTAAAAACACGTATTGAAAATGTAGAAACGATTAAAGCTTTAAAAGAAGGTGCAATCGTAACAGGAGCAGCTGTTGTTCAGAGTGAGGCTAATCAGCATGCGGCTGAAGTTTTAATTCCAGATTTGAAGCAAAACATTCGTGAAACCGAAAACGCAATAAATATTTTGCTAGGACAAGCTCCTGGACCAATTGATAGAGGTGTTTTAGGAACACAAATTATACCTGAAAAAATTGCAATAGGAATGCCTGCTCAATTATTAAACAATCGTCCAGATGTTCGTCAAGCGGAATTCAATTTCAGAGTGGCTTTTGAGTCGACAAATTTGGCAAAAACGTATTTCTATCCAAGTTTGACACTTACGGCAAGCACAGGATTTTCAAATTTAGAGTTAAACGATTTCTTCAGCCATTCGATATTTTATTCAATTATTGGAGGATTAACACAGCCTTTATTCAATAATGGCCTTAATAAAATGAGATTGACAACAGCTCAGTCGCAACAATTGCAAGCCTACAATAATTTCCAACAAAGTCTTTTAGTGGCAGGTCAGGAAGTTTCAAATGCGTTGTATTCGTATGAAATGGCTGTTGAGAAAGAAGATTCGAGAGCAAAACAGATTGCAGCTTTAGAAAAAGCAGTAGATTTTACTCAAGAACTGTTAGAATATAGTTCGGCAACCAATTATACAGATGTATTAACATCACAGCAAAATCTTTTGGCCGCACAGTTAAGTGGAGTAGCCGATAATCTGCAAAAATTGCAAGCTGTTATTAATCTGTACAGAGCTTTAGGCGGTGGGTGGAGATAGGTTTTATTTCTTAAAATGAAACGTTTGCCGCTGCAATTAGGTCTTTGGTCTAAAATATGTTTCAAATTGTTGCAATGTTTTTACTTTTGAATCATTCAAATGAAGATATTGAGAGTTAGTAGCCGTTCCACATAGATCATACTAGTTCAGTATAATCCCTACAAAACATGACAATAAAACGCCTCAGAAATGAGGCGTTTTTCTTTTCATCAATATTTCTACCTTTTTTTCAGCTATTAATCTTTTTATATCGACCAGCAGAATAAGAAAGAGATAAAATACATCGACTAAAAACCGCTATTCGTCGATTTGTTTACTAAATTTATATACTGGATGCTTAAATATTAAATTCTGGCATCAATTTCGATTAATACCTACTAAAATTAACATTTAAATTCTAAAGACATGAAAAAGTTAGTATTTGCCTCTGTGCTTTTTATGAGTGTATTTTTTACTCAAGCGCAAGTTTCAGTAAATGTAAATATTGGTACCCCTCCAAATTGGGGACCACAAGGATATGATAATAGCAGATATTATTATTTGCCTGACATTGACGTATATTATGATATAAATCAAAGCGTATTTATTTACGACAACAGCGGAAAATGGATGCGTGAAAGAAGACTTCCTTCAAGATATAGAAATTATGATTTATACTCAGGTTATAAAGTGGTTTTGACCGATTATAGAGGAGATGCACCTTATAAGTACCATAAAAAACACAGAGCGGAATATCCGAAAGGTTACCACGGAAAACCTCAAAAAAATAGAGGTGAAAAACCGAAAGATAACAACGGAAACCACTACGGAAATGATAAAGGAAACAAAGGAAATAAGTCAGACAAGAACCACGATCACGGTAATGGCAAACACCATTAATAAACATGACTAAAAGAAAACGCCTCCAATTGGAGGCGTTTTTGATTTTATAGTGTTTGAGTTTTATTCAGAAACCGCTTTCACTTTATGCCCAAAAGCTCCAAAAGAAAGAATGATCAAAAAGCAAACTAAAGGAATAATATATCCTGACTGAATATCATCATGATTCATATCGATTAAAGTTCCCATTCCGTACGGAATAATAGCACCGCCAACAATTGACATTACTAGCCAAGAAGAACCTGTTTCTGTATTCGATTTTAAGCCTTTAATTCCTAAAGAGAAAATCGTTGGGAACATAATTGACATAAAGAACCCGATTCCTCCAAGAGCATAAATTACTGCAATTCCAGAACCGTAAATTGCCACTAGACAAAGCAATGTGCTCATTATGCAATAGATAGAAAGCAAAACATAATCTTTTACAAATTTTAAAAAGAATGTTCCAATAAAACGTCCTGCCATAAAAAGGAAGCCGTAAACTCCTAAATAATATCCAGCTGTTTTTTCATCTAAGCCAGCTCCTTGCTGTGCAATTCTAATAAAGAAACTAGTAATGCAAACTTGAGCTCCAACATAGAAAAACTGAGCGACAACGCCCCAGCTTAAATGTCTGAATTTTAAAACTGAGAAAAATCCAGGCTTGATTTCAGCTTCTGTATGAGTAGCTTTCATTGAAGGCAATTGCACAAAATAGAAGATAACAGCAACTAGAACTAAGATGCTTCCCAATACAATATATGGCATTTTTACAGAAGCCGCCTCACCTAAAAGATAAGCTGCTTTTTCGGCTTCAGGCATTGCAGCCATTTGTTCTGGCGTATGATTGGTTCCTGAAAGAATAAATAACGAACCCACAATAGGAGCAACCATTGCGGCCAATCCGTTAAAAGACGCCGCTAAATTCAATCTTTTGGAAGAAGATTCTGCTGGTCCTAAGATCGCTGCGTACGGATTTGCACTTGTTTCTAAAATGGTTAAACCGCAGCCAATTACAAAAAGAGCAAATAAAAACAATTCATAAGTTCTGGTATTCGCAGCAGGAACGAACAGAAAGGCTCCAACAGCAAAAACTAATAGTCCAGTTATGATACTATTTTTATATCCAAACCTTTTGATAAGCATTCCCGCAGGAATCGCCATAATAAAATAAGCAAAAAATACAGAAGTATCAATTAAAGTAGATTGACGGTTATTTAATTCGCACGCTTTCTTTAAGTGAGGAATTAATACAGAATCAAGATTATGGGCCATTCCCCAAAGAAAAAATAGGCAGGTAACTAAAATAAATGGAAGCAGATATTGTTTTTGATTTCCGCCTTCGGTTGGCACTTCATGTTGATCGCCGGCTTGGTTTGTAATTTGCATTGTTTAGATAGTTTTTAGTTTATTTTTTAAAGGTGGTAAGGTTCTGAGATACTGAGATTCTAAGTTTTTTTTACAACAAAGACACTAAGTCGCAAATTTTTTAAATAACTCGATATCTTAGCAGCAGCAAGTCATCGCGTATTTAAACGTCGTTTGTCGTCGATTGGATAATCTTCGAAAAAAGTTGGGTTGAAATACATAATTTTATTTTTTTATTGGTGATGCTCTTTTAAACAAAAGCTAAAACACTTTTTTTGAAGAGACTTAAATTTTGTTTTTTAGTTTTGAAATATAGTGTTTTAATTACACTTCATCAAAAGAAATTCCGCCGTTTTTACTGCTCACGTAACAGGCTTCCACAATCTTCATTGTTCCTAAAACATCTTGAACGCTTGCAGACAAGTTTTGGTCAGAACCTTCTTTGTAACGCATCAGATTAGACATTGCTCCGATGAAAGCTTCAGGAAACCATGAACCTTCGAGTTTTACTTCTGTCCATTCGTATTCATTTTCATTATCTTTTTTTGGAAGCGCATACTCAAAAACGTCCGGAAGACCGTCAGGATAATTCATCAATAATCCCATTTTTGCTTTAATAGCGCCCTTTGTTCCTTCCCATTTAATATAGCTTTCTTCATGCTTTGGACCAAAATGATGATCGTGATTTGTATTGATTACCACATGGATATTTTCGCCATAATCCAAAATAATCGTAGATCGGCTTGATGATATTTTTTTAAGAGGATGCTTGAATGTTTTCGCCATTACGCTTTTCGGATTTCCCAGAAAAGATCGAATACAGTCAATATAATGAACACTATGGAAAAGAATTTCCAACCTCGGATGTTCTTTAATTAGAGGAAACAGTTCCCAAGGCGTATTTACAGTTACTTTGAATTCTAAATCGTATAATTCGCCAATAATTCCCTGATCGATTAAATATCTTGCGGCGCTTACAAAAGAAGCAAAACGCAACTGGAAATTAATTGCGGCAACTAAATTTTTTCTTTCACAGACTTCTACTATTTCGCGTGCTTGGGCTAAATCATTTCCCATTGGTTTCTGAATTAAAACTGCAGCTCCGTCAGGTAATTGCTCCAGAATTTCAATGTATTGATCGGGCAAAACTGTAATGTCATAAACAGCATTCGATGGCGCATTTTTTACAGCATCTGCAATAGTTTCAAAAACATGATCTATTTTGAATTCTTTCTGCAAATCATAAGCTTTTGAAATTGTTCTGTTGGTAATGCCAAAAACTTTAAAACCAGCCATTTCATAAGCAGGAAGATGCGCATCTTTTACAATACCGCTTGCTCCAATAATTACAATAGGCTGTTCTGTTTGGGGAAGTAGAGGTTTATAGGGAATATTCATTTCTTATATATTTTGAATTTGAGCCTGCCACGTTTAATTTTTGATGGAGCTGTTTCATATGTTCTTAACTAATTCTGAAAATGTAATCGATTGAAATAATAAATGTAAAAAACACAATTACAAAAGTAGAAATAAGATTTAAATAGGCAAGAAATCGTTTCTTTTTAAGAAATCTTTTTTAAATAAATTGATGATTCTTGATGTAATTTTTACAAACCATTTAAAAAATGTTATAAAAATTTAAAGTTTAACTATTTTATTAAGTGGAAAAACAAAATTTATCTCGATATTAATTTTTAAAAAGTATTTTTGTAATTGTAATTTTTACATTTATTAGTTTTGCTTTGTTGTTTTTTGAAGTATCGCAGTGAAACATTAATTGATTAACTTATTTTAAGAACAAGCAGACAAAAAGCTGTAGCATATCAAAAATAAAATTTAAGAAAGTATAAAATGAAATATATTGTTTGCGAAAAACCGCAGGAATTTCTACTAAAAGAAACCAGTATTCCAGAACCAAAAGAGGGTGAAGTTTTATTGAAAATTAAAAGAATAGGTATCTGCGGAACTGATATTCATGCTTTTGGCGGAACTCAGCCTTATTTTGAGTATCCAAGAATTTTAGGTCACGAATTGGCTGCAGAATATGTAAAAGGAAATGCTGCAGGTTTTAAACCTGGAGATAAAGTAACTTTTATTCCGTATTTCAACTGCGGTAAATGCGTAGCGTGCCGAAACGGATTGACGAATTGTTGTGTAAATATTAAAGTTTTCGGAGTTCATATTGATGGCGGGATGGCTGAATATGTTTCGATCCCTGAACAGTATTTATTGCACGGTCAAGGTTTAGATTATGATGAATTGGCTTTGGTTGAACCATTAGCAATTGCTGCACACGGCGTTAGAAGAGCAGCTGTAAAACCAACGGACACCGTTTTGGTAATGGGAGCAGGACCAATTGGAATTGGTTTGATTCAGTTTGCAAAAATCGCGGGCGCAAAAGTAATCGTAATGGATATTAACGATTATAGATTGAATTTCTGTAAAGAACAGTTACAAGCAGACGAAACGATTAACCCGTTGAACGATGATGTTGCTCAAAAATTAGCTGAATTAACCAACGGAGATATGGCAAATGTGGTAATTGATGCGACTGGAAATCAGAAAGTAATGAACAGCGCTTTTAATTATATTTCGCATGGCGGAAGATTTGTTTTGGTCGGACTTCAAAAAGGCGAATTAAGTTTCAGCCATCCTGATTTCCACAAAAGAGAATCGACTTTAATGAGCAGCAGAAATGCTACGATCGAAGATTTTGAATATGTGATGAAATGCCTGAAAGAAGGAAAAATCGATCCTAAAAAATATATCACGCACAGAACTAATTTTGATGGAATGATTGCTGATTTTGGGAATTTGATTGATCCTAAAAATAATGTGATTAAGGCATTGATTGAAATAGAATAACTTTACGAATTACGAATAAACCCGACAGGTTTTTAAAACCTGTCGGGTTTAACTTTAAATACCTAGAAAAAATGGATTTAAACTTAAAAAATAAAATAGTTGTTGTTTCTGGTTCGGCTGGAAAAGAAGGCAGTATCGGAGAAACAATCGTTAATAGATTGGCTGATGAAGGTGCAATCCCAGTTTTAGTTGATAGAAATGCAAGGGGTTTTGAATATGTGGAAAGACTTCAAAAAAGAGGCGTTAATTCCTTGTTTGTGCAAACAGACGTAACAGATCCTGTGGCAATGGAAAATGCTGTAAAAGTAATCGGAGCTAAATACGGAAGAATCGATGCCATAATCAATAACGTTGGCGTAAATGATGGTGCAGGATTAGACGCTTCTTATGAGGAATTTATGGATTCTCTGAAATTGAATGTTGTTAGTTACTTTTTATTAGCTAAATATTCGCTTCCATACTTAAAAGAATCAAAAGGGAATATTTTAAATATCGGTTCAAAAGTGGCTTTAACTGGACAGGGCGGAACTTCTGGTTACGCTGCTGCGAAAGGTGGAGTTTTGGGATTAACCAGAGAATGGGCTGTCGATTTGATTCAGTATGGAATTCGTTCGAATGCGATCATTATCGCCGAAAGTTATACGCCTGCCTACGAAGACTGGATTAAAACATTGCCAGATGGCGAAACGGTTTTAAAGAAAATCAACAAAAGCATTCCGTTTGAAGGAAGAATGACTAAAACAGTAGAAATTGCAGATACAGCTATTTTTATCATTTCTGAAAAATCATCGCATACTACAGGACAATTTGTTTTTGTGGATGGAGGTTACGTACATTTAGATCGCGCCTTAATCAGCCATGTTAATTAAAAAGTTATGAGTAAAAGAATAGATTCACATCAGCATTTTTGGGTGTTTGATCCCGTTCGAGACAGCTGGATCGATGAAACGATGCAGAATATTCAAAGAGATTTTCTTCCTGAAGACTTAGAACCATTATTAAAAGAAAATCAGTTTGAAGGTTGTGTTGCTGTTCAGGCAAGTCAATCAGAAGAAGAAACTCAGTTTTTATTGGATTTAGCTTCTAAAAATGATTTTATAAAAGGAGTTGTAGGCTGGATCGATTTGCGAAATGAGAATATTGGAGAACGTTTGCAATTCTTTTCAGATCAAAAAAAGCTGAAAGGTTTTAGACACGTTGTTCAAGGTGAAGCGGATGATTTTATGGATGGAGCAGAATTCAGAAGAGGAATTACCGCTTTAGAACCATTTAATTATACTTATGATATATTGATTTTTGAGCGTCAATTACCAGCGGCTATTAGTTTGGTTAAAGATTTTCCAAACCAAAAATTTGTAATCGATCATATTGCAAAACCAGATATTAAATCAGGAAGTATTGAAAGCTGGAAAAAAGGAATTGAAGAAATTGCGAAATACAACAATGTCTGGTGTAAAATCTCAGGAATGGTCACAGAAGCCGATTGGAAAAACTGGAAACCAGAAGAATTGAAACCCTATTTAGATATAATTTTTGAAAACTTTTCAATTGATAAATTGATGTATGGATCTGATTGGCCAGTTCTAAATGTTGCTTCAGATTATAATGAAGTAGTCAAAACTTTAGAAGATTATATTTCGAAGTTTTCTGTTGAAGATCAGAATAAGATTTGGTTTGAGAATGCAAATGAGTTTTATGAGTTATAAGTTTTAAGTTATAAGTTATGAGTTAGCTCATAGATTATAAGAGCCTGAAAGGCTCACATCATGAACACGGGGCAACGCCCAGTGACAGCAAATAGCAAGAAGTAAAAAAAGCCCTGAAAGGGCGTAAGCAATTACGTGACAATTAATGCTTACGCCCTTTCAGGGCTTTATGATGCAGGTCTATATCACTTCATAGGGTATTGCCCTATGGTGATGCTTTGAGGCCTTTGGCCTCTTATTAAAATGGTTAAATATAGCTCGTGGTTGAAACCCCGGGGACACAATGAGAGAAATGCAATACGTGACAAAATTACATTCCCGTGGTTGAAACCACGGGCTATACTTGAAAATTGGTTCTAGAATTTAACCGCTTTCTTAGGCACATTTTTATCAATAGTCGTAGTCTTCGAAAAATTGGCAGAAGAACCACTCAAATCAATATTCTTGCTTGCTTCGCCATTAATCGTAATAGCACTTGAAGAGGCAGGATTAAACTCGATATTTTTCAGCGAAAGGTTTTTGGTATTATAAATTTCGAAAGCGTTTTTAGCTTCGATATCCAATTGTGCGTTACTGATTTTAATTCCGTTAGCGTCAATTATAGAAAAGCCTTTTTGTGATTTCGCAATTAGGTTTGAAATTTCAATATTCTCTAAATTCATTTCAGGAAGACCTTGTAAAAATACCGCTTGCTGAGCACCTTTAATCGTAATATTTTTGATAACGATATTTTTAAACTGAGGTGTTTCTTCGTTTACTGGAACCAGTTTTGTAGTTACTGTATTACCGCCTTCAGCCAAAGTTTCAGCGATTGATTTTCCTCCATAATACAAATCAAAAGAAATCGCTTGTGATGGAATATCAGTCATAAAAACATCAGAGATGAAGATGTTTTCTACAACACCGCCACGTCCGCGTGTGCTTTTGAAACGAAGTCCAACATCAGTTCCCATAAAAGTGCAGTTTGAAACATGAAGGTTTTTTACTCCTCCCGACATTTCACTTCCAACGGTAACACCGCCATGTCCATGATAAACGATATTATTTTTTACAATGATATTTTCGCATGGAACGCCTCTGTCGCGTCCGTCTTTATCTTTACCCGATTTAATACAGATGGCATCGTCACCTACATCAAAACTTGAATTTTCAATTACTACATTTTTACAAGATTCCACATCGAGACCATCACCATTTTGAGAAAACCATGGATTACGAACGGTTATGTTTCGAACAATTAAATCTTCAATCAATAAAGGATGAATATTCCAAGCTGGAGAATTTTGGAAAACAGGTCCGTCAAACATTACTCGTTTACTATTTTGAATGCTGACCAAAACAGGACGTAGAAAATCATGAATCGCTTCAAAATCTTCTTTCGTTTTCAAGTCAAGACGAATGTTCTGATCTGCTCCTTTAGCACCTTTTAAATATTGTTCAGAAGGATACCAGCTGTCCTTTTTTTCGTTTAAAACACCGCCAGAAGCGACAATTTTTTTCCATTGCTCGTCTGTCAGTTTGCTTTTTTTGACTTGTCGCCATGCTTCACCAGAACCGTCCCATACGCCATTTCCAGTAAAAGCGATATTCTCTAAGTTTTTTCCGTAAATAGGAGAAATACAACGCCAAGTGTTTAAACCTTCAAAGCTGGTTTCTATAATAGGATATAAAGATTTATCAGTAGAAAATTTAATCAACGCACCTGTTTCAGCATGCAATTCGATATTGCTTTTTAGAATGATTGGACCAGTCAGCCAAATTCCTGGCGGAATAATTAGTTTTCCACCGCCTTTTTTAGACAATGCATCTATGGCATCAGCAAAAGCTTTTGTATTCAAAACATAACCACCGTTTACCGCTCCAAAGTCTTTTAAATTCACGCTGTATTGCGGAATTACAGGTTCTTGAACTTCAGCCATTTTAAACTCAATATTTTTATAAGTATCAGCAGATTTTTGTGCAGAAACTGTATTGAAACTCAAAGCAAAAGAGGCGAGAGCTATACATAAAATGTTAATTCGGTTAGTTTTCATTCTTATTTGTATTATAGTTAAAAGTCTTTCAGGGAAATCAATTTACTATTAAATCCTTTTTTATTCTGTGAATTTTTATTCAATAAATAAAATTACAGTTTTTTAATTTGAAATATTTAATGTAATCGATTACACAAATCTATTAAAAAAATAATATGAAATGACAGTTTTAGTGAGTTTATAACAGATTTTTTATGAATTTAACTTTTTTAATTGGGAAATTAGAAGATAATTAAAAGCCGAATTTTCGAAATGAATGTCTTGAAGCCAATATTACAGGAGGGTACAGGATGCACGTAATTTTATATTCTTTTAAATTGTCCCTGTTATTTGGTAAAAGTGTTAAAAATACAATTATTTGTAAAAATTATAGCGCTTTAAATAAATGCCTCGTAATTTTAGCTGAAGAAAAAAATCAATACTATAAATAATGCGTTTAATTCCTTTCAACAAATTACTGATTGTTTTTTTAATGGTATTCACACTTTCAGCAAGTGGAGCTGAAATCTGGGTTTCGCCATCAGGAAAAGATTCGAATATCGGAACAAAATCAAATCCGCTGGCAACGGTTCACATGGCAATACGAAAAGCCAGAGAACTTCGTCGTTTAAAAGATCCATCAATAAAAGACGGGATTCGTATTATAGTAATGAACGGAACGTATTATTTAAACGAGCCTTTATTTGTGCGCCCTGAAGATTCTGGAACTGTGGACAGCCCAACAACAATCGAGTCCGATGCAAAGGCAAAACCAATTATAAGCGGTGGAATCGAAATTAAAAATTGGAAAAAATCGACAGTTGTCATTAACGGATTAAAAAAAGGTTCAGTTTGGGTAGCAGATGCTCCTAAAAAAGCAGGAATTTTAATTGATTTCAGACAATTGTGGGTCAACGATAAAAAGGCAGTTAGAGCTAAAAATACGACTGGAAATTTGATGGAAAGAATCTTATCGTGGAATCACGAAGAACAAACTTGTTGGATTCCGTTTAAAGATAAATCGGTTAAGTTTGAACCGGGAATGGAAATGTTTATTGTGCAATGGTGGTCGAATGCGAATCTTAGAATTAAAAATATTGAAGTTCAAAAAGACAGCGCCAGACTTTCGTTTGAAGAACCTGAAAGCCGAATCCAAAGCGAGCATCCTTGGCCAGCTCCGTGGATTTCTAAAAACAACGGAAATTCAGCTTATTTCTTAAACAATGCTTTTTCACTTTTAAATGAACCGGGCGAATGGTATTTAGATAAAAAAAATGCGAAAATCTATTATATTCCAAGAGCGGGAGAAGATATTAATACAGCAAAAGTTACCGCTCCGTTTTTAGAAAATCTTCTTGAAGTAAAAGGAACCATTGATTCGCCTGTTCATCATTTTCAATTTAAAGGAATTTCGTTTCAGTACAGCAACTGGCTTCGTCCTTCACAGCAAGGTCATGTGCCGTTGCAGTCAGGATTATATTTATTAGACGCTTATAAATTGAAACAGCCGGGAACGCCGAATCAGGCGAGTTTAGAGAATCAAGCTTGGGTTGGAAGACCTCGCGCTGCGGTTGAAGTAAATTATGCTAATAATATTCAGTTTGAATCTTGTCGTTTTGAGCATTTGGCTTCGACTGGTTTAGATTTAAATAAAGGAACAAATCACAATACCGTAAAAGGAAATTTATTTAAAGATATCGGCGGAAGTGCCATCAACGTTGGAATTTTCTCTGAAGAAGCTTTTGAAGCGCATTTGCCTTTAATCATAAAAGATGAAAGAGAAATGTGTTCGGATGAAGTAATCGCTGATAATTTAATTACAAACGTAACCAATGAGGATTGGGGAACTTTGGGAATAAGCGCTGGTTTTGTTCGAAATATTACGATTGAACACAACGAAATTTCGGATGTATCATACTCCGGAATGGCAATGGGCTGGGGTTGGACGCATACGCCTAATGTGATGCAGAACAATAAAATTCTAGGAAATAAGATTCATCATTATGCGAAACATTTACATGATGTTGCTGGAATTTATACGCTTTCGGCTCAGCCAAACAGCCGAATTGAAGAGAATTATATCGACAAAGTTTACAACAGTCCGTATGCGCACGATCCGTTTTTATGGCTGTATTTATACACGGATGAAGGAAGCGAAGGTTTTACGATTAAAAACAACTGGATTGCTGAAAAGAAAATCCTTAAAAATCATAACGGACCAAAAGGAAATATTTGGGAACATAATGATCCTTATGTAAGTTCAAAAATTAAAGATGCAGCCGGAATTAGAGCACCTTACAAAGATTTAGAAAAAGAGGTCGTAATCGATGAAAAATGGGGATTGCAGGAAATGCCAAAACCGTATGCAATCGAATTAATAGGTTCTGATTTTGATATTGAAAAAATCAAATCGACTTTAACTGGATTTAGAATTGTAGGTCAGGAATTGTACCAATGGAAAAATCATTTGGTGATTTATGGAAAAATGAATCAGCCGGAAAGAACGAAGCGAAAATTGGCGGGCGCTTTTCCATCATTACAAATTAAAATCTATGAAGATCTGGTTTACGATTTCCAAAACTTCGAAAGATGTAAAGATTCAAAACCAGCATCGGATTGGGAAAATGTAGTTTTAACAGCGAATCTTCCTGCTGATGAAAAGTTGCAAAAAGAATACGTGGAGTATCATAAAACGCAATTCGAGAAATGGCCAGAAGTTGCCAAAGGTTTCTGTAATGCCGATTTCCAGCAATTGCAAGTTTTCAAAAAAGACAGACAATTAATCTTGGTAATCAGTATTCCGAAAGGAGAAAATCTGGACAAACTAAATCCGAAAACAACACAAAATAATCCTCGTGTAGATGATTGGAACGCTTTAATGAAAAAATACCAATCTGGAATTGAAGGCGCAAAACCAGACGAAACTTGGATTTTCTTAGATAAGGTGAATGTGGAAGAGAAAAAATAGAAGAAAGAGACAAGAAGAAAGATTTTCTGGAGAATCAAGAAGAAAGAAAATCTGCCCAATCTGCTGAATCTGCGTCAAAAAATAAAACTAACCTCAGAGAAGATTTCGGAAATAATCTAAACTCAAAAATCTAAAATAATATACCCATGTTAAAAATAGCCATTCTAGGACTTGGAGAAGGACGAAGCACAATGTCGGCTGCAATAGAAAGTTCAAAACTAGAACTCGTTAAAATATGCGACCGAAACGAAGAATTGTGCAAACAGCGCGCAAAAGAATTCGATTTTCATTCGTACACCACCAATTACGACGATTTGTTAAACGATGCATCAATTGATATTATCGCGATTTACACGCCAGATCATCTACATGCGCAACACGTAAAACAAGCTTTATTGAGCGGAAAACATGTCGTTTGTACAAAACCTTTTATCGATGATCTTTCGGATGCAAAAGAATTGCTAGAATTAAGCAAATCAACTGGAAAAAAAGTTTTTATTGGTCAAAGTTCTCGTTTTTTCGAACCAGCCAAAAGACAAAAAGCAGATTACGAAGCAGGTTTAATAGGAGATTTAATTACGATTGAAGCACAATATCACGCCGATCACAGATGGTTTTTAAAGAAAGAATGGTCATTATTACAATCATTTAAATGGCTGTATGGAGGTTTGAGTCATCCTGTAGATTTTATTAGATGGTATTTGCCGAATATTCAGGAAGTAATGGGTTACGGAATGATCAGCAGTAACGGACAAAATGCAGGTTTAAAGAATGAAGATACGATGCACTTTATCTTTAAAGCAACTGACGGAAGAATTGCACGTGTAAGCGGTGTGTATACGTCTCCGACTCAGCCAGCACAACGCGACAGCGGAATGAGTACAATTCTGCGTGCTACGGAAGGAGCAAGTCAGGCCGATTATCATGAATTGCGTTATGCTATTACAGACAAAACTGGAGAAGAAAAAGTAATTACTTGGGGCGACAGTACGATAAAATATTATTTCCGTTTTGAAGGACAAAGTCATCATGGCGGAGAATATCAGAATTATTTAGAATATTTTGTAGACAGTATCGAACAAGGTTTTGAAGCGTATCCAAACATGGAAGAAGGAATTGGAACCGTAGCTTTATTACAAGCAATGGATAAATCGCTGCAAACTGGAATGCCGGTTAAAATTGCCGATATTCTTAATGAATACGGACTATGAACAGCATCTACGATAAATTAACCACGCTCGATTTTGTTATTGTTGCGGGTTATCTGGTGGCTTTATTAGTCATTGGATATGTGGTGAGTATGAAGCAGAGAAAGAAAAACGAAACGCTTTTTCTTGCCGGAAACTCCTTAAATTGGTACAGCATCGGGTTTAATATGTGGGGAACAAATGTTGGACCTTCGTCATTATTGGCTTTTGCAAGTATTGGTTATGCAACGGGAATTGTAGCTGGAAATTTCGAATGGTACGCTTTTGTGTTTTTACTGCTTTTGGCGATGGTTTTTGCACCAAGATATATTGCGAGTAAAGTAAGCACGATGCCCGAATATATGGGAAAACGTTACGGTGACAGTACACAGAACATCTTAGCTTGGTATGCTTTGGTAAAAATATTAGTAAGCTGGCTGTCTTTAGGATTATTCAGCGGAGGTGTTTTAGTGCGTCAGATTTTAGGAATTCCGATGTGGCAAAGTGTTACGGTTTTAGTGATTTTCTCTGGAATTTTCACTTTTGCAGGAGGATTAAAAGCTATTGCTAAAGTAAATGTTTTCCAAATGATTCTGCTGATTGTGGTTTCATTAACCCTTTCGTATTTAGGATTGCAGAAAGTGGGTGGCATCGAAGCTTTAGCAGCAAAAACGCCATCAAACTTTTGGAATTTAGTTCGCCCTTCTGATGATGCGAGTTATCCGTGGCCGGCTATTTTGTTGGGATATCCCGTTGCTGCAGTGGCGTTCTTTTGTACCGATCAATCAATGGTGCAGAGTGTTTTAGGAGCAAAAAACCTAGAGCAGGGACAACTTGGCGTGAACTTTATCGGATGGTTAAAAGTGATGGCGCTTCCGTTGTTTATTTTACCTGGGATTTTGTGTTATGCATTATACCCAGAATTAGGAAGCAATTCAGATTTGGCTTATATGACCATGGTTACAAATCTTTTTCCAAGCGGAATGAACGGTTTGGTAATCTGTGTGATGATTGCGGTTTTGGTAGGAACAATTGGTTCTTCATTAAATGCTTTGAGTACCGTTTTTACAAATGATATTTATGTAAAGAAAATCAATCCGACGGCGACGATTCAGGATCAGATTAAAATTGGTCGTTTAACGATTGCTGCTGGATGTGTTTTTGCGATTCTGATTGCAGTTGCGATTGATAATATCAAAGGACAGAATTTATTCAACATCTTTCAAGCGGTTTTAGGTTTCCTGGCACCTTCGTTATCTGTTGTTTTCCTTTTGAGTGTTTTCTGGAAACGCACAACCAAAAAAGCCGTAAATGCAACGCTTTCTTGGGGTTCTGCCTTTAGTTTGTTTGTTGGGGTTTTATACTTGTGGATTTTTCCTGCGGATAAATATCCAGTTTGGCCTCACTTTTTGTTGATTTCCTTTTACATTTTTGCTGTGCTTTTAATTACAGCAGTAATCATTTCTTTAACCGATAAAAATCCTGAAGTGAATGTTTCAGATGAAACGGATATTCCTAAAACTAGTAAAAAGGTTAAGCTTTTGTTTGGTTTGTTAGGGTTAACAATTTTCATTTTATATTTGGTTTTTAATGGGAATTAATAAACTCAAAGAACCTCAAATATAGCCCGTGGTTTCAACCACGGGAACGCAAAGAATATAACATTTCATTTGTCAAAATATGTTTCCTGTGGTTGAAACCACGGGCTATGTTTTGAAAAAGATTGTAAATAAAGCAAATCTATTTTATAAGTTGCCTCCAGTTTTAACTGGAGGTGTATTTAGTAAAAATAGAAAAGGCTTTAGCCAAATTGTAGATATTTTGGCTAAAGCCTTTTGAGCTTTGTATTTTGTTTACATCCCGATTTATCGGGACGCAATTGAAACTTTTTTAAAATAAACCTTTGTGTCTTAGCGTCTTTGTGGCATAAAAAAATTACTCAGCCTTTTTTCTCCCTTCAATATTAGGCAAGAACCCAGTAATTACCCCAATCAAAGGCAGGAACGCACAAATCTTAAATACATATTCAATACTCGTTGCATCGGCAATTTTTCCTAAAACAGCAGAACCCAATCCGCCCATTCCGAAGGCAAATCCGAAGAAAAGACCCGCTACAAGTCCGACTTTTCCTGGCATTAATTCAGTTGCGTAAACTAAGATTGCAGAGAAAGCCGAAGAAAGAATCAATCCGATAATTACAGATAAAGTTCCAACCCAGAAAAGAGAAACATAAGGAAGCATTAACGTAAACGGAGCAACGCCTAAAATAGAAACCCAGATTACATATTTGCGTCCGAAACGGTCTCCAATTGGCCCTCCTATTAAAGTTCCAGCAGCAACAGCTCCAGAGAACAAGAATAAATATACTTGCGACTGCTGAATCGAAATATGGAATTTATCAATCAAAAAGAAAGTATAATAACTCGTAATACTGCTCATGTAGAAGTATTTAGAGAAAATCAAAACCAATAAAATTACAAGAGAAGCAATCACGCGGTTTTTAGATAAATGATGCGTTTCAATTTTATGAGCCGATTTATTCGCATTTCTTTCAGATAGATGTTCTGTGTACCAAATCGCAATTTTGTACAAAGCAAAAACACCAACCAAAGCTATAATACAGAACCAAGCCACATAACTTTGCCCGTGCGGAATTACAATAAACGCTGCTAACAAAGGGCCAATGGCACTTCCGGCATTTCCGCCCAATTGAAAAATGGATTGCGCCAAACCTCTCTTTCCGCCCGAAGCCAAATGCGCCACACGAGAAGATTCAGGATGAAAAATCGAAGATCCGATTCCGATTAAACTCACTGATAATAATAAGTAAATAAAGTTAGAAGCGATTGAAACCATAAAAAGTCCGACCATTGTAAAACACATTCCAATAATTAGCGAATATGGTTTAGAATTTTTGTCGGTATACATTCCCACAAAAGGCTGAAGGATAGAGGCTACGATTTGATAAGTAAAAGTGATGATTCCGATTTGAGAGAAACTCAGGTTAAAGTTTTCTTTCAACAGCGGATAAATTGACGGCACTACAGCCTGTAAAAGGTCATTGACTAAATGAGAAAAACTGATAATAAAAAGTATCGAATACGTAGTTTTTTTAACTATGTCAGGATTTGCTTTAATAGTGTTCATGGGTTATTTTTTGATTCTTAATTTAGGTTTAAAAACAACAGCTGTATTATTTTTTACAAAATTGAAACAAATTACAATGTCAAAATTGCTATATTTGGACAATGAATAACCAGATTCGGACATATAGAATGGCGCAGGAGCATGGATACAGAGAAGATCCATCGATTCCTGTTATTGGTTATACCGAAATGGTAACCAATGAAATGTGTATTTCGCACTCGCACCCAAGAGGACAATTGATTTATGCGACCCGTGGCGTAATGAACGTTGTCGTGGGAAATCATATTTGGGTTGTGAATCCGCTGCAGGGATTGTGGCTTCCGGGTGGAGTGGAGCATCAGGTTACTTTTCAGAAAGACGTTAATTACTACAGCGTTTTTATCGATCCGTCTGCAATGGCAGGATTGCCAGAGAAAAGTTTTTCATTTGATATTCCGATGTTTTTAAAACAATTGGTTTTCAAAATTATTTCTTTTGGAGTTGAAGGAAATTTAACTCCTCCACAACACAGAATCATATCGGTTTTTCTGGACGAATTGGCTTTAATAGAACCAAGCGCCACTTTCTTGCCAACAACCAATCACGAAAGATTGCAAAAAGTAGTCGAACTGATAATGGAAGATATTGCCAGCAAAAACACCATCGATTATTACGCAGAGCTTTCGTTTATGAGCAGTAGAACTCTATCACGTTTATTCATCAAAGAACTCGGAATGAATTTCAGCGACTGGCGCACTCGTTTGAAATTACTCGAGGCCATAAAACGTTTGGGTGAAAAACAATCCATAAAAGAAATCGCTTTCAATTTGGGTTACGAAAACACCAGTGCTTTTATATATATGTTTAAAAAGCATTTAGGCAAAACGCCTTCTAATTATATTTTAGAAGATGAAAATGAGAATGATAAACTATCGGCTTAAATCGTAAACTTTAGAACTCGGATAAAACGGATTTACTTCGTAAAGACGCGGATTTACACGGATTTTTTCTTTTAGTTTTATCTAAGATTACCAGAATCATTTTCATTTCGACGAAGGAGAAATCTCCACGAGAAACTCGACAAAGATTGGACTTTCGTTGCGGAGTTACTTGCGAAGATTTCTCCTTCGTCGAAATGACAAAAATGCGGACAGCGCTTTCAAAATTAAGTGTTTATAAAAGCTCCTTAGATTTTTAGTTTCAAAGCTATGACAAAGTTATTGACGGTAAACAAAAGAAGAAATCCGTTTTCATCTGCGTCTTCGCGATAGCGAATCCGTATCATCTGTGTCCCATAAAATTGTAACATCATTTTTTTTAGTACTAAAAAAGTGATAACTCATAATTTTTCCCTTAAAAAATTGTCAAAAAGCACCCTTTTTTATGAAATAGCAGGATAGTACAGGGTGTCAAATGTGTAGATAACACTTATCTTTAGTCCCAAAATATACTAACTATGCTAAACCGCTTTTCCATTTTTAAGACCTTACTTCTTTTTGTTGCCTTTAATTTTTGTTCGCCATCATCGGCACAAGAAAAAACAAAAGAAGCGACATGGATCTGGTATCCAGGAGATTTTGAAGTTTGGTTAAGCAATAAAATGCAGGTAAGACGTACTGAACGTGAGGCAGTATTTCCTCCGCTTTGGCAATATTACAGCCCATATGCTTTGGTCACTTTTCAGACAGAAGTAGATATTCCACAACCAGACGACGTAAAAATTTACTCAGAAGGACCTTTTCAATTACTTTTAGACGGTGTTCAAATTTACGGACAGCCAAAATCAATTTCAGTTCCTGCGGGAAAACACAAAATTTCTTTTAAAGTGTATAATCAAGAAGTATTGCCAGCAATTTATATTAATGGTAAATATGTTAAATCTGATGACTCATGGAAAGTAACCAACGAAGATAAACTTTGGATTGATGAAACCGGAAAAGCACAGCAATCCGGCACGCCATGGGTTCCAGTTGGATCTTGGAATTTTAATTCGCCAGAGAGTAAACCATCAGGATTTAAACTAACAACGAAACCTTTAAGTGCCAAAAAAAGAGAAAAAATAGGTGCAGGTCAGTTGGTAGATTTCGGAAAAGAAACTTTTGGGTATATAAAAATTCATGGTTTAAAAGGAAAAGGGAAACTAGCGCTTTATTATGGAGAATCTCGTGAAGAAGCGTTGGATTCTGCCAAATGCGAAACTTTAGACCATTTATCTTTTGATGGAAAACAATCTGAAACTTATACACATGACGGTTCAAAAGCTTTCCGTTATGTTCAGGTTCAGGCAGATGCAGGAGTAAAATACGATTCGATTTCGATGCTTTATGAATATCTGCCATTAGATTATCGTGGTGCATTCAAATCCTCAGACGAACAATTGAATAAAATTTGGGATGTATCGGCTTATACGATGCATTTAACTTCTCGTGAATTTTTCATAGACGGAATTAAACGCGACCGTTGGGTTTGGTCTGGTGATGCTTATCAAAGTTATTTAATGAATTATTATTTATTCTTTGATTCGGCTTCTGTAGAAAGAACTTTGTTAGCGCTTCGCGGAAAAGATCCTGTAACGGCTCACGTAAATATTATAATGGATTATTCGCTGTATTGGTTTGTAGGTGTTTACGATTATTATTTGCACACAGGCGATACAAAATTCATCAAAACTTTTTATCCGAGAATGAAATCACTTATGGATTTCTGTTTAGAAAGAAGAAACAAAAACGGATTCCTTGAGCCATTAGAAGGCGACTGGGTTTTTATTGACTGGGCAGACGGATTGCCAAAAACAGGCGAAGTCAGTTTTGAACAAATGCTTTTAGCGAGAAGTTTAGAAGCTATGGCGGTAAGTGCTGAAATTGATGGAAAAACTGAAGACCAAAAACAATATCAAAAATTAGGAACTGATTTAAAAACCAAATTATTTGATGTTTTTTGGGATAAAAAAGAAAACGTGATGAAACACCAGCGTATCGATGGTAAAATGCAGGATATTGTAACGAGATACGCTAATATGTTCGGTATTTTCTTCAATTATTTTACTGAAGAGCAAAAACAAAGTGTAAAAAATAAAGTGTTGCTCAATAAAAATGTTCTTCAAATCACAACGCCATATATGCGTTTTTATGAGTTGGAAGCGTTGTGCGCGATGGGAGAACAGGATTATGTTTTAAAAGAAATGAAAGACTATTGGGGCGGCATGCTGAATGAAGGCGCAACCTCTTTCTGGGAAGAATACAATCCGAACAAAAAAGGAACGGAACATTTAACGATGTATGGTCGCCCTTACGGGAAAAGCCTTTGTCACGCTTGGGGTGCAAGTCCGATTTACTTATTAGGAAAATATTATTTGGGTGTAAAACCAACTGCTCCGGGATATTCTGAATACGAAATTAAACCTAGTTTAGGCGGTTTAAAATGGATGGAAGGAAAAGTGCCAACACCAAACGGAGAAGTTGCCGTGTATTGCAGTACCAAAGAAATCAAAGTAAAAGCAGGCGAAGGAGAAGGAAAATTGATTTTTGAAAGTGCATCAAAACCAAAAACAAACTCTGGAACGATTACAGAATTAGCCAAAAATAAATATCAATTGATTGTAAAACCGAATGTGGAGTATAAAGTGAGTTATAAGGCTTTGTGAGTTATGAATTATGAGTTATGAGTTATGAGTTATGAGTTATGAGTTATGAGTTCTTAGTGATTAGGCAATAGTTTACAACGTCCAGTTTGTCATTCCGACGAAGGAGGAATCACACTCGTAACCACAAAGATTGTCACGCTAGTTTTGTCATTTCGACGAAGGAGACTCGAGCGATAGCGAACAGGCGAAGCAAATCTTCGCGAGAAACTCTACAAAGATTGGGGAAATGCATTAAAAGAATAAAAGCCAAAAAATAAAACCAATGTTTTCAAAAAATACAAAATACAACATCAAATTTATAATTGCTTTCCTAATGTTATTTGCTGTCTGCATCCAAGCCACAGCACAAACAACTGCATGGAAACCAGCCTCATTTGAAATCGTAAAATCAAATTACAAAACGTTCAAAACGACACAATACGCTCATGTATTTTCAGGAAGTAAACACAATATTGTTCGTTTAGCTCCAGAATTGCAAGGTTTAACAGGTATTGAACTTCCTTTAGATAAATATAAAAACGGAACCAATTCTCCGTTGCAATTAAAGTTAAAAGAAAATGCAACTGTTTTAATTGGCGTTTTTCAGGAAAATAGTTCAGAATATCTTCAAACGGATAAATTTCCAAATGCCAAATTAGTTTTAGAAAACGGGGTTACTATAACAGGATTGCCTTCAGTAAATGTTTATGCGCTTTCTTTCTCAAAAGGAACTCAAACATTAAATTTTGGAAAAGGATTATTCTCCATTTTAGGAGTTGTAAAAGCCTCAGAAAAACTCGAACCGAGAAATGCCAATTTTCCAGACGGAAAACTTTGGAATCCAACTTTTATCGTTGAAGGATTTTCAGATGAAAAACCACTTTTCGAAATTATTGGCGGAGAAAATAAGCCTGTAATTGATGAAGGTATGTCTGGAACAGAAGGAATTCAGGGAGGTTTTGAAGGCGGACGAGTAGTAAAAGTTGGCGATATCTACCACATGTTTCCAACGGAAAGAGCTGGTGAAAAAGGAGTAGATTACTATTACGATCGTGTAAAAACCAAAATCGGACATTGGACAAGTAAAGATGCTATTCATTGGAAAAGAGAATCTACAATCTACCAAGCGAGTGGTGTTTATGCCGTTACAGAAGATGATAACCCAATGAATGATCGTCGTGCTGCAATTTGGTCTTATATGCCTGTTTTTAATGAAAAAGCAAACAAATGGTACGGCTATTATTTGGCGTATACTGTTAGTAAAGAAATAGAACCGAATCACTCTTTCGGAAGAATCTGGCGTTGTGAGTCGACAGTAGACGGAATCAATGGAATTGGCGGACCGTATAAAGATATGGGAATCATTATGGAACCAGGATTAGATTCTCAGCCTTGGGAAGGACGTCAGGGGGTTGCTTCATTTTTTCCGTATCAGGTTGGAGATAAATATTTCGGATTTTACAGCGGTGCCTATCCGTTCAATTCTTGGGCAGATTATCCGAAGAAATCGGGAAAAGGCTGGTTTGTCGCTTTAGCGGAATCCAAAAGTTTAGAAGGTCCTTGGTTGAGAATGAATAAAGGTTTAGAACCAATTAAAACCATGCATCCGTTATTCGTAGAAAACCCAATTGTAAGTCAATTACCAAACGGTCTGTACATTGCAATTTTCGACGGAGGCCCAGACGGCTGGGGTCATCATTTACCAAACATGATTGCGTATTCATTATCAGCTGATGGAATTAATTGGGCAGAAGCACATTATTTACCAATCGAAACAAAAGTTGATAAATGGTGGGATATTATGAGAACGCCATTGTGTTTAATTCCAGAAGGAAATGATGTTTACACAATAGTCTATAACGCCATCGACCTAAAAAGAAGATTTCATCCAACAGGAATGGTGAAAGTAAAATTAAACAAAGATGTGATGGAGTCTCGTTTGAAAGAATTGAAGAAATAGAAGAGAGTGGGGAAGAAGAAAGATGCAAGAAGCAAGATTTTTGAATGTAGAATATAGAATATAGAGCATAAAAAATAGAATTTTGCGACTCTGCGACTTTGCGAGAGCTAAAAAAACTTGAAAAAAAACTTAGTTCCGATAGCTATCGGGATAGAGCCTTCGTGGCAAACTAAACATAACCAAAATGAAAATTAAATATTTAATCGTAGCCATTTCTGCACTTGCCATAACCAGCTGTGCAACCAAATACAAGAAAAGAGAAATTACCGACAGCGTAATGCAGGAGATTTATGAAGAAATCAAAACGCCTTATAAATACGGTTTGGTGATGGTTCCTACTGACAACTCATACAAAATGGATTGTCCGAGTGTGTTTAGAAAAGACGGGAAATGGTATATGACGTATTTAATTTACGACGGAAGAGGTTACGAAACCTGGCTTGCGGAAAGCGACAATCTTTTAGATTGGAAACATCTAGGAAAAGTAATGTCATTTTCAGAAAATGAAAAACACTGGGATGTGAACCAAAAAGCAGGATATATTTCGTTGCAAGACATGACTTGGGGCGGAAGCTACGAATGGGAAAAGTACGATGATAAATACTGGATGAGCTATTTTGGCGGAGACAGTAAAGGTTACGAAGCAGGCGTTTTGTCAATCGGAATGGCATATACCAAAGAAGCACCGACAAAACCGCGCGAATTTCAAAGATTAGAAAATCCGGTTTTAACGCCAAAAGACAAAGACGCCAAATGGTGGGATAATAGTACGATGTACAAAAACAGCGTGATTCGTGACAAAGATAAATTGACTGGACATAATTTTATCATGTATTATAATGCTCGTGGAGATAGTATCAATCCTGCTAAAGGCGCGGAACGTATTGCAATGGCAGTATCAAACGATATGAAAACATGGAAACGTTATGGCGATAAACCTTTAATCAATCATCATAAAGGAATCTCTGGAGATGCTTATATTCAGCGTATTAATGATACTTGGGTAATGTTTTATTTCGGAGCTTTCTGGACGGGTTGGAATCAAGGTGCTTTTAACCGTTTTGCAGTTTCAAATGATTTAGTAAACTGGACGGATTGGAAAGGTGACGATTTAGTTAAATCATCAGAACCATATGATGATTTGTTTGCTCATAAATCTTTTGTAGTAAAACATGATGGCGTTGTGTATCATTTTTACTGCGCTGTAAACAAAGCAGAACAGAGAGGAATTGCCATTGCAACTTCTAAAGATTTAGGGAAAAGCAAATTGAGTTTTGTGGCTCCGCCTGAGAAAAAGAAGAAATAATTATGAGTTATGAGTTATGAAATACTTTGATACTCCCAACTGAAATGACTCCGTTAGGAGGCACTCGTCGGTAGAAAAAAAATAGCACATAGAAAATTTTGTCCCATAGGGACAATTGAATCAAAATAATAATGAACAATAATATAAAACCAATGTTTACATCAAAATCAAAATACAATAATCCATTTTTCAGATTACGATTTTTGACGTATACATTTTACATTTTACTATTCACAACTTACACGCAGGGACAATCCGTAACAGGAGAACCAGCTGGAGTTCCAGAATTACATAAAAAATACGAATTTGCTCCGTGGGAAGATCCAACAATTACAAGCATCAACAGACAGCCATCAAGAGCGACTGCCTATTCATATGCAAGTGTAGAAGACGCTCTAAAAGGCGACAGAACAAAAAGTCGAATCCAGATGTTAAACGGCGATTGGGATTTTAAATATGCTGTAAACCTAAAAGAAGCTTCTAAAGATTTCTATAAAAATACCGTTTCAGGATGGGATAAAATCGAAGTGCCTTCTAACTGGGAAATGAAAGGGTATGATAACCCAATTTATAAGAGTGCTGTATATCCTTTTCGACCAATAAATCCGCCTTATATTCCGAAAGATTATAACGGAGTAGGTTCTTATCAAAGAAGTTTTACCGTTCCCGAAAATTGGAAAGATATGACGGTTACCCTTCATTTTGGTGCCGTAAGTTCAGGTTTTGAAGTGTGGCTAAATGGAGAATTTTTAGGTTATGGTGAAGACAGTTTTCTGCCATCAGAATTTGATATTACACCTTATTTAAAAGCGGGAGAAAATGTAGTTTCAGTTCGTGTAATCCGTTGGACAGATGGTTCTTATTTAGAAGATCAGGATCATTGGCGTATGAGTGGAATCCAACGTGAAGTTTTCATTATGGCTGAGCCGAAACTGCGTATTCAGGATTTCTTTGTTCAAACCAAATTAGACAAACAATATACAGATGCGATTTTCAAATTGCGTCCGAAAGTGGAGAATTTAACGGGAGCAAAAATTAAAGATTATACGATGAATGTTCAATTATACGATGCCAATAATACGGCCATGTTCAAAGAACCGCTTCAAAGACCTGTAATTGATTTAATTAACGAAAGTTATCCTCGCTTGGATAATGTCCGTTTTGGATTCTTCCAAGAAACGATCAAAAATCCAAAAAAATGGAGTTCAGAAGAGCCGAATTTATACACGATGGTCATTTCCATAAAAGATAAAAACGGAAATGTTACCGAAGCCAAAAGCTGTAAAGTAGGTTTCCGTTCTATTGAATTTTCGAAAGAGAACGGAAAAATGCTCATCAACGGAAAAGAAACTTATGTTTATGGCGTAAACCGTCACGATCATCATCCGACAAGAGGAAAAGCCGTTACCAGAGAAGATATCAAACAAGATATTACCACGATTAAAAAGTTCAATTTCAATTTTATACGTACAAGCCATTATCCAAATGATCCTTATTTCTACGAATTATGCGATCAATACGGAATCATGGTTATGGATGAAGCCAATCAGGAAACACACGGAATTGGCGGTAAATTAAGCAACGATCCACTTTGGACAAACGCTTATATGGAAAGAATGATTCGAATGGTTGAAAGAGATAAAAATCATCCGTCTGTCGTAATGTGGAGTTTAGGAAACGAAGGCGGAAAAGGACCAAATCACTCGGCAATGTCGGGTTGGGTTCACGATTTCGATATTACACGTCCCGTACATTATGAACCAGCGCAGGGAAATGCGAAATTAGACGGATATGTTGATCCGCTTGATCCAAGATATCCAAAAACAATCGATCACGCTTATAGATTCGAAAACCCACAGGATGATTCGTATGTTGATATGGTCAGCCGTTTCTATCCGGGCGTTTTCACTCCGAAATTTTTGGTAGATCAAAAGAAAGATACACGTCCGATTATCTTCGTTGAATATTCTCATGCTATGGGGAATTCAGTTGGAAATTTAAAAGAATTATGGGATGAATTCCGTTCGCTTCCAAGAGTTATTGGAGGGTGTATTTGGGAATTTAAAGATCAGGGAATCTTGAAATTTGATTCGAGATCAGGGCAGAACTATTTTGCTCACGGAGGAGATTTTGGCGAGAAATACCATGATGGAAATTTCAATACAAAAGGAATTGTTGATTCTTACGGAAAACCAAAAGGTTCAATTTTTGAGAATAAATGGGTGTATCAGCCAGCGATTTCAACTTTAAACGGAAATCAGTTAGAAATAAAAAATCGTCAGGCAGTTAAATCTTTGGAAGGATATATTCCGGTTTTAAAAGTATTAAAAAACGGAAATTTGATTAAAACTCAGATTTTAAAACCGTTCAAAGTAGAAGCAGGACAGTCAACAACTTTAGATGTTAGTCCGTATCTTCCAAAAATGAAAGCCGATGCCGAATATATTTTAAATATAGAATTCCAGCTTTCAAAAGAGGAACTTTGGGCAGCAAAAGGTTACGCTGTCGCGGAAGATCAGTTTGTGTTGAAAAAGAAAGAAGCTTCAGTTGATTTTAGAAATGAAAAAGATGCAGCATATAAAACAACTGAAACAGATTTTGATTTCCAAGTTAAAGGAAAATCTTTTGAAGTAAAAATCAGCAAAGAAAATGGAGCTTTAAGTTCGTATATTTTTAAAGGGGAAGAACAAGTTTTTGCTCCTTTACTTCCAAACTTTGTTAGACCTTTAACTGATAATGATAAAAGAGGATGGAAGTCTCAAAAATTATTAAAACAATGGTATAAAGCAAAACCAAAAGTTTTAAGTACAACAATGGGAATTGGAATTGATGGTACTGTAATTACAAGTGAATATGAAATTATAAAAGACAGTGCGAAAGTGCAAGTTGCTTATAAAATCAATGAGAATGGAGTTATAAAAGTAGATTACAGTTTAAAAGCATCAGACAAATTGCCAAACATTCCAAAAATCGGAATGCAGATGGGAGTTAAAAGAAGTTTCGACCAGATTTCTTGGTACGGAAAAGGCGAATTGGAAAATTACGGTGACAGAAGTTTTGGTTCGTTTGTTGGGAAATATTCGCTTCCAATAAATGATTTTATCGAACATTATCCAAAACCACAGGAAAACGGAAACCGATGCGATGTAAGATGGATGGCACTTAATACTCCACAGAAAAACAACGGATTTTTAGTGGTAAATGATACTAAAGTTTTAAGCATGAGCGCATGGCCATACACACAGGAAAATCTTAGCGCATCTGGACATACGTATGATTTAAAAGATCCAGGATTTTTAACGCTGAACATCGATTTAATCCAAATGGGAGTAGGAGGAAACGACAGCTGGACGATTGTAGCACAGCCATTAGAACAATATCAGATTAAGTCTGGAAATTATGAATACAGTTTTTATTTGACGCCTTTCAGCGGTTCGAAAAATGAATTGGAAAATAGTTTAAAGAAGTTTAAATATTAGATTACGATTTATCCTAACAGGTTTCCAAAACCTGTTAGGTATTTTGTATTTCATAGATAAAGTATATTTTAAGTACAGTTTGTCATTCCGACGAAGGAGGAATCTCCACGAGTAACTCCGCAAAGAAAAGCCAATCTTTGTAGAGCATCTTACGAAGATTCCTCCTTCGTCGGAATGACAAACAAAACGGTTAAAGACAATAAAAATGTTTCAAAAAAAACACCTCGTTTTTATACTCTTTTTAGCAAGCATAGTCTCTGCACAGAAAGTCCATAAAAAAGAATCTTTTCAGCCAACATTAGAATCCTCAAGACCTTGGGTGTATTGGTATTGGATGAAATCGGCATATTCTAAACCCGGAATCACAGCCGATTTAGAAGCTATGAAACAAGCTGGAATTGCAGGCGCTTATCTAATGACCATAAAAGGGACAGCCAATCCACCATTAATAGATCCGCCCGTTTTACAGTTGACACCTGAATTTTGGGATATGATTCATTGGGCATTCAAAGAGGCAGATCGTTTAGGACTAAAATTAGCTTTTCACGGAGCTGACGGATTTGCAGTTGCAGGTGGGCCTTGGATTACACCAGAAATGTCGATGCAAAAAGTAGTTTGGTCAACAGCCGAAATTTTAGGCGGAAAAAAAGTGGTTTCAAAACTGCCAGTTCCAGCGCATTACAAAGACTATTATAAAGACATTGCCACTTTTGCTATTCCGATTAAAGAATACCAAATCACTTCGCAAATGCAATTGCCAAAAGTAACGACATCCAACAACACCGATGCCTCGTTTTTGGCAGATCCTAAAAAAGACGAAAACTTCAAGTTTGCAGATGCAGGTTGGATTCAGTACGAATTTGCACAGCCTTTTACTTGTAAATCAATAGTTATTGAAACTAAAGGAAGAGATTTTCAGGCACAGCGTCTAATTGTAGAAGTGAGCGATGACGGCGTTAATTTTAGATTCCACGAAAGAATGATTGCACCACGTCACGGCTGGCAGGATATGGATTTCCCAAACACACATACGATTACGCCTGTAACAGCAAAATATTTCCGATTTGTTTATGATCCAAAAGGAACAGAACCTGGAGCAGAAGATTTAGATTTTGCGAAGTGGAAACAGAATCTGAAAGTGAGTAAAATTACGCTTTCAAACCAATCGTTGATTAATAATTACGAAGGAAAATCGGGAGCAATCTGGCGTTTGACTGCGGAGACTACAGACAAAGAAATTCCGAATTCAGATGCATTCAAAAAATCAGAAATTATCAATATATCCAATTTTGTAGATGCTGATGGAAACTTAAACTGGAAAGTACCAAAAGGGAAGTGGAAAATTATCCGAATGGGACATACCTCTACAGGACATGAAAATGCAACAGGCGGAGCAGGAAAAGGGTTGGAAGTAGACAAATTCAATCCAGAATTAATTCGTTTTCAATTGGATCATTGGTTTGGAGAAGCCGTTCGTTCTGCTGGGCCAGAACTGGCTTCAAAAGTGCTAGAAATCCTTCATTTTGACAGTTGGGAATGCGGAAGCCAAAATTGGTCTTCGGTTTTTCAATCTGAATTTAAAAAGAGAAGAGGTTACGATATTGTAGAATATTTACCTGTAATGGCTGGAATTCCGATAGAAAGTGCCAATTTCTCAGAGAAAGTTTTATACGATGTTAGAAAAACAATTGCCGATTTAGTTGCCGATAATTTCTACGGAACTGTCGCTCAAATTGCCAAAGAATATAACGTTAAGTTAAGTTCAGAAAACGTTGCGCCAACGATGATGAGCGATGCTTTATTGCATTATAAATATGTTGACTATCCGGGTGGTGAATTTTGGCTGAAAAGCCCAACTCACGATAAACCTTTTGATATGGTCGATGCCATTTCTGGCGGACATATTTACGGGAAAGATATTATTCAGGCCGAATCTTTTACGGCTTTGCGAATGGATTGGGACGAACATCCCGGAAATCTAAAAACAACGGCAGATCGAAATTATGCTTTAGGGATTAATCGTTTATTCTATCACGTTTTTGTACACAATCCGTGGACGGATAGAAAACCGGGAATGACTTTAGACGATATCGGAATTTTTTTCCAAAGAGACCAAACTTGGTGGAAACCTGGAAAGGCTTGGTTTGATTATTGCCAAAGAGTGCAGTTTCAATTGCAAAAAGGAAAACCTGTGATTGATCTTGCAGTTTTTATCGGAGAAGATTTTCCTTCGCGTTCTTTTGTTCCGGATCGATTAGTGCCTTTTATTCCGAATGTGTTTGGTGCAGCAAGATTGGAAAGCGAGAAAATCCGTTTAGAAAATGAAGGTCAGCCAACGGCAAAAATGCCAAAAGAAGTGACCTATTCTAAAAATATCACTGATTTATCACAATGGATTAACCCGCTAAATGGGTATCAATATGATTCTTTCAATGCCGATGTTTTAATTAATAGAGCGAAAGTAGTAAACGGAAAAATTTCATTTGAAGGCGGAATAGAATATGGTGCTTTATTCTTCCCAGGAAGTCATAAAATGGCACCAAATAAGATGCTTTCTTTGGCTTCCGCCGAAAAAATATTACAATTGCTAAAAGACGGTGCAACCATTTTTGTAGATGAAAAACCAACTATTCAGCCAGGAATCCAATCAGAAGCAGATCACAAGAAATGGCAGAATGTAATTGATGAAATTTGGAATAACGCCAATTCATCTTCATGGAAAATCGGAAAAGGAACGGTTGTCAAATTACCGTATTTAGGAAATGATTTTGCATCAATTGGAATCACACAAGACGTTTATTTTCCAAATTTAAACCGAGCTGATTCAGAAACATTGGCTTGGGCGCATCGTAAATCGGATACAGAAGATATTTATTTCATTTCCAATCAAAAAGCAGAAAAAAGAACATTTGATGCTTCTTTCAGAATAGCTGGAAAAGTTCCGAAAAGGTATAATCCTGTAACAGATCAAACCTCGGCTTTAGCCAATTGGAAAATAGAAAACGGAAGAACAATTGTTTCGATAACATTAGATGCCAACGAATCTGGTTTTGTGATTTTTAAAGATGAAACGAAAGAAGTTTTATCACAAGGAAAATTACTAGAATTTGAGAAAGTGCAGACTTTGGATGAAAAATGGGAATTGCAGTTTGATCCAACTTTTAAAGGTCCAAAAGAAGTAATAAAAACAAACAAACTTTTTGATTGGAGTACTTCTGAAAATGATCAAATTAAATATTATTCAGGAACTGTGATTTACAAAAAAGATTTTGTTTGGAAAGGAAAAAGCACTGATGAAATTTGGCTGGATTTAGGCGAAATTGCCAATATCGCTGAAATTAAAATCAATGGAAAAGACTGTGGAACGCTTTGGACTTTCCCTTTCAAAACTGATATTTCAAAAGCTTTACAAAAAGGAAAAAATACGATAGAAATTAAAGTCACAAATACCTGGAGAAATAGATTAATTGGTGATCAAAAATTGCCAAAAGAAGAAAGATTAACATGGACAACGGCGCCGTTTCGTTTAGAAGGAGAACCGCTGTTGAAAGCTGGATTGTTAGGGCCGGTTACAATTTTACAGGAGAAGTAAATGTTAGCCACTCCCGATAGCTATCGGGATAAAAGGATTAAAAAGATTTCTTTTGGAAAAAGAAGGAAATAAATCAATTGCCTCCAGCTTTAGCTGGAGGTTTGAAAAGGATATTAAGATAAGGGCTTTAGCCAAACTATCGATTTGGCTAAAGCCTGTGAAGTTGAAATATTTGTAACCTCCAGCTAAAGCTGGAGGCAATTGAAAAAAGAGAATAACCATATATTAAAAGAGTATAGAATTGAGCAAAATAATTCGTGAATTCGTGGCGAAAAAAATCCTTCTAATCCTTTTAATCTGTGGCAATAAAAAATAAATTAAAATGAAAAAATCAATTATTGCTTTTTTAGTAGTTCTAACAAGTCTGCAAATCAATGCCAAAATCAAAATGCCAGCCTTGTTTACAGACAACATGATGTTGCAGCAAAAATCAAACGCACCAATTTGGGGCTGGGCAGAAAAGAATGCCAATGTCGTAATTAAAACTTCATGGGATTCCAAAACCTACAAAACAAAAGCAGATGCTTCTGGAAAATGGAAAACAGAATTACAAACTTCTACTTTTGGTGGACCATACACCATTGAAGTTTCAGAAGGAACAGAAAAAGTAACCATCAAAAATGTTTTGTTGGGAGAAGTTTGGCTTTGTTCTGGACAGTCGAATATGGAAATGCCATTAAAAGGATTTCAAGGTCAACCAGTTAAAAACGGAAATGAAATTATCGTAAGATCGACCAATAAAAATATTCGTTTAATTACGATTCCGCGTGCAACGGTTTTAGAACCTTTACAAGATTTCGAAGGAAAATGGGAAGAAGCTTCTCCAAAATCGACATCCAATTTTAGTGCAACAGCTTGGTATTTTGGATCGCTTTTGCAGGAAGTTTTAGATGTACCAGTAGGTTTGATTCATGTTTCGTATGGAGGTTCGAGCATGGAAGCGTGGATGAATCAGGAAATGCTGAAAGATTTTACCAGCGCTAAAATTCCAACCACAAAAGAAGAATTGGCAAAAGATCCAAATCGTGTTCCAACGACTTTGTTTAACGGAATGCTTTCGCCTGTAATTGGTTACGGAATCAAAGGATGTATCTGGTATCAGGGAGAATCAAATTATGAAAGAGCTTCTGAATATACCGCTTTAATGAAGAAAATGGTCAGCAGTTGGAGAATGCTATGGAAACAAGGAGATTTTCCGTTTTACTACGCGCAAATTGCCCCGTTCAATTATGCTTCTTTTCATCCAAAAGATTATTTAGAAAAATACAATTCTGCTTATTTGAGAGAAGCGCAGTTTAAGGCTTCTAAGGAAATCCCGAATTCGGCAATGGCGGTTTTGATGGATGTTGGTGAAGAAAATAACATTCATCCAATGGATAAAGAAAAAGGAGGAAATAGATTGGCTTTTCAGGCTTTGGCAAGAACGTACGGAATCGAAGGATTTGAATTTGAAAGTCCGAAATATAAATCGATGGAAATAAAAGATGGCGCTGTAACCGTTTCTTTTGATGATGTTGCGAACGGAATTACATCTTATGAAAAAGAAGTGACTGGTTTTGAAATCGCAGGAGAAGACAAAATTTTTTATCCAGCGAAGACAGTAGTAAGAAGAAAATCAGTAGTGTTGACTTCAGATAAAGTGAAAAATCCTGTTGAAATACGTTATTTATGGAAGGATTTCGCTAAAGCGGAATTGTTTAGCGCAGGAGGATTGCCAGTTTCTTCGTTTAGAACAGACGAATGGTAATTATGAATTGTAAATGATTAATGATGAGTTTAACGACTAGTTTGTCATTTCGACGAAGGAGAAATCTTCGCAAGTAGCTCCGCAATCTTTGTCGATCATGCAACGAAGATTTCTCCTTCGTCGAAATGACAAAAGAACTTTAAAAAGAGTAAAATTGAAATACATTAAATACATACTTCTCTTCACCACGCTTTGCCTCAAAGCGCAAATCCCTACGCTTGATAATTACAATCAGGTTTGGACAAAGCAGAGTCAGAATTCATCAGAATCGATGCCTTTGGGAGGTGGAGATATTGGCATGAATGTCTGGGTTGAGAAAGGGGATTTGTATTTCTATTTTTCACGAAGTGGGACTTTTGATGAACACAATACTTTATTGAAATTAGGTAGAGTAAAAGTGACTTTAACGCCGAATCCGTTTGAAGGGAAAGAAGGTTTTTATCAAGAATTAAAACTGAAAGATGGTTATGTTTTAGTTGGACAAAATGGTACTAAAATCAAACTTTGGGTAGATGTTTTTAAACCAATCATTCATGTTGATTTAGAAAGTAAAAATGCATTGCAAATGACGGCTTCGTACGAAAGCTGGCGTTATCAGAACCGTTATCCGAAAGGAAAAGAAAACAATGCGAATTCTTATAAATGGGCACCTCAGGGAGAACTTATTACGTATAAAGATTCTATTTCGTTTGAAAATAACGGAATTAAATTTTACCACAGAAACAGAGAAAATACGGTTTTTGACGTTGCGGTAAAACAACAGAAAATGGAATCGGTAAAAGATCAAATGATGAATCCGATTGCGAATTTAACTTTTGGAGGATTTATGAAAGGCGATAACTTAAAAGCAGACGGAACATATCTTGGAAAATATCAGTCAACAGATTTTAAAGGTTTTAATTTATCAAGCATAAAACCTTCCAAAAAGCATTCGCTAGAAATATATTTAAATACGAATCAATCTGATTTTTCGACTTGGAATAACGGACTAAAAAGTTTGATTGCTGCAAATAAAAACACAGCCAAACAAGCAGAAAAAATCACTCAAAAATGGTGGAATAATTTCTGGAATCGCAGTTTTATTTTCACTCAAAAAAATCAATCGACTGCCAAAGATTCGGTATATCAAATCGGACAGAATTATCAATTGTTTCGATATATGCTCGGATGCAATGCGTACGGAAAATATCCAACGAAATTCAACGGTGGGCTTTTTACGGTTGATCCTGTTTATACGAATAAAGATCTGGATTTTACACCTGATTTTAGAAATTGGGGTGGCGGAACAATGACGGCTCAAAATCAGCGATTGGTTTATTTTCCGATGGTAAAAAGCGGTGATTTTGATATGATGAAATCTCAATTGGATTATTATGTAAGTCTTCAAAAAAATGCTGAATTACGTAGTAAAGTTTATTGGAATCATAATGGAGCATCTTTCACCGAACAATTAGAAAATTTCGGACTTCCAAATCCAGCAGAATACGAATGGAAACGTCCCGCAGATTACGATCCAGGAATGGAATATAATGCTTGGTTAGAATACGAATGGGATACGGTTTTAGAATTTTGCCAAATGATGTTGCAACAAAAGGAATATGCTGGAGAAGATATTCAGAAATACAATTCATTCATAATCAGTTGTCTTCGTTTTTTTGATGAACATTATCAATATTTAGCCAAACAAAGAGGCAGGAAAGCTTTGGATGGAAACGGAAAATTAGTTTTATATCCGGGTTCTGGCGCTGAAACTTATAAAATGGCGAATAATTCTAATAGCACGATTTCGGCTTTGCAAGTTATTACAGAAAACCTTTTAAACCTTTCTGGAAATCAATTGTCAAAAGAAGAAGTTGAATATTTAAAAGCATTTCAGACTAGAATTCCGCCTTTAAATTTTGGGCAAATTGAAAATCATAAAGTTTTAGTTCCTGCAAAATCTTGGGAAAGAGTCAATAATTCAGAAGTTCCGCAATTGTATCCTGTTTATCCGTGGGGAATTTACGGCGTTGGAAAACCAGATTTAGAAACGGCTTTAAACACATGGAAATTTGATGCTGATGCTTTAAAATTTAGAAGTCACATTGGTTGGAAACAAGATAATATTTTCTCGGCTCGTTTGGGATTAACAGAGGAAGCGGCAAAATACAATACCATGAAAATGGCAAACTCAGAAAGACGTTTTCCAGCATTTTGGGGTCCGGGCTTTGACTGGGTTCCCGATCATAACTGGGGCGGTTCTGGAATGATTGGCATGCAGGAAATGCTTTTGCAGGAAACAGAAGGCAAGATTTATCTTTTTCTGGCGTGGCCAAAAGACTGGAATGTTCATTTTAAATTATATGCCAAACAAAATACTACAATTGAAGCCGAGCTCTTAAATGGAGAATTAAAGGTTTTAAAAGTTATTCCAGAAGAAAGAAAAAAAGACATTATAAATCTGCTCGGAAAATCTGAAGCGGAGAAAACGAAATTAAACTAACTATTACAATCAAAAATGATAAAGAAATTAATAAGTGGTGCTCTTTTGTCCATATTTTTAACCACAAACGGACAAGCACAATCAGTTCAAAATACTGATAAACAAATTGTAAAGGTCGATTTTGACTTTTTTCAAAGAAGATTAGAAGAAGTTCATGATCCAAGTTATGATTCGTGGGTGATTAATGAAGGAAAAGAAGCCGAAAAATCATTTAACAATGTGTCATTTAAACTAAAAGGAAACTTCACTTCAAAATGGTACAAAGTGGGCATGAATGCTCCGTTTTACAATAAATTAGGAAGTGACGGTTTAGTTACGGCAGAAAATTTGGAATTGAAAATCAGCGGATTGAAAGCAGGAAAACATACGCTCTTGACTTTTCATAACGCTTTTGATGTCATTACAGGAAAAACTTTTTCTCCAATTAAAATCTTCGTAAACGGAAAACTGCAGGAAACGGTAAATGCAAGTCAGAGAGCCAATGCTAAAATTGATGCTTCGATGGCATATATTACTTTTAATGCTGAAAAAGGCAAAGATGTAATCGTTCTTTTTGAAATTGATCCGACTTCAAATCCTGATATTGTAAAACAGATTGTGATTAATGGTTTCGAAATTGATACACCAAACTTGATGAATCAGGCAAGAACTCCAGAACCAAAAAATAGAGACGAACATGTTGAAGTAGGCAAAACTTTAATTTTAAAATGGGATGCTGTAAAAAACGTAGTATCGCATAAAATTTATTTTGGTGAAGATAAAAATGCTGTTGAAAATGCAACAGAAAGTTCAAAAGAGTTTAAAGGAAAATTAACCGATAAATCTTTTACAGTTTCTGATTTATACAGCGGAACAACCTATTACTGGAGAGTTGATGAAGTAGATAATAATGGGGAAGTGACATTAGGAAATGTTTGGTCGTTTAAACCTGCACAATTAGCATTTCCAGGCGCTGAAGGTTACGGACGTTATGCCGTTGGAGGACGTGGCGGAAAAGTAATTGAAGTAACAAATTTGAATGACGACGGACCAGGAAGTTTACGTGATGCGATTAATCAGGAAATTGGACCAAGAACAATTGTTTTTAATGTTTCGGGAAATATCAAGTTAGCTTCGAGATTAGTTGCAAATCAGCCTTATATTACTATTGCAGGACAAACGGCTCCTGGCGAAGGAATTACAATCAGCAGAGCGCCAATCGGATTAACAGGAAATGATGGTGTAATTCGATTCTTAAAAGTAAGAATTGGCGGTGGAACTACTTTTGACGGAATGGGATTAACAGGTGCCGATTATAGTATTATTGATCATTGCTCAATTAGCTGGACAATTGATGAATCTTTTAGTTCGCGAGGAGCGCATCATATTACATTACAAAGAACATTAATTTCAGAAGCTTTAAACGTGGCTGGCCATGATAAATACGAAGTCGGAAAAATGCATGGTTATGCTGCTACGATTGGCGGTGATATTGGTAGTTTTCATCACAATTTACTGGCTCATAATTATGGAAGAAACTGGAGTATTGGTGGTGGTCTAAGCGGTGACGGATTTTACACAGGAAGACTTGATATTACAAATAACGTAGTTTACAACTGGGGAAAAAGAACGACAGACGGAGGAGCAAATGAGGTAAATTTTGTGAATAATTATTATAAACCCGGAGCTTCAACTGGAATTTTTGTAGCGTTAAATGCACAGCACGAAGGCGTTGGAAAAGGAATGCAACGTTATTATTTTAATGGAAATGTTATGCCAGGTTATTTTGATGAAAAATCTCAAGATAAAGGAAGAAAATCTACGGTAACAAATAAAGAAAAAGTAGAATATGAAACATTCGTTGATAAACCATTTTTTCCTTCTTACGTAGAAACGCAATCAGCGAAAGCGGCTTATAAAAATGTACTTTCAGATGTTGGAGCAAATCAGCCATTTTTTGATAAACACGATAACCGAATTGTAGATGAAACTTTAAAAGGAACTTTCACATATAAAGGAACTAAAAGTGGTTTGGGCGGAATGATTGATAACGAACAAGATGCAGGCGGATGGCCGAATTTTGTTTCAGAAACTCGTCCAGCAGATTGGGATACAGATCATGATGGTTTGCCAAATTGGTGGGAAAAAGCTTTTGGTTTAAATGAAAATTCAGCATTAGGAGATTTCTCAGATGCAAATCAAGATACTGACAAAGACGGATTTACACAATTAGATAATTATTTAGATTGGTTGGCTCATCCTCATTATTTTATCAATGTAAAAGATAAAAAAGCTTTGAATGCAGCAGATTATTTCAAAGGTTTTGAAAACAAGCCAGTTTATAGTTTTTCTGATGTTAAAAACGGAAAAGTAAGTTTAAAAGGGAAAGAAATTCAGTTTACGGCTTCAGATAAAGGTTTTGCTTCTTTCGTAGTAACGGTAAAAGATGCTGACGGAGATTCTATGAGCAGAACTATTAATTTCTTTGTTAAGTAAAAAGTATTAAACCATATAAGTGATATAAGATATTATAAGTTTGATTTCAATCTGTATTGCTAAAGTTTAAAAGTTTAGTTTAACTGAACTTATATTTCTTATATGGTTCAAAATTATAAAAGAATGAAAAAAATATTAAATGTTTCCTTAAGCTTATTTTTTGCTAGCACTGGATTGTTTGCGCAAAACAAAGGTTTGGTAGCGAATTCAGAAAGTCCGTATTCTAAATTACAAAGTGTAGGCCTGCAAGACGTAAAATGGACGAACGGATTTTGGAAAGAACAATTTGATGTAGAAACCAAAAATACTTTACCGTATATGTGGGATTTGTATCATAACGATGAAGTTTCGCATGCTTACAAAAACTTCGAAATTGCGGCTGGATTAAGCAAAGGAGCTTTTAAAGGGCCTTCGTTTCATGATGGTGATTTCTACAAGATTTTTGAAGGAATGGCAGCAACGTATGCCGTTACAAAAGATAAAAAACTCGATGCCGAAATGGATAAAGCTATTGCGCTTTTTGCGAAAGTACAGCGCAAAGACGGTTATATCCATACACCAGTTTTAATCGATGAACGCTGGGGAACTTTAGGTCCAGAAGAAGTGAAAAAACAATTGGGTTTTGAGAAATACAATATGGGACATTTAATGACTGCGGCTTGTATTCATTATCGTGCCACAGGAAAAACGAACTTTTTGAATATAGCCAAAGGAGTTGCCGATTTCTTGTATGATTTCTATAAAAAAGCTTCACCAGAATTGGCTCGAAATGCCATTTGTCCGTCTCATTACATGGGAATTGTCGAAATGTACAGAACGACAAAAAATCCGAAATACTTAGAATTGGCTAATAATCTAATTGATATTAGAGGAACTACAAATGACGGAACTGATGATAATCAGGACAGAGTTCCGTTTAGACAGCAAACAACTGCAATGGGGCACGCTGTAAGAGCAAATTATCTTTATGCCGGAGTTGCCGATTTGTATGCCGAAACGGGAGAAAAGAAATTACTAGATAATTTAGAATCGATTTGGGATGATGTAACGTATCGTAAAATGTACATTACAGGAGGCTGTGGCTCTTTATACGATGGAGTTTCTCCAGACGGAACTTCTTATGATCCATCTGTCGTTCAGAAAATTCATCAAGCTTATGGAAGACCTTTTCAATTGCCAAATGCAACGGCTCATACCGAAACTTGTGCCAATATTGGAAATGTTTTATGGAATTGGAGAATGCTCCAAATCACGGGAGATGCCAAATATGCTGATATTGTAGAATTGGCACTTTACAACAGTGTACTTTCAGGAATGGATTTAGAGGGAGAAAAATTCCTTTATAATAATCCATTGAATGTTTCAAATGATTTGCCGTTTCATCAAAGATGGGGAAATGTGCGTGAAGGTTATATCGCTTTATCCAACTGCTGTGCGCCAAACGTAACCAGAACAGTTGCCGAGATTGGAAATTACGCTTATAATCTTTCAAAAGAAGGTTTGTATGTAAATTTATACGGGAGCAATACTTTGAATACAAAAACATTAAACGGAGAATCTTTAGAGATTGAACAGCAAACCAATTATCCGTGGGACGGAAAAATAGCGTTGAAAATCATAAAAACTCCAAAAGATCTGCAGGCTTTCTTTTTGAGAATTCCGGGTTGGAGTCAAAATGCGGAAGTTTCGATAAATAATGCAAAGATTACCGATAAAATCGTTTCTGGAAGTTATCTCAAATTGAATCAGAAATGGAAAAAAGGAGATGTAATTGAATTGAATATTCCGATGCCAGTTGAATTGATGGAAGCGAATCCGTTAGTAGAAGAAGTTAAAAATCAAGTTGCTGTAAAAAGAGGACCTTTGGTGTATTGTTTAGAATCTGATCAATTGCCAGCTAAAATTAGTGTGAATGATGTGGCTTTAAAATTGAATTCGAAATTTACAACGAATCCGTTTACATTAAACAATAGAAGTTTAATGAGCATTGATGCTGATGCCGTTATAAATGCTAATAATTCATGGGACAAAACGTTGTACAAACCGCTTTCTGCTAAAAATGAAAATACCGTACAAGTAAAATTGATTCCGTATTTTGCATGGGGAAACAAAGGGCAGGGAGAGATGACGGTTTGGATGTCGCATTAAATTTTGGACACGGATGAAACGGATTGCCCTTGGCAAAACACGGATTAAAACGGATTTTTTAATTTTTGTCAAAGATATTAATCGTTCAGTTTTTCATTTCGACGAAGGAGAAATCTTCACAAGTAACTCCGCAACGAAAAGCCAATCTTTGTAGAGCTACTTGCGGAGATTTCTCTCTACGTTCGAAATGACAAAAAGAAGACGAGTAAACAAAAAACATATGAAATATATTGTAACTCTATTTTTAATAACAACACTTTCTTTATCAGCACAAACGCTCGATAACAAACTTGTATTAACCGTTGCTCAAGATGGTTCAGGAGATTTTAAAACCATTCAGGGAGCGATAAATAATGTCAAAGACAATTCAGAAAAACGAGTTGTAATTACTATAAAACCAGGAAAGTATGTCGAGAAATTAGAAATTCCTGCTTCAAAATCTTTCATTACTTTAAAAGGAACAGATCGCAATAAAACGATAATTTCATTTGATGATTATTCAGGAAAACCGCTTCGCGAACCAGATCCATCAAGAAAAAAGGAATTTGGAACATCAACTTCGTATTCTTTTTTAATTAAAGGAAATGATTGTACGCTTGAAAATCTAACTGTAGAAAATACGGCGGGACGAGTAGGGCAGGCGGTTGCGCTTCATATTAAAGGTGATAAAGTTATGGTCAAAAACTGCAATCTGCTAGGAAATCAGGACACGCTTTATTTATCAGAAGGAAATACTCGTACGTATTTTGAAAACTGTTTTATCAACGGTACAACCGATTTTATTTTTGGAGCTGCAACAGCTTATTTTTATAGATGCACCATCGAAAGTTTAGTGAATTCGTACATCACAGCAGCTTCAACTCCGCAAGGGCAGGCTTATGGTTTTGTTTTTGTGGATTGTAAACTTACTGCGAAAGACAAATCGGTTGATAAAGTTTTTTTGGGAAGACCTTGGAGACCTTATGCGCAAACTGTTTTTATTAATACAGATTTAGGTTCCCATATTATTCCTGAAGGTTGGAATGCCTGGATTGATACTAGATTTCCTGACAAAGATAAAACAGCTTATTATGCTGAATATGGAAGCAAAGGAACGAGTGCTAAATATGTGTCTCAACGAGTTTCATGGTCGTATCAATTAAAGAAAGAGGATACTAAGAAATATAATAGAGATTTAGTTTTAAATGGATGGAATCTCATTCAATAGTTAATGCTGAATTAAAATGGATCAACGGAAAGCCCACTAATGTCAATATTAGTGGGCTTTCCGTTTAATTTTTTCTATAACTATAGATAGAAAAAGAACGTTTAAATTTTGTTGGTCAGAATTTACTTTTAAAAATTATTTTTTTTACTAAAATTTATTTAATGTTTTTTTAAGTAATCCTGCTGGTATCCTGTATTATAATTTGTAGGTTTTTTATCGTGAAATAAGTGCAATTGCCACAATTATCTCTATCGTTTTCGTAAAAATTAGAGTTTTCTAAGCGCTTAAATATCAGATAGGATATTGTTAAGTTTTGAAAAATACACAGCAGATGCTTGTTTTTAATAATAATCTTGTTGTTTTTTAATCAAAATGGGTTTTTAAATTTTGTTTTAATCAAACATTTGTCTTAAATATTTTGGTTCATCTATTTTTTCCATTCGTTTTTTATTAATATTGTTTTTTTAGTCGCTTTTTTTTCGAGATTATACGATTAAAACAGGATAGAGCAGGACGGTTCTAATGTGTCATCATCATATTTTTGGAATATTAAAATAAATGTGTTTTAAACATTTAATAAAATTAATTTAAGATTCCATTAAGAAAATTTTGTTATAGACGAGACACATTAAACATGACTAACTAACATTAATAACCTAACCAAAAAAACATTTATGAAACAAGCACTTATAAAAAGATGTAGTTTTCTTTTGTTTACACTGATGAGTGTATTGAGTTATGCTCAAAGTAATCAAGTTACTGTAACGGGAGCTGTTACCGATAATTTATCTGGTCTTCTTCCTGGAGTAAACGTAACTGAGAAATCTACAAAGAATACAGTTACAACAGATTTTAATGGTAAGTATCAAATTAAAGTGAAACCAGGCGCTACTTTGGTGTTTTCATTTATAGGAATGAAAAAATTAGAAATTGCTATTAATGGACGTACTATAGTTGATGCTAAGTTATCTGAAGATTCAAACGAACTTCAAAATATAGTTGTAGTAGGTTACGGTACTCAGAAAAAAGAAAAACTTACAGGGGCAATTGCGACGATTAATGCTGCAGATGTTCAGGATTTGCCAGTTTCTAATTTATCAGACGCATTGAAAGGATTAGTTCCTGGATTAGCTGTTATAGATGGAGGTGGACGCCCTGGTGATGCTGCTTCGTTACAGATTCGTCAAACTTTTAGTTTCTCTAAAGATGGAGGATTTAATACACCATTAATTGTTATTGATGATATGGTACAGGTAGATCCAGTATCGGGTTTCCCTACTTTAGATGCTTTTAACCGTTTAGATCCTTCAGAAATAGAAAGTATTACAGTATTAAAAGATGCTTCGGCTGCTATTTATGGTTCTCGTGCTTCTCAAGGTGCAATTGTTGTGAAAACAAAAAGAGGTAAAGCGGGAGTTACCAAATTTTCATACTATAGCCAATTTGCAGTAAATGACGCTGTTAGCCATAGTAAAACTATGAGCGCTTATGAGTATGGGGTTTGGTCTAATAGATTTTTATCAGTTAAAAATTTAAGTAATAATGGAGTAGGTTATTTTTCAGATTCTGAATTAGAGCAAATGAAAGGCCTAAATTATGATTGGTTAAAAGAAGCTTGGCGACCTGCTACTCAAGATAAGCATACTTTAACTGTTACTGGAGGTAATGAAAAAATGACATATTTTGCAGGTCTTAACTATTTTACGCAAGGAGCAAACTTAGGATCTCAAGATTACCAGAAATGGAATTTTAGAACGGGTATTAATGCTAAGATCTCGAACTCATTAGATTTCTCAGCAGCAATTTCTACTAATTCAGGCGATATAGAAAAATCATTTACAAAAGCGTCAGCTAACATTAATGATAGCAGTTATGGAAGTATTGCTGGTGGAGGTGAGCAAGCCGATTACGGATATTTATTGCACATGCCAAAATATATTCCTTGGGAAACGGTAGTCGATGGCAAAGAGTATTATATGTCTCCTTTTCCTAAAACAACAAGGACTTTAGGAAGCGCAAATGCTAACACTACAATTGCAGGTTGGAATTATTTTGCAACTTTAAACAATGGTTCTAAGCAAGTTTCAGATGATTTCTCATACAATGTGAATATGTCTTTAAACTATAAAGTTCCTTTTGTGAAAGGATTGTCTCTTAAAGGTACTTTTGCAAGAACCGAAAGCACAGGATATACCGAACAAGTTCAGCTGCCATTTGATTTGGCTAGAATTGTTGGATATGAAAAAGCTGATATGCACTTAGCAAGTGCTGCAGTTCCATCTACTACAAACAATGGCGTTGATCCTTACTACCAAATTGACACCAATGTTCGCAACTCTCGTGTATATTATAATACTTCTCTTAGCAGAAATAATCAAGCTAACTTTTTTGCGAACTATGCAAGAGTTTTTGGTAATCATGATGTTGGCGCTATGTTTGGTATGGAGCGTACAGAAGCTGAGTACAGAACTACACGCTTAGCATATGAACAAACTGGAAAAGATTATGGAGGGACATATCAAACAGCTGGTGTAATTTCTTCTAACTCTATTAATACAAAAGGAGAATCAGGAACACTTTCATATTTAGGAAGATTTAATTACAGTTTTAAGTCTAGATATCTATTAGAATTTCTTTTCCGTAGTGATGCTTCAACAAAATTCGCTCCTGAAAACTATTGGGGATTTTTCCCATCACTTCAAGCAGGTTGGATTATGTCTAAAGAAGACTGGTTTACTAAAGCATTACCAGGCATAGACTTTTTGAAACTGCGATATTCTATAGGTAAAACAGGAAAAGATAACGTACAGGCTTGGAGATGGATGCAATATTATGATGTTATTGTAGATAAAGGTGCTGTATTTGGAACAGGTAATACAGGAGGATCTCTAGGAGGAGGAGTTACTCCAAAAGTAAACCCAAATAGAAATGTTGGTTGGGATACAACAATCAAAAATAACATTGGACTTGATATTAATGTATTGAAAAATAGATTACAAATGAGTACTGATTTCTATTACGATAGAACAACAGATATGTTAACTAACATGGCAGGTGCTGTTGGTGTGCCAATTTCAGTTGGTGGTGGTTTTGCTGAACAAAACTACGCTGCTGTTGATGCATGGGGACTTGAGGTAAGTTTGAACTGGAGTGATAAAATCAAAGATGATTTTAGTTATAATGTTGGAGTAAACTTTGGATACTCAGATAACAAAGTAAAAAAATATCCAGATCAAGCTTTGCAACATCCGTCATTTAATGTAACTCAAACAGGCTCTTCTTCTTTCTTCCCATACTGGGGGTTCAAAACTTGGAACGGAACTTCTACAGGAGACGGAATTTTACGTACAGATGAAGATATCGCAAACTACTGGGCCTATTTATCAGAAAGAGCTGCAGCAGCTGGTACAACACCTAGTTTTAATAAAATTACTAGCGTATCAGGCATGGTTAAAGGTATGTTAGCATATGAAGATGTTGGAGGTGCATTTGATCCTACAACTGGAGAACAAGCTGGACCTGATGGAAGAATTGATAAAAATTTAGATTATCAGAAATTAGTCAATGTAAACAGAACTTATGGTTTTACAACCAATTTAGGTATGAAATACAAAGGATTTTATGCAAGAACTCAGATCTCTACTTCTTGGGGAGGATTCCGTGAACTTGATGTTGTAAAACAAGGTACATCTTCTGCGCACAATATGTGGGCTCATGAAAGCTACTGGACAGACATGTATGGACCAGATAATGTAAATGGTAAATACCCAAATTTAGCGCTTTATGACGACGAATTGGTTGGTGCTCCTTCAAACTTCTGGCAGTTAGATACTTTCCGTTGTTTTGTTAGAAACTTAACAGTAGGTTATGGTTTGCCAAAAGACGTTTTAAATAAATTAAACATTAGTAGTTTAGCGATCGGTGTAACTGGAAATAATCTTTGGGATTTCTACAACCCATATCCTAATCACTATCGTAATATGTATGATTCATCGTATGATACTTATCCAACTTTGAGAACTTGGTCTGTTAACTTAAGTGTGTCATTCTAATAAAAAATAAGTAATTATGAAACTAAGAATAAACTCAATATTAACTCTTGCGGTATTACTTATAGTTAGTGCTTCATGTAGTGATAATTTTCTTGAAGACAAGAAAAATTTTGGACAAGTTGACGATTCATTTTATGAAAGTCAAGAGCGTACAAATTGGTATATAAACAATTTATATTATGACTTTTTCTATGCGTATAAGTCGCCTTTAGCAACCTTGGTAGGTCAGTACAATGATTCATACTCTAGATTAACAGAAGAGATTGGCGGAATTCAGGATCTTGTCAATCCAACCAAAACGTTAGTAAATTCAGATGATGCGACTAATTATTTTGGAACAAAATTGGAAGATAAAATTAAAAATGAACCTTATAATCGTATCAGAGACTGTAATAGTTTTTTAGAGGATATTGATGTAAAAGGATCTACATTAGACAAAACATTCCGTGATCGTGCAAAAGGGCAAGTGTATTATCTAAGAGCCGTTCAATATTTTGATTTAATGCGCATCTATGGAGGTATACCTCTTGTGACAACTGTACAAGCCGCGTCTTCAGCTAATGAGGCAATAAAACTGCCAAGAGCTTCAGTTACTGAAGTGGTAAATCAAATTGTAGCAGACTTAGATATGGCGGCTTCATTATTGCCAGGTAACTGGCCAGATGCTGGTGCTGATTATGGTCGTTTTACAAAGGGAGCTGCAATGGCACAAAAAGCTAGAGTATTGTTAACTTATGCTAGTCCATTATTTAATAAAAACTGGGATGGTTCTACAGAAAGATGGGAAGCAGCACTACAAGCTGGATTGGCAGCAGAAGCTCAATTGACAGCTGATGGCTATGGATTATATGGTAGCAATGCCAAACAATGGGATGAGATGTTTAAAGTTGAAGGTTTTAATAAAGAAGCAATTGTGGTTCAATTGTTAGGAAACGGATCAACTGTTGCAGTAAGTAACAACAATTCTTGGGAAAAAGCTATGCGTTTGGTTAGCCAAGGTGGTACTGGGGCTTTTGAAGCTCCTAAGGAAATGATTGATTTGTTTCCAATGTCTGACGGATCAAAACCGACAGCTGCAAATGGTTACGATCCTTTCTTATTCTTTAAAAAACGTGACCCTAGATTTTATAGAACATTTGCCTTTTCCGGAATGAAATGGGGATATGCTGAAGATGCAAACAGTGTAGCCTGGTCTTACCGTTGGTTAGACGGATCTGATAAAGACAAACCATATTTTAGTGATAACAATCAGGAAAATAGCCCGGCATTTGTAAGAAAAATGTCAAATGTAACAGCATCAAATGCTAGTAGTTTTCAGTATTCTGTTACTAATATCATGGAATATCGTTATGCAGAATTATTGCTAAATATTGCTGAATGCTATGCTGCAAAAGGTGACATTGGTAATGCAATCAGTTATTTAGGAAAAATTAGAGCTCGTGTTGGAATTCCTGCAACCAATAATTACGGAATAGGTATTTTGGCGGATAAATATGCAGCTATTGCCGCTTGTCTATATGAACGAAGAGTAGAATTAGCATACGAAGGAAAACGTTTCTGGGATGTACAACGTTGGATGCTTTATAGTAACGAAGCTCTTGCAGGAACTAGTGGTGGTACTGTAACTAAATTAGGTTTAACACCTATCAATGGAACACAACGCACAGGATTCTACCTGCAATATAAAAATACTGCCACAAAGAACGATCCTTTAAAAAGTGTTCGCGGATCAATCAGTGTTGATCCAGATTCGGCTAATTTTAGTACTCAACTAGATGATTTGGCAGCTTTTTATACAAATAACTTTGTATTCACTAATTTATTGACCCCAATGGATAATGTAAATAACGTTGCAGTACAAATTAAATTTAATCCGAATTATTATATAATGGGATTACATACTAGTATCCTAACTCAGAATCCTTGGTTACAACAAACTATTGGATGGAATGGAGGATCTAATGGAACTTTCAACTACCAAGAATAATTTAACTATTAAGAAACAGAATTTTATATCAAGCTTTTCACCTGTATTCGTCAAAAGATACAGGTGATTTGTTTAAAAAGAATTACCACAACTAGAAATTAACATGAAAAATTCCGCATTATTTATCGCATCATCTCTGCTTTTTTTGGGAAGCGCAAAATGTTTTGCTCAATATCCGAAGATAAGTCCAGAAGTTCAGGCTCAGGAAAAAGCAATTAAAGAAGAAGCTCAAAGACTTTCTGATGAAGCTTGGGCAAAAGCTTTAGTAGTTATCGAAGAAGAAGCTAAACATGGAAAGCCATACATTCCATGGGCATCACGTCCAACTGATTTGCCTCAGGCTGAAATTCCAGCTTTCCCAGGTGCCGAAGGTGGCGGAATGTACACATTTGGAGGCCGTGGCGGAAAAGTGTACACCGTAACAAGTTTGGAAGATCGTGGACCGGGAACTTTGCGTGAAGCCTGCGAACAAGGAGGAGCGAGAATAGTGGTATTTAATGTTGCTGGAATTATCAGATTGAAAAGTCCGTTGATTATTCGTGCGCCATACATTACAATTGCTGGACAAACAGCTCCTGGCGACGGTATTTGTATAGCAGGAGAATCAACTTGGATTGATACGCATGATGTAATTATCAGACACGTACGTTTCCGTCGTGGAGAAACTTTCGTAGGACGTCGTGATGATGCAATCGGAGGAAATCCTGTTGGAAATATTATGATTGACCACGTTTCTGCAACTTGGGGATTAGACGAAAACATGTCAATCTACAGACACATGTACAATCCAGGACCAGGTTATCCAGATATTAAAGTGGGAACGGTAAACATTACAATTCAAAACAGTTTATTCGGAGAAGCTTTAGATACTTACAATCATGCTTTCGGAAGTACTTTAGGTGGAGAAAATTGCTCTTTCATGAGAAATATGTGGGCTAATAATGCTGGAAGAAACCCTTCTATTGGTTGGAATGGAATTTTCAATTTTGTGAATAACGTAGTTTTTAACTGGTACAACAGATCTACTGATGGTGGAGATTATACAGCAAACTATAACATCATCAACAACTTCTACAAACCAGGTCCAGTAACCGATTTAACTCAGCCAATTAGCTACAGAATCTTAAAACCAGAATCGGGAAGAAGTAAATTGCCTTATATGGTTTTTGGTAGAGCTTATGTAAACGGAAACGTGGTTAACGGAAACGAAAAAGTGACTAAAGACAACTGGGACGGTGGAATTCAGTTAGAGAATAAGAAAGGTGAATTAATGACGTATGACGAAGCAAAAGAGTATTTTGCTAAAATGAAAGCAGCTAAACCTTTCCCAATGCCATGGTTCAACAAATTTATGACTGCTGAAGACGCTTATGAATTTGTTCTTAAAAATGTTGGAGCGACTCTTCCAATAAGAGATAAAGTAGATGAAAGAATCGTAAGAACTGTAAAAACTGGAGTTCCAGAATATGCAAAGGGATTAGAGAAAAAGACTTTCTACCAATTTGAACACAGACGTTTGCCGATGGATTCTTATAAAAAAGGAATTATCACCGATATTTCGCAAGTTGGAGGATATCCGGAATACAAAGGAAAACCTTATGTAGATACAGACAAAGATGGAATGCCTGATGCATGGGAGAAAAAATATGGTTTAAACCCAAATGATCCATCTGATGCACAAGGAGATCTAAACGGAGATGGATACACTAATATCGAAGATTATATCAACGGTGTAAATCCTGCGATAAAAGTGGACTGGAAAGATTTAGCTAATAATAAAGAAACATTAGTTAGACCTTTATTAGACTTAAAATAAGGAATATTTTGAAGAAGAGCCTGAAAGGCTCAAAGCACTAACATAGGACAAAGTCCTATGTATTAGAGAATAAAGAAAAAAGCCCTGAAAGGGCGAAAGCAATTAATGAAATATGGGCAAAGGCTTACGCCCTTTCAGGGCTTTGCTATATGATTTGTAATTTGTAATTCATAGGGTTTTATCCTATGGTACTGCTTAAAGGCCGTTGGCCTTATGATTGAGCTAAAAAAAATATTAAAAAAAGAAAGACAATGGCACTAAATAAAATAAATGCTGGTTTATTATCGCTGGTTTTCGCATTTTCAAGTTTAAATGCACAACAGCATTTAGATCCTGAATATGTAAAAGTTACCAACGAAAGAGCCGCAAAAATCGTTACCAAATTAGATTTGAAAAACGAAGCAAAAGAAAAAGCAGTTTCAAACATCATCGCTCAGCAGTTTAGAGATTTAACTGAAATTCAGGACGGAAGAGATGCTGAAATCAAAAAAGTAAAAGAAGATACTTCTTTAGCTAAAGAAAAACAAAACGAAAAGATTGATAAATTAAAAGCAAAAGCAGACGAATCAATTGCGAAACTGCACAAATCTTATATCAAAAAATTAAGCAAAGAATTGTCTGAAGATAAAATCACTGAAGTGAAAGACGGAATGACTTATGGTGTGCTTCCAATCACAGTGGCAGGTTATAATGATATGCTTCCAAATTTAACAGCAGAACAAAAAGACTATATCTACAAAGCTTTAGTTGAAGCCAGAGAACATGCAATGGATGCTGGTTCATCTAAAGAAAAACACGGCTGGTTTGGTAAGTACAAAGGAAGAATCAACAACTATTTATCAAAACAAGGTTACGATTTAAATAAAGAAAGTGCTGATTGGCACAAACGTATTGAAGAAAGAGAGAAAGCAAAAGATACTACTTCAAAAGAGTAAAACCTCTCAAAAACTAACTACTATTAACTACACCACAATTTAATGCAAAATATTTTTCCCAACCGTACTTTAAAGAGAACATTAATAGCTTTTTCATTTTGTTCGCTTGTTTCGTCGGCTTATGCCCAATATCCTGTAATTCCAAAAGATGTTCAAGCAAAAGCTGATGCTATCTTAGCTGACGAAGAAAAAAGGCTGAGTGAAATCTGGAACGCTAATCTGTACATAATCAAAGAAGAAGCAAAACAAGGAAAACCCTATTTACCTTGGGCATCTTATCCAAAAGATTTTGTTTTTGCTGACATTCCTGCATTCCCGGGTGCTGAAGGTGGCGGAGCTTACACACAAGGCGGACGTGGCGGAAAAATATTTGTGGTTACTAGTTTAGAAGACAGCGGAAAAGGAACTTTCCGTGAAGCCTGCGAAGCAGTTGGAGCGAGAACAATCGTTTTCAACGTTTCAGGAATCATTCAGTTGAAAAAAAGAATCAGCATGCGTGCGCCTTACGTTACAATTGCTGGACAAACGGCTCCTGGTGATGGAATTTGCATTGCAGGAGAAACTTTAGAAATCGATACGCACGATGTTATTATCAGACACATGCGTTTCCGTCGTGGCGCTACCGAAGTTACCAGAAGGGATGATGCACTTGGCGGAAATCCAATGGGAAATATCATTGTTGATCACTGCTCGGTAAGCTGGGGATTAGACGAAAATATTTCTTTATACAGACATCAATTTGCAGCAAATGCTAAGTCAAAATTAGAAAAACTTCCTGCTTGTAATATCACAATTCAAAACACTATTTCATCAGAAGGTTTAGACACTTATAATCACGCTTTCGGAAGTACAATCGGCGGATTAAATAGTACTTTTATGCGCAATTTATGGGCAGACAACATTTCTAGAAATGCTTCTATCGGAATGTATGGTGACTTTAATTTTGTGAATAACGTAGTATTCAATTGGTGGAATCGTACGCTAGACGGAGGTGATTATCGTTCGATGTTGAACATTATCAACAATTATTTTAAACCAGGGCCAATTACGCCACAAAACGAGCCAATTTCACATAGAATCGTAAAACCAGAATCTGGTTATATTGAACCAAAACAATACGGAAGAGCTTATGTTTCAGGAAATTTTATTGTAGGTTCTCCAGAGGTTACAGCGGATAACTGGAATGGTGGAGTACAATTGGAAAACCTTCCAGAAGCTGAAACAAAGGAATTTTTAGCAGCAATCAAACAGCCAAAACCTTTCTCAATGCCAAAATTTAATATCATGTCGGCTGAGGAAGCTTATGATTTTGTTTTGGCTAATGTTGGAGCGACAATTCCGAAAAGAGATGCGGTTGATGAAAGAATCCTAAAACAAGTTCGTACAGGAAAAATCGAAGTTAAAGACGGTTTAGAAAACTCAATTGGAAAAGAATTTATTAAAAGAAGATTACCTGCAGATTCTTATAAAAAAGGAATTATAACGCATCCTGACCAAGTTGGAGGTTATCCAACTTATAAAGGAAAAGCGTATAAAGATTCTGATAATGATGGAATTCCAGATGCTTGGGAAAAGAAATATGGTTTAAATCCAAATGATGCTTCAGATGCCAATAAAGATGCAAATGGAGACGGTTATACTAATATCGAAAAGTATTTTAACGGAATCGATCCAAACAGCAAAACAGATTGGACGAAAATCGAAAATAATACGGATACTTTAGCGAAGCTGAAATCATTGTTGCAATAGTTAAGTATTCTCAACGCAAACCTGACAGGTTTTTTAAAACTTGTCAGGTTTAATTACACAAAGAATATCCATCTAGTTTGTCATTTCGACGAAGGAGAAATCTTCGCAAGAAACTAACACAAAGTTTATCAAGCATGCGGAGCTACTAACGAAGATTTCTCCTTCGTCGAAATGACAAGATTGTGGAAAAAGACAAACCTAAAAATTATATGAGCTTATATTACTTATATGGTTTAATTTTAAAGTCTAAAAAAATAATAAGGTGAATTTTATCCAATTTATAAATACAATCTCCCTTCAAAAAGATAAAATAATTTTGTCTGGTTTGGCGATGCTTTTCAGTATAAACATCACAGCCCAAAACAATTTCCCAGACATTATCAAAACCAAAGAAGACAAACTTTCTTTCACAACTGATAATCAAGGAAATCAAATCCCAGATTTTTCTTTTGCAGGATATAAAAACTCAGAAGTTGCCATTCCGAATGTAGACAACAAGATTTTTGTTTCCAAACAAGAAGAAGATGCCACTCAAAAAATCCAAAATGCGATTGATTATGTAAGTTCCTTAAAACCGGACAAATCAGGTTTTCGTGGAGCAGTTTTGTTAGATAAAGGAACTTTCAAAATCAGCGGAACATTATACATCAGAAAATCGGGAGTTGTTTTAAGAGGAAGCGGAAATTCCGAAAACGGTACCGTACTTTTAGGAACGGGATTAGAAAGAGAAGCTTTAATTAGAGTTTTAGGTGAAAGTGATAAAGTGTATAAAGATTCATTTGAATTCGCCAATACTTATACACCACTTGGGACGCAGAAAATCCAATTAAAAAACACTTCAAAATTAAAAGTTGGAGACGAAATCGAAATCAGCAAACCTTTAACAGATAATTTCATTAAAGAAGTTAACATGCAGGATTTCGGTGGAGAAACTTCTTGGATTGGATGGAAAAAAGGAGATTGGACAACAACATGGAATCGTGTTGTAACCAAAATCAACGGAAACGAAGTAACGATAAACGCACCAGTTACAATGTCTTTGGATGATGTTTTCGGAACTTCAAAAGTAACTGTTTATATTTGGCAGGGAAGAATAGAGAATAACGGAATTGAAAATATCTTAATAAAATCAACTTACAATCCTTCAAATTTAAAAGACGAAGAACATCGTTGGCAGGCAATCAGTATTGAAAACGCAAGAAATGCTTGGGTGAAACAGGTTAATTTCAAACATTTTGCAGGCGGAGCCGTTACGGTTTTAAAAACAAGTCAACAAGTAACTGTTGAAGATTGTATTGCAACTGAACCGATTTCAGAGATTGCTTCATTTAGAAGACATACTTTTTATACAGAAGGTCAGCAGACTTTATTCCAACGCTGTTATTCAGAATTTGGATATCATGATTTCGCTGTGGGCGGATTTGGAACAACAGGTCCAAATGCTTTCGTACAATGCGAATCGCATTTACCATTCGAAAATAGTGGCGCAATTGGAAGCTGGGCAACTGGAGTTTTATTTGACATTGCCAATATCGATGGGAAATCTTTAAGTTATAATAACAGAGAACAAGGTGGAAGAGGCGCTGGATGGACAGCAGCCAATTCTGTAATCTGGGAATCGTCAGCTTCAAAAGTAGAATGTTATAGTCCGCCAACAGCACAAAACTGGGCTTTTGGAGTTTGGGGACAATTTGGAGGAAATGGACATTGGAAAAACGTAAACGAACATATCAGTCCAAGAAGTTTATTCTACACACAATTAGAAGCGAGATTAGGAAAACTTCCTGTTCAGCCTTTTATTTATGATTTAGGTTCAGAAGCTTCTTCAAGTCCGAGTATAGAAGTAGCTGCGGAATTGACTAAAAACTCGGCAACGACAGCAAAAAGTTTACAAGAATTGATTGTAGAAGCTTCAAAAGCAAATCCGATAAACACAGACAGTAAAGGTTTAAAAAATGCAAACGATTTAAAAGTTGTTCCAAATAAAACAGAAAAATCAACTTCGAAAGTAACAACAGAAAACGGTTGGTTAACTTTTGAAGGAAAAGTAATTGCAGGAAAACAAACCAACGTAGCTTGGTGGCGAGGTGATTTAACCGATGATTTCGTAAACAAATCTACACCACACATCACTCGTTTCGTTCCAGGAAGAACAGGAAACGGATTGACTGATAAAGTACAAGAAACAGTAGATTATTTGACTAAAAATAATATCGTTGCTTTAGAACATAATTACGGGTTATGGTACGACAGAAGAATGGACGATCACGAACGCGTTCGCAGAGTCGATGATGATGTTTGGCCTCCGTTTTACGAACAGCCATTTGCCAGAAGTGGAAAAGATTTCGCTTGGGATCATTTGAGTAAATACGATTTAACAAAATTCAACGATTGGTATTGGAGTCGTTTAGCTCAGTTTGCAACTTTGGCAGAACCAAACGGGCAATTGTTAATCAATCAGCAATATTTTCAGCATAATATTTTAGAAGCTGGAGCACACTGGGCAAGTTCGCCTTGGCGTTCTGCAAACAACATTAACAGTACAGGATTTCCAGAACCGCCACCTTATGCAGGAGATAAACGTATTTTCATGGCGGAGCAGTTTTACGATATTACGAATGCTCAAAGAAGAAAATTACACGAAGGGTTCATCAGAAAATCATTCGAAAACTTTCAGGAAAACAGCAACGTAATTCAGTTAACGAGCGCCGAATATACAGGTCCGTTACATTTTATGGAATTTTGGATTGACCAAGCACAAAAATGGAAAGACGAAACTGGCAAAAAAGGTTTAATCGGTTTAAGTGCTACTAAAGACGTTCAGGATGCTATTTTAAATGATGCCAAAAGAGTAAAAACGGTTGATGTAATCGACATTCGTTATTGGTATTACAAAGAAGACGGTTCTGCTTATGCACCGCAGGGAGGTGTAAATTTAGCACCAAGACAGCACGCCAGAAAACTAAAAACCGGAAAAGAAACCGACAATCAGGTATATCGTGCAGTTCGTGAATACAGAGAAAAATATCCTGAAAAAGTCATTTTATATTCAACAGACGGTTCTTCAAGATTTGGATGGCCGGCTTTAATGGCTGGAGCTTCATTGCCTAATATTCCGAAAATTGAATTGCCTCAATTTTATGCCGCTTTAAGCGAAATGAAATTAGTTGACGGCAATACGTTTTCAGATAATCTTTGGAAATTAGAAAACAAAGGAAAAAGCTATCTTTTTTATCTGAAAGCTGATCAAGATATCACAATCGATTTATCAAATGAAAAAGGAACATTTGAAGTATTTGCAATTAATGCAACGACAGGAAATACAACAAAAAAGGCCAACATCAGCGGAGGAAAACAATTCACAATTCCACAAGCCGAAATAAAAGAAAAAGTGCTTTTTGTAGTAAGAAAGTAAAAGTTAATAGCCATGAATTCACGAATTAATTAAAAAAATAAATCTGTTTAATTTGCCAAATCTGCGAGAGTAAAAAAAATTTCACGCAGATTTAAAAAGATTAAAGCAGATTAAGCAGATTTTTTAAAATTTAGATCTGCGCAAATCTGCCAAAATCGGCCGAATCTGCGTGAAATAAAAACACAATGATTATAAAAGAAAAATTCGTGAATTCGTGGCTAAAAACCAAAAAACATAAATTCAAAAACAACCCAAAATGAATCTGAAAATTAAATCTTTATACGCTCTTTGTATAAGCTTTATGTTTACAGCACAAAGCGGATTTTCGCAATCTGCTAGAACAAAAGCATCTCTGCCTGAAATCAAAGTATCTAAAAATCAGCATTATTTTGTTACCGAAAACGAAAAACCATTTTTCTGGCTAGGCGACACAGGCTGGCTAGCATTTGGAAAACTGGACAGAGCAGGTGTTGAGAAATATTTCAAAGACAGAAAAGACAAAGGATTTAATGTCGTTCAAGTAATGGTTTTACACAATATAAATGCCGTTAACGTTTATGGCGACGCTGCTTTAATCAACGAAGATGTTTCAAAACCCTTGATTACGGCAGGAAATGATTTCAAAGATGCAAAACAATACGATTACTGGGATCACGTAGATTATACTTTAGATGTAGCTCAGAAAAACGGAATTTATGTAGCAATGGTTCCAGTTTGGGGAACTAATGTTTCAAAAGGAAATAAAGTAAGCAAAGAACAAGCAACTGAATATGCTAAGTTCTTAGCTAATAGATATAAAAACAGAACCAACGTAATTTGGTTAAACGGTGGAGATACTCACGGAAATGAATTTCAGGATATTTGGAATGCGATCGGGAATACTTTAAAAAGCAACAATCGAAACCAGTTAGTGACTTTTCACCCGTTTGGAAGAACCGATTCTTCAGAGAATTTTCATAATGAAAAATGGCTGGATTTCAATATGTTTCAATCAGGACATAGAAGATACGATCAGGATTCATCAAAAACGAATTTCAAAGAAGACAATTACAAGTTTGTCCTTAGAGATTTCGAATTAAAACCAACAAAACCTACACTTGATGGAGAACCATCTTACGAAGGAATTCCACACGGTTTGCACGATACTTTACAACCAAAATGGACAGCAAACGACGTTCGCCGTTACGGATATTGGTCGGTTTTATCAGGTGGGGCAGGTTACACATACGGACACAATGCCGTAATGCAAATGTTCAGAAAAGGTGATAAACCAGCGTACGGAAACAAAGAATTATGGACATCAGCCATCAATGCTCCCGGAGCAAAACAAATGGTTTATATTAAGAAATTAATGGAAGAAGTACCATTTTTAGAAGGAGTGCCAGATGTTTCTTTAGTAGTAAACCAAGGCGAGAAATATGATTATATTCCAGCCATAAGAGGAGAAAAATACGCTTTATTATACACGTACAACGGAAGAATAATAGAAGTAAAACTTGGAAAAATTGCTGGGGATAAATTCGAAGCAAGTTGGTACAATCCAAGAAATGGTAAGAAAACTAAAATCGGAACATTTGATAACAAAGGGACTCAGAATTTTCAACCAGAAGGCAAAAAAGAAGATGGTAATGACTGGGTTTTGATTTTGAAGTCAAAGTAACCACTCAGTTTGTCATTCCGAGGAACGAGGAATCACACTCGAGAATCGACAAAGATTGGAGAATTACTTTACGTAATTTCTAGTGAGATTTCCCCTTCGTCGAAATGACAAAAAATAAGAATAAAATATTTCACGCAGATTTAAAAAGATTTAAGCAGATTCTGCAGATATTTTTAAAATATAAATCAGCGTTGATCTGCCAAAATCTGCAAGATCTGCGTGAAACCAAAAATACAACTATGAAAAATATACTAATAATACTCTGCTTCATAACAGGATTAAACACCACTTTTGCACAAGACGGTTGGATAAACATCCTAAAAGAAGGCGGGAACAACAAAGGAATAAAATGCACTCAAGCCATTCAGAATGCTATCGAAAAAGCATCTAAAAACGGCGGAGGAACCATCTTTTTCCCTGCAGGAGAATATTTAACGGGAGCTTTAACACTAAAAAGCAACATTACAATTCACTTAGATTCTGGAGCACTTTTAAAGTTTTCAGAGAACTTCGATGATTTTCTTCCTTATGTAGAAATGCGTTACGAAGGAATTGTAATGAAAAGTTTCCAACCCTTGTTTTATGCAAAAGACGTAGAAAATATCACCATTACAGGAAGAGGCGTAATCGACGGACAAGGAAAAGCATGGTGGAACGAAGTTTATCGAATAGAAACAGCAAAAGAACCCCTTCCTCCAACCAAATATCAAACGATGTGGGAAGAGCAAAATAAAGGTCTTTACACTGAACCATATTATAAAAGAACAGTCGATAAGAAATTTTTTAGACCCTCTTTCTTTCAGGCTTACAACTGCAAAAACATTTTAATTGAAGGTGTTACGTTTCAAAATTCGCCTTTCTGGACAATCAATCCTGAATTCTGTGATAATGTAACGGTTACAGGAATTTCTATTTTCAATCCGCATTCGCCAAATACAGACGGAATCAATCCTTCTTCATGCACCAATGTTCATATCTCAAACTGCCATATTAGCGTTGGCGACGATTGTATTACTATCAAATCAGGAAGAGACGGAGACGGACGTAAATATGGAAAAGCGACAGAAAATGTAACAATCACAAATTGTACGATGTTAAGCGGTCATGGCGGAGTGGTTATCGGTAGCGAAATGTCGGGTGGAATCAAAAAAATCACGATTTCAAACTGTGTTTTTGACGGAACAGATCGTGGAATCCGTATTAAGTCGGCTCGTGGAAGAGGTGGCGTTGTAGAAGATATTCGTGTCGATAATATTGTCATGAAAAACATCAAAGAAGAAGCCATCGTTTTAAGTCTTTTCTACGATAAGGGAACTACAGTTGAACCTGTAACCGAGAAAACGCCGATTTTCAGAAACATCCACATGAGCAATATTACGGCTTCAAACGTAAACAAAGCCGGACAGATTTTAGGAATTACTGAAATGCCAATTCAAAATATCACTTTCTCTAACATCAATATGGATGGAAAAGAAGGATTTACGGTAAGCACAGCAACAGATGTTGAATTTCACGATGTAAAAGTAAACGCAACCGTTGGTTCGTCTTTCAAAATCTCAGATTCAAAAAATGTAATTTTAGACAATGTAGGATCTTCAACAGCGATAAAAGGAGTTCCAGTTATCAAATTAGATAATGTTTCGAATGCGTTAATCAACAATAATTTTCCATTCAATCTAACTGATATTTTTATTGAAGCTGATGGAAAAGAAACTAAAAACATTTTTTTAAAAAACAATGTTTTAAACAACGTAACAACGAAAATCAAAAAAGGAGCTTCTTTAGATAAAAAAGCAATTACAGAATAGAGTATAATAACACAGATTTCATGAATTTACATCAATTTTTATTCGTGATAATTAGTGAAATTAGTGTTCAATTTTATATCATGAAAAAAATATTCATCATAGTAACCCTTTCACTTTTTGCGATTAGTTATTCGCAAAAAAAGAAAGATTTATATCTTTTTACGTCGTTTAGAGAACCTGCAACAGAAGGTTTGTATTTGGCATACAGCGAAGACGGTTACAATTGGAAAGGATTGGAAGGATCGTTTTTAAAACCCGAAATCGGAGCCAGTAAAATCATGCGTGACCCGTCCATCACAAAAGGAGCAGACGGAACCTATCACATGGTTTGGACAACCGATTGGAAAGGCGGAAATGGTTTTGGCTATGCAAGTTCAAAAGACTTAATTCATTGGTCTGAACAGCAATATATTCCAGTCATGAAGAATGAGCCAGAAGTAGTAAACGTTTGGGCGCCGGAGATTTTTTATGATGATGTGAAAAAAGAATACATTATTATTTGGGCATCTACAATTCCGTTTAGATATCCAAAAGGTGTTGAAGAGGAGAAAAACAACCATAGAATGTATTATGTAACGACTAAGGATTTCAAAATGTTTTCAGATACAAAATTATATTACGATCCAGGTTTCAGCGTAATAGACTGCGTGATTCTCAAGAAAAGCAAAAAAGATTATGTTTTAGTTTTGAAAGACAATACAAGACCCATGCGAAACATAAAAGTAGCTTTCGGAAAATCACCTTTAGGACCGTTTCAAAAAAGTTCAGCGCCTTTGACAGAATATTTATCTGAAGGTCCAACAGTAGTGAAAGTCGATAAAAACTGGCTGTTGTATTATGATAATTACGGTTCAAAAAATTATAAAGCGTTAAGCACAACAGATTTTGTTCATTTTGAAGATATATCATCCAAAATAAGCCTCCCCGAAGGACACAAACACGGAACGATTACAACAATCTCAGCGGACGTTTTAAAGGGATTAATTGAAAAGAAATAGAAAAAAAAATTTCACGCAGATTTAAAATGATTTAAGCAGATCAAGCAGATTTTTTAATCTGTATAAAATCAGAAAGATTAAAATTAAATCAGCTAAAATCTGCCTAATCTGCGTGAAACAAAAAAAGTATAAAATGATTACTTTCCAAAACATAAAAACCAACATCATCACAGCCACAATCCTTTTGGCTTGCACCGTTGTAAATGCACAGAAAGACACAGTCCGTTATGTTGGCAAAACACTTTCAAACATCGATTATCATCACGGACAATTAAGTCCTGCGGTTGGAGTTCACGCCACACAAATCATGCGTGCCAGCCGTGAACATCCAGAAAAAGCAGATGGTTTTGGATGGACGTACAACCATCAGCCGATGATGGCGTATTGGAACAATACTTTTTATCTGCATTATTTAAGCGATCCTTCGGGCGAACATATTCCGCCGAGTCAGACTTTATTAATGACTTCTAAAGACGGCGTAACGTGGACAAAACCAGAAGTGATTTTCCCAATTTACCGTATTCCTGACGGATGGAAAAAAGAAGGCGTTGAAGGTGTTGCCAAAAATTTGGATGCGATTATGCACCAGAGAATGGGTTTTTATACCTCAAAAGACAACCGCCTTTTTGCTTTAGCGTATTACGGAATTGCAATGGATGAAAAAGACGATCCAAACGACGGAAAAGGAATTGGTCGTGTGATTCGTGAAATCAAGAAAGACGGAAGTTTTGGCGAAATCTATTTCATCAGATATAACAAAACTTGGGATAAAACGAAATCGAAATTCCCATTTTATACCGCATCAAAAGACAAAGGTTTGAAGAAAGCCTGCGAAGAAATTTTATCAGAGCCGTTAGTTTTACAGCAATGGGTGGAAGAAGCCGATCGTGACGATGAATTGATTCCGTTACAGAAACCATATAAAGCGTTTAGTTATTACCATTTGCCAAACGGAAATGTAGTGGGATTATGGAAACACGCTTTAACTTCGATTAGTAAAGATGGCGGAAAATCATGGGATTATATGCCATTGCGTGCTCCTGGATTTGTAAACAGCAATGCTAAAATCTGGGGACAAAAAACATCAGACAATCGTTATGCAACACTTTATAATCCGTCAGAATACCGTTGGCCTTTGGCAATTTCTACAAGTGACGATGGTTTAAATTATAAAGATCTTTTATTGGTTCATGGCGAAGTAAGTCCGATGCGTTATGGTGGAAACTATAAATCGGCTGGTCCACAATACGTGCGTGGCATCACAGAAAAAAACGGAACTCCGCCAGACGGAAAAATCTGGGTGGGCTACAGTATGAACAAAGAAGATATTTGGGTGGCATCGATTCCGGTTCCAGTTACTTCGGTTGTGACAGAAAATGCAAATGATGTTTTTAATAATCTTCCTGACGGAGACGAATTAAAATTATGGAACACTTACGATCTTTCTTGGGCATCAACCAAAATCGAAAAGAAAGCTGATGGTAAAAAATGGCTGACGTTGAGAGATCAGGATTATTTTGATTATTCTCGTGCGGAAAGGGTAATTCCTTTCGCCTCAAAAATGGAAGCCGTTTTCACAGTAAAACCAGAACAAAACAATCATGGTTTATTACAGATTGAATTTCAAAACAAACAAGGATTGCCTTCTGTAAGATTGATTTTTGATTCGGATGGAGAATTAAAAGTGAAAAATGGTGCGCGTTTGAGTTCGGTTACAAAATACGAAGCAAACAAAGCCTATACAATCACAGTTAAATTAGATGCTAAAAACCGTCAGTACACTATAAAAGTAAACGATGGAAAAGAATCAACAAAGATATTTTATGCGCCAACAGATGGTTTTGAGCGAATTATGTTCCGCACGGGAGAGCAGAGACATATTCCAAATCCGGACACAGCGCCGGACACAGACGATTACGATGACCTGCCTCAAACCGGAAAACAAATCCCAGAAGCAGTATTCAATATCGAATCGTTGATTACTAGAAAATTGTAAAAGTTGAAATAGCCACGACCCGAGCGATAGCGAACAGACGAAGTAATTCACGAATTGTTTTATAAACGTTGCGTAATTTTTGCTACAGATTAAAATGATTAACACAGATTATAATCCAATTAATCCTTTAATCTGTGGCAGAAAAAATTAGAGAAATTAAACGCAAAGTAAAAATTTGAGTTAATTCGTGAATTCGTGGCGAAAAAAAAATACACAAAGTGAAGTTTTTTAAAAGCATATTATTATCCGTTTGTCTTCTAGTAACTGTAGTTACTAAAGGACAAATTCTGCCTGTACGTTTAACAACAGAAATGGCTGAAAACCCATTAGCAGTTGTGGAGAATAAGCCGAGATTGGGTTGGCAGTTGGTTTCAAAAGAATCTGATGCTTCTCAGTTAGCCTATCTTATTTTGGTTGCTTCTTCAGAAGAAAAGCTAAATAATGATGACGGAGATATTTGGAATACAGGAAGAGTTAATACAGACAAAAACCTACATATAGTTTATAACGGAAAACCATTAAAAAGCGAAACCAAATACTTCTGGAAAGTTAAAGTTTGGAATCAATCGGGAAAAGTTTCAAAATGGAGCAAAACAGCTTCGTTCAGAACAGCTCCATTAGAATCCGATTTAAATCCAACTTGGATTGGTGCTATTACCAAAGCAGACAGTCATTTGCCGGAAGGTAGAAACTACCACACAGCCACTTTCAACAGAGAAAAAAAGATGTCCTTTATCAATGCTTCCGATTCTTTGGCAAGAAGAAGTATTATGTTGCGCAAACCTTTCGAAGTTGAAAAAGCAGTAAAAGAAGCCATTGTCTATATTTCAGGTTTAGGGCATTACGAATTGACTATCAATGGAAAAAAAGTGGGTTACAGCCAATTTGCTCCTTTGTGGACAGATTACGATAAGACGGTTAATTACAATGTTTACGAATTAAGTGCAAAAGAATTTCAAAAAGGCGATAACGTAATTGGTGTTTTGTTAGGAAACGGAATGTACAATACACTTGCCGAAAGATATACCAAATTCTTTGTGAGTTTTGGTCCGCCAACATTATTCTTTAAAATGAAAATCAAGTATAATGACGGTTCAGAAGAAATTATAAAGTCTGATAGAACTTGGAAATACAACAAGAGCCCTATTACGTACAATAGTATTTTTGGAGGAGAAGATTGTAATGCCAATTTAGAGCAAAAAGACTGGAACCGTAAAGGTTTCAAAGATAGAGATTGGAAAAAAGTCGTTATTCAGGAAGCACCAAAAGGAGTTTTAAGACCACAGACTGCTCCGCCTGTTACGATTCAGAAACAATACGAAGTGAAATCCGTAAAAGAACTGAAACCCAATTTCTACGTTTTTGATATGGGACAAAATCTTTCTGGATTTCCAACTATCAAAGTAAAAGGAAAGAGGGGACAAACGATTCGTGTCTGGGTTGCAGAAGGATTAAATGAAGAAGGTACAATTGCGCAAGGAAGATCTGGAAAACCATATTATTACGATTACACTTTAAAAGGTGATGGAGTTGAAGAGTGGACACCAAAATTCAGTTATTACGGTTATCAGTATGTTCAAATTGAAAACATTAATTATAAAGAAGATAAAAATAAAGAACTTCCCACTTTAGTTGATTTAAAATCGAATTTCATTTACAATTCGGCTGGAGAAGCGGGAAGTTTTGCTTGTTCGAACGAGATTTTCAACAAAACTCATGAACTGATAAATAACTCGATAAAAAGCAATTTCCAAAGTGTTTTTACCGATTGTCCGCAACGTGAAAAATTAGGCTGGTTGGAAGAAATTCAGTTGAATGGTCCAGGTTTGATGTTCAATTACAACTTGCAGACTTTCCTTCCTGCAACGATGCAAAATATTTCTGATTCACAACGTGATAATGGATTAATTCCGACAATCGTTCCAGAATATGTAATCTTTGAAGGCGATTTTACCGATTCTCCAGAATGGGGCGTAACAGGCGTAATCCTGCCTTGGATGTATTACGAATATTATGGAGATGTTTCATTAATAGAGAAATATTATCCCGTAATGAAAAAGTATATCGATTATTTAGGAACTAAAGCGACAGACAATATTGTTTCGCACGGATTAGGCGATTGGTACGATTACGGAACACATCCTGCTGGATATTCTAAAAATAGTCCGATTGCACTTTCTGCAACTTCTCACTATTATTATGGAGCGTATTTGACGGCAAAAGCAGGGAAATTATTAGGTAAAACCGAAGATTTCGAGAAATACAATGCTTTAGCTTTAGAGATTAAAACGGCTTTCAACAAGGAGTTTTTCAACGAAGAAACCAAGCAATACGGAACGAATAGTCAGTTTAGCAATGCTGTTCCGATTTTTATGGATATTGTAGAACCGCAATTTAAAGAAGCGGTAATGCAAAATCTTTTAGCCGATATCAAAGAAAAAGGCGATCGTTTGACAACGGGAGATGTTGGAAATCGTTATTTATTTCAAACTCTGGCACAAAATGGAGAAAACGAAACCATGTTTAGAATGCATAATCATTACGATGCGCCGGGTTATGGTTTTCAGATTAAATTTGGCTTGACCACTTTAACCGAACAATGGGATCCAAGAAAAGGAAATTCTTGGAATCACTTTATGTTGGGGCAAATTGAAGAATGGTTTTACCAAAGTTTAGCCGGAATCAAATCGGATCCTGAAAAACCGGGATTCAAACATTTCTTTATTCAGCCAGAAGTAGTTGGCGATATGACTTTCGCGAAAGCGGACTATAAATCGGTTTACGGAAAAATTGCTTCTTCTTGGGAAAAGAAAGATGGTAAATTTATTTTGACAGTTCAGATTCCGGTAAATACAACAGCAACAGTAAAATTGCCGGTTGCTAAAAATTCAGAGATAAAAATGGATGGTAAAAGATTTAGGGCAGGTTTTGATGAAAAGGCACAAAAGCCTGTTTTAGAATTAGGATCGGGAATTTATACAATAGAATGTCAATTGTAGTTATGAGTTATGAGTTATAAGTTATGAGTTATAAGTTATGAGTTATAAGTTATAAGTTATGAGTTATGAGTTATGAGTTATGAGTTATGAGTTATGAGTTATGAGTTATGAGTTATGAGTTATGAGTTATGAGTTATGAGTTATGAATTGCAATTAAGCTCGAAAAAAATAGAGAAATCAATTACCTCCAGCTAAAGCAGGAGGCAATTCAAAAAATGCGTTGAATTATATCAAAATGAAAAAAATAAAATACATCTTCTTAGTTTCCATTTTTGCTTTGACATTTGCCAATGCGCAAAGTACTTCTGATACTAATTCTAGAAAACCAGTATCAGAAACGCTAAAAAAAATCGAGACTATTTTTAACGTAACCATCAGCGATGACAGAGGATTACTGAAAGGAAAAGAACTGGACTATGCCGATTGGAGAATTGAACCGGGAAATCTGCCACTTTCGCTGACTAATATTTTGGCGCCGTTTGAATTGATGTATTTTAAACAACCCGATGGAACCTACATTATACGCAAGTATGAAAACCATAAAGTTTCGGTAGATAAAGGAAAAGAACGCTTGTTTTATTTAGAAAGCCTTTATTCGACCAAAGAAGAATGGGAGAAACGCAAAACGGAGTTAAAAGCTTGTATGATAACCTCATTTGGTTTAGACAAGGCACCCCCAACACCAAAGTCTAAACCACTTTTGACTCCAAAAAGAATTTACAAAGACTATAGTGTAGAAAATATTGCTTTGGAAATTCTTCCGGGAGTTTATGCCACAGGATCGATTTACAAACCGTATCCGCTAAATAAAAAGTCGGCTGTAATTATCACGCCAGACGGGCATTTCGGAGACGGAAGATACAGAAAAGACGAGCAATACCGTTGTGCCATGATGGCAAAAATGGGCGCAATTGTAGTCGGGTATGATTTATTTGCTTGGGGAGAATCGTTATTGCAGTTTCCTGAAGAAACGCATAGAAATAGTATTGCATCGACAGTCCAATTGTTGACAGGAATTCGTTTATTGGATTATTTAGCAACCGTAAAAAATGCTGATATGTCTAGAGTTGGTGTTACAGGTGGTTCTGGCGGAGGTTCACATACGATGTTTTTGGCAGCAATTGATGATAGAGTAAAAGTTTCAGCTCCGGTCGTGATGGTTTCCTCGCACTTTTCAGGCGGTTGTCCATGCGAAAGCGGACGTGGAATTCACCTTTGCGGAAACGGAACAAATAATGCCGAAATCTCAGCGATGATGGCACCAAAACCGCAATTGATTGTTTCGGATGGAAAAGACTGGACATTGGCGGTTCCTGAACTGGAATTTCCTTTTATCCAAAGAACATACGAATTGTACGGAAAGAAAGATTTAGTAGAGAATGCCCATTTTGCAAAAGAAGGACATGATTTCGGAATCTCAAAACGTATGGCTTTGTATCCGTTTATGGCGAAATATTTAAATTTAGATTTGAATAAAGTGAGGAACGAAAAAGGCGAAATTGACGAATCGACTTGCGTAATTGAACCTTATGATAAATTATATGTTTTTGGTAATAAAGCAGAAAATTTACCAAAAAATGCATTGAAAGACATTAACAAATTATACGAAATGTTCGGAGAAAAAAATCTGAAAGTTTACGAGGTTAAAAAATAAAAGAGATAGCCACGAATTCACGAATTATTTTTATATACGAAACGTAATTTTTACTTAGAATTACTCGAATTAGCACTTTCGGTAAAAATTTGAGAAATAAAGCGCAAAGAATAATTAGAGAAAATTCGTGAATTCGTGGCGAAAAAAAAATATACTATGAAGTTAAAAATTAAAATAACGGCAATCTGTCTTGGAATTTTTTCCTTAACCGCAAGAGCTCAAAACGACCTAAAATTATGGTACGATAAACCTGCATCCATCTGGAATGAAGCTCTGCCTTTGGGTAATGGACGTTTGGGCGCAATGGTTTTTGGCGATCCAGCAGTTGAACGTTTGCAATTGAACGAAGAAACCATCTGGGCAGGTTCTCCAAACAGCAATGCACATTCTAAATCGATAAAAGCATTGCCAATTGTTCGTCAGTTAATTTTTGACGGAAAATTTGATGAAGCGCAGGATTTGGCTACTCAAGATATTATGTCGCAGACGAATGACGGAATGCCGTATCAGACTTTTGGAAGCGTTTATATTTCATTCAACGGACATCAAAAATATACTGATTATTATCGTGATTTAGACATCAGCAATGCGACGGCGAAAGTAAAATACAAAGTAAATGGTGTTGAATTTACGAGAGAAATTCTAACCGCATTTTCAGATCAAGTTATTGTAGTAAAACTTACTGCAAGTCAGCCAGGGCAGATTACTTGCAACGTTTTCATGAACAGCCCGATTGATAAAACAGTTGCTTCAACTGAAGGAAACCAGATTATACTTTCGGGAGTTGGAACTAACTTTGAAGGTGTAAAAGGAAAAGTAAAATTTCAAGGCCGATTAACAGCTAAAAATAAAGGTGGGGAAATTGATGCTAGTAACGGCGTTTTAAGTATCAACAAAGCCGATGAAGTAACTTTATACATTTCGATTGCAACCAACTTTAAAAACTATCAGGATATTTCTGGCGATGAAATTGCGAAAAGCAAAGATTATTTAGCGAAAGCAGAAACAAAGGATTTTGAAACCATAAAGAAATCCCATGTTGATTATTATCAAAAATTCTTCAACAGAGTTGCTTTAGATTTAGGTTCAAATGATTTCGTTAAAAAGCCAACAAATGAAAGAATCCGAGATTTTTCGAAACAATTTGATCCACAATTGGCTTCGTTATATTTCCAATTCGGACGTTATCTTTTAATTTCAAGTTCTCAACCAGGCGGACAGCCAGCAAATTTACAGGGAATTTGGAACGATATGGTGACTCCGCCTTGGGACAGTAAATACACGACAAACATTAATGCCGAAATGAATTACTGGCCGGCACAAGTAACCAATTTGCAGGAAATGCATGAACCTTTTGTACAAATGGCAAAAGAGTTGGCTGTAACGGGTGCAGAAACGGCCAAAACAATGTACAATGCTAGTGGTTGGGTTTTACACCACAACACCGATATTTGGCGTGTTACCGCTCCAGTAGATTCAGCTGCTTCGGGAATGTGGCCGACGGGAGGTGCTTGGGTTTGTCAGGATTTATGGGAAAGATATTTGTATACTGGTGATAAAAAATATTTAGCCGAAATTTATCCAATCATGAAAGGCGCTGCCGATTTCTTTTTGGATTTCATGGTAATAGATCCTAACACAAAATATTTAGTTGTTGTTCCGTCAAGTTCACCTGAAAATACACACGCAGGAGGGACTGGAAAGGCAACAATTGCGTCAGGAACCACAATGGATAATCAGCTGATTTTTGATTTGTTTACGTATGTTATCGAAGCTTCTGCATTGGTTTCTCCAGATGCTGTTTATGTGAAAAAAGTAAGCGATGCTTTAGCAAAAATGCCTCCAATGAAAGTGGGAAAACACAGTCAGTTACAAGAATGGCAGGACGATTGGGACAATCCGAAAGATAATCACAGACACGTTTCGCATTTATACGGATTGTATCCAAGTAATCAGATTTCGCCAATAAAAACGCCTGAATTATTTGAAGCGGCCAAACAATCTTTGATTTATAGAACTGACGAATCTACAGGCTGGTCAATGGGCTGGAAAGTAAATTTATGGGCGAGATTATTAGACGGAAATCATGCTTATAAACTGATTCAAGATCAATTGCATTTGGTAACAGCAGATCAGAGAAAAGGTGGCGGAACGTATCCAAATATGTTAGATGCACATCAGCCATTCCAAATTGACGGTAATTTTGGTTGCACAGCCGGTTTTGCAGAAATGCTGATGCAGAGTCAGGAAGATGCGATTCAGTTATTGCCAGCTCTGCCAACGGTTTGGAAAGACGGAAGCATAAAAGGTTTAGTAGCAAGAGGCGGATTCGTAATCGATATGACCTGGAAAAACAATAAGGTTTCAACGCTTAAAATCTATTCTAAAATAGGAGGAAACTGCCGATTGAAAGTAGAAAATACATTAAGCGGTTCTTCAATCAAAAAAGCAAAAGGGAAAAATTCAAATCCGTTGTTTTATGATGTGGAAGTGAAGAAACCGATTATTTCTAATGAAGCAAAACTGCCTAAAGTTAAATTGCCGAATTACAATATTTATGATGTGAATATGAAAGCAGGGCAGACGTATACTTTTACTGGGAATTAAAATTTTTGAACCATATAAGTGATTTAAGAAAATATAATAGCACGCCATATTTGTCATTTCGACGAAGGAGAAATCTTCGTTAGAAATTCGACAAAGATTGGAGACTCACTTTACGGAGTTACTTGCGGAGATTTCTCCTTCGTCGAAATGACAAGATTGTGTGAAAAGAATAAAATAAAAAACAGAATAATGTTGACAAATTTCAAACATAAAATAATAACACTTTCAATAGTAATTGCTTGTATAAGTAGCGGTTGTAAATCGACTGCGAAGCATTCTCAAAGTAGAAAAGCAGTTATTTTAAAAGAAAAAAACTTCAAACATTATGTGGATTATTTCAACACGATGGAAGATGAAAATTTGAAGTTTGCAATTCCAAACGACAGTGCGTGGACTTGGATGGAAAAGAATATTCCGTTGTTTGAATGTCCACAGCAGAATTTCGAGGAAATTTATTATTTCAGATGGTGGAGCGTTCGTAAACATATTAAAAATACGCCGCAAGGATTTGCGATTACCGAGTTTTTGGTAGACCGTTCTTATGCCGACAAATACAATATGATCAGCTGTGCTTTGGGGCATCATATCAATGAATTCCGATGGGTTCATGATCCGAAATATATTGAGCAGGATGTGAAAATCTGGTATCGAGGAAATGATGGAAAACCGATGAATAAATTGTATAAGTTTAGCAGTTGGACAGCCGATGCTTTATACAATCGTTATTTGGTGAATAAAGATGAAAAGTTCTTATTGGATTTGTACCCGGACATGGTTGCCGATTATGCTGTTTGGGTAAAAGACCGTCAGCGTAAAGATGGTTTGTTTTGGCAACATGATGTAAAGGACGGAATGGAAGAATCCTTAAGTGGTGGACGAAAAGTGCAAAATGCAAGACCAACGATTAACAGTTATATGTACGGAAATGCTGTAGCGATTTCTAAAATGGCTGAAATGAAAGGCGATAAGGTTGCGGAAACCGTATATAAAGCTTTAGCTTCTGTTCTACAACAATCAATACAAACGAAATTATGGAATTCTAAAAGTGAGTTTTTTGAAACTTTAACAGAAAAAGATACATTAGCGCAAGTTCGCGAAGCCATCGGATTTATTCCATGGTATTTTAATCTTCCTGAAAAAGGAAAAGGTTTTGAAAAAGCTTGGGAGCAAATTAAAGATGAAAAAGGATTTTCGGCTCCGTTTGGATTAACAACGGCAGAAAGAAGAAGTCCGAGATTTAGAACACACGGAACAGGAACCTGTGAATGGGACGGTGCAATTTGGCCATTTGCGAGTTCGCAGACGTTAACCGCTTTGGCGAATGTTTTGAATAATTACAATCAGAATTATGTTGGTAAAACCGATTATTTCAAGCAGATGGAATTGTATGTTCAGTCGCAGTATTACAGAGGTAAACCTTATCTTGGCGAATATTTAGACGAAACAACAGGGTATTGGTTAATGGGCGATAGAGAAAGAAGCCGTTATTATAATCATTCGACTTTCAATGATTTGGTGATTACAGGTTTGGTTGGTTTACGTCCGAGAGCAGATGAAAAGATTGAAGTAAATCCGTTGATTCCACAAGAAAAATGGGATTGGTTTTGTTTGGATAATGTTCTGTATCACGGAAATATTATTACCATTCTTTGGGATAAAACAGGAGAAAAATATAAAAAAGGAAAAGGTTTTAGAATCTTTAAAAATGGAAAGGAAATTGCGTTTTCTGAGAAATTAGAGCGAGTTATTTCAGAATAAAATCAATGCTTAACCGTCTTGTTTGTCATTTCGACGTAAGGAGAAATCTCCGTTAGTAGCTCGACAAAGATTGTCGATTTTGATTGTGGAGTTTCTTGCGAAGATTTCTCCTTACGTCGAAATGACAAAAATGAGTACAGAATTTACTCTCGCAGATTTTGGTGATTGGGGAGATTTTAAATTAAAGCAAAAATAATCTGCTCAATCAGCAAAATCTGCGGGAGAAAAAAATAAAGCCAAAAGCTTAAAAAGTAATACCATGAAAAAGTTTTTTTTACATCTTACATTAATCATTTCACTTTTTACCATTTCGGCGAAAGCCCAAACCAAAATCATTGTAAGTGATTTAAAATGCGAAATGCTGACCAATCCGGAAGGAATTGATGTTTTACAGCCAAGATTAAGCTGGAAAATTAAAGCAGATATAAACCATGTAAAACAAACTTCATATCAGATTACTGCTTCATCAAGTTTAGAGAAATTAAATGCAGGAAACGGAGATTTATGGGACAGCGGAAAAGTACTAAGCAACGAATCTATAAATGTAATTTATAACGGAAAAAAGCTAAAAGACAGACAAGACGTTTATTGGAAAGTAACCGTTTTTACCAATAAAGGCGAAGCTCAATCAAAAGAAACAGCGCATTTCAGCATCGGGATTTTGACTTATGCCGATTGGAAATCGACACGATGGATTGGGTATGAAAAATTGTCGAAAGATGACAGCATTTCGCAGTATTCAAAATTGTCAGCACGTTATCTGCGAAAAGAAATCAACCTGAAAAAACAAGTCAAAAGCGCCAAAGTTTATATTATGGGAATGGGCTTGTACGAGTTGTACATTAATGGAAATAAAATTGGCGACCAGGTTTTAGCTCCCATTCCTACAGATTATACCAAAAATATAAAATACAATGTTTTTGACGTGACTTCGCAATTGAAAGAAGGTAAAAATATGCTGGGAACGATTTTAGGAAACGGACGTTTTTTTGCTATGCGCCAAGACTATAAACCCTATAAAATCAAGTCATTTGGTTTGCCGAAAATGGCTCTGCAATTATTTGTAGAATATACCGATGGAAGCAAAGACGTTATCAGAACTGACGATACCTGGAAACTAACAACCGACGGCCCGATTTTGGCTAACAATGAATACGACGGTGAAGAATACGACGCGCGTAAAGAAATGAAAGGCTGGAGCACGACCAATTTTGATGATAAAAACTGGATAAACGCCAGATACGTTCAGGAACCAGGCGGATTCTACGAAGGACAGATGTCGGCGAATATGAAGGTAAAACGTGAAGTAAAACCGATTTCGATCAAACAAACGCCAAAGGGAACTTATATCTTAGATATGGGACAAAATATGGTGGGCTGGTTACAGTTGAAAGTAAAAGGAAACGCTGGCGACAAAATCACAATGAAATTTGCAGAATCTTTACAGCCAGATGGTTCGTTGTATATTGCCAATCTTCGTGATGCGAAAACGACTGATATTTATACGTTAAAAGGAGAAGGCGAAGAAGTTTGGGAACCTCGTTTTATTTTTCACGGATTCAGATTTGTGGAAATCTCAGGATTTAAAACCAAACCAGCTTTAGAAAATTTTGTTGGAAAAGTCGTTTATGACGATATTCAGACCACAGGAACTTTCGATTCTTCAAACCCAATTATGAATCAGATTTTTAAGAATGCTTGGTGGGGAATTAGCGGAAATTATAAAGGAATGCCGATTGATTGTCCGCAAAGAAATGAACGTCAGCCTTGGTTGGGAGATAGAACAACGGGAGCTTACGGAGAAAGTTTCTTATTTGATAATCAGACTTTATATGCAAAATGGTTAGATGATATTAAAAACTCACAAACTATCGATGGTGGAATTCCAGATGTAGCACCAGCTTTCTGGCGTTATTACGGTGACAACGTGACTTGGCCGGGAACGTATATTACAGTTGCAGATATGCTGTATCAGCAATTTGGAGATGCAAAAGTGGTAGAAAAACAATATCCATACATGAAAAAATGGATGGATTATATGGAAGAAAATTATTTGGTTGATGATATTATGACCAAAGATAAATACGGCGATTGGTGTGTTCCTCCAGAATCGTTGGAATTAATTCGTTCGAAAGATCCTTCTCGTTTGACGGATGGCGAATTGATTTCGAGTGCGTTTTATTATCAGCTTTTAAATATCATGAAAAAGTTTGCAGTAATTGCTAATGCAGAAAATGATATTAAACATTATGATGAGTTAGCTTTAAGAATCAAAAAAGCATTCAACGCTAAATATTTCAATGCATCAAAAAATAATTATGCCAATAATACCGTAACAGCTAATTTACTGCCTTTGACTTTCGGAATGGTTCCAGAAGTATTAAAACAAAAGGTTTTCGAAAATCTTGTACATGAAGTAGAAGTTACTAAAAACGGTCATGTAAGTACAGGTGTTATCGGAACGCAGTTTTTAATGCGAACATTAACCAATTTTGGTCGTGGAGATTTGGCTTTCAAATTAGCATCAAACAAAACCTATCCAAGCTGGGGTTATATGGTTGAAAACGGCGCCACAACCATTTGGGAACTTTGGAACGGAAATACTGCAGACCCAGCAATGAATTCGCAAAACCACGTCATGCTTTTAGGTGATTTATTGATTTGGTATTACGAAAATATGGCAGGAATTAAAAGCAATCCTGAAACTCCCGGTTTCAAACAAATCATCATGAAACCAGATTTTAATGCAGGATTGACTTACGTAAATGCGTCATACGAATCAATTTACGGAACAATTAAAAGCGATTGGAAAAAAGATAAAAAAGTATTGGTTTGGAATATTACTATTCCGGCTAATACTTCTGCAATTGTGTATCTTCCTGCGACTAATGTTTCAGCCATTTCAATCAATAAAGAGAAGCTGGATAAGACTTCTTACACTTATTCGGTAGAAAAAAATAAAATAATTGTCACACTTTCGTCAGGAAATTTTGCGATTAACGTTAAATAAGTTGCATTTTAAATAATTCGGGACAGTACAGGATACATTGTTAATTTTTTGGTGTTATTTTTACACTTATTAAATATTTTTACCTAAAAAAATGTCAGGTATGTATTTATAGTCAGAAAAAATAATTCATAATCTAATTAAGAATGAAAATATCAAAATTAGCATTTTTCTTGTTTGGACTTTTCCTTTTAGGAAGTTGTAAATCGGCTTTAGAGAAAAAGACTTGGAAAGAAGGAATTTTAGTAGATCAGTTTATTTACGATAAAGCGCCTTATCCGTCTTGCCACGCCGTTACAATTGTTGAAGCTACAAATGGTGATTTAGTTGCGTCATGGTTTGGGGGAACACACGAAAGGCACCCTGACGTTTGCATTTATGTAGCCATCAAACCAAAAGGAAGCGACACTTGGAACGAAGGTGTAAAAGTTGCCGACGGTGTTATGAAAGACGGACCTAGATTACCAACTTGGAACCCGGTTTTATATCAGATTCCAGGTGGCGATTTAATGTTATTCTACAAAATAGGTCCAAAACCATCAGAATGGTGGGGCGTAATCAGAACTTCATCTGATGGCGGAAAAACTTGGTCTGAAGCAAAAAAAATGCCAGACGGTTTCTTAGGGCCAATCAAAAATAAACCTGTTTTATTAAGTAACGGAACATTATTATGTCCGTCAAGCATTGAAGGCGATGGATGGAGACTTCGTATGGAATCTACTCCAGATTTTGGAAAAACTTGGGTAATGGGCGATACGCTTCCAAGAGGGAAACAAAAAATTAATGCGATTCAGCCAAGTATTTTATTCCACAAAGATGGAAGTATTCAGGCTATCGGAAGAACCAGAAACAGAGCGATTTTCAGCACATTCTCAAAAGATAACGGAAAAACCTGGTCAGCTGTTGAGTTAATCGGACTTCCAAACAACAACTCTGGAACTGATGCTGTAACACTTAAAGACGGCAGACATTTGTTAGTTTACAATCACGTTTTACCTCCAGGAAAAGAAGCTAAAGGTCCAAGAACGCCTTTGAATGTTTCGGTTTCAAAAGACGGAATTCACTGGAATGCTGCTTTAGTTTTAGAAGATTCAAAAATCAGCCAATATTCTTATCCTTCAATGATTCAAAGTTCAGACGGTATGGTTCATATTGTTTACACTTGGAGAAGAGAAAAACTGAAATATGTGAAAATCGATCCAAGTAAATTAGTGGCACTTCCAATCAAAAATGGAATCTGGCCAGGTGAAGAAGGAAAGGTGGTAACGGCAGTAAAAGCGGAAGAAGAGTAAAATAAAGTTCGCCACGAATTTCACTAATTTTCACAAATTTTTTAAAAACTAATTCGTGGAAATTTGTGCAATTCGTGGCAAAAAAATATAACCATGAAATCTAAAAAACATTTATTAATTGCAATGCTTGTCGTTCTAGCAACGACATTCAACAGCTGTGCAACGGCTCAGTCTTCCAATAAAAAGCAAAAATATAAAGTAGCGGTTTGCGATTGGATGATTTTAAAAAGACAAAAATTGGGCGCTTTTGGTTTGGCTGCTGAAATTAAAGCAGACGGAATCGAACTGGATATGGGAGGTTTAGGAAACCGTCCAACTTTCGACAGTAAACTGGGAGATCCTGTAGAAAGACAAAAATTCCTAGACAAATCAAAAGAAACAGGAGTTGGAATTAGTTCGATTGCTATGTCTGGATTTTACGCACAGTCATTTGCCACAAGAGAAATCACGCCAATGATTACGGATTGTATTCAGGCGATGAAAAACATGAAAGTAAAAGTGGCGTATCTTCCATTAGGAACACAAACCGATTTAGTTAAAAATCCGGAATTGCGTCCAGAAGTAATTAAAAGATTGCAATGGGCAGGAAAAGAAGTGGGAAAAATAGGTGGTGTAATTGCGATTGAAACTTCGTTAAGTGCCACAGAAGAGAAAAAACTTTTAGATGAAGTGGGGTCAAAATACATAAAAAGCTCTTTCAATTTTGCGAATGCTTTAGATAATAAAAGAGATATTTCATCAGAATTGAAAATATTAGGAAAGAAATATGTAGCACAAATTCACGCTTCCAACACCGATCAGTTTTGGTTAGAAAATGACAAAGCGATCGACATGCCAAAAATCAAAGCGACATTAGATGAAATGAAATGGAGCGGATGGCTTATTGTAGAACGTTCTCGCGACGTGACACAAGTGCATAATGTAAAAGCCAATTACGGAGCAAATGTGGCTTACTTAAAAAAGATTTTTCAGAATTAATTTTTTTTTTAGCCACAGATTAAAAAGATTTCCACAGATTAAAAAATCATTTTAATCCTTTTAATCTGTGGCAAAAGAATAAAAATAAAATCTGCTTAAATCTGCCTAATCTGCGTGAAAAATTTTTGCACACAGATTTTATATAGATAAAGGAAGAGTTAGCAGATTATTTTTAGAATGAATACCCAAAAACAGCATACCATGAAATATTTACAATTACTCTTTTTATTTTTTTATATCACTTTCGCGACAGCGCAGAACATCACTGTTGTGAGTGATGCAAATTCGCCGAGAGCAAAATTTGGAGCAGAAAAATTATCTGAAACGCTTAAGTCAAAAGGCTTCAGCGTAACTTCTTCTGCTAAATTCAAAAAATCAAAAGATAAAGTAATTGTTATTGGAGAAAAAGGAACCGATTTCTGGAAACAAAATGCTAAAAGCGCTAAGATCAACGACAGCAAATTATCGAAGAAAGAAGGTTTTCAGATTCGTACTCAAAATAATGTAATTTATATTGAAGGAACAGATGCTTCAGGAACTTTATATGGAGCTTTGGAGTTGGCAGATCTTATCAAAAGTTCGGGTCAGCTTCCGTCAGAAATTAATATTGACGATAGTCCAGAAATGGTTTTAAGAGGAGCCTGTATCGGAATGCAGAAACCAGTTTATCTTCCAGGACGTGACGTTTACGAATATCCGTATACACCAGGAACCTTTCCGTGGTTTTATGATAAAGCCTTATGGATAAAATACCTAGACATGTTGGTGCAAAACCGCATGAACTCTTTGTATTTATGGAACGGACATCCGTTTGCTTCTTTAGTAAAACTAAAAGAATATCCATTTGCGGTTGAAGTGAGTGACGAAGATTTCAAAAAGAACGAAGAAATCTATAAATTCCTAACAGTTGAGGCAAACAAACGCGGAATCTGGGTAATTCAGATGTTCTATAATATTCTTGTTTCTAAACCTTTTGCAGAACATTATAATATTAAAACGCAAGATCGTTCGAGACCAATTACACCTTTATTATCAGATTATACGAGAAAGTCTATTGCGGCTTTTATCGAAAAATATCCAAACGTTGGATTGATGGTTTGTTTGGGAGAAGCAATCAATACAGTTGATGATGACGTGGAATGGTTTACCAAAACTATTATTCCGGGTGTTCGCGATGGTTTACAAGCACTAGGAAAAACAGAAGAACCGCCAATTATTCTTCGTTCTCATGATACAGACGGACCTTTGGTTATGGAAAAATCACTTCCGTTATACAAAAACTTATATACAGAAAGTAAATATACAGGAGAATCTTTAACGACGTACACTCCAGGTGGCCCTTGGGGAGAAACGCACAAACAGTTGAGTGCTCTAAAATCGATTCATATTGAGAATGTTCACATTTTGGCAAACTTAGAACCTTTTAGATATGGTTCGCCAGATTTTATTCAGAAAACGGTAAAAGCAATGCACAGCGTTCACGGTGCAAATGCATTGCACTTATATCCGCAAGCTTCATATTGGGATTGGCCATATTCGGCAGATAAAACAAAATCAGGAGAACGTTTATTAGAAATGGATCGTGACTGGATTTGGTATAAAACTTGGGCAAGATATGCTTGGGACAGCAAAAGAGATCGAAATGAAGAAGTTAAATTTTGGGATAATGATTTAGCCTTGAAATTCGGAACGACTCAAGAAGCTGCAAATAACATTTTAAAAGCTTACGAAGAAACAGGTGAAATTGCCCCAAAAACATTAAGACGTTTCGGAATTACAGAAGGAAACCGTCAGACTTTGTTGTTAGGAATGTTTGAAAGTCAGTTGGTAAATCCATCAAAATGGAGAGTTTATCCGGGATTCCACGAATCATGCGGGCCAGCAGGCGAATTGCTTTTAGAATATGCTAAAAAAGAATGGAACAAAGAACCACATTCTGGCGAACTTCCAACACAAATTATTGCCGAAATTACGGAGCACGGAAGATTGGCAGTTGAAGCAATAGACAAAGCCGAAGCCAGAGTAACCAAAGATAAAGAAGAATTTGCACGTCTTAAAAATGACATTCATGCCTACAAAGCGTTTGCCGATTTCTTCTCAGAAAAAGTAAAAGCAGCTTTATTGGTTTTAAGATACAGTTATTCCAACGACATTGCCGATTTAGACAAAGCAATGCCTCATTTAGAGAAAAGCATCGAGCATTACGAATTATTGGTTAACTTGACAAAAGATACTTATTATTATGCGAATAGTATGCAGACTGCTCAGCGCCGAATCCCGATTGGAGGAGACGACGGAAACAACAAAACTTGGGCAGAATTATTGCCTCATTACGAGCGTGAATTAGCTAATTTTAAAAGAAATTTAGAAAAGCTAAAAGCATCAAAAGATGGTAAAATTGAAACCAAAGAAGGAAAACCTTGGAAAACGGCAGAAGTAACTTTTATTGACGAAAAACCGGGAACTTATTTAGTAAAAACTGGAACAAAAGTGTATGGAACAGATATTTCTGAATTGACGAAAATTGCTCCTGAACTTCAAAACTTAAGAGGATATTCGTTTGTAGAAAATGAGCAAAACGAAAAAGGAACGCATTTGAAGTTTAGAAATACAAAAGCCGTTAAATTAGTGGTGGGCTATTTCAATTCAGATCAGAAGCGATTTTTATTACCGCCGAGTTTGGAAACTGATGCAGCTGGAAATGCTCACGGTCAAGCCGAAGTTATTCTGGCAAGTGCAATGAATTTAAAAGATTTGCCTCGTGTAAACATTCATACGTATACTTTCCAGCCGGGCGAGAATAAATTGGATTTAGGAAAAGGTAAAGTGTTGATTTTAGGTTTTATAGATGCAGATCAAGCCATAACACCGCGTGATGTTGGATATATAGATGCAGGAGAAAAAGCAGCTATTGACTGGTTGTTTTATTAATATTTTGGGCGTGTCCCTCCGAGTCGGGCTTTCGGCTAAATTCCCGATTAACAAAAACTACGGCTAAAAAGCCTTGTTTTTCTAAATCGGGAGATACCGCCTCAATCCCTCACGCGGACTCGTAGTTAATTTAGACCTAACATGTTTTTAAAATCTGTTAGTTTTAATTGAAAATATAAACACAATCTTGTCATCCCGAGGAACGAGGGATCTTCGCAAGAAACTCTACAAAGATTGGCGACATTTCTATACGGAGTTACTTGTGAAGATTTCTCCCTTCGGTCGAAATGACAAAAAGAAGGTTAAATAAAAACTTAAACAACCTTATAATCACTTATATGGTTTTAAAAATATGAATAGAATAGTTTTTTTTATTTTTTGTTTTTTTTCAAGTCTTTGCTTTGTTTGGAGTCAGAGCAAAGATTCAGGGAAGTTTCGTAAAGAGATTTCGCTGAATTCATCTTGGGAAACCATAATGTTGGAAAATCTTCCGCTGAAAGAAGAAGATTTTGTAGAAAATCCAAAAACTGGTTCCAATTGGCAAAAGGTTAGTGTGCCTCACAATTGGGATCAGTATTATGGTTTCAGAAGAACAAAACATGGAAATTTGCACGGTACTGCTTGGTACAAAAAAACATTAAAACTCGACAAAACTGCTGCTGGAAAAAGACTTTTTTTGTTTTTTGAAGGCGTTAGTTCTTACGGAACAGTTTGGGTAAACGGCAAAAAAGTAGGAGAACACAAGGGCGGAAGAACTACTTTTACTTTAGACATTACCAAAGCGGTTTCTTTCGATGCAGCAAATATCATTTTAGTAAAAGCTTCTCATCCGTCATTTATTGCCGATTTACCTTGGGTTTGCGGAGGCTGTTCAGGAGAATGGGGATTTTCGGAAGGCTCTCAGCCAATGGGAATTTTCAGGCCTGTCACTTTAGTTGTTACGAATGATGTCAGAATTCAGCCGTTTGGTGTTCATATTTGGAATGACAAATCGGTTTCTAAACAAAAAGCGATTCTTCATACTACAACTGAGATTAAGAATTACAGTACTTTACCACGAAGTTTAACTATCGAAAATATTCTTTTGGATGCTTCAGGAAAGAAAGTTGTTATGATTAAAAGCGATAACAAAATCAATTCGGGAGAAACAAAAGAAATAGCACAGACGCTTCCTGAGATTCAGAATCCGAAATTATGGTCGCCATCCAATCCGTATTTGTATAAATTGGTTACTTCGGTTTATGAAAATGGAAAAATAATTGATAAGTTAACAACTCCTTATGGAATTCGTTGGGTAAGCTGGCCAGTAAGCCGTGATGGAAAAGACAATCGTTTTTTCATCAATGACGAACCTGTATTTATAAACGGAGTTTGCGAATACGAACATTTGATAGGAAAAAGCCATTCGTTTTCAGATGAAATGATTCATTCTCGAATTGAGCAAATAAAAGCTGGCGGATTTAATGCTTTTAGAGAAGCGCATCAGCCTCACAATTTATTATATCAAAAAGAATTAGACGAAAACGGAATCTTATTTTGGAGCCAGTTTTCAGCACATATTTGGTACGATACACCTGAATTTAAAGAAAATTTTAAAACCTTATTGCGAGAGTGGATTAAAGAACGCAGAAATAGTCCGTCTGTCGTAATGTGGGGATTGCAGAATGAAAGTACAATTCCAAAGGAATTTGCGGAAGAATGCACACAGATAATTCGTGAAATGGATCCGTTATCGGCGTCGCAGAGAATCGTAACGACTTGTAATGGTGGAGAAGGAACAGACTGGAACGTAGTTCAAAACTGGTCGGGTACGTATGGCGGTGATCCGTTGAAGTATCATTTAGAAATGACAACTCAACTATTAAACGGAGAATATGGCGCTTGGCGTTCAGCCGATTTACATACCGAAGGTGAGTTTGATCAAAAAGGAACTTTAAGCGAAAACCGTTTTTCTCAGCTAATGGAAGTCAAAGTGCGAGAAGCTGAATCAGTTCGAGATAAAATTGCTGGTCAGTTCAACTGGCTTTTTGCTTCGCATGAAAATCCGGGACGTGTACAAAACGGAGAAGGATTTAGAGATATTGACAAAGTTGGACCAGTAAATTATAAAGGCCTTTTTACGATTTGGGGCGAACCTTTGGATGCGTTTTATATGTATCGTGCGAATTATGTTTCGAACAAAACCAATCCAATGGTTTATATCGTTTCACACACTTGGCCAAGCCGTTGGGAAAAACCGGGAATCAAAGACGGAATCGATATTTATTCGAATTGTGATGAAGTGGAATTGTTTAATGACGTCAATAAAGTTTCACTTGGAAAACTAAAAAATCCGGGAATCGGACAGCATTTTCAGTTCAATAATGTCAATATTCAGTATAATGTTTTATATGCCGTTGGTTATGTAAACGGAAAAGCGGTTGCTAAAGATTATATTGTTTTAAATAATTTGCCTAAAGCACCCAATTTTGAAACTTTAGTTGGGGATAAAAACGATATTTTAAAACCGAATAAAAGTTACAATTATCTTTATAGAGTTAACTGCGGAGGTTCTGAATTGACAGATAGTTCAGGAAATATTTGGTCGACAGACAGGCATAAAAGCGGACAAAATACTTGGGGTTCATTATCATGGACCGATAATTTTGAGAAACTTCCAGACTTTTTTGCAAGTCAAAGAAAAACTTTCGATCCGATAAATGGTACAAAAGATCCTGAGTTGTTTCAAAGTTTTAGATACGGTGTTGATAAACTGCGTTATGAATTTCCTGCACCAGACGGAGAATATTTAGTAGAACTTTATTTCACAGAACCGTGGTACGGAACTGGTGGAGGTTTAGACTGCAAAGGCTGGCGTTTGTTTGATGTTGCCATCAATGATAATGTCGTTTTAAAAGATTTTGATATTTGGGCAGAAGCTGGACACGATAATGCTTTAAAGAAAACGTTTGTAGTAAAAAGCGTAAACGGAAAAATTGTAATTTCATTTCCAAATGTAAAAGCTTCGCAGGCGATTATTTCTGCGATTGCGATTGCTACGAAAGATAAAAACAGTAAACCTGTTACAGAATCTCCAAGCAATATTCAGAATGTAAGTTTAGATTCTAAAGATTTTAAAATTGGTTCTTGGTTAGATATTAATTCGAAACAATATTTAAATTCAGAAGTGAGTTTTACCGAATTGCCTTCAGAAGTTTTTGGCGCAGAATATTTACAGTTTTCAGCCAATTCAAAAAATAAAGGTTCATTTACAGCAAAAGAAGAATCGACGATTTATGTTTTAGTTGATAGTAAAACAAAAACGTCAAACGGACTTTTGGATTATAGAAAAACAGAAGAAAAAGCGAAAAACAGTAACGGAATTTTATTTGACGTTTTCACTAAAAAAGTAAACAAAGGTGAGAAGGTTCTTTTTGATAATGGAGAAACAATCTCTACCATTGTGGTCGTTCCAACTTATGATATGGGTGAAAAAGACGATTCTAGACCAGTCGTAATTATCGAAGCAGAAAAAACAAAAACAACTGGAACTGGAATCGAAAAAGGAAATTTCAAAAAAGCAGATTATATTGAGTTCACAAAAAAGACAAATAATAGCATCGAGTTTGAAGTAAAACCGGGCGTTGCGGGAATTTATTTAATGCGTTTCCGTTTTATGAATCGAAATGAAACGCCTTTAAAAGTGAAATTCAAAATGGAAGATGCGTACGGAATTTTAATGCGAAATGATACGATTGAGTTTTTTCCTTCGCCTGAAAAATGGAAGATTTTGAATACGACGTCTGGAGGTTATATTAATGCAGGAACATATAAAATTACTTTGGAAGGTGATGATTTGAAAGGATTAATGTTGGATAATTTTGAGTTTCAATAGGTTTTTGAGAGGCACAAAGGCACAAAGGCACAAAGGTTTCTTTGATAATGGATTGGTTTGTCAGGCTGAGCGAAGTCGAAGTCCACGCAAAGTAATCCCTCAAAGCTTGATAGCGCTTAGTTTGTCATTTCGAGGAACGAGAAATCTCCGCAAGAAGCTCGACATAGTTTGTCATTTCGACCTAAGGGAGAAATCACACAAGAAGCTCAACAAAGATTGACGATTAACATTACGGAGTTACTCGCGGAGATTTTTCCTTCGTCGAAATGACAAGATTGGGGAAATACTGAATTTTAAAAAATGATTATTTAAATATATTATGATTTTAAAAAAGATAATAATTGCTTTAACAATACTATTTTCAGCATCCATTTTTGCGCAAAAACAAGTCAGAATTGTAGAAGATTTCAACAAAAATTGGAACTTTAAATTAGGAGATTATCCAGAAGCAATAAATGCAAATTTCAATACTTCGGATTGGAGAACGTTGCAATTACCACACGATTGGAGTATTGAAGGCGCATTTGATAAAGATGCAAAAACCAAACAAGCGCAAGGATTTTTACCTGCAGGAAAAGGTTGGTATCGTAAAACTTTTACTATTCCGGCGAGTTGGAAAAGCAAAACAGTTTCAATTGAATTTGATGGTGTTTTTAAGAATAGCGAAGTTTTAATAAACGGTAAATCATTGGGAGTTCGTCCAAATGGCTATATTTCTTTTGGTTACGATTTGTCTCCGTATTTAAATTATGGACAAGCTAATATTATCGCTGTTAAAGTTGACAATGATGCTCAGCCAAATTCAAGATGGTATACAGGTTCTGGAATTTACAGAAATGTGAGATTGGTGGCAAGTGAAAAATTACACGTTGGAAAATGGGGAACTTTTGTAACTACGCCCGAAGTTTCTACAAAGAAATCAAAAGTACATTTAGAAGTTACAATTGATAATGATAATGATACTGCGAGAGAATTTACATTGGTTACGTCTATTTTAGATGCTAAGAATAAAGAAGTGGCAAATAAGATTTCTATAGAGAAAATCGGAGCGAAAACATTTGAAACTAAAGTGCATAATCTTGATGTTCTAAAAGCACAATTATGGAATACTGAAAATCCGTATTTGTATAAAGTTGTCACAAAAATCTATGATAAATCGGTCTTAGTTGATAATTATGAAACGCCGCTCGGATTTCGTTTTTTTAATTTCGATTCAGAAAAAGGATTTTCTTTAAATGGTATTCCTACTAAAATATACGGGGTTTGTCTTCATCATGATAATGGCGCTTTAGGAGCGGTTGAAAATATTCATGCGGTTAGAAGAAAACTGACTTTGATGAAAGAAATGGGAGCAAACGCTATTAGAATGTCACATAATCCGCATTCTTTGGAAATGATGCAATTGTGCGACGAAATGGGATTCATCGTTCAGGATGAAGCTTTTGATGTTTGGAAAAAGAAAAAGGTTACTAATGACTACCATAAAGATTGGGACGAATGGCACAAACAGGATTTAGAAGATTTTATCAAAAGAGATCGCAATCATCCGTCGGTGATGATGTGGAGTATTGGAAACGAAATCAGAGAACAATTTGATTCGACTGGAATTGCGATTACCAGAGAATTGGCTAAAATTGTAAAAACATTAGATACGACACGTCCTGTAACTTCAGCTTTGACTGAAAATGTAATCGAAAAGAATTTTATTTATCAATCTGGAGCTTTAGATCTTTTAGGTTTCAATTACAAGCATGAAGATTATAAAGATTTTCCAACGAAATTTAAAGGACAAAAAATCTTGTCTTCAGAAAGTGTTTCGGCTCTAGAAACGCGTGGACATTACGACCAATCGGATGTTATAAAAGCTTGGCCAACAAAACACGGCGCTCCGTTTGACGGAAATGTAGATTGGACGGTTTCGGCTTACGATCAGGTAAAATCGTATTGGGGTGCAACGCACGAAGAAAACTGGAAAACAATTAAAAGTCAGGATTTCATGGCGGGGACTTTTATTTGGACAGGATTTGATTATATCGGCGAACCAGATCCGTATCCGTATCCTGCGAGAAGTTCATATTTTGGAATCGTAGATTTAGCTGGTCTTCCAAAAGATGTGTATTATATGTACCAAAGTGAATGGTCGAAGAAAACGGTTTTGCATATTTTACCGCATTGGAACTGGACAAAAGATCAGGAAATTAACGTTTGGGCTTATTACAATAATGCAGATGAAGTGGAATTATTCTTAAACGGAAAATCACTTGGAACAAAATCAAAACAAAATGATGATTTGCATATTTCATGGAAAGTGAAGTTCGAGCCTGGAACTTTAAAAGCAGTTTCAAGAAAGAATGGGAAAGTGGTTTTAGAAAAGGAAATCAAAACTGCGGGACAAGCTTCTAAAATTGATTTAAAAGTTGATAAACCATCAATTAAAAATGATACTTACGATTTGGTTTACGTAACCGTTTCAATGCTTGATAAAGATGGAAACTTAGTGCCAAACGCAATGGATTTAGTCAATTTTGAAGTAACTGGCGGAGGAAAATTAGTTGGAGTTGATAATGGATATCAAGCCAACTTGGAATCGTTTAAAGCCAATTCCTGTAAGTTGTTTAATGGGAAATGTGTTGTGATTATTCAGTCTAATGGGAAGAAAGAAAATATTCAGTTGAAAGCAACAACTGCTGGTTTACAGGCCTCAACGATTAAAGTTAAAGTGAATTAATCTCGCAATCCCTGGATTGCCATATTCTTTATACATTTATAAAAAAAATGAAATGACTCCAACTTTCTTCGCAAATCAATCAGAATTTAGAAAATGGCTTGAGAAAAATCATCAAAAAGAAAAAGAGCTTTTAGTTGGTTTTTATAAAGTTACGAGCGGAAAGCCTTCTATAACTTGGCCAGAATCTGTAGATCAGGCGCTTTGTTTTGGTTGGATTGATGGTGTTCGAAAATCTATTGATAAAGAAAGTTATACCATTCGTTTTACTCCGAGAAAACCTTCTAGCATTTGGAGTGCGATTAATATTCAGAAAATGGAAGATTTGACTAAAGCTGGATTAATGACAGATGCGGGCTTGAAAGCTTTTAGTTTTAGAACCGAAAATAAGTCTAAGATTTATTCGCACGAAAAAGAGCCAGTTCCGCTTTTAGAATCTTATGAAAAAGAGTTTAAAAGCAATAAAGTCGCTTGGGAGTTTTTTGAAAAACAAGCACCTTCATACAAGAAAGTGATGATTCATTGGATTATGAGTGCTAAACAGGAAAAAACACAGTTGTCACGACTTGAAAAAACTATTTTAGAAAGTGAAAAACAGAAAAGGGTCATGTAAATCTTTAGAATAAAATTGCTTAACTTAGGAAACTGACTTTGAATAATATGGAAAAAGAAAATACCACAATAATTAAAGGAGAGATTTTGCTGGGTATTATTTTTGCCCTCGAATTGTACGCCTTGCCAATGCAATTTTATTTATTATTACAAGGTGATGGATTTACTTTTTTTAGCGCTGCAGTTCGCTTTTTTAGTTTTTTTACCATTACAACAAATTCTATAGTTTTCATTTGTTCTGCCATGTTGTTATTTGGTGGAAAAAACACTATGAATGCTTTTTTTCGAAAATGTACAACTGTTACCGCAATCACAGTTTATATTTTGATTGTTGGAATTGTTTTCAATTTACTTCTCCGTTCCATTGTCGATCTGCAAGGGCATCATCGCATAGTGAGCGAAATTTTTCATGTCATTGTTCCCATTTTATTTTTCTTTTATTGGCTTTTTTTCGTTAGTCCAGAGAGAATCTCTTTTAAAACGATTTGGTTTTGGCTTTTATACCCAATCATTTACATGATTTATACCGTATTTCATGGTTTTATTTCCAATTTTTACCCTTATCCATTTATTGATGTTACAAAACTAGGATTGCAAACTGCGCTTATAAACGGGGTTTTTGTTCTAATTGCTTTTGTGGTTTTGTCTGTGATTTTGATTTCGATTTCGAAAATGAGAACCAAAACGGTTTAAAAATTGCTGTTGGTCGAAATTCTAAACAATAGATTTCAATTTATACTACATTTATGCTGTATAGACTATTTTAAAGCAACCAGCAATGAAAAAAATATTCCTTTCCTTATTTCTTTTTGGTGTAATTTCTAATGCTTCAAGTCAGGAATTTGCAAACGCGCCCAAACCTTTTGGACCAGTTCCGACGAAAAAGCAAATTGATTGGCAGGAAATGGAATTTTATGCTTTTGTGCATTTCTCATTAAATACATTTACCAATAAAGAATGGGGTTACGGTGACGAATCGCCTGAGCTTTTTAATCCTTCGCAGTTAGATGTTCGTCAATGGGCGCGTGTGGTAAAAGAGGCGGGAATGAAAGGAATTATTTTGGTTGCTAAACATCATGATGGATTTTGTCTTTGGCCTTCGGCTTACACAGAACGTTCTGTAAAGAATTCACCTTGGGAAAATGGAAAAGGAGATTTGGTAAAAGAATTGGCAGCAGCTTGTAAAGAATATGATTTAAAATTAGGGTTATACCTTTCGCCTTGGGATCGAAATCATCCGCAATATGGAAAACCTGAATATATCACCTATTTCAGAAATCAATTAAAAGAATTATTGACCAATTACGGAGATGTTTTCGAAATGTGGTTTGATGGCGCAAATGGTGGCGATGGCTATTATGGGGGCGCAAACGAAACTAGAAAAATCAATACACTTACGTATTATAATTGGGATGAAACGTACAAATTAATTTACGATATCGCACCAAAAACTTTAGTTTGGGGAGTTGGACCATCTGAAGCAAGATGGATTGGAAATGAAGAAGGACGTGCAGGAAAAACCAATTGGTCGCTGCTTCGCCAGAAAGATGAATTGGCTGGAAAAGTGCATTATACCGAATTTATGTCTGGTCACGAAGATGGCGAAAAATGGGTTCCGGGTGAAGCCGATGTTTCTATCAGACCAGGATGGTTTTATCATTCAGTAGAGGATGATAAAGTGCGTTCGCTTGACGAAATGGTGGATATCTATTATGAATCGATTGGACGTAATGCGACTTTATTATTAAACCTTCCAGTTGATAGACGCGGTTTGGTTCATGAAAATGATGAAGCAAGATTAAAAGAACTCGTTGCTACAATTAAAGCCGATTTCAAAACAGAATTATTGGCAGGAACTCAGGTTCAGGCTTCAAACATTCGTGGAAACGATTCTAATTTTGGTCCGCAAAATGTTATCGACGGAAATAAGGATACCTATTGGGCAACAGATGATAAAGTAAAAGAGGCTTCGGTTGAATTTACTTTTAAAAAGCCTACGACAATCAATAGAGTTTTACTTCAAGAATATATAAAACTTGGCCAGCGTGTAAAAGCATTTTCTATTGAAGCAAAAGTGGACGGAAAATGGGAAACTATTGCTAACGAAACTACAATTGGTTACAAAAGAATTTTGCGTTTGAATCGAGTTATGGCTTCAGCACTTAGAGTTAATATTCTGGATGCAAAAGCTGGATTTGTAATCAGTACAATTGAGGCTTACAATGCACCAACTTTTGTAAAAGAACCGCAGATTTTTAGAGATAAAAATGGTTTGGTTACTATTAAATCGGAAGAAGGAAATGCCATCTATTACACTTTGGATGGAAAAGTGGCTACTGAAAAAAGTACTTTGTATAAAGCGCCATTCATATATAATAAGGAAGTAGAAATTAAGGCTATTTCAAGAAATATTAAAGAGAAAATCAACAGTGGCATAAAGTCGGCAAAATATGGGGTTTCTAAAGAAAAATGGAAAATAACTTCGGTTTCGAGCGGTGACAGCAAATCTGTAGAACGAATAATTGATGGAAATCCAGACACAGATTGGGGATTTGGAAATGATGAAAACAAGTTGCCGCAAACTGTTGTTATAGATATGGGAGAATTGATTAGTATTAAAGGTTTTACCTATACGCCGCAACAGGTTGGTAACAATTTAAATTTGATTTCAAATTATGAATTGTACACAAGTGTAGACAGTTTTTATTGGGACAAACAATCAGAAGGAGAGTTTTCGAATATTAAGCATAACCCAATTGAACAAGTTAAAAGTTTTTCTCCAGTTAAAGCAAGATTTTTGAAATTTGTTGCTACAGCTGCTGTCGGAAAAGGGCAAACTGTTTCGATTGCCGAAATTGGAGTTGTTGAATAAATATAGATTCACAGAAACATTTCATTCCATAGGAATGTTTCGTCGGTAGAACCAGATTTGTGTTGCGATTATACGTTCCGTAGGAACGTTTGATTAATAAAACGGGGTCCATTTCTATGAAATCAGGTGTTCCTAGGGAACAACACAATGCTAAACAATATTTTTTTTCTACCGACGAGATATTACTACGGAATATTAAAACATAACTCGTTTGCAGAAGTGAATAAAATAAATCTGCGATTATCCGTGTTTTCGCAAAGTGAATCTGTTTTATCCGCATACTATTTCATTCCTATTTTGTTTTCTGCCGAACGGCAATCGTTATTAGTCGAATTTTTGGTAATAACAGATAAGAGAATTCTACTTTTATCTTGCGTTAATTAAAATAGCAATAACGGCATGATTAAAGAAGATATAGGTTTTAGAGAAGCAGGAAAATTTGAAGAGACTCGTTTTGAGAAAATTCATAACGTTATTTTCGAATCGTCTCAGGAAGCTTCTTTATTGGTCGCTCGTGAAATTGCTAATTTAATTCAAAGAAAAAATGAGCTAAACGAACCTTGCGTTTTAGGTTTGGCGACTGGATCTTCTCCTATCAAAGTTTACGAAGAACTGGTTAGAATGCACAAAGAGGAGGGGCTTAGCTTTGCTGGTGTCGTGACCTTTAATTTGGATGAATATTATCCAATGGATAAAAATGATATTCAGAGTTATTATCATTTTATGCATGAGCATTTATTCAATCACGTAAATATTCATCCAGAAAATATCAATATTCCAGACGGGCAGGTAAGCGCTGAAGATTTGCAGCAATATTGTATAGATTATGAGATGAAAATCATCTCTTACGGAGGATTAGATTTTCAGCTTTTAGGAATAGGAAGAACGGGACATATCGGGTTTAATGAACCTGGTTCTCACGTGAATTCAGGAACAAGAAGCATTACATTAGATCATATTACAAGAGTTGACGCTGCTTCTTCTTTTTTAGGAATTGATAATGTTCCGAGAAAAGCCATTACCATGGGAATTGGAACGGTTAGAAATGCAAAAAGAATTGTTTTACTAGGATGGGGAATCAGTAAAGCAGGAATTATAAAAAAAACAATCGAAGGAGAAATTTCTTCGCAAGTACCAGCTACGTATTTACAAGAGCATCACAACACAACATTTGTTCTGGATACGGAAGCTTCATCTGAATTGACAAGAGTGAAAACGCCTTGGCTAGTAAAGTCTTGTGTTTGGACAGATGAATTAAAATTAAAAGCGGTGGCTTGGTTAAGTGAGTTGACTAAAAAGCCGTTTTTGAAACTGACTGATAAAGATTATAACGACAATGGGATGTCAAGTCTTTTAACGGAAGAAGGAACTGCATACGATTTGAACATTAAGATGTTTAATAAAATGCAGCAAACCATCACAGGCTGGCCAGGCGGAAAACCAAATGCTGATGATACGTATAGACCAGAACGTTCTGTGCCAGAAAAGAAAAGAGTAATTATTTTCAGTCCGCATCCAGATGATGATGTGATTTCGATGGGAGGTACTTTTGACCGTTTGATAGAGCAGGGACACGATGTTCATGTGGCGTATCAAACCTCTGGAAATATTGCGGTTTCTAATGAAGAAGCATTGAAGTTTGCTGAAATTTCTAAAGCATTGAATCCTGATTCTAGAATGTCTGATAAAATAATCGAATTCCTTCAGAACAGAACTGGAAATGAGATTGATTCATTAGAGGTTAGAAAATTAAAAGGATTAATTAGAAGAAGTGAGTCTTTCGGAGCAACTCGCTATTTAGGTTTGCCAGATTCTAATGTTCACTTTTTAGACCTTCCGTTTTATGAAACAGGAACAGTTAAAAAGAATAATCTTTCGGATGCAGATATCGACATTATTTTTGATATTATTGAAAGAATAAAACCGCATCAAATTTATGCCGCAGGGGATTTAGCAGATCCGCACGGAACTCATAAAGTGTGTTTAGACATTTTATTTGAAGCTTTGAAAAGATTAAAACACAAAGACTTTATGAATGATTGTTGGGTTTGGCTTTATAGAGGCGCTTGGCATGAATGGGAATCGTACCAAATTGACATGGCAGTACCAATGAGTCCTGACCAGGTTTTAAAGAAACGACATGCTATTTTTTATCACCAGTCTCAAAAAGACGGCGTTATGTTTCAAGGTGATGACAGCAGAGAGTTTTGGGTGCGAGTTGAAGACAGAAACAGATTGACTGCAGAAAAATATCACAGCTTAGGATTAGCAGATTATTCGGCTATTGAGGCGTTTAAACGTTATCATTTCTAAGTACTTTTATGCAGCAATGAAGATAATAGACTATTTCATGGTTTATTTTGGTTAGTTACCTATAATTGAGAGAAAATGCGGTCGTGGTTGGCCGCATTTTCGTTTTTAAAGTGTTTTTTACCGCGAAGTTTTTTTTACCGTAAAGTGCGCAAAGTTTTTTACCGCAAAGTGCATAAAGGATACGCAAAGTTCGCAAAGATTTTTTTGCTTAATCTTAAAGGAAGAAATAAAAAAGTTCACAAAGCCTAATCAATAAGCTTTGTGAACTTTTTTATTCTCATTTTTTACACAATCTAAAAATACAATCTTTGCGAACTTTGCGTAAATCTTAGCACTCTTTGCGGTTAAATCACTAAATAGAGGAATTTAAGATTTTTTGTTTTACTTCATCTATATAAGATCTTCCTATAACGTATCTAAGTCCTTCAATTTCAATGCTATTTCCTTCTACGGCATCAATTTTGTCAATTGCAATCGTGTAGGATCTATGGATTCTGATAAAATCTCTTTCTGGCAATAAACTTGTAAAATCAGATAAAGTGCTGTGTATGATAAACTTTCCTGAAGTAGTGCTGATTTTTAAATAGTCTTTTAAACTTTCGATAACTAATATTTCGTTCAGGAAAATCTTCTTCATTTTTTTCTTGTCGATTTTAACGAAGATAAACGGATTTTCTTTGCTGTTTTCCTGAGGTAATTTGCTTGTGGTATTGTTAAGCCGTTTATTGATTTTATTTACGGCTTTCATTAATCTTGGAAACTCAATAGGTTTTACCAGATAATCTAAAACGTCAAGCTCGTATGTTTCAATCGCAAACTGATCGTATGCACTTGTAATAATAAGCAAAGGCGGATTTTCTAAGCTTTTAATAAAATTAATACCGTCTAAAACAGGCATATTAATGTCTAGAAAAATTACATCAATGGTATTGTTTTTTAAGAAATTTAATCCTTCAATAGAATTACTAAAGGTGTTTACTAGTTCTAAATCTTCAATCTGTTCAATATAATTTTTAATAACGTTTATTGCCAATGGCTCATCATCGATAATTAAACACTTTATTTTCATTTGTAAATACTATTTTAGGCCGATATTTGGTTTTTTGTAGGTATAGTTTTCTAAACCGATAAAAGCTAGGGCTTAAGTGACTTTTATAACTAGTTTAACGACAAAAATATTCTTTTTATTTTTAAATGAAAGCTTATAGTCATTTTTATTATATCCTAATTCAAGTCTTTTTTTTACGTTTTCAATACCTATACCACTTGCCTTGTTAAAATTATCTTTATGTACGGTAAATTCGGGCATTGGGTTTGAAATTGTAAAATGTAGATAATCGCCTTTTATCTTAAACCTGATATCAATGAGAACATTGCCGGTGTTTTTATTGACACCGTGTTTGAAGGCATTTTCGACGAAAGTCAAAAGTAAAACTGGGGAAATTTCTTTATCATGAATATCTCCAGAAATGGACATATCAACTTCTAAACGTTCTCCGTTTCTAATTCTTTCCAAATCAAGATAATTCTGGATGCACATAATCTCATTTTCGAGAGTTTGTTTTTTGCCTTTTGTTTCATAAAGCATATAACGCATTAGCTCAGAAAGTTTTAAAACTATTTTAGGCGTTTTGTTTGATTTTTCTACAGAAAGAGAATAAATATTATTTAAAGTATTGAAGAAAAAGTGTGGAGAAATCTGTGATTTCAAAAACAATAATTCGGTTTCCAACTGTGACTTCTCAAGATCGGTTACACGTCTTTGTTCTTTTAAGAAATCCAAAGTGATTTTAATTGCTGTCACAAAAGTCATTACATACAATTCGCCCATCATCATATCGATAGTATAATTGAGCGTTAGCGTGTTAATGGTTTGCGGACCTTCGGGCCAAACATCGTGTGTGATCAGTAAATATGTTAGATTAAATTTTAGGACGACCATCACAAAAATTGCCGACAATACAGTTACTATATATAGGAAGTATTTTTTTTTGTAAACCAAATGAGGCATCAAAACCAAAATATTCAAATAACACAATGCCATGTGAATAGGAAAACCAAGCAAAGTAGTTTTTAAAGAATAAACATAATCGTTAAAATAACTTCCCCATCGGAATGTGTTAAACACAAAATACGTCAGCCAAAAGTAAACATGATAGCGTATAGGTAAACTATAAGGTTTGTTGGAGTTGAAAATCATAATCGTAGAAAAAAATGTCGTTTGTTACTATTTTTTGATGTTTAGGGCTGTTTAAATGTCGTCCGTCTAAAAATATTTTGGTAAAAATTGAATTTATCTAAATTTAAAGTTAAATTAATATTGTTTTGATATGAGGAAAATTACTCTGCTTTCTTTAACGGTAATTTTTACTGCAAGTTGCAAAATAAATGTAGATAAAAATACGCATCACAAAAGTTTTGCAGCAAATTATGTAGATCCTTTTATAGGTACTGGAGGCCACGGACATACGTATCCGGGCGCAACAGTTCCGTTTGGGATGCTGCAAGTTAGTCCAGATAATGGAGTTTCTAGCTGGGACTGGTGTTCAGGCTATCATTATTCTGACTCGATAGTTTCTGGATTTAGTCATTTACACTTAAGCGGAACAGGAATCGGTGATTTGGCAGATATTTTATTTATGCCGACAAACAAAAAATTAGATTTAACCGCCAAAGCCGCTTCACGCGATTTCCTTCCGTATAAATCAAAATATAATCATGTTAACGAAAAAGCAACACCGGGTTCTTACCAAGTTTTTCTTGAGGATCCTAAGATCAATGTAGAATTAACTTCTACGCAAAGAACCGCATACCATAAATATACCTTTAATAATAACGACACACAATCTGTTGTTGTCGATTTAGGTTTTGCTATTAATTGGGATAAAGCGACAAAAACAGCCATTACGGTTGAAGACGAAACCACGATTAGCGGTTATCGTTTCAGTACGGGTTGGGCCAAAAATCAGAAAGTATTTTTTGTAGCGAAGTTTTCTAAACCAATTACAGAATCTATTTTCACTGCTGATAAAAAAGTAGTTTCTGGTCAAAACGCTGAAGGCGAAAACACTGCTTTACAATTGTTTTTCGATTCTAAAAACTCTAAAGAATTAGGTGTAAAAGTGGCACTTTCTTCTGTAAGTGTTGAAAATGCCAAAGATAATTTGGATGCTGAAGGCCATAGCTTTGAAAAAGCAAAATCGGACGCCACTTTAGAGTGGAACAAAGCTTTGAGCAAAATTAAAGTTGAAACTCCGATAGATTCTCTAAAAACGATTTTCTACACTGCTTTATATCACGCGCAAGTAGCACCAGTAACATACAGCGATAAAAACGGTCAGTTTAGAAGAGAAGACGATAAAATTGTTACCGCTAAAGAGTATACCGCTTATTCTACATTATCACTTTGGGACACATTTAGAGCGGAAAATCCATTGTTGACGATATTAGAACCAACGAAAGTTTCAGATTTGATTAACTCGATGTTAGCGTATTATGAAACTAAAAAAATACTTCCGGTTTGGACCTTATATGCTAATGAAACCAACACAATGACAGGATATCATTCGATTCCAGTTATTGCAGATGCTTATTTAAAAGGCATTAAAGGTTTTGATGCTGAAAAAGCTTTTGAGGCGATGAAAGCAACGATGATGCAAGATGAACGCGGATTGAATTTTTATAAAAAATACGGATACATTCCGTACAACTTATTAGACGAATCAGTTACGATTACTTTAGAATATGCTTACGATGATTGGTGTGTAGCTCAAATGGCGAAAGCATTAGGCAAAACTGCTGATTATGAGTTTTTCTCTAAACGTGCTAAAGCTTACGAATATTTATTTGATGCCAAATCTGGTTTCATGAGAGGAAAATCCGAAGATGGAAAATCTTGGAACGAACCTTTCGACCCAAAACATTCCAACCACAGAGAACATACTGATTACACTGAAGGAAATGCTTGGCAGCACAGCTGGTTTGTGCCTCATAATGTTGATGATTTTATTAAGCTTCACGGAGGAAATGCCACTTTCACAAAACGCTTAGAACAATTATTCACGGAGAGTTCTGAAATTACAGGAAATAATGTTTCGGCAGATATTTCTGGTTTAATCGGACAATATGCTCACGGAAACGAACCAAGCCATCATATTGCTTATATGTTTAACCACGCGGGACAGCCTTGGAGAACGCAATATTGGGTTCGTCATATTTTAGATACGCAATACAATACGACAGCAAACGGTTTGAGTGGAAACGAAGATTGCGGTCAAATGTCAGCTTGGTATGTATTCAGCTCAATGGGATTATATCCAATGAATCCAGCTTCTGGAGAATACGAAATTGGAAGTCCGATTTTTGAGAAATCAACTTTAAATCTTCCAAATGGAAAAACTTTTGTAATCGAAGCAGAAAATGTTTCAGACAAAAATTTCTATATCCAATCGGCTACTTTAAACGGAAAGGCATTTAATAAAACAGCCATTTCTCACCAAGAAATATTAAATGGCGGTGTGCTTCATTTTGTAATGGGAGCACAGCCAAACCAAAACTGGGGTCTAAACTAACTAATTCAAAATAAATAATTTAATGAACATAATAGACGTATCAATCATTTTAATCTATATCGTACTCTCGGTCGGTATTGGAATCTGGATTTCAAGAAAAGCATCAAAAGGCCTTGACGATTATTTCCTTGGCGGGAAATCAATCAAATGGTATTTTTTAGGATTGAGCAATGGCTCAGGAATGTTTGATGTTTCAGGTACTTCCTGGATGATTGGAGTTTTGTTTTTATATGGTGTAAAAAGTTTCATGTTTATGTGGCTTTGGCCAATATGGAATCAGATTTTTGTCATGATGTTCCTCGCCATTTGGATTAGACGATCAAAAGTAATGACGGGCTCCGAATGGATTTTAACTCGTTTTGGAAGCGACAAAGCAGGAAAAGCTTCCCATATTATTGTAGCGATTTTTGCAATCATTTCTACAATTGGCTTCATCGCTTATTTCTTTGTTGGAATCGGAAAATTTGTAACGATCATTCTTCCTTGGGATTTAACAGTTCATTTGAACGGCGGTGTATTCTTAACTTCAGAACAGGCTTATGCTTTGTTAATCATTTTCTTAACTACAATTTATACGGTTAAAGGCGGAATGTTTTCTGTTGTGGCAACAGAGGTTGTGCAATATTTAATTATGATTGTAGCTGGAGTTTTAATCGCTGGTTATGCATTCATTAATTATACTGATATTCAGATCAATTCAGTTATTACGCCAGAATGGAAGAATGTTTTCTTCGGATGGGAATTTGAAACCCAATGGAGCGATAAATTCGAAACTTTCAATAGATTAATTGATACTGAAGGTTACAAAATGTTCGGTGCTTTCATCGGAATGACTTTATTCAAAGGGTTCTTTGCCAGCGTTGCAGGACCAACTCCAAGTTACGATTTACAGCGTGTTCTTTCTACAAAATCGGTGAAAGAAGCGGCTTATATGAGTGGTTTTACCAACTTGATTTTATTCATTCCTAGATATTTATTAATTACGGGAATTGTAGTGATTGCTTTAGTGAACTTAGCTCCAGAATTAAATGCAAACGTTAATCTTACTGGAGCAGATTTAGAATTGTTGATGCCAAAAGTGGTTAATCTTTATATTCCAGTTGGTATTAAAGGAATTCTTCTTGCAGGTTTATTGGCAGCGTTCATGTCTGGATTCTCTGCTTTCGTAAATGCAGGGCCAGCTTATATCGTAAATGATATTTATAAAAAATATTTCAAGCCAGTAGCTTCAAACAAACATTATATTAAAGTAAGTCAGATTTCTTCTTTCTTAGTTGTTGGTTTAGGAGTTTTCATGGGGTTCTTTGCTGATTCTATCAACTCATTGACACTTTGGATTACAAGTGCTCTTTACGGAGGTTACGTTGCCGCAAACTTCTTAAAATGGATTTGGTGGCGTTTTAATGGATGGGGTTATTTCTGGGGAATGGTCGGCGGATTAATCGCAGCTTCTCTTCAGTTCGTTTTAGATCAAAATAAAGGAAATTTAGCAGTGGGTACATTCTTGCATGATCTTTCGCAAGTGCCATCGATTTACTTGTTCCCATTAATTTTCGGAATGTCAATTTTAGGTTGTCTTTTAGGAACTTACCTAAGTAAACCGACGGATATGGAAGTTCTAAAATCGTTCTACAGCAACGTTAGACCGTGGGGATTCTGGAATCCAGTTTACAAACAATTAAAAGCGGAAGATCAGTCTTTCCAAAAAAATAATGATTTCTATTTAGATATGATGAATTGTGTAATTGGAATTATCTGGCAGTCAAGCATGATTCTGCTTCCGATTTATTTCATCATTAGAGATTATCCAAAAGCTGGTGTGGCTTTAGCGGTTTTCTTGGTTACAACTACGGTATTGAAATTTACTTGGCTGGATAGAGTTAGGAAGATTGAAGAGTAGAGACTTTGTAGAGGCAAGAATAAAGAAGCAAGATTAAAGAAGCAAGATTAAAGAAGCAAGATTTTAGAGTAGAGAATTTCTCCAAAGTTTGTCATTTCGACGAAGGAGAAATCTCCACGAGTAACTCTACAAAGATTGGCGACATATATTACGGAGCTTCTAGTGTGATCCTTCCTTCGTCAGGATGACAAAAAAGACGAATAAAAAACAAAAAACTAATAAATAAAAAAAAACAAAAATGAGTACTATTCCTTGGCAAGACAGACCCGAAAACAGTAAAGATGTAATGTGGAGATATTCTGAGAATCCAATTATCGACAGATATTCGATTCCTTCATCAAACAGTATATTTAATAGTGCAGTTGTACCTTTTGGAGACGGATATGCTGGGGTTTTCAGATGTGATAATAAAGCGGTTCAGATGAATATTTTTGCTGGTTTCAGTAAAGATGGAATAAATTGGGACATCAATCACGAACCAATCGTAATGCAGTCTGGTAATACAGAAATGATAGAATCTGCTTATAAATACGATCCGCGTGTAGTTTGGATTGAAGATCGTTACTGGATTACTTGGTGTAATGGTTACAACGGACCAACAATTGGTATTGGTTATACTTTCGACTTTAAAGAATTTTTCCAATGCGAAAATGCCTTTTTACCATTCAACAGAAATGGAGTTTTATTTCCACAAAAAATTAACGGTAAATATGCGATGTTAAGCCGTCCAAGTGATAACGGACACACACCATTTGGAGATATCTGGATTAGCTACAGCCCGGATATGAAGTATTGGGGAGAACACAGATTGGTGATGAAACCAAGTCCGTTTGAGCAAAGTGCTTGGCAGTGTACAAAAGTGGGAGCAGGACCAATTCCGATTTTAACTGACGAAGGATGGTTAATGATTTACCACGGAGTTATTAATACTTGCAACGGTTTCCGTTATGCAATGGGTTCAGCGCTTTTAGATACTGATTCTCCAGACCAAGTAAAATACAGAACACAGCCTTATTTATTAGGGCCTGCAGAAACTTATGAAATGGTCGGAGATGTACCAAACGTAGTTTTCCCATGTGCGGCTTTACACGATATTGAAGAAGATAAATTGGCAGTTTACTACGGTGCGGCAGATACTCACGTAGCAATCGCTTTCGGAAAATTAAGTGAAGTAATTCAGTTTACAAAAGAAAATAGTTTATAATATAAAGATGCATAGTAGAAGTAAATTATTGTCCCTAGCCGTTTTTCTTGTTGGTTTGATGGGTTATGCGCAATCTGAGAAGCAGGTTAGCCCAAAAAATTATATTGCGTATAAAACTTCAAAAGAAATTGTTATTGACGGCGATGAAGCAGACAAAGCTTGGGAAAAAGCATCTTGGACAACACCTTTTGTCGACATAGAAGGTGTTGAGACTCCAAAATATAAAACTCAGGTTAAAATGCTCTGGGACGATAATTACTACTATATTCTGGCGAAAATAGAAGAGCCTCACGTTTGGGCAAATCTAAGACAGCGTGATACTATTATTTTCTACAATAATGATTTTGAAGTTTTTATCGATCCAGATAATGATACGCACAATTATTATGAATTGGAAATTAATGCTCTGAACACCGCTTGGGATTTATTTATCAATAAACCGTATCGCGAAAAAAATACTGTTCTAAACGATTGGAATATCGACGGGTTGAAATCGGCGGTAAAAGTTGATGGAACTTTAAATAATGCTTCAGACATAGATAAAGGCTGGACATTAGAAATTGCCATTCCGTGGTCGGTTTATAAAACATCCTATTTCGATAATATTGTTCCGAAAGATAAATTCTGGAAAGTCAATTTTTCTAGAGTGAATTGGCAGCATTCAGTTGTTGATGGAAAATATGAACGCAAAAAAGATTCAGAAGGAAAGTTTCTCCCAGAATACAATTGGGTTTGGTCGCCTATGGGAGTGATAAATATGCATGAGCCCGAAAAATGGGCTTATGTATACTTCTCTTCAAAAGAAAGCGACGATAAATTTACAATTCCACAAGAAGAAAAAGTAAAGTGGGAACTGTATACTTTATATCGTGCTCAAAAGAGATATTTCGATAAAAATAAATCTTGGGCAAAATCATTACAAAGTATCAGCTCGAAAAATATAATTGTTGACGGAAAGACTTTAAAACCAGTTTTAGAAAATCATTCATCAGGATTTAATATCTTGGTAAAAAGTCCTTTTTCAAACAAAACCTTAATAATTAAAGAAGATGGTAAAATTATTACGAACGAATAACTTACAAAAGCTGTCAAAAGTTTTAGTTTTTGCGCTTTCGCTGAGTTTATTCTCGTGCGGACAAAAAGAAAATAAAGATCAGGAAAACGGAAAATTCACTTTTGGAGTTTGGACGACTGCTGATGCCAAAAAATCGGATACAGATTATTCGAAAGAATTCAAAAAATACAAAGACGGCGGAATCGACGAAGTTTTAATCAACACGCAAACAGATCCGAAACTATTAGCAAGATTAGTTCCGCTTGCAACAAAAGAAGGACTAAAAGTTCACGCTTGGATTATGGCAATGAATCGTCCAAATGATTCAGTTGCCTTACAGCATTCAGATTGGTATCAAGTAAGCAAAGAAGGAAAATCTTGTTTCGATAATCGCCCTTATGTAGATTATTACCAATGGCTTTGTCCAACTAAAGAAGAATCTAGAAATCACGTTTTAGGTTTAGTTGAAGGTTTAGCAAAAGTAGAAGGAATCGAAAGCGTACATTTAGATTACATTCGTTTCCCAGATATTTTCCTGCCAATCAGTTTATTGCCAAAATACAACTTGGTTCAAGATGTAGAATTGCCACAATTTGATTTCTGCTATTGCGATGCTTGCGTAAGCAAATTCGAAAAAGAACATCACAAAAATCCAAAAAACAGCCACAATACTTCAATTGATATGGAATGGAAAAATTTCAGATTAAATGCAGTAAAAGCGGTGGTTGACGATGCTTATAAAATTGCTCACAAACACAATAAAAAATTGACTGCAGCAGTATTTCCTTATCCTGAAATGGCAGATCATATGGTGCGCCAGCGCTGGGATAAATGGAATATTGACGAAGTATATCCAATGATTTATCATAGTTTTTATGATGAAGAAATTGACTGGGTTGGTTACGCGACCAAACAAGGTGTAGCCGATTTAGAAGGAAAACCAACAAAAATTAATACGGGAATTTATATTCCGGGATTAAAATCGGATGCAGAATTAAAAGAAGCGATTTTGCTAGCTAAGAAAAATGGCGCAACTGGAGTTTCATTTTTTGACGGAAATGCTTTATCAGATAGTAATTTAAAGACGATAAAAGAGGTAAAAGCGGCGTTATAGTCGATTTTACTGGGATTAAAAATTATTACTGATTAAATTAGCAACATCAACAACATTTTGTTTTTGAAAGTTGAATTAAAACCAAAAAGACATGTCAAATAGAAGAGATTTTATTAAGAAAACGACTTTAGGCACATTAGCCATAAGTTCTGTTTTGGGCGTAAGCGGATTTGCTGCAAATCATGAAAGTGAACCAGAAGTAGAATCAAAAGAAAAAAAACAGACCAAACCGATTATCATCTCGACATGGAATCACGGTTTGCCTGCTAATAAAGAATCTTGGAAAAACTTAAAAGAAGGAAAATCAGCATTAGACGCAATTGAAGCTGGAATGAAAATACCTGAAGCAGATCCAAATGTTCGCAGTGTTGGTTATGGAGGATATCCAGATCGCGAAGGGAAAGTAACTCTTGATGCCTGTATTATGGATCACAACAGTAATTGTGGATCTGTTTGTTTTTTGCAGGGAATTATGCACCCAATTTCTGTAGCAAAAAGAGTGTTGCAAAATACGCCTCACGTTATGTTGGCTGGACAAGGAGCATTGCAGTTTGCTTTGTCTGAAGGTTTTAAAGAAGAAAATTTATTGACTCCAGAATCTGAAAAAGACTGGAAAAAATGGCTGGAAGATTCAAAATACAAACCAGTTATTAATATAGAAAATCACGATACCATAAGCATGCTAATGTTAGACCAAGAGGGCAATCTTTCGGGCGGATGTACCACGAGCGGTGCAGCTTGGAAAATGCACGGACGCGTCGGTGACTCCCCAATAATCGGCGCGGGTCTTTTCTTGGATAACGAAGTGGGTGCGGCGGCGGCAACTGGTTTGGGGGAAGCTGTTATTAGAACTGCAGGAAGCGCAATGGTTGTCGAATTAATGCGTCAGGGTAAATCTCCTTACGATGCTTGTAAAGAAATTACAGAACGTATTTACAACAAACATAAAAACCACAAAGACATGGAATACCTGCAAGTTGGTTTTATTGCTTTGAATAAAAATGGTGAATACGCAGGTTACAGCCTAAGATCAGGATTTAATTACGCCGTTTCTGATGATGTGAAAGGCCACAGAATGGAAGACGCGAAATTTAAAATGTCTTGGGATAAATAATTATCACGTTTAGAACTTTGTTAAAGGTTAAATCTTTGACAAAGTTTTTCGACAGTATTGACATTTCGACTTAAGGAGAAATCTTCGAAAGTAGCTCCACAAAGATTAGTGAATTAGTATGAGGAAGCCCTAGTATGGTTTCTCCTTACGTCGAAATGACAAACAAAAACAAAAAAAATGTTGAAAGACAAAATATATCAATATCAATTTAAAATTACACCTTCTTTAAAATAATTTAGAATATGAGAATTATAAAATCTTATTTGATTATCGGTTTTCTTGTCCTTGTAACTTCTACGTACGCACAGAAAGTTTACACGGAAAGTGATATTCATATCATTCCAAAACCGAGTCAGACTCTTATTAAAACAGGTGTTTTTGAATTTACAAAAGATACAAAGTTTGTAGTAAACGGTGATTTCCAAAAAGATGCTGCAAATGTTTTGGCTTCTAAATTTGAAGTTGCTGCGGGATGGAAACCAGAAGTTACTACAAAAGCTCCTGCAAGTAATTATGTTTTATTGAAAACAGATGCAAACTTAAAAAATGAAGCTTACGTTTTAGATGTAAATCCGACTAATATTGTTATTTCTGCTAAAGGGAATAATGGATTTTTATACGCTTTAGAAAGCATCAGACAGTTACTTCCTGAAGCAATCGAAAGTAAATATGCGATCACTTCTGCAAAATGGCAGATTCCAAGCTTAACAATTAATGATGAACCACGTTTCAAATGGAGAGGTTTAATGCTGGATTTATCTCGTCATTTTTTCGATAAAAATTATATTCTGGCTACAATCGATCGTTTAGCAATGCACAAAATGAATGTTTTACATTTGCATTTAGTTGATGATCAAGGCTGGAGAATCGAAATTAAAAAATATCCAAAGCTAACAGAAGTTGGTGCTTGGAGAGTAGATCAGGAAAATACAAGCTGGAATGCCAGATTAACGACTAATCCTGACGAAAAAGGAACTTATGGCGGATTTTTTACGCAAGATGAATTAAGAGAAATTGTAAAATATGCTTCAACCAAAGGAATCGAAATTATTCCTGAAATTGAAATGCCAGCTCACGTTAGCAGTGCTATTGCGGCTTATCCAGAATTGGCTTGTTTCAATCAGAGAATTGGTGTTCCGTCGGGTGGAGTTTGGCCTTTGACTGATATTTATTGTGCAGGAAAAGAATCGACTTTTGAATTTTTACAAAATGTAATTGACGAAGTAATTACCATTTTTCCTTCAAAATACATTCATATTGGGGGTGATGAAGCGACTAAAACGAATTGGGCAAAATGTCCAAACTGCCAAAAAAGAATTAAAGATGAGCATTTAAAAAGTGTTGACGAATTACAAAGCTATTTTGTAAAACGTATGGAAAAATACATCAATTCAAAAGGTAAAAGAGTTATCGGCTGGGATGAAATTTTAGAAGGCGGTTTGGCTCCAGATGCAACAGTAATGAGCTGGAGAGGAATGAAAGGCGGTATCGAAGCGGCAGATCAAGGCCACGATGTGATTATGACACCAGAAACACCTTGTTATTTCAACTTTTATCAAGGGCCACAAAACGAAGAACCTTTAGCTTTTGATGCTTATAATCCGTTAAGCGAAGTTTACAAATTTGATCCTGTAGTTAATACAATGACGCCACAGGAAGCTGGACATGTTCTAGGCGGACAAGCTAATTTATGGGCAGAATATATTACGGGACCAAAAGATTCTGAATATATGATTTTCCCGAGATTAGCGGCTTTATCAGAAACATTATGGAGTCCGAAAGAAAAGCGCAATTGGAATGATTTTACATCAAGATTATTCTCAATGTTCAAACGTTACGATTATCAAGGATTAAATTATGCGAAAAGCGCATATTTAGTAACCGCTTCTTCTACAGCTGATTTAGGGAATAAACAAATCAAAGTAGAGTTGAAAAATGAGTTTCCTAATCCAGATATCCGCTACGTTTTAGGAGATAAAAATATAGATCATCACGCAGTAAAATATGTTGCTCCAATTGAAATTAAAGAAACTACCATTTTAAAAGCTTCTTTATTTCAAGATGACAAGCCAGTAGGAAAAACTTACACTGACACTATTGTTTTCCACAAAGGATTTGCAAAAAAAGTGAAATACTTAACGCCTTTCAACCAGAGTTATAAAGGAGATGCTAATACAATGGTAAATGCCATTCGCGGAAGCAAAAATTTCCATGACGGACAATGGCAGGCTTGGTTGGTTAATGATATGGAATTGGTAATTGATCTTGAAAAAGTAGAAAGTATTGAACAAGTATCTGTAGGAGCTTTAGAAAGCCAAGGCGCAGGAGTTAATTTCCCAATTCAAGTGAAAGTATTGATTTCTACTGATGGAATTAAATATACGCAAGTTGGAAAAATTACACGCCCGTATGCAGCAAATCCGGTTCCTGAATTGAAGGATTTCAAAATCAATTTCCAAAAACAAAATGCACGTTTTGTGAAAGTAATCGGTGGTAACTTAAAGAAAAGTCCGAAAGGAGAAAGTTCTTGGTTGTTTGTGGATGAGATTTTGGTGAATTAAATATTTTAAAAAATGAATAAGATATTATTTAAGCTTGGAGTAGTATTGATTTGCTTGATGCCTTTTTTTACTAAGGCGCAAACAAAAGGATTTTCTATATCTAATGGAGAATTTCAAAAAGATGGGAAAATTGTAAAAATACATTCAGGAGAAATGCACTATGAGCGTATTCCTAAAGAGTATTGGAGACATCGATTGCAAATGCTTAAAGCAATGGGATTGAATACCGTGGCAACTTATGTGTTTTGGAATTATCACGAAATTGAGCCAGGTGTATGGGATTTTAAAACTGGAAATAGAGATTTGGCAGAATTTTTACGTATTGCTAAAAGTGAAGGATTATACGTAATTCTTAGACCAGGCCCTTATGCATGTGGTGAATGGGAATTTGGAGGATATCCTTGGTGGCTGCAAAATAATCCAGATTTGGTAATTCGTACCAATAACAAAGCATTTTTAGACGCTTGTAAATCGTATCTGGAACATTTATATGCGGTGGTAAAAGGAAATTTTGCTAACCAGGGAGGGCCAATTATTATGGTTCAGGCGGAAAATGAATTTGGTTCTTATGTTTCTCAAAGAACCGATATTAGTGCCGAAGATCATAAAGCATACAAAACTGCCATTTACAACATGCTTAAAGAAACTGGGTTTCCAGAGCCTTTTTTCACTTCTGACGGTAGTTGGTTGTTTGAAGGTGGCGCTGTTGAAGGCGTGTTGCCAACTGCCAATGGAGAATCAAATATAGAGAATTTAAAGAAACAAGTCGATAAATATCATAAAGGGCAAGGGCCTTACATGGTTGCAGAGTTTTATTCTGGCTGGTTGGATCATTGGGCAGAACCATTTATTAAAATTGGATCTGAAGAGGTTGCGACTCAAACTAAAAAGTACCTTGATGCAGGTGTTTCTTTTAACTATTATATGGTACACGGCGGTACTAATTTTGGATTTACTTCTGGAGCAAATTATAATGAAGAAAGCGATATTCAGCCGGATATTACAAGCTATGATTATGATGCACCTATTAGCGAAGCAGGTTGGGCAACACCAAAATTTATGGCTATTCGTGAAGTAATGCAAAAATATTCTAAAACAAAATTAGCGCCGATTCCAGAGAAAATACCAGTTGTAAAATATCCTAATCAGCCTGTTAAATCAAGTATGGATGTTTTGAGTTGGATTAAAAAAGAAAAACCAGTTGTAAATGACCAGCCATTAACATTTGAAAAATTAGGTCAAGGAAATGGATATGTTTTGTATCGAAAAAGATTTACGCAGCCAATTTCTTCTGGCAAATTGAAAATTGAGGGATTGAGAGACTTTGCTACCGTTTATGTAAATGGAGTTAAGGTGGGTGAATTGAATAGAGTTTTCAAAAATTACGAGTTGACGATTTCTATTCCTTTTAACGGTGTTTTAGAAATTCTGGTTGAAAATATGGGACGTATTAATTACGGAGCCGAAATAGTGCATAATACTAAAGGTATTATTTCTCCAGTATTCATTAATGAATATGAAATTAGTGGTGGATGGGAAATGTATAAAATGCCTATGAATGAAGTTCCAGCTGTTAAAAATGAAACGGTAAAATCTGGACGCCCAGTTTTATATGAAGCTACAGTAAACATTGATAAACCAGCCGATACTTTTCTTGATATGGCCAATTGGGGAAAAGGAATTGTATTTGTTAACGGACACAATCTTGGGCGCTACTGGAAAGTTGGGCCGCAACAAACACTTTACGTGCCAGGCTGTTGGTTGAAAGCGGGTGAGAATAAATTTGTTGTATTGGAGCAGCTTAATGAAAATGCTCAAACAGAATTAACTTTTACAGATCAACCGATACTTGAAAAATTAAATTAAGATTAACCCGTTGGGGTTAAATTAAAACACATAGAGACATAGATTTTATACTCAAAAAGAGAGAATGGAAGAAACAAGTTTCCACACATAGCTAAACTATGTGCATTTAAACTAGTGAAACGCCTTTTTTAGGTTTGGTTAAACTATGTTTCTATGTGTTGAAAATAATTTTACCCAACGAGTTAAGATTACCTATTAAACCAGAAAAACAAAGAATAATAAATTATAAATTAGATTAAAGATGAAAAAAGGAATATTCATAATCGCCCTTTTATTTTCAGCTCAGATATTCGCACAGGCGATTTATGAAGATGAAAGATACGTACCAGAAACAGATCCGTTAGTTTTAAAGAACTTAGACGAATGGCAAGGCAAAAAATTTGGTTTGCTAATGCACTGGGGAACTTACAGCCAATGGGGTATTGTAGAATCTTGGTCTATCTGCCCTGAAGATTACGGATGGTGTGAACGTAAAAAAGGAAGTAATCCATCTAACTATAATGATTATATTAAAGATTATGAAGGTTTAAGAAAGACTTTTAATCCTGTAAAATTTGATCCTGCAAAATGGGCTAAAGCGGCTAAATATGCTGGAATGAAATACATGGTTTTTACCACCAAACACCATGACGGATTCAATATGTATGATACGAAATATTCTGATTATAAGATTACGAGCAAAGATGTTCCTTTTCATACCAACCCTAAAGCAGACGTTTTAAAAGAAATTTTCAACTCTTTTAGAGGCGAAGGCATTTCAACTGGAGCTTATTTTTCTAAACCAGACTGGCATAACGAAAACTACTGGGATCCTTATTTTCCTCCTTTCGACAGAAACGTAAATTACGATCCGTCATTATACCCAGAAAAATGGCAGAAATATGTTGATTTCACGCACAACCAAATCTTAGAGATTCTTTCTAATTACGGTAAAGTAGATATCTTATGGTTAGATGGAGGATGGGTTAGAAAAAGAGACCAAGTGAACATCAAAGAAAACTATGACGAGAAATTTACTGAAAACGAATCTAAAAACGGTTTCATCAAACACAGAGTAGTTGATCAAGATCCTAAAATGGATGAATTGGTTGTAAAAGCGCGTCAAAAACAACCAGGTTTGATTGTTGTGGATAGAGCGGTTCACGGTAAAAACCAAAACTACTTAACTCCAGAAGGACGTGTTCCTGCTAAAACATTGCCTTATCCTTGGGAGTCTTGTATCCCTGCAGGCGGAGGATGGTCTTATTCTCCAGGTGCTCAATACATGACTGGACGTCAAGGAATTCACTTATTGATTGATATTGTTGCGAAAGGCGGAAACTTATTATTAAACGTTGCGCCAAGTCCAGAAGGAGAATGGGATAAAGGCGCTTACGATTTATTGCAAGCTTATGGTGATTGGATGAAAGTAAACAGCACAGCGATTTACAACACAAAACCAATCGAACCTTACAAAGAAGAAAACATTTGTTTTACACAAAATAAAGCAGGAAATGTATTTGCATTTTATTTAGCTAAAGAAGGAGAAGATAAAATTCCTGCTGAAGTTACAGTAAAAGCTATCAGTCCTAAAAAAGGAACAAAAATTACAATGTTGGGTTCTAAAACTTCTTTAAAATGGACCAAAGAAGGAAACGGATTTAAAGTAGTAATTCCAGAAAGCTTAAGAAATAATCTTCCAGCGAAAGAAGCTTGGACTTTAAAAATTGAAGCGATCAACAGATAAAAATGAAACCTATGGTTTTAAATACAAACAAATTTCAAACAGCATGTATTTTTTGCATGCTGTTTTTTAGCATTACGATTTTTGCGCAGGAACCTGCCGATTTCGTGAATCCGTTTATAGGTACTTCCAATTATGGCGCTGCTTATCCGGGACCAATAGCACCACGTGGTATGGCAAGTATTAGTCCGTTTAATGTGGCTGGAGTAAAAAATACTCCAATGGAAAAAGACAGTCAATGGCTTTCTAATCCGTATGTGAATGAGAATACTTTTTTGACTGGATTTTCTCAAGTTAATTTAAGTGGAGTTGGCTGTCCAGATTTGGGTGTTATTTTATTGATGCCGACAACTGGAAATGTAGAAATCAATCATCTAAAATACGGCTCGACTTATTCTAATGAAGTTGCTAAAGCGGCGTATTACAGCGTAAACATAGACAAGTACAAAGTAAAAGGCGAATTTACCACTTCAAAACGAGTAGGAGTGAGCAGATTCACTTTCCCGAAAGGGCAATCTAATATTTTATTAAATCTTGGATTGGGATTAACAAATGAAGAAGGCGCCATGATAAAAGTGGTTTCTTCTACAGAAATTGAAGGAATGCGTTCAGTTGGTTCGTTCTGTTACAATAGTCCAGAAGATGCTTACCCAGTTTATTTTGTGGCTCAATTTTCTAAACCTGCCCATAAATTTGGAGTTTGGAAAAAACCTGCAAAATACAACGGTGTTGAAGCGCAATGGATGGGTTACAACGGAAAAGCAAGAATAATGGAAAATACCATTAAAACTGTAGTAGGTGACAGTATTGGAAGTTATTTTACGTATAAATTCGAGAAACAAGAAACGGTTGAAGTGAAGATTGGAATTTCGTATGTAAGTATCGAAAATGCCCGTGAAAACTTAGCAAAAGAAGTGGGTAACAGATCTTTTGACGCAATTTACAAAGAGACCTATAACGAATGGAACGAAGAATTGTCTAAAATTTTGGTTGAAGGCGGTACAAAAGAGGATAATACGATTTTCTACACAGCTTTGTATCACACTTTAATTCATCCCAATACTTTAAATGATATTAACGGACAATATCCCGTAATCAAAAGAACTAAAATTGCTAAAACCGATGACACCCGTTATACCGTATTTTCTTTATGGGATACGTACCGAAATGTGCATCCGTTGATGTCTTTGGTTTATCCAAAACAGCAATCGGATATGATAAAAAGCATGTTGACTATGTTTGATGAAAACGGCTGGTTACCCAAATGGGAACTGAATTCGACTGAAACTTTTACCATGGTTGGAGATCCTGCAAGTATTGTAATTACAGATAGTTATATGAGAGGAATTCGTGATTATGATATTAATAAAGCCTATTATGCGATGTTGAAAGGCGCAGATAATATTGAAAATAATCCGCTTCGTCCGGGATTGAGAGATTATATTAAAAAAGGATATTTGACAACCGACAATAAAGGCCCAGTTTCGACGACTCAGGAATACAATATTTCAGATTATTCTATTTCGCTTATGGCCAACGAATTTGGGGACAAAGACAATGTAAAACGTTTTAAAGAACGTTCATTATCCTACAGAAAATTATTCGATAAAAATTTAAATCTGCTTCGTCCAAGAACGCCAGACGGAAAATGGTACGAACCTTTTGACCCAAATTCAGGAGCCAATTTTGAAGAAAATGTTGGTTTTATTGAAGGAAATGCTTGGCAATACGCTTTTATGGTTCCTCATGACATTGTAGGATTAAAGAAATTAATGGGCGGTGATATACCATTTTCGGCTCAATTGCAGAAAATCTTCGACACTAAACAATTTGATATGGCAAATGAGCCAGACATTGCCAATCCGTATTTGTTTAATTATGTGAAAGGCGAAGAATATAAAGCTCAGGACATGGTAAAGAAATTGGTTCGCGAATATTTCAAAAATGAGCCAAAAGGATTGCCGGGGAATGATGATACCGGAACAATGTCGGCTTGGTTGGTGTATTCGATGATGGGAATTTATCCAATATCTCCTGGAGATCCGATTTATACGATTACGACGCCGATGTTTCATAGAGTAACAATCAAATTAGATCCTAGATATTATAAAAAAGAAAACATCGTAATTGAAAGACAAGAAAATAACGGTGGAAAAATCAATTCGATTGAACTAAACGGAAAATCACTTAATACCTTTTTTATTTCGCACGATGCTTTTGTGAACGGAACAAAACTTAAAGTGATTCAAAACTAAACACAACACAACTATGTTACAATTAAGAATGAAGAAAACGGCCATTATTTTTGTAATGGCTGTTGGTTTTTTAAACCAGACCCAAGCCCAGAAAAAGTATTTGTATCAAGATGCCAAAGCGCCTGTTGAAGACAGAGTAAAAGACTTATTAAGCCGTATGACGCTTGAAGAAAAAGTGCGTCAGATGGATATGTACAGAGGAGATTTTTTTAAAGATAAAGAAGATTTTGCTAAATCTAAATCGGCAGAAAAAATCGGGAAATTAGGAATCGGAGCGATTCATGATCTTTATCCGCGTTCAGCGAAAATGATTAATGATTTGCAAACCAATGTAATCAAAGGAAACCGTTGGGGAATTCCGGCGCTAATTATGTGCGAGATGCTTCACGGATATTTAGATGAAGGAAGTACCGCTTTCCCAATGAATATTGGTCTTGGTGCAACTTGGGATATTGCAACAATGGACAAAGTGGGTAAAGTTATTGGTATGGAAGCTAGATCTCATGGAGTTCATTTTGGTTTTGGACCAAACTTAGATTTGGGACGCGAACCAAGATGGGGACGTGTTGCAGAAACTTTTGGTGAGGATGCATTCTTGAATAGCGAAATTGGTTTGGCTTTCATCAAAGGAATGCAGGGAGACGATTTAAAATCGGATCGTTCTATTATTGCCGAACCAAAACACTTTGCCGTTCACGGTATTCCGCAAGCGGGAGGAAATTCTTCTCCGATTTTAGTTGGAGAACGTTCAGCAAGAGAAGATCATTTGCCATCTTTCGAAAAAGCATTTACAAAAGGTGGTGCTTTAGGAACAATGTGCGCATATTCTGAGTTAGACGGAATTCCTTGTGCAGCCAATCATTGGTTATTGACAGATGTTTTAAGAAACGAATGGGGTTTTAAAGGATTGGTAGTTTCAGATTTAGGAGCTATTAAATACATTCAAACGACTCACAAAGTGGCTGATTCTCCAAAAGATGCTATTAGAGAAGCGGTTTCAGCGGGTGTAGATATGCAGTTTTATGATTTTTCAAACGAATTCTGGCAAAATACTGTTATTGAATTGGTAAATGAAAAGAAATTGACAATGGAAAACATCGACCGTGCGGCGGGAGCAGTTTTACGTTTGAAATTCTTATTAGGATTATTTGAAAATCCGTACACAGATAAAAACTTGATTAAAGAGCGTTTTCATACTCCAGAAAATCAAGCTGTTGCTTTAGAAGCGGCGCAGAAATCAATGGTTTTATTGAAAAACGATAACAATACTTTGCCTTTAAGTAAAAACTTAAAAAACATTGCGGTTATCGGACCAAATGCAAATGCTTCAAGATTGGGAGGTTATGCTCCTAAAAACAGTGTCGGAATGACGGTTTATGAAGGAGTTAAAGAATTGGTTGGTAAAACAGCTAATGTTGTTTATGAAGAAGGCGTTCCATTGATCGTAAAAGGACAAATTATTCCATCTAAATATTTATTTACTCCAGACGAATCTCAAAACGGATTAAAAGGTGAATATTTCAATAACAGAAACTTAGAAGGAACTCCAGCTTTGACTCGTATTGACAGCCAATTAGAGTTTGACTGGCCTTGGGCGCCTGGAGATGGTGTGAATGTGGATGATTTTTCTATTAGATGGACAGGATTTTTAAAATCAGATCAAGCTCTTGACGGTTGGTTAGGTTTAAGTTCTGACGACGGAATCAGAATGTATATTGATGATCAATTGGTTATCGACAACTGGACAAAAGGGGCAACAAGTATGGTTACGGTTCCTAAAAATATCGAAAAAGGTAAAAAGTATAAAGTCCGCATTGAAATGTGGGAAGGAGGCTGGGGAGCCAGAGCTCATTTCCGTTGGAATTTAGAAAAAGTAAACTTACAGCCAGCAATCGATGCTGCTAAAAAAGCAGATGTTGCGATTGTAGTTTTAGGAGAATCTAACGAATTGGTAGAAGAAAATAGAGATGTAGCTTCTTTAGACTTATTCGGAATTCAACAGCAATTAATTGAAGAAATTCAAAAAACAGGAACTCCTGTAGTTTGTGTATTATTAAACGGTCGTCCGCTTTCTACAAACTGGATTGCTGAAAACATTCCTGCAGTTCTAGAAGGTTGGTTCCCAGGTGAATTAGGAGGAAGAGCAGTGGCTGATGTTTTATTTGGAGATTATAACCCAGGAGGAAGATTGCCAATCACAGTTCCAAAATCAGTTGGGCAGTTACCTATATATTATAACCAAAAGCCGTCTGCGATTCATAAATATGTAGCAGAAAGCGAACATCCTTTATATACATTCGGTTACGGATTGAGTTATACGAAGTTTGAATATTCTAATTTAAAACTGAATACTACTGAAATTAAACCAAACGGAGAAGTAAAAGTATCTGTTGATGTTAAAAATGTTGGAGACAGAGACGGAGACGAAGTAGTTCAATTGTATATTAATGATGTTTACAGCAGTACAACTACACCAGAAAAAACACTAAAAGGGTTCAAAAGATTGAACATCAAAAAAGGCGAAACAAAAAATGTTGAATTTACACTTACACCAGACGAGCTATCTCTTTGGAACAGAGAAATGAAGCGCGTTGTAGAGCCCGGAGATTTCGAAGTGATGGTCGGCGGAAATTCGACCGATTTGCTTAAAACTAAATTCAAGGTTTTGAACTAAAAACCCAAAAACGCCGAAGATTTTTCGGCGTTTTTGCTTTAAAAAAATGAATACAATTATAAAAGGCTAAAATCTATTCGATAATAGTGTTTTCGCCTTTTTTTATAAGGCAGAGTAGGATTACAAATGAAAACGTTTTCTTTCAATAAAACACTAAAGATTTACCAACACCTTTTCAAAATTGTCATTTGTCGAAATTATATTTTGTTAACAGAATGTATTCTTAAGTTTAACATGTTATTAACTCTAAAAAAACAACTAATATGATTAAAAACGTACTAAAATTACTGTTGGTCATATGCCTTTTCGGGTTTCAAAGCCTACAAGCGCAGACAACAGTAAAAGGAACGATAACAGATGCTCAAAGCGGGATTCCGATTCCTGGAGCAAATATTATTGTTAAAGGAACTAAAACAAGTGCTTCATCAGATTTTGATGGTAAATACAGCATTAGCGTTCCTAATCAATCAGCAGTTTTAGTTTTTACCTATGTAGGATCTGCTACAAAGGAAGTTGCTGTGGGATCTCAATCTACAATTAATGTAACTCTTGGCCCAGATACGCAGCAGCTAGGAGAGGTAGTGGTTACGGCTCTTGGTATTAAGAGAGAGAAAAAAGCGATTACGTATTCTGCACAAAACGTTTCTGTAGATGAGTTATCAGAAGCAAGATCATTAAACGTTGCCAACTCACTTTCTGGTAAAGTTGCAGGTCTTAACTTCTCTACTACTTCAAATGGTGTTGGTTCTTCTTCTAGAATTACTTTAAGAGGTAACAGATCTCTTAACGGAAACAACCAGCCTCTTTATGTAGTAGATGGTGTGCCAATTAGTAACGGAACAACAACAACTAACCCTGATATTGATACAGGAGGAACTACACAGCCAGATGGTATCTCTAACATTAACCCAGAAGATATTGCTTCGATGACTGTTCTTAAAGGACCATCTGCAGCGGCTCTTTACGGTTCTAGAGCATCAAATGGTGTAATTGTTATTACAACTAAATCTGGTAAATCTGGAAAAACTTCAGTTTCGTTATCGTCTAACTTTATGGCTTCTTCAGCTTATAATTTGATGAATTTACAAAACGAGTACGGTCAAGGAACAAACGGAAATTATGTTTCTAACTCAAGCTCAAGCTGGGGAGCACCTTTAGACGGACGCCAGGTATCTGCTTGGCAGTTGGTTCGTAATCCAAACTATGCTGGACCAGCTACACAAAGCTATTCCCCACAGCCAAACAACGTTATTGATTTCTACAAAACAGGTTATAACTTGGCAAACACTTTGACAGTTACTGCTGGTAACGAAAAAGCGCAAGGTTATTTCTCTTATACTAACACTCGTGCTGAAGGTATTGTTGGAGGAAACCAAATGGACAGACATAATCTTAACTTAAGATTGACAAGCAAAATTTCTGATAAATTATCATTGGATGTAAAAACAAACTACATTGTTCAAGATATCGATAACTTATTGAGAACAGGTGAAGAGTCTATCGGAACATCTGCTTATTTATTGCCTCGTAGTATCGCTTACAACGATTACAAAGATTTCGAATATTTTGATGCTGCAGGACAAAGACAAGTAAACTATTTCCTTGATGAAACTGGAGCGCCAGGTGGAAACCCATTCTGGTCTGCTTTAAGAGATGATGCTCGTACAGATAAAAGAAATAGATTTATTGGTTTAGCTTCTCTTAAATATGAGTTTACAAAAACGTTAAGCTTGCAAGGTAGAGCTGGTTTAGACCAAATGACAAACAAAAACGTAAGAAACAGATACGCAACTGCAGCTTTCAACAGCAATTTAGGTTCTTATAGCGAGTCTTATGAAACAGTAAGCGAATTAAACGTAGATGCTTTGCTGTCTTACAATGAAAAATTCGGAGATTTCTCTGTAGGTCTTAATGCTGGTGCGAGTTCATTGCAGCAAAACAGTTCAGCTTTGAATTCTGGAGGTGTTTTAAGTAAAAGAAATTTCTTTGCATTATCAAACGTTCAGACAGTTCAATCTACTTCTACAGCTTCAGAAAAAAGAATTAATTCTGTTTACGGATTTGGTCAAATTGGTTTCAGAAACTATTTATTCTTAGATTTAACAGCTAGAAATGACTGGTCTTCTACATTGCCAACAGATTATTTCTACCCATCTTTTGGACTTTCAGCAGTTGTTTCTGATATGGTTACATTGCCAGAAGTAATTAGTTTTGCTAAAGTAAGAGCTTCTTACGCACAAGTTGGTAATGATACAGATCCTTATCAGACACAACAGAGATATTCATACATCGGAGGAAACGGTGGTATGTTATACGGACAAAGCACAAAAGCAAATCCAAACTTAAAACCAGAGATTTCTTCTTCTTCTGAGTTTGGTGCCGATGTTAGATTTTTCAACAACCGTTTAGGTTTAGATTTCACATACTTTAAAACGTTAACGAACAACCAAATTTTCTATATCAACACTCCTGAGTCTTCTGGATATTCTAGAGCAATCGTAAACGGTGGAGATATCGAGAATAAAGGTATTGAGTTCACGCTTACTGCTACGCCAGTTCAAACAGAAAACTTTTCTTGGGATATTACAGCAAACTACGCTTCTTATAAGTCAAAAGTAAAATCTATCTTTGAAGGAAGAGATGAATTAGTTCTTGGTGAAGGACGTTTAGTGAGAAGTAAAGTGGTTCAAGGTGGAGAATATGGTGATTTATACATCAAAGGTTTCCAAAGAAATGATGCTGGACAAATCATTGTTAACAGTGCTGGTATTCCATTAGCTACAAATGGTTTTGATGTTCGCGCTGGTAACTTTAATCCAGATTGGACTGCAGGTTTCAAAAACAACTTCAAATACAAAGATTTCTCTTTAAGCTTCTTAGTAGATTTCAGAATCGGTGGTGAAGTGATTTCATACACTCAAGCTAGACAAGCTGGTTTAGGGGTTAGTGACATTACATTAGCAGGAAGAAATGGCGGAATTATTGTTGATGGGGTGGTTGCTAACGGAAACGGAACTTACTCTCCAAACACGACAAGCATCAATGCTGAGCAATACTGGACAGCAATCGGTCAAAGAACTCCAATTGCAGAACCATTTGTTTATGATGCTACAAACATCAGATTAAGAGAGCTTGTTTTTGGTTACTCAATGCCAAAACGTTTATTAGGTAATTCAGGATTTACTAGCATCGATTTCTCATTAGTAGGTAGAAACTTGTTCTTCTTCTTAAACAAAGCGAAGTACTTTGACCCAGAAGCGGGAGCAGGTACAGGAAACCTACAAGGGATAGAATCTTTCAACATTCCTTCAACGAGAGATTATGGAGTTAATGTTAAATTCGGATTTTAATTAAAAAAGAGATATCATGAAATATAGTTTTAAAATAAAAACACTAGGACTTGCTATAGCGATGCTGTCTACTTTTTCTAGTTGTACAAAAGACTTCGACGAAATAAATACAGATCCTAATTCGCTTACAGAAAGTCAATTAGATCCAACGTTGGCAGGTCCAGCATTTGCATCTGCACTTTATGCAGGTATCCACAATGGATCTTATTCGTCTCCAGGAGTAGATGATCAAGGTACTTGGGGTATCGCGACAGGTATTTTATCGTCAACTTTTATCCACTACTTGAACTGTGGGTATGGAACAGAAAGAAATGCTTTCGTAAACGGATACGAAGGTAGAGGATGGACAAGATTTTACACCGTTGCAGCTCCAGCTTTAGCAAATGCCTTTAAAGCATCTGAAGGAAATGCAGAAGCGACTGCAGTATTAAAAATCTGGAAAGTTTTCATGTACAATCAAATGGTTGATGCTTACGGACCAATTCCTTACACTGAAGCAGGAAACGGAAAAGAAAAAGTTCCTTACGACAGCGTAGAATTTATCTATGCAGATTTCTTTAAATTATTGGACGAAGCAAATGCGACACTAACTTCTACTTCTGCAACTTCAGTTGCTTCTCTTGCCCCAAATGATAGAGTTTATGCAGGAAGTGTTGACAAATGGAGAATCTTTGGAAACAGTATGAGATTACGTTTGGCTTTAAGAATTTCTGATAAAGAACCTGCAACTGCAAAAACTCAAGCTGAAGCCGCAGTAGCTGCTGGAGTTATGCAGACAAACGATCAGAGCGCATTCTTTAAAGCAAGTAACATTACACCAAACAACTTAAACATGATCGTAAATAGCTGGGGTTATGTAATGACAGCTTCTATGGAAAGTATCTTAGTAGGTTACAACGATCCGCGTTTATCAAAATGGTTTGCCCCAGTTTCTACAGGTGCTTATAGAGGAAATCCAGTTGGAGGTCTAGAAGATCAATTTGGAACTACGGAGTTCTCTAAATTTAACAATGATGTTTTAGGAAATGGTGCAGCTAATACACTTAGCGAAACTAAAAATATTGAAATCTTTATGGCTTCTGAAAACTACTTAAGTAGAGCAGAAGGAGCTTTAAATGGATGGAACATGGGCGGAGATGCTAAGACTTTGTATGAAACAGGTATTAGATTATCTCTTGCACAATGGGGAATCACAGATGCTACTGCAGTTAATGCTTACATCAATGGTTCTACATTGCCTACATTGCCAAACATTTTGACTTTATATCCAACTTTAGATTTACAAGATATTCCAGTTAAATTGCCAGTTGCATGGTCTGCATCTACTGCTGATCAAAGAACTCAGATCGCGGTTCAGAAATACTTAGCCATTTTCCCAGAATCTTGGGAAGCTTGGGCAGATTTACGTAGAAGCGATGCTAAAGTAATTTATCCAGTTTTAAATACGGATAATCCAGATGCAGGAGTTGGTAAATCTTTAATGAAAAGAATTATTTACACAACAAATGAGTACTCATCAAACAAAGAAGCTGTAGATGGCGGAGTTGCTAAATTAGGAGGTCCAGATTCAGGTGGAACAAGACTTTGGTGGGACACAAAATAATTAATTTGGTAAAGTAAAAGATCAATCGATTTGTTACTTGAGCAGAAGGAGAGGTAACTCTCCTTTTGTTTTTTATGAAGACTAGTGAATTTTTGCCCCAACTTTAATTCATAATTAGCAATTTCCCTTTGTGTGAAAGTGAGCAAGTTTAATTTTAACACATAGAAACATAGGTTCTGTGTCTAAAAAGAAAAGCAAAGAGAAAAATATTTCTTTCACATAGCTATGTGTTAGAAACTAGTTTCTTTCTTTATTCTTTTTCGTAAAAACAAAAATTCTATGTTTCTATGTGTTTAATAATTTCAAAATAAAAATGATTGTAAAGACAAAATATACTGTTGTGGCGTTATTGGCTTTATTTCTTTTTTCTAATGGAATAAAAGCGCAGATAAAAGCTGTAAATATCGAAAGCAGTTATATTGCAGACCCGCCTGTTACAACCAATAGCCATGCCTCAACTTTGGTGGAATACAAGCCAAACGAAATTTTAGCGGCTTGGTTTGGCGGAAAATACGAAGGTGCAAAAGATGTCGGAATTTACATTTCGGCCTATAAAGACAAAAAATGGTCTGCGCCTAAAGAACTGATTCAGCCCTTAATTAAAAACGGAGACACACTGCCATGCTGGAATCCAGTTTTGTTTAAAAGCAAAAGCCAGAATTTGTATTTGTTCTATAAAATTGGAAAAAATCCGAGGGAATGGTTTGGCGCTATGATGGTTTCAAAAGATAACGGAACAACTTGGGGAGAACCAAAATATCTTCCAGACGGAATTTTAGGACCAATCCGAAATAAACCAATCGAAACCACAGCAGGCGTAATTTTGTGCGGAAGCAGTACAGAAAGCGTCAACACAGACGAATGGCGTGTGCATGTGGAAGAATATACAGAAGCAACAGATTCTTGGAAGAAAATAGCAGTAGAAAACAATCAAAACTTTGATGTTATTCAGCCAACATTTTTGATTCATGGTAAAAGCGATATTCAGATGCTGTCTCGAAGCAAGCATAATAAAGTGGTTTCTAGCTGGTCGGGAGATAATGGTAAAAGCTGGATTAGAACCAATACCATAAACGTCATCAATTCTAATTCTGGTATTGATGCTTTAACGGTAAACAAAAATCTGTTTCTATTGGTAAATAATCCGCTTCCAATAGGTAAAGATTGGTTTAATGGACGAAATATTCTAGATGTTGAATATTCTAAAGATGGTTTAAACTGGACGAAACTATTTGATCTGGAAAAACAGGAAAAAGGAGAGTTCAGCTATCCAGCCATAATCCAGACCGCAGACAAGAGAATACACGTTTTGTATACTTATGATCGAAAATATATTAAACATACTTCTTTTGATTTATAAGATAATAGAACGCTGATAAAACGGATTCACTTCGTGAAAACGCTGATTTTTACGGATTTTTTTATTATGTTTTTGTATAATATTTGTGTGTATCCGCGTTTTTGCAAAGCAAATCCGTTTCATCCGCGTCTCATTTATAGATAATTAAATATGAAATTAAAACTTCTTTTTACAACTGCATTTTTTTGCTGCACTTTCGTGAATGCACAAATGGCTAAGACCTTTTACAAACATGACAAATATCTTTCATCTGATAAATTGGAAGGACGTTTTGTGGGAACTAAAGGAAATAACGACGCCGCTGCATATATCAAAAAGTATTTTAAGAAATATGGATTACAGCAATTCAATGATAGTTATTATCAGCCTTTCAAAGTATTTGTCAAAGAAGGAATCAATAAAATGAAATCGGATAGTGTGGTAACACAAAACGTTGTAGGCTATATTGAAGGTTCAGATCCTAATTTGAAAAACGAATACATTGTAATCGGTGCGCATTACGATCACTGGGGCTGGGGCGGACAAGGTTCTGGAAGTAAAAAGAAAGAAGCTTTTGCCATTCATAACGGTGCAGATGATAATGCGTCTGGAGTTTCGGCTTTATTGTGCATTTTAGAAGAAATTTCAGGACAAAAAGTAAAGCCAAAAAGAAGCATCATTTTTATTTCGTTTAGCGGAGAAGAAGAAGGATTATTGGGTTCAAAGTATTTTATTAATCATCTCCCAGTTCCAAAAGAAGCTGTAAAAGTAATGCTCAATATGGATATGGTCGGAAGATTGAATGATAAAAAAGAACTTTATATGGGCGGAGCAGGAACTTTTCCGAATGGAGTTGAATTAATGAAAAAACTGCAAGAAAACTCAGGACTAAATCCTGTTATTCACGCAGGAGATGTAGGCGGTTCAGATCATGTTTCTTTTTACAAAGAATCCATTTCAGCTGTTGGTTTTCATACAGGCGGACATCCGCAATACCACACGCCAGACGATGATATTGAACTTATTAATTCAGATGGAGGAGCATTGGTGTCAAAATATATTTATAATGCCCTCACACAAATTGCTAATTATGAAGAAGCTTTGATTTTTATTAAACAGAATTAAACAAAGCATTATTCCATACAATAAATTAAGTCGACTAGTGAAATTAATGCCTGTTCAATTTCACATAAAAAGTTAAGTTAATTAGTTTTTGTTTTTTAAAAAGGCGGTGTCTATTAAATGTTATAGACGCCGTCTTTCATTTTAAAAGCCCATGAAGCCATGGCATCAATTACGGGCAGCAAGCCGGTTCCTGCACTGCTCAATTTATAAGTGACAAACGGAGGAACAACAGGTTTTGCTTCGCGAATAACCAATCCGTCTGCTTCTAGCTGTTTTAAATGCTGAATGAGCATTTTTTCTGTTACAGCTGGAATAGCTCTTTTTAATTCGCTATAACGTTTATCTCCAGTTGATAAATGATATAAAATAATAGGTTTCCAGTAGCCTCCAATTTTTTCCATCACAAAAGTCACGGGACATTTTTCCAACGCATACTGCTTGTTTTCCTGAATAGTAGACGATTCTTTAATTGCGGTCATAATACATACTTTAGGGTAAGTACTTGTATAAAAGTAAGTACAAAAATACCTTTGTCTTGTTAAATAAAAAAACATTTAAAGATGAAAATTATAATCTCAGGTTCATTAGGAAACATAGGAAAGCCATTAACGGCACAATTAGTACAATCAGGTCACGATGTAACCGTTATCAGCAGTAATGCAGATAGAAAATCTGCCATTGAAGAATTAGGCGCAAAAGCCGCAATTGGATCGGTTAATGATGCCGATTTTCTTTCTGAAATTTTTGCCAGTGCTGATGCTCTATTTGCCATGACACCTCCGAATATGGGCGGAGTAAATATTGTGAAGAATACTACAGATGCTGGTGCCGCTTTCGCGAAAGCAATCCAAACAGCCAAGATTAAGAGAGTAGTGATGCTAAGCAGCATTGGAGCCGATTTGCCAACAGGAAACGGACCAATTGCAGGATTGCATAATATCGAGAAGATTTACGAAAAATTAGACACTTCAATTACCTTTTTAAGAGCAGGATATTTCTATATTAATTTCTTTAATGATATCCCGATGATAAAAGGAGCAGGGATTATGGGGGCTAATTTCCCAGCGTCAAACCGTATTCCGTTAGTGCATCCAGAAGATATTGCAAACGCAGCTGCCGAAGAATTACAAAAAAGTACAGAAGGTAAAAACATCCGTTACATTATAAGTGATGTAAAAACGCCTTCAGAAATTGTAAAAGCATTTGGAACTGCTATTGGAAAACCAGAGCTTCCGTGGATTGAATTTACAGACGAACAATATTTTGGCGGAATGACTCAAGCCGGAGTTCCAGAAGAAATGGCAGGTTTATATACCGAAATGGGAACTGGATTAAGAAACGAAACCATTGCAGCCGATTTTTTAAAGAATGATGGAAATGCAACAGGTAAAATCAAATTAGAAGATTTTGCAAAAGAATTTGCTTCAAAATTCTAATTGCAAAAAAAATCAAGAGAGGAATTTTTCGCACACTGTTTACGCAAAGTATTCTATTGCTAATGTAGTTAAAATAATCTCCTAATGTCAATAGCTATCGGGAGCTAAGAGTAAAAACTTATTTATGAATTGCCTCCAGCTTTAGCTGGAAGTAATTCATAAATCACGATTCATAACTTATACGGAAAGTTTTTAGACTTAACTATTTTTCCTTTATCCGTAATCAGAACACAGCTGTAATCGGGAAATTTTTGAAGTAAAAGCAAACCTTCTTTCTGACCTAAAACCATCATAGAAGTGCTTAATCCGTTAGCGGTTTCGGCGTTTGGACCAAAGACTGTTACACTGCACAAACCAGTTGCAGGATAACCCGTTGCTGGATTTATAATATGTGAATATCTTTTTCCGTTAAAAACTACAAATTTTTCATAACTGCCAGAAGTTGTGACAGCACCTTCTTTAAGCGGAATTGCAGCTAAAATCTTTTCAGGCTTAAACGGATTTGTTATCCCGATTTTCCAATCTTTTCCGTTAGACTGTTTGCCCCAAGTGCTCATGTCTCCCGAGCCATTTATAATTCCGGCTTGAACCCCTTTTGCAATCATCATGGCGCGGCATTTATCAGTTGCATAACCTTCTCCTAAAGCGCCAAAACCAATTTTCATTCCTTTCAATTTCAAGAAAATAGTCGATTCTGTGCTGTCTAGGATAATGTTTTTGTAGCCGACTTTCTCAACCGATTTTTTTATGGCTTCCGCCGAAGGCATTTCGGTCATCGAACCGTCAAATTTCCAGATTCTGTCCATTGCTGCAAAACTGATGTCAAAACCACCATTTGTAATTTCAGAAAGTTTGATGGCTCTTTTAGTCAACTCAAAAACTTCTCGATCGACTTTTACAGGTTTTATTCCAGCATTCTGATTGATTTCAGAAACCTGAGTAGTAGGTTTCCAATCGGAGATTAAATATTCAATTCTAGTGATTTCAGCAATAACTTCATCTATATTTTTTTCCGCAGAAAGCGAATCTTTATCTACAATAGAAATATCAAAACGTCCGCCCATTAAGAGAGTCGTTCTTTTTCGTAATACTTGAGAATGTGCTGATAAACAGCAAACAATTACAAAAAACAATGAAATTTTATAGTATAATAATTTATGCATGATAATCTAGTCAAAAGTTGAAAGTCAAAAGTTAAAAGTTGAAAATCAGAAAATCAGCAATCAACAATCAACAATCAACAATCTACAATCTAAAATCTAAAATCAATAACAGTCCGTCAAAAATTGTTTATTGGCTTTGTATTCAGAGAGCGTTTTTAATCCTTTTGTTTTGCACAATTCACTTAAAATATTCTCAACATCTTTCTGCATTGCCAGTGAACCGCAAATCATAATGACACCATCTTTTTTCAATACATTCACGAAGAAATTGGCATCTCTTTTAATCAAATCCATTACATAAATATGTTCTGCTTCACGCGATAGCGCCACATGAAAATTATCCAAATATTCTTTCTGGATCATAATGTCAGCAAATTTTCTGTAAGCCATTAACGTTGGCGTTACCATTCTGAATCCGCTGTAAAGATGAAGCTCTTGTTTTGCTTTATTCTGTTCGATCATTCCTAAGAAAGGAGCAATTCCTGTTCCGTTAGAAATAAAAGCCACTTTAGAAGCTTTTTTCGGAAGATGAAAAGCAGGATTTTTAACAATCTGTGCTTTAATTATATTTCCAGGTTCTAAAGCATTCAAAAATCCTGAACCCAATCCGTTTGGATGTAATTTTACAACAAGCTGAATATTGCCAGAATGATTTCCGATAGAGTAGAGGCGCTCTCTAGAATCGTTGGCAGGATAAATTGCCAGTAAATCGCCTGAGCTAAATTTAGTTCTAGCATTAGATTTTAAAGTCAGAATAAAAGTATGCTCGGTTTCAGAAATTGGTGTTTTATCTAAAACCATAAATTTTTGCAGACCTTTTGGAACGTGGTTATATATTGACGGAGTCGTCGCCAACGGAATGCCCGTTTTTTCGCTCCATAATTTTACCCATTCTACAAATTCAACAGCCGATTTGTCATTGACCGTTTTCAAATCCAAATAACGATCTGCCCATTTTTGTTTTCCTAAAAGCTGATCTATTTCTATAGCAAACTGGCAAAAATCGGGATATGATTTTGAACCAAAACCAACTACAGAAAAATTAATGTTCTGTTCTTGATTTTGTTTTTCTATTAATGCTTTGAATTGCGTTCCGTTTGAAGGCGCATCTCCCAAACCGTGAGTTGACGTAAAAACGATAATATGTTCTGCTTTCGGATAAACTGAAAATTTATTCAATTCGCTAACAAAAACTCTTTGCCCATGATCAATTAATTGTTTCTGAATCGCATTAGCAAATCGGAACGTGCTTCCGTTTTCTGAACCTACTAAAAGTATAAAAGTACTTTCGTTTGCTTTAAATTTATTTTTAATTCGGCTTGACCTTCTTTTTAAAGTAATGGCAAAACCCGAATAGATAAAGAATAAAATATTAATGCAGGCAATTGCTAAAATAACAGCCCAGATTCCGTTAATTCTTCCTGTATGAAGATCAAGACTTAATGCCGCAAATTGCGCCGTCATTGGCGATAGTTTTTCAGAAATTACAGCTCCTGTAACCTGATTTACTTCAATTTCTCTGTCTTTTAATTCAATGATATAATATTCTTCAGGATCATCTGTAAAAGGAAATTCTATTTTCTTTACATCAGATAATAAAGTGGTATTGAAAATTGAAACTGTTTTAGCTTTTTCTGAAAGTTCTGTTTTTACAGGTTTTGCTTTTTCTTCGCCCATAAAAAAGTTGAATCTTTCCAGAGATAAAAAAGTTCCCGTTAATGCAATAATCAAAATCGGAATTAAAGCCAATCTTCCTAAAAGAACATGATAGTATTGAGCAAAATATTCTTTGATTATTTTAGAAAAGAAATTTCGAATGCCGCGCTGTCTTTTCAAAACTAGAACAAAACCCGAAATGGCTATTAATAACAAGCAAAAAGAAATTACGCCCACAAAAAAACGTCCTGCTTCATGAAGAAATAGTGAACGGTGCAAACTCGTAATCCAGTTTATGAATTCGGTTTTCTTTGCAGGAGTTCCTAATGCTTTTCCTGTTTTTGGATTAATGTATGCTTTAACGTCGTTTCCGTTTGCATCAATGGCTTGAAGCGTTACAAACTGATTGTAATCTACACTCAATTCTGTAATTTCAGAATACTCTTTCTTTAAAATTGATAGCGTTTCGCCTAGCGTTATTTCATTAAAATTTTCAGCTTTATACGGAAGTGTTTTTTCCTGAACTGCATCGACCGCCAGAATAATTCCGGTTACCGAAGCCAAAAGCAAAAAAATAGAAGAAAATAAGGCTAGAGCCAAGTGTGCGTAACGCCAAAAAGAAAGAGTCATGGAGTGTATTCTATTATAAAACGTTTAAAGCTTTGTCAAAGTTTACAACAATGACAAAGCTCAGATTTTAAATCTAAGCACAAAAATAAAATTTGTGCTCATTATAAGGTTAAAAAATAATGTGCTTAAGATTATATTTTGTTTAATCTTACATATTTAATGTAGCCTTTACCATCTGTTTTTTCAGCCAGACCTTCTGTCGTAAGGGGAACTTCAAGATCGCTTACGTAGTATTTCTGATCTTCTACAGCCGATTCAAATCGCAATTTATATCCTTTGTTTATTTTAGAATTCTCAATTTCGATTGTAGTTACACTGCGGTCACCACCTGTTACAGAAGCACCAGTTTTGGCACTAATATCTTCATTTTTCTTTGAGTGGAATTTATTCCATTCTTTTAATGATTTGTACCATTTTTTATCATCGCCCATTACATAAAGTGTTTTTTCATATTCACCAGCCGAATTAACCAAAGAAACAACGATATAAGCGCCTTCTCCCATATAGTTGTTCATTTGAAGCATGATTTTATATTTGCTCGATTGTGCTTGAGATTGGAAAGAAACTAAAAAGATAAAAGCGCTTGTAAAAGCAATTTTTAATATTGATTTCATGAAATTTAGTTATAAATTATAAATAATTAGTTATGAGTTTTGAATTATTTATGAGCTTCATTTTTAACTCCTAATTCATAACTCAAAACTCATAACTATGTAAAAGTTATTTTAAAAACTCAACTGAGATATTATTTTTGGTAAGCACTTCATTTTCTTTAGCCAAAGCGTAAGCCGTTTCGTCAAATTCTGTGCTGATGTCTTTTTTAGCTCCAGCAGAAACTAAATATTTTAAAATAGCATCATCTTTAGAAGTCATCGCCGCTCTGTGTAAAGCCGTTAAACCATCTTTATTTTTAGCATTGATGTCCACTTTTAAATCGGTAATTTTTTTAAGAAGCGAAACATCGTTTTTAGTAATCGCTAAATGATATAAAGTGTTTCCATCGTTTTGAGGAGCTGCTAAGTCCAAACCTTTTTCTTGAAGCAGTTTTGCTTTTGCATCAAAAGGATCTGTTGCAGCTTTTTCTCTTCCTGCCGGACGATAAGATTGTACTAAATAAACGCCTAAGTTGTTTCCGTCTTTGTCTTTTACATTTACATCAGCACCTTTAGCCAAAAGTAAATTTACAGCTTCTGGAGATCCGTTTTTTACAGCAAAAGTCAAAGCCGATTCTCCTTTCAGATTCTGAGCATTGATGTTTTTAACTTTTGGAAGGAAAAGTTCTAAAACTCCCGTTTCTCTTGCAGATGCAGCAGCCATTAATGGAGTATTTCCTTCTTTGTCGGCTTTGTTTAGATCAACTCCTTTTGCTAAAAAATATTGAATAATCTCTGTCTGATTTGGTTTTCCAGCCAAAAGATGCAATACGTTTTGTCCTGCTTTGTTTTGAGCTGTAGCTTTAATTTTTACTTCTTCAACCAAATATTTATAAGTTTCAAGAGTATTTGTCTCTCTTCGGCTTCCTTGTGCAGCAAATAAAAGAGCGGTGTCTGTTGGTTTAATTCCTTTTTCTAAAAGTTTTTTCAGAAGAGCAATATTTCCAGATCTTGCAGCATAAGTAAAAGCGGTGTTTCCGTCGCTGTCAACATCTTTTAAAGACATTCCTTTAGTAGAAAAATATTCTGCAGCTTTTAAATCCTTATCAGAAGCAATAGCCAAAAGCAAAAGGTTTGCGCCATTTGCATATTTTTTCGTCGGATTAAGACCTGCTTTAAAGAAAGCATCATACATTGCTGGATTTGACTGGCCATTTGAAGCAGCAAAATCAGCTGGAGCTGTTCCGTGGCTGTCTTCAAAGTTTACATCAGAGCCTTTTCCAATTAAATATTGTACTAATTCAGTATTGCCTCTATTGGCAGCCCAGTGCAGATAAATGCGATTATCGTGAGTCAGTTTTGTAATTGAGTTTCCAGGCTGTTCTACTAAAAATTTGATTGTTGCAAAAGGAGCATCGTTATTTATGGCTAAGGTAGTAACGTCAAACGCATTGGCATTAGCTTCAGCTGGGTTATTTCCTTTGGCGATTTCCGCCTGAACCGTTTCAACAGTTGGAGAAGTTTTCCAGAAAGCAGCATCTAACAATGAGTTTTTTTGCTGGGCACTTACAAATAAAGTAGCAGCAAATGCAAAAGAAACAAAAAGATTCTTTTTCATATTTTGATAATTTATGGTTTTTGAGTTGTACAAGATTAATTTAATTTGTTGGAAATTCTTATTCTATTTAGAATAAATAAAAATAAAAGCAAATGTAAAAATTTATATTCTTAATGCAAGAATAATTTACTGTAAAAAGGCATTTTAACTTCAGTTTTGCCCAAAAATTAAAAATTGCTTAAGTCCATTTTAATTTTGTTTTATTTTAATATGTTTTTGGACAATAATTGATGTCAGTTTTTAGGATTGTTTTCTTCTTTTAGGCGTTATGAATTTTGAAATGTTAATTTAGTTAAGCATTATAGTTTTTTATGCTGATTTTGCTGTGTTTTGAAAGCTTTTTGCAGATGTGTTTGTTTTAAATATCTGTAATAAAGAATGTTATGTTTTTCCGGTAAATGATATTATTTAGAATTATTATCAATAGAAAGCTTTTTTTCAATTGAAATTGTCTTTCAAATTTCTATTTTAAAAAAATTAAATGTTGATAACTGCTTTTGCTTTTGATCTCAAAAAGCACCTTTTTTCATGTTGATAACTTGACTTTAATTTTAGTGAAAATGCTAGTTCATTGCGAATTAGAACTTATTATTTTCATGTTGATAAGATTTCTAAAATCACTGTTTTTTGAAGTTTTAAAACTGTTGATAATTGGACAGATTTTTAACATCTAAAACTAGACAAAAGAATAACTCTGGGCTAAATTTGTAATTATAGAAATCACGCTAATACCACTCCCCAACTTGAGCGCTCGTATTTCTATTTCAAAGTAGTCACTTAAAACTCTATATATTATGTCAATTTTCGATAAAAGGATCAATTATAAACCTTTTGAATATCCTGAGGTTCTGCAATTTACCGAAGCGATTAATAAAGCTTACTGGGTACACACTGAAGTAGATTTTACTGCCGATACGCAAGATTTTCATGCGCATTTAAATCTGGCTGAAAAAACGGCAATCAAAAATAGTTTATTAGCAATCGCTCAGATTGAGGTAGCTGTAAAAAGTTTTTGGGGCAATATATATGAGCATTTTCCAAAGCCAGAATTCAACGGTTTGGGAACTACTTTTGCAGAATGTGAATTTAGACATTCTGAAGCGTATTCTCGTTTGTTGGAAGTTTTAGGTTATAATGATGAATTTGAGAAATTATTGGATGTTCCTGTTATCCGCAGACGTGTAGATTATCTTTCTAATGTATTAAAAGACACTAAATCTCAGGATAACAGAAAATATATGGTTTCGTTGATTCTCTTCAGTATCTTAATAGAAAACGTTTCGTTGTTTAGCCAATTTGCCATTTTGTTGTCTTTCACAAGATTCAAAGGTTATATGAAAAATGTGAGTAATATTATTGCTTGGACTTCAATCGATGAGCAGATTCATGCCAATGGCGGAATTTATATCATCAATAAAATCCGTGAAGAATTCCCAGAATATTTTGATACAGAAACTTTAGAATTGGTAAGAGAAACGGTTAAAGAATCTATTGGTGTTGAAGCTGATATTTTAGATTGGATTTTTGAAAATGGTGCTGTTGAAACTATAAATAAAGAAGATTTGGTAAACTTCATGAAATTTAGAATTGACGAGAGTTTGAAACAAATCAATATCGAAACTATTTTTAATGTTTCTCCAGAAGAATACTCAAAAATGACTTGGTTTGAAGAAGAGGTTTTTGCAAATAGTCTAGATGATTTCTTTGCAAAACGTCCTGTAGAATATACAAAACACGATAAAAGTATCACTGCAAACGATCTTTTTTAATACAAGCCTATAATACATTATGAATACAACAGACATAAACCCTGAAAACAACAATTTTGAACCACAAAACGGCACTAAAATGTGGTGGAAAAATTCTGAAAGTGAACAGATTTTAAACCGCGGTTATCTTTTAAAAGGAGAAACTGTAGAAGGAGCAATTGATAGAATTTGTACAGCCGCAGCTAGAAGGCTTTACAAACCAGAATTGAAAGAATCTTTCATGGAAATGATCGAAAGAGGTTGGATGAGTATCAGTTCGCCAGTTTGGGCCAATATGGGAACAGAAAGAGGTCTTCCAATTTCTTGTTTTAATGTGCATGTTCCAGATAAAATTGAGGGCATTACACATAAATTGGGTGAAGTAATTATGCAGACCAAAATTGGAGGCGGAACTTCTGGTTATTTTGGTGAACTACGCGAACGCGGAAGTGCTGTAACTGATAACGGAAAGAGTAGTGGAGCAGTGAGTTTCATGAAGCTTTTTGACACGGCTATGGATACCATTTCTCAAGGTGGAGTCCGTCGTGGTGCGTTTGCTGCTTATTTAGATGTCGATCATCCAGATATCGAGGAGTTTTTGAAAATTAAGAGTATCGGAAACCCAATTCAAAATTTGTTTACCGGAATCTGTGTGCCAGATTACTGGATGCAGGAAATGATCGATGGAGATGCAGAAAAAAGACAAATTTGGGCGAAAGTATTAGAAAGCCGTCAGCAAAAAGGATTGCCGTATATTTTCTTTAGTGACAACGTAAATAAAAATAAACCACAAGTTTATAAAGATCAAAATCTTAGAATCAACGCAAGTAATTTATGCAGTGAGATTATGCTTCCATCAACTCATGACGAATCATTTATTTGTTGTCTTTCTTCAATGAATTTAGAGCTTTATGAAGAATGGAAAGATACTGAAGCAGTAAAATTGGCGATCTTTTTCTTAGATGCTGTTTTACAGGAATTTATCGAAAAAACAGAAGGTAACTATTACCTTTCTGCAGCAAATAAATTTGCTAAAAGACACCGTGCGCTTGGTTTAGGTGTTTTAGGATGGCATTCTTATTTGCAGAAAAATATGATTCCGTTTGAAGGAATGGAGGCTAAAATGAAAACAACTGAAATTTTCAAACATATTAGTGATAAAGCCGATAAAGCAAGTCAAGAATTGGCTAGAATTTACGGTGAGCCAGAATTGCTAAAAGGTTACGGAAGACGTAATACAACTACAATGGCAATTGCTCCAACCACATCTTCTTCCGCAATTTTAGGACAGACTTCGCCAGGAATTGAGCCTTTCAGCAGTAATTATTACAAAGCTGGATTGAGCAAGGGTAATTTCATGCGTAAAAATAAATACCTTAAGAAGCTGTTAGAAGAAAAAGGTTTAGATAACGAAGAAGTTTGGAGAGGAATTATGTTAAACGGAGGAAGTGTTCAGCATATGGAACAATTGACTCAACAGGAAAAAGATGTTTTTAAAACATTCAAAGAAATCAGTCAGTTAGAAATTGTACAGCAAGCAGGAATTCGTCAGAAATTTGTAGATCAAGGACAAAGTTTAAATCTTAATATTCCAGCAGAATTGGCAATTAAAGATGTAAACCGTTTAATGATTGAAGCTTGGCAACAAGGAGTAAAAAGTTTGTACTACCAAAGAAGCCAAAGTGTTTCTAAAGAATTAGTAACAAGCCTTGTTTCTTGCAGCAGTTGTGAATCATAAAAATCAAAACCGGATCTTAAATTAGATTCGGTTTTTTTATTTAGAATGTGTCAGAAAGTTTCACGCAGATTTTACAGATTTAGCGGATTTTTAAGTAGAAGCTTTTACGTACTGTTTGTCATGTCGACGAAGGAGACATCTCCACAAGTCGCTCCGCAATCAAAATAAAAGATTTTATACTTGGAATTTCATACTGTTTGTCATTCCTGTAAAGGTTAGATAATTCGGTAACAAAATTTAACTTTAATAAATTTTGTTAAGATGAGAAATAATAGTCAAGATTCGACTTTAGAGCGAAACTATTTAGAGAAGTATCGTTTTTTAATAAAAGAATATGAACAGGTAAAAAACAAAACACATCCATTGTATAAAAAGGCAATGGATTTTTATGCAGCAAATGACACGTGCAGAAAAAGTTTTTTAAAATATTATAACCGCTATAAGCAAAGTGGCAAGGCTTTAGATTTATTGCCTCAAAAGCGGGGTCCAAAATATAAAACCAGACGTCCTTTGCCTTTTATAGAGCAAAAAGTAATTGAATTAAGAGAAAAAGGAAACAACAGATATGAAATTGTTAGTATCTTAAATCCCAAATTAGGAAAACATACACCATCATATTCTGGAGTTTACAATATTTTAAAACGACATAAAATAAATAGATTAACTCCGAAGATTAAAAAGAATCATCAGAAAATAATCAAAGAAAGAATGGGACAGCTGGGTCATATTGATTGTCATTATTTAAGTAAAAGCATAATTCGCGGAGAAAACAAAAAACTCTATTTAGTCTGTGTAATTGATGATTACAGCCGGATTGCCTGGGCAGAATTGGTTCCTGACATTACCAGTTTAACTGTAATGTTTGCGTCATTAAAATGCTTAAACATCCTAAGCAGCCATTATGAAATAAAATTTGAAGAGATATTATCTGATAATGGCGCTGAATTTGGAATAAAAACAAGTAAAGTAAAGCACCAGCATCCTTTTGAAAGAATGCTGATGGAACTTGGAATCATACACAGATATACAAGACCTTACCGTCCGCAGACAAATGGCAAAGTAGAAAGATTTTGGAGAACTCTGGAAGAGGATTTATTGAGAGATACAGATTTTGATTCTCAAGAAGAACTAAAAGAAGAATTGCTGCAATATTTATATTATTACAATCATGAAAGACCACATCAGGGAATTGATGGAAAAAAGCCAATCGAAATGATAAATCCGTTACCGAAATAAGTAACTTTTACAATTCCGAGGAACGAGGAATCTCGATAGTAGCTCCGCAATCAAAATCAAACTTTCGACTTCAACCGACTCAAAGTTTCCTGAGAAATATTAATATAAGAAGCCACAATTTTATTCGGCAATCTTTTTACAATCGCTGGATTTATTTTCAAAAGCTGATTATATCTTTCCAAAGCATCCATCGTGGTAAATGACATTAATCGATTGGCATTATTCACGTACGCTTTTTCCAGATAATTGCTGTAAAACTCACGCCATTGCGGAACAATTTCCATTAAATGATTAAAATCTTCATGGGAAATGCTCAGCAATTCTGATTTCTCCACAACCTGAATGTTTTCAAGCGCTGGCATTTTAGTTATAAAACTTACTAAAGCCGTAGCAAACTGATTTTCAAAAGCAATATATCGGGTGGCATCTTTTCCTTCTTCATTAATAAAAAAGATTCTTAAACAGCCTTTTGCAACAAAAAAAGTTTCTTGGCTAATTTGGCCTTGAGCCAGCAAAATCTCGTTTTTTCCTTTTTTGATAAGTTTAAAATAGGAGAGAATAGTTTCTAAATCTTCATCAGAAACATTTATGCTTTTTCGAATGGAATTGCCAAGTTGTTCGTATATCATTTAATTGTAATCTCTAACGAATTTGCGATAATAGATAATATCTTCAATAGATAAAACCGCCAAATCGCGTTCTTGTGCAAAGCTAATGATTTTGTCTAGTTTCGCAATGCTTCCGTCTTCGTTCATTAATTCGCAAAGGACAGCTTCGGGTTGCAAACCTGCTAATTTCATTAAATCGACACTTCCTTCTGTATGGCCGTTTCGTCCTAAAACGCCATTATCATTTGCTCTAAGCGGGAAAATATGTCCAGGTTTAGCCAGATCTTTTGGTTTTCCATTTTTTGCAATTGCAGTTTTTATAGTTGTAATTCTGTCTTTTGCAGAAACGCCTGTTGTTACTCCATTTTTTGCTTCAATCGTAATGGTAAAAGGAGTTTGAAAGCTGCTTGTGTTTTCTTTTACCATATAAGGAAGTTCCAATTCATCGGCTTTTTCATTCGTCAAGCAAAGACAGACAATGCCACTGCATTCGCGAATCATTAACGCCATATCCTGAACATTTATGTGTTGCGCAGAAAAGATAAGGTCGCCTTCATTTTCGCGATTTTCATCGTCGGTTACCAAAACTCCTTTTCCGCTTCTTAGCTGTTCCAAAGCATTTTCAACACGCTCTTTACTTGAAATTCCAAATTGCACTAACGGACTTAATTCTGTACTTATCATAAAAAGTTTTTAGAAATAATAAGAAACAAATCTAAAGCGGTTTAAAACCAAAAAGTTTGATATAAGTCAATAAATTGATGTTCTATTTTTTTAAGGTTAATCTAATTTAGTTGTCATAAAATCTTAATTTAGTACCCGAATTCTATCATCCAAAATCCAATAAATACCTTCAAATGGAGAATATTACTGTAATCATAATGCTGCTTTTCGGTGTAGCTTTTCTTAGTCTTGTTAGCAAAAGATACAATTTCCCGATTCCGATTGTTTTGGTCTTATGTGGCGTTGTAATTAGTATTGTTCCAGGACTTCCTGTAATTGCTTTAAGTCCAGAAATTGTATTTATAATATTTTTACCGCCTCTTTTATATCACGCCGCGTGGCACACTAGTTGGTCCGATTTTAAGCAATCGATTCGTCCGATAACTTTTGCTGCTGTAGGTTTAGTTTTTTTTACCACAGGATTAGTCGCTGTTTTTGCGCATTGGCTTATAGATGATATGTCTTGGCCATTAGCTTTTTTGCTTGGTGCCATTGTTTCGCCGCCAGATGCGGTTTCGGCAACAGCCATTACAAAAGGTTTAGGGCTTAATCCGAGATTAATCGCTATTCTAGAAGGAGAAAGTTTAGTAAACGACGCTAGTGGTCTTGTGGCATATAAATATGCGCTTACGGCAATTACAGCAGGGAATTTTGTTCTGTGGCAAGCTGGATTAAATTTTGTATTGATGTCGGTTTTGGGAATCGCAATAGGTTTGGCTGTTGGATACATCATGTTCTACATTCATAAAAGATTCGTTTGCGACGATATTATCGAAGTGACATTGACGTTATTGACGCCATTTGCTTCCTATTTGCTTGCAGAACATTTTGAAGGCTCAGGAGTTTTGGCTGTAGTGACAACAGGTCTTTTTCTGGCAGCAAGATCGGGAACCATCTTTTCTCACGAAAGCCGAATTATGACCAATACGATTTGGGATGTTTTAAATAATATTCTGAACGGTTTAATTTTTATTTTAATCGGACTTCAATTAAGACAGATTATTGCAGGAATCAGCAATTATTCTGGCAATTCTTTATTTATCTGGGGAGCGGTTATAAGTATCGTAGTGATTTTAGTTCGTTTCTTATGGGTTGTTCCTGCAACGATGATTCCGAGAATGCTTAGTAAAAGAATTCGTGAAAAGGAAGCATTTGACTATCGAAACATGATCATTTTTGGCTGGTCGGGAATGCGTGGAGTGGTTTCTATGGCAGCAGCTTTGGCGCTTCCGCTAATGTTGAATAAAACAGAAGAATTTCCGCTTCGAAATTTAATCATATACTTAGTTTTTTGCGTTATTCTTTCAACTTTGGTTATACAAGGTCTTACACTTCCGTGGCTGATTAAAAAGCTTAAAATTGAGCGTTATTCGATACTTGCAGAAGAATATAACATTCGAAATGTGATCGTCTCTGAAACTATCGCACATATTGAAGATAATTTCTCACTACTGAATGACGAACTTTTACATAATATTAAAAGCAAATATGAAGTAAAATTCAATCGCCTTCAAAAAACCGAACTTCCTGCTAATTTCTTCGGAAATGGAAAACTTCTTGGAGGAGAAATCTTTAATGATTTCACGAAAATTCAGATCGATTTACTGAATGTAGAACGTGCAAAATTAGAATCAATGCATAAATCGGGTTCTGTAAACGAAGAAATCTTCCGTAAAATAGAAAAAGAATTGGATTTGGAAGAAACCCGTTTGTGGATGGAAATGTACGAGGAAAATTAATTGTTAATGATTAATGGTGAATTGTAAATGGCGAATTGTGAATTAAGCTTTACGCAAAGTGTAAATTAATAATTCACCATTTACAATTAATAATTAAATAACCCCCATTTTCTGCATTAGGAAAGTTGCGCTTTTGTTTTTGCAGATTCCGTTTCGGAGTTTATAATCGAAATGTAAATCGTTGTTTCGAATCTCAACTTCGAAACATTGATTGGTTAAAATTTCAGGATATTCATTTGTGGTCAGACAAACTTCGATGTCGTGAGTTGCGATGGCGCCAATTGCTTTTTTAGAAATTATCTTTTTTACCACTTCTATTGTTCCATTTCTTTTATCATCAGAGTTTGTACCTCTTAAAATCTCATCCAATAAAACAAATGCAGGCTGATTTTCAAGTGCATCCATAATTTGTTTTAAGCGTTTGATTTCAGCAAAAAAGTAAGACTCAGAATCAGATAAAGAATCAGATAATCGCATTGAAACCAATACAGGAAGCGGATGCACTTTAGCTTCTGATGCACAAACTACAGAACCTATTCCGCTAAGTACCATGTTGATACCTAAACTTCTTAAGAACGTACTTTTTCCAGACATATTAGATCCAGTCAAAATCACAAAAGATTGTGGATGAAATTGAGTGTCGTTTCCAACTCTTGTGGCAGGATTCAATAATGGATGGCTAAGATTTTTAAACTCAATTTTATAATCAGAATTGATTTCAGGAAAAACGAAATCTTCATTGTTATACGCCAAATTTGCCAGACTGTTTAGCGCTTCAATTTCGCCAATAATAGAAACCCAATGATTCATTTCTGAAGCATAATCTTCTTTCCATTTTAATAATGCTTTTAAAACATGAAGATTAAATAAAAATGTTCCGTTGAATAAAGTGGCTGTTACAAAGTTATTTACCGTATCCATTCTTGAAAACAACTCAGAAAGCTGTTTTAAATGCTGGCTCGCTTTGGCATTCTTGAAATTCAATTGTTCTTGTAAACGAAGTAACTTTTTAGATTGGAAAGATTCACGTTCAATTTTTTCAATCAATAAACTATATTGCTTTATGATGTTAGCGACATTATCCGCTTTTGCAATTTCCGATTGAATTCTCTTTACAGCTCTTCCCAAAACAATTAAATTGGCAATAAAGACATACGTCAAATAAGAAAGTATAATGGTTTTTGATGTAATAAAATACGCAGCTAGAAATCCAAAAAAGGTTACTGGAAGAATAAATGATAGTGCAACTAAAACTTTAGGTAGCGAATTGTTTGTAAAAGAAGTCCAATGTTTTATTGCTTCGTAAGATTGTTTAGAATCTTCACTTATAATTGCTAAAGCCTGGAATTCCTGTCTCCAATCTACTTTATTTTTCAATTCGTTTATTGCTTCCTGATTTTCTAAAATTTCAGCTTCTGGAAGCGTATGAAGCAATAGTTCTGCAAGTGTTTTTTTTCCGATAAAAGAAGCTGTTCGGTTTAGATTTTGAAATAAAGAATGTTCTCCAAAAATATCCAAATCATAAGCATAAGGATGATGAAAATCGATAAATTCGGCTCCATTTTCAAAAGGTGTTTTTTCTCTTTTTAGAAAAGAAATTTCATTCTTATTGATTTTTAGCAGCGTTTCTGCAAGCAATCTTTGAAATGACACTCTCGAATGTATTCTCATAAAAAAAATAAAACCAGCAAAAGACAAAACAGCTAGAATAACATAAAGTATTTGATCTGTTTTGATGTAGTAAAACATAAAAAACAAGAAAAGGGCAATACTTAATAGCCTTAAAAGACTTATGCTGTTGTATTTTTTGTTGGTTTTATTGTAGAGTTCTGAGTATTTTGCAACGTTGTCTGGATATGCTTTCATTCTATTATTTTGCTTGAAATACAAATATAGCTTTTAAGTCACAAAATCGTCAATATTGTTGTTTAATCTTCGTGCATAACCAAAATCGGAATCGTAACTTCTTTGGCTATTTTTTTTGAAAAACTAGAATCGAAAAGGCTTTCAAAGAAAGAGCGTTTGTGTGTTATAGTAGTCAGAATATCGATGTTTTTGTAAAGCACAAAATCAAGAATAGTTTCTTTCACATCATCACTTGGCAGAACTAAAAACTCAACATTTTCTCCTGCGAATTCCTTTTCAAATTCTTTTCGTGTTTCTTCGGTAACATCAGAATTAGATGTTTTTACATATAAACTTTTAACCTTAGCATCAGTTTTTTTAGCAATCTTCAAGACTTTTTTCAGTTCTTTTTTGTCTTTCTCTCTGTAACGTGTGGTAAAACCTATTGTTTTGACCTTTTTGTATTTAGCATCAATAGGAATACATAAAACAGGAACTTCAACCCCTGAGATAACAGATTCAGTATTAGATCCCGTGAAGAATTTCGTCCAATCAGAAACGCTGTTTGTACCCATGATGACAAAATCGATGTTATCTTCTTCAACTGCGTTTTTTAGATTATAAATGAGGTCACCATCCATTAGGCGGTGTTTGATCACAATATCTTCTAAATTACGTTCTGCGGCAATAGTTCGTAGTTTCGGAATTTCATCCTTAAACATTTCAAATTTTGCTAGTTCGATGGAACTGTATATAGAAGCGTAATTCTCTGGGAAGAATTGGCTGTCGTAAACAGGAATCTCGAATGTATGAAGTAAGATTAATTCGGCGTTTACAACTTTAGCAAATTCTAAAGCATGAACAAATGCATTGGTAGCAGCGTCAGAGAAATCGGTTGGAAATAATATCTTTTTCATAGTATTTAAGATTAAGGTTTGTCTCTCAAATTTACTCATTCTGCGAAGAAAACAACCTGATATTTATCAGTATTTTAACACTTAATGATTTATTAATCTCAATTAATTTAAAGATTTCTTGTTTGAATGGAGTTGCTTTAACGCTGAAAAGAATTTGAGCGTTTTTTTATACCTTTGCAGCATGATAAATCAAGATTCTATAGTTGCTTTGGCTACGCCTTCGGGAGCTGGAGCTATCGCCATAATTCGTATTTCTGGAGCCGAGGCTATTACCATTGGTAATTCCGTTTTTAAATCTATTAAAAACAAAGATTTAACTAAGCAGAAAACGCATACGCTTCACCTAGGACATATTGTAGACGGAAGCAAAACACTAGACGAAGTGTTAGTTTCTGTTTTTAAAGGACCTAACTCTTACACGGGAGAAGATACAATTGAAATTTCTTGCCACGGATCGACTTATATTCAGCAACAGATTATTCAATTGTTATTGCGAAATGGCTGTAGAATGGCCGATGCGGGTGAATTTACTTTAAGAGCGTTCTTAAATGGAAAATTAGACTTATCACAGGCAGAAGCGGTTGCAGATTTGATTTCCTCAGATAATGAAGCTTCTCATCAAATTGCGATGCAGCAAATGCGTGGCGGATTCAGTAATGAAATTGCAAAACTTAGAGAAGAACTTTTGAATTTTGCTTCTTTAATTGAATTGGAATTGGATTTTGCAGAGGAAGATGTAGAATTTGCTGATAGAACGCAGTTTCATGAATTATTGAATCGAATTGAATTTGTTTTAAAACGTTTGATTGATTCGTTTGCGGTTGGAAATGTAATTAAAAACGGAATTCCAGTCGCGATTGTTGGCGAACCAAATGTTGGAAAATCAACTTTATTAAATGCTTTATTAAATGAAGAACGTGCCATTGTTTCTGACATTGCGGGAACCACTCGCGATACAATTGAAGATGAATTAGTGATTGGCGGCATCGGATTTAGATTTATTGATACAGCCGGAATTCGTGACACTAAAGATGTTGTAGAAAGCATCGGAATAAAGAAAACCTTCGAAAAAATCGATCAAGCTCAAGTTGTAATTTATTTATTTGACGGATTGAAATTCCAAACTTCAAGTTCAGAATTTGTAAATGAAATCGAACAGATTAAGAATAAATATCCGCTAAAACCGCTAATTATTGTGGTGAATAAAAAAGATATTTTATCTGCTGATGAAGTAGCGAATATTACCAATCAGTTAGAAAAATTAAATGCGAAACTGTTATTGATTTCTGCGAAAGAAAAAATAGGGGTAGAGGATTTAAAAAATGAATTATTGTCTTTTGTAAATACAGGAGCGCTCCGTAATAATGAAACGATTGTTACTAACACAAGACACTACGATTCTCTATTAAAAGCTTTAGATGAAATTCAGAAAGTGAAATTTGGTTTAGAGTCAGGTCTTTCAAGCGATCTTATGGCACTAGATATTCGCGAAGCTCTGTATCAATTCGGACTGATTACTGGGCAAGTATCTAATGATGAGTTGTTGGGGAATATCTTCGCCAATTTCTGCATCGGCAAATAGAGGACGCAAAGAAACACAAAGTAAAAATAAGTAAAAGAGCTAAAATGTTGGTAATTAACATTTTGGCTCTTTTTTTATTGAAATGTTTTTTGGAATATTTAGGTGTTGTTTTGCTAAAATTTGTACCTCATTTGTACCTCGGGTTTCGAGGTACAAACTTTGTGACAAAAAAGGGATGAATTATGGCACAGACCTGCAATTATGTTGGGTTGGCGAAATACGGATTTCTGTTAAAGAAGTTAGCAAAAACATTTAAAGCAACCATATCGTTTGTTATGTGTCCACAGATATTTCTATTGAATATATTAGAGAAAAAGATTATTTGGGAGATGATTGCGGCAGTTCAAAGAGCTTTTAGGTAATGTAGGAAACCTAAATTTTAAAATTATGAGTTCAAACATTAGGATTACCAAAATCTGCCAGTTCTGTAATAATGAATTTACGGCAAAAACAATCAAAACAAAATTCTGCTCCCTCGCCTGCGGGAGTAGGAGCTACAAAAAAAGGAGCAGGGAAAATAAAAAGGAGGCAGAAAGACTGCAAAGGGAATCGATTAATAATCCTGAGATTCAAAGGCTTGGAGAACTTGACTTTCTCAGCATTGATGAAGCCAGCATTTTTATAGGAATAAGCAGAAGAACACTTTACAGAGCCATATCTAGAAAAGAACTTAAGGCAGGTAAGTTTGGTTCAAGAACTTTTATCAAGCGGTCAGATATAGCTCAGTTTGTAGAAAATATGCATCAAAGCTGTACAGGCGAAGGAGCCGAAAGGATATTTCCTGGAATTGAAAATTGCTATACCATGTACGAAGCGCAGATAAAATTTAAGGTTTCCCCTTCGGCTTTGTATGGTATACTGAAGAGAAAGGGAATCTTGAAATACAATGAAGGCAAGTTTGTGTATGCTGCCAAGAGAGATTTAGATGAATTATTTAACATTGAGGGCCATGAGTAAAAGTATCGTAACACTTAGAAAAAAAAGTATTTCTCAGGGGAGGATGTCTCTTTATTTAGATTTTTATCCTCCTGTATGGAATTCGGCAACTAACGATTATACCAGACGCGAGTTTTTAAAAATCTACGTACATCAAAAGCCAGTCGACCAGTTCCAAAAAATGGCCAATACCGAAAATCTGCATACTGCCGAACTAATACGTGCAAGAAGACAGAATGAAATCAATAAGACTGAAATTTATTCTTCATTTGAAAAAGAGCAGTTGAAGGTTCTTGCAGTGGGAAGAGAATCTTTTCTCCAATACTATAAAAATTTGGGAGAGAAAAAGATCGGCAATAATTTATCAATATGGTCTTGCGCTATTATCCACTTTGAGGCCTTTTTAAAGGGGAAGGATTTAACATTTAAAGAGGTGACGGTTTCTTTAATTGAAGATTACAGGGATTATCTTTTAAAAGCCAAAAGTTTAAGAAAGAATAAGAAGCAGCTCTCACGCAATACTGCGTTGTCTTATTATAACAAGATTAAAACTACTTTAAAAGCAGCCTATAAAGATGATAAGCTGAAAACAGATATTAATGCAAAGATAGGATCGATAAAGGAAATGGAATCACAGCGGAATTTTATGACTATGGAAGAAACCCGAAGGCTGTTTGCAACACCGTGCCCGAAGTTGATTGTCCGAAGGATTTCGATGTTTTCGGTACTTACGGGCGTAAGGTATTCCGATATTGCCAAGCTGACGTGGTCAGAACTGCACTATATTAAGGGGGATGGCCACTATATCATTTTCAGGCAAAAGAAAACAGAAGGTACGGCATCCATACCGATCTCCGATGAAGCTTTCGAACTGCTTGGCAAGAGACGGGGAGAAAACGAGAAGGTATTTAAAGATTTAAATAAGTGGGATGTTGACCGTACGCTTCCTGTATGGGTGGCATTGTCAGGTATCAATAAGCATATTACCTTTCACTGTTTCAGGCATACTTATGCTACATTACAGCTGACGGCTGGAACTGATATTTTTACCATATCTAAAATGCTTGGTCATAAGAGTGTTAAGACAACGCAGATATATGCGAAGGTAATTGACCAGAAGAAAAGGGACGCAGCAGGCAGAATTTCTTTAGAATAAAGTTTTTTCTTTAGCAATTTTTTTAACGCTTTACCCAAATAGAGGTAAGGCGTTTTTTATTTTTTTTTATTAAATGATTTTTAGATTTTTTAGAAATTATTATTCAAAAAATTGCAGGTTTTACAATAGGTTATCTTTTTAGTTGAACACTTTAGCTTTATTTTCTTGTTTTTAATTTCGAGATTTTCATGTAAAGCTTCTTCTTTTGTAATTTTATTAGTTTCCTGATCTTCTAAGATTTTTTTAACGCTAATTCCAGCTATTAGCCTAAGAAATGACAATATTTCGGTTGCTTGTGCAAGACTAACATCCATTCCTTCGTCAGTTAACATTTTTAGTGCTTTTTCAGGTGTGATTTTTCCAGTATGATTTTGATTAAATTCCATTTTTCACTTTTTTATATTTTGTAATTAATGTAAAGATAGTCAATTGTTTATGTGGTTTTAGGAAGTGGTTTATTTTGTCCTGTTGGGGGACGGGGACAGGACAAATTTCAACATCATTTTTGGATGATTTGAAGAGATTGGCTTTCTAAATGTAATGTCTGTCTTTCATTGGCGTTAAAAAATTGGTTCGGATGTCCTGAGTAGGATTGATGCAAAAATTGTAAAAACTCAATTGATCCATCGCATTAAACTGATATATAAATTTACAATTTACAAAATTTATGCAGGATTTTAAAAGATTGTTTAAGTTAAGGCAGGATTGTCTTTCTTTGGCTGTATGAATTATTTGATTGTTGTTCCACTGGAGCATTTCTATCCTAATTGGTGCTTTTAAATGAGTTTTTCGTAAAAGCAATAAGCCCGAAACAAATCGGGCTTATTGTCTTCAAATTTAATTATAATTCTAAACTTTTGGATGCATCGTAATTAAACTAGTTTTTTGCAAGTTATGCAAGACTTTCTCCTATTCGGAGATGGGTACTGAGAACAACCCTGTTCCAAAGATTGATTGTTATGACGGCCGTTATTATATCTGCTATCTGGCTTTCACTGAAATACTGTAAGGCCTTTGTATAGGTTTCATCCGTTAATCCGTTCTCATGAATTAATGTTATCTCTTCAGTTACCGCGAGCACCACTTTTTCCTCTTCTGTAAAAATGTCCCCAGCTTCTCTCCAAGCACTTAAGAGAAAAATGCGCTGGTTTGACTCGCCGTTTTTAACGGCGTCCTGAGTGTGGATGTTGATGCAGTAGGCACAGCCGTTGATCTGCGAGGCACGTATCTTTATGAGTTCTTTGGCTGTCTTGGATATGGAAATTTTTGAAAGGTAGCTTTCAAGTCCTATCATCGCTTTTAGTGCATCCGGAGCGGCCTGCTTAATGTTAAGTCGTTTTTGCATTGTATTATTCTTTTAAAATTGTTCAATGCAAAATTCAATAATAGGGAAAGGAAAAAACTTAAACTGGTTTAAGAAAGAAGCCTTTTGCGTATTTCGCTCAAGTATTCGGGCGTGAATCCTAGATAGGAAGCGATGAGGTATTGGGGAACACGCTGGATGAATTCGGGGTGGTTTCTGACTGCCTGGAAATAAAACTCTTCCTTAGAGAACGAGAAAAGAAATTTGATGCGTTTCTGTGCGGCTGCATAAGCCCTCTGGTAGACAAAACGGAAATAGCGCTCCATTATCGGAAACTCTTCCAGCAGCTTCTGCTGCTTCTCCAAAGTGATGTAAAGCAATGTTGATTTCTCTACTGCCTGAATATAAAATTCTGTCGCGAGCTGGTTCTCGTAGGCAAAGTTATCGGTAAGCCACCATGTTTCTATGGCAAATTCCGTGGTTTGTTCGGTACCTTTCTCGTTAATATAAAACTTTCTAAGCAGGCCGTCCAAAACAAAATAATGATGACGGCAGATCTGTCCCTCCTTTAGCAGGTTCTCTTTTTTACACGTTTGTTTTATGTCGAAGAATTTTTTGATTTGCTCAAAGTCATTGTCTGATACCTGTGCAAATTTGGCTATATGGTTTTTGAGTATATTGGACATCTGGAGTAAATGACATATTGGTTTTGACTGTTCGGCCAGCTTTTTTAATCGGAATGGCATCGCTGGCAGGCTCTTAAGCAAATATAGCAATAATATACTTAAATACGTTTTGAAATCAGATTTCATTATTTGTCATTAAATAGTAATTGAAAGCAATTTGGAGATTATATAGAGTCAATTTCTATTATATTCTGGGGGTTCGAATCCTGTTAGGTTATCGATTGGCAGATCAACTATTTGTGCTGTTTTTTATATAATATATACTTTAATGCAATTTAGCTATTGTTTGAAATAAAGAAAAATAAAAGCAAAAATGATTGAAAGTTAGCGTATTTATTAGTGTAGATAAAAAAATGGCTCCAATTGTCTTCAATTGGAGCCATTTGGCGTTGTGACGGGGACGGGACAAATTACAACATCATTTTTGGATGATTTGAAGAAATTGGCTTACTATATTTAGTGTCTGTCTTTCATTGGCTTTGTAAATTTGGTTTAGATGTCCTGTTGGGGATTGATGTAAAAAAATATAAAAACTCAATTGGTTTATGGCATACAATTCTACAAATATTTATGGAGGATTTGAAAATATTGTTATCGTTAAGGTAGGATTGTCTTTCTTTAGCTTTATGAATTACTTTATGCGATTTAAGTTTTGTGGTACAAAAGTAATCCCTTTCATAGTATCAAGTCCAAAAAAAGTTTGGCACCAATGATACTCTTAAAATTCGTGGTTTTATAACCTATGTACGTGTAAAAAAAATAGAGCATAGTTGAAATACTTCTAGTAAATACTAAAACCTAACTTTGGTTGATTAAAAGCCTTTAATTCGATTAAAGGCTTTTTTATATAGCCAATCCAAATTTTTTACTGAGAGCTGTAATTGAATCGAAAAATGAAACAGCATGTTTTCAATAAAATACTTCGAAGGTTATTTTAGTAGTTCCTCAATTCTATTTTTATTTGATAGCCAACAGGTGTAAAATAATGCAGACAGATTATTTCTCCTTCTTAAGTGTGCCAACAAAAAGAATGCATGGCAAAACAGTATTTAGTTTTTATTTATTTGGAGCTTAAAGTGCAATGTTTTTTAAATTTATTGTTTTTTCCGATAGATTTGAACTTTCAATTACCCATCATGTATAATATGATGTTCCCGGACAGCACTATTTACAGTATAGCTACAAGTTTTGCCAATGTATTCGAATATTATTAAAGCGAAGCGACAAACCATAATTAGAAGGAGGGATTAATACCTAATGTGCCAGCCATAAAAATCCCTCCGATTCTGATTGCTTCGCGGCAAAAAACTGATGTTTTTTTGAGCTGGCATAAAAAAACTAATTTTAAATAAAGCGGTTCAGGCTAAATTTCATTCCCTGCACTTAATCGGCTATTGCTTTGCTGTTAGATAAAAGTCATATGAATATACATTATAAGGAAGCAGTTTTTTTGAAAAAAAATACGAAATTACAGTTCCAAGCGCAATAGGGACAAACAATAAATATCCGTTTGGAAGCAGATTACAGATCAGAACCAAAGAAGTTAAGGGAGCGGAAAGAGAAGCCGATAAAGCAGCCGCCGCCCCTACCAAGGCAAAGTTTAAAGGGATTAAATCTGCTGAAAAATAAGCATTGCCAATAGAGGCGACAAGCAGCCCTAGAAATGCTCCTGAAACAATGCTGGGCGCAAATACGCCTCCGTCTCCGCCTGCTCCAAGTGTAAGGGATGCCGCCAGGGGTTTTAGCATTGTAATGATTAATAAGAAAAAAAATGAAACGCCTGGTGCCTTTATGGATTCATGCAGCACCTCATGAAGGGCATCATAACTATCGCCGTATAAGCCTGGGTACAAGTAAATTAATGCACCAACAGTTAAAGCCCCTAAATTAACGCGTATGAAATTGTTCGAAATAGTCCCGAAAAGGCCTTTAATCCGGGTAACTAAAAGTGTGAAATAAACTGCCAATAACCCTGAAAGAAGGCTTAAAATAATAAAAAACGGAAAAGCCGTCCAATTCCAATCTGCAATGGTATATAAGAGCAAAGGCTTATTATCAAACAAAGAAATAAACAGCCAACTTGCCAATGCTGAACAGGTACAGGCGATAACCAGTGTTCTGTTTATTTTCCTTGCAATAACCTCCATGGCGAATAGCCAGCCGGCTAGAGGGCTGCAAAATAAAACAGCAACTCCCGCGGTCACTCCCGCGCAGATTAATTCCGTTTTATATATTTTTGCACACAGATCCTTTTTGTAGGCAAAGTTCCCAATAGTGGCCGCAGCCACTACAGTGGATACTTCTATACCTGTTGACCCTCCAAATATTACTGTTAGAAATCCATTGATGTAATGCGAGGGGATTTTAAATAGCGGCAAATGGTCTTTGCGCTGATCAAGTGTTTTATATATTTCGGTTATTCCTTTGTTTTTCCTATTCTTGAATGCATATTTTCTCAAAAAATAAATCGCGGTAATTCCAATGGTAGGAAATAAAATTATTCCTATTGAATAATTGCTGGCAATATTAAACAGGAAGCGTTCAAAAAATTCTGTCAGCTTTTTTAGTGAAAATGCGAGCAATGCCCCACAGAGCCCAACAAAAATAGATATAAGCATAAGTTTAAAGTAATTTCGATGAATTATCTTGTGTCTTTCCATTGAGCGGGTAAATATTTTTTGTTTAAAAAAAACAAGGTTATGTATTAAAATATGTTATTTATAATTTCTATTTTTTACGTAGAAATTTAGTAGTAGATTGTTAAAAGATTTTTTTAAAGCCAAAAGAGGTCTTCACATTCTTTATTATTTTATTTGTAAAAAAACCTTTCGTGTTTACTGTAATTTGATTAGATGCCATATTGTTTCTGATTAAAACAAATATATTTTTCTCTTCGAAACGTATTAAATATTTCAAGATCTTCCTCAATGCGGCTTAATGATTTTTCAATTTCAAGATTTTTTTTAAAATGTTTTTTTATTCTTCTGGCAGAGATAATGCTTTTTTTATGAGTTCATTTTCCATTCCTAATATAGGAAAAATAAATTCTTTCTCTATCTCAAAATGCTGGGCCAATTCATTGCTGTAATGCCAGTCGGCGTAATTTTTAATTCTTTAAGGGGCAATTTTCTGCCACGGATTGCCCAGCATAATTCTAACGACTGCTGGTGGTCTATATGCAAAGAACTAAGCAGATGCCGTAAATCTCTTGGGGCACCTGCATTAATTATAACTTCTTTAAAACTCATTTTTTTATCAATTTAATTAAAGGGTTTAATATCTCTAATATAATGCAGCAATTTCCATTCCGAATTAAAATAGACCTTCACAAAAGAAGGCCTATTTTCTGATGGAAATATTTATGAAAACTACTAATTCCAGCCGCCTCCCAATGCTCTGTAAACATTAACAAAGGCGTTCATCTGCTGTTTTTTGGTTTCGATAAGTTCAAATTTAGATTCTAAAGCATCTTTTTGAGTCAATAAAACTTCCATATAATCTGCTCTGGCAGAACTAAACAAATTGTTAGATATCTGAACAGATTCGTTTAAAGCATCAACTTGCTGTGACTTCAAGTCATAGCTTTTTGCCGTATTTTGAATTTTAGACAATTGGTTGGCAACTTCAACATAAGCATTTACCAATGTTCTTTCATAATTGTATACAGCCTGAATTTGCTTAGCTCCAGCGGTAAGATATTCTGCTTTTATTGCATTTCTATTAATTAGAGGAGCAACCAAATCGCCTGCTATAGAATACAACAGAGATTCTGGAGAAGTCAGTAAATATTTGGTATTAAAAGCTTCATATCCAATCCCTGCTGAAATGCCTAGCGAAGGGTAAAATTTCGCTTTAGCGGCTTTAATATCCAGTTTTGCGGCAATTAGTTCCATTTCTGCTTTTTTAATATCTGGACGATTTTCTAAAAGCTGGGAAGGTACTCCTGCGTGAATATCTGCCGGAGTAATAGTGCTGAAAGTATTGCTGCTTCTAGCAATTTTTTGAGGAAAACGCCCTAATAAGAAATTGATTTTATTCTCCGTTTCGGTAATCTGCTGCTGAATATCAAACTGAAGACTTTGCGTACTCAAAATCTGCGCTTCAAATCTACGTACAGCCAGTTCGTTCACTCTTGCAGCTTCTTTCTGTATTTTAACCACTTTTAAAGCATTGGTTTGAATGTCAATGTTTTGTTTGGTGATTTCTAGTTGATTATCTAATGCTAAAAGTTCATAATACGAATCGGCTATTTCTGCAATCAAATTGGTAATCACAAAATTCTTTCCTTCAATAGAACCTAAATAACGGTTTAAAGCGGCTTTTTTTGCATTATGAAGTTTGTTCCAAATATCTATTTCCCAACTTGAAGTCAGTGCAAAACGATAATTAGGAAGCGGATCAGGTGTTTCTTTGCCAGGCATAATATCTGTTGTTGCTTCGCCAGAACCTGTGCTGGTGTATCTTCCAGATTTGGTTAAATCGGCACCAGCGCTAAAACCAACAAAAGGCAAATATTCTCCTTTTCGTGCTTTTACTTCGCTTTTAGCAATTTCAATTTCCTGAAGCGTAATATTCAATTCCTGATTGTTTTTCAATGCAATATCAATCAGATTCTCCAAATTTTCATCTGTAAAATAGCTTCTCCATTTAACTTTTCCGGTATTTAGAGTGTCTAAACCATTATCAGCATAGTTTTCGGGTACCGTTTTATTTTCTGTTTTTTCTACAATAGAAGTTGTTTTACAACCCACTATAGAGAGTAATACGCAGATAAGACCTGCGTATTTTATATTTCTGTTATTCTTCATTTTCCTCCGTTTGATTGTTTTTTGAAAAATCATCTACATGATGTATGAAATCATCAGATAAAGAGCTTTCTTCTTCTCCTTTAATTAGTTTTCGGCCTTGTGCCAATGAACCAAAAATGTAATATAGTCCAGGAACTATGATTACTCCGAAAATGGTTCCGAAAAGCATTCCGCCAAGCGCAGATCCTCCAATAGTTCTGTTTCCAATTGCGCCTGCTCCAGAAGCAAAAATTAACGGTATCAAACCAGCAATAAAGGCAAATGATGTCATTAAGATGGGTCTAAAACGAACTTTGGCGCCTTCAATTGCAGCTTCGAGAATTGTCGCGCCTTGCGAATGTTTTAATACAGCAAATTCGACGATCAGTACGGCATTTTTACCAAGCAATCCGACCAGCATAATCAATCCGATTTGAGCGTAAATATCGTTTTGCAAGCCCATTATTTGTAGAATGACAAACGAACCTAAAATTCCAACAGGAATAGATAAAATTACAGACAACGGAATAATAAAACTCTCATATTGTGCAGCCAATACGAAGTAAACGAAAGCCAATACCACTAAAAAGATATAAAGCGATTCGTTGCCTCTTCCAGCTTCATCATAAGAAAGACCTTCCCATGCAATATCATACCCTTTAGGAAGTGTTTTAAGAGCGGTTTCCTGTACCGCTTTAATGGCATCTGCAGTAGTGTATCCTTTTGCAGGCTGACCCTGAATAGCAGCAGAATTATACATGTTGTAACGCGTGATCTCATTAGGTCCCTGTGTTTTTTTAAGAGTCATAAAAGCAGAATAAGGCACCATTTCTCCATGATCATTTTTTACAAAGAGATTCAATACATCTGATGGGAGTCTTCTAAATTTCGGGTCAGATTGCACATATAATTTAAAGAAACGTCCAAATTTGATAAAACCTTGTTCGTAGGTACTTCCAATTAAAATATTTAAGTTTTCCATTGCCTTACCAATAGAAACGCCTTTTTGCATTGCTAAATCATTATTGATCTCCAATTCATACTGCGGATAATTGGCGGCAAAGAAAGTAAACAAACCAGAAAGCTCTTTACGTTTGCCTAGTTCTGCCATAAACTGCTTGTTGATTTTATCAAATTCCTGATAATTGGTGCTGGTAGTTTTGTCTAGTAAACGCATAGAAAAACCGCCAGAAGAACCAAATCCTGGAATTGCAGGCGGTTCAAAAAACTCTACGACAGCACCTAGATCTTTAGATTTCTTTTCTAATTCTTCCATGATTTCTGTTACAGAATGTTTTCTGTCAGACCATGATTTTAAGTTAATCAAACAGGTTCCAGCATTAGAACCACGACCTTCTGTCATGATTTCATAACCTGCCAAAGAAGAAACAGATTCAACGCCTTCGACTTTTTCACAGATTTTCTGCAATTTTTGAGCAACCTGATTGGTTCTTTCTAAAGTAGCGCCAGGAGGCGTTTGAATGATTCCGTAAATGGTTCCCTGATCTTCACTCGGAATAAATCCAGAAGGAAGTACTTTATTTTCTATAAAAATAAAAGCACAGAAGGCAATTAGAATTCCGAAAGTTAAAACTCTTCTGCTTACAATTGTTTTTAAAACCACAACATAGCGGCCTGTAAGTCTTTCAAACCATCTGTTAAAAGCATCTAGAGATTTTGTCAGGATATTTCCTTTTTTCTGTTTTCTATGATTGTTTTTCAAAAGAATGGCACAGAGAACAGGAGTAAGGGTCAAAGCTACAATGGCAGAAATAATAATTGAGCTCGACATCGTAACCGAAAATTGTCTGTAGAAAGTTCCCACGGGACCAGACATAAACGAAACAGGAATAAATACAGAAACCATAACGGCTGTAATAGCAATAATGGCACCTCCAATTTCGCCCAATACTAATTTAACGGCATGATAGGGCGTAATATGCGGGAATTCTTCAAATTTGGCATGGACGGCCTCGACGACGACAATAGCGTTATCGACTACAATTCCGATTGCTAATACCAATGAAAAGAGAGTAACCAAGTTGATTGACATTCCAAACAGCTGAATCACAAAGAAAGCGCCAATTAAAGATACTGGAACGGCAATAATTGGAATTAAAGTAGAACGCCAATCTCCTAAAAATATAAATACAACCAAAGCAACCAAAATGAAAGCATCTCTCAAAGTATGAACAACTTGGTCGATAGAAGCATCTAAGAATTGCGAAACGTCATAACTAATTTTATAATCCATTCCTGGAGGAAAACTCGCTTTCATTTCTTCCAGTTTCGCTTTAACATCATTAATTACGTCACTCGCGTTACTTCCGTAGTTTTGTTTTAATACAATTGCTGCAGAAGGATGACCGTCTAGATTGGAGTAAATATCAAAGAATTCGCTTCCCAGTTCTACTTTTGCAATATCTTTTAATCGAATGCTTTCTCCTTCAGAATTGGCACGTACAATTACATTTTCATATTGTTTAGGTTCATCATATCTTCCTTTATACGTCAGCACATATTCTAAAGATTGTGCAGCAATACCAGAACTTTGTCCTAATCGCCCAGGACGACCAATAATGCTTTGTTCTTGAAGTGCTTGCATAACTTCTTCAACAGAAATTTTATAAGCTCTCATTCGATCTGGATTCAACCAAACGCGCATGGCGTATTTACGGCTTCCAAGAATCTGAGTTCTCGCAACACCTTTAACACGGCTGATTTCTGGAATCATTTTTACATCGGCATAGTTGTAGAGAAACTTCTCATCCATGCTTCTGCTCTTCGAGTAAAGGTTGATATACATTAACATACTCGGTTGAATAGGAGTAATAACGACTCCTTCACGCTGAACCAGTTCAGGCAGTAATGGCATTACCTGATCTACCCTTGTTTTAACTCTAATTACAGCTTCATTAGGATCGGTTCCTGGTTCAAAAATTATTCTAAGTGTTGCTTCTCCGGCACTCGTTGCATCTGTAGCCATGTAACGAACACCTTGTGTACCATTAAGCGAATTCTCTAAGGTAATTAAGGTAGATTTTACCAGTACATCGGCACTTGCACCTGGATAAGCGATAAAGATATTTACGGTTGTGGGCGCAATTTGTGGAAATTGCGATATAGGAAGCTGTTTGATGGACAGCGTACCTATAAAGACAATTATAATCGAAATTATAATTGCAAAAACGGGTCTATGTATAAATTTATTAAACATGTGTTCTTTTTTTAGATTCGGTTATTCTGCATACAATTCTAAATTGGACATAACCGATTGCGGTTTTACCACTTCGTAGTCTATTTTTTGATTTTCTTTTACAAGACGAAGCCCCTCTAAAAGTATTTTATCATGAACAGACAAACCTTCCTTTATTACAAATAGGTGAGGCATTTCGGCAGCAATAACAACCTCTCTAGATTTTACAGCATTATTTTTATCAATTACATACACATATTTTTTGTCTAAAACTTCAAATGTCGCTTTTTGAGGTATTAGCATAGCATTTTTAAGTTCGATAGGCATTTGAATGCTTCCTGTTTCTCCATGTCTCAATAATCTTTTTGGATTAGGAAAAACGGCTCTAAATGGAATATTTCCGGTTTCATTATCGAAATCCGCTTCGATAGTTTCAACCACTCCGGAATAAGGGAATTTTTTGTTATTAGCCATCAAAAGACTGACTTTCATCTTGCCGCTTTTTTCAGCCTTTTCCTGATAATCCAGATATTCAGATTCTGGAACGTTATAATATACCCACATTGAGCTGTTATCTGCCAATTCTGTAAGCAATTCTCCTTCATCAACTAAACTTCCCTGACGTACGTGAAACTTGTCAATGATTCCATCAAAAGGCGCTCTGATTTCTGTAAACTGAAGATGAACTTTGCTTAAAGCCATTTCAGCATTTGCTTTTTCTAATTTAGCTTTTGCCATTGCCAGTTCATTTAGAGAAACCACCTTTTCATCAGCTAACTTTTTAGCGTTTTGATATTCAATTGAACTGAAACTTACTTCAGCTTTTGATTTTTTCATTTCGGCTTCATAAAGAGCAGGCATGATTTTAAATAGGAGCTGGCCTTTTTTTACCATTTGTCCTTCGTCTACATATATTTTTTCAAGATAACCGCGCTCTTGAGCTCTTATCTCAATATGTTGAATAGAATGTATTTGTGACACGTAATCTTTTGTAATGGTAGTATCTTTTTCGATTGGATTTGTAACAAGAAATTTGGTTTTTTCTTCTTTTTCTTCTTCTTTTTTAGAATTGCAGCCCGCAAAAACTAAGGCGCATAAAGTCATGATCATGAAAATTCTCTTCATAATTATTTCAGCGTTAAAATGTAATTTATTTTTGATTTTAGATAAAAAGGTCTTTGGGAATAGACTATAGAAGTTCATATCCGTCTATTATCTAACTAAAGAACACAGAGGATAAAACTATAAAGTGATTGGCTATTGGCAAGCAATAGCGTTAAAAATCAAATTCTAAAAACCTGAAATAACAGATATACTTTATTGTCAAGTAAACTGAAAATTTTGCAGTTATTTACTTTTTGGGTAAAAGCAATCGCAGAAACGACAAAATGATTACTTGTATGAAAAATTAAAAAGTAGTTGTTTTTTACAAGCTGTTTTTGGGTAGCCGAAAAATTATCCTCGTTTTCTTCATTATCGAAAAGGCATATTTTTCTTTTAAAAGATTCAAATGAACGTCCTCGATTTAATTTGGATTCACTTTGAGTATGATCTGCAAGAGTACAGAACGAAAACTTTTTATATAAAACAATGTTATTGTGTGCATAAACATTCCCATATCCATTTAAGAGAATGACTATTGAAAGTAAAAATTTAGTGCACCAATTTTTCATAAGAGTCACAAATTTAAACAAACGATGCCATAAAAGCAATGGTTTGACTTTATTTATTAGAAAATTTTATTTGATATCTCCCGATTATCATGATTGAGAAGGATGGACAAAACAATTTTTGACTGCAGCTGGGCTGCAATAAATGTGTGGAAATAGGTGGGCGGTAAATGAGGTTATAAAGCTTAAATCTTTTTTGTTGCGATCAAAATAATTGATGAAATTTTGAAATTCTTTTCGTTTAGCCCAAATTGTAAACAATGACTTTTTTAGGGCTTCTTTAGTAATAACTCCTTTATTAATGTTTTTTTGCGCTTTCCAAACATCATAAATACCAGACTCAAATGAGATGGTATTAAAACCCATTTCTTGATGCAAGGACTCAACAATCTTGGTTTTCATTTCAAAAACATTTCCGTCAAAATGTGTTTTTTCGCCAAGCATTACCACTTGAGCTTCTTTTATTTCTTCCTTTAAAAAAGAGAAATCTTCTACCGAAGTGTTTTCAGGTAAAACAATAACTTTCTGATTTAAACTCTGCGCTTTACCAATCTGGCAAATTAAAATAACCAGTAGTAGAGTATTTTTCATTTAAATAAATTGAAATTATGTTGAATGTAGACAAAGAGAGTTATAAAGATCGTTAAAAACAAAAAAAAGCTTCAGGTTTCTTTTAAGCTTTTTGCCTTAGCGGGAAAAGGACTCGAACTCGTTCGTAAAAAAATATTTCGGATTTATTGGATGGACCGTTTCGAACCTAAATCTGTCACTACCGTATTTTTCTGAGCTTCTACTTTTTGATAACATGACGCGGCCAGATCATCCGGAAATGAATGCGGAGTAATCAAGAGCTGTTTTTATTGGGAAAACTACAATTTTTAACATACTTCACTATCTCGGAAAAAGATTAAATTTTATATTTGGGATGAGAATACAAAAAGTTTCAAACAACAGATCTTTTGCTATGGAAAAAGCTATACGATTAAAAGTGAGAAAAGATTTGGACCCCCGCCAGCAGCTCACCTTTATCAGATTAAAGGGCAGCCTTATATCAAAGGGCTATACAGAAATTATCCACATTATGGACCAGGACGATGAGTTTCATATTAACAGCTTTGAAACGCTACCCGAGCATCGCAGGGAAGTGGAGGAATATATTTCGGGATTCATCAGCTCGGAGAATCTTGCCGATACTATTTCCATAAACAGCTATTAAATTTAAAGCTGAGAAGAGTTAAACTGCCAGACAGGGAGAGATGAGCCTGCTGTCTGATGATGTGGTATGTTTTTTTATTGCAACGGAATTTTTTAAACCAAAATTTTAAGCACTAGGCGAGATTTGGCCTGCAAGCAGGGGTTGTCTTTTATTGGCATTATGAGTTTGGTGTGGGTGTACTGTTTGGGATTGATTTAAAAATCAATATGATTTCTTAAATTATTCCCGAGAAAATAATATGGGATAATTTGTTAAGTAAAATAGGTATTGTGAATTCTGTATTCTGAATAATAGAGTTTAAGGTAATTTAATGAATTCTATATTCCGGGCTCTGGACAGGCTCACTTTCATTGAGCTAATTTTATTTTTTTGTCTTTTAAAAAATAAAGACTTCCACCATAATCCATAATATTATAAGCATTTTGGCAAGTTGAAACTAATTGATATTCGTTCTATGGCTTTAATTGAAAAAAATAGTTTCCCTTCTTTTTGAAAGATCATTAGAGAAGCAAACCAAATTTTAGCTTCAGTAGAACAGTAGATTAATAAGTAGTTCAGTAAAAAAAAAGCAATCTGCCTATTCATTGAATGGTTTACATGATTTCTGATTTTTTAAAAAAGACGCTCTGCCATTCAAATCTCAGCGGTGAAGAGCTTGATTTTAAGGAACTAGGTGCAAGGTAAAGGCTTAAGGGCAGGATTCTGCCATAAAATTTGAAATGGAAAATTCTTTGCAAATCCGCCTAAACTTTTTGTGGTACTTTTGAAGGCAACTCCATATTTGATTTAATTCCTGTTTTTTATTTATTTTCTTTATATTTGTTAGGTAGGTCTGTTATCTTCTCTGTCAAAACTTCATTTGTAACAGCTTGTATTTAGTTTTATATTTCTTTGGAATTTAAAGTTAATATCGGATTTTTTCTGATTATTTTTCATTTAACCTAATTATTAGAAATTATATGCAGCAATTTCACAAAAAAAAAACAACACTTAGTATAGGTGTTACGGTGCCCAGTTTGGTTTTTATTATAGGAATTTGTGTGCTGTCGGCTATTTCTCCAGGCTTTACTGAAGATCTTCTGAATGTCATGAAAAATTTCATTTTTGTTAATCTGAACTGGGTATACGTTTGGTCAGTTACCATTTTTGTTTTGTTCTTGATTTATCTAATGATAAGCAAATACGGAAATATCCGGCTTGGAAGGAATAATAGCAAACCAGATTATTCTTTTTTCTCGTGGATTTCAATGCTTTTTGCTGCAGGAATGGGAATTGGTTTGATGTATTTTAGCGTTGCGGAACCGATGCAGCATTATTCCAATGAAATTTTTGCTGGAAAAACTCTTGTTCAAAGAACTCAGAATGCCCAGCTTTATACCTTTTTTCATTGGGGAATCCATGCTTGGGCAATTTATGGAGTGGTCGGGCTTTCCTTAGCTTATTTTACATACCGATACAGATTGCCGCTCTCGCTTAGGAGTTGCTTTTATCCTTTATTGAAAGATAAAATTAAAGGCAGGTGGGGAAATATAATTGATGTTTTTGCGCTTTGCAGTACATTTTTTGGAATTACTACAACGCTGGGCTTTGGTGTGGTGCAGATCAATTCAGGGTTACAGATGTTGAATGTTGTGCCTGAAAACAGTTTTGTTTATCAGGTTATGATTGTTGCCGTATTAGTTTCTTTGTCCATTTTTTCAGCGGTGAGTGGCTTGGATAAAGGAGTTAAAATTCTCAGCGGAATCAATATTGCAAGTGTAATACTTTTGCTTCTTTTTGTATTGATTCTGGGTCCGACGGTCTATCTTATTGGTAGTTTTACAGAAGGAATCGGGACTTATATCAATAGTTTTTTCAGCCTTACTTTTAATACGCACATTTATGAAGAAAATACCCAGCCTTGGTTTTATAACTGGACCATTCTTTACTGGGCTTGGTGGATTTCGTGGTCGCCTTATGTTGGACTTTTTATTGCTAGAATTTCTAAGGGCAGAACTATTAGAGAGTTTGTTGGCGCTGTTTTGATATTGCCGACCTTGTTTAATTTTATCTGGATGTCTGTTTTTGGCGGAAGCGCCATTTGGTTTGATTTGCATACAGCCAACGGCGCACTGAGTGCATTAGCGGGTAATCCTGATGCTTTGATGTTTAGTTTTTTGGAATATCTTCCTCTGACAAGAGCGTTGAGTTTCATTGTAATTTCGATCATTATTATTTTCTTTGTAACTTCAGCAGACAGTGGAATTTTTGTAATGAATAGCATTGCAACCAAAAATGCTGAAAATTCTCCTAAATGGCAGACAATAAGCTGGGGAATTCTTTTGGCAGTGCTTGCATTGATGCTTCTTAATGCCGGTGGTTTGGCAGCACTTCAGAGCATGACATTGATTACTGCACTTCCGTTTTCAATAATAATGCTGCTCTTTATAGTAAGTCTTATGAAAGCTCTTTCTATAGATAGAAAGTATTATGAAAAAGATTTTTCCCGCACTACCGTTCCCTGGTCGGGAGCATCTTGGAAAGAGCGCCTAAAGCAGATTGTTTCTTTTCATGATAAATCATCTGTTGATGAATTTATCAATACCAGTATACATGAAGCATTTATAGAATTAGAATCCGAATTTGCAAAAAGTAATATCCAGGCCAAAATTAATTCCTATGAAAACCCTCTATAGCACTTTTATAACATACCCCTGTAATAGTAATGGATATTACATCCATAAGAAGTGGAGTGGAATCGACAGAAATCAGTGGTAATTATGTAAAGAATTTAAGATACGAGATACGTATGCATGATAAAATCTTCCGATAGGCAATTGCTTATTTTTGATATTGACAATACTAGTGCTGAAGCCTGTTATTTTATTTGTTGCTACTAAAAATGAACGATGAATTCTACAGAACAAACCTTCAGGCAGTTTCTCTTGCATTTCAGTAATGGATTGGTAGGTCTTATAACATTCTGTAGTGGTAAAAATCAACAAATAATTGCCTTGAGATTCAAAATAGCTTATTTCTTCCAGAAAAAGTTTCACCATCTTTCTTTCACATTTCACAAAAATAAACGGATTTTCTTTCTCTTGTTTTTTAGAATGTAATATCGTTTCATTGAACTCTCTGGCTTTACTGTATTTATTTATAGCTTTCGTAAAACGTTCTAGAGAAATTGGTTTTAAAATATAATCGAGAGCATCAATCTCAAATCCTTGGACAGCATATTCTGTATAAGCAGTTGTGAAAATTACAGCGGTTTCTGCATGCAGACTTTTGGCAAATTCTATTCCTGATTTTCCCGGTAAATTTATATCTAAAAAAATAAGATCAATTTTGTGCGATTTTAAAATATTCTGCGCATTGGAAACACTGGTAAATTTTCCTTTCAAATCCAGAAAATCAAACTTCGCAATATGAAGTTCCAGTAAAATAGAGGCCGGTAATTCATCTTCAATTATAATACAATTAATTGCTGACATCTTTTATCTTTATTTTTAAGGAAACAAAAAAACTTAACATCTCATTTTTTATGGTCAAAGTATGTTTTGCAGGATATAGCAGCTCTAATCTCCTTTTTACATTTGCAATTCCAATTCCGCTGCGCACATTATCTCCTATAGTATTATAATGCTCAGGCAGGCTATTTTCAATTTTAACCACAAGCCATTCATCGCTTGCATTAATAGCAATTGTAATCCAGCCCTGATTGTTCTCATCTAAACAATGCTTATAGCTGTTTTCGATAAATGGAAGTATCAAAAAAGGCTCAATAAAATGATTCTCAACATTTCCATAAACGCTAAAACTCAATTGAAGCTGATTTTCAAAACGCAGCTGTTGTAACGAAATATAATTTTTGAGATAATCTATTTCGTTTTGCAGAGAGATACTTTTATTGTTCAAATCGTAAATCGAAAACCGAAGCAGATCCGATATTTTAATCACAATTTCAGCAGAATCATCTGATTTGTTCAAAATTTTAGAGTATAAGCTATTCAGGACATTGAATAGAAAATGTGGATGGAACTGGTTTCGGAGCGAGGATAATTCTGCTTGAAGCTTTTCGGATAAAATCGTCTGGACCTTATTTTTTTCTTCTGCTAAATAATATAAAAGTTTAAATGCAATTGGCGTTGTAACTACAAATTGTAATTTACTCACATTGTACAAAAAGACTGGTGCCGACAAAAGAGGTTCTCTCTTCCAGAAAGTCATATAATAACGTAATATTATATAATTGTCAATTAGTCGCTGCAAGAATGCAAAAACTAGAATCAGAAGAACATAGCAACCGATAAAAATGGCAGTTTTTTTCTTAAATAACAAATTAGGCATTAAAAACTCAACAATAATAGTCACGAACAGTATCTTAGGCAAAACGCTGTACCATTCGTTTCGCCAAGCCATAATGAAATCGTCTTCCGGAAGTCCCTGGATCATACTAAACAGTAAAATATAACCCAACCAGTACAAGGTATAGAGTTTTATCTTTTGAGATTTGTTTTCGGGATTGTAGCTGATTTGCCCCAATTGGTCAAGTTTTATATTAATGCAAAAATAAGGCTTTATTTCAAATCAAAATTGTTATCTGCAATGCAAATCATGTTGTTTAAATAAATTCTTTTTTTGGAATGAAAAAGAAAAATAACTTTCGTTCAAAAACTAACTTAAAAAATAACCAAAGATGAAAAAAAAAATCTTTTTTTTCTTGATTTTAATGTCTTTAGCATTTATTGCAAATGCTAGAAATTCTACAAGTCATAAAAAAAAACTAACCAAACCGAGCATGAAGCCAATGTATTTAATTGCAGTAATAGGAATTCTTTTTGGAATAAGCAGTTTACCAGTTTTTGGACAGCAGAAAAAAAACACAACTGTAAGTGTATTTCAAAATCGCGTTTTTAACGGAGATAAACACATGCTATTAGGCGATTTAAAATGGGCTTTTAAAACAAGTGGAAAAATATTTTCTTCACCTATTATTTATAATGGTATTGTTTATATAGGTAGTGAGGATGGCAATCTTTATGCTATCAATCAGAAAAGGGGCAAAACACATTGGAAATTTAAAACGGGAGGTGCGGTACACAGCTCTCCGGCAGTTTTCAAAAACACTGTCTATATTGGAAGTTTTGATGGCTACTATTATGCTCTTGATATCCACACAGGTCATATGAAATGGAAATTCAAAACAGGTGGAGAAAAGTGGTTTGACGAAATAGGTTTTCTGAGTTTTAAGCCTGTGGACAAATGCATGGATGATTTGTGGGATTTCTTTTTGTCCTCTCCTGTTATAAAACCCGACGATAAAAATCCAAGAATTTTCTTTGGCAGCAGTGATGGGAATGTATATGCACTCAATGCAAATACAGGAGAGTTGGAATGGAAATTTGCGGCAAAAGGATCGATTCACTGCAGTCCTGTCCTGTATAAGAACACACTCTATATTGGTAGTTGGGATGCTAATCTGTATGCCGTAGATACAGAGACTGGAAAAATGCAATGGAAATTTGCAACAGGAATGCAATTGGGCTTTAAAGGAATTGAATCTAGCGTAGCAGTTGCTAATGATATGGTTTATTTTGGCGCTCGTGATCCTTTTTTATTTGCGCTCAATGCCAAAACCGGAAAATTGGTTTGGAAGTATGACGCGGCTTATTCCTGGATTATCAGTTCGCCAGTTGTAGCGAATGACGTTCTGTATGTCGGCACATCCGACACTTTTGCACTGTTGGCCCTGGATGCAAAAAGTGGAAAAGAATTATATAAGTTTAAAGCAAACGGTTATGTATATTCTTCTCCGGCGATTGCTGGTGATACGGCTTACTTTGGAGATTTTACCGGTAATTTCTTTGCAGTAAACGTTCAATCTTCGGGCAAGCAATGGAACTGTTTCAGCACAGATAGCAGAATGTTATATGCCTCTGAAATATTAAATAATGGCTTCCTTGACTTTTCTTATGCTGCCAAAGGGGCTGATTTTTCTTTTTACGATGTCAATAAAACCGTGATGGATCAATTTTATAAATTGGGCTCCATTGTTTCTTCTCCTTTTATTTCCAATAACACTGTTTATTTTGGAAGCGCTGACGGGAATTGTTACGCAATTGGGCTAAAATCAAGAAATAATTCATACCCAAAATTCAAATAATTTAAACCCAAATAAAATTGTACGGCTATACAATGAAATGCGGTTTTTTTTCTGGCATTCCTATTCTCTTTTTATTTGTTTAGGATAGGATATTTCCAAAATCGAAAAGAAAGTTAATGCCATAAAATCATTAGGAACACGATGCCTGTTTGGATATTGAGGGGGCAAACAGATTTTATAGGAAATCTTTCTGATGAGAATACACCGCCAACAGAGCAGACGAAATCTAAAATACTCTGTGATTCCAAATTCCTGTACTTTGCTTTTAGATAATATGGTAATGAACCGGATAATCATAAAACGTTTGTCGAGAAGTGATGGCTTTGATGGCGGTCGGTTGACGTTAATACTGACAGCTACCATGATAAAAGACCGGGGTTCTCATTTGCCATAAATATCGAGAGTAAAGAGTGATTAATTTAAAGAACGGTTGGTCTCTCGGTATTCTGGAAAGTGTTACGGCAGACGAATATGTCAAAATCGATAACGGTCAAGAACGACAAGAAGTGCATATAGAACCGCTTACCAATAATCTTGTTGGTTATGTTAAAAGGATTTTAACGGCCGAAATAGTTTTTTGGGAGCAATTGTAACGGCAACCAGCAGAAATACGGATGAACCGCAATTTCTGCTTTTGCGAAAAGCAGCGTATTCCGGCGGATTGGATTTCAAGCACAATTGGAAAAACAGGAAATATTTTATTGGTGGAAATGCAATCTCCAGCCATGTCTTAGGTTCAAGAGAATCGATTACGAACACGCAGAGAGAAATTTCACATTTGTTTCAAAGAGTAGATGCTGATTATATTTCTGTTGATAAAAGCAGAACGTCACTTACGGGGACGGGAGGAAAGATTGAAGCAGGAAAGGCCGCTGAAGGACACTGGCGATATAATGCGACACTAACCTGGCCTTCGCCGGAATTGGAGCTCAACGATATTGGCTTCTGTGTCAGGGGGATGAAATCAAGCAGATTTTTTATGTAGTGATCAATCCTTAAAATCTTTTCATGATGATGCGTTTTGAGCCACGACTTTTGATTTTGGTGGATTTCATAATGCAAGATAATAATATTAAACTATAAACTTAATCTAAACAAAATAAACACAGAATGAATAAATTTTGGACTTTATTCCTTATTATCTGCCTTCCTGTACAACTATATTCTCAAGATGAAATTAATTCATTGTTAGATGAATTAGATGCTGCTATTGATAAAAGAGAAATCTATCATAATAAAAAGGAAACTGAAATAAGTAAACTTGTCAGTTTGAAGAAATTAACTTCTACGAACGTTCAGAAATATGAGATATTTGAAAAGTTATATAATGAATACAGGGCTTATCAGTCAGATTCAGCTTTAAATTATGCCCGTAGAAGTTTAATAGCGGCTAACATCTTAAAGGATTTAACCAAAATTAATACTGCAAAATTGAATTTAGCATCTATTATGGGAACTTTGGGGATGTATAAAGAAGCAACCGATATTTTGCAAGGGATCGATATACATTCTACGCCTGAAATTAAGAGCTTCTACTACGGCGTACAGAGTTCCCTGTATCTGTATATGTCCATATATGCCGCCTCCAAACAGGAAAAAAAAAGCTACGAACAATTGAGCGAACAGTTTCGGGATTCCGTTTTTAAGTACGAGTCAAAATCGAATGTTATTACTCAAGCGAATATTTTGTTTGAAAAAAGGCAATATGACAAGACCCTTCAAATGTTACACGATTATTTTTATAAAATGGATAAAAATGATCCTGATAGAGCAATCGTAGCCTATATTATATCTAGAACCTACCAAAAGAAGAAAAATTTCCATCAGGAGAAAAAGTGGTTAATCAAATCGGCAATTTCAGATTTGAAATTAGATAAAAGGGAATACATTTCACTTCGATCTTTGGCTTTTATCATGTATAAAGAAGATGATGTAGACCGGGCCTATAAATATATCCAACGCTCTTTGGAAGATGCGCTTTTTTGCAATGCCCGTTTGAGGACCTACGAAATTTCTAGAATGCTGTCTATCATCGATCTAGCTTATCAAAAACAGAATGAAACCAACCGTTGGCAATTGATAATGTTTTTAATAAGTGTGAGTATTTTATCTCTATTGTTAATGGTTGCTTTGGTTTTGCTATTTAAAGAGATGAAAAAAAAATCCGTAGCCAAAAGGGAAATTAGTTTGGCCAACAGTAAGCTCGTTGAATTAAATAAAGAGTTGAACAGTTTTAATGAAAGATTAAATTATGCCAACTCAACGCTTATAGAGGCTAATTTGGTTAAGGAAATTTACATTGGGCGTTATATGGATCAGTGCTCGCTATATATTAGCAAGTTAGAGGAATATCAGCGTAGATTGAATGTTATTCTTTCCAGTGGAAAAACAGCCGAATTAGTCAAAGCCGTGAAATCTAAAGAATTCATTGAAGTGGAATTAAAAGAATTTTACAAAAATTTTGACAAGACTTTTTTGTCTCTTTTTCCAAATTTCATTGAAGAATTTAATGAATTGCTTATTGATAATGAGTGTATTAAATTAAAACCCGGAGAGTTGATGAATACTGAATTGCGAATATATGCCTTAATCCGACTAGGAATTTCAGATAGTGTAAAAATTGCGGATTTTTTGCGCTATTCTTTATCTACGATTTATAATTACAGAACCAAACTAAGAAATAAAGCTTTAGGTCCTCGGGATAAATTTGAAGCAAATGTGATGCGAATAGAGACTAATATATAGTTTTTTTTAAAATTTGCCGCCTTTTTACTCTTCTTATAGTAAAAAGGCTTTTATTATTCTACCAAATTACTACTTTTTCGTAGGATTAAGTATCGTTAAGTTATTTAAAATAAATTCATTATGCTTTTTAGGGCTGACTTTTTGCTACCAAACCATCATAGCAAGAATTGTGGCCGAAAAAACGCTTTAAATTTGATGGAACTAAAAAAGCTAAAACAAACCATTAATTTTATTAACTCAATTCAAATGAAACATTTCTTACTATTGACCTTGCTGTGCCTGGCATCTAATAGCTTGTTGGCGCAGCAATTAAAATCTCCCAATCAAAAATTTCAAATGAAGTTTTCTTTACAAAGTGATGGCACACCCATTTATAGCTTGAATTATAAGGACAAGGTAGTTATTAAGCCGAGCAAACTGGGATTGGAGCTGAAAAATGATTCAAAATCATTACTGAATGATTTCACAGTTATTGATTCTGCCAAGAGTACTTTTGACGAAAACTGGAAGCCAGTTTGGGGAGAAGTAGCCAGCATTCGTAACCATTATAATGAATTGGCGGTAACCCTAAACCAAAAAGGAACCGATAGACAGCTGGTTATCCGTTTCCGATTGTTTGACGAAGGTTTAGGCTTTCGCTATGAATTTCCTTTGCAAAAAAATCTAACTTATTTTATTATTAAAGAAGAAAAAAGCCAGTTTGCAATGAATGGAGACCATACCGCTTTCTGGATTCCAGGAGATTATGATACTCAGGAATACGATTATACGACTTCTAAATTGTCTGAAATAAGAGGTTTGACTAAAAAAGCCACTACCGAAAATGTTTCGCAGCAATCTTTTTCGCCGACAGGAGTCCAGACGGCCCTGATGATGAAAACAGCAGATGGGCTTTTTATCAATCTGCATGAAGCCGCCTTAATTAATTATTCATGTATGCATTTGAATTTGGATGACAAGAATATGGTTTTTGAATCGTGGTTAACGCCAGACGCCAAAGGTGATAAAGGCTATATGCAGGCACCTTGCCAATCGCCTTGGAGAACTATTATGGCAAGTGATGATGCCACGGAAATTTTGGCTTCAAAAATGATTTTGAACTTAAATGATCCTTGTAAAATCGAGGATACTTCTTGGATTAAACCAATGAAATACGTTGGGGTTTGGTGGGAAATGATTACAGGGAAAAGCACTTGGGCCTATACCGATGAATATCCAACAGTGCAATTAGGGCTTACCGATTATGCAAAAGCTAAACCCAACGGAAAACATGGCGCCAATACGGCTAATGTAAAAAAATACATTGATTTCGCAGCTGCAAATGGGTTTAGTGCGGTATTGGTAGAGGGTTGGAACGAAGGCTGGGAAGATTGGTTTGGCCAGTCTAAAGATTATGTTTTTGATTTTGTAACCCCTTATCCTGATTTTGATGTAAAAGGAATTCAGGAGTATGCCAAATCGAAAGGGATTAAAATAATCATGCATCACGAAACTTCCGGCTCTACACGCAATTATGAACGTCATATGGACAAAGCTTATCGTTTTATGAAAGACAATGGTTATGATGCTGTAAAGAGCGGCTATGTGGGGCCAATCCTTCCGCGCGGTGAAAATCATTATAATCAATGGCTTGTCAATCATTATCAGTTTGCAATTGAAAAAGCGGCAGACTATAAAATCATGGTCAACGCACATGAAGCGATTCGTCCAACAGGGATTTGCAGAACTTATCCAAATTTAATTGGAAATGAATCGGCTAGAGGAACAGAATACCAGGCTTTTGGGGGATCCAAGCCTAATCACGTTACAATTTTGCCATTTACCAGATTAATTGGCGGCCCAATGGATTATACTCCTGGAATTTTTGAAATGAATATCAGCAAAATTAATCCAGAAAACAATTCGCATTTAAACAGCACCTTGGCAAATCAATTAGGATTGTACGTAACAATGTACAGCCCATTGCAAATGGCTGCTGACTTGCCGGAAAATTACGAGCGTTTTCCAGATGCTTTCCAATTTATTAAAGATGTTGCTGTAGACTGGAGTGAGAGTAAATATTTAGAAGCTGACCCTGGAGAATTCATCACAGTTGCAAGAAAAGCGAAAGGAACGGAGGATTGGTTTATAGGTAACGTAAATGGTGAAAAATCAAGAACTTCATCTATTACTTTGGATTTCCTAAAAAAAGGTAAAAATTACCAAGCAACCATTTATGCAGATGCAAAAGAAGCGCATTACAAAACCAATCCGCAGGCTTATATTATTCGAAAGATAAAAGTTGATAGTAAATCTAAATTAGCGCAATATACTGCTCCGGGAGGCGGTTATGCTATAAGTATTATTGAATTGAAATAGAGACTAATGACTTTGGAAATTAATTTTACCTATTTAATTGTTTAAATAAAATCAAAGCTGTTTTATTATCCCTAAACCCCTCAAAGCAATTTGAGGGGTTTTTATCTTCATTGTGCAAACAGTCCTATTCATATTCTTTTTACTTCAACTCGGAAAATTTCAATTCCAAGATGCATCCCCATAAGTACTTCCTAGAGTGCTTTCTTTCAGTTGAGCCTCCAACGATTATGGTGCTGAATATTTCTAGAAGTTTAGTCTCCTTCAAGTTTTTAATGATAGATGGCTTTTTAGCCATCAGCATTCAAAAGCGGACCATATTCACAATTAAAAGATATATTCGGTATATCAGCCTCAAAAGATCCCGCCATTTCGGCAAGGATGCTACTCTGAAAATTCAATTTCTGATCTGCCTTTGCGTATTTAGGCTGATAACTTAAAGTTTCTCCTTCCTGTTTTGTGACTTTTTTTTTGGAGATTCCTAGCAAGAAAAAACTATTGAAACAAACCTTTGGCGGTGGGCAGAATTAAAAATCTTCCTGCATATTCTGCATTATCAACACTTAAGGATCAAATCAGAAAATCTTCTACAAAATATATTAGATTTTGTGCCTTCAGGATTATTGAGAGAGATCAAACCAATTAGTTTTTTTAAGGCATTTTAATTTAAAATATTTCGATTGAAGCGCAGAGCATTAAAGAATTAACAATTTTTACTAGCGTAATAAATCTAATGTTAAACTAACTTTTTTGCAAATGCGATTTGCCTAGCTCAAATCTGATTTTTTACTACATAGGCACTACTTTTTACAGGTGTTAAATGGTGTTAATTGTTTGTTTTTAAGGTGTTTGCGCGTATGTAACAACTCGTTTAGCTACATTTTTTTTATTGTCAAAATTAAGACTTTAAACGCTTCATAATTTTGTGTCAGCGAAATCGAAATAATCTCTCCTTAGATCATAGCGATATTTGCAAAAACAGTATTACTAACAACCAAACTTATTTAAACCAAACTTATGAAAACAATTTACAGAAAGTTGTTATTTTTATTTCTATTGGTGCCTTTTACAGTATTAGCCCAGAACACGTTAAGCGGTACTGTTGCTGACAAAAGGACGGGTCAGCCAATACCGGGAGTAAATTTAAATGTACAAGGTGCTCCAAACGGTGCATCTACGGGATTTGACGGTAATTTCCAACTGTCAAATGTTAGAAGCGGAAACAAAATTGTTGTTTCTTTCATTGGATACAAAACCCAGACCATTGATTACATAGGACAAAAAACATTAAATGTTTTTTTAGAAGAAGATGCAAACCAGCTCAAAGAAGTTCTAGTTCAGGTAGGTTACGGAACTGTTAAGAAAAAAGATGCAACAGGTTCTGTTTCACAAATTGCAGCAAAAGACTTTAATAAAGGGATTAACGTTACTTCTGAGAGTTTAATTAAGGGTCGTATTTCAGGCGTGAATATAACAGGCGGAGGAGCGCCTGGAGCAAAAGCGGACATTAGAATTAGAGGAGGCTCATCGTTAAATGCTTCAAACGAACCTTTAATTGTAATAGACGGACTTCCCACTAGTAATGCGGTCCCTAACGGAGCTACAAGTATTTTGGCTACAATAAATCCTAATGATATTGAGTCGTTTACAGTTTTAAAAGATGCATCTGCGGCTGCAATTTATGGATCTAGGGCTGCAAATGGTGTAATTGTAATTACAACAAAGAAAGGCTCTAAGGCTGGAATGAAGGTTTCATTCAATTCTCAAACCGGCGTAGATACTGTTGCTGATACAGTCGATGTATTGAGTGCTGATCAATTTCGGAATTTAGTAAATGAAAAAGGTTCAGCAGCTCAGAAGGCATTGTTAGGCACTGCCAATACAAATTGGCAAGATGAAATTTTTCATACTGTACTGACAACCAACAATAATGTATCCGCAAGCGGTGCACTATTTGGCAAGCTTCCTGTTAGGCTTTCTTTAGGCAACACAAACAACCCTGGAATATTAAAAAATACAAGCTTTGAGAGGACTACTGCTTCATTGACTATGAATCCTGTTTTATTTGATAATCATTTAAAAGTTGATATTAACGGTAATTTGTCTTTTGGTAAAAATAGATTTCAAAATCAAGGCGCTGTGATTGGCAATGCAATAGGATTTGATCCTACGCAGCCAGTATACCAGACGGGATCTCGTTATGGCGGATATTTCGAATGGTTAGAAGCAAATGGCAATTTACCCTTATTGCCAGGAAGGAACCCTGTGGCTTTATTAGATCAGACGAACAACAGTTCAACCTCTACTAGAAAATGGGGAAATGTAAGGTTAGATTATAATTTGCATTTCTTTGAAGATTTAAGGGCTGTGCTTGAATTGGGCATTGATAAATTTGATAGCAACGGATTTATAGATATAAGCACTGAAAGTGCCACTGGATATCAGCCTAATGTTTTTAGCTCAGGAAATTGGGTGAATAAAGGAGGAAATACGCATTATACGGACTCGCGCCAAAATAAAAACTTAAATGCCTATTTTAATTATAGCAAAGATTTAGGAAAGTTTAAAACTGATGTTACGGCAGGCTATAACTATCAAATGTTTCAAAGAGAAGGATTTACAACTAATAATATAAGAGTTCCCGGTACTGAGCCTGATGTTCAAACGGATCCAGATATTAATTTGCAGTCTTATTTTGGTCGTGTAAATCTAGGATATGATGGCAGGTATTTATTAACATTGAATTATAGAAGAGACGGTACTTCGCGTTTTTCTGAAAAAAACAGATGGGGTAATTTTTCAGGCGCTGCTTTCGCATGGAACATTTCAAGTGAGTCGTTTTTGAAAGATAATAGTGCTTTATCAAATCTTAAATTACGATTAGGGTATGGTGAGACTGGACAGCAGGATATTAGTGCTTCGTACGATTATCTAAAAAGAGTGACTTTGGGCACGGTGAACTCTCAGTATATTTTTGGAAACACTATCTACAGGGTAGCAAGGACTGAAGGTTATAATCCAGACATTAAATGGGAAGAATTAGCTGAAGCCAATATAGGTTTAGATTATGGATTATTCAATAATAGAATAACAGGATCCATCAACTATTTTAATAAAAAGTCAAATGATCTTTTAGCTTTTATTGCTTATCCTGATGGCGCGAATATGAGAAATCAGGGTTTTTCTAACGTAGGCAGCGTAAAGACAGATGGTGTTGAATTTAGCATCGAATCAGACATTATAAAAAATGATAATTTAAACTGGAATTTAGCTTTTAATGCAACTTATATTAAACAGGAAATAACCAATTTAGGCTTTACTGTTCCGGGTTTTCAAGGATATACCACTGGAGGTATTGCAGGTGGTAATGGTAATCAGATACAAATTAACTCTGTAGGATTTGCTCCCAATACCTTTTATGTTTATGAGCAGCTATATGATGCAAACAAAAGACCGATCCAAGGAGCTTACGCAGATAGAAATAAAGACGGGCAAATTAACACCGAGGACCGTTACAGGCTTCACAAAGCGGCACCGGATTATACGTTTGGCTTTGTCAGCACATTGAATTACAAAAATTTTGATTTTACAATGAATTGGAGAGCTAGTTTAGGAAATTATGTTTTTGACAATATAAGCTCTGATAAAGGATACCTGCAGGCAGGCTTAAGAAGAGAAACTGATTTGGCCAATGTTACTATAGATTATTATAACACGGGTTTTGATGCTGAAACTAATTCAAATGGAACCCAACGCAACTATTCTGATTATTTCATAAAAGATGCATCTTTCATAAAATTAGATAACCTGACAATAGGTTATGCATTAGGGAAAAAGATATTAAAGTCTGCCGCATTGAGATTTTCTGCAGGAGTTCAAAATGTTTTGACTTTCACAAAATACGACGGTTTGGATCCTGAACAGTTTAATGGCATTGATGGTAATGTTTATCCAAGAGCCAGAACTTACTTCTTTGGAGTTAATGCCAATTTGTAATAGTACATTCATGAACAAATTTTAAAAAAATAAAAATGAAAATATCATTTAAATATATAGCTTATTTTCTTCTATTCATTTTTGGATTAAATATGGTGCTTACTTCGTGTACAAGCGACCTAGAAGTGACCCCAAAAGACGATGATGAATTTTTATCAGATTCCTTTTTTAAAGACCCCTCATCCTATAAACAAGGATTGGCTAAGCTGTATGCAGGTTTATATGTCGGAGGAAATGATGGTGATGGAATTGCTGATATTGCTGGAATTGGAGGAGATTTTAGCAGCTATTTGAGGTTATTGTTTGCAATGCAAGAGTTTACAACGGACGAAGCTATTGTATCGTGGGGAGATGATGGTCTGCCAGCATTAAATTTTCAGACGTGGAGCACCAATAATCAATTCTTATATGGATTGTATTCCAGAGCTTTTTACCATATTAGTATTGCTAATGAATTTTTAAGGCAAACCACAGATGAAAAATTAGCAGAAAGAGGTGTTGATGCCAGCCTGAAAAGTGAAATTACCACCTTTAGGGCAGAGGCCCGCTTCTTAAGAGCATTTTCATACTATAATTTGATGGATCTCTTTGGTAATGTGCCTATTATCACGGAGAAGGACCCAGTTGGTTTTTTCTATCCCGAACAAAAAGCAAGAGCAGAAGTTTTTGCATTCATTGAATCCGAATTGAAAGATTTAGACAAAAGCCTTGCCGCTTCAAGAGCAAATGAATACGGAAGAATAGATAAAACAGCTGCTAAATTTTTATTGGCGCAAATTTATCTTAATGCAAAAGTATATAGCGGAACGGCAAAGAATGATGAGGCAATAGCGGCCTGCAATGATGTTATTAATTCAGCTTACAGTTTTGCAGATGTGCCATACCGATATTTATTTGCAGCTGACAATAATGTCAATGGAGCGCAAAATGAATTTATTTTCCCGGTGATCAATGACGGTAATGCTATTAGAGCTACAGGCGGAGGTATGAGCTTCATTTTGCACGCTTCTATAGGAGGAACAATGGATGCCGCGACCCAAGGGATGGATGGGGGCTGGTCAGGCATCAGAACAAGAAAAGAATTTGTTCAATTGTTTCCCGATGAAAATGCTACTGGAGATGTCAGAGGCACTTTCTATACCAATGGACAAACCTTAGATATTGCTAACGTAGGTGCTTTTTCAAACGGTTACGCAGTTACCAAGTACACTAATGTAAATTCTGATGGAAGCGCAGCGCAAAGAAATGATATTCCAGATACAGATTTTCCGATGTTTAGATTATCAGATGCATATTTAATGTATGCTGAAGCAACTTTAAGAGGTGCATCAAACGGCAATATCGAAACAGCTTTAGGTTACGTGAATAAAATCAGAAAAAGAGCTAATGCAACTAGTATTTCAACTTCCGATTTAACATTAGATTTTATTCTTGCGGAAAGGGCAAGAGAATTGTTTTGGGAATGCCACAGGCGAACTGATTTAATTCGATTTGACAAATTTACCGGTTCAAGTAAACTATGGCAATGGAAGGGAGGCATTCAAAATGGGACTTCTACACAATCCTACAGAGATATTATGCCAATTCCCAGCACAACCATTCAAGCTAACCCGACTTTAAAACAAAACCCTGGATATAACTAACATATAAAAGATAATAAAATGAAAAATATATATAAAATTCTGGCTGCATTAATTGCCATATTAATAGTGTCATGTAATGCTGATGATGTTGAAAACAGACCGGTAATCACTGAGGGGATTGCGCCAGTACTGCTCACTCCGCAATCTAATTTTAATATTGTGCTCGAAAATGCCAATGCTACAAGCTTAGCGACTACTTTTGTTTGGAATGAAGCACATTATGAGGGAACTGAAACAGTTATTAATTATACAATTGAAGTGGCAAAAGCTGGTACCGATTTTAAAAATCCTACTATAGCGAGTGTAACCACCGCTACATTTAAAAGCTTTACAGTTGAAGAATTAAATGCCGTCGCTTTAAATGCTGGGCTTACATCTTTTGTCGAAGGAAAGCTGGATGTACGAATTAGATCTACAGTCGGTGCAGTTAACGCACTGCCGCAAACATCTAATTTTTACACTATCACCGTAACGCCATACCCTGCATGGCCAAACTGGGGCATAATTGGCAGCGCGACGGCAGCAACAACAGGTGGTGACGGTTGGACAGCCGATGCTGACTTAAATTATAATTCAGCTTCTAAAAAATATTCCATCACGATGGATTTAGCCGCGGGGGAAATCAAATTTAGATTAGATGATGACTGGGCAACAAATTACGGCGATAATGGAAGTGATGGAACTTTAGATGCAGGCGGCACGAATATTCCAATTGTAACAACAGGAAACTATACTATTGTAGTTGACTTCACTGCAAAAACTTACACTGTTACAAAAAATTATTAATTTTCCATTGTGATAAAAGGCCATCTTAGGATGGCCTTTTTTAATAATGCTATCGGGACAAATCGAAATTACTGCCAATCAATAGTTTGTTCGTAGTTAGGTTATATTCTTTTTTTTTTTGATAGCCCTCACTGCTGTAGCTACAATATTTTGAATCATAATGCTCACTTCTCGATCGGCTTCGCTGATTCTTTTTGTCATGTTATTTTCAGAATCAGGCAAGAAATTATTTTAACAATTTTTCTATTTCTTGATAGTAAATTTTATCAAGGGATAAGTGTAATTATTCTTTAATTGCATATCCTTTCTTATAAAAATCTTTGCCTTTTAAAAAAATCTTTGCCTTTTAAAAAAATCTTTGAACAAACTTATATTGCTCTCTTTTTTGTATGCTAATGCTAAATAGTAATATGTTTCCGCTAAATAGTCATCTATTATAAGTTATTTTTTTTCTGCTTTCAATCCGCAGAATTTTATCGAAATCTTCGAGGTCAAAATTTGACTGTATGTCCTGTAAGTTTGAATTAAGAACAGATTTTATTTTATTGATCGGTGTCTTTTTTTGACTAATGTTCTAAAAGCGTGTATCATAGTTCTGTAATTTTCTTCTGTAAGGATAAACCGCAAAATTAGCAAATCACTAGACAGACTATCGATAACAATTGTTTTAAAAAAAAGTTTTTATCGCCTGTTGAGAACCCTGATGAGCGATATAGATGTGATGCCTAAAATAGGAAGCAATGTAATGTTGTGGGATGACTTGTATGATTTAGGTACAGGTTCTAAGACATCCTTTTTCAATGAAAAACATTGTTTTTGAAACACTGCCTTCTTCCAGCAGTATGGTTCTGGCAGGAATCTCTATTGGAGCAAAAATCGGTATTAGAATACACCATCTGTCGGTATTGGTTTGTGTTTTTTCTGGCATGGCTGCATCTTTACTTGACCGAAAGGGTTATATTATATAACTGATGTTGATTTTTACTAAATTTATTGAAAACAGAATGATTATCTGCAGGGTTAAATGTACTTGTAATCTTCTGAGGTGCTATACCCGTGAGCTGCAATAGTTATATGGATGAGCTACTGACGTATTTGGACTATTGGTTTTCCGTACCCAAGGGTGGGCTTTCAAAAACTATGGCAAGGTTTATGTGCTTATGCATGGATGGTCAATAACTCGATTTATTATATATACAAAAAAATCAAGATGGATTTGTAAGAACCTCTTGTTTTTATTTTTAAAATTCTTGCCATCATGGCCGACATTTTCCGGTAGATCTGTGTTGCCATTTTATTTTTTTAATTATTTCTACTATTGTTTTTTGGAGGAAGGTTTGGACCAGTTATGCGGGTAACGCTTAAAATAGCTATCAGATAATCTGGCCAGTAAATTAATTAGGTATCAGCAATGGTCAGCGGAATCTAATTTGGGTGATCAGTATGATCAAGTGTATTTAATGTTTTTTTAGGTTTAATATTGTTTTTCATGAGCTTTTCCAACTATGCGTTCACAAAGGGATTTCCACTGCACATTAGCAAAACGAACTGGCGAAGCAATCGAGGAATAGCTGGTGGCATAGATGGTTTTGCGTCAATTAGCGGTGCATTCTCATGTACCGCTATTTGTAAAGGCAGCATTTATGCAGTATGACTTCGGTTAGATAATGTATGGTTTCTTGCAAAGCGGTGGCCTGCTATGAAATAGGGATTTTTAATTTGAATGCGTTTAACCTCAATACTTGTCTACCTCACCATATTTCTTTGCAATATCTCCATATTCCCGAATCTGTTTCCAATATTCCTCCATGTTTTTTGGCCTTGGCCTCCAATCAGGATCTGCTACATTTTCCTGGGCTTCATTCCAATTGCTCGCAGTTAAAAATTTCGGATCAATATCGCAACCAGAAAGTTTATTTATTGGTGCCAGAAATATATAGCCATCATAAAAATTTTCCAAAGTAAAGTCCTGATATCCCATTGAATAATAACTATTATCCTTAAGCTTTCCAAGTGGAGTATCAGCCAAATCGAAACCAACTGGTGTATTATTGATTTTCTCCATTATAATTTCGATTTTTCCATCTGCCGGAGAAATCAAATTCGGTTTTGTATCAGGACGATTACTGAAAGGTTTATGCAATAAAACAGAATAAACTAATCGTGGATATTTAGCATAAAGCTGATTCCCAAAATAGCCATCTTCAAATCTTATAAAATCAGTACCCAAAAAATCATAAACTGGAAATTTATACTTTGTAAATGCATGGACATCTCCGGTGAGAATCAAAATTTTCTCTCTCTTAGTAACAATTTCTTTCTCCACAATAGAGAATCGATATGTTTCAGTGTTTCCTTTGTAAAAAACCTTCTTCATTTTTTCAGAAGTTCGTTGTCCAGAAAAGGAAGACCAATCGTAACGATAGCTTAAATTTAAAATACGAAATTTTTTCGAAGATTTAGGAAGGGATCTATTAAATGACCATGCAGCCTCATACAAATCGGTATACCCCTTAAAAGCCCACCCTGAATTGTAGTTAAACATTAATTTTCGAGCTAAATCCTTGTTATATTCAGGAGCAGAAATTAAAGAATCTAATTGCGCTTGATTTTCACTTGCGCCAAATTCCATTCCTAAATTATATACTTTATTTTGATATAAAACAGGAATCAAATTCTTTACAAATTGAAGATTTTCCTTAACCCGATGCTCTTCTGACAGAAGGATTATATCCTTTTGAGCAAATTTTGAAGCAATATATTCCTCTGGCGTATTTTTGTTATTGGATAAATATTGGACTGATTTTTCAATCTCATCCGATTGCGAAAAGATACAAAGAGGAAAAAGAATCAGAAGTAAGAGTATATTTTTTTTAAACATTTTTTATTTTTTAGAGATTAGTTTTTTCTTCATAGCAAAAAGCGATAGGTCATTTTGAAAATAAATGTATTCTGCGGTTGTTTGCCTAAAATTTGTGTGTCCAGATTAACAAATAAATCGTCCATAGGATTTCCCGAACCATTTGTTCCTTGCGACCAAACCAAATAAATTTCTGAGCCTGGTATATATTCCCATCTTAAAACCAAATTGGAGCGGAACTGAACAAATGAAAAGTCAGGATTACGAAAGGAATAGTCTTTGGTCCCATTTTGATTTTCGTCAACATTATAAATATTTGTTGCACTATCAAATGAAATCTGCTTTTGATTGTATGTTACAACTCTATCTGCAAAATAGGCTGCACGGGGGTTGGTAACGTAATTAAAATCTGAATATTTTCCAGTTGACACAAATGGCTGTCCATAATACTGAATAGTAAAATTGGGATTTATGCTATAATTGAGCCGCAATGAAGCGCTTAATGTCTGCTGTTCCAAATGCGAAGTTATATATCGAATTCCGTTTTCATAATTTGATTGCGTTACATATTGTGTTTTACTCTGATTAACATTGAAATTTGGATTCAAAGTAATCGACAACGCATTTGTTGGCTGATACGTCACACTAGGATCTATTGCCTTATACGAGAAAGAATTGTTTTTTCCTTGGGCGAAAAACACTCCAGCTTGAAAACGAAGCTTTTTTCGCGGATCCGAACCAAAAGTATTATAGCTTACAAATTCTTCTGAAAATCTAAATTTTGGCCCGCCCTGCAAATAGGCATTATTATAGATTCTAGGTTTATAAGAAAAACCGATATTCGCCCACCAATAGTTCTTAAATTCTGATTTCCCCAAAAGATCATAATAAGTCCGATTGTGAAAACCTCCAAAATCGTAGGTTACAAAAGGTTCTAAACGCACCATTCCGCTTCTGAAAATCCCAAAAGGTTTTAAAGATTGATAGCTTACATAGAAAGTCTGCTTGATTTCATCCGCCTGACGCAGAAAGCCAATGTCATTGAGCTCCAATTCCGGCGAACGCCAGGTTAGTGTCGCATTATATCGCCAGTGTCCCTCAGCTGCTTTTCCTGCTTCAATCTTTCCTCCCGTCCCCGTAAGTGACGTTCTGCTTTCATCAACAGAAACATAATCAGCATCTGCTCTTTGAAACAAATGCGAAATTTCTTTCTGCGTGTTCGTAATCGATTCTCTTGAACCTAAGACATGGCTGGAGATTACATTTCCACCTATAAAATATTTCCGATTTTTCCAATTGTGCTTGAAATCCAATCCGCCGGTATATGCTGCTTTTCGCAAAAGTAGAAATTGCGGTTCATCTGTATTTCTGTTGGTTGCCGTTAAGATTGCTCCCAGAAAACTATTTCGGTCATTAAAATCTTTTTGAACACGGCCTACAAAATAATTGGTAAGCGGTTCTACATGAACTTCTTGTCGTTCTTGACCGTTATCGATTTTGACATATTCGTCTGCCGTAACGCTTTCCATAATTCCTAATGACCAACCATTTTTTGTTTTCCCGCTAAATTTTGCGGCACCCAAAATGGTTGTATTTTGAGGACGTTTGATAAAATCTTCTTTTTGAGTTGTAATTATCCCTTGCGGACTTCGACCGATACGTCTGGAATAAAAAAGATTGTCTTCATTGTTTCCAAAATTGCAATCGAAAATGTTTTTGTTTTCGATAAAAAAAGGACGTCTCTCTTGAAGAAATATCTGAAATCCATCCAAAGCAATTACAGCAGGATCGGCCTCAACCTGACCAAAATCAGGGTTTATAGTCAAATCCAGCGTCAAATCATTTGTAACTCCAATTTTAGCATCAAGTCCCGCATTTAATGTGAGATCTTCCCCGTCTCTAAATGGATTTCCGTTTTCTTGTTCATATGAATCAAGCTGCGTTAAAAAGTAAGGCTGAATTTCCAATTGTTTTTGGGGTTTAAGATTGGCTAAACCCTCTAAATTTCCAAATTCACTTACCCAGCCCGGCGCATCAGCCGGGATACGTTGCCAAACCGATCGCTCCTGTTTTCGAAAATACCTGCGCGTAGCTTGAAAACCCCAAATTTGATCTTTGCCCGCACTGAATTTTAACTGACTGAGCGGAATTTTCATTTCAGCAGTCCAGCCTTCTGAGTCAATATTTGTTTTTACATACCAAATCGGATTCCAGCTTGCATCCCAGTTATTCCCATTATCTGCAATAAATTCATCACTTTTAACTCCCGATGCCGAAATAGTAAACGAAAATCCAGTACGCTTGTCGTGATAACTATCAATATTCACTTCGACAAAATCGCCGTCAAAACCATCTCGTCTTGACAAACGTTTTACAATTTTTTCGGGCTCTTTATCATAACACTTGAAAGCAACATATAAAAATTTAGCATCGTAAAGAATTTTAAACTTAGTCTGCTCTGTTGGAGCTGTATTTTCATCGGGAAGATTCTCTATAAAATCGGTTTGCCAATCTACGATATCCCAGCTTGAATCGGTTAAAATTCCATCAATTATTGGAGCTTTATTATTTTCTAATGATTTTGTGGTATAACTTCTTTTTTCAATTTTAGACTGTTCCTGTGCTAAACAATATTGAATTGAAAAGAAGACTGTCAGCAAAATCTTTATTCGCTGTAAAGCCATATTGGTTATTTTTGCCGATTTTTTTATTTACTTAATTCCAGAACCCACATTTTTGTTGCTGGAATAACTGTTTTTTGAGAAGTCGAAATTTTTTCTTCTGTAATAACATTTTTAGCAGAAGCAAAACCGGCTGTCCTTTCATTATATTTTTGAAAATCAATTTCTTTTTCAGAATTGCTTGTATTCATCACACACATTATTGTTTGGCTGTCATCATATCTAAAATAAACATATAAGCCATCTACAGGCGTATAATGCATCATTTTTCCCGTTTTTATTGCTGATGCATTTTTTCTAAAATTAGCCAGCTTGCGAACCAATTCCTGTGTCGATTTTTCGTCATCAGTCATTCCTTTTCCTGTAAAAGCATTTTTCTCATCTTCTTTCCATCCTCCTGGAAAATCAGCTCTTAGTAAGCCATCTGGATTTTTAAATCCCTTCATCAAAACTTCAGAACCATAATATAGCTGTGGAATTCCTCTGCAGGTCAGCAGCCACTGAAACCCAATTTTTTGCTTTTCTGCATTTTCTCCCATTAATGAAAAAAATCGAGCCTCGTCATGATTATCTAAAAGCAATACTTTCTGCATTGGATTTTTACTCAAAAAATCACTGCTCAAAGTATAATACAATTGATTGACTCCGCCTTTCCACCCAAAAGGTTCTGTCAAAGCTGGAATGATTCCGTAATACAGACTCTGAAAATCTACAACTGAAGGCAAATTGCTTTTGAACGGTGTATCTATATTATTCTGCTCAAAATAAGCCTGATTTGCTACCCCGTGCACCATTATTTCGCCAAAAATGGAAATCTTTGGAAACTCATCCATTATAGCTTTGTTGCAGCGGTTGGCAAAATTCAGGTCATTATAGGTATAAGTATCAAGGCGAACTCCATCAATACCAAACTTTTCAATATGCCAAATGCAATTTTGGATAATGAAATTGGCCATAAACGGATTATCTTGATTAATGTCTGGCATTATTTTATCAAACCAGCCATCGCTCATTTTCTTTTTGTCAGATTTTGTTCCGTAAGGATCAAAAAGCGGAATCTCTCTATAATTGGTTTGAGTATATTCGGGCCAGCGGTGAACCCAGTCATTTGCAGGAGGATCTAATTCTAGAAAATGAAATGACCCAATATGATTATAAACAGCATCAAAAATAAGCTTCATTCCTCTTGAGTGAAGCTGATTGCTCAATTTTTCATACATCGCATCTCCGCCATATCTTTGATCAATTTTGTAATGATTTGTAATTGCGTAACCATGCTCTGTTCTTTTCTCCATATCATTTTCCATAACCGGAGTAAACCACAATGCTGTAACTCCAAGCCCCTGAATATAGTCCAGATTATTAATCACACCTTGCAAATCTCCTCCATGACGATCATACATTTCTTTTCGGTTAAGGGACTGGTCACGCATTCCTTTGATTTTATCATTGGCAGTATCTCCATTACTAAAGCGATCAACCATAATCAATTCGATAAAGTCGCTGGAAGTCACTCCCTGCGCATATTGTATTCCGTTACCAGCTCTTCGGTTGTATATAGGCCATTTTATTTTCTGTTTCCCAGATTTTTGATTCAATTCAATAATTACATCACCAGCAGCAGTTTCGGGTGAAATAGTAATATCTACCGCAATGTATTTTGAATTTGGAAAGGAATAAGTTTTGTTTATCGTTATTCCCGGATAATTGATGTTGATTTTATCTGTAGTAAAAGAGTCATCAGTACTTCGAATTAATAATTGAATGGAATTGGTCTTCATTCCTACCCACCAATTTGTTGGATAAACTTCTGTATTTTTAGCATTAATTGCTAAAGAAAAGCAGCATAGCAACATTAAAATAAAAGAGGTATTCTTCATAATATTTTTTTTAAAGTTAGAATAGTCGGCGAAGATATTATGCTTTTTAGCAATCAAAAAGGCAATTATTTAAACAGCATGATTTGTGTTGCAGACAGCAATCCAGAATCAATTATGCCATTTACAGAAGAAAACTGTTTTCTGGATCAGTCCAGTTTTTATTTTAAAACAAAAACATTAACTTTAAAATAAATGACAAGTTAAAACCAGCTTACTTATATCAAGAGGATGTTCGAGAATATTTTATATAAGCCGAATTCATAGAGAATCTTTGCACATTTAGAGTATAATTATACAGTGCGCAATTTGAAAAGATTTTTTTTTCAATAAACATGTAAAGCTGCATGTCCCAAAGAAATAAACAACAAAAATTTTTGTCTTTGCCTTATATTATATTTCTATAAACTGCAGCATTGATGCTGCATTCAAATATGGTCAAAGCCATTACGGCTTCATGACGGAGTGATGTTTCTATTGCTTCAAATCAGGTTTTTCGCATCGAAAGGATTGATATTGTTATTTCTAATAACTGATATGCAAAATGCTGCAATACACAATTCATTTTGGATCTTGTAGCTAAACAGACGGTTGCTTTAACTGATTAAATGCGAATTATCTCAAAAGACAAATGCATATATTAAACCTTATCACTTTTAACTGCATTGTTAGTTTTGGCTACAATAAAACTATTTTTGGATACATTTAGCGGTATAAGAACCCTGAACTTTGCTTCATAAATAATATTAGAGATGAAAGTATTTGTTACAGGCGCTACAGGATTCGTTGGAACAGCTGTAGTGCAGGAATTATTAGGAGCTGGTCACGAGGTTCTCGGACTTGCAAGATCGGAAGAATCTGCAAAGAAGTTAATTAAAGCAGGAGCAGAGGTTCACCATGGTGAGCTTACTGATTTTGAAGGTCTAAAATCGGGAGCTAATGCCGCTGATCCTGTTATACACTTAGGATTTGTTCATGATTTTGGCCGCTTTCAGGAAATGTGTGAATTGGATAAGCAAGTAATCGGCGCCATAGGAGATGCTCTGACCGGTACGGACAAGCCCTTTCTGATCACTTCAGGCACCGCGCTTTTTTCAAAAGATGGCATTACAGCAGAGCAGGATCGCAGTGTCAATAACGCGCATCCGAGGATTGCAACTGAAAATGCAGCAGACGATCAGGCCGCGAAAGGCGTGCGTGCCGCCGTTATTAGGTTACCGCCATCTGTGCATGGCCAAGGAGATAAAATCGGTTTTGTCCCGCTATTTATTAAAATTGCAAGGGAAAAAGGCGTTTCAGCAATCATTGCCGATGGATGTAACCGTTGGCCAGCTGTGCACCACCTGGATGCGGCAAGGCTTTATCGTTTGGCGCTGGAAAAACCATTTGATAGCGGAACCAGATATCATGCAGTATCGGAAGAGGGAATTGAGCTTAAGACTGTGGCCTCTGAAATTGCGGAGCGTTTAAATATTCCATTGATCTCACTGAATTCTCAGGAAGCTGAGCAGCATTTTTCGTGGTTTACTCATTTTGCAAAGCTTGATAACGTGAGTTCAAGCAAATGGACAAGAAATACGCTGGGCTGGAACCCGGTACATCCAACTTTACTGGAAGATTTAAAAGGTTCGTATTATTTTTCGGAAATCCGATAATCTGTATTTTTGTTCTCATCTATTTAACTGTAAAAGCAGATAATTCCATGTCCGATAATAAGCCCATTCGTATTAAGACCATTTCCGATTTTCACAAACTGCGCGGTTTGCCCGGACCTAAGCATCCGCTGATCAGTGTGATCAATTTTGATGATATGGCCGAGCATGCAAAGACCGGAAAACAGAGCCTGCTGTTTGATTTTTATATGATTTCTGTAAAACGTGACATGGACCACAAGTACAGGTATGGACAGAATGACTATGATTTTGATCAAGGCGTGATGTTCTGCATGGCCCCGCATCAGGTTTTAAGTGTAATACGTCAAGAACAGGGAAAGAATCCTTCCGGATGGATGCTGATGATCCATCCGGACTTTCTTTGGAATACGGCGCTTTCCGCTTCGATCAAAAGATATGAGTTTTTTGATTATTCGGTTAATGAAGCGCTGTTCCTATCAGAAGAAGAGGAACAAAAAATGCAGCAGGTCATCGAAAACATCCAGCAGGAATATCAGAGCAATATAGACCAGTTCAGCCAAAACATTATCATTTCCCAATTGGAGACCCTGTTTAATTATTCTGAGCGTTTTTATCAGTGTCAGTTTATAACACGTAAGAAAGGCAGTCATCAGTTTTTGGAGAAGCTCGAAAATTTCCTTTCGGACTATTTTGAAGGAAAAAACATTATCGAGCATGGCCTGCCTACGGTACAACTGCTTTCCGAAACGCTGAATATGTCTCCACAATACATGCGGGGACTGCTCAAATCGCTTACAGGCAAACAACGCAGCAGATCATCCATGAAAAATTAATCGAAAAAGCCAAAGAGAGACTTTCCACAACTGAACTTACCATAAGTGAGATCGCCTATGAATTGGGTTTTGAGCACCCGCAGTCATTCAATAAACTGTTTAAAGCAAAAACCAATTTTTCACCGCTTGAGTTCAGGAATTCATTCAATTGAGTTCATATTCGCCGTCTAAGAACATCATCGGACTTGATCAATGATGGCCTAATCATTATACTTCATACGCCATCGTCCGTTTGCCTTGTGTCAACCGTCTGACTTAATATCCCCGATGGGCATGGCCGAGCGCACCCCGAAACGTTGCGCCTCATAGGAGCAGGAGGCCACGACGCCCCTTTCGCCGCCGCCGATGATCAGCGGAATGCCGTTAAGCTCTGAATTGGCAAGCCTTTCCCAGGATACGAAAAACGTGTTCATGTCGATGTGTACAATTGCCCGGTTCATAATCTTGATCATTTTATGCTTGCCAAAATTAGTACAGGTAGTGACAATTTTTAAAAATAAAATGTTTTAAATGATAACAAAATTCAAAAACCCTTGTTTTTCAGGGCATCCAAAAAACAGCTTTTTGATGCATGAGCCGCTTTATTCAGAATTTTCAGAGGAGGGAATAATCAAAGAAAAGCCTGTGCTTATTTGAAGATTATTGCCTGCAGTTTTGGTTTTTATTCAATGGAATCGGAAGATCGTGTTAAAAAACTCAGTTATTACGCATGCAATGGTGTTTTGTTTGGATAAAATTCGTACATTTACAAGATATCAACCGCTCCACGGATATAATTAAATCGTTTATCGATTTACAAAGGCTTATATTTCTATATAGGCTTTTGCAGATTATTGGATTCTTGTCTTCTGTACTGCAAAAAAATATAGGCCATGTCCAAACTCCATGATTGCCAGAAAGTCATATTTATAGCTGCTGACGATGAAGACGACAGAATGCTGTTTTTGGATGCTGTCGAGGATTTAAATCTGCCTGCTGCCGTAAAGGCCGCGCGTGACGGACAGGAACTGCTCCATACCCTTGATAAGAATAAAGACTGCCTGCCTGATATGATCTTCCTGGACATCAATATGCCGATCAAGAACGGATTCGACTGCCTTGCGGAAATCCGAAGCAGGGAAGATGCCCTGAAAGAAGTGAAGATCATCATGCTCTCCACCAGCAAGAATGCTGACAATATAGAACTCTGCCATAAGCTCGGCGCTGATTTCTATGCCGTGAAACCCAGCTCTTTTCAGGGGCTGAAGGACCTGCTTCAGAAAGTATTTGAGATTGACGGGGGCAGCATCCAAAAAAGCGGCAGCAGATTCCAGCTTGCTTAAGCAGTATATGCGCATTACTTAGGGAATGACAGCTTTAGGTTTGTTTTTAGGATTGGTTATTTATATTAAGAGTATTTTTAGATTTATAATATTTTTTGGGAGCTTATCCCGCTATACGCTCCAATCTTCTGCGCCGGACCCCGGCGCAGAAGGATTTCCGCTGCTATCGGGGCTAAAAAAAATGCTGAAGGCTGTTGGTGGGAATACACAAATTTTTCGCGTTATCAGAACAACAGATCTATAGTTCTCAGTTAGTTAGTTAGTTAGTTAGTTAGTTAGTTAGTTAGTTAGTTAGTTAGTTAGTTAGTTAGTTAGTTAGTTAGTTAGTTAGTTAGTTAGTTAGTTAGTTAGTTATTAGTGTTTTGTGCGGAAATGCTCAACTTCGTGCGATTGAAAATGCTTATTAATTATAGAAGCTGTTTAAGTTTTTTTGGGAGCTTTTCCCGCTATTCGTTTCAATCTTTTCTGCCAAATACCGGCACAAAAGGATTTCGACTGCTATCGGGGCTAAAAAAGTTAAATCCATTTTATGGGTTTTGGCTTTTAGTTGTTCAATAATAACTTCAAAAGGTGTTGACAAAATGGTAATACAGTTTCGAACCTAAGGTTGCCAGACCTTGATTTTACTATTCTTATCGTTTCCTAAAACTGCAGGTGCCACGATTTTGCCACAAAACTCAAAGCTCTCATATAATATATTTTTAGAGTTCTACAGTTTCAAATAAACAGCCCTGCCGATGAAAAGCAGGGCTGTCGTTTTATAATAAAGCAGGTGAATTTTCAGGTCTTTTTTAGATGGATGTTTCGACTTCCGCTTTGGAAATTTCTTCGCTGATGACTTCGTCCGAATTGTTCTGCACAGGAGACTGTTCTTCGGCAATTTCTCCTGCAGCGCTTTCTTCCGATTCATTTCCTTCTGCAGCGGCCGTCTGCGGTGAGTTTTTTTTCATCAGGATATAAAAATCCCTCAGATGCCACCATGCCGGACATCTGTCCACAGGGCCGTTGAAGTTTCTGATGGTGCTGTAGCAGCTCCTCAGAAAAACCTGCGTATCGGTGATATTTGCCCATTCAGTGAGTCTTACTTCCTTGGGCGGGGGATTGTTCTCAAAATAGCGTTTTATTTCTTCGTGGTTCATGCTGCAAAATTAGATAAAAGCAGCACATAAGACAAGGCGGTTTAGGATGTTTATGCCTTGATGAGATTGGATTCCTGTTATAATTCTTTTCAATTTTTTTGAAAGCCAGCGGGCTGCTGTCAGATTTTTTTGTTGCGGTCTGATTTTTTGGAGCTTATCTCGCTATTCGCTGTAATCTTCTTCGCCGAACCCCGGCGCAGAAGGATTTCCGCTGCTATCGGGGCTAGGGGGCTTAGATTGCATAATTTTGTGAAGTATGATTCTAGTTAAGCGGTGATTACAAAACTGGCATGCTATGGGGATAAATTGTAATTGAAATGAAAAAAGTAAAAAGAGTATGACTGTGATGGAGAACAACAAAAACAGGCTTGGTATATGTCAGAGCTGTCAAATAAGCTGACAAATGTTCAAAATCAACTATCTCTTATTTTATAAAACCTGATATCTATAGAGCGTTATCATGAAATATGGTAGCAGGATAATGTATGGCACAGATTTTGAGTTATGTAAGTGCCTTCAGAATAGTCTGGAGGGTTGAATGTTTAAGTTGACTATTCTGCCTATCGCGACAGGCAGAATGTGATTGATGACATATACTGCAATTTCTGAACCAAAGGGAAAGAAATATTCCACTAAGATACGAAATATCAGCCATAATGTCAAGATTAAAGTTGCTTTCATAACATTTCTATTGTTTGTAAGATTTCCCAGGCTCTGTCTGGTATGTCCGAGCAGGTGTAAAACATTTCTGCAAGGTTTCAAGGTCCACAAAAGCAGTTCAGTCAGACTGCCGGTAATCTTGGGAAGGTTGGAATTAAAAAGCCAATCTGAAGTGCTGAGAACAAAATTCTATCAGCCAATGTGAGGATTAAGGCATGAATGGGCGTAAACCCCAAGACGATGGAAATCGGTCGTCTGCCAAGCAATGTTTAACATTGTACATCAGCAGGTATTGTTAATGACTGATACTGCTTTCCTGCTGGTGTCCCTATAAAATTGTAATGAAGCAAACTTCACTTTTTAATGAGGGTTTATGGGAGCGTTTTGTGGCAAAGACTGCCCAGAGCCAGGAGAGTTTTGAGCTTAAAACTTATCCCCATCTGGATCCGTATTTTAATTTCTTTAAACATAGCAGCGACATCAAAAAGCTCGTTTCAAATTTGGAGCTGATGGCAAAGCATCCTTTTCTTCCTTTTGTAAAAATACTTACTAAAACACCCAGGTTCAGATATCAGGAAAACGAAAAAACTTACGGACTGGAAACTAAGATAAGACCAATCGCTTTCGCTTCGCATTTCGACTCTTATATTTATGGCTTTTATTCTTTTGCTTTAACCGAAAAGTACCAAGAGTATATACACGAGAAAGGTTTCAGTGAATGCGTGCTGGCCTACAGGTCGGATCTTGATGGCAAATGTAATATACAGTTTGCTAAAGAAGCATTTGAAGCTGTAAGAAAAAAGACGTCGGCTAATGGACACTGCACTGCGATTGCACTTGATATTACCGGCTATTTCGATAATATTGACCACGCGATTTTAAAAAGCAAATGGTGTAAAGTATTAAACATTCAGGAGCTGACAAAGGATCAGTATAAAATTTTCAGATCTCTCACAAAATACAGCTACATGAGCGGTGATAGTATATTGAAGCATTTTAAAATAGATTTAAAAACAGCACCGCACTGGAATTCGCTTTTAGATCTTATACCTGACAATGCTGCCGGTCCAACGTTCAGCAATAAGTTTGATCTGTTTAGAAAAAGAAATCTTTTGACTGTCAATCTACCAAAAATTTCCCAGAGTGGTGAAAAAAGTTTGCGGGGAATACCGCAGGGGTCGCCTATGAGTGCACTGCTGTCCAATATTTACCTGATTGATTTTGATGAAAAAATATTTAATCTCAGCATTGAGCTTGACTTTACCTACCGCCGTTACTGTGATGATCTTCTGATAATCTGCGATTCTGAAAAAGCGGCTCATATCAATGAAACCCTTCTCAAGGAAATAGCCTCCTATAAGCTTGTTATCCAGTCTAAGAAAACAGAAATAATCCATTTCAGACCTGCGTTATCAGGCAAAGTCAGAGGATTTAACCAGAAGAAAATTGACAGATTTGCTCCTGTTTTCACTCCCCGGAATGAGCAGCAGTTTTATAAGAATCTGCAGTATCTAGGTTTTGAGTTTAATGGATCTTCCATTTATATCAGACCTGGAAGTCTTTCCCGCCATTTCAGGAAAATGAAGGGAAGGATTGTAAAGACTGTAATGATGGCCTACAGTGATAAATCAAAGAGGGATAAAATACTCAAAAAGCAGATATTTGAAAGATACTCGCATTTGGGAAAAAGGAATTTTCTTTCTTATGCCGTTAAGGCATCAAAGAAGCGTTATTATTCTAAATCAATGAAAGTCTATCGGGAAGGGATGGATTCCAAATCCATAAGAAAGCAGCTGTCTGCACATTTCGCAATTTTAGAAAAAGAGATTTTAATGAAATCTCTCTCGCGCCATGAGTTTAAAGAATATATATACACCAAAAAGAAAGAGCAGGGACGTAGGGTGAGCCGGAAAAATTTGAAGTATTGAATTTTATCAGTTCCATGCTTGCATTGTATTTTTTTTAAGGAGTTGTGGAAAAATTGAGTAAAAAGGCTGTTATCGGTTCGGCATTTTGTACTAAGTTAAAGATCTTACGTTTAACAATAATCAAGTTATAATCCTTTCATATAGTTATCGAATAATTCTTCTAACTCTTCCGTTGGATGGAAACCAGTTTCTGCCTTTCCATGTATAAATAAACCATCTTCATAAGTTACCTGTGCAAGTGAGTGGGATAGTTCGTCATCAGAAACTTTTTCTGCAAGATCAGCTATAGCTACGGGCTGCCATTCTCCATCTGCTTGCTCCAGATATACATAATCTGCCTTTGTCAGAACAAAAAGCATTCTCTTGTCTTTGGAAAATCCACTTTTCACAACTATATATTCTCCGTTATGGTTTCGGAAGAAAACAGCTCCCTTAATCAAACGTTCACTATATGCTGTTAACGGATCGCCCTCAAACACCTGCGGAGTGCTTGGGTATTCGTTTGGTTTATCCTCGAAGTTGAAAACAATGCGCTGCGCTGCATTCGGAGTCTTGGCTAGTATGTAATTAGGTCGTGCGGCAGGTGGATTCTCAGCAATCTCACGGTTAAAAATCCATTCTCCCAGCGAACCTCCCTGTGATGCCTTGTCGCTTTTTGCCCAAGTCAGCATCCGTTTTAAACTTGCCTGAGCTTCGTCAGCTGAAACAGCACACATCCACCCGTAGTTTGGCTCTGGGAATTTGTCGCGGAATTTTGAAGGGTCGGCAAGAAACTCTTCAATGCTTCCGCAGATAAGTTCTATTCGTCTTGCTGTAATAGGGTTCAGCAATATGTTTTCTAACCTTGTTACCCACCGTATATTGCTTGGCCGATTATTTTGTCTGTTGGTGTCAATATGGTCGGCAACATGCTCTTTTGTCGGCGGTTCCCCATGAAATGCAGTTGCGATTATTCTGTGGACGCGCTCAGAAGCAATATCTAGATACCCCGTCTTGATATTTAGTTTTCCAAAAGTCCAATTATTGTCGGTTGGACGAGGGCGTTTTCCTTCTGGCGGATGGCGCAATACTGCTCCGTTGTCACGAACAGAATAAAGTTCGTCTTTGTAAATGCATTCACTTTCTTCTTTAAAATCTTCCAAATCAACCATATTTACTCTTAATCTTTGAAGTTAGATGTTCATTTAGTATTAGCGGCAGTTATGGTCGATCGCTTCTTGAACTAAAATCTCACTTGTTCTATTCATTAATTCTTCATCCTTATCTCGAAAAATATTGTAGAAAAAATTAAGGATGAGCGGGCTTTTTTTTCTATGCTCAAAGATTTCGTCCTGAAGTCTTCTTGAGTCGATTATCATTGTATTATCGTCGCATGAGTTCTCCATGGCGTTATTCCATATTGTAACAGAATATAGGACAAGCTCATTTAACCTAGTAGCTGCATCCATATTGTCATTTCCTTGTTTAATGCAAAATTGAAAGAACGGTACCAGAGTGCTCAAAATTAAGGTAAACTCGAGTAAAGTTAGATTAATAATGTAACTCAAAAGAAGTAATAACGAAAAAGCTAATATAGAACTAAATTTTAGAAAATTTGATAACCGTTTTCTTAATTTAGAATCCCACCAACAATTTGTGCGTTGGCATAAAATTCGAGCAGTTTTAATTGATAATTGGCCTACACTAGGTGAATACCAATCTTTAATTTTTTCTACGTTTGTTTTAATTTTAACATGCGCATTATAATGTGTAAGTACTTCTTCGACAGTAATATCATCTACCGTTTTTAGAGGAGATTTTGGGATTTTTAAAACATCACAGTCAAATAACTCCTGAATTTTCGCCGCTTTAGTTTTCTTACGTGATATTTCAGGCTCAATAATCGAAATATCGAGGATAAAAGCCAATACACCAAAAATTGCTGATAGAGTAGCTAAATCTGTGTTTAATATTGAAACAATTGCTAAAATTACTGGAATAGCAACAGTGACTATAATTTGAATGATATGCAGTATTTTAGCGGACGAGTATAATTCTCGTTGTGCAGCAAGACGCTCTAACTGTTTTTGAGTATTTTGCTCAGTAGGTATTTGATTCATCGGCTTGGAAATTCATAATTAAAAAATAAATTCCACCAATAAAAGCAATCGTCTAAATTTGAAGTTCTGTTATCATAAGCTTTATCAGCGCGACTAAAAGCCGTTTTAACTTTTGATAATACATCTTGCCTTTTAGCTTGTGTGCTGCAAGCTGCAATGTAACCTGAAATCCCCATGGGATCATTTATGCTTGGTAAATCGTTATTATAAAGATATTTGATAATATGATGTAAGTCAATATCATAAACAATAACCGATTCGCCCTCTGCGTATTTGGTTGTCCGCAATTCTAGATAAAAAGAACTGATAGGTACATTGTTATAGAATTTCCACGCTTTTACCAACTGGATTAAAGGTTTTAATTTTCCATTTAGGCGATCGTTTTCTCTATTAACATAAGCAATATGCGCTCCTGGACTAGATTTCATCCAACCACCGCTATTGTTTGGGATGGCATACGAATATTTACTGCCAACAGGAGTATCTGATAAGCCATTCCGATAAGCTGGAGTTACTTCTAAGGTTTCAGATGCATATGTTCCAAAAGGGATTCTAACAGCGGGCCTGTTTACACAGATACCGCTTGTTCTCCAAAAAGTTGATTGTAGTGCTTCTTTTACTTTTGTGAGTGTATAAGCTGAATCTGTCCAAAGCTCATTGGCAGGACAAACTGCAAAATAGTCTGTATCACTATGATGTCTAACACCTGTACCATTGCCAAATGAGCCGGTTTCAAAAAGAGATGAGCATTTGAAGTTATTTTCCATACAACTCTTTACTGAATCTTTATGAGAACTAGCTTTGTTGTGTTCAGATGTTAGTGGTTGTAGCCAGCTAATAAAAGTATCGAATCCTTGTTCTAAAGTTTTTGCCATTGAGGTTATTTTGATAAACAAATATAAATGAATGTTTTACAAAAGGCATATTACGATTCGATAATTTCCAATTGCCGCTAAATATTATACCAGCCATAAAATGACACAATACAAATTTTTGTAGTTGGTTTTGTGCCATTAGTAAGATTTTTAAGCGAATATAAGAATAATATACTGAATCTTTTTAGCTGTGACCAATTAGCTGTCGCTAAGTATTTTTTAGCCCGTGTCCTTTACAATACTTTATAGGTTCATTAGGCAGCCTCATATATTCATGCCGAAGCTCACTATTTTTCTTGCTTAATGCCTTTTGTTCCAGGATCCCAATTGCTCCCCTCTTGCTTTTTATCCCATTTTTTATTGACTCTGTTATGGACGCTTTCAGAAGATCTCTTCCACATAAAATGCTTTCGACTAAAAAGCCAATTGAGTTTAATCCCATCACAAAGTTCGGGCACAGAAGGGCGGTTCGCCGCAAAAAATTCCCCCATAAATGCAGGACATCCGTCCTGCTTTATTGCGTTGCTTTCTGCGCTCGCTTTCCTCTGCCCGGTGCAGGTGCTGTTATTAATCTTAAATAGTAAAAGCCATGAAAGCAACAGAAAACAGCAGCTGGAAAACCGTATCGGAAATAGACCTGATCTATAAGACCAAAGTGAAGAGTGCCGACAGGCCCAAGATCACTTCCTCCAAATCCGCTTATGCCATCCTTATGGACTGCTGGGATCCCGACAAGATAGAATTCATCGAGCAGTTCAAAGTCCTGCTGCTCAACCAGTCCAACAGGGTGCTTGGCGTTTACCAGGCATCCTCCGGAGGCATAGCAGGAACTGTTGTGGATATCAGGCTGCTGTTTGCCTCCGCCCTTAAAGCCAATGCAGTAGGCATCATCATATCCCACAACCATCCCTCGGGTAAGACCGTTCCTTCTGAGGCAGACAAAGCCATCACCAGAAAGATCAAGACGGCAGGAGAGCTGCTCGACATCCAGCTGCTGGACCATCTGATCGTTACCGAACAGAAGTACTATTCCTTTGTGGATGAAGGCGCCTTGTAGGCGCTTTTTTTCTTTTTATAATTTCTTTTTTGTATTTCTTTTTGGATATTTTTTCCGCTTTTGGCATACAGGGTTGGAATACTGTAAGAGCAACGGAAGATCCTGTAAGACATAGCTGTTTATATTGTTGTAAATTTGCTTTATACTGGTAATGGCACTATAAAATCAGTCAGAAAAAACAGGGGACCGGCGGGGTTCGTCTGGAGGTTCTGTCCCAAATGATTTAGTTAATTACCTTATACTTTTCAGGCAACCGCCGGCCGCCTAAGGACTCCCTTTTTAAGGGAGTTTTTTTGCTTGGTACAGGCATTCCATATCAGAAACTAAAAGCTTATGGCAAGAGCATTCTCCATATCTAAAATCTCATAATTGGCAGACAGTCTGCTGCAGAATATGATTTTATCTTCGTACATGATGTAGTGCTTATAGGCAGGCTCCACAATGATTTGGTTTTTGGAATTGATGAGCCCCCAGAGCCCATCCTTGGCGCACCAGACACCATCTTCCTGTTCGCCCTGATAATAATACATCAGCCCTGTGGGGTTGATCAGAAATAAATCATCCTTAAAAGTATGCCCGATCCAGTTGTATTCGACAGGTATAAGAAGCTCTCCCTCATGATCGAAAGCGCCCCATTTTCCGCCGTCCAGCGTATAGTAGCATTCAGAGCCTTCTGCCTCCTGTGATTCGTAGTCGCGCCCTATGACTGCATTTCTTTTTTCGTAGGCCAGAATAAATTTTCCGCTTTTTAAAATCAGATCGTAAACGGGCGGTATTATAGTTTTAAAGCTTTGGTCCAGAAGTCCCTGCCTGCCGATCATAGAGGTCTGGTCCACATACTGGCCGTAGAATGCTCCGATGTCATAAACGGTGTAATGGGAAGGACTGTTTGCAAAATTTACCAGCCCGTATTCAAGTTTTTGGAGCATTATGCCGTTCCGGTCGTAGATCCAATATATGCTGCCTTCCGGATTTTCATCTTCGTTTTCAGTTTCTGTATTGATCTGTTCCCTGGCTTTGAAGATTTTCAGGGTTTTATTGTACTCGATTTCTCTGAACTTTAAGGGAATGATGATTTCAAATTTGGAATCAAGTATGCCAGCATAATCATCGATTACGGCCAGATAGCTGTCCTGGTTGATGTCATGCAGGGAGTCATATCGGGCGGGAATCAGTATTTCAAAATTCTCATCGAGCACGCCGGCCCTGGTGGTCTTCCAGCCGTCCGGCTTGTCCCTGAGCTCGCTGTAAAAAAGCACGTTTTTTTTCGTCTGGGACTGGTAGACCGAGTAGTATTCATGGGTGTCGATAAGAATCTCGGCCGTTTCGGAAACCTTCAGCACTCTTGTCTTTGCTCCCTGATCCTTGTAGATATTCAGTACAACGAATCCCCTGGTATCACGGAACCCGAAGAATTCACCGTATTTCAGGTTCAGTGTGCTGCAGATGAGATCAAAAATGCCTCTGGTCTGCTGCATTTCAGCCTGTCTTTCTTCAAATCCTTTTAATTCTTCAGCGGTCATGTTTATTTATTGGCTTCTTCAAAAATAGCATAAAAATAATAATGTTTTTGAAGCAATGCATAAGTGAAACATACCAATAAAAAAGCCGCTAAACTTTTCTCTTGGCGGCTTTCTTTCTGTTCTTCTACTGTTTTTTTTCCGCGGCGAGGCGGGCCAGTTTTTCATTGAGTTCAGCCAGTCCCGCCCTGCCGAGACAGTCTGCTGAAAGCTGTCTAATTCGTTAATATTTTCCTCTGCCGTGCGCTTTAAAAGCACCGAAGGGCTGCTGTCGTTTTCAAACAGTCCGCGCTCGATCACATGATGCAGGAGCAGCACGTTTTTTCTCGAAAACTTCAGATCAGTCCTTACCGGTTCGTTCATGCCCGGGATACTCATTATGGTATCAAAAACCTGGGCGGCATCATTTTCTGTCAGCATAATTCCTCGTTTTTAAATTAATAATCTTCTGTTTCAAAGATAGGCAGAAGCGCCTGAAACACCCCGTTCAAAATATGGACGGGATGTGAGGAATCCGCATGGCTTTTCTAATTTCGTTCTGAAGATGGTTTGGAAGAGGCTTTTTTAGGCTTTCCTGCTTAAGGAGGCTCAAAGACTTCCTCGTTCCTGCAGTCTGCCAGATGTCCGTTTGTTAAACAAACGCATCCGGCTGCCCTGTGCTCGGAACTCGCGGCAGTGATTTTGAAAATGAGGAATCTGGAAAAATGATGCTTAAAGAAATGAAAAGAGAAAGAAGATGGAGAAAGAAAATTCAAACCGGAACCGCATTGCGGCGGTGCGATTTACAGCCGCCGAGTATGCGCAGCTGGAAAGACGTTTTAAGGCAACCGCCTGCAGACAGATGAGCGAATACCTTAGGAAAAGCCTTCTGCATAAACCCGTTATCGTCAATTACAGAAATGAATCCCTTGATGAGGTTATGCTTGAATTGGTGTGCCTGCGCAGAGATTTAAACGGCCTTGTAAACAACTTTAACCAGACTGTCAAAAGGCTTCATACCCTGGGGCAGATTCCAGAGTTCAGGGACTGGATTATGCAGACGGAAGCCCAAAGGGAAGAGCTGGTGGAGAAGGTGGGATCCATTCAGAAATTTATGGACAAAACAGCCGTGAAATGGTTGCAGTAATCAAGACCGGACATTCGGTGCGGTGCATTTTCAATTACAGCGAAAACAAGGTGAAGCAAGGCAAGGCGGTGTGCATTGGGGAAGGCGGTTATCCGATGGCGGTTTCGCGTATGAACCCTTCGATGAAACTCAGCAGGCTGCTGCACCAGAATGCCCTTAATGGCAATGTGAAGAGGGGCAGCGTGCATATCTCGCTGAACTTTCATCCATCAGAGAATTACCCAGAGAACAAACTCATGGAAATTGCCCGCATCTATATGGAGAAAATAGGCTTTGGGGAGCAGCCCTATCTGGTGTATCAGCATCATGATGCAGGGCATCCGCATATCCATATCGTGTCGATAAAAGTAAGATCGGACGGCTCGAGAATCGACATGCAGAACATCGGAAAAAACCAGTCTGAGAAAGCCCGGAAAGAGATTGAAAAAGACTTCGGTCTGGTGCGGGCTGAAGATGCGGTTAAGCAGGTGGTTTCTGCACTCAAACCAGTTTCGGTTTCTAAAACTCAGTACGGGAAAATGGAATCCAAAAAAGCCATGGCGGGTGTTCTTCAGACCGTTGTTTCAGGTTATAAGTACACCTCCCTGGCAGAGCTCAATGCGGTGTTGCAGCTCTACAATATAAAGGCAGACAGAGGCAGCGAACAGTCTAGGATTTTTAAGGCGGCAGGGCTGGTATACAGGATAACGGACAAGAGCGGAAAACCGGTCGGTGTTCCCATTAAGGCAAGCGATTTTTCGATGCGTCCGACACAGGCTTTTCTGGAGCGGAAATTTGCTTCAAACAATACCGAAAGGGCCTTTGAAAAAAAGAGGATCCGCAGCGCAGTGGACAGCGCTTTTTTCGACAGGGAATTGAGTCTTGATACACTGGTTTCTCTGCTTCAAAAGGAGGGAATCAGCACGGTGCTGCGAAAGAGCGATGCAGGACAGCTTTATGGGATCACCTATGTGGATCATGCCACGAAATGTGTCTTTAACGGCAGCGGGCTGGGAAGAAATTACAGTGCTAAAGCGGTGCTGGAAAGATGCGCCGGGGGATCAGAAAAGGAAAAGATTTTGAACAGTGGAGAAGTACTGCTCAAGGGGATGAACAATGGACTGGATGAGTCTGATCAGACTGGGGTTCAGGGGATCAATATCAAAGGACTCGAAGAGCTCATGCGGCCCGAATGGCAGGGTGATTATGTATCCGGAAAGTTCAAGGGAAGAAAGAAGAAAAGAAAAAGAAAAGGACGTTCGGATCTGAACTGATCCGGAATGATCAATGGTAAATTTTGACAGTTATGCAGACGGGAGAAAACGAACAGGCGCTGAGAAAAATACTCGACATGACAAGACTGATGAGCATCACCATGCTGATGCTTCATTTTTATTATTACTGCTACGGGGCATTCCGGTCATGGGAGATGACGGGAGCTTTTGGCGATAAAATTTTAGATTCGGTTTATAAGACTGGACTGTTTAATAGTTTTCATCTCTCCAAGCTTTTGGCCTTGGGACTTCTGGCGGTTTCCCTGCTTGGGGCAAAAGGGAGAAAGGATGAAAAGCTGCAATTTAAAACAGCATTTTGTTATGTGATTTCAGGACTGCTGGTTTATTTTCTGAGCGGTCTGGTTCTGTTTTTTTATGGTTCTGACGTGTTGTGCGCGGTGCTGTATATGGTTATGACGGCATTGGGATTTCTGCTGGTGCTTTCAGGCGGCGCTCTGCTCTCGCGCATCATTAAAAACAGGCTTTCGGCTGCAGATGTTTTTAATGCGTTAAACGAGACCTTTCCCCAGGAAGAAAGGCTTCTGGAAAATGAATATTCCATCAACCTGCCGGCGCGGTATTACCTCAAAGAGAAAGTGCGAGCGAGCTGGATCAATATCATCAATCCCTTCCGCGGCCTGCTGGTGCTTGGAACGCCCGGATCGGGCAAATCCTACTTTGTCATCCGCCATGTCATCACCCAGCACATAGCCAAAGGCTTCAGCATGTTTGTCTATGATTTCAAGTACGATGATCTCTCGAAAATTGTCTACAACACCTTTGAAAAATTCAAGCATGCGTATGCCGTAACGCCTGAATGCTACTTCATTAGTTTTGATGATATCATGCACCGCTGCAATCCGCTGGATCCCTTCGGGATGGTGGATATTACGGATGCCTCCGAGTCGGCGCGTACCATTTTACTGGGGCTGAATCGGGAGTGGATTAAAAAGCAGGGAGATTTTTTTGTGGAGTCGCCGATTAATTTCCTATCGGCCGTAATCTGGTATCTCAGAAGATACAACGGCGGGGAGTTCTGCACGCTGCCTCATGTCATTGAGCTCATGCAGGCAGACTATGACAGCCTCTTTACCCTGTTGCGCACCGATAAGGAAATCGAAGTGCTCATCAACCCTTTTGTCAATGCATATCTCAATGATGCGATGGATCAATTGGAGGGGCAGATCGCCTCAGCTAAGATTGCGATGGCAAGGCTGTCGTCGCCCCAGCTGTACTATGTGCTTTCGGGAAATGATTTCACTTTGGATATCAATAATCCCGAGGAGCCTAAGATTGTCTGCATGGGGAACAATCCGCAGAAGCTGCAGATTTATGGTGCCGTGCTTTCGCTGTATGTTAACCGTCTGATAAAGCTGGTCAACAAGAAAGGAAAGCTCAAATCGAGCCTGATTTTTGACGAGTTTCCGACCATCTATCTCAACAATATGGACAGCCTGATCGCCACGGCCAGAAGCAACAAGGTCAGCACCTGCCTCGGCGTGCAGGACTTCAGCCAGCTTAGAAAAGACTACGGGCGCGAGCAGGCCGATGTGATTATGAACATCACCGGAAACATCATCTCGGGTCAGGTGACGGGAGATACTGCCAAACAGCTTTCGGAGCGTTTCGGCAAGATCATGCAGGACAGGGAGAGCTTGTCCATAAACAGTTCCGATACTTCGGTCAGCCGTTCCAGACAGCTCGATTCAGCGGTGCCTCCATCGAGGATTTCGTCATTGAGTTCAGGGGAATTTGTGGGGATGGTGGCCGATGATCCGCAGTGCAGGATCAAGCTTAAGACATTCCATTCTGAAATTTTAAATGACCATGAAGCGATTGGAAAAGAAGAAGAGAATTATAAAGAAATACCGCCTGTGAGAAAACTCGACAACGGGATGGTCCAGCAGAATTTTGCGCAGATCAAAAGGGATGTGCAGGAGATCATCTACACGGAGATGGACAGGCTTTTGAATGATCCCGCTCTGAAGCATCTGGTGGTGAAGAAGAAGAGGTGATGCGTTTTGGATTTTTCTGCGGAGCCTGATATAAAGGACTATCTGTATTTTGATTTTTATGGCGACAGCCTAAAATGTTATTTGGGTGTTTTAAGTTTATGAAAAAGAAGGTATAGCTGCCAGGCCAATTGCAGCTGAATTAAGAAAAAAAGCTTCAGAGGAATCTGAAGCTTTTTTTAGTAGCGGGAACAGGACTCGAACCAATGCTTTTCGATGATGATCTTAGAGTGCTGCAGTAAAGCTTTTTTTCTTTATTGGATGGTTTAAGTATGATTATCTAGGCATGATTTTGGACGGTGAGCGGGGTGGCTGGAATAAGATCCGATTTGATTGGAGATTATTTAGCCTTGCTCTAATTTCTGTTTGTGGCATGGAACATGCGGCATATTTATAATAATCCCCAATCATGTCTGATTGGGGATTTATGGCAACTGAATTTTTACTCTCTGCCTGTAATTTTGATGCGTGTGACAGTAAGGTTTCCATATCTTTCAGCATCTTCTTTAGTCCACTCGTATTCTTTTCCTTTGGGCCTTTTTTCAAAGCTCCAGTCCAGGGGCTCTTTCACATAAACATGCAGCCATGGTGTGCTGGACTGCGCAGAGGCATTGGCAAATTCCTCTCTGCTTACAAAACGGAAGGAGAAATAGGAAGGCGAGTCCACTGTGCCCAGAACAAATTTTATTTCGGGTTTTATCTCCTTCAGGAGATTTTTTAAAGGCCTGTTGATGAACTGCTGCTCGTTTGCTTTAAGTTTGGATACGTCAGCAGGCACTTGCACCATCTGCTGAGCCTTGCAGCCTATGCTTAGAAAAAGAGCTATGGCCGCTATAATTTTTACTGTATTTTTCATATTCTTTTTTATTTTCATTTCATCTTATTTGCAGGGAACCGGGATGAATGTCCCCGCTGCGTTTTTCTCTAATTTGAATCTGTTGAATTTGCCGGCAGCATCCAGTTTCATTAACGTTATTCCGGCATTGTTCTGGTCTAAAGCCCAAGCTATTGCCGCTGTGCGAGCCTCCAGCGAGTCTCCTAATTTTGACCTTACATCCAATACCTGGTCAAAGATGGCATCGGGGAATTCGGGCGGGTAATTTGGGGATATGTCGGGCGGAAAGTTTTTTACGAATTCCTTTGCGGCGGGCAGATTATTAACCACTATTGCATAAGTTTCTCCGCCTGTGAGGATTATTGAGGTAGAGAAGCCTGCGTTTTTAATGTTTAGCGATACTGCAGCATAGATGTCTCCTGTCGATAACGGAGTGTTGTTGGGGTGGTTATGCATAGCTGCAAATGCTCCCGGATGGGTTTCGTTTACAGGCACATCGTTTGGCCCCCCATTATTCATTTTTGCCTGCGAGTACGCCCCGCCAAATGGCGCCCCTAAAGTGATGCTGTGCTCGCGCCCGTCAGAACCCGCTTGCAATATGGCATTTCTTGCGTTTAAAAAGCCAGCATTTGCAGCCATGCCCGTAGCTATTGATGCGGCAACGCATGGATCCATCGGGGGGTAAACGAAGGCAGGGAGAGGTCCGGATATTCCAGGCATGTAACCAGGAGGCAGCGTTGTGGGATTGCCCGGGTTATAATCGGGAAGCCAGACCCAGTTGCTGCAGGTGGTGTAGTTCTCCACCGTCACATAGTAGGTGCAGACCAGCCTGCTGGTCTGATTTTCTCCGCTATCATAATTATGAAGCCCCGAGAATTCTCCATTTTGATATTTTCCCGAATAGGCAATGCTTCCGCCGATTTTCTGAATGGTGATATATCCCGAAAATTTGGTTCCGATATCCAGGATGTTAAATGACCTGTCAGTATTGTCAAATGACCGGTCGTCGGTGGTATAGTCAATACTGAAGGCCTTATAGGAACCGTCGGAGTTTTTGATGAGCAGCAGTCTCATAAAAGGCTTGTAGGCGCTGTCCTGCACAACGTTTGTGGCGGTATTGCCCATAAGGGACAATGGCACCTCTATTGCCTGCTCTCCATTGTTGTCAAGGACAATTGCATTATTCCAATTGATGGACTCGGTAAATTTTAAGGCTTCCAAATCCGGCGGGCTGCTTTCGAGCCATTCCCTTGCGTCAGAAACGGCCGATTTCTGTTCTGGGCTGCCCGAGTCGTCACTCTGGCAGCAGGCAAAAAATAGAGCGGTGCCTGCCATAAGAAATGAAAAGGGCTTTTGAAGTTTGTTTTTCATAGGGTTTAAAAAATATTGATATGCACTTATAGAGCCACGATATTGCGGCATTTGCCCTATTTAAGAATCCGTTGGCCATTCGGATTGGAAAATGTAGGGCAATAGAATCAGGAGTGCTGATTTAAAGGGCAAACTTAATTATATATTCTTACAATTTAAAAATTTTCCGGGTATTATTTATAATTATTTTAAATAATAAAAATAGATGCTTTTATTTCAGTGTTTTATAAAGTGCATTTTTAAATGACGGCGAAGATTATGAGCCTTTTTAGAAGGCTGCGGCACCAGTTATGATTGCTGAATCAATATAATGGCTGCAAAAAGATGTAGCAGACGGCACTTCTTCGGTATGAAGAGGAGAGCGGTGCCGAAGCGTTAGTTTTATTTATTTATTTATTTAGTTTTCTTTTTTTTAGATTGATTTCTTTTTTTTGTTTTGGCCGGCGATTTGGAGGTTGGTTGGAAAGGAAAATATTTTAAAGAGGTCGGAGTGTTATGCTGTTTGATTTCTGATGAGAGATAAACTGGAAACAATGAATAGGCATACTGTTTTTTTCTTATTGGAATTTGTTCGCTGCAGCTCAGCTGCGGTAAAATAATTCGGAAATTTTCATTTTTAGGCTTTTGTTTTTTCATGCATAGCAGGAATGTATTCATGCATTTTGAAGTTGCATTTTATAATCTGCAACCGCTTTTTTTTGAGTTTTAAAAACATGCTTTTGTAAATTTATGCTTCAAGATAAACCGTAAGCATAGGATGGTAATTTAAATAAAGCCATAACATGAAAAAGAAATCGCTGCAATTAGCCGTACTATTTTTGCCGGTAATGGGAATAGTGTCTTCTTGCAGAAAAAAATCTGGGAGGGAGAAGCGGTTAAAACAGAAGAATCATCAAGCTGGCGCTGCGCGCCATCCAAAAGAATAACATATATAAGCTGGCAGGCGGTATGATCCGCTTGCTGGATAATTCCGCATTGCGCTATGAAAACAGAAAAAAAATAGACAGGGCATCTTTGGAAGCAGTAAATAGGATTGTAATTTTAAAGGGACTTTTTCTGCAGGCAGGCTTTTCGCTGGTCCAGCTGGCATTGGAAACGGGAATTCCACGCAATGCGCTTTCACATTTAATCAATTCGCAAGCCGGACATAATTTTAATGAGTACATAAATTTGATGAGAATACGGCATTTCAAAGAAAAAGCGCTAACATCCGAATGGGACGGCTTTACAGTCAAAATGATGGCGAAAGCTTCGGGATTTTCCTGCAGGACTACCAGTTACAGAGCCTTTAAGCGGCACTTGGGGCTGGGGCCCGAGGAATATTTGAAAGCAATAAAAGAAGGGCAGGAATAAACGGCTTTTTAGCTGCAGTTGGGCAGCAGCTAAAACATGAAGATAGGGGCGTCAAATTTGGTTATGCGCTGATTTCTGAATTGTATTTTATAGTTAGCCGCCAAAAATTGGTTAGGCATAATTTATGAAAAAGTTAATCTCCGCATTATCCCATTCAGGGTATTCGAATTCTGCTGGATTAGAGAAAGACAAGCTTGAAATCATCTTGTTTTCTGCATAAGAGGTTCGCGGCTTTAAAAGGCATTTTATATAGAATCAAGCGAACCTTCTTGGTTTATGGATGGATTTTTTGCCTGTTTATTTATGATTTGATGTTTCATTTTATAATATGAAACCATTTTGGGATTGAAATGCTGCCATTTATGGGAATTGGTTTTTAATTTTATGATATGCTAATCACAATAAACCATAATTATGAAACAGAAAGCCATACTGTTAGCCGCCGCTTTAAGTGCATTTGCCTTTTTTTATGCGGAGGCCCAGACCAAAAAGAAGCCCAATATTATAATGGTCATCTCAGACGATACCGGCTGGGGAGACTTGGGAGTTTACGGAGGAGGTGTCGGGCGCGGAATGCCAACGCCTAACCTGGATCGAATGGCCAGAGAAGGGATGCAGTTCTGGTCCTTTTACGGTCAGCCAAGCTGCACGCCAGGAAGAGCCGCGATGCTTACGGGACGCATTCCGAATAGAAGCGGTATGACCACAGTTGCTTTTCAGGGACAGGGGGGCGGACTGCCAAAAGAAGAATGGACTCTGGCTTCAGTGCTTAAAAAAGCCAACTACAAAACGTATTTTTCTGGAAAATGGCATCTTGGAGAAGCAGATTATGCCATGCCGATAGCGCATGGTTTTGACAAAATGCAGAACGTGGTGTTGTACCATTTGAATGCTTATACGTATGCTTTCCAGTCTTGGAATCCAGAGATGTCTCCAGAAATGCTGGAGCTTTTCAAAAAAGTGACTATAGGTGTGCTTGAAGGCGAAGCAGGCGGAAAAGCTCGTGAGATAAGTAAAGTTACAGAAGAGAATATTGCCGAGCTGGACATGATGATGGTGGAAAATAACTTGAAGCAGCTTGATGAATACGGAAAAAGCAAAGATCCGTTCTTTATGTGCATCAATTTTGCTAAAAACCATCAGCCGAATCTTCCTTCAAAACAATTTGTGGGCAAATCTCCAGGCAAGAGCAAATATTCAGATGCTGTGGTGGAAATGGATTACAATGTAGGGCGTATTATGGATAAGATCCGTTCTTTGGGCATAGCAGAAAATACAATTGTCATTTATACAGTAGATAATGGCGCTTGGCAGGATGTGCATCCTGATTCCGGATATACTCCTTTTAGAGGGACCAAAGGAACAGACAGGGAAGGCGGAAGCCGCGTGCCTGCAATTGCTTGGTGGCCGGGACAGATTGAGGCGGGAAGCCAAAGCCATGATATTGTGGGCGGACTTGATCTTATGGCAACATTTGCCAGTCTTGCTGGCGTAGAGCTTCCTAAAAAAGACAGAGCAGGAGCTGACATGGTTTTTGACAGCTATGATATGTCAAACGTATTGTTTAAAAAAGGAACGCCGCTTCGCGATAGATGGTTTTATTTTACAGAAGCCGAATTGTCGCCAGGAGCAGTGCGAATCGGAAAATTCAAAGCAGTATTTAATACTCGAGGAGATAATGGCGCAATAGCGGGCAGTGACGCGCCAGGACAGCAGCTTGGCTGGAGAGGCGATGAAACTTATGTGGCAACAGTTCCCGCTATTTACAATTTGTGGCAAGATCCACAAGAGCGATATGATTTGTTTATGAACAGCTGGACAGAGAAAACTTGGACAGCCATAATTTTTAATCAGGCCATTGCTGATCTGATGAAAACCTATGCCCAGATGCCTCCAAGAGCGCCTCAGAGCGAAACTTTTACAGGCGAGATGCAGATAGAGCGTTTTAGGACTATAGAACAGGTGAAAAAAATGATGAATGAAAAGAAAGTGAATCTTCCGCCGCTAAGCGTAGATTCTAAGTGATCACACTTTTTAATTTTTAATCGGAAGAGACGGCCCTGGCCGTCTCTTTTCATTTCTGCAGGAAAAGTTTTTCTTTCTTTCTTTCTTTCTTTCTAAAGTTTTTTTAATTGCGATTTTGGCAGGCGATGCAAAAATTGATCCGGTTAGCGAATTTGTTTAAATGTATAGACTATTTAAAAGTTAGTTAGTTAGTTAGTTAGTTAGTTAGTTAGTTAGTTAGTTAGTTAGTTAGTTAGTTAGTTAGTTAGTTAGTGTTTTCTCTTTTTATTTTTTTTAGATTGGTTTAATTGTTTTTAGTTTTTTTGTTTTGGCCGGCGAGTGGGAGGTCGGTTGGAAGGGGGAGGTTTATTAAATGAAGAATTGTTTTTTAGAGTTTATTTGATGGGAGATGATTTAGTAAGATTTGCAAGAACTCTTTAGAAAGAGATTTTAAGTTTTCTCTATAGTTCTTTTATTTTTACTTTCAATTATTTTACCACAATGTGATTGTAAATCTTTACTTTGCCAAACGAACCTTGAGTGGAATTGAAGTTGGGCATATGTGAGGAAGAATCAGATGGTTAGTGGGCCAGAGATAACTATGTTCAAATCATTGTCTAAATTGGCGGCCTAAATTTTAAAGTGCTTAAATTCTTGTGTCTGATTCTGACAGATGCGACACAACCAAATCTTTTATTTATATACCTGAGACAGCGCAGTATAGTTTTTATCATAGCGATTGTTTGTCTTTTTCTGCAAATGCACAAATGATTGTAAAGAGAAACGCTGCCATTCATGGTACTCATGAAAGACAGCGTCGGTTAATAATAATGGAGTGTGCTAAACTGCGGATCGCTTATTGCTTAAGTTCTTAAACTAGCCACTATTTCATCCACTTTTCTGATAGTGAAATTAATATCCTCCTCAGTGGTATATTTGCCTATCGAAAAACGTATGGTGGACTGGGCTGTTTCAGGCTCCACTCCCATTGCTTTGAGCACATGGCTGGTATCCAGAGAAGAGGAAGAACAGGCTGAACCTGAACTGACAGCCACAAACTTATTTAAAGTTTTCAGCAGCCTTTTTCCGTCAATGTCCAGAAAAGAGATATTGGTCACGTGTGGAAGCCTTCCTGCATTTTTTCCGTTTAGCTTTGCGCCCTTCAGTTCTGTCAGATGTCCTTCGAGTTTATTGCGTAGGCGTATTATTTCGTGGCCGGCATCAGAACTGAGTTCTTTAGTGGCAATTTCTGCCGCTTTCCCAAATCCAACAATTGCAGGAACGTTCAGCGTGCCGCTTCGCATGCCGTTTTCATGCCCGCCTCCTGTTATCTGCGGCATGATATTCATTCGGCATCCTTCTCTGACATATAAAGCGCCTATCCCTTTAGGACCGTACATTTTATGTGCAGAGAAAGTCAGGATGTCGATGGGGTCCTGCTGAACATCGATCACAGTTTTACCGGCTGCCTGCGTGGCATCACACATGAATATGATATCATTTTTTCTGCAGAACCGTCCAATTTCTGCAAAGGGATGCAGCACTCCTGTCTCATTGTTGGCATACATGAGGCAGACAAGAATCGTATTGCTATTGACGGCATCTGCGAGTTCAGAAATGTTTATGGCGCCGTCAGTGTCAACATCCAGAAAAGTGACCTCCGCACCATTTCTGCGCAGGTATTCCAGAGTGTCAAGCGTTGCTTTATGCTCTGTCTTGCAGGTTATGATATGGTTTCCCCTTTCCCTGCAGGCTTCAAAGACGCCTCTTATCGCCAGATTATTGCCTTCCGTTGCGCCCGACGTAAATACAATTTCCTGAGGCTGCGCATTGATGAGTTTTGCAACCTGCTTTCGGCCGTTATCCACTGCTGTCCGGCTGTGCCATCCGAGCTGGTAATGCACGCTTGAAGCATTGCCGTACATACTCGTGAAATAGGGAAGCATTTCATTGACAACATCCTGATCGCAGGGTGTTGTTGCGTTATAGTCCAAATAAACCAGCTGATTTTGATTATCCATTTTTTATATGTTTTGGGTCTGGGGTTTATAAACTGCTTTTTTAATCGTATACTGCTCTGCTCCGAAATCGGTCATAAAGACATTGATAATGCCCACATTTGAAGCCGCATCCATTTCAGGCAGATAGACATTAAATGCCGTTTCAACCCCTCTGGTAACTTTATTGATGTCTTCAATTTCAGAGAAATCGATAATGGTGATATCTTCTGCCTCAGGAAACCTTTTAAGTATTTTGCCTAAGGTTCCGGTATAATGCTGCGCCATGATGGACGGGCATTTGGCAGTCCAGGTCACCGTGTTTTTTATCTCTGCAAGCTGGATCTGCTGCTGGTCTTCCGCCAGATAGTTCACCGACTGAGTGTCGCCGCTGTCCTGAACGGAAATGTTTGGGTGGGGCGTCTGGATCAGTTTTTTCAGAAAAGAAATCGTTTTGTTTTTGCAGTTTCTTTCGTTGGAAATGATAAGCTTGTCCCTTTTTACGATAAAATACTCTCCGAGTATGTTTTCTATTTCTGATGGAAGCTCTTGGGATAATTCCGAAGGTTTTTCCGCACCGCTGATCTCACAGCTGTTCTCCGTGCACTGGAGCCCAAGATTATCTACAAGAATGCCGATTACTATTCGGACTCTTCCCTTATAGACGGTTATAAGATTGTTGGCGATGTGCAGCACGTGGCGGAGCGAGTCTGTGGAAAATTCAGAGATCTCATAGCGTGGATCGTAATGCCCTCCTTCAAGGTAGATTACGGGAGCGGACGCAGTTTTGCTGTCTTTGATGTGCTGTGATGCGGACTGGAAAACCTCGTTCTCCAGTCTGCTGAGTTTCATAAGCGCTAATTTCATTATGATGCCGTTTTGAATTTATAAAGGTCAATAACAGAAATCAGCAGCGCTGCGATAATGACAAGTGCCCCTCCGACCGCAATCTGCGCATTTATTTTGTCTGAAAGCAGCACCGAACTGAAAATGACCCCTGCAATGGGTTCTATGTTGGCATAGACCCCGGCCTTGGCCATGGAGATTTTTTGAAGCCCGTAGTTCCAGAACAGATAGGCGCATGAAGTGCACAGGATTCCCTGAACGGTGAGCGAAATCCATACGGCTGTATCCAGATCAGTTGGAGGCATGCCGTAAAAAACAACCACCAGAGGAACCAATAGGGCAGTTCCCATCCAGAAGGTAAGTATAGTGGTTATTAAAGGGGAATAAGTATTCATTATTTTCTGGCTCAGGATAGTGCTGATGGAAAGCGTAATGAGGGATATTATAATTAGCAGGTTTCCTATCCAGCTGTTTCCGGCAGTCGGGCTTCCCACGACAAGCGCGATTCCAATAATGGACAGCAGCACAGAGAACAATACTGCTTTGCTTTCTTTTTTCTTGAAGGCAATGTAAGAGACCATGATAAAAATCGTTGGTGTCATTCCGATAATCAGCGAGGCATTGGTGCCGCTGGTAATCGAGATGCCTGCAAACTGCAGCAGGAAGGTGCAGGGAACCGTAAAGAATGCCGTAAGCAGGAATACCCTAAAATCTGCTTTTCCGGGCACTGCTATTTTTTTCTTAACCGCAAAGGGAATAAAAAACAGCGATGCAATCAGGAAGCGGTACATGGCAATGTGGGGGAATTCAAGCTGTTCGGTGGTCTGCTTGGTGAGAATGATAGCCAGTCCCCAGAGGATACAGGCCGACACGATTGAAATAATCGGCAGTAGTTTTTTGGTCATTTTAATAGTCGTTTTTTTGTTAGTTATTTTTTCAAAATGTTCCTGCTGCTCCAGCTGCGATGTAAGAAATAGATCAGGAAGTTTTGAAGGGTGTTGATTTTTTGCTAAAATATTTAAAAATGTAATATTTTAATTACGGCTTTCCGTAATATTGCTTTAATAGACAATAATTTACGTTTTTTGTGCCTTAAGATCTGTGCAATTGCCAGTATAGGAAAGGGCTTACGAGTTCGTAACTTTTTGATTCTTTTTTGTGAGAAAATAATAACAGAAATAAAATTAAGATGTAAATGCCATTAATGACGGGCTTTAAGCCGCTTTTAAGCATTTGCAATAGTATAAACTAATGTCAAATTTATTCTAAACTGTTGATCGTTCAATTTGGGATTGGAGCCACTATGTCACTTTAGATGCCGTTTCTTTCTTTCTTTCTTTCTTTCTTTCTTTCTTTCTTTCTTTCTTTCTTTCTTTCTTTCTTTCTTTCTTTCTAAAGATATATCTAATTATGATTTTGACCAGTGAAGGTAAAATTGATTAGGTTGGCGAATTTGTTTAAATGGATAGACTATTTAAAAGTTAGTTAGTTAGTTAGTTAGTTAGTTAGTTAGTTAGTTAGTTAGTTAGTTAGTTAGTTAGTTAGTTAGTTAGTTAGTTAGTTAGTTAGTTAGTTAGTTAGTTAGTTAGTTAGTTAGTTAGTTAGTTAGTTAGTTAGTTAGTTAGTTTTCTTTTTTGAGATTGTTTTTCTTCTTCTTCTTCTTCTTCTTCTTCTTCTTCTTCTTCTTTTTAGATTGTTTTAGATTGTTTTAGATTGTTTTAGATTGTTTTTTTGGCCGGTGAGAGGGGGGTGGTTGGAGCGGGAAGTTATTTGATTGGAGGATTACCGTAATCTTAATGTTTTTTGTCATGTAGCTTTTCAATAGACAAAAGAAGTATTAGAACCATCCTTCTCTAATTGCTTTTGTGATAAGTTCTGTGGTGTTTTTAGTCTGGGTTTTTCTAAGAATGTTCTTCTGTGGGTATTTACCGTTTCTATGCTAATAAATAGCTTCTCAGAAAGAGATCTTCTGTTATGACCTTCAATGAGTTTTTTTAGGATTTCCTTTTCCGTCTTGTTACGATTTCTTTGGCAGGCTTAAACACAGCCTGACGTTCAACATTATAATAGATAGATATTATATAATTTATTGCTTATATGATTTCTTTCTAATTTCAACTATAGTTGTAAATGCCTGCGAAGGCATTTTTTTTGAGCAAAAACAGGTAATTATACGTGATTTGTTTTTTTATTAAAGAGCTATTTTTCCACAAATGTTAGGGATTACGGAATGCCGTAATATTAAGTAATGTACGTTTTGTATGTTTGATGATTACGAGTTTGAATTTTAGATATATCCCTTAAAGATAAAAAGAAAAAAAGCAGAAATGCATTAAAAAGGCTGGATATGAAATTCATTCTAAAGGAAGCCGGCTATTTATATTCAACCCCGGCTAGCGGAACCGTAACCGCTGATGCTAGTATAAAAAATGAGGTAGCTTCATTAAGATTCCTGCCTATTTTATAGTTAAAACCTTTTTTTTGCTTGTTAAAAATAAATGACTCAATAAAAATAATGATTTAGAAATGGAGTTTAATAATACTGAAGAACTTATTAATAAGGTAAATGAAGCACTCGGAGAATTCTGTAATGAATTTGGAAGAGCAAGAAAAGAATTGGCAGGATTAGGAAAAGTGCCAAAACGTGGAATTTTATTTACCTATGATGCTGATAAAGGGAAAAATTGGGCGATAAACGAAGGAGGGGGAACGGAAGTCCAATATCACATTGTTTTTGATGCCGATAGTTTGGAAGTCCGGTACGGTTTAGGCTTTAATACACAGTATGTCCCTTTTGCGAACGAAATGGGTACAGTTGAGTATATGAAGCCATTCATGGATGGTTTTTTAAAATATGAGGATGAAATAAAAAAAATATTACCGGACTATTACTTCGTTTATGGAACTTTAAATAACCTAATAGATCCTAAGCATAATGAATATACTTTGTTTGGGAAAGCATTCAGTTTACAGAAAAAAGAAGATTATTATTTCATCGAAGATCCTGCTTTTGAAACAATCATTCAAGATTTAAAAAAACAATTTGCAGCCTATCAGATAATATTTAATGAGAAAGGAAATTTTAAAAAAATGAGTATGGATATTCAGAATAAAATTGAAATATTGAAAGAAAAAGGTCAAATCATTTTACAGGGGCCTCCAGGAACAGGTAAGACATTTACAGCTAAAGATATGGCCGAACAAATGCTTTTTTCAAAAGTTTCAGATAGCAAAAAGGAGCAGAAAGAGAAACTTGAAAACACAAGTCAATTCAAAATCATTCAATTTCATCCTGCATATTCATATGAAGATTTTGTGAGAGGTATTGTCGCTGAAAGTGATGATAATCAAATTAATTATATCACTAAGAATAAAATCTTTTCCAATTTTGCACTTGAAGCATATCAGAATTGGTTAGATCACACAAAAAGCCCGGAATTAATATCTAAGGAAGCTTATTTTAAAAAAATGCTAGGTGATTATTTGCAAAATGCTGGCTCAGCAATTGAAGAGGAAGGAGAATACATTTTAAATGGAACAGAAACTTATATAAGAAAGATTTTAAAAGATAGATTGTATTATTACAATAAAAGCTATGCGCCTCATTCATTTGGCTTTGATATTTTATTTTCTGACTTTCTGTTTATTTTTTTAAACCTCCCTTTTGATGCTGATTACAGTACAGTTGCTTTACCGGCTCGGCATTATAGAAAATTATTAATACCGCTGCTGGAGGACTTCAGATCCTTTATTAAAGAAATTCCTGAAAATTTTAGCGATCAAGGCATAGAAAATAAACTTTTAAATTATGTATTGGTTATCGATGAGATAAATCGCGCAAATTTGCCATCAGTTTTGGGAGAGCTTATCTATGCACTAGAATATAGAGATGAAATAGTGGAAAGCATGTATCCCATTGATGATAATAATCAGCTAATAATCCCATCAAACTTGTATATAATCGGAACAATGAATACTTCTGACCGAAGTGTGGGCCATATAGATTATGCTATTCGCAGACGATTTGCTTTTATAGATATTTTGCCTCAAGTATTGGAAGGAAATAGTTTCGAACTCGAATTGTTCAAAAAGGTTTCAGCATTATTCATTCAAAATTTTGATGAGTATAGAGATAATAGCCAGGTAAGATTAAAAAGGTCAGAACATTTGTCAGAAGAGTTTAGGCCTGAGGACGTGTGGCTTGGCCATAGCTATTTTATAAACAAAGGCAAAGGCTTTGAAATCCGCAGAAAGTATGAAATTGTTCCTATACTAAAAGAATATGTCAAGGATGGTATTTTAAAGGAAAGTGCGGAACTCATAATCAATACATTGTAAAAATGATAATATTAAATGAGCAGTATGGCTATAAAAATCCGAAATCAATAGAAAAAATTGAGATTTTTGCCGATGTTCTGAATAAGAAAAATTACGAAAAAGCTATCCACAAAGGAGATAATAGGGCCTATTGCTATAAAATCCATTACAAGGAGGAAGGATTAAATTCTTATAGGTTTGAAACATCTTATTTTGTAGGCATTGACTGGGTGGTAGATAATGTGCTTCCCATTTATGTTAAGCCCAAAATTGACAATGGTCTTTCCGAAGTTAATTATTTGAAAATGCTTTTTGATATTTTAAGGGAGCAGGAAAATTATTGCCATTTGGATGATTTATGTGAAATTAATTTTGAAAAGCCTGCAATTCCAATTCAGCAATCGGAAGACCTTCTAACGCCGCTATTGGTTATTCAGTATTTGAACGTATTAAAAAAAATCGTCCAAACCGGCTTGAAGAAGTCCTATTATACAATGAATGAAAACTTGAATAGTGCAATTAAGGGGAAGGTTCTTATTAATAAAACAATAAAAAAAAATCATTTTAATAACAGAAAAAATGTCAGCTATTGCCAGTTTACAGTATTTGGAGATAATAATATTGAAAATAGAATATTAAAAAAGGCTTTGAAATTCTCCGTTGCCGCAATTGCAAACATTAATGGTGTCAATACAGCAAAATTAAAAGAATTAGTAAATTATATAAAACCTGCTTTTTCAAATATCGGCGATGAGGTAAATATTGAGGAATTAAAATATGTGAGGCCCAATAAATTATACAAAGAATATGATCAGGCGCTGAAGTTTGCAAAATCTATTTTAAAGAGATTTGGCTACAATGTGTCAAATGTAAACTCAAAAATAATCAATACTCCGCCTTTTTGGATTGATATGAGCAAGCTGTTTGAACTGTATGTGTTCTCAAAATTAAAGGAGAGGTTTCCCCTTTACAAAGAAGTTAGCTATCATAAAAAGTTTAACTATCTAGAGCCAGATTTTATAATAAAATCTCAAGATGGTAATATCAAAATGATAGTTGATGCAAAGTATAAACCGCAATATTTAAATTCCAGCATAAGCATTGAGGATATTAGGCAAATTAGCGGTTATGCACGGCTAAAACAGATTTATGATTTTTTAGAAGTTGAAAAGGATAAAATTATTGATTGTCTTGTTGTCTATTCAAGCCAAGAGGCAAAAAGGGCAGATTTTAAAAACAGCAATTTTATGATTGAAGAGGAAAAAGAGTATGTGCAATTTTTTAAAATTGGAATTGAATTGCCCGTTAAATAAAGCAATTGGTTTCTTTAAACTTTGGTTAGTTAGTTAGTTAGTTAGTTAGTTAGTTAGTTAGTTAGTTAGTTAGTTAGTTAGTTAGTTTTGTATATTTTTTTTCTGAGACTTTTTTTAATTGTTGTTTTGGCCGGTGAAGGAGAGGTTGGTGAGAAAGGGTGTTTATTCAATGGAAAAGCGATTTAGTATCGTTTGTTGTTTTAGATTTCTTTTAGTCTAATTTTGAGTGACCGTCAAGTAGGCCGATAGAAGAAGAATTGCTGGATTGCAAATAAATAAATAAATAAATAAATAAATAAATAAATAAATAAATAAATAAATAAATAAATAAATAAATAAATAAATAAATAAATAAATAAATAAATAAAGCTCCAGATTAAATTCCAAGTAAGAATAAAGATTGGTAAAAAGACTTTAAAAGTAATCTGTAAATGGAATTCTCGATCAATTAAGAATTCATTTTACAGAAAAATTCTTTCTTATCAAAGAGAGCTTGGGCGCTCGTTTTGTAGATCAGTTCAGTTTCAGATACGATTTGCCAGTTTTGGTTTAAAGTTTCCATAATTTCTATATTTTTTAATTATGGAACATTCATTGGGAATCACTTAGCAAGCGCAAAAAGCAACCTAATAAAGCAAGATTTTTTTCCTGCATTTATGCGGGAATTTTTTACTATCGCCCGCAGGGAATTCTCGAACTTTGTGACAAAATTAATAATAGCTGCTGCTTACTCCGAGTATTTTGCACATGTTTGAAACTGGATAGTAGTCTGTCAGTCACTTACTGTGAAAATTATAACGTTTACTAATTCAATCAATTCATTTAATTAAAATATATTTATATTTATCAAATGATTAAGACCATTATTGTTGACGATGAATACAATGCCAGAGAGTTTCTGGAAAAGCTTTTGATTCGCTATTTTCCTGATAAATTTCTAGTACTTGATAAATGCGAAAGCGTAGATGAAGCAAAAATTGCTATTGAAAAATACAATCCTGAATTAGTTTTTCTGGATGTCCAAATGCCAAATAAAAATGGTTTTCAACTTTTTAAAGAATTAAATAAAGTAAAATTTGAAGTCATTTTTACGACTGCACATTCAGAATTTGCTATAGATGCTATAAAATGTAGTGCGTTGGATTATTTGTTAAAACCAATCAATTATATCGATTTGTTGGAGACTATCAAAAAATACAATGACAAACAAACTAAGGCATCACAACAAGAAAAACTAAGATTACTTTTAGAAAACATTGATACGGGAGGTTCAGAATTTAACAGAATAGCACTACCAACAGAAAAAGGATTTGAATTAATTAAAACTAATGCGATCCTGTACTGTGAAGCCGATAGTAACTATTGTAAAATTGTTTGTCTTGACGGAAGAAATATTGTCTTGTCTAAAACATTGAAATATATTGAAGATCTTCTTCCAACTTCTATTTTTCAAAGAATTCACAAATCATATTTAGTTAATCTTAATTACATTATTCGATTTAATAAAACAAATGAACTCCTTGTGGAATTAAGCAATGGAGAAACTTTACCAGTATCTGTTAGAAAAAAAGAAGAATTTATAAATGCTATTATTCAAAAAAAATAATCTATTATTGATTCTGCTTTTTGTTGTTAAAATAGCTTTTTCACAACAATTTCCATCAAAGAATTTTTCTACAATTGATGGATTACCAAACAATAGCGTTTATTCAATTTACAAAGACAGCCGTGGAATTCTTTGGGTAGGAACAGCAAATGGATTATCTGCTATCCAAAACGGAACAGTCAAAAACTATTATATTTCAGACGGTTTAGCGCACAATAGTTGTTGGGCAATTGTAGAAGATGCTTATCATAATATGTGGTTTGGTAGTCATGGTGGTGGTTTGACTTTTTATGATGGTAAAAAATATGAAGTCATCAATCAAAAAAAAGGACTTATTCATGATAAAATCAGACGATTATTTATCTACAAAAATCTTCTTTACATAGGAACTGAATTCGGTATTACTGTTTTGGATATCAAAACTCATAAAATCCTTTTGAGCAAGAAAATTATTGGTTGCAGGAACTTATTTCAAGTCATGGATTTTGTTGAAATAAATTCTAAAATTTATTTCGGAACTTTTAACGATGGTTTTTGGCGGGTTGATTTAGAAACAAAAAGTATAAAACTGATAAATCATAAACAACCTGATATATTTTCAATTCATAAGAAAAATGATAGTCTTTTTATTTGTCATAGTGATGCAATTGGTAAATCCATAAGCAAAATTAAAATTATCGATTATTTAAAAAATGAAGCATCCAACACTCATTTTGGGAGTAGCGTTTTTTGGAATTTTGTAACGGATAAAAGAGGAGTGACTTATGTAGCGGGTAATGGAATTAATTTTGCTACGGGGGGAATTTATAAGGAAGCAAATAATAAACTCGTTAATCTTAATAGAGAGTTTGGTATCGAAAGTTCTGAAGTTTGGAGTTTGTTTTACGATTCTTCAACTGACAACTTATATGTAGGGACTATAAATAAAGGACTATTTAAAATTGATTTGAAACAAGAGATTAAATATTATCCTTCATCATTTTATAATAAATCAAAACTAGATATAGTATGTCTTAAGAAGATGGGGAATAATGGGCTTATTCTACATAAGGATGGGCTACTATTTCTTAGCGGAAAAGAAATTACTACTGAAATCAAAAATCAGATGTTTTATAATTTTGCCAGTAAATGGTATAAAGAAAATTCAGCATTTCGATATTTTGAACATGATGTGTCTTCGGATGCAAAAGCGCTAAAAGGTATTGAGTTAAGAAGTATTCAGATAGTGAATTCAGTTATTTGGGTCAATTCGACGATTGGGTTGTTTGGAATTAATTCTAAAGGGCAAATAACACTTTATTTTCCATATTCCGTAAGTGCTTTTAATTTTTTAAATCAAAAGGCAATAATTTTCCAAGTTGCTTATGGTAAGTTTTATAAATCAGAAAATTTTAAAAATAATATAGATTTTAAAACATATGAGTTGACAGACGAAAATACTCCAAGGGATGCTTTCGCTATTTATTTTTTATATGGTAAATATTATATAGCTTCTTCATCAGGTGGGTTGTATATCTTTCAAAATGATAAATCCGTTTCTTGTGCTTTAAATAAAATATGGAATGAAAAAGAACTTGTTCAGGCTAAAGTTAATGATAAAAGTGAACTTGTAATTGCAAACTCTTTCGGAGATATTTTTTTTATTGATGTTTCAGAAGGATTTAAATTAATTAAAAAAATCAATAGGACAGAGTTAATTGGTAATTCAATTTCATTTTTAGAATGTTACAAAGACATTTTGTTTATAGGTACAGAAAAAGGATTAAATATTTATAAAAATGGTACTATTAGATTAATCGATGAAGAACAAGGATTAATAACTAAAGCCTTCACTTCTTCAAATATTGATGGAACTGTTTTGAAAATGGGAACTCAAAATGGTTATTATGAGTTTGATTTTAAGAGCTATATTAGAGATGAAAATGCTTCTGCAAAAATTAAAGTTACAGGAATTGATGTTAACTTCGAGAAGATAAGTCAACATCATTTTAAATGGTTAAAATATAATTCGGATAAAATTGAATTACCATATAATAAGAATACTATTTCAATTGCATTTGAACCTCAATCCATCATATACCCAAATAAGTTGGAATACCGTTATAAGGTATTCGGACTAAGTAATTCTAATTGGAGTAAATGGACAAAAGATAAAAATATCAATCTTACTTATCTGCCAAATGGGAGCTATGTAATTAGATTACAAATCAAAAATTTTTATTCTGGTAAAATATCTTCAGATGATATTTTAAATATTGTAATAACGCCTCCTTTTTGGAAAACATGGTGGTTTTTACTAAGCTGTTTTATTATTGTTTTTATTTGCAGTTATCTAATTTATATTAATCGCATACGTACTGTAAAAAAGCAGGAACGTGCAAAGTCTGAAATTCAAAAACGTTTAGCGGAAACAAAAATGGAGGCGTTACAAAGCCAAATGAACCCCCATTTTATCTTTAATGCAATGAACTCTATTCAGAACTATATCATTGATAATAACACGGATGATGCTCTTATGTATATGGGAGAATTTTCGAAGATAATTCGTCAAACATTAAACAATTCTTCAGTTCAAAAAATTGCATTATCCGATGAAATTGAATATCTAAAATCTTATGTTGCCCTAGAAAATATGAGATTTAGAAATCATATTCAGTTTGAGTTAATTGTAGATGAAGAATTAGATTTATTTGAAATTGAAATTCCTCCAATGTTAATTCAACCATTTATTGAAAATGTATTTGTTCATGCATTTGACTCTCATTCAGCAAATCCAAAATTAACTCTTTCGTTTACTAAGCGTAATAACTTTTTGTTATGTAAAATTATAGACAACGGAAAAGGAATGCAATTAATGAATTTAAATAAACTTCACACATCAAAAGGGATTGACTTAGCCAAAGAACGTATTGCCCTATTCGATGCTCATAATTCTAATCCTATAATAATTACTTCCAATTTAAAAGAAGGAACTACAGTGGAATTACGTTTTCAAATTCTATAATTTTTTACGATTAGTCATAAAACCTGTACGAAAACTAGTTGTTCAAATTTTAATTTTTTCTATAGAGTTAGTTTTGGATTATATTAATCTTAAAAACAATACAATGAATAATTTAAAATTACTTATGAAGATTTTTTTCTGTACTTTTCTTATAGTGCTATTTAATAGTTGTAGCAGTTCTGATGAAGATAATTCAGGAGACAATTTATTTTTGCAGGTAAATGTGTCAGGAAAAAATTACACAAGTGAAGGACTTTACGCTACAGGTTTTGGAGGACAGGAGAATTGTTTGGATGATGGGGATTTGTTTTTGCAATATGTTGGTGAAGTGGAGAATTCATCTTTATTTATTGAAGTTAGTTTTGCCCATTTTGAAAACTTAATTGACTATTCAAATACACAAAAAAACAACATTCTTAGCAGTAGGGTTGTTGATACTAATAGTATATGGACATTTTCTACAGCTGGAAGTAATAGTAATTTTTGTAATTTAAACAATGATTTGAGTATTATTTATGAAGATAAAAGTACCGATACCTATCTAAATTTAAAACCAAATACTCAAAGTACGCACAAAATAACCAAAGTTAATTTCTTGTCTGAGGACTCGCAATCTAAATTTTATATTATTGAAGGGAATTTTAACTGTACTTTCCTTAATAAGAATATTGATGTTCCTGTTAGTGGTAATTACAGAATTAAAATTGAAGTTTTAAAATAAGATATAAAATTGGAAATTAATCTAATGACTATAAAATACAAAGTCACAAAACTATTCTGAAAGGAATAGTTTTTTTATTTATTGTCAAACGTTAAAGCGATAAATCTATACGATAACTAATTCTTAATTTTTTGATAATTAATTTGCTGTAGGTTTGGGACTTTATTGAAAAACTAATGCGTTCTGGTCGTTGAAATAGCTTTAATAGAACATTACAGTTTTATATATAAAACATTAATTTATGCTTTGTAAAAATGCACAATTAAGGGAAGAATTTATCCAAAGAATTCTTCTGCAAAATCCAAATTATTCAAAGAACTAGTTGGAAGGGCAATAATTTTCTATTGCTCAAAAAGCTTCTAAATATTGAGGCTTGTGCGTCTTGATTAAACAACTACAGGTCATGAAATATGAATGAGAAGAAAAAAAATACTGTTCACAATCACAGTTCTTATAACTGTAAATTAATACTAAAAAAACACTAGTAAAAACTATTTAATGTGTTTATGCAATATAAAACCAATCCAATAAAAATATGAAATTTAAATATTCATTAATTATATCATTAATTCAATTACTCAGCTTCCATCTAATAACAGCGCAAACGGTTTATTATGATAATGCCAGCAAACTATATGGAATTATTGATAAAACGGGTAAAATTATTTTGAAACCGACAATTGAAGAAATGACAATGTTTGAATCCGGATTAAGCAGATTCAAAAAAAATGAAAAATGGGGATTGATAAATGAGACGGGAATGGTGGTTTTTCAACCTAAGTTTGATGACGAATATGCTTTTTGTAATCTTGGATTTAACGAAGGGCTAATTTCTGTTAGTATGAATGGAAAATTTGGATATTATTCTGAGAAAGGGATTCTTGTTATTCCCCATAAATATGATTCCACTGGACAATTTTGTAATGGGATAGCATGGGTTGAATTGAATGAGAAATATTGTTTTATAAACATGCAGGGAAAGTATATTTCTAATAAATGGTTTGATAATGTTAAGATTCTAAATGGTATCACTTACGGTATCGATGAAAAAAAGATTTTTGACAAAGATGGTGGTTACTATAATGAAGGTAAGCCTGATTATTATATAATAAATAAGGATGGCAGTATGTCTATTGCTGAAAACCAAGATTATCTACGTAATTATCAATCATATAATAGAACATACTGCGATATAGCTACCAAACCGTTGCCTAATATAGTCAGTTATGGTGATAATGGTAGAGATGGCTTTGGTTATAAAAATAGTAAAGGAGAAATTCTTAGTGAAAAAATATATTCGTTTGCAGGTGATTTTGATAATGGATTTGCAATAATAAGCAAAAAAGTACTGGATGGTTATAAAATTGTCAATGATGGATATTGTATAATCAATGAGAAATTTGAAATTGTTAAGGAATTAGACAAAGGTTATGAACCAATTTGGGGATCAGCGATAAAATTTGAAAATGGATTAATAGAATTAAGTAAAATAATTAGTAATCCTGATGATGAAATTCAGAAAAAAGAATATTATTTAATTAATAATAAAGGAGATATAATTAAAACAATGAATGCAGCAGTGTTCCCCGTTTCATCTGGTGGTTAATCTATTGTATTTCCTTTGATAATTAAAAAAATATAAAATGAAAGAAAAGCTATTTAGCATCATACTGTCACTGTTTTTATCATATGCCTTAAATGCACAAGTAAATGCATTCATTGGAAAAAAAACTAAAGCCGATTATAATGAAAAATTAAAGTTTGAAAAATTGATTTGCAAAGGGGATTCAATAATTGGATTTAATGCAAATTACTATTCTGTATCTTATAACCGAGGACATGACTGGCAATCGTTTGAATATAATGAAACAATTTTACCTTATAACAATATATTTCATGAAGACATTGACGAAAGTTTATTTATTAGAGAAAATGATTTGATAATTTTTAATTCAGAATTTTTAATTTCAAAAGATTTTGGAAGAAGTTTTAAAAGAATCAGCAAAAACAAAAAAGTTCAAGAGCAAAGGAGATTCTATAAAGGATATATATTTAATGATAATTATATAGGACTTTCAAATGAAGGACTCTATATATCAGAAGATTGCACCAATTGGAATAAAATAAAGACACCAGAAGGCATCCAAATAACCAAATTTACATCTTCAAATAACCAAATGTACATTGCTACTCTTAAAAACATTTATAAATCTACTGACAAAGGAATATCATGGTCAAAAATAGATGAAATTGTTTTTAAATATGATGTTGAAACAATGAGAAGCCTTGGTGGTATAAGTAGATTTTTAGCTTTTGATAATAAATTATACATTGACTATAACGAAAGTCGTAATGCACTCTATGATTGTATTAGTTATGTATATGATTTACAGCAAAAAACAGAAACAAAACTTGAAAAAGTCAGAAATGTATTTTTAAAAGACAATATTTTATTCATTCTTACTAATTCAAAAATGGATGAGAATCAACGAACAATTATAGAAAATGGCAAAATAGTATATTATAAAAATTCAATTGAAAATTCAAAAATAGATACATCTAAATTATGTAAAAGTAGTTTACGTTTACATTGTGGTATTTCTAATTTTTATATTAATTCAGATTATATAGTAATAGATGGGGAATTAAGTATTCCGAATTCATCAAATTTAGTCAGGTAGTATTAAATTCTTATACTTTATAAATTCACTTTTTCTTAATATAAATTTTGAAATAAAAAAAAATTATGGATAATGCAATATACTGTTCTTCCTGTGGGGCGTTAAATCAATTACCTGACGGTAAAAGCTCAATGTTTTGTGCTTTTTGTGGGAATCCTATCAGTAAACCAATTCCAAATCATTCAGTAATAAACAAAACATTAAGTACTGCCAAAATAAAAAAGGAATCTTCTTTAGCTTATGAAAATAGAGACATTCATAGTATTCAACAAATCACAGATTTATATCCTGATTCAGAATTAGGTAAGGCTAAGTATATATTTTTAAACAACAACAATATTACTTCAATAAAATATATTTCCAAGTTTAGAGCTGTATCATATAATTTATCAAATAACAAAATAGTAAATATTTCTGATGATGATATTTTAGAATTAAATAGTTTAAAATTTTGTGTTTTAGAATCAAACCTAGGAATTAATTTTATAAATAATCCTTTTAGTTCGCTTGAATGGTTAAGAAAATTCGATTATAAAAGAATATTATCTACTGCTACTGTAAATGCATCTCATTTGATTGGTGATAATAGAAATAAAGATTTTGACAATGTGGAAATTAACTTGTCTTTTTCAACAATAAAGGATTATAATGTTGATTTTTTAAAAGATGATAATATTAGAATAGTATCTAATGATAAAACAACTAAAATAACTTTTTATCATCCTGAAAATAATTTGAATCCTAAAAATCGTGATAAATATATAGAATCTATAGAGAAACAAACAACAGGTTCTTGTTTTATTGCAACTGCTACAATGGGAAACTACAATCATCCGTTGGTTATGGAATTAAGATATTTTAGAGACAATTGGATATTGCAAAAATATTGGGGAGATAGTTTTGTTCATTGGTACTATCTACACGGAGCAATAGTTGCAAAGTTTATAGAAAGAAGTTTTGTATTAAAGAAGTTGAGTTACATTTTCATTGTTAAACCCTTAGTTTGTTTATCTCGATTTTTAAAAAAACATTCCAATTAACCCGTTCTACTTTTTAAAATAAAAAATTATGAAATTAAGTTTTTGGAATTGGCTTCATTTAGCAGTACCCTATGTTATAGCATTATTTTGTTATTATAATTGGGAGGAGAATTTTTTAGCTTGGCTATTTTTAGGTTGTTTTTTAACTGAAATAATTACCATGGCTCCTTATATGGATAGAGAGGTGAAAACAGGCAGGTCATTTAACACCAGATATGGTAAAATTGTAGAATATCAAACTGTTAAAGGTGAAAGTGGTAGTGACATGGGGAATATAACGGAGAAAATTCATATGGTTCATTTCTTAGTATTGATTTTGATAATTATTTATGCCATATATTCCCTTTTTTCTTCTATAAATGTTGATAAGTCAAATACCGAAGGCATAGATCTTTTAAATAATAATGATAATAAGACCGAAATCAACAATCAAATTAATGAATCTGAAATTGAAGTAATTCCAGATGCTAATGACACTTTGTCAAAGGTTAAAGTGAGTGATGATAATTATTCTTCTAAAGATATTTCAGAAGGAGAAAATTCGACAGAAATTCAAACACCGAATAATGAAAACAAAACTAATAATAGTACTTATAATGCAAGTGAAATAAGTTATAATATTAAATCAGAAGACGAGCTTAAAATAGCTGATAAAAAATTGAATATTATTTACGAACAAGTTATGGCAGTCTTAAACGAAACTGAAAAAACTGCATTAAGACTTGAACAGAGAAAATGGATAAAACATAGAGATGTTTCTTGTGAAGAAGAAACTAGAGATTTGAGAGAGGGTAATCTTTACAATGGTTTTTTAAATAATTGTAAAAAAGAGGCAACAGAGAAAAGAATAGGTGAATTAAATGACATTCTGGAATCTAAAGAATAGGCTAGTGTTCTCATAAAAGATTATTGGGTTGGTAATGTTACAGATTAGGTGTTTTTATAAACTAATCATTTAACTAGCTGAAAAAGAATATTAAATTTAAATTATTGAAAAAAGAAAGAGACGACCTGATGGTCGTCTCTTTCTTTTTTTTGTCTTTTAATAAGCCTTAAAGTGCTTTTACCTCACCTTAGTGTTCCAAATTAGGTCATGAAAATAAAATGTAATTTTGCAGTGGTAAATGCATAAAAAATGGATTTCAATCTGTGGGTAATCAGCGATATAAATGTTGTGTTTGCAAAAAAAGACAGCAGATTGAGTATGGCTGCAACGCTTACAAAAAGGATATCAATCAGGAAATTTAAAGGAAGAATTATTAAATAGTTAGTTAGTTAGTTAGTTAGTTAGTTAGTTAGTTAGTTAGTTAGTTAGTTAGTTAGTTAGTTAGTTAGTTAGTTAGTTAGTTAGTTAGTTAGTTAGTTAGTTAGTTAGTTAGTTAGTTAGTTAGTTAGTTAGTTAGTTAGTTAGTTAGTTAGTTAGTTAGTTAGTTGGTTAGTTTTGTTTTGATTAATGTGTTTTTTCTTTTTCTTTTGGATTGTTTTTCGTTCTTTTTCTCTCTTCTTCTTCTTCTTTTAAGATTGTTTTCTTTTGTTTTTTGATTTTGGCCGGCGAGAGGAAGGTTGGTTGGAAAGGGGCGTTTATTTGAATGGAGAATTATTTTTAGGTTTCTTTGATTGGAGATGATTTAGTAAAATTTGCAAGAATGGAATAGACTCCTGTTCACACTGTATAGAGGTCTTAAGCTTTCTCTAAAGCTATTTTATTTTTACTTTCAATTATTTTTCGAAATATATGTTGTAAATGTATACCTGAAGATTATTGCTAAACTGAGATTGAAAATTGATTCGTTTCTTGCTGCGGGTTAAAATCAATCGACTCTTGTTTTTAAGTTGACAAGCGGTATGTCAATTTTTATGCCGATGCTCAGTATAAAAGCGTCAAATGTCTTATTGTTCACCAATATGCCTGTTTCGGATTTAGATGCTTTTAAAGGTAGAAATTTGGCGCTGGCAAAAGCGACAAATGGCGTTTTCCTAAGGCTGTAGATGGCACTTACGGCAGGACTGAAAACTTCTGAAAAATGGACATCTTTAGGATAGTTTGCGTCTGGTGAAACCAGATAATGGTTGACAATATTTCCCAGATCGATAATATCGGCGGTGAAACCAAAATTATCAGATTTTGGCCCTCTTCCAGACCATGTAAAGGCGAAGCCTATAGGTGCGGTTATTCCCGCCGTATATTGCTTTTCCAATGAGGAATCTTTGCCATTTGGAAAAATTTTGGAAGCTTGCGCGCCGACATACCCATTAAGATCGATTGATTGTCTGACTTTTCTTTTGAGTTTGTAGGATGTTGGGGGAAGAGCGTGCGAATCAATCACATTTGCTAAATCCTGCTCATTTTTCGCGGCCAAAATATCGCTGAAGAAAGCAGTAAGTTTGAACAGCTGGTCCAGATATTTATTTTTTGCTTTATCAAGATCGCTATTTGTAATTTCACTATCTCTGCCAGAATTTTGCTGGGAAGTGGACAAAGATGCCAATTTATTGCGATTTAAGGACAGCTGTTTTGAATTTACATCAACATCAGTAATTTCGTAAAGACTCAGCGCTTTTAAAAAGGCTATTTTCGAGTCCTTGTCCAATTTTAGGTGATCGCAGAAATCAGAAAGCCTTTTATTAAAGGAAGTATCCAGTTTTGTTATAAGGTCATAATTGTAATCTTTTTTTGCATTTCGTACAAAACCCAAAAAAGGCTGTATTTTTATAAAGTTTTCGATGGTCATGCTATTTTTGGAATCGCCATCTATTTTAATTTCCAGCTTTTTCCCGGACAAATTCAATGTTATGTGCTTTTGCACTCCTTTTTCAACAACAACAAAAGAGTCTGCTTTAAAGGAAATTTTTTTGCCCTGCATGTAAAAATCATTGCTTATTGCATTGGCGGAAATTTTTTCAATTACGCCCGTGAGCCCCTTAATTGCAGCCGAATAGTTTTTGGCTTGCATATGGTCATAGATGCCGATGCTGTTTTTGATGAGCGAGACGTCGAAATCTTTTGGCAGGCTGCTCAGATTTGCCGGACCGGAAAAGGAATAATTTTTATAGTTTAAATTGTCTATAATTTGGGAAGCAATCTGCCAGATATTGTAAAAGCCGTAGTTGGAGAGATCGTTTTTGTTTTCAAGGGCTTTCTGAAAGTCTTTGTTGACTTTGTCAAACTGGCTTAAAGACAGCAGCATATTGCCCAGCCATTTTGATATCTTATCCTTATTTGAAGCGATAAAAACGGGGGTAAAAAAAGCACTTCCTTGATCAAATCTGTCGCCATATTTGGCTTTTACAAGCTGGCCAAGCGCAATGAGCTGATTTTCGTTAAGGGAATTGATTTCCTCATAGGAAAGCAACCTGAAATTTTTTTCGCCTCCTACCGAATCGATACTGAAGAATTCATTGGTCAGGATGTAGAGCATGGACACCGATCTGTTTAAAGCCTTTTGGAAGGAATTATTTTTTTGCAGGTCGGAAGTGCTGCCGTTATAGTCAAAATTAGGGTTTGTATAAAAATATCTTATGATGTCTCTGTAGCTGTATTTTTCGGCAACAAGCCTGTTGAGATCGTAGCTGAAATTTACGCAGCTTGAGAAAATGGCGGCCTTTTCAGGGTTTTCCTCAAATAGCAGGTTTTTAACCCATGCGGATGCGGCAAGATTCTTAGGCATTCTGACAAAATCAGAAGAAATTGCATATCTCCAAGAAGCGCTGAAATTGGGAGTTTTATAATCTTCAAGGCCTTCTATGAGCTTTAATGTCTCGGGAAAAGCCTCAAAGATCAGGGGATTATTCATGTTTTCTCTCAGCTGGTCCATAAACCAGATTGCAGCCTCTTGTTGGGCCCTTTTGGCAAGGAAAATAGCCATGGCATTAATAAGGTCAGATTCGCTTGGTATGTTTATGGAATTTGTCCCGGCTCTCTGCTCTATGGGCTGCACGAAAGAATTTATTTGAATCTGCGTTGCGCTGTATTTTTGTTCGGAGGACTGAAGATTGCCGGATATGGCGGTATTCCCGCTTGGATAGAAGGGCAGACTGTTTACATAAAGCACTACTTCTTCGTCATATTGGACTTTTTCAATGGAATCATTTTTTTTGATTTCCTTAATTTTATCGGTAATTTGTATTGCCTCTTTTTTTATGGAATCTTCTGTTCTTCCGAGCAGCTCCTTGCTTTTTTTTCCTAATTTGATATAGGCTCCGCTTCTTTTTTCCAAACTTTGCAGCGTATCGATATCTTTCATTTTTTCAGCGTGCCTAGCGACATAAACATTATACTTTTTCTCGAGTACAGGCATATTTTTGTAAATGATGAAAGTTCCCGATTTTAGGTTTGTAATCATCTCCTGTTTTTTTATTTCTATGTTTTTTGTCCTGTTGTCAAGAAATGCGCCCAGAAAGTCGCGTGTTTTATCCGCATCGGATGCTCTGTGATAGTTTTGGAGCGCCTCATTGGCTTTGCTGGTTCCTAGACAGGCTATAAGCGCGTCATAAACCAGGTCTGATTGCTGGGCCTCAAGATTTGTGGGAATGTATCTGCTCAGATAGTAGAGGTTGTAAGGGGGTAAAGCCAGCGGCGTTTTATCGCCTTCGGTTTGAGAGAATATATTAAATGGTGCCAGTAGCAGTAAAATTACCGTTAGAATTGCGCGATCGTAAAAGTCTTTAATTTTCATGGTGCAGATTTAGGTGGCTAAAGAAAATTTTTTAGGCAAGTGTATGCTCGTGATGCAATATTGGAAAATTAGTACAATTTTAGTAATAAATTAGTTATTAAAAGTAGGTATTTATACTGTTTTATTATTTTTACAGTATTGGCGCCATGTTTATTTAAGGTGGTGATGCATGAGATTAGGGGGAGGTTTGCATATTAGCAATTTAAACTGCGTAAAGAGAATATAAATTTGCAATTTTTGAGTTTAAGGCTTGGCTCTAGACAGGACTAATCTGTTGCCATACAAGCTCGGATATTCAAGGAAAACTGCAAAAGAGCTTACCGTGTCGGAGATATTTAATTTTGAAGACGACAATAACTGTAAGACGTAGCTCAGAAAGGCGGTTGGATTCGGTTTGTGATTGGAGAAGGGAGGGAAGAATCTTTCTTTCTTCCTTTTTGTGATTGTTTTTCTTTTATTAGTTTTTCTATTTGATTTTGGTTGGCGAGGGGGTAGTTGGGAAAAGAATGCGGTTGATTTTATTGGGGAAGTATATTTGACAGTTATTCGATTGCAGATGGTTTAGTAAGATTGGTAAGATTATAATTTGAGTCATGTTTCCGATACAACAAAAAAAGCTTCAGAGAAATCTGGAGCTTTCGATATATTATTTTTGAGTATTGGCTTCAGGATTTATCTCAGTACTGTTGGTTGTTTTTTGTTTCCAGAATAGTATAGCGTATAAGAATGAAGCTGCATTGCAAAATGAAAATGCAGAGGATTTGGAGCAGATAAATTCTTGCGTCTTTTAAGCTGATAGCTCTCAGAAGATCAAACCCGCTGTGCTGCAGGCTAATTTTTAAGCTTTGCTTTCTTTTTTTCAGTTTTCTTTTTTATTAGTTTTTTCTTCTGGAAAAAATCGCTTAAAGCTTTTTCTTCGGTTGGTGTCAGAGGGTTTAGTCCGCCGATGCTGTTTATTTCCAAGTCTAATTTTTTTTGTTTTTATAATTATTTACTTTGAAAATATTTTTGTCATGTGCTTTGAAAGCAGCAAGCCACTGATCTAAAGAGTTTTTTTATTCTAAGTTAGTTAGTTAGTTAGTTAGTTAGTTAGTTAGTTAGTTAGTTAGTTAGTTAGTTAGTTAGTTAGTTAGTTAGTTAGTTAGTTAGTTAGTTAGTTAGTTATGTGTTTGTTTTTTTTAGATTTTTTTATTGTTGTTTTTGTTTTGGCCGGCGAAGGGGAGGTTGGCTTGATTGGAAAGTATTTTTAAAGTGTAGATTATTTTTGAATATGGCTTAAAAGAGTTAATGAACTATTAGTGAAACAGGAGTTGGATCTTTACTATACAGTTTCAAACCTAAAGTTGTAATGTGTTGATTTTGCTGGGTTTGTAGTTTTTAAAAACTAAAGTGCCACGATTCTTCCATAAAACTATTAATATAAAAAAATTAAAAAGGATATTCTTAATTTTTACAAAATAGTTAATTATATTGACTGATCGATGTTATTTTTATTAATTGAAAATAGTAGTTTAAGGGAATTATCGAATAAATTACTAATGATATTTTTGTAAGTTTTTTTTCATAATAAAAATAGCTTTGTAAAAATTATAAATTAATTGTATTTCAACGAATCTTATCTTTTATGAATAAAGGGGATTAGGTTTCCGCATCGGAAATTCCTCTTCAGATATAAATATGATTTTCTGCTTTGAATTAGCTCTATTATCTTCTATCAATTTTATTAATGCTTTTTCTTTAGAGGATAACTCAGTAAACTTTTCTCTATATACCAATTCTATCTCTTCTCTGCTGTTGCTTGATAATAGAATTAAACTTGTAATAGGAAATTTTTTTTGTATGAAACAGCATAGAATTGCATATTCTTTGAGCAAATGAAGGCGTTCTAAATCTGTATCATCTGGGTAGTACATGAATAAAATGCCAACACCATCAATTTCCATGAAATTGCTTGGTAATATAGAACCTTTAAAACCTTTGAAATGATCTTTAAAAGAGAAGTAACGTGCTGCAATGCTACGCCTTTTTAAGCGACTGAATGAAAGCAGTTTTTTTGCCACAGTTACTTTATCTGCTGGCAGATTTTTTAAAGTATTATTTTCAAGGATATCGTCTCTGATCAGGTCGTCTATAAAATAACTTACCTTATCAGCTTCCTCTCTGTTTTTTTTTTCTTGAGTCGCTGCAAAAGTTTCCCACTCCCTGTCAATTAGTAGGCTCATTTGTTTTTCATTTTTCTTGAGAACATTTGGAAAATTGTGGCCTCCTTTAAAATAGTATGCCAAAAGATCTTTTTCGCTTCCCGAGATCAGAATAGTAACCTTGTCAGGGTCTATGCCAATCGTGAAGAGCTCTTCTTTAGCGGCATCTGTAAAGTCAGATGTAGCTCCAGGGATAATAATCGTGTTTTTAGTTTTAAAGACCTGTTCCCTTTTTTCAAGATACTCTGTAAAATCAGGTATCGTATTCAGTTCGCTTATGATGGTTTCAAATGAAGATTTGTCAAAAAGTGTTACATAATCATTGTTTTTGGTCAGTGCATTGAAGGGATAAAAGCTGACGCCTTCTCCGAGATTTACCACAATTCTAAAAACTTTTTTTATTTTTTCACGGGGAAAAATTTCCTTATCCCTTTCTGGATGTTTTATGATAAGCTCTGGTGTCGCAAATAAGACTTTGCAAGCGCCATGAATCTGATTTACTGCTTTTTTTATAGTGTTGTTGAAGTACCTTTCATATTTTCCTTTGAATTCATAATTTTTGACTGAAATTATTATAACAGTCTCATGGAATATAATCAGTAGATCGCATATCTCTTTTTTGTCGCCGTTTTCAAATTTTGGACTTGGATAGCACCAGAATTTCAAAAGTGAATTATATGCCAGTTCGTTTACAAATTCTTCTCCTAATTTTCCTTTGTCATCCATATTTTTAACTTGATTGCTATTATGAGTTTAAGAAACATATTCCCGCAAAAGAATATGATGTTTAGATATTATATCAGATTGGCCATTGGATTGAATAGAACATTTTAAAGTACTTTTCTCCTAGTTCTTTTTCCACTGAATATACGAAAGCTATATTTCCAAAGAGCCAGTCTTTAAAATTTCTATTTGCAATATTGGATTTCAGTATATGATGGTTTACCCCATTCTTTATGCAATGGTGAAGATGATGCTCGATTTCCACTTTCTTCTTTCTTGGCACTGTTACCGTCTCATTATTTACAGAAAGCCCGGTTACGAAAAATGGACTTCCTCTTTTTAGAATTTTTGTTTTAGATAGATTTACAAACAGCTTTTCGTCTCTGACGATCCTGTAAATTATTTTTTTTACGTTTGCTAAAGTGTCGTAATCTCCAGAAAAAGTAAGATCATCAGCATATCTGGAGTAGCTTAGGCCGTGCTTCTCTGCAAGTTTCTTTAGTCTACTGTCAAGACTGAGGCAAAATAGATTGGAGAGTTTGGGACTAGTTGGTGCGCCTTGTGCAAGTATCCCGATCCTATGTTTTTCAATATGGTTTTTTAGGTGTTTTTCATGGTTTTTGAGTGAATCTAAAAGTAATCTGTCCGGGACTACGGTACAAATTTTTGCCATTGCAAAAGCGACGTTTCCGTGGTAGCCAATAGTTTTAAAAATTCGATAAACCTGCTTTTCGTCTATAGAATCAAAAAATCTTAAAAAGTCAATTTTTAGAATTGCTTCTTTCTTCAAATGCATTTCCGCATTGCTTTTAATGCTGTGATCTAAATCAAAGCCTTTGCAGGACTCATGCGACTGTTGCTTTTCAAGAATATTTTTTAATATCCATCTCTGCAGGAATTTTAGCTCGCTTTCAGGAGTATGTATAAGACGAAAGCCACCTTTCCTTTTCCTTAATTTGAAAGTTTTGTAAAAATAGCTCCTTGAACTTCCACATAAATTTACCACTTGCTGGATATTGACTCCAGCAAGCATGCAAAGGTGGGGTACAGAATAGATCACAGGCAGATCTTTTCCTGCCAATAGTTCTTCGTACTGTTTTATATCTTCAAGAAATTCTTTTGAATGGGAAATATTAGACATATTTTTTTCTCGAAATGCTGATTTGATTTGTAACGGAATGGTCACAATGGCAACTCTTTTATTTACTCGGCGACAGCATCACTGCACGAACCGGAGCTTGCGAGGATTTTGTGCAGTGAAGTTTGAAAAGTGACTTCACTAAATTCTTGGATAACTATCCAGGAAATCAAGTCTTGAATCTATAAATTGGACTTGAAACTGCTTGCCATTTATGACCTTCCATTAAATTGTTTGGGAATATATTGAATCTCCTTTATTTCAAAATTGATTTCTGAATCCAAAAGTAGCATTTTTTTGTTTCTATTAATGCATTTTTTCGCATCATAGAAAAGATTCAGTCCAAAGTCTGTTAATTTGCCCTGCTGGTCGAACAATCCCTTTGAGGCCCCTTTTTTAATATAGTCATCATAGTCTTTCTGCATGATTCCCAGTTTATGGCAGATATTGACAGGTAGGAAGCCTTCTCTTGAAAGTTTTATGATGCTGTAAATCGAAAAATCAGTGCTTGAAACTGTTGAAAACTCTTTTTGCCCTTTTTTTACTTTGAAAGTAAAAAAGCTCTCTTGCAGATTTTGGCTGCCATATTCTTTCAGGATTGAAAGTTCATGCGAAATATTCTTTCGGAGTTCTCTTGCTATTTCCACTTTATCGAGGGAAAATCGGGGAATCAAAGGAATCCATTTATCATTGCTGGCCCATATTATCGGCAAAGTGTTATTTGGGCTCCCGTATGCAAATGATACCAATGCCTGAGAATTTTCATAACCCAATGCATTAACAAACTTCTTTATTTTGCCAATTTTTTTTCTTTTGGGACTTAGTATTTTTCCATATTTAAATGCGAGGTCCCTATATGGAGCGTACTTCCGATAGCCAAAGTAGCTGGCGTCACGAGAAAAGGCCTTCTTAAAAATATTTGATTTCGGTACAACTATTTCTGCAAATAGGCTATTTAGATTTCGTATTCCCTTGTCCATGCCTGCAATTCCAATTAAATATATTTTTTGAAAGGCCGTCATGTGTTCACGGCTGATATTCCAGTAATCTCTTATGGAATCGCCTGAACCTACAAAATCATCCAGCATGATGAGCGAATAAGTATGTTCATCATCATATTCAACATTCGGCAAGCTGCTGGTAAGCTGTATGAAGTCAGAATTGTGGCTGTAAAAGGAAGTCTTCTGAAAAAAGTAAGTAATCATGCTTCCGCTTTTGCCAAATTCCCCAACTGAATTAACGATAAGTCTATGTCCGTCGGGAAGATTATCAGGAAATAAATGCTTGAAAGCATCATTTAAGGTGCTTTCAATTTCAAAAGTTGTATACAGAGTAAGATTAGAAATGAATTTTTTTGCAAGCTCAATTTCTGACTCTTCGAAATTTCCTAACCACTTTAGGATTTCAAGCGGACTGACTGCATGTTTGAGCCTTCCTGATAAAATTTCAAGTTCCGTATTGTCGATATCTATTTTAAATGGCATTTAATGAAAATTTTAATGATAAATAAACCAGCTGTCTATGTACAAAAAATAACTTTTATGTACGTTACAGATCAGCAGAGTCCAAATGCAAAACTTGATAAAATCTGAAATTCGCGAATCAAATTGCCAATTTACAGCTGGAGCTTCTGTCTGTCATCATAGGATCGCATTCAGATTTTGAAAGTAACACAATTATATGAAATTTTAAAATAGCATTTAGCAAAAAAAGGCCATCATATTTTGTCAAATTGAATTGAACTTGATATTGCAGTCTGGCATATTGTAATTGATATAGGGAATTTTTGCAGTAATAAGCCAATTTTAAATGCAGTTGCTAGATTTTATTAATTCAAATATAATTTGGCGATTCTTATAATCAAGGAGATTTTATTTAAGGCTGTTTAAATGTTTTCTTCGTACTTTTATGATCTGCAGAAACTGCTCTTTTTACTATTAGCTAAGAGCACATTGGCATAAGATAATTTAAGAACCCATATTGTATGTTTGATAGCCGTAGTAAAATGTTTTTAGAAATGGATAAAATAAATTCTCAAATGAGGGTTGTAGCAGCTGTAACGGGCCAATTTTCAAATTCATTTAAATTAAGCGAATGGACAATGCCTCGCAACGAGGCCACGATGCTGAAAGCCGTATTTGGAAATGCGTCGCATATGGTCGATTACATGTATTCCATGCCAAAAGCATCAGATTCAGTAAAGACAGCTTTTGGTAGTATAGCAGAGCGAAGCATGGCGATAATGCAACAGTATCAAAATTCTGTCAAGACTTCCATGCTCCAGAGCAACATAGCCCAAATGATAAATGCCACTGCATTGCAAGGCTCCACTGTGAGCAATTCATTAGCTGCTATGGCAGGTCAGCCCTTGATGAATACGAACTTGAATGAAAGCATCAGATTGGTTTCGCATACTAATGTAGCAAGGAGAGGTATGGTATCTCTTCAGGGGGAGGAAATTTTAAGACTCAAAAGCTACTTAAGAAATGGTGAAGCCGTTGGAAATCTAGAACAAGAAGACAAACTTGATAGCATAGATATTCGAGAAATGGTTACAGAGTCAATGGACCGCTATATCACAAATGTAGGACATGCAATCTCGGAAATTGCTGAGATGCATGATGATGATCTGTCGGATGTGAAGTTTGATATTGAGACAGCAATAAGGCAAGATGCCGCAATCGGTGCGGCGGTGCCACTAACTCTTTTCGTTCTTGATAGCGTATTGCGGACGTATAATAAAGTTCTTGAGTTATTGTCTGGTACAGGTCATATAAGTGAAGATTTTCTTCGTGAAGTGCTTCGCACCACAAATCCTGATTCCGCAAACTTCTCCGCTGTATCCTATATTTTTGTGCAATTAATAGTGACTTGGTCCTTAACTTATGGCTATGATGTTGTAAAGGGTATAGGCACAAAAAAGGAATCGATAAGCAGTTCTCCGATTAAGGCGTGCACTATTGTAAGCAAAACTGTCTTTACCAAGGCGCATGCCAACAGCAAGCCATTATGTGAGATATCTTGCGAGACCGAAGTGCAGCTGCATAATAAAAAAGGAAAATACATTTATATCAAATTTATCCACGATACGGAACTAAAGGAAGGATACACCTTAAACAAAGGCTTTAAATTGATGTAGGATTAGCCTTGTGATGTGAAAATTCTGAAAGTTGCCAAAAGGTTCTGTACTTTTGGAAAATGAAAATTCCTTTTTGTATTTAGATTTGTAATATGGCAGATTCTATTTTTTATGGCTCGCAGACTGATGATGTTCTATTTGAAATTAGAACTTTCAGCGATTTTGTAATTGAAAAGGATTTTGAGGGGCAGCAGGATGTTATATTTAATAATTGCACTTTCAAGGAGTTCGCTTCATTTGATAACATTACGACGAGCAAGCTTACCTTTAATGACTCCCATTTCGAGCAGGGACTATTTATAGGCAGATGCAATTTATTATATCAGCTTATGTTTTTAGATTGCGTACGAGGTAATTATAAAGCTGCTTGACCATCTGATAATTACAGAGGAAGTATTCTCCTTTGTGGATTAAGGCGTCTTATAAGCGCCTTTTTTTAAATGATAAATATAAAGATCAGGCAAAGCTTATTTTTTTAATCGTAATACTCTTCAAAATCTCTTCTCTGTTCATTTTGTATGTCTTTTTTCAGCCATTGAATATGCTGTTCCAGATACTTTACATGCGCCGCATACTTCAATATGTCAGGAAGCCCTTTTACCATGGAAAGAATATCACCTATAAATTCAATTTCCTTCTGTATGTACGGAACCCTGCTTCCTGTTGTAACACCTGATTTAGTAAGCCAGATTGATTTGAATAGTTTTATATCTTCATTCAAGAGTAAAAATTGTTTCAAAAAGGCTGCGAATTTGCTGTTAAAGCAATATAGGACAATGCTCAGAATCATTAAAGTTTTCTGAGAATCCTTAAAATTAGCATTTATGTAATCAGAAATATAATTGGATGCTTTTTCCAGCAGTTCCTCATTTTGCGATCCAAAAGTGAACAACACAGCAGAAGGATGTTTCCAATTGGAATATACAGGCATCTTATTGATTATTATATCAAGACACTTATCGATAATTTCGCTGTAATTTGGAAGCTGCCAGAGGCACTCAAGTTTATAGTTGTCAAATCGGAATGATAAGAAATCCGTGTCAGCAGCCTTTTGCTCCAAATATTCAATAAAGAAGAAACTGTCTAATTTTAAAACAGCCTCAAGCTCTTTGCCATCATAATCAAAATGCCTATCATTCTTTTTCAAAGCGATATATGCGGATTTTAGAAGATTTGCATGATTACTGAAATAAGTATGGCATTCACGGCAGAAATGGAATCCAAGCACATGGGCTCTTTCTGATTCTTTTTTGAGTATTATTTCTGTCAGACAGGTAATTATGTTATGGCTTCTTAGGTTTGCGCAGTCAGAAGAATTTTTGAAGTGCTCGAATTGGCTTTCAAATTTCAGATAATCCGTTAAGCGGTGTATGTATATTGGATCCCCTGATTTAAAAGTGTTCAGTAAAAGTTCTATTATTCCTGAATTGATTTGATTTTCAGGAACAGCCTCAAGGAGCGCTGTAATGCATGTCGTTTTATAGTGGCAGTTTGATTTTGCTATTAATTCTACAAGTTCCTCGGCATTTAAAATATTATTTGCGACAATATAATAGATTACCCTTGGCTGTATGGAAAATGAAAATGTATTATCGAAAACGGTAGACAGAGCTTTTTTTATCTGAATTTTGCTTTTGATAGCTATTCCTATAAAGACCTCTGATATTCCGCCTTCAATAAGATAGATATCCCTATCTTTCTGCTGTGCAAATAAAGAATCGATAGAATATAACAAGTTCTCTATTTCTCTCCAAGGTTTGTTTTTGATGAATTTGTGTATTTTCTGCCTCTTTGTCTCTTCTCTTTCCTGCCAGGATTTTCCATTTCTACCTTCCAGATAGTCGGTTTTAAGCAGTTTTGAAAGCCTCATCGCTTCTGAATTTATGAATATGCTCCATTCATCAGGAACATTAAGCCCCAATGCTGTTATTTTTTTTGTAAGCTGCTTTACAAATATACAGTGGGAGTATTGGTTGGCAGATAGTTTTTCAGAAATCAATCTGGTGAAAAATGGCAGTTCATCAATGAGGAACTGCTTTTGGATATTGCCGCCTGGAAAGATGATTTTATTCAAAATTTTCTCGGACTGCTCAGCATGCTGGTAAAAATTTTCAAGTAGAACCCCGTAAATTCTGGACCTTAAACTGTTAAGCCGTGAAGAATATGATAAATTGAAATTTACAATTTTAATGCCTATTCCTTTTGATCTAAGCTCTGTAAAATGGCCTCCCAATAAAACTTCGCCTATATTTAGGAATGTTCCGACTGCAATTTGCCTATGGATTGGAGTTCGGTTTTCATTTTCTAAAGCATCAAAAAGGATGTTTTGCCTTTGGTACGCGTCGTTTAGATCTTCAATTTTATAGCTGAAGTAATCGTTGATGAATTTTAGAAATTCTGGAACTCTGGAAGGCTGTTTGGCAGTTAATTCTAAGGCTAGATCTATTGATGGCCTTAAAAGCTCATTGGAATGGTTCCAAAAGTTAACCAACAGTTCAAAATATTTGGAAGCCTTGCTATGATTGTTATGCTCATAAATAAACCTAACTTCAGCCGGATTGGTTTCTGCGGGAAGATGATCAATCCATTTTTTCAGATACAATAAGGTGTCATAACCTGTGTAAAACCAGAATAGAGAATGGAAAGCATATAGTTTTTCTGCGCTTTCCTCATTGGAGATTATGCTCTCCAGCTGGGCAGCTACCAAGCCCTTAACGTGATGGTATCCAAAAGTATTATTTGCGTCAATTAAAGTATTTTTAATCCTGTTCGGGTATTTTCCTATAAACGCGGCAATCCAGTCTTTATAGGAAATACTTTTTGAAGTGCTGTCGATAAAACATTTATAGAAGGCATAGGAGGCAAGCACCTGATCGGAAACCTTCACTATCTCATTTGAATAGACATCTAAAATTTCATTCTCATGGAGCTGGAGAATGGCCGTCCATAACTCATCCCAGTCAACATCAAAATCTGCCTTTAGTATGTCTTGGAGCCTAGGGCTGTTTCTGTCCAGGGCTCCAAAAAAAGAAACTATGGCGAGAGCCTTAAAAATGATTGGTTTGCCGAACGATTCAATTTCTTCCGCCACTCTCTCAAAATATTTTTCATAAAGGAGAACAGGACTGTCCAAATAATTGATTTCGGAACCGGGAGTCACAGAATAGGTTGCCATTAAGGCTACCCTCGCATTCCCCTTTGATAGCTCAACAATCTTTCTCCTTATATCGTAGTAATATTCAAGATTAGGGAGCACATTCAAAATGATTTTTTCAATCTCATCATCTTTTAGCGTATCAATTGTTAACTCTTTATATGAAAAATCTTTTAGCTGCTGTGACACCAGATGCTTTACATAATCTCTTACCGTTATGATGACCTTTAATTTATTAGCTTTGGGTTTCTGGATAAAATTAAGCAGGTATATGAGGTTATGGACTGATTTATTTGCATCATCAAAGAGGATAATGTAATTCTTATTGTTCTGAAACAGATGTACAAAATCATCCCAAAGAGGCACAGCTGAACTTTGGATTACTATTGGAATAAAATTTTCTTGAAATTCCTCCAGAATTTTAGTAGCTAATTTTGATTTCCCTGCTCCAGCAGGACCCTGGAGAATTAGCACATCAGTATTTTGTAGATGTTCAATAGATTCTTTTAGTTCTTCTTCGCGTCCAAGAAAGAGATTCGTGAGTGAAGGCTGAAGACCTTTAGCTGTTTTGGCATAGAAATCAGGAAGATTATAAATTTCTCCCTTTATGATCCTGACGCCCAAATATTGTTCCGCCAATCCCGGAAAGTCATAGATTAGGAAAGGCAGATTTTGAATATTAAGAATTTCGATAGCTGTTTCTGGATTGAACTGTTTTACCTTATTGTTTATTTTGTCACATTCTTCTGCGGTTAGCTTAGAGGTGCAGGCCAAGATTATTTTCTGTATTTTTTCTATTGGAATATTCGTTTTGCTTTCATCAAAACAATGTTCAATATCTTTTTCCAGTTTCTCATTAAAAGACCTGGCTCCATCAAGCTTGTCTTTTGTCGTGCATTCTACAAATATGTACTTTCCATCCTGCTCAAAAAAGGAGTCGGGCGCACCTTTGCTCGTTTTTTCCTTGGCAATTGCCGAACCGGGAGCACCTATGAAGGTATTGCCCTGCACGTGGAGGAGATGGTTTATGAGATCTTGAAATCTTGCTTCATTGACTGCTTTTAAAGCACTTTCAATTTGTTTGATGAAATTCATCTGTTGTATTTTTTTATTTTGTAAATCAATTATTTTAGATCAGAAGATGAAACATCATTCAGCTCATTCTTTTTTCTTTGGTTTTCAAATTCATTCTGAATAATTATTTGAACCATAGGTGTAGCTTTTTTCCATTTTATTATGGTTTTAAAGATGATTCCCTGCCATACAGATTTGTGAAGATTTTTATCTCTTTCTGAAGGTTCATTTTCAATCAACAATCGTAACGTAGTATTTTCGTGAAGGTCAGAAACCGCTGCGTACACATTAAATTTTTCAATTATCGGTTTTGCTTCGTAAAGGTCAATGTTAGTTTTTTCAATATTTGCATATTCAATTTCAGGCAGTGATGATTTTGCAAGTATAAAAAGGGAGTTGGATATGCCGTACATGCGTCCAGGGAAGAACAGTATTTGTATTTTGTTGTAGTGATCCTTCTCCAATCCTGTTATTTTTAAATTTTCAATATAATAATTAATATTTATGAAACCGTAAGCTATTATGATATGTTTCTCAGGATCAAGGCTTAAGTTATCGACTGCCTTAAAAACATTTTCTTGATCAAAAACATATTTTTTAGTTGCAGCGTTATTGAAAACCTGAAAAAATCCATCGGAATGATTCTGCCTCACAGATTCTGCAAGAAAAGAATCAAAATTTAAATGCGCCACACCATCATCAGCGAAATCCGTTTTGGAAGTGATATTGACCAATCCCTGAATATTGAATATCAATCTATAATTACCAGGATCAGTGACAGTAGCATTATTAAGTTTGTCAAAATGCTCAAATGCTGGTCGCAAAATTTTTGAGGATGTTTCCATGAACTGCTCGACTTTATCCTTCTCAGGAATTAATTCCTGCTGGCTTTTTTCAAATTCTTCCAAGATATATTTCTCAACAGCATCTAAATGATCTAAATACAGATTTGAATCTGTTTTATAATTAAGATTTTCAAGAAGAGTAGGATTGTTGGACAAGACTTTCTCCAGTATCGGCTTGAAATATTTTATGTGCTCCGCCCAGGATCGCTTTTCCCTGAGAGATTCTGGCATGACTGGCATATCCATGGGATCCCAGTTGACATGAAAACTTTGCATATTAAGCTGCCTCATAAATAAAACAGCTATGTACTGACAGATCCAATCCTTAATGGTATGATCAGCATTTAAGCCTTCAAGACCAGGGAAGTCATATTTGTGCGTTATCCAGGGGAAATTACTGTCATAAGGATCAAAAAATTTGAAAAACATTTTTAAGATCTGTCCAAGATGCATTGGAAGTAGGGGATAATTAGGCGGACTGCTGGTTGTATAGTGAAATATTCTTTTTAGTAAATCAAGTCTGTCCTTGTAAAGCAGCAGGCCTCCAAGTGCATAATGAAATTCTAAAAATGACTCCCGCTCTTCATTTCTTTCATCGATCTCTTTCTTGTTTTTAATTTTGATTTCTTGAGCATCAAAAGCATAATCAGGGCGGATGTAGTCTAGATTAAAAGTAATGAATTGGTGTGTAGTGTGCCAGAAAGTTAAAATTAAATCCCCACGGTTACTGTTTACGCAGAGAGCTAGATTTTTCCAAAGCCAGTAGTAGGTTTCAGTACTGATTTTTTTAGCCTTAAATTCACTTAGAAGCCAAGTGCCTCCAGCAGTCTTAGTTTCTAGAAAGAGGAGGTTATTACGGTCCATTCCCACAATTTTTTCGGTTGCCCGATATACCATAAAATAAAGTTTGTCAGGATAGATAATACCATCTTTGGTAACATGTTTATTTTGGTAAGATTGAAACATTTTTGAAAAATAAGTGGATAGCTGTTTTGAAGCATTGGAATCTTGATTTTGAATGGACCAGCGCAGAAGATCAGACAGTCCTTCAAATGACGAGAAATCATTTTTCTCAATTACATTTTTTGATTGTAAATCTAAATGTTTTATAAGTGAGGAAGTTCTGTAAAAAATGGTAATGAGATTTGTGATAAGAAGAAAATTAATAATTAAAAATATTGTTAAGATAAAAACAATAATTCCTGCCGAGTTTTCTAATATGGAATTTAAAAAGTTATTTTCTGTGGAAAAAAGCACAGGTAATTTTAAAAGATAAATGCCGATGAAAAACAGAACAGCAATTAAATTCGGTATAAAAAGTTTTCTGCATCGATTTTTTTCAAAAAGATCTAAGATTTGCTCTGATGAATATTTATCATTGCTGGTTATCTGAATAAGTATGGGATAAGCAATCCCTAATAAAACTGAAACCAGAGTAAGGCAGACACTAAATGAATCCATTAAATAGTAATTTTTTGTTAGTAAAAATTGTTTAAATTAAGCAGTAAAGACTATAGTCAAATTTATATAAAATTAATCTTACTTTCTTAGCTGTTTTTACTAATTGATGTTTAAAAAATAATGAATGTAGCTTGGAATATTTTTTTTACATAAAAATAGACCAAATAATTAAGACTTTATGTAGACGAATAACTAAATCTGGGTCTATTAATATATGAAAGATGGCATAGCTATCAAGATCAATTGTAGCTGTTTAAGAAAAAAAGCTTCGACTTTAGTGAAGCTTTTTTATTGTTAACTTAATTTAGTTTTTTAAACCATTTTATGGCGTTATCCAATTAGGATTTCCTTTTTGTTCTCTATAATAATATCGTACTGCTCTAGTCTTTCAAAAAACTGATTGATATATAATACACTGTTGAGTTTATCTTGTATTACGCGCGCTTTGTCAAAAATAATATCAGGATTTGTTTTGAAATAATACAATTTCTTGATTCTCTAAATCAAATTTGATTGATAAATAACCGGGTAGTAAATCTAAAATTTAATTTGCACGCGTTGGTACGGTTTTCCGTAAAGGAGGATTAGATTCTGTTTTCATTCGAAACGGATAAAAAGGCAGCCAAGATAGCGCCAGCAAGTCTGCTGTATGCGCATAACGGATTCCACTCTCTTTCCATCCGCCCTTCGGGACTTATAGCATTCCGCGTCCTTTAGCTGCCTCTTGGTCTCTTGCTTTCTTTTTTCCGTTTTTCTTTTGAAAACAAATTTTTTAAAGGCGGAGCGGGAGTTAAGGGAAGCAGGCAGTCTGAGCATGGCTATTGGTTAAATGTTTCATTGGATTAATCATGAGCGGTTGGTCGGCTGGCAATTATTTATTCATTATTAAATTTTTAGGTTATGGAAATTACAGGAAGGGTTACTAGGGATTCGGCAATAAGAAGGGTGGGCGAGAAAGAGGTTTTGAGCTTCACCATAGCGGTCAATGACCGCTATAAGCCTGCGGGAAGTTCAGAGTATAAGGAGGTGGCAACGTTTATCAGATGCTCGTACTGGATAAGCATGAAGGCGGGGCAGTGGATTAAAAAAGGGGCTGTTGTGCTGTTGAGCGGCAGGTTGGGCATGCATGTGTATATAAACAACGATGGAAATCCAATCGGAAGCATTGATTTTCATGTCAATGCATTCAATATTCTGGCTTTTGCCAAAAGAAGCGCGGATAAGGAAGATCAAGGCGAAAGCGCCAGTATTGCTAAGAAAGGAAACGGCAGAACTGCCATTAAAAAGGATAATGGCAAAGTTGGGGATGAAATGCCTTTTTAACGGCGTGCTTAATTTAAAAATCAGAAATCATGGCACATCATATTTATTTTAATGATAATACAGGAAGACACAGCTTTTTCAGCGTGAAGGAAAAGCCTTGGCACAATCTGGGGCAGACAGTGAAAGAATATCCGACAAGCGCTGAGGCGATAGCTCATGCGGGGCTGGATTTTGAAGTGGAGAAAAGAAGGCTTTTTACGCCTTCAGCTCCGATTGTGACGCAGGACTTTATAACTGCTGGCAGGCTGGATGTTCCAGATTACTGCAGTACGGTGCGGACTGACACCGATACTGTGCTGGGCGTTGTGGGGAAAGATTACCATATCGTGCAGAACAGGGATGCATTTTCGTTTTTTGACAGCATAGTGGGCGGTGACGGCATCCTATATGAAACCGCTGGCGCTCTTGGGAACGGTGAGAAGATCTTTATCACGGCTAAGCTTCCCGATTATATCCGCGTGGGAAAGGATGATCTGATCGAGAAATATCTTTTTCTCAGCACCTCGCATGACGGGAGCGGAAGCATTACGGCAGCTTTTACGCCGATACGAATCGTATGCGCCAATACGCTTAACGCTGCCATGCAGTCTAAAACCAATACGGTGCGCATCCGCCACACATCAAATGCTAAAGACCGTTTGGAGCAGGCGCATAAAGTAATGGGGATATCAGATACATTGGCACACAGTCTGGAAGCTGTTTTTAACTACTGGACAAAGGCACGCATATCCGATAAGGAGGTTAAAAAACTGATCCAGCATGCTATGGCTCCCAGCAGTGAAGTGCTTAAAAAGCTGCAGGAAGGGCGAAGCGAAGAGCTCTCTGCCTGTTTCAATAATATGGTGGACAATGCGTTCGAATATGCGATGGCTCATCCCACCCAGCAGACAGCTACAACCAAAGGGACAGTATTTGGGGCTTACAATGCCGTGGCGGGCTATTTTCAGAATGTGAGAAAATATAAGGATGATGAGGCAAAGCTTTCTTCCATTTTAATGGGAGGAACGGCGCAGCTTCGCGGCCAAGCAGCCTTTAACTTATGCCTTGACTTTGCTGTTAAAGGGGTTGGCTCTTATATAATGCAGAATTGATTATGCTTTAAATCTGGAGTGCAGGTAGTTTATGCTGTCTGCATTCCATATATTTTAAGCGCAAGAATTGAGTTACTTTTTTTTGGCTCGGGCTATTTTTTTACGCGATTTCTATTTATCTTTCCAATGCAATTGATTTCTTTGATTGCCTATTTAGAAATAAAATTAAAATTAGCCGTAACCACTTAATTAGACACATGAAACACACTAAGATTATAATGCTTTTTTTGCTATTGCTTTCAGGATTCGCGCGTGCCCAATCAGGCGATACGATGGAAGAAGAGAAAAGGCTTACCAAAGCTGAATTGGCGGAAGCAAAACAGCTGAACATCAAAATGTCAAAAAGCGCAGAGTTTATCCGCAAAAATGAAATCTATAAAAGCATAAGCCCCATGCTTCAGAGCAGATCGCAGGACATAAGAGAATTTTTTAATGGGTACAAAGATTTAGACCAAGGCAAAATCCAAAATTGGGCGCAGAAAAATGCGCAGCCCGAGAAGCTTGATGAAGTGGTGAAGCTCATGGAAGAACAGGCCGCAGTGCTTAAGAAATTGGATAAGGACAATGTCAGGCTTAATGAGCTCTACCGAAAAGCCAGCTTTGATGAAGTTCAGGAAATAGCAATGTCGGCTTACTGATGTTAAGCTGATATTGGGATAATAGTGCGCGGCATTCAAGACGCGCTGTAAATCTAGCCGATTTACAGCGCGTCTTTATTTTTTTAGACAAACGGATTCTAAGTTAGCCTGTTTTTAAAAATTTTACGCATGATTTGGAAACGCTTTGTTAGAAATGGCTAATCTAAATTTGCATATGCTCAAATGAAAAGCAGAACTATTTAACTTAAATATTCAAAATCATGAATGGTAAAACCTTGCGCAAAAAAATAGCCGTTGAGATAATCTGTATTCTTTTTGTGATGCTGTTTGTGTACGCTGCCGTAAGCAAGCTGGCGGAGTTTGAAAAATTTCAGGTGCAGCTCGGGCAGTCCCCATTGCTGAGTGTGCACGCAGGGTGGGTATCTTGGGCTGTTATAGCCAGTGAACTCTTAATAGCGCTGCTTCTCTCCATTCCGAGATTAAGAACGGCGGCCCTGCTGGCCTCTCTTGGCATTATGGCAATGTTTACGGTCTATATATTTATTATTTTAAACTTCAGTTCTTTTGTGCCCTGCAGCTGCGGAGGAATACTGGAAAAAATGAGCTGGAGCGCCCATCTGGTTTTTAATGTTGTTCTGATGGCGCTCTCTGCACTTGGAGCAGCATTAAATGCCCAGCTTAGCCCAAATGCAAATCATCAGATTGCAATGGGAAAAATGATTGCGTTGGAAGCCGGCATAATAACGGCGGGCTGTCTGGCAGTTTCAGTGCTCTACCTCACATCAGAGAGTATGATGCATGAGAATAATCCCTTCTTAAGAAGATATCCGCAGCATCCAGTGGAATTCGTGAATTCGGTGGATTTAAGGCACAGCTCGCAATACATTGCAGGCACGTCAGCAGATAAAATTTATATAGGCAATTACGAATATCCCACCTATATGCTTCTGGTAGATAAGGATCTGAAGCGCAGAAAGCTGGAAAAAATGCATTTTGAAGCGGACAAGTATCCCTTTAAAATGATTACGGCCACAGTGCAGGAACCTTATTTTTATCTCTCTGACGGCATTGTGCCAGTTCTTTTGCGGGGCGATGCGGTAACGTGGAAAGCTACTAAGGAGATGGCTGGAGTTCCCCATTTTACAAGAGCCGTTCCCATTGACAGCACAAAGGCTGTCTTGAAGTCCAATAATTCAAAAAAACTGGCCAATGTGCTGGGGATTTTCAATTCAGATTCCATCCCTAAAATAGCCTACAAAAGGGAACTGCTGCAGGCGCAGGGAGATGGGATCTTTGATACGGACGGCATGCTTCTATACAGCAGGGAAACTGGGAGAATAGTCTATCTCTACTATTACCGCAATGAGTTTTTTACAGCCGATAAAGACGGGAAGCTGTTGAGCAGAGGGCATACTATCGATACAATTAGCCATGTGAGATTTAAGGTCTCAAAAATGAATAAGGGGAGAGAGTATACTGTAGCTTCTCCTGCTCTTGTGGTAAATGCCAATGCGGCTGTCTATAGAAACCTGCTTTTTGTGCATTCCATAGTAAAAGGAAGATATGAGAATCAAAAGCTTTGGAAGAAGTCTTTTATAATTGATGTTTATGATTTAGATACTAGTACGTACCGTCTCAGTTTTCCCATATATCATACCTCAAGCAGCCAGCTGAGCTGTTTTGCTGCAGACAGCGATAATTTATACGCCCTTATTGGCACTGATCTGGTAATATACAAGCTGAAAGATATTCTTAAAAAAGAATTTAAATGAATCATTTTATACTATTGATATACCGGCCGGTTTCAGGAAGCAGATCGAACACCTGTAGAAAAAAGTAGATCAGACTATTATTTAAAATTAATTACTATGAAAACCTTATTTATTAAAAATGTGATTCCAGCTGCCGCTGCAGTTCTGGCAATTGCAGGCGCTTTTGCAACCACTTCGATGCAGAGCGCAGAAAAAAGTAAAACAGCAGCCATACAGCAGGGGTATTATCCTGACTTTAATGGCAAATGTACCCAAGGTCCAGTAAACTGTTCGGATATTATCAAACCGCAGCTGTGCCGACTTAATGTTACTACGGGGCCTATTGTTTATGAAACCGATGACCAGGACAATTGCGTTGAGCCTTTGTATCGTATTATGAATGGGCAGTAGGTTCATTTTAAATCGGGAGAATGCAGTTCCAGTGATGGAACTGCATTTTTTTGTATTCTCCTGCGGGATTATTTTGTGTCTGCCATAATCCATGCAGGCTTATAATTGCCTTTCAAATAATAATTAAACCATTCCAGGATGCGGATTGTGATGTCCTTCTGGTTTTCTGGTTTGATTAGAACATGGCCTTCATCAGGGTAGAGAATCAGAGTGCTTCTTTTCTTCTGTCTTCGGAGTGCGAGATAAAATTCCTGGCTCTGGCGGAAATCGATCTGCGGATCATTTTTGCCAGACCAGAGTAGCACGGGGTTTTCAATTTTTGACACATGCCTGATTGGAGAGTTGGCATCATAGCGGTCAGGATAGTCGGCAGGCGATCCTCCCATATTGATCTGTTCCGCTTCAAATCGCCACATATCCGGTTTGCCTCCTCTGCCTACCGTATAATAAAAGCGGGAGAGGTCAGTCGGGGTGCCTCCGGCAGCAGATGCGGCAAACAGCGGTGTCTGCGTTACTATAAAAACAGATTCATATCCTCCGAAGGAATGGCCGTTAAGCCCTATCTTCTTTGGATCAACAAGATTTTTATCAATGACTTTTTTTACTGCTGATGCCACACAGTCCAATGCTGAAATTCCAGTGTTATGATTTTCTATTCTGATATCGGGAAGCAGCACAAAATAGCCGTTTAGTGTCATAAAGGTAGTGTTAAAACCACCCCCGTTGTATAAGGTAGGATTTTCATAGATGTGGAGTTCATTGGATTTTTCCTCGTAAATATTTACGATCATTGGATATTTTTTTTCAGGATGGTAATCGGCTGGATAAACCAGCACTCCATGCAGGGTATCTCCTTTGGAGTTCTGGAATTCAATAAGCTCTGATTTTCCCCAGAAATATTTTTCCTGCTGGGGATTGCTTTTATAGAAAACAGTTTCGGAGGAGGCGGAAGCGTCTACGGATACCAATTTCGGGGGCTGGTCAAAATTCTGCTCCCTGAATATAATCCGTTTTTTATTTTCCGTGAAGTGAAACTGATCAATGCTGCTGTCCCTAAAGGCGAGCGGCTTTACTTCGGAATTCTTTCTCCATATGAAGCAGCCTGTTTTTCCATCCGGGCCTTTTCCGCGCAGAAAGAGGGGTTTGGTGAGATCATATGTTTCGAGAAGCGGACCGTTGTAGATTACTTTCTGATGCCTGGTGTCGGGATTTATAATGCGGTAGACTATTTTTTTTTCCCTGCCTTTTGTCAATCTCTCTGCTTTTCTGTTCACAGGATTTATGCTCCATATGTCGTATTGGTCATAGAGTATAATTTCTTTATCGCCGGCAGTCCATCCAGGATTGCCGTACACGGATTCAGGAACAAGCTCCTGCTTTTTGCCATTGAATCGGACTCCAAGTCCAGCTGTGATGTTGGCATGGGAATCCGTATGGGGATTATAGGCCCACCAGCAGTTTTCTTTAAAATAGGCAAAGTACTTTCCTGCAGGAGACGGATTGAGGGCTTCAGTGTCCCACGGCTGTTTTTTAAGGAATACTTTTTTTTCAAAAGTTTTTAAATTGACGGCCTGAATGTCTCTTGGCCCTTCGTATTCAAACTGGGGCTCATATGCTTTCGGATTTGAAAGATAGGCATATTTCATGGCGCCGTCCATCATAATGGAAGGCGTTTCCTCAGAGGTCAGAAGATGGGCATTTCCTGAAAAAGGATTCCAGACCGCAGATTTTGAAGTGCCGCGAAGGCTCTTTTGCGATTTTTCATAGGGATAGATCCATTTATCCTCAGTGTTCCAAACTTCGACCGCAATTTTCTTTTGTCTGTCAATAGAATTCGTATTTTCCTTTACGGCAAAGAAGACATTCTGAAGATCGTCGGAAATTACAATTTTCCGCTGCGTATCGGCTGTGATATGCCAGTTTTTTAAGAACGCCGAATCGGTCTCATGGCCGAACTGGAATTTTTTTTCTGTCTGCGTGTCGAAGTACAAAAGCATATTTTGGCTCGGATCAGCATTTTCCTTTATGCACGCAACAGCCTGCCCATGCTTCTGCCATACCGGAGAGGTGAAATTCTCTGAAGAGTTTTGTTCCATCCAGACGGCCGCATCCGGGTTTTTGAGGCTTATGACTGCCGCGCCTTGACAATCGGCTGACGAAACCGTGTACCATAGTTTGTCCTGCTCGGGACTGAGCAGAAAGACGATTCCATTGTCAATCTTTTTGGTTCCGCCGCTTTTAAGGGAAAGGATTCCAATAAAACTGCTCTGGCCAGCTGCGCTACAGCGGTAGATGAGCTGCGCGTGCCTGTCACTGCACGAATAGGATTTTACATTTTTAATTATTTTTTCCTTTAGGGTTTTTAAATCAAGGATATGGAGGTCTCCGTTAATCAGGCATATAAAAGCGTGACCCATAAACCTGCCGTCTTCGCCGTCTGGAAAGGCAAATGAAGTTTTATTAAGAATGTTTCGGACAAATAAGGTATCGCTGCCTTGTTCATATTCCGTCTTAAAAGAGGCCCATTTTTCATCGGGGCTAATATTCTTCAATATAAGCTCGCTCCATTGGCTGTAGTCTTTGGGTGTGAGCATTTTTTTTTGCAATGCCTGCCCCCAAAGGGGACAGGCCACCAATGGCAAAATAAATAATATAAATAAAAAAAAGGTGCAATGCATCCTGCAGAATCTTTCGGTTCGGCAGTGCTTCTTTATGGTATTTGCTTGCATGATTCTAATTTTAATACCCCGGATTTTGAGGCAGAAGATTTGGATTTAAAGTAAGTTCGTTTTGCGGGAGGGGCAGCAGGCTATCTGTCGGATTCCAGCCTGGCTTAACGCCTTCCAGAACGCTGTCAAGCTTTCCGCTGCGCTTAAGATCAAAAAAGCGGTGCCCCTGTTCAGTGAACAGTTCATGCCTTCTTTCCATAAGCACAGCATCGATAATTTCCTGCTGTGTGGAGGCTGAAGTGTCATTCAGGCCTGCACGGCTTCTGATTCTGTTGAGGTCCTCTTTAGCTCCGATAAGATCTCCCTGATAGGCTCTTGCTTCCGCACGTATTAAATACTGTTCTGCTATCCTGAATACGATTGAATATTCCTTTGATGCGGGCGTGGCATTATTTTCCCTGTATTTATAGGCATGATAATAGACTGATGCATTTTTGGATACGCTTTTTATCCAGAGAGACCTGCGCAAGTCTCCAGCCTCAAAAGAATTCACAAGGCTGGCGGTAAGCGACACCTGAGGCGGGGGAACGGAAGTAAATGTAAAATATGCTGCCTCGGCGGTATTTTTCCCGGCAGCTCCTGCCTGAAGCTGCCAGATGGTTTCACGGGAGGCCAGCAGAAAAGCCTGATCTGGATTTTCAAGAGCATAAAGCCCTTCCTGATTTAGAACCGCAGATGCCGCATTTGATGCTTCGGCATATAATTTAGCATAGAGATAGATTCTGGATAAAAGAGCCTGTACTGCGTATCTATTGGGACGGACACGGCTGGGGCCGTTAGGCTGGGCAGGAAGAAGCTCTAGTGAATTTTCCAGATCAGAGATTATTTTTTTATTAAGAGCAGCAGCAGGAATCCTTAAAACGCTGCTGTTCTTTTTATAGTCAGTATCGGTAATATATGGAACATCCCCAAATAATTCGGACAGATAAAAATGGAGCAGCGCTCTGATAAAATAGGCCTCTCCCTGAAGCTGGTTTTTCTGGATCTGGCTCAAAGCTTCTGATTTCTGTGCGCCTTCAAGAATTGCGTTTGCGGCATAAATCTGGTTATAGGAGGCATTCCAAAAGCCGGTAACGGTTGTGTTGGACGGAAGCAGGGAATTTTTATAGAAATCCAGACTGAAATTGTTAGGCGCCTCGTTGCTGGCGAGCTCATCAGCATAATTGCCTAGAGTATTGGAGATTCCTTGGCCAGTGCCTGTTAGGATCCCTTTGTCGCGGATGCTGGAATAAATATTCAGAAGCGCAGCTTCTGCTGTGCTGTAGTCTTCAAATACTGCAGGTGCGGCAAGCTGCGATTTCGGGAGATCCACTTCCAGAAACGATTCGCAGGATGAAGGACAGATGCCCAGCATGCATAATAGAACAAAAAGCCTTATTTTAGATAATGGTTTCATAATCGATGGTTTAAAAAGTTAACTGTATGCCTGCAGTGATTACTTTAAGCGGTGGCAGAAAGCCGTAGGCGGTAAATTCAGGATCGCCATCAGGGTATTTTGTAAAAGTCAGCAGGTTCTGTCCCTGCAGCATGATTTTAAACTGCGTCTGTTTTAGGCTCAGGGGAAAAGTATAGGTGAGAGAGATGTTTTTCAGCCTGATGAAGGAGGCATCAGCAACAGAAGAAGTGCTCTCGTCATATAAATAGTTCCCCATAAGGGCGCCATCATTATAGCCGGTTGTATAGATCTGATAAGGGGCGGAGTTTCCAGCCTGCATCCAGCTGTCCGCTATCCGCTGCTGCTGGTTGGACATCATTCCCGCGGGTCCCATCGGATAGAGTTTGTTTTTTTGCTTTACAAACTGGAACAGGAAATCTAAAGCAATGCGCTTATAGGCCAGCTGGTTCTGTATGCCTCCGTAATATTTGGGGCTTAGATCTTCTGCTGTCTGTTTGTCCTCGGGAAATGTTATGAGCCCGTCTGCATTGAGGTCCTGAAATTGGTAAATGCCTGTCTGGGGATTGACGTCCTTGAAATTGTACAGCAGCTCAATGGTAACGGGTTTTCCGATTCGGTATCTCTCACTGTAGGTTGACGTTTCAAGATCTGGAAAAGAAAGCAGCTTATTTTTTGCAAAGGTTATATTGAAGTTGGTTGTCCATGAAAAATTGCTTCCATTAAAATTGACAGTGCGCAAGGTAAATTCCAGCCCGCTGTTTTCCACCACAGCGTTCAGATTGGCCTGTACGGAGGTAAAACCTGTCGTGGCAGGCAAGGGCATTCCAACCAGCTGGTCTGATGATCGGTTCCGGTACCAGGCTGCTGTTAAAAAAATGCGGTCCTGTAAAAAGCCAAGCTCTGCGGCGGTTTCAAATTTTTTATTTGTTTCCCATCCAAAATTGGCATTAAATAGGCGTGAAGGGGAAAGTCCAGCTGTGCCATTATAGATTACTCCCAAAGAGGTATAGGTGTCGAGATACTGGTAATCGCCAATCTGGTCATTTCCTGTTGTCCCGTAGCTTAAGCGCAGTTTTCCGAAGCTGAACCAGCTGCTATCCTTTAGAAAATTTTCTTTGGAAAAGAGCCATGCAAAACCTGCAGCTCCAAAGTTCGCATACTGGTTTCCAGGGCCAAACCGGCTTGATCCGTCTCTTCTTGCCGTTAGATTCAAGATGTAGCGCTGCCTGAGATTATAATTGAAGCGGCCGAAGAATGCCTGATATCTGTATTCTGTTTCGTCACTGCTCACTATGCGCACTGTTCTTGCTGCGGCCAGATTATAAATCAGGCTGTTAGAGCTGAAGCCTGTACCCGAAATTACGTTTCTTGTGCTGGTCTGGCTTTGGAAAGTTGCCCCAAAAAGAATATCCAGGCTTCCTGATCCCATGTCTTTCTTCCAATTGATCTGCGGTTCGGCAATCCAAGAAAACCTTTGTGCATCATTAAGAAACAGAATCGAGCTGGCGCTGGTTACATTCAGTGAGGGATTGTAGATAGTGGAAGGCACAATGCGCGTTTCTTCATTGAAAAGTCTTGTATAGCCAATATTGGCTTTAACGGACAATGCTTTTGAAAGATCATAAGATATTATTGTATTTGCTGTCAAGTCGCTGGTTTTGGATTTAAATTCAGCATTGAGATTCCTTAAAGGATTAGTCCACGTTCCATTCTCCCAGTTCAGTTCCCCTTCCGGAGTATAAAGCGCGGGGGCATTTGGAGGAAGCGATCTTGAATCATAGGTGAAGTCAAAACTCGGCTGGCTATTAGACTGCATATTGTACCCTGCTGAAAAGGAGAATCTGAATTTTGAATCTGAGGACTCATGATTAACGCTTATATTGCCGCCCGCTTTGCGGTACATAAAGTCACCGGGAAAAACGGTAGACTGCGTATGGTAAGCGCCTCCTGCCAGAAACTGCGTATTTTCGAAGCCTCCCGATATAGTAGCATTCAGATCTGTGATCTGCGCTGTACCGCCAAGAAATTCTTTCTGCCAGTCGGTATAGCGGTTTTGATCCCAAGTTCCATTGACATCATAATCAAGCGGGCCATATTCAGTGAGCCCATCATTTAAGAATGCCTGCTTTCGCATCTTGATGTACTGCTCCGTGTCCATCAGCTTTAAAAAACGGGTTACGGTTCCGGCTCCTGTTGAGGAATTCAGAGTAAATTTTGTCTGGCCTTTTTTTCCTTTTTTGGTTGTGATTAATACCACGCCATTTGCTCCTCTCGAGCCGTATATGGAAGTTGCGTCCGCGTCTTTTAGTATTTCAATGCTCTCTATGGCATCCGTATTGATTCCGTTAAGGGGACTGGTCTGCATCGGAAAAGAGGTTCCGGTTTGGGGAGAGCCGATGGTTTCGGAGGAAAACGGAACACCGTCAATAATATAGAGCGGAGCATTGCCGTCTGCGCGCAGGCTATTCTGTCCGCGGATTCTGATATCAAAACCTCCTCCGGGAACCCCTGTATGCTGGGTAATGCTGACTCCGGCCATTCTTCCCTGCATTGCGGCCAATATATTGGTTACTGGCTGGGTTTCTATATCTTTTGATGTAATGCGCGAAATGCTTCCTGTCCGCTCGCTTTCCTTTACGGAATAGTAGCCTGCATTAATTTTTACTTCCTGAAGTGTGGTGGTGTCATACTCGAGCTGGATATCAATTTTAGTGCGTCCCTGAACTGGCACATACGCTTTTTTGAATCCGATAAAAGAGACCACCAGCGTGTCATTGGAAGAGGCAGAAAGCGAATAGTGACCGTTGTAGTCAGTAATGGAGGCACCGTTAGTTTTGTTTTTTAGGGCAACAGTTACTCCAGGAAGAGGTGAGCTGCCATCTGTGACAGTTCCCTGAATCTCTATCTGCTGAAAAAATGACTTGTAGGACCGCTTTAAATTATTTGCGGAAGACGATGAAAAAGACAGCAGGATACCTGTAAAAAATAGGCAATAAAGAGCTTTTCCATCCTTGTAAAATGAAAAATAATTCATAATATTGGGATTGGTTAGTTAAATATGATTTGATTAGCTAAGGTCCTCTGCTCTAGTTTGGTCGCTGCAGCTGAGGGCCATTTTTTATGCTGAAATATTAATTTCTATGTTATATAACAAGATTTTTATTTGATCATAGACAAAACATATTGGTTAAACAATAATTGATTGCGAAGTTTGAAAGTTGAAGTAGTTATACTTAGAGTCAAGCTGATGGTAGCATCTTAAAATAAAAGAGACGTGGAACTCAACATATCCGCTTCCGAGGTACTGCTAAGAACCTTTTCACACGAATAAGTGAGCCCACGCCCTTTTTTTATAGGCGTGAGCATTTACACTTAGTCATCTCGCGTGATTAAAAATTAGCAGTTTTCGGAAACGAGACTCCAAGCGAATGCTTCAAATATTTTATTGGAAGTATCGCAAATATATTAATTCAAATACAAATATAACAAAATAGTTTGAATTTCGGATTTTAGTCCGAATTATTTTAAACTATAAAAAGTTACTTTGTTAAGTATGAAGGACAAGAATCGTATTATAGTTGACTATTTAGCAAGTGAATGGGTGGCGAAAGCAAAATCTCAAAGTGCTTTCGCTAGTGAACATAATATTGATGAAAAAACTGTTCGAAATATCAAGTATAATAAAGATTATAACATAAGTTTAAAAACATTAGTTAGAATTTGTGAGGCAAGGGAAATAAAGTTGTATGATTTTTTTAAATTACTTGATATTTAGTACAAGAAGGTAGGATTATTACTTAAAAGAATATAAGTTTAATATTAATTAGTTCATATTTGTATAACGCCCTTATATCCTTTCACTAGAATAATATAAGCATTTAAGGCTAGTGAAATGTTTAAATTTTTAATGCCAAAATTTATTTAATGTAGTGCTTATATAAGACAAAAGCCTTCGATATCGAAGGCTTTTTGAAATAATTATTTTTTAGATTCTTCAATAGAAACTTTTCTAAACTCTTTTAGTAGCTTTTCGATTTCTAATGATGATTTGCGGGCTCTTGCCCCTGCAGCTTTAACTCCTTTTTCTGATAGTGACTCAGATTCTGTTTTGAATGTTTCAATTTCAGCAGTGATTTTTGCCAATAAGTCTTTCATAAATGTCAAGTTTTTTTAATTACGTGACAAAAGTAGAAACTTACAGATGATTTCCAAATATGGGTTTTGAGAAAACTATTGCGTATTTTCTTTTTTTATTTCTGCAATAAAATAGGATGGCGCTATCCCGGTTTTGGCCAGAAAAGCTTTTGTGAAGCGTTCCGTAGTGCTGAAACCGGCTTCTTTGGCTAGCGATTCATATTTATAAAGTCTGAATCTAGGCTGTTTCCGCAGCAGCGATATGATATAGTCAATGCGGAGTCCGTTTATATATTCATTGATTCCTTTATCTCTGGAGTGGTCAAGTATGATGGATAAATATTTCGGATTGGTTTTAAATGCAGCGGAAAGAGTGGTGAGGTTCCAGTCTTTTTCTAGAAAACTTTTGTTTTTTTCAAAATTTTCTAAGTGCTTAAGAAGCAAAGAGACTGTCTCTGCATTTATATTGGTTATAGGGGATTTTTCAGATTTTGCCTTAGAATGGTTTTTCTTTGCATCAAGCTCTTCCATGAGCATTTCATAATTCTTTTTATATATTCTTCTTGTTCTGTGATGATACCACGTAACGCCAATAACAGCAAAGAACAGCATCAGTATCGCACCGGTAAAAATGCGGTCATAATGTTTTTTCCAAATGAGCTGTGCCGTCATGGTTTCATTGTCTTTTGCGATCCTTTCTTTTTCCAGCAGAAGTTCTTTTGTATCATACTGTTTATGGATTTTTCCTACGATGTATTCTTTGCTCTCTGTAAGCAGCGTGTCAGCCTTCAGCAGCTGGTCAATGTAATATAGCTGCCGTTTAAGGTCTTTTTGGGTTTTATAATAGCTGATCATTAGTTCAAAAGCCTGCCTCAAATCTCGTCTTAATATTCTTTTTTCGCTGAAGATTTTATCTACCAGTTCAAAATAGCTTGCCGCCTTTTCTTTTTGATTGAGCGCCCAGTAGCTTTTCCCAATATAAAAATATGCTATTTCCAGATTGGCATAATCATTATTTTCTTTTATGGCATAGATAGATGATTCAATATTTCTGATTGACGAGCTATAATTCTTTCTGGAGTATTCATTGATCCCTTCAGAATGCTTAAAGTAGGGTATCATTTCCTTAATTTGCAGCCTCGTGCTTTCCGAAATGCCCAAAGAATTTATTTTCGAACATTTATCATAATCTCCGAGCTTGCTATAGCAAAGTCCCAAGGAATGCAGGGAATTTAAGTATGGTCTCGATTGGCCGTCTTTGTAATAGTCTATGCATTGTTTGAGAAGTGAGACAGCCTCATCGTAGAAGCCAATGTAAAATTTGGTTTGGGCGATGCAGTATTTCACTTTATGGATTAAATACTGATTGCTAGTCTGCGAGATATAGCGGTTCGCGGCCAGATATTGATCCATTGCCTGCTGCTGCATTCTCTGTCCGTAATATACAGTCCCTTTAGTGAGATAAGAGCTTCCGATAAGCTCTTTGTCCTTTGATTTAGTGGCGTTATAGATCATGCTGTCTGCATATGCTATCCGCTGGTTTTGGGGAGACAAGTGGAGAAGGTTCTGATAGGCATTAATGATTTCTTTGCTGTTTTTCTCTTTTTTAGCCTTATTAAGAAATACATACGCATATAGCGAAGCGCGTGCGCTATCTTTTCTCAGCTCGTAGATTTTATTGTCGAGATATTCATAGCCCTTCAGCTTTAGGGAATCGGGAATGCTAAAAGCATGTTTTTGGGGAGAGGCTAGGACAGGGAACAGCAGAAAAAAAAGAAGAGCAATTTGAGTATTCATGGTTTGGAAGTTTTGGGGATAGTTTTGGATAATAGACAATAGAGCTATTTATTGTCGGAATTATTCTACTTTAAATTAATATAAAAATAGCATAAAGGATTGGATTATAGTTAATTGTTTGTTATAAATGCACTAAGGATTTCTCGAAAATCCATAGCGGAATTGCCGAAAACCCGCAGATATTGGCTTGCGGGAGATTTTAAAGCAGAATAGTTTTGCTGTGAATTCAAAAGCAAAATGTCCGGCAGGGTGCCGGGCAGAAGTTCTGCTTATCCGGATGAAATGGACTGGAAAGAGATTTCCATTCACATTCAAACATCAAAATCATGAAAACCATTCTATTATGCATTATCACATCAGTCTTTTTTTCTTCATGCTCTTCTGATTCAGATTTTAAAGGAGCTGAGAATCCATCCACTTATGCTCAGAACAGATCTGAAGAGCTTCTGTATCCTGCAAATCCTCATAATCCTTTTGACTTAAAAGGGAAGAAAGTTTATGAATCGCTGAAGGAATTCTATCGCGATAAGCCTGTTTCTAATTCTATTTCAGAACTGGCGGAGCAGATCAGTTACGTTTCGAGCAGGTTAGATGGAAGAGCTGCCGCGACCAGTAGGCTGATACCTTTTACCGATGAAATGGTACAGTCTATAATGTCTGATCCTGATAACAGCATGATTGCAATAGTGCAGAACAGCGTACTGCAAAGCTATGCGAAAACAAGCCTTATTGCTTTTCTGCAGGAGCTTATGGCTAAAAGGCAGGAGGAATTCAGCATTACCTATAACTATATTGGAGGGTATGAATCGGAAGTGGTAAATGACGCGATATTTACTGCGGAAGAAGCTGAAACAATACTGACAGTGGCATCTATTTCGAGGTATTCGCTGTATTCTGAAGAAGAACGCAAGGATAGGGATTGGGAAGTGCTGGTTGGGGGAAAACCGGTTGCGCCGTTTTTCGAGCGCAATGAATCTGCTATTATTTCGGTAATTGCTTTACTGGAAGGAGCCATTCGGAATTAGAAATACCGATATCTTTAAAATGAAGCTGCCCATTGTATTGTATATACTGCTTGTCTTGTTTAATCTGCTATGCCTTTATTTTACGATAGACTATTTGGGATGGGATGTAAGCGAGGATTTTTTTATGGATCGGCATCGAAGCAGATTGGCCAGATGCATAGCCTATCTCTTTTATGTCACCCTACTTTTGAATCTTTGCGGTTTAGCCTATATCGCAATAAAGAGAATATTTGAAGACTAGCCGGCAGCTTTTTCTAAAGTATCTGTCAAACAAACTGTGCTATGTTAAAAGATTTGCTTAATACCGAAATGGGGAGCCCTTTTTTTATGGGAGATGTCGCCGTTTGCTCGGTCAAACAATATGGTCCGAGATTTCCGGGAGGAAATTCTTTTGAAGTTAGAAACGCTGCAGTACTGCTGATGAAGTCAGGAACATTTAAAATACAGTCAGGAGAAACCGTTCAGGATTTGAAAGCGCATGATCTGTTCGTTTTCCCAAAGAAATCTTACTGCCATGAGATAGGAGCTGGCGGTGAGCTTCAGTTTTATTTGATACGGTTCTCCGCAAATGGGAACAGAGGGCGGAATGACTGTTTGCACAATAATTCTTTACTGGTTGCCGCACGGAAAGAGGCGTTGAAAATAAGTCTTGACAAGAACGATTATCTTGTGCTTTCGCTGATCTGCAGGCTGGTGTATGCGGAGGAAAATAATATGGAGGCGACTGATTTTGAAGCTGATTTGCGGCGGATTAGCTTTAATTTGCTTCTTTTTGAGCTGAAGTTCATTCATGCCAAATATTTTATTTCATCAGCACTTCATATGCCAAGAGCGGAAAAACTGGCTATTCGATTTTTAACCGTGCTTTCCATTCACTGCCGAAAACACCATACTGTGAAGTTTTATGCTGGCGTGCTGTATGTCACTTCAGGCTATCTGAACAGGGTAGTGAAGCAGGCTACTGGAAAGACAGCTAAAAGGATGATCGCTGAGGCAGTGCTTGCGCAGGCTGTAAATCTGCTGGAAGACTCTGATTTCAGTATTGCTGAAATAGCGGAAGAGCTGGAGTTCAGCTCCGCTTCTGCATTTGATATCTTTTTTAAGAAATTGATGCTTTGCACCCCATCTGAATACCGTTCGAAATGCCCTTAGAGATTTAAGAGTCGTTAGTTTTTAGTATTAACTGCAATTGAAAACATGAAAATGAAGAACAATAGATATCCTTTAGAATGGCTGGATAATCTGATATTGGAGCGTTTTGGCTCCAATACAATGGATGGCGAATTAACTCGAGAGCAGCTGGCTGCGATTTCAGAAGATGCGGCAAAAGAGTCGGTGAAGATCCAGGTGAGGATCAAAAACGAAATATTTGCCCTGAGGCGCAAAAGGCAGATTCGCCTTCTGGTCAGAAAGTACCATTCGACATTGATTTTCCTATTGGATGCAATGGCGGACAGGCAGAAACAGGATGCCTTTCAGAAGGCCGATGCGCAGCAGTGCGGCGAGGCGGTCATTGGATGTCTGGACGGTCTGCTGTCATTTTTGGAGCAGCGGTATTCGGGCTATTTGAGTTTGGATGAAAAGATGCCCATTGTGTATCTGCTGGTCTGCAGAAAAGAGGCGCGGCTCAAGCTGAAAAGGCTTCAGAAGCTTCAAATTGGCAGCGGGCAGGCGCAGCAGGCTTTAGGAGCGGTTGTGGAGGAACTGGCCAAATCTATTTCTATGCAGGGCAGCAGCAGAGCGACTTTCCGCCAGGCGATTTACGAGCGGACCCTTTTAAACGAGCTTTTGCAGATTGACTATTCCAAGGACGAAGCGATTATTGCCCTTTTGGACCGGAAGCTGGTCAGCCTGAATTTCAACAGCGCCGTTTATATCAATCTGCTGATAAGCCGTTTTATGTCCGGATTGGAAGAGAGGCAGAGCCTTTCTGAAAAGCTCGGTTTTTTATCCTATTATCTTAAAGAGGTCAGCCAGATTCCTTCCAGCGGAGAGCTGTTTTTTAATGCAGGCCTTGAGCCTGTAAAAACAGTATTGGAGAACTGGTTCAGACGCGAGCTTGAGTATCTGGAAAAACAGATGGAGCTTGCCGGGGGACAAGGCCTTGCCGGTTCGGCCCAGAAGCCTGAGAATAAGCTCGAATGCGATCTCTCGGCAGATCAGATCGGGATTATTCTCAGAGCTGCCGATGAGGCGCACGTGGTGAAGTCCAGATCGATGAGCCTTGTTTTCCAAAGGATAGTGCCCCATCTCTCCACCGCCTTTAAAAGGGATCTGTCCTACCAGTCGGTGCGCAGCAAATCCTATAATGCGGAGGAGAATGACAAGAATATTGCCATACTCACTCTGGAGAAGATGATCAGGAAAATCAGATCGTATTGAATGCCTATCGATTATCTGCTGCTCTTTTGAAACAAAATCTGCTAAGAGGCGTCTTACTTTTTAGAAATCTGAATTATTTTTTATCTACCATTAAAACCAAAAGACCATGATGACCTTAATTGCCATATTTTTTCCCTCACTGTCTTTTCTTCTGCGAGGAAAGCTTCTTACGGCTCTTTTATGCCTCATCCTTCAGATCACGCTTATCGGTTGGATTCCCGCGGCCATATGGGCTGTAGTGTCGCTTCAGAATTCAAGGGCCGATAGAAGGACGGCTAAAGTCATTAGGGCAATGAAGGCAAAGTAGAAGCTGTTTGATATTTTATGGACTGTATTGGGCGCTAATTATGGTTTGGGCAGTGAGGCTCCGCGTGATTGAGGTATATTATATTATTTTGGGATAATAAAATATAAGTTTATCTATCAGCGCAAGCATAAATTTATAACCTAGTTATGGATGCATTCCGCCGATTGATAAGCTGTCTTTTGGCTGGGGGCTTCATTGGAAAAATACGCTTCTTTATATGAAAATACTTCTTGTAGGGCCAGGAATAATGCCTATTCCTTCTAACGGATGGGGTGCCGTTGAAACCTTAATCTGGAACCAGAAAATCTATTGCGAGGCCCTTGGGCATACGGTTGACATTTTAAACGAAAGGGGGCTGGCTGCGGCACTGGCCGCAAAACCGTGGAATTATGACTTCGTTCATGTGCATTTTGATTCATTGGCCGAATTATGGAATACGCTTTCGGTCCATCTGGGTTTTAAGCTGGCGGTCACAAGCCATTACGGTTATGCAGCCTTTCCGCAAAAATGGGGCAGCGCATATGGGGCCACCTTTGGCTTTCTAATGCAGAGCCATCGGCTGATTGTATTAAGCGAGGACATACGCAAAGTGTTTGCTGAAAGGGGCTTTAAGGGTGAGATTAAGGTGCTGCCCAATGGAACCGAAACAGAGCAGTTTGCGTTTAAAAAAGAAGCATCGCTTAAGAGCGCAGTCTGCTTAGGCAGGATTGAAACGAGAAAAGGCCAGATGGAAGTGGCCAGGAAGATTTTAGGCAGAAGAAGCATAGCCTGCGATTTTGTGGGTCCGTCAGGCGGCCTTAAATTTAAAGCTGACAATAAACATGTCAGGTATTTGGGGGAATGGGACAGGCAGACGGTTCATGAGAGGCTGACGGAATACTCCTGTCTGATTCTGTTCAGCGATGGGGAGGCGCATCCTCTAGTTGTGCTCGAGGCGATGGCCGCCGGACTCTCGATTGTCATTTCAAAGCAGGCCTCAGCAAATTTGGACAGAAGCCTGCCGTGGATATATTTATGCGAGAATGCGGATGAAGTGGTGCAGCATGCAGAAAAGGCAATAAGGGAGAATTATCAGTATCGGGAGCAGATACGGAAATATGCCCAGGAAAATTTTGACTGCTCGGTTATAGCCCAGAAATACATTGAGATGATCAGTTAGCCGCCTCTGCTATATGAAGCTGCAGTGCTGGCAGAAGTTTAGACGCTATCTGCCGCAATTTCCTGCCAGGCAAAGCAGGCGAGAGCAATTGCGGCAGATCTTTGCTGCAGGTCCAAAGCATTGAATAGGATGTGCGCCATGGCGGAATAATCCTCAAAAGACAATTTTGCCTTTTCTGGCTCCATTAGGGATTTTTGGCAGTCAGCGGCTGTTTTGTGCCATAAAGCCTGCCATTTTTCTCTGTAGCCTTTTGCGCTGCAGCTTCTGCTTTCCATCAGGCATTGCGCGATGGCATTTTTATTGTCATCAAAGAGAATGGAATTTTCCAGTTTCATGTCCTCTGCGGTTTGGGGATCATATTTGAGATACTCATCCCTTAAGAGGGCGCCCAGCGCCATTTTGGAGTCTGCGGCATCCATCTCTAAAGCGTTGCAGAATATGAACAGGAGCTGAATGCCGATTTCGGCCATATTCTCCGGGGTTTCTTCCCCATAATGTTCAAAGAGCGCAAAAATCACTTTTGAGATCTGGCTTTCATATAGCAGAAAAGCATCGCTGCGGCGCGCATTGGGGATGTCCGAGGGGTACTCGAATGCGCCGTAATGGACGCTGTTGTTCTTAAAATTTAAAAAAATGCTGTTTTCCTCCAAGACCCTATCTTCTGGGGCGGATGGGGCTTTTAAAAGAAAAGCTCTAAGCCATGCGTCAATTTCAGATGCCAGCCGCATTCTGTCGGAATCAGTGCTGGGGATTATGACCATTCTGATATGGGAGCCGCCCAGATGGCTCAGCCTGACAATAAAGGTTTCGATGCCTTTTGCATTGTGGGGCAAAGGCATTATGGCTTGGCTGATGGCGTGATGCCACATGGCTTCATTATAATATAGAGAGATGCAGAAGGGTTTCATATGCTTTTAATCGATTAGTTTTATTCTGCCGAAAGAGCCATTGTTTGCTGAAATCTTTTTTTCCTTCAGATTTTTTTCCATAATCAGCCTGTTGCTGATTTGGGAGAAGAACATGGCCATATCGCTGAATGTTTTTTTTTCAGTGATGGGGTAGAATTTTTCCAAGGCGGGAGAGCGGGGAATCGGTCCGCTGCCTAAAGGCAGAATTTGCAAACCTTCTTCAGTGCAGAATCCGACTCCGTCTTCGGAACTCGTCCATGTCCCTTCTTTCCATGCATTGCCGTAAAGGCTATAGGAGAACTCAAATGGGGGCTCTTCGGCAAAAAGGCGGCTGGGAGATTCCGAGTTATATGTTTTATTGCATATTATTTTGCCTAAGTAGCACTTTCTGTCTCTAAAGAGATACAGCAGCTCAGATGCCGCATGGTCTATAAACCGGATATGGATCGACTCGATCCCTTTGGAGTTGCCTTCGTTTTGGGTCCGCTCTTCATCGCTGTGCGGCAATGCCCGGAGGAACCTGCGGTCTTCTATATAATGGGCCTCCCTGCCCAAGAGCTCTAGGCGGCCGCATAGGTCAAAATCATCAAATCCATATCCGTTCATAGTCTCATCATAGCCCCCGACGGCTAAAAAATCTGCTCTTATTGCGGCAATCCTTCCAAAACAGCCCTGCGGAGCATCTCTAGGGGCGCTTAAATAGATGTTTCTGTTCTCCATAAAGGCAGCATTGATATATGCTGCAAAACCGGCTCCGATGAAATTATCGGCATCCAAATTGCATATGATGTCCCCTGTGCTGAGCCTAGCGGCGGTATTCTTTGAATGGCTCATGTGAAAGTCTTGCGGCTCTGTGGTGCGGTAGTATTTTAGAATGCCTTTGTCCATGTAGCCTTTCATTTCTGATTTTATCCATTGGTCAAGAGCATCGGCTGAGTTGTAGTTAAGGACGACAAACTCGATGTTTTGATATCCTATATTGTCTTTGATATTTTGCGGAAGGGTCGCTTTGAGGTGGTGAAGACGGTTCATGCACACCGTGCAGAAGGAAATTTTCAAGCTTTTGCGTTTGATTGGATCCATGTTGTTTTTGATGTTCTGATGGCGCTTGGTTCGGGGCAGCTTATGGCATTAAGGCAAATAAAATTCTGGCGCTCGGTTCTAGATTGCCAGCTCCTGCATTTGGTAATGCTGTATGGCATTCTGCTTTAGCGGGCTGGAACTCCAGTCTTCCCAAACATTGGTGTAGGGGTCATAGCCGCATTTCAGCGGCTTTGAATAGGGATTTTCCGCATTCTCGACATAAGCCCTGCAGTCTGTGCAGATGTGGCGGAATTCGCAGTCCCTGCAGACCTCTATTTTATCTTTGCCGATATTCCAGTGTTTTTTGAAATCAGGATGGCTTAGAGCAGAGATCAGATCGGAAGACCGAATGTTGCCGAAGCTTTGCGCCATTGACGGGCAGTTTTTTATCTCACCGTTTGTGTCTATCGAAATTTTTCGGTTCAGGCAGGTGTTGTGGTTCTGCGATTCGGAAAAAAGCCTGATATTGGAATAGAAGTATTCCGGATTTATGATCCCGCAATGCTTTTCATTAAGGATGTTTTTCTTGACCATCATCACATATCCCATCTTCTGCCTTATTGGCTCATAGCTCTTCTCGGCTGGGGAATTGAACAGTATGATGGAATGCACTCTTCTGTTTTCTGCCAGAAACGAATTTATTGCCTTGAGATCAAACTCTTCATAGTAGGGCAGTATAAAATCAATTGAGGCAATTCGCGATTTTTCCCGGCTGAGTTTTGCGGCAATGCTTTTAAGATAGTCCAGACTGGCATGCTTATAGAAGCGAAGCTGGATATGCGAGCATTTGAGCTGTTCGAACTGGGGCACCAGACTCTCAAAATCATGCATGGTCTGGCCATAATCTATGATGATGTTGGTTATGGTCGAGGGCGAATCCCACTGAGGATCTATCTTGGGAAACAGATCCGGCTCGGCTGTAAAGAAAATAAGGCGGTTTTCTATCAGAAACTCAAAGTATTCATCAATTATTTCATCATACTGATGCTCAAAATGATTTTTAACCTCTTCTATAGTCTTCCCGCCGTAGATTTCCAGAAGGTCAAATAAGGCGTTGGGAATGAAATGGTATGCATTGCTTCTGGTGTCGCAGATTATGCTTCTGCTGAATCCTTTAACCGGGATGCAGTCTGCAAAAAGAATAAAGTTTGATGGCTTCAAATTATATTATTTTAGAGATGGGTTTTACAAATGGCTTGGAAATGTTTCGGGAATTCTGATAAGCCCGGATGGCAATGAAATTGCTTCTTTTTTCTTTTTCTGCGGCTGCTTCATTTTTTTGCATATCAGGCCCTTTCGCGATTTCGGCTTTGAGCCCGTTGAAAATATTGGCGGGTTTTTTATTTTCCATTTTTTAAAATTTCAGCTAGTTTTCTTTCGATGCGATAATTGCAGGCGTTATTGATAAAGCTGGCCTGCCCAGTTGGATTTATTTCAAGAAAATAGTAATCTCCCCCGCTGTACATAAGATCAGCCGATCCGTAATTCAGATTGAATTTTTTAAAGACTTTCTCCAATTTTTCCTGAATGGCTGCTGGAAGCCTAAAAGGGACTATCCTTGATCTGTCCGGCTTGGAAAATACGGTTCTGATGTCATCGGCATGCTCAAAAACATGGATGGCGGCGCAGTAAAAGTGGCCGTCAATGTAAATTGCGCGTATCTCAAAATCGGCAATGATTCTCTCCTGGAAAAGAGAGATGGTGAAGTCTTCGGAAATTTTGGTGAGGATCTCTGGGGTTATTGAGAAAGTAAGGTTGAAATTATAGGCAAAGGACTCGTCGCCATAGTGGAAGCTGTCCAGAATCCTTTTGCATACGATTCCATTCGCGCCAGAGAATCGGCCGTAAAAATTCTTCAGTTTTTTTTTGTTTCCCGTAATTACGGTATGCGGAATTTTTAACCCCTGCTTTTTCGCTTCAAGCATGATGTCAAGGCGGTTGGTCTCAAAATCGGCGATCCTTTTTCCTATTTTTTTTATGCTTTTCTGAAGGATAAAGGCATCGTTTAGAATTTCATGGCATTTTTCTTCGTAATAGCCGCCTCCTGAATTGATGCATCCGCCATTAAACCAGACGCTTTTGGCATTTTCCAATTCTGCGCTTTCCAGATAGGCGGTCCTTATTATGCAGGAATTGGCATCATTGCTGAAATCCATTGATTCTATGCTGGCTTGATCGGCTTCGCCTATCCTTATGAAATCTGTATCCAAATAGTCGATGACATCATTTACAAAGTCATCGACATCCTTGCTGTATATTATGACCATATCGTTTTTAATTTTCAAGCTGCTTCCAGTTATCGGTCAGTTTGGCAATAAATTCATAGTTTTTTTCATAGTAGTCATCCCATTGCTTTGGATTTTTAGAGTCATACTCCGAAACAATGAAATTGCCGTAGTCCATCACAAAGCTGTAAGGGTTATTGAAGCTGAAAATTATTTTTCGGACAGCCAGGCCGTCTTTGGCGCATGATTTCGAATTGTACAAATTGCCTTTATAAATGTGAAGGCAGGAATTGGCGGGGTCTACACCAATCAAGCTTCTTTTTCGGTCAAATTCAAGAGCTTTGGCGCTTTGGTCCAAGAGCCCATTTAGAGCAGTCAGATTCTTGGTTTTCTGCTGCAGGGCATGCGTGATCAAAACATAAAAGTCGGGATGGGTCGCCAGAATGGTGTCCCTTATCACAGAACAGCCGATTTTTTCTTCGGAAGGATACCCGTCTTTTTTTAGCAATTCAATAAATCTGTCTGTAATCTTCTCTGTGGTTTCATCCAGTTTTTTAGGATCTTTTCTATTTTTTAGCCCATAATCAGACTGATCTTCTCTAACTAGGCCATTTAGCTCCTCTTTCAGCTTGATGTTCAGCTTGTCCTGGGTGAGCTTTTGGATGGAATCATATCTTGTACTGAAGCTTTTCCATTGCGGATTTCTCTTTAGGCCAGTGAACATTTTGGAGTTGAAGTAAGGAAGGGCAACATTTTTATAGGCTAGCTTTTCAGCCCAATGAAAAGCGCTTCTGAAGTCCCTTGCGAGCATGGCGCATCGGATGGCGTTGTGGATATCGCGGGCAAATAAAGGCTTATGATTCTGCTGAAGCAGCTCATACTGTTCTTTTGCTTTATGGTACTGTTTGGCCAGGATATAGTTTTCAGCCATTTCTGCAAAAGAGTAATAAGGGCTCTGCTCTTTTTGGGAGTCTTCCTTTCCGGTATCGGAAACCATTCTATTTTTAACCATCAGAGTCCTGCAGTCGGGCCGCTCCTGTTTTTTTGTCTGGCTGTTCCTGCTGTTTTTCTCCGGATGGTAAACCATAGACCCAACATCAAAAATCTCAGAGTAGTGCGCGCGCGAGCCAATGGCAAAAAGAGTGTTTTCATTGGCTTTTCCGCTTATCTTAAAGTAATGCGGGCCTCTAGGGTCGGTGGTGCTATGCGAATAATTTTTCAGATAGAAGGCAGGAAATCTATCCAATGGCGTAGATTCGTCGATTTCAGAGCCATTGAGTCTTGCCACTGTAAGCTTTTTGTCTGCAATGCTGCGGTAGCATGCATTGCCGAAATAATAGGTGTTTATGGTGTCTTTTTTTTCTCCGAGAAACAGATCGATATGGTTTTGAATTTTTCCATTTTGCAGCTGCTCATTCATGTGGCCCGTCACAAAGCCTTCAATGCTTATTATGCTGTCTTTTGGGCTGTAGGTGCATTTATTTATCTCTATTTTGAGAAAGCACATGGAGGTGCTTTCATAAAAGTGGAAGTTTGTATAGTCCCTGTTTTTGAATGTTACCCCATAATTGACAATCCCTTTATAGTTTCTGTCATCCACAAAGTAGGCCAATGTGTCTTTAGCATTGGGTAGCCATATGTTTTTATGCCATCTCAATTGGTATGTTTCCTCAGATATCTTATTTCTTTCAAAGCTGCTCTGATTGTATCTGATCCCTTTGGAAATGTTCTGCCCCAAGGATATATTTATAAATGCGATATTTAATAATATGGTTAGCGATATTATAGCTGTTTTCTTCAAGATAAATGGTTTGAGGTTTAGTTGTCAGGCTGGATGAAAGAATGTTGATGGGAAGTCTGAATTGCGTGATGCAATTCAGACTTTGGAAAATTTTTAAAAGGCGGCTATCCGCCCTCTTAGCATGGAGTCACGTTGCTTCTGTTGTGAAAAGAGGTGTATGTTCCAGGTCCCGGATATCCTCCATATGAACCGTCTCTTGTGGAATCGTACCCGTAGTCATAAGACAGGCACTGCCCGGTAGCCCAGTCACTGATGTGTCCCGGTTCGGTATAAATGCCGCCTCCATTGAGCTTAAAGAGCTGGCTTCTTTTTAAAACGCTTTCTTTGAATTTTCCTGATTTCAATTTTTCCAGTTTCATAAATTTAAATTTAATGGTTAAAAATATTAGTCTTTATATGTATGCCTCATTGGGCTAATATCTGTGGGGTAATGCCTGCCTTGCAGTTATCATTGCCATACTGCTGAAAATCGATGTCTTCGGACAGATCATCCATAAAATGGATCAGGTCTTTTTTGTTGCAGTATGGCGGCACGTGATAGCCGCCGATAATTACTGCCGGCGTGAAATTTATAAGATTCAGCCGATTCCATTCAAACTGCCTCTGCAGTATTGACTCTGATTTTTCTGCATTATTTTGTTCTGCTGCCTGAATGGAGGCATTGGCTTTATTTTTATTTCTGTTTTGATATGCATTAGTTGTTAAGTCGGAATCGCTTCTGTATCTGTACCATTTATCGAGTGCTTCCATAAATAATTGACTTCCTTGAGTGAGATAGATTGAAAGCAGCTCCAAGTGGATTTTTTTTGAGTATTCATCGCTGCGAGTGCCATCAAAGTTGAAATGCAGGTCAATGCATGCCCTGTCAGAATATCTATGGAGGATTTTTTTGATCATGGCATGCGTTTCTGCGCAGAAGCTGCAGAAGGGGCTGATTATGAATGTGATTTTTAATGGGGCTTCAGGATTTCCCAAAGCAATGCTTTCTTCTAAGGGAATCTTGCAACCATCTTTTATCTTTTTTGATGCCAGCAGGTTATTTTTAAATGCCTCATAGCTGCGCGCAAAACGATTCAAAACTATGCTATGCTCTTTGAGTTTTTTATGGCTTTCCAATGCCTTTTTGAGCAGATGCCAGATGCAGCAGAGAGCTGATCCGATAAAACCGAGAAGGATTAATGGTTTTGGCTCGAAGTCATAAGAAGATTCGGTAAAGAAAAACAGATAGGCTGATTCAGACAGAATCAGGGCGATAATGGATAGGCATATTGGGCACCATTTGCGCTCTATGAATTTTTGGAAGCAGATTGAAACCAATAAAATGGGTAGGGAGCATATCAATGCTATTTTAAGAATGGCGATATAAGCGGGAACATTGCCCAATAGAAGAAATGCCGGCAGGCTGAGAAATTGGGAGATGAAGAATAAAAGGCTAAGGTCTGCAAAGTTTATTGCTTCAAAAAGTTTCCACTTCTTGGAATGCAGCACGGCTTTGCAGTCTGAAGAATCGCCTGCAGCGCATAACCTGTCAAGAGTTTGGCTCTCGATTGCAAAGAGGCCTTTTAATGCCATTGCTGAAAATAGAATCCCAAGAATTGAAAATGAAAATAAGAGATAGATTTCACCATTGGCTTTAAATTGTACAAGCATCAGGACAAGAAATAGTACGGATAAAACGCACAAGAAGAGAAATTTTCTGCTTATGGCTGATTTCTTTGAAATATTGCCTTCAGGCTCTTCTGCCAGCAGTACAATCTTTTTCCATTTTATGGCAAGTTCCTCTTTTGAGAGGCCGATCTTTCCTTTCTCTGCAACACAGATATAGGCATTGCCTTTTCTTTTGACGAAATAAAGCTGGGGCTGGTTATTCTCCATTTCAAGCAGCGCCAAAAAATGATCAGGCAGCAACTCTATCTGGTCTGTTTCTATAGATAGCGCGGCATTGCCGATGTTGAAAAAATTAAGCGTATCGGTGATTGAGATAAGATGCGGATAGTGCGGATGGGACTGGATCTGAAAACGAAATTCAGTTTTATTGATATAAATCTGCTCTGCTTCTAAATATCGGAATAGATGATTTAAATTTTCAGACATATTTAATTTTTTCGTAAGGCGTTAAACATTGCGCATCTGGCTTGCGGCGGTTAGCATCCATTTTCATTTTAAGGAAAGCATGTTTCATATTGTATCAGCAAGTGGCCTAAAGCCAAATGTAGCTTGTTTCTGGTTTTTTATGTAATGGTATGTTATCCATAAATTATATAATCTTATCCTAAAGAGGGGGGAAGCAAGAAGGATATGATGGCATGCCGCGTTATCATGATATGTGATGCTTATTTGCAGGTGCAACTGAAAGTAAGCGGTTTGCTTTTAGGATAAGATTGTACATTATAATGGTAACATATGATAAAAATAAGTGTTAAAAGCGATTGATATTTGCACTATGATCAGGCCTGTAGAGTTTTAAGACTTCCCAGCTATAAAGAATTCTGAAAACTCCGTCCGTGTTGGGAAAGGACACTGTCTTTATAGGCAATTTGTTTGGGAATCTGGAACGGCTTGCCGCCCAGGCTCCAGATTTATCAATGCAGTCCAAAATGACAGATAGAATGAATGCTTTAAAAATTATATCAATTCTCACAATTTTGACTTGTACACCTGTTTTTTGTCAAAATAAACCTATAGCAGGGGAGACTATAAATCAGGCGAAAAATGACACAATTTTGCTTGTCAACGGTTTAATGGGGGCAAAATGCTATGAATTGCCTGTAATAGTATCACAGGTCATAAACGGTCAATTCAAGATCGATGCCAGCCTGGCCTATCCGCAGATGTATTTTCTGTCATGGGAAAATGAAAAAGGGAACGCGCTCTTTTACGGGAATCCTTTTTTTATAGACAATTCTTCTTCGAAAATAATTGCTAGGGAAACAGGCTGCGAAACAAACGGAAATTCATCGTTAGAGTATAAAAAAGATTTCATTCCTTATATTTTAGCTGGGACCGGCTATGCTGATGTTAATGATTATTTCTTTGCCGATGTAAGCGGATTTGATATAAAGCTTGCAGGCTATGCTTGCCATAAGCCTGACTCCTATGTGGCTTTATGGTTTTTGGCCAGAAGGTTTTATGAAAATGGATATTCAGGACAATATATAGAGATTTTAAAGGTGTTTTCAAAAAAAATAAAATCTGAAAGGCTATGGATGGTTTTAAATGAGGAGTTTAAAAACATTGCAATTAGGGAGGGAGAAAAATTTCCAGCTTTGCCTTTGAAAAAAACTGATCTGACAGAAGAGATTCTGATCATTCCAAATTCAAAATATACTCTGATTGATTTTTGGTTCAGCAGATGCCGACCTTGTCTGGAACAGCTGCCGTTATTGAAGGAGATTTACAGCAGTTATAGTTCAAAAGGCTTTAATATTATTGGCATTTCAACCGATAAGAGCATTGACACGGAAATATGGAAAAAAAGGATTGCTGAAAAAGAAATTCCATGGGAGAATTATCTGGACGAAAATGCGGTTATAGCGGCCAGAGAAAAAATATTTTCATATCCCACCAATTTTCTGCTGGATGGAAACGGGAAAATTTTGAAAAAAAATATTAAACCCGATGAACTGCAGAGGTTATTGCTGGAAAAATTAAAAAAATAGCCTTCCATCATGTTGGATCCGCAAAAAAAAAACAGTTTGTCCGGGATGTAAAATAAAATACTTTAAACGCTTCGTGAGAAATTCCAGTTTTTTGTTTGAGGCAGATTATTTTAACGCAGGCAAATTTTTTCAGTTAATTTTTTCTTGCCATCTGTGGAAGCTTGTATCTTCCATGTAACGCTTTATTTTTAAAACGCGGCAAGTTTAAAAAGAAATATTATTAGGTACGCATTTAAAAAAAAGCAGCCATCGCTGAAAAGAATCACTGCATGCAATTGTCGTATTGCTTTGTGGCTGGTTCAGTTTTTTATTTAATAATGCTGGAGGGAGAACCGCCTAAATCTCTGCAGTTGTGAAGCAGCTTAAGCGGCCATTTTAAGCAGGAAATGAATGCTAAAAAGCTAATTGTCAGAATGTGGCAGCTCGTCAGGTTTTTGGTATAAATGTTAAAATATTGGTTTTCAATATATTTTTTTTATTTTTGTAAGGCGTTTAATACTATTTATGCTTTTTAAAATGTAAGAATTTATTTTGAGCATTTGGATTCTCGCAGGTTCTTTTTAAGAGATGCTGGAATGTCCGACTGGTTTTTATGGATCAAGCCTGGCATTAGACCCTCTTATCGGAACAAAAGCCTTTTTCCGTCTGATCAGCGGATAAGGCCATGTAAAGCCGTTTTCTGCTTTGTATTTATTTGCCAATTCTGCGCCCATAGTCAAATACCAGCCTTGTTTTTCTTCTTTGCCCTATGCATTTTTTCTGTTGTTTCCATTCTATTTTTTAGGATCCGTTTTTGGATCTGCTATACGCCAGACCTTTTGACAGCTTTACGGCTGAAGCGGCCAGACTGGATTGCCGGTCTTTTTTATTCTTTTGGCCGCCCCTGCAGAAAGCCTGTTCCCGCCGATATTCAAGATGCCGCATTTGAAGCCTCTTGAATCGGATTCCCCATTTATCGGTTATAATGCTAGAGAATATGTTCTCTATCAAGACCTAATGCCTATATGCGAACCATTAAAAGATGAGAATATGAGTCGAAAAATACTTTTAGTTTTCCTTTTGTCTGGGTATTGCGCCGTTTATGCGCAGCAGGATGCACAGTATACCCAATACATGTACAATACCATAAATATAAATCCTGCCTATGCCGGCTCTCGGGGCGTTTTAAGCATTTTTGCCCTGCATCGGGACCAGTGGGTAGGATTGGACGGCGCCCCGAAAACCAATTCCTTTTCTGTGAATGCGCCCATAAACGGCAGCAAGCTCGGGATTGGAGTGTCTCTGGTCAATGATAAGATCGGGCCCACGACAGAGAACCAGTTCTCGGTCGACCTTTCCTATACGGTCCCCACTTCAGAAACTTGGAAACTTTCATTCGGTATTAAAGGGACTGCTGATATTTTTAATTTGGATGTTACCAAACTAAATCCTTCAGATCAGGGAGATCCCCAATTCCAGAACTTGGATAATGATTTTTCTCCTAATGTTGGAGCCGGAATTTACTGGCATTCCAATAAAGCCTATATCGGATTTTCAGTTCCAAATTTCATTCAGACCAGCCGCTATGACGACAATGATGTGGCCATCTATAAGGACAAGATCAATTACTACCTGATGGGAGGCTATGTTTTTGATTTTTCTCAGGAAGTCAAATTCAAGCCCGCCGCGCTGATGAAAATGGTTGAAGGGGCTCCGCTGCAGCTGGATGTTTCCGCCAATTTTCTATTTTTCGAAAGGCTGACTCTGGGAGCTGCCTACAGATGGGATGCCGCGGTGAGCGCCATGGCCGGATTCCAGATTACAGAAGGCTTATATGTGGGCTATGGCTATGACAGCGAGACTACCCAATTGAGGCATTACAATTCAGGCTCGCATGAAATCTTCCTGCGCTATGAATTCTTCTCAAGCAAAAGCAGAATCACAACTCCCCGTTTCTTCTAATAAAATCAAGTGCCATGAAAAAAACAATACTTATCCTATTTGCAGTTGCCGCTTTTTTTTCATTCGGACTCCATGCGCAGCAGGCAAAAGTCAATTCAGGCGACAAGAAATATGACAGCTATGCCTACATCGATGCCATAAAGACCTATGAAAGGGTTGCCGCTAAAGGCTATAGGTCTGAGGACCTGTTCAAAAAGCTGGGAAATGCCTATTACTTCAACTCCGATTTCCAAAACGCCGGAAAATGGTATGCAGAGCTCTTTGCCATGAACGCGGATGCCGAGCCGGAATACTGCTATCGTTATGCGCAGTGCCTGAAATCGACGGGAGATATTGCCCAAGCCAAGAGATATCTGGATGAGTTTGATGCCAGATCAAAAAATGACAGCAGAGCAAGGCTTTATAAGGAAGATGTGAATTACATGGACCAGATTAAAGCCAATTCAGGACGGTATAATATCCAAGATGCTGGAGTGAACAGCAGGTACTCGGATTACGGATCATTTGTTTACGATAACAAACTGTACTTTGCTTCTGCCCGCGATACGGGCAGCTTCATCAAACGCAAGCATACCTGGACCGGGCAATATTTCACCAATATTTACAATGCCGATCTGGATCAGCAGACCGGAACTGCGTCAAAGGCGAAGAAATTCAAGTCGGCCATCAACACGAAATTCCACGAGGCTTCCCCTGTTTTTGCCAGCGACGGAAAAACGGTGTACTTTACCAGAAACAATTATATCGGCGGAAAAAGGGGCAGAGATGACAACAGAACCACTTTAATAAAGATTTACAGGGCGGAGCTGGGAAAAGACGGCAGATGGACAAACATTGCCGAGCTTCCCTTTAACAGCGATAACTACAGCACGGCCCATCCAGCCTTAAGCCCCGATGGGAAAACGCTGTATTTCGCTTCCGATATGCCCGGATCTGTCGGACAGTCCGATTTATACAAGGCAAGCATTAATCCAAACGGAGGATTTGGAACGCCAGAGAATCTCGGAAATGCCATTAATACGGAAGGGAAGGAAACCTATCCGCATGTGACTTCAGAAAACGAAATTTATTTTGCCTCGGATGGGCATCCCGGCCTAGGCGGATTGGATGTTTTTGCCGCCAATATCGACAGTGGCGGAAAAATAAGCAATATCCAGAACGTCGGAGCAGATGTCAATTCTCCCCAAGATGATTTTGCCTACATCATTGATCCCGAAACAAGAAGGGGCTTTTTCACTTCCAACAGAGACGGCGGACAGGGTTCTGACGACATCTATGCATTTTTGGAAACCAGAAGGCTCAAATGCATTCAGGAGCTCGAAGGAATCATTAGCGATGCCAAAACAGGAGCTATTTTATCGGGAGTGAAAGTCACGCTGCTGGGCAGCGACATGTCGGTTAAAGATGCCGCCGTTTCTGATGCATCCGGCAGATATAGCTTTTCTGTAGAATGCGGAAAAATGTATTATGTGAGGGCAGAAAAACCGGATTACAATACAAAAGAAGCCAATGTAACCATTGGAACGCAAAGCGGAAAAACGACTCTTCCGATCCAATTGGAAAAATCCATCTGCAAAGTTGCCGTAGGGGATGATTTGGGAAAATGCTTCGGCATCAAGATGATTTATTTCGATCTGGACAAATCTGACATCAGAACGGAAGCGGCTCTTGACTTGGAGAAAATATTGGATGTATTGAATAGCCATCCGACCATGAAGCTGGATATCCGCTCGCATACGGACAGCAGGGCATCGCATCAATATAACGAGGCCTTATCTGAACGCAGAGCAAAATCGACCGTCCAGTGGCTGGTTAAAAACGGGATTGCGCCAAACCGCTTAACCGGAAAAGGATATGGGGAAACGCAGCTTGTAAATAAATGTTCGGATGGCGTTCCCTGCACAGAAGAAGAGCATCAGGCAAACAGACGCAGCGAATTCATCATTACGGCTTTGTAGCATGAAATTGCTCTTAAATGATATATCTGTTATTAAAATTTTTAGATGATGAAAAAGATAAAGATAATTTTAGCATTTAGCGCCTTGCTGCTGATAACGGACGTATCGGCGCAAACCAATTACAGCTTTTCCATTGCCGATATTTTAAGCTCCATGCCGGCAGGCAAAAGGCTTCCAGACGGGACGGTGGTAAAAGCGCAGCTCATCACTACAGGCGGCGCGACGCATTCCACGGGGCCTTCAGGTTCGGGAACCGCAGGGCCCGATATAGGAGGGCTTTTTACGGGCAACACCCTTCCGGCATATGTCGGAGACCGCACCCCGACCAATTTTACGAAAATCCAGATGGCCAATACGCAGAATGCGGATAACGGCATGGGAAACAACTGCTCCTCAAGCATTGGCTTTAGGATCTATTTTGACAGGCCGATAGAAAGCATCAATTTTCTTGCTCTGGATATTGACGGGGTCCATGGAACTCCAAACGGAAATGCCGAATGGGTCGCCTTTTTCGGCTACAACGGGAACACTTTTGTGCCTTATGCCATCAGCGGGCCGACCACGCAGCTGGTGAACCAGTCCATCAACACTTCTTCGGCAACCCACAGCTGGAGGACACTGGTTGGAAACTCAATAGGCGCAGCCGCCGCGGCGGCTTTTCCCACCGCGATGACCATCAGAAGACAGACCGTAAACGGAGGTTCGGGAACCCCGGACGATTTAAACCATCAGGTGCTTTTCACGCCTCCTTCATCCAGTACCCATGTGACAGATTTTTTCCTGATGACGGGCATTTGGAGCGTTACGGGCCAAGCCAACGTCCAGGCATCGGGATTAAGCCCGATTGTCATAACCATCAGCTCTGATTTTGGAGATGCGCCGGACAGCTATAAGACGCTTCTGGCATCAGGGGGGCCTTCCCACGGCGTGGTGGGAACCCTTCTGCTTGGGGCCGCCAATTTCTCTGAACCGGACGGACTGCCTTCCGTTTTGGCTGATGCGTCCATAGACGATGACGGAGTTCCAGTTATTCCGCTAATAGCCAATAACGGCCAGACTATAAGCAGCTATACGGTGGCGGCAAATTTCACCAACAATACGGGTCTTCCTGCCAATTATGCCGCTTGGATAGATTGGAATAATAACGGCATTTTTGAAGCTTCCGAAGCGGCAACAGCGACTACTCCAGCGGGCACTGTCTCAGGGAGCGTGAACCTTACCTGGAATAATGTCGCCTTAACCAATACGGCCGGGCATGCGCAGACTTATCTAAGGGTAAGGGTTACTACAGAAGCCATAACGGCATCAGATTTTGGAGGCGCTTTCATTAATGGTGAGGTAGAAGATTATGCAATCGGCATTCCCGCGGCAACGCCTGATTTTGCCTGCTTCAATGCCGGGCTTTCCTCAGGATGGCTAGATGTTCTGGCAAACGATACAACGGGAAGCGCGATAGTTCCTGCATCTGTGGGCCTTGTAGATCCAGGCAATGGAACTAATCTTGTCATAGACGGTTTTGGCGATATTGTCGGGATAACAATTCCCGGAGAAGGAACATGGAAAGCAAATTCGGCTGGCCAGGTAAGTTTCGAACCCTTGTCGGCAAGCGTTATAAGTCCGACGCCAATGGCTTACCTGGGCAGAGATGCGCAAGGAAACACCTCAAACAGCGCACTGGTTACCCTGACTGCGGCAAGCATTCCAATTAACACTACTGCGGCAGCTCAAGGATGCTTTCCGGCTGTATTGGCCGCAACAGCCTCTGTTCCAACAGGACAGTCGGTGGTATGGTATGACGCTTTAACGGGAGGAAATGTTGTGGCATCTCCCGTTTTGAGTGCGGTGGGTACCGTAACGTATTATGCGCAAGGAAATAACGGAACATGCACCAGCGCCAGAACGCCGGTCACTTTAACCGTTACGGCACCGCCGATCCCAGGAAACCTGTCGGGAACACAAAATATCTGCCAAGGAAGCACAACTCCTTTTGCTTCAGACGGAGACGCAGGAGGAACCTGGTCAAGCAGCGACACCGCAGTAGCAACGGTTGACGGCAGCGGAATTGTGACAGGACTAGCGCCGGGAACTGCTATTATAACCTATACGGCAATTGGAGCTGGAGGCTGTTCAGATGTCTCGGCAACCCGGGCAATTACCGTTGAAGATGCCGCTGAGTCTGGCAATTTATCCGGAAACCAGAATATCTGCGTTGGCGGCACATCTGCCTTTTCATCAGATGGGGCTCCTGCCGGAATCTGGTCAAGCGATAATCCGGCTGTAGCTGCTGTAGATCCCGTAACCGGTTTGGTGACAGGGGTTTCCCGAGGCACTGCAACTATTCAATATACAATACCGCAAACGGGAAGCTGCGCCGTAATTCCTTCAGCAGTAACGGTAACTATTATAGAATCTAATCCCGGGACTTTATCAGGAAATCAGAATGTCTGCGTTGGAGAAACAACAGCATTTGCCACTGATGGAGATTTGGGAGGGGATTGGACTTCAGATAACAATGGCATTGCTTCTGTCGATGCAAATGGCGTAATAACGGGTAATGCGACCGGAACCGCAACCATAACCTATACCGTAAACGGTTCAAGCGGATGCCCTTCGGCATCCACTACAAGAACAGTAACGGTAAATGTGAATGCGCCTGCCACGGCAGCCGACATTACAGGCTCGGATAGTGAAATTTGTCCGGGAGCCGCCGCCATATTAAACGTGAGTTCTGCTACGGTAACCAATCCGATATTTACCTGGTATGCCGACCAGACCACTGCAGCAGCGCTTAATAGCGGCGCTTCCTATAGCGTTTCGCCAGCAGCAACCACAACATATTATGTGAGCGTAAAAGGAGATGGGGTTTGCGAAAATGATCCAAATACAAGAAAAGCAATTACAGTTGCGGTTAATGCGTTAGGAGCAGCTTCTGATATTGCTGCTGCGGATGCCACAATCTGTTTGGGCTCTTCGGCATCTTTAACGGCTTCTTCATCTACAGTTGCCAATCCCGTTTTCAGATGGTATGCCGATCAGACTTCGACAACGATTTTAAGCACTGGAGCTTCATACAGCCCAGCACCATTAACTGCAACAACCTATTATGTGAGCGTGAGCGGCGATGGGGTTTGCGAGAATGCCATAAATACCAGAAAAGCGGTGACGGTCAATATTACTCCGCTGGCAACTCAAGCAGAGATAACTGCCGATAGCCAGACCATATGCAATGGTTCGCCGATTTCGCTGACCGCTTCATCTTCTAATGTGACAAATCCCGTTTTCAGATGGTATGCCGATCAGACCAGCGCAACGGTTTTAAGCACTGGAGCTTCGTATACTGTCGCGCCAGCGGCTACGACCACCTATTATGTGAGCGTGAGCGGCGATGGATTCTGCGAAAATCCCATAAATGCAAGAAAGGCGGTAACAGTAACTGTAAACCCATTAGCGCAAGCATCAGATGTGACGATTTCAGATGCTGCGGCCTGTCCGGGTTCAGGAGCTGTTCTTACAGCTTCATCTGCAACTGTAACAGCGCCTGTTTTCAGATGGTATGCCGATCAGACCAGCACGACGATTTTAAGCACAGGCGCAACATATAGCCCTTCGCCAACCGTTACTACAACCTATTATGTAAGCGTAAGCGGAACAGGAGTATGCGAGAATGCGCCTAATGCCAGAAAAGCGGTAACAGTGACGATGAATCCGCTGGCAACAGCGGCAGATATCAATATACCAGACCAGACCATCTGCCAAGGCAATACAGCATTGCTCATTCCAACATCGGCAATTGATAGTCCAGAGTTTATCTGGTATTCAAGCCAGACTTCAACCGATCCGCTTTTTATTGGAGATTTTTATGATCCTGCACCGACGGCCACTACAACCTATTATATAAGCGTAAGAGGGACTAATGTCTGCGATAATGCCATTAATGCAAGAAAGGCAGTAACAGTAACAGTAAATTCTTTAGCAGCCGCTTCAGATATTACTGCAGCAGATCAAACAATCTGTTCGGGTTCTTCCGCATCATTGACAGCTTCATCTGCGACGGTTACAACGCCTGTATTCAGCTGGTATGCCGACCAGACCACCGCAACGGCATTGAGCACGGGAGCTTCGTATACTGTTTCGCCAACTGCTACGACCACATATTATGTGAGCGTGAGCGGAGACGGGTTCTGCGAGAATCTTCCGGGCACAAGACAGCAGGTGACGGTAACGGTTAATGCTTTAGGATTGCCTTCAGACATTGCTGCAACTGACGCAACAATCTGCTTGGGTTCTTCAGCATCATTGACAGCTTCCTCTGCGACGGTTACCACTCCAGTATTCACTTGGTATGCCGACCAGACTACTACGACAGCTTTGAGCACGGGAGCTTCATATACCGTTTCGCCAACGGCTACCACAACGTATTACGTGAGCGTGAGCGGAGATGGGGTCTGCGAGAATCTTCCGGGCACAAGAAAGGCTGTGACGGTAACGGTTAATGCTTTAGGTTTGGCTTCAGATATTGCTGCTGCTGACACGACAATCTGCTCGGGCTCTTCAGCTTCGCTTACGGCTTCTTCTGCGACGGTTACAACCCCAGTATTCACCTGGTATGCCGACCAGACCGTCGCAACAGCATTAAGCACGGGAGCTTCATATACCGTTTCGCCAACGGCTACCACAACGTATTATGTGAGCGTGAGCGGAGACGGGGTCTGCGAGAATCTTCCGGGCACTAGAAAGCCTGTGACCGTAACGGTAAACACTTTAGGATTGGCTTCAGATATTGCTGCGGCTGACGCTGTAATCTGCTCAGGCTCTTCAGCCTCGCTGACAGCTTCCTCTGCAACGGTTACAACGCCAGTGTTTATCTGGTATGCCGACCAGACCACCACAACGGCATTGAGCACGGGAGCTTCATATACCGTTTCGCCAACGGCTACGACCACGTATTACGTGAGCGTGAGCGGAGACGGGGTCTGCGAGAATCTTCCGGGCACTAGAAAGCCTGTGACCGTAACGGTAAACACTTTAGGATTGGCTTCAGATATTGCTGCGGCTGACACGACAATCTGCTTAGGCTCTTCAGCTTCGCTGACAGCTTCCTCTGCAACGGTTACCACTCCAGTATTCACTTGGTATGCCGACCAGACCGCTACGGCAGCATTGAGCACGGGAGCTTCATATACCGTTTCGCCAACAGCTACGACCACGTATTACGTGAGCGTGAGCGGAGACGGGGTCTGCGAGAATCTTCCGGGCACAAGACAGCAGGTGACCGTAACGGTTAATGCTTTAGGTTTGGCTTCAGATATTGCTGCTGCTGACACGACAATCTGCTCGGGCTCTTCAGCTTCGCTTACGGCTTCTTCTGCAACAGTTACAGCGCCAGTATTCACCTGGTATGCCGACCAGACCGCTACGGCAGCATTGGGCACGGGAGCTTCATATACCGTTTCGCCAACTGCTACCACCACGTATTACGTGAGCGTGAGCGGAGACGGGGTATGCGAGAATCTTCCGGGCACAAGACAGCAGGTGACCGTGACGGTTAATGCTTTAGGTTTGGCTTCAGATATTGCTGCTGCTGACACGACAATCTGCTCGGGTTCTTCAGCTTCACTTACGGCTTCTTCTGCAACGGTTACCACGCCAGTATTCACCTGGTATGCCGACCAGACCACGACGACAGCTTTGAGCACGGGAGCTTCATATGCTGTTTCGCCAACGGCTACGACCACGTATTACGTGAGCGTGAGCGGAGACGGGGTATGCGAGAATCTTCCGGGCACAAGACAGCAGGTGACCGTGACGGTTAATGCTTTAGGATTGGCTTCAGATATTGCTGCTGCTGACACGACAATCTGCTTAGGCTCTTCAGCTTCGCTTACGGCTTCTTCTGCAACAGTTACAGCGCCAGTATTCACCTGGTATGCCGACCAGAGCGCTACGGCAGCATTGAGCACGGGAGCTTCATATACCGTTTCGCCAACGGCTACCACCACGTATTACGTGAGCGTGAGCGGAGACGGGGTCTGCGAGAATCTTCCGGGCACAAGACAGCAGGTGACCGTGACGGTTAATGCTTTAGGATTGGCTTCAGATATTGCTACAGCTGACACGACAATCTGCTCAGGCTCTTCAGCTTCGCTTACGGCTTCTTCTGCAACGGTTACAACGCCGGTATTCACCTGGTATGCCGATCAGACCTCTGCTACAGCATTGAGCACGGGAGCTTCATATGCTGTTTCGCCAACTGTTACTACCACGTATTATGTGAGCGTGAGCGGAGACGGGGTCTGCGAGAATCTTCCGGGCACAAGACAGCAGGTGACCGTGACGGTTAATGCTTTAGGTTTGGCTTCAGATATTGCTGCTGCTGACACTGTAATCTGCTCAGGTTCTTCAGCTTTGCTTACTGCTTCATCTGCGACGGTTACAACGCCGGTATTCACCTGGTATGCCGATCAGACCTCTGCGACAGCATTAAGCACGGGAGCTTCATATACTGTTTCGCCAACGGCTACGACCACGTATTACGTGGGCGTGAGCGGAGACGGGGTCTGCGAGAATCTTCCGGGCACTAGAAAGCCTGTGACCGTAACGGTAAACACTTTAGGATTGGCTTCAGATATTGCTGCGGCTGACGCTGTAATCTGCTCAGGCTCTTCAGCCTCGCTGACAGCTTCCTCTGCAACGGTTACAGCGCCAGTGTTTAGATGGTATGCCGACCAGACCGCCGCAACGGCATTAAGCACGGGAGCTTCATATGCTGTTTCGCCAACGGCTACGACCACGTATTATGTGAGCGTGAGCGGAGACGGGGTATGCGAGAATCTTCCGGGCACTAGAAAACCTGTTACGGTAACGGTAAATCCGCTGGCAGCAGCTTCAGATATTGCGGTTGCTATTTCGAATGCAGCTGTCTGTACGGGAGGCACTTCCACCATTACCGCATCCAGCGCCATTAGCAATCCGATATACAAATGGTATCAGGATGCCAATTTATCAGTATTGCTTTATACGGGAGCTGTATTTGTGACGCCAGCTCTCACTGCAAGCACCTCTTATTACGTTACCGTTCAGAGTAATGCGGTTTGCGAAAACCCTATTGGAAATGCGCTTAAAGCAGATATTAATGTTATTTTGTGTTCTGATATTGCACTTTCTAAAACAGCCGGCAGCCTTTCTCCTTTTGTTGGAGACCGGATTGATTTTACAATTACGGTAACCAACTTTGGACCTGATAATGCAACAGGGGTAAGCGCCAATGATGCGCTTCCTTCCGGATACACTTTTGTAAGCGCAGACAGCGGAGGCGTGCTGACGGGCAATACCATTGCCTGGCCTGCATTGGAGATAGCAGCCGGAACATCAGTTCCGCTTAAATATACCGTGAGAGTCAATGCTTCTGCAGGAGCGGCGGATGAATATAAAAATGTGGCTCAGATCACTGCTTCAGATAATTTCGATCCAAATTCGACTCCAAACAATAATGACCCTTCAGAGAACGATCAGGATAGCGAAAATGTAACGCCAATTGTGCCAATGCCTGCAATTCAGGTTCTTAAAGATGGCACATTTTCGGCGGCAAATGACACAAACGGAAATGGTTTTCCGGAAGCAGGCGAAACGATCACATATGCATTTAGCGTAAAGAATGCCGGAAACATCAGATTGGAAAACGTAAAAATAAAAGATTCTTACATTGGCGTTACAGATCTTGCGGTGGCGCCAAGCACACTCGAGCCTGGCCAGACTGGAAGCGCGCAGATAAACTATATCATCACGCCGGCAGATATTGCAAATGGCGCAGTTTATAATAGCGCAATCGGACAGGGAAATACGCCTCCTACGGCAGACGACCCTTCTGGAACTATTGTCAATGACACTTCAACGGATCCCACAGACCCGACTGATCCGAGTGATCCATATTATGATCCCGCCTGTCCGGACTGCACTGTAGTGCCATTGCCTAATAATCCAAAAATCGCACTTGTAAAACAGGTGGAATCTTTTAGCGGAGACCTTAGCAATGCAAAAGCTGGAGATGTGGTAAGCTATCTCTTTACGGTTACAAACATTGGAAATGCAGCATTGGGCAATGTGCGGGTAAGCGATCCGATGCCCGGATTATCAGGTCCAGCGCTTGATCCTGCAAATAATGCCAATGGCACGGGAGATCTTAATGGAGACGGAAAACTAGATGTAAATGAAATATGGCTGTACAGGGCAAACTATGCCATTACCGCAAATGATATAGCCAAAGGCCAAGTGGTAAATCAAGCCCTTGTTGAAGCTGTAGGGCCGCCAACTCCTGCAGATCCAACTGGAAAAGATGTTTCAGACCTTTCTGATAATTCTTCAAAAACAGACAATGGTCCAACAGTGCTTGATATCCAAGGATGCCAGATAATCGCGCACAATGCGCTATCTCCAAATGGAGACAGCCGCAATGATATTTTTAAGATTGACGGAATCGAATGCTATCCGCAGAATACCGTTGAGATTTACAACCGATGGGGGGTTATCGTTTTCCATACCGACGGCTATGATAATCAGACCAATGCATTTAACGGCTATTCCAACGGAAGAGCGGTTGTAAAGCAGAGCGCAGGGCTGCCGACGGGAACCTATTACTACATAATCAGATATGTCGATTCTGACAGCAGGCAGCAGAGCTATGCGGGCTATCTTTATTTGAGCATGCAGTAGAGGCCCTCTTATATTTAAACTGCCATCCAAGCATTGGAAACAAAATAAAAATAGGAGGTGACGGGGGATTTTGGCTTTAGGCCCTTATGAGCCATGGTGCAGATTATGATCTGTGCCATGGCTTTGCAATTTTTGCCCGCATAGAAAAAAATGCAGTTTTATCCGGTTTATTGAAAGCATAATTCAGCGGAGTGTGATCCTCGGGATAAAGAATGTCCTGTTGCCGCAGCACAAGGATCATCAGGGAAACCTTCGGCGACGCTATTTTGCAGAGCCTAAAGGTTCCGTTAATGGCTGCAGCTATCGGCTGGAGGACGTTTTGCTTCGCAGCTGAAGAATGGGGTCTTTTTGTAAGATGCTGAAAATCTTAGATATATGTTTGTTTTGGGAAATGTTTATTTGATTTTAATCAAATTTTTAGCATCGCATTTAATTGTATTTTGGTCTTTGGAGACTCCTAGAATTGAGCGGCGGCTATTATCAGGATTTTAGCAGGATTTATTTGTTATGGAATTTTAGGGCCAGAGATTAGCCGCTAAATCTCTGGTTTTTTATTGGGACAAAATATGATATTGATTTTTTAACATGGCCTGGCTATTTTAAGCGCAGCGCGATTTTCCCCAGAAGGTTTTTTCTCAGTTTCGGCAAGCTATTTGAATTTCTGGGGGCTTGCTGCATTTTCTGTTCCTTTTTTTTGATTTAAATCAAATTTTATAAAGATATTAATCAGTTAAATATATTTTGACTCTCTATATTTTTGCCACTTGTCAAATTATTCCATTTAGCAGGGGAAATTAAGCCAACTGCAGCAGATGCAAAAGTATTTATAAAATGATTTTTGAACAGCTCAAGCAAAATAGATCCATTGATGATAGCGAGTTTAACCAAGTGTACCCTGTTAGGATAAAAAAGCTGGCGGCCCGCCATTGGACACCTGTAAAAATAGCCGGAAAAGCGGCTGGTTTTTTGGTGGACAAGCCCGGTAAAAGGGTATTGGATATAGGCTCGGGGGCTGGAAAATTCTGCCTTGTGGGGGCGGCTTTAACCAATGGGATTTTTTATGGGATCGAGCAAAGGGAATCGCTTATAAAATTATCGCGGAAAATTGCCGAAAAATATAAGATTGAAAATGCTGAATTCATACACTCGAATATTATGGAGATATCTTTTTTGGATTATGACGCTTTCTATTTTTTCAATTCATTTCAGGAAAATATAGATCTGACGGCCCGTATTGACAAATCAATTGATCCAAGCGAGGAACTGTATAATCTATATACGGCTTATCTTAAAGACCAGCTGGAGAAAACTCCCATTGGCACAAAACTGGTAACCTACTGGAGCAATTGCAGAGAGGTTCCAAAGAGTTTCAGCCTTGAATCCGTTTCGTACGGCGGGGTATTAAGCTTCTGGAGAAAAACGGCTTAAATTGGAGCATGAAATCTATAAGCGCTGCCAAATAAAATCAATTAAAATAGAGAGGGTGAAGAATATATGGATTTAGAATATGTTCTGAGAAGCCTTTAAGTTTTATTTCCAAATACAATAAAATGAAATTAGAGGAATTATTAAAAAAGAGAAGCGGAAATGTCTGCGAATTGAGCGACATCAATAAAAATCTAGTGGCTTATGAAGTTCCGCCGGCCCAAAATAAGGGGGCGGACGGTTGGATTTTAATCAATGAGAAGTGCCTTCGCCAAATTGAAAAAAAAGAGGAATTGGATGATGCTTTCTGGAAAAATTTTCTGCCGATATCAATGTGGAGCGAAGTGCCGGCAGTACAGGTGGTATCATGGCGCATGCTTAACCGGTTTCGCAATGAAAGCTGGGCATCCGATGCGCTGGATATGATGTATTTGGATGATGAAAATCTGCAATGGGCAAAAGCGACCGGAGACCATACCGGTGACGGGGCCATTAATTTGCACAAAGACAGCAATGGCAATATCCTGCAAAATGGCGATACGGTGACCCTTATCAAAGATTTGGATGTAAAAGGCTCTTCTTTAAATGCGAAAGTCGGCACGGCAGTTCGAAACATCCGTCTGGTCCATGATAACCATGAGCAGATCGAAGGGAAAATAGAGGGGCAGGCAATAGTGATTTTAACCAAATTTGTAAAGAGATAGCCCCTAAGGCATCAATAAAATTAAACCATGGCTCATGGATTCGGAGCTTTAAATGGATATTTCGAAATGAAGAAAGGAAGCAGATTAAATAGCATTTTAACGGGAAGCTGCCCTAAATGCCAGAATGGGAATATGTACGCGGATAAAAACCTGCTGCATTTGGGTTCTGTTTTAAAAATGCATGAGAAGTGCGGCCATTGCGGGCTCAGATATCAGATAGAGCCTTCTTTCTTTTTTGGCGCAATGTATGTAAGTTATGGGTTGAATGTCGGTGTTGGAATTGCTGTTTTTGCCATCTCATATCTTATTTTTGATTCCGGAATAAAAACATCGTTTCTTGCAATTACCGCAGTGCTGGTTGTTTTGTTTCCGATATTGCTGCGATTATCCCGAAATATTTATATCAATATGTTTGTCTGCTATGATCCGAAAGCGGCAATAAAAAAAGAATAATTAAAAAAACTCCCGGCAGGAAAAGGAAGAGCGTTTAACTGATGCTCTTCCCTTTTTTTAGATTATCTGATATGGCATTGGCAGTGGCGGCAGCCTTTCGCCTTATGCGCTATGATAGCGCACCTGTTTTGCATTGCCGGTTGCCAAGTTTTATAGCTATAGCGTTTGCACTGGCTGTTTCTTCTGTTTTTTTATCGGCCAGCATCCAGATTAGATAGGATTTCTTTAAATGCCCTTATGGCTCTTTGATTGGAAAATAGGTGCGCCGCTGGAGATTTCTTCATTGGCAGATTCTGTAAAGCTTTTAAAATTTGCGGCGGACAAGTCTGCAAGGCTCCGCGGCACGGCGGCATATGCCAGCTTATCATTTCAGGGCAATACTGTGAAAGCAAAGGGGTTTGAAATGGATCTAGCGGATTGAAATGGCATCTAAACTTGATTTAAATCAAGTTTTATATGGGGTAGGGAAAAATATTGTAGCTTTGAGACAGCTATGATTTCAAAATTCATCTTCAATAACCAGTATATTTTAAATGAGCTGCCCCAAAGCGATAGGAACCTGCTTGAAAAGGTGATGCAAAGCAGAAAGTATGCTAAAAGCCAGACAGTATTTACCGAAGGCACGCTGCCTACAGGCATTTTTTATATCCAGTCAGGCAAGATCAAAAAGCACAAGGTCGATAATGATGGAAGGGAGCAGATTATTTACATCTACAGTTCGGGAGAGTTTTTCGGCTATACGGCCATACTAAGCGAGAAGGCATATGGAGATAACGCTGTGGCCATTGAAAATTCAGTCATTTCATTTATATCCAAAGAGGATTTTTTTAATGTTCTCAATAATTCTGCAGTGTTTTCGCGCCTGCTTTTAAAATGCCTCAGCCATGAGTTTAGCGTAGTGGCAAATCTAATGGCTGTTTTATCGCAGCGGACCGTAAGGGAGCGCGTAGCGCTTAGCCTATTGATTCTGCATGATAAATATAAAACAGATGATGGCCAGAAAAATGTTTTCATTACCCTTTCCAGGGGGGATCTGGCCAAAATGGTAGGCACTGTAAATGAGACCCTGGCAAGGGTGCTCCATGATTTTAAGAATGAAAATCTTATATGGATGGAGGGGCGCAAGATCCAGCTGGTTAATTTCCAGCAATTGATCCGCATAGCCAATTTTTATTGATGGCAATGCTATGAAGATTAACCGATTTGGCTAGGCTGGGACAAAATTTTGCTTGAAGAGAGGAAAGCAGCCCCCTCTTTGCAGCGATATGTTAAGGCGGGGCAAAGAGAGAAACTGTCCTATTTATAAATGAAAGGCATTTTTAAAAGTAATGCTTCGCCAACTTATAAAAGCACTGCTGGAAATGTTTAAACACCAAGGAAAAAAAAGAAGTTTGAGGCACAATCTAAAAATTGCCGCCCTTCTCTCGTCTGTTGCCGGGATGGTAAATGTGGCAGGTTTTTTTTCAGTCCAGACCCTTACCACCAATGTGACGGGCCATTTTGCATTTTTCGTAGATGAAATCTTCAAGCTTGATCTCTTAGCGGCATTGATGTGCTTTGGCTATATATTTTTCTTTTTTATGGGCTCTTTCACATCGAGCCTTCTAATGGAGCTGGTAGTGCGCAAAAGAGAAAATATCGTGCATCTGGTTCCTGCATGCATTGAGATTGCAATTTTATTTTTTATTGCCTTCTTTGGAGATGGCTTAAAGGACGGTTTTCCAAATTTAATTGCCTTTATTCTGCTTTTTGCAATGGGAATGCAGAATTCTTTTGTTACAAGAATCTCAAATTCCGTAGTGCGGACCACACATTTAACAGGCCTGTTTACCGATTTGGGCATTGAGCTGTCCCAGCTTTTCTTTTATAGGGAGCAAAAGAGGAAAGCTGAACTTTCCTCTTCAATTAAGCTGCGGATAATTATTATCAGTTTTTTTTTCATTGGAGGCATTACTGGAGGCGTTTTTTATTCAAAAATAGGACTGCAGGCATTATTTCTTGGAGGGCTTATATTGTTTGCTGGCTTAATTTATGACAATATTAGGCTAAATGTAATTCTGCTTGCGCGCAAATTAAAAAGAAAACAATAGCAGATCAAATCCAATCCAATCTAATCTAATCTAATCTAATCTAATCTAATCTAATCTAATCTAATCTAATCTAATCTAAAATATAAGCTCTATTAAATCTTACCAAAATGGAATATAAATATTATATCAGCAGCCATAACGGCATCGAAACGCTCTATAGAATTAAAGAAGGCAGAATTGGAGATTCTGCAGGCACTTTGGAATCTTTCCAAAACGGACGGTGGAATGGCGATTTGAGCTCCTTAAAATCTTTTATGAGCAGGTATGCTTCGGGCTGGCTCGATGAAGGCGACGCCATGGATTATAAGACAGCCATAAGGGCATTAGGAAAAAAAGTGGATGAGGCCAGAAGTTTTGCGGCTGAAAAGCATGGAAACCAGAAATATGGAAAATACCCCTATGAGACGCACCTTATAAATGCAGTTAGCGTATTGCTGCGCAATGGCATTTTGCCTGACACTGAAATGAATATCGATTTATGGAGCAGCGCTTGGCTGCATGATGTGCTGGAAGATACAGATACGGACAGGGATGAAATAATTGACAGGTTTGGGATACATATTTTTGAAATAGTATGGTCCCTGACTGATGGCAAGGGGGAAAACAGGAAAGAAAGGAAACAGGCAATGTATGAAAAAATAGTCCTGAACCAGAATGCAATCATAATCAAACTCGCTGATAGGATTGCGGATCTGGAATTCAGCATCATTGGCAATAATCAGGAAAAAATCAAGCTGTATGCCGATGAAAATGATGAATTGAACAGCTATTTGGCCGGCAGGATTACTGAAAAAGATGGACTGGTGCTTCTGGATTATCTCAATGGCCTGATTGGCAGAATGAAACTGCAGCACTATAGCAGATTGGCTCCATAAAATCTTCACTAGCAAATTCATATCGGGGTGTGCCTGTTAAATCATCGGAAGGAGGGAAATCCAGAGAAGCGATGGCTCAGATTTTTTAGGCATATGCAATGCTTTTTTATGAGCTCTTCCCGCTATACGCTGCACGTGAGCGCTAGCGGACTGGTAAAGCAAGTTCCGGCGCACTATTTTGGGCACGGATCAGGCAAATGTGCCGGGCCGAAATTGGTTGGCGCAAAATTTTCAGCCGTTTATTTTGTCTATATGGTAGCGCGAGAGCCATTTTTCCATTTTCTGGAGCAGCTGTATTTCTTCAAGGTTGCCCATCGGATCTGAAAGCCCTGTTATGGTTCTGCTGTAATGGAATTTCCTGTCTTCAAAGAGGCAGGTGAACTTAGGCATTTCGTTATGGGAAACCATCCAGCTGTCTGGGGCTGTTTTTTTTATTTCAAACTTTTTCATTTTTCCTGATCTTCCGGGGAGCTGCATCTGCTTAGGCATTGCTGCTGTTCTGTGGTGTGTGTGCTTGTGGGGTTTAAACTGTAAAAATAGAATATTATTGCAGGTTGGGATCGTATAATTTTAAAGTTTAAATTTTTTTTGGAGCTCTTCCCACTATTCGCTCCAATCTTCTGCGCCCAGCCTCGACGCAGAAGGATTTCTGCGGCTATTAGGGGCTAGGTGGGTAATTTTATGGTTTTTATTAATCTATGGCATTCGAACTTCTATTGTGTTTTTTGCCCGTACAGAACGGAAGGGAATAAATGGACTTTTTGCTTCAGTCGAGCAACAATTATATATAATAAAAAAATGGCGCAAATTGTCTTCAATTGGCGCCATTTGGCTTTGTGAGAGGGACAGGACAAAGAAAAATTGGCTTGGGATTGAATGATTTTTCGGCAGAAAAGCCATCAGTTCCAAATTTATCTGCCTCAAAATCCAATCCTGCATTTTAATAAATGTCCTCAAGTTTGCTGGCTAAATTAGAGACAGCTCAAGCATTTTGCCTTTATAAATCCTAAGTTAGAGACATTGTTTTTTATTGGATAATATAAAAAAAATAATACAAAAGACCCTTTTCTCTGATACAAAACGAGACTATGCAGGCGCTTTTTTTTTATGACATTCGTGATAATCTGCAGCAAGCTTATTGAAGCAGTTTTTCGCAATCCAGCATAGATGTCCCTTGCTCATCTTAAAAGCATTTTTGGATTGGATTTTAAACTGTTGCCTGCTTTTTGCAAAAGTATTTATCCTAAAAATTAACCCGATGAACAAAACTTTTATTTTTCTGCTGTTTTTCTGCTGCAGTGTCTCGCAGGCGCAGGACAGAATCACTTTTTCTTATGATAATGCAGGCAATCAGATTCAGCGATTGCTGTGCATTAATTGCGCCACCTCAAAAATGGCTGATGAGAAAACGAAGGAGATTACTGCATTAGAAGATGAAGATTTACAAAAATTCTTCCCAGAAGATCTCATTTCATATTATCCCAACCCTGTAAAACAAGAGCTTTACCTTAAATGGGAACTCGTTGCAGACAAAATGGTCACTTCTGTCTATTTGTATGCCATGAATGGACAAGTTTTAAAAATGTACAATGATCTCAGTAAAGCAGATACTCTAAATATCCCTTTTTCATATTATCCTGCAGGAACTTATCTAGTGGTGTTGGTTTATAATGATGGAGAACAAAAAACAATAAAAATTTTAAAATAAAAAATGCTGTTGAGGAATACTCAAATCCAAAAACTTTAAAAATATTCTATGAAAAAACAATACATTTTCATTCTGCTTTTTGCCACCCATTTGATTTTAGGACAAACCCCGACAGGAAATTCAGCAGAAGTAGGCATTACCGACGGGCAATTATCCGTTTCCCTTTCAGGAGCAGCGACTTACAGCATTCCTGTTATAGCTGTTCCCGGAATTAACGGCATTATGCCCCAAACAAGTTTAGCTTACAACAGCCAGTCAGGAAATGGCGTGGCAGGATATGGCTGGAACATTACGGGAGTTTCTAAAATTACCCGAATAGCCTCAACAAAATACCATGACGGCACAATAGATCCGGTTGATTTTGATAATTTAGATCGTTTCGCTTTAGACGGACAACGGTTAATGGTTAAAAACGGCACTTCCGGTGCTTATGGAGCCAATGGAACCCAATATGAAACCGAAAGCTTTTCGAATGTGAAAATAACCTCTTACGGTGTGCATCCCAGCGGGGCTGCATATGGGCCTGCATACTTTTTAGCGGAATATCCTGACGGCTCTAAAGCCTATTATGGCAATTCAACAGATTCGAGAAGCATAATGGAATACGGCATAACATATTGGGAAAACCCCCAGGGACTCAGAATAAACTACACTTATATATTAACCAATAATGTTCTCAATATCTCTACTATCGGCTATGGTTCCCAAAATGCAGATCCTTCTTTAAGTTTCACAAAGTTTATTTATAAAACGCGCATAAGGCCGGAGCAGTACTATATAGGAGGACAAAGTTTTACTAACGGACAAATACTTGACAAAATTCAGGTAACCAGTCTGGGGGCAACTTTTAGAAGTTATCAATTGGCATATAATGCCAATGCTTCAGGCTATGAACGATTGATAAGCGTGACCGAAACAAAGGGGGATGTCAGCTATAATCCGACAGTTTTTACTTATGAAGACACGTCCGATTCGATATCTTATACTAATATTACAGCAAACTTAAATCTTGGAAGTATTACGACATTAAACACAGGGACTATTTCTGGGGATTTTAATGGGGATGAAAAAATGGAGTTTATACTTTATCCCACTGCAGGAACGGGCAGCAGAGCAAAATATTGGCTGTTTTCGAATATTAGTTCCGGTAATTCCACAAACATAGGCTACGAACATAATGTAGGCGCATTTGAATCTGTTTTTCCTACTATCTGGCTAGGTTTGAATAATAAGCTGATGCCTAAACAGGGATGGACTGTCGCTAAAAAAACAGATGCCAATTATACTTTCACTGTTTATTCAGCCGATCCTGTAAATACTGCTGCAATTGAACAATATAGCAGAATTGTAAATTTTCCAATTCAGCCATCCGGGAGTGGCTGTTACGATAATAAAATTATTCCTAAAAGTATTCTTTCAGGAGATTTTAATGGCGATGGGCTTACCGATGCGATTGCCATTGATAATGCATGCAGTTCTAAAAAAGTCTATTTTGTTGATTTAAAAAGAGACAATACGGCTAATTTTTTAGTCTATTCGGGAGAATTATCATTTGCAATAAATTCCTCTTCGAAAGTCGAAACAGCCGATGTGAATGGTGACGGAAAATCGGATTTCATGGTTTTTGAAAACGGAAAAGTAACCGGCTATACTCTGAATGATGCCAATCAATTGGTTTTATTATGGAATTATAGCGATGCAGACATCTCGATAGATAGCAGCAAGACAATTCTAATAGGGGATTATAACGGCGACGCAAAGGCCGATTTCATTATCCCCTCCGGATATGGATCTGCCACCTGGTATAAATACACTGCGACAGGATCCGGCCTAGTAAAGGCAACAGACACCTATTCCGGAATTTCTTACTTGCAGAATAGCTCAACAGTTACCTATAGCTATACTGCATCCGATTATGACAAGGACGGGAAATCAGATCTGATTTTAACAAAGAATGACCGAAATGCAGGCAACACGGCAGGCAGCTTAACAGTCACGTCCTATAAAAACAGTAATGGGATTTTCAGCAGCAGCAGCTCGACTGCAGCCAGCAGCCCTTATGTGTCTGATATTAGTCTCAATTCACTGCCTATATATCTGCCTACCGGCAAGGGAATCACAACAAGGGAAAAACCTTATAATCCAGCCCTGGAAATTGCTTTTCTGGGCAATAATAAAATTTTCTATTTTAATTCCAATAAGGACAATGCTAAAGACCAATTGCTCAAATCAATTACGACAGGCAATGGTGTAAAAGAATTGATTTCATATAAACCGCTGGATACAGGTTCCAATGAGGGCAGCAATGCGATATACAGCCACAGCGGCTATACCGAAAATTACCCCAATGCAGATATCCAGTCAGCCTCATCAGTTCATGTCGTGACCAAACTGGAAAAGCAGAGCGCGGCCATCTATAAAAAACGACTGTTTAGCTATTATGGGGCCGTTTCCAATCTGCAGGGATTAGGCTTTCTTGGTTTTAGGGCGGCCATGAGCACCAATTGGCATGATGGCAGCAATCCAATTATTTCTACCGTTGCTAAAAACGACATCAATTTGAGAGGGGCAAATATTGAAAATTACACAGCATTGGGATATGCATCCCCTTCGTCCGATACGCCGGCTGCTTTTATAGCAAAATCGGTTCTAACATACGAAAGCCAAGTATTGGGCAATAAGGTTTTTATACTTAAAAATACCATTGCGCAGCAGTATAACGGTTTAGAGAATACCAGCACCCAGACTACGGTTGTTTATGATAATTATAATAATCCCACACAATCGACAACTCTTATAAAAGAAGGGGGGACAACCCAACAGACTGCCATAAGCAGCATAACTTATGCCGCCCCTTCGGGTTCGCCTTATGTAGTGGGAAGGCCAATAAACAAGGCCAAAAGCGTAACAGTGCCTGGAGATGTGATGACTTCTGAAGAGCAATACGCATACAGCACAGGCGGCTTATTGACCCAGGTAAAGAAAAAAGGGCATAATACCAGCTTTATTACCGAAGATAATGACTATGACGGATTTGGCAATATTGTTAAAAAAACAATAACAGCTTCAGGATTGGCGCCTAGGGTGCTTAATTATGAGTACAAAACAGCGATGCCTTATTCCGGACGCTTTTTGACCGAAACCACAGATGCGGAAGGATTCAAAACAGCATATGAATACAACATAATGGAAGGGACCTTAACATCAGAAAATAGGCAGACCGAGCTCAGTTCCTGGAACAATGCCATCAAAACAAGCTATGCATATGATCCTTGGGGTAAAAAAACAAAAATCACCGATTATTTGGGGAAAAGCAAGACTTACAGCTACACCAAAATCAGCGGAAAATCAAAAACAGCAGTTACGGGAGATGACGGCAGCTACAGCGAAGAGCTTTATGATGACCTGGGACGAAAACTGACAGCCAGCGTAAAAGATCTCAATGGAAATATCTCCAGCATATCCTATCTCTATGATATTTATGATAGAAACTTTAAGGTAAGCGAACCGTATTCCGGCAGCGGTCCGACACAGTGGAACGAAACCCAGTACGATGTCTATGGCAGGCCAATTCAAAATAGCAGCTTTACCGGCAAAACTGTCAATATCATTTATTCCGGATTGACCGCTACGGTAAATGATGGCACTAAAATCAAAACAACAGCTAAAAATGCTTTAGGAAATGTGGTAAGCATAACCGATACTCCCGGAGGAACGATTACCTATAGTTATTTTGCCAATGGCAATCTCAAATCATCAAATTATGATGGAGTAGCCACAACAATTGAGCAGGACGGCTGGGGCAGAAAAATTAAATTGACAGATCCGTCAGCTGGTGAATATACCTATACCTACAATGATTTTGGGGAAATTTTAACGGAAACCTCGCCAAACGGAACTACAACCTACACGCTCGATGCGGTGGGAAAAGTAATAAAGAAAGCCATAGCGGGAACGAATACAAGCACTACGACGGCCTACACCTATGACGGCACAACAAAATTATTGGCGCTAAGTTCTCTGGTAAATGTTTCAGAGAACAATGCGGCCACAAATACGGCCTATACTTATGACGCTAATAAAAGGCTGCTTTCATCTGTTGAAACCATGCCTTATGGCACTTTTACAAAACAATTTACTTACGATGCTTTTGGCAGAGTGGACACTGAAACTTCCACAGCCGGCGCAGCTGGAAAAACAAGCAGCAAAACCGTTGTGCATACCTATAAAAATGGTTCCCATTGGCAGCTGAAAGATAATGCAACGCAGCAAGTGTTATGGCAGACCAATACGGTCAATGCTAGAGGACAGCTTACCGGCGCAACTATGGCTAATGGAAATATTGCTATTGCCAACACCTACGACTCTTTTGGTTTTGCCTCTCAATTCAAGAGCGACAAAACAGGCACCACCCCAATAAACATAATGGCGCTCACAACTGTATTTGACGCACAAAAGGGCAATTTGAGCAGCCGCACCAATAGCCTCTTTAATCAAATTGAAAATTTTGAGTATGACAGCCAGGACCGATTGACTGCCGCCACTGCGGAAAGAGTTTTTCTTCAGCAAAACGCTAACGATAACAATATTTCCGGTTATGAAACAGAAGCAGGTGCAACTGCAGCATATTCTGGGCCGGTACTTGTGACGCAGGCAACAGCTGCAGGGGCTGCCCTAAAAAAGACGCTTCTGACGGGAGCCGCAATTGGCGATAAAATCAGTGTAAATTTAATGATTTCCAGAGGAGCAGGTTCTGACATCTTTAAAATATACATTCAGGAAGTAGGCGCAGGCTCTACACTTTACTTCAAAAAAGAGCTCGCATCGGGAACAAATACATTTGAGCATACCGTAACGCAATACACAACGCTGGTTCTCAGGATTGAAAAAGCAAACACCACAGCAAACAATGTCTTTGTTATAACCGGTCTTACCGCCAATAGATTATTCAAACCAATCCAGGCTTATGATGACCGCGGCAGGATTACTCAAAATGAGCTGGGAACTTACAATTACGCCAATACAAATAAAGCGTATCAAAATACGTCGGTGACATTAAGTCCTGAAGCCCTAAGCCATTATCAGACATATCCGACACAGAATATTGCTTACAATGCCTTTAAGGCGCCTTTTCAGGTAGAAGAGGCAGGAAAAGACAAGATAAGCTTTATGTACAATGACAGCAATAATAGAAGCGCAATGTTCTATGGAGGCATACAAGCCGATAAACTGCAGCGCCAATATCGCAAATACTACTCTGCCGATGGCAGTATGGAGGCAAAACAGAATATCACGACAGGCGCGGTAGAATTTGTAACCTATATAGGAGGCGATGGCTACACTGCCCCTATAGTATTAAAAAGTGATGGCACTGTCCAAAATTATCTATATTTACATCGGGACTATCAGGGAAGTATTCTGGCAATTACAGATGCCGCAGGAGCGATTGTGGAAAAAAGGCTTTTTGATGCCTGGGGCGCTGTCATAAAAGTGCAGGATGGAGCAGGCAATACATTAAATGGTCTTACCATATTGGATAGGGGCTATACGGGGCATGAGCATTTGCAAAGCGTCGGTCTCATACATATGAACGGGCGATTGTATGATCCTAAACTGCACCGTTTTTTGCAGACGGATAATTATGTTCAGGATCCGGGCAATACCCAGAACTATAACCGATATGGGTATGTGCTGAATAATCCGTTGAAATATACAGATCCTAGCGGCTGGCTTACGGAAGAAGAGAAGGCTAAAAAAGCACAAAAGGACGAAGAGGAGCGATTAAAAAACGAATATGGCAGAGCGTATGCCGAATGGTATGGCAGGCAGTACGGTATTGGCGCAGATGGGATAAGCAATCAGCAATGGATGAGTCTGGGAGGTCAAGGATTAAATTCTCAAATGTATAATAGCTATGTCAATCAAAATTGGGACGGTATTAATAGCGGGCTCAATCATGGGATGCAACAGATAAGCGGGATTAAAGAAAAATATCCTGGTTTCTACAGAGTTCTTTCAAACTTGAAAACCTATGTAAATGATCATCCATCTGTTTTGGAGTCTATGTCTTTGTATAGTGGCTATTCTAACAAAGAAATATTAAATTTATTATCTGTAGTAAACCTTGTCAGTATGGTGAAAGTTGGTGGAACAGCTGAATGGGGACAGTTTTCTGGTTCGGGAGATAACAAAAATATTCATATCAGTGAACATTTAGTGTCAAGCTTAGACAAAGGTGGATTTGATTATGCAAAGTTTAAAATTTACGAAAATTTGAATGGAAGATCATTTTTGGCAGGTGTTACAGTTTTGCACGAATTGGTCCATTATGGCAGATACTGGAATGGATTACCTTCATTAGTTGACAAATATGAAGCAGGACAGATGTTTGAAAAAAGAGTTTTTGGATTAGTAAATGGGATTATAGGTTCAACAAAAATTGCCGAAATGTATGATTGGAAATTTTAAAGTATTAACAATAGTAATTATTTTATTATTGTTAGGTTGTAAAAAACAGAGTGAAACAATAGAAAACAGGAATTTAGTAATACAAAATATAAATATTTTAATTGATTCTGTTGAAAGTTTTGACATTAACAAAATGCCTGTTTCACAAGTTTCTCATAAGGATTTTAAAAATTATAAACCTGTCAGATTGAAACAAATGAGAATTAGTTTGTTAGATTCAATTTTAGTGACAGAGGATAAATTAAATACAAATGACGAGGTATCTTATTTAAGATTTAATTTGCGAAAAGAAGATTTGATTAATTTTAAATCAAATTACAGAATTAAGATTGTGAAAGTTGATAATTATGATACAAGTGCTTTGTTTGTAACTTTTTTTAATTTTAGTGTTCAAGGGAACAAATCAAGTATTGAAGTAAAAAAAAGAATGGGAATAAGTATGGTTCATCATAGATATTATTTTGAAAAAGAAAATGATGTTTGGATTTTTAAAAAGAAAATTTTAATTGGTCTGGGATAATTTTTGACAGAGATTGGAGAGACATCTGTTGTCAAATTCTTCAAATGATAATTTATATCGCTGTCGCATTCTATGACATATATAAAAAATAGAAATTTTTCAATTTCAGGTTGAAAAAGAAAAGTTAAAAGATGGTCAAGAGGTAGATTTAGAAGTTGTATCTCTTGAGAACAGATAAGTCCTTGCCTTCGGAAAACAGATTTCCTAGCGGCTGGCTTACCAAAGAAGAGAAGGCTAAAAAAGCCCAAAAGGACGAAGAGGAGCGATTAAAAAACGAATATGGCCGAGCGTATTCCGAATGGTATGGTAACCAGTTAGCAGATGGGGCAGATGGGGTGACCAGCCAGCAATGGATGAATCTTGGCGGAGCGGGAGCAAATTCACAGCTATATAATAGTTATGTTAATCAAAATAAGGTTGCGTATAATAATGCATTCAATTATGGGATACTACAGATTGATGCATTTGCAAAAGAGAAATTTGGAAATGACTATAAAGCAAAGTATGGTGTAACATCTCTTAAATGGGGAAGCCAGATGAAAAAAGGAGAAGTTGAAGGCTATAGTTATAATAGCAAGGAAATGATGATTGTTGGACCAGAAGGCCCCACAGGAGGGATTACTACTTCTGATCGTAGAATTTATATTTCTGACTATCATAAATTATATCCTGGTGAATTTTTGGAAGTTACTATGGGGCACGAATTCATACATTCATATCACCGTATGACATTTGGCAGTAATTATAATTTTTCTTTTTCTGAATATGCGGCATATCAGTATTCAATAGATTTTTCATTAGAACATAGTGACGTAATAGATGGAAGTATGGTAAAAGGATATATGGGGAATCAGTCTCATTACAGAAAAGATCCGACAGGAAGATATAATTATATAAATGTACCAGGTTTTTAAATATAGCAATATGAAAACAATTAATCTATTTAGGTTTTGTTTATTTCTTTTTATTTGTGTTGGGATGCAAAAAAAAGAAAATAAAATAGATATCTCTTATTTGGAGTATAGGTCAGATTCAATGGGATATATGAATTTTTTACTATTTGAATTGAGGAATAACACTAAAGACACTTTATTTATCTCTTCTGATAATATTTCAATGAATGTCTCTAAAAATGGGAAATCAATAAAAGAAGAACAAATACCTTGCCTTCCTTTTATCAAACCAAGGGTAAGAAAAAACTTCAAATGTGAAGAAAAAGAAGAGTATGATAAATTTTTAACATCTCTTAAATTAAGGTATGCCCAAAAATTATTTAAAAAGAATAGTATAATTAATAACAATCTATATGATAAAGAAAGTGTAATTGAAGGTATTGCTCAAAGAGTTATAGTATTAATGCCAAATGAATCTATAGACTATGAAATATTATTTTATAGTAAATTGTTTGACAAAACTTGTAAAGTGGATGTAAAATATTTAGATAGTAAGAGATTTATGTATTTTATAGATGATCGTGGGAAAAAGATTGATATTGACTATTGATAGAACCATCTAGTACTCACCGTGCTGCTTAAATTGCAAATTCCGAAATTTAAAATATACAGACTATAATTGGGTTCAAACAATTAGAACTGACCATCCTTTGTGCGGTACTTCACAAATATATACTGACCCCCCAAGACCTAATGATGATAATTTACCTTTTTATTACACAAGGTGAGAATTAGCGGGACAGACAAACACTTCTAGGGGTTATATTGTAGAGTTCTATGATAGTCCGAATAGAGGTGGAATTCGTAATTCTTGGTGGCAAGGAGAACTTTCTTTAGTGGGTAAATTTAATAATGCTTACCATGAGTTGCATACATTTAGTTATGGGTTTGATATGAGAAACTACCAATCTTTTGTAGCACCGCTTATGACAATAAAACCATCAAATTTTCTACTAAATTCTTTTTAAATATGAAGTTTCTAATTTTTTTAATGTTTTTTCATTGTAATACAAATATGAAAATGACCGACAATAATATTGATTCTAAAAAAGTAAGTATTGAGTGGACTGGGAATATTGACAAACCAATTCCTAAAATTATAATTTGTGCAAATTGTACAGATGAAAAAAAAACACTAAAAAAACATCAGTATAAAGTGAGCTCAAAATCTTTAAATGAAATTAATTCCATTTTTTTAACTGGAAATAAACCCGAAAGCGAGATTAAAATAAATGAAAAAAATAAGAAAATTTATTTATCTAAATTAAATGATGTTATATTAATTCTTATAAAAAGTAAGGAAAATGATTTATTAATAAAAGATATTAAAACCTTTGTAAATAGAATAGATTATTAAATAGGAACAGCAGATTATATGGCTTTATTCTGTAGAGAGTTTCTTAAAATTAAGGATGTTGTGAGAATAAACTCGTTGAAATACACAGATTCTAGCGGCTGGGTCTTGTTAGTGAGAACAGGTGTTTTATACAATAAAGAAACACCTGTATTGCCTTATCCGGAGCGTCTAACCTGGCTTGGGGCAATGCCGAACTTTTTCTTAAATGCATTGCTAAAGTGCTGCAATGAATAGTAGCCCAATTCAAATGCGATTTCAGAAGCCAGTTTTCTGCCGTCAAGCAGATCGTTTTTTGCCAGCTCTAAACGCAAGTCAGACAGGTAGGAGAAGGCTGTCTGATTAAACATTTCTTTAAAACCCCGCTTCAGCTTGTATTCGTTTATTCCTGCTATTTTGGCCAATTCAGCCAGTGTGGGAGGCGACTCAATATTTTTACCCAGATAATCGCGGGCAAATACGATCCGCTCTTTGTCGTAATCATGTTTTATGTATTGGGATTTTGAATTTTGAAAAGCATTGAATGATTCCGCCTGCAGAACAAGCAGCTCAATTGTTTTGGATAGAAGAAACAATCTTTTTAATCCGCTGGAGTACTCGCAATTCAAAATAGAATTGATGCAGGTCTGTATGGGCAGATTGATATTGAGATTGGAATTTGAAAAAGCCGAAGGGGTTCCCGAAGCTATTTTGCCGGCAAACCTTTTAAGGGATTCATTCCCGTCTTTGGACATTCTCAAAAAAGAATTCTTTTCGAATTGAATCATAAATGACTTCATCCGCAATTCATCAAATTTCATTTTGCCTTCAGCATTGGTGCCATAGAATAAATTATGCTGATTTTTATTCAGCTCAAAAGAATTGTCCATTCCATCCTGTTTGATGGAGGTTCTTCCCTGAAGGTTAAAATGCATGGCTACCAATTCCGTATCTCCTTTCCAGTCCAGTTCGGCAGGGTTGTCAAGATTAGTTTCAGAATATAGAATCTTGATGCCGTCAAAAAGCCATTGCCTGCCCATTACTTGCCCAAAAGGCAGGTTCATTTCAAAAACGTCTTCTTTGAAGCCGTGATTGCTAAAATCATTTTCATCAAAGGCTATTTCAAGCGCCTTTTTATCATTTTTTAATTCAAATCCCATTGCTCCTTAATTTGCCAGCCTGACTCCTTTTTTTGCAACTCCGTTTTCTGCAAGCTTGATAGTTTTGCATAGTGGGACAAAGCGAGGAACAGACCATAGCAAATTTAGAAAAAACTCTGCAGACTGATGCTTCACAGAAGGATTATTGAAGCTATGGCTTGCAGGAAAAGAGATACAATGGGGAAACTCAGGGTATTGCTGGATCAGTGTTTTGCGCTAATTATTTAAGGAATAAAACGGATTATAAATCAAATAGAAAAGCAATGGATAAAAAAGCGATTATAATAGGCGCGGGCGCAGCAGGGCCAATACTGGCTCTACAGCTGAAAAAAATAGGCTTTGAGCCTGAAATATTTGAATCGAGATCAGAAGAGAATATAAAAGAGGGCGCCTTTTTAGGCGTCACTCCCAATGGTCTTAATGTATTGAAAGAATTTGTTGATTTGAAGCTGCTCAAAGAAGATTATACTCCCGGTTCGATGAAGTTTTTTAATTCCAAAGGAAGACAGATAGCAGAACTGGGCACGGCCTATCAGAAGCAGCAGTATGGAGCAGAGACCATTCAGATTAAAAGGGCAAACCTGAACCGATATGTCCGGATGGCGGCAAAAGCTGCAGGTATAAAAATAAACTATAATAAAAAATTTCTAAGGTATAGTGAGGCAGACAGAAAAGTGACCGCATATTTTGCTGACGGAACTGAAGCCGTAGGCGATATTATGATAGGCTGTGACGGAATGTTTTCCGAGGTTAGAAAACAGCTGTTTCCTGGAGTTTCTGCTCTCAAATACACCAAACTTATCTCAACTGGCGGCTATGCGAAGATTTCTGAACTTTCAGAGCCGTTGGATTCAATACAGATGACTTTTGGCGAAAGGGGATTTTTTGCCTATTCGGTTTCTGATAAGGGGGAAGTCTGGTGGTTCAACAATTACTTTAGAGAGCTGCAGCCAATGCAGCAGGAAATGGAAAAAACGCTAAAAGCTGAAATTCAGAAACATTTAATGGATATCCATAAAAATGATGATCCTCTGTTCTCTAGAATAATAAAGAATAGCCATGAGATTATTGCCTATCCGATTTACGATGTGCCTAAGCTTCTGCATTGGCACAAAGGCAGGGTCTGCCTTATTGGAGATGCGGCGCATGGCATTTCTCCTCATATTGGGCAGGGAGCGTCATTGGCTTTAGAAGACACAATTGCAATTGCCGAGTCATTAAAATTGCATGGCGACTACAGCACTGCGTTTCGGATTTTTCAGTCTGAACGCCAGCCCAGAGTAGAAAAAATAATAAAAAGCGCCAGAAAAACAGGCGATTCTAAAACCAGGAGCAATCCAGTGGGAGCATGGTTTCGTGACCGCTTAATCGGCTTTTTTATAGGCAGACAGATCCAAAGGCTTGATTGGATTTATGGCTGGACCTATTCACGCAAGAATTAAATTTGAAGCGGTTAAAGACTGATAAAACGGCCATTCTTTTTTAGGATTAAAGCAATTTCAAGCTAGGATAAGTGCGCTTCTGGGGCCAGCTTTTAAAATAGGTAGAACTACTTGCGCAGGCTTGGCTTTAATTGCCGTAATTTACTTATGTTTAATGAATTAAAAACGGCTGGAATATGGAAAATGCAAACCAATCTGACGGACTGGAAACTTTTGAGCATATCGTGGTGCTTATGCTGGAGAACCGCTCATTTGACAATCTGTTAGGCTATCTCTACAAAAACGGCGAGCTGCCGCCTGAAAAGCCTTTTGACGGGCTTCATAATCCCAATATTGACTATGCGAACCCCATTCCCCCCAGAGCGGAGGGCTATCCAGAGAAAACGGGCATTTCCCCTTCGCGCGCGGTGAGCTATTCGATGCCCTATCCGGATCCGGGTGAGGAATACCCCCATGTCAATACCCAGCTTTTCAATTCCGTCATCCCTGAGAGCAATATAGGAGCGGCTGACTATAAAATGGCACGGCCCTATAATCTGCCGGCTTCTCCGGGCGCGCCAAGCATGAATGGCTTTGTCAACGATTACGAAAATACGCTCAGGTCAGCCTACAGCATTGATAATCCTTCCTATGAACAGTACAAGGTGATCATGCAGTGCTTTGAGCCGGACCAGATTCCTGCAATGGCCACTTTAGCCAAAGAGTTTGCGGTTTTTGACCACTGGCACTGTTCGGTGCCGAGCCAGACCTACTGCAATCGGGCATTCTGGCATGCGGCAAGCTCAGGGGGAAAAGTGATTAATCCCCTTGGTGAGGATGGAACAGGTTTTCCAGGCATTGATGGCGATCTGCATGGGATGGATTCGTGGATAAGGGATGTCTGGTCGCTGCCGACCATCTTTGACCGCATGAATGATAATAATATTTCATGGAAAGTCTATTCGCCTATTGCGCCTTTAAGCCTGACCTATATAGTCAATGGAACCGGTGAGGGAAAAGACAATACGCACGGGCATCTCGATTTTTTCTTCGATCTCGAGTTTGGCACCCTGCCGCAATACTCCTTTGTGGAACCCCAGTTTCTGCATAAGCACAATGACCAGCATCCATCGGCAGTGAACCATGAGTTGGCTGTCGGGACGGTGAAACTGGGAGACGAGCTCATCGGCGAAGTGTACAATGCCATCAGAAAGAGCCCTAAAAGGGACAAGATACTTTTGATCATCACCCATGACGAACACGGAGGCTGCTATGACCATGTGGCGCCGCCGGGTACGGTGCCGCCTGCTGCAGGCATGAAGGGGGAGTGCGGTTTCGGCTTTGACCGTCTTGGGGTGCGCGTTCCGATGATAATGGTGTCTTCCTATATCCAGCCGCAGACAATAGTCAGCGGACAGTTTGAGCATGCATCATTCATAAAGACGGTCTGCCAGAAATGGCAGCTGGATCCGCTGACCGATAGGGACAGGGATCCCCAAGTATTGCCCTTTACAGAAGTCTTTTCCGATCAGAAAAGGGCAGATTGGCCCGAAATTCCATCACAGATGGATTTAAGGGAGCTGCTTCCCGAACCGGACACCAGCGGCGATCCCTTAAACGGGCTTCAGAAAGCCATGCTCAATAGCCTTCTTCATATTGAAAAGGTGAAAGCGCTGGGCAATACCCAAAAAGAAGAGATACAGACCATTGGCGATATGATGGAATTTATAAAAAGGTTCCAGTGAAACCGATTGCCGGATGTTTTTAATCTGTCAGGCCCCTGAAAACGTATGTTTTCAGGGGCTTTTTTATTTATGGGCCTCATGGCGCATGCCGGTTTTTCTATGGGGTACAAAAGGGTACGGAAAAAGTTGTGCTTGCAGGGGCCCTTGCATAACTGTTCCTTTGTCCTGCAATGAAATCGGAATGGGTTCCGGTTTTCTGAAAGGATGTCTAATGTTTAAATGGGATGGTTATGCTTGGAGATATTTCATGGAAGGCTTTTATGGTTGCGGCCGCTGTTTTTCTTTTTTTGTGGTGCGGGTATGTGTTTTTTCGGTATTATCCGAAGAATTTCATTTCGAATTTAAGGGGCGGCTTCAGGCGCCGATCTTCCGCTGCAGAGGACATGAAAAGCGATAGCCCCTTTGCAGAATTCAAAGAGTCTTTCAGTACGCTTGAAGATGCAAAGGAGCTGTATTCCAAATTGTTGGATGCATTTATTGAAAGCGATGATAGAAATATATCTAAAGCCGAGTTCAAGCATTACGTGCAGTTTCTGCTTGCTGAATATCCCTATGTGAGACAGTCCGTTTTGCGGGATAAGATCAATTCTCTCATGGTGCTGCATAGCGATAGATACCCTTCGCTTCAGCTCAGCGCTCAGGAGATGGACAGCTTATGGGAAGAGGGGCCATAAATCTTATGCAGAGAAATTTCCCCTGTTCGCTCTAGTGCGGTATGGCAATTGTGACAAGGAGATAGCAGCTGTAACAGCGGTATTTCTCTGCTTTTAATTCAAGTGACGGTTTAATTTAAATGATGGGAGATGAAAAGGTGGAATTGGAGATTGAAATTCTTATGGAGAAGGCTTAAGAACATATCGGGCGCTTTAGCGCTGTCCCTGCTGATGCTTTATTCAGGGGCTCTTTACAGCCAAGACGGGGTGGCGGGCATCAATGAGGCCAACCAGAAGGTGCGCAGCTATTTTGATGCGGGCACCGAGCTGATGTATGCCGTGGGGGCCATATTGGGGCTTATCGGAGCGGTGAAGGTGTACCAGAAGTGGAATGCGGGAGATCCCGATACGGGAAAGGTTGCGGCCGCCTGGTTTGGCAGCTGCGTATTTCTTGTGGTGGTGGCTACGGTCATTAAATCCTTTTTTGGGGTCTGATGGCAAACAGCGTCTACAGGATCAATAAGGGCATTAATCAAAGCATTGAATTCAAAGGCCTCAAAGCGCAGTACATCTGGTATTTAGGTTTTGGCATAGTGGCGCTTTTGATACTCTTTGCCGTGCTTTTTATTGCGGGTGTGCCTTCGCTTGCTTGTGTGGGCATTATCGGAATTGCTGGCGGTTTTCTTGTCTTTAAGATATACAGGATGAGCGCCAGATATGGAGAGCATGGCATGATTAAGGCCGTAGCCGCAAAACGCATTCCCAAATGCATGAAGGTGCGCAGCAGGGGCGTTTTTATAAAGTTATAGCTATGGAACGTTAATTTATGGAAAGGGATGGAGAAGAGGATGGAAGAGCTCCTGCCTATTATGGCGGTGGAGCATGACTGCATATTGTCAAAGCAGGGGGACATAACTTTAGTTTTTAAGGCGGAGCTGCCCGAGATTTTTACGCTTTCAGACCAGGAATATGAGGCTTTCCACCAGTCGTGGATAAAGGCCATAAAGGTGCTGCCGAAGTTCTGCGTTTTCCATAAGCAGGACTGGTTTTTAGATAGGAAATATAAAGCTGATTTCTCAAGCGGGGACAGCAGTTTTCTGACCCGAAGCAGCGAGCGCTTCTTTAGCGAGAGGCCCTATCTGGATCATTCCTGCTATATTATGCTGACCAAGAAGCCTCAGGGAAAAAAGAATGCAACCTCGCTGTTTTCCAGTCTGCTCAGGAGTTCAATAGTTCCCGAGGAAACTTTAAAACCCCAGCTGCTTGAGGATTTTGTGGATGTCTGCGGCCAGTTTAAAAGGATTATGGAGGACAGCGGATTTATAAAGCTCGTTCGCCTGAAAAACGAATCGCTTAAAAGCGGGAGCAGAAGTATCGGGCTGGCGGAAAAATACTGTCTGCTATCAGAGCGGGAAGATTCATTTGTTTATAAGGACATCAAATTTGATGAAGGGCTCGAAGTGGGAGATAAACGCTGCCAGCTTTTTACTCTTGGCGACGCGGCCGATCTTCCGGGGCTATGCGGATCCAGAATCAATTTTGACCGCTATTCGACTGATAAAACCAAATTTAGCGTAGGGTTTGCCTCAGCTTTAGGGCAGCTTTTGTCGTGCAATCATATTTACAGCCAGTACATTTTTATTGAAGATGCGCAGAAAACGATCCAAAAGCTGGAGAGCAAAAGATTAAGGCTCCAGTCGCTGTCGGCTTACAGCAGGGGAAATATGATTGCCAGAGATGCCACTAATGGTTTTCTGAATGAAGCCGTGTCTGAGCAGAGGCTTCCCGTAAAGGCCCATTTTAATGTGCTGGCGTGGAGCACGGATAAAGAAGAGCTGAAGGACATTAAAAATAAGGTGTCATCAGCGCTTGCCCAGATGGATTCGGCGGCCAAGCTGGAAACGGTTGGGGCTCCGCAGATCTATTGGGCTGGAATTCCAGGCAATGGAGGGGATTTTCCAATGAATGACACTTTTGACACTTTCACAGAGCAGGCGGTCTGTTTTCTGAACATGGAGACAGGCTACAGATCTTCGCTGAGCCCTTGCGGCATAAGGCTTGGAGACAGGCTGACCGGAAAACCCGTTCACGTGGATATCAGCGATGAGCCTGTTAGGATGGGAATCTGCACCAATCGCAATAAGTTTATACTCGGGCCTTCAGGCAGCGGCAAGTCCTTTTTTACCAACCATATGGTGAGAAGCTACTACGAGCAGGGAACACATATCGTGCTGGTGGATGTCGGGCACAGCTACAAGGGGCTTTGCGATATGGTGGGAGGCTATTACTTCACTTACGATGAAAAGAATCCCATATGCTTCAACCCTTTTTATATTTCAGAAGGGGACTCTCTGGATACCGAGAAAAAGGAAAGCATTAAAACGCTGCTTTTGGCCCTTTGGAAAAAAGACGATGAAACCTTTAACCGAAGCGAGTATGTGGCGCTTTCAAATGCCCTGCAGCTGTATTATGAAAAGCTGGATGCCGATTCGGATATTTTTCCATGCTTTGACAGCTTTTATGAGTTTCTGAAAGGGGAGTTTGTTGTGATCCTATCGGATGATAAGGTAAAGGAGAAGGATTTTGACGTGAATAACTTTCTATATGTGCTGCGTCCTTATTATAAAGGCGGCGAGTTTGATTATCTGCTCAATGCAACGCAGAACCTCGAGCTGTTAAAAGAAAGGCTTATTGTCTTTGAACTGGATAATATAAAAGACCATCCGATTCTTTTTCCGGTTGTGACCATCATTATTATGGAAGTTTTTATCAGTAAAATGCGAAAACTCAAAGGCTTCCGCAAGATGATCCTCATTGAAGAGGCGTGGAAGGCCATTGCCAGGGAAGGAATGGCGGAATACATTAAGTATTTGTTTAAAACGGTGAGGAAATTCTTTGGAGAGGCAGTTGTGGTGACGCAGGAAGTCGAGGATATTATTTCTTCTCCTGTGGTAAAGCAGGCCATTATCAATAACAGCGACTGCAAGATTCTGCTTGATCAGAGCAAATACCAGAACAAGTTTGATCAGATTCAGGAGCTGCTGGGGCTGACCGAGAAAGAAAAAGCGCTTGTGCTTTCGGTAAATAAAGCCAATGATCCCGATAAAAGATACAAGGAGGTTTTTATCTCGCTTGGAGGCATGCTTTCCAAAGTTTACAGAACTGAAGTTTCACTGGAGGAATATCTGGCATACACTACTGAAGAAAGCGAGAAAGTGAAAATGAATGCCTACGCGAAAAAATTTGGCGGAGACATCAAAAAGGGAATAGCCGCAATGGCTCAGGATATAAGGGAAGGAAAACAATTAAATGAAAAGGGAAAATGAAAAAGAAATTAATTTCCGGTCTGGTCTGCCTGCTGCTTGTCAATGCTCCGGCAAGACCTGCAGAAAAAATGGCGGCATTGCCGATACTGGAGATTGTAAAGGCGGTTACGAAAAAAGTGATCAAAGCAATTGATCTGAGGATTCAGAAACTGCAGAACAAAACAATATGGCTTCAGAATGCGCAGAAAAAAGCGGAAAACGTGCTCTCCAAATTAAAGCTCGATGAGATCTCGGATTGGACTCAGAAACAGAAAGATCTTTATAAAGGCTACTATGAAGAGCTGGCAAAAGTAAAGTCAATTATTACCTACTACCAGAGGATAAAAGAGATTACCCAAAAGCAGACAAGGCTTATTCAGGAATATGAAAGAGCGTGGAATCTTTTCAGGCAGGATACCCATTTTAAAGACAGCGAAATCCAATATATGGAGCGTGTTTACACTGGAATACTAGAGGAAAGTGTGAAGAATATCGACCAGATTTTTTTAATTCTGGATTCTTTTGCCACCCAGATGAGTGATTTGAAAAGGCTGGAGATTATCAATAAAGCCGCAGATCAGATCGACGCCAATTATGATGACCTGATGCTGTTTAACCGGCAGAATGTAATGCTTAGCCTCCAGAGGGCTAAAACAGAAGCTGATGCGGATAAAGTCAAAGAATTTTACGGAATTCCCTAATTCAAAGAAAATATCATGAAAAATTTAATTCTACTGATGCTGGCTTCAATATTAATAAGCCATGGGAGTCAGGCTCAAGCAAAACAGAGAAAGGAACTGCTGCTGCAGATTGCTGCCCTTCAGGTTTACATGGATTATGCCAAGAAAGGATATTCAGCCGTTTCGAAAGGCCTTAATTTCATTGGTGATGTAAAGAAAGGGGAAGTTAATCTCCATGGCGATTATTTTGCATCGTTATTGAAGATTAATCCGAGGGTAAGAAACTATTATAAAACAGCGGAGATTATCTCCTTGCAGCTTAAGATAATGAAAATGCATAAAAGCACTTATGCCAAACTCAAGACTGATGATTTATTTCAGGGAAGCGAGCTCGATTATATTGAGCGTTCATTCGAAAGGCTAATGGAAAGCTGCGATGAAACTTTAGGCCAGCTTCTGGTTCTTACTGCTGATTCAGAACTGGAGCTTAAAGATGACCAAAGGATAGAGCGTATAGATGAGCTATACAAAACGATGGTTAGCAATTACGATTTCTGTCTGTCTTTTAGCAATGAAGCAAAGTTATTGTCATTGTCAAAATCTCATGAAAAAAGAAGTGCTGAATCCGCACAAAGCATTTACGGACTTAAAAATTAACGCCATGAAAAGGATATTGATTTTAGCATTTCTGGTCTTTTTTGGATTTGTCCCAAGCAGCATGAATGCACAGTCGGCAGAAATCCAGCAGCTGGTCTTGAACATTGAAAAACTCTCGCAGTTCAAAAAGATTCTCAGCGATATGAAAAAGGGATATGAGCTGCTTTCAGGAGGTTACAAAACAGTTAAAGACATGTCCGAAAGCAGCTTTAGCCTTCATAAAACATTTTTAGATGCCCTTATGCAGGTGAGCCCAACGGTAAAGAATTGCAAAAGGGTAGGAGATATCGTGAACTATCAAATACTGCTGGTAAAAGAAAGCAAAAAAGGACTTTCCAGATTTATAAAAAGTGAAAGTTTCAGTCTTCAAGAAATTTCATATTTCGAAAGGATTTACGGAAATCTTTTAAACCAAAGCCTTAGAAATCTTGATGAGCTGGCCACAGTTATGACTGCAGATAAACTTAGGATGTCCGATGATGAAAGGCTTCAGGCAATTGATGATATTTATATGGAGATGCAGGATAAACTTTTGTTTTTGAGGGATTTTAATAAGTCATCAGGCATACTGGCGCTGCAGAGAGCAAAGGAAAAGAAAGATGCATATGCTTCCAAAGAACTTCAGGACTTAAAAAACTAATGCTATGGATTTTTATAAATCTTTAAAGAGAATTCTGTTTTTAAATGCAGCAGTGTTTATGCCTTCTGCTATTCATGCTCAAGGACTCGGCGATAATATGCAGAGCATGCACTCGGTTTTAGACCGGCTTTATGATGAGATGATGCCTTTGTGCAGCAATCTTTTGGCTGTAGGGCAGGGAATAGCAGGTTTTGGAACAATCTGGTATATCGCTTCACGAGTCTGGCGCCATATTGCAAACGCTGAACCTATAGATTTTTATCCCCTGTTCAGACCTTTTGCGATCGGGTTCTGCATCATGATTTTTCCATCTGTCCTTGCTCTTATCAACGGGGTTATGAAGCCGGCTGTTACTGCTACGGCCGCTATGGTTACAGGTTCCAATAATGCTGTGGCCGTTCTTTTGAAAGAAAAGGAAAAAGCAGTCAGAGAAACCGATCCATGGAGGATGTATGTAGGGGTTTCCGGTACTGGGGACCGTGAGAGATGGTATAAATATACCCATGATGAAGACCCTTCCGATGAGGGCATGCTTGCCGGCATCGGAAACGATGTCAAATTTGCCATGGAAAAAGCATCCTATAATTTTAGGAACTCGGTGAAGGAATGGATGAGCGAAGTGCTTAGGGTATTATTTGAAGCGGCGGCTTTGTGCATTGACACGCTAAGGACATTCCAGCTTGTGGTGCTTTCCATTTTAGGGCCGCTTGTATTTGGCATAGCCGTATTTGACGGGTTTCAGCATACGCTCACCGTCTGGCTTGCCAGATACATAAACATTTATTTATGGCTTCCCGTTGCCAATATTTTTGGAAGCATCATTGGGAAAATTCAGGAACTGATGCTCAAACTTGATTTATCGCAGGTGGAGGCGAGCGGAGACACTTTTTTTAGCCGGACCGATATGGCTTACCTCATTTTTATGATAATCGGAATAATAGGCTATTTCACTGTTCCATCAGTTGCCAATTATATTGTCCATGCAGCTGGAGGCGGAGCTTTGGGCCAGAAAGTTACAAGTATGCTTGGCAGTTCTGCCAATTCAGCAATTGCCAAAACCTCGCATGGGGCCGGTATGGCAATGGATGCAATGGGAAATGCCGCGGGGCAAATCTCGCAGAGCATGTCTTGCTCAGCTGGCAATGCCCACTATTTTAAAGAGAAGGGTAATTACATGAATGATAAGCTTAAAGGAAATTCAAAACAGACTTAAAAACCAACGTCCCATGTTTACGAAAATGAAGAACATAGATGCCGCTTTCAGATATGTGAGAGGATTTACGATGCTGGTAATTGTTGGGTGTATGGCAGTGTGCTGTTATGCACTGTATAAAAGTTTCCAGACCGTAAGGGTGATGCAGGACAAAGTGTATATTCTGGCAAACGGCAAGGCGCTGGAAGCATTCGTCTCAGACCGAAAGGATAATGTGACTGTCGAGGCCAGGGATCATGTGAAAACCTTTCACAAGTTTTTCTTTACCCTTGACCCTGATGATAAAGCCATTAAAGCCAATATCACTAAAGCGCTGTATCTGTCAGACGAGAGCGCAAAGCGAATTTATGATGATCTAAAAGAGAACGGCTTCTATTCTGGAATCATTTCAGGAAATATCAGCCAGACCATCCTGATTGATAGCGTTAGCATTGATATCCGAGAATATCCCTATCGTTTTAGATGTTATGCCAGACAGAACATTATCCGTACAACGAGCATTATAAAAAGAAGTCTTATAACCCAAGGAAATCTGCGTAATGTTTCGAGAAGCGATAATAATCCGCATGGTTTTTTAATCGAGAGGTGGAATACCATCGAGAACAAAGATCTGGCTGTTGAAAATAGAAAATAGACAGCTATGAAACCATTAGTTAAAAAGCGGGAAGGGCCATTTGTCTACAGTAAGCATTACTTGTCTGTCCAAGACAAGTGGGTGCGAAAAATGGAATCTTTGACTGACAGGCTTTCTAAAAAGGCCCTCATTTGTCTGCTGGTTTTGTTTGCCGCTTTGGAGGGAGGGTATTTTCTCTATAATATATACGCAGCATTATCAAAGAAAAATTCTGAAATAAATAAAAACCCGCCAGCTATTTCAAAAATTAAAACAATCAATTTTAAAAAGTAATGTCATGGAGCAGAAAATAATATCACTCAAAGAATCTAAAAGAAGAAAAATGCTTTTGGTGCTGCCTGTTATAGCACTTCCTTTTATAACCATTTTATTCTACATCTTAGATGGTGGAAGAATGGAAGCGGAAATGGCCAAAAGTAAAGTCAAAAAAGGATTTAACTTTAGTCTTCCCTTTCCTGCATTTAAAGAAGATTCATCATTTGACAAGATGAGCTACTACGATCAGGCGGCAGTAGATTCTATCAAATTGCAGGAACAAATTAAAAAAGACCCTAATTATTCCAATCAAAAAATATTTGAAGAATCAATAGATGATTTTGCAGATAGCGATTTAGGTGGAAGAGGACTTACCGGTATTAATAAATCCGCCTATCAAGATGCTAACGAACAGAAAGTTTATCAAAAACTTAAAGCACTTCAAAAAGTAATCAGCCAGCCTGCGGTCTCTGATAATTATGGTCAGGATATGAGGGTGTTTGAAAATTATGGATCATCAAAAAGCGAATCAGATGCGATAAAAAACTTAGAGCAGATGATGTCGCAAATGGGCACTTCCGAGGAACCTGATCCAGAACTGAAGCAGCTTGGAGGGATGCTGGAAAATATTTTGGATATACAGCATCCTTCACGAGTGCAGGAAAGACTGAAGCAGATCGCTGACAGCAGAAAAGGAGAAAGTTTTGCAGTGAGCCGCAAAAAGGAAGCGGATAATATCACTTCGCTGCAGCAGGATGCGCTGTCTTTGGCTCCATTGAAATCAAATGCATTTTATGGCGCAGATTCGGTTCAGGCTTTGGAAGAATCTGGAAATTCCATTGAGGCGGTGATGCATGAAACGCAGACCATTGTCGATGGATCTCTGGTAAAGCTCAGGCTTATGGCTGACATGCTGCTTCAAGACGTCTTGATTCCAAGGAATGCTTTTTTGTATGGTACGGCCTCTTTAAAAGGGGAACGGCTGATAGTGAAGATTGTCAATATTAAGTTTAGGAGTTCCATTTTTCCCGTTGAGCTTTCGGTTTATGATATGGATGGGATTGAAGGGATCTATATACCGGGAGCCATCAGCAGGGATGTGGGCAAAGCTTCTGCAGACCGTTCCATTCAGAGTCTCGGGCTTTCTGGCGTGACGGACTCCTGGGGATTGCAGGCGGCGGAAATGGGAATAGGGGCGGCCAAGAGCCTGATAGGCAAAAAGGTAAAACTCGTTAAGGCTGTCGTAAAGGCCGGATATCAGGTATTGCTGCATGACGAGAAGAAGAAGAATTTGAATTGATTGGATGAGATGAGTATGAAAAAGATGAAGAGAATCAGAAAAAGGAGTTGGATGGTGGCACTGTGTCTGCTTTTAAGTGCTGCGGAAGCTTTTGGACAGGATAGCAAGGATGCTGCATTGAACCCCGAGCAGCTGAAAAACCTTCACATTGCCTATTCCAAAACAACAAGCATTATTTTTCCGTATGCTATTAAAAGCATAGATAAAGGAAGTGCGGATGTTTTAATCCAGAAAGCCAAAGGGGTAGAGAATATTGTGCTGGCCAAAGCGGCCATAAGGCATTTTGTCCAGACCAATCTCACCGTGGTAACGGCAGATAACAGGCTGTATGTTTTTATGCTGAACTATGATGAAGCATGTCCCGATTTAAATGTAAAGGCTGATTATTCCCATGCCGTAAATGAATCGGTTCTGTTTTCAAAGGAGTATGATAACCAGAAGGAAATTGAACAGTATGCCGCATTGGCCCTGTCTAAAAAAAGAAGTGTCGCAGGACTGAACAGCGCCAGGTTTGAAATGGAGCTTCGAGTCACTGGCATCTTTATCCATCGGGATGTATTGTATTTCAGGCTAGTGCTGGGCAACAGATCCAAAATCAATTATGATGTAGACCAGCTCCGCTTTTTTATCCGTGACCAGAGGAAGTCAAAACGGACTGCCTCTCAGGAAATAGAGATATTGCCTTTATACTGCACCTCTCTGCTCTCAGCAGTTTCGGACAGATCGGAAGTGGTTCTGGTCTATGCGGTATCCAAGTTTACCATCCCCGAGAAAAAACATCTCACGATCCAGCTCATTGAAAAAAATGGCGGAAGACAGATTGAAGTGGATATAGGGAATAGGGGCATCAGAAATGTGCATATACTGGGCAGCATGTAAAAAGAACACTAATTTTAAAATATTATATCATGAATCAGAAGAATTTAGAATTTTTGGCAGACCAGATCAAGTATGCTGGTTTTGGCGAAGCGCTGCAGCCCCTATTGAAAGAGCAGCTGGAGAAGGGCGGAAAGGAATTTACGGTGCTCCATGAAGCGAATTTTGAGAAGAGCGCCTTTAAATGCGAGCTGAGCTTTAAGAAATCCGACCGGAGCGATATGTATTTCTTCAACTCCTATAAGGCCATGCTCTCCAAGGAAGGGGCTCCCCATGCATTGGAGCAGATCTTCTATATGGGAAAGGATAATAATTTTACAATGAAGGAGGCTTTTAATCTGTTGGAAGGAAGATCGGTCAATAAAGATCTTATGGCCAAGGAGGGCGAGAAATATAATTCTTGGATTTCTTTGGACTTTAAAGATGCCGAGCCAAACGGGAACTTTAAGATGAGCCATTACCATCAGAATTACGGCTATAATCTGGAGGCGGCTCTTGAGAAGCATTCCATTAAGGAGCTTCAGACGCCCGAGTCCAAAGAGAGCCTGCTTGGCTCGCTTAAAAAAGGGAATATCCAATCGGTCACTTTTGTTGTGAGCGGCGAGGAAAAAAGAAGGTTTGTGGAGGCCAATCCGCAGTTCAAGACCATCAGGGTATATGACGAATCGATGCTCCGCATCAATGACAGACAAAGCAGGGAGCAGAAGCAGAAGGATTCCAAGGAGGATATCTCCAAAGGAGAGAAGAAGAACGCTGATGGGCAGGGAGATGATGATTTGGGGGAGAAGAAGGAAAAGAAGTCGAAAAGAAGATCCCAGTCGATTTAGTTCAAGGGATCATTGATGGATTATGGAAAGCGTGAAACCCTTGGCAGACTTCTTTTCTGCCATTGAAAAGGACGGGCGCATCGGCACGGCGCATATAGCCCTTTATGCGGCTCTTCTGAAGTTCAGGTCTGCCAAAGGCTTTGCCAATCCTGTTGAAGTCTTCAGAAGGGAATTGGCGCCCATAGCCAAGATATCCTCCTCATGCACTTACCATAAATGCCTGCGGGAGCTAGATGAATACGGATACCTGCGCTATGAGCCTTCTTTTAAAAAGACAAGGGCAAGCCGGATATATTTTTTTGATTTTGAGATGCGTAAATTAATGAAGCCGTGAAGCCTTTTGCTTTTGAGGATCTTCCCAATATACTCGGAACCCTTATGATGCGAATGGAGAGCATTGAACGAATGGTAAGAGAAATTAGGGACAATAAGCCTTCTGAGGATTTTGATCCGGGCCTAATGACCATCCTGGAGGCTTCAAAGCTTGTGAATCTCTCGGTGGCCACCATCTATTCGAAAGTATGCCGAAAGGAAATGCCGGCCAGCAAGAAGGGCAAGAAGCTCTATTTTATAAAATCTGAGCTTTTGGAATGGATAAAGTCTGGCAGGATCAAAACCATGTCGGAAATGCAGCGGGAAGCGGATAAGAGATTTAATAAATAGGATTATTTTGGAAAGCCTGCAGAAAATTTGCAGGCTTTTTGTTTTGTATCTTATTTGTGCCAGATGCTGTTGATTGCTTATAAATGCTGCTTTGTGAATTTCTGGAACTATTTCTCACTGTTATAGAAGTGTAAATTTATTTTGGATTTTATGAATGATTTTGAGAGATAAAATCGCTCACTACTGAATTTTACGGTTCTATCTCGAGTAGTCCCTTTATCTTATCTGCCTATTTCATTAAATGGATATCAGCAATTGGCTTTTTCGTCTATTTTTAATTCAATCATCTTCTTTGCATTTTCCCATTCAGAGTCGATAATGCTAAAAAATGCAGTATCTCTAGGATATCCATTTGGCTCAATCTTGTCTTTACGGAAAACGCCTTCGAAAACACCGCCGATTTTTTCGATAGCTTTTCTCGAGCGAATGTTATCAGCTTTAGCTCTAAACTGAACCCGATTTGCATTTAATACATCAAAAGAATAAGAAAGCAGAAGCAGCTTGCATTCTAAATTAACGATTGAGCCCCAATACTCTTTTTTTATCCACGTTACGCCAATTTCCAGTTTTTTATCCGATGGCATGATATCCAGAAATCTTGTTGTTCCGATAATTTCTTTTGTTGATTTATCAATGATTACAAAAGGGTAGACAGTCCCATTTTCCCGACCTTGCAGAGCAGCATTGCTATTGGAGTAAAATATCTCTGGGACAGAATAATTTACCGATGTCAATTCCCAAATTTCCTGATTTGAAGCAGCTTCCAATAACTTTTCGAAATTTTCAGCTTCTAATGGATGAAGCTCTACTGTCTTGCCTTGTAATACTATCGGATGATTAATCCATAGGTCATTCATAACATTTTATTTTGCGATCTAATTAAGTTTTATTTCAATTTCTAAAGCCAATGCTTGATTTGTTCTCGGAATATTTTTTTTAATCGGTACTCGTGCGCCTGCCTGTCTGCTTCAGTGGGGCTGTTTATCTGTTTTTTTATTTGAAAAAAAATAAATATCTGATGGTCAAAAGTACAAATTCTTAGTTAACGGCAGGGCTATTACAGAAATTATATTAAAAAATAAACAAGGGTATAGAAGTGTGGAAAATTTAAGAGATCCAACTTTTTCCGCTCAGTAAAGAGTTCATGATGAAAAGCTGTGCAAATGTCCCAGCTTGCCGAAAAGTTTATATTGGAGAGCTATGGCAATGTCTGTGACTCGGATCGGTAATCTAAATCAAATTTCAGTATAAAAAGAAAAGCTTCAGATTTCTTTGGAGCTCTGTCTTAGCAGCGGGAAAAGGACTATAAACCAGTCTAAATAAAAAACGGTTTTATTTCAATCGAGGCGATGCCTAATAATTCGAAGTAAAGCAAGTTGGATTAGGGTTTATCCAAAAAAAAGGAGAATTAGCACAATTATTAAATCTTTTTTGGCTTTATTTATTCAAATCACTGTTGCATCCTTCAAGTTACCTGAATTCAGGTAATTTATTTATTTAAGTTTCTGGTTATTAGGTTTTTGATGTTTTTTAACTTTAGTCTAAAAAAATAAAAGAAAAGTTTTTCCTACTTTTATGCCGATTTTTTAACAAAAAGTATCTTCTTAATATACTGGCATTTAAACATTAATCTATGGAGAGAAAACTACTTATGGGATTGCTATTTTTATTTGGCAGCCTTTCTTTATTATCGGCAAAAAACAGTGCTAATATTCCCATTCCGGATTCAGAATATCAGGCATTGGTAGATTTTTACAAAGCTACAGGAGAAGCCAACTGGACCAACAAATGGAATACAAAAGAAAACAATCTGCATGAAGTGCCATGGTACGGGGTTACAGTTGAGGACGGGCATGTTACAGCTATTAACCTTAATGGGACAAGCAATATTTCTGGCTCAATTCCGGCATCTTTTGGGAATTTAAAATTTCTTAGAACGCTTTCCATATACGGAGGCAATTATGCAAAAGATCTCAGCGCAACCGATTTAAATGTTTTTTCCGAATTGGAAGCTTTAGAATCTCTAGATTTAAGATATGCCAAGTTAAAAGGCATAATTCCGGCATCATGGGCGAAGTTAAAAAAGCTTAAAACCCTTTATTTGAGCAGCAACGCCATTACAGGTTTATCTCCAGAATTTGGCCAGCTTGAAAGTCTTGTAACGGCCGAACTTTCAGATAACCAGATCCCAGTTTTAATCAAAGAGCTGGAGAATTTAACAGCATTGAGAACCTTAAATTTAAGCAGCAATAAAATTGCTTCAGTTTTAGCTCTATTGCCGAGTACAGTAAATCTCAGCCTGCATTATCAAGCAGTAGACATTGAAAATATTATTTACAAAGGAGTAGATTTAAAAATAGATAACCTGCCTAATATTGTTACCTATAATAGAACTAAAAATGATTTTTCTGCCAGAAGGCAATTTGCAGTTTATGTTCGCGGCAGTGAAATTGGTAATGCCGTTATGGCTGCAGATGGCAGTTTGACAATTCCTGCAGCCTATTTATCTTCTTTAAAAAATGGCGACGAAGCATATTTGTACCAGCAGTACGACTCTTCAAGCGGAAGCGTTTCTTATTACAGCAAGGTTTATTTCACAAACATAAAAGTAAATCAGCCCGCTGTTTCTAATATAGAATATCAGGCATTAGTAGATTTTTACAATGCTATGGGAGGAAGCAGCTGGAATAATAAATGGGATATAAACGAAAACAATCTAAATGAAGGCGCATGGACAGGTTTAAGTATAGAAAATGGCCATGTCACAGGATTAAACCTTAATAATACATCTAATGTTTCCGGTTCAATTCCGGCTTCCTTCGGTAATTTAAAATATCTGAAAAATTTATCTCTTTACGCGGGAAACTATTCTAAAAACCTAACTGCAACTGATTTAAATGTTTTATCAGAACTGCAGTCTCTGGAAACATTGGATATGAGATACTGCCGAATACAAAATGCCATCCCATCTTCATGGATCAAGCTAAAAAAATTAAAAACGATTTATTTTTACAATAACTCAATTACCGGATTGCCTGAAGAATTAGGAGAAATGGAAAGCCTTGTTACTCTAGAAGCGCCATACAATCAGATAAAAACCATCCCAGCTTCTATTGGAAATCTTCAAAATCTGGTTACGCTCAATTTATCAGACAATCAGATTCAGGTTATGGCAAAAGAGCTGGAAAATGTTTTAACATTAAAAACATTAAATCTTGCAAGCAACTATATTTCAAATGTTGCGGCATTGCTTGGCAGCTCGGTCAATTTGCAGCTCCATTATCAAAATATCAATGCTGAAGGACTGGTTTATACAGGTTCTGATTTAACGGTTTCCAATCTGCCAAACACTGTTTATTACAACAGAAATCAAAATGATTTTTCTGCCAGAAGGCAATTTGGAGTCTATGTTGGAGGCAGTCAGGTTGGAAATAATGTAACAGCAGCTGCAGACGGAAGTGTAGTGATTCCTGCGGCTTATCTGGCTTCGCTAAAAACAGGAGATTCGTTTTATTTATATCAGCAGTATGACTCTTCAACAGGAAGCGTCTCTTACTATTCAAAAGTTAATTTTGTAAATGTAAAAGTAGATCAGCCAAAAATCCCAGATTTAGAATATCAGGCTTTAGTGGATATTTACAACGCAATGGGCGGTGCACGCTGGAATAATCAATGGAATATTGCCGAAAATAATCTGCATGAAGGCGCTTGGTATGGCGTAAGCATAGAAAACGGACACATCACTGGGCTTAGTTTTAATAATATTTCGAATGTTACGGGAGCAGTTCCAGCTTCAATCTCCAACTTAAAATTCCTTAAAAATCTTTCGTTTTACGCAGGAAACTACGGTAAAGATTTAAGCACAACAGATTTAAATGTTATTGGAGAATTAGAGTCCTTAGAATTTTTAGATTTTAGATACAGCAAAATCAAAGGTGATATTCCTGCATCGTGGAGTAAATTAAAAAAACTAAAGACACTTTATTTAGCATATAATGCTTTAACTGCATTGCCAGACAATATTGGCGCAATGGAAAGTTTGGTAACGCTTGAAGCTCAGAATAACCAAATAAAAGCGATTCCGGCATCGATTGGAAATCTTACTAATCTCGTTACTTTAAATTTATCTGATAATAAAATTCCAGTTTTGGTAAAAGAGCTTGAAAATATAGCTTCTTTAAGAACGCTAAATCTTTCTAGCAATAACATTTCTGATGTTGCAGGATTGCTCAATGCTAATGTTAGTTTGCAGCTTCATTATCAAACCATAAATATTGAAGGGCTTGTGTATACCGGCGCCGATGTAAAAATTGAAACACTGCCGAATATTGTTCATTACAACAGAAACCAGAATAATTTTTCGGCAAGAAGACAATTTGGCGTGTATGTGGGAGGCAGTCAAGTCGGCAGCAATATAGCCGCATCAGCAGACGGAAGCATTCTGATTCCGGCTTCTTATCTGGCATCAATAAAAACGGGAGACAGTTTTTATCTGTATCAGCAGTATGATTCTTCAACAGGAAGCATTTCGTATTATTCAACTGTAAATTTTGTAAATGTAAAAGTAGACCAGCCCAAAATTCCAGACGAAGAATATCAGGCTTTAGTTGATTTTTATACCGTTATGAATGGTGCAAACTGGACTAATAAATGGAATGTTGCCCAAAACAATCTTCATGAAGGCGCTTGGTACGGAGTAAGCATAGAAAACGGCCATATTACAGGTATTAATTTAAACAATAACAGTTCGGTTACGGGGGCTATTCCTGCCTCGATTAAAGATTTAAAATACCTGAAATCTCTGTCACTTTACGGAGGCAATTACTATAAGGATTTAAGTGCAGCAGATTTAGGTGTTTTATCAGAACTTGCCAATCTTGAATATTTGGATTTAAGATACACCAAAATCAAAGGCGATCTTCCAGCGTCATGGAACAAGCTGAAGAAAGTAAATACACTGCATTTAAACAACAATGCACTTACAGCGCTGCCTGAAGATTTTGGCGGCATGGAAAGTTTAGTAACCGTAAATGTATCATCAAATCAGATAAAATCAATTCCAGCATCTACAGGAAATCTTTTAAAGCTAGCCACTTTAAATCTTTCTTATAATCAGATTGAAGTGCTTGTTAAAGATCTGGAAAAAAATACTGCTTTACAGACTTTAAGCATTACTAGCAATAAGCTTTCGACTATTCAGGCATTGCTGCCAAGCCAGGTAAATTTAGAATTAACATCTCAAACGCTAACTATTCCTAATTTTTTATATGAAGGAAACGATGTAAAAGTGAGCGGCCTGCCAAATATTGTGCTTTACAACAGAACGGCAAATGATTTCTCGGCACAAAGGCCATTTCGACTGTTTGTAAAAGGAAACCAAGTTGGAAATAATTTAAGGGTGGCTTCAGACGGAACCATAACAATTCCTGCCGATTATCTTTCGACTTTAAAAACGGGAGACGAATTGTATTTGTATCAGGATTACGAAGGGGGTTCTTCTGCTTCTTACGATTCCAGAATTTATTTTGCCAATGTAAAAGTAGATCAGCCAAAAATTCCAGATGCTGAATATCAGGCTTTAGTTGACTTTCATAATGCTATGAATGGGGCAAACTGGAATAATAAATGGGTGACAGCAGAAAATAATCTGCATGAAGGCGCTTGGTACGGAGTAAGCATTAAGAACGGACACATTACAGGTTTAAACCTTAACAACAATTCGAATGTTTCTGGGACAATTCCAGCTTCGTTTGCCAATTTAAAATACCTGAAGAATCTTTCTTTATACGGCGGTAGTTATACAAAAAACTTAAGCGCAACAGATCTAAATATTATTTCAGGATTGGAATCTTTAGAATCTTTAGATCTTAGATACACAAAGTTAAAGGGAGTTATACCATCATCATGGAATAAACTGCAGGCTTTAAAAACGTTATATTTAAGTAACAATAATATCGAAGACGCAGATGAATCCTTGGCTCGTTTGCCACTTTTAAAAACAGTTGATTTTACGTATCAAGATATTACAATTCCAACTATCGAAGTGGGCGCAAACGAACTGGCAATTAATCTGCCTGTTTTATCAACGTTTTTATTTAATGCAAACGGAGGTGCTGTTAATAACAAAAACCATTTTACGCTTTACATTAATGGTGTAAACAAAGCATCGAATTATTCTAACAGCGAAGGAAAATTAATTTTTAAAGACATAGCTTTATTCGGGATTAAATTAACGGATAAAATTAGAATTGTCCAAAACGACGGAACAGCACAAGGAACAGCAATTAATTATACCCAGATTGTTTTTGGAAAGCCATTGGCAGACGAAGAATTCGAAATCCTGAAAAAAATCTATGCGAGTACAAATGGAGCGCAATGGACGCAAAAATGGGATATTTCGCAAAACAAACTTCACGAAGTAAGCTGGTACGGGGTAGGAACAAAAGACGGGCATGTAGTTTCGCTAAGTTTAGCTGCGAATAATTTATCAGGAACACTTCCTGCAGAATTATCCGGTTTGACTTATTTGGAAACTTTAAATCTGCAGTCGAATGCAATTGAAGGAACGCTTCCTTCTGATTTAGGAAGATTGGCAAACCTAAAAACGCTTAATTTGCAATCGAACAAATTTCAGGGAACACTGCCTGTTTTATCTGGAGTTTCTGGATTGAAAAAACTTTCAATTGCCGGAAATGGATTCAAAGGAACAATTCCGGGGCACTTCAACGATTTTGAAAATATCGAACAGATTGATCTTTCAAACAACGGTTTCGACGCTTTAGAAAAACCTTTTACCTACGATCTGGCCAAAGTGTATATTAACCTGAGAGGTCAGGTTATCGCAAAAGAGGAATATTTATATCTAAAAGGCGACGAAATTATAGCTGATCTTCCAGCGCTTGCAACCTACAACGAAACAGCACAGGATTATACAGGACAATACCAGTTTGAACTGCAGGCCAACAATTTCAAAATTTCTGAAGCGACGGCTGTAGGCAATACCATTACGTTTCCAAATATTTCTGTGGCCAGTGTTCCGGCAGGTGCTAAAATTGCCATTTGGCAGAAAAATGGGACGTCGCAAGGAACTTATATTCAGTTTAAAGGAATTGCAGACGGTTCTGAAACACCACTAATTGCAGAAGAATATGATGCTCTAGTTGCTTTTTTTCAAAATGCAGGCGGAACAGGATGGAAAGAAGTTTGGGATACATCATCTAACAATCTTCATGAAAAGAAATGGAAAGGCGTTACAACCAACGACGGACATGTGGTTTCAATCAATCTTCCCGACAACAATTTGACTGGAACGATAAGTGCAGAAATTGGAAAATTTAGCGAACTGCAAAATCTGAATCTTTCCAAGAACAAACTAAGTGGAGCCATTCCGGAAAGTATATCAAAAGTAACCAAGCTAAAAACGGTTGATCTTTCGGAAAATGAATTAACAGGGATCGATGCGGCATTTTTACCGGCGGTAAGCTTTAAAATCGATCGCCAGAAAATCAATTTAGGAGAACTGACTTTAACGGTAAATGCAGTTTTAAAAGATCAGAAAATCAATCATTACGACCATACAAATTCTATATTTAGTGCAACCCAATCCTATAACATGACTTTAAAGGATTATTTCCAAATGGTAACAGTTCCGGAAGACGGCATTAAATTAACGAATATTTTGAGCGAATGGAATGTTCCAAATAACCAGACTTTAGAATTAAGGCAAATTGCAGGAGCTGCAAGAAACAGTATTCTAAGTTATACCATTGCCTATAGGGAAGGAGATTCTAATTTAGACGGAATTGTAAATATTCTGGATATTCAGTCGACTTTAAATTATACTTTAAGCCAGAAGCCAAAATTCTTTAATTATGGTGCGGCCGATATCAATAAAGATAAGAATCTGAACGTATTGGATATTATTTCCTTAATTAATAAAATCCAAGCAGGAACTCTCGAAAATTCTGGCAGCACAAAACGCATGGCTTTGGCCAGCAATGAAGATGTGGTTTTAAGTATTGAAGATAATATGCTTTATATTGACAATCAGTCGGCTATAACAGCAGCATTTGACATTCGTTTAAAAGGCGGAAGTAAAACTGAAGTAAAAGAACTTCTTTCTGGCATTGGTTATACGGTTTCAATTGCAGAACATGAAGGCGAAATAAGCATTATAGGTTTTTCTATGAATAAGTCACTTTCAGGCAAGCACGCCATTGCTTCCTTATCTTCTAAAACAGCGATTGCTTCTGCCATGATTTCTAATGCCGATGCCCAATCATTGAGCTATAAAATAGCAGGAACTTTAGGAGTTGGCGATATAGATCAAGAAACCGCCGCTGTACTTGCAAATTATCCAAATCCATTTACTGATAAAACGGTGATTCAGTATCATGTTGCTGAAAACGCAGATCAAGCCATCTTAAAAGTTTTTGATGCAGCAGGAAGAACCGTTTACACAGAATCGGGTCTCGATGCATCGCAAGGAAAGCATGAATTTACTTTCCAGCGCAGAAATCTTGCTTCTGGAATTTACTTCTACAGCATCGAAGTGCAGAATAGGGTAAAACCTGTGTTTTTTAAAGGAAAAATGTTAATACAATAAACTTCACCATAATGATATCTAACGAATTGAAAACAATGAAAATAAAACCGTTTTTGGTGTTTATCTTCCTATTTATGGCTGCGTTTGCACAAGCCCAGAATAGTTTAAAAGTATTAAATGCATCAGCAGGACCAGGCGAAAAATCAAAAATTGCAATTGATCTGGCTAATGCCGATGAGGTCGTGGGAGCTGAGTTTACCCTTACGGTTCCGCCAGGATTAATTGTAAGCGAAAAAGACAGTAAAATTATCGAAAGCCGTAAAGGCGATCATGCTATTTATGTGAACATCGAAAAGAATAATCCGCGCAATTATCACTTTATTCTTCTCTCGCTAACAAGCACTTCTTTTAAAGGAAACAGCGGTGCTTTATTAGAAATTCCGATCGAGATTCCATTGAATTATACCTCGGGGCAGATACACAATTTAGACTTAAGCAGTGTTGTTTTAAGTTCTAAAAATGCTGTCGATATAGGGGCAAACCACGTAAACGGAAAGCTGACAATTGCCGCAGCACAATATCCTGATTTGACAATTTCAGGGATTAGCACAGCAGAATCTGCTATTGCTCCTGACGGCAAAATTAATGTATCATGGAAAGTAGACAATATTGGAGACCGAATCGCTTCTGGCGGATGGGTGGAGCAGATTAGCATTGTTTCGGATCAAACAGGTTTAGAATACAATTTAGGAGCCGTTTCGTATAGCCAAGATCTTGATAAACAAAATTCTGTAAACAGAACGGCAGCTTTTAATCTTCCTAAAATTTTAGGTCTTGACGGCAATATAAAAGTGAGAATCAATATTATCGCCAATACAGCGGTAAAAGAACCAGAATCTCTAAAGAATAACAATAAAGTTACTGCGGCAAGTTCTATTTTGCTTGAAAAACGTTTGTTTTTAACGCTTGACAGAAAGAGCATCGATGAGAACTCTACCGAAGTCATTAGAGCAACACTGCTGCAAAGCGGTGACCGAAGCAGTGATAAAATCTATAATTTAACCGCTTCTTTGGCTTCGCAGCTTCAGTTTGATTCCCCACTCAAAATTGTAAAAGACCAGTCTTCGGCAGTTTTTTATATCACACCGATCGATAATACAGAGAATGACGGAAACAGAACTGTTTCATTATTAATTGCAGGAAACGATTATCCTGCCGTCTCCGATAATATCGAAATTATAGATAATGAATTTTCAACCATTACGCTAAGTCCTTCAAAAAGTACAGCAACGGATGGCGAAACGGTAACGGTTACTTTAGAAACTGGTTTTGCCAAAACAAAAGATGTAAAATTTGCGATTACGGCAGACCAAAGTTCACGATGGACTGTTCCTGCAGAAGTTACGCTTCTGGCAGGAAGTAAAACAGCTTCGTTTACTGTAACCGTAAAAAACAATAAAGTTCCTGAGCAGACCGTAACAGGGAAATTAACGCTTAGGGCTGAAGGTTTTCAAGCAGGAAATGCAGAAGTAATTTTAAAAAGTTCGAATGTTCCAGCTTTCGAATTGGAGATTGCACCGCAAACTATTTCTAAAGGCGATGGAGTTTACGCAACTTATGCGACATTAAAGCGGATCAATAAATCAGAAATAAGCACATCAGTTCGCTTAAAAGCAAGTATCGCTAATGCTTTGATTTTACCAGATGCTGTTGATTTTCCTGCCAATGTAAATTCGAAGAAATTTAATATTGGAGCTGTAAACAATGGAATCGTAGATGGAACAAAAGTGGTGAGTGTAACAGCGGATGTTTATTCTGCATCATGCAACTGCACTATTTCTGCAGGAGACGGAAGCAGTGCCAGCAAAGATATTACCATTCTTGACAGCAATGGACCGGCTTTAATTGTAAAAGCAAATCCGGCAACAGTTAAGGCAGGAGTTCAAAAAGCGGCAAAAATTACCATTTCCAGAAATACAGTGGACACTTCTAAAGCCATTTTAGCAAAATTATCGTCAGATTCTCCAACTATTGTTTCAATTCCGACAGAAGTTTCAATTCCAGCCGGACAGCAAAGTGTTGAGGTAGAAATCAATACAATTATAGATCCGCTAAAAACAGGAGATCAGACCGTACGAATTCAAGCTGAAGCCGATACTTTCAGTTCAGGATTTGCTTGGATTTTGGTTACAGATCAAAACAAGCCAGATGCTGTTGCTAACTCGGTAAATACTGTAGCAGAAGCAAATGGTGAGGATACTATAGAAGTGACAGTTTCTATTGCCAATCAAGGTTTTGCGCTATTGGCAAAAGGTTCAAAAATAGAATATTTTCTATCTAAAGATAAATTAATTCAAAATGCAATTCCTGTATTTGCCTCACAGCTTGACAGCGATATCGAAGCAGGAAAAGCGCTGGATCTTGTAAAATCAATCAAACTCCCTCAGCAGGCCGGCGATTATTATTTGGTGGCAGCGGTAAATTCAGATCAAAAGATAAATGAATTATCGTATGCCAATAATCAGGCTTATTCGGCTATAAAATTACTTTCGAGTTATAGTGCCGTAAGTTCGGTTTCTAAACCGGTCTACAAATCGGGAGAAGTTGTTGCAATTACAGGATCGGCCAAAATGGCAAACAATTCTCCTGCTATAAATAAAGAAGTAGAAATTATTGTTGCGGCTGGAAGTTTTACACGCTCTTTTAAAGTAAAAACAAACGCTTCAGGAAATTTTGCCTACGATTTTGAACCCTTACAGGCAGAAAGCGGACATTATACGGTAAGTGCAGGATATCCTGGAACAAAAAACGCAGTTCAGGCAGAATTTGACATTGTTGGTTTTGAATGGACAAACAAACCTTCTGATTATTTAAAATGGGAAGTGGCAGCCAAAGCTCCGTATAAAGGTGAATTTGTCTTAAAGAATAACAGCAAGACACCATTAACCAATATTAATATTGAATTACCGGCAGAGGCAGGCTTCGCCATACAAACAGATCCCTTAACTCTGGCATCGGGGCAAGAAGCCGTTTTAAGTTATACGATATTGGCAGAAACAGCATCGGCAGAACAAAAATATTATGAAATCAATTTTAACATAGTTTCAAACGAAGGAGCAAAACTGCCTGTCTTGGCGTATTATCATGCTAAAGCGCAAACACCTAAATTGGCAGCAAATCCGGTAAGCATCAATACTACGATGATTAAAGGAAACTCTCGTTTTTATGAACTTACAATTTCGAACACGGGAGCAATAGACGCAGAAAACGTAAAAGTGGATGTTCCGAATCTGGAATGGATGAAGCTTAAAAGTGCAGCTGTTATTGATAAAATCGCGCCAAACGAATCTGCAAAAGTCATTTTGGAATTGGTGCCAACAGATAAGCAGCAATTAAATGTCCCATTAACCGGAAACTTAGCTTTAAATCCTTCAAATGGAGGAGGAGTAAGCATTCCTTTTAAAATAGAAACCGTTTCAGAAGCAACAGGTTCTTTAATAGTTGACGTTGTTGACGAATATACTTATAATACAGAAAAAGCTCCTCACGTAAAGGGAGCTAAAGTAACAGTGCGCCATCCGTTTTCTGGTGCAGTTTTGGCAGAAGGAATTACAGATGAAAATGGTTTGTTTGCCACACCTCAAATTCCGGAAGGATATTATACGGTAACGGTATCGGCAGATAAGCATGCCTCATATCAGAATAATTTGTTAATAGATCCAGGTAAAGTAACGACTCAAAAGGTATTTATTTCGTATCAGGCAGTAAGTTATGAATGGGTTGTAAAACCAACAGAAATTGCAGACGAATACCAATCTGATTTAGTAGTTAAATTCGAAACAAACGTACCAAAACCAGTAATTGTTATCGATATCGACAATCCTGTTCTAGATTTAAAAGCGGGCGAAAGCAGAATGAGTTATGCAACGGTTACAAATCACGGTTTGATCGCATTATCAAATGTGACTTTTAATGTAGATGCTCAGGGAGATTATAAGTTTAAACTCATGATCGATAAGCTTGGCATCTTAAATGCAAAATCGAGTATCATAGTGCCGATATTAATCACAAGACCGGCTTCGACCGCAAGAAGCGCAGCGGCAGCGGCGGCTGGGCAAAACTGCAGTTACAATTTAATTACAAAAGGAACTTATGTATGTGAAACCGAACAAGATTTAGCGGCGTTTAAACCGTATTATGTGCTGACTTGTTCTACACCAAGCACTCCCGTAGTAACCGGTATACCTAATTTTAATGGAAGCGGTTTTGGAGGATTGATTCCTATTGGAACAGCAATTGGAAATATCGTAACATCGCTTCCAACTATTTGCACTAATCCTTGCCTTACTTCGGTATTTGGTATGGTTATAGGATGTGCAGGTGGGCCGGCAGGAGCTGTTGCAGGATGTCTTCTTGGTCTGGCTACCATGAATGGAGAAACAATTAATCAAGTCATTGCCGTTGCTGGCTGTATTCCAGGGCCAATAGGCTGTGTTGCCAGTATGGTTGGAACATTAAAAGCTTGTATTTATGATCCTTTGGCATCAGGCAAAAAAGCGAACAGCAGCAGCAACAGTTTCCTTGAAAGCATGTATAATGATTTCTATGTCATGGATAATGCGCAAAAAGCTTTGAGCAGCAGGCTCAATGCTTATTTAGGGAATGGCAGAATTATAGACAGCCCTAATTTTCATGATTTTATGAAAGAAACGGCTCTAAATTTAGATACTCAGAAAGCATTTTCTGTTGCTGATATTGCCAGAATTAAAACGAATCTTTCCGGTTCTGATATTACAGGCCAGGAAATTGAAGCATTCTGTGCCAGATGGAATAAAACGGTAGAAGCATGGAATAAAAATATTAAAGCTCCAAATGCTGAATATCCGAATATTGTAAACAAAAACGATATTGAAGAGTATGACAGAGTAAGACAGCTATTAATTGATCTTGTAAAAAATAGAGGTTTTGCATCTGCTGAAAAAATGTATAATCAGGACATGGAAGATTTAAAAGAATATATTGAAAGATTGGCTTCTCAATCTTCCGTTTGCGCAAGCGTAACTGTAAAATTCTCTCAAAAAATCACCATGACCAGAGAGGCTTTTGAAGGTACTTTAACTTTAAACAACGGTAGCGAGACAAATACAATTAAAGATCTAAACTTAGATTTATTGATTAGAGACGAAGCTGGAAATGATATGACGCATCTGTTCCAGATCAACAAAGATGCTTTCCTTAGCGGAACAGGACTTGTCGGGCCAAACAGCAGCCAGTCAGGAACAGTAATTTTTATTCCTACTAAAGATGCGGCGCCAACTGTACCCAAGTCATATTCTTTTGGAGGAACTTTATCGTATTTAGATCCCAATACAGGCGACAGGGTGACGGTGCAATTATATCCGGTGACTTTAGAAGTAAACCCAAGCCCAGATTTGGTAATGCATTATTTTATGCAAAGGGACATTTTAGGAGATGATCCGCTTACAGATAAAATAGAGCCGATTGTTCCGGCAGAAATGGCTTTATTAATTAAAAATGAAGGATACGGAATCGCTAAAAATGTTCAGGTAGAATCTGTTCAGCCTGAAATTATAGAAAATAAAAAAGGCTTATTAATAGATTTTGAAATTATTGGAAGCAACTTTAACAACGAACCAAAACAATTAGGTTTGCTGAATGTTGATTTCGGAAACATCGAAGCTCAAAAAACAGCACTTGGACAATGGTGGTTTACCAGTACTTTGTTAGGCCATTTTGTTGAATATGATCTTAAAATTAAGCATTTAAGCAGCTATGGCAATAAAAACCTAAGTCTGATAAAAGCATCGTATGCCCACGAATTAATTAAGAGCGTAAAAGCATACGGTGCAGGTCAGGATAATATCAACGATTTCTTAGTAAATGATGCAGTCGATTTAAATGATACTCCAGATGCTATTTATTATTCAAACGGAGAAAGCGATGAAGTGTATAAAGCAGCAGCAGGAACGGTTTCGAATATTATTTCTCCAAGCCAGCTTACAACGACTTTAACCATGGATTCATCTAAAACAGGATGGAACTACGGTAACACAGCTGATCCAGGAGCAGATAAGTACAAACTCGAAAGAGTAGTCAGAATCAGCGATAATCTGGAACTGCCAATAGAAAACTTTTGGCAAACGCATGTAACGCTGAGAGACGGACTTGAGCCAAAGTATGAAAACAGACTTCATTTCCTTGATAAAATATCAGGATTAGAAAGATATACTTTGTATTACAGTGTCATCAATACCAACATTCCAAAAGTAGCATCTTTTGAAAGTTTGCCTGCGACAACCACAAAACCAGTAGAATCTGTTCAGGTAAACTTTAATAAAGCAATTAACCCAAGTACATTTGCAGCGCAGAATGTCAGTTTGATCCATCAGGGAACAAAAATTCCGTTTAGCGATAGTTTTATTGGAAAAGTAAACGATTCGACTTATGTTTTAAATATCAAAACACTATCACTTGCTTCTGGATATTATGAGTTAGCAGTTCAATGTGCCGGAATAAAAGATTTGGAAGGAAACGAAGGAAATGAAGGAAAAAGCATTTCATGGATTCAGATAATCGGCGAACTTGGGATTGTTCAATTTAAAACAGACCAAATAGAAGCACAGGCTGTAAATAGTGTCGAAATTGTATTTAACAAACCTGTAAAACCTGTTCAGTTTACAATAGATAAACTGACTCTGAACGGGAAACCGCTGGAGAATGTTTCTATTGTTACCGATGATAATCTAAAATATACTATTGTCGGATTAAACGGGTACAACAAAGAAAATGGCCAATATGAGCTGGCAGTTGATCTTCCGTCAATAAAAGCAGAAGACAACACTTTGGGATTAATTGTGCAAACCCAAAAATGGAAAGTGGATACCACTATTCCAGAAATTGATGCGTTTACTCCTAAATATCAGGGAGCAGTACACAGCCAGAACGTAACAGATATTTTCCTAACTTTAACTAAACCAATAAGCAGTTTTGAGAAAAACTGGGTTACACTTTACAAAGGCAGCATTAATTTAAATGCAAATCTAAATGTGATGAAACAAGACGATTTACATTATTTAATTTCTGGTTTAGGAGAATTTACTCAGGCCGAAGGCGGTTATAAAATTGTAGTAGACCAAACTGGCTTTAAAGATCTTTCTGGCAATTTTGGAACAGGAAATTCAAGCACAATGTGGGAAGTGAAGTTTGGAAAACCTTCTGCACCTTTCAACATGCGTATTGCGCCGGACAGAGGATCATCGGCTTTAGATAATATTACTTCCGGCAATGATTTATCGATTGCCCTAACCACTACTGGAAACAAACAAACTATCGAGCTGTATGCTGTAACGCCGACTGGAAGAACTTTGGTAAGCAGACAAAAACAGGAAACGGCAAAAGAAGTTTTAATTCCTATAAAAGGATATTTCGGGAAAAATACTTTTGAAGCGGTAGTTCTCGATGAGTTTGGAAACTCAAGCGATGTAAGCAGAATAGATGTTTATATTGACATTGTAGATCTTAATTGTACAGTTACTCCGTTGAGCGATGCAAATAATAATTGTTTTGAAACAGATATTTTGAAAGTGGTGTTTGCCGATGAAATTATGGCTTCGTCATTGAATAAAAATGATATTATTGTGAAATCGGGCGGAATTGCAGTTTCTAATGAAAACATAACTTTAACTAAAGTTTCGGACAAAGAATTTGAAATTGGAAACATAGAAAAGTTTGCAGGAGATCATACTTTTGGAGTTGATTTAACAAAACTGAGTAAAAAATCAAGTGGCCTGCAAGGAAAAGGAATTGTCTCTGTTAATGTTGAAACTGCTTTAAATAATACAGCGGCGATTACTGGTGACATACTTATTACCAATGATAATACAACAATAACGTATACAGCTACACCGTCTATGCAGCTTTATGCGTGGAATGTTACCGGTGGAGAAATTATAGAACAAAATAACAATATGGTAACCATTAAATGGACAGAAAAAGGAAATCAGACACTTTCTCTGAATTATTTAACTCAGGCATCATGCAGTAAAACAACAGCATTGGAAGTAAAAGTGGATGCATCGCTATCTGTGGAAAATCCGATTTCAGATAAAAAAGGTTTCTTCATTTCCCCAGTTCCAAATAATGGAAACTTTACTTTGCATCTAACTGGCGATCAGGGAACTTTTGATCTTATTATTTTTGATGCCGGCGGTAAAGCGGTTTACAGACAATCTGAGTTGGAAATCGATGGCGTTTTCAGCAAAGAAATAAAAACACATTTAAGAGCATCGGGAGTTTATTTCTTAATGCTGCGAAATGCAGATTCGAGTTATAAAACGAAGTTTTTAATCAAATAAAGAAAAAGGATAATGCATCAGGTTGCGCTAGGGGTTAACTATTGCATCTGGCATCCATAGATCATAGATGATTTATACCTAATATCACATGAAATAAAAAAACAGCCTTCGGGCTGTTTTTTCATTTTATATTGCCTTAAATCGAAAAAAATGGAGTCAGACCAGTTGCAGGTGTGTTGGTGCTATTCGAAAGATGATAAAGTATGGAAAGACAAAGTCGGGTAATCAAAGATATATTTGCAAAGCATGCGGGAAAACTAGAGTTGAAAATTATGCATATCTGGCTTATAAAGGAGATATAAATCAGAATATTATTCAATTAAGTAAAGAAGGATTGGGAGTAGGAAGTACGGCAAGAATATTAAAAATATCAACGACAACACTATTATATTACTTCACTTGGCAGCAGCTCTTTTTTTTATATTGCATTGCAATCCCATTTCTTTCATATATCTCTTTACCGTTGAAATCGAAATCTGAAAGCCCTCATTTTGAAGCATCGCAGCAATTCTAAGGGCGCCGTAACGCTGCTCTGCGATATAAAAAGCATCAATTATTTTCTGCTGCCTTGCCATTTTGAGCATTTGTGTCTTTGTAGGAAGATTTCTTTTCCATTTTTGGTAGAAAGATCTGTTAACATTTAATACGTTGCACATTAGCCTAATGCTGTACTTTTTTTCGTTTTTTAGGATAAAGTTCAAAAGTCCGGCCGCTTCTTCATTTAAGTATCGGCCAGCGGCTTTTAGAATCTGGAATTTTTCCTCTATTTGCTTTATTTTTTTTTCTAGCTCTTGAATTTTCCCATTCTCGAGACGAAGCCTCGAAAAGTATTCTGCCTTGAAATTGTCGTTTCCCCATTTCTCATGCTTCTGGCGCCAATCGGTCAGCAGGCCTCTATGTAGGCCAAATTCTTTCTCCAGCTTTATGATGCTTTTGTTTCCGTAACTCATGAGGACAAGCTTTTCTTTAAAATCAGGGTCGTATTTTCGTCTCATTATATTTCTAAATGCGAATTATAAATGGTTTGGTTTTCTGCTTCGAACTGTTCAATGCTCTTATACTTGAGATAGGAATGGATCCTTTTTCTATTATACCATATTTCTATAAAATCGTATATTTCTTTCCTCATCTGCCTTTGGCTGATTAGTTCGGTCTTCTGATGAACCAATTCGTTTTTTAAGGTGCTGAAAAAACTCTCGCATACCGCATTGTCATTGGAATCCCATTTTCGGCTCATACTTCGGATGCAGCCGAATGAATCAAGAATGTCACTGAAAACTTTGCAGGCATACTGAACTCCTCTGTCTGAGTGGAATACCATGTCCCGCAAAACTTTACGTTTTTTTATTGCCATCTCCCAAGATGGTAGGATGGTATTTTCCGCAGACATGCTGACGCTTAAATTCCAGCCTATTATTTTTCTGTCAAATAGATCCATTATTACAGTAAGATACATAAAGCGTTTTTTTGTTTTTATATACGTTATGTCTGAAACCCATACTTTTGAGGGGGCGTCCACAGTAAAATTTCTGTTTAAGACATTTGTGGCGATGTAATGGTTATGGAAGGAATCCGTGGTTGCCACAAATTTTCTTTTAGGAATCCTTTTCAGCTTCAGCTGTCGCATGTAGAAATCTACCTTGGATTGTTTCAGATTGCATCCAAGCTGATTTAATTCGGATGTGATTTGTCTGCTCCCGCAGCGTTTGTTTGAGTTAAGGAATATTTTAGTGATATTTTTTTTTAAAGCAATGATATGGCGCTTCTTCTCAGAGAGGCCGTTCTTTTTCCATATATTGTATCTTTTTTTACCCACATCCAGCACCTGGCACATCTGCATCAGGTCATATTTTTTATGGTTGTTTTTTATGAACTGGTAGATTTCCTCATTCCCGTTGTAGAGATGCGGAGTGGCATTTTGCAATATTTCGTATCTCAGTTCGGCTTTTTTTAATTTTTGTTCAAGTTCATATATGGTCTTTTGTTCAGGATGCACCCTTATTTGGCCTTTTCCGCAAAAGCTTCCATCGCCGTATTGTCTATGCTCCCTACGCCATCTCTGGATAAAATGCATTTCTATTCCCAATTCTTCGGCAGATTCTTTAGTGCTGTTCTTCTGATAGCTTAGCTTAATGGTATTTCTTTTGAAATCAGGGTAAAATACTCGTCGTTTTTCTGCCATAATACTCTTTTTTTAATATTATTAAGAGAGGAAATTTTAAAAAAAAATATTCAATTATAGCGGGAAGCGCTATAAAGTAATATGCTTATTCCTTTAAAAAACAAGATAGTTACAGGCATTTCTAGTCACTCCTTTTGGATCCTTCCCTATGAGCCGTCAGCAGCTTGATAAAAAGTTTTTAAAATGAGAGCCCTTCGGTTTCTCTTAAACAACTTCTGTATTTTCAGTATATGGTGACTTGCTAAAACTAATTATACATTTGTTTTTTGCTTAAAAAGTTTTAGCGTAGAGTTGGAAATTATGGGTTTGGACTAATAATTAGTCGTAATATCCTTAATGCTGATATAATATTATAATAAGGATCTGTAGATTTAAGGCTTTTTAATTGAAACACAAAGGCCTAATTCCCGCATGTACCTAGCCGTGGTTGAGCTTGAAATCTTGTAGCCTTTTTTTTGAAGTTCAGCGGCTATTCTCATATAACCGTATCTTTTTTTATTTTCATTAAAAAGAGCCGTTATGATCTGCTGTAATACTATTTTTCTTTTTTTTCTTTCGTGGATATAATGGCGGTTTTTCCATCTGCTGTAGGAACGCTGGTCTACGCTAAGAATTTTGCAAATTTGTTTTGCAGAACACTTTTTTTCAAATCTCTCAATGAAATGGTATATGGCGATTCGTCCCATAGAAAGATAAGGAACTGCATTTGATATAATTGAAGAATGAAGCTCTGCTTTCTCAATTCTTTTTTTGAGCAGATAAATTTTGTTGTCCTCGGGACTTTGTCTTAGGTTTCCACAACCTGGAAAACTTCCTTTGCCATATTTATTAAAATCCTGGCGCCATCGGTTCAGGAGTGTTTTTGTTATATTGAGTTCTTGCTCAATTTTTTCAATAGTACTTCCCTCATGACTCAATAATACAGCCATTTCTTTGAAATCACGGTCATAAATTCTCTGACTCTTTTTCATATTGGAATAAAAGTTTTGTCCGGTATGGAAATTAATAAATTTTATGGTTTATGCATCGCATTGAATTCTTCGATAGTCAGATAATTAAGGGCGGAATGTATTCTTATTTTGTTGTACCAATTTTCTATGTAATCAATAATCAATATTTCAAGATCTTTCTTAGGCAATAATTTGTTTTGATATATCAATTCTCTTTTAAGTGTATTGAAGAAACTCTCGGCAGGGGCATTGTCTAGTGAGTTTTCCCTGCGACTCATACTGCGGATGATGCCTTTGTATGATTGCAGTCTGTTGGTAAAAGCTCTGCAGGCGTACTGTACGCCACGATCAGAGTGAAATATTAACCCTTCTGAAACTGAGCGATTCGCAATGGCCATGTCCCAGGCAGCAATTGTGGTTTTTAGGGCAGACATAGTAGTGCTGAGGCTCCATCCAATTATTTTCCGGTCGTACAAATCCATAATGATCGTAAGGTATAAAAAACTTTTATCGGTTTGTATATAAGTAATGTCTGAAAACCAGACCATTGACTCAGATGTACTATTAAACTTTTGGTTTAGAAGATTTGGTGATGTGTAGTTATTGTGTTTGGAATCAGTTGTGATTTTGAATTTCCTTTTTGCTTTTGGACGCAATCGCATCTCTTTCATGTATAACCCTACCTGGGTGTAAGATATTTTTGTGCCATTATTGGTGAGTTCTTGAGCGATTTTAGTGCATCCATAAAATCCATGGGAGTTTTTAAATGTCTCTGCTATCTTTTCTTTTAGTAAAGTTATACGCTTCTTAGTATTTGAAATTGGCTGGGCTTTCCAAATACGATAACTGCTTTCGCATATTTGCAACACCCGACACATTCTATGAATGGTATATTTTCTTTCATTTTCTTTTATGAACTCAAATACGGCAAGTGAACCTTTACGAAAGTAGGGAACGCAGTTCTTTAAGATTTCACAGTTAAGCTCTGAATCGAGACTTTTTTTTTCCAGTTCAATTATTTGTTGGCGAGGCTCGTCTATTCGACTTCGGCCATATCCGCAGAAACATCCCGAGCCAAATTTTTCATAGATTTTGCGCCAGCTGTGAAGACGTCCATCTGGAATATTGAGTTCTCTTTCCATTTTTGAAATATTAGTGCTCCGATAACTTTGTTGGACCACTTCCTCCTTAAATTCAGGGCTAAAAAAAAGGTTCTTTGATGTTCGTTTTTTTTTGGATTGCTTAGCAATAACAAGACCCTCCATTTTTACTTTAGGTTTGCCTTTACCGGGGAAACAATAGTTTCCCAATAGTTCGTACTCCCTGCGCCATTTATGTAATAAGCCTTGAGGTATATTGAGTTCTCTTTCAGTTTTGCTGTTATTGTTTCGGGTGTAACTTAACAGTACTGCCTTTTCTTTAAATTCGGGATTAAAATAACGATGTGATGTTCCCATAGAGATTTGGTTTATTATTCTAATAAAACGTTTAGTGCATATCTACTGGGGGCATCTTAAGCAATTTACAACTTTTAATGTAATTGTTTGTGAAACAATATGTTAATTATGTTTCGCCAAATTTTAAAAAAAATCCAAATAGCAATACTAGAATAAAATACTATCATGTTAAATTATGATGACTATTCAAAGTTGTAAGATTATTTCGTATATATTTGTACTAACTACTATGTTAAATGTTCTCTTGAAAAACTAGCTATTTTACCAAATGATCGGACAGATAACAAATGATGTTTTTGTAAGACTTTATTTTGTAAAATTTGTACCTTATTTGTATCTCGACATTGCTTGCCTACGATAAAATAAGGAATGTTAATTTCTGCATCGGCAAATAGAGGACGCAAAGAAACACAAAGTAAAAATAAGTAAAGGGCTATGATGTTATGGACATTTTAGCCCTTTTTTCAATCATTTCTTTAGAGTAATTGAATGTTACTTTATACTTGTATGGTATTGAACTTGTTAAACTTAAAGTTAGGATTTTACAACCATTTTGCAATAATTTGTTTTAAAAAATAAAACAATCGGTTGTGTTACAGTGAATTTTTTTGCTAATATTGATGTCTTTGCACAATAAAAAAAAATTAATGAAAAGAGCTGGAGTTTTGCAGCATAGGGCATTTCCTAGCGGATCGTTCAAACATTAGTGGCAATAAAATCAAATCATATAAAATTAAATCATGAAAAAATTAGGTCTCTTGCTAATGATAGGGATGATTCCTGTGATTGCCTTTAGTCAAAGTGCAACTAAAGTATGGGAATCGGATTCTTTGTTTCTTAAACCAGAATCGGCGCTTTATGATTCTTCGAAAAAGATTGTGTATATCTCCAATATAAATGGGGAATACTTAGCCAAGGACGGAAATGGATTTATTTCTAAAATTAAAACAAATGGACAAATAGAAGTTCTAAAATGGATTGATGGACTGGACAATCCGCAAGGAATGGCTTTATTTAAAAATAAACTGTTTGTGGCTGATATTAATAAAGTTCTGCAAATAAATACCAATAGGTCTAAAATAGAAAAAGTATATAAAGTGGATTCTGCAAAATTTTTTAACGATGTTACATCAGATGCCAACGGAGACATTTACATATCGGATTGTTTTGATAATAAAATCTATAAAATATCTGATGGAGAAATAAAAGTATGGCTTGAATCTGATTTTCTTTCTATGCCAAATGGATTATTATCCAGAAAAGATGAAGTTTTAATACTGAATATGAAAAGCAGAAATGCTTTTGCGGTTAATAAATCGACTGGCAAGGCTTATGAAATGTTTAATGGAATTGATAATTTAGACGGTATTGCCAGTGATGGTGGTAACGGATTACTAGTGTCTGGAGCATGGCAGGGACAAGTGTTTCATATCGATGCAAAAGGAAATAAAAAACTCATTATTGATTTAGGAAAAGAAAAAATTGCTGCCGCAGATATTGAATATATCGCAGAAAAAAAGCTATTGATAGTGCCGACTTTAAATAAGACTGTAATCGGATATCATTTGGAGTAAAATTATTCTTATTGCAAGCCGTATTTCACACAACAGTGAAAATACAACATCTATGGCATTAACTGCCTCAAATGTGGCATTCTGTTTTTTTATATAAAGTTACTTTTAGTCCTTAATAGAAACTAAATAATAACTAAATAACATTTCATGAAAAAATTAAGTCAGGTTGCCTTAATGCTAACATGTGCTGTTGGATTTTCTTCTTGTTTTGAAAATTCAGGCACAGAGAAAAAACAGGATGAGATAAATGCAAACACGAAGACTAATAAAGCCGCAGGATCAGATTGGATAAAACAATTTGAAGACACTTTTGAGACAGATATTTCGCTTTCAAAGTGGACAAAAGTGCAACGTACCGACTATAATTCTAAATATTGCGATTACAAAAGTTCGGTGCCTTCAGTGCAATCTAGAGACGGAAAAGGATGTCTAGAAATTAAAACAACTAAGCTCAGCGCAACCAAATACCAGTCAGGACTTGTGAAGTCGCTTTATGAGTACACGCCTGAAAATAATACCGAATACAGATTGTCTGCCACGATAAAATTGCTGGCAATGGATGGGGCCAATTATAAGTCATTTACGCAAACATATGGCGCATGGCCGGCCTTCTGGACAGTTCAGGAAAATGGATGGCCTACACATGGCGAAATTGATATTATGGAAGGCTATTCTTTTGCTCCAAATGCTTCCCGATTTGCCTCTAATCTTTTTTACGGGACAGCTGTAGGGGTAAATCAATTGGGAAATCTGGCAGAAAGGCAATATCCTGGAAGTTTTAATATTGATGGAAACAATGGATGGCATTTATATGAATGTTTTATAAGAATGAAAGATAATGCGATAACCATAACAATAAAAATTGATGACACTATTGTTGCAACTTACGCAAACAGCGGCGTATCAAAATTGAATTTGAATAATTTCAAAAAGCATAATATTGTTTTAAATATGAATGTCGGGTCAAATGACTCCAGTTTTATAAATCCTGATAAAATAAATTTGTTTACAACTGCAATCATGTGGGTAGATCAAGTTTCGGTCTATAAAAGAGCGCTATAATAACTCTGCATTTTTCATATTGTTACTAACAAAAAACACCACTTAATAAGTGGTGTTTTTTTCTGGCAGATGATTGCCAATCCAATTCAAACTTGTTTCAATTTAATCTAAGCCTTCTAAAAATCCGGTGTGTGAGCTTTTAACCGCAAAATTAGAATCGTACAATAAAGGCCAGTCATTGCCTGGGTGATTCAGTTCAGTGCTGAACGGAATCCATGATTCATTATCTCTCATTCCCCAAATTGTCAAAGCGTATTTGTTCGCTGCTGGAAGAGCATTATAGAGTTGCACCATCTCTTTATATTTTGCTTTTTGAGCCAATCTTCTTTCATTTGTAAAAGTCGAAATATCATTAAACTGGTTTACCTGTATATCCAATTCTGAAACATGAATTTTTAAGCCTTTTGCTACTGCTTTGTTAAGATCTGCTTCTATTTGTGCTTTAGTTGGACTTAAATAGGTATTGTGCATCTGAAAACCAACACCGTCAATTACTTTAGCTGTTTTTAAATCATCCAGTAAACCAAAAACTTTGTCTTGTTTTGCTGTATTAGTTGAGGTAGCGTAATCATTATAGAATAATAATAAAGAAGCATCACCAGCAGCAACAGCGGCATTTCTTGCCCATTGAAAACAGTCTTTAACATAATTTGGTCCCATTCGCTGCAAGAAAATAGTATTTCTCATGGCACCACTGTCATCTACAGCTTCATTAACCACATCCCAAGATTTAACTTTGCCTGCATAATGTGTCACTACATCTGTAATGTATTTTTTTACTTCTGCAGCAAATTCGGCATTTGTGCCAGAAAAATCTTTAAGCCATTGTGGTACTGCATTATGCCAAACTAGAGCATGACCGTGTACGTTAATGTTATTGGCATTTCCATAGGCTACAATTTTGTCAGCTACCGTCCAGTTGTAAACACCGCTTGCAGTCGAGATCTGATCCATTTTCATTTCATATTCGGCAGAAATGCTGCTGAATTCATTTTTCAGAATAACATCATAAGGACTTTCGTTTGTCAATTGTGAAGCCTTTATCGCCATACCAACAAAAAACGGATTGGCTAGTTTATTTACTTTTACCTTTAAAAAAGTGGGATCTTCAGGAATACCGCTTGAGCCTGTCGTAACAACACTAATTACATTTGAATAATCTGAAATATGAGTTTCGTTTTTAGCTCTCACTCTGTAATAATATTGCGTTCCTCCAGTTAAACCTACTACGACTTCGTTTAAGTCAGTTACAGTTTTTGCATTATAATTTGGCAGAATAGAGGTGAAATTTTCGTCGGTAGAAACATCTAAAAGATAACTTTTAGAATAGGAAACATAATTCCACTTTGCTTTAAAACCATGATCATTTACATCTTTTGGAGCATTGGCAACTGGCGTTTCTAGAGTTTCAACAGTTTCGTTATCGTCTTTCGAGCATGCATTTAAAAAAAAGACGAGGCTGGCCAGCATTAATAAAAATTTACTTTTCATACTGTTTGTATTATGGACATTCTTTTTGAAAAGAATATTCTTGTTTATGATTATTTTTTCGATTTAATAAAAGAGGCTGTTTTTAGACCACAGCCTCTTTAAATTAAATTTCAGATTATTGGTAACGTATTTTTATATTATCAAATTTAATAGCGCTAGGGTTAGGGGTATCTCCCTGAGCAATTCCAACTTTAATTTCGTTGATTTTAGATGGATTTAAATTTGCAGCTGTATTAGATCCAAAACCATAGTTGTCTTTAAAATCAGCAATTGATATAGTTTTTGTAGTCCAGTTTACATCGGTAATTTTAAAATTATAGCCATAATTTACTCCGTCGATAGTATTTAATTGGATTGCAAATTGGGCACCCACAACATTTGCACTTACGTCAATATCAATATAAGCTTTTGCTGCATCTGTATTAGAAGCGCTTAGGAAACTAGCTCCTCCGCCGCCACTGCTTCCGTTATAGCCATTGGCGGTTGAACCTGCCCAAACTAATGTTGTGTAATTTCCAGTAGGACCTCCAGCTGTACTGGTGTTGAAACTTTCTACGTCTCCATAAGATGTCCAATCTTTTCTAGCACCATTTCCGTCAAAATCAGATACTAGAATAATTGTTGCAAAATCAATTGTCTTTTTTGTTGTTCCTCCTGGTGTAGTAATGGCAAGTTCTGATCCAGAAGCTGCATTTGCAGGTAAACCGATGATGATAGAAGATGACGATTTTACCGTATAGCTTACCTCTTTTCCTGCCAAGGTAATAGAGGAAATATTATAAAACCAAGTTCCTTCGATTTCTAACGGAAATCCTGGAGTTGCAACAGCAGGAGTTGTTTTGGTAATTGTAGGTACAGGCTGTAGAATCTCAATGTTTTTAGTAACAGAACCATTTGCAGTTGTAAAAGTAATAGGCTGCACACCAAATCTGCTTCCTAGTTTTTCATCAAAAGGAATAGTGAAAATAAACGATTTGTCTGAATTGTAATTAGGATTAAAAGCAATATTAATAGTATTATCGAGTGTAATCTTTTTTAATCCCGTTAAACCTTCTCCTTCAACTCTTACTTTATTGTTTGGAAAGGCCTGATTTAGTAAATCTCCCGGTTCGGCAACCATTGCATCTATGTTTGCGCTAGTTGCATCATCATTCTGGCAGGCTGTAAAAGAAGCCAGCACAAAAAGTAGTAGAATGCTATATTTTATTGTATTGATCATAGTTTAGTTATTAAAGTTAAAAGGAACCGGAGCTTCTAATAATGATGGATTGGTATCTATGGCAGACTGAGGCAATGGAAGTTCAAAATAATTGCTGCCAGGCGTTATTTTTCTTGAAACCAATTCTGTTCTGGCATCATCAGAATAAAAACCTACTTCCTGCTGCGAGATAATCGCAGTTGCTTCAGCCAGACCGCGGCGTTTTAAATCGAAGAAATATTGGCCTTCAAGAGCAAATTCAATTCTTCTTTCATTAAAAAGCTCATCTCTTGTAAGTACTGTTTTAATTGGCAATCCTGCTCTTTTTCTTACTTCGTTAAAAGAACTTAAAGCCGCTGCTGAAGTAGTGGAAGGTGCTCCAGCCATAATTGCCTCAGAATTCATCAATAAAATATCGGAATATCTTAAAATAATCGTGTTTTGAGAAGTTCTCATAAAGAATACATCGTTTCTTTCTGCAGCAGATCCTACTATATATTTTCTAAAATTAGCCGCCGTAGAAGAGTATATTTTTTTATAGGTAAAACCGCCTTGACTTTTTAATAATTCAGGGTAAAAATCGCCATCAGTCATAATGGTGCTCTTTTTTCTGATATCTTTTGGCTCAAATCCATTTTGCAGAGAAATAGAAGGAAGGTAAACTCCCCATCCGTCACCACCGCCTGTAATTCCTGTGCCTCCTGGAACTATATACGCCTGATTGGTATTTTGAGTTCCCCATTCTGTAGCAATAGCTTTCCATTGAAGCGCAAACATGCTCTCTGCACTATTATTATTTTCCGGACTGCTGAACAGATTTCCGTATTCTTGAATTAAAGTATACTGATTTCCGATAATTTTCTGGGTTAAAGCAGCACATTCAGCATATTCATTTAAAGTCAGATGCACTTTGGCTAAAATTCCCATTGCGGCATATTTAGTCACGTAACCTTTCTTTAATCCTTTTTCCGGTAAATTTTCTGCCGCGTATTCTAAATCCTGCTTGATGAATTTGTAAACATCTTCAACAAGATTTCTTTTTGGCTGTGCTGCAGATCCCGCTTTATTGATGATAGGCACAGCTCCAAAAGTTCTAACTAAATAGAAATAGGCATTGGCCCTCATGAATCTTGATATGGCAATTGCATTTTTATAAGAAGCCTCAGGAAGTTCGTTTTTTCTGGCTTCAACCAGACTCATTAAATTATTAGACTGGTCGATAACCGAAAACAAGGCCACGTATCCTTCTGTAAGAATCGGATTTTGAGATGTTACCTGAGCATCTTTAAACTGCGCATAAGCACCATCAAATGTAAAGGCGTTTCCGGCATACATGTCTCCTACAGCAATAAGGAATTTATCGTTAAAAGCAAACCAAGGCTTAAAGTACAAGCTCTCGGCGATTCCGTCAAAAGCGGTAACGCCTTCAGGCAGATCGCTTGGCGTTAATTGATTTTCAGATGGTGCATTCAAAAACTCATCTGAGCAGGAAAATAAAGACAGCAATGGTATAAGCATTCCCATCAAAAAAAGTTTAAAAAGTTTTTTCATAACTATATTTTTATGTTAATAACTGTAAGTCATTAAGTTGGATGTGTTTTTATAAAGCTTAGAATTCTAAATTTACCCCTATAGAAGTTATTCTTGGCACAGGATAACGCCCTAAGTCTATACCGCTCAGTGTTATATTCTGGTCTAGGTTTCCAAGAGCTGGATCAAATCCGGTATATTTTGTAAACGTGTACAAGTTTTGAACGTTTGCATACAATCTTACTTTAGATATGATAGAATTGTCGAAAATCTTATTTGGCAGATCGTAGCTTAAAGAAACATTCTGGATTCTTAAATAAGAACCGTCTTCAACAAATCTGTTCGAAATTCTTCCGTTGCCATTTGGATCATTAAGCGTAATTCTAGGAACATCTGTATTTTCATTCACTCCAGGTTCAAAAGCCTGCATTGCCTGTGTGCTTACGTTTCCAAATCGGTCTCCAAAACCAGGATAAATGCCATCAATATAATGACGCGTAAAGTTGTAGATCTTGTTGCCTTGGCTTCCTGTTAAAGAAACCGAAAAATTGAAGTTTTTGTATCTAAGATTATTCGTAATAGCGTAGGTAAAATCAGGAATAGCATCTCCTATGGCTGTCTGGTCTTTACTGTCTATTTTTCCGTCACCATTAAGATCTTTAAATCGAATGTCTCCCACGCCTGTTCCTGCTTCTTGAATTGGTCCAGCTGCCAGTTCTGCGGCATTTTTAAACAAGCCATCTGTTACATAGCCATAAAATTGTCCTACTGGCTGTCCTTCGGTAGTTCTGGTAACATTGTATAAATCAAACTGCACTTTTCCCAACAATGATTTGCCCTGACCTTGAAAACGAGTCAATTCATTATTGTATTTTGAAAAAATGATCGTTGTATCCCAGTTAAAATTTTCTGTAACGATATTTCTTGTATTTAAAGTAAGCTCAATCCCTTTGGTTACAATTTCACCTGTATTCAAATAATAATTAAGCGCACTTTGATTGGATTCATCGTTGATTTGTTTGGTCAAGAAATCTGAAGAATTTTTAATGTAATAATCAAAATCTAATTTTACTCTGTTGTTAAGCATTGCCAGTTCAAAACCAGTATTGAAAGATTTAAGAGATTCCCATTTTATGTCTGGATTTCCTAAATTATCGATCGTTGGCGAAACCCCACCAAATGGCGATGCTAGTAGCGATAAAATAGTTTGGTATCTGTTTGCCGGAATGTTTTGATTTCCTACAAGACCGTATCCAGCTTTTAATTTCAGATAATTGACGCTTTTTGACAAAGGCTCAAAGAATTTTTCGTTGCTAACTGTCCATCCTCCTGAAAATGAAGGGAAATATCCCCATTTGTGGTTTGGTCCAAAGTTGGATGAAGCATCCGCTCTTAAAGAAGCGGAAAAAGAGTAGCGGTCAGAAAAACTGTAATTTAATCTTGAAATATACGATGTCATAGACCAGCGTCCAGAACCGTTTCCGTTTAGGGCAGTGGCAATATCACCGATATTAAGATTGGTGAAATCTTTATTTAGGAAATCGCCTGTTCTGTAACCGCTTAAATATTCATAATAACTTTCCTGTGCTTCTTGCCCTAGTAAAAAAGTAAAATTATGTTTCTCGTTTAGCGTTTTGTTGTAAGTCAGATAGTTTTTGATATTCCAATAATAGCTCTGATCTTGCTGTTTGAACGATTTATTTAAAAGTTCAGTTACGTTTCCTAAAGTATATTTAGGCACAAAAGTGCTGTTTTTTGAGAAATTCAAATCGTATCCTAATTCTGATCGGAAAACCAATCCTTTTAAAATAGTAAAATCAGCAAATAGATTTCCATTGATTTTGAATCTTTCTGTAGTGGCATTATTGTATTCAGATAAGGCAATTGGGTTAGTGGCTTCATTTGCCGATGATCCCAAACCGGATGTTGGTCCCGCATAAGAACCATCTGCAGCTCTAACCGGCAATTCTGGAGACTGTCTTAAGGCATTCATAACCAATCCTCCTCTGTCATCATTTCTTACCACTTGCTGAGATGATTTGCTTATTGAGAGGTTGTTGCCAATTTTAAGCCAAGATTTTACATTGGAATCTACATTTAGACGCATTGCCAATCTGTTGAAATCTGAATTTAAGACAATACCCTCCTGATCAAAATAATTTAAAGAAGTATAAAAGCGTGTTCCATCTTTTTCGCCAGAGAAAGAAAGCTGGTGATTGTACATGGTTGCCGTTCTAAAAAGTTCATCCTGCCAGTTTGTGCCATTTCCAAGCAGATTAGGCTTTTGATATTGATACGGAACAGGCTCACCATTTAACTTGTAGATTTTTGCCTGATAAGCGGCATATTGAGGCAGGTTTAAAACATCAACCGTATTGTTTATCTGCTGAGTTCCTAAATAGGTTTCGTATGTAAATTTAGATTTTCCCTTTTTTCCTTTTTTAGTAGTAATCAAAACCACTCCATTTGCACCGCTTGATCCATATATCGCTGTTGCAGAAGCGTCTTTTAAGATATCGATTGTTTCTATATCTGAAATATTCAATCCAGACAAAGCAGAATTTTTAGTCTGTCCGTTTCCTCCGCCTAGAGCGCTAAACGAAAAGGAATCATTGTTCTTGTCTGCAAAAACAGGTGTTCCGTCGATCACATATAAAGGCTCATTCCCGTTAATAGAGGTAATTCCTCGAATCTGAACCGATATTCCCCCACCTGGAGTACCGGAGTTCTGCGTAACATTCACACCTGCGGCTTTACCCACAAGAGCCTGATCAATGGAAATAAAAGGCTTATCCTGAATTTCAGAAGCTTTAATAGAAGATACTGCACCATTTATGTCTTTTCTTTTTGATGTCCCGTATCCGATAACCACCACTTCGTTTAGTTTTTCGAGGTCGCTCACCATCACCACCTGCATATTCGGTTTGGCTTCAAGGATTAAATTTTTGTATCCTATATAAGTGAAAAGCAGCATTGCTTTTGGTTCAATATTATTCAATACGAATGTACCGTCAAAATCCGTGACTGTTCCATTTTTGGTTCCCTGTACTATTACACTAACGCCTGGAAGACTGTTTCCTCCCGATGTTACTTTACCTTTAATAGTTTGAGCGAAGAAAAAATTTCCCCACAAGCATACTATTAAGCACAATAGTCTTTTCAATGTTTTTTTCTGCATAAAGTTTGGTTGTTTAGTTTAAATTGAAATAATTAGTAATTCGTTAAGTTTTAAGAAAACATTTTAAAAATTGGATCTTTTGCCAGATAATTATTAGAGGTTTGGACAGCAGAACTTTTTCTTAAATATTTCTTAACGAAAGTAGATTCTAGAGGTGTTGCATTGTAGAACAGATGATGCATATTCTGCAACAGATGATGCAAAAAAAACGTCTAAACCCCTATAATGGGTAAAATAGCACCCTAAAGGCATTATTACCTGTGCTGAGATTTTGCTAATTTTTTCACCTAAAAAATATTGTTTGTTTAAAATATTAAGGGTTTAATTTTTATATACTGATTTTCAGCTGAAAATTAAAAGCTTAGATTTTGAAAAAAATCACTGACAAAAAAAGAGCTTCGGTTTAAACCGAAGCTCTCTGCCATTTGATGTTTAATTATGGATATTTTGCTATTCTTTCGTTCTTTTTTCCTGAGTGGGCAAATGGCCATATTTGATTTTATAGCATTTGGCAAAATAGGAGGGAGAAGTAAAACCAACTTTGAAGCTTATTTCGTTGATATTATTATTGCCTTGTTCAATCAGCTGTTTTGCTTTTTCTAATCGTACATTTCGGATAAATTCATTGACCGAAACACCCGTTAAGGTTTTTATTTTTCGATAGAGCTGGCTTCTGCTTAAAAAGATTTTAGAAGAAAGGAGTTCGACAGTTAATTCAGGTTCGCTGATGTTCTCATTAATGAAATGTAGAATTTTCTGAATGAAATCATTATCAAGCGAAGTTGTTTTTTCTTTTCCTTGTTTAGTGATGCCACTGTAAAATTTTTTAAACATAATCTGTCTGCTAGTGATAAGCTGCGCCAGACTCGATTTTAGAATATCCAGTTCAAATGGTTTGCTTAAATACATGTCAGCGCCAGAATCGATGCCTTCCAGTCGGTCTTTCACCATTGCTTTGGCAGAAAGCATCAATAAAGGAATATGGCTTGTTTTTAAATCGCCTTTTATTTTTTTGCACAATTCAAGTCCGTCCATGACTGGCATAATGACATCGGTTATGATTAAATCAGGCAATTTCTGTACAGCAAGATCGTAACCTTTTTGGCCGTTTTCTGCTGTAATTACTTTGTATGACTTGCTAAGTTCCTCTTTTAAATAGTTTCTCAGTTCTGTATTGTCTTCTACAATTAAAATGGTATATGCTTTTTGAGTTTCTGTCTCAGAATTATATTCTATTTCATTTTGAACAGGTTCAGATAAAAGTTCGTTTTTGTGCTCTATTTTATATTTCTGATCAATAATCTCACTTCCTTTATATAGCGAGCTGCCTAGCGGAAAAGTTATTTTAAAGCTTGTGCCTTGCCCAAGTTGGCTTTCAACTTCAATTTTTCCTTTATGAAGTTCGACAAATTCCTTTACAACCTCAAGGCCAATTCCTGTGCTTCCGTAATATTCCTTATTGAGATTATTGACTTGGTAAAAACGGTCAAAAATTTTGTTTAAATCTTTTTTTCGTATTCCCGAACCTGTATCCGCAATGGTTATTGAAAATGATGGCACTTTATTTCCGTCGATAATCAATTCATTTTCGGTCTCTGATGTGTTTATGGAAATATGAATCGAACCATTATCAGGCGTAAATTTAAATGCATTCGAAATAATATTAAACAGTATTTTTTCCAGCATTTTGGGATCCAGCCAATCTTCGAGCTCGTCTACAGGCGATTCAAAATTAACAGCAATGTTTCGAGCAGAAGCTTCTTCATAAAAGTAGCCTATAACGGCTTCTGTAAACGATACAACTTCAACTTTCTTGGCTTGAAGCGAAATTTTATTAAACTCTAATTTATTAAAGTCCATAAGCTCATTAATTAGTCTAGAGAGCCTATCAGAGCTTTTGTGCACTATTTTTAGTTTGTTGTATATCTCTGGAGATATTTTTTTACTTTTTAAAATATCTTCTAGTGGGTTGATAATCAGTGTTAAAGGAGTTCTGAATTCATGTGAGATATTGGTGAAAAACTGCAGTTTTTTATTGTTTAATTTCTCCAATTGAATGTTCTTTTCCTTTTCCAGAATGATAGCCTGTTTCGCTTTGAAACGGTTTTGATAGATCTTGTTAAGATACAGGATCAGGAAAATTAAAATAGAAGAATAGATTAAATAAGCCCAAATGGTTTTCCACCATGGAGGAAGCACTTTTATTTTCAGTTCTAATTGATTGCCGCTCCAAGTGCCGTCTGCGTTGGCAGATTTTACTTTAAAGGTATAATTTCCCGGAGCCAGATTGGTATAGGTTGCTGTTCTGTTATTTCCTACATAGTTCCAGTCTTTTTCAAAACCTTCGAGATAATAGGCGTATTGGTTTTTCTTAGAATAATTATAATTGATTCCCACATATTCGATTGTAAAAACAGATTGCGTGTAATTAAGTGTAATTTCTTGGGTCTGCGAAATTACTTTGCTTAATGGCGAGCCTTCTTCATTTGGCTTTACTGATTTATTGAATAATTTAAAATCACTGAAATAAAGGCGTGGGGCTTTTTCAGCTTTTTTAATTTCGTTTGGATTAAAATAATTTACTCCTTCATAACCTCCAAAATAAAGTTCTCCGTTCCCGTCTTTATAAACAGCATTGTTGTTAAAATCGTTATCAATAAGACCATCATCTTTATTAAAGTTGGTGCTTTTTCGGTTTTTAAGATCAAGTTTTGTAAGCCCAGATCCGCCGCTTAGCCATAAAGCGCCATTATTGTCTGAAATTATAGCACGAATTGATTTTTCCTCAAATCCAGGAAAATCATCATAATTGGAGAATGTCTTGTTTTTTTTATTGTAGCTAAACAGCCCTTGAGTATCTGTTCCTATCCAAATTGTTTTATCATTAGATTCATAAATAGATAAAATAATCTGAATGCTATTGTTTTTATTAATGCCGCCAAACATGGCATCGCGCATTTTTGTGACCTTAAAGCCAGACTCGTCCTTTATATTGATCTGATATAATCCTAAGATAGTGCCGACCCACAAAACATTATCAGAATCCACAAAAACTTTACGGATAAAAGCATTATCTAAACCGTTTTTGACAAATGGCTCAGTATCACAATGCACAAATGTGTTGCTCTTATTATCAAAGTAATGCAGTCCTTTTATAAAAGTTCCGATCCAGATTCTGCCTTTTGAATCTTCTGAAAAACTAAAAATTCGGTTCGATTTTAATCCAGGTGTATTTGCTGTATTATAGTTTATAAATCTGGAAGTTCCGTTTTTTAGAAAGTAGATCCCTCGGTCCCAGCTTCCTAGCCAGATGTTTTGCCTGCTGTCTATAAAAATGACTTGAATATCGACAGCATCTAAACCAGAGTAGTAACTTTGATTTGTTTTATTTACATGAATAAAGCTTTTATTGGCAAGGTTATATATGTCAAGTCCGCCTCCTTCGTTACTGATAAGCAGGTTTCCTTTTTTGTCTTTTGCAACTGAAGTGACATAACTTGTCTGCAGAGAATTTTCATTGTTAGCAAGCGATTCAAGAGAATTGAATTTATTATTTGGTTTGTCAAAAACGCCAAGTCCCTTATTGAAATATCCTAGCCACAATCTTTTTTCTCTGTCCTCGTACAAGGACCAAACCGAATTGGATTTTAAGCTGGCACTATTGTACTTGCTGTGCAGGTATTTTTTCAGCACTTCTCCCTTATAGTTCACAACCAGTAATCCGTCATTTTCAGTGCCGCAGACAATGTAACCCAAACTGCTTTGTACGATTGATAGGATCTTATTTTTGGTAATGGCATAGTTTTCAAACTGATAATTATCTGTTTCAGGCTTGATTTTTATGAGTCCGTTTTCGGTTGTGCCCATCCATAGGTATCCAAATTTATCTATAACAAGACTTTCAATGTCGTTAGTTAGAGGTTCTCGTTTAAATTTGTCTTTATAAACCTGTTTGGCTTTTCCATTGGTGTCAATTTCTAAAAGTCCGTAACTGGTTCCTAAATAAATAATTCCCTGTTTGTTTTTAACCGAGGATTTTATCAGAAAATTGGGCTTGTCCAGCACTTTTGAATGCACCAGAGAAGCTTTTAGAGTTTTTATGTTAAGTTTGAATAGTCCAAAACCGTAAGCGCCTAAGTATAGATTGCCATTATTGTCTTCAATAATTGTTTTTATCGTAATGGGCTGCGTGTATCCCTGTGTTATGGCATCTTCAATATTGATTCGGGTAAAGTTGTCCAAATCTCTGTTATATAAGCATAAACCCTGATCGGTGCCCACCCAAAGATTATTTTTGGAATCGATAAACGTCGAATAAATAAAGTTGCTGTTTACCGAGCCGGGTTTGTTATCGTATTTATATCCGAAATAATTTACGCCATCGTATCTATACAGACCAGCACCGCTTGTACCGATCCATATAAAATCATTTTTATCCTGAATGATAGAAGAAACAGCTCGTTTTGAAGCAGTTTCTTGTATGCTCCTAAACTGGTAGCTGTCAAATTTGCCTTGCGAAAACAGCGGGTTTGTAATGCTTAAAAAGAATAAAAGGATATAAGTTGTCTTTTTCATTTAGATGTAACAGTATGCATTATCCGGTTTGTTTAAGTGGATTTTTCAGGATATGGGTAACAATATTAATAAAACTAATTTGAACACTTATTTTTTTTTATTCAAATCTGTCTTATTGCCAAAATCCTGAGTACGATTATGAACCTTATTAAGGAATTATCGTACTCAGGATATAAAAAAATAAAAGATATTCGATTCTTGTTAAGACAGAATAATCCTTTTGGGCTTTATTTTTGGGCTTTTATTTTAGCTCAAATTTACCGTTAAGTCCATTATTAGAATTCCAGCCCACCATAATATTAAATTGGCCAGATTCAACTAAAAATTTACCGTTGTTGTCGTAGAATCCAAGTTCATTATTTGTCAATGTGAATTGAACTGTTTTGGTTTCTCCCTTTTTTAATTCGACAAGCTCAAAACCTTTTAATTCTTTTACAGGTCTTGCAATGCTTGCAACAGGATCATTTATATAGAGCTGGACGATTTCTTTCCCATCAAAATTACCTGTATTGGTCACATCAACAGAAACTTCTATTTTTTCTCCTTTTTGGAAAGAAGCTTTTGAAATCTTCAGGTTTTTATAGTCAAAAGAAGTATAGCTTAATCCGTAACCGAATGGGTATAAAGGAGTTTTTTCGACATCAGAATAGTGCGACCAGAAAACATTATTGTCTTTGTCTGTAGGTCTTCCCGTATTGTACAGATTGTAATAGATAGGGCATTGGCCTACGTTTCTTGGAAAAGACATTGGCAGCTTGCCACTCGGATTATAATCTCCATACAAAACCTGCGCAATCGCATTTCCAGATTGTGTTCCTAGTTGCCAAGCTTCAACAATAGCAGGAATATGTTCTGCCGCCCAAGGTATAGATAAAGGACGTCCGTTGTTTAATACCAGAATAATATTTGGATTTGCTTTATAAATTTCCTCCAATAATTGCTGCTGATTGCCTGGCAGTCCTAATTCTGTTCTGCTGCGCGCTTCGCCGCTTTGAAAGCCTATCTCGCCCAGCACCATTACTACAATTTCAGCCTCTTTGGCCGCTTTTTTAGCCGCTTCAAATCCAGAAAAGTCAGTTGTATTGACTTTTACTTCGTCTAAAAAGGATTGCTTGTTTGTAGCAACATCAGTCCCTTTTTCATAAACTAATGCGCTGTTTTTATATTGCTGCATTCCTTCCAGAACCGATACCGCAGTATTATCATCTGCGGCGATTCTCCAGCTGCCCAGAGGACTGTTTTTATCATTGGCCAAAGCGCCGATTAAAGCAATTTTAGCGCCTGACTTTTTTAAAGGCAGAAGATTTTTATCGTTTTTTAATAACACAATCGATTTTTTGGCCATATCCAGAACATCGTCGTTGTTTGCTTTACTGCCTATATTTGATTTTTCGCGAGTTTCATCACAATATTTATAAGGATTATCAAAAAGACCCAATTCAAATTTCACTCGAAGGATTCTGCGCACGGCATCATCAATTACGCTTTCTTTTACCGATCCATTTTTTACCAGTTTAGCCAGTTCTGTAACATATATATTCGATTCCATATCCATATCAGAACCTGCGAGAGCCGCTTTTTTAGCCGCATCCGCACCATCTGCTGCGTAGCCGTGAGTAATCATTTCGGCTATTGAAGCCCAATCAGAAACCACGAATCCTTTAAATCCCCATGCGCCTTTTAGAATATCTCTCTGTAAAAATGAATTTCCAGTCGCTGGAATTCCGTTTAAGGTATTAAATGAATTCATAAAAGTGCGGATTCCTGCGTCACTTGCCGCTTTAAAAGGAGGTAGCACCGTATTGTATAGTTTAGAATTGCTCATATCTACGCTGTTGTAATCTCGGCCTGCTTCTACAAAACCATAACCGGCAAAATGTTTTGCACAGGCGATGATTTTAGTATGGTCAAAACGCTCGCCTTGAAAACCTTTAACTCTTGCTATCGCAATTTTACTTCCCAAATAAGGATCTTCGCCAGCGCCTTCCATAACTCTTCCCCATCTTGCATCATTTGAGATATCTACATTAGGTGCAAAAGTCCAATTTAATCCAGATGCAGAAGCTTCCAAAGCAGCTACGCTAGCCGAATTTTTAATGGCTTCCAAATCCCAGCTGGCAGCTTCCGCCAACGGAATAGGGCTTAAAGTTTTGTAGCCGTGGATGACATCAAAACCAAAAAGAAGCGGAATTCCAAGACGGGTTTCTTCAATAGCCATTTTTTGCAAAGTTCTGACTTGGTTAACACCTCTAACGGTAAGAACAGAGCCTACCAATCCTTTCTTTATGTTATTGTATTTTTCTTCATTAGAGCCCGATTCTGGTTTAGGTCCGGTAACATCCCATGAACCGTTATACTGATTCATTTGTCCGATTTTTTCTTCCAATGTCATTTCTTTCATTAAAAGAGAAATTCTTTCCTCTATTGGTTTGTTAGAGTCAAGATGCTTTTTTGCTTGTCCGTAACTGGTTCCATAAACAATAAGCAGTAAAAATGCATATCGTTTAAATTGCTTTTTCATCATTGTGGTTTTAATTTTATTGTTGAGGTTTTTATAATAAGATTTGTTGCTTTTGTACAATGTAAATTCCTGCGAAGAAAATGCACAAAAAATAAAAGATGTAAATGTACTTTTAGGAAAGAAGTCTAAATAATAAATTTGAAGCATTATGTGCGACAAATGATGTATTTTCAGCCTTCGCGATAAGCAAAAACAAAAAATAAGTGACATTAGAAGGCGTGAGCGTTTTCTAAACTGCGCTTTTTATAAAATATCAGTGTAATGATAAAAAAGGAACCGAAATAGGCTTAAAACAAAAGGCAGTGTAAATCTACACTGCCTTTTGTTATGCTCTTAGACTGAATAATTTAATGCACAAGGGAATTAATGCGCAGGAAATGATAAGAAATATAATGACCCTGATATAATTGAGCGTCTGCCAAAGGGAAGTTCGTTTTGCAAGATCCTTTGCAAGTGAAGGATTTTCTGCTATTTTTTGAAAATCAATGATGTTTGGTGCAAAATAGGAGAGCGTCCATGCTCTAACTGCAAAATGTGCAGCAAATAAAACTAAAAGCCAGTTTCGTACGGGGTCAATTCTCCAGCAGAAAATAATGGCAAGGATAAAGGCGATTTCATGCAGAGAATGAAATATAATCCAGAAAACTTTCAGGCTAGCGCCTTTTCCATCCAGTAAAAGCTTAAAATTTTCAGGTGCCGATTCGGTCCATCTAGGCACAAAAACCAGAGTTTCGAAAATCTGTGCGCCATTCATTAAAAAGTAGATAAGTGTGGTGAGGCAGAGCCATATTTCAGCTCTGGTCAGGTAATTTGCAGTAAGACCTTCCATATTATTTTTTGTTTAAAATATCTTTTGTTTCTTCCATTATGGCTGTGGCTTTAATAAAATAGCTTTCTATAGTTTTGATCTGCTCTTCTGAAAAAGTGGCAAGCAATTCCATAGTTTTCTGCTGCAGTTCGTCAAAGAAAGGTTTGAGAAGCTTCATGCTGTTTTCGACATTTGGAACAATGATGACCTTTCTTCGGTCTTCTTTGGTGAAATGCCTTTCCACGAGCTTCATTTTTTCCAATCGGTCTATTAATCCCGTTACGGCACCTGTGCTTAAACCCGTAAGTTTTGAAATTTCTCCCGCGGTTATAGATTCGTAGGGAAGAATAAGCCCTAAATATTTGTGGTCGGTTCCCGAAAGCCCTGCTTTTCGTGCAATCGCAGCATGCATAAATGCAGATGCATCAGAATACTTTCTGCTCGCATTTTGGAATCTTAACAGTACATCTTGGTTATTAATTTCACTCATAAACTAAGTATCTTAGTCACAAAGATAAATAATTTATATGAGAATGTGAACTCTATTGAAACGTTATTCAGGAAGCATTATGCCAGACATCGGACATTCTCGTGAGAAATGCCGAGGAAGCTGTGCAGGGGAAGAAAGCAGTGAAGGATGGATTGCAAAGTGTGTAAATCCTTATACGTTGGCGTAAGTTCAGCCTATATTATTCCTTCTGCCAATTCATTTTTCTTTTTGTAATATAGCTGGACTAATCCAGTTTCAAATGTTTTTGCCGAAATAAATTCAAGCGTTTGTTCTGGTCTTCCATCTTTAAAAAGTCTTGTTCCGCCACCCAATAAAATGGGAATAACTGAAATTGTAAACTCATCTATCAAACTGTTCTTTAGAAGTTCATTTATGACTTCAGAGCCGCCATCACAATAAATATTTTTGCCTTTTTCAGATTTTAGTTTTTTCACAAGCTCGACTATGTTTCCTGTATAAAAAATTGTCCTCTCTATTTGTGGCCTTTCAGTTCGTGTGATGACATAAATATCTCTTTGACCGTTGTCGTAATGAGATGAACCAATTTCCTTTAGAACATAATCATAAGTTTTTCTGCCAATAATTAAAGTATCTACATTAGCAGTAAATTCTGCATATCCATAATCTTCATCTTTTTTTTCGACAAGTTTCAAAAAGCTTAGATCGTCATTTGGCTTTGCTATGTAGCCATCTAAGCTCATAGCGATGAAAAGTGATATTTTTCGCATTTTTTATTAAGTTTTAATGTTTTGTCAAATGTACTTTTGTGCCACCGATTATACTTTGTAAAAATGCGACAAATTACAATGATGATGGTGAAAGTCCAGTATTTCGCTTAATTTCATTACTGAGATGCGAATGGTCATAATAGCCACATTCAAATGCAATATCCGAAAGACTTCGATCTTGATTTGTTTTTTTAATAATATTTAAAGCATTTTGAAAACGAATGATATTTGAAAATTCTTTTGGTGAGAGTCCAATGTATTTCTTAAAATTACGTTCCAACTGTCTTACTGTTGTGCAATTCTTTTTAGCCAATTCGTAAATGCTGATTTGTCCGTTTGCTAAATCGATATCATTAATAACAGATTGCAGAGGAATGTTTTTATTTTTTAATCTATCCAAATAGAAGCGGTTAAAATAATCGAATGATTTTTCAACTACCGTATCAGTATGAAAGGAATTAGATTTTTCAAATTCAACAGTATTGTTTATCAATATACTTTGCGGGTCGTAGCTATAGAAATTGGCAAAAGCAGCTGGTTTTAGACATGCTCCTGCTAAATGAGTATCCATATCTATTAAACTGTCTTTATAAGAATCCATTGCACCAACAGCATAGGTTTTTCCAAACTCTAAAAAAAGAGAGCCATTATCGGTCAAACAGCTATTTCCTAAATTAATTATAATTCCACTGCAGCCGTCAGGATAAACTCGTTCCTGTTGTGATTTAGTATAGGTTTCCTTTCAGTTCCCAAAAGAAATGAATGTAAGGCTCTAATTCTTTACAAGGTTTTATTTTTTTGTACTCCATACATCCATTTTTTTGTTTCAAAAATAGGTAACCTTCGTTCGATATAGCAGATTGGTACGAATTTAAGCTTTAATTTCAAAAATGCCTATTAAATAGTCTGTGAAATATGTCTATGCTTTTGACTGATAAATCCATCTTATAGGACATCATTATATATAATTTTATTTTTCAGTTCAGGATCTCATGGTTTGGTTCTGGGTTTTATGTAAGACCGCTAATTATTAGTGAAAAATTTTTGTTAGGTTTTGTTTGTGCAGGGGAGATTAATTTAATTATTTAATCTCCTTTGCTTTATTAGGCTAAAGTAAATTAAGACAATTTAATAAATATATGATTTATATGAAAAGTGAGAATTTTAAAATTAAAAAGAGCAGTTTCCTGAAATTGACTGTTGTGGCTTGTATGCTCTTGTTTTGCGGTTCCGTAAAAGGGATTTGCCAAAATGAAGAAAAAACAAAAAGTGCTTTTGGGGTTATTGAAAGGCTTGTTGGGAGTCGCGTTAACGAATTTCAATTAAGCATTGAGGAAGACAAAAAAAGTAAATCGGACTGGTTTGAAATTGAAACAGATAATAATCTCGTAAAGATAAAAGCTTCTACTAATACAGCAATCTGTTATGCTGCATATAATTTTTTAAAAGACATAGGAGCAGTTTTAATTAGTTGGGAAGGAACAAGAATTGAACTGCCTAAAACATGGCCGAAATATTCAAAAAATGGAGATACGCCTTTTCAATACAGAGAATACCTCAATGCTTGTACTTTTGGCTATACAACTCCTTGGTGGGATTGGAAACGCTGGGAACAAGAAATTGACTGGATGGCTTTTCACGGGATAAATCTTCCAACTGCTATGGAAGGTCAAGAAGCGGTTTGGCAGGAACTGTGGAAAGAATATGGCTTAACCAATGCGCAATTAGAATCTCACTTTGCAGGCCCAGCCTATCTGCCTTGGCAGCGTATGGGAAATATTAATAGTCTAGAAGGACCGTTGCCACAGGAGTGGTTTTTTAAAAAAGAAGCTCTTCAAAAGAAAATCTTAGAACGAATGAGAGCTTTAGATATGCATCCTGTTGTACCAGCTTTTAGCGGTTATGTGCCAAAGGCTTTCGCCGAAAAACATCCCGAAGCTAAAATAACCGAACTTAAATCATGGTCAGGCGGTGGATTTGCAAGCACTTTTCTGTTAGACTCCAAAGATCCTTTATTCAAACAAATTGGAAAACGCTTTATTGAAATTTATACCAAAATGTACGGAAAGTCTAATTTTTATTTAGCCGATTCTTTCAATGAAATAGAACCTCCTGTTTCAGAACATAATAAATATGAAGAACTTTCTAATTATGGAAGTGCTGTTTATGAAACTATAAACGAAGCAGCTCCTGGTGCAGTTTGGGTTATGCAAGGATGGCTTTTTGGAGATAATAAAGAATTTTGGACAAAGGAAGCGACGAAGGCATTTTTAAGCAAAGTTCCAAATGAGAAAGTGATGGTTCAAGATTATGCCAACGATAGATATAAAGTATGGGAAAATCAAGAAGCTTTTTATGGCAAACAATGGACATACGGATATGTGCATAATTACGGAGGATCGAACCCTGTTTATGGAGATTTGAATTTTTATAAAGACGAATTAGCAAGCTTACTTAAAAATTCAAATAGAGGAAATATTGTAGGCTACGGAGCAATGCCTGAAGGATTAAATAACAATTCGATAGTTTACGAATATATATATGATCTGCCATGGACTAAAGCAGAACAGCCTTTAAATGATTGGATGGCTAAATATTTAAATGCAAGGTATGGGCAGACTTCAGAATCTGTTTTTCATGCTTGGGAATTATTGATCAAATCTGTTTATAATGTTAAATATTGGGAAACACGTTGGTGGAACGACTGGGCTGGAGCATATCTATTATTCAAACGTCCTACAATCAAAATTACAGAGTTTAAAGGAAATCCGGGAGACAAAAGCAAATTAAAAGAAGCTTTGGATATTTTGAAAATAGAAGCTAAAAAGTACAGTAAGAAGAATCTTATTCAATACGATTTAATCGATGTTTCAAGGCATTACAATTCACTTTCTATTGACGAAGAATTGATTGAATGCGTAAAAGCGTATCAGGAGAAAAACATTGCAAAAGGAGATCAATTGTTTAAACAGATCGAAAAACAAGTTTTAGAAACAGATAAGATGATGTCTGGACAACCTTTAAATAATTTAGACCAATGGGTTAAATCGGCCTCAGATTACGGAAGTTCGGCAGAGGTTTCTTCATTATATATCAAAAATGCTAAAACATTAATAACTCTTTGGGGTGGAGAAGGGCATCTTAATGATTATGCTTCAAGATCATGGAAAGGAATGTATAAAGAATTTTACTGGCCAAGATGGAAAATGTTTTTGCAAGCTTTAAAAAAGGCATCAGTTGGCAATACTTCTTTTGATGAAAGTAAGGAAAGAGAATCAATTAAAAATTGGGAAATTAATTGGACAAAAAACAAATAAAAGATTCTAAGATTACAATTAATGCGTATATAAACATAATTTAAGCTCATATTTATAAAATAACCTAAAGCGATACTATCTGTATGAAAAAGAAAAACTTTCGAAATCGATTTATTAGTCAGTTTTTGACTATATAATTGTAGAAAAAAAACTTTGCAAAGCCTTATTACCATTGACTTTATAGAAATTATCCATGTTTATGAATAACTTGTCCATTTGTTAACATTTCTTTAGCGCTAATTTCGTCAATACTTTAACTAATTAACCAATATTACAATGGAAAAACTTAAACTTTTATTATTAGCCTTTTTCTTTGGCTTCTCAATTAATACCTGGGCACAAAAAACAGATGTGTCAGGTGTGGTATTGGATGACAAAGGTATTCCTCTGCCAGCCGTTAATGTACTTGAAAAAGGTACAACTAATACTGTAACAACAGATTTTGACGGTAAATTTAAAATTACTGCTTCAAACAAAAATGCTACACTTGTATTCTCTTTTATGGGATTTGAAGATCAAGCTGTTAAATTAGACGGAACGAAAACAAATTATTCGATTAAATTGCTTTCTACTACAACCAATCTAGAACAAGTTGTTGTTGTAGGTTACGGTAAAGGATCACGTAAAAACTTAACCACTGCAGTTTCTTCTGTTAAGGCTGAAGATTTGAACAGAGGTGCAATCAGCGACGTTGGACAACTTTTGCAAGGAAAGGTTTCTGGTTTGAATATTTCTTCCAGTGGCGATCCAACAAAAACGGCTTCTGTGGTTTTGCGTGGGGCTTCAACATTAAATAGTTCTCAAGGACCGTTTTATGTAATTGATGGTATTCCTGGTGTAGACATTTCTGTGATTTCGCCAGATGATATTGCGACTATTGACGTTTTGAAAGATGCTGCTGCAACAGCAATTTATGGTAACCGTGCTGCAAACGGGGTTATTATGGTAACAACAAAAAAAGGAAGCAAGGGTAGAACGCAAGTGGCGTACAATGGATATGTTGGTTGGGAAGAAGTTTCAAACAATCTGGATATGATGAATGCAGATCAGTTGAGAGATTTTACAACAAGAAACAATTTAAATTTTACTCCAGAAAATGACAAAGGTGCCAACACGAACTGGCAAAAAGAAATTTTAAGACCTGGACGTGCCAAATCAAGCAGCCATAACCTTTCTATGAGTGGTGGAGGAGATCACGGAAGCTATACTGCAAGCATCACTTCGATTAATAAAGAAGGGGTTATGTTAAAAAGTGATTTCTCTCGTATAATTGCTCGTTTGTCTGTTGAACAATATGCTTTTGACGATAAAGTTAAATTTGGCTTGAACGTTACTAATTCAAATACGAAATATCAAAATGTACCGCAACGTAATACAGTGCTTTTGCAGGCAGCAAGTTATCTTCCTGTATCTCCGGTAAGAAATCCTGACGGTAGTCTTTTTGAAAATTTTGTGAGCCCAGGATATTTTAACCCTGTAGCCTTAATTGAGCATGGTACTGACGAAACTAGAACAGATAACCTTGTAGGGAATCTTACTGCAGAAGTAAAACTTCCTTTTGGAATTACGTATAATTTGAATTTAGCACATCAGAGATTAACTGCATCTCATGGAGAGTTTTATGACAGTTATTATTCTCAATACAACAGTGCCAACTTTTACAATAACCCAGATCCACCTTTGACAAAAACATTGGTTAATTTTGGTGTAAATGGTTCTGCATTGAGAAATTCGTATGAAACTAGAAATAATATTATAGAGAGTTTCTTCACATGGGATAAAACATTTGGAGATCATAAAATAAAAGCTGTTTTGGGTTACTCATGGCAGGAAAATACTTTAGGAGACGGTTTTCAAGCTACTACGACAAACTTTCCTGTAGATAATGTTGGATATAATAACTTAGCTTTAAGTAATTACACTTCAGTTAATGGTTATGTAGTAAATTTTGGAGATAGCAAAGCGTACCAAAAAACACGTTTAATCTCATACTTCGGACGTTTAAACTATAATTATAAAGATAAATATCTTTTGCAAGGATCTCTAAGAAGAGACGGTGGATCTATGTTTGGTGCAAATAACCAATGGGGATATTTTCCATCTGTAGGAGGTGCATGGAGATTAGATAAAGAAAGTTTTATGCAGAACCAGAATGTTTTTAGCGATTTGAAGCTACGTGCAAGCTGGGGAGTAACAGGAAATTCTTCTGGGTTTAATGCTTACACGGCTCAATTTATATCTGGAAGTTTAGGAACTTTTTATTACAACGGACAGCAGATTGGGGCTTATGGACCTAACCAGGCAGCAAATCCTGATTTGAAGTGGGAAAAAACAGCGACAGCAAATATTGGACTTGATTTCTCTATTGCAAAAGGAAAAGTAACCGGTTCTGTTGACGTTTACGACAAAAAGACAACAGATATGATCTTCAACTATAATGTTAATCCAGTATTGGTGCCAGTAGGAACAATTGTGGCAAATGGAGGTACAATGTCTAATAAAGGTATTGAGCTTAGCTTAAGCACAACTCCAGTTAAAACGGCAAATTTCAGCTGGAATTCTAACCTGAATTTGGCTCATAACAAAAATGAGATCGTGAAATTAACTAGTCCGTTTTTTGTTGGAGGTGACTCTATCCGCCGTGTACAGCCAGACGGAGGTGGACAAACAGGAAGTACTTTGCAGATTTTTAAAGAAGGAAAACCTCTTGGGCAATTCTTTACATTGAAATATGCAGGGAAAAATGCAGATGGGGTTTCTCAGTATTATGACAAAAATGGTGACTTGACTACAACACCGCAAATCGGAGTAGATTATCATTATGCAGGAAGTGCACAGCCTAAATTATTAATGGGATGGGCAAATAATTTTCAATACAAAAAATTTGATTTAAGTATTTTCTTCAGAGGAGTTTTTGGAAATAAAATTTTCAACGCAACTCGTGCCGATTTGTTTAGACCAAGCACGGCAATGACCAATAATATTTTGGTTGATGCAGGAAATGAATCTCCAAATGATTTAAACTCATTTAAATATTCAGATCGTTTTATCGAAGACGGCAGCTATATAAGATTGGACAACATGACATTAGGATATAATTTTGGTAAAGTGGGCAGATACATAAGCAGTCTTCGCCTTTATCACACGGTAAATAATGTATTTGTGATTACTAAATATACTGGAATTGATCCTGAGGTAGAACAAGGAGGAACAGCTCCTGGTGTAGATTCAAATAACTTCTATCCAAAAACAAGAACGTATTTGTTCGGTTTAAATGTGACCTTCTAAAAATTAAATGCTAAAAATTATGAAAAAGATATTAAAATATTTAGGACTCCCAGTACTTATGGCTGGTTTAGTATGGTCTTGCAGTGACCTTGATGTGCCTATTACAACACAATTGACACCTGATGTATTTCCTCAAAATTCAACACAATATGTTCAGGCTACGGGTCCAGTTTATGTAGCTTTCAGAGGAGAATTTTCTTTTGCTTGGTGGTGGGCTCAATCTTTAAGTACAGATGAATCTATTTTGCCTGCAAGAGGAGGAAACTGGTTTGATAATCGAAATTATATTGCCATGCATTACCATGACTGGAATGCTGACAATGGTATCATTGGAAGTCTTTGGGACTGGACATCTAAAGTGATTGGAACATGCAATCAGACGATTTCAATTTTAAGACAGACAATGCCTGAAGGAACAGAGAAAAAGACTCTGATTTCAGAGATCAAAACAATGCGTGCTATTTCTTATTTCATGTTAATGGATAGTTATGGAGATGTGCCTTTGGATACTTTGTATGGAGATTTTACTGCTCATGCTAAAACACCAAGAAAAGAAGTTTTTAATTTTATTGAAAAGGAATTAAAAAGTGCCGTTCCTAATTTGAATCCTGCATCTGGGGTTAGCACTTATGGACGACCAAACAAACAGACTGCCAATGCAATGCTAGCCAAATTATATCTGAATGCTGAGATATATTCAGGAACCTCACGTTATACAGATTGTATTGCAGCTTGCGATGAGGTAATTAATTCAGGATTATATGCTGTTGAGCCAAGAGCAACTTACCTGCAGATGTTTTACCCGACCAATGGACCACAAATGAAAGAGTTTATTTTTGCAGTTCCTTATGATCCAGCAGCAGTTACAGTTGGCTACAACGGACAAATGTATCACGCACGTTATGATGTGCCACGTTCTGAGAGAGCTAAATTTGGTCTTTCTTTTACGCCAAGTGCGCCTAGAAGTACGCTTCCTGAATTTTATGCTTATTTTAATGATCCTAATGATATTCGTAACAAACAGTGGTTGACTGGTCTTCAGTACATGAATGATGGCGTGACTCCAGTAATGGTTACAACAACTAAAAAAGGATATGACCAGTTTTACACAGGATCTGACGGAGGTGCTTCATACACTTATCAAGTAAATTTAACGCCAAATATTATACCTCGCCAGAGTGAAGCTTTATTTGATCTTGGAAACGATGAAATTGCTTGGAACATGGGGTATAGAAATATTAAATTCTACCCAGATGCCACTTCAACAAATCGTAATCAAAAGAATGATGTTCCTTTCTTACGCTATTCAGATGTGCTGTTAATGAAAGCAGAATCAATCCTTCGCGGAGGCGCTGTAACTTTAGGTCAAAGTGCAGATGCATTGGTAAACATGGTTCGTTCTAACCGTACAACATCTGCACCTGTAAGCGGCGTTACTTTAGAAGAGCTTTACAAAGAAAGAAGCCGTGAGTTTGCTTGGGAAGCTTGGCATAGAAATGATATGATCCGTTTTGGAAAATATGAAGGATCATGGGGCTATAAAACTAATACAGATGTTTATCGTCGTGTATTCCCGATTCCAACCAATGCTATGGTTTTAAATCCAGCTTTAATTCAAAATGACGGATATTAAAAATAAGGGTTTTAAATAGGTGCGAATTGTAACCCAATTTAATTTTGAAAGGAGAAGAGCACAAAATTCTTCTCCTTTTTACTAAAAGTAACATTGGTTTTTGCTATTTATAATAACCAATTCATTTTTGTTTCATTTTTAGAATGCTTGCAAAGCCTAATCAAATGTGTTTTTTGAAGATAAATGAGAGATTAAGCTTTGCAACATTCTTTTAATTTTTATTAAAATCATTATCAGCCCAATTTTGTCCCATCAATACACAGCATAAATGGAACTAAGTAAAATCTATAAAATAGGACATATTGCCATAAGTTTGACTTTAGTTTTTTTATTGTCATGCAACGCTCAGAAAACCAATTCTCTACAAAAGAAACAATTGTCAGATATGGTTTATCCGTTGTTGGACACCGAAAATTCAAGATGGTTTTACTTTTCATCAGCAAGCCGTCCTTTTGGTATGGTTAATTTAAGTCCCGATACTGAAATTAAAGGCGATTGGGGAGGCGGCTATAAATACACTACAGATACGGTTAAAGGTTTCAGCCACATTCACGAATGGCAGATGTCTGGTGTATCTATAATGCCAGTTACGATTTCTGACACGAATAAATCAACCGTTTTTAAAGATTTTTATTCCAAATTCAGCCATCAGACCGAAATCATAACACCAGGATACCATTCGTTGAAATTAGATAGATATCAGATTACAGCAGAATTGACCAGCACACCAAGAGTTGGATTTCATCAATATACTTTTCCCAAAAATGCACAAAAAGCCATTCTTTTTAACCTCAATACCATTTTAGGCCCTTGCGAAAATACCAATGGAAAATTAGAAAAAAACAATGATTTTGAACTTTCAGGATCATTAGTTTTGAGTACTAATTTCAGGCGTCCAAAACCATTGACCGTATTTTTTAAAGTCAAAACAAATCAGCCAATTGCTTCTGTAGAAAGAGATCCTGCAACGGGGAATTATTTAGTCCTTTTTAGCGGAACAAAAGAACAGATACTGATGAAAGTCGGCATTTCTTATACCGCAATAGAAAACGCTGCGATCAATATCGAAGCAGAATTGCCGCATTGGAATTTTAGCCAAACAGTTTCCAATTCAAGAAAAGAATGGAGTGCCTTATTAGGAAGAATAAAAATTGAAGGAGGTACAGAAACCGACCAGAGACGATTTTACACCGATCTATGGCATGCACTACAAGGAAGAAAAATAATCAGCGATGCAAATGGAGCTTATCCTGATAATACAGGAGCCCAATTCAGAGTGGGACGCTTGCCTTTGAATGCTGATGGAAAACCGAAATTCAACCATTATAATTCTGATGCTTTTTGGGGTGCACAATGGACGATTAGCAACCTCTGGGGATTGGTTTATCCTGAGATTATGGAAGAATTTGTGCATTCGCTAATGCAGTATTATAAAGATGGAGGTATTATTCCTCGGGGTCCTGCTGGCGGAAATGATACGTATGTAATGACAGGAGCATCGACAACTCCATTTATAGTGAGCGCGATCCAAAAAGGAATTGTAAAAGAAAATTTAGAAGAGATTTATACTGCACTCAAAAAAAATCATATGCCAGGCGGTATTATGGGAAAAGCTGGATATGAACACAATACCAATATTGGAGGCGGACTAAATTATTATTTGCAAAAAGGATATGTGCCGTATCCGCTTCCAGATGGGAATTTTGGCAGCCACCAAGACGGAGCAAGCCAAACTTTAGAATATGCCTATCAGGATTGGACTTTGGCACAGCTGGCAAAAAAACTGAACCATGAAGATGATTATTTATATTTCATGAAAAGATCCGAGAATTATAAAAATATATTTGATCCATCAATTGGCTGGATGCGTCCGAGAAATGCGCAAGGAGAATGGCGAGAGAATTACGATCCGTATCAGTATGAAAATGGATTTATTGAATCTAACGGAGCACAATCAACTTGGTTTGTTCCTCATAATATTAAAGGTTTAGCATCATTGATGGGCGGAAAAGAAAAAGCAACAGAAAAATTGAATATTCAATTTGAAACAGCTAAAGAGCAAAATTATACCTCAGGAACTTCACATGACGCAGAATTGCATCCAGAATTCAGCAGGATTCCTGTAAATTTCGGAAATCAGCCATCAATCCAAACTTCCAATATATTTACTCTTTTAGAAAGAGCCGATTTAACGCAGTTCTGGACTAGAAACGTAGTGAAAACCACTTTCAGCGGATTATCTCCTGCAACTGGCTATAATGGAGATGAAGACCAAGGTCTAATGGGAAGTTTAAACGTTTTGCTTAAAATAGGCTTGTTTCAAATGAATGGGGGAACAGACAAGGATGCAGTTTACCAAATAGGAAGCCCAATTTTCAACAAAATTACGATAGATTTGAATCCAGCATATTATTTAGGAAAGACATTTGTAATTAGAGCTCAGAATAATAGCTTAGAAAATTTATATATAAAAAACATCAGATACAATAATAAAGCAGTAGAAGACTTTACGCTTTCGCATCAACAGATTACAAATGGAGGTGAGTTAATCTTAGAAATGTCAGATCAGCCAAAATCTTAATACTAAAGAAATAATAAAGAATGAAAAATACAAAGTCGCTCATTTTTTTAGCAGCAAGTTTCTTTCTTGCCCTAAATAGCAGTGCTCAGCAGAATGTGCATCAATATGTTGACCCAATGATTGGTTCAGAAGGCGTGGGAAGAGTTTTTATTGGCCCGTCTTGTCCGTATGGAATGGTAAAGCCAAGTCCAGATTGTACTTCTAGTCCAAACAGCGGCTGGCTTCCAGAACCAAAAGAAGTAACGGGATTCAGTCAGGTGCATGTGAGTGGAACGGGGGGAGGACCAAAGTACGGGAACATACTGATTATGCCTTTTTCGGGTACTTTGGATAAAATGGATCAAACTTCTTTTAGAGCTGAAGAAAATGTAAAACTAGGTTACTACGAAACCATTTTCAAAGAAAATAATATCAAAACCGAAATCACAACAGGTGAGAAAGTTTCATTTTATAGAATAACATATCCAAAAAACAGTTCCAAAGAATTAAAAATAGACCCAGGATTTTTTCTCGGAGAAGAAAAGATTCCTGATGCTAGAGAAGCCCAGCAGTTTGTAGGTTCTCAGATCGAGATCGTTTCAGACACAGAAATCAGAGGTTACAGCAGAATTAGAGGCGGATGGAACAATGGAAGAGCTTACACGGTTTATTTTTATGCTGTTTTCGATCAGCCTATATCTAAATATGTAACTTTTAAAGACGGAAAATTCTATACCAATCAGAAAAGCCAATTTGACTCTGGCAAAAAAACTGCAGCATTATTGTCTTTCGGAAATGGAGGAAAAGAAGAGCTGAGCGTAAAAATCGGAATTTCTTTTTTGAGCGAATTAAAAGCGAAGAACAATATAGATATTGAAATTCCGCATTGGGATTTTAATAATGTATTGAACACATTACAAAATAAATGGGAGAATTTATTAAGTCGTATTCAGCTTTCAAAAGACACTTCAGACGAATATAAAAAAATGTTTTATACAGGTTTGTATCACACTATGATTATGCCTGTGGATAGAACAGGAGAGAATCCTTTATGGACAAATGATGAGCCGTATTACGATGATTTTTATACGATTTGGGACACATTTAGAACTTCAAGTCCGTTAATCACGCTAATTGACAGCAAACGAAAAGTAGATATAATCAACGCGATGCTTAATATTTACAAACGTGAAGGATATATGCCAGAAGGAAGAAGCGGAAATGATAATGGAAGAACTCAAGGCGGATCAAATGCTGAGGTGGTTATCGCTGATGCTTTTGTAAAAAACTTAAAAGGAATTGATTACGAATTGGCTTTACAAGCCATGATTAAAGACGCTACAGTGCCGCCGGGAGGAAATGAAGAAAGAGAAGGTCGAGGCGGACTTTTGGATTACCTTAAATTAGGTTACGTTCCTTACGGCACTGACCGCGCAGGAAACCGAACAATCGATTATTCGTACAACGATTATAATATTGCCACAGTGGCCAAAGGTTTAGGCAAAACAGAATTGTATAATCAATACATGAAACAAGCTGAAAGCTGGCAGAATTTATGGCGTGCCGACTATGAAAATAACGGAGCAAAAGGATTTATCATGCCAAAAGACAAAGACGGAAACTGGCTTGATGATGTCGTTTTTGGAGAATCTAAAATCCAGAAACCTACTTTTAAATATACGCCTGTTATTATCGAATCTCCTTGGTATGTATGCCATTGGTGCGTGTTTTTCTACGAAGGGACTTCTTGGGAATATTCATTTAGCATTCCGCATGATGTTCCAGAACTGATTAAAAAATCGGGAGGAGAGAAAGCATTTGAAAATAGGCTGGATATTTTCTTTGATCATAATTTGTTTAATGTCGCGAATGAGCCGTCATTTTTAACGCCATGTTTGTATCACTGGATTGGGAAGCCCTATTTGAGTAGTGACAGGATTAGAACCATTATAAAGAATAATTTTAATGCTTCAAGAGAAGGTTTGCCAGGAAATGATGATTCTGGCACTATGTCTTCTTGGCTGGCTTTCCACATGATGGGATTATACCCAAATGCAGGACAGCCTTATTATCTGATCAATACGCCTTTGATTAAAGAAACAGCAATCCAGCTGGAAAACGGTAAAAAGTTTACCATCTCAGCCAAAAAAATGACGGATAAAAACAGATACATAAAAAGTGCTCTACTAAATGGAAAACCATACAACAAAGCATGGATTATGCATGATGATATTAATAACGGTGGCGAATTGGTTTTAGAAATGGATTCAAAACCATCAGCTTGGGGAACGACAATTTTACCGCCAAATAAATAAAAAATGATAAACAGGATGAAAAATATATTTTTAATGCTTCTTTTCTGCATCGTTTATCAGAAAGGAACCGCACAGCAATACATTCCGACAATTAAAAATAACACACAGCTGCATTATGTATGCAAGCTTCACGGACAAACCAGAAGTCTGCAGCTCATAGCAGAAATAGCAACTGATAAATTAGCTTTTAAATTGGAAACCAGAGGCGTGAAAAGTAAAATTGTAATGCTTTCTGAAGCTGTGCAAAATGGAACCGAATTAAGTTTTAATCAAGGAGAATATGAACCTGTTTTAAATTTAAAACCAACAGAAACTTTTTTTATGATTTCTAGATCAGCTTATCAAGATTTAGTACAAAAAGGTTTCTTTGTTTATAATAATACAACCTATGTTCTAGATGAAAAAAATGCAGAAAGTGTTCTAATTGAAGGCAAACCAATTGATGCTCTGCATGTAAAAGCGAAGATTGATGAAACTGAAATGTGGATTGTAAAAAATCCAGATTTTCCCTTAATCTGTAAAATTACAAATAATCCATTAGGGATCAACCCAACGTTGGTAAAGGTTGTGGATTAATAAAGTTAACTATTGGGTAAAATTAATTTTAACACATAGAAACATAGACTATTTTATTGCTTTTGTTTAAGATTACCAAAAAAAGCAAGCTTTAACACATAGCTATGTGTTTTCAAATAAGTGAAACGCCTTTTTTAAAGTTTACAAAAGCTATGTTTCTATGTGTTAAAATTAATTTCACCCAAAGGGTTAAAGTTTCTGAGTTATAATAATGAACCATGGTATTTAAAAATTTCTGTTGGGTATTGATTTTTGCAGTTCTGATTTCCTGTAAAACAGAACAGCATTCGTACGACCAAAAAATAAAGATTGCTTTTATAGCCGATGCTCATTTACAGGATATTTTTGCCAAATTTGAAGACAGCAATTATCAAGGCATTCAAAACCCTGTAACGGGCGAATACGCGAACATTAGAACCATGAATGCGCAACTTCATTCAACCCGAATTTTTAATGAAAACTACTTTGCTTTTTTAGAAGCGTTAAATGACATTGCAAAAAGAGGCATAAAACAGGTAGTTCTTCCAGGTGACTTTAGTGATGATGGACAGCCCGTTCATGTTCGCGGATTACGAAAAATACTCAACGATTATTCTCAGAAATATGGTATTTCATTTTATGTAACCACAGGAAATCACGATGTTGTGAGGCCTTTTTCTCAAGATGCCGTTAAAACCGATTTTTTAGGAAAAGATGGAAAAGAACAGATTATTAGCAGTTCTGAAAACAATTTTAATGCAAGTAAAAGCGATCTAGTTCCCATTATAACTGCAGATATTCAAAACTGGGGCTATAAAGAAACGATTCAAGAAATGCGTGATTTTGGTTTCTTTCCTAAAAAGAATGATTTATACTGGGAAACACCGTTTTCAAATTATTCTTACGAAGAATATAATTTTGAAGAAGCTCAAAAAGAATCCGCTTTAGAAAAAAGAACGTATACAATTAAAAACACCAATTTGTTGCTGCCAGATGCAAGTTATTTGGTTGAATCTGTAAAAGGAATCTGGCTATTAGCAATTGATGCCAATGCGTATGTTCCGAATGAAAAATTATCAGGAAAACCAAATGATCCTCACAACTTTTCTGGAGCCAATACAGGGTACAATAATGTTCTGATTTATAAAAGCCATTTGCTAAAATGGGTAAAAAAAGTGGCAGAGCAAGCAAAAGCAAAAGGAAAAATACTAATTGCTTTTAGCCATTACCCAATGGTGGAATTTAATAATAATGCTTCAGCTGAATTGAAACAGCTTTTCGGTGCCGATAAAATGCAATTGCAGCGTGTTCCCAATGAAGATGTCGCACAGCAGTTTGCAGATGCGGGAATTCAGGTTCATTTTGGCGGACACATGCACATAAACGATACAGGCGTTAGAACGACAGCAAAAGGAAACACGCTGTTTAATATTCAGACTCCATCGCTTGCCGCTTATATGCCAGCTTATAAAATTTTGACCATTGATTCAGATTCTGAACTCGAAGTTGAAACTGTTGTAATTGGAAAAGTAAATAAATTCAATAGTCTATTTCCTTTTTATGAAGAGGAATATGCTCATTTAAAAGAAATAAAAAGCAAAGACATTTGGGATAAAGAAATTCTCAAAGCAAAAGATTATGAAGAATTTACCAATTGGCATTTAAAAGAATTGGTTCGTCTAAGGTTTTTGCCTGAAGATTTTCCTGCAGAATTTCTAAAATCTATTGTAAAGCTATCAGGAAGAGATTTATTAGAAAAGAACAAAAATAGGGAAGAAGTAGCTAAAGATTTGAAAGAGAATTCTCTGACTCTTTTAGATTTTGAATCTTGGAATGGTTTTGATATGATTTTCGATTTTTACCGTTTAAAAAGCGCTGATGAACTGGCATTTTCAAAAATTGGAAAAGAAAGATTAAAACAGTATGAAATCATATGCAGACAGTTAAAAAAATCAGATGATCCCAAACTGATTTTATGGTCAGAAATATTTCATAAAACGATGAATGGCGAACCTTCGGATCATTTTATGATTGATTTAAAAAACAGTAAAATTGATAATTTATCTGTTAAATAATTTTGATATTTTTTAAATCAAAAAAGATTAAATTGCATTTATAATTTATTTTCATGAGACTAAAATTCCTTATAGCATTCTTATTGTTTGGCAGTTTTTATTATTCGTATTCACAGAATATAAAATTTGCGCATTATAATGATAATAATGGACTGTCTCATAATTCGGTACGCCATATTGTTCAGGATAAAAAAGGCTTTATGTGGTTTGGAACATTCTCTGGATTAAACCGTTTCGATGGCTATCAGTTCAAGAATTATATGAGTTCTACTCCTGGAAAAAATAAATTATACAATGATGATATTACAGCTTTAGAATTAGATGAAGCTTCTAATAATTTATGGATCGGCACTCGAAAAGGATTGACGCTTTTTAAAATGGACACTCATGTCTTTACTACTTTTTTTCATAAAAAAGACGATCCAAACAGCCTGCCTGATGATGAAGTGAGATCGGTTTATGCTGATAAATTTAAGAGAGTTTGGGTGGGTACAAAGACCAAGGGAGTCTATTTGTTTTCTCTAAAAGAGAACCGATTTGAAAAAGTCCAGCTAAAAGGCTTTGATTATGTCAAAGAGATTTTTGAAGATAAAAAAGGCAATGTTTGGGTTGGTAGTTATGAAAAATCAGGTGTGGCTAAAATTACAATGGATGCAAAAGGGGCAATTGTCAGGATTATGACCTATACGCTCTCTGTACCAAATTCAAATGTCAAAAATCCCTATCTCAATTTTATTTATGAAGATGCCAAATCAGATATTTTTATCGGAACTAGAGAAGGATTGTATAAATTGGATAAAGCAAGAAATCAGTTTGTTAATCTATACATCGATAACAAACAGGTTAGAGGCGCTTTAGGTCCATATTTTCTATCTGTTGCAAAAGCCCCAGACGGGAAATATTGGGTTGGAACGTTAGGAGGATTGCTGGTTTGCAATGCGTTGGAAGATATTCAGAAAGGAAATTACAAATGGTATTATTCTATCTTGTCAGATGATAGTTCGCTGGTTGATAATTTAATAGCATCACTTTATTTTGATAAATCTGGTGTACTATGGATTGGAACCGAAGATGGTCTGGATAAATATGATCCTTATGAAAATCAGTTTACTTTAAACAAAGACATATCGCGTTCTATTGGAAATCAGGCGCCAAGAATAAGAGGTTTTGCAAAAACATACGATGAAAAAGTAATTGTTGCGACCTATCATAACGGACTTTTTATCTCCAATACAAAAGGCTCAGTCCCGTTGCATAATACAGGAAAAGATATTGCCAGCATTTATTCAGATGATGGAAAGATATTTTACTGCGGTCTTTGGGATGGAAATATTTTGGTGTACAATTACATGACAAATTCTTCAAGAGAAATACATACCGGATTTGATAATTCGCCTGTTTTTGCCTTTTCTAAAATTGATGAAGAATCTCTCATTGCGGGTTCATTTGGAGAAGGTGCTTTAATTTTAAATACTAAAACCCTGCAGGTACAGACCTCAAGTAAGCTTTTGCCAAACTTTCAAATCAATGCGATTGATAGAGATGCCAAAAATAATATATGGTTTGCTACAGAAACGGGAGTGGTAAAATACAATATCAATTCAGGGAAAATAGAAACCTATTCCTCTCTTTTTGTTAAAGAAAAGGGAGTTCCTCATGATGAAAATGTAAGCGATGTTTTAGTGGACGTAAAAGGCAAGATATGGGCTTCAACACGTTTTGGACTATGCTTATACAATCCGAAAAAGAACGAATTTGAACCCATAAAAAATCTGAAAGAACTTTCGGGAAAATGGATTACCGATATTCTTTCGGATGCAAAAGGGAATTTGTGGCTAAATATCAATAACAATAATATTGCTTTTGTTAAAGCTGATTTGAGAGAAATCAGTATCTATCATGTAAACAGCGGTAATAGATTGGACGTTTTCAGCTCCAGCGGCTTCTTTTATTTTAATAATTCGAATATTTTTCTGGGGGGGAAAAACGGAATTATTTCTTTTTCGCCTCCAGCTATGAAAAGAAACAAATGGTCGCCATTGCCGGTGATTTCTGAATTTAAAATTCAGAACGAAGAAGTTTTTCCAGAAATGGAAATCAATGGAGAAATACCGCTTTCAAAAGATCTGAATTATGGTAAAGAAATTGAGCTGAGCCATAAAAACCGCAATTTTTCTATTCAGTTTTCTACTCCTTCTTTTGCAAATGAAAAATTGAACAGGTTTCAATATATGCTAGAAGGCTTTGATAAACATTGGATTACGGCAAATAGTACCTCAAGAATCGTTCAATATACCAACCTTTATCCTGGAAACTATACTTTTAAAATCAGATCGAGCAATAGTGACGGATATTGGAGTAAAACGGTTTCTTATAAAATAAAAATCCTGCCTCCGTTCTGGCTCACGCCAACTTCGTTTCTAATGTTTTTTGCAATTCTGTTTGGCGTTTTTTATTTCATCAGAAGAGAGATTAAAAACAGGATAAGACTAAAACAAGAACTGCTTACCGAAAAAGTAAACAGAGAACATGATATAAAACTGAACAACGAAAAACTGCGTTTCTTTACGAATATTTCGCATGAATTAAGAACGCCTTTGACATTGATTTTGGGGCCTGCAAAACAGCTTTTGGAGGAAAACAGCAATGCAACCGATTATGAAAAAAGCAGATACAATCTGATTTATCAAAATGCAAGCCGATTGTTGAATCTGGTAAATCAGGTTTTAGATTTTAGAAAAGCGCAATCAGGTGAGTTGAAGCTAAAGGTGACACAGACGGATATTCTTTCCTATTCTAAGAATATTTTTGATTCATTTAAAGAAATGGCTTTCGACAAAAAAATCAAGCTCAATTTTATTTCTGAAGATGAGCAGATAAACGGATGGCTGGATAATGACAAGTATGATAAAATACTGTATAATCTTTTATCGAATGCCTTGAAGTTTACCAATAAAAACGGAAATGTAGATTTGTATGTCGGGCTTAAAGATACGGTTGAAGATATTTTGGTAATTGAGGTAACTGATGATGGAATCGGAATTCCATTCAAAAGCCAGAATAAAATTTTTAAACGTTTTTATCAGGCGTCTAACAGTCAGGCAAACAATACCGGATCGGGAATTGGCTTGTCGCTTGTAAAATCTTTGGTTTCAATTCATAAAGGGATTATTTCGGTTGAAAGCACACCAGGAAAAGGAAGTACATTTAGAGTCGAAATTCCGATAGACCGCACTTCTTATGAGAATAAAGAAGTGTTTGAATATGCTCTTAAAAATGACAATCTAAGCATGCTTATTCCAGAAAAAGCAGCTAAGAAAATCATACAAAGTACAGATTTGAAAGAAAAAATCTTGGTTATTGAAGACAATAGTGAACTAAGAAAATATCTGGTTGATTATTTGTCTGATTATTATAAAGTTTACGAAGCCGAAAATGGGCAGGAAGGTTTGAAAATCTGCCGACAAATTAAGCCTATCTTATGCGTTACAGATGTCATGATGCCTGTTATGGATGGACTAGAATTTTGTAAAGAACTTAAGAATGACGAATTTATCAGCCATATTCCGGTTATAATGCTGACGGCGCTTTCTGAAAATATGGATAAAGTAAAAGGTTACGACACTGGAGCAGATGGTTATCTGGTAAAACCTTTTGAGCCATTATTATTGAAAACAGTTATTGAGAATATGATCAAATCGAGATTGGAGCTCAAACAGAAATTTTCTGGAGAAGTGGAAAGCAAAGTAAGCATGCTCACACATTCGCCAATAGATGAAGAATTTATGGAAAAAGTGACCAATCTGATCAATGATAATTTGAGTGAAGTAGATCTTTCTACCGATTTCTTGTGTGATAAATTGGGAGTAAGTTCGTCTAAACTCTACAGAAAAATAAAAGAGCTTACCGACTTGGCACCAAACGAGTTTATAAGAACCATACGTTTGAAAAAATCAGCAGAATTGCTTAAAACTAAAAAGTATAATGTTTCAGAAGTGACCAATCTCGTTGGTTTCAATGATCCGTTATATTTCAGCCGATGCTTTAAAAAACAGTTTGGTTTCCCGCCTAGCAAACTGATATAATTAAGTTTTTTCTGCCACGAATTCACGATTTTTTTTAGCTCATATTAGATCGGATTTTTGTTCTAATTGCACTAATTTCTACAAATCGCTTATTTTCATTCCGACGAGAACCTGAGTGATAGCGAATAGGTGAAGTAAATTTCCATAAGTAACTCCGTAAAGATTTTAACTCCATTAAAAACATAGCCCAAGGTTTCAACCTTGGGTACAAAATATATTTCCATTTGCGGTATTCTGCGCTTAAACAATTATAAATATTCATCTAAATAATTTAGAAAAAATCCGTGTAATTTTTACTTAAAAAAGAAGTAGCATCTGTCTTCAAATAAAAATTCGTGAATTCGTGGCAAAAAACACATTGCCATAGCTTTTCGTTTATTTAGTGTGAAAAAATCCTACAATAATCAATTTTATCCATGTTTTTGATGTATTAGTCCATTTTGAAAGGAGTATGTAATTCTATTTTTGTCTTGTAACTTTTAACTATTAAGCATTATGAAAAAGCATATAGATACAGATAATCCTTTGAAAAATTTAGATGAATGGGAAGATGATTTACTAATGCGATATCCTGATCCTTCTGAAAAAAATGTAAAAGAAAAGCAAAAAGAAGAATTTAGGAATTATGTCGATTCAGAAAGGGTAGAAACAGTTAAGGAGTTTTATAGAATAAACCATACGTATCAAACCTATGATTTTGTTTGCAGTAAAGAACAGGAATTTCTGCAATTCAATAAAAAAGAAATGTCAATCTGGGAAGCTGTTGATTTTTTAAACACGCTTGTAGACGACAGTGACCCAGATATTGATTTAGATCAGACGCAGCATCTTTTACAGACTTCAGAAGCAATTAGAGCTGATGGCCATCCTGATTGGTTTGTCTTGACGGGTTTTATTCATGATTTGGGTAAAATATTATGCTTGTTTGGAGAACCGCAATGGGCAGTTGTAGGAGATACATTTCCTGTTGGATGTGCCTATTCGGATAAAATCGTGTACTCAGAATTTTTTAAAGAAAACCCAGATTACACAGATCCAAGATTCAACACCAAATTTGGAATCTACACAGAAAACTGCGGATTGGATAAGGTAAAGATGAGTTGGGGGCATGACGAATATTTATATCAGATTATGAAAGATTATCTGCCAGAACCAGCTTTATACATGATTCGTTATCATTCGTTTTATTCTCAGCACAAAGAAAATGCGTATTCACATTTAATGAATGAAAAAGACATTGAAATGTTTGACTGGGTTAGAAAGTTCAATCCTTACGATTTGTATACAAAAGCCCCAGTTAAACCCGATGTACAAGCATTGCTTCCTTATTATAAAGAATTAGTGGCTAAATATCTGCCTGAGAAATTGAAGTTTTAAAAAGGCCAGATAGATACATAGAAACATAGTTTTTTGAGCTAAAGATGTATTATAAGAACTAGTTTCCCACACATAGCTTGATATTTTATAATAAGTCAAACGCCTTTGAAATAAAGAAAAAAACTATGTTTCTATATATTTAAAAAAAAATAATGTCAGCTATCTAAAACCAAAACAAATGCAGAAAACCAAAACCAAAATACTTTTATTCAGCCTGCTTATACTTTGTGGCGCAGCTGTTTTGGCACAGGAAAAAGATCGCAACGATTGGGAAAATCCTCTTGTGTTTCAAATCAACAGAGAACCCGCAAGAGCAGCTTTTCTTCCTTATGCAGATGAAACTTCTGTAATCATTGATAAATATGAAAATTCACCTTGGTATTTTTCTTTGAATGGAAAATGGAAATTTTCATGGTCGCCAACACCAGACGAGCGTCCAAAGGATTTTTATAAAACAGATTTCAGCACTTTACACTGGAAAGAACTTCAAGTGCCTTCGAATTGGGAATTAAACGGATATGGAGTTCCGATTTACACCAACATAAAGTATCCTTTCGAAAAAAATCCGCCTTTTATTAATCATGGGGATAATCCGGTAGGATCTTATAAAAAAGATTTTGTGCTGCCTGAAAATTGGAAGAATAGACATGTTTTTCTTCATTTTGAAGCAGGAACAGCGGCAATGTACATTTGGGTAAATGGTGAAAAAGTAGGTTATACAGAAAACACCAAAAGTCCAGCTGAATTTGATATTTCGAAATATCTGAAACCAGGTAAAAACGATTTGGCTATTGAAGTTTACAGATGGAGTGATGGTTCATATCTGGAAGATCAAGATATGTGGAGACTTTCTGGAATTGACAGAAATGTGTATTTGTATAGTACAGACAATGTTCGCATTTCGGATTTCTTTGCAAAACCAGATTTAGATGCAAAGTATAAAAACGGAAGTTTAAATGTTGATGTGAGTTTAAAAAATCTGACTTCAAAAGCGGTAAACAATCAAAAGCTAATTGCGAAACTACTTGACGCCTCGGGTAAAAATGTTTTTAGCAAAGAGTTTAGTGTCAATTTTGAAGCTTCAAAAATTCAGAACATTAATTTTTCTCAGAATGTATCGAATCCGAAATTGTGGAGTAGTGAAACGCCGAATTTGTACACTTTGCTTTTGACTTTAAAAAATACAAAAGGAGAAATTGTAGAAACGGTTGGAACCCAAATCGGATTCAGAAAAGTGGAACTAAAAGGCGGGCAATTATTGGTAAATGGTGTCAGATTGATGGTTCATGGTGTAAATATTCACGAGCATAATCCAGAAACTGGACATTACCAGGACGAAGCTACGATGATGAAAGACATCAAAATGATGAAACAGCTAAATATAAATTCTGTGCGCTGCAGTCACTATCCAAACAATATTATGTGGGTAAAATTATGCAACAAATACGGTTTGTTTTTGGTCGATGAAGCCAATATTGAAAGCCATGGAATGGGAGTGGAAGGACAGCCTCTAAAGTGGATGAATCCAAAAACTAATCCGGGTTATCTTCCAGAATGGAGAGAAGCACATTTGGACCGAATTTATAGTCTTGTTGAAAGAGATAAAAATATGCCATCGGTAATCATTTGGTCATTAGGAAACGAAAGTGCTAATGGACCAGTATTTCATGAAGCATATAAATGGATCAAAAAAAGAGATAATAGCAGATTGGTTCAGTTTGAGCAGGCAAAAGAAAATGAGAATACAGATATCATTTGTCCAATGTATCCAACAATTGAATACATGAAAGAATATGCGGCAAGAAAAGAAGTGAGCCGTCCGTATATCATGTGTGAATATTCGCATGCAATGGGAAACAGCAGCGGTAATTTTCAGGAATATTGGGACATTATTCGTGGCAGCAAAAATATGCAAGGCGGATTTATTTGGGATTGGGTAGATCAGGGATTTTATGGAGTTGATGAAGCGGGTCGTAAATACTGGACTTATGGTGGCGATATGGGAAGTCAGAATTATTTAAATGATGAAAACTTCTGCCATAACGGATTAGTTTATCCAGATAGAACACCACATCCTGGGGCTTTTGAAGTGAAGAAAGTCTATCAGAATATTTTATTTAAAGCGGTAGATATCAAAAATGGTATAATCGAAATTAATAATGATTTTGGATTTACAAATCTGAACAAGTACAACTTTAAATATGAAGTTTTAGAGAACGGTAAAGTAATCAAACAAGGAAATTTGAATGTTGCTTTAGATCCAAAAACTAAAAAACAATTCAAGCTTGATTTGCCAAAATTAGAATCAAAAGAAGGAACAGAATATTTGTTGAATGTTTTTGCTTACACAAAAGAAGGTTCAGAATTATGGCCTCAAAACTTTGAAATTGCCAAAGAACAATTTGTAATTGAAGACGGTAAATATTTCGAAAAGTCTGAAAAACCAGCTTCTGCAAAAATTCAAGATGAAAAAGACCAATTTGTTTTGACTTCAGATAATGTTACAGTTAACATCAGTAAAAAAACAGGACTGATATCTTATTACAGTTTAAAAGGCGAGCAATACTTTACAGAATATCCTGAACCGAATTTCTGGAGAGCTCCAACTGATAATGATATCGGAAATAAAATGCAGATTAGAACCAATGTCTGGAGAACAGCTGGAAAAAACACTTCGTTAGAAAGTATTCAGCAAACAGAAGAAAACGGTAAAAAATATATCGTTGCAAAATTAAAATTGAATGATGTTGCTTCTGATTACACAATTAAGTATGCATTAGAAAATGATGGTGCTTTAGAAATTCAAGCCTTTTATAAAAAAGGCAATAATCCAGTACCAGAACTGCCGCGTTTCGGAATGATTTTCACCTTGAAAAATACTTTGGAGAATCTGGATTATTACGGAAGAGGTCCTTTAGAAAATTATCCAGATAGGAAAACTTCTTCATTCAAAGGAATTTATAATAGTAAAGTTGCAGACCAATATGTGCCTTATACACGCCCACAAGAAAATGGATATAAGACCGATATACGCTGGTTTAAATTGTCAAGCAATACAGGAAAAGGCTTGGAAATAAAAGGTCTGCAGCCTTTATGTATGAGTACTTTGAATAATTATCCGAGTGATTTTGATGGAGGAATTTCTAAAAAGAACATTCATTCCAGCGATATTACTACGAGAAATGAAGTAGTCGTATGTGTAGACTTGACTCAGCGAGGCTTGGGGGGCGACAACAGTTGGGGACAACCGCCACATGAACAATATGTATTAACCCAAAGCGAATACAGCTACGGATTTATTATTAAACCACTTTAAATAACCTGTTGTTTAGTTCTAGTCACAGTTTTCAGTAACATAAACACTGAATACTGCGACTGCGACTGAATACTGCGATAGAAAATTAAAACTAGAACTAAAAAATGAGTAACCCTACAAACGGAAGATTAATTTCTTTAGATGCGCTGCGCGGATTTGTAATGTTTTGGATTATGAGCGGCGAACATATAATTCATGCTCTAGCCAAGGCGGCTCCAATTCCTATTTTTCTATGGATGTCATCGCAATTGCATCATGCGGAATGGAATGGCATTACATTCTATGACATGATTTTCCCTGTGTTTTTGTTTGTAGCAGGCGTTTCTATGCCATATTCTTTTGAGAAGAAAATGAATTTAGCGGGAGTATCAACTCCGCAGGAATTGCCCTCAAAAGAAAAACGAAAAATATACCTTTCTATGCTGAGGAGAACTGGAATTTTAGTGGTTTTAGGCTTCGTGGTTAATGGACTATTGCGTTTTGATGGATTTGATCATACCCGTTTTGCTAGTGTTTTAGGAAGAATTGGAATAGCTTGGTTTTTTGCCGGAATGATTTATTTGAATTTTGATTTTAAAAAACAATTTATTTGGTTTTTAGGCATTTTGGTGGGATATTATGTAGCCATGAAATGGATACCGGTTCCTGAATTTGGAGCGGGAGTTTTAACCAAAGAGGGATCATTGGAAGGGTATATTGACCGCCTATTTTTACCAGGAAGACTTCACAGTACCGTTTATGATCCAGAAGGCATTTTTTCGACTCTTCCCGCGATTTCTACAGCTTTATTAGGAGTTTTTACAGGAACATTTTTAAAAGCAAAAAATCAGTTTTCAATCAATGCAAAGTTAATTTTGATGACTTTGACGGCTATATTGCTAATTATTGCAGGCTTAATTTGGAACATTGATTTTCCAATCAACAAGCATTTGTGGACAAGCTCTTTTGTCTGTTTTGTCGGCGGATTCAGTATTCTGTTTTTTGTCTTTTTCTATTTGATAATTGATTTGTCTGGTTTTCATAAATGGGCATTTCCGTTGATTTTAATTGGTTCAAATTCGATTTTAATATATATCGCAGCAGAAGGTTCTGTAGATTTTAAACATACCGCAGATTACTTTTTTGGAGGTATGATACAGTATTTGCCAATTGTATGGCAGCCAGTATTTGTTGCGCTCTCAGTAACTGGTGTACAGCTTCTTTTACTTTATTTTCTGTATAAAAGAAAATGGTTTCTCAAGATTTGATGCGATCAGATCTTACAATACATTTTACTATCTAACCACACAATAACCACACATTATGAATGTATTACAAACCGCAGATTACATTGTCTTCTTTATTTACTTTATCATAGTCACGGCCTATGGAATGTATATTTACAGAAGCAAGAAAACTGCAGCAACTAGTTCCAACGAATATTTTTTAGCAGAAGGCTCTCTTACTTGGTGGGCAATTGGAGCATCATTGATTGCGTCTAATATCTCAGCAGAACATTTTATAGGAATGAGCGGCTCGGGCTTTGCCATCGGACTTGCGATTGCTTCTTACGAATGGATGTCGGCTGCCACTTTAATCATAGTGGCTATGTTTATTTTACCAGTTTATCTTAAAAACAAGATATATACCATGCCTCAGTTTCTTGCTAAAAGGTACAGCGGTACGGTAAGTACAATTATGGCAATTATCTGGCTGTTGATCTATGTATTTGTAAATCTTACTTCAATTATATATTTAGGCGCTTTGGCGATTTCCTCTATTGCTCCGATAAGTTTTCAATTTTGCGTTATTGCGCTGAGTTTGTTCTCTGTAATTGTGACTTTGGGAGGCATGAAGGTAATTGGATATACCGATATGTTTCAGGTTATTGTTTTGATTTTGGGAGGTTTAGTCACCACTTATTTAGCTTTGACCTTACTTTCAGATCAGTTTGGTTTTGGAAAAGACATTTTAAAAGCACTTGCCATTATTGCTGATGAAGCACCAGGACATTTACACATGATATTAGAAAAATCCAATCCACATTACAATGAACTGCCAGGAATGTCGGTTTTAGTGGGCGGAATGCTAATTAATAATCTGGCTTATTGGGGATGTAATCAATATATCGTTCAGAGAGCTTTGGGAGCCGATTTAAAAACAGCACGCAAAGGAATTTTGTTTGCGGCTTTCTTAAAATTGTTAGTTCCAATTATTGCTGTTTTACCTGGTATCGCAATGTTTGTAATGCACGAGAACGGAATGTTTCAGCAGGAAATGGTGGATGCGGCAGGAGTTTTAAAACCAGATCAGGCCTATCCAACTTTAATGAATTTATTGCCTGCAGGATTAAAAGGCGTGGCTCTAGCAGCTTTAACAGCTGCAATTGTAGCTTCTTTGGCAGGAAAAGCCAATAGTATTTCGACTATATTTTCTTTAGATATTTATAAAAAATATTTTAATTCCCAAGCATCAGAAAAAAAGCTGGTTCGTACTGGAAGATGGTGTGTTGTGGTATGTATGATTATTGCAGCATTTGTAGCTCCAGCATTAAAATCATTAGATCAGGCATATCAGTTTATTCAAGAATATGTAGGTTTCTTTTCACCGGGAGTTTTAGCGATTTTCTTGTTGGGAATGTTCTGGAAAAAAACAACTCCAGCCGCTGGATTGGCTGGGGCATTATTAACAGTACCACTTGCGGCTATTTTGAAATTTCTGCCAATGTGGACAGAAGGTGCTTTTCCTGATTATCCTTTTTTGGATCGCATGACTATTGTTTTCTTTATCATCGTATTGATAATGGTCGGAATCAGTTTAGCAAAACCAGTATCAGAAGAGGAAGCTGAAGTTCATAAAATTGAAGTGGATAAATCGATGTTTAAAGTATCATCAGAGTTTATAGTTGGATCTTTTATTATCTGTGGAATTTTAGTGGCTTTGTACACTGTTTTCTGGTAATTTATGTTTTGCCACGAAGGCACAAAGACTCAAAGTTTATTTAAAAGGATTAAATTGAAAATTGCTCGAAAAAGCGTAAAGTTTATTAAGGAGAGAAGGTTTTAAAAAAAAACTTAGCGACTTAGTGTCTTTGTGGCATAAAAAAAATAACAAATGAAAAGAAATTTTGTAATCGTACTTTTTATTTTTTGTATTTCCTTATCTGTTTCAGCACAGAAAGTATTTGATATTAAAAAATATGGTGCTGTTGGAGACGGAAAAACTTTGAATACAAAGGCAATCCAAAAAGCAATTGATGCGGCCAATAAAAACAAAGGCGGTAGAATTCTTTTTTCTAAAGGAACCTTTTTATCTGGAAGTATTGTTTTAAAAAGTAATGTAGAATTGTTTTTTGAAGATGACGCCATTTTACTTGGTAGCACCAATCCAGAGGATTATCCAAAATATGAAGGAATTAGAGCTTTTATTATTGCGAATGAATCTAAAAATATTGCTGTAAACGGAAAAGGAATTATTGACGGACAGGGAAGAGAACTGGCTCTGGCAATTGATTCTCTGCATCACACGGGAGTTCGAATAGACCCAAAATATAATTACAGAAGAATGCGCCCTGAAGACGGAAGAGGAAAACTGATTTCGTTTGTAAAATGTGATTCTATCACGATGACTAAAATTACCTTGAAAAACAGTCCAGGCTGGACGCAGTGCTTTAGAGAATGCAAAAACATTGTTATTGATTTTATGAAAGTAGAAAGCCGTGCGTATTGGAACAATGACGGAATCGATCTTGATGGCTGTGAAAATGTACGAATTACAAACTGCAATGTGAATACTGCGGATGATGGAATTTGTTTAAAATCTGAAGTGCCAGGATTGCACAATAACAATATTTACATTGGAAATTGTACAATTAGATCAAGTGCCAACGCTGTGAAATTTGGAACGGGTTCTTATGGCAGTTTTAAAAATGTGACGATTGAAAACATCAAGGTGTTTGACACATTCAGATCTGCTATTGCAATTGAATCTGTTGATGGAGCGGAGATTGAAAATATTACAGTTTCAGATATAGTGGCAACCAATACTGGTAATGCTGTATTGATTCGTTTGGGACACAGAAATGGAGATAAACCAGGATATATCAAGAATGTATCGGTTAAAAATGTAAAAGTACAAGTCCCTTTTGGTCGTCCAGATATTGATTATGATATGCGCGGGCCTGAGGTTGATTATTTCCATAACCCATTTCCGTCTTCTATAGCGGGAATTCCAGGGTATTCAATAGAAAATGTGACTTTAGAGAATATTGAAATCGTTTATCCGGGAAGAGCTTCGAAAGGTATGGCATATCATCCTTTAAGCCGATTAAAAGATGTAAAAGAAAATATCAACGGATATCCTGAATTTACCATGTTTGGCGAATTGCCTTCATGGGGATTTTATGTCCGTCACGTAAACGGAATCGAAATGAAAAATATCAAACTGATTTTGGATAAAGAAGATTTTCGTCCTGCTTTTGCTTTTGATGATGTCAAAAATCTAAAGATGAAGGCAATTGATATTCCTTCCGATAAAGTCAGTCAAATTATTTTTAAAGATGTCATAGGAAGCAATTTGGATAGCGAAGCTGAAAAAAGAAAAATAGAACCAGAACAGAATAAATTTGAATTGCCTGCCCATTAAGGCTGCAAAGACGCTAAGAAGCAAAGTGTTTTTGTTTCACGCAGATTGAAAAAAATCTAAGCAGATTTAACAGATATTTTATAAAAAAAATCTAATTAAATCTGCCTAAATCTGAAAAATCTGCGTGAAAAAAACTTAGCGCCTTTGTGCCTTTGTGGCAAAAAAAATAAAAAATATGAAAAAGAAATCGATCATCACGCTGCTAATTTTCTGCCTTTCGTTAACCGTTTCTGCGCAGAAAATCTACGATATCAAAAAGTACGGAGCAAGAGGAGACGGAAAGACAAATGATGCTGCAGCCATCCAGAAAGCAATTGATGCCTGCAGCAAAACGGGCGGAAGAGTTTTGATTCCTGCACCTTTTACCTTTTTGGCAGGACCAATTGATGTAAAATCAAAAGTCGATTTGCATATTGAAGCAGGGGCAAAATTACTGGCAAGTCCAGATGAAAAACTCTATACAAAAAGTGCTTTCAGAACCAATCCGGGTGAAGGGACGATTTGGATTGGAGGAGAAAATATAGAAGATTTTACCATTAGCGGCAGCGGGAAAATAGACGGAAACGGAATTTCTTTTATGGGAGAGGAAGAAGAAGATGCTTATGTTTTAAAACCGTTTAATGTATTAGATCCAAGACCTCATGTGTTAACGATTATAGGTGGTAAAAATATTAGAATTAAAGATGTTCATATTGGAAATTCGGCCTACTGGACAGTTCATTTAATTGGCTGTAACGATGTTGTGATCAGCGGCATTACTTTATTAAACAGTTTGAAAGTCCGCAATAGTGACGGGATCGACTTGGATCATTCTAAAAATGTCAGAATCAGTGATTGTTATATCGAAAGCGGTGACGATTGCATCTGTTTGAAAAACAGAAGAGAATTTGAAGAATTTGGTGCCTGCGAAAATATTACAGTGACTAATTGTACTATGACCAGCAGTAGCTGCGCTATTAAAATTGGTTCAGAAAATATGGATGCTATTAGACAGGTAGTTTTCAATAATTGCATAATTAAAAACAGCAATCGCGCATTAGGAATTCAGAATCGTGACGAGGGAACAGTAAGCGATGTTATTTTCTCTAATATGATTATAGAAAGTAAATTAAACACGGATACTTGGTGGGGAAAAGCAGAACCGATTTATATAACAGCTTTCAGCAGAGCAAAAATAAATCATAAAGATGCCAATTGGCGTTTTCCAAAAGGAGCAACAGAAGGAAAAGTGGGCGAGATTAAGAATATTTATTTTTCTAATATCCAATGCACAGGAGAAAACGGTGTTTTTGTGAGTGGCGAATCAAAAGATAAAATCAAGAATATTGTTTTTGACAATGTTAGTGTTTTTATAGATAAAATGACTTCTTTTCCCGGTGGATTATACGACAGACGACCTGCAAATGTAGAGGGTTTTGTGAAGGGAAGCACTTCAGGATTTTATTTTGATAACGCTGAAAGTATAAAAGTTCAGAATTGCACAGTTCAATGGGGAAAAAACAAACCAGATTATTTTAAATATGCGGTTGAAAGTAAAAATGTCGATGTTTTGAAAGTAATCAATTTGGATGGAGAAGCCGCTTTCCCAAATAAGTATGAGGCAGTTAAAAAGTAATTTATTCTTGTGAGAAAAATATAAGTGTAAAAAATACAATAAAAATACGCTTTCAAAAGATTAATTAATAAATTGCAGGTGCATTCTCAATATAAAAACAAAACAATACAAATGAAAAGAAACGTAATTTCAACATTATTCATAGGAGGTTTACTATTTAGCAGTATTTACGGAAATGCCCAAAAAGCGGCTTTGGAGGTTGATGCTTCCAAAACGATAACTAAAATCCAGCCGACCATGTTCGGTTTGTTTTTTGAAGACATCAATTTTGCTGCTGATGGTGGACTTTATGCTGAAATGATTAAAAACAGATCTTTTGAATTTGAGAAACCTTTAATGGGATGGGAACAGCCTAAAAGCAACAGATCTTCCATGAATAAAGAATCTGGAATGGCACTGCCCATCAACGTGGCGTCAAATAATACTAATTTTTGCAGGGTTGAAATTAATAATGACAAAGGTTATGCTTTAATAAATGAAGGTTTTAGAGGAATGGGAGTGAAGAAAGATGCGAGATATAATCTTTCGTTTAAAGCAGCTAATCATAAAGCAGCCATCAAAAAGATTATTTTCCAACTGATTGATAAAGATCAAAAAGTGCTTGGAGAAACCAGTATAGTTCCAAAATCAGATGAATGGACCAATTATACCGCACAATTTACGGCAACTGAAACTGAGGCAAAAGCAAAACTGAAAATCACTTTTGAGGGAACCGGAACGATTGATTTGGATATGATTTCATTGTTTCCAGAAGATACGTGGAAGAATAGAAAAAATGGACTTCGTAAAGATTTAGTTCAGCTTTTATACGATGTAAAACCTGGATTTTTACGTTTTCCAGGCGGTTGCATTGTAGAGGGAAGAACTTTGTCAGATCGTTATCAATGGAAAAAATCGATTGGGAATATTGAGGATAGAAAAACCATGATGAACAGATGGAATGTTGAATTCAATCATAAATTAACGCCAGATTATTTTCAAAGTTTTGGCTTAGGATTTTTTGAATATTTCCAGCTTTCAGAAGATATTGGAGCAGAACCGCTTCCAATTTTGAGCTGCGGAATGGCGTGCCAGTACAATACAGGAGAATTAGCATCTATGGACGAACTGGATCCGTATGTGCAAGATGCTTTGGATTTAATTGAATTTGCTAATGGAGCTGTTACTACGGCTTGGGGAAAAATTCGTTCGGATATGGGACATCCAAAGCCGTTTAACTTAAAATATATCGGAGTTGGAAACGAGCAATGGGGCGCAGATTATATTGAAAGATATAAAGTTTTTGAAAAAGCTATAAAAGCAAAATATCCAAATATCATTATTGTATCAGGAAGCGGTCCTTCGCCAGACGGAGAACATTTTGATTATGCAATGGAAGAACTTAAGAAGCTGAATGCAGAATTGGTTGATGAACATTATTACCAAAGCCCAAAATGGTTTAGGGAAAATGCTGGCCGTTACGATAATTATGATCGCAAGGGGCCAAAAATATTTGCTGGAGAATATGCGGCACAGAGTGTTTCTGGGGCAAATCCAAACAATAGGAATAATTGGGAATGTGCTTTCTCAGAAGCGGCTTTTATGACAGGATTGGAGAGAAATGCAGAAGTAGTTCATTTAACGTCTTATGCACCTTTAATGGCTCATGAAGATGCTTGGCAGTGGACCCCAGATATGATTTGGTTTAACAATCTCCAGTCGTACGGTTCTGCAAACTATTATGTACAACAGTTATTCTCTACCAACAAAGGAACAGATTTATTAAATATTACTCAGGATGGAAAAGCTTTAATTGGTCAGAACAATTTATATGCATCGGCAGTAAAAGATGCAAATAGTAAAGAAATTATTGTGAAACTGGTTAATACTGCAGCCACAGCATCAGAAGTGAGTATCGACTTGAAAGGAGCAAAATTGGGATCAAAAGGAAGTATAATTAGTTTGGTAAGTCCAAATTTAGAAGATGAAAATACCTTTTCAGAACCTAAAAAAATTACTCCAAAAGAAAGCGATTATAAAATAACGAAAGGGAAACAGCAATTGAATCTTCCTGCTTATTCTGTAACTGTTTTGAAATTAAAAACGATTTAAATAATATCCATTTAAAATAAAATACATGCCGTATCATTCTCTTCAAAAAAACCTTTTTTTAGTGTTAACGCTGACAGGATTTTCTGTTTTCGCGCAAAAAGATTTAAAACTGCAATACAATCAGCCTGCCGTGGAGTGGACGGAAGCTCTGCCGATAGGAAATGGTACACTTGGAGCAATGGTTTTTGGAAGAGTAGATTCGGAGTTAATCCAATTGAATGAAGCTACTTTGTGGAGCGGAGGACCAGTGCATCAAAATGTAAATCCGGATGCTTTTAAGAATCTGGCTTTAATTAGAGAAGCTCTTCAAAATGAAGATTTTGAAAAGGCCAATATTTTGACTAAAAATATGCAGGGACCTTACAGCGAAAGTTTTATGCCTTTGGGAGATCTTATTTTGAAGCAGGATTTTGGCGGACAAAAAATAGAGAATTATAATAGAAGTCTGGATTTACAAACAGGATTGGCAGTAACAGATTTTACTGTTGCCGGCGTAAAGTACAAAAGAGAGATTTTTGCTTCAGCACCAGCACAATGTATTATCATTAAACTTTCGGCAGATCAATTAAAGAAACTTTCTGTTACACTTGATGCTTCAAGTCTTTTGAAAAATGAAAGAATAGTACAAAATCAGACTTTGGTTTTAAAAGGAAAAGCACCATCGCATTCTGATCCCAATTATATTGATTATAACCAAGAACCAGTCATTTACGAAGATCCGTCAGGATGCAGAGGAATGCGTTTTGAACTGATTATTAAACCAATAATAAAAGACGGAGAAATAAGCTCGGAGGGAAATAAATTAGTGATTAAAAATGCCTCAGAGATTTTGCTTTTCGTCTCAGTGGCAACAAGCTTTAATGGATTTGATAAATGTCCAGACAGTGAAGGGAAAGACGAACATAAATTTGCTGAAAGTCCAATTAAAAAGGCTGTTACGAAGAAATATGATAGTTTATTAAAAGAACATATCGCAGATTTTCAGAAACTCTTCAATAGAGTTTCCTTAAAGCTGAATGAAAAAGAAAACAGTAAATCTAATCTTGCAACAGACATAAGATTGGAAGAATATGCAAAAGGGCAAAAAGACGCTGGATTGGAAGCTTTGTTTTTTCAGTTTGGCCGTTATTTGTTAATATCTTCTTCGCGTACGCACAATGCACCCGCCAATTTACAAGGAATTTGGAACAATAAACTTCGTGCGCCATGGAGCAGCAACTACACTACAAATATCAATTTACAGATGAATTACTGGCCTGTAGAGTCGGGAAGTTTGCCTGAATTATTTTTTCCGCTTGACGACTATGTAAAAAATGCTTCTGTAACAGGAGCAGAAACAGCCAAAAGTTATTATCATGCCAATGGCTGGGTTTTGCATCATAACTCAGATATCTGGGCAATGACCAATCCTGTAGGCGATTTTGGAAAAGGAGATCCAATGTGGGCCAACTGGTACATGGGAGCGAATTGGCTGAGCAGACATTTATGGGAACATTATGAATATACTGGCGACAAATCCTACTTGAAAAAAGTATATCCAATTATCAAAGGAGCGTCAGAGTTTAGTTTAGACTGGCTTCAGAAAGACAAAAATGGTCATTTGGTCACAATGCCTTCAACTTCGCCAGAAAATATTTTCTATTACGACGGAAAGAAACAGGGAACTGTAACAACAGCTTCTACAATGGATATTGGAATTATTAAAGATTTGTTTGAAAATACGGTTGAAGCCTCTAAAGTTTTAAATACCGATTCAGAGTTCAGAGAAAAAGTAAAGAAGGCGGCAGAAGAATTACTTCCTTTTCAAATAGGAAGCAAAGGACAATTGCAGGAATGGTATAAAGATTTTGAAGAAGAAGATCCGCATCACAGACATACTTCTCATTTGTATGCTTTGCATCCTGCAAATTTAATTTCTCCGCTAAATACACCAGAATTAGCCGCGGCAGCAAAGAAAACATTAGAACTGCGTGGCGATGATGGAACAGGATGGAGTCTGGCTTGGAAGGTAAATATGTGGGCAAGACTTTTGGACGGAAATCATGCGTATACATTATTCAAAAATCAATTAAGATTGACAAAAGATAACGATCCTAAGTACAAACGACATGGAGGCTGTTATCCAAATTTGTTTGATGCGCACCCGCCTTTTCAAATCGATGGAAATTTTGCAGGAACTGCAGGCGTGATCGAAATGCTGATGCAGAGCCAGAATAAAGAAATTCATCTTCTTCCAGCATTGCCAGATTCTTGGACAGATGGTGAAATTAGAGGAATTACGGCAAAAGGCAATTTTACGGTGGATATAAAATGGAATGAAGGAAAAATGATTCACGCTAAAATTATCTCTAACATTGGGGGGACCTGTTCTATAAGATCCTCTCTGCCATTTGCAGTAGAAAAATTAAATATAAAGAGTGAGAAATCCTCCATTGGCTACACTGCAGTTTTTGAGACTAAAAAAGGTATTTCTTATAACATAACGCCCATAAAATAAGAGTAGATAATTAATGAAAAACAACAAAAAACAAAATATTGTGAACGCAAAAAAAATTTTACTGCCCATACTGCTCTTGTCTTGAAATTGGTCTCGGACTATTGCATTTTACGAGAAAAATGGATTTAATAAAAAGGCCCCAAACTAAGGCTTGATTAATTAGTTTTGAAATGCAGAATGAAAAATTAAAAATTTGGCCACATTAGAATTATTTCTTTCTCCCTTGCGGGAATCAATAAATACCCCTATCATAAATTATTAGGCAATTAACCAATTTTTTGCCTCAGTCGAGCAAAACATAATAATTGAAGATTTACTCCTTTAAATAAACATTACCGGAAAACCCATTTCAAGGCAGTCCAGTAAGAGGTAATTTTCAATGGCCTTTAATTAATAATGTCAATTTAACGGGATATTATTTTCAGGGAGTATTAATTAATCATTTAAATATAACTGAATATCCGATTAGAAACCCTTAAAATAAAAACTGTCTTATTCATTTCTTTTATAGCTATGCTAATTTTGAATTGTAAAAAGAAAAGTGATTTAGAAAATCAAATTACTGTAAAAATTAAAGCCATTGACAGTAAAACAAAACAGTATAGGGTTAATGCATCAGACACTACTGAAATTAGAATGGTTAAGCCTGGGTATTTAAAGAAAAAATTTGTTACGGTTGGCGAATATATAACAGATTCTACTGGTTCGGTTAAAGTTAGATTAGATTCTACCGAAGAATATCATAATTAGTCTTTATGGAACAAATGTTTTTGGCTGGGCCAATTTTAATAAAAATGATTTAAAAAATGGCCAAGAAATAATTATAGTAGCTTCACCTCCTGAAAAAAGATAAATATTCATGAGTACTAAAAAAAGCCAAGTGCTCGGCTTTATATTGTTATAATAATTATTGTTGTAAATCTGGCTTTATAATAGAAATATATTAGTTAGTCCCTACATTGTAACTAGCTCACTTTTATAATGAGGGCATGGATGGGCGCTTGTATGATCCTAAATTGCTCCGTTTGCAGACGGATAATTATGTTCAGGATCCAAGCAACACCCAGAACTATAACCGATATGGGTATGTGCCGAATAATCTTTTGAAATATACAGATCCGATCGGCTGGCTTACGGAAGAAGAGAAGGCAAAAAAGCACAAAAAGACGAAGAGGAGCGATTAAAAAACGAATATGGCCAAGCGTATGCCGAACAGTATGGCAGGCAGTTTCATAGCATTAAACCAATATATAAATTACAAAATTTATGGAGGATTTTAAAAGAATGTTTTAAGTTAAGGAAAGATTGTCTTTCTTTGGCTCTATGAATTACTTTATGCTATTTAGGTTTTGTCGCACAAATGTAATCCCTTTCAATAAAAATTTAAAACATTACTAAAAAGATTTGAACGGAGGCTTTTAAGATGATTTTGAAACTAAAAAGGCTGCCAAAAGACAGCCTTTAAAAACTAATTAAAATAAAAAAAAATAAAAAAATCGATAAGAATGTTTTAAACCTTGAAACTAAAAATGGATTTAAAATTGATTCTTACTTTGCTTTCATAAGCACTTGTACGCTGTTTGATTTCTTCAAGGCATTTACTGTAAATTCTTTTAAATCTTTCGCAGTAATGGTGTTTAATGTATTTTTAAGAAGTTCTATATCAAGAGGTGTTTCATCGTTGCGAACGTACGATGTGAGCACATTAAGCCAGTAACTGTTTTCTTTAATCTGTTCCTGATAATTTTTAATGATCGATTGTTTAATGTCTTCCAGCATGTTGGCAGGAATATTTTCTGTTTGTACTCTTGTTAGTTCTGCGTGAATGATTTTTATCAACGCATCTGCTTTGTCAGGATTACAGTCAAAATTGATTTCTAAAGAGTATAATGGAGAAGGGGATTGCGATAAATTGGCCGCAACTTGTACTCCGTAACTGCCTCCTTCTTCTTCACGAATGGTTTCTAAATAACGTTTTTTCAGCCACTCCGAAACTATAAAACTCAGAATTTGGTTCTTTTTAGAATAGATTACATCTTTATTTTCTAAATGAAGATAAACAGTCGTTTTGGGCGTATCCATCGTTCTGAAAATTGTTTTTTCAGTATTTCCATCTTTCATATAAATTTTATGGTCGACGTATGTTTCTGTTTTTTCGCTTGATGGAATATTGCCTAAATAGGTATTGATTGCTTCAATATCTTTCTCAGAAATGTTTCCTACGAAAAGGAAAGTAAAATCTGCAGCATTAGAAAAACGTTCTGTATAGAATTTCTTTGCTTTATTCAAATCAAAAGCATTGATGAAATCTTGTGATAATAACCAATTGCGTTTGTTATAATTGCTGTTTAAAACTGAAATCGTATCACTTAAAGCTTTTTCATTACTATTGTGAGCATTATTTAATTTGTTTTGATACTGCTCTTTGATTTTGTCGAAAGTGGTAGTATCAAATCTCGGATGCTGAAAATATAAATAAGTCAGTTGTAATAAAGTCGTTAAAGATTCTTTATTGCTGCTTCCGTTAAAACCTTCGTATAAGCCTCCAATATATGGGCTCACGGTAGCTGTTTTACCAGTTAGTTTCTTTTTTAAATCAGTAAACTTATAATCTCCTAAACCAGAATATGAAGCCACACCAGTAGCAATCTGAGATGACGGAAGATCCTGCCAGTCTGCAAGCGAATTTCCTCCTGCGCTGTAAGCCGAAAACAAAATCTGGTCTTTGCTTAATGTGGTTGGATAAATAATCACTTTTGCACCGTTGGCCAAAGTATATTCTTTCGCATTTGCGAAAGCTTTGATATCGCTGGTTTTTACAATCCCTTTTTCTGTCAATTGTTCTTTTACCAATGAAGCTGTAAGTTCTTCTTCTTTGTACGGTTCCAGTTTAGTGTTTGAAATGGTTTTTATGGCATTCCAATACTCGTTTGCTTCAGGAAATTTGGTTGCAGCATCTTCTGGGGCAGAAACCGATAAGATTAAACTTTGTTTTGGCTCTAAAGCTCTAAAAGCGGCATTTACCTGCTCGAGTGTAACTTTATCTAAGAAGCTGTTTATCCATTTGTACTCTTGATCCATTGTCATAACTGGATTGGCTTCTAGGAAATACATCTGAAATTGTTCTGCCCAGGATCCGTTGCTGATTTTATCTTTATTTGCTAGACGGTTGTCATAACTGCTACGCATTTTGGTTTTCAAGCGGTCTAATTCCTGCTGTGTAAAGCCGTTTTGAATGGCTCTTTCATATTCCCTATACGCTTCTGAAAAAGCTTCTAAAAACTTGCCTTTTTTAGGGGCAATATTCAATGAAAATTTGCTGTCTAATCTGGAAAGATTGCTATTAGATATTCCAAAAGATAAAGCAGCCGTTTCATTATTCAAGATATATTCTCCAAAACGAATATTCATTAACTGCATGGCAAGGCTTTCCTGCATGCTTTTGGTCATTTCAGTTTCGTTTTGCAGTAAAGGTTTTGGTCTGGTATAGGAAAGTGAAATCCCTGAGCGCTGTAATTCCTTATCGGTAGCTAGAACATAGCGATTTTCCTTTTGCGCCGGAATTTTTTCGTATTCTCTTTTGTTGATTTTCTTTGGAGTAGGTATCGAACCAAAAATCTCTTTAACACCTTTCTCGATAAACGCCACATCGATATCTCCGACAATAATGACAGCTTGGTTTTGAGGCTGATACCATTTTTTGTAATAGTCTCTTAAAACCTGATATTTGAAATTATTGATGACATTCAAATCTCCGATTACATTTCGTTTTGCATATTTTGAACCTTGAAAAACGACTTTGTCTATTTTTTCTCCGGCTCTGTAATCTGCGTTTCTTCTGGTGCGCCATTCCTCACGAATAACGCCTCTTTCGGCATCAATTTCGTTGTCGGCCAAAAGTAAATAACCTGACCAATCATGAAGTACATACATACAAGAATCCAGTAAAGTTTTGTTGTCAGCCGGAACATTGCTTATGTTGTAAACCGTTTCGTCATAAGCGGTATAAGCATTGATGTCTTTTCCAAAAGAAACACCTTGTTTTTCCAGCATATTGATAATTCCTTTTCCTTTAAAGTGTTCTGTCCCATTAAAAGCCATGTGTTCCAGAAAATGAGCTAATCCGTCCTGATCATCGTTTTCTAAAATTGCTCCAACATTTTGCACGAAATAGAAATCGGCTCTGTCTTTCGGCCATTCGTTGTGCATGATGAAATATTGCATTCCATTTTTAAGCGTTCCATGTGCGACTTCTTTGGGCAGTGGAAAAGTAGTTTTAAACTGCGCAGAAACCTGAGTTAAACCCAGAAATAGGAAATGCGCTAAAATTAATTTTGTTTTCATTGTTGATCCTTATTGTTCTTTTTTTTGATTGAATTTTAGTTGGAATAGGGTATAAGAAGTCCCTGCTATTCATTTGAAGGTCTCGAGAGAAACCCTCAAACAATAGTTTTTTTTTAACACATAGAAGCATAGTTGCTAGACTTATAAAAGGCGTTTCACTTGCATCAATTCACATAGTATTCTATGTGTCGAAGCTAGCTTCTTCTTTGCTCTCAAAAGAAAAAGAGAAAAAAATCTATGTTTCTATGTGTTTCATAATTTTAATTAAATTACATCCAGTCTGGTTTTGCGGCACCTTTTAAGTAGTAATCAAAATACTGCTGCATTTTGAGTGTCCAGTCTTTTCTATTGCTGGCATCGTCTAAGGTATGTCCTTCTTTTTTATAGTTTACCAATAAAGCAGGTTTTCCTAAACGACGAAGTGCAAAGAATAAAGATTGTCCTTCTTGATAAGGAACTGCGCGGTCATTATCATTATGGAAAATCAAAATTGGTGTTTTAATGTTTTTTGCAGCAAATAAAGGCGAATTTTTGATGTATCCGTCAAGGTTATCGTGCATTGAACTTCCCATACGATATTGATCGGCTTCGTATTTAAACATAGTCGAAATTCCATTGGATCTCATAACAGGATAATTGGCAGTAAAGTTGCTTACGCCAGAACCTACAATTGCACAAGTAAAAAGATCTGTTTTAGTGGTTAAGAAAGAAGTTTCGTAACCTCCAAAACTGTGTCCCTGAATTCCGATTTTACCTTTTTCAGTAATACCATTTGCAATTAAATAGTCGACACCGCTCATGACATCATTGTAAACGCTGTTTCCAACATCACCATAAACATAATGAACGTCTGGCTGAAAAACGATATATCCTCTGCTTAAATATGAAGGAATATTAATGTTTGAAGAACTAACTTCTGGCAGCTGATATGCATTAAATTCTGTTGTATGTTTTTCATAAAAATGAACAATTACAGGATATGTTTTTTTGCTGTCGTAATTGTCTGGCAGATAAAGATTCCCTTGGTTTTCTTTTCCGTTAAAGCTTTTCCATGTCAATACTTTTGCAGTTCCCCAAGCATAATCTTTCTGTTGCGGATTTATATCTGTCATTTTAGATTGTGAACCAAAATTAGCAGTGCCCCACCATAAATCTGGGAAAATAGTATAGCTTTCTTTGCTGAATAGTACACTTGAATTATCTCCAGAAACAGCTTCAATTCGCACATTATAATCAGCATTAGCAAATACTTTTGTAATCGTACTATTATTAGCTAATTTATATACTCCTTTTGATTTACTTGTGATATCAAAACCTATGAAAGTAATTGATTTTTTAGTGTCCAAATCTCCTATGAAGCCAGTTTCATTATAACGAAGCTCTACATTGTTTTTTCTTCCGTAACCTTGCGTCAGCGAATAAGCCTTTTTCTGATTCGTAAGATCGATTGCCCACAAATCAAACTGATCATAAAGAACTACTGTATTTCCGTTGTTTAACCAGCCAGCAATTCCGTAAGCCGTATTGGCCGATTTCATGTCTACGTTTTCATCTGAAACTGGAAAAGGAATTTGTGAACTTATGTTTTTAAACTGCAAAGAAGCAGAATCAAAAACTGTCCAAATTTTTTCTTTTTCATTATAATAAACAGCAAAACTTCCTTGCGGATTCCATGTTATACTTCCAAAAACTCCAGTTAGTACTTTTGTAGATTTTCCTGTCGAAGCATCAATCCAATATACATCGTTACGTTCATTAAAAGTCCAATCTACTTCTACAGCATATGGTTTTTTATCAATGGCAAAAACACCTTTGAAGTTTCCAGATTCTGGAATTAGAACCTGATCAAATTCGCCTGTTGAAGCAAGTTTTATAACTTTTTTATTTTGAATATCATAAATAAATTTCTGTTCACTTGGAAGCGTTTTCGTATTTCTTAGTAATTCCTGTCTGCGCTCCATAGTTCCCTGATTTGATCTCCAGATTTCAATATTCGATTTTGCAATCTGTGTATTTTCAGGACGTTTATTAGAATTTACTAATAGCGTAATAAAACGAGTGTTTTCGTTTAATCCGTATGCTGTTTTTGAAATCGAATAACCAGATTCGTCTAATTTAATATCATCATAGTTGAATGAAACTTTTGTAGAAGTATTATTCAGATTAAAAGAATAAACCACATTAAAATCGGAGCTGTTATTACCTTTCAAAGTAAAACTGCCGCCAATTTCTTTATCGTTTATTTGAAAATCGCCAAAATCTGATGCTTTTCCGCTGTAAATAGTTTCTTGTTTTCCGCCAATTGCTCCGTGTTTTAGAAAAACCTGATCCTTTTCAATCTGAACATACACGATCGATTTGTTCTTTAAAAAACGAGACGACTTAATGTTGCTTACAAAAGTACTGTCATTACTTTCTAAATTGTAACAAACCAAACGCTGCAAGAAGAATTTTCCTTTTGGAGTTTCAGGGCGAGTGTAGTACAGGAAATCGGTTCCGTCAAGTGCATTTGTGTAATGCTTGCTTTTCCAAAGTTTTTTAACTCCTGTTTTTAAATTCTGCAAAAGCGTGCTGTCATTTTTGCTGTACTGAATCCAGTCTTTTTTTCCGATGAACTTTAAATCACTGATATTCTCCAGCACCAATCGTTTTCCTTTTGGAGCTTCCTGAATAATAATCTGTTTTTTGTTTTCTTTTTCTTCATCTTGAAAAACAGTATTATACGACATCCATTTCCCATTATAAGAAATAGACTTGCTGTTAATTCGCTGCCACGATTGGTATGCCGATTCGTCTACTGCTTTTTTCTGTGCAGATAAACTATGCACACCCAAAGCGAGTGTACATAGTAAAACTATTTTTTTCATATTTTTTTGATTTTCAAAAAGCAATTATTCGTTTTTCAAAGCATTGATGACATTTGTAAGTTCATCTACTAATTGTCCTGGATTTCCAGAATATCCTTCAGATGTAAAACGGATTTTACCGTCTTTAATCACAACTTTTCTAGGAATACCGCTTGAATTAAAAATTTTGGCATATTGGCCAAAAGAAGCATTGTTTGTGCCACCGCCTTTTTTAACCAAATCAAAGTACGTATTGATTTTTAAACCTTTTTCTTTTAAATATGCCAAAGCTTCTTTTTTATAGCCTTCTTTAGTTTCCTGAGTACTGATAAAATAAATTTCAACTTGTTTATTATCTTTGAAATTGTTTACCAATTGCTGCATAGCTGGGAAAGCTTTTTTACAAGGCCCGCACCAAGTTGCCCAAAAGTCGATTACGATAATTTTACCGCTGTTTAAAGCCAAATCTTTTGTTTTGCCATCTGCTGACTGCACTTTAATTGGAGGAGCGGCGATATCAATCAGAGCGATTTTTTCTTCTGTTTTGTTTTCTTTTTTCAGCTGCTCCAAATAAGCAGGGAAATCAGCTTCTTTTTTGCCTTCTTTCAAATACAATTCTTTAAGTTTTGCAGTTGCGCCCTCAGATAAAGTATTGGCTCTTGCCGCATTTTTTAAAACCTCAATGATTGGTTTGTTGAAAGATTCTAATGCTTTGATATGGATATCGTTAATACTTGCTTTTTCATAACGTTTTTCAAATGGAAGCAATTCGAAAGTCTCTAAAACTTCTTTGTATTTTTTCAGCATATCATACATTCGAATCTGAATCACTAATTCGTTGTTAAGCTGATTTTTTGCATTTTCAGTGGCCTGATTTGGCGACCAATACAATCCTGACATATAAGACATGTCATTTACCTTTTCCTGCATCAGTTTAATCATAGGCACTGCCATAGTTTCAATAGTTGCAGCATCAACAGTTTTTAAGTACAGCGCTTTAGAAATATTCTGGTGATAAGCATCATTTAAATTAGCAAAATTCATGGTTGGAATCATGGCCAAAATGCTTTTATAATCTTTGTTTTCGAAATAATTAGTAAACTGCAATTTTACAATATTGTTATAAAAATATTTTTGAGACGACGGCACTTCAGAACTGTATGGAAAATCAGCTAAAAACTGTGCAATTAATTTATTTCTTTCTGCGGCATCTGCAGTAGGCGTAATTTTTTGATAAGCTTTTTGCCTTAAAAATGCTCCTTTTGGAAACTGTTTTACGATTACATTTTCAAGAGAATCTGCTTTTGTTTTGTTTTTTAGATCATTCAAATAAATGTGATACACTTTTAGATAAACTTCTTCAGGCATTCCTTTCATATTTTTTGTAAAATCCCCAAGGAAACGAGTGCCCAATTCCTGAAATTTTTCAGGTTTTTGAACTTTCAGAACTTGGAAATAAGTATCAAAAAACTCTGGAAATCTGTTGCCATTACTTGCTACTTCTTTTTTTAACCAATATTCTGTAGCATCGCCGTCAATAGAAAAATCTTTAAAATAACCTCCAAATTGGCCATTAAAATCCTTATTTCTAAAAGTTGCCCAAGCCAAATCTGCTCCTGGCATTTTTACTTTTGGTTCTTTAAAAGCAACCAGCATATATCCTGTATCCTGATTAGTATCGGTAACTAATCCGTTTTCGGTATTGCCATAGAATTTGAAAGCCATAAAAGCACAGTTTTTTGGAACTGTAAAATCGGCGCTGTAAACAGCGCCATTTTTTTTCATTTTCAGGTCTTCTATTTCCCATCTGTAATCATTAAAAACGTAAGCATAACCGCTTATATTTTTAACATTTTCTAAAGGTCCGCCTTTTGGATCATATGTCATGCTGAAAGTTGCTCCAGGAATCGGAATGTCGACCATTCCTTGTAATCTGGATTTAACTTCTTGGCTTTCGACCTGTAAGGTAAGGGCGCAGAACACCAATACCAATACTTTGATATTTATTAATTTTTTGAACATTGTAAGTTTTATTTGCCCAGTTCTGGGTTTAAATCGATATAATTTTGATTGATTGGGAAAACATATCCGTCGCTGTTTGGAGCTAGGGTATAGGTTTGGCCTTTGAAAACTCGGCTATAAGTTTTCTGATAAGTCGGATCTAAATTTAAGCGGCGCTGATCAAACCATCTGAATCCGCGTCCGATAAATTCTTTTTGCCTTTCAGTTAAAACCAAATCCAAAGCTTCCTTGTTTGTTGCTGCACTAACACTGTAAGCTGTTCCTGTTTTAAAACGTTTAGCTCTTAAGATATTTAAATAATCAACTGCTTTTTGTGGCTGTCCGCCTCGCGCATAACATTCTGCTGCGATAAGATACATTTCTGGCACTGAAACCCCGACGTTTATACCGTTTGTATTGCTGTAAGTCGCAATTCCAAATCCTCTTCCTGTGTAAGTAGGAGAGATGGCGATATTACCAGCAATTGTATAATAATCGTAGCGCAAGTCATTAGTTCCAAAACTGCTTAATAAATCAGGAGACAAAGGAGCTCTATTGTAGGTATTGAGTAAAGTTTTAGAAAATATTACTTCAGGATTCTGAATCAGAACGGGATAACTGTAGCCAGAAGCAAATGTTTTTAAATCAATCAGGCCATTTTGCATCTGTAAAGCTTTTTCTGCATTTTCAAGACTCAACTGATATTGCCCCATATATAGATATGTTCTGGCAAGTAATGCATACACCGCTTTTTTAGAAGGAAGCACATTAAATGGAGGAGAATCCTGAATATCATTGGCTAAGGCATTCTTTAAATCAGATATAATTTGATCGTAAACTTGAGCAACAGTGCTTCTGTCTAATGAAGAAAACAGTTCAGGTTTCAATAAAATAGGCACAGATTTTTCTGAATTCGCAGAAGCTGGATCAAATTGAGGTCCGTAAGTGTTTACTAGCTGCAAGTAAGCAAATGCTCTATGCACAAAAGCCTCAGCATAGATTTCTTTTTTTTCTGCATCTGTTCCTTTTTGGCTGCTCATTACGCCATCTAGGATTACGTTACTGTAATAAATTGCTTTGTATAATCCGATCCAGTCTGAATCGCCCTGAGAAGGATCGTAAATTCTGTCCTGCCAAGTATAGCTGTTTGCCCAAATTGTACTTACTCCGTTTTGATAAGTTGTCGGAAATTCAACATCAGCATTAGCAATAAGATAGATTCCTCCAGAAGAAGTCATATCGTTATAGCTGTTAGCTAATGCCCTGTAATCAGAAGTATATTTTAAAATTCTGTTATTTCCAACTTGTTCAACTTCAACATAATCTCGGCATGAGTTTAGTAAAAGCAAAGGAAGGATTATATATAATGCGGTTTTTAGAAATTTCATGATAATCTGTTTTTTAAATTAAAAAGTGCAATTAAATTGTAACGAGTAATTACGCTGTGGGGCAAGTGTATTGTAATTAGCGTTTGACAAGTATTGCGGATCGATTCCTAAATCATTTTTAACCCAAAGCAATCCAAGATTTCTAGCGGCAAAATTGAAACTTAATGACTTAATAAATGTTCTTTCTAACCATTGTGATGGCACATTATATCCTAACGAAATCTGCTGCAATCTAATATTGTCTGCAGGAAGCACATTAATATCTGCCATTTGGTAACGGTTCAAGCTGTTAAAGCTAATATTGGTTAGGCCAGGAACATTTGTAATAGCTTCGTCTCCTGCTTTTCTCCATCTGTCAGCCACTAGCTCGTCTTTAGCAACAGCTCCAGACTGTACGCCAGAATATGAAGGATAATTTTGCAATACGGTATTTCTAAATACGTGTCCTGCATAATAAGTTATTTGCACTCCTAATCTGAAATTTTTAAAAGAAAAATCATTAATAAAGCCTCCAAAATAAGGAGCAAAAGAAGTTCCCATTCTTTTCAAATCGTCTTTATCTATTGCTGCAATTCCTTGAGAAGAGTTAACGATTGTACCGTCTTTTTTATACACCTGAGACTGTCCAGTTGCATCCAGTCCAGCCCAGTTGTAAGCATAGATTGTTCCAATACTGTTTCCAACCATAGCTGCTGAACCAAAATATTGGTTAGTGCTGTTTAATACATAGCGAGAGTCTGTAACTTCATTGGTATTGTAGGAGAAATTAAGGTTGCTGTTCCATTTAAAGGCAGTATTTATAACTGTTCCTGAAAGAGACAGATCAACACCATGACCTTTTAAAGAAGCGGTATTATACGTTACAAATGGCCATCCATAAGTTGGATTAAAAGGAAGGCTTGCTAGAATATCATTCGTTTTTTTATAATATAAATCAAGACTTCCTCGTAAACGATTTTTGAAGAATCCGTAATCTAGACCATAGTTTAGTGTTGCCGTTGTTTCCCATTTAATTTCAGGGTTTTCAGGGATAGAAATAGAAGCTGTTGGTAATTGCGTGTTGAAATCGACAGATCCAATACTGATTACAGGACTCTGGCTTCCAAATCCTCCTGCAGGCGAACTTCCAGATTTTCCATAAGTAACTCTTAATGCTAAACCGCTTAACCAGTTTACATCGCTTAAGAAAATTTCTTTATTGATGTCCCATTTTCCGCCTACAGACCATAATGGCAATGCTCTGTTTTTTCTAGAAGCTCCCAATAGATTAAAATCATCAAAACGAATGCTTCCAGAAACATGGTAACGGTTCTTAAAATCATAAGAACCTAGTCCGTAATAGGATAAATAACGGTTTCTTGATTTGCTAATACTATTATCAGTGCTTCCAATAATGCTCTGCCATCCGTAAACAGTAGTATAATACACTGTAGGATTTACCGATTGTCCTGAGTTAGTATCAATATTGTAACCATAGTATCTTTGGCTTGAACCTTCTCTGCGTTCTTCTCTAATTTCAGAACCAGCTAAGAAATGCAGGCTGTTGTTTTCGTTAAAGTTCTTATTGATATTCATCTGAAAACGCATACTCTGAGTATCATTGCTGGAATTGGTATTATACAAATAAGATCCTAAGGGTATACCATAAACTAATTTTCCAGCTGTATTAACTGATGTTGCCTGATTAATCATATTTCGAGTATAATAGCTGTCTAATTCACTCAAAGATTTGATTTTGTTGGTAATATTAGTGTACATTCCAGACGCTTCAAAATTTAGCCAATCTGTAATTGTTGCTGTTAAACTGGCATTTAATCTTAAGTTAGCACCTTTGGTTATCACGTTAGAATAATTCAGCTCATCTAAATAATTGTAAGACCAAGGCAAGTATCCTTTTGCTTCAAATCCTTTTGCGACTTCTGGTCTGAAAAGGAAATAGCGGTCAATTCCTTTTCCGTTTTCATCAGCAATCATATCGTATGGTCGCAAGGCTGTGGCCGATACATTTGAAAGAGCTTCGTTTGCAACGTTATTGTTTTGATAGGTACTTGGAACGTAATTTACTCCTGTATTTAACTTTAAGTAGCTTTTAAGCTGAAAAGAATTGTTTAATGTGATATTATAAGATTGGGAATTGTTTCCTTGCATTGCAGCCTGATCTTTATTATAGCCTAAAGACAGATAATAAGTGCTTTTTTCGTTTCCTCCATTTATAGATAAATCGTATTGGGTCGTAACTGAATTTCTTAATAAATATCTGTTTATCTGCCCCAAATTATCATTTTGTGATAGCTGGCTCAATAATGCATCTCTTTCAGAAACAGAGATTTGCCCTCTTTTTTGTCTGAACATTATTTCTTGTGCTGCACTTGGATTAAGGGCTTGCCAGTTCGAAATATTATCAGCTACAAATCCGCCAGCCACAAGATCTTTTTCATAATCGATGTATTGTGCAGTATTCATAACACGAAGTTTTCCCAAGTCTATTTTTTCTCCAATACTTGTAGTAGTATTAAAAGTTATAGATGGTTCACCTTTTTTTCCTTTTTTGGTTGTGATTACAATAACGCCATTAGCAGCCATTGATCCCCAAATTGAACTTGCTGCGGCATCTTTTAAAACCGAAATGCTTTCTACATCATCTGGATTAAGAAAACTTAAAATAGAAGTTCCTGGTACGCCTCTTTTAGAAAATGCAAAATCTTCTCTTGACTGCGGAAAACCATCAATAACAATTAACGGCTGTCCTGTTCCGCCAAAATTATTTGTTCCTCTGACACTGATTGATCCTGTTCTTGGATCAACATTTACACCAGCAAGTTTTCCTTCTAGCCTTGACTGGATGTCTACTGTCGGAACCTCAGCAAGTTCTTTTGCGCCTATTACTCCAATAGCTCCCGTAACTCTTTCTCTCGGGATTTCAGTATAACCGTTAGAAGCAGGAATTTCAACAGAATGGAGTTCCATAACATCTGGTACAAGTGTAGTATTGATTACTCTTTTATTGTTAACGGCTACGGTTACAGTCTTATATCCTAAAGAGCTGAAAACAATGGTATCATAAGGAGAAACCCTCATTCGGTAATCACCTTCTTTTCTAGTAATATCCCAAGTTTGTTTTCCTTTTAGCACTACGTTTACGCCAACCATCGGAGCACCATTTTTGTCGGTAACTTTTCCTGTTAGTTCATATTCCAGCTGTTCTGCTTTCTTTTTATTTTTCTTTACAATTACTTGCTTATCAATAATATCAAAAGTAAGATTGTTGTTGGTGAAAGCATTATTTAAGATTTCTTCTAAAGTAGCATCTTTGTCCAATGTAATGGTATTGGCAGATTTAAGCACATCGTCATTATAGAAAAAGACATAGTTAGTCTGTTTTTCTAAAGTAGAAAATACCTCGGTTAGTGGCGTGTTCTTGAAACGAACATGTATTTTATTTTGTCCTAAAGAAGGGTTCGCATATAAACTACACATACTTATCCAAATAAATGCAGTAACAGATCTCATAAGCAGCAGATATAGGTAATAGTGGTATCGTTCAGAAAAATACTTTTCTGAATTATGTTTTTTATTCATAATTTTGTTTTGAATTTAAGATATAGTCAATTAGCGTTGACTACTGTTCTACAATGCCAAAAGATGGTTCCAACATCTTTTGGTTTTTTTTTGGTTAGTTTTTACAAATAAGGTTGATATGTTTATTTCTGGTCTTCTATCATAGGCTTTGGTGGTTTTAGAATTGATTTTTTTATTTATTTAATTGTAATAGTTCTTTGGTTTGCGTTAACAGTACAGCTGCTGTTGGTAATACTCGCTAAAGTACTCGCCAGCGAATTAAGGTTTTCATTTAAGGCAAATGATCCCGAATAATTGGCATCAAGGTTTAAATTATCGCCTTTGATAAATTCTATTTTATAATATTTTGAAAGTTTGCCTAAAATCGTATTCAATGACTGGCTTTTGAAAGTAAAATAGCCTTCTCTCCAAGACAATGCAGAAGCAACATCTTTTAGTTCGACTTTAATCTGCTTTTTATCTTTGTCGATTGTGGCCATCATTCCAGGCGTTAAATCTTCCTGAATTTCTTTATTGCTTAACAGCCCTTTTTTGTTATACGTAATTCGAACTTTTCCTTGCAATAAGGCAGTTTGGACTGTCTGGTCTTCAGGATAGGAACTTACATTGAAAACCGTTCCGAGCACACGGACATCGCATTCTTTTGTTTTTACAAAAAAAGGTTTGGCTTTGTTGTGCGCTACATCAAACGCCGCTTCGCCAGTTAAATACACTTCACGAATTGCTCCATCAAATTGAGCTGGATAAATTAAAGATGAACCTGAATTCAGCCAAACCTTTGTACCGTCAGTTAAAACAATCTGCGTTCTTTTACCGTAAGGAACTCTAACTGTATTAAAAGAAGTGCTGTTAGCATTTGTGTTAATTGACTGCGTTCCAACTGTTACCTTTTCACCGTTTTTTCCATAACTAATTACCGAACTGTCCTGTACAGCGATAGTTTTTTGGTCTTGCAGTACAAGAGAGATATTCTCTAAGTCTGCGTTAGACATTGTTGTTTCTCCTTTTTCAGCAAAAAGCTCTAAATCTGTTTTAGGTTTGCTTTCTGGAGTTCGACTAATAAACAATGCGGCTAATAATGCTACGCTGGCAGCCGCAGAAAAGGCGATTAATCTTTTCTTATTCCTGATTCTGGATTCTTTTTGCTCCAGTTCTATTAGTCCATGACGAATTTGACTCTTTAGAGAGTCTTTTTCATCGTTCGATATTTTGTTAAAGTTAATTTGCAAGGCGATGTTTTTATGGGGTATATAATACTAAGAGAACAACTCTTGTAAAACATAGACATAAAAAATAACCTTTTTTTAAAGTTTTTTTCTTAATTCTTTCAAACACCTGTAAATCAGTGTTCTGCAAGACTCGATAGAAATGCCCAAAATAGAGGCAATTTCTTCATAAGGTTTGTCCTCGTTAAATCTGTAGAATAATGCTTTGCGCTGTTTTTCTGTAAGTTCTTCCATTGCAAAAGCCAGTCTGGAGTTTAGCGCTGTATGATTTTCTTCTTCGATCAAAGCATCTTCAAAAGAAAGTTCTTTTAATATAACAGAATCATAATCAGTACTTAGGGAAAATATTTTCTGCGTAGCTTTATGTTTTTTTAAAACATTTCGTTGCGTGATTTTAAACAAATACGATTTTACATTGACACTTTCGGCAAGACCGCTTCGGTATTTGTAGATGTCTAGAAAAACATCATGAATAGCATCTTTAGCAATTGAAGTTTCGTTAGTATATTGTAAAGCAAAAGTTAGCAAAACATCAGCGTAGATATCATACAACTTCTCAAAGGCGGTAATATCACCTTTTTTAATCTGCTGCCATAAAAAAATATCTGTTGTGGTATTCTCCATTTAAGGAATGAAATTGCTTTTGATTTTTGAACAAATCTATAACTTTTATCAGTTGATTAGATAATATTTCGAATTTTTCGCATCATTTTGAAGATTTTTCTTGAAATAATGTGTATTATTTTGTTAAAATCAAACTAGTTTTCAAGGTTGCTTTTCTTGTTTTAGATGTTTTTAAATGTATTGGGTCTTAAAAGTTTTGAATCGACAAAATGAGTATTTAGCGGAATTAAAGTCTTGTCATTTTTTTGGGAAGGCTCAGATGATTGTAGTCAACGATAACTACGTTTAATCGATTTTGTAAATTGGACGGAACCCATATTGAGATGTACAATTATAAAACAAAGTCCATGAAATTAAATAAGATGAAATGAAGCAAAAACTGCAATTTACTCTATTATTAAATAAATGGATGTGCTAACGAAAAATGTAGTTAAAGTTAAGGGCACATTTTTGCTCCTTATTTTTTACAATCTCATGTTTAAAGTCAAAGGCTATTTTCAAATTCGCCTATTTTTTTGTGTGAAAAAAAATATGGAGTCTATACAGGTTCTTTCACATTATTTGGCTCTGATTAAAAAAATGAAATTAAAAGCAAAAATGATTCAGAATTACTTTGTTTATAGTCTCAATAAAAAATGGCGCCAATTGTCTTCAATTGGCGCCATCTGGCTCAGTGACCTCAACAAGATTCAAACCAGTTCTTTAAACTGGAGATTAGATTCTTTTTAAGGCAAAGATTTCTTTCTTTCTAAAGATTTTTTAATTGCGATTTTGGCCGACGATGCAAAAATTGATCCGGTTAGCAAATTTGTTTAAATGGATAGACTATTTAAAAGTTAGTTAGTTAGTTAGTTAGTTAGTTAGTTAGTTAGTTAGTTAGTTAGTTAGTTAGTTAGTTAGTTAGTTAGTTAGTTAGTTAGTTAGTTAGTTAGTTAGTTAGTTAGTTAGTTAGTTAGTTAGTTAGTTAGTTAGTTAGTTAGTTAGTTAGTTAGTTAGTTAGTTAGTTAGTTAGTTAGTTAGTTAGTTAGTTAGTTAGTTAGTTAGTTAGTCTTTGTTTTTTTTGAGATTTTTTTACTGTGTTTTTGTCGATTTAAAAAATTTACATGTACCAATATCCTAAGATTTTGATATTATAATTAGGACAGAGCAATTAGTATGGAAGGAAATTTGTCTTTTTGTGCATTTTGTTGGAGCTATTTAAATTAAATGTTTTTTTTTTGAAAACCTGTCATTTTATTTTAATTAAGAGACACATTACAAATGATGTTTTTTGTAAGATTTTAAATTGTATTTTTTTTCGTGCCTTATTTGTGCTCCGACCTAGTTTACCCGTTGTAAAATTAGGAAAGTTAATTTCTGCATTGGCATGTAGAGGGAGCTAAGAAATCCAAAATATAATTTAAAATAGAGTTTAAGATGTTCGTAGAAGTATTTAACTCTTTTTTTTGAATTCAAGAATGAAAAGACAATTAAGATTATTGAATTCTTTTTAAACGACTCTTTTTAAGTTACATAGTAATATTTTTTGTATTATTGTAGTATAGTACAGTATAGAACTGTTATTTACTAACTAATTAAGAAAACCATGCAAAAAATTACAAATGAAACATTACCAGTTAAAAACATTCTAGCTTTAATGCTTTTTTTATTAACAATCTGTAGCTGGGGACAGACTTACGAGTTTGAAAACGGTACTCGTACAGGAAATGCCGACATTCAGAATTGCGATTCCTGTTCAGGAAAAATAGTCGGTAACTTAGGTGGAACGGGAAGTGTCTCTGTAAACGTAAACGTAGCTACAACAGGCTGGTACAATCTGCAATTGTTTTACTGTACAGGAGATCCACGCACGATTAGGTTAACTGCAGGTTCAGCCACGGCTATTGCAATTCCATGTGAGCCAAGTGGAGGATGGAGTACAGCGGCGTCCAAAAATATAAGTGTCTATCTAAACAGCGGAATAACCACTCTGCTTTGGGATAATACGAATTCGTGGGCTCCTAATCTGGATAAGTTTATTTTGACACCATTAGCGGCAGGAACTAACCAAACTATCGCTTTTGGAACAAACAATAGTATTGTTTATAACCTCACTAATAAAACCTATAGCATAAAGTTTAATGGTGCAACTGTAATTAGCAATGCATCTGCTTATGCAAACAGTGATCAACAATACTTAAGCAGTAATTTTGCTTCAGCAGTTTATACTTCAGAACCGTTTGCAGACAATATAGGAAGCGGCACCAAACATATTTTTACTTTAAGTGGGAATTATAATCTTGGAATGCAACAGATTTTTTACACTTATACCAATAAAAACTATTTAGCTGTGCAAGTAGTCTTAACAGGAAACGGATCAAACTGCTATAAAATGTCGCCTTTAACCAGTAACCAGATAACGCCTAATTTTGGAACAGGAGATACAAGAGCCGTATTTGTTCCTTATGACAATGACGCTTGGATAAGATACAATGCTTATACTTTAAATTCGGCTGAGTTTACAGCATCAGAAGTAACCAATATTTATAACAATACCAATCGTAAAGGTTTGGTAATTGGTTCTTTGGAACATACAAAATGGAAAACAGGTGTTACGGTAAGCGGTGGAGGTTCTTCGTCGGCTTATGTTTCCGTTATTGCAGGATGGACTAAACAAGATGTGACCAGAGATGCAAGAGGACATGGTTGGGTGAATGTAGGGCAGACGAGCTGTCCTTCTCCAAAAATAATGATTAATGCTACGAACGACTGGAGAACAGGATTTGAAGAATTTGCGCAAGCCAACGCAGCGATGCAACCTAAATATATTTTTGATTGGACAGCTCCAAAACCAATTGGATGGAACAGTTGGGGAGCTATGCAGACCAATATTAACTTAACGAAGGCAAAAGCAGTTGTAGATTTTTTTCATAATGATTGCCCTGCATTTAAAACAGAAGATAATACTTTATTCATCGACTTGGATTCGTATTGGGATAATATGAGCGATGCCGAATTGGCACAATTTGTTACTTATGCAAAAAGTAAAGGATATAAGGCTGGAATTTATTGGGCTCCGTTTGTAGATTGGGGAAAATACAATCGTCAGGTTGAGGGAAGTTCGTATACTTATAATCAGTGTTGGACAAAAGTCAATGGAAACCCTTTAGAATTGGATGGCGCTTACGCTATGGACCCAACAAGTCCTGGAACTAAAGCAAGAATTCAGTATTTTATAAATCGTTTTAAAACGGCTGGATTCGAAATGATAAAGATTGACTTTTTGACTCATGCAAGCATTGAAGCAGACAGCTTTGCAAATAACCAATTGCATACAGGAATGGAAGCGTATCAAGAAGGAATGAAATTCTTGATTGACCAAATTGGAGGAACTATGTTGGTTCAGGCAGCTATATCTCCTAATCTCGCTACTGGTCCTTTCGTGCATGTAAGACGTATTGCATGTGATGCATACGCGACAATAAGTGATACTGATTATACTTTGAATAGTACAACTTACGGCTGGTGGCAAAATCAAATTTATGATTATATCGATGCAGATCACGTAGTTTTTGGAAATGCTTCAATTGGACAGAATCGTGCAAGATTATTAAGTAGTGTAGTTACAGGAACGGTAATTACTGGTGATGATTTTTCTGTTGCTGGACAATGGAAAACCACTGCGCAGAGCCTTTTGCAAAATAATGATGTAATGGATGTCGCACGTAACGAAATGCACTTTATTCCTGCAGATGGAAATACGGGATATAATGCGGCGAATGTTTTTTCGGCAACGCATAATAACGTTACTTATGTCGCAGTTTTTAATTACAGCAATTCGGCTACGACAAATAATATCAGTTTGAGTCGTTTAGGGCTTGGTTCAGGCAATTATACTGTTAAAGAACTCTATTCTGGAGCCACGAGTACAGCTCAAAGCACATTAAGTGTTCAACTACCTCAGGCTGATGCTGCGATTTATGCTATTTCTAGCGGGACATTAAGTACTCCAAGTTATAATAGGGCGAATGCTTCCACTAATTATGTTTTTCCTAATCCTGCGACAGACAGTTTTAGAATTAAGTTTGATCAGGAAATTAATGGTCCAACAGCAATCTCGGTGCATAATATAGCAGGAAAAGAAGTTTGGAAAACTACTGTTACGACAAATGGAACAATTAGTTCAGAAATTCCCGTAAACGGTCTTACAAAAGGCGTTTATGTAGTAAAAGTGAAAGCATCTGGACATCCGCAGCAAAATTTTAAATTTGTTAAGAATTAAAAATCTTTAAGTAACTTTTAAAAGTCCCGATTTTCATTATGTTGAGAATCGGGATTTTTTGTATCGACATTTTAGGATTTTCAAATGGCAAATTTGAAATAAAGTACTTCTTGTGCTATATATTTTTTATTTGTTTTTTTTTGAAATTTTTATCCGTTTATTGTCAGATTGACTATTTTGAGGAAAAAAATGCAATCCTTTTTAAGTGATTTTATTTGTTGATTTATAGGTGTTTATGTTTTTGTAATCGGAAAAAATGAGCACTATTTTTACTTATATTCTTGCAGGGTTAATTTTAATTTGTATTATTGTAGTATAGAATAGTATAATAAACCAAAAAGCTTATCTAATGAACCACTATCCTTTTCCTTTAAAAAAACTGTTTTTATCCATTTTTCTGGCAGTATTTTTTTGTGTATCAGCTTTAGCGCAAAAAAACATTACAATGAATTTTGGTAAAAGCGGAGTCATTATTTATGATGTGAAACAAAAAACTATTTCAGTAAGCCAATCTGGAAAAACTGTATTTAGCGGAGCAAAAGCTTCTGTTATAGTTAACGGAAAAACCATAACGACAGATTCATATCCGGATGCTGTTTTTGCAAAACAAACCATAAAAGATGATTTAGGTAATGGTTTAAAATATACTTTAACTTATAAAGAGAAAAATAACCCAACTTTAATTCAGAGTTTTTATACTTACACCAATAAGTCTTACTTTATAACTCAAATAGAAATAGTAAATAACGGAAAACAGATTGCGACCAATTATATTTCACCATTAGATTTAGGCAAAATTGCTTTTGATAAAATTGAAAATCTGCATAGCGTTTTTGTTCCTTATGACAATGATGCTTTTATAAGTTATAATTCTAAAAAACTAGATACTATTTCTCAAAATACTAGCGCAGAAGTTGGAATTATATTCAACAACAATTCAAGAAACGGTTTTATTGTAGGTTCGCTTGAACATACAGTTTGGAAAAGCGCTGTTAAAACAATCAATAAAAATAAAGAAGCACAATTTTCGGCTTGGTCTGGATTTTCAGAAAAAGAAATAACTAGAGATAGTATTGCGCACGGAATAATAAAAGGTGAAAAAGTTTTATCGCCTAAATTCTTCGTCGGATATTATTCTGATTGGAGAGAGGGAATGGAAGAATATGCAAAAACAAATCGTATTGTAGAGAAACCTTTTGTTTTTACTTGGGATAAACCAACTCCAGTTGGCTGGAATAGCTGGGGCGTTTTGATGGAGAAAATTAATTTTGAAAATACGACTAAAGTTGCCGATTTTTTTGCGAATTCAATTCCGCAATTTAGAGTAGGAAACACAGCTTATATTGATCTTGATTCTTTTTGGGATAATATGGTAAAAGGCGGATTTACAGGAGACTTTAGCAAATTAAAAGAGTTTGCAGATTACTGCAAAAGCAAAGGTTTAGAACCTGGAGCTTACTGGGCGCCTTTTACAGATTGGGGTTGGAAAGATGGACCAAACCGTAAAGCAGAAGGCAGTGATTATACTTTTGGACAATTGTGGACTAAAACCGGAAATACTTATTTTGATTTCGACGGTGCACGTGCCATAGATCCAACACATCCCGGAACTCTTAAACGCGTTGATTATGTTATTAATAAGCTAAAAGCATGTGGTTTTAAAATGATAAAAATTGACTTTTTAGGTCACGCCGCAGCAGAATCGACTTCATTTTATGATAAAAATGTAACCACAGGAATGCAGGCTTATAAAGTAGGAATGGAACATTTAGTAAAAGCACTAGATGGGCAAATGCTAATTTATGCTGCAATTTCTCCTAATATGGCTACAGGCCGTTACGCACACGTTCGTCGTATTGCATGCGACGCTTGGAAAACAATCGAGCAGACACAATACACATTAAATAGCGTCAATTATGGCTGGTGGCAAACGTATTTGTATGATTATATAGATGCAGACCATGTGGTTTTTGCAGATGTTACCGAAGGCGAGAATCGTGCAAGATTAATTTCGGCTGTCATTACTGGAACATTAATTACAGGAGACGATTACAGCAAAGAAGGAATCTGGAGCAAACGAGCTAAAGAATGGCTTCAAAATCAAGAATTGCTTAAAATCGTTGCCAATGGAGTAGCTTTCCGCCCAGTAGAAGGAAATACGGGAAAACTAACAACTGAAGTTTTCGAACAAAAAATAGGAAATGATTGGTATGTGGCAGTTTTAAATTATGGTTCAGCAGCTAAAAAATTTGCTCTGCCATTAGAAAGACTTGGTGTTAAGAACGGTAATTATAAATTGCAAAATCTTTTTACAGCCGAAATTGTTGAGATAAAAAACAACAGTATAGATTTAAATCTCGGTGCTAAAGATGCTGGTTTATTTAAGATAGTAAAACGTTAATTGATAGATTTATGAGAAAATATTTTTTTAAGAAAACGGCTTTAGTATTTACCTTATTTATTCTTTCCTCAAACGTAATAAACGCAACGGTTTCATTGCCATCTTTCTTTACAGATAATATGGTTTTGCAGCAAAAAAGTACAGTTCCGTTTTGGGGAGAAAGCGATAAAAAATCAGTGTCTGTTACAACTTCTTGGGATAAAAAGACTTATAAAGCCAATGTGGTAAACGGTAAATGGAATGTAGTTTTAAAAACTCCAGTTTATGGTGGCCCTTATACTATTGCAATAAATGACGGAGATTTAAAAACACTGCAAAATGTTTTAATTGGCGATGTGTGGCTATGTTCTGGACAAAGTAATATGGAAATGCCTTTGGAAGGCTGGGGAAAAATCGATAATTATAAAGAAGAAATTGCAAATGCCAATTATCCTCAAATACGATTATTACAAGCCGAACATATCGAAAGTACTTTACCCCTAAATACACTAAAAGTACAACACGATGGCTGGAATGTATGCAGCCCTAAAACTATTGCCGATTTTAGTGCGACAGCTTATTTTTTTGCTAGAAAAATTTATAAAGAAAAAAAGATTCCCATTGGATTGATTCATCCTTCTTGGGGCGGAACATTAATTGAAGCTTGGACAAGTTCGGGAGCGTTAAATACGATTCATGATTTTGATGCTCAGATTGAAGCGATGAAATCTGAAACAAGCAGAGAAACTTTAGAGAAAAAATACAATGCTGATTTAGCAGTTTGGGAAAAACATCTTGCTAATGCTGATAAAGGATATGAGAACGAAAAAGCAGTTTGGGCAACGTCTAAAATTGATGATTCATCTTGGAAAACAATGAAAGTGCCTTCGTTTTTTGACAGCAACGGTTTAGGAAATTTTGATGGAATAATCTGGTTTAGGAAAACAGTCAACATTTCGGATAATACTAAAGATTTTAAGCTGAGTTATTATGCCGACGACGATGATATACTTTGGGTAAACGGAAATTATATTGGTGAAACCAAAGGTTATAATGTAGAACGCCAGTATACAATTCCTGCAAAATATTTGAAGAAAGGTGAAAACCTAATAACAATAAGAGTTTTTGACGGATCAGGAAATGGAGGGATTTACGGAGATGAAAATATCGCTTTAAAATCAGAAAAAGAAACCATTGCATTATCTGGAGATTGGAAGTATAGTATTGGTGCAGACAGTAAAGATTTGCCTGCAAAACCTTATATGGCTCAAGGCCAAAACCGACCAAGCGCCATATACAATGCCATGATTGCGCCTTTGTTAGATTATAAAATAAAAGGCGTAATCTGGTATCAGGGTGAAAGTAATGCGGAAAGAGCGCATCAATATCAAAAGTTAATGCCACTCTTGATAAACGACTGGCGAGATAAATTTAAAGACAAAAATCTTCCTTTTTTCTTTGTGCAATTGGCTAATTATAAAGAGAAGAAAATACAGCCGGGAGATTCTGATTGGGCAGAATTAAGAGAAGCACAATTTATGGCTCTAAAAGTCCCTAATACAGGAATGGCTGTTACGACAGATATTGGAGACGGAAAAGATATTCACCCAAAAAACAAACAAGACGTTGGCGGACGCTTGGCAGATATTGCTTTAGCAAAAGTTTACAATACTAAAATTGATTATTCAGGTCCGCTTTATAAATCCTATAAAACAGAGCATAATAACATTATTCTGGATTTTGATTTTAATGTAGGAATTAAAGCCAAAGAAGGTTCGTTAAAAGGATTTTCTATAGCAGGATTAGACCAGAAGTTTTATTGGGCAGAAGCAAAAATAGTGGATGGAAAAGTAGTTGTTTATGCTCAGGAAGTTCCAAACCCTGTGGCTGTAAGATACAATTGGGCAGACAATCCAGACGGAAACTTAACCAATGCATCAGGATTGCCAGCATCATCATTTAGAACGGATAATTGGAAAGGAATTACAGAAGGAAAAAAATAAAAAAATAACATATAATAAAATGAAAAAACAAAGTATCAATTTAAGGCAGTCTTTTGCGATAGCATTTTTTATTCTCACGAGTTATTGCAGTACAGTAACCGCACAACAGATTATTGCTGTAAAAACAAAAACTAATGCATTAGTTTTACAAGTAACACCAGGAAAAGAAGTTAACACTATTTATTTAGGAGAAAAACTGGCAAACGATTCAGATTATGCTAAAATACAAAGTCAGTTTCGTCAAGGAACGGATTATTCAGGAATTTATAATGCGGCTTACACTGCTTCTGGATCAAAAAATTTATTAGAACCTGCAATTACAGTAACACATGCTGACGGAAACACTTCTTTGGATTTGCTATATGTAAGTCATAAAACGAATACAGTAACTACAGGAGTTTCTCAAACTGAAATTACATTAAAAGATCCTGTATATCCAGTTGAGGTTCATTTGTTTATCCAATCTTATTATGATACTGATGTGATTGAGCAATGGACAACGATTCAGCATAACGAAAAAGGAAGCATTACTTTAAATAAATATGCTTCGGCTAATTTGTATTTGAAAGGATATAAAAACTTTTATTTGAATCAATATCATGGAGACTGGGCAAAAGAAATGCAGCCGGAAGAAACTAAAATTACTCACGGAATCAAAACTTTAGATACTAAATTAGGATCTCGTACCAATTTATTCCAGCCTTCAGTATTTATGGTTTCTTTGGATAAACCAGCAACTGAAGACGAAGGAAAAGTTTTGTTTGCAGGTTTAGAATGGTCAGGTAATTTTAGAACCGATTTAGAGTTAGATCCATTGAACAATCTTCGTGTTATTTCTGGAATCAATAATGCGGCGGCAGCTTATAAACTGGCAAAAAGCGAAGTTTTTACGACTCCTAAATTTTGGTACACTTTATCATCAAAAGGAAAAGAAACTGCAAGCCGTAATCTGCATGATTGGTCAAGAACTTATAAAATCTTAGACGGAAAAGAAGATCGTTTGACCTTATTAAACAACTGGGAAGCAACTTATTTTAATTTTGATGAAGAAAAACTTAAAGTTTTAATCGCCGATAGTAAAAAAATAGGCGTTGATCTGTTCTTGTTGGACGATGGCTGGTTTGGAAATACGTATCCTCGTAACAATGATGATGCAGCTTTGGGAGATTGGGATGTCAATAAAAAGAAATTGCCAAACGGAATTGGAACTTTAGTAAAAACGGCCAAAGACAATCAAGTGAAATTCGGAATTTGGATTGAGCCTGAAATGGTAAATCCTGCAAGTGATTTGTATAAAAAACATCCTGATTGGGTAATCAAACAGCCAGGTAGAGCAGAACATTATTTCCGTAATCAATTGGTTTTAGATTTGGCAAATCCAAAAGTTCAGGATTTTGTTTATGGAGTGGTAGATAATCTTTTTACTGAAAATCCAGAATTGGCTTATATTAAATGGGATTGTAATGCTGTGATTTATAATGCTTATTCTAATTATTTGAAAGACAAACAGAATAATTTCTACACCGATTATGTAAACGGATTGTACAAAGTGCTGGAACGTATACGCGTAAAATATCCAAAAGTACCAATGATGCTTTGTTCTGGCGGTGGAGGAAGAGTAGATTATGGTGCTTTGAAATACTTTACAGAATTCTGGCCAAGTGACAACACAGATCCTTTAGAGCGTGTTTACATGCAATGGGAATACTCGTATTTTTATCCAGCACTTACAATCGCAGCACACGTTACAGATTGGGGAAAACAACCTCTAAAATACCGTACAGATGTTGCTATGATGGGAAAATTAGGTTTTGATATTGTAGTAAAAGATTTAAATGAGAAAGATTTAGCATTTACACAAAAAGCGATCAAAAACTACAATGCATTAAGCAATACAATTTGGCAAGGAGATCAGTATCGTTTGCAAAACCCTTGGGGTAACGATGCAGCATCGGTTATGTTTGTGAATAAAAATGGTAACGAAGCAGTAGTTTTCAGCTATTCTGTTAATTCAAGATATGAGGCAGGAACTCATCTTCCAATTAAACTAAAAGGATTGCAGGCTGGACAAAACTATAAAGTAGAAGAAATTAACGTGTATCCAGATAAAAGACCAGTGGTAGAAACCGCTGTATATTCGGGCGATTTTTTAATGCAGGTTGGGATTAATCCGAATGTTACTGCATCAAACAGCAGTGTTGTTTTAAAAATTACTAAGGCCTAAACTAAATTTCAAACATTAGTATATATTTGTAATACTATATTTTCTAAATAAATACCTATTAAAACGTTTATGAAGCAAATTATTCAGCAGATCAAAAATCTTGAATCTATAAATTCCTTATCTAAGCATGAGCAATTGGTTCAAGGAATAATTAATGCCATTGATGAAAAGGTAGTCGTAAAAGGCGATTTACTTCCGTCTGTAAATACTTTTATAAGCGAACTAGGTTTTGCAAGAGAAACTATTGCAAAAGCATACAAAGAACTTGTACACAGAGGAATTATCGAATCGAAAAACAGATTGGGTTATTTTGTAGCGACCAATGATGTAAAGCAAGAGTTAAAAGTGGCATTGCTGATATTTGCTTTTGATATTTTTCAGGAAATGTTTTACGAGAATTTTAGAAAAGGATTAGGTAAAAATGTGCAACTGGATATTTTCTTCCATCACAACAATTTTGATACGTTCGAAAATATAGTTCAAAGTATAAAAGGAAAATACGGAATGTTTGTTATCGCGCCGATTCCGAATAAAAAAACACCTGCTGTCTTAAAACAATTGCCTACAAACAGAGTATTGCTAGTAGACCGTTTTATAGAAACAGATGAAGATTACAATTATGTTGCACAAGAGTTTGGAGATTCGTCTTACAATGCTTTTGTGCAGCTTAAAGATAAAATTAAAAAATACGATGAACTTGTTTTCTTCTTCAAGCCATCGTCTGCGGAACCTAATGAAATCTTAAATTCTTTTAAAAAATTTATGAAAGATTATGATATCAAAGGTGTCATAAAAGAAGAATATACAGCAGGTTCTCTGGAAAAAGGAAAAGTATATTTTACCATTCACAATTTGGAGCTTTGGGAAATGCTGAAAGATTCTAAAATTAAAGGACTTAAGATAGGTAAAGACATTGGTTTTATTTCGCATAACGATGATATTGTAAAAGAGATTATTTTTGACGGAGTAACCACATTTTCTACAGATTTCTCTGAAATGGGAAGAAGAGCAGCCGATTTTGTGCTGAACAGAAAAAAAACTCAGGAAATTATTCCAACAGTTCTTATCGATAGAAATTCGCTGTAATTTATGAATGTTTTATCGATTGTTAGTTTCCTACTGATTACGGGTTTGGTTGCCGTTATTTCAGCAATAAAAACGCGAAAAAAAAAGGTACAGACAACAAGCGGACTTTTTTTTGCAGACCATAACAATAATTTTTTTATAGTTGGAGGTGCTTTACTGCTCAGTAATATAAGTGCTAATCAGTTTATAGGCGAAAACGAATCTATTTACACCAATAACATGAGCGTGATAGCATGGGGCGTAAGTTCTGTGCTGGCAATGCTTTTGGTTGCGGAATTTTTTCTTCCAATTTACTTTCGTACAGGCGCTATGACAATTCCTGATTATTTAGGAAAACGTTATGATGAATCGACCAAAAGATTGGTGTCCATCATATTTCTATGCAGTTATATCGTTAATTTACTTCCAGCTGTATTATATGGTGGTGCAGTGGCACTGACAGGAATGTTTAATTTTCTGTATCCATTAGAATTAACCTATTGGCAGAATATCTGGGTAATGGTCTGGCTAATAGGTCTTACAGGTTGCGCTTATTCAGTTTTGGGCGGTTTACGTGCCATATCGATCAGCGATACTGTTTTGAGTGTTGGTTTGCTGACTATTGGTATTGCATTTCCTTATTTTGGATTTAAATTCTTAGGAAACGGAGATTGGTTCAAAGGACTTCATATTCTGCTTTCAGAAAATAAAGAGCATTTAAATGCAATTGGTGGGCCTCATGATGAAATTCCGCTCAGCACCATCTTTACAGGTATGTTTATCATGAATCTGTATTATTGGGGAATGGAACAATTTATTGTACAGCAAGCACTTTCGGCAAAAAGTTTATCCCATAGCCAGAAAGGTATGGGGCTAGCTTGCTTAGGAAAGCTCTTATGTCCTTTTATTATCAATATTCCTGGATTGGTTGGAACACATCTTTATAAAAATTTAGAAAACACAGCAGAAGTTTTTCCGCTTGTCATTAAAGATACCATGCCTGGAATCATGATTGGTCTAACGGCAGCTGTTGTTCTAGGAGCAGCAATAAGCACTTTTAATGCAGGACTTAACAGCAGCAGTACTTTATTTGTTCTTAATCTTTACAAACCATGGTTAGAGAAAAGAAATAAAGAAGCGACAGAGAAACATTTGGTTTACACGGGACGTAAATTTGAAATTATTGTTTCAGCTCTAGCTATGTTTTCGGCACCATTCATCATTTTTAGTAAAGCTGGTTTCTACACTTACTTGCAGCAATTAGGCGGAATGTTTTGTGTGCCTATTTTTACTATTATACTGATTGGTTTTGTATTTAAAAAAGTACCGCCTCAGGCAGCAAAAACGGGTATGATTTTTTTCATTTTGAGTTACATTCTCTTTAATTATGTATTAGATATTAAATTGCATTATCTGCATATGTTGGCTCTTCTTTTTATTTTGACTTCATTCTTTATGCTATGGGTCTCTAAATTTTATCCAGCTTATCAGTACACCGAAATCAAATTAGAAACAGTAGAATTATCGCCTTGGAAAAATCGTTATTGGTATTTTGGCGCTTTGATAATCGGAATGATTGGTCTTTTTATTCTATTCTCAAAATGGGGAATAGCTTAGTAAAGGGGGCAGAGGTTCTGAGGGGCAGAGGTTCAAAGGTTTATCTGTAGAGACGCACTTCAGTGCGTCTTTTTTTATGTTTTTAGGTTAAACCTGACAGGTTTTTAAAACCTGTCAGGTTTAATTAATAGATAAATTTCTTGAGAATGAGTTCTTTAATTTGTACACTTTTTTCCTTGGTTTTAATTGAATTTTTCTTCTTTTTTGTCTGACATTTCTTTAAATTATCATATCCTTTATTTTCTTTTTTCTTTTTTAGATGCCGTATTTGTGGCAAAGCCGAAATAAATCAATAAAAAAAATAGCAAATTCTTAAAACATAAATTTGGATGTAATGAAAATATTTGTATGTTTGTAATGTTGTAGTATAGTATAGTATAAGTCAATTCGTTTTCTCGTATTTTAAATGCTCAATAAAGAACAAAAAACTAACTAACTAATTTATTAACTAAAAACCAAATTATTATGAGAATTGCAATAAGATACTTATGCTTCTTAGTAGTTATGTTGTATGCCGGTACACTTTACTCCCAAACCATAACTGGTAAAGTTAAGGATGAACAAAATTTACCTTTACCAGGGGCAACTATTCAGGTTAAAGGCACTCAGAATTCAACAGTAACAGACATTGATGGTAGTTACAAATTATTAAATGTAAAATCTGGTTCCACGCTTGAGTTTAGTTTTATCGGATTTGATAAGCAAACTGCAATTGCAAACAAGTCTGAAATTAATATCTCTTTGATTCCGAGCACTCAGGAACTGACAGAAGTGGTAATAGTTGGAGCTGCTATAAAAAAGGGAGATCTAACAGGTGCTGTCAGCAGTGTTTCTGGAGATAAGCTTAGAGAGGTTCCTACTCCAAACGTAGTGCAGGCGCTTCAAGGGCGCGCGTCAGGAGTCTACGTGCAGCAAAGTGCAGTGCCTGGCCAAACAGGCTCAATAAGAATTAGAGGGAATAATTCTCTCAACTTTGGCGGTAACCCAATATTTGTAATTGATGGTTTGATTACAGATAGTAATTTTGAAAACATAAATCCTGATGATATTGCGAGTATGGAAGTGCTTAAAGATGCTTCTGCTACTGCATTGTATGGCTCAAGAGCTGCAAATGGAGTAATCGTAATCACAACAAAAAAAGGTTCAAGATCAGGAGAAGCAAAAATACAGTATGACACATGGACTGGTGTATCTGAATTTGCAAGAACTATTCCTCTGATGAACGGCCAGCAGTTATTTGATTTAAGAGTTGACGCTTATGCAAATCGTTATATGGATGAGAATCCTGGTGCTGATCGTGCTGCTTATATTAATCAAATTAAGTCAGATGGTTCGACTGTATTTGCACCTTATGAATTGGAATCTTACAGAACTGGTAAAAGCTACAATTGGCTAGATCAGGTAACGCGTTCAGGTTTTCAAACCAATCATAATTTAAGTTTTAGCGGAGGAGGAGAAAAAGGAACTTATTTTGTGAGTTTTAATTACGTTGATCAGGAAGGGCTTCTTAAAAATTCTGATTTTAAAAGGTATAATGGAAAAATTAACCTTACACAGGATTTAAAATCTTGGTTGCAGTTTGGTACAAATACGACCTTTTCAAGAAGTCAGAGCAATTACCAAGAAGGAAGTGCCTTTGGTGTGGCATTGGGAGCAAACCCATTATTGCCTATAGACCCAAAAGCTACTTATCTGAGATATGGTGAAGTATTTGATCAAAATCTTTACAATCCAATTAAAAGTCTCGACATCATAAATTCAAGTACGCGCAATAGACTTACAAGCAGTAATTTTTTAAGCGCAAAACCAGTAAAAGGACTTGATATCAGAACGAATCTTTCTGTGGATGTTATAGATCAGGCAAATTTTGATTATGTGCCAAGTTATACTGGGCAATCACTTAGAAATTCTATGAATGGCGAGGCGCACCATTATAGATATTCGCAATTAAATTATCAATGGGATAATACCGTAAGTTATAGTAAAGTTTTTGCTGCAAAGCATGACGTAAGTATAATGGGAGGATTTTCTGTACTGAGTAATTCAGGTAATAGTACAGATGTAAGAGCTCGCGGATTTGTTAGTGATGACTTGACATACATGGCATTATCAGGAGCTTATCAAAAAGACAATGCGCAGTTAGGATCGAATTTTACAGATTATACAAACCAATCGTATTTTGCAAGAGCTAACTATACTTTTGATGGGAAGTATAATATTACAGGAACAATAAGAAGAGACGGTTCTTCTAAATTTGGACCTAATAACAAATGGGGAACTTTCCCTTCTATAGCGGGAAGCTGGGATATTGGTAAAGAAAATTTCCTTTCAGGATTTGAAAAATTAAGCCAACTTAAATTTCGCGTAGGTTATGGTATGGTAGGAAATCAGAATGTAGATGCTTACAGATACTTTGCATTATATAATGCACAAGTGAGCAATAATTCTGGAACTTACGTGTCTGATAATTACATCGATAATTTTGATTTAAGATGGGAAAAACAAAAACAATTTAATATTGGATTAGACGCTGGTTTCTTCCAAAACAGATTGACTGCAAGTGCTAACTATTTCCACATCAATAATGATGATCTTTTGATGTTGCGTAACATGCCAGTTTCTTCAGGATATAAATATAAGTTAGACAATATTGGTGCTACAACTAATGAAGGATTTGAATTAGAACTTAGCGGAGACATTATTAAAAACAAAGATTTTAAATGGAATGTTTCTGCTAATATATCATCAGCAAAAAATAAGGTTACAAAACTTTATGGAGATGCTACAGAGATATACAACTTAGGTGGTTATAGTAACAATGAAATCCAACGTACTGGGAACTTTTTCTTAGGGAAATCAGTAAACACAGTTTATGTATTTCAATATGATGGCATAGCACAGCAAGGAGAAGATCTTACTAAAGTAAATTATGGAAGCCGAACTGTTCAGCCTGGAGATATTAAAATTAAAGACCGTAATGGAGATGGCGTAATAAACGATCAAGACAGATATGTGGTTGGCGATTTGAATCCTGATTACTATGGTGGTTTTTCTACAGATCTTAATTATAAAGGTTTTGGATTAAATGCAGTATTTGCGTATTCAATAGGAGGTAAGAGACCAAGCGGCACTTACGAAAGCTATATGAACTCTGGAGGAATGAGTGCAGCACATACAGATCTTTTGGATCGTTGGACTCCAACAAACACCAATACAGATGTGCCAAGAGCTTATTATGGAGGAGGAAGATATACTTTAGGAGAAACAGATAAGGCAATACAAGATGCTTCATTCCTTAGATTAAATGCTCTTACATTATCTTATACATTGCAAAACAAAGTTGCAGAAAGTGTTTTTCTTAAAAATGCAAGATTTTATCTGACGGGATCCAATCTGTTTATTATAACTAAATATAAAGGATATGACCCTGAAGGAGGAGATTCTTATCCGATTTCTAGAGCGATAGTTATGGGATTAAATGTAACTCTTTAATCAAATTAATTCTAAAAATTATTTTTATGAAAGCAAAAATTATAGCCTTTATGGCCCTAACGATATTATCAGCTTCCTGTTCTTCAGATTTCTTAGATCAAGAACCAAAAAGTTCTCTTACTGCTGCACAAGCATACGGCAGTTTAGGTAAAATAGAACCTGTTCTTTTGGGAGCGATAACAAATTGGAGAAATATGCAAAAAGACCGTGCAGGACTTTATACTTCTCTTGGTACAGACGAAGCGCAACAAGGAGCATTGCAGGTGACAGGAGATGCAAACCAAGCGGGACTTGATTTATACAATGGTTTCTTAAGTCAGGAGAATCAGGCAATTGGACAATTATGGAATGACAGATGGCCAGTAATCGAAGTAGCAGCTCAGTCTATCAGAGCATTAGGAATTAATACCGAAGATGATAGTGCAAAACGCGATCTTTTAATGGGTGAAGCTAGTTTTTTGAGAGCAACGCTAATGTTTGAGCTTACGCAATATTGGGGAGAAATACCGATTAATGATAAAGCAAAATCGGCAGAGTTTGGATTAAAGCGTCAGCCTTTAGATTTGGTCTATTCTTATATAGTTGCCGATTTGGAAAGAGCAGTAGAGAAACTTCCTGTAACACAAAGCAATCCTGCATTTCCTGCAAAAGGAGTAGCTCAAGCGCTTTTAGGAAAAGTATATCTATATGCTCCAGAAGCATCAGGATACCGTGATTATAATAAAGCAAAACAATGGTTTGAAGCAGTTATTAAATCTGGAAAATATAGTTTATTGCCTAATTACGCAGATGTTTTTAGCCCAGACCACGCTAATTCTTCAGAATCTTTATACGAATGGCAATACAACAACAACTGGCCAGATAACAACCAGATACAATGGCAGACAGGTTCAAGAGTTTTGGCCAATATGGATCAATATGCCTATTTTGGTGGTTACGATCTTATTCTTCCTACTCAATATTGTTATAAAGACAAATCAGCTGGAGGAATATGGGAAGCTGGTGACACACGTAAAGCTGCCAGTATTCGTTATGATTTTACTTATAAGGGAGTTACGCCAACACTTCCTGCAGGTTTTGGTGGTGATGAGCTAGATCCACACATTAAAAAATACGAAGATATTCGTGTTGATGGAAAACAATCATTTTGGAATTCTGGTAAAAATAAAGCGTATATCAGATACTCTGATGTATTGCTTAGCTATGCAGAATGTTTAAATGAATTAGGAAGCACAACAGAAGCTGAAAGTTATGTGAATCAAGTTCGTACTAGAGCTTTTGGAGGAACATTGCCAGCAGGAATGGCTTGGAGCGGACTTTCTCAAACGCAGTTTAGAGATCAAATTCTAGATGAACGTATGCGCGAATTAGCTTTTGAAGGATGGAGAAGAATGGATCTTATTCGTACAGGAAAATTGGTAGAATTGGTAGGCGCTCGCAACAAATGGGCAAAACAAAACGGTACCATTGCAGCATTTCATAACCGTTATCCTATTCCAATTGGAGAGATTAAGCTTAACGATGAGATTGGCCCAGAGGATCAAAATCCGGGCTATTAATATCTAAAAAAAAATCAATAGTAATTTTTATTTTTTTGGTTCATGTGGTTCGGTTAATGCCACAGTTTTGATTTGTAATGCCATTTTGGGTATAGGTAGTAACAGTACTGAGTTCTTCTGTTCGAAAAAGCTTATTCCAAAATGGCATTCTTATTTCTTATAATTCAATAATTTTTAATCATTCAAATAACAGTATGAAATTTTATACTTATCAGGTTTATCTCTATTTATTTGTTTTAAATGCCATTTCGTTCAATTTTTACGCTCAGAATAAAGTAAGCCTAAACTCTTCTGATATTGTTTGGAAGGTAAAAGCACAAGCAGAAATAGGAAAAGACAGCCTTAAAATGTTTACTTCAAATTTCAGCGATTCAGATTGGGTAAAAGCAGTAGTTCCAGGTACCATTTTTAATTCTTATGTTGAAAGCGGTCTGGAGAAAGATCCCAATTTTGGCGACAATATCTATAAGGTTGATAAATCCAAATACGATCGCAGTTTTTGGTATCGTTCTGAATTTACTATTCCAGAAAATTTTTCCAAAGAAATCATTTGGCTCAATTTTGAAGGTATAAATCGTGAAGGAGAAATTTACCTTAATGGAAAAAAAATAGCAGTTTTAAGCGGAATGATGCAACGCGGCAAATTTGATATTACAAAGCTTGTAAACCGTAAAGCAAAAAATGTCTTAAACATTTTAGTAAGCATTCCGAAACAGCCATTAAATAACTACGGAAGTCCAACTTACATTTCTAGCGCAGGATGGGATTGGATGCCTTATGTTCCGGGATTAAATTCTGGAATTACCGACGATGTCTTTTTAACCAATACCGATAAAGTCACAATTGAAGATCCATGGATTCATACCAATCTGCCAACAAATGCACGCGCAGATCTGGAAATAAAAGTAGACTTAAAAAATACATCTGGACAAAATCAGGAAGGAGTTCTTACGGGGTTAATTATGCCTGGAAATATTATTTTTTCTAAAAAAATCAGTTTAGATGCTGATGGAATCACGAATGTAAAATTGACAAAAGAACAGTTTCCGGAACTTTCCATTCAAAACCCGAAACTTTGGTGGCCAAATGGTTATGGCAATCCTAATTTATATACTTGCCAATTTACTTTTAAAGTTGGAAATGTAGTTTCGGATAGTCAAAAGATAACTTTTGGAATCAAAAAATATACTTACGATACAGAAGGTGGCGTTTTGCATATTGCCATAAATGGGAAACGAGTTTTCTTAAAAGGAGGAAACTGGGGTATGAGCGAGTACATGCTTCGTTGCAGAGGTGAAGAATATGATCTTAAAGTAAAACTTCACAAAGAAATGAATTACAATATTATCCGTAATTGGTTGGGTTCAACAACAGACGAAGAGTTTTACGAAGCTTGTGACAAATACGGCATTATGGTCTGGGATGATTTTTGGCTAAATGCCAATCCGAATCTGCCATTGGATATTCATGTTTTTAATAGCAATGTAATCGAAAAAATAAAACGCGTTAGAAATCACGCCAGTATTGCCATTTGGTGCGGTAATAATGAAGGTCTTCCGCAGCCACCATTAAATGGCTGGATTGCCGAAAATATTAAAACGTTTGACAACAACGACAGATATTATCAGCCATGTTCGAATACTGGAAACTTAAGCGGTAGCGGACTTTGGGGCAATAAAGATCCGAGGTTTTATTTTACAAAATATCCAGAACCTTATGCAGGAACGGGCGACGGTCCAAGTTGGGGATTAAGATCTGAAATTGGTACAGCCGTTTTTCCTAATATCGAAAGTTTTAAAAAGTTTATTCCAGAAAAAGATTGGTGGCCAAGAAACGATATGTGGGACAAACATTTCTTTGGACAAAAAGCATTTAATGCCACGCCAGACAATTATGATAAAAGCATCACAGAACGTTACGGTAAACCAAATAATTTGGAAGAATATACTAGAAAAGCTCAACTGTTAAACATAGAAACCAATAAAGCCATGTATGAAGGCTGGCTGGATCATATGTGGGAAGATGCCTCTGGTATTATGATCTGGATGAGCCAATCTTCGTATCCAAGTATGGTTTGGCAAACTTACGACTATTACTATGATTTAACGGGAGCGTATTGGGGTGTAAAATCGGCTTGTGAGCCTATGCACATTCAGTGGAGTCCTGTAGACAATTCGGTAAAAGTAATCAATACAACAGGAACCGATTTTAAAAACCTAAAAGCAGAAGCTTTTGTATATAATTTAGACGGTAAAGAAATAGCAAAATTCAAACAAAATACAATTGTAGATTCTTATTCGAATACTGCAACAGAAAGTTTTGTAATTCCGTTTTATTCCAATCAGAAAGATTTGGCTTTTCAAAAAAATGTTACCGCATCTTCTACCGATGGAGGAAATACCAGAGATGTTGCAGACGGAGATTCAAATACGCGCTGGGCAAGTAATTCGACAGATAACGAATGGATTTATGTAGATCTTGAAAAAGAATTCATTATCAATCGAGTAGTTTTAAACTGGGAAAATGCCTTTGGAAAAGAGTACAAAATCCAAATTAGTTCTGACGCCAAAAACTGGACAGATGTAGGCGTGATTAAAGACGGAAAACAAGGACTGCAAAATATTTCATTTGATGAAACAAAAGGACGTTACGTTCGAATGTTAGGAATAAAACGCGGTTCAGGCTGGGGATATTCATTATACGATTTCAAAATTTTTGGAGCCGAAACCAATGTTGATACTTCCGATTTAAGTCCGGTTCATTTCATCCGATTAAAACTAAAAGATGCTTCAGATAAATTAATCAGCGAGAACTTCTATTGGAGAGGAACCAATATGAAAGATTTCACAGATTTGAATAAACTGCCAAAAGTGAACGTAAATGTTTCCAGTAAAGTGGTAAAACAAAATGGGAAATATGTGATAAAAGCCAAAGTTTCAAGTCCGTCTGGAATTGCTTTCGGAATTCATGTGCAACCAATAAATGATAAGTCAGGAACTCAGATTTTGCCAGCAATTATCAGTGACAGTTATTTTACTTTATTGAAAGGCGAAAGCAAAGAAGTAACAATAGAATTTGAAGAATCGGCATTAAAAAATGGAGAAAAACCAGTAATAAAAGCCATACCATACAACAACTAAATGGAGAGATCTATCCTAACAGGTTTCCAAAACCTGTTAGGTTTAATAGATTATGTTCTAATTAAAATCAATAAAAATTTATCACAGAGTAAAAAATCATTTAAATCCGTGTAATCTGTGGCTAAAAAATAAAACCATGAATATCAAAAAAATCAAAGCCCTGTTTTTTATACTAATACCACTTTTGGGTTATTCGCAAAATAATCCTTTAGTGTTATGGTATACAAAACCTGCTTCACAATGGGAAGAAACCCTGCCCTTAGGAAATGGCCGTTTAGGAATTATGCCCGACGGCGGAATTGAAACCGAAAAGTTAGTTCTAAATGATATTACACTTTGGAGCGGTTCTTCTCAGGATGCCAACAATTATAAAGCCTATACTTTTCTGCCTCAGATAAGAGAATTGTTATTGGCTAATAAAAATAGCGATGCCGAAAAATTGATTAATGATAATTTCGTCTGTACAGGGCCAGGTTCAGGAAGTGGAGATGGTGCAAATGTGCAATTTGGATGTTATCAGGTTTTAGGAAATATGACATTGAATTTTGATTATAAAACCAAATCAAAAGCGACCAATTATACACGAAATCTGGATTTACAAACCGCTTTAGCCTCAACACAGTTTATGATTGAAGGCGTAACGTATAAACGTGAATATTTTGCTGGTTTTGGTGATGATGTCCTTTTTGTAAAATTGACTTCAAGTAAAAAAGGAAAACTTAATTTTACCGTTCACTTAGACAGACCGGAACATTTCAAAACAATCAACGACAGTGACAATTCCTTAGTAATGACAGGTCAATTGAACAACGGAATTGACGGAAAAGGAATGAAATATAAAGCCAAAGTAAAAGCCAAAACAGCAGACGGAAGTGTTTTATATACTAACAATACAATTGAAGTAAAAAACGCAACAGAGGTCGTGCTTTATGTTTCTGCAGGAACAGATTTTAAAAATCAGAATTTTGAAACTGTTGTAGATAAAATGTTAGAAACGGCTGTGCAGAAAAAATACGATGAACAGAAGAAAACGCATATTCAAAACTACCAAAAGTTATTTAATCGAGTAGCTTTAAATTTTGGCAAAACAGCAAGAAATACATTGCCAACAAATGAGCGTTTAGATGCTTTTATGAAAAATCCAGATTCAGATACAGGACTTCCAGTTTTGTTTTACCAATATGGCCGTTATTTAAGCATCAGTAGTACAAGAGTAGGATTGCTTCCTCCAAATTTGCAAGGATTGTGGGCACATCAGATACAGACACCATGGAACGGAGATTATCATTTGGATGTCAATGTTCAGATGAATCATTGGGCTCTGGAAACAGGAAATCTGTCTGAATTAAATCTTCCTCTAAAAGATTTGGTTAAAGAAATGGTGCCTTACGGCGAAAAAACAGCCAAAGCCTATTACAATGCTGATGGCTGGGTAGCTCACGTAATTACCAATGTGTGGGGATTTACAGAACCAGGCGAAAGTGCCTCTTGGGGAATTGCAAAAGCAGGTTCGGGCTGGTTGTGCAATAATTTATGGAATCATTATTTGTATACCAATGATCAAAATTATCTATCAGAAATTTATCCAATCATAAAAGGAGCAGCGAAGTTTTACAACAGTATGCTGGTAAAAGATCCAGAAACAGGCTGGCTGGTAACTTCACCATCTGTATCGCCTGAGAATTCATTTTTCACGGAAAACGGTCAGGATGCTCACGTATGTATGGGGCCAACAATTGATAACCAAATCGTTCGTGAATTGTTCAATAATGTAATTGCAGCTTCTTCCAAATTAGGATTGGATAATGATTTAAGAACCGAACTGGAAAAACGATTAAAATTATTACCGCCATCAGGAATAATTTCGCCTGACGGAAGAATTCAGGAATGGTTAAAACCTTATAAAGAACCAGATCCACAGCATCGTCACGTTTCCCATTTATACGGACTGTATCCAGCACCATTGATTACTCCAGAAAGCACGCCCGATCTTGCTGAAGCAGCAAAGAAAACACTGGAAGTAAGAGGAGATGACGGCCCAAGCTGGTCAATTGCCTATAAAATGCTTTTTTGGTCGCGTTTGAAAGAAGGTAACCGAGCGTATAAATTATTAAAAACCATTTTGAGACCAACTTTAGCCACCAATATTAATTATGGAGCAGGAGGCGGAGTATATCCAAATTTACTTTCTGCTGGCCCGCCATTTCAGATTGACGGTAATTTTGGAGCCACAGCCGGAATTGGTGAAATGCTGATACAAAGCCACGCTGGATTTATCGAATTACTGCCTGCAATGCCCGATGTTTGGTTAAAAGAAGGCGAAGTAAAAGGGCTTAAAGCCGAAGGAAATTTTACTGTAAACATGAAATGGGAAAAAGGAAAAGTAACCCAATACGAGGTATTATCTCCTGTACCAACAAAAGTAAAAGTAAAAGTAAATGGAGAATTAAAAGAAATAACTTCTTCGAAGTTATAAGCAAGAATAGTAATCCTGCAAGGTTTTCAAAACCTTGTAGGTTTAGCTTTTTTATCTCGATTTAAAATATAATGCCTACAAGGTTTTGAAAACCTTTCAGGAATAAGAAAAGCAAGACCCGGCAGGTTTTTAAAAACTGTCGGGTCTACTGTTAAAAATAGTTACTAACTTAAATCGAAACCGATTCTTCGTTTTTCAATAAAGACAAATGAATCGTAACTCCTGAATGGCTTTTCTCTTCAGAAAGCACACTTTTAAAAGTTTCCTCAGCTGTTGCCTTTTTGTCAAGACCTAAAAGACCTAATCCTTTCATGTACAAACAGTGAATTTTGTTTCGCTTGTCTAAATCATCTTCCCAAATCATTAAATCGGGTAATGAAACAGCAAAATAATCAATCGTAACATGATCGTTTACATGTTTTTCTGCGTAAGTAACAAACTTTTCGAAACGTTTATTGGCTTCGGCTGAATTGTTTAATTTTAGATGAGCTAAACCTTGATAGAAAATTTTATCTGGCTGTTGGTCATTATAGAAAATCGCTGCTGTTGGTTCTTCTAATCCTTGAGTTGCTTTATGCCACCAGTTATTCGCTTCTTCTAAATTATTTTTCTTTTCGAAAGCAACTCCAAGCCAGTAATGAATATCATTTTCCTGCGCGCCCGGTAGTTTTCCTTCGCCTAAATTTTCTGGATAAATTTGAGCTTGTTCTAAAAGTTCAATTGCTTTATCATAATTGCCCTCAGAAATCTGTTGTTTTGCAATTTCAATTAAAGAAATAAGATACTGTCCGCTCACTTTTCCTTCACCGCCTTCCCACGGATGGAATTTTCGGTTTTGCAATAAAGTCAGCGCTTTGTCATGTTTGCCTAAAAGATTGTACAAAGCAGCTCTTTCTAAATAAACATCATCTCTTTGGATAACCAATTCTAAATGTTTTTCTAAGAAAGCCAGTCTGAAAACCAAATCTCTGTTCAAACGTTTGTACAGTTGGTCTAATTCCATTAAAATTCTGGAATCTTCTATATCTAGAGAAAATGCTTTTTCTAAACTCGTAAGTGCTTTTTGCTCATCATTCAATTTATTGTAATAAGCCAATGACAAGTTTCTGTGAACAGTGGGAAATGTATCATCTATTGTCACCGATTTTTCCCAACAGGAAATCGCATCATCATAAAATTTTGATGCATACCAAAAGTTTCCTAAATAATACAAAGCTTTCGCGTCATTAGTCTGTTTCTGAATTACTTCTGAAAGAACTAAAGCCGCTTCAATCTGATTTGGAAAACAATAATCCGGTTTTGCCTGAGAAGCCATTTTGAAACATTTTTCGGCTTGACCGAAATCATTTAACTTTTCATAAAATGAACCCGCAAAATACCAAGCCAACGGATACGTATTTTCATCTTTTAATCCTTCATTTAACAACGAAGCCGCTTCTGTATAAAAACCTGCTGCATTGTAGTCTAAAGCATATTCGATATAAGTATGAATGTTATTTCGAATAAGCGCATTTAGATAATCCAAATCCTTTTTATCATTGCTTAAAAGATATTTTTCATACAATAAACCAAAATTAAAACCGTCATTTTTTAAATAACTGTTGATCAGTTCAATTGCTTTTTCTTTTTGATTTAGCTTTCTAAGAAATGCTGCTTGCAAATGCACTGCTTTATGATCTTCGGTGTTTTTTGAAATGGCTTTTTGAATGTGTTCCAAAGCCAATTCATAATCGCCTTTTAAAGCGTCAAGTTGTGCCACATAAAAGTAACCTTGATTCTGCCAAGCCGCATTCCAAGTTGATTTGTAAAAAGCATCATAAGCCTGCTCATTTTTGTTTTGATATTTAAGACAAAGTCCCAAATTAAAATAAGCCTCACCGTCATACGGATTCGGATTTCGCTGTGTCAGCGTTTTGATAGCTGCTCTGAAATACGGCTCGCTTTCTGCAAATTTTGCTCTTCGCATCAGCCATAATCCTATTGCATTATTACATCGAACATCGCCAGAATCACGTTTTAAAGCTTCTTCGTAATAAGGAATCGGACTGTAAGTAGCGTGTCTGTATTGTTCTAAATGTTGTGCTGTCAGGAACAACTGTTCGTTATTTTCGATGTTTTCAGGAGCAATTGCAGGTTTGGCAGCTTCTGGAATTTCATCTTCATTTTGTCCTTCGTAAATCCAGTCAACTAAAACTTTGTTATCTGCGTCGGTTACAGAAATCGATAAGCCTTCTAAAGAAACATTCGCAAAATCAATAGTTTCTTCAAATGAATTGTTCGGAGAAGCGTCGTATTGTTTTTGTAACAAAACAACATCATTATTTTTTAAAGTAACAGTTGTTTTAGGATAAACGCCTGTTGTATAAGCTTTAATTACTAATTTATTGTCTATGCTTTCCAAATTAACCATGGCATTTTTGGTAGCATTTTTAACGATACCCAAATCGCGGTACGGCATAAAATATTGCGTAAATTCCTTTTGTTCACCAGGCATAATCCACGTAAAATCAGGCTGATTATCAGTATATACACCACACATCAATTCGATATACGGACCATCTTCATCCGTAAGATTGCGATCCCACGCGCGCCCGAAATCGCCGTGTCCCCAAGTCCATTGTTTTTTTCCTGGCGAAACGTGATGATTGGCAACATGAAGTAATCCGCCTTTTGAATCATTTTCGTAACCGCCCACAAAATTATACTTAGAGGCAATTGCCATATAAGAGGTAGGAACCGGAATATTTTTATAACGGGAAATATCAGTTCCTGGAGAATAATCTACTTTGTAATAGGTTCCTTTTGCAATTGGGAAAGAGGAAACATCGCGTTTGCCATGATCAAAAACAGCATTTACATCTGGCGGAAAAACCGACTGATAATCGTCGTTTACTTTAACTGCAGGATTGGCCCACCATAAAAAAGTCTGTGGGAATGATGTTCTATTGTACAATTGTGCTTTGATTTCCAAGTAAGCTTTGTCAGGATATAATCTAAAACCAGCCATACCTTTTGTTCTAAACATACGCTCGACTTCACTGCACCAAACGGTTGCGCTTCCGTCTTCATGTTCTTCGATTTTAAAATCAACAGGATCAAAAGTGGTTGGTCTATGGTGCTGAGGCCAGTTAAACTCAATTCCGCCAGAAATCCAAGGGCCTGTAAGTCCAACAAGTGCAGGTTTTACAACCTGATTGTAATACACAAAATGACGTTCTTTGGTTTTGTCATACGCCATATGAACACGTCCGCCCAATTCAGGCAAAATCATTATTTTAACAAACTCGTTTTCAAGGTAAACGGCTTGGTATTCTTTGTTGGTTTTTTCGTCAGCGATTTTTTCAATAACTGGATAAGGATATACAGATCCGTTACTTCCCTGATAAACTCTTTTCTCAATAAATACAGGATTTTTTTCAGGTTTGCCCACCTCATAAGTTGGCAGGATTATTTTTTCCTTCCAAACATTTACTTTTTGCATGATGTAATGAAATTTAAATTATTGAATATTCTTCGATTCTTTATCAGAAGCCATTAGTTTTTCAATCTCTTCGAGACTTTTATTTTTGGTTTCAGGAAGTTTTTTAGATACAAACAAAAATCCTAAGGCACAGATAATTCCGTAGATCCAGAAAGTTCCAGATGTGCCTAAGTATTCGTTGAAGATTGGAAACGTTTGTACCAAAAGTGCAGATGCAATCCAGAGTGCAAATGTGGCAACAGACATTGCAACACCTCTGATTCGGTTAGGGAAAATTTCAGATAAAATAACCCAGGTAATAGGAGCGAGGGACATGGCGTAAATAGCAATGGCTAATAATACCAATAAAAGCAATGGGAATCCAGTAACGCTGGTGTAATAAAAATATCCTAGTAAAGCATAAATAACAGCAAGTGCTCCAGAACCAAATAACATTAATTTTTTGCGGCCTAATTTGTCTACAGTTCCCATAGCAACTAAAGTGAAAACTAAATTAATGCTTCCTGTTATCACAATGTTCATGAAGAGATCATTGATGCTGTAACCAGCTGAGACAAAGATTTCTTGAGCATAATTGAATATAATATTAATACCGCACCACTGCTGGAAGGCAGCCAGTATAATTCCAATAAATAAGATCGAGAATGCTTTTTTGTCGAATAATATTTTGAAATCGGTTTTTTCGCTCTCGTGTGTAAAGCTTTCTTTAATTTTTGAAAGTTCTTCTTTTGCATAAGAAACTCCACCAATTTTAGCAAGAGTATCTTCTGCCGAATTTTGGCTGTCTTTTTTAGCCAAATATCTTGGACTTTCTGGAATTAAAAACATTAAAATGAAGAAAAGCACAGCTGGAAAAAATCCTGCCCAAAACATCCATCGCCATCCAGTTTGTCCGTTCCAAGACGCAAGAATTTGTTCGTGAGAATAACCAGTTGGAATCACTTCTGTGATTAGCATATTGGTAATCTGTGCTGCAAGAATACCAATAACTACTGTAAGCTGATTTATGGATACAAAAAGTCCTCTGGTTTCCTGAGGTGCAATTTCGGCAATGTATAAAGGTGAAATAGTAGAGGCAACTCCAATTCCGACTCCTCCAATAATACGCCATATAATAAATATGTTGAAAGTTTCTGAAGCTCCTGTTCCAATTGCAGATAAGGAGAATAATACGGCAGCGACAATAAGCAAAGGACGTCTTCCGTATGTGTCGGCTAGTTTTCCTGCAACAGCGGCACCAGCCACACAGCCAACAAGGGCGCTACTCATTGCCCAGCCCTGAAGAGCAGGAGAGTCTGAAATGCCAAAGTAAATTTCGTAAAATGGTTTTGCTCCGCCAATAACAACCCAGTCATAGCCAAAGAGTAAACCACCCAGTGCTGCAACCAGACTAATCGATAGTAAAAAGGTATAATTGTAATTTTTCATAAAAAGGTTTTAATAGCTTTTGTAAAATTAGCGGAATCGGAACCTTAGATTTATGGATATTTTTTTTGAATAGATGGATTATAGTCTGATTTTATGGCAGTATGTTTTAAAATACGAAAACATTTGCGTTACTGCTTGTATTCCGTGCGATATTGAATAGGTGAAGTGCTCATTATTTTCTTGAATAAACGAGAGAAATATAAAGGGTCATTAAAACCTAAATTAAAACTGATTTCTTTTATGCTCATAGTGGTAAAACTGAGATATTGGCAGGCTTTCTGCATTTTGAGATAATTGAAATAATGTATAGGAGAGTAACCAGTCTGCTTCTTAAATAAGGTGAAAAAATGAGAAGGAGAATAGTTGAAATAAGCGGCAACATCATTAATTTTTAAGGAAAGATCAAGATGTTTTTTCATGTAATCAATTGCCGATTCAATAGTATTATCCTCTGAAAATTTTCGATTTTTTTGAATAAAAAATTTCTCATACAAAAATGTATTCAGAAGCTGCCATAAAGAAAGATTTGCAAATTCGAGATTACTAGAACTGTAACCATCTTCCATTACATCCAATATATTGTCAAACAACTCTATGCGTCTTTCTTCAAGAGATAACTGAGGGGCTGTATCTGGATATTCGGTAATGAATTTATCGTAAAAGTGAGATGCTTGAGTGCCAGTGAAGTGAATCCAGTAAATGCTCCACGGATTTTGTTTTAAGGCATAATAATCATGTGCAACCTCTGGCGGAATAATGTAAAAGGTGTTGGCTTTGAGCGTAATAGTTTTGTTTTCTTTGCTAATGATGCCTTCTCCTTTGTAGCAATAAATCAAAATGTATTGTTTGCTTCCATGCTTTCGCTTCATAGAGTGGTGACTTGCGTTAGGAAAAACACCAATATCAGTAAAATATAAACCTGAAATCAAAGGTGTTTTTTTGATTATGGAAAGTATATTTTTAGGAATCACAATCATACGCTGTCCTAAAAAACCTTCTTTAACTTTTATTTTTTCCTTTTGAGATGTGTTTTTCATTTTTTCAGATCTAGTTTTTCAAATATCATAATTTAATCCATGCTTTCAAAAAAAATGTCCATTTTGAGAACAATAATCAAAACTAAATTTGAAATTCTATACTAACACTTCAGATTTTAACCTTTTTGTAAAACTATATGAATCCTACAAATAATATTGTTTGTGAGTCTTTTGGCTGGCATGGTGAAAAAGAAATTTTCAAATTTCAGATCACAAATAGTCACGGCAATTATGTCGAACTTATTAATTATGGTGCCATAGTAAAATCCATAGTAGTGTCAGATAAAGTTGGGAACAAAGAAAATGTGGTTTTAGGATTTCCAACTTTAGAAGGTTATGTAAAAGATCAATCTTATATAGGAGCAACTGTCGGGCGTTTTGCCAATAGAATTAGCAATGCGGCATTTTCTATCGAAAATAAAATCTATCATCTCGATAAAAACGATGGTGAAAACAATAATCATAGTGGTTCAGCTGGATTTAATAACAAAGTATTTGATTTTATTGTAGAAGAAGATGCCGTAATTTTTTCTCTTGAAAGTAAAAATGGAGAAGGAGGTTTTCCGGGGAATTTGAAAACAAAAGTGACCTATAAATGGACGGATAAAAACGAGCTCAAAATTGAATTTTTGGCAGAAGCCGATGAATCAACTCCATTAAACTTTACTAATCATTCTTATTTTAATTTATCTGCTTGCCAAGACAAAATAGTCAATCATAGATTAAGCGTTAAGGCATCAAAAATTCTGGAAAGTACAGCCGATTATATCCCGACAGGAAAGATTATACCAGCTGATGGATATTTGTTTTTGAATAATAGACTAGCTGATATAATGCAAGAAAAAGGATTAAATCTCTATTATGTTTTAGATAGAGATAGTGTTAATGAAAAACCTGTCTGCGAATTGTTGGAAGAAAAATCAGGAAGAATGATGCGTGTTTACACCTCTTATCCAGGAGTGCAATTATATACTGGAGATTATTTGAACTGCAATATTGTTGGAGAACATAATAAATTATACAGTTCGTTTGACGGGCTCTGTTTAGAATGCCAGTATTATCCTGACAGTCCTAATCATGAACATTTTCCGAATACGATATTCCAATCTGGACAAGTTTATCAAGAAACTATTATTTATGCTTTTGATGTAATCCAATAAAAAAAAAGAACTATCACCTCTAATAATTATATAAATGAAAAAAATGTTTCTTAACCGATCTTTAAGTATGCTGATACCCGCAGTATTTTTTATACTGACAAGTTGTGTCGCTCAAAATGAAGAACTTTCTTTAAAGTCTAAGGACAATCAAAATAAGATTGAACTGTCTTTAAGCCAAGACGGGAAATTGTCTTATAAAGTTACTCGCAAAGACCAAGCGATAATTTTAGATTCGCCTCTTGGATTAAATTTCGAGAACAATGATTTTACTGCAGGGCTATCTGTTGTAAAAGTTTCGCCAATTGAAGAAAAGCGCGAAAAATACGAACTTAAAGTTGCCAATAACAAAGTTGCAGATCATGTTTTTAGAAGCAAAAGTATTACATTCAAAAATAGCAAAGGCGCTTTAATGACAATAGATTTAATTGCAGGTCAAGAAGGTGTTGCTTTTAGATATAAGTTTCTGGAGCAGGAAAAACAAACTAGAATACTTAAAAATGAATTGACTGGTTTTCATATAGCTCAGAATGCAAAAGGATGGTTACAGCCTTATAACAAAGCAGGAGATTATACGCCAGGTTATGAAGATTTTTATATTAATGTCAAACCTGGAGATCCTATAAACGGTGCAAGAGGTGAATCTGTAGGTTGGTGTATGCCCGCGCTTTTTAATGTTAATGAAACTAAAAATTGGGTTTTAATTGCAGAATCAGGAACAGACGGTTCGTTTCCGGGCTGTCATTTAGATCCAGATTCTAAAGACGGAATTTACAGAATAGCTTTTGCTAAAAATGATGAAAAATTCACACTGCCTTTAGCTGATAAAGGAATTGCATATGCTGAATCAAACTTACCTTGGACAATGCCTTGGAGAGTAATTATGATTGGCGACAAAGCAGGAGATATTTTATTATCGACTATGATTACCGATTTGGCTCCAGCTTCTAAAATTACAGATACTTCTTGGATTGAAACAGGAAAAGCGGCTTGGTCGTGGTGGTCACATCCAGAAGATTTTACTCCTGAAATGTATAACAAATTTACTGACGTTTCGGCTTCATTCGGTTTTAAATATACACTTTTCGATGCAGGATGGGAAAAAGCGAACAAAGAAGGGAAAATTGTCGATTATGCATTGTCTAAAGGAGTTCAGCCATTAGTATGGGGATTTTCAGCGGAATACTTTGATCCAGAAAAGAGAAAAAAGAGATTTCAGGAATTATCTAAAATGGGAATAAAAGGTGTAAAAATTGACTTCTGGTGTTCAGATAGGCAAGAAGTTATGGCTGCTTTACAAGGGGTTTTTGAAGATGCGGCAAAAGAACATCTGTTGGTAAACTTGCACGGAACGACAGTTCCAAGAGGCTGGCATAGAACATGGCCTAATTTTGTAACAGCAGAAGCAATTTTAGGAACTGAAAGTTATTTTTATGAGCCAAGATTTCCTGAAAAAGCAGCAGAACAAAATACGGTGCTGCCGTTTACAAGAAATGTAGCAGGACCAGCTGATTACACACCATTTGCTTTAACTTTTAGAAAATATACTCGTTTAAATACAGCTGCACATGAATTGGCTATGGCAATGATTTATACTTCGGGAATTATCCATTTTGCCGATTCGGAAGAAGTTTTCAATTCACTCCCGAATGCATTGAAGAATTTGCTAAAAGAAATGCCTGCAACTTGGGATAAAACAGAGTGCATTATTGGTGAGCCAGGTAAGGCGTTAGTATTGTCACGCCAAAAAGATAATCTTTCTTATGTTGTTGGTATTAATGGGACTAATGCAAATCAGCCGATAACAATTGATCTGAAAAAATACGGAAAAGGTTTTTCAAAATTCAGAATTATTTCTGAAGGAAACGATAAGTTAATGGAATTTAAAGTAGAGACTTATCCTGTAACTTCAAACTGGAAATATAGCTTGGCTCCAAAAGGAGGATTTATTATCCAATTTATTAAATAGCAGAAAATAGAAAATGATCCCCATCATGAATTTGATGGGGATGTTTTTTGTTTAAAGTTCTAATATAGAATTTTTTAAAAAGTAGTTTTTTTTTATTCTATGCATGCTTATGATTTGATTAATTTTTTAGGATGAAAAAAGCTTATATCACTAATTTTACACAGATAGTTATTTTTTTATGAAAAAGCAATCGAAATAAATCAGCCGAGAATTTGGTTCACTCCCCGGATGTAGCTACAGTACTGTTGACCACAAATTAACAAGCGGTATATCAATTTTAATACCAACGCTAAAAATAGTAGCATCAAAAGCTCTTTCATTCAAAAGCTTGACAGAACCATCTGATTCTGTGATGCTTGAAGTTTTCAAAGGAAGGAGCTTACAGCCGGCAAAAACGACAAATGGTGTTTTGCGTAATGCATACATAAAACTAGCGGCCGGGCTAAATACTTCAGAGAAATGGACATCTTTGGAATAGTATTCATTTGAATTCACTAAATAATGGTTTACAATATTACCTAAGTCAATAATATCGATGGTAAAACCCCAATTGTCTGGTTTATTGTTTTTTAAGTTTGACCAAGTATAAGCAAAGCCAATTGGAGCAGTAATGCCTACAGTATATTGTGTTTCTAAAGAAGTTGAAGCTTTAGCCCAAATACGGGAACCTTGAATTCCTACGTAACCATTTAGATCAATTGATCTTGAAACTCTTCGTTTAAGTTTATAAGAGGTAGGCGGTAGTGCGTGGGAGTCAATAACATTTGCAAGATCATCCGCGTTTTTAGTAGCTAAGATATCTCCGAAAAAAGCAGTAAGTTTGAGAAGCTTATCTTGGTACTTAAGTTTAATGCGTTCCTGTTCATTATTTATCTTGGTGTTTGGAACAAAGCTGAATTGCTGTCTAATCAGTGAGTTCAATAATTTTTGGCTGTCTAGATCTCCATTTTTTTGTTTATTATCTTCCATTAAAACAAAGGCTTTCAGCATAAAAAGAACGGTTGAGTTTTTAATTTTTAGGGATTCGGACAATTGAGCAATGGTTGTGTTAAAATCTGGAGCTATAGTTTTGATAAGTTCGTCGTTACTGTTTTTTTTGTTTGGTTCAATGAATTTGAGAAAGGTTCTTATTCGTGCAAAATTTTGCAATACACAGATAGTATCCGTTTGATTTCTGACCATGTACAAATTTTGATTTTCAGGTTTGTTTTTCAAGTAATATTTAACGCCAGAAATTGCAAAATAAAATTCTCCATCTTTATAATTAAATTGTGTAGCATCATAATACATTTGTAAATGAGTATTAACTTTATCAGTTATTTTTATTTTATCAATCATTTCCAAAGTTTTATGAATGGCTTCTGAATAATTTTTGTTTTGAATGTTCTCATAAATAGAAATGCCCTGTTTTAATATTTCAATAGTATCTTTATTAGGGCTTATATCTGTGCTTAGATATTGCCTATAATCTAAATTATCGATAATCTGAAGTGTATTTTGCCATACATTATAAAAGTTGTCATTTTGTCCATTTTCTTTTTTTTCTAGTGTTTTTTGGTAATCTTTATTCACTTTGTCAAATTGACTAAGAGATAATAACAAATTACCTACCCATTTGGACAACGGTTCTTTGCATTCATTAAATTCATCATTGAAAAAACTTGCGAATTTTTCATTGCCGTATTTAAGTTGGATTAACTGTCCTAGCGTGCGCCATTGTATTTGAGTCATTCCGCTAATTTCTTCATAAGATAACAATCTGTAGTTTTTCTCTCCATTTACTAAGTCTATCGCAAAAAGTTCATTTGTAATAATGTATAAAATAGAAATAGAGTTTTTAAGCAATTCCTTCATTTGATTTTCATTACCCCTTTCTAGAAAATCATAATAAGGGTTGGTGTAAAAGTAACGGATGATATCTCTATAGTTGTACTTTTCTGCCACTAGGCGGTTGATATCATAACCGAAAGTTGTCGATGTAAGAAGAAGTTCTGTCTTTTTGAAATTATTTTCAAGAATAAAATTTTTAACCCAGCTGCTGTTTGCTAGATTTATAGGCATTTTAACAAAATCGGAGGCGATTGCATAACGCCAAGCCACACTGAAGTTAGGAGTTTTAAAGTCTTCTAAGTTTTCGATCAATCTGATTGTCTCTGGAAAGGCTTCATAAATAAGTGGGTTTTTCATGTTTTCACGGATTTTGTCCATAAACCAAATTGCAGTTTCCTGCTGTGCCCTTTTTGCTAAAAAGATAGCCATAGCGTTAATCATGTCAGATTCTGAGGGTAGACTATATGTTGGAGTGCCTGCCCGCTGTTCAGCGGTCTGTATCATTGAATTAATATGAATTTCTTTTTCTGAATTTGTAATGTCAGGATTAGTAAGATTTTTTAATTCAATATGAAATGTTTTATCATATTTCAAAGCATACATATCAGCGTATTCATATACGTTTTTATTGAATTGCTGGTGTTTTGTGTTATACTCATCGGTTAGTATTTTTAGTCTAGCAATTTCTTGTTCAATCTTTTTAGAACTAGATAGTTGGTTGATTTGTACCTTCTCCAAGAAAATTTTATTTTCAGCATCCAAAATGCTTAAAGAGCTAGTGTCTTGTGCTTCTAGATGAGTTTTATAAGTGTTTAATAAAGAAATCTTAATTTTAATACTATCATTTGCTGATTTCCCAGCCCTTATTTCTTTGCTTTTTTCTTCAAGAGAAATTAGTCTATCAGTCAAACTAGCAATTTTATCATAATCAGAAAAGTCATAAACGCTAAATTTTGAAATGATATTTTTTTTTATTAGTTCGCGCTGAATTCTATCATTATATAGAAAAGCACCAATATAGTTTGTTTCCTCTGTTTTCTGGGGGGGACTATAATTTAAAACTAAGGAATCAGCTTTAGTTGCAGATATGGAAGAAATTAACGAAGCGTAAACTTTACTTATTTGTGGAGAACTTAAGTTTTCCGAGGTTATGTATTTGCTCAAATAATACAGATTATATACTGGTAGTTCATCATTTGTCGAAGTAAGAGTATTAGACACGGTCTGTCCAAATGCCAGATTTACTGCAAGGCATAACATAAAAGGAAGTAAAGGTATTTTCATGACTCTAATTTTGGTTAGTTATTTTCTTGAAAAGGTATTTTTGGAAGGCAACTTTGAATTATTAGTGTTCCATTTTTTTAAATTAGTCGGTTATTTATGTTGTTTTTAATCTTGCCTGTCTTGTTAAGGCAGGCAAGATTTTAATTTTAAGTATGAAATTATTTGTTAGGGGCAATGTCACCACGGCGAATAGGCACATGGACAGCTTTGTACTGCGACGCAAATTTTCCGTTTTCTGAAGCAGCTTTAGCAGTAAAGAAATTCTCTAAAGCAATAGCGACCTGGAAAGAGAAATCGGTTGAATATACATTCGGATCCATAGAAGTTCCGCATTCTATATTCTGAAACCACTCCATCCATATTTTTCCTCCTCCTCCAGCAGGTGGGTTCACGCCTCCATCTGGAGCGGCATTAGGCGGAACAAGTGATGTCACCGCAGGATATTGAGCTGCATTGTGGCAAGACATGCAAGAAACCGTATTAAGATCGGCAGGACCGTCTAATCTTCCATTCCATCCAAGATGTTGTGGAGGCAGATTTGGACTTTCGAAAATTACTGTCTCTTTCAAATCTTTGTTTACTTCAGTTTTAATTGGAGGATAAGGTGATGTTTTGTTAATCTTGTTTTCAGGATCATTTCCCCATGTAAGTCCAACAGGCACAAGATTCATCAATTTGTTTTTCTTATTGAGCTTACCATTGTAGCAAAAAGTTCCAAATACCCATCCAGTTCCCTGAGGATTGCTTGGACTTCTGTCTGCTCTAGGATCGCGCACAGAGATATCCATCTGCAAAAGGTGTACATCAGAAACTACTCTCTTATCAGATTTCCAGAAATTTTCGGTTATATAAGCTTTCCAAGTCAATGGATTAACTAGGTAGTCTACGAAATCTGTGCCTTTTGGCGCATCGGTGAAAAGCAGTTTTATGAAGACAGTACCCGTTGGGAATCCGCCATTATCATAACGTTTGTCCAGTACTTTTATATTAGGATTTTGTGGAGATTTCCACATTTTACCCATAGCATAACCAGCTTTATCATTGATAAGGGTGATGGCATAAACAGAATAGTCACCTTCAATTCCTTTAAGGCCAGGGCCTAATTGAAGAGGTCCAAGAGGCGCTTCTTTAATTAAACCATGAAAGCCTTCCGTACCTCCGTTTGGCGGATAAGCATTTGGGCCTTCAACACTTGGATGTAGCCATGGAATGTGGTACCAATTACGAACTTTGTTTTTGTATGGATCCCATTCCTCAGTATTTCCTTCAAAACCATAGTCGCGTACAGCTTCGATATATTTTAAAGGTTCTTTCTTGAAATCTATATCAAGAAATTTTGGCATTTCTTCTGGCAATTCAGTTGGGAAATCTGTTTTTAGACGAAAGATCGGCTGATCAGAGTATTTATCTCTGTATTCCTGAGGACTTACCATGTAACCGAAGTCAGGAAATCCATCCTCTTCATAATTTTTCTGTTCCAATGCTGCTAGGGCAAGGTTCTTTTTTTCTGCGACAGGTTCTTCGCGTTTCTTGTCGCAGGAAGCAAACAAAATGGAAATTGCTATAATTAGCGGATTTAAATGTTTCATAAATTGAAGATTGGGTTAATAGTTTATTTATTGGCTAAATTGTTTTCAGTAATCTCACAAGCTCTGCGTACTTCCTGCACAGTAGCAGGAGCATCTAATCGAAATAGAGGAGATAGGCCACGCTCTACTCTTGAGGCTCTTATGGCATCTTTTATAGCAAAAAAGACACTGTTGGCAAGCACCAAAGGAGGTTCTCCTACCTCTTTGGCTGAAAATATCTGGTTAGGATCTTCAGGAATGCTCTGAACAGACTTTTCATCCCTTGGAAAAAGATAGGTATTCATTTCTAACGGAATTGTGGTTATAGCAGGAATTTTGTAACGCCAAGTGTTAGTTGAATTTAAACGTCCGATATCCGGACCTTCTGTTTCCGATACTAACTTTTCAGTTAATAGATATCCAATTCCTTGAACGAAAGCGCCTTCAATCTGTCCTATATCAATTGCAGGATTCATACTCCATCCCATATCATAAATAATATCAGAGCTGATGATTTTTACTTCACCAGTAAGGATATCTACTTCAGTTACAGAACATGCAACTGAATAAGTGAAACCCACAAAGGAATCAACACCGCCACCAAGTGAAGCATCTTTTATGCGTTCTACACCTGGAATATTTGGCTGATCTTTTTCGGTTTTAAATGTCATGGCAGGAATCTGTATTTCGCCGCCTTTTATTTTAGCATTAAAAGTGGCGATAAGATTTACCCTTTGAGAGGCGGCTAAACTGATTAGATTTTGCCATATCATGGCTTTATTTCCTGGATTTGGGGTAATTTTTTTAGCCCAACCTTTATTTTCGCCTGCGCCGTAATTCCAAAAATCTATATTTTTATTTTTGCACCATTCTTCGCCATTTTCATTTAGCATCTGATAGCCAAATTCCATAAGCCTAGATCGCATTTCCTCGCAGGTTTGTTTTACGGCTTCGCATGAATAAGGAGTTCCTGTAGAACCTCCAGTACTTGTTGGGTTAGGAGTGATGCTTGTATTTACATTGTCAATGAATATCATTTCCATTGGAATTCCCAACACATAAGAAGCTACCTGCTGTGCTTGTGTAACCAGACCTTGCCCAATTTCAACGCCACCCTGATGAATTACCACGGTTCCATCAGCTGGATTAATAGCCACAACAGCCGCTGATTGTTCCAGCATAAGTAAATTGTATCCTGACCCATATTTTACAGGAATCATAGAAATCCCCCTCTTAAACCATTTGTTTTCTTTGTTGAATTTTTGGACTTCTGCATATTTTTTTTCAAATTTTGAAACTTCTTTAGCGTAAGCCCATACCTGTTTCATGTAGCAGTAAGTAAGTGCCTGACCAAATGGAGTTACATCTCCGCGGTCATAAAGATTTTTTTCACGCAGATCTTCGGGTCTCATATTGATAGAAACAGCAGCATCATCAATGGCATTTTCTACAATATTTTTTCCTTGTACATCCCCAAAGGCGCGCATCGCTGTGCTAGGTGCGGTATTGGTTCTGCATACATCGATCTGGCTTTCAAAGTTTTTAATTCTGTAAGCATTGTCTGTACGCAACTGGATGCAATTGGAAACAATAAAAGAACAGTCATAAAAAGCACCGCCATCTCCCCACATTTTGAGCTGGAAACCATGAAGTATTCCTTTGTTTTCAGGTTTATATTCACCAGTGTCCACAGCAATTTCGTATTCACCATAATAAGCATGTCGTTTTCCTATCATAGCAGTATCTTCGTCACGCGGCATGGCTATTCTAACAGGCTTTTTCACAGCTTTCGCGGCAATAGCAGCAGGTCCGGCCACAAAACGAGTCTGTTCTGTTTTTCCTCCAAATCCACCTCCAACAGGCGGTACATTTACTTCTACTTGATGATGATACACTGCTAATGCCGAAGCAACTGTATCGTGCATTCCTCCAGGACTTTGAACAGATGGCTGCACTTTTATTCGGCCTTCATCTATAGGAGTTGCAATACAAGCTTGCGGTTCCATATAAAAATGAGCCTGTCCGCCACAAAGCTGTGAAGAGTTAACCACTAGGCATGGAATATTGTCTACTTTCTCTTTTCTTTCAGTTATGGATTGCTCACGCATTAAAGTTTCAAGTTTAGTTGGCTGCTCTTTTGTCCAATCAAACTGGCTTCCTGGACGAGTTATTTTCCAGATATGAGATATAAATGGAGTTGTAGTGGGCGCGTCGGGAAAGATGCTTTCTTTTTTGATTGCATCAAGAAAATCGAAAATAGGTTCACTCCATTTTCCTATCCAAGGCGTTCCTGGTTTTGTGTACTGAATATATTTTTCTGAAACCTCCGTAGCAATTCTGATTGCTTCCTGTTCGTTTGAAGCGAGTACCATAGCAATAGATTGACCAACATAACTCACTAGTTCTTCTGCAAAAAGTGGCTGGTCATTTCCCATTCCTTGATAATTACGTCCTCCGTTTTTAACATTTTCATAAGTTATGATATCACTAAAAGCAGGAAACTCTTTTTTAAGGTGTAGACGCAATTCTTCAATCTCAACTTTTTTATTATTTACTGCGAAAGAATAATTCATCAGGGCTTTTCGGCTTTGCACAAATGCTCCGTTTAAAGTTTGAGGAGGCACTGGAAGCTCATGTGTGTAATGAATCTGTCCTGAAGTCTGATACATGGCCGTAACCTTGATATAAGGCTGTGCAACTGGCGCTTTGTAATCTTGTGTTTTATAATGCTGGACACCATCGCTTGCAGGCCATTGGCTCCATTTATTTTCAGCCGCCGAAGTTAGGTTTTCTGGAATTTGGACTCCTTTAGCAAGTAGAGCGTTAATAATAGATTTGTAAAAAAAGGATACAGCTAACTGCGTTCGGTATTCTTTAGTGAAATCCTCATTAGGAACTTCTCTCATGCGCTCTTCCTGAAGATCGAGTTCTTTTCGTACTTCTTTTGCCAGAATTGCCGAAAGTGTAGCAGCATCTTTGAGTTCCAACTTTTTATTTATCATCGCTTTTTCAGTCTCTGTTGCTCTCCACGGATATGGAGCAATACCGCCCAGAGCAATTATTGCCGACTCCATAATCTTTTGATTATTAATTTTGAAATTAGTAGTAGCATTTACAATACTGTGCGCATTTACCTCACGAAGTGCCACTTTTTGAGCAAATACAATAGCATCCGAATTTTTCAACGGAATCTCATACGAGCTAAGAACAATATTGTCCGCAAGTTTTGAATCTTTTTTTATCGCTTCTAGAAGTTCTTCTGTTGTTTTTGTATAAGCTTTAAATTGACCATCTTTTTCTAATTGGAAATAACTGATTTTTATATCTAAGGCAAATAAGACAGTAAAAAGATCTGATGGAAATGGCTCGCCTGTGCCTTTTGGAATATGTTTTAGAACGAGCATCGTGTTTCCGCCAATTGTGGCAGCGTTACGGACAATTCGCCCAGCGGTTCTGCGTGCCATATAGTCTAATGCTTGTAGCGAAGTAACATCCGATTTGGATTTGCTTTTGGCACCTTCTTTTACTTCAATATATTCAGAAAGTATTTCAATAAAGCTGCTATAAGTAGTACTGGCTGATAGATGAATATGATCTTCGGTTATTTTATTATTCTCGTTTAATTCTGGAATAAATCGAATGTCAGCGTAAACAGTATTTGGCAGATACTCATTTTTATAAATTCCGTAAGAGGTGTTTGCGTGTACCAATCTAACGTCTTTGTTTTCTTTTAGAATTTCTGCAAGTTCCTCTAGTGTAGTGGGAGCAGCCCATCGGTTGGTAGAAACACCCATAGCCGAATTTTGTGCTTCTTTTGGGAAAGGTATTTCTAATTTACCAGGTAATTGGGCTTTACCCACAGGATCGAGCATGCAGGGCATCCTCTTTTCCTCATCATCCTTACTCCAGTCAGAAGCAAAAGTTTTCATTCCTGTAAGAATAGAACGATATCCTGTACAACGGCATAAATTACCGTCAAAAGCTTGTTCAATTTCTTTTTTGGTGGCGTTTTTATTATTGATTATGAATTCTGACATATTCATGACAAATCCTACGCTGCAGTAACCGCATTGGCTTCCGTTGTTAAGCGCCAATTGATAGGCGACTGGGTTTATCCCTGTATGTGTTTCTTCAGATGGAAAATCAGAAATATTTTTTATGAGTTTTATATCGGCTGTACTGTTTCCGTCTTTAGTGGCACGGGCAACTTGTTTTAGGACAGCAAGATGTTTAACTCCCGCTTGCTTTTCAGCCTCTTCCAATACTGGAGAATAATCTTCACCTGGAGGAGCAGGCATGCGGGTTGAGCTGGTTTTTTGTACAAAATGTTCTGGATCGGGTTTTCGGGCAGCTCCAGTTCCTTCAATAGTAGTAATAGAAAGGCCTCCTATAGAACATACGGGTCTTAGGCACGAGTTTATTGCCAGATGATTGGGTTTCTTTTCTTTATTATCCCATTCTGATAAGATAACTGTGCATCCACCGCAGCCCCCTTGTCCGCATGGTTTCTTTGGCCCGCAAAGAGCGACTTCGGGAGATCTTAAATAATCAATTAAAAGTAAATCAGGAGAAGGGTTCTCTATAACCGTAGGTTTCCCATTTAAAAAGAAATTTACCGTGTTTTTCATAGTAGCAAGAATTGATTTGGTATTTTGATTTTTTGATTTTTAATAAATGGAATAAATCAATATGTAATTCAACAGTAACCAGACAGGAAATGCTAGACGTATTGCATACAGATTTTTTTTGGCGCAGAGTTGTTTACTGCTATTGAAATTTTTCTGTCATGCATTTTCACAACAGGATTTCAACAGTATAGGAGTATAGAAATAGGGGATTTTAATAATGGTTTATCTTAGAAGAATATAACATTGGCTTGTCTAGAAACATTTCAGACAGTAAAATACATTAATCTGTAAATATTCGATTATTAAATCATAACAAATGTAAGACGACGTTTCAAATTACAATCAGGTAGTAATACGTGTTTTTTTAAGATAAACCCTATAAAATAGTTCTTGCAATAGGGAATTACTATATTGGGTAAAGAAAAGTAATCTGCAGTTTTCAGTAGTTTTGTTATGAATGATGAACTTCAAGGTGTAATCTATCTATCTATTTAATTAATGGAAAAAGATTCTTAGCTGTCTGGTAGATTTGGATCAAAAAAAAAAGGAAACAGTAAAGACTGTTTCCTTTTGATTATAAGATGGTTTTATTTATTTGCCACTAGATGCAGTTATTTTTCCTAGCTGTAGTCTGTAGTCTGGTCTTCTTGCATTGTAGATATCTACAAAGGTCTCTTTATTATCGGTTTGAGAATACACATTAGAGAAAATGCTGTTGCCATACCAATTTTCCAAATCTGAATTGTCAGAGCTGTTCTCCGTAAAGATGTTGCCAGTACATTGGTTGAAAAACATCTCTTCAAATTTGATCTTTTTCAGATTATCATTATTCATTTCAGTTTTGCTGTCCAACAATACTGCAGGATTAAAGCCTGATACAACACTTCTTTTCAATTCCAGAGCAGTATTTTCGCCAACATAAACAGCTTCTTTTACTAAACCAGCTTGGATATCGGCTTTAATATTTTCGCTATCATTAATAAGAGTAATGTTAGAAGCAGAAACGAAAGTCGATTTTCTAGTGAAATCTGTTTCGCTTTTCTTTTCATAAGCTTTTACCTCTAGACATCTTGAACCGTCTTTGTTACTTGATAGGTAAGAAGATCTCACTGCAAGTGAATTGAATAGACGACATTGCGCTCCTTGAGTGATTTTAAAATCATCATTGATAGATTTGTAAGAAACTAACTGTGACGCATTTAAATCTCCACCGTAAAAGGCAAAAGAATCGCCTCCTGAGAAACTTACCATAATGTTTTCTAAAACGGTTTTATTTCCTGCTCCAGCAACTGTAAGTCCGTTAAAGGTGTCTCCTCCTTTTACTTTTCTACCAGCAAATTCAATTCGGATATATTTTAAGATTCCTGAGCTGCTAGCTGTATTGTTGCCTCCATATACGGTAAGGGCAGGATCAAGATCCATGCTATAAGAGCCCGCGCCACCAAATTTATTTACAGGTGCATCACCTAAAACCACTACGCCACCCCAGTCGCCTGCTTTTTTCATGCTTGCATTTGAGGTAAATATGATAGGATCTGTTTCTTGGCCTTCTGCCATGATTTTAGCTCCTTTTGTGATAATTAGAGTTCCTTTGCTTGCTGCATCCCCAATAATAACTGTACCAGGATCAATAGTAAGAATGGCATTATTGGTTACATATACATTACCTTGAAGAATGTATACGTTTTTTTTCATCAGTTTAGTATTCTGAGTGATATTACCAGCTAGAATCTGATTTGCATCTTTAGATTCGGATTTTTGAGGTTTAAATTCTGTCCAGTTGTCCAACCAGTTAGCATATCCGATAATTCCTTTTTCTTGTTGTGCTTTTGCCGCTGTCGCTAACAGTAAACAAATCATTAGAGTAATTTTTTTCATAGTCTTGGGGCTATTAGTTATTACATTTTTTTGGCGCTTCTGAATCTAGTATTACTGTTTATAATTTTGCCAAAGCAGAAAATAGTAATGGCAATAAGAAACACAGATTTTTATTTTTGGAAGAGCTTATAGCAAATATACGCAAAAGATTAGACTTTATGGGGCTTTACTAATATTTAACATTTGTTGAAATGATTATCAGACAAAAAATAAGCTAATTTTTCTATAAGAAATTGTAATACAATGCCGAGAATCATGTCGGTGTTTGTTTTCTCTTTCTAAAAGGGATTGATTTAGACAGATTTTCTTGCATTTCTATGCTACTGGAAATTGTATAACATCTGCTTGATATTAAATGCTTTATGAACTTTTTTGGTTTGTAACTTTATGATTAGGTTAAAAAATCAATTATCAATAATAAAAAAGAAAGTTATGGCAGAAATTAAAATTGAAAAGAAGAAGCCTATTTGGTCATGGATTCTAGCCCTGCTTTTGATTGGTGCAATTGTATACTACATCTTTCTAAGAGACGATCAGATGCAGGATACAAATAGAACAGAAATCGAAAATTTTACTCCAACGAATACTATTGGAAATTAGTTCTGATTTGAGTTATAAAATACAATTTATAAAATTAGCAGAGAACATGGAAAGTAAAGATAGGAATTTATACATGCTCGATGAGCTTTCAGATTATAAAGTAGCCTCGGACATTCTGATGTAAGAGGATGGAAAATCGTACATGCCGATAATCGAACGATAGGTACCGTTGACAATCTCCGGGTAAACAAAGATATGCAGCGCGTTGTGTATCTAGGTGTAAAAGTCGATAAGACTTTAATTGAGGATAGTCAACGAGAGGTTCATGAAAATATAGCGGATGCAAATGAAAAAGAATTTATGTACCGTGATGGTGACAGTCATCTTATTATACCGATTGGTTCGGTGAATATTAATAAGGATACTAAGATTGCAATGGCAAGAGGTATTGGATATGATATCTTCAGAAGGACTGGTCGCTTCAATACACAGCAGCGATTTGACCGAAATTATGAAAGGGCGGTATTTAAATCGTGCTATCCGGATATTGATTAAGGTTTAGGTTATGACAGTGATGATGCTTTTTACAGTCGAAAAGAGTTTGGAGAGCGTTAAATACAATTTTTAGTTTAAATACTCTGATTAGATTGATTTTATTAAGAGGTTAAAGTTGAGATCAGATGTCTGAGGATATCATGTCTTTTTATTGGTCTCACATTCGGGTTTAAAACCCTGCAATTTATTGCATTGCTTTATTAATGCGAAAAAATATAAACTTTTGACTTTTTTTTGTTTTGATAAAAAGTTTAAAATTGAGAGACTTTTATTCTCTCGTCAAACAAACCTGTACACTTTCAGTTCAGAGTGGTTTAGTCATTTATGGTTTGTTTTTTTAAATCTTAGCCTTTTAATGAGTTTGTATGCTTCGAACCATAATACAGATATTGAAGCAATAATAACTGCTAAACCTAATTCTCTTATAGTGAGTCCCGTTAGATGGAAGAATTCAGATAAAGGATCTATATATAAAATGGCAAATAGTATAATAAGTGTTGAAAAGCTGAAGACAGGAAAAAGAATGTTTTTATTTTTGAAGCTTTCATAAAGACTGTAATAAAACGAACGGTTGGTAAGACTCAATAAAATATTGGCAAAAATTAATGTACTGAAAACCATTGCTCTAGTTTTTTCTTCACTCCCGCCATTTTGAACTGTATGTTGATAAATAAATAGAACGCCACCTGTTATTAATAATCCTTGAATAATACTGATAGAGAGTTCCTTCCAATTGAGAAAAGTGTCGGTCATTTTTCTCGGTTTATTTAGCATTGTATTGCGTTCCATAGGCTCATTTTCATATACAATAGAGCAGGTTGGTCCCATTACCAGTTCTAAAAAGATAACGTGGACTGGCGTAAATATCTGTGGAAATATCCAGCCTAGAAACAGGGGAAGAGAAACGGTAAGTATAATTGGGATATGAATAGAAATGATATACTGTACGGCTTTTTTTATATTAGCATAAATTCTTCTGCCTGAAGCAATGCCTACAATTAATTTATCCAGATCATCATTGGTAATTACTAAAGCCGCCGCAGCTTTAGCAATCTCAGTTCCTTTACTGCCCATTGCCACACCTATATGAGCTGCTTTGAGAGCTGGCGAATCGTTTACGCCATCTCCAAGCATAGCGACAACTTCCCCTTGCATTTTTAGTGCATTTACGACAGCAAGTTTGGCATCAGGAAACATACGTGTGAAAAGTATTTTTTCTTCAGCTGCTTTTAGGAGCTGTACTTCCGAATATTCCATTATGTCTTTTCCTTCTATGGCTTGAGAGGTCTGTTTTATTCCTGCCTGTAGTGCTATGCTTCTAGTTGTATCTATATTGTCTCCAGTAATTACTTTTACTTTTATTCCTGCATTATAGATATGGCTAAAAACATCCTTAATGCCTTTTTTCGGAGGATCATAAAAAATCACTAGCCCAAGAAAGTCAAACTTGAAATCCTGTTGCTTGTCGGGATAATTAGTACCATAAAAATCTGATCTAGCCACGCCTAAAATTCGAAATCCTTGACTGCCAAGGTTCTGAATGATACTGCGTACCTTATTTTTTTCATTTTCATTAAGTGCCGAAACATTAAGAATAGCTTCAGGCGCACCTTTTGCTGCTATAATCCGTTCCTTTTCTGTGTTTTCAAAAAGATGCGTCATCATTGGAGGTTTGCCTTCAAGCGGATATTCGTGTATCATTTGAAAATCTTGACGTCGATCGTCTCTTTGTGATAGCTCATACAAACGATGCAAGTTTTTTTCCATTGGATCAAATGGCACAGGCTCGCTACTCCACATGGCATAGTCAATAATTGTAGATAGGTTAGGATTATTAAAATCGTTTTCATCAAAAATTTTGTCCGATGCAAAATTGTAGATGTGTTTGAGCTGCATCGTATTTTCTGTGATAGTTCCAGTTTTATCAGTACATATAACCGTTGTACTGCCCAATGTTTCCACTATGTTGCTACGTTTGACAATAATTCCCTCACGCATTAGCTTCCATGCACCCAATGCCATGAAGGTAGAAAAAGCTACGGGAATTTCTTCTGGCAGAACAGACATGGCAAGTGTCAGCCCATTGAGTAGACTGTCTAGAAGGTTATCTGTGTGATAGTAATTAATGATGCATACCATTACAAATATAGCAATCCCTATAATAGCCATTCCCTTTACAAATAGTGCTATCTGTAGTTGTAAAGGCGATGTTTCTTCTTTTATTTCTGAAATAGAAACGCCTATTTTGCCTATCCGCGTTTCTTTTCCTATTTTTTCGACTTTGATTACGGCCAGTCCCGAAACAGCTAAAGTTCCACTGTAAACGTTATTGTCATCACTTTCATTGCTTTTAAAAACAGATAAGCTTTCACCTGTAAGAGAAGACTCATTCACAGAAAAATCATTGCTGTGCATAATTTCACCATCAGCATTAATCATCTTACCTTCTTCAATAATACAGAGATCTCCTATAGTAATTTCATGAGTGGGGATTTCAATAACATATGAGTTTCGGATAACTTTGCTTAAAGGTTCATTCAGTTTCTCTAGTGCTTCTAAAGCTTTTCTACTGCGATTATCCTGATATAATGAAATGGTGGTAACCGCGGCGATGGCCAATAACATAAAAATAGCCTCACCGTAATCTCCTACGATGACATAAATAATTGAAATAGCAAACAACAGCACAAGCATGGGCTCTTTAATTATATTCATAAGAAGCTCCTGCCACGTATTTTTATCAGCACTGTTTATCTGGTTGTAACCGTATTTTTTTTGTGCAACAGTTACTTCGTTATCGCTAAGTCCTTTGAGATGTTCAGGTATATTGTAAGACATAGATAATTAGGTTAATCCGATAATGATTTTTAAGGGATTGAAATTTAGTTGATTAATGCCTAATGTAATAGAAAATATAGTATAAATATAATGAATAATGTTGGAAATCAGTGTTTTGGGAAGTTAAAGAAACGATGGATGTTCCTAAAGCTTCATTAGTTCTTGTTTTTTAATTGTTTTTAATCTGAAAAAAGAAATACAACATAAAACGAAAAAGGTTTAAAAAATATTGATATATATTTTAAACCTTTTTAATACTTTAATTTAGCTTATCGTTAAATTTCTAAATACTTCAATATTTTAGTGCTAATATTTTCAGCTGTAAAACCGAATTTTTGATCTAAAACTGAAGCAGGAGCGGAGTAGCCAAAATGATCTAATCCGTATACAATTCCTTGAGAACCTGCTAAACCTTCAAGATTAATAGGAAGTCCGGCAGTTAAACCGAAAACCAGACCGTCTTTTGGAATTATACTTTCTTGATATTCTTTTGGTTGAGATCTGAAAATGCCCTCAGAAATTATAGAAGCAACATTTATTTTTAATTGCTTTGTTTTTTCCAATTCAGAAGCCGCTTCTAAAAGAGTGGCAACCTCAGATCCGTTTGCAATTAAAGTAAGATCTGGATTTTGGGTTTCTTTAATTAGATAACCGCCTTTTTTAGCTTGTGATGCCGTCTCGAACTTTGGATCCTTGTACGGAAGATCTTTGATGTTTTGTCTTGAAAGGATTAATGCAGTAGGAGTTGTTTTATTTTCAACTGCCATTTGCCAAGCTACCGAAGTTTCAGTTGCATCAGCTGGACGCAGTACCAAAAAGCTTTGATGACCCGAATGGTTTTTAATTTTTTCTAAAAGTCTGATCTGAGCTTCTTGCTCAATTGGCTGATGCGTTGGTCCGTCTTCTCCAACTCTAAAGGAATCGTGAGTCAACACATATTTAACAGGAAGCTCCTGAATTGCAGCAAGACGCATGGCTGGTTTCATATAATCAGAAAAAACAAAGAAGGTAGCTACTACAGGAATTACGCCGCCATGCAGAGCCATTCCGTTTGCAATTGCGGCCATTGTAAGTTCGGCAACACCAGCTTGAAGAAATGCTCCGCTAAAGTTACCTTTTTGCATCACTGATGTCTTTTTCAAGAAACCGTCTGTTTTGTCACTGTTAGACAAATCGGCAGAAGAAACAATCATGTTTTCTACTTTTTCAGCCAAATAACCTAAAACCTCCGCAGAAGCATCGCGTGTTGCGGCATTAGCCTTTTGAGATATAGAGCTAAAATCCATTTCAGGAAGTTCTCCGCCGAAAAACTGCTGGATCTTTTTAGCAGATTCAGGATTTTGACTTTCCCAAACCGAGATTTTTGATTTTCTTTCTTCAGCATCCTTAGTTTTTTGTTCTAAAACTTTTTTATAATGGTCTTCAACGCTGCTGTAAATGGCAAAAGAATCTTTTGGATCAGCGCCCAAGTTTTCAAGTGTTTTTATAAAATCTGCTTTTGTTGCTCCGATAGGTTTGCCATGAAGTTCGCATTGTCCTTCGTATAATGTCCCGTCAGAAGTAACACAGCCTTTTCCCATTATTGTTCTTCCAATAATAAGCGTAGGCCTTTTTAATTCGGCATTTGCGGCGTTTAGTGCAGAGCGTATCTGAGTATGATTGTGAGCATCAATAGTAATGACCTTCCATCCCCAAGATTCATATTTTGCGGCCGTATTTTCACTCGTTACTTCGTCGGTCATAGAAGATAATTGCACATCATTAGAATCATAAAACATTATAAAATTGTTTAATCCTAAATGTCCTGCAATCCTTCCAGCTCCCTGCGAAATTTCTTCCTGAACACCTCCATCTGTTATAAAACCGTATATTTTATGATCAAATAAATTATCGAATTTTTCAGATAGAAATTTAGCAGCAATGGCAGCTCCAACGCCCATAACATGCCCTTGTCCCAACGGACCAGATGTGTTTTCAATTCCTCTCTTTACATCAATTTCTGGGTGACCTGGTGTTACAGACTCCCATTGTCTGAAGTTTTCAAGATCTGTTTTTTCATAATTACCCAAAAGATAGTACTGAGCGTACATTAAAGCAGATAAATGCCCGGCATCCATAAAGAAACGATCTCTGTAAATCCAGTTCATTTCAGTTGGATCATATTTTAGATATTCAGAATATAAAATATGCATAAAATCTGCTCCTCCCATTGATCCTCCAGGATGTCCAGAATTGGCTTTTTCAACCATTGATATTGCTAAAGCTCTAATATTATCGGCTGATAATTGGTCTATTGTCTTGTTCATTACTACTAAATAATTATTTTTCTATTTCTAGAGTTTGAGTTATTATATTGGTTTTTGTTTGATTTTTTTCATCTGGCTGAGAGCCTCCAACTGCTATCTGAATTTTGCCTCCATACTGTTTTAAGCTTCCGTCTTCTGTCACATAGGAAAGATCTTCTGGAGAAAGATTAAATTTGACAATAGTACTTTCGCCAGGTTTCAAATTAAATCTTTCAAAGCCTTTAAGAGTTTTTAAAGGCGCTTTTATTGAGGTGTTTTGATTAATTATATACAGCTGAGAGACTTCTTCTCCTGCTATCTTTCCTGAATTTGTTACTTTGACAGAAATAGTAATTGGCTGTCCTTTTATTATTTTTGATGAAGTTTTTAATTCACTGTATTTGAACTCTGTATAACTTAATCCATAACCAAAGCTGTATAATGGAGTGCCTTTAAAGTAACGATATGTTTTATTATCCATTTTGTAATCAACAAAAGAAGGTAAATCAGAATCGTCTTTATAAAAGGTTACCGGAAGCCTTCCGGCTGGATTATAGTCTCCAAAAAGGACATCGGCAGAAGCCGTTCCAGCAGCTTGTCCGCCGTACCAAATATTAAGTATTGCTGGAATATTTTCTGCTTCCCAAGGCACAGCAATTGCACTGCCAGTCATCATTAGGAAAACTACTGGTTTTCCAGAAGATTGAAGTATTTTTAGAAGTCTTGTCTGTACTTCTGGAAGCAGGATAGAAGTGCGGTCTCCGCCATTAAATCCAGGCGCGTCAACAGGCATTTCTTCTCCTTCAAGTTGAGGTGAAATACCTCCAGCGAAAATGAAAACATCTGCATTTTTATGGCGTTCAATTAAATTATTGAAATCTGTTTTTATAAAATTCCCTGTCTGTAGAGATACTTCACCTTTTCCTTCACCTTGCCAGTATTCTAATACTAGCTTATATACCGTATTTTTCTTGGTTTGGAGTTTGTATGTTTTTTCTCCCCATCGGTTTTTGTCCCAAGCGTTTATGGCTTCTTTTCCATCAATTATAAATCTGTAGCCGTCATCTGCGCGAATTTCAAAAGTAATTGCGCCGTCTTCATCAGCTTTAAAATTTGTAGTATAGCGTGCTGAAAAATGATTTGCTTTGATATTTTTGGTAACCATTTCTCCTTCTTGCCAGAAATTATTTATTTCAGATTCTGTTCTAGTCGTTTCTGGCTGGCCCGATAAGGTTTTGTTATTGAAATAGTCTGCCTTAAAACCTTGTTTTCCTTCATAAGAATATTGATTTTTAAGATCTTTGTAAACTAGCAAAGTATCATTTGTAAAGTTGATGGCTTTTTCATAAACTACTTCGGTTTGTGGTCCAACTTTTTCTTTAATGCCTTGTAAAACTGTTGTTAGTTTGGAAGGTGTCCCGTTGTAATTGCCAAGTATAGAGATTGAATTATCTGCATTTGGACCTAGAACAACGATCTTCTTCAGTTTTTTGCTTAATGGAAGTGTATTTTTATCATTTTTAAGCAATACTATAGATTGTCTAGCCATTTTTAAAGCGTGATCCTTGTGTTCATCAGATTCTAGAACTGAATTAGGAGTTTGCGCATATTTAACCATTGATACAGGATCAAACATGCCTAGTCTGAAACGGATCATAAAAAGACGTTTTACGGAAACATCAATTTGTTTTTCAGTGATTTGACCATTTTTAACAGCTTGAACAAGCGATTTGTAAGCATCTGTTCCGCAATCAATATCTGTTCCATGAAGTACTGCATCGGCTGAAGCTGATGCAGCATCAGGATGTGTTTTATGATTTTTGAAAAAGTCATCGATGGCCCAGCAGTCAGATGTGACATAACCCGTAAAATTCCATTGATTCCTTAGAATATCATTCATCAAAATATCGCTGGCACAGCACGGCTGTGTTCTAAATGCGTTATAGGCACACATCACCCCTGCAACTTTAGAGCTTGTAATTAACTTTTTAAAAGCAGGCAAATAAGTGTCCCAAAGTTCGTATGGGGTTACATCCACATCAAAAGTGTGGCGTAGAGATTCTGGTCCGCTGTGTACCGCGTAATGCTTTGCACAGGCCGCAGCTTTTAGGTATTTAGGATCATCTCCTTGAAGACCTTTTACAAAAGCATCTCCTAGCATGGCTGTCAAATAGGGATCTTCTCCATAAGTCTCTTGTCCGCGTCCCCATCTTGGATCTCTAAAAATATTAATATTTGGAGTCCAATATGTTAGCCCTAGATAACGTTCGTTTGTTCTTTTAAGTTCAACCGCTTTATTGTAAATGGCTCTGCCTTCTAAAGCAGAATAATCGGCCATTTTGAAAAGCGAGTTTTTATCGAAAGTAGCGGCCATGGCAATTGCCTGAGGGAAAACGGTTGTTTTAAAGGGAGTTCTTGCAACGCCGTGAAGCGTTTCGTTCCACCAGTCATAAGCAGGAATTCCCAGCCGTGGTATGGCAGGTGCCGCATTTAACATTTGCGCTACTTTTTCTTCCAATGTTAATTGGCTCACCAAGTTTTCCACTCGTTCTTCAAAACTAAGATCAGTATTTTGAAATGGAAATTTAGGGTCTTTGTTTTGTGCCGTACACCAAAGCGAGATTAATACCAGAATTTGATACTTTAATTTTTTTGTTTTCATATGAATAATTTTTACTGATGTTGCGAACTGATGGAGTGCTGTATTTTATTAAAAAATAAATTGCAACCGATTGTGTAAAGAAAAGAAAAATATTTTAACTTTAGATCATTATTTAAAAAATAATGCCTTTTTACTGTGGTATTGATGATTTTTTATGATAAAAATTTCATTTTATATTGATTTTCAGTAAATTCGTTGGTAAAGTGGAGAATAATAGTGTTGAAATACTTGACCGATTTTTTAAATTATATTTAAAATTTACGACTAATCATATAGTAAATGGAAGAACACAGACATGTAACAATTTATGATATTGCAAAGAGACTTAATCTGGCTACATCGACAATTTCAAGAGCTTTAAAAGACCATCATACCATAAGTGATAAGACTATTAAGAAAGTTAAAAAGACAGCCGAAGAAATGGGATTTGTTCCCAATACTTTGGCAGCGGGGCTACGAGGGAACAAATCTAAAACTATTGGCGTTTTAATTCCAACTATCACACAGCCCTTTTTATCATCTTTAATTAGTGGTATTGAAATCACTGCCAAAAAATCTGGCTACTCCGTTATTATTATGCAATCACACGATTCTTATGAAGAAGAGGTTAATATGACCAAATCTCTTTATAGCAGTAGAGTTAGCGGTGTTGTTTGTTCACTGGCGATGGAGACAAAAGACACTTCTCACTTTCAGCAATTTTCAAATAATAATATTCCTCTTGTATTTGTTGATCGTGTGCCTAAGGACTTTAATACATTTAGGGTGGTGATTGATAATTACACTGCTGGATATAAAGCAACAAAACACCTTATTGACCAAGGTTGTAAAAGAATTGCACATATGACTGCAGGTGCAGAATTTGGTAATCTTTATAATGAAAGAAAAAGAGGCTATATAGATGCACTGACAGATCATGGACTTCCATTAAAAGATGAATTGATTATAAATTTGAAAGCCATGACTTATGATGCTGGTGTTAAAGCCTGCAATAAGCTGTTTGGACTAAAGACACTGCCGGACGGTCTTTTTGCACCAGGAGATATTCTTGCGGTAAGTGCCGTGCAAACTGCAAAAAAGAAAGGAATAAGAGTTCCGCAGGATTTTGCTGTAATTGGTTTTAATAATGATCCCATTTCTGAAATAATCGAACCGAATATCACAACTATCACGCATCCCGCAGAAAAAATGGGAAAAGCGGCAGCCAATATTGTTATTGATACGATAGAATCTCATAAAGAAGAAGAAGCAAAAGAAATTACATTTCTAAATACTGAAGTACTGATCCGAGAATCTTCAAAGAAAATTTAAAATTTTTGTCCTTTAAAAAACCGCTATTGCATTTTATGTAATCGGTTTCTTTTGTTGTATCAGATTAAATTTTAATGGAATAGCTGCTTAGACTTTTTCCATTTGAAAAGCACAGAAAGACTAGGTAAAACCAAAATAAAAGAGTTTTTTTTAGAATAATTAGCAATCGGTTGCTGGATGAGAATTACCTAATTAAAGCAAAGTAAATTTGTATTATATGTTTTTTTGTATAATTTTACACAACCGATTGTTTTTTTATTGAATCCAATATTATTTTTGCCATTCTAAAAAATGACATCACTTGCAACAATTTTAAGAGAAGCAAATTGCATTACGAACAAAGAATAAATTTAGCTCAGAGAATTTGATTTCGTGATATTTACGAGACCTGAATATTAAACAGCTATCACCATTTAGTGCAGATCGAAACTGAGCTTAAAGAAAGAAGAAGTTAATTATTAAAAGAAAAATATCCCTATGCCTGAAGACAGCATTGAACACATTAATTTTGAAGAAATCAATAATCAGGCTATTTCGAAGCCTTTAGTATCCCATATCTACACTGCCGATCCATCGGCGCATGTATTCAACGGGAAGATTTACATTTATCCGTCGCATGACATTGATGCTGGAATTCCGTTCAATGACAACGGCGACCATTTCGGAATGGAAGACTACCATGTTTTTTCTATGGAAGACATTTCATCGGAAGCTGTTGACAATGGCGTTGCGCTCCACGTTGATGATGTTGCCTGGGCCGAAAAGCAGATGTGGGCGCCCGATGCCGCGTATAAGGACGGAAAGTATTATTTGTATTTTCCAGCCAAACGCGCCAGCGGAATTTTCCAGATTGGCGTTGCTGTTTCAGATTCTCCCGTAGGGCCTTTTGTTCCTGAAAGAGATGCCATAAAAGGCAGCTACAGCATTGATCCTGCGGTTTTTGAAGATGAAGATGGGAAACATTACATCTATTTTGGAGGAATCTGGGGCGGACAGCTTCAGAAATACCGCAAGAATAAATATCATGAAAACAATGAAGAGCCTCTTGCGGGTGAAAAAGCCTTGGGGCCGATTGTGGCTTTGTTAAGAGACGATATGCTCGAGTTCGCTGAAGAGCCGAGAGAAATCCAGATTTTGGACGAAAACGGAAATGGGCTTCTGGCAGGGGATAATGGGCGTCGTTTTTTTGAAGCTTCGTGGGTGCACAAATACAACGGAAAATATTATTTCTCCTATTCGACGGGAGACACGCATTTCATCTGCTATGCTATCGGAGACAGTCCGTACGGACCATTTACGTATCAGGGAAGAATTCTGAATCCAGTAATCGGGTGGACATCGCACCATTCGATCTGCGAAGTGGAAGGCGAGTGGTATCTGTTCTATCACGATTCAAGCCTTTCAAAAGGGGTGACGCATTTGAGAAGCATGAAGGTTACCAAAATAGACTATCTGGAAGATGGTTCGATCGTAACGATTGATCCCTACGGAATAAGAAGATTATTTGATTAGAAGAGAGTTTTAATTTTATTTTCTATGAAAAAAGAAGACTCAGAAGAGAGAGTAGGTTTTAATTTAAGTCAAGAAAATAAGATAGAAATTGACTGTGTAATATTCTGTTTTGAAGACAGAAGCCTAAAAGTTTTGCTTGTCAAAAATGAAAATGATGCAACGAATGGTAACTGGAGATTGCCTAGTGCCAGTTTGGAAGAGGGGCAGACAATATTAAAAACGGCACAAAAGATTTTGAAAAAGTATATTTCAGAAGATGACTTCTTTTTGGAACAATTACGGGCATTCGGCTATGACTCATCAGCATCATTTCGCGAAAATATCTCAATCGGATATTATGCAATGGTTAGCAAAGAAAAAAAAATAGATGATGACGAATTGCAATCTAATGTGATCTGGGTTGACGTACACAATATAGCTGATTTAGAGAAAAAATATATGACAGTAATTGATTTCAGCATTAAGGAATTGCGAAAGAATATTTGCTGTAGCGCAGTTGGCTTCAATCTCTTACCTGAAAAATTTACTTTGCTTCAAGTAATTCATTTATATGAAATAATCTTAGGCATTAAAATCAATAAGACTAATTTTAGAAGAAAGATTTTGCAGAGAAGATTAGTTCGCGGTCTTGCTGAAAAAGAAGAGGGCGTATCAAACAGGGCTGCTGAATTTTATAGTTTGAATGTGCCAAAACATGAAATATTTTGGAATGCAAAATTCAATTTTAATTTTTAAAGGAATTTATTTTGATTTGTTAATATTAAAATCATTAATTCTAATTTGAGCTATGTGATAGCCAAAGAACGTTATAAGTGTGTTATTGTTAAAATGTATAATAGATGTAAATAGCTTACGATGATTGGCGTTACTATAATCGTGCATTTTTATAGAAATACTTTAGTAGCGATTGTTTAGAAGACAAAAAGTTTATTTCTTAGAATTTGTTTTAAAAACCTTTCATGAAAATGAAAGGTTTTTTTACGAAAACAAACAATCGATTGTTTTAAAGATGGTTTTTTAGAATTTTAATGATTGGTAAATCAGATTATTACTTTGTAATGTACGATTTTACTGGTATTTTTTGTTGGTTTATCACCCTTCAATCTCAATAATTCTATTTTTTTTAGATAAGAAAGCAGAATTTTTCATTTTTATGTTTTCTTTAAGAATATCCCAAGAACACATAATTTTCATTAAAGATAGCTACAACGTTATAGTTTGTTTTGTTATATTCTTATATTTTTAGGATTAAATATGAAGTAACTATTTTTTTAAGGCATATTTTTTTTATACTTATCAATAAAAAATTACACAACCGATTGTGTTTCTGAAATATTTTTCTATATTTGTAATAAATACACTTATTAATTTTAACTTTTATAGTGCAAAAAAAATAACTAACTAACCAATTAATAATTAAATCAATTTTTTATGACTAACCACTTTACTGCAAGTAAACACAGACATTTAAAATGTTTATGTTTTTTTATGCTGATGTTTGCGTTTTCATTTCAATCTAAAGCACAGACAACAGTTACGGGAACGGTAACTGATGCTAGCGGACCGATTCCGGGGGCTAATGTTAATTTAAAAGGAACCAAAAACGGTGTGAGCACTGGTTTTGATGGTACTTATTCTATAAATGTGCCGGCAAACGGAGTACTTATTTTTAGTTTTATTGGATTAAAAAGCAAAGAAGTAGCTGTAAACGGGCAGAAAAATATTAATGTAACGCTTGAAGAAGACGCCAATGACTTAAAAGAAGTTGTGGTAATCGGCTACGGTACACAGGTTAAAGAAGCTGTTACAGGATCGGTTGCATCATTAGGAGGAAAAGAATTAAATGAAGTTCCGGCCGCTAATATTACTCAAGCTTTACAAGGAAGGCTTCCAGGTGTTGAGATGACGCAAACTTCTTCTAAACCTGGTGCCGCGATGCAGATAAGGATTCGCGGGACTAGATCATTGACAGGAGGTAACGATCCTTTGGTGGTATTGGATGGAGTTCCATTTGCGGGCTCTATAGGAGATATTAATCCGGCCGATATTAAATCTGTGGACATCCTGAAAGATGCTTCTGCTACAGCTATTTATGGTTCTCGAGGAGCCAATGGTGTAATCTTAGTGACTACTTTAAAAGGAAAGAAAAATCAGAAAGCTACATTTACTTATAATGGTTTTAGTGGAATTAAACAGGTTTTCTCAAAGTATCCTATGATGGATGCTGTTAAATTTGCTGCTCTACGTGATTATTCAGATTTATATGAGGATGGTGTTGATGAGAAAAGAAATGTAAATACAGATTGGCAGGACTCATTGTACGGTTCTGGAGAAATGATAAGTCATGATGTTGGCGTTTTTGGAGGAACCGAAACAGGAGCTTACAATGCAGGTTTAGGATATTACAAAGAAGAGTCAGTTCTTCCTGGTCAAAGCTATGAGCGTTTTAGTCTAAGAGCAGGTTTAGATCAGCAGATTAATAGATCTATACGCATGGGATTTAATACCAATAGCAATTACACGATCACAAATGGTGATAATATTGGACCAGGAACTGTTCTAGCGACTTCTCCGCTTGCTAATCCATACAATGCAGATGGTTCTTTAAAAAGAACAGTTAGGATGGCTGCAGATGATCAATGGGTCTATACTAGACAATCCATTAAAAATTTAGGAGATGCTTATGTTAATCTGAATAGAGGTTTCAGTTCTTATAATAATATTTTTGCGGAAGTGAAAATTCCGGGTGTTGATGGTTTAAAGTACAGACTGAATACAGGTTTGAATTTCCGTACCTCTAACACAGGATATTATGAAGGGCAGGGAGTTTTTGATGTAAATCCGGGAACAATTTCGAATGCAGCAATCACAAACGGTTGGTCTACGCAATGGCTTTTAGAAAATTTATTAACGTACGATAAAACTTTTGCACAAAAACACACTATAAATTTTGTTGGATTGTATTCAAATGAACAATATACAGGACAGAGTTCAAGAGTAATTAGAAATGGTATTACTTCTGATGCATTCCAATTTTATAATTTGGGACAGAGCGAGGAAGAAGCGGTAATTAGACCTGACGAACAGGATTATACACAGTGGGGATTAACTTCTTACATGGCTAGGTTAATGTATTCTTACGATAATCGTTATTTCATTTCGGGAACAGTGCGTTCTGATGGTTCATCAAGACTTGCTCCTGGTCACAAATGGGTCACTTATCCAGCAGTTTCAGTAGGATGGACGCTTTCAAATGAGTCTTTCCTTAAAAATGTAAATTATATTAATTTATTAAAACTGAGAGCGGGATATGGGGAAACGTCTAACCAATCAGTGGATCCGTATAAAACTCTAGGAGCTTTAAGCACAAGACCTTATAATTTTGGAAGCACTAATTCAACTGGTGTGTATGTAACAGAGTTGCCAAATCCTAATTTAGGATGGGAGTTTTCGACGACATGGAATTATGGGTTAGATTTCGGATTCTTCAACAATCGCTTATCAGGTACAATTGAATATTATAAAACCAATACAAAAAATCTATTGCAACGTGTGAGACTTCCATCAACATCCGGCGTAGATAGCTATGTAGCTAATGTGGGAGAAACGCAGAATAAAGGTTATGAAATCTCATTGAACGGAGTTATTTTAGATAATCCTAAAGGTGTGACTTGGACTGTTGGGGTTAACTTCTACAGAAATGAAAACAAGCTGGTATCTCTCGCATCTGGAGCTAGCCGCGATGAAACCAATAACTGGTTTGTTGGATATAATATCAATTCTATATATGATTACCAAAAGGTAGGAATTTGGCAGGAAGGCGATCCGTATATGTCAATTTATGAGCCAGGGCCAACTGGAATTAATGATCAAGGAACAGTTGTAGGATCTATTAAAGTCAAATACACAGGAGATTATAAGCCAGATGGTTCACCAGCCCGTGCTATTAATCCAAGCGATCGCCAGATTATTGAAACAGATCCAGATTTTCAGGGAGGTTTTAATACTAGTGTAACCTATAAAGGATTTGATTTTAATGCAGTGGGCGCATTTAAGAGTGGAGGAGTATTAATTAGCACACTGTATGGAGGTGCAAGTTATATGAATTTGTTAAACGGGCGAAGAAGTAACATTGATGTAGATTATTGGACTCCAGATAATAGAGATGCAGAATTCCCTAACCCTAGAGGTATTAGAGCTGGTGATAATCCAAAATATATGTCTACTATGGGATATTTTGACGCTTCTTATTTGAAAATTAGAGCAATGACTCTTGGTTATACGATCGATCCCAACTTTACAAAAAATGTAGGCATCGATAAATTAAGACTTTATTTTACTGTGCAGAATCCATTTGTTTTATTTTCTCCATATCATGATAAATCTAGAATGGATCCAGAAACGAATTCATTTGGTAATGAAAATCAAGCTGTTGCATCCTATCAATCAAGATTTCCCGTTATTGGTACTAGTACCCCTGCAACAATAAATTATTTATTTGGGCTTAATTTAACATTTTAATCAAACGCAGACATGAAAAAATATATTTTTAAAAATTTAATTATGGGGTCAGCGGTTTTATTCTCCTTAGCTGGTTGTTCGGATATATTAGAAGAAAAACCTCATGATTTTTATGAACCAGGCTACTTTAAAACAGAGCAGGGAGTTAAACAGGGATTAACTTCTCATTACGCACATTTACGCTGGATTTACGGACAAGCTTATTTTTATAATGCATGCCAGACAGGAACAGATGAGGCAACATATGCGCAAAGTGCAGACGGAAATTTCAAGGATCACGATTTATCTGGTGTGGGTATCATTAATCCGACTTCAAGCCGTTCGGATGTTTTGTGGAATAACTCTTATTATGATATCAATACTGCGAGCGGTATTATCGAAAATGGTGCAGCCGTAGGAGTTGCCAGCAGTTTAATTGCTGAATCTAAATTTTTTAGAGGATTTGATTATTTCCTGCTTGTGCAAACTTTTGGAGGGGTGCCGTTAGATCTAGGAGCTGGAGAATTAAAGTTTAACAGCAAACCTTCAAGATATTCTAAACGTAATACGGTTCCTGAAGTATATACAAAAGCCATTTTTCCAGATTTGGTTGCAGCAGTTAATGATCTTCCAGATACACCTAGATTGACTGGTACAGTAACTAAAACTGTAGCGCGATTATTTCTGGCAAAGGCATATCTTACTTATGCTTGGTGGTTAGAAAACCCAAATAACATCCCAACTTATCCAGATGCTCCAAGAACAGATCCCGACGGACATAACTCGCAGTGGTACTTTCAAAAGGCTTATGACCTGGCTGTTGAGGGAATAAATAATCCAGGGTCTTATGGGCTATTAGATTCTTATTATGATGTTAATGCGGGAGCAAATGATAGAAATAAAGAAGTAATGCTTTATGCAGATCATACACAAGAAAGCGAATATTACAATGGTGCAAGTCTTACGTACGGTAGTGGTGGTGCTCCAGATAACTTTTCAGGCTGGATGGTAACTTGGAACTATACAGCTATTAGAAGTAAAAATGGAACCGACGCGGTATCTTCAGTTCAAAGAGAAGCAAATCAATTTCTAGGACGTCCGTGGACAAGAATGGCGCCACCAATCGAAGTTTTTACCAACACTTTTGCGGATAAGACTAATGATTCAAGATACGACGGAACATTCGCAACTGTTTATAGAGGCAATTGGAATCTTCTTCAAACAGGTCTTACAAATGTCTTAACGTTAACAAACGCAAATGGCTTGACAATTAAACCTGGAGATGCTGTTTTAACTTTCCTTAATGATGAGCCTGCAACGGCTATAACTTATCCTTCTGGACAAGGAGATAGCGGAGTGGGCGCTGGAGTCTTGCCGGGAAGAGCAGACTATGTGATTTCTCCAAAAGGCATTAGCAGAATCGTATATCCAGGTTTCTGGAAACTTGGACCATACAGAACAGATAATGCTGGAGGATTAGGACAGCCGAATGCAGGAAGTACGAGACCGTTTCCAGTAGCAAAATTCTCTGAATTGTATTTGGTTGCCGCAGAAGCAGCCGTTAAAGGAGCTACAGGATCTTGGAGTGCCAGATCACTTGTAAATGTATTAAGAGCTAGAGCAGGAAAATGGAAATGGGATAATAATGGAAATACTGCTAAAATTCAGGATAATAGTGTTGCTATGACCAATGCAACTCCAGCCGTAATTGATATTAACTACATTCTTGCTGAACGTTCACGTGAATTTTTTGGCGAAGGATACCGCTGGTATGACTTAGTAAGAACACAGAAATGGAATGAAATTGCTGGGAAATATTCTATAGGAGGATCTAACTACGGACAACACACACCTGAAGTAGTGACCAGATCAATTGATCCGCACCATTACCTAAGACCGATTCCGCAAGGACAGATGGAGGGGATGGAAATGTCGGATGCCGAAAAAGCTACTTACCAAAATCCAGGATATTAAGTTTTATTTTTCTAAAAACTAATGTTAAGCAAATAAGGCCAATTTTATGAATTATCTTATTAGGGTTTATTAATTTAGTTTTAAACAAGCCGGGAGTAACCCTCTCGGCTTTTTAATATTTTTTCGAAATGCACTTTAACAGACAATATAAAATGAGCAATAAAAAAAAGATTCTTATATCATTTGCTTTTCTGTTTTGCTTCATCGTTATGCAGGCTCAGGAAAGCACTATCCAAAAAAAGAAAAGCAGTAAAGATCCAATCTTTTCAAACGTAACTTACGTAGGAGATGATCAGATTTACAAAAGCAATCCATTAAAAGAAGATGAATTTTATTCTCCGATTCTTCAGGGATGTTATCCAGATCCTGCCATTACAAGAAAAGGAGACGATTATTATATGGTGTGTTCTTCGTTTGCCATGTTCCCTGGAGTGCCCATTTTTCACTCTAAAGATTTAGTAAACTGGACCGATTTGGGTGGGGTATTAAATAAAGTTTCAGAGTTTAATCCTCATGATACAGGAATCAGTGCAGGAGTTTATGCACCTGGAATTACGTACAATCCTCATAATGATACTTTTTATATGATTGTTACTGCTTTTACAGGCGGTTTAGGAAATATCATTGTAAAAACCAAAGATCCTAAAAAAGGTTGGGGTAGTCCAATTAAATTAGCTTTTGACGGAATAGATCCTTCTATTTTCTTTGATGACAACGGAAAAGGTTATGTGGTGCATAATGATGCTCCTGATAAAGGAAAAGAATTGTACCAAGGACATCGCGTAATTAAAGTTTGGGAATATGATTTAGAAAAAGATCAGGTAATTCCGGGAACAGATAAAATTATTGTAGATGGTGGAGTCGATCTTTCTAAGAAACCAATCTGGATCGAAGCCCCTCATTTGTATAAAAAAGACAATCATTATTATTTAATGTGTGCTGAAGGCGGTACAGGAGGAAATCATAGTGAGGTTGTTTTTGTTAGTGATAATCCAAAAGGCCCTTTCAAGCCATCATCTAATAACCCAATCCTAACACAGAGGTATTTTCCCCAAAATAGACCAAACAAAGTTGATTGGGCAGGACATGCAGATTTAGTGCTTGGGCCTGACAATAAATATTATGGAGTGTTTTTAGGAATCCGTCCAAACGAAAAAGATAGAGTAAACGCAGGGCGTGAAACCTTTATGCTACCTGTAGATTGGTCAGGTACTTTTCCTGTTTTTGAAAATGGTTTAGTGCCAATGGGGCCAAAATTAAAAATGCCAAAAGGTGTTGTAAACAAAACGGGCAAAGATGGTTTTTTCCCTAATGGCAACTTTACATTTACCGAGAATTTTACATCAGAAAAGTTAGATTACAGATGGATTGGATTGCGAGGACCAAGAGAGCATTTTATTTCTATTGTTAAAAAAGGTCTGCAGATTACACCATTCGCAGTAAACATAAAAGAGCTAAAACCAACGTCTACATTGTTTTACAGACAGCAGCATAATACTTTTTCTTTTTCAACTACTTTAGAATATAAACCAGAATCAGAAAAAGATCTGGCAGGAATTGTATGTCTGCAGAACGAAAGCTACAATTACGTTTTTGGTATAACTAAGAAAGGAAAAGACACCTATATACTGTTAGAAAGAACAGAAAAAGGACAATCAGAAATTTTGTCAAGTGCAAAAATAGAAATGAAAGGAGCAATACGTTTGCAAGTTAAAGCAACAGGCGACAATTATCAGTTTAGCTATGCTTTAAACGGTGCTGATTTTGAAAATCTTGGAAATCCAGTTTCAGGAGATATTCTTTCAACAAATGTTGCAGGCGGATTTACAGGAGCTTTGGTGGGTTTATATGCCACTTCATCAAATAATTCACATCCGAAATAAAATTTACAACTCCCATTTATTTCAATTTAAAAAATGATTTATGGGAGTTGTTTTTTAGGATAGCAGCAGTCATCAAATTTTAGTAGAAATGATAAAAAGATATTTTAAATATTTATTGCTTTTACAGCTTTTCACTTTAATAATAGGATGTAAGGCCAATCAGCCACTAGCAAATTCTTCTGAAAAGACGAATGATGAAAACTGGGTCGGATCATGGGCTTGTGCGCCAATGCTTGTAGAACCAAACAACATGCCTCCAGCCCCAGGTTTGGCCGAAAATACACTTCGTCAAATTATAAAAGTTTCTATAGGAGGAGAACACATTAGACTGCGTTTTTCAAATATATTTAGTGATCAGCCTACCGTTTTAAAAAAGGTTAGCATAGCCAATGTGCTTAATGCTTCAGCAATTGATAAAAACACGCAAAAAAATCTCAGCTTTAATGGAAATCAAGAAGTAACATTAAATCCAGGTCAGGAAGTATTTTCAGATAAACTGAATTTTCAGCTAAAACAAGGTCAATTACTAGCCATAACCATTTATTATGGAGCTGCGTCGCAAAAAACAACAGGACATCCTGGATCGAGAACAACATCTTATATTTTATCGGGAGACAATCTCAATAATGATGTTTTCTCAGGAGCTGTAAAAACAGATCATTGGTATTCTATTGTTGGCGTCGATGTTGTGGCATCAAAAAAGGCATCTAATATTGTTTGTCTAGGAAACTCCATTACAGATGGCCGCGGTTCTGGAACAAACAAACAAAATCGCTGGACCGATATTCTAGCCGCTAGATTGGTTGCCAATAAAGCCACTCAAAATATTGGAGTTTTAAATTTAGGGATAGGCGGAAATTGCGTTGTAAAAGGCGGATTAGGCCCAACGGCATTAGATCGTTTTGACCGTGATGTACTTTCGCAGACAGGTACAAAATGGCTTGTAATATTGGAAGGAATAAATGATATAGGAGGAATTAAACGTGCAGAAGATGCTCCTATAAAAGCACAAGAAATTATAGACGCTTACCAAATTATGATAGAAAAAGCACACGCGAAAGGCATAAAAGTCTATGGCTGTACGATTCTGCCTTTTCAAAAATCATTTTACGACGCACCTTTCAAACAAGAAGCAAGAGATATCGTAAATGCATGGATTCGAAATAATCATTTTGATGCAGTAGTAGATTTTGATAAAGAAATGGCTTCGGAAACCGATTCTAAAACTATTTTATCAAATATGCATGACGGCGATTTTTTGCATCCTAATGAATTAGGATATCAAAGAATGGGAGAAGTAATAGACTTGAATTTATTTAAGTGAAATTCCATTTAGTATTAAAATAATTTTAATAAAAGTCATGAAATCAATAATTAGATTTTTCGCAATAACAGTCCTTTTTTTAACGGGACAGCATGGATATTCTCAGGATCCAAATTTTCATGTTTATTTAAGCTTTGGACAGTCCAATATGGAAGGTGCAGCTCCAATAGAAGCTGAAGACAAAATAAATGTAGATCCTCGCTTTCAGGTTCTGGAAGCAGTAAATTGCCCTGATTTGAATCGCGAGATGGGAAAATGGTATACCGCAATTCCGCCATTATGCAGATGTAAAACAGGATTAACATTGACAGATTATTTTGGAAGAACTATGGTGGCCAATCTTCCTAAAAATATAAAAGTTGGAGTAGTAAATGTTGCTGTGGGCGGATGTAAAATAGAACTTTTTGATAAAGATAATTTTGATAATTATATGAAAACAGCGCCAGATTGGATGCTGGGTATGATCAAAGAATATAATGGCAGTCCGTATGCAAGACTTGTTGAAATGGCAAAAATTGCGCAAAAGAAAGGAGTGATAAAAGGTATTTTACTGCATCAGGGAGAATCTAATACAGGAGATACACTATGGCCGAAAAAGGTTAAAATAGTATATGATAATCTGATGAAAGATCTAAATCTTGATCCTAAAAAAGTCCCATTGCTTTCAGGTGAAACTGTTCATGAAGAACAAAATGGAAAATGCGCCAGCATGAATAAAATCATCGCAACGCTGCCTCAGACCATTCCAACTTCTTATGTTATTTCATCAAAAGGCTGTGCAGTAGCTCCAGATTTCCTTCATTTTAGTTCGGCAGGATATAGAGATTTAGGAAAGCGTTATGCCGAAAAAATGCTTTCGTTATTAGGGTATAAATCCAATAGCACAAATGATCCTTTTATAGTTCAAGCACCATTTGGATTTGACCAGTTAAATCCAGCAGTTCCAGCAGGAAAAATAGAAACGGTAAGTTATAATTCGAAGACAGTTGGAACAGTAAGAAAAGCTACTATATATACGCCGCCGGGATTTAGTAAAAGCAAAAAATATCCAGTTTTATACCTTTTGCACGGAATTGGTGGAGATGAAAAAGAATGGCTAAACGGAGGAAGTCCGCAGATTATATTGGACAATCTTTATGCAGAAGGAAAATTAGAACCAATGATTGTGGTAATGCCAAACGGAAGAGCCATGAAAGATGACAGCGCTACTGGAAACATAATGGCGCCAGACAAAGTGCAGGCATTTTCAGATTTTGAAAAAGACTTATTGAAGGATTTGATTCCTTTTATTGAAAAGAAATATAATGTTTACAAAGACAGAGAGCATCGTGCCATTGCAGGATTATCTATGGGAGGCGGACAATCTCTCAATTTCGGATTAACCAACTTAGACAAATTTGCTTGGATTGGTGGATTTTCATCAGCTCCAAATACAAAGAAAACAGAAGAATTGGTGCCAAATCCAGAGGAAACAAAAAAGAAACTAAAATTGCTTTGGATTTCCTGCGGAGATAACGATTGGCTGCTGGAAAACAGCAAACGAACACACGATTATTTATTCAAAAACAATGTTCCGCACATCTATTATCTGGAACCAGGAGTTCACGATTTCAAAGTATGGAAAAACAGCTTGTACATGTTTTCGCAGTTATTGTTCAAACCGGTTGATGAATCAAGTTTTGCAAAATATACGGTTTTAGGAGCCACAGCTCAAACCAATATACGTAATGCCAAATATCCTCAGATTCTGCCTGATAACAGAGTAATCTTTAAAGTCAATGCACCTGACGCATCAAAAGTGCAGATAGACCTTGGGAAAAAGTACGACATGCAGAAAGATGGTCAAGGAGTGTGGAATGTTACAACCGATGTGATAAACGGCGGATTTAATTATTACTCGCTTTTGATTGATGGTGTGGCAGTTGCAGATCCGTCAAGCGAAACTTTTTACGGAATGGGGCGCATGGCCAGTGGAATAGAAATCCCGAAAAAAGATAGTGATTTTTATGAATTGAAAACTGTTCCGCATGGTGAGGTAAGAATAATGAAATACTTTTCAAAAGGAACTAATTCTTGGCGTGAAATGTATGTGTATACGCCACCAGGATACGAAACCTCTTCAGAAAAATTTCCTGTGCTGTATCTTTTACACGGAGGTGGTGAAGACCAAAGAGGATGGAGCACTCAAGGAAAAGCAAATTTGATTTTGGATAATTTAATTGCAGAAAATAAAGCAAAGAAAATGCTTATTGTAATGCTTGATGGCAATATGGGCAATACCGGAGGAATAGCAGGTTTTGGAGAAGAAACCTTAAAAGCATTTGAAAACGAACTGAAAAACGGAGCCATACCTTTTGTAGAAAGCAATTTTAAAGTTGCGACAGACAGCAAAAGTAGAGCTTTAGCTGGTTTATCAATGGGCGGATTGCAGACACTTTACGCTGGAATTAAAAACTCTAATATGTTTTCAAGTCTGGGCGTTTTCAGTTCAGGATGGTGGGCAAACAATCCGAAATTATCAGATCCTCAATATGAGTTTATAAAAAATAATGCACAGTCTATTAATGCTAATCTAAAAGATTTTTGGATTTCGATGGGCGGAAAAGAAGATATCGCCTATGAAAACTGTAAAATTATGATGCAGAAATTCGATCAATTTGGAATAAAATATAACTATAGTGAATATTCTGGTGGACACACATGGCCGGTGTGGAGACATGATTTGTTCCTATATTCGCAGTTATTATTCAAATAATAAAACAAAAAACGGAATGTGAAGATCTTGATTTTGAATAAATTAGGTCTGTAATCGATTGACAAAAAATACCTGATGAAAAACTATTTTAAATTTATAAGCACTTTAATTATTGTTTTGTTAAGCACTATGTCAAAGGCTTCTCAGCCTTTTATAACGGAAAATAAAAGTCAGAATGTTATGGTGCTGAAAGAAAAATCGTTGTCACTTTCTTTTTTTATAAATCCAAATTTAGATGCAGGTATTTTGCGTGCTGTAAATAATCTTCAATCAGATTTTGAAAAAGTTACAGGCCAGCGTCCGCTTATTTTAAACCAAAATCCTAATGGATCTTCACCTCTTATTATCATTGGAACGATCGGATTTAATTCGGTTATTGATGATTTAATTAAACAGAAAAAAATTGAAGGAAAAGAGCTTAAAGGTAAAAATGAAAAATTCATTATACAACACGTTAAAAATCCTTTCAAAGGCGTAGATGAAGCACTCGTAATTGCAGGAAGCGACAAACGCGGCACGATTTACGGAATTTATGAATTATCTAAACAAATTGGTGTTTCACCATGGTATTACTGGGCTGATGTGCCTGTAAAACACAAAGAAAATATTTACTTCATTAAAGGAACGTACACAGAGGGTGAACCTGCTGTAAAGTACAGAGGCATTTTTCTTAATGATGAAGCTCCAGCTTTAAGCGGTTGGGCAAAAGCAACTTTTGGTGGTTTTAATAGCAAGTTTTATGAAAAAGTTTTTGAATTAATCCTTAGACTGAAAGGCAATTACATCTGGCCTGCCATGTGGGGAAATGCATTTTATGATGATGATGCAGCCAGTGGTCCTTTAGCAAACGAAATGGGAATTGTAATGGGCACTTCGCATCACGAACCAATGGCTTTAGCCCAGACAGACTGGCGCCGATACATTAAAAAAAATAATTTGCCCAATATTTGGGATTACTCCAAAAACAAAACGGTTTTAGACGAATTCTGGAAAACGGGAATTCAGCGAAGCAAAAATTGGGAAAAACTGGTAACCATTGGGATGCGTGGAGATGGAGACGAAGCGATGAGCGAAGACACTAATATAAGTCTGCTGGAAAATATTGTAAAAGAACAGCGCAAAATTATTGAGAAAGAAACAGGGCAAAGCGCCAATAAAACACCTCAGGTTTGGGCTTTGTATAAAGAAGTTCAGGATTATTACGATCAGGGAATGCGCGTTCCTGATGATGTAATTCTTCTGTTTTGCGATGATAACTGGGGAAATGTCCGCAAACTTCCAGATCTTTCCAAACCGCTACACAAAGGCGGTTACGGAATGTATTATCATTTTGACTATGTTGGAGGTCCAAGAAATTCAAAATGGATAAACATAAGTCCGATACAAAGGGTTTGGGAGCAAATGAATCTTAGTTATGAAAACGGAGTCGATAAAGTCTGGATTGTGAATGTTGGTGATTTAAAACCAATGGAATTCCCAATCAGCTTCTTTTTAGACATGGCTTGGAATCCAAAAGATTTCAATTCTCAGAATTTATTCCAATACACAGAAAACTGGGCAGCAGAACAGTTTGGAAATAAATATGCTAAAGAAATTGCCAGATTATTAAATGCCTATCCAAAATTCAATCGTCGTGTAACTCCAGAAATGTTAGACAGTAAAACCTATTCATTAGAAAACTATAATGAGTTTGAAACGGTTGTCAACGATTATAAAAACTTGGCATTGGATGCTTACAGAGTTTACAACGATCTTCCCAACGAATATAAAGATGCTTATTTTCAGCTAGTTTTATATCCAATAGATGCTTGCTGCAATCTTTATGAAATGTATTTTGCACAGGCAAAAAATAAAAAACTGACAGAGCAAAAAAATAGTCTTGCCAATTATTATGCAGATGAGGTTAAAGTAAAATTTGAACGCGATTCTATTCTTCAAAACAAATACAATAATGAAATTGCAGGAGGCAAATGGCCTCATATGATGGATCAGATGCGAATAGGATATAAAGCTTGGCACGATGGCCCAAAAAATATTCTTCCTGAAGTAAAATATTTTTCAGATAGCGAAATTGTTGTTCCGAAAGTTTTTGTAGAAAAAGAGGGTTATGTTTCGATCCATGCAGAACACTTTTCTAAAGCCAATAATTCAAAAAAAATACATTGGGAAGTGATTCCAGATTTTGGAAAAACGTTGAGTGGAATTACGACATTTCCGCAAAATATTTACCCAACAGCAGAAGATAATGTTTTTGTAGAATATGAAATCAATTTTGCTTCAACGGGAGAATTTACAGTAGAACTTTTATTGGCTCCAACATTGAATTTTAACAGCAATAAAGGCCTTCGATATGAAATATCTTTTGATGGAGAAAAACCGCAACTTGTAAATTTCAATGGACATTATAAAGGAGAATTAGGCAAATGGCAGGCAGAGCACATGATTCATTCTGTAACTAAACATAACATCTTGAAATCGGGAACGCACAAGCTTCGTTTCAGAGTTTTAGACCCAGGAATTGTGCTTCAAAAAATACTAATTGATACAGGAGGTTTGAAGCCTTCTTATTTAGGAGCTCCTGAAAGCGAAAGAGTGTCTCAATAATTTTTTAGGCTCGTTTGCCAGCTAGGAATAATATTAAAATGAGTAATTAAAATATGAAAAAGCATTTGTTTAATCTCCTGTTTTTCTTCGGAATTTCCATGTTAGCTCAAGAGAAATCAGATCTAAAGCTTTGGTATAAAGCTCCTTCTGGTGATGTTTGGGAAAACGCATTGCCAATAGGAAATGGTTTTCAGGGCGCCATGGTTTATGGGAATGTCGGAAAAGAAACTTTTCAGCTAAATGAAAGCACAGTTTGGAGCGGAAGTCCTAACCGAAATGATAATCCGCTGGCAAAAGAAGCTCTGGCTCAGATAAGACAATTTCTTTTTCAGGGAGCATATCAAAAAGCCGAAAAACTGATCAATGAGACTATCATTACCAAAAAATCTCATGGGCAGATGTTTCAGCCTGTCGGAAATTTGGAACTGAATTTCCCAGATCAGAAGTATTCCGATTATTATCGCGAACTGGATATTGAAAATGCAGTTGCAAAAACAATGTATAAAGTAAACGGAGTGACTTTTACAAGAGAAGCTTTTACTTCTTTTGCAGATAGAGTTTTGGTCATTAAACTTTCAGCCGATAAACCTGGACAGCTATCATTTACAGCTGGTTTTACATCAGAACATAAAAAACAGAAAATTGAGCTTAACGGTAATAATGAAATCTCACTTTGGGGAAACACCAGCAATCATGAAGGAGTAGAAGGAAAGGTTCAGTTTAATGCATTAGCAAAATTAAAAGTCGAAGGCGGAAATATAAGCACTGTTGGTAATGCGTTGAAAGTCGATAAAGCAGATTCAGTAGTAATCATGGTTTCTATAGCTTCCAACTTTGTAAATTATAATGATTTAAGCGGCGATGAAAATAAACTGGCTCAATCTTATCTGGATAAAGCGTTTGTTAAGAATTATGATAAGATGAAAACCGCTCATATTGCTGCGTATCAAAAATATTTCAACAGAGTGAAATTGGATTTAGGAACTACAGAACAAGCTAAATTGCCAACCAATGAAAGATTGTCCAATTTTAGAAATGTTCAAGATCCATCTTTTGTAACCTTATATTATCAGTACGGCAGGTATCTCCTAATTTCTTCTTCACAGCCAGACGGGCAGGCTGCAAATTTGCAGGGAATCTGGAATCGCAGTATGACACCGGCATGGGATAGCAAATATACCATCAATATTAATACGGAAATGAATTACTGGCCAGCCGAAAAAACAAACCTTTCTGAAATGCATGAACCTTTATTAAAAATGATTCAAGAGCTTTCGCAGACAGGACAGGAAACGGCCAAAGTAATGTACGGTGCTAGAGGATGGATGGCACATCATAATACCGATATTTGGAGAATAAATGGTGCTGTTGATGGCGCAACGTGGGGAGTGTGGAATGCAGGCGGAGGATGGCTGAGCCAGCATGTTTGGGAACATTATTTATATACTGGAGATGCGGCATATTTAAAATCTGCTTACGAAATATTAAAAGGAGCTGCTCTTTTTTATGCTGACTTTCTTGTTGAAGACCCTGCAAACGGATGGCTGGTCATAGCACCTGGGAATTCACCTGAAAATACGCCAATAGCGCATCAAAATTCGGCAATGACAGCAGGTTCTACCATGGACAATCAAATTGTTTTTGATGTTTTTAGCACGCTTATAAAAGCTTCAGAAGTTTTACAGAAAGACAGAGAATTTGCAGATAGTCTTAGAGTACTGAGAAAAAAACTGCCTCCTATGCAAATTGGAAAATACAATCAGCTTCAAGAATGGCTTGATGACGTAGATGATCCAAAAGATAATCACCGCCATATTTCGCATTTATATGGTTTGTATCCGTCCAATCAGATTTCGCCATATAGAACTCCAGAGCTTTTTGCAGCTGCAAAAAACACACTGCTGCAAAGAGGCGATGTATCTACAGGATGGAGTATGGGCTGGAAAGTAAACTGGTGGGCAAAAATGCAGGACGGCAATCATGCCTACAGCTTAATTCAAAATCAATTGACACCGCTTGGCGTAAATCACGAAGGAGGCGGAACCTATAATAACCTTTTTGATGCGCATCCGCCATTTCAGATCGATGGTAATTTTGGCTGTACTTCGGGTATTACCGAAATGCTGATGCAAAGTTCAGATGGCGCCATTCATCTGCTTCCTGCTTTACCAGATGCTTTAAAAGAATACGGATCAATAAGTGGTTTAAAAGCAAGAGGAGGTTTTGAAATAAAAGATTTAAAGTGGAAAAATGGAAAAATAATCGCTTTAACCATTTATTCTAATCTTGGCGGCAATCTAAGATTAAGAACTCCTAATGAGCTTATTCTAAAAAAGAACAAAAATTTAAAAATAGCAACAGGGGAAAATTCAAATCTATTTTATAGAGTGGAGGAAACCGAAAAACCAATTATCTCTAAAGATTCAAACATTCAATTGCTGAATATCCAAACATCTTACTTGTATGATATCATGACAGAAAAAGGGAAAACCTATATTTTTTACTTTCAATAAATTCAAATTAAATCTATAATGAAAAACAACATTTTATTTTGCCTATTCGCCTTAATGATAGGAGCCAATGCATCGGCTCAAATGAAGTTATTTGATTTAAGCGAAGTAAAACTAAAAGAAGGACCATTTAAAAATGCTCAAAATGTAGATCTAAAGTATATTTTAGCTTTAGATCCTGACAAACTTCTAGCGCCTTATTTATTAGAATCTGGGCTTGCGCCAAAGGCAGATCGTTATGGCAATTGGGAAAGTATAGGATTGGATGGGCATATTGGCGGACATTATCTTTCGGCTTTAGCTATGATGTATGCATCTACTGGAAACAAAGAGCTTAAAGATAGATTAGACTATATGCTTTCAGAATTGGCGCGCTGTCAGGCTAAAAATGGCGATGGCTATGTTGGAGGTATTCCGCAAGGCAAAGTTTTTTGGGATCGAATTCATAAAGGAGATATTGACGGAAGCAGTTTTGGACTCAATAATACGTGGGTTCCTATTTATAATATTCACAAACTTTTTGCTGGTTTAATTGATGCTTATCAATACACCGGAAGTGAGCAAGCAAAAAATATAGTAATAAAACTTGGAGACTGGTTTATAGAATTAATCCGTTCGCTTTCTGATGAACAGATCCAGAAAGTTTTGGCAACAGAGCATGGAGGCATAAATGAATCTTTTGCCGATTTGTATATCATTACAAAAGACAAAAAATACCTTGAAACGGCCGAAAAATTATCGCATAAAGCTTTATTAAATCCATTACTGCAAAAAGAAGACAAACTCACAGGACTTCACGCTAATACTCAAATACCAAAAGTGGTTGGTTTTGAAAAGATTGCCGCTCTTTCTGATAATAAAGAATGGTCAGATGGTGTGCAATATTTTTGGGATAATGTAACCCAAAAGAGAACAGTTGCATTTGGAGGAAACAGTGTTGCAGAACATTTTAATCCAGTTAACGATTTTAGTGGTATGGTAAAATCGAATGAAGGGCCAGAAACCTGCAATTCGTACAATATGGAACGTCTTGCTAAAGCTTTGTTTCTCGATAAAAATGATGAGCATTATCTGGATTTTTACGAAAGAACACTTTACAATCATATTCTTTCGAGCCAACATCCAGAAAAAGGAGGTTTTGTGTATTTTACGCCTATTCGTCCAAATCATTATCGCGTATATTCTCAGCCTCAGACCAGTATGTGGTGCTGTGTGGGAACGGGACTTGAAAATCATACCAAATATGGAGAATTAATTTACAGCCATACACAAAATGATCTTTTTTTAAACCTTTTTATTCCATCGGTTTTAAAATGGAAAGAAAAAGGTATAGAGGTGGAACAAACCACAAAATTTCCTTATGAAAATGAGACCGAATTAGTTGTAAAACTTAAAAAAGCAAAAAGCTTTGCTTTGAACATTCGTTACCCAAAATGGGCTGAAAGTTTTGAAATACTCATTAATGGAAAAGAACAAAAAATCGAACCCAAACCCTCTGAATATGTTGCGATTTCAAGAAAATGGAAGTCGGGAGATAAAATAAGTGTCAGATTTAAAACGTCAATACATTTAGAAAATCTGCCAGACGGTTCCAATTGGAGTGCATTTGTCAAAGGGCCAATTGTGCTGGCGGCCAAAACTTCGACAGAAGGATTAGACGGCTTGTTTGCAGATGACAGTAGAATGGGGCACGCTGCAAGAGGAAAATTTATTCCGCTTGATAAAGCCTATGCATTGGTTGGGGATAAAGCAGATTATATATCAAAACTTAAAGAAACAGGGAACTTAAGATATAGCTTAGATTCATTAGAATTGGAACCTTTTTTTGAAGTGCACGATGCCCGTTATCAAATGTATTTTCAGACGTATTCCAAAGAAGAATATAAAGAAAAGCAGGAGTTGCTGAAGAAGCAGGAAATTGAAGCAATGGCACTTGAAGCCAAAACAATAGATAAAATAAATTGCGGTGAACAGCAGCCAGAAGTCGATCATTTGTATAAAGGAGAAAAAAGCAATTCGGGTTACGAGGATGGAAAGTTCTGGCGAAATACACGTGCTTATATTTCTTATCAAATGCAGAACAAAAATAGCAAAGGTCAGTTCTTGAATATAAGTGTTTTAGATGAGTTCAATAGCGATAATAGTATTATTTTAATCAATGAAAAGCCAGCGGTAGTAACATCATCTGATAAAAAGACCATCAATATAAAAATAGATAACAAGGAAGTGCTGAACATTAAAATTCTGGCAAAAGACGGAAAAGTCAGCCCAAAATTTTCTCAGCTTAGAATTGTTACGAATTAAAGAATAATATCTCTATTAGACATTTTTCAGAGATCCAGAAAAGAAACAAAAACGATGAAAACAAAAGATTTTATATATGTTTTTTTTGCGATTACATTTACTATTGTGACAAGTCATTCTCAAAAAGTAAAAGCCCAAAATCCCATTATTTTTGCAGATGTTCCTGATTTATCTATAATCAGGGTTAATGATGCTTATTATATGAGCAGTACCACAATGCATATGAATCCTGGGATTCCTATTATGAAATCTAAGGATTTAGTGAATTGGAATTTGGTTAATTATGCCTATCAGACCTTAGAAGATCACAACGACCGACTGAATTTAGATAATGGAAAAAATGACTACGGAAGAGGTTCATGGGCGAGTAGTTTGCGTTATCACAATGGCGTATATTACGTGAGTACTTTTTCTGGCACGACTGGCAAAACTTATATTTTCTCTACAAAAGATATTGAAAAAGGACCGTGGAAGAAAATTGTTTTAAACAATTCCTATCATGATCATTCTCTTTTCTTTGATGATAATGGTAAAATTTACCTTGTTTGGGGTGGTGGAAAAATTCAAATTGTAGAATTAAAAGAAGACTTATCAGAAGTTAAAGAAGAGACTAAGAAAGTTTTAATAGAAAATGCCAATGCTCCACCGCAGAGTGATATTATGCTGCCGGCAGAAGGATCACAGCTTTTTAAAATTAACGAAAAGTATTATTTATTTAATATCTGCTGGCCCAAAAACGGCATGCGCACTGTAATTATACACAGAGCAGATACTATTGCAGGGCCATGGGAAGGAAAGATTGGATTGCAGGATTTGGGCGTTGCTCAAGGCGGACTTATTGATACTCCAGACGGCAGATGGTTTTCGTATTTATTTAGAGACGCTGGCGGTGTAGGGCGTATTCCGTATCTGGTTCCTGTAAAATGGGAAAATGGTTGGCCAATATTGGGAGAAAATGGTAAAGTGCCTCAAAATTTAGATCTTCCTGCCAATAAAAGCCTTATTCCCGGAATCGTAAACTCAGACGAATTTAATCGTAAAAACGGAGAAAGTGATCTGCCTTTGGTTTGGCAATGGAATCATAATCCTGATAATGCAAACTGGTCTATAAAAGAAAGAAAAGGGTATTTAAGATTAAAAACATCAAGAATAGACAGCAGTTTTACGCAAGTAAAAAATATTTTGACACAAAGAACTTTTGGACCTGTATGTTCGGGAACTACTATACTTGAGCTTTCAAATATGAAAGAAGGAGATTTTGCAGGTCTTTCGCTGCTGCAAAAAGATTTTGGTTTGGTTGGAGTAAAAATAGGTGATGGGGAAAAAAGAATTGTGATGGTGGATGCCGAAAAAGGAAATCCAAAAGAAGTAGAAAGTATCCCATTAAATAAGAACAAAATATATTTTAAAGCCGAATGCGATTTTAGAAATCAAACAGATCAGGGAAGATTTTATTACAGTTTAGACGGTAAAAAATGGATCAGCATTGGAAAATCTATTAAGATGCCATATACCATTCCGCATTTTATGGGCTATAGATTCGGACTGTTTAATTACGCTACTAAAACTGCAGGAGGTTTCGCCGATTTTGATTATTTCAGAATTGATGAAAAGATTTTAGAAACGAATTAGCTTCTAATTAAAGTTCTAATGGTGATTTAAAATAGAATTAATGAAAATATATCATATAATGTATTTAAAAAGAATAAAATTTCTAGCATTTATCATTCCTGTATTTGGTTTTGCTCAAAATCCTATTGTACAGACAAGCTATACAGCAGATCCGGCGCCAATGGTTTACAATAATAAACTGTATTTGTATACTTCGCATGACGAAGACGATTCTACTTGGTTTACTATGAATGACTGGAAATTGTACACTACAGAAGATATGGTAAACTGGACAGATCATGGAGCGGTATTATCGTATAAAGATTTTAGCTGGGCTAAAATGAATGCTTGGGCAATTCAATGCATAGAAAGAAAAGGCAAGTTTTATTTGTACGCTCCAATTACAGATAATCAAGGTCGAAATGGCATTGGTGTAGCAGTATCTGACAGTCCGTATGGGCCATTTATAGATCCGTTAGGAAAACCTTTGGTGCAAAACAGCGACGCCGACATTGATCCGACCGTTTTTATTGACGATGATGGGCAGGCATATTTATTGTGGGGAAATCCTGTTTGTCATTATGTGAAATTAAATGAAGACATGATTTCTTATAGCGATGAGGTAAAGATATTTACAAACACAATTGAATCATTTGGAAAGCGAATAGGAAAAGAAGATCCCCGCAGACCTACCACTTATGAAGAGGGACCATGGCTTTATAAAAGAAACAAATTGTATTATTTGTTTTTTGCTGCAGGACCTATTTCTGAGCATATAGGTTATTCTACAAGCAAAAGTCCGCTTGGGCCGTGGAAATATCAAGGAGTTGTAATGCCAACTCAAGGGGAGAGTTTTACAAACCATCCTGGTGTAGTAGATTTTAAAGGAAAAACCTATTTCTTTTACCATAATGGCGCTTTACCAGGAGGTAGTGGTTTTACAAGATCTGTGGCTGTTGAAGAATTGTTTTTTAATTCTGATGGTAAAGTTAAAGAAATGAACATGACAGAAGGCATTAAAAAAGGAATTGGAACTCTGAATCCTTATGCTAAGTCAGAAGCAGAAACGATTGCTTGGTCTAAAGATGTAAAATCTATGCAGAATAAAGAAGTAGGTGTTTTTATTACTGCCTTAAAAAACAATGCATTTACTAAAGTGAAAGATGTTGATTTTCGCGAATCAGGTGCTTCAAAATTTACGGCTCGAATAGGTACTACGCACAATGGAAATGTATCAATGGAAATTAGACTTGATAGCATAGATGGGGAATTGATAGGAACAGTAAAAGTTCCTATGACAGGAGGAAATGACAGATGGACTCTAGTTACAACAGACATTAAAAAAGTTTCAGGAGTGCACGATCTTTATTTTATATACAAAGGCAACGCTACTGAAAAAATCATGTATTTCGATTATTGGATGTTTTCTAAATGACAATTAGCTAACCATACTTCAATACGAAGAGTTCAATCATTAACAAAAAGGTAAATCTTAAAAGGTTATGAATCTTAAAAATTTAATATTCTTGTTTTTAGTTAGTTTCTTTAAACTAAGCGCCCAATCAGTGGTAAAAAGTCCGGACGGAAAGCTTGCGGTGTCGGTTTCTGCAGATAACGGAATGCCCCAGTATAGCGTAACATTCAATGAAAAAACATTTATAGAAAAATCGCCATTAGGCTTAAAGACAAACGCGGGAGATTTCAGCTCTGGATTAACTTTGGAAGCAAATAGCATCCAGAACAAAATTGACGAATCGTATCAGCTGCGCAACATCAAAAAAAGCAGCGTGCATTATACGGCCAGCGAAGCTGTTTTTTCGTTCACAAAAGAGGGAAGGACGGCTCTTGATGTGATTTTTAGGGTGAGCAATAATAATCTGGCATTCAAATATAAAGTGTATCCGCAGAAAGAAACGCTTTCGTGCGTGGTTCAGGAAGAGGCTTCGGGATTTCTGATGCCTAAGGGAACCACTACATTTCTGTGCCCGCAAAGCAATCCGATGACCGGATTCGCAAACACAGCTCCGAGCTACGAGACTTCCTATACATTAGATGATGCTGTCGGAAAAAATGGCTGGGGAAACGGATATACGTTCCCGTGCCTGTTTAAAGTAAACGGCGGATGGGTCTTGATTTCTGAAACGGGAGTCGACAGCGGCTATTGTGCGAGCCGCTTGATAGGCCATGAGAACGGATTATATTCAATCGGATTTCCGATGCCGGGAGAAAACAACGGAAACGGAACGACATCGCCGGGAATTCCGCTTCCGGGAGAAACGCCATGGCGCACCATTACAATTGGAGAAACGCTTGCTCCGATAGTGGAGACCACGATTCCTTTTGACTTGGTTAAGCCAAAATATGAGGCATCTAAAGAATACCGGTACACAAAAGGCACTTGGAGCTGGATCATCAAGATGGATAATAACACCACATTTCCCGTACAAAAGCAATATATTGATTTCAGCGCTTCACTGGGATATGAAACCATTTTAGTCGATGCGCTTTGGGATACGCAGATAGGCCACGACAAAATAGAAGAATTAGCGGCATACGGAAAGCAGAAAGGCGTTGGGCTTTATTTGTGGTACAATTCAAACGGATATTGGAATAATGCTCCGCAAGGCCCGAGAGGATTGATGGATAATGCGGCCATCAGAAGAAAAGAAATGGCTTGGATGAAAAGCATCGGAATTAAAGGCATAAAAGTGGACTTTTTCGGAGGCGACAAGCAGGTGACCATGAAACTGTATGAAGACATTCTGACTGATGCCAACGAATTTGGAATAATGGTTATTTTTCACGGCTGCACATTGCCTCGAGGCTGGGAACGCATGTATCCGAATTATGCCTCCAGCGAAGCGGTTCTGGCAAGCGAGAATCTGCATTTCGGACAGCAGAGATGCGATAATGAAGCTGTAAATGCGGCAACGCATACTTTTATAAGAAATGCGGTGGGAAGCATGGATTTTGGCGGAAGCGCTTTGAACAAATTCTACAATAGCGATAACATTCCCAACAAAGGCTCTAAAAGAATGACTTCAGATGTGTTTGCTTTAGCCACTTCAGTGCTTTTTCAGAGCGGCGTGCAGCATTTTGCTTTGGCGCCTAATAATTTAAATGATGCTCCAGACTGGGCCATAAAATTTATGAAGGAAGTGCCGACAGTCTGGGATGAAGTCCACTTTCTGGAAGGATATCCAGGCAAATATGTCGTGCTGGCCAGAAGAAAAGGAGAAAAATGGTACATAGCTGGAATTAATGCTGAAAATAAACTATTAAAGATAAACGTGAAGCTAGAAATGCTTAATTCTGGTGCGAAGGTAAATTATTATGCAGACGATTATCAGCTAAACGGAAAAGTAAGTTCACTCAAGATTAGCAAAAACAAAGAAGTTGAAATAAAAATCCCTAAGAATGGAGGTATAGTGATAACAAATTAAAGGAATAATGTAATCCACTTAATTTATAATAGCCAATTCAGAATTTGAATTGGCTTTTTTATGCTATAAATTTTGATAGCAGTATGAATAATCTTATTTCTTTTTATTGTAGTTAAAATGTTTCTGTAAGCTAAAAGATCAATTTTACTAATGAAGGCATAATCAAAAATGTACTTGAAATAAAAGAAAAGATTTGCGATTACGTTTGAGGAATTATTACCAACAAAAAGAAACTACTGGCCGTCTCTTCACGAAAACGAGCTTTCTTTAGCCCTAAACTAATTTATGTTAGATAAATGTTAAGTAATAATTATTGGTAGCTCGATGCAATTGTATCGGGCTTTTTATGAAAATAGCTTTCGCAAGCAAAAAACTGAATTTCTTTTTAGCAACCGATTGTTATTTTGGCTTTTTCCATTTCTTTTTAAATCAATATTGCTATGAGATTAACTCTAAAAGTTGTTTTTTTAACTCTTTTTAGTAAAGATTTACTTATTATTTAATGGTTTTTGAAAGTTTTATCTTCTTTTTTAAATATTTATATTTTTTGTAGAAAATGAGTCAGTTGACTAATGATTTTTTATTTTTTATTTTAAAATTATTTTTAAAATATATAATTGTCATTTTTTTTGGTTTAAAAATATTTTTAATGTTTTTATTTATGCTATTTTTTGAGTTTTTTTTAAATAATTTATAAAGCAACCGATTGTTTTATAAGTTGTTTTTTTATATTTGTGATGATCTCTTGTTTATTAATGGATTCGTTATGGAAATCGTCTTTTGCACAAAAGATTTAATATAAACTGAATAAATAATATATGAACCCTTACTAATAAAAAAAACAAAACCATTAACTATTTAAACCAAACAAAAACAATTAATATGAAGTTAAAACTCAAAATTGCACTAATCGGACTGCTGTTAGTTGGCAGTCATAGTATAATGGCACAATCAAAGACCATTACTGGAGTGATTACCGACCCTTCAGGGTTTCCATTGCCAGGTGCCAGTATTAATGTAGAAGGTACGCAGAATAGCGCATCAACAGATTTTGACGGTAAATACTCTTTAAAAGGAGTTAATCCTACCGATAAAATAACGTATTCTTATGTTGGCTTAGTTTCGCAGACAATTACTGTAGGCGAAAGAAGCTCAATCAATGTCACACTTGTTCAAAATACCCAAAATTTAAATGAAGTTGTAGTGGCCTACGGTACTCAAAAGAGAGCTAAGGTAACAGGTGCAATTTCAACGGTAAGCTCAAAAGATATTGCCGCCGTGCCTATTACCAATGCTGAATCTGCTTTGCAAGGACGTGCAGCGGGGGTTACAGTTGTAAATGGTGCTCCCGGCTCTAATCCTACCGTTAGCATTCGTGGTTTAGCGACAATGGGAAATAGTGCTCCTCTATATGTAATTGACGGAGTTTTAACTGGGAATCTTTCTGGTTTAAGCCCTAATGACATCGAGAGCATTTCCGTTTTGAAAGATGCTTCTACAACAGCTTTATATGGTTCTAAAGCTTTTAACGGGGTTATTATGGTAACAACTAAAAAAGGAAAAAAAGGCCCAGGGCAGTTATCTTTTAGCACTTACGTTGGTGGACAGGAAATTACAAAACGATACAATGTTTTAAACACGCAACAATATCTTCAGTATGCTAAAGATTTAGGAAGCGATTTAACAGCTAGGGCAGCAGAGTTTGGAAATATCAATACCAACTGGCAAGACCAGATTTTTCAAACTGGAGTTATGCAAGATTACAACTTGAGTTTTTCAAACGGTACAGAAACTTCAACAGGACGTTATTCTGCGGAATATATGAAACAGGATGGAGCTGTTATCAATACGGGTTTCGAGCGTTATTCTTTTAGAGCTAATAATACACAAGATATTGGCAAACTAAAAATAGGAAGCAACATGGGGATTTCTTTCAGCACTATTAATCCAGAACGCAGCTCAGGCGGAAGAACATTATTAGAACACGCTATTAAAATGGCTCCTTATTTGCCAATTTATAATGAAAATAGTTTAGGCGGTTATCAAGGCCCTAGCGCCATTGATGGAAATGATGCTGAAAACCCAGTGCGTGTGGCTAATTTAGGATATCAAAAGATTAATAACCTTTCTATTATCGGAAATATTTATGCAGAATTGGAAATTTACAAAGGATTGAAATTCAGATCGCAAGTTTCTTTAGATTACTTTACAAGTAAAGACCATACTTTTATTCCGAGTTTTCAGGATGGTGGAACGCATAAGCAGGGATTTTCTTCAACAAACGAGACAAATTCGCAAGGGCAAACCATCGTTTTTGATAATAGTTTAACGTATAAAACGACGATTGCTCAAAAACACAACCTTGAAGTATTGGGAGTTATTACTAAAATTGACGGAAAAGGACAAAGTTTAGCAGCAGGAAGCAAATACTACATTTCAAACGAAATTGATCAGTTAAGATATAATGAGGGAAGTTTAGGATCTGCAAATTATGAAGAAAAAAACATTGGTTACATTGCTCGTATCAATTATGACTATGATGGCAAATATCTTTTAGCTCTTTCAGGGCGTAGAGATGCATCTTCTCGTTTTGGAGCAAATAACCGTTGGGGGAATTTCTATTCAGTGGCTTTAGGTTGGAATATTGCGAAAGAAAACTTTATGCAAAATTCTATTTTTAGCACTTTAAAACTTAGAGCTAGTATAGGAACAACTGGAAATGATAGAATAGATAATTATCAATACAGCGCTTCATTATTGGCAAACTACAATTATCCAATTGGTGGAGAAAACGCCCAAGGTGTTTCTTTGAATGTTGCTGCTAACCCAGATTTAAAATGGGAATCAAAATTAGATAGAAATATAGGTTTAGATTTTGGTTTATTTGATGATGCGTTAACGGGTTCATTTGAGTATTTTAACAATAAAAGTAGCGATATTCTTTTTCCAGTTCCTTTGGCTGCTTCTGTTGGCTCTGCAGGTGGCGGAACTCAAATTCAGAATATTGCAGATGTAAAAGTAAGCGGTTTTGAAGTTTCTATTGGTTACAATGACAGAAAAGGAGACTTTACATGGTCGGCAGTTGCAAATTTAGGAACAAGTAAAAACGAGGTGGTTAACTTAGCGCCTGGAGTAACAAGCGTTTTAGGAGGTCCATCGCCAAGAGCTGGTTTAGAAAATTTCTCTAGATTAGAAGTAGGACAGCCATTATTCTATTTTTATGGATACCAGACTAATGGAATTTACCAAAATCAGGCAGAAGTAGATGCTGTTTTTGGGCCAGGTCAGACAACTATAAAACCAGGTGATATTAAACTTGTAGATCGCGACGGTAATAAAGTGATCAATTCAGATGATAAAACAAACATCGGAAATCCGTACCCTGATTTTACTTACGGTTTAAACTTAAGTGCAGCATATAAGAACTTTGATTTCAATTGTTTTATCACGGGAGTTGCAGGAAACGATATTTATAATGCAAACACTTTTGACCTAAAAGGAATGAACCGTTTGTTTAATGCAAGTACAGATGTTTTAGATAGAGCAAATGTTGTAAATGGAGTTGTTACCAATCCTTCGGCTACATTACCAAGAGCTCAAGGGGCAGATATCAACTGGTCATCTGCAAACCAACGCTATATCGAAGATGGTTCTTTTACAAGATTAAAAAACATCGCTATAGGATATACATTAACAGGAGATGCTTTTAAAAGTTACTTCTCAAAAGCGAGGTTCTACTTAAGTGCACAAAACCTTGTTACAATTACAAAATACTCTGGTTTAGATCCAGAAATTGCAAGAGCAGATGGTAATGCAAATTCAGCAGGTATCGATTTAGGAAGATATCCACAGCCGAAATCGGTAATTTTTGGAATTGATGTTACATTTTAATATTTAAAGACGATGAAAAAAATTAAATATATACTTATAGTACTGTCTGGAGCTTTAACGCTAACTTCATGTGACAGTAGCGAATTAGAATTGACTAATCCCAATGCTTTATCGCCTGAAACTTTCTTTAAAACTGAAACTCAGGTGCAGTCTGCCGTAAATGCTTCATATGCAAATCTTCAGACAAGAGGACTTTATGGCAGAAATCTTTTTTTCGCAATGGACCTTATGGGACATGATGCTTTAGGAAATCCGCAGTTGGAAGGTAACAAGAAACCTTTTCAGGATTTTTCTTTTAATGCAGGAAATGATATTATTCAATACTATTGGGAGTCTTGTTTTACGGGAATATCTAGGGCTAATTTTGTGTTGGATAATGAGCCTAAAATCAATGCTCTTCCCGATAATGTTTTGTCTCAGGAAAAAAAGAACAAGTATTTAGGAGAAGCTCATTTTTTAAGAGCCTACTATTATTTCCTATTAGTAAGACGTTTTGGCGATTTGCCAATTTATAAAACAGGTACTATTGTAGGAAATGCAAGAAGTCCTAAAGCAGAAGTGTATGCCTTAATTGAAGAGGATTTGGTATTTGCAACACAAAATCTTTTGCCAAAAGGATCAGAATCTGCAGGGAGAGCCAATAAAGAGGTAGCTTATGCACAATTAGGTAAGGTATTATTGTACCAAAAGAAATATGACGAAGCTTTAGCGGCGCTTAACAATGTGACTGGTTACAGCCTTGAAGATAAAGGTAGTTTTTACAACAACTTCATGCAAGAAACAGAACATGGTAAAGAGTCGATTTTTGAGATCGAGTTTGATGAAAAAAATGGAACTGGTGATCAGTGGGGAGCTGTTGGTGATAGTGGAGGAACTGGTTTTGATGAGTCAACGCTTAGAGGTCAGGAATATGGTAATCTTAGCTGGTATAATGTTTATCCGTCAGATGAACTTTTAGATTCTTATGAAGTAGGTGATAACCGTTTTGGAGATACTTTTTATGTACCAGGTTCATCTTATTTAAAAGGAACCAAGGTAATGGTAGCAAGTAACTTTACTACTTCTGCTGGTATTAGAAGAGCGGGTTGGAAAAAATACCAAAACTATTACAGCAGAGAGGATGAAGCGACACGATCAAGCATTAACTTTAAAGTAATGCGTTATGCAGATGTATTGCTCATGAAAGCAGAATGTGAAAACCAAAGAGATGGCGGTTCTCAGACAGCAGCAATAGCTTATATTAAAGAAGTTCGCGACAGAGCAAATCTGACAACTACTATTGCACCAACAAAAGAAGCGGTTTTTGCTGCAATTGTGCACGAACGTCAAGTTGAATTTGCTGGAGAACAATCTCGTTTTGATGATCTTATAAGATGGGGTATAGCTGCGACTGTATTGCAAGGTACAGGTTTTACAGCTGGTAAAAGCGAGCTATGGCCAATACCAAATAGAGAAACATCTTCTAATCCGAAAATAAAACCAAGCGATAACAATCCTGGTTATTAAGATAATTAAATTTTGGTTAGTTTAAGTTAAATAAAGTCAAGTTAAGTTAGTTTTTTTATAAACAGCGCATTTACTGCGCTGTTTATTGTTTAGAGAAATACAACTGAAGAAAAAAAAGATTGCATTCTAGAACCATTTAATTAAATGAAAACAAAAATGAAAAATACAGGTAAAATTTTATTTGTGCTTCTTTGTAGTTTATTTACCGCAAATACAGAAGCACAAAACCCTATAATCAAAGATATTTTTACTGCTGATCCGGCTCCTCTGGTGCATAAAGGTACTTTGTATTTATATACTGGGCATGATGTGGCAACTCAGGAAGATACCAATTATAAAATGTCCGACTGGCATGTATTTTCTACAACCAACATGAAAGATTGGAAAGATCATGGAGCATTACTTTCGCCCAGTACATTTTCTTGGGCAACAGGCGATGCATATGCTGCTCAGTGCATAGAAAGAGACGGAAAATTTTACTGGTTTGTTTCTACATTTCATAAAAAAGATGAGGTAAGCCAAGGTGGCGCTGCAATAGGTGTTGCGGTTTCAGACAGTCCTATTGGACCTTTTAAAGACGCCATTGGAAAAGCGCTTATTACAAATGAAATGACAACAGATATGAAATATGGTTGGGATGATATTGACCCAACAGTATTTATAGATGATGATGGACAAGCCTATATGTTTTGGGGGAATGGAAGCTGTAAATGGGTAAAACTTAAGAAAAACATGATAGAATTGGATGGAGAAATTACCACTTTCAAACCTAAAAATTATATCGAAGGACCTTGGGTGTACAAAAGAAAAGGACTTTATTATTTAGTGTATGCCAGCGCTGGAACAAAACCTGAAATGATAGAATATTGCACTGCAAAAAGCATAACGGGACCATGGAAGTATCAGGGAATTATTCAGGAAAATGTGCCGAATAGTTTTACCACACATCCTGGAATTATTGACTATAAAGGAAAGTCATACTTTTTTTACCACAATGGAAGCTTGCCAACAGGTGGCAGTTACAGACGTTCAATTTGCGTAGACTACATGCATTATAATAAAGACGGAACTATTCAAAAAATTATACAAACCACAGAGGGTGTAAGTTCTGTAAAATAAAATCTCATTTTGTTTTTTCTGATGAGGAAACATTATTTAAACAGATAGATATGATGGCATATAAAAAATTAAGCATAAAAATTTTAACTTTTGTGACGATCTTCATGCTCACAGCACCATTATCGATAATTGGGCAGAATAAAAAGAAGAAAGCTAAAACAGAATCCGAAAGGCCTCAATATAGAAATCTTTTTAAGGAAGCGGGTTATAGTCAAGATGATATAGACAAGAAATTGGCCAAAGCCTATTTTGATATATTCGAAGGACCAAATAAAGTATATTTTGAAGAGGGAGATTCTCTTGGATACGTTTCTGATGTCAAAAATAAGGATGCTCGTACTGAAGGAATGTCCTACGGAATGATGATTGCTGTTCAGCTTAACAAAAAAGAAGTTTTCGATCGTCTATGGCGCTGGTCTGTAAAATACATGCAGCATCAGGATGGACCAAGAGAAGGTTATTTTGCATGGAGCGTGAATCCGCTGACTAAAAAACAGAATTCTCCAGGCTCTGCTTCAGATGGGGAATTATACTATGTAACCAGCCTACTTTTCGCTTCCAATAAATGGGGAAATAATACAGGAATAGACTACTACAAAGAAGCCAGAAGAATATTGGATGCAATGTGGAAAAAAGACGGTACGGGAAATGTGCACAATGTTATAAATACTGAGCATAAACAGATTTCATTTGTTCCTGAGGGAGGTGGCTATAATTGGACGGATCCTTCTTATCATGTTCCGGCATTTTATGAAATATGGGCATTGTATGCAAAAGATGGGCATGAACAATTTTATAAGGAATGCGCAGAGGTTTCTCGTAACTTTTTGCATAAAGCGTGCCACCCTGTAACAGGTCTTAATTCCGATTATACTGAGTTTTCTGGAGAACCGCATCCAACACCTTGGATGCCTGCAGGATTTCGCTATGACTCTTGGCGAGTGCCTATGAATATAGCAATGGATTATACTTGGTACGGAAAAGATAAAAAATGGCAGGAAGAATACGCTAAACGATTCCAAAATTTTCTGAGATCTAAGGGATTGGACAAATTCGAAGATCAATTTAATCTGGATGGTTCCACTCCTGATTTTATTCTTCAGGCTGGTCCAGTGAAAAAATTAAGACATTCCATCGGATTGGTGGCAACTTCGGCTACAGCGTCATTGGTCAATCACGATAAAGAAAGTATAGATTTTGTTCATGCTGTATGGAATGCTAAGCTTGAACCTTACGAAGATGGCTACTTTGATCCCTACTATGACGGTCTGATGTATCTTTTTAGCTTAATGCATCTTAGCGGAAAATATCAAATTATAGTTCCAGAAGTAAAATAACTTTTTAAACAAAAAATTATGAAACAGTATAAAATTACTTGCTTATTAATTTTATTGGGATTTGTTGGGTTCGCACAGCCAACCGCGACATCGATTATTGAAGATTTTAAGCCTTCGTCACTCAATCAGCCAGGACAGGAATATCCAAAAGTTAATTCACAAGGGTACGCACGATTTCAAATTTTAGCTCCCGATGCCAAATCGGTAGTAGTAAGCCTAGGATTGGGAGGAGCAAAAGGAGGGACTGTTTTGGAAAAAGATCAGGATGGCTACTGGAGGGGTATTACAGCAGGCGCAATGGATGAAGGGTTTCATTATTATCATGTAACTATTGATGGAGGCATTTTTAATGATCCTGGCGCGCTTAATTTTTATGGATCGACACGTTGGGAAAGCGGTATCGAAATTCCGGCGCATGATCAGGATTTCTATGCATTGAAAGATGTTCCGCACGGAAATGTACAGCAAATTCTTTTCCCTTCAAAAAGTACCAATACATCACGAAGAGCATTTGTCTATACTCCGCCAGGATATCATAAAGATAAGAACGCCAAATATCCGGTTTTGTATTTGCAGCACGGTTGGGGAGAAGATGAAACAGCATGGAGTAATCAAGGACGAGTAAATTTAATTATGGACAATTTGATTGCAGAGGGCAAAATAAAGCCATTTATTGTCGTGATGACCTACGGAATGACAAATGAAGTAAAATTCGGCGGTCTGTCAAGCTTTAAAATAGAGCCTTTTCAAACGGTTCTGGTAGATGAGCTAATTCCGTATGTTGATTCAAATTTCCGTACAATTTCCAATCAGACAAATCGTGCCATGGCAGGTCTTTCAATGGGCGGAATGGAAACGCATTCTATTACGCTAAATAAACCGGATGTTTTTTCTCATTATGCACTTTTAAGCGGTGGCACATACAAACCTGAAGAGATTAAAGACAAGTCAAAAGTAAAGCTAATTTTTATAAGCTGTGGCAGCCGCGAAAGACCAGAATCTGTGCAGAATGCCGTAAAAACACTTAAAGATGCAGGATTTAATGCTGTTTCTTATATCTCTGAAAATACGGCTCATGAATTTTTGACTTGGCGCAGAAGTTTCAAAGAATTGGCTCCTCTTTTATTTAAATAATATCGAATTGGCATAAAACGATAAACTAAAAATAAAAAATATGAGACTATCTATTATCGCAGTGATTGTAATTTTGAATTTGTGTTTTCAGTCAGTAAATGCTCAGTCAGAACAGACCATAACTGAAGATTTTAAACCTTCATCGTTGAATCAGCCAGAAAGAATATTTCCTCAAGTTAATTCGCAACGACGTGTTCGTGCCAGTATTTCGGCTCCAAATGCCAGCAAAGTGCAGCTTGACATTGGCGGCGTAAAATATGATATGCGAAAAGACGATAAGGGCGTGTGGACAGGAGAGTCAAATCCGCAAGATGAAGGATTTCATTATTATCAGTTAAATATTGATGGAGCTTCGGTTCCTGATCCTGGAAGTTTATATTTTTATGGTGCAGGGAGACTAGGAAGCGGTATAGAAATTCCGTCAGCAGATCAAGACTTTTTTGCTCTGAAAAATGTACCTCACGGTTTGGTAAGCGAGAATATTTACTTCTCAAAACTGACCAATTCCTTTAGACGCTGCTTTGTTTACACTCCTGATGGTTACAATGAAAATATAAAAGAACGTTATCCAGTTCTTTATTTGCAACATGGAAGTTTCGAAGACGAAACGGGTTGGTCATCACAAGGCAAAGCAAACCTGATTTTAGATAATTTGATTGCTTCGAAAAATGCAGTTCCCATGATTATTGTAATGGATAATGGTTACGCTTATAAAACTCAAGATGGTAATTCTTCGGATAAAAACAAGCCTAAGGAATCTATTTTTGAAGAGGTGCTTATTACCGAAGTTATTCCTATGATTGATGCTAAATTCAGAACAATTCCAAAACGTGAAAAAAGGGCTATCGCGGGGCTTTCAATGGGAGCCAATCAGACCATGAGAATTATGATGAATCATTTGGATACTTTTACATATTATGGAGGATTTAGTGGTACAGCAAATTACCCAAATTTTGATGCAATTGATGCTTCTACGTTTTTAAAAGGGAAGTATAAAGACGGAAATGCTTTGAACAAGCAAATTAAACTCTTCTGGCTCGGATTAGGGACAAAAGAACCTGTGCCATTTCCTAAATCAGTTGGTGCGTTTCGAAATATGCTAGAACAACAGGGAATTTAGTATCAATATTACGAATCGCCTGAAACAGCCCACGAATGGCTCACTTGGCGAAGATGTCTTCATCAGTTTGTGTCTAAATTATTTAAATAAAATGGTAAAATATTAGATCTGGCCTGTTTATCATTAATAAAAAATAATGATAAACAGGCCAGATTTCATTTATCAAGTTGATGAAATAGATTGAAAAAAACTTTAAATTTTTCTAATAAAAAATATTTAAAAATTCAGATAGTTTCTCTTTTATTGAACCATTTTTTTGATTTTCTATCTTTCGTAAAATCTAAGCGAAGTAGATAATCTATACTATATTAACCCTAAATTGGCATATATTATCCGATTGACGATGAAATAATATTATGGTGAAATAATCTTCTATTTTTAGTGAAATTTCAACAAAATACATGGAACCAATACAACTTATTTCAGATCATTTCATTGAAGAAAAATGCAATTTTAAAGAACTTATAGAAAGACTTCGGGCAGGATTTTCGACCTCAGATATCAATGTGCCCATGCGCCATCATCATGATTATTCTAATCCTGAGGAAGGCAAAGATTCAACATTACTACTAATGCCGGCGTTTCAAGCAGGCAAAGATTTAGGCGTAAAAATAGTTACAGTAAGTCCTAACAATGGTAAATATAACTTGCCTTCCATTCAGGGAACCTATATTTATCTAGATGGACATAAAGGAAATATAAAGGCAATTCTTGATGCAAAATCATTGACAGGCAAACGCACTGCTGCAACATCTGCCTTAGCAAGCAGCTATCTTTCAAGAAAAGATGCTTCATCTTTGCTGATGATTGGCACTGGAGCATTGGCCATTAACTTGATTCAGGCGCATGCAAGTGTTAGACCAATAAAAGAAGTTTATGTTTGGGGAAGAACGGTAGAAAAAGCACAATTAGTTTGCGATGCACTTAAAAATTCTTCACTGATCTGCAAACCGGTTTCAACCATAGAAGAAGTTATTTCTGAAGTTGATATTATTTCAGCAGCGACTTTATCGCCTGTTCCGCTTGTTTTAGGAAAATGGCTAAGAGCTGGACAGCACTTAGATCTTGTAGGGGCATATAAAAAAGATATGCGAGAAGCAGACGATGAAGCAGTTTTTAAATCAAGCCTATTCCTTGATACTTATCAAGGCGGACTAAAGGAAAGTGGCGATATTTTGATTCCGCTTACAAATGGAATCATTACAAAAGAAACAATCAAAGCAGATTTATTTGAACTATGTAGCAATGCAAAGCTGGGTAGAACATCAGATGATGAAATTACCTATTTTAAATCTGTTGGACATGCGCTGGAAGACCTTGTTGCAGCGGGATATTTTTATGAAGAGTATAATATAAAAACAAAAAAAAATGCTTAATACTTACCAAAATATTTGCAATAATACAGATTATAAAGCAGATACTTCTGTACTGCAGATAAAAACCATTGATATGCATACAGGTGGTGAGCCATTGCGTGTAATTGTTTCTGGTTTTCCAGAGCTTAAAGGAAATACTGTTTTAGAATACCGAAGAGATATAAAAGAAAATTATGATTATTTACGAACAGCATTGATGTTTGAACCTCGCGGACATGCTGATATGTATGGTTGCATTCTGCTTCCGCCAAATGATGAAGGGGCCGATTTTGGTATTCTTTTCATGCATAATGAAGGATATAGCAGCATGTGTGGTCATGCTATTATTGCTATAAGTACTTTGGCGGCCAAAATGAATTGGATAAATGTGAAAGAGGGTGAAAATGAATTGATAATTGATGCTCCTTGTGGCCGAATCTTTTCGTTTGTTAATGTATTAAATGGAGAAGTAACAGGAGTGAAGTTTCATTGTGTGCCAAGTTTTGCAGTTGGTTTAGATCGTATTGTAAATGTTGAAGGTATTGGCAATATTGTATATGATTTGGCTTACGGAGGTGCTTTTTATGCTTATGTTGATTTGAGAAAAAATACGCATTTGAATTTTGGTTTAACCGAGGAAAATTATCGCGCAATTATTCAAACAGGTGTAGATATAAAACATGCAGTAATGAATCAAGACAAAGAAATTGTACATCCGTTTGAGGAGGACTTGAGCTTTTTATACGGAACTATTTTTATCGATGAACCAATGGATATTTCCAATCACAGCCGAAATGTTTGCGTTTTCGCCGATGGAGAAGTAGATCGTTCTCCGACAGGTTCTGGTGTTTCAGGAAGAATAGCAATTGAAAGAGCTAGAAATGCCATAGATACGAATAAATTTATCACGATAGAAAGTATAACGGGAAGTACATTTATTGGGTCGCTTGTGAGAGAAGAAAAATTTGGATCTTTCAACGCTGTAATTCCTCAAGTTGAAGGAACTGCTTTTGTAACGGGAATAAATACATTTTTAATAGACCCGAAAGATCCTATGAAGAATGGTTTTATACTAAGATAGTTACGATTTAATTATGTTTTTTATTCGAAAATTCCATAACAAGAGAAATTTTTCTTTTGTTATGGAATTTTGCCATTTATAAAAGAAATGCGGTATTACATTTTGGTATAAAATAGAATAAGCATTATAGCGCTAGTACTTATGGTTTTGAAGAATATAAATCTTTTAGAGAAATAGCGATGCCATTTTTAGAAATTTCACATTTGGCATAAGCATTTTTATAAACCTTAAAAGTAAATTTTATATCGCTTGGAGAAGTGCTTTCATTTAATTTTCTAAAAGCGCTTAAAATTTCAATAGGAGACAGTTCATATTGAATGATGTATTTCTTTTTCTTTTTATCCTCCCAATAGATATAAAATATTTTCGGAATGTTACGACTTGAAACAGTATCAGCATCTTCTGAAATTTCTATTCTGTTGTCTTTAAATGAATATGCATAAAAACTTGTCAACACCTCGTGTTCTCCCATTTCGACTTTTGCAGACCATTTGTAATGATTTTGAAGCAAATCAGAATAATCAGTTATGTTTTCAATGCTTTCAAAACGATTGTATTTTTCTCCTAAAGATTCTTCATAAACCAGCATATCCAAATTTCCTGTGGTTTCTTTTGCAGTAAATGCTTCCAAAAGCTGGGGTTCAGTATTTGCTTTTTCGTTTCGAATTATTTTTAAAAAGATTTTACCCTTAGGTTGTATTTCTAATATTAAAATGGGAGCGGCATCTTTTTCGGTAACCAAATCTTTCATTTTTTCATATGGAACCAAAGTTTGAAGCTTATAAAATATGCGTTCATGCACAGAGAAATACTTTAGGTTGAGAGAATCTGGTAGAAGCTCTTTCTGCCAGATTTTGAAAAAAACAGAATTCTCACTTTTGAAATTCGTTACTCGTTTTGATTCAGAATCGATATTACTTTCAGAATGGTTGAAAGTATTAAAAAAAGTAGCGTCTATGATTTGAATGATATTTGAATTTTCTGCTGTTGGATTTTCTAAATTGCTATGAATTTCGGCATTCCAATACATTTTGTCCTGTTCTTTATTTTTAAACCTTGTTGAAAAATAAAGAGTAATGACTGAAATAAGAATTACAACTAAGAAGATGTTGATATAATCAAGTTTTGTGTTTTTCATGGTCTTCAATTAATGTTGATAAGCTTTTCCTAAAGCTCCTAGATACGAGAATGTCACAAAGGCAATAATTGAAATAACAACCAGAAATATAGAAAAGTATCTGAATTCTTTTTTATAAGGAATATTGCTGAAAAATATCGAAATCAAAACTGAAATTGCTGGAATTGAAAAGCAGAAAGCGAGCGCGAATAAACCATTATATTTAGATGAGACTGACATTAAATTCATGTAATCTAAATAATTGTATAGCGCTACTTCTATGCAAAACAATAAGATAATTGTGATGAAAGGATTATTTTTCATGAATAAATGATTATATAGATTATTAAATTTAGTAAATGCTGCGGTTTATTTTGCATTAATCTGTGAATAGATTTTGCCTTTCCAAAATAGAGGCTTGTCTAGGTTTTCGGGATGTTCAAAAATAAAGTCAAATTTTGCTTTTAGAATTCCGTTATTCCATAAATCTCGGTCAATCTTAATACATCCTTTTTTGCAAGCATAAATCTGTTTTCCTTTCGAACCTGAAATGCTATTTAACTCAATTACAGGAATACATTTATCCTTTGTAATTTTCAGAATCAGACTGCTATGAGCTGCTGCATTTTTATTAGTAAAACAATAAATGGTATCTCTGCTCATTCTTTTAACGGTTGCAAAATTTGAAACCCTCCATTCATAACTGTTGGTTTTAGATTTAATCGAATGAAATATGTGAGTAGTGTCTACCAGCTGATAAAATTTTGCCAAAGAATCTGTATAGATTTTTCCATTCTCATCTTTCATCCTGTCTGTTTCTGGCAGACAAAATCCATCGCAACTTAATTGTCCAAAATCGTTTTTATAAACTCCTTCCGGATAATCCCAGTTTTTTGTAAAAGAAAAATCGCCAGATACATTTTTCTGCCAATTGATTTTAATTTCTCCATTTTCTAAGATTTCTTTTTTGCCAATTACAGAAATGCTAAATAGAAAGATGATGATCAAAAAAGTGCAAAATAAAAACTTTGTCATTCTGATTTTGTAAATGTGAGATATTTTTCACCGCATTGCGTAAAATGTGCATATTCATTCATTGAATTTCCGTAATTCTGAATTTGTATTTTATTGGTCTCATATATTCCGCCAATTTTTCCAAAAGAGAGATAAACAGTTTCATCTTCAGTCTGTTTTTCAACTTTATCTTTTGAAATTATTTTATTTCTGTCAAAAATTAAAAATGAATATTCTTCAGCTTTTTTTTCGATTTTAATCTTGAATCTTGAATTCTCGCAAGATGTCAAAGCATACACGCCAGTAATTTCTCGATCATTATTGGAATATGAAACCGCAGATTCCTTTTTTTGTAAAGCATTGATAAAAAGAAAAAGGCTCGATAGAGTACAAAGGATAAAGTTTTTGTAAATCATGATATTAAATAAAATAGTAAACTGATATTACAAATTTGAAAATAAAAGATTTGCAGATTTACGCTAATATAAATTCGCTGAAAAATTAAGGAGATTTGCCATATTCTTTTTTAAAAATGAAAAAAATATATCTAGAATACAGCATTCAAGACATTGAAATAAAAAATTATATATTCGTACTACAAATTTTGAACTTAATAAAGAACCACTGTCTAAACGTTTTTATTAGAGTAAAGAATTTAATTTGTAAAACTGTTATTTCCTAGTATGAACAAAATACGGACCTTAATAATAGAAGACGAACCAGCAATTAGAAAAGAATTGCAATGGTTAGTCTCGCAAGAAGATTCTCTAAAACTTGAAGCAATGGCAGCTTCGGTAAAAGAATCAGTGCAAATCTTGAAAGCTACAGACATCGATTTGATTTTGATGGATATTCAGCTTACTGATGGTACAGCTTTCGATATATTGAACCAAATAGAAGAGACTTCTTTTCATATCATTTTTATCACTGCTTACAATCATTTTGCTATAAAAGCCATTAAATATGGCGCGCTTGATTATCTTTTAAAACCAATCGATAATGATGAATTTGTGGCAGCAATACAAAAAATAAAAAAAGTAAAAAAGACTGACTATTTGAATCAGATTAATCTTTTGAAGGACTATAATATTGCAAAAACTATTGATATGAGTTCCAGGATCTGTATCTCGTCTTTGGACTGTATGCAGATTGTACGTCTCAACGAAATTGTCTATCTGTCAGGCGAAGGATCTTATACGCAAATTCATTTGGAAAATAAAAAAGTAGTAACAGCTTCTAAACCATTAAAATATTATGAAGATATTCTGCCTGAGAACTTTTTCATAAAAACCCATCAGTCTTATATTGTCAACAAAGATTTTATTGATAAGTATATAAAAACAGGCATAATTGTCATGAAAAATAACTCCGAAATTCCTGTTGCAACCCGAAGGAAAGAGTTTGTGATAAATCATTTAAATCCTTTGAGATAATGAAAAAAACATTGTTTTTTTTTTGCTGCTGACTGTTATTTCTTGTCAGCAGAAATCTGAAAAAGTTTCGATTCATCCAGAAAAAATACTTGAAAAATTACAGACAATCAGCGATAGTCTAGATCAGAATCCCGATGCTGATAAATTGGCTTTCTGGTCTGGCAAACTCAAAGAAAAAGATTTTTCAAAAACAAGTCCAGCTTTAGCATTTATACATTACAATCTAGCTAAAAACCTAGTGAAAAAAGATATTGACAGTGCCAAACAGCATATCAATTTTGCTTTAGGTATTGTAGAAAAAGAAAAGGAATTCAATGCGCTAAAATTTACCATTTACAATGGAGCAGGTTTAATTTCAGAACTTGAAGGAAAATTTTATCAATCGGTTTATTATTTCAATAAATCTGCTGCCATCATTATGAATGACGATTCGCTAAAATGCAAACCAATGGCAAAAGTCATCTGTTTGCTAAATGCGGCTCAGGACAACAATAAAATCAGCCAATACCAAAAATCAATTGAACAGAATCAGCTTGCCTTAAAAATCTTAAAAGGACTTCCTGAGGATAATTATAAATATAACTTCAGAGCTTATTCGCAATTGTTTACAGCTTGTGAAGAAAGTAATATTTATAAGCCAGATTCGCTTCTTTTTTACATTAAAAAACTCAAACAGATTTCGGTAAAAACAAATGAGCCAATGCAGGTTAGATTTACTAATGAGCATATGGCGCATTATTATTTGCTAAACAATCAGTACGATAAAGCGATAGATCATTACAATTTGGTAAAAGAATATGATGAAGAAGGTCTATCAGCAAATCCTGAAAGTCCTGTAATGATTAAAAATCTCTACACGACTATTGCCAATCTAATTGATCTTTATGTTCAAACCAAACGTTTTCCTGAGGCAGAAAACTTAATTAAACAAGCTGATAAAATTGAAAACCAGCACTTGCAACTATTATCTTATTATGAAAAATGTCTGAATAAGAAAGCCAAAATGCATTATCATTTTGCCAAAGGAAACAAAGAGGAAGCTCTTGAAGAAGCAGATGAGATATTGGCTCTTAAAGATAATATCCTTAGAAATTCGGGTATTCAGGCGACAGAAGAAATGGCTACGATTTATGAATTGCAGGCCAAAGACAGGTCTATTCATGGGTTAAATAAGACGATCGATAATACTGAAAATCGTCTTGAACGAAATCAGTTATTGTTGCTCGTTGTTGGTTTATTGTCGCTGTTGGCCATTTCTTGGATATTCTTGCTTTATTTTTTCCAAAGACAAAAAAGACAAAAACAAGAAAAAGAGAAAATTCTGCTGCAACAGCAATTGTTGAGAACACAAATGGAACCTCATTTTATTTTTAATACTTTGTCTGCCCTGCAAAGTTTTATCAGATTTGATGAAAATGAAAAATCTATAAAATATTTAAGCCAGTTTAGCCGATTGTTGAGAAGCAGTTTAGAATTAAGCCGTAAAAATTATGTGCCCCTGGATCAGGAAATCGAAGCGATTGAAAATTATTTGAGCTTGCAGCAGATGCGTTTTGAATATGCTTTCGCTTACAAAATAGTAGTGCCAGAGATGGATACTTCGTCTTTGCTGATACCTCCAATGCTGATTCAGCCTTTTGTTGAAAATGCCATTATTCATGGTATTGGAAATCTTTCTGATCAAGGATTGATAACATTGGAAATCGCAGTGCAAGAAAATCAGATCGTGGTGAAAATTGCAGATAACGGAAAAGGCTATCAGGATAAATCAAATGTCGATTCTGATCATCAATCATTATCAGGTACTATAGCCCGAGAACGTTTGGAGATTTTAGCTAGAGAAAATAAAATTAAAACCAACATAGAAATTTCTTCAAATGAGCACGGAACAATAGTTTTACTGACTCTTCCTCTTAAAAACTAAAAACTCAAGTACGGATTTATAAAAAATGTTTACGAATATTCAATAACAGCATGCGGATTTATATCGGTCCAAATCTGTATGCTTATATTTTTCAAATTTGTCTTGAAGTAGAAAGACAAAAACAAGAATAATTTGGAAGCTAAAAGCAATTTAATAGGTGTCGTGCTGTGTTTACTTTTGTTGACGGCATGTTCTAAAAAAATACTAACCGACAATCCTGAACCAGAGGCAATGCTTTATGAAATTAACCATAAAGAAGATGTCAGTTTGGTTTTCTTTGATCATAATCAGGAAGATGGTTTAGAAAAGCATTTAAAAATATACAAGAGATTTGCCGAAGCTTTTGATACAATTCAAGACGTGCAGGTGTTTCATGTCAATGAGGATTGTGTAATCGAGTTTAGGAATTACGGCTACTATTATTTTTATAACCATGATTCCAAACTCAAATCAGGAATGATATTATCCAATGGTGTCGATAAACCGATTCTAGTGACCAATCCAGATAAGTATATTGAAACTTACGAATCGTATTTTAAAGTTCCTTTTAATGATAAAGTTTATTATGGCAAGTTGCGAGTGGCCGAGATTGCAGAAAGACAAAAGGAATCGGAAAAAGAATTAAAATCAAAATTTAAAGTAGATCAAAACTACGCTGATAATTTGATACAAAATTCAAGCATTTCTTATTATCCAAAGCCCAATGCTTTTTTGGGCTGTTCTACAGGAAAAGTAACTGCAAAAGCATTTAGAGAAAGTACCAAAACTGCTAAGAGTTTTTTGCAGATAGAAACACTGTATGACAAAAATGGATTGATAAAACAATATTCGACTATTATTAATGGCGCACTGTATTCCGAAGATTTGTATTATAGAAATTCATACCATTTGATTGACAGTATAGTGCGAAGAAATGAAAAGGGAGAAAAATCTAAAGATGTTTTTAAATATAGCAAAAAACAATTCAGCATCATTTCTGTAGATCAGAAAAATGTAATGATTGCTAAAGTGTTTCATCTTAATGATAAATTTCAGTGCGCAAAGAGCGAAACAGTAAATGGGAGCGGAGATGTGGTTGCTATTACTTTTTTCGAGTATGATGAATTTGGAAGGATTGTAAAAGAGGTTAATGCAACGCAGAAACTGGTCTATGAATATAAAAACGACCAAGAAGTTTTTTATTCTAAAATGAAAATTTACAGCATAAAAGATAATGCATTGCTTTCTGAGAACATAAGATATTCAGAAGGTAAGAAAGACATTTTTATAGCGAAGGAAGGAAACAAGATTTTAGCAAAAACTGTTTCTTTAAATAATTCCAACGGTTGTATTAAAACGGTATACAATTACAACTCTGACAATAAATTGAGTGAAGCATATGAATATTCATATGAGAATTAATTCCTTTTTTCTAATCAGATTTTTTAGCAAACCAACTTCTAATAGACAAAATATATGAGGCTTATCATTTTTATTTTTCTTGCTTTCACATCTTTAACAGGTATTGCGCAGGAAAAAATCCAAAAAGAGATTAATTATATCCGCAGTTTCCGTAAAGAATCCGATAGAATTGTTGTAGAGTTGGGCGTTAAGCCGAGGCTATGTTTTATACCAACAAAAAATAATCCAAATTATGTCAAGTTTAGTGCATTAGTGCAACCGTATCAAAAGAAAGAAAATTTATATGAGATCGGAATTGAAGAGCAGACGGGGAAAATAAAATCGCTCAGAATTTTGAATAAGAACGAAACAGTACAAAACCAATCTATAAAACCGTTTTTTCCTGCTGCCGTTGCGGCAGTTTCAGCAAGCCAATTACCTGAAAAATATTATGATGAAGCACTAGAATTATATAACAAAGAACAATATCAAGAAGCGATTGAAACTGTAACCAAGTCGATAGAGATAAATACTCAAGACCCAGAATATCATCAGCTAAAAGCGCTTTGTTTGGCCCACCTACAGCAATATAAAGATTCTACTGATGAAGCAGAATACGCACTCGAAATGGATATGGCAAATGCTGAATTGTATGAATTGATTGCAAATAATTATTATTTTTTAAAGGATAACGAAAATGCAATTAAAAATTTTGAGAAAGCGATTGAATATGATATAAACATTATAGTTAGGATTTATCATAATTATATCAAATGTCTAATTGATATTCCTATTCCGCAACGGGCTATAGAAATTTACAAACTGTACAAATATCGTTTAGACAGTTCAAATAACTTTGGAGATAATTCGGGAGATTTTGCAGATGATTTAGAATTCTACGCCGGTCAGGCATATCAACAGATAGTAGATTGGGGGACTGCTGCTGAAATTTATGACCGGCTAATTGTTGTGCATCCTGATGTTTACGGATACCGAGCACAAAGGGGAAGACTTTATCAAGAAAAAGGGGAATTTCCAGCAGCCATCAGAGATTTTGAAATAGCCCTAAAATTGGATGAAAACGAGAATATTTTACTGACCAATTTGGCCGCGATCTATCAGGAACTTTATGACTATAAAAAAGCTGAAGCTGCTTATAATAAATATTTGAGCAAAAATCCTGACGATGCTGTGCAAATAAGCAATTACGGATATCTGTTATTGGATGAGAAGCGTTATAAAGAAGCACAGATAAAATTTGAAACTTCTTTTAAAATTGATTCCACCAGTATTGATACGCATATCGGAAGAATACTTGCTGCGTATTTGCTTGGCGATTCAAGAAAGAAAAATATCTTTATTGCTGAAGCAAAATCTCAATTTCCTAATATCGAGATTAATGTTGCTACCTTAAATGCTCTTATAATAACAGGTAATTATTATTATTCCGAGAAGATTATTGGCATTTGGAAAGAGGCGGTTAATTAAAGTTTTAAAGTACTAGAATTAGAATTTAAATATTACGTTTTATTTACAGAAATATTAAAAAAACATCATGCGCATCATATTCATTATTTTTTTGTTTTTATCATCTACTGTAAGATGTGTTTCACAGGATTTACAAGTTTATTCTCCTTCAAAAAAAGAAAAGCTTTCAACAGAAGCATACGAAGTTTTTAGAACCAATAAGTTTTTAGATTTTAAAGATAAAGACAGCTTGATTGAAAAGATTGACGGAGCTATTTATAAGAAAACCAATTTGAATACATTTTTCCAGCATAAAAAAGATTGGGGAAAAATTCAGAAAGAAGATACTGCTTCTTATGCAAAAAAAGGAAATGCAAAATATGCGTATAAAGACAATTCGATGATTGAAACTTATTTAGAGTTTGGCAGTTACAATGTTCGAAAAGAAATAAAAACGGTTTACAATCCCAAAAGTTTTATCCTGCTTTATGAGAAGAAATATTTTGTGGGAGAAAACTACAATCGCACTGAAAGCATTGTTAACGAATATGATAATCAAAATAGGGTGATTAAAATTACAAAGCGAACTGAATACAGTAAAAAAGAAAATAATGAAGAATCGATAACTACTATAAAATATGAAAATGAAACCGCTGCCATCACAAATAAAAATGGAACTATTATCTGCAAATTAATTAGCAATAGAAATCTTTCGAAAAGTTCTGCTAAGAAAGAATCTTTATTAGCATTGCCATTTGATTATATGAAATATATGGAGGAATGTTATCTTGAAGAAAATATAGAGTGTGATATAAAGTATCCGAGAGTCGAAGGAAACGAATTAAAATCGATATCAAATTTGGTTTATAAAAAAATCAATAAAAATACTCCCAATGCGATATATCGTATAGATAATGGAGGATTGCCATTTCAGACCTATATTTTAAATATTCGTGATGAAAAAGAGGATTATTTCTTAGATCATTTGGTTATAAATGTAAAAAATCAAGAGTTAATATCAAAGCAGCTTATTGGTATTGAGGCAGATGGTGAAATACAGGAAGATGCTAGTTATATTGCTAAGTCTTTTGTAATAAATAAGGATTTAACGATTAGTATTTTTGAAATTAGATTTTCAAAGATTTATAAGAAGCTAAATGAAAACTATAGAATAACAACTGATGGAAAAATATTAAGTTTAAGAAGCAAATCTATTGATAAGGAAGAAGTGCATCCAAATTCTAAAATGAATGATTGGTCAGGAAAATATAACTTTAAAAGAAAAAACAAAGATGATCTTGTTACCAGTTTTTCGATAGATATTAAAAGTCTAGAAGATATTACTATTATTTATGTAGGTGATAGCGAAAAAGCAGAAGTTTATAAGAATCTAAAGGCAGAGGATGTAGGTGAGGATAAAATTAAAATAGTATTCAATAAAAAATACGATGAGCTTGGAATTATCTACATTCAAAAAAATGATAATCAATACATAATTTCAGGAGAGCCCATTGCAAACATTAATCCTGGGAATGACGAATATGTGTTAAAGAAAATGAATTAGGAAACTTGTCTAAATTGTTATTAAGAACGCGGTTTGGACAAATTTCTATCATACATAACAATAGTTCCCGCCACAGCTACATTCAAGCTTTTTTCTGATTTAAACTTTACTAAATGATGGCATTTTTCCATTACTTTTTTGGATAAGCCGTGATCTTCTGCGCCTAATATATAAACACAACGTCTAGGATGTTCGAAAGTTTCCAAATCGGCAGCTTTTTCAGATAATTCAACGCCAACTAATCTTGCGCCTTTTGGTAAATTTTCAAAAAAAGCTTCAAACGTATCGTAATGGAAATAAGGAATTGCTTTTACTGCGTCATGAGTATCACAGGCTTGTTTGGCATATCGATTTCCGATGGTAAATATAAAAGTAGCGCCTAAGTTTTGGGCCGATCTCCATAAAACACCTAAGTTTTCTGGAGTTTTACCATTTTGTATTCCTATACCAAAGTATTCATTTGTAAAATTGTCGCTCATAAGGCAAAAGTACAAACTGTATGGAGAAAAATCAATACTTTATAAAATGATAGGATATTCTTTATTGAAACAAAGCTTTCGAGAAATTTAATAATTGATATTAAAAGAATTAGATTTTATTGAGGCGTTACAATTAGTTAAAATAACTATCTTAAAAAAGCATCAGTTGTTGCATTTGTCCTTAATTCGGCTAAGTGTAAAGTTTTATTGCCAGAAACAGGTATATTAGCATATGTATCTTTACGAACACCATCGCCAGTACCAAATTTTTCGGCAAGGAAATCTGTTTTTGCATTAACAGTTGGTGTTTCGTCATGGTTTTCTAGGCGTTCTGCAATTTTGGTTAGACAAGCAATAGCCTCTGTTTCAGCCGCTTTTTTAAGACTTGTAGTGCCGCCTTTAACAGCAGTATCTAGCTTAGTATGCGCTTCTCTCATAGCTGTAATGCCTGTGTTTTCCCCTTTAACTTCTTTTGGAGGCGTATATTGAGGTATGCTTGTCAAGATGTCTCGCGCTACTTTATCTTTTTCAGATAATATAATGCTTCTTAAATCATTTTGGGCTTGATGATTTCCTTTCACTGCCGCCAAAGTTATATTAGGTACATTATCTTTAACCCAGATACCATGTAAATCTTTGACATGAGAATGTAAATCACCGGTAAACCAAGGTTTTCTGGTCTTTGCAACTAAACTCAATGTTGGAATAGCTATAGCATTAGAAATACCTTTGGCTAATAACAATAATGCAGTATCTATTTCAGTTTTCGGAGATTCTAATCCTTTATATACCTCACTATCATGAAAACGCTTAAGGATTTTATTATAAACAGCTTCTTGATTATTGTCTGCTCCTGGAGAATCTTTTTGAAACTGTTCGGTTATCTCATGTGGAGTAAGTGCTATGTTTAATTGATAGCCGATTTGGTTTGTTTTTCCTGCCCATTTATTTCTTGCTGTTGCAACTCTAATTAAGGCTGCAGATGCAGTCCATTTCCATCCAGTACCTATATGATCATTGAATGGTAAAGCATTTACATGAGTATTTGCTGTGGCATGTGTGCCTCTAAATGCAACTAAAGCATTAATAAACAAAGTATGTACTTGTGATATGAATGCTTTGTTTATTATTCCATTTGCTCCTCCTGCTAAGAGAGGAGGAGCAACTAGTTCTAACTCTTTTTGAGCATCTGTTTCTAATATAAATGAGGTATTAAACAAAGGGCTAAAAGGAGCAGATTTTCCTACTTCTGTATGCGAAGGAACATCAACGGTATTTGGAGGCGCTAGTTCCCATGTTGCAAATTCATATTCAAAACCGAAACTGCGGTGTACAGAAAGTATAGCTGACATAGGTACTGCATTTTCAGATAAAAAATTCTGCCATTCTTTTTGTGCATCGAGTAAAGCGGTTAATCCGCTACCTGCGTTCTGAGATTCTCTGTATAAACGTCTTGCTTTGATTTTAGTAGCCTCGTCTGTTAAATTAGCGGATGCTAAAAGTGGATCTATAATAGGATCTATATTTTGCCTTATATGTTTCCAACCGTTTCTTATCGAGTTAATTAATACTGCGTTTCCTTGTAGATCCGTATTTACTTTTCCTCGTTGTTCAGAGGTCAGTTCATCACTTTCTACTATTTGCCCCGTTGCATGAGAATCTGGATAATAGGTTCCGTTGTCTAATTTAATACGTACGAGCTGACGCACTGTTTGTAAATTTAAAGAATTGGTATAATGAACATTCTTTTGCGATCCATCATTTACAAATTGTAGTGCTTTCGTCCCCATAACATCAGCCTCCTTTTCCAAGCCTTTGTCATCATTTACATTGACTTTGCCTTTCATCTGCAGAGTAGGCTTTACTCGCCCTTGTTTTTGCTGTACCACATGCCACGCTTCGTGTGGCAAATGTTTTTCTTGTCCTGAGGCAATATGAATATCTGAACCTTGCGCATAGGCATGAGCATTAAGTTGGGCAGGTTTGTCTGAGTTATAATGTACTTTAACATCATCCATAGAATGACCAGAGAGGTTTTCTATGCCTGATTTTAGATTGTCTGGCAAACCAGTATTATTGACTTTTTTTTGTAAAACAGAAATAGGACGATTATCCTTAAGTTCTCTTGCCTTATTTTGAATAACTTTTTCGCCAGAACTATTCGCGGCAGATTGCGTTTTTGTTTTATCAGTTGAATATTCCATAAAAACTAATTTTAAATGCTATTAGTTATTTTTAGATTTAAGTTTTATCTTCTTTTTTTACTTGGTCTGCGCATATAATTTTTTGCAATTTTTTTTCTATGCAGTGCATGATATTTTTTGAAACCTGTTACTCCTACATTTGCTCTGTTTCCTCTGGATGTATTGCATGTTCCGCAAAAAATTCTGCCGTTTCTCATGTTATTTTTACCACCTTTTGATGCAGGTTGTATGTGATCAACGTGAAATTGTCCATCGCCCATTCTCCTTCCTTTAAAGGTAGCATAGTGTATTTTTTTGTGTTGGAATCCACAATTCGTGCAGGTATGAAAGCCTCCGTTACTCTTTTTATTTGCCGCTAATTTTTTTTCGCGTTGCTCTTTGGTGAAATTTATCCGTCCCAATTGCACAACATTAGAATTAAAATTGGCAATCGCTTGATTAGATTTTAATTGCCTAACGGAAATATTGGTATTGGTTAAGGTCGAAGACGAAACACGATTATCGGCCAACTGAAAAGTGTTGCCAATAGTATTTCTATTAGGAGTAAGACTGGTTGCCGCTCCTTGATAATCATTTTCTTTTGGAACTTTACTATAGCTATTCATAATGCCTTTCTTTTTATTAAAATTGCGATGAGGAATATATTAGAATATATAGTTTCTACGCTATTATGCCAGAACCGCCTGATCCTGAATCAGGATCATAACGAAAATCTTTATAAAAACCTTTATTTTCAGGTTCATCATCTGGTGCGTGGTATCCGTCTTCGTCATCATCACTTTCATAATCGACTTTTTTCTTTCTCTCATATTTATGGCTTTCATTGCATACTTTGCAAAAAGCCCTAAGACCGTCTGGATCATTGTGATCTTCTTTCATTTCGTTATCACTGGCTCCTCTAGATTTCAAGTCACGTTCGCGTTGATCCCAAGTAGGAAAATGGTCTAATGCTAGAGCACGTTGCTCGTGATAATTGCCGCTTTTACTTGTATAAGCATACCTTGTTAATTCCAGCTTTTTGCCTCCTTTTTTTGTATAAGCTAAAGGCCGTCTACAAGCAGGACAAGTATATATTTCGTCATATCTGTTATTTACATTAACACGTTTATGAGCAGTGCTTTTTATAACTTGTTCAGTAATATCTGTCGGAACATGAAATCTTTTCTGTTTTTTGGCTTGTGGAGGAATAAATTCGCCACTGCTATCTTCATCGCTTTCAGAATCTTGTCGTTTTCTTTTCTTTTTGTTTTTTTTCTTCTTTTTTTCTTCTCCATCACCTTTTTTTAATTGTATAGATGTAGTATTATATAAGGTTTTTTCTTGAAGTTTTCTTTGAACAACAGAGAATACTCGATTATCCCGTAATTGGGAAGTATTATTTCTTTGAGTCGCATTTGCAGCAATTACAATTGTCTGATTTTCGGATATTTTTTTGTGTTGTTGCGTCATTTTCTTCTTTTTTGAATTGGATAACTGCTTACTCTTCCGAGTCTATTTGATCTTTAAACGATGTGACTTTTACAGGACCAATACCACCTAAATAATGAATTGCCGAACAAAAAGGATGATTGTGAATCATAGTTTTTAAATTCTCAAGGTTTTGATCAAAATAGGGGAGTTTTACTTTTTTTCCTGTAATGAGTTTTATCAAATGATCATTTTCTAAAGGATATATTTTAAATAAAGGTTTTCTTGCGGCGTAGAAAAGACTTTCATCATCAGCAATAAAAGAAATTTCATTACGGTTTTCTTTTAGTTTTTGAGGATTGTTTTTTAATAAATGAATAATCTTAGCCTCAATTTTACTTACCATTTCATCTACACTTTTTTCAGTAGTTTGTACAACCAAATAAAGATTTTGGCTTGTAATAAGATATCCGTTTATGAAAAAAAAGATTTTGTCGTCGAAATCATTTAAAGCCATTGCAATGATGGTGTTGACATAATTGGAATCGAAATATTTTTTCCAGCTTCCAATTTTAAGAGTCACTTTAAGGCGATGTAATTGAGGTGCAGCAACGGCAACTTTTTTTATGTTTTCGTTCTTTTTCATAATGCGTCAATTCATTTGAGTAACCACGAGTGTTTTATTCTCCTTTTTAAATTCACGTCTAATGCCTTCCAATAAATCCTGCTGACTCACTATAGTTTCATTTTTCTGAATCGCAGCCAGAGCGCAAAAACGCAATACATTAATAATGGCACCACCAGCCAATTCATACTCTTCAGCAATATTTTCGATATTAATATTTGGATCAAGCTGGCATTTTCCTGAAAATGCTTTTTCCCACAATAGCATTCTTTCTTCGGCGGTTGGCATTGTAAAATGAATCATCGATTGAAACCTTCTAGAGAAAGCTTCATCCATGTTTTCTTTTAAATTGGATGCGAGAATAACTACTCCAGGGAAATCTTCGATTCTTTGCAGTAAATACCCCGTTTGCTGATTGGCGTGCCGATCGTTTGAAGATGTGGCAGTAGTTCTTTTTCCGAAAAGCGCATCGGCTTCATCAAAAAATAAAATCCAATCTTTGTGTTGTGCAACATCAAATATTTTAGACAGATTCTTTTCGGTTTCACCAATATATTTTGAGACAATCATAGAAAGATCAACTCTATAAACTTCTCTATTTGTGCTTTTTCCGAGTAAAGTTGCTGTAAGCGTTTTACCGGTTCCAGGTGGTCCATAAAAAAGTGTTCGATAGCCAGGTTTTATTTTGTTTTCAAGACCCCATTCTTTCATCAAAGTCTCGCCATGATTAAGCCAAGCATTAATTTCCATGACCTGATTCATAACATGTTCTTCGAGAACCAAATCGTCCCAGTTTAAATTGGTCGAAATTTGTTGAGCTGGAAACGAAACACTATGTTCCAATTTAGGCAGAGTGCCCGTTATGAAAAAGTTTAGCCAGCGTTCATTAATCGAAAGAACCTGATTCAGAATAGGAATATTAGATTCTGTACTTTCCAAAACCAAAACCTGTTCTTTGGAAAGAATATTTGATGTGTTTAAAATGTTGAGCAATTCAATTCGTAATTCTGGATTAACAGCTGTAATCAAAAAAGAAAGCGTTTGGCCTGTTGGCAGAAAACCGCTATGGTTTTTATTGACAACACCGCCAAATTCAGTAAAACCACGATCATACATCGCATTTTTGCTAAAGAAAATATCTAGAACTTCAGGTTTAATCTGAGGCGCTAGAATCAAAGCAAGACAAAGCCGTTCGTAGAGATTCAAGTTCCATTCGGCTAATTTTTTATAATAAACGCTTTCTTCAGTATCTTCATTGGCTTCAGGAAATGGAATATCTTGCCATCGGTTTTCGTGGCCTTCTTGAAGCAGATAACTGCAAATAACCTGATCGATTACCTTTTGCAGCCAATCCATTTCATTATACAAAACCAAAATATTGGAATTAGTTTCCATACGCTCCGAATAGTTTTTCTACATCGTCCAAATTAGCATCAGCCCATTTAAAGTATAACAAAGCTGTATTAGGATTTAGCTCATTGCATTGCAGCATATCCAGATAAAAACCCTGTGCATTTTGCATGATCATCTGAGTGTTGTAATCAACATCATTATGAAAATTTGAATCAAAAAAAGAATCTGTCCAAGCGCTTACATTGTTTTCTCTGGCAATAAAATCACTAATGAAATACGATAGTTTTTCGTCTTGAACAACTAATTTTTTAGCTTTAAAATAAGCGGGTTTTCTTTTGGTTTCTCTGTGGTAATATTCAATATCTTTTGACTGAATTGTTTTGGTTTTAGGATGTCCAAAAATATCTGTCAAACCAAAGTTTTCTGCTTCACAAGCCAGTTCCAATTCTGCATTTGCTTCCCCAGCTGTAGCGAGAGTAGTGTTTTTGGCTGTTGCACTTTCTGTCACTACGTACAATTCTCTGAAAGAATATAAGGTTTGCGTTAGTTTTATAATTAACTGCTGCTGGATTTCGTTCCAATTATTAATTTTTACAGATTCTGGTTCTTCGGCTTTAAAAATGAAACTTCCTTTATGGGCAAAAGCCAGTATTTGCTTGCTGAATTCAAAATCACCTTCAATAGAACCATGTGCAAGCGATCTTCCTGAATAAGGTTTTGAAATGCCATCGCTAAAATTCCAATTGGCATCATTTAAGGCAATTGTGCTGCTAATATCTGCGTCGTGATGCGATATAATGCCATTGCGATAAATGTTTCCCAGAAGAATGATTTCGCCATTTTTGATTTGGAAATAATCACCAGGAAAAAGACTTTTATTCAACGGTTTTGTAGGCAGAAATCCTCCTGTTTTTAGATAAAACTGTCTGTAAAAATTCTTGTTAGTATGATTCATAACCTTAAAAAATTAGAATTAAAGTCCACTGAATGCAGGATTGAAACAGTGGACATTTTAATATATTTTAAGAAGCATAAGCCGCAGCAGTTGCCGCAGCTAAACTAGATTGAAGCGACTGAAGCTTGATTTGCGCTTTGCTTAAATTGCTTGTTGCAATAACCAATTGTCTTCCAGTTTCATCATTTGCAGTATTTGCCTTTTCGTAAGCAATCTGAGCATTTTTATACGCATTGTATATTAATCCTCTAATAGAAGAATCCGAAGGGGATGGTGCAGGCAAAGTTGCATCTAAAGATTTGCTGTTTGTTAAAGTAAAATACAATTTAGCTGCTTGTTTAGTCTCTAGAGTTATTGCTTCTTCAGATTCAAGAACAGAAGCTTCTGCTGCCAACGTAGATTTTAAAGCAACAAGCGTAAGAGCAACGGCATTGTTTGCATCTGTGCCTGCGGTGTTGATTCTGGTGATTAGATCATCAGAAATTAACGGATTAAGCGCTTTTTTGCGAATAACAAGATTAGACAGTTTATTAATTATTTCTACAGAATAAATCAATTTGCTAATCAAATCGCTAATCCAAATGCTCACTCTTTTTGAATCCTGAGTTGCAGTTGCCGTTTTTGAAAAGGCATTTTCTGAATTAACCGCCAAATCGTATGCATTTTGAACAACTTGATCGATTAAATTTTTATTGCTTAAAGTATGAGAACGATTACTTTCTGAAACCAATAAATAACCTTGATATCTCGTTGCTTTTTCATTCAGCGAGTTTACAATGGTTTGCTGCTGCTGTACAATTGCAGTTGCATCAACCACTTGATTTTTAATCAAGTCTAGTTCAGCTTTTTTCTTTTCAGTAATTCCGTATCTCTGCAAATTAGGACTTGGTGATAATATAGTTTCCATATAGTTGAGGTGTTAAATGGTTGATGAAGATTTCAGATTTTCTTTTGTAGAATAAGGTATTGGCGTTGTGTTTTGCCAGTCAGAAAGACTGTTGGTGTATTTGGTTTTAGCGTTTTCACTGCCTTTGTAGTAAGACAACACAACAGGAATATAACTTTTATCCTCAATTAGCGGATTTCCAAAATTATCTGTAGTTGTAGTATCAATATGTACACTAAATTCTTGACCAGAAGCTGCTTTGTGGTGTTTAGCACTCGTAAAGTTTCCAGCAGGAATGTTTTCTGCTAAATTTAAATTGAAGTAAAAAGCATTGCTGTTTTTAACCGGTTTAGGAGATTTCTCTTTAACCTCTTTCAGTTTAGCATTCAAATCTGTCAATTGGCTTTTTGCAATGCGTAATTTCTCTTTAGCATCGGCCAAAGCACTTTTCAGACTAAGGCTCTTTTGCTTATCCTGATCCGTTTCTTTATCTTTTTTAGCTCCGTCGGCATTAGCTTGACTAGCAGAATTGTTTAAAGTTTCTATTTCTTCATTAAGAGATTTAATTTCTGCGTCTACAGCTTTAATTTCTTCTTCTAACTCCATTGTTTCAATTTTGTACTCTAGAGTTTCCAAATCTTCGTTTGTAGCAATATCATCAGGATAAGGCAAGAAGAAACATCTGTAATCAATTTCATTTGCTTTTAAAACATCTTCTTTATCTACGGTAAAAGTGATTTTAGACAAATCTTCAGATGCTTGCTCTCTAGAATTCGCTATATTCTTAGCAGTTTTTAAAGTATAAGTTAAAGCAAACGTCTCAGAAGGAGCAGACAGATATTCATCAAACGTATTGATTTCTTTTTTGTAGTTTTCTGTAAAGATGATTAAAAGAAATGCAACATAATTTTCGCCAAGCACAAGAGGATCATTGTCAGAATCTCTAAGTTCTTTGTAGGCTATAGACGATTTATATTTTCCTTTGGCATCTGGATTCTGAGAAGCAGGAATACTTTTGCATTGAGATGAATTGCCCACCAACAATTCTGCATTAGAAGCGTTAAAAAATGATTTTTTGCTGTCTTTTACCATAATGATATTATAGCTTAAAACAGGATTGGCCAATCCTTTGTTTTGTGTTCCTGGATCTCTGTCTTCTGGTGAAAAAGGACTTCTGTAAGCATCAAATGAAACGCTAAAAGTGCCTGCTGAAGGATCAAACTGCTTTGGTACTTCTACAACCAAATTTTGGTTAAATAATGCATTGTTATAGTTGTATGCTTTTTTAGAAGCATCATATTCTACCTCACTACATTTTATGGCGCCTTCTGCAGCTCTTGTGGCAATACTTGCTTTAGCTTTTGTGTCGTTATCTGTTGTTAATACAGCAGTCGTTGCTGTTAAATCAGCAGTTGTTACCTGCAATAAATTGTTGACAGAGGTATTCGTTAACTTAGCGCCGTCAGCAACTGTTGAGGTTGAAACTTCAGCAATCGATGCTGTAGATTCCATAGCAAATTGCGAAGTCTGTTCAGCGATATAAGCCGTTTTGTTAATCAGATTGTACGCCTCAAGAGCCTGCTGGTAAATTTGAGTTCCATAATCCGCAGCATTGATAATGCTATAAATGCTTCCGATATCACTTGCCAAACGCACAATAGAATTTGACGCAATTTGAATGTTAGAAGCACAAACCGCCATATTGCTAACGGCTTGTGTGACATACGTTTTTTGCTGATTTGCAGATAACAATAAGTTGTCTGCCATGTTCTTATTCTTAACAACTACATTATTTATATGTTGCTGTTCTTTGTACATTTTAGTCGTTGCATCGAGTTTTTCCTGCGCAACAATTTCAGCTCCCTCGGCATAATAAAGAGTAAACATTGAAGTGCTCAATTGTGAACTCAATTGTTTTTTGGTCATCTCCTGACTTTCTAATGATGACAATACACTAGAATGCAGATTTTCATTGTAACTGTTCATAATAGTTTTTTTAGTTGATTAATTTATATTTCAAGATCGTATTCAATGGTTTTTTATTCAATAGATTACCTTTCGACTTCGTTCGGGATGACCTATTGTTTAATAAGGCCAAATGACATGCAAAGGCTTATCCATCCAATGGTATTTCATAATCGAAAAGGCAAAGGGAGATCTGTTGATCAAAATATCATAAGCTCTTTTCTCTACAGTAAGTTCCCATTTGTCTTCCAATTCTACCAGAATTCCGTCACGTACAAGCCAGTTTCCTCTAAAGCCATCTATGGAAGAATCTCCAATATCTGGCCAATGCGAAATAGCTGCTTGTATTAACCCGTTTATTAATTGCTTTTCCTGATCAGATATTTCTACAAAATCGGGTACTGTGTCTGTCAATGGTAAACCGCACAAAACTTTGTTCAACGGCAGATAAACCTCTTCAGTTTCCTGCATTCCCGTAATAACGTACTGTAAATACTGCACAGCTCTAACCTGATGTTCGTTGCTGATAAATTTTTTTTCTGATGTCAGATTCAAACGGTCAAACAGCATTGCGATATAATCGTTTAAGAGCACAATTCCTGCGTTTCTAACCACAATACCCTGCTTGAGGTTAGTTTTTGGTTTTTCTTTAATTTTATTTGATTCCATTTTTGATAGTATTTCGGTTTGTTTTAAAATTGGCGAAGTTTGTTTTTCTGTTCGAAGAATTTCTTTGAAACCAAGCTGTAAAGCTGGTGGAAAATGATAGATATATTTTTCCATGTCGGCCAAAAAGTTTTTCTTAGAAATTCCTTTTTTAGTCACCACTTCCCAGATTAGTTCATTCCATATTTTATCAATCGCGATAAGCCTCCAATTGTCATTGACAACAGCTTTTAAAAGTTTTCGAAGCAAAAGATGCTGCATTTCTTTAGAAGCCAAACCTTTGATGGTTACAGATCCCAAAACCTGATTGAACTTTTCTAGAATTCTCAAATACGATTCTCTGTTTTTATCCAATTGGCTTACGGCATTGCACAAATTATGAAAGCTGATATTGCGGCAAAGCCAATCCATTTGGGCTTCGGGAATAAATTCTTTTTTCATTATTCTAAAGAAAATCTGAGGCTCTTTTACCATAATGAAATTCAGAATATCTTTGATTTCTATTGTTTTAGAAATGCTGAAAACATTAGGAATCTGACGTTTGATAATAATGGAAGAAAGCCATTTGTATTTTTCTTTTTCTGATAATTCCTGAATTTCAAAAGATAGGTCTGAACTGATAGATTCTGAAATTCCATTAGAAAAAGTATAACTTGAATTCATTTCGTTTTCAAAAAAATGTTCTGATTCTGTTACAGAGTTTGCTGATTCAAAAGTTTTTGTTTCGTTCTGGAGATGTACTTTTTCTTTAGCAACAGTCTTTTTCAAATACAATTTCAGTTCTTTCTGAAGCAGTTTTTCAAATAAGATTTCATTGCCTTTATAAGACGAATATTTTAAAATTGTGTTCCAGAAAAGCTCGTTTAATTCCCAAGTAATTTTAGTTTTTGAAACCGATTTTACGCTATTAATAATGACAGCAGACGTTTTCTGAATCCATTTCTTTTTCAGCGCAACACCATTTGTCAAGAAATAATGCAATAGATTTTCGCTTTCCTTTCTGTCTTGTTTTCGCAGTTCTATAAAACCCGAATCATTAAAATTGACAGTTAGCAATTGCGCTAATTCTTGCTGATTTTGCTGAGATGTATTCTGAATAAGCAATGCAAGTGAAACGGTATCAATTGAACTTGTATTTTTTAATTGATTTAAAAATGTCTTCTTGATAGCAACTCCAAAAGATTTAATTCGTTTGGACTGAATCAGTTTTGCGATAAATTGAAAATAATCGTTGCGTCTTGTGTCGGTTACTTTTTTGGATAACTGAATGATAATAGTTTCCAGAAACAAAGAGGAATTATGTTCGGGATGAAACAGTATTTCCTGCATTCCGAGAAGTAATAAATTATCCGTCATCAATTCTTCTGGAAAATCATATTTATCCTTTTCGTTCAGGATTTCATAAACAACCTGAATGGTCTGTACGAGTTTTGTCTTTTTATAATTGGCAGTTTTTACCAATAATTGCAGCATTTCACGATTAAGGACCAACGGAAGTATTTTCTTTAAAACTTCTTTATTTCCGTATGAAAGCATTACCTCAAAAGCCATTTTAGGATGCAATAAAATGGTTCTCGTAAGTGATCTTTGCAAATCAATAAAAAAGACGCTTTTGCTGCTGTTTTTCTGCAATTCCAGTTCTAATTTGGCAACAAGATTATTAAAATGAACAGCTGGATAATTAGAATTATTACGGTTTATTTCCTTGCAGTAAATCGCATTGAGATTGGTATAAATGGTTGCCGAATTATTGTTTTTTACCGCAGCAGGAATTTTAGCATTGGTAAACATCGCCAATAAATGTTCGTGGCTCAGATTATTTTTTCTACCTAATTCCTTAATGCAGAAAAACAGAAACGCACTATTGTCAGCATTTTTATTTTTAATTAAAAAAAGCATTCCAATTTCCCATAAAGCCTTACTGTTTGTTTTGAGTTTAAAAGTCTGGCTCAGTTTATTCAAATACGTTATAGATTCCATTTGAAGAAGCGATGGAGTAGTGTCTAATCTTGAAAAAAGTACTTTTATAGAAGTTTCGTTTAAATCATGAAGCAATGAAGCAAGCAGATTTTCTTCTTTAAAAATGGGCTGAATAAGGGCATTAAATTTTGTTTTGTTTTCAGTACTTAATGCCACAATCAATTCGTTCAAATTGTCTTTGTCTGCCTTAAATTTTCTATTGTTTTTATTTTGAAGTAATTGTTCAAGTAAACTCCAATAATTAATTTTATAATCAGGTAGATGATTTTCAACTTTTTGTGTTTCATATTCCTGAGTCAGTATTTTTAGGCAAGCAATAAAATTGTTGTTTTGAGAAGTTTTATCAGAGAGTTTTACAATCGTATTTTCGATCAAAACAATCAGTTCTGCATAAGCAATATTGTAATGATTTGCCATTTGAAGAATACTGCTTTTCATGAAAGCGAGCTTATTAAATAGAGTCCCGCGTTCCAGCAGTAAAAAGTTAAGAATAAAGAACCAAAGATTCTTTTTGAAACTGATTGTACTCGTCTGAATAATAGTTTCCTTAACCTGAATGTTCACCATAATGGAGCTAAACTCAATTATCGAACTGCTATTATTAGGTTCAAGCGCTGCAATTATTTTGGTTATATTTTTTTCGTCAAACTGCCACGCAATTCGCTTTCTAACTTCTTCATGCGTCATTCCAGTTTCCTTGATAATCGCAATAACCTCAGCTAGATTATTCTGAAGCAATTCTGCCATAATTTGGTTTACAGAACCTTCTTTATTCTGGTAATTCCATGGCAGATAACCTTCTAATAAAAAGACCATCAGATTTTCCAGAATCGATTTTTCTTTATTGTAAACCGCGATTCCGTTTTGCTTCTCACTGTTTTGATACAGAATTAATTCGGCTATTTTTTCTCTTAATAAATTGCGTATTTTTCGACTTAAGTCAAATTCAAGATCGCCATAATCGCAAGAGCCAAGATCAAGTTCCAGAGATTCAATTCGCCAGCTTTGTTCCTGCGGACATAATTCATTAAAAATAGTCGCGACTTCTCTAGGCAACGAGATTTTGCTCCAGGCACTCAAACGTTCCTGAAGCCTGTAGCTTTCTTTTTTCTGGTCAAAAGTTGTGTCCCACTTTAGACTCGATACAATATGGCTATTTATTTCTTCCATTTTTCGTTTCTAAAATTGAGGTTAAACTATTGATCAAATTCACTGAAGAAATCTCAGGATTTGCTGTTTCTAAATTATTTTCCTGTTTATTGAGTAAATCCTGAGTATTTTTAAAACGCAAGCTATCATGCCAGCCACTGTAATTTGGTATTAGAGTTTCCAGTTCTTGAAGACTTACAAACAGACATTCGCATTTTATGTTTGTTGGAAGGCATATTGAAAGAAACAGTTTTAAACGTTTTTTGAATTCAGGAGTTTGCAATTCTGGGATAAAATCAGGAAACATTAAAATTGCATTTTTCTTAAAAAGTTCATCATTGATTGTAATGATTCCGTTTCCAGAAGAAACCGTAATTCGAAATGCATAATCTGATAATTTGCTTTTTGTATAATCTGGAGTTGTTACAGTTTGAGAATTGTTCGAAACCAAAAGATATTTCTCCGAAGCAAACTCCAAGTAACCATTTTGAAATTGAGTGTCCAAAACATTTTGGTTCAGACTATTTAGAATATAATTTATATTAGTTACTGATTGAAAATCAATATTCTGAATTGTGTAATTTAAACTATCACTTTGATTTACGATTTCTATGTTATATTTTAATTGATTTAAAAGAATAGAGGTTTCAATAAAGATGCTGCCTTTTCTTTTTTCTTTAAACCAATATACTTTTTGTATAGTTTTATTGGCGCTCAATTGGTCTTCTATAGAATGTTGTGAAGCTTCAAATTGAGCCGTAATAAAATTGTTATATATGTTTTTTAATCCGAAAAGGAGATTCAGTTTTAATTCAAATCCTGAAAAATTGCTGAAATCGGGTTTACTTAATTTTTCTTTTTTATTGAGATGTTCTGATTTAAAAATAAAATCAGACGTGTTTTCATTGATGTAATCGTAATGATCGTTTTTAATATTGTGATTATGAGTCGGAGTTATTTTTGAAGCCGTCAGAAAATTGCAGGCTTTTATTCTGTTGTACGTTAATAAATCAAGGTTTTGAAGATATAGACTCTTCAAAATGATCTGATCTTTTTTCTTATTTCCCGTATAAATTGTACCAGCAATTATGGCATCAATAACTTTAGGCGATTCGCCATGTCTGGCAAGCAAATGATCTAAAATTGTATTTCTTCTTTCAAAATTGACATCTTCTTCCTCCATGATTTTCATCATTCCAAAGATGTAAGCATTGTAAGGATCTTGCTGATATTCTAGCCAGCTTTTTTCTTTTAGTTCTTTTTTAGTTTCGTCGCCATAAGTGTATTCAAACACATTATTGTTTTTCAATAAAGGCTTGATATGAGGAACGTTGTACAGTGACTGATAAAAATAGCTTGGAGAAAACATTTTGTACGGAACAGGATATTCTAAATGTTTTTTCTCATACTTATCTTTTAGCGCATAAAAAGCATCTTTGTCTGATGGCGAACCGCATACAGAATTGGTAAAAGAAAATAGTTTTGAAACATTGGCCAATTGCGAAAACTGATTGGCCAAAACCTGATCAAATAGAGTTAAATAGCCTTTTAGCTGACGTGATTGCGCGACTTGTATGGGAGCAGAATCATCTTCAATTTTATCATCGCCAATGCCATATTGCTGTGGAAATGTATTTTGGATAGAATAATAGCTATTAATGTCTCTAAAACTGCTTTTTGGCAATTTTATCGCAGGTTTGTTATTTAAACTTATCGCTGTTTCTTGATATTTACTGAGATTAATTTGCAACGGACTTAAACCATCAGTTTGTACTTCTTTTCCGTTGCTGATTAACAATAGTTTTTTTTCTCCATAAGAAGCCAGAATATCTATGGCTATTATCTGACTGATAGTCGATTGCAATGCTTGAACATGATTATTGTTCTGATAAAGTTGGACTCCTAAAACTGAAATAATACCAGCTACAGACTCAATTACTGGAATTAGATCAATAGTTTTGAGAGTATCTTTTTTATCTAATATAGATTCGCTTAAAATCCAGCCATTTTTTAGATAAGGCCCATCATATATTTCGGCAGCATTATATCCATCTTCTTTTAGAGCATCATAATTTACCTGAGCTATTTTCGGAAAAATATAAGTGCGAATTTTGTCTTGCAGTTCTAATAAAATGGCTTGTTCGTCTGCGTCTTTTTCAATTTCAATTTTTCCGCCAATCAAGCAGTTTTGTGGCTGTAGAGCAATTGGCATATTAAAAAGTTCGCCAATATTTCGGCTTTGATTAAGGTAATAAAATGACGATTTACAAATAGTATCTCGCTGAATGCTATAGGTAATATCGGGATTTATATAAAGATATACTTGATATACTCTGCTAAATGGTGGAAGATTGTCATTGTAAGTTACTATTTCGGCATTATAAACTTCTTCGATCCCGTCAATGATGTATTTTTTGTAATCATCAATTGTATACGGCGAAGTAGTCAAAATTTTATAAGGAAGATAGAACTGATTTTCTATTTCCATTTTCCCTGTAGAATCGGTCAAAATATCGGGAATAGAAAAATCGATACAATAACCTAATTCTGTAAGCGCATAACAAACCTGATCCAAAATGGTCATTCCAGGATCGCTAGGATTAAAGTTGGTCCATTCCGTACCAATATGATTTTGGATATAATCAATAGCTTCGTCTTTCAGGAAATTAAAATCCTGATGTGGCGGAAGCTGTGTTTTTGTTATTTGATTATTAGTATCCATTATATCAGATTTGAAATATTATGATTGGGAACAGAAACTAAAAGCGTTGCTTGTCCGTATGGCATTAAAGTTTTTTTTTCGCTTTTTAAAGCGGTTTGCACTCCTGAAACGGGATTGATGTAATAGCTTGAAAAGGAAACATTCTCAACAGAAAGAACGCCTTCAATAGTTTGAACGAATGTGCTCACTTTGGCATCAACAAGCGGTTTGTCGATTTCGATTTCAGAGGGGCAATTGGAAATCCATGGCGATAAGTACTTCTTTAAAGCTAGATTAACATTTTTGTTTACCAACGTTTTTTGATAGTTTGGATCGACTATAATGGAGATATTGATGCAAACATATTCCAAGTTAAAATTGGAAACGTTCAGATTTATGAACGGCGACGAATTGGCGTTTAAATATTGTTTTACCTGAATCTCAATTGAATTGGTTACCAAAGGAATAAAAGCGTTTGAATCGTTATCTGATGCTATTTTTTTGACTAAATAAACATTAGTGCTGTTGTCGCTTTTTTTAGTAACTACTTTTGAATAGTATACGGTATCAAATTTTTCGGCAATCAGCGTATAATAATCGGTTAGTGTACTGGCTCTGTTTTTGGTTTTAATGCTATTGCTTACTCTTTTGTTTCTATCGGTTTTGTCTTCCGCGGCTTTTCCTCCAAAAGAAGCGAATGGCTGAATGATTGTGCCTATTTCTGGAATCTTGGTTTCCGGTTTTGTGATTGCATTAGCCTCTATCTGCGGACTTTGTGTATCGGTCAGAAATGAAGTTCCTGTTCGTTGTACACTAAAACTGTTGGTTTGCATAAAAGTGGTTTTAGAAAACGAAGCAAGATTGCCAGTAGCCGCAATAGAAATCCAGTTTTTGGTTCCAGGCATTATCGTGCTGTTATTATTGCAATCTGCCGGAATAGGAATTTCTATAATTCCAGAGCATCTAAACTGACTTGTCTGATCAGATAATGGGTGAATGTTTTTCCACCCTGAATCGCTTAAATAATAATACATAATACCATTCTGATTGGTAAGTGCAGTTGAATTTCTGGCCAATTCAAAATAGAGATTCAAAGTGCTGTCGCAAATGAGATTATCCAGTTCAATAAAAAGTGCTCCATTATAGTTGAAAGAAGGATAAAGCGGAAAACCTTTTGCGGCATCGCTTTCAGAACTTCCAATGATTTGGGTATTAAATGTATTGGTTTTGGTTTGGTCAGCTGTTTCACTATCAAATACGGTATAGTTTGTAAAAGGAGCATAAATAAAATACTGCAGCGGATAATCGCCAACCGTACCATCAAGTTTGTAGGTTACGCTAGCATTATAAATAGCTGAAAAGGATTGTATTTTTGGAGCAAACGGTACATTGGCGGCAGCAATAAAATCTTTTACTTCCTTGTCTTTTGCCATTGCAAGTTTATTGCCGTTTTGCAAAGCTATGCTAGCTACAACATTTGCATACAATTCTGAGCCAAAACCGTATTCCGGACTGGACAAAGTCATTTTTATAAATCCCGATGAACTTTCTTTTGTAAACTTTAAAGCTTCTTTTTGGATGTTTGGATCGGGTTTCCATGCTTTAATATCAGTTTCTGTAGCATTTAAATTTGAAGGTGATTTAGAATATACGTAATAACTGCTAGATGAACTTAACATATTATTTTTGGCATCTTCAGGTACAAGATCAAACAAATAAACAGGCTGTGGAACTTCGTCAGTTGGAATAAAAACCTTATCAACATCGCTGCTTTCTATTTTTGTCATCTTAAGACCTTCCCATGATTTGTCTTGCATCACATCAAAGCATGCCATAAAGCTAGCATTTCTAAATTCGGGTAGAATTAGAAGAGGATGATTTTTGGGATGGAACATTTTAATTTTTTTTAAAAGCGCTGATTTATCAGCTTTACTCGGTGGTTTTAGATAATCATTGTATTGTTTGTAATACGCTTCAAAATTGGCTGGTCTTTTATCCCAATCTATTTCTACAATAAAACTGTCTAGAGGTTTGCTTAAGATTTCATTGTTTCCGATAATAAAATTGGCATTCACTAACGGAATTGGTCCAAAAGGAGTGAAGGGGTTCTTAGTATTTAATTCCCCAAAATCATTATACAATTGAAAGGTTTTAACACCCGTAACTTTTAAAGCAATAGTTATCGATGTAATTTTAGGAGGCTCTTGCGGATTTGGAACATCCTGAAACAAAATCTTCATCATTGGCCAGTCGCTTTTTAGTCCGTCAGGATTAATTAAAAAAGGTTCGATCGCAGCCACAGTTGGGTCAAGATTTATTTTTATGGTAAAAACAGTATTTTGTTTTTTAGCGTCTGCTGTAAAATCTGTAGAAGCCAAATCTAATTTTAGCCATTCTTTTTGCGTGCTCAAAAAATAACTGGCTTCTTGCAGGATTTTTATATCTATGGAAGAATCAAATTCCAAAGTCAGGTTTACTGTTCTTTCTCCTTCGCGCAATAATAACATTGGTGAAGCAAATCCAATTCCGATTAAAGAAGGATTTAGAGAAAGGTCATCTGAACCGAAAGTTTCCCAACTGATTGCTTTATTTTCTGCGTCTAATTGAATTTCTGTTGGCTTATCAACAGTTTGTAAATTATAAAAAGCATTGTTTTTATCTTGATAAGAAAGCTTATGCACGCTTGCAATTGCAGCAGGATTTAGGTTTACATTTTTTTGAGAAGCAAACAGAATAGGATTCTTTTGCGCATCGACTCCAGCATTAAACAAGGTTCCGGCTGGCAAAGTAAATACAGCTGTTGGCTTTGTAAGCGTCGCACACAAAAAGGTGTGATCGGCAACTGCAGGGAGTTTAGTCTGTTTTAGAATATCTCTATAATAAAAATCAAGATGTTTTTCAGAAAGACCATTCATGCGATCTTGCTGCACTTTTAAAACTTTTACAAAAGAGCGCAAAAGAACAGTATCTGGAAAATGTCCTTTTTTAAGATTTAATTTCTTGAATTCTTTTCCTGCATGATGAATTATGGTTTCTAAAAACTGAAATAGCTTATCTCCAATTTTTGTTAGAATATCTAGACTAAATGCCGTTATTGAACTTGTTTCCTGTAAAACGGAATGTTCTGTTTCAAATCCGAAAACCTGCCAAAAAGGAGTTTTGTCTTTATTGATATACCAAATGCTTTTGTCAAAAGAGTTAAAATCTTGCAGAGGCGCTGAAGCAATAGACAAACCATCAATAGCTAATTTGTTTAAATATTCTCTAAAAGACTGAATTGCCCAGAAATCAATGCTTAATCTTGTTCTAACTTCTTGTAAAATATAAGTTTTAAGATCGTAGATTTCGCTATTTCTCAGCATATAATGCGTCCAGCGTTCTATAATTTTATAAATGGCCGTAATGCGGTCAAAAAGATTGTTTAAAGCATTTGAATGCGGAATTCCGCCGTTTTCGTTTTGAACTAATCTTTGAATTTCAGTACAGCTATTTTTATAATCTGAATGTAGTTTTTTGTAATTTGTTTTTGAAATTGAAGCCATCAGAAAGACAGGATCTTTTAGCAAAAATGGACTCCAATTGCCATGAATGGTATTGCTGTCATTATAGAAATTGATCAATTTGCTGAATTCTGTCAAAAAGTACAGCCAGTCTTGCTCGGTTCTTCCGTCTATTAAACGCGGATTCGGAACGAGTGCTTCGTTGAGAGAATTTATAGCGGTATTTTGATCAATTAAAATCATTTTTTCTTGTCTAAGTTTGTTCCTTCTTTTACATAAAATGGGAACACATAGTTGTGTCTTGTATTGGTTTTGGAATAGATGTAGCTAATCAGTATTTCTATTTTTCCGTTTGCAACATCAGTCGATGCAACTTTTACATCCTGCACCAATATTCTTGGCTCGTAACGCAGTAGGGAAAACTTGATAGCTTCAATAATTTCGCCTTTAAGCGTGCTGTCAATTTTTCTAAACATAAATTGCTGTATTCCTGAGCCAAATTCGGACTCAAGAGTGCGTTCGCCTTTTCGGGTATTTAGAATAACATGAATAGATTCGTTAATGTTGGTTTCATTAGCAGACAAATTCAGCTGATAGTTATCTGCAGAGAATGACACAGGAAATGCCCATCCTGAACCTAAAAAGGCAGTTTCAGTATGTTCCAAATTATCCACCGATCATCACATTAAATGCTCCTAGCATAATTGAGCCTCCGTGGGCTGTTGTATCTCCCATTCTTGCGGCTGGCATACCGCAAATCATAACTGTCGCAGATCCTTTTATAATAGAATCTGGTGGCCCTACACAAACCAGCGTATCGCCAACTTTAGCTGCTGGTAATCCACCGATTAAAACAGTTGGCGCACATGGTCCTACTATTGGTCCGCCTACATGCGGAACTGGTGGCACTCCCGGAGTAACCATAGGACATTGATGAAAGTCTGTAAGTCTTGCTGCTGGTGGCATAGTTTTTTTGTTTAATTGGTTAGTTGTTTATTTGTTTAATCGATGCTGTGTAGCTTTGCCAAAGTTTTAAACTTTGATAAAGCTTAAATTGTAATCATTCGCAATTCATAACTAATAACTAATAACTCATAATTCATAACTCATAATTAGTTAATCATGACCATCGCGCCTTTCAAGGTCAATTGCATTCCGCCTGAGACTTGTGCCATTTGTCCGCCTTGAGCGCTGTATTGCATATCTGCGTTTTCTTTGATGTTAAGGCCTTTTATAGCAACATCTCCGCCACTTGACTGTATGTTGACACCTTGATTTCCTTTGATGGTAACATTTTGATTTGCCGAAATGTTGATGTTTTTTTGGCTTGATAAATCAATTCCACTGTTAGACATTACGATACTGTTATTGTTTTCGTCCTGAATGGTGATTTTTTTGTCTTTATCACTAATGATGATGGTGTTTTTATTCGGTGTGGCAACAGTCCATACTTTGTTTTCATCATCAAACTGCACCGATATTCCTGATTTGGAAACAATAGCTTTTATTGAGTTTTTCTGATTTGGATCTAAACCTGTAAAAGGTTTTATGCTTGTACTGCTGTAGACGCTTCCGAGAATTATAGGATAACGCGGATCTTCATTTATAAAACCTAAAATGACTTCGTCTCCAATTTCGGGCATAAAGAAAGCACCAGCTCCACTTGTCGAATAAAAATTGGTAAGCCTTGCCCAGATTCCTTGCCCTTTTGGATCCAATAACGGAACATCGACTAAAACTCTATATTGAGAATCAGGATCTTCATACATTTGTTTTACGGTTGCATTAAAGAGACCTTTTGCCCCAGGAACGAGACCAGAAGCGGGTGGTGCCATAACATCTGGCTCTTCAGTAAACCAAAAAGGAGAAAGTCCAAGCGAAACTTCAGAAACCCAGTTTCCTTGCGACAAATCGTGTACAACTCCTGCAATTAAGTAATCGCCATTAAAGCGATCTCCAAGACCGGCGAAGGTCATATATTTTCCGGGATCAACTAAATTTGTGCCTTGAAATTTGGCTTCTCCCATTATTTTAGAATATTCACTTTTAATAATCTGTGCTTTTGACCAATTGGTTAAATCTGCGTTTTCTAGTGGGGCAGAAGTCTGCAGTTGATAGGTCGAGAGTCCGACAACTTCAGAAAGTTTTTTTGTAGTTAAATTTCCTGATCCGCTAACATCTGGTGTTGCATTACCCGTTACAACGGCTTGGGTTTTAAAATCCCAGCTATTGGCGGCCACATTTCCTAACTGCGTAACGGCATTTAGTTTGGCATTAAATTCAAGCAAAGTATCGCCATACGTTACGGTAAGTACCGATGTAGTAGTTTTATCAGGAGGAAATACAGAAATTTTTCCGTTTAAAGTGGTTACGATTAGTCCATTTGCTTCGGCAAGAGCCAAAAGATAATCCCAATCGGTAACATAAAATTGTACTTGTTCTGGCCAAGTTGTGCTTGTAGCAGTAACATCTGCGCTTAATCCCGAATAGTTTCCTATAAGAGACGTCATAATATCACTGTCTTTTTGTTTTGAATAAGTAAGGCTTTTTCGGCCCACAATCATTTTTATGGCGTTGTCACGGCATTCAACTTCTAGAGCCGATCCGACAAGATTATCAACGCGAATGGTCTGGCTCATAATTACACCAGAGAAAATAACTGCGTTGGTATTATCATATCCAGCTTCAATGCTGATTGATGCTCCTGGAACAAAAGTTGCGGAAGAACTAGCATCAAATTTACCAGTATTGGGTTCTCCGTCTAGAATGGTAACTTTTGCAGAAGCAATTCGGTTTACTTTTTTTTCTATATGTACAGAAAGCACACTTAGTTCATCGGCTATTGGTGAACCGTTGACTTTCACAACAAATGTTGCGATTCCGCCACTTTTTATTTCGGTTGAGGCACTCATTAATTAGAAGGGTTTATAGGTGGAAAAATTAATTTGTCGATACCATTTAGGTTTCTGAATTTGTTAAGTTTATTATACTCTGCGACCTGTATGTAATACGAATCATCGTTCCATACTTTCTGGCACAGCTGTGGCAATGACATTCCTTCGGAAACACTTACAATGTGGGTAAGATCTGGAGATTCTGGAGCATCTGTTCTAGTTACTGTTTTTGGAGAAATGTAACGGCTAAATGACAGCGATATCTTAGCTCTAAGCGGACTTCCGTCTGGTTTAAACAGAGTGTAAGAGATGTCAATAGAATCGAGTACTCCGTTGAATGTGATATTCTGTCCCCATTGTACTTTTACAAAATTCGGACGGTGTATTTTTCCGTTGTAAGTGTAAATAATCGTTTCTAAAGCAGTTATTTCTTTGGCCATATCGGTACGTTTGGCATCTATAATTCCGGTACAGTCTATTACCATTTCAAAGCTCAGTTTATCGCTTGGAGTGCTTTTGTACTTTTGCGAAGCCGAACTTGTTGCGGGTGCTTGCTGCTCGTTGTATTCGATGCTTTTCTGTATTTTGATATTGTCAGGATTAATCATAAAGGCATACGGACTTCCAGAGAATTTGTTTTGAAATTCTTCGTCTGTGTATCCCGTAATTTTCATTAATTCTAAACTTGCCATTGGTTTGTTATTTTAAGTTTAAATTTTTTAAAGCCTGTTAAATATTTTCTCTCGCAGATTTCGCAGATTTTTTTTAATCCTTTTGATTGTGGTTAAAATTATTTCACGCAGATTTTAAAATGGATTTAAGCAGATTTTGCAGATTTATTGTTTTTAATCCTTTTAGTCCTTTATCCCGATTGCTATCGGGAGTTGCTTAACGTTTATAGCTATTCTCCTGATTTTTCTCTGCAATTAATCTTTTACATTCTTCCAGTAGCTGTTTTCTCAAAATGGAAAATTCTCTTTCTTTGGTCAGAGCCAAATTCTTCGCATTTGTTGTTACGATTTCTGTTTTGATAATAAGTTCTCTTATTTCGATTGGCATATGGGTCTAAGTAAAAAGTTTATTAAAGTTGGTATCCTTAGAAATGTCAAAATAGGTGTAAGCCAGTTCAATAGATTCTATCGCAATATTGCTTTCCTGAGAGTTTAAGTCAGAAACAGAATATTTTACCGGATAAGCATTGTTAAAAGTCCATTGCATGCATACTACACCAGAGGCATTGAGCAATTTTAAGATTACATTTTTGGGCTGTATTGGGTTTGATAATCCTTGATCGATGCAGTTGGCGCACCAATTGACCAACTGAGATCCTGCAGGTACCATGGCTCTTTTAAGCACTAAGTTCTGACTGCTAGAAATGGTTGGGAGGCGATATTTAAATCTATTTTCGCCTCCGCAAACAATTTCTTCTACGCTTAGTTCTTTAGAAATTCCAGATACCTCTTTGAAAGCCGCATCTACACCCGCAAAAGAGAGTGTAAAATAAAAGCTTACAGGATAATCATTACTTACCGCCATTTTTAATGATCAGTTGTTCGTGTGCAATTTCTATAGTGTCTACTGCAACCTCGTTACCGTCAGATTTCAAATCGGTGCTGGTGATTTTGGTTGGCCAGGCATTGTTTAAAGTCCATTGCATGGTGACACCGCCTTTTTCGTCTAACAATTTTATTAGAACGGTTCTTCTTTTAATGGTGTTCATTACGACTTGCTGATGCCAATCCCAAAAAGTATTATCGTTTACAAAAATTCCGCGTTTCATGGTTACGTTTCCATATTTGGTAATGCCAGGCATTTTTTCTACAGAAAAAAGAGGACTGTTACTTTTGCGATATTCTATAATTTGATTTTCGACATCCATTCCTGTAACTTCCTGAAAAGCTACTTTTGTCAATTCTGTTCCAAGATCTACTTCGAATCTAAACTTTGGCATGGGCCATGTTGCGCCTTGTACGCTTCCGTCATCTGTTGCCATATTATTTTATTTTAAATTAAAAATTTGCTTAATTAAGAGTATTATTTGATTAACTAGAAGTTGCCATTTGCTGTTGAAATGTCAGAACGATAAATTCGGCAGGATGAACAACAGCAACTTTTACAGTTACATTCATGAAACCATTTAGTATATCATCTGCAGTCATTGTCGAACCTAATCCGCAGGCTACAGAAAAGGCTTCAGAAGCGCTCGCTCCCTGTAAACCTCCTTGTTTCCAAATAGAACTAAGAAAACTGCTGATCATAGAAATTACAGCTTCCCAAGTGTTTTTATCATTAGGCTGAAACACGTAAGCCTGAGCTGCGAGTTTACAAGATTGCTCTAAGAAAATCATAGTTCTTCTCACAGGGATATATCTCCAATCCTGACTGTTTCCGTCTAATGTTCTGGATCCCCAGATTAAAATGCCTAGACCGTTAAATGTTCTAATCGCATTAATTGATTTACCAGAAACAGCATCAACGTTTAAATTGGCTTGCTGGCTTTCAGAAAGAGAAATTGGCAATGATGATACACCAACAAAAGAAGTATTTGCAGGAGCTTCCCACGGACCAACAGCATTATCTACAGTAGTAATAACTCCTGCCATAGCTCCACTTGGAGGAAGAATATTGGCATCGGCCAAAATATGCTTAATCATGAGAGAGTAAGTCTGGCTGGCAATAAGCAATGCATTGTGATTTTGTGTCACAGTCAAAGTGCTTGACGGACTTTGGATATTGGCAATAATCGATGCAGCGGCTGGGTTAGGAGCGCTTGGTGGATTAAGAACTGCTTCAAGCTGTTTCAAATCTCCGCCAAATAAATTTGTATAATCAATATCAGAAGTCTGCATTATCGTAGTTCCTATGAAAGGATAATAAGCCATTCCATAGTTTAACCCAACAGAACCTGTATTCATTCTGAAATTGGTAATATCTTCAGTATACAAAATAGGATCAGGAGCATCACCGCCAATAATGTCAAACAAACACATTGAAGTCTGCATTTGTGTAGCCTGAAGCAGCATAGATTGCATTAGAGTTCCGTTGTTTTCTACGCTTAACAAAGTAGCTTCTGGGCAAATGTACATGGTTGGCTCTTGTTCATTCAGCAATAAAGAAAGACCTTTTGTCAAATCATTCAGCTGTACATTTGGATTTACAACCGGAATGCCTGGAGTTCCTGCTTTTTGTGACGGAGGGCCATAAGAACCAACAGAAACAATATAAGCATCTCCACCGCCATTTTCATAAAATAGTCTTACGCTATTGTATAAATAATAAACCGTGTTAGGATCTGGAACAATTGAATAATATGTTCCTGCAATCAGCATGTAGTCTCCCTTTAAGGGCTGACTCTTTTCTGCTACCAGATAGTATTCAGGGCTGTATTGTTTTGACGGACTTGCTGGCGCAGGTGGATCCGGCAAACAGAAAAAAGCCTGAAAATCAGCAAAAGATGTGATTTTTACTGGCACATTCGTATACGATTTTCCTTCGTATGCGGCCTGTGGTGTGTACCCTATAAATGCTGGTATAGCCGTAGCAACTCCAACAACAGAATTGGGAAAAGCATTTAATTCTTGAATGTAAACACCAGGAGTTTGAATGGTAGATAAATTCATTGATTTTAGTTTTTAATGTTCATTTTTAATAGTTTTTTATAGATAGATATACATTGGTGATGCGACTTGATTTTGGTCGCTATTCTCGATAATTCCGACTCGGGAGACATCTGGACACGGAAGTCCTTTTATAATGACTTTGGGCTTTATATTGTTTTGATTTGCAGATGATGAACTGTTTACCAAATCAAATTTATATTTTGGCTTTTCGCTAAGTGTGATATAGGTTTTATTGGAAGTAAACAATAATGCGGATTCTCCGGTTTGGATTGTTACATTTTGCGGTCCGTCAAATTGTATGTTTTCCTTTTCTGTAATCGAAGGATTATTAAGCTGTACAGCATTTTTATTGATAAAATAATATTGCCATTGTGTTGCCCTTGCGATAAAGTTTATTTCAAAAAGAGGAGAATGGGCTGTTAGTATATCTTCGAAATAAATTTTTAAATGTCCAAAATGAGAAGAAACTGGTTTGTTTTCTAATGTTTGGTTTAAAATTATTTTACCATTATTGTTTAAGTTTTTAGGATCCTGACTGGAATACGTAATAGCTCCAATCCAATTGATTGGCAATGTGGTAAAGAGAATAAAGTTTGGATTGCTGCATTTGATATCAAACTCAAAATAATTTTGCTGCGTTGTCGTAGAAATATAATTTAATAAGTCTGATAATGAAGATTTTGTGTTAGAATACAAATCAAATCCGTTGGAGGCAACATTCATTTTGAATCCGAATTTTTTTAATGTTTTGTCAGTCTTATGATTGGGAATAAAGTGGAGACAATTGCATTTTCCGTTATCAAAAAAAGTATGATAAGCAGCAATGCTAAAGATTTGTATGTAATTGCTCTGTATCATTTGACGATTTTATTACTGGTATTTTTTACAGACGGTATGATTTCCATAATTTCGTGCGCCTGAACTTTTATCAGTTTCATTTTATAAATAATCGAAGGCTGATATTTCGCTGCCATCGCTGTCCATAAACTGTGCATCTGATGGTAAGAGATCTTCTCGTATTCAAATTCTAACCTGCTTAAACCGTCTGGAATAGAAGAGGAGGACGAAGCATCGATATAATTATTAATCTGAAAGAAGACAATTATGGCGTCTAGAAATTTTAAAGATTCGGTATAATCTTCAAAATTACTGCTGATTAGCAAGTCTATATTATATCTTTCTGTTGGATTGAAATTGGAATAGTTGCCGCTTTCTAACTTCTGATTTCTGATATAAAAAGGCTGATTGGTTTCTTTTTCAATATTGATAAGAGATAAAACCACTTTGTTCTGATTTGCTTTTGGCAAAGTCCCGCTTGGTTCAATGAGATAATTTAAGACGGTTTTGTCTTCGGTCAAACCAAAACTGTTTTTTAAAAACTGTCCCAGTAATTTATTCGTAAATTGAAGTGCCTGGTTGATCATCGCATTTAACTCTAAGAATTAATGAAGTGCCGTAACTATTAAGTTAGCTATTGGTTCTTGTAAAAGTAGCTGAGAATTAGATTTGTAGGGAAAATTGGCAATGTACTTTTTGTAGACAAAACCATAAGCGATTATCTATTTTTTGTAGACAAAATGTAGACAAAGTTTTTTTTGTCTATACTTTGTTGCAGATTGCAGTTTAAAGCCATAAAATTCCGTTCTGCACGTACAGAAATATTTTGAGAATAAGTATAGATTTAAAGAAATGAAAAAAATAAAAATTGAAAGCGCGAAGCTATTTTTGTAATGCTGAGGTATAAGAAAAGCATACAAATATTAGAAAAAATGAAGGAAGAATTTTAAGAAACTGTTCTTAGGTATGAAATGATATCATCTTCTTTTTTAAGCGTTAATTTCTTTTTAAGACGATATTTATGAGTGCGAACGCTATCTTGATTTATGCCAAGCAGATTGGTAATATCATTGTTGCTCATATTCATTTTAATATAGCAGCAATATTTTAAATCCCTAGAACTTAAAGAAGGATGTTTTTTGGCAAGAGCAAGAAGAAAATTAGGATTTGACTGTTCAAAATAGATTTTAAAATCATCCCAAAGTTTATTGTCGTTTGCAACGGTTTTGATAGAATTTACAATAGACATTAATTCAATTCTCGTCGCATCGTCAACATTGGGGTAGAGGTAAGAAATGCGTTCTTTTATCTTTAAGAGAACTTCAACCTTTTGATCAAGTTCCATTACATAATGGCTTAATTTGTCGGAATCGTTTTTCTGAATTGCTGCTTCTGCAAACGATGCGGCATGTGTGTTTCGTGATTCTGTTTTTTTTAAAAGAAAAATAGAGCGTATTCTATAAATTAGAAAATCAGTATTCTGAATCTGATTAAACGGATAAGTGAAAACGATACTTTGTTTAGACCAGCATAAGGATTCGCATTCATAATTTTGAGTCAGATATAAAATTGGAAGATCCCTTTTGTCAGAACTGAAATTGGTGTCATTTAAAACAAGTTTGTTTTGTTTAAAACCCAAAATTACCAAATCAGGATTTAAAGAGTTTATCGTATTCTTTAAATCAACTCCTCTCGAAACTGTGACCGTAGAAAAAGCATAATCAGAGACTATAGATATTGCATTCAATATCACAGTCAATATAGTGATATCGTCACATCCAATTACTATAGATTTTTTTTCGAGCATCTTTGGGGTGTTTGTTGCTTCTTATGTAATATTAATTTTTAATACGACATACGAAATGAAAAATAAATAATAATATTTTCTTGCCATAAAGCCGATTTAATATCCAATAGAGTTTAACTAATAGTTTTTAATACAAAAAGTCATTTCTCTACTAAACATTAAAATGGTTTTATAACTTGATTTAAATTCAATTAAAATATTTGGATTAAATAGCGGCTTGTAAAAAGGAGTGTAAATTTATTTAATCTATAGGAATATTACTATGAGTAGTATTACGTGTTTTTGCATTTTCTGTGTTAATTAACATTTTTTTAATCAAATAGAAAGACTTTCAAGAAGACCAGATTATATTTTGGACTAATTGATTTAGAAAGAGAAGTTTATGATAGAAAATTAGGCAGCGCCTTTGTGGTATTTCTTTTTGTATTCCATGGGCGGAAGTCCGGTAATTTTTTTAAATGCGTCTCGAAAGGCTTTTACATCAGAATAGCCAACTTCGTACATAACTTCATTTACCGTTTTGCGGTCTGTTTCAAAAGCTTTTTTTGCCGCTTCAATTTTTACTCTTTGAAGGTATTCGCTTGGAGTATTTCCAGTTGCCTTAATAAATCTTCGATCAAAATTCCTTCTGCTCACATTAAATTTATTAGAAATATCGCTCATAGATAATTTTTCTCCCAAATTTTGCTCTATATAAGATTGCGCAAGAAGCACCATCTCATCTTCATGTTTCTTCTGACCAGAAAAAATAATAAATTGAGATTGTGTACTTCGGTTCATTTCAATCTGAAACACCTTTGCACAATAAACTGCTGTAGCCCTGCCGTAATATTTTTCGATTAAGTAAATCATTAGATTTAGAAAAGAATAGGCACCGCCATTGGTATAAATTCCATTTTCATCTGTAATTAATTCGTCAATTTGCAGGTTTATTTTTGGAAACATTTTGCTGAAATTTTCCTTGACAGACCAGTGTGTTGAACAGCTTTTTCCATCCAGAAGTCCAGATGCGGCAAGCATAAACGCGCCTGTACAAATAGTGGCAATTTCGGCACCTTTTGTATATTGTTTTTGAAGCCATTGCACCAATTCGTCATTATGTTCAAGGGCAAGATTATAATTATGGTTTAATGAAGGAATAATGATAAGATCGGTTTTATTGACCTGAGAAATATGAAGATGAGGTTTTACAGTAAAGATTCCTTGGTTGAATTCTACTTTTTCAGAAATTCCAGCAAGCTGAATATGAAACAGTTCTTTTTGCCATTTGCTCTATAAAAACCATTTGCTTTTGTAAAGATTTCATAAGCGCCCGATATGCTAGAAAGATTATTATCTCCTTCAGGAACTATTATAGTAAGTTGTCTCATTTTCTTTTTTTATATAAAGGTATTAAAAGTTGCTGTCCAAATACACCATTAAGAATGTCTATTTTTCATATTAAACAGTTCAAGATTTGCCCTTAAATTTACTTTATGCAATTGTCTAACATTCTAAACAAATCCATATCATGGCAAAAATGACTGTAATTTACAAAACGCCAAAAGACATCAGTTCTTTCGAAAAACATTATTATGAAGTGCATATTCCATTAGCCAAAAAACTTCCAGGATTAATAAAATATGAAGTAAGCAATGGTTCAGTTCGGTCAACAACGGGACATTCGGATGTATATCTGGTAGCCAATTTATATTTCGATTCTTTAGAAACGATGATGGAATCTTTTAAGTCAGATATCGGACAGCAATGCGCCGCTGACCGCAGGATTTTAGCCAGTGATGATGAGGTGCAGATTTATATCTATGATGTGAAAAATACCTAATTTTTCATTGTTTCATTTTAACGGTTCAAGGTTCATTTTACTATTTCTGGTTTCAGATTATAATCTGAAACCATTTCCAAAGGTTCAAAAAGAAAGATTAACATTTTTCATTTTAATTTTAAGTATTCTTTCAATGCAAACTATTTTATGGTATAGAATAAAGGATTGATTGAAAACAGACAATGCTTAAAATTGAGTATTGCAATATGAACTTTTAAGGTAGAATACAGTATTAATTTAAATACAAAACCTATGGCCGCCATTCCCGACGAATTGTACAATGTTAAGTTTGCAGCGTATTTTGATTCAATGAAAGAATTGTATATACTCGATCAAAAATTTAAGGTAATATGTGATGCTTACTGTGTAAGTACTGCTAAAACTGAACTTTACAAAGATAGAAGCGAGAAAAACTATCGTCGTAAGATGAAGTATGAAAATTTGTCAAGGGAATTAGAAGAAGAAATTCTTTTCTACATTATGCGTAATAGGTAATTGTTGGCGCTATTAATCTTCATTTTTTGAAAGCCCTATTTTCGATACGGCTTTCCACTGTTCCATTTTTTCAGCTTTGGTTAAACCTGCATTTAGTCCGCTAGTAGAGGGTAGGATTGTATAAGTAATTCCTTCTTGCGGTACAGTATGTTTGTGAAAATATTTTGCTGCGGCTTTGCTTTCAAAAAAGACATACTTGATATTCGGAAACTGTTTGTGTAGACTTTCAAAATCATTAATAGTTTCTTCTGTTATTTTAGCGTCGCTACTTCCTTCTCTTTTGCAGCTTTTAAGAACATTCCAAAGACCAATATGGTATTTTGCTAGAAATGCTTTTCTATCTTCATAAGAAGTACTGAATTCTTCTTCAAAAACAGCAAACATAATCTTCCAGAAAAGATTGCCCCTGTTGGCATAGTATTCTTGCTTTGCAATAGATTGCTCACCTGCCATAGTACCCATAATTAGGATAATTGTGGAATTGTCTATTAATGGTTGGAGGGCTTGTTTTAGCATTACTTTTTTCTGTTTTTTTTTATTGCCTTGTAAAATTAAGGATAACTGAAAAGCTATGCAATCTCAAAAGCTTTCGGGATTGCGCAGCACTAGCAGAAACACTTTGCGTAGCAGAGGGAAGAATAATGAAAAAAGAAATTTTCAATAAATGATATTCGCAGATTCAAGATAAAGTATGGTTTATAGGAACTACCTTTAGACATGATTATTTAATCGAATCTTCATAAACTCGTCAATATCTATTAAATCTTCGAGATGTAATCTAAACCATTCTCCACGAATTCGTTTATCACTGTATTTTTTGTGCAATTCTTTTTCGACTTCCTTACTGCATTCCCATACGGCTATCAAATGAATCGCAGGTTCTTGAGAATGAAGTGTTTTTTCTCGATAGACTGGTTTTTTACTTGTTCCTATTTTAATTAAAGCAGTATCATCATTTACCATTAAATAAACATATTCTTTGCCACTTGTTGTAGTTATCCGATAGTTATTATTAAAAAAATCTCTATACAGTTCTACTCGATTAATCATTTCAATATTTTTTACAGGTGAGGTGCTTACTAAAACAGCATCTTTTCCTTGATAGTTTTTCAGTTCAAATGAAGTTGTAGTGAAAAAACCTTTTTTCTCTAAAAATGAGCGTACATAATTCTGAAAGATGTTGAAAGCATTTATAGCATCCAAGTCATTATAATCTTTGGCTAGAAGGTTACAAAAACGTAAAAGAAATTCAAAATAATCAGCATCATCTAAATCTAAACAGAGAATGTCGCCCTTTAGTTCATAGTCATGATTGATGTAAAACATTTCAACTTTATTTGGTTCGTCATCAAATGACCGAACTCCAAAGCAATGCTTGCTTATCCTAGAAATAACATTATTAATATCTCCCGTGTTTGCTGACTGATTCATTGCAAGAATGTCTTCTCTTGATAGTGTAAAACAAACATGGTTAAATCTGTCCGGCAAGTCAGTTAATTGTTGCATGTGATCTTAGTTAATTTTCGAATAATAATGTCTCAAAATGTTTTATGAATTGAAAAAAAATCTGTTTGTATTCTTTGAGTCAAATTTATTATAAATTCCTTGATTTTTAGTTTTATTAATTAAAATCAAAAATTAGCAAGTATTAGCATTTTAGATTGATTAATTCATTCCTAATTTGTCCGAAATATAGTTTATAAATACTACTTAAGTGTGCTGAGTATAGTAATAATATCATTTATGTTATGAGATGAAATATAATCTAAAATATAATTCTCGACCTCATTTTTATTATTTGATGAAGTTATAAAAGTATTTAAGTGTAAATCTTCCTTTTCATCGGCGATGTGGATAATTTCAGTATAGCTTCTGGAAATTAAAGTGCCCCGCTCTCCAAAGAGTTCCATGTGAAAAGCTGCGCAATCCCGAAAGCTTTCGGGACTGACTTTGCGCATTTTTTTTGCCTTAGAAATTATATTCTTGCTAAATCACTTTTTAAAAATAAAAAACATAAAAAAAGATACTTAAAAAAGTCTCTCTTATATATCGAACCAATATTTTGTATAAATCTTATTTGCTAATTAATTTCTCAAGCCTAGCCATCATTTCATCTTTTTCTTTCAGCATACGCTCATATAAAGCGATTTTCTCTTCGTGTAGTTTTTTTAATTCTTCTAATGGATTGATGTTGAATACAGGTTTAGCATTCCCGATGTAAGCATCTTTTTCAATATTGAAAGTATTAGAAATAATATTCACAGCCTGTTCTTCATCAAAATTCTGAAAAGCTTCAACAGGAATTTTTAATATAGCTGAGATTTGCTTAAGCAGGCTTTCTTCAATTGTATCTTTTTGTTCCAATATAGAAATTTTCTTTTGGCTCCAGTCTTCTCCAAGATCATAAGCCAATGCTTCTTGCTTAATGTTAAGCATTTCTCTGAAGCGTTTTATGTTTCTTCCCTGATGAATTTTCTGTTCCATATTGCGTTTTATTTTTCTATTGGCTCAAAGATAAAGCCATTTTGATGAATTTCAAAGATAGAAAAATATCCTATAAAATATTTTTTTGTCAGATATTATATCTGCTTTTAAATCACAGTACAAGCACTTTTATTTTCTGGTTCTTGAACTAAAAAAAACTGCACTATCCTGAAAATTTTCGAGATTGTGCAGTTTTACGGGCTATAAAAGGGTGATTAAAACTCGTTTTGAATTACAGAACAACTACTTTTACTTTCTTTAACCAAAGGTTTAAGCCCAAGATTCTGAAACATTTGCATATCTTCAGACAATCCAGGATTTGGCGTTACCAATAACGTTTCGCGTTCTCCCGTAAAAATAGAATTGGCGCCCGCCATAAAACACCAAGCTTGCTCTTCTTCGGTCATTTCGATGCGTCCTGCACTTAAACGAACAATAGACGCTGGCATAACAATACGCGCTGTAGCTATCATTCTGACCATATCCCAAAGAGGCACTTTTGGGTTGTTTTCTAAAGGCGTTCCTTTTACTCTCGCCAAAGCATTTACAGGAACAGATTCTGGATGAACAGGCATGGTAGCTAACGTTAATAGCATAGAAACTCTGTCGGCATTAGATTCTCCAAGACCAATAATTCCGCCTGAGCAAACCGTGATTCCTGCTTTTCTCACGTTGTTAATCGTATCCAAACGCTGATCAAATTTACGCGTGCTTATTATTTCATCGTAATAACTTTCAGATGTATCCAAATTATGGTTATACGCATACAGACCCGCTTCTTGAAGACGAATAGCCTGTTCTTCGGTAAGCATTCCGAGCGTGCAGCAAACTTCCAGTCCAAGATCGTTTACACCTTTTACCATTTCGATAACGCGATCAAAATCTTTATTATCTCGAACTTCGCGCCAAGCGGCAGCCATACAAAAACGAGAAGAACCGCCATCTTTTGCTTTTTGCGCATGTTCTAATACTTTTTCTGTCGGAAGAAGCGCCTGCACTTTAATATCGGTATGATAACGCGCTGCTTGTCCGCAGTAAGAACAGTCTTCTGGACAACCGCCTGTTTTTATAGAAAGTAATGTGCTAACCTGTATTTCTGAAGGTTTATGAAACTCTCGATGTACAGTAGCAGCCTGATAAACCAATTCTAACAAAGGCTGATCGTAGATAGCTTGAATTTCTTCTTTCTTCCAGTCGTGTCTTATTTGCGTGTTCATTTTATTTTGATATGCTTTAATGATTTTTAGTCAAAAGTATCATTTTGCTGTATCATCAAATTGTACCACTTTTTATATTTTGGGTAGACCGGTTACTAATGGCAGATTTGTTCTTCTTCAAAACCAAAATAACGATACCGAAACATTTTTGAGAAATAAAAGTTTTTTTTCTAATATAGTATCTTCAAATACTAAGCAGATGAATAAGATATTAGTTACGGGTGGAAACGGACATTTAGGAAAATATGTTGTTAGTGCATTAATAGAAAAAGGTTTCCAAACAGCAGTATTAACAACTCAAGCAAATTGTGAAGTTCGAAATGATGTGGAGTTTTTTACTGGAGATTTGGCTCAAAATCTTGGATTAAAAGAAGCTGCAAAAGGAGTAGAGGTCATTATTCATTGTGCAAGCAATCCGAAGAATTCTCAGCAGGCAGATATAAATGGCACTAAGAATTTGCTTGATGCAGTAGATAAAAATACAATAAAACACTTTATTTATATTTCTATAGTTGGAATTCACAAAAGCGATTATCCTTATTATCAAGCAAAATTAGAAGTAGAAAATGCCATTGCAAAAAGCGGTATCCCTTTTACCATTCTTAGAACCACTCAATTTCATGATTTTGTTTTTAATATCATTAAGGGATTAGATCAAAATGCCGAAAGCAATTCCATAACAATTCCTTCGAAAATGAGGTTTCAATCTGTAGCTGTACATGAAGTTGCCGAGTTATTGGCTTCTCTTGCATTAGAATCTCCAAAAGGTTTAATGGAAGATTTCGGTGGTCCAGAAGTGCTTCATTTTGAAGAAATGGCCAAAACTTATTTCCAAGTCACTCAGAATACTAAAAAATTAAAATTAAAAGAACCAAAAGATATACGCCACAAGTTATTTACTATGGGAATAAATCTGTGTCCAGATAATAATTTTGGAAAACAAACTTGGCATGAATATGTAATCAAACGATAATAAAACAGTTAGGTTTATACAGGAAGATTTTTCTCAAATGCAGAACCAAAAGAGAAAAAAGAATCGGTGCTTCCAACACCTTCAATTTGGTGAATTTGTTCGTACAATATTTTACGAAGTTCTTCATTGTTTGCCGCTACAATTTTGATAAATAAAGCATAATTGCCAGAAACCCAATGGCATTCTACCACTTCGGGAATTTGCTTTAGTTTTTCTGCAATTGAATAGGAGAAATGAGCTTCTTTTGTAACAATTCCGGTGTAGGTAATGGTTTCAAAACCAACTTCTTTTGGATCCAATTTTACAGAAAATCCAGTGATAACGCCAGATTCTTGCAGTTTACGAACTCTTAAATGTACCAACGAATTGGAAATGTTTAATTCGCGTGCCAAATCAGAAAAAGCTATTCTTCCGTTTTCGCTCAGTTTCTGTATAATTTCTCTATCTAAAGCATCAATATTTTCATTCTTTTTAATCGTTGCCATATGCTGTGCTGGTTTATGGATTCTATTATTTTGACAATTCTTTCGGTCAAACTCGTTTTCAAAGTGTCAAAATTACAAAAAAAAGAGTTCAAAGTGTCGAATTGTAAATAATCGTACAGGTATAATGTTATAATAACAGTATTATCTATAGATTTGTGTCAATATAACACTATCTAATAAACTTAAAAATGGATAAAAATCAACTACTTACGAAACTATGGGAGCAATATATTGAAATTACTCCATCGGCTTTAAAAATACATGAATTACTGGAAGAAAAAGGTGAAGAAATTTTAAACGACCATATTGCAATTCGTACTTTCAATGATAAACGTGTAAATATTGAAGTATTAGAAAAAGCTTTCATAAATGTTGGCTACGAAGCAAAAGGCGAATATTATTTTGAAACCAAAAAACTATATGCTAAACATTATGAAAATGCTTTAGATAAAAATGCACCAAGAATTTTCATTTCAGAATTAGAATTAGAAAAATGTTCTATTGAATTGCAAGAAACAGTGCAACAGCTTTTAGACAGTTGTGATCAAAATGTATTTAATGATCCAGATTTGGTATTAAGCGGAGCGGTTTGGAAAGGAAATTCGCAAGCGGTTTACAAATCATTGCTAGAAGAGTCTGAATATGCGGCTTGGATGTATGTTTATGGTTTTAGAGCCAATCATTTTACAATCAATACCAATGCTTTAAAAGGATTTAAAACTTTAGAAGAATTAAACAATTTCTTAGAAGCTAGCGGATGGGAACTAAATGCTTCTGGCGGAAAAATTAAAGGAACCCCAGAGCAGCTTTTAGAACAATCAAGCACATTGGCGGATTTGTACGATATTGATTTTGAGGAAGGAATATTAAAAGTGCCTTCATGTTATTATGAATTTGCGTTGCGTTATCCAATGTCAAACGGAGAATTATATCAAGGTTTTGTGGCGTCATCGGCAGATAAAATATTTGAAAGTACCGATGTAAAACTTCAAAAAACAATATAATATTCAGTTAATAGAACACGCACAACTAAAAAGTTTATAATGGCAATCGAAGAATTAGAAACTACTATAAAAGAAGCTTTAAAAGAATTAAATATAAAAGACATAAATGAAGGAACTTCAACAGGATTGAATAACTTTTCTAATGGAGAAATTCTAGAAAGTTATTCTCCTGTTGACGGAAAATTGATTGGAAAGGTTAAAACATCAACAGCAGCTGATTATGAAAAAGTGATGGAATCGGCTAACGAAGCTTTTAATCAATTCCGATTAATTCCTGCGCCAAAACGTGGCGAAATGGTACGTCAGTTTGGTGAAAAATTACGCAAGAACAAAGAAGCATTAGGAAAACTGGTTTCGTACGAAATGGGTAAATCTTTGCAGGAAGGTTACGGAGAAGTTCAGGAAATGATCGATATCTGTGATTTTGCGGTTGGGCTTTCGCGTCAGCTGCACGGACTAACGATGCATTCGGAGAGACCGGGACACAGAATGTATGAGCAATATCATTCTCTTGGAGTTGTCGGAATTATTTCTGCATTTAATTTTCCAGTAGCCGTTTGGGCTTGGAATACCGCTTTGGCTTGGGTTTGCGGAGATGTTTGTGTTTGGAAACCATCTGAAAAAACACCGCTTTGTGCCGTTGCCTGTCAAAATATTATGGCAGAGGTTATAAAAGAAAATAATTTGCCAGAAGGAATTTCGTGTTTAATTACGGGAGATTATAAAATTGGTGAATTGCTGACGAATGACAAACGTATTCCGTTAATTTCTGCTACAGGTTCTACTAGAATGGGTAAAATTGTTGCGCAGGTAGTTGCAGGACGTTTCGGTAAATCATTACTAGAATTAGGAGGAAACAATGCCATCATTGTAACACCCGATGCAGATTTGGAGATGACGATTATTGGCGCCGTTTTTGGCGCCGTAGGAACAGCGGGACAAAGATGCACTACTACACGTCGTTTGATTATTCATGAGAGTATTTATGATAAAGTAAAAGAAGCTCTTGTTTCAGCATACAAACAATTGCGTATTGGAAATCCGTTGGACGAGAAAAATCATGTCGGACCTCTTATTGACAAACAAGCAGTTGAATTGTATAATGAAGCTTTGAAAAAGGTTGTCGCGCAAGGAGGAAAAATTCTGGTTGAAGGCGGTGTGCTTTTTGGAGAAGGATACGAAAGCGGCTGTTACGTAAAACCTGCCATTGCAGAAGCTGACAACTCTTTTGAAATTGTACAGCATGAAACTTTTGCGCCTGTATTGTATCTGTTGAAATATTCAGGAACAGTAGAAAATGCGATTGAAATTCAGAATAATGTTGCTCAGGGATTATCTTCTGCAATTATGACAAATAATTTAAGAGAAGCCGAATTGTTTTTATCAGTTGCAGGTTCTGACTGCGGAATTGCGAATGTAAATATCGGAACATCTGGCGCTGAAATTGGTGGTGCTTTTGGAGGTGAAAAAGAAACTGGAGGAGGAAGAGAATCTGGATCTGATGCTTGGAAAATTTACATGAGAAGACAAACCAATACAATCAATTATGGTGTTGGCGTGGCATTATCTCAAGGCATAAAATTTCATTTATAAAATGAATTTTGCCAGTAATAGAACAAGTCCTATATTTAAATAAAAAACACCTCACAAAAATGAAATAACATGTACAAAAAGAAATTTTTTTTGATTCTTGTATCCTTTTTCATCATCTCGTCGGGCTGGTCTCAAAAAGACTTTCCCATTTTAGAATCAGCTAAAAACAGTATTAACTTTAAAGGAAATCCAGCAAATGCAACAGACAGAAAATCTCTTGCGTTTTCTGATAAAGGCGCTTGGTTCGCCTTCGGATTTTTAGATGCTTCAAATATTCAAGCAGGATTTTCGGGGCCATTTTTAATGACCGAACAAAACGGCGTTTGGTTAAGTTCTTCTTTTGTTTCATTGCAATTAAAAGATGAAAAAGGCCAAGATATTATCGACTGGAAAAGTTCGTTGGTAGCACAGGACAGTTACAATAGTCATCTAGAACAGCAGTTTAAAAATGAAAAATTAGAAGTAAAACAGCAACTGGTGTTTTTATCTGGGCATTCGGCTCTGCAAAGAACAAGCATTACCAATAAAACGGCAAAGACAATTACGCTTTTTCCGTCTTATAATGCGTCTCTTTTTTTAGATGATTTGCAATTGTCTAATGAGAAAAACACTTTAAAAATTGTTTCTTCAAAAAGTATCGCGGTTGGTTACATTCAGTTTCTAAAATCAAATCCAGAAATTGAAATAACTAAACAAGGATATAAAGTGCAAACGGAGAAACTGGTTTTAAAACCAAATGAAACTAAAGAAATTGTAGTTTCTCAAAGTTTTATTTTTCCTCAATATTCTTGGAAAACAGAAAATGAAACTATACAGGAAACAGTATTTACTACACTGTTAAACAACACACAAAAAGAAAAAGAAAAACAATTGGCACAGCTTATTGCCAAAAAGAAAAGTATTTACAAAGACCAGAGTTATTCAGATTTGGTTGCAAAATTGGTTTTGACCTTACAAAATAATACCAGAATTGCTGCGGAAGGATTGAAACATGGAGGTCTTTTCCCTAGTTACAATTACGAATGGTTCCATGGTTTTTGGGCATGGGATAGCTGGAAACATGCCGTTGCAGTAACCAATTATGATGCCGAATTAGCCAAAAATCAAATGCGTGCTTTGTTCGATTATCAAGATCCAAATGGTTTTATTCCGGATTGCGTTTACAGAAACAATCTTCTTGAAGAAAACAATTATCGCAATACAAAAGCACCGCTTGCTGCTTGGGCTGTTTGGAAGATTTATGAAAAAACAAAAGATAATAATTTTATAAAAGAGTTTTACCCAAAGCTAACTTTATACCACAATTGGTGGTACAAAGAACGCGATCACGATCAAGATGGTTTATGTGAATTTGGTTCGACAGACGGAACTGTGATTGCTGCAAAATGGGAAAGCGGAATGGATAATGCTGTACGTTTTGACGATAGCAAAATCTTGAAAAATGGCGAAAAAGCGTATTCATTAGATCAGGAAAGCGTTGATTTGAATTCGTTCTTATTTGCTGAGAAAAACTATCTCAGTAAAATGGCATCAGTTTTAAAATTAACTGATGAAGCTAAAAAATGGGAGGATGAAAGCGATGCATTAAAACTCAAAATTCAAGAGCAATTTTGGGATCCAGAAACAGGCTGGTTTTATGACACAACAATTGACGGCAAAACATTGATAAAAGCAATGGGATGCGAAGGATATTGTCCGATTTGGGCAGAAGTAGCTACAGCCGAACAAGCCAAATCAGCAAAAAACAATATGGTTGATCCAGCGAGTCTGAACACTTTTGTGCCTCTACCAACATTGGCTGCGAATCACCCAAAGTTTAAACCAGATAACGGATATTGGAGAGGACCTATTTGGCTTGACCAAAGTTATTTTGGCATCAACGGATTGGAAAAATACGGTTACACAAAAGAAGCAAACGAACTTGCATATAAATTGATGCACAATGCTGAAGGCGTTATGGACAAAGGAACTTCTATCAGAGAAAATTATCAGCCCGTAAACGGAAAAGGATTGGAAGCTTACAACTTCAGCTGGTCGGCTTCGCATTATTTAATGCTGCTTTTAGAGGATAAATAAATAAAGGTTGGTTTTTAACACATAGAAACATAGTTTACTAGACTCATAATTGTAGCGGTGAAAGACGTTACACTTTTTTTAAGCAAACATAGCTATGTGTTAGAAACTAGTTTCTTTCACTTTATCTTTTTTAGAAATAAAACTATGTTTCTATGTGTTTAATTCAATTTAATAATTATAGATTCTTTTAAGTGGTAATCCACAACAACAACAACAACAACAACAACAACAACAACAACAACAACAACAACAAACTAACATGTCTAACCACAAAACTTTAACCAAAATTATATTAGCAGGATTGCTTATGGCAAACTGCAATTTGACACCTGTTTTTGCTCAGAACAAAAAGGGAGCAATTTCAGAAAAACAAGATCCGCAACGTTTTTTCTCCAAGCACGATTTAATGCAGATTGGAGTTTATTATTATCCCGAACAATGGCCTAGAGAACAATGGGAACGTGATTTGAAAAACATCAAAAAACTTGGTTTTGAGTTTACGCACTTCGCTGAGTTTGCGTGGACTTTTATGGAACCAGAAGAAGGAAAATACGATTTTAAATGGCTGGACGACGCATTGGCAATTGCCGAAAAACAAGGCTTGAAAGTCATCATGTGCACACCAACGCCAACTCCTCCAGCATGGATGGGAGAAAAATATCCCGAAATTTATCTGGTTGATGCAAGCGGAAGACGCAGAGAACACGGCAACAGAGCCAATCAATCTGTTTCTAATGAAAAATACAGAGAATTTGTGGCCAAAATTGTTACCGAGCTCGGAAAAAGATACGGCAATAATAAAAACGTTATAGGCTGGCAGGTTGATAACGAACCTGGTGCGCCAGACGATTTTAGTCCATCGGCACAAAAAGGATTTCAGAAATGGCTAAAAGCAAAATACGGAACAATCGAAAAATTAAATGCTGAATGGGTGGCGAGTTTCTGGAGCATTAGATATAATAATTTTGAGCAGATTGCGATTCCAAATGCAGAGATTTATTCTGAAGATAAACTAAGTCCGCATGCTGTTTTAGATTTTAAACGATACACAGCCGATTCTCAAGCAGAATATTTGAATTTGCAAGCTGAAATACTTCGAAAGTATATCGATCCAAAACAATGGATTACTACAAATTATACCAATGTAGTTTACGGAGCTGATCCAAGGAAAACAGATAAAATGGATTTTGTCACGTATACGATGTACCCAGTAAGTGGCAGAAACAATTTAGGCGGACAAAATTTCAGAATGGGACATCCTAATAAAATTTCGGAAGCAAATGATTACTATAGATCTATAAATGGCGTTACAGGAGTAATGGAAATGCAGCCGGGACAGGTAAACTGGGCGAGCATTAATCCGCAATTATTGCCAGGAACGGTCCACATGTGGATTTCTCAAGCTTTTGGCGGAGGCTGTTCTTTTACTTGTACTTACCGATACAGACATCCTCTCGGAAGCAGCGAAATGTATCATGACGGAATTGTGGGTACAGATGGAGTGACGTTAACAACTGGCGGAAAAGAGTTTGTTCAGTCAATTGAAGATATGAAACTGCTTCGCAAAGAATACAATCCAAAAGCAGTAATTCCACAGGAAATTGCAAAAAGAAAAACGGGATTTTTATGGAGCCACGAAAATCTGTGGGATTTAGAAAACCAGAAACAAACCGAATTTTGGAGCACTTGGAGACATAGAAACATCTATACTTCAGCTGTAAAATCGACTGGTGCGCCAATGGATTTTATTACAGAAGAAAGTGATTTTTCTGCTTATCCGTTTATCGTTGCGCCAGCATATCAATTAATTGATCAGAAACTGGTGGACAAATGGACGAAATATGTTGAAAATGGCGGAAATTTAATCCTTTCGTGCCGAACTGGCCAAAAGGATAAAAACGGTCATTTCTTCGAAGCCAACTGGAGCGGACCAATTGTGCCTTTGATTGGAGCAGATGTCGAATTTTTTGATATGCTCGTTGAAGATGTAAACGGAACTATAAATGCTGGAAACAATACTTATAAATGGAATGTTTGGGCAGATGTTTTAAATCCGAAAGAAGGAACTGAAGTTTTGGCTTCTTATGCAGATCAGTTCTACAAAGGCAAAGCTGCAGCGATTACCAGAAAATTAGGAAAAGGAACGGTTACTTATATTGGAGTAGAAAGTAAAGATGGAAATTTGGAAAGGCAAGTGGTACGAACTGTATACGAACGTGCAAAAGTTGCTATTGAAGATTTTCCAAAAGGCGTATATGTAGAATGGCGTGATGGTTTTTATGTGGGTGTGAATTATACCAATGAAACGATAAATCTGCCAATTCCTGCTGGAAGCAAAATATTGGTGGGAAAAAATCCATTAGAACCAGCTCAGGCTGTTATTTGGAAATAAGGTTTTCCACGAATATTTTTTTAATAAAGTTGCCACGAATTACACAAATTTGCACTAATTTTTAAAGTCTTTAATTCGTGTAAATTCGTGCAATTCGTGGCTAAAAAAAAAAGAGACAAAAACAATTTAATAGAATAGCAATGATTTTTTCAGAAGCAGTTATTCAGGACTTAGTAAAAGAGCATTACGGATTAAATGTAACCGTAAAAACATTAAATGGATACGATGAATTGAATTTTCTTTTGTCCGATGATAAAAACGAAAAATATATTCTAAAGGTATCAAATGAAAATCATTCGTTTCCATTTTTGGAGGCTCAGGCCGCCATTATGAGGCATCTTTCCCAAAGTGATATTTCAGATTATTTTCAGCATTTTTGTCGCAATAAAAGAGGTAAGGAGTTAACTGATATTATAATAGATTCTCAAACCTATCATATTAGAATTTTAAACTTTCTAGAAGGCACTTTTTGGGTAGATGAAAAGAACAAAAATAGTGAACTGCATTACAATTTGGGTTCATTTTTAGGGAATATGGATGCTGTATTGGCCGATTTTTCGCATCCAGCAATGCATCGCAATTATACTTGGGATATTAGCCGTGCAAGTGAAGCAGGAGATAATTTAAAGTATATTTTAAATCACGAAAGAAGACGTATTGCAGGTTATTTTTTATTGCAGTTTGATACAGAAGTGGTACCGCAGTTACATCGCCTCAGACATGCTTATATTCATAATGATGCCAACGATTATAATGTTTTGGTAAAAGACAATCGCATTAGCGGATTGATCGATTTTGGAGATATGGTTTACACCGCTTTAATCAATAATCTAGCGATTGCTTGTATGTACGCGATGCTCGATGAAGAAGATCCATTAGCTGTAGCGGCAAAAATTGTTGAAGGATATCATAATTCGTATGCACTTACTGAGCAAGAATTGGATCTATTGTATTATCTAATTGCAGGAAGGCTTTGCATCAGCGTGACACAATCTGCTTATAATGCATCATTGGATAGTAACAATGAACACCATTTTGTTACCGAAAAACCAGCTTGGGATTTGTTATATAAATGGATAAAAATAAACCCAATCAAAGCACAAGACACTTTTAGAAAAGCATGCGGTTTTGACGGATTAATCAATAATGATGATTATTCTGAACTTCTTGAAATTAGAAAACAGAAAATTGGACGAAATTTAAGCATTGGTTACAAAGACAAATTAAAGATTGTAAAAGGAGCTTTGCAATATTTATATGATGACAAAGGGAGAACGTTTGTTGATTGTGTAAACAATCCATCGCATGTTGGACATTGCCACCCGGTTGTGGTAAGAAAAATGCAGCATCAAATAGCGACTTTAAATACAAACACAAGATATTTGAATGATGCAATAACTGATTATGCAGAAAAATTGACGGCAACTTTACCGGAGAAATTAAGCGTTTGCTATTTTGTCAATTCTGGTAGCGAAGCCAATGATTTGGCTATTCGTATGAGCCGTCATTTTACCAAACAAAAAGATATTATCGTACTCGATCACGCTTATCACGGAACTTCGACGGTCGCAATGGAAATGAGTCCGTATAAATTTGACAGCAAAGGCGGTTCAGGGCAAATGCCTTGGATTCATAAAGCAATTAATCCAGATTTGTATCGCGGCCCTTATAAATATGGTGATGCAAAGGCAGGAGAAAAATATGCTGCAGATGTACAGCAAATTATTGAAGATTTGAAAAAAGAAGACAAAGCGCCAGCAGTTTTTATCTGTGAAACTTTATTGGGAGTTGGAGGTCAGATTCCGTTGCCAGAAAACTATTTAAAAACTGTATATGAATATGTTCGTGCAGCAGGAGGAGTTTGCATTGCAGATGAAGTTCAAGTTGGTTTTGGAAGAATTGGCGATCATTTTTGGGGCTTCGAATTGCAAAATGTCGTTCCTGATATTGTTGTCTTAGGAAAACCAATAGGGAACGGGCATCCGTTGGCAGCTGTAATTGTTACCGAAGAGATTGCTGAAGCTTTTAATAATGGCTTGGAATACTTTAATACTTTTGGAGGTAATCCTGTTTCTATGGCTACAGGATTGGCTGTTTTAGAGGTAATCGAGCAGGAAGAAATGCAGCAGCATGCTTTGGAAACTGGTAATTATTTAATGGATGGATTAAAAAAATTAATGCATAAATATCCGATCATTAGTGATGTTCGAGGACACGGATTATTTATTGGCGCAGAAATGGTAAAAGATAGAACGACTATGGAACCTGCTATTCCTGAAATAGATATTGTAGTTGAGAAACTAAAAGCCAAAGGTTATTTGTTAAGCACAGATGGGCCTCTACACAATGTTTTAAAAATAAAACCGCCAATGCCGTTTAATAAACAAAATGCTGACGAAATGGTTGAGTTATTAGATATTGCATTAAGCGAATTATAGATTTTTTTTAACACAGAGAGACATAGTTTTTTATTTTGCGGGAACGTTTCACTTAACATAAATGCACATAGCAATGTGTTAAGAAACGAGTTTCTTTTTTTATTACCTTTTTTAAGATAAAATCTATGTTTCTATTTGTTAAAGCACTAGTTAACAATAATAAAAATGAATAATAATATCCTTCCAAAGATTTCTGCAAAACTTGAAGGTTTAGAAAAGAAATTAGAGGGCAAATTATTTTATGATCATACTATGCGTCTGCTTTACGCAACAGACGCAAGCGCTTACAAAGAAATGCCTTTGGCTGTAGCCATTCCGAAAACTAAAGAAGATATTCAGAAAATTATTGCTTTTGCTCAAGAAAACAAGAGCAGTATCATTCCTCGTGCGGCTGGAACTTCATTGGCTGGACAAGTGGTTGGAAACGGAATTGTTGTGGATATTTCGCAAGAATTCACCAAAATTATTTCGGTAAATCAGGAAGAAAAGTTCGTTTGGGTAGAACCTGGCGTTATTCGTGATGAACTGAATCTGTATTTAAAACCGTATAAACTTTTTTTCGGCCCAGAAACCTCTACAAGCAATCGCTGTATGATTGGCGGAATGGTAGGAAATAATGCTTGCGGAGCTCGATCTGTTGTGTATGGATCTACTCGTGAACATGTGCTTGAAATACAAGGATTTTTAGCAGATGGAAATGAAGTTGTTTTTGGTTCTCTAACCAATGCTGAATTTGAAGATAAATGCAACGGAATTAATGTTGTGAGTCCCTTAGAACAGGAAATTTATGTTCAAGCCAAAGAAATATTATCATCTGAAAATAATCGAAATTTATTTGAAGCTAATTTTCCTAAAAAATCAATTCCAAGAAGAAATACAGGATATGCTTTGGATTTATTGGCAGATAGCAGTCCGTTTAATGGTTCTGATGAAAAGTTTAATTTCTGTAAATTGATTGCAGGTTCTGAAGGAACACTGTTTTTTTCTACAGCCATAAAACTGAATCTGGTTGATGGCTTAAAACCTTATTCAGCTTTGGTTTGTGTGCATTTTGAAAGCATTCATGAATCTTTAAAAGCTAATATTGAAGCGCTGAAATTTAATCCAGATAGCGTGGAGCTGATTGACCATTATATTCTAGAATGCACCAAAGAAAATATCGAACAAAGCAAGAATCGTTTTTTTGTAAAAGGTGATCCTCACGCTATTTTAGCGGTCGAATTTTTAAGAGATTCCCAAGAGGAAATTGACAGCATTGCAAAAGAGATGGAAGCTTTGATGCGTTCTAAAAATCTCGGATATCATTTCCCGATTGTTTATGGCGAAGACACCAATAAAGTTTGGGCGTTAAGAAAAGCTGGATTAGGATTATTGTCTAATATTCCCGGTGATGCGAAGGCAGTTGCTGTGATCGAAGACACAGCGGTTGACGTAAATGATCTGCCTGATTTTATAGAAGATTTTAATGCTATTCTAAAAAAAAGAAATCTCAACTGTGTGCATTACGCGCACGCAGCAACTGGCGAATTGCATTTGCGTCCGATTATAGATTTAAAAACTCATGAAGGAGCAGCACTTTTTAGAACTATTGCAACCGATATTGCACATTTGGTCAAAAAATACAAAGGCTCACTGAGCGGAGAACATGGAGACGGAAGACTTCGAGGCGAATTTATTCCGCTAATGTTGGGAGATGAGATTTATCAATTATTTGTTCAAATAAAAAAGGTGTGGGATCCTTGGGGAGTTTTTAATCCTGGAAAAATTGTGAACACGCCTCCTATGGATACGAGTTTGAGATATACGGCAGGGCAAGATACGCCAATGCCTGAAACTTATTTCGATTTTTCGGAACACAACGGAATTCTTCGTGCGGCTGAAATGTGCAATGGATCTGGCGATTGCAGAAAAACTGAGAAAAGCGGCGGAACAATGTGTCCAAGTTATATGGCTACCCGAGATGAAAAACATACAACTCGAGCGCGTGCTAATATGCTGAGAGAAACCATAACAAACTCAGTAAAAGCTAATAGGTTTGATGATGAAAATCTGCTGGATGTTTTAGATTTATGCCTCAGCTGTAAAGGATGTAAGTCTGAATGCCCTTCAAACGTAGATATGGCAAAATTGAAAGCTGAAACTTTGCAGCAATATCATGATAAAAACGGTGTTAAGTTTAGATCGAAACTTATTGGAAATACGCCAAAAATAAATCAGTTGTTTGCTTCAGTTCCGCGGATGTATAATTTGTCTACCAAAGGAATTCTCGGAAATTGGATTAAAAAAAGTACCGGTTTTGCTATAGAAAGACAATTGCCTTTGATGCATAAAATTACGTTTGTCAAATGGATAAAAAACTATAAACAGATAGGTAGTTTTTTTAATGGAAATGTGTATTTATATAATGACGAATTCCTGAATTATTATGACGTAGAAATAGGGCAGACGGCCGTAAAACTTTTGAATCGATTAGGGTATAAAGTTTTGGTTCCTGAAATAGGAATAAGCGGGAGAACCTATCTCTCGAAAGGAATGTTGAAAGAAGCACGTGAAATTGCAGAACAGAATATCAAAGATTTTGAAAAAGCGATTCCAAATGATGGTATTTTGATCGGAATTGAACCTTCGGCGATACTTTCTTTTCGTGATGAATATCCTGATTTGTGCCGTGGAGATTTAAAAGAAAAAGCGAAAGCAGCAGCGAAAAGAACTTTCTTGATAGAAGAATTTCTAGCTCAAGAATTAGAAACTGGACGTATTATATCGGATAGTTTTACAGAACAGACAGAAAGAGTTCGCATGCATGGACATTGTTTTCAGAAAAGTTTGTCTTCTTTGGTTCCGCTGAAAAAGATACTTTCTCTTCCTAAGAATTATACTGTTTTAAATATTCCAAGCGGCTGTTGCGGCATGGCTGGTTCTTTTGGTTATGAAAAAGAACATTATGATATTTCAATGAAAATTGGAGAATTGGTATTATTTCCAACAATTAGAAAAGAAGAAACAGTTACTTTAATTTCTGCATCAGGAACGAGTTGTAGACATCAAATTGCTGATGGAACAGGAAGAAAAGCATTGCATCCGGTAGAAATATTGTTTAAGGCTTTGAAATAAAAAAACAAACCTCCAAAATATCTTGGAGGTTTGTTTCAAAAACAATAATTCAAAAAAAAAATTATAACTTAATATTTATTGTGTTGCCATCTTTAATAACTTTACTGATAGCTAGCTTTTTTCCATCATTTATTTTTAACTTTAGATTTTTGCCGGCTCTTTCAACTGTAATATCAAAATCACGTTCAAATGCATGAATATGCTTTAGTTTCATAGTAGACCAAGATTTAGGAAGTCTTGGCGTAAAATCGAAACTGTGTAAACCTGTCGGGCGAATACCAAATAATCCTTCTGTAAAAATTCGGCAATACAAACCGCTTTCAGCCGAAAGATGACGCTGATCGCCTTCTGGATATGCTTCTACAGGATATGGCACGTGATCTCCCAATAAACGTCGGTTAGAATAATAATGCAAGAAATCCAGCGCTTTGTCTGTTTCGCCAGCAGCAAGTACGCCTCTTAAAGCATACAATGTAGAACGATCCCAGAATATTTTATCTCCGGCAACACTTGCTAAACCATCTTTAGTCCATAATCTAGAAGAAAATAAGGCATCTATAGTTCCGTCTTTTCTATCATAAATTCCCATGGTAAGCGGGGTGCAAATCCAAGCTCTTAAAACATCATTTTCTTTATAATATTTATAGGTGTCAAAACCTTCTACTTTAGCGCCAAAATACTTTTCTATAGCAGTTCTTAATTTTTCAGCTTCCGCTTTATATGCTTTCAGCTGCGTTTCGTTTTTCCCTAAAACTTTACCTAGATAAATGGCGGAATTTAATGCATCATAATACAGAGAAGAAGTATTAAGATTGGCTTTTCCTGCAGGAAGACGTCCTTCCAATTCATCAGAATCTGAAGCGACTACGCCGTCAGCATTTATTTTTCTGTGGCAATATTCTAAACACCATTCAATTAATGGCCATAATTGTTTTGCTTCATCAGCATTTCCTCTCGAAAGCGCGTAGCGAGCAGCTCCGTAAGCAATCATAGCGCCATCTCCGCGATCTCCTGCGCCAGCCCAAATATCTGTTCCTTCTGCCACAATCGAACTCGGAATAGGTTTGTAATCTTTATTCATGAATTTGGCAAACTGAAGATAGGCATTTAATGAAGCCTTGTTTCCATAGTCATATCCTAAATACGGGAAGAATGGACCAATATATTCCGCTTGATCGTTTGCCCAAATGGCAGCATAATACGATTCTCCACCTGGACCGTGCATTGGACCGCCTTTGGTTTCAAAAATACTTTCAGCCGCTCTGATTTTCGCGAAAGCAAATTCGGTATTCAAAACCTGATCTGGAGTTTCCAAAATCAATTTGTTCCATATTTCGCTAATCAATTCTAAACGTTTGTTTTTTTCTTCTTCAGCATTTACACCAGGAACTGTTTCGTTTGCTTTTACGCCTGAATAGACAACAGAAAAGCTAACCGATTCATTTGGTTTCAGATTAAAACTTCCATTATTAATAAGATCTGCATGTATTGCATAACTGCCTTCAGTTCCTTTTGCAGGATCTGTGGTATAAACCGCATTTGATTTTGGAATTTCTACAGTGCAGTTTTTATCAGAGCTGTTTTTAATGGTATAAATTTCGTTATAAACCGCCAAAGCTGTAGAAGGAAAAAACTGTCTGGTAAGTTCAAGTTTGTCTGTTTTGCTTTTGACGAATAAGGTTCCGTTTAACGTTAATGAAACTGTTTTTTCTGCTGGAATTGGTTTGTAATTTACAGTAACAAGATCAAAAGCATCCTGCGCAAACTGACGTGTTAAGCTCGCATGAGTATTATTCGGAATGGTTCTTAGCATTGGCCAAACCAAGCTGCGGGTTGCATGAAAAGAACCATCTGCCGAAACGCCATATCTCAGAACGCACGAGATTCTTTTACCGCTCATTTCGATATGATCATCATGCGGAATTGTATTGTTTATTTGCCAAGAAATCGAACCGTCGGTATTAATTTGCCAACGTTGGTCGTTTTGCGAAAATGCAGTATTTGTAATAAAGCATAAAGCAATAAGGACAAATAAAATAGATTTAAGTTTTTTTCTAGAAGATATCTTCATAGCGTTTATTTTTAAATTGTATCCTTTGTATTAGTAGTACATTGGACGAGTTGTTTTAGCGACAGGCTGCCGTTATTTTCTGGCCAGGATTCACACGAATTGTAATAGCAGTGTAGAGATTTCCCTTGTTGTCCTTTTCATGAGTTACGGCAGCTTTTTTATCATTTATAAAAATAGAATTATAATTTCCAGTAAACATAGCTTTCCATTCTATAAATTTTTCGCCTTTGTTGTGTAGTGTTGTAGTGGTTTGTTTTTCGTGTTTTACAGCTAATGTTGTCTGTAACACGGGTAAATTATCGACCTCAGAAATGCTCTCTTTTTTTCCTCGATGTGTTGTTGTTATTGTTCTTTTTGAAGCATCTGGCTCTATGCCCATACAGCCATGTATAATGCCTTCAATTACGCTGAATGAAACTTCTGGATATTCTCTTCTTTTGGTTTCAGGGTCAGTTAAATGTAAAATGTATTCGTATGCTTTGTCTTCGTAGCCATATTTGTATAACAGAAATGGAAGATAAGAAGCATTTTCGACATTGCTCTTTTCTGAAAGAATGTGTTTAATCGTTTTTTCTGTTCTGTCTGCATCTGTCAAGGCATCAAACCATAATAAAAATAATTCGCCAAAATCTTTGCTGAATTTGCCGTCAGCGGTATAAATTACATTGTAGGCCGATGCGTTTTGATCCCACCAGATTTGTTCGATCTGCTCTTGGTATTTTGCTGCTTTTTTTTCAAATAAAGCTGCTTTTTCAAATTCTCCTTTTTCTTTTAAAATAGAAGAGTAGGTAAGAAGACCGCGATAAATGGCCGCTACAAGATCGACTCCCATTTTTAAACCCGGAATGCCTTCGGAATAAGAAGCTAGTCCACGGCATTTATGAAAATCGTCTTTGCTATTGAACGGAGTAGGAGTGTTTACAAATTCTGGTCTGGTTAATAGTGAATCGGCTTCTAAAACCCAGCGCTCAATATATGCTGTTGAAGATTTTTCGAAGAAATTTTCAAACTCAGGATTTTTGATATAATCTTCATCACCTGTCCATAAATACAATCTCCAACAAGCAAATATGACATCAAAATTGCTATTTAGGTTGTACCAGAATTCTTTATCATTTCTATAATCTTCAGGAGCTGGTTTTCCGTATTTATTAATTTCCCAATAAGAGCACCAGTCTTTACTTTCTGAAATGTTTTTAGCAAATAGCGAAAGCATATTTTTATTTTCCTTACTCAGTCCAAGGATTTCTGCTCCAATGCTTTGATGCGACACGTCACGCATGCAAAATGCAGATCGAGAAGGTAGAGCCGCTTCGTACCATGGTCCAACAGGATCATTCGAATCTCCTTTATAACTTAAAGCCATACTTTTGGCACGTTCAAATGCCAGCTGCAGTGCAGGATCTGTAGATCTGAAAGTAATTGTTTCCTGACTGAATGAATTCAAAAAGAAACAGCAATTTGCCACACAAACAATAAAATGATTTTTCATAACGCTATTTTCAATTTGGATTGATTTCTAAAGAAATTTTAAAAGCAAACCCATCCCTCTAGATGGGTTTGCTTAATCGGTTATAGTTTAATTATAACCAGGGTTTTGGGGTAAACCTGTTCTGTTAATTTCATCTCTCGGAATTGGGAGCAAATAATGCTGTGGTTTGAAAATCCTTTCCTGAACTTTAGCGTAGGTATACGTTTTAGAACCGTCATTATTTTTGGTAATAATTACTCCCATTAAAGGTTTGTTTTCAGTTTCTTCGGCAATTTTCCAACGGCGTACATCATAGTAACGGAATCCTTCAAGACATAATTCTACTTGTCTTTCGTTACGGATTTTATTTTCTAAAGCTGTTCCAGTCAAACCTGTTAAAGGATTTGTAATTCCTGCACGCTGTCTGATTAAGTTAAGATATTGAATGGCAGTTCCTTCGTTTCCTAATTTAAATTGCGCTTCGGCATAGTTTAGATAAATTTCTCCTAAACGAGATATAATCCAAGCTTTATTAGTTTGCGTTTCATTATTGTAATTGTACGTTGTATCGCAATATTTACGGAAAGTGTAACGTGTTTTACTGGCATTCCAAGTATCCCAACCTTGTGGAGAATCTAAACCGCCTTCGTAAAATTCGGCTTTATTTGAACTTCCTGCATCGTAACGATCTTGAAAGAATTCAGGTTTTCCGTAAGCACGTCCGTCATAAACAATGTTTTTGTAAAAACGAGGATCTCTGTTTACATAAGGTTTTTGAGGATCATAACCAGATGTTGGATCTGTAATGTCTTTTCCGTCAGCTGTTCCGTAAGCATCGATATGGCTTTGGCTTGGTGCAAAATTAGCCCATCCGTGAAAACCACTTGGCGAATTAAACATTTCTACACCATTAAAAGCACTCCATTGCGGATCTTTGCTAGACAAACGAGAGAAGATCACTTCTGAATTGTTGGTAGTAAAAAGATCTTCGTACTTTTTGTCGTATAGCGAATATATATTTAAATCCATAACTGCTTTTGCAGCGTCTGATGCTTTTTTCCATTTTGTTAAATCATTAGAAGGATTCCATTGCGGACTTGCAGCATAAAGTAATGTTCTTGATTTTATAGCTAAAGCTGCGCCCTTTGTTACTCTTCCTAAATCTTTAGCAGTTAAAGGAAGCAATTCAGCAGCTTTGTCCAATTCTGTGACAATAAAATCGACACATTGGTCATAAGTGCTGCGATCTACTTTAAAATTACTGTTTAAGTCAAAAGGTGTAGTAACAAGAGGAACTCCTCCGTAATCACTAATTAATTTGAAATACGCATAAGCTCTTAAGAAAAGCACTTCACCTTTTAATCTATTTCTCCAAGCTTCGTCTCCTGGCACGTTATCAATTCGGGACAAAAAGATGTTGCAGTTTTGAATGGTAGCATAAGTAGGTTTCCAAGTGTTGAAATCTCCTGCGTTGTCTGGAGTAAGAGCTCCAGAATTTAAATTCCATACATCATAATCGTTAAAATTATTGAATGCTTCATCACAAGCAGTAGATAAAATCCAACTGCGGTTGGTTCTGTCGTTCCAGTTGTGCTGCGTACTTGGTAAAACTGTATAGAGATTATTAGCAAAAGCTTCAGTAAGTTTTAAGTCATTCCACACATTTTCATCTGTATAAGAATCCAAAGGCGCTTTATCTAAAGGGTCTTCACTACAAGATGTTACAGTGGTAACTGTGATAAAAAGAGCAGCCGCAATAAGAGCCTTCTTTTTTATATTTATTAGTTTATTGATTTTATAATTTTTCATGTCTTGATCTTTTTACCTTGTTATAATTCAATGCTTACACCGATTCTGTAAATACGAGTTTGCGGATAATTTACTCCTGTCGTATTATTGGTCTCAGGATCTAAATTGTACTGTTTCATGTGGTCGATAGAAAACAAATTGGTTCCTCCCGCATAAAATCTCGTATTTAATATTCCGAATCTAGACAAGACTTTTTCTGGTAATGTATAGGAAATCTCCAAAGATTTTAATCTGAAGAATGAAGCGTCTCTTAACCAGAAGTCGGCTGGAATGTTGTTTCTTGGATCAGAATCATTAAAGGCAACAGGGTATTTAGAATTTGGATTATCTGCAGTGTATCGGTCTTCATATAACCATCTTGGTGGTGCCACAATAGCTCCCTGAGCTTGCGGAAGAATCATTTGTCTCGCTTTTGCCTGACCTGTCCAAAGCATATCTACAGAAAAACCTTTGTATTCAGCTCTGATTGGAATACCGTAAGCAATTTTTGGCGTTGCCGATTCAGGAATTCTCACTTTATCATTAGAAGTGATGCTTCCATCACCATCAATATCTTTTACCCATAAATCACCCGGTTTTGCTCCTTCAAAATGAGGAGAATTGTCAACTTCTGCTTGAGTACGGTAAATTCCGTTTGTTTGATATACCATCCAAGAATCAATAGCTCTTCCAGTTGATTTTTGCCAAGCTGGAATATTTGCCGCTTCATCGCGGAATAATACTTCACTTTGTGCATAAGTAAAATTAAAACCAGCACTATATTTAAAACTATTGATATTGTCTGCGTAGTTAATAGACCAATCAGTACCTCTGTTTACCGTTTTTCCAATATTTTCTTTTGGAAGTGATAATCCTGTGTACAAAGGCACAGAAGCATTTCTTGCAGCAAGAATGTCAGATCTTTTATTGCTGAAGTAGTCAAAAGTCGCTGTTAATTTATTTTTAAAGAATCCGAAATCAAAACCGATGTTTTTAGAATCTTGAATTTCCCAAGTAATATTTGGGTTTGGAGTAGAAGAAAGATAAATACTGTTGTTTAATGTATAATCTGATCCAAAATAGCTGTACAACTGCTGATCTGTTGTTAACTGATATCTTGTCAAGAAAAGATATTGATTAAGATATTCTACACCATTAATAGTTTCTCTCAAATCGTCATTACCCATTCTTCCCCAAGAAGCTCTTATTTTTAGTAAATCAAATCCTTTAATATTGTTTTTAAAGAAAGGCTCTTCAGAGATTTTCCAACCTGCGCTTATAGCAGGAAACATACCCCAACGTGTTGAAGAAGGGAAATTGAATGATCCGTTATAACGTGCAGAAACTTCGGCAAAATATTTATCATCAAAATTGTAAGCCACTCTTCCAAGGAAACTTTCGCGTCCGTCCTGATAAGCGCCGCCAGTAGCGTTTTGTCCTTTAGTGCTTCCGGTAAAAATCTGATCCAATTGATCGCTTAGTAAATCTCTTCTGTAAGCATATGTTTGGGTTTTGTCCATTGTAGTTTGCTCGTATCCTACAAATGCATTTACCGAGTGTTTGTTGAATTTACGATCGTACGCTAATTTTGCGAAATACGTATTTTGATTTGCAATTCGCTCATCTTGCATTACACTTGTTATGCTAGTGCTGTTTTTTACGTTGTTATAACTATCGTTCGTTTTGTCATAAGAATAAGCATCCCAAGGTTTTGTGAATCTCTTTTCGTTGCGCACATTATAATCAAATGCTGCATATCCGCTTAATGTTAATCCTTCAGTTATTCTTGGAAGTTTCAGTTCAAATCCAATTTTTGGATTTACAATTAAGTTTACCACGTGATCATAACCTGCTGCTGACGAAGACATTAAAATTGGGTTTCTACCATTTGTAATACCAGACGACGGAAGTCCATTTTTCCAATATGCAGGAATAAAAGGATACATGCTAACTGTCTCGTGCATAATGCTTCCAATGCTTACCGCAGGATAGTTTCTGTCTTCTTTACGAGTAGCAATATCTAAGTTTACTTTAAAGTTTGAAGTGATATTAACATCAATATTAGATCTTAAATTGAATTGTCTGTATTTCTCGTCGCTATATCTAAGGTTACTTTCCTGATTTAAATATTGTCCAGAAAAGAAATATTTAACCTGCTCGTTACCTCCGTTAACAGAAAGAGAAAGATTAGCCTGTGGAGCATCTTTTCTATAAACTTGTTTTAACCAATCTGTACTGGTATAATTTGGGTCGTTTCCTGCTTTATATTTGTCAATTTCTGCCTGAGTGTAAGGGAGCGTAGTCCCTTTATGAGCATTAAGTTCGTTATAGTACGTCATGTATTCCCAAGAGTTAACTCTTTCGCTCATTCTGGTTAACTGCTGAATCCCATACGATCCGTCAACTTTGATTGTCGGAGCGCCTACTTTTCCTCTTTTAGTCGTTACTAAAATTACTCCATTTGCAGAACGAACTCCATAAATAGCTGCTGATGCATCTTTCAAAACCGTTACAGATTCAATATCGTCAGGGTTAATTCTGTTCAAATCACGATCAGGAATACCGTCTACAACTACAAGCGGACTTGTACCTCCGCCAAATGAATTAAATCCTCTAATCAAAAGGCTCGAACTGTCATCGCCAGGTCTTCCAGAACGGTTATTGGCAATTACCCCAGACATACGTCCAGCAATTCCGTTTGATACGTTTGCAGATGCATTTTGAGTCAAAACACCTCCTTTAATAGAAGCGATTGCTCCCGTTGTAGAAGCTTTTTTCTGAGTTCCGTACCCAACGACAACCACTTCATTTAAAGTTTGATTCTGTTCTTCAAGTTGAATGCTTACAGCGTCGTCAGCGCGAACTTCTTTCGTTAAAAATCCGGTGTAAGAAAAAACAAGAATACTGTTGGAGTCTGGAACTTCAATAGTAAAATTACCGTCAAAGTCTGTTGTTGCCGTTATTTTTGTTCCTTTTACAAGAATGTTTACACCAGGAAGCGGTTCTCCTTGCGGGCCTGTTACTTTTCCTTTTACTAGTTTTTCTACAAACACTGAAGCGTTGTCATCTTTTGCCAAAGTTAGATTACTGCTCAGTTTAGTGGAGAATTTGGTTTCTTTTAACTCAGCAGCAAAAGAACTCTGTAGAGCGAGTGCCAGTAAGGCTCCAGATGTTAGTTTGGTAATCTTCCATGTCTCAGAAGAAAGCCACTCTTTTGTCGGTTTTTGTTTGGTCATGTTTTAGTGGTTTTTGTTAGTTAGTAATTTATTCTCGTGGTCCGTTTTCATCTTTTTCATTTTGGAGAAACAAAATGCTTTGAGCTCGTGCAGATTGTTTATTAAAAAAGAGATAAATGTGAAAACCAAAAGTATAAATGTTTCTAAACCAGCACATACCAGTACCTACCAGTTTTTTGAGATATGCGTAAAAAACATACCTTATTTAAGATAATTTAAAAATTAAAGTGGGTAATATATGCATAAAGTGTAAGTTAAAGTCAATTAGACTAATAGATGTGAGTTTTATTGTTATTAAAAGCTTATTTGTTCTGTTCGATTCTTAAAATCAATTTTTGGAAAAAACAATGGAGATTTTGAGAAGTCAAAAAATGATTATTTTGATTTTTGAAAGTGGATAATATAGTATCAGAATTTTTTTTGCAGAATAATTTTGAAATTTTTGGTCAATTTTATTTTTTCGACCATACCAGTGGCAAATTTGAGCTAATATGTAAGACTAAGCTTGCAGATATTTTAGCCAGTTTTACGATTAAGAACCTTTTTTAGGTAATAAAATATCATAATCGGTAAAAATTGGTAGAAAAATCATCAAGTTTCTATTTTTTGAAACATATTTATTTAATGTTAAAAAAATAAAACCAGTAGGAATAAATATACTTTCAATTATATTTTCCTATTTTTGAATTTCATTTCTTCATAACATAAAATGGTTGAATTAGAGCTCAAAACCATTTTCTTGTGAAATTATACGCAATAGCACTTTTTATTGGTATAACTAAATGATCTGTTTCTCGTGGTTTAATTGATAAATGTGATGTTCGGAGTTTTAAGATGAATTACAATTGATTGTATTGTAATCTTTTAAAATCTCCCAAAAAAAACATTATTTATTATTAATTAAACTTTTATGAAAAAAGCACTTCTCATATTAGTCTTAACCATTTTGTTTTGGAAGACTAATGCACAAAATGATCCCATTGCCATTGAAACCCAGAATACAGCATTAATTCTAAAAGTGGCAAAAAACGGCTTGCTTTACCAATCTTATTTAGGCACAAAACTAGAAGCTTCGGCATATAATGCGCTTTCAAAAGAAACCGAAAGAACCTTTGTTATAAACGATGGAAATCCGTTACTAAATCTAAGACACGAGGCTTATCCGACTTACGGGACAAATAATTTGTTTGAGTCTGCTATCCGAATGACTCACAATGACGGAAATCCTGCTTTGGAGCTGATTTATGTTAATCATCAAACAAAAAAATTAGATAGCAATACGACTGAAACTAGTATAAAAATGAAAGATCCAGTTTACCCTGTTGAAGTGACATTGTATTATAAAGCTTTTTATAAGGAAAATGTTATTGAACAGTGGACAGATATTGTGCACCGCGAAAAGAAACCTGTAACGCTGTACAACTACGCTTCGTCTATGCTGCACTTTGATGCCGATAAATATTGGCTGACTCAGTTTCATGGTGATTGGGCCAAAGAGGTAAGAATGCAGGAAAGCGAATTAACGAGCGGTGCGAAAGTAATTGATTCGAAGTTGGGTGTAAGAACCAATATGTATCAGACACCAGTTTTCTTTTTAAGTTTAAATGAAAAAGCTAAAGAAAATACTGGAGAGCTTGTTGCTGGAACCATTGCATGGTCTGGAAATTTTAAGTTTACTTTTGAACTGGACAATAAAAACTCTCTTAGAATCAGTTCTGGAATTAATCCGTTTGCTTCAGAATATATCCTTCAGCCTGGAGAAGTATTTACAACTCCTTCTTTTATTTATACTTTTTCAAATAAAGGAAAAGGACAGGCCAGCAGAAATTTACATTCGTGGGCAAAAAATTATGGCGTAAAAGATGGAGACAAATCTCGCTTGACTTTATTGAACAATTGGGAAACTACCTTTTTTAATTTCGACGAAAAGAAATTAACCGAAATGTTTGAAGATTCTAAAACATTAGGTGTCGATATGTTTTTATTAGACGACGGTTGGTTTGGAAATAAATATCCGAGAAGCGGAGATAAATCTGGATTAGGAGATTGGCAGGCCACAAAAACAAAACTGCCAAATGGTTTAGGTTTTCTGATGCAGCAGGCAGAAAAAACAGGAGTTAAATTCGGAATTTGGATTGAACCCGAAATGGTAAATCCGAAAAGTGAATTGTATGAAAAACATCCAGATTGGATTTTAAAACTGCCAAATAGAGAAGAAAGTTATTACAGAACACAATTGGTTTTGGATTTATCGAATCCTAAAGTGCAGGATTTTGTATTCAAAACGGTAGATGACATTATGCAGACCAATGGAGGAGTGGCATTCTTTAAATGGGATTGTAACCGAATGATGACTAATGCGTATTCTATCTATTTAAAAAATCAGCAGTCACATTTATTTATTGAATACACCAGAGGTTTATATAAAGTTTTAGAAAGAATTAAAGCAAAATATCCGCATTTGCCAATGATGCTTTGCGCGGGAGGCGGAGGAAGAACTGATTATGCTTTCCTAAAATATTTCACTGAGTTTTGGGCAAGTGATAATACAGATCCTTATAATAGAGTATTTATTCAGTGGGGTTATTCGCAGTTCTTTCCGGCTTTTTCGATTTGCAATCACGTAACTTCTTGGGGTAATCAGTCTATTAAATTCAAAACTGATGTTGCCATGATGGGCAAATTAGGTTTTGACATTAATGTAAAAGAACTGAAAGAAAAAGAATTAAAATATACTCAGGATGCAGTTGCCAATTATAAAAGATTAAGTTCTGTAATCTGGCACGGCGATATGTATAGAATCGTTTCTCCTTATGAAGACAGTCGCGCGGTATTAATGTTCGTTGACGAATCAAAAGACAAAGCAGTTTTATTTTCGTATACGCTTCATCCGCTTTATGATCCGCAATATAACTTGGTGCGTTTTCAAGGTTTAGATGCCAATAAAACCTATAAAGTTGAAGAAATCAATTTAATGCCAGAAGCAAAGAAAACGCTGCAAGAATCTGGAGAATCTTTTACAGGAGATTATTTAATGAATGTAGGTTTAAGAGTTTCATCTTCGAAAGTTGAATCAAGTGTTGTGCTTGAAATAACAGCAGTTTCGAAATAAATAGATTTGAAATAAATCAGCTGTCTGATCTCATTTAAAACAATGAGAGTAAACAGCTGATTTTTTTATCGATTTCATTAAAAAAATCTAATTTAATCAGCTGAAATCTGCTAGAATCTGCGTGAAATTTTTTTGCGTTTAGATTTTTCACGCTCCCGATAGCTATCGGAAGCATGAAACATTCGTACTCATGAATTACAAATTCAGTTTTCTATACTGCAAAGGCGAAAGCTGTTTTAATTCCTTAAACTTTCTATTAAAATTGGAAATATTATTAAAACCGCACAATTCGGCAATTTCCAAAACAGAGAGTTCTTCATTATTCGATAATAATTTTGCGGCTCTCTCAATGCGGACTTCAATTAGAAATTGAAAAAAAGACTTGTTGGTCCGGACTTTAAAATACCGGCAAAAGGCATTTTTGGTCATACTGGCAATCGAAGCAATTTCATCAAGCGTGATATTTTTATGGAAATTAGTCATGACATATTCAAACACGATCTGCATTCTTTTTCCTTCGTTATCCGTGATTTTCTTTTGATATAAATAATTGGAAAGCGGAGTATATTCAGATGTGGAGAGCCATTTCATAATATCTAGAAATAATATAAAACGCGTATAGCTGTCAGCTTTTTTCAGCTTTTTAAAATATTTGACAACTTTCTTCGGTGCGTTATGAATAATGAATCCATTTTTGCTGCTTTCTAAGATTGGCTGAATATTTCGAAAAGTAGAAAGCTCAAAAAAATCTTTACCAAACGAATTGAAAGTAAAAAACAAAGTGCGCATTACAGAAATCACATTTTCCTGAACGTCGCTTCTAAAAACATGAGGCAGATTGCTTCCAATTACCAATATATCGCCCTCGCGATATTGCGAAATAGTATCGCCGGCAAAAACGGCTCCTTCTCCTTTTTCTATAAAACTAATTTGAATTTCTTCATGCTGGTGCAGTTTATCATAAAATGATACTTCTATATCTTCTTGATATATAAGGGGATCTTCTCCAGATTTTGGAATTTTAAATGGAAAAACTTTCATATAGTGGTTAGTTAGTTACAATCAAATATATTGCATTTGATCAAAAAAATGATGCTATAATGTTCTGTTTTTTAAGTTTTATTTCTATACAGGGTAATATAGTATCATTTTGTGGTAATTTTTAAAGGGTTAGCTCTCTGGTTTCTAGATAATTTTGGCTTTAATAAAAAATTAAAAATATGAGTATTCAATGGAATGGCGTGATGCCAGCGGTGACCACAAAATTTACCGCAGATGATAAATTAGACTTCAACATGTTCGAAGTTAATATGAAAGCACAATTAGATGCTGGAGTATCGGGAATTATTTTGGGAGGAACTTTAGGAGAAGCCAGCACACTTTTAGAAGAAGAGAAAAGAGAATTAGTAAAACATACCGTTTCGCTAACAGAAAATAAAGTACCTGTAATTATGAACATTGCAGAGCAGTCTACAAAAAATGCCATTTTAGCTGCTAATAAAGCTGAACAAGATGGAGCAAAAGGATTAATGATGCTTCCTCCAATGCGTTATAAAGCGTCTGATTTTGAAACAGTTACTTTTTATAGTGAAGTCGCAAAAAATACGTCACTTCCTATTATGGTTTACAACAATCCAGTTGACTACAAAATTGAAGTTACATTAGATATGTTTGAAGAATTACTGAAATACGATAACATTCAAGCAGTAAAAGAATCAACTAGAGATATTTCTAATGTTACAAGAATGATTAACCGTTTTGGAGATCGTTTAAAAATATTATCAGGAGTTGACACATTAGCATTAGAAAGTCTATTTATGGGGTCTGATGGATGGGTTTCTGGATTAGTTTGCGCTTTCCCTGAAGAAACAGTGGCAATTTACAAATTAGCAAAAGCAGGAAGATCTGACGAAGCTTTGAAAATCTACAGATGGTTCTTGCCTTTATTAGAATTGGATATTAATGCATTTTTGGTTCAGAATATCAAATTGGCAGAGGTTGCAACAGGAATTGGTTCAGAATATGTTCGTGCCCCAAGATTGCCATTGCAAGGAGCAGAACGAGAAAAAGTTCTAGCCATTATCGCTGAAGGATTACGCACCAGACCAACTTTACCAGATTATAAAAATTTATAATAGCATATTTAAAGAGATTGGCTTTGCTTTTTTAGTTTTCAGTCTCGGATTTCAGCTTTCAGTCGCAGTCTCAGTTTTCGGTTTCCATTTACAGTCAGGGTTTTCGGTTACTGTTTTTACTGGGGCTGCGACTGAAAGCAGAGGTTAAAAACAGACTCGAAATAACTGCACTTATTCATTCATAAGACAAAAATCATGATTACAGGAAAAAATTACATAGGAAGCCAGCTAAAAGCAGGCGGTACAAAAACACTAAAGACGTTTAATCCAATATTGAACATAGAAAATCCATGGGTTTTTACAGAGGCAACTCAAGATGAAATTGATGAGGCAGTAACCTTGGCCAATCATGCATTTGCGAGTTATAAAAACTATTCGGGTATAGAAAAAGCTAAATTTTTAAATGCCATTGCTGACGAAATTTTAGCATTAGGAGACGATCTTTTGGTTCAATACTGCACCGAATCGGGTTACCCGAGAGGAAGAGCAGAAGGAGAACGCGGAAGAACAATCGGCCAGTTGAAAGCTTTTGCCGATATGCTTACAGAAGGAAGCTGGGTACAAGCGACAATAGATACTGCAATAATTGACAGACAACCTGCCCCAAAAGAAGACTTACGCAAAATGTTAACACCTTTAGGGCCAATTGTGGTTTTTGGATCAAGTAATTTTCCTTTTGCATTCTCTACAAGCGGAGGAGATACAGCTTCGGCTTTGGCTGCAGGTTGTCCAGTTATTGTAAAAAGTCATTCCATGCATATAGGAACTGGCGAAATGGTGGCCTCAGCAATTATTAAAGCGGCTCAGAAAACTAATATGCCAGAAGGTGTTTTTTCTAACCTTATTGGTGATGGAAGAACGCTTGGAACAAGTTTGGTGAAACATCCATTAGTAAAAGGAGTAGGTTTTACAGGAAGTATTAAAGGCGGACGCGCTTTGTGCGATTTAGCGGCACAGCGTCCAGAACCAATTCCGGTATTTGCCGAAATGGGAAGTATAAATCCAGTAGTATTATTACCTAATGCTTTAAAAATAAATAGCCAAAAATGGGCATCAGCTTATGCAGGTTCGATCACTTTGGGAGCAGGGCAGTTTTGTACAAATCCTGGATTATTATTAGCTTTAAAAGGAGAAGAACTAAATGACTTTGCTGAAAATCTTAATGAGGCAATAGAAAAAATTACGCCAGGCTGTATGCTTCATCCTTCTATTTACGCTGATTTTAATAATGGAATTTCAAAAATAGAAGAGCAGAATGGAGTTTCAAGAATAGCTCAATTTAAAGGTGAAGTAACACCAAATCACGGTGCTTCAACTGTGCTAAAAGTTGATGGAAAAGAATTTTTAAAAAATGCAGTATTGCACAATGAGGTTTTTGGTCCTTTTTCAATTTTAATTGAATGCGAAAATGAAGCAGAATTAATAGAAGTGATTTCTAAGTTGGAGGGACAGCTGACAGGAACAATTATAAGTGAGGAAAACGAAATTGAATCGCATAAAGGAGTAATTGCTGCATTACAGAATCGTGTAGGTCGTTTGATCTATAATGGCGTGCCTACAGGAGTAGAAGTTTGCGCTTCAATGCTTCATGGCGGACCTTATCCTGCATCGTCAGATTCGCGTTATACTGCAGTAGGAATAGATGCGGTTTACAGATGGGTGCGTCCTATTAGTTTTCAGAATTGGCCAGATCATTTGCTGCCAGCTGAATTGCAAAACGAGAATCCGCTGCAGATTGTTCGTACCGTAAATAATAAACTAACACTATCTCAAATATAAAATGGTAAAGAAAACTTTTTTTTGTGTAGATGCTCATACGTGCGGGAATCCAGTTCGGGTTGTTGCTGGCGGTGGGCCAAATCTGCAAGGCAATTCGATGAGCGAAAAACGGCAGCATTTCTTAAAAGAATATGACTGGATTCGTAAAGGATTAATGTTTGAACCTAGAGGCCATGATATGATGAGCGGCAGCATTTTGTATCCGCCAACAAATCCTGAAAATGACTTTGGAATTTTATTTATAGAAACTTCTGGCTGTCTGCCAATGTGTGGCCACGGAACAATTGGAACTATTACAATTGCTGTCGAAGAAGGTTTGGTGACGCCAAAAGTTCCTGGAATTATCAAAATGGAAGCGCCTGCAGGTTTAGTGCATATCGAATATCAGCAGACTGGCAAAAAAGTAGATTGGGTACGTCTGACCAACGTAAAATCATATCTAGCGGCAGAAGGTCTTACGATTGATTGTCCTGAGTTGGGCGAAATTGTTTTTGATGTGGCTTACGGAGGAAATTACTACGCCATTGTAGATCCGCAAAAGAATTTTTCTGGTGTTCAAGATTTTACAGCAAGCAAAATTGTTCAGTATAGCCAAGAAGTGCGCAAAAAGATTAATGAAAAATATCCAGATTATTTCATTCATCCAGAAAATGATACAATTCGAGATGTATCACATATGTTATGGACGGGATCGCCTATAGATTCAACATCGTCTGGCAGAAATGCCGTTTTTTATGGTGACAAAGCAATAGATCGTTCGCCTTGCGGAACAGGAACATCGGCTAGATTGGCACAATTGCACGCTAAAGGAAAATTAAAAAAAGGAGAAGAGTTTATTCACGAAAGTTATATTGGAAGTAAGTTTATTGGAAAAGTGGTAGAAGAAACTTCTATTGGAGATATTCCAGCTATTGTTCCAAGCATTCAAGGCTGGGCAAAAGTGTACGGATATAATACTATTATAATTGATGAAAGCGACGATCCATATGCATTTGGATTTCAGGTTATTTAAAAATCAGTTTATAATATAATTAAGCTGTTGGTCAAATTAAATTATTGTTTTTTTGAATAGCCCGTAGTTTTAACTAGGGGATTTTAGAAATAGTAAATAGGATGGCTTTAGCCAAATTAACGTGGTTGTTGTTGAAGCTAAAACCATCTTTTACAATTTTAATTCTTAATGCAACATATAATTTCATCCAACAGATTTAAAATATAATTAGTAGTTCAAAGAACTCTTAACGAATTAAAATTTATGAAAAAAGTTGCTGTTATTGGCGGTGGAATTATTGGCTTATGTTCAGCTTATTATCTCGCAAAAGAAGGTTACGAAGTAAGCGTATATGATGAGTCAGAAATGGATAATGGCTGTTCGTACGGAAACGCAGGTATGATTGTGCCTTCACATATTATTCCGCTAGCACAGCCCGGAATGATTGCACAAGGAATAAAATGGATGTTTGATAGCCGTAGTCCGTTTTATGTGAAACCGCGTTTAAGCAAAGATTTATTAAGCTGGGGAATGCAGTTTTATAAACATGCCAATTTACGTCACGTAGAAAAAGCAATGCCTGCTTTACGCGATCTTTCTTTATTGAGCAAAGAATTATATCAGGATTTTGCCAAAGAAAATAATTCTTTCTTTTATGAAGAAAAAGGACTTTTGATGCTTTATAAAAGCGATAAAGTAGAAGAAGAAATGTATCACGAAGGCAAAGAAGCAGAACGTCTTGGATTAGAGGTAGATTATCTGTCGAAATCTCAAGTATCACTTTTAGAAAAAGGAACGGCTACCAACGTAATTGGAGGCGTTCATTATAAAAGCGATGCTCATTTGTATCCTCAAAAATTTATGGCTTTCATAAAAGAAGAATTATCTCGTTTAAAAGTCGAAATTCATTCCAAGACAAGTGTTACGGATTTTGTTTTAGAAGGAAATAAAATAGAAAAAATTGTAACCGATAAAGGGCTTTTTAGAGCTGATGAAGTGGTTTTGGCATCAGGATCTTGGAGTCCTTTTTTGGCTAAAAAACTAAATATCTCGATTTCTATTTTACCAGGAAAAGGATACAGTTTTACTTTAAAAGATAAGGCTCAAAAGCCTAGTATTCCGTCTATTTTATGTGAAGGGAAAGTAGCCGTAACTCCAATGTCTAATGATATAAGATTTGGTGGAACTATGGAAATTACACACACCAAGGACAATAAAATAAACGCAAACAGGCTTCAAGGAATTATAAACAGCATCAATGATTTCTATCCAGATATGAAAGTGGAAATGCCAAAAGCAGAAGACACTTGGTTTGGATTCCGCCCATGCACGCCATCTGGAATGCCAATTATTGCCAGAGACAAAAAAGTTGTAAATTTGACCTTAGCAACAGGACACGCCATGATGGGATTAAGTCTCGCACCGGCAACGGGAAAAATTATTACGGAGATTATTTCTGGCAAACCGACCTCTGTTGCTATAGACAGATTCCAAATATAAAATATGAGATACAACCAGATTCCGGTTTCTTTGTTTTTAGAAAACCGAAAAAGATTTACCGAAAAAATGAAGCCAAACAGTTTGGCTATTTTGACTTCAAACGACGTCATGCCTAACAATGCAGACGATGTTATGGGCTTTGCACAAAACAACGATTTGTTTTATCTGTCGGGAATTGATCAGGACGAAACCATTTTGGTGCTTTATCCAGATGCATTTAAAGAAGAAAACAGAGCCATACTTTTTGTTAAAGAGGCAAACGAACATACGCTCATTTGGGATGGTAATTTTTTAACCAAAGAACAAGCAACAGCTATTTCCGGAATCCAGAATGTCAAATGGCTTCACGAATTTGAGAAGAGTTTGCAGCTCTTTGCATTTGAAGCTGATATTTTTTATTTAGGTCACAATGAGCATATCAAAAGGGTAACTGCTGAAATGGAAACCAGGCAAGACCGAATGATTAAATGGTGCAAAGAAAAATATCCATTGCATCAATACGAACGTGCGGCAAAAATAACCCGCGAATTACGCCCAATTAAATCGAATGAAGAAATTGATTTAATCAAAAAAGCAACCGCAATTAGTGTTGAAGGTTTTCATAGAATTTTGAATACTATTCGTCCAAATATAAACGAATACGAGTTAGAAGCCGAACTTTTATATGCAACCGTAAAAAATGGAGGTACAAGACAGGCATTTAAATCAATTGTTGCATCTGGAATAAATGCATGTTCACTGCATTATAACACTAACGATGATGTTTGTAGAGAGAATGAAATGGTGCTTCTTGATTTTGGAAGCTGTTATGCCAATTATAATTCAGATACTACAAGATGTATTCCGGTAAACGGAACTTTCAGCGCTAGACAGAAAGAGGTTTACGAATCTGTTTTGCATTGTTTGAAAGAAGGTTCAAAATTGCTGAAACCTGGAGTTTTATCTAAAGATTACGAACTTCAAATGGCTAAATTAATTGAAGCCGAATTGGTAAAACTGGGATTGATTACAGAAGAGGAAATTAAATCTCAAGATCCAGAAAAACCAGCGTACAAGAAATATTTTATGCATGGAACGGCACATCATTTAGGATTGGATGTTCACGATGTTGGCTTTTATTCACGACCTTTTGAAAAGGGAATGGTGCTTACTTGCGAACCTGGAATTTACATTAGAGAAGAAGCAATAGGTTGCCGTTTGGAAAATGATTACTTGATAACAGAAGACGGAAACATCAACCTGAGTGAAGCACTGCCAATAGAAATTGCCGAAATTGAAAATTTAATTAAAAACAAAAAATAAGATGAAAAAGTATTTGTTGTTTCTTTTGTTTATATGCACTTCTGTTTTTGCACAGAAGATTGATATCAACAATCTAAATTGGTTGCCAAATTCTCATTCGTTTTGGGTGAATAATGATAACAATGTAGTCATTTACGATGTCGATAAGCTGGATAAACAAAACATTATTTTATCAAAAGCACAATTAGCGGCATCTGGATTTAGTGGTGAAATTGAGCAATTGGTCTGGAACGATCTAAAAACAAAAGTATTAGTTTATACAAATTCTAAGAAAGTTTGGAGAGACAACACCCGAGGCGACTATTGGTATTTTGATTTGGCTACAGGAAAAGGAAAACAATTAGGCAAAAACTTGGACGCTTCATCATTAATGTTTGCTAAATTTTCAAGCGATAATGAAAATGTTGCCTATGTTTCAAAACACAATATTTATGTTGAAAATCTGAATTCTGGAAAAATTACACCCATTACAACAGATGGCACAGATAAAATCATCAACGGAACTTTTGATTGGGTTTATGAGGAAGAACTAGCTGCGCGTGATGGATTTAGGTGGAGCCCAGACGGAAAAAGCATTGCTTTTTGGAGAGTAGATGCAACGTCTACCAAATTTCATTATATGATTAATAATACCGATTCGTTGTATCCGACAATTATTCCTGTAGAATATCCAAAAGCAGGAGAAAGACCATCTTCGGTTAAAATCGGAATTGTGAATATTGATTCTTTGCAAACCAATTGGCTAAACATTCCGGGAGAGCCAGATAATAATTATTTGGTTCGAATGAAATGGATTAATAACGAGTCTGTTATGGTGATTCAGTTAAACCGAAACCAGAATCAGGTAACGATGTACGATTGCAATCCAAAATCGGGTGCGGCAAGAGTAATTTATAAAGAAGAGTCAAATTCTTGGATAGATGTTTTTGATATTTCTTCAGGACTATATGATACTTTTCCATGTCAGTTTGTGGATAATGGAAAATCCTTTTTATGGAGTTCTGATGCCGACGGATGGATGCATATCTATAAAATAAGTTTGGACGGAAAATCAAAAGAATTAATAACCAAAACTAATTTTGATGCTTATTATAAAGCCTATAACGAAAAAACAAAAACAATCTATTTCATAGCCAGCCCAGAAGATGCCACACAGCGTTATTTATATGAAACGAATTTGAACTCTAAAAAGACAAAAAGAGTAACACCAGCTATTTTTGAAGGTTCAAACCGATATATCTTTTCTACTGACGCAGCTTACGCTCAGCATACCAATGCAAGCATTTCGAGAGATTATAATCAGAGATTGATCGCTTTGTCTGGACATCAAAAGATTTATCCAAAAGAAGCAGATGTTTTTTCTGCTCCTCATAGAGATTATTCGTTAGAAAAATTTAAAGTGAAAACAGTTGATGGCATTGATATTGACGGAATCATGGCAAAGCCATTAGATTTTGATGCTTCAAAAAAATATCCAGTTTTCTTTTATGTGTATGGAGAACCAATGGCTACGGTTGCCAATGACAGACCATATTTTAATGAATTTATCGCTGCTTTAATTCCAAAAGGATACATCGGAATTGCTATGGATAACAGAGGAACTCCTGCAATGAAAGGAACACAGTGGAGAAAATCAATTTATAAAAATATCGGAATTATCAATACGCACGATCAGGCAATGGCGGCTAAAGAAGTTCTAAAATGGGATTTTATTGATGCCGATCGTGTAGCAATTCACGGTTGGAGTGGCGGTGGAGCTGTAACTTTAAATTTAATGTTTCAATACCCAGATATTTATAAAACGGGAATTGCGATTGCAGCAGTAACAGATCAGCATTTTTATGATAACATTTATACAGAACGTTATATGGGATTGCCTGAGGAAAATGAAGCAACTTATATTCAGGCTTCTCCTGTAACTCATGCTAAGAACTTAAAAGGAAATCTGCTTTATATTCATGGTACAGGCGATGATAATGTACACTATAAAAATGCAGAAGTCCTAATCAACGAGTTGGTGAAGTACGATAAAATGTTTGATTTAATGATTTATCCAAACCGTTCGCATAGCATTGATGAAGGCGAAGGAACCTCACAACATTTAATGGATACTTTTGTGAGATATACAGAAAAAAATTGCCCGCCAGGAGCGAAATAAAAAAAGTAATATATTATAAAAAGAGGAGAATTTCAACTTGATGAAATTCTCCTCTTTTTTTTTTAGGCTTTCTGATTTTGATTTGAGTTAATTGTTTGATTTTGAAATCTTTTCTAAAAGATAATATGGTAATTGTGCGATTGCGAAATTGTTATTTATAGGGTAATATAATCAGGTTTTTCGGTAATATATTATCATAATAATTATCTAAAAAGCAAAATATTTGCCACATTAATTATAAAACCATTTTATGAAATTGAAGATTAATTTTAGAAAAATTGCAGTACTCTTTTTTGTACTGTTGACTAAACTGACTTTTGCCCAAGATCGGGTTGTGTCGGGAATTGTTTCAGATGAGAATGGAGTTCCGCTGCCAGGCGTTGGTGTCTTGGTTAAAGGAACTCAGAATGGCTCTCAAACTGATTTTGATGGAAAATATTCAATAAAAGCTGATGCAAATGCTGTGCTTGTGTTTAGTTTTATTGGAATGCAGACTAAAGAAGTTCAAGCACGCGATAAAAACGTAAACGTAAAAATGTCTGCAGGTTCTACACAATTGCAGGAAATCGTAGTTACAGCATTAGGACTTAAGAGAGAGAAAAAATCTTTGGGTTATGCTACACAAGAAATAAATGGAGATCAGCTAACTAAAATAAATACTGGTAACGTTTCGAATAATATTTCAGGAAAAATTGCTGGAGTTGAAATCAGAAGAAATAACAATATTGGCGGTTCTACCAATGTTGTCATTCGTGGTACTACTTCATTAACGGGAAACAATCAAGCTTTATGGGTTGTTGACGGAATTGTATTGAATAATGATAATACCAATTCGGCAGATCAAAAATCGGGAGGAAACGTAGGAGGTTACGATTACGGAAATGCCGCTTCAGATATTAACCCTGATGATATAGAAACGATGAACGTTTTAAAAGGTGCGGCTGCAACCGCATTATATGGTTCTAGAGCATCAAACGGTGTTATCATTGTAACGCTTAAAAAAGGAAGCAAAACAAAAGGCGGATTAGGATTTGATTTTAGTTCTGGTGTAAATGTTGGAGTTGTAGACAAGAAAACTTTACCAGAATATCAAAACCAATATGGGGGAGGTTATGGCGATTTTTATGGTACAGTTGATTTAGGCAGTGGAGTTCATCCTTACACGGCTACTGATGATGCAGCTTGGGGACCAAAATTTGATCCTTCATTGTTGGTTTACAACTGGAATTCGTTTTATCCAGAATTGCCAACTTATGGAAAAGCGACGCCTTACACCGCTGTAAAAAACAATCCAAATAGTTTTTATCAAAACAGTTTAACATATATCAATAGTATCGCTTTTTCGGCAGCAAATGATCAGGGAGACTTTAGATTTGGTTATACGAATTACAATCAACAGCAGGGGATTCTTCCTAATAGCAACAACAGAAAAGACAATTTTAATTTTTCTGGAAGTTATAAAGTTACACCTAAAACGAGAATTTCAACTTCAGCCAATTATTTGACTTCTAATGCCATTGGAATGAACGAAACAGGATACGGAGATGGAGGAAATAACTATTTGAGCAGCGTAAGACAATGGTATACGACTAATGCTGATTTTGGAGATCTAAAAGAAGCTTACGAAATAACAGGTAAAAACACAACATGGAACGTTGGTTCTCCAGACAATTTAGCAGTTCAGTTTCACGACAATCCTTATTTTCAGCGTTATAATAACTACAATTCATTAAAAAGAGATCGCTTCTTCGGTAATGTTGTGGTAAAAACAGAAGTTACCAATTGGTTTGATATCATGGGACGCGGTGCAGTAGATTTTTACCATCAATTGCAGGAAGAGCGTATTGCTGTAGGTTCTAAAAGAACACCAAATGCTCTTGGCCAATATTCTAGATATGATAAAAATTTCCGCGAAATCAATTTAGATTTAGTATTGAATTTCAAAACAGCCATCACAGACGGAATCAATTTTAATGGTATGTTAGGAGGAAACACGAGACGTTCTGTTAATAATTCTATCTACGCGGTAACAAATGGCGGATTGGTTGTGCCGGGGATTTATGCCTTGACCAACTCAATTGATCCAATTAACAGTCCTGACGAGATGCAGCAGACATTGGGAACCAATAGTGTTTATGGTATGGCAAGTTTTAATTTCTTAGATACTTATTTTCTTGAAGGAACTTATAGAATAGATCAATCATCTACTTTGCCAAAAGATAATGATACCTATTCTTACCCATCGATTACAGCGACTTATATTTTTAGCAATCATATTAAAGCAGATTGGCTTTCATTTGGTAAACTGCGTTTGAATTATGCTGAAACAGGAAACGATGCTCCGTTTGCGGTAACTTCTACGCTTTATCCTAAAAATACCAATTTTGGGCCAGGGGGAATCCGTTTTTCTACAGATAACAGCAGAAGCAATTCTGATTTAAAAAGTGAGTTGACCAAAGGAGTTGAGGCAGGTCTTGAACTTAAGTTTTTCAAAAATAGGTTAGGCGTTGATTTTTCATATTATAAAACTAACACAACGAACCAGATTCTTTCTATAGAAACTCCAACACAAACAGGATATACAAGAGCTTGGATTAATGGTGGAGATGTTCAAAATAAAGGATTTGAGGTTACAGTAAATGCTACTCCTATAAAAACTAAAGATTTCTCATGGCAAGCTACAGTAAACTGGTCAACCAATAAAAATGAAGTAATCTCTTTAGGAGGAGCGAGTCAGATTTCGTTAGGATCATTCCAAGGAGTAAACTATGTGGCTGAAGTTGGTAAGCCAGTAGGGCAGTTGGTTGGTTCTGGTTTTACTTATTTAAATGGAGAAAAAGTAATTCGTTCTAATGGAAGATATCTGCAAAGTGCAGGAGTTGTCATCGGAAATGTAGCTCCAGATTGGATTGGCGGTTTCAATAACGTTTTAACGTACAAAAACCTTTCTTTCAATTTCTTAATTGATGTGAAAAAAGGTGGAGATGTATATTCTCTAGATCAGCAATACGGACATACGACGGGAATCTACGAAAGTACGGTAAGCAATAACCATAATGGAGTTCCTCAGCGTGAACCAGTTGCTCAAGGCGGTGGTATATTGTTGGACGGTGTAAAACAAGACGGAACGCCAAATAATGTAACAGCTAGTGTAACGGGAACTGATGGATATTATTTTTATAATTCTATGCCACAGCAGCAATATGTATATGATGCGTCTTATGTAAAGCTTCGCGAAATAGGTTTGAGCTATAAACTGCCAAAAAGATTTATAGAAAATACCTTTATCAGCAATATGGTTTTTGCTTTAAACGGAAGCAATCTTTGGATCATTCACAAAAACCTGCCTTATGCAGATCCTGAGGCAGGAGCATCTTCGGGTAATTTACAAGGTTTCCAGACTGGAGTACTTCCAACTACAAAGGAGTACAGTTTTACCATGAAAGTTCAATTCTAAAAATAATAAAACATGAGAATTATAAAAACAATATTTTTTGCAGGTGCCGTTTTATGTGCAGTAGCTTCATGTGATAACTTAGATGACATGAACAAAAATGAAAAGGCTTATGAAACCGCTTTGCCAAGTGCGTTGATGACTAGCGCACAGGTTAATTATGCTTACTTTCTAACCAATGCTTCGGTAAATTCAAACAATTTTAGAGCCTATGCACAGCATTGGTCTACATCTACCTATACGGATGAAGCCAATTATAATCAGGCGAAAAGAAATTTAGGAAGTTCACATGCTGTACTGTTATACCGTGATGTGCTTCAAGATCTAGTAAATGCACAAAAGCAAATTCAAAACACAAAAGTATTAGGGCCAATTGAAGAAGGCATAAAGAAAAATCAGCTTGCTATTTTAGAAGTGCAAATTGTAATGGCTTATCAAACTCTAGTAGATTTATTTGGTAATGTCGCATATTCTGAAGCGTTAGATATTAAAAAATTTCCGCTTCCAAAATATGACGATGCAAAAACAATCTATTTTGATTTGGCTTCTCGTTTGGATGCTGCTATTGCGGCTTTGAATGATGAAAATGGAAGTTTTGGAAATGCCGATTTGATTTTTCACGGAAATGTGGCAAAATGGAAAACATTAGCCAATAGCGTAAAACTAAAAATGGGCTTGCACCTTGCTGATGTTGATGCTGTAAAGGCAAAAGCAATGGTAGAAAGTGCTTTTAATTCAGGAGTTATGAGTAAAGAAGCTGATACGGCATTGTTTCAGTACTTTTCTTCAATAACAGACATGAATCCATTGTATGACAGTTTGGTAAACGAAAGCCAGATTAATATTGCTGAATTTTTTGTAAATGAATTAAATGGAAAAGAAGATCCGAGACGCGATTTTTTCTTCAATCCAAATTCAAAGGTAAACGGGCAATATAAAGGAGCTCCTTACGCAAAACAGGTTAATTATGCAGATTATTCAAATACTGGTGCAAGATTAAAACAGAAAACAAATCCAGGAGTTATATTCGATTATACCGAAACTTGTTTTTTACTGGCAGATGCGGCAAGCCGAGGCTTTAACGTTGGAGCTGATGCTGCAACATATTATACTAAGGGGATAGAAGCAAGTATGAAATTTTGGGGAGTTTCTGATGCTAAAATTCAAACTTATTTAGCACGTCCAGATGTTGCTTTTGCAACAGCAACGGGAACAGACAAACAAAAAATTGCGTACCAGCTTTGGATAGCTTACTACAATCGTGGTTTTGAAGCGTGGACTGAATACAGAAGGTTAGATTATCCAATATTGGTGGCGCCTCCAACAGCAGTGCAAGAAGCAAATGGTAAAGTTCCGGTTAGAAATATTTACTCAACATCTGATAAAACTTTGAATACGGCCAATTATGAAGCAGCTTCGACAGCAATAGGTGGAGATCTAATGACAACGAAGATTTTTTGGGACAAATTTTAATTTTGAGTTAGTTTAATTTGTTTTTGAGCCAGCACTTTTAAGTGCTGGTTTTTTGTTTTTATAGCATTTGTAGGGGAAGAGTAAGGTTTTTAATACACTTGCTAAGGTTTGTTTTGTGTGTTTAATTATGAATATTTTTTTATTATATATTTTTTTAAGGTTAAAAATATGATAATTATGTATTATTTCTGAGTAAAATACTATCAAAAAGATAGAAGCTTGTGCGGTAATTTTGATTGTTACTAATTAAAAAACCTAAACAAATGAAATTAAAATTACTAATCTGCTTTCTGATTTTCAGTTCAGTGAAAGTTAGCGCACAAGGTTTGCCTTGTCGGACAAGCGAAGAAAATGAAAAAGTGTATCGGAATAACCCGCATGCACTTCAAGAGAAAAAGAACTTTGATGTTTTCAGCAAAAATTTTGCGGCCCAGCGCAAATCTTCAACGGCAAAAACAGCTGCAACTACTTACACAATTCCAGTGGTATTTCATATTTATGGAGATGTGCAAGGCGGAAAAACAGTTACGTACGAAAAAATCGTAAATCACCTAGCTCAGCTTAATGATGATTTTAATGGACGTAATGCCGATTTTCAGACCGTTGAATCGTTTTTTCAGGCACGACGCGGAACTTTGAATATTGAATTTAAGCTTGCTAAAAAAGATCCGAATGGCGGCTGTACGACAGGAGTAGTTTTTCATCCAACTAAAAATGGTTACGGAAATGGAGGCGGATATGATGACCAAATCGCTGCGGATGCTTGGGATAATACCAAATATATGAACGTCTATATACAGAACGATTTGTACAATGACGGAGCAACAAATAATTCAGGGGTGGCTTGGTATCCCAGTTCAGACATGACAGCAAACAATACAGCTCGTGTTGTTTTTAATGGAGCATATTTGTATGATAACTCCTACAGTAAAGAATTCTCTGCAACGCTTACTCACGAGTTTGGTCATTTCCTTAACCTAATCCATACTTTTGAAGGAGGATGTACTGGAACTGATGAAGTTGCCGATACTCCAGCGGAAGACGGAAAACATACTTTAGGCTGTACTCCCGGAACAAATTGCAGCGGAGACAAAGTAAATTTCGAAAACTACATGGGGTACAATGGAGCGCAAGGCTGCTACAAAATGTATACTCAAGGTCAGATTGATAGAATGTTGGCTGCTTTAGAACACCCTGCGAGAAAATCACTTTGGCAGGCGCAAAACTTAATTGATACTGGCGTAAATTCTACAGGAAGCACGCTTACTGCTTCGGCTACAGCTTTTAAAGAAGCGATTATAAACGACGGTTCTTTTGACACTTCATCCATAATCAAATTAAACGGAACTAAAACTTTTGCTGTTTCTTCTGGAACTTTGACAGCAGGAACTCATTTTACGCATACTTTCCCAGCAGGAATTACACCTGTGCTTACTGTAAATTCCAACAATCAAATTACAGTTACATTAACTGGAAAAGCAACTAATCATGCATTAAGCAATAATACTTCAGGTGGAATTAGCTTTTTACCAGCTGCATTCACAGGAGGAACAGCTGATTTATCTTGCACATCTTTATTCTTTAATTTTAAATTTTCAGATCCATACGGAATCTTTTTTGTAGACATGCCAGATGTGACGGTTTCGTCGGCATTGACATGGAAATATTTTGAAATAGCAAAAGGAGATGATCGTGCATTTGGAGGCTGGCGTTATGCTGCAAATGCTTTAAAAATTGAAACTTATGCCAAGAGATTAGTTTGCGAAACTGGCACTAGAAATATCTCTTTATTAAATTCAAACACAGCCGTTGGTCCAACAAGCAATATGACTGCTCCGGGTGCATATCCAAATCAATTAGATTTAAGAACAGCGAGTTACACAGCTTGGGACGGAAAAACAGGTTACGTAGGATTCGATTATTTAATGGATGGCCTTACTTGTTATGGATGGTTTAAAGTAAAAGTAAATGCGGATGGTGATGGATATACAATTTTGGAATATGCATACAATACAAAACCAAACACTCCAATTTATACAGGAATGACCGATAAAACGGCGACAACTTTATCTCCAGATACATTGTATGAAGCAGAAGTAAATGATGGAAGCATAACTTCTACAGCGACAATTGCTTTGAGTACTAATAATGGTACATTTACAAAAAGCAACGGTACTTTTACAGCAGGAACTGATTATACTATTACAGGTGTTCCGGCTGGTTTAACTGCAGTTTTAACTCTTGAAAGCAATACTAAAACAGTACTTTCTTTTACAGGAAAAGCAACTGCGCACAACACAACAAACGATGCTGTTGTTACAGTTACGTTTAAAGATGCAGCAATTACTGGCGGTATAGCTACTTTGGATACCGCTACAAAAACAATCAATTTGAAATTTGATGCGCCTTATGGAGTGTTTTATGTAAACAATCCAGATTATACGGCTAATGCAGCATCGACTTGGCAATATTTTGATTTGGGTATTGGAGACAATACGGAGTATGGAGCATGGCAATACGCAGCCGCAGCTTTAAAAATGGAAACTTACGGAAAAAGATTAGTTTCTGAAGCTGGAACAAGAAATATATCATTCTTAACACAAGGCATGTCTATTGGAGCTTCTAGTAATTTTGCAGCGCCAGGGGCATATCCAAATCAATTGGATTTGAGAACCGCTACCTATACAACTTGGGATAATAAAACAGGATATGTTGGTTTTGAATATACAAGCAGAGGACGTGTTTGCTACGGATGGATGCATATAAAAGTTGAGGCCGGAGGAGTAGGATATACCGTTTTGGATTTTGCTTATAACACCAAACCAAACGAACCAATTCTAGCAGGAGTACAAACTACCAATACAGTATTGGCGCCAACAAATTTAACAGCAACAGCCAATGCAGCAAATTTAGAAACCGTTCTTAATTGGACTAACAATGCTACGAATGCTTCAAATGTAATTATTGAGAGAGCGGGAGCAGATGATGTTTATGCAGAAATTGCTACGTTAGCTAACACTGCATCAACTTATACCAATACAGGTTTAACAGCTGGAAACACTTATAAATATAGAGCGAGAGCAAAATCTGGAACTGATTATTCTGCGTATTCTAATGTGGTTTCTGTAACAATTCCGGTTGCTCCACCGTGCACTGCGCAAGGAACAAACGGTTATGAATACATAAGTTCTGTAGCAGTAGGAAGTTTTGTAAATGCATCTGGAAAAGAAACAAACGGTTATGCCGATTATACTTCTAAAGTGATTACGCTGAATCCGAATGCAAATACAAGCGTTATCTTAACTCCAGGTTTTACTGGTTCTGCTTACACTGAATATTGGGGAGTTTGGATCGATTACAATAAAAACAATCAATTTGAAGCATCTGAAAAAGTAATTAATAATATTTCATCAAATGGTGCGGTTACGGCAAGTTTTACGCCTCAATCATTTACTGGAACTACCAGAATGAGAGTGGTGATGAAATATAATACTAATCCGTCTTCAACATGCGGAAATCTTGGGGATGGTGAAATCGAGGATTATACTGTTCAAGCAGGAACATCTGTTCCACCAAATCCAGCAACTTTGACAATTCCTGCTAATCTTGGAAATGCAGGCGTATATTCGTCAGGATTTTATGCTTCTTGGGCAACATCAACAGATGCTGCGTCTTATGAAGTGCAATTAAATACTTCATCAGGATGGACAGCGGCAGGAACTTCTACAACATATTATTTATGGATTCCAAAACAAGGAACTCAAACTGTATATGAATTTAGAGTAAGAGCAATAAATGGAACGGCTTTTAGCGAATGGAGCGCTTCTCATACAATCGATTTGCAATCTGGAAGCACTGGTTTGCCAGGCATAAATACAAATACGGCGAAAGCATTTACAATGTATCCAAATCCAGCGTCAGACGTTGTGAACTTTACTTTTGATAACATTGATGTCAATAAAGTGAAAGTGTCAATTTACAATAGTACAGGTCATTTGGTAGATACTGTTCATAATACAACTGTTTATTCTCTTAAATATTTAAATAAAGGAGTTTATATTGTTGTGGCTACTGATGGAAAGTTTGTAGAAAAGAAAAAATTATTGGTTGAGTAATAAGTTAATTTAGTTAAAATGAGAAGGGCTGTTTACGAAAATGGACAGCCCTACTTTTTTTACCCTTTATTAATGATTTAATATTTCGACCCGCTGGGGCTTTTTTATATTTGGAAATTGTATTTTTTCTATAAATATTCTGCTTCTCCGAAGCATTTAAACTATTAGAAAAAACTTTTGAGGAGTAGATATTTTATAAAAATCAAGTTTAAATTTAAACAAAGTCAATGGGTTTCAGCCATTGGAACGCAAAGAGAATCATCAATCATTTGTTTTCTAAGAACGAAAAATAGAGTTATGTTTAAAAATAATTGCACAAGAACAGAAAATTCAATTTACCAAAAATTAGAAAGCTTCGGAGAAGCAAAATATTTATAGAAATTGCAATTCTCAGAGATGAAAAAGCTCCGGAGGAGCGACATATAATTTATAAAGAAAAAAAGCTGTCTAAACAAACAGCTCTTTCTAAAATATTAAATCAAAATTATTTTAAACCTCTAATCCAAACGGATTATCAATACTCTGCATTGGCTCCGTAAACCATCTTGGACCTTCGGCAGTCATATAAAAATGATCTTCGTGACGAATACCAAATTGACCCGGCATACAGATCATAGGTTCATTACTTACTACCATTCCTTCTTTTAAAATGGTTTGATTTCCTCTTACTAAATAAGGATATTCATGAATGTCCAAACCAGTTCCATGTCCTACACGATGCGGTAATCCAGGAATTTCGTAATCTCCGCTTAAGCCCGCTTCTACTAGAACTTTACGTGCAGCATCATCTACAGATCCGCATGTTGCTCCAATTTGTGCAGCATCAAAAGCCGCTTTTTGAGTTGCTTTTTCAAGATTCCAGATTTTTCTGTGTTGCTCACTTGGAGTTCCGTATACATAAGTCCTTGTGATATCAGACAAATAACCTTCCAAACGGCATCCGGTATCAATCAAAACGACATCATTGTCAACTAAATTTTGAGGAGAAGTAACTCCATGCGGATATTGTGAATCTTCTCCAAAAAGAACAATGCAGAAATAAGAACCTGACGGAATACCAGCTTTAATATGTGCCTTATGTATAAAATCAACAACAGTGCTTACGGCAATTCCTGGATGTAGAATGCGAGCCGCTGCTTTTTGAACAGTCATGGTTATATCTTTTGCTCTCTGAATTATAGCAATTTCATTAGCCGATTTATGCATTCTGCAACCCGCAGTTATAGGTTGAGCGTTTACAAAACTGAAATTTGTATTTGCTTTTGAGATTGCATCAATTAGAAAAAAAGCAGCCGATTCATCCAGCGCAATATTTCCATCAGTTACATTTTTATTTTTCAGAATACTCCCAAACAATTCAGAGGGGCTTTCATGTTCTTCCCAGAAATTTAAGTTTCCCTCGATTTTCATGAAAGTTTTAAAAGTTCCCTCTTCAAATTTCGGAACAATATATTCAACTGTTTCATCTTCAAAAATTAGAGCGCCAACCATACGCTCAGACGGATTCCATTTTGTCCCTGTAAAATAATACAGATTGGTTCCAGCATTTACATAAAGCGCTTTGCAATTTTGTTCTTTCATTAAAGCAACCGCTTTTTTAATACGCTGTTTATACTCGGGAAGTGCGATTGGCACAACACCAAGCGTCATGTTTTGTATTTTTTCTAATTCAATATCTACAGTTGATCCGCCAACTCCAATTGCCATTTTTTTATTTTTTAAGTTAGTATTTAATGTGGTGTAAATTATATAACTGACGTAAAGTTCAATTTTTCATTAAAAGTAAAGCATTATTTCGATTTTGTCCTATGTTGATATAAACTAGATAAAATATTACATTTTAAGGGTAATATAGTATCAGTTTTTGCTTTGTATTGCACTTACTTTTAAAATTTAAAAATAACAAGATTAAAATGAATCGAAAATCCTTTATTATTACGCTGTTCTTTCTTTGCCTGAATTATTTTGCCGTTTCTGCTCAGGAATCTTCAGTAAATCTACAGCAAAAACTAACCGAATTATTTCCAAAAGCCATTATTACTCGAATAGATAATTTAGAAAATTATACCGAATCGTATCAGCTTATTTTAGACGAACCTCTTGATCATAAACACCCAGAGAAAGGCACTTTTCAGCATTATATTTATCTATCGCATTTAGGTTACGACAGACCGACTGTAATTGAAACACATGGTTACAAAACTGAAAATATTAAAAGTGAAGTAAGCAGTTTGTTGCAGGCCAATCAGGTTGCGGTTGAATATCGTTTTTATGGAAAATCAAGACCAAATCCGATTCAATGGGAATATTTAACCAATGATCAGGCTATTGAAGATTATCATAACATTGTCACTAAGCTGAAAAAAATATACTTGGGAAAATGGATTTCAACTGGAATCAGTAAAGGAGGAGAAACGGCTTTAATTTATAAATCAATCTATCCAAACGATGTAGATGTGGCAATGCCGTATGTTGCACCGCTAATTAATACTTGCGAAGATCCAAGAACGATAGAGCATACAAGAACCGTTGGAACGCCTGAATGCAGAGCAAAAATAACAGCGTTTCAAAGAGCTGTCTTGCAAAATAGAGAAGCTGTCTTAGATGTTTTTAAAGGTTTTTCAGTTGAGAAAAAGATGCAATTTACGGAAGTTCCTTTCGCGGAAGCGTTGGAATATGCTGTTCTAGAATTTCCTTTTTCGTTTTGGCAATGGGGTGGCAAATGCGAGGAAATTCCGCCAGTAAATGCCTCTGCAAAAGAGCTTTTTGATTATTTGAATAAAATTGTTGGAGTAGGGACTTACAATGATAAAATGTCATTTGTCTATCTGCCGTCTTATTACCAGCATTTGAGCGAATTAGGCTATTATGGTTTTGATCTTGAACCTGTTTCAGATCTGTTAACTATTGTAAAAAGCAGTTCCAATGCACGATTCGCACCAAAAGACGTTACAATAAAATATAATCCAAAGTATATTAAGAAAGTGCGCAAATACGTTGAAAACAAAGGCGATAAAATACTTTACATTTATGGAGGCTATGATACTTGGTTTTCGTGTTCTCCAACTCCAAAGCCGAATGTTGATGCTTTAAAAATGGTGCTTCCGCAAGGAAGTCATTCAACAAGAGTCAAAAATTTTCCTGAAAATGATCAAAAACTGATTATGGATACATTAAAAAAATGGCTGGATTAGAAGGCTCAAAAAAAAATTACTAATTGCGTTTATGTTTCTAATAATTTCTGTCAAGTGGCTTTCACTTGGCAGATTTTTTTTATGCTTATTCGCAATAAATCAATAGAAAGGAAGTTACATTGAGATAATATTAACACGTTTTAGCATGAAATGTGGTCTGTTAATCGAATTTTAACATATAATATTGTAGTTTTCAGATATTTATAATATCTTTAACTTATGGTATGGGAATTGTATAAGATTTGTGTATAATTTTGCAACAGAAAAAATTATCAATGACCCCAAGTCATAACTATTAACTTAACATTTTGCCGGGCATGAGAGTATTTTTATTGGCACTGCTTTTTTCCTTAAGTTCGTTTACCTCATTAAGTATGTGGGACGAAGATGAAATTTTAGATGAAGTTGAATTTGCGAGACTCAATGAGCACGTAAATGAAATAAAGGCTTTTACAGCATCAAATCACAAGTATAACAATAAAATTGCTTTTCTTGTGGACATGAAAATTAAATCTGGGAGAAATCGCTTTTTTGTTTACGATCTTCAAAATAATCAAATTCTCGATCAAGGTTTGGTGGCACACGGAAAAGGTTCTGAAACTGGAATAAAAGGAGATATTCTTCAATTTAGCAATTCACCAGAATCCAACTGCACTTCACTTGGAAGATATTCGGTAGAAAAACCATACAAAGGTATATTCGGAAAAGCTTTTAGATTGGCAGGATTAGATGAAACCAATAGTAATGCTATGAAACGTGCCATTGTATTGCATTCTTATAAAGAAGTTCCATCTGATGAAAAAGAATACTACATTATCAACAGTCACGGCTGCCCAATGGTTAATCAGGAATTTTTAAATAGACTTTCAAAATATATCGAGAGTTCAAATTCTAAAATCTTATTGTCTGTTTATTATTAAATAGAAACCAAAAAATAAATGTAAAGAGAGCTTAGGTTCTCTTTTTTTATATCAATACATTAGATTTCCATTTTTTTCTTACCCCAAATTATTACCGCTTTCTATATAAAAGCCTATGTAGGCTATAAATTAGGATAAACTTAACTTGTGTGATAAACCTTATAAAAAATGCAAGTTGTAAATTAGTAGAATAGTAATCAAAAGTTTATTTTATGAAAGCAGTACGTTTTTTTGGGCACAAAGATGTCCGTGTAGTTAATGATATAGAAAGACCTGTTCCTAAAGGTGATGAAGTGTTATTAAAGATTGGCGGCGCTGGTGTCTGCCACTCAGACGTGCATATTATAGATGAAGGGACGGTAGTTGGAACAGTTTTTACGCTAGGACATGAAAATGCCGGATGGATCGAAGAAATTGGCGAAAATGTAGAAGGTTATAAAAAAGGAGACGCAGTACTCGTATATGGTCCTTGGGGATGCGGACATTGCAAACCTTGCCAGCAATCCAAAGAAAATTATTGTGATCATCAATCTGAACAAGCTTACGGCGGCGGTTTAGGTTTAGACGGCGGTATGGCCGATTATATGCTTGTGCCATCTTCTAGACTTTTAGTGCCTATATATGATTTAGATCCTGTTATTGCTGCGCCATTGACAGATGCTGCGCTTACTCCTTATTCTGCAATAAAACGTTCGCTTCCTAAATTAATGGCTGACGAATATGTAGTAGTAATTGGCGTTGGCGGATTAGGTCACGTTGCTTTACAGATATTAAGAGAAATAAGCGGAGCAGAAATTATTGCCTGCGATGTTACTGAAGATAAACTAGCTTTTGCAAAAGAATTAGGAGCGGCTTATGTAATTAATTCTAAAGACGCTGATGCAGCAGAACAAATTCAGAAAATTACAGGAATCAAAAAAGCCAAAGTGGTTCTAGACTTCGTAGGAGCAACTTCTACCATAGATTTGGGAACAAAAGTAGTGAGTCTTGACGGAGATCTTACCATTGTTGGTCTTGGCGGAGGACATTATCAATACAGCATGAATGGTTTGCCTTTTGGCGTAAGCATGACTAATCCTTATTGGGGATCAAGAACAGAACTGATGGAAGTTGTAGGTCTGGCAAGACAAAAGAAAATCCATATAGAAATTGAAAAACATAGACTTGATGATGCCAACGAAGTTTATGATAGAATGAGACAAGGAAAAATAAAAGGCAGAGCCGTTTTAGTACCTTAAAACTCAAAAGTAAATAAATCCGTTGTAAAAGACGGATTTTTTGTTTGTTATAATTAATCTTTGCAGATTAAAAAATATCAATATATTTGCGCAACAAATCAAGCAAATGAAAAATAGCATTAACATCGTTTCAATTATTATCACAATTATCATTCGATAGTAGTGAAGGGGTGTTATATAAATAAGTAAAATATACAATTTAGAAAAACCTCCCTTTTACGGGAGGTTTTTTTGTTTATAGCAATATGAAAAATTCTATCCAGAATAGCATTATTATTTCAATTATCATTATTCGTATCACATGACGAGTCAGGATTCTATTGTCTATTCATAAAAGCCTTTCTCAGTCAAATGTGAAAGGCTTTTTTTATTTCCCTTAAAACACCATCAAAAACAAATAAAAACAGCAATGAAAAACGAATTTACACTTACTATTTATTCTGAAGATCAAATAAGGTTAATCACTAAGCTAAGCTCAATGTTTATAAGAAAACAAATCAATATTTTGAGTCTAAACATGTCTATTTGTGAAATCGATAAAATGTACAGACATACAATTGTCGTAAATGAAACGCTAGATCAAGTTATTAATTTAACTGCCCAGATAGAGAAAATTATAGAAGTTTTTAAATGTTATTATTCTTGGAATGAAGAAATTGTTTCGTCACAAACTGCTTTGTTTAAGATTTCGACAGACATATTTATGGCTGATGAAAAAATGGGGTTTTTAATTCGTGAAAACGATCTTAAAATTTTAGAAATCCAAAAAGATTATACAATATTAGAAACGACAGGAACAGATGAAAAGATTGCAAGCGTAACTGAAAAGTTCAATCAATTTGGATTAATTGAATTTGTAAAGAGCTCCAAAATTGCCCTTATAAAATCTAGTGAAGGTTTTGAAGTGGAATTTTAAAAAAGACACAGCAAATAAATTGTTTTCTTGCCGAAACGTTTTGTTTTTCTGCCATATTTCTTACTTTTAATAGTCTAAGTCACTAAAGCAAAAAATATGATTTTGGGTACTAAACGTTTATTGTCTTTTTTATTGCTCGCATCGGCATTATTGATGATTCCTTCTAAGCTAGAAGCCCAGCTTTTGGGAACATCTAAGACTGCAGCCGAAGAACCAGTAAAAATTCCTGACGATTCGCTAGGAAGAAGAACACCTCAAGGAACGGTCAACGGATTTATAAAAGCAATTGGAGATCAGAATTATCTGCGTGCAAGCCAGTATCTTGTTCTTAGCAAGCGTTCTTATCGTAAAACGGCTGAAAGGATAGAAATAGCAAAGACTTTTCAGAAGCTCTTGGATCAGGGAGGTAATTTTTCGCCATCATCTATTTTAAGTAATAAAGAATTAGGACGTTTAGATGATAATCTGACAACAGGCATTGATCTGGTTGGAAATATATCCACGGATAAAATAAATATACAGCTTTATTTAGAAAATCAGTCAGATGACAGCGAGCCAGCATTATGGCTTTTTTCGGCAGAAACAGTAGAAGCAATTCGTGGAGCGGATGTAAGCGGAGAAAAAACTTTTTTGGATAGAGTATTGCCGAGAGTTTTAAAAGAAAGAAAATTAGAAAATGTTCCCATTGGACATTGGGGAGTTGTCGTAATCATGTCAGTCGTCACTTATCTATTGTCGAGACTGCTTATTTTTATACTCATTTTCCTGATTCAGAAAATATGGAAAAAAGCCGATACAGAAAAAGGCACTGCTATTATAGACGCACTGACTCTTCCTGTTCAAATGTATATTACGGTGATTTTATTTGTTGCCTTTACGCAGCGAATGGGTATTTCGATTATAGTGCGTCAGCGCTTTAGCATTATAATAATTACTATTGGAATTTTAGCTTTTTTAATCCTGCTTTGGCGAATGACCGACTTTGTGAGTATGTATACGCGAAGCAGAATGAATAGTAGAGGACGCGCATCTGCAGTATCTGCCGTACTGTTTTTAAGCCGTACCATGAAAGCCGCAATTGTCGTAATCGGAATTATAGCAATCTTAGGAATTATAGGAGTTGATGTTACAGCCGGACTTGCTGCACTGGGAATCGGAGGGATTGCGTTGGCTCTGGGAGCACAAAAAACTATAGAAAACTTTGTTGGAAGTGTGAGTCTTATTGCCGATCAGCCGCTGCGTGTTGGAGATTATTGCCGAGTTGATGATATAAAAGGAACTGTAGAATCTATCGGTATGCGCTCTACAACGCTTCGTACAGCGGCACGCAGTATTGTAACGATTCCGAATGGCCAATTATCGGCAAGTAAAATAGAAAATTACGCGCATCGTGACCGTTTTATATTCAATCCCATTTTTGGTTTTAGAATGGAAACCACTCCAGATCAAATGCGTTATCTGCTTGTAGAATTAAGATCTTTGCTCTACGCGCATCCTGCTGTTTTAAACACGCCACCTATAGTTCGTTTTACTGGAATTACTGCAGATGCTTTAAAAGTTGAAATTACAGCTTATATAGAAGCTATAAACGTCGAAACATCACAAGAAGTTCAAGAAGATCTTTTATTGAGAATGATGGATATTATAGAAAAAAGCGGAACTTCATTGGCTTATCCATCACAAACTTTATACATGGCGCGAGATACCCCTTTTTCAAAAGAAAAGGCGGATGAAATCTCTGAAACAGTTAAAAAATGGAAGGAAAACAACGAACTGCAGCTTCCGAAATTTGATCCGAAAAGAGTAGAAGAATTGAAAGATAGCATTCAATATCCTGGCAAAGGCAGTTTTAATCCTGATGATGATGATACCTTATTATAAAAGAAACGAGCTTCAAATTTTTGAAGCTCGTTTTATTTTAAGAAAAATATAAATTAGCTTTTAGATTCTTTTACAATTTCCATATTTCCGTCATTTTGTTTTATAATTTTCCAATCTGGATTTAGCTCTATTTCATAAAAATCGCTTATAATTTTCCTGCCTTCAATTTTCGATGGAAGTGAAAATACAAAATACGTTAGTCCATCTTTATCATAACTTAAAATACCCGCTTTGCCCAATTGATTTTTACCTTCAACTGTGGCAAAATTTCCAAAATTGTTTCCTGATTTATCTCGCCCTTTAATGCTAGAATACACAATTCCTTTATCGTTTAAAGTCAATGTTCCGTTCATATTAAACGTGCGTCCGTAATGCTCAATATCGGCAAGTGCTACTTTTAGCGTTGGTTTATTAATTAGTAAATCTGTATAATAAGAAATTAGCTTTTTTTGTTCTTCTTCTCGGGCAATTTCCTGTTTATTTATTTCATTAAAATTGTTTCTGAATTTGGCTGATTCTAACTCTTTTTTGGTTATAGTTATTTTTGATTTTAAAATCATAACTTCATATATATCAGCGAAATTATATGTTTTATCTAAACTATTTCTCCAGCTTATATTCAAATAATCGAAAATCAATCCGTAGGCAGGCCCAGTGGCATACGGAAAAGGTCTCGTGTATGTTTTGGCTTCTTCTCGTTGGTTAATTTCTTCAATCGCTTTTTCATATTTATTGTCACAAGAAGACAAAACAAAACCGGTGTAATTTGCCAAACCTTCCAAAGTTTCTATTTCCAATTCATCATTTAAATATTTTGAATATTGCTGTTGTCTTTCTTTTCTAAAAATTACAGCATCCTTCAAATAACTTTTAATCACATCTGTTTTTCTTTTTTCGATAATTGCTTTTAAAGCATTTTTTAATGCCTGATATTCCAATCGCAATAAAATGCGGGCGTTAGTTTCGTCAAGATACTCAATTGGATTTCCATTAAACTTTCTGTATTTCATTTGCAGTAAATGAAATAATTCATGGATAATTGTAGCACTTTTATCATCCAGATAATTATTGAGAACAGTTGCATATTCTTTCCCTTCATATTTCTGAGTGGTATTAACAAAAACAAGCGAATTAGGTTCCATAGTTTTAGAAAATAAAATACCATTGTCGGTTTTGCTATTAGGTAGCTTTACCAAACTATAAATTGAATTGTCAAAGTCGATTACAATGATGCTGTCGTTCCAGATTCGTTTTCCCCAAAGCTTCCCATTATCTTTTTCTAAAAGTTCTTTTGCTTGCAAAAGGCAGGATTGAATATTTTGCCTGTTTTTAAGAGCTTTTTCTGATTCTTGGGCTGTAGTAAATTGCAGAATGGTGATGAAGATCAGCAATAAGAGTTTTTTTTTCATTTCCGATTGATTTAAGATTTCGGAAACAAAATTAGATTGGACAATTTTGAAAATCAGTTATGCAGAGGTTGAATTTGGGACTAATCCCAAGTATGATTTTTCAATTTAGATGCCAATTCATGACGGTTTGCGACATCCAGTTTCGCATACAGATTTCGAATATGAGTTTTTACTGTACTCAGCGAGATAAAAAGCTCATCGGCAATTTCTTTGTTTGATTTATCTTCTAAAATCAATTTGGTAATTTTCTCTTCCTGATTGGTCAAGGTCAGATTTGAAATTTCTTGTATCGCTTTTTGAGGTTTGAGAGCTTTTAATTTTCTGAATTGAAAAATAGAAATAAGAGCTAGAATGAAAACTAGTATAACTAAAGTATAATTGAGCTTTTTCTGAAAGACATATTTCTGCTGTAAAATAACGTTAGAAATTTTTGAAATTTCATCTTGATATTGGAGATAATAAGAAGTTTCTCCGTAGTAGTTTTTTAGTGAATTTAAAATGCCATCATAAAACACTTCATTTTTTTCAAAGTCATTTTTGATATTAAAATCATTTCGTTTAATGTCTGAAAAAGCCAAAAGTTTTAACAACGGATGTTTAATGTTCTTTTCGCTGTATGATTTTACTCTTTCAGCAAAATCATTTACGGCTTGCTGCTGTGCTTCCTTGTTTTTGATTTGGGCATTATTTTTTTCTAACTGCTCTTCAAAAGATTTTAATTTTCTCCATTCTTTATCAGTCAAATTGCTGTTTTTAGATTCGCTAAACCAATTGTTGCCAGATTTAGAAAAATGAATCGTATCTCTGTTTGAAAAAATAAAATTGTGATAATTGCTTTTCTCATTATCGCTAACCAATTGCAGTCCTTTGATCGTATTAATATTGGAATGAATGCGATAGAGTTTGTCTTTTTCGGACAACAGTTGGCCTTTAAATTCAAAATAACCAGAGTTATCAGTTTGAGTCGAAAAAAGAATCTGATTTTCGGTAATCATGGTTTCTTCATCATATTTTAGCAGACTCAAATAAACTGTTTTGTTTTTCTGTTCAGCATCAATATATCCCGAAATCTTATATTGTCCATAACAAGTCGGAACCGCACAAAGCATAAGGATTATCAAAAATAAAACTCTGGATGTTTTTTCTTTTAGCATTTTAAATCAAGTAATAGAAAAGCTTACGAATGATTAAAAATACAAAAAAAGATTAAAGGTTAAAGGACTGTTTTTTATTTGATAAGCACAAATATAAGCATTAAAGCTTCGGCGAAACCAAATTGTCTAAGTCTGAAAGTTTATAGAATTTAAGATCATTCAATTTCATGTATTTGCAGATAAATTCTAAAGTCTCGATTTTAACCTGATAATTTTCGGTTACTTCTTTAACGGGTTTATGACCGCATAGAAGAAGAATTTTATTGTTCTTTTTGGCATAATCCAATAATTCAAGTACGTACGGAATGCTAAAATGTATATGGCTATTGTCAATATCAAAAGCAAATACAATTTTTGAATTATCGAAATAACTGTCTTGTTTCTCTGGAATTTCACCTCCAAACGCTCTTCCTCTAATAATTTTAAAGAGAGGTGATAAAGCCTGATCCAGAGAATCTGATCTTTCTCCGTACGGATAGGCAAAAGAAGTAACGTTGAAACCTTTCTTTTTCATGGAAACAATCATAGGATCGATTTCTTGTTTCAGGTATTTCTTAACACTAAATTGCTTTGTAAACTTAACCGCATTGTAATGATGATAACCATGTCCAGCGATTTCGTGACCATATTTCTGCATTTCTAAAAGTGTTTTAATTTCTGGAGCACCAATAGAATCTATTCTGCAGACATTAAAAGTGGCTTTCCAAGAATACTTTCGCAAAACCTGATCTGCTTCTGACCATTCGTCAACGTAAGCATCATCAAAAGATAAAATTACACCGGCTTTATACGTTGGTTTTGCTGCAGGTTTAGGTTTTTTATTTTCACATGAAAAGAAAGATAAGAACAACAAAAATAATACTGCTTTAGTAAAAAGTATTCTCATAGATTTTAGATTGGTACCGAATAAAATTTTATTCAAAATTAAAGATTTTTCTTATTATTACTATTGTTATTCCAAACAAAAGAAGATTTTCTTATATTCTTAAAATTACCCGTTTTTCAAATCTTCCATGATGACTGATTGAAATATCACAAAGAATATTGTCTACTTTCAAAAATGGAATACCGTTTTCGTCTTTAATAATTTCTTGATTTTCAACTTCAATTACATTATTGACGTTTGCAAAATTATCGACCGCAATCGTGTGAATGCTTTCTAAAGAAAATATGCTTTTGGTATAATATCTATTTTCATTGCAAATTACTTTACCCAATGCGAGATTACAATTGATAAAATCTAAAGAACAAGAAAGTTTCTTGGGACTGAATTCCCGTATTTTAGTCTGCCGATTATAAATTTTATACGCAGCCTCTTTCATGCTCCATAAAAGCCAAACCATAGTTTCAGGCTTATCATAATCTTTTATATACTGCTGTTCTTCGGCTGTAAAAAGCTTTTCTATAAAACCTTTTCTTTGCCAATTGCTTTCTATACGCGACTGTGCAAGATCTATAACATCATTGCCAATCATTTTTCTGCTAGTTTGGTTTCAATGATTTCAACAGCAGTTTTTACATCAAGCATGCGTTCCATATCGGCATTATCGATCACAACATCAAAATTTTCTTCAATGTCCAGTACAATATCAACTAGATTGGCCGAATTGATATTCAGATCTTTAATAAAATCCGTTTCCTCAGTCAGATTTTCAAAAGCTTCTTTGTTAGTTGCAAAAGGCTTGATAATTACTTTTAATTCCTTGATAAGTTCAGTTCTGTCCATGTTAGTTTTCAAATTTTTTAAATAATATACATGCATTTACATCGCCAAAACCAAAACTGGCTTTTGCAATTATTTTTGAGTTGATTTTAATAGTTTCTAAAAGAACTTTTGACGGATCGATAAGCGTTGCAATTTCAGGATGAAGATCAGAACAATTTTTATTTCCAAACAAAAATCCTTCATGAAGCTGTAATACAGTGGCAACACTTTCGATACTTCCAGAAGCGCTTAAGCAATGGCCAGTTAAGCTTTTTAGAGAATTAATGTACGGAAAATCAGTGCCATTTCTCCCCAATGCTTTTGTCCAGTTTTCAATTTCAAGACTGTCTTTTGTTGTGGCTGTCAAATGCCCGTTGATTGCATCAATTTCGTTCGAATTAATTCCAGAATTCTCGATAGCGGTTTTAATGCATCTTTGCACCGCCGTGCTGTTTGGAGCCGTCATGGTTCCGCCGTCTCTTTGTCCACCCGAATTGACGTGTCCTCCCAAAATTTCGGCATAAATTGTTGCTCCACGTTCTAAAGCAGTTTCCAAATCTTCAATAACAAAAGCGCCAGCACCGCTTCCGGGAACAAATCCTGCCGCTGAAGCACTCATTGGTCTTGAACCTTCTTCGGGTTTGTCATTAAATTTGGAAGAACAGACACGAAGCGCATCAAAACCGCCCCAAATATAAGGACCACTATCAGATGTGCTTCCTGCCAAAATTCGTTTTGCCTGCCCAGATTGTATTCGATCATAAGCCATCAAAATAGCTTCAGCTCCCGTTGTGCATGCAGAAGAATTGGTTGTAACTTGATTTCCTAATCCGATTTTACCGCCAAGGTAGGCGCTTACACCGCTGTTCATGGTTTGTGCAACAACAGTGCTCCCTAATCTTCGGACTTGCAGTTCATCAATTTTATAAATGCTTTCGCGAAATTTATCTATTCCTGATGTTCCTGATCCAAAAATAGCACCGCTGTCCCAATCTGGATTTTCATTGAATGGCAATCCTGCATTATGCCAAGCTTCTAAACCTGCAATAACGCCATATAAGATTCCTGTGCTGTTAAATCCGCGAAGTTCAAGTTCTGTAAAATATTGCGCTTTCAGTTCCTCAGTTATTTGGGGCTGACCAGCAATCTGACAAGAAAATTGTAATTCTTCAAGCTGAGCATCATGTCGAATACCAGAAATGCCGTTTTGCAGCGCATGAGTAAATGCAAGAATTCCAACACCATTTGGCGCAGCAACTCCAAGACCTGTTATTACAACTCGCTTTTTCATAATCTTTTTGTTATCATTCCTGCCAGAACACCTCTGCAAACTTCTTGTCCAGCTTCATTTTTCATTACTGCATTGCATTTTAATTTTCCAAAACGAAAGAACAATTTCTCAGAAGTTACTGTTACTTTTTCATTTGGATAAACAGGTTTCAAAAATTCCATGTCGGCAGAAGTAAAAGCGATTACGGTATTTTCTCCCAAATCATTTCCTAAAAGAAATATTCCTAAGCAAACCATTCCGATCTGAGCCATCGTTTCGGTCAGAATAACGCCTGGAGTTACAGGATTATCTTTAAAATGCCCTTTATAAAAGTCAAGATTCTCTCGAAATGTATAAGTTCCTGTCACACCATTTTCGTCAGCATGAAGCAATTCATCGACAAACAAAAAAGGTTCGCTGTACGGAAGCTGTGCGATAATATCATCTAATTTCATAAGCTTTCAAATTACCATTGCAATAAAACTCTTTGTGCCGAAAATCCTGGGCCAAAACTTAGCATTAAACCTTTTTCTCCTTTTTTCGGATTTCGGTTCATTATATTTTCTAAAACGTACAAAACGGTAGCGCTCGACATGTTGCCATAATCTCTGAGGATTTCTTTTGTATCATCAATATTTTTCTCCAATCCAGCAAAAAGCGATTCAACGGTTGTGACGATTTTTTTTCCGCCCGGGTGGAAAATCATGTGGTCAATATCTTTTATTTCTAAATTATTTTGTTTTAAGAAAGGATGAATAATATCTCCAAAATGCGAAGCGATTGTGTCTGGAACTTCAATATCCAGAACCATCTGCAATCCGCTGTTGGTTAGTTTGAAACCCATCATATGTTCGGCATCATAAAAATGATACATCTGTTCGTCAAGAATTTCGGGGCCAGAATCTTCTTCTTTTGATGATAATAAACAACAAGCAGCACCATCTCCAAAAATGGCAGCGCTGACAATATTTGGCATCGAGAAATCGTCGAGCTGAAAAGTGGCTGTTGGTGATTCTACAGCAATTACAGCTGCACGTTTGCCAGGATTTGATTTGAGGAAATTCTTAGCATAAATAATTCCAGATATTCCAGCAGCACAACCCATTTCGGTTACAGGAAGACGAACAATATCCTGTCGTAATTTCATTTTATTAATCAGATAAGCGTCAAGCGAAGGAATCATAATTCCGGTGCAGCTTACCGTAATAATATAATCTAAACTTTGCGGATCCCAGCCTGTTTTTCCTAATGCTTTTTCTAGAACCTGATGTCCTAAAATGATCATTTCACGGCTATAAATATCATTTTTTTCTTCAAATGAAGTGGCAGTAAAAACCTCCGAAGGTTCCATGATAGAATAACGTTTATCTACAGAAGCACCTTCAAATATCTTTTTTACTTTTTTGATGAAACGCTCTTCCTGACCTTCAAGCCACACATCGACAAGCGGAAGGATTTCTTCTGTTGTTCTGGAATATTGCGGAAGCTGTTTAACAGCTGTAATTATTTTGACACTCATATTTTTGTAATTATCCACTGGTAGCGAAAAGCCCATTTCCAGTTTATGGAATAGTTTTTTAAATTTAATTTTTTGGATAAATGCTCTAATTCTTTCTTTTTAAATCCTTTAAGAATAGAAATTAGTCCATCATTGCGAGACATGTCATTGAGATTGAAAACAAAACCAATCAGTTCAAATAATCGGTAAGCCAATTTACTTCTGTGCAGATCATTTACTACAATACCGATTGAAGCATTTTTGTTTAAAACATCCATTACTTCTTCAATTTGATTTGTTGAAAAATGGTGAAGAGTAAGCGTACACAAAACAATGTCATATTTTAAAAGGCCAAATTCTTCGCTAAAAATATCCATACAGAGATATTCAATGTTTGGAAAATTTTTAGACAATGTTTCCGCATAACTAATTGTAAAAGCATTGGCATCGATACCAATTAACTTAAAGTTGAGATTACGTTTTTTTCCATATTTCGCGAGCATTCTCAACATATCGCCATTTCCGCATCCTATATCTGCGATTACTATCGGTTTTGAAATATCAGTTTTGGTTAAAAGTTTTTTTATGCCATGAAGCGTTAATTTATTGCCTCCAAGTAATTGATTGATAGAAGCAATCTGATCTAATGCGCCGATCAATTCTTCGCCTTCAAGCGAAAAATCGTCCATGATTTCAATTTCCTCGGTTCTATGTTTGGTGTTTACACTCATTTATTCAACTGTTATGGGACGGCCGTGTGTTTGTTTTACAATAAAGGAAAGTAATGACGGAATTGAAGCCGCTACAGTTGTCATTACATGCGTAAAGTTTTTGTATGTGAGCGCTTTGGCTAATAGACGCCCAAAGAATAATCTTTTACTGAAATGCTTTTTCCATTCTTGAATATACTTTTTTTCCAATTCATTTCTGGATTCTATTTTTCCGTAATAAAAATCCAATACTAATTCAGAAGCAATTTTGGCGCTGTGAATCGCCATTGCCATACCGTTGCCGCACATGGGATGAATTAATCCTGCGGTATCGCCAATCATTAAAATATGGTTTTCTACAGGTTCTTTTCTGTCAAATGAAATTTGGCTTATGGTTAATGGTTTTTCAAATAGGGGATTGCTGTTTTCAAAAACAGCTTTGAGTTTCTTGTTTTTATAAAGTACAGATTTCTGATACTCTTCAATGTTTTTATACTTTTTAAAAGTTTCAAAATCGGCTAGGTAGCAAATGTTTATGACATCATTTTCAACTTTTGAAACACCGCAATAACCACCTTGAAAATTGTATAAAGCGACAAGTTTTTCATCAAAATTTCCAGAATAGTGCCCTTTAACAGCCAGCCACGGTGATTTTTTAGAAATAAAATCTCTTGACAAAACCTGATCTATATTGGATCTTTTTCCGTAAGCACCCAGAACTATTTTTGCAGAAAGCATTTCTTCAGAAGTGGTTACGGTAAAAATGTCGTTTTCAAAAGAAATATCCGTAACTGTTTCTGTTATAATAGTACAGCCATTTTCTACAGCTTTTTGAAATAGAAAATGATCCAATTCATAACGGCTGATTCCAAAACCGCCTAATGGAAGTTTAGTTTTTGCCATTTTGCCGTTTTGTGCTATGAATTCAAAATTAGAAATACTTGTTGGGTGGAGTTCTCTAACATCTAAATCTAACCAAAATAAATAGGGCAGAATTTCATTTGAAATATATTCTCCGCAAACTTTATGTTTTGGATAGGTATTTTTTTCGATAAGAACAACCTTCAATCCTTTTTTGGATAAGTGTAGAGCGCCTGCAAGACCAGCAAGACCGCCGCCAATAATAAGTACATCGGGATTTGTTCTCATACCACCAATTTAGTTATAAAATCTTAAATGAACTTTACTTAATTCGATAAGAAATTAACAAAATTTCAACTTTTATCTTAAAAAGTTAAAATGAGTTTTGGCTTGAAACAATGAGAGGAAAATCGATTTAAAAGATAATTTTTACTTTTGCCAAAAAATAGCAGCATTCATAAATGACAATACAAGATCTAGTAGGCACTTTTTCGGTTTCGGGAAGCAATCAGGACGAAAGCAATGAGATAACATACAAAGGTGTTTTGACTTTAACTTTAGACAAAAACAATAGAATTAAAGCAAATTGGGTTATCAATTCGCATCAGCAAAAAGGAACTGGCTTTTTTAAAGACAATATTTTAGTAATTAATTTCAATTATAAAGGCGACGACCATAAAATTTATAAAGGTGTTGTAGTTTACAGGTGTATCACTAAAGATGTTTTAGACGGTTTTTGGTCAGAGAAACATGGAAATCCACTTTATTTAGGAAGTGAGCATTGCTTAAGAATGGAAACAACAGAAAGGCTTAATTAAAAAAAAAAATAGCGCAAATCTTAAAGTTTGCGCTGTTTTTTTTGCCACTGATTAAGGGATTTTCACTGATTTAAAATCTGCTAAATCTGCTAAATCTGCGTGAAAAAATTATTCTTTTAGTTTCTGCAGAAATTATCTCAATTGCCTGCAGAATTAAGTTAAGCAGGATTTACAGCAGTTTTGTATTTTCTGTTGTAAAGAATAATAAAACCAATCCAGATTACTAATAAAATTGCGATTAGCGTAAGTTCAGTTTCATGCAAACCGTTGCGAAAGAAATTGTTTAGTGAATGCACTCCTGCCACAGCCAGCAATGATCCTGTAGAAGAATATACTTTTCCGATTCCCCAAGTTCCAAAGAAAATGATTCCAAGAAAAATCATGTTACTTGGAGTGGTTTCCAGATTTAAGTGCCATGCAAACCAAAGAACAGCAATAATCACTATAGAAGTAAATTTAGGAAGCGATTTTAATTGTTCCTGTAAAAATCCTCGCCATCCAATTTCTTCCAAAAGTCCGTAAGCTAGAACGGTAAACATTAATAAAATTGGGAATTTTCCAATAGTAACATAATAAACTCCTGCAATTAAAACAGCAGGGAGCAGCCAATATATGGCAAAAGGAACAATGGCATTTTTGTATATTCCTTTTAAAGACATTGGATTGTGAAGTGAGAATATTTTGATTGCAGCCAAAGCTCCTAAAGCGGGACCAACACCGCGAAGTAAAATCACTAAAAACGGATTTTCTATTCCAGATAATAAATTGGTTTTTACCGCAGCATATCTGCAAGCAACAGCAATTACGTAATATACTATGATAGCTCCAAAGTTGATTTTATTTTTCATCGTTTACTATTTTGTTTGGTTTAGTAAAGCAAACTTAGCGAGGCAAAATGAAAATAAAATTGACTTTGGGTAAGAAATCATTTTTCCATAACTCTTTTTCGAATTCGGCTTAAACTTTCGGCTGTTAATCCGAGATATGAGGCAATGATTTTAAAAGGCGTTCTCTGAAAAATTTCTGGACGGCCTTCAATCAGTTTTAAATAACGTTCTTGAGGAGAAAGCGTCAAAAGATTAATCTGTTCCTGCTGTTTGCGTACATAGAGCATTTCAGAAATGGCTTTTCCAATTCGCAAGCCTGTTTCAGATCTTTGGTATAATTCATTTAAATCTTGATGAGAAATAGACCAAAGCATTACATCTTCTAAAGCTTCAGTTTTAATAACTGATGGCTGCTGATTTAAGAATGACATATAATCGCTTATAAAACTATTTTCATACAATAAATTAATGCAAATGTCTCTCTTTCCGTCCCAAACAAACAATCCCGCAGATCCTTTAATGATGATGTTAAGATATTTTTCGACACCGTGATAATCTTTTATAATTTCTGATTTCTCAAATTCACGGACTTTAATTTTCTCCGAAAACCCTTTCCAGATATTCATATCGGCAGTAAAGTAATTTTCGAAAACTCGTTTTACATCTTCTGGAGACGGACTTTGTGGCATTTTATTAAATTATGAGTTTGGAATGCCAATATAGGTTTAATCTTTCAAAATAAAAACAGCTGTGTTATCCTGTTATCATTTTTGTGAAGTGAGTTCAACTTTGTCAAAGTTTTAAACTTTGACAAAGTTTGACATTTATGACCACAATAATTGTCATTTCGACGAAAGAGAAATCTTCGCAAGAAACTCCGTTCCTAGAGTTGACAATCTTTGTCGAGCTACTTATGGAGATTTCTCTTTCGTCGAAATGACAAAAATACGCAAATCGAGACTATATACTTAAATTAAACTATTATAAGTCAATATTTTAAATTAAAGAGTTAGGCTGTAGTTCATTATCATATTTTTCAGGATCTGAAGCGGCATATTCATTTTCTGGTTCTGGAATAACATGAATTTTAGAATCGCTGATCGAAATTACAGCAGAACAGACATAAATACCAATTTTTCCTTCATTGTATTTAAAATCCAATAAAGTCAGTTTTACGATATCATTTATTGAGAGTTCATAATAATTTCCGTAGCGGATAATTTTAAAAGAAATTTGTTTTTCTTCTCCAATTTCGAACTGGTTAGTTTGAATGTTTTCGAAGATAAAATTATTCTTGACGTCTTTTTCATTAAATCCCCAAGCTCTAAACTGCACAAAACCATTCATGAAGTCAATCGAAATATAATATCCCGTTCCTTCTTTATCACATTCAATCACAAAACCTGTTTTTCCCATTCCTTCTACAGACAATGTTCCTTCCCAGACAAAATCATTAGAAGGTTTTTCGAAACCGTATATTTCATAACCGCTTCGGCATCCAAAACGCCATTTGCTTTCATTTTCTAAAACAAAATCGGCTGTTGGATTTCCTAAAATAGGCAAGGGAAGAGGAAGATCTTTTTGAAGAATGGTTTTCTTATAGAGTTTCTGCCAATAATAATAGCTCTTTAATAAAAGTCTTCCGCTTTTGTCGACATCGAGTTCTTTTGGAGGCGGAATTACTCGATGCGTGTTGACATTTCCGTCTGCGAAATAGAAATTATAAACCAGATAATGTTTTCCTTCTTTGACCACTCTTGCGGCATAATTTCCTTGAGGCATTAAAACGTTGTTGTGAAAAGCAGAATATTCACCCCTAAATTCTGAAGAAGACCAATATCGGACTTTAATATCTTCCCTGATGGATCCTAAAAGATAATGAGTTCCTTTAATCTCAAAAACACACGGACATTCTACATCATCATATACATACGGAATATGAAGCGGTTTCTGCAACACAAAACCTTCTTTTTCTCTTTTGGCAACACCAATACAGCCCCTGCGGTATGTTGGTCCAGAGGCGCTTCGGGCGCAGATTAGCAAATAATCTTCGCCTTTGTATTGGTATTTAAATGGATCTCTAAAACTAATCCATTGACGTGGATTATTGTTTGAACCTTCATAATGTGGCGCTTCACTTTTAAAAGGAAGTCCGTATAGATTTTCTTTTTTCCAAGTAATTAAATCGGGAGAAACAGCACGACCTACTTTTTGTTCAATTCCTTTATCCTGACGTTTTAAACCAGTATAATACATTTCGTAACCTTCACCATCCGATTTTTTGCTGATGTGCATTGTCCATAACATATCATCGTCCCATTCTCCTGGATCGCCTACAAATAAGGCATTTTTTACTCGTTTCCACGAAAGGCCGTCTTTTGAGACTGCATGTGCGATATAATCGTGATTGGGAATGATTAAATGAAATAAATGATGAATTCCTTTTTCATCTATAAATACATCAACATCTCCAATTTCCCAGTTGCTAAATCCTGAACCTGAATACATTTTATTATTTATTTTAAACTGTTAGTATATTTTTTTATTTTTTAAACACATAGAGATACAGCTTTTTTGTGCTGAAAAGGCGTTTCACTTTGGCTAACAAACATGGAAAGCATTTTTGTCATCTCGACGAAGGAGAGATCACACTAGAATTTCCGTTCCAATATTTGTCAATCTTTGTCGATTTACGAGTGAGATTCCTCGTTCCTCGGAATGACATACTTTGCGTTTCTGTGTGTTTAAATTTTTTAGCTCAAAGTTTTTACTTAATAATCTTATAATATTTTAAACCTTCCAAAATTCCTTCAGAAGCCGAAGTTTTGGCTACATAAATGCTTTTTGTGGTTTCATAATCTGCCAATTCCGCGCTTCGATTCCCAACAATAATTCCTTTTATAGGACCTCTAAACATATCGACATCATTTCCTGAATCTCCAGCGGCAATTACATTGCTTAACGGAATAGACCATTTTCGGCATAAAAACTTAATTGCATTTCCTTTTGATGCTCTTTTGGGAATAAAGTCCAAAAACTGTCCGTGACTCGGAATAATATTGACTTTATACCATCCTGTTCCTAAAACAGTAATCAGTTCATCATGATTGTACTGTTCTTTCTCATAATAATAAGAGATTTTATACGGATTCTGAGCTTCTTCTTCCTGCAGTTTGATCCATTTAATGGCTTTAAGTTTATTGACAATTTCTTCTCTTTTCCATCTTCCAGAAAGGAATTTTGCCCAACCTTTGTCCAAAATATAATCCTTTCCGTTGGTGTAATAGATTTCAGTTCCGACAGAACAGATTATAAAGTCGGGTAGAGGAAATTCTTCTTCATCAATTACCTTTTTTACTAATGCTAAATTTCGTCCAGAAGCCATTGCAAAAGCCATTTTATCGGTGCGATTGATCAAATGTGCTTTTAATTCTTTCAAACCCGGATTTGCCAATTTGGGTTCAATCAATGTTCCGTCAATATCGGAAACCAATAAATGATCGATTTTTCTTTTTAATCGGCTGATGTTGATATTGGGATAATGCTGTTTTTTGATCCCAGCTCCAGATGAAAGGGAAAGATTTTCTTTAACCAATTCTACATAATGATTGACGTGGCTAATCCAGCTATAGTGTTTCTGAATGTTGATGGCTCCATTATTCGAATAATATTTCCATTGATTTTCATCGGTTAAAATATTACGAAGTGCTTTTTTAATCTGACTTTCTTCTTGCGGATTGACTAATTCTCCGTTCTGGCAAACTGGAATAATTTCTGAAGGCCCGCCGTTTTTTGTCACCACAACAGGAAGCCCTGAACTAGCCGATTCTATAACGGTTAAACCGAAATTTTCATGCAAAGCTAAATTGACAAAAACACCTCTTTTTTCTGCTGCATATCTATAAATGATAGAAACTTCATTTTCCACATCATGCTTTTTCGGTATAGCCATTTTTCCGTACAAATCGTATTTGTCCATTAAAAGAAGCAAATCGGTCAGAACATTTTTCTCCGATTCTGGCATTTTAGCAATGTCTTTTCGAATACCAGCAAAAATGACCAGATTGGCAATGCTTTGCAGTTCTTTGTCTTTTCCGTAAACTTCAATTAGAGTATTCAAGTTTTTATGGCGGTCAGGTCTCGAAAGTGCCAGAATAATAGGTTTATGCGGATTGGTAAGGAATTTAGAAATGGATTCAGCAACCCAATATTTTCGCTGTGCTTCTTCCATATGTTTGTCAGAATCGTTTTCCTGATAGTAATAAGGAACAAATTTTCGGGTATCGATTCCTGGAGAAATGGCGTGGTATTTTCCTAATTCGAAGTTTTTATAGGCTTTGTAGGTTTCAATTTCTTGTTCTGTAGAAGTAACGATAAATTCTGCGAGTTCTAAGGTTCTCTCTTCTGCAGAAATTCGGGCTTTAAACTTGAATTTTTTCTCCAATTCTTCTTCAGTTTCACCGCTTTCAATTAGTTTTTTCTTTTTATAAAAACCTAATGAATGTCCCGTATGAGCAAAAGGAATATTTAAAACTGCTGATAATTCGGCTGCAGCGTATCCCGCATCTGCATAATGGGAGTGGATCCAATCGGGGAAAATATTGTGCTGTTTGATGTGCTGCATCGCGCCATTTACAAAAAGATCAAGACCTTCCCAAAGCTGTTCTTTAGCTTTGTATTTTTTTCCCAGAAACGGAATTCTTCTTATATCCAATTTATCATTGATAATTTCGACAGGTACCGCGTATTCGGGCGAAAGTGCAGGATCGTCTATTAATCGGGTAAAAAGATGAACGTGTTCTACATCTTCATGCTGCGATAAAAATTCGGCTAATTCGTATATGTATTTGGTTTGGCCTCCATTGTCGGCATCTCGTCCGATTTCTAAACCAGAACCTTTCAAAAGTCCGTGAATATTGATAAGTGAAATTCGTAATTTTTTCATCATTCTTCCTTAAATTATTTGGATTCACAAGGTACTGCGCCCATATAGATTAGGAAGAAATAATTTCATTTAAAATTTACATAGTTCCCATGTTTGAATGGAGAAGGTAATGATTTAAGTATAAAAAGGAGATTGTATCAAAAAGATGGCTTGTTGAACGGAATTTTTATAAATTTTATTTTACAGTAAAACCCCAGCGGGGTAAAATATTTATAGAATTACAATGAAGAATAAAAGAAAGCTCCAGCGGAGCGACATATTTAAGGGTAAAATATGTCGCTCCGCTGGAGCTTTATGTTGTAGCCATTTATCCCTTGCTATAAATATTTAGCTTCTCTGAAGCTTACAAACAAAGATTTATCCTTTATGTAGCGTATTTTTATTTTCTTTTAATTTTTATTAATTAAATTCTCAATATCAAATATTGAAATTTTAGGATTTCCGCCAACTGATCCAGCAACTAAAGCACCAGTTGCGCACGCAAAATTTAGAGCTGCTTGCGGTTCTTTTCCGTTTAAAAGAGAAGTGACCAAAGCGCCTAAAAAAGAATCTCCTGCACCGACAGTATCCTCAACTTTTACGGTATAACCTTCATTTTCATAAAGATGTTTATCCCACAATAATAAAGCGCCATCTTTTCCTCTTGTCACGCAAATCGCTGTAGCATTGCTGAGAGAACAGATAAAATTCATGTTTTCTTCTAAAGTTTTATAAGGCGAATTGAAAGCGGCACTGATTTCCATAATTTCTTCATCATTAAATTTGATGAAATTAGCAGACTGCATTAAATGCTGTAGGATTTCGTAATTATAATGCGGTTTTCGAAGGTTCACATCAAAAACTTTATAAGTATGAGTTTTAAGCAATTCGTCCAATGCTTCTCGAGAAACTTCATCTCTGCAGACCAAACTTCCGTAAATTAAAACATCTGAATTTACTACTAATTCTCTCGCTTCTTCGTTAAGAATAATTTTGTCCCAAGCAGAAGGATAAAGAATTTCGTAAGTAGCCGATTTGCTTTCGTCTAACGTTACGTTTACCAATCCTGTTGGAAAGTGATCAGATTTTAAAATAGTATTGGTATCCAATCCTAATTTATTGACTTCGATTATAATTGCTTCCCCATCTTCATCATTTCCTACGCAGCTAATCATATTTGAATCAACGCCAAGAGCTTTCATTCGAAGTGCTACATTTAAAGGCGCTCCGCCAATTTTCTTTTGATCGCCAAAAATATCCCAAAGTACTTCTCCGAAAGCGACAGCTTTTAGTTTTTTGTCGTTACTCATTTTAATTTTTTCTTGTTTTTAGAACATTATATCAGATGCTTAGTGTTTCATCAGATTTTATAAAAATAAAAAACAATAACGGCTTTTGCAACCTGTTTTTTGTCTAAAATGGATTGATTATTTGATTTAGTATAACTAAGAAAGGCAATCGTATATGATTGCCTTTCTTAATTTTAAAAAATGAAAATGAATTATCCATGCGCTTCAACTGAAACATCGTTCCATTTTTCCCAGCTTTCTAATCTTTGATCGTAGCTTTGTTTTACGAACGGAAATGCCACTTTTCCAAGTAATAAACGTAAAGGAGGATTTTCGTTTTCTACCAAGTTTACAACCGCTGGAGCTGTTGCTTCAACTTTACCGAATATGTTTTCTCTTTCAGATAAAGCTTTTTTGATTTCGTCATAATACGGTAAACTTTTGCTGGTAATTCCAGTATGCCAGATGTTAGATTCATAACCGTTTGGTTCTAATAAAGTAACATTGATTCCAAATTGTTTTACTTCAGATGCTAAAGTTTCGCTTAAACCTTCAATAGCAAACTTAGAAGCGCTATAAAGTCCCATTCCTGTTGGTAAAGTTGCCAATCCTAAAATAGACGATACCTGAATAATGTGACCGCTTTTTTGCTCTCTCATTATCGGAATAACAGCTTGTGTCAACCATAAAGTTCCGAAGAAATTGGTTTCAAATTGTTCTCTAGCTTCTTGTTCGTTTGCTTCTTCTACGGCACCTGTAAGCGCATAACCTGCATTGTTGATCAAAACATCAATTGTTCCAAAATATTGTTTTACTTTCTTAACCACTTCTAGAGATTCCTCACGAATGTTGACATCTAGTTTTAATGGCAAAATTTTACTTGCGTACTTTTCTTTTAGATCGTTTAAAGTATCAAGATTTCTTGCTGTTGCAGCAACGTTGTATCCTTTAGCTAAAAAAGCTTCTGTCCAAGCTCTTCCAAATCCTTTTGAAGCTCCTGTAATTAAAATTGTTTTTGACATGGTATTTGTTTTTTATTATTAATACTAAAATTTAAACATGACCAATCGGTCATTTTTATAATAAAAAAAATTATATCAATTTTTCAGATATAATTTTTTTAAGCGTTTTTTCTATTGTTTTCATATTATCGTTATTGCCAGACACTCGAGACATTAAATGTCCTCCTTCAAGCATAGCAAAAAGGGCAGTGGCAAATTCTGATGAGTTCCAGTCAGGCGTAAATTCTTTGTCAGCGATTCCTTTTTCTATAATCGAAGTTAAAAGAGACTGACCTCGCTTGATAGCATTGTTAACTTTCTCTTTTACAATTGGATTGGTATCGTCAGATTCTGTTCCAAAGTTTAACAAAGGACATCCTCCAATTACTGGCGGATTGATCGGATTACTAAAAAACTCGATATAAGCAAAAAGTTGCTCTTTGGCACTTTTTCCGTCTCTAAGTGCCGTTTCTAGTTTAGTGCTTAATATTTTCATGTTATGATCTACAGCTGCGCAGGCCAAAACATCTTTGTTTTCAAAATGAACATACATACTTCCTTTAGACAATTTAGTCGCTTCCATAATATCGCTCATAGAAGTAGCTGCAATTCCTTTTGTGTTAAAAATAGGAGCGGCTTTTTCTATAATAAATTGTCTGGTTTCTTCACCTTTTGTCATGATAGATTGTATTTAACGATGCAAATATATGACCGATTGGTCATATATGCAAATTTTAGTTGATTTTTTTAATTTTAAATACAGAAATGTTTCGAAACGTATCATAAATAAGAAATTCATATGTCTATATTTGTTTGAAGTAAAGACTCATAATTTAAAGATAAATAATGAAGAAATTCGAATTGTACTGGAGAGATCTTAATATCGGATCGATTGTTAAAACGTATTTTGATATGAGAGATTTTGGAGTAATCACCTATAAGTTCAATTATTTAGCTGAGCTTCCTGAAAATAAACATCTTGCAGATTTTATTAAACATTCTATATTGGAAAGTATTCTTATAGAAGAAGGAGATGAGGAAGCTAATGATAAGATGGCTGAAATAGCAGAAAGAGAATTTCTTGATTTAATTAATACAACAGATTGGTACCTTATCAATGAGAAAGGAGAGAAAAAAATAATTCTTTGTCCGATGTTTCATGAAGATGATGGAATAACTTGGATGCTGGATTCGGATTATTTTTAATTTTGTTTTAGTCGCTTGCTGTAGAAAGTGTCTAGTTATTTACATTTATCAACGTTATTTTTCTGTTTATATAATGTGATTTAAAATAATTGCTTTTAAATAATTGAAATATAGTTAGTTACTTGTGTTTTTTGATTAAATTTATCTAAAAAAAATGCAATATGGTAACAGCTATACTTAGAGAACATCCTGAACTGGCACTTTTTTTATGCTTGGCTCTTGGATTCTTAATCGGGCGCATTAAAATTGGAACATTTAAAATTGGTGTAGTATTAGGAACCTTATTCGCTGGTGTTCTAATTGGTCAGCTGGATATTGAAATTCCCGGTATTGTAAAAACCATTTTCTTTGATTTTTTCCTGTTTTCAACGGGATATAAAGTTGGGCCTCAATTTTTTCAAGGTTTTAAAAAGAATGCATTTCCGCAATTGTTGCTCACTTTGGTAATATGTTTGGCTTGCTTGTTAGTGGCATATTCTGTTTCTGTTTTTTTAGGTTATGATGTAGGAACAGCAGCAGGATTATTAGCAGGAGCGTTTTCTGAATCAACTGTAATTGGTACTGCTTCAGATGCTATAAGCCATTTAAATCTTGATGATGCAGAAAAAACTAGATTAATTAACAATATTCCGGTAGCCTATTCTGTAACTTATTTGGTGGGAGCAACATCTTTTGTCTTTTTTCTGACCGCAATTGCTCCAAAATTGCTTGGTATTGATTTAGTTAAAGAAAGTGAACAACTGGCTGAAATCATCTCAGGAGAAACTGAACAGGAATACGGTCCAGGAATGAAAAGCGCTTATCAGAGGTGGATTATTCGGGCATATAGAATTACCAATGAGAAATGGATTGGAATTAGTATAAGCGAGTTTGAGAGATTAATATCCAACAAGAACATTGTTATTCAGAGAATACGCCATAAAGATCAATTGCTAGATCCAAAACCAGACACCATAATTCATAAAGATGATGTAATGGTAATTATGGGACAGCATGGAATCATTTTGGACAGCCTCTTTTCTGTTGGGCCAGAAGTTTTGGATGAAGAATTGTTGAATTTCCCTCTAGCACATTTAGATGTTACAATCACCAATAAAGCAATTGAAGGCATGACAGTAAAGTCTCTTCGAAAAAGTAGTTTTTATCATGGATTAATGCTAAATAAAATAACTAGAGAAAACCATGAAATACCGCTTGAATCTAAGACGGTTTTAAATAGAGGCGACATTTTGAATCTTTCAGGCAGACCAGCAAAACTAGAAGAAGCAGCAAAAGAAATAGGTTATCTGGATCGTTTAAGTCCAGAGACTGATATTATTTTTGTTGGTTTGGGTATTGTACTTGGTGGACTATTGGGCTTGCTTTCGGTTACATTATTTGGAGTTTCAATAACTTTAACAACAAGCGGCGGTGCATTGGTAATGGGACTCATTTTTGGCTGGCTGCATTCAAGAACACCTGTTTTTGGCAGAATTCCAGAGCCCGCCTTGTGGATATTTGACAACGTAGGTCTTGCAGCATTTATTGGACTTGTTGGTCTTGCTGCGGGTCCAAGTTTTATTTCTGGTCTTAAAGAAACCGGTTTTGGCATTTTGCTTGCCGGCGTGGCTGTTGCTTTAATTCCTCATATCATCGGACTGTATTTTGGAAGGTATATATTAAAAATAAACCCGATAATCTTACTTGGCGCACAAACCGGCGCAGGTACCTCAACAATTGGATTAAAAGCAGTTCAAGATGCATCAGGAAGCAAGTTTCCAGTTTTAGGCTACACTATTCCTTACGCATTAGCTAATATATTATTGACTGCTTTTGGGCCAATACTTGTCGGTATGATGTCTTAATTGCAATGAATTAAATGTGGTAATGTGTCAATTTTGTGGTTTTCCTATTTATCATTTTTTAATCCAGACAATCATAGAAACCGTTTTCAATCTTTTCTTTTACTTTCTTTACGAGCTTACGGTAGTATCTGCTATTTTGTCTAGCGGCTTTTTTGCTTTGAAAATAAATCAGATCATCCAATATAACTGTATCTAGGTTAATTTTATAACAGTTTTTATTTGTAATTAAAATCTTTTTGGTTTTAATAAACGGCCCGCTAATCATTAACGTATCACCTTCTTTTGCTTCAACTTCAAATTTACCGTCATTGTCGGTGACTATTTTTATTTTTGTTCCGATTATTTCAATTGGAACTTCAGATACAGGTAAAGGAATACTTGAAAAATAGGAATTATCAAAAATAAATCCATGTATTAATCTGGTTTTTGCCACTGGCTGCTGTCCAAACGATAAAATGCTCAAATGGCAGAATAATATACATATAATAATTTTATTCATAAACTTATCGAAGTTTACTTGAAATGTTTGAAATCTTGCTTTTGCGTTCGTGCAATTTTGAAAAGTTAATTTGCCGATATAAATATAGAGCCTTTAAAATTAAAAAAGGTTGGAAAATTTTTAAATCCCACCATAACGCAATGTTGATCCTAAAACCAGCATTGCAACACCAATTGAAGTAACAGTTAAAATAATTGCAGCCATTTTGTTGATATTATTTGGTCTAAGTTTTGGAATAATGAAAAATTGTGCACACACGGCACAAAAGAAAGTACAGAAAAGAAAAATTAATTTCATTGAAACTACTTTTTCAAATCCGCTTGAAAAATGAAACCAGGTTTCTGCTGTTATGCCAAAATCATATGCCATCCAGATTCCAGTTATAATGAGTAAAGCGAGAGAAGACATTCCGAGTTTTTCATACTTTTTTTCGAAATTTAAAATAATCTGCGGATCTTTTTTCTTCAATGCTGTTGGAAGGTAGCAAATAGCTAAAAGCAAATGACCGCCAACCCAGATTGTAGCAGCCAAAAGATGAAGTATTAATACAAAATGATGTAAAGTCATAACAAGTTCATTTTGAGTTATTAATCTCTAAAAATAACTTTTATTTTTGGAGTAGAGAAGTTTTTAAGTTGGATCTCTTTAGTCGAATGGTCTAGCTTTGAAAGTGTTGGCACATTATTTATAAAGTGTTGCACATAATAATTTCCTTCAAAATTTTGACTTTCAAGATATTTGATCATTTCAATAAAATCACTTTCTGTAATTAAAGAAGAATGAAAAGTAGTACGAACTTCAAACGGAATATTCGATTGAATCAAAAGCTTTAAGCTTTCTTCAAATTCAGAAAATAAGCCTGACTGCGTTAGGTGTTTAAAGGTATGAGGAAGACTTTTATAATCTAACGCGACGTAATCAATTAATTGACCACGAATCAGGCTATTCAATATTTTTGGACTGGAACCGTTGGTATCAATTTTAACCGCAAATCCCATTGTTTTGATTTCTTTTATAAAATCAATTATATTTTTGTGCAAAGTGCATTCGCCACCGCTTAAAACCACTCCGTCTAATAATCCTTTACGAGTTTTAAGGAACGAAAGAACTGAATCAAAATCAATCTTTCCTTTTCCTAAAACAATATCTGGATTGTAGCAGTATAAACACCGCATGTTACAGCCCGCAAACCACACAATGCAGGCTGTTTTATGCGGATAGTCTAATAAAGTAAAAGGTGTGAGGCTAAATATTCCTTTATTAGATAATAGTTTCTTCGAAATGTGTACGCTGTTGGTGTTCACCTTTTTTTCCAATATTAAAACTTTCTACAGGTCTGTGATACCCCATTACACGGGTGTAAACCAAACATTTGCTTCTTTGAGATTTGTTTTCTTCTAGAACTTTAAGTGTTTTCGTTTTCATAAGCCAAGTGTCTTTGATTGTTTTTATTGAGTAAAATTTCATCGCATTTTGGACAATATTCATGTTCGCCGTCTAAGTAACCATGAATAGGGCAGATGCTGAAAATTGGTGTTACGGTTATATAGGGCAATTTAAAGCAGGTTAGAACTTTTTTTACGAAGTTTTTACAGGCTTCTGGACTGCTTATTTTTTCTCTCATATAAAGATGCAAAACTGTACCGCCAGTATATTTGCATTGTAATTCATCTTGAAGCAATAGCGCTTCAAAAGGATCGTCAGTATAATCGACAGGAATTTGTGAACTATTTGTATAGTATATGTTTTCATTTTGTCCTGCTTGCAGAATCTCTGGAAAACGCTTTTTGTCTTCTTTTGCAAAACGATACGTTGTTCCTTCTGCCGGAGTTGCTTCGAGATTGTAAAGGTTTCCAGTTTCTTCCTGAAATTCTTTCATTCGCAGTCGAATATGATCTAGAATTTCGGTTGCAAAATGTATTCCCGAAGTGTCGGTTATATTTTGTTTTCCTTCAGAAAAATTTAGTACCATTTCATTCATTCCGTTTACGCCAATTGTAGAAAAGTGATTTCTAAAATGTTTCAAATAGCGCTGTGTGTACGGATAAAGTCCGCGGTTATACATTTGCTGAATAAAGATTCTTTTCTTTTCTAAAGTCGATTTAGCTATTTGGAGTAATTCATCCAAATGTTCAAACAAAGTAATGATGTTTCCTTTATGAAGATATCCAAGGCGCGCCATATTGATGGTTACTACGCCAATGCTTCCCGTCATTTCGGCACTTCCAAAAAGACCGTTTCCTCGTTTTAATAATTCTCTTAAATCGAGCTGTAATCGGCAGCACATACTGCGTACAGCATTTGGTTTGTAGGCGTCAGGGTTTTCAGTGCGGTTTCCTTTTTCATCCAGAAGATATTGACTTCCAATAAAATTCTGGAAATAAGACGAACCAATTTTAGCGGTGTTTTCAAAAAGCAAATCGACATTTTCTCCATTCCAATCAAAATCTTCTGTAATGTTTACTGTCGGAATCGGGAATGTAAACGGTTGTCCGTTTGCGTCTCCTTCAGTCATAATGGTATAATATGCCTTATTGATAAGATTCATTTCTTTTTGAAAATCAGCATATTTTAAATCTATCAATTTTGAAACGCCTCTTTTTTTAGCTTCTTCAATCAGATTTTCATCAGTAACTTTTAGAAATAAGTGCTCATCATTTCGGGTCGGAATCTGTTCTTTTAAATCTTCGGGTACATTCCAATCTAAAGTGATGTTTGTAAAAGGCGATTGTCCCCAACGTGCAGGCACATTTAAATTGTAAACAAAACTTCTAATTCCTTTTAGCACTTCTTCATAAGAAAGCTGATCTTTAAAAACATAAGGAGCCAAATAGGTGTCAAAAGAACTGAAAGCTTGAGCGCCTGCCCATTCGCTTTGCAGAATTCCCAGAAAATTTGCCATTTGACCTAATGCTTCTCTAAAATGAGAAGGAGGTCTGCTCTCGACACGGCCACGCACACCGTTAAAACCTTCATTTAACAGCACACGCAAGCTCCAACCAGCGCAGTATCCGGTAAGACAATCCAAATCATGGATGTGTATGTCGCCATTCCTGTGAGCAGAACCTTCTTCTTTATTATATATTTTATCTAACCAGTAATTGGCGATTACTTTTCCCGCGGTATTACTGACTAGTCCCGCGTTTGAATACGAAATATTCGCATTTGCATTAATTCGCCAATCTGACTGGTTGATGTATTCTTCAACAGTTTGCGTATTGTCTATATAAGTAGTGTCGTCGTTTAAACCATTAATATGTTCTCGCTGTAATTTTCTCGTATGGCGATAAATTATAAACGAACGCATGGTTTGGAAATATCCATTCTCAAAAAGCACTCTTTCTATAATATCCTGAATTTCTTCTACAGGCCACGAGTATTTTGCCTCAAGACCAGAAAGAACGATTTTGAAAATTCTTTTGTCTACAGGCTGGCTAACGCTCTGAAAGGCTTTTTGAATGGCATCCTGAATTTTATAAGCTTCAAAAGGCTTATAATCTCCGTTGCGTTTGATTACATATTTTTCCATGGTTCTGATTTTATTTAAGACACTTTTTCAAATGTTTTTTCAAGCTCAATGGCTTTTGGAAACAGAATATTGTTTTCCAGATGAATATGCTTCTTTAAATCTTTGTCAAATTCTTCCAGCATGAGAAAAGCTACTTTATAAGTGTTGCATGAGTCAATAGGCGGTGTATAATTATTGGTTAAAGCTGCAATTCTCTTAAAACGTTGTCCTTCTGTAACATGATCGTCTTTTAAGGTTACAATTGGAGCTTCAATAGATAAAAAAGGCGGTGTTTCCAGTTCTGTACCTTTACTGTGTGCGGCATTCATTTTTTTAATAAAAGGAAAAACAACCAACTCTTCTCTTTTCATATGAGCCGTGAGATCCAAATACGTTTTTGAAAAAATAGTATGAATTTCATGAAGCTCTGGATGAATCGCACCGTGAACACCGCACAATTTATTTAAGTATTCCAAAATAGTAGGAGACTTTTCAGCAACATACCTATGATGGGTTTTGGTTATATAATCTGCAATCATGTCTGCTGTCCAATTTTTATAATCAAAAGACTGGTTGGCAGAACTGCTTCTTGCTTTTTCAATATGTTCAATAAGAACGCTTTCTTCAATATCTCTTTTTTTGCAAACTTCTTCGATTGTACGATGGCCTTTGCAACAGAAATCAATATGAAATTTTGTAAAAACTGCTGCTGTTTTGAAATCGTCAGCAACGATTTCACCAATAGTGGTTTTGCTTGTTAGTTTCATAATGGTAGGGGTGTATAGATTAATTTGGGTTTCAGCATATTTTTTGATCTTTAGCAGCTTTGCATTGTTTAACGATAAGCAAAGAAGCAGCAATCATATTTGAAAATTCGATAAACGGAATCGTAATTTCATGTGTTTCTGTAAGCGAAACAGCATAATTATTAAGCTCTTTTATTTTTTCAAAAGTCAAATCGGCGTCTCGTTCTTCACTAGTGTAAAATGAAGTGACCAATTTTTGCAATTCCTTTTTAAGTACTTCAAAAGCTAGATAATCATCGACATTATGCGCCTTTGGAAATTTCGGAATCAATATTTTGGATGAATAAATAAATTCTGCAATAGTTCTATCCACATTTTCTGAAGCCTGATGTGCAAATACCAAAGCCTCAAGAAGTGAGTTTGATGCTAAACGGTTTTTACCATGAAGTCCTGTTCTCGCGCATTCCCCAATTGCGTAAAGATTTTTTATTGTGGTAACTCCATTTTGATCTACTTTAATCCCGCCACATTGATAATGTGCAGCAGGAACAACAGGAATTAAATCTTTCTCAGGATAGATTCCCAATTCGTTGCAATGCGCTGTGATAACAGGAAATTGATTTGCAAAAGCTTTAGGATCAAGATGTCTGCAGTCTAAATAAACATGATTTTTTCCACTCAATTGTAGCTCTTTACTAATAGCATTAGAAACCATGTCTCGTGTAGACAATTCGCCCCTGATATCATATTTAAATAAAAATCTTTTTCCCTCTTCATTTACAATATGAGCTCCAAAACCTCTAACAGCTTCTGAAATTAAAAACAGCTGATTTTCTTTTCCTGTATACAAAGCCGTTGGATGAAACTGAATGTACTGCATATCGACAATTTCTGCGCCAGCTCTCGCCGCAATTGCCAATCCGTCTCCGGTTGCTATTTTCGGATTTGTTGTGTTTTCAAAAAGCTGTCCGCATCCGCCTGTGCTTAAAACAATGGTTCTAGCTCTAATATATTTTATTCGATTGTGTTTTTTTTCAAAGAAAAAAGCTCCGGTACAAGTTGTTTTAGCTTTTTTTGTTTCGGTATTTAAGTCAATGACCATATGATTTTCTAGGAGTTCAATATTGGGCATTTTCTTGATCATTTTGAGCAGTTTCTGCTCGATTTCCTGTCCGGAGCTATCTTTATGATGTAATATTCTATGTTGTGAATGTCCGCCTTCTAGACCTAAATCCCATTGGCCTTTTTCATTTTTGTCAAAAGAAGCTCCTATTTCAATTAATTCCTGAAGTCTTTCCGGAGCTTGTTTAATAACCATATTAACGACTTCTTTATCGCATAAACCACCTCCAGAACGAAGCGTATCATGTATATGTTTATTGAAACTGTCTTTTATAAGGTCTGTCACCACTGCAATACCGCCTTGAGCCAGTCTTGTATTGGTGTTTTTGGCTGTTTCTTTCGTCATTATAACAATGGATAGATCTGGGCGTTTTTTTGCCGTTTTCATAGCAAAAAATAATCCCGAAATACCAGAACCGATGATCAATATATCTGTTTTAAGCATGTTATTTTGATTTAGAGTTATTGCATTTTTTATGATAGTTCAAGCATCCTTTCGATAGGCTTAAGTGCTTCTGTTCTCAGTTTTTCTGAAACCTGCATTTCTGGTCTTTCATTTTTAAGGCACAAATACAGTTTTTCGAGTGTATTCATTTTCATATAAGCACATTCGCTACAAGCACAGCTGTTGTCATCTGTGGTAGGAGCCGGAATCAGCGTTTTATCAGGTACAGCTTTCGTAAGCTCATGCAGGATACCGGCTTCTGTGGCCACAATGAAAACGGCAGTAGGATCCGTTTTAATGAAATTAATAATTCCCGAAGTTGAGCCAATGTAATGTGCTGCTTTTAAAATATGGTCTTCAGATTCAGGGTGTGCTGCAATTTTTGCAGTCGGATTTTTGTTATATATCTCTATTAATTTGTCTAATGAAAAGGCTTCATGCACAACACAAGAGCCTTTCCACAAGACCAGTTCGCGTTTGGTTTCTTTTTGAAGATATCTGCCCAAGTTTTCGTCTGGAGCAAATATGATTTTTTGTTCTGCCGGTATCGATTCGATTATCTTTTTGGCATTTGCCGACGTACAGACTAAATCGCTCATAGCTTTTATTTGTGCAGAACAATTGATGTAAGTGACTACAATATGATCTGGATACTGATCTTTGAATAATTTGAAATCTTCAGGTGGACAGCCATCGGCCAAGGAACAGCCCGCATTCCAATCAGGCAATACTACTTTTTTATTTGGGTTTAAAATTTTTGCCGTTTCTGCCATAAAATGAACTCCTGCAAAAACAATGATATCAGCATTGGTATTTTGTGCTTTTTTAGCCAATTCGAGACTATCACCAATGAAATCTGCTATTTCCTGAATATCCTCATCTTGATAATAATGAGCCAGGATAACGGCATTTTTTTCTTTTTTCAATCGGATTATCTCCTGTACTAAAAAGTTCTTGTCCATCTTAATTCTTGAATTTTCTACTACGTCGCTTTATGAAAGCTAATGGTGTTGTCTTTTAAACCTGCTTTAAAATATATTTAAATACATAATTTTAATAGGGTAAATATATTATCATCATTTTTTTCAAAACATGATTCTAATCATACTGTTTTATATTTGTTTGTATATGTTAACCTTGAGAATTGAATCTTAATTGAAAGTGAAAGTGAGATTTATAAAGATGTTTGGAAATATTAAGAATCATAATTTCCAGTATATAAATGAAAAGTATTTTTTACAAATCTTGAAGGTAAAGCTTAGATTAAGTCTAGAAAATATACAGTTGTTTTCGGGCTTATTAGCTGATTTGAATTGCTATAAAAAAGAAAAAGCATGAAAAAGAGACGAACTCTTTTATCATGCTTTTTACAATTGTAATTTAAAAAAATTATTTTGCGTCTATCAGAGTAAGTGAAACTCTTCTGTTTTGGGGTTTATTTTCTGCTGGAGTATTTGGAACTAAAGGTTCGCTTTCTCCTTTTGAGAATAAATGCATACGGTTAGACTCTATTCCTTTGTTCTGTAAATAATCTGAAACTGCCTGAGCTCTTTTCATTCCAATTTCAAGATTGCGTTTTTCAGTTCCTATATCACAAGTATATCCAGTAATATTCAGATCTGTGTCTTTGTTTGATTTTAGAATTTTAGCAATTTCATCCAATCTTGTTGCCAATTCTGGAGTTACGCTAGTATTTCCAACTTCTTGGAATGCAAGAGGCTGTTTTTCAATATAGTTTCTTTCCTCTGAAGTCAGTTCTTTTTTAGCAGGAACTGCTTCTACAACTTTTTGCTGTACAGGAATCTCTTTCTGAACAGGAGCCGTTTCTGTTTGAGTAAAAGTTTCTTCTTTTGCCTTTACGGGTTCTGATTTGTCTTTAGCTAATGAAAAACCTAATTTTAATTGAACACCAGCAGATAGATAACGGCTTTCCTGAACGATTCTGCTATTTCCAATTGTACCGTTTGCCTGAATATTGTCAAGTCCGTTCGGATTGTAAGCCACAATATTGGTATTTGGAGTTTCTTTTGCCAAATCTGTTAAACCGTAATCAACGTATAAACCTGTATAAAGCTTTGTTTTTTCTGCTAGTTTGAATGTTAGACCAGTTTCAAAACTTAACATAAAAGCAGGATCTAAGCTTACAGTTGTTTTATCCTGCCAATTGGTTACTTTTCCGAATCCGTGAGATGGTAAATCGTCAACCAAAAGATTCACATCTGGATAATAGCCGCTCAGCTGTAACTCAGAAGCTGAAGCTTTTACAGTTTGTTTTCCTGGGAACATAATTTTTCCTCCGAATCCAAAGTACAATTGTGTCTGAGATGCAATTGATGTTCTGTATTGCATCATTAGCGGAATCGCGAAACCAATAAAATGCTGCTCTTCTTTGTAGTTTGTAGGAGTGACCCGATACTCAAATGCAGAAGTTTGGTCATCCACTTCATAGGTTGAAATTGTCGTTCCGTTATTTAATTCAAAACTATTTTGATTATAAGTAACATCAACACCTGTCGAAATTCCCCAGTGATTGCTGAAGAAGTAGGTGTATCCAACACCTATTCCTCCGCCAAACTTTAGTTTACCGTCTCCGATATTGCTATCGTATAGAATTCCAGACGGACCGCCGTTAATTTTAAAATTAATTTCCTGTGCTTTTATCGTGACGCTAAACAGTGTTAGTATAGCTATGGTGGCTTTAATTTTCATTGCTTGTAATTTTAAATTAAATCTCATTTTTATTTAACCAATAAGTTGATTGTTTTTAACTGACCGTCAGCCAGTTTAAGAACAACAATGTATAAGGCTGTCTGTGATGGAGCGATAATTTGATTTTTTGGTTTTACATTTGAAATAGTCTGAACTAATTTCCCTGCAATGTCATAAATAACCACCTCAGATCCATTTAATTGAGATTCGCTAAAATCACACTCTAAAGTAAACTCGGCATTAGGCTTAACTGGGTTCGGATAAATTTTGATTTTCTTGGTGAAAACCGTTCCAGTAGTTTCAATTGGACAAGATTTGATAGAATTTCCGTTTTTGTCTTTTGCAATTACATGATAAGTACCATTTAAAGGCTGAATTTCGCTATAATACTGACGAGTTGCACCAGAAATAGCAGCTCCGTTTTTATACCATTGCCAAGCGACAAAATTATTTGATTTATTATCAAAGAATAGAACGTTTGCCCATTGCTGAATAACAAGTCCAGATTGGCTTATTTCAATTGGTTTAACAACGGCTGTGGCAGCATTATGATTCTGATCTCCAATTTGAGTTGCAGTAATGGTTGAGTTTCCTGATCCTGTAATGTTTAAAGTTGATCCAGAAATTGTTCCCAATGCCGCATTTGCTATTGTATAAGAAACTGGCAGGCCGCTGTCTGTTGTAGCAGTTAAAGTTACATTGTTTGAATCTGCGCATCCAAATTCTAAAGTTTGATTCCAAGTAATTGTTTGGTTGGCTTTAGTAATTTCAAATTCTGCACCAGTAAAAGTAATTATGTAATCTGCACCAGCATTAATTGTTCCTAATTTAATGTTGTATTTTCCAACATTTTCTCCCGCATCTCTTGTAAGCAGACCGCTAAGTATGGAGTTTGTATCTCCGTTAGCAAAACCTAAAGCTGTGTAATTGAATACAGGATCGGCTGTACCATATACTTTGGTATGTCCTGTTGCTGCAGTTATAGTAAGAGTATATTTTTGTGTTGTAAAACTTATTTCGTTTCCATAATTAATAAAACCGTTACTGTTTATAGCATAAGTTCTAACGTAATAGGTTCTGTTTCCTCTAAGACCTGTTAAAGAGTTTGTAAATGTTCCTAATGCAGCAGTAACATTGATTTTTGTATCAGCTGTAGTAGGATTGGCATGTTGAGCATATACAAAACCTACTTCTGTCAAGCAAGATCCACTGTCAGTGTTTATTCCGTCAGAAGATGCTGTACCAGATAATGAAGCAGTTGTTGTAGTTATTCCAGATACCACCGCCGTATTTAAATTGACTGGATTAGCAGGCTGAATTACTTCAACAGTTGCAGTAGCTGTACAAGAATTATCATCTGTAACAGTTACAGTGTAAGTTCCTGCTGCAAGACCAGTTGCAATTGCGGCATTTCCTCCAGATGGAGCCCAAGAGTAAGTATAAGCTCCTGTACCGCCTGTTACGCTTACTGTAGCCGATCCGTTATTTCCGTTATGGCAAGATACAGCTATAGGAGTTGCAGTTAAGGTTAAAGCATCTGGCTCTGTAATTGTGATGGTATTTGTTGTAGAACATGAATTTTCATCTGTAACCGTTACGGTATATATTCCTGCTGTAAGGCCGGTTGCAGTTGCTGCACTTCCGCCAGACGGAGACCAAGAGTAAGTATAAGCTCCAGTTCCTCCAGTTGCAACTACAGATGCTGTACCATTATTGCCTCCGTTGCAAGACACATTAGTATGTGTGTCAGTTGCTGAAAGTGTTGTCGGTTCTGTAATTTGTACAGACTCTGTTACAAAACATCCGTTTTCATCAGTTACAGTTACAGTATAAGTATTTGGACTTAATCCAGTCGCTGTTGCGGCAGTTCCTCCAGATGGTGACCAAGAATAGGTATAAGATCCGGTTCCTCCTATAGGAGTTACAGTAGCTGTTCCGTTATTTGCCTGATAGCATAAAACGTCTGTTTTAGCTACCGTTGCTGTAAGAACAGGAGGTTCAGTAATAGTTACGCTTGCCGTAGTTTGACATAGGTTGGCATCTTTGACAGTAACTGTATATGTTCCTGCTGGTAAACCAGAAGCAGTTGCGGCAGTTCCTCCAGAAGGAGACCAAGAGTATGTATAAGTTCCTGTTCCTCCAGTAACATTTACTGTTGCAGATCCGTTAGAACCTCCATTACAAGAAACATCAGTTTGAGAAATTGTTGCAATAAGTGCATCAGGTTCTTTAATTTGCACCGTTTCTGTTATAGAACATCCATTAGAATCGGCAATTGTAACAGAATATGTATTCGGACTTAATCCCGTCGCTGTTGCTGCTGTTCCTCCAGATGGTGACCAAGAATAGGTATAAGTTCCAGTTCCTCCAGAAGGAGCTACTGTAGCTGTTCCATTATTTGCGTGATTGCATAAAACATCCGTTTTTGATATTGTTGCTGTAAGCGCGTCAGGTTCTGTAATTTGTACAGACTCTGTTACAAAGCAGCCATTTTCATCGGTTACAGTTACTGTGTAAGTGTTTGGACTTAATCCAGTCGCTGTTGCTGTATTTCCTCCAAATGGAGACCAAGAGTATGTGTAAGTTCCAGTTCCTCCGGAAGGAGTTACAGTAGCTGTTCCGTTGCTAGCCTGATGGCATAAAACATCTGTTTTTGCTATTGTTGCTGTAAGGACTGGTGGTTCAGCAATAGTAACACTAGCTGTTGTTTCGCATAAGTTAGCATCTTTTATTGTAACCGTATAGTTTCCAGCAGTAAGGCCAGTGGCAGTTGCATTAGTTCCTCCAGCTGGTGACCAAGAATAAGTGTAAGTTCCAGTTCCCCCAGTGACATTTACTGTTGCAGATCCGTTAGAACCTCCATTACAAGAAACATCTGTTTGATATGTTGTCGCAGTAAGTGCATCAGGCTGAATTACTTCAACAGTTGCAGTAGCTGTACAAGAATTATCATCTGTAACAGTTACAGTGTAAGTTCCTGCTGCAAGACCAGTTGCAATTGCGGCATTTCCTCCAGATGGAGCCCAAGAGTAAGTATAAGCTCCTGTACCGCCTGTTACGCTTACTGTAGCCGATCCGTTATTTCCGTTATGGCAAGATACTGTTGTCGGAGTTGCAGTTAAGGTTAAAGCATCTGGTTCTGTAATTGTGATGGTATTTGTTGTAGAACATGAATTTTCATCTGTAACCGTTACGGTATATATTCCTGCTGTAAGGCCTGTTGCAGTTGCTGCACTTCCGCCAGACGGAGCCCAAGAATAAGTATAAGCTCCAGTTCCTCCAGTTGCAACTACAGATGCTGTACCGTTATTGCCTCCGTTGCAAGACACATTAGTATGTGTGTCAGTTGCTGAAAGTGCTGTCGGTTCTGTAATTTGTACAGACTCTGCTACAAAACATCCGTTTTCATCAGTTACAGTTACAGTATAAGTATTTGGACTTAATCCAGTCGCTGTTGCGGCAGTTCCTCCAGATGGTGACCAAGAATAGGTATAAGATCCGGTTCCTCCTGTAGGAGTTACAGTAGCAGTTCCGTTATTTGCCTGATAGCATAAAACGTCTGTTTTAGCTACCGTTGCTGTAAGAACAGGAGGTTCCGTAATAGTTACGCTTGCCGTAGTTTGACATAGGTTGGCATCTTTGACAGTAACTGTATATGTTCCTGCCGGTAAACCAGAAGCAGTTGCGGCAGTTCCCCCAGAAGGAGACCAAGAGTATGTATAAGTTCCTGTTCCTCCAGTAACATTTACTGTTGCAGATCCGTTAGAACCTCCATTACAAGAAACATCAGTTTGAGAAATTGTTGCAATAAGTGCATCAGGTTCTGTTATGGTAACACTTTGTGTTTTAGTGCAAGAGTTAGCATCTTTTACTGTTACGGTGTAAGTTCCTGCTTTAAGACCAGTTGCAGTAGCTGTTGTTTGAGCAGGTGTTGTATCCCATGAATAGGTATAGCCGCCAGTTCCTCCAATTACAGAAACAGTTGCAGAACCATTGTTTCCGCCATTGCAGCTAACATTTGTTTTAGCGCCTGGTGTTATTACAATAGCTGATGGCTCAGTGATTGTAAAGTTTTTTATAATAGAGCATCCATTGCTAGCAGTGATTGTTACAGAATAGTTTCCTGCAATAAGGTTGTTTGCAGTGTCAGAAGAACCTCCAGAAGGAGACCAACTATAAGTAAACGGTCCAGCGGCTCCTGAAGGAATAACTGAAGCAGAACCAGTGTTGGATCCATTGCATAGCACATTAACTTGATAAGTAGCAGCTACTAGTGTATTAGTTGTATTGATGATAAAGTTTTTAGTGACTGTACATCCATTTCCATCTGTAATGAGGCAGCTGTAATTGCCTGCTGCCAAGTTGGTAATATTTTGCGTGGTAGCACCTCCTGGTGTCCATAAATAACTATAATTACCAACACCGCCAAATGGTATTACAGAAGCATCTCCACCCGCAGAACAAGTTGCATTTGTCTGCGAGGTAGTAGCGCCTAAAACTGAAGGTTGACCTATAACAAATGTTTTGGTAATGGAACAGCCATTTGCATCCGTAATTACGCATGTGTATGTGTCGGCAGTAAGCCCAGTAGCTGTGGCTGCAGTTCCTCCAGATGGCGACCATAAGTAGGTATAATTTCCAGCCCCACCTGATGCTGTAACTGTAGCAGTTCCTGTTGCTCCGCCATTACATAAAACTTCTGTTTGAGATTGTGTTGCGTTTAAAACTGTAGGTTGTGTAATGGTAAAAGTATGTGACTCTTGGCAATTATTCTCATCAATTACAGTTATAGTATAAATACCAGCCATAAGACCACTTATTGATGTGCTATGGGCTCCAGTACTCCAGTTATAAGTGTAAGCACCAGTACCACCTGTAACAGTTACAGAAGCTGAGCCATTCGATCCTCCGTTGCAAGAAACATCGTTTTGGCTAGGGGTTATTGTAAGTGCAGGAGGCTGACTTACAAGAATATCACTAATAGTTTTAGTACAAGAATTGCTATCGGTAATGGTAACAGAGTATGTACCTGCCGTAAGTCCAGATCTGTTTTGTGATGTTACTCCACCAGTCCAGCTATAGGTGTAGGGAGAAACACCTCCTGTAACGGTAAGACCAATAGAACCGTTTGCCCCTCCATAACAAGAAACATCATTGACTGATACATTTCCTGAAAGTGCTGAAGGTTGCGTAACTGCAATATTGTTGAAAGTTTTACTGCACGAGCTATTATCAGTAATTGTAACTGAATAAGTGCCAGCTGTAAGTCCTGTTCTGTCCTCACTTGTTACTCCGTCATTCCATAAGAAAGTATAAGGTCCAACACCTCCAGATGGCGTAATGTTTATTGCTCCTGTTGCTGCACCATTACAAGCTATGTGTGTTATGGCAGTTGTGGTGGCAATAGTTGCAGGTTGTGATACTTGTATGCCAGATATTGTTTTAGTGCAACCATGATTGTCAGTAATAGTAACTGAATAAGTGCCTGCTGCAAGTCCTGTTCTATCTTCAGTAGTTACTCCGCCACCCCAGTCAAATGTATAAGGTGCCGTACCGCCAGTTGGCGTAAGGTTTATGGCTCCTGTATTGCTGCCATTACAAAGTATAGGAGTTACAGTTACTGTGCCATCAAGGGGTGCAGCAGGTTGACCTACTGCAATATTGCTTATTGTTGCCGTACAGCCATTGGCATCCGTAATAGTAACGGCATAAGTGCCTGCAATAAGTCCAGTTCTATCTTCGGTAGATGCGCCACCTACCCAGTTGAAAGTATAAGGGCTAACACCCCCCGTAGGAGTTAGGTTAATGGCACCATTAGATCCTCCAAAACATGAAGCATCAGTTACGACTGTAGTGCCTCCAAGAGCAGATGGCTGATTGATTGTAAAACTAGGTAATGTTTTTGAGCATGAATTAGAATCAGTTATGGTCACGGTATAAGTACCTGCTGTAAGTCCTGTTCTGTCTTCTGTAGTTGGTCCATCGCTCCATGCAATAGTATATGGACCCACACCTCCGCTAGGAGTAAGGTTTATAGCTCCTGTATTTCCTCCAAAACAAGCAATATGAGTAGGAACTATAGAACCAGAAATTGGAGAAGGTTGAGTTACCTCAATGCTGTTTATAGTTGCTGAACAACTTTTAGAATCTGTAATTGTAACTGAATATGTGCCAGCTGTAATTCCTGTTCTGTCCTCACTTGTTACTCCGTCATTCCATAAGAAAGTATAAGGTCCAGTACCTCCAGTTGGAGTAAGATTTATAGCTCCAGTATTTGCTCCATTACACAATACATTAGTTATAACTGTTGTTCCGCTTACCGCCGCTGCAGGCTGGACAACCGCAATATTACTTACGACCACGCTACAATTGTTAGAATCGGTAATAGTAACAGAATAAGAGCCAGCAGCAAGATTTGTTCTATCCTGTGTTGTTATTCCGCCTCCCCAGTTATAGGTATAAGATCCGCTGCCTCCTGTAGGAGTAAGATCTATAGTTCCGTTATTTCCTCCAAAGCAAGATACATTAGTAACAGTATATGGCCCTTGTATAGCCGAGTCTTGTCCTATAGTAAAAGTTTTGGATGTCATAGTTCCTTCGCTATCTGTTATATTAACCGAATAATTAGAAGGCATTAAACCTGTTATTGTTGCTGCAGTCGAACCAGTAGACCATGCATAAGTGTAAGGAGCTTTTCCTCCTGAAGGAGTTACTGTCGCGGTTCCGTTATTAACGCCATTGCAAGCATTTTTTTGTGACTGTGTAGCAGATAAGGGGGCATTAGTCATAAATGATGCAGGAGTGCCATAAGCGGTTCCAGCCGAATTCGAGGCATAAGCTCTATAATGTATAGTAGTACCCGATGGAAGAAAAGTCGCATTTACAGTAAAGGAGCCAGTACCTATACTTGCTGACAAATTTGTTACATTCGAATCGCCGATAACAGGATTTGGCATAAGAGACCAGACAATACCTCTGCTTAGTACTGTGTCACCACCGTCAGTGTTTGAACCTTTTAACTCGGCAGTTAAAGCCCCGTAGTTTGTTACAGGAGCAGTGGTGGTTACTGTTGGAACTGATGTACAAGTCACACTTGGAGTATAATTGCTAGGTAAAATTCCTTGAGTAGTCCCAGGAGGAACAGAAGTTGCAGATGTGAAAGTCCAATTCGCATAGTTATTAATACTAGCTCTTAAAACAGCCGAAGTACCAACTAAAGTTCCTGTATATTTTGCGAAATACTGACTTTCTTCATTAGTCCCAGGAAATAAGGCAACACAATTTACTCCGTTAGTTAATCCTGGTGGTATGATACTTTCAGCACCTCCAAGACCAATTTTTTTTTCGGGGTCATTCCAATGCGTTGTAGGATCATAATTGGCAGAATTGAAATCGCCATGAATACCTGCTAAAAAAGTAATCGTTGCTGCCGAAACTGCAGGTCTTACAGTATTGTCAGCACTTTGATAAGCTAACATTTGATCGCCTGCAGATAGGTTAAAACTGTAACCAGCACCATCTGGATTAAGTACAAAGTCACTTGCTTGGCCCCCAGTTACAGTAAAGGTTTGAGCGCTAGTTTCTATAACAGAAATAATTTTTCCGCAAGTCACCCCAGGAGGTATTGTCCATTTGATGTGCGGCTCGCCACTACCGATCCAAGTAGATTTGTCGGAATTATCTTCATAGAGACCTTCTTCGGTAAAGTAAACAATTTCTCCTGCTGGTAAATTTTTTAGGGCAATAAAACTAAACCCATCTTGACCTCCAGTATCAAAACCAATAAAAGCGATATCACCTGGCCCTAAAGTCTGTCCTTTTATATTTTGATGTAAACCAAAGACGCAAAAGAACGTTAAAAATAAAAGTAATTTTTTTTTCATAACATACAGTTTAGTTAATGACATAGATAAGCATTGTCCCAGCCTCCCACATAATCAGGTTTTGTCTGTGAGGCAAAAGCCTTAATAAAATCCCCATCGTTTATCAATGTTTCAATTTTTCTAAAGCTTATATTATTTAAGGGATCTAAGTTTAATTGGTATATATAATGGTTAAATCGTGTTCTGTTAGTATCCTTATCAAATCGGATAGTGCCTCTCGGGCCTTCAATATTTAATCTGTGTATTTCTTCAATTAAAGAACTTGTTTTTAAATTTCGGGCATTTAAAAGTAAATTCTTTAATATCAGACCATTTTCATAACCTAAAACCGAAAATAGAGATGGATTTTCATTATAAACTTCCTTATATCCCGAAGTAAAATCTACTGACTCTGTATCGTTTGGCATCCAGCTGCTGACTACATAAAGTTCATGAGGATTATTTTTATATTCATCCAAAATTTTATCATTGATAAAAAAAGGCGTTACATAAAAAGGATATTTTTGAGTAAGTTTATTTTGTTTTAAAAAATCAGCATTCTCGTCTGCATATAAACCGCTATAAAAAGCAAAAACAGCATTGGGTTGCTGCGTATTTATAATCTGATCCATATATGACGCTTCATTTTCTCTAGGAATAAAAGGAGTAATATAATGGCCCGTAAAATGAGTTTTTTCTTTAAACGCATATTCTAAAGCATGAAGCATTCCATATCCCGAATCATAGAATGAAGTAGAAGTTGATATTTTATATTTTTTATCTGAAAAATATTTACCCAAATGATAGCAAGAATCAGTTAGTCCTAATGAATTTATAAATATTCCTTTGTGTCCAGAGGTTTGATAATGAGTTGTTGCTCCCAAATCTGCAACCAATAATAAAATATCATTACTAGAAGCATATTTATAGACTTCAGGTATATTACGATGTCCCAAAAAGCCAATAACAATTGATATATCTTCTTGAAAAGTAAACTTCTGAAGTTTATCAATTATTAGTTTTTCATCTGCACCAATACCAATACTTTCAACAAAAAATTTTACGTTTAGATTATTGAGTTTCAAACCCCTTATAAAATCTTTATTTAATGAAGGATATTGTTGCGACTTTGGAAGTAAAACACCTATTTTAATGTCGTTATCCATAAAATGAGATTAAAAAAATAGAGGCAAAAAATGCCTCTATTTTAAATTATTAGTTTCTAGATGGAAAAATTCCTTGTAATGCGATACACATGTTAACAGCAAGATATGGATTGTGTAAATCAAAAGGTTGAGTTCCTCCAGCTATACTTGTATTTCCTCCTAAAGTTGCACTCGCAGTAATACCGCCAATTTTAGAAGTTCCAGTTCCTGGTTCACTGTAGATATTTGGTGTTGAACCGCCTGAAGATAAAGAGTTATTTCCATTATCTGTGTCGTTAGTAATCGTTCCTCCAGTTGCAGAATTAGTAGTCAAAGCTAAAGAAACAGTACCAGTTGTAAGGCTATGTACGTGGGCAGGCATGTTTGCTGTCAATAAAGTCATCGTTTCGCTACCTGCTCTTTGACCTATTACATAATTACTAAGACCAGGTCCTTGACCAAAATGAATAGGAGCTCTTCCTCTTAGATCAGGCAGAGCAAATGTAGTAACACCATCTCCACCATAAATTGTTCCAAGTAGTGAAAATAAAGCTGAATTCTGTGCAATTGACATGATTTGTCCATTGCAAAAGGCAAATCCTTTTGGGTTAAAATTAAATGCAAAACTCAAAATTGTTCCAAGGTATACTTCCGGCATAATTTTTTAAGATTTAATAGTTAATGTTAGTTTTCGTAGTATTTTACTACAGTGCTAAATTACTTTATAACTAAATTATGGGTACACGGGTTTATACGTGTTTTTTACTAAAGTGCTATTATTTAACATAATACCTTAAAAGTGAGGAAATAAGTTCAATATTTTGACTCCAAGAAAAATGTTTTGGGCAATAAAAAAGGCAGTAATTCGTTACTGCCTTTTTCTGTGTTTTAACTTGAGAATGTCAAGCCTTTATTTTTGAAGCTTACATAAAGCTCTTGTCTTGCGGAACTTATCGTTTCTTCGGTTCTGTAAATACTGCACCAGAACTTGATTAAAAGTTTATATTTTCCATCAGAAATTGAGCTGTAGTATATTTGTGATGGTTTTGAATTGTTTACCAACGGAAGATTGGCAAGAGTTTCATTTACCGTTGTATTAATCTCCTCAGGAATGGTTTCTCCATTAATTTCAAAAGTAATTTCAACCAATTTGAAATTGTCAGTATACGTCCAATTGGTAATATTTTGAGATAATAAGTTACCATTCGGAATAATGATTTCGGCACCATTTGGAGCATTGATTTTAGTCGTTCGCAATCCCATCGATTTGATGCGGCCAGATTCTGAGCTAATTTCAACCACATCTCCAACTTGAATTGGTTTATCAAAAATCAAGATGATTCCCGATACAAAATTATTGACAATGTTTTGGAGCCCAAGACCGACACCGACACCTAAAGCTCCTAAAAGAATACTAAGTTTATCTAGTGGCATACCAGACGCGGCAACAGCAATTAGATAACCGCTTATGAGGACAACCAATCGTGTAATAAGCAGTTTTGAATGCTGTCTTTTATTGATGTTTTCTTCATTTTCATCATCAATTTCACCAAAGAAATAAGCAACATATTTCTGCAATAAGTGCGCAGCCCAGATAATAATAAAGAATAAAACGATATTACCCAGCGTAAAGGTAATACTTCCGATTGTATTTGGAAGGCTTAATAGTTTTGTCAAAGCAGCACGAAGCGATTCCCAAATATTCAAATTAGAAGCAATTACAATTAGCCACATATAGCTAATCACAATGATAAAAGGTCTTTTCAAAGTATCTGATAAACTTTCATAATCAAACATTTTTTCAATTCCTCTTTTTACTCTAGTAGTATAAATTTGAAGCAAAATAATTTCCAAAATAATCTTCAAAAGCACACTTAAAGCAACAATTTGAGTAAGCGATATAAAAGCTGTAAGACTTAACATATTAGAAAGAGAAACTCTTCCGAATAAATTATAAAGAATAGACAAAATATTTAGCCCAATAAAAATGATACTTGCCCATTTAAAAAAGCCTTTTATATAAAGTTCTTCTTTAAGTGTTTTGATTTGAACTAAACCATAACGGATTCCTAAAATATTGATCGCTACAAACGCAAAACGTTGCGATAATCCGATGGTGATAAACAAATCCAAAAAGCAAAGCGCAAAAAACAATCCTAAAAGGAAAAGCCAGTTTCTCATAGCAACGCCTGACCACTGATTTTTAAAAAGGAATATTAAAACCCCAAGCAAGAAAAGCTGAATCAATTCTAAAAATAGAGCAGGAGCATACAAATTGGTAACCACAGCAATATTTAATGCAATAACCAAAACAGGAAGTAAAGCGCCGCGATTTAAATATTTGAAATTTAAAAGTAAAAGATTGTCAGCATAACCATTTGTTTTAAGGTATTTGATGTTACGGGAAATATACCAAAACAAAAGTCCCATAAAGAAGCATAAAGTAATAAGTCCGCCAGCTTTATAGCTTAAGTAATAAGCCGCAACATTTTCTTCAATTATAATCTTTGCTTTAATGTTGTGAGTTACCCTTTTTTTAGCCGCAGAGTCGTTAATTTGCCATAATGACGGATATTCTTTCTTAAAAATGCTTATTCCAGATTTTTCCAGTTTGCTTTCAACAGTCGCCAAAGCATTAGAAACTGCGATTTTTCGCTGTACGGTAAGTCTTTTTTTATTGTTTAAAGTAGTCTGATTTTGAGTCATCAGGCTATCAGTTGCAACATATCTTTTCCTAAGATTTCCGAATTCTTTCTTGAATTGCTTGCGGCGAATAGTGTCTTTTAATAAAGTAATTAAAGTTTTGTCTTTGCGCAGATCAATTACACGTTTCTTTATGTTTTCAAGATTTTGATTTCGGTCATTGATGGCCTTATTTTGTTCTTCCAATTCCTGCTGAATTTCCTGAAGAACAATGCGGTACATTTGCTGATTTCGCACATTTGGATTGGCTCCTTTTAAGCTGGCTAAAATTAAATCTAGTTTGCTTTCTGTGCGTTTCATGTCGCCAAAAAGATGACGGGTATCACCAGCGAAATCAATATCATTGTAAGCAGATTCTAATACTTCACCTGCTTTTTCTATTGCCATTAAATAATCGCTATCTGTAGCAGTCGTGTCGTTGAATAATCTTCCGCGACTTTCTTGTTTGACAGGTTTTTGCTCTTGAGCATAATTAACTTGCGAGAAAAAAAGAAGTAAAAATGAAGAAAGAAAATAAAAAAAACTTTTTTTAATGATCATAATGTAAGGGGCTTATATTGTGAGTTCCAAAATTAATTTTTTTAATAGACTTTTAGCTAAGAAAAATTAAATTTAAAAACCATAACTGAACATTTATTAGTATTTCTATTCTGGATCTCGTGAAGCAATTTCCTGCTGGATTTTTTTAAGAAAAGTAGATTTGGCAATAAGAAAGCCATTGGTAAAGTAAATATCATTAAACTTAACAGTCCTTTTGCGAGGAATATTAATACAATAATGATTAGCGATAAGATGGCAATTAATATCAAAAAATTAATTGTTGTCTTAATCGTTTTCTATATTTTTAAAGATCTTCAAAGCTCATTTAGCTAGGTTTCTTGGTTTTCATTTTCTATTTTTACTTTAGAATTACAACAAATTTTATTTAGAAAACTTTGCAAAACAATAAGTCAGTTTTTTTGACTACCCGATAAAATTATGGAAGAAAAAGAAACTTGTCCAGCACAAAGACTATTGAAGATGTTATCTGGAAAATGGAAAGCAGAAATTTTTCGTCTCGCTGTAGAATCTCCTTTGCGATTTAATAACTTGCTGCGTCAGATTCAAGGTTCGAACAAACAATCTTTATCTACAGCTTTAAAAGAGTTGGAAGAAGAAGGACTTTTGGAAAAAATTACCATTAAACAAAAACCACTGCATATTGAATATAATTTGACAGAGAAAGGAAAAGCTTTAATTCCTGTTTTTCAGCATTTGGAAGGATTGTCCCAATAATTCTAAATTGTTAAAAGATATATTCAAACTATTTTTCATAGTGAAAAATTATATTATTTAGGTTAAGTTTGCATTGTGCGAAAACAAATTGTCTACATATTTATTTTTCTAATAGCTTCAAACAGTAGTTTTGTACAGCAATTTTACAAATTGCCAATACTGATTGAGCATTATCAAGAACATAAAAAACTGATGGACTTAACTTTCATCGATTTCTTGTCTATGCACTATTGGGGAGAAGATTTGAAAGACAATGATGCTGATCGCGATATGCAGCTTCCTTTTAAAACAATCAGCAGCAGCGCTTTTCACTTTGTTTTTATTTTAGACGACAAAGATTTGCTTCCAGTTCCTTTTAATCTGGAATTGCCTCAATCAAAAATTCCTACTTATAGATCAGATCTTTTTTCAGATCCAAATCTGCTATACCTATTTAGACCTCCTATCGCATAATTATTTTTTAAAATTTTTATTGAAGCAGCTGAAACATTTCGTTTTACAGCCGCTCATCTATTATTTTTTAATTAATATATTATGCTCAATAAAGTAATTCAGTTCTCAGTTAAGAACAAACTGGCAATTGGAATCTTTACACTGCTGTGGATTATCTACGGCGTGTATGAGGTTACCCAGTTGCCAATTGATGCCGTGCCAGACATCACAAATAATCAGGTACAAATTATCACTACAGCGCCTTCCCTTGGAGCCGAAGACGTAGAAAGATTAATCACTTTCCCGATTGAACAAGCTATTAGCAATATTCCGCATCTTAAAGAGAGCAGAAGTATTTCTCGATTCGGACTTTCATTAGTAAGTGTTGTTTTTGAAGATGATGCCGATGTGTATTGGGCTAGACAGCAAATTACTGAAAGACTGCAGCAAGTAGAAATAGACCGAAATGCTAACAGGCCAGAAATGGCTCCAGTAACCACTGGTTTAGGAGAAATTTACCAATATGTTTTAAAGCCAAAACCAGGGTTTGAAGAAAAATATTCTTTAGAAGATTTAAGAACAATCCAAGATTGGACAATCAGGAGACAGCTTTTAGGAACAGCAGGAATTGCTGATGTTTCTACTTTTGGCGGAAAATTGAAACAGTATGAGATTGCTGTAAATCCTGCCAGATTGAAAGCTCAAAATCTAACTATTAGCGAAGTTTTTACTGCTCTAAATAGCAGTAACGAAAACACTGGAGGAGCTTATATTGAGAAAGGACCAACAGTATCTTATATTAGAAGTACTGGTTTAGCTAAAAGTATTGAAGATATTGAAAACATTGTGGTTAAAAGTACACAAGGCGGACTTCCAATTTTAGTAAAAGATGTTGCTGATGTTAAGATTTCTTCGGCAATTCGTTACGGTGCATTGACGACAGACGAATATGGTGAATCTGTCGGCGGAATTGTTATGATGCTGAAAGGAGAAAATGCTAATAATGTTATTGTCAACGTAAAGGACAAAATTGCCGAAATTGAAAAAATTCTTCCAGAAGGTTTAAAAATTGAGCCATTTTTAGACAGAACAAAAATGGTAGACAACGCCATTGGAACTGTCGAAAAAAACTTAATTGAAGGGGCGTTAATTGTGGTTCTGATTCTGGTTTTATTTCTTGGAAATCTAAGAGCAGGTTTTATCGTGGCTTCAGTTATCCCGCTGGCGATGCTTTTTGCTATCATTATGATGAATACTTTTGGCGTAAGCGGAAACCTAATGAGCCTCGGTGCCTTAGATTTCGGATTAATTGTCGACGGAGCCGTTATTATTGTGGAAGCCATTCTGCACCATCTTCATAGTTCAAAAAAATACAAAGCAATAGATTCTATTTCGCAGGAAGAAATGGACAAAGAAGTAACGGGTTCTGCCGCGCGAATGATGAATGCCGCCGTTTTTGGACAAATTATAATATTGATTGTTTATCTGCCAATTCTTTCTTTACAAGGAATTGAAGGTAAAATGTTCAAGCCAATGGCGCAGACTGTTGCTTTTGCAATTTTAGGAGCTTTCATTTTGTCATTGACTTATGTGCCAATGGTGAGCGCTTTATTTTTGAGCAAGAAAATCAGCCATAAAAAGAATCTTTCGGATCGTATTATGGAAAGATTAGAAAAAGCTTATGAAGGTTGGCTTACTAAAGCTTTAGGTATTAGAAAGGCAATTGTAATTGCTGCCTTTGTACTTTTTGGAATAGCACTTTTATTATTCGGAAGAATGGGAGGAGAATTTATTCCGCAATTAGAAGAAGGAGATTTTGCTGTAGAAACTCGTTTGCTTTTGGGAACGAATCTCTCTACAACTACCGAAACCATCACGAAAATTTCTAAAGAGCTAAAGAAAGAATATCCCGAAGTGCAACAAGTAGTTTCGAGAATTGGTAGTGCAGAAATTCCAACTGATCCAATGCCAATTGAAGGTGGAGATATGATTATTGTTCTAAAAGACAAATCGGAATGGACAAGCGCTTCTTCGTTTTCTGAATTAGCCGATAAAATGACGAAAACCGTTAAAAGAATTGCGCCAGGAGTTACAACCGGATTTCAATTTCCTGTTCAAATGCGTTTTAACGAATTAATGACGGGAGCAAAACAAGATTTGGTTTGTAAAATTTACGGAGAAGATCTTCAGAAACTTTCTGAATATGCTGAAAAATTAGGAGCAATTAGTAAAACCGTTGAAGGCGCAGCCGATCTTTATGTAGAAAAAGTAACAGGAATGCCTCAAATTGTAATTGACTATAATTGGGCTGAAATGGCAAAATATGGCTTGCGCGTAGCTGATGTAAACAGTACAATTAATGCCGCTTTTGCTGGTGCTGTTGCTGGAAGTATTTACGAAGGTGAAAAGCGTTTTGATATGGTGATTCGTGTAGAAGACAACGGAAGAAAAGGTATCGAAGATGTTAGAAATCTTTTAATTGCAACACCATCAGGAATGCAGATTCCGCTTTATCAAGTTGCTAAAGTAGATGAAGTGGAAGGTCCAAACCAGATTCAGAGAGAGAATGCAAAACGAAGAATTATTGTCGGATTTAATGTTCGAGGAAGAGACGTGCAGTCTATTGTCGAAGAATTACAGCAAAAGGTAAACAAACAAATCAAATTTGATCCAGGTTATTATATCACTTACGGTGGGGCTTTTGAGAATCTTCAGCAGGCAAAAGCGAGATTAGGAGTTGCAGTTCCTGCCGCTTTATTGATGATTTTCGCCTTGCTTTATTTCGCTTTTAGATCATTTAAAGAAGGAATTATCATTTTTACAGCCATTCCGCTTTCTGCAATTGGCGGTGTGTTTGCTTTAGTCTTGCGAGATATGCCTTTTAGTATTTCGGCTGGAGTTGGGTTTATTGCACTCTTTGGTGTAGCGGTTTTAAACGGAATCGTATTAATCTCCGAATTTAACCGAATTCAAAAACACGGAGAAATCACAGATCCTTTTGATATTATTTTATTAGGAACCAAAAATAGATTACGTCCAGTTTTAATGACAGCTGCTGTGGCTTCATTAGGATTTCTTCCAATGGCTTTGAGTAACGGAGCAGGAGCAGAGGTTCAGCGTCCGCTGGCAACAGTCGTAATCGGTGGATTGGTAACAGCAACACTTTTAACTCTTTTTGTACTTCCAGCTATTTATTTGATGACTTATCACGCAAAAGGATTTTCTAAAAAAAGAAAAAAACACATGAACAATCTAACCATTTTATTGAGCATTCTTTTTATTGGTAGCATGGCAAATGCACAGCAATTGCCAATTTCGCTAGACGAATCGATTTCAATTGCGATTCAAAACAACAGAACCATTAAATCGGCTAAATTAAACGAACAGTCTAAAAGCCATTTGCAAAAAACGGGATATAATCTTCCGCAGACACAAATCGATGCCGATTACGGACAGTTTAACAGCGCACAGAAAGACACGAGATTTGGAATTAGCCAAACTTTTGCTTTTCCTACCGTTTACAGCAATCAGAAAAAAGCATTTCAAGCCGATTTTAATAAAGCAAAAGCTGAAGTTCAGCTGACTTCTCAGGAAATTAAAACCAGAGTCAGAAATGTTTATTATGATTATTTATGGCTTCAAAGTAAAAAAGAACTTTTGGTTTACGCTGATTCCATTTATAGAATCATGGAAAAGAAATCGGATTTGAGATTTAAAGCGGGTGAAGCCAATGTTTTAGAAAAAAGTGCTTCGCAATCTGCGAGACAATTTTATAGCAATCAATTGGTAATGGTAAACAGAGATATCGAAATTGCTTTAAATTCTTTTAATGCTATTCTTCAGGATAAAGTCGAACATACTCCTAAAAAGCAAAAATTAAAGGCAGTTTTAAGTCGAGCATCAATCGAAAATTTAAAGACAGAAAATCTTCCTGCTGTTCAGCGTTCGCAATTTGAATCGGAATCTGCCAAATGGAGATGGAAAACTGAAAGTGCCAAAATGCTTCCTGAAATTACTTTAGGCTACAATAATTTAAGCATTATCGGAAGTCAAACTAACTCTTCAGGTCAGGAAATTTATTATGATAGTTCACAAAGATTTAATTATGTAAATGCAGGACTTTCAATCCCTATTCTTTTTACCAGTCAGTCTGAACGAAAAAGAGCCGCAAAGGCAGAATATGAAAGTTATGCAGAGTTGTCTGAAGCTTTAAAAATAGAGGTGAAAACTAATATTGAAAATGCAGATCGCGAGCTGAAAAAATACGAAGAAAGCTTGGCGTATTATGAAACGGACGGATTGAAAAATGCTCAAACCATTATCGAAGCTTCAAGCAGCCAATTGCAAAATGGAGATATCGATTATTTGCAATGGGTTTTAGTAGTAAATCAGGCCATTACAATTAAAAGTGAATATCTAGACGCGTTGAATGCATATAACAAAGCAGTCGTGACACTTCAAAATCTAAATAACATCTAAAATGAAAAAATATATTGCAGCGTTTATAGGCGCTATATTTCTAATTTCTTGCGGAAATAAGAAAAATGAGGAAACTAAAAGTGCTGAAAATAAAAGCATTGATATTATCAAATTAAGTCCTGAACAAGTAAAAAACGCTGGACTAGAAAGCGGTAATCCGACTATAAAAAATGTCAAAGAGATTTTACAGCTTCAAGGAACTGTAACGGTTCCTCCAAAAAGTGTTATCAGTATTAGTATTCCGCTGGGAGGTTATGTAAAAAGTACAAATCTTATTGCGGGAATGAATGTTCAGAAAGGTCAGGTTTTGGCCATTTTAGAAGATATGCAGTTTATCGAATTGCAGCAGGATTATCTTATGGCAAAAGAAAAGTTTGAATTGGCTCAAAATGAACATAGAAGACAGAAAGAATTGAATGTAAACAAAGCGGCAAGCGATAAGGTTTTAGAGCAGATTACTACTGAAATGAGAACTCAACGAATTACAATGTCTTCGTTAGAACAAAAATTAAATTTATTAGGAATTAATGCTAAAACATTAAATGTCAACAATATTAGCAAAACCATAAAAGTAGTTTCACCTATTAATGGTTTGGTTTCTAAAGTAAATGTCAATATCGGAAAATATGTAAATCCGACTGATATGCTTTTTGAACTAATCGATAAAAAAGACATTGTTTTAACTTTAAATGCATTCGAAAAAGATGTTACTTCTCTTTCGATTGGGCAGAACGTTACGGTTTATGCAAATGCTTCTGACACTAAGAAATACGGAGCTAAAATTGCGTTTATCAATCAAAGTTTGAACGGAGATCGTGCGGCTGAAATTATCTGTAAAGTAAATGCATACAATCCGGCTCTTCTGCCAGGTTTATTTATAAATGCGGAAGTTGAAGTTGAAAATCAAAAAGCGCTGACAGTTCCAGAAGATGCTGTTGTGCGTTGGGAAGGCAAATTTTATGTATTTACAGAACTTGGCAATAACCAGTTTCAAATGGTAGAAGTGAAATCTGGAGTTAAAAACGAAGGATATAATCAGATTATCTCTGATGTTATTTCTAGTTCTTCTAAAGTGGTAATAAAAAACGCTTACACTTTATTGATGTCTGCCATGAATAACGATGAACAATAATGTTTAATTTCTGATTGCAATTTAGAGTAAACATGAGAACCCAGTAAATTTAGTTATACTGGGTTTTTTAATTTAAATAAATAATTCATTCCGTCGGAATGTTTCGTCGGTAGAAAAAAAATGAATTGTGATTCTACGTTCCGTAGGAACGTTTGATTAATTAATGATTTGCTTTTTATGTATAATCAAGTGTCCCTACAGGACACTCACAAACGAATACGTTTTTTTTCTACCGACGAGATTATTGATGATAGAAATTAATTATTTATCAAAATAATTTCATCTCCAGCAATAGCAAAAATAGTATGATCTGATTCAGGTTTCATAATAAATTTCCCTGTAAATTCTCCAAAAGCAGGCAATATCATTTGGTTGCTTTTTTGGAAAAAACATTTCAGTTTTAAACTTTGAAGCCCTAATCCGCGTAAAATTACTCCAGGATGAATATGTCCAGAAAAATTAAAAAAATCTTCTTTTTCTGTTGGATGATGGGTAAACAAAAAATAGTCAATTTCTAGAGAGTCAACAACAAGAATTCCAATTTCATAATAATGTTTTTGGTCGATTATATCATGATTCCCTGCCACTAAATACGTTTCTTGATTATGATTGGAAATCCATTCTTCAAATAAATTCCATTCGGTGTTTTTGGCGCTGTGAAATAAATCTCCTAAAAAAATGATTTTTTCGGGAAGAAAATAATCTAGAACTTCTGTGATTTTTTTGAAATTTTCTGACACCGCACTTTGTGGAATAGCGATTCCGTGTTTTCTAAAATGCGTTACTTTTCCTAAATGCACATCAGAAATGATAATCATTTTTTTCGATTCCCAATAAACAGCTCCGCTTGGATGGAGTATAAAATTTTCGTTTTTGATTTGAATTTTCATAAGCTGTTATTTCATGTAGGAAGCTGTCATTTTTTGAATTCTTTCTGCGAGAGTTTCACTAGAAAGTTTTTCCCGCAATCGATCTGTAATGATAGGAAAACTAAAAGGAGTTGGTTTCAAACATTGTTTCCAGATGATTTTCTGATTTGCAATTCTTTCTAAAGCCAAAATTAAACGCCCTTCTTCCAGCTGATGTTCAAAGGTTTCGCGATAAGCTTGATGCAATAATAAATTATCGGGTTCAAAATCTCGAAAGACTTCAAACAGCAATTGCGAACCGCTTTGTAAATGCTTCGTCTTAACCATTTTTCCTGGAAAACCTGTAAAAACCAATCCCGAAATTACGGCAATATCTCTAAATTTTCGTCTTGCCATTTCGGTTGAATTTAGACTTTTCTGCAAATCATGATGCACATATTCTGTAGAAAATAAATTATTATCTAAAACCGCTTCGATATCAATTTCCTGATCCGAAAGCAATTCAAATCCGTAATCATTATATGCCAAAGAAAAAGTGATTGATTGTAATAAACTAATTCTAAATGCCAATAAACTGGCTAAAGCCTCGTGCACAAAACGTCCTTCAAACGGATAAAAAATAGCATGAAATCCTTCGCGGGTTTTAAACGTTTCGATTAAAAATTCATCTGAACTTGGCACAATAGACTCTTTTCGCTGTCTTTTGAATAAAGGCTGTAAAGCTTTTAATTCTGGTGAAAGATTGTCGGTATTAGCTCGATACAATTCTTTCCGAAGCAATTCGCTCATTTGGGAAGATAAAGCCAAACGTCCGCCCATCCAGCTTGCAATTTTAGATTCTTTTTTTGGACTCGCTTTTTTAACCAGAACCTGCATATTCCTGATTTTGAATAATTCCAGCTTTTTTCCAGCAAAAATAAAAGTATCTCCAGGTTTTAGTTTCGATATAAACCATTCTTCAATCGTTCCGATATAACCACCACTCATATATTTTACATTCATTACAGCATCGCCAACAATAGTTCCAATCTGCATTCTGTGGTGCATGGCAATCATTCTGCTATTTATTTTATAACAGCCGTTCTCATCAATTTCAACTTTTTTAAATTCATCATACGCATGTAAGCTCTGACTTCCTTGAGTAATAAAATTTAAAATCCAATTCCAGTTTTCGTCGCTAATAGTTTGATAACTGAAAGTTCCCTGAATTTCTTTTAAAATTTCATTTGGATAAAATCCGTCAGAAACTGCCAGAGTGTTTAAATATTGCACCAACACATCCCAACTATTCAAATACGGAACACGATCTTCGATCACACTGTTTTCAACCGCTTTTTTCAAAGCAGAAGCTTCTATTAATTCAATAGCGTGAGTAGCAAGAAAATAAATAACGCTTTCCTTTCCAGGCTGATGTCCGCTTCGTCCGGCACGCTGCATAAAACGAGCAACGCCTTTTGGACCGCCAACTTGAATAATCGATTCGACAGGAGCAAAGTCAACACCCAAATCTAAACTTGAAGTGCAGACCACGACTTTTAATTCTTCATTTCGAATGGCATTTTCTACCCAAAGTCTGGTTTCTCTGTCAATACTTCCGTGATGCATCGCCATTTCGCCAGCGAATTCAGGATATTTTTCTAATAATCTCTGATACCAGATTTCACAAGCCGAACGGACATTGGTAAAAATAAGCGTGGTTTTACTTGATTTTATGATTTTAGCTGCTTCATCAATCAGATGCAATCCCATATGTCCGCGCCACGGATATGCATCCATTTTCTCTGGAATTATCGAAACAACTTTTATTTTTTTATTAATGACCGCTTTGATTAAAACAGAATTATGAAAGGCTTCAGAATCAACTCCTAGCAAGACTTCTTGTGCTTGTTGTAAATTGCCAATTGTAGCTGAGATTCCCCAAATTCGAATATTTTTAGCAATTGTTTTGAGCCGCGATAATGCCAATTCTACTTGAACACCTCTTTTTGTTCCCAATAATTCGTGCCATTCATCAATTACTATTGAACTGCAATTTTTAAAAATACTTGTATAACCTTTTGTTGCCAAAAGCAATTGCAGACTTTCTGGAGTTGTAATCAGTAAATCTGGCATTTTGTTTTTTTGCTTGGCTCGTTCAGCAGATGAAGTATCTCCAGAACGAATCCCGACTGTCATTGGAATATCTAAATCGGTTAGAACTCTTTCTGCCGCTTGTTTGATTTCAACAGATAAAGAACGTAAAGGCGTAATCCAAATGGCTTTTAATCCTGAATTGTGCTTGGTTTTGTAATTCGGATTTTCTTTAATGTAGTTTAAAATGATAGGAAGCCAAAGCGCATAGGTTTTTCCGCTTCCAGTTGGAGCATTTAGCAAGCCATTTTTTCCCTGCAAAAAAGCAGTCCAAGTCTGTGTCTGAAACGGAAAAGGTTTCCATCCCTGACTTTCAAACCAATTATTGGCAATATTAAATAACTGCTCTCTATTCATTATGAAATCATATTTTTTAAATCTTCTATCGAATTGGCGTCTTCAATTTTTTTATCGTGTCGCCATCTTAAAATTCGCGGAAAACGTGTTGCAACTCCGCTTTTGTGTCTTTTGGAAAGCGCTATGCCTTCAAAACCAATTTCAAAAAACAATTTTGGAGTCACGCTTCTCACTGGACCAAAACGTTCTAAAGTGTTTTTTTTGATGAAATCATCAACCATTCTAAATTCAGCATCGGTTAAGCCAGAATACGCTTTCGCGAAAGTCACGAGTTCTCGTTCGTTATTTTCATTTTCCTGCCAAAGAGCAAAAGTATAATCGGTAAATAGATTGGAACGTCTTCCGTGACCGCGCATAGCGTAGGTGAGGACTGCGTCTATGGTTAAAGGTTCGATTTTCCATTTCCACCAATCGCCTTTCTTTCTTCCGACTAAATATGGAGAATCTTTTCGTTTCAGCATCAAGCCTTCGCTTCTCATTTCGCGAGATTTTAATCTTTCGTTTGCGACTTCTTCCCAAGTCGAAAAATGAATTCTTTCTGAAAGCTGTAACGGAATTTCTTTTCCAATTAAACTCGTAAATAATTCTTCTAATAAAGTACGGCGTTTTTCGTAAGGCAGATTCCGAATGTCATTTCCCTGCCATTCCAATAAATCATAAGCTTTAATAATAACAGGCGTATTTTTTAAAACAGAAGCTGATACATTTTTACGGCCAATTCGGGTTTGCAAATCATTAAATGTCCCGATTTGATTATCAATGAAAGGAAGAATTTCGCCATCAATAACAGTTCCGTCTGGAATATTTCCAATGAAAGATTGAAATTCAGGATACTTATCGGTTACCAATTCTTCGCCACGGCTCCAAACATAAATTTCATTGTCACGAATAATAGTCTGCGACCGAATTCCGTCCCATTTATGTTCTGCACTCCAGTCTTCTGGATTTCCTAAACTTTCCGGTTCGCCTTCAATTGGATAAGCCAAATAAAACGGATAAGGTTTCGATAAATAATCGCTGCTTTTTTCATCCAAAATTAATTCTTGAAATGTAATTGTATTCGGATTCCAATCGCCCATTAATTTATAAGCGAGCGTATCTTCGTCAATATTTTCAGCTTTGGAAAGCGCTCGTGTCATCAACTTCTGACTTAAACCAATTCTGAAACTTCCTGTGATTAATTTAGTGAAAACGAATCTTTCGTAATAATTTAAATTCAGCCAATTGGTTTGTAAGTATTCTTTTTTCTCTGAATCGTTTTTCTTTTTTAAAGCGATGATTTCTTGTAAAAATTCGGTCAGACTTTTATCGGAATGTTCTTTTGTAGTAGGAATAACCAACGCAATTGTTTCTGCCAAATCTCCCACAATATGATAGCTTTCTTCAAAAAGCCAAAGCGGAATATTAGCCAATTCGTTTGCCCATAAACGCAATAAAGTAGTATTGACTGGGCGAGGAGGACAACGATGCGAAAGAATTGCAATTGTCCAGACTTTATCTTCATCGCTTGCCTTTAGAAAATAATTAGTCAGCGCATCAACTTTTACCGATGTTTTATTAGAACTATCTAAGGTTTTTATAAGCTCGGCAAAGTTTTTCATTTAATTATGAATTTTGAGTTATTAGATATGAGTTTGACATTAATAATTTACAATTCACAATTCATCATTATTTACATCATTTGTTTCTCCTTCGTATTGTGTGTTTGCGGTTCTGGCGTCGTAACCTAATTCTCTTAGATATCTCGAAAATATATCTGAATATCCGTGAGTACAGATTACTTTTTCGGCTCCTGTTGCTTTTATGCTTTCCAATAGACCTGTCCAATCACAGTGATCGCTTAAAACAAATCCGCGGTCAACGGCGCGTCTGCGTCTGGCTCCGCGAAAAGCCATCCAGCCGCTTGCTGTTCCGGTTACAAAAGGAGTCATTTTTCTAATCCAAGTGCTTCCGTGCGCGCTTGGAGGTGCAATTACTATATTGCCAAGTAAATCTTCTTTTTTAGTTTCAGATGTTACTCTTATAGTTGGAGGAAGATCAATCATCGGACGGACAATATTGGTCATATTTTCTATTGCACCATGAGTATAAATTGTTCCAATATTAGGATCTAGATTTTTTAATAAGCGTTGCGCTTTTCCTAAAGAATAACCAAATAAGACAGATGTTTTTCCTTCTGCGCGATTCTCAGCCCACCAATTATTAATTTCTGTCATGACATCAGCTTGCGGTTCCCATTTAAAAGCGGGAAGGCCAAAGGTGCATTCTGTTATAAAAGAATGGCATTTTACCACTTCGTACGGGACAGAAATTCCGTCATCTTCTGTTTTGTAATCTCCAGTGAAAACCCAAATTTCACCTTTGTATTCAACCCTTATTTGGGCAGAACCAATAATATGGCCTGCAGGATGAAAAGAAAATTTCACTCCATTTATCGTAAAAGTTTCATTCCAATTTTTTCCTGAAACATTAATTTCCCCCAAACGATGTTTTATAATCGGAATATTTGAATAATGTGTGATGTAATTTTGATGCCCCCAACGCGCGTGATCAGAATGGCCATGTGTAATAATGGCATTTTTTACTGGACGCCAAGGATCTAAATAGACATCAGCCTGCTGACAGTAAATTCCTTTATCGTTAAATTGAAGTAATGGCTGATTCATTTTTTAATTGGATAATTAGAAAATTCGGCAATTATGTAATTGTTTTATGCACTTGCTGCAATGATAAGATAGGCAATAAGTGATATGCTCAATACAAACAGCATCATAGTAATAAAGGTAAGCATTGCTGTTGAATATTGATACTTTCCCTTTTTTAATAATTTGACTGTGTGACTATAACGCAGATAGGCCAGTAAAATAGTCATAGCTCCAGCAATCAATAAACCGATTCCTAAATAAATAGTAAAATTGCTATTTGGCGGTATAGTTTCGGCAAGATATTTTGCAGGAAGCTGTTTTAGAAATAATGAAAATTTTACTGCGACAAATCCGAAAACCATTATTCCAATTCCTGTACGAAGCCATGCCAACAAAGTTCTTTCGTTTGACAAGTATTCGTTCATAATTTCCTGATCATTCTTTGGCGACATAGTTGTTATGGAGTTTTTTAGTATTCAAAATTTCTGTATGGAGGACAGTTATATTTATCATCTTCGTTATCTAAATTATAACTGTTATAAGGATTTGTATCATCATAAGAAGAATAGGGCGTATTGTCCTCAGCCAAATTTAGTCCGCTTTCTATGATTTCATAGCAATTCTCTGAATGATCACATTGATTGCGATAATGAGTATCGTGGTTTTGTCCCGAAGTAAACTCTTCATCCATTGCTTCGTTTTCATGTGCTGTATCTATATGATCTGGTTTACTGCATTTAAAATCATTTAATCTTGCAGTTTTTCTGTTGTCGGTTTCTGTTCTCATAGCTGCTATTTTAAATTAGTAAATACTTTTCTTAAAAGGTACATACAAATTTGAAAATTAGATGCTTGAAAAAATTATAAGATTCAAATTGATTTTTACATGATTTGATTATGCAATAAATTTAACTTAATTCTTATTTTGTAATAATGAAATATAATTCTGTAAACCAATTGCTTATGTGTTTTGCAACTTTGTATATATAAATAATTTAAAAAATTATACATTATGGAAACTTCAAGAAAAGATTCGAAATCTGGAATGAAAGATTCTGGAAAAACTCAAAAATCAACATCTGGTTCTAGAGGAAAAAGCACTACTACAAAATCAACTGATTCAAAAGGTAGAGCTGGACATTAATTTTTTAGTTCATTAAATGACTAAATAATAAAAGCGTGCTGTTTATTTATAGACAGCACGCTTTTAAATTTTATTGTGAATGGGAATTACTTTAAAACTTCTTGAATTGTTTTTACAAATGTTTCTACAGGTTGAGCGCCAGAAACCGCATATTTTCGATCAAATACAAAGAAAGGAACACCTTGAACGCCAATTTCACCTGCTTCTTTAATGTCTGATTGAATTTCTTCTAAAAATAAATCTTCACTCTCTAAAACTTCCCTAATTTCATTTTCTTCTAAACCAGCTTCAATTCCTAATTTGATTAGGGTTTGACCGTTATTTAAATCCTCTCCGTCAGTGAAATAAGCTTTAAAGAAAATCTCTTCCATTCTGTCGCCTATATTTTTGGTTTTTGCCAATTGAATAATTCTGTGGGCATTTAAAGAATTTGAAATAACTGCTTTATCAAAATTATAATCTAAGCCAACACTTTTAGCGCGTTCTGCAACGCCATTGTGCATTTCTTTAGATTGTTCAATCGACATACCTTTTCTTTCTGCTAAATATGTATAAACGTCCACATCAGGCTGAGATGTGATTGTTGGATCCAGCTGAAAGCTTTTCCATTCAATTTCAAAATTATCATTGGGAAATACAGCAAGTGCAGTTTCCAATTGTCTTTTTCCGATATAACAAAACGGACACATGATGTCCGACCAAATTTCTATTTTCATATTGCAAAGATACGGAAAATTGTTTGTTTCATGTTTTAGGTTTCATGTTGAGATGATTTGTGTTTTTTTTACCGCAAAGTGCGCTAAGATTACGCAAAGGTCACAAAGTTTTTTTTAAGCTGAATGAGATAATCTCCCAAGGTCGCGGAGTCGCAAAGTTTTTACATAAAGCTTAGCGAACCTAGTACAAATCTTAGCGACCTGTGCGGTTAAACTATACATCTAGTATATCAACTTGAAACTTGAAACAAAAACTAATCTCAAATAAAAAACCGCAACTCTTTATGGGAATTGCGGTTTCTAGGTATAAAAAATGGTTGGTTAATAGCGATATCTTTTTTTTTACAATGATATATCTTTTATTTAAAACTAAAAAATATCCCTGTAACAGAAAGAAACTTTAATGTTAACTATTTAACATTACAGGCATTACAAGCATAGTAACTGTTTCTCCTTCTTCTAAACCATCAACTGGAGTTAAAATACCAGCTCTGTTTGGTAATGACATTTCAAGCATAATCATGTCAGATTGAAGGTTAGTCAGCATCTCTGTCAGGAAACGTGAGTTAAAACCAATTTGCAAGTCATCTCCTTGATAATCACAAGTCAATCTTTCTTCTGCTTTGTTTGAGTAATCGATGTCTTCTGCTGATACATTCAATTCTGCTCCAGCAATTTTTAAACGAATTTGGTGTGTAGTTTTGTTAGAGAAAATCGCAACACGTTTAACTGAACTTAAGAATAAAGAACGGTCAATCATTAATTTGTTCGGATTTTCTTTAGGAATTACCGCTTCGTAGTTCGGGTATTTTCCATCAATTAAACGACACATTAAGATATAGTTGTCAAATGAGAAAGTCGCATTTGAATCGTTGTATTCAATTTTCACTTCAGCATCAGAAGTTCCTAAAATACTTTTCAAAATATTTAAAGGTTTTTTAGGCATAATAAAATCCGCAACTTGAGATGCTTTTACATCTGTACGAGCATATTTTACCAATTTATGAGCATCTGTAGCTACGAAAATTAATCCTTCTGGCGAAAACTGGAAGAAAACCCCAGACATTACTGGACGTAAGTCATCGTTTCCAGCTGCAAAAATAGTTTTGCTTACTGCAGTTGCTAAAACTTCTGCAGGAACAAGCGTTACAGATGGATCTTCAAGACTTACTGCTTTAGGAAATTCTTCTCCTGCTGCGTAAGCCAATGCATATTTACCTGAATTTGAGCTAATCTCTACTGTATTGTTGTCTTCAACAGTAAAAGTTAACGGCTGTTCTGGGAAAGTTTTCAAAATTTCAAGTAAAAGTTTAGCCGGAACAGCTACACTTCCTTTACTTGTAGAATCGATCGATAATGTAGCCGACATTGTTGTTTCAAGATCTGAAGCCGAAACGGTCAACTCATTGTTGTTTAGTTCAAATAAAAAGTTGTCTAAAATAGGCAACGTATTATTACTATTGATTACATTACCTAAAACTTGTAATTGTTTTAATAAGTACGAACTCGATACTATAAATTTCATCTGTTTTATTTTATTTTTTGATGGATGCTTTAGCAAATAAAGGGCTAAATATACGGATTACAAATATATCTTAAACTATCCAAAGTATTACATTTTTTTATTAACATCTATTTGCTGTATTTTCTTTTTCTTACAAAAGTAAATACTAGTCCAAAAACTGTTAAAATTAGAATTGGTACTCCGATAGTTATGACTTGAGTCTGAGTATAGCTTTCATAAACTTTTTCTTTGTCCAATAGAGGCAGTTCAACATCTTTGCTTCTAATGTTAATAAGTCCTGTATCATCAAGAAGATAATTGATGCAATTCATGATGAAGTCTTTATTGTCGTATAAATTTCCAGTTCTTTGGTCGTAACCTAATTCCACTGGCATCATGTTCTTGTCCAATTGGTTTTTTGCAATATCCCCGTCAGCAATAACAATCATTTTGTTCGGCTTTCCTTTTGCTGTAAAGGAATTGTCTTTGAATGGCAAAACTCGATTTTCAAAAGCAGAATGGAAAGAGCCTTCTAATAAAACGGCAAGATTCTGATTTCCTTTATTCAAATAATCTTGAGGAGTAGATTTCTCGGTTACCATATTCAGATTAATTTCTGCTGGTGTTCCGATAGTTTTGGAATATTGAGAAGACTGTAATAAAACTGTTTTCTTGATTCCGTTTTTCAACGTGTCAATAGGATTCGCAAAATCAAATTTGATTCCACCTAGATTTTTTACAATTGGATGCTGGCTCTTTGGGTAAACCTGTGGAGCAAATTTCCAAATAAAATCTTGATATTGCGTTGCGCTCCCTTGTTCGCCAGTTGCCAATTTTATCGGGCTTCCATATTCATCTTTTATCAAATCAGGATTAATTCTGAATCCGTATTTGAAGAACATGTCGTTTAGATTTAAATCTCTCGGATAAGCTAAAGTTGCACCTGCATCATTGTACAAACTGTCCATGTCGGCTGCTACTTGATCAATTAGCCAAATGGTTTTTCCGCCATTCATAATAAACTGATCCAGAACTTCTTTTTCTTCATCAGAGAATTTTTCTGTTGGTTTAGAAATAATGGCTAAATCATATTTTTTCAACGCATTTAAAGTTCCGTTTGGATCTTTTGCAACTGAGTCTAAAGTGAAAGGTCCAATAAAGTAACTTTCACGAATCTGCATCAGCATTTTGGCGATATGAATTTCGTTCAATTCGCCATTTCCTTTTATAATGGCAACTTTTTTCTGTTTGTTTTTAGTTACTTTATTTACGGCATCAGCAATTGAATATTCAAGATGCTGAATAGAACCGATTACTTTTTGCGTAGTTGAAGCTCCCATAATGTTTTTCAATAACGGAATATTCACTTCTTTACCGTTATAAACCGCAATTGCCCAAGGAAAAACCATTGCTTGAGATTGTTTTCCTTTGTCGTCAACCGTAATGTTTACGGGAGTTAAACCTTTTTGGAAAAGTGATTTTGTCAGTTCTTCGCTTTCATCTTCATTTTCTAAAGGATCAACAAATTCGAAAACAATATTGTTGTTATAGGCCTGAAATTCTTCTAATAATTGTTTGGTTTCCTGCTGTAAACGTCTAAAATCGGCTGGAAGATCTCCGGCCATATAAATCTTTATAGAAAGCGGATTTTGAACTTGTTTTATAATGCCCAACGAAGTTGGAGATAATGTATAACGTTTGTCTTTCGTTAAATCAAAACGATGGAAAAATAGAGTTCCAAGTACATTTAAAACTACTAAAATAAAAATAGTAATACCTAATGTTTTTAAATTTTGCTTTATAGATGGTTTCATTAGGCTTTATAAGATTTTAATTGGTAAACAGTAAAAGACAAAAAAGCAATGGCAATGCTTAAAAAGTAAATAATGTCGCGAGTATCAATTACACCACGACTCATACTTTTAAAATGATTTTGCATTCCTAAAACCGAAATGAAATTGTTTGAACCTGGAATTAGTGAACTCAGACCTTCAAAGCCAAAATAAAAGAAAAAGCAAAGAAAAACGGCCACAATAAAAGCTACAATCTGATTTTCTGAAAGGGTAGAAGTAAAGATTCCGATTGCTGAATAAGAAGCAATTAAAAACAACAACCCGAAATAAGAACCAATTGTGCTGCCCATGTCGATATTGCCTTCTGGCGAACCTAAATCTGAAATTACTTTTACGTAAATTAACGTTGGAATAATCGCTAGAATAATCAGTAAAAATGAGCCGAAAAATTTACCGTTTACAATTTCCCAGATTGACAAAGGTTTTGTTAGAAGCAATTCTAAAGTGCCTTGTTTTTTTTCGTCAGAGAAACTTCTCATGGTTACGGCTGGAATTAAGAAAATCAAAATCCATGGCGCCAATGTGAAAAACGGAGTTAAATCGGCATAACCTGTATTTAGAATGTTATAGTCTCCTTCGAACACCCATAAAAACAGTCCGTTGCTGATTAAAAAAACAGCGATGACCAAATAGCCAATTGGAGAGCCAAAAAAGGATTTTATTTCTCGTAAAATAATTGATTTCATTTGTGTTTTTTGTTTTTATTGTTTCAAGTTTCAAGTTTCAAGTTTCATGTCCGTTGGGTTAACTTGAAATCTGAAACTTGAAACGAAATTTTAATTTAAGCTCACCAATTTATCAACGCTCCACGCTTCTGGTTTTGCATTGAATAGTTTTTTTGTAAAATCCCAAACCGTATTAAAAAGTTCAGAATTTCTGTAATTTTCTAAATCTTCTTCAGTTTCCCAATAACTGTAAGTGAAAAAGATGCATTTGTCATTTTTATCCTGATACAATTCTAAAAAACGATTTCCTTCTGCATTTCGTATTTTTTCTTTCACCGATTCAAAATTATCTAGAAAATCAGGAATTTTTTCTTCGTGAAAACTCATTTTTACTATTCGAACAAACATGTTTGTAATTTTGGATTTCTGATTTTAGATTTTAGATTATAAATCTGCTTACAGGTGCGCAAAAGTACCAAAATTGATCGTAATAAAATGAAATTCCAATTTTGAAATTCTAAATTCCACTAAAAATTTAAATTTTAATTATTTAAGACACTTTTTACTTGATTATAATTGAGTTTGTCTTTAAAAAAAGTAAAAGGAGGCCTGCCATTTGGCTGAGTGTTAACGAGTATTTTTTCTTTTGTAATTCTTATTATAGTCACGGTTTGACTTTCATAGCTGTAAGAACTATTAGTTCTAAGTTGAATAACTCCATCACTCCAATTTGTTAATATCCAACCATTTTTCTCTAATAGTTTTCCTATTTCAAGAGTAGATAAGTCCTTTTTAAAAAGTAATTCTCTGAATTTTCTTTCGCTTTCTATTCTGTAGATTATATATATAAATGAAATAATCCCAGCTCCAATTAGATTTAATTCAACATTATTATCAGTAGATTTACCCAACCCTGCATAAATCATTATAAAAGGAAAAAACATAATAAAGTATTTGCCAAGGTAATCTAAGCTTGTAATTGGCCATTTTAAATTTTCGATTATGTATTTTTTAGTTTTGGAAGTCATTTGTAGTTTAACTAAGAAAACTTAATCGTAATCACATCACGATAATTCAATCCTAATAAACTATTTGCAGAACCCACTTTAGAAGGATTACTTCTGAAAATAGCAATTTCAAGAAAACCGGCTTCATTAAAAATGGCTAGTTTTTCTCCTTCATAGGTTTTAATCGGATATTTGTCAGAAGTGGCAATAGCCGAATAATTTGGAAGAATTGTTTTGATACTCTTTGGTTTCATCACAATTTCATACGGACGCCCGCGCGAAATTTCTAAGAATTGTTTTTTAGAAATATTGGTTACAACGTTTCCAAAATGATCAATATAAATGATGTTTCCTTTTATAGAATTTCCGTCATCAGCAACAAGAGCCTGCAATTCGGTAGCTTCTTTAATAGAAGAAATTTCTTTTCCGATAACATTCAATAAACCGCCTCTAGATAAGTGAGAGGCAACCTGAATAAAAATATCCAAATCTGTCGATTCAATCGGGAAGCGATCATGAATATTGATTGCCACAATTTTCTGCGGAACAATTTTCTGCGTAAGCATGCTCAAGATTCCATTATCGGCACAAATAAAGTAATGATCGTTCCATTGCATGGCGATATGCTGGTTTTCTTTATTACGCTCGATATCGACACCGATTAAGTGCACAGTTCCTTTTGGGAAACTCATATAAGCCGCACCAATAATGTAACTCGCTTCGGCAGTATTAAAGGGATCAATGTCATGAGAAATGTCAATGATTTGAACCTTTGGATTTTCAGAAAGTATTTTACCCTTCAGCGACCCCACAAAGTGATCTTTTAAGCCGTAGTCTGTAGTAAGGGTAATTATTGACATATTTTTGTTTATAACTATTGATAGTATTTAAATCTAATTTTCATTAAATTTGAGAAATGCAAAGCTAATAATAGTAAACACAAATTGAAAGAAAGAAAAGACAAATTATGATTTTTAAAGTATTTGCAAGTTACAATATTCAGAAACAAAGTTTTAAGATTATTTGGATAAACTGAGACTGCGACTGAACACTGCGACTAATAAAAAAGACCCGACAGCCACTAAATATTAAAAGGAATTATTTTAATTTAAAACAACTTCATTTGAACGAAAGAATAATCGAGCTAGTAGATATTGCACCAAAAGAATTTTGGGGCGCGCAGGACAGCCATTTAGAAATTATTAAAAAGTATTACCCAAAGCTTAAAATCGTAGCGCGAGGGACAACTTTAAAAGCATTTGGCGAAAAAGAAGTTTTAGACGAATTCGAAAAAAGATTTCAAAGATTAATGCTTCACTTTACACGTTACAACAATATTGACGATAACGTAATTGAGCGCGTAATAATGAGTGATGGTCAGGATGAAAAGAGAGCTTACGATCATGATAAAATCTTAGTTCACGGTGTTGGCGGTAAAATTGTAAAAGCAATGACACCAAATCAGCAATTGCTGGTTGATACCGTAAAAAAGAACGATATGGTTTTTGCAGTAGGTCCCGCTGGAACTGGTAAAACATACACAGGAGTCGCTATGGCGGTAAAAATGCTGAAGGACAAAGAAGTAAAAAGAATTATTTTGACGCGTCCAGCAGTAGAAGCGGGCGAAAATCTAGGTTTCTTGCCTGGAGATATGAAGGAAAAACTTGATCCTTACATGCAACCGCTTTATGATGCCTTGCGAGATATGATTCCAAACGAAAAGTTGGAAGATTATATTCTGAAAGGAATTATCCAGATTGCACCTCTAGCTTTCATGCGCGGACGAACTCTTGACAATGCTTTTGTAATTCTTGACGAGGCTCAGAATACCACACATTCACAAATGAAAATGTTTTTGACCCGTATGGGGAAAAATGCCAAATTCATGATTACTGGTGATCCAGGTCAAGTCGATTTGCCGAGAAGAACAATTTCTGGTCTTAAAGAAGCGCTTTTGGTTCTAAAAGACATTGAAGGCATCGGAATTATTTATCTAGATGATAAAGATATTGTTCGCCACAGATTGGTTAAAAAGGTAATTGATGCCTACAAGCAAATAGAAAACCACGATTAAGTTTAATTTAGTCAAATGTTAAATGTAAAACGTGAATTGTGTTTTAACATTTATTAATATTCGTTTTGTATGTTTTCTTTAGAAAAATGCAAAACGAATATTTTTTTGACTGCTATATAATTAAGAATCAATGAAAGTACGAGTTTTAGGCGTTTTAATTTTGATTTGTTTTTTTTCATGCAAAAAAGCAGAGATACCTGTAAATAAATTTGTTGGAATTTGGCACGATACAGAATGCATTGTCCCAGGTAAGCATTTGTTAAAAATAAATAAAGACAGCACTTTTTCTTATAAAGGAGCAGGGTGCGACTGGAGAGTAATTTCCAAAGGAAAATGGAAGATAGTAGGGGATTCTATTGAATTAAACAGTACGAGCAGCGATACATGTTATAGAATGTTTCCATATACAAGATGTATAAAATTTGGGGAAACTAGAACAAAAGACACGTTGACTATTCCAAATTGTAATCCTAAACAAAATGCCGACTTTTTAATTTTTTCAAAAGAAAGATTCTATCTCAAAAAAGATTCTTTAGTTTATGAATTTAAAGCTAGTTCTAATTGTTCGGGTTATGACACGTTAAAAAGAGTTTATGCACGTACTAAGAAAATTAGAAAAAATTATTATTATAATGAACCACCTAGATGATTTCTACCTAAACCAAGAAGAATCCATAAAAGGGATATTTTTGGCATTAAAAGAAATCATTCTTAAGCAAGACACAAGTATTACAAACAGTTTTAAATATGGAATGCCGTTTTTCTCTTATAAAGGAAAAATGTTCTGCTATTTATGGATGCATAAAAAACTCCAACAGCCTTATATCGGAATTGTAGAAGGAAAACATTTTGAGGAAGCTTTTTTGATTCAAGAAAATCGCTCAAGAATGAAAATTATGATGTTTGATGTTCATGAAGATTTGCCCTTGGAACAGATTGAAGCGATAATTCAAAAGGCTATAAATTTATATAAAACTGGAATTGTTAAGATTTAAACTGATTATATAGCAATATTTAACCGAATAGTTAAATAAATAATAAACTTCCCTCAATTTTGGCTTTCAAACCGTCTATTCTTTGTCTAAACGAGCTTAAAACCGTAATTTTGCATATCATCGAATTTGACAATTAATATGACAAAACTTAAAAATATAAAAGTTGTAGTAAGTGACCTTGACGGAACTTTACTTAACCCACAACATACTATTTCAGATTACACTAAATCAATCTTTCAAGAACTTCATAATCAAGGATATCTTATTGTTGTAGCTACAGGTCGTCATCACTTAGATGCAATGGCAATTATCGATAAATTAGAAGTGCCAGTTTATTTAGTAAGCTCAAACGGAGCTAGAATTCATTCGCCAAACAAAGAACAGCTTTTTGCTTTTAATTTAGACAGTGATGTTGTTAAGGCTGCTTTGAACGTTGAAATTGATCCAGAAATCACGGTAGTTTTATTTAAAGAAAATGTTTGGCAGACCAATAAATGGAATGAAAAACTGAATTCTTTTCAAACAGAATTAAAATATCGTCCCGAACTGGTAGATTATAAGAATTTAGAAGATTTTGGAGCAATTAAGATTTTCTTCTCTTGCAGCGACCACGAAAAATTAGTCAAATTAAAAGATGCCATTTTAGCAAATTCTTCAGAACATTTGCATCATGCTTTTAGTCTCCCAACTTGTTTAGAATTTATGGACAAATCTATAGATAAAGCAGTTGCAATTGAGCAAGTGTTAGAAAGGGAAGGATTTACATTATCAGAAGCGGTTTCTTTTGGTGATGGATTTAACGATGTGCAAATGTTATCTTCATCCGGAAAAGGATTAATTATGGGAAATGCTCCATCAATTTTAAAAGAAACATTGCCAGATTTAGAAGTGATTGAAACAAATGCCGAAGACGGCGTTGCAAGGTATATTGCCAGAAAAATTTTGAATAAAGAATTTGCAGCAATTTAATTGCGAGTATTTTATATTCAGACTATTGCTGGATACTAAATAATAGTTATTTTTATAAGAGCTAATTCACAGTGAGTTAGCTCTTGTTTTTTTTAATTTAACTATTTGACCATGAAAAATTTTTTACTACAAGCTGAACGGAATTTGATTTCGGGAGCATTGGTGTTATTGCCACTTTTAGTTTTTTTTATTTTATTGGGAAAAGTCTGGAAGTTTTTTCAGAATTATGGAGAAAAATTTGCGCACTTCCTGCGTTTGGATTTGATATTAGGAAAATACGCTACCGATATCGTGGGCGGAATGATTTTGGTGGTTTTAATTTATTTAAGCGGCTTTTTAATGCGTTTGGCTATTTTAAAGCGATTTACAAATTGGGTAGACGAGAAGCTAATGATCTTTTTGCCCGGTTATGAAAAAAATAAAAAAGAGGCAGAAGAAAAACTTTTGAAAAGAAATCATGAGCCTAAACCTGTTACAGATTTGCCTATTTTGTTTAAAAATGGAGATTTTTGGCAACCAGCTCATTTAATTGAAGAAGATGAAAATGGTTCAGCTGTAATTTTTATTCCAAATGCACCAGCTAAGGATCAAGGACAAATTTTAATCGTCAAATCGACCGATTTTAAAAAACTTTCAGACACGACACTTGGAAGTCTTGATGCATCAATAAAATCTTTTGGTAAAGGAATTTTGAGTTTTAAATAATTCACTAAAATTGAAGTAATATTTTCTTTGTTTGCTCTGCCAAATAGTTTTAAATTTGCCTTCATAAAAAACAACACAACTAGATAATGAGTAATACAATCACAACTACAAATTTTAATTTCCCGAACCAAAAATCAGTTTACCGCGGAAAAGTTAGAGAAGTTTATAATATTAACGACGAACTTTTAGTAATGGTAGCTACCGATAGGCTTTCGGCTTTTGATGTAGTTTTGCCAAAAGGAATTCCATACAAAGGACAAATCTTGAATCAGATTGCAACAAAATTTATGGAATTGACACAAGATATTGTTCCAAACTGGCTGATTGCTACTCCAGATCCAAACGTTGCTGTTGGACATTTATGCGAACCTTTTAAAGTAGAAATGGTTATACGTGGTTATTTGTCTGGCCACGCAGCTCGTGAATATGCAGCAGGAAGAAAACAAATCTGTGGTGTTACTATGGCTGAAGGTTTAAAAGAAAACGACAAATTTCCAGAGCCAATTATTACACCAACTACAAAGGCAGACAACGGTTCTCATGATGAAGATATTTCTCGCGAGGATATTTTGGCAAAAGGAATTGTTTCGGAAGAAGATTATTTAGTTTTAGAAAAATATACTAGAGCTTTATTTCAAAGAGGAACTGAAATCGCTGCTAAACGCGGATTGATTTTAGTAGACACGAAATATGAGTTCGGAAAAACAAAAGATGGTGTTATTGTTTTAATTGACGAAATTCATACACCAGATTCTTCTCGTTATTTCTACGCTGATGGATATGCTGAAAGACAAGAAAAAGGAGAGGAGCAAAAACAATTATCTAAAGAATTTGTGCGTCGTTGGTTAATTGAAAATGGTTTTCAAGGGCAAGAAGGACAGCAGATACCAAATATGACAGACGAATATATTGAATCTGTTTCTGAAAGATATATCGAATTGTTTGAAAATATCTTAGGAGAAAAATTTGTAAAAGCGGATATTGCTAATATTGATCAGCGTATTGAAAGAAATGTATTGGGCTATCTTTCTTCAAAATAACAATTTGAATTTAAGCTAAAAACGAAATATAAAAAGCCTTGTTGTAACAAATTCAGCAAGGCTTTTTTCGTGTAAATAGATTTGCGATATGAAACCCAATTTGGAATTATCCAAATTTTATTATGTAAAAAATGCAATTGAGCCTATCTGATTGCGCTTCTATATCTTTTTTCAAGAAATTTCATCTTTTTTTCATTTTTAATGCAACGTTTTGTGCATAATGAGCGTCTAACAAGTAATCATCACAATCATTAATCACTAAACAAGCAATCAATCATGAAAAAAACAGTAATCGTTTTAGGAACGGCTTTGACCTTATTTGCAAATTTTGCAACAGCTTCTAACTTGAAGTTAGAAAATAGAAATCAAATTGAAATTCCTTTTGATTTATCCTCACCTTTGCATTTGGCGGTATGCAACGGAGATCTTGAAACCGTAAAGAAAAGCATTGAATACGGCGCAGATGTAAATAAAATTGTTCGTAATATGACACCTTTGATGCTCGCTGCTCGTTATAACCATGTTGAAATTGTAAAAATTTTGTTGGCAAATGGGGCTAAACCGTCAATAGAAAACGCTCACGGACTAAGAGCGTTGGATTATGCTAGATACGCAAAATCAACTGAGTCTGCAGAGATTTTGAAAGGGCTTAGGTAAAATTTTAATAGTTTTAAAAAAAAAGGAAAGCGTCATCTTTTAGAAGAATGATGCTTTTTTTATTTCTTTTTTTCAAAAATGTGAAACCTAGTTTCTTCTTTGGTCGTCTAAAGTATAAAATGTTTCATCATCAATCATTAAAAAAGAATAATCATTATGAAAAAAGCAATAATTATTTTAGGAGCAGTTTTCATTTTTACAAATGAATCAAAAGGGGCAAACTATCAGTTGTGTATTAAAGATCAAATTGAATTTTTAATTTATTCAAATTCTCCATTTCATCTTGCTATAAGTAAAGGTGATGTTGAAAGTGTAAAAAAATTTATAATGTATGGTGCGGATGTCAATAAAATTGTAAATAATATGACACCTTTAATGGTGGCGGCGCGATTTAATCAAGTTGAAATTATAAAAATTTTGATTGAAAAAGGAGCGGATCTTTCAATTGAAAATGAAAAAGGTCTTACTGCTTTGCAGTTTGCAGAATTTGGAAAATCAATTGAGTCCATTGTTATTTTGAAAGAGAAGAAAGCTAAAAACAATAAAAGACGTAAATAATAAACAAGGCAATTCAATCAATTGAATTGCCTTGTTTAATCTATAGCATTTATTCCATCCTATCTTTTAAATTTTCTAAACCTTTCTGCAAATCATTTCCAATCATTTGATCCATTCGCAAAATGGGAAGAATAATATTTGTTGGATACGGAATTGCTCCACTGATTCCCCATTTTACTTTTGTCTGATTCTCAGAAATAGGTTCTGTTGACATAAAACCGACAGCAGTATCTTGCACTGGTTTGTTAAAACGCAGTACAAAGTCTAAACGTCTGTTTTCTATTATTTTTGTAATTTCCTGTTCGCCATCACCAACTTCTTTAACACTACTCTCCCAAGAAGAAACTGAACCTACCATTCCATCAATTCCTCTATAATGGACTTTCATTTTTGGATCTATATTAGCCCATATGCTAAACTCGTTTTGATTTCTTAGTGAACGAATATATTTAAAAATACTATCAGTAGGTTTATTTATAATTACCTCTCTTTCAATTAAGTATTCTCTAGGCATAAAATAGGCGACTATCAAAACAATAGATATAAATAGAATTAAAACGACTAGTGTTCTTTTGATAAAAATCATGATTCTTGATTTAATATGGTTCTTTTAAATATTATTTTCTCTTAGAAGTATTGATTTTATTGACACATAAAATTATAACGCTATGTTTTTGATTTTAAAGGCTATAATAAATTTAAAAAAATTAAACCAAGTATTCTACTAACTTTTATTTTTAAAACAGAAAAAAATAAGATTTGTTGTAACATTTTTTCTTTTTAGTAGTCTATTATAGTAAAATCAATAATTTGATAACAGTTGGGGTCTTTAATTATTGCTTTATTAAGTGAATGTTAAGAATTAGTTAAAACATAGTACTTTGTAATGCATAATACATTAAAATATTTTACCTTTACATCATCAAATTAAAATCATCATCAATCATTTAACAAACATCAATCATTATGAAAAAATCAGTAATTTATTTAGGACTAGCCTTAGTAACATTTGGAAATGTGGCAATGGCTTCAAATGAAATTTCAACTGCTAAAAATCCAGTTGAACTTAAAAGTTATGTAGGAACTCCATTAAATGTTGCTATTAGCAAAGGAGACCTTGAAACTGTTAAAAAATTTATCGAATACGGTTCAGATGTAAACCAAATATCAGAAGATTTTACACCTTTAATGATCGCTGCACTTTACAATAAACATGAAATCATTAGGGTTTTATTGGCGAATGGAGCAAAACCTAATATTAAAAATGAAAAAGGTTATACAGCATTAAAATATGCGCAAGCGTCAAATGCTTCAGAATCAATTGAGCTTTTGAAAGATTTGAAATAACAGTTTAAGAGTTTTGAGTTAGTTAAAAGACCTTTCTGAGCAAAAGGTCTTTTTTTTTGCTTTATATTGAACTCAAATATAAACAAAAAAGCATCATTACGAGAATGATGCTTCTTCTTTTTTAAATCCCAACAAATTGATTTAAAACTAAATATTATAATTGTTTATTCTATTGGCACATGTTTTTTTCTGTTGAATATCCAGAATAAAATTGGAAATACTAATAGTGTTAAAACAGTTGCTGTCATAAGTCCGCCAATAATTACAATGGCAAGCGGTTTTTGCGATTCGGATCCAATTCCTGTAGAAACTGCGGCAGGCATTAATCCAATAGAAGCCATTAATGCTGTCATCACTACGGCTCTGGTTCGAGCTTTTACTCCCCTAAAAATGGACTCTTCAAGAGAATATTTGACTTTCAGATTATGATGAAATTCAGATATTAGAATTACTCCGTTTTGAATACAAATTCCAAGAAGCGCTATAAATCCAACTCCAGCAGAAATTCCAAAATTCATTCCTGTAACATGCAACGCAATAATTCCTCCAATAATCGCAAATGGAACGTTAGCTAAAACAAGTAGGGAATCTTTGAAATTACCAAAAAGAATAAATAATAGCACAAAAATTCCAATTAAACTGATTGGTACAACTTGCGCCAGACGTGCACTTGCACGAACTTGGTTTTCAAATTCTCCTGTCCATCCAGTTGTATAACCAGTAGGAAGCTTAAGTTGATTTACTTTTTGTTGTGCTTCGGCAATGGTGCTTCCTAAATCTCGATCACGAACAGAAAATTTTACTCCAATAAAACGTTTGGTATTGTCTCTATAAATAAACGCAGGACCTGTAATAGTTTTAATATCACAAATTTCTTTTAAAGGAATCTTGATTCCGCTGATGGTTGGAACTTTAATTTCTTCCAAATCTTTTTCGTCTTTTCTATATTCTTTAGAAAAACGAACTCGGACATCAAATTTCTTTTCATCTTCATATTTTTCAGTTGCTGTTTTTCCTCCAAAAGCCAATTCTAAAACTGCTTGAGCGTCACTTAAAGTTACTCCGTAAGCAGCCATTTTTTCACGATCTAGAATTACGCTGATTTCAGGCTGGCCAACATTTCTTAGAATACCAACATCTTTTATACCTGGAATATTTTTAATTTGTGCTAAAACTTCATTTGCAAGCTGATCTAGTTTGTTCAAATCATCCCCATAAATTTTAACGGCATTAGAAGCCTTGAATCCTGCTACAGATTCAGCAACATTATCAATTACAGGTTGCGAATAATTATAGGTAATTCCTTGATGAACTTTGAGTTTATTATCCATTTCATTAATCAGATCATCCATCGAAATTTTACGTTTCCATTCTGCTTTTGGCAATAAGTCAACCTGAAGCTGAATAAATCCAAACCCATTCGGATCGGTTCCATCGTTACTTCTTCCAGTCTGAGAAAGAACTTTTTTAACTTCTGGGAAACTTTCCAAGTCTTTTCTAATCATTGCTGCCGTTTTAACACTTTCAGGGAGAGAGGTACTCATTGGCAATTCTGCTGTTACCCATAAAGCTCCCTCGTTTAATTGCGGTAAAAACTCAGTTCCTAAGAAACCTGCTGAGAAGAAAACAGCTGCTAACAATCCTAATGATGCAATTAAAGTTTGTACTTTATGCTTGAATGTCCATTGAAAACCTTTGCCTACTATTCGATCCCAAAAATTCACAAACGGATTGTGTTTTTCCTTCACATTTTTATTTAGTAAAATATGAGAAAGAACAGGAACCAAAGTCAAGGTAAAAATAAGTGCTCCCAGCAAAGCAAAACCTAATGTAAAGGCTAGGGGAGAGAACATTTTTCCTTCTACTTTCTGGAAAGAGAAAATGGGAAGCAAAGCCGTAATAATAATCAGTTTTGAGAAAAAAATAGCCTTGCCCATTTCTGTTCCCGTTTTTTTAATCAAGCTTCCTTTTGCAATTTTATTAAATTTCTCCATTCCCAGCTGATGGGCTCGATGGTCTAGAACAACAAATAAACCTTCAACCATTACTACAGCTCCGTCAATAATAATTCCGAAATCGACTGCACCTAAACTTAATAAGTTGGCGCTCATTCCCATCATTTTAAGACATAAAAAGGCAAATAATAAAGAAAGTGGAATGACAATAGAAACGGTAAAAGTAGTTCTCCAATCGGCCATAAAAAGGAATACTACAACAGTAACAAGGATAATACCTTCGAACAAGTTATGCATTACTGTTTCGGTCGTAAAATTCATCAAATTATCACGATCGTAAAATGTTTCAATTTTAATGTCTTTTGGCAAAACATTATCATTAAGATCTTTGATTTTGGCTTTTATTAAGGCAAGTGTTTCCTGCGGATTTTCACCTTTTCGCATTACTACAATTCCTTCAACAGCGTCGTCATTATTTCCAATACCTGTTTGTCCAACTCTTGGCATTGAACTTTCGTAAACGTCAGCTAAGTTTTTAACCAAGATTGGATTTCCTGCTGCGTCATCTACGATAATATTTCCAATATCTTCTTTTGATTTTAATAAACCGACACCGCGAACAACAAATGCTTGCCCGTTCTTTTCAATAACATCACCACCAACGTTTAAGTTTCCAGCATTTACGGCATTGTAAACCTGTAAAGGGGTAATGTTGTATTTTGCCAATTTGATAGGATCAACTCCTACTTCATAAGTTTTAGTTTGACCTCCAAAAACATTTAAATCGGCAACGCCAGGCAGAGAACGCAATTGTTTGTCTATAACCCAGTTTTGGTAAGTCAATAATTCTCTACTGTCTCTGCTATCGCTTTTTACAATATATCTGAAAATTTCACCTGTTGGGCCGTATGGGGGCTGTACGTCTGGTTCCACATCATCAGGAAGAGAAACATTTTTTAATAAATTATTTACCTGAAAACGAGCAAAAGTATCGTCTACACCATCGTCAAAAATAATTTTAATAACAGATAGACCAAACATAGTAATGCTTCGCACACTTGTTTTTTTCTGCACAGAGTTCATAGCAATCTCAATTGGAGACGTCACAAAACGTTCTACTTCTTCAGCGCTTTTTCCATTCCATTGTGTAATAATAATAATCTGCGTATTGGTAACATCTGGAAATGCATCAATAGGCATATTTTTGAATGAAATAAATCCAGCAACAGCCAATAATCCAACCCAAAAGAAGGTAAATGCTTTATTCTTTAGCGAAAAAGCAATAATATTTTTTATGAATTTGTTCATGTCTTAATTATTTAAAGCACCATAAATAAATAGCTGATTGTTTGTTATTACTTTTTCATTTTCCTTTAAACCACTTGAAAGATAGGTGGTATCTCCAACCACTCTGTAAACTTCTACTTGTCTGGTTTCAATATTATTTCGGTCTTTAAATACCACAACGAAGTTTTTACTTCTATCAAAAACAATCGCTTTACTAGGCACGGCTATCATAGATTGATTTTCATTAAAAGACAGTTTGATATTAGCATTCATATCGGGTTTAAGCATGTAATCTGGATTATTAAGCTTAATTCTAGCCTGCATGGCTTTCGTTTCTGGATCAATAACATTATAAATTTTATCTACTTTTCCATAAAACGTTTTATCTGGATAACTCAAAGTGGTTACTGCAGCATTGGTTCCTAATTTTACTTTATTGATATCAATTTCATTAATATTCGCCATTGCCCAAACTTCACTGATTTCTGCAATATCAAATATGTTTTCAGAACGGTCGTTACGTAAAAGCATATCTTGGTTGATGCTTTTTTGAATGATAAATCCGCTTATCGGAGCTGTTACTTCGTAAATTGAACCAGCTTTAATATTATAAATTTTATAGGTTTCCTGAATTTTGCTTAATTGCGACTGCGCTTTATTTACTTCAGATTTTGCCTGAAGAACATCGCTTTCAGAGTTTAATTTACCATCAAATAATTCTTGTGCTACTTTCAAGTTATTTTTAGCGACAAGCAAATCGCTTTTAGCATCAATGGATTGTTTTTCAAAATCGGCTACATCGGTACTTTTTATGGTTGCCAATACTTGTCCTTTTTTTACATAATCACCAAGTTCAACATTTACTTTCATTACGTTTCCACCAACTAATGGATAAACATCAATCATTTTATTATTGTCAGCAGTAATTTTACCGTAAAAACTAAGTTCGTTCTTTAATGGCTGAGATTTAGCTTCTGCAGTTGTAGTGCTTTTAAGCATGGTATTGCTCAAAACAAAAGAGGTATTTGTTTCAGGATTTTCAACTTCTTTTTTGCAGCTCGTAAGAGATAAGCCTGCTAGTGCGATTCCGATGAATAATATATGTTTCATTTCTGTAATTTTTTAAAATAAATCTTTGTTGATGGTGCTGTTTAATTCTTCGCCTGCAATCACTACTTTTTTCTTTAATTCATTTAACTGAATTATAGCCTGATTGTAACTTTCCATAAAATCGGTAAATTCTAAAAGGCTTACGTTTCGTTTTTGAAAGTTGGTAAGCATTCCGTTATAAACTGCTTCAAAATCTGAATTTACAGTTGGCTTTATAACGGTATAATTTTGTCTAGATTCATCCCATTTGGTCCATGCTGACGTGATTTCTGTTTTGAGTTGCAGCTCGAAGTTTTGTTTTTCAATTTTAGATTGCTCCAAAATTGTTTTTGCATACTTAATATTTCCTTTATTTTGATTCCAAAGTGGTAAAGGAATTCCAACAATTAAATTGGCTTCATTGTTAAAAGCGCCGCTTCGCTGATCATAATTTGCTCCAAGCGTAATATCTGGAACTGAAAGTGATTTTTGTAATTTCACATTCAGCTCATTAGCATCGATTTCTTTTTGTTTTGCTAAATAATCAGGTCTATTTGCTATGGCTTGTTCTTCAAAATTTTTAAGATCAAAAGCTATAACTTTTAGATATTTATCAGAATCATCTTTGCTTACAACTGGAACTACATTTTCAGTTTCGTTTAATAGCAATTTTAAATTAGCCTGTTCTTCTATGTTGTTATTAATTACCTCCAATCTTTCGTTTTTGAAATTAAGATAGAGTGATTGTAGACGAACAACGTCTTTTAGAGGAATATTTCCTTTTTGAGCTTGAATCGAATAAGAATTAATTAAATTTTCGATATGAGCCAGTTGCTTATCTGTATTGTCAAGATTTTTAGTATTATAATATACAGTGAAAAAGCTTTTACGCAATTGCAATTTTAAAGTCCTAAGCAAGTCGTTAAACTGAAGTTCTGCCAGTTTTTCATTAGTTTGTGCTAATTTAACCTCATTGCGCTTTTTGCCGCCAAGATAGATCAGTTGTTCTATCGCAAAAACTTTCTGACCATCTTTGCCAATATCAAAAAATTTGTCTCGTTCAGGATTGTAGGCATTCAACTCTGCTGAGAGCGTGGGATTGTCCCAAATACGAGCCTGAATGGTAAGTGCTTTTGAGGCATCAAGATTATATTGAGATGCCAGTAAAAATAGATTCTTTTTTAAAAATTGACTTTCACAGTCTTGGAGAGTAAGTGATTTTTGTGCTATTGCAGCTTGATTTAAAAGTGCAAATAACAGCAATGCGAATAACTTTTTCATTGTATCATCTTTAAGTTGTACAAATATGCTATCAACAGGCTTTAAGAGAGCTTAAAATCTACCTTAAAAATAGCTTAAAATTGTTTACAAATTAAAAAATAACTGAAATAAATTCGTGTTAATATTTGAAGCAGAGTAAGTTATGTTTGCTTTGTGCAGAATTAGGATGCGTTGCACAATTCTTAAGCCAAGTCCAAAACCAGAAGTTCCTTTCGAATTTCGGCCACGCATAAAAGGCTGAAAAAGATTTTTTTGTTCTTCTTCATTTAAGGTTTCCCCTGTGTTGGATACAGAAATGATAAGATGTCGATGATCGGAGCTTATATTTACTTTTGCCTGCTTATTATCTGAATAAACACAAGCATTCTTTAAAATATTGGTTAAAGCTATCTCTAAAAGATTTCTATTTCCTTTTACTTCTAAAGCAGTATCAAGATCATCACTTTCTTCCATTTCAAAAAGAATAACGAAATCAGGGAAAGTTTTATTTATTTTTTCGATAGAAGAAAATAAAATTTCATCTATTCTCTGCACTTCACGATAATCTGCTTTTCTGTTATCAATTTTAGAAAGGATAAGTAGAGAATTGATTAATTCACTTAAATGATTGACATCATCTAAAATCAAATTCAAAAATGACTTGTCTTTCGGCTGAAGTTCTGGGTCGGCCATAGCATTTTCTATCTGAGAAGTCATTCTAGAAAGCGGTGTTCTTAATTCATGCGATGCGTGAGCAGTAAATTCTTTTTGTTTTTGATACGAAAGTTCAATCCGATCCATCATGAAATTAAATTCATCTGCAATTAAATCGATTTCATTTTTAGTGCTTTGAGATTCAATTCTGGTATCGAGATTATTTTCGTTTATATTTTTTATTTTCTGATGAAAAGCATGAAGCGGATTTATAGCTTTTCTTACCATAAATGAAGTTAACAGCCAGCAAAGTGTTGTAAAAAAGATATACGAAATGACTAATGTATAACGTAAGAAAAGCAGTTTACGATTTCCGTAATCATCAGTAGCAGAAATTAAGGCATAAAAATCTTTGTCGTTCGTATCGTAGAAAACACCATAAACTTCATAATTACCCTGCTGCTTAAAAAAGGTCTTGTTTTTTTTAAGGTATTTTAAATCATCAACAGACCAGTTGATTTTAGCATCGTCAATACTACTGTAAATTAGTTTATAATTTGAATCAAAAACCAAAGTTTTTTCGTCATACAATTTGTTGATTGAATTCTGGTCTATTATTTTTAAAAGTTGATTATCAACCTGTTTTACATTAACTAATAACTTAATATTAGATAAAGCTTTGATTTCTAATCGATCGCGAAACTCTTCTTTTCGGTAATTGGAATACAAAATGAATATCACCGTAGATGCCAATCCAAAAAGAATGGTAAACAGCAAGCTTACTAAAAGTGATATTCGATTTTTTAATGTCATTCCTGGTCGCTTAGATAATATCCGTAGCCTACTTTGGTTCTAAGAAGTTTTATTTCGTGGTCTTTATCAATTTTTTTCCTTAAAAAGTTAATATAAACCTCAATGGTATTCTGATTGGTTTCAATATGATAATCCCAAAGTTTCTCGGCTATAAATTGTTTAGAAAGTACTTTTCCTTTGGCATGCGCCAAAATCAGAATTAATTTGAATTCTTTCGGAGTAAGTTTAATTTCTTCACCCGCCCTAAAAACTTTCATATCTTCTTCAAAGATTTCTAAATCTTTAATGACGATTTTATTTTCTATTTGCTGAGGAACTTCTTTCCTTCTTAAAAGTGATTGTACGCGCGCGTATAATTCTTCAAAATGGAAAGGTTTTACAAGATAATCATCGGCACCATTATCAAAAGAAGACAATTTATCTTCAATTTCGCTAAAGGCAGTAAGCATTATAATAGGCGTTTTTTTATCAGTTTCCCGTATCCCTTTGCAAACGTCAATTCCATTTATTCCCGGAACGTTTATGTCTAGAATAATTAAATCATATTCGTACGGAAAGTATTTTTTCAAAAGCAAAGAACCATCATAATAAGGGACACACTCGAATTCTTTTGAAGTAAAGAATGCGGAGATTTCTTTTGATAAAGTAAAATCGTCTTCGAGCAGTAATATTTTCATGCTTGGTTTATAATTTGCAAATCCGATTCAATAACTCAAATCGGATTTACATTAAAGTATATTATTTAAAATAAGAAAAAGTCTCGTTGTTCTCAATTTTCAATAAAGCTTCATAAATAAGTTGAATTACATTTTCAACATCGTCTTTATGAACCATTTCTACAGTCGTGTGCATGTATCGTAACGGAAGAGAAATCAAAGCAGATGGCACACCGCCATTGCTATATGCAAAAGCATCGGTATCTGTACCCGTTGCGCGAGAAGTAGCATGTCTTTGAAATGGGATTTTATTTTCTTCAGCAGTTGCTACAATCAAATCACGTAATTTATTTTGAATAGCAGGAGAGTAGCCAATAACAGGGCCTTTTCCCATTTTTAGATCACCTTCTACCTTTTTATCAATCATTGGAGTAGTGGTGTCGTGACAAACATCAGTTACAATAGCAACATTTGGTTTTATACGATGTGCAATCATTTCAGCACCTCTCAGACCAATTTCTTCCTGAACAGAATTTACTATATATAAACCAAAAGGAAGTTTCTTTTTATTTTCATGTAATAAACGGGCAACTTCTGCAATCATAAAACCGCCCATTCTATTATCAATAGCACGACAAACAAACTTATTTTCGTTCAAAACCATAAATTCATCAGGATATGTAATCACACATCCCACGTGAACACCTAGCGCTTCGACTTGTTCTTTGTTTTCACAGCCTAAATCAATAAATATGTTACTCAGTTTCGGAATCTCTTCTTTGTCACGCAAACGAGTATGAATAGCAGGCCATCCAAAAACACCTTTTACAATTCCGTTTTTGGTATGAATATTAACTCTTTTTGAAGGGGCAATCTGATGGTCTGAACCTCCATTTCGTATTACATATATTAAGCCATCTTCTGTAATGTAGTTTACATACCATGAAATTTCATCTGCATGCCCTTCAATTACCACCTTATAAGGAGCATCGGGATTAATTACACCAACAGCAGTTCCATAAGTATCTGTAATAAATGAATCTACATAAGGTTTTAGATAATTCATCCAAAGTTTTTGACCCTCACTTTCGTAGCCAGTAGGGGAAGCATTATTAAGGTAGCTTTCTAAAAAAGCTATAGAAGCATTGTTTAAGATAGAATTTGTGCTCATAAAAATATTTTTTCGCTAAAATATAAATTTGGTATTAGAGTTGTGTATAAATATATAATTTTACATTTAAATTATGATTCAATGAGACTAACCACCTTTTTATTTATACTACTAGTTTGTTTTTCTTCCAAAGCCCAAGTTACTCCAAAAGAGAATGAACAAATGGGATATATTATAACCGAAAAAGATTCTATCTTAAGTGATACTATTCAGCTGCCTGAAATAATTATTTCAAAAGGGCAGAAGATGAGTGCAGAAGAGATGAAACAATTTCAAATCCTTCAAAACAGAGTTTACAAGGTATATCCTTATGCAAAATTAGCTTCAGAAAGATTAACAGCTTTAAATAACGGAATGGCTCGCTTAAAAACAAGCCGAGAAAAAAAGAAGTATTTTAAAATTGTGGAAGACTATTTGAATAATGAATTTGAAGAAAGACTAAAAAAGCTATCTAGAAAGCAAGGACAGATTTTAGTAAAACTAATTCATCGTCAAACAGGAATTACCACTTATGAACTTATAAAAACGCTCAAAAGCGGATTTAAAGCTTTTGTATCTAATACGACAGCCAATTTATTTGATATAAGTTTGAAAGAAGAATACAAACCATACGACGTAAACGAAGACTATCTAATTGAAACAATCTTAGTGAGAGCTTTTGAATCAGGCCGATTGGTAAATCAGAAACCTGCTAATCCTGTTAATTATGAAGATTTATCAGAGAAGTGGCAGCAAAGAGCTAAAGAATTAAATAAGAAATAATTTTATACATAATATATATAGTATAGCAACCCGACAGTTTTCCAAAACCTGTCGGGTTTGTTTTTTTGGTGTACATATATAAGGTAAAAAAACTTGCTTGTCTTGCTGAGCGGAGCCGAAGCATTCAAAGTTTGGTAATTGTAATTTTATCATTTCATCTTTAATGTTTGTCAGGAGCTTTTTCCCGCTATGCGCTTCAATCTTTTGGGGCCGAACCCCGGCCCCAAAAGGATTTCCGCTCCTATCGGGGCTAGGGGTTGGGTTTTCAGATGAAGATTTTTTGTAAAGCTTGGCGTCTTTAGGGGCCGAAAAGCGGAAAAAACAGGCTTCGCGCCCTAGCGCCTTTGCGGCAAAACAGCCCGATTCCGGGGGTAACGAAGAAAAGCCTTACGTTCTGTGAAAAATATCCAAAATATAAACTCCTTGTTATGAGAAGGTTATGGATTGGCGGGAAAAAAGATTGAAAAAAGTCTGGGAAAAGTGTTGGAAAAGCGGAAAAAGGCACTACTTTTGCACCCGCAACGGCGAAAAGCGCTCTTAGACATTCCGGCAGCCTGATCACATTTTAAGGAAAGAGATTTTCGAAAAAAAAGATTGAAAAAAGCTTGCGGGAAAAGAAAAAGCTTTTTACATTTGCACCCCGCAAAACAGGGAAGCTCATTGAAAGATTGGAAGAAAAAGTTGAGAAACTGAAGCGAAAAAAAAGCTTCAGAAATTTTTCAAGTTTTTCTTGCGAGAAACAGAAAGAAGTTTTAGTTTTGCACCCGCTTTGAAACACAAGCGGAAAAAGAAAAAGACACGTTCGTAGACATATTGAATTGACAGCCGTTTTGAAAGAGATTTCAAAACAAGATAGAATAAGAGTAATGGAATCGAAAGATTCGAAAAGAACCGATAGCAAGGCGTCGCATATACATTATTAAAATATACGATGAAGAGTTTGATCCTGGCTCAGGATGAACGCTAGCGGCAGGCTTAACACATGCAAGTCGAGGGGTAGAGTTCTTCGGAATTTGAGACCGGCGCACGGGTGCGTAACGCGTATGCAATCTGCCTTCCACAGAGGGATAGCCCAGAGAAATTTGGATTAATACCTCATAGCATAACCGGACCGCATGGTTCGGTTATTAAAGTCACAACGGTGGAAGATGAGCATGCGTCCCATTAGCTTGTTGGTAAGGTAACGGCTTACCAAGGCAACGATGGGTAGGGGTCCTGAGAGGGAGATCCCCCACACTGGTACTGAGACACGGACCAGACTCCTACGGGAGGCAGCAGTGAGGAATATTGGTCAATGGGCGCAAGCCTGAACCAGCCATGCCGCGTGCAGGATGACGGTCCTATGGATTGTAAACTGCTTTTGTACGGGAAGAAACACTCCTACGTGTAGGAGCCTGACGGTACCGTAAGAATAAGGATCGGCTAACTCCGTGCCAGCAGCCGCGGTAATACGGAGGATCCAAGCGTTATCCGGAATCATTGGGTTTAAAGGGTCTGTAGGCGGTCTTGTAAGTCAGTGGTGAAAGCCCATCGCTCAACGGTGGAACGGCCATTGATACTGCAGGACTTGAATTATTGGGAAGCAACTAGAATATGTAGTGTAGCGGTGAAATGCTTAGAGATTACATGGAATACCAATTGCGAAGGCAGGTTGCTACCAATGGATTGACGCTGATGGACGAAAGCGTGGGTAGCGAACAGGATTAGATACCCTGGTAGTCCACGCCGTAAACGATGGATACTAGCTGTTGGGGGCAACTTCAGTGGCTAAGCGAAAGTGATAAGTATCCCACCTGGGGAGTACGAACGCAAGTTTGAAACTCAAAGGAATTGACGGGGGCCCGCACAAGCGGTGGAGCATGTGGTTTAATTCGATGATACGCGAGGAACCTTACCAAGGCTTAAATGCAGACTGACCGATTTGGAAACAGATCTTTCGCAAGACAGTTTACAAGGTGCTGCATGGTTGTCGTCAGCTCGTGCCGTGAGGTGTCAGGTTAAGTCCTATAACGAGCGCAACCCCTGTTGTTAGTTGCCAGCGAGTAGTGTCGGGAACTCTAACAAGACTGCCAGTGCAAACTGTGAGGAAGGTGGGGATGACGTCAAATCATCACGGCCCTTACGCCTTGGGCTACACACGTGCTACAATGGCCGGTACAGAGAGCAGCCACCCCGCGAGGGGGAGCGAATCTATAAAGCCGGTCACAGTTCGGATCGGAGTCTGCAACTCGACTCCGTGAAGCTGGAATCGCTAGTAATCGGATATCAGCCATGATCCGGTGAATACGTTCCCGGGCCTTGTACACACCGCCCGTCAAGCCATGGAAGCTGGGGGTGCCTGAAGTCGGTGACCGCAAGGAGCTGCCTAGGGTAAAACTGGTAACTAGGGCTAAGTCGTAACAAGGTAGCCGTACCGGAAGGTGCGGCTGGAACACCTCCTTTCTAGAGCCCAAAGTGTTAGCCGGAAGGCACGCTTGGGAAATAAGATGCCTGTTTTAGGTTTTGGATCGTGAAATTGCATTACTCTTGCTGTTAATTTAAAGAAATAAACTTTTAAGTAAAAAAAAACAGAGTCTCGTAGCTCAGCTGGTTAGAGTACTACACTGATAATGTAGGGGTCGGCAGTTCGAGTCTGCCCGGGACTACTTTTTAAAGCTTGAAGAGAAGGAAATTCTAGAGTTGAAGCGTTATGAATCTTAATTCATAATTCATAATTCACAATTCATCATTAGATTTGGGGGATTAGCTCAGCTGGCTAGAGCGCCTGCCTTGCACGCAGGAGGTCAACGGTTCGACTCCGTTATTCTCCACGAAGCTGCCGTAAAAACGGTAGGTAAAAGTTCATTGACATATTGGGATAAGAAAATAATAAGAAAGTAGAAAGCGTTTTTATCGGCAATGATAAAAACAAAAAAAACGGTCTTGTTCTAACAGGCAAGATTGGTGCAATAAGCAAAATAAGGGCGCATGGGGGATGCCTAGGCTCTCAGAGGCGATGAAGGACGTGATAAGCTGCGAAAAGCTGCGGGGACGGGCACACACCGATCGATCCGCAGGTATCCGAATGGGGCAACCCGCTATATTGAAGATATAGCACACCGATAGGTGGGCAAACCCGCTGAACTGAAACATCTAAGTAGGCGGAGGAGAAGAAAACAAAAGTGATTCCGTAAGTAGTGGCGAGCGAACGCGGATTAGCCCAAACCGGCATTGTTACGGCATTGCCGGGGTTGTAGGACCGCGACATTTCATGCGCAAGGAACCGGAAGCTTCTGGAAAGGAGCGCCATAGAGGGTGACAGCCCCGTATGGGCAACGAGCGTAATGGATAGCGGCATCCTGAGTAGGGCGGGGCACGTGAAACCCTGTCTGAATTCGGCGGGACCATCCGCTAAGGCTAAATACTCCTGAGAGACCGATAGTGAACCAGTACCGTGAGGGAAAGGTGAAAAGAACCGTGAATAACGGAGTGAAATAGATCCTGAAACCATGCGCCTACAAGCGGTCGGAGCCCTTTCGTGGGGTGACGGCGTGCCTTTTGCATAATGAGCCTACGAGTTAACGCTGCTGGCAAGGATAAGTGGTTAAGCCATGGATCCGCAGCGAAAGCGAGTCTGAATAGGGCGCTTTAGTCAGTAGTGTTAGACGCGAAACCGTGTGATCTACCCATGGGCAGGTTGAAGCTGTGGTAACACACAGTGGAGGACCGAACCGGTTGACGTTGAAAAGTCTTCGGATGACCTGTGGGTAGGGGTGAAAGGCCAATCAAACTCGGAAATAGCTCGTACTCCCCGAAATGCATTTAGGTGCAGCGCTGATAATAGTTATATAGAGGTAGAGCTACTGATTGGATGCGGGGGCTTCACCGCCTACCAATTCCTGACAAACTCCGAATGCTATATAATGTTTTGCAGCAGTGAGGGCTTGGGTGCTAAGGTCCAAGTCCGAGAGGGAAAGAACCCAGACCATCAGCTAAGGTCCCCAAATATATGCTAAGTTGAAAGAACGAGGTTTGTCTGCCCAGACAGCTAGGATGTTGGCTTGGAAGCAGCCATTCATTTAAAGAGTGCGTAACAGCTCACTAGTCGAGCGGACGAGCATGGATAATAATCGGGCATAAGCATATTACCGAAGCTATGGATTTGCATGTATGTGCAAGTGGTAGGGGAGCATTCTGACAGGGCTGAAGGTGTATCGTAAGGTATGCTGGACCGGTCAGAAAAGAAAATGTAGGCATAAGTAACGATAATGCGGGCGAGAAACCCGCACACCGAAAAACTAAGGTTTCCACAGCTATGCTAATCAGCTGTGGGTTAGTCTGGACCTAAGGCGAACCCGAAAGGGACAGTCGATGGCCAACGGGTTAATATTCCCGTACTTCTTATTGCTGTGATGGGGTGACGGAGTGATGAAAGCGCCGCGAACTGACGGAATAGTTCGTTAAAGCACCTAGCTATAGGCTCTCTAGGCAAATCCGGAGAGTTTGGTGAAATGCGATAGTACTCGGAGTCTTCGGACAAAGAGATAGTGCGCCTAAGGGCTTCCAAGAAAAACCTCTAAACTTCAGGCAGTAAGAACCAGTACCGTAAACCGACACAGGTAGTTGAGGAGAGAATCCTAAGGTGCTCGAGAGATTCATGGCTAAGGAATTAGGCAAAATAGACCTGTAACTTCGGGAGAAAGGTCGCCCCGAGCAATCGGGGCCGCAGTGAAGAGGTCCAGGCGACTGTTTATCAAAAACACAGGGCTCTGCAAAATCGCAAGATGAAGTATAGGGCCTGACACCTGCCCGGTGCTGGAAGGTTAAGAGGAGATGTTATCTTCGGAGAAGCATTGAATTGAAGCCCCAGTAAACGGCGGCCGTAACTATAACGGTCCTAAGGTAGCGAAATTCCTTGTCGGGTAAGTTCCGACCTGCACGAATGGTGTAACGATCTGGACACTGTCTCAGCCATGAGCTCGGTGAAATTGTAGTAACGGTGAAGATGCCGTTTACCCGCAGTGGGACGAAAAGACCCTGTGCACCTTTACTATAGCTTAGTATTGACCTTGGATAAATGATGTGTAGGATAGGTTGGAGACTGTGAAGTGGCGTCGCCAGGCGCTGTGGAGTCATTGTTGAAATACAACCCTTTGTTTATCTGAGGCCTAACCCCGTGTTGCGGGGGACAGTGCTTGGTGGGTAGTTTGACTGGGGTGGTCGCCTCCAAAAGAGTAACGGAGGCTTCTAAAGGTTCCCTCAGTACGCTTGGTAACCGTGCGTAGAGTGCAATGGCATAAGGGAGCTTGACTGAGAGACATACAGGTCGATCAGGTACGAAAGTAGAGCATAGTGATCCGGTGGTTCCGCATGGAAGGGCCATCGCTCAAAGGATAAAAGGTACGCCGGGGATAACAGGCTGATCTCCCCCAAGAGCTCATATCGACGGGGGGGTTTGGCACCTCGATGTCGGCTCGTCACATCCTGGGGCTGGAGAAGGTCCCAAGGGTTGGGCTGTTCGCCCATTAAAGTGGCACGCGAGCTGGGTTCAGAACGTCGTGAGACAGTTCGGTCTCTATCTACTGCGGGCGTTAGAAATTTGAGTGGATCTGATTCTAGTACGAGAGGACCGAATTGGACTAACCTCTAGTGTATCTGTTGTCCCGCCAGGGGCACCGCAGAGTAGCTACGTTGGGAAGGGATAAGCGCTGAAAGCATATAAGCGCGAAACCCACCACAAGATGAGATTTCTTTTAAGGATCGTGGAAGATGACCACGTTGATAGGCTACAGATGTAAAGGCAGTAATGTCACAGTCGAGTAGTACTAATAATCCGTAAGCTTATGCACAGACTTTTCCTCCCCGCCCTGCGGGGAGGAAGGAACTTTCTTAACTAGAAAAGCTTATTTGTTTCTTTATCCCAGTATGTTAAAATATTGTCTGATTGATCATTAACAATTCACAATTGATAATTAACAGTCGGAAGCTGCTTGCAGCGAATAGCCTTAAGGTGGTTATTGCGGCGGGGCTCACCTCTTCCCATCCCGAACAGAGAAGTTAAGCCCGCCTGCGCAGATGGTACTGCAGTCATGTGGGAGAGTATGTCGTCGCCTTTCTTTTGAAAACCCTGTTTTTTAAACGGGGTTTTTTATTCAAATTTTTGCTTATAGAAATATAAACAATAAGGTACCTTAGCTCAGATGGTAGAGCAATGGACTGAAAATCCATGTGTCCCTGGTTCGATCCCTGGAGGTACCACATCATGCTCGGATGGTGAAATTGGTAGACACGCTGGACTTAAAATCCAGTGAACAGCAATGTTCGTGCGGGTTCAAGTCCCGCTCTGAGTACTAAAAACTTCAATTAGCTTTTGTTGATTGAAGTTTTTTTTTGCTCTAAACTGAAATAGGTTTTTCTCTTTATCACTATTCTAAAATATTAAACTTCAAAAGCTGTTTTAATCAGAAATTTTATATTTTTACTTCTCTATTTAACTTTAACTATTACTTTCAGCGATGCAAAATGTTTTTCTTAAAGAAGATTGTGATCAATTTATAAGTAGAATTAATCAGCTTACAGCTAATACACAACCACTTTGGGGTAAGATGTCTGTAGATCAGATGTTGGCTCACTGCAATGTAACGTATGAAATGGTTTATGATAATATTCATCCTAAACCAAACGCTTTAATGAAACTTCTTTTAAAACTATTGGCTAAAAACAAAGTAGTAAGCGAATCTCCTTATCCAAGAAATCTTAGTACAGCTCCGCAATTTATCATTAAAGGAGATCGTGATTTTGAGCTGGAGAAAAGCAGATTGATTTCTTATATTCAAAAAACGCAAGAATTAGGAGAAAAAGAATTTGAGGGTAAAGAATCGCTTTCTTTTGGTGTATTGTCTTCTAAAGAATGGAATAATATGTTTGCAAAACATTTAGACCATCATTTTTCTCAATTTAGTGTTTAATTTAATCTACGATTATGAGAATTTATATAATCATTCTTTTTCTTCTTTTAGGGCTATCTTCTAATGCTCAAAAACAAGAAGCTCAAAAATGTATCGAATCTTTTTTTGAAGGATTCCATCAAAGAGACACAACAAAGATTAAATTAGTTTGTGCAGATAAAATGATTTTGCAGTCTATTAGCGAAAGCATTGTAAAAGGGAATAAATTGTCCAATGAAAGTGCAAAAGAATTTTATAAATCTATTGCTTCAATTCCTACGAGCATGAAATTTCAAGAGAAAATTTTAAGCTATAATATTCAGATTGATGGTAGTATGGCACATGTTTGGACTCCCTACGAATTTTATATCAATGATAAATTGAGTCATACAGGAGTGAATGCTTTTACATTATTTAAAGAAAAAGATTCTTGGAAGATTATTTATTTAATTGATACAAGAAGGAAATAGTTAGATTACTTCTGTATTATAGTAAAGGCAAATGTCTGCTAATAGGCATTCAAGACATTTAGGTTTTGGTCTGCAGGTCTCTCTTCCTAAAAAAGAAATTGCCATTCCAATTTCTGACCAAATATTCTTAGGAAGAACTTGCATTAAATCTTTTTCTACTTTGTTTCCGTCTTTGCTTTCTTTTATAATTCCGATTCTAGGGGCTACACGAATAACATGTAAGTCAGCGATAATTCCTTCTGCAGGTTTATTGGTTTCTCTCAGAATAACATTCGCAGATTTTCTTCCAACGCCTTTTAGTGCTGTTAATCCTGACATTGTTAGTGGAATATTTGAGTCTTCTTTAATAGTTTTTGCTATATCTAGAATCCATTGGGCTTTTGTAGTGTAATTTCGAACTTTAGTAATATGTGATGTAAAAGTTTCTATATCAGTTTGAGATATGCTTTTTAGTGTTGGATATTTTTCAAATAATTTTGGTGCTATATTATTTATATTGGTATCAGAATCTTGTGCTGAAAGAATAACCATTACAAGCAATTGATAAGTGTTATGATATTCCAAAGGATGTTTCTTTCCTTTGTATTTTTTTAAAATGGGTTTTAATTTTGTTTCCCAATCCGAAGTCCGTTCAAATAAATCCATTTGGTTTTTAAGTTTAAAATATTGATAATTAGTTTTTTATATTTATAAATTTACGGATTTTGTATGAATTCTAGAATTTTTTTAATAACACTATGATTTCCTAAAATTTTCCTGTGACCAAGACCATCAGTTAAAAATAAAGAACCATTTTTAAGGTTTTCGTGAATATGTATTCCAGCTTTAACAGAAACTTCAGGATCATCATTATCATGCATAACTAAAACAGGAATTTCTACCTTTTGAGCAGCTTTATAAGCAGAAAAATCATCCATTTTAACCTGATACATATTTTCAAAATAGACTCTTAGGTGTATGCTAATTTCTTTCTTTAATCCTAGTTTAAATGTAAATTCATCTAAAATATCTTGAACAATATCGCCGCTTCCTATAATTACTGCTTTTTCTACTTTAAGTCCATCTTTTATCGAATTTAAAACAGACATTCCACCTAAAGAATGTCCAATTGCAAATTCAAAAGGACCAAATTGTTTTTCTATTTCCAATATAGAAGCTATAAATTCAGACATTATAGTTGTCTTGCCTTTTGATTTTCCATGTGCTGGGGCATCAAAACTAACTGTCGAATAGCCATTTGCTAAAAGTTCATCAGCTATTTTAAAAAGTTGTGTTCCTCTTCCAGACCAGCCATGAACCAATAATACTTTGCGTGGGTTATCGCCATATATATAAGTAACTACACTTTTATCGATAGCAGGGACATAAACCAACTTTTGCTGACTTTTTGAATCCATTTCCAATTCCCGTTTGGGAACTTTATGCTTTATAGGCGTTGTGAAAATCTTTGCAGCAAATTTTGTGACTAAATTTGTTGAAATAAATGCGCAAATTTTCGCAGAAATTATAATAATCTTAGGAATTTTTAATGATTTAGTAGGATTAATTGCCTTTTTTGCCATTTCAATAAAACTTGTTTAAACTAAAGATTTTGCTTGATTTTTTGCTAAATTTAGAAAACATAAAAGTAGTATTTAAATGATTGCTTATTATCTATAATCATAAATTAATTTCTTGAATGGAAATATTTCATATTAGTGCAGAATGCTACCCTGTGGCAAAAGTTGGAGGCTTGGGAGATGTAGTTGGTGCATTGCCAAAATATCAGCAGTCTGCTGGACATGAAGTTAGAGTTGTAATTCCTTGTTACGACACAAAGTTTAGGCACGAAAATGATTTTGAATGTGTCCATTGGGGTACAGTTAAATTAGGAGATTTTAATTTTCCGTTTAGCGTTTTAAAGGAAACAACAGATAAATTAGGGTATGAGCTATATCTAATAGAAATTAATGAATTATTCAATCGTCCGAATGTCTATGGGTACGAAGATGATATAGAAAGATTTTTGTCATTTCAAATTGCTACACTCGATTGGATTATAGCACGAAATAAAATTCCAGATATTATTAATTGTCATGATCATCATACTGGAGTTATTCCGTTTTTACTGCAATTTGCCTATAAATATGAGAATTTGAAGAACGTAAAAACTGCCATAACAATTCATAATGGTTTGTATCAAGGATGGTTTGGTTTTGATAAGTTATATTATTTGCCAGAATTTGATTTAAAACATGTTGGATTTTTAGAATGGAGTAATTCAATTAACTCTCTAGCTGTAGGAATTAAATGCGCAAATGCTGTGACTACAGTTTCTCCAAGTTATTTAAATGAAATTAATATTTCGGCAAATGGTTTAGAATCGTTGTTTAATTCTGTAAGAAATAAATCAAAGGGAATTTTAAATGGAATCGATATTGAAGTTTGGAATCCGATAAAAGATAAAATGATTGTAGAAAATTATTCAATTGAAGATTTTGAAACAGGAAAAAGAATAAACAAAGAAAAGTTGTGCGAAGAATTTGATTTAGATCCTACGAAACCATTATTTAGCTTCATTGGCAGATTGTTTGAGGAAAAAGGAGGCGATTTGCTTCCGCATGCTTCTGCTTTGGCTTTGTCAGAACATTTTGAAGAAATTAATATTTTGATTTTGGGATCAGGAAATGCTTCAATTGAATCCCAGCTGACTCAGTTGCGAAATGATTATAAAGGAAATTACAATGTTTTTATAGGTTATAATGAAGAATTGGCGCATTTGATTTATGCAGGTTCAGATTATATTTTAATGCCCTCAAGGGTAGAGCCATGCGGATTAAATCAGATGTATGCGATGCGTTACGGAACAATTCCAATTGTTAGAAGAACTGGAGGATTGAGAGATACGGTTATTGATTTTGGTGATGAAGGAAACGGAGTTTGTCATGATCAAGCTTCTGTGGCTGATATATGCTATTCAATAAATCGTGCTGTTAGGTTGTATGAGGATAAAATAAACTTCAATAAAGTTTTAAAAAGAGGAATGTCAGCAGATCATTCCTGGGAAAGAGTTTGCCAAGAATATATCGAAATATACAACTTAATAATTCAGCAAGATGAAATTTAAAAAGAAAAATGTAGTCGCCATTATTTTAGGAGGTGGACAAGGTTCACGTTTATTTCCATTGACAGAAACAAGATCAAAACCGGCAGTTCCGATTGGAGGAAAATACCGTTTGGTTGATATCCCGATTTCGAATTGCATCAATTCTGATATTTTTAAAATATTTGTTTTGACACAATTTAATTCTGCGTCACTAAATGCTCACATTAAAAACACTTTTAATTTCAGTATTTTTAGTCAGTCTTTCGTTGATATTTTAGCTGCTGAACAAACTCCAGACAATCCAACTTGGTTTCAAGGAACGGCCGATGCTGTGAGACAATGTATGTCACATTTTTTGAAACACGATTTTGATCACGCTTTAATTCTTTCTGGAGATCAATTGTATCAAATGGATTTTAATGAAATGCTCGAAGCGCATATTGCTGCTGACGCTGAAATTTCTATTGCAACTTTGCCTGTAAATGCAAAGGATGCACCTGAATTTGGTATTCTTAAAACCGATCACGAAAACAATATTCATGCATTTATAGAAAAACCTCATGCTTCTTTATTGCCAGAATGGGAATCTGAAGTGAGTGAGCAAATGCAGGAAAAAGGCAAAAAATATCTGGCTTCTATGGGGATTTATATTTTCAATAAATCATTGCTTGTAGAATTAATGGCTGACCAAGAAACAAAAGATTTTGGTAAAGAAATAATTCCCCAATCTGTTGGAAAACATAAAATCTTAAGCTACCAATATGAAGGATATTGGACTGATATTGGAAATATCGAATCATTTTTTGAAGCAAACATTGGTTTAACAGCAGATATTCCAGAGTTTAATTTGTTTGATAACGAGAATAAAATTTTTACAAGACCTAGATTACTGCCTCCATCTAAATTTAGAAATTCGATTATCAATCAATCTCTGATATCAGAAGGCTGTATTATTAATGCCAAAGAAATCAAAAGTTCAGTAATAGGGATTCGTTCCAGAATTGGAGAAGGAACCGTTTTGGAGAACTGCTACGTTATGGGTAATGATTTTTATCAAGATCTTGACGAATTAAACCATGAAAGTAGTATTAATAAAATTCATGTCGGAATTGGCGAAAACTGCTTTATTAATAATGCTTTAATTGATAAAAATGTTCGTATTGGAAATAATGTTCACATTAGTGGAGGAAAACATTTAGACAATTTTACTAATGAATTGTATAGTATAAAAGATGGTATTGTTGTCATCAAAAAAGGAGTTACGCTTTCAGACAACTTTAGAATTGAATAAAACCTGAAAAAATATTATAAAAATCCCAAATTCCAAATTTCAATCGCCTTAAAAATCAAACATGACTAAAGTAATCGCACATTCTCTTTTTACCGATTTTGACATAGATTTATTCAAAGCTGGGAAACACTTCAGATTATATGAAAAATTAGGAGCTCATTTAACTGAGGTGAACGGAGTTAAAGGTGTTTACTTTGCAGTTTGGGCTCCAACTGCGCAGTCGGTTTCTGTTGTGGGCGATTTCAATTATTGGACTCAGGGCGAACATAATCTAAATGTGCGTTGGGATTCTTCTGGAATTTGGGAAGGATTTATTCCTGATATTTCAAAAGGAGCACTTTATAAATATAAAATCCGATCTAATATCAATGGTGTAATTACCGAAAAAGCCGATCCCTTTGCACTTTATTGTGAAAAACCGCCTCATACAGCTTCTGTTGTTTGGGATTTGGATTATAAGTGGAAGGATGAAAATTGGATGCAGAAACGTCAGGATTATAATGCATTAGATAAACCATATTCGGTTTATGAAGTACATTTGGGGTCTTGGAGAAGAGCAGAACATAATCGGTTTTTGACTTATTTGGAACTTGCAGATGATTTAGTAAAATATGTAAAAGAAACTGGTTTTACGCATGTTGAGTTCATGCCTATTATGGAATATCCGTATGATCCTTCTTGGGGGTACCAATTAACGGGATATTTTGCACCGACTTCACGCTTTGGCAAACCACAAGATTTTATGCTTTTGGTGGATAAATTGCATCAGGAAGGAATTGGAGTAATTTTAGACTGGGTTCCATCGCACTTTCCTGATGATGCGCACGGTTTAGGATTTTTTGACGGCTCACATTTATATGAACATCCGGATCGCAGAAAAGGGTATCATCCTGATTGGAAGAGTTTAGTTTTTAATTATGGAAGAAATGAAGTTCGAGCTTTTCTAATCAGTAACGCTGTTTTTTGGCTTCAAAATTACCATATCGACGGACTTAGAGTCGATGCTGTGGCTTCTATGCTTTATTTGGATTATTCCAGAAAAGATGGAGAATGGGAAGCCAATGTTTTTGGAGGAAGAGAAAATCTTGATTCCATTAGTTTTCTTAAAGAATTTAATGAAGTAATTTATTCTAATTTTCTTGGAATTCAGACTATTGCTGAAGAAAGCACCTCGTTTCCTATGGTTTCAAGACCCACTTCTATAGGTGGTTTAGGTTTTGGAATGAAATGGATGATGGGATGGATGCACGATACTTTAAAATATTTTCAGAAAGAAACCGTCTATAGAAAATACCATCAGAATGAATTGACTTTTTCGATGACGTATGCTTTTACAGAAAATTTTATGCTTCCATTTTCGCATGACGAAGTGGTATATGGCAAAAATTCGCTTATTTATAAAATGCCTGGCGATGAATGGCAACGTTTTGCAAATTTGAGATTACTGTATGGCTATATGTTTACGCACCCTGGAACAAAACTTCTGTTTATGGGAGCTGAATTTGGTCAAACTTCAGAATGGAATTTTGAACAAAGTTTAGACTGGCATTTACTGCAATATGATTTTCATTCTGGAATAAAAAGATTGATTACAGATTTGAATCAATTGTATAAGTCACAGCCAGCTTTATACGAAAAGCAATTTAGAGGTGATGGTTTTGAATGGATTAATTATTCAGATCAACAAAATGCGATTTTATCTTACATCCGAAAAGGAAATAATCCTGATGAGAATTTAATTGTGGTGTGCAATTTTACTGAAGTTGTTCGAGAAATTTATAGAATAGGTATTCCCCAAAAAGGCAAATTGAAAGAGATTTTTAATAGCGATGCCACAATTTACGGTGGAAGTGGCGTAGAAAATTCTAATACATTAAAAATAGAAACAGTTGCTTATGATGGAAGAGATTTTTCTGTTGCATTAATCTTACCGCCTTTAAGTGTTACTGTATATTCTTTGATTGAATAAAAAATCTTGAACTAAGGTTTTGTCATTATATCGTTTCAAAATTATCAAATTGCTGATTTTTTGTTTTGTAATTTGAAACTCATTCAGAAAAAACGTTTTCGTGAATAAACCTTTTATTTATAGGGTGTTACGAACTTTTTTTGTATGTTTGAATAGAAGGAAAATGTTAAATTAATTCATTTGAGATATGATTACAAACACTTCATTAGAATACAAAGGCGATTTATACCCATCAAAAATTGTCTCTTATGAACATGAAGGAGATTCGATTTTCTTTAATACCGACAACAAAGTAATTTTAAAAGTTACTGTTCTTCGTGATAGTCTAATCCGATTTCGTTTTACAACAAAAGGATATTTCAGTAATGATTTCTCATATGCTATCGATAAAAGTCAGCTTCACGGTTATAATTTTTTGGAACTTACTGAAGAAGAAACGTATTTCCAGATTAGGACAAGTAAAGTAAAATGTAAAATCCAAAAAGCAGATCTTCGTCTCTCCATTTATGATTTAAACGATTTTCTTATTCTAGAGGATGAACTTGGTTTTCATTGGGAAGAAAGTTATGAATATGGCGGAAACATTGTAAAAATGAGTAAATATTCTAAAGATGGTGAATGTTATTACGGTCTTGGAGATAAAGCGACTCAAATGAATCTTAAAGGCAAAAGAGTAGAAAATTTTGCTACAGATCAATATGCTTACCAAAAAGATCAGGAACCTTTATATAAAGTTGTTCCTTTTTACATTGGCTTGCACAACAAACAGTCTTACGGAATATTTTTTGACAATACCTTTAGAACTTTCTTTGATTTTTGTCAAGAAAGAAGAAATATTACCAGTTTTTGGGCAGAAGGCGGCGAAATGAATTATTATTTCATTTATGGCCCACAAATGCAGGATGTTGTAACTACTTATACTGATTTAACTGGAAAACCAGAATTACCGCCACTTTGGGTTTTAGGCTACCATCAATGCAAATGGAGTTATTATCCAGAAAGTAAAGTAAAAGAAATCACATCAAAGTTTAGGGAACTTCAAATTCCGTGTGATGCCATTTATCTCGATATTGATTATATGGATGGTTTTAGGTGTTTTACTTGGAATAAAAACTATTTTCCAGATCCAAAGAAAATGGTTGCTGAATTAGCCGAAGATGGTTTTAAAACTGTTGTAATCATTGATCCCGGAATTAAAATTGATAAAGATTATTGGGTTTACAAAGAAGCTTTAGAAAAAGATTATTTCTGCAAAAGAGCCGATGGTCCTTATATGAAAGGAAAAGTTTGGCCAGGCGAATGCAATTTTCCAGATTATACAAATCCTGCAGTTAGAGAATGGTGGGCTGGTTTATTTAAAGAATTAGTTTCAGAAATAGGAGTAAAAGGAGTTTGGAATGATATGAATGAACCTGCCGTAATGGAAGTTCCCAATAAAACATTTCCAATGGATGTTCGCCATTTTTACGATGGAAATCCTTGCAGCCATAGAAAAGCACATAATATTTACGGAACTCAGATGGCAAGAGCAACTTATCATGGTGTGAAACGATTTGCTTATCCTAAACGCCCATTTGTCATTACAAGATCGGCTTATTCTGGAGCGCAACGATATACGTCTTCTTGGACAGGAGATAACGTAGCAACTTGGGAACATTTGTGGATTGCAAATATACAAGTGCAGAGAATGTCTATTTCTGGAATGGGATTCACAGGTTCTGACATTGGAGGATTCGCAGAACAGCCTTCAGGAGAGTTATATGCGCGTTGGATTCAATTAGGCGTTTTTCATCCGTTTTGTAGAACACACTCTTCAGGAGATCACGGAAATCAAGAACCTTGGTCATTTGACGAAGAAGTGATTAATATTACCCGAAAATTTGTTAGCCTTCGCTATCAATTGCTTCCTTATTTATACACCATGTTTTGGCAGTATATTGAAGAAGGAGTTCCGATGTTAAAACCATTAGTTTACTATGATCAGGACGATACGCAGACACATTATCGCAATGATGAGTTTATCTTTGGAAACCAAATTTTAGTTTGTCCAGTACTTGAACCTAACGCTGTAGGTAGACGTATGTATATTCCTAGAGGTGAATGGTATAACTACTGGACAAATGAGCTTTTTATTGGCGGAAGAGAGATCTGGATTGATAGTAAATTTGATGAGATTCCGGTTTTTGTAAAAGCGGGTGCTATTATTCCTAAATATCCAGTTCAGCAATATGTGGGCGAATTAGAATTTGATGAATTGACACTAGACGTTTACTATAAAAACGGTAAAGAGCAGTCGGCAGTTTATGAAGATGCTCAAGATGGCTATGATTATAAAAAAGGACGTTACAGCTATTTGTCACTTAGAAATATTGGAAAAGAAAAAGAGCTTATTATTCAGCTTCATAAAGAAGGGAAATACGAAACGCCATACTCTAAGTATAAAATCAATTTGATTGGACTTCCATTTAAAGTTACAGAAATTGAAATTGACAATGAAAAAATTGAGTTTGACAAAATTAGTTTCGAGCAAAATAATTTCTTATTGGTTGATAAAGAGTTTAATGAGCTTCACATTATTGGCGAATAGTTAAATTTTGATATTTTTTTGACTTATCGTGTAAAACATTTTATGTTTTTTAATCGTATTTTTGTTATAAAAATAGCTCGAATTATGAAAAAATATGTGTTTTTAGGGGTTTTTGGAGCACTTATGATGAGTTGCGCAACAAATCCAATTACAGGAAAACAAAACTTGAATTTTGTTTCAAATAGCGAATTATTTCCATCTTCTTTTCAGCAATATAACCAGTTTTTAACAGAGAACAAAGTTATTACGGGAACAGCAGATGCAAAACTTGTGGAAACTGTAGGGTTTAAGATAAAAGCTGCTGCAGAAAAATATTTAAATTATTTAGGACAGACCCAATACTTGAAAGATTATCGCTGGGAATATAAATTGGTTGATAATAAAGAAGTAAATGCATGGTGTCTTCCAGGCGGTAAAATTGTGGTTTATTCTGGAATTTTGCCAATTACACAAAACGAATCAGGTTTGGCAACGGTAATGGGGCATGAAGTTTCTCACGCTTTGGCAAATCACGGTGCACAAAGAATGTCTGCGGCACAATTACAGCAAATAGGTGGTGCGGCTTTAGGAGCGGCAACTAGCGGAAAATCTGAAGCAACACAACAAATATTTGCGCAAGCTTACGGAATTGGTTCTGAAGTAGGAGTTATGTTGCCATTTAGCAGAAGTAACGAAAGCGAAGCTGATAAAATCGGTTTGACTTTAATGGCAATTGCAGGTTACAATCCAGATGATGCTGTTGCTTTTTGGAGCAGAATGGCTGCTAAATCTGGAGGATCAGGAACCCCTGAGTTTATGAGTACACACCCTTCTGATGCTACAAGGATTGCTAATATTAAAGCCTTGATTCCAGAAGCAAAAGCTATTGCGCTTAAAGTGGGAACGATAAAATAATACATAAAAAGTATATTTAAAAGCTATTCTTTGGAGTAGCTTTTTTTGTTTTAGTATACTTGATAATTTAATAATACACGAATTGAAGAATTTCTATTTGATTATGATAAAAAATAGATAAATTCGTAGCCTATTTAACAAACCATTTCTATGAAAAACCTACAAAAAGGAGATAAGAAGCTTTTAAATGCTTGGGCATTTTATGATTGGGCAAATTCAGTTTATACACTTACAATCGCTTCGGCAGTATTTCCAATTTTTTATGAAGCGTTATTCAGCGATCGTGATCATTACATTGATGTTTTCGGTCTTCATTTAAAAAATTCAGCATTAATTAGTTTTATCACAGCGGCGGCCTTTTTGGTTGTTTCTTTTATTTCTCCACTATTATCAGGTATTGCCGATTATGTTGGAAATAAGAAATCCTTCATGAAATTTTTCTGTTACATGGGAGCTTTATCATGTATGGGATTATATTGGTTTGATCTGGATAATATTTATGTCGGATTAGCATTCTATTTTCTTGGATTATTAGGATACTGGGGAAGTTTGGTTTTCTATAATTCATACTTGCCAGATATCGCATTTGAAGAACAACAAGACAGAATTAGTGCAAAAGGATATTCTTTAGGATATATAGGAAGTGTTCTTTTGTTGGCTATCAATTTATGGATGATAATGGGGGCCGAAAATGATATTGCAAGAATGGAAGCGATGAAATATTCTTTTGTGATGGTAGGAATATGGTGGATTTTATTTAGCCAATATACTTATTATTATTTGCCAAAAGGAAGTAAAGAAACAGGACAGAAACTAACAAAAGCTGTTGTGTTTAATGGTTTTAAAGAATTAAAAAAGGTTTGGGCATTATTGCAGAAAAATATTCCTTTAAAGCGTTATTTAGGAGGTTTCTTTGTTTCTAGTATGGCAGTTCAAACTGTAATGCTTGTAGCAACTTATTTTGGAGCTCAGGAAATTCAATGGTCTTCAAAAGAAGAAAGTACAATAGGTTTAATAATTTGTATTCTATTAATTCAGATTGTAGCTGTTTTTGGAGCACTTTTAACTTCTTATGCTTCTTCTAAATGGGGTAACGTTCCAACTTTGATTTTTATCAATGCGATTTGGGCAGTTTTCTGTGCTTTAGCTTACTTTATAACATTGCCAACGCACTTTTATATTATGGCAACTGTTGCTGGATTTGTAATGGGAGGAGTTCAAGCTTTATCACGATCTACATATTCTAAATTGTTGCCTGAAACAGAAGATACAGCATCATTTTTTAGTTTTTATGATGTGGCTGAAAAGATCGGAATCGTAATCGGAATGTGTGTTTACGGAATCATCGATCAGATTACAGGAAGTCCGCGTGCGGCTATTGTGATTTTGGCGATATTCTTTGTAACCTCAATTTTCCTTTTAAGAAGAGTACATAAAAAAGACGTTTCAAATTAATGAAACGTCTTTTACAATAACCAATATCACGAATTGCAAGGATTGTTTGATTGATGATTTCTTTTGTAATTCGTGATATTTTTTTAGAAAATTAACCTTTTGTAATAGTTCCAGATCCAGAAACTTTTACATCTCTTTTCTCAGGATTTCCTATATATTTTATATTTCCAGAACCAGCAACTCTAGCTGTAATACTTTCGGCACAAGTTACTTTGCTGTTTCCAGAACCAGAAACATTTGCTTCTACAACTTTAGATTTTAAGTTCGAAGCATCAATATCTCCAGAACCAGAAAGTTTGGTGGTAAGTTTATCTGCAGTTCCTTTTAAATGAATATTTCCAGATCCGCTAACATGCAATTCTAAGTTATTTGTGTCAACTGGCAAATTGAAATTTCCGGAACCAGATAATTTCACGGCAAGATTATCATTTTTAATTACGTCTTTTGATTGAATATCTCCTGAACCAGCTAAACTTAATTCTGAAATCTTTTCAAATGGAACGGTAACTTGAATTTTACCTGAACTTGTACGGATTTGAGTGCCTTTTTCTACATAAATTTTTAGCGAATTATCTTCAACTTCAACTTTGATAACGGCTAATAAATTTTCTTCTCCTTTGATTGTGATTTTTCCCTCTTTTCCAGATACTAAATCCACATCAAACGAACCTGCTATTTTAATACCGTCGTAATCTCCAGTAGATCTTGTTTCAGTAACTATCTTTCCGTTACCTTGTACTTTGTTTTGCGCATTAATTGTGCTATTTGTAAAAAATACAGCTAGCGCTAGTAGTAAAATTGACTTTTTCATTGTTTTGATTTTTAGATGATTAATTTTTTGTTAGCGAAATATTTCCGTAGTTCGAATTGATATTGATTTTATTCTGGCCTTTTTTCTTGTAAAAACCCGCGATTCTTTTGCTGTTGCTTTTAACTTCAGAAACTGAAACTTCTAGAGAATTATCATGTTTGATATTTGAATATCTCGCCGAAATGTCAAAGTCAAAAGCGTAGTTTGGCACATAACCAATTGTAATGTCTGTATATCCTGAGTTTATGCTAATATTTCCAGCTTTTTCAGTCACTGTTCCAATACTGATTTTACTGTAATTGGTATCATAAATAAAGTTACTTGACACTTCGCCAATAATAAAAGTCAGATAATTTCCAGAACCGCTTAAAGAATTGATTTTTTGAAATTTAAACGTTCCATAATTACAATCCGCTTTAATGTTTTGACCGTCATTTAGGTTGATATCTGTGTAGTTTGCATTAATATTTAGGTTTCCAGAATCATTAATTTTAAGATTTGAATATCTAGCGTCGATATTTCCTGCTTTTATGTAATCAATACTTGAATTTTGGCAGTATTGAATCGATATTTGATTGCTAGACCCGTTTAATTTTCCCAATGTAACTTTTCCATATTTACATTCGATATCTGTAGAAGATTCTGCACTGGGAATAGAAATATTTCCATATTTATTGGCTAATTTAATTGAACCATTTTTTGGAATTTTAATAACATAGTTAATTTCAAAACTGTTATTGCTTCCTTTACTTTTAACATTAGAACTTCCTAAAGACGTTACAGCTGTCACCATGCTTTTAAGAGCTGTGATATCTACATCAATGCTATTTAATCGTTCGTTAACCCAATTTTCGTTTGGCCCATTAACTTTTATCGTAATGTCGAGATCAATTTTATCTTCATCCCAAGTGGTTACAGTGATGCTTCCGTATTTGTTATCAATATCGATTCCTGCGTTCGAATTTACGATATACGTTTTTTTAATGCTTTTTTGTTTCGTTATAAAAGAGTCATCGTTTGAAAATCCCAAGAAAGGAATCAAAAGAAATAAGATGAGTAAATTATAGTGTTTTTTCATTAGAGGTGTTTTTTAGTTTTTCGTTGTCTTCAATTCTTTTTAAAACGGTCTGTAAAAAAGAAATACGTGTTTGGAGATTACTAATCATTGCGTAAATAATCTGCTTGTTCTCACCATTTTTCTGCAGTTCATTTATGATTTTTTGATAATCAGCGTCGAAGGTTTTCATCTGCTTCATTGCATCATCAATAATCTGCTGATTTTCTGGCGAGTTTTTCTCTTTCAATTTAACCAGTTCGTTGTCAATTAGAATATTGAAAATAGAATCGGTGCGTTTAGTTTCTTTAGAAGCAAATTTGAATTCTTTTGGTTTTTCATTTTTATAAAAAAGAGATATTCCAAGCATTAATACGATCGAAGCTGCAATAGCAGTCACGAACCAATATCTTTTCTTAGGCTCTTTTTTGTTTAGTTTTTGAAGAAAATCCATCTGATGATCCGGATTTAATTCCTGAATGTCCCATTGGTTTTCAAATCTGTTGAATAATTCGTCTAAGTTGTCTTTTTCATTTTTCATAATTCCAATTCATTTTATATCTCTTCCAATTTTTTTCTCAAACTATCTTTGGCTCTGCTCAAAGTTGTTCTGCAATTTGCATATGTGATGTTTAAAATTTCGCAGATTTCTTCTTGATCGTAACCTTCTATATAAAAAAGTGTCAGCACCATTCTGTAATTATCTTTCAGCTGCAGAATTGTATCTAAAACCTGTTTTACTTTTAGAGAGTTTAAGTCAATATTTTCAGAAATAATTCCGTCGTTTTCTTCGATTTTATAAAGCTGTTTACTTAAATCTTCTACATGAAAAGAGTTGTTTTTCTTGTAAAAATCGATGCTATAATTGATGATTATTTTTTTTAACCATGCTCCAAAAGCCACTTCTTGTTTATAGTCATTGATTTTTGTAAAAGCTTTTAAGAAACCTTCCTGCATGACGTCTTGTGCAAAATGTTCGTCTTTTACAATACGAAAAGCCACGTTATACATCGCCTTACAATAGCGATTGTATATTTCAAATTGCGCTTTTTGATTGTTGCTTTTGCAAAGCGCAATTAGTTCTTCGATATTTTGGTTGTTTATATTCAAGTAGTGGCTTTTGGTTTTTTATTAAGGACGGCACTTTTTTTTGTTTGTTACACTTTTATAAAATTAATTTTAATTTTTTTTAAATTCATTAAGACAGAAAGTGAAAATATAATTTTTTAGAACTGACTTCTTTTGGTTTTGGCACAATGATTGTCTATTTTTATGCCCTATCTTGTAATTGAAAAACGAAACGCGTTTTCAGTAAAAACTTCAATAAGCAATACTCTTTTTACAGATAGCATAACAATTTTAATGACAAAACGACTTATATTTTATTATGTCAAACCATAAAATACTTACCATTGACAATCTGTCACTTCAAGAATTTGACTCAGAGGCAGAATTAATTCCATTGTTGACGCCAGAAGACGAGGAGGAAATGAACAATGAAGAACTTCCTGTTTCGCTTCCAATTTTACCTTTACGTAATACTGTATTGTTTCCAGGAGTTGTTATTCCGATTTCTGCAGGAAGAGATAAGTCTATCAAACTAATTAATGATGCTAACGCTGGCGGAAAAATTATTGGTGTTGTATCTCAAATTAATGAGGAAGACGAAGATCCGTCAAAAGATGATATTCATAAAGTAGGAACTGTAGCGCGTATTTTACGTGTGCTAAAAATGCCTGACGGAAACGTTACCGTTATTCTTCAAGGAAAAAAACGCTTCGAAATTGACGAAGTTGTTTCTGAAGAACCTTATATGACAGCAACTATTAAAGAAGTTGCCGAAGAGCGTCCAGACGAAAATGATACTGAGTTTACAGCGATTTTAGATTCAGTAAAAGAACTGGCAATTCAGATTATTAAAGAAAGTCCAAATATTCCTTCTGAAGCTACTTTTGCTATCAAAAACATTGAAAGCCAGTCGTTTTTGATAAACTTTGTTTCTTCAAACATGAATTTGTCTGTAAAAGAAAAACAAGGGCTTTTATCAATAAATGGATTAAAAGAACGCGCTTTAGAGACATTGCGTTATATGAATGTTGAACTTCAAAAATTAGAATTGAAGAATGATATTCAGTCAAAAGTTCGTTTTGATTTAGATCAGCAGCAAAGAGAATATTTCCTTCATCAGCAAATGAAAACCATTCAAGAAGAATTGGGTGGCGTTTCTCAGGAAGAGGAAATGGACGAAATGGGGCAGAAAGCGAAAACCAAAAAGTGGGACGAGAAAACGCAAAAACATTTCGAAAAAGAATTGTCTAAAATGCGTCGTATGAATCCACAATCGCCAGATTTTGGAATTCAGCGTAATTATTTAGAGTTATTTTTAGAATTGCCTTGGGGTGAATATTCTAAAGATAAGTTTGATTTAAAACATGCACAGAAAGTTTTAGATAAAGATCATTTTGGTCTTGATGAAGTAAAGAAAAGAATGATTGAGCATTTGGCAGTTTTAAAATTGCGAAATGACATGAAATCACCAATTATATGTTTAACAGGGCCTCCGGGAGTTGGTAAAACTTCTATTGGTCGTTCTGTGGCAGAAGCTTTAGGAAGAGAATATGTTCGTATCTCTTTAGGCGGTTTGCGTGATGAAGCAGAAATTCGCGGTCATAGAAAAACGTATATCGGAGCAATGCCAGGACGTATCATTCAGAGCTTGAAAAAGGCAGGAACATCTAATCCTGTATTTATTTTAGATGAGATTGATAAACTGTCAAACGGAAACAGCGGCGATCCATCTTCAGCTTTATTGGAAGTTTTAGATCCAGAGCAAAACAGTGCTTTTTATGATAATTTCCTTGAAATGGGATACGATTTGTCTAAAGTGATGTTTATTGCGACTTCAAATAACATGGCAGCGATTCAGCCAGCTTTGCGTGACAGAATGGAAGTAATCAAAATGTCAGGCTACACAATTGAAGAAAAAGTAGAAATTGCGAAAAGACATTTATTTCCAAAACAATTGGAAGCTCATGGTTTAACTGCAAAAGATTTAACTATTGGCAAAAAACAATTAGAAAAAATCATTGAAGGTTATACTAGAGAATCTGGCGTTCGTAACTTAGAAACTAAAATTGCTCAAGTTATCAGAAATGCAGCAAAATCTGTTGCAATGGAAGAGGAGTACAACAAAAAAGTTACAGATGAAGATATTGTAGCAATTTTAGGGGTGCCAAGATTAGAGCGTGATAAATACGAAAACAATGATGTTGCCGGTGTTGTAACAGGTTTAGCTTGGACAAGCGTTGGCGGAGATATCTTGTTTATTGAATCTTTAATTTCTGAAGGAAAAGGTTCATTGACGATTACAGGAAATCTTGGAAATGTAATGAAAGAATCTGCTACAATTGCATTAGAATATATTAAAGCAAATGCTAAGAAATTAGGTATTAGCACAGAATTATTCCAGAAATACAACATTCACTTGCACGTTCCAGAAGGAGCAACTCCAAAAGACGGACCAAGTGCTGGTATTGCAATGCTTACTTCATTGGTTTCGCTTTTGACTCAGAAAAAAGTGAAGAAAAGCCTAGCTATGACAGGAGAAATCACTCTTCGCGGAAAAGTGCTTCCAGTTGGCGGAATCAAAGAGAAAATCTTAGCTGCTAAAAGAGCTGGAATTAAAGAAATCATTCTTTGCCACGAAAACAAAAGCGATATTGATGAAATAAAAGCGGAGTACTTAGAAGGTCTTTCTTTTCATTATGTAAAAGAAATGAGTGAAGTTCTAGCAATCGCTTTGACTGATCAAAAAGTTAAAAATGCTAAAGAATTAAAGTAAATTTTAAAAACTTTAAATTGTCAAATTCCAAATTCCAATTTTCTCATTGGGATTTGGAATTTTTTTATTTGACTTTATTTTAAGAGGGATATAATTTTATATTTGCAGTTGCGTTATTCCCATATAGGTGCGCCAAAAACAAATGCTTAAAAAAGTTGTTTTATTTTCTGTGATCTTAATTTGTTCGTATTCTTTCGGACAAGTAGGAGGGCGCTACACCTATCAATTTTTAAATCTAACCACTTCACCAAGACAGGCCGCATTAGGAGGAGATATAATTACGATCTATGATGAAGATGTCAATCAAGCCATGTCAAATCCGGCACTTATAAATGCAGATATGGACAATCATTTAGCATTGAATTATGGAAGTTATTACGGCGAAGCTTCATACGGAACGGCATCGTACGCCTATACTTATGATAGGCATGTTCAGACTTTTTATGCTGGCGTTACGTATGTAAATTACGGTACATTTGAAGGTTATGACGAAAATGGTCAGGCAACTTCTAACTTTACAGGAAGCGAAGGTGCTTTGTCGCTTGGATATGCATACAATGTTCCTTTTACAGACTTTTATATAGGAGCAAGTGCTAAATTGATAACGTCATCTCTAGAAAGTTATAATTCGATTGGTGGCGCAGTTGATTTGGGGTTTCTATATGTAAATGAAATGAATGATTTGAATTTTGCTCTTGTGTTTAGAAATATGGGAACACAGTTTACGACGTATTCAGGGATTAAAGAAAATCTTCCGTTTGAAATTGTAGCTGGTATTTCGCAAGAATTAGAACATGTGCCCATTCGCTGGCATCTTTCTTTGGAAAATTTGCAGCAATGGAATATCTCTTTTTCGAATCCCAATCGCGGAGAAACCAACATTGACGGATCTACAAGTCCTGAGAAAGTTTCTTTTGTAAACAATGCTTTGAGGCACGTGGCTTTTGGAGTGGAGCTTTTTCCAAAAAAAGCATTCAATTTTCGTGTAGGATATAATTTTAGAAGAGGCGAAGAATTAAGAGTGGATGAACAGCGCAATTTTTCGGGTGTCTCATTAGGTTTTGGTTTAAGAATGAATAAGTTGAAATTTAATTATTCGTATTCTAGATATACATTGGCGGCCAATACAAGTCTTTTTGGCTTGACTTTGAATTTTCAATAATTGCATGAAACGGTTTTTATTGGGCTTTTTTTATTGCCAGATAATAAAGTTTTTGTTTTATGATTTATTCGTGATAAAACAAATAATTTAGATGCTTTATATAAAAATAAAGATGGCTACATTTGCATTAGTTTTGACTGTTTTTGACTTGAAGCAGTCTTTAATAGAATAAAAATTTAAAAACAAAAAATTGAAAAAAATTACCATTGCGATCGACGGATTTTCATCTACAGGAAAAAGTACTCTTGCAAAACAATTGGCAAAAGAACTAGAGTATGTTTATGTAGATACTGGAGCGATGTATCGGGCAGTAGCGTATTTTGCCATGCAACATAATTTGATTGGAGCAGATTTTTTTAAGAAAGAAGCTTTGATTGAAGCATTAGCCGATATTAAACTTGAATTTAGATATAATGCAGATTTGGGTTTTGCCGAAATGTATTTGAATGGTGAAAACGTGGAGAAGCAGATTAGAACTATCGAAGTTTCTAATTTTGTAAGTAAAGTAGCGGCAGTTTCAGAAGTTCGTGCTAAATTAGTAGAACAGCAGCAGGAAATGGGAAAAAATAAAGCCATCGTGATGGATGGTCGTGATATTGGAACCGTTGTTTTTCCAAATGCAGAACTTAAAATTTTCATGACAGCAAGCGCTGAAACTCGTGCGCAAAGACGTTTTGACGAGTTACAGGCAAAAGGAGACAATGTGTCTTATGAAGATGTTTTGAAAAATGTTATCGAAAGAGATGATATGGATACGCACCGTGCAGATTCTCCTTTGGTCATTGCTGATGATGCGATTGAGATTGATAATTCTTACTTAAGTAGAGAAGAACAATTTGCTGCAGTTCTTGAATTAGTGAATGATGTTGTTAAAACAGCATAATTTTTTGCAGATATTATTTTAAATGGTAGTTTTACCGCTTCATTTTTACTAAAGAACAATTTTAATTATATGGGGATTAAAAATAGATTGATTTTAATGAGCTTTCTTCAATTTTTTGTTTGGGGAGCCTGGCTTATAACAATTGGAAATTATTGGTTTGGCACAAAAAACTGGGAAGGAACTCAATTTGGACTAGTTTTCGGAACTATGGGAATCGCTTCTCTTTTTATGCCAACTCTAACAGGTATTATTGCCGACAGATGGGTAAATGCTGAAAAGCTTTACGGAATTCTTCATATTTTATACGCTGCAGTTTTATTTGGAATTGCGCAAGTTACTACACCAGATACTTTTATTATAGTTATGCTTTTGGCAATGTGCTGCTATATGCCAACAATTGCTTTAAGTAACTCTATATCTTATACTTCGCTTAAGTTAAACAATAAAAACATTGTAAAAGATTTTCCGCCAATTCGTGTTTGGGGTACAATTGGTTTTATTGTTGCCATGTGGATTACAAATTTGAGCGGAAGTAAAGCAACTGAATATCAGTTTTATATTGCTGGAGCAGGCGCTTTAATTTTAGGTTTATACGCTTTTACATTGCCAAAATGTGAACCACAACGTTTAATTAAGGAAAATGCAACTTGGATTGAAACTTTTGGTTTAGAATCGTTTAAACTTTTTGCTAATTACAAAATGGCTTTGTTTTTTGTTTTTTCTATGTTTTTAGGAGGAGCGCTTCAATTAACAAATGCTTATGGAGATGTGTTTTTGGATGAATTTAAACATTTTCCTAAATATGCAGATTCATTTGTGATTAAATATTCGACTATTATTATGTCGATTTCTCAGGTTTCTGAGACGTTGTTTATTTTGGCAATTCCGTTTTTCTTGAGACGTTTCGGAATCAAACAAGTTATGCTGATCAGTATGTTGGCTTGGGTTTTACGTTTCGGATTATTTGCTTTTGGAGATCCTGTAAATGGTTTATGGATGATTATACTTTCTTGTATCGTTTACGGAATGGCATTTGATTTCTTCAATATTTCAGGTTCTTTATTCGTAGAAAGCAATACAGATTCTAAAATTCGTTCTTCAGCACAAGGTTTATTTATGATGATGACCAATGGAGTAGGAGCGGTTTTAGGAAGTTTGACTTCTGGTTGGGCAATTGATCGTTTCTTTACAGAATCGTTTGCTAATACTACAGAATTAGCAGGATTTTTACAAACAGATGCTACTAATGAAAAGATGGTAGAATTTGTAAAAAGTCAAGGAAACTCTATTTCTGCAGACGGAATTTTTACAAATCCAGTTTTAATGAAAGACTGGCACACAATCTGGCTTTCGTTTGCACTTTATGCTTTGGTGATTGCAATTGCTTTTGCTGTTTTGTTTAAACACAAACATGATCCAAAAGAGATTGAGAATTTGAGTCATTAGTATTAGAAATAATCTTTGTTGAATTTTAAAACTACAACAAAGATAGTTGCACATAGTAAGCCCGACAGGTTTTTAAACCTGTCGGGTTTCGTTTTTAAGGTTCTTATGAAAACGAGACTTTCTAATCTAGCCCCGATAGAAGTGGAAATCCTTTTGTGCCGGTGTTTGGCACAAAAGATTGCAACGGATAGCGGGACTAAGCGTCTTTTGAAACCCCAAATCTTCTGCTTCTTAATAATCAACTGATAATCAATCAGAAAATATTTTGTAAATCCAAATATTTGTAGTAATTTTGCAAACCTTTTGGCAGAGAAGAGTTTCCTTTAGGTATCAACCATTTATGTAAAACAACTTCTGTATTTTCTATCGCATAGAGAAACTCGAGAAAAACAGAATACAAATTTTTTTATCAGCATGTCTGAACAAACAAAATCACAAGAAGAGTTTTTAGCAAATTTTAACTGGCACAACTTCCAAGAAGGAATCGATGCAGTAGATGAAAAAAACTTACAAGAGTTTGAAGAACTAGTATCAAAAACTTTCATCGCTACAGATCAAGAAGAAGTAGTTGAAGGAGTTGTAGTTAGAATTACAGATAGAGACGTTATCGTTGATATCAATGCTAAATCTGAAGGTGTTATTTCTTTAAACGAATTTCGTTACAACCCAAACTTAAAAGTAGGTGACAAAGTAGAAGTATTAATCGACATCCGTGAGGATAAAACAGGTCAATTAGTATTATCTCACAGAAAAGCACGTACTATCAAATCTTGGGATAGAGTTATTGCAGCTAATGAAACTGGAGAAATCGTTAACGGTTTTGTTAAATGTAGAACTAAAGGAGGTATGATTGTTGACGTATTCGGAATCGAAGCGTTCTTACCTGGATCTCAAATTGACGTTAAGCCAATTAGAGACTACGATGTATATGTAAACAAAATGATGGAATTCAAAGTGGTAAAAATCAACCACGAATTCAAAAACGTAGTTGTATCTCATAAAGCGCTTATCGAGGCTGACATTGAAGTACAGAAAAAAGAAATCATCGGTCAATTACAAAAAGGACAAGTATTAGAAGGTGTTGTTAAAAACATTACTTCTTATGGTGTGTTCATTGACTTAGGTGGTGTTGACGGATTAATTCACATTACTGACCTTTCTTGGAGTAGAATCAACCACCCAAGTGAAGTTCTTGAATTAGACCAAAAATTAAACGTTGTAATCCTTGATTTCGATGATGAGAAAACAAGAATTCAATTAGGATTGAAACAATTAAACGCTCACCCATGGGATGCTTTAGATGCTAACTTAACTGTTGGTGACAAAGTTAAAGGTAAAGTAGTTGTAATCGCTGATTATGGTGCTTTCATCGAAGTTGCTGAAGGTGTTGAAGGTTTAATCCACGTTTCTGAAATGTCATGGTCAACTCACTTACGTTCTGCTCAGGACTTCGTGAAAGTTGGAGATGTTGTTGAAGCAGTTATCTTAACTCTTGACAGAGAAGATCGTAAGATGTCATTAGGTATCAAACAATTGACTCAAGATCCATGGACTGACATTACTTCTAAATACCCAGTAGGTTCTAAACATACAGGTATCGTTAGAAACTTTACAAACTTTGGTATTTTCGTAGAATTAGAAGAAGGAATTGATGGATTAATCTACATTTCTGACTTATCTTGGACTAAGAAAATTAAACACCCATCTGAGTTTGTAAACGTTGGTGAAAAACTTGATGTTGTAGTATTAGAATTAGATGTTGAAGGACGTAAATTATCTTTAGGTCACAAACAAACTACTGCTAATCCTTGGGATCAATACGAAGATTCTTTCGCTGTAGGAACTATCCACAACGGTGAGATTTCTGAAATCGTTGACAAAGGAGCTACTGTAGAATTCGGAGATGATATCGTTGCTTTCATTCCTACTCGTCACCTTGAAAAAGAAGACGGAAAGAAATTGAAAAAAGGTGATACTGCTGATTTCAAAGTAATCGAGTTCAACAAAGAATTCAAAAGAGTAGTTGCTTCTCACACTGCTATCTTCAGAGAAGAAGAAGAGAAAAACGTGAAAGCTGCTGCTGAAACTACTGCATCTGCATCTACAAACGCACCAGCTGCTACTTTAGGTGATAACAATGATGTATTAGCTGCTTTAAAAGCTAAAATGGAAAAAACTGAGAAAAAATAATTCTTAGTTTCATCTAAATAGAAAGTCCCGCAGAAATGCGGGACTTTTTTTGTTTTCTTTTTTTTTGTTTTGTTTGAAAATTTAATAATAAAAATTGTGTTATTGTAGTAAAAAGTTATTTTTGTTTTAAAATTTCTTGATATGAAAAAACTCTACTTTTTATTCCTTGTTTTATTCTTGTACAATAATATAAGTGCTCAAAGTATTACTTTTGGAAGCCCTGCTTTTAAAAACCGTTTATTAGCTGCTGATACACAAAATGGTTATGCCAAGGATAAAAACGGTAATAATATTAAAATTGATAGTAACGGAAATAAAGAAATTGAAATTTCTGAAGCATTAGAAGTTTATTATCTGGATGCTAGTGGTAATAATACTGATCCACAATTTTATAATATATATGGTATTGAATATTTTACAAATCTTAGATCTTTAAATTATAGTTCCAATAGAGTTTCAGGGGCGGATTTAAGGACATTAATTTATTTAGAAGATTTAGATTGTAGTTATAACACTGATTTTCCTGTTGGAATTAATCTTGAAGGACTAAATTTAAAGAAACTTAACGCATCAGGTACAGGTTTAATGAAGCCTTTTTTGACGGCAACTGATGGAAATGTTGGGCTTTCTCAGTTTCCAAATTTAGAAACTCTAATCTGTAACAGTACAGTTCTTACATCTATAAATTTATCAGGTTTAAAAAAACTTAAAACCTTAGATATTGGCAGTAACTTGCTAACAAACTTAAATTTGAGTGAATTAAGTAGCTTAGAAAATTTATATTGTTCTTTTAATTCATTAACTGAATTAGATTTATCGGCTTGTAAAAATCTAGTTAATGTAATTGCTTATAAAAATAAATTTGCTAGTCTATCAATCAAAGACATGCCAAAATTAGAAAATCTTGAATTGCATCAAAATTCTCTTCTAAAACTAGCAAACTTTGAAAACCTTCCAGCTTTAGGGAAGTTAACTGTATATGATTGTGCTTTAACATCATTAAGTCTTTCAGACCTAAGTTCATTAAAACAATTAAATTGTAGCAACAATAAACTAGTAAGTTTAAATTTAGAAAAATGCCCAAATTTAAAAAATGTAACTTGTAATTTCAACACCTTATTAACTACACTTAATATTTCAGCATTAGAAAATTTAGAGACATTAAATTGTTCTAATACTTCTTTAACAGCTTTAGATTTAAAAAATAACTTGAATTTAGAGATTCTTACAGCTTCACAGACTAAAGTTGAGTTTTTAGATTTATCACCATTGAAAAAACTACTTGATGTAAGTCTAACAGGAAGTAATTCATTACTTTACTTATTGTTAAAGAATGGGAGAACATATAAAAATTATTTCTTAAACGCCCCAAAACTTAAGTATTTATGTGTAGATGATGAAAACATTGAGTATTATAAACAGGTATTGACCCAGAGTGGAATCGATAATTGTGAGATCAATACTTATTGTAGTTTTGTTTCGGGTAAAGAACATTATATTATTAAAGGGATTAATAAATATAATGTTGATAATAAAGGATGTACAGCAAATAATTCATTATTTTCAAATATTAAATATACTGTTGCGAACGGAAGCAATATTGGTGATTTTTATTCGACCAAAGATGGCTCTTATTCTATAGCTGTACAAGAAGGAACACTAACTATTACACCTAATATTGAGAATCCTGAATATTTTGTTGTTTCTCCTTCTTTTGTAAATGTTACTTTTCCTGCTCAAAGTAGCCCTTTTATACAAGATTTTTGTATTTCTTCAAATGGGAATCAACCTGATTTAGAAGTGGTTTTAATTCCTATAGATGTTGCACGTCCAGGTTTTGATTCAAAATATAAAATAGTATATAGAAATAAAGGAAATATTACTCAAGCAGGTGTTGTTAATTTTACTTTTAATAATGATATTTTGGATTTAATAGCTTCCAATCCATTAGCAGAGAGCAAAACATATAATAAATTATCTTGGAATTTTACCGATTTGACTCCATTTGCAACTAAAGAAATTATTTTAACCCTCAAAGTTAATAGGCCAACAGACACACCGGCAGTTAATAATGGCGATGTGCTAAAATATACAGTAGCTATTACTTCGCAGAATAATGATAAAACTCCTTTGGATAACAATTTTACTTTGAATCAAACAGTTGTAGGTTCTTATGATCCAAACGATAAGACTTGCTTGGAGGGTTCCATTGTCACTCCAGACCTAATAGGAGATTATGTTCATTATATGATTCGCTTTGAAAACACAGGCACATATCCAGCGCAAAATATTGTAGTGAAGGATATTATTGATTTGAGTAAGTTTGATATTTCAACTTTGATTCCAACAAGTTCTAGTCATGCTTTTGTGACTAAAATTTCAGATGGAAATAAAGTAGAGTTTATATTTGAAAATATTAATTTGCCTTTTGATAACGCTAGTAATGATGGGTATATTGCTTTTAAAATAAAGACAAAACCTACATTGACAGTAGGAGATTCATTTACTAATGATGCGAATATTTATTTTGATTATAATTTTCCGATTTTAACTAATAAGGCAACTTCAACTTTTAAAACTACTTTGACAACTAAAGATTTTGATTTTTCTAAATACTTTGTTTTGCATCCAAATCCAAGTAGTCAAATTTTAAATATTTCAAAAACTGACAATATAGATATAGAGTCATTTGAAATTTATGATGTTTTAGGTCAATTACTAATCGCTGTTCCAAACGCAAAAGCAACTTCAAATATTGATATTTCTAAACTTAGAACGGGTAATTACTTTATAAGAGTAAAATCAGATAAAGGAAGTTCCAATATGAAATTTATCAAGAATTAAACAGAAAGCCCACAAATATGTGGGCTTTCTGTTTGTAACGTCTTGATTCAAGTTATATTTCTATATTGTCGAGAGGGAGTTGAGAACCTTTTTGGAAACGATATTTATTGAATTAGTTTGAAGCTAACAATTTTGATTCTTCTGCACTAAATTCATCCACTATTGAATAGGTTTCAATATTGGCAACCTTCATCAGATCGAGTATGTTTACTAAATTACCGTAGTTTGATTTTTTACTTGGCTTTATTATTACAATTACACCATTCATTGGTTTTCCTACTGAAATCATATAATCATGAACTTCTTTCTTTTTACGGAATACTTCTTGGTTAATTTCATTTTTCCCAGATTTAAATTCCTTTGGCGTTTCCTTGGGAAATTCTAATATTCCAGAATAAGTTATTATTTTATCGTTTTCGTCTAATAATATGGTATAGACCCTATCAGCTTTGATACATGCATGACTCCATCTGCATAGATCTTTTTCAGGTAAAGCAAGATCCATTGCTTTTGATTTCGATAATTCCCCAACAACCATAAAAAAGATAATCAACAAAAATGAAACACTAACCATGGCCGTCAAATCCACTCTTGAATTTAACTTTCTGCTTCTGACTTTTTGAGGTAGATTTTTCATAGGCTTTTTGATTTAGAATTGTGACACAATTGAATTAGTGTGAGGCCAATAATTTTGATTCTTCTTGAGTAAAATCATTTACTATTGAATAGTTTTCAATATTGGCAATTTTCATTTCATCTACGATATTTACTAAGCTTCCATAGTTTGAATTTTTACTAGGTTTTATAATAACAATTACTTCACTCTTTGGTTTTCCTTCGGAGGTCATATAGTTATGAACTTCTTCCTTTTTACGGAAGATTTCTTGTCTAATCTCATTTTTTTCAAAATTAAACTCTTTTGGTTTGTCGATTGGAAACTCTAGCTGACCTGAATAAGTTATTATTTTACCATTTTTATCTAACAATATTGTATATAATCGATCAGTTTTGACACATCCAATATTTTCTAAATAGACATAGTTTTCTGGGAAAGAAAGATTCATTGTTTCAGGCTTTAATAATTTCTTAGCAGCCATAAAAAATACAATCAGTAAAAAACAAACACTGACCATTGCGGTTAAATCTACTCTTGAACTTAACTTTCTGCTTCTGATTTTTTGAGAAAAATTTTTCATGATTAGTAAGTTTTGTTTTTAAATTTAATAATAAAATCGATACAAAAATTAGGAGTTTTTATATTTTTTAGAAAAAATTTTAGAATACTTTAATGTCTTGTTTTACGGGAGGCTTAGGAGAAAATCAGATTTTTTTGACTTAAAATAATTTTCAAATTAAAACCAAAACAATTTTATCTGCGTAAATGAGCTTATAACTTAAAATCATTTAAATATGAAAACTAGAAAATTTTTAGCCCTTGCAGTTTTAGCTTTAGGATTTGCATTTACATCAAATGCACAAAAATCAGTAATGGTTGGTGGTGCAGCTATGTATCCAAACAAAAATATTATTGAAAACGCTGTAAATTCAAAAGATCATACAACATTGGTTGCAGCTGTTAAAGCCGCCGATTTAGTTGAGACTTTAAAAGGAAAAGGCCCTTTTACCGTTTTTGCTCCAACAAATGAAGCCTTTGATAAATTGCCAAAAGGAACCGTAGAAACATTGTTAAAACCAGAGAATAAAAAGCAACTTCAAAACATTTTGACTTATCATGTTGCTGCTGGAAAATGGAATGCTTCTGATATTGCAAAAGCAATAAAAGAAGGTAAAGGAAAAGCAACTATAAAAGCGGTAAATGGCGGAACCCTAACAGCTTGGATGAAAGGAAAAGACTTATACATTACGGATGAAAATGGTAATAAAGCAAAAGTTACTATCGCAGATGTAAATCAATCAAATGGAGTAATTCATGTTGTTGATGCAGTACTGCTTCCTAAAAAATAATAGGTTCAAATTCCAACTTAAAAATTCCAAATTCCAAGCATATTGGGATTTGGAATTTTGAATTTAGGACATTTTCAAATTATTTTTTAGCAGTCAAAGTACTTCCTGCTGAAGCGATTACAACACAAATTACGGCTAGAATTTCATAAAGATTCAAACTTTCGTTAAGAAAAATAAAAGCACAGATGGAAGCGGCTGCCGGTTCTAAACTCATTAAAATGCTAAAAGTACGAGGAGGAAGTTTTCCTAAAGCTTTCATTTCTAAGGTAAACGGAATTGCACTCGATAATAAAGCAAGAGCAACGCCCATTCCGAATAATTTTGGCGTAAGATTGCTTAATCCGCTGTCTAGAAATCCAAATGGCAGAACCAAAAGAGCGGCAAATAACATTCCTGTTGTCACCGCGTAACCGTCATTCATTATTCTTGATACTTTGCCTCCTAAAACAATATAAGCGCTCCAAAATGCTCCTGCCAAAAGAGCGCATATAATTCCGATTGGATCTAAACGATCATTTGTCCAAGGTGCAATTAATAAAATACCAATTGCAGCAAGCAATACCCAACAATAATCTACCAAACGTTTTGAACCAGCAATTGCAAGTAATAGAGGTCCAACGAATTCTAAAGTTACCGCTAAACCAATTGGAATTCTTTCTATCGCGATGTAAAAAATTAAATTCATCGCGCCTAGTGACAAACCATACGGAATTACAATTTTCCACTGTTGCGGAGTTATTGCTTTTAGATTTGGTCTGTATGCCAATAATAAAATTAATGCCGAAACGCCAATGCGTATAGATGCCGTACCAGCTGCGCCAATTGTAGGAAAAAGTGTTTTTGCAATTGCGGCGCCACATTGCACACTAATAATCGCTAATAATACTGCTGGAACAGGAGGGAGACTTATTTCTCTGTTTTTCATAAAAAGGGTGACAGAAAATAAAGGTTTATTTCTGTCGGGTATATAAAATGTATTCTAAATTAATTGCCTAATGCTTTTTTGGTAACATAGGCGCGGTAACCAATAATTGCCATTTGCCATTTCTTTGCTTTAGAAATATCTAGACCTTGTTTGGTAAAGCTTGGCAAAAGTAGTTTATTTAGTTTGGCTAATAATTTATACATAGTAGATTTGTTTCGTCAAAGATATAAAAAAAAGACTTTGTGTTTGAAGCAAAGTCTTTTGGCGATAAAATGAAAAAAGTATTTAAATTTTGAGAATCAGGTTCTCATGTCCATCTGTTTCACGATTTATAGCATTTTTTGGAGCTTCCATCCAGCCAGTTTTGTTGATGACAAATTTAAAAAGATGTGTTTTGTCTTTTCCAAGTTGTGATTTAGGAATTGACAATTCAAAGGTATTTTTGTTTTTCTGAATCATTTGAAAATTGCTGTCATTTGGATTCCATTTGTCAAACGAACCTGCAATTGAAACACTTTTTACTAGATTAGGGTCTAGGTTTTTATCATGTTCGTACACAAATACGATATTGTCATTAACGATTTTGTAGCCATAGATACCGGTTTGTTTTTTATTCTCACTCAATAACTCATTTGAAAGTCTAATAATAGCTTCTCCTAATGCATTTGCGGTATTTTCGTCACTAATATTTACAATAATAGAAATGCCTAATTGGCGTTCGGGATAAATAACCAGCATGTTTTGAGTTCCAAATGCGCCGCCATGTTTCCAGCAGTTTTTTCCGTTTTCATCTACTTGAATATAATCCCAAAAATAACCATTCCATATTGTTGGGCTGTTTAAAAGATTTCGCTGCGATTCTTGTACAATTTTATTCTTTGTATTTAACTCATAAGCAATAAATTTGGTTAAATCACCTAAAGTAGATTTTAGCATTCCTGCAGCTCCCCAAAGATTATCTGAAATGTTTGGCATCAAAACTCCTTTCTGATTGTATCCGTTTGCAATTATATTTGAATTCAAATTGATACCGCTTGATTTCATATCTAATTTTGAAAAAATGTTCTCTTTCAAAAGCGTTTCATAACTTTTCTGATAAACATTTTCTAGAATATGCGCTGTCAAATTAAGGCTTCCGTTGCTATATTTAAATTTAGTTCCAGGTAAAGTGTCTAATTTTATGGTTCTAAGATCTTCAAAGAATTTTTCACGAATATAATCTTCATCCATTTTTTTGAAAGCGAGATAACTGCTATCATTTCGATTTTTTCGTAATTCAGAATTATCAGGAAGATCTTTATTGAATCCTGTTCTAAACGAAACTAAATCCTTAATTGCTATAGGTGTTCCGTTGTATTCTAAATTCGGATAAGAGCCTGTAATATATTTTCTGATATCCTCATCCAGATTTAATTTTCCTTCTAAAACTGCTTGTGCAGTAAGTAATCCTGTAAAAAGTTTGGTTATAGACGCAACTTCAAAAACAGTATTGTTGTTGGCAATGTTTTCCTTTCCTTTATCAATTTCTCCGTAATGTCTGGTATACGTTTTTCCCTTTTTTACAACACCAATCGAAATTGAGTTTCCTTTTGATTTTTCTGAAAGAATAGACGCTGTTTTGTCCATTGCAATAAAAATATCTTTTTCTGTTGCATTTTTCTGAGCCCCAATTGAAAAACTAATGCACAGAAATAAAATTGAAATATATTTTTTCATTTGTGTGTTTTTAGGTTTTAATTAATGTTTAAAAAGAAAAACCAGTGTCTAAGCACTGGTTTTTCTTTTTACAATTGACATGACTATGCTTTTTTGTTTTGTTTTTCCATTTCCTTCATGTCTTTTTCATGTTGCTTCATATCCTTTTCATGCTGTTTCATATCTTTAGCATGTTGCTTCATGTCTTTAGCATGCTGTTTCATATCAAGCTCATACTGTTTCATATCTTGTTCGTATTGCTTCATACTGTTTTCATAGTCTTTAGAATCATCTCCAAAGTTAAACTTAAAGTCATAGCTGAACTTTTCCATTTGCGTATTGAATTTTTCCATTGCAAGCTCATATTTAGCCATTTCTTTCTCATAAATAGCTTCTCTTTGAGACATAATAGTTTCAATTTGTTTCTCATACGCATCCATCTGAGGTTCCCATGCTTCCATTTGTTTTTCAAAAGCTTCCATGTCTTTTTCAAATTTAGCCATAGCCACTTTATCTTTTGGGTTTTTAGGAGCAACTGGAGGTTTAGGCATTTTTGACATATCAACTGCAGGAGCAGGAGGCAGTGGTCCTGAAGGAAATGCTGGTGGCGTTGGCGGTGTTGGAGGAGCGATATCTCCATTACGAACAATAACTCTTTCGTTTCTAATTATTACAGGGACTTTAAAGTTTTTGTCTGTGTTAATGTTAATCGATTTTGCTCCATTTTCATCTGTTCCAATGGCCAGTTCGCAATCTTTTATTGCTTCGTCTCCCTCAATTTTGATGGTTTGTTTTTTGCCAGAGTCCGATTTTACTTTGATCTGAATCGCAGTCAACTCTTCTTTAGTATTTCTTTTTACATCTGAAATCTCAACGTCAAGATTATGATTTGCTTTTAACTTTCCAGGAAGTTCGTTTAATTCCTTGTCAGTTGTATTTTTTGTTATTTTGATTGTTTCATCAGAATCTTTGATGGTATCTCTTTGAACAGCAGTTTCATTTTGTTTCTTTTCTTGTGCAATAGTTCTTATTTGAAATAAAAGAACAAATGCACCAAGAGCAGGAATTACTGCCGAATATTTCCAGTAGTTTCTTTTCTTTGATTGATTTTTGTTTAACATGACAATTCGTTTTTTGATTAATGATTGATAAAAATGATTGGTGATTGCAACGCAAGTTTCATGCGTTGTGATTTTTAAAAGTGTGTATTGATAGGCTTTTTTGTCTGCAATTTTTTTAGAAGCTTCACTATCAGCGATAAATTCAAGATTTTGCAAAATTGCTTTTTTGTAAAGCCAAACAATTGGATTAAACCAAAAGAGGATGCAGAAAACCCTAGAAATCAAAACATCTACAGTGTGTTTTTGATCGCTGTGCACTTTTTCATGTTCTAGAATATTCTCTAATTCTGTAGCTGTATATAGTGATGAGTTATATACAATGTAATCGAAATAGGAGAAGGGAGCAATGTTTTCATCCACATCAATGAATTTAAAATCACTTTGCTGTTCAATTTTCTTTCCTTTTAAAACAGAGTTTAAGCTGTAAAAATCTAGAGCAAATTTGATCATAAAGGCCAAGAAACCAATTCCGTAAACTACAGCTAGAACTAAACTCCAATTGATTTCAAAATTTTTCTCCTCAACAACTGTAACCTTTGTTGGTTTGTACTGAGGTGTGTAAACAATGGCATCTTGATTTGAAACGAGAATGTTTTTTACAGCATTTTCCGTAGTTGTAATAATTGGAGCAGGAGCAATCGCGGGCGGTGCTTCAACCAAAACCACTTTGGTGTAAACTACAAAAGGCAGTACAACAGAAGTAATTAAACCAGCAATTAAAAACCAGCGGCTGCTGTTGAAAAAAGTCTCTTTGCGAAGTAAAAAAATGTAAGCAAAATAAAACATTGCTAGTAACCCGCTTGATTTTAGGATAAAAATGAAAAGTGCTTCCATACTATTTTGATTATTTACCTTCTTTTGGATTTTCGATCATATCTAAGATTTCACGTAGTTCATCTGCCGAAATTTTTTCTTCTTTGGCAAAAAATGAAACCATACTTTTATAAGAACTATTGAAATAATTGTCAATAGCGGTGCTCATAAAGCCTTTTCTATAATCTTCAATGCTTACAGCCGGATAATACTGATGCGTATTTCCAAAAGCATTGTGCGCGACATAACCTTTCTCTTCCAGATTACGAACAATGGTAGACAAAGTATTGTAATGTGGCTGATCTTCTAAAATCTCTGCTTGGATTTCTTTTACAAAAGCCTTTTTCAGCTTCCATAAAATATGCATGATTTCTTCTTCTTTGTTGGTTAGTTTTTGCATTTTTTTCTATTTAAAAAAATATAAAACGATTTAGTTTTTAGTTTCAATTTCAATTACTCCATTTGCGGCTTTGCTTCCGTATTTTTCAGTTGCATTAGCTTCTGTAAAAATACTTACAGATTCGATATTGTCATTTGGAATACTTTTTACATCAAAACCAGCAGGCATTTCTTCTCCGTTTACAATTACAAGTGAAGAGTTTATTTTTACATTAGTTTTTGCGCCATTAGAAACAGCGACCGCTGTACTTGTGCCAGTCGTAATAACTTTAGTATTGTTGTCTTTGTTTATTATTACAGTAGTGCTAATATTTGTATTAGTATCACTGTTAGTTTTTGTACTAGTAATAGAATTAGTGTTAACATTGCTTTCTGTATTAGTAGTTATGGTTTTTCTTTCCGAATTTTTATTAGTTTTGCCGTCCATAGAAACTTTTTTGCTGACAGTGATTTTCTCATCAGAAGTTTGAATGCCAGCTTTTTTCTTTCCATTTTTGTCTGTTATGACAATTATCCCAAAATCTTTAATGGTTTTATCTCCTCCTGTTTGTATAGATTGAGATTTGTCACTTCCATTAATTATGTCAACTTTAATTGAAGTTAACTCGTTTTCTGAGTTTCTTTTGATTTGAGAAACTTCAAAGTTGATGTTGTGCAGTTTCTTTAACTTTTCTTTTATCTCTTTTAGTTCTGCATCTGTTGAATTTTTCAAGATTTTGTACACATCTACAGACTCAATTTCTGTTGAAACTACTTTTGCGTTTGGTTGTCTTTCTTTTGCAACTACTTCAATCTGAAATAATAATACAAATGCAACAAGAGCAGGAATTACAGCATAATACTTCCAGTAATTCCTTCTTTTCGATTGATTTTTGTTTAACATGACGATTCGTTTTTTGATTAATGATTGATAAAAATGATTGGTGATTGCAACACAATTTTCGTGTGTTGTTATTTTTAAAAGAGTGTACTGATATGCTTTTTTATCTTGAATTTTTTTTGCCGCTTCGCTATCGGCGATAAACTCAAGATTTTGCATTATGGCTTTTTTATAAAGCCAAACAATCGGATTGAACCAGAAAATAATGCTGAATATTCTTGAAACTAGCACATCTAACGTGTGATTTTGATCGCTGTGTACTTTTTCATGTTCAAGAATGCTCTCTAATTCTGAAGGCGTGTAAAGTGATGAGTTGTACACGATATATTCAAAATAGGAGAAAGGAGCAATGTTTTCGTTTATATCTATAAATTTGAAATCTGCTTGCTGTTTGACTTTTTTTCCTTTAATAATCGAATTTAAACTGTAAAAGTCGATTCCCAGTCTTATAAGAAAGATCAAAAGTCCAATGGCGTAAAGGCCAAAAACAATATAATTCCAATTAAGATCTATTGATTTTTCTTGAGAAGTATTTAAAACTACAGTTTGAATGTTTGAGTTAAAGTTTGGAGAAGCATTAATCCATATCACCTTTGTGTAAATCAATAGCGGTAAAATTATAGAGGTCATTAAACCTGACAAAAGAAACCATCTGTTGCTGTTAAAGAACGTTTCTTTGCGCAATAAGAAAAAATAAGCGCAATAAAACAAAAGCATTAAACCACTTGATTTGATAATGTAGATGAAAAGTGCTTCCATAATCTGAATTATTTATCTTCTTTTTTATTTTCGATCATCGATAAAATTTCACGCAATTCGTCTGCCGAAATTTTTTCTTCTTTAGCAAAAAAGGAAACCATGCTTTTATAAGAACTATTAAAGTAATTATCGATTGCGGTTTTCATAAATCCTTTTCTGTAATCTTCAATCGGCACAATTGGAAAGTACTGATGTGTGTTTCCAAAAGCATTGTGGCCAACATATCCCTTTTCTTCCAGATTACGCACAATAGTAGATAATGTGTTGTAATGTGGCTGATCTTCTGTGATTTCAGCTTGAATTTCTTTTACAAAAGCTTTTTTCAGCTTCCATAAAATCATCATAATTTCTTCTTCTTTGTTTGTTAACTTCTGCATCTTCTCTAATTTTAATTCAAACCTACAACTATTTTTTTAGTTACACAACTATAAAAATAGTTATTTAACTAAAAATTAAGTTTGATTTCGGTTTTGGACGCAGAAAAGCTATTCAAATTTAATGGTAATAAATTGAATTATAAGGTTTTAAAAAGTTAAAAGTTGTTTATGAAGCTTTTTGGTTGATCAAAGCATTTTTTATCCAGATGCAGCATCCCGTTGCAACAACTCCAATGCAAGCCATAAAAAGCCAGTTGGTTTGGTAACTAAATCGGGTAATGATTTCAAAGCCGAGTTTAGAACTAATAATATGAGCAAGACTAAAACTCATGGTATAAAGTGCCATATAGCGTCCTTCTTGTCCGCGTGGCGCACGGCTCAATGCAAATGCGTTGGAAAAAGGAAAAGTAAGGACTTCACCAATAGAAATACAAACCATACTTACAACCAATATTCCTGCCCAGAAATTAATAAGAAGCAAAAAGAAGCTTGAAGCCATTACAAAAGAGCCCACAATTATAATTCTAATTTTAGGAAAAGCTTTTCGTTCTAAAAACCCAACAGTTGGCATTTCGAGAGAAAATATTAAAAGTCCATTTAGAGTCATTAAAAGGCCAGTTTGGAATTCGCTTAAACCAAACTTTTCATTATGATATAAAGGTAGAGTTGTAAAAAGCTGAAAGAAAATCATAGCCGTGATAAAACTTACGAATAAGAAAACCCAAAAAATCTTATCATGAAAAACCGATTTTACATCAGATGCACTTTCTGTTTTATCGTCATGAGTGGCTTTTTTCTTTTCTTTTACCAATAAAGCAAAAATGGAGATCGAAATGATACATGAAGCTCCGTCAACCCAAAACAAACCTGAATATCCCATTCCCATGATAATTAAACCTCCAAGTGCTGGACCAGCAGCAAAGCCTAAATTTACGGCAAGACGAACCAATGTCAATGCACGGGTTCTGTTTTCTGGTTTAGCATAGGCTCCTAAAGACACAAACATAGCAGGACGAAACATATCTGCAATGGTCATAAGGATAAACATTGCAACACAAAGCGCCCAGAAAGTAGTAATATATTGTACAAAGAAAAGGGAAACTCCACTCGTAAATAAACTAAAAATCATTATTTTATAGAATCCGATTTTATCTGATAGTTTACCTCCCAACCAAGAGCCAAGCATTGACCCAAAACCAAATGCGACCATAATCCATCCGACTTGATTGTAGGTGAAATGAAGATCTTCTTTTAAATATTTTGATAAAAAAGGAAGAACCATTGTCCCAGCGCGGTTGATAAAAGTAATGATGGCAAGAATCCAAACTTCTCTGGTAAAACCTCGAAAGTTATTGATGTAGTGGGTTAGGGCTGTTTTAAGCATTTTGTGTGATAGATTATCGTCACAAAGTTAGCAAACTTTGTCTCGTTAAGTGGTTGTTGTTTTGTTACTTTTGAACTATTTTTGCAGAAAATTTCTAAGATGAAAACTATAAACGCCCTAGCTTTATTGTTGGTTTTTAATTTTGGCTTTGCACAAAAAAAGTTTAGTAAAACTGATGTTCAGAAGTTTCAAAAGAAAATCAACTCTGAATATGCTGATCCTAAGACAAGTCCATTGATGGCTGAAGATCTAAAAACTTTTAAAAGCTTAGATTTTTTTCCTATTTCTGAAACTTATTTTGTGAACGCAACTTTGGTAAAAGCCAAAGGCGGAAAAGTTTTTGAAATGAAAACTTCTGGAACGCGTACTCCAAAATATACTAAGTACGGAACTTTACATTTTAAAATAAATGGAAAACCTTTTCAGCTTGCAGTTTACCAAAGTTTAGATCTTATTGTACAGGAACAATATAAAAATCACTTGTTCTTGCCTTTTTCAGATTTAACAACGGGCAAAGAAAGTTACATCGGAGGACGTTATATTGATTTAGAAATTCCGAAAGGAAATACAATAGCAATCGATTTCAATCAAGCTTATAATCCGTATTGCGCTTATAACTACAAGTATTCTTGTCCGCTTGTGCCACAGGAAAATGATTTAAAAATTGAAATCAAAGCGGGTGTAAAGACTTTTCATTAATGGAATATTTTAATCTTCATACGCATCAATTTACCAATCAATCAGATGTTTTAGAATTGGTTAATCAATATCCAAAAGATTTTGATGAGTCAATTCCATTTTATTCGATAGGAATTCATCCGTGGTATATTGACGAAAATAGGCTTGATGAAGATTTGAAGATTATTGAAGAAAAACTGCCAACCCAAAATTGTCTGGCAATAGGCGAATGCGGTTTGGATAAAAGAATTGAAGTACCGTTTGATTTACAGGTTTCAGTTTTTGAAAAGCAATTGGAATTAGCTCAAAAATTTAAAAAACCTGTAGTAATTCATTGCGTTGCCGCTTTTCAAGAAGTAATGGCAATCAAGAAAAAAATGAAGATAAGTGTTCCAATGATTATTCATGGTTTTTCAAAAAATAATCAGTTGGCAGAACAGTTAATCGCCGCAGGATTTTATCTTTCATTTGGGAAATATTTATTGAAAAATCCAGATTTGAAATCGGTTTTTCAAAATGTTCCCAACGATCGTTTTTTCTTAGAAACAGATACTATTGAAGAATCAATTAAGCAAGTTTACGAAATAGCTTGTGAATATAAAGGATTAAAATTAAAAGAATTAGAAGGTATTATTTCAAGTAATTATAGAAATGTATTTGAATAATCAAATGTGAAATGTCAGGCTGAGCGGAGTCGAAGCCTCATTCCAATTGGAACGCCCTTCGACTCCGCTCAGGGTGACAACAGTAAAAAACTTGAAACATTAAACTTGAAACAAAAAGAATAAAAACAACAAAAAAGAATATATGGCAGAATGGACAGAAAGAGCTGAGCTTTTGTTTACTAAAGAAGGATTAGAAAATTTACAAAAATCTAATGTTTTAGTTGTAGGACTAGGAGGAGTTGGATCGTTTGCAGCTGAATTTTTAGCAAGAGCAGGAGTAGGTAACATGACAATTGTGGACGGAGACGTTGTAGATATCACGAATATTAACCGTCAATTACCAGCTTTACATTCAACAGTTGGTCAGCCAAAAATTAAGATTGTGGGTGATCGTTTGATGGATATTAATCCAGAATTAAATCTAACTCGTGTTCAGGAATTTCTTTCTCCAGAACGTGCTTTTGAAATTGTTTCTCCAGAATTTGATTATGTTTTGGACTGCATCGACAGTATTACTCCAAAATTAAATCTGATAATTGCTGCAAAACGCAAAAGAGTAAAAATTATCAGCAGTATGGGGGCTGGCGGAAAAATGCTGGCTTCAAAAGTAAAAGTGAGTGATATTTCAAAAACGATTAATTGCTACTTTTCAAAAACAATTCGCAAGCGTTTAAAAGAAGCAAAAATCAATAAATTGAAAGTAGTTTTCTCTTCTGAAATTCAAGACGAAAAAAGCTTAAAATTGACAGACGGCAAAAACTTCAAAAAATCATTTTACGGAACAAATAGTTATATGCCAGGATTATTTGGCTTGCACGCTGCAGAAACGGTGATTAGACATTTGTTGAGCAAATAAGATGCTAAGATTCTAAGTTGCTAAGTTTTTTGTAGCTGTGAAAATGAATCTTAATTTTTAGACCTTATAAATAAAACTCAAAGCAAACTTTGTCAAAGTTTAAAACTTTGGCAAAGTTAACACACAAAAGAGAAACCTTAGAATCTTAGCATCTCAGAATCTCAGAATCTCAGAAACTTAAAAAAAAATGATTAAAACAGTAATTTTTGATATGGATGGTGTAATTGTTGACACAGAACCCGTTCATCGTTATGCCTATTATTTGCAATTTTCAGAATTGAATATCGAAGTTCCTGAAGAAATGTACACCACATTTACAGGATTTTCGACTAGAAATACATTTCAGACTCTAAAAAGTTATTTTCCGACTGTAGAACAAGAAGTAGAAGATTTGATTCAGAGAAAAAGAACTATTTTTAATGATGCTTTTGATACTAAGGAAGATTTACATCTTTTGGATGGTGTCGAAGATTTGATTAAAGATTTGTACCACAACGAAATACAATTGATTTTAGCTTCTTCGGCTTCAAAAGTTACTATCGATCGCGTTTTTACAAGATTTAATCTTCATCAGTATTTTACGCATATTGTGAGTGGTGAAGATTTTCCTCAATCAAAACCAAATCCAGCGATCTTTATTCACGCAGCTTCATTGTCGATTGCGCCAAAAGAAGAATGCATCATTATTGAAGATAGTACAAACGGAGTGAAAGCTGCAAAAGGTGCAGGTATTTATTGTGTGGGCTATAAAAGCGAACATTCGCATTTGCAGGATTTATCTGAAGCAGACTTGGTTATAAATCATTTTAACGAATTAAATGCTGAAAAAATATCACAGCTTAAAGCTTGAATTATATAAAATTTAACATTTCTTAGCTGATTGAATTTGTAAATTTGAATAAAATAAAAACTTAAAATAATGAAGAAACTACTTATTGCTTTAGCCCTGATTATCGCTCCATTAGCATCAGAAGCACAAGTAAAAACGCCGCAAGCAAGTCCAAAAGGATATATTAAACAAACTGTTGGTTTAACTGATGTTGAAGTTACGTATTCAAGACCAGGAGCAAGAGGAAGAGCTGTGTTCGGAAATTTAGTTCCGTTTGGGAAACTATGGAGAACAGGAGCAAATGAAAATACAATCATAAACTTTAGCGATGATGTTGTAATTGACGGGAAAACGCTAAAGAAAGGAAAATATGCCATCTATACCATTCCTAGAATTGAAAGCTGGGATATCATTTTTTATCTTTCTACAGACAACTGGGGATTGCCAGAAAATTGGAGCGATGCGTATGTTGCTTTGAAAACTACGGTAAAAGAAGATGCATTGCCAACTCCTGTTGAAACATTTACAATCGGAATTAATGGTTTAGATCCAAATTTTGGATATTTAGATATTTCTTGGGAAAACTCTCATGTAGCTTTAAAATTTGAAGTTCCAACTGCTAAAATTGCTACTGCAAGTATCGATAAGACTTTGTCTGGTCCAACTTGGAATGATTATTTTGCAGCATCTCAATATTTATTCCAATCAAACGGAAATATTGAAACAGCAAGAACTTATGTAGACAAAGCGCTTGATATGAGTTCAGATAAACCTTATTATGTTTCAAGATTAAAATCATTGATCCAAGCAAAACAAGGTGACAAAAAAGGTGCAATCGAAACGGCAAAAGCTTCTTTGGCATCTGCTGAAGCTGCAAACAATGCAGATTACGTTAAATTGAACAAAGATAGTATCGCTGAGTGGAGCAGATAATAATTCTTCCGAATTATTAAATTCCAATTATAAAAATTACAAATTCCAAAGCTTTCGGGTTTTGGAATTTTTTTTTCACAATAAATATAGACAGACTTGTCTGTTTGTTTGAATTTTTATTACATTTGTAACTGTTTAGCTTTAGTTCAGAGCGATATATATAGAAATAATACATTTTAAGATGCAGCCTAAAGAACGAATTTTAGAAAAGACTTTTACTTTATTTCATAGGCAAGGTTATAATGCTACAGGAATAAATCAAATTATTGAAGAGGCAAAAGTGGCTAAAGCCAGTTTTTATCAGCACTTTAAATCTAAAGAAGATTTGTGTGTTGCTTTTCTAGAGCAGCGCCATTCTTTTTGGTTTAACGAATTATTGAAATTTACTTCAAATGCTCAAGATTCTAACTTGAAGGTTATTGCATCATTTGATTTTTTGATTTACATTAATAAAAATGAAAATTTTAGAGGATGCAGTTTTCTGAATATACTTTCAGAAATCCCGTCTGATAATGTTAAGATACTCAACGTTATTCAAAGTCATAAAAGTGATTTGCGAGTTTATTTTAAAGATATTTTAAAAGATGATTTGCTAGCAGATCACATCTATTTATTATTTGAAAGCTGTATAATCGAAAGTCAGTTGTTTAAATCAAATCAGTTAATCGAACAATCAAAAAAGATAATTCAAACTTTAATTTTAAAATAATGGAACAGAAATTACCGCTGCCTCCGTTCTCTTTAGAAACGGCATTGGAAAAAATCCAATTGGCAGAAGACGCATGGAATAGTCAAGATCCCGAGAGAGTTTCAAAAGCCTACACGATAGACAGCGAATGGAGAAACAGGGACAAATTTGTAAATGGTCGTGATGAAATCATTCTTTTTTTGACTGAAAAATGGAAAAAAGAAAGAAACTACAAATTGAAAAAGGAATATTGGGCTCATACCAAAAACAGAATTGCTGTACGTTTTGAATATGAATACCAGGATATTGATGGAAATTGGTTTAGAGCTTACGGAAATGAAAACTGGGAGTTTGACGCAAACGGTTTAATGCAGAAAAGATTTGCAAGTATAAACGATCTTCAGATTTCTGAACAAGACAGAAAATTTAAATAAAGCGAAACAAAAACTAATTCATACTAGGCGGTTCAGGAATTTTAATTTTCTGCTTGATTTTCTTCACAATCAAAAGATAAAAAGTAATGCCGCCTAAAATAATCAATAAAGCAATTTGAAGTTGGCCTAAACTATTATTTCTGCTGTACATCGCATTCGCAGCTGCAAGTTTAGCTTTTCCTTCTTCGATCTGAATTTGAGAAAGGGATTCAAGCGTTTTTAGAGCTTCTGCGCTGGAAATGGCAATTTTATCCCAGTTTTTGCTTTCAACTTGCTTATTTATTTCTTTGCAGGAAAGCAAAAAGGCATCAAAATATTGTTTTTCTTTATTTGTTAAAACGGTTTTAGCATACAAATCGTCAATATCATGAATAATATCAAGTGTGTGAATGATTTCATTTTTTTTAATATTGTCGCTTAAATTGAGTTTTTCGGCTTCAGCTTTTATAAAATGAAGTTCTTTTGAATATTGAAAAATATAATGTGCCACAACCAAACGATCTTTGTAAATCGCATTGATATTGTCGTTTACATTTTTGGAGTTTCGCAGCGTATTAAAGTTACCAAGCAGAATGATAAGCATTACGACTAGTAAAATAAAAGCTGCTTTAGTTTTATTGCTGTATCTTCTGTGATCTTTCATAGCTTTTTGGGAAACTAAAATTTTAATCAATCATTTTGTTTTCTACGAGTGCAATGTTTTTTATGGATGACAAAGGAGTAATTTTTATTTTTTTGTCTCCTTTAATGAGATAGAAATAATACAAGCTATTATTTCCAATAATAAAAACATTCTTAGAATCTCCTTCATTAAAATCCAGCTGATAGCTGTAATCCAATCTGTTTTCTTTTAGCTTTTTCGTAGTAAAATAACCTCCAGCGAATCCGTAACCTAAAAAAAAGGATAGTAAAAAAATGATAAGCGATTTTATGGCAATACCGTTATAATAGCTTTTAGTTTCTTGAGGTGATAATTCATCAGTAGATTTTAGTTCAAAAGATTTTTTTACAAATGGCAAATCTTTATTCTTGGCTAAGAAGGAAGGAAGATAAAAATGAAGCAAAAAAAGTAAAATAATTGCTCCTAAAATCACTGGGTTTGAAGTAAATTCAGCAATCGGACTAATTAATATATCCATTATTGTAGAATACCGCAATATGTTAATTCCAAATTGGTAGTAAAATATACTATCCTTTAATATTCCCATTAATATTAGAAATAAATATCCAAAAGGCAATAGCTTTTCTAAATCGTCTGAAATCTTCATTTCTCTAGCTTAAGATTAGTTTGGTCAGTTTTACAACTTACTAAAATAGTCTTTTTTACTTACAATAAAGGGAGAAATTATATTCTAATGAAAAAAAAAGATATTTATAAAAACAACTTTAGAATCATATTTTATTCAAGAATTAACTCATTATCATCCGTTTTTCCTTTGAAAAACAAAAACTGCAATAAAAGCGCTAATACAATTGTCAAAATTGCTCCAATAAAATTCAGCCATAAATAGCCTAATTTTTCCTGACGGTAAATCATGAAATAATAAATGACAAAAATGGTAAGTTGGCTTATAATGGCGCTAATAAACATTGGCTTTGCCTGAACTTTTTTGGTGTAAAAGCCAACAAGAAAAATTCCTAAAACAGTTCCGTAGAAAATTGAACCAATAATATTTACGAGCTGAATTAAATTTTCAAACAAAGTTCCAACGCAGGCAAAAAGTATCGCTACAATTCCCCAGAAAAGAGTAAAAAACTTAGTGACATGCAAATAATGCTTCTCTGATTTTTCTTCTTTCTGATTTCGTTTGTAAATATCAATTGCAGTTGTAGAGGCCAAAGCTGTCAAACCAGAAGCTGTAGAAGACATCGCTGCCGAAAGAATAACGGCCAATAACAATCCGATAAGTCCTTTTGGCAAATAATGTAGAATGAAATGGAAGAATACGTAATCTTTATCATTCGTTTCAGAATTACTATCGGCTCTCGAAATGATTTCTTTGGCTTTATCACGAAGATCTTTCTCTTTGTTTGATAATGCAACCAATTCTTTACGTAAAATTGGATTATCATAATCCTGATTCAGCTGATCGATATACAATAAGTTTATAACCTTTTTGTCTTCTGAAAGTTTTACCAGTTTTTCTTCTAAAACATGATATTCCTGTTTAAAGGCAGATTTTTCAATAGCAATTTTATTATTCGGATTAAAATTTAACGGCACAGGATTGAATTGAAAAAAGACAAAAACCATAACTCCCGTTAAAAGTATAAAGAATTGCATTGGCACTTTCAGCAATCCATTCATGATTAATCCCATCTGACTTTCACGAACTGATTTACCCGATAAATATCGTCCAACCTGCGATTGGTCTGTCCCAAAATAGGCAAGAGCCAGGAAGAAACCTCCTGTAATACCGCTCCAAAAAGTATATTTTTCTTCAGGATCAAAAGAAAAATCAACAATATTCATTTTATCATTTGCGCCTGCGATATGTAGTGCGCTGTTGAAAGTCATATCGTTTGGAAGATAGTGCAGAATTAAGAAAAATGTGATAAACATTCCAGACATTATGACAAACATCTGCTGTTTTTGGGTTACGTTTACTGCTTTTGTACCTCCAGAAAAAGTATAGATTATTACCATAACTCCAATAATGATGTTCATTACAGTTAAATTCCATCCTAAAAGAGCTGATAAAATAATGGCTGGCGCATAGATGGTTAAACCGGTTCCTAAACCTCTTTGAACCAAAAACAAAATAGCAGCAAGTGAACGTGTTTTAACATCAAATCTTCGTTCTAAAAATTCGTAAGCTGTAAAAACTTTACTTTTATGATAAAGCGGAATAAAAGTCAAACAAATGACAATCATGGCAATTGGCAGACCAAAATAAAACTGAACGAACCCCATTCCGTCGTGATACGCTTGTCCTGGCGTAGATAAGAAGGTAATTGCGCTGGCTTGTGTGGCCATTACAGAAAGTCCGACAGTATACCAAGGCGTTTCATTGTTTCCTAAAATGAAATCTTCTACGTTTTTACTTCCTCGAGTTTTCCAAGAGCCGTATCCAACAATAAATAATAATGTGACAATAAGTACGATCCAGTCAAATAGCTGCATAGGTTATGAGTATAATTGCATGATTAAAAGAAAAATAGCTATGTAGATCGCATTAACTACCAATACATAAGTGTAGCTTTTTTTCCATTTTTTTGTTTTTTTGGCTTCCATATTTTATTGCTTTAAATCTTGTTTTGGAGCTTCAATGGGCTGTTTTAGAGAAATGATATTCGATAATAATCGATATGCTCCAGAAACACCTTCTGGCAATTCTCTAAAGAAACTCAAACCGGTGTAAATATAGTATCCTTTTCCGTACGGTGCTACAAGTAAAGCTCCATCTTTTGCAGATTCTCCTTTGTCATGCGATGAAATAATAGGAGTGAAGGCAGGATCGTATTCGTTTGGATAATATAAACCTTGCTCTTGTGTCCAGCCTTGAAAATCTTTTTCAGAGATTTTATTTGGAGTATTTAAAACAGGATGATTTGGCGCTAAGAATGTAATTTTAGCATTTTCTTCTGTCACGCGGTCGTTTGACAATTTTAACGGATATGGCGCTATTTTATCAGTAACTAGTTTACCATTTGTATTGTACTGTACAATCATATTTTTACCGCTCTTAACAAAATTGAATAGTATATTTTGTTTGTTTGCCAAAGCATTTACGGTATTGTAGGCACGAACTCCTGTAATTACAGTGTTGAAAGAATCTAGCTTTTGAGGTGTAATTTCTTCTGGTTTTAAGATAGAAACTTTGTATCCCATTTGGGTTAAACTTTCCGGAACTTCGTCACCAGCCCCCATAATATAGGCAATGGCATCTCCAGAAATTTTCAAATCAATTCTGATGCATTTTGATTCTGCTGGTTTCAAAACCATTTGTTTGGTAATATGAGGGAAATCAATGATCGTTTGGTCTTTATCAAAACGTTTATTGTCAACAATAGCAACACTTTTTGCTATAACTTCTTCTGGATTTACTGGAGGGGTTACTTCAAAGTAATAGATTTGTTCTGTGCCTTTTTTGTCTAAAGCAAACGGAATTTCTTTTGGAGAAACATTCCAACTTTTTGGCAATTCTAACTGCAGATTTCCTTTTACATCGTCTTTTCCTGCACGAACTTTTACTGGAACCATTTTGCTTTTGGTGTTTCCAAAAATCAAAACTCTTTCTAATATCGAAGTAGTAACTTCTGGCACAATATCGAGGAAATTATACATTTCGCCTTTTACGCCATCATTGTATTTGTAAACAACAGTTCGCTCAAATGGAATTTCAACATCATTGATTTTTACATTAAAAACTACTTTTGTGTCTCGTATAATATCAGGAATGCCGATGTTTTCTTGATTCAAAACAGTATACATTCCAACTGTAGCTTTTTCTTTAAGCCAATAAGGTTGAGTGTATTCAATATTGTTTGGAAGCTGTAATTGTAAATTGATTTTCTGATCGTTATTGTTTTTTAAAACGATATTTTGGGCTGTTGTCTGATTATCTGGAAGTGTTGTCACGCTAACTAACTGCATTCCAACAGAACATCTGTTTATTGCTTCAAGACTTAGTTTAATAGTGCTTCCTGGAGTTGCTTCTTGCTCATTGGCAACAGCTTCAAGATATAAACCAGAACAAGATGCAATAATGTTTTTTATCGCTGCCGATTTAATTTCTTTCCAATGTGTATCGTCTAAAGCTTGAATCATACTATAAGCTTTAACTAAATCAGGAATACTTGCAGAAGGATGGCTGAAATCGTATTTTGAAATGATTGAAGAAATTAAGTCGCCAACTGGTTTTCCGTTTTTAACGCGGTTCCAGCTTGTATCAATTCCGTCAAATAAATTATCGCGCTCTTTTGGAGTTTCACCATTAATTAGTTCTAAATATTCGGTTTCTTCACCTCGAACTCCCGTGCTACCAAAACCTTGCGATTGGTGGCGGCTTCGGCTTAAAGCAGCAATTTCCTGATTTGATTTTCCGATTCCTGTGTAGTAAACACCAGTTTCTAGCTTTGTAAATTTAGATTTATTAGCGGCATCAAATTTTTCTTGGCTTCCGTAAAACCACCAAGAAGGGTTAAAAAATTGGCGTTTTACTTGCCAAGGCGAAACGTATTTTAATTGTTCAGGATAAATTTTAGGATCGTTTGTCAGTTTGAAACTTTCAACGCTCAGCATTGCAGAAGAGGTATGATGACCGTGTGTTGTACCTGGCGAACGGTGGTCAAAACGATTGATGATAATATCTGGCTGGAATTTTCTGATTGTCCACACTACATCGGCAAGGACCTTATTTTTGTCCCAAATATCTAAAGTTTCGTCAGGATTTTTAGAAAAACCGAAATCATTTGCTCTTGAGAAAAACTGTTCTCCTCCGTCAATTTTTCTAGCTTCAATTAATTCTTGAGTTCTAATTACACCCAGTAATTCACGCAATTGAGGTCCGATTAAGTTTTGCCCTCCATCACCGCGGGTCAATGATAAATAACCAGTTCTGGCGTTCATTTCATTGGCTAAATACGAAATCATTCTAGTATTTTCATCGTCAGGATGTGCGGCAACGTACAATACAGAACCTAAAAAGTTTAGCTTTTTGATTTGATTGTAAATTTCAACTGAATTTGGCTTTTGTGGCTGTTGTGCAAATGAAACCTGAAAACCGATAAAAAATAAAAGAAAGATCTGAACCTGTATTTTTCGCATGGTGAATGTTAGATGTTTTTTGAAATCATTTCAAAAATAGTAATTATTTTATGTAAGATTATTTAAATGAATTGTTAACGCTCAATAATTATACCTTTCTTTAAATTTATAAAACAAAAAAAGCTGTTAGAACCTAATTCTAACAGCTTTAATATAAGTGTTTTTGAATTTTACTTCAATTTGTTTTCAGTGTCTTTGTAAGTTCCTGTAATGGTTACATTGCTTCCTTTTGTAACTTTTCCGTAGATTGTTATAGAAGAGCTATTTCCGATAAAGTTAATTTTAGCACCGCTGTTTAATCTTAAATCTCCCCAGATTACAACAGAACCTTCAACTTGCAAAAGAGCATTATTATTGATAATTAACTCGGTCGGATTCGATTGCTGGTATTTTCCTTGAGACAAACTCCCTGTCATGTTGAAAGTGCCACCGCTATTTAAAATCAAACTATTTTGAACAGTAATTGATCCGCAATGTGTTAAAACTGCATTAGAATTAATAATTGCTGAGTTAATAGCAGTCGCACCTTGATATGATTTTATGTCGTTTGAATTCAAAATCAGATCCTTACCTTGATTGTAAATGCTATATGAGGTACAGTTTGCAAAAGTTGTGTTTGGTTTTTCCATTTTTATGATTTTCAAACCACCTGTTCCGCTCGCAACATAAATATAATTGCCGCTTGATTTTACATAGTTTGACGAACCTGCAATTCCAACAGAACCTAATAAATTAAGTTGTGTTGCAGATTGGTACACATTCAATCCAAGAGCACCGTTTGCCACAAAAGCATAACCATCATTAAAAGAAACAGCATTTGTTACATTATCTTCTCCAGCTGTTGCAATTGCAATGCTTTGCAATTTAGAACCGCTGTTGATATCGTATACGCCAAGACCGTTTGGACCTTCAGAAACAAAAAGTTTGGTTCCGTCAATATCCATTGTTCTTTTTGCTCCGCTAACATCAGTAGAGGTTGTAAAGCTTTTTTGCAGAGCAAGAGTCGATTGATTGTAAATATTAACGCTTTTTGTACCGCTTAAAGTTACCACTTTATCGCTTGTTAAAGCAATAGAACGTAAATCGGCTACAGCAACTTTTCCTGTGATTTCTTTTGTAGAACTGCTTAATTTAAATAAACTTCCGTTGTCTCCAGTCACAGCAAAGTAATTAGAAACATTGGCCGCAACGTCAGTTGTAACTCTGCTTTCTAAATAATTGGTTTTGAATTTATCTGTAAGCATTCCAGAACTTAATTCCATATTAAGCACAATAGCAGGATTGTTTGTTAGAAGCGGATCTTTATCAACATCTTTCGCTGCTCCGATAATTAAATTTGAACCAGAAAAAGTTAGAGATGTAATATCTGTATTAGGAATTAGGGCAGAAGCAACCAATTTTGGTTTGTACGGATCTGAAACATCAATTACATCAATAGCTCCAGAATAAGCATCGCCTCTCATAATATAAGATACATAAGCATAATTTCCGTTGACAGTTACATGGCTCGCTTGAAGCGTTCTTCCGTTAGCATCAACTGGAGGTTTGACTTCGGCAATTTGAACTAAAGGAAAAGAAGTGTTAGAATTTTCAGTTGCTTTTCCTGTTAGAGAACCATTTTCGATTGAAATTACCCCTGAATTGGTTAAGTCAAGTCTTTGATTCAATGTAGATTGATCTGAGGTAATAGTAATGTTATTTGACGATTGTCCATCGTTTTTGTTGTCATTATTATCGTCACAACCTATTAACAGTGACATAGCTAAAAATGAAAGCAAATAAACATTCTTTTTCATAAATTTCTTTTTTGGATTTAAAAATTCGGCGCAAAGATATATCATAATCACATTAAACAAAGGTTAATTCTGCTAAAACCTATTCTTTTACAGTGATTTATACATGAATTATAAATTTTTAACAAAACTTCGAGATTTAGTTGGCATAAAAAAAGAGAGTATCATGTTTTTGATACTCTCTTGTATTGATTACTAATAATTTAGCAATTATCTTCTTCCGTGTCCGTGACCATGGTCGTGATCATCATCGTGATCGTGACGATCATGTTTTCCATGGTGTTTATCGTAATGTTTGTCATAACGTTTGTAATCTCTTCTGTCGTCATAACCATATACAGGTCTTGGTCTGTAAGGTCTTTGTGGAGCTCCATAATAGCCTTTGTAGTATTTCACTTTATGACGATCAAAATATACATAAGGAGTTCTACCGTGATAGTCTGTTAAAACTACTTTATAACCTCCATATAAATCATAATTTCTATATTGTCTTGGCAAGTAAGTTGCTCTTACCCATCTTCCTCCTCCGAAATAGATAAACTGAGCAGCACGAACATCGTAGTAAGCTTCAATATCTGGAAGATAGTAATATTCCATGTCTGAATATCCTACTGGTCCCCAAGCAGGTGGAGTACCTATATTTACATTTACTGATACTTGGGCTTGTGTGGCGTTTGCAATCATTAGAAATAATCCGGCTATTGCTAATTTTATCGTTTTCATCTTTTTTGTTTTTTTAATGTTAATCTTGAATAGGGATACTCATATACTGTGCCAAAAAAACATTGAGATGTATTTTGTCGAATAAAAATGCATTTCATCGAATAAATAAAAAGTTTAAACAGTTGTAATTTATTGATAATTAGTGGTTTTGTTTGTTTTTGAATTTCTTAAAAAAAATATAAATTATTTGTAATTGACAACACGAGGTTTGGTAAGTTCAAAACTTTGAAGTCGATAATCGGTTGTTTCAAAAGTATTGGTCTTAAACACATTGTCTCCTTCCTGCGGAATACTAGGATAATATGACAATGATAGTTGGAATGAACTGAAAACCAAATAATCATTACTAATTAAGAGTCCTACGGTAAGCTTAGAGTAAGCTTTACTCTTTGTCATTGCCATTTCAGGACTCCCCAATACTGCAATTGAATAGTTAAAAAATGGGTTTAAACGGAATCCTAATAAAGAATGTGGAGAATATGTTTGTGTCTGAAGTGATAAAATAGCTTTACTGGTTCCGTACAAGTAGCTGTTAAACCCTGCCAAACCATTTTGTTCATTTATATTTAATTGATCTCCAACAATATCATCCCGATTTATTCCAATTACTACTTTGGGATTTATGAATTGTCTAAGTTTCCAATTTCCGATGCTGAATAATTTGGTAAAATAATTGGTTTCAAACAAAAAAGAAGTTTGATAAGTTTTAGACTGATGGAAAAAAGTTCCCGCTTCAAAATTCATACTTAGAAAACCTAAACGGTAGTAATTTCCAAAAGAAAACTGAGCTCCAATGTAGGGCCTCCAAAAAGTATTTTTATATTGATAACCAAAAGTTATACCATATATTCTACCTATCGAGACGTCTTCTGTTTGCCCATTCCTAAAAATGTAACTGTCTTTGATAAATTTTCTTGTATTAAATCCAATTCCGCTAAGAATTAGTTTCTCAGAAGAATAAAAATGATTGGGATCATAAAGTTCTGAAGGCGATTCGCTATAATTGACATTCAGAAATCGAGCAGTTGTGATTAGATTTGTAATTGCTTTATTATTGTCTTCGAATACTTTAAAAGCACGACCAACCCAAACATCTTGTGATGTATATTTCTTAGGCTGATAAGCAAATGTAGAGTCTGGAGCTTGAAGCGTATCTCTTCTAAAATTTTCATCCATATATAAACCACCAGCCCATTTTGTTAGAGGAGAGTAAAAGTCTCGTTCAATATCAATGCTTTTAATGTAGTTATTGTCCAAATCCATTTTATAATGGAAAACAGTTCCGATATAGGTATTCTTAATATTAGGAACTGTATAAGTTGCTTCATTGCCATTTTGGCCATCATCAAAGCGGTTGGTAAAACGATATTCCAATTGCTGGCCTGTTCCAAAAAAATCTTTTTCCTTAAACCCAATAGAAACCTGATTACTGGAAATAGAGAACCTCGGAATTGTGCTCCAAGAATCTAAAACTCGAATGGTGACATCTACAGAATCTGAGGCTTTACCAACACTCTGATTGGAAATTTTAACCGCTGTTACATAACGCTGCGCACGAATTAAACGTTCAGTCTCTAAAACTTTATAGGTGTTATAAGGTGTGTTTTTCTTAAAAAGCAATAAATTATAGATTGCTATTTTTTTTGTTTTAAGGTGAAGCCTATTACCCATTCTTTCTCCCCAATTTTTAGGAATTTGAGTAGTATCGGAAATAGAGTATCCAAAAGGATCTAAAGTAACAATATTAATCTTTCTAATAATTTTGCCTTCATAATTAGTAGAATCAATAGAAACAAGCAATTCGTCTTTTTTCTTAGGTTTCTTAGATCTAAAGAATAATTTATGCATTGCCTGCGTAAACTTATTTTTTTTAGAATAATTTCTAATTTTAGTATAGATTTCTGTAGTATCTTTTTCCTTTTTTGATTCTTTTCTACTACCTTCTACCTGCGCATGTCCACTTTGTAAACAAAAGCAAAGCAAAATGAAAATCAGTATTTGGTTGTGTTGAGACATTCAGTAGTTTTCTTCTAATAAATTTTAGTTTTATGAATATAATGAATAAATAAATGCTATGCTAGCATAACGCTTTTTTTAATTTTCTGTTTTAATTTTTCTTTTTCTCCAAACAAATTTTCTTGGAACATGATTTCCCATAAGATAACCCCAAGCCGAGAGCGATTCAATTCGATCAAAAATGATTTTTAAAATAGCTAAAAGAGGAATAGCTAAAAACATTCCGGCAATTCCAGCTGCGGCGCCTCCAACAATGATTCCCATAATAGATACAAAAGCATTTATTTCTACTTTAGAATTAATGATTAATGGCACAAGCAGATTATTATCAATAAACTGAACAATAATATTTACAATAAGAATACCTAGGATTACCGATATTTCTCCAGATCCAGTTAGTGAAGCCAAAACGGTGATAACTCCAGCAATAAAAATTCCGATATAAGGTATTAGATTCAGAATTCCTGTGATTAGTCCGAGAAGAATAAAATATTTAACGCCAATAATCCATAAACCAAGACTGGTCAATACCGAGACAACAATCATTTCGATAATTAAACTTACAATGTAATTGTTGATAGAAACTTTTATCTGAGATAAAATATCCTGCAAAACAGCATGATTTTCCTGTTTGATTAATTTCGCAAAAAACAGTTTGAAATGTTCTTTGTAAATCAGAAACAAAAAGGTGTAAATAATCATAATGGTGCTGTCTAAAACAACATCGCTTATAGATATAATAAACGAGCCTAGTTTTGCTTGACCTGTTTTTACAGAATCTTTTGTCACAGAATCCAGATATTTTTTCTGTTCTCCAATGCTTACCTCAAAATTTTCTCTTATAAATTTATGAATTTCAAGAATAAATGAGTTTGCGTTTTTCTTTATGGTTTCAAAATCATTTGCCATATAAGTGACTTGATAGGAAATAAAAACCAATATTCCGACAATAATGGAGATAAAAATGGCAAGACAGATTATTGCCGCAAGATGCCTTGGAAATTTAAGCTTTGTATTTAAAAAAGTAAAAATCGGAAGTAATAAAACGGCAAATAAAAATGCCATTAAAATAGGAGTAAGGATATCTTTTCCGAGGCAAAAAATAAATGCAAAACAAATTAAGGTAACAAGAATAAAAGAAAGTTTTGCGTAAAAGGGTAATGTTACGGGCCGAGTCATTTTTTATTTTATTTAGCTGAATTTATAAAACAAATATTACACTTTATTTGTCTTTTTGCGTTCCAGCTTTTTGACTGCCCGTTATAAAATTCCCATTATATTTTAGTCGAAAAACTCACGCTCTTCGTACTTTGCAGGAATAATCGAAATCCCTTTTTGAAGTAATAGATTATTTGGAAAAATTATTTTTTCACCTTCTTTTGTTTTTAAGCTTACATGAAAGGTATTTATGTCTTCGATTTCAGCTTCGATAGGAAAATCTTTGTCGTGTATTTTTATAGTATCTCCAATTCTAAAAGGAAAGGAGAAAAATAAAATCATTCCGGAAGTAATATTGCTTAAAATAGACCATTGGGCAAACATCGCTACTCCAATTACAGTTGCAATGGAAGAAATGGTAATAAAAATATCTTCTGTCTGAACTCCCCAGATTACTATTAGAGTGGTTACAACCAGTATATTCATTAAGATATTAATATACTTTATAACCAAATTAGTTCGGTGTTCAAATAATTGGCTTGTAGCGGCAAAACGTCTTATTAGTTTAGCGATTACCATTCGCAATACAATCAAAACTCCAATAAGAATGATTGTTGCTATTATTTCTCGGCTATACTCTTTAAAAGAAAACATAAATAGATTTTTACACTAATGTAGTCAAAAATTCATAAACTTTGGCTGTCGGAAGTCCCATAACATTGGTATAAGAGCCTTCTACTTTTGCAACTGCCATAAAACCAAACCATTCTTGTATGCCATATGCACCAGCTTTATCGTAAGGTTTGTAATTTTCGATATAATACAAAATAGCTTCATCTGACAAGTCATTGAAAGTTACTTTAGTAATATCGTGCAAAAGAGTAGAGGAGTCTGCGGTTTTAAAACAAACCGAGGTAATTACTTCATGCGTTGCATTTGACATCGATTTTATCATAGCAAAAGCTTCTTCGGCATTTTTTGGTTTTCCTAAAGCTTTGTTCTGATGCCAAACAATAGTGTCGCTTGTAACCAAAATTTCATTTGCTGCCAGTTCACCTTCAAATGCATTAGCTTTTAATTCAGCCAGATAATCTGTGATTTCTGCAGCTTTTAATTCTGGCGGATAGATTTCTTCAACATCTTTTAAACGAATTTCGAAATCTAGATCTAAATCCTTAAAAAACTGTTGTCTGCGAGGCGAACCCGAAGCTAAAATAATTTTATATTTTTTTAATTTTTCTTTAAGCATTGTATTTGATATTTAAAGCAATAACTAGAATTGATAAAATTCCGAAGAACAAAATAAGTTTTAAAATACTGCTTAAATGATGAAATTCTTTCTGAGATTTGGCACTAAATATTTTTACAATAAAATAAAGCAAAGGCGCCAAAACAGTTGCAAAAGCATAAAATACTGTAATGTAAAGTTTGTTTTGCATGAAATAAGTATTGCAATAAAGACCAGATAGAATAAATGCAATGACCGCAAAACCTAAAGCTATTTTTGCTGCTCGGTTAACTCCAATTGCAACTGGCAGAGTATTCATTCCCATATTGTAGTCACCATTTACATCTTCAATATCTTTTACAATTTCTCGAATAAAATTGATCATAAAAGCAAATAAAGCATAATCAATTAAAATAGAAAATAAACTTGCCATTTGCGCCTGATTTTCGGCTGTAGTAGCAGGAAAAAGATCAAAAACTCCTATAATCAAAACACTCACAGCCAAAAGCAACGCAACGACAAAATTGCCTAAAATCATGATTTGCTTAAGAGTTGTTGCATAAAAATATAACAGCGACGCGATTAAAATAAAAAGCGAAGCAAAAGTAGGCCTCATAATGATATTCGACAGAATAAAACCAATTGCAACTCCAGAAATATTCAGACCTATATAAATGTTATAAGCAGCCGTTTCTGTAATTCCTTTTCCAACCACAACATCATTTGGTTTGTTGATGCTGTCGGTTCCTACATCATAAATGTTATTGATAACGTAACCTGCAGCAGCCAATAAAACAGTGCTTAAAACGAGTAATCCGTATTGCCAGTCAGATAATGCCAGCGGAATTTCCTGCTGTTTTAAAAAGGCATAACGAAAAAGTAGCTGCATAAAAGCAAGCATTAAAAGGTTTTTGTAACGAATAAGTTTGAGGAATTTCATTTCTTTAAGGTTCTGAGGGGCTAAGATTCTAAGATGCTAAGTTTTTTAATTAACAATTTATAATTCACAATTCACAATTAAATTAATCGTGCTTTCCGTTAAAATATTCCATCCATTTTCCTTGCACTTTCATTACTTGCTCAATAACATCTCTGGCAGCGCCGCGTCCGCCTTTTACGTGCGAAATATATCGGCATATTTTTTTAATTTCTGGACTTGCATCTTGCGGACATGTAGGAAGTCCAACTAATTTCATGACATGAAAATCTGGAATATCGTCTCCCATATATAATACATTTTCAGGTTTTATATTATGAGTTTCTATATATGCCGTAAAAGTTTTTACTTTATCAGGAGTCCCTAAATGAATATCTGTGATACCTAAGTTGCGAAGACGAATACGTACGCCTTCATTGCTTCCTCCAGAAATAATGCAAACATGATAACCGCTTTCGATTGCCGCTTTCATTGCAAATCCATCACGAATATTCATTGTTCTTAACATTTCGCCTTCATTGGTCACAAAAACAGAACTGTCTGTAAGTACGCCGTCTACATCAAAAACAAAGGTTGTGATGTCATTCATTAATTCTTTATAACTTTTTGCCATTATGCTGTATAGATTGTGTTAGGATTTTATAGATATTTTTTTTGTTTTCGTCTTGTAAAAAAGCCAGATGCGCATTTGTGGTATTTGAATCGTGGCGTATCGCTGGCCCAGTTTGGGCGTCAATAGGATCTAGAGTGTTGATTTTATCAGCGGTTTCTTGAATTAATGGTCTTAAAACAGCAAAAGGTACTTGATTTTCTTCACAGATCTCCTGTCCCATTTGGTATAAATGATTCGTAAAATTGCTTACAAAAACGGCAGCAACATGAAGTGCTTTTCGCTGTTCTGAACTGATAGAGTAAACTGCAGTTGAAACGCTTTTTGCAATAGTTTCCAAAAGTTTAAAATCGGCTGTGTTTTCTGCTTCCAAACAAAAAGGCACAACAGAATAATCAATTGCTTTATTTTTAGAAAAGGTCTGTAGCGGATAAAAAACACCGCGTCGATTTTTGGAATTTAATAACTCGATAGAAGATGTTCCAGATGTATGAACCACCAATTGATTATTAAACGGAAGTTGGTCTGAAACTTCTGTAATAGCATTATCAGAAACCGAAATAATATGTAAATCAGCAGGTTCTAATGCTGCAAAATCAGTTATAATCTTTTCAGAATCAATTAAATGAAGTAAGGCTTCTTTCTTTCTCGAAAAAACCTGTTTAATTTCAACAATTTTGCTGGCAGAAAAAGCCTTTATCAAATGCTGCGCAACGTTGCCGGAACCGATTATTGTTATCTGAATCATGAAAGCAAAATTAGTATTATTTTTTTTAATCAATAGTCTATTGGTTACTGATAATGCATTTTTGAAGTTTTTATTGCCTTTTGTTTTTGTTAGAATTCTAACACAATTTGAATAAAAAGAATGAATCAAAAAATGTATATTGCTTTTGTAAGTTTAAACTTTCTATATTGTCAATTCGTTTAAAAAATAGTCCTTATTTTTGGTTTTTATTAACAAAAGGCAAAGCCTGCTAATCAACATTTTTAAGTACTTTTGTCGCACTTTTATACAATGTAATCCCTAAAAAATGGATAAAAAAATATTCTCTTTTTTGTTTTCTACACGATTAATGGCCGTTCTTTTTTTAACATTTGCAATTGCAATGTGTGTTGGAACTTTTATCGAAAGTAAATACAATACCGATACGGCTAGAATACTAATTTACAATACATGGTGGTTTGAGGCAATTATGGCCATCTTTATGATCAATTTCTTCGGAAACATCAAAAAATACCAACTGCATAAGAAAGAAAAATGGGCAACTCTACTATTGCACCTTGCTTTTGTTTTTATCATTTTAGGAGCTTTTATTACTCGTTATATAAGTTATGAAGGAATGATGCCAATTCGCGAAGGCGCGGCAGAAAATCAAGTTTATTCAGATAAAACTTTTCTAACCATTTTTGCTGATGGCGAATACAAAGGTGAAATGAAAAGAAGAGTTTTTGAAAAAAGCCTTTTGCTTTCTCCTGCAACCAATAACGATTTCAGCATTTCAGGAAAATTTGATGAAACTCCTTTTGAAGTTAGCTATTCTAACTACATTATGGGAGCGAAAGAAGTGGTTAAACCAGATCCAAACGGAACGTTATATCTTAAATTAGTTGAAGCTGGTGCTGGCGGACGTGAAGAACATTATCTGAAAGAGGGTGAAGTTCAAAATATTCACAACGTTTTATTTGCCTTAAATAAGCAAACAGACGGTGCAATTAATATCAATACTACTGGTAAAGAATACACTATTCAAACTCCTTTTGAAGGTGAATTTATGCGAATGGCAGATCAGTTTAAAGGTACAGTTACTAAGGATAATGTACAGCCTTTAATGATGCGTTCGTTATACAGCATTGGAGACATTAGAATTGTATTTCCAGAGCCTCCATTGAAAGGAAAAGTAGATTACGAATCTAATAATGACTTTAAAGCCAAGTCTCATAGAGATGCTTTGGTTGTAAAAGTAAAAGCAGAAGGACAAGAAAAAGAAGTAATGCTTTTTGGTTCTAAAGGACAAATTGGAGAACCAAAAACAGTGAAAATTGGTAAAATTGAGTATTCTTTATTCTACGGAAGTAAAGCTTATGTTTTACCATTTAAAATTCGTTTAAACGATTTTATTGCAGATAAATACCCAGGAACAGAAAAAAGTTATTCTGCTTTTAAAAGTAAAGTAACTGTTCAGGATTCTACAGAAACTTTTGATGCCGATATTTTTATGAACCACGTTTTAGATCATAAAGGATATCGTTTCTTTCAGTCTTCATTCGATCCAGACGAAAAGGGAACAGTTTTATCTGTAAATCATGATTTCTGGGGTACTAATATTACTTATTTAGGTTATTTTCTGTTATACATTGGTTTAATGGCAATTATGTTTACTAAACACTCTCGTTTTGGTGATTTGAAACGCAAGCTTGATGCTATTCAAAAGAAAAAAGAAAAACTAATCAGTATTTTAGTTTTATTGATTGGTTTGAACGGTTTTGCACAGCAAACGCCTCATGTTCATTCTCATGATCACGCACATTCTGCAGATCCAAATGATCATGCACATCATGTTACAGCTCCTCCTAGTCAAAAGCAATTAGATTCTTTATTGACTATTTACAAAGCTCCAGAAGCTCACGCTGCAAAATTTGGCCGTTTGATTATTCAGGATGCTGGAGGTAGAATGAAGCCAATTAATACGTTTTCATCTGAATTGCTTAGAAAAGTAAGTCATAAAGACACGTACAACGGAATGAATTCTGATCAAGTATTCTTATCTATGACGCAATATGCTCAGGTTTGGATTCAGATTCCATTAATTTATATTAAATCAGGAAACGATAGTATTCGTAAAATTATCGGAATTGATTCAAAAGATCAGTATGCACCATTTGTAAAATTCTTTGATGAGCAAGGAAACTATAAATTATCGCCATATTTAGATGAAGCTTACAAAGCTGCAAATCCGAATAATTTTGAGAAAGATTTTGTCGAAACAGACAAAAAAGTCAATCTAATGGAGTCCGCTTTGAGTGGTCGTATTTTAAAAATATTTCCTGTTCCAAATGATCCCGGAAACAAATGGGTTTCTTATTTAGAACGTGACAATGCAGGTTTTAAAGGAATGGATTCGACTTATGTGCAACAAATTCTGCCATTATATTTTAGCGCTTTAAATAACGGTTCAATTCAGAAAAACTTTGATACTGCTGATAATTTAGTAGAAAGCATCAATGGTTTCCAGAAAAAATTTGGTGCTAAAGTAAGACCAAGCGAAGATAAAATTGATGCTGAGATTGCTTATAACAAGTATGACGTTTTCAAAGTATTGCCTTATTGGTACATTACAGCGTCTATCCTTATGTTAATGTTTACTATTCTTAGTATTTTCTTTGAGAAAAAATGGCTTAGAATTACTGTAAACGGTTTCCATGCTATTGTTGGATTATTATTTTTAATTCACACCTTAGGATTAATTGCACGTTGGTATATTTCGGGTCACGCACCGTGGAGTAATGCTTACGAATCGATTGTTTATGTGGCTTGGTCAACAATGTTCTTCGGATTGGCTTTTGACAGAAAATCGAAACTTACAGTAGCTTCGTCAGCATTCGTAACAGCAATGATTTTAATGGCCGCTTACATGAACTGGATCGATCCAGAAATTGCAAACTTACAGCCGGTTCTTAATTCTTATTGGTTAATGATTCACGTTGCGGTAATTGTAGCTAGTTATGGTCCAACTGCATTAGGAATGATTTTAGGTTTTGTGGCTCTTTTATTGATTTTCTTTACGAATGATAAAAACAAAGCCAAAATGGATTTACATATCAAAGAAGTAAGTTACATTAACGAAATGGCATTGACAATCGGTCTTATCATGTTGACGATTGGAAACTTCTTAGGCGGACAATGGGCAAACGAAAGTTGGGGGCGCTACTGGGGATGGGATCCAAAAGAAACTTGGGCTTTAATCTCGATTATGGTTTATGCTTTTGTAATTCACGCTCGTTTTGTTCCAGCTTTAAGAGGAAAATGGTTCTTTAACTTAATGAGTATGTATGCTTTCGTTTCTATCTTGTTTACCTATTATGGAGTAAACTTCCACTTAGTTGGTTTACACTCTTACGCAAGCGGTGAAGCGCATTCATTAAATTGGATTTATTATTGCTTAATTACAATTTCTATAATTGGAGCTATTACTTATCCAAAATATAGAAAATACTATAAAACGAAAAAAGTAAAAAAATAATCAAGTTGATTGATATAAAAAAAGGGTTCAAAAATTTGAACCCTTTTTTATTGCTTAAAATTTTGTTTCTCAAGAAAACTTTCCACTTAATAAAAACACAATCGTTATGAAAATAAAAAAAGAAATGAAAAAAATTAGGTGACTTAAAATAGATAACAAAAAAGCCTTTGTTTTTGACATTTTATTAAAAAATTGAACATTGGTCCAGAATATCAATATTAAGCCGATAGCATAAGTTATGCTTGAAAATTGCTGTACATGTTCTGTTTTGTTTAGATATAGTAAAACTGGAAACATCAAAATTTGAACAAAAAGTCTTTGAGACGCCTTAAATGTATTGAGCACAAAAAACTCTACAAAATTGTATCCTTGATTTCTAAAAACGGCATAAGTTCCTATAGTATAAAACGGAATTGTAGCGATTGTAACCCAAGAAAAATGAGTAGCAAACCATTCATTCAAATGATTATAATCTAAATATTCACTTGACGAATTTTTGAAAAAATTAATTTCAAAATAATGGCACATAAATCCGTACAGTGTCGCAAGCAGCACAACTAAAGACAAAGGCTTAAAATGACGAACTCTTTTTCCTTCAATAAATTCTCGAATAGAATGTCCTGGTCTGGTAAATAATTGTTTTAATGAATATAATATTCCTTTGTCAAAATGCAACAAACCATGCTGAATATCGTGCCACAAAAAATGAGCATTTATTTTATGCGTTTCTGCTGTCTGCCCGCAATTATTACAATAATGACCTTTAAAAATCTGATAGCAATTCTTGCACATTATTTCCATTTCAGTTCAATATTTTATTTATGAATTACCTTTTCTTGAAATTCCATTCGGATACATAATTGCTAATAAAACGATTATTAGCAGAAAATTATATTCTACACCGTTTCTTCCGCCGCCTACAACAAACCAGCCTTCTTGGAAATGAACCAAAACGATCCCCATAATTAGAATAAAAATGGTGATAAAACCTGCTGGCATAATATATTTATTTGACAGTAATAAAATAGCTGCTATAATATGCGAAATCTTAATTGACCAAGCGAGAAATACACCAAAAGGAGCAAAACCAATTTGATTTAAGTATAGATTTCCAAAATCATTGATTCCGCCGTTAAACATTCCAAAAACAGAATGTGTAAGAAGTATAATAGCAGTAGCAATTCTTAGTAGTAGAGTTCCGTTCATGATTATTTAATTTTGGATTATAAAAAACGCATATTAAAATTAATTAATATGCGCTTAAAGTTTACAATTGAGTTTATTTTAAACTTTTCCTAAAGTATAAAGTTGTTCCATTGTTGGAGTAAGACTTCCGCCAGCTGGCTCGAGAGTGATTCCGAAAGCCTCTGCTGAATCGGTTTGATTTACAGCAAAGATTTTTTGCTTGTTGCCTTCAAAATTATCCAGTAAACCAATGCTTGTTGGAGTAAGTACAGGACTTAGTTTTAAAGACCAAACCTGATAAACCATTCCTTTCGGAGGAGTTGGCAATCCAGCAGCATCAATATAAGTCGTTTTAGTCTGTTTGTTCCAGTAAACTTTAGCAAAAGAAGTTGGAGAAACAGCTTGCCCTCCAAGAGTTACACCCGTATTCTTGATATCTCTAACAATACTTAAGTTTTTCTCGGTTTGCTTATTTTGCTGATCTAAAAAGGCATATTCTCTTTGAATCTTGTTCTTTTCATTCCCAACAGTAGAAATCGCTTCTTTAGTTTTTGTCAATTCTAAAGTCTGATATCCTAAACCAAGTAGTAATAATACTGCAGCTGCCCAGCCTACATATTGCGACCAATTTGAAGTTGGTTTCATTTCAACTACTTTCCCGTGTTTAAGTTCAAGGCGGGCTTTAATTTTCTCGAAATTTTCTACAGAATGGAAAGGAGAGAAGCTCGATGAAAGAGCAATAACAGCCTTTTCAATAGAAATTATTTCTTGATCCACTTCAGGATTATTTTTTGCCAATTCGGCAATTTCTAGGTTTTCTTTTTCACTTAATAAGCCATAAACGTATAGCTCTAAAATTCCTGATTCTATATATTCTTGTGCTTCCATTATATTTTCAAATAATTACGTAAATCGTTAATACAGTTTCTGTTTTGAGTTTTTATGGTTCCCAGTGGCAATGCCAATTCTTCTGAAGCTTCTTGCTGGGTATACCCTTTAAAGAACAACAAATTGATTATTTCGATACATTTTGGTTTTAGTTTTTTTACAAATTCTTGAATTCCAATTGCATCAAGTTTATGACTCAATTTATTACTCTCATCTAAAAGATTTACGAAATTATCTGATGAAAGGTTTTTTTGGCTGTTATTATAGTCTTTAGAACGAAGTTTATCGATCGACGTATTTCGGGCGATATTAAGGATCCACGTGTAAAATCGTCCTTTGCTTTCGTTATAAGAATCTATGTTTTTCCATATTTTGACAAAAACGTCTTGAAGGACATCTTCTGCTTCTTCGCGATTCTTGATTAGCACATGAATGACTGAAAACAAGCTTTTTGAATACATGTCATATAAATGTGTAAAAGCTTTTTCGTCCTTTTTGTAAATTAAAACTAGCAGTTCTTCTTGACTCATAGATTGGGATTTTTAAGTTTAAACTTTAGAAATTAAAAGCATTATATGTTAAGCAGTTATAAAGTTAATTTATTTTTTCATCATTTTTTTATTTTTTTTAACAGTCTAAAACCTAGGAAAATAAAGGCTTCAGAAAAAAAATGCGTTTTTTTTTACTTTTTTTAAAACCAAAAACAATCCTATTACGTAAATGTAGTTAAAGAGATCAGAAAAATCTTAGACACATTATTAAAATTCAAAAAAGCTGTTGTTAAAATAGTATTGAGAATATGATGGATAGCAAAATAATAGTCAAAATATTAATAGTAGGATTAACAACAGTTTTGTCATTGACCATTTTTACTGAAAAAGATTTTGTGAAAGAAACTTTATCAGGTTACATAAACAGCAGGCATCCAGCAATTGATGCTTAATAAGATTTGATTATAAAAAAATATTTTAAAATATTATATAGTTGATGCACTCGGACTTCCAGACAGAAGATTTTTTTAATATGTCAACTTTACATCATTACAAGCCATTTGATTATTTGAAAAACACAAGACATATAGGGGGTAAATAAATTTTCGACATAACCGAGTCATCAACTATAACTTATAAAAGGTTACATAATAATTAATTCATGGTTTGATTTGTTTGTATGGGGGGAAGCCTAACGTCTGATTAACGTTAGGCTTCATTTTTTATTTAACTTTTGATTAGCAAAAAAAAAGTTTTTGTAAAATGGATTTTAGCTAATTTTATAAAAAATTATAAGATGAAAAAAATACTTTTTATACTATTTGGAGCAGCAGTTTTATCTGCAACAGGATTAAATGCTCAAACCAGTTCAAACAAATTATCTAAAAAAGATAAAACCATGACAAAAGAAACAATCTATCAATTTAAAGTAGAAGATTTATCAGGAGATACTTTTGACTTTGCATCTTTGAAAGGCAAAAAAATCATGATTGTCAACACGGCTTCAAAATGTGGTTTAACTCCACAGTACAAAGATTTAGAAGCGGTTTACAAAGAATATAAAGATAAAGGTTTTGTAATTGTTGGTTTCCCTGCAAATAACTTTGCATCTCAGGAGCCAGGAACAAATAAAGAAATCGAAACTTTCTGCCAGCAAAACTATGGTGTTTCTTTTCCTATGATGAGTAAAGTTTCAGTTAAAGGAAGCGATATGTGTGATGTCTATAAATTCTTAACTGAAAAATCAAGAAACGGTCTGCAAGATTCTGAAGTTGAATGGAATTTTCAGAAATACTTAATCAACGAAAAAGGAGAATTGGTAAAAGTAATTAAACCAAAAACTTTAGTAACAGAACCAGAAGTTATCAATTGGATTAAAAGCTAAATTTAAAAAAAAAACACAAATTTGAATTTTCAAATTTGTGTTTTTTTTAGGTCCAAAGTTACAAAGAGGCAAAGGGAAAGAGTTTTTAGATACTTTGCGAACTTTGCGTATTCTTAGCGTGCTTTGCGGTTAAACCAAAATAAGCTGCATAAAAACTAAATCCAACCAGTGGTCAAATTTATAGCCTACTTCGCGAATTGTTCCTGTAGCAACAAATCCGAATTTTTCATGAAAAGCAATACTTCCTGCATTATCAGCGTCAATAGCGCCAATCATAACATGATATCCTTGTTCTTTAGCCAAACGGATTAATTCTGTCAAAAGTTTAGAACCAATTCCTTTTCCTATTATATTATCGACCACGTAAACAGAATGTTCAACAGTATATTGATAGCCAATCTTTTCTCTAAACTGCCCGTAACTCCCAAAACCAACCACTTCGCCGTCTAAATCGGCTACAATTACAGGAAGATTTTTAGCCATTTTATCTTCAAACCATTTTGTTTGAACTTCCAAAGTCTGAATTTCATAACTATAATTAGCAGTAGTATGTAATATGGAATGATTTACAATTTCTAGAATTTTTTGCAAATCGTTTGTTGTTGCAGGTCTTAATATAATGCTCATTGGTATTATTACAGTTATTTGGTATTCAATTCAGCTAATAAAGTGTCTACTTCTTTAGAATTCCAGTCCATTTCTTTGGCTATGGCTTTGGCATTTTTGGCGTATTCTAAAGCTTTCTTTTTGTCTTTTATTTTATTGTAAAGTTTTGCTTCAAGCAAATTACCGTCATACGAATCATTTAATTCTAAAGAACGATCTACCCAAGAGATGGCTTTTTTTAAACTCTCTTTATCATTAATATGTTTAAAATAAGTGTTTCCGATATCTTTTAAAAAGCTCGCATCATTCCAAACCAATTTTTGGGTTTCTTCGAGCGTAACTTTTTTGTAAAAGTCCCATTTTTCAGTTCTTTCTGCCAATGTTAAATCATATTTAAAAACCAAAGAATCAGTTTTTTGCAATCTAATCGACTTAGCAACTTCTCTTTGTTTGTAATAGTTTACGGTATCTAAATTGTCAACCAAAGGACGAAGCAGTTCGTTTACAATACTTTCAATTTTACGGTCAACTCGATTTTGAGAAGCAACAGCCGCAAACTCTTTCTGATGATTTAAAACATACTGAAATTCTCTAGATTTAATATCAGTAACTCCATTTGCAATAACTCGCCAGTTTACTTCGCTAACCAATTGCTTGTCTGTTTGAGTATTCAGATAAATATGCGTTGGTATTGACAATTCTGTTCTGTCTTTTCCTTTCTTTAAAGTATTCAAATAAACAAAGAATTTATCTGAATTACTAGGATCCGCAAGAAACTGCTTTTCCAAATAAGGTAATTGCACTCTCGGATTCAAAGCATTGTTGAGTTCATTTAAGAATTCAGGCTTTTTCATTTCGCCTTTTAATGCATAAATTAAAGTTTCATTACTATCAAGAAATAAGAAAGTAGGAAGCGATTTGGTATTGAATTTATTCTTTAATGCAGTTCCTTCTTCTTTTTCAATGTTTTTATAAGTGCAAACAAAATTTTTATTCAAAAAATCCATAACAGCAGGATCGCTCAAAACTTCCGCTTTCATTAAATTACAATGTGGACACCAATCTGCATAAAGCATAACAAAAAGCGGTTTTCCTTCTTTTTTAGCATTTTCTAAAGCCGTTTTGTACGGAACATCTACAGGAACAAATTGACTCTGTGAAGTTATAGTTTGAAAAGTAACAGATAAAAAAAGTATAAATAAGAAACGCATATTGTGTCAGGCTTTTATTAATTATTCGATTTTACAAATATATTCCCTTTTTTGAGAAAGAGCCTTAATATATTCCTAATTATAATATAAATCAAGTGCGAAGTTTGTAACTTTGTAAGCAAGATGAGGAAAAACGAATTAAAGAATTTTCTTTAAAAAAAAGTAATACACCACAGGAATGATTTACCCCAAAATAGCGCTTGCACAAAGCATTATCGAAATTTTATCTGCCAAAGGCATTGTCAATATTATAATTTCTCCAGGATCTAGAAATGCACCATTAACCATCGGGTTTGCTCAAAATCCAAACTTCAACTGTTACAGTATTGCAGACGAGCGTTGTGCCGCTTTTTTTGCTTTAGGAATTGCACAGCAAACCAAACAGCCAACGGCAATAGTCTGTACTTCAGGATCAGCTTTATTAAATTATTATCCTGCTTTGGCAGAAGCGTTTTACAGTCAGATTCCACTGATTGTCATTTCTGCTGACCGTCCGCAGAACAAAATTGATATTGGTGACGGACAAACCATTCGTCAGGAAAATGTTTTTGCTAATCATTCTGTTTTCAATGCGAATTTAACCGAAGAAGCATCAGAAGAGAATGATCTGAAAATCAATCTGGCAATTGAAACTGCAATTCTTAAAAAAGGCCCCGTGCATATTAATGCGCCTTTTGAAGAACCTTTATACGAAACAACAGAAGAACTTTCTGTACAGCCAAAAATTACAAATCCAAAGCCAGAAGCTTTTCCATTAATAATAGAAAATAGTGAAGAAGTAGTTTCTGTTTGGAATACTGCGAAACGAAAATTAATCTTAGTTGGAGTTAACGAAGCGAATACAATTGATAAAGAAATTATTGAAAATTTAGCTTTAGATCCGTCAGTTGTCGTGCTTACAGAAACAACTTCAAATCTTCATCACGAAAGTTTTATTAATTCAATAGATACTTTAATTACACCATTTGATGATTTTGATTTTAAGAAATTTAACCCTGAGGTATTAGTGACTTTTGGCGGAATGGTAGTTTCAAAGAGAATAAAAGGATTTCTGCGAAAATACAAACCAAAATATCATTGGCATGTAGATACATTGCGTGCTTATGATACATTTGGAGCATTGACAAAACATTTTGAGATGCAGCCAAATGATTTCTTTAGAGACTTGCTTTCGAAAACATCTTTTGTAAAAAGTAACTATTTTAATAATGTTAATACTGTTTACCAAACAAGATTAGAGAGAAGAAAAGACTATTTAAATAAAATCGAATTTTCAGATTTTAAAGTTTTTGAAAAAGTAATCGAATCATTGCCTAAAAACAGCATGCTACAGATTAGCAACAGTTCTGCTATTCGTTATGCACAGCTTATTGATATTGATAATTCTATAGAAGTTTTTTGCAATCGAGGAACAAGCGGAATTGATGGGAGCACTTCTACAGCAATCGGCGCGGCGGTTGGAAACGAAAAACAAACCATTTTTGTTACTGGAGATATAAGTTTCATATACGATAGCAATGCTTTGTGGAACTCTTATATTCCTAAAAACTTCAAAATTATTTTAGTTAATAATGGAGGAGGAGGGATCTTTAGAATTCTACCTGGTCATCAAGAAAAACCGGTTTTCAATACCTATTTTGAAACTTCGCATAAATTGACTGCTGAGCATTTGGCAAAAATGTATGGTTTAAATTATTTTATAGCTCATGATGTTCCATCATTAGAAAACGGAATCAATTCTCTATATGATTCTAACGAAACTCCGTGTATTCTAGAAATTTTTACGCCAACAACTGAAAATGACCTTATTTTAAAACAATATTTTAAATACTTAATCTAAAATTGAAAGAAAATATTTGTTAAAATTATTGTTTTAGATCTTCGTTAATTATACATTTGGTCTATTATTCACCAATTATATAATTATGAGCAAGAGAGAAGAATTAATTAAAAAGTATGCTTCAGATTTGAAGGATAAATGTGGAGTAATTCCAAACATGGATTTATTGACTAAAGTTACCATTGGCTGTGGCCCTTCTATATATAATGATGATGCATCAGTTGTAGCAGGATCTCAAGAATCTGAATTAGAGACGGTAAAAAATAATTTTTTAGTTAAAAAGCTAGGTTTAAAAGATAGTCCAGAATTATTTGGAGCAATTCACGCTGTATTAGAGAAATACGGAAAATCTAACAAACACAAATACAGAGCTGTTGTGTATTATTTATTAACAGTTCACTTTAAAAAAGAAAGTGTTTACAAATAATATGCAATTGGCATAATTTAAAATCCCTTTATGACAACTGTTGTAAAGGGATTTTCTATTTTTTTACTGCAAATCAAGTTTTGTTAAAATTAATTTCTTTGTACCGCGCCAAACTTCGTACCTTTGCGTCTCAGAACTTAGCAGTTCGACTGCTTAGAAACTTATAAAAATGCTAGAAATAGGAAAATACAATACGCTAACTATATTACGTGATACCAAAGTTGGTTTATTTTTAGGAGATCCGGAAAATGATCCAGATGGAGTTCACGACGTTTTGCTTCCAAATAAATATGTGCCAAAAGTATTTGAAATTGGCGAAGAATTAATCGTTTTTGTTTACTTAGATCACGAACAGCGTCCAGTTGCAACCACTTTGGTTCCATACATTTTATTGAATGAATTTGCTCTTTTACGTGTAAACTACATCAATAATGTCGGCGCATTTATGGACTGGGGAATGGAAAAAGATATTCTTGTTCCGTTCAAAGAACAGGCGCGTCCAATGGAAAAAGGAAAACGCTACTTGGTGTATTTATACATGGACAAACAGACGAATCGTTTAGTCGCTTCAAGCAAAACCAATCAATTTTTGAGCAACGATACGTTGACAGTTGAAAAAGGCGAAGAAGTTGATTTAATCGTTTCTCATATTACAGATATGGGAATCAATGTTATTATAAACGAGCGCCACAAAGGTCTTTTATATAAAGATGAAGTTTACGATGATTCGATAAGAACAGGAGACAGAATGCGCGGTTATATCAAAAACATTCGTCCTGACAATAAAATAGACGTTGCGCTTCAAGCACAAGGCTTTGAAAGCATAGAACCAAATGCTGAAAAAATATTAAGCGAGCTAAGAGCTAGCAGAGGGTTTCTTAGATTGAATGATAATTCTCATCCCGAAGACATTAAAACCGTTTTGAAAATGAGTAAAAAATCATTCAAAAAAGCAATCGGAGCTTTATACAAAGAAAAACTGATTGAAATTAAAGAAGACGGGATTTATTTGGTAAAGGAATAGAAATTCCAATTTAAAAATTCCAAATTCCGAGACTGATTCAACACAATCCATTGGAATTTGGAGTTTAAAATTTGGAATTTATTTTGTGTTAGCAAAATTATTATAACACAAAAGGCTGCTCATTACAAGCAGCCTTTCGCTTTTTATTCAGTTTTAAAAAAAATTGTAATTAAAAAAAAACAGAAATAAAATAATTCGAGTCCATCTCAGAACAATAGCTTTACGAATTTTAGAAATTATTCTATTGATGGGTATGTCTTTTAAATAATAAATGTACCTATCTCAAAAGCAAAAAAATAAATTTCACGGCTCATCCATTGGTTTTATAAAATAACTTTTAGAAAGTGCGAATTAGTACTTTTTTCCTCTTTTCGTTATCATTTCTATACTAATTATAGATACAATTCTAACATTTAACCTTAGGTGTTACTTTTTTCTTTTTGAAGTTTCGACAAACACATAAATCATTTGCTCTTTTAATTGAGGTTTATTCGTGAAAACCCTAAAAAAATGAGCGACAAATTTTTTAAATTTTCTCAAAAAAATCATTTTTTAGGTTAATAAATCAGTGAAAGAAAATCAATCTGAAATCTTTGAAATATTTTCTATCTCATTGATTTCTAGGGTGTAAAATTAATTATTATTTTTCTAAACTAATGTTAAAAAATGTTATTTTTTGTAAGTAAATACCAATTGTTAACATTGAAGGGTAATTTAGCAAAGACTTAAGGCAGATTGAGTAGGTAAAGTAGTAAAAATGCTTTATTTTTACCGTATAATTATTAAAACAAAAAATCAAAATGGATTGGATTACAGCCAGAGAATTTGAAGATATAACTTATAAAAAATGCAACGGAGTAGCAAGAATTGCCTTTAACAGACCAAATGTTAGAAATGCATTCCGTCCTAAAACTACTTCAGAATTATACCAAGCTTTTTACGACGCGCAAGAAGACACTTCAATTGGAGTTGTTTTACTTTCTGCTGAAGGACCTTCAACAAAAGATGGAGTTTATTCTTTCTGCAGCGGCGGAGATCAAAATGCACGCGGACATCAAGGATATGTCGGAGATGATGGACAGCATCGTTTGAATATTCTAGAAGTGCAACGTTTAATTCGTTTTATGCCTAAAGTTGTGATTGCAGTTGTTCCAGGCTGGGCTGTAGGTGGCGGACACAGTTTGCATGTAGTTTGCGATATGACGCTTGCTAGTAAAGAACACGCCATTTTTAAACAAACTGACGCTGACGTAACTAGTTTTGATGGTGGTTATGGATCGGCATATTTGGCTAAAATGGTAGGGCAGAAAAAAGCACGTGAGATTTTCTTTTTAGGTAGAAACTATTCTGCTCAAGAAGCTTTTGAAATGGGAATGGTAAACGCAGTAATTCCTCATGACGAATTGGAAACTACTGCTTACGAATGGGCTCAGGAAATTCTTCAAAAATCACCAACATCTATAAAAATGCTAAAATTTGCAATGAACTTAACAGATGACGGAATGGTCGGACAACAAGTTTTTGCAGGAGAAGCAACTCGTTTGGCTTACATGACCGAAGAAGCTAAAGAGGGAAGAAACGCTTTCTTAGAAAAAAGAAAACCAAACTTCGGTGAAAATAAATGGATACCTTAATAATTTTAGATTTCTGATTTTAGATTTTCAATCTATAATTTTAAATCAGAACATAATAATCTAAAATCTATATTCTAAAATCTAAAATTAAAACATGAAACATTGGATTGAAGCCGCTAGATTGCGCACATTACCTTTATCAGTTTCCGGAATTATAGTTGGAAGTATTTATGCTTTGTCAAATCCAACCGAAACTATCAATACGCCAACCGAAGTATTCAGCTGGAAAGTTTTTGGTTTTGCCTTATTGACAACTTTAGGATTACAGGTTTTATCCAATTTTGCAAATGATTATGGCGATGGAGTAAAAGGTACTGATAATGCAGATCGAGTAGGGCCGCAACGTGCTATTCAGAGTGGTGTTATTACGCCGCAGGCAATGAAAAAAGCCATTATTATTACTTCACTTTTGACTTTATTATCTGCTATAATCTTGATCTATTTTGCTTTTGGAAAAGATAATTTCGGATATTCTATCTTTTTTCTTCTATTAGGAATCGCAGCTATTGTAGCGGCAATTAAATATACCGTAGGTAATTCAGCGTATGGCTATAGAGGACTAGGAGATGTATTCGTTTTCATTTTCTTCGGATTAGTGAGTACTTTAGGGGTTAACTTTTTGTATGCAAAAGAAGTCGATCCTCTTTTAATCCTTCCAGCTGTAGCAATCGGATTATTAAGCGTTGGTGTTCTGAACTTAAACAATATGCGCGATCAGGAATCTGATAAAAAATCAGGAAAAAATACTATTGTAGTACAGATTGGAGCTCAAAATGCCAAAAAATATCACTTTTTCCTGATCATTACAGCGATGGTTTTGGTGGTTGTATTTGCTATTTTAAGCGATTATAACTTTGACCAATACTTATTTGTACTGGCTTATATTCCGTTGACAAAACATTTAATCACGGTTTACAAAAACCAAGACCCAAAATTATTAGATCCAGAATTGAAAAAACTGGCATTGAGTACATTTTTGCTTTCTATATTACTTACAGTGTGTATGATTTCGCTGATTTCAGACATCATTGTAAACCTCTTTTTAGGAGGAAGATAAAAACAAATGTTTAATTTAAAAAAGGTAACAAAATGAAAATTACATACTACGGACACGCTTCATTAGGAATTGAAGTAGGAGGAAAATACATTATTGTGGATCCATTTATTACCGGAAACCCACAAGCTGCATCAATCAACCTTAGCACAATAAAAGCCGATTATATTTTACTAACGCATGCACACGCTGATCACGTTTTAGATGTTGAGGCCATTGCTAAAAACACGAATGCAGTAATTGTTTCAAACGCTGAAATTGCAAGCTACTATGCCAAAAAAGGATTCAACTCACACCCAATGAATCATGGCGGAAGCTGGAAATTTGATTTCGGAAAAGTAAAATATGTAAACGCCATTCACTCAAGTAGTTTTCCAGACGGTTCTTACGGAGGAAATCCTGGAGGTTTTGTAATCGAAGGCGAGCATAAAAACATTTACATTGCTGGAGACACGGCATTGACCTATGACATGAAATTGATTCCGCTTCGCACAAAATTGGATTTGGTAATTCTTCCAATTGGAAACAACTTTACAATGGATGTTGAAGACGCTATTATTGCTTCAGATTTTGTAGAATGTGACAAAGTTCTAGGATATCACTATGATACTTTTGGTTATATCGAAATCAATCACGAAGAATCAATCCGTAAATTCTTTGATAAAGGAAAAGATTTAATGCTTTTGCCAATCGGAGATTCTATTGAATTATAAAATCATCCTGAGCGGAGTCGAAAGAAGGAGCTAATCCCGCTTTCGGCTAAATTCCCGATTAACAAAAACTACGGCTGAAAAAGCCTTGTTTTGTTAATCGGGAGATACCGCCTCTATCGGGGCTAGGGCACTCTATTCCATAAGAAAGTTATTTGGCATAATCTATGTTAATTGAATTAAAGTTTTTTAAAATAAAAATCATTTTAATCTGTGAAATCTGTGGCAATTAAAGCATCATCACAAAATACAACTTTCAGAAAAAACATTTTATTACTATTTATCGCAATTTCCTGTAACGCGTTTGCTCAAAAAGACGGTTATTGGGATAAAGAACGTGCTACAACCAAAGAAATTATGGTTCCGGCACGCGATAGGATTTCTATATCAACAGAAGATTTACCTGTTGGAACTACAGAAATTGTCTATAGAATTACCCTTTTAGATAAAAATCAAGAAATGGCCAATAGTTTGGTTTCCTTATTAAAAGCAATTCCAGATCCAACAGGCGTTAGTCAAGGTTCTGCAGGTGCTGTTTTCTTGATGTCAAAAATTTCAGGTGATGATGAATGCACCTATTCGATTTTTACCTCTAATGAAAATGCAAAAAAGTATGTTACAGATGGTAAAATTGATAAAGCTTGCTATTCTCAGGCAGAACCTGTTAGCAAAGATGCTAAACGCTTATCTGTAAATAAATCGTCTTGTTTAAAAGAAAACATCAGCACAATTTGGTTTGGTTTTGAAAGCAAAAACTGGCTTTTAAGTCAAAAAGTAGTTTTAGAAGTAGTGCCTTGGGTAGATACAAAACTAAACCGTGGTTGGAATCAGGACAATAAAAACGAAATTATAAGTTTGTGCAAAACATCTACAATGGCACAGAAAATGGCCAATTCTGATGATTTTTGCGTTTGTATTCTCAATAAAATCATGAAACAATATCGTTATGATGAGTTTCAAAAATTGTTGGCTGTCGAAAAAACAAAAGTGTATAAAGATTTTGGAAACAGCTGTTACAAAGATGCTGATATTTCTAAAAATGTATTCAACGATTTAAGAACACAAGTGGCGTCTTTAATAAAAGCTCAAAAATACAACGAAGCAATTCCGAAATTAAATACAATTGTAAACGAAGGAAAAGCAACTGCATTAGATTACAGTTCGCTTGGATACTGCTATATTTTGACCAAACAATATGCAAAAGCCTTAAAAGCGCTTCAAGAAGGAGAAAAGCTGGACGATACAGAATTATTAGTCAAATTAAATTTAGCTCATACTTATTTAGTGAGCGATGATTACAGTGCTGCCAAAGCCATTTACAAAAAATATCAAACTCAAAATGTAACTGATAGCTTAAGCTGGATTGCAAAAACGAAACTTGATTTTCAAGTATTTGAGAAAGCAGGTTTACCATCGAAAGATTTTGAAAAAATCTTAAAATTGTTTAACTAAGTTGCTGAGATACTAAGTTACTAAGATGCTAAGATTCTAAGTAGCTTAGATGTGAGATGCTTTTTAAAGCATCTTCTTTCAACTCCGTATTTCAGAACTTAGTATCTCAATAACTCAGCATCTTAGCAACTTAAAAAAAAATGAACGCATCTTATCATAAATACTTACTAGAATTTAAACGTCCGTCAGGAACTTCACGAGGAATAATGACCGAGAAAGAAACTTGGTTTATAGTACTGGAAGAAAATGGAAAAAAAGGAATTGGAGAGTGTGGTATTCTGCGTGGCTTAAGCGCAGATGACCGTTCAGATTATGAAGAGAAACTAAAATGGGCTTGCGATAATATTCATTTAGGAGAAACAGCTCTTTGGAATGCTTTATTAGAATTTCCCTCCATACAATTCGGAATAGAAATGGCTTTTTTATCTCTTAAAAGTGAAGATCCATATCTATTATTTCCTTCTGATTTTACCAATACTTCAAGTTCAATTCCCATAAACGGATTAGTTTGGATGGGTGAATCTGCTTTTATGAAACAGCAGATTGAAGAAAAATTGGCCGATGGTTTTAGCTGTATAAAACTTAAGATCGGCGCTATTAATTTTGATAAAGAATTAGGATTACTGCAATTTATCAGAAGTCATTTTTCTGCGGAAGAAATAGAAATCAGAGTAGATGCAAATGGTGCTTTTTCTCCAACCAATGCTTTAGACAAACTGAATCAATTAAAACAATTTCAGCTTCATAGCATAGAACAGCCTATCAAAAAAGGTCAAATTGCTGAAATGGCTGAATTGTGCAAACAGACACCATTTCCTATTGCTTTAGATGAAGAACTCATTGGTGTGTTTTCATTTGAAGAAAAAGAAAAATTGCTTCAGGATATTAAGCCTCAATATATCATTTTAAAACCAAGTTTTATCGGCGGTTTTCGCGGCACACAAGAATGGATCACTTTAGCAGAAAAATATAATATTGGCTGGTGGATTACATCTGCATTAGAAAGCAATATTGGACTAAACGCAATTGCACAATGGACATTTACATTAAATTCAAACATGCCGCAAGGTTTAGGAACTGGAGCATTATATACTAATAATATAGATTGTCCACTTGAAGTAAAAAAAGGCCAGCTTTGGTACAATTCTTCTAAGAGTTGGGAAAAGTTTCTAAGATTCTAAGATTCTGAGTTTCTGAGTTTTTAAGTCTTTAGTTATCTAGTAATTAAATCTTAGCGTCTTAGAAACTCAGCATCTTTTTTAGTCACTCTTTTCCACCCAACAAACTATCTTGCCAATCTTTCAATTCCTTCCATTTTCCTTGATAAGCCATTAATGCTTGTTTTGCCCAAGTACTCGGATTATGCATAGCGTAGTTTTCACCGCCGGCATCCAAAATAGCCTGTAACTTTTCTGTTGAAGCTTGCGAAAGGTTTTGCCACGTCTTTATTCCTGCCTCAATAAATAAGGATTCTATCTTTGGTCCAATTCCTTCCACTATTTTCAAGTCATTTTCCTTTACTTTTTTACCTAAAGCATTTAAGGCTAATGTAGGCTCGAAAGGAATTATTTCAGGAACTATTGTTTTGTTTTTTGCGGCAAGTTCAGCTTCTAATTTTAAGATTCTTGCATTTAAATTTTTTGTATGCGCTTTGCAAACATCTAAATCGGCTTGAAGAGACGTTGAAAGGGCATTATCATTCTTAAAAGTAATTTTTCCTAGTATGTAACCTAAAATCCCGCAGATTACACCTAGTGCTATTGGTATTACAACATAAGGTACATTCATGATCGTTCTATTTTAGAGTTTAAACTGTAGTAAGTTTTTAGTTATGCGTAAAATTGTCTTAGACTGATAACTAGTTGTTTGACGAGGAATTAATTCTATCAAAATTACTTAAAATAATAATTACAAGATGTTAATAATCAGTTATTTTGATTCCTTTTGGTTTTGGATAAAAAATAATGAATTAACATATTTTTCATTTTTTATAAGCTCAAAGGCTTGATTAAAATGAGTAACTTGCATAAAAAATAATCTAAAATTAAGATGGTTGAAATAGAAAGAAAGTTTCTTGTAAAATCTGACGTTTACAAGAATCAAGCTTTTACTCAGAATAAAATTGCTCAAGGCTATTTGAGTTCTGCTCCTGAGCGTACAGTTAGGGTTAGAATAAAAGGGCATAAAGGCTATATAACCATAAAGGGAATAAGCCATAGCGGCGGTATGTCTCGTTTTGAATGGGAAAATGAAATTCCGCTTGATGAAGCACAGGAATTATTAAAACTATGTGAAAAGGGTAAAATTGAAAAAACGCGTTACGAAATACAATCTGGAGAACATGTAATTGAAGTCGATGAATTTTATGGAGAAAATGAAGGCTTAGTAATGGCTGAAATTGAACTAAATTCTGAAGATGAAGTTTTTGAAAAACCAGAATGGCTTGGAGAAGAAGTTACAAACGACGAAAGATATTATAATGCTTATTTAAGCAAAAATCCTTATAAAGACTGGCAAAAATAAAATGACGAAATCAATATATGACCTTATTATTGTAGGAGGCGGACCGATTGGCCTTGCCTGTGCAATAGAAGCTGAAAAGAAAAAATTAAAATATGTAATTATAGAAAAGGGCGCAATCGTTAATAGTATTTTTAACTATCCGCTTTACATGACCTTTTTTTCTACCGCAGAAAGATTAGAAATTGGCGGAATTCCGTTCAATTGTCTAGCGCCAAAACCAGGACGACAAGAAGCTTTGGAATATTATAGAAATATTCACCGCTATTTCAAATTCAATATTAATTTATTCGAAAAAGTTCTTGATATTCAGAAAAATCAAGAAATTTTCAAGATTGCAACGGATAAAAACAATTACGAATCAAAGAATGTTATAATCGCAACTGGCTTTTATGATATTCCGATTGAAATGAATGTTTCAGGGGAAAATCTTCCAAAAGTCCGACATTATTATAAAGAAGCACACGAATATGCGTTCAGAAAAGTTTTGGTTGTCGGAGCCAATAATTCTTCTGTAGATGCTGCTTTGGAATGTTGGAGAAAAGGAGCAGAAGTGACAATGGTTATTCGTAAAAACGAAATTAATAACCGCGTAAAGTATTGGGTAAAACCTGATATCGAAAATCGAATTGCCGAAGGAAGCATTAAAGCTTATTTTGAATCTAATATTATCGAAATCCGTGAAAATGAAGTAGAAATTCAAACACCAAACGGAAAAGTTACAATTGAAAATGATTTTGTTTTGGCGCTAACGGGATATAAACCAGATTTGAATTTTCTTGAAAAAATCGGAATTCAGCTTTCTAATGACGAACTGAAAATCCCTGTTTATAATCCAGAAACGATGGAAACTAATGTAGAAGGTTTATTTCTTGCCGGAGTAGTTTGTGGCGGAATGCAGACTCATAAATGGTTTATAGAAAACTCGAGAGTTCATGCTAATATGATTATAGATTTTATAAGCTCAAAGTAAAAAGTTTGCCACGAATTGCACGAATTTGCACAAATTTTATAAGTTTAGTTTTTACTTTATAAAAAGGAAATTAGCGTAAATTCGTGTAATTCGTGGCAAAAAAACTTTTAGGAACTACAAGACAACATAGAACAGCCAACCTTAGTTCTAGCCCAATCTGGGCGTTTTGCAAACCATTTTTCAGATTCTGGTTGTTCGTCATATGGATTTTTCAAAAGCTGAAATAATTCATCAACCAAAGAATAATCGTCTTTATCAGCTGCATCAATGGCTAATTGCGCCATATAATTTCGCAGTACATATTTTGGATTAATCTGGTTCATTTTTTCAGCACGTTCTTCATCAGAAAGCTCTTCTGTATTTAATCTTTTTAGATAAACGGTAAACCACTTTTGCCAAGCATCAAGAATGTTTTCTTTTATTTCTTCAGGAATATAAAATGCATATTCTATTTTTTCGAATGCTTGTTCTACAGAATCATCTTTTTTAATCTTGCTGAGATTTCTAAAAAAGATAGTCATATCAGTTTCTGATAACTGCAAAATTTCTTCCAAACCTTTAATGATTTTATCATCAGCTTCACTTGAAGTAAATATTCCTAGTTTACTCAAAAACATTGTTTTGTAATCCTTTTCAAAGTCAGTTATAAATGTGTCTAGGATTTTCTCTAAAGGGGCAGCTTCATTAATTAATGGATAAAGAGCATTTGCCAATTGAAACAGATTCCATTGAGCAACATGAGGCTGATTTCCGAAACGATATCTTCTGTTTTGACTGTCTGTTGTGTTTGGAGTCCAGTCAGGGTCATAATTTTCTAGCCAACCATAAGGTCCGTAATCTATCGTAATTCCATGAATCGACATATTGTCTGTGTTCATTACTCCATGAACAAATCCAACTCGTTGCCAATGCAAGATCATTTCACGCGTTGTATCAGCCACTTTTTGGAAGAATTGCAAATACTGTTCTTTTGGTTCTCCTGTGATTTCAGGGAAATAATGCTTAATAGTAAATTCTACAAATTGTTTAAGATTTTTCAATTCATTTCTAGCTGTAAGCATTTCATAGCTTCCAAAACGAATAAAAGAAGGAGCTACTCGGCAAACTACCGCACCTTTTTCATAAGCCGGATTTCCGTTGTACAAAACATCCCTTAAAACCTGATCTCCTGAGAGGGCAAGTGAAAGCGATCGAGTAGTGGGAACTCCCAAATAATGCATTGCTTCGGCACATAAATACTCTCTTATTGAAGAACGTAAAACAGCCAAACCATCTGCAGTTCTTGAATATGGAGTTTTTCCAGCACCTTTTAATTGAAGCGTATAAAATTGATTGTTATTTTCAACTTCTGTTAAATTGATAGCACGGCCATCGCCCAATTGTCCTGCCCAATTTCCAAACTGATGTCCCGCATAACACATAGCATAAGGATGCGTATCTGGTAAAATCTCTTTTCCAGAAAAAACGTTCAAAAACTCTTCTGATTGGATTTCATCTTTAGAAATACCAACCAATTCAGCTACTTCCTCAGAAGCATGAATCAATTTTGGATTTGAAGGTTTTGTTGGATTTACATACGAAAACAGCGTGTTTTTAACTTGACGAATTTCATTTGTCAAGTCAGGATCTGCTGGTAATTCGGCAGTAAATCGATTATTTATTTTTAGATTTTTCATTTTGTATCTTTCTTATTTTTGCCACAAATTAAAAGGATTATTTAGATTTCTCTTTTTTAAAAATCATTTTAATCTGTGTAATCTGTGGCAAAAAACTTTTATCCAATCAATCGGTCAGCGTACATTTTTTTAAGTTTTTGAATTTTTGGATCAATTACCACTTGGCAATATCCAGCTTCTTGATTTTCATTATAATAGTTTTGATGATAATCTTCGGCTTCGTAAAAAACTTCAAAAGGTTTTAATTGCGTTACAATAGGATCTGCATAAGCAGGTTGCACTTCTTCAAAAACTTTTTCTGCAATTTCTTTTTGCGTATCATCGTGATATAAAATTATGGAACGATATTGAGTTCCGCTATCGCCTCCTTGGCGATTTAAAGTTGTCGGATCATGACTTGTCATGAAAATGAAAATTAAGTCATGATATGAAATTATGTCAGGGTTGAAAGTCACTTGAATCACTTCTGCATGTCCGGTTCTGCCTGTACACACTTCACGATAAGCAGGATTCTTTATAAATCCGTCTGAATAACCCGATTTTATTGATTCTACACCTTTTAAACGCTGAATTACAGCTTCTATACACCAAAAACATCCGCCACCAAAGGTAGCTACAGATAAATTTCCCATAAATAATACTTTCTTTAAAATTTAATGCCTATTAATTCGATAGGATATTATGATAATTTATTAAAAAAAAGTTGTTTTAACTAAAAATACTAAACGGTAATATAGTGTTTGAAGTTTACTATTGATAAATTCGCAATTTTATAAAAAAACTATATATTTGCAATCAAACACAAGGCACAACTAATGAATAGCAAAAATAGTACCATGACACTGGAAACTTACTTCCAGGAATTTAGACAAAATATTGTCGGTATAAATCAAGAATTTACATCGCCTTATGGCAGAAAATCAATAATTTACACGGATTGGACTGCCAGCGGAAGACTATATCGTCCGATTGAAGAAAAACTATTAAATCAGTTTGGTCCTTTTGTCGCTAATACTCATACCGAAACTACTGTATCTGGTACTGCTATGACAAAAGCATATCATCATGCCAGACATATTATAAAGCGTCATGCCAATGCAAACAACGATGATGTTTTAATTACGGATGGAACTGGAATGACTGGAGTTATCAATAAATTTCAGCGTATTTTAGGTCTGAAAGTTCCTGAGAATTTAAAGAGTTTTACCAATGTTCCTGCAGAAAAAAAACCTATTGTTTTTATTTCTCATATGGAACACCATTCTAACCAAACTTCATGGTTGGAAACTATTGCAGATGTTGAGATTATTCCGTCTTGCGAAAAAGGTCTTTTTAATTTAGAGAATCTTGAAGCTTTACTAGAAAAATATAAAGATAGAACTATCAAAATTGCTTCTATTACTGCCTGTTCGAATGTTACGGGTTTAAGAACTCCTTTTCACGAAGCGGCAAAGTTAATGCATCAATATAATGGTGTCTGTTTTGTTGATTTCGCTTGTTCTGGTCCTTATGTGGAAATTGATATGCATCCAGCTGATCCAGAAGCTTATTTGGACGCCATTTTTATGTCACCTCATAAATTCCTTGGTGGTCCTGGAACTTCAGGCGTTTTAATTTTCAATAAAAAATTATACAATAACATGATTCCTGACTGTCCAGGCGGAGGAACAGTAAGCTGGACAAATCCGTGGGGAGAGCATAAATATATTGATAATATTGAAGATCGTGAAGATGGCGGAACACCTGGTTTTCTTCAAGTTATCAAAACTGCGTTGGCAATTGAGCTAAAAGAAGAAATGGGAATTGAAAACATTATGGAGCGTGAACATGAAATTGTCAATTATGTTTTCTCTGAATTAGATCCTATTTCAAATATTAAAATTTTAGCTGGACAACATAAAGAACGTCTTGGTGTAATTTCGTTTTTTATTGATGATCTTCACTTTAATTTAGGGGTTAAAATTTTGAATGATCGTTTTGGAATTCAGACTAGAGGAGGGTGCAGCTGCGCAGGAACTTATGGACACTATTTACTGCATGTTGATCAGGAAACTTCTAATAAATTGGTCAACGAAATTACAATTGGTGATTTGATTAAAAAACCGGGATGGATTAGAATGTCAATTCATCCAACTACAACCGATGAAGAGATTGCTTTTGTTTGTAAAAGCATTAAAGAATTGGCTGCCAATCATAAAACTTGGGCTTTGGATTATTCTTATGATAAAAATCGCAATGAGTTTATTCATAAAGACGCTACTTCGTTTGAAGACGAATTGGTTGAAAGCTGGTTTAAATCTTAGATTTTACTAAAAAAGCCAATAAAGATTTTTTAGCCACAGATTATACTGATTAGCGCAGATTTTTTTAAATCCTTTTAATCTTTATAATCTGTGGCTAGTTTTTTTAACGCAAAGAGCGCAAAGATTTTTTTTTAAGCTTTCTTGATTATCTCTGTGGTTATTGAGGTCGCAAAGTTACAAACGCGAAAGGTTTAAAAACCTGTCGCGTTTGTTTTTTTAATTTTTAAAAGGAAATTAAATCTTTTGAAATTGTTTCAGCGCAGAAAGAGCTTGCGATTGCACTTTTTTCTGAAAGAAACCAGTCCAGCCTAATAAATAACCGGTAAGTCCAAAGGCTTGTTTAGACCATTTCCAGACATCAAAATTATCGGTATGTTTGATAATTAATCCGTCTTGAAAGATAAATTCGGCTGATATTTTATTGATGACTTTTCTGTTTGTTTTACTAAAATTATAGGTAGCTGTCCAATTTGCAGAACCGGTAGAATCATCAGCTTTTACATTTGAAAATTCAATTTTTAAATTGCCTTTACTTTTTAACAACAGCATTTCCCACATTTTAGAAACCTGTTCTTCTTTTAACAAACCAAAAGCTGGATCTATAAAATGAACTTTCGGATGATAGCATTCGCTCATTGTTTTGGCATCAGCATTCGCGAAAGCGGTATAAAATTTTGTAATCAAGGCTTCGTTTGAGTTCATAAAAAAATATTTATGTTAAATATAAGATTTATTATATTAAAAAATCACTACAAAACACTAATTTCTTTAGCTGTATCAAATGTTTTTTTAGATTTATCAAACGCTGTTGAGAAATATTTCACTTTGCTATAAGCTGTAAAATGTCCCGTTAGATTTCCTGAAATATCTGGGCCGCCTGCAATGATAAATCTTATAGCATAAATATCAGTTTTTTTAAGCTTCTGCCATTCTGCTGGTGTAAAATAATAGTAAGCAGTTGTTTTGCCGTCTGCAGATTCTTTTACATTTTTGTCTGTGCAAGCAATAACATCGGCATTTGTCAAATCAACATAAACGCCTCCAGCAATTTTTGCTTTGTCGCTTGCTGTAGAAATGGTCAGTTTTAAAATACCACCTTTATCTGTTTTGGCTATTTGTACATTTATTTCACCAGAATAAGCATATTTTTCGCAGATGAAAGTATATTCTTGTGTTGCTGGATATGGCGCAGAACCTTTTACACTAATAGTTTGCTGTGCTGAAGCAAACGTTGAAACAAATAATAAAAGAAGAAGCGGTAGTTTAAAATTCATAAGTATCGTAATTTATTGATCGGCTAATTTGGCATCAAATTTCTCATCCCAATCCATAGATTTTATGGCAGAAATGAGATTGTCTTCATTTACAAAGATGCGCAATTCTTTATTGGCAACTTTTTTGGTGTACAAAGCATGATAGCGGTAAATGACTTCATGTTTGGTTTTGTAAACTCCATCTAATTTTAAATCTATAAAACTTCCATAGTATTGTCTAAATCTTTGACAGGTTTTGGTTAAACGCTCTTCTGTTGTGTTTTCCATAACCGTTTTAGTTACTTCAGTTTCATTAAAAGGTTTAAATTTTGAAGTATTACAAGTTTCTAAAACTCTCTTTCCTAAATCATACGCTTTACGCTGCTGATTTGCATTTACATCTGCTCCAGAAACCTTTTTAATTTTCAAATCTTCTGTATCTCTGCTAACGGTTTTAGATTTACATCCAATTAATAACAACAAACATATAATCAATCCTGCTTTCTTCATAACTATTTAAGTAATTTTTAATAATAAGTTAGGATCGGGACAATTTTCGATATAGAAGTTTAGGTCTTTTGTGTTGCAGACTCCAGGATAGTCTCCCCAATAATCTCCAATGTTGTGGATAATCTGAAAATGGACATGAGGTGCATAATCGCCATTTACAGAGGCTTTTCCTAAGGTTGCAATTTTTTCACCTTTCTTAAAATTGTCTCCGACATTTAAATTCTCTATACTTTCTAACGACAAATGTCCGTATAAAGTATAAAATTTCTCATTTTCTACTTCATGTTCCAATATAATAGTAGGACCATAGTCGCCCAAACCAATATTATTTTTAAAACTATGTACTTTTCCATCAAGTGCGGCAAGCACAGCAGTTCCAGCTTCTGCCCACAAATCTAATCCGATGTGAATATTGCGTTCGGGTTTTGAGGCATCTAAAAAAATAGGACTTCTTTGATATAAAAATCTTCCTTCTATATAACCGCCAAATGCAACTTTGGCATTGTTTTCTTTTAGAAAACTTGAAATATATCTTTCAAAATCTTCCGAAGTATCTAATTTCTGATTTGCCAGTTCTTGATTCGAAACCGATAAATTTAAAGGTACATATTCGGATAGATTAATTGAGGTGTCAATAACTTTAGTAGGTGGTAAGGCGTTTAAAATTGAGGCAAGGGGTTTCATAAAATTAAGCTACTTTATTTATAATTATTAATTCGTTATGTATTTCTATGCGAGGCAGCATCTTGGTTTTGAACATTTTCGGATTTACTTCAGCAACATATTTTCTGTTTCTAACATTGTGCGCTTCTTCTAATATCATGGTGTTGAACAAAACAAAGCCATTATCTTTTAAAATAGTGCAGACTCTATCAACAAAAAACTTTTCAAACAAAAAATTCGGCATATGCGTATCTTCAAAAATGTCTATAATAATGAGATCGTATTTGTCTTTTGTCTTGAGCACAAATTCAAATGCGTCATCAATAACAACTTCTAACTGTTTAATTTGATTAAGATTAAAATACTCATTGGCAATCTGAATCATATCCGGATCGATTTCAACTCCTGTAATTTTTTCTTTGTAAGCAATCTCGTCTACTAAGGTTTTGACCACACTTCCGCCGGCAACTCCCAATAGCAGAATATGTTCCATTTCTAAGATTTTATCGTAACCAATATTTCGAAGTCCATACCTTAATATGCGTTGTAAACTTCCGTATGAATAATTTGTGTTTTCAGTGTCCAATACTAATTCGCCATTTGCCCATGTAACTTCGATCATTTTGCTTCTAGCTGATTTTTTCTTAAATATTTTTATTGGAATTATATAACTGAAAAATTTTCGAATCATTTTTTATGCTTTTACTCAAATTTACCATTAAATCTTTTATTTTGCACCAAATATTAAATCTTTCATGAAAAAACTATTATACAAATTCATCTTTTACAAGCTAATGGGCTGGAAGATAGTGGGAATGGAAAATGCTGAAGTAAAAAAATGTGTATTAGTAGTAATGCCTCACACCAGTAATCATGACTTTTATATAGGTCTATTAACTCGCGGCATATCTGGATTGCAGATGAATTTTGTAGCAAAGAAGGAGTTATTTAAATTTCCCTTTGGTTTTTATTTTAGAAATGTGGGAGGAGAGCCACTAGATCGTACTGGCGGATTAAATAAAGTGGATGCAATTGCTTCTATTTTTGATAGAAAAGAAATCTTTCGTTTGGCTGTTGCACCAGAGGGAACTAGAAAAAAAGTTACTGAAATAAAAACTGGATTTTATTTTATTGCGCTTAAAGCGAATGTGCCAATTGTTCCCGTTGCTTTTGATTGGGGTAAAAAAGAAGTTAATCTAGGCAAAGCAATTTATCCAACCGGAAATTATGAAGCCGATTATGAAATTTTGAAGAAGCATTATGAAGGTGTTTTAGGAAAAATTCCTGAAAATGGCATAAAATTGTAATTTCTGAGAATTTTTCCAAACGCGTGAGAATCGCGTATTTGAAAATTTTCTGGACAAAGATTCAAATACGCGCTAATTTTTGCGTTATGAAGAATAGGCCTTAAATGTGCCGTTTTTATAGAACAAGACAATTTTTTCAATTTGATCATCTTCCAAACTGAAATTTTCGTTTTTTAGAATAGGAGATTTTTTAGTTTCTCTTTTTTCTTCTTCCAAATTTATTTCTACAGCCGAGAATAAATCATTTCCCATATTTTCATTCGATAGAATAGGAGAAGAAGATTTATGAGTTTCAACTGATTCTTCATTATTGATTTTAGGAAAAGTTCCTCTTCCTATCAAAATCCAATATAAATCTACATCTGGAAAAACTTCTAGAATTTTCATTACAAAATCTAAACTTGGCCTATTTCTTCCTGACAAAAGATGCGACATACTAGAACGTTGCACGCCAATTTTATCAGCAAAAGCAGATGCGTTTAAACCATAATATTCCAATACAGATTCAAGTCTTTTTACAAAATCATCTATGTTTACCATTGTAAATTTGTGCTTTAAATTCTTCCATTTACAAATGTAAACAAAAAGAAAGAGTATTTGAATATTATTGTTGTAATTTTAATTAGAGTTCATTTTTATGTTAAATTTAAAATTTAAATAGATAATTATAATTAACTGAAATTTATTTATTTAGATGTTTATCTATGATATAAAAATCTCAATTAAAAGAAGTTATACGCATTAATGTTACAACTCTTCAAAAACTGTTTACAATTCTAAATTATTATTTTTTTTATCAGTTTACAATTGTAAAAATAAAGATGTTTACTTTTGTAAACTAATCGAAATGCAATGAATTTAGAACAGCTTTTTACACAATACAAAGAACAGTCCATATCTGGCAGATATCTAACTTTAGATCATATTAAACCACTTTTAGATAAGTTAAATACAAATGGTCAAGTACAGATTATTGGCACATCTGTTTTGGGAGAACCTATATATAGTTATCAAATTGGAACGGGAAAAACGCGCGCATACCTATGGTCTCAAATGCACGGAAATGAAAGTACAACTACAAAAGCTTTATTTGATTTCATTAATTTACTGAATGACGATACCGATTTTGCTAAACAAATGCTGAATACGTTCACATTTTACTGCATTCCGATGCTTAATCCTGATGGTGCAAGACTTTATACTAGAGCAAACGCAAACGAAATTGACTTAAATCGTGATTCGCAAGATTTGACTCAACCTGAAAGCAATGTGTTACGCCAGATTTTTGAAGAATTTAAACCTGACTTCTGCTTTAATCTTCATGATCAGCGTACTATATTTGGAGCAGGAACAACTGGAAAACCTGCAACTGTTTCTTTTTTAGCTCCTTCATATAATGAAGAAAGAGACATAAACGATAATAGATTAAAAGCCATTAATATAATTGCAGGAATCAATGAAGAACTGCAAAAATATATTCCCGGACAAGTTGGACGTTTTGATGACTCCTTCAATATTAACTGTATAGGAGACACTTTTCAGTTTTTAGGCGTTCCAACTATCTTATTTGAGGCAGGACATTTTCCAGAGGATTATGAGCGAGAAATCACTAGGAAATTCATATTTTTCGCGTTAATTTTAAGCTTTAAACTGATATCCGAAAACGATTTAGTTGACAATAGATTTTCCGAATATTTGAATATTTCACAAAATAATGTGGTTTTTTATGATTTTATGTATAAAAATGTCAAAATAAATTATGATGGTATCGAAATTATTACGAATTTTGTCGCACAATACAAAGAAGAATTAATCGAAAATAAGATTCATTTTAACGCTTACATAGTTGAAGTAGGCGAGTTGGAAAATTATTTTGGACATTACGAATACGACGCAAAAGGCGCAGAATATTCGGACGATTTCCAAAACTTTCCTAAAACGGGTCAAAAAGCAAATTTTTATTTAAATAAAAATGTTAAATTTGTTAACGGATTAATAAAAAGTTAATTTTTATGTGAATTTGTTGTTTTTTATATATAATTTTATACTTTGTAATAGCAATTAGTAATATTAATTAAACAATTATGAGTAAATTTCGTTTAGATGAAGTAGATCACCAGATTTTAGATATGTTAATAGACAACACGAGAGTTCCGTTTACTGACATTGCAAAAAAACTTTTGATATCTGCTGGTACAGTACACGTTAGAGTTAAAAAGATGGAAGATGCCGGTATCATCATGGGATCTTCATTAGCCTTAGATTACGATAAATTAGGTTATTCATTTATTGCTTATGTAGGGGTTTTTCTTAATAATACATCTCAAACTAAATTTGTATTAGAGAGAATCAATCAAATTCCATTCGTAACTGTAGCTTCTGTAACTACAGGAAAATTCAACATCTTTTGCAAAATTAGAGCAAAAGACACTAAGCACGCGAAAGAAGTTATCTTTATGATTGACGATATTGATGGTGTTTACAGAACAGAAACTATGATTTCATTAGAGGAAAGTATAAACGATAAGAAGCGTTTGATGCATACTATTTTCAAAAATATGTAAGAACTTTTCTTGAATGCTATATTAAAATATAACCTCAAGTTTATTCTTGGGGTTTTTTTATGACTAATTAACCAACCAACTATAACACGATTATGTATACGTTGCCCAAAATTGAGCGTTTTAATCAAGACGTTCTCTCAAAATACCACATTTATAATAGTGTTTTTATAACATTACCGTTTGATTCTATAGATAATACAGGAGTTTTACTTCCTTTATTTACAGAAACTTGCGAAACAGGCTTTAAAAAACAGGAAACTCCTAAAGAAATTGTAGATTTCTTCTCAAATAAATTCTTAAGTAACGCTTCTGAAGAAGAAAAAATCGATCTTATGTTTCGATTTATTCAATATATCGAGCGCCAGATTGTATTGTTTGATGCTATCGAAGACGCTGCTTTTCCTGAAGTTAACAACATGGAAGGACGCGGATCTCTTCGTGACATCAAAGAGAAATCTGATGCTAAAGAAAAAGACGAAGAATTAAGTGAATTTCTAGAAAGTTTTAATGTTCGTACCGTTTTAACGGCGCATCCAACTCAGTTTTATCCTGGTCCCGTATTAGGAATTATAAATGATTTGACGGAAGCAATTCGTCAAAATGATTTGCTACAAATTAAACAATTGCTTGCTCAATTAGGAAAAACACCTTTCATTCAGAAAGAGAAACCAAATCCTTATGATGAAGCAGTAAGTTTAATTTGGTACCTTGAAAATGTATTTTATGCTACGGCAGGAGAAATTGTTCATTATCTCCAAAAAAATATATTAGAAGGAAACCCGATTCACAACCAATTGATCAAACTTGGTTTCTGGCCAGGAGGTGATCGTGACGGAAATCCTTTTGTTACGACAGACATTACGCTTAAAGTTGCAGATCGTTTGCGTACTTCAATTTTAAAATGCTATTATGTAGAAATGAGAAACTTAAAGCGTAAGCTAACTTTCTCAGGTGTAGATGATTTAGTAGCCGAACTTGAACATAAACTTTATCGTTCTGTATTCTATTCTAAAGGAGATATTTTTATCACATTAGAAGAATTATTGACACAATTGAACAAAATTCGAACTATAATTATTGAGAAACATCAATCTTTGTACTTGGACGAATTAGATGCGCTTTTAGTAAAAATTAATTTATTCGGATTCCATTTTGCAACTTTAGATATTCGTCAGAATAGTAAAATTCACAATGCAGTTTTCAAAGATGTTGTGAATTACTATTTGAATTCTGGTTCAGATGTTTTTCCGAAAAATTATTTCGAATTGACAGAAGATCAAAAAATCAATGTTTTATCGAAAGTTAAAGGAAATCTGAATCCAGCTGATTTCGAAAATGAAATTACTAGATATACTTTAGAATCTGTTCAGGCTATTAAAACGATTCAGCAAAACAATGGCGAAGAAGGAGCAAACCGTTATATTATTAGTAATAACGAAAGTGCTTTGAACGTTATGGAAACTTTTGCCATGATTCGTTTGAATAATTGGGAAAAACCAACAGTAGATATTATTCCGCTTTTTGAGTCTGTAGACGATTTGCAAAATGCGCATACCATTATGGAGCAGTTGTACACAAATCCAGAATATGCTAAACATTTGAAATCGAGAGGAAACAAACAAACTATCATGCTTGGATTCTCTGACGGAACTAAAGATGGCGGTTACTTAATGGCAAACTGGAGTATTTATCAAGCTAAAATTTCGTTGACTAAAATTTCTAGAGAATACGGAATTAAAGCGATTTTCTTTGATGGGCGTGGTGGACCTCCAGCTCGTGGCGGTGGAAAAACTCATAAATTCTATGCGTCTCTTGGACCAAAAATTGAAAACAACGAAATTCAGATCACAGTTCAAGGTCAAACGATCAGCTCTAATTTTGGAACTTTAGATTCTTGCCGTTATAATATCGAAAACTTATTGAGTGCTGGTGTTACAAACCAAGTATTTAGTAAAGAGAAAAACGAATTGACTGCAGAAGAAACTCAAATCTTAACTGATTTGGCTAATTTGGGTTATGATAAATATTTAAGCTTCAAAAATCATCCGAAGTTTATTCCGTACTTAGAAAAAATGAGTACACTAAAATATTACTCAAAAACTAATATTGGAAGCCGTCCTTCTAAAAGAAGCAAATCTGAATCATTGGATTTTGCTGATTTAAGAGCGATTCCGTTTGTAGGTTCATGGAGCCAGTTAAAACAAAACGTTCCAGGATTCTTTGGAGTAGGTTCTGCTTTAAAACATTTTGAAGAAACTGGACAATGGGATAAAGTAAGTGATTTGTATCATAATTCATTATTTTTCAAAACATTGCTAGAAAATAGTATGATGTCATTGGCAAAATCATTCTTGCCGTTGACAGCTTACATGAAAAATGATCCTGAGTTTGGTGAATTCTGGCAGATTATTTATGATGAATTCTCAGAAACAAAACGTCTTTTATTGAAAATTGCTGGGCACAAAACGTTGATGGAAAATTATCCTGATGGTATTGCTTCAATTCAGATTAGGGAGCGCATTGTTTTACCGTTGCTGACTATTCAGCAGTATGCTTTATTGAGAATCAACGAATTAAATAAAGCAGAAACTCCAAACGAAGAATTGGTTAAAGTTTATGAGAAAATCGTAACGAGATCATTATTTGGAAATACGAACGCAAGTAGAAACTCAGCTTAAAATATAAAAATGAGAGCATCAGAATTATTAGATAATGAATATTCAGGTCATTTTGGTACTTATATCAAAGCGGCTGGCGATGGAATCTTAATAGAAGAATTAGAAATTTCGCTTCATGAGTTTATCCGATTTGTTCAAAATATTCCAATGGATAAATTTGATTATCGTTATGCAGAAGGCAAATGGACGATAAAAGACATTATTCAGCATGTTATAGATACAGAGCGAATTTTTGCCTATCGCGCTTTGCGTTTTTCAAGAAATGATAAAACGCCTTTACCAAGTTTTGAAGAAAATGATTATGCAGATAATACAGATTCAAACAAGAGAAGCATTCAAGATTTGTTAACCGAATTTTCAGCTGTGAGACATTCAACTTTATTATTTTACAAAAGTTTATCTGATGAACAGCTAAAGCGAATTGGAACTGCTTCAGGAAATCAGATTTCTGTTCGTGCTTTAGGTTTTGTCATGATTGGACATCAAAAGCACCATCAGAAAGTTTTTGAAGAGAGATATTTGTAAAAAAAGAATATTTGAAAATTTAAAATCCCAAAATCCATATCGTTGGAGTTTGGGATTTTTACATTTTGTAAACCCGACAGGTTTTTAAAACCTGTCGGGTTTGATATTTTGTATAATTATTGCATTCTGGAAAACGAGAACTTCGACTCCGCTCAGTCTGACAATTGTATTATAATTATTGTGTCGGGCTGAGCGGAGTCAAAGCCTTTTTTACGCCTTTTGATTCTTTCTCTCCAAAAAAGCCAAACCAAATCGAATTTTATCATAAGACATTTTTTCTTCAAAATAATCGAAGTAAGGTCTTAATGCATTTGGATTCTCTAATTCTGTTTGAGCTTTTTCTATTTGAAGGATTTCATCTTCTGAAACAAACTGACTTAAATCTAAATCGTGGCCATCAACATATAATTTTGCTAAATGCGAAATAATTGTGGTTGGATTTAAATCTCGCTGTTCAGCAATTTCTTCAACCGAAACTCCACTCTGAAATAATTCCAGTGTTTTTTTATAAGTATTGTCTTTTTTCTCTTTTTTAACAACAGATTTATTTCTTTCAAACTCAATAATGGCTTTGATAAAATCTGCTCCGTATTTTTCTAGTTTTGCTTTCCCAACACCTTCAACAGCAAGAAACTCTTCGTCACTCATTGGTCTTAAGATTTCCATTTGACGCAATGAAGCATCACTAAAAATAACATAAGCCGGAACTTCTTCTTCCTGCGCAATTTCATAACGCAATTTGCGAAGTGTCTCAAATAAAGAGTTTTTAGTTGCTTTTGGTTTTGCTTCTTTAGTTTCACTTTTCTCAATTGTTTTCTTAACAACTGTTGTCAGTTTCACTTTTTCGCCTTCAAATAAAACTTTCTTTGCAAAAGGAGTTAGTAGAATTTTATTATGCTGGTGAAAAGCAATTTCGCAATAACCTAAATTGATCAGCTGAATAAGATATTGATTCCAGTCGTACCAAGAAACGTCATGGCCAATTCCGTACGTTTTTAGCTCTTGATAATTTTTTTCGTAGATATATGCGTTTCTCGAGCCTCTTAAAAAATCGACAATTACAGCCAAAGGTTCAGATTCTTTTAAACGCACGATAGCAGACAAAGCTTTCTGCGCGAGAATCGTCCCATCGAAAAAAGTTGGCGGATTTTTGCAAATATCGCAGTTTCCGCAATTCTCGGTGACTAATTCGCCAAAATAAGACAGCAGAATTTTTCTTCGGCAACTTACAGCATCGGCGTATTGCTTCATTCGATCCAACTTCGCCAGCTGAATGTCTGAGTTTAATCCATCCGAGGCAAATTTCTGCAATTGAATCACATCGGCATAACTTTCAAACAAAACGGTTTCGGCGGGAAGGCCATCACGTCCAGCACGTCCAATTTCTTGATAATATCCTTCTATATTTTTTGGGAGATTGTAATGAATTACCCAACGAACATTCGATTTGTCAATTCCCATTCCGAAAGCAATTGTTGCGCAAACTACCTGACAATCATCATTTATAAACTGATCCTGAGTTTTTGCACGTGTTTCATTGTCTAAACCAGCATGATACGCTTTAGCTTCAATACCATTTTTTCTCAATTTTTCAGAAAGCTCTTCTGTTGCTTTACGACTCAGACAATAAATGATTCCTGATTCATTTGGCTTGTTTTCAATAAAATCAATTATTTGTTTTACGCGATCCAAAGCTGGACGAACTTCAAGACTTAGATTTTTACGATCAAAAGAAGCTATGAATGTTTTCGGATTCTTAAGATTCAATTGTTTGGATATGTCTGTTCGTGTTGCTTTATCGGCTGTAGCAGTTAATGCTAAAATTGGAGTAGAAGGGAAGCGGCTTTTTAAATACCCTAAATTAGTATAAGCAGGTCTAAAATCATGACCCCAAGAAGAGATACAATGCGCTTCATCGATTGCTATTAAGCTAATATTCAATTCGCTAAAAGCCATATCAAGATAAGAAAGGCTTTCTGGTGCCACGTAGACTAACTTAAAGTGATTCGATTTTAAGTTGTCGATATAATATTGCTGTTCTTGTGATGATTGGGTGCTATTAATATAACACGCAGAAATTCCGTTTGTTTTCAAACTATCAACCTGATCTTTCATTAAAGCAATCAGTGGTGATATTACAATTGTGATTCCTGGTAAAATTAAAGCAGGAAGCTGAAAACAAATCGATTTTCCTCCGCCTGTTGGCATAATTGCCAATGCATCTTGTCCAGATAATACGGTATTAATTATAGTTTCCTGATTGGGCCTGAATTTTTCAAAACCAAAATTTTCTTTTAATGTAGCGTGTAAAATTTCTGAGGTCATAGGCATGTATTTTTTGTTTAAGATTTAAATGTAAAAATAATCCTATAAAAACAAAAATATAAATTTAGTAATTTATTATAAAAAAAGGAACTCCAAAAAGAGTTCCTTTTTTTTTTATTAGAAAGAAAATGAATTAATCTTCATCATCTTCGTCTTCTTCATCATAGTCAGTATCAGCTTTGTCATCATCATCGTCATCATCGTCACCACCGTCAGTATCTGGCTTGTCAATGTTGTCATCTTCATCATCATCGTCACTAATATCATCATCAAGATCTATACCTTTAACTGGCGCAATTGCATCTACATCAACATCTAAATCGTCATCTTCATCGTAGTTTTCAATTCTGTCAGCAAGTTTAGTACTAATTTTTACTAAGTAAATAGTGTCTTCAGTACGAACTTCAACAGCTTCAACCAATTCGTTTTTAGCATTTCTAAAACGGATTACATCCGAATCATCATAACCATCAGGAAATTTTTCAACCAAAAGGTTTAAAATTTCGTTGGTAAGTTTGGCGTAGTCTACTATAACTCTTTTCATAAATTATCTTATAAATCTAATAAGTATGCAAAAATTAACGGAGCAACAATTGTTGCATCCGATTCAATAATAAATTTTGGGGTTTTGATGTCTAATTTACCCCAAGTGATTTTTTCATTTGGAACTGCCCCAGAGTAAGAACCATAACTAGTTGTTGAATCTGAGATTTGGCAGAAATAGCTCCAAAATGGCACATCGTGCATTTCCATATCTTGGTATAGCATAGGCACTACACAGATAGGGAAGTCACCCGCGATACCACCACCGATTTGGAAGAATCCAATTCCGTTTGAACTGTTTTTAGAATACCAATCCGCAAGGAAAGTCATGTATTCAATTCCAGATTTCATGGTAGATGCTTTTAAATCTCCTTTAATTACGTATGAAGCAAAGATATTACCCATTGTGCTATCTTCCCATCCAGGAACAATAATTGGTAAATTTTTCTCTGCAGCTGCATACATCCAGCTATCTTTTAGATCAATTTCATAATATTCTTCTAAAACGCCAGATAACAACATTTTGTACATAAATTCGTGTGGGAAGTAGCGCTCACCTTTGTCGTCAGCATCTTTCCAAATTTTGTAAATATGTTTTTGTAAACGACGGAAAGCTTCATGCTCAGGAATACAAGTGTCTGTAACACGGTTTAATCCTCTTTCCAATAAAGCCCATTCGTCTTCTGGTGTTAAATCACGGTAGTTAGGAACTCTCTCGTAGTGTGAATGAGCTACTAAATTCATGATATCTTCTTCTAAGTTTGCTCCAGTACATGAAATAATATGCACTTTGTCTTGTCTGATTACTTCGGCAAAAATTTTACCAATTTCTGCTGTACTCATTGCGCCAGCCATACTTACCAGCATCTTTGCACCATCGGCTAATTGCTGTTCGTATGCTTTTGCAGCATCTACTAACGAAGCAGAGTTAAAATGCAAATAATGTTTTTCAATAAACTGACTGATTGGTCCTTTCATTTTTTTTGTTTTTTTTTTGAATTAAAAAGTTTTAACCTTTTTGGATCTTAATGCAAATTAAGAATTTTTTAAGAAAAATTATAACTTAATCTGCCGTTTTTTTTACACCTTTTTTTTGTAGCCTAGAATCTTTAAAACATCGTCTGAAGTCTGTTGTTCTGAGAACACTTCGGTTGCCAGAATTCCATTTTCGTCACGATCAATCAAGATGTGTTTCGGCTGCGGAATCAAACAGTGGTGTAGACCGCCGTATCCTCCAATTGTTTCTTGATAAGCGCCAGTATTAAAGAAACCAATATACAAAGGTTTCTCTTTGTTGTATTTAGGCAAATAAATGGCGTTCATGTTTTGTTCAGAATTGTAATAATCGTCACTATCACAAGTAAGACCTCCTAACAGAACCCGTTCGTAAGTATCATTCCAGCGATTGATAGCCAGCATAATAAAACGTTTGTTTATAGCCCAAGTATCTGGTAAAGTGGTAATGAAAGATGAATCAATCATATTCCATTTTTCTCTATCATTTTGTTGTTTTTGATACAAAATCTGATAGATTGCACCACCGCTTTCGCCTACTGTAAACGAACCAAATTCCGTAAAAATATTTGGAACATCAACTTCGGCTTCATCACAAGCAATTTTAATCTGATTGATAATTTCATCAATCATATATTGATAATCATACTCAAAAGCAAGTGAGTTTTTGATAGGGAAACCACCGCCAATGTTTAGTCCGTCTAGTGTAGGACATTCTTTTTTAAGAGCAATATATACTTTGATACATTTTACAAGCTCATTCCAATAGTATGATGTATCGTTAATTCCGGTATTGATAAAGAAGTGAAGCATTTTCAGCTCTAATTTATCATTCTCCTGAATTTGTTTTTTATAAAACGAAACTATGTTTTTGTAACCAATACCTAATCTAGAAGTATAAAACTCAAATTTAGGCTCTTCTTCAGCAGCAATACGGATTCCGATTTTGAATTTTCCTTTAATTTCTGCTTGAAGCAAATCTAACTCTTCGTAATTATCAATAATCGGAATAGTATTTTTATGTCCGTTATTGATTAATCTACCGATGTTAGTAATGTATTCGTCTCTTTTAAAACCATTACAAATTACATACGTACTTTTGTTGATTTTGCCATTTTCTAATAAATTCTCCACAATATTAACATCAAAAGCAGATGAAGTTTCGATGTGAATGTTATTCTTGAAAGCTTCATTCATAATATATTCAAAATGAGAGCTTTTTGTGCAATAACAATAGTAATATTTAGCGTCGTATTTATTTTTTTCCATCGATTTTCTGAACCAAGCTTTTGCCTTGTTGATGTTTTCAGAAATCTGAGGAAGATAAGTAAACTTTAATGGCGTACCATATTGTTCAACCAATTTCATCAAATCGATATTGTGAAACAATAAGTTGTCTTTGTTCAGTTTAAATTCCTCTTGTGGAAAGTAGTATGTTTGGTTTATTAGATCAGAATATTTTGTATTCATTTATTTGTCAATGTTTAGAGATTGTAATTATAATTTAATTTTAGGTTTTTGGGGACTTAATCTTAAATTCAAACTCTAATATTGGCAAATATAATAGGCAGTTTTTCATGCTCTGCTTTTGTACATTGGAATACATCAAAACAGAAAGGACTTTTACTATTATAGAAACGGTTCAACATTCTTAATAAAGAACTGCTGAGTCTGTTTCTGTAAGAGCTGAAGTGCCTTTGCTGATTGTTTGTTTTCATGGCGCAAATGTAAAAAATAATATATACCAAATGCAATGCTTTTGATTAAAAAAAGTTTAAGATTTATAATCCTCAAACGCTTCTAGAATCAATTTATTTTCAACGGATTGGTTAATTTTTATTTTTCCGATTCCTTCAATTAATGCAAATTGAATTAAACCGTATTCATTTTTTTTGTCGTGAATTAACAATTCTAAGATCGGATCAATGTCATTTTCTTCAAAAATTACATCGTCGTAAATGTCTTTTATCACCGCTTTGATTTCACGATATTCTTCTGCAGAAATTAATCCTTTTTGAAGCGAAATATAACTTTCTAAAATCATTCCAACAGCAATAGCTTCTCCGTGCAGTAAAGTTGTTTTTTCTTCGCTTTCCAAGAAATAACCTTCAATTGCGTGTCCTAATGTATGCCCGAAATTTAAAGCCTTACGAATGTTTTTCTCCGTTGGGTCTTGAATAACGATTTCATTTTTAATTTCAACAGAACGATAAATCAATTGATCCAATTCATCAAAAACAATTGATTTTAAATCTGAAAACTGTCTCCAATATGGAGCATCATATATTAAACCGTGTTTCAGCATTTCAGCCAAACCAGAGCGCATTTCGCTTTGCGGTAAAGTTTCTAAATACTGTGTATCGATTAATACCATTTGCGGTACATTAATAACCCCGATTTGATTTTTAAGATTTCCTAAGTCAACGCCTGTTTTTCCTCCAACAGAAGCATCAACCATAGATAATAGAGTAGTAGGGATATTGATAAAATCTACACCTCTTTTAAACGTAGAAGCAACAAAACCTCCTAAATCAGTTACAACACCGCCACCTAAATTAATAATAAGTGATTTTCTGTCTGCTCCAAGTTCTGTCAAGATATTCCAGATCTCAATACAAGTTTCGATATTTTTATTTGCTTCACCAGCTTCAAATTCTATAATTTCGATTGCCAAATCTGTTTCCAAAAGCGGAATAAATTTAGACAAACAATGCTCATTGGTCTGATCATCAACAATTATAAAAATATTAGAATATTTACTTTCTCTTAAATGTTTATTTAAAGCTTCGTAAGCATTCTCATTAAAATGTACGAGGTAGTTATTGGCTTGAATAGATTGCATAATTCTTTAGTTAATTGAAAGCGCAAAATAAGGCATTTTTAGCTTAATAATATTCAAACTTTAAGCCTAATTTGTTTAAAATGCAGGTTTGCTTCTTTAAAATTAAGATAAAATTATTCAAGAAATAAACATTTACTTCATAAATTAACATTTGCAATGTTCTCGTTAAGAATATTGAAAAATATGACACCGTTTAGTGAAAAATATTCAAAACACTCTCTATATTTGCATAAAAAATAAATTTTAATGGAAAAGATATTCGATAATACACAGGTTGCATTTTCACTAAAGAGTGACACTGAACTTGATAGAGCTTATTTTCTTTTCAAAATGATTGACAGCGAGCCTTTAGTACGAATAGGAACTGCTGTAACTAATTTTGCAATTAAAGCTCATTTACCAGTAGAAGGATTAATTCGAGCAACTGTTTTTGACCATTTTTGTGGTGGTGTAAACGAAAATGACTGTCTTACTGTAGTAGACAAAATGTTTACAAAAGGAGTTTCTTCTGTTTTAGATTATTCTGTAGAAGGAAAAGAAGAAGAAGAGCAATTTGATGCTGCTTTAGAAATGACTTTAAGGACAGTAGATTTTGCTAAAGAACGTTTGGCAATTCCATTTGCTGTTTTCAAACCAACAGGTTTAGGACGTTTTGAATTGTATGAAAAATTAGGAGAGAAACAAACTTTAAACCCAGCTGAACAAGCAGAATGGGAGAGAGTTGTGGCTCGTTTTGACAAAATATGCAGCGAAGCGCACAAAAAAGATGTTGCATTATTAATTGATGGTGAAGAAAGCTGGATGCAAGATGCAGCAGATGATTTAGTTACAGATATGATGCGTAAATACAATAAAGAAAAAGCAATTGTATTTAACACTTTGCAAATGTACCGTTGGGATCGTTTAGATTACTTGAAAAAACTTCATGAAGTTGCTAAAACTGAAGGTTTCTATATCGGAATGAAATTGGTTCGTGGCGCTTACATGGAAAAAGAGAACAAAAGAGCCGAAGAAAAAGGTTATGTTTCTCCAATCTGCGTTTCTAAAGAAGCTACAGACGTAAATTATGATAATGCTGTACAATATATGTTAGAGCATATCGATAAAATGGCCATTTTTGCAGGAACTCATAACGAATTAAGTTCATACAAATTAATGGAAATGATGGCTCAGAAAGGAATCGCTAAAAACGATTCTAGAATCTGGTTTGGACAATTATATGGAATGAGTGATAATATTAGCTACAACTTAGCTGAAAATGGTTATAATGTTGCAAAATATTTGCCATTTGGACCTGTAAAAGATGTTATGCCATACTTGATTCGTCGTGCTGAAGAAAATACTTCTGTAGCAGGTCAAACAAGCCGCGAATTGTCTATGATTAAAACTGAACGTAAGAGAAGAAAAGGGAAATAATTTATAGTTTTCAGTTTTCTGTCTCAGTTTACAGATATAAAAAACTCCAATCTAAAAAGATTGGAGTTTTTTTTGCTAAAAATAAAACCCGACAGATTTTAAAAACCTGTCGGGTTTGAACTAGAGTTTAATTGGAATTTAGTTAAGAGTTACTAAACTGCAAGTTGCTTAAATTCTTATAAATTCCGTTTTCTAAGTTTATTAATTCCTGGTGCGTTCCTTCTTCAGAAATTTTTCCGTTATCTAAAACTAAGATTTTATCAGCATTTCTGATTGTTGAAAGCCTGTGAGCAATAATAATGCTTGTTCTTCCTTCCATCAATACTTCTAAAGCTTCCTGAACCAGTTTTTCGCTTTCGCTGTCTAAAGATGATGTAGCTTCGTCTAAAATCAAAATGCTCGGGTTTTTAAGCAACGCTCTCGCAATCGCAATACGCTGGCGCTGACCTCCAGAAAGTTTAACGCCGCGTTCTCCAACCAAAGTTTCAAATTTCTCCGGAAAACTATCCACAAAATTAAATGCATTTGCTTGTTTTGCTGCTTGCATAATTTCTTCATCAGTAGCATCTGGTTTTCCGTATGCGATGTTTTCTCTAATGGTTCCTCCAAATAAAATTACATCTTGAGGCACAATACTCATATTGCCACGAAGGTTTTCTAAGTCATAATCGTAGATATTTTTTCCGTCAACCGTAATTTCACCAGAAGTAATATCGTAGAAACGAAGCAAAAGAGAAGAAATAGTCGATTTTCCAGCACCACTAGGCCCAACAATCGCTATTTTCTGTCCAAACTCTGCCGAGAAGTTCACATCTTTAAGAACTTGTATTTCTTGACGTGTAGGATAGCTAAACGCAACATTTTTGAATGTAACATTTCCTTTAATTTTCTCTTGATTCTTGTTTAAATCTGAGTTGATTTTCTCAGGACTTTCGTCTAATAATTCAAAAACACGTTCTGTTGCACCAATTGCTTTCTGGATTTGAGCATATAATTCGGCAATTCCACCGAAAGAAGCACCAACAAAAGTTGAATATAATACGAATGAAATCAATTGCCCAACGCTCATTTCTCCAGCAATGCTCAAACGAACTCCGTACCAAACTACGGCAACAATTGCACCAAATAAACAGAAAATAATAAACGAAGCAAAATAACCACGGTATTTACCGCCTTTAATGGCTAATTTTACCACTTCGCTGATTTTTCCTTTATAACGTGCAATTTCGTACCATTCGTTAGCAAAAGCTTTCACGATACTAATCCCTTGCATCGTTTCTTCAACAATTACTTGACTTTCGGCAACCTGATCTTGCACTTTTTTAGAATACTTTCTAATGAATCTTCCAAACACAACTGCAGCAATTGCTACTAACGGAACTACAGAAAGCATTAATAAGGTCAATTTAAAGCTTTCTGTTGCCAAAAGAATAACTCCACCAATAATTAAGATAAACTGGCGTAAGAACTCTGCAATAGTTGTAGTTAAGGTATCTTGAATTTGTGTAATATCGGCACTAATACGGCTGTTTAATTCTCCAACTCTTTTTTGAGAGAAGAAAGTCATTGGTAATTTTACCAAATTAGTATATAATGCCAAACGCAGGTTTGCTAATGTATTTTCGGTAAAGTTTACAAACAATGAAAGTCTGAAAAATGAAAAGAAAGATTGTAAAAATAGAATTGCAACCAAGCCTATAGCTATCGTATTTGCTTCGTCATTATTCTTGTTTTTTACACAGTCTACAAGCATTCCCATTAATTTAGGAAAGGCTAGGGCAGTGGCACCGGTAAGCAAAAGAAAAATCAAACCAATAAAGAATTTCCATTTGTGATGTCCTGCGTATGTAAAAATTGTTTTTGCTTTATTAAGAGAAGTAGCCGTTATTTTTGATTTAGGCAAATCATTTTCTTTAAATCGTGCCATTAGATTTTACTATTTTTAGGTTTACAAATGTATAACTAAGTCGAGTCACTACAAAGGAATATTACGAATTAGAGTTCTCAACTTAACTTTTTAACGAAATTATAAGAAAACCTAAAAAAATATTCATTTTTAAGTAGCTTAAAAATAGAGATCTAGAAAAAAGTTTATTTTTTTTTCTCAAAAATGCTTGCAAATACAAAATCTAGCTGTACATTTGCACTCGCAATCACAAAATGATAGCAGCCTAGTAAAATAGGGCGATTAGCTCAGCTGGTTCAGAGCACCTCGTTTACACCGAGGGGGTCGGGGGTTCGAACCCCTCATCGCCCACAAAATTTTTCAAAAAAAGGCTTGTAAATATAAATTCTAAATGTATATTTGCACTCGCAATCACAAAATGATAGCAACCTAGTAAAATAGGGCGATTAGCTCAGCTGGTTCAGAGCACCTCGTTTACACCGAGGGGGTCGGGGGTTCGAACCCCTCATCGCCCACAAAAGACTCCTTAAGCAATTAAGGATTTTTTTTTTTTGAATTTCCTGAATGTAATAATTACACTCAGTTTTGGGGAGATACTCAAGCGGCCAACGAGGGCAGACTGTAAATCTGCTGTGTGAACTTCGCAGGTTCGAATCCTGCTCTCCCCACGAAAAACAACAAAGCCTGTAAATCGAGAGATATACAGGCTTTTTGCTTTTTCAGTAAGTTTATTTTATTACTATACTTCCGCACCAAATTTCTTTATCTCTTATTTTATAAAAAAGTTTTTCTCCTTTTAAAGTAAGTTCTGTTCGCAATATACCATATTGATCACCTCCAATCAAACGAAGTGTTACAACATAAAATCCAGTCGATTCTTTTGGTTTAATAGTTCTTTTTAATGAAGATGGTTTATCGATACTCTTATCAAAAAAAGATTCTAAACTTGCCAAACCATAATTAAACAAAGGTGCTTTCTGAATCGTCATCGTGTCAGGCGGAATCAATGTTTTATAATATTTGCCTGGAAAAGCTGGAATTTCATAAGAATCAATAGGCAGTTTAATTTTAAACTCAATCAGTTTATCGGTTTCATTAATAATTCGAGTCCAAAATATGGCATAAGCGTATTGATTTCCTTTAGAATCAGTATATCGCATTCCTCCTTTTGGCAGACTATTTTGCACTACTATACTTTTTCCTTTAGAATAAGTATATTCATATTTAGTATAAATGCTTTTCTCAATAGGAGACAGGACTTTTTCTTGAGCATTTTTTAGTGAAAAATTTGCGACTTTTGTCCCGTCAGCATTGGAAGCAGATTCGTTTCTTTGTTTGCAGAAAAAAAGTACGGCTGCTAAAATCAGTAATAGTGATCTTTTTTCATTTTATGGCTAACTATGAATAATTGCGTTGATTTCGATTTAAGTAATTTAAAAAACATTTTAAATCGATTGATGCTTTAGAAGAAATTAAATGTTTAAATACTGAGCTTTTAAAAGCTAAAGATGAACATATTAAAGCTTAAGAAAAACTAGTTAAAGAGAAATAATTTTTAAGCATATAAAAAGAAAAGTAGGCTTTAGGGTCTCTTTTTCTTTCTATATGTTTAATACATTCTAATTACAGAATTAATCCCTTTATAATATTTCGCAACTTCAAGAAGCTTTATCAACTTTGATAGTCGTTCGATTTTTTTCTCTTTAAAGAATATTTTTTTGACTATAAACGTATTTCCTAAAATGTTTATTTCATCTTTATTCTTCAATGTTATTTTTTGAGATGTATTATTAGAATAGTTATAAAGTTCAACTTCATCTATTCTGTTATCAATCGTATTATAGGTGTCTACTTTAAACTTTTCATCATTGATAGTAAATCTGTGGAGAGTTGAAGTTAAGTTATCAAACTCCAAACTGTAGAAATATGTATTTTCGTTAGAATTTTGATAATATTCAATTAATTTGGTGCTGAAATCAAGAACTAATTGATTAGGCAAACTAATTTCGGGAAGAAGCCTCAATAAAGATTCATCATCATTTAAGCTTAATTTTCGAAAAAGATGCAATGTTGTTTCATCAAAATCAATCTGATTGATATTTTCATATAAATCTCCGACTATATTTCCACGAACCAATTCTTCCAAATCAATTTGAAACTTATAATATTCATCTTTTTCGATATAAAAATAATCATCAGCTTCTTCAAGGTCAGTAATATTAGAAATAGGCTCTTTACCTTCTAAATCTGATCTATAAATGTTTGTGTAAAATTTCATTCTTCGTTTTTATAAGGTTTACAATTTTAAAAAGAAATCATCGTAACTTTTTTTATTAGATTTTTGATAATCATTGATGTAAACATCTAAAAAACCGCTATGTTTTAAAAACAGCAAAGGGTCTTTTATATTTAAAATTTCTTCAATAGCTTTTTGCTTATCTTTTTGTTTGTTAAAGTAAGCTTCGATTATTTTATAGCCAATCCAATATCCTAGATCATTTGGTCTGCCATCTTTTTTAGAAGTACCATATAACCAATCCTGATAATCGCTATTTTTTAATCTCTCAACAAATTCTTGGCACAATTTATCCTTATTTTGTTCTCCATATTGATATTCGATTTTATTGATGGATTCGCCAGAGATAAGTTCACCAATAAAATCAGCGCCGCCTTCCATCACACACCATTTTAAGAGCATGTCTTTGCCAGTGATGTTTTGCTGATAATGTATAAGTTCGTGTGCAATTAAACCGGAAATTCCGTCTAGGTTTTGAAGTTTTTCTGTTCCTATAACAATTCCTTCTGGCGCAGAAGTTCCGCCGGAATTAAATCTTCCGTAAACGAAGTAAATAGGAGGGAACTTAGCCTTTGGATACCAATACTTCAGTGCGCTATAAATTGCTCTTACTCTTTTTTCTTTTGTAGAAATACCATTTAAAACATTTCTTGAAAGTTCATAATCTGCTTTTCTTTTTTTTACAACTGCAAAAAGAGAATCAGCATTTATTATTCTGTTTTCAGTAAATGCTTTAACACCTGGTGAGCCTTTCTGCATGTATTCTACGAAGGGATTTCCTTTTGATTTCTCCATTTTATCAAAAGCTTCCCAAAAGTTTTTTGAATCTTTTGTTTCAAAAATTGCATCTAAAGGATTATCTGAAAAATTACTTTGCCCAAAGACTGCATTTTGAATAAAAATTAAGATAAGAATGATTAACTTTTGCCTCATTTTGTTTGTTTTAAAATATTAAGTTTTTCAATACTATCTCTAAAATTAAATACATTAGACAAATATTTTTTCTGTTTATCTTCTAAAATTAATAAACTATTAAAGTAAGTTATTTCAAATCGCTTACTTTCTAAAAATAGGTGCTTTAATCTATAATTATATTCTAATTCTTTTTGAATGCTAGTAATTATAGATAAAGATTCGGCTTCTTCAATTTTAAACCATTCACCAATATTAATTGGCTTGCGGGTTTCAGAAATTACTTCAATATCATTCTCTTTTCTTTTAAATAAATCGAGACAAAAATGATAAACTATTTCTTCTGGCACCAAGAGTCTTTTCTCTCCAAAATGCAAATTATAAGTAATTACAAAACCTCCTTTATTTTCAGGCTGGATTTTGATTTTATTTATTTCATTAATAAAAATAATGGAATCCGAGAGAACGTCCGCCTTGTGCTCGAAATTCTCTGACAGAATTCTTAGATTCTCAATAATTGTTAAAGCCATTGATATAGAAGGATTGAATTTCTTTAATATCTCGCTAATATAAATAAAACCTGATTACTTTATATTTCAACTTTAGCAAAACATTCTTTGTCATTCTATATCAATGTTTTTTTTTAGTTTTTATATTGGCAGATAGGCTTCAACCCCACTTTCAAGCCACAGAAATTTCTCTTTTACATCAGACTTCCCAATTTCACTTTTTAAAGATTTTACAGATTGCTTAAAGTGCCACCAGCCTTCGTAATGTATCGGCATTACGATTCTTGGTTTTAAAAGTTGAGCTGTCGCAATTGCTTCTTCGCCATTCATGGTAACTCTTAAATTCTTTTTTAAGTATGGAAATGCTCCAGCTCCTAGATGCAAAATAGCTATATCGACTTTTTTTCTTTTCTCCAATTCATACAATCCTTCAAAAAGAACTGTGTCTCCAGAAATATAAATGCATCCGTTGGCTTGTTTTTGCCATTCTATTGTAAAACCAATAACACTCCCCATAATTTTATTCAATCTTCTTATATTGGTATGTTGAGCAGGTATCGCTGTAATTTTTAGATTTTCTACTTTTTCGGTTTCAACATTATATTCTTGCCAGTTGTCAAGCCCAATGGTTTTGGTGTTTTTTAAGCGTTTTACAGCATCTGTAGTAGAAAGAACAGTTGGAACTGTTTGAATAAAAATGCGTCCTTTTTTATCTAAATTATCGCTATGATGATCGTGACTTAACAAAACCAAATCTATTTTTCCAATTTCTTCAATAGATAATGAAGGACTGCAATACTTTTTTGAAAATGCCATCGGGCTGCTGACATATTGCGGAAAAAATCCATCTTTTTTATTTAAAGTAGGATCTGTCAAAATTTTAAATCCATTTATGTTTATCAAAACGCAAGCCGTGTCGATATGTGTAATTGTAACTTCCATTTGCATTTAATTTTAATTGTTAAAATGTTCATGCAAATCTGAGTCTAATAAATGGTCTGCAAATTGACTTTGGTCAAGAAATGCGTTTTCTTATTCGACTTAAAGTCTCTGGTACAACTCCAATATAAGATGAAAGATATTTTAGCGGAATCTGCTGAATGTATTTCGACTGTTCTAGCAACAGTCTTTCATATCTTTCTTGCGGTGTTTTTGTCAAAAGATCTAGTTCTCTTTTTACTTTTTTTTCAAGAAGATATTCAGTTGCGATACGTCCAAGTTTCTTTGCTGTTTCGCACTTTTCGTAAAGACGCTGTAAACTTTCATATGATATAGAATACAATTGGCAATCTGTTAAGGCCTGAACATAAATTTCGGTTTTAGCTCTATTATAGAATGAGTCGTATGCGCAATAAAAGGAATTTTTAAATGCAAAATCAAATGTAATTTCTTTATCATTCGCAACAACATAATACCTAACAACTCCTGTATCGATAAATGATAAATAATTCTCGAGTTGTCCTTGAGCAAGAATCAGCTCATTTGAAGAAAATTGTCTTGTTTTTATGCAACTTAAAAACTCAGCTAAAGTATGTTCTGGAAAACCCAGTTTTTCAAAATATTCTATTAAAGATGTCATTTTAAATAATTCAATATTTATTCTAGGCTAATATACAATCATTCCAACAACTGAAAATATAGAACAATATGCTAAATTGTTGCAAATGTTTAGAAAAAGTTCTAAATTACATTCAACCTAAAAAAATCAAAATCATAGAATGAAACAGCAAAAAGATTGGTCAATAGACGAAATTCAAAATACTTGGCAATTAGTTTCAAAACTTCACGACGGGCAAAAATATGGCGGAAGCAATGAAGGCGAAAGAGTAGAATACATCAATCACATTGGAAGTGTTTTTTTTGAAGTTTTAAATGCCAGCCGATTTACAGAAAATATGAATACTGATTTGGCTGTAAAATGCGCTATGCTTCATGATACTATAGAAGATACGGCATTTAATTATGAAAAAGTTAATGATTTGTTTGGGAGCGAAGTAGCATCTGGAGTTATGGCATTGACCAAAAATGAAAAAATTGAGGATTCGTTTGAAAAAATGCTTGATAGTTTAAACAGAATCAAACAACAGCCAATAGAAGTTTGGGCTGTTAAAATGGCTGACAGAATCTGCAATTTATACGAACCTCCGTACTATTGGAATGACGAGAAAAAGTTAAAATATATTGAAGAAGCTGAAATTATACATCAGGAATTGAAAGACGGAAATGAATATTTAGCAGAAAGATTAAAGAATAAAATTAGGGAGTATAATCGTTTTCTTAGCACTGCTAACCAATTATAAATATCAAAAAACTCCAAAGCCTTATGATTTTGGAGTTTTTTTTGCTTTATATCTTTTTATGAATTTTAGTATTTATATATTGTTTAGTCAAAGCAAAAATAGATACTACACCGGATTCACTTACAATTTAAAGGAGAGACTCATTCGCTATAATTAGAAAAGTAAGGATTTTACAGGAAACGTCAAGTATTGCAAAGCTTTTTCTAAATCTAATTATTTTTTATAACGCTTTATATTTACAGCATTAAAAGAATATGACACCATTAAATAACTCCAAAATGCAAGTTTGGTTTCATCTTGTATTTTAGGTAAATATTTCATGGAATTAGTTGATTTGTAAAAAGAAAAAGCATAATTCACTTCAAGTTCCTTGATTGGAGTATATTTTAAAGAAAGATCATTTTCAAATCCAAGAAACTTTTTCACTTCTTCTCCCAAATCATTCGTAAGAGGATATTGAGTGTAGAAAAGATGAAAATCTGAACGAACTGATAGTTTACTATTTAATGGGATTAAAGCAAATAAATAGGGATTGACAAGCCCTTTACCATTAACATCGTTTGGAAATCGAGTAAAGACATTCATATTCCCATTAAACTTCCAAGTAACACCATATAAAACATCAAAATCTCCAGATCTATCAATAGACAATTGAGGACTGCTTCCGCTAATTATTTCAGCACCTAAACGCCAAGTAGACTTTAAAAGCGATAATTTTACTTCTGGCTGAAAATAGTAAGCTAATAAATTTTGGCCTTTTACATTACGGCCAAATTGAAAATACGAATTCAAAGTATAATACCAGCGCTTCTTAGTCAATTCTAGCCTGCCTCCAGTTGTTGCGCGTGTGTACAGTTGTCCTGAATTGGTGTTTTCTAAAAAATCAACAGCATTTAAAGAATTAAATGAAAAACCTTTAGCATTATTATAACTGAAATTATTAACCAACAGATATTTATATTTATTGGGTGCGACAGGAGAATAAGTAGATTCAAATTCAGTATTATAGTTTCGAGTGAACAAGATAAAAAAATCGTTAGAGAAATTTTTAGAACTCTTCATTATGCGTATTCCCTCATGAGCCCTTCCTTGTTGTGCCCAAGGAGCATCTGAGAACAATCTTCCGTTATCTAATAGTACGCTTTGCCTTCCTAATCTTACATTGATAGATTTAAATTTGGTCTCCAAGAATAATTGGTAAAAATTAATGCTTCCCACTTTAGAAACTTCATTATTCTGACCCCAAAGATGAATTTCTTGCAAATCTGATTTTACAAACCATTTTTCTCTTGCATATAGCATAGAAACTCTATTTCTCTGTGTAATGTAAAAATATGGGTCGATTGAATCGTTGGGAGGAAGAATATAATTTGAAGTGTATTCTGCTCTAGGCCTTATTTCAACATTCATTAAGAATTGCTGAGCCAAGACGCTGTTTTCTTGAGCGCTTAAGAAAGTGGCAAATAAAAGAAAAAATAGTATTATGCTATTATTGGATGGCGTTTTAGTCAGCATATTTCTTTTTATCCTATAGATATAGTATGTAAAAATAACGATAGTAAATTTATTTTAGCTAACATTTTTTTTTTGTTTCCTTCATTATGAATTATTTTGTTAAAAATAAAGATTTCTAGGGACTTAAATAAAATTTATGAGGTGAACATTAATTTTATAAGCATTCATTGTACTGATTTTAGAACGAAACTCTTTTTATTCCTTCGTCAATCTATCCAGTTCTTTCAGCAAAGTCGGCATTCTAAATTCTCCATGCATCCCTTCGACTTTTTTATAAGCTTCATCCAAATCAATTCCGATAGAAGTAATGTATAACGGTTTCTTGCTATCGCCTCTAAAAAGCGCTTTTTTATTCTTTTCTATAGAAGCAAAATTTGTTTTAGCAACACCAACAATCGGAATCTCTTTATTTAGTTTTTCGTACAAATAACCGCCCAAGCCATATTTCTTTTCGTCATCTAAATACACAAAACCATCAACAACGATTGCTTCAACTTTAGACAAATCTATTTGGTTTAATAAACTCAAAATGCATGGCAATTCTCTTTTATAAAATTCGCCCGGAATATATTCTGCTACATTGTCTATTGTTTCAGAATGAATTTTAAAGTTTTTGTCTTCATTCCATTCTGCAAATTCAAGACAGATTGTTTTTGCTTTTTGGTCAAAGTAATAAGTATCAAAGGCTAGAATCATAGGTTATTTCTATAAATATTTAAAGTCTAAAAATAGAAAAAGCTTTACAAAAGAATTGCTCATTTTTAGAAAAACATCAAATCTTTTTTAATTGGAATCTCTAAAGTTTAAAACTTAAGCTTTTGAAAAAATCCTAAATAAAATGTAGTTTAGCTAAAATTTTAAGAAACAATCTAATACGTATTTCCAAATGAAATGGATAACCAGAGAAAGACCCAAAATAGATAGGATCGCCTGTCCGTGGCTGATTCGAAAGTTTGTTGACTCTGAATCTGAATTTATTTATGTTCCGTTTGATGATGTATTAACAAAGGCAAAAGAACTTAATGCCATTCCGTTTGATGTGCCAAATGTTGAGTTTACGCATTATAATGAAGAATGCACTTTTGATTACATCGTAAAGAAATACGAGATAAAAGATCCAGCCGTTAAAATTATTGCAGGAATTGTGCGTGGAGCTGATACTGACAGACACGAAATCGCTAAAGAATCGGCAGGACTTTGGGCTATTTCCGCTGGATTGGCTTATAATATAAAAGACGATTATGAACTATTAGAAAGCGGAATGATTTTATATGATGCCTTATATAGCTGGGCTACGCATTTGTATCAGCAAAATCATTTACAGAACAGTCCATTTGAGAAATTACTTCATGAGGTTTACAATAAGTTTTTAAAAGACAAAAAAGCATCATCCAAAACACCATCATGGGTAAAAGATCTAAAAGATATCATTCAAGATCAAATCGATGCTCAGTTTGCTTTTGATTTAAAGAAAATTTCGAGCGAATTAGATTTAAATCCATCTTACTTATCACGAGAGTTTTCAAAACATTTTGAAGATTTGAATTTTGGAGAATATGTTAGAAAACTCCGCATCGAAAAAGCAATCAATCTCATAGAGAATTCGTCTCATACTTTAACTGAAATAGCTTATATGACCGGCTTTTCAGACCAAAGCCATTTTACTAGAATTTTTAAACTTCATACAGGAAAAAATCCTTCTGCTTATAGAAAAAAAACAAAAAAGTAAAGGAGATACAAAAGGTAAATTGAGTTCTATTTTTTGACGGTTAATGCTTTTAGTTTTGTTCTAACGAATTAAAAACTAGAAATAATGTCATTCAAGAACACTTTCTTTATTACCGTATTACTTGCAGGTTTTACAGCTTTTTCACAAACTACTTATCCAAAAGTAACAGGATATTTTGGCATCATGCATCCTATTGTAACATTTAACAGTGATGAAACGACTGTAAACTTCAGAGATTATTACGCTGTAGGTTTTCCTACGGGAATAAATATTTGGAAAAATGAAAAAATCGGATTTTCATTTGAAATGGTTCCCAACATAAAAGACGATCAAGGAACAAGCAAAGTGACCAATTTATTATTTCATCCTGGTGTTTTGGTTGCTCTTGGGAAAGGCTACACATTTGCCGGAAGAGCTGCTTTTGAAAGTAGCGGTAGATACGGATTTACACCAGTTTTTAATAAAACAATTATAAAAAATCCTAGCTGCAGTTATTACGTAGCCGTGCCGCTTCCTGTTCGCTTTGGCAACGATCATCCTGCTAGTTTTACGGTAGGTTTTCAGTTTGGAATTGCTTTTTAGCAATTTCTAAATCAAAAAACTTTCTAGAAATTTAATTGATTATCAATACCTTAGTTACAATCAATTAAAACTAAAGTTTATGAAAACTAAAATGATATGGGCCAACTTGGTTTCAAACGATTTGCAAAAAACAATTAAATTTTATACCGATTTAGGATTCAAACAAAACGGACAAAACACAGAGGAAATCGTGAGTTTTTCTATTGCGGAGAATAATTTTATAATCAACTTTTTTACAACCGATAGATTTAAAACGGCCTTAAAAGGCAATTTAGTAAATGCTAAAAATGAGAACGAAATTATCTTTTCGCTTTCTGCAGAGAGCAGGGAAGAAGTAGATCTTTGGTATGACAAAGTCAAAAAAGCTGGTGCAACCATTTTTTCTGAACCCGAAAATTACCAAGTAGGCTATACTTTTGGTTTTGCTGATCCAGATGGACATAAGTTTAATTTTCTTTATTGGCCAGGAATGTAAAACAAGAAGGCCTCAAGTCTGTTTCTAATCTGGAAGTTTATATGGAACTTAAAATCCTACATGTTATAAGAATAGTGAGAAAGTTTATTTCTTTTTTGCCATATGGCAAATTTTCAATAAAAACTTATGTCTAACTTTCGTCCATGAAAGAATTAGTAAATTATATATTGCAGTTTGGCAATTTAAATCAGCATCAGATTGATTTAATTTTAACTAAAGCCAAAGAAAAAGAAATCAAAAAAGAAGAATATTTTTCTGAAGCCGGAAAAATCGCTTCTGAAGTTGGTTTTATCATAGATGGAATAATGCGTGTCTGTTACTACAACAACAAAGGCGAAGAAATTACCAAATACTTTATAGACGAAAATAATCTTGTAGTAGATTTGGAAAGTTTTGATAATAATATTTGTTCTTCTGCTTATGTTCAAGCAGTTACAGATTGCAAGATTATTGTGTTTTCTAAAGCCAGTTGGCAAGAATTACTAGATACAATTGTCGGTTGGGATACAATTGTGCATAAAATTATTTCAAAAGCGTTAATGCAGAAAGTCGCTAGAAGAAGTCCGCTTGTTTCAGAAGACGCGACAACTCGCTATCTGTCTTTTATGGAGATGTTTCCAAATGTAATTAATAGAATCCCGCTTTCTTATTTGGCTTCATATCTCGGAATCACACAATCTTCTTTGAGCAGAATTAGAAAAAATATCCGTTGAAATCGCTTTTTGTCATATGACAAATGTTTTTCTTTTTCATTGACGGAACTTTGCTTCAAATAATTTAAAAAGATAAAAAATGAAAACAGTATTAATTACAGGTGCAAATAGAAGTATTGGTTTAGAAACAGCGAAACAGCTTTCAGAAAAAGGATTATTTGTTTACCTAGGAACACGAGATCTTACAAAAGGAGAGGAAGTTGTAAAAGAATTAAATGCGAAAGGATTACAAAATATTCAAGCTATTCAAATTGATGTTACAGACGCAGAAAGCGTTTTGGCCGCAAAAAACATCATTGAGAAAGAAAAAGGCAAATTGGATATTCTAATAAATAATGCTGGAATTTTAGGAGATATTCCGCAAAACCCTTCTACAACTTCTATAGAAGATATTCAACGAGTTTTTGATACAAATTTCTTTGGCGCAATAACGGTTACACAGACTTTTATTGAACTATTGAAAAAATCAGATAGTCCAAGAATCAGCAATATTACATCTGGACTTGGATCTCTTACTTTACACAGTGATCCAACTTGGAAATATTATGCAATAAAAGCAATTTCGTATGTATCTTCTAAAACAGCTTTAAACGCATTTACCGTTACTTTGGCTCATGAATTGAAGGATCTTGCATTCAAAGTTAATTCAATCGACCCAGGTTATACAGCAACAGATTTTAATCATCATAATGGTCCAGGAAGTGTTGAAAGCGCCGCAAGTTTCATCATAAAACATACTTTAGTTGATGAAAATGGACCAACTGGAAAATTCTTCAGCAACGATATTGAAGACGAAAGCGAAGAAAGTCCGTGGTAAAAAACTTTTAATACCTAATAAAAACTCCAAAATCTTATGACTTTGGAGTTTTTATTTTGGATTGTAATCGTTTTTAAAACTTAAATTGCAGTCAATAAAAAGTAAAAGCGGTAAATTAGCAGTCTGAAAATTTCTAAAACAAAAGGTATGTCTATTACAACAGAAGCAGAATTAGCCGGAATGAAAAAAGCCAGCGAGGCCGTTGCATTTACTTTAAAAGAAATGAGAAAATTTGCCAAAGCAGGTATGTCAACCAAAGAATTAGACGAATATGGCGGGCAGATACTGAAAAGTTTCGGAGCTAAATCTGCGCCTTACGAAACTTATGGTTTTCCAGGCTGGACTTGTATTAGCGTTGATAATGAATTCTGTCACGGTATTCCTTCTGAGAAAAGAATTCTGCAAGAAGGAGATTTGATCAATATCGATGTTTCTGCCGAATTAAACGGTTTCTGGTCTGATAATGGAGGCTCTTTTGTGATTGGAGAAGATATAAACGATCATCAAAAATTGATTGAAGCTTCTAAACAAATTTTGCATAAAGCGATTCACAACATAAAAGGCGGCGTCCGCATTTCTGATATCGGATTTTTAATTGAAACAGAAGCAAAGAAAAAAGGCTATAAAGTCATTAAAAACCTAACGGGACATGGAGTGGGGAGAAGCCTTCATGAAGCGCCTCATGAAATTGCCAATTACAGAGACCGTTTTAATGTGACGAGATTTAAAAAGAATTCGGTCGTTGCAATCGAAACTTTTATTTCAACGACTTCTACTTATGCAGAAACAATGAAAGATGGCTGGACAATGGTTGGAAATAAAGGCGGTTTTATGGCTCAGCACGAACATACAATTGTTGTGACAGAAGGCAAGCCGATAATTTTAACCGAAATGAATGAAATTTGGAATTAACTATTCCCAATACACAAAAAAACTCCATTAGAAATAATGGAGTTTTGTATTTTAAGAAGTTTTATTTTGCGCATTAAACACTGCAACTAATTTTTTATTTGCTTCAATAATTTTCTGAGGATTAATCATATTTGAGTTAAATATGAAATCATAATTTTCATCTTTTGGCTTAAATTGATTTACGCCATAAGCTACACTATTCGCCGGAATACTTTTGGTTATAATAGCTCCCGCGCCAATTACCGAATTTTCTCCAATAACTATTGGCCCTAAAATTTTGGCGCCATCGGCAATAATCACATTTTTAGCAATAATTGGATTTCCGACGTTTTCCCATTCATTCGTAATTTTATTGTACTTCAAATTGGCTCCAATAGAAACATTTTGAAAAATAACCACATTTTCGCAGATTTTAGATGCTACGATGGTGCATCCGCGCCCATGATGCGCAAACAAAACGGTTTTATCCATTTCTGCACAGTTTATTTCACAGCAGTATAATTTCTCTAATAAATTGCCCGCAATGTATTTTAAAAGACTATTTTTTGAATGGCAATTGATTTTAACTAATGTATTAAACATATTGTTTTTAAACGTTTAGCAATAACTCATAATTCATAACTCATAACTCAATTTAAGGTTCCCAAAGTTCAATTTTATTGCCTTCCGTATCCATAATGTGTACAAACTTACCATATTCGTACGTTTCGATATTGTCGAGAACCGTAACTCCGTTTGCTTTCAGTTTTTCTACAAGACCTTCAATATTCTGAACACGGTAGTTTATCATAAATTCTTTTTTAGACGGAGAAAAATATTCATCTCCTTTCTTAAAAGGACACCATTGCGTAGATTCTATCTGTTCTGGATTATCCATATTTCTAGATTCGAAACTTGAAGAACCCCATTCATTGATTTCTAATCCTAAATTTTTAGCATACCATTCTTTAGTTTCTTTTGGATTATCCATAAAAAAGAAAATACCGCCAAGTCCAGTCACTTTTGGTGTTGTATCGTTTGAATTGTTTTCCATAAGAAAGTTTTTAAGGTTATTTTTCGAGAATCTAAGATATTAAATATTGCTTGCATTTTTATTCTGTTTGCTTTTGAATTATATTTACATAAACGTATTTCGACTTAAATCAAACTAAATGAAAACGGAAAGAATCTACAAAATCCTATTTTCTAGCGTATATCCTTTATACATTCAAAAAGTTGAAAAAAAAGGAAGAACTAAAGAAGAATTAGATACGGTAATAAAATGGCTTACAGGATATAGCGACGAACAAATTAAAGAGCAGATTGAAAAGAAAGTGGACTTTCAAACATTCTTTGCTGAAGCTCCAGAAATCAATCCGAATGCTTCTAAAATTACTGGCGTAATCTGTGGTTATCGTGTAGAAGAGATTGAAGATCCTTTAATTCAAAAAATGCGATATCTAGACAAATTAATTGATGAAATCGCCAAAGGACGAAAGATGGAAAAGATTTTAAGAGAATAAAAAAGCTGATCAGAATACAACTATACAAAATATATTCCGTAGGAATATCTCATAGGTAGAAAAGGAAAATAGCGTCTACATTGTGTCCTGTAGGGACACCTGATTTTATGAAAATAGCATATCAAAAAATCAAACGTTGCTACGGAACGTACTCTCTAAATCAATTTAGTTCTACCGATGAAACATTCCTAACGGAACGAATTCTTTTAAACTCTTAATAAACCGCGAAATCCTCTCGCAGCATAATACGATTCTGCTCCATTATGATAAACAAAAACGGTATTATATCTGAAATCTGAGAAAATCGCACCACCTAATTTCCTAATCTCTGACGGAGTTAAAATCCAGCTTGAAGTTTTAGTATCAAATTTTCCTAATTTTTGCAGCTCTTTATATTGCTCTTCGTTTAAGATTTCAATTCCCATTTGTTCCGCCATATTTATAGCGCTGTCAGCTGGTTTATGCTCTTTTCTTTTTTCCAGCGCTTCATGATCATAACAAACACTTCTGCGCCCTTTCGGACTTTCAGCAGAACAATCCACAAAAAGATATTCGTCAGTTTTAGCATCATATCCAACTACGTCAGGCTCACCTTCAGTTCTTTCCATCTCGTCAAGAGACCATAGTTTTAATGGATTAGCTTTTAGTTTAGCTTCAATTTTTGCCCAATCTAGATTTTCGTGACGGTTTTTATTCTTTTCAAAACGTTTTTCGAGTATGGTTAATAATTCGTCTTGCTCGTTTATAGTAAGTTGCTTTTTCATTTTCTTAAGGTTTTAATTAGAACTGCATCTTCTTGTTTCTGGTCTGAAATACCAAGAAACAACTGTTAGAACAATTAGCAATATTGGTCCAAAAAGTGCTGACGCGTCATCTTTTATAGCCAAATGTGAAACCACAGCTCCAGACATGGCAAAAAAGAAACCTGCATAAGCCCATTCTTTCAATAAACCGAATTTCGGAATCAGGATTGCAATTACTCCCAAAAGCTTCCAAACGCCCAAAAGAGTTAAAAAATAAAGCGGATATCCTAAATGCTGTATCATTTCTGCTTCTTCTTTGAGAGGAATAAGCTGTACGATTCCTGTTGATGTCATTCCTAAAGCCAGCCATAAAGTGGCAACCCAATAGATAATCTTATTTCTTTTGCTCATGATTCTTATTTTAGTTTAGTTACAATTTCTTCCAATCGGTTGTGTGCCATATTTAATCCTTGTGCAAATGGCAATTTTAACTGCGTTGTTCTATGTTCGATAGATTTGTAAATAATCTGCATGGTCAATTTGCTGGTATCATCAGATAATTTTTCAAACTCTAAAAATTCTAATTGAGGTGCAAAATTGGCGTTATCCATTTCAAAAGTGCGCACTATTTTTTCATTCGGAACAAAATCATGAAAAACACCATTAGCTCTAAAAACTATATTTCCGTTAGGATCGCTGGTTTCATACTCCCATCCGCCGTATTTTTTGCTTTCCAGTTTCAAGACTTTTGTCCCCATCCATTGCGCTACAATTTCAGATTCGGTATGAGCTTTAAATAATAATTCTACTGGCAGATCAAATTCTCTTGTAATCACAAGATCCAATCTGTCATCTTCGGCGTGAATTTTTGTTTTCTTTTCCATGGTTTATTTTTTATAGTTTTTCATAATTGATTCTAACTTATTAAAACGATCGTCCCACATTTTTCTGAATGGTTCGATGAACTTGTCAATTTCTTTCATTTTTTCTGGATTTAAATGATAATAAATTTCTCTTCCGTTTTGTGTCTGGTGTAATAGTTCACATTCGTTCAAAATCTGAATATGTTTTGAAATAGTCTGTCTTGACGAATTAAAATTCTCGGCAATTGCCCCAGGCGTCATAGCCTGAATGGCAACTAAACTTAAAATAGCTCTTCGGGTAGGATCGGCTATGGCTTGAAAAACATCTCTTCTAATTTCCATTATGCAGTTATTTGACTGCAAATATAATGAAGTCATTTGACTGCGCAATATTTTTTTCAATTTTTTTTCAAAAAGAAAACCTTCAAACTTTTCAATTTGAAGGTTTTATGGTGTTTGTTTTACTTAGAAAAAGTGTTTTTTAATCTAATCCAGCAAACTGAAAAGGCTTTGTTTCCTTGAAATTAATCAAAGAGTCACCTGAATAATTCTCATTATTTGCTAAACTTAATTTTTTGATTTTTCCTTTTTCACTAAAATCAATTTTACTGAATTCAACCCAAATTACATTCGGATTTAAAACATTATCAAAATAATACACTAGATTTTTTTGGTCGGCAACCGTTCTCCAGCGGGTAGAGGAGATGTTTGGTTCAGTTTCTGACGAAATTCCTAAAGGAACAGAACAGTTTCTAATGACACCAAAAACACTAGATAAAGCTGTTCTGATATTATCTGTCTTCGGAATAGCATCAATATAATAAGAAGCTCGTACAAAGCGATCTGCGGCACGATTGGTTCCCGGAAGCATAATTGTGCCTGGAATTCCTTTCCAATACGCATTGATGGCTAATTGCTGCTCAAAAATAGGAGAATTGGTCATGGCTACATATTTTCTATCATGATGAATAACCAACTTTCCGTTTATATATTCAAAAATAGCATTATCTCCAGTAGAATCAGAAATAGAAAGATGCACTGTAGCATAAATATTCGTTCCCGGAATATGTGAAGAGGTTATTACAAAATCATTCTTACCAAGAGCCGCAACTGTTTCTGCAACAGTAGAAAAATTATCTAAAACATATTGAAGCCATAAAGAAACAGCCAGACCTTTTACTTTTCCATTCTTTTCAAACGGAGGATATTGCGATTCTACCAACCACAAAAGATTGCCCACAAGTCCTTTTTCGTTCATACCATCAGAAGAAGCAATGTCCCAAGAACTGGTAATAACGCTTCCGTATTTAGATTTCCATTTAATCGAACTGGTTCCAACTTCACCAGATCTTTCAATTCCACGCGGGAAAATCCATAAATTAGCCGGAATTTCACCTTTCCAATCCATCGATCGTGCAGTAATAATTGTTCCGTTTAAGCCTTCGTAAACTATCCTTGTGCAAGGAAGTACAGTTTCGGTTATTAATAATGTAAAAGCAAGTAGGGCAGGAAAAATTCTGTTTTTTGGTTTCATAAAATTTTGGATTTTAATTAAACATGCGACTTGAATTTATCAGTTTTTACTGCAATTTACGGAATTTTTATTTTAATTATTTGTAAATGAAACCAATACTAAAAGAAAAGCGCCAAGATAATTCTCAGCGCTAATAGTTTTTATTTTAAAGCGAAATGCTTTTCTCTATATTGATTTGCTCCAAAAATGATTGATCGTGTGAAATCACAATCAAAGTTCCTCTATATTCATTAATTGCGGCAGTTAATATTTCAATGTTTTGAATGTCAAGATTATTGGTTGGCTCGTCGAGAATGATAATTTCAGGCGATTCATTGCTAATAGTCAGACAGCACAGCATCAAACGCATTCTTTCGCCTCCGCTTAATGCACTGCAAGGTTTATCCCAATCATTTCTAGAAAAAAGAAAGCGATTTAATCTCATTTTTATTTCATGCTCTTCTAAACCGCAGTCATTAAAAGCCTGAGCTTGTTCATAAATTTTAAGATTCTGATTCAATAATGAATAATCCTGATCAATATAAATTGCTTTTTTTGCTAATAAAGTGGCTTGACCTTGCGTTGGAATCAATTCTCCAAGAATAATTTTGATTAAAGTTGTTTTTCCAGAACCATTCAATCCTTTTATGGCAAGGCGTTCTCCAGAAAGAATTTCAAAATTGAAATTTTCTTTCCAAAGAAATTGATCTGTATAAGCATAATTAACATCAGAAGCCTTAAAAAGAGTTTTTCCTTTAAGAAAAGAATTGTTTTCAAATCCAAACTTCATCTGATCTATAGCAGGAAGAGACGAACGCAACTGTCTCAAATCTTCTGAAATTCCGCTGATTTTTTCCGCATGAACATCTTTCAGTTTAGAACTGCTATTTTCAGCTTTATTTCGAAGTGTATTCATCATAATTCTGGCAACACCCGATTTTTCCTGTTTCTTTTTTCCTCTAGAATCTAGTTTATTTTGGCGTTCAATAGTTTCTCTTTCTTTTTCCTTAGCTTTTTTCAATGCCTTTTCTTTGCTCTGAACATCTTGTTCTAAAGCATTATGTTCAATTTTCTTCTGTTCGCTATAAAAATCATAATTGCCGCCATAGACTGAAACTTCATTTTTTGTCATTTCTAAAGTCTTATTCAAAAGATTAAGCAGTGTTCTGTCATGACTAACTACTAAAAGTGTACTAGAAGTAGATTTTATGAAATCATACAATAATGTTCTGCCAGCAAAATCTAAATGATTGCTTGGTTCATCTAACAAAACTAGATCGGGTTCATGAATCATAATTCCAGCCAAAAAGACTTTTGTTTTCTGACCTCCGCTTAAAGTTTCCATTTTTTGGTTCAAATCCAAATCATGGAGTTGCCAATACGCTAGAGCTTCGTTACAGCGTTCCTCGATTGTCCAGTCATCATTGAGAAACTGAAGATTTTCTTCGGTTACGATACCTTCAAGTATTTCTTTAAGTGAAGTTATTTTTTCCTTTATTTGTAAGGCTTCTGCAATAGTTAAATCGTTAAATTGTCCGAATAGCTGCGGAACAAAATAAGGTTTTGAATTATGAATGATCTGCCCTGAAAAAGACTGTAGTTGACCTGCAATAATTTTTAATAAGGTAGATTTTCCAACACCATTATTCCCGACCAAAGCGGTTTTATCGTGATGATTTAGTGTAAAACTAATGTTTTGAAACAGCATGTCTTTATTCTCATGCTGATAGGAGATATTTTGAAGAATAAGCATAATTCCTTTCTTTTATAGATAAATAATCTAGCAGCCACAAAAGAGCGGTTGCCTACTACATTTTCCTGAAAGAAATTATTTTTCACATAGAGCGATGCTTATTTAAAGAAGTGCAAAGATATTTATTTTAGCTTTAAAAATCAAAAAACCATTCTTTACAATTGTAGCGAATGGTTTTTTGTATTGAATTAGGAGACAATTCTCCGTTTAAATTTTATCAAATGTTAGTTTGGCTTCTTTGAGATCTAAAACCAGTTTATCTTCTGTTATAGTACTTTCACAAACATAAGGAGTTCCAACTTCGTCTTTTATAACCAGTTTTTTACCTTTTTGCGTTAATGCGTAAGTTCCATCTGTGATTTCACGAAGCAAGTATCCTGTTACATGGCCATCTTCTGTAAAAGTGAGCATCCCATTGGTTAAAATCGCGTTTTTTACAGAATCAGAAACAGGTTCTTTTGCTTCTACACCGGTAACTTTCCATGAATTCACAAGCTTGTCTCTTTTAAGATGGCATGAAACAATTAATACGACGACAGCAATGGCAATTACGAGGGTAAATAATTTAGAGTTTTTCATGATTTTGTGATTAAAAGTTAAACAGGAAAAAGTTACAAAAAAAAATGACATTAAAATATTCGAAATCAAATATTTATAAAGATTTTTTTTACTTCTAAAATTGAATTGCTTTTAATACTGAAAGTCTCTGTTTTCTGCACTTTTACTGATAACCAGTTGTTTATAAACTAGCTCTAATAAAAGTCAAAATTAGTCTGATTGGCTTTTTGAGGCTTACTAATTTAGGGTTAAAGCTCCTAAAATTTCTTCATACATAAATGGACCGCCAGGATAACTTGCGGTATAATCGAGGTTCATCCAAACTTGCCCGCGTTCGTCTATATGGTAATGCAGTTTTTTACCATAACTCTCTTTTACAAAGAGAACATTCTTAATCAGATAATTGACTTTTTCCAGATCAATCATCGAACCAATTAATATTTCAGGATAAATATGTCCTTTGGTATGGATAAGACGCGGAGTTCCGCCAATGGAACGCACAGCTGCCGCCATCAAAATAGAGTGATCATCGCAATCGCCAGAGAAATATTCTAAAGATTCGCTGGCGGTTGCAATATAATCACCGTCTTTTGGATCGTTTACATAATTCCATCTGCCGTTTATTTCTTTAAAAACAGCAAAACACTGAATTATAGTACGATAATCTGAATAGCCTCTAATCCCTTTAAAATGCTTTGAAGTTGCCATAATAGCAAAATTTCGCACTTTCGGATTTTGGTATTCTATAGCATTAATAATCTTTGTTTTATTTGGAAACGGAAGCAGTTTTGCTACAATAATATCCTGCGGATAGGGATTATCAGACATGGTGTAAATCATAGAATTATAATCTTCTGAGATTTCGTTAAAACCATAATTTCCAATTACAGATCCATAAAACAGAATTAATAAATAAACTGCAACGCACAGAATGATAATTGTTCTGAGATACATCAGAAGAAAAAATACAGTGGCAAAAACAAAAATAAAGATGAATATACGATCTAAATTGAATGCCCATTCCAGATCTATCAAATTTTGATGCAGTATGATGAAAATCGGAATTGTGATTAAAAGACTTAAAATCGAAATAATAATCCTGTCCCACGGTGATTTCACCTGTAGTTTAGATTTTAATCTCGGTAAGTCAATTTTAGGGAATTTCATCATACGAATCAAAAAGCAGTATTTACAATGCTTTTACTGTTTCTACAAAAATACTTTTTTTATCAATAATTCCCAGATCAAATAATTGATTTTGAATTTTATTAAAAGATTTTTCTGTCAAATTTTTCTGTGACCATTGAGTCAATTTCAGCCATTCTTTTATATCTTCTGCTTTTTGATTGAACAGTTTGGATAACTTTTTGTCTATATCTGGGATTTCTTTAAAATCGACTGTTGTTTTGTTTATTATTTTAAGGATCGTTTCTACTGTTTTAGCATTCTTTTTTAAAAATTCATCACGTACTACAATGATAAATGAAGGCCAAGGAGTAGGGCAGTCGTCAATGCGTCTGAAAACACCTTTATCTACAAGCGGTTTCGTCATAAAACGTTCCCACATAAAATAATCTGCTTTTTTATTGGTTAGAGCATCTACAGCGCCATCAATTGTATTCACAATTTCGAATTCAAGATCATCCATTTCCCAGCCTTGTTCATTTGCATTTACATAAGCCATTAATTGTGATCCCGAACCGATTCTCGAAATCGCTGCTTTTTTGTTCTTTAGGTCTTTCAGTGTTTGAAAATCTGATTTTGCATCAACGTGAATTCCCCATATTAAAGGAGATTGCACATAAACCTGAACAATTTTGCTCGGATTCCCGGCCGCAATATCTTTAAGAATTCCTTCGGTTAGAATAACAGCCAAATCTGTTTCTCCGTCACGAAGCATTTGACACATCTTCCCGGTTCCTTCGGGAACATTTGTCCATTGTAAATCGATGTTCTCTTCTTCAAATTCGCCATTTTCAATGCATAGATGCCATGGCAAATTGAAGTGTTCCGGAACACCCGCAATTTTGACAGTTTTCATTTATTTTAAGTTTAAGTTAAGTTGCTTGGTATGCGTATGCGTAATCTTATGGTTAAATTTGGTTAGTTTATTTGTTTTACAAAGTTATTTCAACACATAGAAACATAGTTTTTAAAACTTTTAAAAAAAGACGTTTCACTAATTTCAGTAAACATAGCTATGTGTTAAAGCTTGCTTTTCTGTACTCTTAAACAGATTCAAATAAAATCTATGTTTCTATGTGTTAAGTTAAATTTTAGTTTTTTAATAAATCTGCCCTGTGTTTTTCTGAAAGGCAAGGCTCTGCAAATTCTATAATGTCTTGTGATTCATATTCATTCAAAATGCTTCTCACCAAGGAATAATCTACATCTTTGGCTATTTCTACGGCAAAAAAGGTTTCATTTAATGCCTCAGATAAACAATTAATTGTTTTCAATTTTTCTCTGATAATTTCTTTATCAAAACCTTTTTCTAAAACAGCAACCTGAACAATAGAATTTCCAGAATTCTGAATCGTTTTTCTATGCATAAAACGTTCTTCTGTTTCATCATATTCGGCATAAAAAATGTCATCTGTAGCAATTAAAGGTCCGAAAAAAGGAATGTTATCCAACCTGAAAAGACCTTTCTCCAGATCGATAATTTCTGCCCACATCGTTTCAGAAACGACTTCATCTAGATAATCACTATAGTATTTAAATAATATTTTTTTATGAGTTTCCTGTTCCATTATTCAATTTCGCTAATTACAGCTTTTAAAGGAGATATTACGATTCTATAACCATCTGGATCCTGAATCATTTTTCCGTTTTCATTCCAGAAAGGATTCAGCGACGGTATAACTGCAATATTTTGCTGCGTTAATTTGTTCACTAATTTATCGTAATCTGCAATAGTTTTTGGGTATAAGACCATAACATCGTCTTCATAAAAAGTATGTTTGGCTTTAACATCTGATTGAGTAAACTCAAAATGCCAGTCTAAGCCAGGTTTTCCTATAAAAACGCCATCATAATTATTGTGATGTTCAAATCCGCCTAAGCGTTCAAATCCGAGTACATCAACATAAAAATTTTCAATTTTTTCTAAATCATTCGTATGTCTGGCCACTCTCAAAAACATAATTTATGCTCTTATTTGATTAATATGATATTCTAAATGTTCAACATAATCGGTCATTAAAAACCTTAAATCTATTTCGGATTCGTCGGCCAAAATGATTTTGTAATCTAAAGCCTTTTCATCAACAGACTTCATCAATCTTACCATCTGTTTGTTTATGGTAAACCACAACTGCGTAAGTTCCTGAATGTCTATTTCCTGATACTGATTTAAATTTACTAAATCCATTTGATTATACGGTCTGTGGCGATATGGTTTTTCTGCATAATTGATCTCCGTAAAACGAACCAGATTATGAATTGCAGAATCTACCAAATGCCCTAAAATCTCTTTTTTAGACCATTTTCCATGATTTTTTACTTCTAAAATTTCATTGTTTATTGTCGGAATATAATTCACATTTTCCTTCAATAATTCTTCAAATTTAAGAATAGCGTTTTGCATATATTTTATTAAATTTCTTACTCAATTTTTCCTATAAAAATTATAAATAATATCCAGAAAAACATTCCAACAAATCCATTTTTTTCGGCTGTTGTAAAACCATTTTTATCTATAATTTTATTTCTTTGATCTAAATAATATTCTAAATCTTTAGGATACTTTTCTTCAATGGCTGCATTTAAAAATCGAAAAAATAACCATCTGGATAAACCACCAATACCTAATGTAAAGCGTTTTACAGGTTCCATTATGATATGACCAATCATCATTTGTTTATTGCTAATTTATTCAATGTATAAGCAATCAATTCGTCAACAGCTTTGTACGGATCTGCACTGAAAGTTCCAGAAGCACGATTAGCAATAATAGCGTTCAACGATAAAGCATTGTGGCCTAAAAGGGCAGAAAGTCCATAGATTGCTGCTGTTTCCATTTCTAAATTAGTGATTTTAGTTTCGTTAAAACTAAAATTATCCATTTTGTTATTTAATTCCTCATCTTGAATATTCAGACGCAAAACTCTTCCTTGCGGCCCGTAGAATCCTCCAGCAGTTGCTGTAATTCCTTTAAAAATTCGATCTGATTCAATTAATTGTTCTAATTTTTCTGAACACTGGGTAACATAAGGTTTTCCTTTTTTGGGATCCCAATTGGTATGTTTTACAAATGCATCTTCCATTTCTGTAATAGAAACATCGTCGATTAAGTAGGAGCGAAGCATATTGTCTAACCCCAAACCAAATTTCGACATTACAAAACTATCCACTGGAATATCTTCTTGCAGAGAACCTGAAGTTCCAATTCTGATAATATTCAAAGAAGTTAATTTTTCTTTTGGCTGACGCGTTTTCAAATCAATGTTTACTAAAGCATCTAATTCGTTTAACACAATATCAATGTTATCAGGCCCAATTCCTGTAGAAACCACAGAAATTCTTTTTCCTTTATAGATACCGGTTTGGGTTTTAAATTCTCTTTTTTGAGCTGAATATTCGATTGAATCGAAAAATTGAGTGATTTTTTCTACTCTGTTTTGGTCACCAACAAAAATAATGTCGTGTGCTATATGTTCAGGACGAAGGTTTAAGTGGTAAACGCTCCCGTCTGGATTAAGTATTAATTCTGATGATTGTATCATTTCTTTATAAGTTGCTAAGGTTCTGAGATACTGAGGTTCTAAGTTTTTTTTTTGTTTCAAGTTTCATGTTTCAAGTTATTTGGACAACTTGAAACTTTAAACCTAAAACCTGAAACTTTTTAGCCTCCGACACGTTTGGTTTTAAATCCTTTTTCTTTTAAGATTGCCATTATTTTATCTCGGTAATCGCCTTGAATTATAATTGAATCGTCTTTAAAAGTTCCGCCAACGCTTAATTTGGTTTTGATTTCTTTGGCTAAGATTTTAAAATCTTCATCAGAGCCTTCATAACCTTCAATTATAGTGATTGGTTTTCCTTTTCTTTTTTCAAATTTACAAATCATAGGTTCTTTCTGAACATAAAGAACGTGTTCTTGTTCTTCAACTTGTTCAGGCTCATTTGATTCAACATGATCTGGAAATAGATTCTTTAATTGATCTTTTAAGTCCATATTTTTTTTATTCTAAAAATAAATTTTCAAGCATAAAGATATCTAAAAATTAAATTCCAAACCCCAAGAAAAACTTGGAATTTGGAATTTTTATATCTAGAAAATATTTAAGCTTATTTTTTGATTAAGCCTAATTCTACTAAACGTTCGTATAAGAACTCTCCAGCTGTAATATCTTCGTATTTCTTTGGGTTTTCTTCATCAATGCAATTTTCAAGGCAATCTAAACGCATATCGCTTACTGGGTGCATGAAAAACGGAATTGAATAACGTGAAGTTCCCCACAATTCTCTTGGCGGATTTACCACTTGGTGAATTGTAGATTTTAGTTTATTGTTGGTGTGTCTAGACAACATATCTCCAACATTGATTACCAATTCGTCATCTTCAGCAATAGCATCAATCCAATCGCCGTTGTGGTTTTGAACCTGTAACCCTTTTCCTTGAGCTCCCATCAACAATGTGATTAAGTTGATGTCACCGTGAGCCGCCGCACGAATGGCGTTTTCTGGCTCAGAAGTAATTGGAGGATAGTGGATTGGTCTTAAAATTGAGTTTCCTTCTTTTGCATAATTATCAAAATAAAACTCATCTAAACCTAAATGTAAAGCCAAAGCTCTTAAAACATAAACACCCGTTTTTTCCAATTTTTGGTATGCCTCTTTACCAACCGCATTAAAACGTGGTAATTCGGTAACTTCAACATTGTCTGGGTATTCAGAAGCCCATTTTGAATCTTTGTCAACGTATTGACCAAAATGCCAAAATTCTTTTAAATCTCCTTCTTTGCGTCCTTTAGCATGTTCTTTTCCAAAAGAAACATAACCTCTTTGTCCGCCGATTCCAGGAATTTCATATTTATGCTTAGTTTCTATTGGCAAGGCGAAGAAGTTTCTAATTTCGCCATAAAGTTCGTTTACCAATTGGTCATCAAGAAAATGACCTTTTAAGGCTACGAAGCCAATGTTTTCAAATGCACTGCCGATTTCATTTACAAATTTTTGTTTACGTTTCGGGTCGTCCGAAAGGAAATCACGTAAGTCTACACTAGGAATGTTTTGCATACTTTACATTTTTATTTTAAAAGAAAAAAGGTGTCATAAGCACCTTTCGCTAACAAAGGTAGATAATATTTTAGAAAATAATCTTAAGCTCAGGCATTAAAAGCAGGTTTATAGTTAAATTTTATTTTAGATTCTAATAAAACAGCAACAATTTGTTATATTTGAAACACCTAAAAATAAAAAATTACATGATCTTTTACCGCCAAAACCTGACTGACGCGCAATTATTAGATTTATACAAAAAAATATTAAAACCCCGACTGATCGAAGAAAAGATGCTCATCTTGATTCGACAAGGAAAAGTATCTAAATGGTTTTCTGGAATAGGACAAGAAGCTATTGCCGTTGGTGTAACCGCAGTTTTAGATTCATCTGAATACGTACTTCCAATGCACCGAAATCTTGGTGTTTTCACTACTAGAGAAATTCCGCTTCATCGCTTATTCTCGCAATGGCAAGGAAAAGCAAACGGTTTTACCAAAGGCCGTGATAGAAGTTTTCACTTCGGTACGCAAGAATACAATCTTATAGGAATGATTTCGCATTTGGGTCCGCAGTTAGGAATTGCTGACGGAATCGCTCTTGCAAATAAACTTCAAGACAATAAAAAAATTACCGCTGTTTTTACAGGTGAAGGCGCAACAAGTGAAGGCGATTTTCACGAAGCGCTAAATATTGCAGCCGTTTGGAAACTGCCTGTAATGTTTGTTATTGAAAATAATGGTTACGGACTTTCAACGCCAACCAACGAACAATATGCTTGTGAAAACCTTGCTGATAAAGGAATTGGCTACGGAATTGAAAGCTGGATTATTGACGGAAATAATATTGTAGAAATTTACAATAAACTGTCTCAACTAAAGAAAGAAATGCAGGAAGATCCGCGTCCGATTTTATTGGAGTTTAAAACCTTCAGAATGCGCGGGCACGAAGAGGCGAGTGGTACAAAATACGTTCCTCAGGATTTAATGGATCAATGGGAACTGAGAGATCCTGTTACGAATTACAGAAAATATTTGACCGAAAATGGAATTCTAACGGCTGAATTAGACGAACAATTTCATACAGAAATCAAACAGGAAATTGATGAAAATTGGGCAATTGCAAATGCTGAACCTGAGATTGAACCAACTTACAGCGGAGAATTAGATGATGTTTACGAAGAATTTCAATATGAGGAATATAGCCATAATTCAGATTCAGAAAATGTTCGGTTTATAGATGCCATTAGAAATAGTTTAGAGCAGTCTATGTGGCGCCATAAAAACCTTGTGATTATGGGGCAGGATATTGCTGAATATGGAGGAGCTTTCAAAATTACAGAGGGTTTTGTTGATGCCTTTGGAAAAGATAGAGTACGCAACACGCCAATCTGCGAAAGCGCCGTAATTTCAACTGGAATGGGACTTTCTATAAATGGTTATAAAGCGATTGTAGAAATGCAATTTGCAGATTTTGTTTCTTCAGGATTTAATCCGATTGTGAATCTTTTGGCTAAATCTCATTATCGTTGGGGCGAAAAAGCCGATGTTGTCGTTCGTATGCCTTGCGGCGGAGGAACTCAGGCGGGGCCATTTCACTCTCAAACCAATGAGGCTTGGTTTACTAAAACTCCAGGTTTAAAGGTAGTTTATCCAGCATTTCCTTATGATGCAAAAGGACTTTTGAACACAGCAATTAACGACCCAAATCCTGTTTTATTCTTCGAACATAAATTATTATACCGCAGTATTTATCAAGATGTTCCTAAAGATTATTATACCATTCCTTTAGGTAAAGCGGCTTTGGTAAAAGAAGGGAAATCGGTAACGATTATTGCTTTTGGAGCTACTGTTCATTGGGCTTTAGACACTTTAGCGCAACATTCAGAAATTGATGCTGATTTAATTGACTTAAGAACTTTACAGCCTTTAGATACCGAAACTATTTTTGCTTCCGTTAAAAAAACAGGAAGAGCCATAATCTATCAAGAAGACACTATGTTTGGCGGAATCGCAAGTGATATTTCGGCTTTAATTATGGAAAATTGCTTCGAATGTCTAGATGCTGCTGTAAAACGCGTAGCGAGTTTAGATTCGCCAATTCCATTTACAAAAGCACTTGAAGATCAGTTTTTGCCTAAAAGTAGATTTGAGGAAGTTTTGTTAGAGTTACTAAGATACTAAGACGCTGAGTTGCTAAGTTACTAAGAAAAAAACTTAGTATCTTAGCAACTTAGAAGCTCTAAAATTATTTCGCTTCCACTTCAAATAACTGCACTTGATTTTTCAATCGGTCAATTAATAAATTCATCATTCGTTTATTTAAATCAGAAGAATTTTGAATATAAGTATTGTATTCGTCTACAGTAAAAAGCGCCATTACGATTCCTTTTAATGAATTTCTGAATTTAATATCTTTTTGGATGGAATTTTCGATGGCCTGAAGTTTCTTTTCAACCGAATAAGAATAAAAATCAGGTTTGTTTTTGTTTACGTAATTGATAAAAACGGCAATGAACAAGTCGTTTTGAAGTTTTAAAATAGGCCTGATGCTCTGGTTTTGAAAGATCTCATCTGCTGAAGATTGAGCACTTACGGTTCCTAAAGTTTCGCCTCTGAATTCTTTTAAAAAAGTGTCTCTATCTTCCATGGGGTTTTGTTTTTAGTTTTCTTTAAAGTTAAAGAAATAATCCCACAGTAAAAACCTATTTTTGTTTTTCTAAAAATAAATTATGCGATTATTTCTGTTTCTGTGCTTATTATTAGCTTCTTGCAATTCTAAAGAAGATAAAGAAAAATACAATCACCAATTATATCGTGCTGTAAACAATAAAGACACAGCGATTTTGGATATCCATATAAACAATAAACGTTTTTACGGACGCTATGAAATTAACCACTACGGAACCGGAAAAGATTCTGGAGATGTACGAGGCGATTTAAGAGGCGACACTCTGAGAGGCGATTACCATTATATTTCTTTTGGCGGAGCTTGGAAAAGAGTTCCTTTAGCACTTTTAAAGAAAGATGGAAAGCTTTATTTAGGAAAAGGAGTAATCGGAACTTATTTTAATCTTCCATGTTACGTTCCAGAAGTTCCTATTGAATATCAAAATCCTGAGTTTCTTTTTGAGAAAATAGAGGAGGAATAGATATTATAAAATTCCAAATTTTAAATTCCAAATTGCAAACTTGAATTACTTTGGGTATTTTACCGCAATCCCGATAGCTATCGGGAGCAAGGTTTTTTGACATACTAAGCCTTAAAAACGCAAAGTTCGCAAAGCTTTGTCTAAAAAACTTTGCGAACTTTGCGTAAACCTTTGTGAACTTTGCGGTAAAATACACACAATCTATTTCAACTTCAAACCTGAAACTTGAAACAAAATCTAACTTAACGTAGAAGGCAATTCAAAAATTTCAAGATCAAAGTATCTTACAGATGCCATTACGTGATCAAAAATATCGGCCATGATATATTCGTAATTTGCCCAGCGTTTGTCGCTTGAAAATACATAAATTTCCAATGGAACTCCATGTTCCGTTGATTGCAGCTGTCGGCACATAATATGCATATTTTTATTCAATCCCGGATGGTCGTGTAAATACTGCATAATATACTTTCTAAACAATCCTAAATTGGTCATATTTCGGCCATTTAGTGAAAGCGTTTTATCAATTCCTCGGAGGTCATTATATCGATCAATTTCCGCTTGACGGCTGTCAATATAAGAAGTGATGAGCTGTACTTTTCGCAATTGACGCAAATCTTCATCGTTTAAAAAACGAATTGTGCTGCTTTTAATTAAAACATGTCTTTTAATTCGTCTTCCATCAGATTTCTGCATTCCACGCCAGTTCTGAAACGAATCTGAACTTAAAGCGTAAGTCGGTATTGTGGTAATGGTGTTGTCAAAATTTCGAACCTTTACCGTTGTCAAATTGATTTCAATAACATCTCCATCAGCTCCAAATTTATCCATTGTAATCCAGTCGCCAATACGAACCATATCGTTTATGGCAACCTGAACGCTTGAAACAAATCCAAGGATTGTATCTCTGAAAATCAAGATGATAATTGCCGAAAGTGTTCCTAGAATAGTTAAAAGTTCACCTTTTTTAATTCCGAATAAAGTCGAAATAATCATGGCAACTCCAAAAATCCAAAGCACAATCATAATAACCTGAACAAAGCTGTCAATTGGTTTGTCGCTGTATTCTGGTTTTTGTTTTAAATAATCGCGTAGCGAATTAAAAACAGTTCGAACAATCCATAATCCAAGCAATACAATATAGATACCGACTATTTTTCCAAACATGGATTCCCAATATTCATATTTATCAAGAATAACAGGAACTGCTTTATAAATAAAGAAAAACGGAATTAAATAAGCGGTATATCTTGTCGTTTTGTTTTGAATTAAATAATCGTCAAACTTTGTTTTGGTACGCTGTGCAAAAATGGCGGTCAAAGTAACCAAAAGAAATTTGGCAGCATAATAAATTACGTAAGCCAATGCTATTAAAATAGCGATATTAAAGATCAGACTGGTATAAGACGCCACATTGCGGCTCATTCCCCAATCTCTAAAAACAGGATATAAAAAATTAAATATTTTCTCCAAAAACTTATGCATTTGCTTTAGTTTCTAAATATTTTTTCTCAATGTAAAAAGTTCCAAACGGAATAAGAGAAGCCACTAAAATAATTGCAAAAGTTTTTAAATCCCAATTCATTGATTTTTTCAATAAAAAGGCTAAAAGAATGTATCCGATAAATAAAACACCGTGGGTCATTCCTAACGGACGTAATAATGTATGATAAAGTTCAGGATTATTATTTTTGATAATCAACATATTAGCGAATAATACTAAATAAGAGATTCCCTCTAAAATGGCAGTAACTTTGAAAATCTTGAGCATGTATATATTTTTTAAGTTTTATGCCAGCAAAATTAAGGATTCTGGATTGATTTTAGGATTTAAAAATTCACAAATTAAATCAGTTTAATAGGCTGAAAATTGGAATTTGGAATTTAAAATTTTGAAAATTACCTTTACTCTATGAGTAAAAGAGATTTAAAAAAATATTTAGGCGAATTATCAAAAGAGCAATTAGAAGAACAATTGATAGAATTGTACGAGAAATTTGCTCCTGTAAAGGTGTATTATGACTTTGTTTTTAATCCAAAAGAAGACAAATTGCTTCAGGAAGCAAAAGTCAAAATCTCGCACGAATATTTCCCAATCAAAAAATCTGGAGCAAAATGGCGTCCAAAAGCCAAAATGAGAAGATCTGTTGCTCAGAAATTAATCAAACATTTTATGATGTTGGGTGTAGACTCGTATGTTGTAGCCGATATTATGCTTTACAATATTGAAATTGCGCAAACGTTTTCTTCGCAAAATTTCATCAAGCAGGAATTGTTTTACAAAAGCCTCTTTAATTCTTTTGAACAGGCAGTAAATTACATTGTTTCAAACGGAATTTTTAATGATTTTAAATTACGAATTAATGCCATTTTGGAGGAAACTTTAAATCAAAAATGGAAAAATAGATACGAATTTGAGGCAATTTTAGAGAAAATCGACTACTAAAACCCTTTCTCATAAAAAATCTTTATTCAAAAAAAATATTTATTTTAGGTTAAAAGAGGATGAATAACTGTTTTTTCGATGTATTTTTGCAAAAATCCAAAAATAAACAATGTCTCAAACTTTAGAAATACAAAGAGAAGATAAAAAAGAACTGTATGCATACCAAAAAGGCGATATTGACGCTATTTTTGACCGTTTAGATAATGCTCCTCCGAAACACCACTTACTGTATCAGCTTCCAACTGGAGGAGGAAAAACAGTAATATTTTCTGAAATCGTACGCCGCTATTTGTCTAATAATGATAAAAAAGTGGTGGTTTTGACGCACCGTATTGAACTTTGTAAACAAACTTCAAAAATGTTAACAGGTTTTGGCGTTACAAACAAAATAATCAATAGTAAAGTAAAAGAATTGCCAGACCAGAATGATTTTTCATGTTTTGTGGCAATGGTTGAAACTTTAAAAAACCGTATTAATGATGAAAAACTTCATCTAGATAATATTGGTTTGGTTATTATTGATGAGGCACACTACAACTCATTTAGAAAATTATTAAACTCATTTAAAAATGCTTTTATCCTTGGAGTAACGGCAACGCCTTTGAGTTCTAATATAAAATTACCAATGCACCAAAGCTACCACGAACTTATTGTTGGTGATACAATTGGTTCATTAATCGAAAAAGGTTTCTTGGCAAAAGCAACAACATACAGCTATGACGTTGGTTTGACTTCGTTAAAAGTGGGTATCAATGGAGATTATACTGTAAAATCTTCAGACGATTTGTATACCAACACTTTGATGCAGGAAAAACTGCTTCATGCCTATACAGAACGTTCTTTAGGAAAGAAAACCTTGATTTTCAATAACGGTATTCATACTTCTTTATATGTATATGAAACGTTTAGAGAAGCGGGTTATGACATCAGACACTTAGATAACACAAGCAGTTCTGAAGAGCGTAAAGACATTCTGCAATGGTTTAAAAAGACTCCAGACGCGATTTTAACTTCTGTCGGAATTTTGACAACTGGTTTTGACGAACCAACTGTAGAAACTATTATTTTGAACAGAGCAACAAAATCGTTGACGTTATATTTCCAAATGATCGGTCGTGGTTCTCGTAAATTACCAGGAAAAGACGAATTTACGGTTATTGATTTAGGAAACAATGCCGCACGTTTCGGTTTATGGAGCGATCCTGTAAACTGGCAGCACATCTTTAAATCGCCAGAGTTTTATTTGGAAAATCTTCGTGATGATCACGAAATTGAGATGTTCTTTAAATACAGCATGCCACCAGAATTGCGCGCAAAATTCAGCAAAACGGCAGATGTTAGTTTTGATGTTGATGAAGAACACAAATTAATCATTAAACAGAATCTTCGTTCTAAAGTCGTTTTGGATAAATCTCTAGATCAGCATGCTTCGATGTGCGTTGATAATACCGAAACACTTCAGGAAGCAAAAATGCTTGCGAGAGAATTAGAAGATGATATCGAAGATCGCATCAAACGCTATTCTAAATGTTTAAGCCAATGCAGTAAAAACTACCGCGAATGGCTAGTTGACGATTACAAACAAAGATTAACGTTATTAATTGGTAAAAAGTATCGTGAGAAAATCATGAACGAACCGGATTGATAATTTCAATTAATACAAAAAATTATATGATCTTTGTCAAAGTTTAAAACTTTGGCAAAGATTTTTATTTTCAAGTCATCCCAAAAAAACATTCAAATATTGAGTAATCTGCATCAAATCTAAAATCTAAAATCAGAACTCAAAAATCTAAAATAATTATGTCTAAACCATTCTCAACATTAGGAATTTCAGCTCCAATTTTAAAAGCTTTAAGCGAATTAAACATTGTTGAACCAACAGAAATTCAACAAAAAACAATTCCGTTATTTTTGAGCGAAACCCATGATATTGTTGGTTTAGCCAAAACAGGAACAGGAAAAACTGCCGCTTTTGGATTACCTTTATTGCAATTGGTTAATACAGAATCAACAACGGTTCAAGCTGTAATTTTGGTTCCAACAAGAGAATTGGGACAGCAGATTTTTAGAAACTTAGAAAGTTTTTCAAAATATATTCCTAATATATCTATTGCTCAAATTTGCGGAGGAACTCCGATAAAACCACAAATAGAAAGATTAAAAGAAGGTGCTCAAATCGTTGTGGCAACTCCGGGACGTTTAATCGATTTGATTCAGAGAGAAGCTATCAATTTAAAACAAACTGAGTATTTGGTTTTGGATGAAGCTGACGAAATGGTGGCGATTCTTAAAGAAAGTTTAGATCAAATTATTGCTGAAATTCCAAAAAAACACCGCACTTTATTATTTTCAGCGACACTTCCTGGAACGATAAAACAGCTGATTCAGAATTATTTGCATAAAAATGTAGTTCAGATAAGTGCCAACATGGAAACTGTTGGAAACGAAGGAATTGATCACGAATATATTGTAGTTGATCCGATTGAAAAACTGGAAGTTTTAATGCATTTCTTGAATTCTAGAGACGGCGAAAGAGGAATTATTTTCTGTAAAACGAAAGCTGCCGTTAATAAACTAGCAAAAAATTTAGCAATCAATAAATTTTCTTCGGGAGCGCTTCACGGAAGTTTAACGCAAGGAATTCGTGATAGAATTATGGAACAGTTTCGCGAAGGGCATATCAATATCTTAGTTGCAACCGATTTGGCAGCGAGAGGAATTGATGTAAAAGAAATCTCTTATGTGATAAACTACCACTTACCTGATACTTACGAAAATTACGTTCACCGAAGCGGAAGAACCGCAAGGGCAGGAGCAAAAGGGCTTTCTTTGACGGTTTTGCAGCAAGAAGAAGTTTTTGAAATTGCCGATTTTGAAAGAGAATTAGGAATTCAGTTTTCTGAGTTTAAAAAACCTTCAGCTGCAAGTGTAGAAGAAAATAATATGCTTTTGTGGGCAAGACAAATCTTTAAAACAAAGCCAAATCATGAACTTTCGGCTGATTTAAAAACGAAAGTAAAAACTGTGTTTCATCATTTAACGAAAGACGAACTAATCGAGAAATTAATGGCAAGTTATGTCTTACAGAACAAAATCGATATAGTTGAAAAAACAGTTAAAAAAATTAAAAAGTAGCAAACATGACAATTGTCATTGCATATTAAAGTTGTATATTTATAAGGAATTATTTTATAATCCTACTTAATACAACATATATGAAAATAGTCATTATTGGAGGTGGATTTGCAGGAATTAATCTGGCAAAAGAGCTTGTAAATCAGCCTCAAATACAAGTAACGCTTGTAGACAAGAATAATTATAACTTTTTCCCACCACTTATATATCAAGTTGCCACGGCATTTTTAGAACCATCGAGCATTAGTTATCCGTTTAGAAAATTTTTTGCTGGTAAAAAAAATCTTAGTTTTCGTTTAGGCGAATTATTATCTGTTTCTCCTGCCGAAAAGAAAATCACTCTAAGCAACGGAGAACTAGAATACGATTACCTTGTTTTTGCTACTGGAGCAGAAACAAGCTATTTTGGTATGGAAAACGTGATGAAAAACGCTATTCCGATGAAAACCTTAAATGATGCCATCGTAATGCGTAATACATTGCTTAAAAACCTTGAAAAAGCTGCTATTTGTAAAGATATGCGTAAAAGACGTAAATTACTTACAATTGTAGTAGCAGGAGGAGGGCCAACAGGAGTGGAGGTTTCTGGAATGTTTGCCGAAATGAGAAAAAATATTCTGTTAAAGGAATATCCAGAATTAGATACTTCTGCGAGCAATGTTTATTTGGTTGATGGCGGCGATGCACTTTTGGCGCCAATGAGCAAAGATTCTCAAAAAGATACTCTAGAAGCTCTAACAAAACTTGGAGTTGTGGTAAAACTAAACACTAAAGTTGTAGATTACGTTGATGACACGGTAGTTTTTGAAAATGGAGAAACCATCAAAACCAAAAACTTAATTTGGGCTGCTGGTGTTTCTGCTAGAATTTTCGAAGGAATTCCTAAAGAAAGTTATGGACGCGGACGACGCATGGCAACTGATGAATTCAATAAAGTTAACGGCGTAGATAATATTTATGCAATTGGTGACACTGCTATTTTAGCAGGAGATAAAAATTTCCCTGATGGTCATCCGCAGGTTGCACAAGTAGCTATTCAGCAAGGTTTGAATCTGGCTAAAAACTTCAAGGCTATGGTTGCCAACAAACCGCTTAAACCTTTTGCTTACAAAGACAAAGGATCTATGGCGATTATCGGAAAAGCTAAAGCCGTTGTTGATTTGCCAAGTCCAAAATGGCATTTCAAAGGTTTCTTTGCTTGGATCATCTGGCTGTTTATTCACTTAATTTCTTTGATTACTTACAGAAACAGATTAAATACTTTTTGGAACTGGATGGTCGCATATTTCGCAAAGGATCAATCGCTTAGGATGATTATCAGACCAGATAAAAAGACACAAAATTAGAGTTTTAAATTCCAAATTCCAATGTATTGAAAAATAAAAAAGCCAAAAACAAAGTGTTTTTGGCTTTTTGGTATTTAACGCTTTCCAATTCTGTAATTTGGAATATTAATTATTTATTCAGCAGTAGTTGGGTCGATTATTCCTGTGACCTGATTTACAGAATTGGCTGGAAAACCTCCTAATTTAGCGTGTTCATAAACCATTTCTTCATTTGGCGCTATATAAATGCAATATAATTTATCGTTTGTAATATAGCTGTTTACCCATTGAATTTGAGTTCCTAGTTGACTAAGTACGCCACAGGAGGCCTGCGAAATACTTTTTAATTGATCAGATGTAAGTTTACCGGCATTTGGGATTTCTCTTTCGATAACATATTTAGGCATAATCTTTAGAAATTTATTCCTACTCATGTGGCTTTTCGGTTTCGCCCCGTTTTTAAAATGGTTTCTGGATTCCATTTCATTTTAGTCCTATAAAATTACTGAAATAAAAGCGCAAAATCAATTATTACCTTTTGATTTTTAATCACTTGCGTTATAATTCAATGAACAGAAGCAATGCTGTCATCTTCAGACAATTCTACTTTTTGCTTGATAAATCGTTTGCCGATACTTAAAATTATAAATGCGGTTATAGTTGTAGTCGTCATAATCGCAACCATTGGCGTTACTGAATCCTTCACAAAAACACCAACTGCAAACGAAGCCAAAGCGCCAATTCCAAGCTGAATGGCACCCATTAATGCAGAAGCGCTTCCGGTATTTTTAGCAAAAGGAGCTAGCGTCAATCCAGCAGTATTTGGATTTGAAATTCCTAAACATGCCAGAAACAAGAATAACATTCCGATAGTTTGATACAATCCTAAAAGGTCATTTAAAGCCAAAATCAAGAATATTATACTAATGACAGATTGAGAAATCAAAGCTCCAAAAATCATCTGTTCGCTCGAAAATCGCTTCAAAAGCATAGAATTCAACTGACTTGAACCAATAAAACTAACTGACATAAGAGCAAAAATCCATCCGTAAGTTTTAGCATCAACTTTATAAATATCCATAAAAACTAGTGGAGAAGCCGCTACATAAGAAAACAATCCGGAAAAAGCGACAGCGCCCGTAAACGCATACGTATAAAACTGAGGCTCTTTTATTACCAAAAGAAAATTAGACAGAATCGGTTTCGGCTTTAACGAAATGGAAGTGTCTGGCTTATATGTATTTGGAAGTCCGAATTGTGAAGCAGCCAAGATCACGATTCCCATACACATTAGTATAAAAAATACAGCATGCCAACCCAAATCTTCTGTCACATAACCGCCAATAGTTGGCGCCAGCATTGGAGAAAGTCCCACAACAAGCATTAAAAGTGAAAAAACTTTCGGAATATCTTTTACAGGAAACAAATCTCGAACCATTGCTACAGAAGCTACAGTTGCAGCACAGCTACCAATAGCTTGAACAAAACGAAGCATTATAAAAGCATCAATATCAGCCACATAAATACATCCTAAAGAAGCTAAAATGTAGATCAAAAGGCCAACAAACAGAGGTTTTTTACGTCCGAAACGGTCTAATAAAGGCCCATAAAGCAATTGTCCAGCAGAAATTCCGATGAAATAACTGGATAAACTCATCGAAACTTTAGCAACAGTAGTATTTAAATCTTTTGCAATTCCCGAGAAACCAGGCAGGTACATATCGATTGAAAAAGGGCCTAGAGCGGTTAAAGAACCCAATATCAGTATAAGCTGAATATATTTTTTTGTTGTCATTATCTTAAAAAGTGGCTTATAATTTTTTGTAAAGGTAAAGATTTCATACCTTGTAGTATAACTTGAGAAAGTATATAATAATAAATTAAAGTAATTGCCAACATTATTTAGTGTAACTGTTTATTAATCTTTAAATTAAAAATTATGAAAAAGTACCTTTTACTAGCTGCAGTTTTATGCACATCAATTACATTTGCACAGACCATTACATCTAAACAAGAAGAAGCTAGTATTGAACAATACGAACTCTTAAAAAAAGTAAACCAATATTATCCGGATATTACCTTAAGCAAATCGGTCACGAATTTTTACGCTGACGGTAAAATTATCGATTCGCAACAGGATTTTGATTTAAGAGGCACAAAATTTTCAAGTTATAAATTAGGAATCGAACCAGGAAACAAAAAAGTAAAATTTGATTATACTTCTAATGAAACTGGACATGTGTATGGCGACGTTACAATATTTAACGGAAATGCTTTACGAACTACGTTTAACGAAAAAACAAATCAGGTTGACGTTTCGTTAAATGGAAAATCGGTTTATTTGAAAAAATTATAGGTTTAAAAAAACTTTAGAAAAAGCATCGCAAACCTGTGATGCTTTTTTGATTTATATTTGGTTCAGATTTTAATAAAACAAACTACAATGAAAAAATTTCTTTTCCTGGCATTTTTAATTTCCATGCAAGCATTCTCACAGCAAAACAAATTCTCAGGTACTTGGGGAAGCCAAAAATGCAAAGACTGCAAGAAAGAATATCTTTTTACGATTACAATAGCTCAGTCAAATTATAAGATTTTTGGAACCGCTGAAGTTACAAGCGAACACAAAGATTTAAATTCAGGAATTTTAGAAGTTTCCGGACATGTTTATCCGCACGGAGATAAAGCGCAAATAAAACTAAAAGATAAAAACGGAGTTACAGCTAGCGCAGTTTTATTTGTAAACGACAACGTAATCCAGTTCAATAAAAATGGCGGAGGTGATGTTGTACCAAAAGAAATGATTTTGAATAAATTATATGAATAACATTCTTTTGTGTTATTAATTAATCATCTTTAAACTATGAGAGAAGAAGCTTGAATCTGATGGAAATTATAAAAATGTTGATTTGAATGGTGAAGTATTATTCCAATTAACGATTGATGACCAACTAAGTATTGGTTAAATGATTTGAATCTAGTTAAACACATAAAGTTTTAAAATAAAATGAATGAAAGAACAGATACAACTTTAGAAGAATTATTGAAAGAAATTCAAGAAGCTAAAGACGAAATTAAAAATGGAAAAATTATCCCACACAGTGAAATGATTAAAAGGATAAAAGCGAAAAAAGAAAAATCATTAGAATAAATTTTTAATTGCTTTTTGCCGGTTATCGTAAAATGCAAAAGGTATTATAAATAGCAGTGAGAGAAAAAAGTAACAAATATGAAAAAGAATCTAAATAGTTTGATTTTACAAAGCCTTGATCCTCAATCTTAACTATTAAATTCTGACCTATAATTTATAGTATGTTTTGACGATTTAATATTTTTTTTTATATTTGTCATAGATTTTTATCAATGAGAGGCGAGGTACTTGCGATACCGTTCGAGCCTCTTTTTTTTTTGAACTATTTTTTCAATATTTCTGCATTTCCTTTGTAAACTTGTTCTTTATTTACAAAGACCCAACATTCACATGTTTTCTCGTTACAAGACGTTATACTAAGAAAATAATTTACTCCATTTATCTTTAAAGTGCCTTGTTCAGTTACAGCTTGACCTTTAATTTTTAGCGTTATAGTGTATTCAATAGTCCCACTAGGATATATATACACTACACATGTTTTATCTTCTGAACTTAACTCTGAAGTAGAATATAGCAGAACTTTTCCATTATCATAATATCGTTTTATGTTTTCACTAGCGGAAAAATTGGGATGAATAGAAGCTATATACTTAAAATTATCATACTCTGAATAAGAAATTTTTTCATCTTGATGGGTTAAAAAATGTATCTGCGAAAAAGCTGAAAATGAAATAAAAAATAGTAGTAATGTAATTTTCTTCATGATTTAGTTTTATAATTAGTTTTCTTTATTGTTTTACCAACCAGCTTTTATTCTTCCTCTAGTAGAAAAATTTGGTTTTGCATCTATAAAATCTCCAAACTTATAATAGCAGAGTACAGCACGAGTTCGTCTGACATACACCAAAATATAATCCCACTGTACTGACTGTCTTTTTAACCAATGGGTGTAATGGTAAATTGAGTGCACATACTCCGTGAATAATCTCTTTTCGTTATTGTGATAAACCGTTACCGAGTAGTCGTTTTTATTTTTAAAATCTTCCATGTCAAATAGGGGTAAGAGATAAAAAAAAAATTACAGTTGTAGCAAAAAAAGATAGTACCGAAAATACGGTACTATCTCCTATAGTAAGATAGTCATGTTTCATGATACTTGATTTTTATCGCCGAGAGAAACACTTGCGATGCTTTTATCTCTCCTTGAAGTTTTGCCAAATATACATATAATTTTTAATTTTCTTGTTAAAATTCTGCTATACGTAGAATGATGTCAGGTCGTACGTATGACTTATATGTCCTGTTGTCTTGTTCTTAAAGTACATCGATTTAAAATTAGGAATCGAATTGCTATTAGAAACATCATCCCTAAATTTCATATCCAAATGGAAACCAATCAAAATGTGGCCTGCCTCTAAGTCATAAGCAGTACCGCCAAATACATTTCCGTCTTGCGCGTCTCCCTCTGGACTATGCCAATAGTCAAAATCGAAAACAAATCTCTCTGGGTAAGCCACTCCATCAACTGAAAAAAGAGCCTGCAAGCCTGTTTGGTCAGTATCCACAATTGACAGATGCTGTGTTCCTTCATAAATATGAATCTTAGGCTTAAAATCAAAACTTAAATATACGGGGTCGATTGGACACAAAGGTATGAGATAAGTGTTTGCACGCCTAAAATCTGCCTGTTTTACCAATTCTACATCATTAAATTGCGACTGCATAATTAAACGCTCAATATCTGTAAAAGCAATGCACTCATGAGGCTCTTTAATAAAATTGATTCCTTTTCTCAAATCCGAAAAAACCAAGTCTTCAGGGATTAAAATAGGAGCGTCCAAAGTTTCCGCTTTTATCGTTCCTATCTGTAAGTTTCTATTTAAATAGTATAGTGTATACATCTTGTTTTCTTTATTTTAAAGCCAATTATAGCCTTTAGATTTATAGAATTTTGCCAAATCATTATATTCTGACTTTGAAAGATATTTAATGATATCGTTTCTCAAATTTTTCGATTTGGTCGCTGTTTTATAATAGACATCTTCCAAAATCGTAAATGTACCCGTATGCTTTTTTAAGTACTTGATTGCTGTGGCTTCATCCTCAGTCATAGCCTTAATATTGTACAAATCAATTGTACCGCCAAAAAGTACATGATTGTCGTCAACATTAGTTCCGAAAGCTTCCGCAATCTTAAAAGCAGAAGCAACAATCATATCCATTGTTTTAGATGGAATAGTCGGGTATTTTTTCTTTATATCCCCAACTTTAGCCTTAATAATAGTAGGGTCGGCTTTACCGTTTTCGCTTGAATTCTGCGCTTTCTTAGATTCCAGATTAGTATCCTTTACCATATCAATTGATTTCTTAATGTACTTGTAGACAAAAGGAAATACTAGAAAAAGGATTACCAAAAAAATCCCGTACTTTTTAAAGAACGGGACAAGTTTAGAATCTAAGAAGCTAGGTTTTCTATTCCTAGTGTTTCTCATTACTTTTGATTTTGTTTAATTTTTGTATAAATAAAATATGCTACTAAAGCACCCGCAACGATTAAAATCGCTTTAGTGTTTTCTTGCCAAAATTGTTTTAATTTCTCCATCTTCTGTGAGTTTTTAAATTGTTATTGTTACGTATGAATAAAAAAAAAGACCGATTGTGATTAACGCAGGAATTATGTATTGTTTTGCTAATTCAAATTTGTTAATCACGACTTTTAATGTCGGTGTCGATACATCTCCAAGCATTGTAATTGCTTTGATAATATCGGTATCAGTTATTAATTTATGATACTCTTTACCTAGCTCGACCTTTAAAATAGCCCTTGATAGACTAAGTAGAAACGCAGAGTTAATCTGCGTAAGCCTTGCAGTAGGAGACACCCCCAATGTTGTAGAAACAGATTTAATATAAGAATCTGTATCGTTATTATCGCTTTTAGGTGCATATTCAGAAATTAAAAGTTTTACGGTGTTTTTTCCTTCGTTAATGTCATTTATCAAATCTTTGAGCATTGCTCTAATTCCATAATGGACATTTACAAACTGCTCATAACCTTTGCCCTTGTTTTCGCTATTTGGTATTTTTCCCTGCCAAGCGATATTCGTCAATCTTAAATTGCCAGGATTATTATTTCGCAACCCAAGAGGCAACCCCGTTTTATTCAGAAAGCTTTTCGACATTCTCAGCAGGTTTTGGAGCGTTATTTTCTTCGCTCAGTTTAACAAATTCGTCATGCGCATATTGCACGACTTTTACAGCTACAGCAATGTATGCACCGTATTTCACAATAATTTTAAGAACGTTTGTAATTGTACTAATAGATTTCATTTTCCTCCTTTTTTAACTGTTGATTTTTGCGCTCTCTGCGCTCTTTTAGTTTCTCGATAATTACCTCTGCTATCTCATGGATAATCAAAGGCAATAGCTTTGCAAGTCCTCGGAAAAACATTACATCGAGCTATGCTGAGCCTGTTTTTTGACTTGTGTCACTTTCAGCCAATATAAAACTCCCTCTTTATTCGCTTGAGACGGTTCCAACTTGTAAAGTTTACCGCCTAATTCAACGTACCCAACTGCGAAACCGTTTTTGTTTTCTTTACATCCAATTAACTGATATGGATTACCAAATCTGTCCGTGCTAATTCTTCTTTTTGCCATTTTGTTTTTAAAATAAATGTTTTACAATTGCGATTAAATCGCCTAATTTCTTTAGAAGAAGTATTACCGTGTCTATCAGGAAAATCAAACCGTAGATGCGATAATACTTCATTTTAAACTTGTTATCGTCTGCCACGTCTGCGAGGATTTTTATCCATATTCTTTTTAATAAGATAAAGAACCCCAACAACGCTAAGAGCGATTAAAATGTGCTTCCAATGTTTTTGAAACCAAGCTTTTATCCCTTCATCCGCAATACTTGCCGATGCAGTTCCAAGCCCCTGTTTAGCCCCATTGGATAAGCCGTCATAAGCTCCTTCAACAACTGCTTTTCCGAACATATTCGCGCCCGCATTAGCTATTGCACCCGCATTTTTAGCAGCATAAGCGATAATTTGCTGTTGCTGTTGTTCAGCGGCTGCTAAAGCGTTTGCGTCATTATCTCGCTGAGCCTGTTTTTTTGCCTCGTGTGAGGCCTGCAATCCTTCCGAAACGTTCTGCAAAGTTCCCCCGACAAAAGGAATAGCACCCATTACAGGAGTAGCCACTTTTACAAGGTTCTTAAACGAAACATTCTTTTTGATTGCTTTACCAATTTTTTTGAAAAATCCCATACGCTACAAATGATTTCTTAGAATTAAGTTAATTACAGTACCCCCAACACCGCCAAGCTTTCTAATATTGACATTAGAAACGGCAACAAGAGGTAACTGAATCTTATCAGGAAAAGAACTCAAAACAGTTCCATTTTTCTTCACATAAGAAACAGGGTCAATTGCTCTGCTCATGCACTCCAATTCGTAAAGAGAGTATTTTACCACCTGACCGTTCTCAAATGTGAAGTTGATTTCCTCAATTGTATCGGATTTATCCAACACAACAATGTCATAACCCGAAACGCTAAAATCTTTGTTTGTATCATCCGCACTCATACTCTTATGCTCAAAAGAGTAAATTTCTGTGCTTGTTTGCGGTTCTTCAATACCATTCAAAGCATAAGTTTTTGTAGTATCTAAACCACCCATAGTGATTTTGATTACATCTTTTTCAAATAAATGGATTGAACCCTCGTTACAGATTTCACAAACGGCAATCAAACCGTAATTTCTCACGGTATCTGAAACAAAAGCATCTTCTCCGTAAGTATTTGCCAAAACAAAATCCTTTAAAAACATCGAACCTTTAGTAATTTCGAAGTTTGAGCCGTTCGCGCGCTCAACCTCTACACGAATAGTTTCCGTGGTCAGCTGGTTGTACTCCAAGTCAGTAGCTACAATGATTGTAGAAATGCTTTTGGTCAACAAAATTGTACCTGTTGTAGTTTTGCCCGTACCTTTGTAAATTTCCATTCTCGTTTTTTTTATCGTTTATAAATAATTTCAAATCAAAATTGGACATAAAAAAACCCTACAATTTTGATTTGCAGGGTTTTGACAGATTTTGACGGTTTTTCATTAGTTTTTGGCACTAATTTTGAAATATTGGTGAATATGATTTAAACAGACTATCTTTATCTCATATTCCTGCTTAATGTCCTTTAAATAGCGCTCGGCAGTTGAATTACTAACGCCCATCAATGAAGCCAATTGTTTGGCTGTAATTACCTTAAGGTTTTCCATACTTTAAAATTTGGGTTTTGATAGAGGAGGGGTGCGACCCTCCTCTTATTTTAATAAATCGTCATTATGTTCATTTGTTATATCTATTACAGCAATTACCCAAGCCATAAAATAAACACCTCCTAATACTAATCCTATCATGCTAAAATAGTGTTGGTTGATCAAAATTAATTTTCAGTTTTTTTGCCTTGCTTAAATTTCTGTAATGCTCATTCTTTTGCATTGTTGGTTTCAATTTGCCCAATTCGTCAAAATAGGTGTGCTGTACAGAAGTCCAGCAACTAATATTTTTTTCTTCTAAAGGAACGTTTTGAAAAAATTTCATGCAGAAGCCATTATCTTTATTTGACTCATCATCTTTGTGATAATTCAATTCGCAATTTCCGCAGTTCTTACATTGGAAAGTTGGTAAAATTCTAGAATCTTCCTTTTTTGGCTCAATTCCGTTAAAAACCTGATGCCATTCAATTTTTTGATTTTTCATATTAATAAAGGGTATTGATTTTTATCTATTTCTATATCCAATTCATTGAAATCTTTGAAGTATGTCAAGAGGTTGTAAACTCCCTCTAATCCATTCTGTTTGTACTTATTAAGCACTAAAGGCTGTAAATCATTTTTGCAAATCTTCTTCCAGATCGGAAGAGAAATTTTTAAAAGAACTTCCTCAATTGTAACCTCGTTTACAATTTCTTCATCCGTCTTATTAAATTCGTCCATAAATTCGCTATATTCTTTTCTCAATGAATTTGAGATATTTACAAAGTGTTTGCCTTGTGTCTGTTCCACATAACAGCTATATATGCCATAAAGCCTGTGTTTTTCCATGTGGTCAGCATAATCACCGCACGCCAATTTTGCTAGAGCCGTGAAAGGGGTTAAGCCCTTAGAACTTTTAATCTGTCCTTTGGTCATTTCCGAGGTGATATCGTACTTAGCCATATAATCGGAAATATCGTGGGTAAGCATTTTTTGGCATTGCGCTTTAATAAGCGAATCATTGTCTTTGTACGAGACCCATTTTTTTATAAATTCTTTTTGAAATTTCTCAATCATTTTATTATCTGAATTATTGTAGAAAAATAAAATGTGTAAATGCGGATGCCAACCGTTAGTTTCTGAGTATGTAATCTCCAATGTTTTTACTTGTCCAATCAATCCAAAATCATTTTTATTTCGTGAGAAAAATCTTTGATTTTGGAAACTTCTGTAATTTTTTGAAATTTTTTCAAGCGTTTTTTTTAGAGTGTCAACTTTAGAATGCCTCACAGTAAGCGTAAGAAATCCAATTGAAAGGCCTTTCAATTGGTGTGCACCGATAAGTCCGCTTAAGAGTTCTTTTTTATGCTCTGAAATCTTAAGCGCACAGACTGGACAACGCCAATAACCGCCACAGTTGGCAACGCCATTGAAAAACAATCCGCCTTTGTCATTCCTGCATAGCTTAACAGGCTGATTGACATTAGCGTTTACGGCGTAGCCACAAAATTGAATTCTCGGCTTGCGCTTTTCCTTAGTTTCTTTAATCGTGTAATTCTTCTTTGCAATATTTCTCATTCTATGTAAAAGTGTTTTATACACCGAAGATATATCTGTTTCATGTGCTATGTGGCGTACCAAAACCGTATTATTATCAAGGGGCGTGGCGACCTTGTAACGTTCAGATTTAAAATACTGATTATCAAATATTTGCGCCAATTCTTCTGACCTATAATTTATATTATGTAAAATAGAATATTTTAGAAACTGCTCTATAATGCGCTGTATGCTTTTCTTTTGAAAATATTTTCAAATATGAGATTTTCACTTCTTTACTTCTTAGTGTGATACTAATAAATAATTTTTTCTTTAAAAATGAAAATTTCATAACTCGTATAAATACGCTGTACGGTTTTTGTTTTAAAAAATTTTCAAATATTGAAAATTTGGACTATCTTGATTTATGATAACTAGATTGATCATTATAGCAATTTTCTCAAAATTCAAATCGATCATAAATACGCTATATGATTTTTAAAATAAAATATTTTCAAATATTGAAAAATTAGCTTGATGGATTTCGGGCAATAATTTTCAAACTGAACCAATCATAAATGCGTTATATGATTTTCAAATCAAAAAATTTTCAAATATTGCAAAATCATAAAACTTGATCCGGATTATTTATTTTTCATGAAATCAAACATCTTTTTCAAAATCCATAAATATTTGAAATTTCAAATAGTAAAACTTTTTCAGGTCTTATTACTATTATCTTTTAACATTTCTTTAAAATAATTAGTTTCTACTCAAGAACCTTTCATTGTAAGACTTTATTTTACTATTTTTACATTCGATACTTTAAAAATAAATTATCACACATATGAATACAGTTGCTGAACATATTGCAGATTTTTTAAAAGAATACAAACCGTTTGATAATTTAACCTTTCAGGAATTATCAGATATTGCCACGAATATCCGTGTCATCAATTTAGAAAAGCATGCGGTATTATTTCAAAATAACGATCCGCTTCATGAAAGTTTTTATGTTGTAGCTTCTGGTGTCATTAATCTTACGACTATTGCAGACGCCGAAGAAACCATTATAAACAAATGTCACGAAGGCGATATTTTTGGTTTACGCCCGTTTTTTGCAAAAAATAACTACATGATGACAGCTAAAGCACGTGAGGAAAGCATTATTTATGCTATTCCAATCGCTGTATTTAGACCATTCGTAGCCAATAATTCTGATGTGTTGAACTTTCTTTTGGAGAGTTTTGCTGTAAATTCGCGCCACACAAAAGACAGCGTGAGCTCTAATGGCAAGCTCGTTTCTGATAGCGATTACATTGATCAGCAGACAGAAATGCAATATATCCAGTCACTTAACTATAATAATTCGCCTCTAACAACTCAGGCCACATCTATCATTAAGGATGTTGCACTTTTAATGACTGATTCTATGGTAGATAATATCATAATCTGCGGCGAGAAAAATCATCCAATTGGAATTGTCACCAATGCTGATTTGTCTTCAAAAATTGCAACTGGACGCTATCCTATTACTGAAACCATTGACAAGATTATGTCATCTCCGGTTGTTACAGTTTTAGAAAATGTGTCTTTGGCAGAAGCGCAATTGTTAATGCTGAAACATAATGTAACTCACTTATGCGTTACTAAAGATGGTACTAGTAAATCTGTTGTAAAAGGAATTATTTCTGAACATGATCTTATTGTTGCTCAAGCTAGTAACCCAGGTGTATTAATCAAAGAAATTAAGCGTTCTCAGCTTCCAAAAGATTTAAAACAAATACGTGATCGTCTATCTGATCTGATTCAGAACTCGATTCAAAAGAATATTCCAATCTCACATGTTAGCAATATAGCAAGTGAGATTAACTTAGCTATCATTAAAAGAGCAGTTGAATTATCAATTTTAGATTTAGGCTCCCCTCCTGCACGCTTTGCATGGTTAAGCATTGGTAGTCAAGGGCGTAAGGAGCAATTATTGCTTACAGATCAAGATAGCATTTTAATTTTTGAAGATGTTACTCCCGAGAAATACAGAGAAGTAAAAGATTATTTCTTGAGATTGGCAAAACGCGCTACTTCTATATTAGAAAAAGTAGGTTATGATTATTGTCCAAACGGACACATGGCGAGCAATATGCTTTGGTGTAAATCATTGAGTGACTGGACAAAACAGTACAACAGTTGGATGAATACTCCAGGTGAAAACAGCAATGATTTGAGCAGTATTTTCTTTGATTACGAAATTGTTTTTGGAGAACCAAAAATTGAAGAAGCGATAGAAAGCGTGATTTTCAAAAATGCAGTAAATAATACTTTGTTTTTTGACTTTTTAGGAAATGATGCATTAAAAAGAAATTCTCCTTTAAGTTTCTTCAAGAAATTTATCACAGAAGAAGATGGCCCTTATAAAGACAAATTTGACATTAAAACAAGAGCTTTAATGCCATTAATTGACGGCGCACGTTTACTAATATTAAACGCTAACATAAAAGGAATTCAAAATACTTATCTAAGATTCAAACAATTAGCAATTACAGATTCTAAAAATGCCGAAATATATTTAAGTTGTGCGGAAGCATTCTTGACACTTTCGAAATTTAGAACTGTTGAAGGATTAAAAAATGACGACTCTGGCCAATATATTAATCTAAGAGAAATGTCAAAATCTGACAAAGAGAAATTAAAAAATGCATTGTCCCCAATGAAAGACCTGGAGGAACTGATTAAGAGTAAATTTCAATTGACACAATTCTCATAAAACATGCTAGACTGGTTAAAAAATATCAATAAAGACTATCCAGATTTCTGGAAAGACTATTTAACTAAATTCGAAACTAAACCTAATAAGTTTGTTGTTTTATCAACAGAAACTTCTGGCTTAAATCCGGATAAGGATGTTATATTATCGCTTGGAGCCTTTTCTGTTATTGATGACAGCATTGTTATTAAAGAAAATTTTGAAACGGTTTTATTACAATACAAATATCTTCAGGACAACGGACTTTCAAATGAATTTATTATTGAAAGCAAAATGATGAAAATGCCTGAACCTGATGCACTTGAAGCTTTTGTCAATTTTATTGGAAATTCAATTTTAGTAGGACATCACATTAATTTTGATATAGAAATGCTGAATGCCGCTTTGGAACGTTTAGATTGCGGTCGATTAAAAAATGAAGCGCTCGATGTAGATGTAATGTACAGAAAATTGACTGACATAAATGATAAACAATTTTCTCTTGACGATTTGTGCGGAATCTATAAAATTCCGAAAAGTGATAGAAATTCTTCTTCGGAAGATGCCTATAGAATTGGACTTCTATTCTTGAAATTAAAATCTAGATTGGGAATTAAATAAATTAAAAATAATCAATTTTGTACGATATAAAAATGCCTCTTAAATTTTTAAGAGACATTTTGTTTATTTAAGCTTTAACACAAAATTATAAGCTCACATATTTTTCAAATTAAGTAAAACTGTAATTTTATATCAAATTATATTTCCAAAAAACAAACAAAAACACAGTCTATTTTTTAATTAAAAAAAATCTATGAAAAAGCTTTTATTTATGTTGCCATTGCTGTTTTTTGTTTCAGCAATTTTTGCTCAAAATCAAGATCCTTCTTCTAAACGAATTTTAGGGAATTGGTATTCTAAAACAAATCCAAATATCAAATGGACTTTTACGATGGATGGAAGAGTTTACAATTACAACCAAGATAGAATGGCTGTGATGTATAAATACACCATTTCGCATAGTTGCCAAAATTTCACGGATGATACAGCAGAATTTATAACTTTAATGGACAAAGATGGTAATCAATTCTGTTTTAAAATAAATGGAATAAATGAAAACAAAAATGGTATTTTATCGCTTACGAACTTAAGCAATATGCAACAGCTTGTTTTTGTAAATGATGCAAACTTAAAAAACGCACAACAGATACAATAAAAAAAGCCTCTTAATTTAAGAGGCTTTTTTAGTTTTATATTTTTTACTTAAGAAATTCTTTCTTTCATAATTTCTTCAACCACTTCTGGATTTAACAAAGTAGTTGTATCTCCAAAATTAGAAAAATCTCCTTCTGCTATTTTACGCAGAATTCTACGCATAATTTTTCCTGATCGAGTTTTTGGCAAACCAGAAACAAATTGAATTTTATCTAACTTAGCGATTGGTCCAATATGATCTGCAATGTATTGGTTAATCTCTTTTGATAAATTTTCTTTATTTCTAACTTCTCCTGTTTCTTTTAGAATTACGTATCCATAAAGAGCATTTCCTTTTATTTCATGTGGGAATCCAACAATAGCAGATTCTGCTACAGCTGGGTGTTCGTTGATAGCATCTTCGATTGGAGCCGTTCCTAAGTTATGACCAGAAACAATTACTACATCATCTACTCTACCGGTGATTCTGTAGTATCCAACTTCGTCTCTTAACGCTCCGTCACCTGTAAAATATTTTCCTGGGAAAGCAGAGAAATAAGTGTCTTTATAACGCTGGTGATCACCCCAGATGGTTCTTGCGATTCCAGGCCATGGAAATTTAATACACAAACTTCCAACTACTTGATTTCCTTCAATTTCATTACGTTTCTCATCCATTAAAACAGGCTGAATTCCAGGTAATGGCAAAGTTGCATAAGTTGGCTTTGTTGGTGTTACAAAAGCAATAGGTGAAATCATGATTCCTCCTGTTTCTGTCTGCCACCAAGTATCTACAACTGGACATCTTTTATCTCCAACGTGGTCATTAAACCAGTGCCAAGCTTCCTCGTTAATTGGTTCTCCAACAGATCCGATAACTTTAAGTGATTTAAGAGGGTATTTTTGAATGTAATCTAAACTTTCTTTTGCCAATGAACGGATTGCTGTTGGCGCAGTATAGAATTGTGTGATTTTATGTTTTTCGATAATATCCCAAAAACGGCTAAAATCCGGATAAGAAGGAACTCCTTCAAAAATTACTGTTGTAGCTCCATTTAACAATGGTCCATATAATATATAGGAGTGTCCAGTAATCCACCCAATGTCTGCTGTACACCAGAAAATATCATTTTCTTCGTAGTTGAAAACATTTTTAAAAGTATACGCTGTATAAACCATATAACCAGCAGTAGTATGAACCATTCCTTTTGGTTTTCCTGTTGATCCTGAAGTATATAAAATAAACAACGGATCTTCTGCATCCATAATTTCTGCAACACTATTGTCTAAAGCTGCGTCTAATAATGGTTGCAACCAAATATCTCGGCCATCTTTCATTTTAACATCAGTATTAGTTCTTTTTGCAACTAAAACTTTTGTTACAGAAGGACAAGTTTCTAGAGCTTCATCAACAATTCCTTTTAGATCAATTGTTTTGTTTCCTCTATAACCTCCGTCTGATGTAATTACCATTTTACACTCGCAATCGTTAATCCTTGCAGAAACTGCAGAAGCAGAAAATCCAGCAAAAATAACTGAGTGAATAGCTCCAATTCTAGCACAAGCTAAAACAGAAACTGCCAATTCTGGAATCATTGGCAAATAAATGCAAACTCTGTCTCCTTTACGAACACCTTGCTCGCGAAGAACGTTTGCCATTTTTGAAACTCTTTCGTATAATTCATTATACGATATATGTAAAGCCTCTTCAGAAGGATCGTTCGGTTCAAAAATAATTGCCGTTTTCTCTCCTCTTTTGCTTAAATGTCTATCAATACAGTTTTTGGTAATGTTAACTTTAGCATCTGTAAACCATTTTACTTCAGCCTCAGCCATATTAAAATCAACAACTTTTTCCCATTGCTGGTACCATGTGAAATTCTCCTCTGCTATTTTTCCCCAAAATTTTCTTGGCTCTCTTATTGACTTATTGTAATGTTTAAAGTATTGTTCTAAATTTTCAATTTTGTAATAGCTCATCGTTTGTTGAATTTTTTTATAAATGTATTAAATCTGAACGTATCCGTGAAATAATTTAATTCATAAATTTTACCAAAAAAAAACATTTATTTAATAAAATATGATAATTATTTGAAATTATTTTAAAACTTTATTTTTTATTACTACTTAAGGGCAAAAAAGGCATAATAAATAGATATTATGCCTTTTTTAATTTAACAAATTTCAATAACAATTAATTTTGTAAATGCGTTGCAAAATTTTTCTCTATTTTGAAAATAGCAGCATCCTTATTAATTAAAACAGAAATTTCAACAAGTATATTTTTTTCAAAATATACCCCATTTTAGGGATCCGCTTCACTTAACTTGCTTACTCTCTGAAGTTAAGTGAATGCAATATGCATCTATATCTATTATCTTAATAAGTGCTTACTAATTCAAAATATTACAAATCATTGATACAGTGCAAATTCCGCAGAATCGGATTCTGCGAAAATTCCCAATTTTTTATTATCCAATTTTTTTCATTGCTGTCATAGATTCTCTCAACCAAGCTCCTACTTCTTCAATAGGATGCTGACGGATTGCTTTATTTACAGCAATTAATACAGTATTATCTACTTCGTTTGAAGTTGAAAATGGTTTACCGATAATATTAGTTTCAACTTTTTTCATAAAGTCAGCTAATAATGGTTTACATGCATGATCAAATAAATAACATCCGTACTCAGCAGTATCAGAAATTACACGATTCATTTCGAATAATTTCTTTCTTGCAATTGTGTTTGCAATTAATGGTAATTCGTGTAATGACTCGTAATAAGCAGATTCTTCGATAATTCCAGCTTCAGTCATTGTTTCGAAAGCTAATTCAACACCAGCTTTTACCATTGCAATCATTAATACTCCATTGTCAAAATATTCTTGCTCAGAGATTGGAGCTTCTTGTGGAGCTGTTTTTTCGAAATTAGTTTCTCCTGTTGCAGCTCTCCATTTCAATAAATTCACATCGTCATTTGCCCAGTCGATCATCATAGTTCTAGAGAATTCTCCAGAAATGATATCATCTTGGTGTTTTTGGAATAACGGACGCATGATATCTTTTAATTCTTCAGCCAATTCGTAAGCTTCAATTTTTGAAGGATTGTTTAAACGATCCATCATATTTGTAATACCACCGTGTTTTAAAGCTTCAGTGATAGTTTCCCATCCGTATTGGATTAATTTTGAAGCATATGCAGCATCGATTCCTTTTTCAACCATTTTATCAAAACATAAAATAGATCCAGTTTGAAGTAAACCACAAAGAATAGTTTGCTCACCCATTAAATCTGATTTTACTTCAGCTACGAAAGATGATCTTAAAACTCCAGCTCTGTGTCCTCCAGTTGCTACAGCGTAAGCTTTTGCTTGATCTAAACCAAATCCGTTTGGATCGTTTTCTGGGTGAACAGCGATAAGAGTTGGAACTCCAAATCCTCTTTTATACTCTTCACGCACCTCAGAACCTGGACATTTAGGAGCACACATAATAACAGTAATGTCTTTACGAATCTGCATTCCTTCTTCTACAATGTTGAATCCGTGGGAATAAGACAAAGTAGAACCTTGTTTCATTAATGGCATAATAGCAGTTACCACAGCTGTATGTTGTTTATCTGGTGTAAGGTTGCAAACTAAATCTGCTGTTGGAATCAATTCTTCATAAGTTCCTACTTTGAAACCATTTTCAGTTGCATTTTTATAAGAAGCTCTTTTTTCTGCAATTGCATCTGCACGCAATGCATAAGAAATGTCTAAACCAGAATCTCTCATGTTTAAACCTTGATTCAAACCTTGTGCTCCACAACCAACAATTACAACTTTTTTTCCAGCCAATGCTGCAATTCCGTCTGCAAATTCAGATTGCTCCATAAATTCGCAAACTCCTAATTGTTCTAATTGTAATCTAAGTGGTAATGTATTGAAATAATTTGCCATTTTTGTTTTAATATTTAATGAAATGAAATTTTAATATTGATTTTATATAACTAAGATTTTATTATTTAAAGGTTTCTAGCAATGCAGAAATCTCCATTTTTTGTTTAGAAACCGATATTCTTCCCGAACGCACAAACTGCATAATTCCGTATGGTTTGAATTTTTGGTATAATTCTTCAATTTCAGAACGTCTTCCTGATTTTGAAATCACAAAGAAATCACGAGAAACCGTTACAATCGTAGACTGGCTTTCTTTGATGATATTCTGAATTTGCTTCTCGTCAAACAACAAACTTGAAGCGATTTTAAACAAAGCATTTTCTAAGAAAATAGTCTCTTCATCTGTGTGATAAAATGCTTTTATTACTTCAATTTGTTTTTCAATTTGTCCCACAATATTCTGAACCCATTTTTCTGTCGTATTTACTACGATGATAAATCTTGAAACATTCTCTATTTCTGATTCTGAAACATTTAGACTTAATATATTAATGTGACGCTTTAAGAATATTCCCGATATTCTATTTAATAAACCCACATTATTTTCTGAGTATACCGATATGGTAAATGTTTTATCTTCCATTTGTTTTTTAGTTTTTTTTTGTTTCACGTTTCAAGTTTCACGTTCTCACCAGAACTTGAAACCTGAAACTTAAAACTTGAAACTTTTTCCTTAACTTAATCTAATTTCTGATACACAAGCTCCTGTTGGAATCATTGGGAAAACGTTGTTTTCTTTTTCGACTACAACTTCTAAGAAGTATGAATCTTTTGAAGCCAGCATCTCAGCGACCGCGGCATCAAGATCTTCACGTTGTGTAACTTTTTTAGATTTGATATGGTATCCTTCAGCAATTGCAATGAAATTTGGATTAATCATTTTTGTTGAAGCATATCTGTTATCAAAGAATAATTCTTGCCATTGGCGAACCATTCCTAAGAATTCGTTGTTTAAAACCACAATTTTTACTGGAACTTCTGTTTGGAAAATAGTTCCAAGTTCCTGAATTGTCATCTGGAAACCTCCATCACCAATAATCGCCACTACTTCACGTTCTGGTTTTCCCATTTTTGCACCAATCGCCGCTGGCAATGCAAATCCCATAGTTCCTAAACCTCCTGAAGTAATGTTACTTTTAGTCGAATTGAATTTAGCATAACGACAAGCAAACATTTGGTGCTGACCAACATCAGAAACGATAATGGCATCTCCTTTTGAGTGTTTGTTGATCATTTCGATAGTTTCTCCCATCGAAATTCCTTTTCCGTTTGTTGGATTTAATTCTTCTTTTATTACTGAATCAAATTCAACTTTACTTAACTCTTTGAATTCATTATGCCAAGCATCGTGAGATTTTGCATCTAATAATGGCAATAAAGCAGCTAAAGATTCTTTTACATCTCCTAAAACAGCAATTTCTGTTTTAACGTTTTTATCAATCTCAGCAGGATCAATTTCGAAGTGAACTACTTTTGCCTGTTTTGCATAAGTGCTTAATTTGCCCGTAACACGGTCGTCAAAACGCATTCCGAAAGCAATTAAAACATCACATTCGTTTGTTAGTAAATTTGGAGCATAATTTCCGTGCATTCCAAGCATACCTACATTCAAAGGATGATCTGTTGGTAAAGCTGATAATCCTAGAATCGTCCAAGCTGCAGGAATTCCAGCTTTTTCTACTACTGCTTTAAACTCAGCTTCTGCCTGACCTAAGATAATTCCCTGACCGAAAACAATAAGCGGTTTTTTTGCACTATTGATTAAAGCTGCAGCTTCTGCAACTTTGTCTAAGTTTAATTTCGGTACCGGAACATAACTTCTGATTCCTGTGCATTTTTCATAACTAAATTCGAACTCGTCAAATTGAGCATTTTTAGTAATATCAACCAATACAGGCCCTGGACGACCAGAACGAGCAATGTAAAATGCTTTTGCTATAATTTCAGGAATTTGAGAAGCTTCAGTTACCTGAAAGTTCCATTTTGTTACCGGAGTTGAAATTCCGATAATATCAGTTTCCTGAAATGCATCAGATCCTAATAAATGTCTTCCAACTTGCCCAGTAATACATACTAATGGAGTTGAATCGATTTGAGCATCTGCAATACCAGTTACTAAATTTGTAGCACCTGGTCCAGAAGTAGCAATCGCTACACCTACTTTTCCTGTAGCTCTCGCATAACCTTGAGCTGCATGTGTTGCACCTTGTTCGTGACGTACTAAAACGTGGTGTAACTGATCTTGAAATTTATATAATTCGTCGTAAACTGGCATTATAGCTCCACCTGGATAACCATAAATTAAATCTACTCCCTCTGCTAATAAACATCTTATAACGGCTTCTGCCCCTGATATTTTCATAGTATATTTTTTTTATCAATTTCAATGCTTTTGAAATTGATTTTTGATTTTTTATAATTATTTATCGGTTACACATCCTGTTGATGCACTAGAAACCGACTTAGCGTATTTAAGTAAAACCCCTCTGTCAACTTTTAAAGCTGGCTGAACCCAAGCCGCTTTTCTTGCTGCAAATTCTTCGTCAGATATCTTCAGGTCGATTGTATTTTTCACAGCGTCAATAGCGATCATATCTCCATCTTTTACTAGTGCAATACCACCACCGTCATATGCTTCTGGTGTAACGTGTCCTACCACGAAACCGTGCGAACCGCCCGAGAATCTACCGTCTGTAATTAGCGCACAGCTGCTTCCTAATCCAGCACCAATAATAGCAGATGTAGGCTTCAGCATTTCAGGCATTCCCGGACCACCTTTTGGTCCACAACCCCTGATGACGACTACATTACCTGGTTTAATTTTTCCGGCTTGAAGACCTGGAATTACTTCAAATTCACCTTCAAATACAACAGCTGGCCCTTCGAAATATTCTCCTTCTTTACCACTAATTTTTGCTACAGCACCTTCAGTAGCAAGATTTCCGTATAATACCTGAATATTTCCTGTTGGTTTTAATGCTTTTTGAATTTCATGAATTACTTCTTGTCCGTCTTGTAAATCTGGAGTTGAAGCTAAGTTTTCTGCAACTGTTTTTCCTGTTACAGTTAAACAGTCTCCGTGAATAAGTCCAACTTTCAATAAGTATTTCATAACTGCAGGAATACCTCCCACTTCATGGATATCTTCCATCATATACTTACCACTTGGCTTCATATCTGCCAATACTGGTGTTCTATCATTAATTGCTTGAAAATCATCCAAAGTAATCGTGATTCCAACTGAGTGAGCCATTGCAATTAAGTGCATAACAGCATTTGTAGAACCACCTAAAACAGCTACAATTGTAATAGCGTTTTCAAAAGCCTTGCGAGTCATAATGTCTCTTGGCTTAATATCTTTTTCTAATAATATTTTGATTGCTTTTCCAGCTTCAAGACATTCGTCTCTTTTTTCTTGGCTTAAAGCAGGGTTAGAAGAACTGTAAGGTAAACTCATTCCTAATGCTTCAATAGCAGAAGACATTGTATTTGCAGTATACATTCCTCCGCAAGCACCTGCTCCTGGACAAGCATTTTGGATAACACCTTTAAAATCTTCTGGAGTAATTTCGCCTTTTACTTTTTTCCCTAAAGCTTCAAAAGCAGAAACGATATTTAAAGATTCTCCTTTCCATTTCCCAGAATGGATAGAACCTCCGTAAACCATAAGAGATGGGCGGTTTAACCTTCCCATTGCAATTAAAGCACCTGGCATATTTTTATCGCATCCAGGAATTGCAATTAAACTATCATACCATTGCGCTCCTACAACTGTTTCGATAGAATCTGCGATTACATCACGAGAAACTAGTGAGTAACGCATACCCTCAGTTCCGTTAGAAATACCGTCACTGACACCAATGGTATTAAAAATAAGTCCGACAAGATCTGCATCCCAGACACCTTTTTTAACATCTTGTGCTAAATCATTAAGGTGCATGTTACAAGTGTTACCATCGTAACCCATGCTCACAATTCCAACTTGTGCTTTTTTTAAATCTTCTTCAGTTAAACCAATTCCGTACAACATCGCTTGTGCCGCTGGCTGTGTTTGATCTTGTGTGATGGTCTTGCTGTACTTATTTAATTCCATTATAGTTTTATTTTTTTTTAATTTTTTGTTCAAAAAAAAACCTTCCAGTATTTGGAAGGTTTGTAATATAGTCTTTCAATTATATTTATAACATTCCCGATGCAGATGTGTGAATCACATTGACAACAACGACAGAAGTAATAATAATTGAGATTTGCATCATTTATCTTTTTAGTGTCACAAAAGTAAATAAACTTCTGGAAGTAAAAAAATAAAATCTCAACATTTACAATACTTCTTGTGATTATCTTCACATTTTAACAAAAAATATTAAACAATTGTAGATTGTCCAATACTTACATTGTCATTATTGAAATAAAGCAAATCATCTTTGCTGAAAATAAAATTAGAAACGAATTCTCCTACTTCGTTAGTTCCGAATTTTGAGTCTGGTTTCAAATCAACTGTAACTACTTTGTATTCAATTGCTTTTTCTACTGCTTTATAGATTACATGCGCTTCTTTAGTTAATCCAAAATGCTCCAACAAAAGCGCCGCTGCCAAAATAGAAGCAATCGGATTGGCAATGTTTTTTCCTTTTGCCTGCGGATATGATCCGTGAATTGGCTCAAATAAAGCATTTTTTTCTCCTAAAGATACCGATGGCAATAAGCCAATTGAACCTGTAATTACGCTAGCTTCATCAGATAAGATATCTCCAAACAAGTTTTCAGTCAAAATCACATCAAACTGCTTTGGATTTAAGATTAACTGCATTGCTGCATTATCCACAAATAAGAAATCAAGTTTAACATCTGAATACTCTTCGCTCACTTTCTGAACTACTTTTCTCCACAATCTTGAAGTTTCTAAAACATTTGCTTTGTCTACCATTGTTAGCTTTTTACGTCTTTTTTGCGCCGATTTAAAAGCTAAATGTGCAATTCTTGTAATTTCTTCTTCTGAATATTCACATAAATCTGAAGCATGTGTTCCTGCTTCATTAAGTGTTTTAGTTCCGAAATAAGCTCCACCAGTTAATTCTCTAAAGATGGTAAAATCAGCTCCTTCAATAATTTCTCTTTTTAAAGGAGAAGATTCAATTAAGGCTTTGTAAGGTTTAATAGGACGAATATTAGCAAACAATCCTAATTCTTTTCGCAATTTTAATAATCCTTGTTCTGGACGAACCTTTGCATTTGGATTGTTATCGTATTTAGGATCTCCAATAGCACCAAGCAAAACTGCATCTGTATTCAAACACAGATTCAAAGTCTGCTCTGGCAAAGGACTTCCTGTTTTATCGATAGCAACCGCTCCCATCAGTGCTTCTTCAAAAACAAATTCATGATTATACACTTCGCCAATGGCGTACAAAGCTTTTTTAGCCTGTAATATTACTTCAGGTCCAATTCCATCTCCTGGTAAAACTGCAATTTTTAAATTCATAATCTCTCGCTCTTTATGTCTTTAAATCCTTATTGTTCCTTAAACTCTTATTTTTATACTATTTTAGTTTCTGATTAAATCTCCTTCTATTTTAGAAGCTTCTATAATTTGGTGGATATCTGCGTCTACAACTTCTTTTTTAATATCTGCGAATTTCAAGAATTCGATGTAAACGATATCCAATTGTGTTTTTGTCAATTCGTAACCTACTTTTTTAGCACGGTAAGCCAAGGCTGCTCTTCCGCTTCTTGCTGTCAAAATAATTGAAGATTCATTCACTCCCACATCTAGCGGATCCATGATTTCGTAAGTTGCTCTGTTTTTGATTACACCATCTTGGTGGATACCAGAACTGTGCGCAAAAGCATTTGCTCCAACAATTGCTTTATTTGGCTGTACAATCATTCCCATACTTTCAGAAACTAAACGGCTCATTTCGTTTAATTCTCTTGTATTAATGTTTGTATCTAAATTTAAGTAAGGGTGCTGTTTGAAAATCATTACCACTTCTTCAAGTGCTGTGTTTCCAGCTCTTTCACCAATACCATTAATAGTACATTCAATCTGTCTTGCTCCATTTATAGCTCCTGCAATTGAGTTTGCAGTTGCCATTCCTAAATCATTATGACAGTGGCATGAAAGGATTACGTTTTCAATTCCTTTTACGTTTTCTTTTAAGTATTTAATTTTTGCTCCGTATTCTTCTGGAAGACAATATCCAGTCGTATCAGGAATATTCAATACAGTAGCTCCAGATTTGATAACTTCTTCACAAACTTTAGCAAGGAAAGCATTGTCTGTTCTACCAGCATCTTCAGCGTAGAACTCAACATCTTCTACATAAGATTTAGCGTGTGATACAGCAAATTTTGCTCTTGCAATAATATCTTCAGGCGTAGTATTTAATTTGTGGAGTATATGAGATTCCGAAGTTCCGATTCCAGTATGGATTCTAGGTTTCTTAGCATGCTTTAAAGCAGCTGCAGCAACATCAATGTCGTTTTTTACGGCTCTTGTTAGTCCGCAGACGGTTGCATTTTCTACAATTTTACAAATCTCAGAGACCGATAAAAAATCGCCCGGACTTGACACAGGAAAACCTGCTTCGATAATGTCAACTCCCATTTTGTCTAGTCGTTCTGCGATAACTAATTTCTGTTTAGTATCTAACTTACATCCTGGAACTTGTTCACCATCTCGCAAAGTGGTGTCAAAAATTTGAACTTTCTCTCTATTCATATTCATTAATTTAATGTAATTTCACATCTTGATAACAAATATATATTGTACTATTACTGTATGAAATTCATTTTAATGAAATTATACTGTTCATAAAACGTTTTATCCTATATTAACAAACTTAAAATCAATAAGTTACATTATTATTTTTTACAATGGCTAACCATCAAAAAGATTTCTTATTTGTTCTAATCAAGTCACTTTCGAAATCAGAAAAAAGGCAATTTAAAATTTTTGCAAGCCGATTAGAAACGAGTTCAAATACAAAATTTATCGAATTATTCAATATTCTAGATAAATCTGAAGTTTACGATGAAAAACTTATTCTGAAAAGCGGAGTTATCCAAAAAGTACAGTTATCTAACTTAAAATCATACTTATACAAACAAATCCTAGTGAGTATAAGACTAAATATTCCTAGTCAGAATATTCGTTATCAGCTTCGAGAGCAAATGGATTTTGCTGTTATTCTTTATAATAAAGGATTATACAAACAGAGTTTAAAAATATTAGACAAAACAAAACAACAAGCTCTAGAAAATGATGAAAAATACATGGCCTATGAAATTGTAGAGTTTGAAAAACTAATTGAATCGCAATACATCACCCGAAGTATTCAAGGTCGTGCTGACGAATTGGTAGTTCAGGCTAAAGAATTAAATTATAGAAATACAATTTCAAGCAAATTATCCAATTTATCTCTTCAATTATACGGAATCATGCTTAAAACAGGTTACGTAAAAAATGACGAAGAATATCGATATATTGATGATTACTTTAATAAGCACATTTCTAAACTTGACGAGAGTAAATTTGGTTTCCGCGAAAAGTATTGGTTTTACAATGCCAATCTTTGGCGAAGCTTTCTAGTACAAGATTTCTTGGCGAGTTATAAATTTGCCTATAAATGGGTTCAGCTTTTTTATGATAATCCAAATATGATTTATCTGAATCCTGTTTTCTTCTTAAAAGGAAATCATTATTTCTTAGAATCGCTTTATATGTTAAAATATAAATCGAATTTCAAGAAATATCTAAATCTTCTGGAAGAAACAATCGCTGATCCTAAATTTCCTGTAAATGATAATCTTGCCTCATTGTCTTTCTTATATGTTTATAACAATAAATTGAATCTGCATATATTAGAAGGAACATTTGCAGAAAGCGAATATCTAATTCCTGAGATTTTAAACAAACTAAAATTGCACAGCGAACATCTAGATGAGCATCACGAAATGTTGTTTTTCTATAAAATTGCTTCCATTTATTTTGGTAACGAAAAGTATAATGAATGCATTAATTACTTAGATAAAATCATCAACAATAAAAACTTGACAATGCGCGAGGATTTAATGTGTTTTGCGCGATTACTTTCATTGATTGCTCATTATGAACTTGGTAAAGATTATTATTTAGAAAATCATTTAAAAAGCACTTACAAGTTCTTATTGAAAATGAACGATTTGCATGAAGTTCAAAAAGAAATTATCAAGTTTTTAAGAAACCTAAACAACTTTTACCCTGCCGATATCAAAAAGGAATTCAAGAAAATGCATACTCGTTTTGTTGAGCTTGAAAAGAATACTTATGAAAAAAGGGCTTTCTTATATTTAGATATCATTTCTTGGCTCGAAAGCAAAATCGAAAATAGGAAAATTGCTGATATTATTAAGGAGAAAGCGAAATTGAATAATCGATAAGATTTAAATTTCGATATTTACTCTGAGATTTCGGAATCAAATTCTAATAAAAAAAGCTCTGAAAAATAATTTTTCAGAGCTTTTTGTCATTTCGACGAAGGAGAAATCTCCGTAAGTAGCTCGCCAAAGTTTGGCATTTTTAGGAACGGAGTTACTTGCGGAGATTTCTCCTTCGTCGAAATGACATACTATACGCATAAAAACAAACCTGACAGGTTTTTAAAACATGTCAGGTTTACTAAACGCAGACAATTCAAATCTTAATAAAAAATCCCAAATCCCAATCGTAAAATTGGAATTTGGGATTTTTCTATTGAAAATTAAAAGAATTTATTCGACTATATTAGAAGTAGTAACATAGAAGTTTTTATCTACTTCCAGTTTTCTGTCTTCATTATCTGTTTTTATTGACTGCCATTCTGTGGTTGGTTTTAACCAAGTTTCTACTCCATTAATTTTAACTTTTACTGGCATATCAAATTTAGAAACACAATTAGTCCAATGGTAACCAAAAGTTCCGTTTTTAAACATATATTCAAAAACCGGAATTTGGGTTGTGGTTAAATATTGTGCAAAAACTCTATTGAAATTAATTCCAGATTGTTCGTTAATAGAATCTTGAATCTGTTTTCCTGTAACGGTTTGATGATAAAAAGTCTTATTCATGCCTCTTAAAATCGATTTCCATTTAGCATCATCATTAATTATTTGACGAATTGTATGAAGCATATTGGCTCCTTTTGGATACATATCTCCAGATCCTTCATTATTTACATCATAATGCCCGATGATTGGCTTGTCATTTTCAATATTCTGTCTGCATCCAATAACATATTCAGCACCAGCTTCTTTACCATAATAATACTCTACAAAAAGGCTCTCAGAATAATTGGTAAAACTCTCATGAACCCACATATCTGCAATATCTTTGTAGGTAATATTGTTAGCGTACCATTCGTGTCCAGATTCATGAATGATGATAAAATCAAATTTTAGTCCCCAACCTGTTCCACTTAAGTCACGTCCTAAATAACCTTGTTTATATTGGTTTCCATAAGTTACAGAACTTTGGTGCTCCATTCCTAAATAAGGCACTTCTACCAATTTATAGCTGTCTTCGTAAAAAGGATATGGTCCAAACCAGCTTTCAAAAGCTTTCAACATTTTTGGAGCATCTTTGAAATGTTCTTTAGCTAAAGCTAAATTATCTTTAAGAACATAATAATTACAATCTAAATTTCCTTTTTCACCTTTAAATACTTCAGAGAAATTTACATAGTCACCAATATTGATGTTTACACCGTAATTGTTAATTGGATTAGAAACATACCAATTGAAAGTTTTAGTTCCGTCTTTTTCTTTTTTAACGCTTTTCAGTCTTCCGTTAGAAACCTCCGTTAAATCTCCTGGCACATTCACGCTGATAAGCATATTTTCTACTTCATCATACATATGATCCTTACAAGGCCACCAAACACTAGCGCCTAAACCCTGACAAGATGTAGCAACAAAATCTTTTCCGTTTTTATCTTTTTTCCAAGAAAAACCTCCATCCCATGGTGCTCTTACAGCTTCTTTCGGTTTTCCTTCATAATAAACTATAATCTCCTTAGTATCACCAACTTTTTGTTTTTCAGTTAAAGTAATAAAAAACGCATTTCCATCTCTTTCAAATTTTAATTCTTTTCCGTTCTGCGTTACCTTGGTAATATTCATTGGCTGCTGCAAATCGATCTGCATGCGGTTACTTTTTGTCAAAACAGTATAACGAACAGTATTCGAACCTGAAATTGATTTTTCTTTTGGATTTACCTTTACATTAAGATGATAATATTTTAAATCCCACCAAGCTCTTTCCTTTGTGATGCTTCCGCGTAAAGTATCCTGATGTGTAAAAACGGTTTCTGACTTATTTAAAAGTCCCTGAGCATTGGCCGCAAAACCAACTAAAAAGGCGATAAATGCCCCACAAAAGTGTTTTTTCATTATTTATAAATTTGAAATAAATAAGGTTGTCAAACCTGTTTTAATCTTCAACAAATGTAAACATTCATATCAAACTTTTTAAATTTTTATCATTTTAACAATCAAAAACAATAGATAAACGCATTTTCTTTACTTTAGCTATTCAATTATATTTAGTGTTTTATGAAATTGCAATACATTACTATTGTTTCGCTTTTATTCTGCCAATTATCCGTTTATTCTCAGACATTTCCTGTTCATAAAACAAATGGCAAAATTAATATTGATGGCGATTTATCAGAGTGGAAAACGCCTTTTCTTGGCCCGTTTGCAATTCATAACACAGGCGAGAAAGCTTCCCAACAAACTTTTGTTTCACTTTCGTGGAATAGCAGAAACCTATATATAGCTTATAAATGCACTGATTCTAAAATTATTGGAACGTCGCAAACAAAAGATTCTCAAATATTCAACACCGATGATTTAGCTGAAATTTTTCTAGATCCAGATGGAGATGGCCAGAATTATATTGAAATTGGAGTGAATGCATTTTCTACAAATTACGATTTGGTTTTAAAATGCATTTCGCCAGAATGTGGAGGATGGAATACGGCAATGGATTTCGATATTAAAGACTTAGAATCTGTGAGTAAAATAACTCCTGAAGGTTACGTAGTAGAAATCAAAATCCCTTTTTCTAGCCTCAAAAAAATTGAAAATGGCGGTTTTAAAAAACCGAAAACTGGGACAAAATGGCGAGGAAATGCTTTTAGAATTGATTACGGTAAAACCAATGAATATCTTGCTTTACAGCCTTATAAAACTTCAGTTTTTGGATTTCATCAGCCGCAAAAATTTGCGGTTTTTGAGTTTGTGGAGCAATAACTTTGTTTCAAGTTTCAAGTTTCAAGTTGCTCACAGAACATGAAACTTGAAACTTGAAACTTGAAACAAAATATTTTACTTCTGACGTTTTTTCAAAACTTCAACAACGTCATTCAGTTTATAACCTTTCGCTTGTAATAAAATCAAATAATGAAATAGTAAATCGGCGCTTTCGCTAAGGAATAAATCGTCATTATCATCTTTTGCTTCAATCACTACTTCTACCGCTTCTTCTCCGACTTTTTGAGCAATTTTATTGATTCCTTTTGCAAACAAAGAAGCCACATAACTCTGTTCAGAATCAGCATTTTCTCTACGGGTTTTAATTGTATTTTCTAATTGTGAAATAAAACCATAATTCGCATCATTTGGTTCCTGCCAACAGGTATCTGCACCCGTGTGACACGTTGGCCCAATAGGTTTTGCCTGAATTAAAAGCGTATCGCCATCGCAGTCGTTTTTAATGCTTACCAGATTCAAAAAGTTACCACTCTCCTCGCCCTTTGTCCAAAGTCTTTGCTTTGAACGACTAAAGAAAGTTACTTTTTGTGTTTCTATTGTTTTTTGAAGCGATTCTTCGTTCATATAACCCAACATCAAAACATTTTTTGTTTCTGAATCCTGAATTATCGCCGGAATTAATCCGTGTGCGCTTTTGATATCGATTTCCATTTTAATTTTAGATTTTAGTCCCGATAGCTATCGGGAAGATTTTAGATTAATTTCTAAACTCTGATTATTGGAATTTGGAATTTAAAAATTGAATTTTTTTCTCAAATTCTCACTTCTATATTATTATTTCTTAATTCTTGTTTTAGGGCTTTAATTTCAATTTCTTTAAAGTGAAAAACACTCGCTGCTAAAGCTGCATCTGCTTTTCCTTTTTGAAACGAATCTACAAAATGCTGAATATTTCCAGCTCCTCCAGAAGCGATGATTGGAATATTTACTAATTCTGAAAGTTTAGCCAAAGCCTCGTTTGCAAATCCATTTTTAGTTCCGTCATTGTCCATCGAAGTGAATAAAATTTCGCCTGCCCCGCGTTCTGCAACTTCAACAGCCCAATCGAAAAGATTTAATTCTGTTGGCACTTTTCCGCCAACTAAATGCACAATCCATTGCCCGTCAATTTGTTTGGCATCAATTGCTACAACAACACATTGACTTCCAAATTTCTGAGCCAGATCATTAATCAATTGCGGATTTTTAACTGCAGATGAATTGATTGAAACTTTATCAGCTCCGTTATTCAGCAGAATGTCAACATCTTCAACAGATGAAATTCCACCGCCAACTGTAAACGGAATATTGATTTTTTCTGCCACGCTTCGCACCATATTTACCAGTGTTTTACGTCTTTCTTCTGTTGCCGAAATATCCAGAAAAACCAATTCGTCTGCGCCTTCAGCTGAATAAATCGCAGCCAATTCCACAGGATCTCCTGCATCGCGCAAGTCAACGAAATTAACGCCTTTTACGGTTCTTCCGTTTTTTATATCTAAACAAGGTATTATTCTTTTTGCTAACATTTATCTAATGTGTTAATTAGAGAATTAGTCAATTAGATAATTACTTCACATACTGTGTAAATTATCTAATTATCAAATTTTCTCATTTTCTAATTATAAAATCCTCAAGTTGTTTCAAAGTAATTCTTCCCTCGTAAATCGCTTTTCCGATGATTGTTCCTTCACAACCTAATTCAGCTAATTTTGGTAATTCATCGAAAGTTGAAATTCCTCCTGAAGCGATTAATTTGATTCCTTTTGCTTCCGCTAAAATTTTGGCATACAAATCAAAACTAGGGCCTTGAAGCATTCCGTCTTTTGCAATATCCGTGCAAATAACATAATCAATTCCTTTTGATTGATAATCTTGTATAAACGGAACTAAATCTTCATTTGATTCTTCTAACCAGCCCGAAACGGCAATTTTTTCGTCTTTTGCATCAGCTCCAAGAATAATTTTATCAGAACCGTATTGTGAAATCCATTTTTCGAAAATCACTCTATTTTTTACTGCAATACTTCCGCCAGTAATTTGATTAGCACCGCTTTCAAAAGCAATTCTCAAATCATCATCCGATTTCAATCCGCCACCAAAATCAATTTTTAAGCTGGTTTGTGTAGCGATTTGTTCTAAGATTTTATAATTGACAATTCTGCTTGATTTTGCACCGTCAAGATCTACTAAATGCAGATATTCGATTCCATGTGCTTCAAATGATTTTGCCACTTCAAGTGGATTCTCGTTGTAAATTATTTTCGTATCATAATCACCTTTGGACAAACGAACGCATTTTCCTTCAATGATATCTATGGCTGGTATTATTCTCATTCTTATTTATTTTAGATTTCTGATTTTAGATTTTAGATTCTAAAAATTGAAATTGATTTTTGATATTTTGATTGATATTGAAGTTTTTACATTTTTAAAAAATTACCTAGAATCTTTTCGCCAACATCACCGCTTTTTTCTGGGTGAAACTGTGTTCCGTAAAAATTATCTTTTTGTAAAGCTGACGCGTATTCAACATCGTAATTTGTTGTTGCAATCGATTCTGGACAATTTGGTGCATAAAAACTATGAACCAAATACATGAATTCATTTTCAGAAATGTCTTTAAACAAATCAGTCTTTAAATCATAAATCTGATTCCATCCCATTTGAGGCACTTTTACGTTGTTTGAAAATTTCAAAACATCAACATCAAAAATCCCCAAGCCTTTTGTGTTTCCTTCTTCAGTTTTATTGCACATCAATTGCATTCCGAGACAGATTCCTAAAACAGGCTGTTTCAATTCTGGAATCAGGCTATCCAAACCGCTTTCACGAAGTTTAGCCATAGCTGAACTCGCCTCGCCCACGCCAGGAAAAATCACTTTATCAGCCGATTTAATTTCCTCTGAATTATTACTCAAAACAGCCTTAAAACCCAATCTTTCAATAGCAAACATAATGCTCTGAATATTTCCTGCTCCGTAATTTATAATTACTATTTTCATTTAATTTTAGTCTTAAAGTCCAAAGTCGAAAGTCTTAAAGTCATTCTGATCTTCCATAATCTAGGAATCTTTGGACTTTATGACTTTTCGCTTTCGACTAATTTAAAGCATTCCTTTCGTTGAAGGCAAAATCATTTTTTCGGTATCTCTTTTTACGGCTACTTTTATCGCTTTTGCGAAAGCTTTAAAAATTGCTTCGATTTTGTGGTGTTCGTTGATTCCTTCTGCTTTGATATTTAAATTGGCTTTTGCTCCGTCTGTGAATGATTTAAAGAAATGATAAAACATTTCTGTTGGCATTTTCCCCACCATTTCACGCTTGAATTCCGTTTCCCAAATCAGCCAGTTTCTTCCGCCGAAGTCAATTGCTGCTTGGGCTAAGCAATCGTCCATTGGAAGACAGAATCCGTAACGTTCAATTCCTAATTTATTTCCTAACGCTTTCGCGAAAACTTCACCCAAAGCAATTGCTGTATCTTCGATTGTATGGTGCTCATCGACTTCTAAATCGCCTTTTACCGTGATTTCCAAGTCCATTTGCCCGTGACGTGAGATTTGATCTAACATGTGATCAAAAAAAGCAATTCCGGTGTCGATTTTGCTTTTTCCTGTTCCGTCAAGATTTAAGTTGATATAAATATCGGTTTCATTCGTTTTACGAGTTATTGATGCCGAACGTGCTTCAAGTTTTAAAAACTCATAGATTTTCTTCCAATCCATTGTCTGTAAAACGATTGTCTCGTTTAATTCTTCACGTTTTGATGAAATTTCGTTGCTTCCAATTCCATCTGTATCATTCATGAAAATAGCTTTTGCACCAAGGTTTTTAGCCAGTTCTACATCTGTCAAACGATCACCTAAAACAAAAGAGTTTTCTAAATCATATTCTGGATTATTCAAGTATTTAGTTAGCATTCCAGTTCTTGGTTTGCGAGTTGGTGCATTTTCTTCTGGAAAAGTTCTGTCTACAAAAATTTCATCAAAAACAACTCCTTCGTTTTCAAATGCTTTTAGAATAAAATTCTGCGTTGGCCAAAATGTATCTTCTGGAAAACTATCAGTTCCTAAGCCGTCCTGATTCGTTACCATTGCAAGTTCGTAATCTAATTCAGCAGCAATTTTAGCCAAATATTGAAATGCTTTTGGGTAAAACTCTAGTTTATCTAAGCTATCTAATTGATAATTTTCAGGTTCTAAAACAATCGTACCATCACGATCGATAAAAAGTACTTTTTTCATATGTATTTTGTTTTGCCACTGATTTCACAGATTAATATGATTTTTTTGCCACGAATTCACGAATTTCTCTAATTTAATTCGTGGTAATTTGTGTAATTCGTGGCTAAATCACGCACAGAAAAAAAACATTTTAATCTTTCTAATCTGTGGCTAATAATTTCTAATTCAATAATTTCAATTCTCTAATTACAACAGCATTTTCTTCCTTTGTTCCAATGGTAAAACGAAGACAATTTTCACATAAAGGTTGTGTTGTTCTATTGCGGATAACGATTCCTTTTTCAATTAACTGGTCGTATCTTTTGTTAGCGTCATCTACTTTTGCCAAGATAAAATTGGCTTCTGTTGGATATACTTTCTCAACAAAATTTACTTCAAGCAATACTTTAAGCAATTCTTCTCTTTGCTCAATAATAGAAACAATTTCTTGTTTAATTTTATCAGAATCTTTTAAACGCTCTTTAGCTCTTTGCTGCGTAAGTTCGTTTACATTATAAGGCGGTTTGATTTTGTTTAGAATTGAAATCACTTCTTCAGAAGCGTAGCAAATTCCTAAACGTATTCCAGCCAAACCATACGCTTTGGAAAGAGTTTGAGTAATCACTAAATTCGGATATTCGTCGATTTCTGTCAGCCAGCTTTCTTTATCTGAAAAATCAATATAAGCTTCATCAATTACAACCAAACCTTTGAAGTTTTGAAGTAATTTCACAACACTTTCATCTGAGAAAGAATTTCCCGTTGGATTGTTCGGAGAACATAAAAAGATGATTTTCGTGTTTTCGTCAACGGCTTCTAGAATCTTTTCTACTTGTGGCTGAAAATCAGTTGAAAGCAAAACTTCTCTATTTTCTACTGCATTGATATTTGCCAAAACTCCATACATTCCATATGTCGGAGGAAGCGAAATAATATTGTCTTTGTTAGGTTCGCAGAAAGCTCTAAAAAGCAAATCTAAAACTTCATCACTTCCGTTTCCTAACAAAATCTGACTTTGCTTTACTAAATTATTCTTGGCCAAAATCGCTTTAACCGAATTCTGCTGTGGATCTGGATAACGATTCACTCCATTTTGATACGGATTTTCATTGGCATCCAAAAAAATCATTTCGGCTGTATCAAAATCTTCAAACTCATCTCTCGCAGAAGAATAGGGTTTTAAAGATTTTACGTTTTCACGTGTAATTGTATTTATATCGAATATGTTCATTTGTTGTTGTTTTTTGGACTATTAGAAACAAGAGAAAAGACTTCTTATCTTACCCACTCAATATCTTTCTTCTTGCTTCTTTTCTTTTTCTTATTCTAAACTCTTTAATCTCAGCGTCACAGCATTTTTATGCGCTTGTAACCCTTCGGCTTCAGCCATCAATTCTATCGCTTTCCCAATGTTTTGAATTCCTTTTTCTGAAATTTTCTGAAATGTCATTGATTTCATAAAACTGTCTAGATTTACACCGCTGTAATTCTTCGCATAACCATTTGTTGGCAATGTGTGATTGGTTCCTGAAGCGTAATCCCCAGCACTTTCAGGCGTATAATTTCCGATGAAGACAGAACCTGCATTTACAATTCCGTTGCAATAGAAATCATCGTATTCTGAGCAGATTATAAAGTGTTCTGGGCCATATTCATTGATTAAATCTAAAGCAATCTGATCATTTTCGACATAAATCAATTTTGAATTTTCAATAGCTTTTTCTGCAATCACTTTTCTTGGAAGCACTTCCAATTGTGACTGAACTTCTTTTTCTACTTCTGAAATTAGCTTTTTTGAAGTCGAAACTAAAATTACCTGACTGTCAGTTCCGTGTTCTGCTTGAGATAATAAATCTGACGCTACAAAAGCCGGAACCGCTGTATCATCAGCAACAATTAACAGTTCTGAAGGCCCTGCAGGCATATCAATTGCAACACCAAATTGAGTTGCCAACTGTTTAGCCACAGTCACAAATTGATTTCCTGGTCCGAAGATTTTATATACTTTAGGAATTGATTGTGTTCCAAAAGTCATTCCTGCAATAGCTTGGATTCCACCAACTTTTAGAATTTTAGTTACACCACATAAGTTTGCAGCGTATAAAATTGCCGGATTAATTTTCCCCTTTTTATCCGGCGGAGAACACAACACAATTTCTTTGCAACCCGCAATTTCAGCAGGCACAGCCAACATTAAAACAGTCGAAAACAAAGGCGCTGTTCCTCCAGGAATATACAAACCGATTTTTTGAATTGGTCTTTTTTCCTGCCAACAGTTTACACCTTCTATAGTTTCAACAGAAACACGATCTGTTTTTTGAGCATTGTGAAATTTATAAATATTGTCTTTCGCTAATTCAATAGCTTCTTTCAGCTCGTTCGGAATCAAACTAATTGCTTCATCAATTTCTGCTTGCGAAACTTCATAATTGTCTTGAGAAATTCCGTCAAAAATCGAAGTGTATTTTGCAACAGCTTCATCTCCTTTTCTTTGAACTTCTTTGAAGATTTCTTTTACCGTAAGTTCTATATCATCTACAGTTTTAGTCGGTCTTTTTAATATTTCTGACCAGATTTCTGGTTTTGGATTATCTATTTTATTCATAATATTTTCAATATTAAATTCCAAACTTCTAAAATTCCAAATTCCAATACTTTAAAGATCAACGCTAAGCTTGGAATTTAGGATTTAAAAATTGAAAATTCTTTTTTATAGTACCATTTTCTCAATTGGGCAAACTAGAATTCCTTCTGCTCCTACTTCTTTTAACTGATCTATTACATCCCAAAAAGTATCTTTGTCAATTACAGAGTGAACGCTGCTCCAGCCTTCTTGCGCCAACGGAAGAACAGTTAAACTTCTTAAAACTGGAAGAATTTTTCCAACTGCTTCAATTTTGTCATTTGGAACGTTCATTAGAATATATTTTGAATTTCTAGCTCTTAAAACCGCTTGAATTCTGAATTTTAAAGTGTCAATGTGTTTCTGTATTTCTGGAGAAACTTTTGGAGAAACTGCTAAAACTGCTTCACTTTTCAAAATAACTTCAACTTCTTTTAAGTTGTTTTTGAATAAAGTGCTTCCGCTTGAAACAATATCTACAATCGCATCTGCAAGACCAATATTTGGCGCAATTTCCACAGAACCAGATATTTGGTGAATATCTACATTTATACCAAATTTATTAAAATATTCGGTAACTGTATTTGGATAAGAGGTAGCAATACGAAGATTAGCTAAATCTTGTACCGAATTGTATTCGAAGGTTTTAGGAACTGCTACAGAAACTTTACATTTTGAGAATCCTAATTTCTGAACCACTTCGATTCCTTTTCCTTTTTCTACCAAAAGATTATCGCCAACTATAGCTAAATCTACCACTCCATCGATTAAATATTGAGGAATATCTGAATTTCTTAGATATAAAACTTCAAGAGGAAAATTTGAAGCTTCGGCTTTTAACTGGTCTATTCCGTTGTTGATTGAAATACCGCAGTCTTTTAGAATTTGAATGCTGTCTTCGTTTAAACGCCCAGATTTTTGAATTGCAATTTTTAAAGTACTCATTTTTTTAGTTGTTTGTTGAATTAATAGTTTGAGTACAAAGAGAGCTTGAATTAAAAAACCCGTTTGATGTACTCAAACGGGTTTTAAAATATGATGATTTACACGCATACCATTAACACATCGCTTGAGAGCAATAATGTAAATGATGATGATGTAATTGAATTGAAATCATGATTTGTTTTGTTTTTTACTTCTTTGATTCGGTTGCAAATATACTAGATAAAATAATTAAAAAGCAATTTTTATTTTAACTTAACGATAGTTTATTGTTAAAAATCGTTTTGAAGCACATTTTGCTTAATAATTTTAAAATTACTTTAACGAATTATAATATTCTTCAAAAACCAATAAAACTTGTGTTCCTTTTCCAATTTCGCTTTCAATTTTAAACTTAATATGAAGCAGATCGGTCATTCTTTTTACAATAAACAAACCAAGCCCAGTCCCTTTAATTTCTGAATGATTGAGCGAGTCTGATCGAAAAAACGGATTTAAAATTGACTCAAGATCTTTCTTTGCAATTCCGATTCCCTGATCTAAAATATTGCAGATAATTTTATGATTTTCTCTAGATAAAGAAATGCGGATTTCACTATTAGATTTTGAATATTTCACTGCATTTGAAATGATATTTCGAAGAATTGTTACTGTTAAATAAGTATCCGAATAAATATAAAATTCTTCTGGTGCATCTAAAATTACATTTATTCCTCCCAATTTAATTTTCTCTGTATTTAATTTCAGCACATCTAAAATTACAGCATTTAAGTAGATATTTTCTTTAAGAATATTCTGTTTTTGATTCTCAAAACGAGCCATCATAAGCAACTGATCAACAAGCGAATTCAAGTGATCAACTTCACTGATGCAATAATTAATTTTTTCTTCGTATTCTTTATTGTCACGAGGTTTACGAATGAGTACTTCAAGTGTTCCTTTAATAACTGTAAGGGGCGTTCTTAACTCATGTGAAGCATCAGATGTAAACTGTTTTTCACGTTCAATTGCATCTTCAATTCGGTTCAATAAATTATTAATGGTCTTAGAAAGCGTAAACAATTCGTCTCTTGTTTTTGGCAACGGAATTCGCGCTTTAAGATTATCTTTAGTAATAACTTTTGAGGTTTGAATGATATTATTTATTGGCTTGATGCTTCTTCCTGCATAAAATCTAGCTAAGAAAAACAAAATCAGCAAAATGATGGGAAATGTTATCAATAAAGTATCCATTAGATTATCCAAAACTTTTGAAGAATCTGAAAGTGACATGGCGATAATCAGATAACCAACTTTCTTGGATTGCACATGAAGCGGAACCTGAATCTGACGAATTTTATTACCTAATAATTTAGTGTCAAAAGGATGAAAATGATCTTTTTTTCCGTGAAAAACGAGTTTTTCATTCTTTAGATTAGGTGATTTTTCAATGATTTGTTTGTTCACATTCAAAAACTGAACAAAAATAGGATTTACATCTACTGAATTATGTTCTCTTTCTTCCCATTCTTCAGCATCCATAAAGATAACTTTACCTTTCTCAATTCTCAGTTCTTTCAAATGATCTTGAATTTCAATATTCAAGTTTTCGTCAATATGGTTATAAACCGTAAGTTTTACAATAAAATAGATAGCAGAAAAGACCGCTAAAACCAACAGTCCGGTTCCTACAATATAATTTAATGCTATTCTGTCTTTAAAAGATAACGATGTCATTTGTTAATCATTGGCAATATATCCAATGCCTCGGATGGTTTTAATATAATCTTCTTCGATTTTAAGGTTCAGTTTTTTTCGAATGGCATTCATAAACACGTCTATAACACCTGTATCGTACTCAAAGTTAATTTCCCAAACGTCCCTTAAAATTTGATTTCTAGTGCAGACTTTTCCTTTATGCTGAATTAGATAAGCCAATAATTCAAATTCGCGTTGAGTTAACGAAATTTCTTCCTCTGCTTTCAAAACAATATGTCTGGATAGGTCCATCGTAATGTTTCCGAGAGTTAAGTTTTCAGTTTGCTTTTTATTTCTAAAGTGGACTTTAATTCGCTCTACTAATTCTTCAAAACTAAAAGGCTTTTTGATATAATCGTTGGCGCCCGCTTTTAAACCTTCAATAGTTTCCTGAACTGTGTCTTTTGCAGTCAAAAAAATGATTGGCGTGCTTTGGTCTTTAATTCGAATAGCTTTGCACAAATCCAAACCGTTAATCTTTGGCAACATCCAGTCTAAAAGAATTAAGTCAAATTTTTGCTCCTGAACCAGTTCAAAACCTTTGGAACCGTCGACTGCCGTTGTAATTTGATAACCTTCTTCTTGCAAACCTTGTTTTAGAAATTGAACAATTCCTACTTCGTCTTCAACTATTAAAATATGCATTTATCGTATCTGATTAAATTTGAATTTCATTTTTTCAATTCAAAGATAGATAATTTACCTCTCAGAAATAGTCCGACATATCAATAAATAAAGAAAACCAGTATCTTAAGCAAACTTTAAGTTAATGTTAAGTAAGGTAAAAGTTGAACTTAATCTGGTGTTAATCATTAGAAATTAATTTTGTAAAAAAATAAATCCGATGAATTTTTACAAAAAACTTTCGCCTTTCTACAATCTTGCTTTACTGTACTTTATAGTAAGTTTTACACTTAGACTGGTATTGCTTTTTCATCCCATTACCCAGAGTTCGTTTACCTTTGCAGAGAGCTTAAAAATATTCTCGCTAGGTTTACTGTCAGACTTTTTTGTATTCGTGTTAGCGTCGGTTTTCTTATGGCTTTATCTCATTTTTATTTCAAACTCAAAATACAATAAACCTTACGGATATATTATACTCGCAGGTTTTCTAGCACTTTTAATTTACGTAGCTTCTGGAAAAAGCATTTTTGATGAATACGGTGGCGCTTTGCCAAAAATCGTTTTGATTTTTGTTTCTTTAAAAACACTTTTGTTTTCGCTTTTCCTTTTCCTTCCAAAACACAGAGATAAAATCAGATTTTGGCTTTTTGCTTTTGTGATTTTTCTATATGTTTTACTGATTCTTCAAAACGCAATCAGCGAATTTTTCTTTTGGAACGAATTTGGAGCAAAATACAATTTCATTGCAGTTAATTACCTGATTTACACCAATGAAGTCATTGGAAACATTATGCAGTCGTATCCTGTAATTCCTATATTTTCTGCTTTGTTTATCATTACAGGAATTATTACTTATTTCATCATTAAAAGATCTAAAAATTACATAGATGAGATTCCTAGCTTTAATGAAAAATTACAAATTACAGCCTTATATGCTGTTCTATTTGTTATTTCTTTACTAGCCACTCCTCAATTGGCTAAAACAGAAAATTCTAAAAATGTATTTGTTAATGAACTGCAATCAAACGGTATTTACAAATTCTATCTGGCGTTTCAGAATAACAAATTGGATTATTTTAAATTCTACAAAACAATTCCGAACGAAAAAGCATTTGCTATATTAAAGCAAGAACTTCCAAATATTGCAGGGACAAATACATTGCGAAAAATAAAAGAAGATTCTTTGGAACAACGTAAAAATGTTGTTTTAATAACAATCGAAAGTTTAAGTGCTGACTTTATGAAAATGTATGGAAATGAGCAGAACATCACACCTTTCCTAGACAGTTTGGCACAAAAAAGCTTGCTTTTTACGAATTTATATGCTGCAGGAAACCGAACAGTACGTGGTCTTGAAGCCGTAACTTTATGCCTGCCTCCAACCGCTGGAGAAAGTGTTGTAAAAAGAGAAGACAACAAAAACAAATTCTCAACAGGATCTGTTTTTCTTCAAAAAGGCTATAATGTAAAATTCATGTACGGTGGAGATGCATTTTTTGACAACATGCAGAATTTCTTTACCGGAAATGGCTATCAAATTATAGACAAATCAAGTTTCGCAGAAAACGAAATCACTTTTTCAAACGTATGGGGAGTTTGCGACGAAGACATGTACAATAAAGCAATTAAAGTTATGAATGATGAAGCAAAACAAAATAAGCCTTTCTTCAATCATATTATGACTGTAAGTAATCACAGACCTTTTACTTATCCTAACAATAAAATAGATATTCCTGGAAACATCAAATCTCGTGATGGAGGTGTAAAATATACCGATTATGCTCTTAAACAATTCTTTAAACAAGCTGAAAAACAGCCTTGGTTTAAGAATACAGTATTTGTAATTGTAGCCGATCATTGTGCTTCGAGTGCAGGAAAAACAGAACTTCCGTTAGACAAATACAGAATTCCAGCTTTGATTTATACGCCAGAAATGAAGCCTGAAAAATATACCAAATTAATGTCACAGATTGATATTATGCCAACATTATTTGGGCTTTTAAATTTTGATTATGAAAGCAAATTCTTTGGACAAGATGTATTTCAACCAGATTATCAGCCACGAGCCTTTATAGCAACTTATCAGGACTTAGGTTTAATAAAAGACAATGTCTTGACGATTTTATCTCCAAAACAACAGATAAAACAGTTTCAGCTGAAACTTAATGAGAAAACTGGCATTGCTCCTGAATTTCAAATTCATTACGATGAAATTCCACTGAAAACTGAGAACAAGGAATTGCTTGACGAAACCATTTCTTACTATCAATCAGCATCGTATGTTTTGAAAGAGAAAGAATATCAGTTTAAAGATTTGGCAGATAAGAATAAAAAATTATATGCAAAAGTTCGTTAAAATTTTAAAATAATCCAAAAGGTTAAAAAAATCTGTTAGGGTTTGTTAAATTATAAAAGCCTCAAATTCGTAAAGAATCTGAGGCTTTTTATAATTTTCAGTTCAACTTGAAACTTGAAAACTTCAAACAAAAATTAATCATTTTGATTTTTCATTCCGAATAAATTTCCTTTCTGGTACAATTTTAAATCATCCTGTAAAAATTGGTAGTTTCTTTGAGTAACAGCTGGCGAATCTAAATCACTTAAATCTGGTTTTCCTGCATTTACCCAAGCTGTATACCAAAAACTTGCTGTTGCAGCAATTGCTTTTCTCATTTGGCTTTCTACCATTCCGTTTAATTCTGCATGCAATTTTGTAGCATATTCATCAGAAAACTTAGAAGTATTGTATTTTGTTTTAGCGATCTTACCATCAGCATCCATTTCAAAAACTTTGTTTTCAGGAGTTGCTGTTCTTAGCTTTTTATCAATATCCAATAAAGGCTGCGCAAAGCTGTGCGTATCATTTATCATATCCCAAATCGCTTTATGAACATCAGTATAATACTGAGCTTCTGGAACATTTAATTTGTAATTTTTAACGAATAATTCCGGCAATCTGCTTTCCCAAAGCGAATGAATTCCTTTTTGATCAGTCAATTGTCCGTCGTGATTTTTAGAAGTATGCAAAGGCATGTGCGCATCGCCAATATAATGACCTAAATCTGCAGCAAGAAATAAGATTTCAGCTCTATTTTTCTCTTTAAAAGCTTTAGTCAATTTTGTCATCATATCCTCGATATACCAAGGTAAAATTCCGTTATCGCTTAAAAATTTGGCATCATATTTTTGTTTTGCTTCTTCTAATGTCTGTGGATATGTGTCAGCGGCTCCAAAGTTTTCCATATCAAAATAATGCCTTGGGCCTTCTTCTTTATAATTTAAAGCATACTTACGGATATCTGGAACCGAAGCTTCTTGTGTAATAAAATCAATGTGATTGTAAAAAAAGATCTGTAATTGTTTTGGTAAAGCCATTACAGCTGCTTTGTTAATACGCTCATGGCCAACATTTCCCCATGACAGCATAATAAACCCAATAACTAAAGCTCCGAAAGCGATTAGTTTTGGTCTCATTTGGATTTTCTTCATTTGTTTTTTTATTAGAGGGAGCAAATTTAGCTTTAATTAAAGAATACGCAAAAAATACTGTTATTAAGATTCTCATAATTTAGCATTTTGATATTTTACGGCTTAAAATCGACAAGAAGCCCGTATTAACAATAAATTTCTTTATATATTTGTTTTCATAATTTAAATATATTTTTATGCGCCAAATTACCTTAAGCTTCTTCCTGCTAGCCTCTTCATTCTGCTTTGCTCAAGAAACTGATTTACAGCTTAAAAACGTTACAGATACTATATTAAACACCAAACGGACTCTTAAAGTTTCTGAACCTTTTGACGGCATAAAAACAATTCAAAAATTGTTTCCTGGTAATCTATATCATCTTTCAGATAAAAATACTTTTATAAGCTGGAAATGCAAATCTTGCAAACCTTCACCTTTTTTGGACGTAAACGGTGTTGAAGGCGATCAATTGTTTCCATATTCTGAAGGTGTTGCAACAAGACTTTTAGCTAATATTGACTATTCTGATTCAAAAGGAAATCAATTTAAAATATTAGCTTTTAATCATTCTGTTCATGATGAAGACGGACTTCAGACAGGACGTTTTTCTGGAGGATTGTTAGGTTTGGCTAAGTTTGCAAAAAATGGCAATTCTTGGTATATGAGATCTTTTCAGCCTGCAGTTGCTGCATTTGGTGCTTTTGCGCAATGCCCAACTCCAAAATTGGTTGAAATTGGAGAGGATCAATTTGCTTTTACCTTATTGCATGTTAATGGTGGCGCGGGCGGACCTTTTGAAGGCTGGCTGTATCTGGTTGCTGGTTTTGACGGAAAATATCAGCCTATAATGGAAGTTGATAATTATCAGCTTACCAATGTTGAAAGCGTAAAATGGTCTGGAACTTATACGGTTGTAAATGATAACACCAAAAAACATTTTAGAGATATTATCATAAAAACAACAGGAACATTTAATAAAGCTTTAAAAGCACAAGACGAATTTGAAACAAATGTTCCTGAAGAAATTGCAATAATGGCGAAAACGAAAAAATCATTTAATTTTGAGATTGAAAGACGTTATGCTTTCAAAGGAAAATTTTACAAAATGATTGACAAACCAATTGTAAAATTCTCCAATGTAAAATAATAGCAAAAAAACTTTGCGAACTTTGCGTAATTCTTTGCGCTCTTTGCGGTTAAAAAATATTAACCCAAATAAAGAATTGAAAACAAAGCTAAAACGGCTATAAAAACCCAAAGAAAAACCCCTTGAAGTAAAGGCTTTACTCCTACTGTTTTTAAAGTGGCAAAATTTAAAGTTGCTCCAATTAAAAACAAAGTTATGGTCAAATCTATTTTAGCAATTCCTACAATATGTCCAGTAAAAATGGCTGTAGAAGGAACGTAGGTATTTACTAGCATCGCCAAAACAAACAATCCAATAAAATAAGGAATTTTTATTTTTGAATTCTTACTCTTAAAAAGGAAAGCGGTTAGGATTGAAATGGGAATAATCCATAATGCTCTGGCTAGTTTTACAGTTGTAGCAACTTGCAAGGCTTCTGCACCATATTTATTTGCCGCACCTACTACAGAACTCGTGTCATGAATGGCAATGGCACACCATAAACCAAAATCTTTTTGTGATAAACCCAATTGATGTCCGATAAACGGAAAAACAAATAAGGCAATTGAATTCAGTATAAAAATAACTCCTAAAGCAATTGAAGTCTGATTTTCGTTTGATTTGATTACAGGTGAAATCGCTGCGATAGCGCTTCCTCCGCAGATTGCTGTTCCGCAAGAGATTAAGTGCGATGTTTTTTTCTCTGTTTTAAGCCATTTCCCTAACAAAAATCCGAAAAGCAATGTACTGAATATTGAAAAAACAGTTAAGACAAATCCCTCTTTTCCAGCTGAAACTGCGCTGTTGGCGTTCATTCCGAATCCTAAACCAACTACAGAGAACTGCAATAAAAATGTAATGGCTTTATGATTGAATTCTGCAAATGGATTTCCGAAAAGATTCACAATCAAAACGCCTAACAAAAGTGCAATTGGCGGAGAAATAATCGAGAATAAACATAGTAGAATTACGGCAAGAAAAAGCACTTGCTGTAAAGATTGATTAATTTCAAATAATTGTGCTGTGGTTTGTTCTTTTGTTTTCAAAATAAATGGGTATTGATATTATGTCGCAAAGTTCCGCCGTTTATATTGAAAACACCAATCGTAAATTACAATCGGCTATAACTTCAAGTTATAATGATTTGCTAAATTTTGAATAAACAGTTCTGATAATGAATCTGATTTTCCTTGTAAAGTGGCAATGTAAAAATATCTTTCTACAGATAATTTCTCCACATCTAAAACAATCAATTCTTTGTTTTTCAATTCTTTATTCACTGCATGAATAGACATAAAAGCAAAGCAATCCGAATTTAGCAAATATGATTTTATGCTTTCTGTACTTCCGAGCTGCATTTCGATTTGTAAATCTGAAAATTTTAAACCCGCTTTTTTTAAGGCAAATTCTATAACTTCAAGTGTTCCTGATCCGCGTTCTCGAGTTATAAATTTCATTGATTTTAAATCGCTTACCGAAATTTCATTTTGTTTGACAAAAGGATTATTGCTATTGCAGACCAAAACCAGTTCGTCTTTTAAAAACGGAATATATTTTATGGATTGATTTTTAGAATGCCCTTCTACAATTCCAATCTCGATTTCTTTATTGATTAAAGCATTTTCGATTTGTTCTGTATTTCCATTTAGCAGATTGACTTTTATATCTTTTTGCTTTTGATGAAAACTAGCTAAAACTGGAGAAATAATATATTGTGAAATGGTAGTACTCGCTCCAAGTCTCAGCAAGCCTTGGCGTTCTGCATTAAATGAGCTCATTTCAAAATCTATTTCTCGATAAATATCAAAAATACTTTTAGTATACTTTAGAAGTATTTTTCCCGCTGGGGTTAAAGCGATTTTAGAACCGTTTCGCTCAAAAAGTTTGGTTTTGTATGTTTCTTCTAATTCTTGAATATGTTTAGAAACTGCCGGCTGAGTAATATACAATTCTGTTGCCGCTTTAGTAAAATTAAGGCGGAGTGCAACAGTGTAGAAAACTTTTAACCGAAAGTCCATGATTTCTCTATTTAATATTTTCCAATTGCTTCAACACCTGTATCTGAAAATCTTAAAATTTCTGTTGTAATCGGATATCCAGAGTTATTATATTCATCAAGAACTACAGAACCAAGGCGTTGCGAAAAATATTCAAAATCTTTTTCAGCAAAAATATAACAAAAATCACTTACCGGAATTACAGCATAAAAAGGAAAACCAATATTATTTTCAACTAGATTTTTTATCTTAGAAGAAAAAAGACAAGAACTTTTTAGTGACACTTCTTCAACATTAATCATTCCTAGTTTATGATTGTCTATATCTTCAAATTCTATCTTTACTTTATCTAATAGAATCCCTAAATTAAAATCTGCTTGTTTTTCTAAATCTGTAACGTCTATTTTCCAATCTGATAAATCGTCATTAGTTATAAACGAAAAACCATTATTAAGATTTAATGCAAAAACTTTACTAAATTCACTAGTTACCTTTTCATTTATAATATTTTCAAACTCAAAGTCATTTGGAACAAACTGCAAATATATTTTGTCTTTTACTTGTTCCCAATCTTCAATTTTAAATGAATGCTGCACAATTACTTCTACTAAATCAGCAATATGTCTTTCATCAAAATCTCTTTCGTAATTTCGTCTAACATTCTCTAAACTAACTTTCAGATCAGTTTCTCCGATATTGACATAAATGAACCCATCCGCATCAATTGACTCAATTCTTAATCCATTTCTTTCTAGTTGTTTTTGAAATTTATTAAAAACAACATCATCTTTCTGATTATTATTTGCGGAAAAATTAGACATAATTATAAAAGTTAGTTTAAACTAAAAACTACAAAAGCCCATTATATTTCCTAACAAACCATTCCGTTGTTAAGAGAGCTGCAATCAAAATCAATAACCAAACCCAGTCAATAATTGGAGTTTTACTTGAAATATTTTTTTCAATTGATTTATATTCTTTGTTTTCTAAAAGTGTATTAATCAATTGATCTGCTTGATCTTCGAAGAATGCTTTTCCTCCAGTTTGCTGTGCCAATTGCTGCAATTTAGCTACATCAGGATTTACAAATTGTTTTTCGATATCAAAATCTAAAATCTCAAAATGACTTGCGTATGAAGTATTTGAATTTAATTCTTTTACTGTAAAGTTATATTTTCCAGCTGGAAGCCCTTCCAAATTAGCCGAAAAAGAATTGCTTCCTTTTAGTAAATCGTAATTTTTAGTTTGTTTGGTTGCTGCATTTACAACGCTGATTGTAAGTCTGGCTTTTTCGTCAAACTCATAATTTTTATTGAAATACTGTGCGTTGATGATAATTTCTTCTCCAGAATTATAAAAGCTTTCATGTGTTACTACCAAAGATTTTTTTGAAGCCGATGATGCTAAATATTGAACTATTTTATCAATAAAAACATCATACTTTTCAAATGACTGATTGTCAACATGACTTTGCAAACGCCATTTCCAGCTATTTTCTCCAAGAAGAAAAGCAGTTCTTTTTCCTTGATTTTCGGCGAAAGCCAATAATGGAGCATTAGTAGAAACGTTTCTAATTTTTGATGAAAGCAAAACAGATACATTTCCATTTGTGCTGATATTTCCGAACGGATTTTGCAAAGGCGGGAAATTTTCAAAACCAATATCGTCAATGGCAAAAAGATTAAAATCAGAGTGGAATTCGCTAAGGAAATCTTCTCGCTGATTGCTCATTTTAAAAATCAGATTATTTTGCTGCTGATTTAAAAAATTGAAATCGGTATTGCTTCCTGTTATAATAAAGGTGTTTGTGCCTTTTAATTTATTATTATCAAATATCGGCTTGAAAGCTGTTGTCGGTTGATATAAAACTAAAACAGAAATATCTTGTAAATCATTAATTTGGTTTGGTTTAACCAATATCACTTTACGTTGTGCATTAACCTCAATTGAACGTTTTAAAGATGCAATATCTGGATGATTTATAGCCGAAACAATAGCGATTGTTGACTTTTGATCGATAATTTCAACTGCAAAATTTTTGATATTGTTGTAGCTATTTTTTTCTTTAGCCGAAGATTGAATACTGGCTTTATAAATCTGTAATCCTACTTTATCGGCAGGAAGAAGCAAATTTAAAGAAGCTGTTTTCTCTGATGGTGAAAACGAAAGCTTTTCTTTTGCCACAACAGTATTTCCTTGCGAAATGGTAAATTCTGCATTGGCCGTTTTGTCGCCGGCATATTGCAGAAAAACTTCGACAGGAAATTTATTTTTATGAAACGCGTATTTGTTTACATTAAGCTGATTTATTTTTAAATCAAAAAAAGTGGTTGTATCTCCCACAACCAAAGGATAAACTTTATTGACAGGATCGAATCTATACACATAGTCGTTTCCTGTAGTTTGATTTCCGTCTGTAATAATTACCGTTGGGAAAATCAGATTTTTGTTGATGCTTTTTAAATTCTTCGCTGCTTCATCTAAATTGGTTTGATTTCCCTTAAAATCAAATTTATCTGAAGTTTTAAAATCGTTATCAAACTGATACGACTGAATTTCGAATTTTTCTTTTAAAGCAGGATTTGAAACTAGTTTTTGATATAATTCAACCGCTTTTTTATCAGATTTTAAAGCTACGATTGAGCTTGAATTGTCGACAACAATTGCCAAAGGCGTTTTGGTAACCTCTAAAGAATTTTTAGAAATTATCGGATTAATCAATAAAACCAATAATCCGAAAATGGCTAGAAAACGTAAAAAAGCCAAAAGTATAATCACATTAGATTTACTTTTGGCTTTGAAAAAATATTGAAAGTACGATAAACCACCAGCAATTACTAAAGAAAGCAATAATAAAAGAATCGTGTTTGTCGTCATATTTATTTAGTATTCAGTATCAGTTTGCAGTAAGCAGATTAAAAATTGTGATCTTTCCTGAGTCAGCTTAAAAACTTAGTACCTCAGAATCTTAGCAACTTAGAATCTTAGGTAAGCATTCCTCCGCAAACATTAAGAACTTGTCCTGTTACATAAGCACTCATATCAGAAGCTAAGAAAAGACAAGCGTTTGCCACGTCTTCTGGAGTTCCACCGCGTTTCAACGGAATACCTTCTCTCCATCCTTTTACTACGTCTTCTGATAATTTTGCAGTCATTTCAGTTTCGATAAAACCTGGAGCGATTGCATTGCAACGAATGTTACGAGAACCTAACTCAAGAGCTACAGATTTAGTAAATCCGATTGCACCAGCTTTAGATGCTGCGTAGTTTGTCTGACCTGCGTTTCCAGAAACTCCAACAACAGAACTAATGTTAATGATAGATCCAGCTCTTTGTTTCAAGAAAGTTTTCTGAATCGCTTTTGTCATATTGAAAACCGATTTCAAGTTCACATCAATTACTTGGTCAAAATCTGCCTCAGACATACGCATTAAAAGGTTGTCTTTTGTAATTCCAGCATTATTGATTAAGATATCTACAGTTCCAAAATCTGCTAAAACAGCGTCAACAAAAGTTTGAGCTTCGTTAAAATCTGCTGCATTAGATTGGTATCCTTTTGCTTTAACGCCTAAACTATTTAATTCTGCTTCTAAAGCTTCTGCAGATGCTGCAGATGAGCTATATGTAAAAGCAACATTTGCTCCATGTTTAGCAAAAACTTCAGCAATTCCTTTTCCAATTCCACGGCTTGCACCAGTAATAATTGCAACTTTTCCTTCTAGTAATTTCATATTAAGGTATTCGTTTTATTTTTTGAATTACAAATATAGATTATTTGAGCATTTAATAAAATTTGTAATCCAAAAAATGGCTTAAGAATTTCAGATGCTACTAAAACAAAAAAAACAGCTCATTTTATGAGCTGTTTTCCGAAAGTAAAAAACCATTTCGAAATTTGAAACGTTTTTTTTAATCTAATTATATTGATTATGGCAAATCAAACTCTGGAACAGGAATGATTTCAACAGGCTGATCAATACATGGTGCAATATACGGCGGCGTCATTACACCACCTTCTCCTGTTTGGCAATCCCAAAAAAATTCTCCAGCTTTAATACTTCTTTGCTCATCGCGATTCAAAATCTCTACTCCTTTAAAATTTAAAATTGATTTTAACATAATAATTAGTTTTTTGATTTTTGCTAACTCAATCCTTTTTTGTCTGTTGAGTTTTCAGACATTTTAATATTTCGTCTAAATATAAGAAAATAAACGCAATACATGTTTAAAAAGAAAGTTTTAACTTAAAAAAATAAAAAACAGCTCATAAAATGAGCTGTTTCCCCCCAAAATAAAAAAACAAAACTAAAAAAGTTTAAATGTGATTTTGTTTCGTTACAAAAAATATTACAATCATGACTATTGACATAATTAACATTCTATAAATAGCATGTTGAAATTCTTTCGTTCCACTAATTTTATCATTTTTTCTCTTTTGAATTAGACTCCATATCGTTACTGGAATAATTAACAGTATGGAAACGTACAAATAAGGCCTTAAATACTCATAATAATATCCATTTATAATAAGTAAACCTGTTCCCCAAAACAGTATTGCAATAGTTGCTGGTGAAAGTATTCTTTTAATCATAATATTCAGAAATTTTAAAGTGATACTATTTTGCTTCAGAAATTATGTTGGGAAAAGCAGCTCAAAGAATGAGCTGCTTTTTTTTATATTATTGAAGTTTCCAAGTTGTCATTCTAAACGGACTTGACGCACTTGTAAAAGTGTAAACAGGATCAGAATAGAACAATCTGAAACTTTCTGCTTTTACGTAAAGCCCTTCAGGATCCATAAAATATTTATCTATACTCGCTAAGAAAGCTGGTGTTGCTACAGTAGTATTTCCGTTCCATGATTTATGTTTTAAGATTGCTTTTTTACCTACTGCATCTTCTTGGACAGTCACATGATGTTGCAATGGATTTCTTCCAACAAAAGTGTAATAAATAAAAGTTCCAATAGAATGATTTGCATATATTTGGATTGATGCAATTCTTTGTCCTGCTGGTAAAGCTGCATTTACTTTTTCTAACTCAGCATAGAACAATGGTGAATTCGCAGGAGAATCTATAGTATAATCGTCTACAAAGAATCCAAACCATGCCAATGGCTGGCCAGGAAGCAAGAATTTATAATCGTCTGTAAGAACTAAAGGCTTAGTTGTATATTTAATTACAGCAGATACACCGCCTGTTCCTGTTGCTGTAAAACTTCCGTCGGCATCATTATATGTAAAATCCGACAACTTTTGTCCGCCTACTTCAACTGCTGGACTTACAATTATTCCTGTTGGAGTATAACCAACTCCCATGTTATAACTTACAGAATAACCGCTCTCAATAGAATTTGAATTGGCAAAACGGGTAGCCGCTGTAAATGAAAAATCAAATTTATGAACGGTTGTTCCATCATTGGTTTCCAGTAATCTAAAAAGCGGTCTTTCTTCACCTCCAATAACATTTTGCTCCATTACAAGATTTTGATCTAAATTCAGCCAATCTTCTGCAGTTGCTTTTACAAAACGCAGTTCTCTGTTATTTCTATTGGTTCTGAAAATGATTTCTCCATTTTCTTGTCCATAATATAAGAACTGAAAATCCCCTAAATACCCTTTCGCTCTTAAAGCTGGAATTGGATAGTTGTCTGAATCTGATAAAAGGTGAATTCTATTTTTTGTCGTAAAAGTCAAACTTACTGTACTTCCTACTTGAATTGCATACTCACTTTTATACGTTTTTGTATCAGCATCAAAATCAGAAGCCATTTGTACAGTTCCATCTTCTGCGAACCTAAACAAATGAGTATATCCTCCTAAAACTGTATTGTCTGTAAAATAAACCGCTTTCCATCCGTATTGCGATGAAAGTAATGCATCATTCAACTCAGACTTTTGCTGGTTTAAACGCGCTGTCGGTGTTTCATTAAAAAGTTGTTCTGCATCTGTATTATTATTACATGCAGTCAATTGCAGTATTAAAATAGCTGCAAATAAATACTTATATAGTTGTTTCATTTTCATAATGCTAATTTTAATTTAGTACAGATGTTGTATTCTTTTCTGCTTCATCTCTTAAAGCATAAAAATCCATATTGAATGCTTCTTTGAAATATTTTACCACAATCGCTTCTTTTGCTTTTAAAGCTTGAAGAGCAAATGGACTCTGAATGCCAGCTAAAAATGCAGCATATTCATCTTTTGTGTAAATTAGAATCATTGCAGCTGTTTCTGCAAAATCTTCATTAATATTAGATCTTGCATAACTTGTAATAAATCCAAGCTCATTAGATTCTTCGATTTCATAATTGTACCAATCTGCTGTGTAACCTCCTGGTGTCAACGTTTTCCAAGTTTTTTCATCAAAAGGTTTATTTTGATTTAAAATATGGATATACTCGTGCTGAATCGTGTGTATAAACTGCGATACGTTTTCACGGTCTGCTTTATCGATATAATCTGTTTCAAATAAAGTAACTCTCTGCCCTCCTTCGGCTAAACCTAAAGTTTTTGTTCCAACACTATTTAAATTAACTCCACCGACCAATACAATTTCTCTTGGAGCAATCTTCTTTACAAAGTCTGGACCTCCGATTGCTGCATAACTTTTTAGCCATATTGTTTCTACGATTTCAAGTGCAGGTTTTACTTTATCAACTTCGGGCGGGAATAAATAACGACTATTATCTACAGTGTTTTGATTCCATTTATATTGTACGTTAATATTGTATGGGTTTAAATACGTAACATCAATCCAGTTATCTAAACTTGTTTTTTCTGGCTGCGTAAAGTCTAACTGGCTTTCTCCTGGAAGGTCATCACTTCCACATGAAAACAGCGTTATTGAAACTAGTGCTAAAACCGCAATTTTATTATATTTTAATAATTTCATAATTTTCATTTTTAAGATTATCTAGGATTTAGTTCTAAGCCAGTGCTTGAAGCGTGCAACGGAATCTGCAAAGCTCTTCTGTTGTCGTCTTTTACTAATATGTTAGCCGGCTTGTTTGATGTTTCGTGTTTTACTACAATATTAAAACGTTTAATATCAAACCATCTAAGTCCTTCGTGTATAAAATCTCTTCTTCTTGTTTCTGCAATTGCTTTTACATAAGAAGTCTGCACAGGCGTCATACTGTAAAATGGAGTATACTCATCTGCAATTACAGGAAATTTTGCCACTACTTTAGCCTCAGTCAATCGATCTGTTGTTGGGTTATATGTCGGAGTTCTTGTTGCCAAGAAATACTCCAATTCTTCGGTAGCTGTATCTATTTCTCCTTTCATAACGTGAGCTTCAATTCTGTTCAAGAAAAACTCATCATTGCTTAGCAAAACTTCAGCAACATAAGGATCTCCAATTCCTGCAGTTACATTAGAATACTTAAAGTATTCATAAAACTTAGGAAGAAACAATGTAATACTACCGTTTGAAGAATAGAAATTATAATAATACGCTTTATTAAAAAGATTTGTTGTACCCCCAAAAATTTCTGGACGACGTAAACCTGATAAATTAAAGCGGTTTAAAGAATATAATCTTCCTACAATAGTGTTTGCTGAAACGATTAATAAATTGGTTTCAACATCACTTGCTCCGTATTTTAATTGTTGGTCTTCTACACCGATAGATTCGTAAGTAGAAAAATCTCTTAACTTCCCTATTGGTCTTGATCCTAAATCATTAGACAACTCAATTACTTTATCCCAGTTTCCTTTTACTAAATAAAATCTACTCGCAAAAGCTTTTGAGGCTGCTATATTAAAATGAAATTTTGGTTCTTTATAATCGTTTGTCACATATTTCAAACCTTCTTCGATGTCTTTTTCAATAAAAGCGAAAACTTCAGCAACTGTATTCCTTTTGTATTTTACCATTAGCTCTGTTTCTGGTTTTGTCACATAAGGAACTCCTAAATCAGAATCGGCAGTTGCTGGATTGTAACGTTTTGACCATAATGAAACTAGCATATAATGAGAATAAGCTCTAGCCATCAATGCTTCACCTTTTTGTGGATTTAAACTTGCTGGACTACCTAGTTCTTCTATTGCTTCTAGTGCTTTGTTTGCGTGTGCGATTGCTTTATAACAAGCATCCCAATAATACGCTTGAGTATCAATATCAGTTGCTTCTGTATTAATTTCCCAATTGTAGTTCTGCTCGTTTCTTACTAATGTTGTAGCTAATCCACTATCAAAAACATTATCAGACATAGTTTCAGCAATCTCAAAATAACTCATTTGAGGATAAGCTTCTACTAATAATTCTTTAATTTTCTCTGGTGTATCAATTTCTGTTCTATTATCTGGTTTCTCTGATAAGAAATCATCACAGCTAGTAATACAAATCAGTATTATTAGGGATAATGCTATTTTTAAGTTTTTCATGATCTTGACTATTATAATGAAAGGTTTAAAGTAAATGTGTATTGAGATGTTACTGGTAAAGCAACCCCTCCAGAATTACGAAACTCAGGATCTTGCCCATTTAATCTTTTATCAGAATAAATTAACCAAGGATTTACTGCCGAACCTTTTAATGTAAAAGTGCTCACTCCAATTTTTTTCTTGAAATCACTTGGGAATTCCCAGCTTAATGATATATTTTTCAATCTGATAAAATCTCCATCTGCAATGCGAACATCTGAATAATTGTAGGTATTATAAGCTCTTGCCAAAGTACGCTCACCACCATAATTGGCATTCAGGCGTTTGTCTGCGATAACTGGCACATTTGTGTAATTTTCATCACCTGGATTAATCCATCTGTTTGTAAAATCTTTTGTAAATACTGTCAAGTCGTCATAAGTACTATCATAAACAGGGTTTAAACGAACTTTATTTCCTCCTGAACCTACAATGAATACATATAAAGACCAGTTTTTATATGTGAATGTGTTTGCTAAACCAATTGATTTATTTGGCTCAATTGATCCCTCATACTTTAAATATTTTGTAACATTTAAATTATCCTGAAAATTGGCGTCAGTAATATTGTTTTCGGCTCCATCTTGCAATTTGAATGTTGGAAGACCTTGATTGTTTAAACCTGTAAACTGATAAGAATACAATGAATTTCTAGGATGTCCAACTGTATTACCTCCGTTTGCATCAATTAAATCAAATGCGGTTGGCGTATTTTGCAATTTTGTAATTTCTTGGTGGTAAATAGAAAAATTAAGGTTTGTTGACCATTTAAAGTCCTTACCATTAATGTTTTTACTTGTAATTCCAACCTCCCAACCTTTAGTCTCCATGTCGGCATTATTACCTTGTCTGATTCTCTGACCTCCAATTCCAGATGTAATTACGTAATCAACCAAATCAAAAGCTTTACGACGATAAACATCTGTTGTTAATTGAAGTCTGTTATTGAACATTCCAAGATCAAGCCCGATATTTGTTTCGTATTGTTTTTCCCAAGTTAAGTTTCCGTTCTGCAATTCTTCAATACGAATTCCAGACTCTCTGTCGTCAAGTCCAAAACGGTCTGTAATAGCACTTTTGTAAATAGCCAAAGAGTTTGTTGCCGGTCCAGCAGTTGCTGTTAAACCATACGATGCTCTTACTGCTAATGTATTGATTGATGAAACATCTTTCATGAAGCTTTCTTCGGCAACATTCCATTTTCCACTAACAGTATACGTTGGCAGCCATCGTGATGAATCACTATTTCCTTGTCGGTTAGATCCGTCATAACGCCCTGTAAGAGAAGCTGTATAACGACGATCATAAGTATAACCTACTTTACCAAAAAAACCTACAGTTCTTTCTTTTTCTTCGTTAAATCCATAATACGAATCCCCCGCATTAATTATTTTTTCAATAATTCGTGGATCTGTAAAAGCTGTTAAACCTCTATCGTATTGTAATCCTGCTGCAGTAAATTGATCGCTGGTTCTATCCACCACTCTCATTTCAGTTCCAAATAAACCTTCTACCTCATGTTTTTCGCTGAATATATTTCTGTAACTAACACTGTTTCTTAAATTATAAGAAGTCATGTCATTGGTAAATTTTCTTAGGAATCCTCCGTTTGGCAATACAGATTCTTTTGGAGCCGTTAAATCATTAGGGTCTTGGTATAAAAATATGTTTTGATCTCTTACAAGAGTATTTACTCCATCTTCACCAATTGCTGTTCCTGCTCTGTAGGCACCAACAACGTTTGAACCTTCTAAGATTTTATGCTCACGGCTTGTGTTTGCATAACGAGCAGAACCTGTTAAATTATAAGTCAAATGCGGATTAATTTTGTAATCTAGATCCAATTGAAAACGAATATCTTTTACTTCAATTTCCATGAAATTATTAGCTAATTCGTTTATGATATTCATTCTAGCCCAGTTATTTCTGTAATACTCTAAATTGCCATTCTCATCATAAGGGCGTAAAGTTCTACTTGTATTTAAAACATAATTAAACGGGTTAATATCAAAGTCACGAGTTACTTTACCAAAAACGACATCTTTTTCGCTTTCATAACTTCCTGGAGCACCTTGATCTCTAATAGACGCTAATGTAGATAATGTGATGTTCAACTTGTCATTTACGTAGAATGTCCCTTTTATATTACTAGAGATTTGTTTAACATCATCGGCAATAGTCCATCCTGGATCTGTATAGTAACCCAATGATGCATAAAAAGTATTGTTTTTTCCTCCACCAGAAAAGCTTAAAGAGTGGTTTTGTGTAATTGAAGGTCTAAATAATACATTGAACCAATCTGTATTTGCCTGCTCGTATTTTTTTAAGAAATTGTTACGGCTTACTGGATCATTATTAACTAAATAAGTTCCTGTTTCTGTATTATATGTATTTATTGCTCTTCCTAAAATGTTATATGCGCCGCCATATCTTCCGTTAACTGTAGAAGGCAAATCTAAATAACCTTTAGCTTCCATTTCTTTAAAAATACTCATGGACTCTTGAGAATTTAAAATATCAAACTGGCTATAATTCGGAACTGTCCTAACCGTTTGTTCTAGTCCATAAGAAATTTTTAATGGAGAATCTCTACGTCCTTGTTTTGTTGTTACAACCACAACTCCATTTAATGATCTCGAACCATAAATCGAAGTAGCCGATGCATCTTTAAGAATCTCAATACTTTGAATATCATTTGCACTTAAACCAGCTACAGATGAGCTTAATAAAGTCTCCGAATTTCCAGATGCTAAATCTGCAAATGACATATTAATAATATCTTCTTGAACAACACCATCGATAACCCATAATGGCTTTGTATCTCCAAAAATTGAAGAAGAACCACGAACTGTAATTTTAGGTGCCGTACCAAAAGTTCCTGTAACATTTTGTACTGTAACCCCCGCTGCTTTTCCTTCGATCATTCGGCTTACATCAACCACACCGTCAACTTTTAATTCAGTGCCAGAAATTTTACTGATCGCTCCAGTGAATGTTCTTTTTGAAGTTTTCTCGTAACCTGTTGTAACGACAACCTCTTTAAGATTTTGCCCTGCCTCTGTCAAAACAATTGTTGGATTGGGATTACTAATTCCAATTTCTTTTGTTTCCATTCCTACATAAGAAATAACCAAACGATCTACATTAGCAGGCATTTCAATAGAAAAGTTTCCATCAAAATCTGTTAAAACAGCAGTTTTTGTTCCTTTTGCCATTACGGTAGCACCAGGAAGAGGCGAACCACTCTGATCTGTAACTTTTCCTTTAATGATTGGACCAAAAGCTAAAACTTCAAATAAGGCATCATGATTATTTGCATAAGAAAACGAACTTGCAGAATTCTTTTGCAATACAATCTGGTTACTCACTTCAGAAAAAGTAATATTAAAAGGAACCAATATTCTGCTCAAAATACTAGACAGAGTTTCTTGATTTGCTTCTATACTTACTTTCTCTCCAAGTTGAGGAAGTCTTGAGTTATAGGAAAATTTTACATGAGCAGATTTCTCGATTTTAGATAAAGCATTGTCTAAAGTTAGGTTATCAACTGTAATAGTTACTTTAGTATCTAATTTTTTCTGCCCATTTACATTATTTGCGAGGGTAACGCTTGAAAATACAAGCGCTAACACAAACTGAAACAGCGTTATTTTCATGATTTGGTGAAGTAATCGTTGCTTGACAACAGGTTTTTTCATAATTTTGGTTTGTTTTGATTAATACTATTCGAGTGTATTTTAAGAAACATCATAAATTATCCTTTACAGAGAGTAATTTATTCAGATTTAAGTGTCGATAATGTTACAGCATTCTCGGCACTTTTTTTATGTATTCGTTTTTCACATAGGCAATTACAAATTATTTTTTTTTAGTTTTTAATTAGTTTGATTTTGGATTTTTTTGTTTTTATCTTAATTGAATTAAGAATTCTAGTTACAGCCAGAAGTCGTAATTACAATCTGATTTCCATTCATCTCATAATTGGTGTCGTTTCCGATACTTTTACAGATTATTTTAAGTTTTTCAGCTAGAGGCTGATCACTCAATGAAGTTGTTAAACGGCAGTCTTTCAATTTGTCGTGAGGAAAATCTATATCTACCAAATAAGCCTGTTCAATAGTTTCAAGAATCTGTGCTACAGGGATATCTGTAAATTCAAAACTTAATTGTTCGATATTTCTAACACTATTCACTAAAATTGGATCTTGTGTTATATTGGTTATTTTATTAAAAACCATTTCTTTACGAACAAAACGCAATGCTTGATTAGGAAGAAGAACAATTTCTTTGTTTTCAACAGCACGAACTAAATCGTTTGACTTTACCTTAACTTTACCGGTGCGAACAAGAACTTCAACGTTTTGCTGGTCTGGATAAGCCTTTATTCTAAAGCTTGTTCCAACAACGCGAGTTACAATCTCGTTAGCGTAAACAAAAAAAGGCTTTTTAGGATTTTTACTAATTTCAAAGAAACCTTCGCCGGATAAATACACCTTTCTTTCGTTTCCGGTAAAGATTTTAGGGTAACTTAATTTACTATTGGGCTGTAATAAAACCGAACTTCCGTCAGACAAAGTGATTATCTGCGATTTTTCAGAATTGTTGGTTTGTTCTACCAAACCTTCATCATTATCCTGAACTAATTCATTGTACGTAACGACATTATCGTTAGTTATTATGCTATTTTTAAAAAACCAAGTAGAAAAAACACTAACCAATACAGCTGCAGCAATACCAGTGATCCAGTATCTTTGTATTTTAAGTTTTTTAATTTTTGAGGTTTGTTTAGAGAGTCCTTCTCTATGCTCAATTTTACGCCAAGTTTGCTGTAAGGCTTCATGAACTTCATTTGAAGAAAGTTTAGACTCTGGAACTCGCATTGCTAGCAATACAAGTCTAGCATCTTCAACAAGTTTAGCTCTCTGAAGATTTTCTAAAGTCCATTCTTCCCAGCCTTGCTCATCAACTTTTGATAAAATCCATAGTTGAAAAGATTCATCAGCCAAGAAGTCTTCTATTTCGATATAATTGTTACGTTTTTGCATCTTATTATTAAGGTTACAAAAACATAGAGGACAGTTTTTATATTATATACTCACTTATTTAAGATTTTTTTTTGATTTTTTCTTAAATTTTTAAAAAACCCCTGAAGATATAAGGACTAGAAACGGAATACTGCCTTTCCATTCCTTACGAAGATTTAACAAACCACGATGAAGAAGATTACTAGCAGACTGATAATTCATCTCCAGTAAATCGGCAATTTGATCAACGCTCAAACCTTGGTGGTAACGTAAATATAAAGCCTCTTTTTGGCGTACAGGCAAATCATTTAGTAATTTATTTAAAAGAAGAACACGTTCGGCTGTTACTTCATCTTCAACCAAATCATTTTCTATAGAAAAATCAAAAAGGAATTCCAAAACATCTGTGGTTGTGGTCTTTCTAAATACATGATCTCTTTCATGCAAACGTGCAATTCTCTTTCTAACGCTGGAAAGCAAGTATGCCTTAGCAACAACATTATCTTGAAGAGAATCTCTATAAAGCCAAATATCTGCAAAAACATCCTGTATACAATCTTGCACCTTTTCAGCGTACGGGCAAAGTGAATTGCCGTAACTAATTAGATCTCTATAATATTTTTCAAAAAGCAGAGAGAAAGATTTCTCATTTCCATTTTTCAAATTATTCCATAGAATAAAATCGTCTAAAACCTTGTTTTTTAAAATTTGGCTCATATAAGATACTTTGGGCAAAAAATCCAATCATTTTAGATCATTCTTAAAAGAAGATTAATTGCAAGAGATTAAATCGTAAATGAAAATTTGATTCTTAGATATTCAAATGGTTTATAATAAACATTATTTAACAAAAAATAAATAAGTCTTTTACATTTCACCAAGCTTTGACCATCTCAAAAGAATTAAATTTTAACATTAATTTTTGTTTTTGTGTGATAAATATAGAAAAGCAAATGGTTAAAACCCAATAAATCGCTAAAATTTGCTTCTTTTTCCAAATTCATCAGTTTTTACCTTATTTTTTTGATTAAACTTAAAGTTTACGATAATTTAAATTTTTATTAACAGAATTATATGACACAATTGACAAGTTTCATAGTTATTTATCAAATAAAATCTCAAAAAAAAAAAGCCTTACAAAAAGTAAGACTTTTTCTTGAGTGTAAAAACACTTTCAAATTTTAACGAACTTCATAATTGAGCCTCCAGACGCAGTTTTGACTTGAAGAATATAGTTTCCTGATTGAAATTTTGAGACATCAATTTTAGAAATATTTTGAGCATTTGGTATCACTTCAATCACTTGCCCTAAAACATTATAAACATATATTGATTCAATTTCTACTAAATCTTTAGATTCTATTTGCAAATAATTTCGAACTGGATTTGGGTAAATATTTAAATGGGATGAAAGTTCGAAATCTGGTCTTCCTAATGTTTTAAAAGTTGATGTTGCCTTGTTTGTTAAAATTGGAAAATTATAATCAAAATAAATATTAGCCTCATTTTCAAATGAATCACCTACCTTTAAAGTTGGCAAAGTTTTAATTTTAAAGGCAATATAGCCATCATTATGAGCATCATCAAAAGGAAGATCTATCTTTTTGAAGATAAATTCTATCTTGTTTACATCAGAAACTTTCACTTCATAAGCATGACTTGCACTAGTAGGAATTAAAGTCGAAATATCAAATTTCGATATATCAATCACATCTTTAATCACTACATTTTCAGCATTATAAGTTCCCGTATTTTCAAAACGAATTAGATAGTGAACATATTGACCAATAAGTTCAGGTTTAATAACTTTTCCTTCTAAACAGATTTTATCATTTGGATCATAAGAACCCACAACCGTTTGAGCAAGTTCAAAAACATTATCTTCAGATGTTTCATCAGTTTCTGCAGAATTAATGATAGCTTTATACTTCAATATTTCTCCAATATTTATTGCTGGAGTTTCAACAGGAGAATTGACGTTTAAAACTAAATCAATTTCTCTGCTTTCAAATGGTTTTAGATTTGAAAAATTCCAAACTAATTTACCAGAGCTTTGACTAGAAACCACAGAGTTTGAAGAAACAAAATCCAAAATTGAATCGTCAAAATTAAGATTTACAGTTCCTGATTGAACCGTATTCCCTTTGTTTTTGTAGACTAATTTATATTTTGCATCAAAACCAGGTCTAGCGGCATCGATCGGTATAATATTGATTTCTAAATCGTTATGGACACCATTTGGAAAAATGCAAAAATTTTGATTAAAAGGGCTTACCTGCGTAGGGAAAACAACATCCGCATAAGATGGTAAAACCGTAAAATAACTAGAATTTTCAACAATAGGAGTTACTTTATAAGAACCCGCAGGAATCTTCAAAGCATATTCGCCATTAGAATCTGCGGTAAAATACTCCAATTTTGTACCATCAAAAATTGAAAATTTTAAGTACTTAGCTCCTATATCACCAGTATCACAGCCATTACTATCAACATCAATCTGGCTTTTGCCTTTTATAGTGTAGTTTGTTCCGCCTGGCTCAAATGAGCAATAATTTCCAACTAAGCAATTTTCATATCTATATGGTGCTATTTTTTCTGTAACCAATGCCAGATTAAAATCGTCATCGCAAATATATTGCAGATTAGGACAATTTGACAAATTAAAACCATTGTAGCCTAACGAACTTAAAGGTGTCTCTAAAAAACTTAAATTTTTAACAGCTCCGTTTTTAATATTAAGAAACTCTAAATTTGGACAATCTGATATATTTAACTCTTTTAAGTTTTTCGAACTACTAATATCTAAGGTTTTAATTAATGTATGCCCAATCCATAAAGTCTCTAAAAGCACTTGATTTGATAAATCAATAGATTCAATTGGATTTGCCCCACCGTAACAATCTGTTATTATTTTAGAATTTGAAAAATCGAGAAAGGTTATTTTATTATCCCAAAAATCTAAATACTCAAGTCCAGGCAATTTTGCGATATCTAGGCTTGGCAATAAATTTTGTGCACATTTAAAAAACCATAATACTGTTGAATTAGGGAGCTTTAACTCAGTAAGCTTGTTTTTGTAGCAAACGAGTTCTCGCAAATGCGAACTATTCGAAACATCCAGAGATTGCAAATCATTATTGTTGCACTCAATTATGTTTAATTCTGTTAAGTTACTAACATTCAATGAAGTTAATTTGTTTTGCCCGCAAATAAGTGAACTTATTTTGCTTAAATCTGAAAGATTTAAGTCACTAATTAAATTTGAAGAGCAAACTAATCTAGTAAGTTTTTTTAAACTACTGACATCTAAAATTCCCAAATTATTATTAGAACAATTAAAATCAGTTAGATTAGAAAAGTTCGACAATTGATCCAGCGATGCAATATTAGAATCTCTTAAATCTAAATAGCTTACATTTAAAGCTTCAGCTATTTCAATTTCACCATTGTTGTTAGAATCAATTTTAAAGTAATTTGAATTTAAATCTTTTGCGATTGTGTTATAACCATTTGCTTGAAGCAATTTTGCCTTGAAATTGGCATCTGGAAAAGTAATTATTTGCGCTTTTGATGAAGAAAAAAAGCACAAAGTCAGTAATAGCAGGTAGTTTTTTATCATAGGGTTGTTAGTTTTTGGTGTTTAAATATATAAAACCCAAAATTAAAAACCTATAGCCTTATAAAAAAAACCTTACTAATTTACTTAATAAGGTTTTTTATAATCTGATGTATAAAAGTAACTTAAAAAGCTACATTCCATCTTGGCAATTTACCATTTTCATCCAAGAAATTTTGCAAAACTTGCCCTTCAACAGCTGTTGGAATAGCTTTTGCATCACCCGCAAAAGTTTCATACCAAACTACTTCAAGCTCAGAAATATTCTCTAATTTCATTTGAGCCGGCCAAGAATATTTTCTTCCTGTTTTAGCAAACTGATGACCGTTTACTATTTTATCGTAAAGTCCGCCATTTTTGCTTTTTAAAGTTCCGTCATTCTGAACAGTTCCTGTAGAACCAACCATAATCAGTTCTTTTGTATCACCTTCAACAGCATATACAATAAAGATTCCAGCGCTTCCTTCTGGCGCGTTGCAAGCTTCTTCTAAACTATCATTTACTGTAAAAGTAAAACTGTTTGTTGATTTAAATTTTTCTAATTCTTTGTACATAATTCTTTTTTAAGCTTCTAAGATACTGTCCCGATAGCTATCGGGATCGATGCTGAGTTTTTTTTTTATATTTATCCTCAGTATTTTAAAAATGTAAAAAAGTCTCAACAAGAAATTGAGACTTTTTTAAAATTTGTTATTTTGAGACTTGAAAATTATCCAAGTACTTCTTTTACTTTTTTACCAATTTCAGCTGGCGAATCAACAACGTGAATTCCGTTGTCTCTCATGATTTGTTTTTTAGCAGCAGCTGTATCATCAGAACCACCAACGATTGCACCTGCGTGCCCCATTGTTCTACCAGCAGGAGCAGTTTCTCCAGCGATAAATCCAATAACTGGTTTACGGTTACCATCAGCTTTTACCCATCTTGCAGCATCAGCTTCTAATTGACCTCCAATTTCACCAATCATGATGATAGCTTCAGTTTCTGGATCATTCATTAATAATTCAACAGCTTCTTTAGTTGTAGTTCCAATAATTGGATCTCCACCAATACCAATAGCAGTAGTGATTCCTAAACCTTGTTTTACAACTTGGTCAGCAGCTTCGTAAGTTAAAGTTCCAGATTTAGAAACGATACCAACTGTTCCTTTTTTGAAAACGAAACCTGGCATAATACCAACTTTAGCTTCACCTGGAGTAATTACACCTGGGCAGTTTGGTCCAATTAATCTAGAATTTCTTTCTTTAACATAATTATTTGCTTTAATCATATCTGCTACAGGAATTCCTTCTGTAATAGCAATAATTACTTTAATTCCAGCATCAGCAGCTTCCATAATTGCATCAGCAGCAAAAGCTGGCGGAACAAAAATGATAGAAGTATCAGCACCAGCTTGGTCAACAGCATCTTTTACTGTATTAAAAACTGGACGATCTAAATGGCTAGTACCACCTTTTCCTGGAGTTACACCTCCAACAACATTAGTACCGTACTCAATCATTTGAGAAGCGTGGAAAGTTCCTTCACTTCCTGTAAATCCCTGAACAATTATTTTGGAATCTTTATTAACTAAAACACTCATGATATATATTTTATGTAGTTTTTAAATTTGTGTTGCAAAAATAAGGTTTTGTAATGTATTTTGACTCTTTTATTGTCAAAAAAATATTAAGAAAATTGACTCATTTGATAACCTCTATAAAGTTTATCATCTTTTATTTGCCAAATGGTTGCGAAATGTGCTAAAAGCATCTCTTCTCTCGGATTCTCGATTGTTTTTACAAAATGAGAGTAACGCACTGATACTAAATCATCTTCACTAATAATATGGCTAATTCTAACCTTAGAACGCACGTAAGCACGACTAAGCTCATTCGCCATTTCAATTATCGAATCATAATCCATTTGAATAAAACCTTTGCTGCTGTTCCATTCAAGCGTTACATCAGGATGCAGATATGTTTTTAAAATTTCGCTATCAATTAAGGCATCTGACTTATAAAATTTCTGAACAAATTCTTTAATAGACATATTACTTCAATTTATTTAAAATTTCAGGAATCTTCTTAATGTTGGCTAATTGTTTCAATTTTTCTCTAGATTCTTCAATTGGTGTCCCAAAATACGATTTTCCTCCTTCAACTGACTTAGTTACACCAGTCTGCCCCATAACAACGGCTTTTGCTCCAATTGTTATACCGCTTGTTGTACCTACTTGCCCCCATAAGGTTACTTCATCTTCAATAATCACACAACCTGCAATACCCGTTTGCGAAGCAATCAGACATTTTTTTCCAATTACAGTATCATGACCAACATGTACTTGATTATCTAACTTAGAACCTGCACCGATAGTTGTATCTCCAGTAACCCCTTTATCTATCGTACATAAAGCACCAATACCAACATTATCTTCAATAACAACTCTTCCGCCAGAAACTAATTGATCAAATCCTTCTGGGCGTTTTTTATAATAAAAAGCATCTGCTCCTAAAATAGTTCCAGCATGTATAATTACATTGTCTCCGATTACAGTATGGTCGTAAATAGACACATTAGAATGTATTAAGCAGTTCTTACCGATTTTAACATTATTCCCAACAAAAGTATTTGGCTGAATTACAGTACCTTCTCCTATCTCTGCAGAATCAGCAATTGCAACATTAGCAAACTGGAAAGGTCTAAAATGTTTTGTAAGAATATTGAAATCTCTAAAGGGATCATCAGAAATTAAAAGGGCCTTACCTTCTGGACATTCTACTTCTTTGTTTATTAAAACAATGGTCGCTGCCGATTGCAAAGCTTTATCATAATATTTTGGGTGGTCAACAAAAACAATATCACCAGGCTCCACAACATGTATTTCATTCATGCCTAAAACTTGAAAGTCTTTGTCTCCAATAAATTTGCAGTTAAGCAAATTAGCAATTTCTTGTAAAGAATGACTCTTTGGAAATTTCATATAGTATAATTAGAAAATTTGTCAATTAGAAAATGAGTCAATTAGAATGTGAATATACAAAATTATGTCGATTCACAGATTATCTAATTGACTCATTGTCAAATTTATCTTAATTAAAAGACTACTCTTTTACACGCTCCATATAAGAACCTGTAGCAGTATCAATTTTAATTTTATCTCCTTCATTAATAAACAAAGGAACGTTGATGTTTGCTCCTGTTTCTACTGTAGCATTTTTTGTAGCATTTGTAGCAGTATTTCCTTTTACACCAGGCTCAGCATAAGTAACTTCTAAAATAACAGATGCAGGCATATCTACTGATAATGGTAAATCTGTTTCTGTATTAATTTGAACCATTACATTTGTACCTTCTTTTAATAATTCTGGAGCATCCAGAATGTTTTTATTTAAAGAAATTTGCTCAAACGTTTCAGCATTCATGAAGTGAAATTCATCTCCTTCTGGATATAAAAACTGGAATGTGTGCGTTTCAACACGAATAACGTCAATTTTGTGACCTGCAGAAAATGTATTATCTAATACTTTTCCTGAAGTTAAACTTTTAAGTTTTGTTCTTACGAAAGCTGGACCTTTTCCAGGTTTTACGTGAAGGAATTCAATAATTTTATAGATATCGTGATTAAATTTAATACACAATCCGTTTCTAATATCTGATGTAGATGCCATTTGTTTTTTTTATTTTAGATTTTAGAATGTAGATTTCAGATTCTTCATAAAGAATCAATCTTCATTTTTTATTTAATATTTATTTCAAAGTTCAGAAATCTATCCCGCTAGCTATCGGGACTAAAATAATTAATAGTTTCCTGAGTAACCTTTCATAATTCCTCTTGATGAATTTCTAATAAAATCTAGAATTTCATCTCTTTCAGGAGTCGCTTCCATTTCAGCTTCAATAATACTTAAAGCCTGAGTTGTATTATAATTCTTTTGGTATAAAATTCTATAGATTTCCTGAATTTCTCTAATCTTTTCAGTTGTAAAACCTCTTCTTCTTAAACCAACTGAGTTAATTCCAACATACGATAATGGTTCTTTTGCTGCTTTCGTATAAGGCGGAACATCTTTTCTAACCAAAGATCCTCCAGAAATCATAGCGTGATCTCCAATATGGATAAACTGGTGAATTGCTGCCAATCCTCCAATAACTGCATGATTTCCAACAACTACGTGACCTGCTAAAGCAACACCATTTACAATAATCGCATTGTTTCCGATTTCACAATCGTGTGCAATGTGAGCATAAGCCATTACTAAACAATTATTTCCAATTACAGTCTGACCAGAAGCAATTGTTCCTCTATTTATAGTTACGCATTCTCTAATTGTACAATTATCACCGATAATAGCAAGAGAATCTTCACCTCCGAATTTTAAATCTTGTGGCACTGCAGAAATTACAGCTCCTGGAAAAATATTACAATTCTTTCCAATTCGAGCACCTTCCATAATGGTCACGTTTGAACCAATCCAAGTACCATCACCAATAACAACATTATTGTGAATTGTTGTAAATGGCTCTATTACAACGTTTTTAGCGATTTTCGCGCCTGGATGAACATATGCTAATGGTTGATTCATCTGTATGTTTTATATTTTTAATTAAAATATTCTAATTTGAAGCAACAAACCTAAACAATAAATTTGATAATTTATTATTGTTTTCTTGCTATTTGTGCCATTAATTCTGCTTCAGTAACCAATTTACCATTTGCATAAGCATTTGCCTGCATATGACAAATTCCTCTTCTGATAGGAGATATTAACTCACATTTAAAAATTAAAGTATCACCTGGCAATACTTTGTGTTTAAATTTAACATTATCAATTTTCATGAAATATGTCAAATAATTTTCAGGATCTGGAACAGTGCTTAATACTAATATTCCTCCTGTTTGCGCCATTGCTTCAACAATTAATACACCCGGCATAACTGGAGCTTCTGGAAAATGACCTACAAAGAAATTCTCGTTCATAGTAACATTTTTCAATCCTACTACGTGACGATCAGACATTTCGATAATTCTGTCAATCAACAAGAATGGTGGTCTGTGAGGCAGCATAGACATGATTTTATGAATATCCATCAATGGTTCTTGATGCAGATCGTAAGTAGGAACATGATTTCTCTGCTCTATTTTAATGATTTTAGCCAATTTCTTTGCAAACTGAGTATTTACAAAGTGTCCTGGTTTATTAGCAATAATTTTTCCTTGAATACGAACTCCAATTAAAGACAAATCTCCAATTACATCAAGCAATTTATGTCTTGCAGCTTCGTTTGGATAGTGTAAAGTCAAGTTATCCAAAACTCCATTTGGTTTAACAGAAATTTCATCTTTACCAAATGCTTTCTTTAAACTCTCCATTGTAGACTCAGAGATTTCTTTATCTACATAAACGATTGCATTATTTAAATCTCCACCTTTAATAAGTCCGTGCTCTAACAATGACTCTAATTCGTGAAGGAAACTAAAAGTTCTAGAACTTGCAATTTCAGATTTAAAATCTGATAAACTTTTAAGAGTAGCGTTTTGAGTACCTAAAACTTTTGTACCAAAATCTACCATTGTTGTAACCTGATATTCATCGCTTGGCATAACAAGGATTTCGCTTCCTGTAGCTTCGTCTGTAAAAGAGATTACTTCTTTTACTACATAAACATTACGTTGCGCATCTTGCTCTTCGATTCCAGCTTTTTCAATCGCTTCAACAAAATATTTTGATGAACCATCCATAATAGGAAGTTCAGAGGCATTCAATTCAATAATAATGTTATCCAAATCGCAGCCAACTACTGCAGCTAAAACGTGTTCTGGTGTTTGAATTTTTACTCCTAATTTCTCAAGATTTGTTCCTCTTTGAGTATTAACAACATAATTAGCATCAGCCTCAATGACTGGTTGACCTTGCAAATCTACTCTTACAAAAGTGAAACCATTATTAACGGGTGCAGGTTTAAAAGTCATTGTAACTTCTTTTCCAGTGTGTAAACCAACTCCTGTTAGCGAAATTTCATTTTTGATGGTCTTCTGTTTAACCATTATTTCCATTTTTTGGGTTTATTATTTGTTTTTTTAATTCTTCAACTTCAGCCACAATTTTAGGCAGATTCTTAAAATGAACATACGATTTGTTAAAATCTGTATATCCAAGAGATGGAGTTCCTTGCAGAACTTCATCATCTTTAATGTTTCTGGCTACACCCGACTGCGCTTGAAGCCTTACATTATTTCCTATTGTTAAATGACCTGCAATACCTACCTGTCCACCAATCATACAGTTTTCGCCTATTTTTGTAGAACCTGCTACACCGCTTTGAGCCGCTATCACAGTATTTTTTCCTATTTCTACATTATGGGCAATCTGAATCTGATTGTCTAATTTAACTCCCTGTCTAATTACAGTAGAACCAAGAGTTGCTCTGTCAATTGTTGTATTAGCGCCAATATCAACATTATCTTCTATAATAACATTTCCGATTTGAGGCACTTTACTGTATTCTCCGTTTTCATTTGGAGCAAAACCAAAACCGTCTGCACCTATAATAACACCAGAATGCACTGTGCAATTATTGCCAATTACAGTTTCAGAATAGATTTTTGCACCAGCAAAAATGAATACATTATCCCCAATAGTAACATTGTCACCAATAAAACTATTTGGATAAATTTTTACATTATTACCTAAAACCACATTTTGTCCGATATAACTAAAACTACCTAAATACAGATTCTCGCCATATTTAGTTCCCTCAGACATAAAAGACTGAGGCTCGATACCGTTTTTGTTTAATTTTACCTGATTATAAAAATGTAAAAGCTTAGAAAACGCCGCATAAGCATCTTCTACCTTTATAAGTGTAGTATTAATTTCCTGTTCAGGAACAAAGCTATCATTAACAATTGTTACTGTCGCTTTTGTCGTATATATATAATTGATATACTTTGGGTTAGCCAAAAAAGTAAGAGATCCCTCCTCACCTTCTTCGATCTTAGAAAGCTTAGAAACTTCTGCATTGGGATTCCCAACAACTTCTCCTTCTAAAATTCCTGCTATTTGTTCTGCTGTAAATTTCATCGCGACAAAAATATAAAAAATAGGTTTTAAATGTTAATTTTATATAAGTTGTTTTGGAAAACAGATGTAATATTTTGTTACCAATTTAGATAACGATTTCAAATTCAGCTGGTCAGAAGCCTCCACAACATCCTCAATTGTTTTATCTTTTTTCAAAATACGAATTGGTTCTGCTTCTTTGCTATATGCTTGGTTTTTAATTTTTCCTCTAAAAATAAAATATCCTGCATCTACAGCCGAAATATGATGTGCTTCTGCAAACTCTTCTTTTAAAGATTGTGATTCTTCCATTGGAATCTTTTCTGCACTTAGCTTTATTTTCAACAAATCTCTATTAATGATCATTTTACTTAAAGTAGAAAGTATAAAATCATTATGTCCCTGCCAGGCCTTTAAGGCACTTATAATATCAAAGTCATCTAATTGTGAGAACAAATCTAATTTCTCAGCATCAAAATCTTCAAGTGTAATTTTATTTTGCATGAAATACATTAGAGGTTCACTGCAAGGTAGTTTAACACCTTTTAAAGTCAACTCTTTTGCCCTTTTCAGCACTTTCATTAAAATTAATTCGGCAACCAAACTCGTCTTATGCAAATAAGCTTGCCAATACATTAATCTTCTAGAAAGCAGAAACTTTTCAACAGAATAAATTCCTTTTTCTTCAATCACCAAAACATCATCTTCAACATTCATCATCTGAATCAATCGTTCAGAATTCACGTTTCCTTCTGCAACACCTGTATAAAAACTATCGCGTTTTAAATAATCCATTCGATCCATATCCAATTGACTAGAAATCAACTGTAACATGAACTTTCTGTGATATTCTCCTTTAAATACCTGAATCGCCAAACTTAATCTCCCGTCAAATTCTTCATTAAGCTGATTCATAAACAATAATGAAATAGCTTCATGATGCACATCTTCTACAATACTTTTTTCCATTGCATGCGAAAATGGCCCATGTCCTATATCATGAAGTAAAATTGCTATTAAAAGCGCATTTTCTTCTTCTTCAGAAATAATGACATCTTTAAAACGAAGCGTATCAATAGCCTTTTTCATTAAATGCATGCAGCCTAAAGCATGATGAAAACGGGTATGATTGGCTCCTGGATACACCAAATATGATAATCCCATCTGTGAAATACGGCGCAAACGCTGAAAATAAGGATGCTGAATTAAGTCGTAAACCAGCTCATTCGGAATCGTAATGAAGCCATATATAGGATCGTTGAATATTTTTAATTTATTGATCTGAGTCACAGTCTGGTTATTTTTTAGGTCAACAAATATAAGTAAATAAGTATAAAGAGCTTGGTGTTTTTTATTTAAAAATCACAGTACAAATTGCCATGATTATCAATAAAATACATTTAAAAATGTTAAATTTCAAAATAAAATCATGCTTCATCTTTGGTAATTTTATACTATTTTTAATACTTTTTAAGTTCTATAACTTTAAATTGCAGTAAAATTAAATTGATTTATGGATAAGATAAAAATACTTTGGGTCGACGATGAAATCGATCTTTTAAAGCCTCACATATTATTTTTAGAAAAAAAGAATTACGAAGTTACGACTTGCAATAACGGACTCGATGCGATTGCGCTATTTGAAGAAGATAATTTTGATATTGTATTTTTAGATGAAAACATGCCTGGAATGAGCGGATTGGAAACGCTTTCTGAAATGAAAGAAAAAAAATCGGCCATACCAATGATTATGATCACAAAAAGCGAAGAAGAATATATTATGGAAGAAGCCATTGGTTCTAAAATCGCCGATTATTTGATTAAGCCTGTAAATCCGAATCAGATTCTGTTAAGTTTGAAGAAAAATCTGGATGATTCGAGATTGATTACAGAAAAAACAACCTTAGATTACCAGAAAGAATTCAGAAAAATTTCGATGGAATTGGCAATGGTTAATTCGTATGAAGACTGGATTGAATTGTATAAAAAATTGCTTTTTTGGGAACTAAAACTAGAAGACATCAACGATACAGCGATGATTGAAATTCTAGAATCTCAAAAAGTCGAGGCGAATTCTCAATTCGGAAAATTTATCGAAAGAAATTACGAAGACTGGTTTGCTCCAAAAGCAGATAAACCTATACAATCTAATACTTTATTTAAGGAATTAGTTGTTCCAGAAATAAAAAAGAAAGACAAACCGATTCTTTTTGTTGTAATTGATAATCTTCGTTACGATCAATGGAAATCTTTTGAAAGTGTAATTTCAAATTATTATAAGCTAGAGAAAGAAGTTCCGTACTACTCTATTCTTCCAACGGCTACACAATATGCTAGAAACTCTATTTTCTCTGGTTTAATGCCTTTAGAAATGGAAAAACAGTTTCCTGAATATTGGAAAAATGATGTGGAAGATGGCGGAAAAAACCTTTACGAAGCAGAATTTTTATCAGCTCAATTGAAACGTTTAGGCTTAAATATTAAGGAAGATTATTTTAAAATCACGAATTATGCTGGAGGAAAAAAACTGGCAGAAAACTTTAAGGCCTTAAAAGGAAACGACTTAGTAACGGTAGTTTACAACTTTGTTGATATGCTTTCGCACGCTAAAACCGAAATGGAAGTCGTAAAAGAATTGGCTTCAGATGACAAAGCATATCGTTCTTTGACTTTAAGCTGGTTTAAAAATTCACCTTTGTTAGAAATCATTCAACAAGCACAACTTTTAGGTTTCAAGCTGATTCTAACAACAGACCACGGAACAATTAATGTAAAAAATCCGTCGAAAGTTGTGGGAGATAAAAATACAAGTCTAAATTTGCGTTACAAAACTGGACGCAGCTTAACATACGAGCAAAAAGACGTTTATGTAGTTAAAGAACCTAAAACAATTGGTTTGCCTGCAATAAACATGAGCAGTTCGTTTATTTTTGCCAAAAATGATTTTTTCTTGGCTTACGTAAACAACTACAATCATTATGTGAGTTATTACAAAAACACCTACCAGCACGGGGGAATTTCATTAGAAGAAATGATTATTCCGTTCTTGGTATTTAACCCGAAGTAAAAAAATTTTCAGTCGCGGTTTTCAGTTTTCAGCAGTGAATACAATTAAATAAAAATAATTTTTGCCACAGATTTCACAGATTAACACTGATTAAAAAATCCTTTTTTATCTTTTAATCTGTGGCATTAAAAAATAATTCGCGAAAATTTGTGAAATTCGTGGCAAAAATTAAATAACAATGAACATCGTTTTTTCATTAGATCAAATTCAAGAAGTTGCAGAGCAGATTATAGCTTCAAATCCTAATAAAATTATCCTTTTTAATGGAGAAATGGGGGTTGGAAAAACCACTTTGATCAAACAGTTATGCAAAAGTCTTGGAATTACTGACGCAACTAGCAGCCCTACTTTTTCTTTAGTAAACGAATATCAAATTCCAAGCGGAAAAAAAGTCTATCATTTTGACTTTTACAGAATAAAACAAGAAACCGAAGCGCTAGATATGGGAGTTGATGATTATCTATACTCTGGAAACTGGTGTTTTATTGAATGGTCTGAAAAAATTGCAAGTTTAATTCCAGAAGAACATTCTACATTAAACATCAAATTACTTTCAGACGGAAAAAGAGAATTAGAATTGGTTTAAAACATTCAATCAATACTTATTATTGATAGTTATTATATTTCTTAACTTTTCGCTTTGAGTATTAGCACAATTTTTACACTAATTTTAAAACTTTTTACGTAATTTGTACTCTTAATTTTTTGCACTATCCATGTCAATCACGTTAACTCCATTTACAAAACAACAATTAATACCGCAGGAAGAAAAACTTGAGGTTGGTCGTTTTAAAAGAGAACTTTTTATAGGAATCCCTAAAGAAACAAGTTATCAAGAACGTCGTATCTGTCTTACGCCCGATGCAGTTGCTTCCTTAACTTATGAAGGGCATCGCGTTATGATAGAATCTGGCGCTGGAGAAAGTTCGAGTTATACTGATAAAGAATATGCAGATGCTGGTGCAGAAATTACAAAAGATACCAAAAGAGTTTTTGGGTGTCCGTTTCTATTAAAAGTAGAACCGCCAACTTTAACTGAAATTGAAATGATAAATCCTGAAACGGTAATTATTTCTGCTATTCAGCTAAAAACCAAAAAGAAAGAATATTTTGAAGCTTTAGCAAAAAAGAAAATCACTGCCTTAGCTTTTGAATATATAAAAGACGAAGACGGCTCTTATCCTGCTGTAAAATCTTTAAGCGAAATTGCCGGAACTGCTTCTATCTTAATCGCAGCCGAATTAATGATTACAAACGAGTTCGGAAAAGGGCTTTTATTCGGAAACATAACAGGCGTTCCTCCTACTGAAGTTGTAATTCTTGGCGCTGGAACTGTTGGCGAATTTGCCGCTAAAACCGCAATTGGATTAGGTGCAAACGTAAAAGTTTTCGATAATTCGATTACCAAATTACGTCGTCTGCAAAACAATTTAAATCAAAGAATTTTCACATCAACCATACAGCAAAAAGGCTTATTAAAAGCTTTAAGGCGCTGTGACGTAGCGATTGGAGCAATGCGCGGAAAAGAGCGTTGTCCGATTGTGGTAAACGAAACAATGGTTGAACACATGAAAAAAGGTGCTGTAATTGTTGATGTCAGCATTGATACCGGAGGTTGTTTCGAAACATCTGAAGTTACGACTCATGAGAAGCCAACATTCATAAAAAACAATGTTCTGCATTACTGTGTACCAAATATCCCTTCAAGATATTCTAAAACTGCTTCATTATCAATCAGTAATATCTTAACACCTTATCTGCATCAGATAGCCGAAGATGGTGGCATTGAAAGTGCAATTCGTTGCAACAAAGGCCTTAAAAACGGAATTTATCTTTATCACGGAATTTTAACTAACAAAGCTATTGGCGATTGGTTTGATCTTCCAGATAACGATATTAATTTACTTGTATTTTAAGGGAACTTTAATGTACCTTTGCAAAAATTTTATTTCATGAAGTTCGTACACCGTTTTGCATATTACCTGGTTGGTCTCGTTATGGGATGTTTTATTGTATCAGGATTTTTTATCGGAAAAGACACCCGTTGCAATTATTTTCCAAATGCCCGAGTTTTAAACAATCTTAGAACAAAACCTTTTCAATATTCTCCAAAAGCGGTTCAGACTTTAAACGAAAAATGGGTTGACACAGCAGATATCAAAAATACTTTAACTTACGGAGACGTAGATTTTGACCAAAGCAATGTTCCGTTCAAAAAAGGAAAACTGTATATCATTGAAGGAAAAACAGTAAAAAATCAGGAAATTATTCTGAAAGTGGTTAATTACGAAAACAAAGCCGTTTTAGAAGAAATCGTAAAAAAATAAAAAAAATCTTTTGTTTCTCGCTCCCGATAGCTATAGGGATTGCAGATTCAAAAGATTTTTTTTTAGCTGTAAATATTTCTCGCAAAGCCACAAAAACACAAAGTTTTTTTCCCTTTGTCTCTTTGCAACTCTGAGCCTTTGTAACTCTAAAAAATTACCATTCAATTTCTTTCAATCCTTTCGATTTCAAGAATTCATTAGTTTGGCTAAAATGTTTATTTCCAAACCAAAAACCTCTATTGGCGCTCAAAGGCGAAGGATGTCCCGATTTTAAAATGTGATGTTTTGATGCATCGATCAAAGAAGCTTTCTTTTGAGCAAAACCGCCCCAAAGCAAGAAAACAACATTTTCTTTTTCAGCAGAAATTTGTTTGATCACTGCATCAGTAAATTTTTCCCAACCTTTTCCCTGATGACTTCCTGCCTCAGATTGTCTAACTGTTAAAGTTGCATTTAAAAGAAAAACACCTTGATCTGCCCAACGTTCCAGATTACCTGTATTAGGCATTGGTATATTGAAATCATCCTGAATTTCTTTAAATATATTTTGAAGTGATGGCGGAAACGGAATTCCATCGTTCACAGAAAAACACAAACCATTTGCTTGGTTTGGCCCATGATACGGATCTTGCCCAATAATAACCACTTTTACTTCATCTAAATGACAATGATCAAAAGCAGAAAAAATCTGGTTCCCTTTTGGGTAACAAACTTTTGTGGCGTACTCAGATTTTACAAATTCTATTAAATCGTTGAAATATGGTTTTTCGAATTCTTCATTCAAAATAGGCTTCCAAGAAGAATGCATTTTTACGTCCATAATTTTTTTTATGCGAATTTCTGAAATAAATACTACAAATCATATTTACCAAAAGAAAAATATCGAAAGTCAAAAATTAAAACGATAGCAAAGAAAAAAGCTCATAATTCATAACTCATAATTCACAATTCATTATTGTTTTCGTACTTTTGTGATTGCTTTCATAAAGAAATTAAATGATCAGTATTACCGAAAAAACATTACAAGACTTACAATTTCCAACCGTTCTCGAAACCATTTCTGATGGTTGCAATACCGATATTGGAAAAGAAAAGGCTTTACAAATAAAACCATTTAGAGATAAAGAAGAATTAATGCAAGCTTTGATGCAAACATCAGAGTACGTGTCTTCTTTTCAAAATAATAACGCCATTCCGAATCACGGATTTGACGCCATAACGCATGAAATTAAGTTTCTTGCCATCGAAGACAGTTTTCTTGAAGTAGGGAGTTTTAGAAAAATAGCCAATCTTTCTGCTACTACAAATGTTCTATTGAATTTTTTAAAAAAGTTTGACGACTATTATCCAAACTTAAATGCTAGAGCTTCAAGAGTAGAATTGACCAAAGATATCATAACTGCTATTGATGCAATTGTAGATAAATATGGCGAAATAAAAGACAATGCTTCTCCTGCTTTGTCTGGAATTCGTCAGAATATGAATTTGGTTCGCGGAAAAGTAAACCAAAGTTTTGGTGTAGCTTTAACTCAATATAATAGTTTAGGTTATCTGGACGATATTAAAGAAAGTTTTGTTCAAAACCGTAGAGTTTTAGCCGTTTTGGCCATGTATCGCCGAAAAGTAAAAGGCTCAATTCTAGGAAGTTCCAAAACGGGAAGCATTGCTTACATCGAACCCGAAGCGACTTTAAAATATTCTAGAGAATTAGCTAATCTGGAATATGAAGAAAAGGAAGAAATTACACGAATTTTAAAGAATTTATCTAATGTAATTCGTCCGTATCTTCCTTTATTGATTGAATATCAAGACTTTTTAAGTGATATAGATGTTGTTGCCGGAAAAGCAAAATATGCAAATCGCATAAATGGAATCCTGCCAACAATTACAGAAGAAAGAAGATTATTCTTTAGAGAAGCTTATCATCCGATTTTGTATTTGAATAACAAACAAAAAAAGGAAGTCACATATCCACAAACTATTGAGTTAAAACAAGAAAACAGAATTATTGTAATTTCTGGACCAAATGCGGGAGGAAAAACTATTTCCTTAAAAACAGTTGGTTTATTACAATTGATGTTGCAATCCGGAATCTTAATTCCGGTTCATGAAAGAAGTGAAACTTTCTTGTTCGATAGAATTTTAACTGACATTGGAGACAACCAATCTATTGAAAATCATTTAAGTACTTATTCATATCGTTTAAAAAATATGAATTACTTTTTAAAGAAATGTAATCGAAAAACGATGTTCTTGATTGACGAATTTGGTACTGGTTCTGATCCTGAACTTGGTGGGGCTTTGGCTGAAATTTTCTTGGAAGAATTTTATCACCGAGAAGCTTTCGGAATTATTACGACGCATTATTCAAATTTAAAAATTTTAGCAAACGAATTGCCTTATGCAACAAATGCTAATATGATGTTTGATGAAAAGTCACTTGAACCAATGTACAAATTGGCACTAGGTCAAGCTGGAAGTTCGTTCACTTTTGAGGTGGCTCAAAAAAATGGTATTCCGTTCGGATTAATTAATCGTGCGAAAAAGAAAATCGAAGTTGGAAAAGTTCGTTTTGATAAAACCATTGCTACTCTACAAAAAGAACGTTCGAAGTTGGAAAAAACTTCTTTAAATTTAAAAGAAGAGGAAACTCGCGCTCGTGAAGAAAGTAAAAAGATGGAAAACATCAATACTAAAATTCAGCAGAAATTGGAAAGCTATCAGGAATTATATGATAGCAATCAAAAAATAATTTACATCGGACAAAAAATTGATGATATCGCTGAAAAATATTTCAACAATAAAAACAAGAAGGAACTGATTGGCGAATTTTTGAAAATTGTTGAAATTGAAAATTCAAAACGTAAAAAAGCAACTCCGAAAGAAGTAAAAGCAAAAGTTGAAAAGCAAAAAGAAATTATTGCTGAAGTTCAGGTAAAAGTTGAAGAAATTCGAAAAGAGAAAAAAGAGAAAAAACTTAAACCAGTTGTAGAAAAACCAAAACCTATTTTAAAAGTTGGCGATCGAGTAAGAATGCTTGACGGAAGATCTGTTGGAAGTATCGATTCTATAGAAAAAAATAAGGCAACTGTAAATTATGGAATTTTTACTTCGAAAGTAAGTTTGGATGAATTGGAATTGGTAGAGGCTGTTAAGAAATAAAGTTTTCAGTCGCAGTGACAGTTTTCAGTATAAAAAATTGATCAAAAAACGCCAAAATTAAAATAAAGCGATTTAAGCAATTGTTTTAAAAATTACGAAAAAGTAGATCAACATTTTTTAAAAATTCATTTAAAACAATTTATGAATGCCGTTTTTGATTTGATAAATTTATACAAAAACAAAACTCAATAGACAAAACCAATTTACTAATATTAGATAACTTTTTTAAAGTTTTACTTTTAAAGTCGTATAATGGAAAGCCTTCCCATAAATAAAAAAATAGTTCTTTTTGACGGAGTTTGTAATCTCTGCAGTTCCGCGGTACAATTTATTATAAAACATGACCGAAAAGACATTTTTAGATTTGTCGCATTACAATCTGACTTAGGTATTTCCATTTGTAAACATCTGGGAATCAGTTTTTCAAAAATGGATAGCATTATTTTGTATGATCCTGGAACAGCTTATTTCTACAAATCTTCTGCGGTTATTGAAATAGCTAAAAATTTTGGCGGACTTTGGAAATTAATTCCAATTTTTAGAATCGTTCCAATTTTTATAAGTGACAGAATTTACAATTACGTTGCCAAAAACAGATACAATTGGTATGGCAAAAAAGAAAGTTGCATGATTCCTACTCCAGAGTTAAAAGCTAAATTTCTTTAAAAAATTCCAATTTTTTAAATTTCAAATTCCAACAGTAAAACTTCAATCTCCGCAATATTGTCATTTCGACGAAGGAGAAATCTTCGCAAGTAACTCTGTAACGAAAATCCAATCTTTGTGGAGCTTCTCGAGAAGATTTCTCCTTCGTCGAAATGACAAACTAGATGGTAAAATAAAAAATCCCAAACTCCGATAAATTTGGAATTTGGGATTTTTTATATTTGAAATTTCCAGATCTTTTTATCTGATCAATTTTCTGTATTTAATACGTTTTGGAGTTATATCATTACCAAGACGTTTCTTTTTGTTTTCTTCGTATTCTGTAAAACTTCCTTCAAAGAAATAAACTTCAGAATCTCCTTCAAAAGCTAGAATGTGTGTACAAATTCTATCTAAAAACCACCTGTCATGAGAAATAATCACAGCACAACCAGCAAAATTCTCCAAACCTTCTTCAAGAGCACGAAGTGTATTTACGTCAAGGTCGTTTGTAGGCTCATCCAGCAAAAGTACGTTTCCTTCTTCTTTCAGAGTCATAGCTAAGTGTAAACGGTTACGTTCCCCACCAGAAAGCATTGATACTTTTTTGTTTTGCTCGCCACCACCAAAATTGAAACGAGATAAGTAAGCTCTTGAGTTAACTTGCTTTCCTCCCATCATAATCAACTCCTGACCATCGGCAAAATTTTCCCAAATCGATTTGTTCGGATCAATGTTAGCGTGAGACTGATCTACGTAAGCAATTTTTACTGTTTCGCCAACTGTAAATTCACCGCTATCTGTAGCTTGTTCGCCCATAATCATTTTAAAAATAGTCGATTTACCAGCACCATTTGGTCCGATAATTCCAACAATACCAGCTTGTGGTAAAGTAAAATTCAAATTATCATATAATAATTTATCACCAAAAGCTTTGGCAACATTTTTAGCTTCAATAACATTTGTTCCTAAACGAGGACCATTTGGAATGTAGATTTCTAATTTCTCATCCAATTGTTTTTGATCTTCATTCAATAATTTGTCGTAGTTCTGTAAACGCGCTTTTTGTTTAGTCTGACGACCTTTTGCACCTTGACGGACCCACTCCAACTCACGCTCTAAAGTTTTTCTACGTTTAGAAGCCACTTTTTCTTCTTGAGCCAAACGGTTTGATTTTTGATCCAACCAAGAAGAATAGTTTCCTTTCCATGGAATACCTTCTCCTCTATCCAATTCAAGAATCCAACCAGCCACATTATCAAGGAAATAACGGTCGTGCGTTACAGCAATTACAGTTCCCGAATATTGTGCTAAGTGCTGCTCTAACCATAAAACTGATTCAGCATCAAGGTGGTTGGTAGGCTCATCTAATAACAATACATCTGGCTGCTGCAATAACAAACGACATAAAGCTACACGACGACGCTCACCTCCAGAAAGGTTTTTAATTGGCGTATCACCTTCTGGCGTACGCAATGCATCCATTGCGATTTCTAATTTTGTATCGATTTCCCAAGCACCAAGAGCATCAATTTTGTCTTGTAATGCCGCTTGACGATCCATCAATTTATCCATTTTATCTGGATCTGAGTAATTTTCTTCAAGACCAAATAAATCATTAATTTTATTGTATTCCTCTAAAACGGCCATAGTTTCCGCCGCACCTTCACGCACAATTTCGATAACAGTTTTAGAATCATCAAGAATTGGTTCTTGTTCTAAATATCCTACACTATAACCTGGCTGAAAAACAACATCTCCCTGATAGTTTTTATCAACTCCAGCAATAATTTTTAAAAGTGAAGATTTTCCAGAACCGTTAAGACCTAAAATACCAATTTTTGCTCCGTAAAAGAAACTCAAATAAATATTTTTAAGAACTGGTTTGTCTGCTCCTTGATAGGTTTTACTCAATTTCTGCATTGAGAAAATTACTTTCTTATCGTCTGACATATTATGTTATTATTTTTTGTTTATTATTTATTGTTTATTGTTGAATCACTTGAATTTAAGTCCCTTGAACTCACAATTCCTTAAATAATTCATCATTGCTCCTATCTTATTTTTTTCTATTTCAGCCATTTCATTTAATTTCAAATGTTGCTCTTCTGAAATCAATTTTTTATCAAAAGCTCTGTAAGATTGTGATTTTACTTCTCCTGCTGAACCCTTTGCAATACTTAAAAATTGTAAAAATTCTCTATTCCCATTTCTTTCAAAACCTTCTGCAATATTATCCATTATCGATCCTGAACTTCGATCGATTTGATCTTTGAGTGAATAATTTGTTTTTAAAATTGTTGTTTGAATTAATAATTCAACATATTGGCATAATTCTCTGGCCTTTTGCCAAATCTCTAAATCTTCAAACTTATTTATTTTTGCCATAACAACAAACTACAAACTAAAAACTAAAAACTAAAAACTTAAACCCTGCCTTTCAAAGCATTGAATACCCAGGCATTTGCAAAAAAACCAACTCCAACAGCACCAAATCCCCAGCCTGAAACATCACTGTACCTAAAGATTCCAAGACCTATAAGCAACAATCCCATAAGCACCATTATTAAAGTAGCCCATCCTAAAATGGTATTTTTATTCATTCCCATAGTTTTATAAATATTTTAATGCAAGATTTTTAGAAAGGCAAATATCGTGAATTTTAATGGCTTAATTAAAAATTTTATACAGCATTTCTTTTAACAAATCTGATTGCGGTAAAGCGTTCGCTCCCATACCTTTACTCTTCACATCAATATCTCGTAAAGCACCAACAATCTGACTTACTTTTCGCATTGGATAATTTTTTACTGCCAAATCGTACTCTTTTAAAAAGAATGGATTTACACCAAGTACTGAAGCGACATTTTTTGGGTTTTTATCCTTTAAACCGTGATATTTTAAAAGCTGTACAAAAAAACCGAATACCAAACCTGTAGTCATAACCAAAGGATATTCTTTTGGATTGTGAGCAAAATTTTCTGCAATTTTATACGCTTTCAATTGGTTGCGTTCTCCAATAGCTTTTCTAAGTTCAAACACATTATAATCTTTACTAAAACCAATATTTTCCTCAATATGTTCTGCTGTAATCATTGTTCCTTGAGGTAAAATAATCTGCAGTTTTTCTAGTTCATTATTGATTTTACTTAAATCTGTTCCTAAAAATTCCACCAACATAGCATTGGCTTTTGGATCAATAGTATATTTTTTTCCAGCCAAAACACGTTTAATCCAATCTCCAACCTGATTTTCGTATAATTTTTTGCTTTCAAAGACAACACCTTTCTGTCCTAACAGTTTAGTGACTTTTTTACGTTTATCCAGCGTTTTATATTTATAGCAAAAAACCAAAACAGTAGTCTGCATCGGATTTTCAACATAGGATTCGATTTTGTCAATTGTTCTGGATAAATCTTGAGCTTCTTTCACTATAACAACCTGACGTTCAGCCATCATAGGATAGCGCTTGGCCGTTGAAACAATATCATCAACCGATACATCTCTTCCATATAAAACTGTCTGATTAAAACCTTTTTCTTCTTCAGCTAAAACATTCTCTTCAATATATTCCGATAATTTATCAATATAATAAGGTTCTTCACCCATTAAGAAATAAATCGGTTTAATATTTCCGGCTTTTATATCGTTAACAATTTTTACTACTTCGTCCATTCAATCTTTTTGTTTCAAGTTTAAAGTTTCAAGTTCTCGTTCCAAAACTTGAAACTTTAAACTTGAAACCTGAAACTATTTTATATTTTTGCTTTATGCTTAAACTTAATTTCCCTGCTTACAGTTTCCGATTCAAAAATAGCGAAAATAAAGTGTCTATTTTTGATGAAATCAGGAAAAAATTTATAATTCTTACGCCAGAAGAATGGGTTCGCCAACACGTTGTTCATTTTCTGATGCATGAAAAAAAATATCCCAAATCGCTTATTAACGTAGAGAAAGTTTTAACTGTCAACGGATTACGAAAACGATACGATGTCGTCGTATTTAATCCAGACGGTTCTATACATATATTAGTAGAATGTAAAGCACCAGAAGTTAAAATATCTCAGGCAACTTTTGATCAAATTGCTCGTTACAATATGACAATGCAGGCACGGTTTTTGAATGTGACAAACGGACTAAACCATTTTTATTGTCAAATGGATTTTGAAAACGAAAAATATGAGTTTTTGAGAAGCCTGCCTGACTATAAAGAAAACCATTTATAAAGAATAAATAATTAAGTACTTTTGGATAAAATAGCAGTTGTAATTTTAAATTGGAACGGAGTAAAATTGCTGGAGCAGTTTTTACCATCTGTTATTCAGTTTTCAGAAGGCGCAGCAATTTACGTTGCTGACAATGATTCTACGGATAATTCTGTTGCATTCGTTACAGAAAATTTCCCTACAGTAAAAATTGTAAAAAACTCAGGCAATCATGGTTTTGCAAAAGGCTATAATGATTCTCTAGAACATATTGATGCAGAAATATATGCATTGGTAAATTCAGATATTGAAGTTACAGAAAATTGGCTTCAACCTATTCTCGATACTTTCGAAAAAGAAAAACAAACAGCCATAATTCAGCCTAAAATTCTTGATTTTAAGAATAAAGAGTATTTTGAATACGCAGGAGCTGCCGGAGGTTTTATTGATAAATATGGTTTTCCTTTTTGCAGAGGAAGAATATTTGAGACAGTTGAAAAAGATAACGGACAATATAATGACAACATTGAATTGTTCTGGGCTTCGGGCGCTTGTTTCTTTATAAGAAAAAATGTTTATCACGAATTAGGCGGATTTGACGAAAGCTTCTTTGCGCATCAAGAGGAAATTGATCTATGCTGGAGAGCTGCTAACGAAGGACATATTATAAAGTATAATTTTCAATCTGTTGTTTACCATGTTGGCGGCGCAACATTACAGCAAGGAAATCCGAAGAAAACGTATTTAAATTTTAGAAACTCATTATTAATGATGGTCAAAAATCTGCCCAAAAGAGGATTGTTTTGGGTAATTTTCTTCCGTATGATTTTGGATGGAATTGCAGGTATCCGTTTTCTTACGCAGGGTAAAATCGGGCATACTTTTGCCATTTTAAAGGCACATTTTTCATTTTATTGCTTATCTTTAAAATATCTCAAAAAACGAAAAGATTTTCAGATTCAGCAATACTATATGGTAAAAAGCATCGTTTTCCTTTACTATATCAAGAAATTGACCTTATTTAAAGAAATCTTTAACAGTATTCAAAATATTAAAAACTAAATTTGTAATCAAGTCTAATTAAAATTAAATTTATGAGAAAAATAGTTATCGCACTATCAGTATTAATGGCACTGACATCATGTGTTTCTAAAAAGAAATATGCTGAGTTGGAAGCTAAAAACAAAGAGACTCAAGATTTGTTAAACTCATGTACTGTAAAATTAAACACGTGCTTAGAAGAAAAAGCTGGATTGGCTGCAACAGCAGAGAGCTACAAACAACATAATCAAGATCTGATCAATAGTTCTAAAGATTTAACTATCTTAACTACTAAAGGTGCTGAAAACCTTGAAAAATCTCTTGAAAGTTTAAAAGAAAAAGATTTAAAAATTGCTAGACTTCAAGACGCTTTAACTAAAAAAGACAGTGTTACTTTAGCATTAGTTACAAGCTTGAAAGGCGCTGTAGGTATCAACGATCCAGACATCGAAATCAATGTTGAAAAAGGAGTTGTATTTATCTCTATCGCTGATAAATTATTATTCAAAAGCGGAAGCTACGACGTAAGTGACAAAGCTAAATCTGTATTAGCTAAAGTTGCTAAAGTTGTAAATGACAAACCTGATTTCGAGTGTATGGTTGAAGGTCACACAGATGATGTTCCTTACAAAAGCAACGGAATTATCTTAGACAACTGGGATTTAAGTGTTAAACGTTCTACTTCTATCGTTCGTGTTTTAACAAACGATCTTGGTGTTAACCCAGCTAAATTAATTGCTGCTGGTAGAAGTTCTTACGTACCATTAGTTGCTAATGATTCTGCTGAGAACAAAGCGCGTAACAGAAGAACTCGTATCGTAGTTATGCCAAAAATCGATCAATTCTATGATATGATTGAAAAAGAAATGAAAAAACAAGCAAAATAGTTCTTGTTTCACATACTATAAAAACAGAAAAAGCAGGTCTATTGACCTGCTTTTATGTATTCTTAATCTTTTTTTAATAACCAATTAAATACAATTAAGAATAGCATTATTATTAAGTAACTAACTAAATTTTAACATAATAAAGTTACTCATTATTTTTTTACTATTATACTTTTAGTGTATTTTTTTACAAAATATCAATATCTCCCTTACCTTCTCTTACTATAACCGGCTCATGTTCAGAAAGATCAATAATAGTTGATCCCACATTATCTCCGTAACCACCATCGATTACCATATCAACCAGATGCTGCCATTTTTCAAAAATCAATTCTGGATCCGTAGTATATTCGATTACATCATCTTCATCACGAATAGAGGTTGAAACAACAGGATTTCCTAACTGGCGAACAATTTCTAATATGATATTATTATCAGGAACACGAATACCAACTGTCGTTTTCTTTTTAAACTCTTTTGGCAAGCTATTGTTTCCAGGCAAAATAAAAGTATAAGGCCCAGGAAGTGCTCTTTTTAAGATTTTAAAAGTAGATGTATTAATCTGACGCACATAATCGGATAAATTACTCAAATCATGGCAAATAAAAGAAAAATTGGCTTTCTCTAATTTCACTCCCTTTATTCTAGCAATTTTTTCCAACGCACGCGAATTGGTAATATCACAACCTAAACCATAAACAGTATCAGTTGGATAAATTACCAAACCACCATTCTGAAGCACTTTTACAACTTTGGCAATTGCAGCTTCACTAGGTTTGTCTGGGTATATTTTTATAAATTCTGCCATAATTTTTTAGTTTATTTTGTTTCATGTTCCAACTTTCAAATTACCTTACACAACCTGAAACCCGAAACGTGAAACAATAATTTTATCCTACGACATCTAATTTAGCAAATCTTAACAACAATTTCTTAATTCCGCCTACTTCAAATTTAATTTCTGCTTTTCTGTCTGCTCCTACGCCTTCAAGATTGATCACTTCACCTTTTCCAAAACGCTCGTGCATTACAACATTTCCAACAGTCAGTTTGCTGTCAAATAAATTCGAATTGCCATTACTTGGCGCATTTCCAGAAACCGGTTTAAGTTTTCTAATATTCAAATCTGGTTTCGGACTATTGTCTGTAACATGTTTTGGAGGAGTTCCGCCAACTGGCTTGCTTAGCCTTAATTTTGATTTATCAACATCTCCAAAAATGTCACCATCAATTGGTGATTTATAGCGATAACTAGTTTCTGCTGGCGTTAAATATTCCAAATACTGCCCATCTATCTCTTCAATAAAACGTGATGGTTCACTATCTGTAAGTTTTCCCCAGCGGTAACGAGATTGCGCATAAGTTAAATATGCTTGGTGCTCAGCTCTTGTTAAGGCTACATAAAATAAACGACGTTCTTCTTCCAATTCGCTTCTAGTACTCATACTCATGGCACTCGGAAACAAATCTTCTTCCATTCCCACTACAAAAACGTGTGGAAACTCTAATCCTTTTGCTAAGTGAATCGTCATCAAAGCCACTCGGTCTTCATCGTTCGTATCTTTATCCAAATCTGTTGCTAGAGCTACGTCTTCCATAAATTCAGAAAGTGCTCCTCTTGCACCGTCAATTTCTCGTTGACCTTCAGTAAAATCCTTAATACCGTTTAAAAGTTCTTCAATATTCTGAATTTTAGCCATTCCTTCAGGAGTAGCATCTTTCTTCAGTTCCTGAACTAATCCTGTTTTTTTAGCAACGTGATCTGTCAAATAAAAAGCATCCTGATTCTGATCAATAACCTGAAAACTCTGAATCATCGTTACAAAATCCTTCAGTTTATTCTTCGTACCGGCATTCAGCTTCAAATCGATTTTATCAATATTCACCATCACTTCCCAAATCGAACGTTTGTAATGATTAGCCGCAATAGTCAATTTTTCAATAGTGGTATCTCCAATTCCACGAGCTGGATAATTAATAACACGAATCAAAGCCTCTTCGTCTTTCGGATTTAGAACCAAACGCAAATAACATAAAACGTCTTTAATCTCTTTACGCTGATAGAAAGATAATCCTCCATAAATTCTATATGGAATATCACGCTTTCTCAACGCGTCCTCCATCGCACGCGATTGTGCATTAGTACGATACAATATGGCAAAAGATCCGTTATGAAGTTGGTTTTGCATTTTATGTTCAAAAATCGTACTGGCAACAAAACGCCCCTCTTCAGCATCGGTCAAACTTCTATGAACCTTAATTTTTGGTCCAAATTCATTAGCTGTCCAAACCACTTTATCTAGTTTCGTTTTGTTGTGATCCATAACCGTATTGGCAGCTTCCACAATATTTCTTGTTGAACGGTAATTTTGCTCCAGACGAAACATCACAACACCTTCGTAATCTTTCTGGAAGTTTAGGATATTATTGATATTCGCACCACGGAAAGCATAAATACTCTGTGCATCATCTCCAACCACACAAATATTCTGAAACTTATCAGACAAAGCTCTTACAATCAAATACTGAGAGTGATTTGTATCTTGGTACTCATCAACCAGAATATAGCGGAAACGATTTTGATATTTTGCTAGAACCTCAGGGAAACGAGTCAGTAATTCATTAGTTTTCAATAACAAATCATCAAAATCCATTGCGCCGGCTTTGAAACAGCGCTCCACATATTGCTGATAAATTTCTCCCAATCGAGGTTTTTTAGACATCGCATCAGCCTCCATTAATTCTGGATTGTTGAAATACGCTTTTACTGTAATCAAACTGTTCTTATAACTTGATATACGTCCTAAAACCTGTTTTGGTTTATAAATATCACGATCCAACTGCATTTCTTTGATAATCGAAGAAATCAATCGCGCCGAATCCTGAGAATCGTAAATGGTAAAATTAGAAGGATATCCTAAAAGTTCAGATTCCGCACGAAGAATACGCGCAAATATTGAGTGAAACGTTCCCATCCAAAGATTTTTTGCCTCAGATGCTCCCACAATATCTGCAATTCTATGCTTCATTTCTCTTGCCGCCTTGTTGGTAAAAGTAAGCGACAGAATATTGAATGCATCAATTCCCTGATGCATCAAATAAGCAATTCTAATTGTTAAAACACGGGTTTTTCCCGAACCTGCACCAGCAATAATAATCATTGGCCCGTCTTTCTTTAGAACAGGCGCTCTCTGCGCTTCGTTGAGCTGGTCAATATATTTCTGCATGTAATTTTCTCCTTTTAGGCAAAAATAAGAATTAATACTTTAAATAGCTACTAAGATACTGAGGTTCTAAGATGCTAAGTTTTTGTTTAGACAAAAGAGAGAAAACTCAGCAACTTAGCATCTTAGAATCTTAGTAACTCATTTAAAAAACACATCGTAAGCAAATCGAATCAATGTTCCAACAACCACAATCAAAAAGAAAATTCTAATAAATCCGTTGCCTTTATTGATCGCTAGTTTTGCTCCGAGCCATCCGCCAAGTCCGTTGCTGATTGCCATTGGAATTGCGATTGCCCAAATGATCTTTCCTTTTATCATAAATAAACAAATCGAACCGAAATTGGTTGCCAGATTTACCATTTTAGCATTCGCGGAAGCGTGAAGAAAATCGAAACCTAGAAGTGCAATAAAAGCCACAACAAAAAAACTTCCTGTTCCTGGACCAATAAATCCATCATAAAATCCGACAATCATACTAATAACAACAGCGTACATTATCTGCGTCGTCGCAGAATGATCTTTAGCAACATGTTGTCCGAAATTTTTCTTGGCATAAGTATAAATGAATAGTAATGACAAAACAACCAATAAAAGCGGTTTCATAAAATCATTACTAACAAGCGTTAAAACAGTTGATCCTAAAAAAGCCGAAAGAACAGCCAGACACATCATTATAATTAACAATTTCCATTGAATAACAACTTTCTTCAAATATTGAAAAGCAGCAAAAGCAGTTCCGCTAAAAGCTGGAATTTTTAATGTACCGACTACGGTCGAAACTGGAAGATTTGGCAATAAAATTAGTCCCATTGGTGTTTGGATTAATCCGCCACCGCCGACAATTGCATCAATAAAACCAGCCGCAAAAGCTGCCAAACAAAGAAAAAGTATTATATATGAATCCATTAAAAAGATATTTCGGTCTCAGTAAAAAACAAGTTGCAAAAATACATCTTCCTTTTTGTTTATTGCCATAAATTTAAAGTTGATTTTTGATCAAAAAGTATATTTTTGCTTAAAAATTATTCCAATGGATTTCAACAAAATAATAGAACTTGCGAGTTATACTTTACCAGCCTTAGTTACAGGAGTTGTAGCGTATCGTTTCTTTGAATTACACATTAAAAACAATGACAGAAAACGTGCTTTTTTATTAAACAAACAAGCTCACAAAGAGTCTCTTCCTGTGCGTTTGCAAGCATACGAACGTATGACTTTATTTTTAGAACGTATTAATTTGACAAAATTGTTAATTAGAATTGCTCCTATTTCGCAAAACAAAAATGATTACGAAAATTACTTAATTGACCTAATTGAGCAGGAATTCGAACATAATTTAACTCAGCAAATATATATGTCCGAAGAATGTTGGACAATCATTACAACCGCAAAAAATGCTACAATCCAAATGATTCGTAAAGCTGCTATGAGCGATAAAGTGGACAATGCCGATAAACTCCGCGAAGTAATCTTAAATGATTTATTGGAAAAACAATCGCCAAGTAACGCTGCTTTAAGTTTTATTAAATCTGAAGTTGCAGAACTTTGGTATTAATAATATTTTAGAATTCAGATTTTAGACTTTAGATTTTAGACTTTAGACTTTAGATTTTAGACTTTAGATTTTAGACTTTAGATTTTATATTAAAACTTTGTAATTTATCACTTATTATGACAAGAATTGGCATTTCTAGCAATACTGCAATTCCATGTTTTCAGGTTATTAGATCTAAAGGGTATTCTATATCTTCAAAAATTTATTTCATTGAAGATATAATAGAAGACGCAACATATGAATTTATTGCCGAAAAAGATGGAAATGAATTTGTTGCTGATAATTTAGAAGAAGTATTAGGATTAATAACGATGTGGGAACATCGTGGGAACACTAATAACAATATTGATTGGCGCGCAAATCATGATGAGCATTTAGAATATAGGAAAGTTTTAGATAATTCAAAGATTTTTGATAAAAATGGTAATGAAGTTAATGAAGATGAATTATAAATTCATCTTCATCTAAATCAATATTTTATTATCACTCATAACCTCAGACTTATTCTGAGCATATTCATAACCTTGCTCCCACCATTCTTTCATTACCTCTTTATTAAAAATCAAGGCATTATCGGTTAATTTTATTGGAGTGTAATATAAGTTCAATTTCACATTCTTATTGTTTGCCATAAGTTTTCCTATAGCAATGTCGTGTTTTTCTACCTGATCTAAAGCAATTCGGAACAAATCGATCATTAATGAAAATGGATTTTTACCAATTACTGTTTTTGTTGTATTTACCTCTGTCTCAAGTACGATTACATCAATTTCTGTTGCTCCTCTGTTAATTGCTTCACGAATTGGAACTAAGCTTGAAAATCCGCCATCACCATATTCGCAATTGTTTTTTTCAACCAAACTCATAAAAGGAACATAATTACTCGATATCCAAGACCATTCGCAAAACTCTTCATAACTACAGTCTTTCACCGATTTATACTCAGATTCGTTTTTAGTAAAATTGGTCACCGTAACAATAACGTCGGTTTTAAGCTTTTTAAGTTTATTAAAATCTGAAAGTGAAAAATTATTTTGGATATACTTTTTCAATCCTTTGCTTTCTCCAAAAGTACGTTTCCCTTTAAAAAACTGACGCAATACATTAAGGTGATTAATGGTCACAATATCAACGCCATCCTTATTCTTTACTACAAACGGACAAATATTAAAAATACTTGACATCGTTACATTGGTATAAACAGAATGAATTTTTTTTATATGACCGAGAGCTAAATGCGGAATCAATAAACTTCCTGTAGAAGTTCCTATAAACAAATCGTATTCATGTTTTTTCTCTTCTATTAAATACTGGGCAACACCACCGGCAAAAGCGCCTTTACTGCCACCTCCTGAAATAACCAATGCTCTCATAAATTGTAATGTAGGTTTTATTTTTGGGATATTTTTTTGGACTCAATAAGAGGAAAGAAGCAAGAAGCAAGATTATTTTTAAATCCTTTTCTGTGAATCTTGCTTCTTGCTTCTTTCCTCTTTTCACTCTAATTTACTCTTTCAATAAACGATTCAATTGGAATTGCTCATCGGGTGTCAAATTAGGTAAAATTCTATTAAAAGAAGCACGCATTTCAGGATTTTTTAACAGGAGCCTTATCGTATCTCTTCCAAATTTCGAAAACTGCCACATATGGTGCGTAGTAGCGCCAACTAAATTACTCAAAACGTGATCGTTAATAATTTTAAAAGCGATCAGTTTTTCTAGAGCATTTTGTCTAGTTGTCGCTTCATATTTTGTTGATGAAAATGCAATCAGTTCATTTGCTAGAGAATCGGTATCGCTACTGTAATTTGGCGTCGACAAAGCAAGAGAAAGCCATAAAGTCCTCAAATTATAATCGTTGAAGCCAATCCAACTTTTAGATTTATCCAAGTATTCTGTTCTATGATCTGGAAAGTTTCGCCACAGCCAATAAAGTGCTATTTCTTGTGTTTGATATGATTTATCATCCAAAAGCGTTTCATAATTTGCTCTAAAATCTTCAGGAATTTTAGTTAGAGATCCTGCCAGATTTTGACGGACTCTGATGTTATTAGTCTGCAATGCCAAAAGCAGAAGAGCTTTTTTGTCTTCGTATTTCTCATTTTCCAATTGATCAACAACGGCTTCTTTTACTGATTGATATACATCAGACTCTAAAGTAGATTTCAAAATATCTTTTTTCTCTGCAATAGGTGTTTTTTTCAGTTTATCGATTTCAAGCCGCTTTTGAATCGCTTTGTTTTTGCTCAATAATGCATTTGCCATTGGCGTATCAAAAACTGTCGATTCTAACCAAGTTTTCTGAAACTTCTCTAGATCAAAATCGGAAACTTTTTTAATTTCATCAAAGAAATTCTGTGTGTTTACAGTTTGATAAGCATATTTATTCAGATAGCTTTTAATTGCTTTTTTAAATGCTTTATCGCCAATTGATTCGTGCAGAACAAACAATGCCCAAGCGCCTTTTTCGTAAAACGTAAGCGAACTTGCTTTTGCATTTAAAACAGGAATTGTGTCCGTTCGAGACGCAAACTTTATTTGTTGCGCTGTGTCGTATAATTTAGAGTAAAAATAATCTTCTCCATAAATGTCTTTTTCAGCAAGCAACGCAAAATAAGTGGCAAAACCTTCTTGAAGCCAATGATGCGTACTGCTTTCGGCGGTAATAAGATCTCCAAACCAATGATGCGCTAATTCATGAGCGTCTACATTGGTATAATTTCGATCACAAAAACCAGTTGAATCTACGACATAACGGGTCGCAAAAAGAGTCGAAGTGGTATTTTCCATTCCTGCATACAAAAAGTCTCTAACTGGAATTTGTCTGTTGATTTTCCAAGGGTATTTTACACCGATTTCTTTTTCAAGGAAATCAAAAATGCGTTTCGAATAACGATACGTTGGCTCAAAACGGTCTGCATCTTTTGGTTCGTAATAATATTCTAAAGAAATTCTACTCTTAGATTTAAATTCTTTTTTATCAAATTTCCCAATAGCCAGCATCAATAAATACGAACTCATTGGTTTTTCCATTTCAAACTGCCAATGATTCAGATTTCCATTTGCTGTTTTTGCTTTTAAAACTCCGTTAGAAACTACCTGATACTCTTTGTCAAAAGAAATCCCTAAATTGAAAATCAATTTTTTATTTACATCGTCAAAACTCGGAAACCAATTGCTTGTATATCTGCCCTGCCCTTGTGTCCAGATTTGCACTTCGTCATTGCCCATATCTACAAAGTACAAAGCTTGTTTTGGTTTTGCTGTGTAATTGAATGTCAAATGATTTTGCCCTTTTTTAAACGGAAAAACCAATTTTAATTCTTTATTGGTATTAACAAACGTAATTTCGTTTTCATTGACTTTTACATTCGAAAATGACATGTTTTTAGCGTCAAGCGAAATTGTATCGGTATCCTGCAATACCTCAAATTGAAAATCGACAGTTCCAGAAATCAATTTATCTTTTGGGTTTATAGACAATTGCCCCGAAACCGATTTAAAATCAACGTATTGAGTTTGCTGAGCAAATAGAAAAGTGGTGAATAATAGAAAAATGTATTTCATTGAAACAATTTTGAAGGCGAAATCCCAAAGTTACAAAGGTTTCCTTTACAAATAGAATGAAATTTGTATGTTTACAGTATTAAAATGCCAAATCGTGTCTGAACCTCAAAAAGCCTTATTTAACTGGAGCAGCGGAAAAGATTCTGCTCTCGCTTTGTACAAAACACTCCAAAATACTGATTTTAAAATCGAATGTTTATTGACAAGCGTAAACCAGCAATATCAAAGAATTTCGATGCACGGAATCCGTGTTGAATTACTGCACGAACAAGCGCAGAGCATCGGAATTCCGTTAAAAATTCTAGAAGTACCCGAAATGCCGACAATGGAAGTTTACGAAAAAGTGATGACTGAAACGTTAACCGAACTAAAGCAAAATGGCATAACGCATTCTATTTTTGGAGATATTTTTTTGGAAGATTTGCGTCAGTACCGCGAGAATCAATTGGCAAAAATCGGATTAACAGGTGTTTTTCCGATTTGGAAAATACCAACACAGAATCTAATTCAAGAATTTATTTCATTGGGTTTCAAAACAATTGTGGTTTGTGTAAACGAAAAATATCTCGATAAAAGTTTTGTAGGCAGAATTATCAATCAAGATTTTATAAATGATTTGCCTGAAAATGTTGATGTCTGCGGTGAAAATGGTGAATTTCATACTTTTACTTTTGATGGACCAATATTCTCTAAACCTATTGATTTTGAAATTGGAGAGATTGTTTATAGAAAATATGAAAAACCAGCAAAACAAGATTCATCCAATACAGCTTGCGATACTAATGATGACACAGCTTTTGATTTTGGATTCTGGTATTGTGATTTAATTAAAAGGTAATGAAGTTTTTCTTTAAATTAGTTTTACTAATCCTTGTGTCTTTTTCTCTTCAAAGCTGTTTGGTCAGCAGATGCAGGAGACCTCAAATAACGGGATACATTTATGATGCAGAAACGAAACGGCCTATTGAAAATTGTAAAGTTGGCGAGACTTTAACTCAGTCAAACGGTTCTTTTTCATTAAAAGAAAAACGCTATCGCCAATTTACTTTCTTTGGTTTTGAAGCGCCTACTTTGTCTGTAAATGAACCTATACAAAAAGAAGGTTACGAACCTCAAAACATTCAATTTATGCAGCCTTTTGGCGGTGGAATGAAAAAAGGAGCTTTTCATAGTGCAGATACTATTTACATCAAGAAAAACATTTTAAAAACAAACTGACATGGATTTAAAAGAAAATGAGGAAGTAAAAAAAGTAATATTCTTTTTGAGGGAAATTGGAATTGATATTGTCGAAAAAGAGCTTGGAGAAACTTTTTTGCCTGGATTGGATTTAGGTCCTGACTGCATTTATATTGATTACAATAAATTATTATATCCTGGCGATATTCTGCATGAAGCCGGGCATCTTGCTGTAACGATTCCATCTGAGAGAAAACTAGTTGGAACCGTAGAAATCTCTAAAGATTGGCCAACTCAAGGCGACGAAATTGCGGCGATTTTATGGTCTTATGCGGCTTTAAACTATTTAAAGCTTTCACCTGAATTCGTATTCCATCCAAATGGTTATAAAGGTAGTTCTGAATGGTTTATTTCAAATTTTACTTCAGAAAATTATATGGGTTTGCCTCTTTTGGAATGGATGGGAATGTGTCTTGGAAAAGAAAAAGCTGAAAAAGAACAAAAAATGCCTTTTCCAGCTATGCAAAAATGGATTCGAGAATGACATTAAGTCGATTGATCGTCAAAAGTTTTCAAGAACCATTTATTATCTTTTAATTCAAAAATATAATCAATATAAATTCCGTTATCGAGTCCGCGCTGTTCAAGAGTGACTTTATTTTTCTTTACTAACAATGTGCGTTTTAAATATTTTTCATCACCTTTATTATTGAGATGAAGAACTTTATACCCTTCTTTAGCCATTGTGTAATCTGTCAATTCAAAATCATCATTGTTTGCTTTGTACTTTAGCGGAAAAATAACTCTGCTAACTTGAAATTTAGCATCTGCATTGAATTTCTTAAAAAACTCATTAAAATCTTCTGAAGTTGCTTTTGAGGTTTGAGCCAGAGTTACTGAGCTTAGTCCTAAAAGGAACATCATAAAAAAAAACTTTTTCATTACTCATTATACATTTTAAGCAAGTTCGTAACCGTATTCCAGTTGCGAATTGTTGCTGTTACATTTAGTTTTTTCTCGATATATTTTTGGTCAAAACGAGTTTTTCCAGCGCCAACAGCATATTTAATAAATATTCTATTTTCATCAATGCTGGCTTCGTCTGGCTTGAATTGGCTTATTTTTAAATCGTTTATACTTTCCTTTTTCAAATTCATTGAAACAAAAGCAACATAAAGTTTTTTCATATCAATGTCTTTTTCTTTTAAGAACGGATTATTGGCAAAACACGATTCCAAGTTTTCTTTGGTAATCATCACTACAGGAACTTCATGACCGAAAACTTTAAAGATTTCCTGTTTAATCATAAAACCAACTTTTGAAGCTTCTTCTTCGCTATCCACAAAAACATTTCCAGATTGCAAATACGTTCGTACATTTTGAAAGCCAAGATTCTCCAACATTGCTTTCAAAGCTTCCATTTTCATCATATTATGCCCAGAAACGTTGATTCCGCGTAAAAGTGCTAAATGTGTTTTCATTCTTTTAATTTTTTTCAAAGATAAAAAACACTATTCATCTTCCTCGCTAATTTCAATGCCAAACTTTACTAAAAAGTCGTTAAACTTTTGTTTATATTTTGTCTGTGCTTCTTCTACAATTTCATCTGCTTCTTCGTTAGAATCTATTGCATCCAAATTAAACTCTTCTTTCACCCATTCGCGAAACTCCTCCTTATTTTCACTTTCTTCGTAATATTCTTCGTCTTGATAAAAATAAGCTTTATCAAAATCAACAGAAATTTCGGTATCCAATGTTAGAAGCTGAATCAGTTTTTGAGTGTTTTCTGCTACGATGTGAACTCCGCCTTCATCTCCAAAAACAACAATTGGGCAATTATTCAAATCTTTATCAACAATCCAATAGGCATAAGAGCTTCCTGAACCGTTTGCGCCTGCAAATTCGATAAAGCTGTTATAGAATTCTTCCTCTTCAGACCAAGTTTTTATACCCGTTTTATCATCAGTTATGGTAAGCCCAAAACATTCTGAATACGTTTCTACGCCATATTTCTGCTCAAAATCAAATAGCTTTACTAAATCTTCTGGTAGTTTATAATTGCCAAACTGAGAAGCATATTCTTCCAATGAAAATCTATTATTGTAATCCGAAAATTCTGTTTCATCTTCTTCGTCGTTATCCTCAACAACTTCAGCTGTCAATATTTCAAAAGTTCTCATGACAGCATTTTTTACACAGAAAAGTTCAATTCCTGGAGCATTTTCGTCATTCATCCATTGGTATTTTGGATCTCCGTTTTCGTCAAGATATTCCAAAATAAGCATAATTTCTTGGTCTTCATGACACCATAAAGCGCGCATTCTGATGCCAAAACCATTCGAAATTTCTTCAGAAATCTGGCTGTATTTTTTTCCTTCATAATCAAACGGAATAAACAAATAAGTTGTTCCTGAGATATGTCTAACGATTTTTCCGTTTTCTTTCTGTTCTTCAGTTTCAGACAGAACTTCGACCATATTAATAAACTGATTTCGGAAATCAGCATACATATATTTGTCCTTTTTGTCGTAATCTAAAATTGAAAGACCTTCTTTAAAAACATCTAAATAATTATTGCCTAATATTTCTTCGTTATAATCTGTATTTTCGACAAAAGAATCTTCTACAATATCAGATAATTTATGCGTTGAAGGAAGATAATTTTCAACAGTTATGATAGATCCGTCAGTATCTTGAACATTGCTGCAAATTAGAATGTCAGGTCTGTTGGCACTGATAATTGCCTGAACATCTGTAAAACGCTCAAAATGAAATAGCATATCATCACTATAAACCAGCCACGCCGTAAGATCTCCTTTTACAAAAAGTTCTCCGTGATTGTATTCTCCAGCAAGTGTATCGCATTGCAGACCACCACCCAAATAATGCACACTTCCAAATAAGTTAATATTTACTGTTGTAGTTTTTCCTAAAACGATTAAAGCCGGAGAATTATCGGTATCATAAGAACTGATAAGCTTGGTAACCGTTAGATTTCCTTTAAAAATAAAGCCTAGAATAAAAATATCTGGATGTTCTTCGGTGCTGAAATCCATTTCAAATAAATCCATTTCTACGTCGTCTTCAGCTAATAGAAATATGGGATTCTCTTCATAATCAGGAAAACGCCAAGTGTCTTCAAAAACATTGTAGATTTTCTGATTCTTGAAATCGGTAAGATCTCCAATGATATTATGCGCTTCATGTCGGTTAATTACTTTGAATGTAATGCCAGAAAATACCACTGTTTCAAAAGGAACTTTTTCTTCTTTAATCATAATTTGAGGCTTATAATTTGAATGTTTGAACAAATCTAGTAATTATCTTTTTTATTAAAACAATACTGACGTTAAATAAAAAACCCCGTCAGGAAACTAACGGAGTTTGACAAGTTGTAATATTAAATTTTAATTTAATTTCGTAAATACGAAACTGGCATCACATGCACGAGCATCATCTATTAATTTTGCCGACTTGTCCAGAGTAAAACTTTCTATCAAACCACCTCCACAGCTCGAAATAAATGAATTGTCCTTTTTCTCTTTATAAGTTAATACAAAACGAGTAAGATTATCTTTGGTTATAATCTCAAAAGTTCCTGTCAGCGTTACATTGATATTTTCATATACTCTGGTTTTTGAAAATGTATTATCCTTATTAAAAATATAAGAATACTGATTTGAAGAAGGATGATCATTCTTAGGTTCATTATACTGCACCCATTTTCCATAATAATCTGTAATAGCTGTATCTGCCTTATTGTTTGAATCGTCATTTGAGCAAGAAATTAAAGAAGCAAACATTACAATTAAAAGTCCAATTTTTTTCATTTTTAAAGTTTTTGATGGTTAACTATTATTATTAAGATTTTACTTTCTTAAAATGGTTGCGTCTGCATTTAACTATTTAACGATAAGTTAATATTCAAATAGTTGAAAACGATAATTCATTTTCAAAATTCCCAATTAAAATTTATCTTCGCTTTCTAAAAAGAGAAAAGAATATAGAACAAAGAGAAAAGACAAACATTATCTTTTTCTTTCTTCTTGCCCCTTTTAATCTTGCTTCAAAAAAAATCTAAATCTTCGAATGTCTAATAATCTTCTCGAAACTCCAATTGAATACTTAAAAGGTGTTGGTCCCAGTCGTGGTCAGCTTCTTCGTAAGGAATTGGGCATTCATAAATATGGAGATTTAGTTAATCTTTTTCCAAATCGATATATTGATAGAACGCGTTATTATAAGATTAACGAATTGCAGAATACGGGTTCTGAAGTTCAGATTATCGGTAAAATAATCAACATTAAAACCGTTGAATTTGCTAAAAACAAAAAACGCCTTGTGGCTAGTTTTGTTGATGACACAGGACAAATTGATTTAAATTGGTTTCAAGGTCATAAATGGATCCGCGAAAGTTTAAAGATCAATGAACCCTTAGTAATTTTTGGAAAATGTTCGCTTTACGGAAGTCAATTCAGCATGGCACATCCTGAAATTGAATTGCTTAGCGAACACGAGAGAAGTTTACGCTCGGCTATGCAGCCTGTTTATCCTTCGACAGAAGCTTTAGCAAACAAAGGCATTTCGAATCGTACGATTAATAAATTAATGGAACAGCTTTTTTTGGAAACACAAGCGCTGTTTACCGAAACTTTTCCTCCATTCTTGATCGAAGAATTAAAGCTGATTCCGAAACGTGCGGCATTATTCAATATTCATTTTCCGAAAAGCGCTGAGATTTTAGCGAAAGCGCAATTCAGACTGAAATTTGAAGAATTATTCTTTATTCAGCTACAGTTAATTACAAAAAATCTTATTCGAAAACATAAAATAAAAGGGCATCCATTTGATAAAGTGGGCGAACTTTTTAATGAATTTTATAAAAATCACCTTCCTTTTGATTTAACGAATGCTCAAAAAAGAGTAATCAAAGAAATCAGAACCGATATGGGAAGTAACGCCCAAATGAATCGTTTACTTCAAGGTGACGTAGGTTCTGGAAAAACGATTGTAGCATTTATGAGCATGCTTTTGGCTATTGACAATGGTTTTCAGGCTTGTTTGATGGCACCGACAGAAATCTTGGCCAATCAGCATTTTTTGGGTTTGTCGGAATTTGCCAAAACATTAAATATTAATATTCGAATATTAACGGGTTCTACAAAAACTTCTGAAAGAAAAATTATCCATGACGAATTGGAGAGCGGAGAACTTAAAATTCTCATTGGAACTCATGCTTTACTGGAAGATAAAGTGCAGTTTCAGAATTTAGGTTTGGCTGTGATTGATGAACAGCATCGTTTTGGCGTGGAGCAAAGATCGAAGTTGTGGAAGAAAAATGATATTCCGCCACACGTTTTGGTTATGACCGCCACTCCTATTCCGAGAACATTGGCAATGAGTTTATATGGTGATTTGGATATTTCGGTTATTGATGAATTACCGCCAGGAAGGAAACCGATTCAAACTGTACATCGCTATGACACAAATCGCTTGAAAGTTTGGAAATTTCTTCGAGACGAAATTGCAAAAGGAAGACAGATTTATATTGTATATCCGCTGATTCAGGAATCTGAAAAAATGGATTATAAGGATTTGATGGATGGTTACGAAAGCATTTCTCGTGATTTTCCATTGCCTCAATATTCTATTTCGATACTTCACGGAAAAATGAAACCTGCAGATAAAGATGCAGAAATGAAGCGTTTCTCTGAAGGAAAAACCAATATCATGGTTGCTACAACCGTAATTGAAGTTGGTGTAAACGTGCCAAATGCCAGTGTAATGATTATAGAAAGTGCCGAAAGATTTGGTCTTTCGCAATTGCACCAGCTGCGCGGACGCGTGGGGCGTGGTGCAGAACAAAGCTATTGCATCTTAATGACTGGCCATAAATTAAGTTCTGATAGTAAAACCAGAATGGAAACCATGGTACAAACCAATGACGGTTTTGAAATTGCCGAAGTAGATTTAAAACTCCGAGGTCCAGGAGACATGATGGGTACACAGCAAAGTGGTGTATTACACCTCCAAATTGCAGATATTGTAAAAGACAGGGAAATTCTTTCATTGGCAAGAAATTATGCCATGAAAATCTTAAGAGAAGATTCAGCTCTTCAAAAACCTGAGCATGCTGTTTTAAGAAATATCTTCATTGAGTTAACTAAGAAAAAGAATATTTGGAATTATATTAGCTAGATTCTAAGATCCTTAAAAAGAAAGGTTCAAAGGTTAATAATCAACCTTTGAACCTTTCCACTTTTAAAAAAGCTTAACATCTTAGAAACTTAGCATCTTTTAAAAAAAATACTTCATTGAATTCTAATATTCATGTGATTTAGTTTTGCTGGGGGACAAATTTTAGTTGGGGTCGAATATTTTTTTTAGAAACAATGAAGTATATAGTTGATTATTTCTTTTTTACATCATTCTTTTTTCAAAAAGCCCGCTGAACAAACCTTTGCTTATTTTGTTTTTATCGTCTTTACCTGTTGCGATTAAATGATCGATATATTCCATGTAAGTTTTCTTTCTTTCTTCTAGAAAACCTACCAAATACTCTTCTGAAGCGTGCATACCACTGGTTTCTTCAATCTGCAAAAGTTTCTTGTACAAAGGCTCTATAAATTTTACAATGATATCGTTCGGAACCGATTTTCGTGTACAAAAGAAACCTACAATCTCACCATCGGTATCTGCTACAATTTTAAAATCGGTTACAACCCAGTAATAACGGCCTGTTTTAGCCATGTTCTTTATGATGACATGGATATTTTCGCTAGACTTAATGCTATCCCACAAGAATTTAAAAATAACCTTAGGCATATCTGGATGGCGAATTATGTTATGCGGCTGACCCACAAGTTCAAATTCATCATAACCAGAAACATCTATAAAGTCTTCATTCGCGTATAAAATGGTTCCCTTTTTATCAGTTTTACTTAGCAGTACTTTATTTTTATTCCAGTCCACTTCTCTATCAGAAGGTGTAGGACGGTGTAATCTGGTATCCATAAATTTTACATTTAAATTAATTTACAATTCAATAAGCGTATAAAATGAATCCTTAAACCTTCAATTTGACTCGATCTCCAAGACAAGCAGAATATTCCTGATTTTACGAAAAACTGCTTCTAGCTCATTTTCCAGCCATTCTGGAATCTGATTATTGACAGCAAGGTTCAGATTACGAATATCATTCACGATCTGAATAAGCTTTTTATACTGAAAATCAATATTGTACACATTAGAATTATTTCGATAGTCTTTGAAAATTTCTCTGACTTCCATTTCAAACTCAGACTGAGCGCTAATTTTTTCAATTGAATTTAATGTGATACTTTCGTTTAAAAAATCATCAATAATTTTTTTAAGATTGTGCAGCGTAGGTACTGCTGTAGGCAAATCATGCTTAAACATATAGCAGGTTTAAAAATTAATATTATCTTATTTTTGGGGAAAAATTGATTCCAATTTTAATCGGAAGATAAAATTTTAATTTCTGCTGTTTGTAGATTTTACATGTATGTCATTGACTAAATCATCAATTTTCTTTGCACTTTCTCTCATCATTTCAAGATAACTAAGCAATTTGTCGTTATCTGTATGCCCTTTTGAAACATCAATTAGTTTTAAAACAGAATTTACAGGCAGTTTTAAATCTAAAGTTGTTCTATGAATAAAATCATTATAATCTTTTGTAGCTGACATTGAACTGTATTTTGCAGAAGCCAGTTTCATGTTTTCCAATTCATATTCATCTGAAATTTTTGAGATATGATTTTCACTGTGTTCTTTAAAATAATATGCCCAATAGCCGTTCATAAAAAATACTACAGCAGCCAAAATAGTATGAATAATTAGGGTTTCAAGATCAAAATTTACCTGAGAAAAGTAAACCTGAAATCCGTTGGCATCATTATAAATATAGTTTTGAAGATAAGCTAATCCAGCATGATGTAGAACAACAAGTAAAGTAAGCGGAATTTGAAGTTTCCAGTTCTGATAAATAATCAAGATTGTACTCGCTATAAATACAGTAAAATGCATTTCGAACATGCCATGCATCTGATAGATGTATTGTGCCATAAAAATAGCTAAGACAACTGATAAAACGTACTGGTAAAATTTAGAGTTTTTCATAAAAAATTTTGCCGAGTAGTACAACAAAAGATTTAGCGTTCCAACACCAACGCCAATTTCAAAAGTATCGTATTTAAAAGACAGTCCGATACCCAGAAGAAAATATACTGCAAGTACATAATTAATAATCGTATCTGATTTTTGTGTCATTGTAGACATAAAACTGTGCAGATAATCTTGTTCGTTTAAGCTAGCTTTTGTTTTCATAGGTTTTAGTTTTTGGGTTTTTGGAAAAATAGTTATTTAGTACATTTTGGTAATGAACATCCGTAAGCTCTGAGAGCCAAAGCGTTAAAAGACGGATTGTCTTTTCGGCTTAAAAGAGAATCTATCGCCATTTGAGCATAATTGCTCTGCAAATCGGTGCAATATCTGGTTTTATTGTAATTGCCCCTGTAATACAAATTATGCGACTGATCTAACAAAACTGCCTGAGGTGTCGAAATTACGCCACAATTTTTAGCAATCGATTCATCAAAATAAACAGGAATTTTAGCATCAAATTTTTCTTGAATTTCATCTATGGTAAAACTCTTCTTTTTGTTTAACACCACGATTTTAAAATTGATCTGATCTCCGTATTTTTTTATCAAACTTTTTACATGTGGTACATTGAATCGCGAACAGGGACATTCGGGATTAAAAAAATGTATGAAGATGGGTTTATTATCAAAAGCACAACATGGACCAAGTTCTACTTTAGATCCCATTGCTATTGCATGATAGTTCTTTGGTATGGGAGTTGGAAGACTGTATTTAAACTCATTCTGCCAAAACAGATAACCAATTGCAAGAAGTAAAAATGTAAACCATAAACCGAGAAGTAATTTTTTCTTCATAAATTATTTTTTTTAACATTATTCAACAACAAAGAATAAACACTTGTTAATATAATTATTCATTATATATAATCAAAAACCAAAAAAAACAACTTCTATATACGTATTTTAACATAAAAACGAAACGCAACCGTTAGCTTTTATGTTAAACTTTTTCATTTTGTTTAACATATCAATGTTACAAATAAAATCGATAAAGTGCAAAAAAAATCAGACAAATTGTGTAAAAATTCTTGCATCGCAGAAACAGCCTGCCTTTAGAGAATATACCAAAACATACTTTTACTAAAGTTTTATTTATTTCCGCTAAAAAATTAACTTTTAATTAAACCTTTTTGTTCACATACAGTCTAAATGCAAACCTTTGTACATACAAATGTTAAATAAAAGCTAACGGCTTCCGATTTCACATCAAAAAGTTAAATTTGTAAGCTTGCTAAAAGACAAAAACCTAAAATCTATATTCACCTCAATTTTATGAAAGTAAAACACCTCATTTACACCCTTTTAATTATTACAATTGGAGGATTTATTACCTACAGAATTATATCTAATAAGGGCAAAAACGATGAATCTAAAAAGTTTAATGACAAAAAATCTCCAACAACTGTTAATGGAATCGTAATAAAAACTGCCACTTTTGACAATAATTTAGCATTATCAGGATCTATTGAAGCAAATGAACAAGTAGAAATTCATAGTGAGGTGTCAGGAATTGTTGAAGGAATATTTTTTAACGAAGGTGCCAATGTTACAAAAGGACAAGTTCTTCTTAAGGTAAATGATATTGAACTAAAAGCGCAATTAAGACAAGCTTTAACCAAAGAAGATTTGGCTGCTGAAAACGCTAGAAGAGCCAAATTACTGTTGCAAAAAGAGGCAATCAGCCAAGAAGAGGCAGATGTTGCAAAAGCCGACCTTGCTTCTGCCCAAGCTCAAAGCCAATTAATAAGAGCTCAAATTTCTAAAACTTCTGTGAGAGCTCCTTTTTCAGGAAAAATAGGTTTGCGTAATATTTCACCTGGAACTTATATTACTCCAACTGTTTTAGTAGCCAAACTGGTGAATACAAGCAAATTAAAAATCACTTTTTCAATTCCAGAAAAATATGCTTCAGAAGTAAGATCAGGATCTGTAATCGATTTTAAGGTTTCCGGTTCTGACAAAACTTACAATGCAAAAATTTATGCTATCGAACCAGAAGTAGCTGTGGCAACGCGCACACTTCAAATTCGCGCCCTTGCCGACAATATTGACGGAAAACTTTTTCCTGGAACTTTTGCAGATATCAAATTGCCTTTAAATATCATTAAAGATGCCATAGTTGTTCCTTCTCAAGCTATTGTACCTGTTCAAGACGGTAAAAAAGTATATATCGCTAATAATGGCCAAGCTAAAGAAGTAATGGTTGATGCAACAACAAGAACAGATTCTTCAATTTTAATTTTAGCAGGATTAAAACCTGGAGATACTTTGATCACAAGCGGTGTTATGTCATTAAAAGACGAAGCTCCAATTAAAGTTAAAGTAAAATAATTCAAAGTTATGAGTTTTGGATTATGAGTTATGAGTTTTTAAAACTTATTATTCTAAAATCTGAACTTTAAAATCTAAAATTACAAATGAGTTTATCAACTACAAGTATAAGAAGACCTGTTTTAACCATAGTACTGAATTTATTAATTATATTATTCGGTTTTATTGGTTATACTTTTTTAGGTGTTCGAGAATTCCCTTCTATTGACCCTGCGCAAGTATCTATTCGTACCAATTATACTGGTGCCAATGCCGACATTATTGAATCGCAAATTACAGAACCTCTTGAAAAAGCAGTAAATGCAATTGACGGAATTAGAAATATTACGTCCTCAAGTAACCAAGGAAGCAGCAATATCACAATTGAATTTAATCTTGATAAAGATTTAGAAGAAGCGGCAAACGACGTTCGTGACAAAGTTTCACAAGCCATTAGAAATCTTCCTCAGGATATCGATGCGCCGCCAGTGGTATCAAAAGCAGATGCGGATAGTGATGCTATTATTTCGATGACTGTTCAGAGCGATTCAAGAAATTCTCTAGAATTAAGCGATTATGCAGAAAATGTTATTTCTCAACGTTTAGAAACCATTCCAGGAGTCAGCGGAGTACAGATTTGGGGACAAAAACGTTACGCGATGCGTTTATGGATTGATCCTGCAAAACTTACTGCTTACGGTTGTACAGTAGCAGATGTGCGTACAGCTTTGAATGCACAAAATGTTGAGCTTCCATCAGGAAAACTGACTGGTAACAACACCGAACTTACAGTAAAAACTATTGGAAATCTTTCTAAGGCAGAAGAATTCAATAACATCATTATTAGAACAGACGGAGATAAAATTGTTCGTTTGAGTGATGTCGGAGGTGCTGAGCTAGGTCCAGAAAATATCGAAACCAAATTAAGCCAGTCTGGCCTGCCAATGATTGGTTTGGCCATCGTGCCAATGCCTGGAGCAAATTATCTAGATATATCGAAAGAATTTTATAAAAAATATGAGGCCTTAAAAAAAGATCTCCCAAAAGATATTAAATTAAATATTGCTCTTGACAATACTATTTTCGTAAAGAAATCAGTACTTGAAGTTGCTGAAACATTAGGAATTTCAGTGATATTGGTAATCATCATTATTTATCTTTTCTTTAGAGACTGGGCGATCGCTTTTAGACCTTTAATTGATATTCCGGTTTCGTTAATTGCTACATTCTTCATAATGTGGTTATTTGGATTCTCAATTAACGTATTAACTTTATTAGCAATTGTTTTGGCGACAGGTCTGGTTGTGGATGATGGTATTGTGGTAACCGAAAATATCTTCAAAAAAGTCGAAGAAGGAATGTCGCCAATTGAAGCAGCGATTAAAGGTTCTAACGAAATTTTTTATGCTGTAATTTCGATTTCTGTAACACTGGCAGCGGTATTTTTACCTGTAATCTTCTTAGAAGGTTTCGTTGGAAGACTTTTTAGGGAATTTGGAGTTGTAATTGGTGCCGCAGTATTAATTTCTGCCTTTGTATCATTGACATTAACGCCAATGTTGAATGCTTATTTAATGAAAGGCGGCGAACAGAAAAAGTCAAAATTTTATATTAAAACTGAGCCTTTTTTCGAAAAAATGAATAGCAGTTATGCTGAAGCGCTGACTAAATTCATGGATAGAAAATGGATTAGTTTCCCAATACTAATTGCTTGTTTCGGGTTAATTTATTTATTCTTTACCATTCTTCCAAAAGAAACAGCACCTTATGATGATAGAAGTTCTGTAACAATGCGTATGACCATGCCTGAGGGTTCATCATACGAGTATACAGACCGTTTTATGCAGGAAATTTCAAAATTAGTTGACGATTCTATTCCTGAAAAGAAAGTAAGCTTAGTTATTACAGCACCTGGTTTTGGAGCATCTGCCACCAATACAGGTTTTATTAGGCTCTCGTTAAAAGAACCAGATGAAAGAACTGTTTCTCAAAAAGATATTGCCGACAAATTAACCAAATGGACCAAACAATATCCTGATGCTAAAACCGCAGTAATACAGCAGCCTACAATTGCAGTTAACAGACGTGGAGGATTGCCAATACAATACATAATTCAGGCTCCAAATTTTGATAAACTTCGAGAAAAAATTCCTCTTTTTATGAATGAGGTAAACAAAAGTGATGTGTTTTCGACAACGGATGTCAACTTGAAATTTAACAAACCTGAAATAAACGTTTCTATTGATCGAGCAAAGGCAGAAAGTTTAGGAATCTCTATTCTTGATATTGCCCAGACTTTACAGCTTTCCTTAAGCGGACAGCGTTTTGGCTATTTTATTAAAAACGGAAAACAATATCAGGTAATTGGCCAATTTGACCAAAAAGACAGATCTAAACCTCTGGATTTGACATCTATCTTTGTGAAAAACAAAAACGGACAATTAATTCAAATGGATAATGTTGTGAAAGTTTATGAACAAAGCAATCCGCCGCAATTATATCACAATAATAGATACATGTCTGCAACTGTTTCAGCTGGTTTAGCGCCAGGAAAAAGTATGGGAGAAGGTATCGAGGAAATGAACCGAATTAAAGCCAAAGTTTTGGATGAAAGTTTTACTACCGATTTAGCTGGAGAATCGCGAGATTTCGTAGAAAGTAGCTCTAATACTTCTTTTGCTTTCGGATTGGCATTGTTGCTTATTTTCTTGATTCTTGCTGCACAGTTTGAAAGTTTTATAGATCCGTTTATCATCATCCTGACGGTTCCTATGGCTGTTGCTGGAGCTTTATTTTCACTATGGCTATTCAACCAGACATGGAATATTTTCAGTCAGATTGGTACGGTAATGCTTATTGGTCTGGTAACCAAAAATGGTATTTTGATTGTAGAATTTGCTAATCAGTTGCGAGAGCAAGGCAAGCCAAAATTAGAAGCTATTTTAGAGGCTTCTGAAGCACGTTTACGTCCAATTTTAATGACCAGTTTAGCCATCGCTTTAGGAGCGCTTCCTATCGCATTGTCACTTGGTGCAGCGTCAACCAGCAGAATTGGTATGGGAGTTGTAATTGTGGGAGGAACAATCTTTTCATTGGCTTTAACGCTTTTTGTAATTCCTGCAATTTATTACATGTGGTCAAGAGCTAGAAAACATTATCCAGAATTTGACCATATTGACGAATACGAAAGAGAAAGCATTAAATAGAAACCAGAACATCATTTTTGGTTAAAGAAAATAAATATGAATATCAAAAAAATATATTGTACAGTACTAATCCTCTTCCTTTGTATCATTCAGGCAAAGGCACAGGAAGTTCTTAATATTGAACAAGCTATGACTATAGCTTTGGAAAATAATTTTGAAATTAAAATTGCTAAAAACAATTCCAAAATAAACGAAACAAACGTAACAATTGGAAATGCAGGAATGCTGCCAACAGCAACGGCAAATATTACAGACAATAATAGTCTTACCAATTCAACCCAAGTTCGTCAGGATGGCACTTCCACTACATTAAATAATGCAAAAAATAACAGTTTGTCTTATGGAGTTAGTTTAGGATGGACTGTTTTTGACGGAATGAAAATGTTTGCCAAATTAGATCAGCTAAAAGAGCTTCAAAAATTGGGCGATGCTGAACTTAAAAGAACTATTTTGCTTAAAATAGCTCAGGTAAATTCGTCTTATTATGATTTGGTACAGCAGCAGCAGCAATTGGCCGCATTAGATACTACAATTGTAATTTCTAATCAGCGTTTAACTTTGGCGAAAAATCGTTTCAGCATTGGAAAAGCTTCAAAACTAGAAGTTTTAAACGCACAAGTTGATTTAAATTCAGATCAAGTGGCTTTATTAAGACAAAAAGAATCTTATGCGAATGCTAAAATTTTATTGAACCAATACTTGGCTCGCGACCCAAAAATTGACTTCAAAGTTACAGACGAGGTAAAAGTGGACAATAAATTAGTTTTGGCTGATTTAATGGAATTGGCGCAAAAACAAAACCCTGGTTTAGAAACGCAAATAATCAATAAACGCATTGCCGAATTGCAATTGAAACAAGTAAAAGCTGACCGCTATCCTACTTTACGTTTAACAACAGGCTATAATTTCTCTGAAAGCCAATCCAGTTTAGGTTTTACGAGCGAAACATCTTCAAAAGGTTTAAATTATGGTTTTAACGCCTCAATGAACATCTTTGACGGTTTCAATCAGCATCGTAATGAAAAGGTAGCCAAATTACAGATTGAAAACTCACAGATTGCCATCGAACAGCAAAACACGATTTTGAGTACACAATTAAGCACTGCTTTTCAAACGTATTTAACAAACTTAGAACTAATTGATCTAGAAGAAAACAATGAAACTATTGCTAGACAGAATTTAGAAATCACATTGGATAAATTCAAAATCGGAACTATTACAACGCTTGATTTTAGAACTGCTCAACTGAATTATGTGAATGCTAAAGTTCGTTACAGCAATGCACAATATGAAGCAAAATTATCTGAAATTGCCTTAAAAGAATTAGCAGGAAATATTAATTTTTAGCTTTCCTAATTAAAAAACTACATATTATCTGCTGGATCTCCTAAATCTGCGTGAGAAAAAATAGCTCGCAGATTTAGGAGACCCAGCAGATTTTTTTTAATTACCAAAAATCTGGAATTTCTAAAAGACTATCTTTTGCCTAAACACATGAATAAATGTCTATGTCTATTCTAAATGTGCTAAAATATTTTCTTCCGTTTTACGTTCAGTAGGTAATTTTTAATTTAAATTTGTTTCAAAACACATTTCAATGATTACATACAATACCAAAGATTGGTTTACATTTATTTTTCATTTTCATAAATCGGATACTGTTCGAAAACTGTTTACGATTATGATTGCAATTGGAATATATGCTGCAATAATATGTTATCTTGAACTTCATTATTTTAAAGTAACCAAAAACGATTATATCCACAACATTCCAATTATGCATGGAATGTTAGGATTTGTAATTTCGCTTTTACTTGTTTTTAGAACCAATACTGCTTATGACAGATGGTGGGAAGGCCGCAAACTCTGGGGCGGACTTGTAAATAACAGCCGTAATTTTGCCATAAAACTCTCAGCCATTTTAAAAGATGAAAATGACAGAAAGTTTTTCAGAAAATATATTCCCATGTATGCTGATATTCTTCATCAGCATTTAAAAGATGAAGACACCAGCAAACAACTTTTTGAAGATGTTGATTTGGAAATTGACCATCATAAGCACAAGCCAAATCAGCTGAAAAGAATTATGTATCACAAAATCAATGATTTGTATGAAGCTGGAAAAATAACTGGAGAACAATTGATTACTATAAATGACGAATTAGTTGCTTTTACAGATATTTGTGGAGCTTGCGAGCGTATCAAAAACACGCCTATTCCCTACTCTTACAGCGCTTTTATAAAGAAATTTATCTTCTTTTACACGATGACGCTCCCGTTTGGATATTCTGTTAGTTTAGGATATTTAGTTGCGCCTGTTGTCGTTTTTATCTTCTATGTTTTGGCGAGTTTAGAGCTAATTGCTGAAGAAATTGAAGATCCTTTTGGAGATGACGAAAATGACCTTCCTACGAGAAAAATCTCCGAAAATATCAAGAAACACGTAGAAGAATTAATATAAATTCAAAACACTTACAAAAACCTAAAAAAACAAGTATTTAAGCGATAAAAAAACTCGTTTGACGAGTATTTTTTGAAATCTAATAAATAAGTCATAAAATTTGTAATAGTAATTTAAAACCCCTTATTTAAAGCTACCCTTTAATTGTTACTAATTTTTAACTCCTTATTACGATGAAAAAAATTATTACACTTGTGGTTTTTGCTTTTCTGATTGTCAATTGTACCAATGAGCCTCTAAGTACAGACATTCAAACTGAGGCTAAACAATCGAATAGCTCAACTTCTGCTACTGCAAAAGGAACTTATTCAGAATGCGATCCAATATCAATTAACATTATGGCTGGCCAGTTTACTAACGCTGGAAAAATTTTAGTTGAAAATGACGCTACGAATCTCTACGTAACCTATTCTGCGCTTACAAATTGGTATTTTAGTGAACTTCATTTGTTTGTAGGGCCATATGCCAATGTACCGATAAAAAATGGAAATCCAATTCCTGGACAATTTCCATATAACAAATCTTTTAATCCATTAATTCAAAGTTATACTTTTACTATTCCCCTTTCTTCAATAATTCTAGATGACAATAGATGTTTATTTATTGCTGCTCATTCAAGCATGAAAAATATTGTAAACGGAAATGTCGTAAGAACAGAAACTGGCTGGGCAGGCGATATAAAATTCCCTGGAAAAAATTGGGCAACTTACTTTAAATACTGCTTGCGAAACTGCGAAACTCCTCCACCAGTTATCAACTGCGATACAGCTTATATGTTCGGAAACAACACATTCATTGGCTTAGAAATTTCTGACAAATGGGGATGGGCTACTTATTATGATAATGTTGCAGACGGCACTTATAACTACAACTTATATGCAGGTGCTGGACAAAACAATATTAATAATGGCTATTTAGCAGGAACGGTTACAATTGTAATTCAAGGCAGCAGTGTAAAAGTAACGATCATCGCTACTCATCCCGGAACAGTATTTACAGAAACTCATGTTTATTTGTCTGATGATAGGCCTGCTACTGCTGCACCAGGTCTATATGGTAATCAGCATACTTTAAACAATACTACCACAGATAGTTACAATTTGACTTACAGCGGAGACGGAAGTTTCTGGATAATTGTTCATGCGGGAGTTTGCACCACCGAATAATTTTTAATTACTATATAAATTAGGAGAAAAAGAGAGGACCAAAAATTCTCTCTTTTTTATTCTATACGATCCTATACAAGTCATAAAAAAGGCTTAAATATTCATTCTGTATACATATTTTCATTAAATTTAAAGTCTCCACCAAAAACTTAAATTTAATGAACAGTCAACGATATTTAGTTAATCCGCTTCAATTATCGCAAGAGAAATCATTAAAAACTCTTGTAGAAAACAGAACGATTTACAACCTTAATAATTGTGAATTAAATTTATTTGAAACCTACGAATCAACTCAAAAAGTTCCTTTAAAATTTAATGATTTAGTGGTAACTAGTATGTTGAGAGGCAAGAAAATCATGCATCTTTTTGACGATCCTGAATTTGTTTATCTTCCAGGTGAAACGGTTATTGTTCCTTCAAATGTAGAAATGAAAATTGATTTTCCTGAAGCTTCAAAAAACAATCCCACACAATGCCTAGCATTAGCAATTGATCAGGATAAAATTGTAGAAATATTAAACTTCTTAAATGAACAATATCCGAAAGAAGGAACTAATATGTACTGGCAATTAAATTATCAAAACTACTTCTTTTACAATAATGTAGAAATGGCAGCTACAATTAATAAACTCATAAAAGAATGTATGAGCACTTCTGTAGCCAAAGATATTTTTGCAGATTTGACTTTAAAAGAATTATTGATTAGAATTATTCAGACGCAAACGGTAAAATCTATAGACGAAGGAAAATTTCTAGACGCAAATAATCCCATAAAAGAAGTTACAGAATACATCAAACAGAATCTGAAAGAAAATATGAGCTTAAAATCACTTAGTGAAAAAGCCTGTATGAGCACCGCTTCTTTCTATCGTTTCTTTAAACGCGAACTTGGAATGAGTCCGATTGAATATATTTTGAATGAGAAAATAAAATGTGCTAAAAATCTTTTGAAGAATCCAACTCTTCAAATTAACGAAGTCTGTTATTTAGCTGGCTTTGAAGATGCCAATTATTTTATTAGATTGTTTAAAAAATACGAGGGAATTACTCCAAAACAGTATCAGTTACTTTATATTAATTAAGATGCTAAGGTTCTGAGATGCTAAGATTCTAAGTTTTTTTATTGTAGACTGAAAACTGAGACTGAAAACTCTTTATTCAATCCTAAAAACAGGTTCCAAATCTTTCTCTTCTTCTGGAGTAAAAATGCGGTATTCTATTTGAAATGTCTTTTTTAATGGCGTTTCTAATGAAAAGCCTCCTACTCCAAATGCATCAATTACAGTTAGAGTAAAATGCGCATGTTTCCAGTATTCGAATAAATCTTTGTCTACCCAAAATTCTGTGTCTTCAATTATACCAATGCAAACATCGCCTGTTCGCTGATAATAACCGCCTTTTTCAAAACACTGTGGTTGCGTGCCTTCACAGCATCCGCCTGCCTGATAAAACATCAGGTCACCGTGTTTTTCTTTCAGAACTTTAATCAGTTCAATGGCTTTTTCTGTAGCATCAATTCGTCTAATCATCACTTTCAAAATTAAAAAAAGCAGCAAATTCAATTAAGAATTTACTGCTTCAACATAAACCAACTATTTATGATTGTGCTATGTCAAGCACAACTCTACCTTCTATTTCACCTTTTTTCATTTTGTCAAAAACATTATTAATGTCTTCCAATTTTGTAGGTGTTACAGTAGCTTTGACTTTACCGTCAACGGCAAATTCAATCGCTTCTTTCATATCTTTTCTGGTTCCGACAATAGAGCCTCTTATGGTAATTCTATTTAAAACAGTATCAAAAATTGACAAATCAAAATTACCTGGAGGAAGTCCGTTTAATGCCATTGTACCTTTTCTTCTCAATGTTTCAAGCCCTTGTTTGAAAGCAATTGGAGAAACAGCGGTAACCAATGCCCCATGCATTCCACCGACTTCTTTCTTTAAGAATTCTCCAGGATTTTGATTTTTAGCATTGACCACCAAATCGGCGCCTAATTTTTTTGCCAGTTCCAATTTATCGTCTCCAATATCAATAGCCGCCACATTCATTCCCATAGCTTTTGCATATTGCACAGCAACATGCCCTAAACCTCCAATTCCTGAAATTGCTACCCATTCGCCAGGTTTCACCTCAGTTTCTTTCAATCCTTTATAAACTGTAACACCAGCGCATAAAATCGGAGCCATTTCGATAAAATTCACATTAGAAGGCAAAATTCCAACATATCTGGCATCTGCAATAACAAATTCTGCAAATCCGCCATCTACACTATAACCGCCATTCTGCTGGCTTTCGCATAAAGTTTCCCAGCCTGTAATGCAGTGATCGCAGCCTCCGCAGGCGCTATATAGCCAAGGCACACCAACAGCATCACCTTCTTTTACGTTTTTTACATCTGGCCCAACTGCTGCAACATAACCAACAGCTTCGTGTCCTGGAATTAAAGGCATTTTAGGTTTAACTGGCCAATCACCTTCTACAGCGTGTAAATCGGTGTGACACACTCCGCTTGCAATTACTTTTACAAGAATTTCATTTCTACCTGGGCGTTTTACTTCGACTTCTTCAATTTTTAGAAGAGAACCAAATTCTCTCACGACCGCAGCTTTCATTGTTTTTGGAAGCATAATTCTATGGTTTTAAGAGAATAGAAAACTTATTGAGCTTTCTATCCTCAAGTTTATATTCTCTTTAGAAGAATCCTAATTTCTTTTTATCGTAAGAAATCAGCATGTTTTTGGTTTGGCGATATTGGCTTAGCATCATTTTATGGTTTTCACGACCAATTCCAGATTGCTTGTAACCTCCAAACGGAGCGCCAGCAGGATAAGAATGATATTGATTAATCCAAACACGACCAGACTGAATTGCTCTCGGAACCTGATAAATTTCGTGCGCATCACGTGTCCAAACTCCTGCACCTAATCCGTACATGGTATCATTGGCAATTTCAATAGCTTCTTCAGTAGTTTTGAAAGTGGTAACGGCTAAAACAGGTCCGAAAATCTCTTCTTGGAAAATTCTCATTTTGTTGTGACCTTTAAACAAAGTCGGTTTAATGTAATAACCGCCTTCTAAATCTCCACCCAATTTATTTTCGTCACCACCAGTCAATAATTCTGCTCCTTCTTCTTTTCCTAATTTGATATAGGACATGATTTTTTCTTTCTGAACAATCGAAGTCTGAGCTCCAATCATAGTCGATTTATCCAACGGATTTCCGGCTATAATGGCTTCAGTTCTTTCGATTACTTTTTTAATAAACTTGTCGTAAATATCTTCGTGAATTAATAATCTGGAAGGACAAGTACAAATTTCACCTTGATTTAAAGCAAACAATACAGCGCCTTCTACCGCTTTATCAAAGAAATCATCATCATGATCTGCTACAGAAGGGAAGAAAATATTTGGTGATTTTCCGCCTAATTCCAAAGTTACCGGAATAATATTTTCTGTTGCATACTGCATCACCAAACGTCCTGTAGTAGTAGAACCTGTAAATGCGGCTTTTGATACTTTTTTATTGGTTACTAACGGACGTCCTAATTCGGCTCCAAATCCGTTTACAATATTTAAAACTCCAGGAGGAAGAATGTCGCCAATTAATTCCATTAAAACCATAATAGAAATCGGCGTGCTTTCAGCTGGTTTTAAGACGATTGTATTTCCAGCCGCAAGAGCTGGAGCAATTTTCCAGACTGCCATTAAAATTGGAAAGTTCCACGGAATAATCTGCGCTACAACTCCAATAGGTTCGCTTAACGCAATAGAAACCGTTTGCGAATCTAGTTCTGAAATAGCACTTTCTTCTGCACGAATTACACCTGCAAAATATCTAAAATGGTCAATTGCCAACGGAATATCAGCAGCAAGAGTTTCACGGATTGGTTTTCCATTATCTACCGTTTCAACTGCTGCAATATATTCTAAATTGTCTTCAATTTTCTGTGCAATCTTATTTAGTAAAATACTCCTTTCGGTTACAGAAGTTTTTCCCCAAGTCTTAAATGCTTCATAAGCAGTATCTACAGCCAATTCTAGATCTTCTTTTCCAGAATGCGCTGCTTTTGTAAATACTTTTCCATCAATAGGAGAAACTACATCAAAGTATTCTCCTGTAATTGGTGCGGTAAATTTTCCACCAATATAGTTATCGTATTTTGCCTTAAATTCAGGTCTTTTTACTGCGGTACTCATAATATTCTTTTTTTGATTTACTCCAAATTTAGTTTCATAAAAAGAAACAGAATAGCACTTTTCATTCATCTTGTAGCACAAAAATTACACATTCGATTTTTTTAGACTTTTATAATAATCATTTAGCAAAATTTTAGTCGATAAATTGCTAAATAATTAGTAAGCAGCATTTTTCGGTCAATTAAAAACAACTAGAAAAAACTACTCAATTTTTTCCTACTCCAACGCGCAATCCTTATATTTGTAACCTCATACAAAGAATTAAAGAACTACAATGAAAATATCTTACAACTGGTTAAAACAATTTATTAAAACAGATTGGACATCTGAGCAGACTTCTGAATTACTAACAGATTTAGGTTTAGAAGTTGAAGTTGTCGAAAAATATGAATCTATTAAAGGAGGCTTGGCAGGCGTTGTTGTTGGACACGTTTTGACTTGCGAAAAACATCCTGATGCTGATAGATTGAAAGTTACTACAGTTAATATTGGTTTAGAAGCTCCTGTACAAATTGTATGCGGCGCTGCAAATGTGGCTGCAGGACAAAAAGTGCCAGTTGCTACCATTGGAACCGTTTTATACGATAAAGAAGGTGCAGAATTTACCATTAAAAAAGGAAAAATCCGCGGACAGGAAAGTCACGGAATGATCTGTGCTGAAGATGAATTAGGTTTAGGAACCAGCCATGACGGAATTATGGTTTTGGCAGAAGATTTAGTTCCAGGAACTCCTGCATCTGAAGTTTTCCAAATTGCAAATGATGAAGTTTTTGAAATCGGATTGACGCCAAACCGTGCCGATGCAATGAGCCATTTTGGAACTGCTCGTGATTTAAGAGCGGGAATGCTGCAACGCGGTGTAAACGTAGAATTGATTACGCCTTCTGTAAGCAATTTTAGAGTGGACATGCGTACGCTAAAAATCGACGTAAACGTTGAGGACAATCATTTAGCTCCAAGATATTGCGGTGTAACTATCTCTGGAATTTCTGTTCACGAATCTCCAAGCTGGTTACAAGACCGTTTAAAAGCTATCGGATTAACTCCAAAAAATAATATTGTTGACGTTACTAATTATGTTTTGCACGAATTAGGACAACCTTTACACGCTTTTGACGCTGCAAAAATCAACGGAAAAATAATTGTAAAAACAGTTGAAGAGGGAACCAAATTTGTAACTCTTGACGATGTTGAAAGAACGCTTCATAAAGAAGACTTAATGATTTGTGACGAAAAAGGCCCGCTTTGTATTGCTGGAGTTTTTGGAGGTAAAAAATCTGGAGTTTCTGAAGGGACAACTTCTATTTTCTTAGAAAGTGCTTATTTTGATCCAGTAAGCATTCGTAAAACAGCAAAAAGACATCAATTGAGTACAGATGCTTCTTTCAGATTTGAAAGAGGAATTGACCCAACGATTACAGAATATGCATTGAAACGTGCAGCACTTTTAATTCAAGAAGTTGCTGGCGGAAAAATCACTTCTGATGTTGTGGAAGTGTATCCTAAAAAAGTAGAAGATTTCTCTGTTTTATTGAATTTTAGCCATGTTTCTAAAATCATTGGACAGGAAATTCCGAAAGATACCATCAAAAAAATCTTGGTTTCTTTAGACATTAAAGTAAACAGCGTTTCTGATACCGGTTTAGGTTTAACAATTCCAGCATATCGCGTTGACGTTCAGCGTGAAATTGACGTAATAGAAGAAATTTTAAGAGTTTACGGTTACAACAATATTAATTTCTCTAAGAAATTTAATGCTACTGTAGCAAATTCGCCAAGAACAGAAGATTACAAAGTACAGAATGTAATTGCTTCTCAATTGAATTCTCAAGGCTTCCACGAAATGATGGCCAATTCATTGACAACTGCAGCTTACGCGAAATTATCTGCTTCTTTAAAAGAAGAACACAATGTATCGATGTTGAATCCGTTAAGCAGTGATTTAGCAACGTTACGCCAGTCGTTATTGTTTTCTGGTTTAGAAGCGGTTTCATACAACATTAATAGAAAAAATTCGGATTTAAAATTATTTGAATTCGGAAAAACATACCATAAGTATTTAAACGGATACGAAGAGCATAAACACCTTTCTTTATTAATTTCTGGAAACAGAAACAAAGAAAGCTGGACAAATCCGCAGAAAACAACAGATTTCTTTTTATTGAAAGGATACGTAAAAGCGATTTTATCTCGTTTGGGAATTGAAAAAATTTCGAATGCGCCTGTTCAGTCAGATGTTTATTCTGAAGGAACTGCGATTACTTACAACAATGATATTTTGGTTGAAATGGGTGTTATTAAAAAGCCTATTTTGAAGCATTTTGGTATTAAACAAGATGTTTATTATGCTGATTTTAACTGGGATTTGGTTTTAAAAATCATTACAGGAAAAATTAAGTACACTGAAATCCCTAAATATCCTGAAGTTCGTAGAGATTTAGCTTTATTAATCGATGAGAAAACGACTTATGAAAGCATTTTCAATTTGGCAAAACAAACGGAAAAAACACTTTTAAAAGACGTTAACTTATTTGATGTTTACCAAGGAAACAAATTGCCAGAAGGAAAAAAATCGTATGCTTTGAGTTTCACTATTCAAGACAACACGAAAACCTTAACTGACGCTCAGATCGACAAAATCATGTCTAAATTACAACAGACATTTGAAACTGAGCTTGGAGCGAGTTTAAGATAAAATCTCGTTATATTAATATACAAACCCGACTTGTTTTTGAAAGAACTAGTCGGGTTTTGTTTTTTGCTTTAGGTTTCAGGTTTCAAGTTGATATACTTTGAGTATAGTTTTACCGCAGAGAGCGCTAAGATTTACGCAAAGTTTCGCAAAAGGCTAAATTCTCAATTTTTAATTCTCACGCATATTTATGATACGCTTTCATCAGCTTTTCATCATATTTATTGGTTTTATAGGCTAGTCCGTTGTATTTTAAAGCAAACGATGCCCAATTCTTGCTTCGCAGCAATCCAATCAGATTATTTTTCTCAAGAAATCGTCCGAAGGCTTTTAGATGTTCTCCTTCGTTAAGATTCATTTTATCTACAAATTCATCAATACTGCTATATCCGATAGAGACCGCACTAAAGCCCATAATTTGAAAAAGTCCCCAAGAAGCTGAACAATTTGCCGCATCGGCAATTTTTTTGTCTGAGCCGAGCTTTTTTGCCTTTTCTAAGCGTACATATTCTGCTGTGCCACCAACATAATACTTCTTAGTATATTTTTCGAATAAAATGTCCTGTGTATTGGCATTCACATACGTTTTCGGATCGATATTTCTTTTCTTCAATTCATTCCAAAAAATATGTCCTTCAAATAAAATCTTCGGACGTCCGTCAATTAAAAAGCCTTTTCCGTTGCTTTCTACTTCGTTTACAGCTTTTACAACAGCAAGTTCTAATTTAAACTGATTCGAAAAATCAATTAAATCCTGCTCAGACAATAATTTATTGTTTGCCTGAAAACCATTCTTACTTTTCTCTAAAAGTGTCGACCACGTTTTAAGTCCCACTACTCCATCAACCACAAGATTGTTTTTTAACTGAAAATCTTTGATTGCTTTATCTGTTTCCTTTCCGAAATAATCGGAAACAATTACACTGTATTTTAATTTAGCCAAAAGCTCATTTAAGTAATAAACTTCGGGAGATTTTGTTCCTGCTTTAATAGTTCTCATTAGGTTTGTTTTTGGTGATAATTGATGCTTGAAGAAATAAAAAACATCTTTTTACAATTGATGCACTGTAAAATAAGAGCAATATTGTTCGTGATACCTTTATGAAAACTGAACAATATGAGGGTCGAGAATTGAGATATTGATTGCAAAACAGCCAACTTAACTCAAAACTAATATCGGTTGCAGTATGTTCTCAAAAAATAAGTACTAACAGCCAACATTTTTGAATGCCTGTTTTATCTCAAAACTGGCGATGTAAAATTATATTTTCACAAAATACTAAACAACAGCACTTTAACCCGATTTTTTAAATAATTTTACCTAAACAAAAAAGGGTATATTTCCCCTTGCCGAAATTTTCTGTTTCAGATAATTTTGCCCTGTAAACAACTCAAAAATCTGTTAACTAAACATTTAAACCAATTAACAATAAAAAACTATGAAAAATCCACCCGCAAAGCCTAGCCAATTAATTACAAAAGAATTTGCTAGACAATTAAATTCAAATTACAACAATAAAAGAGCTTCTCTTGTTGCTGGGAAAGAAGAAAAAGAAGATGCCAATGCTATTTGGTATTCTTTAGAAGAATTGGAAAACTATATTCATTATATAAAAACTAACGGCGCAAAAGACGGCTACAATGTTGACGGAATCCGTTTTTATTTTGGAGTTTATCCAGATGATGAAAAGCATGGAGAAAAAGCAGGTTTAACTACCTTGTTTTTAGTTCCTACAGGCAAAAAAGCAGAAAAGAATACAGAAGCTCAAAGTTTTGCTTTAATGAGAGAAGCTGCTTCTTCAGACATAGAAAGCCTAGATCCAATGAATTACGGAAACATCGGAAGACCGCCAAGCTTAATTTACTAAAAAAAATATGTTCGAATTTTTAAGATCTTATATCATTTATATGGCTTTATTGTCAGGAACGATTGGTTTGTTTGCACTGCCAAAACTTCCTAGCAATAAAGCTAAATTTTTAGTACTTTTAATCTGGTTTTCTATCGTAATCGAAATTATAGGCTATTATTTCACCGAATGGACGGGTTTGCTGAATTTTTACGTTTATAATTTCTACATGCTTGCCAGCCTTTCTGCCTATATTTTACTTCTAAGAGCCTTATTGACTAAAAAAGATCATAGAATTTCGGCTATTCTTTTTTTAATTCTATTTATTGTTTCTTTCTTTTTAAATATTTTATATTTCAAAGACGACATAAACCGTTCTTATACTTATAGTTTTGCAATTGGTGTATTAGTAGTTTTAATATTATCCTGTCTGTACCTGATCGAGATATTCAATTCAGAAAAAATATTGAATTTTAAAAAATCGGTTTTTTTCTGGTATATACTCGGCATACTTGTTTTTCATGTTCCTTTTACACCCTTTATGCTGGCTATCAATTGGTTTCTAATCAAGCAGGACGATTCTATCTTTAGTTTGGTCTTGTTTATTCTAAATTTTCTGGCGCATAGCTGTTTTATTATTGGATTTATATGGAGCGAAAAGAAATACAACTATTAGTTATTTCCCTGGGTATTGTTTTCTTTACCCTAATCGTTATTTTGCTTGTAATTTTCTTCTATTTTTTAAAGAAAAAAAATAAGTTTTTAGTAGAAAAAATGGAAGCTGATTTGTATTTCCAATCTGAATTGGTGAAAACAAGAATTGAAATAAAAGACCAGACTTTATCAGAAATTAGCAAGGAACTGCATGATAATATTGGACAAATTATTTCGGTTGCTATTATGCAGCTTAATATCTGCATTAGCAGCAAGGATGTCCAAATGAACGAACTTAAAGATTTAAAAACTCTTCTAGCAAAATCTTTAGACGAATTACGAATTCTTTCAAGAATTATCAATAAAGACAATTTACTTCAAAACAACTTTCTCGAAGCTATTCAGCAGGATTTAGAAAGGATTAAAAAGCTCAAAAAAATTAAATTCAATTTTAACCAAATTGGAGCAGTTCCTACAATAAATAAAGAGCACGAACTCATTATTTACCGAATTTTCCAAGAAGCGCTTCACAACAGCTTAAAACATTCTAGAAGCGATTTATTTGACGTTCATATCGAAACCACTGATTCTCTTTTTATATTAAAATTAAAAGACTTTGGAATTGGTTATGATCTAGAAAAGTCAAATTCAGGAATCGGACTAAATAATATGAAATTAAGAGCCAAACTTATTGGCGCCGAATTAATTTTAAATTCAGACAGCACCGGAACCAGTGTTACTATCGAATATCCTTTAACCCAAGACCATGAAGACTAACTCTAAAAGAAAAATAATAATTGTAGACGATCATTTGCTTTTTTCCCAGTCACTTGAACTGCTGATTAAAAGTTTTGGCGACTATGAAGTCGTAGAACGTTTTGAAAACGGAAAAGTTTTTATAGACTATCTGGAACAAAATAATTCTACTGAAATTGATCTTATTTTATTGGATGTCAATATGCCTGTTCTCGATGGATTAAGTACAATGCAATGGCTTAAAGACAATAGACCTGATCTAAAAGTTATTGCTTTGTCTGTTAATGATGACGAAGAAATTATTATTAAGATGATTACAAACGGAGCAAAAGGCTATCTGCTGAAAGATACTTCGCCTGAAATTTTTAAAGAAGCAATCGAATGTGTCATCGAAAAGGGCTTTTATTTTACCGAACTTGTCTCTGGAATGTTGATTAATAAAGTCAACAGCGATAACAAAAAAATCTGTTTAAAAGAAAAAGAGATTGTTTTTATCAAACACGCCTGCACTGAAATGACGTATAAAGAAATCGCATCAGAAATGTGCTTAAGCCCAAAAACCATTGACGGTTACAGGGAATCGCTTTTTGATAAACTGGAAATAAAAACCCGAATCGGACTGGTGCTTTATGCCATTAAGCATAAAATTGTTTTTGTTTAGTCTAATAGGTTAGTGCCGCAAAAACAGAGTATTCTTTTATTTTTTCTCTTCCGTTAAGAAAAGTCAGTTCCATCAAGAAATTGCACTGCACGATTTCGCCTCCTAGTTTTTCTACCAATTCACAAACAGCTTTTGCGGTTCCTCCAGTAGCCAATACATCGTCGTGTATTAAAACGCGATCTCCTTTTTTAATGGCATCAATGTGCATTTCTAAGCTGTCGGTTCCATATTCTAACTCATAAGAAGCCGAAATGGTATCAAACGGAAGCTTTTTTGGTTTCCTTACGGGAACAAATCCTGCGTTTAATTCTTGTGCAAGCAACATTCCGAAGAAAAAGCCACGTGATTCAGCACCGACAACCTTATCTATTTTTTGATTTTCTAAAGAGTTCACCAAAATTCTTAGGCAATTTGTTCGTGCTTCAGGGTTAATTAACAAAGGAGTTATATCTTTAAACAAAATTCCTTCTTTTGGAAATCCTTGAATATCACGTATATAATTTTCAATCTTCATTTTTTTTTATTTTTCTGTTATTTTTTGCTTGTATATGTCACTTTTATGTCTATCTTTGCACCCGCAATAAGCAATCAACAAAGCTACAAAAAAATAGCTAATTGATAACAAAAAGGCCTCGTGGCGCAACTGAATAGCGCATCTGATTACGGCTCAGAAGGTTACAGGTTTGAATCCTGTCGAGGTCACCAAAAATCCCTATGTATTTGATACATAGGGATTTATTTGTTTTGTTACTAGATTCAAACCTATCCAGTATCTTTACACAAGACCACTAAAAATCAACATATTAACATTTTAATTTAAAAAAAATAATGATGATTTTACCATTCCCACTTCCCAAAAACTTCCCACATCTATATAAGAATTTTATAATGTCTTTTTCAAAAAATTTAATATCTAATTAATAAATTAAATATTGACTAAATAAGAAAAAAGTAAACTCAATTAACTATGACCGATAACAATACTTCAATAAATCTAGCTATAGTTTTAGCTGTCAGCAAATATGAAATGCCCGGAAATGATATAATAGCTTCAAAAAAAGATGGAAAAATTATAAATGAAATTCTATTGGCTACAAAAAAATACGATGATATTTTATATTTAAACGAAAATGAAACAAGTTTACAGGTCAAAGAATTAATCAGCAGTTTCTTTGTTAAACACAAAGAGAAAAATATTAATGAACTATTTTTTTATTATTCTGGACATGGCGAATTCTCTAATGATAAATTTTATTATTTGCTAGCCGATTATGAAGAAAAGAGAAAAAATCAAACAACTCTGCAAAATGAAGAAATAGACAATTTTATTAGAAATTTGAGTCCCGAATTAGTTGTCAAAGTCGTAGATGCTTGTCAGTCTGGAGCACGATATATAAAGGACTTTGACATAATGCCAAAGTATATAAATAAATCTACGAAAGGTTTCAAAAACTGTTATTTTCTATATTCATCCCTTAGCGATCAATATTCTTTTGCAGATGATAATTTGAGTTATTTCACAAAAAGTTTTATCGATGCAATAAAACTTTATCCATCAGATGAAATTAGTTATAAGCATATAATTGAATTTATTAACGATGAATTTCAAAATATTGGCGAACAGAATCCTTTTTATGTCATTCAAGCAGAAATGACTGAGAAATTTTGTAAATACGATAATGATTTTAGAGCTTTTCTTGACAAACTTAATTTATTTGAACAAACTGGTTCAAATACCGAATCAGAAGCTAAAAAAATTTCACTTTTCGAAATTGTCAAAAATGATGCAAAAGAGTATGTTGATAGAGACGGTGCAATTAAAGCTATGCAATTCTGCGAAAAACAATTCAAAAAAGTAGCTTTTGACAATGATTTAACTGAATTATATGACGTTGCGATTAATTTTGGCCTTCTCAATAATTCATTAGAAGGTGCTAGGGCAATTGGAAAATGGCTAAATGAAAATAGTCACGAATATTTCGCTAAACCAGACTTTGATTACGTTTTTGATTTCGAAGACGCTTCTATTGTTGGTTATGATTTTTTAGTTGAAGGAGCGCCTTATAATTCATTAACAATTGAAATTTCAAGCAAATTTCCTAATTTAAAATCTTACAAATGCAATGTAGCTGTATTAGTATCTAAAAAGGAAATTTCATTTTTTTATTCCTTACTAAAATATTTGGAAAGCGGATGGGATTCTAAGGAACTAGAAACAAGCAAAATTAGTTGGAAATACAATATTGCAAAAATTGCTGATAATAATGCAATGAAAATAGCCATTGAAAGTATATATGGATTTCTAAATAAAGAAATACGAAGTGAAATAGAAAATCATTTCGGATTTGATTTATTCTGATAACTGTAAACTGATTGCAAACAAAATTCCCACAAACTTCCCAATACAAGATTATGAATACTGATTTACAACACATTAAAACGTATGTTTGAATCCTGTCGAGGTCACAACGCCAAATGGCGCCAATTGAAGACAATTGGCGCCATTTTTTATTAAACATAATTGCTGATGGACTACAGCTGAAAATTGATTTATTCCTCACTAAAATAAAGCACAAAATGGCCCCGATAGCAGCGGACATCCTTTTTGCGCCGGGGTTCGGCGCAGAAGATTGAAGCGAATAGCGGGAAAAAGCTCCCAAAAAAACAAACCTAAAAAAACAAAAAATCAGCATAAGAATTCCGCTTCAAAAAAACACCTGAAGCGCATCATTTATAGATATGCCCTATATGCCCGGCTCTGCCTGGTCTTTGAATTCCAGTTTATTTTTATGACAGATCGATTTTGTATTTTTCTTCAATTGGTGAAGAAGATTTATCTGGTGCAAACTGCCCTATTTGGAATACTTTTTCAATAAATTCAATGCTCTAGGTCCAATGACGTATTTTCGTCTTTTAAATGGCTTGCAAAATGGCCTATTAATTTTTGGATAATCCTCGAACTGATCAAATCCATCTGAACTTCATCAAAATTGATTGTTTTCTTCTTTTGAAAAGCAAACTCAGCCGACACAATATCATTCAGTTTGGTTTTTAATGCATGGATGGTCGGTGCGCTTTTTCGGCCGTTTACCCATGTATTCAGTTCTGATTTCATATCCTCAATAATGGCTTCTGCAGCAGGAATATGCTGTTTTCTTCTTTCCAGCGTGTCATCGGCAATTTGAGATAAATGATCCAGATGTATTAAAGTTACACCGGGTATCTCTTCCACATCGGAATCTACATTGCACGGAATGGACAGGTCCAGAATTAATAAGGGTTTATGCAGGGCAAGCGATGTCTTGTCAATAGTGGGGCTTTGTGCTCCTGTAGCCACAACCAGCACATCTGTCCGCTGCAGTTCTTCTTTCAGATTGCAGTAATCCTTTACGATGACATTCAGTCTTCGCGCCAGTAATTCAGCTTTGTGTTTTGTTCTGTTTATAAGGGCAATATGTCTGTTTTTAGTATGCTTTAATAAATTTACGCAGGTATTCCTGCCTATTTTTCCTGTTCCGAACAGCAAAATATTTTTGTTCCCGGCATCTGCGACATTTTGGATTATATACTGCACCGATGCAAAAGAAACCGATGCAGCGCCGGAAGAAATTTTTGTCTCTGTCTTAACTTTTTTGCTTGCCTGGATTACAGTATTTACCAAACGTTCCAGAAATGTGTTTGCCAAACCTTTCTCTTTGCTGTGGTTAAAAGCAGTCTTAATCTGGCTGATGATTTCAAAATCACCCAAGATCTGGCTGTCTAAGCCTGTCCCTACCCGGAACATGTGGCTCACGGCTTCGTTATTTTTATAGATGTAGCCAGACTGCTGAAATTCCTCCACGCTGCCTTTTGTATGGCTGCAAAGCAGTTTTATCAATTCATAGGGATGAGAAGCCCAGCCATAGATTTCAGTCCTGTTGCAGGTGGAAATCACAAGTAATGACTCTATTCCTTCATCTTTAGCCTGCGCCAGCAGTTCAGTCTGTGCTTTAGGGTCCAGGCTGAATTTTCCCCTGATCAGGGCATCTGCTTTTTTATAGCTTAATCCTAAGGCGTAAAAGGTCGTGTTTTGGGACAGCTTAAAATTTTCCATGGGATAACTTTAATTTAAGATTCGACAATTTAGGGAAGTCTGCGTTATAACATCAATTCGCAATGATGTTTTTGCAGGTATGCCGATAAACGGCTCCAAGGCAAAGCCCGTGGCAATCATTTCAATCCATGTATCATGATATGGCCAAAGATGGCATAAAAGAAATTTATACTGAAAAGGGGTTTCTTTAGGCAGGCATGCTCATTTTGGAATAAAAAAATGTTTAAAACAAAAACGCCACCCGCAGAAAAAGGCGGCGTTTTTTTGGAAAGATTACTTATTTTTGGACGATAGGCGTTCTCAATGATTCCAAAACTGCCACAATATCCGTATAGAGTTCTGTGTTTGAGGCAACGCCGTTCGCATTGGCCGCCGCTCCCACATAACCTTCGAATTTTGTATAGTCCGCACTGCTGGATTTTGTTCCCATTCTAGGATTTGTCGCAGGGTTGTGCGCCGCCGCCATGCTCAGGCCCGAATACGTATTTACTGCATTGGTGCCTCCGGTGTTGAATGAAAAGAAATCAGTCAGGTTATCGGATAATTTTGCAATATTTGTAGCTTGGGTTGTTCCGGTTTCGGCCAAAAGGGGTGCAAAATGAGCCTGCAGGTTTCCTGATGCATTGGACTGAATATCGGCAACTATCAATCCGATGGTTGAATTGACCACTTTACGGAAGCTCAAGCGCCCCTGCTCGATCATCTGTCCTGAATTATCAGGATCTGCGACCATTTTAGTGCCTCCCAATCGCTCATATATGGATGCTTTTACAGGAGCCGGAGTCTCATCATCATTGCTGCAGGATGTAAAAACAGCTGCTGAAAGGAATAACACGCTTAAGGCAATTTTAGAATAATTTTTCATAACAATTATATTTAAAGGGTTAATTAAAAAAATGATTGATCTTCTGGGACAACTTATAGCCCAGACTGTTTTGGTCCATAGGACAAACTTCTTTGGAAGCCAGATTTTCAGGCAGTATATAAGGCTGGGCATCATAATGCCTTTTGGCCATCAGCTGCGCATAGATCTTTTTCGAATTGGTGATTCTGTTATTATGGAAATAAACCACCACGTTTCTCTTGATAATGATGGAATCTGAGGTCAGCCCTTTAATGGATCTCAGATCAGCGCAAATCTGTATGGCCTGCGCAGAATCGATAGCTTCCTTGAAATCAATCCGGCTCACCTGCAGGTTTGGAGTTTCATAAACCGCAGGCTTGGCAGTAATGATATGGAAAAGAAGAATTGCCGAAAATAGGACCGTAATTCCCATTGCGATCCAAAGTGCTTTTTTGATGTACTTGTTGATTTTCATATGTGATTTTTATAGCGGTTAGATTTAAGGTCATATACGGAAACTTTTTTAGGATGGTTTTAACAAGTAAAAAGAAAACTTTAGTTTAGAATTATTTTAAATAGTTTGAATCTTTTCCCCAGCATCAGATACGATAAAAACAGCATCCCTCACGCTCTATTTTTTATACAGCCCGTAAAAGTCTTAATCTGAATTTGAATGGATAAAAAAAGTACTTCTTAAAATCTGTAAAATAAATTTTGACGTATATAGGTGAAAAGCATTCCTTGAGATGAAAATCAAGTCTGCTTTGTAAACTAAAAAAACACGTTATGAAACTACAAAAAGCATGTGCCGTTTTATTAGCCGCCATAATCCTTGCAGGCTGCTCAAATGATGATTCCTCCGCTCCAATGAACACCAGCGCGCCTGCCGGATCAGTAACATATGACAAGGATGTAAAAACAATTATTGACAATAACTGCATTGTCTGCCATGCGGCGGTTCCTACAAACGGTGCCCCTATATCTCTTGTCACATATGCCCAAGTCAAAGATGCTGTTTTAAAACGAAGCCTCATTATCCGAATTTCCCTGGAAAACGGCAATAGTGTGCTGATGCCTAAAGGAGGCCCAAGAATGCCCCAGGAAACTATAGATATAGTCAAGCAATGGGAAAAGGATGGATTATTTGAAAAATGATTTTATCTGCAGGCTTTTTCAAAAATAATGCAGTCCAGGGAAATTTAGTCGATAAATCTCCATAAAAGCCCTGAACTGCTCCATTTCGGTCTGCGTAAAACAGACCGCATGTTTATCCTGCGCCTCAATCCTGTTCCATCTAGTGCCAGCCAGCATTTTCACGCAGGCAGGAAGACAGGCAGGCAAAAAAGGCAAGCCGGGTATAATTGAAAGAGCACTTCATAAGACATTCTTTTTTTTGCATAAATCTCACACGGCAGTAGGAATCTTCCTTTTAATTTTGGGCTAACAAAGAACGATATACAATATAAATATAATTTCCTATTAAATTTAGAATCATTCTAATGGTATTATTCTCATATCCAAAAAGGATTTAAGTTAATTTTATTATGAATTTCAAGCCGGCTAAAATGAGCATTGCTGATAAAGACCATGTGCAGAGAGCCCTTACAGGCATAGATAAAAAAATAAACAGTGTAAAAACAATTTTGGAGGCACAGAAAAAACCTCTGAAGACCGTGACTGGGTAAAACTGCTAAATAAAAATTATGGAATCTGAGGTTCATTATATTAACAGAAGCGGCTGGCTCCGGGCGGCAGTACTTGGAGCCAATGATGGGATACTTTCAACCACCAGTCTTACGATTGGCGTCGCAGCGGCAAGCACAGCCAGAGAGCCTGTTCTGCTTGCTGCAGTTGCTGGACTGGTTGCAGGCGCGCTGTCCATGGCTGCCGGGGAATATGTATCGGTCAGTTCGCAATCAGATGTTGAATCAGCTGATCTCGAAAGGGAAAAATTGGCACTGCAGAATATGCCGCAAGAGGAACTTGAAGAATTAGCGGAGATTTATATACGAAGGGGGCTGAATGAAGAACTGGCTAGGCAGGTGGCCTCTGAATTGATGGCTCATGACGCCCTTGAAGCACATGCAAGGGATGAATTGGGGATCAACGAAATCACGCAGGCCAATCCTCTAGCAGCTGCATTTGCATCGGCGGTATCTTTTATTATTGGAGGTTTTCTTCCCCTGCTGGTAGCAATTTTTGCCCCCATTAAAGACATGATTTTCTGCCAATATGCCTTTTCAATTCTTTTTCTGGTTTTCTCAGGGATTCTTGCCGCTAAGGCTGGAGGCTCAAATATCCTTAAATCAGTCCTTCGGATCTGCATCTGGGGTACTTTTGCTATGGCTGCCTCAGCCCTGGTCGGATATATTTTTGGAGTCCAGACTGCCTGAAACAAGAAAACAGGGCTTGTAACCACTTAAAAATATTAATCCAATCTTAAGCGAGCCGCAAAAATAACAAACCATGCTTTTCGTTATTTCGTATATACAAAAAAAAAAAAAAAAAAAATGAAACTGATAACTATATTCCTTGCACTGACAATGACGCTTTCCATAAACTGGGAACCTGACTTTAATAATGCAAAAAAAACTGCAAAAGAAAAACACAAATTAATCCTCTTGAATTTCTCGGGTTCTGACTGGTGCGGACCTTGTATCGTGACGCGCAAGAACTATCTAGAAAGCGCAGTTTTTACTGCTATGGCAAATGAAAACTTAGTACTTGTCAATGCTGATTTTCCAAGAAAAAAGAAAAATATTGGAACTCCAGAGCAGGTAAAGCGAAACGAGGATTTAGCCGAAATTTATAATAAGGAAGGAAGTTTTCCTCTTACGCTTCTTCTGGACGCAGATGGCAAGGTAATCAAAACCTGGCATGGAAAACCGGAAACGACTCCTGATGAGTGGACAGCCGAAATAAAAGCGATCTGTGAGAGCCGAAAATAACATATCTGAAAATAAAAAATATTCCCAGTCCCTAAAACTCATGGGCAACAGCTTTACCATTACGGTTGTCGCACATAATGAGAAAACAGGAAATGAGAATATCAGCCTGGCTATTGAAGAAATCAGGCGGATTGAAAAACTTCTGACTACTTACAAAGAAGACAGCCAGACCAATCTCATAAATGAGAATGCGGGAATCAGGCCAGTTGAAGTCGATCTGGAAGTCTTCAACCTCATCGAAAGGTCCATCGGCATTTCAAAGATCACCCAGGGCGCCTTTGACATTTCCTATGGAAGCATAGACAAAAGCCTTTGGAATTTTGACAGGGCCATGACCAAATTGCCCGATGTGCAGACTGCAAAAAAGATGGTGCATCTGATCGATTACCGAAAAATCATCCTTGACAGGGAAAACACGACAGTCTTTCTAAGGGAAAAAGGGATGAGGATAGGCTTTGGAGGAATCGGAAAAGGATATGCCGCCGAAATGGCCAAACAGGTCTTGCTTAAGCGGGGCGTGCAAAGCGGCATCATTAATGCCAGCGGAGACCTTTCTGCCTGGGGGCTGCAACCCGACGGCCGGAAGTGGACAATCGGAGTGGCAGATCCGGACTCTCCCAATGCCGCATTCTCCTACATGGAGATATCCGACAAAGCGGTGGCCACTTCGGGAAACTATGAAAAGTACATAACTATAGACGGCAAAAAATATTCGCATACAATTGACCCAAAAACAGGCCTTCCGATAAGAGGAATAAAAAGCGTCACTATTATCGCCTCAAACGCGGAATTTGCAGATGCCATGGCTACACCCATAGCTGTTATGGGCATCAGGGCTGGATTATTCCTAATAGATCAGATCCCTGATCTGTACTGCATAATAATTGATGACCACAATAAAATTTACACATCCAAAAACATTAATCTGAAATGAAAAAGCCAAAGCAAAAAATTCCCGTACCATTATGCGGTACTGCTCTTGCCGTGCTGCTGCTTGCCTCCTGCACTTCGGTAAAGGAATACCAGAAAGGAAAACTCAACGATTCCGAAATGGTGCTTTCGAACAGGAAAATCGAAAAAACGGAACTCAGTTTCCAATCCTACCGAGAAGGAGCTTCCGGGGCAAATGCAGGAAAAAGCGGCGGAGGCTGCGGATGCAACTAATATTCATACGCTGCAAAATGAAAAGAATATTCATAACAGGATATGCCTTATTGGCGTTGTTCCAATTGAGGGCACAAAACGTTCCCGCTGATTCAACGGCTTATAAAAGCAAAAAATTAAAACTCGAAGAGGTAAATCTCGTATCGAGCTATTACAGCCAGAATGGCGATCATTCCGCCGTAACTGGAGGCATCGGAACCCAGAAGCTTACCGATATTGCCAACACCATTGATGTCAAACTGATAAAATATGGGCAGACAGGCATCAAGCATACCTTTGACATCGAAGCGGGAATTGACCACTATACCTCTGCCTCTTCTGATATGATCGACCTGAGTGCCAACTCTTCAGCCTCTTCATCAGATAACAGGTTTTATCCATCGCTGACATATCTTAGGGAGAACGAACAGAAAGGCCGCACTATTGGTATTGGCGTTTCTTCTTCCACTGAGTTTGACTACCAGTCCTTTGGGGGAAACATCAGTTTTTCTCAGAAAACAAAAGACAGGAACGGAGAGTTTACGGCACGCTTCCAGACTTTTATCGACCAGCTGAAGCTTATTGAGCCTATAGAGCTTAGAGATCCTGGCAGTGAAGGTTATGGCAGTGCCAACAGAAACACCTTTGCCGGAACCCTGGGCTACTCACAGGTTATCAATCAAAGGCTTCAGGTAATGCTTGTCGGGGATGTAATCAGCCAGAATGGGTATTTAAGCCTTCCCTTCCACAGGGTTTATTTTGCAGACGGCTCAGTGCATCAGGAAAAAATGCCCGATACGCGTTTTAAAATTCCTCTCGGAATCAGGGCCACCTATTTTATGGGGGACAACATCATCATAAGGGCCTACTACCGCTATTATACCGATGACTGGAATCTAAAAGCGCATACTGCTGATCTTGAAATTCCTGTAAAACTGACCGAGGCTTTTTCGCTCAGCCCGTTCTACAGGTATTACTCTCAGAGTGCGGCTAAGTATTTCAAACCATACGGCGAACATACTGCCGCTGATGAGTATTACACTAGCAACTATGACTTATCGAAATTCAACAGCAGTTTTGTGGGAATGGGGTTAAAATTTACCCCGCCTGACGGTATTTTTGGACTGAAACACTGGAATACACTGGAGATACGCTACGGCCATTACAATAGATCCAATGACCTGGCTTCTGATATAATAAGCATCAATATCAAATACAGATAAGCCATCAGGCAAAAGAGAAGACTTGCCTGAAACTTCAAATCAGGTGCAGTCTTAACGAGAGTCAAAAAAAATTCCGTTATCATCCTTTGATGTTAGATCCCGGACAGCTGGAAAAGTTCTCCGGGATACTGCAATAGAAAAAAGAAAACCTTTGATTTATTTCTTTTGGCGGTAGATACATCCAGAATTGTATTGATAAAATCTGAAAAGAATAAAAAAACAGGTAAAGTTACCTATTTAACTAATGCTTATTTGAAAACAATAATTATTAAAATATTATTTGGGAAATCAAATATATTTTCAATCAATACCCGAAAGGACATCTAAACCAAATTTACAAAGACAATGAAAGACAGACACCAAATATAGTAAGCCAATTTCTTTAAATCATCCAAAAATGATGTTGTAATTTGTCCTGTCCCCGTCACTTAAGGAGACAACTAGCAATTAGTTGTCTCTTTTTTTATGCTCTAATGTATAGATTTTTCAAGCCTTTACAGCCTAACATTTACGGTTCGATTTTTTCACAAGAAATTCATAGTCTGTTTGAAATAAACAGTCTTAAAGTGGCGCTATCGGAGATTTAATCGAAGCTGAACGATGGTTCGAAATCCCGCTAAGGATATAGGATTTTTTTCTCTTTTGGTTTATCGTAATTTTTTGATATTAAATATTGTCGTTCAACTGAAGTTAAAAATTGGTTTATTTCTTGTTTTAATTGCTGCTCATCTACAACTAAAAATTGGTTATTCCTACTCTGTTCTTATTGTTTTTAAGTATTCCTCGGGCCCCAGCCCTAAATGCCGCTTAAATGACCTGTAACTTGTAGTCCTGCAGGTAAATCCTGAAGCTTCCGTCATCATTTTGACTGTAAAGCCATTCCATTCGGATGTAAGTACTTTTTCTTTGAAATATCTTATTCGCATCAAATTTATGTAATCATTAAAATTATACCCAGCTTGCGAATTAATTAAATATGAAAGCACGTTGCGATGAATTACCGTTTCCAAAGACAGCTGGTCGAGTGAAAAGCCGGCCTGCAAAAAAAGTTTCTTTAAAATTACAGCTTTATTTACGGCATCCAAAGATACTCCATCTAATGTTTTACTGTTTTTCATAGCCTAAAGCGCAATTATCCAACAAGCGGACCATACCGACTGCCAGTTGCTATATATTATTTTTTGGATGTCACACAGTTCTGACTTATTGAAGCCCTATTATTATTTTCCTGAATTCTATTGCACAATCCTAATTTTCAATCCAATTTTTCCCAAATTCTTATCGTGCTATCAAAAAATGACTTGAAATTGTAAAATAGCCTGCCAATTTCCGATTAAATCTGGTCTCACTACATTATAAAAAGCTTGAGCGCCTGCAGAATAAAAAAGTTTGCTTTTTTGTCCTATTTGGAATGTTTTTCCTGGGCCTCCGCCAATGGGAACCAGCCATTTATCATTGTCTGATGCCAGCCAGTTGACTTCAACCGTAGCATTGCTTTCAATAAACCATCCCTTAGAAAAGTTATAATAAGCGATATATTGAATACTTCCTGAATTTACTTTGTTTGCTTCATCGCCTCCGAGCGACCAATAGTTTTGAGCTACAATTCCGCCTGAAAATTTATCGCCAGCCAAATACAATAAAGCAGTTGGTCCAACACTTAGTTGATTGCTTCCTAAAGCAGGATTTGTTCGTGTCGGAATTTGCATTGCAGGTCCAATACCCCAACTGAACTTGCCCTTTTTTTGAATGCTTGAAAAATAGCCGTTAAATAATATATTTCCCATTCCTCCTTCATGTGTACCGCCAGGAGTTAAAGGCGGTACACTTTGAAAAGGAATAATAGTATAAGTTATCAATTTTAGATTACTTCCTAATTTAAAAGGATAAACGGGTTGTATTGAGAATGAACTCGCTGTGCCATCTGCAACGGGCAATAAAACTTCCTGCAGAAAAACACTTCGCAAACCACTTACGGGATCTTGTCTTTTTTTGCTCATTTCTTCGATAGAAGTTTTTTCTGGTTCATTCCCTTGGCTGAAAACCGGAAGCCAAAAGCAACTAAATAAAAAGATTAAAATATATGATTTTAAATTCATTGCTTATCATTTTATTAGTGATGTAGGTTTAATCAAACTATTCAAATTTTTCAAAATCGCCCGGCACCCAAGAGTTATCCAGTGCTTTTTCGGTTGGGCCATATAAACGCAGAATAGCGAAATAGCCTTTACCCGGAACCGTTTTTAGCCAATTTTTAGTTTTGCCCTCCGGTGCTTTTGGACCAACATATAAATCAGTAGAGCCGTCTGCATTTTGTACCGGTTTATCTTTTGAACCAAGTGATGGGAAAGGCTGACCATTAGCATAACCAGAAGCATTTTCAGCTTCATATAAAGTAAGTGACCAGAAATTCGCAACCGGCACATTAGCAGGAAGTGTTACTTTATATGTTGTAGAAGGATTAAGATATTTGCCTTCTTTATCGCGGAAACCTACCACATATTTAGCACCTTTACCCGGTGTTTGCGATGCCATTCCAGGACTCCAAGAATAATAATCCGTAAAGAACCATATACGTGTATCAAGATCCATATATCCTCCTTCTTTACGTTTCCAGTCCAACTCTTTCGTAAAAGGCCCAGAAATATTATCGCGAGTAGCGCCAGTCATTGGATTTACCCATTGGCGATCAGGATACATTAAAAACGAACGTCCACTAACTTTGTTGCTCATACCTACTACACGACTCATTCTATAAGCGGCTTTGGCTGCTTTATCAAGAATATCCTTAGTATGCTGATCAGGATTAAAAGGCTGTCCTTTTACTATGCCTAATGAAGCCAACATTCCTAGCCAGTCTGCTGAACCAACGTTTGCAGAATCTTCTGTATCAACAAGATGTTTTAATTGTTCGAATGCTGAAAAATCACGAGCAGGAAGCATATTCGCCTTTACACCCGAAGCATCCGGAAATTTCATTGGCAATGCACTGCTTTCTTTACCTAAAGGATAAATTTTAGATTTCTCTACCAAAGAAACTGCAGGTGTCAAATCTGTAGGTAATTCATAAAAAGAACGAAGGAAAATAAATAGATTATTAGTTTGCGAACGATACACAAAATAACCTGAAGGTACGGTTCCTTTGTAATTTGGTGGCAATATCAAAAATTTACCTCCTTTACCCGCATCTGGACCAAAAAAGCCAAGATCTCCAAAATATTTGCCTCCATCTACTGGAATTGGACGTTGCCAAAAATCCAATAAAATTCCTTGCAACATGGGCGGTGCTTCAAAAACGATTGGTCCATCTTTACCTAGATCAACATAACTCATGCATAAATAACATCAGAGTTTGGTGTTGTTACTAATGTGTTAGCATCCAATCTTTTTTTCCATATTGGCAAAACATTATAGCCTGCTCCAAAGGTTTTTTCTGAACCTTCTTTCATACTAATTGTATTGATTAAAGGCAAAGCCCAAAGATACGTTTGGCAAGCGCGTTGAAACAATAATTCATCTGCTAGTATTTTTGCTTGTTCGTCTGTTGGACGATTCTCTTCAAAAGACATATTGGCCAAATCACCAAATTTTGAACTTCCATCTGATGAAACTGTTTGCACTTCTGTAGTTTTATTTTGCTTGCAGGCTACAACTAATGCTATCGATATTAATGCAATTACAATTTTGTTTTTCATGATTTACTTTTTAAATTTATATTCATTAATTCATATTTCTTAAACATCTCGTAAAATGCTCTGATGTTACTCAAATCTAATATTCAAAAAATTAAGATGTCCTTAAAGAATAAATTTACAACAGCATGTTTTATAAACTAAAAAAAAGTGGTTGCAGATTATAATCTGCAATATCAAAATGTATATTATATCGTAATTATATATCAAAGGAAAGCATAGGTCAATTTTTAAATCATTTTCATCATAGCTAATTTATAGTCAACAAATTTTGAAATGAATAATATTAGAAATATTCATTATTTTTAAATAATAATCAACTCTAATTTATTTTAGTGAAATGATGAAGGTCAATCAATGTATTAATAAATAAAACTAAAACTTTTTCATCTTTAAAGCATATAACCCCTACGATACATACAAACCGCTCTTGAATAAAAATTAACAGTGATTATCTTACAAATTTACTTGAAAATAAGCCAATTTCTTTAAATCATTCATAAAATGGTTTGTAAATTGTTCAGTAAGGGTCACCACACTGCCAAATGGCGCCAATTGAAGACAATTGGCGCCATTTTTTTATAATCCTGCTTATTTATTTATCTAACAGCCGAGCTCCTAAGCAGCCCTAGACCTCAATAGCAGTGGAAATCCTTTTGTGCCGAGGCTACGCACAAAAGATTGCTTCGCCAGTTCTCTAGCGCTCGGGTGGAACATATAGCGGAAAAAGCTCCAAAAAAAATATTAAATCTAAAAATAATATTAACACCAAACACCTTTTACATTGATATAGGTTCCCTCCGATCTCCAACTCTCCCCATTCTCCCTTCTCCTCTTCATCTCTGACTTAACCAAAAGCGTAAATTTATAAACCCAGCGCTGAATAACGTCATGATCAACAGAACTCATCGCATATTCATGCCGATAGCTTAATGTAAACATAATAAAATATACGGCATGCCTAAATAATAGACTTTGGATAGCAATGGTCTTAGTATTCATGAGTTTAAGAGTTTAAAAAGACAAAGATAAAACTTAGCTTAGATTCGACAGAACCTCCAAAACAAGTTAATGTTTTGAGGTTTACAATCAAAAAAACTAAACGACTCTGCATTTAAAATGCAGAATGGTTTAGTTTTACAAGAACCTCAAAGTCCTCAATTTTAATTTTTATCAGCAAAATAAGCGTTACGGCAAGCTATAAATCTGCTCCATCTTCAGCCACTTTTCTCCCTGTTTTGCTAAAGGAGGCGCCTGCTGAAATTTCCACATTAGCTGCTCCCACTTCTGAACATCAGGATTTGCAATATCCATCAGCTGTTTCCTCTCGGGAGTAAAAGTTTCATCCACCTCCATAATCATAAATAATCTATTGCCTAAGAGGTAAATTTCCATAGACACTACTCCAGCATCTTTAATGCTTTTCGTGATTTCAGGGCGTGCATTTTCTGCAAGATGATACTTTTTATATTCTTCTATAAGTTCCGGATCATCAATCAGATCGCAGGCATAACATATCCTTTTTAACTGCATATCTTCCTTGCTTAAAGTTTACATTCTATTTTTTTTCCTTTATAAACCAAAACTTTTTTAGTGCCATCTGGCAGCACAATGCTAAAAGTCCTTTCAGATAGCATCCCTTTATACTGTCCTCTTCTATTTGAAAGCGTTAATTTTTTCAGCTTATCATTATATGTAAAATCAATTTCTGTATAGGCACCTTTTTCATAATTGTAATTATCAAATTCATCTTCATAAAGGGTAAAGAAACCATCCTTTCCCGGATATACTTTTATTTGAAGATTGTCCCATTTTTTTTCCTCAGCAAACTGCACTTGAGGTCCCATTGGAATAATAGCGCCTTCCTTAATAAACAGCGGTATCATATCCAGCTTTGTTTTTCTGGTAATTTCCTGACCGCCTTGCAATTTTTCATTTGTCCAGAAATCGTACCAGCCGCTTCCAGCAGGAAGATAAACGATTCTTGATTTTTCTGCTGTAAAATCTATATTCTGCTCTTGATTCTGGCTTTCTTTTATTTTTTCGGGTGTATATTGGGCCTGAACCACCGGTGCAACCAAAATAGATTTTCCGAACATAAACTCATCCTTAACATCCCAGCTCTTAGAATCGGCGGCAAAATCCATAAATAATGCCCTCATAAAACTGGAATCTTTATGGGTTACTTCCCATGATGCCGAATAAATGTAAGGCAACAGGGAATAACGCAGATTTATAAATTTCTCAATCGCATCATATACCGGTTCGCCTTTCTGACCAAAATTATAGATCTCGCGAGGTATATCTGTACCATGAGAACGCATCATCGGGTTAAAAGCTCCAAATTGCAGCCAACGAACATAAAGCTCGCGAAACAAAGGGCTATCCGCTCCTGAAACTTCTCCTTTTTGGTTATAAGCACCAGCAAAAAAACCTCCAATATCTGAATTCCAATGTGGCATGCCTGTAAGGGTAAAATTAAGTCCCGCCGGAATCTGTGCACGTAGGTTTTCCCAACTAGACTCTACGTCTCCTGTCCATGTATTGGCACCATAACGCTGCTGGCCAGCGAAAGCAGATCTTGTTAGAATGAAAACCCGCTTATCTGAAGTCTCTTTTCGCTGATGATCGTAAACCCCGCCCACAGCCATAAGGGGATAAGCATTTCGCACTTTTCTGAAAGTTCCAAAATATGTTTTGGTATCATAATCTTCCGGCTTTACCCAAAGATGATCCGGCTCTGTGGAATCCATCCACCAGCCGTCAATTCCTTTTGCAAAAAGGCCTTCACTTGCATATTTCCAATAAATGTCTCTTGCCTTTGGGTTGTAAGCGTCATAAACGCGCACTCCCGAAGGATAATCTTTTTTTGGTGGAAAAATTTCGCTGCCCGATTCTGGCCAAGTTAGGAAATCAAACAGCATTCCGTTGCTATTCAGCTCATTATAAGGCTTTGTTTTGGGTCCAAATGAAGACCAGATCGAAATAATCATATGGGCATTCAGACCGTGAATTTCATCCACCATCTTTTGAGGCTCGGAAAATTCAGGATTAAGAAACTCCATCGCATTCCACAGATAATTATTCCCCCAATACTGCCAGTCTTGAATTATTCCGTCCAAAGGCACTCCCAGTTCACGGTATTTTTTTACTACACCTACTAATTCATTCTGGCTCTTATAGCGTTCTTTGCTCTGCCAGAAACCATAGGTCCAAAGCGGGAACATAGGCACTGTTCCGGTTAGCTTTCTCATTTGCGAGATCACTCCATCGGCATTTTTACCATACATAAAGTAGTAATCTACCCCATCGCCCACAAGAGATTCAAAAGATGTCCCATTGGCATTGTCTTTAAATTCTGTCGGAGCATAATTATCCCAAAAAAGGCCATACCCTTTTACCGACTGAAAAAAAGTCACAGCATCTTCTGTATTTCCCTGTTCCAAACGATAATTTTGATTTCTTTGGTTTAAATCTCCCCTCTGGTGCTGTCCTAAACCATATATAGGTTCTTCTTTCTCCAAATCAAATGCCTGATAAACGGTATAAGAATCGGTATCGGTATCTTTTACGGGTTTAAATTTTGTTCCCTGTTTTTTCTCACGAAGCAAAATCCGGTCTGAACTAGCAAATGAGATTTCTCCAGTTGGAAACTGCACCGTAACATTCAAACTTTCGGATTTTAAAACCAATTGGCTGTTTTGGCTTTTTACTGTAAAAAGAGTTGCCGACGGTTTCACGTTTACTGAAAGGCTTTCTTTGGAATAGACTCCCGCTGTTGGATATTTTACAACTCTTACAATGGAAGGAGTGTAAAACTGAATTTCTATTGTATTTCCATCTGCTTGCGTCTTGATTCCCAGATTGTTTTTCTCATATTTCTGGGCGTAGCCGGCCGCACAGAAAAACAGCGGGAAAATTAATCGATAAATAAATTTCATTTGGTTTAAGTTATTTTAATTAGTAAGATTATGCTAAAATATATTCGCTATTTATTGCTTCAATTCTGAATAAATCCATAATGAGCCCTAAAGATTTTAGTTGGTTAACAGAACACCGCCATTACAGGGAACTTTTATGGGCACTCCAATCTTTGATCTGTATTTAATGTCCATAATTTTTCCATTTAATAATTCGTCATCCTGATAACATCTAAGAGTGGTGCCCTCCGAGATCATGGGCAGCTTTAATTTTAGTTCCAAAGGTTCTTTCTGCGCATTAATTCCGGCGATATACCACTTTGCCCCCTTTCGTCTGGCCAGCACAACATATTTGCCTGGATATCCTTCCAAAAAGCGGACTTCATCCCAGACTGTCGGCACTTCCTTCATAAATTTTATGGCCCAGTCTGGAGCATCATATAAATTATTAGGCGCCAAAGCAAAATGCTGCACGCCGCTCTGAAAAAGCACTGAAGTGGCTAAAGCAAACACATCTGAAGTCATTCTTTTAGAGCCTTTGTTGGGAATGTTATCGCTATTGTAGAATTTGTTCAAAGCGCTTCCGCCAAAATCCATGCTTCCCACTGCGTTTCTTATAAAAGTATGCGTTGCCGCATTTACAGCTTCATTATCGCAGCTCTGCTGTCCGAAATGCAGATTCTCGCTTGCCAGAACCGCTTCGCTGGAGGCATAATTCGGATACATGCGTTCCCAGCCTCGAGGCAATGTGCAGCCGTGAAAAATAACCATTATTCCAAATTCGTTGGCATCCGTCAAAATGTCTTCATACAGTTTCATGGTCACCTGCTTGTCGCCTCCGAAAAAGTCCACTTTTATGCCTTTAATTCCGATGCTTTTCATCCAAGCCATTTCTTTTCTTCTGATGGCCGCATTATCCATCAATCCTCTCGGGCCTTGCGGAGCATTATTCCAATATCCGTTTGAATTGTACCATAAATAAAGCCCGACTCCTTTCTGCTTTCCGTATGCCGCTAACTCTTCTATTTTATCACGGCCTATCTGCGTATCCCAAAGAGCATCAACTAAAATGGTTTCATATCCCAGTGAAGCGCTGAAATCAATATATTGCTTTTGTACGGGAAATGTGGTGTTATTATCCATCTTGATGATCCAGCTCCAAGTGCCTTTTGTGTACCGGTATTCTTTAGATGCCTCATATTTTGGCTTAACCAAGTCAAAAGGAATCGTGGTCTCCACTATCGGAGCAAGCGTTTCTCCAATTGTAATGGTGCGCCATGGCGTTTCTCCCGGAAGCGGGATTCCCGGCGATGTCGTTCCGTTTCCGTTATTTTCTCCCGGCATCGGAAATCCGATTGAATATAATCCGTTCTCATGGCCTATCAAGCGGCTCGCACAATAGCCGCTGTCGACTCCCGTTTCAGAAATCAAGACCCATCCGCCGTTTACTTTAAACAGGCATGGAAAGGTGTATCCGTTTCCCCAGCCATTTTTTCCGACAGCATCATCTAATGCATAGGAAGTCTCGTAGCTCGGAGCCGTGTTTGCGAATCCTGTCATCGGATTGCTTTGCGGGCACAGAAATGCAGCGGTTCCCTTAGGCATCAGAAATCCCGATACTTCTTCCTGAACCACGCACGAAAGCGTTTCCTTCTGCGGATAGACTTTATATTTGAACGCCAGATTATTATTGCTCACCCTAAAAATCACATCAAGAGCCGCTCTGCCTTCTTTTGTGAACGAAAAAACAGCTTCGTTGGCCGTGTAATGCACGCTGCTTTTTTTGATGTTGCGCAGCTGATACGATTCGTCGATTTTGTTTTGGATGCTATTTGCCTGCAAAGCCAGTCCAGAACTGAAATCTCCCGCATTTGTCTTTAAGCCTAATGGCGATTTTTCTATAAACGTTTTTTCATTGAATGTTACGCTATACTGGGGTATTCCCTTGTTTACAGAAACCGAAACCGCAAGTTTTCCGTCCGGACTTTTTACCACCGATTGGGCGTTTAGTTTAAAGAAACTTACAAGCAATAAACATATGCTAAATTTTATATTCATAATTATAGAGGTTGGTTAGTCAGTTTATTTTTGATTTCAAGATGATTCTGAACAGCTGCTTCTTCTTCATAATCCTCAAGTAGGCTGTTCGGTGCTCCAGCTCTGAAACTTCACAGATGCTAATGTACTCTTTACTTTGAATGCTCAAAAGCAATAATACATTTCCGCCAGCCATAAAATACATTCTGCCCCCTTTTACAGCATCCAAAAACCTGATAATACATAAGAGCCTCTCAAATAACACATTTACGCCCCCTGTCCTTTTACATTAAAAGATATTTTTACACCCCAGCATTATCAGCTGCCAATACAACTTGAATGAGCCTCATGCAGTCACCAAAAAATGCAGATTGCCATTTGACTTTTACAGCTTGCCATCGTTTGGAACCCATTTGAAATTTAGCTCGACTGAATATAGTAACTTCTAGATCGGGGAAAACATAAATCGCAAAAACTGCTAATTATCATATAAACTATTCTTAACCAAAAAACATGAAAAAAAACACAATCGCTTTAGGTCTTTCCGCCGGATTGCTCTTGGCATCGTGCGCTGTTAAAAATTACACCAAAACAAATGACAGTGTGTTTATAGACTTGAAACCAAACGCAGAAAACCAATTGCGCACACTGCGTCTGCAGGTTTTAGGCAATGATCTGATACATGTTGCTGCGTCAGCCAAAGAATCTGTGAAAGATTCCAGCCTGATTATTGTTCCCGGCCAGCAAACTGTCCCCTTCAAAATCAGTCAATTAAAAGACTCCATTAAACTCGCAACCAAGACTTTAAATGTAATGGTTTCGGCAAAAGATGGAGGAATCAAGTTTAAAGATAAAAACGGCAAAATGCTGCTGGCTGAAAAAGCAGGCGGCGGGAGGACTTTTCTTCCTATAGAGGCTGATCAGACAAAAGGCTATACGGTGCGACAGATATTTGAATCGCCTAAAGATGAAGCGTTTTATGGGCTGGGACAGCATCAGTCGGATGAATTCAATTACAAAGATAAAAGCGAAGAGCTTTTCCAATACAATACCAAGGTATCGGTTCCTTTTATTGTATCAAATAAAAACTATGGCCTTTTATGGGACAGCTATTCCTTAAGCCGATTTGGAGACAGCCGTCCTTATGAGCAGCTAAACAAGGTTTTCAAATTATATGGAAAAAATGGCGAACCAGGCTTCTTAACGGGAACCTACATCACGCCAGAGAAGAAAAATGCACCACTCATCCGTCAAGAGCAGTCTATTTTTTTTGAAGACGTTAAAAGCATTAAAAATCTGCCAAAAGATCTGCCTTTAAAGAATGCTGCTGTTGCTTATGAAGGGGAAATCGAAGCGCCGCAAGACGGAGAGTATAAATTTACTTTATATTATTCCGGATATGTAAAAGTCTATCTAGACAATCAATTAGTGGTTCCTGAGCGATGGAGAACAGCTTGGAATCCTAATAGCTACAAATTCTCTATGAATCTGAAAGCAGACAAGCGCACTGCTTTAAGAATAGAATGGAAACCGGACGGTTCAACATCCTATTGCGGATTAAGGGTAAGAACGCCTCAATTGGCTGAGGAAAAAAACAGCCAGGTCTGGTGGAGCGAAATGAACAAAAAAATCGATTACTACTTTATTCATGGCAATTCCATGGACAGCATAATTAAGGGATATAGAACCTTGACGGGAAAATCCCAAATTATGCCCAAATGGGCAATGGGCTATTGGCAGAGCCGCGAGCGATACAAAACCCAAGATGAAATCTTAAGCAATTTAAAAGAATTCAGAACGCGCCAGATTCCAATTGATAATATAGTTTTAGACTGGAATTATTGGGAAGATGATGCATGGGGAAGCCACAAATTTGATCCTAAGCGTTTTCCTGATCCAAAAGCCATGACAGACTCCATCCATTCGATGAATGCCAAAATGATGATCTCCGTCTGGCCTAAATTTTATAAAACCACAGACCACTTTAAAGAATTCGACCAAAAAGGATGGATGTATCAGCAGGCCATTAAAGACAATGTACGCGACTGGGTTGGCCCAGGTTATGTAGGCTCTTTTTATGACGCTTATGCAAGCGGTGCACGCAAACTGTTTTGGAAGCAGATTTATGAAAATTTATATCCTATAGGAGTTGATGCATGGTGGATGGATGCAAGTGAACCTAACGTATTGGACTGCACAGATATGGAGTACCGTAAAAAATTGCAGGGACCAACCGCTTTAGGGTCTGCAACAGAGTATTTCAACACTTACGCCCTAATGAACGCCGAAGCAATATATGACGGACAAAGGGCTATAGATCCTAATAAACGTGTATTTCTTTTAACTAGATCAGGTTTCGCTGGACTGCAGCGTTACTCAACAGCAACCTGGAGCGGAGATATTGCAACGAGATGGGAAGATTTGAAAGCGCAGATTTCGGCAGGCCTTAATTTTGCCGCAAGCGGTATTCCGTACTGGACGATGGATATAGGAGGATTTTGCGTTGAAGACCGCTATGTGAGCGCACAGCAGCACTACGACAAAAGTGGAAATGAAAATTCCGACAGCAAAGAATGGCGCGAATTAAACACGCGCTGGCATCAGTTTGGGGCATTTGCTCCTTTATACCGTTCTCATGGGCAATTTCCATATCGCGAACCTTGGAACATCGCTCCTGAAGGCCATCCTGCCTACGAATCAATTGTATTTTATGACCGTTTGCGTTACAGACTAATGCCATACATCTATACTATGGCCGGTATGACGCATTTTAACGATTATACCATTATGCGCCCTTTGGTGATGGATTTTCAAAACGATAAAAATGTCGTTAACATCAGCAGCCAATTCATGTTTGGGTCTTCTTTTATGGTGTGCCCTGTTTACCAATATGGAGCCAGAAAAAGAGAAGTATATCTTCCTGCTGGCACAAACTGGTATGATTTTTATACGGGCAAGCATGTGTCAGGAGGGCAGACTCTACAGGCTGACGCTCCTTATGGACGCATTCCCCTCTTTATTCCTGAAGGCGCTATAGTTCCCTTTGGCCCTGAAATCCAATACACCGATCAGAAACCTGCTGATAATATGGTGCTGTATGTTTATAAAGGCCGCGACGGAAGCTTTACCTTGTATGAAGATGAAGGTGTTAACTACAATTACGAAAAAGGCAATTATGCCACGATAAGCTTCAATTATGATCAAAAAAACGAAACTTTAACCATTGGCGAGCGCAAAGGAGATTTTAAAGGCATGCTAAAAGACCGAAAATTTAAAATCATCGCTGTCGATCCATCTAATCCGAAAGCATTCCTTTCTGATGCTTCTGGAAAAGAAATCCATTATAACGGAATGCTTCAAGCCATTAAAATTTAATTATTCTAAAACAATCACATCGAACACCTGCATTAAGACAACTTAATGCAGGTCTCGATGCAAGTGAGAAAAATATAGATCCATGGAAGTAAAAAAATATATCATTTATTTATTGCTGCTGTCTTCAGCAGGCATAATGGCACAAAAGTCCCCAATTTTCTTTCCTAAAGAAAATCTGATGGCAATGGGAATTTATTATTACCCAGAACATTGGAATAAAAAAGACTGGGAAAGAGATATCAGCAACATTTCTAAGATTGGTTTTGAGTTTATCCATATTGCGGAATTCGCTTGGATAGAGATGGAACCCGAAGAAGAAAACTACCAATTTGAATGGCTTGATGAAGTGATAAATCTTGCCGGAAAATACAAATTGAAGGTTATTCTAGGCACCCCTACAGCAATTTCTCCTGTCTGGATGGGCATTAAATATCCTGAAATCTATCTGATGGACAGCCATTACCAAAGGGCTGAGCATGGCACAAGAGCACAGCAGTCTTTGAGCAATCCCGTATGGAGAAATTTTTCTAAAAACATCATTAGTAAATTGGCGGCACGCTACGGCCATAATCCAAATGTAATGGGATGGCAGCTCGACAACGAACCGGAAGCCAAAGAAGACTATAGTCCTTCCTCACAAGATGCTTTCCGCAATTGGTTGGAAAGTAAATACCGCACCATAAGCGCTTTGAATACTGCATGGGGAACTGCCTTTTGGAGCCAGACTTACAGCAGTTTTGGCCAGATTAAAATTCCAAATGCAAATCTTGTTGGATGGTGGGGAATCAATCCGCATGCCTTGCTGGACTATAAACGATACACTGCCGATACGCAGGCCGATTTTTTAGATTTTCAGGCAGACATTATCAGGCCTTTAATTGCTAAAAATCAATTTGTAACAACAAATTATACCGCTACTACTCCATCAGCAGATCCAAGAAGAACAAAAAAACTCGATTTTAATGCTTTTACCAGTTATCCGAATAAAGGAGTTCCTAATATAGGAGAAAAGGGTTTTCGTCTTGGCGATCCAGGGGAACTTTCTTTTGCGCTGAGTTTTTTCAAAACTAAAGACAACATTTCTGGCATAATGGAACTCCAGCCTGGTTTTGTCAACTGGGGAAATGTTAATCCTTTGCTTCAGCCTGGAGCGGTGCGCATGTGGCTTTATCATTGTATGGCTGAAGGAATGTCCTTTGCGTGCTCCTATCGTTACCGCCAAATAAATTATGGCGCTGAACAATACCACAGCGGGATTACCAAACTTGATGGAACCACCTTATCGCAGGGAGGAAAAGATTACCAGCAGACCATGCAGGAAATGAAATCATTGAGAAAAGCTTATAATCCTAAGACAGAAATGCCTAAAGAAATACAGGCTCGAAAAACTGCCTTATTATGGAATTATGACAATTTATGGAGCATGGGACGCCAAGGGCAGACAAGCCAATGGAATACCCTAGCTTTTTTCCAGAAATATTTGGAAATCGTAAAATCATGCGGCGCGCCGGCAGAAATAATCTACGAAAACGAGCCATTAGATTCTTATAAGGTGGTGATTGCCCCTGCTTATGAGCTGGCAGACGAGAAACTTATCAATAAATGGACAGAGTATGTAAAACAAGGCGGGCATTTAATCTTAACGGTGCGCACCGCCGTTAAGGACAAAAACGGACATTTATTCCAAGGGTGGGGAAATCCGATATACGACCTAATAGATGCCAAAATTGAAGATTTTGACCATCTTCTACCCTACGCAAAAGGCACAATCCAATGTTTCGGAAAGGAGTATTACTGGAATAACTGGGCAGATCTAGTAAAAGCCAATAAACCTGAAAATGTGCTTGCTAAATATACCAATCAATTCTACGCAGGTACAGCATCTGCAGTAACCAACAAAATAGGAAAAGGAACCATTACTTATATTGGCACTGATACAGACGATGCCCAACTTGAAAAAGACGTTCTGCAGCATGTATACAAGCAGGCTGGAATTGCTGTTGAACAGTATCCTAAAGGTGTTTACATTAATTGGCGTGACGGTTTTTGGATCGCGGTAAATTATTCTTCAGAAGATTATCAGATAGAAAAAATATCCAGTACAGCAAATATACTAATTGGAGGCAAAACTTTGCCTCCAGGCGGTGTAACAGTTTGGCAGCAATAATTTTTTTTTAACAATTACAGCCTTTGAACATCCCTGCAACTCTTGCTGCAGATTTAATGCTAACTATAAATTTAAACCAACCAAAATGAAAAAAAAATTAATCACTTTGCTTTTTGCGCTGAGTTTATGCGCAAATGCTAATGTAAAAATGCCGCTGCTTTTTAGCGACGGAATGGTCTTACAGCGCAATAAACCCATTTCTGTTTGGGGCTGGGCCGATTCAGGAGAAAAAATTGAAGTCGCTTTTAATAAACAGATCCAAAGAACCAAAGCAGACAAAAATGGAAAATGGCTTTTATACTTAAAGCCTGAAAAGGCAGGCGGGCCTTTTAAAATGACGATTAAAGGAAAGAACAGCATTACCATTGAGAATGTTCTAGTCGGAGAAGTTTGGATCTGCAGCGGACAGTCTAATATGGAATGGACCGTTGGCCAAGCTCAGAATGCTGATTATGAAATCAGTCAAGCAGATAATCCTTGGATACGACAATTTTTAGTGGACAAAGATTTAAATTCGACACCTAAAGAGGAGATCAAAGCTGGCAGCTGGAAAGAAAGCAGCAAAAAAAATACGGGCGCCTTTACAGCAGTGGGCTATTTTTTTGCAAAAAAAGTGTACAATGAATTAAAAATCCCGATTGGAATAATAAATGCTTCTTGGGGAGGCACGTGCTCAGAAACTTGGACCAGCAGAGAAGCTTTTGAAAAAAGCCCTGAGTTCAGCAGCATGATTGCCGATCTTCCAAAAAGCACAATGGATTCATTTCTAAAAAATAAACTGGATGCGCTTACAGCAAAAATTGAAGCTCTTCAAAAATCTAAAATAACTTCAAACTCGCAAAGCCAGTACAAAACAGCAAGCTTTGACGATAGCGCATGGCCAGAAATACATGCCCCACAATTATGGAACCAACAATTAGGCAGTTTAGACGGCACGGTCTGGATGCGCAAGTCTTTTATAATTTCAAAAGAAGAGGCCAGTAAAGAAGCTTTACTGGAGCTAGGCAAAATAGACGATGAAGATCTTTCTTATGTAAATGGAATTGAAGTGGGGAAAAATACCCAATGGGACAAAAAAAGAATATACAAAATACCTTCTGGAACGCTTAAAGAAGGCATTAACACGGTTGCAGTGCGAGTAACGGATTACAGCGGAGGGGGCGGCATTTTTGGCGATGAAGCTGATTTAAAATTAACTGTAGGCACGACAATTGTGCCACTTGCAGGAAAATGGAAATTTCAGGTTACAGAAATCAAAACAGACCTTTCTCCAAACAGCTATCCCTCTCTTCTTTACAATGCCATGATCAATCCTTTGGTTCCCTATTCTTTTCAGGGTGTGCTTTGGTATCAAGGCGAGGCAAATGCTACACGCGCCGAACAATATAAAAAAGCTTTTCCGTTACTAATCAATGACTGGAGAACAAAATGGAATCAAGGTGATTTTCCTTTCTTTTTTGTCCAGCTGTCTTCTTTTAATGAGTTTGGAGGAAACAGCAGCGTTGGCAGTTATTGGGCAGAATTAAGAGAAGCGCAAGCTTTCACCCTTAACAATGTTGCCAATACTGGCATGTGTGTTACTGCAGATATTGGAGATCCAAAAGATATTCATCCAAAAAATAAACAAGAGGTAGGATATAGACTAGCGGCCATTGCCTTAAATAAAGTGTATGAAAAAGGAAATGTTTTCAGCGGACCAGCATACAAGTCTATGGAAACAAAAGGCAACCAAATTCTCTTAACATTTGACAATGCCGAAAGCGGTTTAACTGTTCATGATAAATACCAATATGTAAAAGGATTTGAAGTTGCAGGATCTGATCATGTTTTTCATTACGCCAAAGCCCAAATAAAAGGCAGTCAGCTTTTGGTCTGGAGCGATCAGGTACAAAATCCTGAAGCTGTCCGCTACGGCTGGGCCGATGATGCTAGCGACTGTAATCTTTATAATGCAGAAAATTTCCCTGCTGTTCCTTTTCGAACAGACAACTGGGATACCATCTCAAAAGGCATTAAATACAGCTTTGAAAAATAAATATCTTTAATAAGCCAAGTGTATTGCATATTTCAAATTTCACTATCGATTCTAAAAGAAAATAAAATCGATAGTGATTGAAATAATGACTGTGATTTTACATAAAAACAGTTCTTTTGATACTGCAGCTGCAGATAAATGATTAATTTAGACCGAATGAAAAAACATAAAGCCCTCTTATTATTTCTTGCTGTTTTTGGAATAATTTCGTTCCAGAGCATTCTTGCGCAGTCCAATTATATTTTTCATCAGTTGAAAACCAGCGAAGGGTTTTCGAGCACCAATGTCAAGACATTTCTAAGGGACAGTTACGGTTTTTTATGGATTGGCACCGAAACCGGACTTAATAGATATGATGGCTACGAATTCAAGGTTTACACTACCAACTCTAAAAAGCCCAACAGCCTAATTTCAAATGATATTTTAGGCCTTCAAGAAGACGGCATGGGCAATATATGGGTCAATTTTGGGCATGATAATGCGATATATAACAGAGATAAGGACTGCTTTATTACTGACATCACTTCTTTTTTAAATAAGTTGCACATTCGCGCAGATAGCAACTGTAAAATTTATGTGGATAAAAAAAAGAATTTATGGGTTTTCAATAAAAAAAATATTTCTTTCTACGACATAAAAAAAAGGCATACTTCCATCTTTACAGGCGTAAGCATTGAAGAACCTTTTTTTATTAGTGTAACAGATAATGGCGAGTCTGTATATTGCATTGAAAATTCTCAAAAATGCTGGCAGTTAAACAGTACTACAGGTCATATTAAAAACATTCCACTCCCAGTTTCAAGCAGAAGAAATGGAACTGATGAATGGCATATCGTTTTTCTGGACAGCAACAACGGATTATGGACTTATTTCAACAATAGTCCGAATGAAGTTTTCTATCGCAATGATCAGACGAAAAAATGGAGCTCTATAACATTAAAATCCAGTGTAGACAGCGACATTAATTTCGTTAGCAGCATTATCGAAAATAAGCCAGGCGAAATATGGATTGGAACAGACCATAAAGGGCTTTTTATTTTTGACAAATCAAAAAACAGCATAATAAACTGTGTTCAAAACTCAAACAAAGACAATTCTCTGCCATCCAACAATATAACCTGCATGTATCGCGACAACGATAGGACCATCTGGATTGGACACAGCAAAAAAGGGCTCTCTTTTTTTAATGAAAGCTTTAAAAATTTCATCAATTTCAAACACCCGGAATGCTCTGATATTAGCACCATAATGGAGGATCACAACGAAGATCTCTGGATTGCAACAGATGGGAAAGGACTTTTTAAAAAAGATAAAAAATCAGGAAATACTTCTCGAATTCCATTTCCCAAAGCAGCTATCACCTGTTTATTGGAAGATCGCAAAAACCGCATTTGGATCGGCACTTATCAAAATGGGCTGTTTTGCTGGCAAAATGGCGCCATAACCCAATATACCACGAAAAACAGCAAACTAAGCAACAACAATGTCTGGAACTTAAAACAGGACCGTTACGGAAATATCTGGATAGGGTCTATGGGAGGAAAAATACAGCAGCTTCCGTCAGATGCCACAAGTTTTGATTCTGTGATTTCTGTATTTGAAGATCAAGTCTTTGCGCTCGATATGTTTTACGATTCAGGTGATGAGCTTCTGCTGGGCACAGGTTACGGGCTTTTCAATATTGATATTACCAATAATAAGAAAATCGTATCGTATGGCAATAAAAAAGGAACGCAAAAATTCAAACACTTTCAGATTTCTGCGGTCTACAAAGACAAACGCAATATTTTATGGATTGCCCATAATGATGGACTGAATATCTGGGATCCGAAAAAAGATACCATTTATTACTTCAACAAATCAAATGGCCTTTGCGACAATTCTGTAAGCGGCATATTGGAAGATAACCGCAATAACATCTGGGTTACAACCCCTAATGGACTTTCCATTTTAACTGTCAGTTATGATGCCAATGATAATTTATCCATAAGCAGCAAAAACTATTCGGTTAGAGATGGACTGATGGATAATTATTTTAACAAACACTCTATACTGCAATTAAGAAACGGTGATATTTTGCTTGGCAATCTGGACGGATATACCATAATCAACCCTAACAAACTGCTAAAAGAAAACAAGCCGGTTTCAAAAATTATTTTTACAGGGCTAACTCTTGGAAATCAGACTATAGAGGTGGATTCTGTCTATAATGGACATAAATTGCTGCAGCATTCGACAGAACTGCTTTCCAAACTTACTTTAAGGCACGATGACAGACTTATTACTCTTAAGTTTACGAGTACTGATTTATTAAATGCCGATAAGGTCAAGTATTTTTACAAGATTGAAGGTTTTAATTCGGAATGGATTCCCATTCAGGACAATAAAATTGCAATTTCTGCCTTGCCAGCCGGCAATTACAAACTTTTGGTAAAAGCATATGATAATGCTTCGGGTTGGAACGATAATATCAAAGTATTGGCTTTAAGTGTACTGCCTCCTTTTTATTTAACTATCTGGGCGTATCTTTTTTATGGGCTAACGATCGCGGCCCTAATATGGTATACCGTGCGCAGATCAAAAATCCGCCATCATTTAAAATTAGAGGAACAGCGCGAGAAAATGAATCGTGAGAAGGAATGGCAGATTAACGAAATGAAGCTGAACTTTTTCACCAACATAAGCCATGATCTGAGAACTCCCCTAACCCTTATCATAACGCCTCTGCAAGTGCTCTTGAATGATTCTAGGGATGAGGTTATGCGAAAGAAAATAAATGTCATCCATAAAAATGCGCAGCAGCTTCTTTCCTTAATCAATTCTCTGCTAGATTTTCGCAAATTAGATGCAGGAATCGTCAGCTTAAACTTAAAGGCATCAGAGTTTGTAAGTTTCGCCGAGGATATCTGCAGTTCGTTTAATGTGTATGCCGCTGAACGCAATATCCAATTATCTTTTGAAAGCGAAATAGACAGCCTGCTTATGGAATTTGACAAGGATAAGATACAAAAAACACTTGCCAATCTGCTTTCGAATGCTTTTAAATATACTCCCGATGGAGGAAAAATTCAGGTAAAAATTAGCCGCAACGATACTCAAGTCTGCGTCAAAGTTCTGGACACTGGTCCGGGAATCAACGATAAGGATAAACCGCTCGTATTTGAGAGATTTTATCAAGGAGAACAGAGCCAGAATGAAACCGGCAGCGGTCTTGGACTGCATATTGCAAATGAATACATACAGCTTCATGGCGGCACCATAACCATTGAAGATAATATTCCACATGGGTGTGCATTTACCTTTAAAATCCCAATTAGAGAAAGCTCTGAAAAGAATTTGATGCTTAATCCTGCTCAAGCAGATATTATAACCATTGAAGAAGAAGAAGAAAAAACAGAAAGTCCTGCCCAGCAGCTCGTTCTTTTTGTGGATGACAATAAAGACCTGTGCGAATTTATAGAAGACAACCTAAAAGATGACTTTACGGTGCTGACGGCCCATAATGGACAAGAGGCTATTGAACTGCTGCAAAAACACAATATTACAGTTATTGTAAGTGATGTAATGATGCCTATAATGGATGGCATTGAGCTTTGCAAATTGGTCAAAACCAATATCTACTGGTCACATATTCCTGTAATTCTCCTAACAGCTCGCACTGCTGAGGAATATCACATTGACGGACTAAAATATGGAGCAGACGATTATATCACCAAACCATTTAATATCCATATTCTAAAACTTCGAATTAATAAATTTATCGAATGGACCAAAAAGAGCCATGCCGCATTTAAACAAAAAATAGACGTTAATCCGCAGGAGATTACCATTACCTCTCTAGATGAAATTTTTATCGAAAAAGCGATAAAAGCGGTCGAACAGCATATTAGCGATACTGAATTTTCTGTAGAAAATCTTGGAGACACTTTAGGTTTGAGCCGAGGGCATCTGTATAAAAAACTAATGTTTATAACAGGCAAAGGCCCTGCCGAATTCATCCGTACAATCCGATTGAAAAGAGGAAGACAGCTTTTGGATAAAAGCCAGCTGCAGGTTTCGCAAATAGCCTACGAAGTTGGATTTAATTCGCCGAAAAGATTCTCAAAATATTTCCGTGAAGAATTTGGCTTGTCTCCTTCTGAGTATTTAAAACTTCACAAAAAACTATAAAAACAACGCAATAAAAAAGCAGCCTTTAATATCATCATTAAGGCTGCTTTTTTTTATTTTCTCAGACTATATACGTTTTATTTAAAAGCGTTTTAAAAAAGAGCTATAAACTGCTTAAAAGAATTTTTATTTAAAAATATGCTGCGAGAAAAGATACAGATTGTTGGCCCATTCTACATCATCGTGCGCATTGCCATCTACATGCCACACATGAGGCACTTGATTTGCTTTTAAGCAGCCATGAATGCGCTGGCTCACATTGAAAAGCCAGTCTTTACTGCCGCAAGAAACCCACAATACTTTAAGATTTTTTCTTGCTGCTTTTACGTCTGGCACAAGCTTAAGAGTCGAAAGTCCCCCGACTTCATTTGTATTGGGAGCTGATGAAAAACCTCCAATAAAAGCAAAAGTATCGATATGGGAAAGGCCAATGTTTAGAGATTGCCCGCCTCCCATAGACAAACCTGCTAAAGCTCGCTGCTCTCGATTTCGGTATACAGCATAATTTGATTCAATATACGGAATGATATCCTTCAGCAGATCTTTCTCAAAAGATACTCCATAACTTTTATATCCCATTTCTTTCTCCTTTTCTTGGTCAGGAGCCGGATTTTCAACAGTGACACTTGAGTTGCAGTTGGGAAAAACCACCAGCATTGGCTTGATTTTTCCGCCACGGATTAAATTATCTATAACATCCTGGGCACGAATCCAATCCGTCCATTGCCCTTTATCTGAATTAAGGCCATGGAGCAGATAAAGCACCGGGTATTTTTTATCAGCTGCATAACCTGCAGGGGTGTAAACTGCCATTTCGCGGCGCGTGCCCAATGTTTTGGAATTGTACTGGACCACAGTAAGTTTTCCCGAAGCTAATTCCGCGTGCTTGTCCCTAAATCCTTGTGGCGGATCTTCAAATGCCGGTTTGTCGTCGGCATTGAATACTATTGGCTGCAGGTTTAATTTTTTATCTGCAGCATTCTCTGTTTGGGAGTGTCCTATAGACCAGCAGAACAAGGCCAGCATAGCAATTAAAAATGGTTTGTTTTTCATTTTTTATCTTCTTTGTAATAGTTATTTATAATGTGCCAAGCTTTTTTCTTTTCTCCATTTTCAGAGATCAATCCTTTCCTATTATATCCCTTCTGATACACAGGGTGCATCCTTCCCAGTGATCTGTAATCATACAGTAGCCATGGGCAGACACCTCTTAAATTTGGAATAGTCTTAAACATTTCAATCTGATTTTTATAAACCTGCTCCTGATATTCTTCAGACCAGTAGGCAGCTTGATCTGCAGGAACATTTCTGGTTCCATATAATGCCTCTGCTCCAAATTCAGAAATAAACACGGGTTTATTAGAAAAATCTATTTTCCACTTCACTTCTGAAGGTTTTCCTTGCCAAGGAATATACCAGCCTATATACTCATTAAGAGCAATTAAATCAGAATAATTATAAAGCGGATCCCAAACATGAAATGCATTATTGGCATAACCTTGCGTATTGATAACATGGGTAACCAATCTTGTAGAATCGATCGCTTTACATTCTTTTGTTAAATCAATAAGCGCTTTATCTCTATTTGGAGTGCCCGGATATGTTTCGTTCGAAAGGCTCCAGACTACAACTGCACATCGGTTTTTGTCTCTAGCAATCATTTCTTGCAGCATATGCCGCATTTTTTTGGGAACCAAACTATCGGAAAACTTAACATTCTGATAGATCGGAAGCTCGCTCCACACCATCAGACCCATTTTTTCAGCTTCTTTAATCATGTCTTCATTGTGCGGATAGTGTGCCAATCTCACTAAATTACATCCTAGCTCTTTGGCAGAATTAAGCAATAGCCTGTCATCATCCAATGAAAATGCTCTTGCTTTTTTCATCGGGTTTTCTTCATGAATGTTTATGGCCTTAATGAAAAGAGGTTTTTTATTAAGCAGAATTTCACTCCCTTTGGTCTCAATGCTTCTAAAACCGATTTCATCAGCAATGGAATCGGTGTCGCATTCCACAATTACATGGTATCGTTTAGGATTTTGAGGCGACCATAGCTGGAACTTGGACGAAAATTCAAGCTTTGCATAACCGTTGCTATTGGTCTTTGTCTGATAAACAATATTTAATTCTGGTATTTTAACTATAATTTTCTGGCTCAAATTCTCGCCGTTTAATCGAATCCATCCCAGCACATTGCTCAGACTGCCTTTTTCTAGCTGGATGGAATAATCCTCAATGTATGTTTTTGGGGTTTCAATAATTTTCACCTCGCGAGTAATTCCTCCATAATTCAGCCAGTCATATCCTAAACCGGGAATTCCGTTCTCTAAACGCCTATTGTCTGCTTTTACAATTATGGTATTTTCGCCATCCTTTATTTTGTCTGTAATTTCAAATTGGAACGGAGTGAAGCCTCCCTCATGGCTTCCCAGTTTTTCTTCATTCAAATACACGTCAGCGCTATAATTTATAGCTCCAAAGTACAGAAACTGTCTTGAATTTTTCTTTTTAAGAGTAACCGTTTTTTTGTACCATACAGCACCTTCATAAAAAGCAAGCTCGCATAATTGCGAATTGAAGTCGCCCGGAACATTCAATTCTGGCGCACCGTCAAATGAATATTCAAAAAAATCTGTTTTCTTCTGCGGTTTTGGCTCTATCCAAACTTTCTTCCAGTCGCCAGCAGCTCCCGGATCAGACAGCACTTTCCATTTCCCATTCAAACTTGTTGAGTTTCTAGATGCAGCATTGGCCATTGCTGTTTGGGCATTTGTCGTGCTGGCTAAAAAAACTGCCAATAAAACGTTTATTATCTGAGCTTTGCAGATTTTTTGCAGTCGATCCATTTTCTATTCCATTTTACCCGGTTTATATGTGAAACTGTCAAAATCCGCAAAGGCTTTGGTATTCTTATTTTGAGATGAGGCATACAGTCCAACATACACGCCAGTAAAACCTCCATTTGTCTCAGAGCTTAGATACCAAACATTGATTTTATCCAAAAACTTAAATTCCTTTCCATCCAAAGAATAATAGAAGCTGTAAAAATCCTTATTGCCTTCCACTTTCAAATAAATTGTATCGGCAGGAATTTCCACTTCAGATGCGGTATGATTCAATATGCCCATTTTATAACGCAATACTAGTTTGTTTTTGCCTTTTTCTGTTTTTTTCAAAGAAAGATCATAATGAGCCTGACTCGAATAGAAGATGGTCATTCCAGCTTCATCTTTTGCTTTTGCATTATTCAATGACATCACGGTGGAAGCTGAAAAATCAATGTGTTCCTGTCTGCGTCCTGCAAAGGTTGGCGAATCATTATCGTCTAAAGATACCGAAGTGGCTTTTAATCGCAATGAACCTTTCTTTTCGGTAAGCGAGTATTGCGGCATGAAAGGATTTCTGAGATAATTCCAATCCACACCGAGCTTCATTTCATCAAAACTCGTAGAAAAATCATGAGGTTTTACAGCCTGCAAAGGTAAAGTAGGCGTATTCATATCTATATTAACCGTGCCATTGCCATTTATTACGGGCCAAGCATCTGCATCCCATCTTACAGGAGCCAAAAAGGTTTCTCGGCCTAAAACATGGTGCAGCAGACTTTGCGGACGGAAAGCCAGAAAGACAATCCACCAAGAACCATCATGCGCCTGAATAAAATCACCATGCCCAGTCCCTTGAATCGGATTGCTTTGAGCAATTTCGTTAATATGCGTCAGAATCGGATTGGCAGGATTGGATTCGTAAGGTCCGTAAATGTTCCTGCTTCTCGCTATGGTTATTTTATGGCCGTATTCTGTACCTCCTTCAGAAATAAGCAAATAGTACCAGCTGTCTTTTTTATAAATGTGCGGCGCTTCAGGATAACGTCCTCCTGTTCCATTCCACACCGTTTGTCCTTTGGTGAGTTTTTTTCCTGTTTTAATATCAATTTCGCAAATGGTAATGCCATTCTGATTCGATACAAAATAAGATTTGTCCCCTTCGAAATATAAAGAAGGATCTATACCGCCTTGATCGACAAAAACGGGTTCTGACCATTTTCCTGCAGGATTATCAGTATGCACATAAAAATTTCCTCCGCCCGATACATTGGTCGTGACCATATAAAAACGCCCTTCATGATAACGGATTGTTGGAGCATAAATCCCAGCTGAAGGAGCGCATTTGTCTAATTTGAGCTGAGAAGCACGCGTAAGACAATGCCCAATTTTGGTCCAATTGATTAAATCTTTACTGTGAAAAACAGGAACTCCCGGAAAGTACTCAAAGCTGGAAGTCACCAGATAATAGTCATCTCCTACTCTGCAAACGCTCGGATCGGGATGAAATCCAGAAATAACTGGATTCTTATATCCTTGCGCATTCAAAAAATGGCAGCATCCGACTATAGTAATTAAAAGGAAAATTATTCTTTTCATAATTGTAAATTATTGTAATGCTTTATTTTAAATTAAAATCTGCCACACCTCTAATATCAGTAGCCGAAGCTCCAATCATTATTCTGAATTTGCCTGGTTCTGCAATCCATTCTTTTTTAGTGTCGTCGTAATAAGAAAGATCTTTTTTTGTTAAAATAAAACGCACTGTTTTTTCTTCTCCCGGCTCAAGCGAAATTTTTTCAAATCCTTTTAATTCTTTAGTAGGACGAGGCAGGCTCGATGTTTCGTCATTAACATAAAGCTGCACAACTTCTTTTCCTGCCACTTTTCCTGTGTTTTTTATGGAAACTGTTACCTCTAAAGAGTCGGCAGCTGTAATCGTTTTTGATGAAACAGCTGGCTTTCCGTACTGGAATGTGGTGTAGCTCAATCCATATCCGAATGGGAAAAGCACAGGGATTTTTTTAGTATCGTACCAGCGGTATCCTACCAAAATATCTTCTTTATAATAGACATTATTTCCATCACCTGGATAACAAAGCTGGTCAAAAGAATGTGCCCCTACGTCTTCCAGTTTTTTAGGAAATGAAATAGGGAGTTTTCCTGATGGGTTTGCTTCACCCGAAATAATATCGGCCAAAGCATTACCTGCTTCCGAGCCAAGATACCATCCTTGCACAACGGCTTTTGTTTTGTTAAGCCAAGGCATCAAAACTGCATTTCCGCTTAGTAAAACAACCGCAACGTTATGATTCACTTTCTGAATTTCTTCAATAAGCTTATCTTGACCAAACGGCAGGCTCAGTGATTTACGGTCTCCGCTTTCGCAATCTTGAAAATAATTTTTATTCAACCCTCCAACAAAGAGCACTATATCTGCGTGACGAGCAGTTTCAATTGCTGCGTTTTGCAAAGAATCAAGATTTAATTTAGAGGGCTCTTCGGCGCCATAAAGCGGTCGTCCCGAAGCATATCCCATACTGTAAACAATATTATTTTCGCCGTATTTATTTTTTAATCCCTGCAAAGGAGAAATTTCGTAAGCCGCTTTCAATGACGTAGAACCTCCGCCAACAATCAGGCTTTTCACGGCATTTTCACCTATCACAGCAATTTTTTTATATCTGCCTTGTGGAATAGGCAAAAACTGTTTCTCATTTTTAAGCAGTACGATTCCTTCCTGTGCTATTTTTCGGGCTGCATCGCTATGCTCAGGAGAAACAAAACGGCCATAAGGACGATTGGCGCTCATAGTGGTGCGGAAAATCATTCGGAGAATTCGGCTTGCTTTATCGTCAAGTTTTGACATTTCGTATTGGCCCGATTTAATTCCCTTTAAAAAAGGATCGGCTAAATAATAGCTCGAAAAATGAAAATGGCCTTGCGTGGTCAATCCGTTTGTATAAGTGCCCATTTCAATATCAAGTCCGCCATTGACCGCTTCATCCGTATTATGGACACCTCCCCAATCGCTAACCACTACACCATCAAATTTCCAGTCGGTTTTTAAGATTTGGTTGAGCAAGATGTCGTTATGGCAGCAGTGTACTCCCCATATTTTGTTGTATGCTCCCATGATAGACCATACCTTTCCTTCCTGAACTGCTGCTTTGAAGGCTGGAAGATAAATCTCATGCAAGGCGCGATCGCTTACATTGACATTAATTTCACCACGAGCAATTTCCTGATTGTTCAGGGCGAAATGTTTTACGCACGCCGCCACTCCATTAGACTGCACGCCTTGCACGTATGGAACTACCAATCGCGAAGCCAAAAAAGGATCTTCGCCCATGTATTCGAAATTTCGCCCATTAAGTGGCGTACGGTAAATATTGACGCCAGGCCCCAATAGCATGGTTTTGTTTCGGTATCGGGCTTCTTCTCCTATGGATGCCCCGTAAAGCTGTGCAATCTTTGGGTTGAATGTTGCCGCCAGGCAGGTTAAAGCCGGAAAAGCAGTGCAGGAATCATTGGTCCATTGTGCCGAGTTCCATTCATCCCACAATTTTTCATCGCTCACTCCATGCGATCCGTCTGATGACCATACATCTGGTATGCCCAAACGCGGAACTCCTTTGGAGCTAAACTTTGACTGGGCATGGCAGAGCGCCACTTTTTCTTCTACCGTCATTCGCGATAAGGCATCCTTTACACGAACTTCGATCGGTTGGCTTTGATCTAAATAAAGAGCCTTTTGCGCCCATCCAAAAAATGGTGAGAGGAAAAAATATAATAATAGCAGTACAGTGATATATCTTTTTTTCATTATGGTATACTTTCTAATTCATTATCAGGTTACAGAACAATACTTGCCTCAATAAGCAAGAGATTCATTCCGAGATATTTTAACTATTTTTCTGGGTTAATTATAATCGCAAAACCACCTCCAGGTGCCATTTGCACTTTCAGTTTGCTGGCATTGGTCACTTTAATTATTTTGCGTTTGTAATCTGTTGGGTCCTTTTCAGCATTCAATCCGTCTTTAAAAATTTCTGCTGTAAAGCTTCCTTTTCCAAGGAAAGATAAATCGATCTCTATTTCTCTAGCCGACCAATTGGTTAATCCGCCTACAAACCATGTATTGCCTTTTTTTCTGGCAATGGCCGCATATTGGCCCACTTTTCCATCCAACGCAACAGTTTCATCAAAAGTGGTTGGAATTTGAGATATAAATGTGGTGCTTTCCTGCTCTTTCATATAAGCTGTTGGACTATCTGCCATCATTTGCAGCGGCGCTTCATAAAGAACATACATTCCCAACTGATGGCATCTTGTACCTTGGCTCATAGGCAGTGAATTGCTTGGACGAAAATCTGCTTTTGTAGCATTGCGCATTGCTCCCGGCGTATAATCCATAGGGCCGGCCAGCATTCTTATGAAAGGTATGCTTGTTTCATAATGTGGCATGTCATCATGTGGCGTCCATTTGGCATTTTCCAATCCTTTAACGCCTTCAAAATTCACAATATTAGGATAGGTTCTTTGAATGCCCGTTGGCTTATACATTCCGTGATAATCAATAAGAAGTTTGTAAGAAGCTGCTTTATTGGCAATATTATAAAGAGAGTTAACCATTTTTTGATCGTCACGGTCTATGAAATCTATTTTAAAGCCTTTCACTCCCATATTCGAATACTTCGCAAATGCATCATCTAAAACCTGATTTATGGCATACCATGAAGCCCAAAGGATGATTCCGACATTTTTTTTCTTACCGTATTCGATAAGCTCCTTAATGCCCATAGCAGGCGAGATCTTCAAGATATCGGTTTCTTCACTCCATCCCTCGTCTATCACCACATATTCAATATTGTTTTTAGAGGCAAAATCAATATAATATTTATAAGTCTGCGTATTGATTCCGGCCTTAAAATCTACTTTCGATATATTCCAATCATTCCACCAGTCCCAAGCAACTTTACCGGGCTTTATCCAGCTTATATCGGAAATTTGTGAAGGCGAAGAAAGTTTCTGAACCATATCATTATTCAAAAGCTCGCTGTCGTTTTCGCTTATTATGACTGCCCTCCAAGGAAAACTTCTGCTGCCATTTGTTTCAGCAATGTAGTTCTCTCTCTCAGAGACCATGTAATTCATTTTATTATAGCCTCCTAAACGTTCTTTTTTTGGATAACGGGCAAATATTCCCTTCAGGCCATATTGTGCCTCATTATTGCGTGTTAAGAACATCCCAGGATAATCTTGGAGTTCAGCCTCAATAATAGCTGCTTTTTTTCCATTCCCTAAATCAACAAGAAGCGGAGAAATAGCCAATGAATCTTTGACGAATTTAGAAAGCGGAATTTCATCATAAAGCGCTTCAAAAGCAGAAGTGTACATGTCTTTTTCTCTTAAATCGCGAACATAGGGCACAAAAGCTTTATGGTCTTGGCTGAAGTTAAAACTGGCTTCTTCAGATGCAATGACAATTTTTTTATTCTTATTTGTAAAAAAACGATACGCTACACCATCATTATAGGCTCTTAGTATCAGGCCAAAATTCCCTTTAAAATTCACAATCAGCTGATTGTATTGGTCGACAACCGTTTTCTTTTTATAAACAGGCGTTTCAAAAATGGTGTTTGAAGCCGAATTTTTAGTGCTTGCAATTTTGGCATTGTTTCCTAAAACCTCTCCGCTGCCCAAGGTTAGTGAAATAGCAGAAGGAGCAACGACTTCTGTATTGTTATGTTTTACAGACCATCGGATTTTGGTGCCGTTTTCTAATTCCATCTCAATCTTTCCGTTGGGAGACTTGAGATGAAGCACTTGCGCCGATCCGCTTGCTGATAAAAATATAAAAATAATTGCCTGTAATAAAGTCCTGTTCATTTGATGTGTGGTTATTCTAGTTAGTAATTACATGTTTTTTAGTGCGCTTTGAAAAAACTTAAAAACGTTCGCGTAAGCGTTATCTCTTTTGGAAAACTATTTTTGACATCTCGCTGCACAAATTAATATTGGCGCTTTGAATTATAGCTTCGAAGTTTTTTCAACGGGCAAATTTGACAAGAAAAAATAGCTGATTACGGTACGCTTTGTATTAAAAAAGGGCAATAATTGTTGTAATCATCAATATTTTAGACCATATAAAGATGAATTGATTGGTTTTCCAAAAAGATCTGCTTCCGCAAATAGATAGTGGCTGAGAAATTAAATATAGGTTCTTGCCCGTTGGGTGCAATTGCTCCAAATTTAATTTTAACACATAGGAACATAGATTCAGAAAAGCTTAAAAAAGGCGTTTCACTAGTTTAAATGCACATAGTAGCTATGTGAAAGAAATAAATTTCTCTTTTGGAGACTTTAAAAAACATAAAATCTATGTTTCTATGTGTTTAAAATTTTTATACCAACGGGTTAGGTTCTTTTAATTGATCAAGCCTTTTGCTTTAAGCCATCTGCCGCATGCCAGACTCCAATCAGATTCTGTGCCGCCAGATTTGCCAAGTCCATAGCCATGTCCTCCTTTTTCGTAGATATGGAGTTCGCAAGGAATTTTATTTTTCTTTAGCGCTAAAGCATATTCGATACTGTTTTCTACGGGTACAGCACCATCATCCATCGAATGCACTAAAAATGCTGTCGGAGTTTCACTATTGACTTGCAGCTCATTTGAAAAATTATTAACCTGCTCCACTGATGGTTTTTCACCTAAAAGGTTGATTCTCGATCCCATATGTGTGATATCTTCACGCATTGATATTACAGGATATATCAGCAATGAAAAATCTGGACGCGCACTAGTCGCATCTGCATCATCATATACTTTTGCATTAAAATGCGTAGAAAGAGTAGATGCCAAATGCCCGCCGGCAGAAAACCCCATAATGCCAATCTTTTTAGGATCGATTCCCCACTCTTTGGCCCTGCTTCTAACCAAACGGATGGCACGCTGTCCGTCTTGCATAGGACCAACCGATTTATCAGTCATTATAGCAGTATCTGGCAATCTGTATTTTAGTACAAAAGCCGTAATGCCAAGACTATTGAGCCATTCTGCAACCTGTTTTCCCTCATGCCCGATAGCCATTCCTGAGTAACCTCCGCCAGGACAGATAATGACAGCTGTACCTGTTGCTTTTTCTGCAGGAGCAGGATACACGTCCAATCTCGGATTTGTGACACGCTGCATCCAGCTATCGTCTGAATTGGTCTCTTTATAACCGGCATTAGCTATAGCGCCTGGCGCTTTCTTATCCCATAGATTAATGGTTTTACTTTGTCCAAATGTCTTTCCTGCAACCATCAGAAAAATAAGCAATGCGGTTCTAATTCCTTTTGTTTTCAAAATGCTTTTATTTTAATTGTCAATATTCTAACTATTTTATTACCCCTGTAAACCCTCCTCTTGGCAGGCACTCAATTTTTAATACACTGCCTTTTTTTACCTTTATTATTTCAGAAGAAAAAGATTTATCGTCTTTACCGTCTTTTATAAGTTCAAAACTATAAGTTCCTTTGCCAAGGAAATCAAATGTTACAGTTAAAGTCTGAGTCTGATCTTTACCGTTTAAGCCTCCAATGTACCATTTATCTGCCTTTTTACGGGCGATAATAACTTTTTCTCCGGGATAGCCGTCAATTAATTGCGTATCGTCCCAACTTACCGGCACTTTTTTCAGAAATTCTTTGGCCGGTTCAGGCAATGATCTGTATGCCGATGGCCTATCGGCAAAATGCTGCAGGCCTGATTCAAAAACGACTGCCAAAGCCAATTCGTGGCCATAAGAAGTTATATGCGGATGCTGAGAATTGGAAAAAGTAACAGGAGTGTAATCCATCGAGCCTACTACATTTCGAGTAAAAGGGAGCGTGGTATTGTGTACAGCCGCTTTATCTGTAAGTTCAGCCGTATTGTTGTACCATTCTGCTCCATAAACTGCCTCGGTGGACATCAGATTCGGATAGGTTCTTGCCCAGCCTCGAGGAACAGTAGCACCATGAAAATTTACCATCAGATGATATTTAGCGGCATCCTCTAAAATAGCGATATAATACTGCATCATTTCTTGCTGATCGCCTGCAAAAAAGTCGACTTTAATGCCATACACTCCAATCTTATTTAGCCAAGAAAATTCTTTAGCTCGTTTTTCAGCTGTTTGCAAACGATCGTTTGGTGTAGGTTCCATCCAGCTTGTGCCAGAATTGTACCATATCATAGGCTTTATTGATTTGCTTTTGGCATAGTTTACCGCATCGATAATACTGCCGCCATTTGCCATTACATCCCATTCCCAGTCAATGAGCACGTATGGCCAGTTCATCTCAACAGCCAAATCGATATAATCCTTCACAATCTGAAAATCCTTAGACCCTCGGTTGTTGGCCCAGTAAATCCACGAAACGGCACCTGGCTTAATCCATTGGGTATCTTTCACGCGGCTAGGCGCACTTACATCTGTAATAAGAGTAGACTCTACAATATCTGAAAGTTTGCCAATTACTACGGTATGCCATTGGGAATGCCACGGCTGTTCTGATTGCGCAGCAGAAGGATATGCAATTTGATATTCATCAGCATTTGAAGTGCTCGTTAATCTGGCACCGCAGTTGCCCTCGCTGATATCAGCTTCAGAAATCAGTGCCCAAACTGGTTGGTCTTGAATCTTATACAATGCTGGAAATCCGTATTGCTGTGCCTTATCTGCTGCTGATTCGCCTGTGCTATAAGGGAAAAATCTTTCGTAAGAAGGATCGTATGGCTGCATCCATCGGTCTGCTTTTTTCGGCAGGCTGTATGTCGTAGCTTCTCCAGTAATGCTAAGTTTAGAATCGGAAGCATCAGGAAATACATAACGAAAGGCTACTCCGTTGTTATAAACCCTGAAAATGATATCTAAAGTCTGATTGTTTGTGTTTTTAAAATGAAATGTTTTTTCGATCGCTGTATTTTCGCAATGCTTGCGCTTGCCACAAATCATCTCGTACGTATCTTTCACCGAAACAGATTCGGATTGCCCAACAAACAATAGATTCCCCACAAACTGCTGATCCTCTCGTGTGATGCCTAATTTTGATTCGCGCACCACTTCAGAAAGGGTCGTTTCGCTTTGGTATAAAACTTTATAAGAAACACCATCAGGCTTGTTTTTATCTGGCAGGTTTAAAATAACCTGCATGCGTCCATCAGGAGAACTGATCTTTTGGGCGTCTATACAGGATGAACATAAAAAAAGGATTAAAAAAAGGCTTTGCCTTGCTGCTGATATCATATTCTTTTAATTATTTGATGTAATAGTAATGGTCTGCGGTTGTAATCCATCTCCTGAAACCGTTAGTTTGATTTCCCCTTTTTCATGTGTGCTTCTTACAATTGCCAATGCTCTTCCGTGCCAAGCTTTTCGAGTAAGAAATTGATAGGGTTCAAAATCCTTTAGATTCGCGTTATCGATTGCTTGGATAGATCCAGGCCCCTGAATTTTAAAAGTAAGGCGTCCATCTGCATTAGGATTCAAAACTCCTTCCCGATCCAGTAGTTCAACTGCAATATAAGTTAAATCTTGCCCGTCGGCTTTGATCTCCTTTCGGTCGGCTGCCAATTTAATCTGCACCGCCTCACCTGCAGTCTTCAGCGTAACGGATTCCTGTTCTTCTTCATTTGCTAAACCAACCGCTTTCAAGGTTCCTGATGCGTAAGGTACGACAAAAACAGTTTTAAATTCTTGCTTCTCTCCTGTTTCCTTCTCTCCTAAAAGCTGGCCATTAAGATACAGTCTAACCTTCGGGTATTTTGAATACACTTCGACCTCAACATTTTTACCAATATATTCCGGCCATGTCCAGCTTTCCCAAGTCGGATATACCGACCACCAGGTCTGTTTGATTTCAAGAGGTTCAGGTGCCGGCTCTCGAACAGCCATATAGAGTTTTTCTTTTTCGTTATAGAGCATACTTCTATAGTGTGCTATAGGTTTTCTCCATCCAATCAAATCTATATCTCCGCAATAAGCGCCATGCCATGGAAAAAAATCATTTTCCCAATGCTCTCCAGGCACCTCTCCAGAATAATAGTAGCGTCCAATTCCCGATTCTCCCAGATAATCCATGGCTGTCCATACAAAATCTCCAATGATGTACTTGTTTTTCTGCACGAATTCCCAGTTTTTAAAAGCATCTTTAGGATACGATTCTGTTTGAACTATAACTCGAGAAGGCACTCTTATATGATCTTGCGGCGCTTTATCTAAGTTGTAGTTGTATCCCGCAACATCATGCTGAGCCATCAAAGGATCAAATATATCCCAATTTTTACCGCCATTAACAATAGCCGATGTTATCGGACGACTTGTATCGATTTTCTTTATTTCTTCAGAAAGCATTTTGGCCGTATTCACTGCATCAGGATCTTCCCTTTCTGGTATTTCATTTCCAATGCTCCACATAAAAATACTCGGATGATTGCGGTCGCAGAGTACCATGGCCTGCAAATCGCGTTTCCACCAGGCATTGAAATAGTTTGAATAGTCATATTTATTTTTCCCAATCTTCCAGCAGTCAAAAGATTCGTCCATAACCAGCAAACCTAATCTGTCGCAAGCGTCTAAAAAGGCTTCTGAAGGTGGATTATGAGAAGTTCTTACAGCATTGAATCCGCTGGCTTTTAAAAGCTCCACTTTGCGCTGTTCTGCACGGTCAAAAGCAGCGGCACCCAGAGAACCGTTGTCGTGATGCACGCACCCTCCGTTGAGCTTAATTGTTTTTCCGTTGAGCTGAAATCCATTCTCAACTGTAAATTTAAGAGAGCGGATTCCAAAATCGACAATACTCTCATCAAGGATTTTCTTCTGTTTTGAAACCTTTATTAAAGCTTTATACAAAAAAGGCTGCTGCGGGCTCCAAAGTGCCGGATTACTTACTTTTATAAGCTGAGTCACGACTTTTTCGCTCTTTGGAGAAAGCGCCACTTTTGTTTCCTGACGCCCCGCGGTATTGGAATTCGGATTTTGGATTAATGCTGTAACAGTAATTTCCTGTAACGATTCGGTTTCATTGATCACTTTGGTTTCCACACGGACTGTGGCTTTTTTGGGAGAAATCTCGAAAGTGCTGATTCCTGTTCCCCATTGTGCTATATGGACTGGATCAGTATGAATTAGCCAGACGTGCCTATAGATTCCCGATCCGCTATACCAGCGGCTGTTCATCTGCTGCGAATTATCTACTCGCACCGCAATCACATTCTGTTCTCCATATTTGAGATGCGGAGAAAGATCATAGCTGAAAGAGGAATATCCGTACGGATAAACCCCAAGCGACTTGCCATTAATAAACACTTCGGAATTCATATAAACCCCTTCAAAATAAATCGCTGTTTTTTTGGTCTTCCAGCTGTCAGGCACCGTAAAAGTTTTTCTGTACCAAGCGACTCCTGCCGGAAAATATCCTCCTCCTGCGCCAGTAGTGTTTTTTGGATGAACTTTACCTTCAATGCTCCAATCATGAGGCAGATCAAGCTTTCGCCAATCTTTATCATTGAAATTATCAGATGACGCTTTAGTTTCCTCTCCTAAAAAAAATCTCCAATCATCGTCAAAAAGCTGTTCTCTCTTTAAGTTTTCCTGTGCATGCACAGATAAAAAATTTAGAAGCAGCATGCATAAAAGCAGCATGCTCTTCTTTAGATAATGTATATGATGCAGAATTAGATTATTCATTTTTGTTATTTGATTTTATGCTGTTCTAAAATAATGCAGCTAAGATGCTACTGCTTTTGGAGATATTCTAAAGTAAATCCAAACTCATACGGTTTGCTGCCAGAATTGGTATATTTTTCCATTGTTTTTGCCCCCCAGGAATCATTGCCTCCAACACCATGTATATTTAGATCAATATTTAGGTTTATAAAATCGCGTCTGGCCAGCTCATAGTCATGTCTGGCATTTTCCAAATCTTCTTCTGCATAAGGCCAAGCGCGGAAATTCAGCGGCTGCAATCCCGTTACTTTAATACTGTTTCCGTTTGGAGATTCAAGCGAAAACCAACGTACATCACTGCGATTTGCATTATCTTGCGGAGCTGGATACGGAACAATAAAATGTTCCAGATCTTTGTGATACGCTCCTAAAAAAGAAGCTGTTTTTCGGTCTGGGTAATTCTCATAAGGGCCTCGGCCATACCAATTTACAGCATTATAATTTTTGGGAATGCGAAGTCTCATTCCAAATTTAGGAATTTGCCCGATAGTATCGTTTAATGGCCTATAAAAAGCTTTTGTGCCTAATTTTCCATCTCCGTTGAGCTGATATTCCAGTGTATAATTGGCTCCAATACGGGGAAAATTGATATCAAACTTTACCGTAGCTAAGGAATCTTGTCTGGTTACAGAAACCTTTTTAACCACTCTATCGGCTGTCGCGTTTTTCCATTTTGAGAATTCTTTTGCATAACCGCTCTGCTTCTGGTTATCGTTTGGCGTTTTCCAGAAATAAGGTTCCAAAGGCCCCACTAACAGCTCCTGATCTTTAATCTTCCAACTTGTCAAATTACCATTGGTTTTATCGAAAACAAAATTCATATCATCCGTTTTAAGCTCAATAGCAGCAGGGCTTTCCTTTACTTTAACAGTCTTTGCTCCAGAAACATTATTTTTCCATTGATAAGGTTTAATGACAAACTGCTCGCGGGCGATGCAATAGCCTGTTTCTGCCCAAAGCGCGGCGTCTTTTAGCCTTACATAAATATTGAGGCAGATTTCAAAACAGGTTTTCTGTTCGTTCTGAAGATATGGAAGATCAATAACAGAAGAAGCGCCTGGCAAAACAGAACCAAAGTTCAGAAGGCCTTTCTGCAAAGATTTTCCTTCGCAGACATATTCATATTCGATATCGAAATTTTGAAGCGGCAGAAAATCAAAACGATTGGTGGCTTTAATGCTTGTTTTCTTTTCATCCTGCATCTGGAAAACGACAGGCTGATAGACTTTCTGCACCTCATAATAATGCGGATACGGTTTTCGATCAGAAGAAACCAGTCCTCTCATGACAAAATTGCCATCGTTGGGCTTGTCTCCAAAATCTCCGCCATACGCCCAAAATTCACTGTCTTTTAATGTATAATCGTCAGGATGCTGGGTAAGCTTAAACGGAGAACCATCTTTAGCTTTTGGCAGTCCGTGCTCGTCCCATTCCCAGATTGCTGCACCGCATAGGCTTGGATCTGCATAAATTACATCCCAGTATTCCTGCAAATTACCGCCTGAATTTCCCATAACATGGGCATACTCGCGCATAATTACGGGTTTGTCTTTTATCTTTTCGCCCAATTTTTTAAAATCTTCAGGATGCAGATAACTATCATCATAAAGATCTGATATTTCTCTGTGGGTATCCGAGAAAACAAGACGCGTCTTATCAAGTTTGCGAATGGTATCTGCCATTGCTTTCATATTTTCTCCTTTACCGCCTTCATTGCCAAGAGACCAAATGATCACACACGCATGATTTTTGTCTCTTCCAACAAGCGATACTGCACGTTCTATATGAGAAGTTTTCCATAGAGGATCTTCACCCAGCTCTTTATTCCCGAGACCGAAAGCATGGGACTCCTGATTCGCCTCGTCCATTACATAAAACCCGTATTTATCGCAAAGCTCATAAAACAGCGGATCATCGGGATAATGACTTGTGCGTATCATATTGATATTGGCCTGCTTCATGAGCTCCATGTCTTTCACCATGAGCTGGCCGCTGATATATTTTCCGGTACGCGGATGCATTTCATGCCTATTAATGCCTTTCAATTTCACTGCTTTTCCATTGATGTAAAATACGTCCCCGCGCACTTCAATGCTGCGAACGCCAAAATAGCATTCGGCTCTGTCTACAATCTCATTTTTCTTATTTTTAAGCTCTAGCACAAGCCTGTACAAATCCGGAGTTTCTGCTGACCACAGTTTTGGATTCTCAAGTATGGCGCTAATCGTAAAGGTGCTTTTATCTGATGATGAAACAGGCGCTTTTGCCTGAAACTGTTTTTCTATATAATCTCCTGATTTTGAATACCCGCTTATGGCTGCTTCAACTTTCAAACCTGAAACATGCTCCTTATGCCTATTATCCAAACGGACATCAATGGCAACTACTGCTTTTGAATATGATTTGTCAGGAATTGCCTTTACAAAATAGTCTCCGATAAAGGTCTTAGGTCTTGCAATCAGATCCACATCTCGAAATATCCCGCCCAATCGCCAGATATCCTGATCTTCCATATAACTGCCGTCGCAGTATTTGTAAACCTCTACAGCCAGTTTATTTTCCCCTTTCTCTATGTAGGGAGTAATATCGAACTCGGCAGGCGACATAGAGTTTTCGCTATAGCCAACTTTATGTCCGTTTACCCACAGATACATTGCCGACTGGACTCCACCAAAATTAATAAACACCTGTTTATTAAACCAATTATCTGGAACAACGAAACTTGTTGTATAACTCCCTACCGGATTCCTTTCTTTATAAGCTGTAAAATCTTTATCGGGCTCAGCGCTTACTCTTGGAATATCTTTTTTGAAGGGATAGGCGACATTGGTATAAATTGGCGTTCCAAATCCCTGCAATTCCCAACTCCCAGGCACCAGAATAGCATTCCATTTATCTGTAGAAAAATCTTTGGCATAAAATCCAACCGGTCTAGACTGGGGATCAGCAGACCAGTTAAATTTCCACATCCCATTTAGGGACCTAAGCATTGGATTATTTTTTTTCTTCTCGGCAAGAAAACCATAAGCATGGGGTTTTTCCTTATTAATGCCATTAACCGCTGGATTCTCCCAATCATTTACCAGCTGGGCATCTGCAATATTAACCGCAAGAAACACGGCAATGAGAAAGATTTTTTTTATCATGTCAATGGGTTTGAACAATTTTGTATGTTCCTAATTATTACTAACTTTTGGCAGCGCCTTAATACTGTATCTTAAAAACTACCGCTATGGCATTCGGGATAACTTTTGGTTTGGCAATTGCCAGCGAATCATTATTCTGTTTCCATGATATTTTTTCATTGCTTCCCAGCACTTTAATGCTTTTTATTTTTCTGCTTTCTTTTGCTTTGCCAAGAGATTTTACGATTATATCTTCTGAAGGCGCTCCCATAACTGAAACATAAAGCAGATTGCCTTTCTGGTTGAAACGAATGTCTTTCTCAGTTAAGCTGGCCTTGCCTTCATTAAAGCCTGCATCTTTTATTGGATTGCTTGTCTCAGCAATCGGCCCTTCTCCAAAAACTTTCCAAGGGCGGGTATCAAAAATACTTTCTTTGTTTACATCCATCCATTTGGCTATATCTTCAAGAATTGCAATTTCTTTATCATCAATAGAACCATCTCCGCGCACTGGAATATTTAACAGCAAGTTTCCATTTTTGCTGACAATATCAATAAGCATCTGAATAACCGTTTTGGCTGATTTATATCCGTTGTTGTCATAAATTGCCCTGCTGTAATGCCAGTCGCCAATACAGGTGCAGGTCTGCCAAGCTTCGTTTTGAATCTGGTCGGGCACTCCTCTTTCCACATCCCAAACCATACATTTTTTCTGTTCTGGAGTCAGCACTTTTCCAAATAGAACTGCTTCCAGCTTGTTATCATGGGCCGCCATGTTGGTATTGTAGTAATGGGCCGCTATTTTGAGGCCTGCATCACTTACCGGATAAAGCGGAAGTCCCGTATCATCAAAATAAAGAAGGTCTGGTTTGTAAATATTGATTAAATCCATCGTGCGGTTATAAAAGTTTTCGCAATATTCTACAGAAGGAATAGAGGCTCCATTGTCCCAGTTCCACTGTCCCCATAAGGAGGTAATGCTTTGCTCGCTTCCAGCGCTTAGCGGATGGTTTTGCGCATATAAAGCCTGAGGATCTAACCCTTCCCACCAAGTGCCAATTCCGTCTTTCTTGGTAAGTTTTCCATCGTAAGGAATTCCAGCATAAGGCCCTTTTTTGTCTGAGCGCTGCGATGTTTCAAACCAAGTCCAAGCATGAGCTGCATGAACACTTAATCCAAATGGCAATCCTTGTTTTTTAGCCGCCGCAGCCCAGCCTGAAATAATATCTTTTTTAGGGCCGACTTTTACAGAATTCCACGCTTGGTATTTGCTGTTCCATAAATCGAGATTGTCATGATGGTTGGCCATGGCAAAAAAATACTGTGCTCCAACTCGTTTATAAAGCGCTACAATTTTCTCAGGATCCCAGTTTTCAGCCTTCCAATCCTTAATAACCTCCTTAAACCCTGCTTTAGACGGGTGTCCGTAATGTTCTACATGCCATTTGTACTGCGCTCCGCCTTCATCATACATAAATCGGCCATACCAATCTCCCTGCTCCGGCTGGCATTGTGGTCCCCAATGCGCCCAAATTCCAAACTTAGCATTACGAAACCATTCGGGAGTTTTATACTGCTGGAGAGATTCCCAAGTTGGTTTAAATTTTCCCGAAGCGACTTTTTCAGTGTTTTCTGCAACCGGCGACTGGTATTTTTGCTGTGCCTGTAAAAAACTGGCGCAGAGGATACATAAGGCTGTAAATAATTGGTTTCTTTTATTCTTTTTATACATTTTGATTTTTATTTTTTGTTAGCCCTGAGCTAACGTGTTTTTAAATTTTTCTTTTCGGCTTTTATTGCAAAAGATTATTGGCTTTCTAATCTACAGCACATTCTGCTGATACAGGTACATAATCTCTATATGAAAGTCCTAACAGAGATTATTCTACTGTTAGGACTTCTGTCAATTTAATTTATCTAGTTTTCTTAATCATTTTAAATGATTGGAGAAGATTGCCTCCAGTTCCTTCCACTTTTACGATATAGAATCCCGACTGAAGCGTATTTCCCATTGACAGCTGGCTTTGGTCTTTGACTTGCGCAGACTCAACATTTTTTCCGTTAATATCAAAAATTCGCACGCTTATCGGTTCCTTATAATCGTTTATTTCAATTTTAAAGCTGCTTGTAAACGGATTTGGAGAACAGATTACAGTAATTTTTTGATCTTGCAGGTTTTCTGCATTAGCACTTAACCTCAAAGTTGCGCTCGATACCGCAGTAAGAGACCATTGCTGGTTATTACTTGAACTGAGACTCCATTGGCTTAAATCGGCTCCGTTAGTTGCATTTCCTAAACCATCCAAGTACAATCCGGTCGCCTTATTTTTAAACTTGATATAGCCTGAACCAGCATCTTCCTGTATCCATTTCTGCGCTTCACTTCCACTATAAGCCCATTGTCCAGCGATTGATGGATTTGCTGTTCTACTCATTCCGTCGATGTACAATCCAGTAGCTCTGTTTTTAATCATAACTTCGCTGCCGTTATACTCTAAAGACCATTGCTGAGCACTGCTTCCGCTGTAGTTCCATTGTCCTGCGTTACTTCCATTTGTGGTTCTACTCATTCCGTCTATCAGCAGTCCAGTGCTTCTATTTGAAATGGTATAATAAGATGCGGTTTCAGCAAGATCGTCACCATAAACAAGTCCTCTTCCAACAGTACTCATATATACACGTCCGTAAATATTCATGTCTCCCATTACGAAGTTTCCATTTCCAGTACCTCCATATTCATGCGCATCATCGTTAACGCGAGTCCAATTGCTGCCTTGGTCTACTGAACGGAAAACTCCCGTAACGCCGCTTACAGTACCCCAGATGTAAATAGTTGGATAAGAAGCGCCAGCCTTCGCTTTACCAATTCCGACTGCTGAAGCATTACTTACAGCTGTTGAAGGTGTACTAAAACTAGTTCCGCCATCAACTGACCTTATTAGTCCTCCAGAATTCTTAGCAATCCACAAGTGCCCAGCATACCCAGGAACTGTTCTAATCAGGCTAGATCCCCAAGCTCCAACATTAGAAACCGTATTGAAAGAAGCTCCTCCGTCTGTACTTACTTTTAAATCTCCGTTACTTCCGTTGTAGGCATAAAATTTATTGTTCGTAACAGCATCAGATACGGCCACCGTATTGAAATTAATTCCTGTTACAGTCGTCCAGCTAGCTCCATTATTGGTGGAACGGTACATAGTGCTGGAAGATTCCGGAACATGCAGAATAGTTGCGCCGTCATACGAAAGTGCCACCGTTCCGCGTGGTCCTGCTAAGTTTGCAGTTGTCTTTATCCAATCAGTTCCTTGATTGTTGGAATAGTACATATATTCTCCAAGTCTTACAATTTTATTGGTATTTCCTGATGCATAAGCCAATCCAGATGTGGTTCCCATTGCAGGCTTATATTGTGGTGCATATACCGAAACATCAGTATGTTTAAATCCGTCATAATCTCCAATGACACTCATTAAAGGTCCGCCTGGAATGCTGATTAAACCTAGTGGAACACTCTCTTCAAGGCCAATAGCATCAAACTTCCAAGAGGTTTTTGATGCATTAAGATCATCACAGGTAAAAATGCCGTTTCCAGATATTACGCTTGCCTTATTGGTATTAAAAGGATTAAATTTGATATCGCCAGTCCAGTGAATGGATGCTGAAGATCCTGAAATCCAAGTACAGCCATTGTCTAGGACATTGATTCCTGAATTTCCAACCAGATCTCTCCATGATGCACCTCCATCTGTACTTAAAAAGAAACGATCTGCATAAATTATATTGCCTTGTGCATTGGTATACTGCGCCATATAAGTATTCATCGAAGAGGCAATCAGACGCTGCGAATTGGAAGGGTCAACATCAATTCCGCCAAAAGGCCCCGAAAAGCCTGATGGCGTAATATTGGTCAGAGCCCCTGCACTAGAAAGCTTCCAAATCTGCCCTGAAGAAGGATTCCAAGGCCCTTCCTTATCAGCATAAGTGATTAATAAAGCCCTGTTGGAATCTAACACTGCGCGCTGAGGCATATAATTTACTGTGGCTCCCGAAACGGCATTCCAAGTATTTCCAGCATCTGTACTTTTATAAAGATTGGAAGCTCCAGTTCTGGAAACGCCAGCATAAATAGTCTGGGTGATGCCTCCAGAAACCGATGCAGAATCAAAAATTACAAAACAGATTCCGTTATCATTTGCTGTTGCCGTAACCGGAAATGACGATACCTTAGACCAAGTCGAACCACCATTAGTGCTTTTAAACAATCCATCGCGTCTGCTTCCGCAGAAAAGCACATTAGAATTGTTGGGATCTACAGCCAATCGCTCGCCATTAGATCTTCCCATACCGTTCCCATGCGCCTTAAATTGTGAGGTCACTATAGTTTCAGTAAAATTAACGCCTCTGTCAGTTGATTTTAAAATCGCTGTTTTCTGGCCATTAAAATAATCGGTTCCTACCAGCATATATACCACATTATTATTCTGAGGGTCGATAGCCAATGATTCCACTCCCTGATACCCCAGCTGGTCTACACTGGTCCAGTCCAACAAAGGTATCCATCTGCTGCTGGATGAATCCCATCGATAGGCTCCCCCCACATCTGTACGGGCGTATTTTAAATTGGCATCTGTTTTACTTGGAATAATGCCGGTAACAAAACCTGCTCCTCCAATCTGAACATTTTTCCAAACGCTCTGGGCTTGGGAAGCAAAAACTGATAAAATCAATACACATAATAAGTAAGCTTTTTTCATCTTGATTTGTTTTTAAAAGTTTAAAATATTATCATCCTTACAATCTATTCTTACCTGGCCAATACTTTTAATTCTCAGCATTTTGGCATTGATAAGAGTTGCCGCATCAGAAATGCGGCAATATGCTCTATAAATTCTTTTTGATTATTATTTAATCCCTTCTTTCAATGCCGTGACCATAGCTTGATCTCTTATTGCATTATTTTTTCTGTCTATTACATTTCCTACTTCCCAATAAAAAGGCACCACACCATTGATCTTACATTGTCTGGTTACAAAAGTTGTCCAATAATCCACCGATTTATTATGTAGCGCTATATCTTTAGGCTGGTGTTTCCCATTTATCGTGCGTCTCATTGCCGCATATTCTCCCAATACAACAGGAATTCCTTTACTGACAAACTTTTCTTTAAGTTTTCGGAACGATTCTAAAATGGCGTCTTCTTCACCATAAGTAGGATTTCGGTCTGGCTCAAGAGTAGAATGATTTCCAGTCCCCCAATAGAAAACCATTTTTCCCCAGCTGACATCTTCGTCTAGAAAACAAAACTGCGACGGCGTGTATTCGTGAACCTCAACCATAAGACGGTTGGGAACAGCATCATAGGGAATTTTGTTCATCAACTCATAAGAAAGTCCCGCATTTGTAGATGGCCCCTGAACCACTAATGTTCTATAACTGTTCTTTCCTCCTGTTTCGCGAACTGCTTTTATAAAAGTTTCATGATAACTATTTAGGATTTCCATTTCCTGAGCATCATCTGCAGGCGGTTCATTAGAACCAGCAAAAATCAAATGTTCGTCAAATTCCCGCATTGTGGTGGCAATCTGTTCCCAAAGCGCTTTCTGCTTTGCATTGGTCACTTCTTTTTTAGCCAGACTGATGTTTTCATCAAGCCATCCGCCGTCCCAGTGAATGTTCAGCATCACATACATGTCATTGTTCACGCAGTACTGGATTACCTCTTTGACCCTGTTAAGCCAAGCTTGGTCAATCTTCATTTTGGAGGCATCACTCAGATAACCGTTAACCCAAGAACAAGGAATTCGTACCGCAGTAAAACCGCTGTTTTTTAAAAATTTTATATACTCTTCAGTAATCTTTTCATTGCCCCAAGCGGTTTCACCACCGAGTGCCTCCATAGTATTACCAATATTAATTCCCAAAGTCATTTTGGAAGCCAATTCTGAAGCTGTGCTGCTCATTCCAGCAGCATCTGGAGCTTTGGGAGAAATATTGTAGCTAGGATATAAATTAGCAGTCTGTGTTACTGTGATTCGTCTTGCCTGTCCGTTATCTGCTGTAACAGTCAGCACAGCCGAACGGCTAACTCCGCTGTTATTGGCAGAGGCAGTGAATGTGGTCTTGTCTGTCCCTTGAGCACCACTTAATTTACTGATTTGCAACCAAGATGAGGCTGAATTTGTTATAGTCCATTTGCTGTTTGCTTCTATAGTAATTGGTTCAGATGTGCCTCCCTCAGGCATAAAAGAAACTGATTCTGACGAAACTGTCAAAAACGGCTCTTCATCTGCATTTTTAGAACAGCTAAATGAGGATGCGCTGATCATAAAGAGCAGCAGCATCTGATATAAAAATTTATGTTTCATTTTATTTATTTTAGAATTAATGAATTTTATTTAAACCTTGCGAAAAAATTCAGATATTTAGAATATCCGCAGGCTTAATTCTTTAATTACTTTGCTCATTAATAATTTTTACCACTCTTATATTATCAAAAGCAGCTTTAAAAGCTATACCTGAAGCTCCATAATTATGCAGATATATCTGACATTCGGATTTTCCTTCTGCTCCAACCAGCTCTGTAATATTTTTCACGATGTCACCTTTTCCATTTCCTCCATCACGAAACTGTGCAAAAGGAATCGTTACAGTCTGCCAGCCTGTTGTTTTAAAACCTGTTGGAGAACCTTGCCAAGGCTCATATCTTGCTAAATAATTTCCTGTTGAAGCAGCAACCATTATAGAACCGCCCAACCAAGGATTTGGAACGTTTATTTCAAATTTTAAAGCCCAATTATCAACAGGATCTGAAAGATTTTCGGCAGGTATCCATTGTGTTTGACCAATTCTGACCGCATGGCTCCAAGACTGTCCGTCTCCAGCGGATAAAGAAGCAAAATCCATAACAAAGAAATTCGTTACATTTCCTCCAGGAAAATTAGAATTACCCGCGCCATTAACAACTTGCGCACCTCCCCAATATGGCCAATTGAAGATATTATCTGCATTTGATATCACACCAGTTGTTTTATCATTCACATTAAATGCGGTAAGAATTTCACCTGACTCTGTTGTTATTTTTAAAGGCCCGCTTGTCGCAATACTAGGCATTATAAAACTGACTGATGTTCCGTCATCTGAACCTGTAAATTCCTGTACTGACACGCCTGCAAAAATGAGTTCGCTGATATGGAACAAATTTGTTCCGTACACAACCACCTCTTCTCCTGGCAGAGCATTTTCATTTGATATGCGATCCAGCGCGGGAGGTCCAGCCATTATATCAATATCAAAAATCACTTTCCCTTTTGGAGTGACAAGCTCAATGGTGTTTAAATCATTTTCAGCAACAGAAGGAAATGGAATCACTGCCGGCACCTGTACAACTGCATAATTGTCTGCAAACAGACCGCCATTAAAATCGACCGCTATACCATTGAAGGCAATCTTTACGGCGTCCTTTAAATTGGATCCTTTTAGGACAACCCACTGTCCCGGAACCAGTTTATTAACCAATGTGTCATTAGGAGCCGCCGCATAATTGCGCACTTCTGTGATCACCGGTCCGGAACCTGAATCTTCATCATTGTTGCAGGACACAAACATTGCCGCCACAAGCATCATGCTTGCAAAAAACAGGCGTGCAAAACTATTGTCTATTATTTTTTTCATAGCTGTCATTATTTATAGTATGGAACTGACGGTTCATTTAGTTTAGGATTCACTACAACTTCTGTCGTTGGAAGCTGCAGGGTAAAAGTGGCAGATGTTGCAGGCGATATCGTTCCAATAGGATCCTTTGGCGTTGCTGTTTTTGAATCCTTGTCATAATCAAACAATACTCTCTGCTGATCAGTTAAAAGCTGTACTGCTTTTTGGGGATTATAATATGACAGCCTTACCAAATCATACCAATATTGTCCCTCGCAAGCAAATTCCACTCTTCTTTCGTTCAAAATGATATCTTCATTAATTGAGGTAAGAGGATTCACACCAGCACGCGTTCTTACTTTATTAAAATAGAGGAGCGCATCGGCATCACTTGTTGAAACATCATTTCCAAGCACTGCTTCTGCATATACCAGATATACATCTGCAAGTCTGAGAAGAGCGTTATGTTCAATAGATCCCAAGTAAGACATAGCAGGAGAATTATTGTCGGCTTCATTGCCTATGATATGCTTTTTCATTCCAGGAGAAGCAGCCGTATAACCGCCTCCCGCAGCATTAAGCTCAGGATAATGGTCTCCTGGCAGCATAAAGCTTGCTTTGCGTCGGATAGAATCCTGTTCTGTATAAGCTAAATACAAATCGTAGCTCACGCCTGGAGAACCCCAAGCGCCCCCTTTTTGAGGATTAATGTCATTGCTCGGCGAATAGGTCAGCAGATGATTGCCCTGCATCCATTCGGTAGTGGCAGACCACTGCAGCGCAAAAAGTGATTCCTGATTGTCGTTAAACTTGGTCTTAAAAAGATCTGCATAACTAGGCAGCAGGCTTAGCCCGCTGTTTGCAATGACATCTTTGGCATAGGTCTTTGCCAGATTTAAATACTCCTGATTGCGGCTTCCTCCTGTCTGGCCAACTCCTGCTCTAGTCAGATAAACCTTGCTTAACATTCCTTTAGCAGACCATGACGTAACTCGGCCTGGCTGATCAGTTTTAGGCAGTTTTTCTGCTGCAAAAGTTAAATCCTCAATTACAAATCTGTACACATCCTCTATTTTGTTTTTATTGATTAGAGGCGATTTAATCAGTTTGGTGTTATCTTCTATAATAGGCACTTCTCCCCAAAGCATCGCCAAATGATAGTAAGCCATGGCACGTATGAATCTTGCTTCGGCTATTGCAGCATTTTTATCTGCAGCTGAAACTGTTGATGGGGTTCTCTCATTAATGGCATTAATAGTCGTATTGCAGTGTGCCACGATAATGTAAAGTGCTGCCCACCCGGTTGTCAGTCGTCCATTGGATCCCGAAAGGGTAAAAGTATTGAGTTGCACCAGATCGGAACCCTGATATTGCAGAATAAGATTACCACTTAATATATCTCCTAAAGGCAGATAAGCCGTATTATTCCATTGTGCCCATATTCTTCCTCCATACAAGGCTGCAGTAGCCAAACGAAGCTCCTCTTTTGTCTGGTAAAAGTTCTCTGTACTTATTTCTGATTGCGATGGACGATCAAGAAAATCGTCTTGGCATCCAGCAAGCACTGCCGAAGCAAGCAGGCTTAAAATGATATTTTTATAAATAGACCTCATATTGTTCTGTTTCATTTTTTAGTTAGTTAATCCCAGATTAAGTCCAAATGTAAAGCTTCGGGATTGCGGATAGAAACCATTATCAATTCCCGCCTGCAGAGGATTCCATGAACCCACCTCCGGGTCCATTCCCGTATAGCTGGTAATTAAAAAAGGATTGTTGACATTCACATACAGCCTAAGGGAGCTTATATGTATTTTTTTCATCATCTCACTTGGAAAAGAATATCCTAAAGTCATGTTTCGGCATCTTATAAAAGAACCGTTTTCTACATATCGGTCAGAAAAACGGTTGTTTCTGTTGCTGTCATTGTTTTTCAGTCCCACAATAGACGTTTCCGGATTGGTCACATACACGTTATTGACATCTGAAGCTGAACCGTTAGGATCAATTAAAGCCAATACAGCGTGATCTTTTAAAGACTTCAAATAGCCGTTATTGGTAAGCGGATTGTCTCCATTGATTCTCATTCCGTTTACGACCTCGCTTCCCTGGTTGGCTGTAAAGAAAATATTCAGATCAAAACCTTTGTAGGTGAAAGTATTGCCAAGTCCAAACTGAAATTGCGGAACAGGCGATCCTAAAAATGTCTGATCTTTTTCAGTGATTACTCCATCTCCGTTAAGGTCTTTAAATTTGAGATCTCCATACCATACTCCGCCCGAATTGGGAGTAATCGGCAGCACTGTTCCGTCGGTATTGGTTGGCAGCGCATGGTTTTTAAAATCTTCTGCTGTAGCAAATACGCCATCTACTTTGTAACCGTAGAATGCTCCAATTGAACCGCCTACTACAGTTCTAGACACAACATCTCCCCCATAGTATCCTGGAAGGAAAGCTCCGTCTGTATTTAATTTCATTACCTTATTTTTATTATGGGATAAAGTAAAATCTGTAGTCCATGTAAAATCTCCACGCTCCATATTTTTTGAGCTCAAATGAAGATCTATACCTCTGTTGCGGACCTGTCCAATATTTACATAAGGGGCATTGATGGCTCCGGGAGAATACCCCACAATAGTTCCCGAATATAATGGAAGAGGAATCTGCATCAATAGTCCATCAGTCATACGGTTGTAAACATCGACAGATAGATTAAGCTTCCATCCAAACAGCGCAGCATCAAGCCCTATATTTCCGTATTTGGTTTTTTCCCATTCCACTGCGGGATTTGCAATATTGGTAGTCATTTGCGCGTTGCCTGAAAGCCCTGTTGATACCGATTCTAAGGTTGACAGGTAGGCATTGTTTCTGACATTTTGATTGTTGGTAAGGCCATATCCTGTTCTCAATTTCAATTCATTGACTATTTTAGAGCCTTTTAAGAATTTCTCATTGTTTAATTTCCATGCGAATGCTCCGGAATATGTGGTTACCCAACGGTTGTCAGGCGCAAATTTTGATGAGCCGTCAGCACGGATATTTGCCGTAAAAAGGTATCTGTCATCATAAATGAAATTTAAACGTCCAAAGTACGATTCCAGTGCGCTGTCCCCTTTGGTACCTCCATTGGTTGCAGTGGTCATATCGCCGCTTCCGATATTGGTTACATTGTTGGAGATGAAATTTCTTCTGCCCGCAGAAACATTTTCAAACTGTGTAAGCTGCGCCTCATGTCCTAAAAGAGCATTGAAATTATATTTTTTATTAAAGACTTTTGAATAGGTGAAGAAACTTCTAAATGTGGTAAAATAATCCTGATTGTATGAGTAAAAAGCTTCATTGGTCACTTTTTCGGCTAAACCGAATTTATAGGTGGGGCTAAACCTGTCTTCTGTCTTGTATAGAAAATTGCCTGAGATCTCGTTACGGAAAGAAAAGTCTTTTGTGAAAGCGATATCTAAATAAAAATTGCCAAAAAACTGATTTCTCTTTGGATTATTTTTATTGATAAGCGCCAATGCATAAGGATTTACACGCTTTGCAATCCATCCTTCACTGCTTTCTTCCCCTGCAAAGCTTCCGTCTGCATTTCTCACGGGAATGTCCGGTGTCTGGCTTAGCGCTTCCTGAATAACGTTTGATCCGGTAGAGTTCACATTCTCATCAATGTGGGTCAGCTGCAGACTGGTTCCTAGCTTTAGCCAGCTGGTTGTCTTATTGTCTAGGTTCAATCGCACTGATGCTCTTGTAAATTCAGACCCCAAGGCTATACCTTCCTGATTAAAATACGATCCTGAAAGCAGATACTGCGTTTTTTCAGAACCTCCGCTTAAAGTTAGGACATGATTCACCATAGGGGCTTTGCGAAACAATTCTTCCTGCCAGTTTGTGCCTTCGCCCAAATAATTTGGATTGGCAAACTCAGGCCTATCATCAAAACCCCAAACTGCCGCTCTCTGATTAATAAATGTGGCATATTCCCTTAAATCCATGGTCGGATACTGCTTGATAAGCTCTTGGAATCCCGTTGAAACCTCATAGGTTATTTTAGGAGCTCCTTCCTTGCCCCTTTTGGTAGTAATCACAATTACGCCATTTGTGGCCTGCGAACCATAAATTGCGGTTGCCGAAGCATCTTTCAAGACATCAACCGATTCAATATCCGAGGGATTTATGGTTGCTAGTGGATTGGTGCCATTACCGCTGTCAAAACTTTGGCCAATGATAACCCCGTCAATTACATACAATGGCGAGCTGCTGCCAAACGAAGACATACCTCGTATCTGTATGTTTACACCTCCTCCAGGCTGCCCTGAAGTCTGCTGTACTACTACACCGGCTACTTTTCCTTGGAGCGCTTGGTCAAAAGTAACAGGCTGTGTCCTGCGGAGTTCATCTCCGCTGACAGAGGATATGGCTCCTGTAAGATCTTTTCGCTTGGCTTTTCCGTATCCGATTACCACCACTTCATTTAGCGCTTTTAAATCCTCTTTCAATTTGATTGTGAGCTGCGTATCGGTAATTTTCACTTCTTCCTTGACAAAACCCAGATAGCTAAATACAACAGTTTCACCTATTCTAGCTGTAATGGAAAAACCTCCATCGGCATCTGTTGCTGTTTTCTGATTGGTTCCTTTAAGTTGGACATTCACCCCAAAAAGAGGCTGGCCATCTGTTTCTGATGTGACAGTGCCCTTGATTTTTTTCTGGTCAGAATTTTGAGCTGACATCAATCCGGCATACAATAGCATTGCTATTATGATGCCTGCATTAAAAAGACTGCAGCTGCGCTTTTTAATGCATCGCATTTTTTTTTCATTCATAATTGGTTGGTTAGGTATTAGTTAATAAGCTGGTTTGCCTCTTTAGAAAAATTCTTAGAGACAGGGAACAAATTAACAATAAAGACTAGCCAAACTATGGTTCTATTTGTATCAGAAAAAGGGTCAGATTGTAATTATTACAGAACTTATAATAAAAAAAGCCAACTATTTATTTCATTAAAATATTTTATATCTTAATTTTTTAGGATATTATCAATATCGTTTTATCTTCTTTACACGAACTCAGGAAACAGTAAAGTATCAGTTTTCTATCATTCTTACACCATTAATATGTAGATAGTCAAAAAACATTTTATACAGAAAAAAGATTTTTTATACAATTTATTTATCTTTGCTACTAAGATACTTAGTTTATGAGCAAAATTAACGACCAAAATATACTGTTAAGATTCCAAAATGCGAGCAGAAAGTATTCTGATGCATCTGCATTTATGCATGCTGCGATTGCACGAAAAGCAGGGCTTTCGGGAACCGACCACAAATATCTAGGGCTTATTCTTCCCTACGAATCTATAACCGCGGGAGAAATTTCAAAACTTACGGGTTTAAGCACAGGTGCCGTAACGGGATTAATAGACCGATTGGAAAAAATGAAGCTCGTGGAAAGGCATTTCACCAAAGAAGACCGAAGAAAGGTCATCATTGTTCCAAATGTCGAAAACAGCATGAAGCTTCTCAAGCCTTCCTTTGATGAACTGCAGCAGAAAACTATGGAATTGCTTGACACTTTTTCAGAAGAGCAGATCAAAACTATAGAAAGCTATTTTACTAAAGCCACAGCCATAATGGAAGAAACAAAAGATAATTTAAACAAAAAATAATATGGAAGGTCTTACTGCAAATTACCTGACCAGAGCTGAAATATGGCTCTGCATTACCACCCTTATCTACTTTGTAATGAATGGCGCACAGATTTTCGAAACTCTGGTTTTTGTGCCTAAATGGACCGAATCGGCACCTGAAAATTTTAAGCTTTTACTGGATGGAAAAGGCGCTAGCCTGAAAGTTTTCTGGATTATATTTCATTCTCTGCATGAAATCGCCTTTATCCTTGCCATTATTTTCTGCTGGAGAATTGACCCCGTTAGAAACTGGCTTTTACTTTTATTTGCTGCTCATTTTGCAGTTAGAGCATGGACGCTCTCCTATTTTGCACCAAACATCATTGATTTTCAAAAAATAGCAGAAAATCCTTCACTTGCAAAGGATCTTGCAAAACGAACTTCCCTTTGGCAGACTCTCAACTATATCAGGGTCTCCATATTTCTTGTCATTTCCTGCGCATTAATTCCCTTGTGCATTAAATTATTCAGTCTAAGAGCATAACAAAAGGCAGTGTAGATTTACACTGCCTTTTGTTTTATGCCTATTACGGTTCCTTTTTTATCATTACACTGATATTTTATAAAAAGTATAAATCACAGAAAGTAAAATCATAGAGCCAAAGAAAGACAATTCTGCCTTAATCATAACAATCTTTTCAAATCATAGATAATAGCTCTAGAATTGCATATTATTTTAATACCATAAACCAACTGAGTTTTTATATTTTTTTGTAACAATCCCCAAAAGGACATCCAAACCAAATTAACAAAGCCAATGAAAGACAGACACTAAATACCCCATTAATAAAAGAAGTGTTTATATAAAAAGCTAGGCAAATTTAGAATCAGCGTTTTATTAAACACTAACCAAAATAATTTCTCTATTTGGAAAATCGGATTCTTTTCTAAAAAATGCCCCAAATATTGCCTAACTTTTTGGGGCATGTTCATTTTGATATCAGGCTTAACTTCAAAAAAACAGGTATGGCAATTAATCAAATACCATGAGTCTTTTTGTAAATAACTTAAATTTTAGTTGCAGCCATTAAATTTTCAATCTTAGAATTTGGAACTTCCGGATTTGCGCCAGGCGCTTCAGCAACAAGCGCACCTACAGCACAGGCAAAATCAATTGAATTCTGAGGATCTTTTCCGGTTAATAATGAAGTGATTAAAGCAGCCAAGAAAGAATCACCGGCACCTACCGTATCGGCAACTTCGATTGGATAACCGCCGTTTTCGTAAATTTTTCCTTCCCACATTAATAAAGCCCCGTGTTTTCCCTTAGTGACACACATCGCACGCACATTGTTTTCCTCTGCAATAAAACGCATATTGTCTTCCAGACTTGTAAAAGGAGAATCCATAGTCCCCACAATCTCAAGCAATTCTTCATCATTAAATTTTACAAAATCAGCCGATAGCATAAGTTGATTCAGAATTTCATAGGTATAATGAGGTTTTCTTAGATTCACATCAAACACCTTATAAACATCATTGTCAAGCAGTTCATCCAAAGCTTTTCTTGAAATATCGTCGCGACAAACCAAACTTCCGTAAATCAATACATCTGCTGTTTTCACCGTTGCTTTTGCCAATTCATTCAATTCAATTTTATCCCAGGCAGACGGATAACTGATTTCATAAGTTGCCGATCCACGCTCATTCAAGGTAACATTAACCAAACCAGTTGGAAAATCTTCAGAAACTACGATTGTATCCGTTTCAAGTCCCAGTTGTTTCACTTGCTCTTTTATTGCTCTCCCATCTTCATCATTGCCTACACAGCTTATCATGGCCACTTCGCAACCTAACGTTTTCATGCGCAAGGCTACATTCAATGGAGCTCCGCCAATCTTTTTTTCATTGGCAAAAACATCCCAAAGTACCTCTCCGTATGCCACCACCTTAAGGTTTTTTCCGTTATTCATTCTAAAATATTTTATTATTGTTCTTATTCAGGCTGGGTTATCTGAAGATTTGAGATTGTACTCGTTTGTCCTTCAGCAATTAAACCCCATTTGTTTTTGTCTCTTCCATAAATGCGGTTGGTAAGTGCTACTTTTCCGTCAATATAAACTACTACAACACTTCCTTCAGCAATTATTTCAATAGTGTATTTTGTATTGATTTGAAAAGCAAATGGCAAGCGTGTCATTTCCTGTGAAGCCGAATTATAACCGTTTATTTTAGCATTAGCAATATCTAAAACTACTTTATAATAGCTTCCTGTATCATTTGTATGAAAAACAAATCCGGTTGTTCCGCTAGCTTTCGCTAAAGTGACTTCGGCTTTTATTTTGACTTTCTTTCCAACGCTTTTAAAAGTAACCATTGCTTTTTCTGCCTCTCCTGATAAAGAATAAGTTCCATTATTGGCTGTCGCATTTGATGAAATAGCATCTACTTCTGCAGTAGCATTCTTTTTCGAAAATAAATCCTTAACCGATTTCGGCGATTGCGTTCCTAAAGTTCCATCTGAATTTTGAACCAATTCATGAATAACCATATTTCCCGCCCAATCCTTGTTTCCTAAATCATTCTCAGGCGTTTTTCTCGCATTCCATCCAAAAACATATCTTTTATTCCCGTCAGAAGCTGTTTTTCCAGCATAAAAATATTCTCCGTCAATTCTGTCATTTTCCGGTTTTGTCCACGGACCGTTTATAGATGATGAAATTCTGTAGTGCGTTCCTTTGTTGCCACTCCAATTCTCAGAAAAAATCAAATACCAATTGCTTCCCATTTTGAAAATATCCGCACATTCCATCATCAGATAATTATCTTCAGGCGTTGTGGTATAAATTGGAGCTTGAACATCCCATTTTCCTGATGCAGGATCTGCGCTTGTAAAATGCAGCAAAACAGCTTTTCTTCCCGGTTCTGTCTGCGTACTTACCAGCATTGAATATTTTTTCAATTCATCATTATAAAACACATTCGGATCTCTGAAATCATAGTTGTAATATCCCGCCGGAGCTGTAATCTTAAAAGACGGAACTTTTGTCCATTTTTTCAAATCGCTGCTGGTTGCACATAAAACACTTTCTCTTGCATTCGACTGGACAAAAGCCGGATTTTCATTGTGCCCTGTATAATAAAAGTAATAAACATTACCCACTTTGAGAACCGATCCTGTACCTATTGCAAAATCTGGTTCCAAAGTTGTACCATACGGAATGGTTTGGCCTTCATAGGTAAAGTGCGATAAATCTGTGCTCTGGTATTCATGAATATCGTGAAATCCTTTTCCAGCAGGTTTATTCTGTGCGTCATGCAAAAAATAAATATGAAATTTTCCGTTGTCGAAAAAAGGCATAATATCTCCCGTATAACCCGCGCTGTAATACGGATCGGTTGTGCCCATCCATTGCGCTGGCGGAACAGGAAAAACACTTGTAATTTCAGAATTTCCTCCTGAAATAGAACCTCCAATATAATTTTCATCCTGACTGCAAGAAACAAGTGAAAAGAAAATAAAGGCAATTGTGATTATATTTCTATATTTCATTTTAATTAAATTCAAAGTGGATTATTTTGCTGCTAAATAATTGATACTGTTTTGTGTCAACAGTTTGATGTTTGTGATAAACTCATTTGCCTGACTTGGCACTCCGCTACTATTCGTTTCATTGTACCAATCGTAAGCTCCCATAGAAATAACAATTACATTTTTATTTGTACTTGTATTTGGAAATTCTGCAATGGTAACCCTTCCGTTAAGTTCATTATCCCACGCTTCACTTGCCAGATTGGTTCCTCCAGTCTGGTTTCTCCAGCCTTCTCCATTATTGTATCCGCCCCATTCCGGTAAAAACCACCATGCCGTATGGTTTAATCTGAAAGTGCCACTTTGCAGTAAATTGGCTTTTCCGGCTTCAAAAGTGATTAAACCTTGAAATATTGGATGATCTTCATGACCAACGAATGACATTCCCCATGAATTTCCGTCTACAAAACCGTTTGGAAGAAAATCTCCAAAAACATTATTCGGTCCTTTTCCTGACGGAACAATTCCTAAAGCATCGACATATTGTGAAGCAAAAGAAGTCAAAAGCAAGTTTCCTCCATTTGTTCTGAAATTTTTCAATGCATTAGTAACGTTAGGATTATAAGCCACAGAAGGTAAATTTGTAGCCGAATCAAAATGCCACCAAATCACATCAATATCACTTAAATCGGCACCGTTTTGAATACTTTCAAAAGAAATGTATTTCGCTCCCGGGAAATTATCAAACAACCAGTTTGAAGCCGTAACTTCATCCATATTTGTAATTCCTGATCTTGTAGCCGCAGTTCCTAAAAATGCCACAGTTAATCCTGTAACTGGAACTCCAACATTTGCTGTATAATTAACACTTTTCCCGTTTGATGTTATTACAAAAGTAACTGCATTTGTAAAATCAACTGTTGCTCCTGAAGCAGGTGAAATCGTAACACCAGCAGTTGTTTCAATTACTGGTTTTAGCGCTGTCAAATCTGTATTTTCAGGAAGCGTCATATTAATGGTTTTACTAATGTCGTTTACAGTTGCTGCAACGCCATTAATTGTAAAACTCTTAATTGGACTCAAAACGGTTGTGGTTACCGTATAATCTTTATATAAATTACCATTAACCACTCTAAATTTTACCGGATTTGTAAAATTCATCGCCGAATTTAATTCCGGGTTTGATGTTGCGCCTTCTACAAAAACAACTTCCGGTTTTATAGCAGTTATATCTGATCCATAAGGCATTACAACAGTAATTTTTCCTGTTGCCTGATCAATGTTCCCTGAAACTCCGTTTAACTTGAATGAAAGCACATTGGATGGCGAACTCACATCAAATCCGCCAGTTTCAAAACCATTTTCGCAGGCAGTAATCATAAAAATCATCGCCAATGCTATAGACACTTTGGTCCAATATTTATTTAAAGCTTTTTTCATATTGCTGATTCTTTAAAGATTAATAACCTGGATTTTGTTTGTACAATCCCTGACTGAAATTAATTTGCTTCAATGGAATTGGACAATATTCTTCTTTATGTGCATCAAAAAAGGCATCCTGATAATAGGTACGTTTTGTTTTTTCTTTTGCGTAAAAATCATTCATGACCTGATCTGTAATTCCCCAGCGAACAAGGTCAAAGAATCGGCTTCCTTCCATGGCCAATTCCAAACGACGTTCCCAACGAAGAGCTTTACGGGCAAAATCCTGTGTCCAGTTGCAATTGCTTCCGTCAACATAAGTACTAATTTTGAAATTGCTTACATACGGAAGTCTTCCTGTACTCTGCGCCGCTCTTTTTCTGATTTCATTAATCAACGGCAAAGCTTCAGATTGTCTTCCTAATTCAATCAAAGCTTCGGCACGCATCAAAATCACATCGGCATAACGAATCTGAATTCTGTTTTTAGAATTTCCGTAAAACGGATCAATATTTACAACGCAGCTACAGTTTGGAGCAACGTTTTCTTTTAATGAAGCATAATATCCGTAAGTTCCAGGCGATCTTACCCAAGCTTCAACATACAGAAATTCAGGATCGTATTTATACGGCAATCCAGGCATCGCTACGGTATGATACAATCTTGGATCAACTGTATTGGCATCTATATTTTTATAATCAAAATCTTCATTGTTGTATGTATCAAACTCAGGCAAACCATTTGCTCCGGTTTTAAAAGCATTCACTAGGTTTTGACTAGGTTTATGAAAATCACAACAGCCCAAACCTTGCGGTGTAGAAAGAACGTCTGAAAAATTCAATCTTCCATAAAGCGTTCCGTCATTATCTGAAAACTGAATCGAGAAAATAGATTCCGGCCCGTTTTCATAAGTTCCCGGTAAAAAGTTGTTGGCAAAATCTGGTTCTAAAGACGCTTTTCCAATTACTTTATCCGTTGCTGCAATTACTTCTTGTAAATGTTGCTGATTGATTCCTGTAACTTTAAATGTTTCATCCTGCGTATACGCCTGATACAATCTTGTTTTTGCCAAATATGCATAAGCTGCTTTTTTATTGGCGCGTCCAACTTCTGGTTGCGTATCTGGCAAGTTATCGGCTGCTGCCTGAAAATCTTCAGCGATTTTACTCCAAAGATCTTCGTTTGAAAGCGCTTTGTTTGAAATCGTTTTATAATCTTCAACCGGAATATCTTCGGTAATATAAGGTACATTTCTGAACATGATTTTCAGCATGAAGTAAAAATGTCCTCTCAAAAAACGCATTTCAGCCATTCGTGTTTTCTTCAACGGATAATCGGCTTCTGAGATTTGTTCCAAAGCTTTCAATGCTTTATTGGCTCTCGAAACACCAACATAACTGATGTACCAGAAACTATCCAATTCGCCAAAATCTGGACGGATATTATTTGAAACTTCGAAAAAGTGAAAATCCTGAATATCGTTTGTACCGCTTCCTCCTTTGTAAGCGTCATCGGAACGAACATTTCCAAACGGCCACAAACTGTAAGGAGAATCATAATGGTCATTTCCTAACTGTGCATAAGCCGCATTCATAAATCCTTCAACATTCTCAGGCGTAACAATATCTTTTTCTGACAACACGCCACGTGGATCATTCTCTAAAAAATCAGAACAGGAAGCAAAGAAACCCAACACTGCAAATCCTGCTATATATAGTATTTTTTTCATTTTTAAATCTTTTATTATAAAGTAAAATTAAGACCAGCAGTAAAAGTTGTTGGTTGCGGATATCCAAAACCTGCATTTTCAGGATCTACTCCCGTGAAGCTTTTCGCATCAAGAATCAATAGATTCTGACCACTGATATAAAACCTGAAACTTTCCATGCTTAATTTTTTCAGTAAATCTTTTGGTAGACTGTAGCCAAACTGTAAAACTCTAAGTTTAAGGTAACTTCCGTTTTCTACATAATAAGTCGAGAATCTTGACTCCGCATTTCTATCTACTGTTGTCAATGCCGGAATAGTTGAATTTGGATTATCCAAAGACCAAGCATTCAGCAGACGAGTTCCTTTATTTGATCCAACATCATCGACACTCCAGAAATCAGTTTGATACTTTGTGTTATTGATGACATCAACATCTGTCGCACCTTCCCAAAAGGTAGTGAAATCAAAGTTTTTATAAGACAAATTCAAATTGATGCCGTACAGCAATCCTGGGTTTGGGTTTCCAATCCATGTGCGGTCTTTGTCTGTAATTACGCCATCTCCATTTAAGTCTTTATAGCGAATTCTACCAAGTCCTTTTCCTTCCTGAATTGGCGAATTATCAACCTGATCCTGACTTGTAAACAATCCATCAGTAACATATCCGTACATCGAATTAATTGGTCGTCCTAAAATATTATCATCCAGTCCGTTTCCTCCATAATTGTTTTTTACTTCATCCGGCAGTTTTGTGATTTTATTTTTGTTTGCTGAAATGTTTCCTGAAATATCATATTTCAATCCAAATGAAGTTTCGTCATGATACCCCAAAGAAAATTCCCAACCTTTATTTTCCATCGAAGCTCCGTTTACCCAACGATTTCCACCTTCTCCTATAACTCCTAAATACGGTGGCAATACCAAAATATCATCTGTTTTTTTGATATAATAATCTACAGAACCGCTTAGTTTTTGCTTGAATAAACCAAAGTCCAAACCAACGTTGGTCTGTGTCGTAGTTTCCCATTTTAAATCATCATTTCCTGACTGCGTTGCGATAAAACCAGACGGAAGCAATCCGTTTCCGTTTCCTGCAATATCATAAGCCGTTCCAAAAGAAGTTGCCCAAGTCGGGCTTCCGCCTGCGTAACTTGCCAGATATAACGAGTAAACCGCTGTATTACTGATTTCCTGATTACCCGTTTGCCCCCATCCTGCTCTTAATTTTAAATCAGAAATAGCAGTTATTTTATCTTTTATGAAACTCTCATTACTGATTCTCCATCCTGCAGAAACTGCTGGAAATGTCCCAAACTGATTGTTTTTACCAAAACGAGAAGAACCATCACGGCGAATAGTAGCCGAAACTAGATAACGATTATCAAACTCGTAATCTGCTTTTCCAAAATACGAAAGCAAAGAATATACGGTCGAAGTTCCACTGGTAAAAGATTCTCCTGTTCCTGCATCCGGATACATATAATCCGGCGTTTCGATCAAAAAGTCATTTTTACGCAACGTGTTTGTATCATAAGTATCTTTATACATCTCCGTTCCCGCCATCAAATTCAGATTGCTTTTTCCAAAATTTAAGCTATAAATTGCTGTATTCGTCCAAGTCCATTTGTCACTGATTGACTGATCAATTGTAACAGAAGTCTGATCATTTTGGAGATAACCCGATTTGTAGCTTCTTTGTAACGTGCGTTTTTTATAAAAACCATAATCCATTCCGAAACTGGTTTTGATGTGCAGGTTTTTAATGATTTCCAAATCCGCGTAAGCGTTACCAAAAAGGCGCAAATAATCGTATTTGTTGTCTTTATTATATTCTAAAAGACGAACCGGATTTTGTCTGTCGTTCATTCCCCCAACAGGTCCTCCCCAACCTATTCCATCTACAGTGTGTACTGGAATAATTGGTAAAGCTCTAAGTGCAGGATCTAAAACACCTGGATCAGTAACTTCGTTTGTACGGTTTAAACTGAAATTTTCGCCAATAACTAATTTTCCGTCAAAGTACTTGTATGAACTATTCATTCTGGCAGAAATTCTTTCGAAATCAGTCGTTTTTACCACCCCTTCATTTCCGTAATATCCTAAAGAGAAAACATAATTCCCTTTCTCAGAAGCATTTGAAACCGATAAATCATAAGAATTGGCAACTCCAGTTTGAGAAATCGCATCGTACCAATCGGTATTTGAAGCTTTTAGCGTTTGCTGAGCATCTAAATATTCCGGAACCAAAACTTTGTTCAATTGCGGTTTATTGTTGTTTACTGACCAGTCAAACTGATAACGCAAATTGTTATTATTCGGATTCAATCCGTCGTTAATATTTGCCTGCCAAAGTGCCTGTCCAAACTGGTTTGCATTTAGCACATCCAACTTTCTTGAATAATCAGAAAATGAGGCATACGTACTGAAATTGATTCTCATTTTACCTTCTTTTCCCTTTTTGGTTGTAATGATAATTACACCGTTTGAAGCTCTAGAACCGTAAATACTTGCTGAAGAAGCATCTTTTAAAACCTGAATGGTTTCGATATCATTCGGATTCAATTCATGCATGCCGGATTTTGTTGGCATTCCGTCGATTACATAAAGCGGATCTGTATTGTTCAAAGTTCCAACACCGCGAATCACCACTTTTGTATTTCCTCCGCTTGGCGAGCCATCAGACGACACTTTTACTCCGGCAATTCTTCCCTGCAAAGCTTTGATTGGGTTTGGCTCCGGCTGTTTCATAACGTCTTTCATGTTTACAACGGCAACTGCTCCTGTGATATCCGTTTTCTTTTGTTTAGAATATCCTGTTACCACAACTTCATTCAGTTGATTGTTATCGACTTTCAGCGTTATGTTGATTGTTTTTTGCCCTTTAACTGAAATGGATTGCGGACTGTAACCTACAAAAGAAACTACAAGTACAGCATCTGAAGCAACGCTGGGAAAGGAAAAATTCCCGTCAAAATCGGTAACCGAACTGATATTGGTTCCCGAAATCATTACTGTGGCACCTGGAAGCGGCATTCCGTCATCAGATGAAACTACCGTTCCTTTTATTCCGTTTTCCTGTGCCATCATGATGAGCATTGGAAAAAAGAAAAATAGAAAATAAAAAATCTTATTTCTCATAAATTTTGGTTTGGTTAAGGTTATTTTAATAGTTAGTGATGTTTTACTGCCATTCCCTAGCAGTTTTTTTATTTTGCAAATAGATGCAACGAGCCTGAAAGAGATTATCCTTCTAACGGTTGTACGATTTGTTTTTGGATTGAATTAGAAAAATTCTATTCGATTTTCTTATTGCTTTTTATTAATGTCCAATACTTGAATAATCCCATTTTTTAGTTCTATTTTCTGCTTTGAAGAAATAGTAAGGGCTGAAAATGGTTTGTTCAGGAAAAAGATCTCCGTCATCACTTTCTCGCCATTGTTATAAAAAATTTCAATTGAAGTTTTATCCAGAATAATTTTAAAAGCGACATTTTTTTGGCTTCCTTTCAAAAATGCTTTGCTTACTGGTGTCGCAAACTTATCCGAGAAATCAATTTTTCCCGCTTTAGAACGATCAACAAATAAATAATTTTCTTTATTGTTTAGACCAAAACTTAAAGATTCTCCATTTGCATTTGAAAGTGTAAAAGTATAATCGTCCTGCTTCAGGTTTTTTAAATCCAGACTAATAACGGCTTTTGTTAAATCTGCTTTTCCGCTTTCGATTACTTTTAAAGTTCCTTTTCCGTTCAAACTTTGCACTTTAAGAGTTTTAGCAACATAATTATTTAATTCTCTTACTGGTTTACTCTCCAAGTTATAGTGGTTTCCTTTTTTTACCAATTGCAGTTCGCGCGGAATTGTGGTGCTGCTTCTCCAAGTCGTTGTTGGAACCTGCTGTGCATATTCCCAGTTTGACATCCATCCGATAAATAATCTTCTTCCGTCTGAAGATGGAATATTATTCCATGTCACTCCTGCATAATTATCTTTTCCATAATCTGCCCAAACTGCTTTTTCGTTTTGTACTCTTTCAGCAAAACCGGCGTCCATAGTAAATGTTTTTCCATCAAAATGGCCAACAAAATATTGAACTCCGGAACCTCCATTTGGCCCGCCGGGATTCAGATTTACTATTAAAACCCATTTGGTTTCCTTTGTTCCTTCCACTTTTATTTCGAAGAAATCAGGACATTCCCAAACGCCGCCATGAGCACCGATATTTTTTCCGAATTCAGATGCAAATTCCCAATTTTTCAGATTTGACGATTTGTAAAACTGTATTCGATCCTGTGCAGCCAAAGCCATGATCCATTGTTTGTGTGTCTTGTCCCAGGATACTTTTGGATCTCTAAAATCTCTAATTCCAGGGTTTTTCACAACAGGATTTCCTTCCTCAAATTTCTGCCATGTAAAACCATTATCGTTAGAAAAAGCAATATCCTGCTGTTCCACATCCATTTTACCTGCTTTTTCCTTTGTCATATCATGCAACGTATAAATGGCAACAATCGGAGCTGTTTTTCCTGTTCCTAAGCCAGATGTGTTTTCCGTATCGACAACAGCACTTCCTGAAAATATATATTTGTCCTTATTTGGGTAAAGCGCAATTGGCTGTTCTTCCCATTTAATTAAATCTTTAGAAATCGCATGTCCCCAATGCATTGGTCCCCATGTGTTTCCATCAGGATAATGCTGGTAAAACAAATGATAATATCCGTTGGCAAAGAACATTCCATTAGGATCGTTCATCCAGCCTTTTTTTGGTGTAAAATGAAAATGTGGGCGATACATTTGTTCTTCCGCTGTGTTCGATACAGTTGTGGCAACAGTTTGTGCAATTGCAGAAGACGGTTTTAATCCTATTATCGACAGTAAGGCAGCACTATAAAGAGCTAACGGCAGATGTTTCTTTGATTTCATTTTTGTGGTTGTTTTTGTTAGTTAGTGTTTCGCTTAAAGCTTCTAAAGAGAGTCCTTTTGTTTCCGGCATTAAAAACATAACAAATAATAATTGCAATACCATCATCAATGTAAAAATAAGGAATACAACTTCGGGGCCGATTTCTGAGAACAACATCGGAATTAAAGACGGAATAATAGCTGCCAAAACCCAATGTACGGAACTTCCAAACGCTTGTCCGGATGCGCGAATATGATTTGGGAATATTTCGGAAATAAAAACCCAAATTACAGCGCCCTGACCAATTGCATGTGAAGCAATAAAAAGGAAAAGAAAAATAGGAACCGATAAACCTCCCCAATTGTAATAAAAAGAAGCCGATACTAATCCGAGTGAGATAATATATCCAACAGAACCAATGTACATTAACAACTTTCTTCCTAATTTGTCGATTAATGCTACACCAATTAAGGTGAAAATAAGATTTGTAACTCCAATTCCGATACTGCTTAACAACGCTGTATTCTGCCCCAATCCGGCTTCTTCAAAAATTCTTGGCGCATAATATAGAAATGCATTAATTCCCGAAAACTGATTGAAAAAGGCAATTAAGAAAGCCAGAATTAAAGGGAAACGATATTTCTTCATGAAAATGTTTTCGTGTTTGGCAACACCGTTTTCACGGGAATCGTCTATTAAGTCAGCAATATTTGCAGACGGATCAATCGTATATAAAACTTTACAAGCTTCTTCGTCACGGTTTTTAGACAAAAGCCATCTTGGACTTTCGGGAATTGTCAAAATAAAAAGAATATAAATTAGAGAAGGAATTGCCTGAACGCCAATCATCCATCTCCAGGCATTTTCGCCAATATCTTTTAGAAGGTAATTAGATATAAAAGCAATTAAAATTCCTAATACAATATTAAACTGATACAAGGCTACCAATCTTCCGCGTTTGTCTGCCGGAGCAATTTCTGATACGTAAGCCGGAGCAGCAATAGTAGAAGCACCAACTCCTAAACCACCAATAAATCTAAAGGCAGCAAAAACAAACGGATCATTAGCGAAAGCGGCACCAATTGCCGAAGCGAAATATAAAATTCCAATCCAGAACAACGTTTTTTTACGTCCTATTTTATTAGTTGGGATTCCTCCAAAGATTGCACCAACTACAGTTCCCCATAATGCCATTGCCATAACAACTGAACCATGAAAGGCATCTGATGAGTGCCACAGAAGCTGTAATTGTTTATCAGCTCCAGAAATAACTACGGTATCAAAACCGAAAAGAAAACCTGCCAACGCAGCAGTAACAGACCAAATCAATATCTTATTCATTGTACATGTATTAAAAACTTGTTGCTAAGATATCTGCAAAAAAAACAACTTATTTTTAATGATGTTACAATTTATTTCTATAAATATTGATAGTTTAGCATTTTAAACCCAAAACCTTTATTTACAAGGTTTTACGCAAATTAAAAAACTTTTACGAAAACCATGTAGTTTCAATTATGTTACATAACCTTCAAAATTGATACTTTAAATGAAACAATTTTAAAGACAAATTAGCTTGACGTTTTATATTCTTTAGGAGAAATTCCAAATTTATTCTTAAAGGCTGTAGAAAAATAGTTTGGAGAAGAGAAACCTAATGAGTATGCAATTTCAGAAATATTCATCTCATTTGACTTCAAAAGTTCTGCGGCTTTCTCTAATTTGACATTATTAATATGATCGCTAATATTAATTCCAATAATTGCTTTCACCTTTCGATACAGCTGAACTCTCGAAACGCCCAATTTGTCCGCCAAATCTTCAACTGAAAACTTTGGATTTTCGACATTCTTTTTAATAATGTCATTCATTTTGGTAATAAATGATTGTTCCTGATTTCCAAACTTAGATTCAGGTTCAACTCTGTAAATATTATTGGTGTAATAATAACGTAGTTTTTCTCTGTTGAAAAGCAAACTCGATAGCGATTGTTTTAGAATTGAAAGACTAAAAGGTTTTGTTAAATATTGATCTACTCCACTCTGCAAACCTTTTAAAACCGATTCTTTATTGCTTTGAGCCGTTAGAATTATAATAGGAATATGTGAAGAACGAAGATCTTTCTTTAGTTCTTTGCTAATTTCGTAACCATCTTTATCTACTAAATTAATATCACAGATAATAATGTCTGGAATAATTTCTAAAGCCTTTTCAATCGCATCGCTTCCGTCCGAATTATAAACTACATATTCATTTGACAGTTTGGCTTTCAAAAAGTTAACCAGATCTACATTGTCTTCTATAATTAATAGCGAATGTTTTTCAGCATCAGAAATTGGGTTTGATTTTTTTAAATCGGCTTCTATGTTTAAATTATCGGTTATTAAACTTGGAATACTGGTTAGGTTTTCCACTTTGTGAGTAATTTGTGCTGGTTGCAAATGACTGCTTCCTTTTAATAAGGTAATCACAAATTCACTGCCTTGTTTTGATTTCAATTCAATCGTTCCCTGATGCAAAAGCACAAACTCTTTTGAGAGATGAAGCCCAATTCCTGAACTATTCTTATTGTTATTTGAAGCCCTGAAAAAGGGATCAAAAACATTTGAAAGTTCATCATCAGGAATTCCAATTCCGGAATCTTTAAAATGTATCTTGACTGTATTATCCTGATTTTCGACAATTGAAATACTAATTTTACCATTGTCTGGGGTAAATTTAAAGGCATTTGACAATAAATTGAAATACACTTTATCCATTAAACCGCGATCAATAAACAGCTCCAGATTTTTGTTTTTACAAACCAATTGAAAATCAATATTTCTTCGGGCCGCTTCGCCTTTAAAGTTTGCCATGACTTCATTTGTGAAATCGTAAATCTTTGTATTGGAAGCTCTCAGCGTAAACTTTTGCTCTTCAATTTTCCTAAAATCCAGTAATTGATTGATCAATCGAAGCAATCTGTTTGAGTTCTTGTGAATCAGTTTTACTTCATCTATCAATGCGGTACCTTTAATTTTCTCATTTTCGATTAACGATTCCACATAACTCATTATTAGAGTAATAGGCGTTTTAAATTCATGCGAAAGTCCGGTGAAAAAATTCAGTTTTGCTTCATTGCTTTTAGCTGCGATCTGAGCCATTTCCTGAATTTCATTATTCTGGTCAATTACCGTTTGATTGATTCTTTCCAGTTGTTTTTTCTTTTTTGAAATCGAAATTGTAGAATAAATACTGTAAATCGTTAAGCTCAAAATAATTACAAGAAAAAAGCTAAGCAATCTTACCAAATTATTCTGCGAAGCATATTCTCTTTCCTGTACTTTGATTGCTCCTTGCTGCGATTCGATAACCAACTGTTGCTGATCGACTTTATCCATTTGGTTTTCGATAATTTCAGCATTGTTCTTATCAATAACAATCGTATTCAGAATGTTGTTTCTCGAAATTGACTCCTTGTTGTACATTTTTAGTGCCAGCTTCAGCGCTTCATTTCCTCCGGTTGGATATAAAATCGTTCCATCAAGAACGCCACTTTTCACCAATTCAATTCCTCCATTTACGGAGTTCAGGGCATCCACGCCAATAAACTTGATTTTCTTTTCAAGCCCGAGGGTTTTGGCAGTTTCCCAGGCACTCAAAGCCATTCTGTCATTATGAGCGAAAATATATTCAATATTTGGATTTTGCAGCAGAATTGCCTTCAAAGGCGCCTTAACCGATTCTTTTTCCCAGTCGCCCTGAATGGTGTTTACAATCTTAAAACGCTTATTCTCGTTGATAATCTGATTGAAACCAAGTGTTCTTTCATAAGCTGGAGATGATCCGCTGGCACCTGTGATTTCTATAATATTACCGTAACCTTTACTGTGCGAGATAATGTAACGACCAGCGATTCGGCCAATTTCAATATTATCGGCTCCCAGATAAGCCGTATAACTTTCCCCTTCAATTTTTCGATCGACAACAAGAACAGGAATTCCCGCTTTTATCGATTTTTCTACAACTGCCGTTAAAGGTTTGGACTGGATTGGCGATACAATAATAACATCCACTTTATTCGAAATAAAACGCTCGATATCTTCGATTTGTTTCGCAACGTTATTATTGGCGTCTTTGATTGTTAAATCTACTTCAGGATGCAAGGAAGCTTCAATTTTTATTGAACTATTCATTTGCTTGCGCCAATCATCGGTCGTCATCGCCTGTGAGAAACCAACTCTAATTTTGTCACCCTGTTTTTGTTTACAGGAGATTAAACTTAAAGATGCTAAAAAGAGCATCAAAATATATTTTACAAATTGATACATGAATTTTGGGTTTTGTAAATAAAAAATAAGCACTTAAAATGCATTCTTAAATCGCGTTTGTCTAAATAATTAGGAAGGATTATTTTTTAAAAGACAAGGAGAAAAGCTGTATGGTTTAAAAAGTAAAATTAAACTTTTATTTCATGTACACAAATGAGCAAACGATATATCCGGTGTAATATAATAAAAATACTAATATTCATTTAATCAATTTAGAATCAAATAAATTTTCCCATGAATCCCCGACGAGACATCTAAACCAAATTTATAAAACCAGATGAAAGACAGACACTATATATAGTTAGCCAATCTCTTCAAATCATTCAAAAAAGATATTGAAATTTGTCCTGTCCCTGTCACTCTTGAAATACGTTAAAACGAAAGTTTCAGCTTTTTTTTGATTGCTTCAATTATTTAACCAATTTCAACCCACAAATAATACTAGGCGGTTTACAGACCCCGTTAAGTTAATTACTCAGGATTCAAACCTTTGTTTCACACAGTAAACACTAAGATCAAAAACGTGCTCCTAATCATATTTTAACAGACCTTACAATAAAATTCTTCTCAAATTAATTAGCCACCTAAAAATAATAACATAAAATCATTGTCTATTAAATTTAATATCGTAATATTGCAATATAAATATAAACCAATGGGAGCAACAAAAACAGATCACTTCACAGAAAGCCAGAACGAGCTGGCTATTTTGGCCAAAGCGTTGGGTCATCCTGCGCGTATTGCTATTATAGAATATTTATTAAAAGTAGATGCCTGCATCTGCGGAGATATTGTAAACGAACTTCCACTCTCGCAACCTACAGTTTCGCAGCATCTTAAAGAATTAAAAAATGCAGGTTTAATAAAAGGAAGTATCGAAGGAAATTCAATTTGCTATTGCATCAACGAACCTGGACTCGAAAAGATAAAAGGATTCTTTGAGCATATATCAAATCATCTTGCCAAAAAAAGAAACGAATGCTGCTAATTTAAGAGATATGGAAATAAGAAATCTTTTAACCGAAGACTGGGATCAAGTAAAAAAAATATATCAACAAGGAATGGATACTGGCAATGCCACTTTTCAAACCAACGCACCATCATGGGAAGATTGGGATCAGTCACATCTTAAGTCTTGCCGAATTGTAATGGAAGAAGATCGTAAAATAATCGGATGGGCTGCCCTTACCCCTATTTCTTCACGCTGCGTTTATGCAGGAGTTGCAGAAGTAAGCGTATATGTCGATCTTGCACATTCAGGAAAAGGAATCGGACTTGCCCTTTTAAATGAACTTGTCCGACAGAGCGAAAAAGAAGGAATATGGACACTTCAGGCAGGGATTTTTCCGGAGAATACTGCAAGTCTTCGCATCCATGAAAAAGCAGGCTTCAGCATACTGGGAATAAGGGAAAAAATTGGAAAACAAAATGGCATCTGGAGAGATACTGCACTTCTTGAAAGAAGAAGCTCTATTATTATTTAATAAAAATATAGTTTAACTAAATATAAAAACATCATGAAACTTTCAGAAATTAAAGAACTGCTTAAAACAGTTGAGGCTGTGAATTTTGAGTTGCCAGATGGCACATTTGTACCAGAATATTTTCATGTAACGGAAGTAGGCTTGATTACCAAAAACTTCATTGACTGCGGTGGAACAGTAAGAAAAGAAACTGTTGTAAACTTCCAGCTTTGGGATGCCAATGATTATGAGCATAGGCTTAAACCTCAGAAACTGATTCATATAATTGAACTTTCAGAAAAAGTATTAGGAATTGAAGATCATGAAATTGAGGTAGAATACCAAAATACTACAATCGGTAAATACGATTTAGATTTTAATGGCAAAAACTTCACTTTACTCAACAAAAAGACGGCCTGTCTTGCTCAGGAACAATGCGGTATTCCTTCTGATAAACCAAAAGTCAAATTATCACAATTACATGCTGATAATGCCAATTCTTGCACTCCAGGCGGAGGCTGTTGCTAATTCAAACACTTATGAGTAGAAAAGAACATTGGGAAAACGTTTTTTCCACTAAAAAAGAAAATGAAGTAAGCTGGTATCAAGTAAATCCTGAAACGTCTGTAAAAGCTATTCTAAAAGCTAATTTGCCAAAAAATGCAAAAATTATCGATATTGGAGGAGGCGACAGCTATCTGATTGATAAATTGATTGATTTAGGATATACCAATCTTTATCTTTTGGATATTTCTGAAAATGCCATCAATCGAATCAAAAATCGTCTGAAAGAGAAATCTCAGCATGTAACATTTATTGTTTCGGACATTTTAGAGTTTATTGCTGATGAATCATTTGATTTTTGGCACGACCGAGCTTCATTTCATTTCTTAACTTCCAAGGAAGAAATAGAAAAATACAAGGCAATTGCCGAAAAATATACAAATGCAAATGCCAATCTTTTTCTGGGAACTTTTTCAGAATCTGGCCCCTTGAAATGCAGTGGGCTCGAAATAACACAATATTCTGAATCAAAACTAGATAAGATTTTTTCTAATACTTTTCTCAAAATGGAATGCTTCACCGAAAATCATCAAACTCCTTTCGAAACAGTACAAAATTTTATTTTTTGCCATTTTAAAAAGAAATAACAATGTATGCAGATTTAACAAAAACAATTGAATCTTTGCCATTTGAATTCTTGTCTGAAGACAGAAAACAAATATTGTTGCCCCTTATTGAATTTATTCAAGCCAGAACAATTAAGCAACAGGAAGTACGACTTAACTTTATTTGTACCCATAATTCTAGAAGAAGCCATTTGTCGCAGATTTGGGCACAGACTGCCGCTGCCTATTATGATATAAAAAATGTCACATGCTATTCTGGGGGAACCGAGGCCACTGCTCTTTTTCCGATGGTAGCCCAAACTTTAGGCGATTCAGGATTTAAGATCAAAACGCTTTCAGAAGGGGCAAATCCTGTTTATTCAATAAAATATTCAGCCAATGAACTTCCCATTATCGGTTTTTCTAAAACCTATGATGATGATTTCAATCCAGAAAGTGGATTTGCCGCAATAATGACCTGTTCGCAAGCAGATGGCGGATGCCCTTTTATAGCAGGTGCCGAAAAAAGAATCCCGATCACTTTTGAGGATCCAAAAATTTCTGACGGAACTCCTCAGCAGAATGAAACTTATCTGGAGCGCAGCCTGCAGATAGGAACTGAAATGTTTTACGTATTCTCACAAATTTAAAAATAAAATGTCAGCAACTAATTGTGCGCCAGCCATAGGACGTAAAAAATTAAGCTTCCTAGACCGCTTCTTAACCCTTTGGATTTTCCTTGCTATGGCAATAGGCGTTGCAACAGGACACTTTATTCCTTCAAGCGCAGACCTCATCAATTCTTTTTCCAGCGGAACAACAAACGTTCCATTGGCTATAGGACTTATCCTGATGATGTATCCGCCGCTGGCAAAAGTAAAGTATGAGCATATGGGACAAGTTTTTAAAAACACTAAAGTCTTAGGCGCCTCGTTGTTCTTGAACTGGATTATAGGTCCTGTCTTGATGTTTTTATTGGCTCTCCTCTTTCTAAACGGATATCCCGAGTATATGATCGGGGTAATCCTAATTGGTCTGGCGCGCTGTATAGCTATGGTTGTCGTATGGAACGATCTGGCAGACGGAAACCGCGAATATGCTGCAGGACTTATTGCTCTTAACAGTATTTTTCAGGTGCTGCTTTACAGCGTATATGCATACATCTTTATAACCATCCTCCCTCCCTATTTTGGATATGATGGTTTCGAGATAAACATCAGCATTGCGCAGATTGCCGAGAGTGTGGGTATCTATTTAGGTATTCCTTTCGCTCTTGGAATCATAAGCCGTTATAGTTTTATAGCTTTAAAAGGTTCTGAATGGTTTGAAACTAAATATGTGCCGTTTATTTCGCCAATTACCCTTATTTCACTGCTTTTTACAATAATCGTAATGTTCAGCCTGAAAGGGGAACTAATTGTTCAGATTCCGATGGACATTGTACATATTGCAATACCTCTTATGATTTATTTTACTTTGATGTTTGTCATCAGCTTTTTCACTGGGAAATATTTTGGGGCTGACTATTCAAAAGCGACCTCTATTGCATTTACTGCAACAGGGAATAATTTCGAGCTAGCTATTGCGGTGGCAATTGGCGTATTTGGTATAAACAGTGGGCAGGCTTTTGCAGGTGTAATAGGTCCTTTAGTGGAAGTGCCGGCTCTTATTGCATTGGTTAACCTTGCATTTTGGTTTAGAAAAAAATATTATTCAAACTGAGCTTTAAAATAATTTTTCCGTTATTTTTTCTCTTTATCGAAATATAGATAATTTAAAGCTTATACAAATCAGGATGGTCTGCAACTTTTTAGAACACTACTGCCACTGCTTAGAACTTGGTTTAAAGGATTATTTTTTTGCTGATTTACCTCTAAAAAGGAAACCTAAAACAAATACATGCAATATAAATTTCCGAATAACTTTTTTTTAAGCGAAAGTTATAATATTATTTCGGTAAAAATGAGCCTCGAATCAATTCTGGTATCCACATACAAAAATTCTCTCTTTTCAGCCATTAAGACGAGTAGATTCTAAAATCTTCTATTGCAGTTCTCGAAAGTCCTTTTACCTTCCCTTATTTTGAGTTTCTAAGTTCTAATTCCTTTTGCATTTCTCTGCACAACATTTCATTATTCTTCGAATTTCTAATTATTATATATGCAATTATTAAGGGAAAGAAAGTAAAAAAAACGAAACCTTTTTGGACAACGCTGTAAATGGCAATTCCAATTGTAAATCCAATAATTAAAGCGTCAACTATTTTATTGTTCTTTATTGTTTTTACTTTTTGCAAAAGTTCTTGGTCACTTAATTCTGTAAAGCACTCAGGTTTCATAGCTGAAATTTTATTATTACTGTTAGATTTATTACATAAACTCAATACGCTACAAATTTTCAAAAAAAGATAAAGGAAATTTAAGCAGATATAAATTAGCTACTACTTATTCGATATTCGTAAAGATCTCTTATAAATTCGTTATAATAGCTCGCTTCTAGAATTACATCTTTAACCAATTAAAGATTTTCAACATTATCTCTGTTTAAGTTTTCCTTGTAATCAACAATTAAAACAAAAGCACAACAAACTTAAAACCAGTATATTAACTCTATAAAAAAGGGGGATTTTCCCCTTTTTTGGTACATATGCATTTATCTAATTTAGTCGAATCTTAAAAGCCCCGGTTAGAAGCGTATTTTCTACTACATTCTTTGCCCTATAAATCTTATCTCTTAAAATAAATTTCATTTAATACTTATAATAAATTTTATCAAAAGATGATTTTTGAAGTAATACAAATAATTACAGAACAAGTAAACAGCTATCTCGAAGAAATTGGGTTAGAGAAATCTGTTGTTCCCGAAAATATTGCTTTTTTAGAATCACACAATGATGATATTACTGACGCGTTAAAAAATGCCGTGGCTCTAACGATAATCAATTTAGATGAAGAAGCAACTTTAAAAAACTTCCCAAATCATACAATTGAAAATACCAAAACAATTTATAAAAATAGTGTCGTCAATTTAAATCTCTTTATACTTTTTAGCGCCAACAGAGACAAATATGTGAATTCGCTCAAGGACATTTCAAAAATTATTGAGTTTTTCCAAGGGAAAAAACTTTTTACCCAAGCCAATACTATTTTTAATAGAAACAGCAGCGCCATGAGCAATGTAGACAATTTTAGATTTACGGTTGAACTCTACACTCCCACTTTTGAAGAATTAAATTATATCTGGGGAACACTTGGCGGAAAACAGCTTCCGTCGGCTTTATACAAAGTCAGCATGATCCAAATTGAACGCAACATTGCGCAAGCAGAAGGACAGCTTATTGGTGAATTTACAGGAATAACGAAAAAGAAAGAACAGTCATGAGTTATTCTTCTACATATGGTTTGCTGTTTCAAGTGACGATTCTTCATAATTATTTTTTGAATAATGGAGAAGAGACTTTTGCAAGCATGACAGATGATAAAAAAGAGAAAATGCTACAGCAATTTAGTGCCGATGCATTTATAACAGTAACGCCAACTTTAGATACCAACATTGTACTTAAAAACTACAAAATGGTATTTAAAAAAACCAAAACAGGTTTCGGAGTATATGTGAAAGTGAAAGATGAATCAGACCCTTTTATTAAAGTCCCTGCCGATTTGAACCTAAAGTTTTTAATTAATATTAATGATTATCAATTTGAAAATTATACTAATCTTGATTTTGCTCTTACTCAAGCATATCTTTTCAGTAATGTAAAACCGTTGACTGAACCCGTTTCATTTAAATATCTTCCAAAAATAAACGACAACAAACTGATTTCAAATGCCTATTTAGTGTCTGAAAAAACTACTGCCGACTTACTTTCAACACTGCAGCCTTCAGAACAGCAAAATGTCTTTGGAATTATTTCGCTTACCGCTAAAGGCGACAACAGCTCGGAAGATATCATAGACAATTCGGATAAAATGTTAAGCCCAAACTTTAAAATTCATTTTGATAACCGAAAAACGTTTTGGCGATACATCAACCGTAAATTAAAAACCGAAATTAAAACCAAAACCGCAAAACCATTAACGCGATCTGGTTTTGTGGAAATAGACCCTGTTAACGATTTGGATCCTTCACAACCTGCAGAAAGTCAATATCCAAATCCGTCTGTAAAATCAATAACAAAAATCGATAGTGATTACTATTCAGAAATATTTATTTAATAATTAAAAAACAAATCAATTATGGCAACAACTTACAAAACGCCTGGAGTATATGTTGAGGAAATCGTAAAGTTCCCTCCTTCTGTTGCCCAGGTAGAGACAGCGATTCCGTGTTTTATTGGCTATACTGAAAAAGCCACGAATAAGATTAATGGAGATTTGAAATTAAAACCGACAAGAATAACATCTCTTTTAGAATATGAGCGTTTTTTTGGCTTTGCAAAACCAGAGACAACAATTAGCGTAACCATTAATGATGTTTCAACTGAAAATGGAGACACAAGATCTATTGTTGTAGATCAGCCAACTGCAAAACAGCCTTTTTTGATGTATTATTCATTGCAGCTGTTCTTTGCAAATGGCGGTGGTCCTTGCTACATTATTTCGGTTGGGCGTTATGGAAATGATTTAGATGAAGAAGACACTCCAGTTACATCAATCAATAGCATTGCTAAATTGGCTGAAGGACTGACAGAATTAGAAAAAGTAGACGAACCAACTTTAATTCTTTTTCCAGATGCAACGCAAGTAAGCGGAATAGATAAAGCTAATTTCTACGGATTATATAATAGCGCATTAATGCAATGCCAAAATCTTCAGGATAGATTTACCATAATAGATACTTTAAGTTATGATGAATCTAGCCCAACAGATCCAAATATAGATGATTTAAGAGGTGTAATAAGTGCCGAAAAAGACACTGTTAAATATGGCGCTGCTTACTATCCTCACTTAGAAACCATCTTGGACTATGCATTTGACAGCAGTAAAATTATATTAAAACATTACTCCTTTACGGCAAATGCATATGATCAAATTGCTGTGGGACTAGAATCAATTGAAAATGTAACGACAGGAATTGATGCAACTGTAGCCAAATTGGTCGATGTTACTGCCATTGCACCTATTAATATTTCTGGACAAATAAGCGATTTATTTTTACAGATGTACAGTAATGATGCAACTGGTTTTGATTTAGGAGGAACTTTCATTAGCAACCCTGCCAAAAAAACTGCTTTCATGACTAAGCTAAATGATTTGCTTACTTCTTTAGAAACGTTATCTCTTTTAAGAAATTCGCTAAACGACGAAGCTAATGCAGCTATCAGTACAATATCTGATGAAGATGCAGTTATTGCAAATAACATTACAAGTGCTCTGACCGCATTTAATGCAAATTTTACCGCTCCAAATAAAATTGACTCTGTATATAAAAACTTAAAAACATTAAAGAAAAAAATACAGGACGAAAACGCTCCAACAAAAATGCTTAAAATTATATCAACTGATGCTGTAAGTTTTGATAAGGAATTAAAAAAACTGGTAGACTATACCGATTTGAATACTCAAACCGATATTACTTTAGTTACAAATAATTTTTCAGACATTAAAGCAAACCTGCTTACCCTTTTAAATGCTATCAAATCTGTGAGTGGAAAAGATGTAAACAATGGAGCATTAAACGGAAGAAAATTAAGCACTTTAGAAACTATCGATAATGTGACTTTCAACAAAATCCTCACTGAAATTTACAACTTACCAATAACTCTTCCGCCAAGCTCTGCTATTGCTGGGGTTTATGCAAGAGTTGACAGAGACAGAGGCGTTTGGAAAGCTCCTGCAAATGTAAGTTTGAACTATGTTATAAAACCAACAGTTAAAATAACTAATACCATTCAGGACAACTTAAATGTTGATACTGTTGGTGGTAAATCTATAAATGCTATCAGAACATTTACCGGCAAGGGAACCTTGGTTTGGGGGTCAAGAACCTTAGCCGGTAACGATAGTGAATGGCGTTATGTACCCGTTCGCCGCTTCTTTAATATGGCTGAAGAATCGATTAAAAAAGCAACTGAACAGTTTGTTTTTGAACCTAACGATGCCAATACTTGGATAAGAGTGAGAGCTATGATTGAGAATTTCTTAATTCTTCAATGGAGAGCTGGAGCTTTGGCTGGAGCAAAACCAGAACAAGCATTTTACGTAAGAATCGGTCTGGGTCAAACCATGTCTGCAATGGATATTTTAGACGGTAAAATGATTATCGAAATTGGTATGGCAGTAGTCCGTCCAGCTGAGTTCATCATTCTTCGTTTCTCACACAAAATGCAGGAATCTTAATTAAAACATCATTAAAAAATATAAATCATGAGTTATCCGTTATCAAAGTTTCATTTCTCAGTTGACTGGGGTGGAACAAAAATAGGCTTTACAGAAGTTTCCGGATTAGATGTAGAAACTGAAGTTATTGAGTACCGCCAGGGCGCTAGTCCAGAGTACAGTAAAATCAAGATGCCTGGCATGCAAAAGTTCTCTAACATTACGATGAAAAGAGGCACTTTTAAAAGCGACAATGAATACTACGCTTGGTGGAATACGGTAAAACTGAACACCATCGAAAGAAGAGATATTACCATCAAATTGCTTAACGAAGAACACGAACCAGTGATTACTTGGAAAGTAAAAAATGCATGGCCAACAAAAGTGCAGTCAACTGATTTAAAAGCTGATGGAAACGAAGTAGCCATCGAATCTATTGAATTGGTTCACGAAGGTTTATCTATTCAAAATGACTAATCATGGCTAATTATTATCCACCCGTAGGTTTTCATTTTCTGGTTGAATTTGACCAACTAGGCACAAAAGAAAAAGACCATCAATTTCAGTCGGTATCAGGGCTTTCTGTAGATCTTGAGACAGAAGAATTTGTTGAGGGTGGAGAAAACAGATTCAAACACAAACTTCCTGTAAAAACCAAATATCCCAATTTGGTATTAAAAAGAGGAATTCTTATTGATTCTGATGTAATTGAATGGTGCAGAAAAGCAATTGAAAACTTCGAATTTAAGCCCGTTGATTTAACCGTAAAACTCTTGAATCAAGATCACGAACCGTTAATGCACTGGAAAGTGGTACATGCTTATCCAGTAAAATGGGCTGTTGAAGATTTCAGTGCTTTAGAAAGCAAAATTGTTGTTGAAAGCTTTGAGCTTGCTTATAATCATTTCACCCTTCATAAAAAATAATTTAGCCATGCCAATTGAAATCAAAGAGCTTCACATTAAAATAAATGTGAACGAAAGTCCAAGTTCGGGTGCAAAACCAGCTTCACCATCTTCTTCTTCTACAGAAAAAGATAATGTAGCTGAATGTGTCGAGCAAGTAATGAAGATCATTGAACGAAAAAAAGAACGCTGATATGACAACTGGTGAATTAAAAAAACTGAAGATTATTGCCTATAGCGATCCGCAATTCAATAGTCCCATTTCGGATATTGAAGAGTTCGTTACTTTGATGAATCCTGAGAAATATACTTTTCATTACAAAATCGAGCAAGATACGACTCAAGCCGCTGGAACGAGCAGTCCTGCGCCAAGGTTTACAGCGATTGCTCCAGAGGAATTAGAATTGGATTTTGTTTTTGATCGAACTGGAGTTATTGCCGGCAAAGAAAGCACTGAAAATGGTGTTATTGAAGACATTGAGCATTTTAGAAAAGTAATTTTAGAATATAACGGTACAGAACATAAGCCAAATTATTTAAAAATTGCTTGGGGAAGCCTGCTGTTTAAAGGATCTCTCACCGAAATGACCATTGAATACAAACTTTTCAGGCCAGACGGAACGCCAATTAGAGCTATTGCAAAAGGAAAATTCAAAGGAGTTGTGGAAGATGAGTTAAGAGCCAAACAGCAGAACAATCAATCTCCTGATTTAACACACACTAGAACTGTAAAAGCGGGAGATACGCTTCCGCTAATGTCTTTTAAAATCTACGGCGATTCAAAATATTATCTCGAAGTAGCAAGAGCCAACAAGCTCATCAATTTCAGAAAATTAAAAATTGGTCAAAAAATATTTTTCCCTCCACTGCAAAAACAACAATAGATGAACAATAGTGACGTCATACAAACCAGTAAAAGTGCCGATTTAGTAACGCACAAATTGCTCATTGAGGGAACTGAGCTGTCTGGCGTTTACCAAGTAATGAGCATTGTAGTGCATAATGAGGTAAACAGAATACCTATGGCGCAGATTATTTTGACTGATGGAGATGCCGCTTCAAGAGATTTTAAATTAAGTAATGAAGATTTGCTTATTCCAGGTAAAAAGATAGAAATCAAAGCGGGTTATCACAGTGACGAAGAAACTATTTACAAGGGAATAGTGGTAAAACATTCCATAAAAATAAAAGACAATTCGTCCCTATTGATTGTAGAATGTAAAGATGAAGCCGTAAAAATGACCATTGGAAGAAAGAGTAAATATTTTTATGATGTAAAAGACAGTGATGCTTTTGAAGATATTATTGGCACTTACGGCTTGCAAAAAGATGTAGAAAGTACAAATTATAGCCACAAAGAATTAGTGCAGTACAATACTTCTGACTGGGATTTTATTGTCTCACGTGCACAGGCTAATGGAAAATTATGTTTTGTTGAAAATGGCAAAATCTCTGTAAAAAAACCAGATTTGGCTTCAGAATCAGTTGAAACAGTTGCTTTTGGCGCCACAATGCTCGATTTTGATGCCGAAATTGATGCTCGAAATCAGTTTGCTAAAGTTTCATCTTACAGCTGGAATGCATCCAATCAGGAATTATTAGAAATTGAAGCCAAAGATCCGAGTGTAAGTCTAAACGGAAATTTATCTGCTTCTGATTTATCTGATATCGTAAAATTGGAAAACTTAGAATTGCGTCATGGCGGTCATGTTACTGATACCGAATTGCAAGATTGGGCCGATGCAAAACTATTATTTCAGCAGCTGTCAAAAGTTCGCGGAAGAGTAAAATTTCAAGGTATTCCCGCTGTTAAACCCAATACCATTATTACACTTGAAGGTGTTGGAGATCGCTTTAATGGCAAAGCATACGTTACTGGAGTTTTCCATGAAATAGCAAATGGTAACTGGACTGTAAATGTGCAGTTTGGATTAAATCCTGAATGGTTTTCTGAAACGTATGATGTCAATACGCCATCGGCTTCTGGAATAATTCCGTCCATAAAAGGACTTCATATTGGTATTGTAACACAGCTTCAAGACGATCCTGATGGCGAGGACAGAATTTTGGTCAAAATCCCAATCATCAATAACGAAGAACAGGGCATTTGGTGCAGAGTCGCAGCTCTAGACGCAGGTGATAACAGAGGCACATTTTTTAGGCCAGAAATTGAAGACGAGGTGATTATTGGCTTCATCAATGAAGATCCCAATGATGCTATTGTTTTAGGAATGCTCCACAGCAGTGCAAAACCTGCTCCGCTAAAAGCATCAGACGATAACCATCAAAAAGGGATTTTTACAAGAAGTGAAATGAAAGTGCTCTTTGACGATGAGAAAAAATCAATAGCTATTGAAACTCCGGCAGGAAAAAAAATAACGCTAGATGAAGACAAAGGATCTATAGTGGTTGAAGACGAAAATTCAAATGTGATTACAATTGACAGCGCAGGAATAAAAATGGAAAGCGCAGGCGATATTTCAATAAAAGCAACAGGAGATGTAAAAATTGAAGGCACCAATGTAAACTTAAAAGCAACTGCCCAATTTAAAGCCGAAGGAAATGCTGGAGCAGAAATGTCATCGGCTGCAGTAGCGATTGTAAAAGGCAGCATTGTTCAGATTAACTAACTCATTATCTGAACTATATTACCAAAAACTTAAACAAAAGGTTAACTATAAAAAATAGTAGTTATGGGAGCACCAGCCGCAAGAATTAACGACATGCATGTTTGCCCAATGGTAACGGGAACTGTGCCTCATGTCGGAGGACCAATATTACCTCCAGGTTCGCCTACAGTATTAATAGGCGGTCAACCTGCAGCTTGTTTAGGAGATATGATTGTTTGCACAGGACCACCAGATAGTATTATAGCTGGTTCAAGCACAGTGCTGATTGGAGGAAAACCAGCCGCAAGAATGGGAGATTCAACTGCGCATGGCGGAACAATTGTATTGGGATGTGCAACTGTTTTAATAGGCTGATTATGGAAAATAAAGAAGCTTTTTTAGGAACGGGATGGAGTTTTCCGCCAGAGTTCAAAAAGAACAATAAAGCAGTCGTAATGACATCTGACGAAGTAGACATCAAAAGCAGTCTAGAAATACTGCTTTCTACCAAAATCGGCGAACGCATTATGCTTCCCAGATACGGTTGTAACATGGATGAACTGCTTTTTGAAACATTAGACAGAACACTCAAAACTTATGTTTCAGAACTTATAAAAACTGCGATTTTGTATTACGAACCGCGAATTGATGTTGAAAAAATCGATATCACGCAAAGTGATGATTTAGAAGGAGAATTATTAGTCATAATCGACTACAGAATAAGAAGTACAAACTCAAGAAGCAATCTTGTTTATCCTTTTTACAAAGAAGAAGGCACTAATGTTTAAAAGTTTATAAGCTATGAGCACTAACGGCAGCCAAATAGACAATGTTATTTTTAAAAGAAATGGAGTTAATCAGGAAGAACGCTTTAGTGACGCACTAGAGCCAAGCAACCTGAAACTTCATGATTTTACTATTGAAGACTGGCTGTTATTTGCTTATAATTTAGCCAAAGAGGTCAACTTTTTCGACATAAATAACGATACAAAACCAGAAGGAAATTGGCAGGAGTTTTTTAATTATTTTGGCTTCTCACAAGAAAATCTTCCAAATGGCATCATCCCGAAAAGAACAGAAAGCCAATATGCCGTTTTAAAAGAAAAGATCACCAAAACATTATCGACTGCCAAGATAAATCAAGACCTTACTCCTCACCTAACCTTGTTTGTGTGCTTCTTGAAATTATTGGAATTATCCCAAAACAAACTTAATCTCATTACCAAGAAGCATTTAGATTTCTTCTACAAAGACATACTTCAAATTGAGAAACTGCCTGCAAAAGCAGATAAAGTCAATATCATTTTTGAACTGGCAAAAAAAATTGCTGAAGAAAAAATTGCTGTAAACACAGAACTTGATGCAGGAAAAGATCCCGATGGCAAAAAATTAATCTATAAAACCACAGAAGAGTTTATTGCTAACAAAGCCAATATAGCATATTTAAAAAGTGTATATAATGACGTTGATCGAGGCGAAATAAAATACAGCGAAATTGCCAATTCTCTAGACGGAAAAGGCGAACCTTTAAAAGAAGATTCTCCTTACTGGTTTCCTTTTGGATATACTTCCAATGAAGAAAAATATCCAGAATTAGACGATGCCAAATTGGGTTTTGCAATAGCTTCAGAATTATTTAATCTTAAAGAAGGCGACAGAAACATTGACATTACAATTGCTTTTGATGAGGCTTTGGCTTTTCATCATCCGCTAAATGCTGATGATCTTTTGGATAATATCAGCATTCTATATAGTGGAAAAAAAGGATGGGTTGGCGGTTTTAAACTTAGCGATAGCCTTGATTTTAAAACTGCAAATTTATCTTCCAGCATTAGCAGCAACCAATTAAAACTGGTTTTTCAAATATCAAAAGACAATCCTGCAATTATTAACTATGATCAGAAAGTTTTGGGGGAATTTTTCTCTACAGAACTGCCTATAATTCGATTTTTAATTAATACAGAAGATCCAAAAGGTCATACTCTTTTTAGAAGTCTGGTTACAAAACCCATAACTAGTATTAAAGCAAGGGTTGAAGTTAAGGATGTAAAATCTTTAGTATTAGAAAGTGACACTGGTCTGCTTAATGCTGCAAAACCTTTTTTCCCTTTTACAACTCAACCCGAAAAAAATAGTTCATTTATAATCAACTATCCTGAGATTTTTTCTAAAAAATGGACTGACGCGTATATTAACATAAAGTGGAAAAATACTCCTTTATCGTTTGTAACTCATTATGCTGCTTACAAAAATAGTTTCCTTGAAACCATAAGTAAACAAAGTTTTATTGATGCCATTTTCATCAAGGATAGCGTTAAAAAAATGATGAATGCCAACCAGCCAGAAGATGGAATTGCCAAAAAAAACAATTCGGAAATAAAAGCTCCTGTCGTAGAAATTAATGATACAATTGAAGCTGTTGAAGAAACACCCCACGCGCCTGAAATAGACCCAGACGGTGGAATTGTTGTAGAAGATTATTTTAAGGCAACCTTATCAGTTTTAAACAAAGAAGTTTGGAATGAACAAGATAAAAAAGTCAATTTATTTGACGCTGATGATGAGAAAGATAATGCATTCGAATCGAATATCAATGTAAAAGGAAACTATGAACTTGGCAAAAGCGGTCCCATTCGATTGACCCTAAATCAGTCATTTTTGCATTCGTTATTTCCAAAAATATACACTTTGGCGATAATGAATGTGGAGAAAGAGCCAACAACGCCTATCCCAAATGAACCTTACACTCCTGTTGTAGAAAGCATAAGTCTGGATTATTCTGCTGAAGAAACTATTGATTTTGCCGTTTCTGCCTACGAATCTAACCGAATAAAACTATTTCATGAAGCTCCTTTTGGTCAGCAAGAAGAACATTCATATTTGAAACAGCAAGCCATCAATAATGAAATTTTGGATCCTTCCACTCCAATTACCAATTGTCTGGTTCCTGATTATTGCAATGGAGGCGAATTTTACATCGGTCTTCAAGATGCCGAAATATTACAACAGATTTCATTATTATTTCAAATATTAGAAGGAAGCGAAAACACCAAAGTACCCACTTTTACAGGAAAACAAAAAGTAGAATGGTACATATTGTGCGATAATTATTGGAAAAATCTTGATAAGGATATTTTAGCAAATGGCATAGATAACTTCTTAAAATCTGGTATCGTAAAATTTGGCATTCCAAAACAGGCGACTAATGACAATACGCTGTTTCCTGCCAATACTATTTGGATAAAAGCAAAAATGCACAAAGCCTATGATGCTGTTTGCAAAATTATCGATGTAAAAACAAGAGTTGTTACCGCCCAGTTTTTTGATAATAACAACAATCTAGCCCATTTAGACAGCACATTACCTGCTAAAACAATATCTAAATTAATTACTAGAGTTCCGCAGATTAAAAGCGTTGAACAGCCTTTTAATTCGTTTGATGGAAAACCATTAGAGTCTGATGCTTCTTATTATCTGCGTGTAAGCGAACGTTTGCGCCACAAAAACAGAGCGATAACACTTTGGGATTATGAGCATCTTATTTTACAGGAATTTCCAAGTGTTTTTAGAGTAAAATGCCTTAACCATACTTTTATTTCGGGTACAGAAACCTCGTTTTTATCTCCAGGAAAAGTAACGTTAGTCGTAATTCCAGATATCGTAGACAAAAATGTATTCGATATTTATGAGCCAAGAGTTAGTACAGCCACATTAAACAGCATTGAGAGCTTTATTAATTCCAAAAACTCCATGTTAGTGTCTGCAAAAGTAATTAACCCTGATTATGAAAAGGTTATAATCAAATTAGGTGTAAAATTTTATCCAGAATACGATGAGAATTTCTATAAAAAACAGCTCAACGAAGATCTTATAAAATTTTTATCGCCTTGGGCATTTGATACCTCAAAACAAATCATATTTGGAGTTGAGCTGCAACGAAGCATTGTTATAGAATACATCGAAAATTTATATTACGTAGATTTTTTATCTACTCTGGAAATGGCGATATACATTGACAAAAAAACAAATAAGGATAATCCTCAGCCATTAGAAGACACAGAAAATAATGAAGCCAATGTTCCTCTTTTGGACTTTCAAACCACTTTGTCTCCATCAAGTCCAAAAAACATTTTAGTCTCTGTTAAAAACCATATTGTCAGCACCAACATCATAACCTGTAAACCAACAACCCACGAAGAACCTGAAAAATGTCGCTACTAAATCAACATATCACCATTCCTAAAAAATCATCTTCAGAGGACGATTTGGATTTCTTTTATCTAAGAAAAAAAGGAATCGAATACATCGAGTCTTTTGGCAGTAAATTCTGGACCGATTTTAATGAGCATGATCCTGGTATTACAATGCTGGAAATGCTTTCTTATGCCATTTCAGATTTGGGCATGAGACTTAATCTTCCTATAGAAAATATACTAGCATCTGATGACATCAATAAAGGCATTCCGAAGCAGTTTTTTAAAGCCTCAGAGGTATTATCTTCCAGCCCTGTTACGCAAAATGATTACCGAAAACTATTTATAGACATAAAAGGAGTTAGAAATTGCTGGCTCGCCAAACACGAGAAAAAGGTTTATGTAGACTGCAAAAAAAATCAGCTTTCTTATGATGTTAAGGATTATAATAATCTACCAGATAACCTAAGAAAATCTTTTGAGCTAAATGGTTTATATGATTTGTATGTAGATTTCGAAAGTTCAAAACCATCAGAAATAGAAGCTGTTAAAGAAAAAATAAGAAAGCAGTATCATGCCAACAGAAACCTTTGCGAAGATCTTGTCGATATCAAAAAAGTAGTAGATTATCCCATCAAAATCTGCGCAGATATTGAAGTAAATACCGAAGCCGATGAAGAATTGGTTCATGCCAATGTTCTTCATGCTCTTGAAAGTTACTTATCGACAACGGTCAATTTTTATTCGTTAAAACAAATGATTGACAAAGGATATTCGACTTTGGAAATTTTTGATGGTCCATCTTTAGAGAATGGTTTCATTGATACCAAAGAATTGCTTACCGCAGATTTGAGAAATGAAGTGCGTCTTTCAGATATCATGAGAATCATCATGTCGGTGCCAGATGTAATCTTAATTAAAGATATTTCTTTAGGAAACTGCAATGGTGATGACTTGGAAAACAAATGGCTTATCTGCCTTGCGCCTTATCAAAAACCAGTTATTTGTGTCAAAAGTGTTTTCAATTACAACAAAGGATTATTGCCTCTGAATATCAATCAGGCTCAAGTAAAAATTTATTTAGATGCCATAAAAGCCGAAAAAGACAAAGCTACAACCAACGCCAGCCAGAATAAAGAATTAGAAATACCAAATGGCGAATACCTCAACACCGATTTTTATACCACCATACAAAATGATTTTCCTGAAACTTATGGAATTGGCGAAGTAGGTCTTCCAACCCGAGCATCTGTTGAACGTAAATCCAAAGCAAAACAATTAAAAGGATATCTTTTATTTTTTGATCAGATATTAGGGAGTTATTTTAAGCAATTAGGTCAGGTAAGCGAATTGCTTTCGGTAAGCGGAAATTTGACCCGAACTCTTTTTACTCAAGTCGTAAAAGATATTGAAGGCGCGAATGACATTGTTGACGGATATGATAATTACACTGACGACAGCATTACAGAACTGCTTTTTGACCAACAGGACAATAACATCGAAAGAAGAAATAAAATTTTGGATCATCTTTTGTCTCGTTTTGCCGAAAATTTCTCAGAATACGTTTTTGTCAATAAAACTATTTATGGCAATACTACAGATCAAGTGGTATTGCGCGACAAAGAAAACTTTTTGAAAGATTATAAAGTTGTAAGCAAAGACCGAGGCAATGCTTTTGATTATTACAAACAGCCTATTGCCAATTTATGGAATACAAATAATGTTTCAGGAGCAGAAAAAAGGATTTCAAGACTCATTGGCATTAAAGATTACAGCAGAAGAAATCTTTCCAACTCTTTTGTTCAGATGTACAATTTTATCGATTCAGACAATCAATCGGTTTATAGATGGCGCATTGTGGACAAGAATAATGAAATTGTACTTTCTTCAACCGCTGAATACTTTGATACTTCTGCTGCAAATAAAGAGCTTTATTTTGCTGTTTTACAGATTATTCAGACTCGGGAATATAAAATAAAAGAAGCCTTTAAAAACGGCACTGTAAAAGATTTATCCATTATCGACAATATCTTAATTCAGAAATCAGACGCTGGAAAATATTCATACGACATTATAAATCCTGCTATTAATGACAAGAAAAATCCAGACCGCATTATCGCCCGCAGGTATGAATATTATACTGATTTACATGATTTAGAAAAGTCAATTCTGGATTTGATTCAATTCATGAAAGAAGATTTTACTGAGGAAGGAATGTTTTTGGTAGAACACATGATGCTTCGTCCAGATGTAAATCAGATCACAGTAAATCCAAATACTTTCATGCCTATCTGCGCCGAAGAGTGTGGTGATTGCGAACCTATTGACCCTTACTCCTACCGCGTGAGTGTAGTGCTGCCGGGATACACATTGCGATTTGCCAATACCGATTTCAGAAACTATATAGAAAAAATAATCAAAGAAGAACTGCCAGCTCACATTCTGGCAAAAATATGCTGGATTGGCTATAGGGAAAAAGATGTGAAAGACCCCGCAGAAAACCAGCTCGTTCAATTTGAAAAAACATACAAAGACTACTTGATTGCCAAAACCAATTTGAATCAAGAGCAGCCAGAACCTCAATTAATTAGTTTTATTAAATCACTTACCAGTTTAGACAATGTTTACCCAACAGGACGACTATTTGACTGCAGTGATGAAAACGAAAGATTGTCAGATAAAATTATACTAGGAAAAACGAATTTAGGATCACTATAAAAACTATTCCAATGTCAGCTAAACTTTCAACAATAACAACACAATACCGACGATTCACAAAGAATCAGGTACTTACTGAAGGAAACCTTAATGAGGTTGTCGACTTTTTTGACGATCAGGATCGCCTATCCCGCATTTACCTGAGTGGCGTTGGTATAGTTTGCGGACTTTATCCTTCTTATAATGAAGCACAAAAAACGATTTCAATAACGCAAGGAACTGGCATAACTACAGATGGTGATCTTTTTAAGTTATATCAGGCAGATGTGTTGGGAAACAAAAAAATCGATTTTGACTCTAAAACCTATACGCATTGCAAAGTTTATGATAATACAAAAGCGGCGTATAAACCTTTTTTTTATGGAGGAGCAAACCAACAATTGCCTCTTTTTGAACTCTTAACAGAAGAACAGCAAAAAAAAGAAAAGGATCCAAATTTTGCTTTAGCAGAATTTACGTCAAATACAAAATTTGATATTAAAGAAGCTGTAATTATTTTGTATCTAGAGTCTTATGAAAAAGAATCTGACCTTTGCGTAAGCCTTTCATGCGATAATCAGGGATTGGAAATTGTAGGCAATTATAAAATTTTAATTGTCAGCAAAGACGTTGCCAAAAAAATAATGAATTATGACAGTATGATTGGCAAAATCAATTATGTCAATTTATACTATACATTACCAGATCTAAAATCGAATAGAATTGTTCTAAAAAAAGACGATTTTGTTCACCTTGAAGCATTAAAACAAACTTTTACAAAAGGTATTTTCAAAAATAATGTAGTTAAGAATTTGCAGGATGGCTACAACAAACTTCTGACAGGCTTAAATATGCCAATAGTTTTAGATGTTATTCAAAAAAAAATAACCGAACTATTTAATTTTGATGGAGATCCAATACTTCCTTCAGATTTTCAATATCGATATGATCTCCTTAACGATCTTGTGGATACTTACAACGAAACGAGAGCGCTTTTACTCAATTTAGAGGATAGTTACTGTTATCCTGATATTAATGCTTTTCCGAAACACTTAATGCTGGGCGAACTATTCAAATCAGAACCTTGTTTTGAATTTCGTCATGCTTTCTACAAATCGCCTTTGCTTACAGGAGAAAGCCTTACTCCTTGCAATGATTGCCTTGAAGACGATACTGATTCTGAAGAAAAAGACATCACATCAGATGAACTGAAAATATGCTATGGCGAAGACACGGCAAAACAAAGAATGTACAGTCTAATTCTAAGAAGTGCCGAATTATTAGAAAATTACAATACATCGTATGATTTTATAAAAATCACGCCTTCACTTCAATTGAGCAAACTGGGCAAAAAAGCCATTCCTTTTTACAATGATGTAAACGACTCGCTTATTAAGGCTTGGGATTTTGAAAAAACGATTTTAGGATTGCAAAAAAACAATGTTAGTTATCACGATGACTTATTGAATACTAAAAAACCGCTTGAAATACATCTTGATAGTGATTTTTATAGAATTGAAGGCCATCAAGGACGCAATTACAAAGAAGCACTAAAAGTAATCCAGCAAATCAGGTTAGATAATGGTCTTGGATTCAATATAATGATTCTAGCAATAAATGCTAATGAATTGGATAAAACGATCCAAAAATTCACCGAGTATTACCTTAACAAAAATCATGGCTACGAGCATAAAGCAGGTGTAATTCCAGGAGGAACATTCATAATGATCTATTTGGAAGAAAAAGTACCGTATTACTATTATTATAACACCCGAAAACCATCTTTAACTGGAGATTTTGAAAAATTTACAGAAGGCACCCCTATTTTAAATCCAATTGTTGCCGATTTTTCGTTGCCTTATTTATGTTGCGACGAAAACAACATAGGCCTTAGTTTGCCTGTAGATAAAATTTGTTTTGACAGCAAAACACCTCCTCTGCCTTTTAAAGTATCTCCGTCGGGAGGTTTTGTAAAAGCCAATGTTAGACCTGACCAAAATGGAGGAATAGCCGTAAACGAATATGGCGCACTTGTTTTTGATCCAAATTTAGTCAGCAAAGAGTTGATTGGCCAACCGATAACTTTTACAGTCAACAATTTTGATACGGATTGTAAGATAACCATTTTCGAAAAGCCAAAATTCGATTTTACAGCCGTTCCTTCAAAATCTCCAGGAGCTGACGAAACGGAAATCATTTTTACCATAACTGGAGAAAATATTGAAGGAAATAAGTTTACTTGGGATTTTGGAGACAAAACCGATTGGGTTACAGATGATAAAACCGAAATAACACATATCTACAAGTATAATAGCGAATCACAAAAGAAATTCACGTTTGATGTTACACTTTATGCAGACAATGGCAATTGTGATTTTAAAGTAACACATCCAGTGACATTTGAAATTTCAGATCCAAAAGTACTGGTCGATGGTAAATTACTTAACAAAATATCTTTTTGCCGAAACGATAAACCTGTGGAACTTACTCTAGAACCTAATGTAAAAGGAGCACAAATTTTAGGAGAAGGAGTTCAAGTTACATTCGGAGAAAAATATATGTTTGTTCCAGGTGAAGTATCTAAAGATGTCCAAACTGTAATCATTTTTATAGACGACAAACCATCCAATCTTACCATTACACTTTTAGATCTGCCTATTGCTAGTTTTAGTTACAATGTAGATGCTACAACAGGAATTCTAACCCTAAACAACAATTCTCAAAATGCTGCGGCCTATACTTGGCACATTGACAAGGAAGTAATTGTAACAGATAAAAAAGATCCGATAACGCGACAAACTTCCATGTATAACGAATCTTCAATCTCTGTTTCATTAATTGCTGAGGGTAAATGTGGTTCGGTAACCGATGGCCCAAGATCAATAGAGATTAGAAAAACCGTTGAAGAGAATACATGTCTTGATAATGCAGGTTTATTTATAAATAACTCCATTGGAACGATCTCCAATCTAAGAGAAATTGCTGTTGTAAATAAATTCAATAGAGAAACCAATCGCTTAATTTCTGAAACGGAAAACAGATTGGCTGAAGTTCAAAAAAATCTTGAGAGCTACATTAGCGGTAAATTAAATGATACTTTATCTGAATTATTCACACAAGAAAATTTCAATTTAATATCCACAGTTGTTAGCACTGCCATCAAACTACAAAATCCAGAACTGATTGCGGCAGTACAAACGCTTATATCGCTTAACACCTCATTGTTTTATACGATTTTAAGATGTCAAGATCCAGAAACTTTGAAAGCATCAGAAAAACAGATTATTCCAGTAGAATTACTTTTCAATAATTTGTTTACAAGTTTTATCGAAATCAAATTCAATAGCGATAAAGACGGAACATTGAAAGCGTTTTTGACTAGTATGCTGAAGGTATTTCCAAAAATCGATTTTATCATATCTTCTTTAAACATACAAATAGAAGCCCTTACAGCCAATGCAAAACTTAGATAAACATATCATCAATAAAGTTTTCCTTGAGATAAATACCAATTCTAAAGAGAAAGGATATTATCTCAAGGACAATATTGATGCGTTTTTGCAAAAAGAAGTATTCACGCTTTTAGAAAATTATTTTAACGAAGTGGATTCAAAAAATCCTTCACATAGCATACAATTAGACAAGCTCAACCTTGATATTGCTATAAATCAAAATTTAGATTTCGAAAATTTCAAAGAGCAAATCCTAAAAAATATTACCAAACAAGTTGAGGAAGTTTTTGAAAAAGAAGAGAAAAACATTGAAGGTTATAAACTTATTAATCCGCAAGAAAAGGCAATAGAAAGCTTCTTTCATTTTCTTGAAACTGGGACAAATACTTGGTGGACAACTTCAAATCATGATTTCAAAGTAGTAAACGACACCACATTTGATGAAATCTTAAATAATGAGAGCTTTTCTTTTAAATGGAACAATTCTCTTCAAAAGCCAATTGTGAGAGCACGATTTATCAAACAATTTAGTGATGTCCAAATTGTAAACATTATTAAAAAGGGAATATTACTCAAAAAAAATAGCGTCGAAAGCAGAGCAAAAATAATCTGCATTGAATCAATACAAAAACAGATTGAAGCCAGCATTGCCAAAAATCAATTGATTCCAAATCAAAGGTTTTTGGTTTGGGAAATAGTTCTTTTAAACCTTTTGGAAACAAATAATGCAAGTAAAGCAATTGTAAAAGAAAAGCTTTTGAAATTGTTTTTAAGTGTATTGGAATTTCATAAAAAGAACCACTTTTTTCAGTACAAAGAACTTTATATAAAAGAAATTGAAAATCAGATAGAAAATCAAAATGAACTAGAATTATTGGCTCATCTGGATACTACTGTTTCGATTATCGAAAAAAAATTAGAGCAAGTTATTTTAAAAGAAAAAGAAACAGAGCTAAATACTATCTCAAATGATCAAGTGACGATACAAACTGAGACAGAGATAAAAAATGCAAGAGAAGCAGAAAATGAAGCAAAAATTGAAAATGCAGCGAAAGATGAAAGCGAGACCGAAATAGAAAATGCAATAAAAATAGAGAGTCGGACAGAATCAGAAAGCGATACAAAAATAGATTTAGAAAGAATTCACGAAAATAACGAGAATCTAGCGCAAGATCAGAGTTCGATTTTGTTTAAAAGCAAAGATGCTACTATTAGCGATGGTAATAAAAGTAGCGAGAGCCTATCAAATAAATCAAAAGAAGAAACTCTTAACACTCACGAAAGAGCAATTGATAAAAAGGATTCTAATTTGGAGAAAGAAAAAGTCAAAAACGAAAACCGATTTGATGAGAATAACATTATTGGCGAATCATATGTTGACAATGCAGGTCTAGTATTAATTCATCCCTTTTTGAAATCTCTTTTTGAAAATTGCAAACTGCTGAATAAAGACAATACTATAAATGATCCTGAAGTTGCCGCACATCTCTTGCATTATGTAGCCACGGGAAAAGAACAGGATTATGAAAATGCTATGGTCTTCGAAAAGTTTTTATGCAATATTCCGATAGCTGAACCTATTGAAAGAAACATTACACTCTCAGAAGAAATGAAGAAAGAAGCCTTCACAATGTTGCAAGCGGTATTAAGCAATTGGGATATTATGAAAAAATCATCAGCAGAATTGCTTCAAAACGAATTCTTGCAACGCCCAGGGAAATTAGACATTAATGGTGACGAAAGTCCTGTAATCACCATGGAGCGAAAAACACAAGATATTTTGTTAGACAAATTAAACTGGAATTTGAGCATCATCAAATTAGCTTGGAAAAAACGAATCATATATGTTAACTGGTAAATATTAGAAATATGAATATTGATAACACCTCTTTTTTAGAATACGACAAAAAAAATATTCGCAGCCTTCAGCAAATGGCTTTAGAGTTTTTATTCAATAATGTAAATCTTTCTAAAGTAGTCTTTTGCGGAGGTGTTGCAGACTATCTCAATCTTCGCGAATATTATGACATTACCATTAATGATATCGATCTGATTTTTGAAAAGGAACTGGATTTACAGCCCATGATGAACAAATTGGAGACAAAAAGATACCTCTCAAAATATTATAAAACAAAAAATGGCGAAGCGTTGGTACATATTTTCAGAATTGGGGAAAATTCAATTAATATAGACAGCTTTCAAAGGGATTTTTTGAATTCAACTTATATACAATCGCCTTTGTTAGGCAAAATGGTCTGGCATACCTCATTTGAAGAAAGTAAAAAAAATCATAATACTGAGATACATCTCAACACTTCAGAAGTTAAAGGTGTAGATTATCAATGGAGACGATTGTACAAGCACAGCCGTAAAGCTTCTTTGTACAACAATGTAACTTTTCTGGAAGAGAAAAACTTAATTCATACCATTAAAAAAAATATTTTATGAAGGAAGAGCCTAGAATAATTTACAGCTTAGATGCATTTCCTATCAGCAACAATAGATGGAATGAAGGCAATAAATTTAAAGAAACTATTTATTCTACTGCTCTAAGCATACTATACAGCCACTTATGGTATAAGGATATTGAACTTTATGCTGATGAAACGGCTTATAAGTTTCTGTATATGCTTCCTTGCAGAGTGACTAAAATTAGCAGCAATAAAGACGCTGTCATTTGGATGAAATCGAAGATTGATGTTATGGAAAAACAAACTAAACCTTTTATTCATCTTGATAATGACGCCTTTATAAAGAAAAAAATAAATTTTGATTTTGATAAAGTAATTGTTGAACAAAATGATTACGAACTGTACGGCATGTATCAATATCGATTGGATTTTTTTAATAAATACACTCAGGATCTAGATTATTGGAAACCCGATTTAGGATATGCTTTCAATTGTGGCGTATTAGGTTTTAGAGACTTAGAACTTCGAGATCAGTTTTTAAAAGCCTACTATGCTTTAGAAGAAATTTTTATAAAAAACAATAATCCAGGCATAACAAGAATAGAACCTTGCATTGTTTTGGAGCAGTATAATCTGGCCGCATTATTACATCATAAAAATATTAAGCCGACCTTATTGCTGTGGAAAAAAAACCTGTTCGAGAACAGCCAGCTGGCAGATAGAATTGGTTACACGCACATTGCAGGGCAAAAAAAATACAGAATTGACATTGTTCAGGAAATAGAAAATAGGCTTTCTAAACTGTTTCCGTATTGGTACAAAGAAGTAAAGAATGCTTTGGAGAAAGAAGGCATAACTTAAAATAAAACGGTATGAAACAACGACACAAGATGATTTACAGCCTTGATGTGCTTCCTATAACAAACAACAGATGGAATATGGGAGACAAATTAAAGGAAACGATCTACATGACTGCTCTAAGTATACTATATAGCCATTTGTGGTATGATGAAATTGAGCTTTATGTAGACGAAATAGGCTATAAATTCCTGTATATGCTTCCTTGTGCTGTTACCAAAATGCAAAACGATAATAGAATTGAACTTTGGATGAAATCAAAAATCAACGCTATGGAACTTCAAACAAAACCGTTTATTCACATAGACACCGACATCTTTATTAAGAAAAAGATAGATTTTAGTTTTGATGATGTCATAGTAGAACGCAAAGAAGATACTTATGAAGTCCACTATAAGAAGCAGGTAGAGTTTTTTAATAGATACACTAAAAATCTTCCTTACTGGCACACCAACTTGGGCTATTCTTATAACTGCGGCATATTTGGTTTTAACGATCTCAAGCTCCGTGATGAATTTATAAAAAGCTATTACGACTTGGAGAAAATATATATCGAAAACCAAGAAGGCTTTAATTCATTAAAACAAGAAGGTTATGAAACCTGCATTTTAATCGAACAATATACGCTTGCATCGCTATTAAATTATAAAAACAATAATCCGACAATGCTTTTGAAAGGTGACAATATAACCGAACATGGAAAACATGCCGATAGTATTGGGTATTCTCATTTTTTCGGAATGAAAAAATATGACAAATATGTTGTTGATGAAATTGAACTTCGACTCTCTAAAATATTTCCGTATTGGTATAAGCAAATAAAAAATGCATTAGGGAAAGAAGGTGTTATCGCGAATAATCTGCAGTTTGTTTAGAGAAACAATTTAGTATTTCAAAATGATAAAATAATAATCATGAGAGAATTTGAACAAAAGAAAATAGCCAATCACTCCTCTTCTACTTTTTTTGGACCAAAAGTTCAAAAGAAATTAACTACGGGGGCTGTAGGAGACAAATATGAAGTAGAAGCCGACAATGTAGCCGATAAAGTAGTCAACAAACGCAAAACTGGAGGTTTACTTCAATCCAGAAGCGAAGAAGCTGTACAGCAAAAACCTATTGCAGAAAGCATTTCAACAGTTCAAAAAAAGGACTTGGCACAAGAACCGCCTCTGCAAAAAAAAGGCGAAAAAGAGGAAGACAAAAAAGTCCAAAAAAAATCCGACAAGGAAGAAGATAAAAAAGTACAAAAAAAGAGAGAAAAAGAAGAAGACAAAAAGGTTCAAAAGAAATCGGATAAGGAAGAAGACAAGAAAGTACAGAAAAAAGGCGAAAAAGAGGAAGACAAGAAAGTGCAGAAAAAATGTGCCGAATGTGAAAACGAAGACAAAAAGGCTCAGAAAAAAGAAGACAAATCTGTTCAAGCAAAACTAAAGGAATCGAACTCGGTTGACGAAAACGTCGAAAGTAATCTTAACAGCTCTAAAGGCGGAGGAAATGCTATGGATAAAAACACAAAGCGTGAAATGGAATCGGGTTTTGGAGCTGATTTTAGCAACGTAAACATCCATACAGACAGCAGAGCCGTTCAAATGAGCGAAGAACTGGGCGCACAAGCTTTCACACATGGCAACGATGTCTATTTCAATAAAGGAAAATACAATCCAGACTCTAAAGAAGGCAAACATCTGTTAGCACATGAACTCACACATACGATTCAGCAGACCGGAGCCAAACAAAAATCAGGAACAGTACAAAAATCATCTATAGAAAACCATTCAGAAGATCTATATGCAGAAAGACCTGAAAACCCACAGTTTAAAGGCAATCCTCCGTTGGAAAAAGCAAATGACAATCAGATGCTTATTTCTGCTGGTCAAAAAGGGCAATATGTTTCAGAATTGCAGCAAGGTCTGATGAAAGCGGGTCAGAGTTTACCAAAATTTGGAGCAGACGGCGATTTTGGAAGCGAAACACGAAATGCAGTAATAGGCTTCCAAGAAGAAAATGGTTTGAATAAAATTGACGGTATTGTCGGACCAGAAACTATAGGAGCTTTAGACAATAAACTGGTAGGACAAAAACGAGGTGGTGATAATTGTTGTGGTGAAGCGTCTCAATTACCGCAAACTAGGGATTTTAATATCGATGATACCTCTGTGCCATCTACAACTTTCTGTTCAAAAGGAAATTTTAAAATAACTTCAACAGCAAATTGGGCCAAACCACATAATGCAAAACATTATCATATAGTATTAACAGCTATACAAGGAGGCACAATACGTAAAACTAGCAGAAGATATGATGTTGGCAGAACAGAAACACAATCATTTGCTGTAAAAACCAAAGATTGCATCTTCTTCAAAGTAGAGGTTCAGGTAATTAATCCTGGAGGCAGTCCAAATTTAAAAGGAAGTTTTAATGTAACCAATTAGAGATGCCAGCATTAAAGCAAATATCAAAATCAAATTCTCCGCACTCCGCGTCGCATCATGACAAGGGGAAGGAATCTTTTTTTGGTGTTCAGGCAAAATTGAATATAGGAAAATCTAACGATAAATTTGAAGTCGAAGCCGATAGAGTCGCAGACCACGTGGTGGCCAATAAACAAACGCCAAAAGCAGACTCTTTCTTTTCACCGTCACCAGTAGTGCAAAAGAAACTGGCACGCAATGTTCAAAAACAAGAAGAGAAAAATAAAGAAGTGCAGCAAAAAACAGCTGCGCAAACTATAACACCTGTTGTACAACTCAAAACGGATTTAATCCAAAACAAACTCGATTCTAGAATAACCGAAAAACGGGAAGCCAATCCCGCTTTTTCTGGATCAAAATCATTAATTCAGCGCAAGCTTGAAGATAAAGTCCAGAAAAAAGAAGAAACGGTTCAGAATAAAAAAGAAGTCAAAAAACCTGAAACGGTCTCAAAAGATACTCCAGCAATCAAACCTTTAATTCAAAATAAAGGAGAAGAAGAAAATGTACAGCAGAAAAAAGAAGAAGAGAAACAAAACTCAGACGAAGAAAAACAACTTCAAAAAAGTGCGGCTAGCGATGCCAGTCCTAGCGATGATTCTAATATCGAGTCCAAACTAAACAGCAGTAAAGGCGGTGGTTCTCCTCTATCTGGAAAAATAAAAACCGAAATGGAATCTGGCATTGGAGCCGATTTCAGCAATGTCCGCATACATAATGACTCCAATGCTGTTCAAATGAATAAGCAATTAGGCGCTCAGGCTTTTGCTACGGGAAACAATATTTATTTTAATGAAGGAAAATACAATCCGAATTCGAAAGAAGGCAAACATTTACTGGCTCACGAATTAACGCATACCGTACAGCAGGGAGCGGCAATTAGAAAAAAACCAGAGCCTATCTCCCCTGCTCCTGAAATGGTTCAAGGTTCATTCCTCGATTTAGTTCCCGACTGGATAATCGATGGTGCACGACACGTTCCGGGTTACACCCTATTTACTGTTATTATTGGTTATGATCCTTTACGACAAGTCGATGTAGAGCGAACTCCAATTAATCTTGTTGAAGGTTTAATGGGACTTATTCCATTTGGAACCGCCATATTCGATAAGCTTCAGGAATATGGAATTTTACAGCAGGTTTTTGACTGGGTAGAAGGAAAATTAGGAGAACTGGGACTAACAGTTGACAGTATTCTTGATTTGGTTGAAGAAGTTTGGGACGAAGTATCATTTCCTTTTACAGGCATAATTGATTTAGTTACAGAAAAATTCAATGAAGTCGTTAATAGAATAACTTCTTTCGTTAGTGCAACAGTTGATCAAGTAATTACTTGGATAAAAGAAGCTTTGATTAATGTTGCTGAACCTTTATTGGCAGAAAACAAAGCTTGGTCATTAATCAAAAAAATAATCAAATACGATCCGTTACGAGATGAGGCTGTAAATGCCACAACGGTGGAAATATTAGAAGATTTCTTAATCCTGATAGACAAGCAAACTGAACTGGAGCAGATGCGCGAAAAAGGCACACTGCAAAAAACTGCCGATTGGCTTGATACTCAGGTTGGAACTTTCAACTCTTTACTTGGCGAACTTCGCGGACTTATTACCGCAGCTTGGGATGCCATTCAGCCATCCAATTTGGTCAATATTGCAGATAATCTTTCTGCACTTGCCAATCAAGCTGGAGATTTTTTACAAAGAGTTTGGGATTTCGCTTCAGGTGTGGCATTAAAAGTATTAGAACTTGTCAAAGATTCACTATTAACATGGCTGTCTTCTCAAGCCGCTACCGTAAGAGGGTATTCGCTTGTTAAAGTAATTATCGGAAAAGATCCTTTTACACAAGAAGTCGTACCTCGCACAGTTCCAAATATGATACGAGGTTTTATGAGCCTTATGGATGGCGGAGAAGAACAATATGCGCAAATGGTGGAATCTGGTGCAATAGCCAGAATTGCAGGCGAAATTGAAGCCGCAGTAGAGACGCTCAACATGACGCCACAATCTATCATACAGCTCTTTACTGATATATGGGATTCTATGACTATCGATGATCTCATTCATCCGATAGATGCTTTCATGAGAATCATTGAGAAATTTGGAGAACCTATAGGCCGATTAATTGCTTTTGTGGCAGAAATTGTTAGAATCGTTATTATGGCCATTCTCGAAATTATGAATTTCCCATTTGATCTCATCGGAAATATTATTACAAGAGCTTTAGAAGCGATTGATGACATCAAAAAAGATCCAATTGGTTTCTTAAAAAATATACTGCGAGCACTTAAACAAGGATTTGTACAATTCTTTGACAATATCGTCACACATCTAATCAATGGTGTCACTGGCTGGCTGATGAGCGAGTTGAAAGATGCTAATATTCCAGTTCTAACTGATTTCTCTTTACGCGGTGTTATTACCTGGATTATGGAAGTGCTGAATATCTCGATGGAAAGAATCTGGGAAAAACTAGCCGCACATCCTCGCATTGGCCCTGCAAGAGTAGCTAGAATCCGCAGTATGATTAATACGCTTGAAGGCATTTGGACATTTATTAAAGATGTTCAAGAACGCGGTATGGCGGCCATTTGGGACAAAATACAAGAACAGCTGAGCAATTTATGGAATACCGTTCTCGATGCCGTGAAAAACTTTGTCATGGAACGTATTGTCAATAGAATTACAGCCAGACTTTTAAGCATGCTTGACCCAACGGGAATCATGGCCGTCATAAACGGTGCTATGGCATTCTTTAATGCAATTCAAAGTTTTATAAAATACTTGCGCGAAATGCTCGAAGTGGTCAATTCGTTTGTTAATGGTGTAGCCGATTTAGCACGAGGAAATGTCGCCACAGCCGCAGATTATCTAGAAAGAACCATGGGACAAGCTATGCCTGTTGTAATAGGCTTCTTGGCAAATCAAGTCGGTTTAACTGGTATTGGAGCAAGAATTGGAGAAATGCTTATTGCTGTTCGCCAAATGGTTGATGATGCGTTGACTTGGTTGGTAAACAGAGCTGTAGATACAGGAATGGCATTGTTAGACAGAGCTATGGCAATGGGTGCAAGTGTAAGGGATGCTATTTTGGGATGGCTCGGAATAAGAAAAGAATTTGTTGCTGATAATGGCGAAAATCATACTTTATATTTTACTGGAGATGAAAATGCTCCTGTTTTAACTATAGCTAGTAATCCAACAGCATTTACAACATTTATAACTTCAGTTGATGTTGGTAATGATCCTGTGAAAACAAATTCTAAAGCTCAAGCCTTAATTATTGCTGGGCAAATTGATGCTAAAAAGAGAGAATCTGTTGCTGCACCAACTCCTGCGGAAGAAAATGCAAATAGCGAAAGAAAAAAACGAGAACTTGAAGCCTTATTAAACCAACTAAGTAACCATGCAAAATCTCTTTTTGGCGTGTCAGATGCTGACTTACCCGAATCCGTAATTGATCAACAACAAGAAAGCAAAGGTGGCGATATCGTTGGTAAGAAAATGACTGCATCAATACTTACAAAAAAAGGTCCTGCAGGCTCAGAACCTACACAAAGAAGTCATGCTTTATTTGACAAACTTGCCAAACGCAAAAATGGAGGAAGTAGTTATTACATTAGAGGTCATTTATTAAATCATAACACACATGGCCCTGGAACATGGGAAAACATGACTCCATTGTCAAGAGAAGGAAACAGTGCACATGAAGGATCTGTAGAGTCACTTGTTAAAGCAGCTGTTCAATCAGGAGCAATAGTTTTTTACTCTGTCGAACCAAAAAATTATATTGGAAATTTAAATACTCCAAATGATGCAGATCCTACAATTAAAGAAATTAGAGAAGCAGAACAGTTTGTACCAAGAACTTTAGATTGTAAAGCTGTATTACTTGAAAAAAATGGAAATAATTATACTGAAAAAGCTGGAGGTAATATTGCTACACTTTCTGTAAATAATCCAGTTGACACAAATATTAATTCATACGAAATAAGCACTACAAGCAGAGCAAGAGTTAGCATAATAAATAGTTCAATAGATGATCTAGTAAACAATACGGTTGGAATTAGAAGCGGAACTATGACTACTATCCAAAACAAAGCAAAAACCATTGCAAATCTTAGATTGTATAATCAAATAAAAGACGAATTTCCTGATACACCTGAAAATGCAGTTATTAGAGCTGCTATTAACTCACTTCAAGCATTATCAAATGTTGTTATTAATTAAAAGAACAAACCCATGGAAAATATTTTTAACAAAATAGATTTAACATTTCTAGAAATTAGCCAAAACGAAAAAATAAATAAACAAAAACAGGATTTTAATTCTTCTGCAAATAATGACCTCATTTTAGAAGGACAAAAAGCAGGCTTAGATCATAACACATTATCTTTTTTTAAAGAATCAAATGGGTATGAGATGAGTTGGGAAAAAGATTCTCAAGGCAATATTTCGGGGAAAATTAATATTTTAAAATTAGAATACATTCTAAAAGGTATAAAAAGTAATTACCCCAGCTTATCAGATAAGGATCCTCTTTATAATTTCCATCCTATTGATCAATTTACAGATGAAGCTCATTGCGGTATTTTTATAAACAGCATCGCTAATAATCGAATGTTCTTTCACAGAGATGGAGAATCTGAAACTATTGATTTAATGATTGATTTTAATGCTTACATGGAGCTAGCATTAGAAGCAAGAGGATTTTTTTATTGGCAAAAGTATATCATTGAAAAACTATATGATATCTCAAGCCCAGAAAGTGAAAGTTTTAAAAAACATATGTCTGAAATATTTACTGATTTTAAACTTGAAAGTTTTGATAAGAAATATGAAAGCTTGAAACTTAAATAAAATATGAACACTCTTCTAAAAAAGTCTTCAAGTAATAAAAAAAGAATATGCAAAGAAAAAAAATGACATAACCTCCACTAGTGAAACATAAGGAGAACTTTTTATTATGGCTATTTTGGCCACGAAAATAAAAACTGGAGAGGTTGTAGAGACAATAATTTTAAAAACATTTAAAACACTAAAGTCATGCAAAAAACATTCTACCAAAAAGAACTGCTTATTAAAGCACCACAACAAAGAAACGGAGCAAACAACAACAAGAAAGACGTCGAAAAAATTCAGTCTTGGCTTAATTTATTTGCTATGCAGAATCCAGGCTCAGGAACGTCAACGGGTATCGATGGCGATTTTGGTCCTGCAACAGAAAAGGCAGTATTGAATTATCAAAAATTTAATGGTTTGCCTCAAAACGGAAATGTAGATCAAAGCTTATTCGATAAACTGGCATCGCCACTCAAAAAAGCTTTTGAAAGTCCGATATCTGGAAGTAATCTGAGAGAATTGATTCTGAATACAGCCAAAAATCATCTCAAAAATCAGCCTTTTGAACTTGTCATAAACAACCAAAGCAATACTGGACCGTGGGTTCGAAGCTATATGGATGGACACGAAGGAACGGAATGGTTTTGGTGCATGGGTTTTGTTCAGGCTATTATAGATCAGGCGGCTTCTATTCAAGGAAAAAATTTCAAAACGTTAATGCCGCTAACCTATAGCTGCGATACTGTTGGAACAACTGGTCTTCAGAAAAAAATATTAACTCGCTATCAAACGGCCAGAACCAATTCCGCTTTGATAAAACCCGGAGATATTTTTCTTCTTCAAAAAACGCCAAACGACTGGATTCATACCGGAATTGTAACTGCCGTTCATGCCGATACCATAGAAACTATTGAAGGCAACACAAATTCTGGCGGTTCTCATAACGGAAACGCTGTGATGGACAAAATCAGAAATTATAAACAATCTAAGCTTGATTTTTTCTCAATCGAATCATTAGTATAGCAAATGGAAAATGTATTTACCTATATCAAAAACCAATTCGTATTTCAGCTTGATGCTTTATTTCAGGCCGAAAATCCAACGGAAAAACCTGTTTTAAATCAGCTTGATGCGAATGATTTTATTGACGAATTTATTATCGAAAATAATCTTTCAGAAATTGATATTCTTATCTTAGGATTAGCTCTGGTTCCGCATTTGAAACCCGATTTTTTGAATTCGATTATTGCCGAATATTTGCCAAATGGCGGCGAACTGCCTGAGTTTGGCGGAATCAAAACAAAAAATCATCGAGGAATTCTGCCAACAGGCGAAACGGCTCAGTTTTTAGTTGCTGGAAATGATCTCGAAAACCGAATCGCATTTTATAATTTCCTTCACAATCAATCTTTTTTATATAAAAAAGGAATGGTCAAAATAGAATCTGTTCCAAATGGCGAACCTAAACTAAGCGGTCTATTAATTTTAGAAGATGAATACATCGAAAAATTCATAACTGGAAAAATCCTAAAACCTCAATTGAGCAGCATTTTCCCTGCCCAATTAATAGAAACGCAATTAGATTGGGACGATTTGGTCTTGAATTCTAACACCTTAAATCAGATAAAAGAAATTGAAACTTGGCTTAAATTCAACGATATTCTGCTTCACGAATGGAATATGAAAGCCAAAATAAAACCCGGTTTTAGAGTAATGTTTTACGGTGCGCCAGGAACAGGAAAAACACTTACTGCTTCGCTTTTAGGAAAATATACCCAAAGAGATGTTTATAGAATAGATTTGTCGATGGTGATTTCGAAATACATTGGGGAAACCGAAAAAAACCTGTCTTCTCTTTTTGACAAAGCAACTGATAAAGATTGGATTCTATTTTTTGACGAAGCCGATGCCGTTTTCGGAAAAAGAACCAATGTTAGAGATGCGCATGACAAATATGCCAATCAGGAAGTTTCATATTTATTACAGAGAATCGAAAATCATCCTGGATTAGTGATTCTGGCCTCAAACTTTAAAACGAATATTGATACTGCTTTTACTCGTAGATTCCAATCTATAATTGAGTTTGAAGTGCCTTCTTATGGCGAGCGTTTAAGATTGTGGCAAAATAATCTTCCAAAAGGAATTAAAATTGCTGAAGATGTAAATCTCAATGAACTTTCAAAAAAATACGATATTACAGGCGCCAACATTGTCAACATTATTCAATATGCCTGCTTGAAAACTTTAGAAGATCAAAACAAAAGTATCAATCTCAATCATTTACTTCAAGGAATTAAAAAAGAATACGCAAAAGAAGGAAAAATGATGTAATTGAATATCACTTCAGATCTTTTTATGACCTTTATGTAAAAAGCATAACTCCATTTATTATAGATTATAAATTACAGTAAATAGATTTCCTAAAAAATCAGATTATCAATAAATTAAAATCTACTGCATTACTTTCATTCAATTAATTAATTTGCAACGTGATTTTTCAATCTTTTATTTTAGTAAATTTACTAGTGTTTATAATAATCGATTTACATGGAAATCACTAATATAGGTCCTGTTTCTGTCAAGGATGTGCCAATCACAAAGATCAATGCTTTTAATAGCGAAGCAGTATTGGATATGCTTTCAGTTGAAGAGCCGCTGGAAATAAAGATTCTGTACGGACCCGAAAATCAGAGAACTCAAAAAAACATCTCTGTGACAATGAGAACTCCAGGTAATGATCATGAACTCGCTACAGGTTTTTTATTCACTGAAGGAATTATTCCTTCATATAGTGTTATTAAAGAGGTCAGCCATTTAGCAGGACAATGTACAAGACAAAAACAAAATTCCATTCAGGTCGAGCTCAGAGAAGATTTTATTCCTCAATTAATGCAAGCTGACCGAAATTTCTACACTACTTCAAGCTGTGGGGTTTGTGGGAAAAGTTCAATTGAATCTATAAAAACAGTAAGTGCGTTTAGCGTTAAAAATAAAACTGTCTTACATCTTTCTAGAGAAATCTTGTCTCAGCTTCCTCAGAAATTAAGAACGGCACAAACCGACTTTTCCAATACTGGTGGTATTCATGCGTCTGGATTATTTTCTGTTGATGGAGATCTTATCCTTCTTCGTGAAGATGTGGGAAGGCACAATGCCCTAGACAAACTAATTGGATCAGCATTATCAGCAGACTTGTTGCCCCTTAATAAACATATTTTGCTGCTGAGCGGAAGAGCAAGCTTTGAGCTAATCCAAAAAGCAGCTATGGCTGGCATATCGGCTGTTGCAGCAATAGGCGCACCATCAAGTCTTGCTGTCGATCTAGCAAAAGAATTTAACATGACTCTTATAGGATTCCTCAGAGAAGATAGATTCAATGTCTATAATTCCTCTGATGTTGCACCCATACTGATTTCTGATTTAGAGAATAAGACTGTTTAAAAATCAATAAAATATTTCCAAATAGAGCGAAAGCAACATTATTCACAAATTTCACAAAGTGCCAATTAATACCAAAAAGCGATGAAAAAGGATCAAAACGAGAAAAGTAGCAATGGAGAAAATATAAAATCACCAGACGCTGAAAACCCATATAGACTTTTAGATCTGAAATTAACGAAAGTTGAAAATTGGGCGGCGGGAGTTCCAGCCGTGGTAGCTGCTTTTAGCGATCTTATTGAAGAGAAAACCTTGGTTAGAGGAACAAAAGCTCTCTTTAAGATGAATCAGACTGGCGGTTTTGACTGTCCGAGCTGTGCGTGGCCCGATCCTGATGATGAACGGTCTTCTTTGGGCGAATATTGTGAAAACGGTGCTAAAGCACTGGCTGAAGAAGCCACTACAAAAAAAATTACTGCCGATTTTTTTAAAGAAAACTCTATTTATGATCTCGCTCAATTAGACGATCATCAGATAGGAAAAATGGGCAGGCTGTCTGAACCCATGTACCTTCCCGAAAACGGCACTCACTATGAACCTATAAGCTGGAATGATGCATTCAAAAAAATAGCGCAACAGCTCAATACGCTCGAATCGCCAGATCAGGCCGCTTTTTACACTTCTGGAAGAACGAGCAATGAGGCTTCTTTTCTTTATCAGCTCTTTGCCAAAGAATATGGCACCAACAATATGCCAGATTGCTCCAATATGTGCCATGAAACATCTGGAACTGCTTTAAGACCGACAATTGGAATCGGAAAAGGCACTGTTACTCTGGACGATTTCTATGATACAGATCTCATTATAATCATTGGTCAAAACCCTGGCACCAATGCTCCGAGAATGATGAGCGCCTTGGCAAAAGGCAAAAAGAACGGAGCAAAAATTATTGCCATCAATCCATTGCCAGAAGCCGGTCTGATGGGTTTTAGAAATCCTCAAGAAATTAACGGAGTTCTCCGAAGCGGGGTTAAACTGGCAGATCTATATCTTCCTGTAAAAATAAATGGGGACATGGCTCTTTTAAAAGCTCTTGAAATTATCTTAATTGAATTAGAAAAAAACAACCCAGGAAAGGTATTCGATGCTGATTTCATCAGAGAAAAAACAACAGGATATGATGCCTTTATAGAACAGTTTAGCCGCTATAATCTTGACGATCTTGCACAGCTTTCAGGTGTTTCTAAAGAAGAACTTTATCAGGCTGCGGAAATGCTTGCATTCAAAAAACGAATTATAGTTTGCTGGGGAATGGGACTAACCCAACAGCCTAATGGTGTTGATATGATTAGAGAAATTCTCAATATCTTACTGCTAAAAGGAAGCATAGGCAAACCTGGCGCTGGTGTCTGTCCTGTACGCGGACATAGCAATGTGCAAGGAAACAGAACTATGATGATCGATGAAAAACCTACCGACGAACAGCTTGACCGTCTGCAGGCGTTTTATGGTTTTAATCCGCCGCGTAAACATGGATATGATGTTGTACGTGCCATTAAAGCAATGCATGACGAAAAAGTAAAATTACTTTTCTGCATGGGAGGCAATTTTTTATCTGCAACCCCCGATACATCTTACACAGCCGCAGCATTAAGAAAACTAAATTTGACCGTCTGCGTGTCTACCAAACTTAATCGCAGCCATCTCATACACGGACGAGAAGCCTTAATACTGCCAACATTGTCTAGAAGCGATATTGATATGGTTAATGGTCAGGCGCAGTTTATATCGACAGAAAACTCTATGGGTGTGGTTCAGTCTTCAAAAGGCATACTTAAACCTGTTTCTGATAATCTTATTAATGAAACTCAGATTGTCTGCAGAATGGCCATGGCCACATTGGGAGAGAAATCCGTGATTAACTGGATGCGTTATCATGACAGTTATGACGCAATAAGAGATGACATCGAAAAATGCATACCTGGATTTGAGAATTATAACATAAGAGTGCGCGAAAAAGGCGGTTTCTATCTCCCAAATGCAGCGCGCCACGGAGAATTCATAACAAAAGAATTTGGAGATCGAGCACCATTTACCTTAACAGAAGTGCCACAAAATGAACTTGAAAAAGACGAATACATGATGGCAACAACTCGCACGCATGACCAGTTTAACACCACAATCTATGGTCTTGATGACCGCTATCGTGGCATAAAAAATGAACGCAGGGTAATCTTCATGAATCAGAAGGATATTGACAAAGCAGGCTTCAAAACTGGCGATAAAGTTGATTTGTTTAATTATGACGACAATATTGAAAGGATTGCTCCGCTTTTTATCATTGTTTCATATCAAATACCTGAAAAAAACACTGTCACCTATTTCCCAGAAACCAATGTTCTAGTATCTGTAAATAATGTGGTGAAAGACAGCAATATGCCAGCGTCCAAATATGTAAAAATTAAAATCAGGAAACACGATCCTGAAATTTACACTAAAATTAAACAATTGTAATTTCACTAAATTAATAGCGTGCCATTGCCTTTAAAAATAGTTCTCAGATGCCAATTCGTTTATATTTGCAACCGAAGTGCTGTTTTTAAAGGAACTCGAATAAATTGATTATGATAATAAAAAGTAAAGATAACTGGTTTAAAATGCTTTTTGTCTGGCATGGTTCGGTGCTGCCTCGTTTACTGCCAAGATTAGCTGTACTATTTCTGATGTCTCTAGCCATCGTATATTTTCACGGAATTATCTTCTCATTTAAAATTCCTCTTAATCCGGCACCACTCACTTTGTTTGGTTTTGTGTTGGCTCTGTTTCTAGGATTTCGCAACAATGCTAGTTATGACAGATTCTGGGAAGGTCGAAAACTTTGGGGAGCCTTATTGAACGATACAAGATCATTAGCAAGACAAAGTCTGACTTTAACAGATCCTAAAACAGATAATATACAGATAGTGGAATTTATTTCCCTGCTTCGCACTTTTCCTTACGCTTTGAAACATCAGCTAAGAAATACAAGTCCTGATGAGGATTTGAAAATGCGTCTCACAGAAAAACAGTTGGCAATAGTTTCTGAGGCACGCTATAAACCTATTGTTTTGACAAAACTTATGGCAGAATGGATTGGAAAGGCAAAACAAGAAAACAAAATTGATTCTATCCAACAAGCGCGTTTTGATGAAAATCTCGATGCTTTAACTATTATTGTGGGCGGCTGCGAAAGGATCGCCTCTACTCCTATACCATTTTCTTATCGTGTTTTACTGCATAGAACGGTATATATCTACTGTTTTCTGCTGCCATTTGGATTAGTAGACAGTTTGAATTGGCTTACTCCCTTTATTGTAGTATTCATTGCCTACACTTTTGTTGCTTTTGAGGCAATTGCCGATGAAATAGAAAATCCTTTTGGAACAGAACCCAATGATTTGGCCTTAAATAGCATGTGCCATATGATTGAAAATACGGTATGTGAACTCGCAGGAATAACTTTGAACGAAACGACAAAATCAGCAGCGATCATTATTGATTAAGGCTTTACTTATGCCTTAATAAATCTAGCTAATTTCACTATGAAATAAATTTATCAAAAAAAATCACTCGCCAAACTGATCTAGCATATCCAAAGTTGGTACAAAAAATAATGTTCCCGTTTGCGCTGCGCTAAAATCCAAAATGCGATCGTAATTGCCTGGCGGATTACCAATAAACATATTTTCCAACATTTTTTTGGTAGTGCTGAATGTGCTGGCGTAAGAAATGAAATAGGTTCCTGCAACACCTTTTGAAGGATTTCCGAATGGCATATTGTCCCTCACAATTTTAAGGTCATCGCCATTTTCATCTGTAATGGCAGTAAGAGCGCTATGAGAATTTGACGGTTTTACTTCATCAGACATTTCAATATCATCCATTTTAGATCTTCCAATTACCTTTTCCTGTTCTTCTGTTGAAAGACTTTTCCAGTCCTTCATATTATGCAAATACTTCTGAACAAATAGGTAACTGCCCCCTTTGTATGCAGGATCCTCATCTCCTACTACGGCAAAAAACTCCCTTTCTTCTCCTATTGGATTTTCAGTGCCGTCGACAAAACCGATTATAGAACGCCCGTCCCAATATCTAAATCCGTGGACTTCTTCGAGACACTCAGCATTCGGCCTTAGTACATCACTGATTGCCATGGCCATATCAAAACAAATAGCTTCATTTTCTGCTCTTAAATGAAAATGAAGGTCTCCAAAAGTGGCTACTGCAGTGTGTTTAATCCCTACAATAGGCTCAAAATTAACCAATTCCTTAGGCAGCGGATTTGGCATTCCCAGTCTTATCCATGCATCATGACCAACTCCCATCACACAGCTGGTGCGTCCGTCAGGCCTTCTTACAGCATAAGAATTATTTAAGTTACCTACTAATGAACAGAGTTTCTTAAATACAGCTGACGCATCGGTCTGATCTTTAAATTTCCAAACCATAAAAATCGTATTCTTATTTGGGTAATCTGTAACGTTTTGAGACTGATTCATTGTTGCTGATGTTTAATTGCCATTCAAATATAAAACTAAAATTTCGAAGTAAAAAGATCCATCGTCCAATAAAACCTACAGTTACAGCTAGGTATTCCCTAAAGCAAATCAGTCACATCTATTTCATTTATATGATGCCAAATTCTGAATTAAAAGTTCAAAACTTAATTCGGACGTTTAAACAAAACATATTCGGACGTTTAAACAAAATGACCTTACAGTATCGCACATAACTTTGCCTCATCATAATAACTTAAATAAAATTAAAATGGAACAGAACAATTATCAAGGTGCACTTCAGAGAGCTTTAGGTTCAGGATTTAATGCATCATCAACAGCAGAGGAAATAATTAGAGGAATTGATCTTCAGGGAAAAACCGTTATTGTAACTGGAGGAAATACGGGTATCGGATTACAGACCGTAAAAACGCTTTCTCAAGCGGGCGCTCAAATCATAGTGCCGGCAAGAGACATAGAAAAAGCAACAAGAAATCTGGAAGGATTATCCAACGTAACAATTGAAGAAATGGATTTGATGAATCCAGACTCGATTGATGCTTTTGCCCAAAAGTTTATCCTTACTGGCAGACCGCTACACTTGCTGATAAATAATGCCGGAATTATGTGGGTGCCTTTACGAAGAGATCATCGAGGATACGAATCACAGCTGGCAACCAATTATTTGGCCGTATTCCAACTTACGGCAAGACTATGGAGTGCTCTCAAAAAAGCAGACGGAGCCAGAGTGGTAAATGTTTCATCAGGCGGACACCAATTTTCTGATTTTGATTTTCAAGATCCTAATTTCCTAAATCGAGAATATGAAACTTTGACTGCTTACGGACAGTCCAAAACAGCTGTAAACCTTTTTTCAGTAGAATTGGACAAAAGAGCAAAACATCACAACGTGCGCGCTTACTCCTTATGTCCAGGATCAGTGGGAGAAACTGAATTAGGAAGAGAAGCTCCTGTTGATTTATTTCATAAACTAGGATTCAGCGATGCAGAAGGAAACATACTGCCAGAAGTTGCCGCATCCTTAAAAACAATTCCACAAGGCGCAGCCACGACAGTTTGGGCAGCTACGAGCAAACTTCTTGATACGATTGGCGGAGTATATTGCGAGAATGCAGATGTAGCAGATTTAAATTCTGATGTATCCATAATCGGCGGAATCAAACCGTATTCGCTAGATAAAGCAAATGCAGAAAAATTATGGAAACTGAGCGAAGAAATGACAGGCATAACATTCAATATCAGTTAAAATTGGTATCTTTAAACCGCACAGGCATTATGGAATATCAGGTAAATTATATCACAAGCGAAATAAAACTTTCCAACTACACTGGCAGACTCTTCAAAACAGAGGCTGCCTTTGATGACCATTTGCTTGTGTGGCTGATTTCGGGTGAAACAAAAATTATTCAAGCAGATGAAAGTTTTATATTTGGCGCTGGCAGCACTTTTTTAATTCCGCGAAACCAACTCGCTACAATAATCAATACCCCAAAAGACGGTTTACCGCACCAAGCTGTTGCCATGCATCTTTCAGCTCAAAGACTTAAGGATTTTTATAGCCATGTAAATCCTGCACCAAAGATTTCTAAATCAAGCATTTTCAGTTTTGGCCAGCATCCTCTGCTTTCTAGCTGTATGGCTTCGCTGATTCCTTATTTTGAAATGCAGGAGAGCTTTCCAGAAAATATAGCTTCACTAAAAATTACTGAGGCCATTACAATTCTTAGAACTATAAATAAAGATATTGACTCTATTCTATCAGATTTTGCTGCACCAGGCAAAATCGACTTAGCCGCTTTTATGGAAAAGAATTTTATGTTTAATATGTCTCTGGAAAAATTTGGCTATCTGACAGGCCGAAGTCTTACTACCTTCAAACGAGATTTTTACAAGGCCTTTAACCTGACGCCTCAGCGTTGGCTAACCAAAAAAAGGCTAGAAACGGCATACTATCAGCTTACAGAGAAAAATAGAAAACCTTCTGATATTTATTATGAAATCGGATTTGAGAATCTATCCCATTTTTCCTTTGCTTTCAAAAAACAATTCGGCTGCTCCCCTACCGATCTAACTAAAATATAAAGGCGTTACTTTATTTCATAAAAAAGACAGATATTGCTGATATCTGTCTTTTTTCATATACAAGAAATAATTAACTCTAATCTATATTTTTTTCAATACAGGAATCTTTATTTGCTGAAATCGTAGCTTATAGCAGCGCCAAGCCCAAATTGAAATGTTGTAGCATAATCCGTAACTGCTACAGGTCCCCAATAGTAGTCCCAATAATAGTCATATCCAACAGCTGCTGACATAGACTGCAGATAGGCATGAAGATTAATTGATAATGGCGAATTGGTTTTTACTTTCACACCGCCTTTAATCTCCCAAGCAAAATAAGTTCCGTTGCCACTTCTAGGCGTTTCAAGAATAGATACCCCTAAACCTGCACCAAGAAACGGAAGCGCCTTTTGAGAGCTCGAACCGAAATAATATGTATAATCTGCCAATATGTAATTGATAGCGCCTTTATCATCTCCCGCATTAAGCTGAGTGCCGGCAGGAATGGTATTAGCACCATTTATTATAGCAACTTTTGTATACAAAGGCATGTGTGTATCAAGCCTATTATACTTTAGCTCTACCGAAGCGTTATCCATTATAAAGTACTCCAAACCTATTCCGTACTCAAAACCATCTTCTACACGTGCGTAAGAAGAATCGAAATCTACTCTGTCAGCAAAGGTATAACCTCCGTACAGGTTAAGCAGAAATGACTGGGCGCTTTGGGCCGACAGCGCCAACGAAAAGAAAAAAAAGGTAACTAATAAATAATACTTTTTCATGATTTCTAATTTTAGTTTTTAATAAATGATTTTATTGTTCCAAGCCTGTCAGCTTAATTGAAAAATAATTAGAGTCTGTATGGGTGGCTTTTCTTACCCAAAGTTATCTTACAAAAGTGATTTTCTGCAAAAATGCGTAACCAATTATGTTTCAAATTATAAAATGAAACCATTATATGATAAATTCTAAAAAATCATGTGTTGTTTTTAAAATCAAAATGCTATTAGACAAATTTCTTTTTTATGTTTTTGGTAACGAATGTTTTATTCTGATGCAGAATCAACTTGGTTTCTTTTCTTGATTTTCCGTTCGCTCGGATTTGCAATTCGTACCCGCAACAATAAGACACAAAACAAATCATCAAAACAAAAGTTACACAAATTAATGCAATCTTTTATATTCCCCTGCTGGCGCGAGCGTATCGCTTGTGCGTACACAGAATAAAACTAACTCTAAAAAAGAATGAGCCCGATGCAATATCGAGCTCATTCTGATAAAATTTAATTATAAATGCGTCTGCAGTTCATTTTCTAAATTTTAATCTATCATTTAATAATCAATTTTTTAGAGACATTAAAAGCATTGGAATTAATTGTCACAATATATATTCCAGGGGCCAAATGATGACTGATTTTTGAAGATGAACTGATTCTGTTTACCAAAACTTTTCTTCCACTGCTATCAGTGACTGTTACAGTTGCTGTATCATCTGCTTCCAGTTCTGGCAAAACAATATTAAATTCTTTATTAACTGAAGGATTTGGATAAATGCTCACTACAGAATTCTCAACTGTAACTTCAGGAGTATTCACTTTTTTCGCTGTCGAAGTGTTTTCAAACTGCCATTGTGCACTTTCCCAATTATTTTGACCTCCAAGATATTGCGCAGAACCATTTAGATTTTCAATATGAATCATCGCTCCTGTCTGCCATCTGTTTTTGATTCTTACCCAGGTTGCGTCTACATTTTCAGAAGACCATTGTGCGCTCAACCAGCCGGACTGGCCTGCTGTACATTGTACTGCACCAGTTAAATTCTCAATATGCATTACGTCTCCTGTACCTACATTTTTTATCATATAGTAAGTACCATCAATAGCTACTTTTTCCCATTTGTAAGTATTGTTTGCCACTGTTGGACCATATCCTACATTGTTTCCGGCATCATATAAATAATTGCCTGTCCATTTGTTTTTGATGGTAAAATAGTTTCCTGTTGCGGCATTTACAGTAATTGCTGCAGTACTCGTTTTATTTCCATCAACTGTTGTTACCGTAATTGTAGCGGTACCTGCTGAAACTGCAGTAACTAATCCTGACGAATTAACCGTTGCCACACCTGTATTGTTTGAAGTATAATTAATCGATTTATTAGTTGCATTTGAAGGCAAAACTGTTGGTGTTAACTGCTGTGTTCCGCCTACAGCTAATGTAGCTGATGAAGGGCTTAAACTCACACTTGTTACTGCCACATTTGATGAATTTACTGTTATTGCAGAAGTCGCCGTTTTATTACCATCCTGTGTCGTTACGGTAATGGTAGCCGATCCTGAAGCAACCGCAGTTACTAAACCTGAACCATTTACCGTTGCAACACCAGTATTATTTGAACTATAACTTACTGTTTTATTGGTAGCATTGGCTGGAGAAACAGTAGAAGTTAATTGCTGTGTAGCGCCAACACCTAGAGTTACTGTTCCTGGCGAAAGCGTTACACCTGAAACCGGAACATTTGTAGTGGAACAGTTTCCGCTCTGCGTCCATGAAAATGTGCCAATTGCACTAATTTCTTCATTAGTTGTGGCATTTCCGCCTCTGTTAGAATAATTCATATTGCAATAGGTGCCATTTCCGCTTGGAGAACCTGCAATAAGCACAAAATAGCCTCTGCCCCAGTTTCTGTTCAATACATTGTTATTTGGATATTCTTTACCCGTTCCGTTAACGGTTATGTCTTTAAAAGAAAGATTATAAATACCATCTCCCGATCTTTTACTAATAGAAATTGCATCGTTTCTTGAATCTATAATATCAATGCTGTAAAGCTGAACATTCTTAACCTGACTTCCAGCATTTGTAGCACTAAAAATATCAATTGCCGCCACGGGATTGTTGTAAGTATCATTAAAAGTTCCGCAGGCTGTTATGGTAATATCATGAATTTCGTGCATACCATCGTTGTTAAATGGTGCTCCTGGAAAATTATTACTCACTCTGATTCCTGCTTCCAGATTATCTTTGATGATTAAATTGTAACCTTTGTTATTTTTCCCTCCGTAAATAGCAAGTCCACAAGCGCGCCAGCAGTTTTCTGAAGTATTGTATCGAAATGTATTATTGATGCATTCGAGTCCGTCAGCAGACCAAATCGCCTGATCGTCGTCTCCATTGTTTCTAAAATTACAGTGTTCTACAATTGAATTCGCTGTTCCTTTGCAAAGATTGATTCCATCAGCATAATTATTTCTAAAACGACAGTGCGATAATGTAAATCCGTCAGCAATTGCTGGCCCACCAGAATTGTATTGCGCAATCCAGGCACCACATTCAAAATGTTCTGCCCAGATATTTTTTACTATTGAACCACTTGTAAAAACTCCGTTTATTGCTTTATAAGAATTACTTCTCGAAGCCGAATTTGTGGTAAGATATAAATCTGTAAATGAAATGTTGCTTGCATTGGCACGTAATCCGCCATTTAAACTGCTGGTGTTAGTAAAATTAATCTGTGTGTACCACATTCCTGCACCAATTAGCGAAGTGTTTGCAGAACCAAAATATAATTCTCGGTTAACATTATAAACTCCGCTCGGAAGAAATATTTTTTTTCCGCCATTTGCATCAATAAAAGTCTGAAGATCACTTCCGTTTCCTGAATAAGTTACGGCACCTGCAGGAGCTGTAACAGCTGTTGGCACCGGTTCCATTTCTGCAAAGTCAATATGAACATTACCTGATTCTCTCACCAATTTTAATGTTCCGTTTACAGCAATTTTAGCAGGAAGTTTATAGCGAACTTCATCAAAACGCATTCTTGGGTTTTGATTTGTAATTCCGTTATTGTTCGGATTTCCGTTGCTCCACAAATATTCCCAAGACCAGGTTGAAGTCAAAGTAAGCGTTGTAAGCTTTGTGTTGCCATTATAAACCCCAATAGTTCCAGATTGCCCGTCAGGAACACTATAGCGAATTACTAATCCGTCAGCGGCTTCACTAAGCGTCCATTGAACGGTCGCATTTGTGGCAGACATATTCACACACTGCTGATCTGAAGCTTCTGACTGAAGATCGGCCTGACTGTATGATTTTGCAGTGACTGAAGCACCATTAGACAATTGCCCTAAATTTGCCTCGTACCTTTTATAAGGTGCATCATAATAACCGCGTTGGGCATAGGAACCTGAAGTAAAAAGAAGAAAAAAAAACCATAATATAATATGGTAAAATTGAGCTTTTCTCAAAAAAAAATAATGTAATTTGTTTCTCATAAGTTTTGGTTTATTAAATAGTTAGTGCCTTACAAAAAGGCCGTAACGAAACTATACTTAAAAAAGAAATTAAGGTAAAAATGGACAAAAAATCAAGATCAATAAAACGATTTTTTCATTATAAAAACTTAACAATCAATAAAATACATTTTTTAACAAAATAAAAAATCAAGAATCAATATAGATGCAAATTTGATAATTTAAGGTCTTGAAAATGAGAATATAAAAAAACAACCTTATTTTTTAAACTTACTTGCTTCTAAAAATTTACTTTCATTTATTCCTCAAGAATTGTTTGATTGCAAATCCGCGCTATCGTTACGGAGATAAATCTGCGTGATCGGGTTCCTTTTCTTGATTTTCTCAACTCCCCTTTCTCTTATGAATTCTACTGCATCAAGCATTTTGTTTATATGAATATAAGGTGTCATCAAATCGGGCTCGGAATCTGCGGAATGTGGAGACAATGAAAGCTCAAGGATTTGGTACAGAAATGATTCAAATTCTTCTAGCGTTTTTTCTGCAAATGCTTTTTGAAACACCAAAAATGGATTCTCATATTCTTCTTTTGTTAGCGAAGAAAGATGAAAAACCGTTTCAGATCGCAGAGAATCTTTTATTTTCCATTTTCTACTTTTCTCCTTTAGACAGGAACACACCTTGAGGAAAGATTTGATAACGGTATACAAAACAAAAACATGCGAAGGATTGTCCTGTTTGTAGACTTTTGTTTTATAGCTGTATAGTACAGCTTCGGTTAAACTTTTTTTGTAGTAATCCAGATGTGCAAAAGCAAAAAAAGCATCGATTGCCTTAAACGGATTTCCCGCTGCATATCCTGCCCAGAAGCTAGTTTCGAAGGTTGTTTTATTCTTTTTCATGGCTTATAGATTTAAAATTCTAAAGCGAAATTCTCTTCTTTCTAAAGGATAATCTATTCGAAATACAGATATAATATTCTTACAAAACAATTCTTCTTTGAAATATTTTTTTATCTTTGAAACTCACGATTTTTAGCCCAAATGGCTTTATCTTTGAATCTTCAGAAAACTCAATATTCATTATGGAACAGAAAATACATCAGGGAAGAAACGTAAAACGTTTTAGAGAAATGCTTAACATAAAGCAGGAAGCTTTGGCTTATGATCTGGGCGAAGACTGGAACCAAAAGAAAATTTCTATGCTGGAGCAAAAAGATGTTATTGAAGAAAATCTACTGAAACAAATTTCAGCCGTTTTAAAAATTCCTGTTGAAGCTTTTCAGAATTTTGATGAGGAACATGCTGTGAATATTATTGCTAATACTTATTCATTTCAAGACTTTAAAGATAATGCTGTTGCTTCTGGATTTAGCTATCAACCTACTTTCAATCCTGTTGACAAAATTGTTCAATTATATGATGAAAAAATTGCTTTATACGAGCGCATGTTGAAGGAGAAAGATGAGATGATGGTTAGGCTTGAGAAATTGATTGGGAAATAGTTACTTTATAGAGATATATAAAACAGAAAAGAGACTTTTAAAAGTCTCTTTTTGTTTATCAAATGATTATGCTCTATTATTTTATCATTAAGGAGTTAAGTGTCTAAATAAAAAAGAATTAGCATTCCTAAATAATGTATTTGACAACTCTTTTGACATGCCTACTTCAAACAAAAAGCCACTCACCAGTAGCATTTTTAATCTTTCAGATAAAAACATTAGATCTTTTTCAGAGATTTTTTTCTTTTCCAAGCTTTTACTATAATGTGTATAATAATTCCTTAAATCCTTAACTTGTTTAACAAAAGTTGTTTTTTCTGGAATAATTTCATCTATTATGTCATTAGAATACTTCTCAGTCAATTCTATAAGTCTTTGGGCTAAATCTAAATGATTGCCGAATTGTAGCTGTCCTTTCATCCAACTATGATATTTAGCTGGCAATATTTCTAATATTTCTTTTTTCATTTCACTATATTCTTCCTTTGGCATTTTTGTATGGTCATAGATTCTAGAATGTAATGTTTCAGCTGATTGTGCCAAATTGAGAAACGTATTTTCATCAAATACAGCACCATTATAAAATTGATCAAATAAAAGATTAAAAGCAGGGCTTAACTTATCGTACTTTTCAAACCAATTTTTTATAATCAACGGAAAAACATCTTTAATTTTAGTGTAATTAAAAAGCATCTCATATGGATGTTTTTCTTTTTCATTTCTTCTTTTGCGAGTAGTTTGATAAAATTCAATTGGCTTTCTATATTTACCAGCTACACCTAAATCATTTTGGATATTATTATTATAAAGAATTATTTTGTTTGGAAGAACACTTCTGTATATTCCAAGAATCAAGAAATTTTGAAAACGACTTAACAATTTGCGTATTTCTTGTAAACTTATTTCATTTCTAGAACTAAGTTCTAGTCGAGCTTCTTGAATTATATATTCATGCTTTTTAGAATAAAATTTAGGTCTAGAAACACTAAAAGTAAACTTCCCACTATGATTGTCATGAAGATCAAATTCAATATCTTTTGGCTTTATATAATTAATACTATATAAATTTTCAACAGTTGTTTTAGAATCATTCTGAAAACCTGAAATATCAAGCCACTCATCAAAATTTTGTAAAGAACTTGCAACCGTATTAAATTTAAGAGATTCTTCATCTTCAAAATGATAACCTTTTAAAATAAAATTAACATAAAAGGTTTCTTTCGTAGGACCTGGCACTTCACTGCGTAACGTCTTTCTTTCTCTAAAACTTAAATAGCATCGATAAAGTGTAATAGATTCACTATCAACCGAAGTCCCTAAAATTATACTACCATTCTCTAGAGAGGAGTTAAAATCCTGAAAACTTTTATTTTCGTCTAAAGAACCTATTAATTCCAAATAGGAACCTTCAATAGGGTCAAATCTTAATATCCCTGATACCTTCTTGTCTTTATTAGAAGGTAAAAACCATAATCCTTTTATTTCAAATTTTTCTGTCATAGATTATTTACACTAAATAAGTTTTAATTTAAACATTTCTGAGAGCTGAGTCATAGAAAGAATTTCCGAGCTATCGCAAAAAAATATTCTTACAACATAAATTCTGGACCGAATTCGGTGAATTCTGCTATTTGTCCATCATATTTATTTCGTGTGCTCCCTCCTTTTACTATTTCTTCTTGATTTATTACAGCCCCTCCACTAATATATATTGAAAATCCTATATCAGGTTTTTCCATAAAATGCTTTTTATTCTCTTTATTTAGTATAAAGTTGTTATAATAGAGATCTGAATCTTTGTTTATAACAGCTTTATTATATACTGTTATCGGTTGTCCGCAGCTTTGAGTATTAAAAATAAAATTTTCCAAATAGTTAACTGTATAGTCTAATTCTCCTATAAATTGATTAATGTAAAAACCAATATAAATCGGTTTTTCAATTTTATCGTAATATCTAATTTTAAAAGCCTTTTCTAATATTGCTACGAAAACGGGATCAAACTCTTGAGTAACGTCACTGTTAACTTTAGCAAGTAGATTTTTAAGCTGTTCGAATCTGTCAAAATGATAATTGTACCATTCTCTTTCTTGTAAATTAAAAACAATTATAGCTTTCAAATATTTTTCTACGGCAATACTTGCAAGAGCCAGCCCTTGAACGATATAATGATTATTAAGTAAAAAGCGCGCCGCAATATAATCTCGGTATCCAAGGTCAGTAAACGTATATCCTACAGATAACTTTTCCATAAATTTAATTGATCTTTTCATAATGTTATGTCTTACAATTAATAAAATCAGTCATGACGATTAATGATTCAAAGATACCAGACAACTACGCAATAATTTTGCGTAGTTAAATAATATTATTCAGATTCTATTAATTTTATAGCAAACATGACTAGTAATATATAGTTACAATCCAATCACGCGCATTTTTAATACTTTTCCGCAAAGTCTATAATAACAGATTTAAAAATACCAATTTATTATAAAAATAATTTACCCGATAGCACGGATTGCAAATCCGCGCTATCGGGTCATAAAATAAAAAACCAGTGAATCAACTTCACTGGTTTCTTTTTTTTCATAAATCATCATCTATTTTAAGATGACTTATAAAACTAAATTATTTTGTAATCCCAAACATCATGACCAATTTATCATTTAGATAAAAATTAAGCGTTTGGTCTGCTACATCAAAACGCAGATCTTTATTGTTTAAATAAGATAATATTTTTTGCTCTGTGTCATTTCCTTCACCAATGCAAGCCATTTTTGTAGTCGCTATTTTATCAAAAGAAATAGTATCACCGTTAGTTTCATAAATTCCAAAGAAGTTATTGCAACCCGTATTTCCGCTTACTTTCTTTTCTGATGGATTAAACTTAATAGAAGCTTTTCCGTAATCCTGTCCAACATTTTCTAGTGCGATTAGTTTCCAATTGTTTTTTCCAATAAAACTCCAAAGTTGGTCTTGAGTTGGAATAGAAAATTCCATAACCACTTTGTTCTTAGAATTTTTAAACTGCACTGTATTGTTTTTCTTTACAATTTTGAACTTTTTATTGGTTATCGCAGCGCTAAATTCTTTTTCCAATTTCATGCTTTCGTCGTCACAAGCCATTAAAGTTCCCATAGGAGAATTGGTCTTGATTTGATTTTTTGAAGAAAGCTTCGTGTATTTTACGTTGAAATTATTACATCCGTTTTTACCGCTTATTGTACCAGCTTCATCGTTAATTGTAATAAATGCTTTTCCGTTATTTACCTTTTTTCCGTTTAACTGGGTTAAAATCATTTTGGTATTATAAATTCCTTTTTCCTTATTTACAGGTGTTTTAGAAATTATGCTTTTCAGTTTATACTGGTATGCAGAAGCATCAGCCGGAATAGGTTCTGGTCTTTTGGTTCTCGTTACCAGTAGTTCATATCGATTTCCTTTTTCAAAATTAAAACCTTCAATATGATCATAAAATAATTGCCATTCTTTGCCATTATCATACTTTACCTGCAGACATTCCATAGGTGCAACTCCCGTACATGGCACTTTACTTTCTTTTACAAACATTTTTAAACTTTCCTGACCATATGTAAATGTTGATAATAACACTACTACAAAAACATACATACATTTAAATCTTTTCATTTATTTTAATTTTTTTAGAACACCGATTAAGCGCTCAGATTATTCAATGATTTTTTTGCAGGCAGGAATTGTGCCACTTTAAAATTAAGAATGCTTTTAACTTTTTTTTATCATCGCTGAATTCCGTTTTTTCTTTAACAATTAAACTATTACAACACTGGGAATCAGTTTATTTGTATAAATATAACAAAAATAAGCACTTTTGTTATATTTAAGAATATTTTTGTAGTATTTTTCAACTTCTTAAACTAAACTGCCATTATTTTGATTGGTCTTGACAGTCTTCTTTAAGCTCTATAATATGTTTATATCAAATTTTAAACTATAATTCATTATAGCTTAAAATTACTTCTCCTTTTTATTTTTACTATTTTCTCTTTTTTAACTTCTCTTCTCACTAACCTTAAATTTGGTTTATGTAAGCTTTCATCAAAGGAATTTTGGATTGCACGAAATGTGGCTACTTCATATGCCATAGCTCTTGCGTCTACAGGGTGATAAGTACTGTCAATAATTTCAAAAACAAACTTTTGCCCATCGGCTCTTTCCTTCTCAATAAAATCAATAAATAGGTTTGCAACTTTATCAACACTGTCCCTACAATATTTAGGCAATTCTTTCTCACTTACACTGCAAACTATTTCCGAATCGCTTTTAGTAGAAGTATAAAATCTAAATTTTACATGTCCATAGCGATCACTGCCAGAAATCATTATACAAGTACCTTCTCCATTGAGTTCTAAATTATCTTGATTTATTCTGCTTTTATCAAAATCTTCAAACTTCTTAAAATAATCATTTCTCACTAATTCTTCCATTGAGAGCTCAGAATTGACATCTTTATCTGGAGATTCCACAACAATCTCTTCATTTGGGGTTTCGCTCTTGCCATTATCATTTAGAAGAAAAATTTCTTTAAGAAAATCAAATATTCTCATATAAAGTCATTTTATTGCTGTTACACAAATAATTTAAAAAAGACTAAAAATAAGCGCTTAAGATTTAAGCACACCATCTCGAGAAGAAAGACTAGCAAGCAATTCTAAAGGCTCTACATAATGCGGGTTTTTGCTAATTTTTCCGTCCTTGATTACGTAAGGATGTGTAAGCAATATATCTGTAAGTGCCTTTTGGCTGAAACTGTTGATATCGTACATACAAATTAATGAAACTGAATGTTGTGGAGTGAGTAGGTTCAGTTTGGCTTCATACTCTAAAAGTTCATCAGTTCCTGGCAGGTTTTTGAGAGCCCAAACCATATCTCCGCACGCCCTTACACTATCATATCCCGCTCTTGAAGCCGATAATAAAGTCTGTTCGAGCATTTTGTACATTTTATCTGCGGCGAACTCGCCATCTTTGATATAGGAGTTTTCAGAAGCCAGTACTTCCAATTGTCCGGTTGATAATTTTTCGGCAATAGATATTCCGTTCTGAGCCAGACAACGGCAATGTTCACTATGGCGGTTTCCTTCAAGAATATTTATGACTTTTTCATTTGTCTCTAAACCTTCCATAATATAAGGAATAATTACTTCATACTGCTGTTCTCTAGAATCGAAAAAACCGCAAATGTGCATTGGAGCCGTCAATGATTCTCCACATACCGTAAAAGGAGTCTGTTTGTTCATAACTCAAATATAAATAAATATTTTTCATCAACAAATCAGCAGCAACCGATATTCCCCGTCATTTTCTATTGGCGCTCTATGCACACAAGGCAGTACTTCTTGCTTTGGGTGATCTACAGCCAATCGCCAAAGATGCCCTAAACCTAAATTAATTGGTTTGGCATTTGCACGAATCTGATAATGCAAATCAAAATAGTTTTCTTTCAAAAAATCTTCAAACTCTTCTTCTGCTCCATTGTGCAGTTCTTTGAGTTTTGCTCTAATTTCTGGAATTAAGATTTTTTGTTCTGCTTGCGAATTAGCCACAATATCACTTGCAGCTCCGTGATACGTGCATAAAAAAGTGTCTGTTGCAATTGGTGAACGATCTACATGAAACGAATAAACATCTGTAGAAATGAAATCAAATTCGTCATCACGTTCGTAACACTTTAGTAAATTGAGAGATGGCGAAGCTCCAAAATCGGCTAGTAATTGCAAATCATTTAAAATTATTTCTCTCGCTATATTCCCTTTTTCTGAGAGTTGGAGTGTTTTTAAATCTTCTCGAGAAACTTCTGTTATATTTTCTTTTAAAGATAACTTGGAAACAATCTCTTTAAAATCGCCTTCCAAATTTCTGTGCCAGCAAAGCGCATTCATTTCTCCTTTGAAATTGGTATGCACAAGTTCAGAAAAAGTAGATACTACTCCAATCTGGCTATTATCAGAAAAAGTATTGCTCATGAGAATATTTAGAAGTTTTTTACTTCTTAATTATAGAAGATTGATAGTTGCGGTTATTTCTTGGATTGCCAAAATCTGTCTTTTCCTTCTGCAATCCATTCTAGAGATTGTGCAATTCTTTTATTTCTAGTTTCATCTGTCTTTGCATCGGCAACCCAAATAATATAATTTTTACGGAATGACGGCGATTTGCTTTCAAAAATTTCGATTGCTTTACTATCCTTTTTTAATGCATCCATAAATTCTTGAGGCGCCACGACTTCTGCAGTCGATTTTTCTTTTACTGGTTTGGGTTTTGCGGTTCCATTTTCATTTAAAACCATTGCTTCTTTAATATATGCAGTCAATTTATCTTTGCTTGGTAACTCAGAAAAATCCTTAATCTTGTCTAAATAGCCAAATTTTTTACCCGCTTTTACACTTGCTTGAATCTCCTCATCTTTCATTAATTCAGCTTTATATAAGCTAAAAGAACAATGCTGTTTAAAACCGCCCATCATAACTAAATGATCTCCTTTATAAGAATAATGTGGTGTTCCCCATTTAATGTTTTCTTCTACTTCGGGACAAGCGTTAAAAACTATTTCTCGTAAATGGTTTAAAATAGGTTTTGCAAAGTCAGCCATTTTTGCAATGTAAGCCGTAACGTCTTTATTATAATTTTCCATTGATTGAATTATTTAATTTTCGATAAAATTTCAAACTACTTCAATATTACTATATTCTAACACAAAATGATTTTAATTATTTTGTGCTTATGACAAATCTACTTAAATAAGCATATATTTTGATTACTTCATTATATCATATTATGAACATTATTTCTTATCAATTTCCATTTCATTTTAGTATGACAAATATAGACTTCATAAAAACTAAAATCCCATTTCATTACAAATGGGATTTTAAAAACTATTTATTTTTTTACTTTAAAAACTTTATAGAATGCAAAAAGGATACCTAGCCAAATAGGAATTAATTCTACAGACAACTTCATTCCTGTCATCCACATAATGAATAAAATACCCAATAAAAACACAAAACAGATGTAATTGCTTATTGGATAAAATATAGAAGCAAACTTGGTTTTTATGTTTTCATTGTCTTTTGTACGTCTAAATTGCAGATGCGTATACGAAATCATAACCCAGTTAATAACCAAGCATGACACCACTAAAGACATTAAAATACTAAATGCTTCTTCTGGAATTATTTTGTTGATTAAAATACAAATGGCGGCAAAACATGACGAAATTAAAATCGCATTAACTGGCACCGATTGTTTGTTCAGTTTCTTTAAAAATTTAGGAGCACTGCCTTGGTCTGCCAAACCAAACAACATTCGTGAGTTACTGTATACACTGCTGTTATACACTGATAAAGCTGCAGTTAGTACAATTAAATTCAGCACATTGGCAATAAGACGCGTAAAGTATATTTTGTTGCCAAACAATTCAAATTCCATTCCGTTTAGATTCTGAAAAACCATTACAAACGGACTGCTATCTGTCGTAATTTGTCTCCAAGGCGACAAAGCAAACAAAATAACCAATGCACCAACATAGAATATTAAGATTCTATAAATAACCTGATTGGTTGCTTTTGGGATGTTTTTTTCTGGATTTTCTGCCTCAGCAGCTGTAATTCCAATTAGTTCTAAGCCTCCAAAAGAAAACATAATTAACGCCATTGCAGATAATAAACCTTGATAGCTTCCATTTGCAGTTTTTTCGAAAAACCCTTTCGGGAAAAAGCCTCCATCGTTATATAGATTATGAATCGTAGCATGCTCTCCTCCTGTTCCGCTTACTAACAAATAAGTTCCGAAAAGGATCATGGCAATAATGGCAACAACTTTTATGATAGAAAACCAGAATTCAGTTTCTCCGTAAACTTTTACCGAAGCAAAATTCAAAGCATTAATAACCAGAAAGAAAAATAAACTGGACGCCCAAAGCGGAATCTCAGGCCACCAAAACTGCACATAAACACCAATAGCAGTAAGCTCAGCCATACTAACCAGAATATATAAAATCCAATAATTCCAACCAGAAGCAAAACCAGCAAAAGAACCGCAATATTTGTAGGCAAAGTAGCTAAAACTTCCTGAAACTGGTTCTTCAACCACCATTTCGCCAAGCTGTCTCATAATAAAAAAAGCGATAATTCCGGCAATGGCATATCCTAAAATTACAGATGGTCCCGCCAGTACAGCCGCTGGGCCAATTCCGAGGAAAAGTCCCGTTCCTATTGATCCACCAAGGGCAATTAATTGAATGTGGCGATTAGTTAGTCCACGTTTTAGCTGATTGTCTTCTGCGACATCATGATTATTTTTCACAAATTATATTTTAAAGGAGTTAATTGTTTTTGGAAATCTATAAAAAGCGAAGATAAGTTAAAAAAGGAATCGTACAAAGACTGCTTTATGCTAAAACCCTAATTTGGTGTTTCTTTTTTAAAAGTTTTCTAGAAGTCTGTGTTTATGAGCTTAAAATGAAGTTTTCGAATAATTTCTTCAGATAAATTTTTAGAAATCTTTATTTATAAATATTCATTCCTTCATTATAAATAGGGCTTTGTATATTTAAAAAGTTTAAAACACTGTGAAATACATGATTTTGAGACAACATTTCATTTTCTTTAAGCTGTTTAGAATTGTCAGAAACCCAGACTATAAAAGGAATTTGATACTGTTCTTTAGGCGCAAAACTTATTGGAACTCCATGCATATACAGATTTTTTTCTCCTAAAGATTCTCCATGATCCGAAACAAAAATCATAGTGCTTTTATAATCTTTCAACTGCTGTAAATCTTGAATTATTTGAGACAAAATATAATCGGTATAGACGATCGTATTATCATAGGCATTTAAAAGTTCCTGCTGTGAACATTTTCCTAATTCAACACTATTGCAAACAGGTTTAAAAGTCTCAAAATCGAGCGGATATTTTTTGCTGTATGTTGGTCCGTGGCTTGTACTGGTGTGAAGTACAATTAGGATTTTATTTTTTGTACTGGCCAAAATCTGTTCTTTCAATCCTGTTAGAAGCACTTCATCATAATTACATTGCTCACCTTTACAATTCTTCCTCAAAAAATCTCGGTTTTGATACTCTTTAATATGTACAGGAGGTTCACCCCAATTGGTTGTTTTCCAAATAACTTCAACATTATTTCGGTATAGATAGTTGGGCAAAATTTCATAGAGATCATCTGAATTGGTATGTTCTAAAATACACTTTACGCCCGCGGTGGTATAAGTGGCGCAAGAAGTAGCATTAAAATGAAATACATTCTTTGTTTTAGAAAGCAGCGGATTCGTATTTTTAGGGTAACCATACAAAGAAAAGTTTTGGCTTCTCGCCGATTCTCCAATTACTAAAACAACAACAGATTTTACGTTGTCTTTAATTACTGCATTTGGAAGTAAAATTTCTTTTTCATTTTTTTTGTATTGATGAATGTAAAAAAGCGACGTATTTACAGTATATGACCAAGGCATTGCAAGACCGCCCAAACGCTTAGAATTTTTATCGATCCAAAGCCAGTTGGCCGCATTGACAAACACTAAAATAATAATAAACAATAAGCTGACTGAAAACTGAATTAGGAATTTCTTAACCGGCTCTTTTATTATTTTAACTTTAATAATATAAATGCCAGGCAATATTCCAAATAGAATCACATATAATATCAATTTGAAAGAAAAGAAACTGCTAGATTCTTCGTAATTGGTATTTAAAACATTCCCAATCATACTTTCGTCTATTATAACGTTGTATGTATTAATAAAATAAACCGCTATAGAATTAATCAAAAAAAACAGCACCAAGAAAAGCTTTCCAAGAAAACGAGATAGAAAGCAAATCAGGTAGAAAGCAAACGCGTTTGCCACTAGCATTAAAACGATTAGACTGATTACTAAAATTAATCCGTTGAAACTTTTGCAATCAACATTTTCAAAGACGAAAGTGAAAAAAGGCAAATGAAAGAATATAAAATTCAGCACACTCATTATCAGAACAAAATGAGTCAGTTTTAAACTACCTTTTAACATAAGCTTGAATAATTTTATACAAGAAACAGATTAAACGCAAATTGAAAAATAAAGATACTAATTGATGCAATAACTAAACCTAAAATTATTTTCCGACGATATTTCGTTGGCAATCAATTTTATAATTTTTTAATCTTACAGACATAATTATCAATACCTTCGTATAGCCAAAACCAATTTAACTAAACAAAAGATGTTTCTTAACCATTATAAAGCATTTTTGCTTCTCCTTGTTACATTTACAATTGGAGAACAAAATGCTTGGGCTTCTCATAGAAACAAAAAACAAGTCGAAACCGCCGAAAAAACGCTATCTGCCAAAGTATCTAATAGCAGTCAGAATACAAAGTATAATGAATTGCAGGTAAAAAAAGCCGAAAGTCTGCTTCATACATTACCGGAAGATATTAATAAAATCGAAATTTTATTAAAAGTAAGCGACTGGTATGAAGCATCTTATAATAATCCAAAAACACTAGAAAAAGCTTTTCAATATGCAGAGGATGCTCTTAGAATAAGCCAGGCTATTCATTCTAATATATATGCTGGAAAATGCTATTTGCAGCTTTCGATGATACATGAATTGAGAAATAACAATTCTATGATAGAAATTACTGCTAGAAAAGCAATAGCAATGTTAGCCAAAACCAATCAGCTTAATGACTTGGCTGAATCTTGGGTTATGGTATGGTCAGCAAAAATGCGTACTAATGCACCCATAAAAGAGAGACTTGATCCCATTTTCAAAGCGGCATCTTTATTTGAAAAAACGGGCAACAATAAAAGAATTGGCGACTGTTATAGAGAAATTAGCGAATTGTATTTTTCGTCCTCCAATTTTAACAGCTCTCTCCATTATCTCAAAAGAGCCGTATTTTACTATAAAGCTGCACATCTAAAAGAAGAAGCTATTTATCCTATTTCTACAAGGCTCAATATAATTTATGAGGCTGATAAAAGAAATAGGGATATTCTAAAGCTGAAAAACAAAACTCTTTTACAGCAAAGCAAACTGAACAGCGAAGTGTTTTTGCGCAATTCAATGATAACTTTTGTGATTCTCTTACTCATAATTCTTGGTCTTTTGTACAAAAGTTTTATGTTCAAAAAGAGAACAAATAAGATACTGGAAACCCAGCAGAATGAAATCAACAAACAGAACGTCAAACTGCAAAACCTTCTAATAGAAAAAGAATGGCTATTGAAAGAAATTCACCATCGGGTAAAAAATAATCTTCATATGGTTGTGGGACTTTTGGCAAGCCAGTCTGAGTTTTTAAAAAATGAAGAAGCAGTTCAAGCTATTAATGACAGCCAGAACCGAATTCATACGATGTCTTTAATTCATCATAGATTGTATCAATCAGAAAATTTATCGATGATTAATATGCCTGCGTACATATTTGAACTAACTGAGTATTTGAAAGATTCGTTTCAAATTCGAAACCGTATTCGTTTTATCCTTGAAATAAATGGCTTTAGCCTGCCTCTATCGCATTCCATTCCAATTGGATTAATACTCAACGAAGCGGTTACAAACGCTATAAAATATGCATTCCCTAATAATGAAAAGGGAACTATTTCTATTTCACTAAAAAAAGATAATGCAAATAATTATACCTTAATTATCCATGACAATGGCATTGGTATTCCAGACGATTTTGATCCCTATAACAATCCTTCATTAGGCATAAAATTAATGTACGGACTATCTGCTGATATAGAAGGAAAGTTTTTAATAATTAATTCAAATGGTACAAAGATTACTTTGGTATTTACTTTCGAGGAAAATAGTCTCCATAAATTTAATTGAAAAAAAATGGCAAAACCACTCAAAATCCTAATTGTTGAAGATCAGTTTGTAGAAGCAAATCACTTGCGATTAATGCTCAAAAAAGCCGGACATTCTATTATAGGAATCGCACGTTCGGTACCAGATGCCAAATACTATATCTCGCAAGAAAAACCAGAATTAGTTCTGCTGGATATTTTTCTTTCTGGAAAAGAAACAGGAATTGATCTTGCAGAAAAATTAAAAGAGGATAACATTCCTTTTATTTATCTGTCTGCAAATTCAAACGAAGAAGTTCTTAATAAAGCTAAACTAACACATCCGTATGGTTTTTTGGTAAAACCTTTTCGCGAAAGAGATTTATTGATAACCATTGAAATAGCGGAATATCATCAGCAACACGGAATTGAATCTTCTATCAGAAAAGAACTTTTATTTCAGCAGCAATTAAAAAGTATAGCAGGCAAAAAAGGCACTTGGGATGACAGAGTTTTGAATATCATAACCTCTCTGCAAGCCCTAATTTCTTTTGATCTTGTAATGGCCGTTTTTTATGTGGACAATAAATTATCTAATAAAGTTTTAGGCTATGCCAGAACAGGTCTGCATGAATATCAAAAAATAGGCATTGAAGAGCTACAGAATATAACAGCTTTAAAAGAATTCGAAATCAACGAATTAAGAAACAAAAGCAAAGTAGAAACTATCGCAACTTTCTACAATGATTTGGATTTTGTAAAAATATGCGAAAAAACTCCAATCAAAAAAATGATTGCCACTTCCATGAATATGAAATCCAATCTTATGCTGCCAATTCCTTTTAAACTTCTTGAAAATGGAGGTCTTTACTTGTCCTTTTTCAGCAGGCAGCCTAATAATTATAATAAAAATGTTTTAAACTTATGTGAAAGGCTTCAAGATCCTTTAATATATGCCATTGAAAATTTAATAAGCGAGGATAGAAAATTAGACCAAAAAGGTATTTCTAAGAGCCATGAAAACCGAAAAAATGTAAATGTATCAGGCTTTGAGTCAATTGTAGGTAAAAGTCCGATATTGCTCAAATTATTTGACCACATTATACAAGTTGCCCAAGCCGATACAACGGTTTTAATTACAGGCGAAAGCGGTACGGGAAAAGAAAGCATTGCCAATAGTGTCCATCAATTATCAGGCAGAAAAAATGAAGCTTTTGTAAAAATAAACTGTTCTGCTCTGCATCCGAGCCTCATAGAATCTGAATTGTTTGGCCATGAAAAAGGCTCTTTTACTGGAGCCACAGAAAAAAGAATTGGCAAGTTTGAACAAGCCAACAACGGAACTTTATTTCTGGATGAAATTGGAGATATGCCTCTTGAAATGCAGGCAAAACTGCTTCGTGCCATACAGGAAAAAGAAATTGAACGTGTTGGCGGAAATATTCCGGTAAAAGTAAACGTAAGAATTATAGCGGCAACAAATTGCAATCTCGAAAAAGAAGTGGCAGACGGGCGTTTCAGACTTGATTTGTATTATAGATTAAATGTATTTCCAATTCAATTGCCACCGTTGAGAGAACGCAAAGAAGATATTGGACTCCTTGTGCGCCATTTTATAGCATTATATAGCGCTAAAACAGGAAAAAATGTAACTGAAATATCAGAAACTGCCCTAAAAAGTCTTTTATCGTATCAATGGCCTGGAAATATCCGCGAACTCGAAAATCTTATAGAACGAAGCATCCTTTTGGCAAAAACAGATACTATCGAACATATTCCACTTCCTTCTTTTGATGAAACCAAAATAAATATCAAGTCCAATGAATGGTTCTTTAAAACGATTCAGGAAAACGAAAGAGAACACATTATTAACGTTCTCGAAAAATGCAATGGAAGAATCAGAGGTGCTGGAGGAGCATCAGAAATATTAGGCCTTCCTCCTACTACATTAGCCTCAAGAATGCAGAAACTGGGCATAAAAAGAAGCCATTTTTAATTATGAGTTATGAATTACTTATTTGTAATCTAGAAATTGAATTGAAGTTTTTAATAAAATTCGCAAAATCAAAAATCCAAAACTTACAATTCACATTTCATAACTCATAATTCATAACTCATAATTAAAGAAAGACGATATTTAGTTGTCTTTTTTTCGTTTTACGACGAAATATAGTTTGGCATACCCAAATCAAAAACACATAAATACTTAAAAATCAATACATTAAATAAATAGGCTTGATTTTAGTCTATAGTTTGGCATAACATTAAAACAATGTATTATGCTAACGGAAAATCCTACTACAATCCTTTTTATTACTGGCGCGTTTGTCAGCAATAAATGCTGGGAGGACTGGAAAATCTTCTTTGAAAATAAAGGTTTTAAAACACTGGCACCCGCATGGCCTTATAAAGATGCGCCTGCGACTGTTCTTAGAGACCGTCATCCTGATCCACAGATTGCTAGCTTAAGGCTTACTGATCTAATAGAACATTTTGAAAATATCGCTAAAAGTCTTTCTCAGAAACCCATCATTATAGGTCATTCTATAGGTGGATTAACGGCCCAAATACTTCTGCAGCGTAATTTGGCGTCGGCAGCAATAGCCATACATTCTGTTCCTCCTCAAGGAATTATGACTTTCAAATTTTCATTTTTAAAGGCTGGTTGGGGGCCATTAGGTTTTTTCACTTCTGCCAAAAAAACATTTTTAATGAGTTTTCCGCAATGGCAGTACGCTTTTACAAACGGAATGCCCGAAGAATGGCAAGAAAGAGCCTATTGCGAATCGGTTATTCCTGAATCTAAACTCATAGTTCGCGACACCATAACTTCAGCTGCAAAAGTGGATTTTCACGCGCCTCATAAACCGTTACTACTAATTGCAGGATCAGCAGATCATACCATTCCTGAATCGCTTAATTATTCTAATTACAAAAAATACACCGACAAAGATTCAATTACAGATTTTAAAGTCTTTACAGATAGAAATCACTTTGTTTTGAATCAGCCCGGATGGCAGGAAATCGCACTTTATATCCAAAACTGGATAGAAAAACTTCCAGTTCAAAATTCATAATAACCAATTATTCAATAACTAATTAAAATTTTAAAATCATGAAAACGAATTTATTAAACATCACTTTTTTAAACTTCAAAAGCAAATTGACACTGCTTATCTCCTTTGGTCTTTTGTTACTAACCTTAATTTCTTGTAATAAAAAAGCAGAAGAAACTCCTGCTGCAGAAGCAAAACCTGCCGAAACAACTGAAACAGTTCAAGTCGCTCCGGCAAATCCGCCTGCAAATTTCAAACATGCAACCGCGACAGTAAACGGAATTAAAATTCATTATGTTATTGGCGGACAAGGTGATCCGTTAGTTTTAGTTCACGGTTTTGGACAAAACTGGTACATGTGGAATCGTTTACTCCCAGAACTTTCTAAACATTTTACTGTAATTGCTCCCGATTTAAGAGGTGTTGGTGAATCTGATAAACCAGAAAGCGGTTACGACAAAAAAACAATGGCGTCTGATATTCACGAATTAGTGAATCAGCTTGGATACAAAAGCATCAATCTGGCGGGACACGACATCGGACTTATGGTTGCTTATGCGTATGCAGCACAATATGGCGACAGCGTAAAAAAAGTTGCCTTAATGGACGCACTTTTACCAGGAATCGAACCAGTTTGGTCTTCTGTAAAAGCTTCAGCGTGGTGGTTTGGTTTCTTCGGATGGCCTGCTTCTGGAGACATTGTAAAAGGAAAAGAAAAAGAATTCTTGACAAATTTCTGGCCAGTTGTAGGTCACGTAAAAGATCCTTTTACTGCTGAAGAATCTGCAGAATTTATTAGAGCTTATGCTACAGAAGGCGGAACAACGGCCGCTTTTAAATGGTTTGGAGCATTTGATCAGGACGGAAAAGACAATGTTATTTTCGCAAAGAAAAAACTAAAAATGCCATTATTGGCAATGGGTGGAGAATATTTCGCAGCAGCTTTTCTTAAAGATCATTCCAAATTGGTTGCAGAAAACGTGAGCGAATCTAAAATTGCTGGTTCTAGACATTGGCTTGTTCAAGAAAATACGGCTCAGGTACAAAAAGATTTACTTGCCTTCTTTTTGGCTAAATAATAAATGCCATGAAAAAATTATTATTAATTCTATTGCTTTCTGCGGGCTTGTCATCTCAAGCCCAGCAAAAAGCTGATCTGATTATTTACAACGGAAAAATTGCAACCATGCACAAACCAAACGAATTTGTTCAGGCCATTGCAATGAAAGACGGAATCATTTTGGACACAGGAATCGATAAAAACATTCTTGCTTCTTATAAATCTTCAACAACAAAATTAATTGATGCCAAAGGCAAAACGGTAATTCCGGGATTAAATGACAGCCACATGCATGTTATTCGTGAAGGTTTGAATTACAATTCCGAACTCCGCTGGGACGGCGTAAAAACACTAAAACGTGCCATGGAAATGCTGAAAGAGCAAGCCGCAAGGACTCCAGACGGTGTTTGGATAAAAGTTATTGGAGGCTGGAACGAATTTCAATTTGAAGAAAAAAGACAGCCTACAATTGACGAAATCAATGCTGCAGTTCCTGATAAACCAGTTTTTATAACGTATTTGTATGGAAAAGCTTTTCTGAACAAAAAAGGAATTGAAGTTTTAAAATATTCAAAAGACACAAAATATGAAGGAAGTCTTTTAGAACAAGATGCTAATGGAAATTTGACGGGTTTAATGTATGCCAAAGAAACGCCCAAAGCCATTTATATGACGATGGGATTGACAACAAAGTTGACTCCCGAAGAACGCAGCAACAGCTCGATACAGTTTAATCACGAATTGAACCGTTTCGGACTTACAAGTGTAATTGATGCTGCTGGCGGAAGCCAAAATTTTCCTGCTGATTATGTTACATCTCTTGACTTAGCGAAGCAAAATAAACTTAGCCTTCGAATTTCTTATTATTTATTTGCCCAGCAAAAAGGCAAAGAACTAGAGGATTATGAAAAATGGGTTGCGACAACTCAAGTCAATAAAAATGATAATCTGATTGTAGCAAATGGTTATGTCGAAGAAGGCGCTGGAGAAAATATCGTTGCTTCGGCTGCTGATTTTGAAAATTTCCTAGAACCGAGAATTGTTTTATCTGATGAAATGGAAACTGATTTGGAGCCTATCATTCGATTATTAGTCAAAAATAGATGGCCTTTTCGTTTGCATGCCACTTATGGCGAATCGATTGACAGAATGCTGAATGTTTTTGAAAAAGTAAACAAAGAAATTCCGTTTAACGGATTACGCTGGTTTTTTGATCATGCCGAAACCATTACGCCGTCAGAATTGCAACGTGTCAAAAAACTTGGCGGTGGCATTGCAGTACAGTTTAGAATGTATTATCAAGGAGAATTGTATAACAAATTGTATGGAGCGCCAAAAACACAATTGCCTCCAATTAAAAAAATGCTCGAATTAGGCATTCCTGTCGGAATGGGAACAGATGCAACTCGAATTTCAACTTTCAATCCTTGGATGGCTTTACATTGGCTTTTGACTGGAAAAACGATTGGCGGAATGCAGTTCTGGCCAAAAGATCAAGTTTTGGACAAATTCACCGCTTTGCAATTGTATACTTCTGGAAGCGCTTGGTTTTCTGGCGAAGAAAAAGACAAAGGAAAACTCGTAAAAGGAATGTATGCTGATATTGCAATTTTGTCTGATGATTATTTTTCAGCAAAAGCAGATGATGTTCGAAAAATCGAATCGGTTTTGACTATTGTAAATGGCAAAATTGTTTACGCTTCCGCGGAATATAAAGCTCTGAATCCCGAAATTCCTGCGGTAATTCCAAATTGGTCTCCTGTGAAATACTTTGGAGGTTATCAGAAACAATAACAAGCAGATTTTACGGATTCGCTTTCGCGAAGACGCGGATTTAAACGGTTTTTTTAGGCTCTAATTTGAGATGATTGCAAAAAAGCGATTTCTCTCCCTTTAGCCCTGATCGAAGCGGCATCCTTTGCTTTTTTTCTTTAAAAAAGCAAAGATATAGCGGAGAGCAGGAAACATGTTCATAAAAATGCCTTTTGTTTCTGCTTTTAAAAAAATTATTCTTCAATAAAAAACAATCATGAAAAAGATAAAAAATATATTAATGATACTGATGATGCTGTGTCTAGTACAGCATACGTATGCGCAATTTCCAATGCCACCAGAAGTTCCAATTTGGGATGCTAATAAAGTGACTTTACAATTGCATAAAATCTCGGATAATGTTTATGCCGTTTCGCCATCAACGACCGAAACTGAAACCACAAAAGGAATTCCGCAAGCTACTTCTGCGGGATTTATTGTGGGCGACAAAGGCGTTTTGTTAATTGAAACCATGTTGAGTAAACGATTATACGATCAATTATACAAACTGATTCGTTCTGTTACTCCAAAACCAATTGTTTATGCAGTAAACACAAGCGATCACGGGGATCACTGTTTTGGAAATTATCTGCTTCCAAAAGAAACTATTCTGATACAAAACGAATTCTGCAAAGAAAACCTTGCTAAGAATTATGACGGAATAAAACAATTTATGATCATGCTTTTTGGAAAAGACCGCGGGATAGAGCAAAGTGTGTTTCGTCCTGCGGATCTTACAATTGCTTTAAATCAAAGTTTGAAAATTGATATGGGCAGCGGAAAAATTGTAGAAATCATAAATGTTGGAACGGCACAATCTCCAGCCGATTTGTTTGTATTTCTAAAAGATTCGGATAAGAATGTTTTATGGGCAGGAAATCCTTTTATTGCTGAAAGTCCAACGATTCCGTGGTTGTTTGACGGTTATTTTTTGGAGCCTGTTCGCAATCTTCAAAAAATTTATGACATGATTGGAGATAATGATGTTGTGGTTCCGGGTCACGGGCGAATTACCAATAAAAATGGAATTAAATACACCATTGATTATGTAAATGCTTTGAAAAAAAATGTGGAAGATGCAGTAAAAAAAGGCGAAACTCTGGAACAAGTAAAAACTTCGGTAACAATGAAGGAGTTTGATAAAGGATATGTTCTTTTTAATTGGCTGCATTACAATTTTAATATTCCAAACGCATACAACGATATTAAGAAAAACTTAGGCAAATAGCCATGAAAAAAATCATTCTTATATTTCTTATTTGTTTGAAACTTCAGGCACAATCGTATCCAGATTTTAAATCCTTGCGATATGATGAAAACTATGAGGTTTTACAAAAAGATACTGTCAAAAAAAGCTGGTACAAAACCATGAAATATCTGCCTCTCTCCTCTTCGGGAGAAACTTATCTGAGTTTTGGAGGAGAAGTCAGGTATCAATATTTCTATGCCAAAAATGAAAAATGGGGAGATGATCCCGAAGATCCTGACGGATACATTTTGAATCGACTTTTGCTTCATGCCGATTTTCATTCGAGCAAATACTTTCGAGCTTTTATTCAGCTTCAAAGCAGCAATGCCAATGGGAGAATTGACCCGAGTCCGGTGGATAGTAATCCGCTCGAAGTGCATCAGGGATTTATTGACCTGAATCTGTTTTCTGAAAAAAATAAACAATTGATTTTTAGAGCTGGAAGACAGGAATTGAGTTATGGATCACAGCGTTTGGTTGCCGTGCGCGACGGACCAAATAACCGCCAATCTTTTGATGCTGCAAAAGCAATTTTTGGGTACAATAATTTCCACACCGATTTATTTTACAGCCATTATGTAGTGGCTCAAGATGGTATTTTTGATGATTATTCGAATAAAAAAAGACAATTCTGGGGAAGTTATTTTGTTATCAATAAAATTCCGGCGATCAAGAATGTTGACCTTTATTATTTGGGTTACCAAAGAGCCAATGCCAATTTTGATGATGCTAGCGGAAAAGAATTGCGCCACTCTATAGGAACTCGTATTTGGGGAAAATATGACGAATGGCGTTATGATGCCGAAGCGGTTTATCAGTTTGGAGATGTAGAATCTAAAAACATCAAAGCTTGGACAGTTTCTCTAAATACTGGATATCGATTTGCATCTGTAGTTTTAAAACCTGAATTTGGTTTTAAGGTCGAATTAATCAGCGGAGATAAAACAAACGGTGACAATCAATTGAATACTTTTAATCCATTGTTTCCAAGAGGTGCTTACTTCGGATTGGCTTCTGTTATTGGCCCTTCCAATTTAGTTGATTTTCATCCTTCCATCGCCTTAGAATTAGCAAAAAACATCGATTGGGTTATTGATTACGATATGTTCTGGAGATATAGCAGCGAAGATGGAATTTACGGTCCGAACACGATCATGATTTATCCTGGTGATGCCACCGACGCAAAAGAAATTGGAAAACAGTTGGAAAGTGAAATTATCTATACGCCTAACCAGTATTTGTATTTCCGCGTTGAGGCAACTTGGTTTAAAGCGGGGGATTTCTTAAAAGCTGCGGGAACTGGAAAAGATATGTTTTTTACAGGCGTTACGATGCAGATTAAGTTCTAAGTTAAATCATTGGCAAATTTTTAAACACATAGAAACATAAATTTTTTAATCTTAGAAAAGAATATTGAAAGAAACTAGTTTCTAACACATAGTCCCGATAGCTATCGGGATGCATTTAAATTAAGTGAAACGTCTTTTTTGGCAAAGTATATCTGTTTCTATGTGTTTAAAAAACTTATTGCTAAAAAAAATGATAATTTCTAAATATCAAAAAAATGACAACAAGAAGAGATTTTATAAAAATGGCTGGCTTGACAGGTGCTGCAGTGATGACAAATCCTGTTGATACATTTTCGAATCCTATAAAACAAGAAAAAATGGAATCAGAAATTCAAAATAAATGGTTAGATGGCTCAAGGTTGGTGGTTTCTATTTCTATGCAGTTTGAAGCTGGCGGACAGCCCGAAAATGCAGAAAGTCCGTTTCCGCAAAATATGCAAAAAGGCTATATTGATCAGCCTGCATTAACTTGGTATAAATACGGTTATAAAGAGGGAATTCCGAGAATGCTGGACAATTGGGATAAACATGGAATAAAAGTTACTTCGCATATGGTGGGTTCTGCCGTTTTACAAAATCCGCTACTGGCAAAAGAAATTGTGCAGCGAGGTCATGAAGCTGCTGCTCATGGCATGAACTGGAGTTCGCAATATGCCATGCCTTATGATGAAGAGAAAAAATTCATAAAAGCAGGTGCCGATGCCATAAAGCAAGTAACCGGATTTACTCCAGTTGGATATAATGCGAATTGGCTTCGACGTGGAGAAAATACCATTAAAATTCTGCAAGAATTAGGTTTTATCTATCATATTGACGATTTAAGCCGAGACGAACCTTATATAATTCAAGCCAATAAAAAAGATTTTGCAGTGGTTACATATACCATTCGTTGTAATGATATTGTTCTGATTGAAGGGAAAAACTTTTCAACGGATCAGTTCTTTAATCAGGTAAAAGCAGAATTTGACCAACTTTATGCCGAAAGCGAATTCAAGCGCAGACAAATGTCTATTAGCTTTCATGATAGAATTGGAGGCACTCCGCAAATGGTTCAAACAGTTTCTGAATTATTAAATTATATGAAAAAACATAATGGCGTATCTTTTAAAAGAAAAGACGAAATTGCCAAAATGACTCTAGAAGATAAAACATCTATTCGTGAGTAAACAAATTCAAAGTGGCTGAAACATTCAGTAAGGATTATAAACTTGAAAAGCCCATTTCAATAGAAATGGGCTTTTTATTATAGTTTTCATACCAAAATGTTAACTCCACTCTGGAAACTGGGTTTTATTTAAATCCAACTTTTCAATCGCTTTCATATCAGCATCGTCAAGCTTGAAATCAAAAATATTAAGGTTTTCTGTAATATGTTCTTTTTGAGAAGACCTCGGAATAGCAACAATACCTAGCTGGTAATGCCATCTTAAACTTACCTGTGCGGTAGTCTTGCCATGTTTCTTAGCTATTTGAGTCAAAACTTCGTTAGTAAAAAGACCATTTCGTCCTTCTGCAAAAGGCGCCCATGCTTGCATCTGTACATTATGCTGCTTTAGCACTTTATAGTCATTTGCCTGTTGAAAATAAGCGTGAGTTTCGATCTGATTTATAACTGGTTTTATTTGCGCATAAGATAAAAGATCAGCCAATTGGGCAGGATCAAAATTACTTATGCCGATAGCTTTGATTTTTCCAGCTTTGTACAGTTCTTCCATGGCTTTCCAAGATCCTTTTACATCGCCTCTCGGACGGTGTATTAGATATAAATCCAGATAATCTAGCTGTAATTTTCTTAGCGTTTCTTCAAAACCTTTTTTAGCATTTTCGTAACCAGCATCGTCAACCCATAGTTTTGAAGTTACAAAAAGCTGCTTTCTATCAATTCCGCTTTGTTTTATGGCTTTGCCTACTTCTACTTCATTCCCGTATACTTTTGCTGTATCAATAAGGCGATAACCAGCAGATATGGCTTCGACCACAGATTTCTGGCAAACTTCACCGCTTAATCCGTAAGTCCCGAACCCGAGCATAGGCATTTTTAGTCCATTATTTAGCTTTATATCTGGTATGCCTTTAGCATCTTTATCAATCAAGACATTTCCGAATACTTTAGGCATGCCTAAAATACCTAAGTAAATTCCAGCTGTCGCTAATGTACTATTTTGTAAAAACTTGCGCCGGCTTATTTCGTTTTTTGGGTTTTGAGAACTCATGTTTTTTTGGTCTATTAGTTAGTTAGTAATCAATTACTAAAAGTATATATTTTTTTTAATAAAATGATTCATTTTCTAATATTGAAAATTTTTCAAAAAGAAATTTAAAAGCTACTCCATAGCCATTTGTTTTTCTCCCCAAATTCGCATCTGGTCAATAAACGGAATTAATTCTTTTCCCGTTTCCGAAAGGCGATATTCTACACGAGGTGGCACTTCTTTATAAACCTTTCTCATAATTAATTTATCTTCTTCTAATTCTCTTAGCGTTTGAGTAAGCATTTTTGGTGTTATTCCTTCTACAATTCTTTTTAATTCGCCATATCTCATGATGCCATCTTTCAAATACCACAAGATTCTTCCTTTATATTTTCCGCCAATTCTTTGAAAAGCATAATCAACAGGACAATAAGCGGTTTTATTTTTTTTTATCATTTTTTTGATTTTAACAAACTGATAATCAGCATTACTTTGTTTTTGGTATGTAGGATACAAAATTGTGCCTACTTGTCGTAAAGATATCATTTAATTTACTTTGCATAAACATTTTAAATAGAAATAATATGGCTTATAATACACAAGAAGGTTCAAAAGATATCAAAGTATTGGAGATTCGTAATTATTTACTAAAACCCAATTTAGCCGACACATTCAGTAATTTTTTTCACACAAAGTTTGTTGAACCTATGCAGGAATTAGGCGGTTACACTTTGGGAGAATTTAAAATTGAGAACTCAAATGATCGATTTGTTTGGTTTCGTGGCTTTAAAAACATGGAAACCAGAATAAAATTTCTAAATGACTTTTATTGTGAAAGCATTGTATGGAAAGAAAACGGAAAAGCAGCCAATGAAATGATGATAAACTCTGATAATGTTTATCTCTTAAAACCATTGTATAAAAGCTCAAATCTTAAAACCAATAAACACATCACAGTTATTGATTTCTACATCTGCAACAGTACATTAGAACAAACAATAAAACTATTTGACATTGAATATATTCCGTTTCTGAAAACTATGGATGTTACTGATATTTCGTTTTGGGTAAGTGAAATGAAAGAGAACGATTTTCCGAGACTGCCTGTTTTTCAGGATAAAAATCTCTTGGTAGCTATAACCCATTATGAAGACAAAAGTGAGTATAAAACAAAACAAAAAGCAATTGACAATATGCCGTCTTCATTAAATTTTTCAATACAGCAACTGGTAACAATCCATCGTAAATTATTACTTTTAAACCAACAGACTAATAATCAAACAACTAAAAATGATGCAAACTGAAGATTTAGAAATTCCAAAAATAAAGTTTGATGCAAATGGAGAATTAATAATCACGCCTTCTCCTACTTCATCTAAAGATGATTTTGATTTTTTTCAAGGAAAATGGAAACTTCGCAATAAAAAACTCAATTCAAGATTGTCCAATTGCACTGAATGGACAGAATTTGAATCGACACAAGAAATGTATAAAATTCTAAATGGAATTGGCAATATTGATAATTTTCTTGCCACTTTTGACGGACATCCATTTGAAGGCATGACCGTAAGATTATTTAATCCGAAAAGTAAATTATGGAGTATTTATTGGGCCGATTCTAATGAAGGAAAACTAGATCCGCCGGTATTAGGTTCTTTTGAGAATAATGTTGGCCATTTTGTAACTAAAGATGTTTTTAACGGAAAAGATATCGTTGTGATTTTTCGCTGGGATGCCAGAGACAAAAATAATCCTGTATGGAGCCAAGCATTTTCTGAAGATAACGGAAATTCTTGGGAATGGAACTGGTATATGTATATGTCCAGATTTGAGCAGGAAAATTAAAAAAACTAAAGCCGTATCAAACTCTCTGCTAATACGGCTTTCCGATTTTTTATATCTCTTTTAAGTATATTTCTTTCTTTTCCCCATCCTTATCAATCGTCACGCGCTTCTCAATATTAGCTTTATCAGTATAAGATTGCCTTGCACTACCATAATTTGTTGTAGAACCTTGATAGCCAAAATAATTATAATAATTAGTATAACCAGATACGTACGAATAATTATATGAGTTTGTGAAATCAAAACTTACCATAACAACATAAGTTCCTGGCATTAGATCTGCAAATTCAAAATGTCCTTGATCGTCATACACTTTGGCCTTTTTAACTGAATAACCAAAATCGCTATCCAAAGGCACTTCTGGCATTTTTTTCTGTTTGCGAATTTTTTTGTTGACTTCTAGCCATTCTTCATAATACACAGAACTTGGAAATAGTGTAATTTCTGTACCTCTTGGAGCGTATTGTTTTTTGGCTGTATTAACCAAACCTCCCAATCGCTTACCCGAATCAGATCTTGCATAAGCTGTACCAATTATGACACTGTTGCCACTGGAAATCTGTCTGGCAACTTCTTCTTTATTAAATTTATTTTTAATTGGCTGATAATCTAATTCTTCATTAACAGTAATCTCCCACATTCCATTTGCCATAGACATTTCGCGCTGCCATAATCGACGGTCTTTTTTGTCTATAATATAATTATAATAAGCGTTAGTACTTTCTTCCAGAACTGAAACAATCCATGAATCATGCTTTCCAGTTCGAGGAGAATTGTAAACGAAGCTTTTTACTTCTTTAATAGTGTAATATTCAACAAGAACATTTGACTCGTCATTGTAATAAAATTGCGGAAAACGACCTTTATACCCAACATCCAATGGTAATGTTCCAATTAAGTGATCGGTCCAGTTGAAATCAAAAAATTCCTCCTTTGGCTTAAGCTTAAGCTTTTTGTCTTTTTTGGTTTTCTTCGAATAAAAATTACCTGTAATCGTTTCTCCAAAATTAAGGTTTAGTTTTGCATTCTTCGTTTCATCAGAATAACTAATCGCTTTAAGAGTTAATGCATCTGCTGTACTAATTCTTGTTGTAGGCTTTCCGTTGTCTTTTGGAGTAAAAGTATTATTTAAAGTCAGCTGATTGTTAGCCAAAGAAATATCGTAAGTCAATGCTCCCATATTTTTCCATTCTGTACCTTTTACATAATACACGGTATAGAGCGATTTTTCGGGTTTAATATATTTTGTATTGATATCTTTACTTCCAGGGACTATTTCTTTTTGGCTAAATGCAAGAAATGGAACTAGCATCATTATATACAAAATCTGTTTTGCTAAACTTGCTTTTCTATTCTCAAAAAATGTTAATTTCATTGCTAAAAAACCATCTAAACTGTTAACTTTCATCGGTATTTATTTGATTAGCCACAAATTTACTGACGTCAAATACAGAAAACAATACCTGATTACATGGTTATTTTCCATTAAAAAAAAATAGTTTTTTTTAAGTCTAAAGCATTATTTAAAAATATTTCGAATCGCTTTTCCTATTTCTGCAAAATCATCGTGACTGCTTACAGATCTTTTTTCTGTATTGCTTAATGCCGTTTTAGAAAAAGGATAAATAAGCATATAGTTGTTATTATTAAATCTATGATTCAATAGATCCGGAATATCTCGCATTCTCGGAAAATAGGAATGCATTCCTCTATCTCCCATCATAATGACTAGGCCTTCATTTTCTTCAATAGAAAGTGCTGTCTGTTCTGCATTTTCCCAATTTGAGAAAACATCAAATGTGGCTTCTATAGAGGCCTTTTTTGCAATTCTTTTCAGAATATCCAGCGTTTTCTCTTTTCCATAAAAACTCATTTTTGCTCCAGAATTACGGCCTATATTCCAGATTCTCAACATCGAATGAAAAAATCCAGCATCCAGCTCGGCATCTGCTGGTATAAAAACCAAATATCTTTTAATCGTGGCGGCAGGCTGTACAGCGTGATATACCATCAAATTGATGCTTTTATTTCGAAGATAACCGTTATACAAATTATACACAAATGAAGCCGAAAAACCTTTTCCGCCTTCAAGCCCTACAATAAGGTCTGTAATTTCTTTTTCTTTTATCACATTACTTATTCCGCTTGCTATATCATTGTCGTGACGTGTAATTGGGTGCAATTCAACATCGGCAGCAGAAGCGGCTTTAATGGCATTTTCTAATATTCGTTCAGCATTTTTTTCAGAAGATTCATTGGCATCTTCGTTAATTACATTTACAGCATACAGCTGCTTATTTGCAGAGGACTTTACCATCAGTCCAAGATTGACCATTTTTTCAACAGTAGCCTCATGGTTTACTGCCAAAAGTATATTTTCTTTCTCTTCGTTCTTACCCGATACGGTATTGTCTTTATCTGCCTGTGCTATACGCTGTGCACTTGCCATCGATACAAACGATGATACGGTACAAGAAACGAGAATAAGAAGAATACTGCCGTTAAGCACATGTTCATTTAAAAGTCTTATAGGTTCTCCCGCATCATTTTCGCCAATAATTATATTATATCCAACCATTACAGAAGCCAGCGTAGCTGCCGCAGATGCAGAACTCAATCCAAAAATCAGCTGACCCTCATCATTTGTAAGTTTAAATGTCTTTTTCGTTAGCATAGCTGCAACGTATTTTCCTCCAATAGAAGCAATAAGCATAATTGATGCTACCCACAATGTCTCCCAACTTTGTATAAAAGCACTAAAATCAATCAGCATTCCGACACTTATTAAAAAGAAAGGAATAAAAATCGCATTTCCGACAAACTCCACTCTATTCATCAACGATGAAGTATGCGGAATTAACTTGTTTAAAGCCAATCCAGCAAAAAAAGCTCCAATGATAGATTCGATACCTGCCAATTCAGCCAAAAGTGAAGCCAAATAAATCATGACGAGTACAAAAAGATATTGAGAGATTTTATCCTCCACATTTTTAAAGAACCAGCGGGCAATTATCGGAAAAACAAGCAGTACAATTAATGTGAAAATGACCATCGAAACTGATAACTTCACCCAGAAAGCTGTTCCGACTTCTCCCTGTGACATTCCGACTACAGCGGCCAAAACGAGAAGCGAAAGCACATCGGTAATCATCGTTCCTCCTACTGTTATATTAACTGCAAGATTTTTGGCAATTCCTAAACCGCTTACCATCGGGTAAACGATTAAAGTATGTGACGAAAAAAGACTGGCAAAAAGAATTGAGGTAAGCAATGAAAATCCCAGTATATAGTAACCACCAACGAGTCCTAAAATAAACGGAACAGCAAAAGTGAAAATAGAAAAAATGATACTCTTCCATTTGTTCTTTTTAAAATCGGCCATATCGATTTCCAGACCTGCTAAAAACATAATGTACAAAAGACCTGTAGTTCCAGTAACTACTACACTGCTGTCCCTAGAAAGCACTCCAAAACCATTTGGACCTATTAGCGCACCGGCAATAATAAGACCCAACAGATGTGGCACTTTAATTTTATTCAATAAAAGCGGAATGCATAAAATAATGATAATCTCGATAAGATACTTTAACAAAGGATCTTCAATAGGAAAACTTATATGATGTATACTCAGCTGCATAAATTACTTTTTATTGGATGGAGTAAGTTCAACTGAGAATTTTGCGATGCAATTATCTTGACCCGTAATGGTCTGCGTGCCTTTGATTATATTTTTTTTAATATCATCAAGTACCACGCTCACTTTTATTCTGTTTTTAGAAGAAGTTTCCTTTGCCGAATCCAGCACTATTTTATTCTCAAGATATTGCCCTGTAAAAACTCGTTTAATTTCATTATTGCTCAATACATTGGTATACATTCCTGTCGAATCTGATCGGAACTCCCAAGTTTCAGTGCGCTGATCGCCAATGACATAATTACTGCAATTCGATTCCCTGCAAACCATTTTGCTGTTCCATGCTATTTTTAGGTTTTCAGGCCATTCTTTTATTTTTGGAAGCGTATCTTTTACTTTAGAGAGAGACAGTAAACTGTCTTTCATTTTTAACAGCTTTTCGTATTCTGCTTCTTTATCTTGAAACTGTTTCTCCCTTTCTAAAAGTGAGTTTTCGCGCACAATAAGCTCCTGCTCTTTTTTGTTTCCACAAGAATATAATGCAAGTATAAAACCGATAAGAATAAGTCCTTTTAAAGTCATAAGAATTGATTTTGGATTCTACAAGTTAAGCAGAAAAATCCTTTTAACCTTCCAAAAACTGATAAAAAAAGGAAAAATTGATTTTTAATTTGCAAGGATCTTAAAAGAAAAAGACGCCAATTATGACGTCTTTTTACGTTTATTGCTTTTCGCTAATATTCTTTTTTCAAATCAAATCTATCCAGATTCATTACTTTAGTCCAAACGGCAATAAAATCATGCACAAATTTCTCATGTGCATCAGATGCAGCATACACTTCTGCAATTGCTCTCAATTCTGAGTTTGAACCAAAAACAAGATCGGCACGTGTTCCTATCCATTTAGGCTGTCCAGTGCTTCGGTCGTTTCCTGTATAAAGTTCTTTATCGTTAGAAACGGCTTGCCATTGTGTGTTCATATCCAAAAGATTTACAAAGAAGTCATTTGTCAGGCGACCTGGTCTAGTGGTAAAAACACCATTTTTGCTTCCGTCAGCATTAATATCCAGCACACGAAGACCTCCTAAAAGCACTGTCAATTCTGGAGCTGTAAGGGTCAGTAAATTAGCTTTATCGATAAGCAATTCTTCTGTCAAAACAGATGATTTTGTTTTTCTGTAGTTTCTAAAACCATCTACTTTGGGCTCAAGATATCCAAATGATTCAACATCTGTCTGTTCTGCAGATGCATCCATACGTCCAGGAGCGAAAGGCACAGAAACTGAAGCTCCTGCGTCTTTAGCCGCTTTTTCAACGGCAGCAGTACCACCAAGAACTATTAAATCTGCCAATGAAACTTTTTTTCCGTCTCCTTGTACAGCATTAAATTCTTTCTGAATGGCTTCTAATTTATCTAAAACCACTTTTAATGCAGTTGGATTGTTTACTTCCCAATCTTTCTGTGGTGCAAGTCTTATACGTCCACCGTTTGCACCTCCTCGCTTGTCTGATCCTCTAAAAGTAGAAGCCGAAGCCCATGCTGTAGAAACCAATTGCGAAATACTTAAACCTGAGTTTACTATTTTCTCTTTCAGTTGAGCTACATCCTGATCATTAATTAAAGCATGATTCACTGCAGGAATTGGATCTTGCCACAATAATTCTTCCGCTGGCACTTCAGGTCCTAGGTAAAGGGCGCGCGGTCCCATATCACGGTGTGTCAGTTTAAACCATGCTCTTGCAAAAGCATCTGCAAATTCATCAGGGTTTTCTAAAAATCGACGGGAGATTTTCTCATAAGCTGGATCAAGTCTTAATGATAAATCGGTTGTAAGCATTGTTGGCAAATGTTTTTTGTTGGCATCAAAAGCATCAGGAATAATGGCTTCTGCATTTTTTGCTACCCATTGATGCGCTCCTGCAGGGCTTTTGGAAAGTTCCCATTCAAAACCAAATAAATTTTCAAAGAAGTTATTGCTCCATTGCGTTGGCGTTTTTGTCCAAGTCACTTCAAGTCCGCTTGTGATGGCGTCAGAACCTTTTCCTGAACCATAACTATTTTGCCAACCTAAACCTTGCAATTCTAAACCAGCAGCTTCTGGCTCTTTACCTACGTGATCTGAAGAAGCAGCTCCGTGCGTTTTACCAAACGTGTGACCCCCTGCAATTAATGCCACTGTTTCTTCATCATCCATTGCCATACGTCCAAAAGTATCTCTAATATCTTTGGCTGCAGCTATAGGATCTGGATTTCCGTCTGGTCCTTCTGGGTTTACATATATAAGTCCCATTTGCACTGCTGCAAGAGGTTTTTCAAGATTTCTGCTATGAATATTTCCATCTGCATTATCATCTGATGAAACAACGCCATGATCTTTTGGAACACCTTCAGAACCATCTTTATAACGTTCGTCACCTCCAAGCCAAGTCGTTTCAGATCCCCAATATACAGATTCGTCTGCTTCCCACACATCGGCACGTCCTCCTGCGAAACCAAATGTTTTAAAACCCATTGATTCTAAAGCCACATTTCCTGTTAAGATCATTAAATCGGCCCATGAAATTTTTTGTCCATATTTTTGTTTTATTGGCCAAAGCAATCTTCGTGCTTTATCAAGACTCACATTGTCTGGCCAGCTGTTAAGAGGTGCAAACCTTTGTTGTCCTGCTCCTGCTCCTCCACGTCCATCATGAACTCTGTAAGTACCAGCACTGTGCCAAGCCATTCTTATGAAAAGTCCTCCGTAGTGTCCAAAATCGGCAGGCCACCAATCTTGTGAATCAGTCATAAGAGCATGCAGATCTTTCTTTACTGCTTCGAGATCCAAACTTTTAAAAGCTTCTGCATAATCAAAATCCTTATTTAGCGGATTTGACAATGCTGAATTTTGTCTCAGTATGTTTACCTTTAACTGTTTAGGCCACCAGTCACGATTTTTCGTACCCGAAGCGGCTTGTTTGTCCATGCTCCCATTATGAAAAGGGCATTTGCTGATGTCATTTGATTGATTATCCATAGTTGAAAATTTTTATTTTTACTAAATTACAAACTAATGAAAGAGAAAATTAAGGCTGTAGATTGTAAATAATACTTCCGAAATAGACAAAATCTATTCTTAAATCTTTTTACACCCATGAATCCTTATAACTCAGATACTTCTACAAAAAAGGCTTCTTTCTAAAAAGCAACATTTTTTTTAAATGAGATTTTAACTACATAAATTTAATAAAAAGAATCTTTTTATTCTATAAAATTTTATCATCCAGCCATTTACTGATTTTAAAAACTATCGAAAAAGTATTTCTGATTTACTGGCGCTAAAAATCTTAGTGTATATCCCTTTGAAACCTCAACAAAATATAGAGAAAACATGGCCTGTATTTTTGTGTACGTAAAAACGTACTTTATTACTCCTTCCAAAAATTATTATTATCCAACTTTACACTTTCGGTTCCAAATACTGTAATCTACTATCTATTACTAACGATTAATCGTTTTACTAACCTTAAAATTTAAAAAGATGAAGAAATTCTTAAAATTAACCAGTATGCTACTTACCATGGCATTGGTACTTACTTCTTGCGAAAAGGAACAAGAAGACACGAATGGGCCCCAAACCTCTAAAAAAGAAGCTCAGCAAATCGCTAGCAAAGATACTCTAGCATCTAATTCGCCACTTGAAGGCAGCACCACAGCAAAAGGTACAGCTGGAGCTAGGACAATTACATTGCAAACTAATACGCTGTCTTGCCCTGGAGGTTTATGCACATCATATGGTGTTTGGTCAACAGGTGTTTACACTGTTTGGTTTCAAATGAAATTTAATAACGGATTCTATTGGAGCCGTGGCGGTAAATGCGGATATGGAATCTTAATTGGTGACCAAAATACAGGCGGTGATGCAGCATGGGATGGAAATGGCGGAAGTGCAAGATTTATGTGGTATTGCCCAAATGGATCTAACACTGCTAAAGGAAGCGGCGCTTATCTTCAGCCATATGTATATTATAGAGATCAGCCTGGACAATATGGTAATGATTTTGGAAAAAAATATTACATTCAAGAAGGCGTAACTTATAACTGCCAGATATCTGTTAAACTAAACACTGGATCAAATACAGATGGATATGTGAAATATTATGTGAATGGAACAGAGATATTGAATGAAAAGATTCGTTGGGTAACTAATGATTCTAAGAGAAATGTTAATGCTGTCAGCCTACATACTTTCCGTGGCGGAAGCCAAGATTATTGGACAGCTCCTGTAACAAGTTCAATCTACTATCCAAGTGCATCTTGGGATGCTCTGTAGTGCATAAGCTTTAAAAAGAATTTGAACCGAAAAAACAAAATATACAACTTCGATGTTTTTATCATTACCAATAAAACATTGGAGTTGTTATTAATACAAAAATCAGACAGGCAAAGGATGCTAATCGAATTGATTTTTAAAAATAAATCCTGAACCAAATTATTGATTCAGGATTTTATTTTTTTAAGCAATAGAATCTATCTCCAACCCAATGCCGGAGCCACGTGTTCTAGTATAGAAGATAAAATGTGTACATTATAATCTACACCCAAAGTATTCGGAATGGTCAACAGCAATGTATCTGCTTCCTGAATAGCTTCGTCTTGCGCCAATTCTTCAATCAGTTTATCAGGTTCTGCGGTATAGCTTTTACCAAAAATTGCTCTTTTGTCTTGCTCTATATAACCAAAACTATCATTGCCTTTGGCTTGTCCGCCAAAATAATATTTGTCTTGATCGTTGACGAGTGCAAAAATCGAGCGACTGACAGAAACTCTCGCTTCACGCTGATGCCCAGCTTTTTTCCATGCTTCTTTATATAATCTTATTTGCTCTGCCTGCTGAATATGGAATGGCTTTCCATTTTCGTCATATTTAAGCGTAGAACTCTGAAGATGCATGCCGTTTTCTGCTGCCCAAATAGCAGTTGCATTAGAGGCCGCTCCCCACCAGATTCGTTCTCTTAATCCTTCAGAGTGTGGCTCTATGCGCAACAGGCCAGGCGGATTTGGAAACATCGGGTACGGATTGGGTTCTGCAAATCCTTCTCCATTTAATTTATCCAAAAATTCCAAAGCTTTTTTACGCCCCATATCGGCATCGGTTTCACCTTCTTCGGGTTCATAACCAAAGTAACGCCATCCATCAATAACTTGTTCTGGCGATCCTCTGCTTATTCCTAGTTGTAAACGTCCTTCTGATATCAAATCGGCTGCTCCGGCATCTTCAACCATATACATCGGATTTTCGTATCGCATATCGATTACGCCCGTCCCAATTTCTATTTTGCTCGTTTTAGCTCCAACTGCAGAAAGCAACGGAAAAGGAGATGCTAACTGCTGTGCAAAATGATGCACACGAAAGTAAGCTCCATCTATTCCTATTTCTTCTGCAGCTACAGCTAAATCAATAGATTGCAACAAAGTATCTGCCGCTGTACGAGTCTTGTATGATGGATGATTAGCCCAATGCCCAAATGATAAAAATCCTATTTTCTTCATAACGGCTTTTATTTTTTTATTCTCTCAAATATACGCATCAGAAGCGAGTAATGCTATATTTTATATCATTAATGCATAAAATTAAAAAAACTAAATATTAGCTTTCAAACTTGTTTCAAATTATAATATGCAACATCAAAAAATAAATTTCAAAGAAGACATTCTGTAAATTTGATAGTACTCACTGAATATAATCCTAAAAAACAAGTCAACATGAAAAAGTTATTAGTATTATCTACCTGTTTCTTTTTAATTATTTTAACAGGTTGCAAAAAAGAATCCACAACCAATCCTGAAAAAGCTACCGCAGAAAAGGTATCTGATACACTAAGTACAGATTCTATTAAAGTTCCAGGTTCAGATGTTCTTCTACATCCTGAATATACCAGAACTATTGCTCGTACTGCCTATATTTGGGGATATCCTTTAGCTAATGTTTTTAATAGAAGAAATGCTTTTCGCCCTTTAAAAGAGCCTGGCAGACTTAACGGAGTTCTTCCTGGTGCCCCACTTGGGCAAATCTGTATGCTTTCTGATTATATAGCGCCGCAACAAAACAGTGTCGCATGTCCTAATCAGGATGTTGCATATGGTTATGGTTATTTTGAGCTTGATAAAACTCCTGTAGTCATTCAGGTTCCAGATTTTGGAGATCGTTTTTGGGTTTATGCTCTTTACAACGCCCGAACTGAACAAACTGGTCATGTTGGTAAAATGTACAATACAAAACCTGGATTTTATCTGCTTCACGGCCCTAACTGGAAAGGAGAAGTTCCTAGTGGAATTACTGGCGTAATTAAATTTGAAACCGAACTAGGAAATGCGATTCCAAGAGTCTTTCTTGATGACACGCCACAAGATAGAGCAGCTTTACAGCCTGTTATAAATCAAATTGTAGCCTATCCGCTTTCAGAATTTGATGGAAAAATGAAAACAAAAGAATGGAGTAAAGTTCCAAACATTCCAACAGGTAATACTGGCGGAGGTGAAATTAAATGGGTAGTTCCTGAAAAATTCTTCGATCTCTTGCCTGAAATTTTAGAAAAAGTACCGCCACTAAAAGGAGAAGAAGCTTTGTATGCTCAATTTAAAGCCTTACTGGCAACAGCGGCAAAAGATCCAGAGATTAAAAAAATAATTGTTCAAGAAGCGGTTACTTTAGACCAAACACTCATAAAAGATTATTTGAAATGGAAATATAATGGAAAACCTGCTGGAAATGGGTGGAACAGATCTTTTCATAATGCGGTATGGGGATTTGATTATACAAACCGAACCAGTTCTGGAAGAAGCAACATATTTGACAACAGACCAACAGAAACTCAGTATTTCTATACTGACAATACCACAAAAGGAGAAAAGCTTAATGGTAACCAAAATTATAAAGTAACTTTTAAAGTGCTTCCTCCTGTTAAAGGTTTCTGGTCAATGACATTATATAACGCTGAACATTTCTTTTTTCCTAACGATCTGAAAAGATATTCGCTTGGTACAAAAAACAAAGGACTTAAGAAAGATGCTGACGGTTCATTAACACTTTACGTTGGCAATAAAAATCCTGGTGTAGATAAAGAAAGCAATTGGATTCCTGCTCCTAAAGGTGATTTTTCATTATACATAAGAGCATATTGGGGAGAAAAAGCAATTATAGACGAAAGTTGGATTCCGCCTGTAGTTGAAAAATATTAATTTGATAAAAAATCATATCTAAGAAATTTGTTTAACATCTAAAAAATACTTTAAAAATAAAAACCTCCAATTGGAGGTTTTTTACTTAAAACACTCATTATCAAACAAAAACTTGCAACTTAATGTTGCAAGTTTTTTTGTTTCAAATTATAATTTGAAACATCTCTATCTATTTTTTGTGTAATTATTCTGACTTTCTAGCCTAATTTTGAGAAGCCTAAAAAATCTGTCCTTAAAAGCTCCCCAGTCTTTTTTTCTACTCCTGCGATTTTCATAATCAATTATTGATACATCTATACTAAAAACAAATAATTATGGATTGGATTATTACTACATTAAAAGATTATCCTGAATTGGCCGTTTTTCTAACCTTATCTTTAGGTTATTTCATCGGGAAATTTAAAATCGGAAGTTTTTCCTTAGGAACCGTCACCAGTGTTTTACTTGTTGGAGTCTTAGTCGGACAATTAGACATTGTGATTTCTCCTAACGTTAAATCCGTTTTTTTTCTCATGTTTCTTTTTGCCGTCGGATATAGCGTAGGACCTCAATTTTTTGGAGGTCTAAAAAAAGACGGACTGCCTCAAATGCTTTATGCTGCAATAGTGTGCGTCTTATGCCTTATATGTCCATACCTTATAGGTAAAATCATGGGCTACGATATGGGACTGACCGCTGGTATGCTTGCAGGATCTCAAACCATATCTGCTGTTATTGGTGTTGCTTCAGATACTATCAATCAGTTGGGGATTCCTGCTGACCAAAAAACAGCTTTAATCAATAAAATTCCAGTAGCATACGCCGTTACTTACATTTTTGGAACAGCTGGATCGGCTTGGCTGTTGGCTTCTATAGGACCAAAACTATTAGGTGGCAATCTCGTAGAAAAAGCAAAAGAACTTGAAATTCAACTCGGTGGAGACGCCATTGGCGATGACCCAAGTATTGCCTCTGCTTACGATCGTGTTATTTATAATGCCTATCAGATTGCTTCACACTCTTATGCCAATAATAAAACAGTTTCAGATGTTGAAAATGAGTTGGAAAGCAAAGGAAGACGGTTATTTATACAACGAATCAGAAGAGGAAAGGAAATTATAGAAGCTACTCCAGAATTTGTAATTAAAGAAAATGATATCGTTGCTTTGGGCGGAAGAAGAGAATATATGATGAATTATGTTGCTGTAAATGAGAAAGAAGTTCTGGATGTTGAACTTCTTAATTTTCCAGTAGAAGTTCTAAGCGTCTTAATTGTAAAAAAAGAAGTGATAGATAAAACTCTTGCAGATTTGCGTCATCTCAAATATATGCATGGAGTTGTAATCAGATCACTAAAACGATCTGGAATCCAGATGCCTATATTGCCCAATACAGTCATGCAAAAAGGAGATATGATTGAATTGGTGGGCATCAAACGAGATGTAGATCAAGTTGCCACTCATATTGGTTATCCAGATCGTCCAACAAACTCTACAGACATGGCATTTGTTGGCTTAGGAATAGTTCTAGGCGGATTGCTTGGAGCATTGACTGTCAAAATTGGCGGAGTGCCAATAAGCCTTAGTACTAGCGGAGGTGCTTTAATCTCAGGACTTTTCTTTGGATGGCTAAGAGGTCAGCATCCCACTTTTGGACGAATTCCAGAACCTGCATTGTGGATTATGAATAATGTTGGATTAAACATTTTTATCGCAGTAGTGGGTATTACGGCAGGACCAAGTTTTATTGTCGGATTTCAAGAAGCTGGCTGGGGACTTTTTATCGCGGGCGCAGCAGCAACAGCGATTCCGCTAATTATTGGACTTCTTATAGGAAGATATATTTTCAAATTCAACCCTATTATCACCTTGGGATGCGCTGCTGGAGCAAGAACTACCACTGCCGCTCTAGGTGCTTTGCAGGATGCTGTAAAAAGCAAAACGCCAGCCTTGGGTTACACCGTGACCTATGCAGTTGGTAATACGCTGCTTATTATTTGGGGCGTCGTCATCATTTTAATCATGAGTTAATCAAATTTTATATAATCTCTAAAACAATTTAAATCATGGCAATTGATATTTCAAAAATAAAGACATCTCGAGAGGTCGAGAAAACACTTCAAACTTTAAGTCCGTTTGAAATTAAAAATGAATTAATTCATCTGGCAGAAGAAAGCGCGCTTAAATCTACAGCGATAACCTTAAACGCTGGAAGAGGAAACCCAAACTGGATTGCTACTGTTCCTAGAGAAGCTTTTTTCCTTTTCGGACAATTTGCATTAGAAGAATGCCGCAATGTTATGGAAGAACAAGGCATTCTGGCAGGAATTGTACAAAACAAAAGCGGAGTGGCTTCACGTTTTGAAGCATTTTTAGCAAAACATAAAGATGCGCCTGGAGCTTCGCTTTTAGAAAAAACATACCAATATGGTGTTGATAAACATGATTTTGATGGTGATGCATGGATTCGCGAATGGATAGAAGCCGTAATCGGATTTAACTATCCAGTCCCTGATCGTATGTTAAGTCAGATAGAAATTATAGTTCACGACTATTTGGTGCAGGAAATGTGCGGTGTAGGAAACGATAAAGGCAAGTACGATATTTTTGCTGTTGAAGGAGGAACTGCGGCAATGTGCTATATTTTTGATTCGTTTATGCAAAACCACCTTACTGAACGCGGTGATAAAATAGCACTCCTTACTCCTACTTTCACGCCTTATATCGAAATTCCAGAATTAGATCGATACAAATTTGATGTCGTTTACGTAGAAGCAAGCGGAACTGGCGAAAATGGTTTCCACACTTGGCAATATCCAAATTCTGAATTGGACAAATTGAAAGATCCAGCAGTCAAAGTGGCTTTTGTAGTAAATCCGAGCAATCCGCCGTCTTCTGCAATGAGCACCGAAACATTAAATTATATTGCCGATATTGTAAAAAATGATAATCCGGAATTGATGGTTATTACCGATGACGTTTATGGAACATTCGTCAATAATTTTAGATCCTTAATGGCCATTATTCCGCAAAATACCATTACAGTATATTCATTCTCTAAGTATTTTGGCTGTACAGGCTGGAGACTTGGAACCATAGCCATTCATGAGGACAATATATTCGACAAAAAGATTGCCAATTTAAGTCCTGCCCTCAAAAAAGAATTGCATGACCGCTATTCCAGCTTAACATTAGAACCGGAAAAAATCAAGTTTATTGATCGACTGGTTGCCGACAGCCGACAAGTGGCTTTAAACCACACGGCAGGATTATCATTACCTCAACAATTTCAGATGATGCTTTTCTCTGCATTTTGTTTATTAGATACTCAAGATGTTTATAAAACCCTTACACAATCAATCATTCATAAACGTCTTAATTTATTATGGGAAGGACTAGAAGTTCCAATTCTAGAAGACCCGATGCGAGCAGGATATTACTCTGAAATTGATGTTATGGTTGCAGCAAAACACTTTTATGGTGAAGATTTTGCCAATTGGCTAAAAACAAACTTCGAGCCCGTTGATGTATTGTTCCGTTTGGCAGAAAAAACAGCAATCGTACTTTTAAATGGAGGCGGTTTTGCCGGCCCAGAATGGAGTATCAGGGTTTCTCTTGCCAATCTTCCAACTGATAGCTATCTAATATTAGGGAAAAATATCCGTAAAATTTTAATGGAATATGTAACCAGCTGGGAAAATTCAAAAAAATAATAGAATTGTAAAATATAAACATTTGATCTATGAAAAATCTATTTACTTTATTATTATCGGTCTTATTAGTAACAGGTATTTACGCTCAGAAACTACCTAGAATCAAAATACTTGCAACTGGAGGTACAATTGCTGGACAAGGCGCATCTGCAGATCGTTCTGCTTATACTGCGGGACAATTGCCAATAAAAGATTTAATCGCGGCGGTTCCAGGAATAGACAAAGTTGCAGAGATTTCGGGAGAACAGATTTCAAATGTAGGAAGTCAGGATATGACGGTAGATATTTGGATTAAGCTGAATAAAAGAATCAACGAAATTTATAAAAATAATGAAGCTGATGGTATTGTAATCACTCACGGAACCGATACGCAAGAAGAAACGGCTTATTTCTTATCATTAACAGTAAGATATGATAAACCCGTAATCATTACAGGTTCTATGCGTCCTGCAACAGCGATAAGCGCAGATGGGCCAAAGAATTTGTACGATGCGGTAACTCTAGCAGCGTCTAAACAAGCAGCTCACAGTGGTGTTTTGTTGGTATTTAACGAATACATTTTTACAGGAAGAAGTGCCGTAAAAACCAGTACAACGCACTTAAATGCCTTTACAGCACCAAACAACGGTCCAATTGGACAGGTTTACGACGGAAAAGTTTCTCTTTATGAAACTCCAGTAAGAAAAGCCAATAAAAGCACTCCGTTTGATATTACAGGTTTAACCACATTACCTGAAGTGGCAGTTGTCGAATTATATGCCGATGCACCAGCAACTGCAATAAATGCGTACGTAGCTTCTGGAGTAAAAGGAATTGTAACGGGAGGTTTAGGAAACGGAAATCTAAATAAAGTAAATTCAGATGCTGCGGCAAGCGCTGTTAAAAAAGGAATTGCTGTTGCAAGAGCTTCAAGAGTACCGTCTGGAAGGGTCACTTTATTTGACGAAACCGATGATCAAAAACTTGGAACCATTGTCGCAGATGATTTAATTCCGCAAAAAGCGAGAATTTTATTAATGCTTGGACTTACCCAAACTACTGACAGCAAAAAACTGCAGGAGTATTTCTTTGAGTATTAAACCATTGAAATTGTAAATTATGCGTGTCTTAACTTTTATAATTTTGAGCGTTTTTCTGTCGGCAGGTGCGTATGCACAGCAGGAAAAACAGACTGATACGATCCTAAATCATAAAACTCCTTTAATAAAAGCAACCAAAGTTGATTTGCTAAATAATGTCGATTTAATTTTCAATACTCAAGTGGGTTTTAACACCTATTTTGATGACGGAAATTACACTGGCAGTAAATTTGAAGTAAACCAATTTAGGCTGGAAGTAAAAGGAAAGGTATACAAGGACAAAGTATTTTTTAGGTTTCGAGACCGATATACTAAAGAAACTGAACCGCAGTCTACCGATAACATCAGCAGTTCTACAGACTTGGCTTTTATTGGTTATAAAATATCTGAAAGAACCAGCATTGCAATTGGTAAAATGACAGCAAACTGGGGCGGTTATGAGTTTGATATGAATCCGATTGATATTTATCAATACAATGATATTGTAGATAATTCGGATAACTTCTTAACGGGAGTTCAGGTAAACTGGAAACTAAATGCCAATCATGTTTTTTCGGGACAAATTTTAAATTCAAGGACGAAAACTTTTTCTGAATTATATCAAAATGTTCCCGATGTAGAAGAAGCCAAATTTCCTGCAGCATATGTCGGAAACTGGAACGGAAGTTTTTTAGACGGAAAATTTAAAACCATTTATAGTTTCAGCATTTTTCAGGAAGCTACAAAAAATGGACGACCGGTAAATATGTATTATACAGCATTAGGAAATCAATTTCGAAGCAAAAAATGGCTTTTCCAATATGATTTCAAATGGAGTAGCGAAGATCTAGATCGAACAGGAGTTGTTAGTAATATTATTCCAGATACGGTTTTAGATCACGCTGCAGAAAATGTATATTATGTAGAACACTGGCTTAGAACTGTTTATTCTCTGAATGAACAATGGAAACTTACGATTATCGGAATGACAAGTAAAGCTTCATGGAAAGATATTCCTGATCCTGCTGTAAGCTCGAATCGAATCCGTACTGCCTATGGTATTATTCCGACTGTTGAATTTTACCCAATAAAAAACTTCAATTTAAAGTTTTTTGCCACATATGTGCAGCGATTCTACAATTATAGTGATTATGCTAAAGCAGATTTGGGACAATCGAATACCACAAGCGGAAGAATTATGCTTGGTATAATTTCTCCTTTGGTGGTATTGTAATAATTTAAGTAACTAACTCAATTAAGAAGCTGGAGCAAATCGTAAAATGCGATTTATTCCAGCTTTTTTTATTTGTTTCTCGCAGACTTGGCAGATTGAGCAGATTTAAGAATAATTTAAAACTCTTTGACTTATGAATAGCCTCCAGCTTTAGCTGGAGGTATCAAAATAGTGCAAATAAAAGGCTTTAGCCGAATCACGTGTTTTTTGGCTAAAGCCCCATTTTGGATCGCTTTATTATAAACTCCAGCTAAAGCTGGAGCCAATTCAAATTGATAACAGATTTATATCCATATCACCCGTATCCCTGTGGTTAAAACCACAGGCAATGTGAATATATGCGTAAAAGCAAAAAAATACGTTTAAGGTAGTAAACACTCATAACTCATAACTCATAACTCATAACTCATAACTCATAACTCATAACTCATAACTCATAACTCATAATTCTTTACCTGCCAAATATTTTAAGCGAACAAAACAGATTATACTATAAAAAGCAAAAAGCAGTATTAGATGCAATAAAACAGACGGATTATCCCATAAACTCGCTCCTGATTGTACAATGGCGGTATACAAAACAATAAATGGTGTTGTTGGTAAAAGATTAGACAGCCACTGTAATACTATCGGGAGCGATTCAAAAGGCCAGCTGTATCCTGTAATCAAAAAAATCGGATAGGTCGAAAAAGCCATCATCTGTAGGCAAAGCAATTGAGATTTGAACAAAGAACCTATAAACTGCGCCATCGGAATTAATGTGACAATGAACAAAAGCAACAATAAACTCAATTCAAGTCCGTTGCCTCTCATGGGTAAATTAAGCAGTTTGTAATTTACATTTAAGAAGAAAAAGCCATACGAAGAAAAAAGAATCAGATAGAATAATCCTTTTCCCCAAATGCCATTAGAAATCCCTGAACCGAGCCATTCTCTTAATCTAGAACGCTGACGCTCGCCTGCAACGCTTTCGCATAAGCCAATCAATAATGTTTGCTGCAAAATAAGAGCAAGCAATCCCGGCAGCAAAAACGCACCATAGCTTGATCTTTCATTAAATAACGGACGATAATCTAAATTTACAGGCATTACATTTTCCATAGCGATAGTAGTGCTCATGCCTTCTTTTTTCTGATAATATTGAAGCCTCACTCCTGCTCCAATGGTAAGACAGATTTGCTGTACATTTAACAACAGATCACTTGACGGCAGAAACCTTGCAGCGTTTATGGCCAAGACGACATTGCTTTGTTTTAAACTTAACAAATTAGCTTCTGTTCCTTCTGGAATATAAAAATATCCTTGGCAATTTCCTTGATACATTTGTTCTTTTGCCTGTTCCAAATTCGAAAAATGAATGAGTTCTACTATCGGAGAATCGTCTATATTTTGCTGCAGTAAACGAGATAATCTGGAGCCATCATCATCAACAACCGCTAGTTTTACATCAAACTCTTCTTTATTGATATAAATGCTTCCGTAAAAAAAAGCATAAAGCAAAGGAGCAATAAGAAGCGTAAGCAGCAAACTATGATCTTTTACCACTTGCGAAGCTTCCCTCAAAAAAAGATCAATCAGCGATTGTTGCGGTTTCTTTTTCATCTTTAATCGAATTAAATTGACGTTTAAACAACAACATAGCTGTTGGATACATTACCGCACAAAATAGCAAGAGTTTGGCTACTTCTCCGTGAGCATATTTTAAAGGCAAATTCATATAATACACCTTGAAAAATCCGTCTAAAAAAGCGGTATAAGGCATAATAAGTGCATAATATTGATCGTACCAAGGCATTGCCCATCTCGGAAAAGTAAATCCGCTAAAAACAAATGCTGGCGAAGTATAAAAAAGAGCGACATCTCCAGAAAGCATCACATCTTTAAACAAAGCCGATATAAACATGCCAATGCCAATACAGGCTAATGAAAGCATCGTATATATTACAAAAAACTTGCCTGTTGCAGCAGGAACACCAATATCAAAAAAAGGAAAAATGACACCCACAATTATGACAAAATTAATCCAGCTAATGGCAAGATGAGCAATTGTTTTTCCAATAATTGTAGCAAAAACAGACCCCTTTGAAGCATCATAAAGCTGATGCATCGTTCCTGTAACCCATTCATAATTTAAAGCCAGCATAGAACTGATTATAAGAATCATCTGCATTCCTACTGTTATCAAACCTGGAACCAAATATTCCTGATAATTATAAGTCGGATTATAAAGCTGGTAGGTATTCAAGCTTATCGGATTGGCAATAGCCATTGCTTGATCTGATTTCATTCCAGTCTTAACAAACTTCTGCAAAATGACACCCGTACTTCCTGTAATGATAACTTCGGCGACAGCCTTATAAACCAATTTGGCTGGAACAAGCGCGGCTGCATTGGTATACAAAGTCACTGTACTCGGATGTCTGCTGTAGATATTCTTCTGCAAATTGGCAGGAAAATGTACGGCACCTAGTATTTTGCCTTCTTGTACCAGTTTTTTTAATTCGGCTTCACTGCTTACTCTTCTTGTAATTTGTAATGCTTCTTTTTGTCCCAATAAAAAGATCAGCTCTCGACTGACAGCACTTTGATCTTCATCCCAAATAGCAAATGCTAAATGTTTCGCTTCTTGCTTCTGATAAATAAGCGCATAGAAGAAAAACAAAACTACCGGAACAACAAGCATGACTAAGTAAAAAACTTTTAAACTTAGAATGCGTTTCCATTCTCTAACAATTATGTTTTTTATAAAATTCATTAAGGAAGAATTAGAGAAGCAGTCATACCAGAACGTAGTCCTTTAATACGAGCTAGATCAACAGGTTTCAGTTCTATAGTAAAAGTTCTCAGTTCAAATTCTCCTTTGTCTTTTGACGGAACCCAATTGGCAAATTCCAATGTTGGCGCAATAGAATGCACAACGGCATCAAACGTTTCGGGTTCACAACCTGGAACTTTGACCGATACTTTACTGCCAACTTTAAGCAGATTTGATTTATCTTGTCTGATATTAAACTTAATTATGGTCGAATTTTTCTTCTCAATCGTCATGATAGGATAACCTATAGAAATAATTTCGCCCTGATGCGTAACCAAACTCGAAATTACTCCATCTGCTGGGGCATAAACCTTTGTATTGTCTCCAAGCGCTTTAGTCAGTTCGTAAGCTTGCTCGGCTTGTTTTACAATGGCATTGGCCGTTTTAAGTAGTTCTGGTCTTGTGCCATTTTTGAGCATTTGCAGATTTAATTGAGCAGTTTGCATTTCCTTTTTCGCAGCTTGAAACTTAAAATAGAAAACATCTTTTTCCTGCCCCGATATCACATCTTCTTTATAGAGACGTTCCATACGGTCATAAGTTGTACTAAATAGTTTGTATTGCTCCTGACTGATTTGATAGAGTTTAGAAGTTGCTTCTATCAACTCTGGTCTTGCTCCTTGGGTAAGCAATTCCTGCTGTCCTTTTGCTGCATCTATAGCCGATAATGCCTGCGCTTTGATAGCATTTATTTCATTAGATCGAAGCACGGCTAACAATTGCCCTGTTTTTACCGTATCGCCTTGTTTTACAAGCAGAGAATCTAACCTGCCCGGAAACTCAGCAGCCACATCGACGCTAGATGCATCGACCATTCCAATAAAATTATCATCTGCATCATTATTATTTCTTAAGAAAAAAATCAGTCCCGCTAGTACTACAAAAATCGGAATGATCAGCGCCCAGTAGTTTTTAAATATATCTTTCATCCTATTTAATAAATTGCGTTATTTGACTTGGATTTCCTAAACTATTGAAATATTCAGCTAATGCCAGATAGTATCCTAAAACAGCTGTATAATATCCTTTTTCTATTTCTGTTTCTACCAATAAAGCATCATTCACATCTTTTGGTGATGACAGCTGATTATTCATTCTTTTGGTAATTAAACTGCTTGTTGTAGCAGCTTCTTTTCTGGCTGCATCCATGGCATCAACATCATTTTGAAGAGAAGTCATTTTGTTTTTTGCAACTCTAGACTGCACTTGGAGCATTAAACTGGAATTTTCTTCTCCTAACTTGGCTTCTTCTATAAGCTGTTTTGCGGCCATCGTTTTTTTGCTCGTTTGTCCATTGTACAAAGTCCATTGCAATTCAAGACCTACAAACCAATCTGGAATAGTGACCGGTAAATCTTTCTGATACAAATTGTAATTTCCTATAGCAAAAATGTTAGGCAAAGCCATCGATTTACTGATTTTTTCAGCAGTTTCTGCATACGTTATCTTATTATTTGCAATTCTATAAAGAGGATTTGTAAGCCAGTAGTCTTTTAGTGGTTTTTCTAGATTAACGGCATTGTATCTTAAAGTATCCGAAATCACTATATCGGCATTAAGATCAATTCCCATCAATTTATTCAACTCAAGATGAGCATTTTGCTTTTCCAATTTAATATTGTTATACTGGCTTTGTGCCTGAATCAAAACCACATTGGTCCAATTTTTTTGATACGGAGGAAGTATTTTATTTTTGACCAGTTCTTCTGCGTAATTTTTATTTTTATCTAAAGCATTTACAATCTGTTCCTGTTTTTTAATTAGCGAATTGAGATATAATATTCTGATGTATTGAACGGCAATTAAAAAATCGACTTCTTTTCCTGCAAGCTCCACTCCAATGCCTGCTGAATTGACAACCGATTGGGCCAAATCTATACTGGAATTTATTTTATTTCCCAAAAAAATTGGCTGACGAACTCCCAATCCAGCAATAAAATAAGATTGTTTGCTTAAACTAGGATTGTAATCTGGATAAATACCGCTAATAACTTTTTTTGAGGCATTATAAATACGATCCTGAGCAGCCTGCGATAAATTGCCTCCTGTAATTTCATGATAAATTTCGTTGGCAGTATTCACGCTTTGCTGCGATGACCCCTCTACAATACCATCTTTAACCGTCTGCAAGTTTATAGTAAGCGGATTGCCCAAATAAGAATAACTAGACAAAAGATCCACCTTAGGAAGATACCCTTTCTTTTCAGCCTGAAGATTATATTCGCCTGTTAATAATGCAGATCGAGCTTGTTTTATAGTAATATTATTTTGTTTGGCTATAGAAAAGCATTCTTCAAGAGAAGTAGTTTGTGCTTTCATCTCCAAAAAGGACAACAGAAAACAAAACAAAATAAAAGGCTTTAGAAAGTTTAGTCTTACGTACATCTATATAATATTCTTAAAATTGAAATTACTTTTAACCAGCGACTTCTTTGCTGTTTAGTAAAAACAGCAGGATAAAATAGAAATGAATAAAAACTTATTGCTTCAAATAAATCCGGAATTATCAGAATGACCGAATTTTATTTAAAAATGCTGTTTGTGAAAATGGGGCTTAATCTAAACAGCAATCAGAAAAGTATAACGCATAAACCGAAATACCATCTAGTTAAAGATAAGATTTTATTTAATAACTGACTGTTAATTTTTCTAAAATCATATCGTTCTTGCTTTTAAAGAATTTGAAACAAGAAAAAGATATTTAACCATTTTGTATGTCCCTTCTTCGGAGCTTTTTGTTGGTGTAAAATTGAATTTCCATAAATATTTTGCTTCGCGGGAGCTATCAATTTAATTGCCTCCAGCTTTAGCTTACTTTTACAACATTCTTCTCCACTGGCATATTTCTTGAAAAAATATTCTTCATTATTAACTGATTTAAAACCATTTACCATGAAAATCACGTACTACGGGCATTCTTGTTTTTCAGTTTATGCTAACGGAAAACACCTTCTTTTCGACCCTTTTATTACGCTAAACGAATTAGCCAAAGAGGTTAACGTTGATGCTATAAAAGCAGATTATATTTTTATTTCTCATGCGCATTATGACCATATTTTAGATGTTGAACGAATCGCAAAAAATACAGGCGCAAAAGTTCTCGGAAACTTTGAAATCTATAACTGGCTATTGAAAAACGGAATCGAAAACGCACATCCCATCAATCCAGGCGGTAAATTCAATTTTGATTTCGGAACCGTAAAATGCGTCATAGCCCAACATCCAAGCAGTTTTATAGATGGTTCTTATGGCGGAATTGCCTGTGGTTTTGTACTTACAACCTCTGATGGAAATTTTTACTACAGTGGAGATACAGCTTTGACTTTAGATATGCAGCTCATTCCTAAATTTACCAAACTTGACTTTGCTGTTTTTCCTATTGGCGACGGTCTCACAATGGGAATCGAGGAAGCTATTGAAGCTTCAAAACTTGTGGGAGTAAACAAAATATTAGGCGTTCATTACGATACTTTTGGTTTCATTATTATGGATCATCAAAAAGCTTTGGATGCGTTTAAAAATGCTTCGCTTCAATTGTTTCTTCCTAAAATCAACAGCACAATTGATATATAAATTGTAGATTTTCTTTTGCTATATTTCGCTAAAACCCAGCTTTTAGCGAAATATCATGATGTCGATTATCGAAACAAAAAATCTTTAAAATTTTTATACAAAAAAAGGAATAGCTGCTGACACTATTCCTTTTTACATATAATTACGTTTTGCTGATGAACTTAAATTATATGTATTCAGCAAAATTAATGATATACTGTGCTGTGAGTTCAGGATATTGATGATGCGGTCCATGACCCGTTGCAGCGTACACTATCATTTGCGCATTTGTCATCTGATTGATATACGGATACCAGTTTTCTACTGCAAAACTGATGTCGTGATCGCCAGAGATAATCAAGATTGGCGTTTTTATTTTCTTGAACTGTTCTCTAAAATTAAGAGGATCTTCTCTAAAAGTGTCTCCTCCGCCAAAATACAATTGAAAAACATCCATCGTTGATGGAATTTTTGCTACATCAATTTTCTTGTGAATTCGGTCATGCGAAGCTTTTGCTGCCAATCGGCTACATTCTGATTTTGGTTCAAAAAACAATACAATTTCATCTTCAAAATCATTTATAGGTTTTAGCGCAGCATCAAAAAATGCCTGTTCAATCGGAATCTCATTTTTACCCGGCGGATTTGTTCCTACTAAAACAGCGTGCGTCACCAGATTAGGATATAGTAAAGTTGCCGTTTGTGCTACCAATCCGCCATAAGACCATCCTAAAACAATAACGGAATCCAGCTTTAAAAAATCAGCTAGATCTTTAACATCTTTTGCTACAACTGTAATATCTGGAGCCAGACTCCCTGTAGAAGAACCAATTCCAGAATAATCAAATACGATAACGTTGAATTTTTCCGCCATTTTTGCCACAAACAGCGGATCCCAAGTATCGAGTGTTCCTCTAAAACGGTTCACAAAAATTATAGCTTTTCCTTTCCCATACGAACGATAAGCAATGGTACGATCGCCTAATTCGGCAAAACTTGTTTCTGTGTCATAAATTTTTTCCATAATTATAATTTAAAGATTGAAACCCATATTCTTTTTTTTTTTGAGGGAGACAAAGATTAAACCAAAACGCAGAACCTTAAAAACAAAGGATTTACGAGCTATTTTTTTATTTGAACTTATGATATTTCAAGAATCAAAACTTGTTTTTAACGATATATAATAATTTCTGTAGCCATCTGTTCCAACAATGCTTTTATAATCAATGCTTTACAAAAGAGGCATTCCTTTTGTTTTTCAAATTGCATTCCTTTTCTGAAATTAACCTAACAGCTTCAATATGTATTTATCTAACAAAAAAACAATTATGTTTATTACTGGAGCGTTTATCAGCCATGTGTGCTGGAAAGAATGGATTGTTTTTTTTGAAAATAAAGGTTATAAAACTGTAGCTCCGCCCTGGCTGCATAAAAATGAATCTGCAGTTGATTTAAGACACGCGCATCCCAATTCAAAAATTGCATCAATTCAATTACTTGATTTGCTGGATTATTATACTGAAATCATTGATAAACTTCCCGAAAAACCAATTTTGATAGGCCATTCTTATGGAGCTCTTCTAACTCAATTGCTTATTCAAAGAGAACTTGGTTCTGTTGGAGTTTGCATCAATTCTATTCCGCCAGGCAATCTGGTTTATTTCAATTTTTCTTTCTATAGAAGAGTTTGGGATACCTCAGATTTTTTCGGTTCTACAAGCAAAACTTATTTAATGCCTTTCAGAAAATGGCAGCACTATTTTGCAAGCCAATTATCATTTGAACAGCAAAAAGAAAAATACGAGACATTATTAATCCCTGAATCTAAGTTAATAATGCGCGATATTTATTCTAAATCGGGCAAAATCGATTTCAAAAAGAAACACAATCCGCTTTTGTTTATATCGGGGTCAGAAGATGCTTTTACTCCTGTTTCGTTAAATTATTTAAACTTTAAAAAATACAAAAACATGCATTCCATAACTTGCTATAAAGAATTTTACGATTTAAATCATCTTGGCATAAATCTAGAAAACTGGGAAACTATTGCTGAGTTTATAACAAACTGGCTAATCAAAATCACTTAACAAATTGCGGTATTTTTTGTGTTCCCGTGTTTGAAACCACGGGCTATATTTTAAAATGTGACTAAAAAAACAGAATCAATATTTGCGCTAAATGATCCCTTTCTTTATTTCCAGCTTTTTAATCTTAGAATTTAAAGTAGACGGATGAATATCTAAAATTTCGGCTGCACCTCCAGCTCCAGAAATTTTTCCGTTGCATTTTTTAAGGATATAAAGAATGTAATCTCTTTCGTTTTCTAATATTGTTTTTATCGAAAATGATTCGGATGGCTGTTCAGGATGCATTTTTGGTGACATAGAAAGTTCGATTTCTTTAATTGTATTTCCTTCAGTCAGCAAAATAGAGCGCTGCATAACATGTTCAAGTTCTCTGATATTTCCTGGCCAATTGTAATTCATAATCTGCTGCGAGGCAAAATCGGAAAGAACTGGCGCTTTTCTGCCCATTTTCTCACTGTAAATCGTTATAAAATGGTTGGCAAGATCTGGAATATCTTCTTTTCTCTTTTTTAATGGCGGAACCATAATCGGAAAAACATGCAAACGATAATACAAATCCATTCTAAATCTGCCCGCAGAAACCTCTTCTTCAAGATTTTTATTGGTTGCCGCAATAATCCTCACATCTATTTTCATTGGCGAAGTCCCACCAATGCGCTCAATTTCTCTTTCCTGCAAAACACGCAACAGTTTTACTTGCAGCTCAAGCGACATCTCTCCTATTTCATCTAAAAAAATAGTTCCGCCGTCAGCCAATTCAAATTTGCCGATACGTCTGTCCAAAGCGCCTGTAAAAGCTCCTTTTTCATGGCCAAAAAGCAATGATTCGGCAAGATTTTCTGGAATCGCTCCACAATTGATAATGACTAGAGGTTTGTCTTTCCTTGGAGATAAAGCGTGAATACTTTGCGCAATTTTTTCTTTTCCTGTACCGCTTTCGCCTAAAACCAAAACAGAAGTATCTGAAGGCGCCACTTTTCGGATGTAATTAAAAACAGCATTCATTTGCGAACTATTTCCAATAATTCCTTCAAAGCCTTCTGCGGCAATAACTTTACTATTTTTGATTTCAGCTTTTTTAGAAGGCAGATTTAAATCTTCTTTCGAATAAATTTTAGCAATAAATTGACAGAAAACAGGTTCTAGTGAACTTAAAACTCGTAAATGCTCCTGAGAATACACATTTAGATTACGGCTGTAAAACGTAAAATGATAGTTTTGGATTGAAGCAACCGAAATCGGAAAGACCAGATACGATTTTATTCCAAAGTTATGTGTCAATAATGCTTTAATTGGCGCTTCCTGAAGATTGTTTATTAGGGCTTCTTCAGTATAAATAATAGGCTCTTTGTCTATTTTTGATTTTCTGTAAGTTTCATTTATTTCCTTTTCAGACAGTACAACTATCTGGGAAAGTTTCTGCAAATTGATAATTTGGTATTGATCTAGATTCCTGCGGACAATTCCAAGATTATCATAATGGTCGGAAATAAAACCAGTTTCTAAATAATCAAACGGAATAAAAGTCTGCACCGCTTTTGCAAATGCCAATAATGCCTCTTCTTTCTTTACGTTTGAATTTATAATTTCTGTTATTGCTGCCTGAAGCTGAAACTGTTGTCGCAACTGACTTTCTAAGCTATACTGCTGGCGATAAAAGGCTATTTCTAAAGTCGTTAGAACATCTTGATCTCGAAACGGTTTTACAATAAATCCGTAAGGTTGAGTGGTTTTTGCCTGATCTAATATACTTTTACTAGAATTGGCAGAAATAAATATAAACCCGATATATTTTTCTTTAAGAATATGTGCCAGCTCAATCCCATCTCGATTGCCTTTGAGCATAATATCCAAAAAGACCAAATCTGGTTTTTCAATCTCAATCTGTTCCAAAGCCTGCTCAACCGATCTTGCAATTCCTGTCACTTCATAATTGGCTTTTTCAAGAATTAGCTCTAAATCGTGTGCTTCTATAAACTGATCTTCAACAATTAAAACTCTTTTTTTTAATGCTGAAACTGCAGCTTCATATCTGTTATCGGCAGACTTTTTCATAAGTGATTAAATTTTTCTTATATTACACTTAATTCATTGATACAAAAATAGTTAATTATCACAATTAAAATTAAGCGTCTCCAAATTTAGTTAAATAAAAATCACATTTTACCATAATTTTCGCGTTATTTTGCAATCACAACTGAATTGTTTCTCTTTATATTTTTTAATTAAACACTTACTAAATTTAATCGCTTAGATCTATGAAGCTACTCTACTCTTTTTGTTTGCTATTCTTTATTACATTTAATTTGGAAGCGCAAAATCATCCTGCAACAGCAGGATATGATTTAAAAAAGAAGCGTTTGCTGATACAGACCTGTTCTTCTTATTTATATAATTCAAATCAAGGATCAATAGATGCCGACAGCGCTGTAGTTTTGACCTGCAAAGCCTACAAACTGCCAGTTTCTTTAGCGTATGATGAGGGTTTTAATGACGGTTCCTATCTAATTGGAAATGATCTGATTGAAAAAGGCAATATCGATGCTGCTAAAAAGCTTTTTCTCAAATCAAAAGGTGTAGACAAAGTAAAACTGGCGCTGCAATTGGGAATCTTTTATTTGTTTAAACCTTTTACAAAACCAGATGATATCAAAAATGCTAATTTTTATATAACAGAGGCAGTAAAAATTAGCAATCAGTTAAAAATTCAAAAATGGCAACATCAGAGTTTGATGCTTTTAGGAAAGTTTTATTTCCAGATCAACAATTATCCTGAAAGTAAAAAATGCTTTTCGCAAGTCGTAAATGAGTGCCGAAAACAAAACGACAAAGCCGCCCTAGCAGATGCTTTATTCTATCAGGCAACCAATCAATACGATTTAGATCCCGAAAAAGAAAAAATCCTCAAAGAAGCCGAAGCTTTATACAAAACTCTAGGCTTTGAAGAAAAAAGAATAATCACAAAAGCAAGGATATGCACCATCTATTTCTGGCACGGAAAAATAAACGATGCCAAGAAAATCTTATATCAAAATGCTGCAGATATGCGAAAAATTGGTTTCAGGCAACAGCAATACATTGAAACTACAATTGCTTATATAGAAGGTATACAATTCAATATCAAAAGTGCTCTTTATTATGCTTTAAAGAGTGTAGAAAGGATGGAGCGTACAAAAGATTATACTTTTGCCGATATTTTTTATATGCGCTTAGGATTGGTGTATTTGCAAATGGGCCATACAGACGAAGCCATAAAAGTTTCTGAAAAAAGCATTAGATACGGACAAAACATTTTTAGCAGCGGCAGTTGGTACAAAAGTTTTATGACAGCGACAGCATCTTTGTCTATGAAAGGAAAAAACAAAGAAGCCATAGAATACATGAATTCTATTACGAGCCATTATCCTCCTCCAAATAAATTTGATAATATGCTTATGAATTATGGTTATGCCAATTGTTACTGGCGAATCAAAAATTATGGCACAGCCGAAAAGTATTTTATAAAAGCTGGAGAAGCTGCTGATGGTTTAGATTCTCAACAAACCTATAGAGATGTCTGCAACACCTATTCGTCTATTGCTTTATTTTATGCGAATCGAAAAAACCTTCAGAAAACAAAATTATATATCGATAAGATTGGTGTCCTTTCAAAAAAATACAGCCAGAACTACAATTCTGAAGCGCTGCAAATGTCCTTATATAAATTAGATTCGTTGAATGGCAATTTTAAATCGGCTTTAGAGCATCATAAATCGTATAAGAAAATGAGTGATTCTGTTTTAGATTATGCTAAAAACAAGCAGATTGAAGAACTTAGATTCCAATACGAAACAGTAAATAAAGAACAGAAAATCAAATCTTTAAACCAAGAAACTAGTTTACAGGAAACAGCCTTAAAAAAATCAAAATTATTAAATACAGTCTCTATATCGAGTTTGGTTTTACTGGTTCTTATTATTGCTTTATTGTACAACAGATATCGTCTGAAACAGAAAAATAATGCTGAACTGGAACTAAAAGAAAAGGAAATCAACCAGAAAAACATCAATTTGAGGCATTTACTCGATGAAAAAGAATGGCTTTTAAAAGAAATTCACCATCGTGTAAAAAACAATCTTCAAACTGTAATAAGTCTTCTAAACTCACAATCGGCTTATCTCGAAAATGATATGGCGCTGTCAGCTATTAAAAATAGTCAGCACCGTATTCATTCCATGTCATTAATTCATCAGAAATTATACAACTCAGAGAATATTTCGACTATCAATATGCCGAATTATATCAAAGAATTGGTCGAGTATTTAAGAGAATCTTTTTCGCTTGGTCAAAGAATCCGTTTTGAGTTAAAAATTGATCCATTAGAATTGGACGTTGCACAAGCTGTGCCGCTTGGACTTATTTTAAACGAATCGATTACAAATTCCATAAAATATGCTTTTCCAGACAATGGTACTGGAATGATTTATATCACTTTACAGGCTACATCCGAAAACAAATATCTGCTTACCATTGCAGATAACGGAGTTGGTTTTGATGCTAATATCAGCAATAAGAAAATCAATTCATTTGGATTAAGCTTGATAAAAGGTTTAAGCGACGATTTGGATGCTACTTTTTCTATGGAAAACAACAACGGAACGATTCTTAAAATTGAATTTTCAAAGGAATTTCCAATCCATGAAAAAAGAGAATAGTAAAAAAAGAATCTCATTTTTGTCTAGCGAAATCTCACTAATCTAAATTTGTTTAGCGATATATAGCACTTAAAATCAAGCAAAAAGCACAAAAAACCTAATTATTAAGGATTAAATTGGCATGGCATATAAATTGGTTTTCTAGGAAAGTTAACCCTTAAAAACTATTTACTATGAAAAAATCAATATTGCCACTAATCATTCTATTTCTGAATTCTAGCTGCGATGCTTGAACAAGAAAAAACTGGATTGATTGTAATTGATGTGCAAGGAAAACTTGCCCGAATTGTACATAACAGCGAAAAACTTGCTGTAAATCTGGAAAAACTAATTCGTGGCTGTCAAATACTTTCAATTCCGATAATATGGGCAGAACAAAATCCGAAAGGGCTTGGTTCTACAATTCCCGAATTGGAAAAGCTATTAATTCATCAGAAACCCATTGAGAAATATTCCTTCAATGCTCTTGATAATGAAATATTTAAGCAGGCAGTTTTCGATTCGGGAAGAAAACAATGGCTGGTTTGTGGCATAGAAGCTCATATTTGTGTTTATCAAACCGCTATGGGATTATTATCTAATGGTTTTGAAGTTGAAATTGTGACCGATTGCATTTCTTCCCGATCAAAAGAAAGCATTTTAATCGCTTTACAAAAACTGCAGCAAAAAGGAGCAGCATTAACCAATATTGAAATGTGTCTTTATGAATTGATAAAAGACTCCAGACGAGATATCTTCAAAGAAATTCTAACATTAATCAAATAAAAAAATCATGTCAAAATCAAAAACAATTGTATTAATACACGGAAATTTTGTCAATGACAAAACTTGGGAGGAATGGAAAAAGTATTATGAACAAAAAGGATATACGGTTTACACTCCAGCAAATCCTGGCCATGATGGAAATCCTGCCGAATTGAGAACTAAAGTTCACCCAGATCTCATAAAAACCGGATTTATAGATATTGTAAATAACATCAGCAAATTAATAGATACTTTACCCGAAAAGCCTTTGGTTATTGGACATTCTATGGCTGGTATGGCAGTATTGAAATTGGTAGAACTTGGCAAAGCAGCCGCTGGCGTAAGCATTGACGGAGCGCCTCCAAAAAATGTTTTTCCGCCATTTCAAACTTTAAAAACTGTAATTCCTGCTTTTGGCTTTTTCTCTTCTGCAAAGTATTTTATGGGAAGCCGAAAATGGTACGATTATGCTTTTTTTAATACTATACCAGAATCTCAAAGAAGCATTGCTTTTGAGAAATTTGCAGTGCCAGAAAGTTATAAAGTAAGCCGAGAATTGGTTTTGAATTCATTCTCCAATATCAATTTTAAAAAACCGCATGAACCTATTCTCTTTATTGGCGGTGGCAGCGATCATATTTTTCCGTCTAACTTAACCGAAACCATTGCCAGTAGATATAAGGAAAATGCAGGACGAGTTGACCTTAAAATATTTGATGGAAAAAGCCATTTTATCTGTGGAGAACCAGGCTGGGAAAGTGTAGCCGATTATATTTTAAATTGGTACGAAAAACTATAAAAAAACAGTTTTCATAATAAATGTAAATCTCTGTATTATACTTTGATACAGTTTTTTTTCATTCCGTAGGAATGTTTGATCGGTAGAATTGAATTCGGATTGTGAATTTACGTTCCGTAGGAACGTTTGATTAATCGGTATACATATCATTTGCAACAAAACAGGTGTCCCTACAGGACACTATTCGTGATAATACCATTTTTTTTCTACCGATCAGATATTCCTACGGAATATGCTTTTGAATCAAGAACATCTGCAAAATTTTAATTCGTTTATATTGCATTTATTGCTAATTTAGAACTTGCTATAAATCAGTTAATTTACTTTCAAATTACAACAAAAAACAATATGCAGATTTTACCGTCCGCCAGTTTAGCGCCGTTTATAAAAAATTATACTGTTGTTACCATCGAAAAAGATCTCGACAAGGAAGTATTTTATCCAAGCGGATATGTCGATTTGATTGTAAATATTTCTGGGGGATTTGCAGCTACTATTATCAACGGAAAACAAAAAGATACTCCTGCAATAGAATTATTGGGACATCTTACGCTTCCAACACGTCTTTCTGTAGCAAAAGGAACTTCTGTACTCATAGCTAGAATTTATCCATATGCGAGCACACTATTTTTCTCTGATCCTTTATCAGAATTTACCAATTATGCTACCGATATGTATGATGTTGCTTTGGGAGAAAACAGGGATTTGTATGACCAGATTATGGAAAAGGACGATTTATTGTCTAAAATCAGCGTTTTAGAAACGTATTTTCTGCAAAAATTAAAGAAAAATGAAACTCGTCTAAAAAAGGTTTCAATAGTTCAGAATCTGAGTCAGGAGCTTTTTCGACATCATCAGCAATTGGACTTACCTTTCCTTGCCCGAAATTCAGGTTTATCAGAAAGGTATATCCAAAAACTGTATCTGTCTAATATTGGCATAAGTCCTGCGGCTTTTACCTCTGTAGTCCGATTTAATAAAAGTCTGGATTTAGTACTCAACACGACAGAATCATTGACTACTATAGCTTACGATAATGGCTATTATGACCAAGCTCATTTTATTAAAGAATTTAAGAAGTTTACTGGCATTACGCCATCTGCATCCAGAAATTCGCTACTTAAAAACGATACCGATTTACAGCAGGCTGTCAACATTGGTTTTTAACCTTGTTTTGCAGGATGATTACTGCTAAACATATCACGGTGCATTTTCCAGCCGTCTTTGGTTTTCTTCCAGATCACGATTACTTTTCCGTCATCTAGTTTTTTGCCATTCATATCAGTCATTTCATAAAAACTTTCTTCTGTCACAGCTGTTTTTGCGTCTCCATAAAGATGCTGAATTGTGAATATAACATGCACTTGAGGTCCGCCTCTAAAAAAGGAATCAATTTGTTTTGCTCCGCATTTTGGCTCTCCATTTGGCGGAAATAGACAAGCATCGTCCGTATATCTTGCAACAATAGAACCATCGTTCTTGTTGGTAAAGTCGGAGAACGTTTTGTTACTGGCTTCAATAATTTTTTTTACCTCTTTTAAAGCAGGATCTGTGGTTTGGGCATTACACCAAAAAGTAAGCATCATGAATGTGCTTAAAATGATTTTTGTTTTCATGGTTTATATATTTTTTTACAAAGGAAATTATTCTGTTAGGGCAAAAATTGTAAAATAACGAACAACTTTATCATAATTGAAAACAATACAAAAACCCCGCATCAAAGTTTGATACGGGGCTTTTTTGATGAAATTTATTAAAATTCAGATTTATTTCACATCAAACCATAATTTGGTTGTCAATAAATCTTTTCCTTGATCTGCAACAGCAGCTTGATAACTTGCTCCATTAAGAGATTGTTCTGTACCTGGATAGAAAAGACGTGAAGGAATTTTTCCGTCCAAAACAGTAGCTGGCCCAGCTGTTAAGACAGGATAATCCAATCTTCTCCATTCTGTAAACGCATCTAGACCTTGTCCGAAGAAAGCAATCCATTTTTGCGTACCGATTGATTTAGCATAGTTTGAAGCATCATATTTCACGCTTGCCTGATTCAAATACGTTGAAATAGTTGTAGCATTTGTAATTCCAAATTGATTGAAAGAGGCTGTAATAGCATTTTTATAATATTGCTCTGCATCTCCAGAAATATAACCTCTTGCCGCAGCTTCTGCCAAGTTAAACAAAGTCTCAGAGTAAGAAGCAATTACAGCAGGCGAAGCTGATGTAAGGAAATAAGTTCCTGGTTTTGATGTTTTTGCAAAACCTTGGCTGTTGGCATCACTATTTGATAATCCGTTTGCTCCTCCAACATATTTTCCTACGCTTGCATCTGATGGCAATTGTGCAAATACTGGCAAACGCGGATCTGATAATGCATATAATTGATCAACCATAGTTTTTGAAATACGGAAATCATCACGAGTTTCAAACCAAGCTGAAGCCGGATTTTGCTGTGGAGAACTAGTGTAAGTGAACTTAAATGTTTCACTTTCGCTGCTGATTAGTCCTGCAGCATCGCTTGTCGCGTCAATTGCAGCTTGTTTCGCCAAAACAGGTTCTCTGTCTGAAATTCTTAAAGCAATACGTAAACGAAGTGAATTCACAAATTTTTTCCATTTTGCTATATCGCCTTTATAAACCAAATCTCCAGTAACAGAACCGTTTGCAGCATTTAATAAAGATTGCGCTTGTTTTAAATCTTCAAGCAATCCTGTATAAACTTCTTTTTGAGTATTATATGCTGGAGTTACTTTTTGACCTGCTTCTTTGTACGGAATGCTTCCGTAAGTATCTGTAAGCAATAAAAATGTCCATGAACGTAGCGATAAGGCAATTCCTTTATAATTAGAATTCGCCTGTGCATCTGGAAATTTTATAATAGTATTCAAATCTGTAATCAGAGTCGCATATCCCTTATCCCACAATGAAGTGAAAGAAGTGTTCGAAACATCGTAACGGTCTGGTTCTGTATATTGAATTTTAGCCCAATGCTGTACAAAAAGCAACGTTGAGTTAAAGTTATTTGCATCTCCCCAATACAAATCTGCACCTTGTTTTAAAGTACCAGTCAAAAGGTATGGCGCAAGTGGCGTTTCAGTTGCATTTGGGTTCTTATTTATATCGTCAAGAGTATCACTGCAAGAGCTCAGTGTCAATGCAAACAGTATTGTATATGATAGTTTTTTTAGCATGATTCCGAGTTTTTAAAATTTAACATTAAGGTTAAGACTGAAGTTTCTTGTTGTTGGCAACGCTAAACTTTCCAATCCTTGTGCATTTCCTGTATTGAAAGCTGTTTCAGGATCAATATTTGGCGCATCTTTATAGATAAAGAATAAGTTACGTCCAGCTGCAGTAATGCTTGCTCCTTCTAATCCTAACTTTTTAACCAATTTTTTATCAACATTATAAGTAAGTTTTATCTCTCTCATTTTTACAAAAGTTGAGCTGTAAATATATGCCTCACTAATATTGTATGATGCTTTATAATATTCTTGTGCACTAATCACTTTATTGTTTGGCGTTCCGTCTGCAAATACACCTCCGAAAATCATTCCGTCGTCATAAACCGTTACACCACTTGGAGCTGCACCGCCAGCTACCAAAGTTTTTGGGTTAGCCGTATTGTTTTCTGGGTAATAGTAGCTTAATCCGCCGTTTTCAGCGCCACGTCCTGGAAGAGTCTGTGCCAAAACTCCTGTGTAATTTCCTGTTCTGTTAGTTCCAGAAAAAAGTTCACCCCCAACGCTAGCATCAACAAGGAAAGAAAGCTCAAGATTTTTGTAAGTCAAAGTATTTGTAAGACCTGCTAAATAATCTGGCGTATAATGTCCTAAAACTTTTTTTGTCGGATCTGCTTTTGGAAGACCGTTTGCTCCTACCACAATATTTCCGCTTGCATCACGCTGATAAGCTGTTCCGTAAAGTGCTCCGTAAGCTTGCCCGACAGACGCCAATACATCGACACCTCCAGAAGAACCAATTGTATAGTTTTTAATATCTCCAGCGTAATCTAGAATTTCTACTTTACTCTTATTTTTTGAATAATTTACAGCCACATTCCATTTGAAGTTTTCAGTTTGAACTGGATTTCCGTCCAATTGCACCTCAATACCTTGATTGTTAATTTTACCTGCATTGATTAACTGCGAAGTATAACCGCTTGATGCTGTAGTTTTAATTTCTAAAATCTGGTCGAAACTATTTGTATTATAATATGCTACATCAAAATGAAGTCTGTTTTTCCAGAAAGAAGCTTCAAGACCTACCTCTGTAGAACGAGTTGTTTCTGGTTTTAAGTTTTCATTTAATTTCTTTTGAGAAGAAGTCTGAATCGGGTTTCCGTCAAAAGCAGTTTGGAAATTGTAAACCGTAGCTAATTGGTACGGATCTGCATCGTTACCTACTTCAGACCATCCACCTCTAACTTTTAAGAAATCAAGTGTACTGCTTTTAATGTTTAATGCATCTGTTAAGATTACACTTCCGTTAAAAGAAGGATAGAAATAAGAACGGTTGCTGCTTGGCAATGTAGAAGACCAGTCATTACGCGCTGTTACGTTTAAGAAAGCATAATTTCTAAATCCTACTTGAGCAGATGCGTAAGCACTATACACTCTTAATCTTGACAATGAGTTTGATGAAGTCAACGGATCTCTAGAGTTGGTTAAAGTATACAAATCTGGAACTGCTAAACGTGGAGCTTTCTGATAATTGTTGGCATCGCTATGGTTACGAATATTGAAACCTGCAAGTGCATCTAAACTGAAATCATCATTAAGCTGTTTTGCATACTGAAATATACCCTCAGTATTTTGCTCATTTACCGTGTAAGCATCTTCTGCATACGATCCGAAAGGAGTTCCGTTTGTACCATACTTAATAGTATATTTTCTGCGGTCATTATAATAATCAACACCTGTACGGAATCTGAAATTCAGTCCTTCTGCCAATTTCGCGTCTAAATGGACATCTCCAATTATACGGTTACGCTGTTGGCTTGTTGTATTGTAATAGGCATTCCAATACGGGTTGCTATAGTAACTGTTGTTCCAGTTTGTATTCCAGTCTTTATCCAATTCATTAATGTCAACCTGACGCCCGAACCAAAGAAACTGAAGCATTACACCAGCAGCACGTCCACCAGATGGACCACCTGGCAATTGTGGAGCATTTGTTACAATATAATTTGCATTAACCCCAACTTTTACATTTTCAGAAATCTGATAATTAGTATTAATTGTAAAGTTTGTTTTGTTTATTTCACTATTAGGCACAGTTCCAAGCTGTTTCTGATTGTTTACACCTAAACGGAAATCTCCTTTATCATTAGCTTTTGCAATGGAAACACTATTGTCGTAAGTAAGTCCTGTATTAAAGAAATCTTTTACATTGTTTGGATGAGCTACAAAAGGAACAGCTTCTCCTTTAGAATAAAATTGCGGAATAAGACGACCGTCCATTCTTGGCCCCCAGCTTTCGTCAACTCCATCATTAACTCCTCCACCTTTTCCGTCTACATAACTGAATTTTCCGTTAGAACCTTGTCCAAAACTATTTTGGAAAGAAGGCAAAGTAGCTACTTGAGAAACAGTTATACCTGTATTAAAAGTAACTCCATATCCTGATTTTTGTCCTTTTCCAGATTTTGTAGTAATAAGTACAACACCATGTGCAGCACGAGATCCGTAAAGAGCGGCAGCATTTGGTCCTTTTAAAACTGTCAAAGTCTCAATATCCTGAGGATTTAAATCGGCAATGGCGTTTCTGAAATCACGAGTTGCTCCACCAAAGTTCAATTGAGAGTTATCTACAGGAACTCCGTCTACCACAAATAGCGGCTGGTTGTTTCCTGCAATAGAAGTTTCCCCACGGATGATAATACGTGAAGATCCCATATCTCCTTGTGAATTTGTAATACGAACACCCGCCAGTTTACCCGAAAGACCATTCAAAAAGTTGGTTTCTTTTGTAGTCGCCAACTCTTTTCCTTTTAATGCCTGAGTTGTATATCCTAAGGATTTTTTTTCTTTAGAAATTCCAAGTGCCGTAACCACGACTTCAGACAATGCGTTCTGTTCTTCTGTAAGACTGATCGTGATAGCATTTTTGTTTACTACAACTTCTTCTTTTTTATATCCTAAATAACTAATTAAAAGTGTATAAGGAAATTTTTGTCCTGTTTGGAAGAAAAACTTTCCATCTGTATCTGTAACAACACCGTGCGTAGTTCCTTTGATAGTTACTGAAGCCCCAATAATTGGCTCTTTTGTAATGGCATCGACTACTGTTCCTTCTAATTTAGACTGAATTAATGGCTTAGTATCTTGAGCTTTAACTCCTATGGAAATCAATAAAATACATAGCCAAGCATATCTTTTTAATTTTATTTTCATTACTTTGTTTTAGTTTAATAAATAAGGCAAGCCTAGAACAGTTTTATGCTATTCTTACTTTCCTTTAGAGATGACAATTTCTTTAAACTCTGACCATTTCTGCTGCAACAGAAATGGTTTTTCTTTTTATCTGCAGCACATTCGTTTTTTCATTTTTACTTTTTTTTAGATTATTATTTTATTTGGCCTATACAATTTTTACCCTTTTTCAGGATAGTGTTATTAAAAATTTACAAATGAATTTAAAAGAGGAATTTTAACCGTAGTGATGCATACTGTGCAAATGTGTTATGCTTTTTATATTTCTGAAAATGAAATGATAAGGTTTAAATCTCTGTATTTCTAATTAAATTTTAAACTCTACTAATTTGATAGAACAAAAGTATATTAAAAATTTTAGTTCCCAAATTTTAATTAAACTTTTTGCAAAAAAAATGTTAATCATCTTGAACAAACAATCTTAAATAACTAAAAATAAAATAGTTATAAAAAATACAGTTTTTTGCGGTTTTATAAGAATTGTACTAAAAGCTGAATAAAACTAGAGCACTTTGCGCATCCCGATAGCTATCGGGATTGCGCTCTTTGCTTTATATTTTACAGTAAAGTATAAACAAAAAAAAGCTCCAAGATCATAAGACCTTGGAGCTTCTTTTTTTAGTATTGAAATATTATAACTCGTTAAACTCGTGCAACGATTTCAATGTAGTTTCATAAAATAAGATGGCCGCGATAAGATTTCCTTTATCAGAATAAGGCATCATTTTTCTTTGGAAATCTACTGTAGTATCTAAGAAAACAGTGGTGCCTTCTGCCTGTCCATCTAAGATTTTTTTATTCTCACTTGTATCTGGAATACCTAAATCTGCCATTGTCACACCAGGTTTAGTAACCAAAGCAATGTAAGGAAGTGTTTTTACCAGAACTTTAATACGTTCAATGTACAATTCTAAAAGTTCTCCTTTTTGCATACCACTTAACTCTTTTTGATCATGGTATTTGCGAATTAAAGCTGTTGTACTAATGATACTTCTTGGAGCATTTTTTGCCTGTGCAGAAACGGCAGCAGTCGTCAAGAAGAAAAGGACACATAATAAAATAATCTTGCTCTTCATTTTCTTAATAGATTTGGTTCTTGAATAAAAGCAAAAATATATAAATTATGTTAAAATGCAACTTTTATAATTTCTTTTTCACAATAAAATTATTATTGTTACGTTGCGATAAGGAAAAGATTACAGCCTAAGTCAGGAATTTAGGCTATTTCAGCATATTTTTCCCAAAAGCTAATTTTACTTTTTATGACTTAATTATCCTAAAACGACTCGGATATTTAATCCACAAGCTCTTTTTGTTTCCATAATAGTCCATAAATTCTCCGCAAACAAAAACGGCATGCACTTTAGACCAAGCAACAACGCCACAATAATCGGTTCCAGATTCTTTTTTTAGTTTTTGAATTTGTTTGCCTAATGTAAAACCTAAGTATTTATAAATAGTTGGAGTATAAACAGTACCATCTTCCAAATCTTCCAAGGCTTTATCAAAAGTAGCTTCCTTATCAATAATTTGCTTGTATTTGGCCATTACTGCATAAGTCAATTCTGCATAGTCAGTAATTTTCTCGCTATCGCAATTGTCTTTAATATAGACAAAGCCTGCTGATTCTTTGGCTTTACTAATTTCGGTGCTATTAAGGTTGAATGAAGCATTATTTTTTAAAGTAATTCTATACAAATCGTCGTTTAGCTTTTCGCTTACAAAAAGATTATCTAATCCGTAAACATTTAAAGAAGCTTTGATAAAAGCTATAGATGAACAATTGGTGCGTTCACCTTGTTTAAAACTTTCAAATATTTTATCAGAACTCAACTGTGAATAAGAATTGGAACAGAAAAACATTAAAAGTAAAAAAACTGAAGTAACCGATTTCATGCCTTGTATTATATATTGTTTCTCAATTATTATTTTTGAGAGATAGTATTAGATTTTTACAAATCTATAAAAATCATATCATATTTTTTACTACTTCTATTTTATCTCTTAAAAAAAGTATATCTAAACCTTTAAAATGATCTTTTCCAAAAAAAAAAAACGCCTCAAATAAATTCGAGGCGTCTGTGATTATTTTTTCTCTTCATTATTCAATTTATCATCGAATTTAGGTTCTTTGCCTTTGAACTTTTTGGTGTCAGCGTCAAAATTTTCATCATTGGTCAACACTTCATCATGTTCTTTATATTGATGTTTTCTCATATCATTTCGATGATCTCCCCCGCCTTGTTCTTTAGGGTTTGGGTTTTTCTGGGTTTGATTATTCTTTTCCATAATTTCTTCGTTTTTAAATGATTATTAAAATTAAGTCAAATACAATGGTCTTGGTTATAGAATCTTTTTTAAAAATTATAAAATGAAACGGCTTTGATCAATTCGCTTTATTTCGAAAATCCGTTAAATATCGCAGTTTTCATTTTGCCATATTTTGAGAAACATCAATAAAACTGTATCACAAAACAACTGGCATATTATTAGAATACAACAACTTAAATTAAAAACTTTAAAATTATGGGCTTGTATCAACTTCAAAAAACCGCACTTGTCATTATTGATCCATTTAATGATTTTCTTTCTGAAGGAGGAAAATTATTTCCTGTAACAAAAGAAACTGTTGAAGGAAATAAAGTGGTCAGCAACATCAAAAAACTATTGACAGCTGCGAGAGAAAAGAAAATTCAGGTGATTTATGCACCGCATCGCCATACGCAGATAAGAGATTATTTGAACTGGAAGTTTATGGCACCTTCACATTTAGGAAGCAAAAGCATTACTTTGTTTGAAAAAGGTTCTTGGGGAGCCGAATTTCATCCTGACCTTATTATGCAGGAAGGAGATCTTATGGCGCAAAATCATTGGACAGCCAGCGGTTTTGCCAACACCGATTTAGATTTTCTTTTGCGTCAGCACAATATTGACCAAATTGTTCTTGCTGGAATGAGAGCCAATACCTGTATCGATTCGACAGCTAGATTTGGTGTCGAATTGGGTTATCACGTCACTTTAATCAAAGACGGAATTGGTGCTTTTAATTGGGAAGAAATCAAAGCAACGGTGGAAACCAATTTTCCTAATTACGGGCATGTTCTTTCATCAACCGAAGAATTCATAAACAATATCAATTCTTAAAAATGGAATCTTTTACCGAAAGCACCACAACAGCCATTATCAATGCGCCTTTAGAAAGCATTAATTTGACAGAATGGCTTTTTACTTTAAAAGATAAAGAATATCAGGAATGTTCTGCTTCGCATATCGCTGCAGGAAGTTCAGTAACAGAAGATGGCCTAAGAACATCTATAAATGTGGAAGAGATTGCTGGAAATTTATTGATTCAGCATTATGTGGAAGATATTTCTAAAAGAGACCATTGTGCTGTTAATTCAGTTTCTGATTCTTTGTCTCCTCTCGGCCGCACCACTTTGATTATAAAATGGGAATTGAAAGTAAAAAAACGTTCTGATTCCTCATGCGAACTTTCTAATCATGTTGTGATTTCGCTCACCGAACATTTTCTTCAACTGCTTAATGAGGCTGGCGTTTCAGATTTAGAACCCGTTCGTATTAATATGAAAGATAATTTGGAGGCACATAATATAGAAGAGACGCCGTTGTTTGCTGCAAACATTCAGAAAAAGGCTTTGTCTGGTGTTTGGAGGTAGATTAGCTAATCTAAAAAACAACACTGATTATCAATGAATTGACAATTATCAAACTTCAATATTGAAAATCAGTAGTTTAAACGTAACTTTGCAACCTCAATAAGTTACAACAAATTATGTGGATTATATGCCATGAATGCCAAGGACAGGGCAAAATAAATCGCGGACTCAGTAAAAAAGCACAACGCCGTTATCAAACGGAATTGGCTGCATATGAGCAATCGCCAAACTCAGAAAATGCACCGGTTCGTCCAAAAGCTCATCTGCATTTGTGCACAAATTGTTCAGGGTCAGGATTAGTTCAATCTGAAAAGTATCTTGAACCCGATCTCACAAAACCGCATATTGCCATTATTGGCGCTGGTATTGGTGGTGTTGCATTGGCCGTAGCTTGTTTACACCGAGGAATTCCTTTTACGATCTATGAAAGAGATTCTAATTTTGATGCCCGATCTCAAGGCTACGGACTTACTTTACAGCAGGCCAGCAAAGCCATGAAAGGATTAGGAATTACTGCTTTAGAAGGTGTAATTTCGACAAAGCACATCGTACACAATACCGAGGGGAAAATATTGGGCGAATGGGGAACCAGGAAATGGCTGGAAACCGCAATAAAATCACCTACAAAACGCACCAACATACATATCGCAAGACAATCCCTGCGATTGGCTCTTTTGGAACAGCTTGGAGGCAATAATAAAGTGCAATGGGGACATCAATTAGTAAATCTAAGAGAATCTGAAAATGGTGTTAAACTAGATTTTCAGACAAACGGCGATATAAAAACAGTAAAAGCCGATCTTGTTGTAGGTGCAGATGGCATTAGAAGCGTTGTTAGAAAATTAATAATTGGCGAAGAAACTACACCGCTCCGTTATTTAGATTGCATTGTAATATTAGGAATTTGTCCTTTAAATTCTCTAGAAGAACTTTCGAGTGATTTGCTAGATAGTGAAACAATATTCCAGACTGCCAACGGAAACGAACGTATTTACGTAATGCCTTATACGGCCGATTCTATAATGTGGCAATTAAGTTTCCCTATGTCTGAGGAAGAAGCTAAAGAACTAAGTGCAAAAGGACCGCAAGCCTTAAAAGAAGAAGCTCGCAGAAGAACACAATGGCACACTCCTATTCCTCAGATTTTGAAAGCCACGCAAGAAAATCTAATTTCTGGATATCCTGTTTATGACCGTGAATTATTAAGTGCATCATTATTAGAAAAAAATCACAATATCACTTTGATTGGCGATGCGGCACATCCCATGAGTCCGTTTAAAGGACAAGGTGCCAATCAAGCTTTATTGGATGCTTTAAAATTGGCCAGAAAAATTTCAAAAGGCTGTAACGCTAAGTCAAAATGGAAAGAAAGAGGATTGAGAGAATGCGTATTAAACGAATTTGAAGCTGAAATGCTCGAGCGCAGTGCCGCAAAAGTAAAAGGTTCTGCCGATGCCGCACAGTTCTTGCATTCTGAAATCATACTTCAAGAAGGCGATGAACCTAGAGGGAGATGCCTTACGAGGGACAGAAAGACGAAAGATTAAAGATAAAAAAAGCTAAACAAGATTTGTTTAGCTTTTTTTTATAGAGTTAGTTTTCAACCATATACATGTAAATTAAACAATAATTTAATATTATTTTATAACTGAATCACATCTTATCTTTTTAATTTTATAATCTCATTTACAAACAACTAAAAAAATCACGTCATGAAAAATTTACAAATAAATTTCAGTCCAAACAACGAAACCTGTACAGACCGAACTTTGGTTTGTAATGGTGACAATAACGAATTAATATTTCGTAAAACTTATGTAGGAGATTGGGGAGATTGGGACGAAAAACCAAATAGCGCTTTAAAAGACGAGCCTATTTATCTGGATCAAAGTACAAGTTTTACAAATGCAGTTTAAACTAAAAACTGCTATAATCTATTAAGCAGTACAATTGTGGCATCTATTTAATTATGCGAGAACACTAATTGTATTGCTTAAATTTTCTTTATTTATAAAATCCAGAATAAATTCTTTTACTTCATTGCTTGCTTCTGTTCTGGTTGCAAACGAATTAATGTAAAATTCATCATCCTTATCACTAATATGAATAATTTCTGTATAGCCTCTGGTAATTAAGCTGCCTTTTAGCTTAATTAAGTTTACCTGCTGCTTTCCGTCAAGCTCTTTACGAACCTGTAATTTTATAGCTCTTTCCATATTCAAACAATTTTAAATAATTAACTATCATTCAGTTACTAAATTTAAAACATTTAATCTATCGAAATCAGATTTTAACACTGTTCGCAACGCATTATTTATCAACATATTATAAACATTTCTTCTTTTTTACAAAAGAAATACCAAATGCCAGTAAAATCAAGTGTTTCGAGATTAGTTCCCAGTAAAATCTTTGTCACTTAAGGTTTTCATGAATGCAATAAGGTTTTCTTTTTCCAGCTCGGTAAGCGGAATTCTGTTTCCGTTATTTTTAAAAATAGGATCTAGATTTTCTGCTTCCAAAACACCATTATCAAAATAATCCAAAACCAATTTTAATGTGGCAAACTGGCCGAAACTTCCATAAGGCGCTGTATATTCAACATTACGCAGACTTGGAACTCTAAAACTCATAAAATCAGACGGAATTCCGGTAACTCTTGCTCGTCCTGCTTCATTAGAATCTGTATTTAACGGAAAACCAATATTTCTAAAACTTTGGTCTGTAAACAATTCTGTGCTATGACAACTAGCGCATTTCTGCTGAAATGTTGCGTAACCTGCCGCTTCGCTTTCTGTAAACGACTGACCTTCTTTTCGTTTTACTTTATCATATTTGCTGTTAGCCGAAATTAATGTGTATTCAAACTGAGCAATACTTTTATAAATCCTGTCGGCAGTAATTTCCTGATCGCCAAATGCTTTTTTAAATAAATTTTTATAAGAAGCATCATCTTTAATTTTTCCGATCACTTCCAGAATAGATGAATCCATTTCTTCATGGGTAATAATTGGCACTAAAGGCTGTGTTTCCAACTGCAGTCTGCTTCCATCCCAATTAAAGAACTTTAGAAACATCAAATTCTGAAGCGGTGGTGCATTTCTTAGTCCAACTCTGCCGTCAATTCCAATTGCTCGTGCATTATGATCTGCAAAAGCATTCGCTTGAATATGACAGCTTGAACACGAAATTGTATTGTCTGCACTAAATCTTTTGTCAGAGAAAAGTTTTTCGCCCAATTCAGCTCCATATTTTGTAGGCTTGTTCAAACTCACATAACTGTTTACTTCTGGAAAATCAGCCGGAATAGACAATGAAAGTTCAGGATTATCAAAATAAATTTCACCAGAATCACTACTGCTACAGGAAGTGAAAAAGATTACGATTATGATGAAGCTGATTATTTTTTTCATTATAATAAATTTTAAAATAGAGCCGTCTTTATTTTCAGACGGCTCTGAAATTTAATTTAAATCAATAGATTAAATTTAATCTGTATAAATCTGCTTTAATCCTTTTAAATCTGCGTGAAAAAATCTATATGCAAAAAGTATTTCACGCAGATTTTAAAAGATTTTAACAGATTAAATTAGATTTTATATGATTAAAGTTTTCTCAATAGCCCTAGTTTTAACTACGGGATTTTTGAAATGTACACAAACTAGGCTTTAGCCAAATTAACGCGTTTATGCTAAAGCCCTAATTTTGCTAGATTTATGCACCTCCATCTAAAGAGGGAGGCAATTAAATTTGTAAATCAAAGCTTAATTTAGTTTTCTACGCTAGTAACAGAAAACATTCCTGAGATATCATTTGTTCCATTTCCTCCCAAATTATCCACAAATTTTACCATTTGAGCAGCAGTATGAACATTTGGAGTTGCATTATCGCCCATTCCTGTTCCTGTTAATAATGTAATGGTATTGATTTTTCCGCTCAATAATTTATCAAAATCAGCTTTAATTTTAATTTTTGGAGCTTTGCTTCCTACTACTGCATTTGTTGTAAGACTTAATGTAATATCTCTATAAGCATTTACACCTTGAGTATAAGCACCTTCTTGTCCTGCTACAGTACTTCCAGTATGAATAGACATTACTTTGTTATCTACATCATAAAATCCTTCAATTTTAGTGAAACGGTATCCTGTTCCCCACTCCCACATCATTTTAGTATCATTGGCTCCAGCTGCTGCGTAGAATAAAGGAAATCTTGTTTGATCTAAAGTATTTTGCTCAGTTTTAATACCTAAACCAAATTTAATCTGCTTGTAAGTTGCAGATGGCACATTGCTCAAAACATAGCTCAATGATACTGTTTTTGCTTGATCGATTACCATTGCACCTTTATCCAAATCATTTACGTTATAAGGCACTTCGCTTCCGTCATCTTTTATAAGACGGATATTGCTAATTACATATTTTACCTCAGAGAAATGGTGAATTTGTCCTGCTGCAGAAGTATTTGTTGTTGCAGAAGCCGAAGCTGCATCTCCTAAAACAATTGTCTTGTCTTTGAAAGTATTGTTGAATTCCAATGTTAGGTTGTTTGCTGCGGGATTATCATCATCACTTGAACATGATACAAATGCTAAAGCGGCCGCTGATAATACAAGGTATTTTTTTAAAGTTTCCATTTTGTGATTTTAATTTATTGTGTTTAAATTTAATTTTTATGTTTTGCTGATTAGAAATTCAATTTTAAAGACGTGAAAATATTACGTCCCATCCTCGGGATATTTCCCCAGTCAGCATACGTGCTGTAATATTCGTTTAATAAGTTCTCTGCGCCAATCTGTATTGTGCTTCTTACCTTATTGATTTTAAAAGAATAATCGGCAGAAATATTCCAAATTGCATAAGCTGCGGTCAAATCTTCGCCATATTCAGGACTGTAATTAATCTGTTCGAAATCGCCATTTACAGAAGTCTGGATTCCGAAATTTCTATACATATAATGCAATGAAGTCAGATAACTTAACGGACGAATAAAAGGCAGATTTCCTCCTTTATTATCCATTCCGCGAGCATAAGTCAACGTTCCTTTCCAGTGCAGATGTTCCAAAATATCATAATTCACATTCGCAGACATATTCAAAAGTGTCGCATAATCTAAAGAAGTATAGCCTTTTACTCCAACTGACTGATAATTCATTGGACTTCCTAAGCTCAAGATTTTACCAATAATATAATTATCAATGTAGAAATAGTTGATTTTTCCCTGAATGCTTAATCTTTCGTTTTTAAAACCTGCGCTTGCATTTCCTTCATACGAAATTTCATTTTTCAAATTCGGATCTCCGATATAATCATAACGGTCAAAACTATTGTAAATGTAATAACCGTAGCCTTCAGAAACAGATGGCGCTCTATGTCCATAACCCGTTCCAACAGAAAAATTAAATTGATCTATATTTAACTGATAACTGGCATTTAAACTTGGTAGAAATCTCGTTTTTTCCTGAGGCGCTCCAGGATGAAAAATCCAGTTGAACTCTATATATTTAGAATAATTGTAATTTACTCCCAAAGAACCTCCTAAAATCACCGTGCTTTTCTCTGAAAGTTCCCAAGAATTATTCATGGAAAGTCCTGCAAAACGTGTCGTTACCCAAGGCCAGCTATACGCAAACATCGTTCTCTCGCTTCGATCTTGCGGATACATGCGCATTTCTGCAATGGACAAATTATCGTAGGCATTCAACTGAATTTCTGACGAATAGTTATTTCTTTTCAAATTGGCTTTAGAAACCAATCCGTAAGTCGTGCTCCAACCCGGCATATCCATGTGAACCAGATTTTCAGGACGTGTGGTATCATCCATATAATGCTCGATTGCATTAAAATATACTTTTGTATCCACCACTCTAACCAATCCTTCTTCAAACAATTTTTTATAAGAAGCTGACGTAATCAGCGCACGTGAAAGCCATAAATCCATTGGCAAAGCAGGATAACCTACATCTTTTGCCACATCAAAAATCGCATCTAATCGTAAAGAAGATAAATCGCTGGTTTTATATGCCAATCCTAATGAAGTATTGAATTTATTGTATTGCGAATGCTTTACTTCATCATTATTTCCGTCATAATAATTATCTGCAGTTCGGTATGAAATGCTTCCGTCCGCAACAAATTTAGTTCCCGAATAAGAGATATTTCCTAAATTGAAAAACTGCTTATTATTAAACTCAAATCCTGTCTGATACGCTCCATTCCATTTTTTTTGAAGACCAAACGGCGTACTTTTTCTTTTTAAATCGATGCTTCCCGCAATGGTTGATCCGTGAAGACTTCCCTCCTGTCCCGATTTAATATCGATTGCTGAAAGATTGTTGCTTTCTACATAAGACGTAATTGGGTCCATTTTGTCGGTACAAGCACCAAACACGTGCATTCCGTCAATCGTAACCGTAGAACGTTCTGTGCTCATATTGTTTAATAACGGTTCCCACGCATAAGCTCCTCGTTTAATAAAACTGATATTTTCTGATGATGACAAAAATTCATCAACAGAAACAGCCATTTTCATCTCGGTTTCAATTTTCTTTTTCGTCGCATTTTTTACTGTTACTTCTTCTAAGTTTTTGATGCTGTCGTGATGTGCATGCTGATTTTGAGCCATTACAGACATTCCCAAAAAAAGCAGCATTATAATATATTTCATGTTATTAGAATAAAGTATCAATATAGAGTTCACTTTTCACGCCTTCTACTCCGGGCGTATGATCCGTTGGAACAATAGTCCCTTTTACGATCAATCCGTTTTGATTCATCATAATTAAATTCAATGTCCAATTACCTGTCATCGTATAATTAACCACACCATGATATAAACCATCGTTTTCCTGCACCAAATCCTTATTATTTGGCGAAGAATGATTTCCCATAGAAGGTTCAGGCATTCTAGGATCTAACTTTAAAGTATAACCCACAACTTTTGAATACGAAAATTGAGTTGGATCTGGAAAAGTTCCCGCAGGCGTTGTCGGTTTATTGTATTTGTAAACTCCAGCCACAAGCGGATTTTCTGAAACTGTTGGCTTTTGAGGAGAAACTAAAGCGATTACATATTGCTCTCCATCATTTCCTGCAAAAGCCGTCATGTTAAGATTCTTATTGGTTTGTTGTGCTACAGAAACATCTTTATTAATCTCATATTTTTGGTTATCAGCCGTAAAACTGATGTACAATTTCCAACTAGCCGTAGTTGAGCTTTCGCCAGTAAAAACAGAATATGCGCTGTAATATTTGTTAGCTGCATCATAAGCAACATTGTATTCATGAGGACAAGAACTTTTGCTTCCGTCGGCGTTACTCAAAATAGGAAGAAAAGTTACATCAGAAGAAGTCAGCTCCTGATTGTTTTGCGTATTAATAATTTTTAAATGAAGCTCATTATATCCTTTATAAAATATTCCGTTTAAGGCGTCTATACTTATTTTATAGTTACCGCTAGTAAACGAAGTTGCTTCTTTAAATTCGTAGCTTTCAGGAACTTCAGAACCGGTTTCAGCTTCGTAATCTGTTTTATCAATTGTACAGGAAGTAATCGCTAACAATAGTGCGATTATCCAAAAATTAAAAGTTTTCATTTGATGATGTTATAGAAAAAGTTTAAAATTCAGCCTTTTTGATATAATTTTTTGAATACCAAAAAGAGAATCAAAATGCTGTGAATGCGCCAAAAGAATGAAATAGTAAATGAAAAAAGAGTTTTTCTTTTCAATTACAAAAGAAGATCGGAATCAGTTTTAGAAAGAAAAAACAAATTATACGAAACCAATCCAAATTTTGAATTTGGAAGTGGGAATTTAAAAACTAAAAATGACCTACACTATATAGAGCGGAGGATGAAAAGTAAGATTAGAAGCCCCGATAGGTTTCTTTTCAAATAAAATTGAAGTATTTTCTTTTGATTCGATAACTGGAATTAAGCTAAAATTGATTTCAGCAGTATTTTGAACGTATACAAGCTCTAATTTATCTTTTAGACTGTCTTGCATTTTTCGTTCGTTATCTGAGTATTTTTTAATGCTTTTTTGAAGTTCACATCGGCCATTACAGCTGTTAAAGGCTTGCTTACGCTGCACACATATGGTTTTTGCGATTTCTTTCTGATTGATTTTAAAAGAAGCATAGACGAACAAGCTGCCAAAAGATGGCGACAGAATTAAAATAGAAAGCGCTATGATGATTACCCTTTTCAATTGCTTGTCCAATAGTTGCTGGCAAAAATACACACTATTCTTTATTTATTTTAATAATTCAACATTTTTTATTGGATAAGAAATATCCAATTGCATTCGTAAAAAAGCGAAGTCTTCATGAATTAACGAAATATCGCAAATAGAAAATCCTGTTTTCTTACTAATCGCTTTAAAATAAAGGCTTTGCAAATGAGGCACGCTAATTGGCTAAAATCTGGCATCATTTATAAATACAAAAATGTGAAATATGAAAATTAATCCAACATCCTTCTTTCTGCATGCCCCACCACGTACTAAACATAAAAAATTTCACTTCTTAATCTAGATTAACCAGTAGAACTTTCACTCTGTAATATATTTGCAGTGTAATCATAACAAAACAAAATAAAATACCACTTGTAAGTTTAAATTTTAAACCTATAAATCAATTTAAATTAAAAATATAAACAAATATTAATCTTAAAATCAAAAACCATGAGCACATTTACAGTAAAAGACGGAACAGAAATTTATTACAAAGATTGGGGAACAGGACAACCAATTGTTTTTCATCATGGATGGCCTTTATCAAGCGATGATTGGGACGCACAAATGATGTTTTTTGTTCAAAAAGGATACAGAGTTATTGCACACGACCGCCGCGGTCACGGACGTTCAAGCCAGACTTCTGTAGGAAATAACATGGAAACTTACGCATCAGACATTGCTCAATTAGTTGAGGCTCTTGACTTAAAAGATGCCATTCACGTTGGTCACTCAACAGGAGGCGGTGAAGTAATTCGTTATGCAGCAAAATACGGAAAAGGACGTATCGCAAAAGCAGTAATCATTAGCGCAGTACCGCCAATTATGATTCAAAGCGAATCTAATCCAGAAGGCGTGCCTTTATCTGTTTTTGATGAAATCAGAAAAGGAACAGGTTTTACCAGATCACAATATTTTTATGATTTTCCTATTCCTTTTTATGGATGGAATCGCGAAGGCCAAACCGTTCAAGAAGGAATTAAGCAAAATTGGTGGCGCCAAGGAATGATGGGTTCTGTATTATCTCATTATGAAGGAATTAAAGCTTTCTCTGAGACCGATTTTACAGAAGATCTTAAGAGTTTGGATATTCCTGTTCTTGTATTGCACGGAGAAGATGACCAGATTGTTCCTTATCATCAAGCGCCAAAATCAGCTAAGCTGCTAAAAAACGGAAAACTGATTTCTTACCCAGGATTCCCTCACGGCATGCCTACTACTGAAGCTGAGACTATCAATAATGATATTTTAGCTTTTATAAAATAACTCCAAAAATACAACTGTCTGCAAAATTCTTTGCAGGCAGTTTAACCTCCCAAAATCATGAGTGCATTACAACAACCCTATTTTGAAACCGTTACAGAAGCCTTACAATGGTTGAATTTACAAGGTTTTACAGAAAACTTCAATCTTGATACAGATTGTCTTCGATGCAATACCAACACTATTAGAATGTCTCCAGAAGAATTCAAAATCGAATATTTATTTCGTTTTGAAGGCGATACCGATCCTGGCGATGAAGATATCGTATACGGCATAACCTCTGACATCTACAATGTAAAAGGTGTCCTAACCAGTGCTTTTGGAATTTATGCAGACTCTACTTCTGCCGAAATGATTAAAAAGCTTTCTACTCATTAATATTAAAATAATAGCGTATCTCAACAAAATAACGATATATCGCTAGTTCTCTCGGAATCTAAATACTCTATAACTAATTGTAACTCTAAAAAATAAACATCATGAAACCATCATCTAACTTATTGACACCAGATAATCACGCCTTAGTACTAATCGATTTTGAAGGGCAAATGGCTTTCGCAACACACAATATTCCAGTAAGCGAATTACGTACAAATGTAGCTATCGTTTCTGGAGCATCAAAAATCTTTAATGTGGCAACAGTTGTAACTACAGTCGCAGAAGAAAGCTTCTCTGGCCCTGTTTTTCCTGAAGTTGAAGAATTTTATCCAATTGCTAATTCTGGATATATTGACAGAACTACAATGAATACTTGGGAAGACGAAAATGCCTATAAAGCTATTGTAGCAAAAAATAAAAAGAAAATTGTTCTTGCCGGATTATGGACAAGCGTTTGCATAGTTGGACCAGCATTATCGGCTATTGAGGAAGGTTACGAAGTTTACATTATTACAGATGCCTGTGGTGACGTAAGCAAAGAAGCTCACGAACGTGCTGTACAGAGAATGGTGCAAGCTGGTGCAATTCCTGTAACTTCTATCCAATATTTATTAGAACTTCAAAGAGACTGGGCACGCGAAGCTACTTATGGCCCTGTAACTTCTTTAATGAAAAAATATGGAGGTTCTTACGGAATAGGCATCCAATATGCACACACTATGTTGAAACACTAATCTAAAAGAGTTCATTTAAACCTATATACCTATCCGAGGCTCAACTCTAAATAATCGAATTATGAAAGCAGATTTAATTTTATTCAACGGAAAAATTCATAGTTTCAATCCAGAAACGCCAGACGTTACAGCAGTAGCCATTAAAGATGGAAAATTTATCGGAGTTGGAAACGACAGCGATATTATGCAGTTTGCTTCTGAGGAAACCAAAATAATCGACCTTCAGAATAAAAGAGCTGTTCCTGGAATAAACGATTCACATATTCACCTTATCCGTGGCGGATTAAATTATAATTTAGAATTGCGTTGGGACGGAGTTCCTTCCCTAGCCGATGCGCTTCGAATGCTGAAAGAGCAGGTAGACCGCACGCCAAATCCGCAATGGGTTCGTGTGGTTGGCGGTTGGTCGGAATTTCAGTTTGCCGAACGCAGAATGCCAACTTTAGAAGAAATCAATGCTATTGCGCCAGATACTCCTGTTTTTATTCTGCACTTATACGATAGAGCCATTATGAACAGAGCTGCGCTGAGAGCTGTTGGTTACAACAAAAATACTCCTGCGCCTCCGGGTGGACAAATAGAGCGCGATTCAAACGGAGAACCAACAGGACTTATTATTGCAACGCCAAATGCGATGATTTTATATTCTACTTTGGCTAAAGGTCCTACTCTTTCTTATGAGCATCAGATCAATTCAACGCGTCATTTTATGAAAGAACTGAATCGTTTCGGAATCACAAGTGTCATTGATGCTGGTGGCGGATTTCAGAATTTTCCAGACGATTATAAAGTGGTTAATGAATTGAATGAGAAAAATCAATTAACGGTTAGAATTGCGTACAATCTTTTCACACAAAAGCCAAAACACGAATTTGAAGATTTTTCAGATTGGATTGATACGGTAAAATTATATCAAGGAAATGATATGTACCGCCACAATGGCGCTGGTGAAATGCTGGTTTTCTCTGCCGCTGATTTTGAAGATTTTCTGCAGCCAAGACCAGATCTTCCAGAAAATATGGAAGCCGATTTAGAAAAAGTGGTTCGTCTTCTGGTAGAAAACCGTTGGCCATTTAGACTGCATGCGACTTATAACGAAAGTATTACGCGATTTTTGAATGTTTTTGAAAAGATAAATCAAGACATTCCTTTTAACGGACTTCCTTGGATATTTGACCACGCTGAAACGATTGACGAAAGAAACATCGAACGTGTAAAAGCTTTAGGTGGCGGAATTGCTGTACAAAGCAGAATGGCGTATCAAGGGGAATATTTCACAGATCGCTACGGTACGAAAGCCGCTGAAAATACACCGCCAATTAAGAAAATGATCGAAATGGAAGTTCCTGTCGGTGCGGGTTCAGATGCAACGCGCGTTAGCAGTTACAATCCGTGGGTTTCAATGTATTGGATGACCGTTGGTAAAACTGTCGGAGGATTGCAATTGTACAACGAAACCAGATTGAATAGACAAACTGCTTTGGAATTGTATACCAGAGGAAGCGCTTGGTTTTCGCAAGAACAAACTAAAAAAGGAGATGTCAAAGTAGGCATGTTTGCCGATTTAGTGGTTTTAGACCGAGATTATTTTACAATTGACGACGAAGACATTAAAAAAATCGAAGCCGATTTGACTATTGTAGACGGAAAAATTGTGTATGCAAACGGAGATTTTTCTTCTTTCTCCCCGCCTCATATTCCGATTTTGCCAGATTGGTCACCAACAAATATTTACAACGGATATCCTGTGAGAAGCGGTCTGCAGAGTGCAATTGAAAAAAATGCAAAAGCCGATGCAAAACCAAAAATAACATCGCAGATTCATAGCTGCAGCGGAAGTTGCGACGTTCATTTACACAATCACGATGCGGCTCGATTGAGCAATGTTCCAGTTAATAATTATAATGCATTCTGGGGAGCTTTAGGCTGTTCTTGTTTTGCTTTTTAAATTTTAAAGAAATGATCGAATTTATAAAACAAATATTGTACTCCGACTTAGGAACCTCATTCAACAATGCAGCGCTTTTAGCTTTTAGAGTTCTGCTTGCTGTTGAATTATTTAGAGTACACGGAATGAAGAAATTCAGAGTTGAAAACGGACAAAAAGAACATGTTCCAAATCCGTTGCATTTGCCAGAAAAACTAAACGGTTTAGTAGCAACGTTTTCAGATACTGTAATTCCGTTTTTCATTATTCTCGGACTTGGAACAAGGCTCGCTGTCTTGCCCACAATTGGCGTAACGGCAATTGGCTATTTTGTGGTTCACAAAAACGATTCGCTCGAAGTGCGCGATGTACCATACATGTACACTTTATCTTTATTACTGCTTCTTGCTCTTGGTGCAGGAACATATTCACTAGATCATTATTTAGTAACATTATTAAACAATTAATTTAAACACAAATATTTTTAAGACATAGAAACATAGCTTTTTGGGATTGAGTAAAAGGCGTTTCTCTTTGCATTAATACACATAGCATATTTTTATTCTCTCGCAGATTGAGCAGATTAGGCGGATATTTTCCATTACAAACTTTGTCAAAGTTTAAAACTTTGACAAAGTTCTCACAAAGCGTTAATAAATCTATGTGTTAGAAACTAGTTTCTTTCTTTATTCTTTTTCAAAATCAAGAAAAACCTATGTTTCTATGTGTTTATTCATTTAGATTCCTCCATAACTCATAACTCATAACTTATTAAATCCAATTTAAAATGAAAGCAAACATCGGAATCAAACAAGAAAACATCTCAAAAATCGTAGAGATTTTAACTAAAGTTCTTGCAGACGAATTTATACTTTACACCAAAACAAAAAGAGCACACTGGAACGTTGAAGGTCCAGATTTTTATAACAAGCATATTTTCTTTGAACAACAATATGATGCAATTGACGAAATTGTTGATACTGTAGCAGAAAGAATCCGTTCTTTAGGACATTATACTCCTGCTACTTTAAAAGATTTCTTAGCTTTAACACATCTTACTGAAGAATTACAAGAGAAAAATGACAGCAATGGTTTTATTAAAGAATTACTTTTAGATCACGAAAGCATTATTATTTATCTGCGAGAAAACATCAATCTTATTGCTAACGATCTGCAAGATGCAGGAACAAGCGATTTTATTACAGGTCTTGTAGAAAATCATGAAAAAATGACGTGGATGCTTCGCGCTCATTTAAACTAAAAAGAAATTATGGAAGTAAAACAAAACAATATCTGGTACGTAACCCTGCTTTTAACAATCATAGCAGGGTATTGCGATACCGTAACCTTTGTCGCCGCCGATTCGATATTTTCGGCGCACGTTACAGGCAACTTTATCGTATTTGCTTACCAGATTATCAAAGGCTCAGATCTTCATGCGTGGATAAAACTGCTTACTTTCCCTATTTTTATTATTGCGGTAATTACTGGAGGAAGAATTGCCTTAAAAGCCACTAATCGCTACACTATCTTATTTTGGGAAGGAATAATGTTGGTTTTAAGCGGCATTGCATCGTATGTTTTTGGTTACCTGCAAAATTTCGAAGAATGGACGATGTACACGGTTGCCATGACGACTGTATTTGCAATGGGACTACAGAATGCTTTTGGAAAGCTTTACGCCAAAGAAACACACGGCCCGACAACTATGATGACAGGAAACGTAACTCAAGCCTCTCTTGATTTAGGAAATTTATTAAAAAACGGATTTAAAGACGCTGAAGTTTTATTAAGTTTTAAAAAGCAATTAGTTACTATAATCGGATTTCTTGTAGGATGTTTTCTTGGAGCTGTTGCAGGAAAGTTTTTCGGATTAGGGACTTTAATTCTGCCAGGAATTGCTATGATTATTTGCTATTTGTACCATCGAGACAGCCAGTAAACAAGCTTTTTTGAATTGCAGTTTACTAATAATATACTATCTTTAAAGAATGGTTTTCTCTCTTTTTCCTAAAAAAGAAATGACGGATATTAGGTATAAAATAAAAATACAACCCAATAATATGGAAACAATAAAATTAGAATTAGACGAAAAAAAACATGGTGCTTTCAATCTATATGTTGACGGTAAAAAACTGGGAGAAATGACGGTAAGTATCAAACCTGATCTATTGACGGTTTATCACACTGGAGTTGAACCGGAAGCAGAAGGAAAAGGTTATGCAAAGAAACTTTTAGAAGAAATGGTATCGTATGTTCGCGCCAACAATTTGAAGGTTTTGCCGCTTTGTCCTTATGTGCACGCTCAATTCAAAAGACATCCAGATGAATACGAAGATATTTGGAAGAAATCTTAAGCTCTTTAGTCTATAAATATTAAACACATAGAAACATAGATTTTTCTTGATTTTGGAAAAGAATAAAGAAAGAAACTAGTTTCTCACACATAGATCTGTGTTTTTTTAAACTAAGTGAAACGCCTTTTGATCGTAACAAAAACGATGTTTCTATGTGTTTAAAAAGACAGTTGCAGATTTAAAAAAATTAAAAATTTATTATGAATACAGATATATTAACAGGCGGTGTTCCTTTAAATGAAGCCAAAAAAGCCCTAATCATGATTCACGGTCGCGGTGCGAGTGCGCATGATATTCTTTCGATCGCCAAACATCTTAAAGTTGAAGATTTTGCACTGGTTGCTCCTCAGGCAGAAAACAGAACTTGGTATCCGTATTCGTTTTTGGCTCCGCTAAACGAAAATGAACCTTCATTTTCAAAATCTTTGGATGCAATTCATCAGGTTGTTGTTGCTATTCAGCAAAACGGAATTGAAAAAGAAAATATTTATTTCTTAGGTTTTTCTCAAGGTGCTTGCCTTGCTTTGGAATTTACAACTCGAAATGCTGCAAAGTATGGCGGAATCGTAGCTTTTACAGGCGGATTAATTGGTGATAAGGTGTATGAAAATCATTATTCTGGAAACTTTGAAAATACGCCCGTTTTTATTGGAACAAGCGATCCTGATTTTCACGTTCCTGTAGAAAGAGTGAATGATACCGAAGCACTTATGGAAAAAATGGGTGCTGACGTTACTAAAAAAATCTATCCAAATATGGGACACACCATCAGTCAGGATGAAGTAGATTGTGCAAATGCATTGATTTTTAATAAAAAATAATGATTACCATAACTCGTGTTTACAGCGATGCTAACGGAGAAAGTCATTTTGAAGACTTTCAAGTTCCGTTGAAAAACAATGGCGATATCGGATTTTTATCTGATGATGAGCCTGTCAAATCTATTGTTTTCAGAGAAGTAAGTCCGTCTTACGATTACGATTTTCATAATGCGCCAGACCGCCAGTATATTGTTTTACTGGAAGGTGGCGTAGAAATCGAAACTTCCCTGGGAGAAAAAAGAACATTCCCGACCGGTTCAATTTTATTGGTAGAAGATACTACCGGAAAAGGCCACAAAACTAAAAATATCGAGCCAAAGCTGCGAAAATCAATATTTATAAAATTGTAATTTAAAAAAGTGTCACAGATTAAAAGGATTTTTTTTTTGCCACGAAGGCGCTAAGGCACAAAGTTTTTTTTTGCAAATACTAAAAAGGAATCTCACAAAGAGTCGCAAAGTTTTTTCTAAAATTAAATCAATAATAAATTTCAATCTGCTTAAATCTATTTAAATCTGCGTGAAAAAAAATCAAAAGTAAGCGCAAGACTCTATGTGTATTTATATAAGTGAAACGCCTTTTATACATCCCAAAAAAAACTATGTTTCTATGTGTTTAAGAAAGATTAAATATTTAATCGGCTTGAATCAGTTTAAATCTGTGAGAAAAATATTCTTGTGATTCTCTAAATATGCCATTTCATATCAGTAAAGTCTCGATATATCGTGTAATACCAAATTAGACCTTTCTTAAAAACCCTGAAAATAAAGCGTTTAATCAAATGGAATAGGATTTGGTTATTCTTTGAAAATTTCTAAAACGTGCCATTTTTCATTTCTTAATCTAGGTTAATCGATGCAGAAGCATAACGGACGTAAATTTGTAAAAGAAAAATCAATAACAATTTAATATAACAAATACCATGGAAAATAAAATATTAGGCTTACACCATATTACTGCAATCGCAGGTGACGCTAAACGTAATTTTGACTTTTATTCAAAAGTTTTAGGATTAAGATTTATCAAAAAAACAGTAAACTTTGACGATCCTGGAACATACCATTTTTACTTTGGTGACGAAGTGGGAAGCGCTGGAACAATTCTAACTTTTTTCCCTTGGGGAGAAGGAATCCAACAAGGAAGAAAAGGTTCTGGAATGGCTACTGAAATTGGTTATTCTGTTCCAAAAGGAAGCTTGGATTTCTGGCAGAAACGTTTTGAAAAATACAATGTAATTTACAATAAACCAGCTGAAAAGTTTGGAGAAAAATATTTGACTTTCTTAGATCCAGACGGATTAAAATTAGAGTTAATCGAATCTAAAACAGACGATAACAGAAAAGCTTGGGAAACTGACGAAGTAAAAGCAGATGTAGCTACAAAAGGGTTTCATAACATTACATTGACTTTAAACAGCATCAAAGCAACCGCTGCCATCTTAACAGACATATTCGGTTACAAATTAATCGATCAGGAAGTAAACCGTTACCGTTACGCAACAGATGCTGTAGAAAATGCTGCAATTGTTGACTTGGTAGAATTACCAGAAGAAAAACGCGGCTTAAACGCAAACGGAACTGTTCATCACGTAGCATTCCGTGTTCCAAATGACGAAATTTTGATGAAATTCAGAGAAAAAATTGAAGATTACGGATTGTCTATTACACCACAAATCGACAGACAGTATTTCCACTCTCTATATTTCAGAGAGCCAGGAGGAGTTTTATTCGAAATTGCAACTGATAATCCTGGATTTACTGTAGACGAAAGCTTAGAAGAATTAGGTCAAAACTTAAAACTTCCAGCTCAATACGAGCCACAAAGAGCTGCTATTGAAGCTCATTTGGTTAAAATTAATTAATTGAAAAGCTAAACTGGGTTTGATCCCGAAACACATAACTATTTTGAAAAAGCTATCCTTATTTAGGATGGCTTTTTTGTTTGCCCTGAAACCCGAAAGCACAGATTACGTTGCGCTATTCTTTTTTAATTCAATTCAAAAAGAAATTCACCACCTCTATAATTGCTTACAGAAATGGTGAACCATCAAAAATTAAGTGTTACTCTACTCCGCCTCCTAAAGCACGGTACAGGTTAATTGCTGCATTCAGCTTTTCGAGTTTTATTGTTACCAAATCCAATTCGTTTTGGAGCGAACTGTTTTGAGCTGCTATTACTTCAAGATAATTGGCCATTCCACTTTTGTAAAGCAAAGAAGCATCAGAAGTTGCTTTGTCTAACGATTCAGCTTTATCTTTTGCTAGAACGATACGCTCATCTGCATATTTCATTCTAGACATCGCATCGTTTACTTCGCCAACTGCCGTGATAAAAGACTGTTTGAATTGCACAACTGCTTTTTCTTGTTCTAAAACCGCCACTTCATAAGCAGTTCGCAACGCTTTTTTTCTAAAAATTGGCTGTGCTAAATTGGCCGCAATAGTTTTGGTGATTGAACCTGGAAAATCGAACCAGTTTTCAAATTCAAAAGAATTAACCCCAATTGACGGATTCAAACTTAAAGTCGGATACATTGTCGCTTTGGCCAATCCAGTTTTAGCATTGGCAGACATAACCGCATATTCGCTGGCTTTTACGTCTGGTCTTCTGCTTAAAAGTGAAGCTGGAATTCCTGTTGGGAAGATTACCGAAACTTCAGCCGCATCAATATTTCCTGCTCTTTCAATCTTATCTGGATATTCTCCACATAAAATCTGCAATGCATTTTCTTGAACCGCAATATTCGCTTTCGCTAAAGGCACTAACAATTCGGCCGTTTTCTTCTGAGCTTCGGTCTGATTTACTGCCAAAGAACTTATTGAACCCGATGCATATTGCAATTTCATCATGTCCAAAGTATTGGTGCTCAATTCGATGTTTTTCTCTGCAATTTTAAGCTGTTCATCTAAACCTAACAAATTATAGTAAGACTGCGCAACCTGAACAATAATTCGAGTTTTTAATGCCGAAATATTCTCTTTTTGAGCAAAATAAGCTGCTTTTGCATCTCTTTTCTGCATGGCTGCTTTTCCCCAAATATCTACTTCCCACGAAAGACGAAGATTAGCGCTGTAATCGTCCATGTAATCTTTACCAATAAACTGCTGGCTCAAAGATCCGTTTAGAGAATTTTTAGAAGGATAAGAACGGCTCGCTCCAGCATCGAAATCTAGTGTGGGTAATAACGATAATTTGGCTTGTTTATAACTGAGGTCGAGCTGTTCCATGCTTTTCATGGCAATGATAACTTCATTGTTTTTTACTAAAGCTTTTTCAATCAAAGCAACCAGTAAAGGATCTTTATAATAGCTTTTCCACGGAAGCAAAACCGTGTCTCCAGTTACCGTGATTTCTTCGCGGAACTTTTCTGGAGCATTTAATTCTGTACGGGAGTATTCTTTTCCTACCACACACGATGTCATAATCGCACCTGTAAGCAAAACAAACCCTATTTTATATACTATTTTCATTCTTATTCTTTTATCGTTTGAACTTGAGTCGCGATTTTCTTTCTTGATACTTTTTCCTGTAAATATTGGAATACAATGAAAAGCAACGGAATCACAAAAATTCCCAAAACAACACCGCTAAACATTCCGACTGCCGCACTTACACTGATAGATCGGTTTCCGACTGCAGTTCCTCCAGAAGCAAACATCAACGGAATCATACCCACAATAAATGCCAGCGAAGTCATGATAATTGGTCTTAACCTTGATCTTGCTCCTTCAATTACTGCGTCGATTATCGTTAATCCAGCAAGACGTCTTTGTAAGGCAAACTCCACGATCAAAATGGCATTTTTCGCCAAAAGTCCAACAAGCATAATTAATCCGACCTGAACGTAAATATTATTATCTAAACCAACTGCTTTAATTCCAGCGAAAGCCCCTAAAATTCCAGTCGGAATAGAAAGCAATACAGCAAGTGGCAATAAATAACTTTCGTACTGCGCTGCCAATAAGAAGAATACAAACAATAGACATAATCCGAAGATGGCAACAGTCTGGCTTCCTCCTGCTTTTTCTTCCAAACTTAAACCTGTCCATTCGTAAGTGTAATCAGAAGGCAGTTTATCTAAAACTTGTTCCAGATTCTCCATAATTTGTCCGTTACTATAACCAGGCAAAGCCATCGCTGTAATATTTACCGAATTATAAAGGTTGTAACGGTTTACGGATTCTGGTCCGTACACTTTGTGGAATTTCACTATAGATTTTACAGGAACCATTTGCATATCGGCATTTCTCACAAAAATCTCATTAAAAGCATCTTCATCCATTCTAAAAATGCCATCGGCTTTTACATTCACGCGGTAAAATTTACCAAATCTCGAAAAGTCAGCTGATTGATCTCCTGCAAAATACGTCTGAATATTCCCTAAAAGTTCTTTGATATTTACACCCATTTGGCGTGCTTTATCTTCGTCAACTTCCAATTCCAATTGCGGATAATCGGCTCTAAAAGTTGTGTAGGCATATTGCACTCCAGGCTGTTGCATAATCTGTCCGATTACTTTATCAGACATCGCCTTTAAAGTTTCTGGACTTCTCGCCATTCTGTCCTGCAACACAATTTCGGCACCGCTCGTTACACCAAATCCTTCAACAGGAGGCATTCTGAAAACCATAATTTGGCCTTCTTTAATTTTAGCTAATTTTCCGCTTACGATATTCATGATTTCTTCAATATCCTTAACTTCTCCCCTATCTTTTTTAGGCTTCAATTTGATAAAACCTAATCCGTAAGCAGGGCTGGCACTATTACTCAAAATATTGAATCCTGTAATACTTGTGTTTACATCAATTGCTTCTATTGGAGCCAATTCTTTTTCTAATTTCTGAATTACGGCCGTTGTACGATCCAAAGCTGTTCCTGGTGGCATTGATAAACTGTACACCATAAAACCATCATCTTCAAGAGGTACAAAACTTTTTGGCGTAGACATCATCGTATAAACCGCAATGGCAGTAATTCCGGCAACTAATCCTGCTGCAAGCCATTTTCTGCCAATTAAGAAACGAACACCTTTAATGTATCTTCCCGTTAAATTGTTGAAACCACTATTAAATCCAACGAAAAAACGGTCTTTAAAACTCGTTTTATGTTCATGATCACCATGTTTATGTCCGTGATTTTTTAGCAAAAGTGCACATAATGCAGGCGTTAACGTCAAGGCATTTACAGCCGAAATGATAATCGCAATCGCCAACGTATAAGCAAATTGTTTATAGAAAATTCCAGAAGATCCTGTCATAAATCCAATTGGGATAAATACCGCCGACATGACCAAAGTGATCGAAATAACGGCTCCTGTAATTTCTGCCATTGCACCGTGTGTTGCTTCTTTGGCCGAAATTCCTTCGTCTTCTTCCATTTTACTATGCACGGCTTCGACAACTACAATGGCATCATCGACCACAATTCCGATCGCGAGAACTAAAGCAAAAAGCGTTAGAATGTTAATTGTAAATCCGAAAACAAGCAGAAAGAAAAACGTCCCCACAATCGCAACTGGAACCGCAATTGCTGGAATAATCGTCGAGCGAATGTCCTGAAGGAAAATAAATACGACGATAAATACCAGAATAAAAGCTTCAATCAAAGTCGATTTTACTTGTCCCGTTGCTTCATCCAATCTCTCTTTGGTACTCATTACGTTTACGTATTTGATACCCGGAGGGAAAGATTTAGATAATCGTTCTACTTCTTTGTTGATTCCGATTTCAATGTCGTTTGCATTTGAGCCCGAAGTTTGTAAAATCGCCATCGTAACAGCATTTTTACTGTTCGATTTATTATCACCGCTATACGAAATAGAACCAAATTCAACTCGTGCAACATCTTTTAATCTTAAGACATTGCTTCCATTATTCTTAACCACAATATTTTCATACTGCTCTGGCTTGTTCTTTTTACCTTTGTAACGAATTACATATTCTAAAGCTGCAGAAGATTCTTCGCCCAGTTTTCCGGGAGCCGATTCTAAACTCTGTTCTGCAATAGCTTGAGTTACATCTGACGGAACCAAACCTGCATTTGCCATTTTACGAGGATCTAGCCAAATCCTCATCGAATAATCTTTCACCCCGAAAATCTGAACCTGCCCTACTCCTGGAACACGTTTCATTTGAGGCACTAAGTTGATATTCGCGTAATTCTGCAGAAACAGCTCGTCGTATTTGCTATTATCATCTGTATATAAGTTGAAAATAACAATCATACTGTTTTGCTGTTTAGAAGTCGTAAGTCCCATTCGGATAACTTCTTGAGGCAGTTTTGGCGTTGCTTGCTGTACTCTGTTCTGCACGTTTACCGCAGCTTGATCAGGATCTACACCTTGTTTGAAAATGACACTGATCGAAAAAGATCCGTCATTACTAGCAGTAGATTTGATGTACTGCATATTTTCAACTCCGTTAATCTGCTCTTCTAAAGGTGTTACTACCGAACGAATAACGGTTTCGCTATTTCCTCCCGGATACGAACCGCTTACCATTACCGTTGGCGGCGAAATATCTGGGAATCTTGTTACCGATAATCGGGTAAGACCTATAATCCCCAGTATAACCAGTACAATAGAGATAACTGTGGCCAATACTGGCCTGTCTATTATTTTCTTTAACATGGAAATGTTATTTTATTGAATGAAAAATTATTTACTGCTTGTATTTGCAGTGGCGATTTTTGGAACAACTTCCATTTTATCGTAAAGCATGTCGATATTATTCAGCGCTACTTTATCTCCAGATTTCAATCCAGATTTCACGAAATAATCTGATCCGGCACTTCCTGCGATTTCAATTGGAACCATGGCTACTTTATTGCCTTCTTTTAAAACAAAAACAAAAAATTTATCCTGAATATCTTTTACGCTCGCCATCGGAACTGTTATTACTGATGACAAACTTTTGTTCAAGACAATTCTTGCAGAACCTCCTGAACGCAATATTTTCTTCGGATTTGGAAAAATGGCTTTTAAAGCAATTGTTCCTGTTGCACGATCGATGTTTCCGCTGGCAACTTCCAGTTTTCCTTTTTGATCGTACTCGCTGTCATCGGCCATAATTAAACTTACGGTCTGATTGTTTTTTGCATCTTTTGAAAAAGCCAAATAATCTGCTTCTGTCAAAGAAAAATATACAAATACGCTATTAATCTCCGAAAGTGTTGTTAATGGAACGGCATCGTTTGGTGTAACTAAATTTCCGATACGGTTTGGAATACGACTAATATAGCCACTTACAGGAGCTTTAATCAAAGAGAAATCGGCATTTAACTGAGATGATCCTAAAGCGGCTTTTGCTTGTGCTACTTGTGCAGTTGCAGCTTCATAATTGGCTTGCGCTGTTTTTAACTGCATGTCTGAGAAAACTTTTCCTTCAACTAAAGGTTTGATTTTTTCTACTTCCAATTTCGCATTTGCCTGATTGGCCAAAGCGCTTTTATAAGCTGCACGGCTGTTGTTTACTTGTTCAGCATACACATCGCCTTTAATTTTAAAAAGAGATTGTCCTTTGATTACATAGTCTCCTTCTTTAACATAAATAGCTTCAAGATAACCTGATACTTGAGCTTTTATATCGACGTTCACAGAACCTTCAACTGTTCCTGGATATTTTTTTTCTACTTCTCCAGTTGCCGAATTGGTCTGAAGAAAGTCTACTTCTGGCTTTGGAGGAGCCATCTGTGCATCTCCACTTTTTCCACATGAAGAAAGGGAGATCATTATCAATAAAATTGCAATCCTGCCAATTGCGTTATTATTTTTAAAATACTGTTTTGTCATTTTACTTTTCATTTTTAAATGAATTACCTCAAATTTGGCAGCAAAATAACAGCGTAAAACCGCTTTTTTATGGAAGAAATTTACCCAAACGACATATTTTGATACTGAAACGTTGGCTTGGGTTTATGCCACGAAGACGCTAGGGCGCGAAGTTTTTCTGCCACGAATTCACGAATTTCTCTAATTAAATTCTTTTGTGCAATACTGCAGATAACTTCTCGAATTTTTATCGCCAAGTCGGTAAAACGCAAAGTTTGTCATTTCGACGAAGGAGAAATCTCCGCGAGAAACTCTACAAAGATTGGCTATAGATTATGGAGCTACTTGCGGAGATTTCTCCTTCGTCGAAATGACAAAAATGAGAGCAAAACATCATAAATACAGGAAAAAATTAGCGGAAATTCGTGGAATTTGTAGCAAAAAAAATCGCATCTTCGTATCAAAAAAATTCGTGAATTCGTGGCATAAAAAAAAACTTCACGCCCTAGCGCCTTTGTGTCAAAAACAAAAAAACTTAGAACCTTAGCAACTTTATCTATCCATCCACTGTTTAAAGAAAGGCGTTTTTTCGCGGCTAATGATTACCTCGCGTTCTGGATCTAGTTTTAATTGGATTTTAAGTTTTGCGTTGAAGTAATTCGCAATAGATTTAATGCTTTCTGCACGAATGAAAAACTGGCGGTTGGCACGGAAGAAAATGTTCGGATCTAGCTCTTGTTCCAATTCTTCCATAGTTTGCGGAATCGAGATAATAACACCCGATTTAAGAAATAAATTGCTGGTTTTAAATTCCGAATAGATAAAGTCGATATCGGCAACATCTACACTTTTGTAGCCGTCACGATACGTTACTAAAAAGCGCATTCTGAATACTGGCTTTTGTATAAGTTCTTTTAGAATTCCAGCGATATTCGTTACGCTGGTTTCATTTTTATTTAAAGATTTGAATTTAGTTAAGGCGAATTCCAATTCGTTTTTTTCGATGGGTTTCATCAAATAATCGATGCTGTTTACCTTAAAAGCACGAATCGCATATTCGTCATACGCTGTGGTGAAAATTACTGGACAAGTGATTTCGATTTCGTCAAAAATAGCAAAACTCAGTCCATCAGCTAGACGAATGTCCATTGTGATTAAATCTGGACATGGATTCGATTTTAGCCATGCAACAGTATCTACAACAGTATCAATAATGCCTAGAATTTCGCAATTGGGTTCGAGTTCTTCCAACAGCCTTTTTAATCGGCTAGCGTTAATGCTTTCATCTTCTACAATTAAAATCTTCATAACTCTTAAATTAATGGCAGACGTACTTCATAATAGCCATTTGTTTCTGTGAAAATCGGCATTCTCTGAGATAAAATTTTATAACGAAATTCGATGTTTTTATTTCCAATTCCTGTTGAAGTCAACGTTTTTCCAGCGGTTCTTTGCAGATTATTTCGAACGATAATATCACCAGAATCCGAAAAAACAGAAATGGTTAGCGGATTAGTCAAAGTTGCCATATTGTGTTTTACCGCGTTTTCTACCAACAATTGCAAGGTCAAAGGCGGTAAATGAAGTGCCAACGAAGCAGAATCGATATTAATCTTCAAATCAATTTTTTCGCCTAATCTTTTTTTCAATAAATAAAAATAGGCATTCAGGAATTCTATTTCCTCTTTTACTGTAATGGTATCTTTGTTTGAATTTGAAATCATATAACGATATACTCTCGTTATATTTTCTAAGAACGAAGCCGCTTCTTTCTGATCTTCATAAATCAATTCGGTCAAAGTGCTGAAATTATTGAACACAAAATGCGGATCTAACTGCATTTTTAGAGACTCTAATTTCGAACGTGTTACGGCTTCTTGAAGTTCTGAAGCTTTCACTTTTAATTCAGCTGTTTCTATCGCATTTAAACGCCATCTGTTTAAAAGAAAAATTCCAGTATGAATAGCACTTATAAATAGTGATATAATGGCCGCCATGATTTTGGATTGCCAAATGGTAACCAAATCATTTTCTTCTAAAGCTGTACACGGGTATAAATAATCCCAAAGCCATGAAAAAAAGTAATTAAGAAGAATATTTCCTGCAATTAAGCAGATAAACTGGGCAATGGCCCTAAAGGCTGGATTTTGCTCCCAACTTATGTAATAATTTAACTTTCGGCCAACAAACAAAGTGAGCTCTGTAAGTATGGCGCAATACAATAAAATAATGAAGATGTCGAAGGTCTGGTCTAAATCGAGCAAACCTTCTTCTTCAAAATTTCTGTACGGATTTAGAAAATAATAAGATGAAAGATAAACCAAAAAAACGGCTGGAATTACTATAACTCTGTAGTATTTATAGAAAAAATTCTTGCCCGATTTTTTATTTTGGTTCTTTCTACCCATTTATTCCCTCAACTGTAAAATTGAAAAATCCTATTTTATTAGTGTTCCACTAGAACACCTTCTTCTTTGTTATCGGCTTTAATAGTTTCAACTACTTTTTTATCGCGCATAACGCCCCATTTTAAGCAAGTTGCACCCCAAGAGAATCCTGCTCCAAATGTAGTAATCAATACATTTTGACCTTCTTTGAAATCATCTTTGAAGTCCCATAAACACAACGGAACTGTTGCAGATGTTGTATTTCCGTAACGGTCGATATTTACTTTTACTTTTTCAAAATCAATACCTAAACTTTCGCCCACAGCTGTAATAATTCTCAAATTAGCCTGATGTGGAACTACCCAGTCAATTTGGTCAGCTTCCAATTCATTTTTTGCCAAAGCGTCTTGAGAAACTTGGCTCATGGCAGCAACGGCTCTTTTAAATACAAAAGCTCCGTCTTGTTTTAAATAGTGTGTTCTATGTAAAAGACTCTGCATAGAAGTTGGATTTCTAGAACCTCCAGCTGGTACAGCCAAAGAAGAAACTCCGCTTCCGTCCGTTTTTAGAATCGTTTTCATTAAACCTGCATCAGATTCTATTTTTTCTAATAAAACCGCTCCTGCTCCATCTCCGAAAAGAATGCAAGTATTACGATCTTCATAATCTACGATAGAACTCATTTTATCTGCCCCAACGATGATTAATTTCTTGTAGCGACCACTTTCGATCATGTTTGCTCCCATTTCTAGCGCATACAAAAATCCACTGCAAGCTGCATTCATGTCAATTCCAAAAGCATTTGTAAGCCCACTTTTATCGCAAACAATACTTGCTGTTGGAGCTAAAATGTGATCTGGAGTTGCTGTTGCTACAAGCAAAGCTTCAATTTCGCTACGATCTACATTATAATTTTCGATAAGATTTTCAATCGCTGCTGCGGCAAGATCAGATGTTGCTGTGTCGTCGTCTGCGATTCTACGTTCTCTAATTCCAGTTCTTTTAATGATCCATTCCTCCGATGTATCAACTGTCTCTGAAATTTTTTTGTTGGTCAAAATTGATGATGGTACGTAACCACCTATAGCTGTAATTACTGCGCTCATTGTTTTTTATTTTTTTTAAGCTTTGTACTCTTAGAACCCAATGCTTAATATTTTTTCTTCTTTTTGACAGCTCCCGATAGGAAACGAAATATCTTATAGAGCAGTCGCAGGAAACAATTTTAGTATTCCTTAAAAGCCGATTAAATCTGTTAGCAATAACTTTTTTTGAGAAATTAATGTTTTAGAAACCTTAACAAACTAAAAACACTATACAAAATCCAATTAAAATAAATTAAAAACCTATACAAAGTGTTCTCTCGGTATTACTTTGTGTAGAATCTTTAATTTATCTTATTTTTAAAATCATACAATGCGGTTTCAGTTTGCAGATAATTCTCAATTTTGGCTGTTGCCAATGCTGATAAAAAAACCTATCTGCATTACGTTTTTTAGAGTGCCACAAAATTAATTTAAAAATATCTTAAACTAGCAGACAATTAAGAATAATTAACAAAACTGGCTGAAATGTTAAAATATAATTTTGAAATTCGACAACTAGCTCCAAAAATTATAAAATTCCTAAAATCAAAAAAAATCTGTTAAATTTTATTTTGATACCATTTCTTCAAAAAAACTTTATAATTTTTATATCATTATTTTTAAATCAAATCAATCTTTAATAATTCGGAAATGACAATAATGGGATATCAAGTCCCGCTGCCAGAATCCTAGTTTTGCTTCTGTGAACCAAAGAATCCCAAAAACCGTATTTTTGAGGCACCATAATCAGAAGATCGGCTTCATAATTTTTAATTTCTTTCTTAATTTCGTTAATAACAGCGTTCGATCTAACTGTTTTATACAGATATTTTACATCTTCAAATTCTTTTTCGAGATTCGAATTCATCAAAATTCTGTGCTGTTCTTCTTTCAAATCATCCAATTTATCATCTACAGTAAAAAACTCAATTTCGGCTTCAAAATCACCTAAAGCATTTTTGATCCAGCTGAATTTTTTAATGGCCGAAAAACTTAAGCTGTCACAAGCATATAAAACCTTTCTTATATTAACGAAACGTGCATTTTGAGGAATAGCCAAAACTGGAATCTGCAAATTTTTAATCGCTGTTGTAGTTGAATTTCCTAATAATTCCTGCTCAAAAGAACGTTCTGCCATTCCCATTACCACAACATCTGCATTGGTCTCCTTAATAATTCTTGGGAGTTCATCTTCTAAAAAAGAATACGTACAGATTGCTGCAGTTTCAATTCTATACAAATCGGCTGTTTCCTTTGCTAATTTTTCTAGCCTATCAATTGCCCTATCAATCTGCTTTTGCATGGCATCTGCAGTTATATGTGAGTTTGCGCTGTGCACGCTCAGAGAAAATGAATTAAATAAAACCAATTTTGCTCCAGTAGCTCTTGCAAGTCCTGCTGCATAAGCAACTGCGTTATTGGCAATATCAGAAAAGTTTGTCGCGGCGATTATAGTAAGAGGTGAAATCATAAAATAATAATTAAGCTTTCCGCAAAATTCTTCAATTTAATGCTTTTGTCTTTTTTTATATCACCGAATAATCATTTTTTACGACTCAACCGTAAAATTTCATGCCTGAAAAAATAGCCTTTCGTTTTTTGTTTCTTACTTTAAAACCGTCAAAAATTACTGAAGCGAGCCGTTTCAATATTTATTACTTTTACCTTTATTAAAACTTCAGTAATGGATGCTAAAAACCTCTTAAAAAAACATGTCTCAAAAATTGTTGCCTTAACAGACAAACAGTTTGATTATTTCTTTTCGCATTTTAAAATAGAAACTTTTAAGAAAGGGCAAACTGTTATTAGCGAAGGTCAGAATGTTGACAAAGAGTATTTTGTTGTTTCTGGCTGTCTAAAATCTTTTTATGTTAATGATGAAGTAAAAATGTATATCCTGCAGTTTGCGATGTCTACTTGGTGGGCATCTGATTACGCGGCACTTTACAACAAAACCAAAGCAACAATTAATGTTGATTGCATTTCGGATGTTGAAATTCTTTCTCTTTCTAATGATGATCGAGAAAAACTCTGCAGAGAAATACACGAAGTTGAGCATTTCTTTAGATGGCGTACCAATCGCGGTTATGTGGCTTCTCAGAAAAGATTGCTTTCTTTTATGAATAATGATACGAAAACGAGATACGAAGAACTGCTGGCTCTCTACCCTGCTCTATACAACACTGTTCCCAAACATTTAATTGCAGCTTATCTAGGTGTTTCAAGAGAAACCTTAAGCCGATTATACAACGCTTCCAAATCGCATTGACGAATGTGATCTACATCACGTAATGAACTTCTGAAACCGCCATTACTTTGTACTATAAATTAATAACAATTTAAAAGTATAAAATAATGGAAACTCAAAATTTTAAAATTTCGAATACTGAAAGTCAAGTAAACTGGATTGGAAAAAAAGTTACTGGACAACACAATGGAACAATTAATATTGAAAAAGGTAATTTTACTTTTTCTAATAATGAACTTACTGGCGGAAATGTCATTATCGATACTACTTCTATAGTAATTCTTGACGTTACCGATCCTGCAACAAATCAGCAATTTGCTGGACATTTGGCTTCAGATGATTTCTTTTCTACAGATAAATTCCAAACTGCTACTTTAGATATTACAGCTGTTTCAAAAAAATCTTCTTCAAATTATTTTATCGAAGGCAATCTTACGATTAAAGCTATTACACATCCAATTGGTTTTAATTTGGAAGTAAAAGCCAATAACGATGAATTGAAAGCATCTGGTAAAATCATCATTGACCGTACCAAATATGATATGAAATTCCGTTCTGGAAATTTCTTTACCAACCTTGGAGACACTTTAATCTACAATGATTTTGAATTGGACGTTAACCTAACAGCAAAACTTGCTTAATACCTAGAAATCATGCCATACGTAAAAATTGAATTAACAAGAGAAGGCGTTACCAGAGAACAAAAACAACAACTGATTTCTGGTATTACAGAACTCATCACTGAAGTTTTAGACAAAGATCCAAACCTTACTCATATTGTCATTCAGGAAATAGAATTGGACGATTGGGGATTTGCAGGCGAACAAGTTTCGGTATTGCGTGAAAAAGGCATTACCGCTCAAAGAAAAAGATAACTTTTAAGAATCAGAAAAAATGAAAACAATCATAATCACCGGTGCCTCTACAGGCATCGGTAAAACAACCTCACAATTATTTTTAGAAAAAGGTTATAATGTAGTGATCAACTCCGCAAATTTAAAAAACCTTGAAAATACGTATCACGAATTAGGACACGCTAGCCAATTAGCAATGGTACATGGCGATGTAAGTCTTATTGAAACAGGAAAACAATTAGTGCAAACGGCTTTAGAACGTTTTGGAAGCGTCGATATTTTAATTAATAATGCAGGAATTTTTCAACCGCAATCTTTTTTAGATGTAGAAGAAAAAGACTTGGATCGTTTTTTAAACATTAATTTAAAGGGAACTTATTTTACAAGTCAAGCCGCAGTTAGACAAATGTTGCAGCAAGGAGAAGGATCCATTATTAATATAGGTACCGTTTTGGTTGACCATGCTATTGATGGGTTTCCTGCAACCGCACCAATTTCAAGCAAAGGCGGCATTCACGCTTTTACGAGACAACTTGCTGCTGAATTTGGGAAAAACAATATTCGTGTAAATGCCATTGCTCCAGGAATAATTAGAAGTCCGCTTCAGGCTAAAACTGGTGTAGACAATGCTGATAGTTTGGCCGGATTACATTTATTAAACCGTATTGGAGAAACTAGCGACGTAGCACAATTGGCTCTTTATTTGGCCGAAAGTAATTTTGTAACAGGCGAAATCATTAATTTAGATGGCGGTCATGTTGCCGGCCACAGTATTTGATAACTTCAAAAACTTAAAATCATGGAAAATTTTGGCACAAATGCGGCTTTAATTACGGCTGTACTCATAAATTATTTTAACGGAATTTACAACGGCGACATAACTACCTTAAAAAGTGCTTTTCATCCTAAAGCAATTGTCGCTGGAGATATCAACGGACAGCCTTATTTTAAAACTTTAGAGGAATATCTTGAAGGCGTAAAAAACCGTAAAAGTCCGAAAGAATTGGGCGAAGATTTCAAAATGAAAATCCTATCTTTAGAAATTATCAATAACACAGCTGTTGCTAAAGTTCAGGTTCCAATCTTTGGTTACAATTACTACGATCAGTTAAGCTTTGTTATTGTTGATGGTAAATGGATTATCATCAATAAATTACTAACAAACGTAAATTAAAATACAATGTGGAATTCAACCAAAATAACACAGTTACTAGGAATTGAGTATCCAATTTTACAAGGTCCTATGGGCGGTGGTTTTTCAACTGCCGCCTTATTGGCTTCTGTAAGCAATGCAGGCGGATTAGGCAGTTATGGCGCTTATACGCTCACTCCCGAAGAAATTCGTGAAGCTGGAAAAGAAATAAAACTCGCTACTTCTAAACCTTATAATATTAATTTATGGGTTAATGATGTTGACAAAAGCCTCCTAAATTATCCTCCAGAAAAACTGGAAAAAATAAAACTGCTTTTTAAGCCTTATTTTGACGAATTAGGGATTCCGCTTCCTGATTTATCTTCTGATATTCCTTCTAAATTTGAAAAACAAGTTGAAGTTTTATTCGAACTCAAACCAGCCGTTTTTAGTTTCATTTTCGGAATTCCATCTAAAGAAATCCTTCAAGAAAGTAGAAAACTAGGCATAAAAACCATTGGAGCCGCAACGACTCTAGAAGAAGCACTCGCTCTAGAAGATGCCGAAGTAGATGCTATTATCGCTGCAGGATTTGAAGCGGGAGGTCATAGACCATCATTCTTAAAACCAGCGCAAGATTCTTTCACGGGATTATTCACTCTTGTACAGCAACTAAAAGCTAAAACCAAAACGCCAATTATTGCTGCGGGCGGAATTATAGATGCAAAAGGAATAAAAGCCGCAATGGCGTTAGGTGCCGATGCCGTACAATTGGGTACTGCTTTTATGGTTACAGATGAATCTGGCGCTGCACCGATTCATAAAGAAATGCTTTTTACAAAACCAAACACGCCAACAACAGTTTCGAAATCACTAACAGGAAGAATGGGCAGAATGATCAGCAATACAATTTCTGATGCTGTTCCTTTTGAAACTGAGGTATTACCATTTCCGCTTCAGACCAAATTAATCGCTCCTTTAAAAGTGGCTGCTCTGGCTCAAGGAAGAACTGATATGGTTAGTTTTTGGTCGGGACAAAATACAAGCAATTTAAAACATCATAAAGCTGGAGAATTGATGCAGGTTTTAATTGCTGAAATGTCTGCTTAGTTTTTTTACCGCAAAGAGCGCTAAGTTTTTTTGCTTTAGATTGTGTTTTTAAGTTCGCAAAGCTTTGTCTTTTATAATCTCGCAAAATCGCAGAGTCGCAAAGGATTTTATTTTTAAAGCCACAGATATTATTAGGATTAAAAGGATTTTGCTTCACGCAGATTTTGCAGATTTTAGCAGATTTCATTTTTATTATTTAAAAAATCTGCGCCGATCTGCTTAAATCATTTTAAATCTGCGTGAAATAGAACTTTGCGACTCTGCGACTTTGCGAGATTAAAAACCATAATATTTCCACACAAAGCTTTGCGAACTTAAAATCTCCAGCATTTATATAAAAAAATCCTTGCGCTCTTTGCGGTTAAAAAACACCACCCAACATCCCGTCCATTTCACCCCGAAGTTTGTCCGTTTCAACAAGATTCTGATTTCGTTTTTAAGGCTTTCAACGCACATTTGTACCGTTAAATAACTTTAAATATCAAAATCATGAACTCAAAAACAACAAAAATTATCTATTGGACAGGCGCAGTATTAACTTCTTTATGGTTTGGCGCAAGCGGTTTCTTCGAATTAACAAACAATCCATTGGTTTGGGGAATCACACAACAATTGGGTTATCCAGCGCATTTTATTTATATCCTTGGTGTTTTTAAAGTAGCCGGAGTTATTACGCTTTTAATTCCAAATAAATTATTACGATTGAAAGAATGGGTTTTCGCAGGCGTATTTTTCGACATCATTTTTGCTTTCTTTTCAAAAATTGCGGTCTTAGGTTTCGGGGCTGCAACTGATGCGATTATTGCCTTTATCATGGTGAGCGTAACCTATGCAATGTATAGAAAACTATATACTGCAACTTACGTTCCTTCAGAAATCAATTAAAACAAAATTACATCAAAATAAAAATGCCTAATAATTAAATATTAGGCATTTTATTATTTTCTATTTAATCTTTCTTTAATTAATTATCATGAAAAAGATCATCTTAATTCTCTGTTTTATACTTTCAGCTTTGTTTTTTATAAGCTGTTTTATGTTTCCTGGATTATAAAATCAAGCCAATTAATTTATCTGAATCATCAATAAATTAATTGGTTATCTATTTTCCAGCCAACTCAAAAATGCTGTTGCTTTTTCTTTTCCTACCAATATTTTTTCTTCTGTTGGAACACTTAATTTTACCAATATCTTTCTCGAGAAATAATGTTCTGCTTCTCTTATAGCTGTAAAATTAACCAAATACTGTCTGTTAACCCTAAAAAACTGAATTGGCGATAAAAGTTTATGAATATCATCCAAAGACTGCGTTAACGGATATTCATTTTTATCTAAAGTCATAATCGTTGGCGTTTCATTTTTGATATAAAAAAACGCAATATTCTCCGTTAAAACCGTTTGGTATTTATTGTTTTTAAAAACCAAAAAACTGCTTTTCCCTTTGTTTTCTCCATTTCGCGTCAGCAAATAATCAAAATCGGGCATTGCTTTTTTATTTCTTTGAAAGAAATTTTTCAGTTCTCCCGCTTTCTTCAAAGCTTGCGAAATACTTTCTCTTGAAAAAGGCTTTAAAACATAATCAATTCCGTTTGATTTAAAGGCATCGATGGCATAATCATCAAAAGCGGTACAGAAAATTACAGGCGATAAAACCTCAACATTCTTAAAAATCTCAAAACACTGACCGTCTGCCAGCTGAATATCCATAAAAATCAAATCGGGCTGATCGTTTTCTGAAAGATAATCCACCGCCACGTCAATGCTTTGTATATAAGACAAAATCTGAACATCAGGTCTGATGCTCAGAATAAGTTGGCCAAGAGCTTTGGCAGTTTTTACTTCATCTTCAATTATTATGATAGTCATAATCAAGTGGTATTTTTACTTTAAAGGTAGTTTCGTCTTTGTCAATTTCAATTTCTTTATTAATCAGGTGCATAAAACGCTGGTTGATATTATCTAAACCAACACCTGTAGACACAGCGCCTCTTTTGAGCTGAATCTTATTTTCGACCACTAAAAACTCATTTTCTGTATAGAGTTTTATTTTCAACGGCTTATCTAAAGAAACGACATTGTGTTTGATGCAGTTTTCAATTAACAATTGCAATGTGAAAGGCGGAATTGCCGAATCGTACTGTTTGGGATTTACTTCATTTTCTAAAACAAATCCGTCTTCAAAACGCGCTTTCAGCAGATAAACATACGAATCTAAAATCTGAAGTTCTTCGCTTAGCGGAATCAAATCCATTTTTCGGCTTTCGAGCGTAAAACGATAAAAATCGGATAATTTCAAAATAAAGTCTGAACTCTGCGGGTCTTGAATATCAACCATAGATTTCAACGTATTTAAACTATTGAACAAAAAATGCGGATTGACCTGCTGTTTCAATAATTCGTATTGAGCGCCTAGATTTACAGCTTTGGTGCGTTCTAGTTCGACTCCCATTTGCTGTGTTTGATAGTTCTGAAAAAGGAGATGCAGGAACATATACACAATCAAGTTGATTAAAACTCCTCGAAGTTCAAACATGATTGGAGCATCCATTCTTGAAACCTGAAACAATTCCTGATGTGCAATTACCAGAATCACCATCAAGACAATCCCCAAAATAACACTCAGCAAAAGCTTCCAATTAAAGAGGCTTTTATTGGCATGATTAGCAGAAAATTTGGGCAAACTGTAGATGTTGTAATACCATATAAAAAGAGAAAACAACAGCGTAATCGAAGAATTTATAATAAGATCTCCAGGTGTAGAATCGGCATCAAATAATTTAGGTATCGAAGCCATAACCGCCAATGCAATCGAACTTCCCCAAATGACTTTGAGCGAAACCTGAAAACGTTTTGTTTTTTCCATAATTGTAGTTTATAGTCAAAGATAGTTTTATTTGAAAAAGATTTCACGCAGATTTTATAGGATTTTAGCAGATGTATGTGGATTTTTTTCCCAGTTTCCCACACAGTTGTCATTTCGACGAAGGAGAAATCTCCGTAAGTAACTCCACACAGCACGTCGCCAATCTTTGTAGAGCTTCTTACGGAGATTTCTCCTTCGTCGAAATGACAAAAAATGAGAATAAAAAACTTTGCGCCTCCGTGACTTTGCGAGATTAAAAACAATCTGCGTGAAATAAAAAACTAAGCTCTCTTAACTCCTAAAATAGCACCTGAATTCATATCTTGAATAAAACCGATGATTTCAAAATCTTGTGTATTGTAGTTTTTTGGAAGATGAATTGCCGCTGTTCCTTTTTTGGTTTTGTTTAAATCTACAGATTGCAGATTACGAACAATCTGATAATGCGATAAAACACGATTCGCATTCTCGCCTCTTTTTACGTTGCTTTTAGCTTCTTTCTGAACAACCGCAATCAATAAACGGCTATTTTTTGAAGTGCCTTCTACATTATAATTTACAGAAAGCGAATTAGCATTTTGATTTGCTTCTAAATTTAAACTCGCCGAAACTGGTTTAGAAAGTGCCGATTTAATTCCATTTCTAAGGCTCGTTTCCTGAGAACCGATAAAATCTGTTTTTCCGTTAATGATTACCTGAGGCGTATAAATTGGCTCTTTTCCCATAAATTGAGCGTAATCGTATTGTCTTTTAGTAAAATCAGCATTGCTAAAAATATCTTTCCAGCCTTGTTTGTCCCAATAATCTACATGATACGCCAATACATAAACGTTCTTATCCTTGTATTCATTCTGAATTTTCCCAAGCAGTTCATCTGCTGGCGGACAGCTTGAACAGCCTTCTGAAGTATATAATTCTAAAAGTGCAAAACCTTTTGAATTGTTTTGGCTGAATATGCTATTTCCAATCAGAAGAAACAGCGAAAAAATCAATATTATTTTTATCCTTTTCATAATTTCTATTTAATTAAACCTGACAGGTTTTTAAAACCCGTCAGGTTTGTTAAGAGTAGAGTTTTCAGGTCAACTCATAACTCATAATTCATAATTTAAAACTCTTTTTAAAGAATATTAATCTCAACGTTTATATTTCCTCTAGTTGCTTTAGAATACGGACAAGTCTGATGCGCTTGAGCTGCCAAAGCTTCTGCAGTTTGAACATCAATTCCCGGAAGGCTGATATTTAATCTTGCCTGAAGAGAATATTCACCTTCGGTTACACATAAATCAACCTCAGCGTCTACCGCAGTTTCAGCTGGAAGTCTAACTCTCAGTTTAGAAGCAGCAATTCCAAGTGCTCCAATAAAACAAGCCGACCATCCTGCCGCAAATAACTGTTCTGGATTTGTTCCCGGACGTGAAGATCCCGGTGTGCTTAATTTGATATTCAATTGTTCATCTGAACTTTGAGAAGCTCCTTCTCTACCACCTGTTGTGTGTGTTTTTCCTGTGTATAAAACTTTTGTTTCCATGATAATTTTTTAGATTTTAGATTGTTGATTTTAGATTATTTAAAAATTAATATTTATTGATTCTTGATATTGATATTGGTATTTGGAAATTTAAAAATTGGAATTTATTTCAGGTTCGCTACATCAATTATCGCCTGAGCAAACGCTTTTGGGTCTTCTTGCGGAACGTTATGTCCGATGCCTTTTAAAATTCTGTGTTCGTATTTTCCCGTGAATTTGTTTGCGTACGCTTTTCCATCCGCGAAAGCGCCATCAAAATCACTTCCTATTGTAATAGTCGGAACTTTAATTTCTGGTTTTGCTGCTAAACGTTTTTCTAGATTATCATATTTAGTCTCACCTGCTTCAAGTGACTGTCTCCATCTGTAATTGTGAATCACAATCGCTACGTGATCTGGATTATCAAAAGATTGCGCTGTTTGATCGTAAGTAGCTTTGTCGAAGTTCCATAACGGAGAAGCGATTTTCCAGATCAGTTTATCAAAATCATAAGTGTTTTGCGTGTAACCCTGTTTTCCTCTTTCCGTTGCGAAATAGTATTGGTACCACCATCCTAATTCAGCAGTTGGAGGAAGCGGTTTTAAATTTGCTTCTAAATTCACCACCAAGTAACCACTTACCGAAACTAAACCTTTTACGCGCTCTGGCCAAAGTACTGACATTACAACCGCTGTTCTTGCTCCCCAATCGAAACCGCCAATTACAGCTTTATCTATTTTTAGCGCATCCATGAAAGCGATAATATCACTAGCCAAAGCTGCCTGCTGACCGTTTCTGAAAGTGTCTTTAGAAAGAAAAGTTGTAGTTCCAAATCCTCTTAAATACGGGGTAAAAACGTGATATCCTTTTGCCACTAAAATCGGAACGACTTCATTGTAACTGTGAATATCGTATGGCCAACCATGAAGCAAGATTACTGGCGTTCCGTTTGACGGACCTGCTTCGGTATAACCCACGTTTAACAATCCGGCATTGATTTGTTTTAATGTTCCTAAAGAACTGTTTACTTCAATTGTTTTTTTCTGTGAAGTTTGTGCTTGAGTGAAAGCTACATTCATAAAAAGAATAGCGATTAGAATATTTGATAGTGTTTTCATGATTATTTTCATTTTATTAGTTGATTATCAGTTAATTTCTTCGTCAAAGGTATTTTGACAATGCTTGTTTTAAAAGGTAAAAAAAGGTGAAGTGGACAAAGTTTAAGGTGAAATGGACAGTCTTTGTTTTTGTATCGCAGAGTGTGCAGAGGTTTTTCGCAAAGAGCACAAAGATTTTTGAGTTGAAACTAAGTTTTTTTTAAGTTCACAAAGATTTATCTTCTAAACTTTACTTTTTTAGCCACAGATTAAAGGATTAAAATGATTAAAATCTGTGAAAATCAATTTAATCTGTGGCTAAAATTTCAACACAAAACTTTGCGAGCTTAATGTCTACTGACATTCTCCTTAAACAAAACTTCGCGTCCTTTGCGAAAATCCCTTGCGCACTTTGCGTTAAAAAACTACCAGCATTTCAACTTGAAACTATTTCTTCATCGTCAAAATAGGTTTCCCTTTTTCTATGATATAGGTTGCTAGTTCTGATGCTTTAGTATTTGTATTATTTTTAGCAGAATGCACTACGCCTGCTGGAATAAAAAGCACTTCTCCTGCTTTTAGTGTTACAGGTTTTTCGTCTTCTATCTGATATTCCAACGAACCTTCAACCACATAAATAACTTCTTCGCCTGGATGAGAGTGTTTTCCGAAAGCTGAATGTCCGTCAAAATCGATTCGTGCTTGTACCATTTCTTTTCCTGGAGTGCTTAGATCATGTTTTTGCAAATCGATGCGTTTTACTCCTTGTGCAGTAATCTGATTCGGAACTAAAAAGGCAATGATTCCTAAAACAATAATTGCGATTATAACCCATGTTTTTTGTTTTTTCGTTTCCATGATTTTTTATGTTTTTTAGTCTAGTGTATATTTCATTTATTTCACGCAGATTTCAAAAAGATTTGCGCTGATCTGGCAGATTTTTTTTAATTTATATCTGCGTTAATCTGTAAAATCTGCGTGAAACAACTTTTATTTTTTTCCCTATGTTCTTAATTAATGTTTTCCTCTTAAACTTCTGAAAGCATCACGAAGTTCAACTGTAAAAATTTGTGGTTCTTCCCATGAAGCAAAATGACCGCCTTTATTTACTTCATTGTAATAAGATAAGTTTTTGTATGCTTTTTCAGCCCAGCTTTTTGGAGCTTGATATATCTCTCCAGGAAAAACCGTTATTGCTACCGGGATTTTAATATCAGCTGTTTTCTGTTCGAAAGCATTAAAATTGTTATTGTTATTTTCCCAATACAATTGAGCCGAAGAATTAGCGGTATTAGTTAGCCAATACAATGAAATATCGTCCAGCATTTCGTCTTTGGTAAGTGATTTTTCGGCATTTCCTCCGCTGTATGTCCATTCGTTGAATTTATCCAAGAAGAATGAAGCCAATCCTACAGGAGAATCTGTCAATCCGTAACCTAAAGTCTGAGGGCGTGTAACCATCATTCCGGCATAACCACCGCCATTTGTATATAATTTGTTTAGAGAGTTAAAGGCTACTTTTTCCTTAACCGATAATCCTGCAGGAGCTGGATCGCCATCTTTTAAAGCCTTAGCAACATCGGCAGGAACAGTCGCTGGCATATTCACATGAATTCCTAATAAACCTTCTGGAGCTTGGCGTGCCATAGCATCTGCAATGACAGAACCCCAATCACCACCTTGCGAAACATAGTGTTTATAGCCTAAACGTTTCATTAAAACATCCCAAGCATTTCCAATTTTCTCTGGCCCCCATCCTGCTGCTTTTGGTTTTTCTGAAAAACCGTAACCTGGCATAGAAGGAATTACCAAATCAAAAGCATCTTCCGCCTTTCCTCCGTAAGAAGTTGGATCTGTAAGCGGTCCAACCACTTTTAAAAGTTCAAAAACCGAACCTGGCCAACCATGTGTAATAATCAGTGGCATTGCATTTTTGTGTTTCGATTTTACATGAACAAACTGAATATCCAATCCGTCTATGTTTGTTACGAACTGAGGCAAAGCATTTAGTTTGTCTTCGGCTTTATGCCAATCATAGTCCGTTCCCCAATATTTTACAAGACTTTGAATCTGATTCAGTTTTACTCCTTGCGACTGATCATTTACCGTTTCCTTATCTGGCCATCTTGTAGCATTGATGCGATTGCGAAGATCTGTAATCGCTTCCTCTGAGACACTGATATGATAAGGGCGAATTAAACTTGTGTCATTTTTAGTTTGCTTGTCTTTATTCTGTGCAAAAGAGGCCGATGCCAACAGCATAAAAGTTCCAGTTGCAATTGTTTGTATAAAAGAATGTTTGTTTCTCTGAAGTGTTTTCATTTTTTTTTGATTTTTAAATTAGTGTTATTCGTTAATTTCTTCATCAAAAGTATTTCGATAACCCTTCTTACGAAATCAGAAAATAGGTGAAACGGACAAACTTCAGGGTGAAATGGACAGGCTGTAAGTTGTGAATTGTGAGATGTAAATGAGAGGGATTTTTACCGCAATCCCGATAGCTATCGGGAGCAAGGATTTTTAATTATAGGACTTTGTAAAAGCGCAAAGAACGCAAAGCTTTGCCTTTATTTCTTTTTGCCACTGATTAAAAGGATTAAAAAGGATTTGATAACCTTTATTAACCGAAGCTTTATGAACATTGGTTAAATCTGAGCGCTCTTTAAGGTTAAAATAAAAATAAAAAATCAGGCATAGTATGTTATTACTATCCTGATTTATATAATTGTTCTGTGGTTCGTTTTAATTCTCTAACTTCAAATAATTGCCATCAAAACTAATCACGACTTTTTCAAATTGGCTGAGAACATCCTGACCGATATTCCCATAGTTTACTTCGCCATAAACGCCATAATCCTTTGGGGCAATTTCCATTTTTGGAAGCTGAATTGTTTTATTTCCGAGTGATATTGGCTGATCTTTTAAAACTAAAACTTCGGTCGAAACAACTTCTGCACCAGCGCTGGAAGATTTTGTCGTTTCTAAAGTACCTATAGAATCAAGATCGGTTTTGAATGTTTCATAAAACGCTTTATTAAACAAACTTACTTTTGCACCGCTGTCAAAGTTAAAAGGAAGGGTTTTGCTTTTATACTTCAACATTACAATCGCTCTTAGTTCGTCTACAAACAAGTTTTTTTCGTTTGCACCTGATTCTGATTCTTTAGAAAATGTCAATTTATCTTTTTCAAAAGTGATTGTTCCTAATTCTTTTATTATCGGAAAACCAATAATTCCGTTAATCACATACGCTCCATCTGCAAAAGTAAAAGCCTTATCAGGATATACTAAAAACACTGCATTATGAATTTTCAATTCTCCTAAATTAATCTCCGATGCAACACCAATATGGACTTTATTCTTCTGCCCTGTAAAACTCTCCATGGAAATATTATTGTCTGGAAGAATTTTAACTCCCATTTTTTTCGCTATGCTTTCTGTAATACAGCTAATTCCTGCTCCAGTATCAAAAACAAAATGAGAGACAGTGTCCTTTGCTTTAACCTCTGTTGTAATCAAACCCGCTTTGTCTTTTACAGCGACAACAGTAATTTTAGTAAACTTATCTATAGATTGTGGTCTAGTACCTCTAAGCGTCTTCCAAATTTGCTGCGTGTTTATTTCATCCTGAAGTTCTTCTTTGGTAAAACGCTGCTGAAATTTCATTGTTAAAATTTTAGAAGCCATATAAGCCGAATTGTAACTAAAAAGTTTGATGTAGTTATCATCTTTCAATTTGGCAAATTCATACGTATTTATAAGTTCATTATTCTTTAGACTGTCCAAATATTGGTTTGAAAGCTTTGGCTTATTGCACACATTGGCATATAATCCTTTATAGAAATAATAATCTTTACCTTTTTCTTTGCTGTTAAGACTGTCCATTTTAGCAAACTGATGCTGTTTACTAAGCTGTTTTAAAATAGAATCCGATTTTGTCTGCCCAAATACTATTTGCACCGCAAACAAAAGACCAAGTAAAAGTTTATTAGAATTCATTTATCTGATTTTTTGAATGTTAAATATAAGGAAAATCCGAAAAAAAATTAAAGTTTAAAATTCCAATTCTTTGCCTTTGAATTTGAGTTTTCAAAAATTGAAATTTTCAAAAAAAAAATCAGGATTAGCATTTCTGCTATTCCTGATTTTTTTGAATTAATTAACCTTCACTTATTTATCTTCTTCCTCTAAAACCACCGCCGCCTCTAAAGCCGCCGCCGCCGAAGCCACCTCCATTAAATCCGCCACCGCTTCTTTGGATATTCTGAAAGTTTCGAGTTTGCATTTCTCCACGATCTCTTGAAAAAGCTGAGCGGTCTAGATCTCGTGTAACATCAGGATGACCTGCTTCACCAAGCGGTTTATTTGGTTGTCCAAGCGTTTGATCTGCTTTAGGGAAATTATCACGTTGCATTCCATCTCCCATTCGAGTTTCACCTCCTAAATTTTGACCAGTTTTTGGCAGATTATCACGCTGTATTCTTTCTCCCGCTCCATTGGCTCCAAGTCCTTGATTATCTCGCTGAATCCTTTCTCCCGCTCCATTGGCTCCAAGTCCTTGATTATCTCGCTGAATCCTTTCTCCCGCTCCGTTTGCACCAAGTCCTTGGTTAGCTCTATTCTGAATCCCTTCACCCGCTTTTTTAGACGAACCCAAAGTTCCCGCTTGTGTCCAGCCACCGTTTCCGTTATTATAATGGCTCCAATTTCCGTTGGCATCTCTTTTATAAACATGTCCATCGTGACCAGCGTAAACATTATTATTAGTGTGAATTGTTGTTCCTCCACCTCTTCTATGCGTAATTACACCTTTATTTCCACTCGAAGTTTCATAACCAATTGCAGTTCCGCGTCGGGTTGTAATATGACCTGTCTGCGCCCACTGATTTCCGTTTGTCGCAGCCGAATGACCCCATTGAGCATATGCATTGTGACCTTGATTGGTTCTCGCATAATTTCCAGTCCACGGATTATACGTACTTGCAGCCGTACGTCCGCCATACCAGCCTTGCACACTTGCAGAACGCCCGTATCTTCCCGTTGCAGGATTATACCAAGCCGAAGTTCCTGCGGCGCCATAAGGTCCATAAACGCGTCTTCCTGCTGCATAACCTCCCGTCCACGGATTATAAACCGCTCCTCCTCCGTACGCATAAGGCCACGGACGATAAATTGGATACAGTCCGCCGTAATACATATAAGGCGGATAATACCATCCTGTGCCATAAGTCAATATAGCGCCGAAAGTTGCGCCAATAATAAAAGCACCCAAATAACCCGCTGTTGCACTGCTTTCAACCGTTGTATCGGTTGTGGTTTGCGTTACATACGTAACATTGTACACTGGCGAACTTGGCGGAATCGTATATATTTCTTTCGGAACAGAATCACATGTTTTCCAAGGTCCGTTTGGACTTGTCGACATAAACCAAACCGCTTGAAAACACAAATAATACAAATCACCCACTTTTATAATCTTCTCTTGCGTATTGCTTGCATATTGCATTTTCGTGCCATCAATAGGTTTAAACTGAGGCGTTCCGCCATCATACGATACTTTTACTTTTGCCTCAGCATCCGATTTCTTTAAAATAGCCGTTGTCGGAACCTGCGATAACATTACCGCATCATTCGCTTCCTGCGTTCCTGGCACAGACGACAATACATTGGCACGCGGAGAATCTTTCGGAATTTTAGCAAAATCGGCAGGAAGGCTATTACTAGTATAACTCCAAGGTCCAGTTAATTCTTTAGACTTAAACCATCTTCCAGACAATAACACATAGTACTGACCTTTGTTTTCATCAGCAAAAATATCATTCTCGGTATTGTCAATGTATAACAATTTAGTTCCTGGAATTTTAACAAACTTCGGACTTCCGTTTATGGCAATCAATTCCGCAGGTTTATTGCTGTAAAAAACCTCTGGAGCTCCGCCAGAAGACGGAGGCGGAATCATTTTCTTAACATCATCAAAATTCTGTCCCGAAGGCAGATTGCTCAAACCCGAAGGCAATTTGGTTGTTTTAGTCCATTTACCCGCAATATTTTTCGAAGTCAGCCAGATATTCTCCACCAATAAATAATAATCTTTTGTGGTTTTATCAAAAAACAAATCCCAATTGGTATTTACCACATATTGAATATCTGTTTTTTCGACAGGCACCAAAACCGGTTCGCCTTGCACAATAAGCAAAATCGACGGATTGGTACTGTAAAAAATAGTTGGAGGATCGTTTTTAGCTGCAATTCCCTTTGGCGGACTTTTGGTATGACTTAAATCTGCTAGAATGCGATCTACCGAAATAGGATCTCCGCTCTGAGGCAACGTTTCTTTAAACAGCTTTTCCATTTCAGGAACTTTCTTTTTGTCCAGAGCAGGAAAACGTATATCGGTTACCTGAAGATTTTTAATAAAAGCGCTTCGGTTGTCTTTGTCAACCAATGTTTCTGCTTTTAGAGAAGCCACACCCAAAACCTGTTTTCCGTCTTTTGGAGTCAGCGAAAAAGCCACTCGAGCTGTCAATTCTTTAAAATCTTTCCAGTCGTCCACCTGAGGCTGATAATAAACCAATTTCGTCCCGTTGTTTTCCGCTTCGCGAGGCCAGCCACGATCGGCAATTAATGTAGAGTCGGCAGTTTCAGACTTTCCAGTTTCAGAACTTGACTGCTCAGCATCTTTATCTTTTTTGCAGGAGAACAAAATTGCACTCAAACAAACTCCAAATATTAGAAAAGCATTTCTCATAAATTTAAAAGTTAGATTATTCATTGAAAACTTATTTTCTCGATCGTCTTATAAAATTCTTTCGTATAAAATTAGATTCACCGCATAAATAAAACTACAAATCAGCCACTTACTTTGTTTCACATTATAATTTGAAACCAAATAAGCAACTAAATGCTCATTCTTTTCTCTAACTAAGATTTTAATCTTTCTCTATAAAGTGCGCTAGAAATGAAGTATCAATATTAATTAGGAGCTGTTTCCTGCTATCCGCTATATCTTTTGTGACGAACCCCGCCCCAAAAGGATGCCGCTCCTATCAGGGCTAGGGCACTCATTTTCATAAGGAAGTTTTCGAAAAATTATTGTTTAAAGTCTTTTGCGTTCTAACCTCAATCAAACCAATACTTATAAATTATTTTTATAAATACTAAAAATTATTAATTTGATTAATAAACACCTTCCCTATACCTTTGTCTCATCAAAATCAAAGAAACGATTTGATCATCTTTAAAAAATAACTTAAAAAATAGAAATCATGAAATTTACAAGAAGAGCAAACGCAAACTGGAAAGGTACAGGAATGGAAGGAAAAGGAACCATCAGTACACAAAGCACAACTTTAGATAATGCCCAATTATCATTCAAAACTCGTTTTGAGCAAGGTGTTGGAACAAATCCTGAAGAATTAATCGCAGCGGCACATTCTGGATGTTTTACTATGCAATTAAGCTTTTTATTATCTGAAGCGGGTTTTGTTCCAGAAGATTTAGATACAACGGCTAAAGTAACTTTTGAAGACGGAACTATTACTTTAATTCAGTTAGAATTGACTGGAAAAGTACCTGGAATTTCTGCAGAAGAGTTTCAGCAAACTGCTCAAAAAGCAAAAGAAATTTGTCCAATTTCTAAATTGCTAAATACAGAGATTACTTTGGCAATCACTTTACTTTAAATGATTGTCCGTCATTTTTTTTGCCTCATCAATTTTCTCTTTTGATGAATTTGAGGTAGTGAAAACAAAGGTGTATTTCTTGCCAGAAATAGTTGCACTGTAAGTCTTCAGAAAATTTGTATCTTCTGAATCGATTTTTACAAAACCATTACCATCTACTTGTTTTAACTGTATGGTTCCACTACTATTTGCCAATGGCAATAGCCCTTGAAAATAACCATCTGTTTCTCTGGATCCACTTCCTGTTTTTATGTTAAGTTTACTAGCAATTTCTTGCAATTTGTCATGAACATCTTTTTTTAATTCATTATTAGCTTCTAATTGATCTTTTTGCTCTTGCGAAATTTCCTTGTCAGCTTCTTTCTCATTGGCTATCTGTTCCTGAAGGAGCTTGTCATTATCAATTACTTTATTTAAAATCTCCTCTTGTTCAGTATACTGCTCCGTAAAGTTATCTGCTTCATCTTTTGTTAAAATTCCAGCTTCTAATTGCTCTTCAATAGCAGTTTTAATCTGATTTATTAAAGTTTGTGCGCTTTCGAGAAGATTACTTACATCAACAACATTATCCCACTTTGAATTATATGCTGTTTCTACAACACCGCTTATTAGCTGATAATCTGTATTAATTAAAATATCTTTAAACTCAACAGCAATTTTAGTGTCTGCCAGATATGGCACAATAATGTAGCCTTTTCCTGTATAAGGGCTATGCTCTTTTCCTAACTCCAAAACAGTAACTGGAAAATCGCCTGCTGTAAAGGTTTCGCTTTGTATTAGGTTGTTGAGTGGCGTTTTATTAGTAATGCTCAGATTGGGTTTTATTCCGCAATTGTAACTTGCAATGGCATTTTCCTTTTTAGGCATTGCAAACGTGTTGGTATTCGAGTAGGTAAAACTCTGGATTCCTTCTGCTTCTGTCGTACAGCTGGAACCTACTCTAAACTCATATTCCGTTTCAGGCTCCAGATTGGTCAATAAAACCTGATTATTAAGGCTGTAAGAAGAAAACCATTCAAAAGTTTTTTCAGTTGTTTTTCCCCTTTTGTTGGTTTCTGTAATGGCTTTTTTTCTGTATTGAACCTGATATTTGGTATGATCTGGAGTTCCTTGCCATGTTATTTTTACGGTACTTGGACTGACAATTTCAGATAAAGCGAATGTCGGAGCATTACATCTCTGTGTGTACTTAAAAGAGTAAATCTCACTATATCCGTCATTTTTGAATATCGCATTTTCAGATAATCCTGTTGTTGAAACTGCACGGACACGCCAAGCATAACGCATTCCTGGAGTCAGAACAGGCATACTCAAATTGTACAGAAGAGCTGTTCCGAAAAGGGTTTCTTCGTATAAGACAGGAGCCATCTGAAAGGCAATCTGCGGATCAAGAGAAGGGTCTAAAAGCTGTTTCAGCTCAAACTTATACGAAACATTCATTGCATTTATCTGGCGCGGCGTCCAGGTAAACATAATATTTGGAAAATCGCTTTCTGCTATCTGCTCGTTTTTCTGAGGCGTATTCAGCAGAGGAGGATCGTTTAATATCAGATATAAACTGGCGCAACTTTTCTGAGATATTTTCTGATTGGTTACAAAATCGTACATCTCAAAGCAGAAGCTGTATGCACCTTCCGGCAGTCCCAATGCATATTGCAAAGCGGTAATTCCCTGCAAGTTTTCCAGTCTGAAAAGAGAAGCTATATCGGTATTGGTCAGAGTCTGAAGTTCTCCTCCGTTTATATAAATCGGTTTCTGTCCCTGCACATAATCGCTGCTCTGTATATTGAGGCCGTTTCCTTGAATGTATAGCTTTAAGCGAACCTGTCTGTTATTTATGGAAAGATCTGTGGGATTAATCAGCAGCTGCATTTTAGTATCCATGCTGGCGGCATAATCTGAAATTTTTATGCTGTACGGACTTTTAAAAATAGGCGTTAACTGAACTGGATATAATTGTGCATTACAATTAAAATTTGAAACAATAAACAGAAGAAACGCGATTGATATTTTGATTATTTTTTTCATTCTCTACAGGTGGTTTTATGTTAGCTTGTTTTGCCTGATTAAAAAATCAGTAAAACAATCGGCTAACATAATCCTGTAAAAAATTAAAAAAAACCTTAATAAGACATTAAAATAGCATAATAAGCCAATGTTGTATTATTTCTATAGAGAATTGCAAATGGAAGATTTTTGGAGCTTTCAGTTTTAATTTTTAAAGAGTTGTTTTACACATGTAATAAATCATAATAAAAAAAGAGCTTAATATGAATTAAACCCTATTAAGCTCTTTTTTTATTTCATTAAACAAATCACCCCAAACTCATCCCACCATCCATAATAACATCAGCTCCAGTCATAAACACCGAAGCTTCACTACTCAAATACGAAACCATTTTAGCCACATCTTCTGCCCTTCCCATTTGTTTTAGCGGGACTTTTTCTACTACGACATCCATAATACCTTTTACGGTGGTTTCGTCTAAGCCTACTTTGTTCATGACTTCGGTTTGGGTTGGTCCTGGGCTAACCGAATTGACACGAATCTTTCTTGGCGCTAATTCTAAAGCCGCCGATCTCATAAACGAATTCAAAGCCGTTTTACTCGCCGAATAAACCGAAGATCCCGGCCCAGGCATACTTGCAGTATTCGAAGAAAGAAATACCACCGAAGCGCCATCTTTCAAAATCGGAATAAATTTACTTAAAGTGAAAAAAGCTCCTTTTAGATTCACATTCATAATGCTGTCGTACAACTCTTCTGTAGTTTGTTCGATCATTCCTAAACCTGCAATTCCCGCATTGATAAACAAAATATCAACCAATCCGAAATCGGCTTTTACTTGATCTGCCAGTTTTTCGATATCCGAAATATTCGATTGGTCTGCTGTGATGGCTGTAACGCCTAGTTCTAAAGCTGCTTTTTCTATGGCTTCTTTTCTTCTTCCTGTAATAATGACGTTTGCGCCTTGTTCTTTTAATTGTTTGGCTGTTGCATAACCTATTCCGCTGTTTCCGCCTGTTATAACGGCTGTTTTATTTTTTAGATTTTCCATCTTTTTGATTATTTAAAAATTATTTGGCAAATTTAAATTCAAAATGGTATAACTTTGTAACCAGTATCATCGAGTATACCAAACTAATTTTAAACGTAATGGAAAGAAACCAGAAGGAAGAAGTGCAAGCGCTTCAGGACACATTGCATGTTTTGGGTGGAAAATGGCGTTTGCCGATCATCAATTCAATCTGCAACGGAAATCATCGTTTCAGGGAAATCGAACGCAGTATTCCGGGAATCACGACACGCATGCTTTCGCGAGAACTCAAAGAAATGGAATTGAATATGCTGATTAAAAGAACTGAAGATCGCGATGCCGAAATTCAGGTCAAATACGAATCGACGCCGTATTGCAAATCTTTTGGTCCTGTAATCGAAGAAATGATCAAATGGGGAAAATCGCATCGAGAGGAAATTATTCGAAATTCCTAGAAAAAAGTCAATCCAAAGCTCCATCCTATCCATCCCAGAATATCTTTGCTGTTATTTTTAATTACAGTATAATTCTTGGTTCGATCTTGAACAAATGTCGAAGTATTTAAATTGCCGTCTTTATCTTGTTTCTCAGACCAATAAAAATTCAGAGAAGGACCTGCAGATATCGCTACGCCTTTGCACAATTGAAAAGAAAAAGAGGAATCAAATTTAGATAAGGAATTGTAGATATCCCAATTTCCTAAATAAAGATACTGCGTGCTAAATTCGGGATTAAAAGTGAAGCGTTTCCCTAACGGAATGTTCTTTCCTAATCCAATTCCAAAAGAAAATAGCTTTTCTTCGTCTTTTCGATCGCTTCTTCCCGCCATCAAAATAGTATACATTTTATGATCTCCTGTTTTTACAGCAAAATTTATATCTGAAATTTCGTTGCTCGTAACACTGATTTTCTTGTAACCGCCTTTTTTAAAGTTTAAGAGACCAAAACTATAACCAGAAGGCGAATCTGTAATGTTGACTAATCCAAATTGGACTCCTTGTAATTCTTTAGCATAATTAAAAAGTCCTGTAATTTGAGCGCCCCGTACAGTGTCTTTTCCAATATTGCAAATCCCTGAAAACTGTAATCCGTTTTGAGAACCTTTTGCTGTGTTGCTAATTCCTGCAATTTGAAGTCCTTTTGAATCTTTATAGACGTTGTTATAAATTCCGCTCATTTGCAAACCAATTTGCGAGCCTTTCACACTATTATGAATACCACTCATCTGCAATCCTCTTAAATTGCCAAAAACATTATTATAGATTCCGGCTAACTGCACTCCGTTTACAGATCCTCCAACGGTATTAAATATTCCGGCCATTTGAAGTGCATCAACATTCATACGGTTAATATTATAAAGTCCCGCCATTTCTAATCCGCGAACTCCTGCATTATAGCCCCCTAATATATTTAGCGAAAAATTATTGACAATTTGCGTATTCAGCATTCCTCGCGTACTAATACTCGGAATTAAAGAAGCCTGCACGGGAACTTTAGAAATAAATCCGCCCAGATTGAGCGCTTGTATTTTTTGTTTGGAAGAAATAAAGAAACGGCCAATTCCTGATCTTTCAATTTCAGAAAAATCGCCATCGATATAATCCGTTTTATTCTTTTTGTCTCCCATCTGAATTTTAATTTCAGAAAGAAATACCATCGTTACCGTTTTATAATTCTCCTTAACGGCTGTAAGTTCTATGGCTTGAGGCGCATTTTTTAATCGTAGTTCAAAATAACCGTCTTTATTCGTCAATGTAGACAGCAGTGCATTTTTCTCCAATACACTCACATTTTCAAGGCGATTGTTCGTTTTTGTATCTATAATATAACCGACTACAATTTGCTGTCCGTCACTCATAACGGTATTTTTCTCCAATACAAGAGCCAATTCTAAAGGAGCATAACGAACAATAATATATCCTGGAGATTCTTTATATTCATATTTGGCACCCAGCAACTGATCTAAAACTCCTTTTATAGTAGTATTATCAGCGTAAATGCTAACGATGCTATCTTTTACAGCCAGTTTGCCATAGTAGGCAAATCTAAAACTTCCTTTTTCTTCCATTAAGTCCAAAACATTTCTTAATGGTTTCTTGTCAGCATGAACAGATATTTCGTTTTCTAATATGGACTGCGCATCTATTTTAAAAAAGACGCTCGAAATGATCAAGAAAATGACTGTGAAAACAAGCTTTGTGTTACTTGGCATATAAAAAGGGATATGATAATTTAATGAATTAAATCTTGGATCCAATGATTGAGTTTTCAAAAATACCTCAATTCCTATATTTTCAATAAACATTTTATAATTTTTTACTTCTTTTTTCTTACGAACATGAAGCAGCTTCTAATAAAAGTATTCACAAATGGCATTAGCAGTATTACAACGATTTAGTTGAAAAACAGCAATAATAAGCGTAATTTTTACACATAAAAAGTATCACAATAAAGACCAAAAGTGAACGATTTTACCCCTTATTTTTCAGCATTTTTCTCTAACTTAGCGGTCTACATTTTGAAATGTAAGATTAAAATAACCATTGTTTTGCTGCAAAACATTGAATGAAAAAGAATTACCATACTTTCTCTTACTTTTTGCTGCTAAAACATTTCTTCTAATAATTTAGTTAATTGAAAACTATGAGCAAATTTGATTTTGGAATTGTAGGACTCGGTGTAATGGGCCGTAACTTACTTTTAAATATCGCCAGCCATAACTTTGCGGCTGCAGGTTTAGACTTAGACACCGAAAAAGTCAATTCTCTTCAACAAGAAGCCGATGCCAATCACACTATTGAAGCTACGACAGATGTAAAACATTTTGTAGAGCTTATTCAGCAGCCAAGAGCGATTATGTTATTGGTTCCTGCTGGAAAACCAGTTGACAGCGCTATCGCTAGTTTATTGCCTCACTTGGATAAAGGAGACATCATTATTGACGGTGGAAACACTTATTTTACAGATACTGACAGAAGATTTTTGGAATTGTCTGAAAAGGGAATCCACTTCTTCGGGATGGGAATTTCTGGCGGTGAAAAAGGGGCTCGTTTCGGTCCTGCAATGATGCCAGGAGGAGATCAGAAAGCTTATGAAAGACTTCGTCCTATTTTTGAAGCCATTGCAGCAAAAGTAGACGGCGAACCTTGCGTTGAATATTTAGGAAACGGTTCTGCTGGAAACTATGTAAAAATGGTTCACAACGGAATTGAATACGGAATCATGCAGTTGATTTCTGAGATTTATGACTTAATGAAAAGAGGTTATAAATTGGATGACGAAACGATTCAGAAAACTTTTGCTGAATGGAATCAAACTGATGATTTAAGATCGTATCTGATTGAAATTACCGGAAACATCTTAAAACAAAAAGATGAAGACGGCACGCAATTAATCAACAAAATCTCAGATTGGGCAAGATCTAAAGGAACAGGAAAATGGACTTCTCAAAACGCAATGGACTTGCAAGTTCCAGTTCCAACTATCGACGCAGCGGTTAACATGCGTGATATGTCTAAAACAAAACCAGAAAGAATTGAAGCCGCTAAAAAATTAGTTTGGAACGCTGATGAAGCGAATGTTTCTCAAAGCGAAGCTATTGCTGCCTTAAAATCGGCTTTGTTCTTCTCTATTGTTGTAACTTACGCTCAAGGTTTAGCACAGCTTCACACAGCTTCTAAAGAATACAACTACGGATTAAATCTGGAAACGGTTGCTAAAATCTGGCGTGGCGGATGTATTATTCGTGCGACTATTTTAGAAGATTTCAGAAAAGCATACGTGGCAAAAGCAGATTTGCCAAACTTACTTTTGGATGGCGGAATCGCTTCAAAATTAGTAGACAACCAATCAGGAATGAGAGCAGTTATTCAGTTTGCAGTTCAAAAAGGATTGCCAGTTTCTGGATTAATGAACTCGCTGGCTTATTTTGATGCTTACCGTTCTGCTAATCTTCCAACTAACTTAATTCAGGCACAGCGTGATTATTTTGGAGCGCATACTTACGAGCGTATCGACAAAGAAGGCGTTTTCCATACACAATGGACTGAATAACAACATAAAGCAACACAACTAAACCATACAATGACTAAAAATAAACTAAAGAATCCAACCATCATTGTTATTTTTGGAGGAACCGGAGACTTGGCAAAGAGAAAACTCTTTCCCGCTTTTCAAAATCTGTATCTTGACGGACGTATGTCTGAACAGTTTCAGATTATTGCTCTTGGAAGAGCTGAAAAAACCAATGAAGATTTTCGCGCTTATGTTGCAGAAAATCTAAATTTATTTTCAAGAAGAAAAGGAGTTAATGATCCTGAGACAGAAAAGTTTCTTTCGCACATTACCTACCACAGTCTTGACATTGACAAAGAAGAGTCGTACATTGGATTAAACGAGAAAATCAACAATTTTGATTTGGCTTTTGGCGAACGTTCTAATCGTCTTTTCTATCTTTCGATTACACCTTCTTTCATTTCGACAATTTCGAGCAATATCAAGAAAATTGGTCTGGCGGCAAATCCGAAACAAGATCGCATTATTATTGAAAAACCTTTTGGTTACGATAAAGCCTCTGCAATTGAATTGAATGAAATGCTTTCGCAGACTTTCAAAGAAGAGCAGATTTACAGAATTGACCATTATTTAGGAAAAGAAACGGTTCAGAATATTTTGGCTTTCCGTTTTGGGAACTCGATGTTTGAGCCTTTATGGAGCCGTAATTTTATTGATTTCGTGCAAATTACCGTTGCAGAAGAAGTCGGCGTTGAAGAACGTGGCGGATTCTACGAAGGTGTTGGAGCACTGAAAGATATGATTCAGAATCACTTGCTGCAGATTTTATGTATGACGGCTATGGAAGCGCCTGCATCATTAAACGCAGATGATATTCGTAATCGTAAAGCAGATGTTTTAAAATCTATTCGTCGTATTAAACCTGAAGAAGTTGATCATTATATTGTAAGAGGTCAATACGATGCTGGTGAAATAAAAGGAGTTCCAGTTCCAGGTTATCGTCAGGATAAAGGTATTGCACCAGATTCTAATACGGAAACTTATGTTGCCATGAAAATCTATCTGGACAACTGGAGATGGCAGGGAATTCCGTTCTATTTGCGTTCTGGAAAAAGAATGGAAGAAAAACAATCTTCAATCATTATTCAGTTCAAACCCGTTCCGCATTCTTCATTTTCTTACGGAAAAGAAGGCATGACGCCAAATAGACTGATTATCAATATCCAGCCTTCAATGGACATTAAACTGCAATTTATGACCAAAAAACCAGGTTTATCAATGGCTTTAAGACCTGCTGAAATGGTTTTTGACTATTTTGCTTGTTCAACCATGTCGCCTGAAGCATACGAAACCTTAATTGCAGATGCATTATTAGGAGATCCTACTCTATTTATGCGTTGGGATCAGGTGGAAGAAGCTTGGGACGCAATTGATACGATTCAGCAAGTTTGGAAAACAACTGCTCCGAAGAATTTCCCAAATTACAAAGCAGGAAGCTGGGGACCAGAAGAAGCTGACGAATTGTTGGCGCGCCAGGGACACAAATGGATTCCGAATACACAAACAAAAGAAGAAGTTTTAAATGATACAGATTTATAATAACACAGAAGAAATTAATACTACAGCTGCAGACCTTTTTGTAGAATCGGCTCAGAAAGCAATTGCTGCAAAAGGCAAATTTACAGCTGTTCTTACAGGAGGTTCTTCTCCTGCTGGGATTTACAAATTATTAGCTTCTGATGCTTACAAAAACAAAATAGACTGGAGTAAAGTTTATATTTTTTGGGGTGACGAAAGATGGGTTCCGCTAAATGATGATTTGAGTAATGCTAAAATGTCTTATTCAACATTATTAAGTCTCGTTCCTATTCCGCAAGAAAACATTTTTGAAATGTATAAGGACGGCGTTACACCAGAAGATTATGCTGCTGAATACGAAAAGTCTATCAGAACTATTTTAGGCGAAGAAGGTAAATTTGACTTGATTTTACTAGGAATGGGAGACGACGGACACACGGCTTCTCTTTTCCCAGGCGAAGCAGTTCTAGAGGAGCAAACTAAATGGGTTGATGCTTATTATTTAGCTCCACAAAAAATGTATCGTATTACACTTACTGCTCCACTAATCAATAAAGCGGCAAAAATTGTTGTAGTGGCTTTTGGAGAAAAGAAAGTTCACGCTTTGAAAGAAGTGACAACTGGCGAATATAATCCGACTTTATACCCAATGCAATTGATTAAACCCGTTTCTGGCGAATTATTGTTTTTGGTAGATAAAGTTGCTGCTGGAACAAACTAAGAAATTGTTTTATAACTATAGAAACTAAGGTTTATGCTGAAAAGTATAAACCTTTTTTTGTTTCACGCAGATTTTAAAAAGATTTAAGCAAATCAACACAGATTTTTTTATTTTTTCTCTCGCAGATTTAGCAGATATGGCAGATAAAATTTTAAAAAGAAAAAAATCCGCTGAATCTGCTAGATCTGCGGGAGTAAACTTCGTAGCCAATGCATAACTTTTTTATTTTTCTCTCTCGCAGATATGGCAGATGAAATTTAAAAAAAATCCGCGGAATCGACTTAAATCTTTTTAAAATCTGCGTGAAACTTTAAAATATAGACAAAGCATATAAAAATCATAGAACACTGAAAAACAATAATTTAAACAAATCACATTCATTTTTTACTTAATTTTGTTTAATACTCTCCGAATCATCTAAACCATTCTACTTACAAAGCTTTTACACTGATTATCCAATTTTAATTACATTTTGCGATGAAATATAATTACTTCCTAATTGGTGTTTTTCTTCTTTTGGTTGGTTGTAAAGATAAAAACACAGAGCCCAAATCTGTTAAAATTAATGCCACACAAGGCTGTTACATTCCGAAAACGAACGATAAAGATTGGTACACCCAAAACAAAAAAGCGCCAAAGTTTAAAGGCCTTGAGGGTATAAATTTTAAAATTACAACCAATAATCCCGAAGCACAGGAATATTTCAACCAAGGAATGATGTTGACGTACGGATTTAATCATGCCGAAGCAGCAAGATCATTTTTTGAAGCTTCACGTTTAGATCCGAATTGCGCTATGGCCTATTGGAGTTTTGCTTATGTTTTAGGTCCAAATTACAACGCCGGAATGGAAGAAGATAATTTTCAGCGTGCTTATGACGCAGCTCAAAAAGCTAAAAAACTTTCTGCCAAGTGTTCTCCTAAAGAAATCGCTATGATTGATGCATTATTAGTGCGTTATGCTAAAAATCCTCCTGCAGATAGAAAACCGCTTGACATAGCGTATGCCGAAGCAATGAAAAAAGTATATACTCAGTTTCCTTCAGATCCAGATATTGGTGCGCTTTACGCGGAATCTCAAATGAATCTCCATCCGTGGGATTTGTATGAAAAAGGCACTGGAATACCTAAAAAATGGACTCCAGAAATACTTGCTGTTTTAAATGAATTGATCAAAAAAAATCCTAAACATCCTGGCGCGCATCACTTTTTAGTTCATGCCGTAGAAGCATCTTCACATCCAGAAAACGGACTCAAAAGTGCTAAATTACTAGAAACTCTAGTTCCGGGATCGGGACATTTGGTACATATGCCTTCTCATATTTACATTCGCACAGGAGATTACCATCAAGGCACGCTTTCCAACATCGAAGCGGTTAAAATTGATAGTTTGTATTCCACTGCCTGCAATGCACAAGGCGCTTATCCTCTCGCCTATTATCCGCATAATTATCATTTTTTAGTGGCTACAGCGGCTTTAGAAGGAAATTCAAAATTAGCTTGGGAATCGGCACAGATATTACAGCAGCATATGTCTCCCACAATCATGCGTGTAGCTGGTTGGGGAACTTTACAGCATTATTATAGTATTCCGTATTATATCGCAGTAAAATTTTCGATGTGGGATCAAATAATGGCGATTCGGCAACCTGAAAAAGATCTCGTATATCCGAATGCGATTTGGCATTATGCCAGAGGAATGGCATATCTCGGAAAAAATGATATTGCCAATGCCGAAAAACAGCTTGCTTCTCTGAACCAATTAGCCAAAGACAAAACCTTAAAAGAAGTTACCATTTGGAATATCAATACCACGTATGATCTTGTTCAGATTTCTGCCAATGTTCTTTCAGCAGGAGTTGAAGCAAAAAAGAATAATCTGGATAAAGCGATTGTTCTTTTAAACAAAGCAATAGCAATTGAAGATCAATTAAACTACAACGAACCGCCAGATTGGTTTTTCTCCGTTAGACATTATTTAGGAACTGTTTTACTAAAAGCTGGAAAATATGCCGAAGCTGAAAAAATCTACAGACAAGATTTACAAACGCTTCCAAAAAATGGCTTCGCCTTAATCGGACTTTATAATGCTCTAACGCTACAGAAAAAAGAAAAAGAGGCTTTACAAATTAAAACCTCTTTTGATACTGCTTGGCAATATGCTGATTTTGAGATTAAGGATTCTTCTAGTATTGTGGAGTGATTTTACTTTTTAAGATGTCATCGTAAAAAGCCGAAGACTTTTATTACGTTTAGAAATTCTAAGACAAAAAGTGCGCAAAGTCTAGAGACATTTGCGCAGCTTTTCAGTTTTAGAACTCTTTGCAGATCGAGAGCCCGATATGTTTATATTACTAAACTTTATACATTTTCAACGTTACTAAAATTTATAAACCAACTTAATTTTTTTTTAATTTTAATAAAGCAGTATTATACTCTTCCACATTAATTTTTAATTTAACCCTATTTGATTTTAATTGACCATTAAAAAACTTTATTCCTTTATTAGAAATAGAATCTCGTTTTTCTTTAGACAATCTTTCATTAATAAATTTTTCTCCTTGTAAATAATTTATTTGTAAATAATACTCATTTCGTTTTAACACATAATATTTAAAAGTATTATCGTCTAAATAGTTAACAAAACTTAACGGAATTTTAAAATGTAATATTTCATTAGGTTTAATTGTAAATAATTTTAAATTCCCACATATACTTCTACTAATCCCTAAAATCTTATTGAAACCATTTGATTTTTCATCTTTACTAAAATCAGTTGAACCGTTATTTGTAAATATTAATTCATTCACTTGCATATTGTCTTTATTGTACAATTCAATCCTAGGTGAAAAAAAAGAATTCTTATAATAATATTCTGGATATTCTACACAAGAGAATGAAATATCAATTAAGAAACAATAGCTTTCCTTCGTATTATTTTTAATATCGAACATTATAGAATCACCTGCTTTTAGAGATTTATTTAATATTTTAAAATCAAAATCATTTCTGTTTTGTGTAAATGCTAAACAAATTACAACTATAACTGCTATATAAAGTTTATTCATAATTAATTAAATCCATTTAATAATTTATTCCAAAGTCCAACTTCGATTCTATAAGAATCATATGCTGGAATATTTACTGGAGCACCAATAGTATTAAGTTGCCAAGTATAAGCCCCCAGCTCTCCGAAGTCTTCCCTGCTAACGTTGCGCAAATGTCTCTGACTTTGCGCCACCTTAAACGCTTTTAAAAAACAAAAGCATCTAGAAAGTCTCTAACTTTAAAATGAATACAAGTATAGAGATTTATTAATTTTAAATCTAAAATCTACTACTTAAATATCAGCTTTTTCAAAATACATTAAGCATAAATCATTTACATAATAACTTATAGCGAAACAAAAATAATCAACCCTCTAAAAACCAACCCCAATTATTATCAAATTTTTAAATCTCATAGTTTTTAGAATAATTTTAAGAAACCTTATTTTTCAAATTACTATATTTGGCGCACTTTAAAGAATAATTAACCCCACTTTTTAAGGACCAAAATTGTAATTCCTGCTGTAGTTGTATGAAACCCACTAAGTTCATATATATCGTTCTACTTTCGTTGCTTTGTTTTTTCAGAGGCACCGAAACGTATTCGCCGATTTATACTTTCAGCAGCTGTATTACTTTAGATAGCGTTGCCGCAGACGACACGCAGATTTTTTCTTCCGACTTTTCTTCTTCTAAAAATTTAGAAGTTCATTATAAGCTCAAAAAGAAAATGAAATGCAGAGCGACTACTTTAGAACAAAGTACGATCAAAGCTCCGTATTTCAGCAATTTGGTTAATTTCAAGCTTTATAAAGAAAGCTTAATCTATGGTATAGCTTCAATATACCATATCGAAAGGCATCCCCATCTTCATTTGTACCAACTTTTCTAGGCTGCAAAATTTCGTCGTTTTTATATTCTAGTATTCTGGAACAATACCTCATTTACGTATGTGATTGAGCTGATATTGCTATAAAAACATTTCTCTAAAACGGTACTTTTTCAAAAAGAGAAGCATCTGTACGCCTTATTATTTTCAAAATCCAAATTCAGACTCCCGATATATTAGTATCAAGGGAGTACATCTATTTATTCAAAAATTTAAACCTAATGATGAGCATTTATAAAAATCCATTCCTTTTATGCACCTTGGCTTTATTCGTTTTAGTCTCGTGCGGAGATAAAGCAAAAAAAGATTTAAACAACATAAAAACAGTTCCTGTTTATAAGGTAACTCTAAAAGACACCATAGTTTCGAGCAAATTTGTTGCCGATGTACATGCTAAAAACAATGTAGAAATTCACGTTCGTATTCCGGGTTTACTAGACAAAGTTTACGCTAGCGAAGGACAAAAAGTAAAAAAAGGGCAAATCCTTTTCAAAATAAGCGATGTTGAACTTCAGATTCAGCTTCTAAAAGCCGAAGCCGTTTACAAAAGTGCAAAAGCAGATTTAAGAATTGCAACTGTAGAATTGGAACAGGCTCAAACCCTTTTCAATAAAAAAGTAATTGCAGATAAAGAATTAGAATTATCTAAAGCAAAGTATGAAGCCGCTTCCGCGAAAGTAGCACACGCGATTGCTGAAAGAAAAGCAATCAACCAACAGATTAGTTTTACCACAATTCGCGCTCCATTTGACGGAACGATTGACCGTATTCCGTTCAAAGAAGGAAGTTTAGTTGAAAACGGTTCGTTACTGACAACGGTTTCTCAATTGGATGATGTTTACGCTTATTTCTCAATTCCTGAGAATACCTATTTCCAAATGATGGAAGACAAAACTTTAAACACGCAAGGTGATATCAAATTGGTATTACCAAATGGGCAAGTTTACGATCAAAAAGGAGAATTAAGAACGGCCGATGGAGAAATCGACAGACAGACTGGTTCTATTCAATACAAAGCAAAATTTCATAATCCGCAAGGATTTATCAAACACGGAACTTCTGGAAAACTAATTATTTCAGAACCAAAAACCAATGCAATTTTAATTCCGCAGAAAGCTGTTTTTTCTATTCAGGACAAACAATACGTTTTCCGCGTGAACAAAGATGGAGTAGTTAAAATGACGAATGTTACAATTGAAACGACTCTAGATGATGTTTATATCTTAAACGAAGGTCTAAAAAGCGACGACCTAATCGTGCAAGAAGGTACACAATCATTGAGAGACGGCGATAAAATCAACATGAAACAAATGTAGGTTATCGACTTGTAAAACAGTTATTTAATTATTTATCTAAAACATTCAAAATGATAGAGCTATTTATCAGGAGGAAAATATTGTCATTAATCATCTCGGTTATGATAGTCCTTCTAGGATTGCTGGCGTTGTTTCAGCTTCCTATTACCCAATTCCCAGACATTGTACCACCGTCTGTAACCGTTACAGCAAAATATACAGGAGCAAACGCAGAAGTTTCGGCCAATGCCGTCGCCCTTCCGTTAGAAAGAGCCATAAATGGAGTTCCCGGAATGACGTATATGTCAACCGTAACTTCCAACGATGGTTTAACTTTAATTCAGGTTTTCTTTGAAGTAGGAACCGATCCCGATCTGGCTGCCGTAAACGTGCAGAACCGTGTAACTACTATTTTGGATGAACTTCCAGAAGAGGTTATCCGTGCCGGAGTTACGACCGAAAAAGAGGTAAACAGTATGTTGATGTACTTGAACATTACGAGTACCGACAAAACTCAGGATGAGCAGTTTATCTTCAACTTTACCGATATTAATATTCTTCAGGAATTAAAACGTATTGATGGTGTCGGGCGTGCCGAAATCATGGGGCAGAAAGAATATTCGATGCGTGTTTGGCTAGATCCACAAAAGATGCTTTCGTATAACATTTCGGCAAATGAAGTGATTGCTTCGCTTCAAAAACAAAATATTTCTGCCGCGCCAGGTAAAGTGGGTGAAGGTTCAGGACAGATGAACAATCAGCTGCAATATGTAATTAAGTACGGCGGAAAGTTCTTTGAACCTAAACAATACGAAGAAATTCCGTTGAGAGCCAATTCAGACGGAACTATCTTAAGATTGAAAGACATTTCGAAAATCGAATTTGGCGCGATGAGTTACGGAATGGTTTCTAAAACCGACGGAAAACCTTCTGCCTCAATCATGCTAAAACAACGTCCAGGTTCAAACGCTTCTGAAGTTATTGCCAGCGTAAAAGAAAAAATGGCTGAATTGAAAGCCTCTTCTTTTCCTCCTGGAATGGAATTTAATATTGCCTACGACGTTTCACGTTTCCTTGACGCTTCGATTCATGAAGTATTAAGAACTTTGGTTGAAGCTTTTATTTTAGTAGCGTTCGTCGTTTTCCTTTTCCTTCAGGATTGGAGATCGACTTTGATTCCTGTACTGGCAGTACCTGTGGCGCTTATTGGTTCGTTTACCTTTATGTCGATGATGGGATTCTCGATCAACTTATTGACGCTTTTCGCTTTGGTACTTTCCATTGGAATTGTGGTCGATAACGCCATTGTCGTTGTCGAAGCCGTTCACGTAAAAATCTCCGAAGAACATATGTCGCCAATGGATGCGACCATTAGCGCGATGAAAGAAATTACAGGTGCCGTTATTGCAATTACCATTGTAATGGCCGCGGTATTTATTCCTGTTGCTTTCTTGAGTGGTCCTGTTGGAGTTTTCTACAGGCAGTTCTCATTGACAATGGCAATTAGTATTGTAATTTCGGGTATTAACGCCCTTACGCTTACTCCTGCCCTTTGTGCGATTATGCTAAAAGCGCATGATCCTAACAAAGAGAAAAAATCATTATTAGACCGTTTCTTCCATAGATTCAATCATTGGTTTGACAACATTACCTCAAAATACATCAAAGTATTAGTGAAATTCGCTGATCGCAACACTGTAACCGTTGGTTTATTAGTGCTTTTTTGCGTATTAACTTGGGGAACAACCAAATTCTTAGCGTCAGGATTCATCCCAACTGAAGATCAAGGAATGGTTTACGTAAGTGTTACAACGCCACAAGGAGCAACGGTAGAACGTACAGAAAAAGCTTTGGACGAAGTAACTAAAATTGCCCAAGGAATTAAAGGTGTAGACAACGTAACAACTCTTGCGGGATACAGTATTGTAACCGAAATCGCGGGAGCTTCTTACGGAATGGGAATGATCAACTTAAAAGACTGGAGCGAACGTGATATTTCGGTTACGGAATTCATGGCAGAACTTACCGAAAAAACCAAAAACATTACCGACGCCCAAATTGAAATCTTTGCACCGCCAACCGTTCCTGGTTTTGGTAATACGAGTGGTTTTGAGCTTCGTTTGCTGGATAAATCTGGAGGAAGTATTACCAATACCGATAAAGTAACGAAAGAATTCATTAAAGAATTAAATGCTTCGCCAGAAATTCAGAACTCTTTCTCGAGTTTTGATGCTACTTTCCCGCAATATTTAATTCATATTGATTATGATCTTGCGGCTAAAAAAGGAATTTCAGTAGACAATGCCATGAGTACTTTGCAAACCATGTTAGGTTCTTTTTATGCAACCAATTTTATCCGTTTCTCTCAAATGTATAAAGTGATGGTTCAGGCAAGTCCGCAATTCCGTCAAAATCCAGAAAGTATTTTGGATATGTATTTGAAAAATGATGCAGGCGAAATGGTTCCGTTTTCTACTTTCATTAAATTAGAAAGAGTTTACGGACCAGAAGTTTTAACGCGTTACAACATGTACATGTCGGCTATGATTAACGGTGAACCAGCCGAAGGTTACAGTTCTGGAGATGCCATTGCTGCTGTTGAAAGAATTGCCGCAGAAAAACTGCCAAGCCGTTTTGAAGTGGAATGGTCAGGTATGACGCGTGAAGAGATTTTGTCTGGTAACCAAACCATATACATTTTTGCGCTTTGTATACTTTTTGTATACTTATTGCTTGCTGCTCAATACGAAAGTTTATTGCTTCCGTTCCCAGTACTTTTAAGCCTTCCAGTTGGAGTTTTCGGTTCTTATATTGCACTTGTAATGGTCGGACTGGATAATAACATTTACGCGCAAGTAGCACTCGTCATGCTGATTGGTCTGCTCGCCAAAAATGCCATTTTGATTGTCGAATTCGCCATGGCGCAAAACAAACTCGGACGTGATATTGTCGAAGCAGCAATTGAAGGAGCAAGACTTCGTTTCAGACCTATTTTAATGACCTCGTTTGCTTTCATTTCAGGATTAATTCCGTTGTGTATCGCTTCTGGTGCAGGTGCAATTGGTAACCGTTCGATTGGTACAGCAGCTGCAGGCGGAATGTTAATCGGAACTATATTTGGACTTTTAATCATTCCTGGACTTTACATACTGTTTGCAAAATTGGAAAAACGAATGAGTAAGTCAAACAATTAATTCGTTGAGCAAAATCGAGTAAATAAATCTAATTTGATCTGCAACAATCTTTTAAAATCTGCGTGAAACATTTTTTGTGCATAGATTTTTTCACGCAGATTAATACAGATTAAAGCAGATTTACACAGATTAATCTAAACTAATTAATACGATTGAAAAATGCTTAGCAGATAGAACAAATAAAATTAAACAATGAAAAACATATTAAATCAATATAAAAATACTGATGTGATAAGGACAACCAAAAGTGCCGTTATAATAACCGGGATTTTACTTTTAACGGCTTGTTCTGCACCAAAAGTCAGTAACAAACTAGAGGCTGCAAAACTTCCAGAGAATTTTGATGCACAAAGAAAAGAAGCATCAAGCGAAACTTTTATTCCATTAAAAACAGAAACCTTTTTTAAAGATCCAAAATTAGAAGCTTTATTAAAGAAAGCCATTGCCAAGAATCCTGATTATTTAATCATGCAAGAAAGAATCCTGATTGCCAATTCGCATTTAAAAGTGGCAAAACTGGCGCTTCTTCCCTCTTTAGATTTTGTGGCAGATGCTTCTGGAACACACTACGGAAAATATACGATGGAAGGCGTTGGGAACTTTGATACTAACTTTTCTCAGAATATTTCAGATAAGCAAAGAATCAATGAAGATGTTACTCCTAACTTTTTTCTGGGAGCAAAAGTTTCTTGGGAAGCTGACATTTGGGGAAAATTAAGCAATCGAAAAAAAGCGGCGCAACAGCGATTTTTTGCTTCACAGCAAGGAATGCGTCTGTTGCAAACGCGTCTGTTGGGCGATATTGCAGATCTTTATTTCAAATTGATTGCTTTAGACAAACAAGCTGCGATTTACGATAACAACTTAAAAACGCAAGAAAAAGCACTAGATATTGTTTCGGCACAAAGATCAGTTGGAAAAGCAACAGAATTGGCTGTACAACAGTTTAATGCACAAAACAATAACATTCATGCCGAAGCTTCAGAATTAAAATTAAGCATCGATCAGACTGAAAAAGCTTTATTGACACTTTTAGGTGAATATGGTGGAAAAGTTGACAGAAGTAGCGACTTTCTAGCGGGACATTTAGAAGTTTTAAACCAAAAAATAAGCGTAGATTCTATCATTCATAAAAGACCAGACGTATCTGAAGCTTACTTTGAATTGCTTGCCAGCAATGCTGATGCAAAATCGGCTCGTGCTGCGTTTTTTCCGACTGTAAATCTAGGCGGTTATGCAGGTTTCAATTCGTTTTCATTCAACACCCTTTTTGATGCAGGTTCTTTCGCTTGGCAATTATTGGGCGGATTAACGGCTCCTGTTTTTAACAAAGGACAAATCAAACAAGAATTTTATGTTTCCAATAAAAGACAGGAAATCTCATTTCTTCAATATCAAAATGCCGTAACAACCGCTTTTAACGAGTTAAGTGCTTTACTGCATAGAAATGAAGCTTACGAAGATGTTTTAAAATACAAACTAAACGAAATTGATCATCTCGAAATTGCAGTAAATGTCTCAAACGATTTGTATTTGAGCGGTTATGCCAATTATCTGGAAATCATCAATGCGCAAAAAAATAAATTGCAAGCCGAATTGGATTTTGTTGATATCCAGCTTCGAAATGCAAACTCACAAGTATTGCTTTACAAAGCTTTAGGCGGAGGAATAAATTAGTTTATATGTTGGTCAAAAATGGCTTCTGTTTATAATAGCTCATCGCAGAGGCTATTTTATATCCCATTTCTTTTGAAATGGGATTTTTTTTTAAAACAAACACTCATTTTACTGTTTACTTTTTACCTTTATTCCAAAATACTAAAATTCCGTTGATGGATATTTCCAAAATTCTTGATCACATACACCAACTTCCTGAGCAATCTAAGTTCGCTTTGCAAAACAATGTTACAGAAATAGAGTTTTCTAAAGGACATATTTTGCTAAAAGCCAATAAAATAGAACCGAATATTTATTTTATAAAAAAAGGACTGGTTAGAGCTTTTATAGAACGAGATAATGAAGTTACTTTTTGGTTTGGAAAAGAAGGCGAAACCGTCATTTCGATGAAAAGTTATGTTGAAGACCAACCCGGATATGAAACTATCGAACTTTTGGAAGACTGCGAGTTGTACGAACTCAAAACGGAAAACTTAAGAAAGCTCTTCAGCGAAGACGTTCACATAGCTAATTGGGGAAGAAAATTTGCTGAAAAAGAACTCATAAAAACCGAAGAACGTTTGATTTCTAAACAATTCAAAAATGCTTCTGAACGCTATTTAGAATTAATGAAAGATCATCCCGAACTGCTACAAAGAGTTCAATTAGGACATATTGCCTCTTATTTGGGAATTACACAAGTCAGTTTAAGCAGAATTCGAGCAGAATTAAAATAACTTCATTTTTTATCATTTGTTAATTTTTTTCTGAATTCCATAAGAGAACTTTGCATCACAAAATTTTAACTATATGAACTGGATTATTTTGATCATCGCAGGCTTATTTGAAGTAGCTTTCGCCTCATGTCTAGGAAAAGCAAAAGCAACCACAGGAACCGAAATGTACTATTGGTATATTGGTTTCTTTATATCATTAACAGTAAGTATGCTTTTATTAATGAAAGCTACAGAAACGCTTCCTTTAGGAACTGCTTATGCTGTTTGGACTGGAATTGGCGCTGTTGGAACGGTTTTAGTCGGTATTTTTGTTTTTAAAGAACCTGCAGCTTTCTGGAGATTGTTTTTCTTAGCTACTTTAGTTGGTTCTATTGTTGGTTTAAAAGCAGTTTCGCACTAAAAATATATTTTACGAATTGAAATATAACTTTGTCAAAGTTTTGAACTTTGTCAAAGTTTTTTGTTTTTAAAAACATCGCATTTTCCACAATCTTGTCATTCTGAGGAACTAAGAATCACACGCGGGATTCGACAAAGATTGGAGAAATTCGATACGGAGTTACTAGTGTGATTCTTCGTTCCTCAGAATGACAAACTGTTTCTTGAACTTTGTCAAAGTTTTAAACTTTGACAAAGTTTTCGACTTCACATACTAATGCAATTCCAGCATCACATGATAAAAAAATAGCATTTTTAATCATTATTCTCTCAATTATCTTTGTCAAAAATTAAAGCCTAAAATTAAAAATGACATTCAGCCATTCCATTAAATCTTTTGACGAATTAACCAATCACGAAATGTACAATATGCTTCGTTTGAGAAGCGACGTATTTGTGGTCGAACAAAATTGCCCATATCTCGATTTAGACAATAAAGATCAAAAAGGTTTCCATTTATTGTATTATGTCGATAACGAATTGGCGGGTGTAACGCGCTTACTTCCAAAAGGAGTTTCTTATGAAGAAATTTCTATAGGAAGAGTTGTAATTGCAAGATCTCACCGTGGATTAGGTTTAGGAGTAAAACTAATGGAAGCTTCGATTGCAGGCTGCGAAGAAAAATTTGGAAAAAATCATATCCGAATCAGTGCGCAATACCATTTATCCAAATTCTATCAATCGTTAGGTTTTGTAGAACAAGGAGAAGTTTACGATGAAGACGGAATTCCGCATATTGGAATGCTAAGAGCTTAACGATTTATGGAATAATCAATTTTAAAACATTGGAAAGCACGGGATTATGATCTTCGGTTCTCCAATTGACATACAAATCGGTTTCTAGAGGTAATTTAATAAATCGGATTCCTGGTATTTCATGAAAAACATACGAATCGGGTAAAATGGCAATTCCGAGTCCTTTTCGAACCAAAGCGATTATTGAAGAGCCAAATTCAGACTGAAGATAAGCTTCTGGCGCGTTCTCCAAAGAGTTGAATAATCTCTGAATAAGGTCGCTGTAACTGCTACCTTCGTCATTGGTTGGCAAAATAAATTTCTGAGAAGCGAGGGTTTCTTTAGTCAGATCTTCAAGTTTTTGATACGGATGATTCTCTGGAACAACAACGGCTAAGTGATCGGTATAGATTTTTTGAGATTGAATATCTTTTGAATTATTGATATCTCTGGTAATCGCCAGATCAATTTTATAATTTCGCAGAAAATCCTGCTGATTCTCGTACAGCACCTGAACCAGTTTGATTTTTAGTTTTGGAAAAGCTTCTGAAATACGCGACAAAATTTCGGGCATAAGAGAGGCCGAAATAGAATCGGGATGAGAAATGGTAATGGTACCGCTCTCCCCTAACTGAATCTGGCGGGCAGATTGATGAATAAATTCCAATTTACTCATTTCTACCTCCCATTTTTCTTTTAAGAATTGGCCAGCAGCAGTTAGTTTGACATTGCGTTTGTTACGCTCAAACAACTGAACGCCAAGCTGATTCTCAAGAGACTGAATCTGACGGCTAAGTGCTGATTGTGTAATATTCATTTTTCCGGCGGTGTTCCAGAAATGAAGTTCGCGGGCCAAAGCCAAAAAATATTTAATCTGCTGTAAATCCATTGATGCAATTTACGCATTTATAAAGAATAAAAAACAGCCTTTAACGCATTAAAGAAATAAAAAATGAACACGCTAAAAATAACCAAAGCCACGATTGATGACGTTTCAACACTTCAATCAATTGGCAGACAAACTTTTTCTGAAACTTTTGCTGATGTAAACAGCGAAGAAAACATGAAAAAGTATCTGGACGAAAGCTTCGCTACAGCAAAACTGACTGCCGAATTGAAGAATCCTTCATCGTATTTCTATTTAGCTGTTTTAGACGAAAAAGTCGTTGGTTATTTGAAATTGAATACTGCAGAAGCTCAAACCGAAAAAGAAGATTTAAATGCCTTAGAAATAGAACGTATTTATGTCGCAAAAGAATTTCACGGCAAAAAAGTCGCACAAACATTATATGCTCAGGCAGAAAAAATCGCCGAAGAAATTAAGGCAACCTATATGTGGCTTGGCGTTTGGGAAAAGAATTTTAGAGCCGTTAGCTTCTACACTAAAAATGGTTTCGTACAATTTGACACACATATTTTTAGATTAGGAGATGACGAACAAACCGATTTAATGATGAAAAAGCATTGATTTAAAATGGAAAGAAGACAACTTTTATTGTTTTTATTAATTCTTGGCACTGCATTTTGGGGAGTATCTTACTCTGTTACCAAAATGGCAATTGGCAACTATTCGCTAAACGTTTTTCTATTTTATCGCTTCCTTCTCGCTGTAATGGTATTGAGTATCATTTTTTGGAAATATGTGAAAGACATCAATCGAGAAGCTATTAAAACAGGTTTTATTTTAGCTGTTCCAATGTTTTTAGGCATTCAATTACAAACTGTTGGACTTAAATATACAGATGCTTCCCAATGCTCTTTTATTGCAGGATTAACCGTAATTATTATTCCGTTATTAAAACTTGCAATTTATAAAACCAACGCTTCACTAAAAATCTGGATTGCTGCTTTAACGGCTTTAACCGGTTTATTTATTATTGCCATTCAGGATAAATTTACCATAAACTTCGGAGATTTATTTACCATTGCTGGAGCCTTTGCTTTTGCGGTTTATTTAATTGCCGTTGAAAAACATTCGGCTACCAAAAACCTCTTATATTCCATTGTTCCAATGTTTGCATTTTGTGCGCTTTTTACTTTTTTAATAGCGTTAACAGACATTTCATCAGAATGGTTTCCGCAAAATAATACCTTTTGGATGGGCGTAATTTATTGTGCTTTATTTTCTACAGCTTTTATGTACACGGTTTCAAACGTTTCACAACGTTACTTGTCGGCAGAACGTGTGGCGGTAATTTATTTATTTGAACCTGTTTTTGGAGCAATTGGCGCTTTCTTTATTTTAGGCGAAAACCTAACTTGGCGTTTGCTTTTGGGCGGAACTTTGATTTTTGCTGGAACTATTATTTCTGAAGTCAATTTTAAAAGTGAAAGATTAAAAATGCTTATTAGAAAAAACTAAGGTGCTTTTTGGTTTTAACACATAGAACCATAGCTCATTGGAGTTTATAAAGGCGCTTCACTTTTCTAAAAATCACATAGCTGTCTTGTTATCCCAAAGTTAAACTTTGGAATAAGTTTAATATTTTACTTTTAGCTCTACTTTTCGTAAACTTTGTCAAAGTTTGAAACTTTGACAAAGTTCTCGAGCAGAAATGACATCGTTTATATCTATGTGTTAGAAACTAGTTTCTTTCAACTACCTTTTAGATAAAGAAAAAAATCTATGTTTCTATGTGTTTAAAACAAAAACTTCAACAAAAGCATTAATCCTCAATCAAAGAAATCTCAAAAAACGTTTTTCCATTTTCGCTTTTTTGCGAAATATAACCGCCGTGCGCTTCAATAATATTTTTAGACAATGTAAGTCCAATTCCTGCTCCTTCAGTTCTCGTAGTAAAAAACGGAAGAAATATCTTTTCTTCAATTTCCTTTTCAATTCCTTTTCCAGAGTCTGAAACTTTTATAAAAATGCGATTGTTCTTGGCTTCGGCCGAAATCGAAATTTGTTTCAGATTGCTGTTTTCTAAAGCATTAATCGAATTCGTCAATAAATTAATTAATACCTGCTCTATCTGCTGCGAATCAATATTTATCAAATAATTTTGAGTAACGGCATTCATGACTTCAATATTACTTTTCCGAAACAACGGATTCATAATTTGAATGCAATTTTCAACTACCTGTTGCAATGCTATTTTTTCTTTTTTAGGCGAAGGCAACATAGCTAGTTTTCGATATCCTTCAACAAATTTCTGCAAATGATCGCTTCGTCTCAGCATGGTGTATACGCTGTGTTTGATATCTTCTAAATCTTCTGTTGAAAGCGAATCTTGCTCTACTAAATCTTCCAAATTCTGGCAAATGGAACGAATTGGCGTAATCGAATTCAGCAATTCATGCGAAATCACTTTCATCAGATTAATCCACGCATCTTTTTCTTTTTTCTCCACCACATTCTGAATCGAATCTAACAAAACAATAAAATAATCCTGCCCGAAAATTTCAGTTCGTGAGGCCTGCAAAACAAACGTCTGTTTGCTTTGTTCATTTATGCTAAGTTCTATCGAAGTTTTGATTTCATGAAAATCATCTTCTTCGATAATTTCACACAAAGATGGCAGCTGATTTTTAAGGTATTTCCACTTTGAAACTTTCGGAACATTAAAATGGCTCGAAAAATAATCGTTCATTAAAAAAATATTCCAATCGCTTTCTTGTTTCTGTAAAATAATAACGCCCGATTCTATATTGTTTAAAATCGAACGGTAAATAATATCTCTCGTAACTTGCTCATTTTGCTTGTTTTTTAATGTTTCATACAAAGTAAAAAGCTCGTTATACGTACTATTGAATTTATGTTTAGAAAAATCGGAACTAAAATCATCCTGCAATATCGAAGAGATGGTTTTATTATAAATCAAAACCATATTTTTAACATAAAAATACATTTCTCTACTCAGCAGAAAAACCACGCAGAGGCTAAAAATTCCCGTAAAAAGCAAATCAATCTTAAAGAAATAAAGCGACAATTCGATGCCGATAACGATAAAAATTAATCGTAGAAAAAGGAGTTTGTAAGTTTGTAAAGTCCTTAGCATAATTAATCGATATTGATATTAAATTTCTCCAAACGTCTGTACAGCGCGCCCCTTGAAAGCCCTAATTCTTCGGCTGTTTTACTGATATTATTGTTGTTTTTAAGAAGTGCTTTTTCAACCGTTGCTTTTTCAACCGAAGAAAGCTGAACATCATCTGAGTTTTCCTCATAAGGCGTTATCGTTTCTAAATCCAGATCAGAAACTGTGATGGTGTTGTTTTCGCAAAGAATAACCGCACGTTCGATCTTATTTTCCATTTCTCGAATGTTTCCATTCCATGCATGTTTTTCAATCTGTTCTAAGACTTTTTTATCAAAAATGATTTCGTCACGGCTATATTTTTCAATCATTTTATCCAAAAGATATTCAGCAAGCGGAATTTTATCTTCGTGTCTTTCTCTTAGCGGAGGCAAAACAATTTCCAACGTATTTATGCGATAATACAAGTCTTCGCGGAAGTTTTTATCGGCAACTTCTAGTTTTAAGTTCAAATTGGTTGCTGTAATAATTCTCACATTCAAAGGTCTTGCTTTTGTTTCTCCCAATCTTGTTACGGTTTTGGTCTGAATAACCTGCAATAGTTTCGATTGCAAATGAAGCGGTACATTTCCTATTTCATCTAAGAAAATAGTTCCATTTTGTGCCATTTCAAATCGTCCGGCTGTATCAGCTTTAGCATCAGTAAAAGCGCCTTTAGCATAACCAAACAATTCACTTTCGAAAATATTAGAATTTAAGGCCCCCAAATCAACTGCAATAAAAGGCTGATTTTTTCTTTCTGATTGCGAATGGATATGATGTGCGAGAACAAATTTTCCTGTTCCGTTTTCGCCTAAAATCAAAACATTTGCATCTGTTTTTGCCACTTTATCTGCGAGCGAATAAGCCTTTTTTATAATCTCAGAACTTCCAACAAAAAATTCTTCTTTTATCTCAACTTCCTTGCTTTTCTTCTGTTCTTTTCGAGCTTTATCTACAGCTTGTTTTACCGATTCTAAAAGTTTTTTATTTTCCCAAGGTTTTAGGATATAATCAAAAGCACCCGATTTTAAACCTTCAACAGCCGTTTCTACTTTTCCGAAAGCGGTCATTAGAATTACCACCGTTTTAGGCGAAAGCGTTTTTATTTCTTTCAATAAATACAAACCTTCTCTCCCATCTTCAAATCCTAATCTGTAATTCATGTCTAAAAGGACAACATCAATGGCATTTTTGGCCAATAATTCGACAATGTTTTTCGGATTATTGAGCGTATAAATGTTTTCAAAATACTTTTTCAAGTAGACTTTTGATGCAAAAAGAATGTCTTCCTGATCGTCGATGATTAAAATAGATGCGTTGGTCTTTTTCATTATTGTTCAGTTTTGGACGAAAGGTGTCCATTCATGGACAGTTTAGATTTTTATCGAAAAATAATTCCTTAAAAATAAGGAGTTTACAAGGTTTAATTTACTGGCACGAAAATCACATTAGAACTTGTAAATCATTAATAATTAACCTCTTTCGGAAGTACAAATAACAAAATAAATAGCGATAAATTAAAAAAATTTTATCTTAATTTTCAGACTTGTTTCTGTCATTTCCGAAGGGCATAAAAATTTTAAAAGAAAATCAATCAAAAATTAAAACAGTCAAATTATGATTACCATTACAAAACTTTCAAAAGTATTTAGAACTGAGGAATTAGAAACCAAAGCATTAAGCGAAATTTCGTTAACCATCAATCAAGGCGATTTTGTCTCTATTATGGGACCGTCTGGAAGCGGAAAATCGACTTTATTGAACATCATCGGACTTTTGGACAGCGCTTCAAGCGGAAGTTACCAGCTTCTTGATCAGGAAATGGTGGGTTTGAAGGAAAAACAAAAATCACAAGCCAGAAAAGAAAACATCGGATTCATCTTCCAGAATTTCAACTTAATTGACGAATTATCAGTTTTTGATAATATCGAACTGCCTTTAATTTACAGCAATGTTCCTTCTGCTGAAAGAAAATCGCGAGTAAACGAAATGGCAAAAATTTTGGGAATCGCACACAGATTGAAGCATTTTCCGCAACAGCTTTCAGGCGGACAGCAGCAGCGTGTGGCCGTAGCAAGAGCTTTAATCAATAATCCTAAAATTATTTTGGCCGACGAGCCAACAGGAAATCTAGATAGTAGAAACGGAAACGAAGTAATGGAATTGTTAACCGATCTTCATGCCAGCGGATCGACAATTTTGATGGTAACGCACTCAGATTACGACGCTTCTTTTTCGCAGAAAACCATTTTTATGAAAGACGGTGTAATCCTTTCTGAAAAAGTGAATCATAGAAATGTTGATGTTTTGGTAAATTCTAACTACTAAAGTCATGTTGAAGAATTGGACAAACATATTTATTTACCATATTAGGAACAACAAATTCTTTACAGTTCTAAATATATTAGGCTTAAGTATTGGAATTGCAGGTTTAATCTTTGCGATTCTATACTGGAACGACGAACATTCTTACGATCAATGGAATCCTGAAAAGGATAAGATTTATAATGTAATGAACGATTTTGGCGGAGGAAATATTTGGACAACAAACTCTCCTGTTCCAGGTCGAATGCTAAAAGAAACTACTTCATATTTAGATCAATACTGCTATTATAGACCTTACTATACAAAAGAAACGATTCAGTATAACGGAAAAATAGAATTAGTTGACAAAATTTTTTCGGCTCAAAGAAGTTTCTTTTCTTTTTTTCCTTTTGAATTTATTCAAGGCAGCGCCAAAACGGCTCTTCATGATCGCAACAGTATGGCAATTTCTGAAGAAGCAGCTGCTAAGATTTTCAAGAATGAAAATCCAATGGGAAAACAAGTGAAATATGCCGACCAGATTTTTATGATTCGAGGTGTTTATAAAATGCCTGAAAAATCATCTGTAATGCCCGCTGTCGTTACTCCTATAATTGAAGAGGAATTAGAAAAAAATAAAGACAACTGGGGTTTTAATTATGGCTTAATGCTTAAGTTGAAAAAACAAAGCGATACAACTGCCGTAATTCAAAATTTAGATAAAATATTTCTTGAAGATAATTACAAAAAACAGGCAAAAGCTGAAGGTTTATCAATTGAGCAGTTTATTAAACAATACGGAGATCCTATAAAATCAAGGCTTCTTCCGTTTACAAAAGCAAGACTTTATCAAGGAAATTCTGCTTTTCCAGAACTAAACGCCAATTTGCAGTTCTTAAAAATTATAGTGGGTTTATCTATCTTAATTTTAATACTTTCAATTGTAAACTACATCAATATGGCTACTGCAAATGCCGTAAGACGTGCTAAAGAAGTTGGAGTGCGTAAAATTATTGGAGCATCGAAAAATCAAATTATAGCGCAATTTGTTTTTGAAACCACATTGATAACTTTGTTTTCTGTCCTGCTAGCTATGGTTATTGTTGAACTTTCGCTACCTTTTTACAATTCGTTTTTAGGGAAAAATCTAATGCTTATTGGCACTCAATTTTACTTGCAGCTTGTCTTGATTTTCATCTTTGTCATTATTGTTTCGGGAGTTTTTCCTGCCGTGTATATTTCAAATTTTGAAACACTTAAAGTATTGAAAGGAAACTTCTCAAGAAGCAAAAGGGGCATTTGGCTCAGAAACGGAATGCTTGTTTTGCAGTTTTCTATTGCTACGCTTTTTATTATAGGATCATTTATTGTTTACAAACAGGTAAACTTTATGGCAGATAAAGATTTAGGTTTTAATGGATCTCAGATTATGGATATTTCATTTAAACCTCAAAAAGGGAAAAATCAGTATGGAAGGTATAAAATCATTAAACAGGAACTGTTGAAAATTAAAGGTGTTGAAGCAGTTTCTGCAGGCATGTTTTCTATAGGAAGCAATGACAATTCTTGGCAAGGTCTTCATTATAAATCAAACAAAGAAGTAATTACACAACAATTGCCAATGGATTTTGGACAACTGAACCTTTTAGGCATCAAAATACTTAAAGGAAGAGATCTAGACCCTAAATTGGCGACAGACAGCATTTCGAGCGCATTATTGAATGAGGTTGCCGCAAAAACACTTCAGGTAAAAGATCCTATAAATCAAGACATCACTTTTGGTGGGCAGAAATTTAAAGTTGTAGGTATTGTTAAAAACTTTCATTACGTCGGAATGGAGTACAATATCGCTCCAATGATTTTCTTTCATATCAATGCTTTTGACTGGATGTCAAATGACATGAGAAATGTTTCTGTCAAAATATCTCCTGAAGGAATGCCTGAAACGATCGCAGCAATTGACAAATTCTGGAAAACTAAAGTCGATCAGGAATATCCGTTTGAATATGGTTTTGTAGATAAAAACTTTGCTCGAACTTATAAAAAGTACCAAGATCAGAGAAACTTGTTTGCTCTGCTGAATGTTGTGGTAATATTAATTGCTGTTTTCGGATTATTTGCTTTGGCTTCTTTTTCTATGGAAAGAAGATTGCGCGAAATCGCCATTAGAAAAACGCTTGGTGCTGAAACCAATATTTTGCTAAAAGAATTATCCAAACAGTATGTGGTTTTCTGCATAATTGGTTTCCTTATCGGAATTGTTCCTGCTTATTTATTAATGCAGAAATGGCTAGAAAACTTTGCTTCTAGAATTGAAATTCCGATACTGCCTTTTCTAGCAGCTTTTGTTTCGTTGTTATTTCTAACGCTGACGATTGTTTTAGCAAAAGCCTACCAAGTAACAAAAGTAGATGTGCTGCGATATTTAAAATATGAGTAATTAGTTTGAGTTTTTGTAAAAAGCTGTGCAAGTCTGAGCCCCTTGCGCAGCTTTTTTATGAAATTATATTCCGTTAGGAATATCTCGTTGGTAGAAAAAAATAGTTACGTATTTGCAAAGTGTCCTGTAGGGACACTTGTTTTGCGGAATACATGTTGTGAAGATAATCAAACGTTCCTACGGAACGTATTCTGTGAATCCATTAAAAATTCTACCAATCAGACATTCCTACGGAATGAATAGGAACGGAATTAATTCTGTTCCTATTTAATTTTATATTGCCAATTGAGTCTTCCTTTTACAGGACAATACATCTATTAAGAATAAAATCGTTTTAAAATTTCTTTTGCATTATCTGAAGCTACGATTAAACCACCACTCATCATGATGATGTCTTTGAGAACCAAACGGCCTCCAACTGAAAGATACGGAAAACCAAACTCTGGTGTTGGAAAATCGCCTCCTAAATTCGGAACGTAAACTTCGGGTGTTGTGATTAAAAATGATAAAGTTACAAATGCCATTCCGAATGTCAGAAGTCCGCCAACAAAACCCATTTTAGGAAACCAAATTCCTAAAAGAACCAATAGACCTATAGTGACAATAACAGTTCCTAATCCGTAAGCAAAAATGTAAGTACCGTTGGCTTCATGCCATTTGATGTTTTTCTCAACCGTTTTGCCTTCGAGGTTTTTGTAAAGTGTGTAGGCTTTTACCGTCTTTCCGTCATCATTCACAACTTGTTTATTGGCATCTTTATAAAAGAAACTCATAAACGGACTATTCGCGACAAGCGGAACTATTCCGTCTGCTTCATATTTAAAGGCTTTTAATCCGCCAATCCAAGCCATTACAACAAATATGGCAATTCTTAAAAAGTGAATAAAATTGTTTTGTCCACCAGCAATAAATCTTATAAATTTTTCCATTTTGATTATGTTTTAAATACATACCAAAATTACTTTACAGCTATCTGGATAAAAATGGACGCAAAGGAGTTTTCATGGACTATTTTGCCACGATAGAAATGCCGACTTCTTTTCTGAATTCTTTAGGCGAAATACCCACACTTTTCTTGAAATAGCGGCTGAAATAAAATTCATCTTCAAAATTAAGATCGTCTGCGATTTCTTTTATCGTTTTGGTTGTCAAATGCAACAATTTCTTAGCTTCCAAAACAATTCGGTCTTGGATAAGCTGAGAAGGCGATTTTCCGAAATGTTTTTTGATTCTTTTACTGAAAGTATTCACGCTCAAATTGTATTTAGAAGCATAAAAAGCGACTTCTTTTGCTTCTAGAAAATGCGTGTCCAACAAATGCTGAAACTTCAAAATATCAGCATTTCCAATAGATTCCTGAATCTGTGGTGACATTTTCAACTGTTTTTCTTTACTGCTTAAAGCCAAAATGACTTGCAAATAGGATTTTATAATCGAATTATCATAATCCCGCTCAGAGTCTTCTACCTTTTTCATTCTTTCCATAATGCTTGTGATTTCCTCGTAAATAAAATCGGAAACAGTCACAAAAGGTTCGCTATAAATATCATTGAATAAAATTCCGTTGCAGGCCACTTCTTTTTTATGGTATTCGATGCAATAAAAATCTCCATGAAAGCTTAAAGCGTTAATAAAAGTCGCTGTAGAGCTTTTCCATTGCAATAACTGGTACGGCGTTAAAAACAAAAGACATTTTCCTTTGCATTCATAATTAGTTAAATCGACAGAAAAAACAGCTTCTCCGTCAAACATCAAAATGTAGTAATAAGGTTCGTTGATTTCCTTTTGAAGAAAAGAAGATTGCTGCAATTCGATTTTCATATTACTAAATTACGGTTTTGTTTCTCTTGTTTCCTTCAAAAAAACTAAACCGTCTAAGTTTAGTTTTTTATTCTTTCTTAGTAAATCCTTTTCTGGTCATTTCGCCCCAGCCTTTGGTTCCCATAATTTTTTCCTTATAGCCAATTAACGCCGCATAAACCGTAAGTGGATGAAAATAAAAAGGTTCAATAAAAGCAGCCATTAAAAGTTTAAAAAAATCGGCTTGTTTTGGGTATTTATGATAGGTTTTTTCCTCGCTGTATAAAGCAATTACAGAGAACAAAACTGCAAACGAATACACAAAAAACAATAACAAGAAGAAAAAATGCCAGTTTAGAAGACCAAATATTATAAAAATAGCGGTAATGACTAAACCAATAAATTCTATTGCAGGAGCGAGAAATTCAAACAAAGTCCAATACGGCACACTTAACATTCCCAGTAATTTATATTTTGGGTTAAGAAACATTCTGCGATGAATGCTCAAAGTCTCAATAGTTCCTCTCATCCAGCGGGAACGCTGTTTTTTGAATATTTTGAAATCTTCAGGCGCTTCGGTCCAACAAAGCGGATCGGGAATGTAACTGACAGAATAAGGCAGTTTATTATCCAGCATATAACGGCGCATTCTTACTATAAGTTCCATATCTTCTCCAACCGTTTTGGTGCTGTAACCGCCAGAAAGTATGGCAATTTCTTTATCAAAAGCACCAAAGGCGCCGCTAATCAACAACAATCCGTCTAGTTTTCCCCAAGCCATTCTTCCCAAAAGAAAAGCTCTCAGATACTCTAAAACTTGAATTCTTGACAGCATTACATCTGGAACATTTACTTCGACCAAGCGTCCGTTTTTAATGATGCATTGGTTTGCAATTCGTACTACTCCACCAGTTGCTATAATACGTTTTCCGTAGGATTCTAAAAAGGGTTTTGCGAGTTTTAAAAGCGAATCTTTATCTAAAATACAATCGACATCAATACAAACCACATACGGATTTTGAGCAATATTAAGTCCGACGTTTAGCGCATCGGCTTTGCCTCCATTCTCTTTATCAACAACAATTAGTTTTTTGAAAGCTGCATTTCTAGAAGTATAAATTCCTCTAATCTTTTTGGTTTCAATTTGTGGATGAAAGTCTAAATCGGTTAAAACCAAATCGTAGGTTTTGGTTAAGATTTCCATCGAATTGTCTTTGCTTCCGTCGTTTACCACGATAACTTGATAATTGTTGTAATTCAGCGAAAGCAACGATTTTACATTTTCTTCAATTGTAAGACCTTCATTATAGGCAGGTGCAATAAGCGAAAGTTTTGGAGCAAACTCACTAGTTAGCAAGACTTCATAATCTACAAAGCTGTTTCGTTTTAGATATTTTCTAAGCTCTTTTGTAGAAATATAAGCCAACATTAAATAAGAAGACATAATTAATATGGCGTAACCCAATATCAGGAGTATATATACATCCAAAAACCACGATATTTCCGTATTAAAAAAAGTCATTTTTTCTTAAAATTATGCTGTTAAGGTCTGTAAAATACTCTGCGCTTCGTATTTGATGATTACATTTGTTGTTTGAGATGCCAATTGCGCCACATGAGGAACTTTCTGAGACAATTTAAGCTCTTTAATCAGTTTTAATCCAAGCGTAACCACTGTCATGTTTTGCGATTCCAGCAAATGTTCAATTCCAACTGTATCGCCAATATCGTGTTTTTTGAAAGCGCCAATGATATTTAGCTGCATCCAATCGTCTATGGGATCTGAATGGTCTACCAAATATTTTATGCTCTCGGTTCCTTCAAGTTTGATAGCGGCATTTAGGGCAACAATCTTCAATGTTTTTTTTCTGGCTTTGGAATAACCAATAATCTGATCAAATACTTCTTTAATATTAAACTCTGCCAGTTCGGTAATTCCTTTGCATTTTACTTCCCATTTCAGACTTTTAAGCTTTCGGAACGAAGATTTTATTAATCCAGAATCTTTATAAAACTGTTCTAATTTCTGAGCATAAATTCCTTCGTAGTTTTTATGCAAATTGATAAGCGATTCGGTCAAAACTTCTCTAAAAAAAGAAGTATCAAAAAGTACTAGAAAATTTTTGTCTTCTTTAATTTCAGAAAACGGAACATTCTCAAAAATAACAGCCGACATTATTTTGTCTATCGTTGTACTGTACTCTTTACTAAGTCTTTCTTTTTTAATTTTGCTGTTTCTGCTTCCTACAATAATGAGATATAGAATAAATGATGCCGCTACGAACAGATATATGGAAAACGTGAGAAAAGGGACTTCCCACTGGCCATTTTTATATAGTTCCCAGAATTCTGTCATCTTAAAAGCGTTTTGTTACAATTAGCTGCACATTAAACTTATTTCTGTATTCGCTAGGAATATATTCTTCATATTCATAAAGAAAAATAGGACGCACAAAAAACGAATCTCCAAAACGATGCTGATATTGAAGTCCGACACGATAGGCTTTTAATGGCTGCGTAAAATTATTGTAGAGATACAGATACGGAACATTTCCGTATTGCAATTCCAATCTTATTAGGCGTTCTTTTTCTTCATTTACGCGCTGAACGCTTAAAACATGAGAAAAAAGTTCGTTCGAAATATCATAATAAGGTCTGTAGGCAAAAGTATAAATTCCAGCATTATAGGCAACTTGTCCTGTAAGCAGCGTAATGTCGTCTGTATCAAAATGCATAAATCTTCCTCCAAGAGAAAAATCAAAATGTTTCTGTGGCTTAAAATAATATTCTAAACCAGCTTTGGCTACAGGAAATATAGTTTCTCCTGTTGATACTCCTGCATTTGCATACAAATAGCTTTTGTTTGAAAAGGTTTGATAAAAATCGGTTTCAAAAAGCATTTGGGTTTCGCTCCCGATATTTCCAATATTTGCTCTTCCTACGATTGCCGATTTGCTGAATTTATGCGAATACTCAACATATCCATAATGAAATGGCTGCTGACCAGGATCTGATGTCGAGATATTTAAATAGGAAGCCGAAACTGTATTTTTTGCTTTACGTCCAATAAGTGTGCGTATTCCACTAAAGGCTTGAGTACTATTATCAATGTAAGAAGCTTTTTCTATTAAATCTAACGCTTCTTGATCTCGATTTAATTTTTCCAGACAAGTGGCTTTAATTTTTAAAACCTCAACAGATTTTGGATCAATAGCAAGATATTTATCGCAATACGAAATACATTTTTCGTAATCTTCTGTCCAGAAATACACATTTATAAGTGCTTGCAATGCCTCAGGATTGAGATTGTTTCTGTCTGCCATGGGAGACAAAATCTTTATAGCCGTTTTATAATCCTTTTTCCAGCTGTAAATTCGTCCTGCAAAAGTCTGCACATCCTCGTTTTCAGGATATTTTGCGCGAAGGGGTTCTATCAGCGACAATGCTTTATCATAATTTTCTTTTTCGGCTTCACGCCTTGCATTTGCCAGAGTTTCATCAACATTGATTTCTTGGCCAATTGCAATTGTAGAAATAAAAAGCAGGAAAATAGAATAATATACAAACTTCATCAGATTCGGGTTTTTAGTAATTTGTTAATCCTCACTAAAAGTACAGCCGGACTTACGGGTTTGGCAATAAATTCGTTTGCTCCAATATCAAAAGAATCGAGCTCGGTCTGTTCAACACCCGAAGAAGTCAATATAATAACAGGAATGTCAGATTTAAGGTTCTCTCTGACATGTTGGGTAATTTCCATCCCACTTACTCCCGGCATATTTATATCGGTTAATATTAAATCATAGTTCTCTTTTTCGATCGCTTCAAGCGCCTCTTTACCATCAGAAAACTGGTCAATACTAAATCCTTTAGACTCTAAGAAAAAAGACAACGATTTGCGTAGGATATCATTATCTTCGGCTACAATAATTCTCATTTTTTAATTTTTTCTCTTTGGGACAAACTAAATCATATCATCATTACTATAAAGCTACTGTATATTTCCCTTATATCATAACTCTTTTAAAATTTTAACGACTTCCTCGATTCCGCAACTAAAAATATTTACTTTATCTAATGTTTCGCCGGTAAATTTGCCAGATGATGCTTCTTCTTCGATAATCGACAGACAATTGCTTAAATCTTGCAGCATAAAAATATCCATGCTCGATTTCATATTATGCGCCAGTTTCTTTACATTGTCGTAATCGGTATTCTTAAATGCTTCTTCTAACTGCGCAGACTGAGCTGGAATTTTTTCAATAAAAAGACCTATCATATCCTTCATAAATTCGGGATCACCTCCAGACATTTCATCCAAAAAAGACATATCAATAATTCTCTTATGATGCGAGTCAGCATCTGGCGACATTACCGTTTTTATAGCTTTTAAAAGAACAGACTGTTTAAAGGGTTTTGGCACATAACCATTCATTCCCACTTTGTAACATCTCTCCTGCTCTCCTACCAGAGAATGTGCTGTCATGGCAATAATTGGAATATTGGAGTTCATCTCATTTCGTATGTATTCTGTGGTTTGGTAGCCGTCTTTAACAGGCATCTGCAAATCCATTAAAACCAAATCATATTTATTTTGAGACAAAAGCTCGATGCCTTCCTCACCATTCTGCGCAATATCCAAATCAAATCCAAAATTATTAATTACGCTTTTTGCAAGCTTTTGGTTTAAAACATTGTCTTCGCAAAGCAAAATTTTAAGATTTCCTAAATCATTTTTAGATACTGTCTTGACTTCTTTTTCCTCTAAATTCGTTTTTTTATACGAAAGCGTAAAGAAAAACTCAGAACCGCGATTTAGAGTGCTTTTTACATGAACTTCTCCTTTCTGAAGCTCTACAAGTTGCTTTACAATATTAAGTCCAAGTCCAGTGCCTCCAAATGTGCGTGTGGTACTTTCTTCGCCTTGCGTAAAACGTTCAAAAATAGTTTCAAGCTTATCTTTTGGGATTCCGATTCCAGTGTCTTTTATAGAAAATTTAAATGAATAACTATCTTCTGTTTCCTCTATTTTCTTTACCGAAACGGTCACTTCTCCTTCATTTGTAAACTTAAGTGCATTGCCAATAAGATTTACCAATATCTGATTGAGTCTTCCCTGATCTCCAATCACCATATCTGGCAATTCAGCGTCAAGAAAAAGATCAAACTCAACCTCTTTCTGCACTTTTACTTTCAGCAAACTATATACATGTCTGAGGGTTTTCTTCAAATTAAATGGTTCGGATTCGATTGGCAAATTTCCAGATTCCATTTTAGACAAATCCAAAATATCATTTACGATCAAAAGTAAATTTTCGCCTGCAATTTGAACATTTCCAATATAATCGCGCTGCGTATCATCGAGTTCTGTCTGTGCCAGCAGATCTGTAAAACCAATAATTGCATTAAGAGGCGTCCTGATTTCATGACTCATATTGGCTAAAAAACTATCTCTTGCCAAAACCGCTCGTTCTGCGATTTTTCGTTGCGTGTACAATTGATTGTTTTTTGTGCTTAATTCCAATGAAGTAATAACATGTTTAGCCACAATAGAAAGTGCATTACGCTGATTTTCATTCAATACCTTGGCCTCATGATCAATAGCACATATAGTTCCAATATTATAGCCATCTGGCGTTGTAAGCGGCACACCTGCATAAAATCGTATATTAAAACCTCCAGTAACGTTAGGATCATCTTTAAAACGATCATTAAGTAAAGTATCGTTTATTTCTGTCATTTTAGAGTCCAAGATGGTATACTGGCAAAAAGAGATTTCGCGCGGCACTTCAGAAACCCCTATTCCAATTTCGGATTTGAACCATTGCCTGTTTTCATCAATAAAAGAAATATGAGCAATTGGAACACCGCAGATATAAGCTACAAGCTTTGTGGCATCATCAAAAGCATCATCTGGAAGTGTGTCAAGTATATTATAACGTTTTAGGGCTGCTAAACGCTGTAGTTCGTTTTCTGGAATGGGGTAATTCGTATTCATTTCTTCGGCGTAGTAAAAGTATAAAGGTAAAGCAAATTAGTCTAAAAGCCCTTTTTCAGCAGGGAGTTTATTATAAAATTATACCTTACAAGACTTAAGTATTACTTTTTCGACTACTTAATCTTATTCTAATTCAATTTTTCTTTACATCATTAACAACAAACTTTCTTTACAATTTAAGAATACTGTTTAATTCAAGTATTGTCATACCTTCTGGAAGTGTTTCGGTTGCTTTTACTAATTTCTCAGCTAAAAAAGCAGTTGTTATAGGTTTCAGATTTTTGAAAAGCCCAATCGCATTGAAGAACTTTATGACTTTAATTGAAATCTTTTCGCCTAAACGATCTGTGTTTTCACGAATTAAAGGGCCTGGTCTGAAAATAATATATTGAGCAAAATTAAGTCCTTGAAGATAATCTTCCAGTTTTCCTTTTATCATAGAATAATATACGCTGCTTTTTGCCGAGGCTCCGTAAGAAGAAACTAAAACCATAGATTTTACATTATTTTGTTTTGCCACAGCAGCAAAATTGGCAGGAATATCATAATCGATTTTCCATTGTTTTTCTTTTGAACCTGCATCTTTCAGCGTTGTTCCTAAACAAGAGAAAAGAGCATCTCCCATAATTAAATCCTGAAATGAATTGACATTCGAAAAATCAACAACATGTTCTCTGAGTTTTGGATGTGATTTTCCTGTTGAACGTCTCACAAAAATTGAAACTGCTGTATAATTATTATCTTTTAAAAGAAGATCAACCAGCTCTTTTCCTGTTGCGCCTGTAGCTCCAATTACCAATGCTTTCATAATGTTCGGAATTTTGTCTTGTAAATATAATGATTGTTACCGATATGACGGAGCATTAAAAAAAAGGCTGGCACCAAAGTGACAGCCTCTAATATTCAATTTTAAAACTTTATCTTTTAATAAATTTCTGTGTATACTTTGCTTTGTCGGTTACAATATTGATAATATAAAAACCTTTGGCAAAATTACTTACGTCAATCTGATTGTTATTTATTCTGGTATTGATGGTTCTTCCATTAACATCATAAATCACAACATCGGTAATTTCATCTTCAGTACTGATATTCAGATAATCTGACACTGGATTTGGATAAATTGATAATTGCACTTTCGTGAATTCGTCTCTGCCTAAAACCGCTGTATCAACCAAAATCGATTTTTCTACAATTTTTCCATTAGAATTAAAACTGATTACAACTGTTGCTTTCCCTCCTATTTTCGGTGTAATAACCAATTCTTCATTCGCATTAATTTCTGCCGAAACGATGTTTTCATCGCTATTAGATTTTATTGTTTTTACAATTGCCGCAGATAAATTGTCTTCATCTGAAACTACTGTTTTTAAATCGATAATCGTTGGGCTTCCTGTTGAAATTTCCGAAGGCAAAATTGTATTTACAACTGGTGCAGCATTATCTGGAAATACCGTCATAGCAGGAAACCAGTAATAATCATTTAAAACTTTGGTATCGACTAATTTTCCCGTATTGTCAAAAGTATGAATCCAATTTTTCTGATAATGTGCTCCAAAACCGCTTTCGGTTGTGTTTACAATAATCTGATCTGAAACAGGATCAAGTCTCAATGCTGCTCCATACGGAATTTGCTTAAAAGTTCCTGTTTGTCCCGGAAGCGTAGCAAAACTTTCATTGAATGTTTTGGCTGCCACATCAAACTTTATAATCTGGACACCCGAAGTAAATGCGTTGACAGAATTCATCCAATACAAAGCATTTTCTTTATTGCTGTAAGTAAAACTGCCAGCATTCCAAGCTCCCCAAGAGCCCAAATATTGAGTAGTTGGAATGGCATATTCGACAGTTGCAAAAGTTAAGGGATCAATATTAATTAGCTTCTTATTTTGAATTCCCCAAATGCTTCCATCTTTAGATTGTGTAACCGAATGAAACGCACCTGTAATGGTTTTTATGACAGTATTAGTTTTAGGATCAATAACCAAAATTCCACCATTTTGTTTTACGGCAAATACATATTGAGAAGTACGAATCATGTTTCCAATCTGACCCGCATACTGGCTTCCGCCACCTGTCCCTGCAATAAGATTTCCGACTTTCATATTGGCAATATCAAAAATAAAAACACCGTTTGAAGCTCCTATATATCCTGTTTTTTCATCAACTCCAACAAAAGAGCGTCCGTCTCCTCCTCCTACATTATCAAATTCTGCAAGGGTTTTCATGGTTAAAGCATCAGCAACAACTAGCCTTCCTCCTGGAGTATATTGTGTATCGCCTCCATCTTTAGCTTGTTTAGAAACAAAATAAAATTTATCTCCGTAAATAGTTCCGTATTGCGTTGTAGCGCCAAAAGCTTTATTTTCATTTACATCGCTATACACTCTATAATTAATTTTTCCATCATTGCTGACAAAATTTACAGATCCATTAGTGTGGCCAAACCATTCTTCGTTTACCATAAAATAGCCTTTTGTAAAATCTATCGCATTCGAATAAGGCGTTACAGGCGTAAATGCTGCAATTGGTTCTTCTGCAAACGAAACATTAAAATTCCAGACGTCCCAAGAGCCATTTTGTAAAACTCGGCTCGATGCTCCTAATCCAGAATAATCAAAACTATTATTAACATCGTCTCTTACCCAATAAGACCAATATCCATTAACTGTCCAACCAGATTGCCAGTGATCTGATGCGTCTATTGGCGTATATTCGTCAAAATCGTAAACCGATGTATTTACGATACCGCTTACAGGATAATACGGATACGTTACATTTCCGCTTTTGTACAATCCAATTGTGTTGGCTCCGTCCAAATCAAAACCGAATCCGCCAATTGCAGTTCCAAATTGTGTTCCTTGCAGTAAAAGGGTATAAAAACGAGGGTCGGCTTTTGCAATGGCTTTCATCATATCTTCGCCAGTTGCATTTCCATCCCATTTAAATCCCCAGATTAAAGCGTCTGCATTTTTTCCGTCGTTCCATTGTACGGCAAATGCTGCTTTATTGGCACCGGTACCAACCCAAAACTGAATATCATCAAAAGTCGTTACATTAGCATTCTTTGCTGTTAATTGCTTTTGCGTAGCTGTTTTTAATTTGATGTCATTTCTAGGAACGCCTTGTACTTTTGTCTGTGCATTGGTTAGAAATGCAAAAAATAGCATTATTACTATAAAGTAGTTTTTCCTCATAATGTTATGGTTTTAAAATGTTGTGTTAGTTAAGATGTAAATCGTAAGCGCCTGAAACTTCAGTAGAAACTTCTCCAAGCCAGCCCGCTTCTTGATTGATTGCAGTATATATTTTTACGAAATCTATTCCAGGAAGTTTTACGTATTTTCCGTTTTTATCTACTGCCCAAGAAATATCAATATTGGAAGCTTCATCATTATTTGGCGCATTATCGGCATAACCAAATTCAAACGATCTGCCTACCCAATACGAACCTTCGCCACTTTGATCGTAGAAATTATCTGCTACTCGCGTACCTTTCAAAGTATAAGACGCATCGGCAATCCAGAGCGGATAATAATTTTGTTCATGAAATACATTTTGGACTTTATATCCTGATTTTCCAGCATTATCCTGCCATTTGATGTATTCTGTATTAACTTGCCAAAATTCTGTTCCTGCAACTGGAGATTTGCTGGCATCGGGCTTAAAATAAGTGATTTCGTAGTTTTTTATTGTGGTGCTTTTAAAGTATTCGCTCCCTGCAATTTCATACCATTCATCTTGATCTGGTTTTGCGTTTTTATTTCTGTCGTAAGCGACCATAATAATTCCCGGTTCGCAAGATCCTGCGCGCGCTTCGTTGGCTTCATTTCCCCAAAAGGCATTTCCTAAAACCTTAAAATCTCGTCCATCCATATTTGGAATCGTGTGATCGAAACCAAAAACTACATAACCGCCAAAACCTCCAAGCGAAATCATGGTTGTATTTGAACCTACAATTGCCTTTTTCGCGGCAGAAATCATATTGGCTTCTGTATTTCCTGCGGTATATTGTGGAATTTCATTTGTAAACTGTCCAACAGCAGGACGAAAATCAAATACATTAGAAATATATTTACTGTACGTTCCCGTTTCTTTTGTAACATTTATGGATGAGTTGTAAATTTTGGTTTCTCCGTTTATCTCAACTTTTAAAGTCAGCGGATAGCTTTTCTGAAACGGACTAATAAAATCCAAATCTGCATTTTCTGAAATAATTGAATCTTTAACGCTCCAAGTTAGTTTAGCCGTATTTGGAAGGTTTGTTGCAATATTCAGGACTTTAAAACGATCAATTGTGTACGATTCTTTCAGCACTTCTGCGGGGAGCAGATTTTCTTCAGTATCATTGTCTTTGTCGCAGGCCGCAAATCCCAAAAAGAGAATTGAAAACAAAGCGATTTTAAAAAGATTTTTAGTCATCATTAAGGGTTATTTTTTAGTTATAAAAGCAATATGAGCGGGAATATTCCCTGCGGTAGTTTTCCATTTTAATTTTCCGTCAGGCGTAAAACAGTAGATATAGCCTGTTACGACGTAGTTTTGCGCATCGGTAATGTAGATTTCTTTGGTTTCTGGGTTGACTTGAAGTCCGTACGGAATCATGATTTTTTTGTCGGTTCCGTCCGTAATAATCTGGTTTGTGATTACTTTTTTGGTTTTGGTGTCCAAAATTCCGTAACTCACTTTATTGCTTCCCGTCAAATAACTCCAAGAAACGCTGTAGTAATAAAGTAAATCATCTACTAAACAAGTTCCAGAAACCGGAATATCGAGCTGCATTTTCTTTTCGTCTGTTTGTGTATCAATCACAAAAAGATTGGATGGCGTGTTATAATAATCGCCGCGTGAACTGACATAAATATCGCCTCGACTGTCAATCTGCATGCTGTACAAATTAATGCCAACATCTATTTTTTTAATTTCTGTAAATGTTGCCAGATCAATAACCGAAACGGTTCTGTCGTAATTTGGAACTCTGTAACCACCGGAATTCGCGACATACAATTTTCCGTTATGAATAACCATCTGTTCGGGCTGATAGCCAACGGTTACTTTTCTTTTTATTTCTAATGAAGTCGTATCAATTTCGGCCACAAAACCAATTTCCGCATTCGGATTAATGGCAACTGGTCCCGAATACGAACTCACATAAGCTTTGTCTTTATAAAAAGCCACATAACGGCAATTGGGAATATCGATTTTTTTGATGCGTTTTGCTGTCCATTTTTCTAAAACCTCAACTTTGTTGGAACAATTAATGACCGCATACACTTTGTTTCCGTAGATTTTAATATCGTTTCCAACATCTCCCAATTCTTTTACCACACTCGGGTTTCGTTCTGAATATACATCTGTAGTGTAATTTCCTGTTCTATAATTGAAGACGTCCAGACTCGCACGATTCATTCCCATATTGCCTTCATTCAGAAGATAAAAACCTTCGATATTTCCGTCACTTCTTGGCGCAGCAACAGCGGTGTCTGAAGAAAGAAATATCGTTTCGTCTTCACGGCAGGAAACCAACAAGACAGATACACTTAAAACAAATAGTATTTTTAAAAAGCTCTTTTTCATAACTCAAAACTGATTATAAATTTGAATGTTCGCCCCGGCATCGGATAATTGTAAATCACTTCATATTGCTGATTGAAAGCATTATTGACTTCAATTGTTCCGTTCAATTTGTAATTTTTGAATACGAAAGATTTCTGGATTGCCAAATCGTGTGTGTACCAAGGCTGTACTTCATTTACTTTGATATTATTGACATTTCCGTTGTAACGTTTTCCAACATAAATGAAGCTGTAATTGAAGTTCCAAGATTCGTAATTGGCGTTTAAAATTCCAGATCCGCTATGCCAAGGCGTATACGGAATCTGATCTCCGTAAGAAGACATTTCTAAACCTACAAACTTTGTAAAATCCTGACTTTTAGAATATGTGTACGTTAAATTGGCATCTAGTTTTAGCTTATTAAAATGAGTTGCCATGTTCAGAACCGTTTCAATTCCTTTTCCTTTTACCTGACCGATATTGGTCATCATCCAGCGGAATAAATTTCCTGTCGGTGCAGCAACAATTTTGTCTTTTGTATTGGTATAATAAGCATCTGCTTGAAAAGAAAATTTATCGAAAAAGCTTTCTCTTACGGGGAAATTATACGTAAAACCAACATCATACTGATTCATATATTCGGGCCTTAAAGTGCTCGATCCAATCATGGTATAATATAAATCGTTGAAAGTGGGCATTCTGAAAATACGTTTGGCAAATGCCCTTAAATTGAAATCGTATTTCTTAAATGGCGTATAGCCCAAAAATATAGCAGGAGTAAATTCGGTTTTATTGGGAGCTTTGGCGTTGTATTTTACCTCTTCAATAACGCGAGTTGCGAGTACATTTCCTAAAACTTTAAAGCCTTCATATCGGTAAGAAGTGGCAAGAGAAACTAGTGCCGTATAACGCTGCGGGAAAGAAAATTGTGTTTGAATTCCTCTTCTAGTCGCATTTAATTTATTGTATTGAAAATCGGTTGAAAGCGAAACATCCCAAGTAGGCAAAATGCTGTACATATTGACAGCCGAAAAATAAGCTTCCTGCTGGTAATAACTATCGTCAGATTGCGCTCCTTCGGTTACGGTTTCGCCTAAAACATTAGTTGTATCTCTGGCAATATAATGCGTATAATCGTAGGCAAATTTTCCTTTTAATTGAAATTTATATTTTTCTGAAACATCTTTCGTTAAAGAAGATTGTCCGAAAAAGTTCTTGTCAAATTGCCTAAAACCGTCTTTAAACTTATTTTCTACAATGGCTCCTGGCGCACCTCTCTCAGAATCATAATAATAGACTTTGGCATCCCAAGTTCCTTTGTCTATTTTTCCGTAAACGCCAGATTCAAATCGGAATGCTTCTATATCGCTATTCCATCGTGTTGCTGTGGTGTCGTAGGCTACACTTCCATCCTGATTTTTTCTTTTGTATCTAAATTTATATTGTCCGTTTGATTTGATGTATTCAGAACTTACGCTTAAACTCACTTTATCGCTCAGCTTTTGTTCCCATCTGAAAGAAGGATCGTGATAATTGATAGACATTGTTTTGTAACGAACCAGCAGATTTGTTTTTTTATTGCCTGTAAAAACAGGACGTTTGGTTCGCAAATAAATTGTTGAAGCTGATGCAAAATCTTTAGCCGACTGAAAAATTTCGCTTTTCTGTCCATTGTACATCGTAAGCGATTCCATGTCGTCAAGCGAATATTTGCCTAAATCGGTTACGCCGTTTTGTGCATTTCCAAGCTGAATTCCATCATAAAAAACACCAACATGATGTGTTCCCATGTTTCGGACATCAACTGTTTTGAGTCCGCCGACTCCGCCATAATCTTTAATTTGAGTTCCTGCAAAGTAGCGAAGCGCATCGGCAACATTATGGCTAGATAGATTCTCGAGCAGAACGCCCGAAAGACTTTGTACGGGAATAACTTCCTGATAGGGTTTTCCTTTTAAAATAACTTCTTTTAAAACCCGCGAACTATCTGTTACTGCTTGAGAATGAAGCAAAAAAGGAATCAATACAATAAAAGCTGTTAAAAGCGTTTTTCTACAATTATACATCACGATTTAATTAAATAAACTTTGTGTGGTGCCGTAATTATATAACAGTAGTAATCCCACTACGAAATAGCGGGTTATTATCTTGTCATCAACTTCATACCACGAAAGTCTTAAACTATGTGATCGTGGCAGGTCTCCTGACTTATTCTATCTTTAAACGGCCTTCTCATCCCGCAAGGCAGAACAATGGCATTAGTATGTTTAAAGATTTTGTGTAGAACTTACAGTAGCGGGTCTGTTCAGGATTTACACCTGATTCCCTTTTAACTGCTTATTTCAGATTGAAAAAAGCAGACCAAAATCTGGGTAAAGATATAACTCAGGTATGGTGTCTGCAAATTAGAATTGTATTTTTTGAAAAAAACAAAAAAACCACTCCTAAAAATGAGTGGTTTTTACAGGAATGAAGGTGTTACTAACTCTATTTAAAAAAATAACCGATCGTTATTTGAAAAACTTTATTCTTCATGTCACTGTTGATAATATAATTTGTATTTGCAGTTACATCTTTAAACACATTGGTATAAGACAAATTATATCTTGCATCTGCATAAAACTTGTCTTTAAACTGATACCCCAATCCGAAATTTACAGAAGCGTCTACTCCATTTGAATAATCTTTTAAATCCATTTCTTCATGGTTATCATAACCTAAAAAGTTGTCTTGATATTTGTTATTTGCTTTTAGCAGAATTCCAACTTGAGGCCCTGCCTGAATGCTTAAACCTTTCACTACATAATATTTCAGCATTACAGGAATATTTAAATAGTTTAAGGCAATAGTACTTTTGTAATCTGAATTTTGAACCTCTGGATCTGAATACGAAATTTTCATTCCCTGCTGGCTGTACAATAATTCTGGCTGTACCGAGAAGTTTTTTGCCAAAGGAATTTCTGCCATTAAACCAGCTGTAAATCCTGTTTTACTTTTGGAATCCAATTCGTTTTCATCAAATGTCAAGCTCGAAATATTTAAACCTGCTTTTACACCCAATTTTACCTTTTCGGTTTGGGCCATTGCACCTGCACACATTAACAGCGCGCAGATTATTAGCTTTGATTTTTTCATCGTATTTTTTGTTTTTAAGAAGGGCAGTTCTACATGAGAACTGCCGTTTCTATCTGTAATTTGTTACTTTTTAATAATCTTAGCTGTATACTTTTTACCTTGAACCGTACAGTCTAAAATGTAAACTCCTGTAGTCAGCTGGCTTACATTTACACTTGATGGAACAGCTGAATAGGTTTTACTCCAAACCGCATTTCCTTCCATAGAGTAAATTTTCATTTCAGCTTCGCCTTCAGCTTTTTCAGCCAAGAAGATGTTTACATTTTCTGCCGCTGGATTTGGGAATACTCTGAAAGAATTTGTCAATTTTCCAATAAGAAGACCTTTTGAGTCAATTGGAGCAGACATACTTGTACAGCCATGTGCATTTGTTGCTTGAAGAGTATAACTTCCTTCCCAAATTGTTGCAACTGTTTTTTCGGTCGCATTCGGGATAATTCTTCCGTTTAAATACCACTGATAACCTGCAGCATCAGCAGAAGCTGTTATTTTATTTCCTTCTAATGCTTGAATTTCTGGTACTTTATTTTCTAAAACATTAATAGTTGTTGTAAAAATTTTCCCTAATCCGTGTTCGTTGTAAACAGTTACATAGTAATCTCCGCTTTCTGTAGTCGTGAAAGTTGGATCTGTTGAGCCGTCAAACCATTCGTAAGCCGCATAATTTCCTGGATTTAAAACTACTTCAGGTCCGCAAACATCACCGCTTGGCAATTCAGAATTGAAAGTATCGAATGTCACCGTTACTTTTTCTGTTAATGTACATCCGTTTTCAAGAACTGCCGTAACGATATAATCACCTGGTTTAGTTACTTCAATATCGCTGGTTACTTCTCCAGTATTCCATTTGTATGAAACTGCGTCTAACTCTTTAATCAGCAAATTGGTTTGAGCATTAATGTAAACGCTTTTACCAGCATAACCATGAATTGATGCGTTATCAAATAATTTAAAATCACCTGAAACTCCTTGGTAGTAATAATTCTCAATCGTATTATTTTGATCAATAATATCACCTTCCAACTTGGCTGTGAAATTAAAAATATGCGAATCGTCGTTTTGATCTAATTTTGGCAGTTTTTTGAACGTGTATTCTATACTTTCTCCAACCGGAATTCCAGCTTCAACTGTTTCCGTAATAGACTCTGAAGTGTTCAAATAATCAATTTTTACTTGAATACTATTTTCTTTAATCGCAATCTGACCTTCGTTGCTTAATCTTACTTTGTATTCCTGACTGCCGCAAACGTCTTTTGGCGATAAAATCTCCATTGCAACGTCTGTAACTTCTTCATTAAAGATTTTCAAGTCGTCTAAAACCATATACGAATATCCAGCTGCTTTTGCATGTCTAAAACGGAACATTACTGATTTTCCTCTGTATTTAGTGATATTCAATGATGCTCGTTTCCAATCTGTATCTATGTAGCTGCCTTCTTTATTTCTTCTCCAAAGTTCTGTCCATTCTCCACCAGCAGCTTTAATGTCTACCAGGAAAATATCATTCACATTACTTTGCATTGCATAATAAAACTCAACGGCAGAAGCTTTTTGAGACAATTTATACATTGGCGAAATTACTTCTCCGTAGTATGATAAATTCTCTAACGAACTATACAGCATATTTTTTGCAGTATCACCTGTATGATCATTTTTAGGAACTGTTAAGTTCGCATTATCTGGAGTGGTTACAATTCTCCACGGATAATTATCATCACTTTGACTTGAAACAAATCCTTTTTGTCCAAATAATGAACCCGCTGGCAAATTCGAAAAAGTTTCAACGCTTAATTCTGGGGCATTTGCTATGACTTCAAAAGATCCTTTTATAATCTGGGCGTTCTCTTTAGATTCATCAGCAGTATACGCTTTTACAGTAATTTCATATTTTCCTGCAGCCAATTGCGGTAAACCAGCCAAATTATAAGTGATGGTTTGTCCAACTAAAATAGTTTCGCTTTTCTCAAGCAAAATAGGGCTTCCAACAGCGTTGCCATTCTGACTGACTTGATATTCAAATGTGAATTTATTTACTTCTTTGTAAGCGCCATTTCTAACATTAACAGCAAATTCATGTGAAGGAGCATCTTCATAAACTGTTTCAGGAACACTTAAATTTGTAAGTCTTAAATTCGTTTTAGATTCTTTGATTTCGATATTATCTACCGCAAAACCATTAGCAAAATATCCATTATCATTTTGGACGAATGCAATCATAACACAAGATTTTCCTGCATATTCCGTCAAATCAACTCCATATTCCCACCAATTTCCATAATAAGGCATTTTAAACACTTCCTTCCAAGTTTCTCCTCCATCTGTACTTACTTTTACATATCCGTCAGAAAGATGCTGAGCATCTCCAAAACCGTCAAAAGTTAAATGCGCTGTTTTGTAATTTGTCAAATCAAATACTGGAGAAACCAACATATCGTTTGCTGCATCACAATTGCATTTATCATCGTTACTTGCCATAAATTTGGTATGATCTGCAATAAACCAACCTGGTGAACCTAAATCTGGACGTAAACCGTGTTTCCAACCTGCAGAACCTTTATTTTCAGCAGTTCTCCATCCTTTGTATTTAGAAGCGTCTTCAAAATCCATTTTATAAGGAAGAACAGAGATTTTCATATCTTCATTATTCCAATTATCGTAAGTAAGCGTCACGGCGTTATTTCCTTGTTTAAGATCTTTTGCCATATCTTCAGGAAAAACAGAAACCGTAATAGTGTGCTCTCCAATATTTTTTAAACTGATATTTGGCACTGAATACGATATTGTGTCTTTAAACTTGGCAAAGTTTAAAGTTGTTTTTTCAGTTTTTGAAAATACCTCCGTTTTTGCAGCATCAAGAACTTTAGTTGTAATATTAACCACTTGGCTAGCAGTAGCAAAATTGTTTGTAATCTTAGCTTTTATCGCAACATTGCTGTTATTAATATCACATTTTCCTGCATCTAGTTTTGCAGATAAAACTTCCAAATCGTAAGGAGCATCGCTTACCAAGATATTATCTATAAACCCTCCTAAAAATCCATCATAATAATCATCTGATTTTACACGAAAACGAATAGCTGCTTTTTTACCAGCAAGCTCATTTAAACGTATTTGATAAGGATCTTTTTTCAGATTATTGTTCACACCCGTAAACCATCCTCCATCAAATAAGTCATTTAAATGCTTGGTTTCTGGATAATTTACAGTTTCAACTTTTTTCCAGTTCTGGCCATTATCTTCAGAATATTCAACCACTAATCCGTCATAGCCAGTATGAAGCAAATAATACAAATCAAACTCAACATAAGGAGAAACTACATTGGTAAAGTCAAAAATTGGAGATTCTAAGACAAAATCAGAATTAAGTCCCATTCTTTCTGTTCCTTTAAAATCTACCATTCCCCACATATATTGCGATTTAACGGTTCTAAATGATGCAGGATAATTTTGGAATAAAAACTTTTGGTTTCCAGCTAATGCTTTTGTATTCCATCCTCCAGCTGTTCTTTCAAATCCTTCAGAATATGGAAACTGCGTAATAATTCCGTTATATGCAGCATTTATAATACTGTTATTTGTGGTAATTGGGTCTTGGGCAAATGTCACAAATCCCTCGTAAGTATGCAGACCAGGCGCAGATAAATCGAAAGTATTATCAAAAGAAACGGTCATTTCTGAATTTCCTTTAAAATCTGCCACAAGCGTAACATCTTTCCAAATGGTTGTACTTCCGGCAGCTGTATTAGCATATCCAACTTTAAGTACCGTTCCTGCCGGAATAGGTGCACAACCTAAATTAAAAATCGTCATCGATGACTGATAGTTTGACGGAAGCACGCCTCCTGTATAATAAGGCATAGTCAATGCAGTTGCTTTAAGATCGTAATCTTTTTGCGCCGCAGGAACAACGATTGGCGAAATAAAGGTATAGCCTTCTTTTGCTCCAAATTCAGCTATAGGATTTAAATCTACTTTTACTTCTATATAGTTTGTTGCTCCGCCACCTTGATATGGAATTTTGCTTTTTAATGGTAAAACCACTTCTTCACCTGGATTTAAATCTTTAGCAAAAGCAACTTTTCCGTCATAAGTATAAAAAGTGATTAATCTTCCAAGAGCACTCGCCATTGCTCTTAATTTGAAATTTAGATTTTCGTCGGCTTTAATTACGGTGCTCCCCGTATTTCTAATTTTTACATAAAAAGGTTCTTCTCCTGTTAATGGTCCGCACGGAACTGAAGGATTCTCAACAGAAACTAAAAGAATTTGTCTTTCTCCATAAGCAGGTCCCACACCAATTGCGTACCAAGCATTGGTTACTTGCTTGTATTCTTCAGAACCTAATCCGTACAAATCTTCTGTAGCCATCAAACTTGCCTGGCGCATTGCCATGAAATTTGAAGAAGGTGATAAATATTCTGTAAGTGTCGTGTAAGCAATTTTTTCGGCTTTTTCCAAACCAATTGATTTTACGCTATAACTGTTATTTAAGTCATTAACGCCTTCGCCACCTTCTACTAAAAGATAATACCAATAATTGGTAATTCCACTATTTTGGTGAACACCTCCATTGTCAACACTAGTATTGGCAGGATTTGTCCAAAATTCTCCACCGTAAGTATCTGGCTGACCAACCGCTTTTGGGTTGGCCATACTTCTTAAACTTCCGTGTTTGTACAATTCGTCTCCAAGCATCCAGATATCATTTTTAGAATCTTTTCCAGCATAAAGCTCAATCGAAATTCCAAAAATATCACTGAACGATTCGTTCATTGCTCCAGATTCTCCCAAATAAATTAAACCTGCCGAAAATTGCGTTACGGCATGCGTCATTTCGTGTCCTGTAATTCCTAAACTTACAAATGGCTGTTTGTCTCCATCACCAAACTGCGCCCATCCTCCTGTCCAAGATGCATTCTGAACATTGGTTCCTAAATGCGCAAGACCAAAAATGGTCATTCCTTTATCATCGACACTATTACGGTTAAATTTTTCTTCGTAATAATTCAGAGTCTTTTGCAATCCCCAATGAATATCGATTGCTGCTTCATCGTGATCTTTATTGTATAAATCATTCCAGTTGTTATCCTCATCGATATACTCTGTCAAAACTTCATCAGATGCGTGTTCAGCATGATTCATATTCAAAGTATAAATTGGCACTTTATATTTTCCTTCTAAAGTTTCCAATTTATAACCATCTGCATATTGTGTTGTGCCAAAAGTAACATCTCCTGCAAATCTGGCTTTTCCTTTACCAATGGCCGCTCTTCCATCAGCAGAAGGCGAAGATGACGAGCGAAGATCTCTGCTTAAATCAATTTTTAAGATTACTTTTCCAGTATTGGCATCTACATAAATCGTCTGGCTTGATTGCGGATTTGTAGCGAAAATATCATATTTCCATGCCAAATGGTATTCTGTCAATTCAGACGAGAAATTTGGTCCAACATAAACCAATTCGCCTTCTGGTTTTGTGCTAATTTTTTTATGCACTAAAGAAGATAACTTTTTGCTCTGCCAAACATATTCTTTTGCATTTACAGTATTTAATGCATTTTGCAAAGCCGTCGAAGCATTTACTTTATAATTACTGCTAGTTGGCAGCTTTTTGCTCACTGCACCAAATGCATCAATCTTAGATTTATCTTCTCTAACCTTGAAAATAGCTCCTTCTACAGGAACAGAATTGTGCAATTGCTGATACGTAGCCAAAGTTCGTCCGTGTTTATCTGAAACCGATTTTAACTGCATTCTATCTAAACCCGATAACTCGAAAGCGTCTTTTTTAACTTCAAATATATTTCTAGAAGTCAATTTTGCAGACTTTGCAAAAGACTTCACTTTTGTAGTGTCTGAAATCTGCACATTTTTGGCTGTTGCAGCGCTTTGGCTTTTGTCAAAAAATTTCTGGCTAGCCTTTAATCGTTGATTTACCGCATCACTTTCTTCCTGCGAAAGTGTGGTTCCGTTTACACTCTTTTGAGTTAATAAAACAGTAGGATCATCATTCTGATTACTGTTTTGATCTGTTGTTTTCTGAAAAACCTGATCTTTTTTCTGATTGGCGCTTGGCGATTGTATGGCCGTCTGCGCATTGGCCGATTTGTTTTTTGGTAAAGGTGACTGAGCCATTCCGACGGAACAGACTAAGAAACCCAACAAAAGAAACAAATACCTAGGGTTTGAGTAGGTTTGGTTCATTTTTTAAAATTTTTAGATTAGTATTAAGGCATTTTTAGTTCATAGTTTGCACTCTATTCGTTCGCACAAAAGCGCAAAAGCCTCGTCCAAAAATCAATTTGGCGATTGATTCTTAGATCCGGTTTTTGTTATTTTCTGTAGAATTTTTAAGAGTGCGCTCTTTTTTGTTTTTGTTTCCTCCAAAAGTTCATCTAAACTTTTATTCGGTTCATTTTTCTTTTTGTCCATCCAAACGTATTTTATAATCGTTTGGTAAATGTAGAATGGCAGTATCAGACTCAGAAAAAAAGGACTATTGCAAAAACACTCGCAGGCTAAAATGCATCACTAAAAAAACACTCATTTTAAAATAAAAACAACTATATCAAATAGTTACATTTTAAATTATTTTACAATGAATCGGCTTTAAAACTGTTCAGATAAGTAGAAAGATTTACTTTTTCGTTGGTCAAATCAAACTTTTTACGCAGTCTGGTGCGGGCATTTTCTATTGATTTAAACGATTGCCCAGTGATTTGAGAAATCTCTTTTGTCGTTAAATCTAAATATAGCAGCGCACAAAGACGGCGCTCTTTTGGAGTAAGTGTAGGATAATCTATGGTCAATTTATCGAAGAAAGATTTATGAACCTGCTCAAAACTAATTTCAAATTCTTTCCAGATATCGGTATTTAAATCTTTTTCCAGACGTTTTAAAACAATATCTATTGCTTGCTGCAATTCTTTATTTGGTGTTTTGAGTTTGATCTTTTTAAGGTCTGTCAGAATTTCATTGATGTTGTCTGTTCGGTGTATTTCAGACATTGCTTTGCCAACCAAAACCATGTTTTTAGCTTCAAGACTTTGTTTGAGTTCCTGCTGTTTGGCTTTTAATTTCTCCTGCTCCAATTGATTTTTGATGTGCTTATTTCGATATCGAATCAATAAAATAATGAGCACTAATATTCCAACAACCAATATTAATCCGACAACATAATATTTAAATCTGGTTTTCTCTTCGACCAGTGTTCTTATCTGACTTCTAACTTTATAGTCTTGTTCAAGCCTAATTCTTTCAAGGTTTACAGCTTTCTGTTCAATATTTATGCTGTCACTGATTTTATTGTATTCCTGAAAATAATAAACCGCATTCTTATAATCACCCATATTTAAATAGGCCTCATAAAGCATTTTATTCAATCTCATATTCGAAAAACCAAAGGGTTTATCTTTATTAAACTCAAAAGCCTTTTTTGCATTTACAATAGCGGCATCATATTTATTTTCTTCCAAATTATATTGCGAAAGAGATTCATACACAAATGATTTCAATGAATTATCGATGTTTGAATTAACCAAAGAAAAAGCCTTTTCAAAATAAAGTTCGGCATTCTTCTTATCTTTCTTTTTCGCATAAGTTCTTGCCAAATTGGTATAAATATATACTGTTAAAGTATTGTTTTTCAGCTTTTCGGTTATCAAATGTGCCTTTTGATAATAGTGTAAAGAAGAGTCTGCATTTTTGTCGAGATAGATTGTTCCAATATTATTTAGAATCTTAACCAATTTAGTCGAATCATTTTTAGCTTTCTGATACTTATATACATGCGAGAAAAATTTAAGGGCTTTTTCCTGATTATTGCTTTTTGCATACAAAATGGCAAGGTTGTTTTCTGCGCTGGCAATTTCTGCAGGATTGTTTTTTTCTTTATAAATATCATAAGCCTTCAAATAGTATTGCAGCGCCACGTCTAGAACATCTTTTGAGTCGTAAAGATTTCCTGCCGTTGTATATACTACAGCCAAAATTTCGTTTGATTTCTCTGTTTTTTTTGCTTCAGTTTCGGCCAGTTCTATATACTTGACCGCCCTTTCCCAATCTGTTTTATTTAATTTTAATGCTATTTTGCAGCACAAATCGGCCTTACGAGCAGGATTATTGATTGTGTTTAAGCTATCTATCAGCTCTTTTGTTGAAGATTGCGGATAAGCAAAAAAAGTTATTAAAATAAAAAATATGCAAAGTAATCGACCCATCGTGTGTAAAAATGATAAAGATGGGTTCAAAATTATAGAAAATTATCAGTAATTAACAACAAACAGATAAAATAAACATTATTCTAAAAGAACTCAAAAGTTAATCATGATTTACGATTTGGCGAAAAAGTAGCAATGTTCCATTATTATCCTTTTTCCATACATTGATACTTTTTCCTTTTACATTTCCATGATTATCGCCATCTCGCCAATCAACGCTGTAAAAACCAAATTCTACAATGGCTTTTTGTGCATAAATAATGTTTGAGGTTTGAATTGAAATTTGCTCAATACGCAATGTTCCCGGTTTTTCATGCTCGGTAAAATAAGCTGTAATTTCCTTTTCTCCAGAAAGAATTGGAGTATAATAAGTTAAATACATAGCATCTGGCATAAACATTTTGGCATGCTCTGCTCCTTGCCTATTCTGCACCAGATTTTTAATCATATTATTTCTTTCTTTTACTTCTAAAGTTAATTTATCAGATGAAATATACTCTTTTGTTGGCGGAATTGCGGCATCATCTATGTTTGGAATGTTTTTATCATCAAAATAACTTGCGGAACCCCAAATCTCGGCCGCAATCGTAAGAGGTTGATTCTTTTTGGAAGGTTTGGCCCATAAAACTGAATATTTTCCGGAATAAGAAAATGCATTTTGTCCATTTAGATTTAAATTTTCGGCAAAAGTTCCAATTTCTAAAACATAGTTTCCAAAGTCCTGCAGTTCCAAAATTGTTTTTTGATAAGAATTAATTTTTGCCTGTGCTAGCCATTGTTCATAAAATGCTTCAATTGCTTTTCTCCCTAGACGTTGCCTGCTGTGTTCTGGCATAAATATGGTTTCATCTGTATAAGCTTTTGCCAAATCGCCCTGATTTCCTTTTATAAAAACATTTGCAAATGAAGTATTATACTCTTCAATTTGTTTTTTAATAACCGAATCACTTTTACTTCCTTGAGCAAAACCAGCAAATGCAAAAAGAAGAAAGGCTAAACTTAACTTGATCATAGCATATATGTTTTGGTTAAGACACAAATATACAACATTGACATTCAGTATTTTAAAAACAAATCAAAGGATTTAAAAACAACTTTCCAATAGCTCTATTTTTACTAGAAAGAATCAAAATGGAAAGTTAATTTTTAGAAAAATAACCATTAATAAGACAATAATTAGTTTTATAAAATGTTTATATATAAAAGATTATGATGCATCTAATCTTCGATATAAACCCTCAAGATTAATATTTATACAAAAAATGAAAAAAATATTTTTAATAATAGCCTTTACTTCTTTTTCGCTACACAGTTTTGCTCAAGAACTTGATAATAAATTCAAATCAATTCCAGCAAAGAAATCTCCTGTAAAAGAAGTTATTCCGCTAAAAGAAGCCGCACCCAAAGAAAATCCGCCGGCACCTGTCGAAAAACCTGCGCCACTGCAAGTTAATCCAGACGAACTATTTAAAAACACAAATCTCTATAAGCCAGAGGCCAATGTAGAAGGAATTTTTTACAGAAGAAATCAGTTTTTAGGAAATATCTATACCACTTCAGCCACTTCTACTATTATGTACCGTGATGCAGCCTTTGTAGACGGCGATAAAGTAAAAGTATATTTGAACGATAAAGTTATTGAGCCAGAAGTATTTTTGAATGGCGATTTTAAAAGCGTCAAAATAAATCTTGAAAAAGGAATCAATAAAATTGATATCGAAGCTTTAAACGAAGGTTTTGCTTCTCCAAATACAGCCGAATTTAAAGTTTATGACGATAAAGGCCAAGTTATTTCGTCAAGCGAATGGAATGTTGGTACGGGATATAAAGCTGTTATTGTTTTAGTTAAAGAATAAAACTCAGAAACAAAAAATTGTAATAAATCATAAAAAACACTTAAAACTGCTGGTTTCAGCAGTTTTTTACTTGGATATATGTAGTTAACTACGTAGTTTTGTACTCATATTTAATTTTTGAAATTATCATGAAGATTCAACCAATACAAAATGAGTGCGAAAACCAAATCGTAGATCTAATATTAAACATTCAGCAAAAAGAATTCAACGTTTCGATTACTTTAGAAGATCAGCCAGATTTACTAGATATTGAAAACTTCTACTATAAACCAGGCGGCATTTTTCTTGGTGCATTTATAGATGAAAAACTTGTTGGAACGATTGCTTTGGTAAAGTTTAGCAAAGAAGGCGCAGCTATTAGAAAAATGTTTGTAAAGAAAGAATTCCGAGGAAAAGAGTTCAATATTGCGCAACAGTTATTGGAACAATTAATAAAGTACAGTGAAGAAAACGGAATTAAAGACTTATATTTAGGAACGGTTTCTATATTGCAGGCTGCTTTGCGCTTTTATGAAAAGAATAATTTTATTAGAATACAAAAAGAAGCACTTCCCGCCGATTTTCCGTTAATGAAACCTGATAATGTTTTTTGTCATTTAAAATTAAATCCATAAAAATGAATATAATTGACGAAATTGGCATCTTAGCCATATCAACACGTCTGCAGCGTCTTAGCGAACAATTTCGCAAAGACGGCGCGCAGATTTATACTTATTTTAATATTGATTTTGAACCTAAATGGTTTCCTGTAATTTACACGCTGCATGTAAAAGAAATGCTAAGCGTGGTTGAAATTGCTAATGAAATTGGCTACAGCCATCCTTCAACCATTAGTTTATTAAAGGAACTGGAGAAGGAAAAAATGATTAGTTCTAAAAAAGACAAACAAGACGAACGCAAAAGATTGATTATCTTAACACCAAAAGGCAAAGAACTGGTTACTAAAATGCAGCCCGTTTGGGATATTATGAGAAAAACTTTGCACGAAATCACCAATACTCAGAACAACCTGCTTAAAGCAATAGAAGAAGCAGAACAAAATCTGACTAGACAAAGCCTTTTTCAGAGAGCTATTGAACAAAAAAGTTAAGTTTATTCTTTACCCGTAATCTTTTTTCTATGATTATGCCCCCACTTTGCTAGAGAATCAATCACTTCTTTTAAGGTATGCCCATATTCTGTTAATTGATATTCAACTGTTATGGGCTGTGTATTTAAAACAGTTCGTGTTACCAATTGATTTTCTTCGAGATTTTTCAATTCTCTGCTCAGCATTTTTCCTGAAATCCCTTCAACTTCCTTTAATAAATCAGAAAATCTTAAAGTATTAAAGCAAAGTGATGCTATAATAGAAATTTTCCATCTTCCGTTTAAAATATACATGGCGTCATGCACTGCCATAATATGCTGATTGCATGATTTTTTATCGTGTATGGGCTCTTTTATCATATTCTATTGATAGGTTACCTCAATGTTACAGTTACTTTTGGTAATCAGATGACAAAAATACACTGAAAGTTTTTACATTTGAATACAAATTTTAATTATAAAGAAAAATGGCCTTAATAGATGCATTAAAGTGGCGTTATGCTACAAAAAAAATGAACGGACAAGCTGTTCCGCAAGAAAAAGTAGATTATATTCTTGAAGCTGCAAAACTAGCTCCATCTTCTTCTGGTTTACAGCCTTACAAAATTTTTGTAATTACAAACCAAGAAGTAAAAGAAAAACTAAGAGCGGTAAGTTTTGATCAAAGTCAAGTTACAGATGCTTCTCATGTTTTGGTTTGGGCTGCTTGGGATGGTTACAGTTTAGAGAAGATTTCTGCTGTATTTAATAAAACAATCGCTGAAAGAGGAATTCCTGCTGATGCAATGGATGAATACAAACAGAGACTTTGGGGTATGTACGAGCCTCTTGGACAAGAATGGCATGCTAACCACGCTGCAAAACAAGCTTATATTTCTTTTGGTATAGCAATCGCTGCAGCTGCCGAACAGCAAGTAGACGCAACTCCAATGGAAGGTTTTATTCCTGCAGAAGTAGACAAGCTTTTAGGTTTAAGTGAACTTGGACTAAAAAGTGTTTTAGTTTTACCTTTAGGATATAGAGACGATTCGAACGACTGGCTTGTAAACTTGAAAAAAGTGAGAACTCCACATGATGAATTTATAACAGAAATCAAGTAAAAAATTAATTTTTGCTTAATTCAGAATGCTTTTGAGATAGTGTTACAGCACTATTTCAGAAGCATTTTTAGTTTAAACATTTCATTTTCAAACTAAAACGCAATTTAGTTTGGTAAACACAAAAAACCGATTTTACGAAGCTTCTATTATTTTTTAATTATATACAAAAAAAGGTACGGATTACGGATAATTAAATAATATTGTATCCCTAATTTTGTTTTTATCCAAAACAATTCAATCTTATTTACAACAACTAAAATTCTAACATTATGTCTGATTTTTTAACGCAATTTGGGGAAGATCTAAAAAAGAACGTCCCAGGGTTCATCGCAGTTTCTGTAGCTGAAATTGCAAGCGGTATGTCGTACTATTCTCAATCTGTAGTGTCAGATTTTGATCCCGAATTGGCATCAGCTTACAATCTTGAAGTAGTTAAAGCAAAAATGAATGCTATTAAAGCTTTAGGACTACAAGGGCAGGTAATTGATAATATCATGATTACACTAAGTTCTCAAATTCACATTATTGATGTATCTGACAATCAGGAATATTTCATTTACTTGGCTGTAGATTCTACAAAAGCTAATTTAGGTATGACAAAATCTATCCTTAATAAATACAAAAAAGAAATCGTAGCTAAATTATAACACAATTTTACCTCTTGTAAAAAGGAATATTCTGACTCAGAATATTCCTTTTTATTTTTTATACAAAATGCTCCTGTTTCTTTCAAAATATTTTATATTTCGAAACGTAAACAGAGATTGGTATAAATGGAATTACGCGCTTATTTTGAAAAATATTCTGATGAAGCAACTTGTATTGAAGTGCTCAAAAACAAACGTTTAGAGAACGGCCTTTTGTGCAGGAAATGTGGCCACAATGCGCATTCTTTCAGACAGAGCGACTTAAAATTTCAGTGCCGTAAATGCGGCAGCCGTACTAGTCTCCGTTCAGGAACTGTGATGGAAAATTCGAATCTTCCTGTTCGATACTGGATGATCTGTATCGAATTGATGACACTTTCGCATAGAAGATTATCCATACTTAGAATTCAATATCTTTTAGGACATAAACGTTACGAACCTATTTGGATGATGGTGCAGAAAATTCGTCTGGTCATGAAAATTAGAGATGAAAAATACAGACTAAGAGCTTATTCTGAATTTGACCCTGAATTTCTTCAGAAAATTGACAAACTCGCGATGCAGAAAAAAGTCACAGAATTGTAAATGGTGAGTTGTGAAATGCTAAGATTGCTAATAAAAATAGCCACAGATTACAGGATTAAAAGGATTTAAAAAAATCTGTGTTAATCTTGTAATCTGTGGCTTTATAATTTTATTGGAATCGATGAATCTTTGCGCGGGCTTCGACTTCGCTCAGCCTGACATACTTTTCATTCACTGTGAAAAGCATATGCTACATAAGAAAACAAGCCACAGATTATAAGGATTAAAAAGATTAAAAAAATCTGTGACAATCCTTATAATTTGTCGCTTTGTAATTCTACTTTAAGATTGCTTTGGAAAATTTACAATTAACCATTTACAATTCACAATTATTATTATTTCTTCTTATTCTTTTTAGCTTTAGATCGTTTCGCTTTGTTTTTAGCGATTTTTTTGGCTTTTGCCTTATCCTTCGCTTTTTTAGCTTTGGCTTTCTTTTTTGCTTTAGCCTTTAATTTTGCTTTTTTCGCTTTCTCTTTCTTTTTGTCTTTTGCTTTTTCTTTTTTCTTAGCTGTAGCTTTTTTCTTTTTCAGCTTTTCTTTTTTCTCTTTGTCTTTCACTTTTATATTTTTTTTAGATTTGGGCTGATCTTCATTTTCTTCTGATGTTTCAGCTTCTGCTTCAGATACCGTTTCTTCTCCCGATTCTGCTTCTTTATTTTCTACTACTTCTTCAGTTGCAGCTTTTTTGGGAGCTCTTTTAGGTTTTGGTTTTGATTCTGGAATTTCTACAGCCGATTCAGCTTCCGATGTCGGAGTTTCCTGCTGTTCATTTTCTTCGTTTGAAACAACTGGAGCAGCTTCTACTTCCTGATCGATTTCATTAGCAAGTACTTCTTTTGTCATTATTCTGTTAATTTTAAGAGATTAATTAAATTTATTTTGGATTAAACTAGTTTTTAATGTTATTAAATCATTAAATTAACATCAAAAAATAATAAACAAAGATAGATTGAAAAAGACATTCGCCAATGTTAAGTTTTTTGTGAATACAAAAAACAGAATATATTTATTTAAAAATCAAACACTTATCCAATGTTAAGTTTTTCATCGTCCTTTTTTTGAAATTTAAAACGTCTTTACAGCCTTTTTAGATCTGTTCTTTCTTTACAAAAATGAGTGGCGAATTGCATAATTTCGTTTTAAATTTGATAAAATGATTCACGATATAGCATATCAATCCATTAAGCCCAATAAAAAACTCTCAGATTTTGTGGATAGTTTTTGGAGTATGAAGAATAAATCGTATCAAACTTTAGAAACAATTGGCCTTCCCGACGGTCGAATTGATTTATCACTGATAAAAACTGCTGAAACTTCTTTTCAAATTAGACTTCTTGGCCTCGGAACACAACAATACGAAAAAGGAAAAATTCCCGCCAATAGTCTCACTTTTACAATCAGTTTTAAACTTCCTGCTGTTGAATATGTTTTTCATGAAAGCATTTCAGATCTTTTAAATTCTGGAAAACTGCTTGCAAATAATTTTTGGGATTTTAATGAAGATGATCTTGAAGATTTCGAATTATTCTCCGCAAAAGCTTCTTTAAAAATTAGCTCTTTATTAGAAAAAGAAATTGATACTAGAAAGCAAAAACTATTTAGGCTCATTTATGAAACTAACGGAGATATGACGGTGAAAGAATTATCGGAAAGATCAAACTGGAGCAGCCGTCAAATCAACAGATATTTCAATCAGTATTTTGGAATTTCGTTAAAAGGATATTGTTCGATTCTTCGTTTTCGCGCTTCTCTCGAACATATTGCAAAAGGAAAATTGTTTCCAGAAGAGAATTTTTCAGATCAGACCCATTTTATTAAAGAGATCAAGAAGATTTCGGGTTCACTTCCGAAAGAATTATTTCAAAACAAAAACGACCGATTTATACTATTATCTGCTCTTTCCTCTAAATAATTTTGTGGCATAGATTTTAAATACAAAACTATGTTACTACAAAATAAACATGTTGCCATTATTGGCGGCGGAATGGGCGGTTTAATGTTAGCCCGTCTTTTACAATTACAAAATAGTATTGTAAAAGTTTACGAAAGAGACCTCAACTCTGAAGTTCGCGTTCAAGGTTCTCCGTTAGATTTACATGAAGATTCGGGTTTAATAGCCATGAAACAAGCTGACTTATTGGATGAATTTTATAAAAATATCAGGCCAAACGCCAGCAAAGCCCGAATTGTTGATCAAAATTTTAATTTGAAATTTGACGAGCATTCCATTATAAAAGAGTCTTTACAAACAAATTCAGAGGAAAACAATTCAAATTCACTTCAAGACATTTCAAAACCTCGTCCAGAAATAGATCGTTCAGTTCTTCGAAACATTTTATTGAATTCTCTTTCTCCTGATTCCATTGTCTGGAACAGCCAATTTATTGCTATGGAAAAAGAAAATGAACGTTGGCGAGTGCATTTTAAGAACGGAAATACGATTTACGCAGATTTGGTAATTGCCGCTGATGGCGCAAACTCTAAAGTCCGTCCTTATATAAGTGCAGAAAAGCCAATTTATTCTGGCATTACCATGATTGAAGGAACTATTTACAACGCAAAAGAAAATGCTCCTCATCTTTTTGAGTTTTCGAAAGGCGGAAAAGTTCTTGCCTTAGGAAAAGAACAAACCATTATGTATGGCACCAAAGGAGATGGTTCTCTGATGTTTTTGATTAGCAGTAAAATTCCCGAAAACTGGATTTCAGAAAATGATTTAGATTTCAAAGACAATTCAAAGATTTTTGAATGGTTTAAAGAAGTTTATCACGATTGGAGTTCTGAATGGAATGAGTTGTTTAAAAGCAGCGAATTGTATTTTATTCCGCGTCCGCAATATTATTTTCCGTTTAACCAATCTTGGGAAACACAGGGAAATTTGACCATGATTGGCGATGCAGCGCATAGAATGCCTCCTTTTGCTGGAAAGGGCGCTAATTTGGCTCTGCTTGACGCTGCTGAATTGGCCGATTGTTTAACCAATAACAAGTTTCCGGATATGAAAACTGCTATTTCTTATTTTGAAAAACGAATGCTGGAAAGAGCCGCAATTGCCTTAGAAAATACTTTAAAGAATGGAGAACAACTGCATGCTGAAAATGCTTTAGAAAAATTGCTTTCTATTTTTAACCCAACAATCTAAACTTAATTCATTTTATTTCAATCGCTTACATTTTTTACATAAATTTACAAATACCCGAAAAACATTTTCTTCGCCAATATAAGTTTCACCAAATAAATTTATACCATGAGGCATTTTCTACTCCTATTCTTTTTTGCTGGTTTCATGCATTCTTCTTTCGGACAAAAAACAGCCGATTCTATTCCCAAAAAAGAAAAGAAAATTGAACTGCGAGTAATGCCTTATCTAAGCTACAATCGGAATCTTGATTTTATGTTTGGCGCAATTCCGATGGCAATGTATAAAGTGAATCAAGCTGATACTATTTCGCCAAAATCATTATCTGGAATGTCTGCCATTTATACGACTAATAAATCGTATGCTTTGGCCTTTTTTAATAAATGGTATTTGAATGAAGACAAATGGCGTTTGAAGTTTTTCTTTTTTAACGGAAATCAGAATTCGCAGTTTTATGTGGATGATATCGATCAGCCTGATTTTTATGATTACGGAACCAAAATAACTGTGATAAGCGCTGGAGGCCAGCGCAAAATTGTTGGAAAATTCTATGGCGGACTTTCTTATACCTATTCGCATTATAATACAATTTATGAAAATGATATTTCTCCATCTTCTGTTTCTCATAGCAATGCAGTTGTCTTCAATTTATTGTATGATACGAGAGATGCCGTTTATTATCCGACCAAAGGCTACAAAATTAAAATGGATTGGTCTACATATCCAAAATTTCTAGATAACCAATTGGCATCAAACCGAATATCGTTTCAAGCCAATAAATATATACCAAACAGAGAAGGCAAAGATGTTATAGCTGCGCGTGTTTATGGCAAGTTCGGACTCGGAAATGTTGCTTTTGAACAGCAGAGCACCATTGGCGGGACTGACATACGCGGTTATTCTGAAGGGAAATATAGAGGTTCAGGTTTAATGGATATTCAAGGTGAGTACCGATATAATTTTGCAAAGAAAATGGGTTTGGTAGGCTTTTTTGGTATTGCAACAATTTACGGTTCTGATACTCCAAGCTTTGATTGGAAAATTTATCCTGGCGGCGGTGTTGGCTATCGATACAATCCTTTCAAAAAATCAAAATTTAATGTTGGTCTTGACGGTGCAGTCGGTAAAGGAGATTGGGGAGTTTATTTTAGAATTGGTGAAGCTTTTTAATTTTATAAAGAATATTCAGAAAAAGGACTGTCTTAAAAATGAGCAGTCCTTTTTCTTTTTTCATATAGTTTTCCAGCTTTCAAATGAAGCTTCATTAGTGTTTTAAAAATGGAATTTCTTTCTAAATATCTTATTCGATTGAAACAATTTCAGCAAAAATAGTTCGGTTCCTCTTTTAAGACAGATGCTTTCTCACACTACTGTAACGCATTTTATTGTTTCAAAACCTGTTTTTTATGTTTCATTTTATAATCTGCAACATAGAAAAAAATATTTCATAGCTATCTTTCTTTAAATTTGAGTAACCCCAAATAATACATTCAAAATCTTAACTACAATCAATGCTCAAAATCAATTTATTAATTTAAGGTAGTTATAAATTTGTTGTGCTGCCTTTTCATTCCTGATTGCTTATGGCACAATTTTATTTTTCTTGGAGAATTTGCACTTTATCAAAAAAACTGGCTTTTGCTGCTGTATTCATTTTTCTTTCAATTTTTCAAATCAATGCACAAAACTGTACTGTAAATGCAGGAGTATTGAATGTTACTATTTGTGAAACCGACGCATTGGTTTTAACGGGCAACAATCCAAGCCCGATTATCGGCACAGTCAAATGGACACAAATTTCGGGTCCAGCTGTAACTATCAATTCGCCAACAAGTATGAGTACAACTGTTTCTGGCTATACGGGAGGCAATACCTATATTTTTAGATACAGCGCAACCTGCAGCGATGGTATTGTATCCTATCAGGATAAGGTTGTTAATGTAAAACCCATAACAATAGCCAATGCTGGCGCGAATATAGCAAGCTGTCCAAATAATAACGGAACATTAGCGATTATTGCAAACACTCCTCAAAATACTGGAGAAACAGGATATTGGGAAATCGTGGGCGCAAATAACGCCGGAGTTGTAATTAATTTTCCAAATTTAGCCACTTCAACAATCAGTCTGCCTGACACAAGCTGCGGTGTTACGACACTTCAATGGGTTATTGAAGGACCAGAATATGCTCCGGGACAGCGCTGTAGAACCACTTCTCAGATAACAGTGACCAATTATGGAGGTGTAAAGCCTGTATCGGCAGGTCCAGATCAGACTTTAAGCAATTGTTACACTACAACGCAATCCACTAATTTAAATGCTACCTATGGAGGTTGCGGACTTAACGGACAAAATGGACAATGGACATTTGTGAGCGGACCAAATACGCCAACTATAAATAATCCAAATGCAAATAATACAAGTGTTTCAAATTTAGTTGAAGGAACTTATACGTTCAGATGGACTGTCACAGGACCTTGTGCTTCTGGAAATGATACAGTTGTAATTACTGTACCACCTGCAACTCAGGATGTAACGCAGCTGCCTGGTGGAGACGAAAACATATACTTTTGCGACAACACTATAAATCAGGTTACTCTTGTTGCACAATCGCCTTTGTATGCAGGCGAAACTGTTGCTTGGTCTCAAATTTCTGGTGACAGTGGTGCCGTAATTGTATCGCCAAACAATCCTACAACATTGGTAACCAATATTTTTCAAGGAGGTGATCCGTATCGTTTCCGTTATACTCTTACAAACAATAATACAGGTTGTATTTTTACCAAGGATTATATTGTACAGTATAATGGCGCAACTAGAACGATTGTAGCAAATGATGGTAAAGATATTGTTGGAAGCTGTAACGCAACGGTATTCACAATTCCGCTTGCGGTAACTGGAACTGGTTCCAATCAATACCGTATTGTAAGTGGTCCTCCACTCTCTCCTTTAGGGCCATTTCCTACTGCTTTGACAGACGTTGGAAATTCTCTAACCTTAACACTTACTGCTCCCGGAGAATATACAGTTGAATTTATCAGGAAACAAACTGGAGCTCTAGCTGTTGAATGTGATTTCGGTTTTGACACTCTTAATATTTTGGTTTCTGGAGATCCTACTCCATCAAATGCAGGAACTGATGTTAGTCTGCCTTGTGGAGACACCTCTACTATTCTTTCTGGAGTTAGCACAGATGACGGCTTGCATTTTTGGAGTCAGCTGAGCGGTCCCAATACAGCTACAATTGCCGATAATTTTGCGGTTGATACGCCCGTAAGTAATCTTATTTCAGGAACCTACGTTTTTCAATATATTACAAAAGGCGGCGGTGCTACTTGTGGTTTTTCTGTGGCAACGGTAACCGTTTACGTTTCGGATAGTTCAATAGATAATGTCGATGCTGGAGTTGACCAAGTTACCTGTGCTGGTTCGCAGGTTCCCCTTATGGCTGTCCAAGCCTCAGCTGGTGAATTTGGAACTTGGAGTCAGATTTCAGGTCCCGATGTAATTACTTTTTCAGATGTAAATAATCCAAATGCCATTGCCTCTGGATTTATAACGCCATCCTCTACATATGAATTGCAATGGACTGTTGCTTATTCGCATCCAGGACCTTCTTGCGGTGGATCTGTTTCTGATACTGTAACAATTGTAACGAATAATAACAATGCACCGACAACATCAGATGCAGGACCAGATGCGTGTTATTCTTCAGGCACAACCACTTTTAATCTTAGCGGAAATACACCAGTACTAACTGATTTTGGTACTTGGAGCGTAGAGCCATCGGCTGGCGTTGTTTTTGCAGACGTAAATGATCCAAATACAATAGTAACCGTTCCTGGAAACGGAACCTATATTTTTACATGGTCAATTATTTCTAGGTTCCGAACCTGTCTTCCGAGCGAAAGTAGCGTATCTGTGACAGTTGCAGAAACTCCTCCAGTTGCTAATGCAGGTCCAGATCAGGAAACATGCGGCGATACGGTAACAATGGCTGCTACACAAAGTGGCGGATCAACAGGCACATGGAGCAGAATTTCTGGCGTCGGGAATTACACTATAAGTGATATTCATGATCCAAATGCTGTTTTTACTTTCTCATACAGTGGATATTACATTTTCAGATGGACAGTTGATGCCGGTATTTGCGGTCAGGCATTTGATGATATCAATCTAACTATCGGACTTCCTCCGCATCAGGCTGCAGCAGGTCCAGATCAAAATATATGCAACAACAGTACAGTTACCATGGCAGGCAATGCCTATGATAGCTTTTTCGAATCAGGCCAGTGGTCTGTACTTACTGGTTCACCCAATCAGCCTCTAATTGTAGAGCCTTCCAATCCGAATACCGAAATTAATGGTCTTATAGCAGGGACATATACATTTAGATGGACGATAACTGCAAAAAGCATCTTTTTATGCCCAGGCAGTTTTGATGATGTAGTCGTAGTGGTTGACCCAGCAGCAAATGCGGGACAAGACCAAACCTATTGTGATGTTACAAGTGTACAGCTTATAGCCAACGAAAATTCAACAGGAACTTGGTCACTGACGAGTACAACAGGAAACCCTGCTGATGTTATAATCACACAATCTCCATCAAATAGCTACATTGCCAATGCAACTGTAGTTCCCGGAAACGATTATGTATTTACATTCACCACCAATACCACTACATTTCCAAATGGCGGTACATGTACTGGAACTTCAGATTCTGTAAATATTACTATTTTTAGTGGCGCTAGCATTGACCCTAATGCTGGACCAGACCAAACTCTGTGTATTAGTGATGTTGGAGGTGTTGCTACAATGAGCGGAAATACTCCTCCTCCAGATGTTACAACCTTTGAATGGCGATTTGTCTATCAGCCATCAGGAAGTGTCGCGGTTATTGACACTCCATCAGCGCCATTGACAACGGTTTCAAATTTAACTGTTCCTGGGCTTTATATTCTCGAATGGGTATTTCAAAGCAACAATTGCCGAACTCTTTCTGATATTGTCCGAATAGAAATGAATGCGCCTCCAAGTACGGCCAATGCAGGTCCAGACGATACCGTTGCCTGTCAGACTACTTATAAAACGGCGGCAGTTCCTCCAACAGTAGGTATAGGAACATGGACCTTTTTCTCTCAGCCTCCTGGAGGAAATGCTGTAATTGACAATCCAAACAGCCCAGTTACTACTTTATCAAATATTAATGTTTTAGGAACTTATATCTTAACATGGACCGTGACTAATGGTCCATTTACGAATCCTTCATTATGTCAGCCTACATCAGATCAGGTAGAAATAACTTTTAATGATGTACCGCCATCTATAGCCAACGCGGGACCTGATCAAGAACTCTGTAATGCTACCAGCGCCACTATGAATGCGGTTGCAGTAACATCAGGTATAGGAACATGGACACAGGTTTCTGGTCCAAATTCGGCTGGCATAGCATCGCCAAATAATGAAAATTCCTTAATGCTAGGACTTATACCTGGCGCTTATGAGTTTAAATGGACGGTTACAACTGCCAATTTAAATGGATGTTTTTCTGAGGATACGGTTCTTGTAACCATATACGAACAGCCTTCAACTGCCAATGCAGGACCAGATCAGATCGTTCCTCAGTTTTCAACTATCAATATGAATGCGGTTGCTCCAACAGTCGGCACAGGAACCTGGACTCAGACTTCAGGCCCGAGTACAATCGGATTTACCAATCCTACTAGTCCAACAACAGCTGTAACAGGAACCATTCCTGGCATATATACACTGCAATGGAGCGTAACAAACGGAAATTGTGCCGTTTCATCAGACACAATGACTCTTAGAATATTGGCTGTCGCAGATCTTGAATTAACCAAAACAGTAACCCCTACAACAGGAAGCGCTGGCGATGTGGTTACTTTTAATATAAATGTTTTTAACAACAATGCACTAGGCGGGTCTGTAACGGCTACAAATGTTGCAATACGTGACCATATACCATTAGGATTTGCACTTGTTGCGGGATCTGTCACTTCTGCAGGAATATATAATGTTGGCGACAATACTATTACATGGAGTGGTTTAACAATTCCTAGCGGCAGCATTTTAAACTTATCATTCAAAGCCACTATATTACCTTCTGGCGGATCTTATGTAAATACTGCAGAGGTTATTGCTTCAGACCAATTTGATCCAGATAGCACGCCAAACAATCAAGACCCTACCGAAGATGATCAAGACAGCGCTACAGTAGTGCTTGATTTGGCCGATTTGTCGCTTAAAAAAACAGTTTCTCCTACTACCGTCAGTATAAATGACAATGTTATTTTTACCATTTCAGTAACTAACAGCGGACCGAATAATGCTACTGGAATAACGGTTTCAGACAAATTGCCTCCTGGATATACTTATGTAAGTGACAATGGAGCAGGAAAATACAATAGCCTAACAGGAATTTGGAATGTTGGCAATTTGAACAATGGAAACACTCTTTCTTTACAGATTACCGCTAAAGTGAATGTCGTGACATCAATGAACGATTACTTTAATACGGCAGAAATACAGACTGCCCATCAGTTCGATCCTGACAGTACTCCTGGAAATGGTGTGACAACAGAAGATGATATATCCACAGCCTCTGTTTCTCTAAAACAAGCGGATTTGGAACTTACCAAATCCGTCACTCCTACTTCTGCCGCGGCTGGAGAACAAGTTAACTTTACTGTAAACTTGACCAACTTAGGGCCTGGAAACGCAACTGGAGTTGGTGTAAGGGATATTATTCCTGTAGGCTATACTTTAATTCCTGGTTCTGTATCAAACGGTGGTACCTATCAAGTGGCTACAGCTACTCTAGAATGGAGAAATCTATATATTCCTGCCAATTCAAATATAGATCTGACATTTAGTGCTATCGTCAATCCTTTAGGAAACTACCTTAATGTTGCTCAAGTCATAACCAGCGATCTGCCAGACCCTGACAGTGTTCCGAATAACAATGTTCCTACTGAAGATGATCAAGATGATGCGGAAATTACTTTCATTGGCCCTTCTGCTGATTTATCTCTGGTAAAAAATGTAGTTGCGGGCAATACAAGTCCAGTAGTTGGCAGCCAGATTTCTTTTGAACTTATTATTAAGAATGACGGCCCGAATAATGCAACTGGTGTGCAAGTAACCGATTTGCTCCCTTCAGGCTATCAATATGTAAATTATAGCTCTTCTGCTGGTTTGTACGACAGTACGACCGGTATATGGAGTGTGGGCACTGTTGATTCTGGCGTTTCTGAATCTCTTATTTTGGATGTAAAAGTACTGTCTACAGGCGATTATCTTAATATTGCGCAAGTTACAGCGAGTGATCTTCCCGATCCTGATAGTACGCCTAATAATGACGATGGAGATCAAAGCGAGGATGATGAAGACAATGCTATTGTAACTCCTATTCCGCCATCGGCAGATTTATCATTGACAAAATCTGTTAGCAATGCAACCCCGCTGGTTGGTTCTATGGTTACTTTCACCATTATAACAACAAACAGCGGACCGCAGGATGCAGCGCTTGTTCAAGTAACCGATCTATTGCCTTCTGGTTATACTTTCAACAATTTTAATGCAACGAGTGGAACTTATGATAATGCAACCGGTTTATGGACATTAGACATATTAAGAAACAGCGAATCTGAAACATTACAGATTAATGCTATAGTAAACCCAACAGGAGATTACACTAATATTGCTGAAGTTACCAACAGTGATACTCCTGATCCTGACTCGACTCCAAATAACGGAGTACCGACTGAAGACGATTACGGAACGGCAACCACTACTCCTATTCCGCAATCTTCTGATTTATCATTAACCAAAACAGTTAACAATCCGACACCTTTAGTAGGATCAATTGCTACTTTTGAAATTGTGGTAACCAATAATGGGCCTCAGGATAATTTTGGCGTGCAAGTGACTGATTTGCTTCCGTCTGGTTACACTTTTACAGGATTTACAGTTTCAACAGGAACTTACGATACTGCTACAGGAATATGGACAGTCGGCAATTTAGTGGCTGGCGATTCTGAAACGCTTCAAATTGTTGCACGAGTTAATCCAAGCGGCGTTTATCTTAATAAAGCCGAAGTAACTGCTGCCAATCTTCCCGACCCAGATTCAATGCCAAATAACGGAATTACGACAGAAGATGATTACGCAGAAGTAACGACAACACCGATTCCAACGTCAGCAGATTTATCGCTAACCAAAACAGTGAGCAATACTACTCCACTTGTAGGTTCTCAAGTAACTTTCAGCCTTCAGGTAACGAATTCAGGTCCGCAAGAAGCAGACGGTGTTACCGTTACAGATTTGCTCCCTACGGGCTATACATACGTGTCATACAGCGCTACAACTGGAACTTATGATCCTAGCACAGGGCTTTGGGATGTTGGAAATATGCCTGTCACAGATTCTTATACTTTGCAGATAACAGCTTTGGTTAATGCAGCAGGAAATTATACTAATAGTGCAGAAATCACAGCCAGCAGTCAGCCTGATCCAGATTCGACTCCGAATAACGGTATTACAACTGAAGACGATTATGCAGAAGCTTCAACAACGCCAATAGCAACATCTGCCGATTTATCGTTAGCTAAAACAGTAAGTAATGCTACACCTCTTGTGGGCTCTCAAGTAACTTTCAGCCTTCAGGTAAACAATGCAGGACCGCAAGCCACAGATAATGTAACAGTAACCGATTTATTGCCTTCAGGCTACACGTATGCATCTTACACTGCAACAGCTGGAAGTTATGATGCTTTAACAGGAATTTGGTCTATTGGAAGTATGCCTGTTGCATCAAATCATACTTTACAGATAACCGCTGTAGTTAATGCTGCAGGAAATTATGTCAATACTGCAGAAATCACAGATAGCAGTCAGCCAGATCCTGATTCTACTCCAAATAACGGCATCACATCTGAAGACGATTATGCTGAAGTGTTAACAACACCGATAACACAATCATCTGATTTGTCATTGACCAAAACAGTAAATTATTCTACTCCTCTTTTAGATACTTTTGTCACTTTTGAAATTGTAGTTACAAATAGTGGCCCTCAAAATAATACTGGCATACAAGTCACTGATCTATTGCCTGCAGGCTGTACTTTTGAATCATACACTGTTTCTACAGGAACATATAATTCTTTAACAGGATTATGGAATGTAGGTAACTTAAACACAGGACAATCTGAAACCTTACAAATTAAAGCATTGGCGAGTGCAGTTGGAAACTATGTTAATATTGCTGAAGTTACAGCTGCGGATCTTCCTGATCCAGATTCAACTCCAAATAATGGAGTTCCAACAGAAGATGATTATGCTACAGCCCAAATTACAGTAACAGCGCCTAACCCCCCAATTCAATTATCTGATTTATCATTAACAAAAACAGTTAATAATTTAACTCCATTGGTAGGTGCTTTGGTTACTTTTGAAATTATTGTAAACAATAAAGGACCTAGAGATAATTCCAATGTCGAAGTGACTGATTTACTTCCATCAGGATACCGATTCATAAATTATAGTACAACCAAAGGAGTTTATGACAACGCTACTGGAAAATGGACAGTCGGATCATTAAATAATGGCGATTCGGAAACTCTAAGAGTTACTGCTATTGTAAACCCGTCTGGAAATTATGAAAATATAGCCGAAGTTACTGCAAGTAGTTTCCCTGACCCTAATTCAACTCCAGGAAATGGTGTTCCAACAGAAGATGATTATGGAGCAGTCACAACTAATCCAATCATGTTGGTTGCGGATTTATCGTTAACTAAAAAAGTCAATAATACTACTCCATTAATCGGATCTTCAATAACTTTTGAAATAGTGATAAACAATGAGGGCCCACATGATACAAGAAGTGTTGAAGTGACAGATTTGCTGCCTTCTGGATATACATTTTCTAGTTTTACCGCTACAAAAGGAACCTATAACAATGTAACAGGAAAATGGACTATTGGCTCGTTAATAAATGGAGATTCACAAACACTTCAATTAACAGCCATCGTAAATGCAACAGGAAATTATACAAATATTGCCGAAGTAACTGCAAGCAGTCTGCCAGACCCTAATTCAACTCCTGGCAATGGCGTTCCTACCGAAAATGATTATTCCAGCGTTATAACCACCCCTACGCCTCCAATGGCTGACTTATCTCTTGTTAAAACTGTTGTCGGCGGAAACTTAAGTCCAATTTTTGGAGCAACTGTTACATTCGAAATAACCGTAACAAACAGTGGCCCACAAAATGCAACTGGAGTAAAAGTAATTGATATGCTACCAAGCGGTTATGAATATGTAGTTTATAGCTCAACAGCGGGACAATATTATAACACAACAGGAATTTGGGATATCGGCACAATACCAAACGGAGCTTCAGAATCCTTACTAATAGGCGCAAAAGTCAATACAACAGGAGTTTATCAAAATGTAGCCGAAGTTTATGCTTCTAATGAATTAGATCCTGATTCAACTCCAAATAATAATGCACCAGGTGAAGACGATATTAGCTCAATATTGCTAAGTCCAGTTCCTGCGCTAGCCGACTTATCTCTTGAGAAAAAAGTAATCAATAACAATCTAACTCCAGCTGTTGGATCTCAGATTTCATTCTCAATCACAGTGACCAATTCAGGTCCAAGCAACGCAACTGGAGTTACAGTAAAAGATGTGTTGCCGTCTGGATATGATTATGTATTTTATAATTCTACTTCTGGAGCCTACAATAGCACGACTGGTGAATGGAATCCTGGTGTTATCCTGCCTGGAAATAGTCATACGCTTTTGTTAAATGTTTTTGTAAAAAGTCCGACAGGCACACCAGATGAATATCTAAATATAGCAGAAATCATGACCGCTGATCAATTTGATCCAAACAGTACACCTGGCAACGGTGTTACTACGGAAGACGATTATGACAGTATTTCTGTTACGCCTGTAATAGTAATGGCAGATTTGTCTATCAGTAAAACTGCGCTAAATCAAAACGCAGTATATGATGTTGGCTCAACAGTTATTTTCACTGTAACCGTTACTAATGATGGTCCTGCAGATGCGACTGGCGTAAGAGTTAAAGATCTTTTACCGCCTGGATTCACCTATCAGACTAGCAGTCCAACAAGCGGTTTATATAACTATATTACTGGAGTCTGGAACGTTGGCAATATTCCAAATGGAACCAATCAGTCGTTAGATATTTACACCACAGTAAACAAGCCCACAGGTGCAGCAGGCGAATTTACAAACATTACCGAGGTAATTGCCAGTAACCTGCCCGATCCAGATTCGACGCCAAATAATGGAGTTGAAACGGAAGATGATTATGACAGTTTGACAATCAATGTTGCGATTGCAGATTTAAGTCTTGAAAAAACGGTCAGCAATAAAAATGCAAATGTAAACGAAGTAGTAACGTTCACGTTACAGCTTAATAATGATGGACCAAGTACAGCGACAGGAGTTGCAGTCGAAGATATTATACCGCTAGGATACAAGAATATTTCTGCCATAAATAATGGCGGTATTTTCAGCAATAATATGATAAAATGGGTAAACCTAACAGTTCCTGTTGGCGGCATTTCGTTAACCTATCAAGCAACTGTTGCCAATCCGCTTGGATTAGAAAGTGTTGACTATGTCAATATTGCTCAGGTGACCGCAAGCAATCAATTTGACCCAGATTCTACTCCAAATAATGATAATGGAGATCAAAGCGAAGACGATGAAGATTCTGAATTTATCAATATCCCTGCTACTGACATAGCCATCAACAAAGAAGTGGATAAAACCGATGTGCCAATGGATTCTCAGGTAATCTTTACCATTACAGCAGAAAATCGAGGCAGTATAACCGCCACAAATGTAGAAGTTCAGGATGCGCTGCCAAAAGGATACTCATTTGTAAGTTCAACTGCAACATTAGGAACTTATGATCCTAAAACGGGCATCTGGGATATTCCATCAATTAACACTGGAGCTTCTCAAACGTTGACTTTAACGGTTAAAGTTGTCGATTTTAATGATTATCTGAACACAGCACATTTGACAAAACTCGATCAGATAGACACCAATTCGGCAAACAATCAGGATAGCGCAACCGTTTCTCCAAACTGTCTGAAAATCTACAATGAGTTTTCACCAAATGATGATGGCCAAAATGATTTCTTCTATATCGATTGTATCGAAAGATATCCTAATAACCAGCTGGAAATCTTTAACCGCTGGGGTAATTTGGTTTACTACCAAAAAGGCTATAAAAATACTTGGGATGGAAAAGCTGATGGCTCAGCCAAAACGCTTCCTGAAGGCACCTATTTCTATATTCTTGATTTAGGAGACGGATCTAAAAAAACCTCTGGATGGGTTTACCTTAAATAAGCCCATTTAGAAAAGAAAAGTTTAAGAATAGGATTAACCAAAATAGAATTGGCTATGATTAAAAATATAAAAAAGGTTTTCGCGATAATTACTCTATTCTCGATATGTGGAGCCTTTGCACAGCAGGACCCGCAATACACGCAATATATGTATAATACAATGACCGTAAACTCAGCTTATGCAGGTTCTCTAGGACATTTGGCCATAACAGGAATTTACAGAACGCAATGGGTTGGTATTGAAGGCGCTCCAGATACTCAAAGTTTTTCATTAGACACTCCTCTCGGAAAAAATGTCGGTCTTGGAATCTCAATTGTAAATGAAGAAATCGGACCCACAGAAGAACAGTATTTAGATGCAAACTTCTCTTACACCATTAAATCTGGCGAAACGCACAAACTTTCCTTTGGTCTAAAAGGCGGCGGGCGCGTCATCAATATCGATTGGTCTAAAGGAAGCTATAAAGATCCAGATGTGCAATTTCGTGAAAACATAACCAATAAATTTCTACCTGTTGTGGGCGCTGGGTTGTATTGGCATGGAGAAAGAGATTATATAGGAGTCTCTATTCCCAATTTCATGACCCGAGAACGATACACTTATGATGATATCAGCGAAGATTTAGTCAATCAGAGAATACACGTTTATCTTATTGGAGGTATTGTATTTGACCTTTCGGCGCATACCAAATTCAAACCTGCCGTTTTTGTAAAATATGTTGCTGGAGCGCCAATGATTGCCGATTTTTCAGCCAATTTCATGTTCAATAATGTATTGACGCTCGGAGCTTCTTATCGTACTTCAGATTCTGTAAGCGGACTTGTCGGAATCCAGATTACGCCAATGATTATGGCTGGTTATGCTTACGATTACACCACAACCGCTTTGCAGAATTACAATAGCGGTACGCATGAAATCATGCTTCGTTTTGAACTGGTTTCACGTAAAAAAGGACTAAAATCACCAAGATTCTTTTAATACGGATAGTCTATGAAAAGAACAATTACTATACTCGCATTATTGGTTATACAGCTGATTTATTCACAAACCAAAAACAAAACTGCCGATGCTCTTTTTGATAAGATGTATTATGTTGAAGCCGCGAAATCGTACGAACTTTCCATCAATAATGGAGATGCTTCTAAAGAAACGCTTCAAAGGCTTGGAGACTCTTACTATTTTAACACCAAAATGTCCAGCGCTTCAAAATGGTACGGCAAACTAATTGCTGAATATCCCAATGAAGTTTCTGCCGAATACCTGTTTCGTTATGCACAGTCATTGCAAGGAATTCAAAACTATGATTTGGCAAAAAAATGGATGAAGGCTTTTGCTGAAAAGCAAAAATCAACAGATCCAAGAGCTAAGAACTTTTCACTTAAAAATGTGACTCTAGAAGACATTGAAAATATAAAACCTTCTTTTCTACTTGAAAACCTAGACATTAATTCTGCTTATTCTGATTTTGGTCCGATGTTCTACAAAGGCGATTTGGTATATTCTACCACAATTGATTCTTCATATTGGAAAACAGACAAATACGGTTGGAACGATCAGCCTTACTTGAATATGCAATTGGGAAAAATAAGCGAAACGCAATCGAATGTTACTTTTAAAGAACGCTTCGGCAAAGACATCAGTACAAAATATCACGAAGCCTGCATAGCTTTTTCTCCAGACGAAAAAACGATTTATTTCACCCGAAATAATTATAACGGAAAACTGAAACGCGACAGCAAAGGCATTAACAACCTCAAAATCTTTTCTGCAACAGCAACAGAAAACAGTAATGGAACCGTTTCTTGGAAAGATGTAAAAGAACTGCCCTTTAACAGCGACAATTATTCAGTTGGACATCCTTCGGTTAGCAAAGACGGAAAAAAACTGTATTTTGTTTCTGATATGCCGGGAACAATTGGTTCTACAGATATTTTCGTAGTGGATATTTTAGGCAATAATCAGTTCTCTGAACCTAAAAATTTGGGCGAAAAAATAAATACAACTGGCCGTGAAATGTTTCCATATATCACAGATGAAGCACTTTACTTCTCTTCTGACGGATTCTTAGGATTGGGAGGCTTAGATGTATTTGAAAGCCGATTAACAGATGGCACTTTTGGTGCGCCTGCCAATCTTGGTGCGCCATTAAATAGCAATCGAGATGATTTTGGCTACATCGTAAACGAAGCGACCAATAGAGGCTTTGTATCTTCCAACAGAAAAACAGGAAAAGGCGATGACGATATTTATTCTTTTGAAAGATCCTGCAACCAAGCTATAAGCGGTTATGTTTATGATGCCATTTCAAACAATAGAATCGCTGGCGCTATGGTTACTTTAAAAAATGCCAACGGAATAAAAGTAGCAGAAACCGTTTCTCAGCTTGACGGAAAATACGACTTTAATAACAACGTAAATTGCAATACACCTTATACTGTCGAAGTCTCAAAAGAGAATTACAACAGCAGTACGAAAGCAATTGTTACAGCTAACAGTTCAGGAAAAACAGAAGCTCTTGTTGGTTTGGATCCAGCTTTAATTGCTCGTGAAAATGGTGTTTTAAAAATAAAAATCGGAATCATATACTTTGATTTAGACAAATCCGATATCCGTTATGATGCTGCAATAGAATTAAATAAAGTGGTTCTTTTAATGACTCAGTATAACACAGTTGTTATAAAAATCGAATCGCATACCGATTCTCGAGCCAATGACCAATACAATTTCGAATTGTCTGATCGAAGAGCAAAAGCCACAAGAGATTATATAATTTCTCAAGGAATAGCCCCCGAGAGAATAGAAAGCGCAATCGGTTATGGAGAAACACAATTAATCAACAACTGCTCCAACGGAGTTCCCTGCACAGAAGCACAACACCAAGTCAACCGCCGAAGCGAATTCATCATCACAAAAATGTAAAAGAAAAGCGTCCCAAGAAATACTCTCAGGACGCTTCTTTTTTCTAATATCTTTATTCCAGCAAGCATCAAGTCTTTTTCTCTTGCTTCTTACTTCTTGCTTCTTGCTTCTTACTTCTTTTCTCTTTATTCTTGCTTCTTTATTCTTGCTTCTTTATTCTTGCTTCTTTATTCTTGCTTCTTTATTCTTAATCACTGCAGCTTCACACACATCCACTCGCCTTTCATAATCAATTTATCTTCATCAAAAGCTTCGCCTGATTGTTTTATGATTTTTTCACTCGTACGAATGTTTTTTACCACAAATTTAACGAGTTTATTAAACTCAACACCTCCAAAAAACTCAACATTATCCAAACTCACCAAGCCAAAAACGCCATCTGCGATTCCCAAAAGCTTTATCCCTGCACCTCCACACTGCGCCATCGCCTCAATTAAAATCGTTCCAGGAACAAAATTAAAGTCCGGAAAACTGCCCTGAAGCCAGGCATCTTTATCTGTAAACGTCTTTAAACCAATGATTGTGTCCGTTGTATAAGAAATAATTTCATCAACAAAAAGAAATGGAGCACGATGCGGAATTAAGTCTTCTATTTTTTTAGTCATGATTTGTATTTTGGAACAATGTACGAATCTGACACGAAATAAGCAACGTTTTAAATTATATCTCTATTAACACTTTGCAACTTCTTCTTTCATAAAACAAAAAAAAGAGGTACCAAAGCATCTCTTTTCTTCCGTTATAAACTCTAAAATCACAAAGCTTTTATTCTTGCAGCAAAACAAAACTTTTAGCATTTGCTTTGATTTTATTTCCTTCAAAATCAATATCAATAATTGCTGCTTTTCGAGGTGAAACCCCGCTATTGCTAAAATGCGTATGCAGCACATATTTCATTTTTCCGTTTTTATCATAGAAAACATCACCGTGGCCAACTCCATTAATTCCAACATCTTTTTTACTAATGATCGGACTATCTGTCGCTTTTTCCCAAGGCCCAAGCGGACTCTTAGCAGTTGCATAGCCCACTGCATAATCTGGATTTCTAAAATCGTTGGCAGAATAGATCAGATAATACAAATCATTATGTTTTATTACCGTTGGCCCTTCTGTAACAGGCCAAGAAACATTTTGAGTATTTTCCCACGGAAGAACGCCAGAAATGCATTCTTTAAGCGTTTCTTCTTTAATTCCAGACAAATCATCTTTCAGTTCGGCTACAAAAATTCGGTTACCATCAGTCAAACGCACGTGATAAAGGTATTTTTTGCCATCCTGATCAACAAAAACAAACGGATCGATCTGTTTGCCCAAATTAAACATTGGAGCCTTAGAATCGCTTTTAAATGGCCCGATCGGATTTTCACTGCTGGCGATGGCAATATTCTCATCGGCGGTATAAATCATATAAAATTTATTATTGTATTTAAAAACCTGTGGCGCCCAAAAACCTTTTGTTCCGTAAGCATCTCCTTTTTTTAATGCTAAACCATTTTGCGCACCAAATGGACCATTCCATTTTTTTAAATCGGAAGAAGTGTACACCTGAAAACCTTCTCCATTAGGAAAATCTCCCGTCGTTGTTCCGTACAAATAATAAACTCCATTTTCATAAAAAATCGTTGGATCTGCCAACAAGATCGGTTTCTCTTTTGAAAGCGTTTTTTTCGCCGTTTCTTTCTCTTGAGAACAGCAAATAAAGACACAAAATAGACTTAATAGGCTAAAATATTTTTTTATTTTCATTATTAAACTTTTTATTTAATTAATTCAATTTAAAAACTAAAAATCAAATAGTTAAAACATTACTATAGAAAACCTCTATGATACAAATTTTGTTAAAAACTCATCAAAAAACTCATTTTTATTTTTCAAAAAAAAGTCTTTCCCATAACGTTTTCTAACTCCTAATTTCCAACTCAAAACTCATTACTATTTAGCCGAAAATTGATATAAAGAAACGGTATGGTACTTCTCTCCTGCTTTTAATGTTATTTGAGGGAATTCTGGCTGATTTGGTGCGTCTGGAAAGTGCTGGGTTTCTAAGGCAAAAGCAGTTCTAAAATCATCTTTAGCACCTGATTTAAAGGTGTTTTTGCTTTGCATAAAGTTTCCGCTATAAAACTGTAATCCAGGTTCTTCTGTGTAAATATCTAAAGTAATACCTGAAACATCTCCTTTTATCGTCGCTGCATGAACAAATCCGTCTTTTTTATCGGTATTTAGCACATAATTATGATCGTAACCCTTTCCAAATTTCAACTGCTCGTCTTTCGTTTCAATTCTTTCCCCAATTGTGTGTTTTGAAGCAAAATCAAACGGCGTATTTTTTACCGATTTTAATTCTCCAGTCGGAATCAAACCTTCATCAACTGGTGTAAATTTATCTCCGTAAATCTGTAATTCGTGATTTAAAATCGTACCGCTTCCTTCTCCGTTTAAATTGAAAAAAGCATGATTTGTTAGATTTACAATTGTAGTTTTATCCGTTGTCGCTTCATATTCCATTTTTACTGAATTATCATCTGTAAGCGTATAAGTTACTTTTACATTCAGATTTCCTGGAAAACCTTGTTCGCCATCTGGAGAAATATACGTAAAAACCAAGGTCTTTTCATCTGTCTTTTCCACATTCCAAACTACATCTTGAAACCCTTTTATACCACCGTGTAAAGCATTCTTTCCATTATTCAATGGAATCTGATATTGCTTGCCTTCAAGCACAAACTTACCTAATGCAACTCTGTTGCCAACTCTGCCTATTGTCGCTCCAAAATAAGGTTCAGTCGAATTTTTAAACCCTTTTACGCTATTCATTCCAACTACAACATCGGTTTGTTTTCCGTTTTTATCTGCCACCCACAAACCTACTAATCGCCCGCCATAGTTGGTAAAAGCAGCTTTTTTGCCTTTGTTTTCGATCCAATACAAACTCACTTTCTTGCCATCGATTATCGTGTCGAAGTTTTTAGTTTCCAAAACTGTTTTTACAGAATCTGATTTGATTTCAGTGTTTTCTTTTAAAGCCGAATCGTCTTTTTTGCTGTTTTTACAATTGAATTGAAAAAGCGCAAGCAACAAAACTGCAGCTATTTGAATATTTTTCATTTTTATGTCATTACGATAAATGAAGTAATTTCATTCTCTGGTTTAAATCTTTTCTAATTATTTTGATGGAATAGCTAATGGAGTTCCTTCACTCACGGGCTCACCTAAAACTGGAAATCCGTTTGCATCCCAATTAATTTTCTGCATTCTTGGAGATCTTTTATTTCCACAGCCCTCACCCGGATTCGAATTGGCATGGTATAAAATCCAATCTTCTTTTCCGTTTGGAGATTTAAAGAACGAATTATGTCCAGGGGCGTAAACTTTATTTTTCTCTGATTGTTTGAAAATGGGTTCTGGGGATTTTTTCCAAGCAGAAGCGTCCAACAAATTATCTCCGCCCTTGAAAGTCAGCAATCCTAAGGCGTAAAAATCAGTCCAGCATCCGCTAGCAGAAAAAACAATGAAGATTTTACCGTTTCTTTCCAAAAACTGTGGTCCTTCATTCACATTTACCTGCGGCGGATTTACGTCATCATGCAAAGCACCATGTGTCTCCCAATCATTTGTTGGCGCAGAAATCATAACACGATCACCGTCAATTTCAAGCGGATTTTTCATTTTGGCAATGTAAATATTCTGCTGACCGTTTTTGTCTCCTTCCCAGCCTGCCCAAATCATGTACAGCTGTTTTTTATATTCGAATACATTTCCGTCAATGGCCCATTTATCGGTTTTGGCAGCGATTTTACCTTTGAATTCAAAATTCCCTTTAAACGGATCTGAAGATTTATTTTCTAAAACATACATCCTGTGATTGTTGTTATCGCCATTATCTGCAGCGAAATAGCAATACCATTTTCCGTTGATGACATGAAATTCAGGCGCCCAGATTTCTGCCGAATAATTGGTGTTTTTTGGCGGTGTCCAAATCACTTTGCTTTCTGCATTTTTAATATCCGAAAGGTCTTTTGTTTTCCATAAAACCAATTTATTTCCCAATGTATTGGTATAGTAATAATAACCTTTGTAATACGTGCTGTAAGGATCTGCACCAGACGGCAGAATTGGATTTGTGAATGTTTTTTGCTGCGCAAAACTTATGGTTGTAAGCAGCAAAAGAATTAGGTATTTTTTCATTTTTATTAGTTTTAGGCTTTTAGCTTAGAGTTTTTTTTAACGCAAAGACACGAAGGTTTTTTTCGCAAAGTTCACAAAGGTTTTTTCTCAGCTTGGTCACTTCAGAAGAAGACGAAGAACACAAAGCTGTTCGGCATCTTTTTGTCATTCCGAGGAACGAGGAATCACACTAGGGATTCCTCAAAGATTGGCGATTTTCTATGCGGAATTTCGAGTGCGATTTCTCGTTCCTCGAAATGACAAACTTTGTTGGGCTATGTGTGCAAACTAGTTTCTTCTACTTCCTTTTTTAACATAAAATCCTATGTTTCTATGTGTTTAAAAATTATTCATTCAAAGCATTGATAACCTCCGTATTAATCTTATTTACCGCTTTAAAATCCATCTTGTCAACTTTTCGGTCGTAGGTCATAAAACCGTTCACTTCGCCTTCAACATCTGTTGTTTGAGTATAGACTGCAGCCGAGAATCCCGTTTTAACGTATTTTCGAAGCATTTCCGCGTACTTTTTATATTCGGCGGTAACTTCTGCCTCATTTTTAAATTTGATGTAACCCCAGTTGTCATTTGCTCTCCAAAGATGTCCTTCTAGCGGAAGCCCGATTCCGCCATACTCTCCCAAGACCGTAACTCTTCTTGCATCGTACAAATACATATCTGGACCAGGATAATTATGCAAATCCAAAATATCTCCCGTTTGAAAGTGATTTCCTCCGCTTGCAGAATTAATCAGACGTGTTGAATCGTGATTTTTAGTCCATTCTGTAATTTCAACGGTTTTAAATTGTCCCCAAGCTTCATTAAACGGAACCCAAACCACAATGCTTGGATACGAATACAAATGATCCATAATCTCTCTCCACTCTTTTCTGTAGATTTCTTCTGATTTTGGCGAACGCTGTAATTCTGTGCCTTCAAAATACTTTCTATTTTGCCAAACTGGCTGATCGTCTCCGCTTGGCATATCTTGCCAAACCAGAATTCCTAACTGATCGCAATACGTATACCAACGTTCCGGTTCTACTTTTACGTGTTTACGAATCATATTAAATCCTAATTCTTTGGTTTTAACAATATCGTATTTCAATGCTTCATCTGTTGGCGCGGTGTACAACCCGTCTGGCCACCAGCCTTGGTCTAAAGGTCCAAATTGAAAATAATCTTTGTTATTCAATTGCATTCTCATAATTCCGTTTTCATCGCGTTTAGACGAAATCTTACGCATCGCAAAATAACTTTTCACCTCATCAACCACTTTATTTTTGCTGATTAAGCGAATTTTAGTCTGATATAAAAACGGACTTTCAGGTGACCACAATTTCGGATTATTCAAAACAATATCATTGCTTTCGCCCACAACGGCTTTTTCTTTAGCAATTTCTTTTCCTCCATCAAAAACTGAAATTTCAACTAAATCACCTTTTTCTGCTCCATTTACCTCAGCTTTAATGCTGATTGTATTTTGATCAATATTTGGCGTTGTTTTTAATGCTGAGATGTTTTTAGCATTTACAGGCTCAATCCAAACCGTTTGCCAGATTCCCGTAACGGGCGTATACCAAATTCCTTCTGGATTTTTAACTTGTTTTCCTCTCGGTTGTGGACCATCATTAGAAGGATCCCAAACTTTCACAACCAATTTCTGATTTTTCCCTTTTTGGATGAATGGCGTAATGTCAAATGAAAATGGCGTATAACCTCCCGTATGCGAACCGACTTTTACATCATTAATAAAAACCTCTGTTTTCCAATCGACAGCACCAAAATGCAAAAGGATGTTTTTTCCGTTCCAGCCCGATTCAATCGAAAATTGGGTTTCGTACCAAAGTTCGTTTTTAGCCCCCACTTCTTTCATCACACCAGACAAACTCGATTCGGCTGCAAACGGAACCAGAATCTGCCCGTCATATTTTGAAGTCGCTGCTTTTCCAAATTCTTGAATGCTATAATTCCACAAACCATTCAGATTTTTCCATTGACCACGCTCCATAATTGGACGGGGATATTCGGGTAAAGTTTTCTTCGGATCAACCTGTTCTGCCCATTTGGTTTTGATTTTATCTCCTTGCGGTTTCCATTGCGCATTTACAGCAAAAAGGGAAAACAAGGCTAAAAAAAGGATACTTTTTCTTTTCATGTTCTATCTATTTGAGATTTTACACTCATACGTTTTTTTTTATTTTAAACCATATAAGTGATATAAGTTCACTTTAGTTTAAGCAACTGTTATTAAGCATTGTCAAGAAAAATATAAGATTCTGACTTTCAAATCACAACCAAACTTAATATGAACTTATATAACTTATATGGTGAAAATTTACTCTTCTAATTTAAAAATGAATTACCGGGCTCATCTCCACATAAGCCCGATAATTACTGAACTAAACTACTTAACTAACCATATTTTTGAGTTATGAATTATGAGTTATGAATTATCTCCAATTGATATTTTATTCCTCAATAAATAACCACTTAACCATCACAACAAAAACTCATAACTCATAATTCATAACTTATAACTTCTTTGTAAGGCCGAATTTCTTTACCAAACTGTCGTATTCTTTTTTAGAGATTGTAATCATGCATCCGTGGCGTACTTTTTCTGGGAGACTGTATTTGTCCCAATCGGAGAAAAAAGTGTAGCCTGAGGCTTGAAACCAAGGTCCGTTTAGGTTATCTGCGATTGATAATCCGTACGAAACACCTGGATATTGTTCGTAATACATGTACCATATTTTGTCATCGGGAGAAGGAATCAGCATTGGCGCTTCTCTGAAGTTTGGACTGATAGATTGCTGGGGCAAAGAATAAGGTCCTAAAAGGGATTTTGATTTGGCAATTCGGATGGTTTTTCCGGTTGTCCAATACAAAGTTGGATACGTTTCGTCTTTAATCACAGCGTAATAGGAATCGCCGACTTTACGAATAAAAACATCAATTGTACCCATATCCCAATCGAATAAACGTTTTGGAGTTCCTTCGAAAGTTTTTAAATCTTTAGACAAAACATACAATGTTCGCTGGCTTGCCCAATAGCGTTCACCATCTTCTTTTGTTCCTTCTAAATGAGGCGTATGCCAAGTCATGATAAATTTTTGAGAGTCTTTATCATAATATAATTTTGGAGCTCCAATTCGCTGCAAAGCGTTTGAATAATCTGGTGTGCTTTTTAAATCGGGCGTATAATCGGAATATTTTTTCCAAGTAATCAAATCATCCGAAACCCAGATATTGATTGCTTTTGCATCGTCTCCTGTATTTCCAGCAATGTAATATTTTCCGTCTGGGCCTTTGCAGATATCGGGATGCCCCTTATAATCTTCAAAAATTCGTTTTCCGTTATTCAGATTTTCCCAATGCAAACCATCCAAACTTACAGAATAATATAATCTTCCGTAATCGTTATGCGTCATGTGTGCAAAAAGATAGGCTTCGTTTTTTGGTTTCTCGTTTCCTTTAACTTGTCCGGGCGGGTCTGGTTGTTGTGCTTTCGCAAAAAAACCGACCAAAATCATCATTAGAAAAAATAAGTTCTTTATTGTTTTCATAAGCTGTTTTTTTTATGTGCCAATTAGTCAATTTGATAATTAGAAAATGAGAAAATATGGTAATTAGAAAATTAGCCCATTAACACATTTAAAAAATTATCTAATTATCAAATTGACACATTTTCTAATTCTTTTTGTTTGCCTCAGCTGTCATTTTCTTAATCAAATCGGTTTCAGCTTTTATGTATGGCGTTCCGTCTGTGCGCAATACCTCATGAAACCATACTTTTGGTTCTGCTGTATAGGTTTTAGTCCAGCTGTCCCAAGCATATTTCGTTTGCGTTTTTCCGTCTACAAATCCCCAATTGATCATACCGACATTATATTTTCTCGCAATTGGCAAAAATCCTTCAAACGTGCTTCCGTTTGGTCTTGCCATATATTCTGTACAGATTAATGGTTTTCCGTAACGTTGTAATTGCTTCACTACTCTTTCAAAATCTGCTGGTTTATCATAATTGTGGAAAGAAACAATATCTGATTGTTCGATCTGCATTTTGTGCATTGGCTTCATTTTAGCTTCGTCGCTCCAATCTCCAACCCAAACTCCAGATGTTAATGGTTGAGATGGATTGCTTGATCTTGCCCAAACAAAAATGTCTTTTAAAAGAGGTAGAACTAAATCGGCTTTGTTTTTAATTTCTACTTTTTCATAAGACGGTCCAGTCATATTATCTGGTTCGTTCCAAAGATCCCAACCCAAAATACGGCTGTCATCTTTGAACTTTGCAACAGTTTCTTTAACATATTTCTCTAAACGCGGATATTGTGCTTTATCCTGAAGCGCCTTTTGTCCTGGAGCCTGAACCCAGCCTGAATTGTGCGTATGCGGTTTTGGCGCAGGCTGTTTTCCTAAAGCTGGAAACGGATCCCAACAAGAATCGAATAAAACAAAAAGGGTTTTGATGTGATGTTTATCAGCAATTTCAAGAAACTGATCCATGCGTTTGTATAGCCCTTCTTCGTCTTGCTGATGTAGTAAATCGTGCAGATACACTCGCATTACATTCATGCCTAAATTTTCTGCCCAACCCAATTCTTGATCAATTCTCTTTGGGTCAAAAGTATCTTCCTGCCACATCTCTAACTGATTTATAGCTGTGCTAGGAGAATAATTTGCCCCAACCAACCAAGGCTGTTCTGCATACCATTTTTTGGCCTGATTTTTTGTCCAGATTTCTCTTTTTTCTATTGATGCGGTTTCGCTTTTATTTTCTTCAGGATTACTTTTTTTATTGTTGCAGCTAAGCAATACGAGTCCTGCTAACATAAATGTCAGACACAATTTTACTTTCTTCATTTCAATTTTATTTTTTTGAACAATCGTTCTTTATGAAAGGGAATCAACTTAATTCTGCTGATTCCCTCAAAAAAATCAGTTTTAACACATTGGGTTAAATTATTTTTAACACATAGAAGCATAGATTTTTATTATTCTGCTTAAGATTATAGAAAAAGCAAGCTTTAACACATAGCGCTATGTGTATTATTCTAAGTGAAACACCTTTAATAGATTCCTAAAGACTATGTTTCTATGTGTTAAAATTAAATTCTGTTCAATTTCACCCAATGCATATCGTTAATATCCAGAGTTCTGCTCTAGATTTGGATTATTATCTACATCGCTTTGCGGAATTGGCATTCTGTGATTTTTACCTACTGTGAAGTTTTTAAAATCTGGATCACGAAGAGCAATTTTATCAACAGAAGCTTGAGAATTTAAGTCTCCCCAGCGTTTTAAATCTTCCCAACGAACACTTTCGCCACATAATTCTAAAACTCTTTCCATTTTCAAACGCTCTAGGAATTTGTCATGATCGTTTCCAATTTCAGGATGTGCTGTTGCCAATGCATTCATGTTGGCACGAGTTCTTACCATATCAATATATTGGTATGCTTGAGCAGTGCTTCCCAATTCGTTTAAAACTTCCGCGTAGCGCAATAAAATATCCGCATAACGAACCAATCTGTAGTTTACTTGGCTGTAGTAATCCTCATTATTTCTGTAATAATCACGGCTTCCTTTTCTAAACCAAGCTTCATTATTGTTCCACTCCCAATTTCTGCCGTAGGTTTTGTCTCCAAAATCAGCTAATAACTGAGGATAAAATAAAGTCCATCTTAATCTTTCATCCAATTTTCCGTCTTTATTGTTTTCTTGTTTAAAGGCGTCAACTAACCAGATACGCGCTTGTCCGTCAGACCATCCAATTCCTCTTGGTGCGAAGAACTGAGAACGATTACTAGAAACTGCTGCATTTTGATCTTCACCAGTTCCACCTTTTCTTTGGTCTCCAAATTGGATTTCAAAAACAGATTCAGCATTATTTTCATTTGTATCTGTAAAATTATCTCGGTAGTTAGACACCAAACTGTACTTCGCTCCTGCTCCAGAAATTAAAAATTCTAAAGCCGTTTTTGCTTCTGGCCATTTGTGCTGCTGCATATATACTTTGGCAAGAAAAGCTTTTGCTGCTCCTTTATCGGGTCTTCCTAACTGATCTGCTGACCAATCTCTTGGCAAATCTTCAAAAGCTTCATTTAAGTCTTTTTCAACTTGAGCCCAAATTTCATCTACTTTTTTCTGTTGTGGCAAAGCTTGTGGTGTTGACGGATCTAAAACCAACGGAATATCTTCCCAAATCACAGCGGCATAGTAATAGTGCAATGCTCTGAAAAATTTAGCCTGAGCTATAATTTTCTTTTTATCCTCTTCATTTTGAAAAGCAATATTCGGAACATTCGCTAAAACCTGATTGCATCTAAAGATAGCTTTGTAAGTGTCTCTCCATGTTACAGCATTTCCTTCCCAAAAATTATAATTGATATAATTGAATCTTGTCCAATCTGCCAATTCTGTCCACGGACTTACGCTATACCCTTCATCAGAAGTTAAATCCAGACGGAAATAAATCCATCTTGCCCACAATCCGTCTTTATAAAACATGGCATAAATAGAGTTTACACCGGCTTGTGCATCACTTTCAGTTTTCCAATATTGGTCAACTGTAATATCATTTGGGCTGTTCAAGTCCAATTCGTTTTCACAAGCGGTAAAAACAAGACCTAGAAAAGCTGCTGTTATAATTATTATTTTTTTCATTACGCTGTTTTTTTTAATTAAAAGCTAAACTCTACACCTAAAGAATAAGTTCTAAGGTTTGGGAATGCACCATTATCTACACCTCTTTCAAAAATATTATTGTTTGTAAACTCCGGATCTAATCCTTGGTATTTAGTAATCGTAATAATATTCTGCGCCGATAAGGTCAATCTTGCTCTTGAAATGCCGGAACCTTGTAACACATTTTGCGGAAAACTATATCCGAATCCGATGTATTTCAATCTGATGAAATTGCCGCTCTCTAAGAAACGGTCGGTATCTCCTCTTGAATTTAAAGTTGATCCTTTTGTAACTCGAGGAAAATCAGTGTTTGGATTTTCTGGTGTCCAAGGCTGAATGCCTTTTCTGTAGTTGCTATTGTCATCAAAACGATCTACAACGCTTCTAAATCCGTCATAAACCATTGCTCCGTTTGAAGCGATCCAGTTCATCGAAAAATCAAAACCTTTGTATTCAGCACCTGCATTGAAACCCATTTCAAATTCTGGCCACGGACTTCCTACAACGGCTTTGTCTTCGTTTGTAATTTGTCCGTCTCCATTATTGTCTTTAAAACGAATATCTCCAGGAACAGCATTTGGCATAATCACTTTTCCGTTTGCATTTTTGTAATTGTCAATTTCCTGCTGATTTTGAAACAAACCATCTGTCTGCAAGACATACCACATTCCCACTGGCATACCAGCTCTTGTAACGGTATTTCCAGAGTAATTTTCATTTTGTCCGTTACCTAAAGAAACCAGCTTATTGTTTATTTTAGTAAAGTTTACAGAAGCATTAAACGAGAAATCGTTAATTTTTTTGCTGTAAGCCAATTCCAACTCAAAACCTTTATTTTCTACCGTAGCAGCATTAGAAATTGGGTTTCCGCCATCGTTTCCTGTAGTTAATAGAATTGGGAAACCAAATAATACATCTTCGGTACGAGCGATGAAATAATCGGCTGTAAAACGCAAATCGTTGTTTAGAACTCCTAAATCTACTCCTATGTTGGTTTGTTTTAATTTTTCCCAACGCAATTCTGCATTTGACAATTTTACTTGAGCAGCAGAAGGATATAATGTCTGGTCTTTTCCTAATACAATCTGTCCAAAATTATTTACGAAGCTTTTGTATTCGTAATTTCCGATGTTTCCAGAACCTAATTCACCATAACTAGCTCTTAGTTTTAAGTCTTTAATGAACTCTGATTTAAAGAAAGATTCATTGCTGATTCTCCAACCTGCAGAAAGAGATGGGAAATTGCCCCACTTGTTGGCATCGCTGAATTTTGAAGATCCGTCACGTCTTAAAACAGCATTAAACAAATAGCGATTATCATAATTGTATTCTAACCTTCCTAAATATGACGTTAAAGCCGCTTCGTTAATAAAACCTCCAACAACTGGCGAATCTCCTTGATTTAAAACCTCATAATATTGCCCAGTTCCAGAATTCATAGGAAGATTTCTTTTTGTTCCGTAAATCTGATTGTAATTGTCTTTTTGATACGTCTGACCTACTAAAAGCGTAATATCGTGTTTGCCAAATTCTTTTTTGAAAGTCAAAGTATTTTCAAATAATAAAGTCTCCGATCTTCCTTTGTTTTGATCTGTTTGAGAAGGATCTTGCGGTTGGTTTAAAGTCCAACTTCCTTTTTTTCTCATGAATTTATACGAATCAAAACTGGTTTCATATCCGAAATTGAAACGGTATTTCAGCCATGGCACAAATTTTAATTCTGACCAAATGTTTCCTCTAATTCTAAAATTTTCATTGATAGTATTCGCAAAATCAGCAATTGCCAAAGGGTTTGTACCAAAAGTATCGGCAACACCTTGTTTTCCATAACCGTATCCGCCCGGATTAGAAGCATCATAAAGCGGAATCGTTGGTGTCATTCTGTAAACATCAATAATTGGGTTACCTGACATTTCATCTGTTTTAGAATTACTTATTGCCAAGTTTTCTCCAATGCTGAAAATTCCTTTTGTACCGCTAGAGTTTACCCTGAATGAAATTCTGTCGAAATCGGTTCCTACAACCGTTCCTTCATTTCCAAAATAATTTCCAGACATAAAGAAACTCGAATTCTCGTTTCCGCCAGAAAAACTCGCGTTGTAATCCTGAATCATTCCCGTTTGAAAAGTAGCGTCTTGCCAATCTGTATTTACAGCCATATTCAAGTTTTGTCTCGGAAGTCCAGCATTGTCGTATGCCATATTGTTGTATTTGGCAAACTCTTCGGTTCCCATTAAATCGTAGCGAGGCATTGTTGTAAAACTGCTTTTGGCTGATACTTCAACCTGAAGTGGACCTTTTTTACCTTTTTTAGTCGTAATAATGATTACACCATTTGCCGCTCTAGAACCGTAGATTGCTGCTGCAGAAGCATCTTTTAAAACCTGAATCGATTCGATATCATTTGGGTTAAAGTCTCTGTTTGCAGAAGTTACCAAACCGTCAATTACGTATAATGGATTGGTGTTTTGAAGGTTTTTAAGTCCACGAATTTCAACATTGGCTTCTTGTCCTGGGCGTCCGCCACCGCGAACTTTAACTCCCGTAACCAAGCCTTGAAGTCCGTCTGCAACTGTAGTTACCTGTCTTTTCTGAATTTCGTCTGGTTTAACTAATGCAACAGCTCCAGTAAGGTCTTTTTTCTGCTGCGATCCGTAACCTACAACCACTATCTCATCGAGTTTCATGGCATCTTCTGCCATTGTAACGTTTATAGAAGTTTTGTTATTGATGGCAATCTCTACTGTTTTATAGCCTTGCGAACTAAAAACTAGAGTCTGATTTCCGCTGGCTGAAATTTTAAAGCTTCCGTCAAAATCGGTAACAGCACCATTCTGTGTTCCTTTTATCAAAACATTCGCAAAAGGAACCGCTTGTCCGTCTGCGGTAGTCACTTTTCCCGTAACATTTATTTGCTGGGCAAAAGCGGACTGCAGTAATAAACTAAAGAAAACTAAGAGGTAATATCTCTTCGTTAAAAAGTGAGTGAACTTTGTTTTCATTGATTTTTGCATTTTAGATAGTTTTATTTCTTTTTGTGGTTTGGTTTAATGAAATATGGCGCTTTTTTAGCCGTCTGGTATACGGACAAAAAAAGAACTAATATTCTTTAGTTGTAATAAATTGTTCATTTTGTTTCAAAATTATTAATGGTTGGTTTTTTCAAACTTTATTTTATCGATAGTGTATTTTTAACCTTAAAATTTTATCAATATCATTTATTTGAAAATTCAAATTAGGCGCTTTTTATTCAAAATAAAATGCTTCATTTGTGTCAATATCTCTCTCAAATGATTCAAATTGTATTAAAAACAGTCCATTTTCATTCAGCTGCAACATTTTGTAGAATATTGAGACGATTTGCAGAAATCTAGATTTTAGCCTAAAAAATACAACTATGCGTAAATTCTTTCTTTTTTTATATTTCAGCTTTTTTTCGATAAATTTTTCGAATGCGCAAGACTATTATTTTAAACATTATCAGGTAGAAGAAGGACTTTCAAACAACACGGTTTTGACCTCAATACAAGATAATGACGGCTTTATGTGGTTTGGAACCAAAGATGGTTTGAATCGTTTTGACGGCTATCGTTTTAAAACCTATAGAAGCAGCGGAGATCCTATTCATAGTTTAGGTAGCAATTATATTCAATCTTTACACGAACATAATGGCACTATTTGGGTAGGAACAGATAAAGGTTTGTACCATTATGATAAAAAACTGGATCGTTTTACGATTTTGAACGAAGCTATAAATGATCGCATCAACGACATCAATCACGACCAAAAAGACAACATTTGGTTTGTTTCTGGCAACATTTTGTATAAGTATGCACCAAAAAAGAAAGAAACAACCACTTTTAATCCGAACAAATATTTTGTTACAACCTCGATTACGAAAGATTATAAAGGCGAAATTTGGGCTTCTTCTCTCAATAAAATCTATCATTACTCTGAAGAAAACCTTTCTTTTGAAAATATTCCGTTAAATCCTCCAGCAAATAAAGCCAATTTTAGAATCACCGTTATTTATGCCGTAGACCAGCAGAATATTGTAATTGGAACACAAGATCACGGTGTACTCTTATATAATAGGAAAGATAAAACTACTACAGAACTAAAATTCGGCATTAAAGAGCCTGTTTTTGTGCGTCAATTCAGAAAAAAAGGAAATGATGAACTTTGGATTGCAAGCGAATCGGGCGTTTATGTCTATAATCTAAAAACTAAAACGGCTGTAAATCTTAAGAAAAACTACAACGATCCGTATGCGATTTCAGACAATGCCGCTTATTCAATTACAATTGACAAAGAAAACGGAATCTGGATCGGAACGTATTTTGGCGGTGTCAATTACCACCAGAAACAATACACGCAGTTTAAAAAGTATTTTCCTCAAAACAATCAAAACTCCATTAGCGGAAGCGCAGTTCGAGAAATTCATAAAGACGATCATGGCGATTTATGGATCGGAACAGAAGATGCGGGCGTAAATCGTTTTAACCCGAAAACGCAAAAGTTTACTTCTTATAATGTTTCGTATTATAATATTCATGCATTAATGCCTCGAAAAGATAAAATCTGGGTCGGAACTTTTGAGCATGGTTTGGATGTTTTAGACCGAAATTCAGGCGCAATTCTCAAACATTATAGTGCAAACGATGGTCGAAGCGGACTGCATAGCAATTTTATTTTTTCTTTTTATGAAATGAAAAACGGAGACCTGATTGTGGTAACAACATCGGGACTTTATCGCTATAATGAACAAGCCGATAATTTTGAAATCTTGAAATTCTTCCCAGAAACGTATCATTATACGAATATGAAAGAAGACAGCGACGGCAATCTTTGGGCGGGAAGTTATCGCGATGGATTGTTGTTTTATAATCCGAAAACGAAGAAAAAAGAGGTTTTTTCGTATGATTATAAAAATCCGAAAGGAATTAGCAATAATACGATCAACGCCATTTTTGAAGATTCTTCAAAAAACTTATGGATTGCAACCGAAAATGGACTGAATCTCGTAAACAGACAAAATCATACTTTTACCAAATTCACAACCAAAAACGGAATGCCGAGCAATGTTTTCTATTCTATTTTGGAAGACGATTCTAAAAATCTGTGGCTGACGACTTCCAAAGGTTTGGTAAAATTTGGTCCAGATCATAAAACCATCAAGATTTTCACGACCGCAAACGGATTGTTGAGCGATCAGTTCAATTACAATTCGGCTTTTAAAGATGCAAACGGCGATATGTATTTTGGAAACCTAAACGGAATGATCAGTTTTAATCCGAAGCATTTCAGCAAAAACAAATACACGCCTTTTATTTACATTACCAATCTTCAAATTAATAATAGGGATATCGAGGTAAACAGCCCCGACTCTCCTATTTCGCAATCTATTTCGTTTTTGGACGAACTTGAACTCAACAACAATCAGTCAACTTTCAATCTTGAATTTGCTTCTTTAAACTATACGGCGCCAGAATTGACCGAATATTGGTTTCAACTAGAAAACGTAAACAATGACTGGGTTTATTTAGGAAGAAACAACAAAGTTTTCTTTACCGAATTGGCGCCTGGCGATTATGTTTTTAAAGTAAAATCTTTGAACAGTTTTGGTGTTTGGAGCAAAGAAGTAAAACTAAAAATTACCATTCTGCCTCCGTTTTATGCCAGCAATTATGCCTATATCTTGTATTTTATATTGTTCTGCGCTGGATTATACTACATTATCCGTTATTCTCAAAATCTGACTCAGATTAAAAATAACCGTAAAATAAAACATCTAAACGACGAAAAAGAAAAAGAAATCTATCAGGCGAAAATTGATTTTTTTACGAATGTCGCGCACGAAATTAGAACGCCTTTGACTTTGATTAAAGGTCCGCTGGAAAAGCTTTTAGGCATGAAATACGAATCGGAAGAAGTGCCTCAGCATCTTTCGATTATGAAGAAAAATACTTCGCGCTTATTAAAACTCGTAAATGAATTGCTTGATTTTAGAAAATCTGAAATTGGCGGTTTGAAATTGACTTTCGTCGAAGCGAATATTTCTTCGATGGTTCGAAATTTCCATTTGAGGTTCAGCCAATTAATTGAAGAACGTGAATTGGAGTTTGATTTGGAATTAGGAGAAAAAGACATTCATGCTTTTGTAGACAAAGAGGCTTTCAAAAAGATTCTTAGCAATTTGATCAATAATGCTATTAAATATTCGAATAAAAAGGTTTCCATATCTTTATTTAGAGATGAAAAGAAATTGCATTTGATTGTAAAAAATGACGGAAATGTGATTCCAATCCATTTAAAGAATAAAATTTTCGAACCGTTTTTTAGAGTTGATGATAGTAGTACCGCTTCAGGAACAGGAATTGGACTTTCGTTGGCGCATTCTCTAGCGCAATTGCATAACGGAAGCTTAGAATTGATTGAAGATTCTCAATTCAATATTTTCGAATTGACCGTTCCGCTACATCAAGAAGAAGAATTTATGCTTTATGCCGATTCTGAAAAAGAACAAACAGAAAGCGAAACGCCAAAAGAACCAATTGAAATCAAAAACGAAAAAGCTCAAGTTTTGGTTGTGGAAGACAATGAAGACCTTTTGAGTTTTATTACAACCGAATTGGCAGGAACTTACACTGTTTTAAAAGCCCAAAATGGAGAAGAAGCCATTAAAATCATTCATAATGAAAACATTCAGCTGGTCATTTCAGATGTTACGATGCCTGTTATGGACGGATTTACGATGTGCAAAAAGATCAAAACCAATCTTGAAACAAGTCATATTCCTGTTATTTTATTGACAGCAAAAAACTCGCTAAAATCACAAATCGACGGACTTGAAGTGGGTGCAGACGCTTATGTAGCAAAACCTTTTTCGATGGATTATCTGAAAGTACAAGCCAATAACTTGATTGAAAACCGCAGACAGATTATGAATTATTATGCTAGTTCTCCCCTTTCGCACATTAAAAGCATTGCTCACAATAAAACCGACGAAAAGTTCCTGAAAAAACTGGACGACGAAATCCTTAAAAACATTACCGATCAAGATTTAAGCGTAGAATCGCTTGCTGAAATTATGAATATGAGCCGTTCGACTTTATACCGAAAAATTAAAGACATTACGAATTTGAGTCCGAACGAATTAATCAATATTGTACGTCTCAAAAGAGCCGCAGAATTGTTACTAAATGAAAACTACAAAATGTACGAAATCGCAGAAATGGTAGGTTATAAATCGCAAACGAGTTTTGGACGTAATTTCCAGAAACATTTTAATATGTCGCCGTCGGAATATATCAATGCGAATAGATAATTTTTTTTAAGTAGCTTAAATAACTCTCGCAAAGTCGCAGAGACGCAAAGTTTTTTTTCTCTTTATGGCTTTATGAGAAATTCATACAATTTATCCGTAAGGTTTTATTTATCTGTTTTATAAAACATAGCCTGCGGTTTCAACCGCGGGAACACAACGTAAATTACACAACGCATTTCTGGACGTCCACGCGGTTGAAACCGCGGGCTATGTTTGAAAATTGGAATGTTTTGCTATCGCTCTGTGGCCTTTAAAATAAAATGCATCGACTAAAAACTTTGCGTTTCTCTGCGTAAATCCTCTGCGAACTCTGCGCTAAAAACCTTTTTAATCCCAATTACATGCTTAAAAAAACACAAAATCGGCAAAGCTATTTGTTTAAATAATCGTCACAAATTCACGATTTTTTATTCTCAAAGATTATCAAAAATAATTCGTGAATTCGTGGCTAAAAAACTTTGTAAAGTCTGCGCTAAAAAACTACTTAATCCCAAGCAACTGATACAATTCCTCTTTTTTATTCAAAGCTGCAGAAATGGTTTTTCCATCAATCAATTCTACAACATTTCCGTTGAGGCTTCTCACAGCTTCGAGATTTAGAATAAAAGAACGCTGCACGCGAAAGAATATTGGGAGTTTCAAAACTTCTTCCATTGACTTTAAAGTTCCTAAAGTTGTATATGATCCGCCGTTGATAACGAATTTCAGATAATCGTCTTGCGCTTCCACATACAAAATTTCACTTAAAAGAATCTTAATCAGCTTCCCTTCCGATTTGATAAAAATGCGATCAGAATTGATTTGATGAACTGAAGTTGTTTTCTTTAGCGAAAGATATTCTTTGGCGCGATTTACCGCTTTCAGGAAACGGTCAAAACGAACGGGTTTTAAGAGATAATCGGCAGCTCCGGTTTCAAAACCTTCCAAAGCAAAATTGCGGTGCGCCGTTATAAAAATAATAACTGGAGCATTGGTAAGCGATTGCACCAATTCTAAACCATTAAATTTAGGCATTTCGATATCGCTAAAAACAATATCAACTTCATTTTCCTGCAGAAACAATAATGCTTTAGAAGCTTCTGCAAAAGAGTCTTTTAGTTCCAAAAACGGAATTTCGGCAATAAAAGATTCGATAATATCTCTTGCAATTGGCTCATCGTCAACAACAATGCATTTTAGTTTTTCCATTATTTTCTTAAAACTATTTTTAAATCGACTTCAAACAAGTTTTCAAGTCTTTTAATTTCTAATTCATATTGATTGGGATACAGCAATTCTAAGCGTTTACGGGCATTCTCCACTCCTATTCCGCCAAAATCAGAATCGTTTGGCGTATCTTCCAAATCGTTCTCTAAACTAAACCAAAAAGTATTGTTTTCAATCTTAATGTCGAGTTTTATAAAGGCATTTTTACTTTTTAAACCATATTTAAAAGCATTTTCTATGAAAGTAAATGTCAGAAGCGGTGCAACAAAAAGTCCTGCGGTTTGTCCTTCAATAGCAACTTGAATATCCGTTTCATCTGCATAACGCATCTTTTCTAAAGCGATATAATTTTTGATAAAATCCAATTCTTTTTCCAAACGGACAATTTCGGTATTCGATTCGTAGAGCGTATAACTCATAATATCTGAAAGATTCAAGATGATTTCTGGAGCCAGATTATCTTTTCTAACCGTTAATCCGTACAGATTATTTAAGGTGTTAAATAAAAAATGCGGATTCAATTGCGCTTTTAAAAAGTCCTTTTCAATTTGAATATTCTGAATTTCTAAAGCTGTTTTCTCTCTTTCAACTTGAAATTTCTTATTATACAATTTCGTGATTTCGACCAAAATCTTTGCAAAGCAAAAAGGCGAAAGCAACGAAATGATAATTATAGTCTGCGAAAGCATTTTTTTTGGCGAAACTGCTTCAAAAAAACGTTGTTCTGCGCTCATTTTAATAACGCCTTTCAGTTCTCCAAAAGTAACTTCAAGACCTAAAGCATAATACAAAAGCGAAATAAAATACGTTGCCGCCATCCAAACAAATATTGAAATTGGAAAAACCAATAGCACCAATATTATAATTCGGGTTTTGCTTCCTGAGAATATCTTTGGCAATAGTAAATAAAACAGCATATAAAACACAATCATATTGACCAATGCCATTCTTATGGTTAGTAAAACAGCATCAAAATAGACCAATTTATAGCCAATTACATAACTCAAAAAAAGCAAAACAGAAAAACCTAACCACATGAAAACATGCAGTAAAATTCGATTTCTTTTGGTGAAAAAGCCGTCAAAATTCAGCGAAGCGATTTTATCTAAAAAATATCCCGAAGTCGATGTGGTATTTGGCATGTAATACTGTTGTAAAGCAGTTTCAAATATAATTTATTTTTTTCCATGAGTGGGAAAATATAATTAACACATAGAAGCATAGATTTTCTTTGCGCTTAAAGACGTTTCACTTTGTTTTAATACACATAGCCATTTCTGAAGATATATACAAAGGTTTACATCTATGTGTGAGAAACTAGTTTCTTTCTCTCTTCTTTTTCGAAATAAAAAAATCTATGTTTCTATGTGTTTCAAAATTAATTAGATATTGAATTCCTTTTTTATAAAATTCTAATAACCGCATTGATCAAATTAATCGTGTTATGCCCCAGAATAGAATAAATAAGATTTCCCGAAAACTGTCTTAGAATACCAACGCTCAAAGAAGAAATTAATGTTAAGTATAACATTGTAATTACATCAAATTTCAAATGTAAATCCTGATCTAAAACCGCACCGTGAGAAACTCCAAACAAAACTGTTACAATAACAAATGCCCAACCAAATTTGATTCCGCGATAATTCCATGTTGGCGCAAAAGCTTTGTCTAAAAGCCATAAAGAGATTCCTCTAAAAAGGATTTCTTCTGTTAATCCGGGCATTGAGGCTTGAAAAAGGAAAGTTTCTAAATCGAAAGGATTGCCTTTTGGAAATAAAATCAGTTTGAATATAATATCAAATACCGTAAATCCGAAGAAAACCAATAATCCGAATTTCAAGCTTGCTGGCGAATTGGTTTTAGAAGTAAATCCGATTTTGATTCTTTCTTCTTTTGAAACCGAAAAGATTATAATCAATCCTAAAATTAGACTCAAGATTTTTCCAGCCCAATTAAATTTTAAATCCAAGTCGATTAATTGTTTTCCTGAAGCCTGCAAAAACACATCTGCAAGGAAATATAAAATGAAAAATCCTAAATATTTCAAATTAGATTTTTCAGTTTTGAAATGTGCAATAACAATAATCGGAGCGATTAACAAAATCCAAAGAAGAGGCGTAAATAGTGACATAATTTTGATTTTTAAGGTTTTAATTTAAATCAAAAGTATATCTAGAGTATATCAATTAAAATTGTAATCGGTAGAACACACAATCTGCTCGGTGAAAATGTTGTTTTACTCGATTGCAGATTTTAAAAATGTTCCGTAGGAACATCTCATCGGTAGAAAAAATATGTTTTTTAAGTCGTTTTACGTTCCGTAGGAACGTTTGTTTGGTTTCATCGTTTTTTATATCTAACCTATCAAACGTTCCTACGGAACGTGAATTGGGCTGGACACCATTTTTTTTTTCTACCGACGAAACATTCCTACGGAATGATAGCACCTATTAAAAATGAAGGGATCGATTGAATTCAATTCAATTCAATTCAATTCGACTCAATTCGATTCAATTTAAAACCAACCATTAAATAGAAAATGTGCCAATTAGATAATTACTCTCATTATCTAATTGGCACATTTTCTAATTGCCGCATTAATCAATTTCTACCACGTGTATTTCAAGATCAAACGCGCATTAAACGGTGTTCCTGCCGTAAAATGAATTTCTTCTACAGGATCTGTTTCATTTGCCAATCTTGATTCGGTTAAAAATTGTGTTTCTTTCCATTTTGTATTGAAAATATTATCGATGTTTACGCCAATCGAAACTTTCTTAATCTGATAATTCACAGAAAAATCGGTGATGCAATATCCTTTTGCGACAACCGAATTGTCTTCGTTTGCTGGTCTGTCGCCTAAGAAACGAGTTCTTATACTTCCTGAAAAACCTTTTAAATCCTTTACCGAAAGTCCGCTCATTAAAGTATTCTTTGGAGCAAGCGGCAAATAATCGTTTCCTTTTGGTTCGTCTATTGCTCTTGCATGCGTATACGTATAATCTGCATTCCAGAACAACCAATTGGTCAATTGATATCTAATTCCAAAATCAAAACCTTTACGTTCTGTTTTTCCGCTTGGCTCAACTACAGCTTCGTCACCCACATAAACAAATTCCTGCGCCAAATACAAGTACCAAATTGCTGAATTAATAATCATTCTTGGAAATGGTTTCCAGTTTAAACCTAAATCTGCTCCGTACGTTTCTGGAAGAATTTTTTCTCCTTTTTGCGCCACAACTACACGGGTATCATTACTGTGAAATCCTTTTCCTAACTTCAAGAAATAGTTTAATTTGTCATTTTGAGTATACAAAAAGTTTAGTTTCGGGCTTACAATTGCTTTTGTTTGCGTCTGATTACTATAAGTTGCTGCCAACTGATCTTCGTATCCAAATTTGAAATAATCCAAACGCAATCCTCCGTTTATCAACCATTTTCCTGCTGTAAAATCAAGACTTGAATAGGCAAAAAGATTGGTTTGGTTGACATTTCCTAAACTCAAATAATCTAAAACTGTTTTTCTGTTTAAAGTATGAGACAACTCTACATCTTTATTATTATCATTTCGAAGTCCTGCACCTAGTTTAAAACGCCATTTTTCATTCAGTTTTTGATCGTATTCAGACTGGAAACCTACAATCGTTCTATTTTCTTTCTGTTTAATCTGATCGCCGTTTACAGGATCATTCAAGAAAAATGTAAAATTAGAATACAGTTCAAAATCGTATTTACTTAAATATGCGCTACTTTTAATGCGTGTATTGTCATCAATTTTGGCATCGTATTGCAGATTAAAATTGGTTCTATCTGTATTTCCTCCTTCATTCGGATCGATTGCTCCGAAATGCGAAATTGTTCCGTCGTTTACCGCACGGTCTGGAATTTGTCCGCTGGCGTCCCATTGACTTTTAAAATGCGAAACCGAAATAGCCAAACGATCTCCGTTTTCCATTTTAGCGTTGTATTTTCCAAATAAATTAATTCGGTTAAAATTCTGAGGAGCATCAAAATAACCATCGGTCATCATGTATTCTCCAGCGAAATAAGCCGATTGGTTTTCTTTATTCAATAGATTAAACATCGCAACCGTACGGAAGGTATCAAATTGTCCGCCTTCAAAAGAAATAGAGCTGTTTTGCAAAGCATTTTTGGTATTAAAACCAACATATCCCGCAGTTGTAAAATCGCCTTTATCTGCAAAATAAGCACCTTTATCAAAATCGATATTATCAACTGTTTCTGGAATTACAAAATGCAGATCAGAATAGCCTTGTCCGTGTGCGTGCGAAACCATGTTTACAGGCATTCCGTCAACAGTGATATTAATATCGGTTCCGTGATCACAGTCAAAACCTCTTAAGAAGATTTGCTCTGCTTTTCCTCCGCCCGCATGCTGACCGATAAAAAGTCCTGGAACTTTTCGCAGTAAATCCTGAGAATTTGAAATAGGCTGAATTTCAAAATCAATTTTAGAAATGGTGTTTAAATATTTTAAATTATTGCTGATTTTAACTTCTTCCAACAAAAATGGTTTTTCTTCCAATTGAATGGAGAGAAAATCCAAAGAGGCAAGTTTAATTTTTTGAGTTGAAAATCCTTTTTTGGTAATAACCAGACTATCATTTATCTGCGTTCCTTCTAAGGTAAATTTTCCATTTGCATCGGTATGAGCGTGTGTTTTTGAATTTAGATTTCGAATTAAAACTTCTGAAGATGCTTTTCCATCAGAATCAGTTACGATACCATTTAGAGATTGTGCATTAATCGAAAAAGAGAGAATAAAAAAGAGAAGTGCTGATAAAGATTTCATTGCTATTTTGGTAACTTATTGGAATAATTTGAGCACAAAAATAGCATTATTATACACTTTTAAAGAAAAAAAGCCCTAAATCGAAATTTAGAGCTTTCTTTAATTTATATAATTGCCTGCAGATTAATCCCATTGACTATTTTTAGAAACGGCAAATTTACCTGCTCCAGTAAAGAACAATGCAAGAGCGCCTAAAAAATACAGCATTAATAATTCTAAAGCATATCCACCATGCTCACTAATTGAGAAAATTTCCTGACTATGCATTGTTGCAACTGCCACCACACAAGTTATTGCCAAAAGAACTGCTGCAATTCTAGTTCTGAATCCTAATAAAATGGCAATTGGCGCCAAAACTTCTCCGATGTAAACCGCATATCCAAATGTACCCAAGCTTTCTACAAGGAACGAAACTCCGTGAATAAGTTTAGAAACACCGTGAAAAAGCATTAATCCGCCAGTACTGATACGCAACAGTAATAATCCAAGGTCTGTGTTTTTTGAAATCATAAATAATTTTGTTTTAGGTTAAAAATTTATACTCAATTGGGTTTGTAAGCCGACTAAAATACAAAAATTTCTTATTTAAAAACACTATTATTTAAAACAGTTCCAAATAACTATTCCAAGCTATCACAAAGCCGATTTTAAGCATTAAAACTTAATCGCAATCTTTCCGATTGTCTTTCCAGATTCCAAAAGTTCATGTGCTTTTTTAAGATTTTCGGCTGTAAGTCCGTTTAAAGTTGTGTTTAAAGTTGTTTTCAGAATGCCGTCGTCCAACAAATCTGCTACGATATTTAAGATATTATGCTGTTCAATCATATCTTCTGTTTGATACATCGAACGTGTGTACATTAATTCCCAAGAAAAAGAAACACTTTTGCCTTTCAGTTTATTCAAAACTACAGGCTCATCGCTTCCAGTAATCGAAGCGATATGTCCCTGCGGTTTAATCAATTCAACCATCGTGTCCCAATAAGCATTGGTGTCTACAAAATCTAGAATAAAATCAACATGTTCAAAACCAGCTTCATGAACAGAAGAAATCAGGTCTTTGTGATCTACCACAAAATCTGCTCCTTGCTGTTTGCACCATTCAATCGTTTCAGGACGAGACGCTGTTGCAATAACAGTTAAACCTGCAATTTTCTTAGCCAATTGAATCGCAATCGAACCTACTCCTCCAGCTCCACCAATAATTAAAATGGATTTTCCTTTGTCTTTGTCAGCACTAATTCTAATTCTGTCAAATAAAATTTCCCAAGCGGTTAAAGCCGTTAACGGAATTACTGCAGATTCTTCAATAGATAATGATTTTGGTTTTCTGCCTACAATTCTTTCATCAATAATCTGATATTCGGCATTGCTTCCTTGTTTGGTAATATCTCCAGCGTAATAGACAGAATCTCCTACTTCAAACAAAGTAACGCTCTCTCCTACAGCCTGCACAATTCCTACAGCATCCCAGCCAATGATTTTTGGGTTATCCAAAACGGTTTCTTTTGCTGAACTCTGGCGAACTTTAAAATCGACTGGATTGACCGAAATCGCATCAATTTTAACTAATAAATCGTGTGATCCAGGGACTGGTTTTACAGCTTCAAATTCGATAAAACTTTCTGGGTTTTCTATAGGTAATGAGGTTTTAAATCCTATTGCTTTCATTTTTTTTAATGTTTAAATTAAAACTATACTACAAATATAAGGCGAGTTGAAATCTCTTAATTGGTATATTTTGAGTGTATATTTGTATATATTAAGCACAATGTGTTTTTTGTTTCACGCAGATGTTACAGATTATAGCTGATTCTGCAGATTTTTTATTTAAAATTTGCTAAGATCTGCTCAAATCCTTTAAAATCTGCGTGAAATAATTTTAAAGACTAAATTTGCTAAAAACAATTCACTATGAATATCAGAAAAGCCGAAAAATCAGACTCAAAATATATTGCACCTATATTATTATTAGCAATGGAAGATATCATCTATAAGTTTATTGCTAAAAAAGATTACGCTTCCGCGAAAGACTTTCTGCAATATTTTGTTGAAAGAGAAAACAATCAATATTCCTATCAAAATTGTTTTGTGGCTGAGGAAAATGGCGAAATCATAGGCGCAGTCAATATTTACAATGGTTCTGATATAGAAGCTTTACGAAATCCGATTGTGGAATATGTCAGAGCAAATTATAATCCGGAATTTGATCCAGAGTTTGAAACGCGTGCTGGGGAGTTTTATATCGATTCATTAGGCGTAAATCCAAATCATCAAGGAAAAGGAATTGGTTCTAAACTGTTGGTTTTTCTAATTAACGAATATGTGCATCAAAAAAAACAGACATTAGGTTTATTGGTAGAAGAAGAAAATCCGCTGGCGAAGAATCTTTATTTAAAACTCGGATTTAAAATTGTGGGTGAAAAAACTTTGGTTGGCAAAAAACTGGAACATCTTCAAATTGGTAATGAATAGTACTGCTTTCGCTAAAGAAAATCATTAAATTTAAATCCAAAACAAACCGCGATGAACCTTAATAATGTATTTGAATCAAATTATAAAAAACTGGGATTTCTAATTCTGAATCAGGAAACTGTAGAAGAAATAAACAGCGACGAATACAAAGCGTATATTAAGGTATTATACCTTCCGGAAGAGTATCAGGTTACTATTGATTTTAAACAATATCAAACCAAAAGTCCTTCTCTGTTTTTCATTAACAGCAATCAATATTTGCAGATTAATAAGGAAGGGAAAAAGCAGGGTTATTTTATGTATTACAATCGTGATTTCTATTGTGTACAGATTCACGATGCCGAAGTAGCCTGCGACGGATTGTTATTCAACAATATATTCGAAATGCCAATGACCACTTTACCCGATAAAGAGGTTTTGTTTATTGAAGGCATTTTCAATCAGATTCAGGAAGAGTTTGTTTCGCCCGATTCGTCTCAGGAAGAAATGATTCGAACGTATTTGAAACAGCTTATCATTAAAGCAACGCGAATCTGGAAAATTCAGCAATTGGGTATTTTGAATGAAGAGCCTTCTAAAGAAATGGATTTCTTTAGAGATTTCAGCCGATTGGTCGAAATTCATTTCAGAACCAAACATACCGTTGCCGATTATGCCGATATTTTGGGCGTTGCTCCTAAAACACTTTCTAATAAATTCAATCGTTTAGAACTGACACAGCCAAACGATATTATAAAAGACCGCATTATTCTGGAGGCAAAAAGGCTTTTGGGTTATTCTTCTTTAAGCGTAAAAGAGATTGCATACCAGCTCGGATATGAAGATCCAGCCTATTTTAACCGACTTTTTACCAATAAAGTTGGTGATACTCCATCTAATTTCAAGAAAAAATACCTTCAAGGGAAAAATGTACAATTAGAATAGACTTTTATCCATTTTCAGAGCTTTATTACCGCCATATCTTTGTCCTATCAAATTATAAATGATTAAAACATAAAAGATATGAAAACTATTAAAGTATTACAACAGAGTTTATTTATTGCAACATTATTAATCGTAAATACAGTTGCTTCAGCACAAGAAAGAGCTTATAAAGGACAAAATGACCCAGAAATTTTTACAGAGGTTCGCAGCTTTTTAAATGCATTAAATTCAGGTGACGGAAAACCATTAGAACAATTATCTGTTACAGATGCAAGAAACGTTCTAGTAGGCGCTCAAAAATCGGTTCAAGTAGATTATTCTGGTATCGAAGAAACTGAAAAAGTAATTTCTCAAAACGGATTAAAAGTAAAAATTCATATTACTAAACCTAAAGGAGCAAAAGCAAATGCGCCAGTATTCATTTTTATTCACGGCGGCGGATGGGTTTTAGGTGATTATCCAACACACAGACGATTAGTAAGAGATTTGGTTGTAGAAAGTGGTGCCGTTGCGGTTTTCCCAGATTATACACCTTCTCCAGAAGCTAAATATCCTGTGGCAATTAACGAAATTTACGCTGCAACACAATGGGTAGCCGAAAACGGAAAAGAAATTGGTGTAGATGGTAAAAACCTTGCTGTTGTTGGAAACAGTGTAGGCGGAAATATGACTGCTGCGATTACTTTAATGGCTAAAGATAAAAAAGGACCGCATATTAAATTACAAGTTTTATTATGGCCTGTAACGGATGCTAATTTTGAAACTGAATCTTATAATTTATATGCCAACGGACGTTTCTTAACTAAAAACATGATGAAATGGTTCTGGGACAACTATTTACCTGATACTGCTAAAAGAACAGAAAAATACGCTTCTCCATTGCAAGCTAGTTTAGCAGAATTAAAAGACTTACCTCCTGCTCTTGTTCAAACTGCTGAAAATGATGTTTTAAGAGACGAAGGTGAAGCTTATGCCAGAAAGCTTAATGAAGCTGGAGTTCCTGTAACCTTAACTAGATACAACGGTTTGATTCACGATTACGGACTTTTAAATCCGATTGCTAATGTACCAGCTATTCAGACTGCCATACAACAAGCAGCAATTGTGATCAAAACGACACTGAAATAAGAATTTCAAAACAAAAAAAGAAGCTTTCTCAAAAGGAGAGCTTCTTTTTTTTTAGCTTCGGAGAAGCGGCATATTTATAGAACAGAATAAACGGTTACAATATAAAGCTCCAGAGGAGCGAAATATATTATAGAAATATGCCGCTCCTCTGGAGCTTTTGCCATTTGTTATCTTGAAGTTCTATAAATATTTTGCCCCGCTGGGGCTTTGTTGATAAAATAATCTTTACAAATTTCTATATAATCCCAAGAGTTATTTTTTGAGACTATCCCTTTTTTATGCATTTTGTCGTTTATTTTAAACAATTTGACGATGATTCTGTCGTTATTAAAAAAAACAGTTCGACGATTTTTGTCTTTTTTGAGATAAAATATGCAGAATGAAATTGCAATAAAATTAATAATCAGAATGAAAAATATCACCATATTAGAGGCAGGTTTAATTTTAAGAATAGTAATAGCGATCACAATGCTTTCAGCTGTAGCTGATCGATTCGGTATCTGGGGAGCACCTGGTTCAAACGGAGTCGCATGGGGAAATTGGGAGAACTTTGTAATTTACACCAACACCTTAAATCCTTATGCAAACAAAGCAACAGCCGAAATTTTAGGCGCGATCGCCACTTTCTTTGAAGTTATCTTAAGTCTGCTATTATTGTTTGGCTTTAAAACCAGACTTGCCGCTTTAGGAACTGCTTTTTTATTGTTCTTTTTCGGATTTGCAATGGCCGTTTCGGTTTCAGTAAAAGCGCCTTTCGATTATTCGGTTTGGACAAGTTCGGCGGCGGCTTTATTATTGGCCAATATCGGGAAAACAGCTTTTGCTGTTGACAATAGGATATAGTTTTTGGTTGATGTTTTTTTGTTGATAGTTACGGCTCTCTATAGCTTTGACAAAACTATAAACTTCAAAACAGTCAAAACAAAAAACACTAAAACAAACAACCAACCAAAAACTACAAACCATCAACTTATAAACTATCAACTATAAACATTTTTAAGGTATATTTAAGTTCATGAACAAATTTGTATTCGTAAATTAGCAAATACAAAAACACATCACTAAATGACAATACTTACCTTTACGCTTATAATGATTCTGGGTGCTTTTTTAGCAGGTTTTATCGGTTCATTATCAGGCTTAGGAGGCGGTATCATTATTATTCCGCTTCTTACTATTATTCTCGGTGTCGATATTCATTATGCCATTGGAGCCGCTTTGGTTTCCGTTATCGCCACTTCTTCAGGTTCTGCTGCAGCTTATGTAAAAGAGGGAATTACCAACATGAGAATGGGAATTTTTCTTGAAATCGCCACTACTATCGGAGCAGTTTGCGGTGCCTTGCTTTCTACAATTGCCCCTACTTCTTTTATAGCAGTTTTATTCGGTTTAACGCTGATTTTTTCTGCAATTAATTCGTTACGAAAAAAAGAAGAACACATTGTTTTAGAATCTAGCCCTTTGGCTAAAAAACTAAAATTGGACGGAACTTATCCTTCTCACGATGGTGAAGTCATAAAATACGGAACTAAAAACGTGCTTGGCGGTTTCAGTATGATGGGCGTTGCTGGAATGATGTCTGGTCTTCTCGGAATTGGTTCCGGTGCTTTTAAAGTGATTGCAATGGATAACATTATGCGTGTTCCGTTTAAAGTTTCAACCACAACTAGTAATTTCATGATGGGTGTTACAGCGATGGCGAGTTCTGTAATTTATATTCAAAAAGGATATATCGAGCCAGGAATCTGTATGCCTGTTGTAATTGGAGTTTTGTTTGGAGCTATGGCTGGAGCCAAAATCTTAGTGCGAACAAATCCGAAGAAATTGAGAATATTTTTTGCCTGCCTGATTTTTGTTTTGGCAATAAACATGATTTATAACGGACTAAATGGAAAAATCTAATATGGTACAGGAAGAAAAATTTGGAGAAAAAGATTTTCAAACTATCATAGGAAATCTGCTTCGTTACGGAGTTTGGATTTCACTGTCAGTAGCTTTTATTGGCGGAATTGTATATTTGATTCACAACGGAAATCAGATTGAAGATTATTCTGTTTTTAAAGAAAATGATAGAAATATATTTGAAGTGATTGCGGCTGTTTACAATGGTGCAATTCAGGGAAATGGTGAATCATTAATATTTACTGGTATTATTTTGCTTTTCCTTACGCCAGTTTTACGTGTTTTGCTTTCGCTATTTTCGTTTTTATTAGAAAAAGATTATTTATATGTCGGCATTACATTAATTGTTATTGCGATTATTATTATCAGTATTTCATTTGGTTTCTCACACTAGATAATTGTAGATTTTAGATTGCAGATTTTAGATTTTGAAATTTAGAATTTGGAATTTCTCAATATTGGAATTTAAAATTAAGCTTATGGAAATAGGAATAGACAGTTTTGCTTCGGCAATGTATGGCGACAACAACACGCTGAGCAGCGTTGACGCTATGGAGCAGCTTTTGCAGAGAATCGAATTTGCAGATCAGGCTGGACTTGATGTTTTTGGAATTGGAGAACATCACAAAAAAGAGTTTTTAGATTCTGCTACGGCTGTTATTTTGAGTGCAGCGGCGGCAAGGACAAAAAATATTCGACTCTCAAGTGCTGTAACCGTTTTAAGTGCAGCAGATCCTGTTAGGGTTTATCAGAGTTTTGCCACTTTAGATTTAATTTCGAAAGGAAGAACTGAAATTGTTGTCGGTCGCGGTTCTGCCATTGAAGCTTATCCCCTTTTTGGATATGATTTGAGAGATTATGATGCTCTTTTTAAAGAAAAGCTCGAACTTCTTCTTCAAATTAGAGATAATGAATTTGTTTCTTGGGAAGGCAAATTCCGTCCAGCTTTAAATAACTTACCAGTTTACCCAAGAGCTTTACAAGAAAAATTACCCATTTGGCTTGGTGTTGGCGGAACTCCAGAATCTTTTATCAGAGCGGGTTCGTTGGGACTTCCGTTAATGGTTGCAGTTATTGGCGGACAAACACATCGTTTCAGACCTTTAATCGATTTATATCGTGAAGCAGGAAAAGCAGCAGGCTATAAACCGAATGAATTAAAAGTTGGTTTACATTCGCCTGGTTATGTTGGAACGACAACAGAAAAAGCAATTGAAGAATATTATCCAGGTTACGCCGAATTATGGACAAAATTAGGATATGAAAGAGGTTGGCCTCCTGTAACCAAAGGCAAATTTGACGGTTTAATTGATGATTCAGGTGTTCTAATTGTCGGAGGTCCCGAAAGAGCGGCGGAGAAAATTTTGCGTCATAGCGAAGCACTTGGCGGGGTGGATCGATTCACTTTCCAGATGGACAATGCAGGATTGACACACAAACAATTAATGAATGCCATTGAATTGATTGGAACAAAATTGATTCCGTTGATTAAGAAGGCATAATTATATTCTCGCAATCCCAATAAATATCGGGAGCAAAGACGCAAAGATTTTTTTTAAAGCCACTCCCGATAGCTATCGGGATACACAGATTAAAAGGATTTTTTAGAAATTAAATAGCGTCCAGCTTTAGCTGGATGAAATTATAAGCCAAAATTAAAGGCTTTAGCCAAACATCTCTAGTTTAGCTAAAGCCTTTTGACTTTTAAAATTACAAACCTCCAGTTAAAATTGGAGGCAATCCAAAAGGACAATATTTCAGAATCTTTCTTTGAACCCCTGAACCTTTGTCCCTTTGAACCTTTATTTAGAATTTATAAGCAACACCAACTCTAAAATTTCTTGGAGCTTCAGCCTGCCAGTAGTAAGCATTTAACCAACTGTAGAATGAACCGCTATATAAATATTTATCTAAAATATTGAATACGTTTGCAGTAACTTTGATTTTACCGGTTTCATAAGATAAACCTCCATCCAATTTAAAGTAAGAAGGTAATTTTTGAAGACCTTCACTCCAAGTATCCGTCTGACGTCCGTCAAGGAAAGTTCCTCCAATAGAAGCACCAAAACCTTTTAATTTTCCGTGCTGAAGCGTGTAATTTAACCATGCATTTGCTGTATGCTTAGCATAACCAGGCACAACATCACCTACGTTAATACCATTAGCTGCAGAAACAGCTGGATCAACTTTAGTTACAGTTGATTCTGTAAATGCGTAATTTGCAATAAGATTTAAGCCGTCAAAGATTTTTCCTCTTACATCAAATTCAACACCACGCGCTCTTTTTTCACCCAAAACAATTTTATACTGTTCGTTTGGCTGATTATTAGGATCTGCTGTTAACTCATTCTTCTTTAAGATATTGTAAACTGATAAACTTGTATTCCAAGAACCGTCAAACCAATCTTTTTTAAGTCCAAATTCAACGTTATTTCCAGTAAGAGGTTTTACATCACCACTTCTCACTACACCAGATTGAGGCGTAAAAGCTTGATCATATAATCCGTAAACTGCAAAATCATCAGTAATAGAATAACTTAAACCGGCACGAGGCGTAATGTGGCTATCCTCTTGTGGCACATCATAACTGCTAGTTTGGCTAATCCAAGTATATCTCGCAGCAAGAGTCAATCTTAATTTATTTTCAAGGAAACCAAGTTCATCCTGAACATATCCAGCAGCATATTTCGAACCGTAAAGTCCACCAGCTCTTTGGCTTAAGGGAGTATCATGATCAAATTGAGGCAAACCATTGGATGGCGTGCCATAATTCGGATTGTAAACATTAAACGGATTAGCATAAGTATCCAAATCATGAGATTGTCCCCAATCTGCCATATAATCTTTGCTTCCTAAATCTACTCCACCTAATACTTTATGAGAAACATTACCAGTATTAAATTTTCCGTTCACAAAGATTTGTCCTAAATACATATTGCTCTCCGCATCCCAAATACCAACATTTCTGATAATGTCTCCTTTATTAAGAAAAACATCTGGAATCTTGTCACCATCCGTATCTATTTCGGCTGGTCCAACTAAACTTGGCCAAGAGCTGTATCCTTGTTGGATGTATTTAAAATAAGACGTTTGGGCAGTCAGTTTCCAATTTTGGTCAAATTTGTGCTCAAACTGCAGATAACCACTATGATCCTGAATATTAGTATCTGGCAATCCTGGCTGTGTCATCGTAAAATTACGAGGCAAAGTGGCATATCCTCCAGCCGCTGGACCAAAAACATAGTAAGAACCTACTTCGGTCATATTTGCATATTGAAAGTTGTATTCAAATGTCAATTTTGTTTTATCATCAATCTGATAAGAAATTACAGGCGCAATTACATAACGGTCGTTATGCTCAAAAGGACGGAATGAACCTTTCTTTTGTGCAGCTCCGTTAAATCTGTATAATAATTTTCCTTTTTTATCTAGTTTTCCATCAAGATCTAGACTTACTCTGTAAAAATCGTAGCTTCCGCCAAGTACACTTACTTCGCCTTTTGTTACTCCCGTAGGCTTTTTAGTCACCACGTTGTATAATCCGCTTGGATCGCCGCTTGAAAGCATGAAACCAGCAGGTCCTTTTACAAATTCGATATGATCTACAAAACTCATATCTTCTGTTAATGGTCCCCAGAAAGAAGAAACTACGTTGAAACCATTTCTAAAAGCTTGAATTTGAGAACCTCTCATGGTAATATTGGTATACAAATCTCCCCAGTGCTCCAAACGAACAGCACCACTCACGTTACGAATAACGCCGTCACTCATACTCGTAATCTGCTGATCTTTTAAAGTCTGACCGCTTACAATTTGTATATTTTGAGGAATTTCTAAAACTGGAGTCTGAAGACGCAAAGACAATGAAGGTTTGTCTTGTTTGTATTTATTCTTTTTAATTACCACTTCGTCAAGATCTTCCTGACTTTCGGAAAGAGTAAAATTCTTAGTCGTAGTTTGTTTAGAATTTACTACAATTTTATCCTCAACAGACTGAATTCCTACTCCATTTAATACGATAATGTATGTTCCTGGTTTTACATTTTTAATTTCATAATGTCCTGAAACAGTTGTAATGTCTGAATATTTAGTTCCTTTTAAAGCTACAGCAATGTTTTCTGCAGGTTTATTGCCACTTAAAGAAACTTTCCCGTTTACAGTTCCAAGCTGTTGTGCCATCATATTTAATGAGCTCAAAAACAGCACAAAAAGGCAAACTCTGGCATTAATAATTATTTTCATTTGGTTTTGATTTTATATTGAGCGACAAAAGTATGTGCAAATCTCAACTTATCCAAATTATTTTAATTCATTCTAAATAAATACAACAAATTATACTAAATAAGTCGGAATAAATTTAAAAACAGAGTTACTAGGTTATTTCCTGATAATATTAATCTACATTAAGTTTCAAAACGAAATCTATTTCTATCTTTATACTTCTAAATTTCAAAAACCACAAACAAATAACTTCCTGATATGAAACCAAATACCATAAGAAAAGTGGCCATTGTAGGCTATAACAGAATTCCTTTTGCGAGAGCCAATACAGCGTATTCTAATGTCGGAAACAAAGAAATGATGACCGCATCTCTCAATGGTCTTATTGATAAATACAATCTGAAAGGAAAATTATTAGGTGAAGTTGCCGGAGGCGCCGTAATCAAACATACTTACGACAATAATTTGATTCGCGAATGCGTGATGCAGACCAGCCTTGACCCCGCTACACCCGCATGTGATTTGCAGCAAGCTTGTGATACGGGAATTGAAAGCGCTATTTACATTGCCAATAAAATTGCTCTCGGTCAAATTGATTCTGGAATTGCTGGCGGTGTAGATTCTATCAGTGATATGCCGATTGCTGTGAGTGAAAAACTGAGAAAAATTCTTTTAGAAGCAAGGCAAGCCAAATCGTTAGGTGGAAAAATTAAAACTTTTTTAAAACTTCGTCCAAAAGATTTATCTCCATTAGTTCCTAGAAATGAAGAATCGCAAACTGGACTTTCTATGGGCGGACATACTGAAATTACGGCGAAATATTATAAAATTTCACGCGAAGAACAAGATGAGTTTGCTTTAAAAAGCCATTTGAATATGGCAAAAGCATACGATGAAGGCTTTTTTGATGATATGATTACGCCTTTTAATGGTTTAGAAAAAGATAACAACCTTAGAAGAGACAGTACAATTGAAAAATTAGCCAAATTAAAACCAGCTTTTGATAAAGTAAATGGCACTCTGACTGCAGGAAACTCAACTCCTTTAACAGATGGAGCATCTTGCATTCTTTTGGCTAGCGAAGAATGGGCAAAAGAACAAGGGCTTCCAATTTTAGCTTACATTACTTTTGCTGAAATTGCGGCAATTGAATATGTTAAAAATCAGCAGAATCTTTTGTTAGCGCCTTTGTTTGCTGCCTCGAGAATGTTGGAAAAAGCAGAATTAAACCTGCAAGATTTTGACTATTATGAGATTCATGAAGCTTTTGCCGCTCAAACTTTAGCAACTCTAAAAATTTGGGAGAGCCCAGAATTAAGTGCCGAAATAGGTTTAAAGAAAACTTTGGGAGCTATTGACCGAAATAAACTAAATGTAAAAGGAAGCAGTTTGGCTGCCGCCCATCCATTTGCTGCAACTGGGGGAAGAATTATTGGCGTAATGGCAAAATTATTGAACGAAAAAGGCTCTGGAAAAGGCCTAATTTCAATCTGTGCCGCTGGCGGACAAGGCGTTACTATGATTATTGAGAAATAACACTTAACATTATTTAGTTTTCACCATAAAAATCTGCTAAATCGGCTGGAATATTTTTTTCAAGCAGATTTAGCAGATTTTTTTTTGATTTTCTTAGAAAACAAATTCTTCAACAGAAGACAATGCCTTTGGCAACGCATTTGCGGCAAAGTCTGAAATTGCGGTTCCTTCTACTCTAAAAGTGGTAACATCTGTCATTCCCAGAAAGCCAAATACAGTTCGTAAATACGATTCTGTGAAATCGTAGCTTTTCATTGGTCCTTCAGAAAAAATAGATCCTGATGCTATTGACAAATAGACTTTTTTATTGGTTACTAAACCTATTATTCCTTCGGCACCATAACTAAACGTTTTTCCAGCTCTTGCAATTTGGTCTATCCATCCTTTTAAAACCGCAGGAATTCCAAAGTTATATAAAGGAACACCAATTACAATAATATCAGATTCTAGCAAGTTTTTTATTGCTTCATCAGAATATTTAATTGCAGCAATTTGCTCTGGTGTATGTGTTTCTGCAGGAGCGTAAATGGCGCTTATATGAGCATCTGTCAAATACGGCAATGGTGTTTTAGTTAAATCCAACGTTTGTACTTGACTATTAGGATTTAGTAATGCCAACTTCTCGATAATCGCATCTGACAATTTAGTGCTAAATGAATTTTCTCCATTTGTACTTGTAATAATTTTTAAAATTTTTTGCCTCATTATTTTTAATATTATTTGTTTACAAAGCAAACTTATTTACATTTGCTATACATTTTATAGTACTATCCTCGAGGATAGCGCTATAATTGAGGATAGTAAAGCAAAACATATGAAAACAAAGGCCGAAATAACAAAAGAAATGGGTTGCGAACAGGAAGGATGCCTTGCCGCATTATTACCGGTAAGAGATGCTTTGGAAGTTTTAAGCGGCAGATGGAAATTACCTATTTTGATTGCCTTATCAAACAGACCAAAACGCTTCAAGGAAATCTCTAGAGACATAAACGGAATTACTGACAAAATGCTTTCTAAAGAACTTAAAGATCTAGAGATAAACAAATTAGTTATTAGAACTGTCTATGATACGTTTCCGCCAACTGTTGAATATGCAAGGACAGAACACAGTCATACCTTATATAAAGTAATTAGTGCGTTAAATGAATGGGGAACTTTACATCGTAAGGAAATTATAGGAAAGTAATGTTTTTCAAGTTGTTTTTACAGCATCTAAAACACTACAAAAACTTTACAGCATAATCGTAACTATCAATTATTCTTAATTATTGCGCTACGATCAGCACCTCTCAGAGAAACATAACATCTGAATTTTAAGTAATTATACAGAAAAGGGTTAAATTTGAGTACCCAAACCTATAAAATTTCTGAATAATTATGAGAAAAAATCTACTATTTAAGATTCAAAAACGATTTAGGCAATTATTATCTATTGCTGTTTTATTTATTTACTCCTTATCTTACTCACAATACATTACCCAGAACCTTGCTCCTACAGCAGTAATAAAAGAAGGGCTTGCTCTGGAACAATCTTCTGACGGAAGAATTTTTATAGCAGAGAGAGCGGGTATTGTAAAAGTATTCCAAAATAATGCAGTTTCTACTGTTTTTACTGTAACAACTGTTACAGACAAAGAACAAGGTTTGCTTGGACTAACCTTGCATCCAAACTTTGCTGCAAATGGCTACATTTATGTTTTTTACTCTATAAATGAAGCAAATGTAATTCGACATAGAATTGAAAGAATTAAGATTGACGCTAACAACCAAGTAATCAATAGGCAGGAAATCTTGCTTTTGGAACCCATTGGCGAGGGTTTCCATAATGGTGGTGACCTGAAATTTTTTAACGGCTATCTTTATGTAACAGTCGGTGATAGTCAGCTGAATACAAATTCACAGGACTTGGATACTTACAAAGGAAAAATTCTCCGCTTGACTGAAGACGGACAGCCAGCGCCAGGAAATCCTTATTATGGAAGCGGTTCTGTACAAAGGCAAAGCATTTGGGTATATGGTTTTAGAAATCCTTGGAGATTAGTAGCCAATGAAACTGCCAACAAACTATTTGTCTTAGACGTTGGAACTTCGTGGGAAGAAGTAAACGAAATCAGTAATCCTGCCATCCGTAATTATGCTTGGGGCCATCCGCAGGGAGGCGATGGAAAACAAACCGAAACCAACTTATTTACCAATCCAATCTTTACATATGCCACTGGAAGTATCGGAAATGCTTTGACTAATGGCGTACTTTATAATCCTGCAATATCTCGTTATCCAAATCTTCAAGGAAAATTTATCATTAAAGATTTTGTTCGAACAGAAATCAGATCGTTTGATCCAAATGTTACCGATCCCGTTTCTACGGTCTTTTTTACAGCTCCGCAACAGCAGGCTCTTGGAATGATGTTAGGCAATGACGGTTATATTTATTATTGCGCTTATGGAAATAATGGTTCGCTGATTAAGCTGGATTATATAGAAACTGCAGCACCAACAATCGTAAACCATCCGCTTTCTCAATCTATAATGGAAACCAATCCCGTGACTTTTACAGTTTCTGCAAGCGGAACTGGTTTAACCTATCAATGGCAATATAATAATGCCAATATAAGTGGGGCAACTGGTGCAAGTTTTACCATTCCAAACGTAACAACAGCAAATGCCGGAAATTATAGAGTCATAGTCACCAATACCGCGGGAAATGTAACCAGTAATCAAGCAGTATTAACGGTAACGCCATTTAGCAATGCACCTACGGTTTCTATTGTTTCTCCATTACCAACATTAAAATGGAATGCTGACGATATTATTTATTTCGAAGCCACAGCTAATGATGTTGAAGACGGAGCACTACCTGCAAGTGCTTTTTCGTGGAGCATGGATCTTTTTCACGAAGACGTTCCAGGAGCAGGACATTCGCATCCAGGAGCAAGTCCACAGGGTATAAAATCAGGCAATTTTACGGCTTCTAACCAAGGCGAAAAAACACCAAATGTTTGGTATCGCTTTACGGTAAAAGTAACCGATAGCAACGGATTGACGGCAACAAGTTTTGTAGATATTAAACCGAATTTGGTTGACGTTACGGCAGCAAGTTCGCCAGTGCCCCTAAATTTAGAATTCAACCAAAAACCAGTTACTGCGCCTTCTACAAAACAAGTTGTAGCCAATGCTGCTTTACAGACTCTAAACGCGCCAACACCACAGTATGTAGGCAATATCCGCTATGATTTTGATCATTGGAGTCAAGGCGGAACGGCCAATCAAACCTTTAAGGCTCCAGCCTCAGGAGCAATTACCTATACCGCATTTTATACCCCAACTACACTTCAAAATGCACCTTATCAGGGAATAATTGCGCAAATACCTGGAATTATAGAAGCCGAAAATTATGATATTGGCCCAGAAGCTATTTTCGATATCAATGCTGGCGGAGATACGGCTTACAGACCAGGCGACCGTGTTGGAACTGAAGCTTGTAACGAAGGCGGATTCAATTTGGCTTATGTCGTAAAAGATGAATGGCTGAAATATACCGCCAAAGTAAATACAACAGGAAATTACGCGATAAATTTAAGAATTGCTACTCCTTACAACACCAGAAAACTACATTTAAAAGTAGATGGCACAAACCTAACTGGAACTGTCAATATACCTAATACAGGAGGTTTTCAGAACTGGCAGACTGTCGCAATTCCTAATATAGCTTTGACACAAGGAACTCATGTGATCACTTTATATTTTGAAGAAAATGATATCAATGTCAATAAAATGGAATTTGTCCTTTCAGGAAGCACCACTGCTCCTATTGCCGATTTTGAATACAGTCCGCAAATGGGATGTTTGAATACTGCTGTCACCTTTACTTCGGTTTCTGTAGGCACTGTTGATTCTTATTCATGGAATTTTGGCGCTGGAGCGCAACCGCAAACTGCAACTGGAATTGGTCCGCATTCTGTTATTTTTTCTACAGAAGGAGATCGAGAAATTTCTTTAACTGTTACTAATTCAAATGGAAGCAACACAAAAAAAGTTACTTATGACGTCCATAATTGTAATCTTGGAGTAGAAAATCCAGATGCAGAATCCAATAAAATTATCGTTTATCCAAATCCTTCAAAAGGAATATTTCATTTATCAAAAGAGCTAGAATGGACTATTTATTCGGTTACAGGAAGTAAAATTAAACAGGGAACAGGAAATGTTATTTCAATCTCAGAATATCCTGCAGGCATTTATTTCATAAAATCAGACACAACTAGTAAAGCCATGATAATCAGCAAACAATAATTTCATTTTATAAGATTTTTATAGTATATTAGAGTCCCTAAAGTATAGTTGCTTTTAAAGTTTTGCATCAGTTCATTTTAAAATAATAAAAATGATGGAATCAAAAATACCCGAAGGACCACTTTCAGAAAAATGGAGTACTTATAAATCGAAAGCCAAACTGGTAAATCCGGCAAATCGAAAAAAGCTTAATATTATAGTCGTTGGTACAGGTCTTGCAGGAGCTTCATGCGCTGCATCCTTGGCAGAACAAGGCTATAATATTAAGTCTTTTTGTTTTCAAGACTCTCCTAGACGTGCACATTCTGTTGCTGCACAAGGTGGTGTAAATGCTGCCAAAAACTACAAAAATGATGGCGATAGTACTTTCAGAATGTTTTATGACACCATTAAAGGCGGCGATTTTAGATCTCGTGAGGCCAATGTATATCGTTTAGCCGAATGTTCTGCCGCTTTAATTGATCATGCTGTAGCACAAGGCGTTCCTTTTGCCCGCGAATATGCTGGCTATTTAAATAACAGATCTTTTGGAGGTGTTCAGGTTTCTCGAACTTTTTATGCCAGAGGCCAAACCGGACAGCAGCTTTTATTGGGTGCTTATCAAGCTTTAGAACGTCAAAATGCTTTAGGAAAAGTAGCATTATATACCCGTCATGAAATGCTGGAATTGGTTGTTATTGATGGCAAAGCCAAAGGCATAATTACAAGAAATCTTGAAACAGGAAAATTAGAGCGTCATGCTGCAGACGCCGTTGTACTGGCTTCTGGCGGTTACGGAAAAGTATATTATTTATCGACTCTGGCGATGGGCTGCAACAGCTCTGCCGTATGGAGAGCACACAAAAAAGGCGCATTTATGGCTGGTGTAAGCTGGATTCAATTTCATCCTACTTCATTGCCACAGCATGGTGAAAATCAATCGAAACTGACCTTAATGTCGGAATCGCTTCGAAATGACGGACGAATCTGGGTTCCTAAAAAAGCTGCAGATGACCGAAATGCAAATGCCATTCCAGAAGAAGAGCGTGATTATTATTTAGAGCGCCGTTATCCTTCATTTGGAAATCTGGCTCCAAGAGATATTTCATCAAGAGCCGCAAAAGAAAGAATTGATGCCGGTCATGGCGTTGGACCTATGAAAAATGCAATCTATCTCGATTTCTCAGATGCCATAAAAGCGCAGGGAAAAGATAAAATAGAAGCCAAATACAGCAACCTTTTTGCTATGTATGAAAAAATTACAGGCATAAACGCTTACAAAGAACCAATGCTGATTTCGCCTTCAGCGCATTTTACAATGGGCGGACTTTGGGTCGATTATGAGCTTATGACTACGATTCCAGGCTTGTTTGCTTTAGGTGAAGCTAATTTTGCGGACCATGGAGCAAATCGTCTTGGGGCAAATTCACTGCTTCAGGCTTGTGTCGATGGTTATTTTATTGCTCCCTACACTATTCCGAACTATTTGGCAGGCGAATTGAATTTGCCTAAACCTGATATTTCGCATCCCGCATTTGAAGAAGCTGAAAAAACAGTCAGAAGACAGCTCGATCGTTTTTTGCATATCAACGGAACACATTCAGCAGATTATTTCCATAAAAAAATAGGACGTCTTCTTTACGAAAAATGCGGTCTTTCACGAAGCAGAGAAAAACTGGAAGAAGCAATAGTCGAAATTCGAGAACTCAAAGCTTCTTTCGAAAAAGATCTCAGAATTACTGGCGATAATACTTTAAATAGCGAATTAGAAAAAGCAGGCAGAATTGCAGATTATATTGAATTAGCCGAATTAATGTGCCATGATGCTTTACAGCGTGAAGAATCCTGCGGTGCACATTTTAGAGAAGAATATCAAACCGCTGATGGTGAAGCCGTCCGAAACGATGATGAATTCTGTTATGTATCTGCCTGGGAATGGAAAGGTTTAAATAACGAACCTGAACTCCATAAAGAACCTCTAAAATTTGAAGCGGTAGAACTTGCAGTGAGAAGCTATAAATAAATGGTGAATTGTTAATTGTAAATTATTAATTAATAACTCATAACTCATAATTATCTATGAAACTTTATCTAAAAATATGGCGACAGTTTAATTCTTCTACAAAAGGAGAAATGACCGATTATGAAATTGATGGAGTGTCAGAACATATGTCGTTTCTAGAAATGCTGGATCTTTTAAATGAGTCTCTTATTCAACAGGGGGAACGCGTAATAGAGTTTGATCATGATTGCCGTGAAGGAATCTGCGGACAATGTGGGGTCATGATTAACGGACGTGCTCACGGACCTCTTAAAAACACTACAACCTGCCAGCTTCACATGAGGAGTTTTAAAGATGGTGACACCATTTATATTGAGCCTTTTCGCGCAAAAGCTTTTCCCGTTTTACGAGATTTAAAAATTGACCGCAAAGCATTTGATTCTATTATCGCTTCGGGAGGTTTTATTGGTGCTTCAACAGGTCAGGCGCCAGAAGCAAACAGTATTCCGATCTCGTATGAAACCGCCGAAGCCGCTTTTGATGCCGCTGCCTGCATAGGATGCGGAGCTTGTGTAGCTTCTTGCAAAAATGCCAGCGCTGCCCTATTTGTGGGCGCCAAAATAACGCATCTAGCACTTTTACCGCAAGGAAAATTAGAAGCGCCCAAACGTGCTGTTTCTATGGTAAAACAAATGGATGAAGAAGGTTTTGGAGCTTGTTCAGATACCCGAGCATGCGAAATCGAATGTCCGCAGGGAATTTCGGTGCTTTCAATTGCCAAAATGAATTTAGAATACATGAAGGCTTTGACTTTTAGGAAGTAAGTTTTTTTTTTTGCCGCTAAGACGCTAAGGCGCAAAGCTTTTCGTTTAAAACTTTGCGCCTTAGCGTCTTTGCGAGATTAAATATACTCTAAATACATTGCGTTTATCCTTCGACTCCGCTCAGGAAGACAAACCGCACCAACATTTTTCAATAAAAAAACTTTGTGTCTTAGCGCCTTTGTGGCAAAAAAACTTAAACCGTAAAATAAGGCGTCAGGATATCTTCAAAATTATATAACCCTTTTTCTTTCTCTTTAAGATTTTCAGCCACAAAAATAACTCCGTTTCCAAAAGCTTCTCTTGAAATTGATTCGTGAATTAAACGCACGGTTTGAAAAGGAAAACCAAAAATAACTTCATGTTTTCCGACAATTCCTCCTGCCCTAACCGAATTGATGTTTTCTTTATCTACATCAAGCGCTTCTGCTATTTTTACTGCTGTTCCAGATGTTCCTTGTTTCGTTTTAAAATGTTCTTCGTTCACTTCAATATCCACCCAAGGTGCAATTTTCTTTAAAAACTTGGCTGCAAACAATAAATAGTTGACTCCCAAAGTAATATTTGGCGACCAAAATACAGTAGTCTTTTTCGAAAGCTTTTTTAGAAAGGCAAGCTCTTTATCTTTATAATGAGAAATTGCAGAAATAATTTTTACTTGCTTTTTTGCAGCTACTTCTCCATACGTATATATTCCTTGATGCGACGAAAAATCTATAATGACATCAACAGGATGTTTTTCTAATAATTCTTCAATAGATGTTTTTGAACTAGAATAAATTAAGCCGGGTTCTTCTGACTGCACTCCAAAAAATTCTGGAACCGATCTGTGTTCTAAAACCGTACTTTGACGTAAAACCCATTCTAAACAGAATTTTTTATTTTCTAATAATATTGAAGCTACTGATTTTCCAGTTTTTCCGAATCCGATTAATCCTATTTTCATAAGCATTTATTTTTTTTATGGGCGAAGCTTGCCCGGTTGAAAATATTGATATTGTAAGGTGGTCAATATCAATTCTATTTTTTTTGTGAAGGTTTTAGAACCGTCTGTTCATAAAAATAGAAAAATCATAACAGAACTGCCAATTAAAATTGTTTTTTATAACAATAAAAACTTTTATTAGTACGCTTTTATTTACAAACACAAAATTGTTTTATAAAATTTTACAGATAATACCTTTTCTAAATTATTCCGTTTAAAATGTTAAAAAATGCTTTCAAAAAATGAATTAGGCCTTGTACAACTAAACAAATTTTGACTAGATTTATGACCTGATATCCCAAATAAACATCAGTAAGTAATGGCCTACAACAATAACGGACTGCTTCGTTTTTTAGATGCTCAGAACAAATTGTATTTGACAGCTCTAGACGAAATAAAGAAAGGTAAAAAAGAATCTCCTTGGATGTGGTTTATATTTCCGCAGATAAAAGGAATGGGTTCTAATGATACATCCAAATTTTACGAAATCAAAAATGCCGATGAGGCAATTGCTTTTTTTGAACACCCGATTTTAGGAAAACACCTTATAGAAATCACTTCTGAACTTATCAAAAAGGAAGAAAGTGTTTCTGATATCTTTGAAAGCATAGATATAGAAAATCTTCAATCGTGCATGACTTTGTTTGCCAGCGTTCAAAATACAGAAACTATTTTTCAGGAAGTGCTTCATAAATACTTTAACGGTTCTTCTGATTTTCATACGCTGCAGCTATTATATAGTAATCTCTAAATTTTAGAAATATAGTATTGACAGATAAGACAAATAAGCCCGTAAAGACCTTTATAACAATGTTTTAGTATCTTTCTTTTGAAATAAAATTCATTTTAAAAAACTTAACAAACTTTAATGTAAAATAAACTGTCATTTTACTATTTTTGGCCAAATTTTTAGAAAAATCTCAATAAAACAATACTTGTACAAATTAAAATTAATGAAAAAACTACTTTTTATAAGCATTTTATTAGTCCTTGCAATTTATGTATTCAGAGAAACAGTCTATAAACCTTATCTATGGAAAGAAGCTATGGAAACTCCAGAGCATAAACTAAAACTAGGAAGTTTTGTTTTCAGTAAACAAAGAGATGAAAATGGAAATAGTGGAACAGCAAAAAAATATTTTGTTTTTAAAGTCACCGAAATAAATGGCGATTATGTACGTTTTTCGATAGTTCGTAAATTATCTGAAAAAGGAACTATCAAATCTTCTGATTTTTCAATGCCAAGAGAAACTTATAGAAGTTTTAAACGTAATATCAAAAAAGTTATAGTAACAGGTATTCTGCGTGAAGATTTAAATAAAGAAGGAGGACATACTGTAAACGATTATCTTTTAAAAAAATATCCTTCGTTAAAAAAATCACTTTACTACTACGAGGAGATTCCTAAAACAGAAGAAAACATTAATGAACCGAAAGAATATTTTAATCTCATTTATTCAAAAGAGAAAATCATCGAGAAGAGAAAACTCATTCCGTACATTGTCTCAGACAATAATGTCCCTGAACTAGCAAGGCATTTATCACAAAGAGTATGTGTAATTCTAAATTAAACTAAGAACTCCCAATCGTTATAATTGGGAGTTTTTTTGTGAAAGTTTTCATCAAAGAGAATCCCTTTCTAAACCTATTCTGAATAATTTTTTGAGAAACGAGTAATAATTTTATTTTATTTAGAATTAATATAAATAAACTTTTATATTTGCCGCTTTCTGAGCAAAATTGAGTTGTTTCTAAAATTTAATTAATATTGCTTTTTTCAATGTAAATATCGTTTAATGAATAAGAATGTCCGTTTCGAATTAGATCTTTTCCATTCCTTTAAGGAAGGTGACGAAACTGCATTCAATTTTTTTTACGATAAATATTTTAGAAGAATCCAATCTTTCAGCGTTCAGTTTATCTATGATCAGGACGAAGCTGAAAACCTGGCTCAGGAAGCCTTACTACACTTATGGCAAAATAGAGAAAATGTAGAATCCATTAACGGAATTCAAGCTTTCTTATTTACTTATGCCAAATCAAAATGCTTGAATTTAATCCGCCATAACAAAGTGAAGGACAAATTCAAAAACGACCTCTTAAACCATAAAGAAAGAGAACTGAACATTGAAGTTCTAAACTCAATTCAGTTCGATCCTTTAGAATTAACCGAACTAGAACGAATTATTCAGGAATCTATCAGTGATCTGCCTCCAAAAACTAGAGAAGTTTTTATTAAAAAACGCTTTGAGAATAAAAAAAACGCAGAAATCGCCGAAGAATTAGGAGTTTCATTAAAAGCTATCGAAGCCCACATGACAAAGGCTTTGAAACTTTTAAAATCCAGATTATCTGATTATTTGTTCTTAATTTTTGTACTTATTTATAATAATTAAGAATAAAAAGGTAGGGTATTTTAATTCTGAGGTGTACTTATAATGAAGAGAAGTTTTAAAAAGCAGATATGACATCGGAAATAATAAGCAAATACCTTTCTAACGAAGCTTCAGAACAAGAAGTTCAGGCACTTTTTGACTGGATTGAAGCATCGGAAGAAAACAGAAACCAATTTATAAAGGCTAAGAAGATTTGGGCATTGACCACTCTTTCTTCAGATTTGTATTTTGATGCTGCACCAATACTCCAGATAAAACCAAAAAATAGGACTAAACAGTATTTACAATATGCTGCGATATTTTTAGTGTTTCTGGGTTTAGGAACCACTATTTTCTTATTGAACAAAACAACTGAAACTCCAAAAGAAATTGTTCTGGAATTGGGCGACGGCCGTCTGGAATATTTTTCAGGAAAAACTCAGAGTGCATTGTTAAATGAAAAAGGTGTCTTGGTTGCCAAAAAATTTCCGACCGAAATTGTTTACTTTGGCAAAGTTCAGGATCATAAAGTGATTTATAATACACTTTCTGTTCCATACGGAAAATGTTTCAAACTTAGACTCTCAGATGGCACTGTTGTGAGTTTAAATTCTGGAACAACTTTGCGCTATCCGGAGCAGTTTGGCTTAAACGGAAACAGAAATGTTTACTTAACCGGTGAAGCATTTTTTGAAGTAGCCAAAGATAAAATGCATCCGTTTATTGTTCATGCAAATCAGGCAGATATTGAAGTTCTCGGGACTACTTTTAATGTGAGCGCGTACCCCGAAAACCCTACAATTAATAGTACATTGATTGAAGGAAGTGTCCGAATGTCTGAAGCTGCTAATCCTTCAAACGCTATTTTGCTGGAGCCAAATCAAATGGCAACATGGCAGAATAATTCAAAAAAAATTGTCTTAAAAGAAGTTGATCCCGCCTTTTATACTGCCTGGACAAAAGGTGAACTCGCTTTTAAAGACACTCCATTTTCTACAATTGCTAAAATTATCCAGCGTACTTATGATGTTGAAATCATCAACGAAAATTCTGATTTGGCCAAACAGAATTTTACGGGTACAATTAAAATTAGCGAATCTAGTGTCGAAAACATTTTAGATCTTCTAAAACGTGACACGCCTTTTAATTATTCTATTAAACAAAAAACCATTACAATTACCAATCCACGATAAATAAATAACCATGACATTTACGATACAGCCCGCTTTAAGAAAAATTCTGTTTTTCTTAGCCATTCTCATATCTGGATTTAAAGGATTTTCTCAGAATAAACTCATAACAGTACGTGTAAAAAACAAGCCTATAAGCTTAATAATCAAATCTATTGAAGAGCAAAGTGATTTTAGGATCATTTATAATGCTAAAAAAATAGATACCGATCAATTAGCTGATTTAGATGTTAATAATGTGACTTTAGAAACGGCTTTAAAGAAGTTGCTGAAAGGCACGAATATCTCCTACTACATTCAGAAAAAACAAGTTTTATTGACAGATGCGACTCGAGTTGATAAATCTAATTCTGGTAACCAGGAAACTGAACGGATGATTAAAGGAACAGTTTACAGCGCAAAAGACAAACAGCCTCTTCCTGGTGCCACTATTCGCATAAATGGAACTGGAATGGGTGCCATAACCGATTCAAATGGAAAATTTGCTTATGAACTAAAAGGTGAAAACATTAAGGATCAGATTCTTGAAGTTGCTTATTTAGGAATGGAACCACAATCGCAAACAGCGGGTTACAAAAAAGAATTTGTTTTTTATCTTCAAGAAGTTACAGATGAATTGAACCCTGTTATCATTACTTCTTCTTATGGAACTACAAAATTAAAAGAAGAAATTGTCGGAAGTATTTCGACTTTGACCTCAAAAGATATTCCGGTACAACAAGCTTCTGAAAGTTTTGACAAAATGATTACTGGGCAAATTGCGGGTGTAATGGTTGAGAATACTTCTGGCGTTGGCGGACCAGTCAAAATTAACATCCGCGGACAAGGAACTTTACCTTCTTTATCTGGAGCACGTATTGGTACATCCAGCCAGCCCCTTATCATTATTGATGGAGTGATTATGGGTGAAGAATATGGTATTGACAGTGCTTATTTTAGCGGAAATGGAGATTTTACTGAAAATTTCGGAAATCCTTTAATGAAAATTGCGCCAGAAATTATTGAAACAATATCGGTTCTTAAAGATGCCGCTGCAGTTGGAATTTATGGTGCTGACGGAGCAAATGGAGTAATTTTAATTACCACTAAAAAAGGGAAAAAAGGAAAAACCCAGTTTGGTTTCTCTAATCAGCTGGGTATTTCATCTGCCATTAATCAGATTAAATATCTTAATGGCGAGCAGTACACAGAGCTACGAAATGAATTTTTGAAAAATACTTCTCCAGGAACTGCGCCGCTTACTTACAATGGTGTAAGTACAGATTGGTTTGGACTTTTGAACAAGTCAGGGATTTTTAATAAATACAATTTTAATGTTTCTGGTTCTACATCAAAAATTTCATACCGAACCAATATCAGCTACACCAAAATTGACGAACCGCAAATGGGCAACAGCACCAAACAATTGAATGCGGGAATTAATCTTGGATATAGCTCTGGAAAATTAGATATTAGTTTAATGCTGAACCCTAGTTATATCCAGAAAGATGCTCCTAATATTTTTTATTCTTTTGCTTACCTCCCTACTTTGTCTCCATACAACGCTGATAGTTCTTATTCTTATCTAGGAGTCAGCGGTATGACGAGAGGAAATCCTTTAGCGGCAATCGAGCAGAATAAAAATGAAGCCAATACCTATGGTATTTTAGGAAGTCTTGGTATTTCGTATAAGCTGAATAATTTCTTGAAATTCACTACTCTTTTCGGAATGGATTATGTTGATAAAGACCAGGATCGTTATTTTTCTGCTGAGAACGAAAGCGGTCAATTTACAGGAACTTTTGTCTTAGATAATATTACTTATCCAAGATGGGGACGACGTCTTTTGAACCAAAGAAATGCAACGAAATGGAACTGGCAGGGCCAAGCCTTATTCGATAAACAACTTAATGAAAATCACACCATTGACGGTGTTGTAGGTTTTGAACTTTCTGAAGATAAAACTGATTTTCATTATCAATCTGGGATAGGTTTCGTAAATCCAAATGTTATAAATCCTGTCTCTAATGCAATGCGAGATGATAATCCGTTAACTCCTAATGTGGATGAATCTACAAGCAACCAGACTTATGGAAATGAAATTAGCTATAATTCAAGAGTTTCTTTGTTTTCACAAGTCAATTATAATTATAAAAAACGTTACTACTTGTTAGCTAATTTCCGCCGTGACCAAAGTTCTGTTTTTGGAGATGATAATGATGTAGCCAATAATGGAGGCGCTGGAGCAAGCTGGATTATAAGTAATGAAAGCTTTTTTAACAATAATTCTTGGGTGAATTTCTTAAAATTAAAAACAAGCTACGGTACAACAGGAAACTCTAGAATTGGTTCATATCGTTCAAAAGGATTATATAATTACGTTCAAAACAACTATAATGGCGGTACAGGCGCAACTCCAGGTTACGCACCAAACGGAAATTTAGGCTGGGAAAAGAACACAAAATTCAATGCTGGAATTGACTTCAATATCTTTAACAGAATTGAATTTACACTTGAATACTATCGTGACAACAAAAGCGATATGATTACTACAAGAGATATTCCTACTGAAACTGGTTACAATTCTATGCAATTAAATGCTGCAAGCATGTATAATCAAGGATTAGAATTTCAAACTCGAATTAAATGGATAAAAAATAATAATTTCAAATGGACTACCGCTTTTAATATTTCTACTGTCGACAGTAAAGTGACTGACTTAAAAGGTTTAGGAAGCGATTTTTCTACAGCCGAACTAGCTTTAGCCCAAAAAATTGGTTACAGTTCAACTACAGTTTGGGGAATAAACTGGGTAGGCGTTGATCCAGCAACAGGAAGAGATTTAGTTACAAAAAATGGACAAGTTTATGATCTTGCAACTTACAAATCTTTATTTACTATTGCTGATTGGGAACCAATTGGAGATACTCAAGCAAAAGCTTATGGCGGATTCTACAATAGCTTTACATTTTACAAAAATCTTGCATTAACTTTTAGAGGAGATTTTCAATTAGGGGGTGATTTCTTTGCTTCGGATGCTGTAATTGATAAATATTCGAATACTTCAAACAGAAATCTTTCTATAAATGCCTATAATCACTGGAGAAATCCAGGAGATGTTGTGCCTTATGCTGCTGTAACAATTGTACCAGTCACTGCAAATTTGAGTAAATATGTTTACGATGCTACTTATGTAAGACTAAGCAATATTAACTTGAGTTATAATGTGCCAATCAAAAATATATTTCTAGACTCACTTGCCGTTTTTGCTGATGCTACAAATGTATTGTACTGGTACAAGGAAAAAAGTCCAAAAGGAATGAATGGAATTCGAGAATTTAGTTTTATCTATCCACAGGCAAGAACAATTTCGCTTGGTGTAAATGCAAAATTTTAAAACGATGAAATATTTAAAATACATAACAATAATAATTCTGATTTTTTCATTACAAAGCTGTAGTGATTTTCTGAAACAAGAGCCTGGAACCCAAACATCCATAGATGAACTTTTACAAAATAAAGAAGGGGTTTTAATCGCTCTAAAAGGACTTTACCGCGATGTAGAAGCTAATGTGAGAGGTGAACGTTTTGCTGTTTATTCTGATTTACAAGGCGGGAATATAAAATTTACACCTACCTCATCTGGAAATAGTGCTGGGCAGATTACCTCAGGAGTAAACATTAGAGAAGTGTACTCTTTTGAAGATACTGCAGAGACAAGTAATTTTGTTAGTTTTTACAGTGGCAATTACAGTATCATTAATCAGGCTAATTTACTTTTAGAATATACGCCTAAATTAACTGATGCAACTGATTCCGAAAAAAAACAGATAATAGCCGAAGCTTTAACCATAAGAGCGTATGCCCACTTTTTGTTATCGCAAGTTTATTGCCAAAACTATTCTTATACTTCAAATGCTTCACATTTGGGTATTGTGTACAATAAAGAATCCATAAAAGAGGGACTTAAATATCCAAAGAGGGAAACGCTTGCGGTTACTTATTCACTTATTATTGAAGATCTTAAATTGGCTATAGAAAATTATACCGACAATCCTTCAATAGCTGGACCGACCTATTCTTATTTTAACAGGAACAATACAAAAGCACTATTAGCTAGAATTTATTTGTACAAAAGAGACTGGACAAATGCCTATGAAACAGCAAATGATGTAATTACAAGTTCGGGATTTCAATTAATGAGTTCTGAAAATTATATTGCACAATGGGCGCAACCAGATCTTCCTGTTTCTGAGGCTTTACTAGAGTTTTCAATTCCAAAAGATGCCGAAAACGCAGCAACCTCTTCAATGGCTAGTTATTTTGGCTACAATTCAAATACATATGCAAAGTATGTTGCTTCAAATGATCTTGTAAACCTTTATGAGAATAATGACATCAGAAAGCAATTATTTCTAACGGTTAATCTTCAAACTTTAGTAAATGGGCTGTTAACTCCTCGCCCATACAATTTTACAAGGAAATTTCAAGATAATGCTGGTTATGTAGCCTTTAGACTTAGCGAGATGTATTTAATTCGTGCCGAAGCAGCGCTAGAAAACAACCAGTATGCAATTGCAATGCAAGACATCAATACAATTCGTGCGCGTGCTAATGCCACTTTACTTACAAACACTTCAAACCTAAAAGAAGAAATACTTTTAGAAAGAAGAAAAGAACTTTGCTTTGAAGGACATTTGTTTTTTGATCTAATGCGTAATCACAAAGATATTTCAAGAAATGACGGGTGTATTTCTACAAACTGCGGTATGAAATATCCATCTCTAAAATTTGTGCTTCCAATCCCACAATCCAATATTAATCTTAATGAAAACTTACAGCAAAATGAATCCTATTAAGATATTTAGCATATTATCAGCAGCATTACTTTTGGCTTCCTGCTCAAAAGATGATTACAAACTAGGCTCTGAGATTGACTCGTACTTAAGATTTAACTTCTTGGTAAACAGCAATAATATTCCGTTAGAATATCCTACGGTAAATTCTGTTTTAGTACCTCAGTCCACATATACAAATAGTTCTGTAAAAACCCTAAAAGTTCCGGTTGCTTTAACTACTCGTACCTTAAAAAGTGCGGTAACCACAAATTTCAGTGCGGTTTCTTCAACTGGAGACAACGAAAGTTTTACTGTAAATCCAGTAAATCAATTAGTATTTGAAGGCAGTAAATTAACAGATACCATTTATGTTTCTTTTGATAAAAGATGGGCTGCAAACCAAAGCATCAATCTAAAACTCGAAACGGTTTCTAATCCTGATATTCATATCGGAAATTTAAACACAGCATATCCAAACAATACTTTCAAAATTGATTTGGGAACAATTGCAACTAACTACACTTTTCCTGTAACGCAATATAATGTCAAAGGTGAAGTGGGCGAAACAGTCGATTTTATAGTGAATTTTCCAAATGGCTTTTTCCCTGAAGAAATTAAAAATGCTAATTTTTTCAAATTTCAAAACGGTTTTGAATATTCTTTAACGCACGATGATTTTGGCGATAACAGAAGTTCTGTAACATATCATTTAACTCTTTTAGAAGATCTGCAAAATGATGATGCCCGTTACGAATCAAAAATTACTTTAATAAATATTCCTAATTACACTGCTACAGGAAACACCAATCTAACAATTGTAAAACCAATAAAATCTCTAAGAGATATTCAGGCAAATCCAGCATCAAAATTTACCGATCCTACAAATGCGTTTTATTTGACTTATGGAGAACATTGGTTTAATAACAACGGAAACTGTACATGGCAAACATTTAACGCTTTAACTTTTCCTGTTATCGTTACCAAAGACGACCCAAATGCAATCTTATACAGCGACAAAGGAACAACAAATCCTAATGATGATGTCTATCACGATGCTTTCAAAATCGGGTTTAACGTTGCGAGCGGAACCAATACGGTCAATTCTTTTGGTTTAAAAAGATGGTTTTCTAACGAAAGTAACTCTGCTGCCATTTCTCCTGGATTTAATATCACTTCGGCTTTGGAGTTTTTCCCTGCAAACGGAAACAGCAAAACCGAAGGAACTGTTTTAGTAATTCCACAAGACATTACAATCGGATCGAGTGCAACAAATACCCATATAATTGCTATTTCTGGTGAAGGAACTTATAAAGAGATCAATAACGGTTTATATGAAATTTCATTTGAATTAAAATTGACCAATGACAAACTCTTCGGAGGAACAGTGTCAACACAATACAGAATTTACAATAATAGAACGTATCCAAAACCAGCGGCTTTGAGTATTCCATGCCCGAAAGAAGTTACTTTATAATTATGAGTTATGAATTGTGAGTTATGAATTGTAAATATTTTACATAGTGAACTTTGTCAAAGTTTTCGGAAGTTAAGACAACCTGAGACTGAGACTGAGACTGAGACTGAGACTGAAAACTTGAAACTTGAAACAAAATTAAAATTGAAAAAGCTAATCTTCCCTCTCCTATTCCTGCTATGCTTAACGGCTTACAAAAGCGTGGAAAATCCTGATTACATTGATATTCAGGAATTACGAAAACTATATTCTAGCGGAGATTCATCAAAATGGCCTGCTGCAGAATTACACGAAAGCATTGATAAATCCAAATTTCAGGATATTGGCGTTTTGCCAGCCGTCCCTTATCCTGCTTATAATCCGTATTCTAAGGAAAAAGAAAATTTGGGAAAAATTTTGTTTTTTGACCCGAGATTATCCCGAAGCGGACAAATAGCATGTGCTTCTTGCCATAATCCAGAACTGGGCTGGACAGACAATCTAACGCGTTCTTTTGGCCACGATCGCCAAACAGGAAAACGTAATTCGATGACGATTTTAAATTCGGCGTATGCCACTTCTCTATTCTGGGACGGACGTGCATCTAGTCTGGAAGATCAGGCGCAATTTCCTGTTGCTGATCCTTTAGAAATGAATGAAAAACTGACGATTGCTGTTGATAAAATTGCTAAAATAAAAGGATACAATTCCTTATTTACTGAAGCTTTTGGAGATAAAAAAGTGACTTTGGAAAGAATTCAATATGCCATTGCCACTTTTGAAAGATCCATCAACAGTCCGAAAAGTAAATTTGACCAGTTTGTAAGCGGAAAATCCGATATTTATACAGATCAGCAGGTAAAAGGAATGCATTTATTCAGAACCAAAGCGCAATGCATCAATTGCCATAACACGCCTTATTTTAGCGATAATCAGTTTCATAATGACGGACAGACTTTATTCGGAACAAAAAATGAAGATTTCGGCCGTTACAACGTAACTAAAAACATGAAAGATATTGGCAAATTCAGAACACCGACACTTCGAGAAGTTGTCAATACAAAACCTTGGATGCATCACGGACATTTTCCAACTTTATTGGATGTTGTAGAATTCTACAATTTAGGAAACCCTTCTCCAGTGCAGAAAAAATACTTAGGAACAGCACGAGATTCTCTAATCCCTAAAGTAGATCCTGCGCTTAAAAAATTGGATTTAAACAAAGAAGAAATCGCTGATTTATTGGCTTTTATTGAAACTTTGAGTACGCCAACAAGAAGAATTATAATTCCTGAAATGCCAAAATAAATTAGTTGATGATTTGCTTTTTGCCACACAATCTACAAATTACGAAGCCCATTTCTTTATGAAATGGGCTTTTTTTATTTCTACACGATAATTTCAAGATGAAAGTTTTTTAGATAATCTTACAACAATTACTCTCTATCTTTTTGTAGCTTTATAGACTATTTAAAGATGCCATTCAGCGCCAATCCATAATTATTTACTATCTTTTTATTGGTACATAAAATACCTCTTTAACCTTGATATTATTGGCATTTCTTAAATTTGACTAGAACTCAAAAGAAGCTTTTTCTTTTATAAAATTTCACTGCCATGAGAATAGATCAGATACAAATTAAAACAAACGATATTCAAAAAACAAAAGCATTTTATCAGAACGTTTTTGGACTTTTCATTCTAGAAAATGACCAAAAGTCGATAACGTTTCAGGCCGGAACTTCCATTTTAAAATTTATTGAAGATCCAGATTTTAACTCCATATATCATTTTGCTTTTAATATTCCTGAAAATAAGCTTGAAGAAGCCATTCAATGGTGCAAAGGCAAAGTAGATTTAATTGTTTTAGAAGATAAAAGCGTCGTTACCAATTTCGAAAATTGGAATGCACATTCTATATATTTCTTCGATCACAACGGAAATCTACTCGAATTCATTGCTCGACATGATCTTAATAATGAACAAGTTGGCGAGTTTAATTCTGCTTCGATTTTAAACATAAGCGAAATCGGAATTGTTACCGAAAGTCCATTACAATTTGGAAAACAATTAATAGAAGAACACGGACTGCATTTCTTTACTCAAAATACCAATACCGATAAATTTGCTGCTATAGGCGATCATGAAGGTTTATTGATTCTAGTTCAACCTACTAGAAATTGGTATCCCACTCAAATTCCTTCTGAAAGTAATCCGATCGAAATAACATTAGAACATGACGAAAGCATTGTTAATCTAAAATTTTAATTCCAAAATCTGCCAAACCTGCTAAATCTGCTAGAAAATTATTTCTTGTCTCTCGCAGATTTAGCAGATTCGAGAGATTTTTAAACTTTAAATTAGTTTCTAAAACTTCATTCTTTGAATTCTTACGGCATTTAAAATTGCTAATAACGCCACTCCAACGTCGGCGAAAACAGCTTCCCACATTGTGGCAAGTCCGCCCGCGCCAAGAATTAAGACAAAAGCTTTAACTACAAATGCCAAAGTAATATTCTGCCAGACAATCTTTTTGGTTTGTTTTCCGATATTGATTGCCATTGCTATTTTGCTAGGTTTATCATCTTGAATAACCACATCGGCAGTTTCAATTGCGGCGTCACTTCCTAAACCTCCCATTGCAATTCCAACTGTACTTAACGCAATTACAGGGGCATCGTTTACTCCATCGCCTACAAAAGCAATCGTTTCGTTTTTGGCTTTAATTTCGTTGACTTTATTGACTTTATCTTCTGGAAGCAAATCTCCAAAAGCTTTTGTGATTCCCAATTTATCGGCAACAAACTGAACCACATTCGTTTTGTCTCCGCTCAGCATAGTCAATTTTACACCTAAAGATTTTAACTTAGAAACCGTTTCTTTTGCATCTGCTTTAATTTCATCTGCAATAGTCAAATAGCCTGCAAATTTTCTATCAAAAGCAATGGCAATTGTAGTATAAACAATTGAGGACGGATCAATATCATACGAAATCGAATATTTATCCAACAATTTAAAGTTACCTACATGCAATTCTTTTCCGTTGTAAAAAGCTTTTAATCCGTGGCCTGAAATTTCTTCAATATCTATTAATTCTACTGAAGAATCAATTGGTCCAACATGATTGTGAATTGCTGTTGCTACAGGATGCGAACTTTTATTTTCTAAAACATTAATCAGTTTTAAGATTTCGTCTTTATCAAATTCAGGTTTAATGATGACTTCTTGAACTTTAAAAACACCTTCGGTCATAGTTCCTGTTTTGTCTACCACGACATTCTGAATCGTCGAAATACTGTCAAGGAAATTACTTCCTTTAAACAGAATTCCGTTTCTGCTCGCAGCGCCAATTCCACCAAAATATCCAAGCGGAATACTAATAACCAAAGCGCACGGACAAGAAATCACAAGAAAAACCAACGATCTGTAAAGCCAATCTGTGAAAACATAATTATCAACAAAAAGCATCGGAATCAAGCAAATTCCAATTGCTAAAAACACTACAATTGGCGTATAAATTTTAGCAAACTTTCTGATAAACAATTCTGCTGGCGCTTTTTTGGTTGTGGCGTTTTGTACCAATTCCAAAATTTTAGACAATTTACTGTCGCTGTAAGCTGTTGTTACTTTTACCTCAGCGATCGTATTTCCGTTTATCATTCCTGCCAAAACAGTTTCGCCTTTCTTCTTGGTATCAGGCTTGCTTTCTCCCGTTAAAGCCGCAGTATTGAATGAAGCAAAATCGGATAACAATTCGCCATCCAAACCCAATTTTTCGCCTGCTTTTAGCTGAATAATAGCTCCAATCTGAACGTCTTTGGCTTTGACTTTTACTGCAACATTGTTTTCTAAAACATGCACCTCATCTGGGCGCTGATCCAATAGGCTTTTAATACTCGATTTTGCTCGATTAACTGCCATTCCTTGAAAAGTTTCGCCAATCGTATAAAACAACATAACAGCAACACCTTCTGGATATTCTCCAATGGCAAAAGCTCCAATTGTAGCAATGCACATGAGAAAAAACTCAGAGAAAATGTCTCCTTTTACAATGCTTTCGTATGCTTCTCTCAAAACAGGAAGTCCGACTGGAAGATACGCAATTGCATACCACACAATTCTAACATAACCTGTAAACCAATCTTGCGGAAAATAATTATCAAAACCAATTCCGATAATCAATAAAACAAAAGATATAATGGATGGTAGAAACAATTTAAATAGATTACCGCTTGCATTGTGTTCATGATCATGTCCTCCGTGGTCGTGTCTGTCATTATCAGAATGTACGGGCTCGTCATGCGAACAACAGCAGGAAGGTTTGGCTTTATTTTTTGCAGTTTTTATTTCTTTATCTTGATGTATCATTTTTTCAGTTTCATTTTTCTGGTTTCATGTTTTTGCTGTTCTGAAACTCTGTTTAAATAATGTTCTAAATTTAAGCATTTTGTGGGAAAGTTTATTGCCACAAAGGCGCTAAGGCACAAAGTTTTTTTTCTCATTTTTTGTCATTTCTACGAAGGAGAAATCTCCGCGAGAAACTCCACAAAGATTGGATTTTAGGAACGGAGCTACTTGTGGAGATTTCTCCTTCGTCGAAATGACAAATAGTTCGTTTATTCTCTATATAAAAAACTTAGCGTCTTCGTGGCAAAAATAGCTAGTGTGTATGCTCTCCTCCGCCTTTCATTGCTGAAAGCAGATAAAATGCACCTTTTGTCACGATTTTAGCATTTGCAGAAATATCATTTACAAACTTCACTTCGGTAAAACCTAAATCAGTTGTTCCCGGAATTACTTCTATCGCTTTAAAATGCACTTCTTGCTCGTGTACTTCTTCTTTTTCACCTTCTTTATGATCGTGTTTTTCTTCGGCTTTTTCATCTTCTTGAACAAAAACAAAATATTTATCTGCATTTTTGACAACAGCATCTTTCGGAAGCGCTGGAACAGTCGCATTAACAATATTGATATTTGCCGAAACATACATTCCCGGAATCAGACCTTTAGCGTCAGCGGGATCAATTTTAGCGTGAACGGCAACGGTTTTACTTTCGTTAGAAAAAGATTTATTGATTCCGAAAATCTTTCCTTTAATAGATTTATTGGACTGATTTGTTAAGACAAAATCAATCACCTGACCAATTGAAATAGAACCTAAATCTTTCTCATAAACATTCAAATCCAAATGCATTTGACTGTTGTCAACGACTTCAAATAGTGAAACTCCTGTGTTCGCAAAAGCACCTTTAGCAATATTAATTTTTCCAACATAACCATTTATAGGCGAAACAATTGGCACAACCGATGTCGTTCCTTTTGTATTGACATGTAAGGCGTCCAGCTTATTCTTTGCCGCTTGTGCACGAGCTCTTTCGGCTGCTAGTTTAGCTTTCACTTCTTGAAAAGTCTTTCTCGGATTGACATTTTCGTCGCTCAAAGTCTTCTGACGGTTGTATTCTAACTGCAGATATTCAACATTAGCAACAGCTGACTGATAATCTTCCTGCATTCCGATAACTTCCAGATTTTGAATTGTTGCCAAGACTTTGCCTTTATTTACATATGTTCCTTCCAAAACAAAAATATCTTTTACCGTTCCGCCAATCAAAGTCGAAACTTCAGCAGAATTTTGCGGAGGAACTGTCGTGTAACCATTTGCTTTAATGACTTTATTTAGGTTTCTATCTTCTACAAATCCTGTCTCAATTCCAACTGTTTTAGCTTGAGAAACGGTTAAAGCTACTTCTGTAGTTGATTTTTCTTCCTCCTGTGGTTCTTCTGCTTTCTTTTCGTTACAACTTGTTAAGGTAACCGCAAGGATCGCAAAGACAAAACGCAAGGAAATTAAACTTTGCGCTCTTTGCGAAACCTTAGCGCTCTTTGCGGTTAAATTCATAAGTATATTTTTCATGATTAATTGTTTTTGATAGTTGGAAATTGAAGTTCGATGGCACTTTGATTGTAGCTGTGCGTTGCCTCCGCAAATTGTTTCTTAATGTCAATTGCCTGATTTAAAAAGCTGATGTACGACCAGTAACTCATATCGCCGTTAGCATAGCTTTTCTGAGCTGTTTCAATAATCTGATCGGCATAATGCAAACCTTCATTTTGGAAATACGCTAAGTTTTTCTGCTGTTTCTGAAAGTTGTTCTGCAATTCTTCTCGTTGCAGATTCAGCATCATTTTGTTTCTATCTAAAGCTAGTTGAGACTGTGAAACATTGATTTCTGCGGCTTTTGCTTTAGTCGTATTAACGCCTCCAAACAACGGAATCTGCAATCCTGCTGTAAAACCCTGAAACAGCGATTCTGTGTTAATAGTTTGCGCAAAATATCCCAAACCAACTTTTGGTGTTCGCAACGCCTTAAATGTTCCCGCTTCTTTCTGATAAACTGAAATCTGCTGCTGATAAAAATCGGTCATTAGAGCTTCTGCTTTTGTATTTTCTTGATTTTCTATAAAAGTGTATTGCAAAGCGGTATTTGAATCAGGAACAATATTTTCATCTGTCTGAATGAAAAACTGTAATTGTTTCTGATAAATAGCCAAATCGTATTCTAACTGCGCTTTCTGCGTTTCAATTTCTTTTACTTTGGCTTTCGCGCTAATTACTTCTATATTTCCGCTTTCTCCGGTTTTAAAACGCAGTTCGGCATTTTTTAGAAATTTCGTATAAATATCATTCAATTCTGAATTGAGTTTTTGAATTGAAACGCCGTACAAATACTGATAATATGCCAATGTAACCGCTTTTTCAATTTCATAAGAAGACAAAGCTTTTCGTTTTTCGGCGAGTTTAGCCAATTCTTCCTGCAATTGTCGGTTGGCTTTTGTAATATTTCCTAACGGAAAAAACTGCTGCACGGAAACATTATGGTCAAAATCGGCACTATTAAATTGACCGCCCTGATACTGCACTTGAAGCGGATCTGGCTGAAAAGCTGCTTTTTTGAGAACGGTTTGTTTTTCGATTTCTTTATCGGCAATTTTTAAGTCGATGTTGTTTGATTTGGCAAGTTCTATGGCTTTTTCCAGACTTATCGTTTGCTGTGCAAATGTTGCTGTTCCTGCCAATAGAAACGCAATTAATCGCAATCCCGATATCCATCGGGAGTAAAACTTTTTCTGTACTTTATTAATTAAATTTTTCATTTTTATAATTTTTGTTTCACGCAGATTTTAAACAGATTTAAGCTGATAAACGCAGATTATTAATTAAAATCAAAATTAAATCTGCTTCAATCTGCAGAATCTGCGTGAAAAATCTTTTTTACATTCAGCAGTAAATTATCTAATTATCAAATTTTCTCATTTACTAATTATCTCTGCGGTTAAATCTCTCCAACAATAAATACAAAATCGGCAAAACGATTAAGGTTAATAAAGTTGCCGAGATTAATCCGCCGATTACTACGGTTGCCAGTGGTTTTTGCACTTCTGCTCCTCCACTTGTAGATAATGCCATTGGAAGAAATCCTAAAGAAGCCACCGCTGCGGTCATTAAAACGGGACGCAGACGTGTTTTGGTTCCGATCAGGATTCTCTGAAACGGATCTGTAATTCCTTCTGTTTTTAATTGATTAAAATATGAAATCAGAACAATTCCGTTGAGGACCGCAATTCCAAATAAAGCAATAAAACCAATTCCGGCAGAAATACTAAACGGCATTCCTCTCAGCGAAAGCGCAAAAACACCTCCAATAGCCGATAACGGAATCGCACTAAAAATCAGCAACGCTTGTTTGGCGCTTTTAAAAGTGAAATACAGTAAAACCAAAATAAGTCCTAAAGCGATTGGCAAGGCTACAGAAAGCCTTTTGGATGCTTCAATCAGATTTTCAAATTGTCCTCCATAAGTGACATAATAACCTGCAGGAAGTTTAAAACTTTTATCGAGTTTTGCCTGAATTTCTTCGACAACGCTTTTAATATCTCTTCCGCGAACGTTTAATCCAACTGTGATTCTTCTTTTTCCATCTTCACGGATGACCTGCACAGGGCCTTGTTCGTATTCAACAGAAGCCACTTGAGACAAAGGAACTTGTTGGCCGTTTGGAAGCGGAATAAACAAATTGCTGACATCTGTGATATCTCCTCGATTGTTTTCGTCCATTCTAACTACAACATCAAACCTTTTGCTTTCGTCATAAATCTTTCCTGCCACTTCTCCGGCAAAAGACGAACGGATGATTTGGTTGATATCAGAAATGTTCAGTCCGTAAAGGGCAATTTTATCGTAATCGTATTTGATTGTAATCTGAGGCAATCCAGTAACTTTATCAGCTTTTAAATCGCCGATCCCTTCAATTCCTTTTATTTTCGAAATCAATTCTGTTGCTTTAGCGTCAAGAATCTCCAAATCATCACCAAAAATTTTGATCGCAATATCAGATCGGCTTCCTGTCATTAATTCATTAAAACGCATCTGAATTGGCTGCGAGATTTCGATATTTGCTCCCGGAATAATTTCCATTTCTTCTTTCATGGCATTAGCCAATTCTTCCCAATTACGATATTTGCCTCTCCATTCTTTTTTGTCTTTTAAAACAATAATCAAATCACCACTTTCAATTGGCATTGGATCAGTCGGAATTTCACCGCTTCCTATTTTGGTCACAATGGTTTTGATTTCTGGGAATTTGGCTTTTAGAATCTGTTCGTATTTAGTCGCTGTTTCAACCATCTGCGTAAGCGAACTTCCCGTCATAATAGTAGCATTGATTGCCAAATCGCCTTCTTCGATTGTCGGAATAAATTCACCACCCATATTTTGGAAAATGACAAAGGCTAAAGCAAATAATCCAACCGCAACAGAAAGCACTACTTTTTTAAATTCTAAAGCTTTTTTCAATAAAGGCGTATAACGGCTTTCTAACCAAGCAATCATACGGTCGCTAAAGTTTTCTTTGTGTTCTGTTTTTTTGGAAAGAAACAAAGCGCTCATCATCGGGATATAAGTCAGCGAAAGAATAAATGCTCCAATAATGGCAAAACCAACTGTCATAGCCATTGGTTTGAACATTTTTCCTTCGGTTCCAATTAAAGCTAGAATTGGCAAATACACAATCAGGATAATAATTTCACCAAAAGCCGCACTATTTCTAATTTTCGAAGCCGAATTATACACCTCAACATCCATTTCTTCCTGCGTTAATTCTTTTTTATTTTTGAATTTCTGAAGATGGTGCATCGTAGCTTCTACAATAATTACGGCTCCGTCGACTATGATTCCGAAATCTATGGCACCGAGACTCATTAAGTTTCCGCTTACGCCAAAGGCATTCATTAAAATAACGGCAAATAGCATTGCCAGAGGAATAACAGAAGCGACAATCAGTCCTGCGCGGAGGTTTCCTAAGAATAAAATCAGAACAAAAATTACGATTAAAGCTCCTTCTAATAAATTCTTTGTAATCGTTTTAATGGAATTATCAACGAGTTTTCCTCTGTCAATAAAAGCTTCTGCAACAACTCCTTCTGGGAGACTTTTGTTAATCTGAGCCATTTTTTCATGCACACGATTAACCACAGCACTGGAGTTTTCACCTTTTAACATCAAAACCAAACCAGAAACAATTTCTCCTTTTCCGTCTTTAGTTGATGCTCCGTAACGCAATGCAATGCCCTCGCGAACCTGTGCTACATTTCGAACCAAAACGGGTGAACCATTTCGGTTTTTTACCACTACATTTTCAAGATCTTTAATGCCTTTTGCCATTCCGACACCACGAATAAAATAAGTGTATTGATCTTTTTCAATGTAAGCTCCCCCAGTATTTTGATTGTTTTTTTCTAACGCATCAAAAATTTCGGTAATCGTAACGCCCAAACTATTGAGCATATTTGGGTTTACAGCAATTTCGAACTGTTTGAGTTTTCCTCCCCAAGAACTTACTTCGGCGACACCTTTAATTCCCTGCAATTGCGGAATAATAATCCAATCCTGAATAGTTCTTAGTTCAATTGCGCTGTATTTGTTTTCGTAGCCTTTTTTGGCATACACGTCATATTGGTAAATTTCTCCTAAACCTGTAGAAATTGGCGCCAATTCGGGAGAATTTACATAATCAGGAATATTTTCTTCGGCTTGTTTTAAGCGTTGAAATATCTGTTCACGAGCCCAGTAAATGTCTACATCGTCTTCAAAAACAACGGTTACAACCGATAATCCGAAACGTGAAATACTGCGGAGTTCTATTACTTTTGGAACTGTTTTTACAGCTCTTTCTAAAGGATAAGTTATTAATTGTTCGACTTCCTGACTTGCTAATGTTGGTGCAGTGGTAATAATCTGAACCTGATTGTTGGTTACATCTGGCAGGGCATCGAGCGGTAATTTTTTAAGCGAATAGCTTCCCCAAGCAATTAGCACAAGGGTAAATAATAGTATAACGAATTTGTTTCGTATACTAAACTGAATGATTTTATCTAACATTTGAATATATAATGACGTGAGAAATTAGACAATTAAATTGTCTGTAAATGTGTGGAAAGTCCACAACTCTCTCGCCCGTTTCCGATTTTTATCGGACAGGCATAATCATTATGCTATCTGAGGGGGTTGCCAAATACTTCCGTAGAAATTAGAAGTAAAAACAGAATTGTAGCTTGGTAAAGCTATTGAAATTTGATTGTATACTTTAGGAAATTCGAAAATTACAGCAGAATGGTAACTTAAAACTTGCGCGCCACAACAATTGCAGGCACAAAATGGAGAACATAAATCATTTGTTTTATCATGCGAATGATTGTCTTCTGACGCAAACTGAGCTGTTTTATGCATAGCACTGTTTACTTCCATATCTGCACATGGCATATTAGATAATGCCATCAGGTAAATCGACAATATGATTGTTATCCATTTCACAGGTGTAAAAATACAATTTTCCAATTAAATATTAATGTCAAAATTAAAAATAATCTCTTCAGTAATGGTCTGAAAATTATTTCATTAGTTTTTTATTTTATCTAAAAAAATTGTGCGAGGTAAGAAAATTTCGTTAACTTTAACAATAATTTTAACAATTCTTTAAGTTCCCTAATTTTAAATCCTAAAAAATCATTTTCTATAAGCCAAAAAAATAACAAAGATTTCTTTACACAATTAGTACCATTTATTTTTCGCAGTTTAATTAATTAATTTTAAATATTCTAATCAATGAAATGTAATACACTAATATCAGCCTCTTTATTATTTTTCAGCATGCAAATTTTCGGACAGGTTTATACCGATAAAATTGTAGGAGAAAAAAATCAACCGTTAAAAGACAGTCTTAAAACAGAAAAATATCCTTATGCTCTTCCTATTTGGGGAGAAAAAGTAGCTCAAAAAGGCTACAAACTTCCTTATTCTGCCGGAGTTTCTGTGAATTATTTCTGGCAGGAATCTGAAATTGTCATTAATGATTTAAATATTGGGTTTAATCATGGCCCTCAATATAACTTAGATGAAATTGTACGATTTGATAAATCAACCGTTGAAGCTGGGGCACTTACTATAAGACCAGATATATGGCTGCTTCCTTTTTTAAATATTTATGGAATTTTCGGAAAGGCCAAAACGGCAACTAAAATTAATGCTGGCATTTGGGTTCCGGACGCAGATAATAATTGGTCTGAAATTGCAAATTTCAGCACCAAAGCAAATTTTGATGCTACTACTTTTGGTATTGGTATGACACCAACAATTGGTATTGGCGGTGGCTGGCTGGCTCTGGATATGAATATGGCTTGGACTGATATTAGTTCGCTAGATAAACCTGCTTTTTCTTATGTTTTTGGCCCAAGATTAGGAAAAACATTTAAATTCAATAAACCAGACACAAATATAGCGATTTGGGTTGGAGGTTTCAGAGTCCATATTTCTGGGGACACTAATGGAGACTTACCTTTATCTGATTTTATTGATCTAAGCAGTGCTCAGGCTAAAGTGGACAATGGTCTTCAAAAAGTATCTGAAAATCAAACAAAAGTAGATAATTGGTGGGATAGTTTAACTCCTGCTGAACAAAAAAATCCGGTTAATATTGCCAAACATAATACTGCTGACAGGGCTTTAGAAAGAGCAGGAACATTCTTGGCAACTCTGGACGGTGCATTGAGCACAGCCTCAGACTCATCTGTTCAATATTCACTTCAAAAAAGACCTAAAGATATGTGGAACTTTATTATCGGGTCTCAATATCAATTCAGCAAGCATGTTATGTTTCGTGCAGAATGCGGTTTCTTAGGCTCTCGTACACAAGTTCTGGGCAGTCTTCAGTACCGTTTTGGACTTTAAATTCATGAATTGTATGAAAAAAGGTTTTCTAATCCTTATCACATTTTTTAGCATTACTACGGCGCAGTCGCAAGTTTTGATTTCCTTGATATTTGGAGACAAACTCAATTCGGAATTTTTAGAATTTGGTTTGGAAGGTGGCGCTAATTTTTCTACGATTTCAAATATGGGATCTTCTGCCTTAAATCCAGGTTTTAATCTTGGTTTTTATTTTGATCTCAGATCGAGAAAAAATCCTGCTTGGATGATCAATACGGGAGTAATTGTAAAATCGCCAATGGGTGCAAAAGACATTCCAGTGTATTCATTGAATGATGAAAATCTGGACAATACTTTTGCCGGCGGACATGTCAATCGTGAAATTCGTTATTTTAACGTTCCGATATTAATTAAATACCAGTTCAAAAATAATATCTATCTTAAAACAGGGCCACAATTTGGTTTATTGGCCAAAGCCTTTGATGAGTTCAAAAACGAAATCAACAAAGACGACGTGGTTTATAAGAAAAACATCAGAGACCAAATTCATGTTATAGATGCCGGACTTGCCTTTGGCGCCGGCTATCACATGAATGTTGGGAACGGTTTAAATATTACAGTTCAATATTACTACGGACTTGTTACAGTAATGAAAGGAGACGGTCCAAATAATCAATATAACAGGTCTTTATATGTTACCGCAGGATTGCCTATTGGAAAAGGGAAAGCGGCACAGAAAAGAGCTCAGAAAGAAGCTGAACTTAATAAAGTGGTTCTTCCTGAAGATGAAAAAAATTAAGAGATTGAAGATTTTAGATTTCTTCCATCTGAAATCAAAAATCGTTAATCAAAAATCAGTAATATTAATTTCTTTAATAAATTCAAGAATTTCTTCGGTTTTTAAAACAAAATCTGGAACTGTATGTAGAATTGCATTATTAGGCATAAAAGGCATTTCTGCAGAAAGCGGATTCTGCACTACACTTATACCGCCAGCGGCCTGAATTGCACGAAGCCCAATTGTTCCATCTGAATTGGAACCTGAAAGCAATATTCCAACCAAATGTTCACTATATATTTCTGCAGCCGACTCAAAAGAAACATCTATGCTTGGTCTGCTATAATTTACTTTTTCTGAAGTGTCTAATGAAAGTGTTCCGTCTTTCTCAAACAGTAAATGATAATTGGAAGGTGCGATATAGAGAAAACCAGATTCTAGTTTTACTTTGTCTTCTACTTCTTTTACAATGATTTTAGATTTTAAAGCAATTAAGCTTTCTAAGGTTTGCTCGTCTGAGTTTTTTCTGTGAACTACAATTACAACAGCAAATGAGATTGATTTTTCTATAAAAGGCAAAATCTGCAATAATGCCTGTAAACTTCCAGCCGAACCTCCAATTATTACTACTTTACAATTTGTTATTCTTTTATTTTTCTCCATATTTTCTCTTTAGCAAATTGTTTGTATTTGGTTTGAGATATAGAATACTTTATCGTTTCTTTTGTTCCGAGTGCCAAAAAACCCAAAACAGCCAGACTGTCATCAAATAGATTAACAACTCTTTTTTGTAGATTATTATCAAAATAAATTAAAACATTGCGGCATAAAATAAGGTCAAACTCATTAAATGAAGTGTCTGAAACTAAATTATGCTGTGAGAAAACCATTTTCTCAGAAAGGCTTTCGTTAAACTTTGCGAAGCCGTAATTGGCAATATAATAATCTGAAAAATCATGCAGACCACCCGCATCACGATAATTATCCGCATAATCTTTTATCATTCGCAACGGAAAAATACCGCTTTTGGCTGTTTCTAGCACCGAAGCATTTATATCTGTTGCGTATAATATAGATTTATGCAATAGTCCTGCTTCTTTTAGCATAATCGCCATCGAATATACTTCTTCTCCCGTAGAACACCCTGCATGCCAAATACGGATAAAAGGCTTGGTTCCTAATAACGGAAGGATTTCTTTTCTAAGTGTAAGGTAAAATGACGGATCTCGAAACATCTCTGTCACGTTGACCGTAATTTCGTCAATCATTCTTTTGCAATATTCTGGATCTGTACGGACTTTAGACAAAAAATCATGAAAATGCTTAAATCCATCCAAAGTAAAAACCCTACTTACACGTCTTTTGAGTGATGCTCTGGAGTAACTTCCAAAATCAAAACCGTAATATTCGTAAACATCATTTATAAGGGTTTCCAGTTCAATATCTTCAATCATAATTCATTTAAATTTCCTCCCAAGATCTGAAGTAATTTATCAACATCTACAGGTTTTGAGATGTAGGCATCTGCTCCAGCTTGTAAACATTTTTCTTTATCTCCTGCCATTGCCTGTGCTGTTACGGCAACCACCAATGTAGATTCTTGTGATGGAATTGCTTTTATAAGCGGAATTGCTTCATAACCATCCATTTCAGGCATCATCATATCTATCAAAACGACATCTATCGATGAGTCTTCTTTTAATATTTTTAAAGCTTCTTCGGCACTTAGACAAGATACACATTCATAAGATTTTGCTTTTAAGGTATTTACCATAGCAAAAATATTCCTTGAATCATCATCTACAATCAACACACGTTTTTTTCCCATTTAAAGCATTTTAAAGATTAGATTTTATCATAAAGCCATACTCGCAGCAATGATAACAGCTGGTCAACATCTACAGGTTTTGTAATATAATCTGAGGCTCCAGCCTTAATACATTTTTCTCTATCACCGGTCATTGCTTTGGCCGTTACTGCTATTACTGCTAAGTTAAGAAATTTAGGATTGCTTCTTATCTTTTCCGCTGTTTCATAGCCGTCCATATTTGGCATCATCATGTCTAACAATACAACATCTGTGTCTGGATTTTCATCCAAAATTTTGATGGCTTCTTTTCCGTCAAAAGCCGTAATTACATTCATTTTAAATGCTTCTAGAGCTTTTGAAAGCGAATATATATTTCGCACATCATCATCTACAATCAATACTTTTTTCTCAAACAGAATGTTGTTTAGCGAATTCAGTTTCTTATGGTTCTCTTTTTGACTATTTCCATCTTTCTTTTCTTCAACTAAATGAAGGAAAAGCGAAACCTCATCAAGCATTCTTTGGTATGAATGTGCCGTTTTTACAATTATAGAGTCAGCATATTTTCTGATCTTTAATTCTTCTTTTATCGACAAACTTTTTCCTGTAAAAACAATTACTGGCAGATTCTCTAATCCTGGACTTTTCTTCACGCCATCCAGAATCTCATAAGCTTGCTTATCTGGAATTCCCATATCCAGAATCACGCAGTCTACTTCTTCTTTGCTTAACGCCGATAAACCTGCCGAAACTTCACTTTTAATTTCAGAATTGATATTATAAGTTTCTAAGAAATAAGCCAATGCCTTTGCATGTTTTGGGTTATCTTCGATAATTAAAACCTTTTGAGATTCTTTATTGATAATATGTTCGATACGCATAAAAACCTCAGGAATTTTATCAAAAGCAACTGGTTTGTCTAAGAAATCTACAGCTCCTTTCAATAAACTCTCTTGCTTTAATTTGTGCGATGACATAATATGCACCGAAATATGTTTGGTTTGAGAATGATTTTTCAATTCTTCCAAAACTTCCCAACCACTCTTAATTGGAAGTTCAATATCCAATAGAATTCCGATTGGTTTATAGATTAAAGCAAAGTTCAACGCATAATCTCCTCTCACGGCAACCACTCCCTTGTAACCTTTTTTCTGAGTAAAAGCTAGTAACGATTTGGCAAAACTGATATCGTCTTCTACAATCAGAATCACTTTATCTCCTTCTACGATTGAATCTCTGTCGTCTTCAATTTCTTCTGGTACAACTTCGCTAATATATTTTGGTTTTACCTCTTCGCTTTCGGTGGTTTCTTCAACTTCTTCTGCATGCGGAATTTTATTAACCGAAACTTTATTGATTGCAAATCCAAAAACTGGAAGGCATAATGTAAATGTACTTCCTTCGTTGACTTTACTATTCAGGATGATTTCTCCTCTTAATAATTTAGCCAATTCACGACTAATTGATAATCCTAAACCAGTTCCGCCATATTTACGTTTTGTTGAACCATCAGCTTGTTGGAAAGCTTCAAAAATTAAAGGCTGTTTTTCTAACGGAATTCCGATTCCGGTATCTTTTACAATAAAGCAGATTATTTTATCATCGTCTGTATCTACCTTAATTTCAAGAGAAACAGTTCCTTTTTCGGTAAATTTAATGGCATTTGAAATCAGGTTTTTCAGAATTTGCTCCAAACGCATTTTATCTGTTTTAATAACAATCGGCGCTTCTTTGGCAATAATTTCAAAATTAATTCCCTTCTCTTTTGCCACCATATAGAACAAATTATGAAGGTTATCTGTAATTTCTTTAGTAGAAACGTCCAAAAATTCCAGATCCATTTTACCAGCTTCAATCTTAGATAAATCCAGAATTTCATCTATTAATCCAAGCAAACTGTTTCCTGAACTCTGAATTACTTTTGCAAATTCAATTTCTTCATTGTTCATCGTTTTGTTATTATTCTCAGACAATAAACGGCTCAACAATAAAATCGAATTCAGCGGTGTTCTCAACTCATGAGACATATTTGCCAAAAACTCAGATTTGTAGCGAGTTGTCAGCTCTAAAGCTTCAGATTTCTTTTGAATTTCTGTATTTTTCTCTTCTAATAAAACACTTCTTTCTGATAATTCTTCGTTGGTTTGTTCCAATTCCTCTTGTTGTACGCGAAGTTCTTCCTCCGAAGCCTGCAATTTTTCGGTCTGCGCTTCCAACTCTGCGTTTATGGCTTCCAATTCGCTATGCTGAATTTGCAATTCTTCTGCTTGAGATTTAGTTTCTTCAAGAAGTTCCATTACTCTTTTACGGTTTTGCGTTGCTTTCAAAGCAATTCCGATATTATTGGCAACCATATTTAAAAACTCTAACTGCAGCACAGAAAAACCATAAATACTCGCCAATTCAACTGCACCTTCTACTTTGAAATCCATTAGCGGAAGCGCCACAATATGAGTTGGCTTAATTTCTCCTAAGGCATAATTGATTTGAATATTATCTGGCGAAAGTGATTTCAATTCGAGCATTTTACCCGAAACAATTGCTTGCCCAATAAGCCCTTCACCTTTTTTAATGCGTTCTCTATTTTTACTTGGTATATAACTGTAGCCTCCAGAAATTGCCATTTCTTCTCCATCAACAACATACAGAACCCCAGCGCTACTATTGGTATATTGGCATAAAAATTCGATAACGTCTTTAGATAATTTCTGAATGGTTTTTTCGCCCAGCATTTTATCATTTAAAGCTGCAACTCCCGACTGAAGCCATTCTTTTTGAGATAATAACTCGAAAGAATTTTTCAACGAATCTTTCATTTCGTGAATAGATGTTCCGAGAGCACCAAGCGTATCGGCTTTTCTATCATCAATCTGAACATCATAATTTCCTCTCGAAATCTGAGACGCAATTCCTCCAATGACTTCAAGCCTTTCCGCAGTTTCTTTATCTTTATTGATCAATTCCTGCTGTAATAGAGATCTTTCGTTATAATCTTTCAGAATTCTAATCATGAAAACAATAGAAATAAGAACGGCAATAACAAAAGCAATAACAATCAAAATCAAGCTGTAAGTTCCGTAACGTTCTGAATTTGAGTTACGTTCTTGCAAAAGATTTTGTTCTGTATTTTCAATTTTCTTGATGATCGCTCTTATCTCGTTCATCATATTTCTTCCCTCATTCAGATCAAAAATCAACGTCTGCTTGCTTAAACGTTTTTTTACAATCTGATTGTTTAAATATTTAAAGAAACCTGAACGTTTTGTATTTAATTCTTCGAGCAGCTTTTGCTGTGAAGGATTATCAGACGTCAATTTATCTAATTTTTCAAAATAACTATTTGATTTGGATTCAGAGTCATTAAAACGATCTACAAACTGCTCGTCTCCTGTAAGTAGATACCCTCTCATGCTAGTTTGAGCTTCTGTTATAATCGACGAACCTTCATTTAGGTTATAAATTACATCTTGGGTATGATTGACCCAAAAGTTACTGTTTAATAAACTTTTGATACTAATAAATGAAGCTACAGAACTAATAGTAAGCACAAGAAGTGAAACCAGTGAACTAATTAATAAGTTTCTTTTAAAATTACCATTCATATATTTCTAAGTTATTTTATTCGTATTTTAAAGGAAGTACAATGATAAAACTTGCACCTTCTCCCTGTTTGCTTTTAGCCGTGATTAATCCGTTATGTTTTTCTATGATTTTCTTTGCAATTGCCAATCCGATTCCAGTTCCTTCATAGGTTTGGCGGTCATTTAAGCTTTGAAAGATAATAAAAATACGGTCAAGGTAAATTTCATCAAAACCAATTCCGTTATCTTTTACTGTAATTCTGCAAAATTTTCCTTCTGGAGAAGTCGGACTTTCGATTGTTTTCTCTAAAATGGTTTCAGAAGTAATCTCTATTATCGGTTTTTCTTCATTTCCAGAAAATTTCAAAGCATTACCAATCAAATTTTGAAAAACCTGGCGCATCTGACTCGGAATACTATCAATCGTTGGAAGTTCGTTGGTTTTTATTACAGCATTTTTGCGTTCAATCAGGTAATCAAAATCTCCAAGCACTTCTTGTAAAACCACATTTAAATCTGTTTTTTCAGGTTTTACCTGCGCCGAAAGTCTGGAATAGGCCAAAAGATCAGTAATTAAAGTCTGCATTCTCTCTGCCGATTTTATGGTTCGGTCTACATAATCTACTGCTTTGTCGTCTGCTTTTAAGTAAAGGTCTTTTATAATTTTAATGAAAATTTGGATTTTACGGATAGGCTCATTCAAATCGTGGGAAACAACCCAAGAAAACTGCTGCAGTTCATGATTTCGGAGTTCTAATTCTTCATTTTTCTGAACCAGTTCTTTGGTTCTTTCTGCAATTTTGATTTCCAGATTATCCTGCGCCTCTTTTCTAATCTTGATTTCTTTAGAAAGCAGGTCTTTCATCGCTTTCAATTCGTTTTGCTGTTCGTAGATTTTAAGGAAGGTCTTTACTTTAAGAATGAGTAAATCGCTATCTACAGGTTTTGTAATGTATTCAACAGCTCCTGTTTCGTATCCTTTAAAGATGTATTTTTTCTCAGTATTAAGGGCCGAGAGGAAAATAACAGGAATATCTTTTGTACGCTGATTTCCTGAAAGGATTTTTACCACTTCAAAGCCGTCAAGTCCGGGCATTTGAACATCCATAATAATCAGGCAGTAATCTGTCTTAAGAATTTTTTTAAGAGCTTCTTCTCCAGATTCGGCACTATCAACATCGATATTATGCAGCTCTAATGTTTTTTTTAGGGCGATAATATTTGCCCTTATATCGTCTACAATTAATACCATGATGGAAAGCTAAATCGGTTGTAAATCAAAATACTTAATTTTAAAATATTATAAAAATTTTCTTATTTTTTAAACAAATTGTAAAATCATTTCTTAAAAAATGATGTGGAAATTCTCAAATGTATAAAAAAAATAACGGGCAGGTTTTTTATTTAAATTGAAAATAGTTACAAAATTCCCATCTTTTACAATCCTTTTAAATCTACTACGTGATTGCTAACCTATTAGAAATTCATTATTATTTTAACATTTTACAAGAACAGGTGTATTTTCATACATGATTTACCATTTTGCTTTGATTGAGCTAAACAAAATTTCTTTTAAGACAAAGCTATTTTTAGTTATCAAGTAATTTTAAATAACATACAAAGCCTAAAAAGATTGAGATCATGAAAAAGAAACAAACATTTCCCGAACAGAAACAGAATCTTCCCGGAAACGAACATATGATGAATCCGGAACCTGAGATTATTAGAGAAAATTATGTTGGCAGCGGTAAATTGCTAGGCAAAACAGCTTTTATTACAGGAGGCGACAGCGGAATCGGCCGAAGTGTTGCCATACATTTTGCACGCGAAGGCGCCAATATTGCAATTGTTTATTTGAAAGAAGATAAAGATGCACTCGAAACAAAAGTCTTGGTCGAAAAGGAAGGTCAGCAATGTCTCTTGATAAGCGGCGATCTTAGAGATGAAAAGTTTTGTAAAAGTGCTATTAAAAAATGTCACACCACTTTTAAAAGTCTCAATATCATTGTAAACAATGCAGCGACTCAGTTTCCGCAAAACGAGTTAGAAAAAATAACTGTTAATCAGCTTCATAAAACCTTTGAAACCAATATTTATCCTTTTTTTTATATTACCAAAGCGGCACTTTCATTTCTAGAAGAAGGCGACACAATTATCAATACCACTTCTGTAACAGCTTTTCGCGGAAGCGAACACTTAGCAGATTATGCCAGTACAAAAGGCGCGATTGTAAGTTTTACGCGTTCTCTTTCGACTATGCTGGCCAAAAAGAAAATTCGTGTAAATGGCGTTGCGCCTGGACCTATTTGGACACCTCTGATTGTAGCTAGTTTTGACAAATTATCTGATTTCGGAAAAGACAATCCGATGGAAAGAGCTGGACAGCCGTCAGAAGTAGCGCCTGCTTATGTGTTTTTGGCTTCTCAAGACAGCAGTTATATTACAGGGCAGTTTATTCATATTAATGGCGGGGAATTGGTAGGTTGATTTTTTAAAGGTTCAAAGTGGCTAAGTCGCAAAGGTTCAAAGTTTTTTTCACTTTGAGTATATTTTCCATCTGGTTTGTCATTCAAACCAAAGATAAATTACACATGAAACTTTGTGCCTTTGCGCCTTTGTACCTGTGGAACTAAAAAAATGAAAAAATGAAAAAATGAATTACATAGACATCATAGGACTTTTTGCTGGAGCGTGTGTTACGATATCCACAATTCCGCAAATTCTGAAGGTTTGGAAAACCAAAAAAGTAAAGCAGATTTCGCTTAAAATGTTTGGTACGCTTACTTTCGGAATTGCGATTTGGGTGGTTTATGGCATTCTAAAAAACGATCTTCCTATAATTATCACCAACAGCATATCTCTGATTTTAAATCTTATAATGGTTTATTTTATTCTTTATTTTGAAAAAGAGTAAGTTATAAAAAGAAAAAAACAGCTCGATCAAAGCTGTTTTTTTGAAAGTGAAGGTTATAATAATGCTTACTAGCTAGCTAATTTTTGATTGTATGGTTCTAATTCTAATAATTTTCCTTTTAGTGTTCGTGCTTGCAAATTCCTTTTAAGATATAGAGCTGGTGCTATAATGTGCCCGAAACCTATATCTGATAGTTTCTTAATTTCACTCAACTGTTTAACAGCAAAGTTTAAAATTGGCACAAATGGCGTCAGATAATTATAACTATGCTGCGCTATCTCTAGTTCCAATATTTCTCGCAAAATGCTTTTCATTAACACATAACGAAGTGCTCCTTGGTTTGGAAGTATTTTAAGTTTCTGAAATTTCTCTTCGATTTTGTGATTTTTATCTCCTATGTAAATGTAATTTCCAGAATTGCTTGTAAATATTTTTTTTACTTTCGAAACAAAGTCAATTTCTTGATTTTCGATTGTTGTTGGCATCCCGATTATTGAAAATTGAATCTGCTGATGACTTTGAAAATACAATACACTATTAATCGTAGAAGAATTACTCAAAATACCTGATTGCTGTTTTTTAAGACAATTAGTCGCGCCATTGGCACCAAAGCTATGCAAAACATTTCCATTCTCGCAATACGCAAAAAATACAGGTGAAAACGGATTAGATTCAATACTTAAACTAACCTCTTGATTGAAAGTTAAATCAAAACTTAGATATGACATCTCTTTTTCAAAACGAACGCCAGAAATACTCCCTTTTGCCCATTTTGATTTAATTGTCAATTTGTATTCATTGACATTCACTTTATTGACGTTCACTTTTAAGTTTCCGCCAAAACTTTCTTTTAAATTATTAAAAACAGCATCAAAGCTTCCAGTATTTATGTAAAGTTTTTTCATTATATGGTTGTTTTGGTTTAATGAATCAGTTAGTAATTATTTACGTACAAAAACTAACTTTGGTTTTTACTTCATTTCTATAATCCAAATTTCGTTCATATTGTCGGTCAAATCTTTATAGAATTTTGTAGAGATATTTCATAATTTTTATTTAAAGTTGCTGAGATACTAAGTTGCTGAGTTTCTAAGATTTCAAAAAACAGTGAGAAAAAAACTTAGCATCTCAGCAACTTAGTATCTTAGCACCTAAAAAAAAAAGCAGCTGCCTCAAATAAATTTGAAACAACTGCTCATCAGCAAAATAAAAATACCAATCTATTTTTATCCTTTTATGTTAGTTCGTTTATGTCTGCATTTTTAGAATAATTGGCTTTCGGAATATCTTTAAAAAATTCGGCTTCTTCTAAATCGGCCATTGGACCATATCCTAACAAATGCGTTCCCTTTCTTTTATCTTTTGTTTCTATAACATACAAAATCGACATATCATCAGGATCGCTCATTCCTTCATATCGATGGTGTGCTACAATAAATATATCTTCAGGTTTATAAGATTCTTTAGTTTCTGCGTCTATTAAACGATCATTTTCGAATAGATAGCTGGCAGTATAACCTTCATCCTGATATCTCTTTATATTGTCGGTTTCATGTTTTGAATCTTCTCGTTTCATATCTTTTAACTTTATCTGTTTATCAAATTTCCGTATAGAAACAAGATAAAATTAACTCAATTGATTTTAATGTTGCCTCATTCAAAAATCGCCTTCAAATGAATATTTATTTTTTCTTAATTTTAGCTAAGGCTAATTTGAATCACTAGAAAATATTGAAAAATTAGCTGATTTTGAGACCAATAAATACAACCTTTAAATGAATAAAAACTATTCTTTTCTGGCTAATGGAGGAGAAATGGGACAACTAACCCGTGCTAAAGATTGGAGCAAAACGGCTGTTGGACCAATAGAATTATGGCCACAGAGTCTGCGCACTACTTTAGGAATTCTTTTAAACTCCAAATTCCCCATGTTTCTGTTTTGGGGACCGGACCATATATGCTTTTATAATGATGCTTATCGCCCAAGCTTGGGAAACGATGGCAAACATCCTTATATTCTTGGTGAAAAGGGTGCTGAATACTGGCCTGAAATCTGGGATTTTATAAAACCTTTGATAGATCAGGTGTTGGATAAAGGAGAAGCAACATGGCATGAAGACCAGTTGCTGCCAATTTACAGAAATGGCAAAATGGAAGATGTTTACTGGACTTTTAGCTATAGTCCCGTAAATGATGAAAACGGAAATACAAATGGTGTTTTGGTAATTTGCAATGAAACTACCGATCAAGTGCTTACGCGCAAAAATCTAGAAGAAAGCGAAAGACGCTTTAGAAATACAGTCAAACAGCTGCCTCTTGGAATCTGCATTCTAAAAGGACCAGATTTTATTACCGAATTGGCCAACACAACTTGTCTTAATATTGTAGATAAAAAAGAAAGCGACATTTTAAATAAAACTATTTTTGATTCGCTTCCTGAAATCAAAGAAGCCATTTATCCTTTATTAAAAAATGTATTTGAAACTGGTGTTCCTTATTTTCAGGACGAATTTGCCTTGACTCTAAATCGTTACAACCAGCAAGAATTAGCCTATTTTAATCTCGTCCTATATCCTTTAAAAGAAGAAAATGATAGAATCACAGGAGTTATAGTCGTTGCCTATGAAGTAACAGCAGAAGTAAAAGGAAGACATTTGCTTACCGAAAACGAGATTGCTTTTCGCAGTATTGTAATGGAATCTCCTATTGCAATGGCCATTTTTAGAGGAAAAGATTATGTAATCGAAATGGCCAATAATGCCATGATGCGTGATATTTGGCAAAAAGAGGAAAAAGATTTTATAGGCAAGCCTTTGTTGGAAGTTTTTCCAGAATTGCGCAATCAGAAATATCCTGAATTATTGCATGAAGTTTTGGTGAATGGAAAAAAAATTCGTGAAAACGAAGCCATCGCTTATGTTAATATTAAGGGAAAGCTTAAAAAATTCTACCTTGATTATCAATATACAACATTATACGAAAAAAACGGAAAAGCTTCAGGAATTATGTGCACCGTTTATGATGTAACCTCCAAAGTGAAAGCTAGAAAAAAAGTAGAAACTACAGAAGAAAGAGCACGTTTAGCAGCTGAAATTGGACAAATTGCTACTTGGGATTTAAATCTTCAAACCAAAAAATTAATTTATAGCGATAACATTCTAGATATCTTCGGATTTGAAAAAGGCACTAAAATAGTACATGAAGATGTTCGAAGCCGTATTCTTCCTAAAGATGAACATATTGTCAAAGAAGCTTTTGCAAAAGCGCTAAAGGAAGGCATTTACAAATATGAAGCCCGCATTTTAAAAGTCGACAATTCGATAGGATGGATTAAAATGCATGGCAAAATCTTTTTTGATGAAAATAATAATCCGTCAAAGATGATTGGAACTGTAATGGATTTTACCGTAGAAAAAAATATGCAGCATGTGCTAATTAAAAGCGAGAAAAAATTTAGACTTCTTGCCGATTCTATGCCTCAACTCATTTGGACCAGTGACACTTTGGGCAATCTAAATTATTTTAATGAAACCTTTTATAATTATTCTGGACTATCAAAAGAAGAAATTGAAAAAAATGGCTGGCTTCAGATTGTTCATCCTGACGACCGCGAAGAAAATGTGAAGCTATGGATGGAATCTATCAAAACGGGACATGATTTTCTTTTTATTCATCGTTTTCAGCGCTATGATGGCGAATATAGATGGCAGCTCAGTCGTGCAATTGCTCAATTGGACGAATCTGGAAAAGTGCAAATGTGGGTGGGTACTAGTACTGACATAGAAGAACAAAAAAACTTTACCAATCAGCTGGAACAACAGATTATGGAACGCACAACACAACTGGAACTCAAAAATAGAGATCTTGTCAACATGAATATAGAACTGCAGTCATTTGCTTATATATCAAGTCATGATCTTCAGGAACCTTTGCGTAAAATTCAGACTTTTGCAAGCCGACTAGCCGATTTGGATGAACAGAATATTTCTGCGAATGCCAAAACCTATTTGGCAAGAATAGAGTTTTCGGCAAAAAAAATGCAAAATCTCATACAGGATCTTCTCACCTATTCTCGCACCAATTCTGCCGATCGTGTTTTTACTAAGGTTAAAATTGATGAAATTGCAGAAGAAGTTATAAGCGATTTTTCGGATCGAATTGAAGAAAAAAATGCCATTGTAGAATACCATGATTTGGGAGAAGCTACTCTTATACAATTTCAATTTAGACAGCTGCTTCATAATTTGATAGAAAATGCCTTAAAGTTTTCACATCCTGGCATTCCTCCAAAAGTAAAAATATCTGTTACAAAAGTGGATGGAAAATTGCTTCCAAATGCTGAATTTAAAGCGTACCATCATCTCCAAGTTTCAGACAACGGAATTGGGTTTGAACTTATTTATAAAGAAAAAATATTTGAAGTTTTCCAGCGTCTAAATACTGAAAGCGAATACAAAGGAACAGGAATTGGTCTTGCCATTGTGAAAAAAATCGTAGAAAACCACAAAGGATTTATCACCGTTTCGAGCGAAAAAGGAAAAGGTTCTGTTTTTAATATCTATATTCCCGATTTATCTGAAATCAATATTTAAACACAAAATTGGATTGGTTGGGAATAAATTTTTTCCAGTCAATCTGCATGGCGTGTTCTATAGCTTTTATGATATCACTCATTAAAACTGGTTTGGTAATAAAACAGTTGGCTCCAAGATTAAGACATCTTTCAATATTGCCCGGTTCACTTGATGTTGAATAAATTACAACAGGGATATCTTTTTTATCATCAGATTTTCGAAGTTCTTCTAAAACATCAAACCCGTTTTTTCCTGGCATATTCAAATCCAAGAAAACAACAGAAGGAACAACAGAAGGATCAGAAATTGCGTTCAAGAAATTTTGCCCTCCAGAGTAGGTTTGTAACTTAATATTATGAGGAATAGATTCTACGGCATCTGCAAAAATACATAAATCATCTTCGTCGTCATCAGTATAGAATATAGTAAAATCTGTCATGGTATTTTAGGCTTAGAAATTTTAATCTTTCAAATATAATGCAATTTTATGTAACAAATCAGCTTTAGAGTTAATTTCTTACAAAAAACTGAATTGAAATCTCATAATTTATAAGCTTAATTATATAATCCAAAAAAGTCCAAAAAGCGCCAACTTTACTTTTAGAATTTTATCAGACAATATCTATTTGTTTGTCAAATAATTAAATATAAAAACTTTAAAAATATAATGTTATGGGCGATCATAAAGACCTTACAGATGAATTTGCAGTAGACAAAATAAAAGATCTTGCTGCGCATATTAAAACTTGCATGTTTTGTACATATAACGAATACAGATTGCAGTCTCGACCAATGTCTGTTCAGAAAATTGACGATTTGGGAAACCTTTGGTTTTTATCGGATCGAAACAGCGGTCAGAATGCAGAAATAACCTTAAATCCAATGGTTGAGATTTTCTTTGCAGAACCGCATGATAAGTTTCTAACGCTTCATGGAACTGCCAGCATTTCGTACGACAGAGAAACTATAGAGAAATTATGGGATCCGGTAGTAAAAATATGGATGCCAGGCGGAATAGATGACCCAAATTTAAGTGTCATTAAGGTAGTTCCAGAAGATGGATATTATTGGAATAATAAAAACGGAAAAATGGTTGCCATTGCAAAAATGACAGCTGCTTTTATTACAGGAAAAACGATGGATGACGGAATTGAAGGAAGTTTGAAATTGTAGTTTTTTTTAACTGCAAAGAGCATTTATTCTTATGTTCTTTGCGGTTATTTTTTTTAGAAATATGTACAATTTTGTTTCTCGCAGATTTTACAGATCATGCAGATTTACCATGAGAAAAGCATTCTGCAGATTAAAAAAATCTGTTTAGATCTGCAAAATCTGCGAGAAACAAAAATTAACCACAAGCAAAAAGCTTTGCGATCTCTTTTTAATCTGCATTAAACGCTCAAAATAAAAAATCTTAGCGTTCTCCGCGCTAAAAAAATCAAACAGTCATCCTTTTTAATTCTAAAGCATTCAGAATCCCTGCTTCGCTTGCAGTATTATTGAAATAAACAAATCCTTTTTTGGAATGAATCTGCTGGTTTACATGTTTTAATTCTTCGGTAGAATAACTAGAATGAAATAATTTTGGAACTCCATGAAAGCGCATATAAAGTATTGGAAAATCTTTAAAAATAGTTTGGGGAAGATTGGGATAACTTACACTGCAAAAAGTAATATTATTTTCTTTAAAAGCATTCCAAACCTCATCATTCCACCAGCTCTTATGACGAAATTCTACCACATTTTTAAAATCATGATCGAGAATTCCAATTATAGCATCTAGTTTCTCTCTGCTGAAAGCATAACTTGGCGGAAATTGAAACAAAATAGCGGCGAGTTTGTCTTTCATTCCTTCTTTACAAATTTTATAAAACTCATTCAAACGGCTTTCGCAATCTATTAGCTTTTTAATATGCGTAATCTCCTTTGGCACTTTTACCGAAAACAAAAAAGATTCTGGCGTTTTGTTGTACCAATTTTGAAAAATACGAACAGTTGGAAATTTATAAAAACTGCCGTTAAACTCATACGTGTCAAAATGATGGCAATAAAATTCAAACCACTTCTTGGAAGGAAGATTTTGAGGATAAAAAACAGTCTTCCAAAAACTGTTGTAAAAGCTAGAGCAGCCTATTGTTACTTGGTTCTTCATATATATAATTGTTGGCAGTTAGTGCAGAAAAAACTTCTGCGTTTTCGTTGTCCCGTCTGTTTTTTCTGAAACGGAAGATTACATCTCAAACACACACTTTTGGTATACGCTTCCCAATGTTTTTTGAGCTCAAATTTCTTTTTCCAATATAAAAATTCGAAGCTGTAAGTCGAGCATTCAGCAATAAGCTGGCTAATGGTATGAGGCGGAATTTTTTCTACAATTGATTCTGGATGAACATAGCAACGATACAAAACTTCATTTTTGATAATATTACCAACTCCAGAGAAAATATCTTGATCTAAAATAACATCACAAATCATTTTTTCGGGCATTTTTTCAATACTCATCTGCGCTTTCTTCGGATTCCAATCTTCATTCATCACATCAACACTCCAATCATAATGAGAATTGATATCGCCTTCTAGGATTTTAACCGAGCAGGTGTAGAAATTTATTTCGCCATTCTCAAAAACTAAGCTCAATCTGGGTTTTGAAGCTTTGCGTTCATTTACTCGATACGTTCCAAACATCAGCATGTGAATTTTTACTGTAAATGAATTAAAACAGATTAAAAAATGCTTTCCCCAAGTTTTAAAAGCAAGAATAGTTTTGTCTTGTAGCCGAGCAATATCAATATGTGAGTTTCCAGATACAGAAATTATTTTCTGTCCTGCAAATTGCTGTACTTCTTCTTTTAAGATTACTATAGATGGACCTTCGGGCATATATTCAATTTTTTATTTAACTAAAAAGTGCAGCTTAAGAACTGCACTTTTATTTTATTTATCGCCGCCTTATTCAATTTCGGCGGCTTCGAGATTCACTGCATTTACAGCAACTTCTGTAAGTGTTTTATCAGCACCTTTTTCTTCATCAAGTGTTTGCTCTAGCAAAGTGGCTGCTTCAGCAATACCTAGAGTTTCTGCAAATTGTCTTAAAGTACCGTAAGTAGCAATTTCGTAATGTTCTATTTTTTGGCTTGCAGCAATAATTCCAGCATCACGCACTACTCCAAACTCGGTTTCTTCCAGCATTCCCTTAGCTTCCTCGATTAAACCTTCCATAGCATCGCATTTTTTTGCACTTGCCTTTTTACCAATAATTTTAAATACTTCTTCTAAACGGACAATCTGTTCTTCTGTTTCTGTTAAATGATTGTCAATCGCATCTTTCAATTCTACAGAAGAAGCATTCTTTACCATTACTGGCAATGCTTTTGTCAAAGCTTTTTCTGCCCAGTAAATATCTTTTAGTCCTTCTTCAAATAATTCAGTTAATCCTGAAGCTGCACTCGATTTTGGTTTAGTAACTCCTCTTGGCGTGGTCTCTTTTTTAGTTTCTTTTGCAGTAGTTGCATTTTTACTATCTGTCGTTTTCATGGTAATAATTTTTATGATTAATATGATGATAAAATTACTGCGTGTACTGCCAGAGGGGTTATATGATTTCAACTTTAAATTCTATTCTAAACATCTGTTAATTATACAATTACACTTAGAAATCTTATAAGTAATTCCTTAAATCTTCACGCTAGCTTTGTAATTATTAATCATAAAAAACAAGATATCATGAATACTATCAATAAAAAAAACAGCTATAACACAGATTTAAAAAATCATTTTTCTGATGATCGAAATTTAGGAGAAGACTTAAAAGATGATGGAAGACAAACAGATAATGATAATAGAGAAATTGCCGAAAGAGGCTATATGGTTCGAAATGGCTATAATCCGAATAGGCCAAATCCTGATCAGGAAGATTTTGTAAGCGATGACGATTTAGATGATCTTAATGATGATTTTCATAACGACAGAGACTTAGAAAACAACAACGATGAAATATATGAAGTCGAACTGGAAGATGATAATTATATTGAAGAAAATGACGAATTTGACAATCCCTCAGATCTAAAAGAAGACGAATTTGACTTTAATGAAACCGAAGATGTCCTGGAAGACATTGACGATGAAGATGAAGATGAGGATGACGACGATTTCATAGAAGAAGATATTGACAACAATGATACGGACTACATTGAAGACGATGTGCAAGAAGACAATGATGACGAAAGTTATCCAGAAAATGATCCACGTCGATTTTAATATTTTCTTATCAGTAAAAAATAAAAACCGTCTCGTTAAATAACGAGACGGTTTTTTTGAGTCTAAAATTTAACTACTTAATCTCCAATAATTTTCAGTACTGGATTATCGTCTTTCGTGGTTTTATAATTATTACAGAAACCACAAAACGACACATTATAAAAGTCAATGTGCCGTTTTAAATTTGTTTTTATTTACTGATATTTTATACCCTTGTAGATCTTCCGCTGATTAATGAAATAACGAATAGAACTAAAAATATAAAGAATAAAATTTTAGCTATACTAGCAGCTCCGGCAGCAATTCCACCGAAACCAAATATTCCCGCCACTATGGCTAGAATAATAAAAGTGACTGTCCAACGTAACATAATAATAGTTTTTTAGTTAATAATGATTTTGTTTGTATTGCAAACTTTTTAAGCTTTTGGAGAGATGCAGTAACTCTTTAGGAACAAGGCGTTTCTAAATTGATTTCGTAATTCTGAATCAATTCAGAAAATGCTATTTCTGATTTTGTAAAATATTTTCGAGTGCTTCGGCTTTTCTTTGCCAAATCAAAATATTGCTGAATAGAACCGTCTTCGTAAGTAGAAATTAAAAGCGGATGAACATAATAATCTTTGCAGACTTTTCTAGTATTTCCAAGCGCTTCGGCCGTGAGATCAAAAGCTGTGATAATATTCTGTTTGATCTCTTTCTCGTCTGAAGTAACTCCCATTTCCATTAAACTTTCAAAGAAAATGATAGAAGCAGCCCAAGTTCTGAAATCTTTTGCACTAAAATATTCTCCCGAAATATTGTGCAGATATTCATTTACAGCATGACTATCTAAAACCTTTCTTTCGCCGTTTTTATCGTAATATTTAAAAACCTCATAACCTGGAATTTCTTCGCATCGGCTTACTAATTTTACCAATTGTTTGTTCCGGGTTGTAATGGTATGCTGTTTTCCTTTCTTACCAATAAATTCAAACCGAAGCGAATTTCTATTGATATTGATGTGGCGTTTTCTTAAAGTCGAAAGTCCATACGATTTGTTATCTTTTGCGTATTTTTCATTTCCGATTCGAATATGCGTTTCTTCCATCAGTCTGATTACCAAAGCGGTCACTTTTTCCTTAGACCATTCTTTCTTCTCCAAATCAAGATCGACTTGTTTCCTTATGGCTGGAAGTTTGGCGCCAAATTCTGCAATTTTATAAAACTTGGTTTGGTTTCGAATCAAATTCCATCTCGGATGATAACGATATTGCTTTCTATTTTTAAGATCGGTTCCTACCGCTTGCAGATGTCCGTTCGTAACATCAGTAATGCGAACATTTTCCCATGCTGGCGGAAGCACCAAACTATTAATGCGCTTAATTTCATGTTTACTTTTTACATTCTTTCCGTTTTTTTTATAAACGAAATTTTCTCCTTCGCGGCAGCGAACAATAGTCAACTGATGATCATTAATATATTCTAAGTCTAGTTTTTCAATTACTAGATGTGGCGTTTTTATCAATTGATCCATTAAAAGTTCTTTTCTCACTGCATTCATGATATTATAATTTTTATCACATAATAGTTTTGAATTAATTTTAATTATTTCTTAAAGACTCGATTAAGTCTTTTTTGTTCATATAAGATCTTCCCTTTATGCCTACTTTACTGGCTTGTTTTAGAAGTTCTTCTTTGGTCCATTCATCATAAGGCTTTGCTTTTCCGCCTTTCTTTCCTGCGTTTGGCGTATTAGCGATACGAGCCGATTTTTCTTTACTGTATCCTTTTTTCACCAATGCTTCATACTGCTCTTCATTCTTAATTCTTGGATCTGGCATGACTTTAATTTTTACGGTTAACATTTTGACATTCTTTATGTCGAAATCTGTTATACCAAAATTCATCATTAAGCCAGTATTTTCTGTTATAGAATTTTTGCTGGAAATTTCATTTTTGTAGGATGGGAATTGTGAAAGTGGAAATATAAATTTGTGTTTTCTGTAAAATGTGAAATGTTAAATGCAAAAAAAAAACCAACTCTTTTAGAGTTGGGATTTTGTTATTTTGCTTAATTAATCACATTTAATCTTTTTGTAATCCTGTGTTTTATCATCATATTCCAAACAGGTCTTTTTAATCAAAACCATTTTATTATTGACCACTTTATATTCAGTTCTTTCTACGCTTCTTCCAGCGCAACACTGATTATGCTCGTAAATTCTTTTTGTTTTGTTGTCAAATTCTAAAGAAGTTCCGCTAAAACCGCTTTCAAAATATTTTCCTGTTTTTGGATTATACAGAAAATATATTCTTGAAGTATTTGGACCTGCATAACTAGATTCGAAAACAGAAAACTCTTCAAATCCATCAAAATTGTAATCTCCAACACTCACATTAAATAATCCCAAATTTGGAGATCCTATGTCAATTTTCTGAATTAATTTATCGGTCTTTTTTTCAATAATTTTTATTCCAGAAACCGTAGATGCCCCTTTTTCTTTCAAAATAACCAATTTAAAATATTTGTCTTTTAAAGAAACGGGTTGTAGAATTTCTCTTTCTGTCCATTCTTCTCCATTATTATAATTAAGGTCAAACTCTTTTATCAGACTGATTTTAAGTTCTTTTCCTGAATTTAAATCTTTCCAAATTCCATTTAATTGATCACTTTCAGAACTATAATTTTCAAAACTCAATTTCGCGGTTTCTTTATCATTTTTATCTTTTTCTGTAAATACTAAAGTTTTGCCATTTAATTTAGCATTTAAGACAATTGGAGTGTCATAATTGGAATAAGCATAAATTGCCGTTCCTTGTCCATCAGAATAGATATCGGTTACAAACTCGATTGGGTATTTATCAATAAAACCTTTATAACTATTTTGAGCTGATACAAAAGCTGTTGCTAAAAGAAATAGGATTGTAATTTTTTGTTTCATTATCGAATATTTGCTCAGTAATAATGTACAAACATACATTTCTAATTATAAAAAAGCATCCAAATCCTATAACAATCTTTAAAAATCCTGTAAGACATTCCTTTAACTACTTCATAATTTTACATTATAACATTAAACTATTAAAATCATGAAAAAGTTATTATTAGCCGGAAAAGCCATTTTAGGAGCAGGACTTATCATTATATTCCTTCAATCTTGTAAAAACGAAACCAAACAAGAAGATCCAAAAGAAGTTGCTGAAGATGCAAACGAAGCAAAATTCGATTCTATTGACAGTAAAGAAGATGACTCTGAATTTTTAGTAGATCAAGCCGAAATTAATTTAGCTGAAATTGAAATTGGTAAACTGGCTCAAACAAAAAGTACAAATCCTGAAGTGAAAAAATTTGGTAAAATGCTTGTTGATGAGCATACAAAATCGGCTTCTGAAGTGAGTGCTTTAGCAAAAGCGAAAAACTTTACTCTTCCAACTTCTTTAACTGAAGAAGGTCAAGAAGAATACAATAAATTAAACGAAAAATCGGGTGTTGATTTTGACAAAAAATTCGCCGATATGATGATTGATGGTCATGAAAAAGCAATCAAAAAACTTCAAGATGCAACAAAAGATGCCGTTGACGAAGATGTAAAAACTTGGGCTTCTAATAATATTGCAGGTTTAACAGCACATTTGGAACACGCTAAAATGCTGAAACAAAACCTAGATAAAAAATAAAATGAATTAAGATGCTAAGATTCTAAGGTTCTGAGATTCTAAGCTTATTGAGTCTAAGAACCTCAAATCTTTGCTAAAAACCCCTTCAAGAGTTGAATTGCTTGAGGGGGCTTCTTTTTTAGATGCTAAGATTCTAAATTATTAAGGTTCTGAGTTTTTTTCTCTGTACTAAAATCTTAGCAACTTAGAATCTTAGCATCTTAGAAACTCATCTACCCGTTATCTTCTGCAAATGTTCCGGGTATCTTGATCCTTCAATTGCTATTTTTGAAGCGGCTTCGTTGATTTCTGCTAAATCTTGTACCGAAAGTTTAAGATCTACTGCGCCTAGATTTTCTTCCAAACGATGCAGTTTTGTTGTTCCTGGAATTGGTGCAATCCACGGTTTTTGGGCTAAAATCCAAGCAAGAGCAATTTGAGCATTTGTTGCTCCTTTTTCTGCCGCAATTTTTGCCAATAAATCTACTAATGCTTGATTTACTTTTCTAGCTTCTGGTGTAAAGCGAGGCAATGAATTTCTAAAATCATTGCTGTCAAACTGTGTGTTTTCATCAATTTTAGCTGTTAGAAAACCTCTTCCCAACGGACTAAAAGGCACGAAACCAATTCCTAATTCTTCTAAAACAGGAAAAATTTCTTCTTCTGGAGTTCTCCACCAAAGAGAATATTCGCTTTGCAATGCCGTTACTGGCTGAACCGCATGCGCACGACGAATGCTTTCTGCTCCAGCTTCTGAAAGTCCAAAGTGTTTTACTTTTCCTTCCTGAATTAAATCTTTTATAGTTCCTGCAACGTCTTCCATAGGCACATTCGGATCTACCCGATGCTGATAATACAAATCGATTACATCTGTGTTTAATCTTTTTAACGAACCTTCAATACTTTTTCTAATCCATTCCGGACGGCTGTCTAATCCTTTTTTAGAATCGCCTTCCAGAAAACCAAATTTCGTTGCAATTACAATTTTATCACGAAAAGGCGCCAAAGCCTCTCCCAATAATTCTTCGTTCAAATGTGGTCCGTAACATTCTGCTGTATCAAAAAAAGTAATTCCTTTTTCGTAAGCCGAACGCAAGAGTCTTATCATTTCCTTTTTGTCATGAGCAGGCCCATAGCCAAAACTCATTCCCATGCAGCCAAGTCCCAACGCTGAGACTTCAAGACCGCTATTTCCTAGTTTACGTGTAAGCATTTTTAAAGTTTCTAAGGTTCTGAGATACTAAGATTCTAAGTTTTCTTTTCTTTGAGCTAAATCTCAACGTTCTGCTTTATTAATTTCTAAATTCGCTAAGATTCTAAGCACAAAAGAAAAACTTAGTATCTTAGAATCTTAGCATCTTATTTAAGCGACGCCATATCAATCACAAAACGATATTTAACGTCTCCTTTTAGTAATCTTTCGTAGGCGTCGTTTACATCATTTACACCGATTACTTCGACATCTGATGTGATATTATGTTCAGCACAGAAATCAAGCATTTCTTGAGTTTCGGCAATTCCTCCAATAAGAGATCCTGAGAAGCTTCTTCTACCTAAAATCAAGCTGAAAGAAGTTACAGGAAGCGGATCCATTGGTGCTCCAACCAGAGTTAATGTTCCGTCTACTTTTAGTAAATTTAAATATGCATCAATACTGTGTTCGGCCGAAACGCAGTCTAAAATAAAATTCAAACTTCTTGCATGCGCTGCCATTTGCGCTTCGTCTGTAGACAACACCACCTCATCTGCTCCAAGACGTTTTGCATCGTCTGTTTTAGATAAAGATGTTGTAAAAACCACTACATGAGCGCCCATAGCTTTAGCTATTTTAATTCCCATGTGACCAAGACCGCCGATACCTACAATTCCGACTTTTTGACCTGGACCGACTTTCCAATGCTTTAATGGCGAATAAGTTGTAATTCCAGCGCATAATAATGGAGCAACAGCAGCTAAATCTAACTTATCTGAAATATGCAAAACGAAGCTTTCGTCTACTGTAATGCTTTGAGAATAACCTCCATAAGTTTGTCCTCCTAAGTTTTTGTCTGGCGAATTAAAGGTCTGAGTACTTCCCTCATCGCAGAATTGCTCTAAATCATTTTTGCAATGTTCGCATTCTCTGCAAGAATCAACCAAACAACCCACTCCAGCTAAATCGCCAACTTTGAACCCTTTTACATGATCTCCAACTTTAGTCACACGCCCCACAATCTCATGTCCCGGAACAATCGGATAAATGGTTCCATGCCATTCATTTCTAGCGGTATGCAAATCTGAGTGGCAGATTCCGCAATATAAAATTTCAATTTCTACATCATGCGCTTGTACAGCTCTTCTTTTAATATCTAAGGTTTTTAGTGGTGCTTCGGCAGCTTCTGTACCAAAGGCTTTAATGTTTTTTGTTTCCATAATTATATTGTTTTTTTTTGTTTTTGTTTCATCCCGATAGCTATCGGGACAGGTTTAAAACCGTTCTAAAATTGCAATAGAAATCCGGCTGACTTATACTGATTTGCAAACAGTTATATAAATTTCGATTATTTTTATCTAATCAAAAAATATAATCTGTTATAAATCAGTAAGATCTGCGTAAAAAACTTAGAATCTCAGAATCTTAGAGCCTTAGCATCTTTAAAAAGAATAATACTCTTCGTCAGTAACACTATCCAGCCATACTCCCGAGCCTTTGTCTACTTCTGTCACAATGGTGATATGAGAATATTTGGTGTTTGGTGTTGCTCCGTACCAATGTTCTACTCCAGGCAAAACAGTAATTACTTTTCCTTTTTCGATAAGATTAATTTGTCCGCCTCTTTCTTGGTAATAGCCAACTCCATCTGTTACAATGATTAATTGCAAACTCGCATTACTGTGCCAATTGCTTCTCGCTCCGGGTTCAAAAGAAATATCTTTTATTACAGTATTTTCAGGGTGAATTTCGCTTGTTTGCTTTTTATATGACACTTCGCCTGTCATATAAGTGTTTGGAATTTTACCTTCTTCGATTACAGCAGTGAAATGTGTCGACATAATTTCGTTGTTTTTAGGTTAATAATTAATTTTTAAAATTCTTATAAGCTTATTTGAATGAAATAATCAGTACATCGAATCTCTTTTTAGAAGGAGATTTTGATTTTAATTTATACTTTAAAAATTTTATATTTTTCTATTATCAGAATTTAAAACTAAATGCAAAGCGGAGCATTGCTTTTGTGAAGTATTATTTAGTCATTTAAAAAACTGATACAAAGAGTTCGTTGTTTATTTCAGGGCAAATGTAGTGCAATACTGCAATCCCAAAATAACAATATTCAAACAAAAAATTAAGAAATTGAAACAATTTACATTCGAAGCGATTTTGGAACCGTTCCTGTAAGTCTTTTAAAATAATTATTGAAATAACTCGGATACTCAAATCCAAGCGAATAACCAATATCCGAAATGCTCCAATCTGTATGCTGTAATAAAGCTTTCGCTTCATTGATTACTCTTTCTGTAATGTGTGCCGTTGTCGGTTTTCCTGTAACTTCTTTCACTGAACGATTTAAGTGATTCACATGCACAGAAAGGCTTTGCGCATAATCTTGAGGCGTTTTTAAAGCTAAAGGCTGATCTTTGGTCTCTATTGGAAATTGTCTTTCTAATAATTCTAAAAACAGCGAAGTAATCCTTGACGAAGCATTTTTATGTTTAAAGAAGTTCTCTGAAGGTTGCATTTTCATCGATTCATGAATAATCAAATTGACATAACTGCGCATCAAATCATCTTTGAAAGCATAATCGGTTTCGTATTCTTGAATCATTTTTTGGAATAACGAATCGATAAACACTTTTTGTTCAGGAGTTAAAGTAAAAATTGGCGTTCCTCCTATTTTAAACAAAGGCGATTCCTGAAGGGTTTCTGATCGGTCTTTTGTTTTAAAAAATTCCTCAGTAAAAACACAAGCATAACCTTCAAATTTCTCAGAAACCGTTTCCCATGAATACGGAATAATCGGATTACCAAAAAACAAAATCGTTCCGTCGGTTTCTATTCCGCGATCGGCGTATTGTATAATACTTTTGCTAGTGTTTATGCAGATTTTATAAAAGTCTCTTCGGCTGTAAACGGGAACTTTACTGAAATCTCCATTTATAGGATACACTTTAAAGCCCTTCATTTTTAAATCTGAAGTAAAATCGCAATTCTGAGTTTCTGTCTGATTATTCATTTTGCAAAGTTATGAAAATCAAACAATATTTTTTGTTTCAGGTTTAAAGTTTCAGGTTTAACCGCAATCCCGATAGTTATCGGGATTGCGGTTAATTTAATTTTTAAAAATGGCAGCACGTAATCCTTTTGAGGAAGCAGACAAAACTACTTCTTTAGCATTTTCATCTTTCTGAATAATGATTTGCACATAACCATTAAAAAGCTTTCTTTTCCAAGATTCTGCTGGCGTGATAATTTGAATAATTCCTGGATCTGTATTCATTACATCCCAATCCCTTACTTTCTGTAAAGGTGTTGCCGCAATATGAATCGTGTTTTTACCTTCTTTTAAAATAGATGCATTCAAAGTATATTTTTGTGAATCTTCTTTACTTGGTTCTACTTTATTTCCATTTATAAAAACCACTGTTTCCGTTCCTATTTTTTTATAAAAGAAGCTCACTGTATTAGAAGCTGAATTGCTCTTTAAATTAAATTCACCTTTATAAATATAAGATGGCGCTTGTTTTTTGTAATCACGGTCTTTAAAAGCTTCTGTCCACTCATTTTCTGAATAATTGCGTAATTGCTGAGGCAGAGTCGCAATTGTTTCTTTTTGTTCCATAAAATTACTTATAGCAACCAAAGCAATATCATCAATAAATTGATCACTTTCTAGCGAAGTTGGATCTCCGTTACCGACTCCTAAAATTTTTCCTCCCTTTATAGAAAACATAATTTCGCTATTTGCGGTCGGAACGTGCAAGCCACTTTTATCTGTAGTTTCAACCGTTACAACCGAAACATTTCCTTTTAAAACATTTTCTTTATCTAATGACAATTTGATGTTTTCTGGTTTGCCCGTTGTTTTTTTAACATCTGAAAGTACTTTTTTACCGTTTTTATATCCAACAGCTTCTAGAGTTCCAGCAACATAATTCACTTTCCATTCTAAATGGCCGTTTTGTTCCATTTTCTTTTTTCCTAAACTCTTTTTGTTAAGGAAAAGCTCTACTTCATCACAATTAGAATACGCCCAAACATCAATTGCTGCACCTTCCATTCCAGTCCAATTCCAATGCGGTAATAGATGCAGAACAGGCTCTTTTCCCCACCATGATTTTAAATAAAAAACATTGTCTTTTGGGAAACCGCAGACATCCATCATTCCGAAATAAGAAGTTACAGATGGCCAGCCATAAGGCGTTGGTTCGCCACGATAATCGAAACCTGTCCAGATAAACATTCCGGCCAAATAAGATCTTTCGGCATAGAATTTCCAGCCTTCTTCTATACTATAAAAAGTTGGTCTCGGTTTTTTATCATAAGCGCTTTGATAATGCTTGGCATCATCTGTAAAATAAATGCCTCGCGTTGCAAAAGTCGAACCTTCCTCAGTTCCCATTCCAGGCTGATTTTTAAACTGATTTCTATGCGCGTCGATGTCTCCATTTCCGAGGTAATTGTAACCCATAATTTCAACTACAGAAGAAATTCCGCTTTTAAATCCGCTGCTGATTCCCACAGTTACAGGTCTTGTTGGGTCAATACTTTTGCCGAAATCCTGCATTGTATTGGTAATTCTTTCGCCTGTAATTCCGCCTTCAATCTGCCATTCTTCATTTCCAACCGACCAGCAAAAAATACTTGGATGATTGCGATCGCGTTCCATCATTCGCTGTAAATCATTTAAATGATAATCGTTAATTCCCATTAAACGCGTTTCATCAATAACCAGCATTCCAAGTTTATCGCAAGCATCCAATAATTCTGGTGTTGGCGGATGATGTGAACAACGATAGGCATTTGAACCCATTTCTTTCAGTTTTGCAATTCTATAATACTGAATCTCATCTGGAAGTGCTGTTCCAATTCCTGCGTGATCTTGATGGTTGTTTGTTCCCTTCAACTTTACATGTTTTCCGTTAAGAAAAAAACCATTTTCTGGATCAAATTTTATAGTTCTGATTCCGAAAGAAGTTCTGTATTGATCAATTACTTTTCCCTCGCTTTTGATTTCTGTAATTAACTGATACAAATTTGGATTTTCAATATCCCATAAAAGCGGATTTATGACGTTTAATTTTGATGTATAAGTATTTGTTTTGTAAAATTCAGGAGCCAAAACATTTTCAGAATTTGTTGCTACTTGCTTTCCTGAAGCATCTAAAATGGTTTGGTTTATCTCAACATTTCCTTTAAAATGACTTTTATTCTCCAATTTTACTTCTGCCGTAACTACAGCATTATTATTTTCAATTTCTGAAGTTACATAAGTTCCGTTTTGCGCCACATGAAGCGGATTCGTTTTCTGAAGATAAACATGCCTGTAAATCCCTGCTCCTTCATAAAACCAACCTTCTTCCATAGAAGCATCGACGCGAACTACGATTGTATTTTCGTCTCCATAATTAACGTAAGCCGTTACATCATACTCAAAACCATTATAACCGCTTTCTTGTGTTCCTAAATAAAATCCGTTAAAAAAGACTTTTGAATTTCTAAAAACGCCATCAAATTTTAAAGAAATGATTTTTCCTAAATCATCATTTGAAATCGTTATTTTCTTTCTGTACCAGCCAATGCTTTTCTCTGGGAAATTTTTCCCTGCTGCTTTAAATCCGTGGCTGAAACTTGCGCTTTCGCTAAAAGGCTGTTCGACTGCCCAATCGTGCGGAAGATCTAATTTTCTCCAAGCTCGATCATCAAATCCAGAAGCAGCTGGCCCATCGCCAAATCCAGTTTTAGTTAAATAAGAGAAATAGCCTTCTGCATGCCCGAAATCTTTCTTAGTATCATATAAATGTCCAAATGAAAACCGCCAATCTTTATCAATTAAAATAAGCTCTCGTCCTGATTTGTTTTGCGCAAAAACAGGAATCGAGAATAGAATAAAAAAACAAAGAATTGTTCTTAAAAGAAAAGTGGTTTTCATAGGTTTGGTTTGTTAGTAAATTCAAATAGCGATAAAAATAAGGCTTTTAGAAAAGAAACATTAATAGTATTTTGTCAAAATATGATAACTCATTCATAACAAATGCTTCTAGAATGGGCTTTCAAAATTTAGAATGAATCTAATGGCTTCAGATTCAAAAATGATTTTCTTTTGATGTAATTTTATATTTAAATCATAAAAAGCAATTACCACTATGAGTACTATTATTAACGAAAATAGACTCCAGACAACTTTTAAAAACCTTGATCATAAGATTAGCAAGCTTAATGATCAGAAGATTGTCGCTTTTTTTGAATCTTTAGGATTATTAGAACGAAAAGATGTTCCGAAAGACTTTTTGAATTGGGAAAATATACTAATTGTTGTTCCGAATCGACATGTCTCGCACGAACTGAAATATTATAAATACACGATTTCAAGAATTTCATTCTTAACTAATCCTTACGCAGATCAGATTCATATTTTTGATCTCAAAGATTGGAAAAGCGCTTCGCAAAACAAAACGCAGTTTCAGATTAGAGAAATGCTGAAAACGAATTTTGGAGGTGTAAAGAAAGTGATTAAGGAGTCTTAGAAAAAATTAAAATTTTAGAATTAAAAATTAAAAGTCTGGCTGTTTGCTGGACTTTTTTTTAACCGCAAAGAGCGCTAAGATTTGCGCAAGTTTCGCAAAGTTTTTTACTTGAAAAATAAAACTCTCGCAAAGTCGCAGAGTCGCAAAGTTTATTATTCTTAGCGACTCTGCGACTTTGCGAGATTCTTTAAAAATGTAGCGTGCTTAGCGTAAACCTTTGCGCTCTTTGCGGTTAAGGAAAATCTATTGTACCTCTAAAAGTTCTTTAATTTTAGCTTCTAAAGCTTGTCCGTGAATATTTTTAGCTAAAATGATTCCGTTTTTATCAATCAAAAAATTCAACGGAATAGATTGAAGCATATAATCTCCTATAACTGGAGACTGCCAGTATTTTAAGTCACTAACATTTGTCCAAGGCAATTTTGCTTTTGCAATTGCTCCTGTCCATAATGGCTTTTTAGTATCCATAGAAACTCCATAAATCGATAATTTGTCTGGATAAGCATTGTGCAATTTGATTAATAATGGCTGTTCCTTAATGCAAGGTCCGCACCAAGAAGCCCAAAAGTCCACTAAAACTAAAGTTCCTCGTAAAGAAGAAAGCGCTACTTTCTCTCCTTTTGTATCCGGAAGATCAATTTCTGGAGCAATATCTCCAACATCTACACCTACAACTTGAGCTTTAGAATTGGTAATTGCACAACATAAGAATGCTACGATAAGTAAAGTTTTTTTCATAATAGATTAAGTTTTGTTTGTTTTGGGATTTTTTTTAATCTCGTAATCAACACACGAGTTTGTCATTTCGACGAAGGAGAAATCTCAACGAGAAGCTCGACAAAGATTAGACATTCGTTGCGGAGTTACTTGCGGAGATTTCTCCTTCGTCGAAATGACATAAAATGAGTGTAAAAACTGCTCATCTCAACGAGATTATAAAAAAACAAATATAAATTTTCTTTATTAAATTCCTCCCCATTTCATCATCCCAATCATAAAATTATCCTAAATATTTTTCTTCAAATCCATATATCGGGAAAAGTCGATATATTTGCATCATGGAAACGATAGAAATTTTTAAAGCATTATCCAATAAATCCAGATTACAAATGCTGGAATGGTTAAAAGAACCTGAAATTAACTTTCCTGGCCAACTAGAGCATGCCGGATTTGAGCATGGAGTTTGCGTCGGGCAGATTCAAGCCAAAGCTGGTTTGACACAATCCACAGTATCCGAATACCTTTCTATTTTACAGCGCGCAGGTTTTATCGAAGCCAAACGTGTTGGACAATGGACTTATTATAAACGTAACGAAGGTGCCTTTGAAGCACTTAGTAAATTAATTCAATCTAATTTGTAAAATTACTATGAGTACAAACAACCTCTTTTCTGAATTTAACTTAAAGTCGTTAAATCTAAAAAACCGAATTGTAATGGCGCCAATGACGCGCTCTTTTTCTCCTAACGGAGTTCCAACTGATGAAGTCGCAGCTTACTACCAAAAAAGAGCTGAGGGCGAAGTTGGATTAATTTTGTCTGAAGGAACTGTTATTGACAGAAAATCTTCTTCTAATGATGCTAATGTTCCTCACTTTTATGGCGATTTAGCTTTAAATGGATGGAAAAAAGTGATTGATGTAGTTCATGCTGGAGGCGGAAAAATGGGACCGCAAATCTGGCACATGGGAATTATGGACAATCATCATTCTGGATGGGTTCCTCCTGTTCCATTTGAAGGTCCATCTGGATTAAATCGTCCTGATTTTAGAAATGGTGTTGCCATGACTGAAAAAGATATTGAAGAAACCATTCTAGCTTTTGGAAAAGCTGCTGCAGATGCCAAAAGATTAGGATTTGATACTGTTGAAATTCACGGCGCACATGGTTATTTAATTGATCAGTTCTTTAGAGCTGAAACAAACTTGCGTGAGGATATTTATGGCGGAAAAACTTTGCCAGAACGTAATCGTTTTGCTATTGAAGTGATTAAAGAAGTGAGAAGACAAGTTGGTGATGATTTTGCAGTAATCATGAGATTTTCTCAATTTAAGCCTTCTGATTACAATTATAAACTGGCTAAAAATCCGCAAGAATTAGAAGCTTGGCTTACTCCTCTTGTTGATGCTGGAGTTGATATTATCCACGCTTCGCAACGTCGTTTCTGGGAACCAGAATTTGAAGATTCTGATTTGAACTTTGCAGGATGGGCTAAAAAAGTTACTGGAGCGCCAACTATTACTGTGGGCTCTGTTGGTCTTTCTGGTGATTTCTTTGGTGCTTTTGCTGGAGAAAGTTCACAACCAACTTCTTTAGAAGAATTAAACAGACGTTTCGATAGAGGCGATTTTGATTTGGTTGCCGTTGGAAGACCTTTATTATCTGATCCAAATTGGGTTGCTAAAATCAAAGCTGGAAAAACTGATGAGTTGAAGGGTTTCAGTAAAGAAGCTTTGGGGCAATTGGTGTTAGAATAAATTTTAAAGATGCTAAGGTTCTGAGATGCTAAGATGCTAAGTTTTTTTCTTTTGTTGCTTCTTACTGAAAATCGAACTATACAAATAAGAAAGGGATGAAGTTTGAAACTTCATCCCTTTTTGAATATCTATAACTAACAAAATTTAGAAATTCATTTTTTTGAGGTCTAGAGTTGCAGAGGTACAAAGAGACAAAGTTTTTCACCTCTGTACCTTTGCCACTTTGAAACTTTGTCCCTTACAAAGAACCTTTTTTTCTCTGAAATTTTTTCACAAGCCAGTTTCTTACTGGTTCATCGTATAATTTTAAGCATACAAAAGCCAATATTATACTTACAATCAATACTCCTATTCCTTCTAAATAGCCATTTTCCATGGTTACTTTATTATCTACAATCCATGCTGTAAACCAATAAATTAATGGATAGTGTGTAATGTAAATTGGATAAGAGATGTCTCCTAATAGTTTACAGATTTTTAATGAAAATTCGTTTTTAATCTCTCCTCCTGCTCCAATTGCAACAATGATTGGGAAAATAAAAATAATACAGATTGATTCGTATAAACCGTTTATCCAAAGGCTATTTTCATCTCCAAATCTTGGCAATGCCAAAACAATTGTTATTAGGATGCTACAAACCCAGAAAGCATTTTTTACATGGATTAATTTTCCTAAACGGCACAATAATACTCCAGCAAAAAACGGATACAATAAACGGGTAAAACCAATATTCATTTGTCTCCAATTTAATGACCAGCCGCCGATTACATCTCCTTTTGGTCCAAAGACTGTATAATTAATTAACAGTCCGGCAAATATCAATACAAAAACTGATAGCACTTTATTCGAAAATTTACGGAAGATTAAGGCGTACAAGATGTTTGCAATATATTCGAAAAAAAGTGACCATGCCGGACCATTTAAAGGATGCATTTCTCCCCAACCTCTAATTTCCATTGAAGGCGGAATTGGCAATAACGTAAAACCTATTACCATTGTCAGAATCACTTTCCAAACTTCCATTCCTGCAATCATAGGGAATAATGTATCTGAAGCTTGAAAATAGTAAAATATAGCACCAATGATCATTCCTAAAATTACCATTGGCTGTAAACGGATTAAACGGCGTTTGTAAAACTCCCATTGCCCCATTTTCCCCCAGCGGTCATCGTACGCATAAGCCACTACAAATCCAGATAAAAGAAAAAAGAAATCAACGGCCAGATATCCGTGATTTATAATTTGAACAAATCTATTGCCACCAGCAAAAGCTTCAAAAATATGAAAAGCAACTACTAAAATAGCGGCAACACCACGTAATCCGTCCAGAATTTCGTAGTGCTTTTTGGGTTTAATATCAACTGAAATTGAACTCATTTATGTTTGGTTTAAGGTTAAGTTAGGTTTTTAATTGCAGATTTTAGATTTTCTACACTCTTAAAATTTGAAAATTAAGTTTGGAATTTTTAAATTGGAATTTAATCTATTGGTGATTTTTAAGCCATTCTAATCTTCTTTGGTCTGGTAAATGTTTTACAGAGAAGTTTTCGAATTTTGCTTCAAAGCCTTTTCCATCTGGAGAAGCGGCCATTAAACCAACCATAACTGGAGTGTTGTCTTGCAAAGGCGCATTTCTGGTTAGGATATAGTTTTTATCGTCAAAAGAATAAAATATTTCAACGGCATCTAATCTTCTTACCGCTTTAATCCAAATAAAAGGAGGCACTTTGTCTAAAGTCGTCACACTCCAATCACTTTTATCGTGTGTTACAACTGTGCTGACATTAAATTTTCCGTCAACGAACTCTACTCCTGTTTTGATATAATTCTTTTCGTCAATACGAATCATTAATCCCATCTGATCAAAACGAGCAATATAATTTCCCGTCAATTTTACTTTCGCTTCAAACTCGCCTCCATAAGTTGCGTAATAAAAAGGCGCATCATCTACCGTAAAACCATAATGCGAAATTCTCCAATAATCGCTGTTTGCAGTAACATTCATAATTAAAGCATTGTTTTTAATTTCCCATTTTTCAGGTTCATTAAACCATTGCATTTTATTCAGTGTCTGTGCTGAAATATTTTTCGCAAAAAATAAAGTCAATATTGCAATCGTAATTTTTTTCATGTTGTTTCTTTTTTTTACTATTAAGAAAATTGAGTCTGACTTAATGATTTTAATCTTAATGCTTAAATATTAACAAAATAAAGCTTCTCTTTATGTTTCTTAATGTCTTAATAATGAATTTTTAACCAAAAGCAAAGCTGCAAATTTTTACACTTGCAGCTTTACAAACCAACCAATTTTTAGAAATAAAAAAACTTATTTAAGTGAAAAATTCACTTTAGATTTAATATCTGTCGAAGAAGCTCCAACAATCGCTTCAAAATCACCAGGTTCAGCAACCCAGTCATGTTTTTTATCATCAAAGAAACTTAGAGCCGATTTATCAACTGTAAACGTAACTGTTTTTTCTTCACCTGCTTTAAGAGCTACTTTTTCGAACCCTTTTAATTCTTTTACCGGACGAGGCAATGAAGATTTTAAATCAGAAATATATAATTGTACTACTTCAGAACCTTCTCTGCTTCCTGTATTCTTTACGTTTACTGAGAATGTGATTTTATCTCCAGCATTTATTTGTTTTTTGTCTGCTGTAACTTTTCCATAAGCAAAAGTTGTATAGCTTAAACCGTGTCCAAAAGGAAATAAAGGTTTGATCTTGTTTTTGTCTGTCCAACGGTATCCAACATAAATGCCTTCGTTGTATTTTACGTCATCACCACCTGGAAATTGTCCTAAAGCATGAGCTCCGTTATCAGATAATTTTACTGGAAAAGTGAAAGATAATTTTCCTGACGGATTCACATCTCCAACCAAAACATTCGCCAAAGCATTTCCTGCCTCTGTTCCTAAAAACCATCCTTGAACAACTCCTGGAACTTCTTTAATCCAAGGCATTGCCACTGCATTTCCAGAAATATTTACAAAAACAATGTTTTTATTTACTTTCGCTAATTCGCTTATTAATTTATCCTGACCATAAGATAAATTCAATTCTTTACGGTCGTGTCCTTCATCATCCTGATTTGGGCTTTTGTTCAATCCGCCAATAAAAAGAACAATATCGGCATCTTTAGCTACTTTTAAAGCTTCTGCAGTCAATTCAGCTTGAGGACGTTTCTCTTCTAAACTTACTTTAGCTACAACGCCGTTGTAATTGCTTGTAGGGTCTCCAACATAACCTCTTGCATAAACGATTTCAGCTTGGTTTCCAATTCTTTTCTTTAAACCTTCAAGCGGAGTGATTTCGTATCTTGCTTTAAGTGAAGAACTTCCTCCTCCAACTGTCATCATTTTAATAGCATTTTCTCCAATTACAGCTATCTTTTTAGTTTTAGAAAGGTTGATTGGCAAAATATTGTTGTTGTTTTGCAATAAAACGATTCCTTCTTCAGCAATTTTGCGTCCTGCCAAAGCATGTTCTTCAGTTCCAAAAGATCCGAAAGGACGGTTTCTGTCCATTGTTGTCAAGAAAGATAAACGTAGAATGCGACGTACTTTTTCGTCTAATTCTTTAGTTCCCACCTCGCCTTTTTTAATCATTTCTGCGTATGGTTTTGCTAAATAATAATTGTCATAAGCATTGCTTGTTCCCCAAGAAAGACCGTTTGTCCATGAACCAAATTCCATATCCAAACCATTGTGGATTGCCTGTTTAGTATCGTTAACTCCTCCCCAATCTGAAACTACAACTCCTTTAAAGCCCCATTCTCCGCGAAGAATATCATTTAATAAATATTCGTTGTGGCAGCATTGCTGGCCTTTGTATTTGTTGTAAGATCCCATAATTGACCAAACATCACCTTCTTGAACGGCTGCTTTAAAAGCTGGAAGATAAATTTCATATAATGCACGATCGTCAACAATTACGTTTACAGAGTTACGGTTTGTTTCCTGATTGTTTAAAGCAAAGTGTTTTACGCAAGCAGCAACACCGTTTGACTGAACTCCTTTAATGTAAGGAACAACCATTTTTGCAGCTAAAAACGGATCTTCTCCCATATATTCGAAGTTACGTCCATTTAATGGGCTTCTATAAATGTTTACACCAGGTCCTAATAATACGTTTTTGTTACGGTAACGTGCTTCCTCTCCGATAGATTTACCATATAAAGAAGCCAATTCTTTGTTCCAAGTTGACGAAAGTGCTGTAAGCGCAGGGAAAGCAATACAAGAATCGTTTGTCCATCCTGCCTGATCCCATTCATCCCATTTTACCTCTGTACGAATTCCGTGTGGTCCATCGGTCATCCAGTTTTCTGGAATTCCAAGACGTTTTACACCTGGAGAACTAAATTTAGACTGCGCATGAATCATAGCGATTTTCTCTTCGGTCGTCATTCGTTTAAGCGCGTCTTCTACACGCTCTTCAATCGGTTTTTTATCGTCTAGATAAACTGGAACTTTGTTCTGGGCATTCGCTCCCAAGGAACTTAGTAAAAGTAAAACAACAATTGTTTTAACGTTTTTTAACATAACAGTAATTATTAAAGCATTAGTTTATTAAGTGGGAAAAGTCTTCTTGAGAAAAAACTTTTATCATATTGTAAAACTAAAACGTTATCGTACAAGTTACATTTTTAGACAGAAAAAAGTAGTGAATTAAAAAATCAAAATACTGAATAACAAGTATTTAAATTTTAAAAAGAACAAAAAAAAGTAGTAGATTTAAAATATTTTTTTATGCTTTCAAAGCCATTGAGCCTATTTTCATGACCATTTCTTCGAAATCATTTCGCGAAACTGCAGCCTTATTTCGAGCTCTTGTACGATAGTTGTAAATTGTGCTTAAAGAATAACGTAAAAATGCTGCTATTTTAACACTGTCCGTAATTCCAAGTCTGATTAAAGCAAAAATTCGAAGTTCTGTATTTAGCAATTCATTTTGTTTGAGGACAATCTGTTCTTCTGGAATCAATAGAGCATTAAAATCTTTGACAAATGTTGGATATAAGTTTAAAAAGATAATATCGAAGTTTTTGTACAATTCTTCCAGCTCATTATCAACCAAAGTAGTTGATTTTAAAATTTTATAGATTTCATCAAACTGTTTTGCAGTTGCTTTCTTGTTTAGAATAATGCGGTAATTTTCTAGCTTATTGATGTAAGTTGAGCAAAGATTGAAGAAATGTGCAATATATTCTTCTTTAACCAAATTAGATTCAGACAATTGCAAGTTACTTTCCTGCAGCTGGCTGTTGGTTTCGGTAATATCTTTATTCAATTCCGCTAGTTTCTGACTGGTTTCGTAGAGTTCTGTTTTAATTCTCGAAACCTTTTTCATCTGTATATACACATAAATAACCGCAACGATCAAAAACAAAGAAAGCAGACTAATGCAAAGCAGATAAATCTGTAATTCGCTTTTTCGCTGTGCTTCACGCTCTAAATATACTGTGTTGATAATCGAATATACTTCTGACATCAGCAAAGTTCTAAACTGAACATTGCAATATAGAGCATCTTCAATAGCCGATTGGGTGAGTTTATATGCCATATCAACATCGCCGATTTCGTAAAAAACCAAAGCGAGTTCCTGCAATGAAGCATTGTCTTTATTGGCATTTTTAATATCCGAAGTCGCAGAAAGCGCGTAGTATCTTTTTCTGGCTTCTAAATCATGTGTAGCTTCTCCTATTTTTCCTAGCAGATAGGTAATCATAGCATATTGCGGATTTTCCTCTTTCGTTTTATTCAATAAAACCAATAACTGCTTTTTGGGATCATTGTATTTTTTATGAATAAAAATATCTTGCTGAATTCTATTTATCTGATATTCTAAGGTATTCGGGTTGAGAACACTTAATAATGAATCTCGATATTTGCCAATCTGTTTTCTATATTCGGGGCTATAACTATTAGCCGCATAATGCTCAAAAAATTCGCGATATGAAATGTAATAATTAGGAAGTAGCAAAAGTGCTAAATTCTTTTTGTTGATACTTTTCAGAATGGCTTCAGATTCACGGTATTTTCCAGAAGAAGAATAAAGCGTTACCAATTGTAGCTGAGCTAAATCGTAGAGCTCTTTATCCTGAAGTTCTTCTGCGATTTTGAGATTCTTTTTTACGTACTGAATAGCCGAATCAGAATTTAGTTTCTGGTATTCTAGATACAGTGTTTTATTATAATTGTATTCCTGCTCTTTAGTAAGATTATCTGATTTAATTTTCTTGAAATTCAGAATTCGTTCTTCTTTAATCTTTACGTAATGCTGTTTATTTTTGATTGCTTCGTTTAATTCTTTTAAAATAGCATCTGTGCTCTCTGATGCAAAAAGAGGAAAGCTGATAAGAACTATAAAAAGGGACAGAAATAGATTTTTCAAACTAACAAAAAAATTAATAAGATGTACAAATATAATAAAGTGCAAATTCAATAATATTACAAGTATCCTTTTTTATAATTTTGTTACAGCAAACCTTATCTAAAACTTAAAAATTATGCCACACTTTATAATTGACTGCTCAGAAAATGTATTACGCAGAAGACCTGCAGATGAGATAATGCAAGAGGTTTTTGATGCTGCTTTATCGACGAATCTCTTTATCTCTTCTGAAATCAAAGTACGCATTAATCCCTTTACTTATTATAACAACGGAAATACCTTAGAAGATTTTATTCATGTTTTCAGTTACATCATGGAAGGAAGAAATGACGAACAAAAAGCTAATTTATCAAAAGTTATTGTTTCAAAATTGAATACGCTGCTTCCTGAAGTTCCTGTAATCTCGATTAATGTAATGGAATTTGAAAAGTCCAATTATTTCAATAAAACAATGATATAAATATGTTTAAGATATAAATATACTTATACCATTAAAACAACTCCATAAAAAAACTTTGTCAAAGTTTGAAACTTTGACAAAGTTGCTTTCAATTCTTATATCATTTATATAGCAAAAAAATTAAACCGCAATTGGCGCCGCTAAACAGCTTTCAGGAATATTAAAAGCATTTACTAAAGCCACAGCATCTGGGCGAATATCCCAGCAAAGCTGATTGACCATTTTACGGACTGCTTTAGTCTTAACCGCTTCCATATAACCGTCTTCCAAATACCAAGCTTTATTTTTTTCGATTGTTGAAAGTGCGTACAACTGATTCAGTTTAGTTAAAATTGCTTTTGATGATTCATCTTCGACCGCTTTTATTGCAATCTGAAATTGTTCTAAAACTATTCTCTCTAAATACGCCTGCGCTACATCAATCATTTGATGCTGAACGACATTAAATGCATCGTAAGGTTCTAATCCTCCATCAATTAATTTCTTGATGCGTCGCGCTGCCGAAGCCAAAATTGTTTTTTCTCTGTGAACAAATGCCTGAAGATGAAATTCTCCATCTAATAAATGCTCATCGTCTGTTCTACGAGTTGCGATTGGATTTTTCTCTGCTATAGCCGTTTTTGCATTTTCGTACACATAATTAATGATTCCAAGCGAACCCATTTCTCCAAACGACTTTCTAAATTCTGCCAAACGATTTTTAGCTACTAACTGCATTAAAACCGTATTATCGCCTTCAAAAGTGGTGTAGATTTCCGTATCGTTTTTAAGTACATCGATTCTGTTTTCAGACAAATAGCCTTTTCCACCGCAGGCTTCTCTGCATTCCTGCAAAATATCTCTGGTGCTCCAAGTAGAATATGATTTCATTCCAGCCGCCAAAGCTTCGATTTCCTGCATTTCGGCTTCGGTTCTATTTAAAAATCTGTTGGTTAAATACTGGAGCGCAAAATGAACCGCATAAGTTTTCGCTAAATGTGGTAATAATCTGCGCTGATGCATTCTATAATTCAAAATAGGCACTTCAGAACCGCCTTCTGGTCCAAATTGTCTTCTTTGATCGCTGTAGCGAATGGCAATTGTTAGTCCAGATTTTGCTGCCGCTAAAGCAGAACGCGGAATCCCGATTCTTCCTCCAACCAAAGTTCCCAACATGGTAAAAAATCTTCTATTATCGCTAGGAATCGGACTTTCAAATTCTCCTTTATCATTTACAGAAGCAAAACGATCCAACATATTGTCTTTTGGAATTATAACATTATCGAAACTAATCGTTCCGTTGTCAACGCCATTCAAACCCATTTTATGGCCGCAATCGCCGATTGTTACACCGTTTAAAACATTTCCATTTGAATCGCGTAACGGAACCACAAAGGCATTTACGCCATAATCGTGATTGTCAATAATTAATTTAGCAAAGACAGTCGCCATTTGTCCATGAACAGCAGCATTTCCAATATATTCTTTTTGCGCGTTTTTGTTTGGTGTATGAATGGTAAATGTCTGATCATTATGATTGTAAGTTGCTGTGGTTTCCAGACCTTTTACGTTCGATCCGTGATGTGTTTCGGTCATAGCAAAACAGCCAGGAAGTTTCAGCGAACCAATGTCTTTTAAATATTTAGCATAATGTTTTTCGGTTCCTAGGGATTGAACGCTCATTCCCCAAAGCCCAAACTGAACTCCAAATTTAATTACCAGACTTAAATCGTGATAGCTCAAAGTTTCCATAATGGCAAAATAATCTTCGATATTTCCTCCTCCACCGTATTCTTTGGGATAAGCCATGCTTCCTAAATTTTCATCGGCTAGAATTTTGCACCATTTGTAAACGGTTTGTCTAAAAACATTAATATCGGTAGAAGTTTCATAAGCAAATTCGGGTCTCGAAATAACCGATTTTACTCTTTCGATTATTACTGCTTCTTTTCCATCCAAAATTTGAGTGATTTCCTGAATGTCAAAACTCGCATTGGTTTGAGAATTGGCTGTAAAAGAACCTGCTTTAGTTTTAAAGTTTTGCAGTGCTTCTTCACCTAAAATTCCAAGATCATTTTCCAATTTTACAAAATCTGATTCTATGGGAGTTAAATCTAAATCTTGTGCAGAAAGTGCTTTAGCAATATCAAAAATCGACTTGATTGAAGAGGTATCCTGAATACTTTTTTCGATATCCAATTTCCATTGTGTGAGTTCATTTCGCGAAGGCGGATTTGAAATATCGGCTTTAGAAAGCAAATATTCTTTTTCTTCTTGAGATAATACATTAAGGGAATTTATAAATTCTTTTAAAGTTGTAAATTCTTTTTGTGTCAGTAAATCATCTGACCACACTAAATAAAATAATGGAGTAAAGGCTTGAAGTTTGGCAGCTTTCATAATATTAAGATTCGGTTTGTAATAGTTTTTTTTTTCCACAGATTACACAGATTAGAAAGGATTTTTTGTTTGCCACGAATTACACGAATTTGCACAAATTTTATTCTCAATTCTATAACAAATTAATTCGTGGTAATTCTTGTAATTCGTGGCAAAAATTTTTAGTCCAAAGATTATAATCTTTTTAATCCTTTAAATCAGTGGCTAAATAATTTTTCTGTTTAGAATATAAAAAAACAGGAATGAAATATACTCATTCCTGTTTAAACATCCTGTTAAGATTCTGACAATTTTCGATTTTAAACCAATAAAAAATATGAAAACTAAGAATTAAGAACCCTTGGATATTGAGGTCATTTTTTGCTTTATGGCAAAAATATGATGCGAATTAAAAACTAACACTGCGGTAAAAATGATACCGTATGCTGTAATCTGCAAAGGCGTAATATTTTCTTTGAAGAAAAAGGCCGCCAAACCAAATGCAATCATCGGATTAATGTTTAATAACATTCCAACTGTCGAAGAGTTGATTCCTGAGAGTGCATATAAATTAAGGAATAACGGAATTATAGTAAATACAATTGCAATGGTTTCAATGCAGAGATAAAACTTAAATTCCGTTGGAACCGGTCCCCCAAAAACCGGATAAAACGGTAATAATACTAATGCTGCCAAAGTAATGTGGAAAGTCAGTACAATAAATTTGTCAAAACCTTTATTGGCGCGCTGACTTACTAAATAAGAGGCATACGTTAGTCCTATAATGATACTAAAAACCATATCCATAATAGCGGCATATGACAATAGAACACAGCCTGAAATGCTTAATCCTACAGAAATCCACTGTGTTTTAGAAAGTTTTTCTTGTAATATAAAATAAGCTAGTATGGTTGTCAGAATAGGACAAACTAAATATGCCAGAGAAGTTGCTTTTACGCTGACATGATTCATTACATAAATATACGTAAACCAATTTCCCATCAAAAATGCGCTTCCGCCAATATTAAGCAGAATCGATTTTCTTTTTTCTGATTTTGGTAAAGCTTTAAAGATCTCGATGGTTTCTTTTATTTGTTTTCTTTTGAATAAAAGAGCAATCAAAAGCATCAAAATACTACAGCTGAAAACGCGATAAAATAAAATATCTAATGATGGATATTCATGAATTGGCCTTAAAACCAAACTGAAAAGTCCCCATGTTGTAAAGGCAGAAATAGCTGCGATATAATATTTTGTTGTTTTCACTAAAGCTGTTTTTGAAATGTTTCTTTTTGATGAAGCAAATTTCTAAAAAATATAACAGCAATACAGATACAGTTTTTGTAAATTGCAGCATAACAGTTTTTATTTTCTCATGAAAAATTCGAATTACTTATACCTTCAATTTGCTGACAGAATTGAAAAACAGATTAAATCTGGTGTTCTAAATGTAGGCGATAAACTTCCCTCCATACGTGAAGTATGTGCAGAAACGGGCTATAGCATGAGTACTGTAAGCAAAGCTTATTATGAAGTCGAAAGCCGTTCTTTGATTGAATCAAGACCGCAATCTGGTTATTATGTAAGTAATATTTCGGCAAGAACAATTCCTGAACCATCGGCAAGCACCCCACTTTTAACTCTTGAAAACATTGAACGAGAGGATTTAGTGGATTTGGTTTATGGTGATATGCGTAAAAAAGATATTACGATGCTTTCGCTTGGTTTTCCGTCTAATGAATTGCTTCCAATTGCAAAACTAAATAAAGGAATGGTTCAAGCGATGCGCCAATTGCCCAACAGCGGAACAAGTTATGAGGAAATTGAAGGAAACAGTAATTTAAGAAAAGAAATTGCACGATGGTCTTTTACTTGGGGCGGCTCTTTGACCGAAGAAGATATCATAACCACTCCAGGCTGCATTTCGGCAATTTCAAATTGTTTGCTGGCACTGACTAAACCTGGAGATACTATTATTACTGAAAGTCCGGTTTATTTTGGTATTCTTCAGCTTGCGCGATCTTTAGGTTTATATGTAATGGAGCTTCCTACCAATATGACAACGGGAATTGAGCTTGAAGCGGTTAAAAAGACTCTTGCTTCTAATAAAGTAAAAGCTTGTGTTTTAATGACTAATTTCAGCAATCCGTCGGGAAGTATGCTTCCAAACGAACATAAAAAGGAAATCGTCCGTTTAATGGAATTTTATAATGTTCCTCTAATTGAAGACGATATTCATGGTGATTTATATTTCGGTTCAAGCCGTCCTACGAATTGCAAAACTTATGATGAAAGCGGGATTGTTTTGTGCTGCAGTTCTGTTTCGAAAAGTCTGGCACCAGGCTATCGTGTGGGCTGGGTTTCTCCGGGGAAGTTTAAAAAAGAAGTTCTGAGAACCAAATTGTACCATACGATCTCCAATTCAACAATTACACACGAAGTGGTTGGCGATTTTCTAAAAAATGGCCGCTACGAAAATCATCTTAGAAAAATTCGTCAGATTCTGAATCGAAACTGCACTAACTACATTAATACTGTTTTAGAGTCTTTTCCTGCAGGAACCAAAGTAAGTCAACCACAAGGCGGATTCTTCTTATGGCTCGAATTGGATAAAAAAATCGACACAGCCGCTTTTTATCATTTAGCGCTGAAACATAATATTAGCATTGCTCCAGGAAGGATCTTTTCATTTCAAGATCAGTTTTCAAATTGCATGCGATTGAGTTTTGGATTGCCTTGGTCTAATGAAGTGAGAACTGCTATTCAGACGTTGGGAAGATTAGCGAAACAGCTTTAGACTCCAAAAACAAACACAATATTGTCATTTCGACGAAGGAGAAATCTCCGTGAGAAGCTCGGCAAAGATTGAAAAATTGTAACGGAGTTACTTGTGGAGATTCTTCGTTCCTCGCAAAGACAAAAAAACCGGACAGCGCAACTACACACTGTCCAGCCAACAATTAAAAGAAGACCAAAATTAAATAGTTATAAGACAAAATAAGCGTCTTTTTCGACTTTCTTAGGTTCGTCATTTAAATCAAATTCTTTCAGGATATCAAATTCGCTTTGATATTCGTTTAGCATTTGTTTGATATTTTTTTCAATTGTATTTGCAATTGCAGTAACTGGCGTATCTGTTGGTCTGTTTTCGAACGGATCTTGCAAATGAATCGCCATTCTTTCGATCAAAAAGAAAGCGGCACCGATTGCAGTAATCAGCGGAATGGCAAACCAGCTTAATACGCTTGTTAATCCGAAAGGCAATACAAAAATGAATAAACATAAAGTCAATCTAATGTACATACTGTATGTTGTTGGAAAAATGGTATTTTTAATTCGTTCACATTTTCCCATTTCATCACATAATCTCGACAAAGTATTATCGATTTCAACCTGCTGATACATGTTGATTCTCTTTTCATTTTTCGCATTTCTCAAATCTCTCGCGTGCAACATTAAAATCGCATTCGGAACGTTTTGATGATTCTTAATATATTTAATTTCTTCTTCGCTAATTAAACCTTCAAGCGGTTTTATGGCATCTCTTTTTCTAAGTGATTCCCCTAAACTGTAACACCACGCAATTTGTCTTTTAGCAAAATTTTCTTTGAATTCACTAGCTTCAACAGAAAAATCAGGATCCTCGTAAAACGTCAATACCTGACGAATTAAGGTTCTGGAATCGTTAACTACGGCTCCCCAAACAATTCTCGCTTCCCACCATCTATCATAAGCCTGATTTGATTTAAAGGCCAATAATAGAGAAATAATCGTTCCGATCATGGTCGGAATGGCAATCGGGATATCTACAGGAAGATTGATAAAATAGTGATGGAAAATTTCAAACAGTATCGTATAAGCCAATACTAGTGCAATTTCTACTTTAATTTTCCCGAGAACGTACTTCATTGGTATTCTTTTCTTTAATAACATATTTTCGGATTTAAATTAATTTTTTTTAAGAGGCTAAGATGCTAAGGTCCTGAGATGCTAAGAATTAAAAAGCTTAGAGACTTAGTGTCTTAGAAACTTAGAATCTCAAACTCTTAAACCATCTCTTCGTACAATGAAAGAACTGGAAGTCCTAGTTTTTCATTGACATTTTCTTTTTTAGCTTTTTTAAACTTGATTTTTTCGCCTTTTCGGGTTTCTACTAGCATATCGATGTTGTGCTTTGAAATGGCTTCTGATAAAAACGGCGCAACATTTTCGTAGTTATCTTCAAAACTAGCTGTCTGACTTACAATTTCGAAAGAGAAATTAGCGCTCAAAAATTCCTGCACATCTTTTACATGGATATTTTTGCTAGAATTTTCTACGTATAATGCTTTATGGAAAACCTCTTTATTAATTTCTGTGCTTAAATGTAGAATTGGACATTTTTGATTTCCTGCCAATTGCACTAAATATTGATGAATTCTTTTGGTTTCTTGTTTATAAGAATGTGTGAGAATGACCAATTTTACCGAAAAAACGTCTATTAATCTCTTAAAAATCGGTGCAGAAAGTCCGTATTGATTATGAACTTTTAATTTGACATTTGCAGTATGATCAATAATATACCTGCAAGTTTCCAGAACTTCTTCTTGGCTCCTAGTAAGTCCGGATTTCATTTCTCTTAAAAAGCCCGATGACGAAAATGTATCAGGAGCTTCTGAAACTAAAACTAAAATAATTTCCGAATCAGTGTTCTTAGACTGATTTACCGCAGATTTAACAGCCGAAATGGTGTCATCTTTTAAAGTTGTAGGTATAAGAAAATTTTTCATAAGTATATTCTTTTAGTTTATACTTACAAAATAACTCTCAGTAAATTAGACTGTTATTAATCTAAAATTAGAATTTTCTAAAATTAAACATTAGATTTTTTAATGTTGGATTTTTTGAACATAATCGTAACAATTGTTCCTTTGTTTTGTTCAGATTGCACTTGAAGTTCTCCATCGTGCATTCTAATAATCTTAGACGCTAACGGAAGACCTAAACCATAGCCAATATATTTCGCAGCGATTTTACCTCTAAAGAAAGGTTCGTACAAATGCGGAATATCTTCTGGAGGAATTCCTATTCCGATATCATTGATCGTGATTTTGATCATTTCTTTATTTGCCGTAAGATTCACAAACACTTCATTATTATCAGAATACTTTACGCCATTGGTAATAATATTGTTGATTGCCAATTCTAAAAGCGGTTTATTGCACGGCAAAAGCAGTAAATTAGAATCTTCTGGAGCAAAATTAAGTTTAATGCTTACACGGTTGTCAGGATAAATCTTATCGAGATCAGATTTTACATCCAATAATAGTTCGTCCATGCGAGCAATATCCGATACTTGTTTTTGTCCGTCATATCCTGTTTGCGTAAGCTTAAGAAGACTTTCTGTTAGATTTCCTAATCTTGAGGCTTGACTATAAATATTTTGCAAAGATTCTACATATTCATGTTTTTCTCTTTCTTTTAGCAGCATAATTTCAGCTTCAGCAATAATGGTTGTTATTGGCGTTTTTAATTCGTGAGAAGCATTATTAATAAAATTAGCCTGAATTTCGAAAGATGTCTCCAATCGATCCAGCATATTATTAAAAGTATTTGTCAAGTCTGATATTTCATCAGAGTTCTTAACTTCGGGAAGACGATTATGAAGATTAGAAGCGCTAATTCTTTTTACTTCTTTTGTAATTCTGGCTACAGGATTAATGACGCGTTTTGCTAAAAATCGACCTAAAAGAAAGGCAAGAATCACGAATCCAATTCCGCCAAAAAGCATGATTTTGACAATATAAACCGTTGTATCTTTTCCTTTGCGATCTCTCGCTCCAACAATCACAATATATTTTTGATCGCTCTCTTGAAAAATCTGTCCTAAATAATATTTGTTATCCCTTTCATAAGAATCTTTTCCTGTTCTTAGAATATTGGTATAAAAAGAGTTTGGAAGATTTAGATTGGTATTATAATCAAAACTATTATGGCTATTGATTTTTAATACATATTCCTCTTCTTCTATGAGTTCTTCAAGCCCGTTTTTTTTAAGATTTTTGTAATACTTAATTTTTTCAGGATCTTTTTGAAAATGGATAGAAGAAACAATTTTTGCTCTATCGTCTAGACGTTTTAAGAAATGGTAACGGTTGTTTTCTCTAAACAAGAAAAAAACAATGATACACAATAGTGACGTACTAAAGGTAGAAAGGGCAACGTAATTAAAAGTAATTTTTTTTCTTATATCCATATTATGGTTTTATAACATAACCCAAACCTTTCATGGTATGAATAAGTTTGGTCGAAAAAGGCTTATCGATCTTTCTTCTTAAATATGTAATATAAACGTCGACAACATTGGTGTTCATATCAAAATTAATATCCCAAACATTATCCAAAATCTGATCTCTGGAAACAATTCTGCCTGTATTTTTAGCGAGATAATATAAAAGTTTGAATTCTTTAGCAGTCAAAATGATGTTTTCTCCATCTCTTTTAACTGTTTTCGCACGTCCATTTATTTCTAAATCACCAATTGTAATAGTGTCGATTTTTTCTGTTTCCTGTTGCGATCTTCTATACAAAGCATTCACTCTAGCATCCAATTCGCCAAATTTAAAAGGTTTAACCAAATAATCATCTGCACCTGCATTCAGTCCCGTTACAATATTTTCTGAGGTTCCTAAAGCGGTTAAAAGCAAAATTGGCACAAAGTTTTTGGCTGCGCGAAGTCTTCTGCAGATTTCAATTCCGTTAAGATCAGGAAGCATAACGTCTAGAATCACCACATCGAAGATATAATTATGAATCATTTCCATGGCAGTTTTACCATCCATAGCAACGCTTACTTCATTATTATTCTCTGCAAAACCTTTTCGTAATATCGATAATAGATTTGGCTCATCTTCGACTATCAGTAATTTCATATTAAGAAGTTTGTATATACAACAAAAATAAGAATACAATTTAAAATAATTTTAAACAACTTTACAAATTATGATTTAATTATGAAGAATAAAAAAAGCAAGCCATATCGCCTGCTTTTTGATATTATTTCTAAATTAAAGTTTTTGATTCTTAATTTTTTGAAATTAAAAAGTTTCTCCAGCATTCAAATAAAATCCTTTAGAATTGTTGCCCCACGAGTAATCAAAAATAAGATTGGTTTTGGACGCTTTATCAATTAAAAGCCTTAAACCAATACCCGCGGCGGGCTGAATTGATTTGAATAATTTAAGATCGCTATCAGAATTACTGGTCGTTACAAAATTGGTAAAAACAGTGCCACTCAGCAATTGATTGCAGGTAATTGGAAACCTAAATTCTGTCGATAAATACACTAAACCATTTCCTCTAAACAAACCCTGTGTATACCCTTCTCCACTTCTGCTGCGCTGATCCCAACCAATTGCAGGAAGATTTAAGTACGGAACTTTTCCTCGAGTTACAAATTGTCCGTAAGTCCAAATGGCCAAAATATAACGCGGATTTTTATGCGAAACAGGAATAAAATGACGGTATTCTGCAAACAAAACATTACTGTAATCCTGATTATCAAAGATTACTGGATTAAATCTGTAATTGATATTGGCAAACCAGCCTTTTGATGCATTTACTTGATTGTCTCGCGAATCATGAACCAGATTTAAACTTACTCCGTTTAAAAAATACTCTGTATTATCAAAACCATATTTTTGGCTGTAATTATAATGATAGGTATATTTTCCATTTGCAATATCTAATTCTTTGTCATCTATACTCGAATACCAGTCAATATTGATGCCTCCACCTACATAATAATTCTCTTTAACCTCAAAAGAAACCGTCTGATGAAATTTAAAGTAATTGTAATCCATATCCTGAGCTAATGAATCTACACTAAAACCGGGCGGACGGTCTCGTCTTGGCGGAATTATATCGGTTCCTAAACCATAATTGGGTTGAGAAAACAGATACAATCGGTAGTCTCCGCTTAAAAAGATTTTATTATTCTTGAGCAGAATATTGTTTTTTACATTGACCAGCCATTGATCTTTTAAGGTGTAAGTAATTCCGATGTTAGCAATAGAATATTTGTCTTTTTCTTCTTTCCCTTTAAATGTGTACTGAGCGACCGCACCAAAAAAGAAACCCGTTGCGGGTTGCGAACCTATTGCAGGAATTACCAAGAAAAAATTGTTTTTTGTAGGCTTAACGACTAGTGCGTCGTCATCTTTTTTAAAGATATCAAATATCGTTTTAGGTGGACAGATTTTTGGGTTTTCAATTTCAGGGTTTTTAATTTCTTCTTGAGCAAGCAAATTGAAGGAAATAAAAAATAGTAATCCTAGGACTTTATACTTGTACTGAACGGCTTTATTTTCAAAAAAAATCACCATTTGCAAAGTTTTGTTTTAGAAATAAGACTAGAATCTCATTGTAAATATAAGCCTTATTTTCAACATGTTAAACACTAAACCTAAATAAGTTCAAAATATTTTAACAAAAAAAGCCGTCAAAAAATATTTGACGGCTTTAATGTATTACTGCTAATACTATTTGGTGATAAACTTTGGATGAATTAGATTTTCTAATGAATATATTTCATCCCATTTTTCTTGTGTAATCAATTTTCGCTCTAAAACCGCAATTTGATGAACACTTTTACCTGTTTTTAAAGCTTCTCCAGCAATACTTGCACTTTCTTCGTAACCTAAAATTGGATTCAATTGCGTTACAATTCCAATACTGTTCATCACCATATTGTAACAGTGATCAACATTTGCTGTGATTCCGTTAATACATTTATCAATTAAAGTCTGAATCGCATTTGAAAGATAATCCAACGAAGTAAACATCGCAAAAGCAATTACAGGCTCCATTACGTTTAATTGCAATTGTCCTGCTTCTGCCGCCATTGTAACCGTTAAATCTTGGCCAATTACATAAAAACAAGTCTGATTTACCACTTCTGGAATTACAGGATTTACTTTTCCTGGCATAATAGACGAACCTGGCTGACGTGCCGGAAGATTGATTTCGTTAAAACCTGTTCTTGGTCCTGAACTCAATAAACGTAAATCGTTGCAGATTTTAGAAATCTTAACCGCAGAACGCTTTAAAGTTCCCATAATCTGAACGTAAGCTCCTGTATCAACCGTTGCTTCAATTAAATCTGGAGAAAGCGTTAATGGAATTCCAACCTCATCTGCCAAATATTTCACGCAGATTTCAGGATAACCTTCTGGCGCATTTACTTTTGTTCCAATTGCGGTTGCGCCCATATTGATTTCTAAAAGCAATTCTTGAGCATTCTTTAAACGCTGAATATCTTCTCCAATTGTTGTAGCATAAGCTTTAAATTCTTGTCCTAAAGTCATCGGAACAGCATCTTGCAATTGCGTTCTTCCCATTTTCAGGACATCTTTAAACTCCTCGCCTTTTTTAGCGAAAGCAGTTTCTAAACCTGCAAAAGTTTTAATAAAGCTTTCCATTTTCAAATACAAAGCAATTCTAAAAGCCGATGGATATGCATCATTTGTAGATTGAGAACAGTTTACATGATTGTTTGGATGTAGAAAATTGTATTCTCCTTTTGTATGGCCTAAATATTCTAAACCGATATTTGCGATAACCTCGTTAGCATTCATGTTTACAGAAGTTCCTGCTCCACCCTGAATTAAATCGCTCACAAATTCCTGATCAAATTTACCCGCAATTACTTGATCGCTTCCATAACAGATCGAATCAGCGATTTTAGAATCTAATGCGCCACAATCTTTATTAGCCAAAGCTGCAGCCTTTTTTACATATCCTAAAGCTTTGATAAATAACGGTTCTTTTGAAATTGGAATTCCTGTAATATTGAAATTCTCTACCGCTCTAAAAGTCTGGATTCCGTAGTATAAATGATTCGGAATTTCTAATTCTCCCAGAAAATCATGTTCTTTTCTTGTTGGTTCCATATAATAAAATTGATATGTTTTGACTTAAAAAATAAGTGTAAAGCTACAGTATTTTATGTATTAAAAATGTAAATAGAATTAAAATCATTTATGATTTGTTCAGATTATTTTATGTTAAATTACTACCTTTTCACTCTCAAATAATTACCAAAAGGAGTTGAAAAAAGAAAGCGAATATTTTCTTGATAAAGAATACAATACGATTGTTTACGCTAAAGATGATTTGAATTTTAAGGACTTTGAATCTTGCGTTTTTAACAATTGTAATTTCTCTGCCTGCACTTTTCTTGCCGTTACTTTTATCGACTGCGTTTTTAATGATTGTATTTTCAGCGAAGCCAAAATCAATTATGTCGCTTTGAGAACGGTCACTTTTAACAGATGTGAAATTAAAGAAGTGAATTTTGCCATGTGCGACAAACTCATTTTTGAAGTTCGTTTTAATGATTGCATTCTCGATTTTTCTAAGTTTTATACCTTAAAACTAAAAGGAACTCCATTTATCAATTGCAGTTTAATTGCTGTAGATTTTATGGCCGCAGATTTAACCAGCGTAATTTTTGACAACTGCGATTTATATCGTTCAGAATTCAATAAAGCCATCGCCAATAAAGCCGATTTTAAAACGAGTTTTAATTATACTATTGATCCTTCTAAAACTAAATTGAAGAAAGCAGTTTTTTCTTTGAATGAAGTGAAAGGTTTGCTGTTTACTCATGATGTGATTGTGAGTTGAATTAATTTTTAATTTTAATAAAACAAATGAAAAAGCTTTCTATTCTTCTTTTTTTACTCTTTCATCTAATAACATACTCTCAAAAAACAACTTCGCATAAAAACATAGGAGTAATTTTTTCAAAAGATTATGATTCCTATCTTTTTGATAATTCAGAGCGCTTCACCCCTACTTCAAATGAAATCAAAGAATTAGAATTTTTGCTTAATAAAAACATAAAAGCTATCAACACTAATAAATTAACCCCTTTAATACACAAAAACTTAGATAAGTACAATAGACAATATATTGGCTTTTTTAACGAGAAAGGGGAAAGAATTATTTATATAAATTTTCTTTGGAATATAAAATATAATTTAGTCAATAAAACTTTCTTTGATTTTCGAGTAAACACCCTTGGTTAAATTAAATTTCCTTCACCATCACATAATCTTCCATCAAATACCCGTTTCCAATTTCTATATCAACGGTTTCTTTAATTTCAAAACCTATTTTTTTATAGAAATTCAAAGCGGTATTAAAACGATTTACGTTTAATAAAAGTTGATTGGAATTATTTTCTGAAGCCATTTTTGCGATTTCTTCAAATACTATTTTACCAAAACCTTTTCCTTGTGTTTCTGGCAAAAGATAGATTTTATGAATTTTGGTTATAGCTTCATTTTTATAATTGTGTTCAATTCCGATAAAGCCAATTGTAGAGTCAGAATCTAGAATGAGATAAAATAATTGTTCTTTATTCTCAATTTGCTTTGCTAAAGCCTCATCAGAATAAAACAAACCTAACATATAATCTAATTGCTCTTTGGATAATATCTCTCCATAAGTAATAGGCCAAGTGATGTTTGTAATTTTCTGAATTGTAGAGATATCACCTAACCCTGCTTCTGAAATGCTAATCATAATGTATTTTGAAATATATTTTTATTTTGTAAAAACTTGATTTTCTTGTTCGCTTACGCGGATGAAAGTCGTTCGTTTAGTCAATTCTTTTAATCGTGAGGCTCCAACGTAAGTGCAAGTACTTCTTATTCCGCCTAAAATATCTAAAACCGTATAAATTACTTCGCCTTTAAACGGAACTTGAACTGTTTTTCCTTCACTTGCCCTGTATTCTGCAACGCCTCCAGCATGTTTGTCCATTGCGGTTTTCGAACTCATTCCGTAAAACTGTTTGAATTTTTCGCCTTTTACTTCGATCAATTCGCCTCCGCTTTCCGTATGTCCTGCTAACATTCCGCCAAGCATAACAAAATCGGCTCCGGCTCCAAAAGCTTTTGCAACATCACCTGGAGTTGTACAACCGCCATCGCTTATAATGTGTCCGCCTAAACCGTGAGCGGCATCAGCGCATTCGATAATTGCTGAGAGTTGCGGATAACCAACACCCGTTTTGACGCGAGTAGTACAAACAGAACCTGGGCCAATTCCGACTTTTACAATATCAGCGCCGGCTAATAATAGTTCTTCGGTCATTTCTCCTGTAACGACGTTTCCTGCAATAATGATTTTATCAGGATACTGTTTTCTGGTTTTCTTTAAAAATTGAACAAAATGTTCCGAATAACCATTGGCAACATCAATACAGATAAATTTCAGTAAAGGATTTGCAGAGATTATTTTTTCGATTTTCTCAAAATCTTCTTTTCCTGTCCCAGTGCTTACCGCAATATAATCGTAGAAATCTGGAGTTGCATTTTTTAAGAAATTATTCCATTCTTCTAAAGTGTAGTGTTTATGAATGGCCGTAAAAAGTTTTTCTTTTGCTAAAACCTTCGCTATTTCAAAAGTTCCTACCGTATCCATATTGGCCGCCATAATCGGAATTCCTGCCCAACTAGCAGTGCTGTGCAAAAACTTAAAATTTTGTTCTAAGGAAACTTCAGATCTGCTTTTGAGCGTTGATCTTTTAGGTCTAAACATGACGTCTTTAAAGCCAAGCTTCAGGTCCATTTCTATTCTCATAGTTCGAGATTTTGGTTACTCTCAAATGTAAGAATTTCTGATTTTAGATTTCAGATATTAGATTAACAAAAAGTTGAACTTGTGAACAATTGTCCATTAGTTTGCTTTCGCGAAAGCGCTGATTAAAGCTCTTTTAATTTGATGTACTTTGCGCGGGCTTCGACTTCGCTCAGCCTGACAAACTTGAAACTTTAAACCTGAAACAAAACAAACAAAAAACTTATCCGTGAATAGTTTCTCCTTTTCCGTAATTGGTAATGATAGATTCTTCAAAAGCCAACCATTCTCTCCAACGTTTTTCAACATCAATTCCAACTCCGTATTTGCGAGCATAAGTGATGAAAGTGGTGTAATGTCCTGCTTCGCTTTCCATTAATTCTCTATAAAAAATTGCCAATTCTTCGTCTTGAATATTTTCTGAAAGCACTTTAAAACGTTCGCAGCTTCTTGCTTCAATCATAGCAGAAAAAAGAAGTCTTTCTACAAGACCAGAAACACGGCTTCCGTCTCCGCTTCTTTTCATATATTGATATAGTTCGTTTACGTAATCATCTTTACGCTCACGTCCTAATTTCAATCCTCTTTTGATGATGATATTATGAACTTGCTCGAAATGATCTACTTCTTCTTTTACTAAAGCCAATAAATCTTGAACCAAATCCTGATGCTCTGGATTGTTTGTAATAATTGTAATTGCGTTTGTTGCTGCTTTTTGTTCGCACCACGCGTGATCTGTTAAGATTTCTTCGATGTTTTTCTCAACAATATTTACCCATCTTGGGTCGGTTGGCAATTGTAATCTTAATACGCCCATTTCTTAATTATGAGTTATGAGTTATAAATGCAAAAATCGAAAGTCAAAAATAAGGCTTTTGACTTTCGATTTTAAAACTTTAAGACTTATCTTAATTAGTAAGCAAAAATTGGTCTTTCGCTCATCATATCGTTTACTTGTTCAGCAACTTCTTCAATAACTGCTTCATCTGTATGGTTAGACAAAACTTTATCGATAAGCTCAACAATAGTTTCCATATCTTTTTCAACTAAACCACGAGTTGTGATTGCAGCTGTTCCAACACGAATTCCAGAAGTGATAAATGGAGATTTATCGTCAAAAGGAACCATGTTTTTGTTTACTGTAATTTCAGCTTTTACTAATGCATTCTCAGCTTCTTTACCAGAAATATTTTTATTTCTTAAGTCAATAAGCATCATGTGGTTATCAGTTCCGCCAGAGATAATGTTGTAACCTCTTTTTACGAAAGCGTCAGCCATTGCATTTGCATTTTTTTGCAATTGCATTGCGTAAGTAAAGAACTCATCTTTAAGAGCTTCACCAAAAGCAACTGCTTTAGCTGCAATAATGTGCATTAAAGGCCCACCTTGATTTCCTGGGAAAACCGCTAAGTCTAATAATGAAGACATCATTCTGATTTCTCCTTTTGGAGTTGTTAATCCTTGTGGATTTGGGAAATCTTTACCCATTAAAATCAAACCTCCACGTGGTCCTCTTAATGTTTTGTGAGTTGTTGTAGAAACAATATGACAATGTGGAATTGGATCATTTAATAGTCCCTTTGCAATAAGACCAGCCGGGTGAGAAATATCAGCAAATAAGATCGCTCCTACGCTGTCAGCAATTTGTCTGAAACGAGCAAAATCCATATCACGAGAATAAGCAGAAGCTCCAGCGATGATTAATTTTGGCTGTTCTTTAGTTGCAATTTCTTGAATTTTATCATAATCTAAACGACCAGTTTCAGCATCTACACCGTAGAATACTGGACGATATAAACGTCCTGAGAAGTTTACTGGAGAACCGTGAGTTAAGTGACCTCCGTGAGATAAATCGAAACCTAAAATAGTATCACCAGGATTTAAACAAGCGTGGTATACAGCTGTATTTGCTTGAGAACCTGAGTGAGGCTGTACGTTTGCATATTCAGCGCCAAACAATTCTTTAGCTCTGTCAATTGCAATCTGCTCAATAACGTCAACTACTTCGCAACCGCCGTAGTATCTTTTGCCAGGATAACCCTCAGCATATTTATTAGTTAAAACAGACCCTGCTGCTGCCATTACTTCATCACTTACAAAATTCTCAGAAGCGATAAGCTCTAGTCCGTGAATTTGTCTTTCTTTTTCCTCTTGGATAAGATCAAAAATTTGTTCGTCGCGTTGCATTTTTTTGTTTTTCGTTAATTTCACGCAAAAATACAAAAAAACGTTTGTCAAACAGCTAGATTATGATATATTTGACATGTAATTTTTCAACAAACAATTAACATTAAACATGCCAATAACCGCCAACGATACCAGTAGAAAATCATGGTTAGAAGTACCAGAAAATAGCGACTTCCCTATTCAGAATATTCCTTTTGGTGTATTTCTTACCAAAGAAAATGTCGTTACAGTAGGAACGAGAATTGGCGATTATGCCATAGATTTAGGGGCTTTACAGCAATTAAACTATTTTGAAGGAATAGAATTAACCGATGATATGTTTATGCAGGATACGCTGAATGATTTTATTTCTGACGGAAAAAAAACATGGCGTTTGGTTCGAAATCGTATCGCAGATATTTTCGACGAAAACAATCCGCAACTAAGAGATTCAACAAAACATCGAGATATTGTTATATTTAAAATTGAAGATGTAGAGATGCAACTTCCTGTTTTAATTGGTGATTATACTGACTTTTATTCAAGTAGAGAACACGCTACAAACGTAGGTAAAATGTTCCGTGATCCTGAGAATGCGTTATTGCCAAACTGGCTTCATATTCCAGTTGGATATCACGGAAGAAGCTCTACAATTGTGCCTTCTGGAATTCCAGTTCACCGACCAATGGGACAAACTCTGCCTGCTGGTCATGACACTCCTGTTTTTGGTGCTTCACGCTTAGTAGATTTCGAATTGGAAACTGCTTTTATCACTACAGATGTGAATGTAATGGGCGAGAATATTTCAACTTATGAAGCTGAAGACTATATTTTCGGAATGGTTTTACTAAATGACTGGAGTGCTCGCGATATTCAGAAATGGGAATATGTGCCTCTTGGACCATTTTTAGCTAAAAACTTTGCCACATCCATTTCTCCTTGGATTGTAACTATGGATGCTTTGGAGCCTTTCAGAACAAAAGGTCCAAAACAAGATCCTTCGCCGCTTCCTTATTTACAAACAAAAGGCAAAAAAGCTTTTGACATCCATTTGGAAGTTTCTTTACAACCAGAAGATCAAGAAGAAACTGTTATTTCAAGATCGAACTTTAAATATATGTATTGGTCTATGGCTCAGCAATTGACACACCATACCTCAAACGGATGTCGTGTAAATTCTGGCGATATGATGGGTTCTGGGACTATCTCTGGTCCAACTCCTGATAGTTTTGGTTCTATGCTGGAATTAACTTGGGGCGGAAAAAATCCGCTTAAGCTAAACGACGGAAGCGAACGTAAATTTATCGAGGACAATGATACTGTAATTATTCGCGGTTTCTGTGAAAATAACGAAGTAAGAATTGGTTTTGGAGAAGTTTCTAGCCAATTGTTACCTCCATTTACAAGACAATGAAGAGCAGATATAACATCTGAAGATAAATAGGAATAAAAAAAACCTTGGTATTGCCAAGGTTTTTTTATGCTTTTACATTAAACTAAAATTGAAAGGAAAAATTATTTATTCTAAAACCACCTTTACCCAAACCAAACGATGATCTGAGCTGGATTCACGTTTTTCAACTAATTGCAACATTGGCTCCCCTTTTGCAGGCCAGAATACACCGCTATTAACCACCTTAAATCCAAGTTTGGACGGCAATACATAATCAGCTCGCATTCTCCAAAAGGCAGTATGATTAACTCCAAAAGGATTTTTAGGACTAAATTCTGCGCCACCTTTACTTGCAGGCGTAAAGTCGCTATTAATTTTCGGACTTTCTATTAAGGATTTTATGCCTTCTCTAATGGCGTCTCCTTCAACTGGCGAAGCGTTTTGATCCCCCATGATAACAAATCGAGAATTTGGAGACAAACCACCTTTTACTCCTTTATCATCATAAATATACGAAGCCGAGTTGTCTGAAATATAATCTCTCCAGAATCGAATTTCATCATGATTTCTTTTTCCGTTTCGATCTTCAGCACCATCAAAAGTAGGAGGAGTTGGATGACTGACTAAAACATGAACTATTTTATTGCCAATCTGTACAGGAACATCCCAATGCGATTTTGAAGATAACGGAAATTCCTTCCATGCTTTCTTACTGTACCAATCCGATCCATCTGTTTTTTTTGTAATCAATGCTTCTGGCATATCTTTCCATTTAAAATGCTGAAAAGTGCGAACCGCCTTAACATCAATAGGATATTTAGACAAAAGCATCATTCCATATTGCCCGGGATACATACCAAACGCCCATGCATCATTTCCAAAATCATCCAACTTTCCGTCATTGTTCAAATCGTAAGGACTTGGCTGACCCGTATTCACTGTTGAATAATAGTAGTAAGGATAATCGATAGCTCTTGCTTCGCCTTGGCTCACATTCAAATAATTTTTTATAAACGCCTTTACACCAAGTTCAGGATCTTTAATATAATCAAATTCGTTTAACAGAATAACATCTGCCCTAACGGTCTGAATAATCTGGGCAATATTTCTGATTTGAGTATTATTTCCTGAACTAAGCTGCTTAATCAATATCTGCTCAGATTTTCCCATTGCGCCTTTGGGAGAATAATTATCAGATTCCATACTTACATTGTAGGTAGCAAATGTAAGCTCATTTTTTTCCTGCGACTCAGACTGTGAAAATAGAACTCCTGAAGAAAGCACGGAAAGAATAAAAAATATTTTCTTCATATAAAATTAAATCTGCATTTCTGCATTGTTGAACATACGAATATAAGAAGGATCTTGGGACAGGTGGCAAATCTGTCTGTTAAATATACAACAAAAAAAAAGCTGCCACTTTTGGTGACAGCTTAAATATTATAAGAAAGTCTCTGAATATCTGATCATTTTATCACAGATTAAAAAAATCAAAACGATTATTTTATAATCTATGGTTGCTACTTTTATGCAGGAATCTGCTGACTTAAGCAATGCAAAGTTCCGAATCCCCAAATGAAATCAATACAGCTTATACCGATTACTTCTCTGTCTGGAAAACATTCTGCTAAGATATTTAAAGCAACACGATCATTACTATCGTTGAATGTTGGCACTAAAACACAATTATTCAAAATTAAGAAATTAGCATAACTTGCTGGCAATCTTAAATCTTCAAAATCTACACGTTTTGGCATTGGAAGTGCCACAATCACAGGAGATTTTCCGTTTTCTAATTTTGCGTTTTGCAGACGTTTCAAATTATCCTGCAAAGGTTTGTAATTTGAATCGTTTTTATCTGTTTCTACAATTGTTACAATCGTATCTTCATTGACAAATCGACATAAATCGTCGATATGTCCGTGCGTATCATCTCCTTCTATTCCATCACCTAACCAAATTACATTGGTAACCCCAAGATATTCTTTAAAAACTGCTTCGTAATCTTCTTTGGTAAAGCCAGCGTTACGAACCTGAATTGTTGGATGCATTAAGCATTCTTCAGAAGTCAATAAAGTTCCTTTTCCGTTTACATCAATCGCCCCACCTTCAACAATTACGGGTTTTCCTTTGTACATTACCTGCGTTAGCGGCACATCAATAAAATCGGCCACTTTACCTGGAACAAATTTATCTAATTGATAATTTTTATATTTCGCCCAACCGTTAAAATTGAAATTTAATGCTTCTCTTTTCGAACCATTTTTCACAATAATTGGTCCTGAGTCACGCATCCAGCTTCTGTTGGTTTTATGAATGATATAAGAAACATTTTTAAGATTTACACGAGCTCTTTCAAGCATATCAGCAACTTTTTCTTTTAGTTTTTCGTCGGCTACAACCAAAAAAACAGTTTCAAAAGTGGCTACTTTTTTTATAAATTCTACAAAAGCCCATTGAACTGCTTCGTATTTTCCTGGCCAATCATTACCATTATGCGGAAAGCACAATACAATTCCTTGCTGTTTTTCCCATTCTGCTGGAAATCTTCTATTATTTGTTGACATAAATAGGTTCTAATTTAGAAAGTGCAAAGATAAGCATTCGTTAGGATTATAAAACATCTGACTAAAATTCCTTATGATTTCACAAAATTTATCCTGCAAAATTTAAGTTAAAGATTAAATAATACAGCCTTAATATTTAACAGAGACCTCAGAATTACTTTTGCCAAAACTAAAAACTAACACATGAAAAATTTATCAATCTCATTATTAGCGGCGCTATTCATATTAGCAAGCTGTAACAATGATGAAAACTCGAAAAGCGAACCTGAAGTTGTTGTAAACGAAAACCCAGGGACTTTTAAAGAAATTGGTTCTATTACTATTGGCGGAGAAGCTGCCGCTGAGATTTCTGCTTATTGCGAAAAAACAAAAAGATTATTTACAGTAAACAATAGCGGTGTCAACCAAATTGATGTTATTGATATTACAGATCCTACAAAACCAATGAAAATTGGAAAAATAGATTTAACTGCTTATGAAGGTGCTGCCAACAGTGTTTCTGTTTTTGATGGAAAACTGGCAGTTGCTTTAGAATCTACAGTAAACAAGCAAGGAAACGGAAAAGTAGTTGTTTTTAATACTTCTGACTATAGCTTAATCAAACAAGTTACCGTTGGAGCATTGCCTGATATGATTACTTTTTCTCCAGACGGGAAATATATCATGACAGCAAATGAAGGTGAGCCAAATGCAGATTACTCGCAAGATCCAAACGGAACTGTTTCTATTATTGAAACAAGCTCTTATAATGTAACAACTTTAGATTTTGCTTCATTTGCTGGTCAAGCAGAAGCTTTAAAAAAAGACGGATTCAGAATTTCAAAATTTGCAAAAACTAGTTTTGCTCAAGATATCGAACCAGAATACATTACCATTTCTGACGATTCTAAAACTGCTTGGGTAACCTTACAGGAAAATAATGGCGTTGCAAAAGTTGATTTAACTTCTAAAACGATTACTGTTATTTATCCTTTAGGATTAAAAGACTACAACACAGCTGAAAACGCAATTGATGTAAGCGATAGCGATAGCAAAATTGCCTTTAATCCTTGGAAAGTAAAAGGGCTTTATATGCCAGATGCTATCAGTCATTTTACAGTAAACAATACTCCTTATTTTGTTACTGCAAACGAAGGGGATGCTAGAGAATATACTGCTTATACTGATGTAAAGCGTATGAAAAGCATGACACTAGATGCAACAGCTTTTCCAGATGCAGCTACTTTAAAATTAGACACCAATTTAGGAAGATTAAATCTTGTTACCGATATGGGAGATACTGACGGAGATGGAGATTTGGATCAAATGGTGAGTTTTGGAGGAAGATCTTTTTCAATCTGGAATGGAAACACAGGAAAAATCGTTTTTGACAGTAAAAATGATGTTGATAAAAAGACGAACGAGATTGGCACATATGACGATAAAAGAAGTGACGACAAAGGTTCTGAACCAGAAGCTGTCGTATCTGCAAAAATGGGAAGCCAAAACATTCTATTTGTTGGTTTAGAAAGATCTGATGCTTTTATGGTTTATGATGCTACAAATCCAACTTCACCTCAATATTTACAAACCGTAAAAACAGGTGATGCTCCAGAAGGTATTCTTTTTATTCCGGCTTCAAAAAGCCCTACAAAAAGAAGCTTGTTAGTGGTAAGCAGCGAGGGAGACGGATCTGTTAAAATTTATCAGCCAGATTTAAAATAATAACTCTTTTTAGGATAGCAAAAAGGGCAAAATGTGAATTTTGTCCTTTTTTTATGTCTTCTATTAAACTTATTTTAACGGATTTACACAATTAAAAGCCAAAATATGGGAATTATGTAAGGGCATATACAACACATTCTAAAATTCGACCTCTAATTTTGTTTCAGAGTTTAAAATAAAAACAATTTAATTTTTGATATCATGAAAAAGAAATTAGTATCAGTATCCTTATTATTACTATCATTTGCTGCAGGCGCTCAAAATATGGCTACCACTTCTACCAAACCTAGTGTAGATCAAGAATACAACAAATGGTCGATCGAACTGAATGGCGGGGTTAACAAACCAACCAGAACAATGACTCCAGGTTATACAACAGAATCATTAAACTTTTTCCACGGAGATTTGGGTGTAAGATATATGTTTAGTCCAAAGTTTGGTGTAAAATTGGATGTTGGTTATGACCAATTTAAAGAGAAAAAAAATACTCCAGATTTTGAAAGCCGTTATGTTAGAGCAAGTTTACAAGGAGTTATCAATGTTGGACGCGCTTTAAATTTTGAAACATGGACAAACACAATTGGACTTTTAGCTCATGGTGGTTTTGGAGTTTCTCAAATTAGCACTGAAACTGGATTTGGAGGTCAGGATTACATGGCACACGGAATTGCAGGTTTAACTGGACAAATTAGATTAAGTGACCGAGTAGCTTTAACAGGAGATCTTACCGGAATTGTTAACGGAAGACAAAACTGGAATTTCGACGGAATGGGTAATACAACCACAGGTTCTTTTGATGGCGTTTTATTAAATGCTTCTGTAGGTTTAACGTTCTACTTAGGCAAAAACCAGAAACATGCTGACTGGGTTGGCGAAGAAGATAGAATTAGCGAATTGGAAAAAAGAGTCGACTTAATCGAAACTGGTCTTATAGATTCAGACAAAGATGGAGTTGCTGATTTATACGATTTAGAACCAAATTCTATTGCTGGAGTTGCTGTTAACACAAAAGGACAATCTATTGATACCAATCAAAATGGTGTTCCAGATGAGTTAGAAAGCTACTTAGACAAAACTTACGAGAAAAAAGGAGCTGGAACAGCTACAAACAATACTGTTGAGGAACTAATCAACGGTGGTTATGTAAATGTTTACTTCGACTTCAATTCGTCTAAACCTACAAACGCTTCTTTATCTGGTGTTGATTTCTTGGTGAAATACTTGAAAAATAATCCTGGAAAATCAGCAGATATTATTGGTTATGCTGATGAAATTGGAAATTCAGACTACAACACTGAATTGTCTAGAAAAAGAGCTGAAGCTGTGAAAAAAGTAGCAGTAAATGCTGGAATTGATGCTTCAAGATTGAATGTAATTGCTAATGGAGAAGACACTTCAGTTAACAAAAATTCTAAAGAAGCACGTCAAATTGTGAGACGAGTTACTTTCCAAGTGAAGTAATCTATATATAAAGCTAAAAACAATAAAAGGAGCTATTCAATTGAATGGCTCCTTTTTGTTTATAAAAAAAGAGTTTAAAAGACTAAATTTTGAATACTAATTATAAAGCCTCGAAGAAGTTAAATATTTATAGCAAATGGCAAATGTTTATAATATAAAGCTCCGGCGGAGAGAAATGCTCTTTTGAAACTTATTTATGTCGCTCCTCTGGAACTTTTCTATTTGTCTTATTGAAATGCTATAAATATTTAGCTTCTTCGAAGCTTCCATAAAAAAAGGACAAAATTCACATTTTGTCCTTTTTTTATATTTTAGATAAATTGATTATTTATCGATTGCTCTTTTTGTAATATCTCCAAAAGCATCAATTCTTCTATCTCTGAAGAATGGCCAGTTCTGACGTACATTTTCTTGAAGATCTAAGTCAACCTCAGCAATTAAGATTTCTTCTTTATCGTGTGAAGCCTGAGCTAAAATTTCTCCTTGTGGACCAGCAATAAAAGAAGCCCCCCAGAATTGAATTCCTTCTGTTCCTTCAATGTATTTTTCTAAACCAATTCGGTTTGCAGCTGCAACGAAAACACCATTTGCAACAGCGTGACCTTTCATTACATTCATCCAAGCTCCATATTGATTTTCTCCGTATTGTTCTTTTTCTTTTGGATGCCATCCAATTGCTGTTGGATAAAATAAAACTTCTGCACCTTTAAGCGCTGTAATACGAGCCGCTTCTGGATACCATTGATCCCAACAGATTAAAGTTCCAACAGTTCCTTTTTTAGTTTCAATCGCTTGGAAACCTAAATCACCTGGCGTGAAATAGAATTTTTCATAGAAATGAGGATCATCTGGAATATGCATTTTACGATACAAACCAGCTTCAGTTCCATCAGTATCAATGATATAAGCACTGTTATGGTAGATTCCAGCCATTCTTTTCTCGAAGAAAGGAACAATAATTACTACTCCTAATTCTTTTGCCAATTCGCTGAATGCGATAAATGAAGTGCTGTAAAGTGGTTCTGCTAATGCAAAATTCTCTACGTCTTCACTTTGACAAAAATAATGACTGCTATATAATTCAGGTAATAAGATAACTTCTGCACCTTGACTTGCAGCGTCTCTTACCCAGCTGATACATTTTTTAAGATTATTTTCGGCAACATCATTCAGGTTCAACTGAATAACCGATATTTTATACTTTCTTTTCGCCATGACATAAAATTTAGAGTGCAAAAGTAGTAAATTTTAAAGGAATGCCAAAGTTTAGAATTCTACCTAATTTAATGCAAAAACAAAAACCATTTTACATTGATTCAAATCTCTGTAAAATGGTTTTCAACCTAAAAAAATATCAGCTAAACAAGCTGTTATTCGATCACAACCTTCTGAGTTAAGAATTCAGTTTCTGATTTCTTGAATTTAATTTCGAAAGTTCCTTTTGTAGCAGACTTGAATTTGTAAACAGTCTTTTTCGGTTCTGGTACTTGCTGCGTGCAAACTTGTGAAGGATATTTTGCAATTACTTGTAAACCTTTTACAGATCCAATGGTTACTTCTGAAATCTTATCAAATTCTGCACAAGCATTATCAACTGTATATGTTACATCGTAGCTTAGTTCATCATTAACTTTTCCTGTTGCTGGTCCTTTAATTTCTGTCACTAAAGCTGCTTTTGTAGTTGGAGCTGGCGTTTGATCCTTATCATCGTCGTTACTACATGAAATAAACCAAATTGATAAAAATAATACTACTAAAACTGTTTTTAATCTAAAACTTTTCATATAAAATAATAATTAATTGTTAATTACTATGAAGACATGGCTTAGTTGCAAAGGTTGCTTAGAAGAAATGTTAAAAAATTCAAACCTAGAATTAATCTGTTAAAAATCAATAATTTATATAATAAAAAAATATTTAAAAAATACCGTTATTTCCTATAAAAACAAAAACTTTCTGGAATAGCCCCGATAGAAACGGTATCTTTTTGTTGTGGGGTTCACAACAAAAAATATAGTGGATAGCGGGACTGGACTTTCTTTTAAAAATGATTTTTCTGCTTCTAAAAAACAAAAAAAACACCAGCGTTAACTGATGTTTTCTTTAGTATATTTTTTTTAAGTGAATTAAGCTGTCTTCTTTTGAAAAATCTTTTTGAAGAGATTTACAATTCCTAAAACGATAAAACCAATTATAAGTCCGATTGCAAATTCTTTTACAATTGAAGGAAAGTTTGGCAATAGATGGTGAAAAAATTCAATGTTGTGAACAAATAGTCCACCTGCAACTAAAATCAAGGCAATGGTTCCGATAACAGTTAGCGCTTTGATTACTTTTGGAAGAGCTTGAACCAAAATATTTCCAATGCTTTTTAATAGACTTTTTTCTTTTTTACTGTGTTGGATCATTTTAAATCCTACTTCATCCATACGAACAATAAGTGCTACAATTCCGTAAACTCCAACCGTAGCAATAACTGCAATAATAGAAACAGTAATGATTTGCGATAATAATGGTTTCCCAATCACTGTTCCTAAAGCAATGATTACAATTTCTACAGAAAGAATAAAATCAGTAACAATTGCTGATTTTACTTTGTCTTTTTCTATCACTAAAATTTGTTCCTCAGTAAGTACTTCATCAGTTATTCCTTCAGATTCTTCGTGTGCGTGGGGAACTATAAATTCGTAGATTTTCTCGGCACCTTCATAAGCTAAAAACAATCCTCCCAAAACTAAAATTACCATAATAGCAATCGGAAAAAATGCACTTAACAAAAACGCAATTGGAAGAATAATGATTTTGTTTAATAGCGAACCTTTACTGATTGCCCATAAAACCGGGAGCTCTCTCGATGACGCAAATCCTGAAGCTTTTTCGGCATTTACCGCTAAATCGTCACCCAAAATTCCTGCTGTTTTTTTTGCTGCAACTTTGCTCATTACTGCAACATCATCCATAATTGCTGCGATATCATCTAATAGTGCGAAAAAACCTGAACCCATTTTTTAAATTTATTTTTAGTGATGCGAATCTAGACATTTTGACTTAATCCGCCCAATAATATTGCATCAAAATTTATCTTTTTATTCGTATTTTTCTGTATAGGATTTTTAATTGCATTGCCCTAAAAGAACCCAAAGAATAATAAAAACTATAATAGTTCCGAAACAGCCTCCACCTAACTTTTTAGCGCCATATCCTGCTAATAATCCTCTGAAAATATTGTTCATGACTTTAATTTTTAAATTAATAATTTGCTGATTTTAATAAACTTAAAATTGAATATTTCTTCAAAATTTATTGTTATAAGAATTGAACAAAAAGTTTCAGAATTCACGGCAAAAAAAAGCACCAGCTTTTTAACACTGATGCTTTTTCAAGATTAACTAAACAAAAATAATTATTTAACTGTCTGGTTTCTAAAAACCAATTTGCCGTCGAAAGCATCTAATAAAATGATGCTGTCTGTTGTAATGTTTCCAGCCAAAATTTCTTTTGACAATTGATTTAAAACTTCTCTCTGAACAACACGTTTTACAGGTCTGGCTCCAAATTGAGGATCATATCCTTTGTCTGACAAGTAAGCAATTGCTTCTGGAGTTGCATCCATTGTAATTCCTTGTTGCGCCAGCATTTTGGTAACACCTTTTAATTGCAAGCTTACAATTCTTGAAATATTGTCAGCTGTAAGCGGTGTAAACATTACGATTTCGTCAATACGATTTATAAACTCAGGACGAACGGTTTGTTTTAACAATCCTAAAACTTCGTTTTTAGCTGCTTCTGTTGCTGCTTCAACTCCACCTTTTAAATTTTCAAATTTTTCCTGAATGATCTGACTTCCCATGTTAGAGGTCATAATAATAATCGTGTTTTTGAAATCAGCCAAACGCCCTTTGTTATCTGTCAATCTACCTTCATCAAGAACTTGCAACAAAATATTGAAAGTATCTGGATGCGCTTTTTCGATCTCATCTAACAAAATAACAGAATATGGTTTTCTACGAACTGCTTCTGTCAGCTGACCTCCTTCATCATAACCTACATATCCTGGAGGCGCACCAACCAAACGGCTTACACTGTGACGTTCTTGGTATTCACTCATATCAATACGAGTCATGGCATTTTCATCGTCAAAAAGATATTCGGCCAAAGCTTTTGCCAATTCCGTTTTACCTACTCCAGTTGTTCCTAAGAATAGGAAAGTTCCAACTGGTTTTTTCATATCCTGTAAACCGGCACGGCTTCTTCGAACAGCATCACTCACTGCCTCTATCGCTTCTTCCTGCCCTACCACACGTTTGTGCAATTCATCTTCAAGATGTAGTAGTTTTTCTCTTTCTGTCTGAAGCATTTTCGTTACTGGAATTCCTGTCCATTTTGCGACAACTTCTGCAATATCTTCTCTGGTAACTTCTTCTTTGATTAAAGAATTTCCAGATTGGAATTCTAGCAATTGTTTCTGCAAAGTTTCTTGGCGTTCCTGTGCTTCTTTTATTTTTCCGTAACGGATTTCGGCTACTTTACCGTAATCTCCATCGCGTTCTGCACGTTCTGCTTCGTATTTAAAGTCTTCAATTTCGTGTTTTACAGCCTGAATTCCGTCAACAATATCTTTTTCCTGTTTCCATTTTGCATAGATTTCGTTGCGCTCTTCTTTCAGGTTTGCCAATTCCATACCTAAAATTTTCAGTTTGCTTTCTTCTTTTTCACGTTTTATGGCTTCAATTTCGATTTCCAACTGCATGATTTTACGATCCAAAACATCTAATTCTTCAGGTTTTGAATTGATTTCCATACGCAATTTAGAAGCTGCTTCGTCCATTAAGTCGATCGCTTTATCTGGCAAGAAACGATTCGTAATATATCTTTGTGAAAGTTCAACAGCCGCGATAATCGCTTCGTCTTTAATCTGAACTTTATGATGCGTTTCGTACTTTTCTTTAATTCCACGAAGAATCGAAATCGCGCTTTCTGTATCTGGCTCGTCAATTAAGACTTTTTGGAAACGTCTTTCAAGCGCTTTATCTTTTTCAAAATATTTTTGATATTCATCTAAAGTTGTAGCACCAATTGCTCTCAGCTCTCCACGCGCTAAAGCTGGTTTCAAGATGTTTGCAGCGTCCATTGCGCCTTCACCTCCACCCGCTCCAACAAGCGTATGAATTTCATCAATAAACAAAACGATGTCACCTTCTGCTGCTGTAACTTCTTTTACAACCGATTTTAAACGTTCTTCGAATTCTCCTTTGTATTTCGCTCCGGCAATCAAAGCTCCCATATCTAATGAGAAAACGATTTTTTCTTTTAAGTTTTCAGGAACGTCTCCGTCCACAATTCTGTGCGCTAAACCTTCTGCAATTGCAGTTTTACCAACTCCAGGCTCACCAATAAGCATTGGGTTGTTTTTTGTTCTACGAGTCAGAATCTGCAAAACACGTCGAATTTCTTCGTCACGCCCAATAACTGGATCAAGTTTTCCTGTTCTTGCTAATTCGTTTAAGTTTTTAGCGTATTTATTAAGCGAATTATAGGTTTCTTCTGCTGAAGCCGAAGTTACTCTTTCGCCTTTTCTTAATTCTTCAATAGCAGCTTTCAAACCTTTTCCTGTAACTCCCTGATCTTTCAAAATCTGAGAAACTTTACTTTTTGAGTCAAAAATGGCTAAAATTAAATGTTCGATCGAAACATATTCATCGTTCATTTTTTGTGCGATAATTTCAGCTTCATTCAAAGCTTTATTAGCATCTCTGGAAAGCATAACATCTCCTCCAGAAACTTTTGGAAAACTCTGAATGGTACTGTCTAAAATTTGTAAAAACAAAGGCACATTTACATTTAGTTTTTTCAAGATAAATGGCGCCACGTTTTCATCAACTTCAAAAATAGCTTTGAAAATGTGTTCATTTTCAATTTGCTGCTGGCCATTACGCTGTGCTAACTGTTGAGACAGCTGAATGGCTTCCTGCGATTTAATAGTAAACTTATTTATATTCATATTTTTACGTTTTTGATTGATTTTATTTGTTTAACATTTTATAAGATTAAAGTTACGATTTATTGAGGTACTTTTTTAACCCAAATAATTTAACTTTGCATTGAAATAGACAAATTATATTCCATAGTAAAAAAACAGACAAAACGACAGTTAAAATCATGATTTGCTTATTTTAACACGTCAAAAAGTCATAAAACAAGCCAGATATGAGTTTTTTTAATTCAATCTTCGGAAGTTCAGAGAACTCAGAAGCTCAAAAAAGTAAAGTTAATTGGACAGAATTAACAGATATTCTTCAATTAATGGAAATCGAAGCCATTTCTCAAGAAAGACCAGTTGTAATTTTCAAGCATAGCACAAGATGCAGCATTAGCCGTATGGCTTTAAAACAATTTGAAAGAGAATTTGATCTTGAAGGTGTGGTTGATGCGTATTTTTTAGATTTAATCGCACACAGAGATATTTCAAATGAAATTGCAAGCCGATTTGGCGTTTATCACGAATCTCCACAATTGATTTTAATCAAAAACGGAAAAGCAGTTTACGATGTTTCGCACAGCGATATTGATGCAGAAACTTTAAAAACTAAAGTATAGTTTTTGCCACAGATTAAAAAGATTAGAAGGATTTTTTAGCCACGAATTTCACTAATTTACACAAATCAATTCGTGAAAATTCGTGAAATTCGTGGCGATTTGACAAAGATTAGAAAATCCTTCTAATCTTTTTAATCTATGGCAAAACAATTTAAAAAGTCCCTTCTGATCCGCCACCGCTGAACCCTCCTCCTCCAAATTCCATTGGAGAATCTGTTTTTACTTCTGGTTTCATTCCGAAAGTTGAAGCCACAACTAAAGCTTCAGCATTTAATAAACTATCTGAATGATTGATTCTATCTGGTTTAAAGGTCAAACCGCTTTCTTTTTCTTTTAATTTTTTAATTGAGAAATAAGCAATTGCAAATAAAACTATACCGCCAAGTGTAAGTGCAACCTCAATCGGTAAAACCGAATGATAAAATCGAATGGTATAAATTGAAAATGCAATAGCCAAAAAGCTGAGCCAAAGCATAATTCTGTCTTTTGTTTTTAAAGCTTGAACCAAATAAAGCACTGGCACTATAAAAGTGAAAGCATAAAAGAAAAATGCAAACGGAATATCTGTTCCTGGTTTTACTTCTGCTCCTAAAAGTTCTGCCGAAAGCTCCCTTACAACCAAATAATTACAAGAAAGATAAAATAAAACCAAGCAAAAACTATTTGCCAATAATAGTCCGTTGTAATAATAGCCTTCGCTTAAACGATTCATCATTTTTTTCGTCAAAAAGTAAAAAACTCCTGCAAAAAACATTGCCACAAACGGCAAAATAGCTTTTCCAATATTTCCAAATTCAAACATTCCGAAAAACAAAAATGCAGTTGCGGAAAGGCAGAATACAAGCATTGACAATACATGCAAATACCTCATAAACATAAAAAACGCTCCAGCTGCTACAAAAAAAGCAATTACCATTTCGTAACCTTCCGTTGTTATTCCTATTGCTACTCCTAAACACAAAAACGCATTCAGTATAAAAGCATCGTCTAAACCGTGATTATGATACTCCTGATTTGCAAGCAATTCTACTCCTGCAAAACCAACTACAGCAAAAATATAACAGCAGATTTGAAAAAATGCATTCTCAGCGCTTAGCCCAAATAAAGAAATTGCTCCACAAATTGAACCAAATAGCAGACACCCAAGCAAAAAGAAACCTAATCTAACGAGAATATTGCTCTGGCTTTTTAAAACTGGTAGTTCTTTCTCTATAAATTTCTTCTGCTCTTTACTTATAAAACCTCCTTTAAATAAAGCATCCGCTTCATCAACTAAAACTTCATTATCCAATAATTGTTTGTTGTATACTATCATTCTACGATTTCTTTATGGAAGTTTTTAATTAGTTTAATGAACATTATAATTGAGCCAACAAAGTAAGCTGGCAACAAGAAAATAAGTAATTCCCAAATATCAGAGAAATCAACATTTTCAAAAATTCTGAACAAAACAATGTTTCCGCCGATATAAGCGTAAACAATCATAAATACATATAGAGACATTGCTTTATACTGGTAACTGGCTTTATAAAAATAATACGTTGAGCTAGCTAAAATTATAGCAAAAATTATCCATGTTAAAGTATCATAACCTGTTAGATTACTAATTGTCGCAATACTTACAATATGCAATGCAAAAGTGTGAAAAACCAAACTAAAATGAGTTTTAAGAGAAATTCTTAGGCTGTAAATTGTCCATAAAACCAATAAAATTCCTAACATTATTGCTGAATAGCTTAAACTTTGGCTTGCATACAAATTATTGCTATCATTAAATATGTCTTGTGGCGTAACTGAAAGTCCCACATAAGCCGCCAAACCAGTAATGGCAATAGTTAAAACGCTTCGATTATCAAAATAATATGCGCAAAAGAAACTAACAATGGTTGGTACTAAAGTAGCCAAACCGTAATGCTCTCCAAAGGGTTTATATTGAAATTGGAGATACCCAATGAAAATACAGGTTAGAATATTTCCCGCCAAAACCAGATATTCTAAAACAGGATGTTCAAATGTTGTTTCTGATTTCTGAAAACCTTTGGAATGTTTGAAACAATAAAAAAAGCAAACCGCAATCACAATTAAAAGCAATGATAGAATGGCTATATGACCTATGGTATCAATATTTTCATAAATCAAAATTCCAATTCCTGAAGTAAATAATAATACTGATAAATAAAGGAATAACTTTAATTCTGCATTTAAAGAAAAGACATTTAAATTTCGATAGGTTTTTACTTCTTCAAACTGATTTTCAGTTATTAAACCTTTCTCAAAAAGATGGAGAGCAGACTGATCTTTAAATTTTTCCATTGGTACGTTTTAAACTGTCACATCAAATATATGTATTTAGCATGAATTTTCTGCTTTTACATAACAACCTTTACTGTTTTTTTATAAACATATCTTCAGTTTATTTGAATATTATAAACTTAAAAACAACATTTATAATTTTAAAAATCAAACCTTTAAAACACAAAAAATTGATAAATTAATTTGAAATTATTTTAATTCTTTTACATTTGTGCAATCGATTACATTTGACTATTAAACCACAAAAAACCAACACTTAAAAATGAAAGCAAAACTTATTTTATTAGCATTGTTTCTGCCTTGCTCCTTTCTGTTTGCTCAAAATTATTTCATGAGCACTCCAGAAGGTTTCGGAGCTTCTGCAACTGGCGGTGGAAGTGCAACTCCTGTTACAGTTACCACTCTAGCTGATTTGACTGCAAAACTAAAACTAAGCACTCCGCAAGTTATTCTAGTTTCGGGAACTATAAATTGCACATACACCAGTCTGCAAGTAAATGATAAAACAGTAATTGGCCTTCCTGGTGCGCGTTTGGTTAATCTCGATCAAACAGCCGCTGGTTCAGGAATTTTAAGTTTAAAACCTGGTTCTAATAACATTATCATAAGAAATTTAATTTTTGAAGGTCCGGGCGCATATGATGTTGATGGGCGTGACAATCTTACTTCAGAAGCCACTAATCTCTGGGTAGACCATTGCGAATTTCAAGACGGAATGGACGGCAATTTTGACAATAAAGGTGCTGCTGATAACGTAACGGTTTCTTGGTGCAAATTTACCTATTTGAAAGCTCCAAAAGCTGGAGGTTCTGGCGGAGCCGATGATCATCGCTTTTCTGATTTGGTTGGTTCTTCTAAAACTGACGCACCATCTGATGGCCATTACAGCATTACTTTTAAAAATTGCTATTGGGCTGAAGGCTGTAAAGAAAGAATGCCAAGAGCAAGAAATGCTGAACTTCACATTTTAAACTGCTATTATAACACTTCTGTTTCTGGTTCGCTTGCAATTGGTTTAGGTGGCGGAAGCAACAATACAACTTGCTATGTTGAAGGAACTGATTTTGCTAAAATAGGAACAGCTTTTAAAAATTATATAAGCACTGATGGCGGAACAATCGGAATTGCTTTTACAGATTGTTTGAATGCCCCAACAAATTCTGGAACAACAGTAACAAAACCTTCTTATGCATATAGCGTTCTGCCAATCGGGAATGTTGCGGGATATATTTCAAATGCTTCATGCGGAGCCGGAGCAACGCTTCAGGTTACTGCTCAAGGCGTTCTTTCTACAAGCTGTAACAATTTAGGACTTAATGACAATGCAAATAATTTGGATTTGAAGTATTATCCATCAGTTATAAATCGTCTTTTGAATATTGATTTTTCAAGTTCCGATAATGGTTTAGCTGAAGTAAATTTGTTTTCTTCAAATGGTTCAAAAGTATATTCGCATTCCAAAAACGTTTCTCCTGACGAAAAATTAGAATTAAACGTCGGAAATCTTGCAAAAGGCATTTATGTCTGTAAAGTACAAATAGACAATCGAAGCAAAACATTTAAATTAGTAAAAAACTAATTCTTGTATAAAGCAAAAGGTCATTGAAACAAATCAATGACCTTTCTACATTTTACAGCTTACTTTTCACATTTAACAAAACTAAAAAGCCGCCTTCATTTTATCTTTAATCGCATCTAAGCATAAATTATTGATACTTCCTTCGTGCGTGTGTTTTGTTGCTTTTGGAGATTTATATGTTCCCGATTCCAATTGTTCAGCAACAGCTTTGTACGCATCTCTAAACGGCATTCCAGCCACTACCATTTCGTTTAAAGTATCTACAGTAAACAAATAATCGTATTTCTTATCTTCTAAAATATGATCTTTTACCATGATATCTTTTATAGAAAAGATTGCAATATCCAAACAAGCTTTCAAGTTCTGAATTGCTGGAAATAAACCTTCTTTCAAAAGCTGTAAATCTCTGTGGTATCCGCTTGGAAGATTATTTGTGATTAAAGTGATTTCGTAAGGAAGCGCCTGAATCTTATTGCATTTTCCTCTGATTAATTCGAAAACATCAGGGTTCTTTTTATGAGGCATAATACTCGAACCTGTTGTAAGATGCGCCGGAAGACCAATAAAATCAAAATTCTGGCTCATGTACAAACAAACGTCCATTGCAAATTTTGATAACGTTCCTGCAACACTTGTCATGGCAAAAGCAACAGTTTTCTCAGCTTTCCCGCGGCTCATTTGTGCGGCAACAGCATTGTATTTTAAAGTTTCAAAACCTAATTCTTGTGTTGTAAATGTTCTGTTGATTGGAAAAGAACTTCCGTAACCTGCTGCAGAACCTAACGGATTCTGATCTACAATTTTTGAAGCCGCATTCAACATTGTGATATCGTCAATCAAACTTTCGGCGTAAGCAGAAAACCACATTCCGAAAGATGATGGCATTGCAATTTGCAAATGCGTATATCCTGGCAATAAAACATTTTGATGTTTTTCCGCCGATTCCATCAGCAAGTCAAAAAGCGTTTTAACCTGCTCTTTTATCGCTTTTAACTCGTCTTTTAAATACAAATGAACATCTACTAGAACCTGATCGTTACGAGAACGCGCGGTGTGGATTTTCTTTCCTGCATCGCCTAATTTTACAGTTAGAAGATATTCAATTTTAGAATGTACATCTTCGAAACTATCTTCGATTTCGAAATTACCCACTACGATATCTGCAATGATTTCGTTTAAAGCATCAACTAAAGAGGTTGTTTCTTCCTGCGTCAACAAACCAATCTGCCCAAGCATTTTAGCATGAGCAATTGAGCCTAATGCATCGTATTTTGCTAAAACTAAATCCAGTTCACGGTCGTTTCCAACTGTAAATTGTTCAATTTGTTTATCTGTTGGTATTCCTTTTTCCCAAAGTTTCATAGGTCATTTTATGTTTCGGAAGAAACCTAACAGGTTTTTAAAACCTGTTAGGTTTGACTTCGATATTATTATAATTTAAAGAAACCCGTTAGTATTTTTATATACAGGTCGACTCCTTCTACAATTTCATTTACAAAAATAAATTCGTCTGCTGAATGCGAACGCAATGTTTCTCCTGGCCCAAGTTTCAAAGACTGACAGCTTAAAACCGATTGGTCTGAAAGTGTTGGCGAACCATAAGTTGTTCTTCCTAAAGCAATTCCTGCCTGAACCAAACCGTGCTCGATTGGAATAGACGATGAATTTAAGTGCATTGATCTTGGTGTTACTTCGGCATTTACGTTTGCTTTTACCACTTCCAAAATTTCAGCATTGGTATAACGGTCTGTTACACGAATATCAACTACCAAATCACATTCTGATGGCACAACATTGTGCTGTTTTCCTGCATTGATTTGCGTTACAGTCATTTTTACAGGACCTAAAACATCTGAGATTTTGTCGAATTTATAGTTTTTAAACCATTCCATTACTGGAATCGATTTGTATAATGCATTATCATCGTTTTGGTGTGCGGCGTGGCTTGCAGTTCCTTTTACTTTTACATCTAAAACTAAAAGTCCTTTTTCTGCAACTGCCAATTGCATTAAAGTCGGTTCTCCAACAATTGCACAGTCTAATTCTGGCAAATGCTTTAAAACACTGTTTAAACCATTTTTCCCACTGCTTTCTTCTTCGGCGGAAGCCACAATTACAATATTGTGAGAAAGATTTTGATTTTCATAAAAATGTACAAAAGTTGCCAATAATGAAACCAGGCATCCTCCTGCATCATTACTTCCTAAACCAAATAGTTTTCCGTCTTTTTCAATTGCTTTAAACGGATCGTTGGTATACGCTTGATTTGGGCGAACGGTATCGTGATGTGAATTTAGTAAAAGTGTTGGTTTATTTTCGTCGAAATATTTGTTGAAAGCCCACACATTGTTATTTTCTCTCTTGAATGGAATTTCATTCTGATTGAACCAATTTTCGATTAAAAGAGCTGTCTGATCTTCTTCACTTGAAAATGAAGGGGTTTCGATTAAGCTTTTTAATAAACTAATTGCTTCCTGGGTAAGCGTATCTATATTTTTCATTTTGTTGTGCTCTTGCCGCAAAGGCGCTAAGTCGCTAAGTTTTTTTTTAAGATTTTACTTTCTTAAATCAATAATAGCGACATTTTTAATTTGCGCAAATTTCTTAAATTAATATTTAAAAGTACTGCACTACTCTATTTTTTTGCCACTAATTGCACGAATTTTCACAAATTATTTTTTTGTCACAGATTAAAAATCAAAATAAACTTTTTCATATCTGTTTAAAATTATTTTCTCTTTTTTAAGCAGAAAAAAATTAGTGTCAATTCGTGTAATTCGTGGCTATATCTTTACAACGTAATCGTTGTATGCGGAATATCTGAATTTTGTAGCATTTTGTGATGGCCAATTTTGATTTTCTGCACACCTCTTGATAAACTATTAAAACAGTTATCCAATTTTGGAATCATTCCGGAATGGATTACTTTTTCCTCTTTTAGTTTATTGTATAATGTTTCATTGATTTGGGTTATTACAGATGAATCATCCTCTGAGTCCATTAAAACACCCTTTTTTTCAAAACAATAAGTCAGCGTAACATCAAAAACTTCCGATAAAGCGATTGATAATTCGCTCGCAATAGTATCAGCATTGGTGTTTAATAATTGTCCGTTTTTGTCGTGTGTAATCGCACAAAAAACGGGAACAACTCCAGCTTCTAATAAAGTTGCGAGTAATTTGGTGTTGACTTGTTTTACATCGCCTACAAATCCGTAATCGATTGTTGGGTGATTTCTTTTTATTGACTGAATTAAATTTCCGTCAGCTCCAGAAAAACCAATTGCGTTATTATCTTTTGCCTGCAATTGCGCCACAATATGTTTATTGATTTGTCCTGCATAAATCATCACGACAACATCAAGCATTGGAGCATCTGTAATTCGGCGTCCATCAATCATTTGTGGAACTAATCCAATACTCTGAGCCATTTTTGTAGCCGATTTTCCACCGCCATGAACTAAAACTTTATAGCCTTCAATTTTAGAAAAATCGGTTATAAATTGTTCTAATTCTGCTGGATTGTCGATGATGTTTCCACCTATTTTTATTACGGTAACTTTCTTCATAAGATTCTAAGGTTCTGAGATTCTAAGATACTAAGTTTTTTTCTGCGCAAAGTTTCTTAGCATCTTAGTAGCTTAGAATCTTAGCAACTTCAAAAATTATATTTTCTTAAGAATCTTTTGTAAAACTAATTGTGCTGAATAGGTTCTATTATTTGCCTGCTCGATTACGATTGAATTTTCTCCATCTAAAACTTCGTCGCTTACAATTACGTTACGACGAACTGGAAGACAGTGCATAAATTTTCCGTTGTTGGTTAAAGCCATTTTCTCGGCTGTAACCGTCCAATTTGGATCGCTGTTGGTTACTTTTCCGTAATCGTTGAAATTACTCCAGTTTTTTACGTAAACGAAATCAGCATTTTCGAAAGCTTTATCTTGATCGTACTCGATTGTACAGTCTTTTGTGATTTCTGGACTTAGCTCATAACCTTCTGGGTGCGTGATTACAAAATCCATATCCTTTTGCATTTGCATCATTTCTACGAATGAATTGGCAACTGCTTGAGGCAACGCTTTTGGATGCGGCGCCCAAGAAAGAACCACTTTTGGTTTGTTTTTGTGTCTAGGTTTGAATTCTTCCATTGTAATTGCATCTGCCAACGATTGTAATGGGTGACGAATAGCGCTTTCCATATTTACAATTGGCACTGTAGCATATTTCAAGAATCCTGAAATTACAGTTTCCTGATAATCTTTTTCTTTATCAACCAAACCTGCAAAAGCACGAATGGCAATAATATCACAATATTGCGAAACTACTTCTGCAGCTTCTTTAATATGTTCTGAAGCGCCAGAATTCATAACTGCTCCATCTTCGAACTCCAATGTCCATCCTTCATTGGTAAAGTTCATTACCATAACGTTCATTCCTAAGTTCATTGCCGCTTTTTGAGTACTTAAACGCGTTCTCAAACTCGGATTAAAGAATAACATTCCAAGAGTTTTATTCTTTCCTAAACTCTGATTTTTAAGCGGATTCTTTTTGATTTTAATCGCTTGTTTTACCCATTTTGATAATGAGTTGATGTCTTTTATTGAAATATAGTTCATTTGTTTTTTTGTTTAATCGGTTAATCGTTGATTTGTTTAATTGTTTTGTTGCTTAAACAAATCTAACTTTATCCTTTTGCTTTTTTATGTTCATTTTCTAATCGATTAACCGAATTAACGATTAAACAGTTAAACGATTTTCGTAAAAGGAATCTCATCCTTCAACGCCTTTAAAATAAAATTATCATTCAATCCATTTACAATCCAGGTTTCGATGTTGGCTGCTTTTGAAATTGCAGCCGCTTCTATTTTAGACTGCATCCCTCCTGTTCCATGTGATGATTTTGATTCTCCGATTTCTTTTTCTAGCGTTTTTAAATCATTTACCAATTTAATTGTTTCTGGAACTTCATCATGAATTGATTCTTTCGTGTAAATTCCGTTTGTGTTGGTTGCAATTATCAAAATATCAACATTTAGTAATACCGCAGTTAAAGCCGCTAATTTGTCATTATCTCCAAACCGAATCTCATCTGTGGCAACGGTATCATTTTCATTGATAATCGGAATGTAATTATTTTTGACCAATACATTAATCGTATTTACAATGTTTTTTTTGGTCTGTTCTTTTTCGAAATCAGAATAAGAAAGTAAACACTGCGAAGTATTTAAGCCTAAATCCTTAAAATTTTCATTGTAAATCCGCATTAAATGCGGCTGTCCGATTGAAGCTAAAGCCTGTTTCACAAAAACATCTTTATCTTGATTGTCCAACTTTACAAATTGCTTTGCAGCTGCAATTGCTCCTGAACTTACTATGATAAATTCGTATTCGTCATTTAAAGCTGCAATCTGTACTCCTAGGTCTTCAATCTTTCCCCGCGAAATATGATTGGTTTCTTTGGTTAAAGTATTACTTCCTATTTTTAATAAAATCCGTTTTTTTGCCATGTCTTTTGTTTTTGCCACGAAGGCGCTAAGGCACTAAGTTTTTATGTTTTTTTTTTGCCACGAATTACACAAATTGACGCTAATTTATTCAGCATCTTATTAAAAAATAATTTGTGTGAATTAGTGTAATTCGTTGCAAACCAAATCTTAAATTCTAATTATTAATTATCTAATTGCCTCAATTTTCATATTATCTCAATTACCTAATCTGTCCTTCTCCGTAAACGTACCATTTATTGGTTACTAAATGCTGTAAACCAATTGGACCACGTTGGTGAAGTTTATCAGTACTTATCGCTAATTCTCCACCTAAACCGAATTGTCCGCCGTCTGTAAAACGGGTTGAAGCATTTTGGTAAACTGCTGCGGCATCAATTGATTCCATAAACTGCTGTGCGGTTTCGTCATCTCTGGTAATAATTGCTGCAGAATGTCCTCCGCAGTATTTATTAATCATATCAATGGCGTGATCTTGAGAATCAATGGTTCCAATTACGATTTTATAATCTAAAAACTCTTCGTACCAAATATCTTCATTTTGAAGTGTTTTAGTATTTTCGAAATTTGCTAATGATTTATCTACAATAACTTCCACTTTTGATTCTACTAAAGCTTCGATTAACATTGCTGTAAAACCTTCAAAATTTGGAAGCTTAGAACTGATCAAAACTTTATCTAGTGCATTACAAGCCGAAATTTTAGCTGTTTTAGCATTTAAAATTACTTTTAAAGCCAAATCTGTATCTGCATCTTCATGAACGTAAACAAAATTATTTCCTCGTCCGCTTACGATTACAGGACAAGTGGCATGCGCTTTTACAAATTCAATTAGTTTTTCTCCGCCTCTTGGAACTATTAAATCAACTTTTTGAGTTGGTTTTTCTAAAAAAGCCTGAGTTTCTGTTCTGTTGTAATTCAAATATTCCACCCACTCTTTTGAAACTCCGTTTTCTTCTAAAGCTTTGTGCCAAAGACTTACGATTTTCAAATTTGATTTTAATGATTCTTTTCCACCTTTTAATAAAATCTTATTTCCGGATTTAAAAGCGATTCCGCCCGCTTCGATTGTAACATCTGGACGAGATTCATAAATAATTAAAATCGTTCCGAAAGCGGCTGTTTTATTCACCACTTTTATTCCATTATCATGAGTAAAATGAAAACGCTCGACACCAACGGGATCATCTTGAGATGCTAGTTGATTTAATGATAAAATCATCTCGTCGACTTTTTTATCATCTACTTTTAAGCGTTCTTCCATCGCTAAATCTGAGCCGTCATAATCAGCGAGATCTTCCTGATTGGTTAGGATTATCTCATTCCGCTCCTGCTCAACCAGCTTTGCCATAGTCCGCAAAACCGCATTGCGTGTTTCAATTGATAATGGTTTCATAATTTCAAGTGGGTTGGTTATTTTTTGGTTGTTTCTTTTTATAGAAACTTATTAATACCTAACAGGTTTTGGAAACCTGCTAGGATAATAGTATTATGTTTAGTTTTTTAATTCTTCTAAACTTTCTTTTAAAGCTTTTACAAACGTATCTATATCTGCTTTTTTCACAGTCAAAGGCGGTAAAATTCTTAATAAATTTTTATTGTTTGCACTACCTGTAAAAATGTGTTTTTCAATAATTAATTTCTTTCTTAAAGCTGCTACATCAAAATCAAACTCTACTCCAAGCATTAATCCTTTTCCTTTTACTTGTTTGATTCCTGGAACTTCTTTGATTTTTTCTAAGAAATATTCATAAACTTCATTTACATTCTTTTGTAAATCTAGTTTTTCAATTACATCTAAAACTGCAATTCCGGCTGCACAAGACAAATGGCTTCCGCCGAAAGTTGTTCCTAATAATCCGAAACTTGCTTCGAATTTTGGAGAGATTAAAATCGCTCCAACAGGAAATCCATTCCCCATTCCTTTTGCAACTGAAATGATATCAGCATTGATTCCGTGGTGTTGGAAAGCAAAGAATTTCCCGCTTCTTCCGTATCCAGATTGTACTTCATCTAAAATCAAAACAACATCGTGTTTTTTACATGCTTTTTCTAAAGCCTGAAAAAATTCAGTTGTTCCTTGGTCTAAACCTCCAACTCCTTGAATTCCTTCTATAATTACTGCTGTAACATCTCCTTTAGCTAATTCAGCTTCAACCAATTCGATTTGGTTTAAAGGTAAAAAAGTAACTTCTTGCTGTGCATTAATTGGCGCAACAATCTTTTTATTGTCTGTAACCGCAACCGCTGCAGAAGTTCTTCCGTGGAAAGAATTATCAAAAGCGACAACTCTTGATTTTCCGTTATGGAAAGAAGCTAATTTTAAAGCATTTTCGTTTGCTTCAGCTCCAGAACTGCATAAAAACAATTCGTAATCTTCAAGACCAGAAAGTTTTCCTAATTTCTGTGCCAATTCAACCTGCAAAGGATTCTGAATCGCATTTGAATAAAAACCTAAATGATCGATTTGATTTTTAAGTTTTGCTACATAATCTGGCTGTGTGTGTCCGATAGAAATCACACCGTGTCCGCTGTATAAATCTAAATATTCTACTCCTTTATCGTCAATAATTGTACAATCTACTGCTTTTACTGGAGTTATGTCGTATAATGGGTAAACGTTGAATAAGTTCATCTTTTTTAGTTTTTGGTTGATGGTTGATGGTTGATAGTTTAAACTTGATGTTTCCATAAACTATAAACCAACAACAATCAACTATTATTAAAATCCGCTTGGTTTCAAATGTAAACCTGTGGTTTCTTCTAATCCGAACATTAAATTCATATTTTGAATCGCTTGTCCTGAAGCACCTTTGGTTAAGTTATCGATAATTGATGTTATGAGAACCCGGTTTCCTTTTTTCAATAAACTAATAATACATTTATTCGTTTGCACCACTTGTTTCATGTTGATGTTGGTTGTAGTAACGGTTACGAAAGGCTCGTTTTTATAGAATTCTTCGTATTTAGCAACCAATTGCTCCAAACTATCATCGCAAACTGTATATAAGGTTGCAAAAATTCCCCTTGGAAAATCTCCTCTGTTCGGAATAAAAAGCAATTCGCTATCAAAATCATCCTGCAATTGCACCAAACTTTCTGAAATTTCACCTAAATGCTGGTGTTCAAAAGCTTTGTAATGTGACATATTATTGTTTCTCCAACTGAAATGAGAAGTTTCTGAAAGACCTACTCCTGCTCCTGTACTTCCTGTTGTTGCATTGATATGAACATCATTATTCAGCAAATTATGTTTTGCTAAAGGCAATAAAGCCAACTGAATAGCCGTTGCGAAACAACCCGGATTTGCGATATAATTTGCTTTTTTGATTTCAGCTTTATTGATTTCAGGCAATCCGTAAACAAAGTCTTTTCCTTCGAAATGAGCATCTTTATTCAGTCTGAAATCATTTCCTAAATCAATAATCTTAGTATGACTTGCAAACTGATTTTCTTTCAAAAATGAAATCGATTTTCCGTGACCTAAACACAAGAAAACAACATTCACATTCGGATTGATTTCGGCTGTGAAATTCATTTCGATATCGCCCATCAAATCGTGGTGCGCTACAGAAAGCGGTTTTCCAGCGTTTGTTGTACTGTAAACAAAATCAATGTTTACTTTTGGATGATACATTAAAATTCTGATGAGTTCTCCAGCCGTGTAGCCCGAACCACCAATAATTCCGACATTAATCATGATCTAATTTGTTTACAGATGAGAATATGTTTTGTGCATTTCCTAAAATCTTGATAAATCCTTTTGCATCGTCTGATGTCCAAGCATTGTTCATTTCACCATATTGACCGAAACCTGTATTCATTAAATCATTTTCAGATTCGATTCCGTCCAATGAGAAATGGTATGGTTTTAATGAAACTGTAACCGTTCCATTCACAGTTTTTTGAGTGTCTTGCAAGAAAGTTTCAATGTTTCTCATAACCGGATCCAAGAATTGTCCTTCGTGGAATAACATTCCGTACCAATTTCCTAATTGTTCTTTCCAGTATTGTTGCCATTTTCCAAGAGTGTGTTTCTCTAATAAATGGTGCGCTTTGATGATAATTAACGGCGCAGCAGCTTCAAAACCAACTCTTCCTTTAATTCCGATGATAGTATCCCCAACGTGAATATCTCTACCAATTGCGTAAGCACTTGCCAGTTTTTCAAGAGCCACAATATTATTTGACGGTTTATCTGTTTTTCCGTTTAAGCCAACTAATTCTCCTTGTTCAAAATGAAGCGTTACTTTTTCTTCGCCTTCTTTTTGCAATTGCGAAGGATAAGCTTCACTTGGCAATGGCTGACTTGAAGTTAAAGTTTCTTTTCCTCCAACACTTGTTCCCCAAAGTCCTTTATTGATAGAATATTGCGCTTTTTCCCAAGAATAATGAACTCCGTTTTGAGCCAAATAATCAACTTCTTCTTGTCTTGATAATTTTAAATCTCTAATTGGAGTAATAATTTCGATTTCTGGAGCAATAGTTTGGAAAATCAAATCAAAACGAATTTGGTCGTTTCCTGCACCAGTACTTCCGTGAGCGATTGCAGTTGCTCCTACTTTTTTAGCATATTTTATAGCTTCAATTGCTTGAAAAACACGCTCTGCACTTACTGATAATGGATAAGTATTGTTTTTTAATACGTTTCCGAAAATCAAGTATTTGATAGCTTTATCGTAATATTTGTCTAAGATTGTAAGGTTTGCGTGTTGCGCACTTCCTAACTCGTAAGCTCTTTTTTCAATAGCTGTTAATTCTTCAGCAGAAAATCCTCCTGTGTCTACAAGAACAGTGTGAACTTCGTATCCTTTTTCATTTTTTAAATATTTCAAACAATACGAGGTATCTAATCCTCCGCTATAAGCTAATACTACTTTTTTCATTTTTTATAATTTAGGCTAATACTTTCGTATGTAGCAGTTTGAGATTTTTTCTAATTAATTTGACTTAAACAAACAATGCCAATATTTTATTCAAGAATAAAGCTTGTTTAATTTTTTTAAGTCTGTTTAAAACAGCCTCGTTAAAAGGATGTCTTGGTGGTGTTTTTTGTTTTTCTTTTGGATCGTACAACATTCCTGTACAAAGGCACATTTTGTTTTCTTTGCTTTGTAAAATCGGGAAGTTAGTACAAGTTTTACAGCCAGCCCAGAAGCTAGGATCAGTTGTCAATTCTGAGAAAGGAACTGGTTTATAACCTAGTTCAGAATTTATCTTCATTACAGCCAAACCTGTTGTAATTCCAAATATTTTAGCGTCTGGAAATCTTTTCAAAGAATAATCAAAAACTTTCGATTTTATCTTTTTTGCCAAACCATGACTTCTATAATCTGGATGTACAATTAATCCAGAATGCGCAACAAATTTTCCGTGCTGCCAGCTTTCTATGTAACAAAAACCTGCAAACTTTCCATCAGCCAAAGCAATCATTGCATCACCGTTTGCCATTTTTTTCTGAATGTACTCAGGAGTTCTTTTAGCAATCCCCGTACCTCTTAATAAGGCAGACGATTCTATCGTATCGCAGATTTCTTGCGCATATTTGAAGTGTTCTTCCTGGGTAACAACAATAGAGATCTTCATTTCAATTATTGAAGTTAGAGTTAAAAATTAAAGCATATTGATTCGTTTGAAATCCAGAATTGAATCCAATAAAATTAAGCAAAAAAGAAGTAACACCTTCAAAATCAAAACATTGATTAAGAAAATTTACAAAATAATAAATACTTTTAGGATATGTTTGTCCAATGGACAAATTATGTGATTTCAAAATGAAAAATGGGTATGAATAAATATACGGCTATAAAACTCAGTGAACACTATAGAGCTAGTGTCCGTACTTCGGGAGAAGTAATCGGTGAGTTTGTCCGTGACAAAGAAGTTATATGTAAACTTATTTTATTCATCGGTGCAAAAGTACATCTTTTTTTTATTCACAAAACAAAAAATTAAATTTCTAACATTTTTTTTACGTTTTGTGTTTTTTAAAGATATTAAGGTACTGAGGTTCCAAGACTTTACTTTTTAACTTGAATGAACCCGAAACCTGAAACTTAAGACAAAAGAAAAAACCCGACAGTTAAAATAACTATCGGGCTTTAAAATTCTTTTTATTATTTCTAAATTACTTTCTAGTAAAAGGTATTATTTGACCGTTTGAAAGTATCAAATCGAAACCGTTTTTAGCATCGTTAAATTTAAGTTTCAAACCAGCTCTCGCAGATTCAAAAGTATCTTTTTCGTTTGCAACAGGCTCTAATGCAAACTTAGGATAGTTTGGAAGTTCTGCATTTAAAACACTATTTTTCTCTGTCAATTCAATTGTCAAAGGCGATTTTGACGTAACATAGTTACCAACAAAAGGATCTAAAATAAGATCTTTTTCTATCTTACCTTTTCCCGCTGTCCAAACATTATTAGACGTATTATTGTCTGGAAAAGCATGATCTGGATCTAAAGTAATACTTTCGATTTCCTCAGTCGAATTATGTTTGAAAGACCAAGAATTATTTCTTTGCCAAATTTCTACTGGTAAATTAACTCTTGTCACTTTTCCGTTTTTTGTTTTCACATCTAAAACAATTGGCATTGGCATTTTATCAAAATTTTCAACTGTGATTACAGCACCTTTTGCAGGATCATTTTTTACATATTTTACTGAATTAACGCCTTGATCAAAACGCCAGTTGTTTACGTACCAGCTTCTCCAGAACCAGCTTAAGTCTTCTCCTGCCACATTTTCCATAGATCTAAAGAAATCATCTGGCTGCGGATGTTTGTATGCCCAACGCTGAATATAAGTTCTAAAAGCAGTATCAAAACGTTCTTTTCCTAAAATTTGCTCTCTTAAAATCACTAAACCTGCGCTTGGTTTAAAGTAGCATAACATACCAATATTAGCTTCTTTCATGTTATCAGGAGAACTCATAATCGTTTCTAAATCAGGTCTAGTAAACGGTTCTGCCATATCATGCAAATTTGTTGGTTCTTCTTTATATTCACCATTGTTAAATGCAGCAGTACTTAAAGAATTTATGAATGTATTAAATCCTTCATCCATCCAAGCAAATAATCTTTCGTTTGACCCCACAATCATTGGGAACCAAATATGCCCAAATTCATGATCTGTTACTCCCCAAAGATCTTGTCCTTTAGATTTCCATCCACAGAAAACAATTCCTGGGTATTCCATTCCTCCTTCATTTCCCGCAACGTTTGTAGCTGCTGGATAAGGATATTCAAACCATTGTTTAGAATAATGCTCAATTGACGCTTTTACATATTCTGTAGAACGCCCATAAGCGCCTTGACCTGCACTTTCAACAGGATAAGCAGATAATGCCAATGATTTTTTACCGCTTGGAAGGTTAATTTTTGCTCCATCTAAGATGAAAGCTGGAGACGACGCCCAAGAAAAATCACGCGCATTTTTAATTTTATAATGCCATGTTTTTTCTGTTCCTGAGTTACTATTTGCTGTTGCATTAACCTCTTGCTCAGAACGAATTGTTACTGTTTTATCACTGTTTGCAGCATCTTTATATCTTTTTAATTGCTCAGCAGAAAATACTTCCTGACCATTTAACAATTCTCCAGAAGCTACAACATAATGATTTCCTGGAACTGTAAGTTTTACATCAAAATCACCATACTCTAAATAAAATTCAGAAGCACCTAAATATGGAGCTGTATTCCAACCTCGCACATCATCGTACACACACATACGTGGGTACCACTGCGCAATTGTAAATATTTTTCCGTTTTTTGTTTCTAGAACTCCCATTCTGTCTGATCCTTCAAAAGGCGCAATAAATGAGAATTCAATTTTAACCTTTACAGAACCTCCTTTTGAAGCCAATGCTTGAGGAAGAAAAATCTGCATTCTGGTATCTGTAACTATATATTTAGCATCAACTTCTGTCTTGTTTTTTCCTCCAGAAATTATCTTAACAGATTTAATTTTATTTCCGCCATCAAAAACTTGTCCTTGAGCTCCGTTACGGCTTCCTGTTAAAGGCACAACAGCATTTCCTCTAGAATCGTCTTTAAATAAGTTCTGATCTAAATTCAGCCAAAGAAATGATAATTTTTCTGGACTATTATTAGTATAAGTGATTTCATCTGTTCCTACAATCTCGTTTGTAGTTGCATTTAATTTTGCCGTAATCTGATAATCGGCTCTATTCTGCCAGTACTCTACTCCTGGTTCACCGCTTGCAGTGCGGGTTGAAGTACCATTTTTAGTGTAAAAATGAGGTCCAAAGGCATCATGATAATTGTAATTGTTTACTGGATTTGCTGCTGGTGCTGACGAAGTTTGCTGCGCCCATACTGAAGAAATCCCAAAAAATAAAGCCGCGGTTAAAATGGCTTTTGCAGATTGCTTTTTCATATTTTTTAGCTGTTTATGTAGCAAATTAATGAAAAAAAAAGCTATTTACAGAGAAATTTCAAAACATAAATTTAATTTTAGCATAATTTTATCAATAAAATAATTTAAGCCTTTTTCTTAAAAAACTAAAATTTATAAAATATATTTACATCTCTATAAAAGACATCCACTTTACATTTAACAACTGTGACGACAACAATCTCAAATTCAACACTAAAAGCTTCCATAAAACATGCTGGAGCCGAATTATTTTCTATAAAAGACAATCAAAACAATGAATACATATGGGAAGGGAATCCAGATTTTTGGGGTAAGCATTCGCCAGTACTTTTTCCGATTGTAGGAACTTTAAAAAACAACACCTATACAATCAATGAAAAAGAATACCATTTGCCTCGACACGGATTTGCTCGTGACATGGATTTTGAATTGATCGAAAAAACTGAAAGTAAAGCTGTTTTTTCTCTTAAATCTTCAGAAGAAACATTGCAGAAATATCCTTTTGAATTTGAACTGCAACTTATTTATACGCTTAATAAAAATTCTTTGGAGCTTGAATATAAAGTAATTAATAAAGGAAAAGAAAAAATGCCTTTTTCAATTGGAGCGCATCCTGCAATTGCGCTTCAAGGAAATTTTGAAAATTATGCATTCCAATTTGAAAAAGACGAGAATTTAAAATATTACCTTCTTGAAAACGATTTGATTTCTTCTAAAACTAAAATTTTAGAAACAAAAAACCATTTGGTTCCTTTAAATTATGAGCTCTTCAAAAATGATGCTTTAATTTTCAAAACATTAGAATCAAAATCTTTAACTATTCTTTATAACTCAAAACCTTATGTAAAAGTTGCTTTTAACGATTTTCCAAGTTTAGGGATTTGGACAAAAGAAAATGCACCTTTTGTATGCATCGAACCTTGGCTTGGTTATTCTGATACTGATGGAAATTCAGGCAATTTATATGAAAAAGAAGGAATTTTGATCTTGGATGAAAAGAAAGAATTCTCCGCAAAATTTAGTATTACTACGTTATAACAAAACAAAATGTTAGATTTTAACTTTACTCCATTTCCAATAATAGAAACTGAGCGTTTAATTTTAGATCGAGTTACAGATAAAGACGTTCAAGAAGTTTTTGAATTGCGCTCTAATCCTGAAACAATGAAATATATACCAAGACCATTGGTAAAAGATCACGAAGACGCTCTCGAACATATCAGAATGATTGATGAAAAAATCGACACCAATATTGGAATAAATTGGGGAATTAGATTTAAGGATGATTCAAAATTACTTGGAATCGTAGGGTTTTACAGAATGCAACCCGAAAATTATCGTGCTGAAATAGGCTATATCCTTTCTCCTAATCATCATGGAAAAGGAATTGTCCCAGAAGCTGTAAATCGGTTAATAACATTTGGTTTTGAAGACTTAAAATTGCATTCGATAGAAGCCGTAATTGATCCCGAAAATTATGCATCAGAAAAGGTATTGCAAAAATGCGGTTTTGTTAAAGAAGCACATCTGAGAGAAGTAGAATTTTGGGACGGAAAATTTTTAGACAAGGTAATTTATTCATTATTAGAAAAATAACACTTTATACTTGTTAAAACATCATTATAGATAATAATTCTTAAGCATTATACTTTATATTTGCGCTCAAAATTAGCAAACAGCTGTTTTTGAATTCCAAACAATATTTATGAAAAAAATATCCGCCCTACTTGTTCTTTTATTTTGTACCCAATTACAAAGCCAGACATTTGTAAAATTTAACGGAGCAACTGCTCTAATATTAGTCCCAAATATTGGAATAGAAACCAGTATTGGAGAAAAAACCACTTTTAGTGCTGATGTAATGGCTTCTTTCTGGGAATCCTTTAACGGAAATAACCCGATGAAATTTGTCACTGTTACTCCTGAGATTCGTTATCATTTTAAAGAAAAGTACAATGGCTTTTATGCTGGAGCTCATATTGGTGCCGATAAATATAAATTACAAAAATGGAATTATTGGGATACTAATAAGTACGAAGATGGTTTTGGCTATAGAATTGGAGCTACAGTTGGTTACAATTTAAAACTAAGTGATAAATTTTTACTTGACTTTTTTGTTGGCGGCGGATGGCACCAAGGATTTTACAAAGGATACTATAACGACGGAACTCCTGGAAGATATGAAAAAGCACCTCATTGGAATAAAAGTGGAGAATGGCTTCCGTACCGTGGAGGTGTAATGATTTCGTATAAATTATAAAACTCAGCTTAATTTAGGAAGTGTTTTAATATAAAGTTCTTCTACTTTTTTACGAGCCCAATCTGTTTTTCTTAAAAAAGTAAGACTTGATTTTACACTCGGATTTGAATTAAAACATTTAATCGGGATTAATTCTCCTAAAGTATCAAATCCATAATAATCGACTAGAGTTTCGACAATTTTTTGAAGTGTGATTCCGTGTAAAGGATCTTTGGATTGATTTTGCATCTTATACTTTTTAAATACTATCAAAAAGACCGTACTTCAAAAAAGTACGGTCTTCTTTTTTCGCAAAATTACTAAATAGAATTTTACATTAATCAAATAAAGAATAAATTAGAATATGAATTTAAATCCAACAGAAACAGGAGAAGTCAAGTTTGGATTACTTCCTGCTAATGCTGTATTGTAAAATGGGTCAACATTAGCTACATGCGCTAAACCAAAATTGGTCACTGTTGTTTTTTCCCCATCTTTAGCTTTAAGTGTTGTAGAAGTAAAATTAGCCAAATCATAAGAAAATTCTACAGAGAAGTTTTTAGTAACAAAATAATCTAACCCTCCAGATACTGATAATCCAACTTGATTAACTTTTAACTCACTTTCTTTCTCTTTTCCAGTAATAACAGGAATTGCTGCCTGTCCGCAGAAATATAACGAACCTGCTATATTCCAATATTTTCTAATTAAAGGCTGAACAACAATTAAATCTGTCTTTGCTGCTGTACCCGCGTCTGTCTCGGCTTTGATATTAATATATCCAATACCTGCCCCAACAGCAACTGACGGAGTAACAAATGTACCTACAACTGGAATTACAGATAAATTTGTATTTTTATTACCTTCATTTTTAGTCTGTTGATAACCAAATTGAGAAGTTGCAAACCAAGCGCCTTTTAATCCTTGAGACGAATCTTGAGCTTTTGCAGTTAAACCGATTAATACCATACTCACTAATGTTACAATCTTTTTTATTTTATTTTATTTTTTAATTACTGGACAAACTTAGCAGTAAGCTTTTTTCTTAAGACTGACTAAAATCATGGAATTAAAAAAAAAACTTCAATTACCTTTAACTGCCTCATTTTTTTTTCAATTTTGTCTTACATTTGCAATCATGATAAAGTCAGTTAACATACTTAACAAAAGAGCCCGATTCGATTATGAAATAATCGACACTTATACTGCTGGAATTGTTTTGGCGGGAACAGAAATTAAATCTATACGTTTAGGGAAAGCAAACATTACCGAAAGCTTCTGTGAGTTTAGCGGAATGGAACTTTTTGCCATTAATACTTATATTGAAGAGTATTCTTTTGGAAATCAATTCAATCATAAATCAAGAAGTGAAAGAAAACTACTTTTAAACAAAAAAGAATTAAAAACACTTCATAAAAATGTTCAGGCAAAAGGTTTAACTATAATACCTTTAAAACTTTTTACAAACGAAAAAGGTTTAGCCAAACTACAGATTGGGCTTTGTAAAGGGAAAAAGAACTATGACAAACGTGAATCTCTAAAAGAACAAGATACCAAACGTGATTTGGACCGTATTAAAAAAGCTTATAATTAAAAGCAAATTTAATTTTCTCTAAATGATATATTTATAACATTTTATTGTTATTTTTATTACAAAATAATATAACTGTAAAATATGAAAAAGTACTTCGTTTTGTTTTTCGCTATTGCGGCGTTTACAGGTTGTGGCAGTAATACTTCTATTGTAAATAGCTGGAGAGATCCTGATGTAACAATCACTCAGGAACAATTCAAAAAGGTTTTGGTTGTAGCTTTGGTCAAGGATGAAGCCTCGAGACGAATTACAGAAAACAGAATTGCAGCGGCCAATCCGATATTCAAAACTTCATATCAATATTTAAACGCAACTTCTCAATTAACGCAAGAACAAAAACTAAAGGTTTTGCAAGATGAGAACTTTGATGGAGTAATCAGTATGCGTTTAGTGAGCAAAGAAAAAGAAGTTAATTATGTTCCTGGCACTTACACCGGAATGTATTATGGAGGATTTGACGGGATGTATACTGGAATGTATGGATATGGTTTTGGAAACTGGTACGGAATGTATTCTCCAAACTTTTATGATCCAGGCTATTATCAGGAAACTACTTCTTACATGGTAGAAACTAACGTTTTTTCATTAAAGCAAAACAAATTAATCTGGACAGGAACTACAGAATCACAATACGTTACAGATTTAGGACAAACAGTTAATGCAATTATGCAAGCTGTAGTGAAAGAAATGAGAAAAGACGGCTCTCTGCCTCCAAAATAATTATAGAAAAAAGCGGTGTATAAACATCGTTTTTCTTTTGATTTAAAAATTGACTAAAATTGTCAAGACTAAAATTTTCATTAAATGAAATCCTTATTAAAAAACGCCAGAGAACAGAAAGGCTTAAAAACCCGTGAATTGGCTCAACTTGCCGGAATTGATCAAGCCTTAATCAGTAAATTTGAATCTGGAACACGAAAACCGACCAAAGATCAAATTATTAAACTTTCTCAACTTTTAGAAATTGATTATGAAACTTTAATGATTGCTTGGCTTAAAGAAAAGATTCTTTATGAAATTGGGGATGACGAACTTGCCTTAAAAGCATTAAAAGTTGCTGAAGACGAAATCAAATACAATAAAACGGTTTCAAATCTTAAATTATCTACTTCTTTAGAAAAAATCTTAAAAGAAATTGATGCCTTAAAAGAAAAACTAGATTCTTATCGCCAGTATGACAGCTTTAAAATAAAACAAACTTTAGAATTGGAATATACTTTTGAAAGCAATCGAATTGAAGGAAATACAATGACACTTCGTGAAACAGATATGGTAATCAATGAAGGTTTGACGATTTCCGGAAAAAGCATGCGGGAACATCTTGAAGCTATAAATCATCAGGAAGCAATTGGCTTCATTAAAGATTTAATAAATAAAAACAACTCTTTAAACGAACGAGATCTTTTATCTATTCATAATCTAATTTTACGCGGAATTATTCCGGAAGATGCAGGACGTTACAGAAAAGTTCAAGTTATGATTCAGGGAAGTAGTCACATGCCTCCACAACCTTTAATGGTTTCAAAGGAAATGGAACAATATTTTGTTTGGTATGAAATCAATAAAAACAAACTACATCCTATTATTTTAGCCGCAGAAATGCATGAGCGTTTAATTACAATTCATCCTTTTATTGATGGAAACGGAAGAACTTCAAGATTAATAATGAATTTAATTCTGATGCAAAAAGGTTATCCAATAGCCAATATTAAAGGAGATTATGAAACAAGAATCCAATATTACCAGTCTTTAGAAATTGCTCAAACCCAAAAAGACAAAGAAGATTTTTTTCTGTTTATAGCGCAAAAAGAAAAAGAAAGTCTGGAAAGATATATTTCAATTCTTACCCAATAAAAAAGCCCGTTCAAAACGGGCTTTCTCATTAATTTTTATCTTCTAATAAAGGAACAAATCGAAACTCTCCAAACTCATGTTTTTCAAATTGAGTTTCGTTTTTCCTGATTAACAATGTCATAATCTGAACATCTTCTCCCAACGGAATAACAAGCCTTCCTCCTATTTTTAATTGTGCCATTAATGGCTGCGGAATAAACGGCGCCCCTGCGGTAACAATAATACTGTCAAATGGTGCAAAATTTGGCAATCCTTTATATCCATCTCCAAAAGTAACGTGTTTGGGGCGAATGTTTAATTTCGGAAACAAATTCGATGTCGTTTTAAACAATTCACTTTGTCTTTCAACTGTATATACTTTAGCGCCAAGCATAAACAAAACAGCAGTTTGATAACCAGATCCAGTCCCGATTTCTAAAATTTTATGATCCTTTTTAACTTCAAGCAATTGTGACTGAAAAGCTACTGTATAAGGCTGAGAAATGGTTTGTCCTGCACCAATCGGAAAAGCTTTATCCTGATAAGCGAAATCTTCAAAACTAGAATTCAAAAAAAGGTGTCTCGGGATTTTTTTTATCGCATCCAGAACAGCTCTATCAGTAATTCCTTTTTGCTCTAAAGTGGTTACTAATTGATTACGAAGTCCTTGATGTTTGGCAGTGTCTTTCAAAATAGGTAGGTTTTATTTTCGCAAAAATAAGAAACAAAACAGGATTTCAAATATTGATTTTTAAATAATAAAGTGTAAAGTCAAAAGTCGAAAGTCAAAAGATCACTATCTGTCGAGTTAAGTGGAGCCCAAGCCCTTCCACTTCGTTCAGGGTGACAAACTATAAAATTAAAAGGAGCAATCAACTGCAAACTTCAAACGACCAACAACCAATAACTAACAACCAACAACCAATAATTCGATAAATTCATTTTCACGTTAAACAAATAAATTATATTTTTGTTTAAAATACATTCTCATGTTAAAAGTAGGAGTTTTAGGTGCTGGTCATCTTGGTAAAATACATTTACGCTTATTACAACAATCTGACAAATACGAATTAGTTGGATTTTACGACGAAAATCAAGAAAATGCCGAAAGAATCTCAAAAGAGTTTGGCTATAAAAATTTCAGCACAATTGCAAAACTTATTCACGCTGTTGACGTGATTGACATTGTCACTCCGACCCTTTCACACTACAAATGCGCTAAGGTTGCCATAAAATCAGGAAAACATATCTTTATCGAAAAACCAATTGCCAATACAGTTGAAGAAGCTGAAGAAATTATTGCTTTGGCCAAAGAACATAACGTAAAAGGTCAAGTAGGTCACGTAGAGCGTTTTAATCCTGCTTTTATCGCTACTAAGGAAATGATCGAAAATCCGATGTTTATAGAAACGCATCGTTTAGCAGAATTTAACCCTCGCGGTACAGATGTTCCTGTAGTTTTGGATTTAATGATTCACGATATCGACGCTATTTTAAGTGTTGTAAAATCTAAAGTAAAAAGCATCAATGCAAGTGGTGTTTCGGTTATCAGCGAAACTCCGGATATTGCCAACGCCAGAATCGAATTCGAAAATGGCTGTGTTGCTAATTTAACGGCAAGTAGAATTTCAATGAAAAACATGCGTAAATCACGCTTCTTTCAAAAAGACGCCTACATTTCTGTTGACTTTTTAGAGAAAAAATGTGAAGTGGTTCGTATGAAAGACGCACCAGAAGTTCCTGGAGATTTTGATATGATTCTTCAAAATGCTGAAGGTGTAAAAAAACAAATCTATTTCACTAATCCAGATGTTGAGCAAAACAACGCCATTTTAGACGAATTAAATTCGTTTGCAGATGCTATCAATAACGATTCAACTCCAGTTGTAACACTTGAGCAGGCAACAGATGCATTACGCGTGGCTTATCAAATTATTGATTGTTTCAAAAAATAGTTTTAAAAAGAGTAAATCAAAATAAATAGCCACGAATTCACGAATTATTTGGTGAATTCGTGGCTAAATCATAAAAAAATATCTAGCATAAAATGAAAACAATAGCTGTAATTGGAGCAGGAACAATGGGTAACGGAATTGCTCATACTTTTGCGCAAAGCGGATTTACCGTAAAATTAATCGATGTTTCTGAAAAATCATTAGATAAAGGAATGGCAACAATTGCTGCCAACTTAGACCGTATGTTGTCTAAAGGAACTATCACTCAGGAAGATGTTGCCAAAACCATTACCAATATTATTACTTATACAGATTTAAAAGACGGAGTTGTTGGCGTTGATTTAGTCGTTGAGGCCGCAACTGAAAACGTTGAATTAAAACTGAACATCTTCAAACAATTAAACGAATACTGTTCGCACAATACTATTTTAGCAACTAATACATCTTCGATCTCAATTACACAAATTGGAGCTGTTGTAGCACATCCAGAACGCGTTATCGGAATGCACTTTATGAATCCGGTGCCGATTATGAAATTAGTTGAAATCATCCGCGGATACAATACAAGCGATGAAGTAACTAAGATCATCATGGATTTATCTGAAAAATTAGGGAAAGTCCCTGTAGAAGTAAATGATTATCCAGGTTTTGTGGCAAACAGAATTTTAATGCCAATGTTAAACGAAGCAATTGAAACATTATACAATGGTGTTGCTGGAGTTTATGAAATTGACACCGTAATGAAATTAGGAATGGGGCACCCGATGGGGCCACTTCAATTAGCTGATTTTATTGGTCTTGATGTTTGCTTAGCCATTCTAAATGTAATGTATGACGGATTCAAAAATCCTAAATATGCTCCTTGCCCACTTTTAGTAAATATGGTTAGAGCTGGAAAACTTGGAGTAAAATCTGGCGAAGGTTTTTACGATTATAGCGAAAGCAAAAAAGCAGAGAAAATCTCGAAGCAGTTTTTATAAAAAAAAATACCATGTCGATTCAATCGAATTTAAATACGATCAAAGCAATTTTACCTGAACATGTTACTCTTGTAGCCGTTTCAAAAACAAAACCTGTCTCAGATTTGATGCAGGCTTATGAAGCTGGACAACGCATTTTTGGAGAAAACAAAATTCAGGAAATGACTGAAAAATGGGAGCAAATGCCAAAAGATATCCAATGGCATATGATTGGTCACGTTCAGTCCAATAAAGTCAAATTTATGGCGCCTTATGTGACTTTAATTCACGGCGTTGACAGTTTGAAGTTATTACAGGAAATCAACAAACAAGCTTTAAAAAACAACAGAATAATAGATTGTCTTCTTCAAATTTACATTGCGGAAGAAGAATCTAAATTTGGTTTGGACGAAAATGAATTAAATGAACTTTTAACTTCTGCAGAGTTTAAAGAATTGAAAAATATTCGTATCTTAGGTTTAATGGGAATGGCCACTTTCACTGAAGACCAAAACCAGATTAAAAAAGAATTTACCCATTTAAAAAACATTTTTGATTCGATAAAAGATCCGAAGACTGAAAATTGCAGTCTGAGCACGATATCAATGGGAATGTCTGGAGATTATCAATTGGCAATAGAATGCGGAAGCACAATGGTTCGCATTGGAAGTAGCATTTTTGGAGGAAGATAATTTCAAAGCCAAGACTGTAAAGCGTATAACTATACATTTCTACAGCAAACCGAATACTAAAAACTGAACACTTAATTTGTACGCAATACTTGACATAGAAACCACTGGGGGACAATTTAATGAAGAGGGAATTACCGAAATCGCTATCTACAAATTTGATGGGCATGAAGTAGTTGATCAATTCATCAGCCTTGTCAATCCTGAAATTCCGATTCAGCCTTTCGTAGTAAAACTGACTGGAATTAATAATGCTATGTTGCGTTCTGCTCCAAAATTCTACGAAGTTGCGAAACGAATTATAGAAATCACTCAAGATTGCGTCATTGTAGCTCACAACGCCTCTTTCGACTATAGAATCCTGCGTACAGAATTCAGACGTTTAGGTTACGATTTCGAAGCTAAAACACTTTGTACAGTAGAATTAGCCAAAAAACTAATTCCAGAACAACCATCTTACAGTTTAGGAAAACTAGTCCGTTCACTCGGAATTCCTATGGCCGACAGACATCGCGCGAGTGGAGACGCAATGGCAACGACAAAGCTTTTCAAAATGCTTTTGGAAAAAGATGTCGAAAAAACCATCGTAAAAGATTTTATAAAACTCGAAGTAGAAAAAGGTATTTCTCCGAAATTCTTGGATATATTAAATCAAATGCCAGCTAAAACAGGCGTTTATTATATCTACAAAGAAGATGGGACATTAATTTACATTGGCAAAAGCCAAAATATCAAAAAAAGAGTCAATCAGCATTTTACGGGAGTTACAACCAAAAGCAAACGAATTCAGGCGGAAGTTTTTACTATTACTTACGACGAAACTGGAAGCGAATTAATCGCACTTTTAAAAGAAAGCCAAGAGGTTAAAGTAAATCGTCCACGATACAATCGTTCGCAGAAAAAAACAGTTTTTCCTGTCGCGTTATATGCCGAAAAAGATTCAAATGGCTATATCAATTTAAAACTTGAAAAAGCAGACGGACGTAAAAAAGAAATCACTTCTTATGTTTCTTTGCAAGAAGGCAAAAATGCGCTTTTTAAGATTACGGCAAAATATCATTTGTGCCAAAAACTAACAGGTTTATACCAAACCAAAAAAGAGTGTTTTCAATATAAAATTAAAGAATGTGACGGAGCATGCATTGGCGAAATCACTCCAGAAGTTTATAATTTGAGGGTACAGCAATTCATCTCAGAAAACAGTTTTGAAAACAAAAGCATGGTTCTTATTGACAGAGGAAGAAATGTAAACGAAAGAAGTGCCATTTTAATCGAAAACGGAACTTATATAGGTTATGCTTATTACGATCTTAATTATCAAATCACGAATATCGATATCTTAAAAAATATTCTGGTTCCGATGCAGCATAATCGAGATGTAAAGAATATCATTCAGAGTTATATCCGCAAAAGCAAATCATTAAAAATACTTCATTTTTAACAAATCGAAACTTTCATTATCTTTAAGGATATGAAAAACAGAAAATCACAATACGAAATCTTCAGAGAAAAAGTCAAAATCGTACTATATGGCACAAACACCATTTTAGGACGAATGTTCGATTTAGTATTGCTGGGTTTAATCTTACTGAGCGTTCTTCTTATAATGTTGGATACTGTTGAAGGCGTAAGCTCTAAATATCACCAACAATTATTGATATGTGAATGGATAATTACAATATTCTTTACCATCGAATATGCATTGAGAATTATCTCCATACAAAAACCCGTCAAATACATTTTCAGTTTTTATGGAATCATCGATTTGCTGGCTGTTTTACCAATGTATTTGTCTATATTTTTTCCAGGAGCAAGTATTCTATCAATAGTAAGAGCCTTACGTTTCCTTCGACTTTTCAAAATTTTGCATATTCCGCAGATTAACCATCAATCCCTGCAATTAAAAGAAGCCATAGAAGCCAGTAAAGAAAAAATTTTGGTTTTCATTTATTTTGTTCTCGTTAGTACCGTAATCATTGGTACTATTATGTATTTAGTCGAAGGCAAAGAATCAGGATTTACCAGCATTCCAATGGCAATTTACTGGACAATTGTAACCTTAACAACAGTAGGCTACGGAGACATTTCGCCACAAACTCCGCTAGGACAGTTTATTGCGGCACTTGTAATGATTTTAGGTTATGGCATCATTGCTGTCCCAACTGGAATCGTAACTGCCGAATTTGCCAAAAGCAGTCTAAAAAACAATTCAGTAAGCGGTAAAAAAACATGCAAGAAATGCCAGTCCCAAGTCCATTTTGACAACGCTAAATATTGTTATGAATGCGGAACCGAACTGCCAAATAATTAATTTTAGAAGCTAATCCAGCTGTACATTCCAACTCCTCCTTATATTTGTATTTTTTTAAGGCATAAAAGGAGCTTCCGCTGGTCGCTCTTTTATACAAAAAAATTCAACAAATATAAGTCCGGGGTTTCCATTTCCATCTGGGCTAAAAAATATGAAATACCTAATTACCATTGTCGGACCAACAGCCATAGGCAAAACAGCCTTGAGTATTGCTTTGGCACAACATTTTAAATGCGAAATCGTTTCTTGTGACAGCCGTCAGTTTTTCAAGGAAATGACAATCGGAACCGCAGTTCCAAGCCAAGAAGAATTAAATTCAGCCAAACATCATTTTATTCAAAACAAATCTATTTTTGAAAATTATACCGTTGGCGATTATGAAAAAGAAGCTTTAGCAAAAATCGAAGAATTATTTCAAAGCAATGATTTCGTAATTCTTATTGGAGGCTCAGGATTATATGTCGATGCTATTTTAAAAGGATTCGACGAATTTCCAGAAATCGATCCAAGCGTTCGTTTCGAAGTAAATTCTAATTATGAAAAACTTGGAATAGAATATCTTCAAGAACAACTGAAAAATTTAGATCCAGAATATTATCAAAAAATAACAGCTGAAAATCCGCAGACATTGCAAAACCCACAACGAATGATGCGTTTTGTAGAAGTTTGCATTGGTTCTCAAAAACCATATTCTTCTTTTTTAAATCTAAAGAAAAACAACCGAAACTTCACTCCTATTTTAATTGGTTTAGACGCCGATAGAGAAATCATTTATAGCCGAATCAACCAGCGCGTTGATATCATGATGAACGAAGGATTATTAAAAGAAGCCGAAGCTCTTTATCCTAACAAAGCGTTAAATGCGCTTCAAACGGTCGGTTATAGAGAATTATTTACTTATTTTGACGGAGAATTCACTTTGCCTTTTGCAATAGAAGAAATCAAAAAGAACACCAGAAGATTCTCTAAAAGACAATTAACGTGGTTCAAACGAAACGAAAACACCAAATGGTTTGATTACGCAACAGATAGAAAAGAAATTATAAATTACATAGAAAATCTTCTAAAGTAAAATAAAGTCTTTCCTCTTTCATCTTTGCTCTATTTTCCGCAGGAAAAATCTAAAATCAACAATCTAAAATCTAAAATTAAAAATGCCAATATCTCCCAACTTCACATCAGTTTTAAGCAAAGACTGGGAAATCAATTTCACGCAATGTACGCCAAACGGCTATTTGAAATATACCGATTTATGCAATCTTTTACAATTAACCGCTGCTGCACATTCTGAAGTCGGCGGAATCAGTTTTTCTGATATGCAAGAATTTGACCAAGCATGGGTTTTAAGCCGAATGCGCGTTGAAATTACAGCATTACCAAAATGGCAAGATGTTGTAACAGTAAAAACATGGATTAACAGTTTAGAAAATTCACGTTCTGTCCGTGCCTTGGAAATGTATGTAAACGGAAAAAAGATCGTGGGAAGCGAAACCTATTGGGCCGTTTTCAATACCAAAGCACGTCGTCCAGAAGCTTTAGCATTGCCTTTTGAACATTTCGAATTATTTCCAGAAAAAAGAGCAACAGAAGAAGGATTTTCAAAAATCAATATCAATCATGAAAAAGAAGCCGTTTTTGAAAAAACAGTATATTTATCCGATTTAGATATTGTAAATCACGTAAATAACGTAAAATACTTGGAATGGTGCCTTGATCATGTTGATCCAAAACGGATCATGAAACAAGAAGTTAAAAGCTTTGAAATGAATTTTATGAAAGAGCTTTCCCTCAATGATAATGTTGTAATTCACGAAAGTGAAGATGATGATCATACAACCGCAACTTTCAGCATTACAAAAAGTGAAAAAACGTGTTTTGCTTTGGAATTGCATTGGAAATAACTTTTCTTTAATCTCACAATACTATCCACAATATTGTCATTTCGACGAAGGAGAAATCTCCACAAGTAAATCCGCAACGAAAATCAAATCTTTGTCGAGCTTCTCGCGAAGATTTCTCCTTCGTCGAAATGACAAACTTGATGTATATTAAAAAAACGATGCAAAATTTGCATCGTTTTTTTTCATAATCATTTCGATTTCTTTTTAGAGCCTTTCTTAGATTTCTTCACCTTCTTCTTTTTCAGCAAATCAATTTTATTCTCTATTCTTTTCTCTACATCAGTAATATCAGACTCATAATTAAATTGCAACAAATGAAGTTTCGCATTTTTTATTTCTTCTAATGCTTTTTTAAACTCATTTTGCGCTTCTAACAGAATGGCTTTATTAATATAAATCTCTGATTTATTGATTCCTTTAACAGTTAAAGCAAAATCAATTAATTTTTGTGCTTCTTCGTAATCCTCATTTAAAATCAACGTTTTCAAATAATACGGATATACTTCAAGAGCATGAATATTAATCGCTAAAGCTTGCTGAAAATAAGATTTCGCCTCTTCATAATTCATTAATTGTTCTGCTTGAATTCTTCCGTACAAACACAAAACCATTGTATTTTTATCATCATAAGAAAAAGCATAATCTAAAGATTCAATTGTCCCTTCCAACCAAAATGGATAATTATCCAAGGCTTGAAAAAGGTATTTATCAGTTGTTTTCATTTCTTAAATCATTTTTTAGTTTCTGACGAGTTCCTTTGTAGCTTTTCTCTACTTTGTTCTTTTTAAAATCACTTCCTGTAAAAACTCTCACAGGATTTCCACGCTCCACATGGAGCTGATTTTCCCATTGTTTTCCAACATGATTTTTAAGTTGCACTAGTTTCTCGTCTTCTAGTTTTTTAATTAATCTTTCTGTTGCCAGTTTTTTGTTTTGGTGCTGCGAACGGCTGTCCATTGCTACAACAGCAATTCCAGTCGGAATATGAGTTGCGCGAATTGCCGAACTCACTTTATTCACATGCTGACCTCCTGCTCCAGAACTTCTCATGGCTTGATATTGAATATCATTTTCTGAAACTGAGGCATTCTTCTGTGGTTCAATTTCAAAAATCCCAATAAACCAGTTTTTGCGTTTATGCATTTTCCTAAACTGGCTTTGTCCAATCCATTGAATCGTTCCAATCCAGGATTTCACAAACTCATCAACATCCTTTCCTTTTACAGAAATCGATGCGGTTTCAATCGTTCCGTTTTCTTCTCCTTTTTCTCTTTGGAGCAAAACCACGTCTAAATTCTGATCTTGTGCTTCTTCCAAAACTTTTTTAAGCACTTGGGCAACAACCCAAGTGCATTCTGCAGGTCCGCGACCCGCTGTTATCTGAATTATTTTTTCCATTTTAAATTTCTTCTTAACGATCCATTCTAACAATTTTCGGCGTAAAAGTTCCCAAAACTTCAACTAGATCAGTTTGATTCGCCATTACTTTCGTGATGTCTTTATATGCCATTGGAGCTTCGTCAATATTCCCACCGATTAAAGTCACTTCGTGTTTCTTCAATTCTTTATTAATCAAACTTTGCGTAAAAGTGCTTTTACATTTTGCTCTCGAAAACAAACGTCCTGCACCATGTGAAGCTGAATTCAGACTTTCAGGATTTCCTTTGCCTTTTACAATAAATCCAGGTGCCGTCATCGAACCGGGAATAATTCCTAATTGTTCTTTTCCAGCAGGAGTTGCTCCTTTTCTATGCACAATGCTTTCTTGACCATTTACATTTTCTTTCCAAGCAAAATTGTGATGATTTTCAATTGTCACCACTACTCTTTTTCCAATTGCTTTAGCAATTCGTCTGTGAATATCATCATGACAAGCTTTGGCATATTCTCCAGCTAAATTCATTGCCAGCCAATATTCCTGACCATCATGCGTATTCAAATCCAGCCAAGCCAAATGCTGCACATTTTTGGGTAATGGACATTGTTTTGTTGCCAAATACGTGTAATGCTTCGCAATGTTAGCACCCAATCCGCGAGAACCGCTATGCGAAAGAACAGCAAAATATTCGCCTTTTTCGAGTTTCCATTCGTTCTCAGGATTGTCAATTTTAGCAATTCCAAATTCTACAAAATGGTTTCCTCCACCAGATGTTCCTAATTGTTTATAGGCTTTTGGAAGAAGATTTTTCAATAATGGAATATCTTGAAATCCACTATTATAAAAAACCTCATGATCTACACGAGAAGCGTGCGTTTCATACATTCCAAACTTTGTATTGTCTTTTAAAATGGCTTCCAATTGATGTTCTTTTCCTTTAAAATGAGAACCGGGCAAATCAAAAATCGAAAGGCTCATTCGACAGCCAATGTCAACTCCAACTCCGTATGGAATCACGGCATTATCAGTCGCTAATACGCCACCAATTGGCAATCCGTAACCCGAATGCGCATCTGGCATTAATGCTCCTGCAACAGAAACTGGCAGTTTCAATGAATCGTACAATTGAAATTTTGCCTGTTCATCAATTTCATTTTCACCAAAAATTTTAAAAGGAGCTCTGGTGTTTTTAAGCTGATGCATCCTTACTTGGACAGGTTTAATTAGCCCTTCAGCTACTTTTCCCCAAGTTCCGTTCCCTTCGTACTTTTCAGGATTTAGCAAAACATCTTTTGCTTCTGTTAGAATAGATTCTTTTTTTTCTCTTTTTCTATATCTGTTTATCTGCCCTAAGGCGATGTTTATTGAATTGTTTTTTGGAAAACCCAATTTAATCAGGTCTTTTCCAGATAATTTATTTCCCATAAATTGTTTAATTATGTTATTGTGCAGAATAAATCAGATTGAAGTCTGGAAGAAATCAAAATGAAATAAACATGCGGAATCATTTATCTTTTGGATAAATACTAAATGTTTTTCGGGAAAATTTTGAAGTGTCTAGAATAAAAAAAAGCCCGAAACTTATTGTCTTCGGGCTTTTTTATATATCTAAAAATGTATTTTTCTAAGATTGAAATAAGCCACGAAGAATCGCTGCACCAAATTCGTTTGGTGTGAAGCTTTGTGATGTCGATGTAAGTACAAACATTTTTTCTTCGTTTTAAAGGGTTATTATTTTTTTCGTGTGCAAATATTCAGAATTGTTTTTTGAATTTCCAAATTTATTTTAAAGAAAATTCTTTAAATAATTTTAAAACCAGAAATAACACAACAAGCAAAACTAGCATATAACTTTAACAATCAAATAATTAGATTAATAAAAACATTTCATTTTGGAGCAATAAAAAAGCTCTGATTTCTCAGAGCTTATATTTTATATAAATGAACTTTAATTATTCAGAAACTTTGCTTTTTACTACTAATCTGAAACCTTCTCCGTGAATGTTTAAGATTTCAACATCTTCATCTGCTTTTAAGTATTTTCTCAATTTAGCAATGTAAACGTCCATACTTCTTGAAGTAAAGTAGTTATCGTCTCTCCAGATTTTTGTTAAAGCTAATTCTCTTGGCATTAAATCATTTTCATGAAGAATAAGCATTTTAAGCAATTCATTTTCTTTTGGAGACAATTTAATCGGCTCTTCATCTTGATAAGTCAAGAATCTCAATTTTGAATTTAAGTGGAATTTACCAATATTAAATTCAAACTGTACTTGTTCTGCTTTTGTATCTGCTGATTTTCTTTGAATGATTGCTTTAATTTTCATTAAAAGAACTTCAGAATCAAAAGGTTTATTTAAATAGTCATCAGCACCTGCTTTGTATCCTTTTAACACATCCTCTTTCATAGATTTTGCTGTTAAGAATATAATTGGCACTTCACTGTTCTTCTCTCTAATTTCTTTGGCCAAAGTGTAACCATCTTTATAAGGCATCATTACATCCAGAATGCATAAATCATATACGTCCTTCTTGAATTTCTCGAAACCTTCCATACCGTTTTTAGCTAAAGTAACTTCAAAGTCATTTAACATTAGATAATCTTTAAGAACCGCCCCAAAATTTAGGTCATCTTCTACTAAAAGTATTCTTTTGTTAGTATTTTCCATATTTTAATTTATTAATGGTATTTTTATTATAAAGGTGCTACCTTTTCCTTTTTCGCTTTCTACATATACTTGACCATTGTGATCCTCTACTATTCTCTTTACATATGCCAATCCTAAACCATGCCCTTTTACGTTATGAAGGTCACCGGTATGCTCTCTGTAAAACTTCTCAAAAACTCGTTTCTGAGCTATCTTACTCATTCCCAAACCATGATCTTTTACTTTTATCAGAATCATGTCTTTCACATTTTCTGTAAAAATTTCAATCTTAGGTGCATCTGGAGAATATTTGATTGCATTTTCTAAAATATTAACCAATACGTTTGTAAAATGAACTTCATTTATCAAAACTGTTGTTCTGGCTGCATTATAATGCTTTTCTACTGTCCCTTGTCGGTCTTCCAATATCAGATTCACATGTTCGATTGCATCGTCAATAATATCTGTAACTACAGTAGGCTCTTTTGTAATGTCAAGCTCTCTTTTCTCTAGTTTAGAAATACGCAATACATTTTCGACTTGAGCATGCATTCTCTTATTTTCATCCCGAATCATTTGAAGATATCGATAAACCTTTTCTTTATCTTCAATAACCTTCGGACTTCTTATTGCATCTAATGCTAAATTTATTGTAGCTATTGGTGTTTTAAACTCATGCGTCATGTTGTTTATAAAATCTGTTTTAATTTCAGAAATATGTTTCTGACGCAAAAGCTGATTTAATGCACTCGTGTAAGCAACAATTATAATTAATGTAAAGACTATCGATAAGATAGTAATACTTAATAACTCGGATAATAAGAACTTCTTTTTGTGAGGAAATGTAACTGATAGTTCGTATCTGCTATTTCCTTCATTATCGGTATAAATTGGAATATTGTACGTAGCTTCTTTATCATAATGAAATCCGTCGGATTTTATCTTTGTCGGATTACCACTACTGTATATTCCGAATTCAAATTTGGTTTTTACACCGTATTCCTCCAGCTCTTTCTTCAATAATTTAAAAAGCTTATCTTTTGTTATCCTTCCTTCAATTGGAGTCAAAGAAGCAATATCTTTATACTGAATCTGTTGCTGAACTTTGTTTAATATGTCTAAACTTCCTGATTTTTCAATTTTAAGATCAGGAATAATACTCTGCCCTAAATTATTATTATCAATTCCGTTATTGTTATTATAAACTTCTGTTACTCTTTTAGAACTAAAATTTTTAAAACGTTCACTGCTGAATTTTTTGTTAAAAACCGAACCACTGATATCGTAATCTTCAGATGTCAAGGTATTGGAATAAACAATAGTTTTATTCGTTTTTGTGTTTCTCTGTACATAAAGTACTTCTAGTAAATCTTCTTTTTTTGGAATTTTCCCCGTACTGTCTTTAATACGGTTGTATTTGTCGTAAAAACTGTACTCTTCTTGTTGTTCCAGCTTATCTGCAACATTTCCAATTACTTGAGTAACGTGGTATTTAAATTGCTCTTCATTATTTTTGAACGAAGAATTGAACCAAAACACTTGTACCAGAATTATCCCTATCAAGGACAGACTCATCAATAAAACAAGTATTCTAAAAAATAATTTATTCATCGAAACAAAATTAATATTTTAACAATATACTAAATAATACATTAACCAAATATTAACATTTAAGACTGTTTTTGTTTTATATTTAAAATTTTAAGAATTTTAACAACTTCTTCTTTAGCATTTTTAAGATTATTGTTATTAATCACGAAATTGCTCTTAGAAATTCGTTTTTCATCATTCCACTGCATTTTCATTCTACTCACAACTTGTTCTCGGGTAGTTTTATCTCGTTTTATAACACGATCAATTCTCACTTCTTCTGGAGCTGTAACGGTTATAATTACATCACAATCTTTATATCGGCCGCTTTCAAATAAAATAGCGGCTTCATAAATTACATAATCTTGATTTTTATGTTCTTTCACCCATTCTTCAAAATCCAATTTTACTGCTGGGTGTACAATTGCATTCAATTTTGCCAATTGCTCTTTGTCATTAAAAACTATCTGTGCTAATTTGGCACGATTTAAAATATCACCATCAAAAATATTGCCACCAAAAGCAGATTTTAATTCTGCAAGAATATTTTTTGACTGCATTACCCTTTTAGCGCCGTCATCAGCAATGTAAACAGGAACACCCATTTCTTGAAAATAGTTTGCAACGGTAGTTTTTCCGCTGCCAATTCCTCCTGTAAGACCAATAACTTTTGCCATTCTTATAATTTAAAAAACATACGCGGAAAAGCTTCTTGAGGTTTTTTCTTTAACAAAATCACTTTCACATATGATTTTAAAAATCCTGTTCCGTAACCATAAAACTGTTTCCACACTGCTATTACAGATAAGTACCCAATTTTGACACTTTTGTTTTGAATACTTGATGTAAGAAAAATTATAACGAAATATACAAAATATAATTGTAATAAAATATCGATATTAAAAATTAACAATAAAAAAGCTAATAATAATCCAAGTATAAAAAATGTCGGAAAGAAAAAAGTCAATTTATTATGCTCTGGATACCAACTATTTAAAATTGGTCTTGCGATACCAAATTTATTAACCTGAACTGAAAATTTCTCCCAGTCGATTCTTCTTTTATGATACACATAAGCCTCTTTAAACAATCTTGTTTCAAATCCAAGATTCCATAAACGGATCGATAAATCTGGATCTTCTCCTGGATGGATATTTCCAAAACCTTTTGAAGCTTCAAAAGCTTTTTTAGAAATTCCCATATTAAAACTACGCGGCTGAAACTTATTGATTTTCTCAGAACCGCCTCTAATTCCACCTGTTGTCAAAAAGGAAGTCATAGCAAAATTGATTGCTTTTTGAATATCCGAAAAACTATCAAGCGCTTTGTCTGGACCGCCAAAACAGTCTACATAATTTGCATCTAATTCTTTGCGAACTTCTGTCAAATATTGTGATGGAATGATACAATCTGAATCAAAAATGATAAAATAATCTCCTCTAGCCCTCTGCATTCCGAAATTTCGAGAATCTCCCGGACCTGAGTTTTCTTTAAAATAATATGAAATATTTAATTTTCCTTGATAATTCATCACCACATCTCGACATGGCACTGAAGATCCATCTTCGACAAGAACAATTTCAAAAGCTTCATTATAATCAGATTTTGAGAGACTTTCCAAAAGCTCATCAACTTCATCTGGACGATTATACACGGGTATAATTAAAGAAAAAATCATAGCAGAATGCGCGTTATTAAAGGGTATATTTTTAGTGTTGTAAAATTTTAACAAAGATATGGTATATTCACAAAAAAACCATCAACTTTTGGCTGATGGTTTTTCGATTTACTAAGTAAACTAGTATTATTTGATGCTTTCAATCTCAACAACTTCGTTAGTGTCTGCGTTGTAATCAACACCTGGAACTTCAAATCCGAATAAGTTTAAGAAATCATTTCTGTATCCTGCTAAATCACCAATTTCTGGCAATGTTTCAGTTGTAGCTTCTAACCAAAGTTTAGCCACTTTTTCCTGAACATCTTCACGCATTTCCCAGTCGTCAATTCTGATTCTTCCTTTTTCATCAACAGGAACTTCAGAACCAGTGTATAATCTATCTTGGAACAAACGCTGAATTTGCTCGATACAACCTTCGTGAATCCCTTCTTCTTTCATGATTTTGTATAAAAGAGAAATATATAACGGAATTACTGGAATTGCAGAACTTGCTTGTGTAACCAAAGCTTTATTTACAGAAACATACGCTTTTCCTCCAATAGATTTTAAAGAATCACCGATAGTAAATGCAGTAGCCTCTAAATGATCTTTAGCACGACCGATTGTGCCTTTACGGTAAACCGCTTCAGTCAATGCTGGCCCAATATAAGAATAAGCAACTGTTGTAGCTCCTTCAGCTAATAAATTTTCAGCTTTTAAAGCTTCAATCCACATTGCCCAGTCTTCTCCACCCATAACAGCAACTGTATTTTCAATATCTTCCTCATTTGCAGGAGTAATTGAAACATCAGAAACTTTTCCTGTATGAAAATCAACTGTTTTGTTTGTAAACGTCTGTCCAATTGGTTTTAAAACTGAACGGTGCGTAACGCCTGTATTTGGATTTGTACGCACTGGAGACGCTAAACTATAAATTACAAGATCTACTTGACCTAAATCAGCTTTAATTAAATCTAAAGTTTCTCTTTTTATTTCATTTGAGAATGCATCTCCGTTAATGCTTTTTGCATATAAACCTGCTTTGTGAGCTTCTTTTTCAAATGCCGCTGAATTGTACCATCCTGGAGACGCAGTTTTTCCTTCAACTGGCGGTTTTTCAAAAAACACTCCAATTGTTGATGCACCAGAACCAAAAGCACTAGTAATTCTTGAAGCTAATCCGAAACCTGTAGAAGCACCGATTACCAAAACTTTTTTAGCTCCAGCAATTTCTCCTTTAGATTTTACGTATTCGATTTGATTTTTTACATTTTGTTCAGCTCCCGTTGGGTGGGCAGTCAAACAAATAAATCCTCTCATTCTAGGTTCTATAATCATCTTGCAATTATTTTTTTTGTATTATTTCAATTTCAGTTTTAATTTTTCAAAAATAGACATTTTATCCTTAACCCTTTTCATATTAGCCTTCATATTGTCAATAAAATTTGGGTTTAATGCATTTTTCACAGCTTCTTTATAATACCCATAAGCCACAATATATTGGTTTTCGTATTCCGCCATTCTTCCTAATTCACTGTTATAAGAAGAGTTATCAGCATTTTCTAGATTTGCTAATGCAAAATCAATATGCTCTTTTGCTTCGGCATATCTCCCAATATCAATTAGCAGATAAGTATAATTTAAGTATGGAGCAGGATATTTAGGATCAAATTTCATAGCCAATTTATAGTGATAGATTCCTCTTTCGTAATCACTTAGCTTGTTATAATAAATCCATCCCAGATGATTATGTGCTTTTCCAAAATCAGGATATTGCGATAAGATTTCTTCCAGCAATTCCTTTGCATCTGCCGAATTCCCTTCAGAAATTAACGAATCTGCTTTAATAAACTGATTTTCGTAAAAACTCAGACTTTCCATTTTTATCTTTTAATTCAATAATTCTTTTGCATGATTCAAAGCTGAATCAGAAATATTTGCTCCTGAAAGCATTTGAGCTATTTCTGTAATTCTTTCTTCATGAGACAATAATCGTAATTCTGACTGGGTATCATTTCCAACTGTAGCTTTAGAAACTTTGAAGTGCGAATCTCCTTTTGCTGCAATTTGAGGCAAATGAGTAATAGCAAATATCTGCATCGTTGTGCTCATTTCTTTCATAATCTCTCCCATTCTAATTGCAATTTCTCCAGAAACTCCCGTATCAATTTCATCAAAAATTAAGGTTGGCAATTTTGAATATTTAGCCAAAATCGCTTTCACAGCCAACATAATACGAGACATCTCCCCTCCTGAAGCTACTTTTTTCAGCAAACCAAAATCAGTTCCTTTATTGGCAGAGAATAAAAATTGCAATTCGTCTTTTCCATTTTGGAAATAGGTTTCAGAAGGTTGCAATTCAATATTAAAACGAGCATTCGGCATTCCTAATGTTTCTAAAATAGCAACCAATTGTGCTGATAGATTCGGGATTGCATTAACTCTGTTTTCATGTATTTTAGAAGCATAATTATCCAATTCTGATGCTTTTTCTTCGATAATTTTAGACAAAGAAGCAATCTCTTCATCCATATTATCCAATTCTAATAAAGAGTTCCCTAAATCTGATTGGATTTGAAGAAGATCATCTACAGAACTCACCTGATGTTTTTTCTGCAAATTATAAATCAGCTGTAATTTTTGATTTATCAATTCTAACTGAGCCGGATCATTTAATAATTTCTCTGAACAGTTTTCCAATTCTTTAGAAATATCATCAAACTCAATTGTCAAACTTGTAATTCTTTCGAATAGATTTTGATATTCTGGCGAAAAAGGAGCTACTTTTTGCAATGCATTTTTGATTTCATTCAAATTATGAAAAACGCCAAATTGTTCTTCATTGGCAATTGCCAAAGATTTATCTAGAGATTCCTTAATTATCTCAACATTATTCAGTTTTTCGTAGTCGGCTTCTAATTCTTCTTGTTCTCCAGATTTTAACTGTGCTGAAACCAATTCATTTAATAAAAATGTATGGTATTCTTGTTCCTTGCTTGCATCACTTTGTTTTTTAAGTAATGCGCTTAACTTAGATTTATCTGATTTATAAGATTTCAGCAGTTTTTGATATTCAGCGATTACATCTGAATTATTCGCAATAGCATCTATAATCTTAAACTGAACGCTCTCATCAGAAAGCTCCTGAGTTTGCTGTTGCGAATGAATATCAATTAAATACAAACTTAAATCTTGCAATTCCTGAAGATTTACAGGACTATCGTTTATAAAAGCACGAGATTTACCAGAAGGAAGAATTTCTCTTCTTATGATTGTCTCATCTTCATAATCTAAATCATTAGCCTCAAAAAAATCTTTTAAATTGTATTTTCCGATTTCAAACTGTGCTTCAATAACACATTTTTCTTCTTTATTTTTTAATGAAGTAAGATCTGCTCTTTTTCCCAAAACAAGACCGATAGCTCCCAAAATAATCGATTTTCCTGCACCTGTCTCACCTGTTATTATAGAAAAACCTTTAGAAAAATCTATGGTTAGCTTTTCAATAAGAGCATAATTTTTAATTGACAGTGATGTAATCATAGGGCGATTTGGTAAAAATAAAAGTTATAATGATAAATATAAAGATTGTCAAAAGAGAAACGAGATTAGTATTTAATCTGTGACCATTTGGTAGAGTTTAACGGTGAAACTTTATTCAAAACATCCGTTAAATCTGTAATTGGAATACTTGGTCCGCCAGAAAAAATAGAAACAATTTCATCTGATTTTGCGTCAAAGAAAACTCGAGTTATAAAAGCATTTGGTTTTACTGAATTTAGTTTTCCTATTAACAGCAAAGCATTTTTTATTTTTTCTTTTGCAGCTTTTTGATCCAATGTCATTGCATCCAATCCTGTATGATAAGCATAAGTTGTTTGGCGTAGATCGCTATAAGTTGGCGCGATCATATCATTAATCAAATAATAACGATTTTGTAATCCGTCTGATTGATTCCACCCTTTAAATCCGCCTTGTTGCGCCACATTGGCAATATTTTGCGCAGTTTGAAGATATGGATTTCCTGCACCCATTTGAAAAGTGTCAGCATCCATACCTAAAATCATATAACAATAAAAAGAGATTACAGAAACTAAATTTGAATCATAAGTGTTAGGATTAAATAACAATGGCTCGTATTCTGTATATCTAAAGTTAAAATCTTTATCGTTATAATTCAAAACAGGAGAAGAATATGTAGAATTAAAAATCAACCTAGAAGACTGAACTTGAATGGTTCCTGTAAATTGATCTGAACTATTTGATGACAAAGTAATATACATCGAACAGTTTATTCTCTCGTTTTGTTTTAAAACTGATCCTGTCCAGTCTGTTTTATTTACAAATTCAGCCAAAGATGTCTGAAGTGTTTTAAAAACCTGATTATTTGGATTTGTCAGACGTTCTGTATTGATAGTTACTGTACAATTTAGCTGTTGAGCTTGTACAAAACCAAAGCTTAAAAACACTAATAGCGTAACTAATTTATTCATAATCGTCTAAATATTTAATTTTACAAACATAAATTGCTTCCAAATTATGCTTTCGGCATATATTTTAAATTGATGATTTTGAAAAATGCAGAATAACCTTATTCAAAATATCAGCCGCTACAGATTCTTTTGATTTCAATTCCATTGGTTCCATTTCAAAATTTTTATCAATAAATATTACTTTATTGGTTTCTTTTTTAAAACCGGCACCTTTATCTTGTAAGGAATTTAAAACAATCAAATCTAAGTTTTTTTTCTGAATTTTCAGCTTAGCATTTTCAATTTCATTTTCGGTTTCTAAAGCAAATCCAATTAAAAACTGATTTTTTTTGATGGCACCCAAAGAAGACAGTATGTCTTTTGTCTTTTCCAGCTCTATTGAAAATTCTTCTGTAGTTTTCTTAATTTTCTGGTCTGCAACAAATTTAGGCCTGTAGTCTGCAACAGCCGCAGCTGCAATTGCCGCATCAACTTCATTAAAATACAAATGACAAGCATCATACATTTCTTGAGCTGAAACAACATCGACCACTTTTATTAGACTATTTTTAGCTTTTAAATGAGTCGGACCCGCAATCAAAAATACTTCTGCTCCTAAGCTCGCTGCTTCATTGGCAATATCAAACCCCATTTTACCAGAAGAATGATTTCCAATAAAACGCACAGGATCTATCGCTTCGTATGTTGGACCAGCAGTAACAAGTATTTTTTTTCCTTTTAGCGGCAATTTACTTTCTAAATCAGCTTCAAGAAAAGCAACAATATTTTCAGGTTCAGCCATTCGGCCTTCTCCAGATAAACCGCTAGCCAATTCTCCGCTTTCAGCAGGAATCATAATGTTTCCATACTGTTTTAATGCAGTAAAACTCGATAAAGTTGAAGGATGCTTGTACATATCCAAGTCCATTGCAGGTGCAAAATAAACTGGACATTTTGCCGATAAATAGGTAGCAATTAAAAGATTATCGCAATTTCCCGTCGCCATTTTAGACAAAGTATTTGCAGTAGCAGGCGCAACCAGCATAAAATCTGCCCAAAGAGCCAATTCTACATGATTGTTCCAAACCTCATCTTCATCATCTTGATTAAAAAAACTTGAATGTACTGGATTTTTTGATAAGGTAGATAATGTAAGTGGAGTTACAAAATCCTTAGAAGCAGGTGTCATGATCACTTGGACATGTGCACCTGCTTTTATAAAAAGTCGTACTAAAGTGGCTGTTTTATAGGCTGCAATTCCACCGGAAACACCCAGTAAAATCTTTTTCCCGTTTAAAACTGACATTGTACTATTATTTGTTTGAACTTCTGTGGTAAGTTTTACCGTCTAACCATTCTTGAACAGCTAAAGCGTGTGGTTTTGGTAATTTTTCGTAAAATTTAGAAACTTCAATTTGCTCTTTATTTTCAAAAACTTCTTCTAGACTATCATTATAAGTAGCAAACTCTTCTAATTTTTCAGTCAATTCTTTTTTAATCTCTGAATTAATTTGATTTGCTCTTTTAGCCATAATGGTAATTGCCTCATACACATTTCCTGTTGGCTCTTCAATAACTGTTTTGTTGTAAGTTATTGTGTTTACAGGAGCATTCGTCTTTTTTAAATCCATGACTTTATTTTATTTAGTAAATTTTTGTAAATCTGTTTCAACTCTGGCATTCATTTCGTCTGCCTTTTCTTTGTATTTTGTATCGCTTTTAAACTTCAATAGATTAGCATAAGCAGTTTGCGCAACATGCAGACGCTCTTCCATTTTTGAAGGAACACTGTTAATTGCCAATTGATATGCTGAATCGTATTTATAAAACAACGCATCTTCTTTTAAAGGCGTTCCAGGAAAATCAGCTATAAAGTTATCAAAAGCTATTATTGCCGATTTATAATCTGAAATTGTATTGTATCCTTTAGCATTTTCATATGCTTTTTTCTCTAATTTTCCATTCAGTTTTTGCACAGCCTCGTTTGCTTGAGGAATGTATTCTGAGTTTGGATAATTATCAATAAAAGCCTGTAATTTTTCTAATGCTTTTACGGTATCAGCTTGATCTAAACTGTAAACTGGCGATAATTTAGAGTAGCTATATGCCCCTAAAAAAGCAGCTTCCTGTACTTTTTCACTTCGTGGATAACCTGAAACAAACGCTTCAAACTGATAACCAGCTAAATAGTATTGTTTTGTTTTGTAATACGATTGTGAAAACATATAAAACAGCTTTTCTGCCTGAGGTTTTCCTCGGTAAGAAGTGGCTAATTGCTCAAAAAGACGAATCGCTTTTGTGTATTTACCGGCATCATACATTTTTGTTGCCATTTCAAATTTTGCTGCAACATCTTCATTTTTCAACGCTTTTTGATATTCTCCACAAGAATAAAAAAGAGTTACAACAATTAAAAGCAATACTGTTTTTTTCATTTTCTTACTGTTATTACAATCTCAGACAATTAATTATGCCAAAGTGAAATCGCACCGAAGTTTCGGTGGCAAATTTAGTTATTAATTTAGCTACTGCAAAATAATTTTTTAGTATCTTAAAATACTAACACTTTAACAATTATTTAATGCTGTTTTTTACAAACTCATTAAGCCTTGCCGCTAGAGAATCATCAACAGAAACCAAAGGAAGACGAACACTATTTTCAGCAATTCCAAGCGCTTGGAAGATTTGTTTGATTCCGGCTGGATTTCCCTGCTCAAAAATCATATCAATGCTGTCTGATAAAAAGTAATGTGTTTTGAAAGCGTCTGCGGCTTTTTTATTCAATCCTAAACGAATCATTTCTGAAAATTCTTTAGGAAAACCTTGTCCAATTACAGAAATAACTCCTGCTCCACCCGCTAAAACGATTGGAAGCGCCAGCATATCATCTCCAGAAATCACCAAGAAATCTTTTGGAGCATTTTTAATAATCTGCATTGCTTGAGCCATATCTCCAGCAGCTTCTTTAATTGCTACAACATTTTTAAAATCGTTAGCCAAACGCACCACTGTTGAAGGAAGCATATTGCTTGCAGTTCTTCCTGGAACATTATATAGGATTACAGGAATTGGAGAAGCTTCAGCAATTGCTTTAAAGTGCTGATAAATTCCTTCCTGAGTAGGTTTATTATAATATGGAGAAACAGATAATATCGCTTCAAAAGCAGAAAAATCTCTTGTTTTTAACTCTTCTACAATCTGCATAGTATTATTACCTCCAACTCCTAGAACTAGAGGCAGTCTTCCCTTATTCACATCGATTACAGTCTTTATAACCAATTCTTTCTCTTCTGCTGTAAGGGTTGCATTTTCTGCCGTTGTTCCCATCACAACAAGATACTCCACTCCTCCATCTATAGAGAAGTTTACAATTCGCTGTAAAGCTTCAATGTCAACTGAAAAATCTTTTTTAAATGGCGTTACAAGTGCAACTCCAGTTCCTATCAATGATTGCATATTAATAATTATAATTTATTTTATATTTTTTAAATACCTAAACAATTCTGAAACGAACAGTTTATAGTTTCCTAATCCCGTATTAATCATCAAACGATTCAGATTTTGATCTACAGCAGAAAATCCGACTTTAAATTTAGCTTTTGATTTGCTGGTTGCCAACATCAAAAAAACATTTTCAACATCGTAATAACTCAGTAAAAGATCAAATTTTGAATCTAAAAATTCATTCACAAAACCTTCTGTAATTTCGCCATTCCAATTGATGTGTTTTTTACCAAAAGTTGGGCGAGAATAGCTCTCTTTTTCCTTAGTTTTTTCTCTGTAGGCAAGAACTTTTATATTTTCTAAAGCAATTCCATGAAGTGTTAGCTCTTGAATTAGTGCTTCTGAAGACTCAAAAGAGTTCTCATCTATCAATAAACCAATTGTTTGAACGTTTTTAGTAAATACTTCGCTTTTTTCATTATTTAAATTAACATTTAATGATTTTTTTACAAAAAACTCCTTTATATAATTCAAAAACATAGTACTTTTACCAGATTACAAAATTAATTATTTAAGTTGCATTTAAAATGGTAAAACTAAAAAAGTATAACGGATTTTTAAAACTTTTTGTTATATTCTTAACACTTTTTTCAATCTCTTCTTGTAGTACAAAAAACTACAATCTAACTAAAATTGAGGGAAAACAAGTTCCAGTTACCGAAAAAGCTGGAGAAACTTCTGAAATTGAAAACTTCATTAAACCTTATCGTGATCATATTAATCAGGATTTGGATAACGTATTGGCTTATTGCCCAGAAACTCTTGACAAAAGCACAGGAAAATGGCAAACTGGCATTGGAAGTTTAATGGCAGACGTTTGTGTACAAAGAGGTAACATTGTTTTTAATGCTCGTGAAAAGAAAGATATTGATATATGCCTTTTAAATCATGGCGGTATTCGCGCTATTCTTCCTAAAGGGAATGTTACAACTAGAACGGCTTTTGAAATTATGCCTTTTGAAAATAGTTTGGTTGTGATGGCCTTAAAAGGAGATCAGATCTTAGAAATTGCTGCCTATATTATTAAGGAGAAAAAACCTCAGCCTTTGTCTGGAATGACATTTACTATCACAAAAGATAATAAGGCAAAAGATATAATGGTTCAAGGGAAACCGCTTGATCTAAACAAAACGTATTATGTTGCCACAAATGACTATTTAGCAAATGGTGGAGACAGTATGACTTTCTTTGCAAAAAGCACTCAAAAGTTTGACTTAAACTACAAACTTAGAGATGTTTTGATTGATTATTTTAAAGAAGTAGACACCGTAGTTGCTCCAAAAAATATCAGAATAACAGAAGAATAAAAGAGTTTGCCGCGACTCGAGCGATAGCGAACAGGCGAAGCAATTACACCAATTTGCACAAATTTTTAAATGATTGAAAACCAATTCATGTTAATTCGTGAAATTGGTGGCTAAAAAAAATTAAAACGACATAGCGCCTCTGGCAAAAAAATATATAAAATGAAAAGAAGAGAGTTTATCGAAAAAACAGCAGCAAGTACTGCCCTATTAAGTTTAGGATTGTCTTTAAGCAGTTTTGAAAGTAACGATATTAAGCATCTAACAATTCTACATACGAATGATGTGCACAGCCACATTGACCCATTTCCTGCTGATGATCCGCGTAATCCTAATAAAGGTGGCGTATCTCGTCGTGCGGCTTTGATTGAAACTATCCGTAGAGAAAATCCTAATGTTCTTTTGCTAGATGCTGGAGATATTTTTCAAGGAACACCATACTTTAATTATTATGGGGGCGAATTGGAATTTAAACTCATGAGCATGATGAAATACGATGCTTCAACAATTGGAAACCACGATTTTGATAATGGTCTTGACGGTTTATACGCACAGCTTCCGCATGCAAGTTTCGACTTTATCAATTCTAATTATGATTTCAAAAACACGGTTATGGACGGGCATGTTAAACCATACAAAATCTTTAACAAAAACGGAATTAAAGTTGGTGTTTTTGGTGTTGGAATTGAACTTCAAGGTTTAGTAGACAAAAAATTATACTTAGAAACGGTTTATAATAATCCTGTTGAAGTTGCTCAGGATATGACAAAACTTTTAAAACAAGAACAAAAATGCGATTTAGTAATTTGTCTTTCACACTTAGGCTACAAATACAAAGATGAACCAACTAAAATAAGCGATTTGACATTTGCTGCACAAACTCAGGATATAGATCTTATTATTGGAGGCCACACACATACTTTCTTGGATAAACCTACAATAGTAAAGAACAAGGCTGGGAAAGATGTGCTGGTAAATCAAGTGGGATGCTACGGAATTAATTTAGGCCGTATCGATTTCTATTTTGACAAAGACAAAGCACATACAAACCAAAGCGCTACTATTGTGGTATAGTCTTTCTTTGAATTCTAGCTTTTTCTAAAAAGTATTCTACCATAAAGAAATAAGCTAGAATTTGAGTTGTATCTCGTATTAGGACTAGAACAACCGAATACGAGAAATACTCATTAAAAATATAAAAGATATCAGAGAAGATGTAGCTTATTGCCATGAGCGACATTAGTAAAGCTATATGTGTACCTTTTGTGATGTAACTTACAAAACAGAAATAGCTTAATATACTGAGAACGATTCCGTATACAGTGTAAATCCAAATAAATTTTCTCATACTGTCAAGCTGCAGACTCAAAACAGAAATCAATAAATACACTATAAAAACAACTACAATAGAAATTGGCAAAATATCTCGTTTAGTTAGTTTTATCCGTTCATGTTCTCTAATAAATAAGGTAACAATTAAGCTATAGACCACCAGAAAGCAAAGCACTCCTCCTAATTCGGAACTTTCTACATCCATCAAATCATAAACTTGTCCAACAAAACAAAAGAGAAAAATGACACCTTCTGTTTTTTTTATTTCGAACTCACTGCTAATTAAATAATAAATAAAAATAGCAGGAAGAACAATCGCTTTTGAGTATGTCGCAAAAACTTCTTGCTGAGTCCAATCAAAAATAATTGTACACAACAAGGCAAAAAAGAACAAAATTAATGACGGTTTATTAAGCTTCATTCAGTTTGTTTATAAAATCTTCTTCTGATAATATAGGGATGTTTAGCTTTGTTGCTTTTTCCAGTTTTGCTGGTCCCATATTATCTCCTGCCACTACAAAATCTGTTTTTGCAGAAATTGAGCTTCCTACTTTTCCTCCGTTATCTTCGATGGCTTTCTTTAGTTCGTCTCTAGAAAATTGACTAAAAACGCCAGAAACCACAAAAGTTTTTCCAACAAATTTATCAGTAGCATTTGGGTTTATTTTTTCTTCAATTTCAAATTGAATTCCATAACTTTTTAAACGTTCAATAATTTTTTGGTTTTCTTCATTTTCGAAGAATTCAATCACACTTTTGGCAATTCTTTCTCCAATTTCATCAACCAGAACTAAATCCATTAAAGAAGCTTGGGCTAAAGCATCTATATTTTTATAATGTTTAGCTAGTTTTTTAGCTACAGTTTCTCCCACAAAACGAATTCCTAAAGCAAATAATACACTTTCAAACGGAATTTCTTTTGATTTCTGAACTCCATTTACCAAGTTTTCTGCTGATTTTTGAGCCATTCTTTCCAAATGCAGAATATCTTCTACTTTCAATTCGTACAAATCAGCATAATTGTGCACTAAACCATTCTTAAATAACAAAGCAACTGTTTCGCCTCCAAGGCCTTCAATATCCATTGCTTTTCTTGAAATATAATGCTGGATTCTTCCAATAATCTGCGGAGGACATCCATAAAAATTAGGACAGTAATGATTGGCTTCACCAACATTTCGAACCAATTTGGTGTGGCATTCTGGACAATAAGCAATATAATGGGTTGGTTCTGAATTTTCAGGACGTTTTTCTAAATCTACTGCAATGATTTTTGGAATGATTTCTCCCCCTTTTTCAACAAAAACAGTATCGTTTATTCTGATGTCTAATTTTTCTATCTGATCAGCATTATGAAGAGAAGCTCTTTTCACAATTGTTCCTGCAAGCTGTACAGGCTCCAAATTCGCCACTGGTGTTATAGCTCCCGTTCTTCCGACTTGATACGAAATTGATTTTAATACAGTTGAAACTTGTTCTGATTTGAATTTGTAAGCAATTGCCCAACGTGGTGATTTTGCTGTATAACCTAATTCTTCCTGATGCTGAATACTATTGACCTTTATCACAACTCCATCTGTTTCATAAGGTAAATTATGGCGGTGAGTATCCCAATGATTAATAAAGTCAAAAACCTCATCCATACTGTTGACTAGTTTTGCTTCCATAGGCACTTTAAAACCCCAGCTTCTAGCCAGTTCCAATCCTTCATATTGAGTCTTGAATGGCAAATTATTCCCTGTTACAAAATAAAGAAGACACTCCAGCGGACGTTTGGCAACCTCAGCGCTGTCTTGCAATTTCAAACTTCCTGAAGCTGTGTTTCTTGGATTTGAATAAGGTGTTTCACCAATCTCTATTAATTCCTGATTCATCTTTTCAAAACCAGCAAATGGAAGAATTATTTCGCCTCGAATATCAAATTTATCTGGATAATTTCCTTTTAAATGCAAAGGAACTGATTTGATTGTTTTAATATTAGTTGTTACCTCATCACCTTGAAAACCATCTCCACGTGTTAAGGCCTGAACTAATTTCCCGTTTTCATAAGTAATGCTTATTGAAGCTCCATCATATTTTAATTCGCAAGTATATTGCAAACTAACATTTCCTAAAACTTTCTGAATACGGTTTTCCCAATCCAAAAGGTCTTCTTTAGAATAAGAATTATCCAAAGAATACATTCTATACTGATGCGCAACTGTTTTGAAATTTTTGGTAACAGCTCCACCAACTCTTTGTGTTGGTGAGTTTTCGTCAAAAAACTCTGGATGTTTATCTTCTAAATCCTGAAGTTCTTTTAGTTTAATATCAAAATCATAATCTGAAATTGTAGCATTGTCTAACACATAGTAATTATAGTTGTGTTGATTAAGTTCATTTCGTAATGCTTGAATGGTCTCTTGAATGCTCATAAATTGTAAAATATTGCAGATTATTGTAATGAAAAACTGAATATCAAAATTAGAATTTATTTTTGTTACAATGCAGAAAAAATAAAAGTTTTAGAAATCAAAAATCAGACTGCAAATTCATGCAGCCTGATTTTCTCCTTGTCCATTATTCTTAAAAAAGAATTAAAAAAAACCAACTTCCAAATGGTTTCGACGTTTTATATTTTTAACTGAAAATCAACATTTTACAGCGCAAATATAAAATTATTTTTGAATAATGATAAAGTCTGAACGTCTATTTAACAGATGCTCTTCTTCAGAACATTTTACACCATTTTTACATTTATTAATTAATCGGGTTTCTCCATACCCAATGGCACTTTCAATTCTAGAAGCATCTACGCCTTGCGAAAGGATATAATCTCGAGTTGATTTTGCTCTATTGTCTGAAAGTTTCAAATTGTAGGAATCTTTTCCTCGCGAATCGGTATGAGATTCAATTTTGATTCTAATGTTTGGAAACTTCTGCATAATGAAAACAACCTTAGATAATTCTTCTACCGCTTTTGGAGTAATGTCATACTTGTCGTAGTCAAAATAAATAGGGTTTACATCTACTTTTTCAACTCCTTGTTTTTTAACCACCAAATCATCATAATTGCTTAATTCAAAATTCACATCTTTTATTTCGCCACCATTTTGATCTGTTGTTTCTACAGTTTTATCGTCACTGCTGTAATTTGGTTTTGCAGCAATCATTTTGACTACTTTGTTACAAGGAACTTCGATAGCATATTTTCCATCAAAATTTGTTTTGGTTTCTCCTAAAACTTCGCTAAAAGAGTTGTATGCCATTATTGTAACATCTGTTAAAGGCTTTTTCGTTTTTCGATCTATTGCCATTCCAGAAATACTTTGGTTGCAAACTGGTTTTCCTTTTACAAAAGAATACATATCGTCGTCTCCTTTTCCTCCTGCTCTATTTGAAGAGAAATAGCCATAAGCATCTGTTTTGTCAATTATAAAAGAAAAGTCGTCTTTGTTGCTGTTAATAGGCGCTCCAAGGTTCTTTGGCACTGAAAAAGTTCCGTCAGCCTGAAGCTTACTTTCGTAAACATCCAAATCTCCCCAGCCGTAGTGTCCATCAGATGAAAAATATAAAACTCCGTTTTGAAAGAAAGGGAACACTTCATTACCTATCGTATTAATATTTGGCCCTAGATTTTGAGGTGAACTCATTGTTCCATCAGCCGCTATTTTTACCATGTACAAATCGGTTTCTCCTTGTCCACCTGGCATGTCTGAAGCAAAGAAAAGCAATTTTCCATCTTCACTTAGTGAAGGGTGTCCAACAGAGTAATCATCGCTGTCAAAAAACACTTTTTCTGGATTTTCCAGTTTATTATTAACAATAGATCCTTTTACAATTTGGAAATTATTTACTCTTGCTTCATCAACAACCAATTTGTTTTTCTTTACAATATTAGTCGAATAATAAATTGTTTTTCCCTGATTGTCAAAACTTGCCGTTGCTTCGTGATATTTGGTCATTACATTTGGAAGAAAAACCGTTTCATTGAATAAATTTCCATCTGCTGGATTTCTTTCTGCGATATACAGGTTAAGAAAAGGCTGATTGTTCCAAGTATACAATTTTTCACTAAACTTTGTAGTATCACGAGCCGAAGTAAATACGACATTGTCTTTAAAAAATGTAGCTCCAAAATCTGACTTACTGGTATTGATATCTAAATTTTTAATGGTATAAAGAGGTTTTGCCTTTGCTACGCTATCCATATATTTCTTTTGGGCAACGTATCGGTTAATCTCTGCTTTATCACCTTTTTTATCTAAATACTCTTTTGTGATTTTATCTGCTTCATCATAATCCATAACTGCTTTCATAGATTGGATGTAACGCAAATAGTAAATATCAGTCAGATTATTTCCTTGCACTTCATACAACTTTCTGTACCATTTAAGTGCATTTCTAGAATCAGAAATAAAATAATAGGAATCTGCTGCATTCTTCAAAGTCTGTGCTGAAGGATCTTTTATGTTTTGCAAACATTCTTCATAAGCTTTGGAAGCATCCGAATAAGAAAAGCTTCTAAACAAAGCATCGGCTTTCTTTAAGTTAGTTTTTTGAGCGAAACTAAACGTAACGCTCAAAATTAAACATAGGATATATAGTTTTCTCATAAGTTTTGTTTTTAGAAGAATCGAGGAGATTTAATTTTACTTTGTTTTTGCACAAATTGATAACGCAAGATGAATTCGTGAGAACCATCATTGTATTTGTTCAATTGACTTACAGTGTAATCAAAAGCATATCCAAGAAAGAAACTTGGTGAAATTTGAAAACCTGCTAATATGCTTACCGAATCGTCTGTTCGATATGCTCCTCCTATAACAAACTTTTCCTGAATCATGAAATTTGCCGATATATCTGCTGTAAGTGGAGCACCACTCACTGCTTTTACTAAAAATGCTGGTTTAAATTTCAAATTTGGATTCAAATCAAAAACATAACCTCCCATTAAATAGTAATGCATACGATCATAATTAATAGACTCTTGAACATCGTCATAGTAATCATTCTGAATAAAACTCGGAATAGAAAATCCTACATACCATTTTTCTGTATAATAGTAAACTCCTGCTCCAACTGCTAGTTTCATCTGATTGTTAATATTCTGATTTAACAAAACATCATCATCATCGTAGTATCTTCCTTTAGACCAATCGATGTTTAACATCCTAGTACCAGCTTTTACACCAAAAGCCAATCTTTGTTCATAGCCAAGAGGTATTGAATAAGAGAAATTTCCATCCAAATACAGTTCATTTGAAGGTCCGATTTTATCATTTACAACGCTTAAACCTACTCCTAGTTTTTCATTTCTAAGTGGAGAATGAATGGAGAAAGATTGTGTTTCTGGAGCGCCTGGCATTCCTACCCATTGAGAACGATATAAAAGTGCTGCTTCTATGGTTCCGGTAGATCCAGCATACGCTGGATTTACCGCCATAGTGTTATACATATACTGCGTATATTCGGGATCTTGTTGTGCCGAAGCGCAAACCGTAATAAAAGAACATATTAAAATTAAATATGTTTCTAATGATTTTATATATAGTTTCATAACGATACTTATTTAGTTTAATTAATTAGATGATTAATAGAAGTGGGTTATCTCATGATAGACAACCATCCTTTTTTAACCGTTCCATCTCCAATGGTTATCACATAAAAATAAGTACCTGTTGGCAGCATATCTCCTCTATTAATTACACCGGATACATTTGCTGTTCCGTTCCAATCATTTTCATAATGTGCTTTACTATACACTAACGCTCCGTATCTGTTAAATACTTTCAGCTCGTTGTTTGGATAAGACTCAATACAGTCTATTCTGAACAAATCGTTTTTGCCATCATTGTTTGGCGTAAACTCATTGTAAACAGTTAAACAAATTGGCACTAATGTTACCGAAGCTGAATTATTTGATGCATCAACATCTAAAGGAGTTGAAGTTTCGACAGTTGCTACAGCAGTATAATTTCCATTTGGCAGAACTTCTGCAACAATTGTCAATACTACACTTTGACCTGCATTTAATGTTGGTATTGTCCAAAGCTGTGTTGCTGGGTCATATGTTCCTGATGTTGCAGATGAACTCACTAATTGTAGACCGCTAGGAAGTAAATCACTAACAAGTGTGTTAATAAAATCGCCTTCACCTACATTGTTTACTGTAATAGTAAAGGTTACTTGATCACCAAAATTTGGAGTTGGATTATCAACTGTATGAGTAATCGTTAGATCTGAACAACTTGCTACAGTAACATTTAAAGTCTTCATTGTTCTTTCGTCACAATTGTTAACATAAGCTACAGTTACAGTTCCTGGTCCTATGTCTGACCAAGAAACGGTTACAGACCCATCGTTTGTACCTCCGCCTGAGATAATAGTACCTCCGTTAATAGTCCATACATAATTAGACTTTCCATTTGCAATTGAATAAGTTACGCCTTTGAATACGCATGGAGTATCATCTGTAGAAGCAATTTGAACCGCTGCATCATTTTCAAATGCAATTGTAATTCCTAATCTTGGTCCATTATCGCAGCCATTAAATGTATTGGCTAATGATCCTGCATAGTAAGTCGTTGCGGTAAGCGGAGTATTATTTGCTAATGGTGCTCCGCCAGTTGCAGATGCATACCAAACTACATTTGCTTCGTTTACCAAAATATTAGCTAATGTTGGCAAAGCAGACAAACAGAATGTCTGTGTTGTTCTTGGTGTTGTAATCACACTTGGTGAATTTACATTTACCGTAACAGCTAATCTTGTTGGATTTTCACAACCTATAGCGCTTGAAACCGCTCCATAATAAGTACCTGTCGCAAGAGCTGTTGTTGGTGGAATTGCAGTTCCTCCCGCAGCTGTGCTATACCAAACCACATTTGCTTCGTTTACTTGAATATTTGCCACCGTAGGCGAATTTAAAGTACAGAAGTTTTGAGTTGTATTAGCTGTAGTTGGCGTAGGGCTCGGATCTACTACTGTCACTGTTACCTGAAGACGAGTTGAGCTTTCACAACCTGCTGGATCAACAATACTTCCAAAATATACTCCAGAAGTAAGCGCTGTTCCTGCAGGAATAGCAGTTCCTCCAGTTGAAACTGTAAACCATGTTACATTGCTTTCATTTACTTGAATATTTGCAATAGTTGGTGCATTAGCAGAACAGAAAGTCTGTGCTGCATTGTTTGTTGTTGGATTTATTGTATTACCAACCGTTACAGCGACTTGCAATCTCACGCTACTTTCGCATCCTGTTGCTGGATCTTTAATTGCTCCAAAGTAAGTAGCTGTTGTTAATGCAGCTGTCGAAGCTAAAGCAGTTCCACCAGTTTGCGTTGTGTACCAAACTACATTGCTTTCGTTCACTTGAATATTAGCAACAGTTGGGTTTGTCCCTGTACAGAAAGTCTGTGTCGCAGCATTTGTTGTTGGCGTTGCTGGATCCGTTACATTCACATCAACCGATAATCTTGTAGTGCTTTCACAACCTGTTGCTGGGTCTGAAATTGCTGCATAGTATGTGCCGCTTGTTAAAGCTGTAGCTGATGGAATCAACGTTCCGCCTGTTAAAGCTGTGTACCAAACTATGTTTGTTTGATTGAACTGTACGCTTGCAAAAGTTGGAGCATTTACCATACAGAAGTTTTGCTGTCCAGGTGTTACTAAAGTCGGTGTTCCTGGATCGCTTACAATCACGTCAACCGCCAATCTTACAGCGCTCTCGCAGCCTGTTGCCGGATCTGAGATTGCCGAATAGTATGTGCCGCTTGTTAAAGCTGTAGCTGATGGAATCGCCGTTCCGCCTGTCAGAGCCGTGTACCATACAATACTAGCTTGGTTAAACTGAACACTTGCAAATGTCGGCGCATTTGCCTGACAGAAGTTCTGTGTTCCCGCAGTCACCAATGTCGGTGTTCCAGGATCGCTCACAATCACGTCAACCGTCAGTCTTACAGCGCTCTCGCAGCCTGTTGCCGGATCTGAGATTGCCGCATAGTATGTGCCGCTTGTTAAAGCTGTTGTTGGAGCTATAACTGTTCCGCCTGTTAAAGCAGTATACCAGACAATATTAGCTTGATTAAACTGAACGCTTTCAAATGTCGGCGCATTTGCCTGACAGAAGTTCTGTGTTCCCGCAGTCACCAATGTCGGTGTTCCAGGATCGCTCACAATCACCTCAACCGCCAGTCTTACAGCGCTCTCGCAGCCTGTTGCCGGATCTGAGATTGCCGCATAATATGTGCCGCTTGTTAAAGCTGTTGTTGGAGCTATAACTGTTCCGCCTGTTAAAGCAGTATACCATACAATATTAGCTTGGTTAAACTGAACGCTTGCAAATGTCGGCGCATTTGCCAAACAGAAGTTCTGTGTTCCTGCAGTCACCAATGTAGGTGTTCCTGGATCGCTTACAATCACGTCAACCGCCAGTCTTACAGCGCTCTCGCAGCCTGTTGCCGGATCTGAGATTGCCGCATAGTATGTGCCGCTTGTTAAAGCTGTTGTTGGAGCTATAACTGTTCCGCCTGTTAAAGCAGTATACCATACAATATTAGCTTGGTTAAACTGAACGCTTGCAAATGTCGGCGCATTTGCCAAACAGAAGTTCTGTGTTCCTGCAGTCACCAATGTAGGTGTTCCTGGATCGCTTACAATCACGTCAACCGCCAGTCTTACAGCGCTCTCGCAGCCTGTTGCCGGATCTGAGATTGCCGCATAGTATGTGCCGCTTGTTAAAGCTGTTGTTGGAGCTATAACTGTTCCGCCTGTTATGGCTGTATACCAAACTATGTTGGTTTCATTTGTCTGAATGCTTGCAAATGTCGGTGCATTTGCCAAACAGAAGTTTTGTACTCCCGCAGTCGCCAATGTCGGTGTTCCAGGATCGCTCACAATCACGTCAACCGCCAGTCTTACAGCGCTCTCGCAGCCTGTTGCCGGATCTGAGATTGCCGCATAGTATGTGCCGCTTGTTAAAGCTGTAGCTGATGGAATCGCCGTTCCGCCTGTCAGAGTCGTGTACCATACAATATTAGCTTGGTTAAACTGAACGCTTGCAAATGTCGGTGCATTTGCCAAACAGAAGTTTTGTACTCCCGCAGTCACCAATGTCGGTGTTCCAGGATCGCTCACAATCACGTCAACCGCCAGTCTTACAGCGCTCTCGCAGCCTGTTGCCGGATCTGAGATTGCCGCATAGTATGTGCCGCTTGTTAAAGCTGTAGCTGATGGAATCGCCGTTCCGCCTGTTAAAGCTGTGTACCAAACTACGTTTGTTTGATTGAACTGAATGCTTGCAAATGTCGGTGCATTTGCCTGACAGAAGTTCTGTGTTCCAGCAGTCACCAATGTAGGTGTTCCCGGATCGCTTACAATCACGTCAACCGTTAATCTTGAAGCGCTCTCGCAGCCTGTCATAGGATCTGAGATTGCTGCAAAATACTGGCCTGTTGTCAGAGCTGTAGTAGATGGAATCAACGTTCCGCCTGTTATGGCTGTATACCAAACTATGTTGGTTTCATTTGTCTGAATGCTTGCAAATGTCGGTGCATTTGCCAAACAGAAGTTTTGTACTCCCGCAGTCACCAATGTCGGTGTTCCAGGATCGCTCACAATCACGTCAACCGCCAGTCTTACAGCGCTCTCGCAGCCTGTTGTCGGATCTGAGATTGCCGCATAGTATGTGCCGCTTGTTAAAGCTGTAGCTGATGGAATCGCCGTTCCGCCTGTCAGAGCCGTGTACCATACAATATTAGCTTGGTTAAACTGAACACTTGCAAATGTCGGCGCATTTGCCTGACAGAAGTTCTGTGTTCCTGCAGTCACCAATGTAGGTGTTCCAGGATCGCTTACAATCACTTCAACCGCCAGTCTTACAGCGCTCTCGCAGCCTGTTGCCGGATCTGAGATTGCCGCATAGTATGTGCCGCTTGTTAAAGCTGTAGATGATGGAATCGCTGTTCCGCCTGTTACAGCTGTATACCAAACTATGTTGGTTTCGTTTGTCTGAATGCTTGCAAATGTCGGAAGATCTTCTTTACAGAAATTTTGTGTTCCTGCGGTCACCAATGTTGGTGTTCCCGGATCGCTCACAATCACATCAACCGCCAGTCTTACAGCGCTTTCGCAGCCTGTTGCCGGATCTGAGATTGCCGCATAGTATGTGCCGCTTGTTAAAGCTGTAGCTGATGGAATAGCTGTTCCGCCTGTCAGAGCAGTATACCAAACTATGTTGGTTTCATTCGTCTGAATGCTTGCAAATGTCGGAAGATCTTCTTTACAGAAATTTTGTGTTCCTGCAGTCACCAATGTAGGTGTTCCCGGATCACTTACAATTACATCAACTGTTAATCTTGAAGCGCTCTCGCAGCCTGTTGCCGGATCTGAGATTGCCGCAAAATATTGTCCTGTTGTAAGAGCTGTAGTAGATGGAATCAGCGTTCCGCCCGTTATGGCTGTATACCAAACTATGTTGGTTTCATTTGTCTGAATGCTTGCAAATGTCGGCGCATTTGCCAAACAGAAGTTTTGCGTTCCCGCTGTTACCAAAGTTGGAGTTCCTGGATCATTTACATTTACTGTAACTGCCAATCTTACTGAACTTTCACAACCTGTAACAGCATCAGTAGCTGCTCCATAATAAATTCTTGTTATTAGCGGAGTGGTCGAAGCAATTACATTTCCTCCCGTAGCTGCATCATACCAAATAACATTGTTCTCGTTTACCTGAATATTAGCAACTGTTGGCGCAGCAGATAAACAGAAATTCTGAGTGCTATTTGTAGTTGTCGGCGTATTTGGATCACTAACAATGATTACTGCATCTTGCAATGTTCCTGCTAAATTTTCACAGGTATTAGTACTTGCAACAGCTACATAATATGTTATAGGGCTTACTGCTTTTGTTAACCCCGTAACGGTTAAAATACCCGCAGCATCTATAGCATAAGTGACTCCTGCTATTACAGCCCCATTTGTAATTGGCTGTGTTTTATTGGCATCTAAATACCAAGTGAATACTGGACTAGTTAATGTTGGTGCCGACGGAGTTAAAGATGCTGGAATACCATTACAAACTATCACATCGTCAACCAAAATATCATTTACTATTGAAGGAGGCAGAATTGTGAATGTAATTTGTTTTCTGTCTGCTGCTGCAGTTTCACACAATTCATCTGAACTTACTCCAACAAAATAAGTATAAGTTCCAGGAGCCAATCCGTTTACTATCAACTGTGCAGTTGTTTCACCTGTTATTAATTGACTTGTTGTTCCATCAAAACGATACCAATGATAAATAGGATTTGTTAAAACTGGTGTTCCGCTTAAACTTGTTGCTAAAGTAACAGTTCCAGAAGCAGAACAAATTGATGTTGCTGTTCCTCCGTTTAAAGTAATATCTGTCAAAGCATTTACTGGAGCAGAAGCTTTTACTTCAACAGTAACTTCTCCTCTCGCGTAATTCTCGCAACCATAACGAACTGGCTGTACATAATATCTATAAATTCCTGCAGTTAAATTATCTGGCACCGTAAAAGCAGGTCCAGTAGCCACTAAGTTTCCTCCTGTCTGTGCATCGTACCATCGATAAGTTGAACAGGCTACTTCAGGAATTTGGAGCGTAATATCCGTTCCCGGACAGACCGTAATTTTATTCTGTGGATCTGCGCCAATGACCGTCGTATTAGCTGTTCTTTCTACAGTATGAACTCTTAAGAAATCTAACACTCCTGCAACACCTCCCAAACGAATTCTAACTCTATCATAAATTTCTGTTGGAGAAGATACCAATACCATCGCTAATGTATTTCCTGGCAATAATTTTATACTTAATAAAGTGCTAGTATTTTGAATTGGAGCACCAACTGCTACATTTCCTAAATAACGCTGAACTGAAAACCCTGTAAGTAGATTCACGCTTAAAAGAGTACCTGGTTTAGAAACCACAATTCTTAAAGTATCACTAAGAACAGATGGTGTTTTAAATTGCACCGTTAAATCTGCAGCTGCCGCAACTCCAACTCCACTATACATTGTAGCAAAAGTTGTTACGTCATTATCAGCAACATTCCAAGCATCACTTACTCCTATTAAAGCAGTTGCTGCGCCCACAGGAAGGTTTATATCTGTTGCTCCATAAAATATATCCTGAATATCTCCTGGAGTACAAGTTACCGATGTAACTGGTTTATTATAATGAGCATCAAATACTTTAGTGTTTTGGGCAACACTTAAAAGAGAAGCTGATTGAATACGAATACCATCATAATCTTGTGGTCCAGATGCATCTGAAGGAACAAAAGTAAATTCATAAGTATTGTCTCCTGAAATTAAGTTTAACAATGACCCTGATACAGGCTGCATTGCTCCTATAGGAGTCCCTCCAATGGTTCCTACTACTGATAAGTTCTGGCCAACAGCCAATAAACTATATTCAGATCCTAATTTAACAGTCACTGGGGTACCTTTTGCGATAGTAGATGACCATGTTAGGTTCTGCCATGTTGTTCCAACTCCCAAAAGTCCTAAACCTGTTGTAATTGTTGAGAATGTCTGAGGATTTCCATCAACTGCATTAGCCCCATTTGAAACACCTCCAGTGATTATAGAACCTTGAGATTGCGCAGAGGCATAAACTCTTTCTGTTAAGTTTTGGCAACTTGTAAGATCTATTACATTGATTACCTTAGTTGCAGTTGCAGTACAAGTTCCATCACTTGCAACAGCTGTATAAGTATAAACTCCCGGAATATTTAATGGACCAGTTGTAAATGGAGGTCCAGCAATTGGATTTCCTTGCGGATCAAACCATGTAATTGTTCCAGTAGAAACTGCATTTAATGGAACATCTGTTCCAACGTTAACAGATTCTTGCGGAGTAGTTACTGCCAAACTTGGTAAAGCATTAATTGTTACCGTTACAGATTGTTTAGCTGAAGGACAAGTACTTGTTGCACTTTGTGCTTCTATAGAGTAAACCCCACTTACTGTTATATTTGCAGCCGCATCAGCAGTTATAACATTATTTGAAGGATCGTAAAAAGTATAAGTAGTGGCTCCTGTCGAATCAAAATTAGTGATTGCATTTACCAAGTTAGCACTCCCACAGGCTTGCAATGGCGTAGCGATAACAGTTAAAGGAGTTGTTGAAGGGAAATTAACAGTCACTTGTTTTAAATCTCCATTCACGTTTTCACATGTACCACCATTTAGTGCAGAAATATAATAATTATAAGGAGCTCCAACAGCCGTTAAGCCGCTTAATGAAAGAACACCTGTAATAGCATCTTTTGCGAATGTTACTCCGCCAATAACACTTCCGTCTACTATTTCTGTAGTTTTATTTTGATCTGTGTAATATTTGAATTGAACGCCTGCAATAGCAGAAGATGGTGTTAAAACCGCCTCTCCAGTACAAGTCGCTTCAACTGGACTTGTAATTACAATATCTGCTGCAGTCGGTATTGGCAGAACATTAACTGTCACAGCTTGACGTAGGCTGTTTATACAAGTTCCACGAGTTGCCTCTAAATAATAGGTAGTAGTAGTTGATAAAGCTGCTGTTGGAGATACTGTTACAATATTTCCTCCTGTTGGAGCATCATACCATACAAAAGTTTCTCCTCCCGCTGAAGTTGCAGATAAATTAGCTGTCTGACCAGCACAAATTGGTGCTGCAGCTCCAGTAATTGTAGCATTTGGATATCTATAAGCCGCTTGATAAATATATAAATTACTCAATAAAGTTGCAGTACCTCCTAAGCGCACTTCTATACGATCAAATGGCGCTGTTGCAGTGAAACTAGCTTTAAATTTATTTCCAGATAATAATTGAATATTCAATAAATTATTATTTATCGCAATTCTATCATTGTTATATGTTCCGCCATTATATGTTGCTAATGTAATATTAGATAAAACACTTATATCTAAAAGTCCTCCTGGAACTTCTAAATCAACATCTATAATATCTCCAGTCTGACCAGGATTCGGAAAAATCAGCTGCTGTTGAAGGTAAGCACCTACACCTATTGGAACACTTAATTGTGAATAAGTATTGATATCGCCATCAACAGATGCATTTGGATCAACAGGCGCACATAACACACATAATATTCCATCATTTGATGATACCTGAGAGTTAGCCTGTAAACAAGTACTAGCACTCGCTATCACTGTAACTGTAACCACTCCTCTTGTTGTATTAGGACAATCAGTTGTTAAATCAGAAGCCTCTACATAATAAGTTTGATTACTTGTTAATATTGGAGTCGTAAAGGAAGTAACATTACTAGCTACTAGATTTCCATTTGTTGCCGCATCAAACCAATTGTATCTTACTCCTGCAACTGGATTTGCAATAGTCAATGTAGCACTTTGACCAGACTGAATAATTACATTAGATGATGTAAAAGTTGGTGTTGCAGGTATTGGACTTACAGTCAAATTTACTGCTGTGCGGGTTGGCGTTGTACATGCACCAATAGCAGCTTCTACAAAATAAGATGTATTGACAGTTAATACAGGAGTTGTAAACGAATTACCTGTAAATAATAAAGTACCGCCTGTTGCAGCATCGTACCAATTGTAAGTAGTGCCAGCAACTGGAGCTTGAACCGTTAAAGTTGTAGTTTGCCCATTACAAATTGTTGTTGGCGATGCAGTAACTGTAGGCAATACTGGATTATCAATTAATACCTGTACTGGATTTCTTTCGCTATTCACACAACCATTTCTTGTAACTTCAAGATAATAAGTTGTTGGCGCCGTTAAAGCAGGAGTTGTAAATGCCGCTGTAGAAGCTAATGAAGCTCCGCCTGTGGCAGTACTATACCAATTTACAGTTTCTCCTACTGATAATGCTGCTGTCAAAGTCGTACTTGATCCGCTGCAAATAGTTGTATCTCCCGTTATAGTAGGGACTTTGTATTTATATGCCGCTTGATAAATATCCACGCTTGTCAAAACTGTTGCTAGACCTCCTAGTCGAATCTCTACTCGATCAAAATTGGCTCCCGCTATAACGCTTGCTCTAAATCTATTGCCACTTAATAATTGTAAAGTAATAAGAGGATTATTAATAGCAACTTGATCATTATTATAGGTAAGTCCATTATATGTTGCTAGACTTACTGCACTTAATAACTGTACGTCAGCTAAACCTCCTGGCAATTCTAATTCAACATCAACAATATCTCCAGCTTTTCCCGGATTATTAAATTGTAATGTCTGTTGAATATAGCCATTCACCAATCCAACTGGAACAGTTAATCGAGTTGCAGTTGCCGTATTTCCATCTACAGAAAAATTCGGATTTGCAGAACTACATAATAAACACAAACCGTTTTGAGTAATCTGCTGACTTCCAGCTTCAAGACAACCCATAAGTGACGCTGGCTGAACCGTTACAGTAACCGGTACTCTAGTTGCACTTACACAATTTCCATTTGGACTTTGCGCTTCAACATAATAGGTTTTCGTAGCTGTTAAAATTGGCGTTGTAAAAGTAGCTGTATTTGTCGCAACTGCTGTTCCGCCAGTAGCGGTTTCATACCAATTTAATTGTGCCCCAACTTCTGAAGTCGTTGCGTTTAAAGTTGCATTCTGACCAGATTGTATTGTTACACTTTGTGTCAAAACTGTTGGTGTAGCTGGAACAGCTGTAGAAACAACATTAACCTGAGTACGAGTTGGACTAATGCAGCTTCCTATGGAACCTTCCACAAAAAATGGAGTAGTTCCTAAAGGAACAGTAGGCGAATAAGTCGTACCTGTTGCTAATGCAGTCCCTCCACTTGAAGTAGAATACCAAGAATAAGTTGTTCCTGGAACAGCATTTACGACCGACAAAGTAGTCTGCTGTGTAGCTCCGGTAGAACAAACTATAAGCCCAGTATTACTAATAGCTGGCGCAACTGGGTTAGAAACATTTAAAACAACAGGTACACGAACATTTCCTTCGCATCCTGCCGCTCTAGTTATCCCTATATAATATGTTGTATTTGATGTTAAAGCTGGAGTAGTATAAGTGTTTCCCACTGCTAAAGCTGTTGTAGAAAATTCAGAGCTATACCATGCTAATGTAGTGCCTGCTGCAGGTGTTGCGGTAAGAGTTGTTGGAACTCCAGCGCAAACTGTCTGTGATAAACCACCTGTTACAGTTGGCTGTGCAAATTCTAATCTAACATCATAAATTCTTAAATTCACCAAGAGACTTACTAAACCTCCAACCTGTACTTGAATTTGGTTGGTATCGCCTGTTATCGGAAACTTTGCAACAGCAACAGTATTGCCATTTAGTAAGTTTAAATTCAAAAGCGGACTGTTTAAAGCCACACTTGAACCCACATTTGTTCCAGAATTTTTCGCTTGAATCGAAGCATTTGATAATAAACTTAAATCAAGCAAACCATTACCCGTACCAAAGTAAATAGCAATTTGGTCACCTGCTCGTGCCGTTTGGTTTAAAGTCATTGTTTCTTCAGCGAAACATCCCAGCAATCCAACACCATTTGTTAGAGTTGCATAAGTAGATAAGCCAGCACTATCATAAGCATTGGCTGGACTATTAACATCTACTCCTATACATAAAAGTCCTCCTCCCGTACTATTTGTCTGAGACACAGGTCTACAAATAGTCTGAGAGAATGCATGAGTACATATAAAGAATAAAGTTAAAAGTCCTAATAATCTCTTTTGAAAGAGATTACAAAAAGTAAATTTTTTTTTCATAATTTGGAAGATTAGAAAATGGACAATAAAACACCTCTTGCAGTAAGTGCACGCACCTACGCAATTAAACAATCAGTTAAAAATCAAACAGTTAAAACAAAATATAGTGACTTATAAAAAAGCTCAACAATTCTGTTTTAGTAAAAAAATATGATGAATTCGGTACACCAAAATATACCGGAGAACAAATTCTATCTCTCTGAGATAAAATAAGCCCTGCTTTTTGAGGAAAAATGATTTTCGTCAATTTTCCCAGAGGAGTGATTTGTTGTAGGTCTAATTTTCATAACGAAAATTTTTAGTTGGAATAGAATTGGGGATTCTTCTATATAATGAAATTCAATTTTTAAAGAAAGTTGATTAGTCCTTCTCTAAATTTAGCCATAAAAGCTAAAATTCTGAATTGTTTATATCCAATAAAATAATTACTCCTTATAAGCAACTCTCCTAGAGGGGTACTTAAAAGACAGTAAATTAAAATGCAAACCTTTTAAAAAAAAACTTAATATAGTGTAACGATTAATATTATCGTGGAGATGGAGTAAGCTTATTAGATTAACAAATAAAGCTAAAACAAAGTAAACAACTAAAGTAAATTTGATAAAGAAAGTAATTGTCAATTCCATACGCAGACTTATTAAGTTATTATTTAATTTTTCTAATTTCAATCTCAAAATAGAGAAATAATGCTATCCATTATACTTAGAAATACAAAAGAAAACTTTGTTTAACTTTTGTTATCTAAAATTAGAAAAAACAAAAACATAAAACAAGCATAAAATTCTTATAATTTATTCTTAAAACTTTAATCTTGAAATTAAGAGCCGCTTTAAACATCAGAAAATACGCTACTTTTAACATAATTTTACCGCAATTATTTAAGCTAAAAAATATTAAACAAAATATGTTAAATCAATAAAAACAAAGTATAATCTTACAATATAAAGCAATTTTTATCTAGAAACATCTTAATTCATAGCAAATTCAGCTTATTTTTTTACAAAAAAAATGAAATCCAAAAAAAATGAAAGATTATAAAAAAACAAGTAGAAATACGGGGTATAAATTCAAAAAAAGATTAAACAAAAGTTAAAAAACAAAAAAAGGCAAGCAATTGATTAATAACTGCTTGCCTTTTTTAATATCTAGAAAACTAAAATTATGATTCTATAATTGTATTAATCTGCTTAAATAATTGACCATCACTTAAAAAAGCTCCTTGTTTAATCAATTCAAAAATCGAAGAATTTCGTTCTTCTGTAAATACCTTCTTTCCTACTTTCATTTCGATATTGTCAGTAAACATATTATCGCTCAGCCACTGAAGTCCATCTTTAGTTAAAAAATCAACTTCTGGAGAAAACGATTTTAAAACAATAGATTGAATATAAGTATCAAAACAATGAAACAAGAAAATATGATTCTTAGAAAAATGTTCCAAATATTCTGCTCTCGTCAATACCCCTTCCCAGATCAAATCTGAAAAAACATCAAGCTCCTGTTCTGCAACTTCCGGTTTATTAACTTTAAGTTCTTCCCACTCTTTTCTATCTATTGCTTGTGTAGCCAAAAAACTTGCAAATTCAGCATGTAATTCGTCAAACTGTTCTTTTGTTAACCTTGCGTATTTCATTTCTTTTTAGGCTTTGTGCTTTACGCTGTACGCTCTAAGCCTCAGCCATAAGTCTAATTATTAATATCAATCCTTTATTAAACAAAAAAATCCCGATTTACATCGGGATTTTGGTATAGATTTTAAAACTATTACTTTTCAGCAACAATTTCGTATGGCAACTCAACAATTACATCTCTGTGTAAACGGATACTTGCACTGTATTTTCCAGTACGTTTTACGATACCACTAGTGATGAATTTTCTGTCGATAGCGTTTCCAGATTTCTCTAAAGCTTCAGCAATGTCGATGTTTGTGATAGAACCAAAAAGTTTCTCTCCACCGGCTTTTGCAGAAATTTTAATTTCAAGAGCTTTGATTGCTTCAGCCAATGCTTTTGCATCAGCAACAATTTTAGCTTCTTTGTGTGCTCTTTGTTTTAGGTTTTCAGCTAAAACTTTTTTAGCAGAAGGAGTTGCTAAAGTAGCAAAACCTTGAGGAATTAAAAAGTTACGACCGTAACCAGGTTTTACAGATACTACATCATCTTTAAATCCTAAGTTCTGTACGTCTTGTTTTAAAATAATTTCCATGTTGTTGTCCTTATTTTTAGAAGTTAGGTTCTGCTTCAACAGAAACCAGCGACTAGATTTTTATACTATTTTAATAAATCGGCCACGTATGGCATTAAAGCTAAGTGACGAGCTCTCTTTACAGCTACAGAAACTTTTCTTTGGTATTTTAATGAAGTTCCAGTTAAACGACGAGGAAGAATTTTTCCTTGCTCATTAACGAATTTCAATAAGAAATCAGCATCTTTATAATCGATATATTTGATTCCTGATTTTTTGAAACGGCAATACTTTTTAGTTTTGTTAGTTTCAATGTTTAAAGGCGTTAAATATCTGATATCTCCGTCTTTTTTTCCTTTTGCAGATTGTTCGATTGTAGACATAATAATTACGCTTTAGTAGATTTTAATTTTGCTCTTCTTCTCTCAGCCCATGAAATAGCATGTTTGTCTAAACTTACAGTTAAGAAACGCATAACTCTTTCATCACGTCTGAATTCAGTTTCAAAAGCTAAAAGAACTTCTCCAGCTACTTTGAATTCGAATAAGTGATAAAAACCACTTTTTTTGTTTTGGATTTCGTAAGCCATTTTTTTAAGACCCCAATCCTCTTTCGATACCATTTCAGCTCCTCTACTAGTAAGAAATTCTTCAAATTTCGTTACTGTTTCCTTCACCTGAACCTCAGATAAAACGGGATTTAAAATGAAAACAGTTTCATAATGATTCATAAATAAAAAATTTTATTTGTTAAAATTGGGTGCAAAAGTAAGCATTAAATTTATATATACAACATTTTTTTTCTTTTATTCGTCATAATGCAAAAAAGATGCCTCAACTTTAGTTTTTTTTACAAAAAAATAATACATTTACTACTGCTATCCTGAATTTATTCTAAATTTAAATGTTATGAAACTAAACTGTGTTGTTGTAGATGATAGTTCTATACAAAGGACAATTATTGCCAAATTGGTTAATAATCACCCAGGCTTGCATTTAATCGGGGATTTTTCTAATGCCATTGAAGCAAAAAGTTGTATCTCATTAAATAATATAGATTTAATATTTCTTGATATAGAAATGCCAGTTATTAACGGATTTGATTTCCTTGACGGATTAAAATCAAAACCGCAGATTATATTTATCACTTCTAAAGCCGAGTATGCCTTAAAAGCTTTCGACTATGACGCTACCGACTATCTTCAAAAACCAATTGCAGTAGATCGTTTTAATGCTTCTGTAAAAAGGGCAATCGACATGCATTTGCTCAAAAAAGACATCAAAGAAGAAGAAGGCGAGCATATATTCATCAAAAGTAATCTAAAAAAACTTAAAATCTTCACTTCAAAAATAAAATGGATTGAAGCCTTTGGAGATTACGTAAGAGTAGTAACCGAAGATGACAGCAACTTGGTTCTTTCTACCATGAAATCTTTTGAAAATGATTTATCAAAAGACAAATTCATCCGTGTTCACAAATCATACATTATCAATATAGATAAGGTTGAGCGCTTTAACAGCAAATTTGCTGAAATAGGCATCACCAAAATACCATTAAGCCGCAACAAAAAAGAAGATCTTGTAAAAGCGCTTTCAACTTCTTCTTAATTGCTATTTAATAGAAATCTACATTAATCACAACTTTTATAGCCCTGTATTGGGCCACAGCTTCAAAACTATTCAGCATTTTCTGAATAGTTTTTTTTGTGTTTCCTAAGTGAAGATTTTGCGGAATCTTAATCAAAATAGTTCTGATATATTCATTTCGAATTCTGCTTATAGCAGGCTCTTCTGGCCCTAAAACCGGCATGCCTAAATTCTGGCTTAAAACTTGGTAAAGCCACATTGCCCCTTCTTTTAGCTTATCAAAATCTTTGTGCTTTAGCGTAAGTTTTATAATCCTGAAATAAGGCGGATATCTATAAATTTGCCTGTCATACAATTGCTCTTTATACATACCTATATAATTATGGTTTGTAACCTGCTGAATTGTATTATGGTTTGGATTATAAGTCTGAATAACAACTTTACCTTGTTTTTCCGATCTTCCCGCTCTTCCAGCTACCTGAGTCATCATCTGGAAACTGCGTTCAAAAGCCCTAAAATCTGGATGATGAAGCATATTATCGGCATTCATAATTCCAACCAAACCTACATTATCAAAATCAAGTCCTTTGGCCAGCATTTGTGTACCGACTAAAATGTCAATTTCACGATTTTTAAATGTATCTATTATTTTTTCGAAACCAAACTTGCCTCGAGTAGTATCTTGATCCATTCTGGCTGTTTTGGCTTTTGGAAAAAGCGAAGACAACTCTTGCTCTATTTGCTCTGTTCCGAATCCTTTTGTAGTCAAATCAATACTTGAACAACTGTGGCAATTAGTAGGTTTTGCAATCGAATAACCGCAATAATGGCAACGAAGCTGATTTTTATGTTTGTGATAAGTCAAACTCACATCGCATTGCTGGCAATGCGGAACGTGTCCGCAAGTCAAACATTCAATTATAGGTGAATATCCTCTCCTATTTTGAAACAAAATAACTTGTTCGCCCAATGACAATGATTCAGCAATTTCTTCAATTAAAAGATCGCTAAAATGCCCTGTCATTCTTTTTCTGAAATGTTTGTCTTTGATATCAACTAAAATCACTTCAGGCAAGCGAACATTTTTATAACGTTCGGAAAGAGTTACCAATCCGTATTTATCATTTTGAGTGTTAAAATAAGTTTCGATGCTAGGCGTTGCTGAGCCTAATAAGACCTTAGCCTTATGAAAATTAGCCAAAACTATAGCCGCATCTCTTGCATGATATCTGGGCGCAGGATCAGTCTGTTTGAAAGTCTGCTCATGCTCTTCGTCAACAATTAATAGTCCCAAATCGTTAAAAGGCAAAAACAAAGCCGATCTCGCTCCTATTACAATTTGTGCTTTAGGCGAATTCTCAAGCGTTTGCCTCCAAACCTCAACTCTTTCATTATTGCTATATTTAGAATGAAAAACAGCTACTTTATCACCAAAATGAAGACGCAATCTCGAAACTAATTGAGTAGTAAGTGCAATTTCTGGTAACAAGTATAAAACCTGTTTTCCTGTCTCTAGATATTCTTCTATTAGCTTAATATAAATTTCAGTCTTCCCGCTCGAAGTAACTCCATGAAGCAAACACACTTCTTTTTCTAAAAAGCTATTCTTTATTGCAGAAAAAGCTTTTTGTTGAGCATCACTTAATTGCAGTTCTTTATCTGATTTTTCTCCATCAAACGTAACACGGTCATGTTGCAAATAATATTCTTCAAATATTTCTTTTTCAACTAAAGATTTTACCGCTGCAGATCCTGCATTTGAAACCTCTGTAAGCTTTTTGACCGTGATAGGCTTTTTTTCTGAAGCACTAATCTGAAAATAGGCCAAAACAATTTCTTTTTGTTTATTGGCATTTTTCAGCACCGTCAGCAATTCTTCAAGACCATTATCTGATTCGTATTTGGAATGTAGTTTTACATACCGAACCAATTTTGGTTTGTAAGTTTCTCTTATTTCTTCGTCCAAAAAAATAATATCTTTCGCAATCAGTTTTTGCAGAATTGGAAGTATATTTTTTTTATTCAAAATTGAAGCAATTTCCTGAACCTTCAATGAACTCTGATGATGCAAAGCTTCATAAATCAAAAACTCATCATCAGAAAGTTCGCTGTCATTTACCACAACATCGGGTTTATGCGAGATAATAGTTTCGCTCTCCAGTAATAATCCGCTTGGAAATGCTCCGCGATACACGTCTCCAATTCCGCACATATAGTAATTTGCAACCCAAAGCCAGTGTTTAATCTGGGTTTCGGTCGCAATTGGTTTTTCATCCAAAATCTGGTGAATTTCTTTAGCCTCATACAATGTTGGCGCATTTTCATGAACATCCAAAACGAGTGCCGTATATATTTTACTTTTACCAAAAGGTACCGCAACCCGCATTCCTTTTTTTATAAAATGAAATTCAGCCTCAGAAACACGATATGTAAAGGTTTTTGCTAAGGAAAGTGGTAAAATAACTTCGATAAAAAACATGTACTATAGATATGAATGCAAAGTTACTTTTTTTCGGTAGACTTTTGAGCCAAATACTCCTTAACCAATTTTAAAGTATGATCTATTGATTTATTGGCTGTTCCGCCATCATGTCCCGGAATAACATACTTTGGATTTTTAAACTTTAATTGAACTTTCTTGATTGATTTCTCCCATTCTTTGACATCAGCATCTCCTAAATATCCTAAATCTTTGGCTTCTTCACTTTTTATAAAACATCCGCCATAAAGAATTTTATCTTTTCCAAACCACGCTACGATATTATCTGGCGCATGTCCTTTTCCTGGATAATAGACTTCAAACTTATATTGTCCGACAGTAAAAATAGTATCATTTGGAATTACAAACTCAGCTCTTGGTTCATTTTTGCTTTTCAGAATATCGTCGGTTAATTTACCTGAGTAGGTTTTAATTCCTTTTTTTCTATAAAAATCAAATCCTCCTGCACGATCCTCATGAGAATGCGTACCAAAGAGCATAATAACGTCTTTATTATGTTTTGCTTTTATACTGTCGAGCAAAGGTTGAAACTGCGTTTTATCCCAAGGCGCATCAAAAAGCACAACTCCTTTATCTGTAACCACATACATGGCATTGGCAGAAATAAGAGTTCCGTTGTAATCATGAAACGTTTTATAAACATAAAAGTCACCCGTAAGATGACTTATTTGTAATGGCGAATTCTTAGATTGTCCAAAACTATTTGAAACCGCAACTAAGAATAAAATTATCGAAGTTAATTTTCGCATTAGATTTTAATTAGCTTTTTACTCTAGTCCAATATTGTGTTCTTCCCATTAAAGAAATCCCAACATAACCGCGAAGTTTTAACTTATCTGCAGATTCTAATGAAATGTAACATTTGTATTTTTTACCACTTGTAGGATCCAAAATTGTTCCTCCGTTATACTCAGAGCCATCTTTTTTTAATCCGTTTATAATAATCATACCCAAAATCGGTTTGTTTTTTTCGGCACCATCACATTTTACACAAACATCTTTTTTGTGGCTTTCTCTAAGTATGTCCACTACCTTACCATAGATTTTTCCAGATTTCTCGTAAATTTCTACAATTGATTTTGCTTCACCTGTTTCATCGTCAATAGTTTTCCATTTTCCAATTACACTTTGGCTTTGCATGGTCAGCGCAAAGAAGAACACTCCGATAGTTAGCATCAAATTTTTCATATTATTTTTCTTTTTTTTGTTTTAATTTTCTGATAGAAGCATTCAATTCGAACCCTAAAAGCAGAATCATACAGTTTATCCAAATATAAAACATTAGAATTAATAATGTCCCAATTGAACCATAAAGTTCATTGTATTTTGAAAATTTTATAACCCAAATCCCAAAAAAGAACGAAGATATAACAATTAAGACCGTTGTAAAAACAGAACCAATACTAATAAAAGGCACTTTATTATATTGTTTTGTTCCATAACGCAATAATATTGAAGATGTTATCAAAATCATTAAGATAACGAATAAATATCGCCCTAAAATAATCAGCGGAATTCTATCGCTCAGCACATCTTGAATAATTGTCTTTTGAATGAAGACCTCAAAAACTACGATAGTAGCCACTGTAACAAACAAAATTATGGTCATTATGAGCGAAATGGCTAGAGCTACTAAATATTGATGCAGAAAACCTCGTTTATCAAAAACGTGTTTTGAGGATTCAAAACCGCTCAAAATTCCGTTAATTCCGTTTGCCATTAAAAATATCGAAAGCAAAAATCCCGACGATAACAATCCAGAGTGACTATTATTTAAGATATCGCTGATAATTTTACTTATCGCATCGAAAGTATTTGGCGGAACGCTCTGCTGAACGAACTGTAAGAAATCTTCCTGAAAATTGTCTATAGGAATAAACGGAATTAAGTTTAAAATAAATAAAGCAAAAGGAAATAATGCCATGAAAAAGCTAAAAGAAACAGCACTCGCATGATATGAAAATGCACCATCAATAATTCCGATAGTGTACATTTCGAGCAAATCATACAAAGAAAATCCCTCTAACCAAGGGAATTTTATTCTTTTAAAAAGTCGGGCCAGATTGCGTATTATAGGCAGCTTCTCAATCCGATCTTCTATCTCTTTCGACATATTTTTTGATTTTAGATTTTAGAGTTCCGATTTTAGATTGCAAAAATCAACTCATAACTTATAACTCAAAATTCATAACTCCATTAAAAAGCTTTCAAGCTCAAATCCATATTGTAAACAGAATGCGTTAAAGCACCTGACGAAATATAATTCACACCGCATAAAGCATATTCGCGAACTGTTTTTTCACTGATATTTCCAGAAGATTCTGTCTGGCATTTTGAACCAATCAAATTGACTGCCGTTTTTGTATCTTCATAGTTAAAGTTATCTATCAGAATTCTGTGAACTCCATCGCTCAATAAAATTTCTCTGATTTCATCCAAATCACGAGCTTCAACAATAATTTTCAAGTCAAGATTATTCTCTTTCAAATATTCTTTAGTTTTTGCAATAGCGCGTGTAATTCCGCCAGCAAAATCAATATGATTGTCTTTCAGCATGATCATGTCATATAAGGCATATCGATGATTCTCTCCTCCGCCAATTTTTACAGCCCATTTTTCTGCCACTCTAAAATTTGGAGTTGTTTTACGCGTATCCAAAATCTTTGCATTTGTTCCTTCCAAAAGCTGCATTAAATGGTTTGTTTTTGTAGCGATCGCTGACATTCTTTGCATGGTATTCAAAACCACTCTTTCGGCTTTTAAAATAGATTGCGAGCTGCCAGAAACTTCAAAAACAATTTCACCATATTCTACATGCGTTCCGTCTTCAATAAAAGTTTTCACCTTTAATTTTGGATCAACATGCTCAAATATCATTTTAGCCAATTCAACTCCGGCAATAATTCCTTGATCTTTTACCAATAGCTTTGCTTGACCATGAGCTGTATCTGGAATACAGGCAAGCGAACTGTAATCGCCTGGCCCCACATCTTCTCTAATGGCATTTTTTATTAAAAGTTGTAATTCTGCTTGAAATTGAGCTTCGCTTATCATTTTTCTATTTTTAATAATAATGCTAAATTAGAACTTATTTTATGGATTTGAAAATTCCAATAACATGAAAAATTATACAAAACATTAAATCTCTCTTTTTTAACCATTAAGATATTCAGAAAAATAAAGTTACAATTCTTAACAATACTTCATCACATAATAAGCGTTCAATTAAATATCTTTGAAGTTCAATCAAGCAAAAACCATGGGATTAATTAAAGATATTTACTCCGTTTCTTTTTACGAAAATTTCACTCAGGCTGTTGCCGAAGTGTATCCAGCGTTCAATAAACAAAAATTTATTGAAGCGATTTACGAAGGCGATTTTGCTCAAAAAGAATGGAAAGAAAGAATGAAACATACAACCGTTGTATTTCATCAATTTATGCCTCAAAACTTTCCCGAAGCTATTTCTCTTATTGACAAAATCATAGAAAATCTAAGAAAAAATAACTTTGCAGACAGTAATCTGGCTTTTATTTTCTTTGCCGATTATATCGAAATGTATGGTTTAGACGATTTTGAAACTTCTAAGAAAGCTTTCGTTTCTGTAACCCAATTTATAAGCTGTGAATTTGCCGTTCGTCCTTTCATTTTAAAATATAAAGAGAAAATGATTGAAGAAATGGTAAAATGGTCTTTGCACGAAAATCATCATGTGCGTCGTTTAGCAAGCGAAGGATCACGTCCTAGATTACCTTGGGCAATGGCGATTCCATTTTTGAAGAAAGATCCCTCTTCTATTCTTCCAATTTTAGAAAACCTAAAAAACGATCCTTCAGAATATGTTCGCAGAAGCGTTGCTAATAATTTAAATGATATTGCTAAAGATAATCCACAAATTGTTCTGGAAATTGCTAATAAATGGAAAGGCCACAGCAAAGAAACCGACGGAATTATCAAACATGGATCAAGAACTTTACTAAAACAAGGCCATCCCGAAATCCTGAGCCATTATGGTTTAGAAAGCACTAACATTGAACTTTCTTCTTTCGAAATTAAAACTCCTGTGGTTAAAATTGGTGATTATCTTCAGTTTCAATTTCATTTAAACAATAAAAATGAAGAACCAAAAACAGTTCGTTTAGAATATGCCGTTCACTACAAAAAAGCAAAAGGGCATTTGGCGAAAAAAGTCTTTAAAATCAGTGAAAAGATTTATCATCCGAATCAATTAACGAAGATTGAAAGAAACCAGTCTTTTAAATTGATTACAACTCGTGTTTTTTATACTGGAGCGCATCAATTGTCGATTATTATTAATGGAACTGAAAGTGAGGTTTTGGCATTTGAGTTGATTGAATAAAATTTAGATTTAAAACAGAAAACGAAATCACTGCTGTCAGACTGAACGGAGTCGAAGTCCCGCAAAGTGATTCAGCAAATGTGACTTCGACTCCGCTCAGTCTGACAAAAAGAGCGTGAAATCAACTATTTGAAGAATCATCAATTTTCCCTACTTTTATAGCTAACACAAAAAAAAACAACTTTTCTTAATCTAAATTAAGTTACAGAGAAACACAACTACTGTAATTTTGTTTTCAAATCAAATAATACCATGTCAAATATCAGTTTAATAATCGAAGAACGTGCTGCCAATATTGGCAACTTTTTGGTAGGCCGTTTATTGCCTTTCCGTGAAAAAAGAGCCGTTGGGCCATTTGTATTTATCGATCATATGGGACCTGCACATTTAAGCGACCATGAAAATATGGATGTTCCTCCGCATCCGCATATCGGACTTTCAACGCTTACTTTTTTGTTTGAAGGAAGCATTATGCATCGCGACAGTCTAGGAACAGAACTAGAAATAAAACCAGGTGCCGTAAACTGGATGACGGCTGGAAAAGGAATCGTTCACTCCGAAAGAACTCCAGAATATTTAAGACATACAGATAAAATGCTTCACGGATTGCAGATTTGGGTGGCGCTTCCGAAAGAATTGGAGCAAATGGATCCGAATTTTACGCACGTTGAAGCTGACGATATTCCGGCTTGGGAAGAAGATGGCGTTTCATACAAATTAATTGCCGGCGAAGCTTTTGGCAAAAAATCTCCAGTTCCTGTTTATAGTCCGTTATATTTTATTGAAATTAAAAGTAAAGAAGCTAAAAAAATCAATATCGGACATCATTTATTTGGCGAAAGCGGTTTATATATTTTGGAAGGAAGCATCAAAAATGGCGAACATGTTTATGATCCAAAACAGATTTTAATTACAACCGAAGCTTCTCTTTGCGAGTTTGAAATTTCTGAAAATTCTACGGTTTATCTTTTTGGCGGACAGCCATTTCCTGAAGAACATTTTATCTTTTGGAACTTCGTTTCATCAGATAAAAACCTCATCGAAAAAGCTAAAAAAGACTGGACAGAACAGACTTTCCCGAAAGTTCCTGGAGAAACAGAATTTGTGCCATTACCAGAACCAAGAATTAAATAATTATGGATACGATTTCAGCAAAAATAGATACACGTTTGTATCGAACGGAAATTACATCTGCGAGCGGAAATGTCTTAATTTCTGACGAACCACAATCATTAGGCGGAAAAAATTTAGGTTTAAATCCTACTGAACTTTTGGCTTCATCACTAGCTTCTTGCACCTTAATTACTTTACGAATGTACATTAATCGCAAACAATGGAACGTCGAAGAAATCAATATCAAAATTGATTTTGAAAGAGATTCAGAGCGAAATTGTACCTCATTTACTCGAAAAATTGAAGTGATTGGCGATGTTGACCAAGAACAAAGACAAAGACTGGAAACGATTGCAAACAGTTGTCCAATCCATAAAACATTGACACATTCAATCGAAATTAAAACGACATTAATATAATTACAATGGAAATTCAGCAAATAAACGATACAAAAAGAGGCTATTTTGAAGCCGTAGAAGACGGAAAAGAAGCAGGAAAAATGACCTATACTTGGGCAGGAGACTCAAAATTTATAATCGACCATACTGAAGTTAGCCCAGATTTTAACGGAAAAGGTGTTGGTAAAAAACTAGTTATGGCTGCGGTAGATTATGCTAGAGCAAATAACTTAAAAATCATTCCGCTGTGTCCTTTTGCAAAAAGCGTTTTTGATAAGGTTGAAGAAATTCGTGATGTACTTTTTTCTTAAAGATACTAAGGTTCTGAGTTGCTAAGGTTCTAAGTTTTTTTTTACCGCAAAGTTCGCAAAGGATTACGCAAAGTTCGCAAAGTTTTTTAGACAAAGCTTTGCGAACTTTTTCGTTTATATTAAGTTCAGCTTGAAATAAAACCTTGCGTTCTTTGCGGTAAATCTTAGCGCTCTTTGCGTTAAAAATTCAACGCAACGAATTTCAATTTTCAAATTTCCGCAGAAATTCCTATATTTGCGCGTAATTTAATCTTAGAGTATGACAAGAATAATTACGCTTTTCTGTTTTTTTATAGCACAAATCGGCTTTTCTCAATCGGCTGAGAGTTATTTAGAAAAAATCAGAAATAATGAAGCGCTCTTAACCGCTTTCTTCCAACAAATGCCTAAAGGAGGCGATTTACACCACCATTTTTCAGGATCAGTTTATGCAGAACCTCTTTTAGAAAGAGCTATTGCAGAAAACTTTTATTTGAATCTGGAAACTATGGCCGTTTCTAAAACCAAACCTGCAAACGGAAACTGGGAGAACTTTTCATCTATCAAAAACAAAGGAAAATTAGAGTATTACGAACAGCAGATTATGCAGACTTGGTCAATTAAAGACTATAATGGCTCTGTACCTTCTGATGATCAGTTTTTTGATTCTTTCATGAAATTTGAACCAACCATTGCTGGTCATTTTGCAGAAGGAATGTTGGAATTAAAAAAACGCGCCATTGCTGAAAATGTAAGCTATATAGAAACACAATTATCAACAATTCCATGCGATATGAATGTTTCTGATTTAGATGATTTTAACGCCAAATTACGTCAGGCTTCAGCTCAAAAAGATGAAAAAGCGGTTTTAAAACTTTTGGATAAATTGTATAAATCGCTTCAGAAAAAAGACGCTAAAAAATACGCCGAAGATTTCAATACTAATTTCTTAGCAAAACTTCACAAAGACTTGAAAATAGATGAGGAAAAATTCACGATGCGTTATCAAAATTTTGTGCTTCGTTTTATGGAACCTGTCGATTTGTTCAAAAATCTGGTTATTGCTTTTATTTCGTCAAGCGAAAGCAAACTGACTGCGGGTGTAAATATCGTTTCTCCAGAACATGGCGAAAATTCTATGAAAGATTATTGGTTGCACATGGCGATGTTCAAATATTGCCACTCGAAATTCCCAAATGTAAAATATACGCTTCATGCTGGTGAATTAACTTTAGGTTTGGTTCAGCCAGAAGAATTAACGTGGCACATCAACGATGCGATTTATGTGGCAGGAGCCAACAGAATAGGCCACGGAGTTGATATTGCTTACGAAGCCAATTCGTATGATTTATTGAAATATATGGCTCAAAAAAACATTCCGATTGAAATCAATTTAGTAAGTAACGAATTCATTTTGAAAGTAAAAGAAAACAGACATCCATTTACGCTTTATAAAGAGTTTAATGTGCCAATTGTAATCAGTACAGACGATGCAGGAATTTTAAGAAGCAATATGACCGAACAATATGTTTTACTGGCAAAAAGATATCCTGATGTAAATTATGAAACAATCAAAAAATACGTTTACAACAGTATCAATTACAGTTTCATTCAAGACGAATCGGTTAAAAAACAATTGATTAAAGATTTAGACAATCGTTTTAAAACTTTTGAAGCGAAATTTTCTAAAAACTAAATTCTAAACCTAACAGGTTTTAAAAACCTGTTAGGTTTGTCAATATTAAAATATATGATTCTAGAAGCCGCATTTCTATATGTAAAACCAGAATTAGCCCCTCAATTTGAAGCTGATTTTGCAAAAGCCAGTCAATATATTTCGTCCATCGAAGGTTATTTAGGGCATCGTTTAGAAAAATGTCTCGAAGTTGAAAACAAATATCTTTTATTGGTCGATTGGAATACACTTGAAGATCATACGGTAGGTTTCAGAACTTCTGAAGCGTATTTGGAATGGAAAAAGATTTTGCATCATTATTACGAACCTTTCCCTATTGTAGAACATTTCGAGACCATTTTTGAAAATAAAAAATCGTAAACTGCTTTGCTGTAAAAAATTAAACACATAGAAACATAGATATAATTGTGTCGGTTTTAAGATTAGAGAAAAAGCAAGCTTTAACGCATAGCTATGTGCATTGCAATAAGTGAAACGCCTTTTGCAGACAAAGAAAACTATGTCTCTATGTGTTAAATTAAATTCGTACTAATTCGTGTAATTCGTGGCTAAAAAAAAAAATAACCAATGAACATCAAACTCATCGCTATAGGCAAAACAGATAATAAATCGCTTCAAACTCTGATTGACGATTATACCAAACGTTTGTCGTTTTACATCAAATTTGATCTAGAGATTATTCCTGATATCAAAAACGTAAAAAACTTGTCTGAAAGTCAGCAAAAAGAAAAAGAAGGCGAATTGATTCTTTCAAAACTTTCGCCAACCGATCAATTGATTTTGTTGGATGAAAACGGAAAAAACTTCTCAAGCGTTGGTTTCTCTGAAGAATTGCAAAAGAAAATGAATTCTGGCGTAAAAACGTTAGTTTATGTAATTGGTGGACCTTACGGTTTTTCTGAAACGGTTTATAAAAAAGCGCACGGAAAAGTGTCGCTTTCGCTAATGACGTTTTCGCATCAAATGGTTCGTTTATTTTTTATAGAGCAATTGTACCGCGGATTTACGATATTGCGGAATGAACCTTATCATCATCAATAAATTCCACCAACCTCAATCCACACCTCTGAAACATTTAAAAATCAACAACTTAATCCACAAAAAAACGGGTTAAATAAAAATAAAATCGTAAATTTATAGTGATTTATTAAATCTTAATAAAATTTAATAATTATAGTTTTTTAAACCTCTCTTTTAACATAAAAAGCATATAATTATGAAATCTTTATTTCGCCTTTCGGCAATCCTACTATTGCTTTTAATTGGAATTTCGTGCTCCAACGGGTACGATGACAACAACGACAATTACACACCAGTAATTGTGACATTTACTGCTAATCTGACCCCAGTTACAGGCGCAACTTCTTCAGCTTCTGGTAGTGCAACACTTAAATTAAATAAGACTGCTAAAACATTTGATCTTACAGTAAATTTTTCAGGACTAACACCAATACATGGTCATATACATGCGGCAGACGGCACAATTGTTATTCCGTTTCCTGATGCCAGTGTATCTACCTCTCCAATATCTGTATCTGGTTCTATTACAGATGCACAAATTACTGAGCTGATGGCTAATCATTATTACGTTAACTTACACACTACTGCTTATCCTAATGGCGAAATCAGCGGTACTCTGACAAAAACTGGCACTTCTGGCGGAGACGGCGGTGGCGGAGGCGGTGGTTATTAAACTTCTAAAACTAAAAAAGCCTTTCTTGAATCAGAAAGGCTTTCGTTTTTTATGTTAACTAATTAAAAAATAAATTCTACAGGAAGCTTATCAAGATTGTGAGTTACCTCTTTATGCAATAGGATTTTGTACTGAATGTATTCTCCATAACTCATATCCTTATCAAATAAAAAGACCAAATCTGGTACTCTATCAAATTTTATACTGTAAAAATGTTTTAATATTTCTGATATTTTTATTTCTTGATTTCCCATAAAAACACGTTTTTTCCCTTTACTAAAGTAAACCACAAAACTTCCAGCTGTAGGTTTCTCCATTTTATAAAACACTTTCGTGAAAGGCAAAAAGGCTAGATTTTTCCCGATAGAATCTGCATACGAATAATAGTTTTCAGATTCTTCATTCTGATGCATTTTCTCGTTTCGCTTTTTATCCTGCATTTTTATTACTTGAGGAATTACCAATTTCAAAGGAAGACGTTTATCAATATTGAAAATCCAATTTGTTGAAATTATAGCACTTTTTCGATTTAAATCGGCAATGGTGTCTTTTCCTTCAACTTTAAAAAAGATATAAATTGGCGAATGATCTTGGACGTCTTTTACAATTGAGACGTTTGATTTTGGCAATAAAACGTCTTGTTTTTTTCCGCAGGAAAATAGGAGGAAAACTATAAATAAGGAAATGTATTTCATCGCATTTTTTCTATTAATAATGAATAATATCTCTTTTCTAATTTCATATAATCTGTTTTCCAATCTTGAACTGTTTTTGGAACATTATATTTTAAATAATTAGTAATTGAAATTTCATCATCTAAATCATCAAAAAAATTCCACTCTTCTTCATATTCATGAATATCACCATTCCAAATATTCATCTTATTTTTATCAATAGAGATAAGAAATTTTTCACCAACATATCTATGAACTTTCCAATATAAACTAACTGTATCTAAATGATTCAAATTGAAATTTATTTCGAATACTTCGTAAAAATCCAAAAGATCAACCGTTTCTTTTATAATTTCATTTTTTGTCCAACTAGGAATATCTCCAAAATAAAGTAAAACAGTGCTGTTTTCACGTATTTCAATTTTTTGAAGTATACCAAACCTATTTAAAATGTTTGACTTTTCCATAGCTCAAATCAATTCAACTTATCAAACAAAGTAACACATTCCACTGCTTCTTTCACATCATGAACGCGAAGAATTTTAGCGCCTTTTGTCAAAGCAATCGTATTCAAAAAAGTGGTTCCGTTTAAAGCTTCTTGCGCTGTAATATCAAGTGTTTTATAAATCATCGATTTTCTTGAAATTCCAACCAAAACAGGTAATTCTAAAAGATTAAAAAGTTCCATTTTTTGCATTACTTCGTAATTATGATCGGTTGTTTTGGCAAAACCGAAACCAGGATCCAAAATCAAATCATTGATTCCTAAACTTCTGGCTTTTTTTACTTTTTCAGAAAAATAAAAAAGCATCTCTTTAAGAATATCATCATATTGCGCCAAACTCTGCATTGTCTGCGGATTCCCTCGCATGTGCATCATGATGTAAGGCACATTGTACTGGGCAATTATCTCAAACATTTTATCGTCCAATTCTCCTGCTGCAATATCGTTTATAATCGCTGCACCGCTTTCGATACTTGCTTTCGCTACCTCAGCCCTAAAAGTATCGATCGATAATAAAGTTTGGGGAAAATGTTTTAAAATCAATTCTATAGCTGGAACAATTCTGTCGATTTCTTCTTGTTCGGAAACAAATTCAGCGCTTGGCTTGCTCGAATAAGCGCCAATATCGATAAATGTTGCACCTTCAGAAAGCATTTTATCAACTCTAGAAATAATCTCGTCTTCGTTTTTATATTTTCCTCCGTCAAAGAAAGAGTTTGGCGTAACATTTAAGATTCCCATTACTTTAGGAATCGATAAATCTATAAGTTCGCCTTTGCAGTTTATTGTCATCGTTTTGTTTGTTTTTGTTTGTTTCAAGTTTCAGGTTTCAAGTTGATGGAGATTGCGCGATTGGAGAACTCGAAACATGGAACATGAAACTTTAAACTTTTTAAATTCCAGTTCCATTAACACTTTGTTTAGAAAAAACTTGAAACAAAGAAAACCTGAAACTTGAAACTCTTTAATTTAATCCTTATTTTTGAAGAAATTTTAGCAAATATACAGCATATAAATGAAGAATACTTCCCAAGAATTTGATAATGTTATCGAGGTTTGCCGAACCTTGTTTATCAATAAAATGAAAGATTATGGCAGCGCGTGGAGAATTTTAAGATTGCCATCGCTAACAGATCAAATTTTCATAAAAGCACAACGAATCAGAAGTTTGCAAGAAAACGATGTTCGCAAAGTGGATGAAGATGAGAAAGGAGAATTTATCGGAATCATCAATTATTCTATTATGGCTTTGATTCAGTTAGAATTAGGTGTTGTAGATCAGCCGGATCTAGACGTTGAAAAAGCAACTGAATTATACGATGCTAAAGTAAAGCTTACCAAAGATTTAATGGAAGCTAAAAACCATGATTATGGCGAAGCTTGGCGCGATATGCGTGTAAGTTCTTTAACCGATTTAATTCTGCAGAAATTGCTTCGTGTTAAACAGATTGAAGATAATAAAGGAAAAACAATTGTTTCTGAAGGAATCGATGCTAATTATCAGGATATGATTAATTATTCTGTTTTTGCTTTAATCTTAAACCCTATAAAATAAATCAAATTCCAAAAAATAAAATCCCAAATTCCAACTTTAATATTGGAGTTTGGGATTTAAAAATTTAGAATTTAAACCCTAAATATTTGCCATGAAAAACATCATTACCCAATTCTCCCGATTATTTGTCGGCGTACTATTTATTATTTCCGGATTAATAAAACTGAATGATCCTGTTGGTTTCTCTTATAAACTTGCTGAATATTTTAGTGAACCGGTTTTCAATATGCCATTCCTAGAGCCATTAGCTTTAGGATTAGCTATATTTTTAGTAATCTTAGAAGTAGTTTTAGGCGTGATGCTTTTGGCGGGTTATAAATCAAAATTAACGATTTGGGCATTATTGCTTTTAATCGTCTTCTTTACATTCCTTACTTTCTACTCTGCTTATTTTGATGTAGTAAAAGATTGTGGCTGTTTTGGAGATGCTTTACATTTAACGCCTTGGCAATCGTTTACAAAAGATGTTGTTTTACTTTTCTTTATCTTGATTTTATTCATCAATAAAAAACTAGTAAAACCTTTATTTTCTAAACTGGTTACCAATATTATTGTATTGATTAGTATTGTTCTTTGTGTATTCATGGCGGTTTGGGTTATCAATCACAATCCGATAAAAGATTTCCGTCCGTATAAAGTAGGAACAAACATCGAGAAAGGAATGGAAATTCCTGAAGGCGCACCAAAATCGGTTGTAGAAATGATTTTTATCTATAAAGTAAACGGTGTTGATAAAGAATTTACTGAAAAAGATTTAATGAATATTCCGGAAGGTGCTGTATTTGTTGATAGAAAAGATAAGGTAATTTCAGAAGGATACGTTCCACCAATTCATGATTTTACCATGACAAAAGACGATTCTGATTATAAAGAAGAATTATTAAAAGAGCCTAAATTGCTAATCTACGTAACTTATGATTTGAATTTGTCAAATCCGGAAGGAATGAAAAAATTAGCAAAAGTTACGGCAGATGCAAAAGCAAAAGGTTATAAAGTAATCGGAATGACGGCTTCTGGAGCTGATGAAATTGCTAAAGCTAAAAAAGATTATGCTCTAGACATCGATTTCTATTTCTGCGATGGAACAGCTTTAAAAACTGTCGAAAGAGCAAATCCAAGCATTGTTGTGGTACATGACGGAACTATCGCTCAAAAAGTACACTACAATGATACAGATGATTTGAAGTTATAGTCTTCGATAAATTCGATCATATATTAAAAAAGCTACATTTAATTGTGGCTTTTTTTTACGTAAATATTTTATTTTGCAGACTCAAATTAAAAAAATGAAACATCAAAAGTGGTTTCATTATAAAAAGAAAAGTATGAAACATGTGGCAAAAAAAATTTCAGCTGAAAACAAAAATACTTCTCTAAGTTCTAAGGTTAAGCTTAATAAAAAATTAGATGCTTTAAAAAACATAGAGTCAGCCAAGCAAGAAGAAGTAAACAAACTTACTTTCAATCTAAATTTATAATTTAACACTTATAGTAAAAGTCCATAAAAACGGGCTTTTTTTACGAAAACTCCCCTATGAAACAATTTTCAAAATCCTTCTTTACTTTTTTACTAGCTCTTTTCTTCACTCAAGCAAGCTTTAGCCAATCAGAAACATCAAAAAAAGACAAACGCTATATTTTCTTTTTCCACAACAAATTTGTACAAGAAAACGATCTAAATGCAATTCATCCAGAATATGGCAGAGCAGAATACAATGAGATTTTAGAATCTTATAGAAAAGATAAGTTTATTGTTTTTAGTGAAAAAAGAAAGAAAAACACGAATTCTGCCGAATATGCTGAGAAAATGGTAAAGCAAATCAAAGCGCTCCTCAAAAAAGGTATTATACCAAATCATATTACAGTAATCGGAATTTCACAAGGCGGTTATATTGCGCAGTATGTTTCTACTTATCTCTCCAATCCAGATGTGAATTTTGTTTTCATTGGATGCTTTAGAGATTCTGATATAAAAGAAATTCCAGGCATCAATTTTTGCGGCAATATTTTAACCATTTATGAAAAATCAGATATTTATGGAGTTTCTGCAATTAAAAGAAAGGAAACTTCTAAATGTAAAATAATTCATTTTAAAGAAATTGAACTTAATACAGGTCTAAAACACGGCTTTTTGTTTAAAGCAGCAGACAATTGGATTGCTCCAAGCAAAAAATGGGCAAATGGCAATTACGACTTGAATTAAGTATTAAAAAAACATAAAAGAAGCCTTCAATACTTTTAATTTTATTGAAGGCTTTTTTTATTGAAATCTGACGTTTTTCTGCTTCAATTTTCCTTTGCCAAAACAAAAAAAATGCTTTTTAATTATTTCCTAAAAAATAGTTTCAAAAAAATACTTGATTTCACAGCCAACTATTACGATTTCAAAACACTTTTTTCAACCAAAAAACGTCGTTTTGTTACAAAATCAACGACTCTTCAAATTTTGTTAATCTGCAATTGGCATTCGATTTGTTTGTTTAACTTTGTGAATTCAGTACCCTAATAAAAAATAATTTTAATCAAATATGAAACAATTAGTTCTAGCCGTAATTGCATTTATTTCTTTTTCTTGCACGCAAGCTCAGAAAACAGCTTTTTCTAAAGAGGCTTTATCTGAGAAATTATTAGCTGCTGACGGAAGTCAGGTTACCTTCAAAAACATCTTAAAAAAATACAAAGGAAAAACTTTGGTTATCGAAGTTTGGGCTTCTTGGTGTGGTGACTGTGTAAAAGCAATGCCAAAATTAAAAGAACTGCAAGCCAATAATCCTGACGTTTCTTACTTATTCATTTCGGCTGATAAAACGGCTGATAAATGGAAAGCAGGAATCGAAAAACACGAATTAAATAAAGGCGATCATTATATGATGAATGATGGCATGAAAGGCCTTTTCGGAAAAGCGATTGATTTAGATTGGATTCCAAGATATATCGTAGTGGACAAAACAGGAAAAATCGTTTTATACAGAGCGATCGAAACTGATTTCGAAAAAATCAATTCTACTTTACAATCATTGAAATAAGCTTCAATAACAATTGCAATGTCAAAATTCAAATATCAATTTTGGACTTTGCTTTAATTTCAAACAAAAAACAAAAAAATAATATAAAACTACCAAAATGAGAAAATCGATTGTTGCAGGAAACTGGAAAATGCATAAAAATGCAGCTCAAACTGAAGAATTATTAAACGAGTTAATTGCTAAAATTCCAGCGAAAACAAATGCACAAGTAATTGTAGCGCCAACTTTTGTAAACTTACAAGCGGCAGCGACTAAATTAAAAAATACAACTATCGGAGTTTCTGCTCAAAACGTTCACCAAGCTGAAGGCGGTGCTTTTACAGGAGAAATTTCTGCAGATATGTTAACAAGCATTGGTGTTAATACAGTAATCTTAGGTCACTCTGAGCGTAGAGCTATTTTCCACGAAACTGATGCTTTAATCGCAAACAAAGTAGATACAGCTTTGAAACATGATATGACAGTAATCTTCTGTTTTGGAGAAGAATTAAAAGACCGTCAGTCTGGAAACCACTTCAACATTGTGGAAAACCAATTGCGTGACGGAGTTTTCCATATTGCAAAAGAATCTTGGTCTAAAATTGTTTTAGCATACGAACCAGTTTGGGCTATCGGAACTGGAGAAACTGCTTCGCCAGAGCAAGCTCAAGAAATGCACGAATTTATTAGAGAAACAATCCGTAAAGCTTTTGGAGCCGAAATCGCTGATGAAGTTTCTATTTTATATGGTGGTTCTGTAAAACCAGAAAACGCTAAAGAAATCTTCTCTAAACCAGACGTAGATGGTGGTTTAATTGGAGGTGCAGCTTTAAAAGCTGATGATTTCTTAGCTATCGTTACTGCTATCTAATTCTTAGGTTTATATAAAATGAAAAGCGTTCATAATTATGAACGCTTTTTTTATTCTAAATTATTCTTAAAATAAGAATGTTCTTTTAGATTTTTTTAAACAACTTTTGCTTTGTATTCTTACCTTTGCAAAAATTTTTATTATGTCAAACATCTATTTAGGATATCATTTTACAATTGAGCCAAAAGAGTTGGGTTCTGAAATTTTAGTGGCTGAATTGGGCGAAAAAGCGTTTGAAAGTTTTACGGAAACTGAAAACGGAATTTCTGCTTTTGTGAAGAAGGATTTATGGGATGAAAATATTCTGAATGATATTTATATTCTACAATCTGAGGAGTTTAAAATTGAATATACGATTGAAGAAATCGACCAGGTAAACTGGAACGAGGAATGGGAAAAGAATTTTGAACCGATCGATGTAGACGGAAAATGTCACGTTCGCGCTCCTTTTCACGAAAAAACTGATGCTGAGTTTGATATTGTAATTGAACCTAAAATGAGTTTTGGAACTGGACATCATGAAACTACTCACATGATGATTCAGCATTTATTGGAAATGGATGTAAAAGGTTTAAAAACACTTGATATGGGATGCGGAACTGCGATTTTAGCTATTTTGGCTGAAATGAAAGGCGCTGAACCTATCGATGCTATTGACATTGATAACTGGTGCTACCTCAACTCTATCGAAAATGCTGAACGCAATAATTGCAAACATATCTCCGTTTATGAAGGCGATGCTGCTTTATTGGCAGGTAAAAAATACGATTTAATTATTGCCAATATCAACAGAAATATTTTGTTGAATGATATGCAGGCTTATGTTGATGCTTTGAATCCACAAGGAATTATCCTTTTTAGCGGTTTCTACGAAGAAGACATTCCGTTTATCGATGCTTCTTGTGTTGAAAAAGGTTTAACTTATGTTAAAAAGCTTCAGAGAAACAACTGGGTATCTTTAAAATACGTAAATTAGACACTGATAATCAATTCAGTACAAAAACTATAACAATATGAGTACTAAAGAAAAAGTAAGAGAAAGAGTTCGCGAAAAAGAAGCCATTGCTTTTAATAACGAGATCATTGTGTATAATGATGATGTAAATACTTTTGATCACGTAATTGATACTCTTATGCGTGTTTGCAGCCACACGGCAGAACAAGCCGAGCAATGCTCTTTGATTGTACATTACAACGGGAAATGCACTGTAAAAACAGGCCCGATAGAAAAACTTAAACCTCAATGCACTCAACTTTTGGAAGCTGGTCTTAGCGCCGAAATTGTTTAATTGATTCAATAACTTTAAAACGCATTCTGTTTTATTCTATACTAGAATTGAAGAGAATGCGTTTTTATTTGTAGAAATTTAAAATCATGAGAAATATCCTTCTTTTACTAATTCTGTTATTCTCTTTTATAACGAAAGGCCAATCGAAATTTGAGCCTCTTCGTAAACAATTAATGGAAAATAAGACTTATGAATATGTCTATGGTTTTGAAAATGATTATGCCATATTTAGAACCTTTAAGGGAAAAATGGGCTTAATTGATTCTCTTGGCAATGTGGTGCTTAAACCTAATTATGCATACATAGAGAACAGAAAAGACCTCAAAAATATATTTGAAGCGGGAATTATAATTAATAAAAACTACAAAAGAGGATTTATCGATTTACAAGGCAATATCAAAATTCCGTTCGAGTATGAAGATGTTTTCTATTTAGGAAAAAATCTGGTTAGAGTTTCAAAAAATAATAAATATGGCGTTGTTAACCTAGATAACAAAATCATATTGCCAATTAAATATGATAATATAATGGGCAGCAATGGCATTTCATTTGTCCAGAATAACAACGGTATTGATTTGTTTGATACAGAAGGAAAACAGATTACCAAATTTCAGGCATTTGATATTGAGTATTTCCAACATAAAAGATCTATTGTGACGCTTCAAAACAAAAACACTTTAATAATAGATACTCTCGGAAATATTGTTTTAAATACTATTAAAAATTATCGCTTCGAAAGGATATTATCTCAAAATTCTTTTCTTGTTTTCAATACAATAACGAAGAAAAAAGGTGTTATAAATTCAAATGGAAAATATGAGATTGAATGTAAATACGATGAAATTACACCTTCAAATTCTATTTATATTGTAAAAAACAATGGCAAAGAAGGAATAATCGACCAAAAAGATGCTGTTTTGAAACCTTTGATTTATGATAACGTTTATGGTGTTTTCTCTAATTACACAATATCGTTCAAAGATCAATATTTTGCTTATAAAAATAATTTGCGAGGTGTTATAAATCCATATCAGGAAAAGGAAATTATTCCCATATCATACAAATCTATCGATCCCTTTTATAATTATTATATCACAACTAATACAGCAGATAAAGGCGGATTGTTTTCTGCCAAAGGTGAAATTATAATTCCTGAAGATTATGATTTTTATAGCGCTGCTCAAAACAAAATTTTTGCTGTAAAAAACGCAAAAAAATATCTTCTCACAATCGAAAATAATAACTACACCGAAATTGAAATATTCGTAGATGAGTTTGTAAAAAGCAATCTGTACTTTAGTGGATTTTCTAAGAGTAATTATCAGATTTTTAAAGACAAAAATAAATTTGGAGTTTTCAGCAATAAAAATAAAATTGCTCTTCCTGCAGAATACGACGCTATTACAGAAATTTACGGCACTGGCGAATTTGTTGTAAATAAAAATAATAAATATGGGGTTGTAAATTCTGGAAATGAAATACAATTGGAACCCAAATATGACTCATTTCAAATCATAAAAGAAGTGGTTCGGTTTAACATAAAAAACCAAAAAACACCTAAATTCTATTCTATAAAATATCCTTTTGAGCCACAATAATTTGCTTTTCTGTTTTAAACAAATACAATGAGAAAAACGGTTTAATTACAAATAACTCAAAATGCATTCGTTTTTATTATATATTTGAATGAAATAGAATGCATTTTTTATGGAAGAATACGGAAAGATATTGATTATTGCAATGCCGATTTTTTTAGCCTTAATTGTTATTGAAAAAATTTACGGCATTTATAAAAAAAATGATACTGCTCCACTAATAGATAGCGTATCGAGCATAAGTTCTGGCATTACCAATTCTGTAAAAGATGTTTTGGGGTTGAGCGTTACTTTTCTTTCTTATGAATGGCTGGTTTCTAAAATCGCGTTACAGCATTTAGAAGCCAATGTCCTCTCCTACTGCATTGCTTTTTTTGTAATTGATTTTTACGGTTATTGGAGCCATCGTTTGGCGCATCAGATTAATTTTCTTTGGAACAAACATGCCATACACCATAGCAGTGAAGAATTTAACCTTGCCTGCGCACTTCGCCAACCCATTGCAAGTTTGGTCAATTTGTTTACTTTTTTATTGATTCCTGCTGCTTTGTTGGGCGTTCCTGCTTCTGTGATTGCTATTACACTTCCAATTCATCTATTTTTGCAGTTTTGGTATCACACCAAACACATCAAAAAAATGGGATTTATTGAGCATATTTTGGTAACACCTTCACATCATCGTGTGCATCATGCCATTAATCCTGAGTATTTAGACAAAAACCACTCTCAAATTTTCATTTTTTGGGATAAGCTTTTTGGAACTTTTCAAGAAGAATTAGACGATGTGCCTCCTGTTTTCGGAATCACAAGACCAGCTAATACGTGGAATCCGATTAAAATAAATTTTCAACATTTGAGTTTATTGATAAAAGATGCATGGCGAGCGCCAAAATGGAAAGATAAATTGACAATTTGGTTTAAACCAACCGGCTGGCGTCCAGAAAATTTTGAAGAAAAATATCCTGTAAACAAAATTGAAAACGTCTTTAATTTTGAAAAATATGGCACACAAAACTCTCAAAAACTAATATACTGGTCTGTTGCACAGGTTTTAATAACATTGCTTTTTGTGAGTTATCTGTTTGATAATATTGCAAAAATCGGTCTGCCTAATATTTTCATTTACGGTTTTTTCATTTTTGTAACCATATATAGCTACACAGAGTTAATGGACAAAAATAAGTATGCCGTTTTATGGGAAGGCATCCGATTGGGGATTGTAGTTTGTATTATTGGTTATTATGGAGATTGGTTTGGTTTAAATCGTGTCATTCCAATTAGTAACTATATTATTTTTACTTACCTGATTTTATCTTTTTTAACGACATTTTATTTTGTTAATTTTGACTTCAAAACCAACCAAAACCAATATATCACTTCATAACCCCTATTATGAGAAACTCTTCTTTTTTTTTAATTTATCTGGCATTTAGTGTGGTTTACCTCATTATTATGCTTACTGGCCACGAGAGTTTTGATCTCTTTCTCAAACCTATTCTAATACCAATTATCGGGTTTGGAGCTTATTTTTACAAAAAATTTCCAAGTCAGAACATTTTATTGGCAGCACTTACACTTTCATGGTTTGGAGATGTCGTTTTACTTTTTACAGACCTTGGAGAAATTTACTTTATTTTAGGTCTGGTATTTTTTCTGACAGCCCATATAGTTTACTGCATTCTTTTTAATAAACAGAAAAGAATTAGAAAAAAACAGAATAAACCTCTTTTTATATTTGGCAGCGTTTTAATTGCATTTTACTTAATTGGAATGGTTTATTTTCTAATGCCTTATTTAGGAAAACTTGAAATTCCAGTTTCTATTTATGCTTCGGTTATTTCAATTATGCTTTTATTTGCTTTCAACGGATTTTTGGTATGGGAAAAACCCGGTAATCAGTTTGTTTTTTTGGGCGCGATTTTCTTTATTATTTCTGATAGTATTCTGGCTTTAAATAAATTTTACGCTCCAATTCCTAAAAGTTCTTTTTTTATTATGCTGACTTACCTTCTGGCACAATATCTGATTGTAGTTGGTATTTTAAAGCTAAATTCGAAAAAAGTAGAACAAACAGTTTAACTTGACACAATCATCTGAATCATGAAAAAAATAGCTCTTTTAATTGTTTTATTAATCAGTGTTACCTCTTGCATAAGCACAAAATCAACTTTAAAAAACGTAGATGACAATGCGCCAGATTTGATTTTAAAGAAAGATAATACTTTTTCTATAACACAATTTGCCAAAGACAAAAAATACGGTTACGATCCTGATTATCCTATTAATATATTTTATCAAAATACTAATAATGAGGCTTTAAATGAAACTCGTTTCTTAAATGCTTTGGCTGGCCCAAATGGCGAGAAAATAACGTATTCCAGATTAGAAACCTGTTGTCCTTTCCCTACTAAAAGAAGTAATATGGGTGCTGGATTTTTGAATGTTTATGAATTGAAATGGGAAGGTCAAAAAAAGCCCGTTAAGCTTTATTTAAATATTTATGAAAAAGGAATTCTAATGGTTCCTCTAGGATTAAGACTTAAATAAATATTATTAACTATTCATATTATGCTTGAAATATTACCCTTAATATTACTTGCTCTTCCTGTTTTATTTCAATTAATATTAGGAACCAAAACAATTTATAAACCTGCTTCACTTAAATTTAGTTCGGCATCTTGGATTAGTTTTGTTTCTTATATTTTGTTTTCTTTTATCGCTTATTATATTGTCGATTATAATTTTTCAAAACAATACGAAAAATATCCAAACCCAATCAGATGCGGAATGCCTCTTTTAGGCATCGTTATGGCTTCTCTCTTTTTACTTTTTATTCTGATTTTGATTATTGTGTCTCAATTTCTAATTAAAAGGAGGAAAGAAAGTAGATCAAAAAACACCTATTGATCAGAACTAAAAAATAGCAATAACTGCAAAACTCTAAAACATGATAAATGTCATCTATTAGTTTTTTTTCATGCTTTAATATTGCCTCGGAAAAAGCATTTAATCATTCTAAAGAAATTTTAGCAATTCGTTAATTTTACTAAGCTCCTAGTCAGTTATTCGAGTTCTTAAAATAATCTTAAATCTTCATCTGCTATTCATAAATCATAACTACCTTTGCATTGCAAAAAAAATAATTTTATGAACTTACAACATATTCCACAAATTAAGCATACTGACAGCGGAAATTTCTTTTTATTAGCAGGGCCTTGCGCTATTGAAGGAGAAGAAATGGCTCTTAGAATTGCTGAAAAATTAGTTGGTATTACCGACAATCTACAGATTCCTTATGTATTTAAAGGATCTTTTAAAAAAGCAAACCGTTCTAGAATTGACAGTTTCTCTGGAATTGGTGACGAAAAAGCCTTAAAAATCTTAAGAAAAGTTTCTGAAACTTTTCATGTTCCAACAGTAACAGACATTCATACAAATGAAGATGCTGACAAAGCAGCTCAATATGTAGATGTATTACAGATTCCTGCTTTCTTAGTTCGTCAAACTGATCTTGTTGTGGCAGCTGCTAATACAGGAAAAACAGTAAACTTGAAAAAAGGGCAATTTATGAGTCCAGAAAGCATGAAACACGCTGTTCAAAAAGTTTTAGACTGTAATAACGAAAGTGTTATGGTTACAGATCGCGGAACTATGTTTGGCTACCAAGACATGATTGTTGATTTTAGAGGAATTCCTACTATGCAGCAATATGCTTCTACAGTTTTGGACGTAACGCATTCTTTACAACAGCCAAATCAAACAGCGGGTGTAACAGGCGGAAGACCAGATATGATTGAAACTGTTGCCAAAGCAGGTATTGCAGTTGGTGTTGATGGTATTTTTATCGAAACCCATTTTGATCCAGCTAATGCAAAAAGTGATGGTGCTAACATGCTTCATTTAGACTATTTTGAAGGTTTAATGAACAAGTTAGTTGCAATCAGAAAAACAATAAACGCATTTTAATTTATAATAACTTAAGTTCTTTGAAAACAAAAATTTTATTTTTCTTACTGGCTTGTGTTTCTTTAAACACATTTGCTCAGGAAGAAATACCTGTACAAAAATATGCCGCTCACAACAAAGGAAAATTCTTTGTAATGTGGGGTGGTAATAGAGAAAGCTACTCAAAATCTGATGTAAACTTTAGAGGTAAGGATTACAACTTTACTGTTGAGAATATGGCTGCTCATGACAAACCAAAAGGATGGCATGTTGATTATATCAATCCTGCAAATATGACAATTCCTCAAACGAATTTGAGATTGGGTTACTTTTTTAGCGATCACTACAGTGTTACAATTGGTGTTGACCACATGAAATACGTAATGGCACAGAATCAAATTGCAAATGTTAACGGATACATCAATTTACCTGCAGATGATCCTGCATCAATTTACAATGGCACTTACAATAACACACCTGTAGATATGTCTCAGGGAGGAGCCAAAGAAGGTGGTTATGGTAATGGTGAAGTAAATGTAAACGGTCCAGCATTTTTAATGTATGAACATACAGATGGATTAAACTACATTAATACTGAAGTTGCCAGATTTGATGATGTTTCTAAATGGTTTGGATTGCCAAATATTGACAAAGTTCAAATTAACTTAACTGAAGGTATTGGTGCTGGAGTTTTATATCCAAAAACGAATACTACAATTTTAGGTAAAGAACGTCACGATGATTTTCATGTTTCTGGTTATGGAGTTTCTGCAAAAGCAGGTCTTAACGTTACTTTTTTCAAACATTTTTATGTTCAAGGAGAGTTAAAAGGCGGTTATATTAACATGCAGGATATTAAAACCACAACAAGTCCTGAAGATAAAGCTTCTCAGCACTTTACTTACTTTCAACGTATTATTGCTGTTGGAGGAATTTTCAGAATCTAATATTGCATAAAATATTTGTAAAAATAGCTGTCATTTTATTTGGCAGCTATTTTTTTTATTATTTACTTTGCAATTCAAAGTACTTTAAAATATACTTTATGAAAATCAAAAAATATCTATTCCCGATCATTACTTTCTTTCTAAGTTTTGGCTGTGCATTATTCGTTGCGATAAAGGTTTTTCCAAGCAATCCTTTTACTGGAAACAAAGAAGAAAAAACAACAGTAAGCAAGTTTAAGGATGGAGATCTTATTTTTCAAACATCAGAATCTAAACAATGCGAAGCGGTTCGAATTGCGACAAATTCGAAGTTTTCTCATTGCGGCATTATTTACGATATTAACGGAAAATGGTTTGTTTTTCAAGCTGTTCAACCTGTAAAACTTACCCCGCTTGAAGACTGGATTAAACACGGAAAAGACAGCAAATATGTTACAAAAAGATTAAAAGACGATAGCGTTTTGAATCCGCAGGTTTTGCAGAAAATGAAAGATTACAGTCAGCAATTTGATGGCAAAGAATATGATGCTTATTTTGAATGGACTGACAACAGAATATATTGCTCGGAATTAATCTGGAAAATATATAAAAATGCTGCAGGAATCGAATTGTCTAAACTTAGAGAATTGAAAGATTTTAACTTGCAAGACCCAAGAGTTCAGAAAATACTAAAAGAGCGTTACGGCAACGATATTCCACTAGAAGAAAAAGTCGTTGCTCCTTCTGACCTCGTCGATTCTAATATATTGAAAACAGTCGCAGACACTTATTAATATATTAAAAGCTAGTCTTAATGAATTCTAGCTTTTTTATTTGCTAATTAACTTTGAAATTCAAAGAACTTTTAAATCGATACTTTATGAGAGATTATTTGATTGAAAAACTGTATGAATGTTCCAAAAAACCGTATCAAAAATACTTTAAAAAGAATGAACCTTGGGACATTGACAAAAGCAACTTAATGAGCTATCCAGAAGAAAGCTTAGGATTTGGTTTAGGCAATTTTCTTTACAAGAATCATTTCGATATTCAGGAAAAACTTGAAGATCACGACATCATACATGTTCTGACCAATACTGGAGTTTCGGTTTATGAAGAAATAGGCATGCAGTATTATTTACTCGGAAACGGAAAGAAAAGCTTGTATTTGTTTATGGTAATAGCAACTGGAACAATTTTTTACCCAAAACGAATGAGTTATTTCATTCAGCAATTTAAAAGAGGAAAAAAAGCAAATGCATTTCATTATCTCGATTTTTCAAAAATGCTTTTTATGCCTATTCAAACTATTCAGCAAACCTTTAATATTTAAAATCATGAAAACAATTCATAATCCTTTTGAGGAAAAACAATCTATCGAGTTGGCTGTTGGAACATTTATAATCAGTACGATTCTGTTTATGCTTTATATTATTTCAAATGGAAATTCTATGGTTTTGGTTATTGCGTGGCCATTTGCTTTAGGAGCAATAATTGTAAATGCAATAATGTTTATCCATTTGACGGATCGTTTTATTCATTTTCCAGAACATCGAAAAGATATCGGAATGAAAATTTTAATCTTACTTTCTAATATTCCAATCCTCTTTTTTTATTATTTGATTGTTATGAAATCTTGACATAAAAAAAGCCACAAGTAAAAACTTATGGCTTTTTTCATTTTTTTCTTTTGAATCTTAATTTGCTTTTTTAGTCTCGATTCCGTTTTGGTCTAATAAATACATTAATGTAGTCATTGTTGCAGCACCAAGTTCCAACTCTCTTTTGTTGATGGCATCAAATTTATCATTTGCTGCATGGTGATAATCAAAATAACGTTGAGAATCAGGCTTTAAACCTGCTTTCACAATAGCTTGTGAAGTTAAATGATTAATATCTGAACCTGCGTGCCCAATTGTAAAGCTGTGAACCAAATAAGGCTCAAAAAGATCTTTATAACCTTGAATCTTTTTTAAATTAGCATCATCAGCTTCAATTGAAAATCCTCTTGGAGAAAATCCTCCTGAATCACTTTCTAAAGCAAAAATATGGTTCTCTTTGTTTTGTTTTGAAACTTCTTCGTATTTAGCGCCACCTTTTCCGCCGTTCTCTTCATTCATAAATAATACTACACGAATCGTATTTTTAGGTTTGTAGTTTAAGTTTTTCAAAATACGGATAACTTCCATACTTTGCACTACTCCTGCTCCATCATCGTGAGAACCGTCAGCTAAATCCCAAGAATCTAAGTGTCCTCCAACAACCATAATGTTTTCTGGAGTAACGCTTCCTGTCAATTCACCAATTACGTTATAAGACAAAGCATCTGGCAAAGTCTCGCAAGATTGTTTGAAGTAAAATTTTAAAGCAGGATTTACTTTTAAAGATTTGCTCAACAATTCAGCTCCATTTGTACTGATTGCCGCTGTTGGAATATATTGTGATTTTGGCAAGTCACCATAACTTTGAGCTCCTGTATGAGGAAAATCGTCTAAACGTAAATTCATAGAACGAACAATTGTACCAACTGCTCCTAGTTTTGCAGCTTCTTTTGCTCCTGCATATCTTTGGTCAACACAAGCACCATAAGAAGTAAAAGTTTCAATGTTTTCAGGATTCATTGGCCTGTTATAGAAAACTATTTTCCCTTTTACTTTATCAGCTCCAAGTTCGTTTAATTCTTTTATTCCTTGAACTTCGATAATTTCTACAGTAAGACCTGTTTTTGGTGTTGCTACCGAACCTCCTAATGCACAAATTGGCACATTAGTTTTTACTTTCCCATCAAGAATATAAGCTGTTTCTTTTTCGCCACGCACCCAGTGAGGCACCATAACTTCTTGTAAATATACCTTATCAAGCCCTAAGCTTTCTAATTGCCTTCTAGTGTACTCAACTGCTTGTTCTGCGCCTTTAGAGCCAGACAAACGAGCGCCGATGTCATTTGACAAGTATTCTAACCAAGTGTAGCATTTTGACTCGGTTAAGGCTTTTTTGTAAAATAATTTGATGTTTTTCTCATCATTTGTCTGTGCAAAAGATGTCAATCCGTTTAAAACTAAAGCAGTTAAAAGAATCGTTTTTTTCATAGTTTCTGTAGCAATTTGGAGTTTAGTATACCAGTGGTATATTCGCAAAGGAACAAAATTATTGACATTTCTGAAGCCTTTTTCTCAACCTTTTCTCAAAAAAAACTCCAATTACAAATTCTTCAATTTGCAATCGGAGCTTTTACATATTCTATAAATAAAGATTATTTTACTTCAATAATCTTATTTTTTGTTCCAATACCATTTTCATTAAAAGGCTCGATCGTAAAATAATATTTCGTGCCTTTATCCAAACCTCTAAAATCGTATGTATTATCGCCATAAACCATAATGCTGTTGTACAATTTATCAGGAGCTATTCCGTAATAAATGTTGTAACCAATTGCATCTGCCTGTTTTTTCCATGAAATCATAGCATTTCTAGAATCTGCTTTATTTCTATCTACCTTAAACGAAACTACAGGTTTTGGTTTTGCAGCCAATCCGTTTCCAAAAACTCTAAAATCAGAAATGGCAAACAAACCTGAAGCATTGTGAACATTCTCCATTTTAATGTAACGAGCTTTAATTGGTTTGGTAAGCTCTACATAATCGTGTGGAGCATCTTTATCATTTTTAGATTTATCAACCACCAAAGTCCAATTTTGAGCATCATCAGACATGAATATTTTGTATTGATAATAGATATCCATTGCTTTATTAAACTGTGTTGCTTTATGATCTGCGTAATTAATTTGAAGCGCATTGATTTCCATTTGACGTCCTAAATCCATCTGCAGCCATTCACCTGGATTGCTTGTCTTTGCAGACCAATAGGTTTGAATGTTTTCATCTGTTATATTTTCAGGTCCATAACAGAATTTTTCATACACTTTTTTACCGCCATGATCCATTCTGTGCGTTTCTACTTCCATGCATTGTTCAGAAGACGAAACAGTCACTGGCTTTTTATAAGAAAGCAGCATCCATCCAGAAGAAGCTCCTTTTGTTTGATCACGCTCGCTTGTAGGCAACACAATTGGAAAATCTCCATAAGCTGTAATAGAATATATTACATCATCTTTGTCAAATCCGGCAGGAAACATATCAATACGACGCTCAAAACGGTCTTTTATTGAAATTTTACATGTTCCTGTATTCCAATAATTTCCGTAATTATCTGCAAAAGTATTTCCATGTCCAGCTCCAATTACAAATCCGCCTGGTTTATAAGACATTGGATTATGTTTTTGATACGTAAATGGCCCTAACGGATTATCGCCAACGTGAACACCATTTGCATATCCTTTAAATTCGGTAGCAGGAGCTCCGTACTGCATATAGTATTTTCCGTTATGCTTGGTCATCCAAGCTCCTTCAATGAAATTCCCCCAAGGTGCAGGCTCCATATCGTTGTTTGGGCCAAAACGTTCCCATCCGTGAGCTGAAGGATCTAAAATCGCAACTTCTTTAATTTGCCCGTAAGGTTTTTGAATATCTTCAACTTCTGTTGCTTTGTACAATGTGGCATAATCTTCCTGATTTCCTTTTGGAAGCCACGTTTTATAATCAACCTCAACACCTACAAGCGGTAATTTTCCACTTGAACCGTAGTACATATACACTTTTTTATCATCATCTTGAAAAATAGCTGGATCCCAAGTTGGAAGCATTGCTTTGTCTACGTGACGCGTCCATCTTCCTGATTTTGGATCTGCAGTTTTCCAAATTGGATGATCTCTTTTCCAAGTTGAGCCCACGTAAAATAAAGTGTCATTTACAACCCAAGCTGCAGGAGCGCATTGGTCGTCATCTCCTGGCTCTCTTTGAAAACTTCCGTAAACAAAATTCCAATCTGACATATCCTTACTCCAAAAGAAGCCTGCTTGATTTGTCGCAAATAAGTAATATTCGCCTTTGTAGGTAATAATTACAGGATCGGCACTTGAACGGCGTGACTCTGGAATTCCGTTGTGATTATGAGTCGTAAAATTGTACCCAATATTTATTGGATTACAGTAAGTCGTTGCGGGTCTGCTAGGATCAAACCATTCTGTTTTACCAGAATTTTGCGCCAAAAGACTGTTTCCGAAAAGCATCGAAAGCAATACAATAGGCGTTAGTTTTTTATATAATTTCTTCATGGTTAGATTTTCTTAAGTTAAGTTTTAAAGACTATTTTTTAATCTCTTTTCTTTCCTTTAAAAGTTCGGGTTCGTTTGTAGTAATGTAATTGAATTTATGTGCAATAATCCAATCCATATCTTTAGCGTCATTAACAGTCCAAGCATTTAGAATCACCTTATTGTCTTTGGCTTCTTGAATCCATTCTGGGTGTTTTTGAAATACTGAATAATGATAATCTACACCGTTAATTTTATCTGCTTTAACTTCTTTAGGCGATTTATTTCCTTCCAAATATTGCAAAGAGGTTTTAGAATCTATCTCTCTAATTTTCTTCAGAATATCATAATCAAAACTGATGTAGCAGGTGTTTTTATCGGCTTTTAATTTTTTAATGGTTTCGACTGCTGCTACACCCGTTTTTTGACCTCTTTCTTTGCTGATTTCTGAAGGTTTAATTTCGCAAACCAAAAGTGTATGTTTGTTATTTCGCATTCCTTCTGAAATGTATTCGTGAAGGGTTGGAAGTTTTTCTCCGTTAGAAAGTTTAAACTTTATCAAATCTGCATAATTTGTTTCTTCAATAAGCAGTTTGTTGTAATGTGCATCATGATTGATCACAAGCGAATCGTCTGCTGTTCTCCAAACATCAAATTCTGATCCTGGCAGTTTCAAATCGATTGCATGCCTTAATGATGCAATAGAGTTTTCAGGAAGATTGTTCTTTTTCCAAGCACCGCGATGTGCTACAATTGCATTTTTTTGCGCATTGCAATAAGAAAAAGCAACAAGGCAAACGGCACTAAATATTTTGATTTTATTCATAATAACGTAGTTAAAAAATTACAAAAAGGTCTTTAGATTTAGAAAAAAAGCCCTCCAAACGAAGGGCTTTTCACTAATCAAATAAACCAACTATTTAGTTAACTCAAAACTAACTTTCTTATCGGCATTTGAATTTCCTCCAACAAAAATATCAAACTGCCCTGGCTCTGCTACGAATTGTAAATCAGAGTTATAGAATTTTAAATCTTCAACAGTAATATCAAAACTTACTGTTTGTTTTTCACCTTTTTTAAGTGCTATTTTCTGGAAACCTTTTAGCTCTCTAACCGGTCTTGTTACTGAACCAACTAAATCTCTAATGTATAATTGAACGGTTTCTTTTCCGTCAAAATTTCCAGTGTTTGTTACCTCAACTGTCACTTTCAATTTTCCTTTTGAATCCATTTTATCAGAAGAAATTTTCAAGTTTGAATAATCAAAAGTAGTATAGCTTAAACCAAATCCGAATGGGAATAAAGGCTCGTTTCTCTCGTCGATATAATTTGATCTGAATTTCTCAAATTTACCTTCTGTGTTAGAAAGCGGTCTTCCTGTATTTTTGTGTGCGTAGTAAATTGGCAATTGTCCAACGCTTCTTGGGAAAGTTGAAGTCAATTTTCCAGAAGGATTTACATCTCCAAATAATACGTCAGCAATAGCATAACCTGCTTCTGTACCAGCGAACCAAGCATTTAAAATAGCAGGAACTGTTTTTTCTTCGTCAGTAATTACTAACGGACGTCCGTCAAATAAAACTAAAACAACTGGTTTTCCTGTTTTTAATAAAGCGTTCAATAAATCTTTTTGCGCTTGTGGAATTTCTAAATTTGTACGGCTGCTAGATTCTCCGCTCATTTCAGCAGACTCTCCTAAAGCAGCAACGATAACATCAGATTGTTCAGCAACTTTTAAAGCTTCGACTAATAAGTCTTCTTTTGAACGTGAATCACGGTGTAATGTTTTTCCAAACATTGTTGCGTTAGTTTCAAAAGTTTCATCGTAATCTAAGTTGCTCCCTTTTGCGTATAAAACTTTCGTTCCAGCTCCAGCAACTTCTTTAATTCCTCTCAATAATGAAACCGCATTTTCCATTTTTGTAGCCACACTCCAAGTTCCTGGCATGTTTTCTTTAGCATCAGCCAATGGTCCAATCAAACCAATTGTACCTGATTTTTTAAGCGGTAATAATTGGTTTTGGTTTTTCAATAATACTAAAGATTGTGCAGCAATTTGACGCGCTTCTTTTCTGCTGTCTGTTGTGAAGATTTCAGTTTTAGCTCTTTTTTCATCACAATATTTATATGGATCTTGGAATAACCCTAAATCATATTTTGCTTCTAGAATAAGTCTAACCGCATTGTCGATTGTTTCGATAGACACTCTTTTCTCATCTAAAGATTTTTTCAAAGTTCCTAAGAAGCCTTCTCCAACCATATCCATCTCAACACCAGCATTTAATGCTAAAGCAGAAACGTCTTGAAGATTACCCATTCCGTGTTCAATCATTTCAGGAATTCCTGTAAAATCTGTCACCACAAAACCTTTAAAGCCCCATTGTTTTCTCAAAACGTCAGTCATTAACCATTTGTTTCCAGTTGCAGGAATTCCATCAACTTCGTTGAAAGAAGCCATAACCGAACCTACACCTGCATCAACTGCAGCTTTGTAAGGAGGAAAATAATCGTTAAACATTCTGATATGGCTCATATCAACTGTGTTATAATCACGTCCACCTTCAGGAGCACCGTATAATGCAAAGTGTTTAACACAAGCTAAGATTGAGTTATTTTTAGTAAGATCGTGCTGTTGGTAACCGTTAACCATTGCTTTTGCAATTTGGCTTCCTAAATATGGATCTTCTCCTGAACCTTCAGAAACCCTTCCCCATCTTGGGTCACGAGAAATGTCAACCATTGGAGAGAATGTCCAGTTAATACCATCAGCACTAGCTTCTTTAGCTGCAATTTGAGCACTTCTTTCGATTAAGCCCATATCCCAAGTACAAGATAATCCTAACGGAATTGGGAATGTTGTCTCGTAACCGTGAATTACGTCCATACCAAAAAGCAACGGAATTTTTAAACGGCTTTTTTCAACCGCAATTTTCTGTACTTCTTTAATTTTTTGAACTGATTTAATGTTGAACAAACCGCCCACTTTTCCTTCAGCAATATTTTTTGCCACATTTGAGCTGTTTGCCTGCCCTGTGGTAATATCACCAGATGTTGGCAAGTTTAACTGACCCAATTTCTCGTCTAAAGTCATTTTTGACATTAATTCCGCCACAAATTCAGACTTTGGTTTAATTTTCACTGTATTTTTAGCAGGCTTCTTTTGAGCATAACCCAAAACAGCGCATCCTAAAAAAAGTAAGACTAATTTGTTTTTCATTCTATTCTATTTATTTGTTTGTATTCGTTTTTCTTTGCTGCAACATCCAGTCGTAGATCTCTTGATTATCATATACTTTTGTCCAGCTGTCATGTCCTGCATCATCAAAAATGGTCAGCTTTACATCTTTTGCATTGCATTTTTTCAACTCTTTGTAAATTGTGATTGCGTAATTCACATTTACCACATCATCTAGCAATCCATGAAAAATTCTGGTTGGAATTTTGGCAATTTCACATGCTTTTTCTAACTGAATCAAATCTACAAAGCCAGCGACAGGTACATTTGCGGCAAATAAATCTGGATGTGCAAAAGCCAAATTCCAAGAAGCCCAACCTCCTGAGCTCAAACCAGTAACATAAATTCTTTCTGAATCGATTTTATTCTCTTTCTGAATTTTTACAATCAGCTGATAAATTGATTCTATATCCCAATTCTCATCTTCTTTACATTGCGGAGCCAAAACATAAGCATCTAATTGATGCGTTTTTAAATATTTCAAAGGACCGTGAATCTTCACTTTCTCAAGATCAGTTCCTTTTTCTCCATCTCCAGAAATAAAAACTATTAAAGGCTTTTTGTCTTTTGTATTTGCTGGTTTATGCAGAACAAAACCAAGCTCATACTTTTCCATTATAACAGTATTTATTTTTCCAGTTGTCTCGCTTTGGCTAAAGCCCAAAATAGAAAACAAAAAAGATAAAAAAGCTAATTTATATTTCATACTCCTTCTTAAATCCCGTATTTACTAGAAGTAAAACCTAATTTTTTAAGCCCCAGTTTAGTATCTGAAGCATTCATAAATAATTTCCACATTAAACCACTTCTATAGTTTTCAATCATGGGAGCGATAGTTCCTTGATCGATTGCTAAATAGCGAGGTGTTACCCAATTGTATTGTGGGGAAAAAGCATCATAAGGTCCTGCAATTCCAACATATTTTGCTCTATTCTCATCATACAAATAATGCAAAAACTTCATAGACTCTACTGGCGTAAAAGGAAAAGAAGATAATGCTGCAGTTGGAGAAATTACACCTGTATCATTGTTTGGCTGATGTGCGGTATAGCCTGTCGTTCCATCAGGATTTCTTGTATAACTCGCTGTTAATCCCCAACATTTATCTGAATAATCTTTAAATCCTTTTGGATTAGCAACACTGTATTGAACCATAATCTTAGCATGATTTTGTGTCAATTGCCAGTAATCTGCATATTTATCTTTTAGATTATTTGGATCTAAACCTAAATAAGAATAATGCGACCAGAACATTGGTCCAACATTTCCTGTAGCTCCATTATAATTTAATACCACAGGAATTCCATATTGTGAACCACCATTTACGATTGCACCACTTCTTGCCCATGCTTTATGGTATGCTTCGGCTGAAATTGGATGTGTTGGAGAAGAGGCAGCCATAATGTAAGTGATAAGACATTCGTTGTATCCTTCCAATTTGAAGTTCATTTCCCAACCATAATTAGGAGACCAATGCCAATACAATGCATCTTGTCCCTGTGTATACCAGTCCCACTCTACACCTTTCCAAAGTTGATCTGCTTTTGCAGCTAATTCTTTTTCGGTCGTACTTCCATTTTTAAAATATTCTCTGATCGTAATTAACGCTTGGCAAACGAAAGAAGTCTCCACTAAGTCTCCGCCATTGTCTTTTGTTCCAAAAGGAATAACTTTCCCAGATTTATTATCCATCCAATGTGGCCATGCTCCGTGAAAACGTTCTGCTTTTTCAAGAAAATTTAATGCGGTAGTAAGTCTAGAAACAGCTTCTGCTCTTGGCAAGAAACCTCTTTCTACGCCTACAACTATACTCATTAACCCAAATGCAGAACCTCCAGTAGTTATAATATTTGATTCAAAGCTTGGATCCTCCGTAAGATATCTCTCTCGTGCTAATTTTGAATTTGAATCTGCATACTCCCAAAAATACTTAATCGCATCTTTTTGAACCAAATCTAAAGCTTCTGTATCTGTTAAAGGCTTTGTAGGTGTTGTCGGATTTGTTGGTAGTGGTGTTCCTCCATTATTTCCCCCTTCTGGAGAAGATGAAGAACAAGAGCTAACGGCGCTTAAAAACATTATAATATATAAACCTAACTTCATTTTATCAATTTCTAATAATTATTAACTAAAAACATACACCTGAAATACAATTCAGGTGTATGCGTAAAAACTTTATCTCTTATCTTTTTCTAATTTATAAAGAGCAGTAACTTCATTATCCGTTAGAGCCACATCATAAATTCTAAATTCATCCATTAATCCCGTGTAATGAAGCATCCATCCATCAGGAGCTCCCCAAGGCGCACCTAAATGCTGCTGATAACCACCAATAATAAATTTCGAAACTTCAGAATTTGCCAATTCTCCATATGGAGCTCCTCCAGTTGTTGGATCACTTGCATATCTTTTTGCTATAGATGCGGGAATCTCTAACTTTTGTCCATCAATATATAAGCTATAAGTAGAACTTGTTCCATTATATGTCCACACCAAATGTTTCCAAGCACCAAACATATTGTTCAAGACATTTGTTCCCCCATGTTCAATAAATTGTCCAGCCCAAGGAATACTTGGCGTAACATCTTTCTGAATATGATTTTTTAACAGCATTGTTGTTGCTGGGCCTGTTCCCTCAATCAGTGTAAAAATATTTCCCCAAAAGTCCGTTTTTTTAGGAAGCATAAATAAAGACTGTGCACCTCCAGTATGTGGACTTGTTTTGATCCACATTGAAACAGAAATACTTTTTACATTTATTATCGAATTAGCAACTGTGTTATAAGAAATAAAAGAACTCGCAGAACCTTGATACGCTTCCCCTTTTATTCCCGTTCCATAAGTAACGTTAGTTCCTGTTCCATCTGTAATACTATTTTTTGAATCAGTAATATTACCATCAAAACTAAACTTTGATACTAAGTGAGCGGCAGCAACCTCATCTGAATTATCATAACCTCCAATCTGTTCGTACGGAATTGGGCTGTTTACTTTATCAATACTATCCTCGCAGCTAACTAACAATGTTGAAGCTAAAACAAAAGAAAGCAATAAAATAGATTTATTTTTTTTCATTTTTAATGTTTTTAAGAATTAATAACCAGGATTTTGGCTTGATAGACCTTTTGCTTCATTTAAGAAAGATTCTGGAATTGGGAACAATTCATTTTTTCCTTCAGTAAACACTTTTCCATCAGCTGCAAAAGCAGTTTTAGCCTGACCAGTTCTTACTAAATCAAAGAATCTGTCAAACTCAAAAGCTAACTCAACTCTTCTTTCTCTCCAAATAGCCTTTCTAATATCATCTTGTGATGTAAAAGTCGTATTTGGAAGTTTAGCTCTATTTCTAATTTGGTTTAACAATGGAATTGCTTCACTTGTTTGTCCAAGTTCATTTAATGCTTCAGCTTTCATTAATAATACTTCAGCATATCTCATAAAAATAACATTAGCATCACTATCATCCGCTCCGGTATAATTAGATGAATATGCTTTGTAATTATATCTTTCGTTTTCAACAGTATTTGGCACAACTCTTCCGTCATATAATGTAGTACCTCTAAAGATAATTGTTGCAGCCTTTCTAACATCACCAGGCTCATAAGCATTTACTAAACTTTGAGATGGTGTATTGAAGCCCCAGCCCCAGCCTCCTGTTCCACGAGCTCCTTGAACTTGAGAATATTGTTTAATTCCTTTTGCAGGAACAGAGCCAACACCATTGATTTCAAAAATAGATTCTGGTCCATTTTCGCCTTCTAATCTAAACATTGTAGCATAATCTGGAACAAGACTGTAACCTGTAACTAGATTGCAGTTATCTACTACTTTTTGCCAGTTTTTTTGATACAAATTAACTTTTGCCATTAAAGCATAAGCCGATCCTTTTGAAACTCTTGCTTTTTCGTCAGCAGAATAAGCCGATTTTAGTGGTAAAGCAGAAATAGCATCATTTAAATCTGCTTCAATAAAAGCATAAACTTCAGCAGCAGTCTTGCGAGTAAGCAACATAGTCTTATCATCTAAAGATGACGGATTTGGAAGATGATCAACAATTGGAACACCTCCATAACATTTCACTAAAGTAAAATACATAAAGGCTCTCATAAATTTTGCCTCTCCAATAAGTCGTGCTCTTAAATTTGAATCTGCTTTATCCAACTGAGGAATAATGCTTAATGCTTGATTACATCTGTTAATTCCTGCAAAATAGGCTTTAAAATTGCCTTCAGAAGATGGATTTGAAGCATTATAAGTTAAAGCATCTAACACATCTTTATCCGTTCCTACATCACCAGGAGATGATCCTTTGTCTGCATCATCTGTTGTAATACTGGTTAATCCGATCCATCCAAAAGACGTTGTATCCCAATCTAAGAATTTATTATAAATAGCAGTAACAAAAGTAGTTGCTCCTGCATTATTATTAAACAACTCTAAATCTCCTGTTGAAATTGCTTCTGTCTGATCGACATCTAAATAATCATCTGCACATCCTGTAAAAAACAAAGCTGACAGTACAAACATTGATATATATATCTTTTTCATCGTATTAAAATTTTAAATTAGCACCAACAACAAATGATCTTAAAGTTGGATATGCATCCAATTCTACTCCCTGAAGTTTGTACGGATCACCATCTGCATTTAGCTCTGGAGAAAAACCTGAGAATTTTTGTGTAATGAATGGATTAATTGCATTTACATATAATCTGCAATAGCTAATAAAGCTTTTTTCAGTTAAAGGAAGTTTATATCCTAAAGTAATATTGTTGATTCTAAAGAAATCACCAGATTCTAAATAAAATGTAGAAGCTACTGGAGTTGAATTAAATGCTCCAGGATTAGAAGCTGTACTATTATTTAAAGTCCAGAAATCTGTAGCAAATGAATCTTCCATATTTTCACCTCCAAAACGCTGCCCTTTTTTACCATTGTAAACTTTAGCCCCAGAAGTACCATATCCATCAACAGAGAAGTCAAAGTTTTTGTAGTTTACTCCCAATGTAACACCATAATTTGCTTTTGGTAATATAGAACCAACATACTTTTTATCCGCATCACCTAAAGCATCCTGAACAACTTTAGTCCCGTCTTTTTTATAGTAAAGCATTTTACCATTTTCAGGATCGTAACCAGCATATTCAAATAAAAAGAAGCTTCCTAATGGTTGCCCTATTGAAGAATTGTCAAGGAATTTGGTGGTTTCTCCATTTCCTAAGCTTCCTCCTTCAATTGGCGATAAAACCACATCTTTTAATCCTGTAAGTTCATTTTTATTGTGTGAGAAGTTACCACCAACCCAATAAGATAAATCATCGTTAATTCTATCATCCCAACGCAAAGAAATCTCGTAACCTTTGTTTGAAACTTCTCCAACGTGAGCTGGTGAAGCATTAGTAATACCAGAAGCCATGTATGGTTTTACATTTAAGATAACGTTATCAGTATTTTTGTTGTATAAATCAAAAGCTCCTTTCAATCTGTTATCTAATAATTCAAAATCTAAACCAACAGAAGATTCTTCTGTAACCTCCCAAGAAAGACTTGGGTCAATTTGTGAGTTAATTGTGGTTCCTTCGTATAAAATAGAACCTCCCAAATATGAATTTAAACCTGAAGAATACCCTTGTCTGTTAAGAGGTACATTTTGATTTCCTAATTTACCCCAGCCTCCTCTTAATTTCAATAAGTTAACCACTTTTACGTCTGCCATGAAATCTTCTTTGCTAATAATCCAACCCGCACCAAAGGCAGGGAAAGTTCCCCAACGATAATCTTTAGCAAAATTTGATGATCCGTCACGTCTAATAGTTCCAGTTAATAAATATTTGTCCATTAATTTGTACTGGAAACGTCCAAAATAAGAAGCTAATTTTGTCTCATTAAAAACTTCATCTTTGTAGCTTGTAACATTTGCAACGTAATCTACATCTTTTAATGACCAGTAATTAGAATCTGTATTTACATTTTTTCTAACAATTGTCAATTTCTCTCTTGGACCTCTCACAGAAGTTTCAATACCAGCTGTTAATTCTACATCATGAATTTTACCAAATACCTGATTGTAAGTTAAATAGTTTGATAAGTTCCAATTAAAATACTCTTCTCTTCCTTTAGTCAACAAATTGTATGGAATTTTTTCCTTGATAACTCTTTGATCAAAGTCTGCGGCTGTTTTATCTGGATTAGCCGCCAGCCAGATATTTTCAGAATCTTCAAAATTATATTGTTTCCAAGTATAATATTCCCCATTAAATTGCGAAGTGAATTTTAAAGACGGTAAAATCTCATAATCTAATTTTAATCCTCCTTGAAGAACAATACTTTTTTGCTGCTCATCATAATAATCTAATTGAGCAACAGGGTTTCCTACGTTATTAAAAGATGAACCTGTAGTATTAGCAAATCCATTTTCTCCTACTCTTGATACACCATACTGGCCATTTGGAAAACGAACTGGTACTATTGGTGATTGTTTATAAGCATTTGTAAAAGCGCTTAATGGTTTTGGAGTTGAATTCGTTGAAGTAAGACTAAAGGTCTGATTTAAAGTTAATTTTTTAGATATTTTATACTCATTGTTATTTCTAAACGTAGTACGTCCATAATCTAAACCATTCAAAACAGCTTTTTCTTCGTAATTTCCTAAACTAAAAAAATATTTAATGTTTTCTCCACCGCCAGATACCGAAATATTATTCTGTGTATAAGAACCTGTTCTAGTAATTTCGTCGAACCAATCTGTATTTACTGGCTGATCTTGCGAAAATGTAGTAGCTTGTAAAGCTGAGTTTGTATAATATGCAAACTTATTACTACCTGCCATTTTTACTTTTTTCAAAGGCTCTCTTACTCCTGCAAAGCTTTCAATCTCGACAGAAACTTTTTCTCCTTTACCTTTTTTAGTGGTAATAATAATAACACCATTTGCTGCTCTTGTACCGTAGATTGCTAATGCAGAAGCATCTTTTAAAACTTCATAAGATGTAATATCATTTGAATTAATATTGTTTATATTTTCGGTCTGCATACCATCAACAATATATAATGGGTTTCTTCCTCCCAAAGCAGTTCCTAATCCTCTAATCACTACAGAAGGTGTACTACCTGGTAAATCAGATGAAATAACCTGAACACCAGCAGCTTTACCTTGAATAGCTTGCGAGGCATTTAAAACTTTTGTTTTTGTAATTTCTTCTGCTTTAATAGAAGAAATAGCTGTGGTATTATCTACTTTCTTTCGAGTACCATAACCAATAACTACAACCTCTTTTAAAGCTGTGTCACCAGCTTCTTTTAATGTTATGGTCATAGATCCAGCCGTGGCAGGCAAAGAAACAGAATCAAAACCTAGCATCGAAATTTTTAAGGCTTCTCCGACTTTAGCATTAATGGTAAAATTACCATCAAAATCAGCATCAGCAGAGGCTCTAGATTCCGAAGCACTAATAATTGCACCCGGAATTCCCATTCCACTACTGTCTACTACTTTTCCTTTAATTGCTTGCGCTTGTCCCATCATATAGGTAGGCAGCAGCAAGAGCGCTAAAAAGCTAAAAATAAAATTTTTCATACAGTACGTAATCGTTTAAGTTAGTAGAGCCAAATTAAGCAATTACAACGTTGTAGTACATCAAACACCACTACAACATAGCTACATCATTGTGTTAAAATTTTATCTTATAATAATGATTATCAATACTATAAATGTTAACAAAATTACTTTAACACAACATTATGATGTAGTAATGATGTATCGTAATTATATAAAAAATGATATGGAAAAATATAAATTCTGTAAAAAATAAAATCAAATCTTACAGAGTTAATAAAAACTTTGACAGGTTTTCGTCTTGAGTAAGGTTAAGTTTCTTTCTTAGACGATATCTGTGCAGTTCTACACCTCTAAAAGAGATATTCATCATAGGGGCAATTTCTTTAGAAGAAAGGTTCATTTTAAGATAAACACAAAGTTTTATATCCTTTGGAGTCAGTTGCGGATATTTTTTAGATAGATTTATTATAAACTCGTTATGAATTTGATTCAAATTGGTCTCAAATGTTTCCCACTCGTGTTTATTGACTTCATTAATTTTAATTGCTTTTCTAATTTCATTCTTAAGCTTGCCAAAGTCTTTCTCTGTTTCCAAAATACCTCGAATTTTGTCAATCATTTCGGTTTGCTTCGCAATAGATAATGATTTGCCTGCCACTTCAGAAGATTTTGCTTGGAGTTCTAATTCTAAAATGTGTTTTTCGTATTCCTGGATATTGAGTTCGTTTTCTTTTTTCAATTCCATTTCAAGAATTTCTCTTTGATGTTTTAATTCTTCAGCCTGCAATTTTAATTTTTGCATATAACGAAGTTTATTCCATTTATAGTAGAAAAATAAAACTGCTCCAATAACTAGAAAATAGAGCAGAATCATCCAAAATGAAAAATACCAAGGTTCTGCAACTTTAAATTTATATGACGAAACTGTTTCATAAGTTGCGCCATCATGTTTGAATATTTCTACAGTATGATATCCACTGCTTAAATTATTCAAAACAATCAATCCGTCTGAAATTGGAATGAAATCTTTTTCTTTATCTAGTTTATAAAATAAATTTGGCCTGCTTGCTCCATAAATTCCAGAAATAACATTAATCTTTAATTCGGTATTGAATTTAATTTTCTCATCACTCGGAATTAAAGCATCATCACTAAATGCTTCGATTTTAACTTCTGAATTCTGCTTATTTTCATATTCAAGTTTAAGCGAAATAAATCCATCATCCAGATTAAATAAATAATAATTGTCTTTCTTGAAAATTCTTAGATTTTCATTAATCAATTTTCCTTTATAATATTTCTCCTGAATAATATTCCAGACAAATTTGTTTCCTTCAGCATAAATATGATATAAGATTCCGTTTTGCAGAACCATAAAATGATCTTCATCTATAGAAACGACATCGGTTACATTTCTGAAATTGGTATTGAATAGTTCGTTTTCTTCCAATTTATTGGATATAGAATTGTAGGTATACCAAGAATTATTAATTAGAAAAAGGATTTCTTTTCTAAACTCAAAAATCTTTATTCCAAAATCGTTTTGTATTTTACTTTGCTGCGTAACGTTTTCAACTTTTAGCGTATTATAATTATCATCCAACAAAACACGGTACAAACCACGGTAATTATCGGCCGCCCAAATTTCATTTTTTTTGTTTTGAGCAACATATTTAATCGGTTTTGCAAGGTCTTTTATGATTTTATAATGAGACATGTTTGAAGGATCATCATAAACCAAAATACCGCTATAAGTTGATTGAAAATAAGTGTTATTAATACTGCTTTTAGACATATTCCATCCACCGCTGACACCATTTATCTTGGTCAAAGTATTATTTCCATATGAAAAAGTACCGTCATTGTGGCCAATGATATATTTCCCGTCAATTAGAGAAATATTCCAGCCCTGCCCTTGAGTATTGGGCATCATATTAAATTTTCCCGCACTATATTCAAAAATACCATGATTAGAAGCAATTAAATACCCTTTATTAATTGCCGCTACAGCATACACAGAACCTAAGAGACCTGAATTATCGTAAAAGAAAGAAATAGGAGAATTAACCTCAACATGCGCAATTCCGTTATCTAAACCTACCCAGAGATCATTTTCTCTATCCAATCCTATACTCAAAACTGAATTGTTCATTAAAACATTATCGCGTTCGATATTTTTATAGGTATTGTTTTTTAAATCTAAAATGAAAATTCCACGATTTCCAGTTCCAACAATCAGCTTGTCATTTTTGACAAATTTTGCCACATTGATTGTTGCCGATTTTAAAGTTTCATTTATTGGATGTTCCCAGTTTTTTAGTCCATTTTTTTCTACAATGAAAACGCCTTTTTTCTGAGTAAAAATATAAGTCTTGTTTTGAAACTTTTCTATGGCATGAACAACAGTATTTTTTAAATTGTCCCACCCTTTTGGATTGGCAATGTGCTTTCCATTCATTTTAAAAATTCCATCCTTAACAGAAGCTACATATAAATCTTTATCTACTCCAAAACAGTATGAAATAAGAAAAGGGAATTTTATTTTCTTAATTGTTTTTCCGTTATAAATAAAAACATCATTAAAAGACTGAAAATAAAGAGAACCATTAAACCTAAAAATTTTCCAGATTTCTTCATTGTCCTTTTCATCAAATAATCTGAGATTTTTGGTAATCGAAACATAATGCATCGTTCCGTCTTTTCTATACCAATATCCAAATTCTTTATAAGAGCCAGAATAAATTTTATCTCCTTCAATCAAAATAGATCGAATGATGGTTTTGTTCGGAAGCGTATATTTTTCCCATTTTACTCCGTCGTAACGAAGCAAATAGTGATTATTGGCAAAATACATTGCATTGTCATTGCCTTGTGCCACATTCCAGATCTGATTATCTCCCTGATAATCTGATTTGCTGTAATTTTCGACAAAGGGAAGTAATTCTTGTGCTTGAAGCTGTAAAGCGATGAAAAAGAAGAAAACGGATTTAAAAAGTATCGATTTCAAGATATTATTTTTTAAATTCAAAGATACTGACAAAAACTTAAACTGAAAGCATAAAAAAGGCTCCAAAAAGGAGCCTAAAATTAAGTTTAAAATAAAACTTTCTAATTTTCAAGCAATTGATAAACTTGATTTGCAATTTCGTATTCCTCATCAGTAGGAACAACTAAAACTTTTACAATAGACTTTTCTGAATTGATTTCTCTTAATTCTTTTGAACGTAGTTCATTTTTTCCTGTATCAATTTCAATTCCAAAATAATCCATATCGGTACAAATCAAATTACGCATATAAGATGAATTTTCGCCGATTCCTGCTGTAAAAACAATGGCATTTAAACCGTTTAAAGCTGCGGCATAAGCTCCAATTGTTTTTCTAATTCTATAAGCATTCATTTGCAATGCCAACTGACAATCTTTATTGCCCTTTTCGGCTTCTGCTTCAATATCACGTAAGTCACTATAACCTGTCAGTCCAAGCATACCGCTTTGTTTCAGTAAAACAGCATTTACCTCATCTGGAGTATATCCTAAATTTTTAATCATATAAAAAACAACAGACTGATCAATATCTCCTGCTCGAGTTCCCATAATTAAACCGTTTGAAGGCGAGAATCCCATTGAGGTATCAATACATTTTCCATCTTTAATCGCAGCCATACTGCAACCATTTCCTAAGTGAATGGTAATTATTTTAGAATTATCTTTTAAGTAATTAATAGCCTTTTCAGAAACATATTTGTGGCTTGTACCATGAAAACCGTAAACACGCACTTTATTTTCTGTCAAAAGATAATTCGGAATAGCATATTTATAAGCTACTTCTGGCATTGTTTGATGAAAAGCGGTATCAAAAACAGCTATTTGCTCAGCCGAACCAAAAATCTCTTCTGCCACATTAATTCCTTCTAAATTGGCAGGATTGTGTAAAGGTGCCAATTCAAAAAGCTGTTTGATTTTCTCTTTTACTTTCTCATCAATTTTTACTGTAGCGCTAAAATCGCTTCCGCCATGCACTACACGATGACCCACAGCTGCAATTTCTGAAGTCGATTTAATCACTCCTTTTTCGGCATCTAAAAGCATATTGGCAACTTTCTGCAAACCGACTTTATGATTCGGAATTGGAAGCGTTTCTTCGCGTGAAGCAACAGCCGTTTTAAAAGTGATATTTGAAGTTTCTAAACCAATTCTGTCAATCATTCCAGAACAGATTACTTCGTTTTCTGGCATTACCATTAATTGGTATTTAATTGATGAGCTTCCTGAATTTATAATTAGTATTTTCATTTTTTATTAAAGGTGCTAAGATGCTAAGTTTCTAAGATTCTGAGTTTTTTCCCAAAAACAGAAATTTTTAATTTTTAATTCTCAATTTTTAATTGCATTTACATTCCTTGTGCCTGAATGGCTGTAATAACTACTGTATTAATAATGTCATCTACAGTACAGCCACGGCTTAAGTCGTTTACAGGCTTATTTAAACCTTGCAGCATTGGGCCAATTGCCAAAGCTCCGGTTTCCCTTTGAACGGCTTTGTAAGTATTGTTTCCTGTATTTAAATCAGGGAAAATTAATACGCTGGCTTGTCCTGCCACTTCTGAATCTGGCATTTTGCTTTTTCCAACGCTTAAATCAACTGCGGCATCATACTGAATTGGGCCTTCTATCTTTAAATCTGGTCTTTTTTCTTTTACAATTGCTGTTGCAGTTCTTACTTTATCAACCTCGTCTCCTTTTCCTGATGATCCAGAAGAATAAGAAAGCATGGCAATTTTTGGTTCAATTCCGAATGCTAAACTTGATTCTGCCGAAGAAATAGCAATTTCTGCCAATTGTTCTGCTGTTGGGTTTGGATTAATGGCGCAATCTCCAAAAACAGAAACGCGATCTTCTAGACACATAAAGAACACTGAAGAAACAACAGATGAATTTGGTTTTGTTTTAATGAATTGAAGAGCCGGTAAAATAGTATGCTGAGTAGTATGCGCTGCTCCTGAAACCATCCCGTCTGCGTGCCCTTTGTACACCATCATGGTTCCGAAATAAGATACATCTTCCATTAAATCTCTTGCCATGGTAATACTTACGTTTTTGGCTTTTCTCAGCTCATAATACGTATTAGCATAATCTTCATAAAACTCAGATTCTATCGGATTGATGATATTTACTTTAGAAAAATCAAGTGTGATTCCTAATTCTAAAACTTTACTTTCAATTTGTTTTTTATCTCCAATAATCGAAATATCAACCACATCCATATCTAACAATCTTGAAGCGGCTGTAATAATTCGGTCATCATTCCCTTCTGGCAGTACAATATGTTTTCTGTGCTGTTTAGCTCTTTTCACCATATTGTATTGAAACATTTTTGGCGTCATCCCTTCAGGTTGGAAAGTAATTACTCTTTGCGATAAAGCCTCGATTTCAACATACTTTTCAAAAGTATTAATTGAAGTTTCTATTTTATGCGTGTTGTTGGCGTAAATCTGCGATTTAATAGATCCTATTTTATTGGTAATATGGTAAGTTCCGCCATCAACCGCAATAATCGGAACAATGGCTGAAAGTCCTTCAATGAGCTTTAAAATACTTTCTTCAGGCACAATATTCCCCGTTAGAATAATTCCTGAAATTGTTGGATAATTGGCCGATTCATTTGCTTGTAAAGCTCCCAAAATAATATCTGAACGATCTCCAGGCGTAATTACCAAAGCATTGTCATGCAAATGCACTAGATAATTATGAAGCTGCATGGCTCCTACACTATAATGTCCAATTTCATTGTTCAGATAATTTTCTCCAAACAAAACTTTAGCATTTAATTCGCTTACAATTTCCTGCATGGTTGGATTATTCAAACTCGAAATAAGCGGAATAGTATTAATCAACACATTTGAAGGAAGGCTTTTTTGCAAACTATTGGTAACCAATTCAATATTCTCTGGCTGTACTTTGTTGGCAAAAACCGATAAAACTTCAACCTCCTTTATTTTGAAAGAATCATAAACCAGATACAAACTATCTAAAAGCTCTTCTAAAGTTTTACCCACTCCAGAGCCAACAATTATAGTAGGAATTCCAAGATTTTTGGCGATTAAAACATTTAAATCCAATTCGATTGAAGTTCCTTCGCCGGTAAAGCTGGTTCCTTCAACCAAAACGAAATCAAATCTTTCTTCCAGTTTTTTATATTTTTCAATAATTAAATCCAGGACCTCTCCTATTTTCCCCTTATTCTTCTTTTTGATTAATCTGCTTTTGGTAATGGCATACGCATCTTCAAACTTAATATCAAGGTTAAAATAAGACAAAACAGTTTCGATATGATTATCAACTTCACCATCAACAAAATCTTCAATTATAGGTCTAAAATATCCTACTTTGGCAGTTTTACCAATCAATATACTCATTAATCCGAGTGTAATAATTGATTTCCCGCTATTATGGTCACTAGTGGCTATATATATTGCTTTACTCATAATTATTTATTTTTATTCTAAATACCAAATTTACAAAATCAAATTTTTCAAATATAAAAGAACACTAAAACCAGCGTCGTTTTTTGAAATAGATGATCAGGGCAATTACCAACAAGAACATTACACCCATGACTATAAAATAGCCATTTTGCGTTTTGAGCTCTGGCATGTTTTCAAAGTTCATTCCGTATACTCCAACTATAAAAGTAAGCGGAATAAATATGGCTGATATAATGGTCAGCGTTTTCATGATTTCATTCATTTTTCGGCTTTGTTCCGAAAAATAAAAATTAGAAGCACTTTCCAGTGCGCTCATATCTGATTCTATCTGATCTAAAAGCTCCAAACTTTTTTGATGCAGTCTGATAAAGAAATTGAATGTTTCTTTTTGGATTAAGCCGTTATCATCGTCATCATCTTTCTTCGTTTTTAAATAATAAAGTGAATCTCGAAGTGGCACTATGGAACGTTTTAGAAAGTTTAAGTTATCACGATGATTTTCAATTTTCTCTAAAACAACTGGTTTTGCATCTTTTTTAGTCAAATTGATTAAATCTTCAATTTTATCTTCTTCATCTTCCAATGTAATGTAGAAATTTTCCATAACAGCGTCTAAAAGCAAATACAAGAGATAATCTACCTTTTTGGTCCTAACGATTCCCGCATGGGTACGCAAACGCTCACGGATATGCGTAAAAAAGTCGCTTCGTTTTTCTTGAAAGGAAATTAAAATTCCATCCTTTAAAATAAAACTTAATTGTTCAACACTGATATTATCTGAATATTCAGAAGGAAGAAGTGATTTTATATTAAAGAACAAAACATCTTGCTGGTCTTCTAATTTTGTTCTTTTGGTGGTGTTTAAAATATCGGCAAGCAGGAAATCATCTAATTTAAAATGTGTGCCAATCGTTTTAATGAGATCAATGTCATTAAGTCCGTGAATATTGAGCCAATTGTTTTTTGTATAATCAAAACAAGAATTTAAAGCCAAGACGGTAAACTTATCATATTCGACAACATCTGCGTCATTATATACAAAAAGCTGCATCTCTGTTTCATGTTCTTTATGCGTGCCAGTATACTCTAAAGTAATGTGTTGCAGCTTACGTCCTTTCTTGTATTTAATCTTTCTCATTCACGAAAATTTACAATAGTAATATTACGAAAAAGAATTTGAACAGGAAATGACAATTATCAGTTTGCCTAGAAAGATTAACAAAACACATCAACATAAAAAAAAGTAATATTTTTACTGCTTTTATGCGTTATTAAACCCGACAGGTTTTAAAAACCTGCGGGTTTAATAACGCAACAATATCCATAAAAAAAACCGAGTCATTTCTGACTCGGTTTTCTATCTTATTACATTGTACTAATTACTTAATACTAAAGAATTATTTTACTTCTTCGAATTCAACGTCTTCAACATTGTCTCCAGATTGCTCTTGTTGTGGAGCAGCTTGTTGACCTGCTTGGTCACCACCTTGAGCGTACATTGCCTCTGTAGCTGTTTTCCAAGCTGCATTTACATTGTCTAATCCTTTTTGGATTGCGTCAAGATCTTGAGATTGGTGAGCCATTCTCAATTCAGTTAAAGCATATTCGATAGCTGTTTTTTGCTCGTCTGTTAATTTATCTCCTAATTCTTTCAATTGAGATTCAGTTTGGAAGATAGTACTATCAGCTTCGTTCAATTTCTCAGCTCTTTCTTTTGCGATTCTGTCAGCATCAGCATTAGCTTCAGCATCTTTTTTCATTTTTTCGATTTCTTCAGCTGTTAATCCAGAAGAAGCTTCGATACGGATATCGTGAGATTTTCCTGTTCCTTTATCAGTTGCAGAAACTTTGATGATACCATTAGCATCGATATCGAAAGTTACTTCGATTTGAGGAACTCCTCTTGGTGCTGGTGGAATACCATCTAAGTGGAAACGGCCGATAGTTTTGTTATCAGCAGCCATTGCTCTTTCTCCTTGCAATACGTGGATTTCAACAGATGGTTGAGAATCAGCAGCTGTAGAGAATACTTGAGATTTTTTAGTTGGGATAGTTGTGTTAGCTTCAATTAATTTAGTTAATACACCACCCATAGTTTCGATACCTAAAGAAAGAGGTGTTACGTCAAGTAACAATACATCTTTTACATCTCCAGATAAAACTCCACCTTGAATAGCAGCTCCAATAGCAACAACCTCATCTGGGTTAACTCCTTTAGAAGCTTTTTTACCGAAGAATTTCTCCACTTCATCAGCGATTCTTGGCATACGAGTAGAACCTCCTACAAGGATTACTTCGTCGATATCAGATGTAGATAAACCTGCATCTTTTAACGCTTTAGCAACTGGCTCCATAGAACGTTTTACTAATGCATCTGATAATTGCTCAAATTTAGCTCTAGTTAATTTTTTCACTAAGTGTTTTGGTCCAGAAGCAGTAGCAGTTACGTAAGGTAAGTTTACCTCAGTCTCTGCAGAAGAAGATAATTCAATCTTAGCTTTCTCAGCAGCTTCTTTCAAACGCTGTAATGACATTGGATCTAAACGTAAATCAATACCTTCTTCAGATTTGAATTCGTCAGCTAACCAGTCAATGATAACTTGGTCAAAATCATCACCACCTAAGTGAGTATCACCGTTTGTAGATAATACTTCAAATACACCGTCTCCTAATTCAAGAACAGAGATATCAAAAGTACCTCCACCTAAATCGTAAACAGCAATTTTTTGGTCATTTCCTTTTTTATCTAATCCGTAAGCAAGTGCAGCAGCAGTTGGCTCGTTGATGATACGCATAACTTTAAGACCAGCGATTTCACCAGCTTCTTTTGTAGCTTGACGCTGAGCATCGTTAAAGTATGCAGGAACTGTAATAACTGCCTCAGTTACTGTTTGACCTAAATAGTCTTCAGCAGTTTTTTTCATTTTTTGAAGTGTCATTGCAGACAATTCTTGAGCAGTGTATAAACGACCGTCAATATCCACACGTGGAGTATTGTTGTCACCTTTTACCACTTTGTAAGGAACTCTTTTTGCTTCACCTTCAGTTTCAGCAAAAGTGTGTCCCATGAAACGTTTAATAGAAGCAATCGTTTTTGTAGGATTCGTTACTGCTTGTCTTTTTGCAGGATCACCTACTTTAATTTCTCCACCTTCAACAAAAGCGATGATAGATGGTGTAGTTCTTTTTCCTTCTGCGTTAGGGATAACAACTGCTTCGTTACCTTCCATTACAGAAACACAAGAGTTCGTCGTACCTAAGTCAATTCCGATTATTTTACCCATTTTTTATATATTTAATTTTTGATTTTATTTTAATAACTCAGGTGGCATAAGTCAATCTTTGTGCCAATATAAAAAACCAAAGTAATTTGTCAGTTTTACTGTCGAGACCTAAAATTCATCTGACAACATGACATTTTTAAAACCTGACAATCGTGGCATATCAGTACTTTACATGTCATTTTTAACAGCCTCATCTCATTTTAGTTTCTTCTTTTTTAAAATTAATGCACTTAAAAAATAATCTCAATGAGATTAGACTATCTGTTTATTTTATTAGGAAAACACCATATATTTGGAAAAGATTAAGAAACACAATACCAATAATCCTATAGCATTTTTCATTCTTTTTATTAAAACAAAGCCTGAAAAAATATAGTTTAAAAGAATCATAATGATTGAAATTGATAAAGTAGCATTAATTAAAATTGAGAACGGTCAAATTTTAAGTACAAGATCAAAGGGAAAGAGTAAATATTACATTCCTGGCGGGAAAAGAGAAAATAACGAAACAGATGAGCAAACTCTAGTTAGAGAAATCCAAGAAGAATTAAATGTAGAAATTATACCAAAATCGGTAGAGTATATCGGAACTTTCAAAGCTCAATCAGATGGAGCCGCTAAAGGGATTATGGTAAAGATGACCTGTTACAAAGCAGACTATAACGGAATTCCACAGGAAAGCAATGAAATTGAAGAAATTAAATGGTTAAACTATAAAGATCTGGACATCATATCTGAAGTTGATAAAATTATTTTTAAACACTTAAATGAAAGCGGATTACTAGCTTAAACACCAATTAAAGCAGAATGGAAAATTACAGCATCATAATATTCATACTTGCCATCGTAATAGGACTATCTGCTTTTGCAGATAAATTAAAAATCCCCTATCCTATTCTTTTGGTTATAGTTGGAGTTGAAATTGGCTTTATTCCAACAATGGCAGAAATTGAAATCAATCCTGAAATTATTTTCCTGCTATTTCTTCCTCCTTTATTATACGATGCTTCTTTCAATATTTCGTCAAGAGATTTTAAAACTAATATCCATACTATAACTACTTTGGCAATTTGGCTTGTTTTCCTTACCACTATCGCAATTGCAGTTGTGGCTTATTACTTAATTCCAGAAATGACATGGCCATTGGCGTTTGTCTTGGGCGCAATACTTTCGGCTACAGATGCCGTTGCTGCAATCAACATTACAAAGGGACTTAAAATATCACATAAAACCATTACCATTTTAGAAGGCGAAAGTTTAATTAATGATGCTTCAGCCTTAGTTGCTTATCGTTTTGCAGTAGCAGCCGTAATGGGAGCGGCTTTTATAATTTGGAAAGCAGCTCTAGAATTTATTTTATTGCTTGGTGGCGGTTTTTTGGTTGGATTTGTGATGTCTAAAATTCTTGCATTTATCTTAAAACGAGTGCAAAAAAAGCCCGAAGTAACCATCAGTTTTATGCTTTTAATGCCTTTTGTAACCTACCTCGTAGCCGAGCATCTGCATGTTTCAGGCGTAATTGCTGTCGTTATTCTCGGATTGGCCATTTCGCGATTCAGCAAAAAAATCTTCCCTGAAAGCCTTAAAAATCAATCGAAAGGCCTGTGGGATGTAATTATATTTCTTCTAAACGGATTAATCTTTATTTTAATTGGACTCAATTTTCGCTATGTTTTGAAAGACATTGATAATGAAATAATTCTTCCTTACATTGGCTATGCCACGATTATTACAATTGTCGCGTTATTAGTCCGAATGGCGAGGGTTTATTTGCAGAAAATCAATTTACAAAAGGCATTTCAGAAAAATAAAAATGGAAAAAGAAGAGTAAGTGAACACGCACTTCTTGATTTTGGCAACAGTTTAATCATAAGCTGGTCTGGAATGCGAGGTATTGTATCGTTAGCAATCGCAATCGGATTACCAAGAAACTTAGAAGATGGAGCTCCTTTTCCGCTTCGAAATGCCATTATTTTTATTTCCGTTGCTGTCGTGCTCCTGACTTTAATCGGACAAGGATTAACATTGCCTTGGATCGTTAAAAAAATAAACGAAAAAGCAGAACAAAACAAAATTGATTCTAATTCATAAAGCTTAAAAAAACAAATTCAACTTTATCCTTTCTTTATTTTCATTACCTTCATAGTTTTTTAAACCACTATAAACAAATACGTTAAAAAAACTATTTCCAAGAAACTAGAAAACAACATGAAAGAAAATATTGCAATTTATGGTGCGTATGGCCATACTGGGAAATTTATCGTTTCTGAACTTTACAGACAAGGTTATAAAAATATTGTACTTTCCGGAAGAGATGAACAAAAACTAAAAACACTCCAAAAACAATATCCAGATGCGGCAATAAAAGCAGCCGATATACATGATGCTGCTTCACTTGACAATGCTTTTTCTAATGCAAAAATTATTGTAAACTGTGCTGGTCCTTATCTCGACACGGCTGAGCCTATTATAAAATCGGCTTTGCGTTTAGGAAGCCATTATATTGATTTAACTGCTGAACAAAAACCGGTACTAGATATATTTGAACAATTTTCTGAACAGGCAAGAAAAGATCAAATCCTTATTATTCCTGCTGCCGCATTTTACGGCGGACTTGGCGATTTGTTGAGTACAGCAATAACCAATGACTGGAACGAAACTGAAGAAATAAACATCTATATTGGACTTGACTCTTGGCATCCTACAAAAGGAACCCGATTGACAGGCGAACGAAACCATTACAAAAGACTCATTTTTAAAGATAAACTTTTACAGGAATTTGAAGCAAAGCCAGCGATAAAGTGGGATTTCAAAAAACCTATAGGAGTTAAGGAAATTATAGCTCTGCCACTTTCAGAAATCATTACTATTTCTCGTCATTTGAATGTGAAAAATATTACCACTTATCTAAGTCAAAATTCTCTCGAAGAGCTAAGAAATGAAAACACGCCTGAACCTAAACCTGTCGATAAAAAAAACAGATCGTCTCAGCAATTTACTATAGAAGTAACCGCTTCCAATCAAAATACAACAAGAAGCATTACTGCTAAAGGTCAGGATATTTATGCCGTTACTGCCCCACTGGTTGTCGAAGCAATCAACAGAATACTATCAGGACGAATAAATAAAACTGGTGTGACCACAATGGGCGAAGTGTTTGAAGCTTCAGATTTTTTAGAATCTTTAAATGCCGATGATATTACTATTTCATCGGTTATTGAATCTGTAAACATTTAAATTATATCTAAGTATATTAATACGTTACAAACACTAAAACAGAAAAAATGACTTCAGATATTCTTTCTACAACACCAGATTCAGAAATTGTGACAACACGAATTTTGAATTTCCCGCAAGAACTTGTTTTTAAAGCATGGAGCAATCCTGAGCATTTAAAAAATTGGTGGGGACCAAAAGGCTTTACCAATACATTTCATGAATTTGATTTTCGCGAAGGCGGAATATGGAAATTCACCATGCACGGTCCTGAGAGAGGGAATTTTGAAAACGAATGTGAATTCATCAAAATAGACAGACCCAATCTTATTGCATGGAAACGTCATTCTAAACCGCTTTTTCAAATCCTAACAACATTTGAAACTATTGCTGAAAACCAAACCAAAGTAGTTTTTAAAATGCTTTTTGAAACGGAAGCGGAATGCCAAAAATTAAAACCTTACGTAGTTGATAAAAACGAAGAGAACTTTGACAAGCTTGAAGTTGAATTATCAAAAATTGAATTATAAAACATAGCAAGATTTGGATTTTTTTGCTTCCTAACAAGTATGATTTTTGTATAAAAAAAAATTATGGAAGCAAATTTTAAAATCAAGTCTTTAAATCATACTGAATTTTCAGACTACTTCGAATTAACAGATCTAGAACTAGAAAAAATCGGCGCAATCAGAATGACTGTCGATAAATTTCCAGGATTTCCTTGTAGAGTAAGTCTAGAAGATGCTCAAATGGGTGAAGAAGTTATTCTTTTGCCATACAATCATCATAAAACTACCTCGCCTTATCAAGCAAGCGGACCAATTTTTATACGAAAAAATGCCACTACAGCCACTTTCGAAACAAACGAGATTCCGCGTATGCTCAATCACAGATTACTTTCGTTGCGTGGTTATGACAAAAATGGCATGATGAAAGAAGCGTCTGTAGTTGAAGGAAATACTCTCAAAGAAAGCATCATCAAAACTTTTGAAAACGAAAAAATAGATTACATCCACATTCATAATGCAAGACCAGGATGTTATAATTGTCTAGTCGAAAGAGCATAAAGTATTTTACAAGATGATGGAAATTTCAAAAACAATAAAAAAATATGCATGCATAGTAATTTTATGATATTCGTTTGTTTTTTATTTGTAATTTCGATTTCTCATTAAATTACAATTATAAAATGGCTTCATTTGTAAAAGAAATATCTTTCCGCTGGTCAGATTTAGACCCAAATTTTCACGTTCGTCACAGTGCTTATTATGATTTTGGCGCACAACATCGTATCGAAATCCTTGAAGAATTGGGATTAACTCTAAAAGTAATGCAGACACAAGGTTTTGGCCCTGTTTTATTTAGAGAAGAATGCGTTTTTAGAAAAGAATTAAAACTTTCAGACAAAATATTCATTCATACCAAAACTTCAAAAATGAAAGCCGATGCTTCTCGCTGGTCTATCATTCACGAATTTAGAAGAGAAGACGATACGCTTTGTGCGACGATTACGGTTGATGGCGCATGGATGGATACCAAACTGAGAAAATTGGCTTCTCCTACTCCAGAAATTGCAATTCAAGCGTTGAGCATTTTCCCTAAAAGCGATGATTTTGTTGGGTTGTAAACCAGCAATAACCTTATAAAAAATCCCAAAAACAACTACTGATATTGTCTTTGGGATTTTTTTCTCAACAAACTTTTATTTTTAATTTCGTTATTCAAACTTTAATCCAAAGTTTACCCTTTCAAAAGTGGTGCTGCAGGAAAACGCAAATCGTCCGACGTTGACAGTTCCAAAAATTCCACCTACTGAATGCCCAGAATAAAATCCTCCAGCTGAAAATCGGCGAACCTGATATTTTAAAGCAATATCATTTACTCTCGAACTCAATTGTCCAAAAGCAATCACATGTGGGATAATTTCATAACTTCCAAAAACTTTGGGAACCAGTTTTTTATAGTAATCAAAACTTTCATCGGTTTCATAATCAATTATTGACGAATGCAGATTTTCTAAATTTCCGCCGATATAGGTATTTTCAGAAAAATGCCATGAGATGCTAAAACCTGTAAAAGTTCCTTCGTAACCGCTTCTAGAATCGACATATCCTATGCCGATTGTGGCTCTAAATTTATCGCAAATTTTACCGATGTAACCAACATAGGTGCGATCAATTTCAGACTTGTCGATTCCAGCACCAAAAATAATATCGTCTTCACACATCGTAAGCGCATACTGAAAATAAGCTGAATACTGGTCTTGATTAGCCGCGACAACGCTCCGGCCTTTATCAAGGTCTATATTTGCAGAAATTAAGGTTGAGTTTATAACGGCGAAATCAAAAGTATTGAGTTCTTGGGCAAATGTGGGGACTGTTAGCAGGAGCAAAAGTATTGTCTTTTTCATAATACTAATATTTAAGGCTTACAACATTCTGATACTAAATTACATCCATTTTTCCTATTAATAAAAGAAGTCCTTTGAAGTGCTACATTATTCGTTAAAATACATTATTTTCATAATCAGCATCATTTAATCGATAAAATTTCAATAAATCATCGATTATTGGCATTAAAAACAATGAAACCATTTAAAAGCTTTTTTCTGATAACTTTAAGATTTTGAGCTTTGTTTTAAAATTGGTTCGGTTTAACTTTATGAATCAAAAAAACAATTCTCTCTCAAATGAAAATCCTGAAACTATTATTCATATTAATTCCTTGCTTAAGCTTTGGCCAAAAGGGCAATACAAAAGCTCTAGATATTAATTTAACTAATTATGAATATCCTTTTCCTGTTCATTTTATCGAATTGAGCAATCAGCGCCAATACATGAAAATGAGTTATATGGATATTATTCCAGAAAACTATAATCAGAAAAATATTGTTTTACTACACGGAAAAAATTTCAACGGTGCTTATTGGGAAACCACAATTAAAGCGCTTACAAAAGAAGGTTATCGTGTAATTGTTCCAGACCAAATTGGTTTCGGAAAATCGACAAAGCCAGATCATTTTCAATATACTTTTCAGCAATTAGCAGAAAATACCAAAAAACTCTTAGATCATTTAGGAATTAGCAAAACTACAATTTTAGGACATTCTATGGGCGGAATGCTGGCAACGCGCTTTGCATTGATGTATCCGGAAACGACAGAAAAACTGGTTTTAGAAAATCCGATTGGTTTAGAAGATTGGAAATTAGTCGTGCCATACAAACCTGTTGATTGGTGGTACGAATCGGAATTAAAGCAGAATTACGAAAGCATCAAGCAATATCAAATGGCAAATTATTATGACGGAAAATGGAATGCCGATTATCAAAAATGGGCTGAACTTGGCGCAGGCTGGACAACCGCGCCCGATTATGATATTGTGGCTTGGAACTCGGCTCTTTTGTACGATATGATTTTTACACAGCCTGTTTTGTATGAATTTAAAAACATCAAATGCCCAACATTATTGATTATCGGAACGAGAGATAAAACAGCTTTAGGAAAACCATTGGTTTCTGAAGAAGTGAGAAAAACAATGGGAAATTATGCTGAATTGGGCAAGAAAACTCAAAAAGCAATTCCGAATGCAAAACTCGTGGAGATTCCAAACACAGGACATTTGCCACATATCGAATCTTTTGATTCGTTTATAAAATCATTAATCGTATTTTTGAAATGATATTTTTTTCCGCCACAAATTACACGAATTAATTTTCTGAAATCTTTAAATAAAAAATTCGTGTAATTTGTGGCGAAATCTAAAATCTAAAATCAACAATCTAAAAACTAAAAATATGTTTACAATAGAACAAATAAAAGAAGCCCATTCAAAAGTAAAAACGGGTGCGGATTTTCCAAATTATATTCAGGATTTAATAATCCTTGGCGTTAAAGGTTATGACACTTTTGTGCATGACGGAAGCGTTGTTTACTACGGATTAAATAATTACACAGCCGCAGCTGAAGAAAAATATCCCGAAATTAAAGTTGCTGATTTTCCGAACAAAGAACTTTTTATAGAAAATTTGGTAAAACACCAGCATGGCGAAACCGATTATATGACTTTCTGCAATCACTGTGCACAAGCCGGAATTGCAAAATGGCGTGTTGATATAGTTGAAATGACTTGCACTTATTTTGACAAATCGGAACATGAAATTTTAATCGAAAAAATTCCTGTATAATTCCTTAACCATTCATGACTATTTTTAACCAAAACCACCAAACCTTTTTTAAAAGAAGCATTTTAGTTTTCCTTTTAACCTTTTCTCTATTTGCCTTTTCGCAAAAGAAAAAAGAGAATCCAAAATTTAAAGTTATTGCTTTTTATACCGCAAAAAATGATCAGGCACATATCAGTTTTGTGCATGAAGCCAATAAATACTTTCCGAAGTTAGCTGAAAAAAATCGTTTTCAGTATGATTCTACCAGCAATTGGGACAATTTAAACGCTAAGTTTTTGGCAAAATATCAAGTTGTTTTATTTCTAGACACACGTCCAGAAAAAAAAGAACAGCGCGAAGCTTTCCAGAAATATATGGAAAATGGTGGCGGTTTCATCGGATTTCACTTCTCAGCATTTGCTTTAAACAATTCAAGTTACAATCAAGATTGGGACTGGTATCACAATACTTTTTTAGGTTCTGGCGAATACGGAAGCAATACTTGGAAACCGACTTCGGCAGTTTTAAGAGTAGAAAATCAGCATCCTGTGACCAAAAATCTACCTAAAACCTTTTCTTCTGCTCCAAACGAATGGTACAGATGGTCGAATGATTTAACCAAAAATCCAGACATTGAAATTTTATTGGCAATAGACGAATCTAGTTTTCCTTTAGGAACGGGTCCAAAAGCTCATGAAATTTGGCACAGCGGTTACTATCCTGTAGTTTGGACAAACAAGAAATACAAAATGCTGTACGTAAATATGGGACATAATGATATTGATTATGAAGGCGGAACAAACAAAACCTTATCGTACTCCTTTGAAAACAAAACACAAAGTCAATTAATTTTGAATGCTTTGCTTTGGCTTGGCAATTCTAAGAAAAAATAAAAATGTCTGCTACACTTTCACCCTTAATTACAGCTCAAGAATTAATTGCCAATTCTAAAATCATTTTAATCGATGCTAGAGCTGGCACGAATACATTTGAAAATTATCAAAAAGAACATTTAAAAGCCGCACGTTTTGTCGATTTAAATCGCGATTTGGCTGCAATTCCAGAAAATCCAGCCAATGGCGGAAGACATCCCCTGCCATCTCCAGAAGAATTTTCAAAAACACTTTCTTCTTTAGGAATTTCACCTTCAGATCATGTTGTGGTTTACGATGATAAAAACGGTTCCAATTTCGCCGCTCGATTCTGGTGGATGATGCGTGCGATTGGACATGAAAAAATTCAAGTTTTAAATGGCGGTTATCCAGCGGCAATTCAAGCAGGTTTCCCAACCAATTCTGGAATTGAAACTTTTGAAAAAACAGTTTATCCTTCTCAAGAATGGAAATTAGCTTTAGCGGATATAGAAGAAGTCGAAAAAGCTCGTAAAAACAATCAAAATATCGTAATCGATGTTCGTGACAAAAACAGATATGATGGTTTAACAGAACCGCTAGATTTAGTTGCAGGACATATTCCTGGAGCTATCAACGTTCCGTTAACTGAAAATCTGGATGAAAACGGATTCTTTAAACCAGCTGATGAATTGGCTGAAAAGTATAAAGCTATTTTGAAAGATATAAAACCTGAAAACACAATCGTTCATTGCGGCTCTGGAGTCACAGCCTGCCATACCTTATTGGCAATGGATTACGCGGGACTTCCAATTCCGAAATTATATGCTGGCTCTTGGAGCGAATGGTCAAGAAATGACCGCGAAATAGCAACACAAAAAATAGAATAAAATATATTGTTTGCCACAGATTAAAAAAATTCGAATGATTAATCTTTTTTAATCCTTTTAACCTGTGGCAAAAAAGAACAATGCAAATAAAAATTACAATGCAACACTGGGATATACTTTTATCAAATCAGGTAAATAAAAAGAAATTAATAGACAATATATTAAATGGCGAAGCAATTGGAGAATTAGCCATTTTTAACAATCAAAAAGGAATACTGTTTTCTGATATAGCGATCGAAAAATTCATCGAGAAAGAGTTTCAGTACGACAGCGTGGAAGCTTCTCCAGATTCGCACAGACAACTTCGAACTTTTTCTTCTGGCGAACGCAAAAAAGAGTTTTTAAAATACTGTATCAATCAAAAACCAGATTACATTATTTTTGACAACCCATTTGATCATTTGGATCAAGCTTCACGAGTAGTTTTAGCCGATTCGTTAAAAGATTTGACAAATGATATTGCGATTATTCAGCTTTTAAACCGTACTGTTGACGTTCTTGAATTTGTACCCAATAAAGCTCAAATTAAAGACAATACATTCGAATTACATCCATTTAAAAAAGCCGAAAATCATTTCAAAACATTAAATACAACTGCAATTCCAAAAGCAACAGAAACTCATACTTTTCTTGAAAATGAATTAATCAGACTCGAAAATGTTTCGGTAAGCTATGAAGAAAGAAAAATCCTGAACAACATTTCTTGGACCATCAAACAAGGCGAATTCTGGCAGTTAGTCGGTCCAAACGGATCTGGAAAAAGCACCATTTTATCTTTGATTACAGGAGACAATCCGAAAGGTTTTGGACAGAATTTATTCTTATTTGGAAGAAAAAAAGGAACTGGAGAAAGTGTTTGGGATATTAAAAAACAAATCGGAATTTACACCACTTCTATGATGGATTTGTTTCAAAAAGGACATACATTAGAGCAAATGATTCTCTCAGGATTTTTTGACCAAATCGGATTGTATACAGAGCCAACAACACATCAAAAAAACATCGTGACGCAATGGCTTGAAGTGATCGAAATGACACATCTAAGAAAAAAGCGTTTTATAGACCTTTCTATCGGGCAACAGCGCGTGGCATTAATTGTTCGTGCCGTTTTAAAACATCCGCCATTATTGATTTTAGATGAACCAGTAGAAGGTTTAGATGACGAAAATGTAGATTTAGTTACTCAGCTTATCAACACCATAAAACAAGAAACCAATGTTTCTATAATTTATGTTTCACACCGAATCGAACAAGGCCTTGCTCCTACTTCTGTTTTCGAACTTTTGCCTTCAGAAACAGGTTCACTCGGAAAAATAAAATATCACTCAGAATTAAATTAAATGAAAACAAAATTTGCAGTATTTCTTCTTTTACAATTCATATTGATTTCGTGTTCAAGCACCATTTCAACAGTAAAAAAGGAATATACTTTAAACAATTCAAAAGAGCTAAAATCAGATTGGACAATTAATTCTAAAGAATGGATTCTAAAAAAAGATACTCTTACAGGAAAAGGTTCTCTTTCGCCATGGGGCGTTTTGGTTTCAAAAAAACAGCTTCCAGCGAATTATGAAATCGATTTGAAAGTCAATATGACAAATGAATCTTTATTCGAAATCATGCTCAATTTAGATAAAGGAAAATACATTAGAACATATTTGTATCAAATTGATCAAAACATTGTAATTGGTGACGGAGTTTATGATAAAAAAGACGATTCGTATGGCAAACGAGGCGGAAAAACCTTATTTAGAAAGCCAATGCAATTAGAAAACAACAAATGGTATGCTGTAAAAATTAAAGTCGTAAACAACCAATTATCATTTTCTGTTGATGATAAAACAACTTTAGAATGTTTACTCGAGAAAAGCAATCTAAATCAAAAAGGAAAACTAGGTTTCATAACCAACGGAGAAGTCAAAATAACAGATTTAAGTATTAAATATATTCAGAATTAAATTAGATAATTTGTCAATTAGAAAATTAGACAATGTGCCCAATTAGAATGCAAAGTATTTAAGTAGAGGCGCACTGCAGTGCGTCTCTACAACGAATATCCACAATACGTAAGACGCACTGCAGTGCGCCTCTACAGAATATTGGAACGACACTAATGGTTAAAACAAAAAAAGCTCCTTTTGGGAGCTTTTTTTAATATAAGAATTATCTAATTTTCTAATTGACAAATTATCTAATTAACTTTCATCTTCAACATTATGCGACTTCACATAATTACGCCATTTCTCAATACAATCCTGAAAATCCTGAGGCAATTCTGTATCAAAACGCATTAATTCTCCCGTATTTGGGTGAACAAATCCAAGCGTTTTAGCGTGTAACGCCTGACGTGGTAAAGCTTTAAAACAATTCTCTATAAACTGTTTGTATTTTGTAAAAGTCGTTCCTTTCAAAATCAAATGACCGCCGTAACGCTCATCATTAAATAACGGATGACCAATATGTTTCATATGCGCACGAATCTGGTGCGTTCTTCCTGTTTCTAGTCTACAAGAAATAAGAGTAACGTAACCAAAACGCTCCAAAACTTTATAATGCGTAATAGCAGGTTTTCCAATTTCTGGATCATCAAAAACTGCCATTTGCATTCTGTCTTTCAAATGTCTCGCTAAGTTTCCTTCAATTGTACCGCTGTCTGCCACAACATTTCCCCAAACTAGAGCAATATACTCCCGTTCGGTAGTTTTAGCTTCAAATTGCTTTGCTAAATGCGTCATAGCAACTTCCGTTTTGGCCACAACCAAAAGACCAGAAGTGTCTTTATCAATTCGGTGAACCAAACCTGGTCGCTCGCTGCTGTTCATTGGCAGATTTTCAAAATGAAATGCCAAAGCATTCACCAAAGTTCCAGTATAATTTCCGTGACCCGGATGCACAACCAATCCTGGTGGTTTATTGATAAGCAATAAAGCGTCATCCTCATAAACAATATCCAACGGAATATCTTCTGGATCTACTCTATTCTCAAACGGAGGATGCGACAACATAACCGTTATCACATCAAAAGGTTTTACTTTGTAATTTGATTTTACGGGAATATCATTCACAAAAATGTTTCCATTAGTTGCCGCGTTCTGAATCTTATTTCGCGTGGCATTCGGAATCAAATACATTAAATATTTGTCAATACGCAAAAACGCTTGACCTTTTGGGACTTCAAATCTGTAGTGCTCAAATAATTCGTCCTCCAGATCTAAATTTTCTTCAATATTATTGTTCATCACTTGGGGTTTCTGCAGGCACCGCAGTACTGTCTGTCGCCTGACTTTCATCTACATAACTTGCTTTTCCGTCTCCTAAAACCAAATCAATTTTAGAAGCTTTAAGCACTCTATCTCCAACTTTTAAGTTTCTTCCTTTTAAACGCATTTCCAAAACCATATCTTTTCCAAGATTCGGAATATACGTAATCGTTCCCGGCTCAAGACCTAACGCTTTCAACGTTGGCACCGCTTCACGATAAGTTTTCTCGATCAGATCTGGAATTTTCACAGAAGAAAAACCAGAAGCATTAATCTTGATATAAATTTTTCTACCCACTTTTACCATCGTTCCAGGCAACGGATCTTGCTCAACAACACTATATTTTGGGTATTCACTTCTGTAATCAACACTATCCAATAGAACGTAATCCAAATCCAATTCGTCCAATTTATTTTCCACTTGTTCCTCAGTCAATTTAGACAAATTCGGCACCGCAATTTCGTGTCCGTGGTCTGTCGTAAAAGTTAACCAATGCATGAATAAATAACCAATAACCGCGATTATAGCTGCGGCCGCAAGCAATTGCAAGAAAAAAACTCGGCTTGTTAAATACTGACGTAAACTCATAAATTTATTTTTAATAGCGACAAAGATAAAGTATTTCGTTTCAAAAAAAATGATAATTTTGTTTAAAACAAGAAAGTGCCGTGATTGTCATCCAGAGCAAACGCGAAGGATAATTTTCAGGAGCTATTTCCTGCTCTCCGCTGTATCTTTTGCGCCGAACCCCGGCACAAAAGGATGCCGCTCCTATCAGGGCTAGGGCACTCAGTTTCATAAGAACGTTATTTATTAAAAAATCATATATCAAATAAAGTTTCAAAACAGATTTAAACGATTTACGGCAAACCTGAAACTTGAAACAAATTAAAACCTGAAAAAAAACATGAAAAACATTGCCATCATCATGGGCGGCTATTCCAGCGAATACAAAATATCATTAATCAGCGGGAATGTCGTGTATCAATATCTTGACAAAACAAAATACAACGGATTCCGTATTCACATTTTCAAAGAAAAATGGGTTTATGTAGACGAAAATGAAGCCGAATTTCCAATAGATAGAAATGATTTTTCAGTAACGGTAAACGGTCAAAAAATCACGTTTGACTGTGTTTTCAACGCCATCCACGGAACTCCAGGCGAAGACGGATTAATGCAAGCCTATTTCGAATTAATCGGAATGCCACAATCTTCTTGTGATTATTACCAATCTGCATTAACATTCAATAAAAGAGATTTATTATCTGTTTTAAAACCTTACGGAATAAAAACGGCAATTTCTTATTATTTGAACAAAGGAGACGAAATCAATACAGCAGAAATCGTCAAAAAAGTTGGTTTGCCATGTTTCGTAAAACCAAACAAAGCAGGTTCTAGTTTCGGAATTTCAAAAGTAAAAACCGAAGCTGAATTGCCAATTGCAATTGAAGTGGCATATAAAGAAGATAACGAAATCATCATTGAAAGCTTCCTTGACGGAACTGAAGTTTCTGTGGGAGTTATCAATTACAAAGGCGAAATTATCGTTTTACCAATTACAGAAATTGTATCAGACAACGATTTCTTCGATTATGAAGCCAAATACGAAGGAAAATCGCAAGAAATCACGCCTGCAAGAATCTCTGACGAATTAACTAAAAAAGTATCAGAAACTGCAAAACGTGCCTACGAAGTTTTAAAAATGAGAGGTTTTTCTAGAAGCGAATTCATCATTGTAAACGGCGAACCGCACATGCTTGAAATGAACACCATTCCGGGTTTAACAACAGAAAGTTTGATTCCGCAACAAGCAAAAGCGGCTGGAATTTCTCTAGAAGATTTATTTACAAATGCAATTGAGTTAGCTTTAGCTTAAAGATACTAAGGTTCTGAGATTCTAAGTTACTAAGATTTCAGAACCTTATTTTTTATAACATAACTCTCAGACTGAACGAAATCTAAGTCATCAAAATACTTTGCGCCTTTGTGCCTTTGTAGCTTTGAACCTTAAAAAAGAAAAAAAATGCGAAAAGCCATATTCCCAGGATCATTTGACCCAATTACTTTAGGACACGAAGACATTATCAAAAGAGGAATTCCTTTATTTGACGAAATTGTGATTGCTATTGGTGTCAATGCCGAAAAAAAATACATGTTTTCATTAGAAGAAAGAAAACGCTTTATAGAAGAAACCTTCAAAGACGAACCAAAAGTTTCGGTTATCACTTACGAAGGCTTAACGATTGATTTGGCGAAAAAAGAAAAAGCCAATTTCATTCTAAGAGGTCTTCGTAACCCAGCCGATTTCGAATTCGAAAAAGCGATTGCACACACCAATAGAAAACTGTCTAAAATAGAAACCGTTTTCTTGCTTACAGCTGCAAGCACTTCATTTATCAGTTCGAGCATTGTACGCGATGTATTGCGTCATGGTGGCGAATATGAGATGCTGGTTCCAGATGCGGTAAGGATAAAAAAATAACACAACAAACAACAAACCATAAACTTGCCAGCGAAGCAAATTATAAGTAATTTCGCATTTTTAAAACAAACACCAAACAATGAGTATCGAGAGAGAATTAAGCAAACGGAGCGGGTCAAAATGCGAACTTTGCGGTAATGAAGAGAATTTAAAAGTTTATCAAGTCCTTCCTACTAGAAAAGGTGGAATTGATGAAGCAATATTAGCCTGTAACACTTGCATTGACCAAATTGAAAATCCAGACAATGTAGATTTAAATCACTGGAGATGCCTTAACGATAGCATGTGGAACGAAAATATTCCTGTTCAAGTTGTAGCTTGGAGAATGCTTAGCCGTATGCGCGCTGCAGGATGGCCACAAGAATTGCTTGACATGATGTACCTAGACGACGAAACGCTAGAATGGGCAAAAGCAACAGGAGAAGGCGAAGATGACGAAAATAAATTAGTTCACAAAGACAGTAATGGAGTGATTTTACAGCACGGAGATTCTGTAGTTTTAATCAAAGATCTTAAAGTAAAAGGATCAAGCATGGTTGCCAAACAAGGAACTGCTGTGAGAAACATTCGTTTAGATCACGAAAACGCTGAATACATTGAAGGAAAAGTTGACGGACAGCAGATTGTGATTATTACGCAATACGTTAAGAAGATTTAATTTTTTTTAAGTTGCTAAGGTTCTGAGATGCTAAGATTCTAAGTTTTTTTTTGAACACTAACAATTTAACCGCAAAGCACACAATGATTTACGCAAAGTTCGCAAAGTTTTATCCACAAAGCTTTGCGAACTTTGCGCTTTTTAAAAGATTCCATAAATAAAAAACTTGGCTCCCGATAGCTATTGGGATTGCGATAAAATTAAAGATAAAGTTTATCAAACTTGAAACTTAAAACATAAAAAAAGCCCGTTCGTAAGGCAGAACGGGCTTTTTAATATTTATTTCTCGCAGAAAATTACTTTTGGAATAATTTATTGATTTGATCTTTTACGAAAGGCTCAGAAACGTTATTTGTATCAGCATCTCTTTCTTTGCTAGAAACCATAAATTGTACAGTTGCTTTGTCTGGAACTACGTTTCCTGTGTAGTGCAACCAAATGTAATTGTTTGGCAATTCTAATTTGATATCATACAAAGGCGTTGCAGTAAATCCTCCTACGATAATGTTATAAAGATTGTTGTATGCATTATCGATGTTTTTGAATGAGAACTTTCTTAAGTTAGAAGAATCCTCATCGCTTTGGATAATTGTGTAATACACCGTGTACTCATCTCCAATTTTTTGGATGTAATTGTTATTTACTTTCCCTAATTTCTCAACAGGAACAGTTTCAAGAACCTTTACTTGTGCAAACGAAACAAAGCTAAATAACATAGCTGCAAGGGTAATAATGTTTTTCATACTGAATTTGGGGTTACAATTTTACTGTAGCAAAAAAACATAGAATTATTGAAAAAACACCTATCAAATCATTATTTTTTTAAGATAAAATTGTAAAACTTAATTACGCATCCTTAATTCACTGAAATACAAATAAATAAACTTCAAATAAAAAATTTCAAATTCCAATCTTTACATCTAATGTCTTGCTTCTCGATTCACGATCTTTAAAATCTTGATTCTTTCATCTTTCCTCTCATTATCTAGAATCAGTACTTCCCTTTCTTCTCGTCTTCTTCTTTCTTGATGACATTGCGGGCAACTTCGATTTTAAACTTCTTGCCTTTCATTTTTTCATCTTTAATATTTTTCAAAAGATCTTTTACTTTATTGTATTTTACAGCTGCAAACGAAACAAAATCTTTTACTTCAATTAAGCCTAAATCGTCTTTTTCTAGTTTTCCCTTTTGAGAAAAGAAACCGACAATATCAAATTTGTTCAGTTTTGTTTTCTTTCCTCCACTGATGTAAATAGTTTGAAATTTAGGCGGACTTGGAAGCGAAACTTTTCCTTCCACATCAAAGACCTCCATTTCGTAATCAATATAATCCAATTGTTTTTCACTTTCGTGAATGATAACATAAGCCGTTCCCGTTGCTTGCATACGCGCTGTACGTCCGTTACGGTGTGTAAACTCGTCTTCTTTTAGCGGCAAATGATAATGAATAACATGTTTCATTTCAGGAATATCCAAACCTCTAGCAGCCAAATCTGTCGTAACCAAATACGTCACACTTCCGTTTCTGAACTGAATTAGAGCCCTCTCACGCTCTTCCTGATCCATTCCGCCATGATAGTACACCGAATAGATTCCTTTTTCGTTTAAAGTGTCGCTAATGCGTTCTGCTGCATCACGATGATTACAGAAAATAATAGCCGATTCAGATTTTAAAGAACAAATCAAATTGAATAAACTCTGCAATTTATCTTTTGCTGGCGAAATCACCATTTTCATAGAAAGATTCGTCTTTTCCTCTTCTTCTGGAATAAAATCTAAAACCGTCGGATTTACCACACGCGTATATTTCGGAATTTCAATATCTGAAGTTGCCGAAACCAAAACTCTTTTATTGACTTTCGGCAATCTGCCAATGATAAAAGACATTTGTTCGTGAAACCCTAATTGAAGCGATTTATCAAACTCATCTAAAATTAAAGTCTGGATTTTATCTGTTCTAAAAGTTTCTCTATCAATATGATCTGCAATTCTTCCAGGTGTTCCAATTAAAACCGCTGGCGGATTGCTTAAGTTTTTCATTTCCGTTTCAATCGAATGTCCGCCGTAACAAATATTAACTTTGTACTGCGTTCCCATTTTCTTCCAAACCTGCTCGATCTGAAGCCCTAATTCGCGTGACGGAACCAAAATCAAACATTGAACCGATAAAATCTCAGGCTGTAATAATTCTAAAACTGGCAGTAAAAACGCTAATGTTTTTCCAGATCCTGTTGGAGAAAGCAATAAAACGTTGTTATCGTTCAGAATAACGTCATGAGCAGTTTCCTGCATTTCGTTGAGGTTCTGAATCCCTAAATTCGAAAGTATATCGTTGGAATGGTGTTTTTTCATGCTGCAAAAGTAGGGAAAAAAGTTGTTTCAAGTTTTTCTTGTTTCAGGTTTCATGTTAGTTAATGTAAAAGTTTTGTTTCACGCAGATTTAAAAAAGATTTAGGCAGATTTAAACAGATTTCTCTAGCATAAAAATCAAATAAATCTGCTAAAATCTGGAAAATCTGCGTGAAACCATTAACCCAAAAGCATATCAACTTGAAACCTGAAACTTGAAACAAAAATCCTATATTTGATTCCTATTAAACCCAAAACCATGAAACTTTTTACATTTCTCTTTTCACTTCTTACACTAACTATTTCTGCACAAAACAATAAAAAATACGATACGTTTTTTGAGAAAGGAAACGGAAATCAATCGGCTTCTTATCAGGAAACTATCGCTTACTGGAAGATGCTTGCTAATGATTTTCCAACGATTCAAATGAAAGAAATGGGATTGACTGATTCTGGCGAACCTTTACACATGATTACTTTTAATCCTGACAAAGAATTTGATTTCGATAAAATTCAGAAAACCAAAGCTGTTTTGTTTGTAAATAACGGAATCCACGCGGGAGAACCTGACGGAATCGATGCCACAATGCAATTCTACAGAGATTTGGCAACAGGAAAAATGAAAGCGCCGAAAAATACCGTTTTGGTTACCATTCCTGTTTATAATATTGGCGGTGCTTTAAACCGAAATTCGACAACACGCGCCAATCAAGACGGACCGGAAATTTATGGTTTTAGAGGAAATGCAAGAAACTACGATCTGAACCGTGATTTAATGAAATCGGATACCAGAAACACTAAAAGTTTCGTGGAGATTTTCCAGAAAATTAATGCTGATGTTTTTATCGATAATCACGTAAGCAACGGTTCTGATTATCAATACAAACTAACGTACATTATGACTCAGCACAACAAACTGGGAACAGTTTTGGGCGATTTTATGAATAACGAAATGATGCCGGCTTTGGTAAAAGATCTTCAGAAAAAAAAAATCGAAACCACGCCTTATGTCGATTCGTTTAAAGATACGCCAGACAAAGGTTTCGGGCAATTTGTGGATAGTCCACGATATACAACGGGTTACACTTCCCTATTTAATACAATTGGTTTTGTGGTCGAAACGCATATGCTAAAAAAATATGCCGAACGTGTAAAAATGACCTACGAATACATGAAATCGACTTTGGACTTTACCGATGCCAATTATCTAAAGATAAAAGAATTGAGAGTAAAAAACTTAGAGCAATATCAGCCTAAAAAATCATACACTTTAAAATGGGAATTGGACAGCACAAAAGCAACCACTTTTTCGTTTTTAGGTTACGAAGCAGGCTACAAAAAAAGCGACGCTACAACAGGAAATCGTTTGTACTATGATAGAACAAAACCGTACAAAAAAGACGTCCCGTACATCAAAGAATTTAAATCGGTTAAAGAAGTCGTGATTCCGACGGCTTATATTGTTCCGAGAGGCTATTGGAATATTATTGACCTTTTGAAAAACAATAATATTTCGTTTAAACCAATTAAAAACGATACGATTATAGAAGTAGAAAGCTACAGAATTGCCGATTTTAAAACCGTTCCGTCTGCTTACGAAGGACATTACATACACCGAAATACAACCGTAACTTCTAAAATGGTTAAAATGGCTTTCGCCAAAGGAGATTATCTAGTTCCAACCAACCAAAAAGGCGTAAAATATCTTCTAGAGGCTTTTGAACCAGAAAGTGTTGATTCGTTCTTTAATTGGAATTTCTTCGACCCAATTTTACAGCAAAAAGAACATTACTCAGAATATATTTTTGAAGATACTGCTGCACAGCTTTTAAAAGAAAACCCATCTTTGAAAGCAGAATTAGAAGCTAAAAAACAAAACGACCGCGAATTTGCTAAAAACTCCCAAGCGCAATTAGATTGGATTTACAAGCATTCTGTTTATTATGAAAAGGCGCATATGCAATATCCTGTTTATCGTTTGCAATAAAACCCTTAAAAAACTTTTTAGAAGCACTAAATTTTTAACATTACGGTTTTCCGTATTATTTCTTTTACATTTCATTTTACATTTACTCGATAAAAAAAATCTGAAAAATTTTAAAATATAATTCAACTAATTAACCAAAGAAATCATATTTTATGCATCAAACATTAATTAACATTACAAAAGCTTTAGATGATTTATCAACCGCAATAACTGCTGCGTATAGTGGAGATCAAACTATGGCTGAAATTTGGGGATGGAATTGTCCTCCATTAACACGGTGGGATTTAGCAGAATTAGCAACAAACATATCTGATAAAATTAAAAAAACACAAATTTTAGAAATAGAGAAAGATCTTGAAGATATTATTGAAGATATTCCTTCGCGAATTGATGTTTTCAAAGCTCAAACTCTTCCTTATCTATTTAATGGTAACGGCAAAGATGCTGCTCCAACCTATTTTTCATTAATTAAATGGATTGATAGCGTTCTAGAACCTCTATTTAATTGGGAAGTGATGCAAGAAACAAAAGCTTTACCTAAAGACTTATCTCGTAGGTTGCGTGCTATTCAATCTGAATTAACATCATTAATACCAGACAAAGATGATTTGAAGTCTCAAATTGATTTAATCCAAAAAGCTACAGAAGCTGCAGAAAATTTACCAACAGATTTAGAAAATTTAAAAGAAGCTAGAAATAAAGTAGACAAATTTTCTACCGATGCTGCAGAATTGTTTGGAAAAATTGATAGTTATCAAAAGCAAATAGAAAATAGTGCCAAATTAATTGCTTTAAAAAAAGAAGAAACAGACAAATTAGTTTCGCAATGTGAAGAAGCTTATAGAATTACCACAACAAAGGGTTTAGCAGCAGCATTTGATCAAAGAGCGAATAAACTTTCTTACTCTATGTGGGGTTGGGTCGTTGGTTTGATGATTGCTTTAGGCTTTGGTATTTCAATAGGGGCTGAAAGATTTAAAATTTTAAATGCAGCAATTATTTCTGAGCAAAACATCCAACATATCTGGCTTCAAATTTTTCTATCAATATTAAGTTTTGGAGCACCCATTTGGTTTGCATGGATTGCCACAAAACAAATTGGACAAAGATTTAAATTATCAGAAGATTATGCTTTTAAAGCATCAGTAGCAAAAGCGTACGAAGGCTACAGAAAAGAAGCATCTAGAATCGACCCTGATATGGAGAAAAGATTGTTTAGTTCTGCACTAGATAGATTAGAAGAAGCACCTCTTAGAGTAATGGAAAAAGAACATTATGGTAGTCCTTGGCATGAATTGATTAGTTCAGATCAATTCAAAAAAGCATTAGAAACGTTTCCTGAACTTAAAGAAAAAATCATAACTATTGGGCGTAAGCCTATAAATAAAAATATAGTTTCTGATCCAAATGAACCCGAAGAATAGAATGTGCACATTCGTAATGAAAATATTTCTAATTAGTACGGCAATAATATATTAAAATCAATTACAAAATGGCAAAAATAATATTAGATACTTGTGCATGGATGGATTTATCAAAACCAAAATTTAGTGAGGTTCTTGATGAACTAGAAAGTCAAATAAAGAATAAAATTACAGTTATTATAACATGCGATATTTTAATTGAAGAATGGAACAGAAATAAATCAAAAATTGTTAACGAAGTAACTTTAAGTTTTAGAACTCATGCAAAATCAGCATTAAAAATTGGAGATTTTTTAAATAACGCAGAAAAAGAAACATTAAAAAATATACTTGAAAAATATTCTACACTTGAAAAAGAGCAAGAAAAATTAGCCTTAGCTTATATTGATAGAGTTGAAAATTTGTTAAAAAATTCAACTAAATATTCAATTAATGATAAGTTAAAACTAGAAATGGCTAATAGAGCATTAAATAAAAAAGCTCCTTTCCATAATAGCAAAAATAATATGGCAGATGCATTAATTTATTTTGGAGGTATCGAATATGTTATTGAAAATAATCAAATTGCCACAGATTTGTTATTTGTAACAAATAATAAAAATGAATTTAGTGATCCTGCAGATCTAAAAAAACTACATCCAGATTTAAAAGAATTCAATGTCCATTATTATGACAATTTAGCTGAAGCTCTGAAGATGAGAAAAGAAATTATAGATGAAATGGATGAATATAATGAGTATAGATTTTGGGATTGGGTAGATTTACAAGTAGAAATTGCAAGAGGTAAATAAAACAATAACTCAAGTAACGTATAAGCCTAATAAAAAACATTAGGCTTCTTTTTTAATCTCGAAAAGAACAAAAAACTTATTTATCCTTCAATATTTTTTCTAAATACTCCACTTTATCTTTTTCAGCTTGAACCAAACGTTCGTAAAGCTTTTTATTTTCTTCGTAAGCTTCAATTAATTTATCTAGCGGATTGAAAGTACAATTATTGTTAAAAGTTCCCGCGCTTTGATCAGTAAAAGTATTAAAATAATTGAACACACTTTCTTCCGAAAAATTCTTTATTGCTTCTACAGTTACTCCCAAAGCTTTTGCAACATCAGCAAGTCTTTCGTCATCAACATTTTCACTGTTTTCTATATTAGAAACTGCCTGTTGGCTTAGTCCTAAAGCCTGAGCCAAAGCTTCTTGCTTCATGTCACGAAGTTCACGAATTCGGCTTATTTTTCTTCCTATATGGCTTGGTTTTGATAGTGTGCTCATAATTGTAATGTATTGCTTATTAAACAAAAGTACGATTTTTGAGACATGAAATTAAATAAGTTTTAAGTTTCTGAGATTCTCTGATGGTAAGTTTTCTTTTTAATGTTTAATATTCCTTTAAAACGAGCATTCAAATCGTGAATCAAACGTTCCTACGGAATGGAAAAACATAATTCAAATTTAATTCTTACCAACCAGACATTTCTAGCGGATCGAATTGTATCGGATTATTTTCATCAATTGTAATGATTAATATTCCGTTAGGAATATCTTGTCGGTAGAAAAAAATATTGTTTCGCATTGTGTCCTGTAGGGACACCTGTTATACGAAAATAACACACCTACATTACCAATCAAACGTTCCTACGGAACGTATAACTATAATTCAATATTTCGTTTTCTACCAATGAGACATTCCTAACGGAATGTTTTTTTTTAATATTGGCAATTTTAAACCTGAACCACAGAACTTTTTCAAAGTTTTAAACTTTGAAAAACTTAAATTAGATTTAAAAAAAAGTCTTAATTTGCTCTCTAAAATATCTTTTTTGATAATTAATAAAAAAGTCATTTAAAGCACCTTAACTTTATTTTTTTAACCGTAAAAACAGAAACTTTAGACATTATGAATGCAGTTATAAAAGATTACGATTATACGTTGATGGCTTGGCAATTTTTTTGTTTGCTTTTTGCGATAGCAATATTTTACTTTCTGTACAAAATTTATAAAAAGGTCAAGTAAATTATATCAAATAACCCTATGATTTATATCGTTGTTTTATTTAAGTTGAACTAAATAAATTAAAAAACCGAATACTAATCCTACTTTTAATTTGTATTTTCGTTTCACTTAACTTCTAACTTATATTTTATGTCATTTCAGGGATACCTAAAAACAATCAAAGAAAAAACAGGAAATGGTCCAGCTGAGTTTAGAACTTTAGCTGAACAAAAAGGATTTACTGCAAACGGAGAATTAAAAGCCGAAGTAAAAGCTGGAGATATTGTAAACTGGCTTAAAAATGATTTTAGCTTAGGGCAAGGACATGCAATGGCAATTTACGCACTGCTTAAAGGAATTAAAAACGAGGATAGCGAATAAAAAGTTTTAACTAAAAACAAAAAGAACTTTTGAAACCTAAGTGCTGGCATGAGGGATAGAGCCAATCCACCACCACGGATACGAGAGCCCGACAGCAATTAAAAAAGATCCTATGAAAGCAACTTTCGTTGCCAAAGATATGCTGTAACAAAAAAAACCTCGTAAGCAAATGTCTTACGAGGTTTTTAATTTATAGTAATATTTTTATTGACCGCCAAGTCCCACTAAAGTAGGATATTTTCCGCTTGTAAATTTCCAATTAGCACTTGTCCAAGTACTATTATAAGGAGTTCCTGTTTTCATTTCGGCAGTTGTTTTACCAACCGCTTTGCCACCATCATCAGAGGTTGATTGCCCTGTAGTTTGAATATCCCAAAAGCAATCCGGAGCAGAACTCCAGTTAAAATTAAACCCAACCAATCCACCACCTGTTTCTACTTTTCCTGTAGCATAACAATTAGTGATTTCACATGCATTCTTTCCTATAAGCGCTCCTCCATATTTATAGGCTCCTGTTAGAGAGCCTGTAGCATAACAATTTTCTAGAATACAAAGATAATTGTAACCTACTAAACCACCAGCAAACGAGTCGCCCCCAGCTTCAACATTAACAGTGCTATAGCTGTTTGAAAGCTTACTTGGTCTTCCATTTTCATCATTGTTAATTCCAACTAAACCACCTACATGTTTTTGAACCGAAAGACCTGTTAGTACAACTTTTCCAGTTGAAAAACAATGCGATATTGTCCCTCCTTGATTATTACCTACCAATGCGCCTACATTCCCGCCACCTGTAATATTTACTGAAACAAGCCCAAGATTTTTAACAACGCCTTTGGCTCCTAATACAGAAATAAATCCTATATCTTCTGCACTTCCACGTTTAATCGTCAAATTTTTAACAACGTGACCATCTCCATCTATAATTCCTTGGAAAGTATTAAAATTCCCAATAGAATTCCAACCTTGATTTGCGTAATTTTCTCCAATTTCGTAATCTGTACCATTTACATCTGGCATTGTAATATCATTCATCAGTTTAAAACTACTAGTAAGATACGAATTTGGCATCCAAAGATGTTCTGGAGTATAAATACCATAAGGATTTGTAATCTTGTCGTAAGCTGGTATTTTAATTGTATACGTCTTTTTAGTTTTACCATCAGCGGCTGTAATAGTAAAAGTAAACCCTGTTGAATTATAATCGCTTTCTTCATTATTCCCACCTTCTGTCATTTCTGCACCAGCTGGCAAAATTGGGAATCCAGTAATAAATTCAATATTAGCAGGAGCGTTATAAAAAACATTTTCTCCTTCTTTAAGCGCAGGTAATTCCCAATATATCTGCGAGTTATCTCCCTCAAAAGTAAAACCAAGCACATCAGCTGAGTTAGGAGGCGCAATAGTATAGTCTTGTGTACTTCCGTCTTCAGCAGTAACGGTGTATGTGATCGCCTTACTAAAATCATTTTTGGTAGTGCCACTAATCTGTTTAACAGAACCTACAGTAACTTTAGCTCCTGTCGTTGTAAAAGTAGCTGCTAGACTAGTTAAGTCAACATCAGCAGGAAATACAACTGTTATTGTATGTTCTTTTTCGTTAATTGTACCTGTTACTGCAGGGTCTACAAACGAGAATGCAGTAATTTCTTTAGAACTGCTAGTGGTTGGTCCTTCATTTACAGGTTCATCACTGGAACATGAATACCCGACAGCAATAAATAATGCAAGCATAGTCACATATTTACAAAACGATACAGTAGATTTTCTTTTTTTTAGCATTTTTAATTAGGTTAGATTTATAGAAATGTTTCTGTTTTGGTTTATTGTAATTAATCGATGTGTTATAAACATTGCCAAAATTATTTAATCGGTTTGTATTATAATTACGGCTTTCCTCATTTCAAAGTAGTTTTTGCATTTAATTTTTAAAATCAATGCTAAAAATTAAGAAATGCGTTTTCTCTGATTAGTAAAATGATTAAATCTATCCGATTCACAATCTAACATTCTATGAATTTATAAGTTCAATTTCTACATATCAGTAAAAGACACTATTAATTATTTTCTTACTTATTTTTTAAATCATATATTTGAAAACAATACTATTTGTAACAATAAAAGCCAAAAGAAATGGGAATATTTAATAATCTCTTCAAAAAGAAAGAAGAAACAGCTTCAACAAGTATTCAAAATAATCACACGATCAGTTTTACTTCTGAAAATGATTTTTTAGAAAAATATGGCGCTCTTGCCTTAGAAAAACAAAGAAATCTATACAATGTAACAGGCGGACTCTCTTGGAATGTCAATATGGACGCAGAAGAAATTACTTTTGGTGATGATCTTACTTTTCCAATGCAGGTTTTGGGTTCGTTTTCGCATTCGTCAGAAACTTGGCTTTGGCTTTGGGACAACAAAGCGGGAGGTTATGCAAAATCTGTTATGCAACAAGCACTTTCATTAAAGCAATACGGAGAAGAAAACAATATTGATTTATTAAGCGTTGGAAAATTTGACGCTGTCCCAAATGATTTACATCTTATTGGAATGGTTGCTACTACAATGTTTAATTTGAGCGGTTATTATCTTGGAAATTACGGTCAAGGGACAATGGTTGTTACACTTAAAGATGATGCAATTGACAATACCGAAAGTGAGGAATTATCAAGAATTTTGACTGTTTTTCCAGAATTGATTTCGACGTTTGACATTGTAAATCATAAAAATGCTTTTATCAATTATCTTTCGCAAAAAGGGTATGAATTAGCAGTAAATGGAAATGAAGTTAAAGCAGAAAAAAATTATAATGTGATTAATGCTGTTTTCAACCAACATAATCTTTTGACCAGTTTAAATGGCAATTCTTAAAATTAATAAAATTTAGACAGATGTCATACAAACTTTTTCTTGACGATTTACGAGATGTTCAAATGGTTTACAAAAACTTGACCGATGACGATTTCGTTATTGTCAGGAATTTTCTTGATTTCAAAAAAGCAATTTCAGAAAAAGGACTTCCTGAATTAATTAGTTTCGACAATGATCTAGGGCTCGACGAAAATGATAATATCGCAGAAGATGGTTATGCTTGTGCCAAATGGCTTGTTTACGAATCTGGATTAGATTTAAGTGATTTGAAGTTTAATGTCCATTCTGCCAATCCTGTTGCAAGTGTACAAATTCAAAGTTTGCTTGATAATTATATTAAACATTTGAAAGGTTAGTATTTCTCCTGCGTGAGGGATAGAAGCAAGCTACCGAAGTAGCGCGGATAGCCCGACAGCAATAAAAAAAAGACCCAATGAACGCAAAGTTGATTGGGTCTTTTTTTTATTGGTGGCACGTCCTAATCTAAGATTCTGAGATGCTAAGGTTCTAAGTTTTTAAGATTCTAAGTTTTCTTTCTTTGTCTTTAAATCTACTGGAACTTTTTTTTCTTCTTCAAACAATAATTTAATGTTTTCGTAAGAGTTTTTAAGCGCTTCTTTGATTTGTTCTGGGTTTAACCACGCTACTTTTTCGATTCCTTCTTCTAATTGTCCGTGTGGAGTTCCTTCAAAATCAGAAAACATTTCGAACCAATGCGTGATTTTAAGTTTGTATTTTCCGTTGCGTTTAAAGATATGGTAGGTTTTTTGAAGTTTATTCGTAATACGAAGCTGGTTTACTCCTGTCTCCTCCTCTACCTCACGCATAGCCGTCGCTTCAATGTCTTCCCCTTTCTCGATTCCGCCTTTTGGCAGATCCCATTTTCCGTTTCTAAAGATAAACAAGACTTCGCCCTTTTTGTTATAGACAAAGCCTCCGCCCGCTTTATTTACCGGAATTTTGGCTTTTAGAGTTTTCATCATCTCACTTTCGTCGGGATGATATAGAATAGCTTTTTGAATTTTATTTTGAAAAATTTTTATAATAAGCTGTTCGATATCAATACTCTCCAACAAGAACAATTGGAAATCTGTTTCCTTTGAGATTTCATTTGTCAAAAAAAGTGGTTTGTCGTTTACAAAAACTTTATACATTTGTATTATGATTTTTAATAAAGATACTGCCGAAAAAACAGCCGAATTGCTTTTGCAAATAAATGCAATTAAATTGAATCCCGAAAATCCTTTTACATGGGCTTCTGGTTGGAAATCTCCTATTTACTGTGATAATAGGTTAATTCTTTCATTTCCGAGCATCAGAAACTATGTTCGTGATGAGTTTGCTAAAAATATCGAAAAACAATTTGGAAAACCTGATGTTATTGCTGGTGTTGCTACTGGAGCCATTGGAGTTGGAATTTTGGTTGCCGAAAGTTTAGGCCTTCCGTTCGTATATGTGCGTCCTGAACCTAAAAAACATGGTAGACAAAACCAAGTGGAAGGTTTTTTACAAAAAGGACAAAATGTTGTGGTTGTTGAAGATTTAATTAGTACTGGAAAAAGCAGTTTGATGGCTGTTGAAGCTTTAAGAAGCGAAGGTGCAAATATTAAAGGTATGGCGGCTGTGTTTACTTATGGTTTTGGCGTTGCCGAAGAAAACTTCAAAGAAGCTAATGTTGATTTATTCACTTTAAGCAACTACGAAAACCTATTAGATTTAGCAGTTCAGAAACAATATATCACAGAAGATCAGCAATCTACTCTTCAAGAATGGAGCGTAAGCCCATCGACTTGGGGACAGGAGTAAGATTTTAGATTTTAGATTTTAGATTTTAGATTTTAGATTTTAGATTTTAGATTTTAGATTTTAGATTTTAGATTTTAAAGTCGCTTTGCTCCTTTTGGAATTTGTCCCGATAGCTATCGGGATTAAAAAATTTAAATTTTATTTAAAGTTTCAGCTTTGCGAACTTAAATAAAGTCAAGCAACATAAAAAACCTAGCGCACTTTGCGGTAAAAAACAAAACAAACAAAAAACAATATGAACTTAGAAAGTCCAAAAGTTACTGTTCAGAAATCGGCTCAGGATCTATTTGATCAACTGACTGACGTAAAGAATTTCGAAAAATTAATGCCAGACAATATCGCTAAATTTGAAGTGACTGGCGAAGACGCTTTTATTTTTGGATTGAAAGGGATGCCGGAAATCAAATTAAAAATGAAAGATAAAGTAGCTCCAAACAAAATTGTTTTGGGTGCTGCAAGTGATAAACTTCCGTTTACACTAACTTCAAACATTGACACTGTTTCTGATTCAGAAAGTGCTGTTCAATTATTTTTTGAAGGAGAATTCAATGCTATGATGGCAATGATGGTTAAAGGTCCAATCAGTAAGTTTATTGAAACTTTAGCAAACAATATGAACAAGCTTTAATAATGGTAAATTATTAATTGTGAATTATAAATGAAAGCCCGATTAATGAAATCGGGCTTTTTTTTTGAATGCCACGAAGACGCTAAGGCACGAAGTTTTTTTGTTCTAAAATAATATACTGGACGCACTGCAGTGTGTCTCTACAGAAAACCTTTGTCACTTTGCTTCTCTGTTACTTTGCAACTCTCAATAAAGCATTTTAACCTCTTTAATCTCAAACTCCGCAACAGAATCATCTTCTAGCAAAACCTGTAGTTTTCCTATTGGAGATACTCCTTGAATGATTCCCATAAAGTCTTGGTTATTATTATCTCTAAATGCAGTTGGAATTCCCTTTTTAAATAAAAAATTAAAATAATCATCCCAAAAAGTCTGCGACGAGGTATTCCACAATTGGATTTTCTCTTTTAGTTTTTCGACGATTAAAACTGCCAATTCTTCTTTATCAAAAGATTTACCAGCAATAGCCGCCATAGAAGAAGCAGTTGGCAATTCAGCAAAATCGGTTTGATTGACATTGATTCCAATTCCGGCAACTGACACAATTCTGCCATCGCTTTTTAAGGTATTTTCGATTAATATGCCAACCAATTTCTTATTGTATGACAGAATGTCGTTTGGCCATTTAATACAAATATCAGGAATATTTAATGTTTTTAAAACCTCTGCAACCGATAAAGAGACAACAAGACTTAAATTGAAAACTTCGTCGTTATTAAAGAGGAAATCTTTAATCAAAACGCTCATAGTTAAGTTTTTACCAGCCTGAGTCTTCCATACACCCCCTACTTGTCCTTTGCCTTTTGTCTGATTTTCAGCTGTTACCGTTGTAAAATTCTCCAGTTCATCTTGACTTGCCAAAGCCTTTAGGAAGTCATTTGTCGAATCTATGGCATCGAGTTTGATTAGTTTCATTAAATAATTTAAATATCTTAATTTAATATTTTGTTAAGGTTCAAAAATAATCACAAAATTTGGTAACTTTACAAATTCATATAAAATAATTCATGGCGAAAAAGACTATTAATAATGATGTTCTACTGGCGAACATAATCAAAGGGATTGAGGAAGTAAAAGGAAATGATATCGATATTCTTGACTTAAGAGAAATAGATACAGCTGTATGCGACTATTTTGTTATTTGCAACGGTAGCTCAAACACCCAAGTTAACGCCATTGTAAACTCAATTCAAAAAACAGTATCAAAAGACTTAAAAGATAAACCTTGGCACGTAGAAGGAACCGATAATGCAGAATGGGTTTTAATGGACTATGTACACATTGTGGTACACGTTTTCCAGAAACATATTCGCGAATATTACAATATCGAAAGCCTTTGGGGCGACGCCAAGATCACTACAATCGAGAACAAATACTAAAGAAACTTTCACTAAATGGCTAAAGATAATAATCCAAATCCGAATAAATTTAAAATAAGTCCTTGGTTAATATATACCGCAATACTTTTAGTTTTTTTATTCATAAGTTTTGCCACAGGAGGATCAAGCTTAAGCGAACCTGCTCAATTAACTTCTTCTAAATTCAACACGCTTTTAGAAAAAGGCCAGATTGAAAAAGTAATTGTTTACAATAAAGCAGAAGCTGAGGTATATTTGAATGCTGCGGCTCTTAAAGACCCGGCAAACAAAAAAGTTGCTGAAGATATTTTCAAACAGCCAAACAAAGGTCCACACTATACTTTGGAAATTGGTAACGATCAAATCTTTCAGACTAAATTAGAAAAAGCAGTTACTGAGGGCAAATTGAAAGATTTCAACTTCCTTCAAAAAAATAACTGGAGCGATATTTTAATCAGCTTACTTCCTATCATCATCATTGTTGGTGTATGGATCTTTATTATGCGTAAAATGTCTGGCGGAGGCGCTGGAGGTGGCGGACAGATTTTCAATATCGGAAAATCTAAAGCTAAACTTTTTGATGAAAAAACAGATATCAAAACTACATTTAAAGATGTTGCTGGTTTAGAAGGTGCTAAAGAAGAAATTCAAGAAATTGTTGAATTCCTTAAAAACCCAGAAAAATATACTAATCTTGGAGGTAAAATACCAAAAGGTGCTTTACTTGTAGGACCTCCGGGAACTGGTAAAACTTTATTAGCAAAAGCTGTTGCTGGTGAAGCACAAGTACCTTTCTTCTCTCTTTCAGGTTCAGATTTCGTAGAAATGTTTGTAGGAGTTGGTGCTTCACGTGTACGTGACTTATTTAAACAAGCTAAAGAAAAATCTCCTGCTATCATCTTCATCGATGAGATCGATGCTGTTGGTAGAGCAAGAGGAAAAAGCAATATGTCTGGCGGAAACGACGAAAGAGAAAACACTTTGAACCAATTATTGACAGAAATGGATGGTTTTGGTACAAACTCTAACGTAATTGTTTTGGCTGCAACTAACAGAGCTGATGTTCTTGACAAAGCTCTAATGCGTGCTGGACGTTTTGACAGACAAATCTTTGTTGACTTACCAGACATTCGCGAAAGAGCTGAAATTTTTAAAGTACACTTAGCTCCTATCAAAAAAGTTGAAGGTCTTGATTTAGATTTCTTAGCAAAACAAACTCCAGGTTTTTCTGGTGCTGATATTGCAAATGTTTGTAACGAAGCTGCTCTTATTGCTGCTCGTAATAATAAAGCTGCAGTTGACAGACAAGATTTCCTTGATGCTGTTGATAGAATCATTGGTGGTCTTGAAAAGAAAAACAAAATCATTACTCCTGAAGAGAAAAGAGCAATTGCTATTCACGAAGCTGGTCACGCAACTGTAAGCTGGATGCTAGAACACGCTGCCCCACTTATTAAAGTAACTATTGTTCCTCGTGGACAAAGTTTAGGTGCTGCATGGTACTTGCCAGAAGAAAGACAAATCGTAAGAACAGATCAAATGTTAGACGAAATGTGTGCTACTATGGGAGGAAGAGCTGCTGAAAAAGTAACTTTCGACAGAATTTCAACAGGTGCTTTAAGCGACTTAGAAAAAGTAACGCGTCAGGCTCGTGCGATGGTAACTATTTACGGATTAAATGATAAAATCGGAAACGTTACGTATTATGATTCATCTGGACAAAGCGAATACAATTTCTCTAAACCATATTCTGACGAAACTGCAAAAATTATTGACAAAGAAATTTCAGATTTAATCGAAGGTCAATACCAAAGAGCAATTCAGATACTTGAAGAGAACAAAGACAAGTTAAATCAACTTGCTGATATTCTGATTGAAAAAGAGGTAATCTTTAAAGATGACTTAGAAAACATCTTCGGAAAACGTACTTTTGACAAAAATTTAGAAGAGGTAGTTTCATAACGAATTACCAAATACAAAATAATATTTTTCAAAATCTTAATTCAAAATACCCTTTTGAATTAAGATTTTTTTATCTTTGAACGTTTTCAATTAACATGTAAAGCATTTCATATAAAAAATGAATTTTTTCAAAAAAATATTTGGCTCTAGTGAAGCCGCTTCTGATGAAGTGAACGAAAGCGAATATGCAGGAACTTCTGCGCAGAACAGTCATTTATCTTTGGACGAGCAATTTATTTTCAATTTCAAAAAAAATGGAGGTAAGTTCTTATACTGCGAAAACATGGGAGAGGTTTCTGAACAGTTTGAAAACATTTTAGAAGAAAACGATTGGTTTGAACAAGAAGTTTTATGTTACGAACCTGCTTTATTTGGTCTATTAGACGAAAATAAATTATTTTACATTGCCCCTGCTAAACCAAAATTTTTATTGGCAAGTTGCGAAAACCTTATTGCTGATGAAGGTTCTATTTTATTTTCATCAAAACAGATCAGACAAAATAAACCTAACGAATTACCTGCAAACATTGTTATCATAGCTACTACCAGCCAAATCCTTCCTATGAAAAGTGACGGATTGAGCGCAATAAAACGCAAATACGAAAGAGACATACCTACTAATATCACTACAATAAAATATTTCGAAAAAGCGAAAGACGAAGATTTTACACAATACGGAAGTGTTGCAAAAAACCTTTATTTACTGCTTTTAGAAGATCTTTAAGATGAACGAAACACTGAAGAGAACCATTTCTGGTGCTGTTTATATCGCTTTATTACTAACTTCGATATTGTTTTCTACAGAAAGCTTCATTACCCTTTTTGGTGTTTTCCTAATTATTACGATATACGAGTTTTCTAATATCGTTAACTTGAACAAAGTATTTTCTATTCTCTTCGGAACTTTAGTTTATGCCGCAATTATCCTTGTAAGTAACTACAACAAACAGACTACTGCATTTATAAACGATACATTTAATTCTAATATCAGTTTAGAAACCAATATTAAACAGCTGGATTTAATTCTTCTGGCAGTTACCATCGTGGTTTCTATAAAGTGCATCATATTCTTGTTTTACGATTCTGTTCAAAAAGTAAGCACTTCATCAAAATATTTATATCTGCTTGGATATATTACGCTTCCTTTTGTCTTCATTGTAAAAATCTCTTTTGGAACAAACGATTATAATCCGAAGATTATTTTAGGTTTATTTGTTTTGATTTGGACAAATGATACTTTTGCTTATTTAGTCGGAAAATCAATGGGAAAACACAAATTATTTGAACGCGTTTCTCCCAAAAAGACAATTGAAGGTTTTCTTGGTGGTGTAGTTTTCGCTGCTTTTGCTGGCTTTCTAATTTCTAAACTCTACATTCAGCCTAAGCCTGAATTTAGTGGTAAATCGATTTTAATCTGGACCATTATCGCATTAATTGTGAGCATTTTTGGAACTATTGGCGACTTGATAGAATCCAAATTTAAACGAATTGCCGGTATTAAAGACAGCGGTTCGATAATGCCTGGTCACGGAGGTATTCTAGATCGATTAGATAGTGTTATATTTGTAGCACCAATTATATTTTTATTTTATCAAATTTTATATTATGTTTCATAAAGAGGGAGGCCCGTCCATTTTATTAGGTACTGTATTTACTGTAGCTGTACTTTTAATTGCTGAAAGATTTATAGATATCAATTGGCTTAGAATGCTTGTTCAAATTGCAGCACTTGTAATTCTGATCATTATTTTACAATTCTTTAGAAATCCTAAAAGAATTGCAGTTAGAAACAGCGATCACATCCTAGCTCCTGTTGACGGAAAAGTGGTGGTTATAGAAGAAGTTTATGAAGGAGAATATTTTAAAGACAAACGTTTACAGGTTTCTATCTTTATGTCGCCTATCAATGTGCACGTAACGCGTTACGCCATGGATGGGATTATTAAATTTAGCAAATACCACCCTGGTAAATTCCTTGTTGCGTGGCATCCAAAAGCAAGTGAAGAAAACGAAAGAACTACCGTAGTGATCGAAAACGACACTTTTGGTGCTATTTTATACAGACAAATTGCTGGGGCTTTGGCTCGTAGAATTGTAAATTACGCTAAAGAAGGAATGCAAGTGGTTCAGGGAACTGATGCTGGTTTTATTAAATTTGGTTCAAGAGTAGATTTATTTTTACCTTTAGGTACGCCTATCAATGTTGAGTTAAATCAAAAAGCGATTGGCGGGAAAACAATTATTGCTACAAAGGCATAAATGGCTGATAAAGATTTAGATATTCGCTTTGCTAAAGCTGTAGAAGTTGCAATGACAATGACTCAGTCTTCACTGCCGCAAGATGTGCAGTTGAGACTTTATGCTTTTTACAAACAGGCTACTTTTGGGACCGCAGTTTACAATCAATCTCAAAATTTTGATTTACGAGATGCTTTTAAAACTAATGCCTGGATGCAGATAAGCCATATGACTGTAGATGAAGCCAAAGAAAATTATATCGAAATCATCAATTCATTAACATCAAAATAAAAACATTATGAAGAAAAACGTTGTTCTTTTCAGCACTTTAGCTTCATTTTTACTATTGTTTTCCTGTAAAGAAGATAAGCTGGTTGAAGTAGTTGAAGTTCCTCTTCCAACAAAAGAAGAAAAAATAACTATTGGTTCACCAAATGATGTTAAAGCCGACCCCGGTTCTTTTGAAATGACAAAATTGCCATTTAATTATGATGCTCTTGCGCCAGACATTAGAACCTTGACTTTAGAAACTCATTATTCTAAGCACTATTTGTCGTATACAAACGCTTTTAACAAAGAAATCGTTTCGACTGAGTTTGAAAATATGCCTATTGAAGACATTTTAAAAAAAATGCCTCTTACTAATTTAAAACTTCGTCAAAATGCGGGCGGATATTACAATCATACTTTATATTTTAATATCCTAACTCCGAAAGAACAAACACCAAAAGATACACTTGCAGGTTCTATTAATAAAGAGTTCGGTTCTTTTAATAATTTGACAAATCAATTTAAAGCACAGTCAGAAAAGCAGTTTGGCTCTGGATGGGTTTGGCTGGTTGTGGACCGATATGGTAAATTGCAAATTACTACGACAGACAATCAAGACAATCCATTAATGAAAAACGCTTTGATTCCGGGAACTCCAATTATGGGAATTGATCTTTGGGAACATGCTTATTATTTAGATTATCAAAACCGAAAAGGCAGTTATATTGATGCTTTTTACAATCATATTAACTGGGAAAAAGTGAACGAATATTACATTGAAGCTCTCAAGAAGGTTAAAAAAGTATAGAAAAGAAGCTGATACAATTAAGTATCAGCTTTTTTTTATACCTTTTAGGTACTTAAATGAAGATCATGAAAGATATTGCCAATCGTTTTACAGAAAACCCCTTGCTGTCTCCTTCAGATATACCGCCAAGCAGAGAAGGTCTAGAAATTACCTGTCTCTTAAATCCTGGCGTTTTTCAATTCCAAAATAAAATCTGGATTGCCGTACGTGTTGCTGAAAGACCCAAACAAATTGAAAATAGTATTTCGTTTCCAATTTTGACGGAAGTTGGAACAATTCAAATTATTGAAATTCTAAAAGATCATCCAGAACTTATTGCAATAGACGCTCGTGTAATTAACTATCAAGGAATCGATTATTTAACCACTTTATCGCATATTCGTTTATTGTGCAGTGAAGACGGAAAACGGTTTTACGAGCCTGAAAATTATCCGCATTTGGTTGGCGAAGGAATACTGGAAACTTTCGGAATTGAGGATTGTCGTGTTTCCTTAATTGAAGGAAAATACTATCTGACTTTTACTTCTGTCTCTCCCAGCGGCGTAGGAGTTGGCTTGCGAACCACAACGGATTGGAAGAATTTTCAAAAACATGGATTGATATTTCCGCCCCACAATAAAGACTGTGCTATTTTTGAAGAAAAAATAAATGGTTTATTTTATGCCTTACATCGTCCAAGCAGTGTAGATATTGGCGGAAATTACATTTGGATTGCCTCTTCTCCAGATGGGATTCATTGGGGAAATCATAAATGCATTATTAAAACCAGAAAAGAAAATTGGGACAGCAAAAGAGTGGGCGCTGGTGCGGCTCCTATAAAAACAGAATTGGGCTGGCTCGAAATTTATCATGGAGCCAACGAATTTCATCAATATTGTCTAGGTGCTTTTTTATTGGATTTGCAAGATCCTACAAAAGTAATTTCCAGAACAGAAACTCCGATTATGTTTCCGAAAACGAATTATGAGTTAAGCGGTTTCTTTGGAAATGTCGTTTTTACAAACGGTCATATTCTTGAGCCTGATGGCGATACACTAACGGTTTATTATGGCGCTTCGGACGAGTTTGTCTGCGGAGCAACATTTTCAATAAAAGAGATTTTTTCCTTGCTAAAAAAGATTTAAAATAAAAAAACGTGTCTAGAATATACTAAACACGTTTTCTTTTTATAGTATTTCAATTGGTTTGACATCAACTCCTAAAATCAACGATTCTGATGGCTCAATTGAGATTTTAGCTTTTCCTTGCCCATATTGCACTTTCAATACAAACGTTTTATCTTGATACAACTGATCTTTTAAATGATATTCACCATCTTTTAAATTCCATTTTGAAATAAGTGATGAAGGCACTTTTAAATCAAATTCGCTTTCTTTTTCAGAAGAGAAATTAGCAACTACAATTAGCTTTTGACTTTCAGACCAACGTGCGTAAGAATATAGCAAAGCATCATAATTTTCATTATTTTGACGGTTTACAGTTTGAATTTCTTCGAAACTTCCCATTAAAGCACTGCTATTGACTGTAAAATTCAATAATCGTTTGTAAAAATCACGAAGCTGTTTTTCAGATTCAGAAAGCTGTCCTCCATCAAACTTACCGCCATTCATCCAGCGCTGATGGTTTGGAACTCCGATATAATCAAAAATCGATGTTCTGGAACGTTTTCCAAAACCCGCATCTTCATTTCCTGCCTCTCCAACTTCTTGTCCAAAATAAATCATTGTTGGCGAAGTGCTGATTGTTGCCGAAACCACCATTAAAGGCTTTCCTCTTTCTGGCGTTCCTGCAAATTCTGGGCTTGCCAAACGCTGTTCGTCATGATTATCTAGGAAATGAAGCATATGATGTTCAATATCCGACATATTGTTTTGGATTTTTGTCAATTCATCTGGCGAAGATTTTCCTCGAATAATACCTTTCAGCTTATCATAAGTTTCTACTTTATCATACAGATAATCCATCTTTCCTAAACGGATATAATTGCGATATTCGTTTGGGTTATACACTTCGGCCAATAAAAACGCGTTGGGATTTTTCATTTTAATGGAAGAGTTCATATAACTCCAAAATTCGTAAGGAACCATTTCAGCCATATCGTAACGGAATCCGTCCACTCCTTTTGCCGTCCAATACAAAGCAATATCTCTGAACTTTTTCCAAGAATCAGGAACATCTTTATCTTGCCAAAAAGCGAAATGTTCTTGATAGTTTTTTTGGTCAAAACCAGCAGGAAGTTCAGGAAAATCTTTAGTCCCATCTGGGCGCACACCATAATTTACTTTTACGGTTTCGTACCAGTCATTTTGATCTGGCTTAATTTTACGAGATCCATTGCCTGTCCATTTTGCTGGATTTTCGTCAAATTTCCCATCAATAAGCGGATTTTTTTCTCCGTTTAAAGGAATGTCTCCATCAGGAATTTCAAAATGTTGCTGCGGAATGTAATAGAAATTATTGTCTCGTTTGTATTCAACCGTAACATCATCATCTGCACCAAAATTTTTCACACCTTCTGGGTTCGATTTTCCTTCGTATTTTCTTGCAATATGGTTTGGAACAATGTCAATTATTACTTTCAAATCTGCATTATGAGTGCGTTTGATTAAAGCCTCAAATTCATCTAATCGTTTTGCAGGATTTACAGCCAAATCTGGATTTACATTGTAATAATCTTTTACGGCATAAGGAGAACCTGCTCGGCCTTTTACCACTTCTGGATCATCATTTGAAATTCCGTACGCCGTATAATCACGCACTAAAGCATGATGCGGAACTCCTGTGTACCAAACATAGGTTACTCCCAAATCTTTTATTTCTTGGAGCGCTTTATCTGTAAAATCATTAAACTTTCCAACACCATTCTCCTCAATAGTTCCCCATGGTTTATTGTTTGTATTTTTATTTCCAAAAAGGCGAGTAAAAACTTGATAAACCACAACTTTCTTTTCTGCTGCAGTTTGTTCCTTTGCTGTGCTCATTTTTAAATCTTTTGTTTTACAGGCTGAAAATAGAACCGTCAATGTTATTCCGGCTGCAATTATTTTTTTACTTATCATATTTTGGCTATTCTTAACTTATCTCTTTGGTTCTGATTCAAAAAACATCAAAACAATTTTCTAAAAATAGCTCATTTTTTAAAACTCCGAAAACGATTTATCTAATTTACAATGTTTTCAGTTTAAAAAACAACTACTACAACGTGAGAGTTTGAGTTTTTGTTGAAAAATTAAATAGCACTTAAATCCTACTTTAGACTGTTAATGACTTATTATAAATTAATCCTAATATCGACCACAGGTTCTAACCTTTTTTATAAATTTGACAAAAATTTAATCAGTTGAAGAAATCACTCTTTTTCATATTCTATTGTCTGTTTCTTAGCGTACAATTTATTTCTGCGCAGGCCAAAAAAACTGCACAAACCCCGAAAACAATCGTCATCGAGAATGCTGACTTTTCTGATGTGGATCAGGTTAATGTGCCAGATGCGCTTTTACTTACCGGAAATGTAAAAGTAAACCATGATGGTGTAGTATTGACTTGCAACAAAGCCTATTTTTTTCAAAAAGAGAATTATCTAAAAGCATTCGGAAATGTACAATTAGTACAGGGAGATACCTTATTTCTGAATAGTAAATATGCTGAATATAGCGGTAATGCAAAAAAAGCCTTTGCTACAGGAAATGCCGTTTTAACTTCACCAGATGCTACTTTGCAAACCGACACTATTAATTTTGATAGAAATGTTCAGGAAGCATTTTACAACACCAAAGGAACCATTGTCAATAAAGACAATACTTTGGTAAGTAAATCTGGAAAGTATTTTGTGAAAGAAAAGAAATTTCAGTTTCTGACTGAAGTTACGATTACAAATCCAAAGTATGTAATAAAATCAAACCATTTGGATTATTACAGCAATTCGGGACATACCTATCTTCTTGGCCCTTCCACTATTACGAGCAAGGCTAATTATATTTATACCGAAAAAGGTTTCTATGATACCAAGAAAAACTTAGCACATTTTCTTCGAAAATCATACATAAAATACGATGACAGGCGTATAGAAGGCGATAGTTTGTTTTATAATCGAAATACCGAATTTGCTTCGGCCACACGAAATGTCAAAATTACCGATTCTATCAATAAAGGAATCGTAAAAGGCCATTATGCAGAGCTTTACAAACTGAAAGATTCGATGTTTGTAACTAAAAGGGCTGTTGCCGTCAATCTGGTTGAAAATGACTCAGTTTACATTCACGGACAAAAATTAATGGTTACGGGAAAAGAAGGAGAAAGAATTTTGAGAGCTTATAAAAATGTTCGTTTCTACAAAACCGATATGAGCGGCAAATGCGACTCAATACATTCTGATTCTAAAATAGCCTTGACAAAATTGATTGGAAATCCGATTCTTTGGAATGGTGACAACCAGATTACAGGAGATGTAATGCATTTGATTGGCGATAATAAAACAAGAAAAATTGACTCTTTGAAAGTTCTGAATAACACTTTCGTTTTATCCAAGGATACGCTCGGAACAGGATTTAATCAAGTCAAAGGACTCAATTTATTTGGAAAATTTCGGGATGGAAAACTTCATGATGTTGATGTCATCAAAAATACCGAAGTAATTTATTACATGCGAAACGATGCCCATGAACTCATCGGAATCAATAAAAATGTCAGCAGTAAAATCAATATGATTTTGGAAAATAATGCTATTGAAACGATTACGTTCTTCAATAAAGTTGACGGAGATATTTTTCCTGAAGATGAACTTCCTGAAAATGCCCGTAAACTGCGAGGAATGAAATGGCGTGGAGATGAGAGGATAAAATCGAAAGACGATATTTTTACCGCAGAAGAAAACGAAGAAAATGACAAACTGATTAAACAAGGAAAAGACGAAGAAGAAAAAGGTAAAAATGTTCCGTTAAAAGTCAGAAAAGAAACCTTGAATTACGATAAGAAGAATTCTGCTCCTAAAACAGACACGAAAGCTAAAAATAAGTAGTTTTTAGTCTCAGTTACAGTTTTCAGTGCTTTGGAATTGTTTAAACTACAAAGTTAACTTAAGCGTAAAGTCAAAAACCTTAGAACCTCAGTACCTTTGCTACTTTGAACCTAAAAAAGTTTTCAGTCGCAGTCACAGTTTACAGTTAAAAACATAGAAGCTCAGAATCTTAGCATCTCAGCAACTTAGAAGCTTAAAAAAATGAATCCAGATTTTATAAAATACCAAGCGCAAACCTCTCCTTACCCACTCGGAATGGAAGTTTCGCATGCCATTGGCTCATATATTTACGATACAAACGATAAAAAATACTTAGATTTTGTTGCCGGAGTTTCGGCTTGCACTTTAGGACATCAGCATCCAAGAGTTAATCAAGCCATAAAAGATCAGTTGGACAAATATTCGCATGTGATGGTTTACGGAGAATATTCTCAAAGTCCAGCCGTCCAATATTGCAAAATGATGGCCTCTCTGCTTCCAGAATCTTTAAATAAAACCTATTTGGTTAATTCTGGTACAGAAGCGATTGAAGGTTCCTTAAAATTAGCCAAACGCGTTACAGGACGCAGCCAGCTTATTTCCTGTCATAACGCTTATCACGGAAACACTATGGGTTCTATGAGCGTTATGGGATTTGAAGAACGCAAACAGGCTTTTAGACCTTTATTGCCAGATGTTGATTTTATCACTTTCAATAACGAAGAAGATTTACAAAAGATAACTAATCGAACAGCCGCGATTCTTTTAGAAACTATTCAAGGAGGCGCTGGTTTTATTCAGCCAGAAAACAATTTTCTTCAAAAGGTTCGTAAGCGCTGTGATGAGGTTGGAGCATTAATGATTGTTGATGAAATTCAGCCAGGTTTTGGAAGAACTGGAAAACTTTTTGGTTTTCAAAATTACGATGTTGTTCCAGACATTGTGGTTATGGGTAAAGGAATGGGCGGCGGGATGCCGGTTGGCGCTTTTACTGCTTCTGCCGAAAAAATGGATCTTTTAACCGAAAACCCAAAACTAGGACATATAACCACTTTTGGAGGCCACCCTGTCATTGCGTCAGCTTGTCTTGCTACTTTGCAAGAATTAACTGAAACAAATTTAATGGCAGAAACGCTAGAGAAGGAAAAACTCTTTAGATCGCTTTTGGTACATCCTTTGATTACAGAAGTTAGAGGAAAAGGATTAATGCTTGCCGCTATGACAGAATCGGCAGACATTACAAACGAAGTCATTTTAACCTGTCAAGACAGAGGACTTATTTTATTCTGGCTTTTATTTGAAGGATGCGCCATAAGAATAACACCTCCTTTGACCATTTCTGAAGACGAAATTAGAGAAGGTTGCGCCATTATTTTAGAAGTGATGGATGAAATAATGAAGAAGAACAACAACTAAATATAAAAAAATATTTTGAGCGCTGTTTTTAATAAAATAGACAGAAATTAAAGCTCAATTTCTATTTCTAAAAAGTCTTCCGATAGAAATAAAAAAATGACAAAACTGAAGCTAATCCCTTAAGAATAAAAGAGATTTCTTCCCAAAATAGAATAAAAAACGCCATATATTGTTAATTAAATTGTTCAAAACAATTAATTTCTTATCCTTACAGCGATTATATGGTTGCCTAAATTTATAACAGGCTAATTTCAAATATACGAAGTATGCAATTAAGCAACGAAGAAGAAGATTATAACCTATCCCTATCCAAATTTGAGTCGATGTTAAAAACCAACAAAGTACTCTTTTTTGATTCTGAAGAATTCGAAGAAATAATTCTTCATTATTTAGACATAGGTAAGGCTAATTTAGCAAAAAAGGCCTTGAAACTTGCATTAGACCAGCATCCAAAATCTACAGGCTTAAAATTAGTACAAGTAGAAATGCTAGTTTATGATGACAAACTCGACATTGCTGAAAAGCTTTTGAATGAGTTATACGCAATTGAACCTAACAACGAGGAAATCTATATCCAGAAAGCCAATATCTGTTCCAAAAGAGATCAGCACGAAAAAGCAGTTGAACTGTTAAAAATTGCTCTTCAATATACTGACGATTATGCTGATGTGTATAATTTGATTGGAATGGAATATCTTTTTATGGATAATCTCGAGCTTGCCAAGGACAGTTTTATCAAATGTCTTGAAGAAGACTTAGAAGATCAATCTGCTCTCTACAACGTAGTGTATTGTTTTGAATTTTTAGATCAGAACCAAGAAGCTATTGTATATCTTAACGAATACATCAATAGAAATCCGTACAGCGAAATTGCATGGCATCAGCTTGGGCGTTTGCATCATGGCGTAAAAGAATACGAAGCAGCAATTCGTGCATTTGATTATGCAACGCTGATTGATGATGAATTTTTAGGTGCTTTTATGGAAAAAGCAAAAGCTTATGAGCGCCTGAAAAAATACAATGAAGCAATTGAAAGCTATAACAGAACCATCGAATTGGACGATGCGACTTCGTATGCATTGCTTCGAATTGGAAAATGTTATGAAAAACTTGGAAATTTAGCGAAAGCGATCCAATATTATAACCAAACTGTTCACGAAGATCCGCTTTTAGACAAAGGCTGGATTGCAATAACAGATTTTCACCTTCGCCAGAAAAACTATCAAAAAGCGTTATTTTTTGTGAATAAAGCTTTGGCGATTGACAATCAAAATCGTTTGTACTGGAAAAGATATGCTACAATCAACAAACAGATGAACTTTTTTGAAGAAGCTGAATTTGGTTTCAGAAAAGCGGTTGAATTTGGAGATTATGCTTTAGATACTTGGTTATTTTGGGTCGATATTCTTCAGTTTTTGGGAGAATTTGAAACGGCTATCCAAACTTTATTGCAAGCGACAGAATATTTCCCTGAAGAAAACGAAATCGAATACCGTTTGGCTGGATTATATTTTATGATTCAAGACAACACAAAAGCTAAATTCCATTTAAGCAATGGTTTACGTTTAAACTTTGACAACTATATCTTGATAGAAGATTTGTTTCCAGTAGTTTGGACAAAAAAAACAGTAAAAAATTATATAGAAAAACATCGTAAATAAGAATGGTTGATATTTTATTAAGAAGACGTTTTGGATTATTGGGACGCAACATAAGCTACTCTTTTTCAAAAGGTTATTTTACAGAGAAATTTAATAATGAAGTTTTTGCTGGTAACAGCTATGAGAATTTTGACATTTCTGAGATTAATTACTTCACAGAATTAATTAAAAACAATCCTGATTTAAAGGGATTAAATGTTACGATTCCTTACAAAGAACAAGTTATTCCTTTCTTAGATAAACTATCAAAAAAAGCCGCTCTAATTGGCGCCGTGAATACTATTAAATTTACCAAAAGCGGTAAACTAAAAGGTTACAACACAGATTATTACGGATTCAAAAAGTCTTTAAAACCATTATTGGAGCCTCATCATAAAAAAGCTCTAATTTTAGGAACAGGTGGCGCTTCTAAAGGTGTTGCTTTTGCTTTGGACGAATTGGATATTCCGTACACTTTTGTTTCTAGAGAAGCAAAAGAAAACATTATTGATTATGATTTGATAAACGCTACTACTTTTGATAATTTTCAAATTATAATTAATTGTACGCCAGTTGGAACAAGTCCGAATGTTGAAGCTTGTCCGAATTTGCCTTATGAGTTTTTTACAGAAAAACATATTGCTTACGATTTAATCTATAATCCTGCAGAAACCACTTTCTTACGAAAAGCAAAAGAAAAAGGCGCTGTAATTAAAAATGGACACGATATGCTTATTTTTCAGGCTGAAAAAGCTTGGAAAATCTGGAACAAATAAAAAATAAAATGTTAAAGTAATTTTTGTAAATTAGTCTACTCATTTGCAGACAGTTATGAAGAAACAATTACTTTACTTTAGCATTTTTTTTCTTATTACAGTTCTTGCATCAGCCCAAGACGAAGATATAGACAGAAGCAATAGTCCGTTTGCTGAGCCTCGATATCATTACTTTCTTCAGACTATTTTATTATACAATGAGTATTTAGACACCAAGAATGGCTCTTATAACACTACCAATTTGCGTGTTTTACAGCCAATAGGCAACAAAGCCTGGAATCTGAGGTTTGATTTGCCTTTAATATCAACCAACTCCAATTCTATAAACCAAACTGGACTTGGTGATGTAGGTGCTGGACTGAGTTTTATCCCTTATTTTAAAAAAACTAGCGGGATTGGTCTTAGGACTCGTATCATTTCAAATTCTGCCGTAGATCCAAGTTTTGGCACAGGTAAATGGGTAGTAATTCCAGCAGGTATTTTTGCAAAATACTTCAATCAAAAGAAATTCTTATGGCTTGCGACTGTTGAACATTCCCAAAGTTTTGCAGGATCAAGCAACCGAAGCGATGTCAGCGTAACCCTGTTAGAAAACAACTTATTATGGTTTTTTGGTAAAAATTGGATTGCTACAGATGTAGCTTTTAGATACAATTACGTTCTAGACGGTTTCCAGAATAATGCTTTTATGGAGTTTGGTCGAAAAATAACCCCAACAAATTTAGTTTATGTACACCCCAGCGTAGCTTTTGGCGGAGAAAAATCATATAATTTTGGCGTAGAAGTTGGCCTTTTGGTTTTGTTTTAATTTAAAGCCAAATGCTGAATTTGCTTCACTTTTTTATGATTCATTTGTTTTTTCATTGAAAAATCGTAAAAAACATTATTTCTATCTTATCAATTAAAACCACAAAAATTAATATATCATACTGCTAAATTGAATTAAACAATAAGAATTTCATCGCAAATTAGCGTATAAACAAAGGATTTATTTTGTATTTAGAAACACCTTTACTATCTTTCGCACTGTTTAAAATAAAAAACCTTATACATTTTTAAGATGTTAGAAGAAAAGAATGATAACCTGCAGGAAGCAGACGGAAAAACTGGAATCGAAATAAATGATTCTGTAACAAATGAAGCAATTGAAATATCAGATTCTGAGACTTTGACAGAAGCCTCGGAAGAAGAAACTGATAATGAATTAGAAAAACAAGAAAATGCTCACCAAGAAGCATTGGATGTCATTACAAATTCAAATGCTGCTGAAAGCGAAGACGAAACTTTGAAGGAACGTCATGACATTCCTATGCAAGATTACAATACGTTTTCTCTAGATGCTCTTGTTGATGAACTTAAAAAATTGGTTAATACAGATAAAGTAATGTCTGTAAAAGATCATATAGAAGAAATCAAAAAAGCTTTCTTGTTACAATATCATCATCTTATAGAGGAGAAAAAAGAAGAATTTTTAGCTTCTAATCCAGATCCTAATGAAGAATTTGAATATCATCTGCCTTTAAAATCAAAATTTGACGAATATTATAATGTTTTTAGAGAGAAAAGAAATGCTCATTTTAAACATTTACAGACCAATTTAAAAACCAATTTAGACAATCGTCTGGCTATTGTTGAAGAATTAAAGGAATTAATCAATCCGCAAGAAAATATCAAAGACACTCTTAAACATTTTAATGAATTAAGAGAAAGATGGAAAAATGCAGGTCCTATTCCAAAAGACAAATACAATCACGTTTGGAATAATTACCATTTTCACGTAGAAAACTTCTACGATTATCTTCATTTAGATCGTGAGGCTAGAGATTTAGATTTTAAACACAACTTAGAATTAAAACAAAAAATTATAGCTCGCGTTGAAGAATTGGTAAACGATGCTGACGTAAATAAATCTTTCCGTGAATTACAGGATTTACACCGAATCTGGAAAGAAGAAATCGGACCGGTTTCTAAAGAACATCGTGATGCTATCTGGAATCAGTTTAGCGAACTAACAAAAAAAATACACGACAAGAGAGAACTTTTATTTGAAAGCCAAAGAGCAAATGAGCAAAAAAATCTTGAAGCTAAAAAAGAAATCATTGCTAAAATTGAAGCGCTTGGAAATGAAAAAGTAAATTCTCATTCACAATGGCTTGTTCAAATTCAAAAAGTAGAAGAGCTTAGAAATGACTTTTTTGCAGCTGGAAAAGTGCCTTCTGAAGTAAATGAAGAAACTTGGGCAGCATTTAAAACTGCCGTTAGAAATTTCAATGCTTTCAAGAATTCGTTCTACAAGGACATTAAAAAAGATCAAAACGATAATCTAAATAAAAAGCTGGCTCTTGTTGCTAAAGCAAAAGAATTACAGGAAAGCACCGATTTTCAAGCTACAACTCCTGTAATGAAACAAATCCAGGAAGAATGGAAACAAATTGGGCATGTTCCTAAAAAATATTCAGACAAAATCTGGAAAGAATTTAAAGATGCCTGCAACCATTATTTCGATAAGTTAAAAGAGCACAAATCTGAGGAAAATAGCGAAGAAGTTGCTGCTTTTGACAATAAAAAAGCTTATTTGGATGTATTGAGAGCTTTCCAATTGACTGGAGAACACAAAACAGATCTTGACGCCATAAAAGCGCATATTGAGACTTGGAAAGGATTTGGAAAAGTTCCTTTTTCTAGAAGACATATCGAAGGAAAATTCAATAAAATATTAGATGCTCTTTTTGAGAAACTAAGTTTAAGCAAAAAAGAATCTGAAATGATGCGCTTTGCAAATCGTCTTGATTCTTTATCTGACAGCAATGATACGCGTAAATTAGACAATGAAAAGATCTTTATTATGCGTAAGATTGAAGAAGTGCAAAATGAAATTTTCCAATTAGAAAATAATATTCAATTCTTTACCAATACTAAAAATGCGAAAAAGGAAAATTCTATTGTAACGGAAGTTCGCAAAAACATCGCCATTCACAAAGAAAGTCTTGAAGTATGGAAAGATAAATTGAAACAACTTCGAAACTTGGGACAAGAATAATTGTAGATGAATTCTAAAAATATTAAAGTGTAATGAGAAATCGTTACACTTTTTTTTGTGTTTTTTTTTTAATGCAGAGCCCGCAAAGATCTAATTTAAAATATAAGTTCGTAAAACTTTGTTCAGAGATAACTTTTCGAACTTTATTATAAGAAAATAAAAATAAAAAAATGCAACCTTTGCGCAAACCCTTAGCGTTCTTTGCTTTAAAAAACACAATCTAACTTTAAACAAAAACCTAAAACTTAACATTCCCATTAAATTTCATAAAACTATTCTGCAAAATATTGATTATATTTGAGTTACATCTATTATTAGGCAATCAAACAAACAACATTTAATACTAATTTTTAAATAAGAAAACTATGAAATTTACAAGAAAAGCACACGCCAACTGGAAAGGAACTGGCATGGAAGGAAAAGGAACTATTAGTACACAAAGTACAACTTTAGATAATGCTCAACTGTCTTTCAAAACCAGATTTGCTGATGGCGTGGGAACAAATCCTGAAGAACTAGTTGCTGCGGCACATTCTGGCTGTTTTACAATGCAATTAAGCTTTTTACTGAATGAAGCTGGTTTTACTGCAGATGATTTAACCACAGAAGCTACAGTAACTTTTGAAGACGGAACAATTACTTTAATTCATTTGGATTTAAAAGGCAAAGTTCCTTCAATTTCTGCTGAACAATTTGCCTCAACAGCGGCAAAAGCAAAAGAAATCTGTCCGATTTCAAAATTGCTAAACACAACTATCACATTATCTGCTGAGTTAATCAACTAAAGTGATAAATAAAAAAAAAAAAACATCCGCCGAAGCGGATGTTTTTTTTAAAGCTAATAATTACATTTTTGCTTTTAAAGCTTTAGCTTCTGCAGTCATTTCAAGAGCATTGTAAACTCCTAATAATGTTTTAGAAACATCTTCGTTTTTAGGATCTAATTCGTTCGCTTTTTTAAGGTATGGAATAACTCCTTTGAAAACAGCTTCTCTTTGTGCTTTTAAAACATCGTAACGTTTCATGTCTTTAGCAGAAGTACCTAATTTGTTCATTTCGTCAATGATTGGTTTCTCTGCTTCTAACTTTAATGCCGCAAGGTTTAAGTAAGCATTTGTGTAATTAGGATTGATTTCGATAGCTCTTAAATAATATTTTTCTGCATCAGCATTATTTTTAGCACCAGAACTAATTACTCCTAAATTGAACACTAAATCAGCATTGTTTGGATCTTTCTCTAAAGCTTCACCAACTAATTTTTTGTACATATCAAAGTCTTTAGTCTCTAGATATAAATTAGCCTCTGTTAAGATTAGAGAAGTATCATCTGGATTTGCTTTTCTAGCATCAGCGATTGCTTTTTTAGCATCTTCTGTACGTCCTTTTTGAACTAAGATTAATGCTAAGTTTTTGTAGATTTCACCTCTTTTAGAAGGAATTGCTTCTGTTTTAGGTTTTTCGTGAGTACCTAATTTAACAGCCATATCTCTTTCTTTAGCATTTGCAAAACTATCATCATTTCCAGAAGCTTTGTTTACAGCTGTATACATTGTTCCTTTTCCAGAATAGTTTAGTTTTTTCAACTCTTCATACATTGGCAAAGCAAGATCAAAATCTTGTGCATTTACAGCTGTAGAAGCAGCATAGTACAAGTTGATTGTATCTTTCTTATCTAAAGCATAAGCATCGTATAATTTCTTAGCTCCTTCAACATTTTTGTTTGATTGAGTATCAGCAATTGCAGAGTTAATCAATAAACCTTTAATGCTAGTAATTGATGCAGCAGCTTGAGTTGAATATTTTTGTTTTCCTGAAGTTTTTTCAACTTCAATTAATTTTTTATAGCTCTCAGCAGCAGCAGATAAGTTTTTACTTTCTTCAACTTTTTTGTTAGCCAACTCTAAATAAGCATTTCCCTGAACGAAATAATATTGTGCTTGTTCTGTATCTTTTGCATTTGCAATTAAATTTTCTGCATCTTTCAATTGTGCAAGAGCACCTTGTGCGTCTCCGCCTTTTAATGCTTTTTCAGCATTTTTAATTTGATCTTTCTGAGCAAACGTAGCTACAGAGATCAGTAATGCTGATGCAAGTATTACATATTTACTTTTCATAATGATATTTGTTTGTATTTAATTTTTTTGTTTTTACTTATTCTTCAGACTCTTCGTCTTCTGTTTCTGAATCGTCTTCATCTTCTACTTCTTCATCATCAGAGTCATCATCCTCTTCTACAGTTCCATCATCTTCAAGAACTTCCATATCGGGCTTCACTCTTTCGATTGCAGTGATTACGTTTCCGTCTTCATCCACTTCTACTTCTTCCGCATCATCTTTCATTACTGTTGTAACGGCAGCGATAGAATCTTTTCCTTTAAGGTTAATTAATCTAACACCTTGAGTAGCACGTCCCATAACACGTAAATCTTCGATTGCCATTCTGATCGTTAACCCAGACTTATTGATAATCATTAAATCGTCTGCATCTGTAACCGCATTGATAGAAATCAGTTTACCAGTTTTTTCCGTGATGTTAAGCGTTTTAACCCCTTTACCTCCACGGTTTGTAATTCTATACACATCTTCTCCATCGTCGTCAACCAATTTAGTACGTTTACCGTATCCGTTTTCAGTTACCACTAAGATTTGAGATGTAGAAATATCATTTTTATCCACTGTAACCATTCCGATTACTTCATCAGTTTCGTCTTTTAAAGTAATTCCACGAACTCCAGAAGCTGTTCTTCCCATCGGACGTGTTTTAGTTTCTTCAAAACGAACCAATTTACCAGATTTAACTGCTAAGATAATTTGACTTTCTCCGTTTGTCAACTGAGCACCAATTAACTCATCTCCTTCTTTAATTGTAATTGCAGCAACTCCATTCGCTCTTGGTTTAGAATATTTCTCTAAAGAAGTTTTCTTCACCTGACCTTGTTTCGTTACCATTACAAGATTATGTGTATTGATATAATCTTTGTCTTTTAAATCTTGTGTACAAATGAAAGCTTTTACTTTATCATCGCTTTCAATGTTTACCAAGTTCTGAATTGCTCTACCTTTTGCCGTTTTGCTTCCTTCTGGAATTTCATAAACACGCATCCAGAAACATTTTCCTTTTTGCGTAAAGAACATCATATATTGATGGTTTGTCGCCACAAACATATGCTCTAAGAAATCCTGATCTCTTGTTCCAGCACTCTTCTGTCCAACTCCACCTCTATTTTGAGTTTTGTACTCAGATAAGTTGGTACGTTTGATGTAACCTGCATGCGAAATGGTAATAACTACGTTTTCGTCAGCAATTAAATCTTCAATACTTACATCACCTCCAGAATACTCGATTTGAGAACGACGATCGTCACCATATTTATCGCGAATTTCTGTAAGCTCTTCTTTAATCAAGTCAATTCTTAAATTAACATCTGCTAATAAAGCTTTTAAGTGCTCGATTAACTTCATTAATTCTTCAAATTCAGCTCTTAATTTATCTTGCTCCAGACCTGTCAACTGACGCAAACGCATCTCAACAATTGCACGAGCCTGAATATCTGACAATTTAAATCTTTCAATTAATTTCTCTCTTGCTTCGTCTGTGTTTTTAGAACCTCTAATTAACGCAATTACTTCGTCGATATTGTCAGAAGCAATGATTAATCCTTCTAAGATATGCGCTCTTTCTTCTGCTTTACGCAATTCGAATTGAGTTCTTCTCACTACTACATCGTGACGGTGCTCAATAAAGTAGTGAATCATATCTTTCAGATTCAACAATTGAGGACGTCCTTTTACTAATGCAATATTATTTACACTGAAAGAAGATTGTAATTGAGTGTATTTATATAAAGTATTTAAAACTACGTTTGGCGTAGCATCCCGTTTTAAGATATAAACGATACGCATACCGCTTCTATCCGACTCGTCACGGATATTTGCAATACCTTCAATTTTTTTCTCGTTAACTAAATCAGCCGTACGTTTGATCATTTCGGCTTTGTTAACTTGATATGGAATCTCAGTAACAATGATGCACTCTCTTCCGTCAACTTCTTCAAAACCAACTTTAGCACGCATTACAATACGCCCTCTCCCCGTTTTAAAAGCTTCGCGAACACCTTCGTATCCATAAATAATACCTCCAGTTGGAAAATCTGGAGCTTTAATATGAGTCATTAACTCATCAACTTCAATATCATTATTGTCAAGATAAGCTAATGTACCGTTGATAACTTCAGTTAAATTGTGTGGCGGCATGTTTGTCGCCATACCAACCGCAATACCTGTTGCCCCGTTTACTAATAAAGTAGGAACTCTGGTTGGCATTACTTTCGGTTCGTAAATTGTATCGTCAAAGTTCAATTGAAAATCAACTGTTTCTTTTTCGATATCGGCCATAATCTCTTCAGAAATTTTACGCATTCTGGCCTCAGTATAACGCATTGCTGCAGGACTGTCTCCATCGACAGAACCAAAGTTACCCTGTCCGTCAACTAATAAATAACGCATACTCCATTCCTGCGCCATACGCACCATTGCATCATAAACAGAGGTATCACCGTGTGGGTGGTACTTACCCAGAACCTCCCCTACAATTCTCGCAGACTTTTTGTGGGCAGATCTCGATGTTACACCTAAATCATACATTCCGTAAAGAACTCTTCGATGCACTGGTTTCAAGCCATCTCTAACATCAGGAAGTGCTCTCGATACAATTACTGACATCGAATAATCGATGTAAGCTGACTTCATTTCATCCTCTATGTTAATAGGAATTAACTTTTCTCCTTCAGACATAAGTTGTTATATTAAATAATTATATTAGTTTTCAAAGCGTGCCAAGATACGTTTTTTTGAAATTTTTTCAGCTATTTCCTTACACTTATTTCAATGATTTATTAACAACTTTATTTTGGCTTTTAGTTAATAAATTAAACGTTTTTTAACGCTTTTATTGTCTATTTTTTCGTCTATTAGCTGACAGGAGATTTCGAAGGGTACGGTTTTTGTTTTTAAAACTGTAATTCACTAAATTTACAATACCAATTATATATTATGGATGATAATTTTTCACCAAGAGTAAAAGATGTAATTACGTACAGTAAGGAAGAGGCTCTACGTCTAGGGCACGACTTTATTGGTACAGAACATCTTATGCTAGGTATTTTGAGAGATGGTAACGGAAAAGCTATTCATATACTTAATAACCTAGCTGTCGATTTAGATCATTTACGCAGAAAAGTAGAAATACTGAGCCCTGCCAACCTGAGCGTTGAAGTAAATGCAGAAAAGAAAAACCTTCATCTTACCCGACAGGCCGAAAGAGCCCTGAAGACCACTTTTCTTGAAGCAAAAGTATTTCAAAGTTCATCGATTAGCACTGCACATTTGCTTTTATGTATCTTGAGAAACGAAAACGATCCAACAACCAAGCTGCTGAATAAACTAAAAATAGATTATGACGTAGCTAAAGAACAGTACTTAAATATGACTCCAAACGAAGAAGAATTCTTAGAAAACTTGCCAAGAAACGAATCGTACAATGACGATTCAGGACAAGATGACAGTCTAAAAGAAAGCAGCTTTAACAATCCCGCCAATAAGTCAAACAAAAAATCTAAAACTCCAGTTTTAGATAATTTTGGGAGAGATTTAACAGAAATGGCCGAAGAAGGAAAATTAGACCCTGTTGTAGGACGAGAAAAAGAAATTGAGCGTGTATCGCAAATTTTAAGCCGTAGAAAAAAGAACAATCCGCTTCTTATTGGAGAACCTGGAGTTGGTAAATCTGCTATTGCAGAAGGACTTGCTTTACGTATTATCCAAAAGAAAGTATCTCGTATTCTTTTCCATAAACGTGTTGTTACTTTAGATCTTGCAAGCTTAGTTGCCGGAACTAAATACAGAGGACAATTTGAAGAAAGAATGAAAGCCGTAATGAACGAGCTTGAGAAAAACGATGATATTATTCTTTTTATAGACGAGATCCATACTATTGTAGGAGCTGGTGGAGCAACAGGTTCACTTGATGCTTCAAACATGTTCAAACCTGCATTAGCTAGAGGTGAAATCCAATGTATTGGTGCTACTACTCTTGACGAGTACAGACAATATATTGAGAAAGATGGCGCTTTAGAAAGACGTTTCCAAAAAGTAATCGTTGAACCAACTTCTGTTGAAGAAACAATTGCCATTTTGAACAACGTAAAAGATAAATACGAAGATCATCACAACGTGACTTATACTCCAGAAGCTATTGAAGCCTGCGTTAAGTTGACGAACAGATATATGTCTGAGCGTTTCTTACCAGACAAAGCTATCGATGCAATGGATGAGGCTGGTTCTCGCGTACATATTACCAACATTGATGTTCCGAAACAAATTTTGGATTTAGAGCGTCAGCTGGAAGAAGTTCGCGAAATGAAAAATATGGTTGTTAAAAAACAAAAATATGAAGAAGCAGCCAAACTTCGCGATGATGAAAAACGTATCGAAAAAGATCTTGCTTTAGCACAAGAACAATGGGAAGAAGATTCTAAAAACAATAGAATTGAAGTTACAGAAGACAATGTAGCCGATGTTGTTTCTATGATGACCGGAATTCCTGTTAACAGAATTGCACAAACAGAAAGCAACAAATTAGCTCAATTGCCTGAATTGATTCAGAATAAAGTAATTGGTCAAAATGATGCCGTTCTTAAAATTGCACGTTCTATCCAACGTAATAGAGCTGGACTAAAAGATCCGAACAAACCAATTGGTTCATTCATTTTCTTAGGTCAGACTGGAGTTGGTAAAACACAGTTGGCAAAAGTATTAGCAAAAGAATTATTTGATTCTGAAGATGCTTTAGTTCGTATCGATATGAGTGAATACATGGAGAAATTTGCGATTTCTCGTTTAGTTGGAGCGCCTCCAGGATACGTCGGGTACGAAGAAGGCGGTCAATTGACTGAGAAAGTTCGTAGAAAACCTTACTGTGTGGTTCTTTTAGATGAGATCGAAAAAGCGCATCCAGATGTATTCAACATGATGCTTCAAGTTTTAGATGATGGATATTTGACAGATAGTTTAGGTCGTAAAATTGACTTTAAAAACACTATCATCATTATGACATCTAACGTTGGTGCACGTCAATTAAAAGATTTCGGACAAGGTGTTGGATTCGGAACTGCAGCAAGAACAGCTCAAGCCGATGAAAATTCAAAAAGCATTATCGAAAATGCATTGAAGAAAACTTTTGCTCCTGAGTTCTTAAACAGAATTGATGACGTAATTGTATTCAACGCGCTAGAAAAAGCTGATATCGATTTGATTATCGAAATCGAATTGAAAAAACTATATTCTCGCATTGCAGAGTTAGGCTACAAATTAAGCTTAACTGATAAAGCAAAAGCGTTTATTGCCGAAAAAGGTTTTGACAAACAATTTGGAGCGAGACCGCTGAAAAGAGCAATTCAGAAATATGTTGAAGATTTGTTAGCAGAAGAAATCATCACTTCAAAAATTCATTCTGGTGATGAAATCATGATGGACTTAAAAGATGATTCTCAAGAATTATCAGTAGAAATTCATAAAGCTGAAGAGCCAACCAATCAATAAATTAGTCAAAATTTATAACATTCATAATATGCCCGTTACGTTTTCATAACATAACGGGTATTTTTTTTATTAAAAATCACTATCTTTAGTAAAAGCAAATAGCTATTTTTGAATTTAAATTCTATAATAAAAAACAAAATATGCTTCAAAACAAAGTCATTTTAGGCAGCGAAGAATGGTGCTCATTTCCAGAACTAGGAATCCCGACAATTAAAGCTCGTGTAGATTCTGGTGCCAAAACTTCGGCAATGCACGCTTTAAACATAGCGCCTTTTATAAAAAATGATGCTAATTGGGTTAAATTCGACATTAATCCGATTCAGAATAATATCAAAACCATTATTCATTGTGAAGCTCCTTTGGTCGACAAGCGAATTGTAAAAAGCTCAAGCGGTTTTAGAGAACATCGCTATGTGATCCAAACCAGCTTAAAAATTGGTGATGCCAAATGGCCAATCGAAATGACTTTGACTAATCGTGATTCTATGGGTTTCAGAATGCTTTTAGGACGTGAAGCGATGAGTGGAAGGGTTTTAGTTGATCCTGAACAGAAATATCTTTTAGGACAGCCAACAGCAGAGTCTTTAAAAGAATTATACCAAAACGCTGAAAAAGCAAAAACGGGTTTAAGAATTGGTCTTTTGGCAAGTAATCCTGAATTGTATAGCAATAAAAGAATCATGGAAGCTGGCGAAATGCGCGGTCATGAAATGCATTTCCTTAACATCAAGGAATGCTACATGAAACTGGATGCCAAGAAACCTGAGATTCATTACAGAGGCGGAAAAATTCTAAACGAATTTGATGCTATTATTCCAAGAATTCGTCCGAGCATCACTTTTTATGGTTGCGCTCTAACACGCCAGTTTGAAGCATTGAAGGTATTTGTTTTAAATTCAGCTACAGCCATAACTCAATCTCGAGACAAATTATATTCTTTACAATTATTATTGAACAGCGGAATTGACATTCCAACTACAGGATTTGCCAATTCTCCGCTTGATACAGACAATTTGATTAAAATGGTTGGAGGTTCTCCTTTAATTGTAAAATTATTGGAAGGAACACAAGGAAAAGGTGTTGTTTTGGCCGAAACCAAAAAAGCTGCAGAAAGTGTTATCAATGCTTTCAAAAGTTTAAATGCCAACATTTTGGTTCAAGAATTCATTAAAGAAGCCAACGGAAAAGACATTCGCTGTTTTGTGATTGACGGAAAAGTAGTTGCTGCAATCCAGCGTGAGGCAATGCCTGGCGAATTTAGAGCAAACATTCACCTTGGCGGAACAGCTTCTGTTATCAAAATTACTCCTGAAGAGAAAAAGATCGCCATAAAAGCGGCAAAAGCAATGGATCTAAAAGTTGCCGGTGTTGATATTATTCGTTCTTCTAAAGGCCCATTATTGCTTGAAGTAAACTCTTCTCCAGGTCTTGAAGGAATTGAAGGCGCAACTAACAAAGATGTAGCTGGAGAAATGATTAGAGCTATTGAAAAGAATTTTAAATTATAATTGATTAGTCTTTTTCAATATTCCATTAATGAAAAAAATCACAATCTTTCTAATTTTAATTATAACAGGATGCAGTAAAAATGATTGCACTTCTAATGAAAAGATTAGAAAGATTGAAACTGATAAAATACTAGAAACTTTTATTAAACTAAACCGCATTGAGAATTCTAAAGACTCTTACGCAGTTTGCAACAGTTTCAAGAAACTTAAAATCAGTACTGAGGACATATACGCAAAACCTACAAAACAATCAGTTGTAAAACTTCCACCGAGGTTACCAATCATTCTCCAAAATACGGAAATTTACATCCAAATGCTATTGAACGCTAATCTGAAAGGAGAAAAAATATTCAACATCAAAGACTCAATAAATTTTGTGGAACAGAATAACTGCTTTTTAAAATATACATTACCACAAAAGATATCAAAAAAGCTAAGAATAATTCCAGTATCAAAAATAGATAAAGCTGAAGATTATATCATATTATCGATTCCAATATTCTCTGAAGACAACAAAAAAGCCTACATGGAAGTTGATTGCTATCGAAAAGAATTACCTTATGGAATATCAGTATTCTTAGAAAAAAAAGAAAATGTTTGGCAAGTAATTCACACCAAAGATATTTGGGTTAAATGTGCTGGTTAAAAAAGCATTTTTTACTTAGTAGCTTTTTCAAAGTTTAAATCTTTGGAAAAGCTTTTTTATTTAACTTTAAAATAAAAAATATGACTTTTCCTTATTTAGATATAATCATTAGAAGTGTTGCCGTTTATTTTTTCATGACAATTGCTTTACGAATATTCGGCAAAAAAGAACTTTCTCAATTAAACACTGCTGATATTATCCTTATTTTATTAATCAGCAACTCTGTACAAAATGCAATGGTTGGCCCTGATACAAGTTTAATCGGCGGATTGGTCGCCGCTTTGGTGTTGTTTGTAATAAATTTTGTCATTAAAAAACTGACTCGTAAGTACAAAACTCTTAGCAATATACTATTGGATAAACCCGAAGTATTAATTCACGACGGAAAATTAGACTTTAAAGCTTTAAGCAGATTAGATATTTCTGACGAAGAGCTTAAAGAAGCCATGAGAGAACACGGAATTGAATTTTTTAAAAATGTAAAACTGGCCATGTTAGAAATTGACGGAACGATCAGTATCATTTCTGAAGATCAAAACCAATTAAAACAGACTCATTACAAACGCAGACATAATCGTAAAAATCTTCAAAAGTTTTAATTTTTAAAGAATTAAAATCAACTACTCGTTACGGATTCGTTTATTTCCCAACTTGAATTCTAACCGCTCCTAAACCATCTTTAAAATCATCTGCTTTTTCGTATTTCGGAGTAACGATTTCCTTTCCTTCTTTGTCAATAAAACCATATTGGCTATTCAACTTTATTACAGCTATTCCATCTTTAAAAGATTCAATCAAATCATATTTTACAGAAGTGATTTCTTTTCCACTTTTATCAATCAGTCCGTATTTATCGCCTAATTTCACTTGAATTAAATCATCATTCAAAACCATGAAATCGTACTGTATTGGCACTATTTCCTTCCCTTCATTATCTAAGATACCATATTTATTTTCCTGTTTTACAATTGACACATTATCTTTAAAATAAAAATTCATATCGTACTTCGCAGGAATTACAATTTTTCCGTCTTCACTAATTACTCCATATTTAGAATTAGATTCTACTATTGCAACACCATCTTTAAAATTCTGTACGTGATCATAAGTTGGCGGAAAAACCTCTTTTCCAATCTGATCTACAATACCAAATTTGCCATTTAATTTCACAACTGCAAACCGATCTGCAAAGTCAATTATTTCGTCATATTTCGGGTTTATTTCTTCTCCAACCACATCAATAAAACCCCATTTATTATTCAGTTTTACAGCTGTTATTTCAGGTGATAAAGTTTTTGCATCATCGTATTTTTTATTTAGCAAAACATCAGAAGATTTAACCAAATACTGAGCTTTGGCGTTTTTATTGCTTACTATAATCCAATTTGGCTTATTAATTATTTCATCATAAATACAGCGAATAACTTCTTTTCCGGTTTTATCTACCACACCACTTTTACCTTTTAATTGTACGACCGCAAAACCATTTTCAAATGCAGAAATACCATCATATTTACAAGGAACGATTTCTTTTCCTGTCTGATCGACAAAACCATATTTAAACGTTTTTTCTTTTAATTGAGCAAAACTAGTTTTTACAATCAGCAACAAAACCAATACAATTATTCTCTTCATTTATTAAAATATTAAACTATCTACAAAAGTCTGTAAAATTGGCTGTTCCTATAGCCTCTAAAAGCTTTTATACTTTTATTTTAAAACAAATTAAAACAAAAAAAACCGATTTCAGATTTGAAATCGGTTTTCTATATTAACAAAATGTGATTTACTTTTCACACTTTACAAAATTCATTTTCTCAAATTACATAAAAACGCTTAGAATGAAATAAACCAAACCTGCTAGAATAGCCGAAATTGGAATAGTTAAGATCCAAGCCCAGATTAAACTCACTGTAACTCCCCATCTAACGGCTGAAACACGTTTTGTTAATCCAACTCCAATGATAGAACCTGTAATAGTGTGGGTTGTACTTACTGGAATTTTTAAGTGTTCTGTAAAGTAAAGTGTCAAAGCACCTGCAGTTTCAGCAGCAACACCTTCAAACGAACTTACTTTTGTGATTTTAGAACCCATTGTTTTCACAATTTTCCATCCGCCGCTTAAAGTTCCTGCAGCAATTGCAGAATAACAAGCTAACGGAATCCAGCTTGGCATTACGCCTTTAACACCTGTATCATCGTTTGGAAGCACCACATCTAACCAAGCATCCATGTGAACTCCTGGGTTTGTATTGATATAAACCGCTACAGCCGCAGCAATAATACCCATTACTTTTTGAGAATCGTTTCCTCCGTGACCTAAACTAAATGCCGCAGAAGACAATAATTGCATTTTCTTTAAAGCAGCATCAGCTTGATGAAGATTTAAACTGCTGAATAGTAAACAAAAACCACTTACGGTTAAGATAATAAAAGCTACTAAGAACCATTTAATATTATGAGCTTCAAAAGCAACACTCCAGAAATGTGAATCAAATCTTGGTTTTTCAATTTTTTCGTAAGGCACCATTTGGTAGTATACAAAAACAATAGTAGCAATCATTAAAGCTGCAGTAAAGATTTTAGGGCCGATAGTTTTACGAGAAGCATTTAAAAGCCAGATTGAAATTAAATAAGAAGCTAATGCTCCTAATAAGGGCGCTAAGACGATAAATGCAATGATAATAAGAACTCCCGAGGGCATTGCTCCATCTTTTCCTGCTTTGTACCAGCTTACAATTTCATACCAATAGTGAGTTGCTCCGTCTTCTCCAACATAACCAGAGAAACCGTGAACCGCAATAGCATGCGCCACAGCAGCTCCAGCAAAACCGCCGATAAGAGTATGAGAAGAACTGGAAGGAATTCCTAACCACCAAGTCAATAAATTCCAGCAGATCGCAGCGATAACTCCAGCCAAAATTACAACTAGGTTAATCTCCATGGTGTGCGCTGTTTTAGCAACAGTATCTGCAACACCAAATCCGAAAACCCAATACGCCAGAAAGTTAAAAAATGCTGCCCAGACTACCGCCTGAAAAGGTGTCAAAACCTTTGTCGCAACAACAGTCGCAATAGCATTTGCCGCATCATGAAAACCATTGATGTAATCAAAAATTAAGGCAAGTACTATAATTAATATAAGTATAGTCATAAGATTATAACTTCAGATTGAAAAATTGAATTAAGAATGTTTTACAGAAATAGATTCTAGTATGTTCGCAACACTCTTACATTTATCTGTTGCTGATTCTAAAACAGATAACACTTCTTTATATTTAATAATATTTTTAGCGTCTGTTTCGTTTTCAAAAATTTCAAAAACTGCTTTGTTATAAACGTTATCAGATTTGTTTTCTAGTTTGTTGATTCTAGCACAAGCATCTTTAATAACTTTAAAGTTTTGTAAGTTTCTCAACTCTTTTACTGCACTGTCAATGTTTTGACAAGCTTCAAGGTTGATTTCTGTCATCTTTCTGATAGATTTTGTAATCTTATCAACTTGATACAATCTCATACGGCTAGATGCACCGTGAAGGTAATCTGCAACGTTATCAATTGAAGTAATTAACGTATGAATATCTTCTCTGTCAAACGGAGTAATAAAGTTTCTGCTTAACTCTAAGTTAGTCTGACGAGTAATGTCTTCTCCTTTTTGTTCTAATTCGTCAATTTTTTGAAAAAGGATCTCTCTTTCTTTTAATGGTAAATTTACAGCTTCGTGTAAGTTAGAAGCTAATTCAATTAAATTGCTTGAAGCCTCTTCAAAAAGTGGAAAGAATTTTTTGTCTTTCGGCACTAAAAATTGGAAAATACTGTTTATTGACATTGTTTTATTTTTGATAGTGCAAAATTACCTTCAATAACACGTTCCAGTGTTAAGCCATTGTTAACAAATCGTTTTCAATTTGAAAACTCGAAAGGAATAAAACAGTGTTTTCTATGTCATTATGTAAGATTCTGTCTTCTTTTACCAAAGGCACTACTTCTCTATAGCTGTTTAAGAACATTTCGATAAAATCGCTTGATTTTAGAGGCTCTCTGTAGGCAATGGCTTGTGAAGCATTTAATAATTCAATAGCCAAAATACGCTCTAAATTATCTAAAATTCGTAAGGCTTTTGTAGCGCCGTTTGCTCCCATGCTCACGTGATCTTCTTGTCCGTTGCTCGAAACAATGCTATCGATACTCGCTGGAGTTGCCAATTGTTTGTTCTGACTTGCAATACTTGCTGCTGTATATTGCGGAATCATAAATCCTGAATTTAATCCCGGATTATCTACTAAAAATGCAGGAAGATTACGCAAACCAGAAATTAACTGATAGGTTCTTCTTTCTGAAATGCTTCCTAATTCAGCCAAAGCAATTGCCATAAAATCTAAAGCTAACGCTAAAGGCTGTCCGTGGAAATTCCCTCCAGAAATAATCTGATCGGCTTCTATAAATATATTTGGATTATCAGTTACCGAATTGATTTCTGTTTTGAGTACTTTTCTAACATAATCAATTGCATCTTTTGAAGCTCCGTGAACCTGCGGCATACAACGGAAAGAATACGGATCTTGAACGTGTTTCTTTTCTTGAGCAATAATTTCGCTTCCTTCTAAGAATTCAGTAATTCGCTGTGCCGTTACGATTTGTCCTTTATGCGGACGTATATAATGTATCAATTCATTAAATGGCTCGATTCTTCCATCAAAACCTTCTAGCGAAATGGTTCCGATTAAGTCTGCTAAATACGAATATTTATAGGCTTTAATTAAAATGTGAGCTCCGTAAGCACTCATAAACTGAGTTCCGTTCAATAAAGCCAAACCTTCTTTTGACTGTAAAACGATTGGTTCCCAATTAAAATGTTTTAAAACTTCTGCCGAAGCTACTTTTTTTCCTTCAAACAACACAATTCCTTCTCCAATTAATGGTAAAGACAAATGTGCCAAAGGAGCTAAATCTCCAGAAGCTCCAAGTGAACCTTGAGTATAAATTATCGGAAGAATATCATTATTATAAAAATCAACCAAACGCTGTAATGTGATCAACTGAATTCCAGAATGACCGTAGCTTAAAGATTGGATTTTCAACAGAAGCATCATCTTTACAATCTCAGCAGGAACTTCCTCCCCTGTTCCGCAAGCGTGCGATTTCACTAAGTTTTCTTGAAGTTTAGATAAATTTTCATTAGAGATTTTTACACTATATAAAGATCCGAAACCTGTATTGATTCCGTAAATCGGAGCCGTATGCGATGCCATTTTTTTATCTAAATAATCACGGCATTTCTGAACATTTACTTTTGCTTCTTCAGATAATTCAAGAATTTTATTCTGACTTAAAATTTCTTGTAATGTTTCTAAAGTAATCGTTTCTGAACTTATATAATGGATCTCTCTCATGATGATTGTAAATTTTAAACGCCAAAATTCAACAAATCAATATTAAAAAGCAACATTTTATCACAATAATTAAAATTTCAACAAAAACTCTTAACATACATTTAATTGCTTTTCTAATCAAAATATTTCGTTTTTACCCATTTTTCATGTCTTTTGGGGCTAAACATCAATCTTTTGCACGAGCTGAATCTTCAAAAAACGCTGTCCAAAATATAGCAAAACATCAATTTAACATATCCAATTTTAACAAATACTCAATATTGATTTATAGAGATTTGAATTATTAAAATATTCGTAAAAAAGCTTTTTAAGTTTTTAACTCTTATAAAAAGCTGTACTTTTGAAAAATCAAATAATGAAAAACAACAGCATAAAATATCAATCTTCGATTATTACAACTCAAACAGGAGTTGCAATTGCTGCTACCATTATTACTACTACAACAACTACTACCCCTTAGGGGTATACATTTTTACATATAATCCTAGGTTACCTATACTTTTTTCTTGAAAGAAGAGAGTTAATGGATACATAAAAAACATTTACAAAGAAAAAAAAGTCGCAGTTTTAAGTTTCAGTTCAGAGTTGATAATCTTTGAACCTTTGTCACTCAAAATCTCTGCTCCTTATTAAAAAATATCACAAAATGAAAGTATTAAAATTTGGCGGAACTTCGGTAGCCAATGCTCAAAATATAAAACTCGTTCTCGACATTGTTAACCAAAAAGCAAAACAAGATCAATTAGTTGTTGTAGTTTCTGCATTAAGCAAAGTAACCGATCTATTGCAATCAGCAGCGGCAAAAGCAGCGGCAAACGACGAAAGCTTTAGAGATGTTGTTGCTGAAATCGAGAAAAAACACCTTGACACACTTAAAGAACTGATTCCCGTAAGCGAACAAAGCAGTCTTTTAAGTCATGTAAAAAGAATCATAAATCACTTAGAAACTTTATTAGACGGATGTTTCCTTTTAGGTGAATTATCTCCAAGAACTGCCGATACTATTTTAAGTTTTGGAGAATTACTTTCGTCTTTCATCATCGCTCAAGCGTATCAGCAAATCAGCAAAGATGCGGTTTACAAAGACAGCCGCGAATTAATTAAAACAGATAATAACTTCGGGAAAGCTGTAGTTAACTTCGAAGTTTCGAATAAATTAATCCAAGAATATTTTGCTTCTAATCAATCAAGAATCAACATTTTGCCTGGATTTATTGCGCAGACTTTAGATGGAATCACTTCAACTTTAGGACGTGGCGGATCTGATTATACTGCAGCAATTATCGCTGGTGCAATCAATGCGGAACAATTAGAAATCTGGACTGATGTAAACGGAATGTTTACTGCAAACCCTAAAATTGTAAAACAAGCGCAGCCAATTGCAACTATTTCATATCAAGAAGCGATGGAATTATCGCATTTTGGTGCAAAAGTGTTGTATCCGCCAACAATTCAGCCAGTTTTAAGAAAAAACATTCCGATTTTAATCAAAAATACTTTTGAACCAGAAGCTGAGGGAACTTTAATTTCGAATCAGATTTCATCAAAAGATACTGTTGTAAAAGGAATTAGCCATATTGATCATATTTCGCTTTTAACTCTTGAAGGTCCGGGAATGATTGGAGTTGCGGGTTCTTCTAGAAGATTATTTGAAGTATTGTCTCAGGAAAAAATCAACGTGATTTTTATTACTCAGGCTTCTTCTGAGCACTCAATTTGTATCGGAATCTTGAATTCAGATGCTGATAATGCTGAAGCTGCAATTAACAGGGCTTTTGAAATCGAAATTTCGCAAAACAAAATCGATCCTTGTTATGTAGAAAAAGATCTTTGCATTATTGCTTTAGTTGGTGAAAACATGAAAAATCACCAAGGTTTAAGCGGAAGGATGTTCAGCACTTTAGGAAAAAACAACGTAAACATTCGTGCAATCGCGCAAGGTGCTTCTGAAAGAAATATTTCGACTGTAATTAACGAAAGAGACGTTAAAAAAGCGCTGAATACTTTACACGAAAACTTCTTCGAAGAAAACACCAAACAGCTGAACCTATTTGTAATGGGAGTTGGAAATGTGGGCGAAAAATTCATTGAACAGATTCACAATCAAAGAAAGTTCTTAAAAGATAATTTAAAGATTAATGTTCGTGTAATTGCTTTGTCTAATTCAAGAAAAATGATTTTTGACGAAGACGGAATTTCTTTAAAAAATTGGGATGCCGCTTTAGCAGAAGGCGAACCAGCAAGCATTGAAGAATTTATCAAAAAGGCAAAAGAACTGAATTTACGTAACAGTATTTTTGTGGATATCACTGCAAATGCAACGGTTTCTGAAGCTTACGAGAAATTCTTAAAAGAAAGTATTGCGGTTGTAACTTGTAATAAAATTGCTTGTTCTTCTGCTTACGACAACTATAAAAAATTAAAAAGCTTATCTCGCCAATACAACGCTCCGTTTTTATTTGAAACGAATGTTGGTGCGGGATTGCCAATTATTGATACAGTAAAAAATCTGATCGCTTCTGGCGATAAAGTGCATAAAATTCAAGCCGTTTTATCTGGAAGTTTGAACTTTATTTTCAACAATTTTGACGAAAACAACTCTTTCCACGACGTGGTAAAAGAAGCGGGAGTTCAAGGTTTCACAGAACCAGATCCAAAAATTGACTTAAGCGGAATTGACGTTGCTCGTAAAATCCTAATTTTAATTCGCGAAAGCGGTTACGAAATGGATATTGACGCCATTGCAAATGAATCATTTTTGCCTGCAGATTGTTTAGCAACAACAAACAACGAAGATTTCTTTGCATCGTTAATCAAGCACGCATCTCATTTTGAAGGCATTTACAAAGAAGCTTTAGCTAAAGATTCTAGACTGAAATACGTAGCGCAATTCGAAAACGGAAAAGCAAGCGTTGGTCTGCAATTCATTCCAAAAGATCATCCTTTCTACAATTTAGAAGGAAAAGATAATATCGTGCTTTTCTACACAGATCGTTACGTAGATCAGCCTTTATTGATCAAAGGAGCCGGAGCCGGAGCTGCGGTAACAGCATCAGGAATTTTTGCTGACGTGATTCGTATCGGTAATGTTTAGCCGCTAAGACGCTAAGTTTCTAAGTTTTTTTTTATACTTAGCATCTTAGAAACTTAGCATCTCAGAAACTATAAAAATAAACTTTGTGACTTTGTGCCTTCGTGGCAAAAACCAAAAAAATGAAAGAAATAAAACTATTTTGCCCAGCAACTATCGCCAACCTCTCATGCGGATTTGACGTATTGGGACTTTGCTTAGACAATGCGGGCGATGAAATGATTGTTCGAAAAGTCGATCAAAAAGGAGTTCGAATCACTAAAATTGTCGGTGCCGATTTGCCTTTGGAAACCGAGAAAAACGTTTCTGGAGTTGCGGCTTTGGCAATGCTTGAAACTTTAGACGAATTGGACTTTGGATTCGAAATCGAAATTTATAAAAACATAAAAGCCGGAAGCGGTATCGGAAGCAGTGCGGCAAGTTCTGCCGGAGCGGTTTTCGGAATTAATGAATTATTAGGAAGACCTTATTCTCGTAAAGATTTGGTTCAATTTGCGATGCAGGGCGAGAAATTAGCCAGCGGAAACGCTCACGCCGACAACGTTGCTCCTGCCCTTTTAGGCGCATTTACTTTGGTAAGAAGTTATTCGCCTTTGGATATTATCAGAATTGACAGCCCAGAAGAATTGTACGCAACAGTTGTTCATCCGCAGATTGAATTAAAAACGTCTGATGCACGTTCGGTTTTAAAACAAAATGTTTCCCTAAAAAGCGCTATCACGCAATGGGGAAATGTAGGCGGATTGGTTGCAGGTCTTTATACCAAAGATTACGATTTGATCGGAAGATCGCTTCACGACGAAATCGTTGAGCCAGTTCGAAGCGTTTTAATTCCAGGATTTGACCAAATCAAACAAACGGCTTACGAAAACGGCGCTTTAGGTTCTGGAATTTCAGGTTCGGGCCCGTCAATTTTCGCTTTAAGCCGAGGAAAAGAAACCGCCGAAAAAATCGCAAAAGCCATGAGCGACGTTTACGAAAAAATGAATTTGCCGTATGAAATTCACGTTTCGAAGATTAATCCTGATGGAGTTAGGATTTTGTAAAATGTAAAATGTGAGATGTATTAAGTAAAAAGAATTAAGTATTAAGACAAAGTTTGTCAGGCTGAGCCCTTCGTTCCTCAGGATAAACTCCGTCGAAGCCCACGCAAAGTTTGGACACAAAGTATAACCGTGCAGTTTGTCATTTCGAGGAACGAGAAATCTCCACGAGAAGCTCGACAAAGATTGGTTCAACGTTGCGGAGTTACTTGCGAAGATTTCTCCTTACGTCGAAATGACAAACATGGCGTGCTATACTTTGCGGGGCTTCGACTCCGCTCAGCCTGACAAAACGAAGAGATAATTAAAAATAAAAACAAAAGCTATAAGCAAACATAGGAAAAGCCTAAAGCATATTGCTTACAGCGTAAAGCCATAGAAATGAAATACTACAGTTTAAACCATAATGCCCCAAAAGTTTCTTTTCAAGAAGCCGTTATACAAGGATTAGCAACTGACAAAGGATTATATTTCCCAGAAAGCATAACACCGCTTGATCCTTCTTTTTTTGATAAAATCGAAAGTTTAAGCCATGAAGAAATTGCTTTTGAAGCAATCAAACAATTTGTTGGTGACGAAATTCCAGCAGAAAAACTAAAAGAAATCATTACTGAAACTTTAGTTTTTGATTTCCCTGTCGTAAAAATCGAAAACGGAATCTATTCGTTAGAATTATTTCATGGGCCAACAATGGCGTTTAAAGACGTTGGAGCGCGTTTTATGTCGCGTTGCTTGGGATATTTCAATAAAGACAAAAAAGATTCTAAAAACACTGTTTTAGTAGCGACTTCTGGAGATACAGGCGGAGCCGTTGCAAGCGGATTTCTTGGCGTTGACGGTGTTGATGTTGTCATTTTATATCCGTCAGGAAAAGTGAGCGACATTCAGGAAAAACAATTGACTACTTTAGGGCAAAACATTAAAGCGCTTGAAGTTGACGGTGTTTTTGACGATTGCCAGGATATGGTGAAAAAAGCGTTTTTGGATGAAACTTTAGCACACAAAAACCTGACTTCTGCTAACTCTATTAATATTGCACGCTGGTTACCGCAAATGTTTTATTTCTTCTTTGCTTACAAAGCCTTGAAAAGCCAAAACAAACCTTTAGTTTTCTCTTGCCCAAGTGGAAACTTCGGGAATATCTGCGCCGGAATTATGGCAAAGAAATTAGGTTTGCCAATTGAACATTTTGTAGCGTCTACAAACGTAAATGACACCGTGCCAAGATTCTTAGAAAACGGGAAATACGACCCGAAACCTTCTAAAGCGACAATTTCTAACGCCATGGACGTTGGAAACCCAAGCAACTTTATTAGAATTCAGGAATTGTACAATAATGATTTAAAAGCTTTTGAAAAAGACTTTTCTTCTTATAGTTATACGGATGAAGAAACGCTTGAAGCGCTAAAGAAAATCTACAATACAGACGGTTATATTGCAGAACCTCACGGTGCTGTGGGTTATTTAGGTTTGAAAAAAGAACTGGAAAAACACCCCAACGCCATTGGTATTTTCTTAGAAACAGCACATCCTATTAAATTCTTAGATGTGGTTGAACCTGCTTTGGGAATTACACTTCCTATTCCTGCTCAAATTGAGAGTGTTATTAATGAGGAGAAGGTTAGTGTGAAGATTGGGACTTATGAGGAGTTGAAGAGTTTCTTAGGATAATAAAACTTCTATTTTTAAAAATTTTAAGCCACAGATTATACAGATTTAACTCTTGTAATTTGTGGCTTTTTTATGCATGTGAGAAGTAATTTGTATGTTTGAATTAGTTATTAAAAATGATTTTTATAAAATATGGATGAATTAGAAAAACCCTGGAGGCTAACTTGGGAAATTGATCAAACATTGATTAATTCAGTAAAAGAGTTTTATAATAAACATGAAAACAACACTTTTGTAAGAATTAGAGAAAGAAGAAATATAAACAAACAAGGATTAAATCTCACAAAAGAATTTCTGTGGGAAAAAATTATTGTTTGTCTTTTAACTAGTCAGCAAAAATCTGGTCCAAATAGCAGAGTTTCTCTCTTCTGCGCATCAAAACCTTTTCCTTTAGATTTAAATTTTTGTTTAGAAAATCTAGACACTTTAGAAATTGAAGTAGAAAGGGTTTTAAAGAATTTTGGTGGCTTAAGAAGATCTACTGTTATTGCTCAACATCTTAAAGAAAACTTACAAATTTTAACTGCAAATAATTGGGAGATATTAAACAATATCACAAATAATTATAATGAAAAAACAGAAAAAGAAATCGAGTTTTTTTTAGTTAATAATGTTCAACAACAAATAAAAGGTTTTGGACCAAAACAATCACGAAATTTTCTTCAAGTTCTCGGAGTTACGAAATATGAAATCCCTTTAGACAGTAGAATTAGTGATTGGCTAAATAAAAATCGCTTTCCAATAAAATTAACAGCAGCAGGACTTTCAGACCCTTATTTTTATCAATTTATTTCAGAAGGCATTCAAGAACTTTGTGAAAAAGCAAATATTTATCCATGTTTACTCGATGCAGCAATTTTTTCAAGTTACGATAAAGATGAATGGACTGAAGAAAATTCAGTTTTTTAAATATAAAAATATATCATCAAAATGGAAACATCAGATTTTTTAACAATACTTGGGCTAGGTTTAGCTGTATGGGCATTAGTTCCTCAAAAACAAGCAAAATTCATTTTATCATTCTTTTCTAAATTTGAAATTTTAATATTTATTCTCTCCCTCTTTTTTATACATTATCTAATGTCATTTGATTGGATTTTGACTACTTGGTTTCCTTCTCTATCTATGTTTACAACCGAAAAAGGTATTCCTAGTTTAATTTGGGCATATATTGTTTCATTACTCGTAATTACATATCCTATAATCAACGTTGCTTTTGGTTTTTTTTCAAAGTCTCGTTTAAAAAATCTAATTGATCTTTATAAAACCTACTTAAAAGAATCTGAAATTGATTTACTTGTCAATTTCATAAATAAATATCATATTTTGGATATACATAAATATCTAAAAGGATTATCAAATTTACCAGAAAAAGAAAATATAGATATTGTCTTAAGACGTAGAACTGAATCAGATTGGGCTTATGAAAAATTAACTAAACCCAAGAGAATCCTTTTTGCTTCTTGGGTTTATGGAAACATACTGCAAAATGAAACATTTGTAAAAAATTCAGCAAATAAATATCCTGAATTATTTACTGTAGCATTTAGTGGCATGGAGACTGAAAAATCGTCTAATCAATCACTCGTAAAACTTTATATTGAAAGCATTTTTGAATCTAAAAACCAGTCGCTCATACAAGAACTCAAAATTCTTAATGATTCCTACGATTCAATTAAGGAGAGAAATGAACACATCAAATTACCTATTTCATATTCTTTATTAGCCCATACTCTCGCAGCTAAAGCTAATAATGTTTGGTATCCAGTTGGTGAAGGAGCAATAAAATCATTAAAGTACGATGAGGAACAAAAAGTTTTTTTGCGCCGAAAATATGATTCAGATATAAAAGACGATTTGTGGAATCAAAAAATTTATATTGCAATTGTATATTTTAATTATATGGTTAGAGAAACCATTTTTCAAAATAACAAATGGCACATGTGGTTATTTTATTACCAATATTTCTTAAAACATTTAATAGAACTTATACCAGACGATAATGAATACGATATGACTAGCAGTTACCCTTCATTTATTCATTTTGTAATAGAAGAGAAGTTCACAATTATGACAGAATGGCTAGAATTATCAAAAGAACAAAATAATGATAATCGCGTTATTGATACAATAAGATGTTTAGGAAATTGTATTTCTCAGATATGTCAAACAAATAACTCTCTTATTTCGGAAGATTTTAAAAGTAGTTTAATGAATTTAATTTTATCTAAATATTTTGATTTTTCTCATTATTCTGATAATACTGGCGCAATCACTTCAATGATATGGATAGAACAAATGTTTTTAAATCCAAAAGATCTTGATAGGGGGCCTATTAGTAGGCCACAAGACTATCTAAATATATTGCAAAAATCATGGAATGAGTTTGATAAAGTACCTTATCAAGCACATAATGATAATGGAATCATAGAACGATTTTCTGCATCAGTTTTAAGACCATTGGGACTTAATGAATAAGATATTCTTTTAAATTTCACTAGCATACTCGCACTAGTTTGATACAAAAAAAAGAGACCTTTAATAGGTCTCTTTTCAATTTAATATATCTTCAAAACGTTTATTTCCCATTCAATAACTTCTCCAAATACTCAACCTTATCTTTTTCAGCTTGCACCAAACGTTCGTAAAGTTCAACAACTTTGTCTAAAGGATTAAAAGTACAATTGCAATTGTAATCACCTGAAGCAATTGCACTATGATCTTGAAAAGTATTTCCAATAATATTAAAAACCGCTTCTTCCGAAAAGTTTTTAATAGCTTCTACAGAAACATCAAGAGCTTTTGCAACCTCAATTAATCTTTGCTCATCAACCGTTTCGCTGTTTTCAATATTCGAAACCATCTGCTGGCTTATGCCTAAAGCCAATGCCAGTGCATCCTGCTTCATATCTTTAAGCTCTCTGATACGGCTTATATTTCTGCCGATATGTCTTGGTTTAGTTGCTGTACTCATAATTCAAAGATATTTAAAATTCTTAAACGAAAATAAATTTTCAGTAAAAAACAAAATTGTTTTTGTAAGATACGCATTTCATATTTCACATAAATTATTGTTTATCAAGTTTACAAATAGACAAATCAATATTTATTTACAATATTAAAAATGAGTTGCCTCCAACTTTAGTTGGAGGTTTTATATTTTCATGCCAAACTCGGCTTTAGCCAAAAACAAGATGTTAGGCTAAAGCCATTTTCTTATTTAATTTTTTTCCTCCAGCTAAAGCTGTAGGCAATTCATTTTTTAGTTCCCAACAAATACAAAATCTTTGCAGGTCCAGATTTCACTTTTCCAACCTCCCAATTAAAACTGTCTTTGTTATCTAATTTAGAAATCAATTCATTCATTTCTTCTACAGAATAAGTTCTTAAAGACGAAACTACGCCATCCCACAAAACCAAAATGGGCACAATTGGAATGAGATATGTAAAAATGATTCTGCCAATTTTAAACGGACGAATAAAAGGTGTTGTCAGCAAAACAGAAATTGGCGAAAGTAGCATCGCTATAATACTTGGAGCGCTTCTCTCCTGCCCTTCAAAAATAGCAATCGAACTGTTTGTGTCAATTGCATTTTGCAAAATCTGCTGAGCATCCTTCGGTTTAAAATGATGAAAAGATAAAAACTGCGTTCGAAGTCCTTTTAAGTTTTCAGGAACATTTCTGGCATCGACGGAAGTTTTTACAAAATCGAAATTATCGGCTTGTTTTTGAGTATGTTCGAATGCAGGAATATTAGGAAAATAATCCGTCAGCAGAATTTTTAAGTCGGGATTGTTTTTTCGCAATTCGGCGTTTAACCAAATCAATCCACCGCCACCGCCCGAAGCCAAATCTATAATTTGATTGGTTTGGCTTTCTTTTAAAGCCTTTTCTATTACAGGAACAATTCCTCTATACATAGCAGTTTTATTAGAAAGAAACTGCAAAAAATCGGTCATGTAATTTCTAATAAACTCTGGAAGCCATTGCTGATCTTCAAACTCAAATAAGTGTATTCTACTCATACTTTATTGATTTTGTGTTCTATACAAATTTCTAGAATTTTCTTTAAATATTTACTTACATAAATTTAAAATCTTGTTTTTCATTACGCCCCAAATTGTAATTTTACATCCCAAATTTCAATTTCACATTTTACATCTCACATTTTACATCTCACATTTTACAACAATATATGATTACAAAAGCAACAATCGAAGATATTCCAGCATTAACCATCTTAATCAATTCAGCATACAGAGGTGAAACTTCAAAAAAAGGCTGGACAACCGAAGCGCATTTACTAGAAGGAAAAAGAACCGACGAACAGGAAATGACAGAAATCTTTCTTGATTCAAAAAATACTATTCTGAAATTTACTGAGAATGATAAAATCATCGGTTCGGTTTTATTGGTCGAAAAAGGACATCAATTGTATTTAGGAATGCTAACCGTTTCGCCAGAACTTCAAAACAGCGGAATCGGGAAAAAACTTTTAGCTGAAGCCGAAAATCATGCTAAATCTTTAGGATTGTCGAGTATTATTATGACGGTTATTTCGGTTCGCGAGGAACTTGTGGCTTGGTACAAACGTCATGGTTATGTAGATACCGGAAAACGTGAAGCTTTCCCTGAGAGTGAAATTCATACGACCGTTTCTGCTGAACCTTTGGAGTTTATTTATTTGGAGAAAAGTATTTAAGTTTTTTTTGCCACTAAGGCGCGAAGACACGAAGTTTTTTTAATGATGCTTTCCATACAGTTTGTCTTCCTGAGCGAAGTCGAAGGATTGCCAAGCTATTCAGCAAAGTTTAGTTTCTTTGTCGAGCTACTTATGATCCTTGGACTTCGCTCAGGAGGACAAAAAATGAGAATAAAATCATTTTAATATTTAATAAATGAACATACAACTTTTCTCTAAAAAAGACACAAAACCCTCTATTTGGAGCGGCGGATTGACGTATGAATATATGATTTATCCAAAAACCGCAATTTATGCCGATAGAGATTTTGGTTTTAGGATAAGCAGTGCTACAATAGAGCAAACGCCTTCAGAGTTTACCAAATTTAAAGGCTATCACCGATATTTGGTTATGCTCGATAACCGCTTAAATGTTGAGGTAAACAAACAAAAAAAGGCATATGAGAAATATGAAATCATGGAATTTAATTCGGATGATGAGGTAACTTCTTTCACCAAGGGCACTGATTTTAATTGGATGCTTTCTGAAAAAATATCCGATCATAAACTGGAAATAGCAAATAGCAATCAGAATTGTAATGCTGAAATAGCGATTGTATTTTCTTTGCATTCAACAGTTATCACAATCAATGAAAAACCATACCGTTTAGAAATCAATGATTTATTGGTTATTGAAAATCAAGAAAAGGAAAATGTAATGCTTCATTTTTCTAATGAATGTCTGTTTGGAATATTGGATTTTTAATTACGTTTTTAGCCACGAAGGCACAAAGACACTAAGTTTTTTTAATCTCGCAATCCCGATAGCTATCGGGAGCAGAGGCGCAAAGTTTTTTGATAAAGTTCCCATACAGTTTGTCATTTCGACGAAGGAGACCCGAGCGACAGCGAACAGGCGAAGCAAATCTCCACAAGTGGCTCCGTAAAGTATTTCGCCAATCTTTGTAGAGCATCTTGCGAAGATTTCTCCTTCGTCGGAATGACAAAAATGAGATTAGTGCTTTAATCTCTATAAAATCTGCGTGAAATAAAAACTTAGAATCTCAGAATCTTAGCACCTTAGCATCTCCTTTTTATCTTTGAAAGAAACTCATGAGAAACGCCTAAATAGGAAGACAAATTCTTATTGTTAATCGAGCTCACTTTTTGCGGGTAACGCTCTTTAAAATCAAGATAACGCTGTTTTGAGGTTTTATGCAGCACATCTAAAAGCCGTTGCTGAATGGCAACATTGGCGCGTTCGATCATTAAAACATGAAACTTAATCAGTTTTGGAATTACGGCAAACAAATACGCTTTTTGCATTTTACTGATAACTACGATTTCGCTGTCCTCAATTGCTTTAATGTTGTATGTGGTTGGTTTCTGGTGATAAAAACTTTCCAGATCGCACATCCATTCGTTTTCAAATGAGAAGAAAATGACAGTTTCGGTTCCGTTTTCGTTTAAAATGTAGGTTTTGAACGATCCTTTTAAAATAAATCCTTCGTAACTGTTGTTCGAATTTTGGATTTGTAGGAATTGATTCTTTTTAAGTTTAATGAGTTCTGCTTTTGAGACAATAATGTCCCATTCTTCATCTGTGAGCGGAATCTTTCGCTCAATGTTTGTTCTTAGTAGGTTGTACATCTTGTGGTTTTTGTGGTTTTGTGAGGTCTAAATTTGTTTTTTCAACTCGTTATTAATTAAGGGCTTAAATTAATGTAATCGATTACGTAAAAATAGACATAAAATACATTTTTGTAAATTTAGAACTGTTAAAAAAATTAATTTCGCTGATTTTTTTGCGAAAGTTTGAACTTGTTCAACTTTTTTCCTCCAAATAATATTGAGTTTTGCGTTGTTAAACTTTTATAAATAACCAAACTTAATTATGAACTTAAAATCAACACTTTCAATGTTCGCTGCAGCATTGATTTTCGGATTTACGGCGTGTAACTCCGAAGAAATCGCTTCAAACTCAGAAGCTAGTATTCAACCAACAAACGAAACAGCGGCTGAGGTCTCTGCAACCAATCCGACAGGTAAAATCGGAAATTGCGCTGAGGTTCCTGGTTGGGCTTCGCAAAACGGAGGTACAACCGGAGGAGGTTCTGCTGCCGAAACCACAGTTACCACTTACGCTCAGCTTAAATCGGCTATTGAAAACACTTCTGTAAAAGTGATTAAAGTTTCAGGAACAATCACAGTTACTACAAGATTGTCATTTCAGGATCAGACCGGAAAAACGATTTATGGCGCAAGCGGAGCAAAACTGGTTTCGACAAATCAGACCAAAGATGCTTCTGGAATTATCAACATCAAAAGATGCAAAAACATCATCATCAGAAACCTGATTTTTGAAGGCCCTGGCGCTTATGATACTGATGGTTGGGATAATGCCATTTTGGATGAATGTACTAATGTTTGGGTAGATCACTGCGAATTCAGAGATGGCGTTGACGGAAACTTCGACATCAAAAATAAATCAGATTATATATCGGTTACGTATTCTAAATTCCATTACCTAAAACCACCAAAAGCAGGAGGTTCTGGCGGAACTGACGATCATAGGTTTTCTAATTTAATTGGTTCTAGCGACGGCGCAACTGCAGATCGCGGAAAATTAAGAATCACATTTGCAAGATGCTGGTGGGCTCCAGGATGTAAAGAAAGAATGCCTAGAGTTCGTTTTGGACAAGTTCATATTGTAAACAGTTTCTTTAACAGTACGGTAAGCAACAAATGTATCGCAGCAGGATTTGAAGCAAATATTCGCGTAGAAAGCAATGTTTTTGAAGGCGTAAAAAATCCAATCGATTTAATGACGGGTTATACTGCAGTTACAGCTACTGATAATGTATTTACAAATGTAACGGGAACTCAAGCAGGAAGCGGTACGGCTTTTACTCCTCCATATTCTATCGTGAAATTGGCAAAAACTGCTGTTAAAGCTGATATTTCTGCTAACGCAGGACCTACTTTGGGCGGTAATGTTTGTGGTTCTTTTTAAAAGAAATCACATTTAAAAATAAGTTATTTTTTAGTTTTTAAACCACGAATTGCATTTAGGTATAGTTCGTGGTTTTTTATTTTCTTGCCACGAGGACGCGAAGACACTAAGTTTTTTTTTTAATCTCGCAAAGTCGCAGAGCCGCAAAGTATTAGATAAAGTTCCCATCCAGTTTGTCATTTCGACGAAGGAGAAATCTCCGCTAGAAGCTCTACAAAGATTTGGATTATCGTTGCGGAGTTACTTGTGGAGATTTCTCCTTCGTCGAAATGACAAGATTGAGAAACAAAAATTATTTTAATCCATTTAATCTGTGGCAAACAATTAGACGCACCCCAGTGCGTCTCTACAGAAAAACCTTTGTCCCTTTGAACCTCTGCACCTTTGAACCTATCCTTAAAGAACCAACTCCTCAAACAAACGCTGAACGGTTTTCTCCAAATCCTGAGTTAACCCCGGATGTGGTCTCGAGGTTTGGATTGCCGAACTTCTAATGGCCGTTAACCATCGAAAACGCTCTGGAATTTCAAATTCAGCGATTGGACCGCCATCTTTGGCTCCGTTGGCTATTTTTACTAATGAAGTCAGATTGCATTCTAATTGTTCGATGTCGAAATCATTAGAAAGCGCTTGAATTTTTTCTTTATTTAAATGAAAAAGAACCTTTATAAATTTGGCTTTTTTGCAAAACAAAATGATTCCGATATTCAGGAATTCTTCGCGCTCTACCCTTGGCACAACACGAATCACAGCATATTCGTATAAGTGATTATCTTGCATTTTGCGCCTGATTTACAAATATTTCTGAATTCTCTAATCTTGTCTTTAAAAACTGCAAATAAACGTTTCGCAATCCTTCTGGTGTTTCATCCGCATCTTCCCATTGCAACCAGTCTAATGGAATTGTATTGACAATTTCTTCTAAAATTTCAGGTGTTAGGATCGCTTTAAACTCAGCATCGACTTCTTTTAACATTGAAGCTTGAGGCAACAAAACGTGATCTTTTATCAATGCAAACGGACTTTTAGCGTGTTGTTCCCAGTTGTTCCAAGAATGATGGAAATACAAACATGCTCCATGATCAATCAGCCATAATTCTTTATGCCAGATGAGCATATTGGTATTTTTGAAAGTTCTATCTACGTTTGTGATATATGCGTCTAGCCAAACAATTTGTGAAGCCAATTTAGCATCGACAGTTGTTACTGCAGGATCAAAAGTAATGGCTCCTGATAAAAAGTGAAGCGCCAAGTTTAAGCCTTGACTTCCTTGCAGCAAATCTTGAATTTCTTCATCGGCTTCGGTTCTTCCGAATGCTTCGTCTAGATTTGCGAAAACTAGTTCTGGCAATTGCAGTTTTAAGGCTTTGGCTATTTGTCCGCCAACTAATTCGGCTATTAGGGCTTTTACGCCGTGTCCGGCACCTCTAAATTTTAATACGTATTTAAAGTCGTCATCGGCTTCTGCTAAAGCGGGTAAAGATCCGCCTTCGCGCAGCGGCGTTATATAACGCATGACGTTTACTGTTCTTAAGTCGAAATTTTTCATTTTTAAAGATTCAAAGATGCTAAGAAACTGAGTTGCTAAGTTTCTAATCTTTGATATTACAAACTTACAATTTTTGATTTTAGATTTTATTTTTTACCGCAAAGTTCACAAAGGTTTACGCAAAGAAAACGAAGTTTTTTTTGAGTTTGTATTGCTTTTTTAAGATCACAAAGATTTAATTACATAGTAACGCATTCGGCTTGTCACCCTGAGCGAAGTCGAAGGGACACAAGTAGCTCGACGAAGAAACTAAACTTTGAGGAATATCTTTGTGTTCCTTCGACTTCGCTCAGGATGACAAAAAATGAAAATATTCTTTGCGAACTTTGTGAAAAATCTTTGTGCTCTCTGCGTTAAAATTACTTTTCTAAACTCAAAAAAGCTTTTCCAAGATACTTTATAATCGTAGAAGCCGTAAAAGACTCATAACCTGTTTTTGGCAAGGCTAAATCGGCTGTTAAACCGTGGAGGTAAACGCTCATTTTAGAAGCGTATTTGGGTTCGTATCCTTGCGCTAGAAGACTTGTGAGGATTCCGGTTAGAACATCGCCGCTTCCTGCGGTTGCTAGTGCAGCGTTTCCGCTTGTGTTTTCGTAGACTGAAGTTCTGTTGATAATGTAGGTTGGCGCACCTTTCATGACCACAATCACTTTATATTTTTCAGAAAAAGCAATCGTTTTTTGGAATTTCTCGGCTTCTGAATTCCACTTTCCTATTAAACGTTCTAATTCTTTTGGATGCGGTGTTAGAATCGTGTCTTCTGGAACTAATTCCAACCAAGATAAATTTTCGGAAATAATATTTAATGCATCTGCATCGAGAACTAAAGGTGCTTTGTTAACTCTTAAAAATTCGAATAATGCTTTTTGTGTTCCTAGCTCCTTTCCTATTCCTGGGCCAATTCCAACGGCTTGCGGAATAAACGGAAGATGGATATTGGTAATAAAATTGGTGTTTTCGTCGGTTACGGTCATTACTTCGGGAATAGAAATTTGGAGTATTTGATAACCGCATTTGGGTATAAAAGTCGTTACGAGTCCGCAGCCTGTTTTGAGGCAGGATTTTGAAGCTAAAACCGCCGCTCCTATTTTGCCGTAACTTCCAGCAATAATCACCGCATGACCTTGTGTTCCTTTGTGAGTTTGAAGGTTTACAGGTTTATATAATTTCTGAATTTCTTCTTTATTAATTAAATACGGTGATTTCATTCTTTAGTTGGTGTTAATTTTAAACACATAGAATCATAGCTTTTCTTTACACATAAAGGCGTTTCACTTACTTAAATAAACATAGCTAAATGTAAAGGTTTAATTTTTATACTAAAATTACATAAAAAATTGAAATCATGATTCTTCTTTTGAAACTGTCGCCCCTAGCCCTGATAGTAGCGGCATCCTTTTTGTTTTTTCTTTAAAAACAAAAAGATATAGCGGATAGCAGGAAATAGCTCCAAATTATTGCGAAATTTATAATTTAAGGTCTTTTAATTTGATATTTTTTGAATAGATTTGCAAAACAATTTTATAAAACAACACAATGAAAAATACTGCGCTTACGCACATACATGAAGGTTTAGGAGCTAAAATGCTTCCTTTTGCTGGTTATAATATGCCTATCACTTATGAAGGGGTTAATGCTGAACACGAAACGGTTCGTAATGGTGTTGGCGTTTTTGACGTTTCTCACATGGGTGAATTTTTGTTATCGGGTCCAAATGCATTGGCTTTGATTCAGAAAGTGACTTCAAACGATGCATCTACTTTGACAATTGGAAGAGCGCAATATTCTTGTCTTCCAAATAATGAAGGCGGAATTGTTGACGATTTGATTATTTATAAAATGAAAGAGGAAGAGTATTTACTGGTTGTAAATGCTTCTAATATTGAAAAAGATTGGAACTGGATTTCATCTCATAACGATTTAGGAGTTGATATGAAGAATCTTTCTGACGAATATTCTTTATTGGCAATTCAAGGTCCAAAAGCGGTTGAAGCTATGCAGTCTTTGACTTCTGTTGATTTGTCTGCTATTGTTTATTATCATTTTGAAGTAGCTGATTTTGCAGGATTCAGTGATGTTATTATTTCTGCTACTGGTTATACAGGTTCTGGCGGATTTGAAATTTACTGCAAAAATGCTGATGCTGAAGCTATCTGGAACAAAGTTTTTGAAGCTGGGGCTGCTTTCGGAATTAAACCGATTGGTCTTGCTGCTCGTGATACTTTACGTTTGGAAATGGGATTCTGCCTATACGGAAATGATATTAACGATACTACTTCTCCACTTGAAGCTGGTTTAGGATGGATTACAAAATTCACAAAAGACTTTACTAATTCTGAAGCTCTTAAAAAACAAAAAGAAGCTGGTGTTACAAGAAAATTAATTGCTTTTGAAATGCAAGAGCGTGCAGTGCCAAGACACGATTACGAAATTGTTGATGGTTCTGGAGCGGTAATCGGAATTGTAACTTCTGGAACTATGTCTCCTTCTATGAATAAAGGAATTGGTTTAGGTTATGTTACAACTGCAAACGGTGCTGTTGATAGCGATATTTTTATTAGAATCAGAAAAAATGATGTTCCTGCTAAAGTGGTTAAATTACCATTTTACAAGAAATAAGTTTTGAACTTTATAAAATTAAAGAATGCGTTACGGTTGTAACGCATTTTTTTTGCTGTAAAATAAGCAGATTCAGGTTAATTTATTTGTTGTGTATTCGTTTAACGGTTAAATGCTTTTCGTTGTCGATATTTTGCTAAAAATACTACAATTTCTAAAAAAATTAGTGTAACTTTAATCATGAACCTTGAATTTCCATTTATGAAAAAGATTTCACTACTCCTTTTTTTGCTGACATCAACTATATCCTTTGGTCAAAACAGCGCTGAAACTTGTGAAATATTAAACAAAATAAATGCGCTTATTCAAGCTGAACATTTGAGACCCAAACCAGTTGATGACAGCTTATCTGTGTTCGTTTTTGACAATCTCATTAACGAACTTGACCCTTCTCGCAATATCTTTTTTAAAAGCGAATATGACGAATTGGCTCAGAAATACCGATACAACTTAGACGATTTGATTCTAAAGAACGATTGCAGTTTTCTTACTGATATAAAAGCAAAATACGTAAATGGCCTCATACGCACTAAAAAGGTTTTAGAAAAGATTCAGACCATCCCGATAGATTACACTAAGAAAGATACAATTCGTTTTTATAAAAAATCTTTTGCCTTTTATTTAAAAAAAGAAGACATAGAAAAGGTTTGGATAAAAAAACTACGCTATCAAATCTTAGACGATATTGCTGAAATGAGTGAAAATCTAGATTCTTTAAAAACGAATTTTAAATCGATAGAACAAGCTTCTAAAAATCAAATCGTTTCAAATGAAATCTGTCGTTTCAATACATTAATAGAATCGAATACGAAACAGGAAGAAAAACTGTATAATTTCTTTTGCACGTATTTTGATCCACATACGGCTTATTTTAGTGATGATTCTAAAACTAGTTTTGTTGCTTCTTTATCAAAAGAGCATTTGTCGCTAGGAATGACGGTAAACCTCAACGAGAAAAATGAAATTATCATTGATGAAATAGATCCAAATGGTCCAGCATATCAAACAGGACAGATAAAAAAAGGCGATCAGATTATTTCGATTTCCAATCAGAAAGAAACGCTTCAGGTTTCGTGTGCTTCTCTAGAATCTATATCGTCTATGATTTTGTCTGAAAATAACAAGCATATCACGCTTACCTTAAAACGCAATTCAGGTAAAAGTTTTGATGTTTATATTGAAAAACAGATGATGAAGGATGAAGAAAATTCGGTTTTCAGTTTCATCATTGGCAAAGACAGCAAAATTGGTTATGTAAAAATTCCGAGTTTTTATGCTGATCTTGATGGCACAAGCAGAAAAGGCTGTGCAGATGATGTGGCACGCGAAGTTATAAAACTGCAAAGAGACAGCATAAAAGGACTGGTAATTGATCTTATTGACAATGGCGGCGGTTCTATGGAAGAGGCTATAAAATTGGCAGGAATGTTTGTAGATTATGGTCCACTTTCGATTGTAATTGACAGCAAAAAAGAAAAATCTGTAATTAATGATCCTTTTAAAGGCGTAATTTATAGAGGTCCCATTGTGGTTTTAGTAAACAGCAATACGGCTTCGGCAAGCGAGTTTTTCTCTTCGATCATGCAAGACTACAATCGCGCACTTTTGTTAGGAAGCTCTACACTTGGAAAAGCTACCATGCAAACTATTCTTCCACTTGACGAAGAAAAAAATACCGATTTCTTAAAAATTACAATCAATAAATTCTACAGGATTACAGGGAAAAGCCATCAATACGTTGGAGTAAAACCAGATGTTGTTCTTCCTGAATTTTATGAAGATATTTACCAGAAAGAAAGCGATTTCCCGACGGCAATAAAAAACGACAGCATTGAACCTTTCTTAAAATACAAGACGTATGTGAAACGAAATTTGATTGATAAAATTGCTAAAAACAGTTCGGAAAGATTAGCAGACAATTACTTTTTTAGCAACATAAAAAAGATCAATCTCAAGATAGATCAACTTGTAAATACTCCAAAAGCAGAGATTCCGCTGACATTAGATGCAGTTTTTAAACAGAAAAAAACATTGAATGCGCTTTGGACAGAAATTAATACTTTTAATGACGAAAATAATCCGCTAGATGTATACAATTCTAGCGTCAATCAGTTTCTTTTAGGAGCTTATCCTAATGATAAAACGATTAACCAATACCAAATGGATAATCTTAAAACCAACCCTTACTTGAATGAGGCTGTAAATATTATTAATGAATTTAATGGAGGGGTTAAGTAGTTTTCTTTTAAAAGGTTCTAAGATACTAAGATACTGAGATACTAAGATTCTAAGTTTTTTTTAGCAATCCCGATAACTATAGTGCGCAAAGTTTTATTTATATAGCTTTGTGAACTTTTTTATTTTATCGCTTAATTTAAAAATTTCTTTGTGAGCTTTGCGTTCCCGATAGCTATCGGGATTGCGTACTTTGCGGTTAAATTCAACACAAACTAAGTAACTTGAAACCTAAAACCTGAAACAAAAAAGAACAATTTTGTTTTTGTAAAAATTAGGAAAACCGTATTTTTGCATCACAAAACTAAAAATTAGAAATGGGAAGAGCGTTCGAATTTAGAAAAGGAAGAAAAATGAAACGTTGGTCAGCAATGGCCAAAACATTTACCAGAATTGGTAAAGATATCGTAATGGCTGTTAAAGAAGGCGGACCAAACCCAGACGCCAATTCTAGATTAAGAGCTGTTATTCAAAATGCAAAAGCCGCTAACATGCCTAAGGACAATGTGGAGCGCGCGATTAAAAATGCAAGTAATAAAGATACTGCTAACTATAAAGAAATTTTGTTTGAAGGATACGCTCCTCACGGAATTGCAATCTTAATTGAAACTGCTTCTGATAACAACAATAGAACTGTAGCAAACATTCGCAGTTATTTCAACAAATGCAACGGAACAATGGGAACTCAAGGTTCTGTTGAGTTTATGTTTGACCACACTTGCAACTTCAGAATTGCAAAAGATGGTATCGATGCTGAGGAATTAGAATTAGAATTAATTGATTTTGGTGCCGAGGAAGTTTTTGAAGATGAAGACGGAATCTTAATTTATGCTCCTTTTGGAAGTTTTGGTGCTTTACAGAAGGAATTAGAAAACAGAGGTCTTGAAATCCTTTCTTCTGGTTTTGAGCGTATTCCGCAAATCACTAAAGAATTAACGGAAGCTCAAATTGCTGACGTTGAGAAATTGATCGAAAAAATCGAAGAAGATGATGACGTAATGAACGTTTATCATACCATGAAAGAAGAATAGTCTTTCTATAAAATATATTTTAAAAAGCTCTGGAGTTTTCTGGAGCTTTTTTGTTTTTCGGAATTTTCCCTTAATTCAAATAAAAAATTATATTTGTTCATAGAGCAAATGGTAACCAAATCTTCCAAATGAAATTAATAGAAAACTTCTACTGCATCCAATCTGAAATCTTTGGTAATGGAACCACAAATAATACTGAAGGAATAAGTTCAATCAAAACAGAATTAGTAAGACCTTCTATAAAATTATTAGATGTAGAATATTCTGAGAAAAAAACCTATACAAAAAACTTAGTCGCTGAATCACGCGCGGCTTCTGATGAATATTTTACTTTAGGTGAATTATTGTTTTTATCAAAAACATACGGATTCGAAATTGAAGAAGACAATAATCATAAAGGATATTACAAAAGTGTTTTAAAAATTCATAAACTGTATGACTGCCCTGGTTATATCACTTTGATGGAATTAGACGGGAAAGAGTATTTAAGAATCGAATTTCTTCGCTGGCAATTTGATTGTCAACCGAGAGGCGCTGGAGAAGATATGCTGGGAGAAGATATCACCTATATTCTTGGCATTTGGGAGTCTCCATTATTAACAGATGAAATAGTGGCTAAATTAAAGATCCCTAGAGGGATTTATCACAAAGAAATAACCATTTAAAATGCTCTCCATTTACGTTTCTTCTTATTTACAAATCGTTATCCGTCCATTATGCCCAAAATTTCGATTACAAAAAAAATACAATTAGGTGGCAAAAGATCGTTTCCTACTGAAACACCCGATTTTGAATTGCCTTTTAGTTTTTACTGCGGAAATGGAGGAATAAAACATGAAGCTATTATTTCTTTTAAAAACTCTAATTTTTTAAGTTCATTAATAGAAACGGGACAAATCACAAATAAGGATCTGGCTCAATTTCATATTAATAAACTAGAAAATTTAGAAGATCCAAATAGAACATTTCTGTACCGATATCAAGTTTGCAATTTTAAAGATTGCCAGAACACTTATCTTTTAATTTTTGATATTGATGAATACAGAGGTTATTACGGCTGTTTTATATATGGGGTTTTACAGATCGAAAAATAATTATTACGCAAGATCTATTGTAGAGGAGCACTGCAGTGTGCCTCTACAGAATATTGGCATGAGAATTAATCGCATTTTATTTTTACAAAGGAGCCACATAATCTATGATTCAATTAAAGAAAACAGAAAAATTAGAACCTCATAAAATTCTAAACAAAAAAATAGAACTCGTTTACAAAGGCTGGGAAGAACCTAACAGAGGTCAGGAACTTATCTATTATGCTTTGCTGATTGATGGAAAAGATAAAACCAAAGAATTGTTTTCTGTTGATACAATTCAGTGTGTAATAAATGAAAAAATTGAAGTTGAACACCCGGATAAAAATTTCGCATTCATTCCGTGCACTGATTTTCTTTTATTAAATACTGTAGATTTTACTAAGAAAAGTTTAAAAGTATATTTTAGAGAAGATGGATATACATTTCAAGACAGTCTGGTCGGGAGTTTCTTTTATCCAGAAAATCACTTATTAATCAATAAAAGAAGTTTGGTTTTGACCGATCTTCGAACTTTAGAAAGTAAAAAAATAAAGTTTGGAAACGATGTAAATATTGAATGGGCATATTTAATTGATTCTAACCAAATTCAAATAATTCAGGCATTTTCGAATATGTCTTTTGTATATCATTTAGAAACAAACGAAATCACTGATAAAAAAAACATTGCAGACGAATTACTTTATACTGATATTTTTAGATGGATATACAGAAGGCAGGAATACAAATCTAATGCATTACAAATGGAACTGTTGCAAAAAATTGACAATACATTTATAAGTACTTATTTTAAAATAAACTAAAAATGAAAAATGTACCTAAAGCATATTTCGGAATAACAACATATCCATAAAAAATGAGAAAATTAAATCTATATCCAAGAATGGGCGACTCAAATTTGAGGCACATCGAGAGTATTGTTAACGAAAACTTACCTGAATATTTTAAGGGTTTTTTAAAATTAAATGGAGGATTGAGTCATTATGAAAGATATTTTGTAGATCATGACGAAACTGTCTGGGAAGTTAAAAATTATTTAAATTACGCTGATTTATTCAAACTTACTGAGGAGTTTATTCAAAATTATCGTCGTAAACTCGTTCCTTTTGCTTTAGATATGGGAGGATGGCATTTTTGTTTGTGTCTAGATGAAGGTCCTGATTATGAAACCATCTTAGTTAACCGTTGGACAGATTATCTTCCTGAAGAACAATTTTTAAAAATTGCAGCTAATTTTGAAGATTTTATAAATAAGCTAAAAACTGAAGAGGAAATAAATTTATAATGATTTATTAATTTTTAAGTTATGACACTTTATTCACCACTAAAATTAAGAGGGAGTTGGCATTTTGACAGTAATAAATACGGTTATGATTATGAAATAGCACCATACCCGGAAATTAGATCAGATTTAAAAACTTTACTAACTATTCTCATCGAATCGAAACTATTGATTCCAAAATCATTAGACGGTAAGAATGAAAAATTGGATTATATTGACATAGAAGATTTAGTCTCTTTAATAGAAAAAGACAATTTTTTACAAACATGTTTTGAGTTTGATATTAACGGAGACACCGTAATATACACTGAAAAGGGTGAAGAAATACACTCAGGTATATTTTGTCTGCACAGCTTTCGTACATTTCAGCAAAGTTTTGTATTATCAACAAAATCTGATATTTGGATGCCGATGTCTTTTGATGAAGACAGTTATACATATGTTTGGAATCTGGAACGATATAATTTAAACAATCATAGATTATCATCTGTTTTAGAAAAAGTAAATAAAAGTTTAGACTGGGAAAATGAAAATCTATTACAGAAAGAATTTAATGAAAGAGGCAGTTTACAAATAGGATACAACATTTTTCTATCTAAAGAAGTATTAATAAGAGAATATGAAGGGAATCCAAATCCTGATTTTAACATAAACGAATACTTAGCAAAAATGGAAACTTAAACTTTTACTTTTTCTAATTCTCAATAAAAACATCTATTTGAATTCATTTTAAACTAAGATTAAATACTTCTAAAGATAACATTTCGATTATATTTGCAACACCTCAAATAAAATTAAAACTAAAAATGCAAACATCAAAAATCACTCGAATTGCTGTAGTAGCCCTAGTACTTTTGTTCTTAGTACTAAGTGTAATCAGTTGCAGCACGCATGTACACACTCACGGCCACCCTCACCCTGCACCAGGTAAAAAAATACCACCAGGACAAGCAAAAAAAATGAATGGAGACCAAAGTGCGAAAGCTTATGCTCCAGGTCAGCAGAAAAAGAGATAATAAAATACCTTCTGAAATTCAGAAGGTATTTTATTTTTATCTTAATTTTAAACAACTTCATCATTTCCATCCAGAAAATTATGAGGAAGTTTGCATTAGAAAATTCAAAGAAAGTCCTAATTATACTTTCAAAATAGATAAATACTTAAAAAAAATGGCTCTCTAAATAATTTTGAAATGAAAACTTTAAAGTATAAAATCAAACCAACGATTTATTTTGAAAATAAGGAACTTTGGATTTTTAATAGTGAAATTCTAGAAATGCCTTTTTCAATGATAGAAGATGGAATTACAAGCTGTAAAAAAGTAATGACCGGAGAACATACAGAAATATCATGGGGCTTGGAAGTGCCTGAATTATTGATAAATAAAGAAATGAGCACTTTACAATATCACGGAAAGTTTGTAGTAGAGATACCAACAAAAGAGATTTGTGAAATGCTTGAAAAACATCGAGACAAATTGAAGGAATATGAAAGCTTAATATAAAATTCTAAAATTTATTTAAACGAAGACCAATTTTATCATCCAAAAAAATGATACATTAATGAAGTATAAATTTGAAAAATACAATTACTTTGATGAAAGAGATAATTTTAAAAAAATACAGAATGTAATGGGATTAAACAATTTTGAATTAGAAAAATTCAAGCTAACTATAAAAAAGGCAGCAGAAGAGTTGGGTACAAATGAAATATTATTTTCTTCTGAATGGATTTATGATTTACCAACGCAATCTATAAAAATTAATGAAATACCTCTTCATGAAAAATATGATATTCCCTTAGCTTGGGATGGCTACGGAATTGAGGATCTTCTTAAACTAGAGAAAATGGGATTTTTATTAAAAATTTATGAATCTGATGAAGATCCAATCACGTTTGAAAAGACAATAAAATTTCTAATAATATAAGCGTGTTTTAAATTCACAATAAAATCTATCTGTCAAATTATTTAAAAAAATATGACTTAATCAAAAAAGCCTTCTGAAAATATTCCCAGAAGGCTTAGTTTTATATATAAAACAAGAGTGATTTACTTCTTCCCATTCGTATTAATAACCTTAATCAAATAAGTACCTTCTGGCAAATCTGTAATATTAGAAGCATTCGCACTCATTATTTGTCTTCCTTGTGAGAAAACCTCAATAATTTTACCGCTTTTATTTATTTCAACAGAAGCTGCAGGTGCCGGTACAGATGCTTTTACAGGTGTTGCAACAGTCTTTTTAGATGCACTTGATGTCGCAGGACTTGAAACAGGCACACTTTCTGTTACTGGCGCTCCATTTGGTTTTGAGCTATTGTATGCTTCCCTAACCTGCTCGTCTGTCATAGCTACACTATACAATCTTAAATCATCAATATCTGCGTTGATACTCGTTGAGGTACTTAATTTACCAACATTTAAAATATATCCTTTTGCAGAACGTTGAATTCCTTCTACAGATTTAAGCAATTCACCATTTCGGTAAATTTTCGAAACATTTCCGTCATAAGTTATACTATAGAAATACCAGACCTCTTTTACTAATGGCACTGAAACGATCACATTATTTGCATCTCCCCAGCCTACCAGACTCAAATCTGAATTACTTCCAGACACAGGCTGTTGCACTAAACCAAAATATTGTCCGTTTACCGCTGCACCGTATCCTAAAATGTAATTTGGAATATTGACTGCATTGAATTTTACCCAAATCGATATTGTTTTTGGCTTATTATCCTGAGGAAGCTCTCCTACTACAGCCTGATAAGCTTTATTTGCAAGTCGCAAAGCACTTTTAGGACTTCCCATTCTATCGCTTACAAAAACTGGAGCACCTAAAAAAGAAATCGTGTTATCTGCACTGTTTAAATTTCCATTGAAATTAAATTCCTGCACTGGATTTTGCGCATTGGCTGTTAAAAAATTTATAAACATTAAAGTGAGTACTATTTTTTTCATAGTGGTAGCTTTTATCAGAATAGTTCGTTTTAAGGCAAATAGCGATAGATTACAAATTTTAAATATTGTATAGTTTACAATTTCAAAATTTCATTCAATATTTTTAAAAATTTTGTTAAAACTATAATTAAAATTCAGCATATCCAAGAGATTCCTACACACAAATACAGAATTCTCACAAAAACAATTATACGACTTAAAAAACTTTCTTTTGCAAAAAAATTTCAAATCTAATCCTACTTTCTTGTAGAGCTAGATGGCAGTAAAATCAGGTTTTTTTCACGATTCTGCCTTACATTGCATTTTTATTTTTAACTTTAACAGTATGGGCTGTAAATCAAAGAAATAAACTTAAATATGAAGAAAACTTTACTTTTATTTTTTCTTTTATTTTTCTTAAAAATCAGTGCGCAGATTTCCGACACTCTTGTTTTGAAAAACAATGATGTCATTGTTGGCGAGATAAAGACAATGAATAAGGGAATTTTACAGATCGAAACCGATTACAGCAAAGAAGATTTTAAATTAGAATGGAAATATGTCAGAAACATTAGTTCTGAGAGGGTTTATATTATTAATCTTTCTAACGGTACTTTACTAAACGGAAAAATTACAAAAATCAAAATTACTAATAAATGCGAAATTACTAATATCGATACGCAAAATAAAAGCATTATTGATCTTTCTGATATTGTACGCATAAAACCTGTTGACGATAGCTTTTGGGCTAGACTAGACGCCAGTTTTGATGCAGGAATAAAATTAACTAAAGCTCAAAGTTTACAACAATTAACCGTAAACGTAAACTTAGGCTACACTGCAAAAAAATGGTACGGAACGGCTACATACAAACAGCTCCAATCTATACAAGACGAGAGCGATCCCATACGCAGAATAGATACTGACGTAAGCTATATACACCTTCTTCCGCGAGATTATTTTATTCCTCTGTCTGTTGTTACTTTAAAAAATACCGAACAAGACATCGACCTTCGTGTGGTTTCAAAAGCCGGATATGGAAAATACTTAATACATAGCAATAAAAAATATTGGGGAATTGCTTCTGGAGTATCTTTTAATAACGAACGTTTCACAGGAACAAGCGAAGCCAACAAAAGTTTGGAATTATTCCTTGGGAGCGATTTAAACTTATATGATATTGGAGATTTTAGCATTCAGTCGAAAGTAAATGTTTTTCCTAGTTTAACAGAAAGCAAAAGGGTTCGTACCGATTTTTCTGTAGATACCAAATACAACTTGCCATTAGACTTTTTCATCAAGCTGTCATTTGTTTATAACTATGATAACAAGCCTAAAGAAGGAGCATCAAAAGATGATTATGTTTTCCAGACTACTTTTGGATGGAAGTTAAATTAAAAAAAGCCTCCTGAACACAGAAAGCCTTTCTTACTATTCCAAAAACTCAATTGCTTACGCAATAAAAAAACTAACTAACATTTAAAAACAAACTAAAAAACCATTTATTTTGAGGTAATTTTTTTTGATGGAGTACTGGTAATTTTTAATAAATAAGTCCCTTCAGGAAGATCGGATATGTTTGTTGCATTGCTTCCTACTATTTTCTGCCCTTGAGAATAAACTTCTACATTTTTTATAGCACCATTCACTTCGCTTGAAGCAATAATTGTTTCGTTTGCCGTTTTTGTTTTTACAGCTACTTTTACTGTTTTAGCTTCTGCAGGCGCCGCAACAATCAAATTCGCTGTCTTTTCGCTCTCATATAATGCATTAATCTGATCTGCAGTCAGAGCTATGTTGTAAATCTTTAAATCATCTATATCAGCATTTATTCCAACCATTGTATTGATTTCTCCCAATCTAAAAATATTTCCATTTGTAGATCTTATCATGCCTTCAAGATACTTCAGTAATTTACCGTCACGGTATATCTTAGAAGTAGTTCCTTCATAAGTAATAATATAATGGTACCAAATATTTTTTTCTAGCGGTGTAGATACAATAACATCATTAGAAGCTCCCCAAGCTGCTAAGCTTAGGTCAGAGTTAGAAGAAGTTGTTCCTTGCTGCAATAAACCGCAATATTGAGCATTTAAAGGATTTCCGTAGCCCCAAATATAATTTGCATTGGAAATATCATTGAATTTAACCCAAATACTGATTGTTCGTGAGCTTTTTCCCTGAGGAACGTCATCGATTACGGCTTCTAAAGCTTTATTATTTAATCGTTGAGCTCCTTTTGCCACTCCTGCTCTATCAGCTACAAAATTAGTCGTACCAATAAATGAAATCGTATTTGCTGTATTGTTTAAAGTACCATTAAAATTAAATTCCTGAATCGGTGTTTGTGCATTCACATTCAAAAAACTTACAAACAATACTGTTAGTAGTAATTTTTTCATAATAGTAGATTTTAGGGATTAAACAACTTTCATTGTCTTAACACCTCAAAACTAGACTATTATAATTTTTACAAGAAAAATTTCCGATAAAATGCCTAAAAACTCGTTAAAATAACGTTTTTCATTCATTTTGACGGTAAAAGCATTTTTAAAAAATTATAAATAACATTAAAATATTAAACTTAACTCAAATAAAGTCACAATTTCTTACGTATAAATACGGTATATTCAACAAAATAATTATTTTTAACTTTTTACAAAAAAAAAAAAAAAAAAAAAAAAAACTTATCACACAGAAAAGTTTATCACAAAAAAAACTCCATTCAAGAACGAATGGAGTTGTATATTTTGGAAAGTACTTTTATTACTTTACGAATTCAATTTTTTGAGCTTCTTCTTCATTAACACTATCAAAGAAACCTTGCTCGTTCATCCAGTCATCACTAAATACTTTACTCATGTAACGAGAACCATGATCTGGGAATATGGCAATAATATTGCTGTCTTTTGTAAATTCTCCTTCTTCAGCATATTGCTTAATGGCCTGCATTACTGCTCCAGAAGTATATCCAACAAACAAACCTTCTTTTCTGGTGATTTCTCTAGCAGAGTGAGCACTTTCCTCGTCGGTTACTTTCATGAATTTATCAATGATATCAAAATCTGTAGCAGACGGAATTAAGTTTTTACCAAGACCTTCTATACGATATGGGTAAATTTCTTTACTGTCAAACTCTTTTGTTTCATGGTATTTTTTCAATACAGATCCAAAAGCATCAACTCCTAAGATTCTAATATTTGGATTCTTTTCTTTTAAGAATTTTGCAGTTCCAGAGATAGTTCCTCCTGTTCCGCTGCAAGCAACTAAGTGCGTAATTTGTCCTTTTGTTTGTTCCCAAATCTCTGGACCTGTAGTGTTGTAGTGGGCATCAATATTTAACTGGTTGAAATATTGATTAATGTAGACTGACCCTTTTGTCTCTTCGTGCAAACGTTTGGCTACATTATAATAAGATCTTTCATCATCTGCAGAAACATGAGCAGGACAGACATACACTTTGGCGCCTAAACTTCTCAACATGTCAATTTTGTCTTTAGATGATTTTGAGCTTACAGCCAAAATGCAATTGTAACCTTTAATAATGCTTACCATTGCTAAACTAAATCCTGTATTACCAGAGGTTGTTTCGATAATGGTATCTCCCGGCGATAGAATTCCTTTTCTCTCGGCTTCTTCAATAATATATAATGCTATTCTATCTTTTGAGGAATGACCTGGGTTGAAAGCTTCTACCTTTGCGTAGAAATTCCCTTCTAACTCTTCGGTGATTTTATTTAGTTTAATAAGAGGGGTGTTTCCTATTAACTCTAAAACATTATTATAAGCGGTTATTTCTTCTTTCATAAAAAAATAGTTAATCAAAGGCCTTTTTAAATTAACCTTGATAGGTTGCAAATTTAACAAAAAATTTCTAATTAGCTTTTAATTTTTTCTAAATCTAATAAAAAACTAAATTCTTTTGCTAAGTCTTTTAAAGCCTCAAAACGTCCCGAAGCCCCACCATGACCTGCATCCATATTGGTATCTAAAAACAAAAGCTTATTATTTGTTTTTAAATCCCTCAATTTCGCAACCCATTTGGCTGGCTCCCAGTATTGTACCTGCGAATCGTGTAATCCGGTAGAAACATACATATTAGGATATTCCTGTGCTTTTACATTATCGTAAGGCGAATACGACAACATATAATCGTAATATTTTTTATTGTTTGGATTTCCCCATTCGTCATACTCTCCTGTTGTAAGCGGAATACTGTCATCTAACATCGTGGTAATTACGTCTACAAAAGGCACCTGAGCAATAACGCCATTATACAATTCAGGAGCTTCATTTACAATTACTCCCATTAAAAGTCCTCCAGCAGATCCTCCTTCTGCATACAGATGTTCAGGAGAAGTATACTTTTGGTCAATTACAAATTTAGAGCAATCGATGAAATCTGTAAAGGTATTTTTCTTTTTTAACAGTTTTCCATCTTCATACCATTGTCTTCCTAAATCTTCTCCTCCTCTAATATGCGCTATAGCGTAAACAAATCCGCGGTCTAGAAGCGATAATCTTGTTGAAGAAAAATACGTATCCATTGTTATTCCGTACGAACCATACGCATAAAGCAACAACGGATTTTTACCGTTTTTCTCTAATCCTTTTCTATAAACCATAGAAATTGGCACTTTTACGCCATCTCTAGCAGTTGCCCAAACTCTTTCCTCTATATAATTCTCTTTATCAAACTTTCCACCTAAAACCTGTTGCTCTTTTAAGATTTCTTTGGTTTTAGTCTTCATGTTAAAATCAATTATAGAAGATGGAGTTGCCAATGATTGATAACTGTAACGCAAAATATCGGTGTCAAAATCAACATTGGTTGTAGTGTACGCATTATAGGTTTCGATGCCAAAAGGAAGATAATAATCTGGTTCACCGTTCCAAGGCATTATTCGAATATGATTTAATCCATTAGAGCGTTCTTCAACAACTAGATAGTTTTTAAATATTTCAATATCTTCCAACAAAACATCTTCTCTGTGCGGAATAAGATCTACCCAGTTTTTCTTTCCTGTTTTTTCTTCAGGCGTTTTCATCAATTTAAAATTGGTCGCCTTATCTTTATTTGTGAGAATGTAAAACGAATCCTCGTAATGAGAAATGCTATATTCCAATCCGCGAACACGTGGTTGGAAAACCGTAAATTCTCCATCTGGATTATTAGAATTCAAAATTCTATATTCAGTTGTCAAAGTACTTCCGCAACTAATAACAATATATTTTTTTGATTTTTCTTTACTGATAGCCACATTAAAAGTATCGTCTACTTCATTGTAAACTAAAACATCATTATCTGAAGAAGTATTTAATTTATGTTTAAAAACTTTGTCGGCTCTTAATGTCACCTCATCTTGTCTAACATAGAAAATAGTATTATTATCATTTGCCCAAACAGAAGCTCCTGTAACATTTTCTATTTTATCGGCTAAGATTTCACCTGTTTCCAGATTTTTTATTTGAATAGTATAAATTCTTCTCCCTACGATATCTACTCCAAAACTGGCAAATTTGTTATCTGGGCTAATACTCAAACCTCCTAATTTGAAATAAGCATGTCCTTTTGCCATTTCGTTACAGTCAAAAAGAATTTCTTCATCTGCGGAAAGGCTTCCCTTTTTTCGAGCGAAAATTGGATAATCTTGACCTGTTTCAAAACGCGTAATGTAAAAATATCCATTGTAGAAATAAGGAACCGAAGAATCGTCTTCTTTTATTCTTCCTTTCATTTCTTCAAATAGATTATCTTTTAATTTTTGGGTGTGAGAAGTCATGCTTTCGTAATAAGCATTCTCCTGATTTAAATAATCTATTACCTCTGGGTTTTCTCTGTCATTAAGCCAGAAATAGTTGTCAATTCTAGTTTCTTTATGTTTTTTTAATGTCTTTGGAATTATTTTAGCCTTTGGGGCCGATATATCATTTTGCATTGATTGAGCATTAATTTTTAAATATGAAGACGCAAAAATAGCACAAACCCAACAGAACAAAATTAATTTTTTCATAAAATATTCTATTGAATTAACACAGCAATATACTAATTTTGTCTGAAATAATTTAAAAAATCAACAAAAATGGATTTAATGGGAATGATGGGTAAACTTAAAGAAACCCAACAAAAAATTGAAGATACAAAAAAGCGTTTAGATACTGTTTTGATTGATGAACAAAGCGCTGACGGATTATTAAAAGTTACTATTACAGCAAGCAGAAAAATAAAATCTCTTTCTATTGACGATTCTCTTTTAGAAGATAAAGAGCAACTGGAAGATTACTTAATTGTGACGCTAAATAAAGCTATAGAAAAAGCAACAAGTGTAAACGAAAGAGAATTAGATGCTGTTGCCAGAATGGATATGCCTTCTATTCCTGGAATGGATAATTTATTTAAGTAAGGGACAAAGATACAGAGATACAGAGAGGCAAAGGTTCAAAGGTTTTCTTTATTTGTCATAAAAAAAAGAGGATGTTTTTACATCCTCTTTTTTTATCCTTTGTTCCTCTGAACCTTTGCAACTTTGAACCTTTCTTTCAAAACTTCGAAAGTGTTTCCAACACATAAGTATGCATCACTTCTTTGTAATCCAAATGCGTTACAATTCTGAGTTTATTATGCCCTAAAGAACTTATTAGTATATTTTTCTGTTTCAATTTTTCAATCAATAATTGATCACTGTAACCTTCAGCTAATGAAAAAATCAAAATATTAGTTTCTACAGGCTCAATTGACGCAATCCAAGGTTTTGTGCTTAAGATTTTTGCAATTTCTTTTGCTCTGCGGTGATCTTCTGCCAATCTTTCGATATTATGAGCCAAAGCATATAATCCAGCTGCAGCTAAATAACCAACTTGACGCATCCCCCCACCCAATATCTTTCTGATTCTCAACGCTCTGTGAATATCAGCTTTACTTCCAAGCAATACAGAACCAATTGGAGCACCTAATCCTTTTGATAAACAAACTGAAATAGTATGAAAAATAGCTCCGAATTCTCTAGGATTCTGTCTTTTAGCTACCAATGCATTCCAAATTCTTGCTCCATCTAAGTGAAATTTCAAATTATGAGCATCGCAAACCTTTTTTATTTCTCTTAAATCTTCCAATTCATAACATGCGCCACCACCTTTATTGGTCGTATTTTCTACACAAACCAAACTTGTTAGCGGACTATGATAAAATTCTGGATCGTTTATTGCCGCTTTTACTTGCGCCGCCGTAATCATTCCGCGATTTCCATCCAGGAGGCAGCAAGAAACGCCACTATTAAAAGAAACTCCTCCTCCTTCATAATGATAAATGTGAGCATATTTATCAGCTATTAGCTGTTCGCCAGGCTGCGTATGCAGTTTTATTGCAGTCTGGTTTGCCATAGTTCCAGACGGAAAGAAAAGACCAGCTTCCATACCAAAAAACTCTGCTGTTCTGTTTTCCAATTCAATCACCGTTGGGTCCTGTTTGTATACATCATCGCCAACATGAGCGTTAAACATATACTGCAGCATTTCATAAGTAGGCTTTGTTATGGTATCGCTGATTAAATTTATTTCCATATTCTAAAAACTATATCTTATTTTTGTATGCAAAATTACGTATTACTTATAGTTATTCTCAGCAAGTTTTGGTAAAATTTAACTCGCTGGTTTCTCTAGACCAAATTAACGTAATAATTCTAAAAAACATATAAAAACCTATTAATTAATTTATGACAACAGCCGAACAAGTAAAAGGTATTGTGGAGCGCCTTGGTGCGTTGAGGAGGTATCTTTGACGTTGATGCCAAGCTAATCGAAATTGCAAACGAAGAAGAAAAAACGTTCGCACCAGACTTTTGGAACAATCCGAAAGAAGCAGAAAACATTGTAAAAAATCTTCGAAACAAGAAAAAATGGATTGAAGATTATGATAAAGCAGTTTCTCTCACTGAAGAATTACAGCTTGCTTATGATTTCTACAAAGAAGGCGAACTTTCTGTAGATGAATTGGATGAACAATATAATGTTGCTCAAGCACACATTGAAAACATCGAATTCAAAAATATGCTTTCTGACGAAGGAGACAGTTTAAGCGCTGTGGTTCAGATTACAGCTGGAGCCGGAGGAACAGAAAGCTGTGACTGGGCAGGAATGCTCATGCGTATGTACATGATGTGGGGAGAAAGTTATGGCTATAAAATAAAAGAACTTAACTTTCAGGAAGGTGACGTAGCTGGAATTAAAACCGTAACTTTAGAATTCGAAGGAGATTATTCTTTTGGGTATCTTAAAGGTGAAAATGGTGTTCACCGTTTGGTTCGAATTTCGCCTTTTGACAGTAATGCAAAACGTCATACTTCATTTGTTTCTGTGTATGTTTATCCGCTTGTAGATGATAGTATCGAGATTGACATTAACCCTGCCGATATCGAAATTACAACTTCTCGTTCGAGTGGTGCTGGAGGACAAAACGTAAACAAAGTTGAAACGAAAGTACAGCTTGTTCACAAACCAACCGGAATCCAGATTCAGTGTTCTGAAACAAGATCACAGCAGGATAACAGACAGCGCGCTATGCAAATGCTTCGTTCTCAATTGTATGAAATCGAATTAAAAAAACAGCAAGCACAACGTGCTGACATTGAAGCAAGCAAAATGAAAATCGAATGGGGTTCACAGATTCGTAACTACGTGATGCAACCTTATAAATTGGTAAAAGATGTTCGTACAGGTTACGAGACCAGCGATGTTGACGGCGTAATGAACGGAAATATCGATCCTTTCTTAAAAGCTTATCTGATGATGATGGGACAAAAGGAAGAGGAATAGTGTTCAGTCGCAGTTTGCAGTCACATTGAACTTGAAACTTTAAAACAAAAAGTTATGATAAAATGGGCAGATGTAATTCATTTTACAAATAAAGGAAATCCAACTCCAGACAAAAAAGTGGAGAAAACGGAAGAAGAATGGAAACAGATTCTTACTCCAGAAGAATTTCAGGTAACTCGTTTAAAAGGAACTGAAAGATCTTTTAGTTCCGAATTATGCAGCTTGTTTGATCCTGGAATTTATGAATGTAAATGTTGCGGAACAGTTCTTTTCGATGCAAGCGAAAAGTTTGAATCTGGCACAGGATGGCCATCATTTACCCAACCTGTAAAAGAAAATGCTATTGCTTATCATGCTGACAAATCATACGGAATGATTCGTGTTGAGGTAGTGTGCAATGTATGCGACTCGCATTTAGGACATGTTTTCCCTGACGGGCCTCCTCCGAGTGGTCTGCGTTATTGCATCAATGCAGTTTCATTATCAAAAATTAAAGAATAATTTATAAAAAGCGATTCCTGAAAAGTGAATCGCTTTTTGTTTATTAATCATCACTTATAAAAATGTTTTAACAAAACAAATGTAAGCCATCACTTAACAATTATTTTTTTAGTTTTTAATCATAAATTTTAGTTTTTCAAATTAGAAATCTAAACAATGACCACTTCAACACATTGAAAAACTTTTATTTAATTAATATTTTAAATGTTAATTTTATAAAAATAACTCCTAAATTTTAAATAATTATTAAGAAACAAAAATAATTAATTAGGTAATTAAAATCTATTTCATTTTATTTGGCAAAAAATAAACTAAGTCGATTAAAATTTGTCAATGAGATCCTATTCAATTCAAGAAATTAATGAAGTTATAAATGGCGTAATTTACGGCAACACTTCGCAAGGCATTACTGCCACAGAACAACTAGAAAAAGCAACAACTTCAGAAATTTCATTTATTGGAAACAAGAAATATGAGAAATACTGGTCGGCTTCTAATGCTTCAATAGCAATTGTAAATGAAGACATTTCAATTGAGCCTGGAGAAAATCGAGCTTTTATAAAAGTCAAAAATGCCGATTTGGCAATGTCACAAATCCTTGCATTTTTTGCACCTCCTCCACCAATATTTCATAACAATATTCATAAAACTGCAACTGTAGACGAAACAGCCATAATTGGCGAAGGTGCTAAAATTGGCGCTGGCTGTTACATCGGCCCAAAAGTTGAAATTGGAGCTAATGCCATAATTTATCCAAATGTGACCATTTTAGATGAATGTACGATTGGAAGAAACACAACTATCTGGTCTGGAACCGTTATTCGTGAGCGCTGTCATATTGGCAACGAATGTATTATTCATCCAAATGCCACCATTGGAGCAGACGGTTTTGGTTTTCGTCCTTGCGAAGAAAATGGCTTAGTAAAAATTCCGCAAATCGGTAATGTAATAATTGGAAACAGAGTTGAAATCGGAGCTAATACTTGCGTAGATCGCGGAAAATTTAGTTCAACTATTGTTGGAGATGGATGCAAAATTGACAATTTGGTGCAGATTGGGCATAATAGCAAACTCGGAAAGTTCTGTATCATGGCAGGAAATAGCGGTTTAGCAGGTTCCGTAACTTTAGGAAACGGAGTTATTATTGGCGGAAGCGCCTCTATAAAAGATCATACTACAATTGGAGATGGCGCTATAATTGGTGCTGGATCTGGCGTCACTGGAGATGTTCCTGCTGGAAAAACTATGTTAGGATATCCTGCCGTTGAAGCTCGTGATGCTTTAAAACAATGGGCTTTGCTAAAACAAATGGTTTGTGGTCCTAAAAAATAATATCACTTAAAATCTAAAAAAGAAACATCCGCTAAACGGATGTTTTTTTTATTTAATACTATTTCTTAATTCATAAAGCAACTCGTTTATTTCAATTGATTTTGTAAATTAGCCAACACTATTTTATTAAATCAATACTATATCATGGATTTAAACTTCAATAAAAACGAAGATCACAATAAATTACTTCTTTCTGAACTAAAACAAAAATTTGCCAAAGTAAAATTGGGCGGAGGCGAAAAAAGAATCGAAAAACTGCATGCCGAAGGTAAAATGACCGCTCGCGAAAGAATTGCTTATTTATTGGACGAAAATTCTAAAAGTATTGAAATCGGAGGTTTTGCTGGTGACGGAATGTATCCGGAACACGGCGGATGTCCTTCGGGAGGTGTAGTGGTAAAAATTGGCTACATCAGAGGAAAGCAATGTATAGTGGTTGCCAATGATGCTACTGTAAAAGCTGGAGCCTGGTTTCCGATAACGGGAAAGAAAAACCTACGAGCGCAGGAAATAGCAATGGAAAACAGGCTTCCAATTATTTATCTTGTAGATAGCGCAGGAGTTTATTTGCCAATGCAGGATGAAATTTTTCCTGATAAAGAACATTTCGGACGCATCTTTAGAAACAACGCCCAAATGAGCAGTATGGGAATCACACAAATTGCTGCCGTTATGGGAAGCTGTGTTGCTGGTGGCGCCTATCTTCCAATTATGAGCGATGAAGCTTTAATAGTTGACAAAACCGGGAGTATTTTCCTTGCTGGAAGTTATTTAGTAAAAGCTGCAATTGGTGAAACTATCGATAATGAAACTCTTGGCGGAGCAACAACTCATTGCGAAATTTCAGGTGTTACCGATTATAAAGCTAAAGACGATAAAGATGCTTTAGATAAAATTAAAAATATTGTAGATAAAATTGGCGATTTTGATAAAGCTGGCTACAGCAGAATCAAAGCCGAAAAACCTGCTTTAGATGCAAATGAGATTTACGGAATTCTTCCAAAAGCAAGAACTGAGCAATATGATATGATGGAAATCATCAAACGTTTGGTGGATAATTCAGAATTTGAAGCATATAAAGATGGTTACGGACAATCTCTAATAACAGGATATGCCAGAATTGATGGTTGGGCTGTCGGAATTGTTGCCAATCAAAGGAAAGTCGTAAAAACTAAAAAAGGCGAAATGCAGTTTGGTGGGGTAATTTATTCTGATAGTGCCGATAAAGCTACCCGTTTTATTGCCAATTGCAATCAGAAAAAAATTCCATTAGTATTTTTACAAGACGTTACTGGTTTTATGGTTGGTTCAAAATCTGAACACGGCGGCATCATAAAAGATGGTGCCAAAATGGTCAATGCGGTGAGTAATTCTGTTGTTCCTAAATTTACAGTTATTGTTGGAAATTCATACGGAGCAGGAAATTACGCGATGTGCGGAAAAGCATATGATCCTAGATTGATATTCGCATGGCCAAGTGCAGAACTTGCCGTTATGGGCGGAACTCAAGCGGCAAAAGTATTGGCGCAAATTGAGGCTTCTTCTCTTAAAGCAAAAGGAGAAACAGTTGATGAAGCAAAAGAAGCTGAATTATTCGATAAAATAAAAGCCCGTTATGATGAGCAGACTTCGCCATACTATGCTGCTTCAAGACTTTGGACAGATGCCATTATTGATCCGTTAGAAACCCGCAATTGGATTTCGATAGGAATTGAAGCTGCAAACCACGCTCCAATTCAAAAACCATTTAATTTAGGAGTCATTCAGGTATAACGATTTAAGAATTCTCAACAAGACGTTAAATAAAAAGTAAAAAACTTATTTTCAAGGTGTTAAAAATAAATATCTGATTAAAAATTAGTAACTTAGTACATAATTTTTAATCACACAGCATCATGGAAAATGTAAAAAGTTTGAATAAATGGGCAAATTCGCACACTTATTTACCAGTTGATTTAGTACGTATTGTTTTGGGTGGATTTTTATTTATGAAAGGTGTCTCTTTCGTCACCAATGTTCAATACCTGCATGATTTGATTTCCCCGATTGATAAGTTTGGAGGAGGTATGTTTATGCTGCATTACATTGCTCCAGCTCACATGATTGGTGGTATAATGATTATTTTCGGGCTTTTGACCAGATGGGCAATCGCAGCTCAATTACCCGTTTTATTCGGCGCTGTTCTTGTAAATTCTATGGGAAGAATGCATTCTGAAAGTTTAGTTTTAGCTATAGTCGTTTTATTAGTCTCTATATTCTTCCTCTTTTATGGAAGTGGCAAACATTCTGCTGATTATTATTTTAAAATGCAGCAATAAACTCATAAGTCCTCAGTTACGCTGAGGACTTTTTTTTGAGTGTTAATTAATTCTATAAAATTTCTTTAATTGCGTTTTATGACTTAAATTCGCCGACATGAATTGGATTCGTAAAACCGTTATTCTTATTACACTTATACTTGCAGGGTTGTTTGCTTATCAGGCAGACCAAGCTTCTGTTCGCGTAATTGAAACGGAAAAATCCGATACCAACTTCAGCAAAGACATTCCCGATTCGTCTGCATTTATACAGCCGCAGGGAAGTTATCAGCTTGCGGCAAACATCAAAACAAATCCTACCGGAATAATTAAATGTTTTGACAACCTTTTACCGCTAATTCCTCAGCATCAAACCGTTACACACAATACAGCATATACTAAACTCTTTACAACTCAAAGTAAAAAGGTTTTAGTCATACTCTATGCTTTCCATTTTTTCTGGTAAATAAATACTTGATTTTTCATTAGAAGACCTATTCTTTGTCACGCTTAAACGTTTTCAAACCGAGAACTGTTTTGCATATCATTTATTTATTACATTAAAACATTATGGAAACTACTACCACAATAATGGGAATTGTGATTTTAATTATTGTTGCTATCCCAATCTATTTTTCTGCACGTTCATCAGCAGCAAGTAAATCGAGAATTTTAAACATCAAAAAAAGATTTAACCCAAATCATCCAGAAGATTTTGATTTGACAGAATCAATCAACAATAAGACTTTAACGATTGATCAGAAAAACAATAAGTTTATTTTGATGAATTTCAATCCAAATCAGCAAGAGTCAATATATGTCGATTTAAATACAATTGCTTCATGCAAATTAGTTCCAACAACAGATGCTGGTTCTGATACTATTGTTAAAATCGACTTTGATTTTCAAGAAAAAGAAACTGGTAAAAAAATAATAATTCCATTCTATGATTTTGATGATGACCGCATCAAACAGATTAGCGTCTATCAAGATCATCAGTTTGCGAAAAAATGGCTTAAAATCATCCAAGATTCTATATCACGTTAGTTATTTAATTCAGAAAAGAGGCTCTATTTTAGGCCTCTTTTTTTTTGTTCCTTACATGATATTTGTCATTTTATGTCTTAGTTTGAAGTTCTAATTTTGATGTAAACTAAATCCGTCATTATGAAAATTTCTTTGACTCAAAAGTATAATGTCCCAGGTCCAAGATATACTAGTTACCCGACAGTTCCATATTGGAATGAAGCTGACTTTACATCCGAAAAATGGATTACTACTTTAAAGCAATCATTTTCTGAAAGCAATTCAAAAAACGGAATAAGTTTATACATTCACCTGCCTTTCTGTGAAAGCATGTGCACTTTCTGCGGATGCAATAAACGCATTACAAAAAATCACTCAGTAGAAGAAAAATACATTCAAGCAGTTCTGAAAGAATGGAAAATGTATTGTGATTTACTTCCAGAAAAGCCTATAATCAAAGAAATTCATTTGGGTGGAGGAACACCAACCTTCTTTTCAAAAGAAAATTTAGAATGTCTTATTAACGGAATTTTTGATCATGCTGTAAGAGCAGAAAATCACGAATTTAGTTTTGAAGGACATCCAAACAACACTACTCACGAACAGCTAAAAAAACTATATGATTTAGGCTTTCGCAGAGTGAGTTTTGGCGTTCAAGATTATTCTCCTACAGTCCAAAAAGCGATTAATAGAATTCAACCTTTTCATAATGTTGCCAAAGTAACTTTTTGGGCAAAAGAAATTGGTTATACTTCAATTGGGCACGATATTATTTTCGGACTTCCATTTCAAACTATCGAAGATGTAGTAGATACAGTCGAGAAAACCAATTCTTTAAAACCAGATAGATTGGCATTTTACAGTTATGCGCATGTGCCTTGGATAAAAGGAAACGGACAGCGTGGCTTTAATGATGAGAATCTGCCAAAAGATGCCGAAAAGAGAAAATTATATGAAATTGGTAAAAAGCTTCTGATTCAAAATGGCTATCACGAAATCGGAATGGATCATTTTGCTTTAAAAGCCGATAGTTTATACAAGGCAGCTCACAACGGAAATCTGCATAGAAATTTCATGGGATACAGCGCTTCCAAAACTCAAGTTATGATTGGTTTAGGTGTTTCTTCAATAAGTGACAGCTGGTACAGCTTTGCTCAAAACACTAAAAGTCTAGAAGAATATTATGAAATTTTAGAATCTGATACACTTCCTGTTGTAAAGGGTCATATTTTAAACAATGAAGATCTTATCATTAGAAAACACATTCTGAATTTAACCTGCGAATTGGAAACTTCTTGGGCTGCAGAATCTTTAAATTTTGCTGAACTACCTCAAACTTTAGTTGCTTTGAAAGAAATAGAAAACGATAATTTAATCATTATTGAGGACAATAAAATCAAGATTACAGAAGAAGGAAGACCTTTTGTTCGTAATATCTGTATGGCATTTGATTTACATCTAAAAAGAAAGTCACCGGAAACAAATCTGTTTTCGATGACTGTATAATAAATCTTAAATTATATTTTCTAATGGCAGTTTGGGGTCTGCTGTACAAATAAACTCATATTTGAAGGAGAAATATATGGAATTCCCAATCCTAATCCGCGAAGGATAAATAAAACGCCAATTATAACCGCAACATAAGGAATTGCCTTTTGGATTTTGTTTCTGAAAGGCAATTTTAATAATGAGTTAACGTAAACCACAACTGTCATTAACGGTATCGTTCCTATTCCAAATAAAAGCATGTAGAGAACACCAAGACCTGCGCTCTGCATGGCAATCGCTCCAAATAAAGCAACATAAACCATTCCGCATGGCAGAAATCCATTTAAAAGACCAATAGTAAACAGCGATTTATAACTCTTATTTTTAAACTGGCTTCCAAGATTGGTTTTAATTTTAGAAATGATTTTATAAACAGGTTTAGAAAAATTGTATTGTGCAAATTTTTTCTCCGGAATCAAAACCACAACAATCATAATTACACCAATAATTATTGACATTTTCTGCTGTAATCCCGCCAAAAAAAAACCTCTTCCCAATAATCCAAAAATCAATCCAATTGTTGAATAAGCAGTTAATCGTCCAAAGTGATACGTCATAATCTGCATTGCCTTTTTAGCTTCATTTTGCCTATCTACAGGAAGCATCATAGCAATTGGTCCACACATACCAACGCAATGCAGACTACTAATCAAACCTAAAAAGAAAGCAGAGAATAACATTTTATTTTTAGTTTACGTAAATAACCTCTTTAGTGAGATATTTTTTGCCTTCGTACTGCCATTCCATATTAACATCCCAGCGTCCTTTTATTAATTTTTTCTGCGGAATAATGATTTCTGAATTGGTTAAAGCAATTTGAGTATTAAAGTCAAATTTTTTGTTTGAAGGTCTGTATAATTGAATATTTCCTTTTACTTTATCACTTTCAAATCCTGCAGGAAAAATTATCACAACACCTTCTCCAGTATATTTGATTGATGGTTTGTGCTGCAAATCATGTGCATTCTGAATTCTTGCCATTTCTTCTTGAAAGTGTGTATCGTGTTTGTAATATTCTTCTACAACCAAATCATTATCGTATTTAGAGTTTGACTGTACTTCAAAAACAAAATATAAAATAAAGGTCATAAACAATCCGAATGCAATGACGATACCTGTGCCCCAATTAAATTTCATATTTGTAGATTTTATTTGTTATTTGTCAAATATGTTATCGCCTTTATTCTTTTGTTTTGATTTTACAAAGTTTATTTTGTGGCGATTTCATAATAATATATTTTTAATTAAAACTGCGCGGTCCTAAGAAATTTGTAGTAGTTGTTTGCAAAAGTTCAGAACCATTATAAACTCCAATTTTTACTTTTGTTTTATCGCTTTCAAGCAGAACTTCATCAATTTCTATAAACAATGTTCCTTGAGAAATTCCTTCTTTAGCAATTTTAAAGTGTTTTTTGCCAACGTTTTTAATTTCTCCTTTCTGATCAATTAATTCGAAATGAATATCATTGTAATCTTTCATTGTTTTGTTTACGATTTTATAGGTGTAAACATTACTGATTTTTTCTCCATTATGTTGGAACAGCTGGCCAGGCAAGCGTAAAACTACTGCCTGTACATCTGTTCTCAAAAACAGCATTCCAACAAAAATACTCAATAAAATCAAGAGAACGGCTGTATATCCTTTCATTCTCGTGGTAAACTTGAAAGGTTCTTTTTTGGCAATTTCATCTTCAGATGCATAACGAATAAGTCCTTTTGGCAATCCAACAGATTCCATAATATGATCACATTCGTCTATACAAGCTGTACAGTTTGTACATTCCAACTGTGTTCCATTTCTAATGTCAATTCCCATTGGACAGACGTGAACACATTGAAGACAATCAATACAATCTCCTTTTCCTGTTAATGCTCTATCTTCATTTTTTTTGAATTTTGCGCGTCCTTCTTCTTTTTCACCTCGAACAAAATCGTAGGCAACATTTATAGATTTATTGTCTAAAAGAACACCTTGCAACCTTCCGTATGGACAAGCGATAATACAAACCTGTTCACGAAACCATACAAAAACGAAATAGAAAACACTAGTAAAGATAAGCAGTGCAATAAAATTGCTTGCCTGTTTTACAGGCCCTTGCTCAATCATTAAGAATAAGGTATCACTTCCTACCAAATAAGCTAAAAAGACATTAGCGATAAGAAAGGAAATTATGAAAAATATAGTCCACTTTAAAACTCGCTTTCTAATTTTTTCAGCATTCCATTCCATTCTTGCTAAACGAGACTGAGAACCTCGATCTCCATCAATCCAATATTCGATACGGCGGAAAACCATTTCGAGAAAAATAGTCTGCGGGCATATCCAGCCACAAAATATTCTTCCGAAAACAACAGTAAATAATATTATAAATACAACGCCGACAAGCATTGAAATTACGAAGAGGTAAAAATCCTGAGGCCAAAAAGGGAATCCAAAAATATTAAAACGACGTTCCAAGATATTGAACATCATAAACTGATTCCCATTAACCTTAATAAAAGGATTTATGAATAAAATTGCCAGCAAAACATAGCTGACAATTTTCCTATAATCATAAAATTTACCAGACGGTTTTTTAGGAAATATAAATTTTCGTTTACCACCTTCATCTATCGTTCCAATGGTATCTCTAAAAGCTTCGTCTGGTAAATTTGACATGATATTCTAATTATTTTTTAACTTCTGTGGTATCTTTTGTTGTTGCTGCAGCGGCATCGGTTTTAGGAGCACTATCGTCTACCCAAACTTCTCCTTCTGCTTCTTTTGGATCTTTTGGATTACTTCCTTGTAAAGACAGAATGTAACTAGCAACTTTTTGTATTTCTTTTGGTTTAAGAGTTCCTTTCCAAGCAATCATCCCTTTTCCATCTCTACCTCCATTTGTAATGGTGTGGAATAAATTTTTGATTCCTCCTCCTAAAATCCATCTATCGTCTGTAAGGTTTGGTCCAATCTGTCCTCCAGCATCGGCACGGTGACATGCCGCACAATTGGTTGTAAAGATTTCTTTTCCTGCCGCTAAACTTGGTGCATCAGTTAATAAAACAACTGTTTTTTCGTCCATCAAATCTGGGGCAGTTTTCATATATTCTTCAACATCTATTTTTGCCTGCGCCATTTCTTTTTTCAATTCCATTTCCTGATCATCAGCTCCTAAAACATCGTAACGAACCACATAAATTACTCCAAAAATGATGCAGATGTAGAATAAATATACCCACCATGGCGGTAAATTATTATCTAGCTCTTTGATTCCGTCATAATCATGATCCATTAATAAATCAGCTTCTTTTTCAATTGGCTCTGTTTTGGTCAATTTATGCATTAGGTTTTTAAACCAAGCACTTTCTTTGAAGCTTAAACTTTCTTCAAGTTCTTTTTGTGCTTTTTCTTCAGGCGATAATAATTGATACATTACTCGATTAACAGCACTAAGTGTAATCTCGATGGCAATCAGAATAAACAAAAAGACAAATAAAAAGAGTGATACCATTGGATATTTTACAAAAGCCGGCTTATCGCCTGAATCTATAAAATATTCCATCAAAGCAAATACGATGAAGAAAATCAACGGTACTCTAACATATACTGGGAAAAACTTTTTCATTTTTATCTATCTTTTGTAATTACACTAAGTCCTTCATCTAAAGGTATATTACTCATTTCTTGAATTTTTTCTTTTTTATAAGAGAACACCCAAACGCCTAATCCTACAAAGAAGAAGAAGAAAATCAAGAGGGAAATAATCGGGTATAATTCAACACCCGATATTGTTTCCATATTGTGTTTTATTTGTTCAAACATAATGCTGTTATTTAGTTTCTTTTACTTTAATATCAGTACCAAGTCTTTGAATATAAGCGATTAAAGCGACGATTTCTCTTTCGTTCATCGGAGTGAATTTCTCGCCTTTTGCTTCAGCTTTTTTACGGCTATCTTCGTAACTCTTAACGAAATCAGGATCGCTTTCTAAGTTTTTCTCTATCTTAACAGCCTGCTCTCTTAAAGTTTTCTGTGCATTTGCAACTTCTTCTGGAGTATATGGCACTCCTAAAGAAATCATTGCTTGCATTTTCTTCTGTGTCAATGAAATGTCCATTGGTTTGTTATCGAACAACCATTTGTAACCTGGCATAATTGATCCAGCAGATGTACTTTGCGGATTCCACATGTGGTTAAAGTGCCAGTTGTCATTGTACTTACCACCTACTCTCAATAAATCTGGTCCTGTACGTTTAGATCCCCATAAGAATGGATGGTCGTAAACAAACTCACCTGCTTTTGACTGAACTCCGTAACGTTCCACCTCGCTTCTGAAAGGACGAACTGATTGTGAGTGACATCCAACGCAACCTTCTCTGATGTATAAGTCACGTCCTTCAAGTTCTAACGGTGTATATGGTTTTACGCTTGAAATTGTCGGAATATTTGATTTTACCATAATTGTTGGCACAATCTGAATAATACCTCCAATTAAAATTGCGATTGTAGCCAGAATAGTTAACTGAATTGGTTTTCTTTCTAACCATGAGTGGAATTTCTCTCCGCTCAATCTGCTGCTTTTTATTGTTTGCAAAGCTGGAGCCTGAGCCAATTCATCTTCAATTGTATTACCAGCTTTTACTGTCATAATGATATTATAAACCAATGTCAGCATCCCCACTAGATATAAAGTACCACCAATAGCTCTCATCCAATACATTGGCATAATAGCAGTTACCGTTTCAAGGAAGTTTCCATAAGTTAAAGTACCATCTGGATTAAATTGTTTCCACATTGATGCTTGTTGGAAACCTGCCACATATAATGGAATTGTGTATACAATAATACCTAAAGTACCAATCCAGAAATGGAAGTTTGCTAATTTCTTAGAGAATAACTCCGATTTTGTCATTCTTGGAATCAACCAATAGATAATACCAAACGACATAAAACCATTCCAAGCTAAAGCTCCTACGTGTACGTGTGCGACGATCCAATCAGTATAGTGCGCAATAGCATTTACATTTTTTAAAGACAACATCGGACCTTCGAAAGTTGCCATACCATAACCAGTAATGGCTACGACGAAGAATTTTAAAACCGGTTCTTCACGAACTTTATCCCAAGCTCCTCGCAATGTAAGAAGACCATTGATCATACCTCCCCAAGATGGAGCGATTAACATAACTGAGAATGCAACTCCTAAATTCTGAGCCCAGTTTGGCAGTGCAGAATATAATAAGTGATGTGGTCCAGCCCAGATATAGATAAATATTAAAGACCAAAAGTGAATAATAGATAATCTATATGAGTAAACTGGTCTATTTGCAATTTTTGGAACGAAGTAATACATTAATCCCAAGAACGGAGTAGTAAGGAAAAATGCCACCGCATTGTGCCCATACCACCATTGTACAAGCGCATCCTGAACACCAGCATACACAGAGTAGCTTTTTAAACCTGAAACCGGAATTTCAATGTTGTTAAATATATGCAGTACAGCTACCGTCACAAATGTTGCGATATAGAACCAAATAGCTACATATAAGTGACGCTCCCTGCGTTTTATCATTGTACCAATCATGTTAATTCCCATTACAACCCAAATCAAAGCGATTGCAATATCAATTGGCCACTCTAACTCCGCATATTCTTTAGAAGAAGTATAACCTAGAGGAAGTGTAATTGCGGCAGCTACAATAATTAACTGCCATCCCCAGAAGTGAAGATTACTAAGAAAATCACTAAACATTCTGGCTTTTAGCAATCTTTGCAGCGAGTAATACATACCGGCAAAAAAGGCATTACCCACAAAGGCAAAAATAACTGCATTGGTGTGTAACGGTCTTAATCGGCCGTAACTCAGCCACGAAATCCCATCTGTCATGTTGGGAAAAAGGTACATTACCGCCAAGGTAAGTCCCACTAACATACCCACAACACCAAAGAGTATTGTGGCGTAAATGAATTTTTTTACAATTTTGTTGTCGTAATAAAACTGTTCCATTTCCATAATTATACTTGTTTTTCTTCGATTGGTGAATTATTATTTTGGGAATTAATTTTGGTTTCGTCATCAAAAAGAATTCTGACTGAAGGCGTATAATCATCATCATACTGTCCAGATTTAACAGCTACGATAAAGGCAATGAAGAAACAGATTGCCACAAAAATACTTACTGAAATTAATAGATAAATAACACTCATACCTTAGATTTATATTAACAAAATTACTTCGTTAAGGGCGCATAAAATATGATAATTATCATAAACAAAAAGATATGTTAAATTTATAAAAAATATCTTATAATATAATTTATAATGATTATAAATTTCTGTTACTGAAATAGTTAGACATCAACGTAACAAAACTTACAATTGTAATCGTGCTCAATGGCATAATGATAGCCGCAACTAGCGGAAGCAGATTTCCCGTAACTGCAAAAGCAAGCCCAACAACGTTGTACAGCAATGATAGCCCAAAACTCATTTTTATGATTAAAATAGCTTTATGAGAAAGCTTTAAAAAGTAATTGAGATGTGAAAATTCTGATGCATCTAAAATTGCATCGCAGGCAGGCGAAAAGACATTTACGTTTTCTGAAATTGAAATCCCTACATTACTTTGAGCCAATGCTCCAGCATCATTCAATCCATCGCCAACCATCATTACATTTTGCCCTTTTTCCTGAAGTTTCTTTATGTACTCAAGTTTTTGCTCAGGTTTTTGATTGAATATCAATTCACTACCTTTTGGCAGAATGGCTTCCAGATTTGATCTTTCGCCATCATTGTCACCAGAAAGCACTTTTATTTTGTAATCTTTGCTCAGGTTTGCAAAAAGCTTTTCTAAACCTTCACGATATTGGTTTTGGAAAGTATATTTTCCGAAATATATCTCCCCTATTTTAATGTGTAATGCTGTTTTTTCTATTTCCGAACCATCTGCAACTATATCATTTACAAATTGCCCTGAACCAATTTTTATTTCCTTTCCGCCAATTATTGCTAGAATTCCTTTTCCTGTAATTTCTTGAAACTCTTCTACAACAATGCGTTTAGCTTCTGGCAGAAAATCGTAAAGCATTCGGCTTAATGGATGGTTTGAACCTCGCAATACATTTTTAATCAATACAATATCTGAATCTGAAATAGAATTTCCTTCATACATTATATTCGACTTTTTGTTAGTTGTAATAGTTCCTGTTTTATCAAAAACTATTGTATCAACTTTGGCAAGCTGTTCGATTACAACAGCATTTTTCAAATAAAATTTCTTTTTACCTAAAATTCGCAATATGTTTCCAAAAGTAAACGGGGCGGTGAGAGCCAGTGCACACGGGCAAGCTACGATCAATACCGCTGTAAAAACATTAAAAGCAGTATTAGCATCTTTAAAAATCCAATAACCAAAACCAGCAAATGCAATGAGCAATAATATGGGGGTAAAATATCGACTTATTGCATCTGTTATGGTCTTATGCTTCTGGTCTACTTTTTTCTGAAAAATCTCGTTGCTCCATAATTGGGTTAAATAACTTTGAGAAACAGAGTGCAAAACTTCCATTTCGATTACTTTACCAATCTGTTTTCCTCCCGCAAAGACTTTATCTCCAGATTTTTTAGTAATTGGGACTGCTTCTCCTGTAACAAAGCTATAGTCAATTTCGGCGCTTTCGCTAATTAAAATTCCGTCAACAGGAATAAGTTCTTGATTTCTTATTAATAATCGGTCTCCTTTTAGAACATCATAAATCGCTACATTATCTTCAGAAGCATCTTTACTTATTTTGGTAACCGCAATTGGGAAATAGGATTTAAAATCTCTTTCGAAACTTAAAAAACTATAGGTTTTAATTTGAAACATTTTGCCAAGAAGCATAAAAAATATCAAACTGGCCAAACTGTCAAAAAAACCTGGACCGTGATCCATCAGCATATCATAAGTACTGCGAATAAACATCACGATGATTCCTAAAGCAATCGGAATATCAATATTGAGCATTCTTGTTTTAATACTGTGATAGGCAGAAACATAATATCCGCTTGCCGAGTATAAAAAAGTTGGCAGTGCTAGAAGAAAAATCAGTAATCTGAAAAATGGTTTGTAACTATCGAGCCAGAACTCTTTCATTTCGAAATATTCTGGAAATGAAAGCAGCATGATATTTCCGAAACAGAAAAATGCAACACCCAATTTATAGGTTAAACTTCTGTCGATTTTTGCTTTTGCTGATCCATAATTTTCTAAACTAATATAAGGTTCATAACCTATAGAACTTAGGAGATAAACTATTTCTTTTAACGAAACTACATCTGAATTAAAGGTAATTCTAACTTTCTTTTCGTGAAAATTAACTTGAGAAGTGCTAATTCCTTGCTGAAGACGATTTAGGTTTTCTAAAATCCAGATGCAAGAACTGCAATGGATATGCGGAATATTTAACGAAACAATCGAAGTGTTGCCTTCTTGAAACTCTAAAACTTTTGCTAGAATAGTTTCATTTTCTAAAAAATCATATTTTCCTTTGATGTCTTGCGGTGTGGCTCCTGGAGACTTTTCAAAATCGTAATACGATGTTAGGTCGTTGATGCTGAAAATTTCGTAAACTGTTTTACAGCCAGTGCAACAAAACTTTTTATCATCAAAATCAATTTCTTCATTTTGTTCAATAGTTAAACCACAATGAAAACAACTTTGCTCCCTCATAAACTTGTTTTTATTTGCCACAAATTTCCAATTAAAGCACAATTATTAAGATGATAATTGTCATGTTATTTTGAAATTGGATTCCTAAATTTATAAAATAAAAAGCTCAAAAAAGAACTAACCCTAATTTATAATAAATTTACCTTCTAAAGGTGGTTAAAACCCTCAAATATCCTTATTTTTGCAGCAAACAAATATTGTCATGAATAAATGTGATCAATGCATTGTACGCCAGTTAAGCTCATTAAAAGCCCTTAACAAAGAAGAAGTTATTAAGTTAGCTAGCAGCAAAACGACTTACAAAATTAAAAAAGGTGAAGCTCTTTTTGAAGAAGGTGAAGTAACAAATGGTGTTTTCTGCGTAAAAGACGGTGTTGGAAAACTTTCAAAACTGAGCGCAAACGGAAAAGACCAAATTGTTAAATTGGTAAAATCTGGTGAACTTCTTGGACAGCGTTCTATGATTAGCAATGAGCCTGCAAATTTGACTGCAAAAGCGATTGCCGACATGGAAGTTTGTTTTATTCCTAAAGCTGAAATCATCAATTTCTTTAATAATAACAATCAGTTTTCTTTAAATATGATGCAATCTGTCTGCGAAGATTTAAAGGAATCTGAAAACGAAAAAATTGCCTTAGTTCAAAAAACAGTTAAACAGAGACTTGCCGAAACTTTACTGCACCTACATGATGAATTTGGCGAAGATACCGACAAAACACTAAGAGTGCAGCTAACAAGAGAAGAACTTGCGGGTATCATTGGTACTGCAACAGAAAGCTGTATTCGTTTATTATCTGATTTTAATAAATTAGGATTAATAGAGTTAGTTGGTAAAAAAATTATGCTTAAAGATGTTCGTGCTTTAAAGAAATTGGCCGACAACTAAAGTTTTTTAGCCTCGTTCCAAAAGACATCCATTTCTGTTAGTGTCATATCCATTAATGGTTTCCCTAATTCGTTTGCTTTACTTTCTAGGTATTGAAAACGTTTAATGAATTTTTTATTGGTTCTTTCTAAAGCATCTTCTGGGTTTACATTTAAGAATCTTGCGTAATTAATCATAGAAAACAAAACGTCTCCAAACTCGTCTTCAATTTTATCTTGATTTCCAGTTTTTACTTCGTCTTGCAATTCCTGCAATTCTTCTTGCACTTTATCCCAAACCTGATGAGGTTCTTCCCAGTCAAACCCTACTCCTTTCACTTTATCCTGAATTCGGCTTGCTTTGACCATTGCTGGAAGACTTCTTGGAACGCCTTCTAAAACAGATTTCTTACCTTCTTTAAGCTTTAGCTTTTCCCAATTTTGTTTTACTTCTTCCTCATTTTCCACCTTTACATCTCCATAAATATGAGGATGGCGATGAATCAATTTATCACAGATTTCATTACAAACATCAGCAATGTCAAAATCATTGGTTTCACTGCCTATTTTGGCATAGAAAACAATATGAAGCAACAAATCACCCAATTCTTTTTTAACTTCATTTAAATCATTATCCAAAATAGCATCTCCTAACTCATACGTTTCTTCGATTGTTAAATGTCTTAATGTCTGAAGAGTTTGTTTTTTATCCCACGGACATTGCTCACGAAGTTCATCCATGATATTCAATAGTCTCTCAAATGCTTTTAACTGATTTTCTCTGCTCATTTTGAACTTTCTTTTGATTTAAACTCGATTCTGTAAAATTAAAAAATCCTGTCAAGAAAACATCTTAACAGGATTATATATGTTTAAAGAAAAACGACTATTCTTCTTTTTTAGCTTTTGCTTTTTTAGCCGCCGGAGCTTTCTTAGGTTTCTCAGCAGCAACTGGAGCTTCTTCTTTTGGTTCTTCAGCTGCAGGAGCTAAATCTGTAACTAGTCCTTTTGCTTGAAGTGTATTATACCAGCTTAATACTTTTTTAATGTCTGATGGATAAACTCTTTCTTCGTCATAATCAGGAAGAATTTGTTTAAAATAAGCAGACAAAGTAGCATTATCTTCCTTATGAGAGATAGCTTGTCCTTTGTTTTCTTTAACGGCAATCTGCTGCATTACTTCAGTTAACGGTTTTTCGCCTTCATAAGTATAAATCGAAATTTCAGACAATAAACTTACATTGCTTTTTAGATTTACAGTAATCTTCTTCCCATCAATTAATGATTCCGCCACAAAACCTGTACGAGTTTGTACTTTTAATTCGTATAAACCTGGTTTTCCTGAAATGGCTAAAATTTTCGTTAAATTCATTTTTATTAAAATTAGTATTAAGAATTTTATTTATTTTTTGCTTCTAAGTATTTAGAAAACTTATCTTGCTTTTTTAGCTGCGTAAAATTTCATTCTATATTCCTGAGACGTTTTTCCCTCAGTAATATTTTTCAATTTCTTTTGGATTAAACGTTTTTTTAGAGATGAGATTTTATCTGTAAACAAGATTCCTTCAATATGGTCGTATTCATGCTGGATAACTCTTGCAATTAACCCGTCAAACACTTCCGTTTTCATTACAAAATCTTCTTCACAATATTCGATTGTAACAGTTGGTTTTCTGTAAACGTCTTCACGCACATCAGGAATACTCAAACAGCCTTCATTAAACCCCCACTCTTCTCCTTCTTCTTTAACGATTTTAGCATTGATAAAAGTCTTCTTGAAACCTTTTAAATCTTTTTGTTCCTCTGAAGGAAGATCCTCATCATCACTAAAAGGCGTTGTATCTATCACAAACAAACGAATTGGCAGTCCAACCTGCGGTGCCGCAAGTCCAACTCCATACGCATTATACATCGTCTCGTACATATTTGCGATCGTCTCTTTTAGGTTTGGATATTCTGGTGTAATATCCTGCCCTACTTTTCTTAAAACAGGATCACCGTATCCTACAATTGGTAAAATCATTTGTTTTTATTTATGTTTTAATGTGCTGCAAAAACAGAATTAAAGTTCTGATATTTCAGCTGGCAAAAATAGTAAAAAATAGTCAATGAATAATTCTAATACTGCATTATATCATATTTTTTGCAAGCCATTAAAAATCTCATCTATAATTATGCCAAAATCACTCCTACAATTCTTACCTTTGTTAGTAAACCTCTTTTTATGATTGACCGAATTTCGAAATTTACTAACAGCACTTCCTTTCTAAATGCCTCTAAAGTAACTATTGCTTCTGTTGTTCCTGTTTTAGTTTTAAATTTTCTTGGTCATTTTGAAATCGGATTTACAATTGCGCTTGGTGCATTTTACACTTATCCCAGCGACATTCCGAGTTCTCTCAGCCATAAAATAAAAGGGTTAATTGCCGCTTCTTTTATTGTTTCTGGAGTTAATCTTTTGGTAAATCTCGTTTATCCGTTTCCTTTACTTTTTTATATCTTTTTAGGATTTCTGCTTTTTTTATGTTCCATGATTTCGGTTTACGGACAGCGAGCTACCTTAATTTCTTTCTCAGCTTTATTATCGATTTCCTTATCTTTTGGACATTTGCACGAAGGTTGGGAAGCTTTTGAATATTCAGGCTTTATCTTTATTGGAGGAATACTGTATTTAATAGTATCTCTTGTTTTTCATTTTGTACAGCCTTATAAATATGTAGAATTACAAATTGCCGAAGGAATAAAACTCACAGCCAAATATCTTAAATTAAGAGGCGATTTATGGAGTCCAGAAGCCAACAGGAAAGCAATTATAGAAAAGCAGCTGGCTGTACAGGTAGAGTTAAATCTTATTCACGAAGATTTAAGGAAAATGCTCATCGGAAACCAGAATACCTCTGGAACTACGAGCCAGAATAGAAAAATGCTTTTGGTTTTTATTACTTTGGTCGAGATTCAAGAATTAGCGTTATATACGTCTTTCGACCACAGTAAACTTCATGAAAAATTTGCCAAACATCCAGATGTTTTAAGAACCTATCAAAATGTAGCATATAAATTAGCTTCTACCTTAAAAAAGCTTTCAAAAAATGTGAACCATATTAGTACTTATGTTGACAAACATGATTTGAAAAATGAATTGGATGCTCTTGAATTTGCCATTTTTGATTACGAAAAGACATTAGGAAAAGAAGAAGCGGCAGAAGGCGTTTTAATGCTGACCAATATGCTGAAATATGCAAAAAATCAGGTTGGAAAAATTAAAACGATCCAGCGTGCGCTTTCTTTGGCAATGCAGTCATATAAATTGAAAGACAAAGACAAAGAGCTTGAAAAGTTTTTAACTCCTCAGTATTACCCGCTTCGAACTTTAATTGAAAACTTAAGTTATTCTTCGTCAATTTTCAGACATTCTATACGATTGACCATTACGATTTTGATCGGTTTTTTTCTTGGACAAGCGCTGCCGTTTCAAAACGTATATTGGATTCTCCTTACCATTGTAGTCATCATGCGTCCTGGTTATGGTTTGACTAAAGAGCGATCTTACAACAGAATGTTCGGTACTGTTTTAGGAGGTATTATAGCTTTCGGAATTGTATCTGTCATTCAGAATCATGTTGCGTTGAGTATTTTCTCTATTGTATGTATGCTACTCGGAATTTCATTTACCCAAATCAATTACAAGATTAGTGCAACATTTGTTACAATGTACGTCGTATTTATCTACGGAATTCTAACTCCAGACATTAATGAAGTAATTCAATACAGAATATTAGATACGCTAGCAGGAGCAACTTTAGCTTTTATTGCCAATCATTTTTTGTGGCCAGCATGGGAATTTATCAATACACCTATTCATATAGAAAATACGATTCGTGCCAACAGGAATTATTTAAAAGAAATTGCAGATTTTTACAATAAAAAAGGAGAGGTTCCAACTTCATACAAATTAGCCAGAAAAAATGCATTTGTCGAAATAGGAAATTTAATGACTTCCTTTCAGCGTATGATGCAAGAACCTAAATCGAAGCAAAAAACAATGCCTTTGGTAAATAAATTGGTGGTTTTAAATCACTCTCTATTATCTGCTTTGGCGTCACTTTCAACTTATATTCAGTCACATCAAACTACTTCAGCATCTGATTCTTTCAATTATATTATTAAAACAATTCTAGCCAATTTAGATCACTCTATTTCTGTTTTAAGAAACGAAGTTGTGGTACAAGATACTTTTTTCGAAAAAGAAGATGTGACTTTGCAATTTGAAGAATTAAAACGCAGACATTTTACACGTTTGGCAGAAGATGACGATTTGGATAAAGAAACGCGTCAAGCCAAAATGCAGGAAGCACAAATGGTAATTGAGCAATTAATCTGGATGAGCAATCTTGCAGAAAAAATTCTAAAAAACACAACTGACTTAAAAGCAACAAATCCAGATTAATTCATCTGGATTTGTTTTTTTTTATTGAAATATGAAAAGCTTAATTTAATTTTAAAACTTCTGCTGTTTGTTTTCTAAGCTGTTCTAAAAGTTCTGGCTTGTCGTTTAAAGTCTGTCCATAAGATGGAATCATTGTTTTCAATTTCACTTGCCATTCTGGTGTTTTAATTTGGTGAGTAAAACATCTGCTTATCAAATCAATCATGATTGCTACAGCTGTAGAAGCTCCTGGAGAAGCTCCTAATAAAACTGCTAAAGTTCCATCGTGTGTATTAATAACTTCTGTACCAAATTCTAAAACCCCACCTTCTTTTTCATCTTTTTTGATTACCTGAACACGCTGACCAGCTTTTTCTAATTTCCAGTCTTTTGAGCGTGCTGTTGGAAGATATTCGCGTAAAGCTTTCATTCTGTCTTTTGGGGACTGACGAACCTGCTCTATCAAATATTTCGTTAATGGAATATTATGATATCCTGCAGCTAACATCGGAATTAAGTTGTTACGTTTAATAGATAGAGGCAAATCTAAATAAGAACCATTTTTAAGGAAACGAGTTGAGAATCCTGCGAATGGCCCAAAAAGAAGCGCTTTTTCACCATCAATTACACGAGTATCGATGTGAGGAACAGACATTGGAGGAGCTCCAACACTTGCTTTTCCATATACTTTTGCTTGGTGTTTCGCAATTACTTCTGGGTTTGTACATTTTAGCCATTGGCCGCTTACAGGAAAACCTCCATATCCATATCCTTCTGGAACATTTGCCTTTTCCAATAAAGGAAGAGAACCTCCTCCTGCACCAATAAATACAAATTTAGTATACGCTTTACGAGTATTTCCCGTTGACAAATCTTTAATTTTAATTCTCCAAGATTTGTCTTCACGCTGTTTTAGTTTTTTAACTTCATGATTGAAGAATAAAGAAACACCGTCTAGTTTCTCTAAGTAATTGAACATACTTCTTGTTAAAGCACCAAAATTAACATCGGTACCAATTTCCATATGTGTTGCTGCTAATTTTTCGTCAGCACTTCTGCCTTCCATTACCAATGGCATCCATTTTTGAAGCTGTTCAAAATCGGTACTAAAAGTCATGTCTGCAAAGATTGGATTGCTCTGAAGCGCTTCGAATCTCTTTTTTAAATAATTTACGTTTTTATCTCCCCACACAAAACTCATATGAGGCACGCTTTTAATAAAATTATCCGGAGACGGCACTTTGTTTTGTTGTACCAAGTAAGACCAAAACTGGCGAGAAATCTCGAATGATTCTGCAATGCTTATTGCTTTTTTAGGATCTATGCTTCCGTCTGCCTTTTCTGGAGTATAATTTAGTTCACAAAAAGCAGAGTGTCCCGTTCCTGCATTATTCCAAGCATCAGAGCTTTCTGCTGCAGCAACATCTAATCTTTCGTAAATTTCAATTTTTATATCTGGTTGTAATTCTTTCAAAATTACTCCAAGAGTGGCACTCATTATTCCAGCGCCAATGAGTACTACATCACTATTTGAACGTATGGTTTCGTCAGGCATAACAGTATTTTTATTTAAAGTGCAAAGGTACTTTTTTAATTGCAAAAAAAAACTAATTTTTAGATGATAAAAGTTAGGATTTTCTAAAAACCATTAAATTATAAATAAAAAATACGACGAACAGCGCTATTTTTTTGCGGAAAGATAATCTTGAAGCAGAATTGTGGCAGAAATTTCGTCTATTAAACCTTTGTTCTGACGCTGCTTTTTACTTAAACCGCTGTCGATCATGGTTTGAAATGCCATTTTTGAAGTAAAACGCTCATCAACACGAATCACTTTCATGTCTGGAAATATGTTCGAAAAATGAGTCACAAAACCATTAATTACAGAAGCGCTTTCAGATGGCTCTCCGTTCATTTGTTTGGGTTCGCCAATCAAAACCGCTTCGACTTTTTCTTTAGCAAAATAATCTTTTAAAAAGTCAACTAAAGTGTGTGTAGGAATTGTTGTTAAGCCCGAAGCAATAATCTGCATTTCGTCTGTAACTGCAATTCCTGTGCGTTTTTGTCCGTAATCTATTGAAAGGATTCTTGGCATGTTTTAAACTTTTTAGCAAATTTAGTCTAAAATATTTTTCTAATTTTCCATTTCACTCAAAATAAACTTCTTCAAGACTATTTTCAATAAAAAAATCCGTCCTGAAAACTCAAGACGGACTTTTATCCAAATATTCAAACCTAAAAAATAACTCAATTTATCTTCCGAACAAACGGCTGAAAAAACCTCTGTGTTCTTCTTCCTCTCCTGCATCCTCTTCTTCAGAATAATTAGCAAACTTAGATTGTGACTTTTCATGTTCGTAAATCAGCTCCTTAATATATTCAACGTAAGTTCTCTTTTTCTCTTCTAAGAATCCGATCAAATACTTTTCGCTAAATTCTACTCCGCTTGCTGCTTCGATCTGCAATAACTTTTTATACAAAGGTTCAATATGCATCGCAATTACTTCTTGCGGTACAGCTTGTCTTCTTCCGAAATAATTTACAATAACGTCGTTTTCGTCGCGGGCAATTTCAAAATCTGTAATTACCCAATAGTATCTTCCAGACTTTGCAAGGTTTTTTACAATAGCATGAAAGTTTTTCCCGTTTTTAAGATTTTCCCAAAGCACTTTAAAAATTACTTTTGGCATATCTGGGTGACGTATGATATTATGAGGCTGTCCCATTAACTCATAGTCTTCGTAACCGCAAACATCTACAAATACTTCGTTGGCATATTCAATAATACCGTATGCATTTGTTTTACTCATAATAACCTGAGTTTTATCCCAGCTTACTTCTTTGTCTATAATTACTCTGTTTTGAAGGTGATTTTCTTGATTCATATTTTACTGCTTATATGATTATTTATGGAATGGAATGTTGATCAACACTGCGAAATTAAAGCGAAGAAAAAGTACAAATCCTGACTTTTGTCATATTTTGATATAAAAAAAACTTTTAGTGGTTATAGTATTAGTCAAAAACACATATAGCTTTTAGCGTTTCTACAAATAAGAAACAAAAAGTTAAATTTGTAACACTTTCAGGCGGTTTTGCTTTTTTGCATTTCTACAAATACGTTATCTTTGCCAAAAAATTAAACGTATGAATTCTTTACAGACTATAATCGAACAAGCTTGGGAAAATAGAGCTTTATTGCAAGAAACTACAACTACAGATGCCATTAGAGAAGTGATCGAATTGGTAGACGCAGGAAAATTACGTGTTGCTGAACCAGTTGGTGACAAATGGCAGGTAAACGAATGGGTTAAGAAAGCAGTTGTAATGTATTTCCCGATTCAGAAAATGGAAACATGGGAATCTGGTATATTCGAGTACCACGATAAAATGTTGCTGAAAAGAAATTATGCTGAAAAAGGAATCCGCGTGGTACCAAATGCTGTTGCTCGTTATGGTGCTTACATCTCTAGCGGTGTAATCTTAATGCCAAGTTACGTAAACATTGGTGCTTATGTTGACGAAGGAACGATGGTTGATACTTGGGCAACTGTAGGAAGCTGTGCTCAAATTGGTAAAAATGTTCACTTAAGTGGTGGTGTTGGTATTGGTGGTGTTCTAGAGCCGTTGCAAGCTGCTCCGGTTATTATCGAAGACGGTGCTTTTATCGGATCTCGTTGTATTGTTGTTGAAGGTGTTCATGTTGGTAAAGAAGCAGTTCTTGGAGCTAACGTATGCTTAACAGCGTCTACTAAAATTATTGATGTTACGGGTGATGAGCCAGTTGAAATGAAAGGTTTCGTTCCTGCTCGTTCTGTGGTTATTCCTGGAAGTTATACTAAGAAATTTGCTGCAGGAGAATACCAAGTTCCTTGTGCGTTAATTATTGGAACTCGTAAACCTTCTACAGATTTGAAAACTTCTTTAAACAATGCGCTTCGTGAGTACGATGTTGCTGTTTAATTAATATAAAAAATCTTGATATAAGGGCGGTATTTACTGCCCTTTTTTTATATACACTCGGAAACAACAAAACAAAAATTAAACAAAATTTTAACAATTATTTAAAAATAAGAAAATTATTCTAGATTTGCATTTTTTTTTAAACCAACCAAAAACAAGAAGACGATTTATTTAAATGCTTTTTAATGAAAAATTACACATCCAGTTTAAAACTATTTCTTTATAGATATTTCATAATTTTTTTAATCTACCAAATTTGTAATATCCTCTTTTATATATTAAATTCTAAATACTTTGATCAAATAACCTTTCAAAATGTTTTAGGAAGCATTTTGTTTGATCTCTCAGCTATTTCATACATAACTTTTATTTTCTTAATAGCGCATGCAATTCCTGGAAACTTTAAGTATCGCCAGAACTATCAAACAACATTAAAAATTTCATTCTTTTTAGTCAATCTTCTGTTCATTGCAGCGAATCTAATTGATATTATATATTTCCGATTTACAGGAAGAAGAAGCACTTATAGCATGATTACTGCTAAAGGAATGGAAAAAGAAGCTTTAGGCTTACTCTTTTCTTTTATCAAAGAATTTTGGTATATCCCATTATTATTTATTATTCTTAGTATTCTTTTTTGGAAATCAATACCAAATTTTAAAAGCAAAAACGAAATCAAAAGTTTTACCAAAGAAAAGTTCCTAAAAGAATCTTTTTGTTTTCTAACCTCAGTTTTTCTATTACTAATTGTTGGTCGTGGAGGATTTCAGAAAAAACCTCTCAGAATTGTGGATGCTGCTAATTATAGTTCTCTCAATAATGCCCCGCTCATTTTAAATACTCCTTTTTGCATATTAAAAACAATTTCACAAAAGGAAGACATCGAAAAGGTTAATTATTTTGATAAAAAAAATCTTGATTCTATCTACAAACCCATTTTGTCTTTCAAAAATACGGGAACTGTAAATAAAAAAAATGTCGTAATAATCATCCTCGAAAGTTTTGGAAATGAAAATGTTAGCAAAAAACAAACTCCCTTTTTAGATTCTTTGATTACAAAATCTTATTATTTTAAAAATGGATTTGCAAACGGAAAAGTTTCTATTGATGCCGTTCCATCAATTATTTCGAGCATACCTAGTTTGATGAACAACTCTTTTATTATTTCTAGTTATTCTTTAAACAAAACGAATAGTTTACCTAAAATTCTTAAAAAAGAAGGATATACAACTTCATTTTTTCATGGCGCTTTTAACGGAAGCCAGAATTTTGATCAATATGCAAAAGCTGCAGGATTTGAAAAATATTATGGAAAAGATGAATATGTGGGACCTGAAGCTTTTGATGGAAAATGGGGAATTTATGATGAAGAATTTTTACAGTTTTTTGCTGGAAAATTATCTAGTTTTAAAGAACCTTTCTTTAGTACTATTTTCACTATTTCTTCTCATAATCCGTATAAGATACCAGAACGATACAAAAATAAATTCCCTAAAGGAACAACAGTCATTCAGGAAAGTATTGCATACACTGATTACTCTCTGAAACTATTTTTCAAAAATGCTAAAAAACAAAAATGGTATAACAATACATTGTTTGTAATTTCTGCTGATCATACTTCTTCTAGCGGAGAGTCAGAAATAGACAAAACCTCAATTGGAAAATTTCATATTCCAATTTTATTCTTTGATCCAGGCAATCCACAGTTTTCTGGTGTCAACAATCGAAACTTCCAACAGATAGATATTATGCCTAGCATAATAGAATATTTAGGCATAAACACTGATTTGATTTGTTTTGGAAAAAGCTTCAAGAGCAGTCAGAATTTTGCTGTATTCTATTTACAAGGAATTTACCATTGTGTTCAAGACGACTATTATATAGCCTTTGCAAACAACCAAGTTATTGGATTGTATAATTGGAAAAAAGATCCTTTATTAAAAAACAATTTACAATCTCAAAATACTTTTAAAGCATTAGAAATTTCAAATTTCTTAAAAGCTTACATTCAAAACTTTAATGAAAGAGTAGTTGAAAATAAACTTAGCCTCTAATTATCTTTTTGCTTTTTGAAGTTTTATAAGTTTAGCATATTTCATATAAGAGAAAAAAGCCTGAATCATTGCGATTGATAATCCGTCAAGACCATTGAAGATTCCTCTTTTAAAGAAATAACAACGAATAAAAGCTACAGTACCATTAAGAACAGGTTTGAAAGCATTAATTCTTTTCCCCTGATCAAATAATTGCTGTGCATGCCAACCAGAATATTGATTCTTTTTAGCAATAATCTGATCAAAAGAATCCCATCCGTAGTGGAGAATATGTACAGCAACTTTTTTCTCATTTTGAGCAACAATCTTCTGATGTACTTTAGAATCGGAAGGATGAGCTGTTTGTTTATTAAAAAAACGAACTTTATGATCTGGGTACCATCCAGAGAAATCAATTAGTTTATCTGCTAAAAAGTTTTTTACCCTAAAACTCAATGCATCATAATTTCCTTCTAGATACTTTTTATTTAGAATAAATTCCTCAGCATCCTTATCCAAAAATTCATCTGCATCAAGATTTAAAATCCAGTCATTTTTACAAAAAGGAAGTCCGTGAGTACGCTGTGGACCATCTCCTAAAAATATCTGCTGAATAACCTGTGCTCCCTTTTCTTTAGCTATTTCTACCGTACGATCTTTACTGAAAGAGTCTACAATAATAACTTCGTCGCAAACTTTAAATAAGGCATCTATACATTTTCCAATGTTTTTTTCTTCATTGAAAGTAATAACCAAACCGCTAATTCCCATTGTTCATTTTAATTTGTTGAGCACAAAAATATAACTTTTTAATTTAGTTTAATCTTATTAATACCATCACTTGTACACTTCATAAAATAGTTTGTACTTTAGCCTTCTAATTGAACAAAAAAAATAAATGAGAATATTAGTCATTCAACAAAAAAGAATTGGAGACGTCTTAACGAGCACAATTATCTGTAACAACCTTAAAGCCAAGTTTCCAGATTCTACAATTGACTACATGTGTTATCCTAATTCGATCGATGTTCTTTTAGAAAATCCGAATATCGATAACATTATTCCGATGACTAATAAAATTCGAAAATCAACTTTTGAGTTCATTAAATTCATTTTTGAAATTCGAAGAAAAAAATATGATGCTGTAATAGACGTATACAGTAAATTAGGTACAAGCTTAATCACATTTTTCTCTGGCGCAAAATATAAAGTTTCTTATCATAAATGGTATTCTAAGATTTTTTACAATTACAGCTATGAGCGTTTCGATGCCATAAAATCAGAATTTGGTTTGGCAATTGAAAACAGATTATTGTTGCTTAAACCTTTCTTTTCTGAAAAAATAACAAATGTAAAACCAAAGATCTTTTTAAAAGAATCTGAGATTATTGAAGCAAAAAATCTTCTAAAAAGCTACAATATAGATTCTGATAAGCCATTGATCATGTTTGGTATTTTAGGAAGTGAACATTACAAAACCTATCCGCTTGACGGAATGGCAAAAATTATTGATTTTACAGTAGCCAAAACAAATGCAACTATTCTCTTTAATTATATTCCAAACCAAAAAGAGCAGGCTTTAGAAGTATATAATCATTGTTCTGAAGAAACAAAAAAGCATATCATTTTTGATTTGTATGCTACCGATTTACGCCTTTTTTTAGCAATCCTTTCTCAATGCGAAATGCTGATAGGAAATGAAGGGGGTGCTGTAAATATGGCAAAAGCACTTGAGATTCCAACCTTCTCCATCTTCACTCCGTCTGTCAGAAAAGAAACTTGGCAGCTGTTTGAAAACGAAGCAAAAAATGCTTCTATTCATTTGAAAGACTTAAAACCCGAGATCTACGAAAAGCATACTGAGCAATACATCAAAGAACATACTTTTGAATATTATGCTGAATATCCGTTGGAATTAATGCTTCAAAAACTTGATACTTATTTTCAAGAATATAAAAATTGAGAAAAGTAAAAGAAATCTCCAATGAATAGTGAAAAGCAAAAATTATCTATCCTGATTATTACGCTTAATGAAGAACAGCATATAAAATCGCTTCTTGAAGATCTTGATTTTGCTGATGAAATAATTGTTGTAGATTCCTATAGCACCGACAAAACAATCGGCATAATTGAGTCTTTTACGAATGTAAAATTAATCCAGAATCATTTTGTAAATTATACATCTCAGCGAAATTTTGCCTTAGACCAAGCCAAAAATCAATGGGTTTTATTTATTGATGCTGATGAAAGGCTAACACCAGAATTGAAATCTGAAATTATTGCTACATTTAATTCTAAAAAAAAAGCAAGCGCCTATTTTATCTACCGAATTTTTATGTTCGAAGATAGTAGACTGAATTTCAGCGGTTGGCAGACCGATAAAATTTTCAGACTTTTTGACAAATCAAAATGCAGATATAATGAGGAAAGGACCGTTCATGAGAAATTAATTGTAAAGGGACCAATTGCTTCCTTAAAAAACAAAATCATACATTTTTCTTACTCTTCTTATGAAGATTACAAAGCAAAAATGCGTAATTATGGAATTCTTAAAGCCAATGAAAAATTCTCAAAAGGAATAAGACCTTACTTTTCAATGCTTTTCCTCCATCCTTTGTACACTTTTTTATATCAATTTATAATGCGTTTTGGTTTTTTGGATGGCAGAAAGGGTATAATTGTATGTTATCTGAATGCTTACAGCGTTTACATTCGGTACAAGGAATTAAGAAGAATTACTTCTTCCAGAATTTAAGTTTCTTTTTCAAGCGCTTTTTTCGGTAGAACTTCTCTTGAAAATCTGAGGTATATTTCCATAAAGTAACGAAAATCTTTTCTTCAGGTTGGTTATAATACTTAGCATATTCATTGCTCATTGTTGCAACCATTTCTTCTAAAGGTGTCAAACGGCAAAGGTTTTTCATACGCATTTCAAAAGACATCGAATTATGAAACTCCATTCTATTTAAATCTACTAGAAAGAAATCATAATTCCCGCTAGCATTCTTTTTTATTAAAGTATTTCCTGGAGAGTGATCTAAAAATTCAATTCCTTTTTCGTGAAGATCAAAACTAAATTTAGTAAACTGTCTCAAGATGTTTTCGCGGTCTGGGAAATCAGGAATTTCTACAAGTTCTCTATAAGTTAAATCAACATTGAGGTGCTCACTTACGTAATAACTGTCTTTTAACCCTAAAATACTAAAATTTTCAAGAAAAGCAATTGGCTCAGGAGTTCCTATTCCTTTTTGTAATAATATAGTAGCATACTCAAACGATCTCATTGCTTTCGATTTCCTAAAATACCGATAGGCAACCTTATTAATTAAATTTGGAACTTTAAATGATTTTATATTGATTGCCTTTCCATTTAAGTCAAACAATTTTATTTTGTTACGATCTCCATTTCCAAAAAGTTCACCTTTAACATTAAACATTTTGATTGTCTTAAGTATTGACTCAGTACTATTTTCGAAAATTGGATTTACTTTAAAATTCATCAGCTTCTTTTTATAAACAACAAAAATACATATACGATCTAAGACTTCAAATTATTATTGTATTTTCGTAAAAAAAAGAAAAAAATGTCATTTAAGATTTTCCTGGAAACACATAACATAATTAATAGAGCAGCTGGCTTAGGAACATTCAATTATGAATTAGTAAAAGGTTTATCTACTTTAGATTTTAAAAACTGTGAATTGACTCTAAACTCGTCAAATCCTGATATCTTGAGAAAAGAATTTAAAGACAAATTTAAATATCATAAATACAACAGTCTTTCTAGACATTCTTTGTTTAGAATTCGAAAAAAATATGATTTATGGCATTCTGTAAATCAAAACACCAAAGTTGAGCCTTTTTATTGCAACAAATATCTATTAACTGTACATGATGTCCACTTTGTAGACGAAATTTCTGCAGACCCTAATCATAGAGTAAACAAATTATTTAAGGCTAAGCTAGAAAAATCGACGGCAATAACTTATATATCAGAATTTGCAAAAGCTGAAACTCACAGACACTTCAATGTTCCAAATATTCCTGAGTATGTAATTTATAATGGAAATCCAATTTCTACAATATTAGATACTTCAAAATATATTACAGACATACCTCTTGACAAACCTTTTTTCTACACTATTGGAGACTTTATAGAAAGAAAAAATTATGAGTCAATTATAAATATGATGAAACTAATAAAAGACTTTAATTTGATTATTTCTGGAAACAACAATAAAAAATATGGAGAAGAAATAAAAAAATTGATTGCAGATAATGGCTTAACAAAGCAGGTATTTTTAACTGGGAAAATAAGTGATGAAGGAAAACAATTTTTCATGAAAAATTGTACTGCATTTCTTTTTCCATCTATCAGAGAAGGTTTTGGACTTCCATCAATTGAAGCAATGACTTTTGGAAAACCTACATTTTTATCAAACAAAACTTCTCTTCCAGAGATTGGAGGTAATGCTTCTATCTATTGGGATAACTTTGATCCTGAGTATATGAAAACTATTTTATTTGATGGACTTCATGAGTATGAAACCAATAAAGTTGAAAGAGAAGCTATCATAAAAAAACGAGCAGCCGACTTTGATTGGAAAAGAACAGCTGCCGATTATTTTGATGTATATACTAAAATTTTATATTAGTCTCTTTTAAAATAAAAATTTAAACCACTGCCCAAAATTCTTCATCGAAATAAATAATTTAGAGAGTGTAAGTTTTTTTTCTTCCTGAATAAATTTTTTGATTTCGATAATATTTTTAGTTGGAAAAAAATCTAGCCTTTTCCATCGTTCTGGTTCTATATAATAGAAATTTCTAAACTCTTTAAAGTTGTTTTCATTTACTTTAATCCATTTGTTTAAGAAATCTTTATTTGTTTCTTTATTGTGTCCCCAATTTTCAAATTTAAATCTCAATTCTTCTTCGGTTCTCGATAATGATTCGTGCAAAACAAGATTATTAGTATAAATAACCTGTCCTTTTATCCTTCTACCATTAACGTACTCAGGATTATTTGTCGCAAAAATGGCTTTAGTAGGTTTATCAACATACAAAATGCCATTTGGAGTATATTTATATAAAATAACCCAAAATGCTGCAATTTGAATTGGCTTTTTTAATGGTTCTTTAATGTAAGAATCATACTTTCTAAGATCAGATATAAACTTCTTAAAATCTACAAAATACTCGTCGCAATCAATTTGGATAAGCCAGTTACCTATACCCATTTTTTGAGAAAGAAGTTTTCGCTCCCTGATCTCACACTGCATTGTTGTGAATCCAGGAACATAAAAATCATCTTCATATATAACTATTTTTTTATTGACATCAAAAACCTGAAGCCAATCAAAAAAGGAATCATCAATATTAAAATATTCACCATTCCACGTTCTTCTTTTTTTATCAATTGCCAAAAAAATTGTATCAGCATCATTATATGTTGTTGGCAAAGAATTTTTTAGTAATTCATAATCATATGAAACTAAATAACCTACTTGTATTTTACCTATCATCAAAGTCAATATAAAACTTGTTGCAAGTTACTATTTAATATCTATTTTTGTCAAAAATTGACAAGAATAATATGATTCAAAAATCATACCTGTATTTTTTTTAATTTGGATTCGCTTCTGATTTAAAAACTAGATATTTATCAAAAAATTATCCTAAAAAACGCCTTATCATGAAAATTTGTTTAATCAGTTTTGATTTCTTTAATTTTGACCACAATATTATTCTTGAATTAAAAAAAAGAAATATAGAAGCTGAACATATCGATATTTCTAAATTTAAATACAAATACACTTCAATTTTCGATAGAATATCAAATTTTTTTAATAAAAAAGTTCTTAAAAAAAACAAGAAAATAATTGAAATGGAAAAAGACGCACTTAGCCGTCTTCATAACTTAGGGCATCAGGATATCATTTTAGCAATACGTCCTGATTGCTTATCAAAAGAAACTCATTTAGAAATAAAAAAATATACCGATAAATACATTGCATATATATATGACAGCTGTCAAAGATTCCCAGTTGATCACTTGCTAGATGGTATATTTGATAAAATCTTTTCGTTTGATTTTACAGATGTTAAAAAATATAATTTCACGTTTATATCAAATTATATTTATAACGAAAAAAAAGAACTGAATGCACCAAACATCAATGAAAACATTTTTATAATTGTATCTATTGATGAACGTTTTGATTTTTTGAATAATCTTGCCAATTATTTATCAATGAACAACATTAAATTTAAATTTATTGCAATAGGAAAAAGGGCGCCAAAAAATATTAACAGCAATATAATCTTTCAGCGCAAAAAACTTTTTGCAAAAGATCTTAAGGATGATTTAGAAAATTCTAAAATATTTCTTGACCTAATAAGACATAATCATAACGGATTAAGTTTTAGAATATTTGAAGCCTTAGCCATGCAAAGAAAAATTATTACAACTAATCACACTATAAGCCAGTACGATTTTTACAACCCAAACAATATTTTAATTCTCGATGAAAACAAACCTATAGCAATTAACCCAGATTTTTTCAACACTCCTTATGAACCGCTCAATGATGATGTTTATTACAAATACACCATTGAGAATTGGGTAAAAACAGTTTTTAACATTTAGTCTTATTCTATTAAACTAAGAATTTTCTTTTCAATTGAATTGATAGAAAACGGCTCAATTATTTTTTGAGAATCAGCACTAACTTTTTCCCACATTTCTTTATTCGTGTATAACAAGATTATATTATTGACTATTTCCTGACTCGAATTTCCAACTAAAACATTTTTATTTTCCCCAAAGTCGAAGCCTTCTGCTCCAATACTTGTAGTCACGAGCGGTAAGCCAAATTCTAAACTCTGCCCTATTTTACCTTTTATTCCTGCACCATAACGAAGAGGAGCAGCAAATATTCGTGAATTTAAAAAATACGGAGAGACATCTTCAACGTAACCAACAATCTTAAAATTTTCAGAATTTAATTTTAATATTGATTCGGGAGGATTGCTTCCTATAATTGAAATTGAAATTTCTGGATTTACTTTCCATACCAATGGCATTATTTCTTCTGCAAGATAATTTACAGCGTCTACATTTGGCTTATGGTCAAAACCTCCAATAAACAATAGATCTTTACGGTTTTCAAAAGAAATAGGATTTTCATTTTCAAAATATTGATGAATATTTCCAATGCTTATTACTTTAGAATCTTCATCATAAAATTCTTTTAAAGCATCTTTTTCAGTATCTGAAATCACGATTATCTTATCTGCATTTTTACAATTTTCAAGCTCTATCTTCAAAAACTTATCTGCTTTTTTTATCGCATCTAAATCACCAGTAAGTTCAAATTCTCTCTTAAATCTGAGATAGTGAAAATCCACCATATCAAAAAACACTTTTGCAGCAGGTTTGTTCTTTTTAATAATTGAATAATATTTCGCAAAAATCTCTGGTCTATGCAGCCACACAGAATCAGTAAAAGGAAGAACCTGTTTTATAAATTCACTCTTTGTAATTAATTTCCCATTTTTATCAACTGCAGGTTCATAAACCACCACACCCAAATTTCTAAAATATTCTACATAATCGCTTGTAAAACGATATTCTTTAAAATCTCCAAGCAAAAAAACACCAATGTTATTTTTAAGAAGTAGCTTTATAATTTCAGTTAATCTACGTGAGCCTGAATCCTTATTATATTCAGGTATTTTGGTATCAATTATAATAACGTTCTTGTTATATTCTAAATTATTGGCAAAGTCGATTACCTTTTTTTGTTTTTTAAGCTTTTTAGCCAACGATTTTAATCTAAAAAATAACTTAATTGATTTAAACATTTTCTGTGAATTGTGTTTTGAATTTAATATTACTGTTGGAAAAAAATAGTATCAAGAACTTCGTATGTTCTTTTAGTATCAAAATTATTTTCGAAAAACCTTTTGGCTTCTAAATGGTGTTTATTGTAAAACTCAGAATCATTTAACAACCTTTGAATATAAGCTGAAAATAACAATGGATCATTTGAAGTAAGACATCCATTATTTGTTTTATTGATCAAACCATCAACACCTCTTTCTGTACAAACCACGGGTAATCCATGAGATAAGGATTCTATTACTTTTATTTTTACCCCTGTTCCTGACAACATCGGACAAATAGTAATGCGTGTTTTTTTATAAACTTCGTTTAAATCTTTTACCAAAAGTAAATTTTCGACATTTTGTAATTTAGGAATGTGTTTATTAATCTTACCAACGACAGTGATTCTAATGTCTAATGGCAAAAGAGGATAAACTTTCTTAAAAAACCAGTCTGCCGATTTTACATTATGAAAATTTTCGCTAGCTACATATACTATATCAATAGTCTTTTCTGTATTTAATGAAATTTCAGTCTTTGGCAAACTATGAGCCACCAAGTGCACAGGTATTTTTAGGAACTGCGAAAAAAGATATTTTTCCTCATTCGAAATTACCCAGACACAATCGAATTTTTTCATCAAATCAATTTCTTTTTTAAAATATCTATCAAGAGAAAATTTTTTATTATCCTGAAATTGAGACGTTAAAAAGTCGTGAGTATCTACAATCCATTTTGTTTTATTTCCGTTTAATTCCATATTAAAAAGTGATGACCAATAGACATATGAAATTATAACAATATCATAGTCTCCATCATTAATTATCTTTAAGAACTGATCTTTATGTCCGAATTTCGTACGATCAAAATCCTTAAATCTACTGTTTAATTTCTTAGGGAAAGAATAATCCAAATAATAGCGAATAATATTTTCGCTCTTTTTTTTCTTTTTCAAAAGATAACCATTTTGAATTAATTTTTCTTTTTTCAACTCTTTAATAGAATCTTCTGTAAAGACATCTGAATGCTCTCCCACAAAATCAAGATGAATACTTCGGTCTTTAAAATAATTTAGAAGAGATAAAGCCCTTGAATTATTTCCCTGACTATAAGAGAGAGGATTTTCAGGGTAGAAATATAAAATTTTCATTTGAAGGTCTTATTTTAAAACCCAAAAATAGTTTATTTTTGACATTTTAAAACAGCAGTTTAAGGACAATATGACAGATATAGTTATTTTAATAAAAACATATAAAAAAGATTACAAAGCTTACACCAAACTAATACGCTCTATATCCGAATTTAATATTGATGATATTCCTGTTTATGTAGCAATCAATGATGAGGATTATGATTTTTTTAAAGCTGAAAATCAAAACAGTAGTTTGAATCTTTTAAAGGATTCTGATATATATAACTGCCCGATAAAAGATGCTTGGAGATATCAACAGGTCATAAAAAGTAAGTTTTATCTCTTAAATGTCTGCAAAAATTATCTTTGTATTGATTCTGACAGCGAGTTTATAACCCCTTTTCGAAAAAGTGATTTTCTTTTTGATGAAAACACACCTTATACAATTATTCACGAATCGAAGTCATTTTTGGAAATGATTAATAATATAGAATTAGATTCTGATACTGTCTTCTTTAAGAGCGCCCTACAGACCACTAGAAAGTTAATTGGTAACAAACATACCAAAATTTGGGATTATGGCCCATCTCCTTATTTATGGTCCTGTTTGGTATGGAAAGATTTTAATGAAAATTTTCTTTCTTCAAAAAATATGACGTTTGAAGATTTTATGAATCAAATTGACTTGGAAACACCACCATCTGAAACAGTCATTTACGGAGAATATCTTTTAAAAACTAATCTGATTCCAATTTATCCAATTGAGGGTTTCTTTAAAGTATATCACTTTAAAAAACAATTTTCTATTGAAAGACGATTCCATAATATCGAAAAACTAAAAAAAGTATACTTAGGCGTCATTTTCCAAAGTAATTGGGACAACAAAAGTATAGTAATCAAATATTTAAAACGAAAAATCAGAAAAGTCAAACTGATATATTCAAAAATTAAAAATCTTTTTGTTTCAGATAAAAACTAAAACAGAATTCAATACAACAAATCATGAACGAAGAAATAATCAATGCTTACGAAGTTATAAAAGAAGGAGGAATCATACTCTACCCTACTGATACCGTTTGGGGAATTGGCTGCGATGCGACAAATGCAGAAGCCGTTGCTAAAATCTATAAATTAAAACAGCGAGCAGAAACTCAAAGCATGATTGTTTTAATGAATAGCGAAAAAATGATGTACAACGTTTTTAAAGACATTCCTGAAGTTGCATGGCAAATTATGGATTTATCTGAAAAACCAACTACTTTAATTTTAGATGACGCTAGAAACGTTGCTCCAAATATCATAGCTGCCGACAAATCTCTTGGAGTTAGATTGGTAAAAGAGCCTTTCTGCTACAAATTGATGGAAAGAATGAAAAAACCTTTGGTTTCTACTTCGGCTAATATTTCAGGACAACCAACACCGCAAAGTTTCAAAGACATTAGTCCTGAAATCATTAATGGCGTAGATTATGTTGTAAAATTAAACCAAGACAAAATCAACGGAAAATCTTCAACCATTATCAAATTAACCAAAGATTCTCAGGTAAAAGTAATTCGCAAATAGTTTTTTTGTTTCAAGTTTCAGGTTTCAGGTTCTTGAAAAACTTTGAGTACAATTTTTATCGAAAAGTTCACAAAGAAAGATTTATTAAGAATTAAAAAAGTTCGCAAAGTTTTATCAAAATAAACTTTGCGAACTTTTTTAATTTTAATGTTCTAAAAAAATCTTCGCGCTCTTTGCGAAATTCTTAGCGCGTTTCGCGGTTAAAAAAAAAACTTAGAATCTCAGAACCTTAGCATCTTAGCAACTTAGACAGTTTTCAAACTCTCAATAAGCCAATCGATATCTTCTTTGGTATTATAATGACTAAATGAAATTCGGAGATTTGGTAATTTTAAATCAGTCTCCGAAAGCATTTCGTTTAAAACATGTGAAGGCTTTATACTTCCAGACTGACAAGCACTTCCTCTAGAAACCGCAATTCCTTTCATATCTAAACTAAAAAGCAACATCGAAGTTTTATCTGACGAAAACGGTAAAATGATATTGATGATGTTATAAAAATCATCCTTTTTTCCGTTGATTCTAAAATCTGGGAAATGAATTTCTAACTGCTCAATCAGATATTTTTTTATACTTGAAATATAAGCTCTTTCTTCATCTAATTTTTCATAAGAAATAGACAAAGCTTTTGCCATTCCAGCTATCTGATGCACGGCTTCAGTTCCGGCACGAAGGCCTTTTTCTTGTTCTCCTCCAAATAGCAATGGCTGCAAACCAGAATTTTTTCGGATAAAAGCAAAACCAATTCCCTTTGGGCCATGAAACTTATGCGCACTAGCCAAAATAAAATCAACAGGAGTCTTTTGCAGATCGATTTCTGTCTTCCCTACTGACTGAACCGTATCTGAATGAAACAATGCATTGTATTGCTTGCAAATCAAGCCAACGCGATCTAAATCTAAAATAGCTCCCGTTTCGTTATTAACATGCATTAAACTGACTATCGTCTTTTTTTCACCAGACAATAAATTTGATAAATGTGTTAGATCTAAACTTCCGTCTGCATTGACATTAACGTAATCTACCTGAATATTATATTCTTCTTGAAGCGCCCAAACGGTATGCAAAACCGCATGGTGTTCTATCTTTGAAGTAATGATTCTTTCTACTTTCAAATCTTCAACAGCAGAACGCAAAATCCAGTTGTCGGCTTCGGTTCCTCCAGAAGTAAAAATGATTTCTTGAGCAGTGCAATTTAAATGCTTCGCAATACTCTTTCTTGAAAGTTCTAATATTGTTTTACCGTTTCGTCCAAAACTATGTGTAGACGATGGATTTCCGTAATCCTCAAGCATTATTTTCGTCATTTCCTGAATTACTTCAGGACGCATTGCTGTTGTTGAGGCATTATCTAGATATACTTTTTTCATTACTGCAAAGTTAACAAATATCAATTGTCAAATCTTAAATATCATTTGGCATTTTTTTCACTATTTTTGACACAAATAAATTTTACGATGAAAAAATATGCCGCCCTCCTATTATTTGCTCTATTCTTAAACGGATGCGATGATGGAGATTTGACCGTAGATGAAATAGACTTTGCTGATATTGAAACATCTCAAGCCTGTGACCCTACAACTAACACCTTGATTTACAAATTAAAACCTCAGGAGGCCCTTTTACTTCAAATGCCAGAAGGAGCAATTATTAACGACAACGGAACTAAAACATACACAATAGATTCACAAGGCAATGGACCATATCGAGTAGTTTATAGAGCATATGATGGGACTGTTGCAAAAGAAAACATTTGCGGTACAATTCCTCCAACCAATCCAAAAGTAACCGAAGAATGGCTTGGAATTGAAGGAGTAATAGAAATAGCAACTAAACAAATAGATCCAGAGAACACTAATGAAGACGGAGGAACCCGAATTACAGGTTATGAACACACGATTATTTTTAGAAATATAACATTTCAAAAACCAGCTGGAAAGCAAACAGAACCTGAGTTTATATTTGGAAAATATATCACTAATGTAACACCAGCCAATCTTACTTTCAAAACCAATCCAAATGGTACGGCGTATGAATGTGATGAAGTCGCCAGAGTTTACAATTACAACAATACTTTTTATCTGTCAATTGATGACATCGATCCTGCATTGTTTGAAAATGCCGTTACCCCAAGTGGTCAGCCTCGTACAAGTTTAATAACATCAACGCAGAACAAAGTGTTTTACAAAACTGCAAAAGAAGGAACTGGGTCTATAACGCCAGCTTTTGTTTGTTCAAAAATACAACCATCAGCGCCTGCAATTGAAGAAACATGGACAGGCCAACTTGGCAAGCCAAATGAAAGCGGAATTATCGAAGTAACCACTACTGTAGTCGGACAGCAAGTTTTTGAACACACAATTGTGCTTAAAAATGTAATTTTACAAAAGGGAAACAGCAGCTTTAAATTGGGAAATAGTTTTGTTCTAGGAAAAATTACAAGATCAGCTACAAACTAAAAAAATAGATTTCTGAAAAGAAATCACCAGAAATAATTCTTACAAAGAAACGTCTGTTTTTTGAGATGATTTTACAACTAAATCGAATCAAAAAACAGACGTTTTTTTATGCTTTAAAACGAAGTATTTTGCGTTTAAAAAGCTCCTTTATTTATTATTTTGCCTAATATAAACTTCTGTCGCTCCAAGACCATATTTTTGATAATTGGCATCTTGAAAATCAATTCCGTCATAACGGCCTAATAAAAAATCAAGTTCCGCTTTCAAAATTCCTTCGCCAACACCATGAATAAAAACGATTTTTGGAATGCGGTTTCTTATTGCAAATTCGATATGCCTTTTTGCCGTTTCGGTCTGTAATGTCAAAATATCATAATTTGACATTCCGCGTTTATTAGGAACCAATTTTTCAATGTGCAAATCAAATTCAGGAACGCCAACATCACGTTTATCTTTCTTTTCTTTTACAAAACTTCTCGGTTTTGGCTCTGTTTTCTCTTTTGAAACTTCATCTAAATTAATTCTTTTAATAGAATTCATTAAATCACTGGTTTCTTGAATTTTAATTAGTTCGTTGACTAAAAATGTCATCAAAAATCCATCTTCGGTTTCAATCAAAACTTCGTTGTTTTTAACCGACACTACCGTTCCGTTTATGGCTTCATCGAGTACTGAAACCTTATCTCCTTTTGCCAGCATCTTACTCCTCTTTATCGTTATTTTTACTTGGCGTTTTTGCACTCAATTGCATCATTCCGAACATGAAAACTACAATCGCAGCAATCATGATATAGATGTTTTTTTCTTCAGAAACCTGCTCGTATAACGCAACCGAAATTGCAAGAATCATTATTATAATTTTAAAAGTTTTCATCCTTTCTTTATTTTAAGATTTCAAAAATATAAAACTTTCAAATAGTACTTCTATACTACTCTAAACGTTTGTCATATTTTTTTAGTAAAATTGCAAAAAAGATATGCCATGAGTTTAGAGAAATATATGATCCCTTGTATGTTCAAAACTGTGTTTGGTTATGACTGTTTGGGGTGTGGATTTCAGAGATCTCTATTCTTACTTTTTCAAGGCGATTTTTTAGCTGCTTTTAAAATGTATCCCGCAATTTATACCTGCCTGTTACTCTTCATTTTTATAGCATTTCATTTTTTAGATAAGTCAAGAAATTACAAAAAACTAATCTGGAAAATGGCAATCATAAATCTATTTTTTATGCTTGGCGGTTATTATCTGAAGCACTTTTATTTTTAGATTTTAGATTTTCTAAAGGTCTCTTTGCTCCTTTTAGAATTTGGGATTTAAAAATTGGAATTTTAACAGCTTTTATTTCTTAATCTGATTCAAAATATCATTCATCATTTCGATTTGCACTTTTTGAATTTCGATTAATTCTTGTTGCTGATGCATAATTAAATGATCAATTTTATCATGAATTAATCTAATCTCCAATTCCGATTTCAGATTGATCATATAATCTTTCTTAGCTCGATTGCGGTCTTTTTCTTCCTGACGATTTTGACTCATCATAATGACAGGCGCCTGCAAAGCTGCCACACATGACAAGATTAAGTTTAAGAGAATAAACGGATACGGATCAAATCCTTTGTTTAAAAAGATAAAAACATTTGCACCAATCCAAACTGAAATAAAAATTACGAACGAAATTATAAAAGTCCAGCTTCCTCCAAAATCAGCTACTTTATCAGCCACCTTCTGCCCTAAGTTTCTGACCTCTTCTTCATCTTCCACAATACTTACAATAGACTTATCTTCTTTCAATGAAGAAATAACATTCTTCTCCATTGCAGAAAGTGCTCCTATTTCAGTCGATAGATAATTTGAAATATATTTTTGACGGTAAACATTTAATTCATTTATAGAAATACAGTCTTCAGTGCTAAAATCAGGATATTCTTTTTTAATTAATCCTAAAATCGGATCGTGAATCGCTCTTCCGTATATTTTCTCATTTTCAGGAAAAGAAATCCCAGAAATGTCACTTTTAAATGTTTGGCTGTTTTTCATTTTTAGTATATTTTAAAAGCTAATTTACGCAATAAACTTCTTAAGAATTGCATAAAAAAGAACAGTTTACAATTGGTTTTTTATCACAAATCAAACTTCACAAACAAAATTTCTTTCGTTAAATCGTGATTTTATTTCCAAAAAACGCCTTACTTTTAACGTTCCAAAATTATTCATTCATTTTTACCATTGTGACAAAAGACAATATCATACAAAATATAAGAGCTTTAAAGAGCCACTCACACATAAATTACGGCATTAAAACCAAGACTGAAGACTTTACAGAAAAGCTTTTTTATACGCTATTTGATTCAAATGCAGCTTTGGACGAAAGTATCGATGAATTAGAGTTTCGCTTTAAGGAAATCGCGGTTTTGGCGTGCAAAAAACCTCAAAATTTATGCGAATCTATTTGGGATCGCTTTTTAGAAAAACTTCCTGGGGTTTTGGAAAAGCTAAATCAAGATGCGGAATATATTCTTGAGAACGATCCCGCTTCAAACAGCATTGACGAAGTATACTTAGGCTATCCTGGATTCTATGCCATCGCTATTTACAGATTAAGCCACGAATTATACCACCTCGATTTATTGCTTTTTTCACGATTAATGAGCGAATATGCACATAGAATTACAGGTACAGATATTCATGCCGGAGCTGATATTGCATCGCCATTTTTTATCGATCACGCGACGGGAATTGTAATCGGCGAAACAACTGTTATTAAAAAACATGTAAAAATCTATCAGGGTGTTACGCTTGGCGCTTTAAGCGTAAGTAAAGAAATGAAAAATGCGAAAAGACATCCAACTGTTGAAGCAAATGTCTGCATTTATGCCAATGCAACAATTCTGGGCGGAGAAACTGTAATTGGAAAAAATAGTATTGTTGGAGGAAATGCTTGGGTTACAAAATCGATTCCTGAAAATTCTATCGTAACCAACACGACTACAACTGAAGTTAAAATAAAAGAGAAAAAATAAAATGAATTCACATAAATTATTAAACCTAATTGGCAATACTCCTCTAATGGAAACAGTCAATCTAGTTAAAAATAAAAATGTAAAGCTTTTGCTAAAACTAGAAGGAAATAATCCGGGAGGAAGCGTAAAAGATAGAGCCGCATACAATATGATTGCTTCAGCATTAGAAAGAGGCGACATCAAAAAGGGAGATAAATTGATTGAAGCAACCAGCGGAAATACTGGAATTGCTTTGGCGATGATTGCACAATTGTTTGGCATCGAAATAGAATTGGTTTTACCAGAAGATTCAACCAAAGAACGCACTCAGACCATGCGTGCGTATGGCGCTACGGTTATTCTTACGCCTGCTAGTGAAGGAATTATAGGTTCTAGAGATTATGCCGATAAAAAAGTGGCACAAGGCGGCTATTTGATGTTGAATCAGTTTGCAAATGATGACAACTGGAAAGCCCATTACAAGACAACAGGTCCCGAAATATGGAATGATACTGACGGAACTGTAACGCATTTTGTTTCGGCTATGGGAACAACTGGAACCATTATTGGAACTTCGACTTATTTGAAAGAAAAGAATCCAAATGTTCAAATTATTGGTGCACAACCTAGCGATGGTTCTCAGATTCCTGGAATCCGTAAATGGCCGCAAGAATATCTTCCAAAAATATTTGATGCTTCTAAAGTAGATACCGTTGTCGATGTAAGTGAAGAAGAAGCACGCGCCATGACCAAAAGATTGGCTCTTGAAGAAGGTGTTTTTGCAGGAATGAGCAGCGGAGGCTCTGTTGCCGTTGCCTTAAAAATAGCCGAACAACTAGAATCTGGAGTCGTAGTTGCCGTAATCTGCGATCGTGGCGATCGTTATTTATCTTCTGATTTATTTGATTAAAAAAAGATGCTAAGTTGCTAAGACTCTAAGCTTCTAAGTCAAAAAACAATAAAAACTTTGTCACTTAAAGCCTTAACAGCTTAGAAACTTAAGAGAAAAAAAACTTAGCATCTCAGCAACTCAGAACCTTAGAATCTAAAAAAAATGAACTACAGAAAACTAGGAAAAACAAACTTTAATATCTCTGAAATTTCGCTTGGAACTTGGCAGGTTGGCGGAAAATGGGGATCGGGTTTTGATGATAAAACTGCCGACGAACTTTTGAATACGGCTATTGACAATGGCGTAAACTTTATTGACACTGCCGATGTATACGAAAACGGATTAAGTGAAACTGCCGTTGGAAGAGTCGCTCGTTCACGTTCTGAACGAATTTTTGTTGCCACAAAATGCGGACGCCAGATAAATCCGCATGTTAATGAAGGATATACTCCAAAAGTGCTTCAAAAATTTATTGAAGACAGTTTAAAAAGAACTGGTTTAGAAACGCTTGATTTAATTCAGTTGCACTGCCCTCCTACAGAAGTTTATTATCGTCCAGAAATATTTGAGCTTTTTGACCGATTAAAAGATCAGGGAAAAATTCTTAATCTTGGAGTAAGTGTTGAAAAAGTTGAAGAAGCTTTAAAAGCAATTGAATATTCTAATGTAACTACGGTTCAGATTATCTTCAATCTGTTTCGCCAACGACCTTCTGAATTATTTTTCTCAGAAGCCAAAAAGAAAGACATTGGAATCATCGCAAGAGTTCCGTTGGCAAGCGGACTTTTAACGGGTAAATTTGATTCAAAAACTACTTTTGAACCTCAGGATCATCGCAATTTTAATCGTAACGGAGAAGCGTTTGATAAAGGCGAAACTTTCTCAGGAATTGATTATGAATTAGGATTAAAGGCTGTTGATGAATTAAAAGCTTTATTTCCTGAATCTAAAAATCTAGCAGCAATTGCCCTTCAATGGATTTTGAGTTTTGACGAAGTAAGCTGCATTATTCCAGGCGCATCAAAAACAGAACATGTTTTATCCAATTTATCGGTTTATGATGCTCCTAAATTAACTTCTGAGCAGATTACAGCGATGAACAAAATTTACAGCGATTTGATCAAACCTTCGGTGCATCAACTTTGGTAGTAAACCCAAAGAAAAATAAAAAAGGGTTATTAAGTTTTCTAAATCTTAATAGCCCTTTCGTATTTTAAACATCAAATTCAATTCTAAACTCAGCGCCTTTATTCTTCCCTTCGCTCGATGCCGTTAATCTTCCTTTATTTCTTTCAATGATCTTTTTGCACAAATAAAGTCCGATTCCTGTAGAACCTTCACTTGCGGTTCCAAGTCGGCTCATTTTGGTGAATTTTTTAAACAATTCTTCAATCTGATTCTTATCAAAGCCAATTCCTCTATCTCTAACCGTGATAATCAATTTTGAATTTTCTAAAAAGATTCTCGCTTTTATTTCACTTTCAAAATAAGAAAACTTGATCGCGTTGCTGATCAGATTCACCAAAACCTGAATCAAAAGCCCTTCATCTATTTTCAGTTTAGCTTCTGGACATTCTATTGCTAAATCTAGCCTTATATTTTTATCCAGTAATCGCTGTTCTACTTGTTCATTAATAAAAGGGCGAATATTAGAAAATGAAATGGTCTTAGCTTCTTGGTTTACTTTTGCAACATCATCTTGTTCTTTTAGCAGATTGATGAAATTTTCGATGTATCTAAATTGAAGATCAGTCGATTCGCAAATCAATTCAGCCATATTTTTAACCGATTCTGAAGGATTTTCGCTTATAATCAATTGAGCCAAACCTTGCGGATTTCCAGCAAAATTTCTCAAATCGTGCGAAAGCATATAAATTAAATCCTGTTTTTCATTAATAAAATTTTCGGCTTCATTAATAGATTCTTGAATGTTGCACAAAAGCAGTCCCGCTTCATCAGTGTATTCTGTTGGCAGAGCAGACAATATCCTTGAACTTCTATAATCATCTAATGCTTTTGATGCTGTTGCGATCGGTTTTATCAGTTTGTTTAAAACCAAAAGCGTTATTGCTGTAGCCAACAATGTCATTATTAAAGAAAAGATAAGAATCGATGCTGGCGAAATAGTATGCTCAAAAAATAGAACAAAAAATAAAATCCCAATCAGTGGAATATGGATACCGATAAAAGCGACAAATAGGAATTTAAAAGCATAACTTTTTTTAAGAAAGCTGATTTGTGAGAGTTTATGATACAACTTCATAACAAAGATGAGGATAAGTGTAGGTTAATTGGGGTTTCTACTGGAATTTTTACTAAAACAAAATTAACTTTTATAGCCAATTAAACTAATATTTTGAAGAATTTCTAAATTTTTTCAAAAATTAAATTTGTAAAAGTTTTCAAAGGCTTATTTTTGCGCTATGGGAAGAAAAAATACAGACAAAGTTGTCTTTCATCAAATTCAAGTTCTTGATGCTGGTGCAAAAGGGGTTTCAGTAGCCAAAGCACCTGACGGAAAAGTAATCTTTATTCCGAATGTGGTACCTGGAGATGTTGTAGACGTACAGACATTAAAAAAAAGAAAGGCTTATTACGAAGGTAAAGCTGTAAAATTTCACGAATTATCTGAATACAGAGTAGATCCAATCTGCGAACATTTTGGAGTATGCGGCGGTTGCAAATGGCAGAATATGAAATACAGCCAACAGCTTGCTTTTAAACAAAATGAAGTTAAAAATCACTTGCAAAGAATAGGAAAAATTGAACTTCCGGAATTTGAAGATATTTTAGGTTCTGAAAAACAGTTTTTCTATAGAAATAAAATGGAATTTTCTTTTTCAAACAGCCGTTGGCTTACAGAAAAAGAAATTGGAAGTACTGAAGATTTAGGAAACAGAAACGCTTTAGGATTTCATATTCCGAAAATGTGGGATAAAATCTTGGACATTAACAAATGTCATCTACAAGAAGATCCTTCAAATGCTATTCGCAACGAAATTAGGGCTTTTGCAAACGAACATAATTTAGCGTTTTTTAATCCGAGAGAACATTCTGGATTATTACGAACTGTCATGATTCGTACGGTTTCAACTGGCGAAATTATGGTTTTAATTCAGTTCTTTGAAGATGACAAAGAAAACAGAGAATTAATCCTAAACCATTTGTACGAGAAGTTTCCACAAATCACTTCATTGCAATATGTCGTAAACGGAAAACAAAACGATACTATTTACGATCAGGATGTCATTCTTTACAAAGGAAGAGATTACATCTTAGAAGAAATGGAAGGTTTAAAATTCAGCATTAATGCTAAATCTTTCTACCAAACCAATTCTGATCAAGCATACGAATTATACAAAATAACAAGAGATTTTGCTGGTCTTACAGGAAACGAAACTGTTTATGACCTATATACTGGAACAGGGACAATTGCCCAATTCGTTTCTAAAAAAGCAAAAAAAGTAATCGGAGTAGAAAGTGTTCCAGAAGCTATTATTGATGCTAAAGCCAATGCAGAACGCAATAATATTACAAATTGTGAGTTTTTTGTTGGTGACATGAAAGTAGTCTTCAATGAAGCTTTTATTGCACAGCACGGTAAACCAGATGTTATTATTACAGATCCGCCTCGAGACGGAATGCATAAAGATGTTGTGGAGCAAATTTTAAAAATTGCACCAAAAAGAGTAGTTTATGTAAGTTGTAATTCTGCAACTCAAGCACGTGACTTAGCTTTAATGGATGAAAAATATAAAGTGACGCGCGTGAGACCTGTAGATATGTTTCCGCAGACACATCATGTTGAAAATGTTGTACTTTTAGAACTTCGATAAAAAATAGATGAAAAAACTAATTTCTCTTTTACTGCTCTTTACTTTTGGCTTATCCAGCTGTGAGAAAGATGATATTTGCGATGCCAATACACCAACTACACCTAGATTGGTGATTACATTTTTTGATATTGCCAATCCGACAAAAACTAGAAATGTGAGTAACTTAAAAGTTATTGGTGACGGAATGGAACAGGGAATTGTTTTTAATGAAAGTCTCGCCGTTGATGATCCGTTGAGATATGTAACCAGCGGAAGTAGTGTCATGATTCCTTTAAAAATAAATGACAACACAACAACCTTCAAGTTTATTTATAACTCTTTAAGTGAAACGCCTACAACGATCAATACTGATGTTATAAAATTCAATTATACGACACAAAATGTGTATGTATCTAGAGCTTGTGGATTTAAAACCATTTTTCAGTTAACAAACGTTGCCCCTTTTGTACATACTGATCCAGACGGAGATACTTTTTGGATGACCGAAGTTGATTTAGAAAACCCTAACATTGAATTTGAAAATGAAACACACATTAAAGTTTATTTTTAGTCTTTCATTATTGTTTTCAATGTTTTTAGGTTTTGCTCAGGATGTGCCTGAAATTTCTAAAAATAAAGACACAATAGTGGCTAAAAAGCCTCAAACAGAAAAAACTGTAAAAACGGTAAAACCAGAAATTCAGGAAGCTCCAAAAGATAGCGTTGTAAAAACTGATCGCTACGGACTTCGTGTTGGTGTTGACTTGTACAAACTAACTCGCGGACTTTACGATAAAGATTACAAAGGAATTGAATTTGTAGGAGACTGGCGTTTGACAAAAAAATATTATATAGCCGCAGAATTAGGATACGAAGACAAAACTACAGAAGACGACCGATTGACTTCTTCTGCTAACGGAACTTATATTAAAGCAGGTTTTGATTATAACTTTTATCAAAACTGGCTGGATATGGAAAACCTGATTACGATAGGAATGCGTGGTGGTTTCAGTACTTTTAGCCAAGAACTAATTAATTACAAAATTTACAATTCGAATCCATATTGGGGTGAACTACCTCCGATAAACGAGGGTCAGAAATACAGCGGACTTATGGCAACTTGGATCGAAGTTGCAATGGGATTAAAAGCACAGGTTTTTAGAAACGTATTTGTTGGTTTTGGTGTTCAGCTGAAACTTCTGGCTACAAACAAAGAACCAAATAATTTTGAAAACCTTTACATTCCAGGATTCAACAGAACTTACGATGGAAGTTTTGGAATCGGTTTCAACTATACCGTTTCTTACTTTATTCCGATTTACAAGAAAAAGATAATGGCTTCTGAAACTGCAAAAAAAGAAGAGCCTAAGAAGAAATAGTTTTTTTTTTAGACGCTAAGATTCTAAGATACTAAGGTTCTAAGATTAAAAAAAAGGGGAAAATTCAAATTGAATTTTCCCCTTTTTTTTATGATGTTTAGAAACTAAGCAACTTAGAACCTTAGTAGCTTAGCAACTCGAAACTATGTTAATTGAAAATTAATTGCTGCTTGTGTGTGTATTAAAGTTGTGTCAAAAATCGGAACATTTAAGTCTCCTTCTTTTATGACTAGCGGAATTTCAGTACACCCTAAAATGATCCCCTCTGCTCCGTTTTTTATCAATTCATTTGCTATTTCTAGATAACGTTTTTTTGTCTCTTCTGTTGCAAGTCCTCTTCCTAATTCTTCAAAAATCGTATAATGAATGAAATCTTTGACTTCTTCGCTTACTGGAATTATTGTTTCAATTCCTTTGTCAGCAAGTTTGTCTTTAAAGAAATCCAATTCCATAGTAAATTTCGTTCCCAAAAGACCTACTTTCTTCAGCTGTTTTTTCTGAATTTCAATTGCTGTTTCTTCAGCAATATGAATAAGAGGAATATCAATAGCATTTTGCAGTCTATCTGCAATTAAATGCATGGTATTGGCACATAAAAGAATAGCTTCTGCCCCGCCCGATTTTAAAACTTCTGCAGCTTTCAAAAGCATACTAAAAGTCGAATCCCAATCGTTGGCATCGTTATTCTTTTTAATATCGGCATAATTAAAAGAGTAAATCAAACACTCAGAGAAATTCAATCCGCCGAGTTTTTCATTAATCCCTTTATTAATTAAAGTATAATAATCTGATGTAGAAACCCAGCTGATTCCGCCGATAAGTCCAATTTTCTTCATATATTTTGATTATTCGATTTCTTTGATTCCTTTTATAAAAAGCCATTTCATAAAAAGCTTTTCGCCGTCTTTGGTTCTCACAGCTTGAAATTTAGGACCAATAATAGTTCCAATTACAAATGCCGTCATCGGAATCCAAATTCCAGTCAGTCCTGTATAAGCAGCAATCAAATATCTAAATGCAAGAAATAGAATTGCAAAAGCTGCTAATTGGTATAAAAAAGCTCGTAGTTGTAGTTTTGACATGTTTTTTTAGAGTTGCTAAGGTTCTGAGATGCTAAGATGCTAAGTTTTTCTTCTTGCAACTTATATTCTTAGAAACTTAAAATTTATTTTAAATTATATTTTTTTCATTTCACTAAAATTCTTAGCATCTCAGAATCTTAGTATCTTAGAAACTTATGACTGAAATTTCGTTCTCTTACTTCCTTCGTACATTTCGTATTTCACCAAACGCGCTTCAAGACTTCCGTTGAAAAGTTTGATTTTTCTTGACGGTTTTAATCCTACAAATTTTAAAGCTTCAAGATTTGCCGTGATAAACCAAGCATTTGTTCCAGGATAATTTTTCTTCAAAGTGTCTCCAATATTAGCATAGAATCTTTCCATATGAATATCTAAACGCTCATCGTAAGGCGGATTGAAAACGATATGAAGTTTTCCTTCTGTTTCTTTTTCCGTCTCAAAGAAATTTTCTTCGTAAACCTTAATATAATCTTCTAAATTGGCATTTCTGATATTGTCTTTGGCTTTGTTTACAGCACTTGGTGCTTTATCAAAACCTTTAATCGTATAATGAAACTCGCGTGTTTTTTTCATCAAACTATCCACAATTGTATCAAACAAATCATTATCCCAATCTTTCCATTTTTCAAAAGCGAACTCTTTTCTGTTGATGTTTGCTGGAATATTGCAGGCAATCATAGCCGCTTCAGCCAAGAAAGTTCCAGAACCGCACATTGGATCAAGGAAATGGCTTTGCCCTTCCCATCCAGACAATAAAAGAATTCCAGCTGCTAAAACCTCATTAATTGGCGCAATATTCGTAGCTGTTCTATAACCACGCTGATGAAGAGAAGCCCCTGACGTATCTAAAGCTACAGAAACCTGATCTTTATCGATATGTATATTAATGCGTAAATCTGGATATTGCTTGTCTATGCTTGGCCTTTGCCCTGTTCTTTCTCTAAACTGGTCTACAATTGCATCTTTACATTTCTGAGAAACAAATTCAGAATGATTGAAATACGTAGAATGCACAGTGGTATCAATCACAAAAGTCTGATTCGCATTTAAATATTTTGACCAGTTTAAACCCGAAATACCTTTGTATAAAGCCTGCTCATTATTTGCTCTAAAAGAATAAATTGGTTTAAGGACTTTAAGAGCCGTACGCAAAGAAAGATTGGCTTTGTACATAAAACCTTTATCTCCTTTAAAGCTCACCATTCTCACTCCTTTTTCAACATCTTGAGCTCCAAGTGTGCGCAATTCTTTTTCTAATATTTCTTCAAAGCCAAAAAAACATTTGGCAATCATTTTAAAATTTTCTTCCATTTCTTTTTCAATTAAAAAAAGCCAATCGCTATAACATTTTATTATACTGGTATAAATACGTATCGAAGCGAAATAGTTATTTTTCGGCAAAAATACACTAAATTTGCCGGACTTTGAATTAATTGAAATAGAATAAATGTCTCAAGAACATAACGCATCAACCCCAAACCAAGAAGACGATAATCAAAACTGGTATTCTTCATGGTTTGATACGCCATATTATCACATTCTATATAAGGATCGTAATTATCGTGAAGCTCAGATTTTCATGGACAATTTAACGCATTACCTTAATTTGCCTGAGAAAGCAAAAGTATTGGATTTAGCGTGCGGAAAAGGCCGTCATTCTATTTATTTAAATCAACTTGGCTATGATGTTTTAGGAGCAGATTTGTCTGAAAACAGTATTGCCGAGGCCAGCAAAAACAGCAACGAAACACTGCATTTTAAAGTGCACGATATGCGCGAGCCGTTTGAAGAAAAGTTCGACGCTATTTTTAACCTTTTCACTAGTTTTGGCTATTTCGAAAGCGACGATGATAATCTAACAACCTTAAAGGCAATTAAGGAAAGTCTGTCTGAATATGGTTTTGCTGTTATCGATTTCATGAACGTGGCAAACGTTATTGAAAATCTTGTGCCTGAAGAAGTAAAAACGGTTGACGAAATTGATTTTCACATCAAAAGATATGTTGAAGACGGACATATTTTCAAAGAAATTGATTTTGAAGACAAAGGCAGAAAATATCATTTTACAGAAAAAGTAAAAGCACTAACTTTGAAAGACTTTCAGGATTTAATGGACGAAGCTGGAATTTTCCTTCTGGACATTTTTGGAGACTATAAACTCAAAAAATTCCATAAAACTGAAAGCGAAAGATTAATCATGATTTTTAAATAAATTGGTTAATCATTTAATTGTTTAACCGTTTAATCGGCAAAGAAAACAATTAAACGATTAAGCGAATCAACGGTTAAACAAATATAAATGAACTATTTATTACCTTTATTTTCTGTACTTTTAGGATATAGCGCGGCTTTGTTTATAAAACCCGAAAACAAAACCAATTTAAAATTGCTGCTGGCTTTTAGCGGTTCTTTTTTATTGTCATTGACCGTAATGCACCTTCTTCCTGAAGTTTACGAATCGCATAATCATAATATCGGAATCTTCATAATGGTCGGAATTTTATTCCAGATCGTACTCGAATTTTTCTCAAAAGGAGCAGAACACGGACACGTTCACGGACATGCAAAAATGTCTCAAATTCCGTGGCTGTTGTTTGCCAGTCTTTGCATTCATGCCTTTTTAGAAGGCTTTCCAGTAAGCCATCACCACGGTTTGGCTGTCGGAATTGCCATTCATCACCTTCCAATCGCTGTAATCTTAACGACATTTTTCATTAATGCCGATTTAAACAAAAAAGCCATTTTTGCGTTCATGCTTACATTTGCTATCATGACACCGCTAGGAACAGTAGCTTCTGAATATTTGCCTTTTTTGAGTAAATATTACACCGAAATAACAGCAATCGTAATTGGTATTTTATTTCACATTTCATCAACGATTATTTTTGAAAGCAGTGAAGGGCATAAATTCAACATTGCCAAAGTTTCGATGATTGTTCTCGGAATTTTATTGGCATTCTTTTTATAATGTGTCAATTAGGAAATGTGTCAATTAGAAAATTATCATTATCTAATTGGCACATTTTTTTAATTATCTAATTTAGTTAGCCCTCTTCTTCTCGTCCTGATTTCCGAAAGCGCGTTCCTTAACATTAATCTTTTTATTTCCAAAATTGTAAATCACAGACAAACGCACAAAATGATTGCTTTCATTTTGGCTATAAACCTGTTTCACACCATTTACAACCGAAGTGAAATCTTTTAAATAAGAAGTATTAAAAATATCATTGGCTAAAAAGGCAATTTGAAGCGTTTTATTCAACAAATCTTGTTTGAAACCAATATCAAAACTTGAAACATAACCAATCTCATACAAACCGCTTTTAAAAGGTGAACTATAATTGAAATCAATTTGAAGTTTCGTGTTTTTTCCTAAAACAAATGTATTATTTGTCGTGAAATCAATCTGTAAACTATTTGATGGCGTTGCATTTAAGCCGTTTATAAACTTCGTTTCAGACCCCAAAAAGTACAATGTATTTTCGCTTTGCCACCAGTCTGCAAAAGTTGCCGAATAAGTTTCGCCAACACCGTAATTCAAGCCATTATAATAATTCTCACGCGTTACGATTTGCGTATTTGTTTCTGGGTTTGAGGTAAAAACAATTCCATATCCGTTTGTAATGGCATTTACAAAAACACTTGTTCTTAAAACTTCTTTATAAGAATGCGACAATTCAAAATTATCACTAAATGAAGGCTTTAAAAACGGATTTCCCTCAGAATAACTGTTACTATTAATATAAACCCTAAAAGGATTCAGCAAATCAAAACGAGGTCTATTGATTCTTTTCCCATAATTCAAACTAAAACTATTATTCTCGTTTTTCTTGTACGAAGCATAAAAAGTTGGAAACAGCTTCAAATAATTATTTGTATTCTCCTGATTCAGCGTTTCAGAAAACCCGTTAGTCTGGGTATTTTCAAGTCGCAAACCCATTTGAAGATTCCACTTTTCGTTTATTTTTTTATCTCCATTAATGTAAACCGCCTGATTATTTTCAGTGTATTTAAATCGATTTGATTGACTCGGATCTAATTCTGGAGTTCCTGTAGCAGTATTGTAAAAAACGACATCGCTTATGCTATTGGTAAAGCTCATTTTTGCTCCATAAGATAAATTAAACGATGGCAAAGGATGCTCCATATCTGCCTTAAAACTCCAATTGTCAATATCCTGATTTGAAATATTTCTCCCTGACTGATTTACATCAATAAATATCATATCCGGCGTATAATTATTAGCAACAAAATTTCGGTCGAAATTAGAACTGAAATCAAAATAATCCACATCAAAAGATAGTTTTCTTTTTGAATCCAATTTTGTAATCAAATGCGCGTTGTAGGTTTGATTTCTTGAAACTTTATCGGTATAACTATCATTTAGCGTCACATTATCCAATTGGTTTTGATGATTATAATTATCAATTCTAATATCCGATTTAAAATCTGGATTATTTCTGTCGTTTAAATATTGAAAACCAATTGTCGTACGCTCTGAAAGATCATAATCTAAAGCTAGTTTTCCCGAAAGATTTTCTGTTTTTACTTTTGTTGTACTGTACATGTGCGATAATCCGTCAGGAAAATACATTTTTAAATCGTCTGTTGCGTTCAAATAACCTGTTTTACCATTAATGCTGGCAGAAAATCTAAACTTATTTTTATTATAGAAAAAGTTGTCTCTCAAAGTCCCAATCCCATATTTATTCTGATCGTAAGAAACCGTCGTAGTATTTTTCCAAGAATCGCGAACTCCTTTTTTCATGATAATATTAATCAAACCTCCAGTTCCTTCTGCATCATATTTAGCAGGCGGATTACTAATGATTTCAATATTTTTAATATCAGCAGACGAAATAGATTTCAAATAATTATTCAATTCCTCTCCTGTCAACTCAATTATTCTGCCATCAATCATAACAGGAGAAGTTCCTTTTCCTAATATCGTAATGGCATCATTTTTTACCACAACTCCCGGTGCAGTATTAATGGCTCCCAAAGCGTCTCCACCAACCGTTGTAACGTTATTTTCCAGATTGTAAATCAGACGATCTGTTTTCTGCTCGACAGTTTTCTTCTTATTCTGAACTACAACTTCTACCAAATGTGTTGCACTTTCTTTTAAAATAATTATTCCTAAATCAGTATCCTTTTCAATAATGGTTTCTTTTTCATATTCTTCAAATCCCAAAAGACTAATCTCTATTTTATAAGTTCCTTTTTTAAGATTTATTTCAAAAGAACCATCTTGTTTGGTTGTAGTTCCATCAATAATTTTTCCTTCTGAATTTGATACTGAAATATCTGCCCATTCCAATGGCATTTTTTCGCTGGCTATTTTTCCTTTTAACTTAAGTGATTGTGCTAAACAAAATAAAGGAAATACTAAAAAGATAAGAAGGTTTACTTTTTTCATGGTTTCTAATTTTAACTTGTTCGATTAATTTGAAGCAAAGTTGCCTTAGAAAATCTGCCTATGCGACCGACAAAAAAAAGTCGAACCAATTTCTATTTCTAAAACTGGTTCGACTTTAATTAGCTTGAAGTACGACTTTTTACAAAGCGCTTATTTTTAACTATTTCTGTATGCTGTAGGCGTCAAATTTGTATATTTTTTGAATGAAGTATTAAAAGAAGATTTCGAATTAAAACCCACTTCATACAATATTTCCAACACTGTAACCTGGTTTTTCGATTGATCTTTCAGAATATGCATCGCTTTTTGAATGCGGTATTCATTCACAAAATCAAAAAAATGCTGGTCCATATGATGATTAATTAAAACAGATAAATCTCTAACAGGCATATTAATTTGATTTGCCAATTCTTGAATCGTAAGCGATGGATCAAGAAACGGCTCTTTATCTACCATGTATTGTTTTAGTGCCGATATCTGAGTATTAATCAGATCGTTTTGCTCACTGCTAGTTTCTGTTTTTTCTTCAACCTCAGGCAGAATATCTTTGGTTAATTTCAGTTTAGAATTTACTCCTCTAAAAAGCTCTGGATGTTTTAAAGCTTTCATTATAAACCAACAAGTTATAAATAAAGCAATAGTTCCAACAAGCACATTTGCCCATAAAAAAACTTCTCTAAAACCGCTATATCGAAGTACATTTTTTAATGCGACAATAGAATGCGCCACTAGAAATACGCAAGTCATTTGAAAAAGCCATTTATAAGTCGAAATACCTGTATTGGCATAATTCTCCAAATAGATTTCTTTATACTTCTTCAAAATCAGAAAAACGCTTACGATATAAAAACCATACTGCAATTCGATTAAAATCTGAATAAAATAGATTTCAGACATTTCATTTAATGTGCCAATGAAACTTCCATTCACAATGCTTAAATATATTCTAGGTATAAAAATTAAATTGACTATTACAAAAGGAAGCAGATGAATTAAATGTTTCCATTTCAATTTAAAATCAGAATAACAAACGGCTAATACATAAAGATAAAACGATGGCATTCCCAACAGACAGAAAGTTGCTCTGAAAATTTCTAAATTTCGGTGATCTTCTGTATACAAGTACATAAAGAAACCGCTAAGATCTATAGCCGAAAAAATAAAAAACAAAGCAAAAATGCGGTTTGACAGTTTATTTTCTGTTTTAACAGTCAGTAAAAAAAAGGCCATTAATAAGGAAACAAAAACAGAAATTCGAGCAATTCCCTGTAATAAATCTAATTTGTCCATTTATCTTTTATGAATATTAAACAAATATAATATTTTAGTTTATGTAACAAAGCCTTATTAAAACCGTCTTTATGCAGAAAACTAGAAGAAAAAAATTGATTTTAAATCTCTGAGACTTTGCAAGATTGATATAAAATATATTAATTTTGACGAGTCTAAATAACGATAAAATGACATTTACGAAAACTACTGAACAAGCCTCAAAATATGAACATTTAGAGAAGATGTCTGTTCATGAACTGTTATCTAATATAAACCAAGAAGACAAAACTGTGCCTTATGCAGTCGAGAAAGCTTTGCCGCAAATAGAAGCTTTGATCCCGCAAATTGTTGCAAAGTTAAAGCTAGGCGGCAGATTGTTTTATATTGGAGCAGGAACTTCTGGTCGACTTGGTGTTGTTGACGCTTCTGAATGTCCGCCCACTTTTGGCGTTCCTTTTGATTTAGTAAATGGCATTATTGCTGGCGGTGATACAGCCATAAGACGTGCTGTAGAAAACGCCGAAGACAGTACAACAAATGCTTGGATCGATCTTCAAAATCACAACATCAATTCAAACGATGTGGTTATTGGAATCGCTGCGTCTGGAACTACTCCTTATGTTATTAGCGGTTTAGAATCATGTAATAAAAACAATATTGTAACGGGATGTATTACTTGTAATGCAGGAAGTCCACTGGCTTTAACAGCACAATTCCCTATTGAAGTTGTTGTTGGCCCGGAATTCGTTACGGGAAGCTCTAGAATGAAAGCTGGAACTGCACAGAAATTGGTTTTAAATATGATTTCTACCGCATCAATGATTCAGCTTGGAAAAGTGAGAGGAAACAAAATGGTTGACATGCAATTAAGCAATATCAAACTTGTTGATCGAGGCGTTAAGATGATTATGGACGAGATTTCGGTTTCGTATGATGAAGCTTCTGAATTATTAAAAAAATACGGCAGCGTGAGAAATGCTGTAGATAATTATAAAAAGTAAAAAGTATTTTGCTTTGCAGTTTATTTTAACCGCAATCCCGATAGCTAACGGGAGCTAAGATTTACGCAAGGTTCGCAAGTTTTTTCAAAGCTTTGCGAACCTTGCATTTTATTAAAGTTTCTAATGTAAAAAAACTTTGCGAACTTTGCGGTTAAACACAAGTCAAACAACTTGAAACTAAAAACATGGCTACAAACAAAGAATTACTAAAAAAAGGAGTGAAATATTTATCAGGCGCTCTGCCTCTTATGTTTCTTGGCCCAACATTGATTTATAATGCTTTTCAGAATCAAAGTAACAATTGGCATTATCTTGTTTTAGGAATCGGAATTGTAGCTTGCCTTTCTTCTATGCTTTTAATCTTTTTAGGGTTGAAAATCATTATGAAAGGTATTTTTAATGACTAAATAAGCAATCAACAAACCTAACAGGTTTTGAAAACCTGTTAGGTTTAATATTTATAAAACATGGAAAGTCTAATTCACATTCAGAAAACATTTGAGAAAGTTGTTTACATCGATAAGAAAATAAATAATCGCGAGTTTGAAGATTGTGTGTTTAAAAATTGTGACTTTTCCAGCAGTAATTTTGGTTCTAATACTTTTTTAGACTGCGAATTTATTGACTGCAATTTATCTATGACCAGTTTAGCAGGAACGAGTTTAAAGAATGTCACTTTTAAAAACTGCAAACTTCTCGGAATCGCTTTTAACGAATGTGATGATTTTTTATTTCAGGTATATTTTGAAGATTGTACTTTAGATTATGCCTTATTTTCTAATAAAAAAATGCCTAAAACCAAATTTATTAATTCTTCTGTACGCGAAGTGACTTTTATCGGAACCAATTTAACCAATTCTGTTTTTGACAATTGCAACCTTGACGGCGCTATTTTTAACGAAACGCAATTGGCGGGAGTTAATTTTAAAACGGCTTACAATTATAAAATTGATCCTGAATTTAATCCAATGAAAAAAGCTCAGTTTTCTACTGAAGGAATTGTTGGATTATTGGATAAATATGACATTAAAATCGTTTGATTATGAATGCAGATCAATCTTACCTAGAAAGTGTCAAAAAGCAATTTTTATATTATAAAATGCTTGGAGAAAAAGCCATTGATCAACTTGAGCCATCACAGCTTTTTGTTTCTTTTAATGACGATACTAATAGCATTGCTACAATCGTAAAACATATTTCTGGCAATATGCTTTCGCGATGGACAGATTTTCTAACTTCTGATGGTGAAAAAGAATGGCGAAACCGTGACTCTGAATTTGAAAACGACTTGCAATCTAAGGAAGAAGTTCTGGAAGTTTGGAACAAAGGCTGGACTTGCTTCGAAAACGCTCTAGAAAGTTTAAACCCCGAACAGCTTTCAGATATCATTTACATCAGAAATGAAGGCCATACTGTTATTGAAGCCATTAATCGCCAATTGGCACATTATCCTTATCATGTCGGACAGATTGTTTTTTATGCCAAACAATTGAAAAACAGCGAATGGAATAGTTTATCAATTCCGAAGAACAAATCGGGAAATTATAATGCTGAAAAGTTTGCCAAAGAAAAAGAAATCAAGAACTTTACCGATGATGAATTAAAGAGATTGAAATAATTTATCTTTCTAAATATGAAATCAAAAGATAACGAAACGCATCAATTTTTACCAAGCGGAGAATGGGAAGGATTTTATTGCTATTCTAATTCGTCTGCGCAACATAAAATGTCTATTGAATTGAGTTTTTCAAATTCAATTATTACGGGTTCTGGAATTGATGATGTTGACTCTTTTCGATGGAATGGTTCTTATAATTTGGAACATTTTAAACTTAAAATGGTAAAAACTTATCCAACACATATTATTAATTATGCTGGAGATATAGACGAAAACGGCATTTGGGGTGTTTGGGATAATCCTGAAGACTTGAGTTTTTTTTCTGATTTTTCGCCAAACGTTCTTCAACAAATTAAAGCTATGACAAAAGGAGGTTTTCATATCTGGCCAAAAGCAAACAAAAGCGAATCTAAAGAGGAAGTCAGAGAAGAAGTCAAAGAATCTAAAAAACTGAAAGAGTTTTATATTCAAAAAGTTTAAATTATATACAAGTGTTTCTTGTTATCCTAATGCCCTAGCCCCGATTGCAATGGAAATCCTTTTTATTTTTTCTTTAAAAATAAAAAGATTGAAATGGAAAGCGGGATTAGCTCCTAAAAAAACAACTTAATTAAAATGAAAAAAATACTATTCTTATTTCCGGTACTTGCTTTAGTATCTTGTTATAATACAGAACACAATTGCAAGGATTTTAAAACTGGAAAATTCAAATTTGAAACAGAAGTCAACGGCGTTAAAAAAACAACTTATTTTGAACGCAAAGACGATATTGAAATCGAAACTTTTGAAGGAAAAACAGATACGGCAACCATTCGCTGGGTAAGTGACTGCGAATATGTGCTACAGAAAAAGCATCCAAAAAATATGGCTGAAGAAAAAGCTATCAGCATGAAGATTTTAACGACTTCTAAAGATTCTTATACTTTTGAGTTTGGTCTGGTTGGTTCTGAAGAAAAACAGCGAGGTACAGTTTATAAAGTAGATTAAAAGAATTAAGCTTTTTTGCCACAAAGGCACAAAGACTCCAAGGATTTATTTCTTTGCGACTTTGTGCCTTTGTGGCAAATTATTATAACGTGTTTCTTTTACATTTCTATTTTAAATAGTACATTAGAACTTTAATCCAACCAAATGAAAAATACCATTTCACAAAGAGTTGCAGACTTTTTAAAAGGATATCCGCCGTTTAATTTTTTGCATCAGAGAGATTTAGAAAAACTGTCTGAGCAGATTTCTATTATATATAAAGAAAAAGATGCTGTAATTTTTGCCGAAAATGACAAAACGCACGACTCATTTTATGTAGTTCATAAAGGTGCTGTCGCTCTGAAAAAAAGCACTAAAAATACGGTTTTGGACATGTGCGATGAAGGCGATATTTTTGGACTTCGTCCGCTTTTAGCGCAGGAAAACTATATTATGGAAGCGGTAGCGCACGAAGAAAGCATTTTGTACGCTATTCCGATTGCCGTTTTTAAACCTTATGCGCTAGAAAATAGAAATGTTGGCAATTTCTTGATTGAGAGTTATGCTTCTAATACGCGAAATCCGTATTCGGATATTCATAAAGATAAATTATATGGTGACGATCAGCTGAATGAAAATCTGCATTCCAGCAATCATTCCTTCGATTTAGCGCCCATCAAATATTCGAAAAAAATAGTTACCTGCAGTCCGTCAACGACAGTTAAGGATGTTGCTAAAATTATGAATAAGAAAAAAGTCGGTGCTATTTTGATTGTTGATGAAATGCTTCCGATTGGCATTTTGACCGATAAAGATCTTCGAAACAAAATAGTTACAGGCGATTTTCCGATAACGACAACTGCCGAAACGATAATGACAAAACCGGTAATTACGTATCCTAAAAAAATGACGGTTACTGAGGCGCAAATGGCAATGATGAAAAGTAATATCAGTCATTTGTGTTTAACAAAAGATGGAACTGTAAATACCAAAGCGGTCGGAATTTTATCGAAACACGACGTGATGGTAGCGCTCGGAAATAATCCAGCGGTTTTGATAAAAGCGTTGAAACGTACCAAAAAGATTAAAGAGATAAAACCAATTCGTAACCGAATTATGCAATTGCTTCAAGGTTATTTGGATCAAAACATTCCAATGACTTTGATTACCAAAATCATTACCGAATTGAATGAAGCCTGCACTACTCGAGTTATCGAAATTTGTTTAGAAAAAATGAGCAGCCCACCACCTGTAAAATTTGCTTGGTTAGCACTTGGAAGTCAAGGACGTGGTGAACAAATGCTTCACACCGATCAGGATAATGCGATTGTGTACGAAAATGTGAATGAAGTTTTTAGAGATGAAACTAAAATCTATTTCTTAAAATTTGCCGGACTTGTAAATAAAGGTCTTTTTGAAATTGGTTACGATTACTGTCCTGCCGATATGATGGCTTCAAGTCCAAAATGGTGCATGAGTTTGGATGAATGGAAAGCTCAAGTGCATCATTGGATTACAAATCCTGGAAAGAATGAAGTTTTACTTTCGTTTATTTTCTTCGATTACAGTAAAACTTATGGAGATGCCGAAACTGTAAATCAATTATCAGATTATATTTTTGAAACCATAAAAGCCAATCCAATTTTTTATATGCATTTGGTGAGTGGTGCTTTGCAAAGCCCTTCTCCTACAGGTTTCTTTAGACAATTTCTGGTTGAACAAGACGGCGCAAACAAAGATAACTTTGACATTAAACGAAGAGCTTTAATGCCTTTAACCGACGCAGCGCGTGTTTTAATTTTATCGCATTCTGTAAAAGGAATCAGTAATACGGCAGAGCGTTTTGAGAAACTGGCTGAACTGGAACCAAATAACAGAGAATTATATTTATCGTGTTCTTATTCGTTTAAAGCTTTACTGAAATTCAGAACCAAACAAGGATTACTGCATCATGATTCTGGTCAGTTTATCGAATTGGAATCTTTAACCAAAATGGAAAAAATTAAACTGAAACGTACTTTTAAAACGATTAAAGAACTTCAGGAACTTATTTCAGTACGTTTTAATATCTCAAATCTGGTATAATAATGAGCTTATTCAATTTTTGGAAGAAAGAAGAAAATAATCCATTCGATGAAAATATTACCATCGAAGAAACTCGTTTTGTAGTTTTAGATACCGAAACTACTGGATTTGATTATGACAATGATCGCATTTTATGCATCGGTGCATTAATTCTTCAAAACGGAATTATTAATGTTCAGGATAGTTTTGAAGTTTATTTGGAACAAGATCATTATGATAAATCGACCGCTCAGATTCATGGTATTTTAAAAGATCTACTTGTCAAACGTCCTACCGAATTAGAAGCTTTACAGCAGTTTTTAGACTTTTTAGGAGATTCTATAATTATTGCGCATCATACCATTTTTGATGTTACGATGATTAATAGAGCTTTAGAACGAAACGGACTTCCGCAATTACAAAACAAAACTTTAGATACAGCTTATTTATACAAAAAGACTTTAATTCAATCACATTTATTTGAGCGAAAAGACCATTATACCTTAGATGATTTAGCCGATAAATTTGACATTTCAAAAAAAGACCGTCATACTGCTTTGGGCGATGCTTATATTACTGCGATAGCTTTTCTTAAGATTGTTAAAAAACTGAAAGAGAAGAAAGCAACCAATCTAAATCAGCTCTTTAAATAATTTTATGATTTTTTTAGGAGTCTTAAATTTACATTCGAAACTTTCAATTTACCATTTCATAATACAAGACTTACATTTATTAGCATTAAGAAAAAATTAACATAACGTGTACTTTGTTTTAGAGAGATAGCTTTGCCTTAATCAAAAAAATAAAAAACACTTTATGAAAGCTAACTTTTTAAAATCAATTACCTTGCTTGGACTTGCTGGTCTTTCTGCAATAAGCTGTCAAAATGATGACAAAGATTCAAAAAACGATGTAAACGCAAGTATCGATTTTACTTCACATTCAAAAGTACCTCCTTTTGTGTATGCTCAAACAGGTTTTGAAAACTTAAAAATCAGTACTTTAATTACAAGTGCGGATGTACTTCCAAATTCACCTTCTTTTGTTTACGGAGCGCAGCCAGACGGAGCTGGATTAATGAAAGATCCAAATGGTGATGGATACATTATGATTACTAATCACGAAATTATTCAATCTGTATCAAGAGTATATTTAGATAAAACTTTCAAACCTGTAAAAGGAGATTATATCGTTGATGGTGTTGGAGGTCTTACTCGTTTATGTTCTGCTACTCTAGCAACTCCAGAAATCCATGGGTTCGGACCAATCTTTTTAACTGCCGGAGAAAGCGGTCAAGAGAGTATGGTTCATGGAATTAATCCTCTTGGATTGTCTACTGATAAAGCAAGAACTGACAGAGTGTTGCCAGCTTTAGGAAAAGCAAGTATGGAAAACGCTGTTCCGCTTCCAAAAGAAGCTTATCCTGGAAAAACAGTTATTCTTATTGGTGAAGATCAATCATATTCAACTTCTCACGTAAGTGCTGGTCAGCTGATTATGTATGTAAGCACAGTTGGGGATTTGTCTAACGGAAAATTATACGCTTTAAAAAGAACTGACGGAAATCAGGTTGAAACTACTATGACTTTAAACAATTCATATCCAGTTGAATTTGTTGAAATTCCGAATGCTAAAAACTTAACTGGTGCTGTAATCAATACAACGGTTAATGACTTAAAAGCAATTCGTTTTTCAAGAGTTGAAGACGTAGATTACAGAAAAGGAAGCGCAAGCAACAACAGAGAAATCTACTTTACTGCAACTGGTCAGGCAACAAATAATGCTCCTGTTGAAGGATATACAATGTGGGGAAGAGTTTATAAAGTAAAATTAGACGCAACAAACCCATTAAAAGGAACTTTAGAATTGGCTGTGGAAGGTGATAGCACTCCTGGAACAGGAATCATTAATCCAGATAACTTATGTGTAACTGAAAACTACGTTTACATTCAGGAAGATGGCGACAGCTATTATGCAGATGCAAAACACGATTCATATATCTGGCAGTACAATATTGCTACAAAACAAAATAAACCGTGGTTAAACATGAACCACAAGAGAACAGATACGGCTTGGAACACACTTTACAACCAAACTGGCGAAATGAGATTTGGAAGCTGGGAATTTGGAGCTATGCAAGACATTTCAGATATAATTGGCGTACCAGATACTTTCACGGTAAATATTCACCCTCATACTTGGCAAAGTGATGCATTTAAAAATGCTGACGGTTCAGGAACTCAAACTAACAAAGAGGGAGGACAAACTGTAATTATTAGAAACGTACAACGCTAATAATTTCTGCCGAAATCTTATTGACAACCCTTATTTTTCGATAAGGGTTGTTTCTATTACAACACCATTATGAAATTAAAACATCTTACTTTTCTATTCCTACTGCTTTCTTTTTTCTTTTCATGCAAAGAAAGCGAAGCATCAAAACCAACGGTTAAACAAGAATTACTCGTCGATTTAAGTAAACTTAGTAATGAAATTACTCAATTTCAAAAGTTTGTAAAAAGTAATTCTTCGCAGAAAGAAATTGTAGAACAATTTAAAAAGTCACGTTTGGCATACAAAAAAGTCGAATGGGCGATTGAATATTTCATTCCTGAAACCGCCAGATTTATGAATGGTCCTGCTCTTGACGAAATGGAACTAGAAGAAAACCGATCTTTTGAACCACATGGTTTTCAGGTTATGGAAGAAATGATTTATCCTGAATACAATCTTGAAAGCAAAGAAGATTTGACGAGAGAATTGAATATTTTTCAATCCAATATCAAACAGCTCAAAAGCACTTTTGAAGTGATTACTACTAGCGATGATTACGTTTTGGATGCTATGCAGCAGAATGTTTTTAGAGTTATTGCTTTAGGAATCACTGGTTTTGATAGTCCGATTTTGCAGTCTTCAATTCCAGAAGCTGGCCAAAGTTTAATTTCAATTCCAGAAACACTTGAAAAGATTGATACTGATAACAAATCGGTATCCGAATTAAGAGAGTTAACAAAAAACGCACAAAAATACTGCTCTGAAAATAATAATTTCAATGCTTTCAATCGTGCCGTTTTTATAACTGAATATTTGAATCCGATTTCGAAAAAACTGAAAACTTTTCAGAAAGAAGAAAACATTAAAAATGTAAAGAAAAGCAGTCCGCTAAAACCAACAATTGAAACTTTATTTGACAAAGACGCTTTTGATGTAAATGCCTTTGTGCTTTCTAAAGAATATAATTTTACTAAAGAAAAAGCGGTTTTAGGCGAAAAATTGTTTTATGATACAAGTCTTTCAAAAAATAATGACCGAAGCTGTGCAACTTGCCATAATCCAAAAAAAGCTTTTACAGATGGTTTAAAAACTAATATTTCATTAACGGGAATGAATTTACCACGAAACACTCCTACTCTAACCTACGCTTCTCTGCAAAATGCTCAATTTTGGGATATGCGTCAGTTGGATTTAGAAAAGCAGAGTGTAGATGTGATTCAGAATAAAGATGAGATGCATGGTTCGATGGAAAATATTCACGCTAAAATTCAACTTGATAAAGAATATGTAAAGCTATTCAAAAAAGCTTATCCAAAAAATTCAAAACCAGAAGCTTGGCAGATTCAAAATGCTATTGCGAGTTATATACGTTCTTTAAATGCTTTTGATTCGAGATTTGATGAATACATGAGAGGAAATAAAAACGTCCTGAACAATGAGGAAATCGAAGGAATGAACCTTTTTATGGGAAAAGCAAAATGTGCAACTTGCCATTTTACTCCTTTATTTAACGGAACAGTTCCACCAAGTTATTCCAAAACTGAACACGAAGTTATCGGAACTCCAAATGAGCCTTCAGGAAAATCTTTAAGCCCAGATAAAGGCCGTTATATATACAATAAAATGCCTCAATTGGTTGGTGCTTTTAAAACGCCTACAGTAAGAAATGCAACTGTAACTGCTCCTTACATGCACAACGGAGTTTTTAAAACGCTAGAAGAAGTGGTTTCTTTCTACAATAAAGGAGGCGGAATTGGTTTAGGGTACGAAGTAGAAAACCAAACGCTTCCTTTTGACAAACTGAATTTAACGGTAAAAGAAGAAAAAGCTCTTGTTGCTTTTATGAAAACGCTTACGGACAAAAAATACCAGTAAAACCAAAATAAAACCTCAATTCAACAAAAACGCCGAAAATTAATTTTTTCGGCGTTTTTTATATTCTTTTAGAACTATTCTTTAGAAAAATCACTTTCGTTTTTATACAAGTATATTCTATAGTTATTTAAATTTCTTTTACTAAATGTTCCTAGAGAATCTGGTTCTCTAACTACTGTTTTAGAAGCATATCCTTCCTTTTTCAAAAATAATGTACAAACTGAATTTGATTCAATATCTAATTCAAAATGCCCTAGATTATCAGTTAAGCTATTAACACCATTAACATTGACTTTCACATCTTGAATTGGTTTATTTGTATCGTAATCGTATACATAACCAGAAAATTGATTGCTTGTACAACTTGATAACAATAATGCTATAAAAAGGAACTTACTTTTCATCTCACCTTCAAATTACCTAAAATTATTATTGTTTTTGTATTTATATGTATACTCCGTTGCTTTTTTATCGCCAGGCAGATTGTACCTCAACAGTATTTCATAATTGCCATAACGCATAAATAAATAATTACTATTTAAAAAACGTTTTGCGATAGATTCTACATTTCTATCTCCATTTATATAAGCATTGATAATCTGATTATTTAAATCTACCCAATCCTGTTTGTAAAGCAAAGGCATATTGTATTTATATGGAAAATTAGTTTTTGTCCATGATTGATTTACATTATTTTCAATGCTGCTTGTATAGTATGCATTTAATGGAATTGCTTTTATTGGAATTACACCGAGTTCATCTGTATCTCTATTGTTTATAGAAAAATGATTATTTAAAGGATAATCTTTATACAAATACGGATAAATATCAATATTATAATACTCATCACTAAGCTTAGATTGAGCAACAATTATTGGCTTATAATCACTATAATTTACGCCTTCTAACTCAACTACATCAAATGCTTCTTGACTTGAAATCGTATTGGTCAAATAGATAACATCTGAATACAAAACTCCAAAATTATAGCTTTGAGTGTTTATAGCATTCATTTTAGAAATAAAGGTTTTATACTTACTTGTATTAAATGAATAGCATAAACGATCTATAACACCATCAGTTTTTGACAGCATATCAGCTTGATTTTCTTTTATTTGAATATCATTACCATCATCGCTGATAGTATTTGTCTTTTCTGTAGCTGTACTGTTTTTAGATAAAGCTTGTTTTAAATTACTTACTATAGAAATGTTGTATTTCTTTTCTTGTTTGATATCTGGCAAATCATAATAAATTTCATTTGAATTAGTATTGTAATTAAAAACCGTAGTTTTTAGGTTAGTGGTACCATCTTCACTAAATTTTACTTTTGTCTCCCAATTAGAATCTTCAAATAAATAATCTTGACCTCGTTTAAGCTGAATATATCCCTTTGGATATTCGTCTTCTAGGAAATATTTCTGATCTACTACAGGATATGAATATTTGATATTATTTAGTGGTATATAATTAGGCGCACCTCCAGTTGTAAATAGCCTTTCCTCATATTCAGTAGCGATTTTACCATCAACTTTTATAGGCTGGAAAACACCGTTTATCATTTTTTGAAAGCTAACCTCTACTTGAACTTTAAGTTCTTTGTTTGGTGGCAAAATATCCGTAGATACAAAATTTACTCTGTCTTTCATTGAGCTCCATTCAAAAGTTCCTGGTATTTCGATAGCTGCATCAAATACTTTAAACTTTTCTAAAATTACCTTATAAGTAACGTCTCCCGTATCTTCAGGAATCACAAAAGCTTCATTTACTTTCATAGAAAATGCAGCCTGCGGTATAGCAAAAACATCAACATCGGATGAATTTTGTTTTGGAGTTACATCAGTTATCAGTTTAATTCCGCCTAAAGGAGATCCATTTTCAAATTGGCATTCTTCGCCAATTTCTAATTTAAATCGGAATTTACCTTTGATTAATCCTCCTAAAACGTTCATGTTACCGCCAACATAACCACGCATCCAAACTGGATTTGGCAGTTTTGCCTGCAATAAAACAGCGGCGCCTCCAGAAATTATAGGCACTTTTAATTTTATAAAAGCTAGTTTTATTCTAACTCCTAATTCTCCTTGCAGATAAGCATAAGATTGTCCATTAGCGTACCATCCATTTATACCGACAGTTTTTCCTGTATTAGAACATCTTGCTTCCTGATAATCTTTAAGCATAATGTCGAAACCCATTCCTGCCTGAAAACGAGCATAAAAAAGCAAGAAACTTAAATCTCCAGTATCAAAATCCAGATTAGCTCCAAACGCTAGCCCTCCTCCGTTTGCTAATGCATTTTCGTCGCGCATGTAATCTAATTCCTTAGCATCAACACCTAAAATTCTTGCAACAGCAGGCGGTGGCGGCGGACTTCCCGGAAGTAATGTCCCTGCCATAAAATAGCTCGTAGTTTTTAAATACATTCCCGCCACTCCAATTTTTACACCACATCTGTCATCAGGAGTTCCCATGTACATATACCAATCTTTTGGATCTTTATGAAAAACACCCCAGACAGCTCTTCCTCCTGGTCCAGTCCCAGAAAGGAAATTTCCTGGTGTATTAATATAAACATCCGTCGTTGCGTGCATTGAATTGTTTTGAAAATCGAATTCTATCGCTGCAGCCATCCTTATGCCTACATCAGCAGATAAATTTCCAGGGATGGCTTCTTTTGCTGCTGGAATATATTTACTAGCAAAAGAACCTGTAAGATTATTTTCTGTAATTCCTAAGAAACTTTTTTTCGAAGTGACATCTGAAGTTACTTTTTGCATCAAACCGCTAATTTTTTTTACACCTGGAATCTCTGCCATAACATTTGCTTTTCCAAAAATAGCTAGCCTGTTAATTCCGCCTTTTGAGTTAAACGCCATCTCAAATCCTGCTTCACCATCGCATATAGCTTCTGAGCCAATAGAAAAATAAATTAGGGCTTTAAGTCCTAAGCTTATTTTTTCATCTGGAGTATAAGTAAGTCCTGAAAGTGAAAAATCTGATATTTTCAAATCCTGATTTCTTCTCATTTTATAATAAGCTCCTCCACCAAAACCATTTATCATAAATGGCGATGGCACAGAGGGCCATTGAACCGCAGAATCAAAATACCAGTATCTAAAAGTAGAACGTCCAAAAATAGCTTTTGCCTGTACATTTACCACTTCAGCAACATCTACCATCAAATCTGCATTAAATCCGTTACCATATAATGGGTCATTTTCCATTAGAATAAGACCTCCTTTAATTTTCAATCCGCTAAACTGACAATCAATATTTATGGCTGATAAATCAAGACCTGCATAACGGCTTTTTTGCCTGTATCCATCATCATACATCTTGCCTAATATTCCGATTCGGGCAGTTGCACCTGCTCCAATACTTTCCATCAAATTAATTCCTAAGTCAAAATCAATTCGAGAATTGTCTCCATTAATAGCAACATTTATATTCCCTATAGAAACAGGAAAGTTATTAAAGCCTACAGTACCGTTATACCCCATATTACGCACAGAAATAATTGGAGAAACTGTCTGCAGCTGTAAATTTTCAAAGGTTATTCCTTTAAAATCAACTGTATGTTTTCCTTCCACCTCTTTATCGTCTGTTGCACTTTTATTTGTTCCAAATGAAATGCTTCCATTCAAATTTGCTTTTGGCAGAAATCTTCCATTTACTAATTTTAACTCAACAGAACTATTAGGCAATAATAAAGCTTTGGCTTTCCAGATATCAAAAGATAAAGAATCTTTGGTTACAACTGTTAATTGCTGTTCTGCCATTGAAATAAAACCATTGTAAAGCAAACCTTTTTTAACTGTTTGATTTTTTGAATTAGCCCCTGATTCTGGTTTAGTTATCGGCAGAAGTATTTCACCGTTTAAATTTGCTTTTACAAAAGTATTGGCGGCAATAGTAACATCAATATGATCCAATGAATATGCCCATGATTTTTCCTGACTTGTTATTCCTTTCTCAAGTGGAAAAATATTATCTGCATGAAAAGTTCCCGAAACTCCGTATTTATCTATAATTAGATTTTGAGCTCCCACAACCAGCCTTTTATTGGCCGAGGCTGTATCTGTTGTCTGAAATTCTTTAGGAAGGCCAACTTCAAAAGCTTGAATATAAACTCCTTTCCATGCTTCCTGACTAGGTACTAAAAGAGCATTTTTAAAATAATAATCAGGAAAGACTACTGTCGGATCATTTTTTAAATCACTTAGATCTAATACAGCATTGCTTACCTCAAATGTAAAATTTCCGTCAAAATCTTTCCCGTTTCGTTTATCCTTTAAAACAAAAGGCTGTAAACTTACTTTCACTAAAATATCATTCCAATCACTAGCGGTAAAACTAAACTCACCTCTAACTCGATTTGGAATCTGTACTGTTTTACCATTATAATATGTCTTTGATATTGTTGTTTTTGCTTCATCAACCGTTTTTGTAAAAGGATCAATTGGTAATATTAAATCTCTTGCAAACTCAACAGCTCCAGAAACTCTCATTTCTTTAAACCCATCACAATCTATTGTTACATAGGTCAAATCATTTACACTTCCTGTCTGCATATCAAAACCACCGTATAAAGATAACTGCCACTTGTTATCACTAAACGGAATATCAACATTACCCAATAATACTAATTTGGCCTCGCCAATAATTCCTCCCTGATGAGAAAGTTTTACATTATCTGCCCCGAAAAACAATTGCATAGGTTGTCCATTTTTATCCTTTTGCGGAATATCAACCTTACAAAATACTGTCAACATGGTATATTCAGAAGAAAAAACAGCTTTTGTTATTCCAATAGAATATTGAACATTATTTACTGTATTTCGAATACCTATGGGTAATTCTACTAAATCTTGATTTGAAAATTTATCTACCCATCGATCAGCTGCTTCAATTTTTTCAATTGAACTAGCCGCAACATTTAACTCATTAGGAGCTATAACATCTTGCCCATAAGCACAAATAATCGTAAACAAAATAAATAGACAGCATAAATGTCTTTTATAAAAATTTTTCATGGCGAATACTTTATTTTAAATTGAATCTGTATTTCAATTTTATCTCTTACTTATATATTAAAAACTGTAACCATAATTAAAATTCAACATCATATCATTGTTTGAAGTTTTATTTGTAGAAGTTCTAAACATCGATATCAACCCTAATGCAAAATTATGTTTTTGCAACAGTGTGTAATTATTATTGAATTTTAAGCCAAAGACCGAACTAGAGTTTACATCACTTTGAGTATTGTTATACAAAAGCCCGAAATTGGAGTTTAACTTTTCTTTCAAAAGTTTTTTGGATATTGCAATAGATGCTCCGACAGAAGAATTATCAAACACCCCTACCTGATTATTGGTATAATTTATTGAGCTGTTTAAAGCGGCTTTGACATCTTGAAAATTTATAGTATGCATCAAGTTATAATTCTGTACTGTACTCGTCTGCCCTTTTCGTATAATTCCTCCTTGTTCATTTGCTTGTCCAGCTATGCTATAATTGAAATTCATGTTTTGATTTTTGTGATGCCCAAAAGAATAAGTGAAATTTAAGTTTGCATTTTGTGATAACTGTCTATAATTTAAAGTATCTGCTGCCACAACATTTGGATTATTTATTAACTCAAATTGATCCAACTTTTTATTGGTATATGTAGAAAAATTAGAATAGCTTCCTGTGAAATTAAGCTGATCTGTAATTTTATAATTCATATTTACTGCCCCAACAATCCGTTTACTGCTCTGTTTTTTATTCTGTGCTAAATCATCTCTCTGATATCCTAAACTTGCTGAAACAATTATATTATCTCTATAAAAAGGCCTTGAAAATCGCAATGCTATATTTTCTAAATCATTGTTAAAATACATTGCCCCTAACGTATTGTAGTTGGGATCTATACGCTCGTATGTAAGACCTACTCTAGTCTTTTGAATATTATAATCAAAATTGGCATTGAAAGCATTTAAGTAACTCGTATTTTCTTTGGCTGAAAAAATCCTGTCTCGATAGCTTCTTCTAGGCGACCTTTCTCCTAAAGTATTATCTGTTAAGACGGATAATGCATATTCTACATTAAAAGTTAAATCTTTAATTAGAGAAGTATTGAATGTAAAACTGTTAACCCAATTTTCTTTTGGCGCAACACCTTTATCATTATCAATAAATGACAGTGAATTTTCATTGTCTTTTGCATAAAAGCCAATCCAGCCAATTTTATATCTCTCTTTTTCAAAACCTATTTTAGTTCCGTAACCAAATCGTTCATAAACTGGAACACCGCCTATGGCATCAGCTTCTGAAACAGCTTTTAACAACTGGCCGCCCATCAAACTTATTTTAAAAGGACTTCTTGGCGTCAATTCGATTCCAGCACCTCTAAAAGGGAAACCATTTAAAGTATAGGGTGAAAAAGTCATATTTACATTTCCTATATATGCTTTTATCCATTTGTACTTTGGCATGATGCAAATTCGGTTAAAATCAAACGGAGCTGTGTATCCTAAATTATTTCCCTGATTGGTAATGCTATAAAATATAGGCAAATTAAAATTGAATGCACTAACGTTTAAATTTCCTGAAAGTAAATAGGTAAAAGGATCACGTGAATTTTGCTGGTTCGAACTATAGAATACCTTATTAGCATTTATACCTCCCGTAACTTTAAAATTTGGCTTATAAAAATTTTCTAAATCAACCTGCTGAGAATAAGTGTTTTTAGTAAATAAAAACAATAAAACAATTACAAGTTTTAACCAACAATTCAAATTATATAGTCTCATTAATTAATCTTCTTTATTGTTTTTGCACTTTGATGTCACATAAAACATATGAGCTCGTTCCATTCTTTACCATTTCTTTTATCTTAATTGCTCCTTTTCTGCCATCTTGTGTTTTAAATAAAATTATTCTTGGGTAAATAAAACCAAATTGCTGCTCTCCCGATGCGCTGTAACTTATACCCAAAGATTTTAGAGGATTGTCATTTACCATAGAATCAAAGTCTATTTCTGTAAAATTTAAACCGCAATTGCATAAATTTTGAGAATTGACGAAAATGGTACTCTGTGCATTTTTTAATGATGAAAACCCATAATTATTGACTTTATCTGGCGAAATGAATTTGTTGTAAGTCAAATTGCTGTTTAATCCCTGAAATACAATATCAATCAAAGCACTGTTTTTATCGTTGATTTCATTTGCTTTGTATACCTGTCTGGTTGCGGTAGAAAACATAGCTCCTATATTGTTGTTATTGTGAGCGGTATTTATCCCTAGTTTAACATCTTTAATAATGCGTAGATTACTATCAGGAAAAACCGTGATTGTTGACTTAAAAATCTGCATGTTTTTATCATTTGAAGCTTCAAGAGTAATTTCATGAAGGCCGATACTTGTAAAAACTACTGTTGGATTTTCTTCAGTTGATACCGAGGGATTTCCTCCTTCAAAAGTCCATTTGTATTTGGAAGCGCTAATAGATTTATTGATAAAATTGATTGTTACAGGAGTCTCGTAATCGTCATTTTCAAACTTTGGCTCATATAAAAACTGACTCACCAGATAAGGTGCAACGTGGATAACTTTAGTCACTTTTTCTTCTTCAACACCATTTGACACAGTCAAAGTAATTGCATGCTCTCCTGGAGTAGTAAAGACAATATTTGGAGGTGTTTTACCTGAAAAATCGGCTGGAAATCCATCTTGAAAATCCCATTTAAAAGTAAGTTCTTCACCATGCGTATTATTTGTGATAACTACCTCAACTGGCGAATAATTACTTTTTACAATTTCTGACGCAAAATCAATATTGATTCCGTCTCTAATTATAACTGTTTTACTGATTTCTTTACTTTCACCATCAGCATTTGAAGCTTTGAGTTTTATTACATAAGTTCCTTGCTTTTCGTACAGAATTTCACCCGGATTCTTTAAGTTTGAGGTACTTGGATTTCCTCCTTCAAATGTCCATTCATAAGTATCTGCAACTGTAATTTTATTATCGATTTTAATAATTACGGGTATAGATTCTTTAGCATTAACATATGAAGTTGTAAAATCACCTTCTACAGCTATAGATGTTTCCTGATAGCAAGAAGTTATGATACTAAAAAGGAGGAAGAGTAAAACTTTTTTCATAATATTATTTTAAGACCACTACAGTTTTCCGTCTGTGGCGGTCATTATTTGCTTATTTGTTGCAGATATTTTTGTAATCTTCTAAGAGCTTGATTAAGCCTTCAAGTGTTTTAAAATCGTAATTCTCAAATACAATTGAATCACATTTTAGATATTCGGCAATGTTCTTTTTCAATTTGCTATCTCCTATTTTAGTTGTATAAAGACCTTTTTCTTGAGTTGGTATTTTTAATATAAGCTCATTTAAATAATTTGGGTAAGCCAAAATCATACAGCCATCAATTTCATATAAAATTTTATAAAAAGCTGAAGCATCAGCGTTCAATGCTTTTAATCCTGATGAAATAAGATTTCCTCCTTTACATGCCAGTCCAATAAAACATTCTTTGCTTTCATCAACACAAAAACGAACTCCTGATTTTGATTGATATACTTCAAAATCACCAGTAGTTTTATAAAGTCTTTGGCCTGGAACAAAGGAATTATTTGAGTTTTTAGAATTTGGAATTTCTTCAAATTCTATTTTAAAAACACCTGATATTTTTTGTCCTTTTTCATTTATTACGAATCCTTCCTTATTATAAATATTAATTGAATTTGATTTAGCGGTTTCATACTTTTCTAAATTCAATTTAGCCTGCTCTTTTCTTTTCTCTTCTTCAAAATAAATTCCTTGATGCTGCAGTGTATAACCATTTCCAACTAAAACTCTCACAATATTCATAGCAGTAATGTCTTTACTCATTTTATAACCTATAGGATTTCCACTGTTATCAAAAGCTGCCTTAAATATTTTGCTGTCCAAAGTGACTAATTCTTGATTTAGAAATTTATTGTACCCAGAAATCATCCCAGCTTTTGCATACCATGTTGCTATTAGATAATTATCCAAATCCAACACTTCATACATTAGCTCACCATTTTTTGCTGGTGACGTAACTTTTATATAACCAATTCTTTTATCAAGCGCATCTGGGTTTTGTTCTTTTATACTATAAATAGTTCCTCCATCATCTATACTTAATTGATAAGTATCTGCAATTTTACTGGCTTCGTCTTTAGTATTTTGGGTACCAATTCTTTTAGCAGAAATTCCTGCCGATTCGCTATTTAAGAATTTTTCGATTTCTTCCTTATTCAAACCATCAACAGTAAAATAATTTCGATCGAAAAGTTCATAAATTATGCTTCTATCATAATTGAAAGCACTGAATTTTCTACTCTTATTCTTGAATTCAAGTTCGTTGAACTTTCCAGTAGTTTGGTCCTTAATTTCTATCCATGGCAGTGTCATAGAAGGCTCATTTGGAACAGTTTTTATTTCTGCAGTTATTGCAAAACTCTTATCTAGATTGTAAATAGTAAAAATTGGTTTCTTTCCTTCTAAATATCCTACTGTTTTTTCATCAAGTTTTATTTCTCCCTTATCAATTTTGATTTTTTGAGCATTATTAGTTATATAAAAAAGTAAAATTAATATGGTTAAAAAATTATTTTTCATGTGTAAATACTTTATTTTAGTTAATATAATTCATAATGATGTAAGTCCGTAATTACTGAGTAATACGGAAATTTAATTTTAATAAAATGTGGTATTGTTTAGTTCTTTTGAAACTCTACATGTTTCTAATAATATTTTCTATAATTTTTTAACAGGTATAGGGGAAAAAAGCCAAGTGCTATTGGTAAAAAAATTGATAAAAAATAATCCGTAAACCCCAATATAAAAACCTCTATTAATATTAAAACGAAATAAGCAAAAACAGGTATAGTAACATAGTGTTTTTTTTCATTACCCTTATCAAAATAAATGATAAAAGATGAAAAAAATAAGGTTGTATAAAAAAAGAGATCCAAAATAAATACTATTGCTTTGGCTCTGCCATCGCAGTCTTTTAAGTGTAAATTTGCAAAAAATAATATCATAAAAAGACCAGATATGTAATTATATATGAGTAAAAACTTGGCCTTATATGAAAGCCAAATCAAAAAAACTCTAAAAATTAGAAAAAATATTTGAAAAACGGAATTTGACATAATTAATTTTTATAAAGAATACTTGTTTTAATCTAAATCAATTTCAAATTGATTTATTTTTTTGATAATAACCACCCATAAAACAAACTGCAATACCAAAAAAATTCCAGCACTAACTAAATTAAAATGTACGCTACCACTATTTGTTTCATAGTAATAACATGTCTGTGTGTATTCAACTAAAACTCCATTTATATTATGCCAATGGGTTGTTGTTGTTTTTGCAAAAATTTCTATTATGTAAAAAATTAAATGTAGAAGATTCAAGCCACTAAAAACTAAATATGAAACAATTTTATTATGTCTAATTTCATATATATTAAACAAAAAAACTGGCAAACTCAAAAGAAGATAAAAACAACAAACTATTAATACAAATGGAGATGAATCAATCATACTAATAAAAATCACAGAAAAAAGATATAATAAAAATAAGTTTTTCAGCAAAAACAAATTAAATCCAAGTCGATTACTATCCATAATTATTTTTTTAAATTAATTTCAAATGCCGAAGTTCTAAAAAATCCAGTTTTAACATTATATTTTACATTCATGTCTTTTATTGGATTTACAACTATATTCTTATAAATTCCGTCCTTAGATATATATAATTTTGCTTTTTCTACAACATCAAGCGCAGTTTGATAATAATCAGTGTTTTTCACCGCATCATATGATGCTGCAATACGATTAGGATTAGAATATAAGACAGGGATATAAAACTTCGTCTTTTGCTTTTTTTTCGCAATTTCGTAATCTATAAGCCCTTTTAAAGAACATTTGTTGGATACTGCAAAAGTTGTCATTTTTTCAAATATTTTAGTATCAAAATTTGCCCCATTTAAATTATACTTTGCAGATAATAACCATGCTAAATTTTTCACATAATCTAAGTACCATTTTGGTCTAAGATATATCTTATCAGGAAATGAACCATCTGAAAACGCATGATCTTTTGTTATCCCAAGAATGTTCTTTTCTCCTCCATACATTATATACTTATCTGTGTAGTTAACTAAATAAATATCATTTAAAACCTCTTTTAAAGTTTTACCTTTAAAAACTTCTCTTTGTTTTGTATAACTAGTGAAAAATCCCATTCCATACTTTTTTAAATAATAATTAAAAAATAAAATCCAAGGCTCTACCTTATCCTTTAATCTTATACTTCCTTGACCTTTCCATGATTTAATTGCTAATTTTTCATTTTCCGGATTTTCATATAAATTATATTCGCCTAAATTTTCAGGCTTTATATTATCCAACTTTGTATGTGCATAAGTATCTCCAAAGCGATGTAGAAGTTCCCCTAATTTAGAAATATTTTCCTTTGGTGTATAAATAAATTGTATTGCTGTTAAAAATTCTTCCGTGCCATGAAATCCACCTGTTAAACTATGTATAGTTTCCTGATATTCTGCATCACTCCAAGTTTCGTCCAATTCAAAACTTGTCTCACTATGAACATCAGTATCTGGTCCTTCTGTTGCTTCAGCTAATTCTTTCGCTTTAGCTGGATTCATTCCTAACATTAAAGAAACTAAATAAACAGTAGAATAATGCCCATCCGTTTCATACTCACCACTACTCTGACTCTGAAACATATACAACCTAAATGCAGGATCATTAATCTGCTTCCAGTCGTGATGATTCAAAACAGTTCCTGCACTGTAATCCATTAACAAATCAGTGCTTTTTTCAGCTGTTTTGTAAACTTCAAAAGGATGTTCTAATTTAAAAATTCCGTGACCGAGTTCATGTGCTGGCGTTTTGGATAATGCGGTTTCTGAATTAAACACATAACCAAACTGTCCATTCAAACGCATATACCCCTGCTGTCCTGTACTTGATGCTTTATTGGTTATAAAAAGTACATAACTCGATTCTGTTGATCGATACAAGCTGTTAATTTCCTGCTGTTGCGCACTATATATAGACGTTGTTGTGTTTTTCTCTGTCTGTATGATATTTCCAGAAACTACGCTTTGAATGTTTAAAACAGGTTCTTTCGTAAAATTAATCTTTACTCCCACTTTATCATAAATCTTTTGCGTATTTGTAATAACCTCATCAAGTTTGCTTTGTGAGGTATCATCTGTAGGAACCAAAGCAACATTCACTTCTTTTGGAGAAATATGAACCAGTACAAATGCTCCTATAACTTTCCATTTATCGCCCTGCTTTATAGTCGCAAGAATTTGTTCTTCTGCATAATTTAAACTTCCTCTTACAGTTAAAGTAAATATTTTGTCATTTCTTACAGCATCCACTTTAGCACCGCTTTCCGTTTTAAAAACAATATCGTCTAGATTAATCTCAGAATCTGTAGCTGTAACTACTGCCAAAACGGTATCAGTATCACCATTCAAAACAGCTTTATATGGCAGGAAGTTTTTTCCAGCCTGTTTATATGTTTTTTGCAGTGAAGGTGTTGCATTGTCAGGCATTATATCAAATGCATATTTACTGCCATTCGCAGAAAAAGCAATTGTAATTCCTTGAGCTGTAAAAGCAGTAGCTTGTCCATTTTTGTCAACACCATCTGTATTCTCTTGTGTCGGTTTTCCTCCTTCAGCAGCAACAATACCTTCATTACTTCCATTTCCATCTTTATCTACATAATAGATTTTTCCTGTGCTGTCTGTAATCACAGTATCTTTCCCTCCCGGAATAGTTACCTGCTCTCCATTTTTACCATTTACAATAATGTCCCCGTTTGCATTGATAACCATTTTATAAATCTCAAATGTAATTTCTTCTTTTATCTTTCCGCTTTGTCCTTCACCAGTAAAATCTTCTACATCAACTACATTTTTCCAATCTGGATTATAACTTGTCTCAACAACTCCACTGATTAGCTGATAGTCTGTATTGACGACTATATTATTAAACTCAACCGCAATTTTAGTATCGGCCAAATAAGGAACAATAATATACCCTCTGCCCGAATATGGACTGTTCTCTCCTTTTAACTCTAAAATTGTAACAGAGAAATCGCCAGCTGTAAAGGTTTCACTTTGTATAAGATTGGTAAGCGGTTTTTGATTCTGGATATTAATCTTTGGAATAATTCCGCAGTTATAAGCTGAAACTCCACTAATCTGTGTGGGCGTCGTAAACGTACTGATTCCTGAATAGGTAAAAGACTGAATTCCTTCTGAAGCAGAATCACAGCTTGAACCAACTCTAAACTGATACGTTACGCCAGGTTCCAAATTGGTAATTAAACTCTGAGTGTTTAAACTATTTGTCGAAAACCATTGTGCATTCCGGACATCCTGTTTTTTGTACTGCAATTGATATTTGGTATGTTCAGGAAGTCCTTGCCAGGTAATTTTAACACTATGTGGTCCCTGTGCTTCGCTTAATAAAAAAGTCGGAGCCGCACAAGATGCAGTATATTTAAAAGAGTAAATCTCGCTATATCCGTCATTTTTGAATATCGCATTTTCAGATAATCCTGTTGTAGAAATTGCACGGACACGCCAAGCATAACGCATTCCTGGAGTCAAGGTAGGCATGCTTAAATTGTACAGCATGGCAGTGCTAAAAAGGGTTTCTTCATATAAAACGGGAGCCATCTGAAAGGCAATTTGCGGATCAAGAGAAGGGTCTAAAAGCTGTTTCAGCTCAAACTTATACGAGATATTCGTTGCATTGATTTGGCGTGGTGTCCAGGTAAAGATAATATTTGGAAAATCGCTTGCCGCTATCTGCTCATTCTTCTGAGGCGTATTCAACAGAGGAGGATCGTTTAATATCAGGTATAAGCTGGCGCAGCTTTTCTGAGATATTTTCTGATTGGTAATGTAATCATACATTTCAAAACAAAAGCTGTACATTCCTTCTGGCAGTCCCAATGAATATTGCGAAGCTGTAATTCCTTGCAAGTTTTCCAGTCTGAAAAGAGAAGCGATATCAGTATTGGTCAGAGTCTGAAGTTCTCCTCCGTTTATATAAATCGGTTTCTGTCCCTGCACATAATCGCTGCTCTGTATATTGAGGCCATTTCCTTGAATGTAAAGCTTTAAGCGAACCTGCTTATTATTAATGGAAAGATCTGTGGGGTTAATTAGCAACTGCATTTTGGTATCCATGCTGGCGGCATAATCTGAGATTTTTATGCTGTACGGACTTTTAAAAATAGGCGTTAGCTGAACTGGATATAATTGTGCGTGGCCATTTAAACTAAAAAACAGTACAACAATTAATGAATAGAAATTATGGAAAAGTTTTTTCATTTTAATAAATGATAATTTTTTTGACGAGTGTCTGCTGTTCGGTTTCCAGTACTAAAATGTACATTCCAGATTGTAGTGCTGTATTAAAATCAATTTCATAGCTTTTCTTTCCTGAATCTTTTTTCTGAAGTGTATATTGCCCTAAAGTTGAAAATAGTCTTAAATTTACGGTACTGTTATTCTCTAAATTTATAATCGCTTTAAAGTTCCCATCGTTTGGATTTGGGGTTACAATAAAATTTTTAATAAACTTAGAAGTGCTTTCTGAATTGGGCAATGTGCTTCTCTTCTCTACCAAAATATCTTTATCAAACAAAGCATAACATTCCCCTTGAGTCTGTTTCAAACCAATTGTATAAATTCCAGTTTTGCTAAATTGAAGGGTAATATATTTTTCTTTCTGGTCTATTATTTTAACCCCACTAGGCACAAGCCATTCAGTACTTTCACCAAAAGGATCACTAGTGTTTACAAGAATAACCTCTTCATCTAAGTAAGCCTGAGAACTCAATAAGAATTCAGAACTTATTAAATCCTGACTTCTTTTTAATATAATATCATCTTCTCCAACACAGCCCAAACTTGAAGTTACTTTTACATGATAGGTTCCACCTTTTGTTAAATTTACTTTAGGTTCATTTGAAGTAAATCCGTTTGTTGAAGTCCAAATATATTGTGCCTTTTCATCAGCAATTGAAGCATCCAAATACAAGCTTTGATCTCCACATAAGGTTCTATTTCCTCCTAAATCAACTACAATAGGATCGGGATTTTTTAGCGTAAATCTTTTTTTATACACACAACAATCAGGACATACGATAGTCACCTCATAATTTCCTGCTGTAAGATTATCTAGATTCTGCGTTGTTGCGCCTGTATTCCATAAAAAGCTGTATGGCAAGTTTCCTCCCGTAACATTGAGATGTATTGAACCATCGCTGCCTTTATAACAGGTAGGATTTTTGATTTCTTCTGTAGTAAATATTCCTTTAGGATCACCCACAAAAATATTTCCTTGGACAATACATCCTTTTGCATCAGTTACCAATACAAAATAATTGTTTGTGGTAATATTTTCTATCCTAGCAGTTGTATCTCCATTTGTCCACTCATAAGTGTATGGTGGAGTTCCTCCAGAAACATGAGCTTCTGCCCAGCCATCATCACCATTATTGCAGCTTGCATTTAATTTTGTAAATGTTAAGCTTAATTTTTCAGGCTGAGGCATATATTGAATTACATCAATCTCTTTTGCTAGAGCGTTATTTACATAAGTTCCAAGTCTGATTCCATTTGCATCTTCTATATTAAGCGCATAAGTTCCTTCCGAAATATTTTCAATTGCCTCACTTTTATTCTCCAAAATTTCGAAAGAACCATCGACTTGTTTTTTCTTCCAAGTATAATAATATGGTAATCCATTGTTTTGGTTCTCTTGCAATTGAATTCCTCCTTTAACATGTGCCATTAAAATTCCGTCCTGAGATTCATCTCTTTGATTATCCTGCGGATTATTATCTGTTTCATTTCCAAATTCATTATTTACGTTACAAGAAATAGCGCGAACTATTTCGAAAGTAACTTCAAGCGGATCTGGATCATCCAGAGTAACAACAGAAGTAGAAATATTACAACTGGTTTTATTTATTGCATTATCATAATTGGCATCATGAACATTTAATATATAAGTTTCTTCTGGTACTCCATTTAACGAAATGGTAAAAACCCCATTATTAAAATTGGTAATTGCTTTTTGTAAAACTCCCTTGCTGTTCTTCCATTCATACCAATAACTATTATTAGAGAATATAGTTCCTCCTTTAATTTCTACAGTGATTTTTCCGTTTGTAGCCTTGAAAAAACTTGGATTAAGAATTTCTGTATATTTAACTGTTAAGGGTTCTGCTGGCTCTAATATTGTAACACTTTCTTGCGTGGTACATCCTTTTGCATCAGTAACAAAAATCCAGTATTCTCCAGCTTTTAAAACTGTATTTTTATCAGTTTCTACGTCATTAGACCAATTGAACTCATAAGGAGGAGTTCCTCCAGACACTTGTGCTTGCGCCCAACCATCATTTCCTCCACTACAAAAAACATTTCCATGTTTAATAACCACAGATAATTTTGGAGGTTCTTGCAAAAACTGAGTTGCGTCAATTTCCTGAGTTAAAACATTATTAACATAAGTTCCTAACATGATTCCATTTCGATCTTTTACATTTAAAGCGTAATTTCCGTGAGAAAGATTCGAAGCCGTCGGACCTACAACATCTGTTAGTGTTTTCCATGAGCCATCAGGTTGTTGTTTTTTCCAATAGAAATAATAGGGCAATCCATTATTGGCAGAAATAGCTAAAGGTGTTCCGCCTGTAACGTGAGCTGTTACAATACCATCCTGAGATTCATCGCGTTGTCCATCTTTTGGATTTAGATCTGTACTATCGCCAAATTCATTAGTCGAATTGCAAGAAATTCCGCGGGTAATTTCAAGTACAACTTTTAGAGGATCAGGCTCGTTTAGTGTTACTTTTGATTCTATTACCGAACAATTGATAATTTGATTGGTCCCTTCATTGTAATTTTTATCCTTTATGGTTAAAAAATAATCATCAGCAGGAACTCCATCTATTGTTATGGTATAAAAACCATCCTTTACTTCTGCTACTGCAGCTTGTATCTGCCCTTTTGAATTTTTCCATTCATAACTATAAGATTGATCACTATAAGGTGTGCCGCCTACTATTTTTGCTATAATACGCCCATTAGTTGCTCTTGAAAATGTGGGAGATATAACATCAATATATTCAATTGCTATCGCTGATTGAGGTTCTGTTATCACTACACTTCCTTTAGTAAAACATCCCTTACTATCTGTCACTTCAACAAAATATTCTCCAGCTGTTAATTGAGAAATTTCATTATTATTGACAATTCCGCTTTTTACATTATACCACGTACATGTATATGGAGCCATTCCACCCGTAATATTTACTTTTGCCCAACCATTATTTCCTTCATAGCAAGAAACATTTACAGATTCAAATGACAGATTCAATTTTATTGGCTCTACCAATTCTTTAGTTGCAGGTACTTCTAATACTAAATTTGCTGTATCATAGGTTCCTTGCATTATTCCATTAGCATCTACAACATTCAATGAATAATTTCCCGCACTAAGATTTTGAATTGTACTTGATTTTTCTCCATTTAATACATTCCATACATTTGTAGTTTTATTGAATTTAGACCAAACATATTGGTACGGTTGTGTACCACCAACAACAGATGCACTTAAAATTCCATCTGAGAATTTATCCATGTCAGAATCTACATTCTCAGTATTACAAGAAATTGATTGTGTTTCTGATAATGTTATTACAATTGGCTCTGGCTGAGTTAAAACTTGTGACGATTCAATAATAGAGCAATTCTCTTTGTTTGCAGCAACATTGTAATTTTTATCAGTTACTGTTAACTTATATTCGCCAGCAGGAACATTATTTAATGAAATATTATACGTGTTATCTGCTGAATTATATTGCGCTGTGGTACTAAATTCTTCACCTGTGCTTTTTATCCATTTATAATTATATGATTTGTCGTCTTTTATAGTACCTCCGCTTACTGAAGCAGTAATTTGACCATTATAACTGCCAAAAAAAGTTGGATTCTTTTTATAGGTATAGTTAACGGTTAATGGCAATTGAGGCTGAGTAATCATCTTCTCGATTACTTTATCTTCCCCAAGCTGAATTTCACCATTTACAGAAGTTTGAATTTTTGCGACACAGCCATTCATGTCTTTTACTTTTACCCTATAAGTTCCCGGTGCTAAACCTGTAATAGTATAAGGAGCATTATTAGGAAAAGGTACCCAGTTATTCCCATCGTCCAGTGAGTAATAATCAGAACCTAGCTTATCTCGGGTTCCTCCGGTTGGTGTAATTTCGATTGTTCCATTTTGTGCATTATTACATAAAATATCACTACTTATTATACTAAAATCAAGAGGCCATGGTTTTTCAATTTCAAAAGTTAAAGGTTTAGCAATTGTAGAAGAATAAATTGGTGCTCCATCGTAAAAGCCATTCAATTGAAGATTATATTTTCCTGGTGTTAAATTTAATATTTCAAATGAATTATTGCCATTAAAAACTATATCTAAATAATTCTGAAGTTCGTCCCCTTTATTTTTATTTGTTAAAGTAATGTTTAATTTTTCCTTATCAGATAAAGGTCTATCAAATTTAACTTCAAGAGAACTATTTCCACTATCGTAGCACTCTGCATTTGAAACTTTGAGAGATGTAACATTAGGTGCAGATTTTAGATAAGTAAATGAAATAACATTTGAATTGGAACTTTGGTATTCTCTTATTAATTCGGGAGTGAAAATTTCATTATAATATTCATCATATTTTTTTGGACATGCAATTCTACATTGGAAAAATTGATTAAAAGGTAGTTTATTACAATTCTTAGTACATTCTTCGACTTTGTGATATGCCCCTCGATATGCAATACCCATAGCCTGCTTTTCTCCAGCGTTGCAATCCATATTCACCCAAATATAAACTGTTTTTCCAAGATCATTTTCTGTCAAAAAGTCCTCCCCTTTAATATTTAGTATAGCTTTATTATTAAATGCAGTTGGAATATATTTTTCGGCTCCGTTTCCAACTTTGTATTTCCAATTATAACTATTTGAATCTAAATTATCTGGTAATTCAATTTTTATGTTTTCTGAATTTCCTAAATATAATGGCTCTGGAGACCCGTTAATTTTAACATAAGGCTTCGAAGTTACACTTAGGTATAAGAGATTACTACCTGCATCAGCTTGATAAGATGAGAAGCATTTATTATCAATTTTTATTTGGTCATAGTTCTTATTTGGACCTCCATCACAATTCCCTGCCCAATTTTCCCATCTAACAATTTTATAAAACTCCAAATTCACTATAGGGTTATTCTTTGTAAATGTTTCCTCATAATCAATATCAGAATAAAGTATTCTGCCATCAAAAATAAAAAATGTACTTCCATCTAAACGAGTGGCTTTAATATGCCTTAATCCATCACTGTCTCCACATCCATTGCTGTCTCTATTTTGATATCCAGAAATGTTTAATTTATAATTTGATTCGCCATTTAAGTTTATTTGCCCAAACCCAAATCCCGATACCAACAAAAAAAACAATAAATAAATCTTCTTCATACACCTAATAAACAATGGTTATAACTTCCTCTTTTGCAGGATTGTTACTCAGCAAACTTGGAATTAAGTGATACTCATATTCCATATTTATCTTTAAATTTTTATCTTCAAGAGTAAAAACATCTCCTTTAAGTTCTCTCCATAAAGTTGGATGGCCACCTTTGACATTTTTGTAAATACTCAAACCAGTTATCTTGTCTCTGCTTTTATTATAATCCCAAGTGAGAGTTATCTTTTTATTTGCCCGATCTGGTGTTCCCTGCAAAAAAGAAATAATTTTAATAGGGGTAAAATCTAAAACCTGTACAGTTATTACAGAATGATCTAATGTCGACCAAAGATTACTCTTGTCTTTGGCCAGAATAGCATATTGGTATGTTTTCTTATTCTCTACTCTATCATCTGTAAATTCCTGAATAGTATCGTTTATTTGTTTAATCTCCAGCCATTTTTCCTGTCCCTTTTCTCTTCTTCTCAAACTATATCCAACTACATCTTCACTATAACTTCGAATCCATTTTAGATTAACCTTTCCATCCTTATTATCATAATCTTTAAAAATTGGGGCAGCTGGAGGAATTTTATCCGGTTTTTCTAAAACTAAAATATCCGATGGTTCAGAAATATTATAGCGCATATCTTCGGCTGCAATTCTATAATAGGCTTTTCTATTAGTCATTTTAAGACTTATACTATCTATATATTGATTTTCTATGTATGATTTGTGGTAAATATCTACGAATTCTTCATTTGCCGTATTTGCTCGCAAAATTCTATATCCACGTAAATCTTTTTCTGTATTAACTTTCCATTTTAATTTTACCGTTCCAAGACTATCAATTACACCTTCAAGTCCAATTGGTTTTGCTGGAGGAATTGAATCAACAGGCTGTACCAGCATACTTTGAGAAGTTAACCGTTGATTATTTTTGCCAACTACTGATACAGTAAAATAATTAGACGGATATAGATTTTCTTTGTAGATGAGTTTTCTTTCAGATGGAGAAATTATTTTAGAAACAACTCTATAAGGACCTTTATCATTATCAGCTAAATTGATTTCGTATCCCTGAATAAAACTTTCTGATGCTACAGGATAATCCCATTCCAGATTTACCTCATTCGAATTAATGATATTATAGTTTATTAATCTAGCAGAGGTAACTACTGCAGATACACCTTTGACTGTAATTGGTTTTGTCATTTCTCCCTTTTCTCCAAAAGAGTTAATACCATATAATCTGTAGTGATATGTTTTATCATTCGCACTAAGTGTATCTATATAATACATGTTTTTTGATGGATGATCGTCTTTATCGCTTAGATTTACAAGTGCAGTATTTGATATAGGCTCATAATTGATCCCATCAGAAGATTTTTCAACCATAAAAGAAGTATAAATTCTTTTAAAGGTTTCGTAGTCCCAAGAAAGCATGACTTTTTTATCATCTGGTATTGCAATAAAATCAGTTGGTGCTGGTAAAGCTGTATAATCTTTTAGACCAATAACATATGATGATTCTTTTACTTTTGGAGTTTCAAATACACTTACTTGATAGGCATATACTTCATTCTTTTTTACATTGCTGTCTACAAATCCCCAGCCTGCTTTTACAGCACTATCAAAACTCATATCGGCAGCATATAATGCAAATGTATAACGCTGATCAAGCTCATCGGCCATATTTACAATTTTTGATAATTCGCCTTCTTTGGATCCTGCCACTTCAAAACTTTCGCCATATATAGACTGCGCAATAACAGCTGCATTATTATCTCTTTGCACAAAGTCCAGCCAGGAATCTAACGGCTCTGGCAATAAAGGTTTTAGAGTAAGAAGCATTTTTTCAGGTTTAGATAACACATTGCCGTCACGTAAAACAGTAGTTCTGGTAACTATAAACCCTTTCTTATTTGCTTTCCGCCATTCAATAGGAGAATTAACTGCCCAGCGAAGTAATATTTTATCTTGTTGTGCTCGAGCATTAATTAAAACAACTGGATTTTTAACTTGAGAATATGACAATGTCACAAATAACACTAAGAAAAGAAGAAATCTATTTTTTAACATCCTTTGAAATGCATTTTAAACAAAAAAGCAAATACCTTAACTCAATGATAAGATATTTGCTTTTTTATTTATACTAATATTCGTACTCAACAGTTTCTGTTTCAAATGAATCTCCGTTTGGAAATTTTGTTACTCTCTCTGTCGGATAGCCATTCGCATCATATTTATAGGTATACGTAGTTATATCTATATGAATATTATCTCCAGATCCTGAAGTATAAGTTCTCTGAGTAATATTATTATTAGCTGATTCATCATCTAATAATAAATTCCAACCAACAATGTTTTTAAGAGGGCTATTTTTAGCATCATACTCGTAAACTTCTACTGAGGTAAAATTAGAAGATGATCTTTCTGCTTTAATTAAATTTCCATCTCTGAATGTTAATGTTCCTGTTTGCCCATATTTTTCTTCAATTCCTGTTTCGATATTTACCTTAAATTGTTCATAAGAAACCGTCCCATCATTGTTATGAGTATATTTAGTCTTATGATTATATAAATCATCATATTTTTCAACGTAACTTGTCATCAACCCATTTGTATAACCATATACAATAGAGCCGTCTGGTAATCCGTCCACATCAAACTCCTCAATTTTCGCTATTTGATTTCCTATATAAGTAAATTTTCTTTGTGAACCATCTTCTTCGGTCATACTAACAACTTTATTGCCATTATATTGAACGGTTCTTATAATTGGACTTCCATTTTCGAATTCAGTTATTTTTTTAACTAAAATAGAAGATGCAGAATCTGATGAATCATCTTTTGAACAAGAAGCAAATACAAATGCAACAGCACTTAATAAACATAAAATTTTTTTCATGATTTTGATTTTAAATTAATTAGCTAATTTAGAGATCAAAATATGACAAATGCTCCAGTAAAAGTTTAAATTATAACAAAATAAGACTTATTAATTTTTGTTAAAAATGTTTATTTTTTAGCATAAAAAAACGCTAAGATTAATTTCTTAGCGTTTTTCATTTCTATTCTAAAACCAAACCTATTTGGCCATCATCATCTAATTCTGTTTCAACAGGATCATCTTCTGGAATTTCTGGTTTTTCTGGTACTTCTTCAACTGGTTCTTCATAAGGCAAAGGTTCTAATAGATTTACTTGTCTTAATTTGTCCGTTGTCAATTGATTTCCAAGAGCTTTGAAACCTTTTACGGCTATAAAGTCTTCTACATCAATATGCAAATCGTCTTTTTGAACACCTTTTACTTTAGCAAAAACCAATTGAGCTACTGGACGATAGTCTGTAGAAACGATTTCTAACTGCGAATTTGGGTGATCTGTAATAAAGCTTTCTTCTTTTCCTTCATTTTCAACCAAGAAACGCTTCAAGAAATAACGCTCTTTTTCTCCATCATAGTAAATCGCAGAAATCGGTTTTTTAGGTTTCCATTTCTCCAAAACAATCATATCTTCATCAAAATGCGTAGATAACTCTGGAATTATTACTTTTAATTTTCCTGACTGGCTAATTACTAATATTTTATCTGTCGGCTTAAACTCTCCTAACAATTCCCCTCTTGCATCAACATTTAAGCGTTTTACAGTATCATCAAACCAAACTTTTCTTGGCAATAAAGTCGAAATCCCTTTTTCTTTTAATTCGATTTTCTTGATTGGATATTTGGTCACTAAGTTTCCTTTAGAGCCACGTCCTTTGATTGCTAATTTTGCAAAATCAATATCGAATTTCAGTTTCTTAATCGTTCCAACTTGACGCAGTAAAATAGTTACAACCTCAGCTTCCCCATTTGGATTATGCGAAAAATAAACCACCTGAGAACCGTTTGTTCCATTTGTCAAATCGTACGCTTTATCACGCGTTACTCCAGTAACATTAAAACGTTTTATATACGAAGGACCAGATTTTCCATCACGATACATCATATTATAAATGGTGCGTTTATCGTTTTTATCAAAAACGGCAGCGTGTATAATGTCTTTTCCGATAAAGGTTTTAGCATCTACTTTTGTAATCATCATGGTTCCGTCTCGCAAAAACACGATAACATCATCAATATCAGAACAGTCGCCTACGTATTCATCTTTCTTTAAACTAGTTCCTACGAAACCTTCTTCGCGGTTTACATATAGTTTTGTGTTTCTTAAAACAACTTTTGTAGCTTCAACATTATCAAATACGCGAAGTTCTGTTTTACGCTCTCGTCCTTTTCCGTATTTCTCTTTCAGTTTGGTAAAATAGGCAATGGCAAAATCGGTAAGATGTTCCAAATTGTATTCTACCTCTTTCATTTCCTCTTCTAATCTAGAAATTAATTCATCTGCTTTATCAGAGTCGAAACGTGTGATACGAATCATTGGAATTTGAGTCAAACGCTGTAAATCATCATCGTTGATTTCTCTAACAAATGATTTTTTGAAAGGCTCAAAACGGTCGTATAAATATTTGTAAAGTGATTCTCTATCTCCGTATAATTTGAAGTCAATATACATTTCTTCACGAATGAAGATTTTTTCCAAAGTAGAGAAATGCCACTTATTTTTTAATTCTTCTAATTGAATTTCAAGCTCTTGTTTTAGCAAATCAACCGTTCTTTCGGTTGAAATTTTCAACATTTCAGAAACTCCAATAAACAATGGTTTATTATCTTCAATCACACATCCTAAAGGTGCAATAGAAGTTTCACAGGCCGTAAATGCAAATAAAGCATCGATCGTTTTATCTGGCGAAACACCAGGGAAAAGATGAATCAGAATCTCTACATCGGCAGCCGTGTTATCTTCAATTTTCTTGATTTTGATTTTACCTTTTTCATTGGCTTTCAAAATACTATCAATCAAACTCGATGTATTGGTAGAAAACGGAATCTGCGTAATGACCAAGGTGTTTTTGTCTAATTGCGAAATTTTAGCACGAACACGCACACGTCCGCCACGCATTCCGTCGTTGTAATTCGAAACGTCAGCAACACCGGCTGTTGCAAAATCTGGATAAAGCGTAAACGATTTCCCCTTTAAGATTTTAATCGAAGCGTCAATTAATTCGTTAAAGTTATGAGGAAGTACTTTTGTAGAAAGTCCAACCGCAATACCTTCTGCTCCTTGTGCTAAAAGCAATGGGAATTTTACAGGAAGATTAATTGGTTCAGCTTTTCGACCATCATAAGATAGTCCCCATTCTGTAATTTTTGGAGAATATAAAACCTCCAAAGCAAATTTAGATAATCGTGCCTCAATATAACGGGGTGCTGCTGCCCCATCGCCAGTTAAGATATTTCCCCAGTTTCCTTGACAGTCAATCAATAAATCTTTTTGACCGATCTGTACCATTGCGTCACCAATACTCGCATCTCCATGTGGGTGATACTGCATGGTGTGACCAACAACATTGGCAACTTTATTATAACGACCATCATCCAGCTCTTTTAACGAGTGCATAATACGACGCTGAACAGGTTTGAATCCGTCCTCGATAGCAGGAACTGCACGTTCCAAAATTACGTACGAAGCATAATCCAAGAACCAGTCTTTATACATTCCCGTTACTTTAGTAATAACGTCTTCGCCTTCTTCTTCTTGATTTTCGTAAAAATGTGCTCCTTCAAAATGTTTTCCTTCTCCATCAATCACATCATCATCTCCATCTTGAATGTTATCTTGATTTTCATCTTGATTATTCTCGTCGTCGTTTGGAATTATGTTATCGTCTTCTTCGTCTTTCATATATTTTGTTCAGTATAACTACTAAAAATTCTTCTATAATTCTTTTCTTTTTAAGCCTCCTCAAGCTCATCAATCTCCACCTTCAAATTCTTGATAATAAAATCTTGTCTGTCTGGCGTATTTTTCCCCATGTAGAAAGACAATAACTGCTCGATTGAAGTATGCTTATCCATCATAACCGGATCAAGGCGAATCGTATCTCCAATAAAGTTCTTGAACTCATCTGGCGAAATCTCTCCCAAACCTTTAAATCGGGTGATTTCGGGTTTTGGTTTTAATTTTTCAATCGCATCTTTTCTTTCTTCTTCAGAATAACAATAAATCGTTTCTTTTTTATTTCTAACCCTGAAAAGCGGTGTCTGTAAAATATACAAATGCCCTTCTTTGATTAATTCAGGGAAAAACTGTAAAAAGAAAGTAATCAACAATAAACGAATGTGCATTCCGTCGACATCGGCATCGGTTGCGATTACGATGTTGTTGTAACGCAGTTTTTCTAATCCATCTTCGATATCTAATGCAGCTTGCAATAAATTGAATTCTTCGTTTTCATATACAATTTTTTTAGACATTCCATATGAATTCAAAGGTTTACCACGCAAACTGAAAACCGCTTGTGTATTTACGTCACGTGACTTTGTAATTGACCCAGAAGCCGAATCTCCCTCGGTAATAAAAAGCGTACTTTCTAAGTTTCTTGGGTTTTTGGTATCTGGAAGATGCGCACGACAATCTCTTAATTTTTTATTGTGAAGATTGGCTTTTTTAGCACGATCTGTCGCCAGTTTTCTAATTCCTGACAATTCTTTTCTTTCGCGTTCTGCCTGAAGAATTTTACGCAATAAAGCTTCAGCTGTCGGCGGATTTTTATGCAGGTAATTATCGAGTTTCGTTTTGATGAAATCGTTAACGAATGTACGAACAGAAACCGCTGGCGATCCATCATCAGAACCCATATCGGTAGAACCTAGTTTTGTTTTGGTCTGAGACTCAAAAACCGGTTCCATTACTTTAATACTAATCGCACTTACAATCGATTTTCGAACATCTGATGCCTCAAAATTCTTATTGTAAAACTCACGAATCGTTTTTACAACTGCCTCACGGTAAGCCGCTAAGTGCGTTCCTCCTTGTGTTGTGTTCTGACCGTTTACGAAAGAGTGATATTCTTCGCTATATTGGGTTTTACTGTGGGTCAATGCAACCTCAATATCGTGGTCTTTCAAATGGATAATTGGATATTCTAAATCTTCTTCACTGATAGTCTCTTCCAACAAATCGCGAAGTCCGTTTTCTGAATAGTATTTTTCTCCATTGAAAATAATCGTCAAACCATTGTTTAGATAACAATAGTTTTTAACCATTTTCACTACATATTCTAAACGGAATTTAAAGTTTTTGAAAATCGTTTCGTCTGGCGTAAAAGTTACTTTTGTCCCTTTACGTTTTGTCGTATCGATTATTTCTTCTTCTAAAACTAAATTTCCAGCTGAAAACTCTGCTCCTTTTTGTTTATCATCACGAACAGATTCTACACGGAAATAAGTCGAAAGTGCATTTACTGCTTTTGTTCCGACTCCATTCAAACCTACTGATTTCTGGAAAGCTTTTGTATCGTACTTTCCTCCCGTATTCATCTTCGAAACTACATCGACCACTTTCCCTAACGGAATTCCACGTCCGTAATCACGAACCGTAACCGTTTTGTCTTTGATACTTACTTCAATAGTTTTTCCAGAGCCCATTACGAACTCATCGATACAGTTGTCTAAAACCTCTTTTAGAAGAATGTAAATACCATCATCCGGCGCAGATCCGTCTCCAAGTTTTCCGATATACATCCCGGGACGCATACGGATATGTTCTTTCCAATCAAGCGAACGAATATTATCTTCGGTATATTGATTTTGCTCTAGCATATATGATTTTAGGATTTTTTGCTAATGTACCATTTCTTAACAAAAAATGAAAGCGTATTTCTTTTTTGTTATGAATAATAACAGTTTAAAATCTATCTAAGTTGATTTTAAAATAAAATGGGTGTCAAAATTATAAAAAACTGCTTTTTCAGCAAAAAAAATACTATTTGATTCCGAGTACTTCTTTTGCCAAAGCAATCATTTCGGGCGTTCCCGTATTTTTGTTCTTTTCGTCAGAAAGCTTTACTACACCTTGCCAATGTACATTATCAGGTTTTGTATCCGTTAATTTTATAACCATATTCATGGCTGGAAGTCCTACGTCGTTGGTGAAATTTGTTCCAATTCCAAACGACATTTTTATTTTATCCTGACAGAAATCGGCAATCTTTTTTACTTTGTCGTAATTGAGCGAATCTGAAAAAACGATAACTTTTGATTTCGGATCAATTCCCATTTTGTTATAATGAGAAATTACTTTCTGAGCAAACTCAATCGGATCGCCACTGTCATGTCGAACGCCGTCAAAAAGTTTGGAATATTTTTTATCAAACTGATTGAAAAATATTTCTGTAGTATACGTATCGGTTAAAGCGATTCCAAGATCACCTCCATAGACTTTTGTCCAGTTTTCAAGACTTGTAAAATTTGCCACCTGAAAACCATATTGCGCCGCATGAAACATAAACCATTCGTGAGCGTGTGTGCCTAAAGGTCTTCGATTATTGACCATTGCAAAATGCACATTACTTGTACCAATAAAACTCTGTCCTCCATACGTTTGCAAAGTCTCATTCACAAGACTCTGCACATCATAAGAGTGACGGCGTCTTGTTCCAAATTCTAAAATAGAAACGCCAAGTCTATTGTAATTCTCTATTTTTTCTTTCGTAAGACTTTTTACAGCTTCATCATTTAAACGAATTAAATGATTGGATTTATAAAAAAGTTCTGAAATCAAAGCCATTAACGGCACTTCCCACAAAATAGTTCTGTACCAATACCCTTCAACGGTAACTTTTATTTCTGAACCTTCCTGACTAATCTGAACTTCAGACGGATCAAAACTATAGCCTTGCAGAAAATCTAAATAAGTTGGGTCAAGATAAGGACAATAATGTGCTAAATAACTTTTCTCTTCTTTTGTTAGACGAAGATCTGCCATTGCATCAACAGAATTTCGAAGTAATTCTGCAAATCCCTCAGGAAAAATATGTTTTCCACGGTTTATAAAACCATACCGAACTTTTGCTTTTGGAAAAAGTTTAATTACAGCATGCTGCATTGTAAATTTGTAGAAATCATTGTCTAAGATTGATTTCAGAAAAGTTGTTTCCATAGCATTCAAATTCGGATCATTCTTGCTAAGATACGTCAATTTCAGAAAAGATGGAAATTACTGGATTCTTAGCTCATTATTTTTAAACTATTTTAAAAGAAACGACACTATTTCCATCTACAAAAACAGTAATATAATCACCTATGTTACTATCTATTGGAATCTGAAATTCTAAACCTCCTCGCTTCTCTTTCGAATTTTGAACTTTAACCGCTTTATTATATTTATTCAAATAAAAAACCTGATTCGATTTTGAAAGATTTTTGATTTCTACTGTAATCTTATCGCCATTTCGCGCTTCAATTATCCCAGAATCTGGCGATTTAATTTTATAATCTTTTTCGATTGTAGTATTATAAATCAAAGGTCCATTAAGAAAATCTTCTTTACTTAACCTATTTCCCAAATAGGAACCTGAATCTGGAAAATGCTTCGCAAAGAAATAATCTGGATCTGTATCAAAATAAGCCGGATTAAAATCATTGACCATTCTTCCTTTACTGCCATCGTAATAGCCTTGCCCCCATGTCACATCTAAAAGACGCCATTTTTTATCAATCAAGACCATATTCCAAGCATGATTGGATGAAGTGGTTTTTCGACCAATATCTCGCACTGAAATTTTAGAATCGCCACGAATGATTTCACATTTAATTCCCATTGCAGTAGCTAAATGCTGGTACAAAGCCGTAAAACCTTCACAAACTGCTTTTTTAGATTTAAAAGCTTTCTGAATCAGATTATCATTCAGCTGTTTTATTTTTCGTTGTTTTTCAGCTTCAGAAGAATAGCTGAAACCTTGAACTCTTGGCGGATTCAAATAGGCATTATAATCGTATCTTATATTGAAGGCAATCCAGCTGTAAATAGCACGTGCGCGATCATAATCCGAATCAAAATCTTTTTCGATTCTGTCGGCTAATTTTTCGGTGCTATCAAAGCTTTTTGGGTATTTTGCAACTATTTTATCAACTTCACTAATCTTTTGAGCAAAAGTAAAATTGATGAAAATACTATTTAATAAAAGGAAAATAAGGGCAATCTTTTTTTGTGGCATTTAAAAATTTGATTTAATAATATCTTTCAGTTCTTGATCTAATTCAGGATTAGAGATTTTATTTTCTTGTAAATCAAAATTCGAGCCAAACGCTGGTAATGAGAAACTTCCTTTAATTTCTGCACCATAACGCGGGAAAAGATTCTGCGCAATTCCTAAAACAGATGCACCTCCTCGACCTCCTGGTGAAGTTGCCAATAATAACATTGGTTTGTGCTGAAAAACGTCTTTTTCGATTCGAGAACTCCAATCGAAAACATTTTTGAAAGCAACAGAATAATTTCCGTTGTTTTCTGCCATCGAAACCACTAGAATATCAGCTTCTTTAAGTTTATTCAAGAATGCTTGCGCTACTTCATGCTGACCGATTTCTTTTTCAAGATCTACGCTGAAAACTGGCATTGCAAAATCATTAAGATCTAAAACCTCAACATCTGCATTTTCAAATAAACTAGATGCATAAGTTGCTAAATGTTTGTTGATTGACTGCTTGCTGTTACTTCCTCCAAAAGCTACTATTTTCATATTTGCGGTATTTGTTTTTTTTTAAACCATATAAGTAATATAAGAAAATTTAAGTTTGACATCTTTAATTTAAAGACAAAGCTTTTTAAATGAACTTATATCACTTATATGGTTCAATAATTAATTTTCTATTTCAAATATCTCTTTTTGTATTTCTACAGAATAATCATTTGGTGAAATACTTCCGCCGAAAGCTTTCGCATAGACTTTAGTAAATTCTGCTCCAAAATATAAAATAATAGCCGAATAATATACCCAAACCAAAATTATAATTACAGAACCCGCTGCACCGTAAACGCTTGCAACGGTTGAATTTCCTAAGTATACTCCAATTGCAAATTTACCTATCATAAATAAAATCGCAGTACTTGATGCTCCAATGAAAGCATCTTTCCATTTGATGATTCCGTCAGGTAAAGTTCGGAATATAATGGCAAAAAGCAATGTTATGCTGGCAAAAACAATTACCAAATTAACCACATAAAAAAAGTAAACTGTTGTGTCTGGAAAATAGAGTTTTAAACGAGCATTTAAAAGATCCAGAGTAGCATTGACCATTAAACTGACTAGCATTAAAAATCCAACAGAAACGATCATAGAAAAAGACATCAATCTGTTTTGAATGAACTTTTTCAAACCTTTATTTGGTTTTGCACGAAGTCCCCATATATAATTAATCGAACTCTGAATTTCGGCAAAAACTCCTGATGCACCAATTAAAAGCATCACAACCCCAAAAACGGTTACAAAGACATTACTGTCTGATAGTTGAACATTTTTGATTGCCTCCTGAATCTGTACAGCAGCATTATTTCCAACCAATCGATTTATCTGACCATATAACTGACCTGTGACTGCCTCTTCCCCAAAAAAGAATCCACAAATCGTAATTATAATAATCAATAAAGGAGGCAAAGCAAAAATGGTATAATAAGATAATGCTGCGCTTAACTTTATAGCGTTGTCATCATTGAATTCTAAAAATGTTGTTTTTAATAAATACCAGGTTTTTGAAAAGATATTATGATTTTTCATTTGCTGATCTTTTGATATTCACCCAAATTTAAGCAATAATGAAATTTCGGCTCTTTTGTGATTTTATGGGAATTTTATATTTTTCCCATCTACCAATATGCAATTCCTAACGGAATACTACTTTTCAAGATCCATGATTTGAATTAACCATATTAGATTCTTAAGAAAATAATCTCGTAGAGATTTAATATTGGTAACTTAAAAAAAACGACACTCTAATTGTCCCGTAGGGACTTAACATCAAAAAATTATTTATAGTGACAAAAAATCCCTTTATCATAAACTGTCCATAAACTTGCTTTTTGATTCGCTGCTTTTAAAGCATTATTTGCCCAAGTATTGCATGTATAAAAAAGGCTGTAACTTCCTTTGGCTTCATAAAAAGCATCTTTTTTTCCGTAGCTGTGACCTTCAATCCATTGTGGACGAATCGGATCGCTAAAACTATTAGAAATATAATTGACCAAGTTTTGATAATTTTCTTTTGACACCAAAATACGTTTGCAGTCATCTCCTTCTCTTAATTGTTTAAAAAACGTTGCATGCACTGCAGAAGAACTAATTCCAAATGCGGCTTTAAAAGCTGTACTTGCTTTTAAATCTGACCATTCTGGAGTTTCTAAATAAAAGCCTTTATCTCCCCAACCAAATGCGATATAATTCATCAACGAATCCTTTGATTGAGTTTGATTGAATTGAATTTCGTTTCTCCAATCTTTTATTTCATTTTTTACAGGAACTACAATATCAGTATGCACTCCGTTTGAAAGAATGTAAATCGGAATTGCGTCTCGTTCTTCGACTTTTGCGATATCTGAATTGACTGTAATTTTAGAAATAATCAAAACAGAAGAAATATAAAGGGCAAGAAAACTGAAAATTCCGAAAAGCGTCCAGCCTAGAATTTTGAATGACTTTTTTAGCATTTTGATTGGTTGATTTTAGATTAGTAATTGGTTATTTTTTCTATAACCAATTTTTGAGCCAAAAATTTTTCAGTTGCTAAAATGGACCGCGGATTTTATTGATTCGCTTTCGCGAAAGCGCGGATTTAAACGGATTTTAATTTTCAATTTTGTCATCCTGAGCGGAGTCGAAGGACATGCAAGTAGCTCTACAATCTAAATCGCTAATCTTTGCGCGGGCTTCGACTCCGCTCAGCCTGAAATTCCAAAACTTAAGTACTAGACATAAAAAAAAACTGCTGAATCTCTCCAGCAGTTTTAGTCTTTATTAATTCCAAAACTTAAGTACTAGACATAAAAAAAAACTGCTGAATCTCTCCAGCAGTTTTAGTCTTTATTCATTGTTCTTTACTCTTTCTTCTAAAAAAAAAATTAAACGTTAAAACGGAAATGCATTACATCACCATCCTTTACAATATATTCTTTTCCTTCCACTCTGAATTTTCCAGCTTCTTTTGCTTTTGCCTCAGAACCATAATGAACGTAATCGTCATATGAAATTACCTCTGCACGGATAAATCCTTTTTCAAAATCAGTGTGAATAACACCCGCTGCTTGTGGTGCAGTTGCTCCAATTGGAATAGTCCAAGCACGAACTTCTTTTACACCAGCTGTAAAGTAAGTCTGCTGTTTTAATAATTTGTAAGCTGCACGAATTAAAACTGATGCTCCTGGCTCTTCTAATCCCATGTCTTCAAGAAACACCTGACGCTCTTCGTAGCTTTCTAATTCTGTAATATCAGCTTCTGCTCCTACTGAAAGTACAATTACTTCAGCATCTTCATCTTTTACTAATTCACGAACCTGATCCACATATTTATTTCCGTTTACTGCAGAACTTTCATCAACATTACAAACGTATAAAACTGGTTTTGCAGTTATCAATTGAAAACTTTCCAATAAAACTTCTTCGTCATTATTTTGAGGAACAATTGTTCTAGCAGATTTCGCTTGCAAAAGAGCTTCTCTAATTCTGTTTAGCAAAGCTTCTTCTGCCTGAGCTTCTTTATTTCCTGTTTTTGCAGCACGTTTTACTTTCTCCAAACGTTTTTCGATTGTTTCTAAATCTTTTAACTGCAATTCGATATCAATCGTTTCTTTGTCACGAATTGGATTTACGTTTCCATCAACGTGCACAATGTTATCATTGTCAAAACAACGTAAAACGTGAATAATAGCATTACACTCTCTAATGTTTCCTAAAAACTGGTTTCCAAGACCTTCACCTTTACTTGCACCTTTTACTAAACCTGCAATATCTACAATATCTACAGTTGCCATTTGTACACGCTCTGGTTTTACTAGTTCTTCTAGTTTGTTGATTCTTGGATCTGGAACGTTTACAACACCAATATTTGGTTCGATTGTACAAAACGGAAAGTTTGCACTCTGCGCTTTTGCATTAGATAAACAATTAAATAATGTTGATTTTCCAACATTTGGTAATCCTACAATTCCTGCTTTCATCTGTTTGTTTCTATTTATTTTGTTCGGTCTTCTATTCTAGACCTCAAACACTAAACATTGTTTTTTAGTGCGTTATGATTTTATCTGATTTTCTGATTTCTGCCAAAATGATATTTTTTGGCATTAAAATTTTGCAAATATAAGATTTAATAGCTCTTGCGCGAAGTAAAAATGTTCAATAATATAATTTTAGACATATGCAATGAAATTTTTAAACATTTTATTAATATTTTGTTAAAAAAGATTACTTTTATAAAACTGATCAACAAAAAACAAACCAAAAAACCACTTACCATGAAAAAGATTGCATTATTGTTATTTCTGCTGAATTCAGCATTTCTCGTTGCACAAAAAGAGGTCTCGGGTATTGTAAAAGATAAGACCGGTGCACCACTGCCAGGTGTAAACATTGTCGAAAAAGGGACTTCAAATGGTGTTTCTACTGATTTTGAGGGTAGTTTTAGAATAAAAGTAAAAGAAGGTGCAACTTTAGTTTTTAGTTATGTAGGATTTACGACAGTTGAAAAAGCAGCTTCAGGAGATAAAATAAGTATTACATTAAGCGAAAACGACGGTCAGGTCTTAAATGACGTTGTAGTCGTTGGTTCTAGAAATGCAAAAAGAACCGTTGTAAACTCGGCCGTTCCTATTGATGTAATCAATGTAAAAGATGTTACGACGCAAAGCGGAAAAATCGAAATTAATCAGTTGTTACAATATGTAGCGCCTTCATTTAATGCCAATAAACAATCGGGATCTGATGGCGCTGACCACGTCGATCCGGCTTCTTTGAGAGGTATGGGACCAGATCAGACTTTGGTTTTAATTAACGGAAAAAGAAGACATCAATCTTCTTTAATCAATTTATTTGGAACTCGCGGACGTGGAAACACAGGAACAGATTTGAATGCTATCCCTGCTTCTTCAATCAAAAGAATTGAGATTTTGAGAGACGGTGCAGCAGCACAATACGGTTCTGACGCTATTGCTGGAGTTATTAATATTGTAACTAATGATAGCGTTGATCAATTTACTGGTTCTGTAACTTATGGCGCCTTTAATACTCATGCGAAAGGTGATTTCCCAGAAGGAACTGCCAATACAAAAAATTATAGATTAGACCAGCACGGCAATGGAAATTCATTTGGAAAAAATCAAGATTTTGATGGCGGATCAGTTCAAATAGGAGCCAATTATGGAACAAAGATTGGAACTAAAGGTGGTTATGTAAATGTAACAGGAGAATTTTTGAATAAAAATAAAACATTAAGACCTGGTTTTGACTTCAGAAAAGGATTTGGAGAAGCCGAAATCCAAGGTGTAAATTTATTTGTGAATCTTGCTATTCCAATAGCTGACAAAACTGAGTTTTATGCTTTTGGAGGAAGCAATTTTAGAGATACTGATGCTTATGCTTTTACCAGAAATGACGGAGAAAGAGTTGTTGAATCTGTGTATCCAGGCGGATATACCCCAAGAATTACATCAAAAATCAATGACAACTCAATCGCAGCAGGAATAAGAACCGAATCTGGCGGAGGCTGGAAATGGGATTTTAGCAATACTCTCGGAAAAAACAAATTTCATTACGATATAAAAGGAACTATAAATGCATCACTTGAAGAAAAATCCCCACACGAGTTTGATGCAGGAGGCCACAGCCTACTTCAAAATACTACAAATTTAGATGTTTCTAAAAACTATGAAGACATTTTAGAAGGTTTAAATATTGCTTTTGGAACAGAATTCAGAGTAGAGCAATTTGAAATTTTTGCTGGCGAAGAAGGTTCATACGCTACTTATGACACAAACGGAAAACCTATTACAGATCCAACAACCCAAAGCGCTCCAATCGACCCGATATCTGGAGAGCCAAGACCGGGAGGCTCTCAAGGTTTCCCAGGATACAGTCCTTTGAACGAAGTCAATAAAAGCCGTACCAATTTCTCATTATATACTGATGCCGAATTAGATATTACAAAAGCATTAATGGTTAGTGGCGCTGTTCGTTTTGAAAATTATAGCGACTTCGGAAGTACTCTAAACGGTAAATTAGCTTCAAGGCTTAAAATTAATGATTACTTAAATTTAAGAGGTTCTGTAAGCACAGGCTTCCGTGCACCATCTTTAGCTCAAATTTACTATAATTTGCGTTTTACCAATTTTAGTTCAGCTGGAGCGACAGAAGTATTATTGGCCTCAAATGATAGTGAAGTAACTAGAGCTTTTGGAATTCAAAAATTAAACGAAGAAAAGGCAATAAATGCCTCATTAGGGTTTACTGCTAGCTATGGCGATTTCACAGCAACTGTTGATGGTTATTTAATTAATGTAAAAGACAGAATCGTACTAACAGGTTATTTTGATGCATCTGCTTTGCCAGGAAATATAGATAAGGCTCAGTTTTTTGTGAATGGAGTAGATACAAAAACGAAAGGTTTGGATATTGTGTTAGCATGGAAAAAAACAATAAATGAGAACCATTTTAGCGCAACTCTTGTTGGAAATATCAATGATATGAAAATTGACAAAGTAAAAAATGGAACCTTAGACGAAAAAACATTTTTTGGAGAACGTGATAAAGCATTTTTATTGGCTTCAGCTCCTCCGAACAAATTTGGACTTAACCTAAATTATGGAAGAAAATGGTTTGATGCAGGACTTGCCTTTACGAGATTCAGCGACGTAAAACTTTTAGATTATCAAATGGATGAAGATCCAGAGGACTACAGAACTTCTCCAGATGAAACTGACGAACAAGTTTTTGCAAACCAAAAGAAAGCGGCAACTGACACTTACGGAGCAAAAATTGTAACTGATTTAACTTTAGGTTTTAAACTTTCCAAATCAACTAAAATTAGCATTGGAGCAAATAACTTATTTAACATTTATCCTGATCAACAAGATGACTGGGTTGAAGCTGGAGGTTATTGGGATGCCGTACAAATGGGTTTCAGCGGAGCTTATTACTATGCTAGACTTGGATTTAATTTTTAAGAAGGGCTTCGACTCCGCTCAGCCTGACAATTGAATGAGTTTTTTTGTCTTCCTGAGCGGAGTCGAAGGACACGAAAGAAACTCTACAAAGTATATCACAAATCATAATGGCTTCGACTTTGCTCAGCCTATCAAAACAAAAAAATCCTGAACATAATATTCAGGATTTTTCATTTCTATTTATAATTACAATTTAAACTCCAAAGAGGCAATGATTGCTTTTTCTTCATCGGTTGCTGTAAATCCCGAAATGTCCCAGTAATTCGTCAGAATTTTGTTTTTCTTATTAAAAAGTGATTTTTCTTTAAAGACATCACTTTCGTTGTAAGTGAAATTCTGTTTATTGAAACCTGTTGTTACAAAACTATTTCTTACTTGAATATTTTTAGTTTTATCTTTTAAAACAACATTGTAACCAATCTCTTCATTTGAACTCAATACATAATAATCGGTTCCATCCCATCTATAATTTACTTTAACAAACGATTTTGTGATGTTTTTTTCACCTTCTTTTGTTTTCTCTTCCACTTTATCAAGAGTTGCAGGTGTAACAGAAATAGTAAATTCTACAATAATCTTTTTTAAAGGATCATAAATGATTTCAAAATTATCAATTGCTTCTTTGGCTTTATCCAACGGAACAACTGACATTACATAATAATCTTTGTTTTTAGAATGTCCTTTGGTTGTAAAATCATACTCCTTTTTTGCTTTAGAATCCAACAAAGGCTCTAAGTATTTAAAACTCAAATAATTCCCCATTATATCATTCAAGTTATACCCTTTCAAATCAGCACTTACATCTGCTTCTAATAATCCGTAGGAACGATTTTGTTCAACCAGTAAAGTGGTTGCATTATTATTTTTATCAAATTGAAAATTCACCAATCCATCATTATAATACGTATACTGATTGTCGAGCATAAAAAACTCTCTTACATATACTTTCTGCCTATGAGAGATACTAATTTTCTTTGTAGAATTGTTAACCAATTTCCGCAGTATTTTTTCTGGAGATTCCTTAGACAAAACCACTTCATCCAATTTATTGTTTTTACTCTTTAAATAAACAACAAATTTTTGATCTCCATTTAAAGAAGTCCAGCGCACAGTCAAATCTTCGTAATTAGTTTCAGAAACCTGAACATTAGATCCGCCTGTCAGCATAAAAGTAACTTTTCCTTCTTCATTGCTCAATAAAATCTGTTGGGTTTTCATTATTTTAACCGTAGCATTTTGTATTGGCTCCAAAGTTTCTATATCCTTAACAATAATAGAATACTCCTCCTTTTGTGCAAAAACGCTTACGCAATTGAGCAAAACAACAAATAAAAGTAGCAATCTCTTCATAGGCATTGTTATTTTTTCAACTAAAGTATTATTTTTCTAACAATTAAGCAATAGCCTAAAAATAAAACATTCACTATCAAGAAACTGACTTTTTAAAATACCTGAAATCAGGGTAAAAAAAAATCCCGAGATATAAGCCTCGGGATTGTATTTATAGGATGTATGAAACATTTATTCAGCATGCAAAAATGCTTGTCTTTGCAATAAAGTTTCTTCGTCTTCCACATGATTATCATCAGGTACACAACAGTCAACCGGACAAACAGCAGCACACTGCGGTTCATCATGAAAACCTTTACATTCTGTACATTTTCCTGGTACTATATAATAGATTTCGTCAGAAATTGGAGTCTGCGCATCATCAGCGTCAACTTCAGTTCCGTCAGGTAAAACTATTTTTCCAGAAAGACTAGTTCCGTCTTTATATCTCCAATCATCTGCTCCTTCATATATTGCTGTATTTGGGCACTCTGGTTCGCAAGCCCCACAATTGATGCATTCGTCAGTTATAATAATTGCCATCTTTTTTAGTCTTAAAGTTTAAAAGTCACAAAGTATAAAGCCATAAAATTTGTCATAAAGTTTGAAAGTATTTAAAGTAAAAATATTAAAGTCTTTTCAACTTAGGACTTTCGACTTTCCACTTTTGTCTTTCGACTTAATTATGCTTATTTTTGTGCAAAATTACAATCAAAACAATTCATAAACAAACATTATGACATTAGAAACAAAAAAAAGTGTTTTTGTTGAATTAGGAAAATTTTTAAGTCAGTTTTCTGAAGATGCTTCTTCACAAAAATCTGACGTTTTATATAATGATATCTTTTTTGAAGATTTCGAAAATCTAATTCGTCTTTCACAATCTCATAATGGATGGTATACTCCTGAACAAGTATATTTCTCTATACAATCTTGGGCCGAAGCGCTAACAAAAGAAAACATTGACAAATGGCTTTCTGCTTATTACTTCGACTCCGCTCAGGATGATAAAAATGGAAAAACTGTTGCTTTAATTTTAGCTGGAAACATTCCATTGGTTGGTTTTCATGATTTCTTATCAGTATTAATCACGGGAAATAAAGCTTTAATCAAAACTTCGTCAAATGATCAGCATTTATTGCCTTTTTTGGCTAAATATTTAATTGCTGTTGATGAAAATCTAAAAGACCGCATCACTTTTGTAGAAGGAAAACTAGAAAACTTCGATGCTGTAATTGCCACTGGAAGCAACAATACTTCTCGTTATTTCGAGTATTATTTTAAAGATAAACCATCAATTATTCGCAAAAACAGAAATTCGGCAGCGATTTTAACTGGAAAAGAAACCAATGAAGATTTAGAAGCTCTTGGCGAAGATATTTTTAGATATTTTGGTTTAGGATGCCGAAATGTTTCTAAACTTTATGTACCGAAAGGTTATTCTTTTGATGCTTTTTTTCAGGCAATCTTCAAATATCAAGACGTTATTCACTATGAAAAATACGCCAATAATTATGATTATAATAAAGCTGTATTTTTGATGAGTAATTTTAAATTATTAGATAATGGATTTCTGACTTTAAAAGAAGATTCCAGTTACGCATCACCAATTTCAAGTGTTTTCTATGAATACTACGAAAACCTTGAAGAATTAGAAAAACGACTTCAGGATGACACAGATCAAATTCAATGCATTGTCAGCAATAATTTAACCCAAAACAGCATTGCATTTGGCGAGACGCAAAAACCTCAATTGTGGGATTACGCAGACAATGTCGATACTATAACGTTTTTGTTAACAACAAAGTAATAAATTGTTTAATTATTTCGAATATTTTAACGCTTTTTCGGCTCTTATTACCGAAATTTGCGTCTTTAAAATTTTCGACTATTAACAACAACCATGAAAAAACACAACTACAGCGCAGGACCAAGTATTTTACCTCAGGAAGTTTTTGAGAAGGCATCAAAAGCAATTTTAAATTTTAATGATTCAGGATTATCTATCCTTGAAATCTCGCACCGAAGCAAAGATTTCGTTGCGGTTATGGAGGAAGCTCGTTCCCTTGCTTTAGAATTATTAGGACTTCAAGGAAAAGGTTATCAGGCTTTATTTTTACAAGGTGGTGCCAGCACAGCATTCTTAATGGCTCCATATAACTTAATGAAAGAAAACGGAAAAGCTGCTTATTTAGATTCAGGAACGTGGGCAACTGCGGCAATCAAAGAAGCTAAACTTTTCGGTGAAACTGTTGTCGTAGCTTCTTCAAAAGAAGACAATTATACTTATGTTCCAAAAGGTTACGAAATTCCAGCTGATGCTGATTATTTCCACTGCACAAGTAACAATACCATCTTTGGAACTCAAATGAAAGAATTCCCAACAACAAATGTTCCTGTTGTATGCGATATGAGTTCTGATATTTTTTCACGCGAATTAGATTTTTCTAAATTCGATTTAATCTATGCTGGAGCTCAAAAAAATATGGGGCCTGCTGGAACTACATTAGTAGTGGTTAAAGAAGAAATCTTAGGCAAAAACGGAAGAACAATTCCTAGCATGCTAGATTACGCTAAACACATTAAAGGAGAAAGCATGTACAATACTCCACCTGTATTTGCTGTTTATGTTTCTCTTTTAACATTACAATGGATTAAAGAAAAAGGCGGAATTGCTGCTGTCGAAAAATTAAACAATGCTAAAGCTGAATTGCTTTACGCTGAAATCGACAGAAACCCATTATTTAAAGGTGCAGCTAAAGTAGAAGATCGTTCAAACATGAACGTAACTTTCTTATTGAACAATCCTGAACATACTGAAACTTTTGATGCTTTATGGAAAGCTGCAAACATTTCTGGATTGCCAGGACACCGTTCTGTTGGTGGTTACAGAGCTTCTATCTACAACGCTATGCCAATTGAAAGCGTGCAAGTTTTAGTTGACGTAATGAAAGCATTAGAAACTAAAGTTTAGTTTTCAGTCGCAGTTACAGTTTACAGTACAAAAAAAAGAAAAAACGAAAATTGGCTGATCGATTAAACAATTAAACGATTAACCAAATAAACAATAAACACAACAATGAAAGTATTAGCAAATGACGGAATTTCTAAAAGCGGAATTCTAGCCTTAGAAAAAGGCGGTTTTGAAGTTATCACTACAAAAGTAGCTCAAGAACAAGTAGCTAACTATATAAATGAAAACAATATCGACGTAATTTTAGTTCGTAGCGCAACTAAAGTTCGTAAAGATATTATCGATGCTTGTCCTGGAATCAAAATCATCGGTCGTGGTGGTGTTGGTATGGATAATATCGACGTGGATTACGCAAAAAGCAAAGGAATCCATGTAATTAATACTCCTGCTTCATCTTCTGAGTCTGTTGCAGAATTAGTATTCGGACACTTATTTTCTGGAGTACGTTTTTTACATGATTCTAACAGAAATATGCCTCTTGAAGGTGACTCAAACTTTGACGGCTTGAAAAAAGCTTACGCTAACGGAACTGAATTAAGAGGAAAAACTCTAGGTATAGTTGGTATCGGCCGTATCGGACAAGCTACAGCAAAAATGGCTTTAGGTCTTGGAATGAAAGTTATCGCTGCAGATAGTTTTATTCCTGAAGTAGACGTAAAAGTTGAGTTTTTTGACGGACAGTCAATCACAACTAAAATTGTTTCTCAATCTTTAGAGTCTTTATTTAAAGAAGCAGATTTCATCACATTACACGTTCCTGCTCAAGATGGCTACATCATTGGAGAAAAAGAACTTGCAATCATGAAAGATGGTGTTGGAATTGTAAACTGTGCTCGCGGTGGTGTTATTGATGAAGTTGCTCTTGTAAAAGCTTTAGATTCAGGAAAAGTTGCTTTTGCTGGTTTAGACGTTTTCGAAAGCGAGCCAAAACCAGAAATGGCAATCTTAATGCACTCTAAAATCTCTTTAACTCCTCATATTGGAGCTGCTACAGGAGAAGCACAGGATAGAATTGGTACAGAATTAGCATCACAAATTATTACTTTGTTAAGCTAATTAACTATAATCAAATTACTTAGAAAGGGATTTATTAACACTGTTTAATAAATCCCTTTCTTTTTTTGTTTAAATTTGATTGATAATCTAAACCCTAAATATCATGTTTGAACAATTAACCCAATTAGTACAGCAATACGGAGGCGATGCTGTGGTAAACAATAACGCTGTTCCAAATGAACATAATGACGCCGTAATAAGCGAAACAAGCAGTTCTATTTTTGAAGGATTAAAAAAGATTGTTTCTGAGGGAAACACAGATCAGATCGCCGGATTATTTAATGGAAACTCTCCAATAGACAGTTCAAATCCTGTTGTTCAACAAATCCAACAGCAATTGAGCGGAAATCTTGGAGAAAAATTTGGTTTGAGTAGTGCAGATTCAAATGGAGTTGCTTCCAATTTAATTCCGCAGATATTAGGCTCTTTAGTCAATAAAGCAAAAGATCCAAACGATAGCAGTTTTCAAATTTCAGATATTATAAATTCTATTTCTGGAAACAGCGGACAAGCTTCTGGAATAATGGATACGATTTCTAAATACGGAATGCAATTTGGACTTGACCAAAACAACGACGGAAAAGTTGATGTTGCAGATGTATTAGTAGTTACCAAAAGTAAAGGAGGAATCGCTGGTTTTATTGGAAAACTTTTTGGAAGTAAATAGTTAAATACTAAGACTCTAAGTTTCTGAGCTCCTGAGATATTAAGTACTAAGGCTGTTTGCTCTGCAAACAGCTTTTTTATTTATTACATTCAGCATCTCGAAAGAAAACTCAGAAACTCAAAAACTTAGAAACTCAGAATCTTATCACCTTGTTAAAACTCTTCTTCTTTTCGCAATTAATCCGTAAATTTAAACTATGAAAAAAGGCATTTCTATATTAATTGTTTTATTTACCATTATTGCGTGTTCTACAGCTTCTAAGAATATTTCTAGCACCGATGTTGCTGCAAACAAAAAGGGGGGTGATACTGTCAGAATTGCAAATGATTCATTAGAATACGAAGTCATTATTATCGATAATGGATTCACAAACTGGCTCGCCTCTCGCGCCTATCCGCGAAACTATCACTCCTTGCAATATCTCGAAAACAAAAATTATCTATATGTAACAGAATGGAACAATCGTGTCTTACAGCCACAGCGCTACAATCCTAATTTGTACGAAATGTCTATTGACTACCGCCCAGACATTCATTATGGCTACGAAGTAAATTATTTAATTTACAATTACATGATTTATTTCCAAAATACTTACAAACAAAAGCTTTGGGGTAACGTTCCTTCAAGATAATATACTATATTTGTAATCATTACAAATAGCAATGAACAGATTAAAAAAACGCTGGGGAATCACCTCAAATTTACAAGCCATAATTATATTTATCGTTTTTGCCATCACAGGATCGGCATCTGCTTGGCTGTCTAAACCTTTCTGCGTTTGGCTGGGAATTACCAAAGAAGATTTTGGAGGCTGGTTTACACTTATCCGTCTTATTATTATCTTCCCAATTTATCAGATTTTATTGGTTGCTATAGGAACTGTTTTTGGGCAATTTAAATTCTTTTGGAACTTCGAAAAGAAAATGCTTAAAAACATGGGACTTGGATTTTTATTTAAAGATTAAACCGCCGTTTTTCTTCCCTGAAAAAAATAAGTATAAATCCATGTCAAAGTAAAAGATGGAATAATATCTGTAAAAGGAATAATTTCTTCTAGAAAAGTCAAAACTCCGGCAACCTTCCCTACTCTTCCTTTATACATTCTCGCCATAATTACGCCTGCAATAGGCGCCCAGATTACATCAGAGAACTCACCCAAAAACGGAATCGAGAAAGAAATCATACCAATTCCATCCAAAACCAATCCGATGATTAATTTTGACATTCTATTATCTTGTGCGACTTCTAAATCTTGCATAACACATTCATTTTTAAGTTAATCGAAATTAAAAATAATTCTCTAAAGTAATCTTACTTATTTATTAAATTTAATTTCCAACATTCCCATATCAATTTACGTACCGATTTTAGATTTTAGATTTTAGATTTTAGATTTTAGATTTTAGATTTTAGATTTTAGATTTTAGATTTTAGATTTTAGATTTTAGATTTTAGATTTTAGATTTTAGATTTTAGATTTTAGATTTTAGATTTTAGATTTTAGATTTTAGATTTTAGATTTTAGATTTTAGATTTTAGATTTTAGATTTTCCAAAATCGCTTCGCTCTTTTGGAATTTGGAATTTAAAAAATATTGGGATTTGATTATAATGATAATCTTCGTTTCTTTGTAAAAACAGTTTCATTACATGATACACGCAAAAAACATACATAAATTCTACGACAAACTTGAAGTTCTAAAAGGAGTCGATCTACATATCAAAAAAGGTGAAATTGTTTCTATTGTTGGTGCTTCGGGCGCTGGTAAAACGACATTATTGCAGATTTTAGGGACTTTAGACAAACCAGACCATAATCCAGATTCATCTCTGACTATTAACGGCAAAAACGTTTTAGAGCTTCAAAATATAAAAAACGAAAGTTCGAATCAAGAAAAAGCTTTTAAAATCATTACTTGGTTGGGAGCACTTTATTTTGTTTTATTGGCAGTATTTGTATTGTTTTTTAGAAGTAAAGTAGAAAACGATATATTCGGTTATGGCACATGGGCAGTAATCCTCACACCAACTTTACTATTATTATTTTACTATAATCGCTACTTCAAAAAGAAAAGCAGACAAGACAAAGTTTTATCCGACTTTAGAAACCTAAATCTCGGATTCATTTTTCAATTTCACCAACTTTTGCCTGAATTTACAGCCTTAGAAAACGTTTGTATTCCGGCTCACATTGCAGGCAAAAAAACAGCCGAAACAGAAGAAGAAGCAAAAAAACTCCTTACTTATCTCAGACTTTCACATAGAATCAACCACAAACCTAACGAACTTTCGGGCGGTGAACAGCAGCGTGTTGCCGTTGCAAGAGCTTTAATCAATAAACCCGATGTAATTTTCGCAGATGAGCCTTCAGGAAATCTGGACACACATTCTGCAGAAAACTTACACCAACTGTTTTTTCAACTTCGAGACGAATTCGGACAAACTTTTGTTATTGTAACCCACAACGAAGAATTGGCAAACATGGCTGACAGAAAATTAGTTATGGTTGATGGACAGATTAGCAATTAAAATAATCAGGAGCTATTTCCTGCTGTCCGCTATATCTTTTCCTGGCTAAAGAAGCCAGAAAAAGGATGCCGCTCCCATCAGGGCTAGGGCACTCAAATACATAAGAAGATTTCATTTCAACATGAACCAAAAAGAACTCAAAGAATTTCTAGACGAAAAAGTCATTCAATATAACAATCAGGATTTTATAGAAAGCGATCCTGTTCAGATTCCGCATCTCTTTACCCAAAAAGAAGATATTGAAATTGCTGGTTTTCTTAGCGCATCAATTGCTTGGGGAAACCGTAAAATGATCATTAAGAATTCTCATAAAATGATGGAATTAATGGGTAACACGCCTTACGATTTCGTCATGTCACATTCTGATGAAGATTTGGCAAGACTGGAAACATTTGTACATAGAACTTTCAACGGAAATGATTTTGCAGGTTTTATAAAAGGCTTAAAACATATCTACCAAAACCACAACGGTTTAGAAAATGTCTTTGCTAAAAATCAAGAAAAAGACAGTTTGCAGAAAAGCATCAGCGAATTCAAAAAGATATTCTTCGAAACAGATCATTTAGCTCGAACTCAGAAACACATTTCAGATCCATTAAACAATTCAGCGGCGAAGAGAATCAACATGTATTTGAGATGGATGGTGCGACAAGATGCAAAAGGAGTCGATTTAGGAATCTGGAAAAGCATTTCTCCTGCTGTTTTATCTTGTCCGCTTGATGTTCATTCTGGAAATGTAGCGCGCAAACTCGGCATTCTTTCGCGTAAGCAAAATGATGCCAAAGCTTTATTAGAATTAGATACAAAATTAAGAGAAATGGATGCTCAAGATCCTGTAAAATATGATTTTGCTTTGTTTGGATTGGGTGTTTTTGAAGGTTTCTAAATTGTTAAACTGGTAATTATTTTTTTAATTGCTCTAAATGCAAGTAATCCCAATCAGAAAATATATTTTTCCCTGAATCTACTTTCAAGCCCTCTGCTTTATAAAATTCATTTATTAAATCGTAATCAATTATTAGAGATTCATCATCCAATTTTGTGTTTTTAAGCAATTCGATATCCGAACCAGAAACCCCAAAATTATCTGCCACATAGTTGGATTTTGTTGTTCTCACATTGTTTTCAATAATAACTTCATAACGATACTTTTCATAATAAGACAACTCCAATTTCCCATTTTTAAATTTCGCTAACCGACCTTGACCGCTAGTAGTCTGATAGTAGGCAAGCAAAATCTCAGTATTCAGATTTTTTGAAATTAATTTCAAAATTTCATCAAAAAAGTACACCCCAACCTGAAAATCAAACTCAACTTCAACCCAATCCTCACTATCGATTTTTGAAACTACTATTGTTAGATTATCACCATCAAAAGAATTTTCATCGTGTGGCACATTATAAAACCATGGTTTTCTAGTATCAAACCATTTTTCTCTGCCAATTCGCATATATTTCTTTAGTTCTCTTGCTACAGTTTGAACATCATTACATTTAATATTGGTTTGCGAATATGTTGCCATCTTGTTTAATCTATTATCTTTCTTTTTCTTATTTTTTCAAAAATATTAAAAAAATCGCCAGATCATTTTAACACAGTAGATACTTTTAAACAAGAATAAAAAACATTTTAAAAACTGAAAATCAAACAATTAACCAAACAAAATCTTAGAAGATTCGAAAAATCTTGTGCTCTAACCATCATTTTAACGTACATTTGCACAAAATTTAAAGCAAATGAGCACTTTCGAAAAATTTAATCTTCCAAAATCATTACAAAAAGCAGTTGACGAATTAGGATTTGTTACGCCTACTCCTATTCAGGAAAAATCTTTTTCTGTAATCATGTCTGGACGTGATATGATGGGAATTGCACAAACCGGAACAGGTAAAACATTTGCCTATTTATTGCCTCTTTTAAAACTTTACAAATTTACTCATACCAATACGCCAAAGATTGTAATTCTAGTTCCAACACGCGAACTAGTAGTTCAGGTAGTTGAAGAAATAGAAAAACTGACTACATACATGTCGGTTAAAACTCTTGGAATTTATGGAGGTGTAAACATCAATACACAAAAAAAAGCCGTTTACGAAGGTGTTGACATTCTTGTTGGAACGCCTGGACGTACAATGGACTTAGCGCTAGATGCTGTAGTTCGTTTTGACGAAACACAAAAACTGGTTATCGACGAGTTTGACGAAATGCTGAATTTAGGTTTCAGACCACAGCTGACTTCGCTTTTTGCGATGATGAAAACTAAACGTCAAAATATTTTGTTCTCGGCAACGATGACAGACGAAGTTGATGATCTTTTAAATGATTATTTTGATTTTCCTGAAGAAGTAACATTAGCACCATCAGGAACTCCACTTGAAAAAATTACTCAGATCACTTATAATGTTCCGAATTTCAATACCAAAGTAAATCTGCTGAAACATTTATTGGAAACCGATGAAAGCATGAGTCGTATTCTAGTTTTCGTAAACAACAAAAAGATTTCAGATATGCTTTTCAATCGCATTGACGAGCTTTTTGATGGACAATTTGGCGTAATTCACTCCAACAAATCTCAAAATTACCGTTTGAGTACAATGGCTGAATTCCAAGAAGGAAATCTTCGCGGTTTAATTACAACCGACGTTATGGCGAGAGGTTTGGATATTTCTAACATTACACACGTAATTAACTTTGAACTTCCGGAAGAGCCAGAATTGTACATGCACAGAATTGGTCGTACAGGTCGTGCAGACGCAACGGGAACAGCAATCAGTTTTGTTACTCCAAGAGAAGAAGAATTCAAAATTGAAACGGAACTTTTAATGGATCAGGAACTTGAAATCGCTGATTTCCCTGAAGAAGTTGAAATCTCAGAAAAGCTTATTGAAGCTGAAAAAGATAAACTGCCAAGAAAGTTTTTAATGAAAAAACCAAAACTAGAAGGTGATGGCGCTTTTCACGAAAAATCTAAAAAGAACCAAAAAGTCAATCTTGGTGGTCCTTCAAAAACAAAAAAGAAAACTCACGGTTCTGTCAACAGAAATATGTTGAAGACAAGAAACGAGAAGAAGAAGAAAAAATAAGTGTTTTTTTAGATGCTAAGCAACTAAGATGCTAAGGTTCTAAGTTTTTTTTCTATAAAATATGAAAAGGGTAAAGATTTTAAATAAATCTTTACCCTTTTTTAATCTTAGAAGCTTAGCGTCTCAGAACCTTAGCAACTTTTCTCTATATTTTCGTAAACAACAATCCCACTGGCGAACACAACTGTATTCTTCTGCCAGTATCTACAATCTTTCCTGTTGCGATATCTCTTTTAAAAATAACTATATCATTAGTATATTGATGGCCTACTAAAAGGTAATTTCCTGTTGGATCAATTGCAAAATCACGTGGACCTTTTCCTAATGTGCTTTGCTGTTCTACTAATTCCAGACTTCCTGTTTTAGAGATTTTGTAAACCGAAATAGCATTTGCATCAACACGGTCTGAAACGTATAAAAAATTTCCATCAGGTGAAATTTTGATTGCAGCTGCACCCGTTCCGCCTTTAAAGTCTTTTGGAAGAATGCTTGTTTCAGCAACTACTTTTAAACTTCCAGTTTTATCCCAGCTTAGTGTTGTTAAAGTTCCATCCAATTCCTGAACTAAATACACAAATTTTCCGTCTTTACTGAAAGTTAAGTGTCTTGGTCCGCTTCCCGGTTTTACATCAACACTACCTTTTAAAGTCAGAATTTCATTTTTTGAAGTTGGGTTGTATTTATAAATAAACACTTTATCCAAACCTAAATCATTTGACAAAACAAACTTTTTGTCTGGAGAAAACATAACCATGTGCACATGCGCTTTTTCCTGACGCGCCGCATTTGGCCCTTTTCCTTCATGCTGAATAAGCTGTTGTTTTTCTGTAATGCTTCCATCTGGATTTTTCTTAAAAACAACAATGCTTCCGCCAGAATAATTGGCAGCAATTACATTTTTATCATCATTAATTAAATGGCAAGGATCTGCTCCAAAAGAATCATTTTTATTTAAAAGATTGATTTTGCCCGTTTGCGAATCATATGAAAAAGAACTTACTGTACTTTGTGTTCCATTTTCGTTTACAGCATAAATAAATTTATTATCTGCAGAAACCGATAAATAACTCGGACTAACAACATTTTCCGAAGAACTCTTTAGTTTATAATCGCCTGTAGAAGCATCAAATTCATATACATAGATTCCGTTGCTTTGGCAAGTATTGGTGTAAGTTCCAACCAGTAAGTTAAATTTATTTTGAGCTTTAACCGTGGTTAATGATAAAGCTGAAAATAACACTAGATATATTTTTTTCATAGTTTGTTTTTTTGAATTAGCTAAAATAAGCAATAATATTTGTTCAAAATAAATTCTTTATCACAAAGAATTTACAAAAGTTTCATTTTTTGGTATTTTTTAAAACCCTATAAGTTATATAAGTCTGACTTTCGACTTTACTTATAATCTCTTACATGAACTTATATGGTTTAATAAATTTTTAATTCGTATTTTTGACCAGCATCTTCGCGAAAAACAAAACGTAGTGAAGTAAATCGAAGCCAGAATGCATTTTAAACATCCCGAAATTCTATACTTTCTGTTTTTATTGATCGTTCCAATTTTGGTTCACTTATTTCAATTAAGACGATTTAAAACTTCCTATTTTACCAATGTACGCTTCTTAAAAGAACTTGCTATTCAGACTCGTAAGAGTTCTAAAATCAAAAAACGTCTTTTATTAGCTACTCGTCTATTATTGCTTGCTTGCGCCATTATTGCCTTTGCACAACCTTTTTTTGAAGCAGCCGACAGTAAGAACGCTTCAAACGAGATGTATATTGTACTGGATAATTCTTTCAGTATGCAAGCAAAAGGCAAAAAAGGAGAATTATTAAAAAGAGCGGTTCAGGAACTGCTTGAAAAAACTCCAGAAAACACTCAGTTTTCATTATTAACCAACACCGAGAATTTTTGGAACACAGATATAAAATCTTCTAAAAGCGCTTTGCAAAACCTAAAATATAGCGCTTCTTCTTTTGATCTTTCTGCAATTTCAGCCAAAATAAAAGCGCATAAATCGGCTCATAAAAAAGATATTGTCATTATTACTGATGCTGTCGGTTTAAAGGAAAAAGACATTCAAAATATAGATTTCGAAGAAAAACCATACTTTATTGTTCCAGAAGCGGAGCAAAAAAACAATGTTTCTATTGACAGCGTTTACATCAATCAGACCTTGGAAAATTTCTATGAAATTGGCATTGATTTATCGGCTTATGGCGAAGATTTTAAACCAGTTTCAACAGCGCTTTATAATCAAAATAAACTGATTGCCAAAACTATCGTCAATTTTGACGCTAAAAAAAAGAAAATCAATTTTACTATCCCGAAAGAAGCTTTTCACGGATATGTAGCAATTGAAGACAATGGATTGACTTATGATAACAAATTGTTTTTCAGCATTTCTAAAAACAAAAAAACAAACGTTATCAGCATCGGTGAACCTGAAAAAAGCAATTTCTTATCGAGAATTTATACTTCAGCAGAATTTAATTACAACAATTATCCAATCGGTTCTTTAGATTATAATAGTTTAGAAAAACAAAATACTATTATTTTAAATGAACTGGTTGATATTCCGCAAGCATTACAAACCACTTTAAAGGCTTTTGTTTCTAAAGGAGGAAATTTAGTTGTGATTCCATCTGAAAAAACTTCTCTTTCGAGTTTAAACGCTTTATTGGGTAATTTTGGAAAAATTCAATTTGGAAATTTGGAAACGAATCCTAAATTGATCACTAAAATTAATTTTGACCATCCGTTATTTTCTGGCGTTTTTGAAAACAAAATAACCAATTTTCAATATCCGAAAGTAAACAGTTCGTTTGCCGTTTCGAGTTCGTATCCAGCTGTTCTTTCGTTTGAAGACCAAACTGCTTTTGTAACAGCCGTTCAAAGTCAGGTTTCTGGGATAACGGTTTTTACAGCGCCAATAAATAGTGCAAATTCCAATTTCCAGCAATCACCTTTAATTGTTCCGTTATTTTATAAAATTGCGCAAAACAATCAGAAAACTGGCGTGAATGCTTTGACAATTGGAAATAATCAGCCTTATTTTGTTGATGTTTTATTGACTAAAGATGCTATTTTGGAAGTAAAAGGAACAGAAGATTCGTTTATTCCTGTTCAGCAGATTTTAAATAATAAAGTCAAATTAACCTTTAATGATTTTCCTGAAACAGCTGGAAATTACAGTGTTTTTGACAAAAAAGAATGGGTAGAAAATATCAGTTTCAATTACAAAAGAACCGAAAGCGATTTAAGCCAAGTAAACACCAATGTGGTTTCTGATTTTAAAACTGCCGATACCATTTCAACTATTTTTAACACACTACAAACTGAGCGAACTGACAGCCAAATTTGGAAATGGTTTGTTATCTTTGCACTGTTATTTTTAGCATTAGAAATGGCAATTATAAAATTTGTGAAATAGAATTTGCGCTTCTTTTAAAGGCATTTTACTTTTTACAAAAATCATTTTACGACAAAAAAATATCTACATATGAAACTCATCATCAAAAGCGCCAAAATTATCGACTCAAAAAGTCCGTTTCACAACCAGACCGTTGATCTTTTAATTGCAGATGGTTTAATAGAAAAAATAGGCGTTTCGCTTCCAAACGATGACGCAGAAGTGGTACGATTTGAAAATCTTCATGTTTCTCAAGGCTGGTTTGACAGCAGTGTCTCGCTAGGTGAGCCAGGTTACGAAGACAGAGAAACTATCGCAAACGGATTAAACGTTGCTGCAAAAAGTGGTTTTACTGCAATCGCATTACAGCCAAATTCATTGCCAATAATTGACAATCAATCTCAGGTAAATTTTGTAAAAAATAAAGCAAATGGTTTTGCTACAGAAATTTTTCCAATAGGCGCTTTGACTAAAGCCAGCGAAGGAAAAGATATGGCAGAACTTTTTGACATGAAAAATTCAGGAGCAATTGCTTTTGGAGATTACAATAAAAGCATCGACAACGCTAACATTCTGAAAATTGCTTTGCAATATGTACAAGATTTTGACGGATTGGTAATCGCCTATTCACAAGATCCAAACATTAAAGGAAATGGTGTTGTAAACGAAGGAATTGTTTCTACAAGATTAGGCTTAAAAGGAATTCCAAATTTGGCGGAAGAACTTCAAATCTCGAGAAATTTATTTTTATTGGAATATACAGGCGGAAAACTCCATATTCCGACCATTTCTACTGCGAAATCGGTTGAATTAATTAGAGAAGCTAAAGCAAAAGGTTTACACGTAACTTGCAGCGCATCTGTACATCATTTGGTTTTAACGGATGAAAAACTGGATGGTTTCGATACTCGTTTTAAAGTAACGCCGCCACTGCGTACTGAGGTTGACAGACAAGCTTTGCTTAATGGCGTTGCTGATGGAACTATCGACATGATTACTTCAGATCACAATCCGATTGATATTGAATTCAAAAAAATGGAATTTGATACTGCCAAAAATGGGACAATTGGTTTAGAAAGTGCTTTTGGGGCTTTATTAACGGTTTTACCAGCAGAAACAATCGTAAAAAAATTAACTGCTGCAAGAAATGTTTTTGGCCTCGAAGATCTTACAATCAAAGAAGGCGCAAAAGCAAACCTAACTTTGTTTACAACGGAAGGGAAATCAACTTTTACAAAGGAAAACATCCTTTCAAAATCAAAAAATTCTGCTTTCTTAGGAACTGAACTTAAAGGTTCTGTTTACGGAATTTTCAATCAAAATCAATTAGTTACAAAATAATAAAATGAATAATTCAGTCGAAGAAGGAAAACCAATTGCTATAACTAGCTATATTCTAATTATTGGTGTTTTAATCGCCATGAGCATGAATTCTGAGAACAAAAATAGTTTTGCTTCTTTTCATATCCGCCAATCTTTAGGATTATCTTTAACCTTTATTTCTTTGGGTGCAATCATTAGTAATTTCGATAGTTTCTTCATTACTTTCCCAATGTGGATTTGTATTTCAATCCTGTGGACTTTTGGTATTTTTAATGCTATTCAAGGGCAAATGAGACCAATTCCTTTAGTTGGAAATTTATTTCAGAAATGGTTTAAAAAAATTGGTTAATTTTTAAATTTCCAATTTTTAAGTACCAAATTCCAAACTAAAAACGCCAAAACTTTGTCAAAGTCAAGAACTGGAAACCGCGACTGAGACTAAAAATTTACAATTCACAACTTACAATTCACAATTAAAAAATGAATCTATCTTTAGAATATAAAATAAGAGAACCAAAAGTAATTTTAGACAAAAATCCGTTATTGCTTTTATTGCACGGATACGGCAGCAACGAAGCCGATTTATTCTCTTTTGCTTCTGAACTTCCAGATAATTATTACATCATTTCTGCAAGAGCACCTTACGATTTACAATATGGCGCTTATGCTTGGTATGCCATCAACTTTGATGCAGATCAAAATAAATTTTCAGACAACGAACAAGCAAAAACTTCAAGAGATTTAATTGCAAAGTTTATTGATGAATTAGTAGCAAATTACCCAATTGATGCCAACAATGTTACTTTAATCGGATTCAGTCAAGGATCAATTTTAAGTTATGCAACAGCACTTTCTTATCCAGAAAAAATTCAGCGAGTTGTGGCAATGAGCGGTTATTTTAACGAAGAAATCATCAAAGAAGGTTTTGAAAATAATGATTTCAAAAACTTAAAATTTTTCGCTTCACACGGAACTGTCGATCAAGTTATTCCTATTGAATGGGCAAGAAAAACACCTGCCGCTTTAGAAAAATTAAATATTCCTCTTACTTACAGAGAATACCCTGTTGGACATGGAGTTGCACCTCAGAATTTCTTTGATTTTAAGAATTGGCTGCTTAGTTAGTTTTCAGTCGCAGTTCTCAGTCGCAGTTTACACTAAATCCTTTATAAAATGAGCATTTCAAAACTTATTAATCCTGCATTAATTTTAATTGATATCCAGAAAGGTTTTCACGATGTTGCCTATTGGGGTGGCGACCGTAATAATGTTACAGCAGAAGAAAAAGCTGGCAAACTTCTGGAAATTTGGAGAAGTAAAAATCTGCCTATTTTTCACGTGCAGCATTGTTCTTCAAATCCAAATTCAATTTTAAACGAAACGAATCCAGGAAATGAATTTCAAGATGTGGTAAAACCTCTTGAAGGAGAAATCATTATTAAAAAGAATGTAAACAGCGCTTTTATCGGTACGAATTTAAAAGAGCTTATTGATGCTGCTAAAATCACTAATCTGGTAATTGTTGGTTTAACTACAGACCATTGCGTTTCTACTACAACAAGAATGGCCGGAAATTTCGGTTACAACGTTTATCTGATTTCTGACGCAACAGCAACTTTCAATAAAAAAGGCATAAACGGAGAAAATTTCTCTGCCGAAATAATACATCAGACTGCTTTAGCAAGTTTAGATGAAGAATTTGCTCAAGTCGTAGATTCTGAGTTCATTAAAGAAATTGTTTAGTATTCAGTCGCAGTCTCAGTTTCAATCTAACTATAAAAAAACTTTGTCAAAGTTCTAACTGAAAACTGAGACTGTGACTGTAAACTTTATTCTCCCGTATAAAGAATCTTCCCTGCTTTTTTCAGAACATATCCTTTCCACGGAATCAACTGCCAATCGCCGTTAGCCCAAGAATCACCTTCTGATTTTCTTTCTAAAATGATGGATTCTTTTTGAGTATCTAAGAAAAGTTCTGCTTTATTTCCGTCAAAAATCACATACGAAACTGTAGAATACGTTTTTCCATCTTCAGCATGATTTAGTCTTGTGCTGTTTTCAAAAACTCTGATGCATTCTTTTTTCAAAACTGACCAAGTATAGCCTGCTGAAGCTTTACATCCATGAGAATCGGAATCTCCTCCAACGACGACAGCTTCCTTTTTAGTTTCTTTTGGAGTTGCGCTTGTATTTTCTTGAGAAACTTTTTTTGCACAAGAAAATGCGCTTGCAATAATCAAAAACAAAAACATCTTTTTCATAATCCTATATTTATTTAAAGGTCAAAAAAAATAGGATTATAAAATCCTATTTTTGATATAACCAAGTTTGATTTACTTCAAAGGTAATATTATCGTCGTTATCAACAAAGTATTTTAACAAGACTTCTCCCCACAATTCACCATTACTGTAATCTGCAATAATCCAACGGTGGTTTAAGATTTTTACTTTATTGATGATAAATTTGTTTGGCCCAATCTGATCTTGTCCCGTGTAAGGATTCCCTTTTGGATTTGAATTAAAGTCCAGTAACTTTTCAGTTACAACTGGAATCAATTTTTCATATAAAATCACTTTTCCTCCAGAGGCACTGTTATCAAAGTAATTTTGCGCATTTTCGTTGTGCTCTAAAGAAAAATAATCTGCTTCTGCCAATTTATTTTTCATCAAACTGATGCTATCTCTTAGTTTCTTAGTTGTTTTATCATATCGCTCTTGTCCAAATTTTACTTCTCCACTATAAAATGAATACGTAAAAACATTCATCAAAATGGCAAGAATAAAAAGATAAAGCATTAAAGATTTTTTCATTGTGTGGTATAATTAAATTGTAATTTCTAAATTGTCGTAAGCCAAGAAAACATTTTCAGGAAGCTGTTTCTGCACTTCTTCATGAAAGCCTAAAACATGGCTGATATGCGTTAAATAAGCTCTTTCGGGTTTAACTAAATTAATAAAGTCAAGTGCTTCTTGAAGATTAAAATGAGTATCGTGAGGTTCAACTCGTAATGCATTTACAACTAGAACTTTTATTCCTTTCAGCTTCTCAACTTCAGCTTGTTCAATGGTTTTTACATCGGTTAAGTAAGCAAAATCTTCGATTCTGTACCCAAAAACCTGTAAATCGCCATGCATAGCGTTTATCGGAATTGCTATTTTATCTCCAACAGCAAAAGGCGCATTATTCTGCACTTCGATTGTTTTTACGCTTGGAGCACCTGGATATTTATTTACAGTTTCAAAAACATAATCAAAACGACGTCTCAGATTATCCAAAACGCGTTTATGCCCGTAAATCGGAATTTCTCCTTGTCTGAAATTAAACGGACGAATATCGTCTAAACCAGCAGTGTGATCAGAATGTTCGTGGGTAAAAAGAATTGCGTCAAGTTTTCGGCATCCGCATGAAAGCATTTGCTGTCTGAAATCAGGACCGCAATCTATCACATACGAATGCTCGTCCCATGTTATCCAAATGGATACACGAAGCCTTTTATCCTTAGCGTCAGTGCTTTTACAAACTGGATGATCGATTCCGATAATTGGAATGCCTTGAGAAGTGCCAGTACCTAAAAAATAAACCTTCAATTGAACTTAATTTTTTTACAAAAATAGATTATTTCTCTTTCATTAGACTGCTAATTTACTAACTTTGTAACAAATCTATTTAAAACAAAATGGGTACAGAAATAAAACTCAAAGGTGACAAGGTCATCGAACAGATTCCTTCTATAAAAGACAAAGCGTTACGCATTAATTTAAACGAAAATATTTACGGAACATTTGCTGAGATTGGCGCTGGACAAGAGACAGTTAGACACTTTTTCAGATCGGGAGGTTCGTCGGGAACTATTGCAAAAGCCATGTCTGCCTATGATAAAGATTTCAGTGACGCCGTTTATGGAGCTGAAAGCGACGGAAGATATGTTACCGAAGAGCGATTAAAAAAAATGCTTACCCATGAAGGACAAATCATCGAAGAGCGTTTAAGCCGAGAAAAACACCCAACAAAACTTTTTTTCAGTTACGCTAATACAGTAGCCACAATAGATTTTGCTAAACAATTTAAAGGTCACGGATGGGTTGGAATTCGATACCAAATCGAACCAGACGAAGCTTACAACGAAATCATCCTTCACATTCGTTTTAAAGAGACCGACGCAAGATTACAGCAAGAAACACTTGGAATTTTAGGGGTTAACTTAATTTACGGTGCTTTTTACAAATACAACGATCCAAAACGATTACTTCGTTACTTATACGATCACTTAGATAAAGATCAATTAGAGATCGACACCATTAACTTTTCTGGACCGCGTTTTGCCGATGTTGACAATCGTCTGATGAGTTTGCAATTGGTTAAAAACGGAATGACTGATGCCGTAATGTTTAATCCAGAAGGGAAAAACATTCTGCCGGCAGCTATCTTATACAAGAAAAACCTTTTAGCTTTAAGAGGAAGTTTCCGTCCTGTTACGAAAGTAAACATGGATATGTATGAGAAATCATTAAAAATGTTCCTTGAAGAGAATAAGGTTGAAAAAAACAATACGCTTGTTATTTTTGAAATCACACTTTCGAATTTACGTTCTGATGGTGAAATTGACGAACGCGACTTTATGGACAGAGCTGAATTGCTTTGTTCGCTTGGACAAACGGTTATGATTTCGAATTTCCAAGAATATTATAAAGTGGTAGAATACTTCGCCAATTATACCAAAGCCCGTATGGGATTGGCAATGGGTGTAAACAACCTTGTCGATATTTTTGACGAGAAATATTATCGCCACTTAAGCGGAGGAATCTTAGAAGCTTTTGGAAAATTATTCTACCGAGACATGAAGGTATTCTTATATCCAATGTTGGACGAAGATGGTACTTTAATGAACTCGAATAACTTAAAAGTTCATCCTAGAATGAAAGAATTGTACAAATTCTTCAAATTCAACGGAAAAGTGGTTGATATTGAAGATTACGATCCAAACATCTTGGATGTTTTCTCTAGAGAAGTTTTAAAAATGATCAACCAAGGAAAAAAAGGCTGGGAACCAATGCTTCCGTCCGGTATTGCAGAATTAATCAAAGAACATCATCTTTTTGGATATCACCCACAGAAAGAATTAGAACAAAATACATAATAAAAAAAGTCCCTAAAAAAGGGACTTTTTTTGTTTCAAGTTTTCTTTGTTTCAGGTTTCAGGTTATAGTTGGAGCGGATATTTTTTTACCGCAAAGCACGCTAAGTTTTCTTCTACCAGTTTATGCTAAAAATACAAAATTCGCAAAGCTTAGTCTATTTAAAGCTTTGCGAACTTTGCGTATACCATAGCGTGCTTTGCGGTTAAAATATGAGTTCCAACAGGCAACTTGAAACTTGAAACCTGAAACTTGAACCAAAAAAGCCACTATTTCAAAATCTGAGATGCGTGTTCTTTTGTTTTTACTTTTTCGATTACTTCTTCGATAATTCCTTTTTCGTTGATTACAAAAGTTGTTCTATGAATTCCGTCATATTCTTTTCCCATAAATTTCTTTGGCCCCCAAACTCCAAAAGCATTGATAACCGATTTGTTTTCATCTGCGATTAACGGGAAAGGCAATTCGTATTTTTCTTTGAATTTAACTTGCGCTTTTGCACTGTCTGCACTTACACCCAAAAGCTCATAATTATTGGCTTGAAAACGATGAAAATTATCTCTTAAATCACAAGCCTCTGCTGTGCATCCTGGCGTACTTGCTTTTGGATAAAAGAAAACTACTAGTTTTTTTCCAGCATAATCTGCTAGTTTATGTGTTTTTCCGTCTTGATCTATTCCCGAAAAGTTTGGCGCTTTATCTCCTGCCTTTAATGTTGTCATATATTTTATTTTAGATTGTTGATTTTAGATATTAGATTAAAAAACAAAGATAACTGATAACTATTTACCGAGCTAATAACTAATAACTCATAATTCATAACTTATTTGCCCCAGATTGAAGTGAAAACCCCGGAATTATGATAGTTTACATTTTTTGTATTTAAAAAGCGACCAACGGAAGCTCTTTTAAATACTTAAAAATGTTACTAGCATAATGAGGAGTTGAAACGGAAAGCTGGATTAGGCACATCATTAAAATTATATTATTTTTACAGCATTAAAAACACGGAAATGAATAAAGAAGCTCGCGTACAATTTGTTATCGACACCTTAAAAGAACTCTACCCTACTATACCTGTTCCGCTTGACCATAAAGACCCTTACACGCTTTTAATTGCAGTTTTATTATCTGCTCAATGCACTGATGTTCGCGTGAATCAAATTACACCACTTTTGTTCGCTAAAGCTGATAATCCGTACGATATGGTTAAAATGTCGGTGGAGGAAATCAAAGAAATCATTCGTCCGTGCGGTTTGTCTCCAATGAAATCAAAAGGAATTCATGGTTTATCTGAAATTTTAATTGAAAAACATAATGGTGAAGTTCCGCAGAGTTTTGAAGCCCTAGAAGCTTTACCTGCAGTTGGACATAAAACAGCGAGTGTGGTAATGTCGCAAGCTTTTGGCGTTCCTGCTTTTCCTGTAGACACACACATTCACAGATTAATGTACCGATGGAATTTATCTAACGGAAAAAATGTAGCGCAGACTGAGAAAGATGCCAAAAGATTATTTCCGAGAGAATTATGGAACGACTTGCATTTGCAGATTATTTGGTACGGCCGAGAATATTCTCCTGCGCGAGGATGGAATTTAGAGAAAGATATCATCACGAGAACTGTCGGAAAGAAATCTCTCATTGAAGAATTGCAAAAAACAGCATCAAAAAAATAAAGGCGCAAAGATAAAAATCTCTGCACCTTTGTTACTTTGCAACTTTGTGCCTTTTAACTGGAAACTACATTCCCGCTTTCAAAGCATTATACTCTGCTGTCATATCAAGCGATCTGTAAACGCCTAGCAGCGTTTTTGTTGCATCTTGATTTTTTGGTTCAAGCGTAAGCACTTTTTTCAGATATGGAATTGCACTTCTTGTGATGTCGTCTTTTCTGGCATTCAGCTTATCGTACTTCTGCATCTCAGCTGGCGAAGTTCCCAATGATGAAATTTCATCCGCTAAATCTTTCTTTATTTGCAATTTCAAATAAGCCAAATTGATATAAGCATCTACATAATTTGGATCTAATTCTAAAACATAATTATAAATGGATTCCGCTTTGGAATAATCCTTTTTCTCAAGATATGCATAAGCCAAATTGTTGTTCACTTCTATTTTTTTAGAAGGCACTGATTCTGTTCTTGGCTTTTCATAAAGACCTTGCTGTATAGCCGATTCTCGAGCTTTTGGCGAAATGAAAACATCTTCTTCTTTTGTTTTCTTATTTGTAGCGTAATACAAAACACCTTTTCCTGAATAATTAATCTTTTTTAGAAGTTCATAATAAGTTACAGCGGCATTGTAATCTTTTGCATTAATAGAGGAAGCGGCCGCATTGTACAAGTTTAGAGTATCTTTCTTGTCGAATAAATATACCTTATAACTTTTCTCGGCACTTTCTTTATATTTTCCAGCACTAAAATCTGCCATGGCCCCATTTACAAGACTGGCTTTCATATCTTTTAAAGCCATATTAGCTTTAACAGTCCATTTAAATTTTCCTGATTCATTCTCGTACAAAAATACATCTTGGTACGATTGTGATGCCAATGTAAAATTATTTGCTGCATCTATATTTTTTACAGCCAAATCTTTTAAAACGTTCCCTTTTAAGAAGTAGTAATCAGATTTGTCTTCATCAGATGCGTTAAGAATAAGATATTCTGTCTTAGTTAAAATCGCTAAAGCTTCCTGGCTATTTCCTTTATCAAATAAAGACTGTGCTTCCTTAATTTTGTCTTTTTGGGCAAATGCGCCAATACTTATCATCAATAAGCATGACAACACTTTAATGTTCTCTTTCATTTTGCGGTTAAGTTTTGGTGATTAAATGATTTTCTTAGTTTGTTTTGAGGTACAGTAAGAAGAGATAATTAAACTGGATTGAAAATTACCTTTATTACTATTTTATGAGAAACATTTGCTGGTCCAAATTGTCACTCAATAATCAAATGGGCATCAAACTTAACAAAATAAAGCAGGGTAGTTTTTCTTCATAAACAATCTGTTTTGGGGTTAAATATTTAATTCTTAATATATTGTTTTTCTAATTTTTAACTTAAACTGAATTTTCAATGCGAATAATCCTTTACAAAAGCATTTATACCGAATAAAAAATTAGTTTTTTAACTAAAATAGAATTAAAAATCAAACAAACACATAAAATCCAATCAAAATATTAAATTTTAACAAATTAGAGAGAAAAATGCTGTAAAACCTTATACTTTTTTTACACAAAAAAATTTAAAACAAAAAACTCACTACTTGTATATAGAATATACAAACAGTGAGCTCTTAAACCAAAACGACCATTTGGTTTGTTTTTTATAAACATCCGACAGGAGCAGTGGGCTGTTTAGTTAGCTATAATCTCAAAATTTTTATCGTCGATCTTAACAACAGTCAAGGCTTTCGAGTAATTCAATAAAAAAGAAACGACTTCTTTTTTAGGTTTAAGATTTTTAGAAGCTAGTGCTTTTTTTGAGTAAATTTTCCCCATACTATCAAAATGTTTTATACTAGTATAACGGGCTAATTATCAAAATAGTATTAGTTGGTTAAAATAATTTGATGTTTATCTATTATTTTTCTCAAATTCATCAGCGCATAACGCATTCTACCTAATGCTGTATTAATACTTACGCCAGTAACTTCTGAGATTTCTTTAAAACTCATGTCCTGATACATACGCATTACCAATACTTCTTTTTGATCTTCTGGAAGCTCTTGAATTAGTTTTTTCAAATCAAGCTCTACCTGATCTACAATCATTTTGCCTTCAATTGTAAGCGCATCATCTGACATAATAGAGAAGATAGAAAATTCTTCTGTTTCTCTGTACATCGGCATTTTTTTGGTTTTTCTGAAATGATCAACGATTAAGTTATGAGAAATACGCATAACCCAAGGCAAAAATTTACCTTCTTCGTTGTACGAATTGCTTTTTAAAGTTTTGATTACTTTAATGAATGTGTCTTGAAAAATATCATTTGAAATATCTCTATCAGCAATCTTAGAATATATAAAACCATATATCTTAGATTCGTGCCTCTTTATTAATGTTGCCAGTGCAGCTTCGCTACCGTCAACATAATTTTTTACTAATAGAGCGTCTGGAGTATGCAGATCAGCCATAATAACTACTTTTTTTAGTTTTATTTTAAAATTTGGAGTATTTTCTAAAAAGTAGTTTTCTTATATAGGCGTGTCTTTTTTTGAGTTATGTTAATATTGTGACCAAATTTAACAAATTTTAATTTTAAAAAGCAAATAAAATCATTAATTATTATTAGTAAAACTTTTATTAATGTACAATAAACATAATATTTACGCAAAAAAAGCTAAAAATCCGTAAAATAAAAGCTCTCAAAAAGTGTTAAAAAACAAACGTAAATACCTTACAATTAACAAGATAAAATATATTTATCACATAAAATCTAAATTTAAATTACAATTTTTCTTGAAATAAAACGACAATTCATCGATATTTTTCTAAAAAAGACTTTAAACTGCATGTTTTCACACTCTAAAAATAGATTTTTTCAGCCGAAAGAAGTCATTCGAATTATGATAAAATAGTTAAGATTTGGAACTAAATCCTTAACTAAATCCAATTCAAAATTGATTACTTTTGTAAAAATTGACTTTTTTATGCAAATTGACCTTTCTAAAATAGATCCAAAATCAAATATTATAATTAAAGGAGCGCAGGTACATAATTTAAAAAATGTAGATGTTGTTATTCCGAGAAATAAACTGGTTGTCATTACAGGTCTTTCAGGATCAGGGAAATCGAGTTTAGCTTTCGACACTTTATATGCCGAAGGACAAAGACGATACGTAGAGAGTTTATCTTCTTATGCTCGTCAGTTTTTAGGTCGTTTAGATAAACCTAAAGTAGAATACATTAAAGGTATTGCTCCTGCAATTGCTATAGAGCAAAAAGTAAATACGACCAATGCCCGTTCGACTGTTGGAACTTCTACTGAAATTTACGATTATATCAAACTTTTGTTTGCCAGAATTGGACGAACGTACTCTCCTATTTCTGGACAGGAAGTTAAAAAAAATACAGTTACAGATGTTATTTCTGATGTCAAAAGCCTTCCTCTAGACAGCAGATGGCTTCTCCTCGCTCCTATTCACTTAGAAGAAGGAAGACAGCTTGAAGATAAACTAAAAGTACTTTTGCAGCAAGGTTTTGCCCGTATTTTGGTTGATAACGAAATGATTCGTTTAGATGAATTTTCTGCCTCAGATTTACATCAATTTGACAATAAAGATATTTTATTGATTATTGATCGTATTGTTGTAAAGGAAGAAGAAGAATTTTACAATCGTCTGGCCGATGCAGTTCAGACTGCTTTTTTTGAGGGGAAAGGAATTTGTTTTCTTCAGGAATTAAACGGTGAGAAGAGATTTTCTTATTCGAATAATTTTGAACTTGACGGAATAACTTTTCTTGAGCCAAACGTTCATTTATTCAGTTTCAACAATCCATATGGAGCCTGTCCTGTTTGTGAAGGTTACGGAAACATCATAGGAATTGATGCCGATCTGGTTGTTCCAAACACTTCTTTATCTGTTTATGAAAGTGCTATTTATCCATGGCGAGGTGATAGCATGAGCTGGTATAAAGATGAATTGGTAAAACATGCTTATAAATTTGATTTCCCAATTCATAAACCTTATTTTCAATTAACAGAAGAACAAAAAGATTTAATTTGGACTGGAAATCAGTATTTTCAAGGGCTGAATGATTTCTTTAGAGAATTAGAAGAAAAAAATTATAAGATTCAAAATCGTGTAATGCTGTCTCGTTATCGTGGTAAAACGAAATGTCACGCTTGTAAAGGCAAACGCTTGCGCGAAGAAGCCTCTTATGTAAAAATCAACGGAAAAACAGTTTCTGATCTGGTTGATTTACCAATCAAACATTTGGTTACTTTCTTCAAGAACATTGAATTAAACCAATACGAACAGCAAATTGCAAAACGATTAATGATTGAAATTAATAATCGTTTGTCTTTTTTATCTGAAGTTGGCTTAGATTACCTTACTCTAAATAGAAATTCTGCAACTCTTTCTGGAGGAGAATCTCAGCGAATTAACTTAGCTACTTCTCTTGGAAGCAGCTTGGTTGGCTCAATGTATATTCTCGACGAACCAAGTATTGGTCTGCATCCTAAAGATTCTGAAAGGTTAATTAAAGTATTGCTTTCTCTTCGTGATCTTGGCAATACGGTAATTGTGGTTGAGCATGATGAAGATATCATGAAAGCTGCCGATATGATTATTGACATTGGCCCAGAAGCTGGAACTTTTGGAGGAAAACTGGTTGCTCAGGGAACTTATGATGAAATTTTGAAATCAGATTCTCTGACAGCTAAATATTTAAATGGCGATTTAGAAATTACTGTTCCGAAGAAAAGAAGAAAATACAAAAATCATATTGATATAATCGGCGCACGCGAAAACAACTTAAAAAATATTAATGTTACTTTTCCTTTAGATGTTCTAACGGTTGTTACAGGTGTTTCTGGAAGCGGAAAAAGTACTTTAATTAAGAAAATTTTGTTTCCTGCTGTTCAGAAAAAACTAGAAAGCGCTGCCGAAAAAGCAGGACAATTTTCTGAGATTTCAGGATCATTTTCTCAAATTAAGCATATTGAATATGTAGACCAAAATCCGATTGGAAGAAGCTCTAGATCAAACCCTGTAACGTACATTAAAGCGTATGACGATATTCGTGATTTGTATGCCAAAGAAAAATTATCAAAAATAAGAGGTTATCAGGCCAAACATTTCTCTTTTAATGTTGACGGAGGTCGATGCGAAACTTGTAAAGGAGAAGGCTCTATAAATGTCGAAATGGTTTTCATGGCCGATGTTTCACTGCCTTGTGAAACTTGTGGAGGAAAACGATTTAAAAAAGAAATTTTAGAAGTTACTTTTGACAATCAAAATATCAATGATATTCTTACGATGACGATTGACGATGCGATTGCTTTTTTCGAAAAAAATAAACAGTCTAAAATCACTCAAAAATTACAACCTTTACAAGATGTTGGTTTAGGATATGTTCAATTAGGGCAATCTTCTTCTACGCTTTCTGGTGGAGAAGCACAGCGTATTAAATTGGCTTCTTTTCTCGTAAAAGGCGCTACAAAAGACAAAGCTTTGTTTGTTTTTGACGAACCTACAACTGGTCTTCACTTTCATGATATTAAAAAACTTTTGGCTTCGTTTGATGCTTTAATAGAAAAAGGACATTCGATAATTGTAATCGAACATAATCTAGATTTAATTAAATGTGCCGATTGGATACTTGATTTAGGTCCTGAAGGTGGAGAAAATGGCGGTCATTTGCTGGCATCTGGAACTCCAGAAGATATTGTTAAAGTAAAAGAATCTGTAACGGGAGTTTATTTAAAAGACAAATTATAAGCAATTGCCTCGTTTTTTAATAACAAAGCCATAAATACAATTGATTAAACTGTATTTATGGCTTTGTATTTATTTTTCTTTTTTAATGTTCTAAGCCACCAAACATCTTTCCTCAAATGGAAGACCGTCTTCGTCAATAGCTACTAAAATCTTTTTCTGTTTTGAAGCCTCAAAGGTTAGATATAGCCAAGCAAATGACCATAAACCTAGAGTTAAACAAAAAATCAAAAAATTTAAACTGTGGTTAACCACTTTTCCTCCTTTAGATAAAACTGCAAAAAGCAATTCATCGTTTCTTTCTTCTAAAGTAAATCCATTATGAACTTTGTTTGATATCATATTAGAAAATACTTGCATGCTTTGTTCATGGCTGAGATGATTGTACTTCATAATTACTAATCTACAATTAATTCTGGTTACACTTTTATTCGTAATTTCCTGCAAAAATAGTTAATTCTAAAAAATAAAAAAACACCTACATTTAATCGTTTTGTTAGAAAAAAAACTGCTATTTGAGCAAACAAATGCTAAACATTCATGATAAAGTTAATTTTTATTCAATTAATTACAAAGTATTCAAGTGTTAAAGTTTTAAATTTAATCACTCGTTATCAATTATTTAACCTTTGTTCTTAATATTAAAAACAGGAGATTCATAATCTTCTTTTAAGTAATTTGGCGGAATCGTTGTGGTGTTTCCATCTCGTAAAGCGCTGTAATGAGGCGACATGATCTCGATACCAGCAACATTAAAAGAATCTTGAATATTCTGATGCAGCGAGGAATAAATTCGTGGCTGTTTTGTCGGTTCTTTTGTATAAACATTGATTTGATACGAAACATAAAAATCGTCTAAACTGGTTTGAAGCACAAATGGTTTAGGCTCTTTTTCTGTCATATCTGTTTTTAAAGCTGCATCAATCAAAGCTGCGTGAATATCTTTCCAAGGAACATCATATCCAATTGTCACCGTAGTATGAATTAATAATCCGCTTGTAGAATGTTTTGTATTTGCAGAATAATTGGTAGAAGTACTTGATAATACTGTCGCATTTGGAATCGTAATGTCTTCGAACTTCGGAGTTCTAATTCTAGTTACCAAACCTGTTTTTTCGATGACTTCACCGCTAACATCTCCAATTTTTATATAATCGCCAATTTTAAACGGACGCATATACGTAATGACCAATCCAGCAACCATATTAGCAATAGCATTGGAAGATCCCAATGAAAAAAGAACCCCGACAAACACTGAAACTCCTTTAAAAATAGGTGAATCCGAACCAGGCAGATATGGAAAAATAACCACTAGCATGAAGGCGTACATCAATAATCTTATTACATTGAATGTTGGCAGCGCCCAATCGCTGTAGAATCCGTCAATTTTTATATTTTCTGATTTTATTTCATCAAAGAAAAACTTAATTACTTTGAGTGAATATTTAAAAATGATAACAATTACAATGATAGTAAACAAGCTCGGCAAAAACCCAACAAATCCCATTAAAGCAGATTTAGCTGGCGTTAAAATCCATCTAAGCAACATTGTAGTGTAATCTTTAGTAGCCGGAAAGATGCTGAATAAAACTGGAAGCGATAAGTAAACTATTAAAACCAGCGTTATTATTTTTATGAAACCAAAAAAGCGAAGAAACAAAACCAATTGTTTTTCTGGAGATAATATTTTAATCGTATTGTAATTAAATCCTTTAAAGTATCTCGCTTTATTCTTGACAATGTAATTTTTAATGAGATTGAAAATCTTACCGACTAAAAATAAAACAAAACCGATTATAACAACTAATAAAGCGGTATAACCAATTCGTTTTGGCAATTGCGAGTAATTTTCATTCTGATATAGTATCGCGCTTTTAATTTTAGATAAATTACGATTAGCAATTGCGCTTACAGAACTATTTTCCGCCTTTGCATCAGCATCCAAAACAGACATGATAACAAAATCGTTTTGGTAAACAATATCCATTGAAACATCTGAAGGCACAATTTTAATAGAATCTTTTTCAAAAAAAGATTCATTATAAAGCCTTTTAATTTTATTGGCAATGTATTCTGCTCGTTCTTTTGCAGAAAAAGACCCCACATTGTGGTAAACTAAAAAAAGTGTGTCTTTAAAAGGAGCTACTGGATAACCTTTTATTTCTACATTTTTCTGTTCTTTATCAGAAGTCTTCAGATTCTTAGTCTGGGCGTTTACTGAAAAAGCAAATAAAACAAAAAATAAAGCTAATAACCTAAGTACTTTTATCCTCATATTCAATTAGAAATAAATTAGTTATCCTTTCTAACAAATATAAAAACAAAAAAGCTACGATTTTAAATTATTTACATTTTTCCTACGACTCAGAATTAAATTTTAATCCCTATCTTTTTAAAAATAGAATCTATAACATTATTAATATCTGGAGATATCTTGAACTTATAATTCAGATACAGATATACAATAGTTACTAATATCGATTTCAGAGCAATGCTGATTAATTGAAAAAATGGAAATTCCCAGAAATAAAACAGTAAAAACAATGCAAATGTTAGAAGCATTGAATGGATCGTCTGTTTGGTAAAAGGATACAAATCGAGCTTCTTAACTACAAAAAGTAATTTTGCCAAACTGTATAACGTAATAGACAAAAGTGTTGCAAATGCTGAACCCATAATTCCAAAATCAGGAATAAACAGCATGTTTAAAATCACAGTTAAAACCACCAGCATCAATCCTAAATATAATACCATTCGGTAATATTTGGTATTAAAAATAATGGCATTGTTATTTCCTAAAATCAAGTCAAAATATTTAGAAAGCCCAATCATAAATACGACCGCAATACCGCCACTGTATTCCTTTGGAACTAACTCATATAATTGTCTAATATTCACAAAAATGCACAACATTACAAATCCGCCTACAATCTGCAAGTTAATAGACGTTTTCTTGTACAGCTGATTCAATTCATCATGCTTATTTTCGTGCATTAATTTGGCGGTAATTGGATACACGATTTGATGCATGGCACGGCTTGGAACCGAAATAACCAAAGCAATATAAGTCGCCACAGAATAATAAGCAATATTCTCAATCTTCATGTACTGATTCAGCATTAGTTTATCGCCATCCAGAAGCAAATTGGCAACACTTCCTGAAAGAATAATATAAAAAGTATATTCCATTACTGCTTTTACATTCTCAGGTATTGTAATCTGAAAATTTGGCTTTTTGATATAGAATGCATAAAACATTGTAATCAGAAATGCGAAAAAATAAATCCCTGCTGTTATGTACACAAATCCAACCAGCGAAATCCAATTGAAATACAATCCAATTAAAGCAAATGTAGAAAGCAGTCTTAAACCAACTTCTTTGATAAAATTTCCGAAAACGGAATGCATATGCACTCGCGCCCAAGCGTAAAAAATTTCAAAATAAGCCATACAGATTCCGATAAACGGAATAAGAAGCATGAATTCACGAACAACTGGATTTTCTTTAGAAACAAAATCAGTTATATCGTCGTAGAAGAAGATTCCGATAAGTCCTAACGGAATACACATTAAAATTGGAAAGAGCGCTGTAAATGACAAAAACTGCTCTCTTTCTTCTTCTGTTTTATACTGCGAATAAAATTTTACAAGCGTATTCTGCATTCCAATCGCAAACAAAGGCATAATTACATTTGCAGCAGAAGTAATGTAATTGGTTAATGCGTAATAAGTTGCCCCAAGAAAAACGGGATAAAGATATAATGTATTAATGGCTCCGATACCAAAACCAATGTATGTAATTATAGTGTTTTTAAAAGACTGATTTAAGACAATACCCATTTTTTGAGTTTAGATTGTATGTGATTTTTAAATGATTATCCTTTAATCAGCTGTGCTAATTGTTTGGTTAGATTTTTTCTTGAATATTGCTGTAAACCAATCCCATGCGACTGCAATTTCCCTTCCAAAAACTGATTAAAAAAGTCCAAAATTACACTTTTTAATTTCGCTTTTTCAGAATAATCAAAAAATACTCCTGTATTGGTCTGCGTAACGATATCGGCAAAGTCAGAACCTTGAGGTCCAATGGCAATTATTGGACGGTTTGAGACCATATATTCGAATAATTTTCCTGGAATGATGCTTTTTGTATCTTCAGAATTAATTTCGATTAGAAGCAATACCTGAGATTTTCTTTGGTGCGCCACAGCTTCTTTGTGCGAAACGTAACCCACTAAGTTTAAATAGTCATTTAATTGATGTTCTTGAATAGCATCTAAAATTTCTTGACTTACAGCTCCAATTAGTTTTATTTCTAAATGAGATTTAAATTCTAGAATTTCTTGCAGCAATTCAACCAAAACTTCCCATAAAAACGGCGGATTTCTATCAGATAAAAAAGAACCAATATGAGCTAAAGTAAATTTAGTATCTAAAGTCTGTTTTTCGACAGTTTCAACATCATAACCATTTGTAATTACTGTAATTGGCTTATTGGTAATCGCCTCAAATTCAGTTTTAGTGGTTTTGCTGGTTACAATGATTTCGTCTGCTGAATTAAGAACTTTATACTCTAAATTTTTATGTTTTTTTTCTGCATAAGAAGACAAACGGAGTGCTTTATGATATCCAATCGTTGTCCAAGGATCGCGAAAATCGGCAAACCATTTTACTTTTAATTTCTGCTGTAATTCTAATCCGATTAAATGCAAACTATGAGGCGGTCCAGAAGTTACAATTGTATCAATATTGTTTTCTTGAATGTATTTTTCTAAATAAGAAACTGATGGTTTTACCCAAAATACGCGAGCATCTGGAATAAAAAGATTTCCGCGAACCCAAAGAAATGTCTTATCCAAAAAGGTTTGCTTTTTCTTTTGCGGAAAAATCCCAGAACTGATTTTCTTGGTTTTATTTTTTGAAAAAATGGAAGCCAATTGATAAGGCTCCCAAATTTTATTCTTTAAAACAATTACTTTATCTGATATTTCGCTTACCAAACCTTCATCTACAATTGGATAAGTCGGGTTTTCCGGAACGTAAACTATGGGCTGAACATCAAATTCAGGAAGATATTTTACAAATTTCAGCCAACGTTGTACCCCTGGCCCACCCGCAGGCGGAAAGTAATAGGTAATTATTAAAAGTTTTTTTTGTTCCAAGGAAAATGAGATTAATATTTTTTAAAGCGGAAATTTAAAATATTGAAGTTTTAGACTTCTTCTTTCTTATTAGAATTTTTACTTTCAAAATAAACTCCCCCAACCAAAAGCAACAACATTCCAATTGAACTTATTAAAGTAATTGTTCCTCCAGTTTTAATAATCTGAGGTTCAAATTTAAATTCAATAGTGTGTTTTCCAGCAGGAACTTCCATTGCTCTTAAAACATAATCAACTGGGAAATGATCTGTTAGTTTGCCGTCAATATAAGCGTTCCAACCATTTTTATAATACATTTCAGAGAAAACAGCTAAACCATCTCCTTTATTTTCTGACTTGTATTTGATATAATTTGGCTTATATGTAACAACTTTAATAGTTCCTGTTGTATCAAAAGCTTTCTTCAATCTTGCATTTTGGAACTTGCTTTCATGTTCGTGAACATTGAAAACCGCTACTTTTTTAGTATCCAAAGTGTTCAAAGCTTTCATTACATCGTCTGGCTTGTTTACCAGTTTTACCGATTCTACAAACCAAGCATTTCCGTTTGCATCTGGATTAACGCTCGGAATCTGATTTCCATCTTTATCCACTTGAATAACATACTTAACATTCAACATATTAAGTACTTCCAAATTATTTTTAGCAATTTGATAATCGTATAATTGTTGCATTCTTCTTGGTCTTACCGCACTGTATCCTCCAATTGTTTTATGGAAATAAGAAGATCTTCCTTGCAATTGTCCCTGAAGATCAAATACACGGTAAACTGAAGTATCTTTTAATATCTGAGCATCTGCTTGTGTTTCTTGGAAAGGTGCCGCAATCTGAACTGGACTAACAAAATCTTTAGCAGAAACATATTTTTTATCCACAAAGAACAAATCAAAAATCATTACGATTCCAACTACAATTAAAGTTGTAGTCTGAGAAAATTTGTTTTTAACAAACATCCATAATACGACAAAAGTAACTACAATTAAAAATCCAGATCTCAATAAATCTGCATAATACATCGTCATTCTGTCTTCTTTTAAAGCATCTACAAAACCTGGTCCGTAGCTTTCTAAGAAATATTGATCGCTTGTTCCTGTAAAATGAAAGAAGCTTTTTGCTATTAGTAAAATAACAAGAATTCCTAAACCAAAAACTCCTGTCTGCACTAATGCTTTCTGCTGTAATTTTGGTTCATCTTTAGCTTTAAAAAATGATTGTAATCCCATAACAGCTAAAACAGGGAAACATAATTCTAGAATAACCTGAATTGAAGATACAGCTCTAAATTTATCGTAAAGCGGAACATATTCAATAAAAAAGTCTGTCAATAATGAGAAGTTTTTACCCCAAGAAAGCACCAAAGTGAAAAGTGCTCCAGTAAGGAAAACATATTTAATTTTTCTTTCGTCAATAAATAAAGCTAAAACTGCTAAAAAGAAAACTACAGCTCCAATATAAGCAGGCGCAGAAACTATTGGCTGATCTCCCCAATAAGTAGGCATTCCCGAAACAAAATCTTGAGCTTGAGAAGCTGGAACTCCTTGTTCAACCATAAATGCATACATACGGCTGTCTGTACCCACATTTTCATGGCTTGAACCTCCAAAAATTCTAGGAGCAATTAAATTTAAACTCTCGGCAATACCATAACTATATTCTGTAATATAGTCTGTAGTCATAGATGCAGTGGTTTCATTTTTAGATCCATCCGGATTAAAAGTCAACTCGCTTTTATCTCTAATACTATATTTAGCATATTCATTTGTTGCCATTAAATTACCAGCATTCGCACCCAATGCAAAAATTCCAGCAACTAATAAGACTCCGCAAGAAATTAAAAGTCCTTTAAAGTCTTTTTCTTTGATATAATTAAAAGCATAATAACCAGTAAGTATCAATAAGAAAATCAATAAATAATAGGTCATCTGGAAGTGATTGGCACTAATTTCTAATGCCACCGCAAACATGGTGAGCAGACCTCCCTTAATGTATTTTTTCTGAAAGACGAGTATAAATCCAGCAATTACCAAAGGCATATAAGCAATGGCGTGTGCTTTTGCATTATGTCCAACACCTAAAATAATGATCATATAGGTTGAAAAACCAAACGCAATTGAGCCAATAAAGGCTTTCAATGGATCTGTTTTTAAAACCAATAGTAAGCCATAAAAACCAAGAAAATATAAAAATAAGTAATCTGCAGGACGCGGAAGAAAACGCAAAACGTCATCCACTTTACCAATAAAATCATTCGGATAATTTGCTCCAAGCTGATACGTTGGCATACCTCCAAAAGCAGAGTTTGTCCAATAAGGCTCAGCATTTTCCATAGCTCTAAAGTCATTTTGCTCTTTTGCCATTCCGGTGTATTGAGCAATATCAGACTGGAAAATTTGTTTTCCTTGAAGAACTGGATAAAAATAAATTAATGAAACAAAAATAAAGCCCAAGATAACAAGGGCATGCGGATAGAACTTATTTACTATTTTCAATTTTGGCTAGTTTGGGTTAAAATGAATCCTAAATTTTCAGGACACAAATCTAATCTATTTCTTCGTAATCAACATACTCTCCCACTTTTTTGGTTTCGCGCGGGTTTTTAGCATTGGCAGTATTAACAATTATTTCGTCTTTATTAGTATTTGTGTTTTGCCAAGTGTTACCTTGATTATATTGATTGTATTGCTGTTGCTGTCTCTGAAAATTTTCGCTGGCATTTTCTACTGCTTTTTTAACCAAGACTGGCAAAAAGATTCTAGCCAAAAATTTCATGATATAATAAAAGGCAATTAGCCCAATAATGAATCTTAAACCTGAAAATGATGCTTCCTGCATAACTCTATAATTTTTTTCCAAAATTAATAAATCCGTTGTTTAAAAATAAAATATGAATCTTAAATAAATAATAAAATATGTACATTTGAAATGCGTTATTATTTTTTAATCCAAAAAAAATTATATGTTCCAAATTAAAAACTTACTTGCCCCGGTACTTTTTTTTATTCCACAACTATTTTTTGCGCAATATACCGACGTTATTAATTCCAACCGCCCTGGCGAAACGATGTCAGCCTACGCTGTCGGAAAATCTGTAATTCAAGCCGAATTTGGCGTTTATGGCATTAAAGAAAAACACGACTTATTAGATTATGATGCCAGCGGATTTGGAACAGATTTAACCATTAGATTTGGTGCTTTTCTAGAACAATTAGAATTTATTGCTGATTTACAATATCAAGCAGAAAGTTTTGATACTCCGTACACTAGCTACAAAAAGAACAATTTTAGACAAACAGTTTTAGGAGCTAAATATCTTATTTACGATCCGTATAAAAATTACAAAAGAGAAGTAAACATTTACAGTTACAAAGCCAATCGAAATTTTCAATGGCGAGAGCTGATTCCTGCAGTTTCGGTTTTTGCTGGAGCTAATTTTGTTGGTGCTGACAATCCTTATTATTTTTCTGCAGATGGAGCCATTTCTCCTAAGGTTTCGATTATTACCCAAAACCTTCTTGGAGGCGGATCTTGGGTTTTTGTCACAAATATTATTGCAGATTATATCGGTACAGACTATCCAAGTTACGGATATGTATTAACTTTGACGCACGGATTTAATGACCGTTGGTCTGGTTTTCTTGAAAATCAAGGCTATAAGAGTGACTTTTACAGCGATTCAATTCTACGTACAGGTGCTGCTTACCTCCTTTCTTCTAACTTGCAGGTTGATGCTTCTATAAGCACTAACTTTAAGAATACGCCTTCTATTTTATATGGCGGAGTTGGAGTATCATGGCGTTATGATGGATGGTACAAAGAAAAACAAATAGAAGACAAAGCTGCAGCAAGAGCAAAAAAGAATCCAGACAATGAGAAACCAATAGATTATCAGGAAAGAGAAAGAAAACGTAAAGCAAAATACGAATAAACATAAATAACTAGATCCTTTTTAAGGACTCTTAATACCATCTAATGATTACAATTAAAGAAGCCAAAAGCAAGAAAGAATTAACCGAATATATCAAATTTCCTTTTTCATTGTATAAAGACAATCCATATTGGGTACCACCAATTATTTCAGATGAATTGGAATCTTTTGACAAAACAAAAAATCCTGCGTTTGATAATGCCGAAGCTTACTTTTATTTAGCATACAGAGACAATAAAATTGTTGGCCGCATAACTGCTATTATCAATTGGTCTGAAGTCAACAATCAGCATAAAAGAAAAGTGCGTTTCGGTTGGTTTGATGTAATTGATGATATTGAAGTTACGAAAGCACTGCTTGAAAAAGTGTATGAATTAGGAAGAAAACACAACTTAGAGCATGCTGAAGGACCAATGGGATTCTCAAACTTAGATAAAGTTGGAGTTCTTACTGAAGGTTTTGATCAGGTTGGAACCATGATTACTTGGTACAATCATGAATATTATGTTAGACATTTTGAAGAGTTGGGCTTCCAAGTTGAAAAACAATATATTGAAAGTATATTTCCTTTTTCTAATGTTAAACCAGAATTCTTCCAGAAAGCACAAGAGTTAATCAAGAAACGTTACGGACTAAAAGCACTTAATTTTACCAAAACAAAAGACATTATGCCTCACGTAGACAAAATGTTTGACTTGTTTAATGAATCTTATGAAAAACTAGCTTCGTTTGTAGCCATTTCTGATGTGCAAAAAGAATATTTTAAAAAGAAATACATCAGCTTCATTAATCCAGAATACATCAAATTTGTGGTTGATAAAGATGATAATCTGGTAGCTTTTAGTATTGTAATGCCAAGTTTTGTGGAAGCTTTGCAAAAAATAAGAGGTAAATTATTTCCATTTGGTTTTCTGCAATTATTAAAGGCTAAAAAACACAGTAAAGATGTTGTTTTTTACCTCATCGGAGTTCATCCTGAATATCAGAATAAAGGTGTAACCGCTATTATTTTTGACGAATATTACAAAACGTTTTCTGCCAAAGGAATTCAAACTTGCATTAGAACTCCAGAATTATTAGAAAATAATGCTATTCATTTACTTTGGAAAAATTTTGATCCCATTATTCACTGTCAGAGAAAGACTTATTTGAAGAATCTTTAAGTATTTTTCGATACAGTTATCACCATAAAAAAATCCATTCGCCCCCAAACGAATGGATTTTTCACTTTATAAAACACATCATTACTCTACTTTACAATCTACTTTTGTTAAAGTATTTTTTGCATCAAATTTCAGTTTTGTTTTATCTTTAAAAGAAACTTTATTATTTGCATCTACAACATCGCCATATCCTTCAATAAAAGTTCCGTCTTTTTGCAGAAAAGCAACTTCCCTAACAGACGAAACACCTTCAGAATTAAACGTATAATCAGCAATTAAAGTATCGCCTTTCATATTTCCTATTAAAGTTCCCTCATTTTTATCTTTTCCAACCAAATTATAGCTTAGTTTTCCGTTTACTTCTTGATGAGAATTAACATTAAAACTCATCTCGATAACACTTCCATTAGATTTCCAAGCATAACACTGATCTCCGGCAGGTTCAGCAATTTCAGCTTCTTTTGGCGGATTTGGCGTAATTTGCACTGGCTCAGTTGTAGTAGTTTCTTTTTTACAGGAAGTGAAAACTATTAGAATGATAGCTGTTATGGTAATAACTTTTTTCATACTTGTCTTTTTTTTTTATTTTGTTGATTATGAAATAAAATTACCTCAAATAAAAAAAAAATCCATTCTTAAAAAGAATGGATTTTTTACATAATTCCCATGTGGGAAAGTTTATTTTTTCAAGTCCTTACGAAACGTCAACTGTAGTACGTTCTGCAATTTCTTTATAAGTTCCATTAGTCAGTTTCTCGCGGATTGCTTCGAAAGCTGTTAACGTTTCGTTGATATCTTCTAATGTATGAGAAGCCGTTGGAATCATTCTTAATAAGATAATTCCTTTTGGAATAACTGGATAAACAACAATAGAAAGGAAAATACCGTAGTTTTCTCTTAAATCATTTACCATTACCATTGCTTCAGGGATACTTCCTTCTAAGTAAACTGGTGTAATACAAGTGTTTGTATCTCCAATATTAAATCCTTTTTCTTTAAGACCGTTTTGCAATGCATTTACGTTTTCCCAAAGTTTATCTTTAATTGCAGAAGATTTACGCAATAATTCTAAACGTTTCAAAGAACCAATTGTTTGAATCATTGGCAATGCTTTTGCAAACATTTGAGAACGTAAGTTGTATTTCAAATAATCGATAACCGTTTTATCAGCCGCTACGAAAGCACCAATATTAGCCATAGATTTTGCAAAAGTAGAGAAATAAACATCAATCTGATCTTGAACTCCTTGCTCCTCACCTGCTCCAGCACCTGTTTTACCTAAAGTACCAAAACCGTGAGCATCGTCTACTAATAATCTAAAATTGTATTTTTTCTTTAATTCAGCAATTTCTTTTAATTTTCCTTGCTGTCCACGCATTCCGAAAACACCTTCAGTAATAAATAAAATACCTCCTCCTGTTTCTTCTGCCATTTTAGTAGCACGCTGCAAGTTTTTCTCCATACTTTCAAGATCATTGTGTTTGTATGTGAAACGTTTACCCATGTGTAAACGAACACCATCAATGATACAAGCATGTGAATCTACGTCATAAACGATAATATCATTTTTAGTAACCAAAGCGTCAATGATAGAAACCATTCCTTGGTAACCAAAATTCAATAAATAAGCAGACTCTTTCATTACGAATTCAGCCAATTCATTTTCTAATTGTTCGTGGTACGTAGTGTGTCCAGACATCATACGAGCTCCCATCGGATATGCTGCACCAAACTGAATTGCCGCATCTGTATCTGCTTGACGAACCTCCGGATGATTAGCTAGACCTAAATAATCATTTAAACTCCAGTTTAAAATATTTTTTCCGTGAAATTGCATTCTAGGACCCAACTCTCCTTCTAACTTTGGGAAAACATAATAGCCTTCTGCTTGAGAAGCCCATTTTCCTAAAGGTCCTTTATTGTCCTGAATTCTTTCGAATAAATCTTTTACCATAATTATATGTAGTAATTTTTTTTACTTAATCAGCGAGCAAAAATAATCATTATTAATTTAAAATGAAGAGACTCAATTATTTTTATTTAAAAATAATCAACAGAATCTCTTTTGTGAGATTTAACTTAAAACATCCTATTAAGTTCTATTTAAGCCTCAATCAAAATTATCAGCAAACATGATTTTTATCATAATAAAAGACAAAATAGTCTTTTATTTTTGATCCATATTTAAATGAAAACAAAACCAAGTAATTATGGAAAAGAATAACAAAATTTGGATTAAAATGAACATGCTGATATGTTCATTTTTTATAATTTTTCTTTTGGGCAGTTGCAAAAAAGATGAAGCCAAAAATTATGCAGACATTATGACTGAAGGCGAAATGGATGCTGAACTTACATCTCCTCCGCACGTTCCGAAACCAGTTGGAAACAGAACAGCCATGAAACTGAAATTAAACATGGAAATTAAAGAACAAGAAGGTACAATGACTGATGGCGTAAAATATACGTATTGGACATTTGGAGGTTCTGTTCCGGGAAGTTTTATTAGAACTCGTGTTGGTGACGAAGTTGAATTTCATTTAAAAAACCATCCTGATAATAAACTTCCTCACAATATTGATTTGCATGCCGTAACGGGCCCAGGTGGTGGAGCAACTTCTTCTCTTGTAGCGCCTGGACATGAAAAAGTATTTAGTTTTAAAGTAATCAATCCTGGATTGTACGTTTACCACTGTGCAACAGCTCCTGTGGGAATGCACATTGCAAATGGTATGTACGGATTAATTTTGGTTGAACCAGAAGGCGGACTTCCTCCTGTTGATAAAGAGTATTACGTAATGCAGGGTGATTTTTACACTCAAGGTGAATATGGAGCAAAAGGTCTTCAGCCCTTTGACATGAATAAAGCCGTAAAAGAAACTCCTGATTATGTTGTATTTAATGGAAAAGTGGGGTCTTTAACAAATGGAAATGAATTGACAGCAAAAGTAGGTGAAACCGTTCGTTTGTTTGTTGGAAATGGCGGACCAAACTTGGTTTCTTCTTTCCACGTTATTGGAGAAATATTTGACAATGTGCATGTTGAAGGCGGAAGTACTATCAATAAAAATGTTCAAACGACTTTAATTCCTGCTGGTGGCGCTGCAATTGTAGATTTTAAAGTTGAAACTCCAGGAACTTTTATTTTGGTTGATCACTCTATTTTTAGAGCATTTAATAAAGGCGCTTTAGGAATGCTAAAAGTTGAAGGAAAAGAAAACAAAAATATTTACTCTGGAACTATTCAGGAAGGTATTTATCTGCCTGAAGGCGGAACAATCCAAAAAATGCCAGGTGCTACAGCTGCTAAAACAGTAGCTCCAAAACGTACTGTTGAAGAAAAAGTTAAAATTGGAAAAGAAATTTTTGGAACAACTTGTTTTGCTTGCCATCAATCTGAAGGACAAGGAATTCCTAGCACTTTCCCTCCTTTAGCAAAATCAGACTATTTGAATGCTGATTCTAAACGTGCAATTAAAACAATCCTTCATGGTTTAACTGGAGAAGTAACCGTAAACGGTAAAAAATACAACAATGTAATGCCAGCTCAGAATTTATCTGATGATGAAATTGCAAATGTACTAACCTACATTTACAACAGTTGGGGAAATAATAAAACCGAAGTTACTCCTGAAATGGTAAAAGCATTAAGATAAACAGCAAACATTCAGCATGAAAAAATACATTTTCATACTAACTATCTTTTTCTCTGTGTTTAGTGTCATGAAGGCTCAGGAAAAAGGAATGGCTTTCATAAAAGAGGGATCTTATGTCCCTCTTTATGGAGCTGTTTCTCAAAAACCCGTCACTGTAAAATCGTTTTACATAGACATTTATCCCGTTACGAATAGTGAATTTTTAGAATTTGTCAAAAAGAATCCTTCTTATCAAAAATCAAAGATTAAAGGGATTTTTGCTGACAAAAGTTATCTCTCTTATTGGAAGAATGATTTTGATTTTGGAAATGCAAAACCAAAATCGCCCGTAACAAGTGTTTCTTGGTTTGCTGCAAAAAAATACTGCGAATGTCAAGGAAAACGTTTGGCAACAATGGACGAATGGGAATATGTGGCAATGGCTGATACCAAAAAAATTGACGCACGAACCAAAAAAGAATTCAACGAATACATTTTGTCTTGGTATGAGAAATCAAGAACGTATGAAAATGAAATTGGAAAAACTTTCAAAAATTACTGGGGAGTTTACGACATGCACGGTTTGGTCTGGGAATGGACTTCTGATTTCAACAGTATCTTTTTATCAGGAGAATCTAGAAAAGACAAAAGCACAGACAAAAATCTTTTCTGCGGAAGCGCTTCTGTAAATGCATCCGATTTAATGGATTATGCGGCTTTTATGCGTTACGCTTTTCGCGGAAGTTTAAAAGCACAATATTCTACAAGAAATCTTGGCTTTAGATGTGCCAGCACAACAAAACCGAAAATCTAATTTAAAATTAGTTTACAATGAAAAAAATAGCAATTGCTTTACTTCTCCTATTCTCTTTTTACAGCTGTAAAGAATCTGATAAAAAAGAGGTTAAGGCAGAAACAAATAAAGAAATCAGCGATTTATCAATTTACAATCTTCCTTCAAAATGGACAACTCAAGATGGAAAGGATATTGAATTAAAATCACTCAGAGGAAATGTTCTCGTGATGGTAATGATTTACACAAGCTGTAAAGCTGCATGCCCAAGATTAGTAGCCGATATGCGCGATATTGAATCGAAACTGGAGAAAAAAACAAAACAGCATGTAAAATTGATTTTGGTAAGTATTGACCCTAAAACAGATACTCCGCAAAGATTAAAAGCGTTTTCAATTGAAAATAAAATGAATCAAGATCCTTGGATTTTCCTTCGTTCATCTGAAGAAAACACAAGAGAATTTGCGGCAGTTTTGGCTGTCAATTACAAACAAATTTCTCCAATAGATTTTTCGCACTCTAATATTATTAGTGTTTTTAATCCAGAAGGAGAATTGGTTTTTCAGCAGGAAGGTTTAGGTGTAAATAATGAAAAAACAATTGAAACCATAAATCAAGAAGCAGCAAAAATATAGATATTTAAATAGGTTAATTAGTAAGGAAACAAGAGCAGGTTTATGATAAAATCGGCTCTTGTTTTTTATTTATATAAGAAGCCCAGTTAAGCTTCGGAGAAGCGAAATATTTATAGAAAAATCTAAATCATCTACATAGAGATCTCCAGCGGAGCAAAATATTTATCAGGTTAACAAATTATAATCCTAATATGATTGTATAAATATATCGCTCCGCTGGAGCTTTTTATCTTTGTCAAACGTTTTCTATAAATATTTCGCTTCTCCGAAGCTTTACAATATCTCATCCCTCTGCTATAAATATGCCGTTCGCGGGAACTTACTTACTATCACAATATGATTTTCGTTTGATTATTGAACTCATCATTAAAACTAATCCCAAAACCAAAAGAATACTCAATATCAAAATACTTTGAAAATATCCTGGAAGAGTTCCTTCTCCAAAAAAGAAAAACCAGCCTTGCAGAAACAATAAAACTTCTGTCAAAATATATCCTAAAATAAAACACTTCACTCCTATTTTCAATATTGAAGAATCAGGAGAAAGCATTTTATTCTGAAGTAAAATTCCAAATAAAAATCCTGTTATGATTCCCAAAGTGGTTAAATGAATAAAGCCAATCACAAAATTTCTGATTTGATGCGAAACCTCAGCAAGATTTGGAAAAATAGTCAATAATTGGATACCTACTTTTAGAAAGAAAGAACACAAAGCCAAACCGTAAACTATTTTAGTCGTTTTATTTAATGTGTTTTTGAAATCACTGATTTGTGGTTTCAGCATTTTATAGAAATAAATAAAAGCCATAAACTGAATTAAAACTCCCAAAACATTGATATAACTCAAAATATCATCTTCGACAAACCATCGCACAGGAAAACAAACAGTTAAAAGTGTAGAAACAATAATCAAAAAGTAAAACTTTTTAAACTTTACCTCATCTATTTTATCTTGAAATTGCTTTAAAAACAAAGCTAGAATTGCCAATATAAACCAGCCATTAAACTGAAAATGCAGAAAAAACTGAATTGCAATCTGATAAAAAGCGCTTTGTTTTCCTAATGTACTCACAGCTGGACCAAGGCACCAGACGCCGCAAGTAGATAAAACCATAAATAGAACCGAAACCAAAAAAAGTCTCTGCGATGGAGATTTATCCCTCGAACAATCTTTCCAAACCAAACAGCAAAAACCATAACTCAGCAAAATATGCATGGTCGAAAAAACAATCGAAAACAAAGCATAGCCTTGAATCGGAAAAGCAATCATCATTCCGACAACCGAAAACTCTGTCAGCCAAAAAAGACGGTTATAAATTGGCTTCTGGCTTTTATCTTTCGGAATAAAAAAATGAACAATCAAGACATAAACAATCAAATAAACCCAGCCCAACATAGCAACATGCGAATGTGCATGAAGCAGAAAACTATAGTTTAGAAAATCTAAAGGAAACAGATACATCAACCGCATTAATAATCCGAAGACACAAGCAATCAGAAAATTAAAAAAACAGCACAGTATCCAAGCTTTTTGAGAATTCATAGATTATATTTTTATTTAAACACATAGAAACATAGATTTTATTTTTTCTGCACAATCTTGTCATCCTGACGAAGGAAGGATCACACTAGAAATTCCGTAAAGTATTTCTCCAATCTTTGTCGATTTCCGAGTGTGATTTCTCGTTCCTCGAAATGACAAAAGTTGCCATAAAGATCAGTAGCTAAAAATAACATTTCTTAAAAAATAAAAAACACCGATAATTATCATACTTAGATATTCTATCGGTGCTTTTTCCACTATTAAAATTAACCTTTATTCTACTTCTACAAAGTCTTTTTCTAAAGTCACAGCTTTTGGAAATAAAATATTGTTTTCCAAATGAATATGTTTGTGCAAATCTGCTTCAAACTCTTTCAGCATCGCAAAAGTTACCCTGTAAGTTGTACAGGCATCTGCTGGCGGAGTGTAATTATTGGTCAGTTCGGCAATTTCTCTAAAGCGTTCCCCTTCATTGTCATGTTCGTGCATCATCATCGCAATCGGATTGGAAACGGTTCCGAAAGATGGCTGATGTAAAATTCCGTCTGTATCTTTCGTTTTCACCATTCTTTTTACAAATGGAAATAAAACCAATTCTTCTTTTTTCATGTGTTGAGATAATTCTCCTGCACAGCCAATAAACAGTTCATTAATCTTAAATAATTCTGGATGATTTACTCCATGAACTTTGCATAATTTATCTAAAAACGGAAGTAAAACATTCGTTTTTTCTTCAACATAACGGTGATGTGTTTTCTCAATATAATCTGCCAATAAATCCAATGGCCATGAATTGAAATCAATACTTCCATTATTTTCTGATTGTACAACTTGCAGCACATTTTCCAATAAAGCATCTGCATCAATATTTTGTTTTTCGCATACTTCGGTTACTGTTCGGTTTCCTTTGCAGCAAAAATCTATTCTATATTTTGAAAAAACTGCAGCTGTTCTAAAATCTTCAGCTACAAACGATCCTATAGTTTTGTTTTTTAAATTTTCCATGATAATCAATTTTAAATTTTGTGTTTAATTTTTTTTGTTTTTTAACGTCAGCTCAAATACAAACCAAGCCATAGTTATGAAACCGATTCCGAAAATTGAATCTCCAATAGCACGAAGCCATTTTAAAGTAATCATTGTTGGTTGCTGCATTAATTCTGATGAACGAGCATACCACATTCCGTGATTGATACTTTCAATTGCCTGCCAAACGCCAATTGGCAATAAACTCAAGATTGCCATTAAGAACAATCCAATATTTAAAGACCAGAAAGTGATTTTAAGCAGTTTAGTATTCCAGCTTACATTTCGGTATAAACTTCTTAGTACGAATAATACCAGACCAATTCCCAGCATTCCGTACACTCCAAATAAAGCGGTATGTCCGTGCAAAGGCGTTGTATTTAATCCCTGAACATAATACAATGCGATAGGCGGATTAATAATGAATCCGAAGATTCCTGCTCCGAGGAAATTCCAAAATGCTACCGAAATCATAAAGTAAATCGGCCATTTGTAATCGGCAATCCATTGTGTAGATTTTGAGATTTTATAGTTTTGATACGCTTCAAACCCTATTAATGTTAGCGGAACCACTTCTAAAGCACTAAATGTTGCTCCTAAAGCCATAATTGCTGTTGGCGTTCCTGAGAAATACAAGTGGTGGAATGTTCCTAAAATACCTCCAGACATGAAAATAATCGTCGCAAAAAGCACATTTAAAGTCGCTGTTTTGGTTTTTAATAATCCTAAACGAACAAACAAAAACGCAATTACAACTGTTGCAAATACTTCGAAGAAACCTTCAACCCAAAGGTGAACTACCCACCATCTCCAATATTCAGCAATGGCTAAATTGGTTTGTCTTCCCCACATTAATCCTGCTCCGTAGAACATGGCAATTGCAGTACAAGAAACTAAGAACAAAATGATCAGGTTTTTCTCTTCTGTTTTTTTCTTTAAAACGGGAAGTAACGGACGAATCATTAAAGCCAACCATAAAAACAATCCCACCAAAAGGAAAATCTGCCAGAAACGGCCTAAATCTACATATTCGTAACCTTGATGTCCGAACCAGAAATTTTGCACTAAATTTAATTTCTGCATTACTCCAAACCATTGTCCAGCCATTGAGCCTAAAACAATAATTAGCAAAGCAATAAACAGAAAATTAATACCAAAACACTGAAATTTAGGATCTTTACCAGAAACTGCCGGAGCAATGTATAATCCTGTTGCTAGCCAAGCTGTTGCAATCCAGAAAATTGCCAATTGTGTGTGCCATGTACGGGTTACTGCATACGGCAAGATTTTATCAATTGGAATTCCGTATAAACCATGCCCTTCTACTCCATAATGCGCCGTAATAATTCCGAAAACCATTTGTAAAACCATCAACAAGCTTACAATCCAGAAATATTTGGTAACCAATCCCATAGATTTTGTTTTTCCCTGCTTAATCAGCGGATCTTCTTTTGGAAGCGGAAATTCTTCTTCTTCACCCGATTTTGCATGATAGAAAACTAAGATTCCAACGCTTAAAATCAATAAAATAATACTGACTCCAGACCAAGCTAAAAGTTCTGTTGTGGCGGTATTTCCAACCAATTCATCTGACGGCCAGTTGTGTGTATAGGAAATATCTCCATCAGGGCGATTGGTAACTGTTGCCCATGTTGCCCAGAAGAAAAAGGCATTCATTTTATGCATTCTTTCGACATCTGTAATCGAGTTTTTCGGAATGGCATATTCTTCTCTCAGTTTATCAAATTGCGGATCATTTGTAAAAAGACCTTTGTAATATTCGCTTAAATGCTCAATCGCAGCCAAACGATTTTCAGAAATGGTAAGCACTCCCGTTGCCGCATCATATCGATTGGTTCTTAAATCTTTCTGAAGACGAATCTTTAAAGCCGATTGTTTTTCGGCATCCAATTCATCATATTTTTGATTAAAATCTTTCTTGGCATAAATGTCCAATATAAAAACGGCTTCTCTATGCAACCAATCCGCGGTCCAGTCTGGGGCCACATAAGCGCCGTGTCCCCAGATAGATCCCACTTCCTGGCCACCTATACTTTGCCAGATATTTTGTCCGTCCTTAATTTCGCTTTCGCTAAAAACCATTTTTCCAGAATCGGTTACAATTTCTTTTGGAACAGGCGGTGCCTGCTGATAAATCTCATAACCATAATACCCCAGCACTGCAAATGAAATGCTCATAACTAAGGCAAAAACCAACCATAATTTTTTTTCTCTTTTCATTCTTTTTTTATTTAATAAAAGACAATTTTATCTTTTATTGGTTTTAAAAAAAACTCCAAATCCATTTACGGCTTTTGGAGCTTTTAATTATTTACTCAACAATTAATACGCCTTTCATCATGGCTACGTGTCCAGGGAAAGAACAAATAAATGGGTATGATCCTTTTTTATCAATTGTAAACTCGATTGTATCTTCTTCTCCACCGCCAATTAATTTAGTATGTGCGATAATAGAAGCTTTTTCAGATTCTGGAATATAATCAGTTGCTTTAGCATCATTAGCTTTTAAAGCAAAAGCAGCTTGGTCTGTTCCCTCTTGCAAAATCACTAAATTGTGTCCCATTGCTTCTTTCGGGATTTTACCAACGTGTTTCAAAGTCAATTTGATTGGTTTTCCAGCAACAGCTTTCAATTCATTTACATTAAACTGCATTTGGTCATTTCCTTCAATAACTAAAACATTTTCCTCTGTGGCTGCAGCTGCTGGAGCTTGTTCGCCTTCAGTAGATGTCTCAGTTGCCTCTGTTGGTTCAGCTGGAGTTGTTTCTTTTTTACCGCAAGAAGTAACTGCTAAAAATCCCATTAGGATTAATACTGAAATTTTGGTTTTTGTATTCATTTTTAAGATATTTAATAATATTAATTGTTCGTATTTGTTGCTTTGAGAAAGAAATCTCCCGATTTTACATCAGAAGCTAACTGTTCTAAAGTTGTACTTTTAAGCATTTCTAACAGCAGCCCTCTAATCTTCTTAAACTCGTGGTGAACCGGGCAAGGATGTTCTTCTGAGCATTCCTTTAATCCGATGCCACAACCGCTGTATATTTTGTTTCCATCAATCGCATCCACAATCTGAATTAGTTTTATTTTTTTTGAGGCTTCTGGCGAAACTTCAAATCCGCCCCCTACTCCTTTTGTCGAATGAATTATGCCACTTTTGGTTAAAATCTGCATAATCTTGGCTGTAAATGGTTCTGGCGAATCAATTTCTTTTGCTACGTCTTTTATTCCAACCCTAATTCCTTTAGACGATTTGGTTGCAATAAATATTGAAGCTCTTATTCCGTACTCACATGCTTTTGAAAACATACATCCTTTATTAATTCCATACAAATATAGAGAGGTTTTAAATAAAAGACAAATTTATCTTTAATTATTTTTTTAGCCTTTAGATATTATTTATAATGAAACTAATTAGTATCAATAACAACACATATTCATCATTCAATTCTTATAAAAACCAATTTTAATTTTAACTTTGAGAGTATTAAATTTTAAATATTTAACAAATGCCTTTAAGCAATTCAAAAGATTTAAAACTGGCAGTCCTTATTGATGCAGACAATGTGCCATATAGCAACGTAAAAGGCATGATGGAAGAAATTGCGAAACTAGGAACGCCAACCACGAAAAGGATTTATGCCGACTGGACAAAACCTAATGCAAATGGCTGGAAGGGCGTTTTATTGGAACATGCCATTACTCCTATTCAACAATATAGTTATACGGTCGGGAAAAACTCATCAGATTCGGCTCTGATTATCGACGCAATGGATTTGCTTTATTCTGGAAAACTAGATGGTTTCTGTATTGTTTCGAGCGACAGCGATTTTACAAGACTTGCTGTGAGACTTCGCGAATCGGGAATGAAAGTAATTGGAATTGGAGAAAAGAAAACGCCAAACTCTTTTATTGTTGCCTGCGACCGATTTATTTATATTGAAGTTTTGGATGGTGCAACTCAAAAGAAAAAACCAAAAACAGTTGCTGCCGATACCAAAAAACCAGTTGAAAAACCTGCTGAAAAAGCACTTCATAAAATTGACAAACAAACTATTGAACTTATTGAATCTACAATTGAAGATATTGAAGATGATGATGGCTGGGCATTTCTAGGGGATGTCGGCAATTTAATCGTGAAGAAAAAACCTGAATTTGACCCTCGAAATTATGGTTATTCAAAACTGACGCCAATGCTTAAATCATTAACTGATATTCTGGAAATTGACGAAAGAGAGTCAGACAAAAAAGGAATCAAACACGTATATGTACGTTTAAGATTCAACTAATTATCGCATTTATTACCTATCTAATTTTTTAAAAACATGAGAAAGAAATTCTTTATTTACGGATTCTTATTGTTTCTAATTGTTGCAGCAATTTACTATTACACAGGACGAGGTTATTTACTCGTTATTATTATCCCAATTTTGCTAATTGTGGGTATTTACAACGCATCTCAAGAAAAACATGCTATTTTAAGGAACTTTCCGGTTCTGGGCTATTTCAGATATTTATTTGAAATGATTGCGCCTGAGATTCAGCAGTATTTTATTGAAAGATCTACAGACGGAAAACCCTTTTCAAGAAACCAACGTTCTTTAGTATACCAAAGAGCCAAAAATATTGATTCGAGCACTCCGTTTGGAACGCAATTAAACTTAAATACAGAAAATTACGAAGGAATCAAACATTCTATTTTTCCTGCAAAAGTAAACGAAGAACTGCCTCGTGTACTCGTTGGCGGAAAAGATTGCAAACAGCCTTATTCTGCCTCTTTATTTAATGTTTCGGCAATGAGTTTTGGTTCGTTGAGTGAACATGCAGTTCGCGCCATTAATATTGGAGCAAAAAAAGGGAATTTCTATCAAAATACAGGAGAAGGCGGATTAACTGAATTTCATCTTGAAGGCGGCGGAGATATCACTTGGCAAATTGGAACTGGATATTTTGGATGCCGCGATGCAGAAGGGAATTTCAGCCCAGAAAATTTCAAAGAAAAAGCCAATCTTCCAAATGTGAAAATGATTGAAATCAAGCTTTCTCAAGGAGCAAAACCAGGTCATGGTGGTGTTCTTCCTGCGAAAAAAAATACAGAGCAGATTGCTAAAATTAGAGGCGTTGTACCACATACAATGATTCTTTCTCCTCCTGGACATCATGCTTTTTCTGACTCAAAAGGGTTAATACGATTTATTAAACAATTACGTGATCTATCTAATGGAAAACCGATTGGATTTAAATTATGCATTGGAAATACAGCTGAGTTTGAAGCTATCTGCCAAGAAATGATTAATGAAGATACTTACCCAGATTTCATTACCGTTGATGGCGCTGAAGGAGGAACTGGAGCTGCTCCACTTGAATTTGCAGATGGTGTCGGAATGCCTTTTGAGCCAGCGTTGATTTTCGTAAACAAAACTTTAGTTCGTTTAGGGATTCGCGATAAAATGCGTATTATCGGAAGCGGAAAAATCATTTCTGGTTATTCTATTCTACATGCGATTGCGTTGGGTGCTGATATGTGCAATAGCGCCAGAGGATTTATGTTTTCTCTTGGATGCATTCAAGCTTTACGTTGTCATAATAACGAATGCCCAACTGGAGTTGCAACTCAGAATAAAATGCTGATGAAAGGTTTGGTTGTTACCGATAAATCTGAAAGAGTTTACCATTTTCATAAAAATACGCTTCATGCTGCAAACGAACTTTTGGCTGCGGCTGGAAAAACCTCATTTGCAGATGTTGACATCAATATCTTTATGCGTGGTGATGAATTTACGAACTTATCGGAACTTTATTTTCCAGACAACTTGAAAAACGTTACTCAGTTCTCATAAATAGAAAAGCCTCTTCAAAATTGAAGAGGCTTTTTGTTTATTTGAAATAAGGCAATCAAACAACCGAAATTCATTCCGTAGGAATGTCTCATTGGTAGAATTAAATTTGAATTGTTGTTATGCGTACGTTCCGTAGGAACGTTTGATTAACAATACATATATTCAACATAAAAAACAGGTGTCCCTACAGGACACTATGCAAAACAATACCATTTTTTTTCTACCAATGAGATATTCCTAACGGAATATTAAGAATTTGTTTATGTTTATAATTTTGCAGTTTCTTTACCTGCATTTGCAGTTCCTTCTAAAACCGCTAATTCTTCTTGATCCACCAATTCCTGTGCCAAAATAGCATTATTATAAGCCAAGAAATACACATCAAACTTTACACCTTCAGCAATAAGAGAAGGAGAAATCTGATCGTTCTTGATCATCTCTTTTAATAAGTCTGGAAAAGATTCTTTGTAGGCTAGTTTATTCGCATCGTTTTCTTCTAAATTAGTTTCAATTCTGATTTCGATTTTATTGTCATTAAGAAAAGCTTTTGCTGATGTACTCGTAATTCCACTTCCTTTTATAGAAGATGAATTATTATAATTACTTACATGTTCTTGAATTTTCTGCTTGGTATTTTTACAGCTTACTAAAAATAATGCAAATGCAAACACAAATGCGATTTGGGTAATTTTTTTCATAAATTTTTGGTTTAATAGTTATTTTTTAACTCAAACATAATTAATTTATAACACAAAACCAACTCTCGATTACAAAAAACAAACCTCCAATTCTTTGTAAACAAACTGATTAGACTCCTTAAACCCATGCAATTTGTAAGAATAAAAATATTTCTTTTAAACTTAACTTTTAGCCTTAAACACAAAAAAGTCTCTTTAAATAAATTTTAAAGAGACTTTTAATATGTAAGAATCAAAATGATATGTTTTGTGCAAAAATATTATTTCAGAAAATCTTTAAGTGATTCACCTGTTAAGGTTTCTTTGTCTAAAACCGTGTTGTCGTCTGCTAGAAAATAAACGTCAAACTTCACTCCTTCCTCAATCAATTGTCTCGGAATTTCGTCCTTATCGATCATTACTTTTATCAATTTTGGAAAAGAAATAACAGATGCCGATTTATTAGCTTCATTTTGCTCTAAATCAGTCTCAAATCGCAATTCTATTTTATCATCGTTAATATAACCTCTTGCTGTGGTAAGCGTTACATTATCGGCTCTAAAACTCGGGGCAATAGTTTTATTATAGGTAACAACATACTCTTGAAGTTTCTGCTTGGTATTTTTACAGCTTACAAGCATCAATACCATCATTATTGCAAAGGCAATCTGGTTTATTTTCTTTAGCATAATTTTTTTATTTTAATTTTTGAAGTCTTAATAATGCCTCAAGATAGTAATAATCTGCGTAATTTATAGAACAATCTATCTCACTATTTGCAGGTTTATGACCTGTTGAATGCAATAAAAATGCTGAATTTACATCGTGACTCTGATAGTTGTCAGAAAGTGAAACAATCATCTTTTTAGCTTTTGCCAAATATTCCGCTTTCAAATTCTTGTCTTTTGTGTACGAACTTAATTCTAAAAGTGCAGAAGAAACAATAGCAGCCGCCGAAGCATCTCGAGGTTCATTAGGAATATTTGGCGCATTAAAATCCCAATACGGAACTAGATCTTCTGTGGTTAATTTATCCAAATAAACACGCGCTAATTTATGGGCGAAATCTAAAAACTTAACATCTTTTGTTTCTCTATACGTCATTGTGAAACCATAAATAGCCCAAGCCTGACCGCGCGCCCACATACTATCATCGCTATATCCTTGAGCGGTTCTTCCTTTTATCTTTTTTCCTGTTTCGTAATCGTAAATAATAACGTGATACGAAGTATTATCTGGTCTAAAATGATTTGCCATTGTGGTTTCGGCATGTTTTACAGCAATATCATAAAGTTTCTTATTTCCGCCATTTTTTGAAGCCCAAAACAAAAGCTCCAAATTCATCATATTATCAATAATGGTATTATGTCCTCCCATTTTGTTGTGAGGCCAAGATTGGATTGTTCCCACTTTCGGATTAAAAAGTGTCGCCAATGTATCTGCAGTTCTTAAAATAATCTGTTTGTATTCCAGATTTTTAGTCAACCTGTATCCGTTTCCGAAACTATTAAAAACCTGAAAACCTAAATCATGATCGCCTGCTTTGCTGGTAGAAAGTGGCGTTAAAAAGCGACTGAATTTATCAGCTTCTTTTTCCCATTTTTTATCTTTAGTCGCTTCATACAAAAACCACAATTCTCCAGGCCAGAACCCGCTTGTCCAATCTTTATAGCCAACAAATTTCCATTCATTGCTTCCATTTGGAACTGTTCTGGGAGAAGTTCCGTCATTCGGAATCACTTTTAAAGTTTTAGAAGCTTGTTCTGCGCAATAATCCAATTGCTTTTTAATACTAAACGAATTGTCTTTTTGAGAATAGCTTTGATTTCCTAAAAGAAATAAAGCTGCAATCAGGGTAAAAAATTTTGCCTTCATGTGGTTATTTTGATAGATAATTAATTAACTGATAAATTTATAAAATAAAGTGACGTTATAGAGGCTTTGTATTTTTTGTTACCTAAAAATGGATTATTGACTACCTTATTCTAAAGTATTCGGTCTAGTTTGTCATTCCGAGGAACGAGGAATCACACGAGGAATTCCGCAAAGTAATTCGCCAATCTTTGTCGATCTGCGAGTGCGATTCCTCGTTCCTCGGAATGACAAACGAGGCTTAATTTCTTTTAAAAATTTAGCCTAAATTTGCTTTAACCAAAACCCATTCTCAACTTGAACAAAACAAGAATTAACTATTTCCTAATCTTCCTAAGCATAATTGTTTTCGGAATACTTTCAAGAAAAATTCCTTTTATTCCTTTATGGATTGGTGATTTTCTTTACGCTGTAATGATTTACTTTTTAGTTAGAATTTTCTTTCCATCAAAAAAGTTTTGGTTTGTAATACTATTTTCTCTTTTTATTTGTTATGGAATTGAGTTTTTACAGCTTTATCGAGCCAAATGGATTATTGACCTTAGAAAAACGCTTTTTGGAAGATATGTTTTAGGTCAAGGATTTTTATGGTCGGATATTCTTGCTTATACGTTTGGAATTTCACTTACCTTTATTATTGAAAAATCATTTTTAAAATACTATAACAATGAATCTCGTTTTCGCATCAAACAACAAAAATAAAATTGCAGAAATTCAAAGTATGCTTCCGGAAAGCATTAAAATATTAAGTTTAGAAGATATTAATTGTTTTGAAGACATTCCTGAAACAGCTGACACCATAGAAGGAAATGCCATTTTAAAAGCCGATTATGTAACTCAAAAATATGGTTACGATTGTTTTGCAGATGATACAGGTCTAGAAGTAAATGCTTTAAATGGCGAACCTGGAGTTTATTCTGCACGTTATGCGGGCGAGCAAAAAAATGCAGATGATAACATGAACAAGCTTTTGGAGGCTTTAAAAAATAAGGAAAATCGCAGCGCCCAGTTCAAGACCGTTATTACTTTAAACTTAAAAGGAAAACAATATTTGTTTACCGGAATTGCAAAAGGAGAAATTACACAAACAAAAACAGGAACAAATGGTTTTGGCTACGATCCTATTTTTAAACCAGAAAATTTTAATGAAACCTTTGCCGAACTGCCTTTAGCAACTAAAAACACTATAGGTCACCGCGGAAAAGCCGTTAAGCAACTCATTGATTTTCTGAGCACCACAAAATAATTGTTTAAAATACAACATTTTAGAGGCTAAATTTTACATTTCACGACGTGTTTTTTGGCGATTTTCTGCATTTCTTGCAAAAAATTATTTTAATCAAATTGTAACTTTTTGATAATCAATTCTTAACAAATACATAATTCTTAAAACTGCATTAGTTTATCTGAATAATTAACAGTAATTTTGCACCCTATTTTAAAACACATATGAATAAATTTGAACAATTAGGATTGAATGAATCGTTACTGAAGGCGATTTTAGATCTAGGATTTGAAAATCCGTCAGAGGTACAGGAAAAGGCGATTCCCCTATTATTGGAAAAAGACACGGATATGGTTGCGTTGGCTCAAACAGGGACAGGGAAAACGGCAGCTTTCGGTTTTCCGCTAATTCAAAAAATTGATGCCGACAACAGAAATACACAAGCATTAGTTTTATCGCCAACACGCGAGTTATGTTTACAGATTACTAACGAACTTAAAAACTACTCAAAATACGAAAAAGGTATTAATGTGGTAGCAGTTTACGGAGGAGCTAGTATAACAGAACAAGCAAGAGAAATAAAGAGAGGTGCACAAATCATTGTGGCGACTCCAGGAAGAATGCAAGACATGATTAACAGAGGTTTAGTAAACATTAAAAACATAGATTACTGTGTTCTTGATGAGGCTGACGAAATGTTAAACATGGGATTCTATGATGATATCGTATCTATTTTATCAGATACTCCAGACGAAAAAAGCACATGGTTGTTCTCTGCAACTATGCCGCAAGAGGTTGCTAGAATTGCAAAACAATTCATGAGCGATCCATTAGAAATTACTGTAGGAACTAAAAACTCAGGTTCATCTACAGTTTCTCACGAATTTTATTTAGTTAATGCTCGTGATCGTTACGAAGCATTAAAACGTTTAGCTGATGCTAATCCAGACATTTTCTCTGTAGTTTTCTGTCGTACAAAAAGAGACACGCAAGCTATTGCAGAGAAGTTAATTGAAGATGGTTATAGCGCCGCTGCGTTACACGGAGATTTATCTCAAGCGCAACGTGATGGTGTAATGAAATCGTTCCGTGGAAGACAAATTCAGATGCTTGTAGCTACTGACGTTGCTGCACGTGGTATTGATGTTGACAATGTAACTCACGTTGTAAACTACCAATTGCCTGACGAGATTGAAACTTACAACCACCGTTCTGGACGTACAGGTAGAGCTGGAAAATTAGGTACTTCTATTGTAATTGTTACAAAAAGCGAGTTACGTAAAATTTCTTCTATCGAAAGAATCATCAAACAAAAGTTTGTTGAAAAAACTATTCCATCTGGAATTGAAATCTGCGAAATTCAGTTATTGCACTTAGCTAACAAAATTAAAGATACTGAGGTTGATCACGAAATTGACAACTATTTGCCAGCAATCAACAATGTTCTTGAAGATTTATCAAAAGAAGAGTTGATCAAGAAAATGGTTTCAGTAGAATTCAACCGTTTCATCACTTACTACAAAAAGAATAGAGATATCTCTGTTTCTGGTGGTGAAAGACGCGAAAGAGGTGATTCTGAACCAAGAGAATTCAGTAATAATGGAGCAGTTCGTTATTTCGTAAATATTGGTTCTAGAGACAATTTCGATTGGATGTCATTAAAAGATTACTTGAAAGAAACATTAGACTTAGGTCGTGATGATATCTTTAAAGTAGATGTAAAAGAAGGTTTCTCTTTCTTTAACACTGATCCACAGCATACAGACAAAGTAATGGATGTTTTAAACAACGTTCAATTAGAAGGTCGTCGTATCAATGTTGAGATTTCTAAAAATGATGGTGGAGGAAGACGCGATCATAACAACCGTGGCGGAAGACGTGATTCTGGAAGAAGAGAAGGAAACTTCGCTCCAAGACGTGAAGGCGGTTTTAGAAGTGACAGAAGTTCTTCTAGAGACGGAGGTTCACGCGAAGGCGGATCTCGTGATGGAGGCTTCAGAGGCGACAGAAACTCATCTTCAAGAAGAGAAGGCGGTTTCAGAAGCTCTGCTCCAAGAAGTGAGGGTGGTTCAGAAAGAGCTCCAAGACGTTCTGAAAACTTTGGAGATAGCTCAAGACCAAGAAGATCAAGAAGAGATTAATTTTTCAATTTCTTAAAATACAAAATCCCGAATTCCAAACATACATGGAATTTGGGATTTTTTTATTCCCAGAATTTAAGTCACTATATGACTTTTGTAATCCAATATAACCTCCTCTGTCTTTTTTTATTTAACATTAAAAAGGCAATACTTCAGCCTTTGTTAATTTTCTTATAATTAAATTCTAAGACTGCGAGATATTTAATCCCTATTTACTACTTTTAGAGCTTTAAATCAGGATATGAAATATTTCGCAATTTTCTTTTTTACACTTCTCGCTAACATTGGTTTTGCACAAGATACGCAGCAGCCAACAGTTCCACAAAGAGTTTCAGGTTATGTTATTAATGACGACAGCAAACAACCGCTTGCTGGCGTAAACATCATTAACACCAATAAAGTGCGTGGTGCAAAATCTGACGAAAAAGGGTATTTTGAAATTGACGTGCAAGTCAATGATACGCTTCACTTTTCTATTCTAGGATTTCAATCATTGAGAATCAGAGTTACAAACGACTGGATCAAGAATAAAGTAACTAGAATTCAGCTGACAGAAAAAGCAATTGCCCTAGAAGAGGTGGTTATTGCTCCATTTTCTTTGACAGGATATCTTGAAATAGATTCAAAATTAATTCCAACAAAAGAAAACTATCGTTATAGCATTTCTGGACTTACGCAAGGTTATGAAGCTGGAGAATATGCTCCAAATGCTTTTGGAAAAGTTCTAGGATCGATTTTTAATCCCGCCGATATGCTCTATAATTTCTTCGGAAAAAATGGTAAAGAGCTCAAGAAGCTTAAAGAAATGAAAAAAGACGATACCGTACGAACGCTCTTGGAGTCCAAATATGATCGCGAAACGGTCGCTGTCCTATTAGGAGTGAGCAAGGATGAAATCCCTGAAATTATGCACCGCTGCAACTATTCTGATTCTTTCATACAAACCGCAAATGATCTTCAGATTATGGATGCAATTAGCGCTTGTTACGAACAGTATAAAGTTTTGAAAAGAAATTAATAATATTTTATCATAAAAAAAATCCTCAATTAAGATTGAGGATTTTTTTATAGTCGCAGTTGACAGTCTCAGTTTAACAGTTCTACGAACTGAATACTGAGACTGCTACTGAAAACTATTTTATTTAACTGGAATATTCTCTAAGATCTCAAGAACAAATTTCCAATACTTCTGTGCAGATGAAATACTTGCTCTTTCGTCTGGAGAGTGCGCTCCGTGAATAGTCGGTCCAAAAGAAATCATATCCATATCAGGATAATTTGTTCCTAAAATTCCGCATTCTAAACCCGCGTGGCAAGCTACAACTTTTGGCTGTTCACCATTTTGCTTTTCGTAAATCTCTTTTAAAACTTCTAAAATTTCAGAGTTTACATTTGGAGTCCATCCTGGATAAGAACCAGTAAGTTCTACCTCGCATCCAACCAATTCAAAAGCAGAACGTAGTGAATTAGCCAAATCAAATTTTGAAGATTCTACAGAAGAACGCGTTAAACATCCAACTAAGATTTCTCCGTCTTTTATAACAACACGAGCAATATTATTTGAAGTTTCAACTAAGTCAGCCATATCAGCGCTCATTTTGTAAACTCCATTTTGAGCTGCATAAATCGCTCTGATAATTCCTTCTTGAACTCCTAAGTCCATTACCTTTTCAGGCAAATCACCTTTTACGATTTCAATAGATAAGTTTGGTTCGGTTGTTTTATATTCAGCTTTAATATCAGAAATAATTTCCTGCATATCGTAAACGTAAGCTTCATCAAACATTTGAGAAATAATTACTTTCGCAACACTTTCTCTTGGAATTGCATTTCTAAGACTTCCTCCGTTAATTTCAGCAATCTGCAAACCAAAGTTTTCAAATGCGTCAAATAATAGACGATTCATGATTTTATTTGCATTTCCTAAACCTTTATGAATATCCATTCCTGAATGTCCACCATTCAAACCTTTTACTGTAATGGTATACCCAACAGAACCTTCTGGAACTTCTTCTTCGTGATACGTTCTTGTTGCTGTTACGTCAATTCCACCAGCACATCCGATATCAATTTCATCATCTTCTTCTGTATCCAAGTTCAATAAAATCTTCCCTTGAAGAATCCCACCTTTTAAGTTTAACGCGCCAGTCATTCCTGTTTCTTCGTCAACAGTAAACAATGCCTCGATTGCCGGATGCGGAATGTCTTTGCTTTCAAGAATAGCCATAATAGTCGCCACTCCTAGCCCATTATCAGCTCCAAGTGTTGTACCGCGTGCGCGAACCCAGTCACCATCAACATACATGTCGATTCCTTGTGTATCAAAATCAAAAACTGTATCTGCATTTTTTTGGTGCACCATATCTAAATGCCCCTGCATTACGATTGGTTTACGATTTTCCATCCCTGGAGTTGCCGGTTTTCTGATGATTACGTTTCTAATTTCATCTTCGAAAGTTTCTAAACCTAAGCTGTTTCCAAAGTTTTTCATAAACTCAATGACACGCTCTTCTTTCTTGGATGGACGAGGAACTTCGTTTAAATCTGCGAATTTGTTCCAAAGTGCTTTTGGTTCCAGATTTCTTACTTCTTGACTCATTATATTTTGTTTGATGTTTAACAATTAAGAGCTTCAAAGTTACAAAGTTTAATTGCTTTTTTTGCCACGAATTGCACGAATTAGCACAAATTATCGGCTTTAAAATTAAAACCCCAAAATACTATTCTTTTTAGTTATAAATAATTGTATTTATATTTACGTATCTAAAAATTGCGCCGTGAAATCAAAATACATTTTACCTTTATTTCTTATAGTTCAAATTATTTTTTATAAAATTCTTGTTTACTTTCCAGATTTTGTGGAGGGCTTCTACAGCAAAAATTTATATATCAGGATTTCACATTTTTCAAGAATGCTTTTAGGCAAAATTCCATTTTCTGTTGGCGACTTTTTTTATGGCCTCTTAATCATTTCTATGATCAGCTGGTTTTGGAGAATCAGAAAGACATGGAAAACAGACTGGAAAGATCATCTTTTAAAAATAGTAGGCAAAATTTCTATTTATTACTTTTTGTTCCATCTGCTTTGGGCTTTCAATTATTATCGTGAGCCCCTTTCTCAAAAAATGAATATTAAAAGAGAATATAGCGATGCAGATTTATTGGCCTTTACCAAAAAACTAATTATAAAAACCAATGAAATTCAGTTTAAAATCACAAAAGATAAAAACGAAAAAATTCAGCTTCCTTATTCCCAAGAAGAAGTTTTTAAAATGAATATAAACGGATATGATAATCTTGCTCGAGAACATTCGTATTTTAAGTACGAGACTTTAAGCGTTAAAAAATCATTATTCAGCCTTCCCTTAACTTATATGGGATTTGGAGGTTATCTTAATCCGTTTACAAACGAGGCACAAGTAAACAATTTACTTCCAATGTATTCTTTCCCTCTTACCTCTTCTCACGAAATGGCACATCAGATAGGTTTTGCGAGCGAAAACGAATGTAATTTTATTGGCGTTTTGGCATCTGTGAAAAACGATAATTTGTATTTTCAATATTCAGGATACAGTTTTGCTTTGCGTTATTGCCTTGGAATCTGGAAATTTAAAAACGAGAAAATTTTTGAAATTTTAAAGAAGCAAGTAAATACTGGAATTTTAAAAAACTATCAGGAAAGTCAAGATTTCTGGAAAAAATACGACACTTTTATAGACAAAGGTTTTCATTTTTTATACGATAATTTCCTGAAATCAAATAACCAGAAAGATGGCATGGAAAGCTACAGCAGGTTTATTGATCTGATGATTAATTATTACAAAACAAGGGAATTATAATTTCTTTTGCTACAGATTAAATGATTGAAAATGATTTCTAATCGCTTTAATCATTTAGCGTAAAAATAGAAATCATTAAAATCTATTCAATCTGTGGCAAAAAAAAATACATTGAACTGTAACAAAAATGATTTCATAACTACTAATACATTATGAGCGAAAATCTAGAACAGTCATTTGTTGCGCAGCTGCAGGCAAATCAGAATATAATCCACAAGATTTGTAGATTATATACTGCTGGAGAAGACGCTCATAAAGACCTGTTTCAAGAGATTACCATTCAGCTTTGGAAAGCTTATCCAAAATTTAGAGGCGACAGTAAATTTTCGACTTGGACATATCGTGTTGCCTTAAACACAGCAATTACCTTATACCGCAAAACCAAAAGAACTATTTCGACCGTAGATTATGAAAACCATCAGCATTTTGTAAAAGATGTTGACTACAATTATGAGGAAGAGGAACAGATTAAACTTATGTACAAAGCAGTTTATCAATTGAATGACATTGAAAAGGCATTAGTTTTTATGTATTTAGAAGACAAAGATTATCAAGAAATAGCTGAAACCTTAGGAATCAGCGAAGTGAATGCGCGCGTGAAAATGAACAGAATTAAGGGGAAACTTAAAAAAATACTAAATCCTTAAAAATTATTATGAAAGAACTGGATTTATTAAAAAAAGATTGGCAAAAGAACTCTGATTCTTTTCAACAAATTTCTGAAAACGAAATCTATAAGATGATTCACAGAAAGTCATCTTCCATTGTAAAATGGATTTTGATTATCAGTATTTTGGAAATTTCGTTTTGGACATTTTCAAATTTATTCATCAATACAGACGACGTATTGCATAAAATGAATCACCCTGAAATTGTAACCGCTTTAGAGTTTCTAACGTACTTTAATTATGTTGTCGTACTGATTTTTGTTTACATTTTCTATAAAAATTACAAAACAATTTCGACCACCATAGCCACAAAATCATTAATGAGTGCTATTTTAAGAACCCGCAAAACGGTTCAATATTATGTATGGTATAATCTCGGAATGATTGTAATTACTGCAATTTTAAGTTTCTTCATTGCTTTTGTCTATAATCCAGACATGGAATTTCTTAGAGAGAAATTAGCGATGAACGGAAAAGCCATGTTTGTTACAATCGGGATATTATTCCTTGTGATATTAGGCTTCTTCGGATTGTTCTGGTGTTTCTACAGAATTATTTACGGAACGCTTTTAAGACGATTATATGCGAATTATAAGGAGTTGAAGAAGATTGACTTTTAAAGTTGCTAAGGTTCTGAGATGCTAAGTTTCTAAGTTTTTTCAACTTGAAACAAATCTACAATCTACTCAGAAATCTAAAATTTCTAGTAATCCCATCGTCTCATTTTATTCAGTTCTTCTTGTGCTTTTATTTCTTCAGCTGGAATAACTTTTAAAAATGAAGGATGTTGTTCGATTGCGTATTCTACTTTTTCTACGATTTGTTCGATAGTATCATTTTCATAATCAATATCAAGAGGTTCTTTGATGATGAAAGATTGTAGAATTCCTTTTTTCTTCATTCGAAGTCCTTTCTTATCGAATGATCTGCGGAAACCATCAATTACAATTGGAATAACGATTGGTTTGTGCTGTTTGATAATATGAGCAGTTCCTTTACGAACGGGTTTGAATGATTTTGTCGTTCCTTGCGGGAAAGTAATAACCCAACCATCTTCAAGTGCAATTCTGATGTTTTCAGTATCATTCGGATTCACTTCTCTTTTTTCGGTCACATCAACACCTTTTGATCGCCAAGTTCTCTCAACTGTAATGGCGCCTACATAAGCCAAAATTCTTGGCAGTAAACCAGCCTGCATCGTTTCTTTTGCCGCTACATAATAAATATTCATTTTTGGCTGCCACAAATAACCAATATTCTTAATCGTGTCTTGACGTCCTGATAAACTGGCATTAAAGACATGAAACATCGCTACAACGTCTGCAAAATAAGTTTGGTGGTTGGAAATAAATAAAACATTAGTATCTGGAAGCGTTTTAATAATTTCAGATCCTTCAATCTGCAATTCATTAAAACCTCTATATCTCTTATGAGTCATGGCACCTAGAACTCGGATCAACCATTTCTTGATGAATAATATATGTCCAAAAGGATTTCGTTTAAACAATCCCATAACTAATTTATCTTATTTTTTTGTTAGGTCGCAAACATACAAAAATTATTCTTTTAGCAACACTATAAAACAATTTCTAGAAATAAGAGGTATCCAAATGAATATCAAATCATTAAATAAACCTTATCAAATTTATTTTTCCATCGCTTCTTTTAAGACATCTCGCAATTCGCTCAAAATCATTGCCGTGGCTCCCCAAACAACATGATTCTGAATATTAAAGGCGGGAACTAAAATATTGGCTCCATAAGAAGTTGATAATCTGGCTTCGATAATAATATCATCATTTAAAAAAACAGATAAAGGCAGTTCGATAATTCCGGCAACTTCTCTTATATCGGGATAAAAAGAAAGTTCTTCTTTGGCAATTCCTAAAAACGGATGCACCAAAAAGTTGCTTGGCGGAATATACATTGGTGAGAAATGTTTAACAATGTCTATTTTATCACTCGTAATTCCAACCTCTTCATGGGTTTCTCTAAGAGCTGTAGTTTCAAAATTTAAATCTTCCTTTTCATACTTCCCGCCTGGAAATGCAATCTGAGCTGAATGAACTCCGTCATAAGCATTTCTAACAATCAAAACCAGATGTGTTTTTTCCTGTTTGGGATAAAACAGCATCATTACCCCCGCCATTCTAGCGTTTAGTGCATCAATATCAAGATTTTTTAATCCCTCTATACGCTCTTTTGGAGCCATTTTTAAATGTGAAGTTACTGCTGGCAGCTCTACTGGAATTATATTGGGAACATATTTCAAAAAGTCTTGAAAATTCATAATCAAAGCTTATTTTTGTATTTTCAAATAAAACATAAATATACTCCAGAAAACGCAGTACCACAAGTTTTCTGCTATTAAAGCCTAAAAAATGTACAGTAAAGAAGAATCACAAAGAATAAAAAGAGAATTTTGGGTAGCTTTTGCCGAAAAATATCCTCGTAAATGGGTGCTTTATGATACGAAAATTAAAGATTTCTCTTTTAAGTTTTATGTTGACAATAAAAAGGCTCAGGTTTTAATTGATATTGAACAGCGAAGCGATGAAAAACGTATTGCTTATTTTGAAAAATTAGAAGCTTTAAAAAACATTCTAGAAGAAGAATTCATCAAAGATTTGGTTTTCGAAAAAAATTATACTCTTGAAAGCGGTAAAACCATCAGCAGAATCTGGGTTGAAAAAACTGGCGTTGGTTTCAGCAATAAAAATACTTGGGATGCTATTTTTGATTTTTTCAACGAAAATATGCACGCGCTAGAAATGTTCTATTTAGAATACGATGAGTTTATTAAGGATGTGGAGAATTGAGGTTCTAAGATACTAAGCTTCTAAGTTTCTGAGATACTAAGATTATATAGCAAACCCGACTGGTTTAAAAACCTGTCGGGTTTATTATTTAAAAACTTAGAATCTTAACATCTCAGAAACTTTTACACAGTAATAATATTATACACAATAATATGATCGTCGTAATTGATGTAAAGCTGTTTTCTATAATCCTGCTTTTTTCGGGTTATGATTGATAATTTACACTCTCTCCCATCATTATCCTTACACATAAAAGAATACAGAATATCGGTATCATTTTCTTCTCTTTCGATATAATCCAAAATATTATAAAGTTGGATTTCTTGCGAATACACAACAATTCTATGCTTATTGGTATCTAAAACCACCGAAAGATTGACCAAATCAAGATTCGACCATTCTCCCCACTTTCCTCTTTCGTTTTTTTCTAAAACACTAAATCCAGATGTTTTAAAATGATAAGTCTGACTCTGAACTTGTTGCAATCCAAAAGCTAAAAAAAATAGTAATATATAGGTGCGTAGAGAATTCATAAAATATTTCTTGCAGGTATTAAAACTCAAATGTAGTCTTTTCTTTGGATGCGGTTTCAAATTCGGCTATCATTTGTTGAATAATTTCTTCAACCGGTAAAATTTCGTGAATCAGACCTGCTACTTGACCAATTTCTAACTCTCCCTCTTCCAAATCTCCTTCAAACATTCCCCTTTTAGCTCTTGCTCTTCCTAGAAGCTGAACCAATTCTTCTTTAGACGGGCATTTTTGGTACAAATCCTGAACATCCTGATAAAACTTGTTTTTTATCAAACGCACAGGTGCTAATTCTTTCAATGTCAATTGCGTACCTCCTTCTATAGTACTAACTATAGTTTCTTTAAAATTATTGTGCGAAGAAGATTCTACAGAAGCAGCAAAACGGCTTCCAACCTGAACGCCATCTGCTCCCAAAACTATAGCGGCAAGCATTCCTCTTCCTGTAGCAATTCCACCAGCAGCAATTAAAGGAATTTGTATTTTTTCTTTAACCATCGGAATCAAAGTCAAAGTAGTCGTTTCTTCACGACCGTTATGACCGCCCGCTTCAAAACCTTCGGCAACTACAGCGTCTACACCAGCATCTTGGGCTTTCAAAGCAAAAACACTACTGCTAACCACATGAACCACTGTAATGCCTTTTTCTTTCAAAAATGAAGTCCAAGTTTTTGGATTTCCTGCCGAAGTGAAAACGATTTTAACGCCTTCATCGACCACAATATTCATAATCTCTTCAATGTTTGGATATAACATCGGAATATTGACACCAAAAGGCTTATCGGTCGCTTTTTTACATTTTTGAATGTGCTCTCTTAAAACTTCTGGATACATAGAACCCGCACCAATAAGTCCTAAACCTCCAGCATTGCTTACAGCTGAAGCCAATTTGTAACCGCTGTTCCAGATCATTCCGCCTTGAATGATTGGGTATTTTATATTGAAAAGTTGGGTGATTTTATTCATTAAAATTATTGCTTGATTATTTTCCCTGTTTTATGCAGATTATCAGCATCAAAACTATAAATGTACAATCCACTTTGAAGCGATTGCAAGGAAAGAACTGGATTTGAATTATTGATTTTTTCTTCTATTAATTTTTGTCCCAATATCGAATAAATAGTTACAGATGCTGTATTATTTTCATTTAAAAAAGAAAAAGAAACTTCATTTTTTGCTGGATTTGGATATACCGCAAACGAAGCTTCTGCGATAAAACTATCAACACTTAATGCTGCTCCAAAATTCGGTATTCCGTATCCGTAATTATTATCAGGGTTCACATATCGATCAGCAGATTGCAAAATCATTTGTCTGATTTCTTTATTGGTTTTGTTTGGAAATGCCTGCCATAAAGAAGCTGCCATTCCTGCCATTATCGGACATGAAAATGAAGTCCCACTTGCTGTTCCAATAACTCCATTTGCATCAGAAACTACCGCCGACACCCCTTGTGCCATAACATCTGGTTTTATTCTTCCATCGTAACTTGGCCCGATTGAACTGGAGCCAGCTCTTACTTTAGATGCATTAACAGAACCAATTGCCAATACTGAAACAGCATCTGCAGGCGAACCAATGTGTTTTTCTGGCTGATTTCCTTCATTTCCCGCTGAAGCTAAAACTAATATTCCTTTACTAAATGCGATTTCTGCGCCACGAGAAATAAAAGTCGTAATCCCGTTCATCTCGCTATAAGTATGATTGTACCTGATTTCATCTCTATCCAAAAAATATCCCAATGAAGTCGTTATGATATCAACACCTAAAGCATCTGCCTTTTCTGCAGCCTCAACCCACAGCGATTCTTCTAACGGAATCTCTTGAGCTTGAATTTCTGTAATAAAAAGGTAATAAGATGCATTTGGAGCAGTTCCAACTAACGAATTTGCTTTAAAACCTCCCATTGTTGAAAGCACCGAAGTTCCATGAGAATCGCCCGTATAAAAATTGGTATTTCTGGTAGTATAATCATAACCGCCTAGAATTTTATTATTATTTCTAAGATTTTCAAATGGCTGTGCAGTATTTACTCCAGGAAAACCACCGTCCATAACGGCAATAATTTTGCCTTCTCCTGTATAATTCTGCTGATGCAGAACTTGCCCGTTTAGCATCTGAATTTGATTCGCAGAATTTCCATACGAATAATCAATAGTTGCTTTTAACTGTTCATGTGTTTGGCTTATCGAAGTCTCTGAAACTCTTTTTCCTGTAGTATTCAAAGTTTTGTCGGCAAATTCAATTCTAGAAACAAAAGCTAACGATTTTAAAGCATTAATATTAGCTTGAGTTCCTTGAATATGAAGTGCATTTAGCCATTTTGACTGCGCTTTTACCGTAATTCCTGTGCTTGAAGTAATTTGATTTACATAGGAAGTTTCCAGAGGAGCATCAGTAATAGTCAAAGTGATATTTTGGTTCGTTCTTCGATCCAAAGCTCTTTGAGAAAGTTCTGTTAGCGGATTGTCATAAAAGGCTTGTGCATTAGGCTTACCATTAAAATAAACCCACGCATCTTCTTGTGAAAATACGGTAAACGAAAGAAGTAATAAAAGAAAAGTAAAGTTATATCTCATCAATTTATACCTTTATGGGATTTGCTCCCAAATAAAGTATAAAGCTAAGAAATTACTCCCGAACCAACTAATTCATTTTCTAAATACCAAGCAACAAATTGTCCTTCTGTAATAGCAGACTGCGGCTCTTCAAACTCCACATACATTCCGTCTTCAAATTGATATAAAACCGCTTTTTGCAAAGGCTGACGGTAACGGATTCTTGCCATCACTTCCATTTTTTCACCTGCTTTTAGTGTCATATCTTCTCTAACCCAATGTACTTCAGATTGTCCAACAAAAAGCGCTTTTTTGAATAAACCTGGATGCTCGCTAGACATACCTGTATAAATGGTGTTGGTTTCTACATCGGTTGCAATTACAAATAAAGGCTCTGTTGTTCCTCCAACATTTAGACCTTTTCTTTGCCCAACTGTAAAGTAATGAGCTCCTTGGTGTTTTCCAACCACTTTTCCCATTGTTGGAATATAGTCTAGTTTTTGAGATTCTAACTTTAATCTTTCTTCCAAAGAAAGTTCAGCCGATTTCTCAATATTGTAAATCGGATCATTTTTATCAACCTGAACAATTTTACCTTCTTTAGGCTGTAGTTTTTGCTGTAAAAATTCTGGAAGACGAACTTTTCCAATAAAACACAAACCTTGAGAATCTTTCTTTTCTGCAGTAACCAATTCCATTTCAGCCGCAATTTCTCGCACTTCTGGTTTTGTTAAAGCTCCAATAGGAAATAGAGCTTTTGACAATTGTTCCTGCGACAATTGGCATAAGAAATACGATTGATCTTTGTTTACATCATTTCCGGCAATCAATTGATACACCGTTTTTCCGTCCACTTCGATTTCAGTTTTTTGACAATAATGCCCAGTTGCAACATAATCTGCACCAAGCCTTAAAGCGATTTTCATAAACACATCAAATTTGATTTCGCGGTTACAAAGCACGTCAGGATTTGGAGTTCTCCCTTTTTCGTATTCGTTGAACATATAGTCAACGATTTTCTCTTTGTATTCTTCGCTCAAATCAACTGTTTGAAACGGGATTCCGAGCTTTTCAGCAACAAGTAAAGCATCGTTACTGTCTTCAAGCCAAGGACATTCGTTCGAAATAGTAACTGAATCATCGTGCCAATTCTTCATAAAAAGGCCAATAACTTCGTATCCCTGCTGCTGCAATAAATATGCTGCAACACTAGAATCTACTCCACCTGAAAGTCCAACAACTACTCGTTTCATTTTGAAATGTTTAATTTTTTAAGGTTGCAAATATACGCCAAATAATAGAAAATTTTAGCATGGTTTTCATTAGTTTAAGCAATCTCGCGGTAGATAAAACTTATTACTTTTTTAAGTACATTTAATCATGCATTTTTATCCTATGAGAAAATACATTTACAGCTTATTTTTCTTTCTCGCCTTAACGTCATTAAGCGCGCAGCGATTTAGCGCTTCTTTATCAAATTATGAAGCGTATAAGGCATTTAGAGGAAAACCTTTGTCTGATAAATTTTCGAATATCGAATCTGTAAAAGTGATTTATGATCTTCGAAAACAGAAAATGTATTATTTCAACAGCAGCGTTATTCCGCTTCATTACGATTTTGTTGTCAATTATTTGGGCTACAGTCAAGATCTTGAAGTTTTTAACAATGAAAATTACAGTAATACGGAGAAAAACAGAGACTTCCTTCTCGGAAATTTAAACCACATTAAAGGAACCGATAAATGGATTTTTGAACTCGCAGCATCCGATCATATGCCTTTACCATTGATTGAACGTTTCTTCAATATGGTTAAAAGTTCCACTTTTATTGGCGAAAAGCTTAAATTTTACTTGAATAATCCAGAAATGATGGAATGGTTTCAACAGCAAAAATTCAAAATTCCTTGTATAAAATCAGATTATATTTTTGGCGAAATTAAATATCAGGAAGTTGTTCGAGGAAGTAATGTTGGAATTCTAAAAAAATATAAAATCAAAGAATTAGAAACTGTAAAACCAAATTCTGATGAAATCGTTATTTTAGACGGAACGCCTGATATTCTCCCAAACGTTCGAGGCATAATTGTAAACGAACTTCAGACACCTTTAAGCCATTTGGTTCTTTTAGGAAAAAATAGAAAGATTCCAATTATGGCTTACACCGATATTGAAAAAGATAACAATATCAAAAAACTGCTTTCAAAAAAAGTAGAATTAAAAATAGAAGTCGATACTTTTTTCATCAAAGAAACCACTAAAAAAATTCCAGTGAAATCTGCTGGAAAAAAGAAAAAACTCACTATCGACAATTCTGTAACTGATTTGGTCAACTTATCTGAAATTCCAAAAAAGGGAGTGAATTATATTGGCTCGAAAGCACAAAACATGGCGTATTTAATTGCAATTTCAAAAGAAATCCCATTTAAAGTTCCAGAAAATGCGCATGCTATTCCGTTCTATTTTTATACACAACACATTCAAAAAGCTTCTATTTATCCATTAATTACTGAACTTTTAGCTTTTCCCAAAAAAGATTCTACAATTTGGATCAATAAACAGCTTAAGAAAATAAGAGACGCTATCAAAAAAGAACCTATTGATCCCGAATTAATTTCAAAATTGAATATTGCTTTTAAAGATGCGAAATTCAAAAATTTCAGATTTCGTTCCTCTACCAACGCAGAAGATTTGGATGATTTTAATGGCGCTGGGTTATATGATTCAAAAACAGGAATTTTAGGCGATTCCATAAAAACTTTTGAAAAAGCCATAAAACAAGTTTGGGCAAGCGTATGGAATGAGGCTTCGTATAACGAAAGAGAACTTTTTGGAATTGACCAGCAAAATATTGCCATGGGCGTTTTAGTGCATCGTTCGTTTCCTGACGAATTAGCAAATGGCGTTATTATCACCAAAAATATATTTAGAGAAAACTTTCCTGGAATTACGGTTAATGTTCAAAAAGGAGAAAACTCTGTTGTAAAACCCGAAAAAGGAGAAATCTGCGAACAATTTGTTGCCTATCATTTCAATGACGGAAAAGACGAAACCGATTTTGATATCGATTATACTTCCAATTCAAATTTAAACAATAACGAGCCTTTATTGACCCGAAAAGAAATGAGCAATCTGTATGATGTCAGCAAAAAAATTGAGACCAAAATGTATCGCTATTGGCGTAAAAACCAATTTCATCCCGTCGATATCGAGTTTAAAATTATGGGCGAAAAAAGAGATTTATATATCAAACAAGTTCGTCCGTTCAACGATTAATTAAAGATACTTATTATTATCCTAACAGGTTTGAAAACCTGTTAGGTATCTTACGATATAAACAAAATGATCTGCATTTGATTTCAGACAATACCTAACAGGTTTTAAAAACCTGTTAGGATATTAATAAAAAACCAATAAATCTATTTCGCTATTTGCGGTATTAATTAGTACAATTCTAAAATCAAAATCTTCAATTTTAATTTTATCTTGAATTGATTTTCTAATTATTTCTGGTTTTAAAGAAAAGTTTTCGTCAAGCGGAATTTTCACGTCAACAGAATTCAGGTATTTTGAAGCTTTTTTATTGACGATAATCGAAGCAGCGACATAAAATCCAATGATAATGATTTGAAAAAACAGCAGTAATTCAATCTTTTCAAACGGATACATTATATCTAAAATAGACAGCGTAATGGTTGCAAAAAGGAAAATGATTGCATTAACAGTAAAAGATTGTGTTCTAAATCGGAGAATTGAAAAAATAGCGAAGAGACCAAACCCAATTCCTACTCCAATTTCGATTTTGGTAAATAAATAACAAAGCGAAAAAGTGCAAAGCCCAACAATAACCATCAACGGATTTATAGTTGCATTATCTTTTCTGTTGGAGAAAAAATACAGAACTAAAATTGAGCAAAACAGCAGTACAAATCGTCCTAAAAGTTCATTTAAATCCATTGGTTAGCATAATTGGTTAATCAAATGTAAACATTTTACAATTAACCTTTTATTATTTTAAGCAATGAATTCTGAGATTTTAAATTCTTATTTTTTTGACGTTCCTCCTTTTTCAGAAGCTTTATTCGTGTTTTTAGGATCGCTCATATTTACTTCTTTTACCAATTTTCCTTTTTGGTAAAACTGCCAGATTCCTGCTTTTTTGCCATTTACAAATTTACCTTTAGAAGCAATCGATTTGTCTGAATCATAAAAAACAGCATCACCATTGTATTCGTTATTTTTAAAATAAGATTCTTCTAAAAGCGTTCCGTCTTGCCCTATTTTTTTATATGGTCCTTCTTTTAAACCATTTTTATAAGTCATCTCTTCTGCAACTTGAGCATTTGGATAATAAATAGTTTTCAAACCTTCTAATTTCCCATTCTTATAATTTTCAACAGACATTACAACTTTAGAAGCTTTATGATAATACTTCCATTCTCCATCTCTTGCTTTTCCGATTTCTTTACCTTCGCTTACTTTATTCTTATTCTGATCATAAAAAATAGTATAAGAACTTCCATCATTTGCACTAAAATCTCTTGTAGCTATAACATCGCCTTTTTTTGTATCATCAAAAAATTTAAAAACACCAGTTTCTTTCCCATGATCAAAAGTTCCTTCATATCGAGGGCGTTTAGACTCGGCATAAGTTCCTTTCCAAAGTCCGTCTTTTTTTCCGGCTGCGTCAACTTTATTAATATCAGTCTGGGCATTTGAAACTAATGCTGTTAGGAATAATAATCCAAGTATGATTTTTTTTGAGATCATGGTAAATTCTATTTTTAAGCTTAACGAAAATCTTAATTATAAAGTATAATGGTATAAAAAAATCCCGATAAATCGAGATTTTTTTTATTGAGAATTATTTCTTCTTTTTGTTTGCTTGAGCTGCTTTTGCCGCTTCTTGCTGTTCCATCACTTCTTGAAGACGCTGTTGGAACTTGCTTGGTTTCTTAGGCTCTCTTTGTTTGTTTTCTTGAATCTGAGCATGAATCTTATCACTGTCTACTATGTAATTCTTGATCACAAACATAATTCCGATTGTAATTAAGTTCGAGATGAAGTTGTATAAAGATAACCCAGAACCGTAATTGTTGAAGAAAATTAACATCATTAATGGTGAAACATAAATCATGATTTTCATCATTTTTGCCATGTCTGGCATACCTTCTTGTTGAGGAGCTGCCATTTGCTGGTCTCCAGAAGTCATTTTCATGTAGAAGAAAATCGCAATTGCTGCCAAGATTGGGAACAAACTGATATGGTCTCCATACATCGGAATATTGAATGGTAATTTTACAATCGAGTCAAAAGATGATAAATCGTCTGCCCAAAGGAAACTTTTTTGTCTTAATTCAAATGCCGCAGGGAAAAACTGGAACGATGCGTACATGAAAGGCAACTGAATCAATGCTGGAATACATCCTGCCATTGGGTTTACACCTGCTTTGTTGTACAGTTTCATTGTTTCCTGCTGTTTCTTCATTGGGTCTTTTTTGAATTTCTCTCCCAACTCAGCGATATCAGGTCTTAAAACTTTCATTTTAGCCTGAGACAAGAATGATTTATACGTAATTGGCGACATAGCCAATTTGATGATAATTGTAAAGATAATAATCGCAATACCTAATGATAAACCGATTGTTGAACTTAAGAATCCGAATAACGGAATGAAAATCCATTTGTTAATCCATCCGAAGATTCCCCATCCTAATGGAATAATCTTTTCGAAGTTTTTATCGTAAGCTTTTAATGTTTTGTAATCTGCAGGACCCATATACAAATTCATTTTGTAATCGATCTCTCCATTTGAAAACGCTAAAGGCAAGTTTGCTCTAAACTGTTTAGTGAAAACAGTATCAATTTTTTCGTCTTTAACTAAATCGTCAGATTGTAATTTTGAAGTTTCAAAAGGTTTCTCTGTAGATAAAATCGTAGTAAAGAAATGCTGTTTGAAAGCTACGTAACTCACTTTTGTCGGTGTTTCTTCTTTACCTTGTCCGTGTGAACTTACGTTATTATATTTTGATTCTTCGTATTTGAAATCAATTTGTGCATAACGGTTTTCATACGCAACGCTTTTTTCGTTTCTGTATGTTTTTAAATCCCATTGCAAATCAACTGGTTTAGCAGAATTTAAAACTCTGTTTAAACCTTGAGAACGAATATCAAAACCAACTAAATAATCGTTTGGCTTTAAAATGTATTTATATTCTAAAAATTCATTAGCTCCAGCTTTCAAACGCATAGAAAGAACTTGGTCTGCACCAATTTTTTCTAATGTTGGTTCGAAATACAAATCTTTAGAATTTAATGTCCTATTATCTGTAGTAAGAAGCTGTAAATTTAAGTTTGAGTTGTTGTTTTTGATTAACTCAACTAATTGACCAGAACCTTTTTTTAATCTTTCGAATTCTTTTAAAGTAGCTTCAACAATATATCCACCTTTATTAGCAATCTTTAATCTTAATTTTTCGTTTTCGATTGTAGTAAAAGCTTCTTTTGCAGAAGGAAGTGTTGCAGAATAAGCAAATCCTCCTAAAGTTTTTTGCAATTGAGTCAATTGAACTGTATCTCCAGGAGTTACAGCTGTAGCTGGTAATGATACAGCTTTAGCTTTATCTGCTTTTGCTTGTGCTTCTTGTTTAGCAACTAATTCTTTCTTGGCTTTCTCAGCAGCAATTTCTTTTTCAGAAGGCTGATTTTGATACATGATCCAAATCAAAATTCCAAAGATCAACACAAAACCAATGATCGAATTGAGGTCTAATTTTTTTTCTTCCATTATTAATTTAAAAAAGTTATTCGTTGAAGGTTATTAGTACTGAGTTTAACTCAAATGTTACATCTTCACAGAATATAATTATTATTTTTTATGTGCATTTACAGCAGCAGCCACAAAGTTCACAAAAATAGGGTGCGGATTAGCAACAGTACTCTTGTATTCTGGGTGGTATTGTACACCAATGAAGAATGGGTGATTTTCAAGCTCCACAATTTCAACTAATCCTGTATCAGGATTAACTCCAGAAGCTTTTAAACCAGCTTTTTGCAATTCGTCAGCATATTTATTGTTGTACTCATAACGGTGACGGTGACGCTCCGAAATAGTTTTTTCTCCGTAAATTTTGTATGCTAAAGTGTCTGGTTTAATATCACATTTCCAAGCACCTAAACGCATTGTTCCTCCTTTATCGGTTACATTTTTCTGCTCTTCCATTAAACTCACAACCGGATGAGGCGTTTTGTCGTTCATCTCTGTTGAGTTCGCTTCTGCATAACCTAAAATATTTCTAGAATATTCGATAACAGACATTTGCATTCCTAAACAAATTCCGAAGAAAGGAATATTGTTTTCACGAACGTAACGAACTGCTTCAATTTTTCCTTCAATACCTCTTTCACCAAAACCTGGAGCAACTAAAACTCCGTCTAAAGAACCTAATTTTTCTTCCACATTTTCAGCATTGATATGCTCTGAGTGAATTGAAATTACGTTTACTTTTGTTTCGTTTGCAGCTCCTGCATGAATGAACGCCTCTAAAATAGATTTGTAACAATCTTGCATTTCTACATATTTCCCAACCAAACCAATATTTACAGTTTGTTTTGGACTTTTTAATCTTTTTAAGAAAGTGTTCCAGTTTTTAAGATCCGGAGATGCTTTTTTAGGTAAATCTAATTTCTTTAAAGCTACAACATCTAATCCTTCTTCAAGCATTAAATTTGGAACTTCATATATTGTAGAAGCATCAATAGATTGAATAACTGCTTCTTTCTTCACATTACAGAATAAAGCTAATTTCTGGCGTAATTCCTGAGACAATTCGTGCTCAGTTCTACAAACCAAAATATCGGCTTTAATACCGCTCTCCATTAAAGTTTTAACAGAGTGTTGTGTTGGTTTTGTTTTTAATTCACCTGCTGCAGCCAAATAAGGAACTAATGTCAAATGAATAACGATTCCGTTATTTTCACCTAATTCCCAAACTAGTTGACGAACAGATTCTATATAAGGTAGAGATTCAATATCACCAACTGTACCGCCAATTTCAGTAATAACAATATCATAATCGCCAGATTTACCTAGCAATTGCATTCTGTCTTTGATTTCGTTTGTGATATGAGGAACAACTTGAACCGTTTTTCCTAAAAATTCTCCTCTTCTTTCTTTTTCAATAACCGAAAGATAAACTCTTCCTGTAGTAACGTTATTAGCCTGAGAAGTAGGAACGTTCAAGAAACGCTCGTAGTGTCCTAAGTCTAAGTCAGTTTCAGCTCCATCATCTGTCACATAACATTCTCCGTGCTCATACGGGTTTAGTGTCCCCGGATCTACGTTAATATATGGATCAAATTTCTGAATTGTAGTGCGGTATCCTCTTCCTTGTAACAATTTTGCCAAAGATGCCGCGATAATCCCTTTTCCTAATGAAGAGGTCACACCTCCTGTAACAAAAATATATTTTGTTTGATTCATTCTGTTGTTGTTTGTAAGTAGTTGTGTAAAAAACTTGGCAAAAGTACAAATTTAATTAGACAATTTATCAATTCCAGAATGAGATAATTTTTAAAATTTTAGAGTTCTTTCGAATTAGATAAAGGTTTAAAGTTCGACTATAAGAAAACGAAAGGTTTTACTGATTTTAGCTGCAAATTCGCAACTAATAAACAATAACCTTAACAATTTAAAAATCCGATTTTTTATTGAATTGGACAATTATTAGACCCTTTTTTACATATGTAATATAAAATCAGGAATTATCTCTTTGAAATTTTTCATGCAAGTAGACAATACTTGCTGTAGAGGTAAGTTTTGAGCAAAAAAAAATACTATAATTTAAAAAACACTGACTTGTACACATTTATGAATTCAGGCTGGAATTCTGTGGTATCATTATGTTTTTAGAAATTATAATATTTTGTATTTCAAACTTATATAAAAAAATCGAAATCACAAAAGATTTTTCCTACTTTTTAAATAGGTTTCGGATATTGCTTCTTAATATTTCGAATCAATTCTTCCAATCCGTTCAATTTCAACTCATAAATCAATTGTAATTGCTGCCCTAATTCTCCTTTTGGAAATCCTTTATTATGATACCAAACCACATAATATTCAGGCAAGTCTATTAGATATTTCCCCTCGTATTTTCCGAAAGGCATTTTGGCGTGGGCTAATTTTATGAGTTGTTTTTTGTCTTGATCCATAGTTTTTAAGAAGAAAGAAGCAAGAGGAAAGGCTTCTACTTTTCTCTTGCTTCAATTCTATGCAAAGCTATTATTTATTTGCCACAGATTAAAAGGATTCTCACAGATTATTAAATCGAAAATTAAAAAACTTAGAATCTTAGCGTCTCCGCATCTTAGCGCCTTAAAAAAAAGAAGCAAGAAAAAAGAACCTTATTTCAATCCTCTCTTCCTGCTTCAAAAATATTATTTATTACCAATTTCCAAAGACCAAGAAAACTTAGAATCTTAGCACCTCAGGATCTTAGCAACTTAGTAATGCCATCTCACGAAAGCTTCCATTGCAGCATATGTAGCCAAACCTAATTGGTGATACAACTCAGCTGTTTCACGGTTTCTGTCTTCTGCTCTCTGCCAGAACTCTCTTGCGTCTGTTCCTTGGAAAACAACTCCGTCTTTTTGAGATTGGTGTTTGAAGATCCCGTGACGTTTTGCTAAAACTTGGTCTGGACTCATCGGAACTGCCATTTCAACTTCGTCAATTCCCCACTCTTGCCAAGCTCCACGGTATAACCATAACCAGCAATCGTTCATGAATTCTTTTGGTTTTAAAACTTTAACCGCTTCAAAAATTGCATCTAAACAAACTTTGTGTGTTCCGTGCGGATCAGCTAAATCTCCAGCTGCATAAATTTGGTGCGGTTTAATTTTTTCAATTAAATCAACTGTCAACTGAATATCTTCTGGTCCGATTGGTTTTTTCTCGATTGTTCCTGTTTCATAGAAAGGCAATTCCATAAAGTGAATTTGAGAATCTGGAAGACCCACAAAATAACTTGTAGCTCTCGCCTCTCCTTTTCTGATCAAACCTTTAATATAACGAACTTCTGGAATATCAATTTCGCTGTTCTTTTTGTTCTGTAAAAATGCTTCTGCTTTTTTGTAGATGTTATCTGCCTCCTCGCTTTTGATTCCGAATTTCTCGTTGTAATCAATTACGAATCTTGCAAAACGCAATGCTTCATCATCAGCAACCGCAATGTTTCCAGATGTTTGGTATGCTACGTGCACCTCATGCCCTTGCTCTTGCAGACGCATAAAAGTTCCCCCCATACTAATAATATCGTCATCAGGGTGCGGGCTGAAAATCAATACACGTTTTCTAGCAGGTTCTGCTCTTTCAGGACGATTGGTATCATCTGAATTTGGTTTTCCACCTGGCCAACCTGTAATTGTATTTTGTAATTTATTAAAAATCTTAATGTTAGTATCATAAGCTGGACCTGAATCTGCCAATAAATCGCTCATACCGTTTTCGATATAATCAGCATCTGTAAGCATTAAAATTGGTTTTTTAAGATCTAATGCCAATCCTAAAACCGCTTTACGAGTCAATTTATCTGTCCAAACAATTTTCTCAACCAACCAAGGCTTGTTAATTCTCGTTAGTTTTGAAGAAGCTTCTTTATCTAAAACAAAAACCGCATTGTTGTGCTCTTGCAAGAAAGATGCAGGAACTCGGTTTGTAACTTCATCTTCAACAGATTTTTTTACAATGTTTGCTTTTCCTTCACCCCAAGCCAATAAGATTACTCTTTTTGCTTCCATGATTTTTTTAACTCCAAGCGTGATAGCCGTTCTTGGCGTATTATTCAAACCAAAGAAATCTTTACTTGCCGCAACTCTTGTAATATGATCCAAAGCCACTAAACGAGTTTTAGAGTTTTGAAGCGAACCAGACTCGTTAAATCCGATATGTCCGTTTCCTCCAATTCCAAGAATCTGAAGATCGATTCCGCCTAAAGCTTCAATTTTAGCTTCATATTCGTGGCAATAATCTGCAATCTGCTCTTTTGTCAAAAGTCCGTCTGGAACGTGAGCGTTTTCAGGTAAAATATCGACATGATCAAACAAAAGTTCCTTCATGAAACGAACATAACTGTTGATTGAATTCGGTTCCATTGGATAATATTCATCCAAGTTAAAACTGATTACGTTTTTGAAACTCAAACCTTCTTCTTTGTGAAGGCGTACTAATTCAGCATATAATCCTTTTGGAGAAGAGCCTGTTGCCAAACCTAAAATACAAGGTTTTCCTTCTTTTTGTTTTTCTTTGATTAAAGCTGCAATTTCCTGCGCTACTTCTTTTGAAGCTTCTGTTGAGTTTTCAAAAACAACCGTATTGATGTTTTCGAATCGTTTTTCGAAACCTGTTGCTTTGTCGATTTTACTTTTTAACATGATATATTAATTTTTATTTTTTTCTTTCTGAACAAACCCATCGGTGAATATTTTTAACACAAGAAGCATAGTTTTATTTGCTTAATTAAAAAAGGCGTTTCACTAATTTAAATGCACATAGCTTATCTATGTGTGGAAACTAGTTTCTTTTACTCTCTTCTTTTTAAAGATAAAGATCTATGTTTCTATGTGTTAATATTTACTTTTTTTTTTAATCACCCAATGTATTCTTCAACTACCATTTCCTGTATTTATGCCCTCTTACAGCATAAAACAAAATCATTGCATAAGAAGGCAGTAGCATTAAATACGCCAATTGATTACCGCTTTTTGAAACATCTTGCATATTTTTTGCAAGATTTGCAGAATTGATGCTTTCAGTGATCATTCCATAGAATAATGGAAAAACCGCTCCACCAATAATTCCCATAATCAAAATAGCGCTTCCTATTTTTGTATAACCTCCTAAATCCTGCAAAGCCATTGGCCAGATTGCAGGCCAGCATAATGCATTTGCCAATCCTAAAAGCGCTACTAAAAATATTACCAATGGTATACTTGGAGTTCCTGGCAATGCAATCATTATTTTTGGCGAAATCAACACAATCGCTAAAACCAGCACTAATCCTAGCATCCCAGACACTTTTAAAGCTGTGACTTGAGAAACATATTTAGGAATCAAGACTATCCCAAGAACGTATCCGATAACCATTGCCGACATCGTAAATGATGTTAATTTTAGATAGAAATTTCCTTCTTCGCCGTAAACTCCCAATTGTTTTCCGAAAGCTCCAATAGAATCTCCCGCTAAAACTTCGGCAGATAAATACAGCATTAAAGTAATTACTCCTAAAACCAGTTGCGGGTGCTGAAAGGCATTTTTAATCTGTTTGAAAATACTCAATTCTGATACATTTCCTTCTTCATCCAAATCAATTTCTGGCAAAGGAGAAAATTTCACCATAAGAGCTAAAACAGTAATAATCAACCCCATATAAAGATACGGTGTTTGTAATTGTAATGCAAGTGAATTTAATGCGCTCGTTTTTGCAGCTTCGTCCATCAAGGCAATTTTGTCTGCGGTAAAGTCTTGCATATTAGACAAAACCAAAACTGTTAGCACAATTGGCGCAACAAATCCTGCCAATTTATTAGCAATTCCTAAAACACTGATTCTTGCAGCGGCACTTTCTCTCGGTCCAATCACCACTACATACGGATTTGAAGCCGTCTGTAAAACTGCCAAACCAGTTCCCATTACAAACAAGGCTAATAAAAACAACAGAAATGTACGACTAGAAGCCGCTGGATAAAACATAAAAGCTCCTGCGGCGATAATCAATAATCCTAAGGAAATTCCATTTTTATATCCCACTTTTTCAATGATATATGAAGAAGGAACTGCCATTACGAAGTAGGCAATATAAAATGCAAAAGTCACAAAATAGGCTTGCGAAGAAGTTAGTTCGCAAGCTAATTCAAAAAACGGAATTAGTGGTCCGTTAAGCCAGGTTACGAACCCTAGAATAAAAAATAACAAGGTTAAAATTACCATCGGAACAATGGTACTTTTTTTCTCTACTTGTAATGTACTTTGAATGTTTGTCATAATTTTTGGTTGATTTAGTTATAGATTTATTTAATTCAAAATCTAAATTAGAATCAACTCTCACATTATTGATTGCGTAATTTATGCAAATATCTGCATTTTTTTTGCAAAACAAAAGTACTATATTAAATTTCCTTATTCTCTAATTTAGATATGAAAGTTTTGTTAATTTTTGTTATTCCAATTTAAATCAGGATAATATTTTGCCAAATATGTTTTTACTTCGGCAATATCTTCCTTGGCAGTTAAGTCTGGAACGTGCTCAGAAAACGGAATTCCGACAGTAGTTTGCGGATTTTCCTTAACAGAGTTCAAAAGAACCGTTGGAAGTTCTTTTTCATCACGCTCTGGATGAACAGGACAATTTTTAAGATGTATATATAAGGTCTTGCCGTTAAACTTAAAAGCATTCATACTGACACGTATTTTACCTTCTGCATCTTTATATTGTTCTAAGTCTTCTTCCGTAGGTTTTTCTAAAATATCCAACAGCTGATTGTTTTGATCTAATTTTGCAATCGCAAAACGCGAAATACGCTCCAATGGAAAATCCATTGCATCACGATCATAACTAATAAAAGCGTTCGGACTTTCGGTTTCTCTCAAAGCACGCAAAGCTTCAGCAGAATATAGATTATCACTATTACAAACCGAATAAAACTGCGAATTTAGTTCTGGATATTGCTCTACAGCCTGAAACAGAGCATCTGCAGTTCCAAAAGGCTTTACCCTTCCTTCTGGAATATATTGAACAGCAAATGAAATATTGAGTCCGTGAAAATCATTATCTTTCATTTTACTGCCGTAAAACTCCTTGAATAGTTCTCCTTGTTCTCCTATAATAATATATATGTTTTTATAGCCTGCTTTTTTAGCATTCCATAAAAGATAATCCAAAAGAGGTCTTCCGCTTGCGCCAACACCTATAAGACCTTTACTTCTTTCGTTGGCTTGCGCAATTTCTTCTGGAGATAGATTATTTGTAACCGCTTCTTTTTTCATACGAGAAGAAGCTCCGCCGGCTAAAATCACTAAACTGTCGTGCATTTTATTTTAATTTTCAATATTATCAATAATTCGTACTCCGGGATCAACATTTACCGCATAAGCTTCTTGCGCTCCAGCGTCTAAAATCGCTTTTATAACCACATCTTCATTTTTTGGATCGGCAATTACCACGATACTTCCGCCACCGCCAGAACCCACAATTTTTGCTCCGTATGCTCCAGCTTTCAATGCCGCATTAATCATAGCATCAATTCTTGGAACCGTAATTTTCAGCAAATCGCGTAAAACTTCATGATGGCCATTCATTAAGGATCCAATTTTTTTAAGATCTAAAACTGGTTTTTCAAATTCTTTTAAAGCCTCTTTAGTATAATGGTAATTCTTGATGGCTGCTTCAAAAAACGGAATCAGACGATCTGGAAGACAATTTCTGTATTTATCGACATCTTCAATTTCTGAAGCATTTAAATCAAACTGCGGATAATTGCGTTTAACCAAATCAATCGCCAATAAAGCATTTCCTTTCAATTCGCCAAGAAGCCCAATTGTTTCCTTAGGAACGCCCGAAACACCTGTAATCAATCCTTTCAATTCCGTACCTATAACATCAAAAGAAAAAGGCTTTTTAGTATTGATGTAAACAATATTTCCAACGCCAATACTAAAATGATCCATCATTCCACCAGGTTCTCCGTGTTCTAAAACCTCAGATTCATAGCCTAATTTTGAAAGAAATTCAGGCGTAACTTCATGATCAATTCCAAAAGCTTCTATCAAGAAACGAATCCAAGCCATCAATAAAGCTGACGAACTCGATGTTCCAGAATTAATCGGAATATCTCCAGTAATTGTAATGGTGTAACCAGATGTCGGTTTACAGCCATATCTGCGTAAGACGCGCAATGAGGATGCAAAATAATCTCTTGGTTCTAATTTTTCGAAAGCCTCGTTGATATCGATAATCCGAATTTCATTAATATCAATCATATTCAGAACAAATGTTTCGGTCTGATTTTGTTTTGCAATTAATTTAATATTTCGATCTATCGCACAGGCTATAACAGGCAATCCTAAGTAGTCTTGATGATCTCCAAAAAGACAGGTTCGGCCGGGAGCTAATGACGTGATTTTTTTCACTTAAACACTTTGTATTAAAACGCTTAAATTCAATAAATTACAGCGTAAATTAGTTATAAATTTATTTTCGGTTTTCGGTTTTGATTTCACGAAACTAGAGATTATATTTTTATAAAACAAGAAAAAACATAAAAATGTGCTCGAACACACATTTTTTGTGTTCTCGAGCACATTTATTAATTCTTACAGAAAAATTACGTTTATTAAATCAAAGTTTTTATATTTGCTCATATGGATAAAAAGTACACAATTAAGGATATAGCACAAATGGCTGGAGTTTCTAAAGGAACTGTAGACCGCGTGCTGCACAACAGAGGAAAAGTCTCTCCTGCTGCACTCGAAAAAATCAATGAAGTTTTGAATGTTATTGATTACGAACCCAACTTAATTGCACGAAATTTAAAAAGCACCAAAGTTTACCGCATTTGTGTCTTGCTTCCAGATCCTGTATTTGACCCTTATTGGCTTCCGTGCGTTAATGGAATCCAAGATGCCATTAAAGAATTCAAAGCTTATAATGTTAATATAGAAATTCATTACTTTAATCCAGAAAGCACCAAATCGTTTCTAAAAACAAACGAAGCCATTGTAGCTCAATCGCCAGATGCTGTTTTATTAACTCCTCTTTTCCATAAAGAAACCTTAGAAATCATAAAACAATATGACGAATTGGGAATTATGGTAAATACTTTCAACAACCAGGTTGAATCTTCTTCTATAAAAAGTTTTGTTGGGCAAGATTTATATAAAAGCGGACGTGTTGCCGCGAGTTTAATGAATTTGATTCTTCCTAAAGGACAGATTGCGATTATCCATATTGATGAAAGCTTAAAAAATGCAGTTCACATGCAAGAAAAAGAGCGAGGTTTTAGAAGTTATTTTGACGAAAAAAATCTTTCTGATTTCTCTTTAACCACATTAAAGCTGAAATATTCCAACATTGAAACTAAACTGACGTCATTCTTGAACGAAAACCCAGATTTGAGTGGCGTTTTCATTACCACTTCGAAAGCTTATCAAATTGCTTCTTCCCTTTCCAATATAACAGACAAAAAAATTGTTTTGATTGGATATGATTTAATCGACAAGAACGTCAGCTATTTAAATCAGGGACTGGTTCACTTTTTAATTCATCAAAATCAGAAGAGACAGGCTTATTTAGGCGTTAGCACTTTAGCAGATCACTTTTTATTCAGAAAAGACATTCCAGAAACTATTTTACTTCCCATTGATATTATTAATGTCGAAAATGCTTCTTTTTATATCAGCTAAAAGTTTTTGCCGCTAAGGCGCTAAGGCACGAAGTTTTTTTCACTTTCAAAGTATAACTTGAATTGCCTCTAGCTTTAGCTGGAGGCAATTCATATTTCTTTTTTACTTTAAAAAAACTTTGCGTCTTAGCGTCTTAGTGGCAAATCACTTCACTAAAACAAACTTTCCAAAAGAAGATGCTATGTGAAAATTTGGTTCGGGAGTATTTGGATCTACCCACGTAATCCAAGTTGGTTCATAATTACCATTTTTATCTTTGGAGAATTTTGCCCTGTAAACACCTGTTTCGATAGTATTATTATGCAATAATCCTAATTCTTCTAAAGATGCAATACTAATTACCCCTGCAACCATAAAAGAAACCTCATCTGCAGAAGATTCTAATTTAATTTGATTTTCAGGCCATTTCCATTCATAATCAAAAACTTTGCCTTGAAGAGCATGAAAGTCCAGTAATCTCGTCGAAGGATCGATTTCAAGACAGTAATATGGATTAAGCTTATCATTTCTTCTAAAAAAAAGCTCCACTCGATCTGAATTACAAATACTATCAACACTATTATCTTTTTGATCGATATAAACGTCTGCATCAAAAACTCTAAAGTTGAAATAGAAATTTTCTTGATCCCATAGCGCGCGAAATTCAATTTTCAAGACCGGTTCGTTATTCCACGGAGAAACAAAATCAGTTAAACAATCTGCTTTTTCCCAAAAAAAAGAATCTAAAATCTGAGTTTCATTCTTTTGATTTTTATCTATTATTTGTACGTGGTATTCTTTCAAAATTCTTCTTCTTAAAATCTGTTAATTTTTCATTTTCAAAAAAGGTCAAAATGACCATTAATTCATTTTACGATTTTGCCTTTTTTCTTCATGACCAATATAGTTCAAAAATTGAATTGAAAAACAAATCAAATTCATAATTAAATCTAAAATTTCACTCTTTTTCAACATAAGAAAAGACTGTTTAATTTTTACGTTTTTACATTAGTCATTGCGAAATTCATAAGTTTTTACAAAAAGAGCATTTATTATTCAAAAAACAGTCAGTTTTAAGAGCTTGAGCATTTCTAAAACATTTTAAAAATATCTCATCTTTTTAAGTCTAAAAAAACGTTTCGCACAATTTTATGTGCTCGAGAACATAAATTTCGTGTGTTCGAGCACATTTTTTGTGTTTTTTCTTGTTTTATAAAAATATAATCTCTAGTTTCGTCAGAGATTAATCTTAAAACTAAGTTAATTATGCAAAATTTCAGGTGATTTTTAAGCTCAAAAAAAGAAGAAAAACAAACTAAACAAGCCGTGTTTAGGAGTAAAAAAAGAAGTCTCTGGTTTGCATAAAAAACAATTCAATCCAAACACAATCAAAAAGACAAAATGAATTTCCAGATCAAAAAAGAAATCTAAAACCTACAAACAAAGAAAAAACAATTAAACATTAACCAAAACCAATTCAAAGTATGAAATTATTAACCCAAAAAAAGCCAAGAGATTTTCGGATTAACAATTTATCCCGCAAAGAAATCGGAATAACAGTTCTCTCGTTATTAGTTTTTACATTTCAAGCTTCTGCAGCTTCTTCTATAAATATTTCAGACAAAACCAATACTGCACTATTTTTCGAAAAAACTGTAAAAGGTACAGTAGTAGACCAAAATGGAATGCCTCTTCCGGGTGCCAATGTTGTTGTAAAAGGCTCTAAAAAAGGCGTTCAGACTGATGTAGACGGAAGTTTTGCCATTACAGTTCCTGACAATGCCACAAAATTGGTGATTACTTATATTGGTATGGAAGATCAAGAAGTAAGCATTAGCAACGCTCCTCTAAAAATTGTCATGAAAGAAGCAGGACAAAAACTAGACGAGGTGGTGATTGGATACGGAAAATCGAAGAAAAAAGACCTTACAGGTTCTGTGAGTTCTCTTAGCAAAGACAATTTAAACTTAGGCGGAACGGTTGCCAATGTTGGACAAGCTCTTCAAGGACGCGCTTCTGGGGTACAAGTACAGCAAAACAGCTATGCACCAGGAACAAATCCGTCAGTAATAATTAGAGGAGGAAACTCAATCAATACTTCTAATGCTCCGTTATATGTTGTGGACGGATTCATTACTAGCACAGGAGCTTCTATTAGTCCAAATGACATTGAAAACATTCAGATTCTTAAAGATGCCGCTTCTACTGCAATTTACGGTGCTCGTGGAGGAAATGGGGTAATTTTGATTACAACTAAAAAAGGAAAAGCGGGAAAAATGAATGTTGAGGCGGAGATTTCTGATGGTTTTCAGAATATCATAAAAGAGCCTTCTTTAATGACTGGACAGCAATATGCCGATTATCAAAATGCTCTTAATGCTGAAAACGGACGACCTCCACTTTTCCCTTCAAGCTTTCCTGTTGCCAACACTAACTGGTTTGACGCCGCAACTCGTCCTGGAGAAGTGCTTAACAGAACACTTACTTTTAGCGGAAGCGACCAAACTTCAAAATTCTTTCTTTCTGGAAACTATTTAAAACAAACTGGAGCTATCGTAAACACTGATTTTGAAAGATATAGTGTGAGAATGGGAGCAGAAAAGAAATTCAACGATAAGCTAAACATGGGAATGAATGCTTATGGCGCTGTGGCTGAAGGAAATAATAGTGATTTTGGCGATAATATTTTATCTCCAATGTTCTCAATCCAGACTGCTCCACCGGCTATTCCAATTTACAATGCAGATGGTTCGTATTACAAATTCCAAGGAAAAGATAATGCATTAGCACTTTTACTTGAACCAACAGACCATACAATCAACAGATTGGTAAACGGAAATATGTTTTTGGATTATCAGATCATTAAAGGTTTAACATACCATTTTGGTGCTGGTGCTGAATGGCAAGAAAATATTCAAGGAAAATATACTCCAAGTACATTAGTAGCAGGAGCTGCGTTAAAAGGTTCTGGTTCTGAAGAAAATAAAACATATTTCAGATGGAGCACGGAACAGTATTTGACGTATAAATTTGACATCAAAGAAGTACATTCGATTACTGCCATGATTGGTACTTCGAACCAAAAAGATACTTATGAAAGAGTAAGAGCGGCTGGTACAGGTTTCTCTAGCGACTTGTTGACTTATTACAATCTGCAAGGTGCTTCAATTTATTTAAAACCTGAAACAGAAAAAACAGAAACGAAATTGACTTCTTATTTTGGAAGGTTAAATTATGCTTTCAACGATAAATACTTAGCCACTTTCACTATTAGAAAAGACGGTTCTTCTCGTTTTGGACCAAACAATAGATTTGGTATTTTCCCTTCTGGGGCTGTTGCTTGGAAAATTTCTAACGAATCTTTTATGCAAAACGTAAAAGCAATTTCTGAACTTAAATTGAGAGCAAGTTACGGTATTACAGGTAGTGATGGTATTGGAGACTACTCTTACATGAGCCGCTTGTCTTCTTGGGGTGTTACTATTGCTCCAGATGAATTTGTTGCAGGAACAGAACCGGCCAACTTAGCTAACCCAAATCTAAAATGGGAACAAACTGCTCAGACTGATATCGGTTTAGATTTAGGTCTATTTAATGACAAACTTTCAATTACATTCGATTACTATAAAAAAAGAACGACAGATGCCCTTTTAAATGTTCCTGTTGGAGGATGGTGGGGATTTGGCACTCAAAGAGTTAATGCGGGTGTTATTGACAACCAAGGTATTGAGCTAGGAATTAGCACTACAAATTTTAGAACTGATAAATTTACTTGGACTACCTCATTAAATGTTGCTTACAATAAACAAGAAGTGGTATCTCTTGCTGATAATGTTAAAATCATTAGTACAAACACTTCTAACCCAAGCGGAACGGTTTCTGGACAAGAATTTACAAGATTGGAGCCTGGAAAAGAAATGGGAGTTTTATTTGGATATAAATATGCAGGAGTTATCAAAACGGGAGAAACTTATGCTCCTCAGCCATTATCTGCTCCTGGAGATCCTAAATATGTAGATGTTGATGGCGATGGTGCTATTACAGCAAAAGACAGAACCTATTTAGGAAATACTATTCCTCATTATGTAGCGGGTTTCAATAACGATTTTAAGTATAGAAATTTCGATATGAATATCTTTTTCCAAGGCGCTTTTGATTATTCAGTTTACAATATGACTAAAATGGTTGGCGAGTCTTCAACAAGTACAGATGCGTTAAACCGATGGGTTGCTGGAACAAATGAAAACACAGATATTCCTAGAGATGGTTATTACAAAAGCACTTACGGAAGTTATGTGAATTCTAAATTTGTTGAAGAAGCTTCTTACTTACGTCTAAAAAATGTTTCTATCGGATATACGATTCCTGAAAGCGCATTAAAAACGGTGAAATTTATTGATAGCATCAGATTATATGCAATCGGACAAAATTTATTGACGATTACCAACTATTCTGGAAATGATCCTGAGGTAAACGGACACTCTACGAACAATTTAGGTGGTGGAATCGATTTCAACTCATTCCCAGCTTCACGAACTTTTATACTTGGAATTAAAGTAGCAATTCACTAGTCTAAAATGCTTTACAGTAACATTAAATTGATTAAAATGAAAAAATATACAATCTTATTACTTTTACTTGCCGCTGGAACACAAGTTTCTTGCAATCAGGATCTTGATCCCACGGTATATAGCAGCTTGACTAATACCAATGGGTATCAGACAAAATCGGATGCTATTGCGGCTATCAATTCCATTTATGGAAGATTAAAAGGACCATCTGTAGGCGATAACTTTTCTTATTGGGCTACAAGACACTTTGCTTTAACTGATATTGCTACAGATTTAGGACACTGCCAATTTGGAGGAGATCCAGGGCAATTATCATTAGGAACTTGGAATTCTGCAAACGGTCTTTTGAAAGAAGACTGGAACGCAATGTACAAATTGATTGCCAATGCCAATAATGCCATTTTCAACATTACCCCAATGGCTGGCATTACAGCCGCAGAAAAAGCACAATTTATCGCAGAAGCTAAATTCCTAAGATGTTCTGCTTACATGGATTTGACCGATTCTTGGGGACCAGTAATTCTAATTACTGAAGCTAACTTAGGAAACCCTGGGTATTTAGATCAAACTCCGCCTTCATCTGTTGAAGAAATCGATGCTTTCATGATTAAAGAATTGACTGAAGCTGCTGATGTTCTTCCTGTTAATTACAAAAACAATGCTATTTATGGTACAAATGATGTAGGACGCGCTACAAAAGGTGCTGCACTTACATTATTAGCAAAATTATACTTGCGAAGCCACGATTGGCAAAAAGTAGTTACTTATACGCAAAAAGTAATGGATTTGCACGAATACAGCCTATATCCTTCTTACTTAGGTTTGTTTAAAGAAAGCAACAAATGGTGCAGCGAAAACATCTTTTCTTCTTTGAGTGACGCCAACACAAATGGAACGGAGTTATTAAACCACTTTGGCCCTGTTGATCACCCAGTTGTTCAAAACAGATGGCAGTATTATACTGTAAATTGGGATTTCTACAACACTTTTGGTGATGAAGATGAGAGAAAACAATGCTTTTTTCCAGAATTTATGGGTACAGATGGATTATTGCACAAACAAGCTCCATACTTAGGCGCTCAACCACCAGCTGGAGAACTGTATATGCAAGACGTTTCTACAAAAAAATATGCTGATGATGAAACGACTACTTATTATGATGGCCATAGTGTAAATATCCTTCGTTATGCTGATGTTTTGTTAAGTAGAGCTGAAGCCTTAAACGAAATCAGTGGGCCAACTCAAGAAGCAATTGATCTTATCAACCAAGTAAAAGGAAGATCTCATGCAAAACTTTTGGTTTTATCAGATCATACTCAGACTAGTTTAAGAGATGCTATTTTACAGGAAAGAGGCTGGGAACTTTTCTACGAAGGAAAACGCCGTGCAGATTTAATCAGAATGAACAAATATGATGTTTTGGTAAATGCGTACCATCTTAGAGTTGGTGAGGCAGCTTTAATCAAAATGCCACAAAACAAATATTATACTTATCCGCAAAGTCAGGTTGACCTTAATCCAAATTTAAGCAACGCCGACAGACAATAAGAATATCCAATCAAGAATAGACAGTTAAATGTCTGTCTATTCTTGATTATTTATAACAATAAAAGTACTTTTCTGTTTCACAAAAGAAGCTTTTCAGATGATCAAAAAATTAATATTAAAAGGAAGTTTTATTTTAGCGCTGCTTACTTTGGCGAGTTGTTCTAAAAACCAAATTATCTCCAATATCAATATTGGCACTCATGGCAACAACGAATTGAAAATTCAGATCGATGTTACTACGAATGACCAAGCTCAGGTATATGCAGAATATTGGTCGGACAAAGAAGGAACTCAAAATAAAATGACCTCTCCTATTTCAAAATCTGGTCTTAAACATTCGTTGGTACTTTGCAACGTTACTCCAGAAACCAATTATAATTTTCAATTAATTACGGTTCAAGGAGGCGATAAACAAACCAGCAAAGTTTATACTTTCAAATCTAGAAAACTTCCAGAATGGCTACAGAAACAATTTAAAGCCAATTGTCCGAAAGCAGAATTATTACCTGAAAATTTCAAAAAAGGATTTTTGCTTTTAGCGAAAAGAGAAACTCCTGGAACTGCTTATATTGTTGATTATAAAGGAAATTTGAGATGGTATCATACGCTTGAAGGAACTGGGTTTAAAGTTACTCATTTTACAAAAGATCAAACAATCCTTTCTATTTTGGGTACAAATGACGAACCAACCAGCTACGGAAGCGAGATTCTTGAAATCAATCTTCAAGGCGATACTTTAACTCACATCAAAAAAGGTGACGGTGATTTAAAACAAGTCATTCACCATGAAATCATAAAAAAATCGGCTGACGAAATTGTCGCTTTAACTGTCGAGCAAAAAATAATCGATTTGACTTCTATTGGAGGTAAAAAACAAGATACCATCAACGGTGACGGAATTATAATTTTAAATAAAAAAGGAAAACAGCTTTGGAAATGGAGTGTTTTCGATGATTTAGATCCTTTTAAAGATAAAGATTTATTAAAAACCAAAAAGGACTGGACACATGCCAATAGTCTAAGCTACGATACAGATGGGAATTTCTTAATCTCATTCTATAATAACGGCCAAATTTGGAAAATAGATTCTAAAACTGGAAAAGTAATCTGGAAATTAGGAAAAAACGGAACAATGAAAATGGCTACAGATACTAATTTTTCTCAGGCGCATGCCGCACATATTGATCAAGAAGGAAGTTTATTGTTTTTTGACAATGGCGTGGATATAAAACAATCTTCTGTTTTTGCCTTAAAAGTAGACGAAAAAAGCAATTCAGTAAAACTGGATTTCCATATAAAATTGCCAAAAGATATTTACAACGACCGAATGGGAAGCGCTTATATGATTAATAAAGATGCCATATTAGTTTGCTGCTCAAAAAGACATATTACAGTTTTAACCAATAAAAAAGGTGTTTTGTTATGGGCTTTAGAATCTGAAATTCCGCCATACAGAACCATCTTTATTCCTGAAGAAAAATTAAAACCTTTTCTTCTTAATTAAAGAAATGATTTCCTGCAAGGTTTTGCAAACCTTTTAGGTATAAGTAAATTAGAATAAATACCTAACAGGTTTTTAAAACCTGTTAGGATAAAAATAATAGACATGAAAAAATTAATTCTTATTGCACTTTTTTCAGCATTTTCAGTAGCTGTTTTCAATTCCTGCAACAAATCAAATTCTCAAACTTTAGCTTCAAAAACAATTGAAGAAAAAGAAGATGAAGAAGGCTATATTACAATTGATACTTCTCAGATTCCAGACGATCAATTTGGAGAATCAGTTCGTTACGGAAGAGAACTAATGATGAAAACTGCTTATTATATTGGTCCAAACGGAAAAAACGGACAATATTTGGGCAATAAAATGAACTGCACCAACTGTCATCAAGATGCAGGAACAAAACCTCATGCGTTCAATTTGATGTCTTCACACGATAATTATCCACAATATCGCGGGCGCGAAAACAAAGTTCTTACATTGGCAGAAAGAGTTAATAACTGCATTATGCGTCCGCATTCTGGTAAACCGCTTCCGCTAGATAGTAAAGAAATGGTGGCGTTTTTATCTTATTTTAAATGGATCAGCAAATTTGTACCAAAAGATGGTAATTTTAAAGGAGCTAAAAATTTAGAAATCGAATTTCCAGATGTTGCTGCAAGTCCAGAAAGAGGGAAAGTTTTATTTGCCGAAAACTGCGCAAGATGCCACGGAAACAATGGCGAAGGTGTTTATAATGCAGACAAATCGGGTTACACCTATCCTCCACTTTGGGGCGAATATGGATATCAGCCAGGTTCAAGCATGCATCGTGTAATCAAACAGGCGCAATGGCTAAAAAGCAATATGCCTTACGATAAAGTACTGCTTGGAAAACCGTATCTTACAGACAAACAAGCGCTTGACATTGCAGCTTATGTAAATGACGATTCACAGCATAAAAGACCAAACCCAAAAACGTTTGATTATCCAAATAAAATGGGCAAACCTATCGATTATGCGAATAGTCCATTTCAAGATAATTTTTCTGAAGAACAGCACAAATACGGACCTTACAAACCCATTATTGCTTACTGGAAAAAACAAGGCTGGAAAGCGGTTTACTAAACTCAAAATATACTATTTAACCTGATTATACAATACAATGAAACTAAACCTAAACAACACAACGCTTTTAAGCAGAATACTAATAATGTGTTTTATCACAATCAGTATTCCCCTAACTGCACAAATTAAATATTCAGATGGAAATGACAGCTGGAATCCGAATCAATTAGGAAATCACCGTGCTGTAATTGCCTTTTCTGGGTCGGGAAATGTTGCTAAAACGACAATAGAATGGCGAAGAAGAGACACCAATCCAGAACTTAAAAAGATTATCGTTCAGGATGCGTCTGGAAAAGATATTCAGAACATCAAAACCGAAAATATCAATAGAGAAAACGGAACTATTTTCTTTGAACCTATTTCGGGAAAAGGAACCTATTACGTTTATTACATGCCTTATGTTGACGAAGGAACTGCAAATTACCCAAAAGGAATTTATCAGAAACCTGAAAACAAAGCTGATGCAAAATGGCTTTCAAATATAAAGGCAAACTTAAAAGACAATGCTGCTGTAACAGAAATTCAGAGTGTAAATGCTTTCAATAGTTTTTACCCGATGGAAGTGATTGCAACGGCATCTGAAACTTCAGCTCTTGTGTCAAAAAACAGCGGAAATTCTTTCTTGGTTTTCCCAGAAGACAGAGAACATTCAATCAAATTAAAATCAGATTTACCGCAAAGATGGATTCAAAAAGGGGTTCAAAACAGCTTTTCTGATACAGCAATGAAAGGCGAATATTTAGCTTTTCAATTAGGAGTTTACGCTCTTGAAGATTTAAAAAATGTAAAAGTATCTTTCACCAATTTAGTAAGCACAACTGGCGCAACAATCGAAGCTAAAGACATTAGTTGCATCAATACTGACGGAACTAAATATGACGGAAATCCTTTCACCAACACGGTTTCTGTTTCAAAAGGAAAAATTCAGGCAATGTGGTGCGGAATCGATATTCCACAAACTGCTGCTGCCGGAACTTACAACGGAAAAGCAACTGTAACTGCTGACGGAAAATCAAAAGAAATCAATCTTCAAATTATTGTTTCTAACGAAGTAACGAAAAATGGAGTCATTGACAGTCCAGAAAAAATGACACGTTTAAAATGGTTAAATTCGACATTAGCTCAAGAAAATACGGTTATTGCTCCTTATACTCCATTAACAGTAAACAACTCTGAAATTGCTTTATTAGGAAGAAAACTGATTGTAGCGCCAAACGGATTCCCAGCGCAAATCCAGACGTTCTTTACTCCAGAAATGACTTCTGTTACAACAAAAGCAAATGACATTTTAAGTGCTCCAATCGATTTTCATTTTGTTGACGCTTCTGGAAAAGAAGTGCAATGGAAAAATAGCGGTGTAAAATTTACTAAAAAAGAAGCTGGAACGGTTTCTTGGGAAAGTACTTCTACTTCAAAATCGGTTCAAATGGATGTAAACGCTTCTGTTGAATTTGATGGTTTTGTACATTATATAGTAAAAGTTACAGCTCTTGAAGATGTTGCTTTTAATGACATTAATTTCCAAATGCCAATGCAGCCAACTTCTGCAAAATATATGATGGGATTAGGTCAAAAAGGTGGAGATCGTCCTGCAACTTTTGACTGGAAATGGGATGTGGCTCATAAAAACCAAGATGGTGCTTGGATTGGTGCAGTAAACTCTGGATTGCAGTTTTCTTTAAGAGACGAAAAATACAGCCGTCCGTTAAACACTAATTTCTATTTGCAAAAACCTTTATTGTTGCCAACTTCTTGGGGTAACGAAAATAAAGGTGGAATTACGATTACGCCAAACCAAAAATCGGTTGTAGTAAATGCGTACAGCGGTGCCAGAACAATGAAAAAAGGCGATGTTTTATACTATAATTTCAACTTATTGATTACGCCTTTCCATACCATAAATACCGATTTTCAATGGGATACAAAGTTTTACCATAAATACAGCCCAATCGACTCTATTGCTAAAACTGGCGCAACGGTAATTAATATTCACCACGCAAATGCTATCAATCCGTATATCAATTATCCTTTTATCGAATTTAAAAAGATGAAAACGTATATCGATGAAGCGCATGAAAAAGGATTAAAAGTAAAAATCTACAATACAGTTAGAGAGGTTTCAAACAAAGCTTATGAAACTTTCGCTTTAAGAAGTTTAGGTCACGAAATTTATTCTCCAGGAAAAGGCGGCGGATTCTCCTGGCTTCAAGAACACGTTGGCGACGATTATATCGCAGCTTGGTTTGTTCCTGAAATTAAAGATGCTGCAATCGTAAACAGCGGTATGAACCGTTGGCATAATTATTATGTAGAGGGAATGAATTGGCTGACTCAAAATGTTGGTATTGATGGAATTTATCTTGACGACGTTGCTTTTGACAGAATCACGATGAAACGTATCAAAAGAGTTTTAACGAAAGACGGACATCCTGGAATTATCGATTTACACAGTGCAAATCAATACAACAAAAGCGACGGATTTAACAATAGTGCCAATTTATACATGGAGCACTTTCCGTACATCAATAAATTATGGTTTGGAGAATATTTTGATTATCAAAAAAATCAGCCTGACTTTTTCTTGACCGAAGTAAGCGGAATTCCGTTTGGTTTAATGGGCGAAATGCTTCAAGATGGTGGAAATCCGTGGAGAGGAATGGTTTACGGAATGACAAACAGATTACCTTGGAGCGACGGTGCTGACCCAAGAAACATCTGGAAACTTTGGGATTCTTTCGGAATTAAAGGTTCTGAAATGATTGGATATTGGAGCGAAAACTGTCCTGTAAAAACAAACAATGACAAAGTTTTGGCAACTGTTTACAAAAAGAACGGAACAGCTTTAATTTCAATCGCAAGCTGGGCAGATGCTGATGTAAATGTGAAACTAAATATCGACTGGAAAAAACTAGGAATCAATCCTGCAAAAGCTACGATTACAGCTCCTGAAGTGACCAATTTCCAATCAGCAAAAACGTTCACAGCAAAAGACGAAATACCCGTTTCTAAAGGAAAAGGCTGGTTGTTGATTGTGAAGTAATCAACAATTGCCTCGTACTGTTTGTCATTTCGACGAAGGAGAAATCTCCACAAGTAGCTCGACAAAGATTGACGATATACTTTGCGGAGTTTCTCACGAAGATTTCTCCTTCGTCGAAATTGTAAAAGTTACTTATTTCGGTAACGGATTTATCATTTCGATTGGCTTTTTTCCATCAATTCCCTGATGTGGTCTTTCATGATTGTAATAATATAAATATTGCAGCAATTCTTCTTTTAGTTCTTCTTGAGAATCAAAATCTGTATCTCTCAATAAATCCTCTTCCAGAGTTCTCCAAAATCTTTCTACTTTGCCATTTGTCTGCGGACGGTAAGGTCTTGTATATCTGTGTATGATTCCAAGTTCCATCAGCATTCTTTCAAAAGGATGCTGGTGCTTTACTTTACTTGTTTTTATTCCAAATTCAGCGCCATTATCAGATAATATCTCTTCAAATTTTATTTCATAATGGCTGCTTAGGATGTTTAAGCATTTTAATGACGCAAACATTACAGTTAAACTGGTAATGTCAGGAACCAATTCTGCCCAGGCAATCCGGCTGTAATCATCAATTACACAGACTAAATAGAGTTTTTTGTTTTCTCCGCGAATTATGCTTTTACTTAAATAATGACAATCAATATGACCCAGCTGTCCCATTCTTTCTTTGATTATTTTCTGATGATTCTTTTTAATCTTCGGAGTTAATCTATTTATTTTATGTCGTTTTAAAATATTGTAAACTCCAGAATATGATGGTGTATGTTTTCCTAATTTGGGATTTAAGATACTAACAATTTCATATCTGTTGTTTCCTTTTTCTCTTAATTCAATTACTTTTTGCTCTATAAAAGGCAAAGGACGTCTGGTTTTATATTTTGGACCCCGCTTTTGAGGCAATAAATCTAAAGCCTTGCCACTTTGCTTATAGCGGTTATAATATTTTAAAAAACTTTTTCTGCACGTGTCATTTGCTGCATAAAAATCCATTGCCTTTTTATACAATGGATGTGTTTTGTTTTTTACCTGTTCATATTCTTTTATTAAAAAACGATACTTCTCTAAATAGTTTCGCTCTAAAGTCGAATCTTGACTATTATTTCTCATCTTAACAAAATTTATTAAAGTTAAATTTTGTTACCGAATTATCTAACCTTTACAGAAATGACAAAAAAGCTTAAAAAAATAATGCCACAGATTTCACAGATTAACACGGATTAATTTTTCAACAGATAAAAAAATCATTTTAATCTGTGCAATCTGTGGCAAAAAAACAACCACAAATAACCAAGCTCTCCATCATGAAATTTAGACCATTATTATCAATTCTACTCCTTGGAAGCCTCTTTGTCACCGCACAAAACAAACCAACCGTAAAAGAATACAAAAAAGTATTTACCACATATCCGTTCTCAGATCCAGATCCGATTCCGAAGCCTGATACCAAGTTTTATCCATATTTCCGTTTTGACGGATTTACTGATAAACCGATTCAGAAAGAATGGAAAGTAATCGAAATTGAAAACGATTATATCAAACTGATGATCCTGCCAGAAATTGGCGGAAAAGTTTGGTCGGCTATAGAAAAATCTACAGGAAAAGACATTGTTTACAATAATCATGTGGTAAAATTTAGAGACATTGCCATGCGCGGACCATGGACAAGCGGCGGTGTTGAAGGTAATTACGGAATTATTGGCCACACACCAAATTGCGCAACTCCGGTAGATTATAAAATCATAAATCGAGAAGACGGAAGCATCAGCTGCGTGATTGGCGTTTTAGATTTATTGACGAGAACTTCTTGGAAATTAGACATCAACCTTCCAAAAGACAAAGCTTATTTTACCACAAATTCGTTTTGGTCAAACACAACCGAATTCGAACAGCCTTATTATACTTGGATGAATACGGGAATAAAAGCAGCTGAAAATCTGCAGTTTATTTATCCGGGACAAACTTACATTGGCCATAACGGAGAATACAATTCTTGGCCAATTGACAAAGAAAACGGCAAAGATTTATCATTCTACAAAAACAATAATTTTGGCGGTTACAAATCGTATCACGTATTCGGGAAATATGATGATTTCTTTGGCGGATATTATCACGACGAAGATTTCGGAATGGGAAGATATGGCAATCACGACGATAAACCGGGCAAAAAAATCTGGATTTGGGGATTGTCTCAGCAAGGAATGATTTGGGAAAAATTATTGACGGATACTGACGGACAATATGTAGAAGTGCAAAGCGGAAGATTATTCAATCAAGCGAGCGAAACCAGCAGCCTTACGCCTTTCAAACAACGCTCGTTTGCACCGTATCAAACCGATACTTGGACCGAATATTGGTTTCCTGTAAAACACACAAAAGGTTTTGTAAAAGCCAACAATTATGGTTCTGTAAATATTAAAAACGAAAACGGCTGGCTAAAAATCTATTTTTCTCCGCTTCAAAAATTAAACGACAAAATTGAAGTTTTTGAAAACGACAAAAAGGTGTATTCTAAAGATATTGCTTTGAATACTATGCAAACTTTTAAAGATTCCATTCAAGTAAAAGTTGACTCTAATAAATTGAAATTTGTTTTAGGCGGAAATAAATTGGTATGGAATTCAGCACCAGAAGACGGAAACATCAATCGCCCTGTGGAAATTCCGAAAGATTTTGATCATAATTCGGTTTACGGATTGTATCAGCAAGGAAAAAATTACATCAGTTTTAAAGATTATGTTCTGGCTGAAGACAAACTAAATGCTTGTTTGAAACTAGATCCAAACTACGCTCCTGCCCTTTCTGCATTGGCTTCTTTGCAAATTAGAAAATTAGATTATAAAGCAGCTGTAATTTCAGCAAAAAAAGCTTTAGCCATTGATACTTATGATCCTGCTGCGAATTATTTTTATGCTTTGGCGAATTTCCATTTAGGAAATACTATTGATGCAAAGGACGGTTTTGATATTGCTGCTGCAAGTGTCGAATTCCGCAGTCCTGCTTACACCGCTTCAAGCAAAATTTATTTAGCAGAAAATGATCTGCCAAAAGCTATTGAATATGCCGAGAAAAGCTTAATCTATAATCAATACAATATAGAAGGTTTACAGGTTTTAGCGGTTTTATATCGTCTTCAAAATAATTCTGATAAAGCAAATTCTGTTTTAAAAACAATCACAAAACTAGATCCGCTGAATCATTTTGCTGATTTTGAAAAATACCTTTGGAACAATTCAGCCGATTCAAAAAATGCTTTTGTTTCTGCCATTCAAAACGAAATGCCAGAACAGACTTTTCTTGAATTGGGAATTTGGTACAATAATATCAGTCGAAAAGATGAAGCTTTAAAAGTCTTTTCTATTGCAGAACCAAGCGCTGAAATTATATATTGGAAAGCCTTTTTAGAAAATAAACCAGTTGATTTAAGCAAAATAAAACCGGGAACAAGTTTCCCTTTCAGAAATGAAACGGCTGAAATTTTGAAATCATTAATTAAAACAAACGATCAATATCAGTTAAAATATCATTTAGGATTAATTGAATGGAATCGTAACAGCATTTCAGAAGCTAAAGAATTGTTTTCGCAATGCGGTGCAAAACCAAATGATCCAGCTTTTTATGGAGCTAAAGCTTCGTTGTTTAAAGATGATGCTTCAATAGTATTGGCAAGTCTTCAGCAGGCAATAAAATTAGATCCGCAAGGCTGGAGATACCATAAAATGCTTGCAGAACATTACATCGCTCAAAAACAATTTGACAAAGCGCTTACAACGGCTGAATCTTTCTATAAAAAACATCAAGACAATTATTTGATTGGAATGCTTTATGCCAAAACTTTATTGCTAAACAAAAAATACCGCGAAGCCGATTCGTTCTTAACCAAATTGCAAATCCTTCCTTTCGAAGGCGCAACAGCAGGAAGACAATTGTATCACGAAGCTAAATTGATGCAGGCTTTGGCAGAAATGAAGAGTAAAAATTATAAAAAAGCACTACAATTTATTGCCGATGCCAAATTGTTTCCAGAGAATTTAGGCGTAGGAAAACCTTACGACGAAAATATCGATGAAAGATTAGAAAACTGGTTAGATTATCAATGTTATAACAGTCTCGGAAATAAAGAAATGGCTTCTAAATCTTTAGAGAAAATTGTGGCTTTTCAACCTGTAGTTGATAATACAGTTATGAACTTCCTTCCGGCAAACAACCTTGTTTCGGCTTGGGCTATCGAAAAAACTTCTTCTGCTCAAGAAGCTGAAAAATGGATTAAAACTCAGGCAAATTTGTATCCGACAAATAAAATAGTGCAATGGACTTTATTGTCTTACGCTAAAAAACCATCTAATATTTTGAGTGAAGATGAAAAAGACGGCGAAGTCAGAATTATCGAAAAATTGTAATGAACTTTAAAAAACATAAAAAATGAAAAACCATTTTTTAAAATATACTTTTTTGGGTCTTGTCGTTTTGATGAGTCCAAAAATTGAAGCACAAAACAAAGCAGAAAAGGTTGATGAATTATCCATTTACCGTGCTACTCCTTTAAAAACTCATGATTTAATTCATACCAAATTGGAAGTTTCTTTCGATTACGGAAAACGTTATTTGTACGGAAAAGAATGGATTACTTTAAAACCGCATTTTTACGAAACCGATTCGCTTAAGCTTGACGCGAAAGGAATGGATTTTAAAGAAATCGCTATTATTGATGGCAAAAAAAGTATTCCGTTGCAATACAAATACGATAACGAAGAGCTTTCGATCGCTTTAAACAGAAAATACAAACGAACTGAAAAGTACACGATTTTCATTAATTACACCGCAAAACCAGCAGAACTGAAAAGCAAAGCTGGCGAATCGATTACCAATTCAAACGGATTGTATTTTATTAATCCTGACGGAAAAGGTGACAAACCAACACAAATATGGACGCAAGGCGAGACGGAAGCTTCTTCTTGCTGGTTCCCAACAATCGATAAACCCAATCAGAAAACAACTTCTGAAATTGCAATGACCGTTGAGACTAAATATACAACACTTTCAAACGGTAAATTAACCTCACAAAAAGTAAACAAAGATGGAACAAGAACAGATGTTTGGAAAATGGATCAGCCAAATGCCCCTTATTTGTTTATGATGGCGGTTGGCGATTTTAAAGTCTATAAAGATTCATACAACGGAAAAGAAGTCAGCTATTATTTAGAGCCGAAATATGCACCGTATGCCAAACAGATTTTCTACAAAACGCCAGATATGATGAACTTTTACGGCAAAATGCTTGGTGTAGAATATCCTTGGGCAAAATATGCGCAAATTGTTGTGAAAGATTATTTTGGAGGCGCGATGGAAAATACCTCAGCGACAGTTCATGGTGAATATGTTCAGAAAACAGAACGCGAATTATTAGATGATAATCAAGAAAGTACCATTGCTCACGAACTTTTTCATCAATGGTTTGGAGATTACGTAACGGCTGAGTCTTGGTCAAACTTAACCATGAACGAATCGTTTGCCACTTTTGGAGAAGTTTTATGGCATGGTCACGATGCCGGACAGGATGCGGAAGACAGATCACGTTATGAAAAATTGCAGAATTATTTGCGCTCTCAAAAAAATGGGAACAGTCCGATTTTGGCACGTTTTCATTATAAAAATGCAGACGATATGTTTGATAACATTAGCTATTCTAAAGGTTCTATCATTTTGTATGCTATGAAAAACCAAATGGGCGACGAAGCCTTTTTTAAAGGACTAAATCATTATTTAACAACAAATGCGTACAAATCTGGCGAACCGCATCAACTGCGTTTATCAATGGAAGAAGTGACAGGAAAAGATTGGCTGCCTTATTTTGATCAATGGTATTATAATGCTGGAAGTCCGATTTTGGATGTGAACTACAAATATGCTAACGGAAAAGTTATTATTACAATAAGTCAATCTCAGGATAGCGCAGTGCAAACTTTTACGCTTCCTTTAAAAGTTGATTTTTATGTAAACGGAACTAAAATCAGAAAGGATATTTTAATTGATAAAAAACAACAAAGCTTCACTTTTGACCTTCCTTCAAAACCTGAATTTATAGATTTAGATCCAGATAAAATTCTAGTTGGCGAAGTGAATGTCGATAAAAAAACGGCTGCTGATTATCTTTATCAATATAAAAATGCGCCATCGTATTACAACCGAATTGAAGCCATAAAATTTGCTTCAAAAGACAGAAGTCAGGAATCGCAACTTATTTTACTGGAAGGTTTAAAAGATCAACAGGAAGATTTAAGAGTTTTGAGCATCAAAGCAATTGATTTAAATGAAAAGCAAACCAAAGATCAGGTTTTAAAAACGCTTCTTGATATTGCTAAAAATGATAAAAAGACAATCGCTAGAGCAAATGCTATTGTAAAACTGGCTTCTACAGGCGATGCTTCCTATAAAAGTTTAATGGAAGAAAGCATTAAAAAACAATCATACAACGTAATTGCAGCAGGATTAGCAGGATTAACAAAATATGCACCAGCCGAAGCAGATAAAGCATTAGCTTCATTAGATGACGATACCCAAAAACATGTAACGCCATTAATGAAAAGATTTAGTAGTCAAAAATAATTATTAAGAATCCTTTAGGTCTGTTTTTGTTTTTGAAAACCTCTCTAATTTGGTTCATTAGAGAGGTTGTTTTAAAAAATTATCTAACAATAATCACTCATGAAAATCACCTTCTTAAAACCTATAACAATCCTTTTTCTTTTGTTCGGATGGACAATTGCATCGGCTCAAATGATTAAGACCAAAACGCCTTCACGCCCAAAAGGACAGCAAGACGTATTGAGAATGGCTGCAGATCCAATTCCAACCGTTCGCATTGCTTTCATCGGACTTGGAATGCGCGGTCCTGGCGCTGTCGAACGCATGACACATATTCCAGGTGTAGAAATTGTGGCTTTGTGCGACATGACTCAAGAAAATACAGCAAAGTCAAATGAGATTTTAACGAAAGCTGGTTTTCCAAAAGCACAGGAATTCTACGGTGACGAAAATGCTTGGAGAAAAGTTACGGCTTTGCCAAATGTAGATTTAGTTTATGTGGCTACAGATTGGAAACACCACGCTGTAATAGGTGTTCAAGCCATGAAAGACGGAAAACACGTTGCTATTGAAGTTCCGGGAGCTTTAACTATGAAAGAAATCTGGGAACTGATTGATACTTCTGAAAAAACTCGTAAACATTGCATGCAATTGGAAAATTGTGTTTACGATTTTTTCGAATTGACCACTTTAAATATGGCACAGCAAGGCGTTTTTGGAGAAATTTTACATGCTGAAGGTTCGTACATTCACGGTTTACAGCCTTTTTGGGGAGAATACTGGAACAATTGGAGAATGGATTATAACATTAAACACCGCGGCGATATTTATGCGACACACGGAATGGGACCTGCGTGTCAGGCACTAAATATTCACCGTGGTGATAAAATGAATTTCTTGGTTTCTATGGATACAAAAGCAGTTGGAAATCCTGCTTACATTAAAGAAAAATCGGGACAGGAAATTAAAGATTTTAGAAACGGAGATCACACTATGACAATGATTCGCACAGAAAACGGAAAAACAATTCACATCCAACACGATGTTACTTCTCCTCGCCCCTACAGCAGAATGTATCAGTTGAGCGGTACAAAGGGTTTTGCTAATAAATATCCGCTTGAAGGTTATGCTTTGGACGGAAAAGAATTAAGTGATGACGTAAAACCAAATCACGAAAAACTAAGCGCACACTCTTTTGTTCCTGAAGAAGTGAAAAAAGCATTAATGGAAAAATACAAACACCCAATTGCAAAAGGAATCGAGGAACAGGCTAAAAAAGTAGGCGGTCACGGCGGAATGGACTTCATTATGGATTATCGTTTAATTCACTGTCTGCAAAAAGGTCTTCCTCTTGATATGGATGTTTACGATTTAGCCGAATGGTCTTGCCTTGGTCCGTTAACCGAAATTTCATTAGACCATAATTCTACTCCTGTAGAAATTCCAGATTTTACTCGTGGGGGCTGGAACAAACTTAAAAAATTAGAGTTTTCAGAATAAATATTATTGGTTAGTTAGTAAGGGACAAGAGGGCAAAGTAGATGTTGCTCTCTTGTCTGTTTTAGACCATTTACAAAACAAAAAAAGGCAGTCCGAAAAGTATTTACAAACCGTTTGATTTTAGAAATTCAGCTTCGGAGAAGTGAAACATTTATAGCAATTTAATCTATTATCAATGACAAAGCTCCAGCGGAGCGACATATCCTAATTGGAAAAAAATGTCGCTCCGCTGGAGCTCTTTTGCATTCATTTTATTGAATTTTTACAAATATTTCGCTTCTCCGAAGCTTACAAAAAAAGCTGTCCTTTTGAGACAGCTCCTTTTAATATTAAGTTGAAAATTAACTCCAGTTGAACGTAATTTTCTTTTCGATTTCACTGCTTAAGCTTAAAAATACTGGGCAAGTCATCGCAGCACGTTCTAAAATAGTTTTACTTTTTTCGTCAGCGTTGCTTTTCATTTGAAATACAATTTCGATGGCTCCAATTCTTCTTGGCTCTGCATTCATGATTTTAGTTACTTCTGCTGTAGATCCAACAAAATCAACTTCTAAATCGCGAGCTTTGATTCCCATAATGGTCATCATGCAGCTTGCCAAAGCGTTTGCAACTGTATCTGTTGGAGAAAATGCTTCTCCTTTTCCGTTATTATCTAATGGTGCGTCAGAAATGATTTCGCTTCCTGATTGCACGTGAATTGAACTTGTTCTTAAATCTCCTAAATAGGTTACTTTTGATGTCATTAATTTGCTACTTTTAAAGTTAAATCACTATCATAATACAAGATGTAAACACCTTTATTAGCGTGTCCGCCGTCTTCTTTTCTATAATATTGAAATTTATTATCTACTTGCTGAGTCGTCATCAAATCAGCTGTTTCTGGAAATGTTTTTCCTTGCATTAAACGCATCATCGTATCAAACGTTACGTCAAATCCTCTAGTTGCATAAGTCGTCGGATTTGCTTTGTTTTTCAGACGATATTGTTTTTCATAAATTAAAACTGGCTGTTCATCACTTTCTCGAGTTACAGAAGGATACATTAATTTTAATTTTACTAAATTATCAAAACTAATTTCGTCTGTGTCCAATGTGCTATTTGGCTCCAAAATTACAAGCTGTACCTGACAAGTTTTCTGAGAATCAAGCAAAGCTTTTATGGTAGCTTTAACCATAGCTGTATTTCCTGTTTCCATCACAACATAATTCATTCGGCTTGGAATCAGCAGGCTTTTTAAATTCGCCACATCCAAACCGCCAGTTTCAGTTAGAGATGCAAATGCAACTCCCTTTTGGTTCTGTTTGATATAATTGATAACCGATTCTTTTTTCTTATCAACTACCGCAATTATATTTCCATTTTTAGAACGCATAAAATCAAAAACAGCATTTCTGATAACATCATTTGCAGGCACAGTTTGATATAAATTGTCAATCGGATTGGCACTATCTTTTGATAAAGGAGAAATAACTGGCACGTTGCTAGAACGAAGCATATTAGCTGCTACTTCTGCATTATTCTGATAAAATGGCCCGATTACAGCATCTGCATCTTGAAGTTTTGGAACTAAACTTACTATGCTCGAAGTCGTTTTTGTTTCCTGCGAATCATAAATCACAACATCAATTGGCAGTTTCAATGTTTTTGCAGAGTCAATCGCCATCAGAGCTCCAGAATAAAAATCTAAAGTCATATTTAAGAACTTATCATTTTTAATTCTATTAGCCGTTCCAGACGTATCACTTTGCACTTTTGCCAAGTTAAAAGGAAGCAATAAAACTACTTTTTTACGCTCGTTAACACCTCTTTTTTTGGTTAATTCTACGATTTCTACATTTTCATTTTCAGTAGATTTTACTTTATCGATAATCTTAATTCCGCCTCCAGTGCTTTCTACAGGTTTGTTTACCGAAGAATCAGCTGGTTTTTCAACAGGAATTTGTGCTGTAATAATTGGTGCAGGTGCTATATATCCAGCAGGAACTTTCAAGACCATTCCTTCTTTTACCCCTTCAGAAAGTGACGGATTTAATGCCACCAGTTCGTCTTGAGATAAATGAAAAACTCTTCCTAAACTATAAAAAGTTTCTTTCGGTTTTACCTGATACTCCATATAAGTCACAGCCTTTTTAGAAGATTCAGCTGGCTTCTTGCTTTCTACAGCTTTTGCAGTTTCTGCAGGTACATTTTCTGTTTTTGGCGCAGTTCCTTTTATAGTCAGTCTGTAACCAACTGGCAAACTATTAACGATATCTGGATTGCGTTTTTCTAATTCATCAACAGTCATATTGTACTGTTTTGCAATGCCAAATTTTGTTTCTTTTGGCTGAACGTCATGATAAACGTATTTTTCAGCACCTTTTTCCTTAGCAGGTTTTGCTGCTGGTTTTGGAGCAGATCCTTTTGCAGGGATAACCAATTTTTGTCCAATTTGAACACCATCTTTTTCTAGAAACGGATTTGCTGCTTTTAACGCTTCATCTGTAATTCCGTATTTATGCTCAATACTCCAAAAAGTTTCTTTTGGCTGCACTTCATGAATAATATCTTTTCCTGAAGCAGCAGCAGTTTTAGTTTCTGAAACTTCTTTTTTTGCTTCCCCTGTTGCCGTCGGAATCAGCAATACTGTATTCGGGCTTAAACCTGTTCTGGCATCTGGATTTAGCTTATAAATGTCATAAGGCGTAACCTTAAATTTTTGAGCAATCTGATTAATAGTTTCACCGCTTGACACTTTATACTTCACCACTTTTTCCTGAGAAAAAGCACTTGAACTGATAAAGAATACAAGAGACAATAATGTTAAATAGTATTTCATAATATGGCTTAAAACAATTTAATTTCTAATTTAAAAATATCTCACAGATTATCCAAAAGCAAAATTCGAGCCGTTTGTTATTTCATGCAAAAATCACCTCAAATCGATTTCTACTTTGGCAATTACGATTTCTTTATATAACTCATCTTCTTCTTTTTTCTTGCATTTATAAAGCACTTCTTCCATGTTTTCAAATTTATCGCTGTAAACATAGTACGAAAGGCTGTTAATATTGAAAAAGAAACTAGCGTTAAAATCGCCAGAATCAATGAGTTTCATAATAAGCTTATCTCGGTCAACTGCGTCTGTAAATATACCCAAAACTAAGTAATACCCGTTCGAAACTTCTCTAAGATTATCATAAACTTCTACTTTTACTATTTTATCAGGTCGTAACGGATTGTCTTTCAATTCTTGTTTCATTTCTTCTAGCGAAATTGTTTTTGAATTTTCAACAGTGTTATCCTTTTTCTGTTTTTTGACTGCTTCATCTTGATATTTTTTCAATTTTACTAAAGCTAGTTTATCATCAAACTTTCGAGCTTCCATGCTATAATACGAAGCTTTGCTGATATGTCTTTTTACTTCAATCTTTTTCTGATTGTCAAGCGAATCAATTTTAGCAATTAAAAGTTGATTCTTTTCATCTCCTTTTTGCTGATCTTCTTTATAGCGATTAATTTCCTCTAAAGACAAACGTTGTTGCAAAGGTTCTGTATTGGCTTTTTTCTCGCTTTCGCGGATTTTCTTCTTATACTCCTGATTTTCCTCAACGGCAATTTTCTCTACTTTATTCATCAAACCGGCATACACTTTTCTGTTTTCTGCCAATTCCTTTTTCAGTTGAGATGATAATTCATTGGTTTTATTGATTCCTTCCGATGATTGTTTTTCTAATCTTTTTGATTCTTCAACATTTAGAATATCCATTCTTTTCAATTCTTTCAAATCATCATTCATTGCTGCAACAAGCGAATCTAATTTTGCCATTAAAACATCTTGAACATTTTTATTGGCTTCTAAAACCAAACGCAGTTTTTCAACTGAGTTTTCTTTAGAACCATTCATATCATTCAGATTCACTTTCAAATCATTAATCTTTATGATTTTCTGATTCATTTCTTTCTGAACAACCAATCGATCTTTCAAATCTTCAATTTCAACCGTTTTGGCTTTTGTTTTTTCAACCACAACTTGTTTTTCGGCCAAAGCCAACATTAATTCTTCACTTTCGTTTGTGGGTTGAATTCCTTTTGTATTAATCGCCAATTTGTTTCCAACAATTAATCCGTTTACAATTTCAGGATTTTGAGATTCTAGCTGATCGATTGAAATTCCGTATTTCTTTGCAATCGAAAATTTGGTCTCCTTTGGTTCAACCACATGAAAAACCGTTTCCTGATTGATAACACGAACTCTTCCATCCAATGTTTTTCTTTTGTTTGGAATAGAAATTGTCTGGCCAATCTGTAATCCATTAATTAAAATATCTTTATTAAGGTTTTCTAAATCCTGAACCGAAACATTGTATTGTCTTGCAATGCTGAACAAAGATTCTTTAGCCACAACCTGATGTGTTGTTTTTGAAGAAACAGCAATTTCTTGTTTTAAAGAATGATCTGAATTTTGAGGAATAATCAGTTCTTGACCTATTTGAAGTCCGCTGGCTAAAATTTCCTGATTGGCATTCTGAATGGCTTCAACCGAAACATGATATTGTTTTGATAAACCAAACAATGTTTCTTTTGGCGCAACAATATGGGTTTGCTGCTTTGAAGTTGTATTTTCTGAGTTGTGAACTGGAATCTTTAAAACCTGATTGTCTTTGATTCCGTTTTGCGATTCGGGGTTGAGTTTGTAAATCTCATCGATAGAAACCTTATACTTTTGGGCAATAAAATAAGCGGTTTCACCTTTTTGAATCTTGTGCTCGATAATTGAATCTTGCGCAATTATTTTGTTAAAAGACAAAATAAAGACAAGAGAAATTGTTAAAAGTTCTCTCATAAATAGTAGGTTATAAAAAATTAAGGCCTTACAAATGTAAGACCTTAATTTTAAATTATGCTACTATTCCCACTCAATTGTTGCAGGTGGTTTTGAACTAATATCGTAAACTACACGATTCACGCCTTTTACTTTATTGATAATGTCATTAGACACTTTCATCAAGAAATCGTAAGGTAAATGAACCCAGTCAGCAGTCATACCATCTGTTGATTCTACCGCTCTAAGCGCTACTACTTTTTCGTAAGTACGCTCATCACCCATAACACCAACACTGTTTACAGGAAGCAAAATTGCTCCAGCCTGCCAAACTTTATCGTATAATCCCCAAGATTTTAATCCTTCGATAAATACAGAATCTACATCTTGTAAAATTCTAACTTTCTCCGGAGTAATATCTCCTAAAATTCTGATTGATAATCCTGGTCCTGGGAAAGGGTGTCTTCCTAATAATTCAGGATCTATTCCTAATGTAGCTCCTACTCTTCTCACTTCATCTTTGAAAAGCATTCTAAGCGGTTCTACAATTTTTAATTTCATATAATCTGGCAATCCACCAACGTTGTGGTGAGATTTAATAGTTGCAGACGGTCCTTTTACCGAAACAGACTCAATAACGTCTGGGTAAATAGTTCCTTGCGCTAACCATTTTACATCTTCTAATAAGTGTGATTCATCATCAAAAACTTCGATAAATACACGACCGATTGTTTTACGTTTTGTTTCTGGATCACTGATTCCAGCCAATTCGCCAAGGAAACGATCTCCAGCGTCAACTCCTTTTACGTTTAACCCCATTCCTTTGTATTGGTTCAATACATTTTCGAATTCGTTTTTACGTAAAAGCCCATTGTTAACGAAGATGCAATATAAATTTTGCCCGATTGCTTTGTTTAATAAAACGGCTGCTACTGTAGAATCTACTCCTCCAGATAAACCAAGAACCACTTTATCGTTTCCTAGTTTTTCTTTCAATTCTGCCACCATTTCGTCAACGAAAGCATTTGGAGTAAAGTTTTGCGGAACTTCAGCAATTTTCACTAAGAAATTCTCCAACATTTTTTTACCGTCTGTAGAATGGTAAACTTCTGGATGGTATTGAATTGCATAAGTAGTTTCGCCTTCAATTTTGTAAGCTGCATATTCTACATCATGCGTGCTTGCTAATTTTACAGCATTTGTTGGAAGCGCTTTGATACTATCGCTATGGCTCATCCAAACTTGGCTGTTTTCTGAAACTCCTTCAAAGAAAGTTTCGCCTTCTTTAATATAAGACAAGTTAGCTCTTCCGTATTCTCTGGTATTTGAAGCTGCCACTTCTCCACCGCTGAAATGAGCTAAATATTGTGCTCCATAACAAACAGCAAGTAAAGGCATTTTACCTCTAATTTGTGATAAATCAGGATGTGGTGCATCTTCTCCTCTTACAGAGAAAGGACTTCCTCCTAAAATTACGGCTTTATAACTTGATAAATCACTTGGAATGTGATTGTAAGGAAAAATTTCGCAGAATATATTTAATTCGCGAACTCTACGCGCAATAAGCTGAGTATATTGCGATCCGAAATCTAAAATAAGTACGTTGTGTTGCATGCGCAAAAGTACTTTTTATATTCGAAATTCAAAAATCGGAACGTTGAAAAAATAAATATTTTTTTTCGACGTTCCGATTTTTAGGTTCAAAGGCTCAAAGCTGCAAAGGCTCAAAGGTTTATAAAAATAACGAAAGATTATTTGCTTTGTTCCTTTGAACCTTTGCATCTTTGAACCTAGAAAAAAGAAATCCAAAAACTCCAAAAAATCGTATTTAACGAAAACCCAATTTAAATTAAACTATGAAATCAAAAATTATTGCGCTGACTGTTTTTATGTCTGCTTTTTTCTCTTCTTGTAATACGGTTGATGATTTATTGACTTTTACTATTTCGAATAATACTTCGATTAAAATTCAAAGCACTTCTCCAATCAATCTGCCTTCGGAAATAATCACTCCAGAGGTTACAACCAATTCTTCGGCTGAGTTTGAAAACAACAAAACAAAAGCTAGTTTGGTAAAAGATGTTAAAATCAAATCCTTGAAACTATCCATTACAGATCCTTCAGATAAAACATTTACGTTTTTAAAATCGGTTCATCTGTATATTTCGACATCAAATTCAGATGAAATCGAATTGGCTTATGCTGATAATATCAACGTATCTAGCAACACAATCGATTTAATTTGTACTGATCAAAAACTAGATCAATACATTAAAGCAGACAGCTACAAAATAAGAACTAAAGTAACCATAAAAGAAACCTTAACAAAAGATGTTACAGTAAAAGCAGATATGAAGTTTAAGGTTACTGCGGATCCGTTTTAAATTTTGAGGTTCAAAGGTTCAAAGTAGCAAAGGTCCAGAGGTTTCTGCTGCAACTCAATAAAAAAAGGTTCAAAGGCAAACGAAGTGTAAAACTCTGTCCCTTTGAACCTTTGTTCCTTTGAACCTAGCGCTAAAAGCGCTATTCCTTTGTCACAACAATAGAAGCCTTAAATCCTGCGGCTAGATTGTCCCAATAATCATTTGTTACTAGATTTCCTTTATCGTCGTAAACTTGTATTTCTGCGGTGTTTCCTCCAAGTGTACCTATATTTAGAGCTTCAAAATCTAATTTATTAAAGCCTTGTCCCAGATTTATTTTGACCTGCTGAAAATTTGAATCTAATAAAATCCGATCTCGAACTACAAAATCATTTACAGAAACCTTAACCAAATCTCCGTCAATTGCTCCAAAATCACGGAACTTAACAATGAAGTATTCCGATTTGGTTTTAAAATCTCCTAACGAAATATTTTTCTTCACCAAAACGCCGCGGCCTTCTCTTAAACCAGCATCTTTTAGTGATTTATCTAAATCTTTTTCCATTTTGGCTACATATCGATCGCCCGGATTAGCAAAATCGGTTTCTGTAGACATGGTAAATTTGCTTTTCTCCTCTCCAATCTGAAATTTAGATTTTGGAGTTATAGTTGTATTTTCAAAAACATTTGGAGTTTTAATCGCTGGCATATCATTAAATTCTGCCAGTGGATCTTTTGTCTCAGGAACTGGAGTCTTTTTAGGCTTTGCAGTAAACTTTCCGCCCGGAATAGTTTTGAATTTAGTACTAGACTCAATTTGGGCTGATACAGACAGTGCAGTAAAAAACAATATGAAAAATAAAATGTGCTTCATTGAAAAAAGTATTATCGAATCGCCTTTTATAATTAATATAAATCAAAAGTCCAGCTTCACAAAAATAGTATAATTTACTTACTTGCTACAACTTTAGGAGTTTTATAACATATAATTAAGCTAATTTTTGGAAGCAAAAAACCTGCCAAGATTTTTTACTTTGTAAAAAATAAATTTCAAATCTAAAATTTACAAATTCCAAAAAATCAATCTACAAAAAGATTTAGCATTTTGATTATTAACAACTTATTCTTAACTTCAAGACTTTATTTTACCATTTAAAATCTCAATAAAATGGATTATATCGACTATTATAAAGTATTGGATGTTACAAAATCTGCAACAGAAGCAGACATCAAAAAAGCATATCGAAAACTGGCTAGAAAATATCATCCCGATTTAAATCCGAATGATAAAGAAGCTGAAAAAAAATTCAAAGAAATAAATGAAGCTAACGAAGTTTTAAGCAATCCCGAAAATCGAAAAAAATACGATAAATACGGAAAAGACTGGAAACATGCTGACGAATTTGAAAAAGCGGGTTATGATCCTAATCAGCAGCAAAGCAGACAGCAAGGCGGTTATCAATATTCTGAAGGCGATTTCTCTGGTTTTGGAGGTGGAGATTTTTCGGAATTCTTCAATTCGATGTATGGAGGAGGTGCAGGCAGAAGCAGAACGCAGGCTAAATATAGAGGACAGGATTTTAATGCCGAATTAGAATTAGACCTAAAAGCGGCTTACACAACACACAAACAAAATTTAACGGTAAACGGAAAAAATATTCGAATTACAATTCCTGCTGGTGTTGAAAATGGACAGATTATTAAAATTCCAAATCATGGCGGACCGGGAGTAAACGGCGGACCAAACGGAGATTTATACATCACTTTTATAATTTCTAATAATTCAGATTTTAAAAGAGAAGGCAATAATTTGTATGCCGATGCGCCGATTGATTTGTACACGGCAATTTTAGGTGGAGAAACCTATATCAATACTTTTGACGGAAAAGTAAAAATCAAAGTTCCAGCAGAAACTCAGCCTGGAACCAAAGTGAAGCTGAAAGGAAAAGGTTTTCCAGTTTATAAAAAAGAGAATCAGTTTGGTGATTTATACATCACGTATACTATAAAACTTCCAACAAAGCTGTCGGATAAAGAAAAAGAATTATTTGAAGAATTAGCAAAACTAAGAAAGTCATGAAAAATAAAAATTTAATCCAGATCAAACAGTTTTGTATTTACCACGAAATCGAAAATACTTTTATAACTGAACTTAGCAACTACGGACTCATTCATATTATAACGGAAGAAAATGATGAATATCTAGAACCCGAACAGCTTGCTACGGTCGAGAAAATGATTCGCATGCATTATGATCTCAAAATAAATCTGGAGGGAATTGATGCTATTGCAAACCTTTTGAATAAAATTGAAACCTTACAACAAAATTTGAATACAGTACAAAATAAGCTTCGTCTTTACGAAGAAAGAGAAACCGAATAAAATATCACAAAAAAGCTTGATTTCTGAATTGATTTCAAGCTTTTTTTAATCGCTGACAGAAGCATAATCCTTAAATTGCGGCAACTTTAATTAACCTGAATTTGCTTTTAAAACCGTACAGACAAATTCGCAAAAATTATAAAAAATGAAAAGAGAAAACATCTTAACTGGATCTCCGTGGGAAGACAAAATGGGATATTGCCGTGCCGTAAGAATTGGCAATATTGTTGAAGTTTCTGGAACTGTAGCCATTGTTGACGGCGATAAAGTAAAAGCTGATGACGCTTATGCTCAAACGTATAATATTTTGGAACGAGTAGAAAAAGTTTTAGAAGATTTAAATGTAGGTATGAAGGATGTTATCAGAACAAGAATTTTCACGACAGACGTTTCTACTTTTGAAGAAGTGGCCAGAGCACATTCTGCTTTCTTTAAAGATGTAAAACCAACTACAGGATTTTACGGAATCAGCAAATTGGTTGCTCCAGAATATTTGGTGGAAATCGAATTTACTGCTGTAGTATAATATTTTTTTTCGCCACGAATTCACGAATTATTTTTTATCAAAAAGAATCTAATTCTTTAAATTTGTGAATTCGTGGCAAAAAAGTCACTCAAATCTTAATGACTTCCTTAAATCCTAAACAATTCCTGCTTTCACTTCCTAAATGGATTCTTATCTGTGCTTTAGTGGGTATATTTTCAGGTTCTGCATCTGCTTTCTTTTTAGTTTCTTTAGAATGGGTTACACAATTTAGAATTCAGCATGATTGGATTATCTGGCTTTTGCCTTTCGGCGGATTTTTGGTCGGATTGAGTTATTACTATTGGGGAGAATCAGTTGCAAAAGGAAATAATCTTTTGCTTGAAGAATACGAAAGTCCTAAAAAAGTCATTCCGTTTAAAATGGCTCCTTTAGTTCTTTTAGGAACATTGCTTACCCATTTGTTTGGAGGATCTGCAGGACGAGAAGGAACTGCGGTACAAATGGGAGGCGCAATTGCCGACCAATTTACCAAGTTTTTTAATCTTGATAATTCAGAACGCAGAATTTTAATCATTCTTGGAATCAGCGCGGGTTTTGCCTCTGTTTTTGGAACACCTCTAGCTGGTGCAATTTTCGCTTTGGAAGTTTTATATTTCAGTAAAATCAATTTTAAAAGTATTCTGCTTTCTTTTTTAGTGGCTTATGCTGCGTATTTTACTGTAGAATTCTGGGAAATAAAACATACACATTATAGTATTCCAATAATTCCAGAACTTAGCTTAAACAATATTATTTTTACTCTAATTGTTGGAGTTTTATCAGGTTTTGCTGCTTTATTATTTTCCAGAAGCACGCATTTTTGGGGTTCGCTTTTTTCTAAAAACATTAAATATCCACCGCTTCGTCCTGTAATTGGCGGCGCAGTTTTAGCCATTGCCCTTGCGGGTTTAGGATTTACAAAATTCTCTGGATTAGGCGTTCCTGTTATTGTCGATTCTTTTTCAAATCCTAGCCAATGGTATGACTTTCTGCTTAAAATTTTATTTACAGGATTTACACTTGGAGCCGGTTTTAAAGGCGGAGAAGTAACGCCATTATTTTTTGTCGGAGCTACTTTAGGAAGCGCTTTATCAACCGTAATTCCAATGCCGATTGCTCTTTTAGCCGGAATTGGGTTTGTTGCTGTTTTCTCTGGAGCAACCCACACTCCTATTGCCTGCACCGTTATGGGAATGGAATTATTCGGAATCGCTCCTGGAATTTTCATTGCAATTGCCTGCACAATTGCTTATTTCTCTTCTGGTTCTGTTGGAATTTATAAATCTCAGATTGTAAAGGGTGCGAAATATAAATTGTACCAAAAATTTCTTTAGAGTATCTTAGTCTCATTCACAGTTTTCAGTCGCAGTCGTTGTTTACGCTAATAATACGTTGCAAACTGTGCCTAAACAAGAAGACTGAAAACTGAGACTGAGACTGACCACTTAACACTGCCACTAAAATTATTTTCAGCATTACATTAAAAAAATGTAAATTCGCACACTATGAAAATACAAGATATTCAAGCGATTCAATTATTGCTTGCTGCGCCAAAGAAAATTGCAATAATTCCGCACAGAGGACCAGATGGTGACGCCATGGGCTCTACTCTAGCTTTGTACCATTTTTTACTCAAAAATAATCATCAGCCAACCGTTATTTCTCCAAATGATTTTCCTGATTTTTTAGCTTGGCTTCCAGGCTCAGAAACAGTAAAAATCTATGAAAAGGATACTCAAAACTGTACTAAAATATTAGAAGAAGCCGAACTTATTTTTACGCTAGATTTTAATGCTTTTCATCGTACTGGCGAAATGGAGCATACTCTCGCAAAACTTACGGCTCCGTTTATCATGATCGACCATCATGAAAAACCTCATGATTATGCAGCTTATACGTATTCAGACACTTCTTACGGATCTACTTGTGAGATGGTTTATAATTTCATTGCCTTTTTAAACAAAAAAGAAGATATCGATAAAACCATTGCCACTTGCATCTATACTGGAATTTTGACCGATTCTGGTTCTTTCCGTTTTCCAGGAACCACTGGAAATACGCATAGAATTATTGCCGAATTGATCGATTTAGGAGTAGAAAATACCCAAATTCCAGTTTTGCTATACGATAATAGCTCTTTTAGCCGTTTGCAGTTATTAGGCCGTGCACTTCAAAACATGAAGATTTTTGAGGAACACAAAACCTCCTATATGACACTTACACAAGAAGAACTTGATTCGTTTAACTATGTAAAAGGTGATACTGAAGGAATCGTAAATTACGGATTAAGCATTCGTGGAATTGTTTTTACAGCCATATTCATTGAAAATAAAGAAGAAAAGATCATTAAAATTTCTTTCCGTTCTCAAGGAGGATTTGATGTTAACCAATTTGCAAGAGACCATTTTAACGGAGGCGGACACGTCAATGCAGCCGGAGGAAGATCTGAAGCTTCTATGGAAGAAACAATAAATAAATTTGAAGATTTAGTCAAAAAACTAAAATTATAACCCAAATCATGAATTACCTAAAACTTAGCATTTATACTTTGCTTTTTACTGTTTTGTTAAGCAGTTGCAAGCATCATGAAGAAGCCAGAAGACCTATTTCTAGAGCTTCGGGAACATTCATGAAAAAATCGGCTGACCGAAATAAAAAATTAGTAGCCAACGAAGAGGAAGTCATTAAAAAAATAATCAAGAGCAATCCGAAAGTAAAATATTATGCCACTCCAAAAGGGTACTGGTTTTGCTACGAAGAAAAAAATGCAGCAGAAACTTTAGCTCCTAGAAAAGGTGATATTGCTTACTTCAATATGGAAATAAAAGACATTAAAGGCAATAGCATCTACTCGGAATCTGATCTTGGCCCACAAACCTATTATGTAGACAAACAAGACATTATGATGGGTTTACGTGACGGAATTAAAAGAATACATAAAAATGAGACGGTTACATTTTTATTTCCATCGCATATGGCATACGGATATCACGGAGACAACAAAAAAATTGGTCCAAATGAATCTTTAATCGTTACGGTTACACTTAGAAATTTTGTTCCAGATCCAACGGCTCAAACAGCAAAACCAGCTGCACAGTCTACTCAAACCGCAACACCAAAACCTGCAGTTGCAAAACCTGCAGCATCAGCTAAAAAAGACACATTAACTCAATAAAAACAATATCTTAAAATGAAAAAGAGTATTTTATTATTACTAATAGCCGTAAGCTCATTTTATTCTTGTAAAGATGATCATAGTAATCTGCCAGATGGTTTATATGCCGATATCGAGACAAACAAAGGTCACATCATTGTAGAGCTTGATTATAAAAAAGCGCCGATAACAGTAGCAAACTTTGTGACTTTAGCTGAAGGCAAAAACGAGTTTGTAACACATGAACAATTAAAAAACAAACCCTTTTTTGATGGTTTAAAATTTCATAGAGTTATTGAAAGTTTTATGATCCAAACTGGTGATCCATTGGGAACTGGTTCTGGAGATACTGGTTATAAATTTAAAGACGAATTCTCAGATCTAAAATTTGACAAAGCTGGAGTTTTAGCAATGGCTAATAACGGTCCAGGCACAAACAGCAGCCAATTTTTTATTACTCACGTAGAAACTCCTTGGCTAGATAATTTGCACACTATTTTTGGTCATGTGGTAAGCGCTAAAGATCAGGAAGTGGTAAATAAAGTGGTTCAAGGCGACAATATTGTTTCTGTTACAATCATCAGAAATGGTGAAGCAGCGAAAAAATTTGATGCTGTAAAAGTATTCCATGATTATTTTGCTGACATCGCAAAAGAACAGCAGAAATATGCTGGAGTTCAAAAAGAAAAAGTAGATTCTTATGCCGCTTTAAAAACAAAAGCAACTAAAACTGCAAGCGGTTTAGAATATGTAATTACAGAAAAAGGAAATGGTAAAAAACCTGCTGCAGGAAGCCAAATCTACATTAGCTACGCAGGTTTCCTTGAAAACGGAACTTTGTTTGACACTAGCATTGAAGAAGTGGCAAAACAATTCGGAAAATTTGATCCAGCTAGAGCAGCACAAGGCGGCTACCAGCCAATTCAATTTCAAGCTGGGAAAAAAGACGGTTTAATTCCTGGTTTTATCGAAGGGGTTGAACAATTATCTTTTGGAGACAAAGCCGTTCTTTTCATTCCATCTCACTTAGCTTATGGAGCAACTGGTGCTGGAGGTGTAATTCCGCCAAACGCTAATATTATTTTCGAAATCCAGATTTCAGATAAAAAATAATCGAATTATAGACTTAAAAATTAAAAAGCAATGAAATTTAAATTTCTGTTTTTATTTTGTTTAGCAATAGTAAATATTCAGGCCCAAACCAAAAAGCCTGCTGCTAAACCAGCAACCAAACCTACAAGCAAAGTCGCAGCTACAACAGCAAACCCAGGCGATGGAATTTTTGCAACAATTTCTACTACAAAAGGAGATATTGTTCTTTCTTTAGAATATGTAAAAGCTCCTGTTACAGTAGCAAACTTTATTACTTTGGCAGAAGGTACAAATCCTAATGTTAAGGCGTCTCTTAAAGGAAAACCATTTTATAACGGATTAAAATTTCACAGAGTTATTAATGATTTCATGATTCAAGGTGGTGATCCTGAAGGAAATGGTACTGGAGGTCCTGGATATTCTTTTAAAGATGAATTTGTAGACGATTTGAAATTTGAAAAAGGCGGTGTGCTGGCAATGGCAAATTCTGGTCCTGCAACAAACGGAAGCCAATTTTTCATTACACATAAAGATACGCCTTGGTTAAACGGAAAACACACTATTTTTGGACACGTAGTTTCTGGAATGGACGTTGTAAATAAAATTGTTCAGGATGATGTAATGACAAAAATCGTTATTACACGTAAAGGTGCAGCTGCAAAGAAATTTGACGCTTTAAAAGTTTTAAGCGATGATGTAAAAAAAGAAGCCGCTAAAAAAGAAGAAGCAAAAAAAGTAGTAACTGCTAAAGCTGCTTATTTTAAAGACTTGAAAGCAAAAGCAACTGCAACTTCTACCGGTTTAAAATATGTAGTAACGCAAAAAGGAACAGGCGTTAAAGGTGCTGAAGGTTCTACAATTTATTTCCATTATGCTGGATACTTTGAAGATGGAAGTTTATTTGACAGCAGCATGGCTCCAGTAGCAAAAACCTACGGAAAATATGATGCAAACAGAGATGCACAAGGCGGTTACAAAGCTTTCCCTTTTACAGTTGGTAAAAAAGATGGTATGATTCCTGGTTTTATTGAAGCCCTTGATATGATGACAGACGGAGAAAAAGCAACTTTCTTCTTGCCTTCAAATTTAGCGTATGGAGAAAAAGGTGCTGGCGGTGTAATTCCTCCAAATGCAACTCTGATTTTTGAAATTGAAACGTATCAAAATCAGCCTAATTAATTAGAAAAGAGAAGATTTGTTCTTCATAAATATAAAAAGCCATCAGAATTATTTTTGATGGCTTTTTATATTTTTCAGCATTTTCACTTTTTAAAGAATTCTTAATTCAAGAGTTTAAAATTAAATTTTATTGCCATTTAATTACCATTTTCAACATAGTACGATAGAATCCTAAACAAAATAGCTTACCTTTGCCGGCTTAATTTTTTAAAACAGATAATTTATGACGTCGCAAAATAATGTATTAAAAGGTGTTTTTCTTGTTGCTTTGGGAGCAACCACTTACGGAATGTTGGCCACATTTGTAAAAATGGCTTATTCTGAAGGATACACAACTGCAGAAGTCACAACCTCACAATTTATTTACGGAATTCTAGGTATTCTTATAATCAATCTTTTTCAGCGTATTAAAAACAAAAATACAGCTGTAAAAGCTTCTCCTAAAAATATTTTCAATTTAATGCTTGCAGGAACTTCACTAGGAATGACAAGTTTATTTTACTATTTGGCCGTAAAATATATTCCTGTTTCTATCGGAATCGTTTTATTAATGCAAACCGTTTGGATGGGAGTTTTACTTGAAATGATTTTAGAAAAAAAATTGCCTTCAAAACAAAAAGTAATTGCTGTATTTATAGTGCTTTTCGGAACTGTTTTAGCAACCAATATTATCAATAATGATATCGAATTAGATTGGAGAGGTTTAGTTTGGGGAATGCTGGCCGCAGCTTCTTTCACTACAACAATGTTTACTGCTAATCGCGTTGCAACCGAAATTTCATCAGCGCAAAGAAGTCTTTATATGCTTCTAGGCGGTGCTATTATTGTTTTTTCATTCGCCTTTGCAACTCAGATAACTGCATTCAATCTAGAAATCTTCTTAAAATGGGGAATTGTATTGTCATTATTCGGTACCATCATTCCACCGCTTTTAATGACAGCTGGCTTTCCTTTGACTGGAATTGGACTAGGAAGCATCGTTTCTGCGCTTGAACTGCCAGTTTCTGTAATGATGGCATATGTTTTATTAAACGAAAAAGTAATCTTTTCTCAATGGGTTGGAATCGTATTGATCATTTTAGCCATTATTATTATGAATGTAAATTTCAAACCAAAAAGATAACTCCAAATAAGCATTATTAAAAAAAACAGTTATGTAATGCAATAATTGTTAATTTTTTTATAATTTCGTGATAAACAATTAAATATCATGATTTTACCTTGGCATTTATATTTAATGGCTTGCTTATATATTCTTGCTGGGATAAATCATTTTAGAAGTCCTGGAATGTACATAAAAATCATTCCGCCCGCATTAAAAAACCCCAAATTAATAAATATTTTAAGTGGTGCCGCCGAAATCATTTTAGGCATCTTTCTGCTCCTGCCTTTTTCATCACATTTTGCCGCCTGGGGAATTATAATGCTATTAATTGCTGTATTTCCTGCTAATTTGTACATGTTTCAAAATAAAAAAGCAGGTTTTGGTTTACCAAGATGGATTTTATTTGTACGTTTGCCCTTACAAATTGTTTTAATTTATTGGGCTTACCAATATACATTCTAAACATTTAACCATTAAATTATTTTATTATGAAAAAATTATTTGCAGAGTTTTTTGGGACTTATTGGCTTGTTTTTGGCGGATGCGGAAGCGCAATTTTTGCTGCTGGAATTCCAGATTTAGGAATCGGATTTGCGGGTGTTGCTTTAGCTTTTGGTTTAACGGTACTTACCATGGCATACGCTGTTGGTCATATTTCTGGCGGTCATTTTAATCCAGCGGTTTCTTTTGGTTTGTGGGCAGGCGGAAGATTTTCTGGTAAAGATCTTATTCCGTACATCATTGCACAATGTGTTGGAGCTGCTGCTGCTGCCGGAACTTTATACACAATAGCTTCTGGAAAAGCTGGTTTTGCAATAGACAACACAAAAGCTGGTGCCTTTGCATCTAATGGTTTTGGAGCTTTTTCTCCTGATGGTTATTCATTACAGTCTGCTTTTATTGCAGAATTTGTACTTACTTTATTCTTCTTATTAGTGATCTTAGGAGCTACTGATAAATTTGCAAATGGCAGATTTGCAGGAATTGCAATTGGTTTAGCTTTGACATTAATACACTTAATCAGTATTCCAATTACAAATACTTCTGTAAACCCTGCGAGATCATTATCTCAAGCTATTTTTGTTGGAGGAGAGCCATTATCTCAGGTTTGGCTGTTTTGGATCGCCCCTATTCTTGGTGCATTAGCGGCTGGTTTCCTTTATAAGACACTGCTTCAAAATCATGCTGAAGCATAAAAAGAAAAAGTCGACATATCATCAAAAAAAATAAAATATGGAATTTTTATATTTCTTACTTATAGGTGCCATTTCTGGATGGCTAGCTGGCCAAATCTGGAAAGGTTCTGGTTTTGGATTACTTGGCAATATCATTGTTGGAATCATAGGCGGATTTATCGGAGGATGGATCGCCGGAAAACTTGGTATTGGAGGCGGAGGCCTTCTATGGCAAATTCTGATTGCCGTAGGTGGTGCTTGGGTTTTATTATTTATAATCAGCCTCATCAAAAAATAATAGCCAATTAGTTGGTACATAATTGAAATCGAAAGAGAAAATCTGATATATTTATATTTGATTTTCTCTTTTTTGTTTGGATAAAATCGACAAGAAAATTCTATTTCAACTCAAATATGTATGTATTATGAACGAAATCATTTCTTACTTCAGCACAATTCCATCATCACACAGAAGCCTTATTCTAGTGGGTGGCATTACCATTTTTTGGCTTATTGAAAACAGTTTTCCCTTGTTTAAAATGCAATACAAGAAATGGCCTCACGCTGGGATAAACTTCTTTTTTACCTTTACAACCATTGTGGTCAATTTTATTCTTGCGTTTATTTTAATAAAAACCGCGGCGTGGACAGTCGAAAATAATTTTGGAATTCTGCAATGGCTTCCGCAAATACCAATTTGGCTTTATACCATAATTGGCTTATTGCTTTTGGATTTAATTGGAGCTTATTTAGTTCATTTGATCGAACATAAAGTAAAAATTCTGTGGCAATTTCATTTGGTGCATCATACCGACACTTGGATTGATACTACTTCAGCAAATAGGCATCATCCAGGAGAAAGTGTTGTTCGTTTTGTTTTTACCACTTTAGGCGTTTTAATTGTTGGATCACCCATGTGGATGGTTTTTCTCTATCAGTCATTATCTGTTGTCGCTTCACAATTTAATCACGCCAATATTTCGCTTCCAGAAAAATTAGACGTTTTCTTAAGCTATTTTATTGTTTCTCCGAATATGCATAAAGTGCATCATCATTATGTATTGCCATACACAGATAGTAATTATGGAAATATTTTTTCTGTTTGGGACAGGCTTTTTGGAACTTTCACTTATTTGCCAAAAGATCAGCTTATATACGGTGTAGATACTCATATGCTCCCAGAAGAAAATAATGAATTGAAGAATCTGCTAAAAATTCCATTTCAAAAATCAAGATCCTTTAAAAACAGCTAAATTCTCTAAAAAAAGTGCACTTTACTGAAACAACTTATTATTTTTTTTTTTAATATTGATACAAGAATTGAAAATCAATCTATTAATAATTAACACCCTATTTTGAATTAATTTTCACGAGATGAAAAAGAGTAGCCGCAAAGAATTAACTCCGGAACAAAGCGAAAGACTTGTTTCGTTAGCTTTAGAAGAAAGAAATCCATTTGAAATTATAAAAAAAGAGTTTGGATTGGCAGAAAAAGAAGTCCTGGACATTATGAAAAAGAAAATGCCTCTTGAAAAATTTGAGATGTGGAAAAAGAAGGCAATTGCGAATAAGCCAAAACCAAAACCAGTTAAAATAGATGATTTTGATGAAGATTTGGACGGAAAATATTATATCAAGAATAAATTAGACTAACATAGAGCTCCTGTTTTTCAGGAGTTTTTTTTTATAGTTAAAATTATTGTGATTTTTTAGTAACTTTTTAATGCTTTTTGTGTCAAATATAATTAACTAAACATATACAAATGAAAAAAATACTTTACACCTTAGCTCTAGCGGTCACTTTTTGGAGCTGTAAAACAGGGAGCACTGGAGCCGCAAAAAGTAATATAGTTGAAGTTAATATCAATCTAACAGATGTTAAAGACGATAAAGTCTTAGTAACAGTCACACCACCAGCCATTAAGACGGATGAAATTGTTTATAGTATTCCGAAAACCGTTCCTGGTACGTATTCAACAGACAACTACGGAAAATATTCTGAAGACTTCAGAGCATTTGATGCTAAAGGAAATCCGCTTACGGTAAAAAGATTAGACGATAATTCTTGGTCTATTTCAAACGCAAAAGCATTAAAAAAAATCACTTATTTGGTAAACGATACTTTCGATACTGAAAAAGGAACTGGATTTGGAAATGATGATGTTTTCTCTCCAGCAGGAACAAACATTGATGCGGGAAAAAATTTCATGGTAAATACTCATGGATTTGTGGGTTATTTTAAAGATAAATTGGATGTTCCGTACAAAGTTACTATCACACATCCTGAAACACTTTGGGGGGCAACTTCTATGACAGATCAAGATGCAAGCAATACTTCTGATGTATTCACGACTTCTCGTTATGCTATTTTGGTAGAAAACCCAATTATGTATTCTAAACCTGATTACACTACTTTTAATGTAAACGGAATGGACATCTTAATTGCCGTATACTCTCCTACTGGAAAATATACTGCTGAAAGCATTACTCCAGAAATGAAAACGATGATGACAGCACAGAAAAACTTTTTAGGGAAAGTAAATTCTACTAAAAAATATACTGTGTTATTATACTTATCAAGTATGGCAAAAGATGATGCTCACGGTTTTGGAGCTTTAGAGCACCCAACTGCTACTACGGTAGTTTTGCCAGAATCTATGCCAAAAGAAAAATTGGTAGAATCTATGAAAGATGTGGTTTCTCATGAGTTCTTTCATATTGTAACTCCATTAACAATTCACTCAAAAGAAATTCAGTATTTTGATTACAATGCGCCAAAAATGTCTGAGCATTTATGGATGTATGAAGGTGTAACAGAATATTTTGCTAATCTTTTCCAAATCAACCAAGGTTTGATTGACGAAGCTGAATTCTACACTCGTATTGCAGATAAAATTGCACAATCTAAACAATTAGATGATACAATGTCTTTTACTGTAATGAGTAAAAATGTATTAGAACAGCCTTATAAAGACCAATACTTAAATGTCTACCAAAAAGGAGCTTTAATTGGAATGTGCATCGATATTATCATTAGAGAAAAAAGCAACGGAGAAAGAGGTATTTTGGATTTAATGCATAAATTATCTGATGAATATGGTGTTGAAAAACCGTTCAATGACGATGAATTATTTGCCAAAATCACTTCATTGACTTATCCTGAAGTTGGAGAATTTTTAAACAAATATGTGGCTGGAACTACTCCAATTCCTTATGATTTTTACTTAGCAAAAGTTGGTGTTACAAAAGCAATGGAGAAAAAAACTGGAAATCCGTTTATCAAAGGACAAACTCCATACATAACTGTTGATAAAGCAACAAAAGAAATCGCAGTTCGCCCAGATTCTGAATCTGTTGATTTCTATAAAAATCTGAATTTAAAAGGTGGCGATAAAATCTTAGCTGTAAACAACAAATCATACAATTTGGACAACATTTATGATTTGATTACTGAAAGTGAAAACTGGAAAGATAATGACCCTATTACTTTGAAAGTAAAACGTGGCGGAAAAGAAGAAACCATTAAAGGAACTGTAAAATTGCCATTTGAAGAAGCTGAAACTTTTAAAGCGACCGATGCTTCAAAAGAGAAACTTAAAAACGCATGGTTAAAAGGTTAATTTCCTTTTAAAAACATAAAAAAACCGACAAGTGATTGTCGGTTTTTTTTATGCTGTAATTTTCTAGGTTTGTCAGGCTGAGTGGAGTCGAAGCCATCGCAAGTTAAATCCGCACTGAGTTGGGCTTCGACTCCGCTCAGCCTGACAAAAAAGAGTTTATTTCTTTACAGGAAATTTCCAATCAAATTCATCTTTGTTGTTGATAATCGCTCCAATTTCAAACTTCACTACCTCATCAAATTCTGTTTGAAGGATAAACCAGTTGTCTTCGTTGAAGTAGTTTTCGAAAGTATCAAAAGTTTCCTGATTGTATTTTGTAATTTGTTTTGCAGCGAAATCTTTCTTTACATCAGCAATTTTTCTTCCGATTATTTTGAATCCGAAAACTTCCAGATCATTGCTTGAAGCTACAATATACCCTAATTTAAGATCTTCTTCTTCGTAGAAAGTTAGTCTCATTTTATGAGAGTTGTAAACAAAAATCACATTATCGTCTTCGTCTTTATAATTTTTATCAGGTTTTCCTAAAGCTGCTGTTACGTCATTCTGCTTCATTCCGAAAAGCAGTTTATCTATTCCTGATTTTAAATTGATCTTCATATTGATTGTCTTTATTTGAAGTGCAAATTTCGTGAAGTTTTTTGTTGTTTTGCCACGAATCGCACAAATTTTCACGAATTAAAATAGTATCATTTGTCAGGCTGAGCGGAGTCGAAGCCCTCTTAAGCTAGAAAGCCCTTCGACTCCGCTCAGGGTGACAGACGTAAAACTAATTTTGATATAGCTTCTTATTTGGCTTGCTGCTCATATAAAACATAATCTTCCCACCATTTATAACATCTGCATGCTTTAAAAATGGTTTGTCCAATTGTTTACCGTTCATTAGAACTTTGTTCACAAAAACATTTTTATCAGATTGATTTACCGTTTCAACTTCAAAGGTTTTTCCGTTTTCTAAATTCAAAGTAGCCTTTTTCAGTAACGGACTTCCTAATGCATATTCATCTGAACCTGGAGCAACTGGGTAAAATCCTAAACTGCTGAAAATATACCAAGCACTCATTTGCCCGAAATCATCATTTCCTCCTAAACCATCAGCGCCATTTCGGTACATTTTTTTCAAAATCATTCTAATTTTATCTTGAGCTTTCCAAGGAGAATCTGTCCAATTGTATAAATATACTACATGATGTGAAGGCTCATTTCCGTGAACATAATTCCCAATAATTCCGTCTCTTGTAATGTCTTCTGTATTTTCAAAATATTTGTCTGGAAGATGCATATTGAATAACGAATCTAAACGAACTTTAAATTTCTCATTTCCTCCCATCAATTGAATCATATCAGAAGGATCTTGCGGAACGTACAGACTGTAATTCCAAGAGTTTCCTTCAATAAAACCTTGTCCGTGGGTATCTAATGGATCAAATTCTTTTTTAAAGGTTCCGTCGTTTAATTTTGGACGCATAAAACCTGTTTTCTCATCGTAAACATTTTTATAATTTTTCGATCTATTGATGAATTCATTATAAATAGCTGTCTTTCCTAATTTCTTTGCTGCCTGAGCAATTGCCCAATCATCATAAGCATATTCTAAAGTTTTAGAAACCGAAGCACCATTTTTATCTTCCGGAACATATCCTTTATTCATATAAAATTCTAAACCATCATAATACGGCACTTTTGCAGTATTAACACAAGCTTGAAGCGCTTTTTCGGCATCAAAACTGATATTGCCTTTTACAATTGCATCTGCCACAACCGAAACCGAATGATAGCCAATCATACACCAATTCTCGTTGGCATAATGCGACCAGATTGGAAGCATTTTATGAACACTTTGATCTGAATGTGCCAACATTGAGCTTACCATATCTCCGTTTCTTTTTGGCTGTATGATATTAAATAACGGATGCAAAGCTCGATACGTATCCCAAAGCGAATAGCTTGTGTAATTAGTGAATTTCTCTGCTTTATGAATATTCATATCTAGACCTTTATAATTTCCGTCTAAATCCATGTATTCGGTTGGACCTAAAAATGCATGATACATTGCGGTATAAAAATTAACCAAATCTTCCTTTTGAATTGTTTCAACCTGAACTTTATTCAGTTCTTTATTCCAAACTTCCTGACTTTGCTTTTTTACTTTTTCGAAATCCCAATCAGGAGTTTCTTTTTTCATGTTTTCTAATGCTCCAGCAGAACTTACAGGTGACAATGCCATTTTGATTTTGATTTTTTCTCCTTCATTCGTATCAAAATCAAAAAACAATTTTAGATTTTGTCCTGCCATTTCTGGAAAGTTTTTCGTTTGATCAAATCTTCCCCAGAAACCTCTATAAACACTTTTTTCTTGAGCCGCTTGTCCGTAACTTTTAATTGGTTTATTAAATGACATCGCAAAATAAACTGTTCTAGTTCTTGCCCAACCGTTTGTCTGACGATATCCTGTTATCAGAGTATCATTTTCTACACGAACAAAAGTCCAAACATTCTTTTTATCATAATTATAAATCCCTGAAGTCAAATCAAGAATGATGTGTGCTTCATCAGATTTTGGAAAAGTATACTGATGCATTCCAACGCGAGTTGTTGCAGTCAATTCTGCTTTAATTTTATGATCTTCCAAAAAAACACTGTAATAAGCCGGTTCAGCTTTTTCTGTTGAATGCAAAAATGCCGATCTATATCCAGATAAAGGTTTTGATGCCACACCTGGATTTAATTGTAGTTTACCGGTTGTTGGCATGATCAAGAAATCTCCTAAATCTGAATGTCCTGTTCCGCTAAAATGTGTATGGCTGAAGCCTACAATTGTTTTATCTTCATACTGGTATCCCGCACAATATTTATAAACTTCTCCATTATATTTTCCGTTTAAGCTATAAGCAATAGTATCAGTTTCTGGGCTCAATTGCACGCTTCCAAAAGGAACTGTTGCTCCTGGATAGGTGTGCCCCATTTTTGCAGTTCCAATCATTGGATCTACATATTGAATAAGGTTTCTTTTTTCAGCCACTTTCTTCTGCCCAATTACCGTATTGGGCAAAGTGAAAAGTAAAATTGATAGTCCGAAAAAATAATTTTTAAAGTTAATTTTAATCATTTTAAGTTTTTTTATTTTTTGAAATCTTTGTGCTTTCATTTCATGCAGAAAAGTACAACAAAAACTGTTTTTAAAAAACATAAATTTAGCAGAGCTCAAAAGGTTTAAATATCTTTGGTTTACTAAAAGCCTATCAAAGCATGAAAAAATATATTTTAATTTTACTTTCTTTTTCTTCTTCATTTATTTTTTCGCAAAAAATTGAAAGTAATAGATTAACGAAACAGGAAATTGCCCAACGAGAACTCGAAAATCTAACTGATTTTCCTATTTACAGAGCGTTTGAGTTTAGCGATAAAGGCGGTGTTTATGAATTGGTTTTGGGCGAAAATCAGAAAACAATTTCCAAGAAAGATACTTTAAATACAAAAATACAAGCAGTTTGTGTGATTAATGATCACGGCGGATTTTTAAATCAATGGAAAATTAATGATTTGCTTGAAGATACTCTCCCAAAAGAAACAAACATTTGGTTCTGGACAAAATATTGCAGTACAAAAGATATTGATGGCGATGCTTATATTGAACCCGTTATTGTTTATGGAACTCGCAACGAAGATGGCTATATAAGACGCGTAAAAATTATTACGGTTTATAAAAACAAAAAATATGTGATTCGTGCAGTTGAATGCGATTTTGATAATTGCAGAAGTTTTGAAAAAGATCAAAGTTGGAATACGCTTCCGCAGAAAATAAAAACGTATATCAATCAATTAACTGAAAAAATGAGAAAAGAACAGAATGTGCTTTTGAAAAACGGATAAGATTTAATTGTTAATTGTAAATGATTGATGGCTGTTCATAATTCACCATTTATAATTAACAATTTACAATTATTTTTTACTCGCTCATTTCATCGTAACGTTCCGGAACTTGTGGATCGTAAAGCGGACATTTGAATTCTTCCATGATATCTACTAATTTATTCATGGTTTTTCCTTCTGTTCCGTAGCAGTCAATTTTTATACTTTGAGGTGTTGTAATAACTTGAAATGCGCCTTTCCCTTTTGGATTTTTCCAGCTGTTTTCGTCTACACGCTCCCAGTCTGAAAAGACAGAATTAATTCTATTTACGATTACTTCAACTTGGAGATCAGCTAAACCTTCGACTTCTTGTTTTTCAACAAGCAATTCATAAACTTCCTGATTGTTCAGGTAAATTTCGTCTAGATATCTCCAAAAAAGTAATTCGTACATAATGTAAAGTATTTAAAAACATAGAGATGCACAATTGCGCATCTCTAAATATAATAATTATTTTAAAAGCTACAAAACCTTTGCAACTCTGAACCTTTGAATCTTTGCAACTATATTATTAATAATTGAATGTTCCGTATTCGCTAGTAATAGTCAGCTTTTTATCATCAGATGCTTCTACTCTACCAACAATTTGCGCATCAACATTGAATGATTTAGAAATTTCAATAATATCTTGAGCGATATTTTCTGAAACGTAAAGCTCCATTCTGTGACCGCAGTTGAAAACTTGATACATTTCTTTCCAATCTGTTTTTGATTGTTCTTGAATTAACTTGAACAATGGCGGCACTGGAAATAAATTATCTTTTATAACGTGCAAATCTTTTACGAAATGTAAAATTTTAGTCTGCGCACCACCGCTGCAATGCACCATTCCGTGAATATCTTCTGGAGTATATTTATCTAAAATCTTTTTGATAATTGGAGCGTAAGTTCTTGTTGGAGAAAGCACTAACTGACCCGCGTTTATTGGGCTATTTTCTACTTCATCAGTCAGATTTACTTGTCCTGAATAAATTAATTCTTCTGGAACCGCTGCATCGTAACTCTCAGGGTATTTTTTAGCTAAATATTTTCCGAAAACGTCATGACGTGCAGAAGTTAATCCGTTACTTCCCATTCCGCCGTTATAGCTTTTTTCGTAAGTCGCCTGACCAAAAGAAGCCAAACCAACAATTACATCTCCTGCTTGAATGTTTGCATTATCTACAACATCAGAACGTTTCATTCTTGCTGTTACAGTAGAATCTACAATAATCGTTCTTACCACATCTCCAACATCGGCAGTTTCTCCACCTGTTGAATGAATCGTAACTCCAAATGATTTTAATTCGTTGATTAATTCTTCTGTTCCGTTAATGATGGCAGAAATAACTTCGGCAGGAATTAAATTTTTATTTCTTCCAATAGTTGAAGAAAGCAGAATATTATCTGTTGCACCAACACACAATAAATCATCAATATTCATGATTAAGGCATCTTGAGCAATTCCTTTCCAAACTGAAAGATCTCCAGTTTCTTTCCAATACATATAAGCCAAAGACGACTTTGTACCTGCTCCGTCAGCATGCATAATAAGGCAATGTTCATCATCCTGTGTTAGATAATCAGGAACAATTTTACAGAATGCCTGCGGAAATAAACCTTTGTCAATATTTTTTATAGCGTTATGTACGTCTTCTTTTGATGCCGAAACACCTCTTTGTGCATATCTTTTGCTAGAATCTGAACTCATGAAAATTAGTTTGTGTTGATGTGCTGCAAAGATAATCCCTTTTTTTAATTCTTTGACTTATTCGATTATTTGATTCTAAAAAAAATCGGCAGAAGTTTATATTCTGCCGATCATCCAAAAATAAGAATTAGTCATGAAACTCTCTATTTTTCTAAATTATTTCCAATCTGGCATAGAAGCATTTTGAAATAAAGTTGTTCTTGATTCATTATCGTTCAATTTTGCCGTCTGAATATTTTTGGCAGACAATCCATCATTTGATGTATTAACAAATATTACCTCTGCTTCATTTGGTGATAATTTCACATCTAGATCATTAAAACCATCCTCTTTTTGAGTGTCTAGTTCTGCCGAAGTATTTGAGGCCACTGTATAAACAAATATTCTAGAATCTAATCGTCTGTATGTCGCATTTTCATAACCAGAAACATCTCTCGTGTAAACTATTTTTTTATTATCTAAAGAAATATCTATACCGCTTGCTGCACCAGTTACGCCTGAAAGCACTGTGTATAATAGTTTCCCAGAAGGGTTTATCACATATATTTCTACATTATAGCCAGAATTATCGTTTACTTTCAAAACAATTTGTTGCCCGTCCTGACTCCATACACATTCAGAAATAAATTTACCATTTGGAGTTTTATATAATTGAACTAGTCCTGAACCATCTGCATTTATTCTATACAATTTGTCAAAATTTGGATAAATAAACTGGCTTCCATTTTTACTCCAACTATAAGTAACATGTTCCATATTAAAACCTGCTATAGGAATAAAATTGGTAATTTTTCTAGTGTTAGAACCATCAGGATTCATAGTATATATTTGATTTGCCGAACCATCAGAACTAATAAATGCAATTTTATTTATACTAAGATTTTTCACTGGTCTATAGCTATTTATTTCTGATGACGACAATTGCAGTTCATTTCCAGCAGCATCAGCTGTATAAATAACATTATTGTTTTTTACTCTCTTAACATATAAATATCTTGGATTTGGAAATGCTAAGGTTGTAAACGAATTGGTTACGCTATTTGTCGGTTTATTTATACCATCATTTGCTGAAACCTGCCAATAATATTTTGTACTGTAATTTAATCCCGTAATCTTTAAAGTTGTGGCTGTTAAACCAGAATATGTCTTAACCTCATCTGTTGTCCCATTTTTTACCGTAACTACATAGGTCAGTGGATCTGACTCTGGATCTGTTGCAGTCCAGGTTAAGTCTAAAGACAAAGCTTGTCCTGTCACGTTGTTTGCTGGTGCGGTAAGAGAAGGAACGGTAGGTGGTTTATTAGTGGCGGTAGATACTTCTAATTCAAAAATGACTTCTATTTCAATATCTTTTTCGATTGTCGCGGGTACAAATCTGGCAATAAAACCATCTTTTTGAGCCTGAAAAGCATATTTTCCTTGGGGCACTTTTTCAATTCTAAAGTAGCCATCTTTATCGGTATAAACTGTGCTTGTAGTCGGACTCGAAGAGACGCGGGCATTTTCAATTCCTGTATATGCACGCACATCTACAACTCTTCCCTTTATTGTTCCTGTCCCTGTTTCATCCAGTTGTTCTTCACCACAAGACATCAGAAGAATAAAGCACGCCAAAATTTTTAAACCTATTTTCATTTGAGACATATTTTTATTAAACTTATTTTGCTTTTACCTCTGTAATCACTTTAAAAAGAGCATTGAATTACATTAGGATTTTTTACTTTTTCTTGTTGTATTTGTAACTCTTTGGAAAATAATAGGTTAACCCTAAACCAAACCGCCAGTAATAATCATCTCTTACTCCACTAATGGTGTAATCTAAATTATCCGTGAAATTCACGTTATATTCTCCATATAACTTAACTCCAAGATAATTCGTAACGAGGTACTCCACACCTGCTCCAAATTGAACCTTACTATGAACATTTTTAAAATCCGCATTAAAGCCAACACCGGTACCTGCAAAAACATAAGGCGTAAAAGTATCCTGTGGCAAAATAAGAAATTCCAAATTCATGTCTAAAGTTGCATATCCCACATCGTCTTTTCCTTTATTTCCGAGCTTGAAAACATTTCCAGATGCACTAATATTAAATCCAGGAGTAAAAAAGAATTTTGCTGCGCCCCTTCCCATTGGTTCTAATTTCGGGCTTTTAAAATCACCTTGCATATAGGTCGCACCTCCAGCAATTTCCAAACCAAAACGCGCTCTTCTTTCGGTTAAATTTCTATCGTATAATTGTGCTAAATCGGCTTCACTTTTTTCTCTGTCATATGCAGCAACAAAATCGTCAATTTGTTTCTTAGGTGCATTTACTTCCCAAAGTTTGTCTTTGATTCCGTCAACTATAAGTCCTTCAACTGCTTTTTCAATAGCTTCTGTTACTGCCATTTGAATTGGCTCATTTCGAGTAAACCCCGTTTCAACCTCCAAAAGCCTGTTTAAATTGACATATCTAAATAAACTTGCATCAACACTTTGTGACAAAATAGTTTTAGAAACATACACCGTATTTAGTATTTTTCCGTTTGAAGTCGAAACTAACCTTAAATATACCGTAACTCTGTCTTGTCTATATTGTGTAGAACCGCCCGCACCAAAATATCTGGCACCAAAACCGCCTGTAATAATATTGGTATCATAAGAAATAATTCCACCTTCGAGCAAAACTCCTGCAAACAAAAGAGGTGTTAAGACTGCTTCGTTTGGTTCTGTTTTAGAAGCGTATTCCTGACGAGTAGAACGAATAATGTTTCTTTCGTTTAAAAGATTTCCTAGATTTTCACGCTCTATGGGCACAAACCATTTTGAGTCTTGCAAAGCTTTTATTAAAATAGATGTGGCTCCTTGTGTAACCGCCGTACTAAAGGTACTTCCTAATTCAGTAGGCTTGTATTGCCCTGTCTGATCTTTGAATTTATATACACCTACAACTATCTGCTCTTTGGGTTTGGGCATTTCGACCAATTTGGCTGTAGCTGGAGTATTTTCTCCATATACCGCTTTCTGCAATCCCACAGGCTGATTAAAATATGCTCCACAACCTGAAAGTAGACAAATTAATAAAAATAGAAAAAGGGGACTTTTGTTCATAATCTCAATTATTTAAAATAATACTTGATTTTTTTTCCATGCAAAAAGCAAATTTTATTGTCCAGGAAGAATCACTTGTGTTTGCTCTCCTGTGTCTGTATCTAAAACATCGACCACCAATCCTAAATTAGAATGGTAAATATCAATGGACAGAGTTCCAAAAACATAAGTTCCTGGCGAGAGTGAACCATTGCCTGTTCCTGTTCCTGTTCCTGTTCCTGTTCCTGTACCCGTGCCACTTCCTGTACCAGTACCGTTTCCAAATTGATTATCAAACAATGAATTCGAAAGTCTGTTTAACAACTGATTATTCAAATTGCTTTTGAAACGTTCCAAATCTGTCTGCTGTTTATAGCCTGTATTGGTATTATCCTTATAATCATTTTGGGCTTGAGCCGAACTAAGTAACCACGGATAATTGAACGTATCTCCTCCAAAATTGGGGTTTGCAGGCTTATAAGCAAGGTTTTGAGCAATAGAAATTGTACTAAAACCTAATAAGCATAGTAATAAAGCTATAGTTTTCATATAGACACTTTTTAGTTTAAACATCAAATAACAGTAGACTCTGTATCGAAAAAATATACTCACTACTCAATTTTAATATTGAGTAATCATTTTGCTTTGTTTTTCTAGATCTTTAAAATACTTGAATAACTTTGAAGCCGCAGAATCGGCCATGTATTTTAAAAAATCTTCTTCAGGACGCGAATAAAACTCCTCTATAACATCACTATCTACCAGTATTGAAATTTTTGTTGTTCGTGCAAAAGACAATTCTTCTTGAACTGTTACAATTTTAGTAGTGTGAATCTTCAGTTTAGAATATTGGGCATAAAACGTGTCATAAAAATCATTTCCAAGCTTCGTTTTGGTATCATTGGTAACAATTCCAACCATTTCGATGCCATCTACAGGAAGAGATTTTCCTGTGTCAGATTCTGTTTCTTCTCCAAAAACAACTCGATCTTTACCAATTATGGCGTCTTTTTCATCATAAATCAACAACATTATAATCACTTCATCTTCTTTTGTATAATTGACTTGTGTTTTGGACAATTCAATTTTTTGAATGGGTTCTAATGTCGCTCTTCCGTTTTGTGCATTGGTTGATTTATTTGAACTTGATTTGTTTTTTTTGAATACACTTAATTTATATGAAATATTCTTGAACTCTGATTTTAAATTTTCTGCAGTTCCGGTAATAAATAATAAATTCTCAATTTCTTTAACTTCAATTTTCGCTTTTACATCTTTGTTGTACTCGGCTTGTGAAAATCCGTTTTCCGAAAAAAAAATAAAAAAAAATGCAACAATTATGTTTAAATACTTTTTCATGGCCTTAGCGATTGAATACGTAAATTGTACCAGAATTTCCAGATTGATTAATAATCATATCTTTGGATATTGAATTTGATCCTGTACTGAAAACAGTTAAATTATTGCCTTCCTGATTGACTTTCATTGCTTCGACTCCGCGAGAGTATGATGAAACATCGCTTATATAATTGTTATTACCTGACTGTATATAGGATTGATTTATTTCGTCTGATTTTTTGTAGACATTCATGTAGTTGTTGTTACCAGTTTGCTGTGCAGTTACATAGGCATTATTACTGATAATATTGAAATTGGCCTGATTGAAGTTGCCAATTTGGGTGATTTTGACTATATTATGGCTAATAATATATTGATTTGTGCCTTTGTTTTGATTGCGATTGTTGGATTCATTTAAAGCTATTACATAATCATTCATATTCCCATCAATAGATTGCGAGAACATATTTTCTATACTTAGAAATAAAATGACTATTACAATACTTTTCATAATTTTTTAAATAATAAAAAAAGGAAGAACTGATAAATCTAGTTCTTCCTTTTCTTGTTTGTTTAGTTTGCCTGTAGCACTACGCTGCCATTTAAGAATCCTGCTTGAGTAACAGTACTAACATTTCCCCATCCTAATTGTCCTGTCAAAGCATAGTTAGCAACTCCATATTGATCGATACTAGAATAGTTTCCAATTCCAAGTTGAATTGTTGTAGCTGAATTGAATAATCCTTCTTGATAAGTTTCAGATTCGTTGCCAAAGCCAAATTGATAAGCATTAGCATCGTTGCCCCAACCTATTTGAGTTGCACTAGAACTATTAAAGAATCCGATTTGTGTTAGATCAGCATTATTATCAACTCCAAATTGGAAAACTGTAGCACTATTTCCTAACAGTGGACCCTGGTCAATATCAGAAGTATTTCCCCATCCAATTTGTGTAACTGAAGCAGCGTTTCCAATACCTACTTGATCAATAGTTGATGAGTTATCAACACCTATTTGAAGAACAGATGCAGAATTTAAAATACCATCTTGGTGAACATCTGAATCATTTGATCCAACTTGAACAACTAATGCTCCATTTAATAAACCATCTTGGTCAACATTACTAGTGTTTTGTGCCACGGCAACACCTACAAACAGCATCGCGGAGATGCTCAAAATTACTTTTTTCATAATAAATATATTTAATTGGTTATTAATACAACTTATTATGTAGGTTCTTCTGTAGGTTTGTATTTTTGGGCAGGAAAAGAGGGGAATTTAGACGAGGCTTTGAGAGCAATTTTTATGCTATTTTCTCAACTTCATGACCAAAATTAGAAAACTTTAGTCAAAAGAGGTTCACGTATAAATACCTATTTTACAAGATATTAACCTCTTTTCGATGAACTGTAAAACTATCTCGATGAACTGCCAAAAAGCCTTAAAATTTTCATAGGAAAAAAGATACTTATTGCAATTTCTTTACATTTGAGGCTCTATAAGTAGCAAAAAAAACTTTCCTAAGGGTAAATTTTAATATAATCTCAAAAAAAAGCCTGTCTTTTTGAGACAGGCTTGAACAACTATTATTATGATTATTATTTCGTAAATAATAATTCTCTGTATTTGGTCAATGTCCAACTTTCGTCATCTACTAGCAATTCTAATTTATCACAGTGATTACGAATATCTTCAAAATATGGTTTCACGTTATTGCAATATGCTTCTGCCATTTTTTGAGCATCTGTCAATTGATTTGCTTTCTTTCTTTCATTAGTCATTGCCAATACTTTAGAATTGATTCCTTCAATATGACCTGAAATTTCTTTAATTAAAACAATTTGCTCTTTAGCTAATGCTTCAAAATCCTTTCCGAAAATTTCTTTCAATCCTTTTACGTTGTCAATTAAAGTATTTTGGTAACGAATTGCAGTCGGGATAACATGGTTTCTAGCAATATCACCTAAAACACGCCCTTCGATCTGGATTTTTTTAGTGTATTCTTCCAATTCGATTTCGTAACGTGCTTCAGCTTCAACATGATTAAAAATTCCTAATTGTTCAAATAACTCTAAAGCTTGTTTAGAAACCTTAGCTTTAATAGCTTCTGGAGTTGTTTTAAAATTGCTTAAACCTCTTTTTGCTGCTTCTTTTTCCCAAGCTTCACTATAACCGTCACCTTCAAAAAGGATTTTTTTAGATTGTTTGATGTATTCTCTTAAGACATTGAAGATCGCATCATCTTTTTTCATGTCTTTATTTTCAATCAAATTCTCTACTTCATTTTTAAAGTCGATTAACTGTTTTGCCACGATCGCATTCAAAGTTGTCATAGCATTCGAACAGTTTGAATTTGAACCCACTGCTCTAAACTCAAATTTATTTCCTGTAAAAGCAAAAGGTGAAGTTCTATTACGATCTGTATTGTCTAATAATACGTCGGGAATTTTACCAACAACGTTCAATTTAAGATCTGTTTTTTCTTCTGGCGAAAGTTTCCCTGTTGTAACGCTTTCTAACTCAGATAAAACTTTAGTTAATTGAGCTCCAATAAATACCGACATAATCGCTGGCGGCGCTTCGTTTGCTCCTAACCTGTGATCGTTGCTTGCTGTTGCAATAGACGCTCTCAATAAAGTTTCATTGTCGTTTACTGCTTTTATCGTATTAATAAAGAAAGTCAAAAACTGTAAATTGCTCATTGGCGTTTTGCTCGGACTCAACAAATTAACTCCAGTATCTGTTGCCAATGACCAGTTGTTGTGTTTTCCAGAACCGTTTACTCCTTTAAATGGTTTTTCGTGAAATAATACTTTAAAGTCATGACGCTCTGCAACTCTCTGCATTACATCCATCAATAAAGAGTTGTGGTCTACCGCCAAATTCGTTTCCTCAAAAATCGGAGCCAACTCAAACTGATTTGGCGCTACCTCATTGTGGCGTGTTTTTACAGGAATACCTAACAACATACATTCTTGCTCCAAATCTCTCATATAAGTAAGAGCACGAGTCGGGATAGAACCAAAATAGTGATCGTCTAACTGCTGTCCTTTTGCAGAAGTGTGTCCTAATAACGTTCTTCCTGTCATCATTAAGTCAGGACGAGAATTTGCTAGAGCTTTGTCAATCAAGAAATATTCTTGCTCCCATCCTAAAGTTGCCGTTACCTTTTTTACGTTTTTATCAAAGTATTTACAAACTTCTGTCGCAGCTTCGTCAATTGCAGACAATGCTCTTAACAAAGGAATTTTATTATCTAAAGCTTCACCTGTATAAGCAATAAATACAGTCGGAATACATAAAGTTGTACCATATATAAAAGCTGGAGAAGTCGGATCCCAAGCGGTATAACCTCTTGCTTCAAAAGTATTTCTGATTCCGCCGTTCGGGAAACTAGAAGCATCTGGTTCTTGCTGAACTAATTGTGCCCCGCCAAATTTTTCAACTGAGTCACTTCCATCATAAGAAGTTTCAAAAAAAGCATCATGTTTTTCTGCAGTAGTTCCTGTTAAAGGCTGGAACCAATGTGTATAATGTGTAACCCCTTTCGCTAGAGCCCATTCTTTCATTCCCATGGCGATATAATCTGCCATCTTTCTGTCGATTTTAGTCCCGTGTTGAATGGCATCTCTTACTCCTCTAAAAGCATCGGGAGTTAAATATTGCTTCATTGCTTTTTCATTAAACACATTTGATCCAAAAAGATTTGATTTTCGGCCAATTTCTTCAAAATGTACCGGCTTTCTGTTTGAAGCTTGCTGTAAAGCTTGAAAACGTAATGTTGACATGGTATGTAAAGTTTAAATTCGTAATAATTTTCATTAAAAAAAGAAGCAACAAATATAAACAATAAATAAGCCTGTTTGGAATATAAATCATAGATTTTTAGTCAATGATTTTTCAACATAAAACACTTTTTTCGAAGAATAATGAATTCAAATCACAGAAATATAACAAAACTGTACGGTATTATTGATTAAATAAACATTTTTTCATAATTTCTTAACTCATAAATTCAAAAATGAGCAGTAATTATTACGAATTTATTTTTTTACGGTAAATAAAATTGCTTTTTTCAAAATATACCCCTACCAAAATTGCGCTTATCCAAAAAATTATACTTCACAAAACAAAATAGCCCCCTAATTTTTAGGACTAAAAAAATAAATCTATATTTGACCCAGCGAAAAAACAAAAAAAATAAATTTATATTATTATGGCTAAAATTAAGTTAGAGTACATTTGGTTAGACGGATATGAACCAACTCAAAATCTTAGAAGTAAAACTAAAGTTGAAGAGCACGAAAATTTCAAAGGAACATTAGAAGAACTTGGAAATTGGTCATTTGACGGTTCATCAACTAAACAAGCTGAAGGTGGTTCTTCTGACTGTCTTTTAGTTCCTGTTGCAATTTATCCAGATCCAACTCGTATCAATGGATGGTTAGTAATGTCTGAAGTTATGTATGCTGACGGAACACCACACCCATCTAACGGTAGAGCCACAATTGATGATGAAGATGATGATTTCTGGTTTGGTTTCGAACAAGAGTATTTCATCATGGATACAAAAACACAACTTCCGCTTGGTTTCCCGGTTGGAGGATACCCTGCTCCACAAGGGATGTACTACTGTTCAGTAGGTGGAAAAAATACGCACGGTAGAAAATTAGTTGAAGAACACGCTGATTTATGTATCGCTGCTGGAATCAACTTTGAAGGAATCAACCAAGAGGTTGCTTGCGGACAATGGGAATTCCAATTATTCGCTAAAGGTGCTAAAAAAGCGGGAGACGAAATCTGGGTTGCTCGTTATTTATTAGACCGTTTAACTGAGAAATATGGTTACTATATTGAATATCATCCAAAACCTCTAGGAGATACAGACTGGAATGGTTCTGGAATGCACGCTAACTTCTCTAACAACGTTCTTAGAACATGTGGTTCTCAAGAAACTTACGAGAAAATCTGTGAAGCTTTCCGTCCTGTTACAAAAGAGCACATCGCTGTTTACGGAGCTTACAACGAGCAACGTTTAACTGGTAAACACGAAACTGCTTCTATCAACGATTTCTCTTATGGAGTTTCAGACAGAGGATGTTCTATCAGAATTCCTTTAATGACTGTTCAAAAAGGTTGGAAAGGTTGGTTGGAAGACAGAAGACCAGCTTCAAACGGAGACCCTTACAAAATTGCTGCTAGAATTATCAAAACTGTTAAATCAGCGCTATAATTCAAAGCTTAAATTATATTTCAAAAGTGCCATCGTAATTGTTGGCACTTTTTTTATGCCTTGTTAAACCAAGCCCTACAGATTTTTAAAAACCTGTCGGATTTAAATCAAAAGCTCAGCCATGACAACTTTGTCAAAGTTTAAAACTTTGACAAAGTTCTACAATAACGTAGAACACATCTCTTTTTAAACTCAAAAACATCATAACTTTATAACACTTAACATCTTACAAATAACAAATATTACTTAATTTTAGGATTAAATTTAATTTTTAAGTTACAGTTCAAAACTTATCTTTGTAAATCATTTAAAAAAATCATTATGATAGTCTGGTCACTCTTTTTACTTGCTGTAATTTTCATTCTTGCTTTAGACCTAGGTGTCTTCAACAAAACACCACATATTATTAGTACAAAAGAAGCCAGCAAATGGACCTTAGTTTGGGTTACTTTATCTTTCCTTTTTTCAGGAGTAATCTATTGGCTATACACGACAGATTATATTGCAAACCCAGATAACTTAAAGCCGGCAGTTGCTTCAATGAAATTTATAACGGGATATTTAATTGAGCTTTCGCTGAGCGTTGATAACATCTTTGTTATTGCCATTATTTTTGCTTCATTCAAAATTCCGCAAAAATACCAGCACCGCGTTTTGTTCTGGGGAATCTTAGGCGCAATTGTTTTCCGCGGATTAATGATTTTCTTCGGAGTAATGTTGATCAATAAATTTGCTTGGACAACGTATGTATTTGGCGTTTTCTTAATATTTACTGCGATAAAAATGCTTTTTTCCGGGGAAGAAGAAGATTTTCACCCAAAAGATTCCTTTATCTATAAAGCTTTAGGTAAAGTGATGCCAATTACATCAGAAACTGACGGAGAGAGATTTTTCATCACAACCAAAACAGCAAAAAAAGCAGCGACTCCATTATTTGTAGCTTTAATTGTCATCGAAGTTATGGATGTTCTTTTTGCTGTTGACAGTGTTCCTGCAATTCTTGCTATTACCAAAGATCCGTTTTTAGTATTTAGCTCTAATATTTTTGCTATTCTTGGATTACGTTCTATGTATTTCTTCTTAGCAAACATGCTGGCAAAATTCAGTTATTTAGAATACAGCTTAGTTGCTATTTTAGCTTTCGTGGGATTAAAAATGCTTTTACACGATTTCTTCCACGTACCAGAATGGGCTTCTTTAGGATTTATTGCTTTGTCTCTTCTAGTAGGAATCTTAGTTTCTCTTAAATTCGGACCAGAAAAAGTTTTAAATGATTCGTCAAGCGAAGAATAATCGCTTTCAAACATACATTCATAAAAAAAGGAAATCTTAAAGATTTCCTTTTTTTACTACAAACATTTGTAGTTTTTATTATTTTTCCTATAATTTAACACTTAAAAATAAGAAAATTATATATAAATATTTATTTTAGGCTTTTTAATTTAAATTTTTATCATGAAAAAAATTACTTATTTTTAATTGCAACATTAATGCTGAATGCTTTAATGTTTGCACAAACCGTTACCTTAACTCCTACAGCGGTAAATAATACCAATGTAAATTCTGGTCCAATCAATTTAGCTTCTGTGCCAACTTCAACTATCTCATTAAACATTAAAGTTGACATTCCAAGTAATGTTGCTGTTAACGACCAAGGGACAATAACAGTTTACTATTCCAATTTAAGCACAACAAACGCTAATGTAGCAGCAGGCGGAAATGGTGGTAATTTATATTTTGGTAGCGGAAGAACTGCTACTCGAAGTATGGTAATAAATTTATATTGGAGTGATTTTCTAACTTCTGGTGGATTTATTTTTGCTGAATATAAAACATCTGCAGGCACATCTTACAGAAGTTCGAATTTAGCTGTAATTAAAAATTCAACTATGGATTCTGGAACTACAATAAACCCTCCTGCAGATGCCCCAAATCCAAAAAATATAGTAAATACATTATGCTGCAATCAAACTGTTCGATTAGGAGAAAGGCCACAACCTATAACTGGATCTCAATACCCAAATCCGTACGCAAGAGAACCGTACGGCATAAACTCGAGATGGACCTATTTCGGAGATCTAATAGGATTAGATAATATCAACAAAACTCTAACTCTTGATTACACAACACAGCTTGGTACTTTTTCAATTCAAAGAAGCTTAGGTTATGTTTATGGAGGAGAATTCCCAAACAAAAGTAATGCTGTCACTATTACAGTTATTCCTTCATCTTTAGATTCAAATGCAATATCATTATCAGACACTCCAACTGACGTTAACAACTATGCCGAATTGACCATGTCAAATCTAAAAGAAATAAATGGGAGCTATTCAGTTATAAATTTAAATACTTTGCAAAACCCTTCAAACGTGCCAAAAAGAAGCGATACATATGTTAATATACAGACATATGAATGGGAATACGCAACAGCTGAAGCACCCTATTCATGGACCACAATACCTAATGAGAACTCTAGAACTCTGAACTCATCAAAAATACCTAATCTCAGAATCGATAAAGATAATTTCTTATCAATAAGAAGAATAGCTATTTATCAAAATTTAAGAATTTCTAGTAATTCCCTAAAAATTGTCATTAGAACAATAAGAAATAACAACACTATTTGTTGTGATCAAGAACTTAAAATAATTTCTCCACAAGAAATAGAAAAACCAACGCTACTTATTGGCTCTACTGCAATTTCCAGCAAAAACACAGAATTATTTTATCAATGGCAAAAAAGGCCTATTAATAATCGAGAGACCGTAAGTAATTGGTCAAATATTCCAGGAGCAACTTCTAAAGACTACCTACCTGCCCCTTTAGAATATGTAACTAATCCAAGAGGCACTTCAATTCAAGAATATAGCTACAGACGAATAGCAGAAACAAATTATTACGTTGGAGGTGAGATATCTTATAGCAATGAAGTAATCATAAGCCCATCATATGAAAGATCTCCATCATCATCTATTACTGTTTACCCAAATCCTGCAACATCAATTATAAATATTGAAGATAAAGATTCTGTTTTTTCTTTATCATATAGCACAGTTACCATAACAAATATAACTGGAGCAACTTTTAACAATAGCTTTTCAACAATTAGCCCAAACTTATTAAGCGCAGATATTTCATCTTTAGTACCTGGCACTTATTTTATCAATATACAAACCACAAACAATGGAAGAAGAGTTAATTTACAATTTACATTTATAAAAAATTAATAATAAATAAAAAAAGGAAATCTTACGATTTCCTTTTTTTATTTTATCTATATCAAAAAATACTAAAGCTTAATTTTTTGTATTTGACTTTCACTTAAGTTAGCTGCTTTCATTACTTCTAAATAATTAGCCTTATTTACAGATTTCGCAAAATCAGCAGGAACTACAACAATTCTAAAAATTTGATTAAGTCTATACTGATCAAGTTCTGGATCAGTAAGATTATTACCATTTAAATAAATATCTACAAAAGAATCACTAAATGTAAAATCAAAAGAAAAATCTCTTGTACCATCATCAAAGTAATGGGTTTCAGGTAAAAATTCCCAAACATCTCTACCGCTATCAACTCCTCCAAATCTATAAACTAGAACAACATCTGAATCAAGAATTCGTTGAGGAAAAACATATCTAACTCTAAAATTGTTACCTGTTGTAAAATTATAATAGTTTGGCGGAACATTCTCATAAACTGTTCCTATTCCATCATATCCCGGAGGTCCTGGAGGCCCTTCTGGTCCTTCACAGCTAGAAAATGCAATTAAACCGATAACTGCAAATAAGGTAAGTATCTTTTTCATAATTATTTTTTTTAAGGATTATACTATATAAAGGTATTCCAAAAATTAAACCAAAAAAAGTGATTTGGCTTATTTTAGAATAAAAAAACCTTTATTTTTTTGCAGTCACCTGATTTTTAGCTAGTATTTTACTAAAAAATAATACGTGATACGGAAGCGAATTTTCCCAATAGTCCCAAGTATGAGCTCCTGGACGTTCTGTATAGTCATGATCGACTTTATTGTAAACCAATCTTCTGTGTAATTCTCTATTGGGTTCAATTAAAAAATCATCTACACCGCAATCTATTATCAAAGGAAGCTTATTCGATTTTAATTTATCAGCCATTCTTAAAACAGAATTTTGCTCGTATAACTCTGTATTTCCGCTCTTGTCTCCAAAAACGGGTTGCATTAATTTTACAATTTGAGCAGACGAATCTCTATTAAGCATTGTGCTCATATCTACCGCACCGCTCATGCTCCCTGCTGCACAAAACAAATCGGGATGTCTGGCTGACAAATACAACGCACCGTGACCGCCCATAGAAAGTCCTGTAATTACTCTTCCGTTTTTATTGGCAATTGTTCGGTACGTTTTGTCTATTTTCTGAATTACTTCTTGCGTAATAAAAGTCTCAAACTGACTTTCTTTATTTACAGGACTATCAATGTAAAAACTGAACGTCTCACCTTCTGGCATTACAATAATCATATTATATTGATCTGCAAGATTATGAACCAGTTTTTTGTTTGGAGTATTTTTTAGCCAATCGCTAAAATGTCCGTACGCACCGTGCAGGAGATACATAACCGGAAAAGTGGTTTTGCTTTTAGCATAAGAATTGGGCAAAACTACCGCTGCTTTATAGGTTTTTCCCATTGCAGTGCTGGCAACTTGAAGCGTGTCTACTTTTGCAGCGTATGTCATGGTGGTAAGACAAAGCAAAAATGCAGACAATAGCATTTTGATTTTTTTCATTTTGATATTTTTTTTCTGATTAGGGTTTGTAAATATAACTTTTTTCAGAATAAAATATATGAAAAATCCGACCTCTACTTAAACTTAAAAAAGATAGCCACGAATTCACGAATTTTATTAATATGAATTTGTGGCTAAAAAAATTCAAGCTATAACTAGCTAATTATTATCTTATGCTCGTGACGGTATTGCGAAGCGCTTTTACCTGTATATTGTTTAAACGATTTACTAAAGTGGCTAAAATTATTAAAACCGCTTTCATAACAAACCTCATTAATACTCATTGGCTGTTCTGCCAAAAGTTTAGACGCATGTACTAAACGATATTCGTTTACAAACTCTGTAAATGTTTTGTTTGAAATCTTTTTAAAATAGCGGCAGAAAGAAGGCGTTGTCATGCTAACCAAACTCGAAACCTCATCTATAGAAATAGATTCCTGAAAATGATCTTTAACAAAATTAAAAACAACATTCATACGATCATTGTCCTGAGTCTGAAGTTCCATCGTAAATCCGTCTGCGTTTAAAATGGTATATTCTTCAGCTGATTCTAGTTCGTCTAAAACAGTCAAAAGAGTCATTAATCTTTGAAATGGCGGTTCATTTTCCATCATTTCAATTTTTTCTCCAATACGTTTTTTCGTTTCACCTCCAAAAGCGATACCGCCTTTAGCCTGTTTCAAAATATTCTGCACCTTTTTCATTTCAGGAGCCACGAAAAAATCGCTTCCTAAAAATTCAGGTTTTATATGAATAACAGTTTCATTTGTATTTCCTGTCTGCTCATTTGTAAAACCGCAATGCGGCAAATTAGCTCCTATTAAAAGTAAACTACCATTGGTATAATAAGAAACATGGCTTCCTATTTGTCTTTTTCCAGCCCCGCCATTTATATAAACCAACTCAATTTCTGGATGATAGTGCCATAAATGAGCTTTGCTATTGGTCTTTTCGGCGTGTTTAGTGTAGGTAAAAGAACTTCCGTATGAGTTAGTTATCACTTCTAGAGCTGGGGCAATAGTCTTCATGATAATTTCTTTAAAAAATAATAGCAAATTTAACAAAATCACCTAAAATAATTTAAATTTTAACCTACAACGGTTTCGTAAATGCGAATTTTACATTAAAATAACGTTCTTAACACTGAAAAATTTATATCAAAATCGGCATTTTTTTAAGGTCTTATTTTTTTTCTCTACTTTTTTTCTATTTATCCCATTTAAAACCTGATTTTATACCAATATGTTAAAAATTGTAAGAAAGATGGAAACTTTAAGAAGTATTAAGTTTTCGAAAAACTTTGAAGAATAACAATCAAATTAACAAAAACATAAGATTTAAATCAAATTTTAACCTATAACGGTTTCGTAAATGAGAATATAGCATATAAATTGGAAAATATAGATGTTAAAATAACACACATGCTGCTATAACTTTGCCTCAGAGAAATGAACGAAAAAAATTTAATACTATAGAATATGAAAAAGATTATGAAATTAAGTTTAGTATGTGCAGTACTTCTAACAGGAATGAGTACTTATGCAATTGATGGAAATGAAACGTTAAATCTTCATGTATTAAAAGGAAATGGCAAGGTAATTGCTTTTGGAATTAATCAATTACAAAAAGCAGTTATTAGTATATATGATGATAATGGTGAATTAATCTATACTGAAACCGCTTCTGGTAAAGACGGAATCTTAAGAACTTTCAGTTTAGAACAGTTTCCAGAAGGAAAATATATTTTAGAAGTTGCTGACAGCTTCAAAAAAGTAAAATACGATATTACTGTTAACGCTAATAGTTCTGTTTTGTCTTCAAAAGGAACAGTTTCTGTTAACTAAGAAAATATAAACGTTAAGTGCAATTCTTCACGGCACTTAAAACTTTATACTCTAATACAGTATAAAAAGTGAGGTTAGATAGTTAGTAAGTTAAAAACTTTCAAAAGTTTTAAAAACGGCTCTTTGTGGTTACTGAGCCGTTTTTTTTTGCTCTAAAGTTTTTTACTGCAAAAATTTTTTACCGCAAAGGCGCAATCCCGATAGTTATCGGGAACGCAAAGTTCGCAAAGTTTTTTTCATAAAGCTTTGCGAACTTTTTTTATTCTATAAAATTTACTCAAATAAACTTTGTAAACTTTGCGTGACCTCTGAGTTCTTTGTGTTACAATACACAATCCAATTAAAAACTTAGATTCTTAGTATCTCAGAACCTTAGCATCTTTCAAAAATTCCTACATTTTTTAAAGAAACCGTTATAATATTGCAAATTAAAAACCATCAAAAACGTTGAAAAATAATAACCAAATCAACCAAAACAGTAAAAAATAAATCAAATTTTAACATATAACGGTTTCGTAAATGAGAATATAGCATCGAAATTGGCAAATATAGTATTGTTTTTTTACTTACAACTGAAGTAATTTAGCATCAGAGAATTAGAACTATTAATTTAAAAACTAAATACCATGAAAAAGATTATTAGATTGAGTTTAGTAGCAGCGTTGCTTTTCACAGGAATAAGCACTTATGCAATTGATGGAACAGCAGATTTTAACCTGCACGTTATTAAAGCTAATGGCAAAATGATCACTTTTGGCCTTAACCAAACACAAAAAGCCTATTTAGCTATTTATGACAAAGACGGATCTCTAATTTATTCTGAAACCGCTTCAGGTAAAGATGGAATTTTAAGAACTTTCAGCTTAGAAGAATTTCCAGAAGGAACTTACTTCTTAGAAGTAGAAAACGATGCAAAAAAAGCAAAATACGAAATCACAATAACTGATGATTCTTCTGTTTTATCTCAAAAAGCAGTTTCTTCGGTTTATAAAGCAGGTTTCGCTAAAAATACAAGCGTGGCAGCACGCTAAAAAAGTTTATGCTTTTCATAAGTATAAAGTGAGGTTAGATAGTTAGTAAGTTTAAAAACTTTCAAAAGTTTTAAAAACAGCTCTTTGTGGTTACTGAGCTGTTTTTTTTTGCTTTAATTTTACCACATTTTAATTAACCGCAAAGGCGCTAAAGTTTCGCAAAGTTCGCAAAGTTTTTTATTTGAAAGCTTTGCGAACTTTGCGCTTTCTTTGTGTCTTTGCGGTTAAAAAACAAATTACTTTTTGTAAATAAATCCTTAACCCATTGTAAAGTTAAAACAAAGCAAAACATTAAAAAATAATAACTGAATTAACAAAAACAATAAATATAATTCACATTTTAACCTATAACGGTTTCGTAAATGAGAATATAGCATAGAAATCAGAAAATACAGTTGTGCTTTTTCATGTAATACATAAGTAATTTAGCATCAGAGAATTAGAACTATTAATTTAAAACCTAAGTACCATGAAAAAGATTGCAAAATTGAGTTTAGTAGCAGCGTTGCTTTTCACAGGAATAAGCACTTACGCAATTGATGGAAATGGAGAATTTAATCTTCATGTATTAAAAGCTAATGGAAAACTGATCACTTTCGCACTTAACAAAGTACAGAAAGCCAATTTAGCTATTTATGACAATGATGGAACTTTAATTTATTCTGAAAGCGCATCTGGAAAAGATGGAATTTTAAGAACTTTCAGTCTAGAAGAATTTCCTGAAGGGACTTATTTCTTAGAAGTAGAAGACAATGTAAAAAAAGCAAAATATGAAATTACAATAACTGATAGTGCATCTTTATCAAGAACTGCAATTTCATCAGTTTACAAAGCAGGTTTTGCTAAAAATTCAAGTGTCGCTGCACGTTAAGAATCTATAAGCCAAAAAGGTATAAAATCGAGGTTAGAAAATTTAAAAAATTACGTTTAAGAAACAGCTCTTTGTGGTTATCGAGCTGTTTTTTTGTTTTATGATAAAACCAAAATTGTAAAACAAAACCATTTTCTGAAAATTATTCTTATTAATTCCAATCCATTGATTTTTAAGCACTAAAAAAAATAAAGAAAAAACAATCCGTAAGCCCAGTAATTACGTACATAGTTCAAACAAAATACAGAAATAATTACAATTCAATAACTTATGGATTTAAAAATACCATTTTATTGCTAAAAATTAAATTTGTATTTGTAGTTTTACGCGTTCCACATTTAGTAATTAACAATTTAAAAAAAACATGACAAAATTTACCAAAGCTGGTTTAGTTGCTGCCTTTTTTTTAGCGACTGTGTTTACCTATGCCATTGATGGAAAAGGTGATTATATTTTAAACATTAAAACAGGAAACGGAAAAGTAGTTAGTTTTACTTTAGACACTGTAGAAAATGCATCTTTCTCTATCTATGATGAGAATCACAACTTACTTTATGCTGGAGAATCTGCAGCAGACAAATTGGAAGTTTCTAAAACAATTAGTTTAGAAAGTTTTCCTGCTGGAACGTATGTTCTTGAAGTGAAAGCAAACGACAAAATTGCGAAACACGAAATTAAAGTTGCTGCAAAAAAAGTAAAGGCCGTGAAGTTAGATGAGTCTGTTAACCACAGTCCATCTTTCCGTCGCTAAGCCTTTTTTGTCCCCAAAGAAAAAAGTCAGAAAAGCAGCTCGTACCAGGAGCTGCTTTTTTTGTTTTCCATCAATATAACAGGTTTTATTTACAAAACGTCGTGTAAAATCACTTTATATTATTGATTTCCATATATTTGTACACTAAAATTGCAATAAGCATACAATAAAAATAAATAAGTGAAGTTTATAATTGTTTTTATAACTGTTTCTTGCAGTGAAAAGATTTTCAAAAACAATTAATGAATACGATTAAATACCACAACCAAAACTAAAAACCTATGCAGAAAAAACTAGTTATTTTAGTATTGTTAATCGTATTTTCATTTCGTGCAAGGGCGCAAAATGAAACCTATTATAAAACCGATAAGGTCGGCGAAAAATACGCTTATGTCGACGTTATAAAAACCTACGAAAAGGTTGCTGCAAAAGGCTACAAATCTGTAGACTTATTTCAAAAACTAGGAAATTCATCGTATTCGAATTGCGAACTCGAAAAAGCAGCCGAATGGTACACCAAACTTTTTTCTCTTACCACAGATTTAGATCCTGTTTATTATTACCGCTACGCAGAATCTTTACGCTCTATTTCTGAGAACGAAAAAGCTGATGCTCTTATCGAAAAATTAAAACGTAAACCGAAAACAACAATAAAAAAGAAAGTTTAAAAAAACTTGAATTGATATAAAAAAAACCTCTCGTTTCTGAGAGGTTTTTTATGTTTTAAGGTAAACTATTTCGACAATATTGTCATTTCGACGAAGGAGAAATCTTCGCACGCTGAGCACACACTGTTGCGGAGTTACTTGCGAAGATTTCTCCCTTCGATCGAAATGACAAACGAGAGAGACAAACTTTAGTCTCATAATATAAAACATTAATTGAACTTAATAGGTATAAAAAAACCTCTCATTTCTGAGAGGTTTTCTTTTATTTAAAATTTACTATTTCTGATTTAGCAATTTCTCTAAATATTCAATTTTATCTTTTTCTGCTTGAAGCAAACGTTCGTAAAGCTTTTTATTTTCTTCTACCGTTTCCATTAATTTATCTAATGGATTGAAAGTGCAATGATTTCCATTTCCGTATCCAAAATTCATTTGACTATCTTTTGTATCGGTAAAAGTGTTAAAATAATTAATTGCAGATTCATCTGAAAAATTCTTAATCGCTTCAACCGTTACACCAAGAGCTTTTGCTATTTCAGAAAGCCTTTCTTCTTCTATAGTTTCACTATTTTCAATTGTAGATATTGTTTGCTGGCTTATTCCCAAAGCCTGCGCCAAAGCTTCCTGCTTCATATCTCGAAGTTCACGAATACGGCTTATTTTTCGCCCTATGTGATTTGGTTTTGTTAGTGTGCTCATAATTCAAAGATAATAATTAAGTGTGAAAACTTCCACGGGTAACAAACTTATTTAGCGAGTACGATACCAGCAGAATCGGTTTGGTAAAACGCAATGTATTTCTTCCTTCGCCGAACCAAACAAAAGTACAATTTTTCTTATACAAAATTTATAAAAGTCAAATTGTAAATCATTTAAAAATATACGCCTTTATGGAAACGAACGAAACAGAAAAACTACAAAAACTGCAAAAATTAACCGCTCAGTATTTTACAACGCTAAAACCAACCAATGAAGCCAATTCTTATACCGCACAATTTAAGGTTGTAAATTATTTAGAACTCGGCTGTCTCATTACCGATTTACTGAAATTATGCATTCTAGCGCTCGACAATGATATGCATAACTTTTCTAAGAAAGATAAAAGTGCAACTATTAATGTTTCGTTGATTTTGGAAACGATTCTGCATTTGTTCCCTATGGATGAAATGGAGTTTTTGGGGTTTGTTGGGGAGGTTGTTGAGTGATTTTATCTATTCCAAAAGAACATACATATATCCTATGGTTTCAACCACGGGAACATAAGATTGTCTTGCTCGTATTGTGTACCCGTAGTTGAAACCACGGGCTATATTTGATAATAGAATTTTGTTCTGTTGCTGGTGCGAGCGTCTCGCTCGTACATTACTTTTCACTCACGAGCGGGACATTCGTGCTAACAATGACTTGACAGATAATTAAAGCTACTGAACAAATATTTTTTACATAAAAAAAATACTTCTATATTCGAAACCTACTATAATTTATCTAATAAATTACTTAAAAGATTCATTAGCTAAATTGCAAATAATAAATTAAGAACATACTTCTTTAAATTAAAAAACAAGTGTTTATACTTGTTGAAGATCATAAAACATAACTTATATTTGACTAACCAATGATAATTTATGTTTTAAATAACTAATTTGCAAACATTTAATTAACACTTTTGATGTTGCACATGTTATAAATATTTATACATTTGGATAATAAAACCTTTTTTTATGGAAAAAACTAAAAACAATTCTCAAAGAATGATAGTTTCCGCTGTTTTTGAAGAGAATGGAAATGGAGGCTATCTTGGGTATATACCAGAAATAAATGGTGTAGTTACTGAAGGGGAAAGCCTTGAAGAGGCAAAAGCCAACCTTATTGACGCTGCTAATGAAATCATTCTTGTCAAGAGGGAGCTGGGCGAACATATACTAGACAAATCTAGTTTAATAATACAATCAATAGAATTAGATGTAGAATGCTAAAAAAACACTTATGAACGACAGAATTGATATTGTACAACACCTACTAGATAATGATTGTCGAATTATTTCTGACAGAAGTCCAAAACATTCTGTTTTTGTAAATAATATAGATCAGACATTAAAATCTGCGTTGGTTAAAAACAATCAACTAACAGATAAATATGTTATAAATGTATGTAAATGTCTAGGTGTACCAATACCAATTATGGTTGACATAAGAAATCCGAATATGTAAAAATCCCCTTAAGGGGATTTTTTTTTAACTTATTCAGCAAAAAACAGATATTATGTGAAAGTATTTTATAATGGTGTTATTCACCCAAAACTTCACGAAATTTATTTTTTATTTCAAACTGAATTGGTTCTATTAATTCTCTAACTTTTTCATATGCAGTTCCATCCGAAATAAAGACTTTAGTATTATACAACATCCCCTCTTGACCTAGATACTCTTTTTTAAAATGTTGGTTAGAAATTTCTAATGAAGAAGCCAGATATCTTTCTAACAATTCCTCAATTTCATCATTGAAATAAATTTTGTTATAACTATAATACTCGTGAAATTTATTATGGGCGTCATGATAATCGCAAGATTGTTTATGATTAATTTCCTCAGCTGTTTCATCATTAAGGCCACTTTTTAATGGAGCTACATAAAGTCTTAACTTAATCAAAACATCGGTCAAATACTTATAAGTTTCTGCCATCACTTCAAATCGCTTTTCGTGAAGTTTAGCAAACTTAAAGCTCTCCTTTGACTTCAAATAATTAAGTTCTGTTTGGAATTGTGAAAGCTCTTTTGAATGTTCTTTTTTTATTTCTTCAAGTTGTTTATTGAATGTATTTTGAACACTTCCTTTTACTTTTTCATTCAACCAAAGTGTAATTAAAGTTGGAACTAAGCCAGAAACAAATACTATTAGAATATCCATCCTTTTTTAATTTAAATATAGTACTTTTCTTTAAATCATAATAACTTAAATTTTCTTCTTATAAAGCAAAATACCTCTCATTCACATGAGAGGTATTTCAATAAATATAAAAAGCAAAATTACATATTTCTCCTATACTGCCCACCAACTTCAAACAACGCCGAAGTAATCTGACCTAAAGAACAAACCTTTGTCGCTTCCATTAAATGGTCGAATAAGTTTTCGTTTTTAATAGCCGCTTGCTGTAATGTATTTAAATGCTCGTTTACTTTTGCTTCGTGGAAATTATGCAAATTATCCAGCATCGTAATTTGATATTGTTTTTCTTCTTCTGTAGCACGAATAACTTCTGCTGGAATTACCGTTGGCGAACCTTTTGAACTTAAGAATGTATTTACACCCACAATTGGAAAATCTCCGTTATGTTTTAAAGTTTCGTAATACAAACTTTCTTCCTGAATTTTAGATCTTTGGTACATTGTTTCCATTGCGCCCAAAACTCCTCCTCTTTCTGTAATTCTGTCGAATTCTTGAAGAACGGCTTCTTCTACTAAATCGGTTAATTCTTCGATGATGAACGAACCTTGAATTGGGTTTTCGTTTTTCGCTAAACCTAATTCTTTATTAATAATCAGCTGAATTGCCATTGCACGACGTACAGATTCTTCTGTTGGTGTTGTAATCGCCTCATCGTACGCGTTTGTGTGCAATGAATTACAGTTGTCGTAAATCGCATACAAAGCTTGCAAAGTCGTTCTAATATCATTGAAATCAATTTCTTGTGCGTGTAACGAACGCCCGGAAGTCTGAATATGATATTTCAGCATTTGTGCTCTTTCGTTGGCTCCGTATTTGTTTTTCATGGCTTTTGCCCAAATTTTACGCGCCACTCGACCAATAACCGAATATTCTGGATCTACTCCGTTTGAGAAGAAGAACGATAAATTTGGCCCAAAATCGTTGATGTTCATTCCGCGGCTCAAATAATATTCCACGTAAGTGAAACCATTTGAAAGGGTAAATGCCAATTGCGTAATTGGGTTCGCTCCTGCCTCTGCAATATGATATCCTGAAATCGAAACCGAATAGAAATTACGAACGTTTTTATTGATAAAATATTCCTGAACGTCTCCCATTAAACGCAACGCAAATTCAGTTGAAAAAATACAAGTATTTTGCGCTTGATCTTCTTTTAAAATATCGGCCTGAACCGTTCCGCGAACTTGAGCTAACGTTTTTACTTTTATTTCGTTATAAACATCTAAAGGTAAAACCTGATCTCCTGTTACGCCCAAAAGCATTAATCCTAAACCGTTGTTTCCTGCTGGAAGTTCGCCTTGATATTTCGGCCTTTCGATTCCTTTATCTTTATAAAGTTTGTTGATTTTTGCTTCAACTTCTTTTTCTAAATCATTGGCTTTGATGTAAATCTCACATTGTTGATCGATCGCCGCATTCATAAAGAAACCTAACAACATTGGCGCAGGCCCATTAATGGTCATACTTACCGAAGTCAAAGCATGAACCAAATCGAAACCTGAATATAGTTTTTTAGCATCATCCAAACAGCAGATTGAAACCCCTGCATTTCCAATTTTCCCATAAATATCTGGACGCAAATCTGGATCGTTTCCGTATAAAGTTACACTATCAAAAGCCGTAGAAAGCCTTTTTGCAGGCATTCCCGCACTTACATAATGAAAACGTTTGTTGGTTCTTTCTGGTCCGCCTTCTCCCGCAAACATTCTTGACGGATCTTCGCCTTCACGCTTAAAAGGATATAATCCCGAAGCAAACGGAAATTCTCCAGGAACATTTTCCTGTAAATTCCAACGCAAGATATCGCCCCAACCTTCATATTTTGGCAAAGCAATTTTCGGAATCTGTAAATGCGATAAACTTTCAGAATGCGTTGCAATCTTGATTTCTTTATCACGTACTTTAAATGAGTAAATCGGATTTTTATATTTCGCTACTTTATCATCCCAATTTAGGATAATCTCCCAATTGTACGGATCTAAGTCCATTTTTACTTTATCGAATTGATTCAGTAAAAGGTTTAAAAAGATTCTGTTTTCGTCGTGTTCTTGAAATCCTCCTGTTAAAACAGAAGAATCGTCGATTCCTGCTTTTGTAATTTGAGGAACTTTACCCGAAACCGATTCAATGGTTTTGAAGATTCCATATAATTTCTGAGCTACTTTTTGCTGTGCAATTGCAGTCTCGTCATAATTTCTGTTATTCTCGGCAATTTCAGATAAATAACGTGTTCTCCCTGGCGGAATTACGAATATTTTCTCGCTCATTTCTTTTGTGATTGTAAAAGTCGATTTCAAATTTGAAGCCGTTTTTTCAACCACTTTATCCATAATCGCTTTGTAAAGCGTGTTCATTCCCGGATCGTTAAACTGCGAAGCAATCGTTCCGAAAACTGGCATTTCGTCTGGGCTTTTATCCCAAAGACCATGATTACGCTGATATTGTTTTTTTACATCTCGCAAAGCGTCTAAAGCTCCACGTTTATCAAATTTATTTAAAGCCACTAAATCGGCAAAATCAAGCATATCGATTTTCTCCAATTGTGTTGCCGCTCCAAATTCTGGTGTCATTACATATAAAGAAACATCAGAATGATCCATAATTTCGGTATCAGATTGACCAATTCCTGAAGTTTCCAAAATAATCAAATCGTATTTTGCGGCTTTTAAAACCTGAATTGCTTCGGCTACATATTTAGACAAAGCCAAATTTGACTGACGTGTCGCCAGCGAACGCATATACACACGAGGATTATTAATCGCATTCATTCGGATTCTGTCTCCTAAAAGTGCTCCTCCTGTTTTTCTCTTAGAAGGATCGACAGAAATTAATCCGATTGTTTTTTCTGGGAAATCAATTAAAAAACGGCGAACCAATTCGTCCACCAAAGAAGATTTTCCTGCACCTCCTGTTCCTGTAATTCCTAGAACTGGAATTTTAGAACTTACATTGCTTTCGTGTATTTTATCAAAAACTGGTTTTGCAATTTCTGGAAAGTTTTCTGCCGCAGAAATTAAACGTGCAATTGCCGTTGGAACCTTATTTTCGATATGATCGATTTCTCCGTTTAATTTATCTCCAATAGGAAAATCAGCTCGCTGAACCAAATCATTAATCATTCCTTGAAGTCCTAAAGAACGTCCGTCATCTGGAGAATAAATTCTTGTAATACCATATTCATGCAATTCTTCGATTTCGCTCGGCAATATTACACCTCCTCCTCCACCGAAGATTTTAATGTGTCCTGCTCCTTTTTCGCGAAGCAAATCATACATATATTTAAAGTATTCATTGTGTCCGCCTTGGTAAGAAGTCATGGCAATAGCATTGGCATCTTCCTGAATGGCGGTATTTACCACTTCTTCAACGCTTCTATCGTGACCTAAATGAATTACCTCAACACCTGTAGACTGGATAATGCGTCGCATAATATTTATGGCAGCATCATGTCCGTCAAAAAGCGAAGCTGCAGTAACAATTCTTACTTTATTTTTAGGAATATATGGTATTTGTTGTTCCATTTTATGAATATGATAATTTTATGCGACCAATGTACAAAATATTTTAATATTTGATTAAGACAATAGCTTTATGTTAACAAAAATAAATCGATTTCGTGAACTAAAAGGGTAACAAATTACGTAACTAATTGATATAGTTAAAGAAAGCTTAAAGACATGGCAATTTCGCAACATTTAAATAAAATCTGGAAACATGTTTTGAGTACTCCAATAGTAATTTAGCAGTGTAGAAAAGCCCCAAATTTTTACCGACGACTTACATAGAAAAGTAATAACGTAAAAATTAAAAAAATGAGAACATTTTATTCATTCACCGTAATTTTAGGTTTGAGTTTTTTTGTATTTTCTTTTAACAGAATTGAAAAAAGTAATCTTACATATACAAATACAAAAGCTTCAAATCATTCAACCGTTTACAATAATTCAGATGATGTAAACGAAATTTCAAACGACTTCTTTAAAAGATATTCTGATTTGAAAAAATATAAATCTGAAGTTATGTCGTTGTACAAAAACCGAACGCTTGGAACTATTTGGTTTGACGAAGATGAAATTAACGAGTTTGGTTCTGTTTTGTATGAAAAAGCAAAAAAAACAAATGACTTAATTATTCCTTATCAAAAAGAAATTGACCAATTGTTTAGCGCTTCGTCAGATAAAAGTACTATTTCTAAAACTGATGCAGATATGCTTTTAAGTTCATTATATGTTTTATACACTAAAAAAAATAATGCCGACAAGAAAAAACTTTCTTATGATGCTATGCTAAAAGATTTCTTAAACTATAGTACATTGGAAGAAGAAACAACAGCAGTCGCTACAAATGAAAAAGTTGAGTTTGACCAGTATTATAAATTGCAAGATGCTTTAAAAAAATACAAAAGATTAGAAAAATCAAGCAAATACAAACCAATTGTTCCAGAAGAATCTCCATACAAAGAATTGCGTCCAGATGCGGTTTCAAGCACCATAGCACAAGTGAGAACTCGTTTGTATTTACTAGGAGATTTAAAAACCGATTCTAAAAGCAATGTTTATGATCGTGAATTGATGGATGCTGTAATGAAATACAAAGTCCGTAACGGATTTAAACCGAATTACATCTTGGCTCAAGAACATATCGATGAAATGAATATTCCGCTAGAAGATAAAGTTGCCACTTTAAAACTTAACATGGAAAGATGCCGTGAAATTGCATCTAAAATTGCAGCAAGCGATGAATATGTTTTGGTTAACGTTCCTTCTTTTGAATTGTTTTATGTTAAAAATGGAAAAATAGTTCTGACTTCTCCTGTATTTGTTGGGGCGCCTTTGACAAAAACTACCATTTTTAATGGAGAAATTGACAGAATCGTTTTTAGCCCATATTGGACTGTACCGCAAAGTATTGTACAAAACGAATTAAAATCTAAAATTGCTGCAGATCCAAATTACCTTGCAGAAAAAAATATGGAAATGGTTAACGGTCAAGTAAGACAAAAACCAGGACCAGACAATTCGTTAGGATTAGTAAAATTTATGTTTCCAAATCCTGATGATATTTACATGCACGATACGCCATCTAAAACATTGTTCGATTTCGAAAAAAGAACTTTCAGCCACGGTTGCATTAATGTAAAAATGGCAAAAGAACTTGCCGTTGCCATGCTGAAAGATTATCCAGAATGGAATCAAGCAAAAATTGACAAAGCTATGGAGGGTAAAACAGAAAATAGTTTTAAACTGTCTAAAAAAGTGCCAATTTTCATTACTTATTTTACTTCATTGGTAAACGAAAATGGTGAAATTGGATTCTTTCAGGATGTTTATGAAAAAGATGCTGATTTAACCCGTGAAACGCTTTCCGGCACAACACCTGTAAATCAATAATTTATACCAATAATTTTGAGGAAATTTATCAAAAGTATATTTGATAGATTTCCTCTTTTTTATTTTATCCCTTAATCTAAAAATACCGTAAAGTATTACTCTTAAGTCCTTTAAAGGCAATATTTTTTTAAGAATCTTCTTTTTTTTGCACTATAATTCAGCTTCATTTTTTTTATAAATGTTTAAAAAATAAACTATTATGAAAACAAATAATATTGAAGGCCTTACAATGTTTGAGATAAATGTTTTAATTCAGCAAGGAGGCAAATTTATCATGTTTCCATTTATTGTTTCTGAAATGGTAAAAAAGACCAAGGAACCTAATGTCTATTTTATACGCCCCAATGAAGGCACTTTTAAATATGCTTTAAGACACTTCTTTCTGAATTTGTCTATAAGCTGGCGCATTTTCCCATACGCGCCTATTTATGTGGTAAAATCTTTATTTTATTTTTTGAAAGGCGGTAAAGATTATACTCAAAACATATTAAACGAGTTAAAAAAGAACCATCCGATATATCACCCTGATTTACAATATCTGCAGTAATGTTTTTTTTGTCCTAAAATGATATTTTAAAAACCTTTTGAGGTTGAAATCATGACATGTTGGAAAGAGATTTGCAAATCTTTTTTTAATAAAAAACTACAATGAAAAAATGCATTTTAATTCTTGGTGTTTCTGTTTCAACTCTCTTTACTTCATGTAATAATTTTACGTCCAAGAATTCAACTGTTTCTGATGGAAACAATAAACCAAAAGCACCAAAAGCAGTAGGACCGTCTCGTATACTATTTATTGGAAATAGTCAATTAGAGTATTTTATCAGCGCCCCTACTTTATTCCAAGAACTTTGCAATGCCAGTAATAAAAACATAAATATTGATCAGCTAACCACGTTGGGCGTGGGATTGGATAAAGTTTATTTTACAAATAAAACAGAAGCTAATCAGAATTTTTCAAACATTGATAAAGATGGAAATTATTATGATTATGTGGTGCTTCAAGAGTCGACATCAATTGCATTGAAGAATATTGAGAAATACAGATCAAATCTAAAAATGTTAGCTGAAAAGATACACAAAAATAGTCCTGATGTTGCAATTTATGTGTATCAAAATATGACTCCACTACCTTATACAGATTCACAATACAATAATTATTATAAAGAATTACGAAAAAATACAGTCTTGGCTACCGCCTTTATAAAAAATGCAGGATTATTGAGAATTGGTGATGCTGTTAAAGATGCCTATAGTGGTAAAAGTGGCTATAATTATCTAAAAAACAATACCGATAATCTTTGCTACGGCCAAAACACTCCTCACTTTTTAAATGATGGAGGATTTCTTCAGGCTGTTTTATTATATACCACAATCTTTGAAAAAAAACCGATTATTCCTAAAAAGTTAATTTTAAGCACTGGAACTGGTGATAATGATAGCATGAGAAAACAGGAAGTGTCAAAAGCCATAAGTGATCCTATAGCACTTGAAGAAATCGCCTATAGCAATAAATAATTTGTCAAGTTACAACTCTGAAAATCTTCTTATAAACACGTAAGAAGATTTTTTTATATAAAACTCTAAAAACCAAGAGATTTTATACTTATTTTAGCTTAGTCATTTCACTTAAACCTCTAATATATGGAAGATTCTAATGAGCTAATACAAAAACAAAGCTGGCTAAACAGAAATTGGAAATGGCTGATTCCTAGTGGATGTTTAACTCTTATCATATTAGTAGCATTATTTATAGGGGGAATTTTCTACGAAGTTACTTCTGTATTAAAAGACTCTGAAGCTTATAAAGAATCTATGACTGCGCTTCAAAATAATAAATTGGTAGTCGAAAAACTTGGTTCTCCTATAGAAACAGACGGAATCGTTTCTGGAACCGTCACCTCAAGCAACAGTGTGCGAACTTGCGATGTACAAGTTCCACTAAAAGGTCCGAAAGGCAAGGGAACTTTATTTATTGTAGGCGAAAAAAGAGGTACGTGGAAATACAGTGAAATGTCTGTTTATATTGAGAATACAAATGAAAAAATTGATCTTTTGAAAAAATAATTTTTATGTTTTTTAGAAAGACTTTACTTTATTGATGTTTATGATGTGTCTTAAACTAGCAACTATATAACTTTTCGAGGCTTTTTATCAGATAAATTTAAATGAGATTTGCATATTATAATAAAAAATCATCTTATAGTTTATAATATGATTTCTTTTAATGAAAATATGGCATACGAAAAATTTACTCGTAAAGACAAGAAAAAAATCACAGAAGATTGGGCTTCCGAATTTCCTGATTTTACAATATATAAACCAATGCATTTAATTAGGCGAAATGGACCATTTTTGTGCGGATTACATTTTGCAACCTATTCCAACAATGATTCGTACGAGGTTATATTTCATATTCATAGTTTAATGACAGAATTTCCAATAATATCTCTTGGAGTAAACAATTCTTTAACAAATAAACATAATGTTTCAGAAAGCATTACTTTGCAATGGCATCACAATCATTTCAAAAGTATTTCAGAAAGAATGCGACAAAAAATTACATTATTGCAAAAAAGCAATCTAAAATTAGAAGATTTATCTGAATATATTGAAAACAATATGTCTGATTGGGAACTATACGCTTTTGAAAGTTTAATACTTTTGTATTTCAAATTGGGTAAATCTAAAAAAGCATTTGATGAATTAACATTTTATAAAAATAAAATTTCAGATTGGCCAGAAAATATCAAAACTAAATTCAATGAAAGTACATGGAAAGAAGATTTAATTTTATTAATGAATCATGAAAAACTGGATCAAACAATTAATTCTGAATTAGAAAAATTTAAACTTTCTGAAATTAAAGATTTTGGAATAATCTAATACAAATATATAAATTGATCGCAATCGCGAGAAATACTATAAAAAATTAATTTTCAAAAAAATCATGAAATCTTTTTTCTTTTTATTCGCTGGAATTTTTCTGAGCGCTTCTTCTTTTGCACAATCTGCCAAAAATCACCAAGTTTACGCCAATCAAATCAAACAATTCTCAAAACCTGCTAGAATATTAAACAAGAATATTGACACTCAAGGAAACGGTTCTGTTGAATTTACAAATGCTAAAAATCAAATACTTCGATTCCGATTACATAACAATAAACTTCAACAAGGGTCGTGTAGTATCGCTTTTGAGATATACTATTATGAAAAGAATTATCTAAAAAGAATTGAATCTTTTGACAGTAATTATAATTTGATTGGCTGCAATTTAAAACTAAACGGAGAAGCAGTTACAGAATACATAATTGAAAAACCTGCCTTGTATCTCAAAAAAAAGAAACTAATCGATGATGCCGAAGGAAATATTGACATGAAAGATGATTCTAATGAAAAAATCATCCGTGTTCAATATTTTGATGTTCATAATAAACCTATTATGCTGCCAAAACCTGTTTACATTTCGAGTAAAACCTACTGGCAGGATAATATTAGAATGGGATGGCCATAAATCAAAGTGCTAAGAAAATGAGATTCTAAGTTACTAAGTTCTTTTATGTTAAGTTTACAACAAAATGTTAGTTTGCTTAAAATAAAATTGTGGCGTTGTTTTTGAATAAGTAGTATTTTTGAAACTTAAATAAAACCCCCATAATGAAAAAGATTTTACTATTAGCCGTTACATTTTCGCTTACTTCTTGCGCACAGGTACAACAGACTTTAAATCAATTGCCTCAGATCGCATCTCAGATTCCTACTACAGGAACTGTCGACATTGCTTCTGGATTAAAAGAAGCTTTAAATAAAGGAATTACACAACAAGTAAGTAAATTAACCGCTGTAGATGGTTTTTATAAAAACGAAGCTGTAAAAATTTTAATGCCCGAAGAATTGCAGAAAGTAGATGCAACACTTCGTAAAGTAGGATTAAGTTCTCTTGCAGATGAAGGAATCAAGATGCTGAACCGTGCTGCAGAAGATGCCGTAAAAGAAGCTACTCCGATTTTTGTTACAGCAGTAAAAAACATGTCTTTTACAGATGCTAAAAACATACTTTTAGGAAGCGACAATGCCGCAACAAATTATTTGCAAAACAGTACAACGACTTCTTTATATGCCAAATTTAACCCAGTAATTAAAAGCTCTTTCGAAAAAGTGGGCGCAGATGCTGTTTGGACAAAAATTATAACCAAATACAACACTATTCCATTAGTAAAAAAAGTAAATCCAGATTTGACTGATTATACAACCAATCAGGCTTTGTCTGGTGTTTTTAAAATGATTGCTGTTGAAGAAAAAGATATCAGAAATAACATCTCTGCAAGAACAACGCCTTTATTGCAAAAGGTTTTTGCTATGCAGGATGGAAAATAATTCTAAAGTTGCTAAGCTTCTAAGATACTAAGTGTCTTAGCATCTCAGCATCTTTGTGACTAACCAAAAACAAACTGAAATGCAAAAAATTACCATACTCATTCACTGTAAAGACCAAAAGGGAATTATCGCTGCAGTAACTACTTTTATTGCTAAGGTAGAAGGAAACATCACCTACATTGACCAGCATGTTGATATAGAACAAAATGTGTTTTTTATGCGTTTAGAATGTGAATTTACCAATCAGGGCAATAGCATTGAAGCCATAAAAGAAGAATTCAGCCAGACGATTGCTGCCGATTTCAACATGTCTTGGGATTTATACAATCAGGAGCAGAAACCTAAAATGGCTTTGTTTGTTTCTAAATATGATCACTGTTTGTTTGATATTTTAGGACGTTACAGTGCTGATGAATTAGGTGTTGAGATTCCGATGATCATAAGCAACCATAATGATTTGCGATCTATTGCTGAACGTTTTGATATTCCGTTTCACTATGTTCCCTTCACAAAAGATAACAAAGAAGAAGGCGAAGCAAGACAAATTGAACTTTTAAAAAGATATCAGATCAATTTTATCGTTTTGGCGCGTTATATGCAAATTGTAACTCCAAAAGTGATTTCGCTGTACGAAAATAAAATCATCAATATCCATCATTCGTTTTTACCTGCATTTCCTGGTGCAAAACCATATCATTCAGCTTTTAAACGTGGAGTGAAAATTATTGGAGCAACTAGCCATTACGTAACAGAAGAATTAGACGAAGGTCCAATCATCGAGCAAGATATTGCAAGAGTTTCCCATATTCATTCTGTAGAAGATTTTATCATGAAAGGCCGTGATTTGGAACGCATCGTTTTGGCAAGAGCCATTAAACTGCACGCTGAAAGAAAAACAATGGTTTATAGTAATAAAACCGTTGTGTTTTCTTAAGGTTCAAAGTGGCAAAGGTTCAAAGGTACAGAGGCTTTTCTTTAACTAAAAAACTTAGAGTTCGCTCAGTCTTACAATAAACATCTTAAAATAACAAACCCGACAGGTTTAAAACCTGTCGGGTTTTATTATTAATTGCTGTTTTTGATCGCTTGAAACGGGAGTTTATGTTTGCAGTTGTTAATTTTTTGCCTGCTCCAATAATTCTGATTTTTAGCATTTTACCAAACATACAAGCTTCTATTTAATACATTCATAAACAAAACTGATTGTTATTGTATTTTAATAACCAAACACTATTTAACGTTACAGAAAGCTCAAAACAGTCCTTTTACAAATCTTAACGTATGGTCAACAAAGTAATAACAAAACCTTAACAGCAAAAAATTGATATATGTCGGACATTTGTAATGTAATAAACTGGTTATTTATTATTTTGGTTTTGGTTAGTTAAATGATGCCGGCTTCTTCGAGATGCCGGCATTCTTTTTTGGGTTAAATCCTAACAGGATTTTTTAAATTCCAATAAAAAATTCCAAATTCCGATTCTCGTAAAACTTCCCTTTTAGATTAAAATCCAAGTAAAACAAAAAAACAAATTCCGCTTTTTCGAAACTGGAAATTTGGAATTTCAAAATATTGGAATTTTTTAAAATATTTTAATATTAACTTATACCCAACAAAGTAATAACAAGACCTTAACAGCATAAGTTTGATATATGTCTGATCTTTGTACTGTAATAAACTGGTTATTTATTATTTTGGTTTTGGTTAGTTAAATAATGCCGGCGTCTTCGAGATGTCGGCATTCTTTTTTGGGCTAAATTTCAATAAAAAAAAATTCCAAATTATCGAAACTGAAATTTGATTCTTAAGCTGCCTTACTTTGAATATAATTTTACCGCAAAGAGCGCAAAGTTTTTTATTTAAGAGTTTAACACAAAACGCAAAGTCCGCAAAGCTTTATGTAAAAACTTTGCGCTCTTTGCGCTTAAACTTTCAAGCTTCAAGTTGCTTTACTTTGAACATAATTTTAACGCAAAGAGCGCAAAGTTTTTTCTCAAGAGGTTTTGCATAAAAACACAAAGTTCGCAAAGCTTTGTCTAAAAAACTTTGCGAACTTTGCGTGAATCTTTGCGCTCTTTGCGGTAAAAATTACTCGTCAAGATAGTAACTTGGAACCTGAAACTTTAAACAAAAGAAAACTAATTCTTCAATCTTTCATGAAGTAATTTAAAATACGGAAACGCCTTTAGCAATCTGCTGCCGTGCCAAGAGAACATTTCACCGTCAACAAAAATAGTTTTAGCATGATGCGTGAATCTTCCTATTTCGAAGGCATCTTCTTCTTTGAAAGGATACGGTTCTGATGAAAGGAAAACAATATCAGGGTCGCCTTCTAAACGCATTTTCTTTAATTCAATTTCAGGATAACGTCCTTTTTCTTCGTAGATATTATTAAAATGATTTAGTTTTAAGAGCTCATTGATATAAGTATCTTTTCCAGCTACCATATAGGGATTTTTCCAAATAAAATAAGCCGCTTTCTTTTCCTGTATGTCTTTTATATAATTTTTAAAATCGCTCAAGGCGAAAGCCAATTTGTCGTTCCATTTCTGGGCTTCGGTTCGGCAGTTGAATAATTGTCCGAAATCTGAAATCATCTGAAAATTATCTTCAATAGAAACAATATTCGTAACCCAAACTGGACAGATTGTGCTTAACTGTTCTACAATTTCAAGCGTATTTTCTTCTTTATTGCAGATAATAATATCTGGTTCTAAAAGCTTTATTTTTTCAAAGTGAATTTTCTTCGTTCCGCCAACAATCTTTTTGGTAGATTTAAAATGAAACGGATGAATACAAAACTTTGTTATTCCGATAATTTTTTCTTCCAAACCTAAATCATAAAGCAATTCGGTTTGTGAAGGAACAAGAGAAATAATTCGTTTTGGAGCTTTTTCGAAAGTATGAACCTTTCCTATTTGATCTGTTAGTTGTTTCATAGTTTTTAGTCGCAGTCGCCGTTTTCAGTCTCATTATGAACTGCGACTGAAAACTTTTATTTATTAGCAATAATCTCAGCCATTTCCTGCTGCACTTTCAAAGCTTCTTCTCTAGCCTTTTCAGCAAAATCGGTTCCTTTTGAAGCGTAAATAATCGCTCTTGCAGAATTTACCAAAAGACCTACTTTATCATTCATTCCGTATTTGCACACTTCAGACAGACTTCCGCCTTGGGCGCCAATTCCTGGAACCAATAAGAAACTATCAGGAACAATTTTTCTGATTTCGGTAAAATATTCTGCTTTGGTTGCACCAACAACGTACATTAAGTTTTCGCTGTTTTTCCAAGTTTTAGAAGTTTCTAGAACTTGTTTGTATAATTCTTTTCCGTTTGTGTTTAAAGTCTGGAAATCGAAAGCGCCTTCATTTGACGTTAAAGCCAACATAATTGTATGTTTGTTTTCGAAAGCTAGAAAAGGCTCAACAGAATCTTTTCCCATATAAGGAGCAACCGTTACACTATCAAAATTCAAGTCTTCAAAAAAAGCTTTAGCATACATGCTAGAAGTGTTTCCAATATCACCTCGTTTTGCATCTGCAATTGTAAAAATATCAGGATAATTTTCGTTGATATAATTAATCGTTTTTTGCAGAGACATCCATCCTTTTATTCCGTATGCTTCAAAAAAAGCTGTGTTTGGTTTGTATCCAACAGTCAAATCGTGAGTGGCATCAATGATTGCTTTATTAAATTCAAAAATAGGATCTTCTGTTTCTAATAAATGTTGCGGAATCTTTGTCAGATCTGGATCTAAGCCAACGCATAAAAATGATTTTTTTTGAAGAATTTGTTCGTGTAATTGTTGTGTTGTCATATTCTTTTTTGCTTGTGCGGCAAAATTACAAATTATAATGGTTAATGAGTTAATGGTTGGTTGTTAATTGTTAATGGTGATGGTTGATGGTTGATGGTTGATGGTTGATGGTTGATGGTTACTGTTAAATGTTTGCTGTTGTCAGGCTGAGAGGAGTCGAAGCCTCTTTGTTCCCTTTGACTCCGCTCAGGGTGACATTAATCATACTATATTTTAAATTATATCACTAACATTGAATTCCTATAACATCTATCAAAAATTGTGTAATAGAAAAATTAGAATCAAAGGTAACTTTGAAATAAACCATTAAAAAGACAATTATGAGCCCAAATATCGGAATATCAGCAAAAAACTTAAAAAAAAGCGCCTCTATACTTGCTACGATTTTATCAAATGAAATGACTTTGTACGTAAAAACTAGAAAATTTCATTGGAATATTTCTGGAAATAGTTTTATGGAACTGCATAAATTATTTGAAGAACAATATCGTGTTCTTGAAGCTCAAATTGATGAAGTAGCAGAACGCATTAATCAATTGGGTGAAAAAACAATCGGAACAATGAAGGAGTTTATAGACAATTCTACTCTGAAAGAATCTCCAAAAGAACATGCTTCTCAAAAAAACATGTTATCTGAACTTTTAGAAAACCACGAACAGCTTATAACAGAGTTTAGAAGCTATATTCCTGTTTTTGAAAACGAAACCAATGATGCCGGTTCTGCCGATTTTGTAACAGGTTTGCTGCAAGAACACGAAAAAATGGCTTGGATTCTGAGAAGATATCAGGAATAATTCACAGCCAAAGTGAAAATTATGCAACAGTCAGAAAAATAAATGTAACATGGTTCTGACGGATAATTTGCAATTTTACAATACAATAAAAAACTTAAAAGCGATATCATGAATACTACCGAGATAAAAGGAAACTGGAACGAGTTGAAAGGAAAACTTAAGCAAAAATATGCAGAGTTAACAGATGACGATTTGATGTTTGCTGAAGGAAAAGAAGACGAAATGTACGGAAGACTTCAGCAAAAATTGGGGAAAACAAAAGAAGAATTTCATCAAATCCTGTCAGAATTGTAAATCCTTGCAACTCAATCAGGGAAATACCGTCTAGTAAAAAATATTAGACGGTATTTTTTTGAAAATTTTATTTTAAAATCACAATTACTTGTAATTCTATATTATTTAAAAGCAAAAACACCAAATAAAATAAGTATCTTTAACCAAATTTCTATAAAATGAAACTATTTATAAAGTTCGACATTAATACCATTTGCTCTCTTTATTTAAAACAAAATTTGGAACAAAACAATGTAAATTTTACAACTTTAGGATTTGGCGAAATTGAGATTGAAGACAATCTTGATGCCGAAGCGTTGGAGAATTTAAAAAGCAAATTGGCTCCATGCGGTTTTGAAGTAGTTGAAAATCAAAAAAGTGTGCTTGTCCAAAAAATAAAAGATGCGATTATCGAACTTGTATTTATGGATGATAATAATAATTACAAAAGTTCTGTGTTTTTGGCTGAAAAACTAAACCACAGCTACGGATATTTATCAAATGTTTTCTCAGAAGTAACGTATTCTTCTATTGAAAACTTTATTATTTTACAGAAAATCGAAAGAGCAAAACAGTTGATTATTATCAACGAAATGAGTCTTACCGAAATTGCTTTTTTACTAAATTACTCTAGTGTTGCGCATTTGAGTACGCAGTTTAAAAACACAACCGGGATTACGCCGTCTGCTTTTCAGAGAATTATTAAGAAACGAAGAGAAAATTTAAAATAAAAACCCAAATACCACATTAAAATGCAAAAAAACGCATTACACATTTTATTGGCCGATGACGATGAAGATGACCGTCTTTTCTTTAAAGATGCATTTGAAGAAATAAAGATACAAACAAATGTAAGTTTTGTTCATGATGGGATGCAACTCATGGATCATTTAATGGACACCAACAATAAACTTCCAGATATTTTGTTTCTAGATTTAAATATGCCTAAAAAAACAGGTAAAGAATGTTTAATTGAAATCAAAAAAACGGACCACTTAAAAGATATAATTATTGCGATCTACTCCACCTCTTCTTCTGAAGAAGATATTGAAGATACATTTATTCAAGGCGCCAATATTTACATCAAAAAGCCAAGCGATTTCAATACACTCAAAAAAATCATTAATGAAGTCGTAACTGTAAACTGGCACTACCATACCTCTGGGTTAAACCGTGATAATTTCTTGCTGCGACTAAAATAAAGCATACCAATAATGAAGTGGATACCAAATTTTAATTCTTCAAACTCTTTGAGAGTTATTTTTGTAATCGCAGTTTTCATTCTGTTATTTCTTTCTTCAATTGCTTACAAACATAATCAGGACTTGAACGAATCAAGCAAACTGGTTATGCATGCCTACGAAATCAACATACAGCTCGAACGATTAATGTCGGCTATTAAAGATGCAGAAACAGGTCAGCGCGGGTACATCATTACCCGCAATGCTCGTTTTTTAACTCCTTACATCTATTCTCGCGACAAAGTAAACACATCGTTTATCAACTTAAAAAAACTGACTGCCGATAATCCGAAACAGCAGGATAATCTTCATAAACTTTTCAAACTCATTACACAACGTTTCGTTTCTTTTGAAAACTGTTTAAAATATAGCGATCCAAAAACATACGATAAAAGAAAATTGGATAATCATATGTTTGGCGGACGCATTTTGATGGAAAACATTCGTTTTAAGGTGGACGAAATGAACGACATCGAAAAAGAGTTTCTAAAGAAAAGGCTTAAAATTTATGATTCTGAAATTTCTTTAAGTCCGCTATTTTCAATTTCATTATTCTTGGTGGCTTTGAGTTTTATCTTATTGGCTTACCGTCAAATCAGCCGTGACTTTGAAAGATTGAAAGTATTCAATAAAAAACTTTTAATTTCAACCGGTTTAATTTCTGAATCTGAAAACATTGGTAAATTCAGCACTTGGCAATGGGATTTGGACTCTGATAAAATTGATTTTTCAGACAATCAGTTCCGATTATTGGGTCTTGAGCCAAAATCTTTTGCGCCCAATAAAGCGACACTTTTAAAATATGTTCATCCAGACGATAAAGAATCTGTTGCTAAAGCAATTGACGGAATTGTAGAAAAGAAACACCTTCCGTTTGTGTATTATAAAATTGTGCGTCCAGATTTTGAAGTTCGTTATTTTAAAACAACAGGCAAATTAGTAACTGACCAGCAGGGAAGTAAAATTTTGCTTGGAATTAATTTTGACATCACAGACGAACATCTTTTAAATATTGAGCTTCAGGAACGAAATAAAGAGCTGGAGAAAAGCAACAAAGAACTAGCTTCTTTCAACCACGTGGCAAGTCACGATTTACAAGAACCGCTTAGAAAAATACAAACTTTTATTTCTAGGGTTTCAAGTGCCGATAAAGAAGTTATGTCTGAAAGCGGTAAAAATTACATTACCAAAATAGAAAGCTCCGCAAAAAGAATGCGTGTTTTAATAGATGATCTTCTTTTGTTTTCTAGAACCAACACCACCAAAAAGGAATTCATTAAAATGAATCTGAATGAACTTTTGGATAATGCCGAATCTGAATTAGGTGAAGTGATTGAAGAAAAGAAAGCCGTAATTCAGCGTAATGGCAAACTTCCGAAGCTTTCTGTAATTCCGTATCAGATCGAACAGCTGTTTATTAATTTAATTGGAAATTCATTAAAATACAGCAAACCAGATGTTGATCCAGAAATTTCAATTTCTAGCGAAAAAGTAAATTCTTCTGACTATCCTGAAATCTTAGAACAGTCTGTAAAGAAATTTCACAAAATCACTTTTACCGATAACGGAATGGGATTTGACCCTCAGTTTAAAGAAACTATTTTTATTCTTTTTCAGCGTCTGCATTCCAAAACAGATTATCCAGGAACCGGAATCGGATTGGCAATCTGCAAGAAGATTGTAGAGAACCATAAAGGTCATATTACAGCTGACAGCACTCTTGGCGAAGGCTCTGTATTTACGGTATTTCTGCCTGATTAAACTTCATTAAAAAAACACATAAAAAGCGTTATATAAATCCATTATGGGAATTATATAACGTTTCTTTTTTATGCTGTAAAGCAAAATCTTTCATTCGTTAGCATCTTTGTAATGTAATACTTTAGGAAGTAAAAATGAAAGCAATTCCCCTATTAAAGGCTGTATATTTTAAAGTCTTTTTCTTATTGGTATTAGTAGTCTGTGCGACGTCTTGCAGAAAAATTAATCCGATAGAAAATACTTTTAAAAACCAAGCTTTTGCAAAAAATGACAGAGAAGAAACAGAAGTCTTCTTTTTTATTTCGACGGCGAATATTAGCAAGTCAATTATTTCTAAAAGTCAAATTGCACAACAAAAAAGTTCAGATGTTATTGTTCAGGAATTAAGCAAAAGAATAGAAGTTCAAGAAAGCCAATTATTGGATGAAGTAACTAAAATGGCAACATCAAAGCTCATTGTTATTACCGAAATAAATGCCACGCACAAACGAGACCTGTACAACCTTATTGATGCCAGCAGTAATGATTTCGATACTATTTATTTAAACGCCATGAAAGAAGCCATGTCTGATCAGATCGAACTTCTTGAGAAGATTTCTAGAGAAACAAATGATAAAGAAATACTTGAACTCGTTCTTAGATTTTTGCCAGAACAATATAAACTCTTACGAGAGACTGAAAGAATAAAAAAACAAAATGTATAAAAGCCTATTATCTATCTATTAACTAAATTTTTTACTATGAAATTACAAGCCAATTTTTTATGCGCCTTAACACTTTTTTTAACAGCATCATTCGGAATGCTGCACGCTCAGGACAATAATGTAAATACCGAATTCGGTGTAAAAGGAGGATTCAACATGTCTAACCTATATGGTAGCGGAGATGATGTAGATGACAACAATATTCTGTACGGATTTAATGCTGGGGTTTACGCCACACTTCCTATCTCAGATTTTGTTGCCATCCAGCCAGAACTTTTGTTTACCACAAAAGGTTCAAAATTAGAATACAATAGCGCTTTTGCAAGTGGAGATGCAAAATTTAGACTGAATTATATTGAACTTCCACTTTTAGTGCGAGTTAATGTTACTAAAAACTTTAACATTCACGCCGGTGGTTATGCTTCTTATCTAGTAAGTTCTAAAGTAAGCGGAAACGGTACTTTTGATTTTGACCAAGATATTGACACAGACGATCTAAACAAATTTGACGCAGGTATTTCTGCAGGTGTTGGGGTCGATTTTAACCCAATCAGCATAGGATTGCGCTACAATTATGGTTTGACCACTGTGGGTAAAGAAAGAACTGTTGCGGGAACTACATACACATTTCCTGATGCAAAAAACAGCAACTTGACATTATATCTTTCTTATAAGCTAAACTAAACAAGAAATTGATTATTAACCGCTAAAATAAAAACCATGTCAAACTTATTATATACCATAGCAGTGATTCTGGTAATACTTTGGGCTCTTGGGTTCTTTGTTTACAGTTTCGGAAGCATTATCCACATTCTGCTCGTAATTGCCATTATTGCCGTATTGCTTCGCTTAATTAAAGGTCGAGAAGTATAAAAATCACAATTCATTAAATCAACAAATTATTAATATTAATCCATTTAAAATTATTTATTATGAAAACTAGTAGCACAATTTTAGGAATTTTAGGAGCCGCAGCGGCGGGAGCATTCATAGGTGTTTTATTTGCACCAGACAAAGGGTCAAACACAAGAAAAAAAATCAAAGATAAATCAAAAGATTACGGGGATAACTTGAAATCAAAATTTGATGGCATCGTAAACACAATCACTTCAAACGGTAAAGAAATTATCGAAGAAGGAAAATCTAAACTTAACCAAGTTAAAGAAGATTACAACACGCTGAAAGACGATGTAAAAACAGTAAAATCAAACTATTAATAGCACGAAAGTATTAATTAGTGAAATTTTCAAACCATAAAACCCTATATCATGGAACCAAATGCAACAACAAACGAGAATTTAAATCTTTATGAGAAAGCAGAAAACTATGCTAAAACAAGTTTAGAATTACTAAAACTAAAAACAGTGTGTTCTGTTGCTGATGGTGCATCATCATTGGCATCTAAGATAGCGATTGGTATTGTTGTTGCATTTTTTACCTTGTTCCTGAACATCGGAATAAGTTTATGGATTGGTAAAGAACTTGGAGAGTATTACTATGGCTTTTTTATCATGGCGCTATTCTATCTTATTTTAGTGATTGTGGTGGTAAAATCTCATCATAAATTGATAAAAACCCCAATTGGAAATACAATCATCTCCAGTATTCTTAAAGAAACAAAAAACTGATTTAATTTATTAATAAACATAAAAGACTATGGAAGCCATTTACAATATTGATCAATTAAATCGAAAAATTGAGGAATTAGAAATTCGCCAAGATAAAGAATGGTGCGATATAAAAGACGAAATTGACGAGATTAAGAACAATTTAAAACCGATTAATCTGATTAGAAATACGGTTGAAGAAATCAATGAAACTGTCGGTTTTAAAAGCCATATCGCGCAATCGGCAATCAGTATCGGAATCGGTTATCTGGCTAAAAGATTTATTGTCGGAAAAGGCGATTCGATGTTCAAAGGTATTCTTGGTTCTATCGTTCAGCTTATTGTAACCAATCTAGTTTCGAAACCTCATCATGAATCTGAAGAAGAAGATTCTCAATACGAACCGTCTAGAGAGTAATTGTCTAACTTAATTTAATTATTATGGAAAAGCTTAGCGAAATAGTAATAAAAAATGGTGTATACGTTTACTCGAATCTATATAAATGTTTTGAATATACGAGAGTATTTTTAGGGGTATAGCTTTTTTTAAAGTTGCTAAGGTTCTGAGATACTAAGGTTCTAAGTTTTTTTTTAAAGATTCTGCGAATCTTATTTTCTTACTATCTTTTGAAACTCACAATCATATAAAAAAACAGCATCACTTTGTGATGCTGTTTTTTATGCGTTAAAGTAAAACTTAGAAACTTAGTACCTCAGAATGTTAGAAACTTCATCTATAATCCTGATAAATCGGCAATTTCAAACCAGCATAAATATTACAGGCTTTTGAATTGTTTGAGAACAGACTAGAAAAAAGAGTTCCTGAACCAATAAATATTGGACCTGCTCTAAAACCAGCTCCGATTGCTGTTCCGCTGTATTGCATGTACGTTACAGGAACATAGAAACTGAATTGTCTTGTCTCGTATCTTGGCGTAAAAGTAACCGAATTGGCAATTGCAGTTCCGTTTACTTTTTTGGCGTCTACAAGACTGAAATCTCCGCTTAGGTTTAAGTAAAATCTTTGGTCTATATTCCAATCAAAATTGGTGTGCAAAGCAGTTGGAAGATTGGCTTTTACTCCTTTTTTAGACGAAATTTTAGTGTAATTCGAATCGAAAAACTCAAAAATATCATCAGCATCTTCAATATCTTGCTGAGTTACTCTTCCTGTAATATTATAAGTATTCTCTACAATGTTTTTATAGTTTAGTTTTCCAATATCGGTTACAGAAGCCGCAGCTTTAAACTTATAGCGGTTTCCAGCACAAGTATGGCAATTGGTACGATATTCGTATGTAAACCCCAAGTCTACCCCCACTCCAGCCGAAGCCGCGTCAAACTTTGCATTATCTCCGTTTGCGTAATCGTAGCTTGCAGCAGTTCTTATAGTCCCTGTCGAAAGATATTCGCTCATAGCAGGATCTGCATTATTTTTATTGAAAGCTACGCTCACATCACTTCCGTTAATGTAGCCGTTTACTCCCGCCATTAAGTATTTTAAAGTAATTCCACCTTTAACAAAATGATCATCGCGATCCAATAGAATCGTTGCATAACTCGCCCCAATTTCAGCCCAAGAATTCGTAACCCCATTCGTATTCCCGCCTGTGATTAAAAAATTATTTGAAGCATCGACATCTTTGTTCACCTCATCAATAAGCTGACCGTTTATGCCAATAAGATTTGTAACGCTTCGCACGCGCGTAAAAAGCGCCACACTATGAACAGGCGTGATATTCATCATAAAAGAAGGGCCGAGAATATCTACGTTAAAATTTCCTCTGTTATTCGATTTGAAAGTTTTGCTCGCATCAGTCGCCAAATCATAATCGCCGTCTAGTGCATCTAGAATATTAATTCCGTACAAATCATTCTGTCCCGTTCCGCTTGCCGAGAAAATCGTAACATCGGCACGATATTTAGAATCGACAACATTAGACGGATTAAATAAAGCACTCTGAATTCCGGCAAAATTATCATCCCTAAATCCAAAATACGATTGCGACCGCGCATAAAAAAAGCTTCCAAAGAAGCAAAATAAGAGTAAAGTTTTCTTCATAAATTAATGTTAGTTGGATGATTGGTATGCAAATATGAAACAAAAAATAGTAATAAAAAATTTAACAAATGATATGTATGTTAAGTTTTTTCGATGAAAGTATAAGATTATAAGAACGATAAAAAAAGAAAGAAGGTTCTTTCTTTTTAGGCTCAAAGTAACAGAGATGCAAAGGTTTAAAGGTTTAAAGGTTTAAAGGTTTAAAGGTTTTGAAAAAATTTGCAATTTTTTCTATTATACTAATTCACAGAGAGAGAAAACCTTTGAACCTTTGCACAACAACAATACATTGCGTTCCAGCGGTTGAAACCGCTGGCTATGTTTTTTTTAAAGATGCTAAGGTACTAAGTTGCTAAGATTCTAAGTTTCTTCCAATCTTCCATATTTCTTTACACAAAAAAAGCCGAACAAAGTTCGGCTTTAAATATTTTGAGTTCATAGAGAAAAAACTCAGAACCTTAGTATCTCAGAATCTTAGCAACTCCGAAAAATATGTTCAAAGAAAAAAAACTTAGAATCTTAGCAACTTAGAAATTTAGTAAACTTCTGAAGCTTCCTTCAATTTCTCCATGTTATTAACCAACTGAAGCTCAGAAACAATTTTCTGAATATCACCATTCATGATATTTCCTAAATCGTAAAGCGTTAAACCAATACGGTGATCCGTTACACGACCTTGCGCATAGTTATACGTACGAATTTTTGCCGAACGGTCTCCAGAACTTACCTGAGAACTACGTTTTTTAGCATCTTCCTCCTGCTTTTTGGCCAATTCCATTTCGTACAAACGAGAACGTAATACCATCAAAGCTTTATCTTTATTCTTGTGCTGCGATTTCTCATCCTGACATTGCGCCACCAAACCTGTTGGAATGTGCGTTAAACGTACAGCCGATTTCGTTGTATTTACCGACTGACCTCCAGGTCCAGACGAACAGAAGAAATCTACACGAACATCGTTCATATCTACCTGAACATCAAACTCCTCAGCTTCTGGCAAAACCATAACCGTCGCAGCCGATGTATGCACACGACCTTGTGTTTCTGTCTGCGGAACACGCTGAACACGGTGAACACCCGCTTCAAACTTCAAAGTTCCGTATACATCTTCTCCAGTAACTTCAAAAATTACCTCTTTGAAACCTCCAGAAGTACCCTCATTCATATCTACAACAGATGATCTCCATCCCATAGATTCGCAATATTTGGTGTACATTCTAAACAAGTCACCAGCAAAAATACTCGCTTCGTCCCCACCCGTTCCGGCGCGGATCTCCACCATAACGTTTTTCGCGTCTTCAGGATCTTTTGGAATAAGCATAAATTTGATTTCCTCCTCCAATTCTGGCAGACGTTCTTTTGCTTCATCCAATTGCATTTTGGCCATTTCCACCATTTCAGCATCACTTCCATCAGCAATAATTTCGTTTGCTTCGTCGATGTTTGCTAAAATTATGATGTACTCTTCTCTCTTTTCAACAAGCGCTTTTATTCCTTTATATTCTTGGTTAAGCTGCTTATAACGTTTTTGATCAGAAATAACATCCGGCTGAATAATCAAATCCGAAATCTCATCGAAACGCTGCTTTACATATTGAAGTCTATCTAACATTTTCTAATTCCTTTTATTGGACGGCAAAATTACAAAATTTTTATCGAAAATTCTAGTGTTCATTTTTTCGGGAATTTAAGTTGAATATTTAGTGGAATTGTAATGATTTTTAGGAGCTGTTTCCTGTCCCGATAGCTATCGGGACTATATCTTTTTAGGCAGAATATTTACGGTTTAATAAGATCTTTTTCGTTTGCCTAAAAAGGATGCCGCTTCTATCAGGGCTAGGGCTTTGGTTTTCATAATTATGTTTACGGTTTTCCGTAATGTATTTAGATTTTATGTTCTTAGTTTTGGAAACCATACTAAACTAACAACCATAAATTTAAAATGAAAAGACTATTCACCACATTCTTGTTTCTTTTTATAATTATCCAAAATTACTCTCAAGGAAATAATTCTGAAACACGTAAGTTTATTGAAAATGCAGAAATCACTCAAGTAAATAGGGATTGGAATACAAAAGCAGAATTTAAATCTGGACTTGGTGACATTGTTTCTTTCTTTCCAATTGAAGTAATTGATTTGAAATCCAATAGAAAAATAAAATCATTACAAGTGGATATGACTCTAAAATACCACGCAAATAAAAATAATTTCAAATCTTCATGGATCGATTTAAATGAATTAGAGGAATTTATAGTCTTTATAGAACAATATGTTATTCCAAATCTTAAAGATAAAACCGAACAAAACCAATCAACTACATACATTTTTAATTCAAAAGAAATAATGTTTAGTTTCAAAATTCAAAATGCTTTAAGAAGAATATCAATATATCTTAAAGATAATGGCATTACGGATTATGAAAATTATTTCTGGACAGAAACGCAAGTAGGAAAAATTCCTGAATTGTTTACAATGTTGAAGGAGATTAAATAATACCATTGGCTCTATTTCAATTTTTAAATGATAAAAAACAGGGGTTTTTACTTGGTCTAACATTTAAATTTTATACGATGTTTGTTCTTTAATATATAAATATCTTTCTTTTCATCGGCAAGTTTTTTATTCTTTGTCACAACTTACAGAAAACCGTAAAGCTCCTAAAAGTTAATATTTTTGGAAAAATGCAAAAGCATCAAACGTTGACTAAAAAATAAATATTGATAACTTCGACATATATAATTGAGATAGCACTTGTTTTTCAATATGCAATGATGTAAACAAATTAAAAGCAATGAAAATAGAAGAAATTGGGTTATTAATAAAATTACTAAGACCAAAATATTATAATAGAATTACTAAATTATTAGTAGTCGGTGGACTAGCATTATTATCAAAACCTATTTGGGTAGATTTTTTAAATCTAGTTTTAGGTGAATTCAAATTATCATTAATTGGTGAATTTGATTGGGCATTAGGATTAATTGTAATTATTCTTGCTCTTTTGTACAACTTATATCATCGCTATTTAGATTTAAAACATGAAACAAAAAATGAGCCCGCATTTAATAAAGTTATATACAAAAAATTTACAGAATTTGGAAAACTAGCCCAAGCAATTTTCCCTCTATTAAAAGACAATGAATATATGTTTAAAAATACAGCCCCAAATTCAGGAAGCTCTATTGTAGAACCATTAAGAACAGATTTTACATTATGGGAAAAATTAAAAAGAGAAGCTATACTTCCTAATAATGAATCTATAAAAAAACTATTACAAGAAAATAAGTCTCTGTTTCCTAATAAATATGAAGCCATAATTAATAAAATGTTACTTCATATTGATGCTTTTAATGAACATGTAATAAACCCAAATTTTGATTATTCACAGTATCAATTTCCAATTGAGTTTAGTGATATAATTTTTGCCGAAAGCTTTAAAGCAACCTTACTTGATAAAAAATTAATCAAAATGAGGGAATGGCTAGAAAAAAAACTTATATCATCTTTAGTCATAGACTGGTTTATATTTGGTTCTGCCGTCTTTATATCTGACAAAGCAAATGATATTGATATTGCAGTCATTTCAAATGCAAATAATTTATATATCAATAATTATATAAATCAGTTAAAATTCGATTTTAAGATCAAATTTAAAAAAGATTTACATATTACCTTATTTGAAGAAGTAAACAAAAATGATTACCAAATATTCTTAAATAAAAATCCTTTTCATATAAAATAATTAAAATGGGGAAAAATTTACACTATTCGATAAGACCATTTATAGAAAAAGCTCTTAATAATCATTTTGCAGTAGAAAGAATTGAAGAAATTCAACTAGATGATTTCTATGCCTATAAGATTCATCGAAAAAGAGGAATGTCAGATGTAATAATTGTTTTAAGTGATGACTATTACTTTAGTTCAGCCTCAATTCACAACAAAGATAATATTTTAAAAGATGGTGGCTTTATTTTAATTGCAAGACCGGAAGCTAACGGAATTGAAGAAAGTCAACCAGAGGAAAAACTAGGAATTGGAAAGATTGGGAAGCTTTTAGGGGCACTAAATCATGAGAAATATTGGAATTACGAGCCTCCTATAAAAGAATAAGCTAGCATAGATTCCATTTTTATCAAAGCCCCTACTGGCGCGAGCGTCTCGCTAGTGCTTACTTTGCGTTCACGAGCGAGACGCTCGCGTTAGCAACGGAGAACAAAGTTAAAAGATTTAATGTCATTTTTGAAAATAAATTAAACAACAAATGGGAAAAAACAAAAAGCAAAAATTGACTCCTAATGAAAAACTAACTTTAGTTTTTTCTTCAATAGCTATTTTTTTGGCTTTAATACAATTAATTTTTTCAGTACCAATTTTCTCAGATTATGTTTATAGTCCCAATATTATTGGTAAATTAGATAAAAGAGAATATGATAATGGAAAGATTAGATTTATTTATAAAGTAGAAAATAATGGAAACAAAACAGCTGAAAATCTAATTTTAAACTTTTCATGCTTTAAAAATGACAGTGTTACAGTGATGCCAAATTTAAATCTTAAAATAACAAAAAGAGCTAATGGTATTCCTTTAAAAGATATTATTATTGAAACAGATTCATTTGTCTCCGGTGATTGTTTATTTATAATTGTTGAAACAGATTCAATTAAATATAACAAATCAGATTTTAAAGATATTTTTCCTTTCATTGGACAAATTAAATATAAAGATGGTTTTGGAAAAACGATAAAATAAATTCGAAAATTGACATAAAGCCAGAACCATTTGCCTAGCAGACTTAATTTGCCAGTTATCGGGATTTGCAATCCGTACCCGCAACAGTAAGGCACTTTGTAAATCAAAAAGAAAACGAGTCAATCTTTGCAGGCACGGATTTGCAACCCCGATAGCGCGGATTTGCAATCCGTGCCCGCAACAGTAAGACACAATACAAATAATTTTAAAAGCCAATCTTTGTGGGCACGGATTGCAAATCCGCGCTATCTGGTTCAATTATTTAAAAATAAACAATGACAAAAAAAAGACTTCCAGAAGAGGCTCATTTTATAGCAAATTTTCTTGCTAAATTTAAAGATGCCTATGAAAATTTAGGATATGCTACACAAGTTTCTTTGCATAGAAAAGTTAGTGAAATATTAGATATTGAAAAGGAATCTTCTTTTAAAAGATTACGAGATGAATATGACGGTCTTTATGATAACGACAGAAAGGGTTATCAAAATGTTGACAAAAGAAAGCTTAGAGTAGATTTTAAAAATAAGTTCGAAAACTTGAATCAATTTGATTATACGAAAAAAGTTAAATCATTACTAATAAAATCAGACATTCCACTTTTTTTCAATGACGAAATGAGTGAAGCTGATAAACAATTTGAAGAAGGCAAACTCAGCAAGGTTTATATAAACAAATATGAACGGAATATTAAAGCAAGAAATAAATCTCTTGAAATCCATAATCATACCTGCCAAGTTTGTGGCTATAAAGCATTTGAAAAATATGGAAACATCTCTATTTTAGAAGTTCATCATTCTAAGCCCATTTCTAAAATTAAGAAAACTTATATTGTAAATCCAAAAACTGATTTAAAACCTCTGTGTCCTAATTGTCATAGAGCGATTCATTCAAAAATACCTCCCTTCACAATTGATGAATTAAAAGAAATAATAAAAAAGAATACGCATTAAGCATATTTTCAAAGCGCAAAAGTCTTAAAACTTCTTGCGCTTTTTATATCAAAAAATCACAACTGAGCCTTACACAAATCATCCAACAACTCCATTTCATCTTCTGGCAATAACTGCAAGGCAATTTCAAGCAAAGTCATTACATTGACATTATTGTCTTTTGTAAAACTCGACAAACCGTTTGCATCAGGATTAAGCAAAATAATACTTGCTTTTAGCAAATCTGAAACCATTAGATTTAATTCGTTATAAGAAGATACTTTTAGCGGTATTGTATACGAGTTAATTTCTTTTGGCTCTGGTTTTAGTTTGCTGAAGTAGCTTCCTTTACTTATTAATTCCAACAATTCTTCAGCTCTTTCTTTATTTTGTGCTTGCATTTTTATATAAGATTTAATTTACAATTTTAAACAAATATATAAAAAATCAGTAACATACAACCCCTTTCTTACATTCACTTAAAAACAATCCATTACTTGTAATTTCATTTCTATGAAAAGAGAAAGAAAAAGTGAAATTCCAGAAGTTGTAAAAGATCTAGGAATCAAGATTAAAGATATAATTGAAGAAAATAAATTCAAGCGACGAGAGGTTGCTCATGATGCAGAAATGGATGTTGAAAGTCTAAGAAAATATATTAAAGGTTCGCAAGAAATGAAAGTAAGCACTTTATTTAAGATTGCACAAGCTTTAAAAATTCATCCGAGTGAATTAATTAAGGATTTGTAAGCTGTTTTTATTTAAAAATCATAATACATACGTATATAATAATATTTTAATAAACACAAATATTTTTATGAGAGATAACAAACCTCTTGAATTAGAAGCTTTGAATTTTAGCCAATTCCACGTTTCAGCATATGGTTTCAACTATACCAATCCTAATTATGATCTAGATGGAGGAGATTTTTTTATTTCAGAAGTAATTCAAGCAGATTTACATAAAATAGTACTTTGTCAATCCAAAGGTAGAAATATAACTAAAAATAGTTCTTCTATTGTAATTGAGAAAAAATATGTGAAATCGAATTTTCTTCTTTTCGTTTATCTAAAAAATGATAATTGGGGAAATAATGATGAAAAAATATTTATTTTCAATAAAGATGATATTGAAAAATGGAACTTGAATCCAGACAATAATTATTACTTAGGTATTCCACAAAATTCTCTAGAAATTTCAAAGTTTAAAGATTATTCCCTAAACAAAGCTAATTCTTCAAAAATCAAGAATCTTTTAGATAACATGGAGGGAATTATAGAAATCAAATATAGAACGTTAACAAATCTTCGCGCTCTAGACAGTCTTTTACAATTATGGCAAGATTTAGAAAGCATTCCAGACTATAAACTTACAAGTCAAATTCTTGACGACTTTGATAATTTCCCTTATATCCATCTTGAACAATTTATTTTTTTATTATGCATTGCTATAATTAATGAAGAAAATCTTGAATCTGGAAATTCAATAGATTGGTCTTTCCAATATCTTAAAAATTATCCCGAAATTCCCCTATTAGAAGATACTTCAAATTTTAAGGTTTTAAAAATAATTTCTCCAAACTTTATGGCTACTTATAATAGAACAGCTTTAAAATTTATAGATAATAATGGCGATTATGGTTTTCATTTACAAATTGGTGATTCAGAGGAAAATTTTGACTGCTATATCTTTCGAAGTGGAAAATATTATCTTAAATATAGTACAATTGAGAAAGCTTCAAATTAAATGAAAAATTTCTTCCCCTTGCTAGCGCGAGCGTCCCACTCGTGAACACATTCTACGTAGAAAGTCTATTCTCTCATTCTATCTACTTCTAGTTTTGTCATTTCGAGGAACGAGAAATCTTCGCGAGTAACTCTACAAAGATTGGCGAGTATCCTTTGCGGAATTTCTAGTGTGATTTGCTTCTCCAGTTCGCTATCGCTCGAGTCTCGTTCCTCGAAATGACAATACTTTGTGGTTACAATATGGAAAATTGTTGCGGAGCTACTTGCGGAGATTTCTCGTTCCTCGAAATGACAATATTGGGCAGAGAAACTGGCGAGAAGCAAACTAAAAAAAACCAACCTTCATTAAATCAGTATTTTAGTAAGAATTTTATATATTTGGTCAACCACCAAAAACAAATTTAATATCTAAAACCACTATTAATGAAAGGACTTATCAAAATCGGCCGTTTATTTTACGGTATTGGCATCATTGCTTTGGGAGTGCATCAGCTTGTTATTAAAGATTTTCGATCTGAAATTCTGTCTCCTTTTCCCGCTTGGGCGCATCAATATTCTGTTTTTTCTATCCTTACCGGAATTGTTTTAATATTAGCAGGAATTATTATTTCGGGAATTGTTACCATTAAATTTATCGACACGAGAAAAGTCTGTCTTTATTCAGGATTTGCTTTTCTTGCTGCTTTTGTTGTTTCGCATCTTCCGTTTATTTTCATTTTTAATACCGATAAAACCAACGCTACACAAATTTGGATCAATGCTATTGAAGAACTCACTTATAGCGGCGGAGCGTTTGTATTGGCGGGTTCCTATAGTGCGAACAAAAGCGAAAGCAAATTCGACAAATTTCTAGAAAAACTTATTCCGGTTGGGCGAATTTTATATTCGCTTTTAATGCTTTTGTTTGGTTTAAGCCATTTTCTTTTTGCTGAGTTTGTTTCTACAATGGTTCCGAAATGGTTGCCAGGAACGATGTTTTGGACTTATTTTGTAGGCGTTGCGCTTATTTGTTCGGGCATTTCGATTATTTTCAAACTTTGGATAAAACCTATTTCGCTTCTTTTGGCTTTCATGCTTTTACTTTTTGTACTTTTCTTCCATATTCAAGATGCTGTTACAAATCCAACTGTTGGTGGCGGAAATGAAATTGTACGCGCTATTATCGCTTTACTTTTCTGCGGAATCGCATTGGTAATTGCATTAACAAATGAGTCTAAAAAACAGGTTTTAGCGAGCTGAAATAATTTAAGAAACTAAACTAAAAACCAAACCATGGAAAACTTCGACTGGACTTCTTTCACTAAAAAAATAGCCGTTAAAGCTCCGCTCAGCGACATTTACAATGCTTGGACAATTGCAAACGAACTGGAAAAATGGTTTCTAGAAAAAGTATCTTTTTTTGATGCGAATCTAGAACCAATCAGCAAAGACCAAAATGTTTCGGGAGGAAATACTTATGAATGGCTTTGGTATTTGTATGATGATGCTATGAAAGGAAAAATCACTTCTACCAATGGAAAAGACCAATTGCAGTTTACGTTTGAAGGAACATGTCTCGTAGATATCAAATTGAGTGAAGAAAATGGTTACACGATTGTAGAACTTCGTCATCATAACATTCCGACAGATGATAATTCAAAACAATACATCAGATTGGGCTGTTCCAACGGATGGCATTTTTATTTGACCAATCTGAAATCGGTTTACGAAGGCGGACTGGATTTAAGAAATAAAGATGAGAATCTGAATCCTATGATTAATAATTAATAATGGATTTAATAGAAATTATATCAGGTCGAATAATTCTGGAGTTTTTAGGAGCTTCAGTACGATTTCTTGGTTACAATTTATGGACTCTTTCCAATCACAATGATTTTAGAACATTTTCAAGTTTCTGGTCGCCAAGTGGAAGTAATCAGAAAAAAGATGATAATAGTAATCGTAATCATATGATTGGAGTTCTTTGCTTGGGAGGTTTCGTAATGTTGCTTATTGTTTTTAATACCTAATTCTTCACGCCACAACACATTCCATATTTTTTTCTTCCATAATCTGCATATCGATTATTTTTTGAGCAACGGTTCCTCTTTCAAATAAACGAATGAATTTGAAAACGGCGCTCACAAAATATCCAGGGTTCGAAACCAATCGGGCGATTTCGGTTATTCTCTGATCTCTTAATTGCGTACAGGCTTCTCTTTCGTTTTCTGGAACTGCTACAAATTCGTTGGCAAATTTCCATGCGCCGTTTCTTGCCGTTTCCATGCTGAAATCTATAAAGAAGTTGTCTACTTTGCCCGTAAATTTTAATATCCAAGTAAGTGTTGGCCAAATTTTGATTAAGCATTTTTCGACACCGCCAACCAGATTGCTCAAAATGAAGTTTATTTTATCAAAATCGGCTTTTAAATCTTCGATGTCTTCAACTGTAGAGACTTCTGCCGAGGCAATTCCTAAATCAAGGTTAATATGTGCGTTGATTCCGAGAAGCAAATGCTGCAATACTATTGGCCAGAAGTTTTCGGCTTGTTCAAAAGCAAATGCCCAACATTCAGATGGTTTTTCTTTGGCTTGATATTGATAATACGCTTTCAAGTACCGGTTGGCAAAAATAACATCGAGTTTTTCCATTCGCTCTCCGTTCTGAAAAGATCCAGCCAAAATACCTTCTTTTACTCTTACCGTAACTTCGCGATACAGAATGGCGAACAAACCTAAATTGCTCTGGTCTATTTTTGACTTTTCTATTATCTGATCCAATAACAGAATTACTTCGTCTATAGTTTCTGCTTGTTTCATACTCATTTATAATTGGTTATGATTAAATTGAGAAGAACGAATTTAGTTATTTTAAGCTTTCAATGAACGTTATTTGAAGTAATTCTCTTATTATTTACTTTCTATTATTTCAAAAAAAATCCCAAAAGAAAAACTCTTTTGGGATTGTTACTAAACTTAAATCGAAACGGAATTTTATTTATTCTTCTACTTTCAAAATTTCTAATTTTAGATTTCCTTTTTTAGCAGGCCATTCAATAATATCGCCTTCCTTGTAGCCAATCATTGCAATGCCTTCATCTGAAAGAACCGAAATTTTATTTTTACTGACTTTTGCTTTTTCTGGACCAACAAGAAGAATTGTTTTCTCTTCATTATTGATGTGATCTTTATAAGTCACTTTTCGATCTATTGAAACTACATCCTCAGGCAGATTTTTTCGCAATACCTGCGTAGCGTGTTTTAGTTCGTCTAATAAAAGTTCTTCTTCTTGAGCGGTTACTTTTTTTCTTCTTACGTGATCTTTAATTAAATCGTATGTTCCTGTTGTTAAAATTATATGTTGTGACATGACTTTCTTGTATGCTTCATTCTTTTCATAAACATAACACAACTCTACAGATGACAGCGCGCAAAAACGTACTATTCACCGATATCATATCCTGAATAAAAATGAGATTAAATAAATAAAAACTAAATAGAAAAGAATCCCCTGCCTAGAGTTGTGACAGGGCTAAAGGAATAAACTCTTTTGAACTTTTTAAGAAAGTATCGTCATGCAAATACAACAATGCGCTTATTAAGCACATCAGACAGCTGTTTATTAAATAAAAATTTGCAGTGATCATTATTGTATTTATTCTAATGTTTTGGCAATATACGCCTTTTTCCTACTATAAAAAAATTATAAAATTTGCTAATACGGTTTTACGTAAGTATTTTGGTTTTAAACGATTTATTTTTGATGAAACTCCTAAACACAATGAGACTTCTAATAACTGTACTGCTTTTTCTTTTAAAATTAAACCTTTCTGCACAATCCAATAGTTTGTGGGCGATTATACGCGTTCTCTTTCTAGTGAAAATCATAAAATTGAATATAAACTGACTTTAAATCCAGACGGAACATTTGAGTTTCATTCTTATTCTAATATACAAGGCGGAACTCCGCAAGAAAGCAATAAATACGGAAAAGGAAAATGGAGCGAAAAAAATAATCTGATTACTTTTTCTTCTGATAAAAAAACGGACTTAGACCAAAAATATACTTTAGATTTTACAAATTCTACAGCGAGATTTATAGCTAAAAATCCGAGAGACAAAAGCGATAAAATAGTGAAGACCAAACTTCAGTTTTTAGAATCGGAAATCTTCTGGATGCGAAGAATTGATATTTTTAAATCCTAACATTTAGACTGTCTAGAAAGTATTACTATCTATGAAAAAAATCGTTTTTGCAGTTTTAACCTCTATTACACTAACTTCCTGCTTTGGTTTTCACGATTACGAAATCGAAACTATTGTAGATGATTACGAAGTCCTTTGGGTTGATGCTTACGAATCAAGATCTTTAAAAAAAGGAGAAAACATTATTCCTGCCTTTGTTTTTGCGACTGGATACAATTCGAAATATATCTACTCGAAACAGCATCTGCTTTTAGAAAACTCCAAAGAAAAAATAAACTTAAACGTAACGCATTATTATATCATCGAAAGAACAAAAAGCATTTTTCAGGACAAACCTGTATTTGGGCCATTCAATAAAACTCAATTCGAAAAAAAATGCCACGAACTTTCCATCAAAAAACCTGAATTTAACTTAACTTTCCCAACTGAGTTTTGATTTCAATTTGAAATGGCCATAATAGCATTACAATAAACTTAGAATCTTAGTATCTTAGAACCTTAGCAACTTTTCAGCAAAAAATCCCTATTTTCGCTCTTCAATAAGAAAAGGAAAAAATGAAGGTCTGTATTGCTGAGAAACCAAGTGTAGCACGTGAAATTGCAGCCGTTTTGGGCGCTAATACCAAACATGATGGCTATTATGAAGGCAATGGCTACGCTGTGACCTACACTTTTGGACATTTATGCACCTTAAAAGACCCCAACGATTACAAACCGCATTGGAAAAGTTGGGATCTGAACAATCTGCCTATGCTTCCTGAAAAATTTGAAACCAAAGTCGTTCAGAATTCTGGAATTCAGAAACAGTTTAAAATTATTAAAAGCCTTTTTGAGAAAGCCGAAGTGGTTATAAACTGCGGGGATGCTGGACAAGAAGGAGAACTGATTCAGCGCTGGGTGATGAACGAAGCGCATTATAAAGGCGAAATTCAGCGTTTATGGATTTCATCTCTTACCACAGAAGCAATCAAAGAAGGTTTTGAAAACTTAAAACCATCAGCCAATTACGATAATTTATACTATGCCGGATTTTCTAGAGCTATTGGCGACTGGTTATTGGGCATGAATGCCACACGTTTGTACACTGTAAAACATGGCGGTTACAAACAAGTTTTGTCTATTGGTCGTGTGCAGACGCCAACACTGGCAATGGTTGTAGAGCGTTTTAGAGAAATCGAAAACTTTAAACCTCAGCCGTATTGGGAATTGCAGACTTTGTATAGAGAAACGCTTTTTAGCTATGAAGAAGGCCGTTTTCTAAACAAAGAAGATGGAGAAGTCATAGCCGCAAAAGTTAAAGAAAGTGATTTCGAAATTGTTTCTGTAGATAAAAAGAACGGAAACGAATACGCTCCAAAGCTTTTTGATTTAACAGGTTTACAGGTATATTGCAATCAGAAATTTGGATTTTCGGCAGAAGAAACGTTGAAAATCGCACAGACTTTATACGAGCAGAAAGTCATTACCTATCCAAGAGTTGATACAACTTTTTTACCTGGGGATATTTATCCGAAAGTGCCTGGAATTCTGCAGAAATTAACGAATTATGCAGAACTGACTCAGCCCGTTTTGGAGAAAAAAATCAAAAAATCGCCAAAGGTTTTCAACGATAAAAAAGTAACCGATCACCATGCGATTATTCCAACGGGAATTCAAAACAATCTTCCGTTCAATCAGCAGCAGGTTTATGATATTATTACGAGACGTTTTATTGCCGTTTTTTATGATGATTGTTTGGTTGCCAATACAACCGTAATCGGAAAAGCTGCCGATGTGACTTTTAAAGCAACAGGAAAAGAAATCCTGAAAAAAGGTTTCCGCGTTGTTTTTGAAGATCCAAATGCGAAGGAAAAAGAACCTGATTTATTGCCAAGTTTTACTGTGGGCGAAAAAGGCCCGCATGAACCTTCTTTTCTTCAAAAAGAAACCAAACCGCCCAATCAGTTTACCGAAGCGACTTTACTACGCGCCATGGAAACCGCAGGAAAACAGGTCGACGATGAAGATTTGCGAGAACTGATGAAAGAAAACGGAATCGGACGTCCGTCAACTCGTGCGAATATTATTGAAACACTTTTCAAACGTCAATATATTGTTCGAAATAAAAAACAGGTTTTACCGACTTTAACGGGAATTCAGCTGATTGATACAATTCAAAACGAATTGGTAAAATCGGCTGAACTTACAGGAACTTGGGAAAAACAATTGAAAGATATCGAAAAAGGAACTTTCACCGCTGCAGCGTTTATCAGAAACATGAAACATATGGTGGAAGCTTTGGTATATGAAGTGCGAAGCGAAACCAAACGCGCGAACATTTCTCATGCTGCGACTATTCAGAAACCTGTTGTAAAAACGGAAAAAGAGAAAAAGAAAGCTTCTGGAATTTCGGCAGAAACTTGTCCGAAATGCCAAAAGGGAAATATACTAAAAGGAAAATCGGCTTTTGGATGCAGCGAATATAAATCGGGCTGCGACTTTGTATTGCCTTTTGTTTTTCATGATAAAAAAATTACTGAAAGCCAATATTTAAGATTGGTTCAAAAAGGTTCTACGGTAAATATAAAAGGCTTTAAAACCGATTCTGGAACTGTTGAGGGTTTAATTCGTTTTGAGGAAAACTACAAACTGAAATTAGAGCCAAAGAAAACGGATAAAAAAGCAGAACCAAAAGAAAACTCAGATGCTTTAATGTGTCCGAAATGTAAAAAAGGAACTATCCTAAAAGGCAAAACGGCTTATGGCTGTGCGGAATATAAATCGGGCTGTGATTTTAAAGTCACTTTTGATGAAGTTCGGGCAAAATTAAAAGATCAAAAACCAACTAAGGAATTGGTTTATTCTATTTTGAGTGCAAGTGTTTGATTTTTTTGCCACGAATTGCACGAATTTCCACTAATTATTTTTTGAAAATTATTGTGTCTATATTATTTGTCACAGATTAAAAGGATTTTTTACTCTATGTGTTTTATCAATAATTGCACAAATTTTTTCCCGCAGATTTAGCAGATTTGACAGATTTTTATAATGTAGAGTATAAAATAAATCTACTGAATCTGCTAAATCTGCGTGAGATAAAATCATTTTAATCCTTTTAATCTGTGGCAGATATAACAAAAGAAATTCGCGAAAATTAGTGCAATTCGTGGCAAACATTTTTTTTCATACATTAGTACTATCAAAAACCTAATAAATATGTTTCAGAAAATTACTCTTTTAGCTCTTGTATTAGCCGCAGTTTCTTGCCAGAAAAAAGAAACGGTAGAAAAAGATAAAATCAAAAAAGCCGACTGGTTAATCGGGAATTGGGAAAATAAATCTCCTGAAGGCGTTTTATCTGAAAACTGGCAAAAGTTAAATGACAGTACTTTCAGCGCTTCTTCTTATTACATTAAAGGAAAAGACACTTTGCATTTTGAGACTATTATTTTGGCTCAGCTAGGCGAAACGCTTACTTACAAAGCAACTGTAAAAGGTCAAAATGACGATAAACCAGTTTTCTTCCCCTCTACTTCTGAAACAGAACAAAAATTGGTTTTCGAAAATCCGAAACATGATTATCCTCAAAAAATCACTTATACAAAAGGTGCTAATAATACTTTAACTGCAGAAATTTCTGGAAATTTGAACGGGAAACCGAGTTCGGAGAAGTTTGTGATGACGAAGAAGTAAATTATATAGTTAGGAAGACAAACTATATTTTATAAAATTATAGAAAAAGAAAAATGAAAGGAATATTTTCTTAAATCCAAAGAAAATATAAACATCATTAAATGTAAAGAAATGACCGAAATTGAAATAAAAGAAAAGATTATTGAAATTTTTAAAGAAGAAAGACAAAAGCCAAATGAAAACTTTGAAGAATCTCATTTTCTAGATTTCCTAACATTTCCTCCACATAAAAAAGATAATATAAAAAACTCTTTTAAAGGTGTTAAAAAGTATTACGCTTTTATGAACAGACTAGAACTCGAATTTAGTATTTGCTTTACTCTACCTGATCTTGATAAAATGTACAGCATTGACAAAATTACCAAAAAAGTAATTGAAAGAATTGGGAAAAGACGTGGAAATATTATGATTATAAAGCAACGCACACAACAAAAAGAAACTTATTATATAGAAATCTTTTTTTTCATTTTGGTAATTGCTTCCCTAGCTTTTTGGGGTATCAATTTATTTTCAGTGATCATATCAATTGCTTTCGGATATGCAATTTATTGGATACTTAACTCTAAAATAAAGAGTATAAAACATGACAAGAAATTAAAAGAAAAAATACTTAGTCAGAAACAAAAAGGTTAAATAGCCCATATTAAAAAAACCTCAGAATCTTAGTATCTAAGAACCTCAGCAACTCGAAAAATCACTCATTCTCTCCAATCTTATTCACCATTAAAATCATAAGCACACCTAAAATTGCCATTACCAAAAACGCCCATTTCATACTTAGATATTCAGAAATAAAACCAACCATTGGCGGAACTAGTAAGAATCCTAAATAACCAATTGTAGATATTGAAGTTAGAGCAGAACCTGTACTTAATTTAGATGATCTTCCCGCAATGCTAAACACCAACGGAACTACGCAAGAAACCCCAAATCCGATTAAAACGTAACCGAAAATAGTTGGGTAAGCATACGGCATGATAAAACAAATTCCGAAACCTGCTGTTATTAAGATTCCGCTGTAAAGAAGGATTTTTTTAGTTCCAAATTTCATTACACCATAATCGCCAAAAATACGTCCTAAAGTTACTGCCGAAGCAAAAAACACAAACGCGGCACTGGTTAATTTTGGAGAAGCTTTCAGGATATTTTCGAAATAAATTCCGCTCCAATCGTACATTGTATTTTCGCAAGCCATTGACACAAAACAGATCATGGCAAATTTTATCAGATTTTTTTCTGGCATAGAGAAAAACTTCTTTTTAACCGGAACAGGTTCGTTGTGAATGCTCATCGGATAAAAACAAGCCGTTAGCGCCAACATAAAAATACTCACTCCCAGTAAATGGTGTGATGGTGCAATTTTCTGAGTTACCATTACATAACCCAATCCCGCTCCCGAAAAAACGGCGATACTCCAAACTGCGTGAAAACGTGTAATAATCGATTTTGGATACAATTTCTGCACTTCAAGAGATTGCGCATTAATCGATAAATTGAAAATATTACGAGAAGCGCCAAAGAATAAAAGTATGATTACTAACTGCCAAACAAATGCTGCTAAACCTGGCAAAGACAAAGCAACATTAAACATAACCGCTCCAAGCAACATGATGTAACGACTGCTATATTTATTTAACAGCTTTCCTGTAAATGGCATTGTAAGCATTAAACCGATTGGAAAGGCAAATAAAACAGCTCCGAATTCGGCTTCAGACAACTTTAATTGGGCTTGTATATGTGGGATTCTCGAAACCCAAGAAGAATAGCCAAAGCCTGATAGAAAGAAAAAAACAGTGTTGGCAATACGATATCCTTTGGGCGTATTTTGAATCTTTTTAAAGAATGGTAAAATCATGAAGTCATTTTTCAGACTGCAAAATTAAGGCTTTTTAAACTTTATCCTGCTAAAACATCTGCTAAGAATTTCATTTAATTGCTTCTAAAATCACCATTTAACAATTTCATCAGCAAATGATAAAAATAAAAATTGTTAAAGCTGTTTTTATTTTTACATTTGTACTGTTTTTATTTATTCTAAATAAAATTAATTATAAACCAAATTTAAAATAGTAATGAATTACCTCCGTTTGAAGACTTCACGTTTTCTATTTTCAATCAGTTTTCTATTTTCGTTTTTATCTGCCTTTGCACAAAACCACGGAAAAATTAAAGGAACAATAACAACATCTGATGGCGATGCTGCTGCTGGTGTAAATATTATCCTTAAAAACACTAAATATGGTACCGTTTCTGATGATGACGGCAGTTTTGAATTTAACAGAGTAAAACCTGGCTCCTACAATATACAGGTATCTCTATCGGGCTATGAAACGCTTGAAAGAGAAATAATTGTCACTGAGTATGAAACCATTACCACTAATTTGCAATTAAAAGTTTCTAATAAGGAATTGAATGAAGTTGTAGTAAATGGCAAGAAAAGCAACTTATCAAAAAAGACCGATTATGTTGCCCGAATGCCATTAAAGAACTTGGAAAATCCTCAGGTTTATAATGTTATTCACAAAGAGCTATTACAAGAGCAAATTGCGGTTGACATAAGAAGTGCGGTTCAAAATGCTACGGGCGCAATCTCAAAAATATATCCTTCTGGCGGACTTGAAATTAGTTTTAGAGGATTTAGTACAGGTGTAAACGCTCGAAACGGAATGGAGACTCTTTCTGGACGAAGCTCAATCTCAATTGATAATGCCGAACGAATTGAGGTCTTAAAAGGTCCTTCTGGAACTTTGTTTGGTTCTTCTGTTTCTTCATTTGGAGGAGTTGTAAACCTGGTTACCAAAAAGCCTTTTGAAACTAGCAAAACAGAGATATCTTATACTGGAGGAAGTTTTGGACTACAACGCGTTGCGGTAGATTTTAATATGCCTTTGACTCAGAACAAAAAAGTTTTGTTTAGAATGAACGCTTCGGCCAATACAGAAAATAGCTTCTTAAATTATGGTTTTAATAAAACAGTCTTATTTGCACCGAGCATCATTTATAAAGCGACCGACAGATTAACGTTGAGTTTAGACACAGAAATTTTCAACACCAATAATACTCGTCCTACCTACGGACGTTCTTATGCGGCAGGACTTACCAACCCAACAGATCTAAAAGTAAATTATAGAACGAGCTTATTTGCAGATGATCTTGATGCAAAAACAAGTTCTCCTAAAATATTTGCTCAGGCAGAATATAAACTTTCTGACAACTGGAAATCTACAACATTATTCTCCCTAGTAGACGAGCGTGTTGATCATAGTTATCAATACTACACTTCATGGAAATCGCCAACAGAAGTTCAAAGAATGGTATCGCGTTTTGGGCCAATTCACAATAACTTTACCAATTTTCAAGAAAATATTAATGGTGAGTTTTCAACAGGAAGCATCAAACATAAACTCTTAACAGGCATCAATTACAGATTTACAAAAGCAACATTTAAGTATGCTACCACACAAGTATTAGATGAAATTGATGTAACGGCAGATTTCGAACCAATTCGAAAAAGCGACGTAGATCCAAAATTGAAAGAAATGCAGTTTGGCGTTCCAAATGAAGAGACTTTAAGTGTCTATGCTTCAGATGTAGTCAGTTTTACAGATCGTTTGTCTGTTATGTTAAGTCTTCGTTTGGATAACTTTGTTCAGAAAAAAATAGAAGATACAGACGGATACAATCAGACTGCTTTGTCTCCAAAATTAGGCTTGGTATATGAAGTGGTTAAAGATCAAGTTTCTTTATTTGGAAATTATATGAATGGTTTTCAAAACTCTGGGCCAGTAAATCAGCCAGACGGATCAATATTAATTTTAAAACCAATTTATGCTAATCAATATGAAGGTGGTGTAAAAGTAGAAGCATTCAATAAAAAATTAAGCACAACTCTTAGTTATTACAACATTACAATTGATAATGCAACAAGAACAAATCCTGATGGATATAACATTCAGGATGGAAAACAAGTAAGTAAAGGAATTGATTTTGAACTTATTGCCAATCCAATAAACGGCTTAAACTTGACGACTGGTTATGCTTATAATGACAATCGTATCGTTAAGTCGTCTGACGCTTCCATTGAAGGCAACAAAGCCAGTGGCGCACCAGAAAATGTGGTGAACTTTTGGCTTTCGTATAAATTTCAAAACACATTGAAAAACTTGGGCTTCGGTTTTGGAGGAAATTATGTGGACAAACAATACAAATTTGAAGATGAAAGCTTTTATGCTCCTTCCTACTCTATTTACAGCGCAACTGTATTTTACGATAGACCTGTATGGAGGCTTGGGGTTAAATTCAACAATTTAACCAATACAAAATATTGGGATTCTTACGGAATGGCTCAAACTCCAGCAAACTTCTTAGTAAACCTCACAGTAAGACTTTAGTTTTTTTACTTTGAATATTTCCTAAACCTTGAAATTCGTATAATATGCAATAGATTTTGAGTTTTTATTTTTAATTATTCTAAATAAAACTTATGTTTGTAAAATATCATTCTAATAATTTAAACTTGATCTTATGAAATCAAATACTTTAAAAACACTAAGCATTTTATTTTTAATGCTTTTTGCTGCACCTCAGCTTTTTGCTCATGCACTTTGGATCGAAACTAAAGCAACAGGAACAAAAGGAAAAGCTCAAGAAATTTCTGTTTATTTTGGAGAGTTCTCTGATAACGACATTACAAAAGCTGATAAATGGTTTTCTGATTTAAAAGATTTCTCTTTAGTTGTAATTTCTCCATCAAAAAAAGAGACTAAATTAACTTCTAAAGCTTTAGACAATAAATATCAAGCTTTCTTTACACCAGATGAAGACGGAGTTTACACTATTGTAATGCATCATACCGTAAAAGATGTATATGGTACTATGAAATTAGATTACAACTCTAGTGCAAATGTTGTAGTTGGAAATAAAGCTGCAGGAAATAATATTACTTCTAATACTAATAAAATTGCCGTTTTCTCAGAAAATGCAGATGTAGCCAAAAAAGATACTAAAATTACTGGTGTTGCCTCTTATGACGGAGCAATCGCAAAAGAGGCTAAAATTAAAGTAATTGCTCCAAACGGGTGGGAAAAAGAATTATGGACAAATGATAAAGGAGAATTCTCTTTTACGCCTATATGGTCTGGAAATTATATGGTAGAATATGCTCACACAGATAAATCATCGGGCGAACACAATGGAAAAAAATACGATGAAGTCTGGAAAATGGCCACTTATCATATTGCAATAAAATAATTAAACTTCATTCTTTAGTTTTTAATTTCAATTAAAAAAACCTTGCTAGACGGCAAGGTTTTTTTGTTGTTATTTATACTAAATTAAAATAAAATTATAAAATTCTTAAGCAAATCTTAAGATAAAAATAATAAAATTTTAAGAAAGAAAAATGTCTCATAATTTTCTGTTAAAGAGTCTGTGTCTTTATATTTGCAATCGATAATTTTTATTGAATCTAAATAAATACCATGAAATATAATTTACTATTTGCATTAGGATTATTAAGTTTTGTCTCTTACGGCCAAGATTATTCAAGCAATGAAACTACTTCATCTGTTACTGATACTGTAAAAAATAAAAAAGGAGAAATTCTAAACGAGGTTGTGGTTACCAAAACAAAAGAACCAAAACCTGTAACAGCAGTTCGTTCTGGCTTAAAACCGATGGATAATCCTCAAAGCATTCAAGTAATTGGTTCTGAAATCATCGAACAGCAGCAAGCTATCAGATTAAGCGAAGTTCTTAAAAATGCCAATGGTGTTTATGTAAGTTCTGCTCGTGGTGGTGCGCAAGAATCTTTCTTTTCAAGAGGTTATGACATGTCTGCAAATAACATGTTTAAAAACGGATTCCGTTACAATTCAGGCTCAATTCCAGATGTTTCGGGTTTAGATAAAGTAGAGTTCTTAAAAGGGGGTTCAGCTTTATTATTCGGAAACGTCGCGCCCGGAGGTATTGTTAACTTAGTAACCAAAACTCCTCAATTTAAAAGTGGTGGAGAAATCTCAATGCAGATAGGAAGTTATGCATATTACAAACCAGCATTTGATTTTTATGGAGGACTAAATAAATCAATTGCATTTAGAATTAATGGTTCTTACGAGAATTCAGAAAGCTTTAGAGATGTGGTAAAAAATGAACGTTTGTACATTAATCCGTCTTTGCTTTTTATTATTAATCCAAAAACTCAAATCACAGTTCAAGGAGATTATTTAACTGCAGATTGGACACCTGATTTCGGAACTGGAATTATCGGAAAAGAAATTTTAGACTTGCCTCGTAATGCTTTCTACGGAGCGCTTTGGTCAAATGGTACAACGAAATCTTCTAGTGCTTCTATATTATTAAATCACGATTTCAATAAAAATTGGAAACTGAACTTCAATAGTTCTTATCAAACATACAATAGAACACAAAAATCTACAGCTCAACTATCAAATTTAGATGACACTAAAACATATCCAATTCCAGGTTACTGGAATAGAGGACTAACTCAGGGGCAAAACTTAGAGCAAATTTTAGGAGATCAATTAAGTCTTCAGGGGAACTTTAATACTGGATCTGTAAAACATCAAATTTTTACTGGTGTAGACTGGGAAAATTCGTTTGCAACTGCTTATACTTACGCTTTTAATGAGAAATATTTAGTAACTAGCAGAAATCCTGACGGTACTCCAAAAACATACGATCCAAGTATTTATGACACTATTTATCTCTATGATTTTGATCCGTCAACACAACGAAATGACATTCCGAATGCAAGAGCTACTCAAATTACAAAAACAGACACAAATCGTTTTGGAGTTTATTTTCAAGATTTCATTTCAATTACAGATAAATTCAAAGTATTGGCAGGTTTAAGATGGTCTTGGCAAGAAGCTGAAGTTAGCACTTATAAAGAAACTAAAACTGGTGCTGGAAATCCAGAAGATGCAGTTCCAACAGTTACTCCAAAACGTTTAGATAATGCATTTTCTCCTAAAGCAGGATTAGTGTATCAGCCAACAAAAGATATTTCAGTATTTGGAAGCTATTCAACTTCTTTTACACCAAATACAGGAACAACTGTTGACTTACAACCTCTTGAAGCTTCTATTATTGATCAATATGAAGTTGGAGTAAAAACAGATTTCTTTAAAGGTTTATTGAGCACAAATGTTACGGTTTACCAAATTACTAATAGCAATTTTGCACAAATGGCACCGTATAAAGCAGATGGAAGCGAAAATAATGATAGCACCATCAAACTTTTAAGTGGAGAAACAAAAAGCAAAGGAGTTGAAGTTGATGTTACCGCAAGACCTGTTGAAGGCTTAAGTATTATTGCAGGATATAGCTATAATGATATGCGTTACACTAAAACTTCAGGATTAAACGGAAGTTTTATTGAAGGTGACCGTGTAGCAAGAACGCCATCAAACACAGCAAATTTAAGTTTCTTTTATACTTTGCAAGAAGGATTCTTTAAAGGCGTTTCTGTTGGTGCAATAGGAAATTATATTGGAGACAGAATTGGAGGATGGAACAACCAATATGATTCTAAAAGACCAGATGGAATCTGGCACAGAGAAATTCCATTAGAAGGTTATGTTACAATTGATGCATCTGTTGGGTATACTTGGAGAAAATGGTCTGTACTTTGCAAATTATCAAACATTACAAACGAATTAAACTATACTGTTCACGAAAACTATAGTGTGAACCCAATTGCTCCTCGTCAGGTTATGACAAGTTTGCGATACAAGTTCTAAAATATTGAATTAGATGTTTTTTTGATTTATCCCAAGATTTTCTGAAAAGAGAAAATCTTGGGATTTTTATTTTAAGCTAATATTGATTCAAATTAACATACTTTTGTTAAAATTATAATCCTTTACACAAAATCTAAATGTCAGATTCTAAGCAAAACCAATTAAAGAAAACTTTAGGCCTTAGTTTTAATATTGCCGTATTAATTGGCGGAACAATTGGAGTCGGAATTTTACGAACACCAGGTTCTATTGCGGAATTACTAAATAATTACTGGCTTATTCTAGCTTCATGGCTTTTTGGAGGTTTATATGTTTTATTAGGCGCAAATTCTTATTCTGAACTCGCTACAATGCTACCAAAAGCTGGTGGATCTTACAATTACATCAAAAGAGCTTTAGGCGAATATGCAGGATTTCTTTCTGGCTGGTACGATTATATTGTCAATGCTATTCCGCCAGCATTTTACTGCATTGTAATTAGCGAATATACTATTATTTTATTTCCTGGACTTGCTCCCTACTCTACAGTAATTTCTATTTCCATTTTAGTCGCTTTTGTTTTACTGCACTTAAGCGGAGTAAAAAACGGAAGTGTAATTCAGCAGATTACCAGTTTATTAAAAGTGATTTGTTTTGTCGCTTTGGTTGTTGCTTGTTTTATGTATTCTGGGGTTGAAGTTCCAAAAATCGAAACCGATAGTTCAATCTTTCAAATCGGACTTCTTTTTGGCTTTTTCAAATCATTACAGCTTATAATTGGAACTTATAATGGTTGGAATGCCGTTTGCTTTTTTGCCGAGGAAAATGATGATCCAAGCAAAAATATTCCGAAATCATTATATAGTGGAGTTCTGCTTGTTGTTGCAATCTATATTTTAGTAAATGCCGCTTTTTTTCATGTATTGCCAATAGAAACTTTAGCCAAATCAAATCTTGCTGCAGCCGATGTTGCTAAAATTCTTTTCGGAGAAAATGGAGCCAAAATTGTAACCGTAATTTCTATTTTTTCTTTAATCAGTATTTTAAATGCTTTTATGATGATTCCGCCAAGAATTCTTTACGGATTAAGCCGTGACGGATTTTTTATCAAACAGGGAATACAAGTCAATAAAGGCGGAACACCAATTGTAGCACTTTTGGTTTCGTCATTTTTTAGTTTATTTTTAATCTGTATTGGTTCGTTTGAAGTGCTATTTTCTTTCGCCGCTTTTATCTCCATAATAGTTTGGGGATTGGCCTATTATTCGCTTTTAAAACTAAGAACTTCTGAACCAGATTTACCAAGACCTTATCGCTCTTTTTGGTACCCTTGGACCACTATTATAGCGATCATTTTTTCTATCGCATTACTTGCAGGATTTGTTTACAGCGATCCTAAAAGTTTTATTATAATTGTTGGAATTGCAATTGTTTCATATCCTTTGTTTTTGGTTTTGAAGATGAAAAAATAATACGCCTTTTGTCATTCCGAGGAACGAGGAATCACACATGAAACTCTATATCTAAATTCTACAATCTTTGTCGATTTCCGAGTGCGATTCCTCGTTCCTCGGAATGACAAACGGTACATTAAAACAAAAAACCAATAGATCTTTTGAAACCTGTCGGGTTTAATTATCTCCTCGCTTTAAAATATTCTTCTAAATTTTCGCAACCTGACAAATCCGAGCTATATTCTGGAAATTCTTTATCAACCCTTTTCGAAATCGTATATTGATTCTTTTCAGCATAATCCATCATTCTTAAGCAAAGTGCCTTAAATTGTTTTGTCTTTGCGTATTGGTAAGCTAATTTATAATTTTCAACGGCCTTAATTCTATTTCTGTATTCAATTTCGTCAATAAAAGATTCGTTTTTATAATCGGCATAATACGATACACTGCCATAGCGTCGCATCATCCATGAATTACCATAGTCGGTCATATTATAATAACAGTTTCCAAGAAGAAAACAATAATAATCCCGATCTTTTGTATTAGAATTATTTGCCAGATTCGTGTATTTAATCAAATGTTCTGTAACAGAAAGTTTTGTTACTAAATACTTTTCTGTATGTTTAATAAAACTTTTTGTATGTTTAAAATCATAAAAGGGATTTTGATCAAAAAGATGATATTCACTGTATTTTCCTCTTTCCCATGCATTATAATTATCTTCCCAATATTTTTCAGGAAGGCTTTTAAACGTTATTAAAGCTTTACCTAATTGATCTTCTCTTATATATTTTGTTCCCAACAAATCTTTAAGATAATCTTTGTCTTTAATTAGTTGAGCGTAAATCTGGATTTGAAAATTAGTTTTATTCCCTTCTTCTATTTTATCACCAATTTTTTGTAAATCTTTTGCTGAATAGACAAAATCCAAATAATCAAAATAAGTGTAAAAAACTTCTAAATTCCCAGATGTCTTAATTCTATTAGAGCGCCATTCAACATTATCATAATCAAAACCATAATCCAACTTATTGCTCATTAAAGAAATCAAAGCCAAACCGTCGGCAATATTACCTCTAAATTCTAACTCACGTCCTAAAGCAAAAATAAAACGTTCGTCATTTCTATATTTTAAAATAATAGTCTCAATCTCAGGTTTTATAACAGCTTTTCCATTTTCCTGATTTGAAGTAATACAAAGCGCTTTTATTTTCTCAATTTCTTCAGTTATTTTTTCATTAGGATATTCTTTTTCAAAAGACTCAATTCTTTTTAAACAATTAGAGTAATCTCTGGTTATAAATTGCAAATTAATCTGAGCAGCTTTCCAAACAATAGGATTTTGCATTCTATTTATCTCAATCGAATTTATAAAATTTAAAACCTCTCTAGCATATAATCGATTATTTTCAGAACGTTTCTCTAATGTCTGTGTAGTGATTTTATCCTTTCCAAACCAACTAGCTTGTATTGAAAACTCAACTGATGGAAGATAATTAGAATAATATGGAGTATATACCCAATCTTCAATTTTATTAATTTCTCTCAAAAGAAGAAAATCGAGAATTTCAGACTTTGGTTTGTTTTTATTAATTTCTTGCAAATAGTCTAGATTTTTATCTACTTTTTGCATGGAAGCATAGGCATAAACATTGGCGATTTCTTCTTTGCTTTTTGCATATTTTAAAGCTTCACCAATTTTAAATTCGTTATGAAAAAAATAATAGCTTGCGTATCTTTTCTCAGCCGAATTTGCCATCAAATTAACAACATTAATTATCTTTTCTGGATCGGAACTTCGCATTGTGTAAAAAAACAAACTCCAATAATAGAGATAGTCTTTTTGTTTGGCATTAAAATTAGATTCAAAAATAGATTCTAGTTTATCTATTTCAAATGAATAGTAAGCGAGTCGAATTGCTAAAAAAGCATATTTACGCTTGAAATATATATTTTTCTCTTTTTTAATTTTTTGAATTACCTCATCAAGTAGTACACTTTTTTGATTATCATTTGAAAATTGATTTCTTTCCCAAGGATCATCTTCGTTTGTATTTAATTCAATCTTTTTAGCAGTTTTTAAATATACAATAGCATCTTTTTTATTCTGCTTATATAAATACTGAATAAATTCATTATTACTTTCCCGATTTATATCTGTAAATGATAAATTAAAATTAAAGTCTTCTATCGCTTGAATCGAAACCTTTTTATTTGCATAATTATACCAATCTAAGATATTTGCATCTGGAGTTTTATTACTGTCGTATTCATCATAATTAAATCCCCATAAATCGGCATTATAATAAAATGCACGATATGCAGAAAAACTGAAATATTCAGGTTTAAGAATAGAATAACGTATATCTTCACCATATGGACTATATCCACATGCGTTAATTGTGCAAAAACTACTTACTAAAAGAACTGTAAAAACTAGAAACTTCTTCATTGCTATATTTTTTAAAAGTACTTTCGTCTAAATGAAATAATGAAATTGTAGTGTTTTTATCTAACTCAACATTCTTTTTTATGATAGAAATTGCTTCAGTAAGTTTTTTCGAATCTACCTCTTCACACTTAATCTGATCTCCAATCTGAAAATAATTCTCATAATTATACGTAGTATCTTTTGTTACTTCGTACCACATCGGCTTAACTTCATGAGTAAATGTTTTAAAATCAGCTGAATTTATATTAAGCAAACCTCTAAAACGATCGTTCTGATACCATTGCGTCCAATAAAAAACAGGTAATGCTATGTCTAAATGCACAGGATAACTCCTTCTTTTATCTAAATATGATCTTAATTCATCCAGATCTAAAATCGAGTTTTTGTTTTTATTAGTTAACGGTTTTATTAAATTATAACACATCAGCATTGCTTTATCAACTGGCGGAACTCCCATAATATCGGGATATTTATACGGATAAAGCCGAAGTGTACAACTTACTTGTTTTTTAGAGAGTTCTTTAATTTTTTTCAACAAATAAAAATATTTGTCTTTAGTCGACTTTGTCCAATCGCAATCAATTTGAATCTCAGAATATTCAAAAATTATTTTATCCTCATTATAATTAGAGTATTTATGGTATTTATCGATAAGAAATACAATATTATCTGCAAGTTTATCAAGTGATTTTTCACTATTGTATTGAAAGATTTCATTTCTTATAAAAACCGTTGGGACAACATTTACAGAATCCAAATCACGAAATGTGTATTCAGAAGGAGAATTTTTTTGATATGGAAAATTTCCCATTGCTTCATTATAATCTACCTCAAATAGTTTATAATATATTTTTTTTACTTTTAATTTATTCACAGAACGTTCCAATTCATTATCAAAATAGGAATTCCCTTTCCAGTAATAAAACGCTCTTTCGACATTTTCTACCTTGCTTTCTTTATTAGAACATGACCAAAATAGTATTGAAATAAAGATAAATATGATGCATTTTTTCATTATGGGAGATAATTTAAATTGAAGAGTAAGCCGTATTAAAATTATGATATTTTAGATAACAAAATAAAAAAAAAACACTATTTTCAAAACAAAAAAAGTAATCTATTTATTACAAATAAAACCCGACAAATTTCAAAAATCTGTCGGGTTTTGTATTATAGACTAAGTTTAATTTCTTATTTCAAACCAGCCAAACTCTGCTCGATTGTAGCAATTTTTGCTAAAGCATCGGCTTGTTTTTGTTTTTCTAAATTAAGAACTTTCTCTGGAGCTCCGTTTACGAATTTCTCGTTTGAAAGTTTTGCTTCTACAGATTTCAAGAATCCTTTTGTGTAATTCAATTCTTCCGTCAGTTTTGCGATTTCTGCTTCAACGTCAATATTTCCTGTAATTGGAATGAAATATTCATTTGATTTTACACGGAAAGACAATGCGCCATCCACTTTTTCAGAAACATATTCGAAAGCAGAAACGTTTCCTAATTTCGTGATAATTGAATCAAAATAAGTAGAAACATTTTCGCTGTTGATTCCTTTTAATTCAATTGCATCTTTAAATGGAATATTTTTGTCTTTTCTGATGGTTCTAATTCCCGAAATTACTTCAATAGAATTTTCGAAATCAGCAATTAATTTTGCATCAAACGGTTTTACTTCTGGCCAAGTCGAAACAATTAAAGCTTCTTCTGGAGTTCTTTCAGAAATTAACTGCCAAATTTCCTCCGTTAAGAAAGGCATAAACGGATGCAATAACTTCAAGTTGTTTTCTAACATTTCGATCGCTTTTGCGAAAGTTACGCTGTCAATTGGCTGTTGGTATGCTGGTTTAATCATTTCTAAGAACCAAGAACAGAAATCATCCCAAACCAATTTATAAATGGCCATTAATGAATCTGAAATTCTGTATTTCTCGAAATTATCTTCAATGTCAACTAAAGTCTGCTGCAATTTCGCTTCGTACCACTCGATTGCTACTTTTGATGATTCTGGCTGTGCGATAGTTTCAGAAACTTCCCAACCTTTAATCAGTTTGAAAGCATTCCAGATTTTGTTTGAGAACGCTTTTCCTTGAAGGCATAATTCTTCGTCAAACATAATATCGTTTCCTGCAGAAGCACTTAAAAGCAATCCTACACGAACACCATCGGCACCAAATTTCTCGATCAAGTCTAAAGGATCAGGAGAGTTTCCTAATGATTTAGACATTTTACGACGTTGTTTATCACGAACTAAACCAGTTAAGTACACATTTGTAAATGGTTTTTCGCCTGCATATTCGTAACCTGCAATAATCATTCTTGCCACCCAGAAAAATAAAATATCCGGACCTGTAACCAAATCATTCGTTGGATAGTAGTATTTAAAATCTGGACTTTCTGGATCCATAATTCCTCCAAAAACAGACATTGGCCATAACCAAGATGAGAACCAAGTATCTAATGCGTCAACATCTTGTTTAAGGTTGTCGGTTGTTAGTTGTTGGTTGTTGGTTCTTTCTTTTGCTAAAACTAATGCATCTTCTATGTTTTCAGCAACTACGAAATCTTCTTTTCCGTCTCCGTAATAGTACGCTGGAATTTGTTGTCCCCACCATAATTGACGAGAAATATTCCAATCGCGAATGTTGTTTAACCAGTGTGCATAAGTGTTTTCGAAACGTTTTGGATGCAATTTAATATCTCCAGTTTCCAAAACCGACTTAATAGCTGGTTTTACCAATTCTTCCATTTTCAAGAACCATTGATCTGATAATCTTGGTTCGATTACCGCTTTTGTTCTTTCAGAAGTTCCTACTTTATTTAAGTGAGTTTCTGTTTTAGCTAAAGCGCCAATTTCTTGAAGTTCTTTTTCAATTTCCTTACGAACTACAAAACGGTCTTTTCCTTGATAGTGCAATCCGAAGCTGTTTAATGTAGCGTCTTCGTTAAAAATATCAACGATTTCAAGGTTGTGTTTTTCACCCAACGTTTTGTCGTTCATATCGTGCGCAGGTGTTACTTTCAAACATCCTGTTCCGAATTCAATGTCAACATATTCGTCCTCGATAATTGGAATAACTCTTCCGCAAATTGGAACGATTGCTTTTTTACCTTTTAAATGTGTAAAACGCTCATCGTTCGGATTGATACAGATGGCAGTATCTCCAAAAATAGTTTCTGGACGCGTTGTAGCAATGGTCAAGAAATCTTCTGAACCTTCAATTTTATATTTTAAGAAAAATAATTTTCCTTGTTGTTCTTCATAAATTACCTCTTCGTCAGAAAGAGTGGTTTTTGCTTCTGGATCCCAATTCACCATACGGTATCCTCTGTAGATTAAACCTTTGTTGTATAAATCTACAAACGATTTAATTACAGATGCAGACATATCTGGATCCATTGTAAATTTAGTACGTTCCCAATCGCAAGAAGCACCTAATTTTTTAAGCTGTTCTAAGATTGTTCCACCATATTTATCTGTCCATTCCCAAGCATGCTTAAGGAATTCTTCGCGGGTCAAATCGTTTTTATTGATTCCTTCTGCTTTTAATTTTGCTACCACTTTTGCTTCAGTTGCAATAGAAGCGTGGTCCGTTCCAGGTACCCAACAAGCGTTGAAACCTTTAAGACGTGCTCTACGAATTAAAACATCCTGAATCGTATTATTCAACATATGTCCCATGTGAAGGACTCCAGTGACGTTTGGCGGCGGGATTACAATGGTGTACGGTGTTCTATGATCTGGTTCTGAATGAAAATAGTTGTTTTTCATCCAGTAATCATACCATTTACTCTCAATCGTCTTAGCGTCAAATTGTGCTGGAATTGTCATTTACTAGGGTTGTTTAATCGTTAATTTGTTTAACCGTTTAATCGGTTTTGATCATCGAATTCAAATTGATTTATTTTCTTATTTTCTGTTTAAAAAAATCATTTACAAATCAATCTCAACGATCAAAACAAATAAACGATTAAACAGTTAAACAAAAAAATGGTTCAATTTTTGTATTTATAACTGACAGCAAAAGTAAATAATTAAGTAGACTATAAAAAGAGAAATAATAATTTGTGTGTTAATTAAAAGAATGTATATTTACTTACAATTAAAAAAAGATTTCATATGAAAAATGCAGCCTCTTTTATTGCAGTCTTATTGTTTAGTGCAATAAGTTATGCGCAAAACGGCCCAAAAATTGAATTTGCAGCCCCTGATAATACAATTGATTATGGAAAAATTTCTAAAAGTGACAATGGGCTTCGTTCCTTTGAATTTACAAACACTGGAGATGCTCCTTTATTAATTACAGGTGCAGAATCTACAGTAAGTTCTATCATCGTAACAAAACCAGCGGCAGCAATTCAGCCGGGCAAAAAAGGAAAAATCGATGTAAAATATAATATGGTCGCAGGACCTATTCGTAAAACTATTACTGTTGAAACAAACGCAGTAAACTATCCTGACGGAAGAGTAGCTCTTAAAATTAAGGGTGAAGTCCAATAAGAATTTAAAATCTAAAAATAACAAAAATAGCTGTCTCAAATGGACGGCTATTTTTTTTTAAAAGCTTCAGAGAAGCAAAATATTTATAGTAAAAGAATAAATGATTACAACATAAAGCTCCAGAGGAGCGTCATATATTAAGTCTACAGAAAAAATATGTCGCTCCTCTGGAGCTTAATCCATTTTTGATATTACCAATTCTATAAACATTTCACCCCGCTGGGGTTTTTACAGATCAAAAAAAATGTTATAAATATTTCTGTTCAATAAAAAAACTGTCCTTTTGAGACAGCTTCGTTTTATTTTTGTAGAGAAACATCTTGCCTCTCAAATCTTTCTTCTTTATTTAGCAGCGCATTCAGCGGCATCAAATTTGTACTTTACGCTTTCAAAATCAATTGGTTTATCTTTTACTAAATAAGTAACTCCCATTGTTGTCTGCATCGTTCCGTTTCCTAAAATAAGCTGATTATTGCGTTTTAAAAGCGCCATCGGATTCTTGAATGTTTTGTCTCCGTTTACGTTGTCCTTAAAAGTATAATCTACAAACAGCGTATCTCCATGAAACTCTCCTGCAACTTCACCCGTTCTAACAGTTGAAGGCGCCACTCTCATAACCATATCTCCAGATAATTTTCCGTTCTTTAAAGTGTTCAATTTTAAATCTATTGTATCCTTTTCATAAATTGCTTTGTAGCATGCAGTGCTTACTACTGTTTCTCCTTCCGCTTTTGCAGCTTCGGCAGCTTTTTGTTTTTCTTCATTTTTACAGCTTTGCAATCCAATAACGGATAAAAGCAAACAAGACAAGGCTAGATTTCTCATAATATTTTTCATTTTGTTGATATCACTATAAAATTAAAGAAAAAAGATTCTCTTCATAGTATAATTTTATAAATTTTTAATTACAAATTCAGATCTTCTATTCAATTCATGCTCTTCTTCTGAGCACGATTCGTCTGTTTTGCATTTTATAATTGGAACCGATTCTCCGTAGCCTTTTGCTGAAACTCTTTTGACTTCAATTCCAGATTGTATGATAAACTCTCTAGTTGAGTTCGCCCTTTTTTGAGATAAATCGGCATTGTATTTTTCATTTCCTCTTGAATCTGTATGCGATCCAATTTCGATTACCATTTCAGGATATTTTTTCATTAATTCAACCACTCTGCCTAAAATCACTTTGGATTCTTTTCTAATGTACCACAAATCATAATCAAAGTAAATCGGGTCTGTTTTAATGATTAAACGGTCTTTGTCTTTGACAACATCTTTTTCTTTAGCTAAAATCTCTTTTACTTTTTCATTCTTTTTAATTTCGGCCGCAACTATAGCCGCGTCTTTGGCTTTTTTCTCTTTTTCTTTTAATTCAAGCGCAGCCAAAGCTTCTTTTTTCTTATTTTCTTCTTCAATAATAATTTCCTGTTTTCTCTTATTTTCAGCAATTTGTTTTTCTTCTTTTTTGATGGCTTCTAAAGATCTCAAGGCCAAAGAAGCATCGTTAACTTTATCTCTAGTTTTATCTAAGGTCAATATTTTAGAAGCATTGGTATAGTTTTCTTTAAAAGCGCTAATCTTATACGAAGTCTCACAGGCAACCGTAAAGCTGAATTTTCCGTCAGCCGAAGTTGTGATTGTATTTAAGGTTTTATTTTCTGAATCTTGCAATAATACCGTTGCGTTTTCTAGAACTAATTGCGTATCTACATCTGTAATTGTTCCAGCAATAAACTGTTTGCAATCTTCAACAATCAAATCTTTTATTTCTTTGAATTGATAAATATCGTCGCTTCCCTTTCCTCCTTCTCTATTCGACGCGAAAAATCCTTCTTTGGTATTCGAATCAACGTTGAACGCAAAATCATCTAAATTAGAGTTTAATGGAAGTCCAACATTTACTGGTTTTGAATAGTCATTTCCATTTATTTCAGAAACAAAAACATCTAATGATCCGTAACCTAAATGTCCATCTGATGAAAAATATAATTTATTGTCTGTGGAGGCAAAAGGAAACTGTTCTCTCTTATTGGTATTAATTTGCGGCCCTAAATTCTTCGGAGTATCAAATGCTCCTTTATTTATGTTTACCGAATAAATATCAAATGATCCCAAAGAACCCGGCATGTCTGAAGCAAAATACAATACTTTTTCATCGGCACTCAAAGCGGGATGCTCAACAGAATAATTTGGACTGTTGAATGGAAGCGCCGTAACGTTTGTCCATTTTCCTTCTACCAATTCTGCTTTAAAAATCTGAAGATTAGAGATTTTTTTGTCGTCTTTTTTCTTCTTTCCGTTTTTAGAATTATTTCTCGTAAAATACATGGTTTTGCCATCTTTTGTAAAAACAGCATTCGATTCATGCATTCCAGTTTTCAGTTCTTTCGCAAAATAATGAATGATAGAATCTGCCGAATTGATGTTCTTTAAAGCAATTGAAACCAAATTTAAATAGGTTTCGTTATCCCATTTAAACTTTTTATCAAATAAACCCGGCTTTAGTTTCACTCCTGCAAAAACTAGATTCTCTTTGTATTTAACCGCTCCGAATTCAGAATTTGGCGTATTTATAGCAAGGTTTTTAATTTCAAAACGCTTACCGATTGCAGTAACATTTTCTAAAGTTTTAAGTTCTTTTTCAAAATTGGCAAGATCTTCTGGATTAGAAGACTTAGCATAATATTCTTTTAAATTGGCATTTGCATCATCGATACTATTTGTTGCTTTTAAAGTCTGTGCATATCTAAAATAGTATTCTCTGTCTAAATTATTGCTGTAATTGCCAATTAGAAAACGATAATAACGCTGCGCTTTAACCAAATCATTGGTATAGAAATAAGAATCGGCCAAGTTTTTAATGACTTCTTGCGAAGGTCTTTCGTCAGCTAATTTTTGGTATAAAATAATGGCTTCGCTGTAATACGTTTTATCAAAAAAACGTTTTGCTCTAATCAATTCCTGATCCTGTGCACTTATAAACTGTATTGAAAATACGAATATAATAACGAGTAGTTTTTTCATATTTTTCATTTTAGAAGAATCTTGGTGATTTATCGAATCCTTTTCCTAACAAGTCCAAATCGAACAACAGCATAATTTCATGTGTTCCTGAATTAAACTGGCCGAAATTTGTGAGCGTATAATCATAGGCATAACCCACTCTCAGCGTTGGCGTAACATTGATATTGAATAAAGCGCTAACTGAATCATCAATTCTGTAAGCAGCTCCAAATTCAAACTTTTCATTATACAAAACATTCGCAGTGACGTCTAAAGTAATTGGTGCTCCTTTTACAAACTTTGACATAAATGCTGGTTTCAACTTCACCTTATCGCTAACCTGAAAAACATAACCGGCCGTCAAAAAAGTGTGTATTTCTTCAGAACCAAAAGCGTTAATTCCTGATTTTTCTTCAATGTATTTTGATTTCAGCAAATTAGGCGCAGATAATCCAACATAGAGATTGTCTCTAAAATAGTAAGCTCCAACTCCAATATTAGGTTTGGTTGCATTTATATTTTCTGCAAAAGCTAAATCCGTCTGCGGATCTGTAAAACGAAATCCGTTAAAATTGGTTTGCATGGATGAAAATCCCGCTTTTAAGCCCAGCGACAATTTATTTTTTCCGCCTAATTTTAAAACATATGCAAAATCGGCGTAAACATTATTCTCTTTTTTGGCACCATCTCCAATATCATCTGAAATAAAGGAAATACCAGCTTCTATTTTATCATTAATCGCCGTATGTCCAAAAAACGTAAATGTTTTTGGAGCCCCATAAGCGCCCACCCATTGCGTTCTGTACAATCCACCAAAATTCATCATGGCAGGAACACCTGTCGCATAAGCAGGATTGACTACGCTCATATTGTACATATAATGCGTGTATTCTGGATCTTGCTGTGCAGAGACCGATAAATAGAAGAAGAAATTTATAAGGAGTATTATTTTTTTCATTTGAAAACTGTATTAAAATGTAAAAAGAGGTTTTATCGATTTAAATAAAGACGGCCTTGTTTTGGCGGTTTATTGTCTTTATTGAAATGCAATACATAAAAATAAACTCCGTTGGGCGCGACACCTCCTGCGATACCGCTTTTTTCATAATTTTTACCATCCCAAGCCGGTTTACTATTATCTCCTTTATACATTCCGTTTCCGTATCTATTATAAATTTCAAGTGTATAATTCGGGTATAAAAACTCAATATCTTTTATCACAAACGAATCGTTTACACCATCTCCGTTTGGTGAAAATCCGTCTGGAATAAAAAACTCGTATTGAGCCACCTCGCAGTCTTGCAAAGAGACTTTTACTTCTCTGTAACTTTCAGACAAGCATCTCGTTACTTCATTTAAATCATATCCGTAATAAGTTGCATTATGGACTAATAATGTGGTTGACGGCAGTAAATTTCCATCTACCGCATCATACCAAGCAACGGTAGTGGGAACATTGGTTTTACTGGAAAGATCACTTATTTTCGGATTTGCCAATCCGCAGAAGTCTGGCGTTTCTGTCATTTCAGGAGCTGGCGTATCGTTTATAATTACCGAAATTTTGGCTGGTTCTGAAGTACAGCCCGCTGCTGAAGTTTCTCTAACGAAATAATCTTCTGTTTTTAAAACATAATCAACTGCTAACGGTGTTGTTGCTGTTGCCGAATTATACCATTTATATTGCGCCCCTTTTGGCTCTAAGTTGGCTATTACTGCTTCATCAACTTTACAAAACTGCTGATTTGCAACAATTGGCGCTGGCGGAATTGGATTTATTACAAAATCGTCTGTAATGTTGATTAAATCTACATCACAATTTGTCACTGTATTGGTTAAATTCAGTAATGTGATTTTTGTGGCGCCTGTATTCAAAAGCAGTTCGGCAGGAATAATAAAATCTAATTTTCCATTTGTGACTGCTTTTGTAATAGTTTGCACGGATGAAGAATTGCTTTCAGACAATGCATAAGAAATACTGGCATTCGTTAAGCTTCCTAAACCAGAAACTGCAACAGTAACAGGCGCATTCAAACAGAAACCATTAACTTTTGCCACCACAGTTACTGCATTTGGAAGCGGATTTATATTTAAATTCCCTGCTACATTTGCCGTATTGCTGCATTGAGGAGAAGGATTTGTAATATCAGTGATGCTATAAATACTAATTACCGATAATCCACTTCTTGTATTCAAATTTCTTGGAACTATAAAAGAAGCCTTTCCTCCAACAGACTGCATTTCTGCTGTTTCGCCAAGAGCCAGATTATCTCCATTTACGTTATAAGAAATACGGTAATTTCCATCGAGCAATTGAGGCGCTGTGACTTGAATTGTAGCATCATCATTTTGACAAATAGGAAGCGCCGATAATGTAGCATTAGTCAAACGCGGTAATGGATAAATAGTCAAAATAGTTGAAAACGGACTAAAGATATTTACACATTTTCCTTTACTTGATGTTGACACTATACGCGTAACCGTTATGGTATATTGACCCACTTGTTTAAAATAAGACGAGCGAATTGGAAAGTTAAATTCTCCATTTGCAAAATTTCCTCTTACAGTTTCAGATCCAGACGCTCCCGGTCCGACAACACTAAAACTAACGTCGTATACTCCATTAGGTATAGAATCTGGTCCTTGCGTAATTTTAGCCGAATACGTTGCTGTGGCAATTTCAGATTCGCAGATATCTTTACTAACCACGATTTTAGATCCTGTAAAATCAAGTCTTTTTTCGAGCAATATTTTTACAGTAGCATTATCATCAGGACATATAAAGTTATTAGGAACAGCTAAAACAGTATACGTATAAGAATATTCCCCTGGCCCATTTGCATCAAATAATTCTTGAAGATTAATATTATGATCCGTTGCCGATGTTATTCCGATACCTGTCCACGTTCCATCTGGGTCTTCACCAGTAAGCCTATCATTTAAATTCAAATCGGTATATGCTGCCAAATCGGTAGTACCGCACAATTCTAAATGTTGTGCTTCTCCTGCTTCTGGAGCTATATAAACTGTTACCTGTACATTGGTCGACTTTTCGTCAGGAGAACATTCAAGCACAGCTGGCACAGTATAAATGAAATTAAGTGTCGTTTTGACCTTGTATTGCTCAATATTTATAGTAGATTCCACAGGTATACCTGCGGCGGTTGTAAATGTTCCATTTACATGAGGTCCCATTACTTTACTATCAAAAGCTGTAAAAAGATTAAAAGTTCGATATTTATTACAAACTGTCGCTTCCGAACCAACCCCCACATAGGCACCTATCGTAATCGTAACGACAGCCTTATTATCTGTACATCCTGAAGTCGCTGGAGCAGTATAAGTATAATAATACGTTCCACCGCCAAGAATAAGTTGCGCGTTCAAAACACCATTAGCAGCATCTAAACCTTGCTTGCTGCTTCCTGTCCATGTTCCGCCAGGAACTGGAGAACCTCCTAATAAAGAAAATAAATTTACCGATTGATAAATTGGATTAGAGACGTCACAAATTAATTCATTCGTATTATCATCACCAGCACATTGTGCAGTTAGTTTTGAAGAAATGAGGGTAAAAAAAATAAAAAACAATACAAAATAGTGGTAGCTAATGTAGTTTTTTGCCATAGATTAATTTTTTTATTAAACATAAGAAAATATTTAACAAAAAACACATTTTTTAGTAAACTTATTTTCACAAAAAGAATACATTTATACAATACAACATGTTAAAACATGGTTTTACAATAAATCGAAAAAACTGTAATTCATTTTTTTTTACAATTCATCTTCTAGTTTAAATCTAAATTTTAAGACTACACTATTTCTTTCTACTTCAAGATTTATCCAAACGTCATCTTCAGATTTTAAAAGGTTATTGATCTGCTGAAGGCTATATTTATATGGTTGTGTATTATTAATACTTACAACAATATCTCCTTTGCGTAATCCACATTTTTCTGCTGCAGAATTCTTACGCACGTTTACAATTTCATAAACAGGTTTTAGAGCAAATTTATATTTAAAATTATTATTGTTCTTATCTTTTTCCTGCAATTCATCCATTGAAGAAGCAACTCGTACCGTTTCTAGATGCACCGTTTCCTGCACCCACTGAAGTCCATTGTGCTGAATCGTAATTCCGCTTTTATTGTATGTAAAGGGTTCTCCATATTTACTATTTTTTTTTAGGTATAACTTTTTTCCTTTATAATCCAAAACTAAAGTAAATCGTTTTAAAACTTCACCTCCTACAGATCCGATACGTCCTGGAACCATCTTAACATTACGAATTGAGGCAGAATCAGGAAAAGACACAATTGGTTTTTTAAAATCAAATTCATCAATCGAGAATTTATCAATTTTGGCGCGATGCCCTTCAATATCCCCACTAAAGCCTTTTCCTAAAAAGTCTGGAAAATTTTTGTTTGGAAGCTTAATTTTATTGTTTTCAAAAATCCAAAAAGCATCACTATTTCCAATATCAATTAAAAGCTTTGCCGGAATTTCTTCGTTATTCACAGTTGCTGTTGTCATGATATAAGGCTTTGCCTTTTCTACCGTTATCGGAACCATTCTAAACTGTCTGTTTAGTTTTTCCTCATATTTATCACTTTTAGCGTGAACTATTATTTTCTTTTTCTGATAATTAACTTCAACATAATTATTTCGAAAGAATTTATGGCCTATAATTCCATTTACAGGAATTCCAATATGAGAAGACAAATTGAAGCTTTGATCTAAAATAATAAAGACCATGTGGTCGCTAGATTTGAGACCATGCGTTTCCAGAATATTCTTTGTCGATTTCAGGCCTTCTATTTCTTCCTCGCTTCCTAAACCACGAAGTTTGATTTTCTCCACATTGTTAAAACTAACTTCTTGTTTTTCTTCCATACTAAACAGAATCGTTTCTTCGACACCAGAATCTAGGAGGAAATTTAATTCAACTCCATTAACTTTTATAGGAATAAAAACAAGGTTATTTATCAATTTAAAAGGTATTGTGGCCTTTGTTGCATTGTTTTCCAATAAAAAATCGCCTTGTCCAAAAAGCAAAAAAGGTAAGAATAACCCAAAAAACAATACTATATATTTTTTCATTGACAATATTTTATTATAAAATTAGTAAATATATTTATTATTGTTACATTTTTGCAAGTCCCCGTATTGTTTACGTTAAATTGGAAAAAAAAATGCAAATTTGCACTTCAATAATTTATACTCATGCCGACAATTTCACACAAGGGAAGAAACATGCCCGAATCTCCGATACGCAAGCTGGCTCCTTTTGCTGATTTAGCAAAGAAAAAAGGACACAAGGTGTATCACTTAAACATTGGTCAACCGGATATCAAGACACCGGAAGTGGCCATCGAGGCGGTAAAAAATATTGATTTGAGTATTATAGAATACAGTCCGTCTGCCGGATATGAAAGCTATAGAAAAAAATTAGCTCATTTTTACCAGCGCCAAAATGTAAACGTTAACACAGAAGACATCATTGTAACTACTGGTGGTTCTGAAGCCTTACTTTTTGCACTGGCCACAATTACAGATCCTGGAGATGAAATCATTATCCCGGAACCTTTTTATGCTAATTATCACGCGTTTGCTTCTTCGACAAGTGCAACTGTAGTGCCTCTTGTTTCTACTATCGAAACAGGTTTTGCTCTGCCAAGCATTGACGAAGTTGAAAAACTAATAACACCAAGAACAAAAGCCATTCTGATTTGCAACCCTGGAAATCCGACTGGATATTTATACTCTGAAGCCGAAATTAAACAATTAGCTCACTTAATTAAAAAACACGATTTATACTTAATCGCTGATGAAGTGTACCGTGAATTTTTATATGATGGAGATGATGTTCATTTTTCTGTAATGAATCTAGAAGATGTACAGCAAAATGTAATCATGGTCGATTCTGTGTCCAAACGTTACAGTATGTGCGGAGCAAGAATTGGCTGTCTGGTGACAAAAAACAAAGACGTCTTGGCAACTGTAATGAAGTTTGCTCAAGCGCGTTTGAGTCCGCCAACTATTGAGCAGATTGCTTGCGAAGCTGCTATAGATACGCCGCAGAGTTATTTTGACGAAGTAATTGGCGAATACAAAGAACGTCGCAATACCTTAATTGCCGAATTAAACAAGATTGAAGGAGTTGTGGTTACAAAACCAAAAGGTGCTTTTTATTGTATTGCCGAACTTCCTATAGAAGATTCAGACGATTTTGCACAATGGCTTCTTGAAAGCTATGATTTAAATGGCGAAACGGTAATGATTGCTCCAGCTAAAGGTTTCTACTCTACACCTGGAATGGGATTAAATCAGGTTCGTATTGCTTATGTGTTGAACAAAAAAGATTTGATTACCGCAGTAAATATCTTAAAGGAAGCTTTAATAGTTTATAATAACAGATAATCAATTCATTATAATACACTTTGAAAAGGCAATAACGTTTTTCGTTATTGTCTTTTTTGTTTTTAATAACAGTATTTCTCTTCAAAATTTGAATTATATCCAAAAAGGAGTAATTAAATCCTAAAAACCATAGAAAAGGTTTCCCATTTATTAATTATCTTTACCGCCTTAAAAAGATATACCACATTATAATAGTAGTTCTTAATGATAAATAACGAAGAATTTTTAGACGAAATAGGTGACAGTCATTTCAGCAGTAATGCAAAAAACCCTCTAAGAGCGGATGCTTTTGACATCACTGATGAAGAAAAAATAGAAAAAATTAAAAAAGATGTCGAAAACATCCTGCAAACTTTAGGAATGGATTTGACAGATGACAGCATTAAAGGAACTCCAAACCGAGTTGCAAAGATGTTTGTAAAAGAAATTTTTGGAGGTCTTAACCCAGCAAAACAGCCAAAAGCTTCTACTTTTGACAATAATTACAAATATGGCGAAATGCTTGTAGAAAAAAACATTACGGTTTATTCTACTTGCGAACACCATTTACTGCCAATTATCGGGCGTGCTCACGTTGCTTATATCTCAAGCGGACGCGTTATTGGTCTATCAAAAATGAACCGTATTGTTGAGTATTATGCAAAAAGACCTCAAGTTCAAGAGCGTCTAACTATGCAGATTGTTCAAGAACTTCAAAAAGCTTTAGGAACAGAAGATGTTGCTTGCGTAATTGATGCAAAACACCTTTGCGTAAACTCACGCGGAATTAAAGATATCGAAAGCAGCACAGTAACTTCTGAGTTCGGAGGAAAATTCAAAGAGCCACAAACAAAAAGAGAATTTTTAGATTATATTAAGCTAGACACTCAGTTCTAATTTTATATAATATTTCTATTATATTTATGATTTAGCCCTGATAGAAGCGGCATCCTTTTATGGTGGGGTTCACCATAAAAGATAAAGCGGATAGCAGGATTAGCTCCTATAAAACATCAATAAACTTAATATGCCATTATATACAACACAACCCCTGAAAATATACAATTCGCTTTCTGGCGAAAAAGAAGATTTCAAACCAATCCATGAAGGAAACGTTGGAATGTATGTTTGTGGACCTACCGTATATAGCAATGTCCATTTAGGAAACGTGAGAACTTTTATGTCCTTTGATGTAATTTTCAGGTATTTTCTGCATTTAGATTATAAAGTTCGTTATGTTCGAAATATTACCGATGTTGGACATATCGTAGACGATGTGGATGAAGGTGAAGATAAAATTGCTAAAAAAGCACGCTTAGAGCAATTGGAACCAATGGAAGTAGTACAGCGTTATACTGTAGATTTCCACAACATTCTAAAAGCTTTCAACTTTTTACCGCCAAGCATCGAGCCTACAGCTACAGGACATATTATTGAGCAAATTGAAATTATTAAAAAAATTATCGATAAAGGCATCGCGTATGTTGCAAACGGATCGGTATATTTTGATGTTGTAAAATATAACGAAACCAATAATTATGGTATATTAAGCGGTAGAAATATCGACGATATGCTGGCAAACACACGTGATCTTGACGGACAATCTGACAAGAGAAATCCACAAGATTTTGCGCTTTGGAAAAAAGCTGAGCCAGAGCACATCATGAGATGGCCTTCACCTTGGAGTGATGGTTTCCCTGGATGGCACTTAGAGTGTACTGCAATGAGTACCAAGTATCTTGGAAATCATTTTGACATTCACGGAGGTGGAATGGACTTAAAATTCCCTCACCATGAGTGCGAAATTGCTCAAAATGAAGCTTGTACAGGTCAAGCGCCAGTAAATTACTGGATGCACGCCAACATGCTTACTTTAAACGGAAAGAAAATGGCAAAATCGACTGGAAATAATATTCTTCCAGGCGAAATTCTTAGCGGAGACAACAACATATTAAGCAAACCATTTTCTGCTTCTGTAACTCGTTTTTTCATGCTTCAAGCGCATTACAGAAGTATTTTAGACTTCTCCGACGATGCTATTGTTGCAGCCGAAAAAGGATACAAAAGATTAATGGAAGCACTTGATGCTTTGCCAAATATTACAGCAGAAAATTCTAGCTCTATAGATTTTGCAGCTTGGAAACAGCTTTGCTATGATGCAATGAATGATGATTTCAATACGCCAATTTTAATTGCGCAGCTATTTGAAGCCGTTCGTTATATCAATTTACTAAAAGATGGTAAAGAAACGATTTCTGCCGATGATTTAGCCGATTTCAAAAAAGCGGTAAATGCTTTCGTATATGACGTTTTAGGACTTAATGACGATAAAGCTGCAGATGGCGATAGCGATAAACTGGAAGGCGTGGTAAACATGCTTATCGGAATGAGAAATCAGGCCAGAGCAGATAAAAACTTTGCGCTTTCTGACCAAATTCGCGATCAATTAATTGCTTTAGGAATTCAGCTTAAAGACGGAAAAGAAGGAACTACTTTTAGCATTCAATAAAAAAAGTGATCAGTTTTCAGTTTTTTAGTGTTCAGATTCAAACTTTGAACCTAATGAATACTAAAGAACTGAAAACTGAACACTAAACTAACTGGTTCAAAAAAAATGTTTTCAAAAATTCTAATATATCCGTTTGTATTGTTAGTCCGTTTTTATCAGACTGCTATTTCGCCGTTTACACCGGCTGCTTGCAGATTTGAACCAACTTGTTCGACATATATGATTCAGGCATTGCAAATTCATGGATTGTTTTATGGCGGATTTTTAGGCATCAAGCGCATTTTAAGCTGTCACCCTTGGGGAAGAAGCGGTTATGATCCTGTACCAGAAAAGAAATGCAACCACAAACATTAACTTTTTAGAAAGTGGCACTTTACATTAAATATTTATTTTTACAGCTATATAAAAACATTTATACATGACACACGCCTTAAATTTAGTTTGGAATCCTTCTGAGGGAATCAACTTAGGATTTTTTATGATTCGCTATTACAGCTTAATGTTTGTAATTGCTTTTGGTTTAGGATGGTTCCTAATGAAAAAGATGTTCGAAAGAGAAAACGAATCGATTGAAAAACTAGATTCTCTATTTGTTTGGACTGTTTTAGCCACTTTAATCGGTGCGCGTTTAGGTCATGTTTTCTTTTACGATTGGGAATATTTCAGAAACCATTTGCTTGAAATTTTCTTGCCATTTAAATTTGAGCCTGAATTTCAATTTACAGGCTTCCAAGGATTAGCAAGTCATGGCGCAGCTATTGCCATTATTGTTGCGATGTATTACTACAGCAAAAAAATCCTAAAACGTCCGTTATTATGGATTTTAGATCGTGTTGTAATCCCTGTTGCAAGCGGTGCAATATTTGTTCGTTTAGGAAACTTCTTTAACTCTGAAATTATTGGTCACGAAACTGACTCTGCATTCGGAATCCGATTTCTTCACGATAAATTCAGTAAAGCTGAAGCTGTACAAAAAACCGGAATAGCAGACCCAAAAGAAGCTTATAACGCAATAGCTTCAGACCCAAGATTTGCTAATTTGCTAGCAGAAGTTCCTTCAAGACATCCTACTCAGCTTTACGAAGCAATCTGTTACGTTTTTGTTTTTGCTATTTTATATTTTTTATACTGGAAAACAAATGCAAGACTTAAATCTGGCCTTTTATTCGGATTGTTTTTAGTTCTTTTATTCGTTGTACGTTTCATTGTAGAATTTGTAAAAGAAAGCCAAGGTGGTTTTGAGAGCGAATTAGGCTTGTTTTCGACAGGACAATGGCTAAGCATACCATTTATCATTATTGGACTTTTCTTTGTCATTAGAGCACAAAGAAATCCTTTAGCTGAATCATAAAAATATTTCAATTCATAAAAAATGCCCAATATTTCGAGTATTGGGCATTTTATTTTTATAATTGATACGAAATACCAAATTCGATATTCTTCGTATTATAACCTGCATTACTGCTTCCTAATCCAGCATTAGAAACGTGCCTTAAGCTTGGACGAATATCAAACTGAAATTTATGACAACTTGCAGTAAAACCAACTGCTAAAACATCAGCAAAAGCGAATCCTTTTGACATTCTCTCTGTTTCTGTATCTGTAATAAGAGGACCAACACTTCCTAATACATAAACCGAAAAGATTTTATCAATAGGTTTTCTAACTATGAAACCAATATTAAGAACATATTCGCGAACATCCTTTAAACGCGTATATTCATCTCTTTTTTGCTGATAATTTGGCGTTTCAGGCTTAACAAAATAGAAATTCAATAATTGATGTTTTCCAAAATTGATTTCGGGCTGAATTAAAACTTCGTATTCAAAATTTTTAGTCTCTTTTATCTTGTAATAGAGTTGCGCCTTATAAAAATGATTTTCAAAAGTATAATCGGTATTACTAAATTCACTTCCAAAACCATAACTCAAACCTAATCTATAATTACTGCTTTTCTCTTGCGCTTGAAGCTGAAATACCGCTAATAAAACAGCAATAAAGAATATTTGTTTTTGGATCATAATTCGTTTTGGATTGGCAGATGCAAACATAAAAAAAAGATCCAGTTTTCACTGGATCTTTCTATTTATTTAAAATAAGGTTTTTAATTATGCCTTATTGTGTTTGTCTTCGATTGTGTGTTTCTCATCACTTGAAATCGTGTCAACCAATACTGGTGTAGCGATAAATAATGAAGAGTAAGTACCCACGATAATACCAATTAACATCGCGAAGATAAATCCTCTGATAGACTCTCCACCGAAGATAAACATCGTTAATAATACGATAATCATCATTAATGAAGTATTCAATGTTCTAGATAATGTAGTATTAATAGAAGCGTTTACGATATCTTCGAAACTTCCTTTACGGTTTCCGATGATAAACTCTCTTACCCTGTCAAATACAATTACCGTATCGTTCATAGAGTAACCAATTACAGTCAAGATCGCAGCGATAAAGTGCTGATCCATTTCCATGTGGAATGGCATGAATTTGTAGCATAATGAATAAACTCCTAATACGAAGATTACGTCGTGAGCAACAGCTGCAATCGCACCTAATGAATATTGCCATTTACGGAAAGATACCATTAAGTATAAGAAAATAACTGCCATTGCACCAAGAACTGCCCAGTAAGAGTTAGTTTTAATATCTTCAGAGATAGAAGCACCTACTTTAGAAGCTTGCAATACACCTACTCTTTTACCATCAAATGAGTTGATGAATTTATCGTAAGTTGTATTTGGGAAATACTTCTGTAAAGCTGCATATAATTTTTGGTTTACTTCCTCATCGATAGCAACACCGTCTTCTTTAATTTTATATTTAGTAGTGATTTTCAACTGATCATCATCACCTAAAATCTTAGCTTCAACCGGAGTACCGAAAGCAGCAGATAATTCATCTGAAACTGCAGTAGCATCAACAGGTTTTTCAAATTTAACTTGGAAAGTTCTTCCTCCAACAAAATCAACACCTTCATCCAATCCGTTAACGAAGAAGATAGATACTAAACTTACTACCGTTACAATAGAAGAGAAGATATAAGTGAATTTTTTGATTTTGATGAAATCAAAGTGGAAGTTCGTAAACCAGTTTTTAGTAATATTTGTAGAGAAAGTTAAATCACCTTTTCCAGCAATATTTCTGTCAATGAAAATTCTAGCAATAAAGATAGAAGTAAACAATGAAGTTACGATACCAATTAATAATGTTAACGCGAAACCTTTAATAGGACCTGTTCCGAAAATAAATAAGATCGCTCCAGTTAAAACGTGAGTAACGTTAGCATCAATAATAGAGCGCATTGCACCATGCCATCCATAAGAAGCTGTAACTGCTTCAGAAAGAGATTTTCCTTCACGTAATTCCTCTTTCGCTCTTTCGTATATAATAATGTTCGCATCTACCGCAGTACCTAATGTAAGTACGATACCTGCAATACCTGGCAATGTCAATACAAAACCAAAACTTGCCATAATTCCGAATAAGAATAGTAAGTTTAATAATAAAGCAAGGTTTGCATACCAACCCGCTTTACCATAATAGAATACCATCCAAACGCAAACTAATAAGAAACCTAATACAGAAGAAATTGTACCTGCATCAATAGCTGCTTGTCCTAAAGATGGACCTACAACAGTTGATTGGATAATATCTGCAGAAGCTGGTAATTTACCTGCATTTAATACGTTAGCTAAATCTTTAGTTTCAGCTACATCAAATGAACCCGTAATCTCAGATCTTCCTCCAGCAATAGGACCGCTTGTTACACCTGGAGCAGAATATACGATATCATCTAATACAATAGCAATGTAGCTTTTTTGAGCAAATGCTCTTCCTGTCAATTCTTCCCAAACTTTAGCTCCTTGGCTGTTCATTTGCATAGAAACAGCTGGTTTACCCATTTGGTCAAAAGTATCTTTTGCATCAGTTACAACACCACCGCTCATTGCTGGGTTATTGTCTCTGTTTCCTTTTAAAGCGTATAATTCAACTGCTTCAATATCAGCGGCACTTTTTATATCTTTAGCTTTAGGATCTTTTATAGTTGTTGGCTTGCTCCATACAAATTTTGCATAATGCTGGTCAGCAGCCAATAATACTCTAATTTCTGGTCTTTTGAAATAATCATTGATAGCAGCAGTATCTTTAGGAGCAAAGTATCCTAAAACTGGTCCACCACCTTGAACGATCATTTTATCAAATAAAGGATTATTTCCTTTTTTAACATCTGAAGAATCTTTAGCATCTGTCAATAATGCATTTAATGAATCTTTAGCAACCGTTTTAGTTTCTGTCTTTTTAACTTCAGTTTTCTTTAAAGCCTCGTTTGCAGATACTAAGAAATTTCCAATTTCTTCAATTTTGAAAGTTTCCCAAAACTCTAATTGAGCTTTTCCACCTAATAATTTTTTAATTCTATCAACATCCTTAGCACCTGGAAGCTCAACTAAGATTCTTCCTGTTTCTCCTAATTTTTGGATGTTTGGCTGTGTAACACCAAATTTGTCGATACGCTCTCTTAATACTTTAAAAGCACTTTCTACAGACTCATCAACTTTTCTTTTGATAACTTTTTGAACTTGCGCATCAGACATTTGAAAGTCAACTCCACCTTCTCCTTGAAGACTTCTGTTAGCAAAAATATCTGGAGATGCTAATTTTACAGTTCCTTTTGAATTTGCTTCAAAAGCTTCAAAAAACTTATTTAAATATGTTTTGTTTCCTTCTAAGTTTGCAGATGCATCAGCTAATGATTTATTAAAAACTGGATTTTTAGAATTATTAGCCAAACCTTTTAATACATCTTTAATAGAAATTTGAAGAATAACGTTGATTCCTCCTTCTAAGTCAAGACCTTTATTAAGCTGTTTGTTTTTCACTTCGTTATAAGTGAAATCAGTAAAACCAAGATTTAATACTTTTTCTTTACCAATAGAATCTAAATATTTCAGCTCTTTATCAGGATTATCTCCTGCAAAAGCTTTAGCTTCACTTTTGACACTATTTGCCACAAAAGTGAAGGATAGTTGGTAAATACTTACCAATGCAAATAGAATTGCGAAAAATTTAATAAGTCCTTTATTCTGCATTATTACTAAAAATTAATTATGTTTTATTTTTGTTTTTGTTTTAAAGTCCCATAAAATAAGCCCTGACATGATTTTTTAAAACAAAAAAACGAGATCACGAATTACCAATTTTTTTTTAAACCGAGCAAATATATAATTAACGAAAATATTAACCAATTTATTTATTAATTAATCTCAAAAAAAAAGCTGCAAAAGTGCAGCTTCTTTTCTTTTTTGCCGTTTTTATTATACTAAAATCGTTTTTAAGGCATCATTCATACTACGAACTGCATCTGCACTTTTGGCAAATAACGCCTTTTCGTGATCATTTAAGTTTATATCCAGAATCTCTTCTACTCCGTTTTTACCAATTATACACGGCACTCCTATGCAGATATCATTCTGTCCATATTCTCCTTCTACAAATACAGAACATGCAATCATTTTTTTCTGATCGTTCAAAATACTGTCAACTAAATATGCCACAGAAGCTCCTGGCGCATACCAAGCCGAAGTTCCAAGAAGTCCTGTAAGAGTTGCTCCTCCTACCATAGTATCAGCGGCAACTTTTTGCAATACTTCTTCTGAAAGAAACTCCGATACCGGAATCCCGTTATATGATGCTAAACGTGTTAATGGAATCATAGTAGTATCTCCATGACCTCCAATTACCATTGCCGAAATATCGTTTGCCGGTTTATCTAGAGCTAATGAAAGGTAAGTTCTAAAACGAGAACTATCTAAAGCACCACCCATTCCTATTATTCTGTTTTTTGGAAGACCTGTAGCTTTTAAAGCTAAATACGTCATCGTATCCATCGGATTGGAAACTACGACAATTATAGTATTAGGAGAATATTTCAGGACATTTTCAGCAACTGTTTTTACAATCCCTGCATTAATACCTATTAATTCTTCTCTTGTCATTCCTGGTTTTCTCGGAATTCCTGATGTAATTACTACTACATCGCTTCCCGCGGTTTTAGAATAATCGCTGGTAACTCCCGAAACTCTGGTATTAAAACCTGTGTTTGTGGCACATTGTGTAATATCCAGCGCCTTCCCCTCTGCAAAACCTTCTTTAATATCCAACAATACTACTTCGCTTGCAATTCCTCTATAAGAAATGACATCTGCACAGGTAGCTCCAACATTTCCTGCTCCTACAATGGTAACTTTCATATTTTTTACTTTATCGGTTATTAATTATGTCTATTCTCTAAAAAGACAATTCGTTTAATTGTCTAGTAAATTTAAACAATTAAACGAATTGAAATTATTAATTTTTCATTTTATGCGTCGATATTTGCGTAAACTGCATTTTTCTCGATAAACTCTCTACGTGGCGGTACTTCATCACCCATAAGCATAGAGAAAACTTGATCAGCTTCTGCAAGACTTTCAATATTCACTTGGCGCAAAGTTCTGAAATTCGGATCCATTGTAGTTTCCCATAACTGCTCCGCGTTCATCTCTCCAAGACCTTTATAACGTTGAATATTGGCACTTCCTCCCATTCTTTCGTTGGCTTGATCACGCTGAACATCATTCCAAGCATATTCTTTTTTGTTTCCTTTTTTAACTAAGTATAAAGGCGGTGCTGCAATATATACGTGACCTTCTTCAATTAGCTCTTTCATGAAACGGAAGAAGAACGTTAATATTAAGGTAGAAATGTGACTACCATCGACATCGGCATCACACATGATAATTACCTTATGATATCTTAGTTTTTCAAGATTTAATGCTTTACTATCTTCTGCAGTTCCTACTGTTACTCCTAAAGCCGTAAAGATATTTCTAATCTCTTCGTTTTCGAACACTTTATGATGCATCGCTTTCTCAACGTTCAAGATTTTACCTCGTAATGGCAGAATCGCTTGAAAGTTACGATCACGTCCTTGTTTTGCTGTTCCACCAGCCGAATCTCCCTCGACAAGGTAAACTTCACATCTTGCTGGATCTTGCTCTGAGCAATCTGATAATTTTCCTGGCAATCCACCGCCACCCATAACGGTTTTACGCTGTACCATTTCACGCGCTTTTTTGGCTGCGTGACGTGCCTGAGCCGCTAAGATTACTTTTTGGATAATTACTTTTGCATCATTTGGATTTTCCTCCAAATAATTCTCCAGCATTTCTCCAACTGCTTGAGAAACTGGAGAAACCACCTCTCTGTTTCCAAGTTTAGTTTTAGTTTGTCCCTCAAATTGAGGCTCAGCAACTTTTACCGAAATAATAGCTGTTAATCCTTCACGGAAATCATCTCCTGAGATTTCGAATTTCAATTTATCCAACATCCCAGAAGCATCGGCATATTTTTTAAGCGTTCTTGTCAAACCACTTCTAAAACCTTGCAAATGCGTTCCTCCTTCGTGCGTATTGATATTGTTTACATAAGAAAAAATATTCTCAGTATAACTTGTATTATAGATCAAAGCAACCTCAACTGGAATTTCACCTTTTTCGTGATCCATGCTGATTACGTGAGAAATAATCGGCTCACGGTTTCCATCTAAATAACGGATATATTCTTTTAATCCTTCATCTGAATGAAAAACTTCGCTTCTAAATTCTCCTTTTTCATCAACTTCTCTCTTATCTGTAAAGGTAATTGTGATTCCTTTATTTAAGAAAGAAAGCTCACGCATACGAGCTGAAAGCGTATCATATGAAAATTCAGTAGTCTGCTGAAAAATAGTATCGTCTGGGAAGAAAGTCTGGCGCGTACCTCTTTTCTCTGTTTCACCGATTTGTTTTACAGGATATAAGGCTTTTCCTCTTTCGTATTCCTGCTCATAAATTTTACCTTCTCTAAATACAGTAGATTTCATGTGAACAGAAAGGGCGTTTACTACAGAAACACCAACCCCGTGCAAACCTCCTGAAACTTTATATGAATCTTTGTCGAATTTACCTCCGGCACCAATTTTTGTCATTACAACCTCAAGTGCAGAAACACCTTCTTTTTTATGCAAATCAACTGGAATACCACGTCCGTTATCTTCAACTGTAACAGAACCATCTTCGTTTATTGAGACACTAATGGTGTCGCAATGCCCTCCCATTGCCTCATCAATAGAGTTATCAACAACCTCATAAACTAAATGATGCAGTCCTCGAACCCCTACATCTCCAATATACATTGATGGACGCATTCTTACGTGCTCCATTCCCTCTAATGCCTGAATACTATCTGCTGAATAATTGTTCTTCTTGATTTCTTCGCTCATATAATTTATTCTAAAAAATGTATTTACTGTCTAACACGCAAATATATAAAAACGCGAGCTATATAACCAGTAAATTACAACTTAAAGCACCTAAGTTATTAACACAATCGTCTGAAAAACCTAAAAATAAGTCCAAAAATGAATTTAAATTCAAAATTTTTGAAAATCCCAAAATTTTAAATGTCAAATCTAATTTTGAAATCTGAAATACCGAATCAAAATTTTAAAATCTGCCTATTACATTAAAATTAAAAAACCGAAACACATTTAATGCATTTCGGTTTTCTTATATCAGTTTCCAATTGGAATTTGGAATTTTCAAAGTTGTTTTTTTTGCCTTTAGGCAATAACAGTAGTTTTTACAGTTTCAAAATTACCATTTAAGTGTGCAGCATTTGCCCTTCCACTTGGATCAAGATTTTCTTGCCATTTTGGTATCCATTTTCGAACAGTTTGCGCTGCACTGACCTGCGGATAGAATTTATGGAAAATCGATCTGTATAAATACGCTTCTTTAGTCGTTGGCGAATTATACGGGAACTCAACACTTGCTCCTGCCAATTGCTCATCAGTAACCTGCGAAGCGCAATATTCGATCAACTCATCAACCCAACTATATCCTACTCCATCAGAGAATTGCTCTTTCTGACGCCATAAAACTTCTGAAGGCAAATAAGGATCTTCTGTATCAAAAGCTTTCCTTAAAATGTATTTTTCAACGCCATCATACGTTTTTGGCTGTTTTTCTTCTGTTTTAATTCGGATGGCAACATCTAAAAATTCGGTATCCAAAAACGGAATTCGCACTTCTAAACCATTTGCCATTGTCGTTTTATCTGCACGTAGCAAATCGGCTGTAAAAAGCTTCTGCACTCGTTCTATCGTTTCATCCTGAAATTCTTCTTCTGAAGGCGCATTTCTAAAATACAAATGTCCACCAAAAACCTCATCAGCTCCCTCGCCAGACAAGATTACTTTTATTCCTTGATCAGCGATAGCTTTAGAAAGCAAATACATTGGCACACCAGATCTAACCGAAATAATATCGTAAGTTTCGATATGATAAATTACTTTCTCTAAGGCTTTCACTCCTTCTTCTACAGAAAAATGAATTTCGTGATGTTCTGTCCCCAAAAATGCAGCTGCTTTTCTTGCCACAACATTATCTGGAGCATCAGCATCTAATCCAATAGAAAAAGAGTGCAACTTTTCACCTTTTTCTTTTAGCAATCTGGAAGTTATAGCTGAAATTAATGAAGTATCTAAACCTCCTGACAGCACAACACCCAAAGGCACTTCGGCCAATAAACGTTTGCGTGTTGCCTGAATTAAGCTTTCGCGAATTAACTCTAAATCTAGTGGCTGAGTTGCATTTTTATGGTCTTCGTATTCTGGACGATAGTATTTTACAAAACCAGTTTTTGCCGTATAATAATGTCCTGGAGGAAAAGTAGAAAACGATTTGCATTGGTCTGCAATAGATTTCATTTCTGACGAAAAATAAATTCGCCCTCTTTCATCCAAACCATAATACAAAGGTTTTACCCCAATTGGATCACGGCCAGCAATATATTTATCTCCGTCAATAACCACAAAAGCAAAATCTCCATCTAGTTTATTGCAAAAATCATATCCAAATTCTTCATACAGATGTACAATTACTTCCGAATCTGATGCTGTTCTAAAAGTATGATGCTTTAAAACTGTATTTTTAAGTTCTTGATAATTATAGATTTCTCCATCATGAACCATCCAAGCCTTATTAGTTCCTTGGATTGGCTGTCTTCCCGAATTAAGATCGATAATTGATAAACTTTCATGACAAAGAATACTGCCATTTTCCATAATATGAACATCACTTTCATCAGGACCACGATGAGACATTCTTTCTGAAAGTTCTTTTACAAGTTTCGGGTCTTTTCCTTTTCCAATTACGGCCAATAATCCAGACATAATACTTCTATTTTTATTTATTTTATATTCAGTTTTTAGGCTAACTGAACATTAAAAAATCATTAAAATTTTTCATACAAAGCAAAACTAAATATTAATTTTTGCTTTCTGCTATTAAATTCTTAAAACACAATAGCATTTAACGTTTTTTTATGGGGTTTCAAATATATTAAAAGAAAGTTAAATAATTACAAATAACAGATTTTAGAGAGGTCTTAATTATTTAATTTAACAGTTAAGACAAAAAAACGCTCTCACAAGAGAACGTTTTTCCGCAATATATATACTAATTCTAAAAATTAAACTCTTAATTACGCTTTAACGTAAGCATCATCATGAACATTTGCTACTGCTCTTCCTGATGGATCGTTTAAGTTTTTGAAAGCTTCATCCCACTCCAAAGCAATTTTTGTACTACAAGCCACACTTGCTTCCTGAGGCACACATAATGCCGCTGCATCACTTGGGAAATGTTCTGTAAAAATTGAACGGTAGTAGTATTCTTCTTTTGAAGTTGGTGTTTGCAATGGGAATTTAAATCTCGCGTTTGCCAATTGCTCATCTGAAACTTCTCTAGCTACCACTTCTTTTAAAGTATCAATCCAGCTGTATCCTACTCCATCAGAGAATTGCTCTTTTTGTCTCCAAGCTACGCTTTCTGGAAGCATATCTTCGAAGGCTTTACGAACAACCCATTTTTCCATTGGGTGTTCTTTGTTGATCATTTTATCTTGTGGGTTAATGCGCATTGCAACATCCATAAATTCTTTATCTAAAAATGGCACTCGACCTTCAATTCCCCAAGCTGCTAAACTTTTGTTTGCACGTAAACAGTCGTACATATGAAGTTTTCCTAATTTACGAACGTTTTCCTCGTGGAATTCTTTAGCGTTTGGTGCTTTGTGGAAATATAAATATCCTCCGAAAAGCTCATCTGCACCTTCACCTGAAAGAACCATTTTGATTCCCATAGATTTGATCACTCTCGCCATTAACCACATTGGAGTCGAAGCTCTAACTGTAGTTACATCATAAGTTTCAAGGTTGTAAATTACATCACGAACTGCATCTAATCCTTCTTGAATGGTAAATTTAATTTCGTGGTGAATAGTCCCAATATGATCTGCTACTTTTCTAGCTGCAGCTAAATCTGGAGAACCTTCTAATCCTACTGAGAAAGAGTGCAATTGCGGATACCAAGCATCTGTAGTATCATCTGACTCAATTCTTTTTTGAGCAAATTTCTTAGCCACAGCTGAAGTAATAGAAGAATCTAAACCTCCAGAAAGTAAAACTCCATAAGGAACATCGCTCATTAATTGTCTGTGAACCGCAGCTTCCAAGGCTTTTCTGATTTCTGGAATGCTTGTTTCGTTGTCTTTTACTGCATCATATTCTGTCCAGTCTCTTTTGTACCATTGTACAAATTCACCGTCTTTGCTTGATAAATAATGTCCTGGAGGGAATAACTCAATTTTCGTACAGTACCCTTCTAAAGCTTTTAACTCAGAAGCCACATAGAAAGTCCCGTGCTGATCCCAACCAATATACAATGGAATAATTCCCATATGGTCACGAGCAACGAAATACTCGTCTTTATCTACATCGTAGATTGCAAATCCAAAGATTCCATTTAATTCATCAACGAAGTTTACTCCTTTTTCTTTATATAAAGCTAAAATAACTTCACAGTCACTTTCAGTTTGAAAGTTATATTTACCAGCAAATTGTTTACGAAGGTCTCTGTGGTTGTAGATTTCACCATTTGCAGCCAAAACCAATTTTTTATCTTCTGTAAATAAAGGTTGTTTTCCTGACGCTGGATCTACAATTGCCAAACGCTCGTGAGAAAGAATTGCTTTATCATTACTGAAAATTCCGCTCCAATCTGGTCCACGGTGACGAATGATTTTTGACATTTCTAATACTTGAGGTCTTAAAGCTTCAGCTTTTTGTTTAAGATCAAAGGCACATACAATTCCACACATAATTTTATATTTTTATTTTGTAATTTTAATTTGATAGGGCAAAGATGTGATATTAGTTATAATTGAAAAACATAAATATCAATTTCAATTACAATTTAAAATAAAAATTTTATTTTTACATATAAAATGTAAAATTTAAAAGTAAAAATAAGCTCAAAACTTGAAATTTTTAATTTTGACTATAAAACTGGTTGAAAATTGAAACTTTAAACTTATTTTTTGAATTAAATTTTGAGTTATTCTGTTACAAATGAAAGATTCATAAAGATGAGAAGAAAAGTTGTGCTGGAATTGTATTTTAAGCAAGAACACAGTGTTTGTCATTCTGAGGAACGAAGAATCTCACTAGAAACTCCGCAAAGAATAATGCCGATCTTTGTCGACAAACTAGTGAGATTCTTCGTTCCTCAGAATGACAAGATTGGATAAGATGGTAACATATTCAACTTTGTCAAAGTTGATAGTGAAAAAAGACTTATTCAACACTTTCAATAGTATAATGCGTCTTATTTATTTCAAATTGAAATCCTGCTTTATTTCCCATTAAATGATTTCCCAAAGGAGATTGCGGAGAAAGCGCAATGACATTGATTCCGTCAATTGCTATTTTTGGAAGTGCAACACTCACGTATAAATAGATTCCGTTTGCTTTTACTAAACTGCCTAAAACAATATTTTCTGTTGTTTTAAGCGGATCTATTTTATCTAAAATCCCTTTTTGTTCAAGAGCTTCCTTTAATTTATTAGTCAATTTTTCCTGTTCGATATGCATCATTGATAAGGCCGTTTCGTGCTTATCGCCTGCAGAACCTTTGGCGTCATTTTTTGAATCTTCGGTCAAGCCTGAAATCATGTCTTTAAAAACATCAATTCGATCTTGAACCATTTGAGTATAGTGAGAATATATTTTTTCTTTGAAAGTCATTTTTTTTAAAGGTACTGAGGTTCTGAGGTGCAAAGGTGCAAAGTTTTTTTTGTTTTGCCACAAAGGCACGAAGGCGCTAAGAATGATTTTTCAAATTTTATTCGAAAAAAGCTTTTGGATAAACCACTTCTCCATTTACATCTTTTAAACCATCTTCTGTTAAAGCTATCACCATACAGTTTTCAGCTGGAACATCAAACGGCATTTTGATATTGTATTTTTCACAAAGTTCATATCCAAATCTTGGATAATAATCTTGATGCCCTAATAAAATAACCGATTTGTATCCTAAACTTTTTGCAATTTCATGTCCATGTAAAATAAGCTTAGAGCCTATTCCTTTTCCTTGAAATTCTGGTAAAACCGAAACTGGAGCGAGCGCTAATGACGGAAAGATTTGAGATTCATTTTTTATCTGCAGTTTGGTAAATAAAATATGGCCAACAATTTCATTATCAATTTCTGCAACAATAGACAATTCTGGAATAAAAGCATCAGAATTTCTCAGTCTTTCCACCAAAAACTGTTCTTTATGATCGCTATATTCTTCCTTTTCAAAAGCTTTTTCTATTAATTGAAAAACACTTTCAAAATCATTTTTATTTTCTTGACGTAATATAAATTCCATTTTATAAAATTAAAAAAAACAGCCACGAATTCACGAATCTACTCCAAAAAATTCATGAGCTCATGGCTGAAAAAAAAGGCACATTCATTTAAAATGTTTTAGTGCCCTGGTATCTTTATGGCAAAGATGTCTTAAAAATCAAATTTATAATTTGCGCCTCCTAAAACTTGGAATCCTTGTACAGGATAATTCAACCATTTTTCATAAGCTTGATTTCCGATATTATTCAGTTTTAAGAAAAATGTCAAACGCTCGCTAAATTTATATCCAACATGAGCATTAGCATCAAAATAGCTTTTTAAAGTAATTGGCGTAGCATCAATCCCTAAAGAAGTATTGGTCTGCATATCTTTTCTTTCGCCAACATAAAACACATTCAATCCTGCGTACCATTGCTTTGTAATATTAACGTCCAAAGTCGAACTTAATTTCATTGATGGCAAATTCCATGCTTCAACTGCATTGTCTGTATTATAACTATTAAAAGTTCCGTTGATTCCAAAAGTTACATTTTGAGAAAAATCAGCTTTTAATTCTCCGTAGAAACGGAACGTTCTAATATCTTCATACACTACTCCAAATGAGTTCCCGAAAGCATAATCTTCGTTGGTAATTACTTCTGTATAATCATTTGCTTTAAACAGTGCTTTATCTTTTTCATTCAAGTAAGAAGCGGTCAAGTTATAATTTACGTTATTTGCCAATTTCCCTTTCAAACCTGCAAATACATTATATTGTGTACTTGACGGACGCATGTTTAAAGTCGGAGACAAAAACGGATTCTCGGTCACAAAATCGGCATACGAATTTTGGTTTAAAGCTCCATTTACTCCAGTATAGAAAATCATCAAATCGCCAACCAGTCTATATGAAGCATTTACTTTTGGATAGAAATAAAATTTATTGCCACTGTTTTCAGAATCTGCACTATAATAAATTCCAGCTCCTAGTTCTAATGTCCATTCATTTTCATTGATTACAAAACTTGGTTCGATTCCAACATTTGTAAAACTATATTTTAAAGCTTCTGTATTATCTTGGAAATAATTGTTTTTGAAAGAACCGCTTACGTGATCTACAATAACATTGGTTTTAATTGCCTGATCCATTACATCAACAGTAAAAGTAGGCTTTACATAAAATCTGTTTTCTGATGAAGAATAACTATCTGAAAAATGAGTGAATTTTGCAGAAAGCTTACTGAAAATACTTTCGTTAAATTCTGCATTTCCGCCGACCCAAATTGTATTATAAGAGTGATCTGGATTAATGCTGTTTACCAAATCATAACGCTGATCTGGAATTGTCGAGCCAAAATCTGAAGGAAGTCCGTACCAGTTATAAATTTGGTTTTGATATCCTAAATCTACTCCCCAAGTATTATCTCTATTGTTTTGACCATAACCAACATTTATTGATGTATCATAAAATTCATCATTCAATTCTACATCTTTAATTCCGCCTTGAGAAGAATGATGACGAAACATTCCTGCCACATAATCATTATTGCCCAAATCCTGATTTACAAATAATTCGCCATTCAAAGTGCTGTAATTTCCAAGCCCTAAAGTTGCGTAATTATTAAACAATCTTTCCTTTTTAGCTTTCTCAACACCTTCAGCTTTTCCTTTTGAAGGTGTAAAAGTTGAAGCAACAGGAACAGACAGAATACTATATTTAATTACTTCTTTTGGCTGATTTCCGCTATCGTCAAGCGAAGGAGTTTCTTTTACTTTAAAAGCATCTGAAATAGTCGGCGAATATGGTTTTACAACATTTACTGTCTCGGTTCCGATGCTTTCGTTTTTCTTTACCTGTGCAAACGAAAACTGAGCAGCAAATAATACTAACAAAATGATGATTTTATGTCGGCAGTTTAATTTCATGTTTCTTTTATTTGAGAGTATAGAGAAAAGATGATAGAATATAGACCTTTGCTATATCTCAATTCTTTTACTCAAACTCTTTGTTCTATTTTCTATATTCTATTTTCTTTTTTCGTAAATCTAAAATCTACATTCTAAAATCTAAAATCAATTACGCTTCCCACTCCCCTTTGGCAACAAATTGAGCTTTTCCCCCTATTTTAATATCAAACAGATCTCCGCTAAGTTTTCCATCAAAATAGATTTCAGACGGACGGCCAATGTAATCCCCTTGATGGTTTGTCACTTCAATTTCTGGAGAATGATATTTTAAAAGATAGGCCTGCAGACAAGTACTTGCGCTTCCTGTTGCTGCATCTTCCACTAATTGATTATTTTCTACACATAACATTCTAGTTGTCAGCTTCGAATCTTCAAAACTATAAAAATACAGTCCTCTGTGATCTGTTTTACAATGCTGTTTCAACCATTTATCAGTTTTATCTTTATCTAAAACCAAATTCTCCAAAGCTCTTTTGCTGTTTAACGGAACAATTACAAATGCACTTCCCGTAGTCACTTCTTGTATTAAATATTGATTATCAAAATCATCAATTGTCAAGTTAGTGAAAGATGGAAAATCTTCTTTTGCAAAAACATCCCAAAACTTTGGCTGAGCTGCTTTTAACCAAATCAAATCTTCGGTTTTATTGATTGCAATTGGCCCAATCGGAACTTCTAATTTTATTTCGTTAGGCGAATTTTCAAAAATCTTATTCATCAAAACCCATGAAGTCCCAATGATAGGATGACCTGCAAATTGCATTTCGTGCGCTGGAGTAAAAATTCTTATTTCTGCTTTATTGTTTTCTTTGTCCAGTTTGGTTACAAATGTGCTTTCCGCAAAATTAATCTCACGCGCAATCTGCTGCATTTCTTTCGAACTTAAATTCTCAGCATCCATAAAAACTGCCAACTGATTTCCGGCATATTTCTTATCAGCAAAAACATCAACTATGTAAAAAGGTAAACTCATTTCTTTCTTTTTTTTTAAAGAATAGAGACAAGAAGCAAGAGAAAAGACTTTTCATTGAAATCTTGCTTCTTTGCTCTTTCTTCTATTTTTCTATCTATTAATCGACGAATTTGTTTTTGACTCTTCCGCTTTAATAGCTCCTAATTCTTTTTTCGCTTCCTCGACAACATCTGGATAATCTGTAAAATTGTTGATTACGTTATCCAAAATATAAGTCGCCTGATAGCTGTCTTTTAATCCGTAGAAGTTTTTCGCCATCAACACTAAACCTTTTGCTCCATAATATTTATAAGCAGAATAGCTTTTTGCCAATTTTTGAACCGCGGTGTTTGAAGCATCAAATTTTCCTTCTTTGGTTTTAAAGTACGCATCGTAATACAAAGCTTCTGCAGCTAATTCTCCTTTTGAAGTTGTCATCAATTTAGCGTACGCTGTTTTAGCTTTATCCTCATTTCCTGTTTGAATCGCCGCTCTTGCTACAATGATTTGAGCGTCGGCTTTTACTCCAGCATCAGATTTTGGGTTTTCTAAAACTTTCTCTGCAGCAGTAACCGAATTGTCATAATCCTTTTTATCGTAATAACATTTCATTAGGTTTGCTTGCGCAAAAGTTTTGTTCTGCGGATAATCTGCTTCGCTTTCTAGACGTTCTAAAACTGGAATCGCTTTATCACAATCTTTTGCTTTTAAGTAAATCTGAGCCAATCTATTTAAAGCCTGTTCTGTAAATTCATTTCTAGGCTGATCGATTACATATTGATAATTCGCTGTCGATTTTGTCTCAGAACCTTCAGCATAATACAATTGCGCTAAATAGAAATTAGCCTCTAAAGCGTGTAATCCAGCTGGGAATTTACTCACGTAACCTCCAAAACCTGTAATTGCCGCTTTGCTATTGTTTTGACTGTATTGTTTAAAGGCAGCATCGTAAGTATCGTTATCTAATTCAGCATCTGAAACCTCAACAAAATCCAAAGTACGAACCCAAGTTGCATATTCATCTACTTTTCCTGAATCTACATAGATTAATCTTGCTGTTGCAACTGCTTCTAAAGCCTCCGGAGTTTTTGGAAATTCGGCTGCTACTTTTTTAAATTTCGTTAAAGCCTGCTGATCGCGATCGGAGTTGTAATAAATCAAACCTTGTTTTAAAATTGCTTTTGAAGTAAAAGATCCGTTTTGGAATTCTGAAATCAATTGATCATACGTTTTCAAAGCTTGATCATTTTTCTTTTCTGCAACATAAGTATTTCCTAATTCGAACAAAGCATCATCTCTGTAAGACGATTTTTTGTACATCTGAAGGAAATTATTCAATTCGTCGACTTTCTTCGCATTATTTGACATGAATCCGTAAGAGAGTGCTTTTTGGAATTGCGCATAATCAGCATCTACGCCTTTTGCAGCGATTGCTTTTGCGTATGCCTCGTTAGCAGCACTATATTTTGAAGTCACAAAACGACAATCTCCTAAACGCAAATAAGAATCGTTTAAACGAACTTTGTCTGAAGGCGAATTATCAATCTGAGCTTGAAAAGAATTCGCCGCCTGATCGTATTCTTTCAGTTTAAAATACGTGTAACCAATATTGTAATTGATGTTTTTATATTCCTCTGTAGACTTAGCTGCTGCCATTCCGGCAAATTGCTTATAAGTTAGTAAAGCATTTTGCATATCGTCGTTCAAATATTCTGTTTCTGCTTTCCAGAAAGTGGCGCGCGCTGTAAATTCAGGAGTCTTTTGTTCGCTTATGGCATTTTTGAACATTTTACCCGCTTCTTGGTAATTATTTTCGTTGTACAATTCCAATCCGCGATAGAAAAGCACTTTTTGGTATGCCGCTTTGTTTTCTGCAGTTCTATTTTTTTCTAATAAAACTAAAGCTTCTTTGTAGTTTTTAGAAGAAATATAAGAATCAACCAAAAGTTTTTCTACTTCTGCACGGCTAGAATTGTTTGGATATTTTTTAAGGAAATCTAATAAAATGCCTGGAACGGCCTGATACGCATTTCCAATATCGTAACTTAATTTAGCATAATTTAAAGCCGCATCTTCTTGAATCTGCGCGTTGAAATCCATTTCAGAAGCATTCTTGAAAGCATTTAAAGCTTCTTGCTTTTTACCCGTATTTAAATAACTTAACCCTAAATGATAATAAGCATTCTGCGCAACGAAATCCTTTCCTTCAATAATTTTATTGAATTGAGAAATCGCCTTTTCATACTCTTTTTGCTCATAATAGGCATAACCTAACTGATAAAAATCAGTATTATTCCACTTCCCTTTTTTACCTGCATATTGTTCCAAATACGGAATTGCTTTTCCGTATTGTTTTAAGTTAAAATAACTTTCTCCAATAATTTTATTCAGTTCCGATTTTTCAATATCGTTAGATTTATTCATGGCTACCAATCCTAAATCAATCGCTTTTTGGAAATTTCCTAACTTGAAATTCATATCGGCCTGATAATACGATAACTTTTCTTTGTATTTTTCTTCGCCAGAAACTTCATCAAAATATTTTGTTGCTTCTTTGTAATCGTCGCCTTCATAAGCCATAAAACCTAAATAATATTTGGCCTGAGAACCATATTCTTTAGAATTGACAACTTTATTAAAATAATTGGTGGCTTCTTTTTTCTTTTTAGCATTAAAATAACTGTAGCCTTTCATGAAGTTAAACTTGTCAGACTCAGCTTTGCTCATGTAACTTTCATCAACTTTGTCAAACCACTGTAAAGCTTTTGGATAATTTCCTTGTTCGAAAAAAAACTGTGCCGCTTCTATATAAGCCTGATTTTGTTTCGTACTTGTTGGATAGTCGTTAACAAAATTTTCTACCAAAGCATCAGCATTTGCTTTATTGGTTCTTATCGCACAATTAGCAATATAAAAAGCACAATCTGATTGAACTTCTTCGTTAGTCGCATTATATTTTACTTTTTCAAAAATCAATTGAGCCGAAGCGTATTGTTTATCGTTATATAAAGCCAGTGCTTTGTCAAAATCCTTTAATTCGTAAGTATAAATAGCCGATTTTTGTGCCGAAGCTATAGTCGAAGCAAGGATCATTTGGAATAAAAAGAACCTGGAAAGTTTACGCATTTTAATAATATTTAGTATTCAAATGTATCATTTTATAAGGGTTATAACGAAACGTTTTGAGGTTTTATTATGAACAAATTATCAAACCGATGCTGTTTTACGCTTTCTGAAAGTTCAAATTATTGGTTCTCAAACTTTCCAAAACAAATAAATTTAAGCCATTTAAGTTATTATAAGCAAGAACCTTTACATATGCGACACTAAATCGCTCTTACATTGCTTATATGGTTATTTTGCTTCTTGCCTTTTTAGCAATTTTATTCAGAAATCAGTCAAATTTATTTTGAATACAAGCGTTATCTTATTACTTTTACCATTCAAACCAATTTTATTATGTCACAAACCGTACTGTCTCTTAAAGAAGTCACTATATATCAAGAAGGAAGGAAAATTATATCTCACATTAATTTAGATGTTAAGCATGGTGAGTTTATCTACATTATCGGGAAAACAGGTTCTGGGAAAAGTAGTTTCCTAAAAACTTTATATGCTGATTTACCGCTAATTGAAGGTGAAGGACATATTGTTGAATTTGATTTGGCTACTTTAAAAGAAAACGATATTCCGTACTTGAGACGTAAAATCGGAATTGTATTTCAGGATTTCAAACTGCTTCCAGACCGTTCTATAAAAGACAATATGCTTTTTGTTTTGAGAGCTACAGGATGGGTTGAAAAAGAAGCCATGCAGCACAAAATTGATGAAGTGTTGGATAAAGTAGGCATGAAAGATTTTGTAAACAAAATGCCTCATCAGCTTTCTGGAGGAGAACAGCAGCGTGTTGCAATTGCAAGAGCATTGCTTAACGACCCAGAGTTTATTTTGGCAGACGAACCAACAGGAAACCTTGATCCGCAAACGAGTTCTGAAGTATTGGAAGTCCTAAAAGCAATCAACGCCGCAGGTAAAACCGTTATCATGGCAACTCACGATTATGCTTTATTGATGAAATTCCCATCTAAAACATTAAAATGTGAAGATGAAAGAATCTTCGAAGTAGTGCAAAGAAGCGTGTAATGCTTTCCATTTTAATTCCGGTTTACAATTATGATGTTTTACCGCTTGTAAGCGAATTAGTAAAGCAATGCAATTCTTGCGGAATTATTTTTGAAATCATTGTTCAGGATGATGCTAGCAATAAATTTATTGACGAAAACAATCAAATAAATTCTTTAGAAAACTGCTTTTTTTCCATTAATAAAGAAAATTTAGGAAGAGGCAGAAACATCAACTCATTATGCTCTAAATCAAAATATAATTATGTTTTGATTATGGAGGCTGATGCCTTTCCAGAAAGTAAATCATATCTCAACAATTATATTGATTTGTTATCAAAAACGCCAGATGTAATTTTTGGAGGCGTTAAATACCCTGACAATATTCCTCCTAAAGAAAAAATACTTCGATGGAAATATGGCAGAAAAAGAGAAATTAAATCTTTGAGTCAAAGACTTAAAAACAAGTATGATTTTGTTTTTACTTGGAATTTACTTTTAAAAAGGGAAATTCTTCTGCAATATCCTTTTCCTGAATTCATAAATGAATATGGTTATGAAGACCTTGTTTTTATAAAGAAGCTGCAGTTAAATTCAGTTCCTGTTATTCATATTGAAAATTCACTAATTCATTGCAATGATGAAAATAGTGTAGACTTTATCAATAAAACCGAAAAGGCTGTTAGAAATCTCTACAACTTAATTTCTTCTGGAAAAATTGATTCTAAAGACGCTAAGCTAACTAAGGTTTATGTAATTTTAAAAAAACTTCATTTAACTGGAGTTTTAAAATCAATTTATAATAGAAGTAAAAAACAGATACTTCATAATTTAACTTCAAAAAATCCTAATTTATATGTATTAGATTTTTATAAACTGGGTTATTATTGTGATTTAAAACAATAAATAGTTATGGCTTTTTTTTCCGTTGTCATTCCTTTATTCAATAAGGCAAATCATGTCGAAAACACAATTAAAAGTATTCTAAGTCAGACTTTTATTGATTATGAAATCATTGTAATAAACGATGGTTCCACTGACAATGGCGAAGCTTTAGTACGCGGTTTTAATGATGACAGAATACAAGTTTACAATCAAGAAAATCAAGGCGTTTCAGTTGCACGAAATCTCGGGATAGAAAAATCAAAAGGGAAATTGATTGCATTTATGGATGCAGACGATTTTTGGTTTCCGGATCATTTACAGGAATTAGCCAATTTATATTATGATTTTCCTGAGTGTGGCATTTATTGTTCACGCCACAAAATCAGAATTTCAAAAAAACACTTTCAAATTCCTGTTTATAATGGAATTGATCAATTATTTAGAGGAATTGTTCCTGATTATTTTTTCTCAAACAAACCTTTTAGAATCACATGGACTTCATCTCTGGCAATTCCAAAAGAAATATTACAAAAATTTGAAGGATTTACTCCAGGAGTTACAAATGGCCAAGATTTAGAGTTATGGACTAAAATTGGCATAGAACATACTGTTGCTCTCACAAATAAAACAACAGCAATTTACAATTTCAACATTCCAAATAGTGTTACCAAAAATCATGTAAACTCAATGAAGTTAATGGATTTTGAACAATTCAAACTTTCAGAAAAAGAAAATCCATCTCTTAAGAGCTTTCTCGATTTATACCGAATTGAATATGGCCTGCGCTATTATATTTTTGAGAATAAAGAAAAAGCAAGTTTTTATCTAAAAAATGTTGCCCCACAAAATATTAGTTTAAAAATTCAGCTTTTATTAAAAATACCTTCTGTTTTTCTTCGCTTATTTTTAAAATCAAAAAACACTCTAAAAAGAATTGGGTTTGATTTTTCTATCTATGATTAGCATATTTTACAAATTCATCAAAATCCCGAATATAATCTTCTTCGATATAGACTTCTGAAGCCACAACCAGACAAATAGAACCTGAAGAAAAATTTCTAAGTTCTCTCCAAATTCCAGATTTAATCAAGAGACCTTCGTATGGTTTATTTAAGGTAATAATTGTTTCCTCTTTTCCATCATTTATAACCACATCAAAACTACCGCTTAAAGCTACTAGAAACTGTTGCAAATCTTTATGCGCATGTCCTCCTCGCTCCGATCCCGTTGGAACATCATATAAATAATAAACCCTCTTTATATCAAAAGGAATAGTATCATTTTCAATTACAGATAAATTTCCTCTTCGCTCCTCAATTTTAGGGATTGGGATAATTTGAATTCTATTATTATTTATTTCCATTTTGAATTTGTTCAAATTTTATATGTCCTTTTTTTGCACTTTCTAAAACAGTCTTTATGTTTTCAAATTTTATTTTTTTCTGTTTTAAATCAAAAAACAGTTTGAGATACAGCCAGAAAATATATTTCGTCTTAAACATTCTCGAAAACAGAGCGCCTTGTATGTAATATTTATCAACCAGACTTTTCTTTTCTGAAGAAGTCTGATTTTCATGAATCACAATTAACTGAGGTTCAAACACAAGCTGTTTCTGGTTTGCTTTCAAATCTGATAAAAAAATGGCTTCTTCACCCATTTCGAAAACTGCACCTAAACCAAAGTTTTCATCAAATCGTATTTTAGTTTCGTCAATACGCTTTTTATTTAAAGTCATTTCTATTGAACTTGTATTCAGTATATCGAAAATACTCAAATTAGTTTTAGTGCAAGAAGCATATTTTTTAATTATATCTCCGTTAGAATTTATCATTGAAAAATTTATTACTGCAGCTTTAGGAAATCTATTATAAGCATCGACTATTTTGGCGGTAAATCCTTCTTGATATATAACATCATCATCAGCAACGACTAGAATTTTTCCGATAGCATTTTCAAAAGCTAAATTTCGGCTTTTTGCCAGACCTTTTTCGAAGGAATTTATAACTCTTATATTAGAAAAATCTGAAGTTAAAATTTTCTCTTTTTGGGTTTGATTTACAATTAAAATTGAAAAATTAGAAAAATGCGAATAAGGAAACATAGGAATCAAAAAATCTAATGAATCTCGATTCATTGTAGAAATTAAAATTTCGATGTCATCTTCTTCAAAAAAGCTATTTGCCTCATTTTTCATAGTAAAACAAATATAGAAATACTAAATATAGTTTGTCATTTAATTTTTATAAAACCTTTACAATATTCATTAATTTTGGATGTTTCAAACCGCAATTCTTTTTATGCAAAACCTACCTTTAGTCTCTGTTATCTGTTTATGTTACAATCATGAAAAGTTTGTAGTTGAAGCATTAAATTCGGTACTAAACCAAAGCTATCAAAACATTGAACTTATTGTTGCAGACGACTGCAGCAATGATGATTCTAAAAAAGTTATCGTAGATTGGCTTAAAGAGTATCCAACAGTTCAGTTTATTTCAAGCAAAATTAACTTAGGAAATACTAAAACATTTAATAAAGCATTTCAATTTGCAAAAGGAGAATATATAATAGATTTAGCTGCTGATGATATTTTATTGAAGGACTGTATTGAAAAACAAGTGAATACTTTCTTAAGTTCCAATAAAAAAAATCTTGCAGTAGTTTACGGAAATGCCGAAGTAATTTCAGAAAACAACGATCATATTCGTTATTATTATGATGTTGACACCGAAAAAAAAACGATAAAAAAACCAGCTTCAGGAGATATTTATTTAGCAATGTTAAACCAAAGCAGCATGATTTGTTCTGTCTCCTCAATGATGAAACGAGACGTTTTGGAACAGCTTAATGGTTACGACGAAAATCTTGCTTATGAAGATTTGGACTTTTGGATTAGAGCTTCCAGAAATTATAATTTTGAATTCATTGATTCCATTTTAGTTCAAAAAAGAGAAGTTGGTTCCTCTTTGGGCAATCAATTTTATAAAAAATTTAATTCGCGAACCAGAAAAATAAACTATTCATCCTATTTAGTTATAAAAAAAGCAATTGCATTAAATAAAACACAAGAAGAGAATAAGGCGCTGATGAAAAGACTACATTTTGAAATGGAAAAAGCCTACAGAACCTTAGATTTTTGGTTATTTATAAAATATATCCCTCTTGAAATAAAACTGCGCTTTTTTTAAAATAATTTCTTTCTAAAGTAAAAAACTAATATAAGTAGATAGATTAAATTTTCAAAGGCATAAGCCATAACAACACCTTCAATTTGAAATTCTTTTATAAAATACAAACTAGAGAAATAAAGAACTGATAAAGAAAATAATTCGGTTAAAATAAACATCAAAGTCTTTCTTTTTGCGAAAAACTGATACCCCAAAATTAAAGCGCAAACTTTAAAAACATCACCCAAAAGCTGCCAAAAAAACAAATCGGTTACAGGTAAAAATTCTTTTGTAAAAAGCAATTGAATAACAAAAAAGCGGGTGAAATAAAGTATTACCAAAGCAAGTACAAAAACTGGTAAAATATATTTATAGTATTGTAAAAAAACACTTTTGGTTTCCTGATTATTTTGGGCTTTGGATAATTTTGGCAGAAAATAAACGCTCAAAATTGCACTGATAAACATCAAATAATAGCTCGAAATACGCGTTATGGTTTCCCAATATCCAGCTTGTTCTATTCCTAAATCCTGAATAATATTATTTCGAATTGCAAGAAATACAAAAGGACCGAAAACAGACGAAACCAGTGTCATTAAAGAATAAGCCGAAAGATTTCTCAAAACTTTGAAATCGAAGACATCTAATTTTATAAATTGAAAAATCTGAATCTCTTTTTGAACTAAATAAAGCGTGATAAAAAACAGCAATGTTGGCGCAATTATAATAGCCATTAAAGCTCCAATGGTTTTGAATTGAATTATCAGAAAAACAGAAGTCAACAGCCCCACAATGTTTCCAATAATATTAATACTGATTACTTTTTTAAACTTGCCTAAACCATTGACTACAGCAACAAAAAAAATAGAAAGTCCGTAAGTCGGCAAGACAAACGATAAGACTTTAAAAACAATTAAATATTCTGTATTATCTCCAAAGATTTTTTCATTCCAATAAGAAGCTGAACAAAACAGAATGATGCTTAAGAGAATCGCAACTCCTTCTAAAGCAATAAAAACGGTCGAAATTATTTTTTGAAGTTCAATTTTACTTTTTTCGCTTTCAGCAGTGTATTTTACAATTCCATTTTGAAAACCTAAAGTGGTTATATTTTCCAATGAAGTCAAAAAATTGCGAAGATTTCCAACTAGAGCCATTCCGCTTGGCCCAACAAAAATTGCTAATATTTTTGAAGTAATTAATCCAATTCCGATTTTTAAAGCAACGCTTAAACTGTTTAAAGAAGTAATCTTAAACAAATTCGTTTGAATTATTTTTCTATAAATACTCAAATTAGTATTGGTTTAAAATTTCAATAATACAATCCACTTCAGATTCTGCCAAAACAGGACTTATAGGCAAGCTTAAAACCTCATTATGAATCTTTTCAGTTATTGGAAACGACAAATTATTCCATTGCGAAAAAGCTTTTTGCTGATGCGGAGGAATCGGATAATGAATTACCGTTTGAATATTGTTTTGAGCCAAATACTCTTGTAGCTTTTCTCTATTTTCTGTTCGAATTACAAACAGATGAAAAACATGATTATTAGAAAAATCCCAAAACGGAAGCACTATCTTATCATTTTTAATTTCTGATAAATATCGTTTTGCAATAGCTCTTCGCTTTTGATTATCCGAATCTAAATTTGCTAATTTTAGATTTAAAAATCCAGCCTGCAATTCGTCTAGTCTTGAGTTTACACCAACAAATTCATTATGATATTTTTTCTCTGAACCATAATTACGAAGCGAAAAAAGGACTTTTGCTAATGCTTCGTCATTTGTTGTAATTGCTCCGCCGTCGCCTAAACAACCTAGATTTTTTCCTGGGTAGAAACTGTAAGCGACTGCAGATTTTAGATTGTAGATTTTAGATTTTAGATTTTTTTCTGCACCGTGAGATTGTGCAGCATCTTCAATTATTAAAAGATTGTTTTTATTTGCAATTTCAATGATTTTATCCATTTCAGCCAATTGTCCGTATAAATGAACAGCTAAAATGGCTTTTGTTTTTGAAGTAATTTTTTCAGGAATTAATTCTGGATTTATATTGTACGTTTCCAATCTTGGCTCAATTAAAACAGGAACTAAATCAGCTTGTAAAATGGCTAGAATACTTGCAATATAAGTATTGGCAGGAACAATAACCTCATCGCCTTTTTTAAGTTTTCCGAGTTCGATATAGCCTTTAAGAATAAGGACCAATGCATCAAAACCATTTCCGACTCCAATACAATATTTTGATTGGCAATATTCGGCAAAAGCTTTTTCAAATGTCTCCACTTCTTTTCCTAAAATATACCAGCCGTTTTCTAAAACCGATTTCAATTTTTCTTGAAAGGCAGTTTCATACGGTTCGTTTACTTTTTTTAGGTCTAAGAATGATATCACTTTATTTGTATTTTATAAAAGTCTTGATTATAAACAGTACAGCCTAATTCTTCTTTCTGTGCTAAAAGCCCCTGATTATAGCCCAATTCATTTTCTTCACCCACAATTCCCATATCAAAGAAATGCTTTCCTTTTCGTTTGTATTTATGAATCAGATTAATGAATAAAAAATCTAGTGCTCTAAATTCTTCTCCTGTTTTTGAAGTGGCACCGTATTGCGATTTTACGACATTTTTGGTTTCAAAAATCGTTATTCCTGCTATAATTTCGTCATTTCTGTAAGCAGAATATTGTCTGATGTTTTTCGGAAATTTAGATTTCAAAAGTGCCATTTCTTCTTTGGAATGCACTGGCTTTACATTAAATTTTTCTTCTAATCTTGGCTCAAGAATTTTTTCCCAAAATGGATCAAAATCTTCTTCTTCAAAAATATCTAAATCTAGATTTTCAATTCTTCTAAAATGCTTCATTTTGCTTTTAGAGATCTTTAAAGGAGCTTGCAGATTAACTGCCAAATTCATTTCTTTTCGTTCTAAAACTGCTCCTCTTTTCAAGAGAAAAAAGTCCATTGCTGCGTTTCCTTCAGAAAAATAAAAATTCGGAACTGGTTTGTAATAAAAAGTATCGACTTGGTTTTCTTTCAAAAAAAGCAAAATTTCATCTAAAATGGATTCAACCTTTTCTGCTTTCAATTTCGGCAAATAAACCAATCCTCCGTATGTAAGACCTTGATGCGAATAAACCGCATTTCCTTTTTTATTGGCAGGAAGAGTAGCACGCAGTTTTTCATCTTCATAAACCAAAAGCGAAAAATCGTCAAAACGATCTTTGTGATATTCCATAAAATCGCGATGAAATAAAAACGTGGCATTTTTCGATTGGGCGACAAAATCGTTCCAGATTGAATAATCTTCTTGAGAATACTTTTTTATAGTGTATTTCATGTCTATTTATGATCAAACGCTTTTAAATGCCATTTATACTTAACTGCCATTAATCTAATCACAATAATTACAAGCGAAGTAACTAAATACAAAATGTCGTCGTTTAAATTTAGTTTTCGCAGTCCAAAAAACACCATTCCGCCAAAAATACAGATGGTGGCATAAATTTCTTCTCTAAAAACGTTTGGAATTTCGTTGCACAAAATATCACGAATTACACCTCCAAAACAAGCTGTCATGGTTCCCAATGCAATACAAATTGCTGGATGAAGGCCAGTTATAAGCCCTCGTTCAAGACCAATTAAAGTAAAAACTCCGAGCCCAATTGTATCAAAAAGAAACAATGAAGTTCGAAGCTTATCGAAACTTTTTCTAAAAAGAATTGCTAGAAAAAATCCTAAAATGATCACATACACGTATTGCATGTCGCGCATCCAGCCCACGGGAGTTCTTCCAATTAAGACATCGCGAAGTGTTCCGCCACCAACGGCAGTTACAAATGCAATGATAAAAACCCCAAAAGGATCTAGTTTTTTGTGCATTGCAGTCAAGGCGCCTGACATTGCAAACGCCATTGTCCCAATAATATCAAGTAAGTGAAACATTTTTTTTGAGTTACATAGATGTAAAGAGGCAAAGTTACAAAGTTGTGCCGAATAATCTTAATAACTCATACGCATAAAACATTTCTTATTTTTTCACGTAAATCGGACTTCTTTTTAATAAATAAGAAATAGAATCCATCCAACCATCTTTTACTGCCAGCAAAGGTTTACGAGTTTGCGAGTAGATTTTATCTGTATTTCTATACATATCGAAATAAACTGTATAGTAGTAATACGTTTGGTTGTTTGCCGTGGTTGTAGAAATGTCGTTTGTAGTAACTTTTTTATTGTTATTGCTCACTTTTGCATTTCCACTATTATAAGTCGTAGCTGTAGTTCCTGTTCCAATTGTGTATGAAACTTTAGCAGCAACAATGTTATCAACTCCTAATATTTTTTCTAGATCCTCAATTGGCGTTTCGTCAATATTATTGTGGTCAATTCCAGCTTTGTGCAACAAACTATTTGTTGTTCTTAAATCTTGAACCGTTAACGGAAAAATGTTCGAAGATTTATCCAACAATTTGTTGTATAAATCGTTTTGAGCAAATTTTGCCATATCTTCAGAACCTTGCTGATTATCTGCATTGACATACGGTATTGGCAATACTGCAATTGTATTATGCTGTTTATCTGCACTTACTATATTTTGAGATGGCGAACTTTGAGTCGTACTGTTTGCACTTGGAGAAACATCAAAGGTTTGCGATCTTCCGCTTGCAAAATCAATTTTGGCAATCTGAGAAACGTCTAGCGAAATCTGAACGGTCTCACCTGGAAGTGAATATTCTACTGTTTTATCAGACATTTTTAAAACCGTACATTCAATAATCTGATAATCTCTTTTTATAATTTTATCTAATTTTTTTCCGCTTTGGGCAAAACTCACAAAAGCAGACAATAGTACTAGTAATACGAGAAAAGGCTTTACAATTTTCATTTGTTTGGAAATTTATGAATTAATTATCTATATATAAATTTACGAAGAAATTTTAAAAAATTATCAGTAAAAACCAAAAAAATTCAAGAATTCTTCAAATAAAAAAATTACATGTTTTGCGTGTAAAAATTGTAGTCTTTTAGAATTACTCTGATAAAATCACTGTTGTTTCCAGATTGATTTTTAATTCCTGTTACGCTTTCAATTTTAGCAACGAGTTTGTAAATAATCTCATGATCGTTTTTAGCAGCCGCTTTTTGATAAGTTTCTTTAATAATACGCATATCATTATCTGAAAGCTTTATCACCAAAGGATACGTTGGCACATACGATTCGCCAATATCTTCGAGAATAGTATGGCTAATGTTGATTTTATTTTTTAAAGTAATCACTGCAGTACCTGCCGCCATATCTCCCAATCGTTGTGATTTCTGGGTCGTAATAACTGAGATAAGTCCTGGAAGTCCGAAAAAAGTAAAAAAGTCAATTACTCTAAAAAACCAGCGAATTAAATAGTCTCCAAAGCCTGCCTGATAACCGTCAATTTTAACCACTTTAATTTTCAGTAATTTTTTGCCAAGCGACTGTCCTTCAAAAACACTTTCTAAAACCAACGAATAAACTATAACGGGAGAATACAATAATAAAAAAATCGCACCGCGCGACCAGCCGTCCAAATTAACCATCAATCTATCGAGCTGCAACCAGTCAAAAAGTACTATCGAAAGCGCTGTTATATAACAAATTACAATGAACAAATCGATAAAAAAAGCACCTAACCTTTCGCCTACAGAAGCAGCGATAAAATTTATTTTGACATTTTGTGTCGTGTTAATAGATAATTCTGACATATTTCATATTTTAGCCTACCATGAGAGAAATCGCCTTTATAAAACAAAACAGAGAAAAATGGCTCGAGTTTGAGCTGGCAATTTTTGGTAAAGCTAAAAAAAATCCTGATGAATTAGCTAATTTGTACATTCAAATGATGAATGATTTGTCGTATGCTCAAACGTATTATCCTAAAAGTAAAACGGTTGTGTATCTCAATCATCTTGCCTCTCAGATTTATCAAAAAATTTACAAAACCAAACGCACCGATCAGAATCGGCTTGTAGATTTCTTTAAAATCGAAGTTCCTTTATTGGTTTACGAGTACAGAAGGTATTTGGTTTATGCATTTGTTTTATTTTTTGTCACCGTTTCTATCGGAGTTCTTTCCGCTCGTTATGATCGTGATTTTGTGCGCCTCATTTTAGGCGACGATTATGTAAATATGACTTTAGAAAACATCAAAAAAGGCAATCCGATGGCCGTATATGGTTCAGGCAGCAATTGGGGAAGTTTTATTGGCATTACCGTCAATAATCTTTTTGTCGGTGCCAGATGTTATTTCTACGGAATTTTTGCAGGAATCGGAACTTTTAATGTTTTTCTTCAAAACTGTATTATGCTCGGTTCTTTTCAGTATTTTTTCTACGAACAAGGCGTTTTCTGGAAAAGCGTTAGAGGCATCTGGATTCACGGTTCTATGGAAATTTTCGCCATCGTCATAGAGACTACAGCTGGATTTATTTTAGGGGCTTCTATCCTATTTCCTAAGACTTTTTCTAGATTAAATTCTTTTAAAATCGGTTTCAAAAACAGCTTTAAAATATTCTTAAGCACTTTTCCTTTCACCATAAGTGCAGGATTTTTAGAAGGTTTTATTACACGATATTCTATTGATATGCCTAATTGGCTAAGCAGTTTTATTATCTTATTGACATTGGCAATAATTTCATTTTACTACTTGATATACCCTTTCATTGTACACAAAAAAATAACTTCAAAACCAATTCATTTATAATGTTCGAGCTTTACAGAAAAAGACAATTAGGTGATAATCTAGGCGACACTTTTACTTTTTTCAAAAATTACGGAAAGAACTTTTTCAAGATATTTTTTATTGCAAATGGAGCATTTTTACTTCTTTTTGCAATAGTAATTTATACACTGCTTAAAGTCAATTTTGAACATATCCAAGAGTCTGGTCTTGAAAACAATCAATTAAAAAGCGATCTTCTTGAATACTTTAATCATAATGAAGGATTAGTCGTTGCATTGATATTTATCTGCGTTTTTTTATTCTTTATCATGTCATTGTTTAATTATGCCTATCCGGTTTTATATTTAAAATTAATCGCTACTGGCAAAGAAGATCTTGAAACGAATGATCTCTCGGCGAGTTTTTTTAAAGTTCTTTTTAAATTAATAAAATTCAGTATTGGCTATTTGTTTTTAGTTTTTCCGGTTTTAATAATTGCCTTAATCATCTTATTTTTTCTGTGCTTTATTATTATCGGAATTCCACTGATAATGATCGCATTACCAGCGTTGTTCACGTTTTTAAACCTGCATTTTTACAGTTATCTGACAGAAGAAAAACGCTTTTTTGAATCTCTAAAACACGCTTACGATTTAATAAAATTAGATTTTTGGAATACAATTGGAACAACTTTTATTATTATGATGATAATGCAGTTTGTTCAGTTTGCCATAACAATGTGTTTATACTTTGTGGGTATGTTTATCGCTTTAGCCTATTTAATTGGCAATTCTGCTTCAAACCATACAAATTCTATAGAATCTTCGCCTTTATTGATAGGCTTTATAACGATTGTCGTAATTGTGCTAATTGTTCTTGGTAACATTTTTAACAACATTATTATCGTGAATCAGGGAATGATTTATTATAGTTTAGAGTCAGGAGACAAACAAGAATCGAAATCAATTGATTTAATTGGAGATACTACAAATGAATAGGTTTGTTATTATTTTATATTTTCTTTTCTCTCTGAGCCCGTCCTATGCTCAAGATACTCTGGTTGAAGAAGATCCTCCAAAAATTGTTGGAATTAAGTATACCGAAAAAGATATCAAGGTAGATTCTGAAGCTGTAGAAGCCAGACATTTTGAAAAGGATTTCAAGAAAAAATATACCGATAAGGACTTTGTTTACGAATATAAAGAACCTGAAAAAAGCTGGTGGGATCATTTTAAGCATTGGCTCGCTAGACAAATTGCCAATTTGTTTAATTTCGGAAGTGTAAAATCATCTCTAAACTTTATTTCAATTTTGTTTAGAATAATTGCCGTTCTAGTTGTTATACTTTTAATATACTTTATTGTCAAGGCATTAATCAAACGAGAAGGAATGTGGATTTTTGGAAAGAATGCCGACAAAAGAGCTTTGTTTTATTCTGATGCCGAAAAAAATATCCATCTTTTAGATTTTGAAAAACTTATTAAAGAAAGTATCGAAGCTGGCGAAAAGAGGATTGCCGTTCGATATTATTATTTATGGCTTTTGAAAATAATGGCCCAGCATCATTATATTGAATGGGATATCGAAAAAACCAATTCCGATTATTTGTACGAATTGCAGAATCCTGCTCATAAAGAAGAGTTTACTTATCTTTCTTATCTGTACAATTATATTTGGTATGGTGAATTTGAAATTGATGATGCAACATTCAGAAAGACAGAAAACAGATTTAAAAAAGCACTAAAAACCTTTGGCAATGGATAATAAAGTTAAAATATACATTGCTATTCTGGTTCTAATTTTCGGAATAACATTGCTCGTAGACAAAGGACAGCCAAAACCTATTGATTGGACTCCAACGTATTCTGTTGAAGATAAAATTCCGTTTGGATTGTACGTTTTCGACCAAGAAGCGGATGGTCTTTTTAAACAGAAAGTAGAAAGAATTTCGACGCAGACGCCTTATGAATATTTGGATTCTCAATATAATTCTAGCGAGAATGCAGAATCCTATAAAATCAAAGGATCCTTTATGAATATTTCTGAAGTCAATAACATAGATGAAGGGTCAATGCGAGAAATCCTAAATTTTGTTTCTCACGGAAATAATGCTTTTTTGAGTATGAAAGTGTTTCCGAAAGTATTGCTAGATTCTTTGAAAATAGAACTGAAAACCGATTTTATGCCCAATGACAGCATTTCAGTTTGGATGGCTAACAAAAAAGTAAGCGCAAAAAAATATACTTTTAATACTGGATTAAGCGATTATTTTTCTAAAATAGACACTTTAAACACAAAGGTTTTGGGATACCAAATGAACCGTAAAAAGGAAAAGCAAATCAACTTTATTGAAGTTCCTTATAAAAATGGCTATTTGTATCTGCATACGCAACCAGTGGCCTTTACCAATTACAATCTGCTGAAAAAAGATTATTATCAATATGCAGAAAACGTTCTGTCTTATATTCCGAAAGGAAATGTGTTTTGGTATAATAAAACTTTAAACGATAAAAGAATTTCAAGCTCTCCGATGCGTTATATCTGGAGTCAGCCCGCTTTAAAATCGGCTTGGTATTTAGGTTTAATTGGAATTCTTATTTTTATGATTTTTAATGCGAAACGCAAACAGCGAATTGTTCCGATTATAAAACCATTGCAGAACCTAACTGTTGATTTTACAAAAACAATTGGAAATTTATATTATCAGGAAGGTGATCATACCAATATTATTGATAAAAAGATTATTTACTTTTTAGAAAAAATCAGAACCGATTATCTGCTTGACACCAGCAAACTTGATGACGATTTCATAATGAAATTGCATTATAAAACAGGAAAAGACGAAAAAGATATTCGCGATGTGGTTCAGTTAATCAACGATCACAGAAATAGTTATCACGGAAGTCTAGAAGAAGATTTGATTAAAATAAATACAGCAATAGAAAAGATTTTACATTAACCAGAAATATTTAGCCACAGATTAAAAGGATTAAAAATGATTTTTTTATTAAAACTATTTAATCAGTGCTAATCACTTTAATCTGTGGCAAAAAAATAAAAAACATACCAATTATGGACGATATCAATACAACATCAAGCGAAATCACAAATGAAAATGTGAATTTTGAGACAAGAATTAATTTAGGACCTCTTTTAGATCACGTAAATACGATCAAAAAAGAGATCGAAACCGTAATCGTAGGACAGCACAAAATGGTAGATCAGCTTTTGGTTGCTATTTTGTCAAACGGTCACGTACTTTTAGAAGGTGTTCCTGGAGTTGCCAAAACAATTACGGCAAAATTATTGGCTAAAACTTTAAATATCGGTTTCAGCAGAATCCAGTTTACACCCGATTTAATGCCTTCAGATATTTTAGGAACTTCTATTTTCAATCTGAAAAACTCAGAGTTTGAATTCAAAAAAGGGCCAATTTTCTCTAATCTGATTTTAATTGATGAAATTAACCGTGCTCCTGCAAAAACACAAGCTGCACTTTTTGAAGTAATGGAAGAGCGCCAGATTACAATTGATGGTTCTGCTTATCAATTGGAAGCTCCGTTTTTAGTAATTGCAACTCAAAATCCTATAGAACAAGAAGGAACTTATCGTTTGCCAGAAGCGCAATTGGACCGTTTTCTTTTTAAAATTACAATTGATTATCCGAAATTGAATGAAGAAATTTTAATCATTCAGAGAGAACATTCGTTGCAAGATCACGGAAAACTGGATGCGATTCAAACTATACTTTCTGCCGAAGAAATTAAAGAATATCAAGGTTTAGTAAAACAAATTAGAGTAGAGCAAAACTTGTTGGAATACATTGCTCGAATTGTAGTAAATACGCGCGAAAATGCCTTTTTATATTTAGGAGCTTCTCCTCGTGCTTCTATCGCAATTTTGAATGCATCGAAAGGTTTTGCCGCAATCCGCGGACGTGATTTCGTAACGCCAGAAGACATAAAAGAAGCTGCAATTCCAGTTTTACAGCACCGTGTAATTGTTGCACCAGAACGTGAAATGGAAGGTATTACAAGTTCTGAAATCATTAAACAGATTATTGAAACGGTAGAAATACCGAGATAATTATTAATTGTGAATTGTAAATGGTTAATGGTGGAAAATGTAAAGGACTTCGACTCCGCTCAGCCTGACAAAGAAGAGCAAAACCTGAAACCCGAAACTTTCACATTGCAATTGTCACCCTGAGCGGAGTCGAAGGGCGCAAAGGGCTTCGACTCCGCTCAGCCTGACAAAGAAGAGCAAAACCTGAAACTTGAAACTTGACACAAGGCTTTAGCCGAATTGGCGAAGCAAACAATAAAAACTATAAAAAATTGAAACCGTCTAAACTTCTTATATTATTCTCTCTACTATTGTTGACTGTTTTTCAGACATCAAATGCTGCTTTTTTAAAAGACAACAAAGATTCTTTTTATTTCAAAAATGACAAACAGGAAATTGAAACTTTAGTTAAGAAATTGTACGAATGGGTAGAAACTAAAAATAGCAATAATGATTTCAATCCTATTGCAAACAAAAAAGGAGATAAATACATTGGCTTAGATTTAAACTCCCATAAAAAAAGATTGGAGGAACTTAAGAAAACCAATTTCTTTTCGCAACAGTTTTTAGACAATTACAATAAAATCGCTTTACGAATCGATTCTAATCTTAAAACTAAAAAAATAGAATGGCTTGAGGGAGATTTGCCTCCTTTTGGAAATGATGCCAATCCGTGGTGCAATTGTCAAGACAATCCAGAAAATTTTTGGAAAACTATGACGATTAATCATTTAAAAATTGAAAACGATAAAGCTTCTTTTGATTGGACTTGGTCGTGGAAGGGCGATTTTAAATACAAAGTGAAAACCATTAAAGAAAACGGAGTTTGGAAAATAGCTTCTTTAGAAGGCTTCGATTTTGATGACTTCACTAAAATTTATTAGAAAAACATAAAACCGAGAAAACTTGAAATTCATAAAAAGTCTATATCTGAACAATTTCTTTTTCTATATGCTCATTGGCATTATAGGATTGTTTGTCTGCGCTTTTATTTTTCCGAATATGTATAATGCTGTTTGGCTACTCGTTTTAGGTTTAATTACTTTTTTAGGACTTGATATTTTGCTTTTGTATGTGGCAAGAACAGGTCTTGAAGCTGAAAGAATTACGCCCGAAAAATTATCAAACGGGGATTTAAATCCGATAAAAATTAATTTAAAAAACCATTATACTTTTCCCGTATCGGTTAAAATTATTGATGAGATTCCGTTTCAATTTCAGGTTCGAGATTTCAAAATTGTAAAAACAATAAAAGCTACGACACAAAAAGAAATTGGTTATGATCTTCGCCCGACAGAACGCGGAGAATACCATTTTGGTTCTCTAAACATTTATGTTTCATCTCCATTAAGACTCATTTCCAGAAGATTTATTTTTGATAAAGATCAAATGGTTCCGACCTACCCTTCTTATATTCAGTTAAGAAAATACGATTTGATTGCTTTTTCGAATAACTTATTTCAATACGGAATCAAAAAAATACGCCGAATCGGTCATACAATGGAGTTTGAACAGATTAAAGAATATGTTCAAGGCGACGATTTGCGAACTTTAAACTGGAAAGCAACTGCCAAAAGAAATTCATTGATGGTCAATCAGTTTCAAGACGAAAAATCACAATCCGTTTATATGGCAATTGATAAAGGACGCGTTATGCAAATGCCTTTTGACGGATTAAGTTTATTGGATTATGCGATTAATTCGGCTTTGGTTTTATCCAATGTCATTCTGAAAAAACAAGATAAAGCAGGACTTTTTTCTTTTTCTAAAAAAGTAGAAAACAGAGTTTTTGCCGAAAGAAGAGGTTCGCAAATGCAGAAAATCCTAGAAACTTTGTACAATGTAAAAACCGATTTCTTCGAAAGTGATTACAGCAGATTGTATGTTGACATTAAGAAAAACATCAATCAGAGAAGTTTAATAATTTTGTACACCAATTTTGAAACCATGGACGGTTTAAATCGTCAATTACCTTATTTAAAAGGAATTGCCAAAAGCCATTTATTGGTTGTAGTTTTCTTTAGCAATACAGAATTAAACGGTATCATCAACAAAAAAACCACTACAATTCAGGAAGTTTATGATAAAGTAATTGCCGAAAAATTCATGTTTGAAAAACGTTTAATCGTAAACGAATTGAAGAAATACGGAATCCATTCTGTCTTAACACAACCTGAAAATCTTACGCTTGACGCCATTAATAAATATTTAGAAATTAAGTCTAGAGGGATTTTGTAAAAGTTCTAAATGTAAAGCGACCAATGCCCATTTAGAATTTTTGAGTTCATATATTTTCAAATTCTATTAAATTATAGTTACATTACGTCATACCGTAAAAATTGCTTTATTAAATTACTTAGTTTTGAATTGTATTTCAAATTAATAAGTAATGAAAAAAGCAATTTTAATTCTGCTAATTTTATTGAGCTGTAAATCTTTAGCCCAAAAAACAGAAAACATTATTATTATCACTACAGATGGTTTTAGATGGCAGGAAGTTTTTAAAGGCATTGATCCCACAATTGCCAATGACAAAAAATTCAATCAGGGAGACAGTGCTTACATTTATAAAAAATATAGCAATTCTAACATAAAAGAAGCACGTAAAAAACTAATGCCTTTTTTCTGGTCTGAAATTGCTTCTAAAGGTCAGATTTATGGAAATCGAGATTTAGGAAATAAAGTTGATGTTGCCAATCCGTACTGGTTTAGTTATCCTGGTTATAGCGAAATCATGACTGGAAATGTAGATATAAAAGTCAACTCAAACGGATACAAAGCCAATCCAAACGTAAATGTTTTAGAATTTTTAAATCAGCAATCTAAATTAAAAGACAAAGTTTCCGCTTTTGGCGCATGGGACGCTTTTGATCGAATTTTAAATGAAGAAAGAAGCGGATTTCCTGTAATTTCAGCCTTTGACAAGGTAGGCGGAAATAAACCAACAGCAGCTCAGCACTTATTAAATGAAATGCGTGACAACTCATATAAACCATTTCATATGGATGAATGCCTAGATGTTTTCACCCATTATCAAGCTTTAGATGAACTAAAAAATAAAAAGCCAAAAGTACTTTACATTGCTTACGGAGAAACGGATGAATGGGCGCATCATGCGCAATATCGTTCGTATTTGGACGCAGCCAATCAAGTTGACAAATGGATTCAGGAAATCTGGAATTTTGTTCAAAATGATCCACAATACAAGAACAAAACTACTTTATTCATAACCGTAGATCACGGACGCGGCGACAAAGTAAAATCGCAATGGACAGATCACGGTTCTGATGTTCCAGGAGCATCTGAAATTTGGTTTGCCGCAATGGGACCAGAAATTGCGCCAAAAGGTGAAATAAAAACACAATCTCAATTCTATCAAAAACAATTTGCTCAAACATTAGCAAAAATAATGGGATATGATTTTAAAACGTCACATCCTGTTGAGAAAGAAATTTCAGAACTATTTTAAATAACCAAAAAACCTAAATAATTAACCTTTTAAACCACTCTAATGAAAAAAACACTACTATTTGTTTTGTTATGGACGATTTCGATTGCTAAATTATCTGCCAGTGAGCCTGATACACTTAGAACATATTATGATAAAATTGATAAATCCTTTCACTATGAATCTGGAAAAATTACTTTAACTGAAGGAAACGGAATCTTAAATGTTCCAAAAGGATTCAAATTTTTAAATGCAGAACAAACCCAAAATGTTCTCACCAATTTATGGGGAAATCCTGAAGACAAATCAATTTTAGGTTCGCTCGTTCCAGATGGAAAAGGCGTTACACATTCTGACAGCTGGATGTTTGTAATTAGCTATCAAGGGGACGGTTATGTAAAAGATGATGATGCTGATGATATTGATTATGACGATCTTCTTAAAACGATGAAAGAAGATGTGGCTACTGCCAATGTGGAAAGAAAGAATGCAGGTTATCCCGAAGTTCAATTAATTGGTTGGGCATCTAAACCATTTTATGACAATAATTTAAAAGTATTGCACTGGGCAAAAGAACTACAGTTTGGACAGGATAAAGAACACACTTTAAATTATGACTTAAGAGTTTTAGGAAGAAAAGGAATGTATAATATTTCTGCTGTTGCTGGTGTAAATCAGTTAGCAGAAGTTAAAGCAAGTATTCCAGGAATCATCAAAAGTGTTGAGTTCAATGACGGACATAAATACCTTGATTTTGATGCAGACACAGACACTGTCGCAGCTTGGACAATCGGAGGTTTGGTGGCTGGAAAAGTATTAGCAAAAGTTGGATTCTTTGCTATTTTAGCAAAATTCGGAAAATTTATTGTAATCGGAATTATTGCTGCTTTTGCTGCAATAAAGAAATTTCTTTTTGGAGACAAAGATCAAATAGTCACAAAACCTGCTGAAGAAACTGCTCTTTTAGAAGAAAATAATTCTACTGAAGAGTAAACCTTTTTTAGTCACGAATTCCCGAATTTTAGTTTTTTTCATTGTAAAGAATTAATTCGTGAATTCGTGGCTATTTTAAATTATTGCGAGAAGAAAAAAACTCTGTACCTTTGCCCCTCTGCAACTTTGAGCCTTAAAAAAAATGAAACAAATTACTTCAGTTCAAAATCCGTATATCAAATCTTTGGTTTTACTTCAAGAAAAAGCCAAAGCCAGAAAACAAACCGGAACATTTTTGATCGAAGGACAACGCGAAATTTCATTAGCTATAAAAGGCGGTTACGAAATCGAAACGGTTTTATTTTTACCAGAATTAGTTTCAGAATCAGAAATCAACAAACTGATTCAAAATCCATTTCAGATTATCGAAATCAACAAAGAAGTTTACCAAAAACTGGCCTATCGCGATACAACGGAAGGAATTTTAGCTGTAGCGAAAACCAAATCATTAAAATTATCTGATTTAAAACTATCCGATAATCCATTAATTCTTGTGGTTGAATCTTTAGAAAAACCAGGGAATATTGGTGCCGTTTTGCGAACTGCAGATGCAGCCAATTTGGACGCAGTTTTAATTGCCAATCCAAAAAGCGATTTATACAATCCGAACATTGTGCGTTCTAGCGTAGGATGCCTTTTTACGAATCAGATTGCAACTGGAACATCAGCAGAAATTATTGCTTTTTTGAAAGAAAAAAAGATCAATTTCTACAGCGCCACTTTACAGAATTCCACTTCATATCATACTCAGAATTTCACAACTCCAACCGCTTTGGTTGTGGGCACAGAAGCAACTGGTTTAACGCAAGAATGGCGTGACGAAGCAACTCAAAACATCATTATTCCAATGCAGGGAGAAATAGACAGTATGAACGTTTCTGTTGCTGCTGCTATTTTAATTTTTGAAGCAAAAAGACAAAGAGGATTCTAATTTGAAAGGTGCAAAGGGACAAAGGGATAAAGGTTCTGAGGTTCAAATTAAAAGTCTTCAACTTTTAATTTTTAATCTTTAATTTTTAATTTAAAAAAACGACTGCTTCAATGTCTAGCTGAGCAGAGTCGAAGCCTTATTCCTACATGGAAAATCTAAAATCTGCACTCTAAAATCAACAATCTAAAATCTTGTGTATGTTCAAACTAATTCTTATTTTTAGTACTTGAACTATGCCGTTATGACAGAAATAGATATAGAAAAAGAAAACAAAGCTATTGCGCAGGAATACAAGGAATTACTTCGAATAAGTTACCAAACTTTAAGCCCTACTGACAAGAAATTAATTAGAAAAGCTTTTGATGTTGCCGTTGATGCTCACAAAGATCAGAGACGTAAATCAGGAGAAGCCTATATCTTTCATCCTATTGCAGTTGCAAAAATTGTTGCCTCAGAAATTGGTCTGGGCGCGACCGCTATTGCTGCGGCTTTAATGCACGATGTTGTAGAAGATACACCAATGACTGTTGAAGACATTGAGCGTTTATTTAATCCGAAAGTAGCCCAGCTAGTTGAAGGCCTTACTAAAATCTCATTGGTTCAAAAAGATTTAAATGCCTCGATGCAAGCTGAGAATTTCAGAAAAATGATTCTGACTTTAAATGATGATGTTCGCGTAATTTTAATTAAACTGGCAGACCGTTTGCACAATATGCAGACAATGGATTCGATGGCGGAATACAAACAGACCAAAATCGCATCTGAAACTTTATACATTTATGCTCCTCTAGCCCACCGTTTGGGACTTTACAACATTAAAACCAAACTTGAAGATTTAGGATTAAAATATACCGAACCAGCAGTTTATGATGACATTGTAAGCAAAATTCGTGAGACTAAGGAAGAGCAAGACGCTTATATCAAAGATATTTCGGAGGTTTTGAAGAAATCTTTAGACAACGAAGGCATCGATTACATTATCAAAGGCCGACCAAAATCGATTTATTCTATTCGCCGAAAAATGCGTGCTCAAAACGTAACCTTCGATGAAGTTTATGACAAATTTGCGCTTAGAATTGTCTATAAAGCAGATCCACATGAAGAAAAGTTCTTAGCTTGGAAAATATACTCTATCGTAACAGACCACTACAGACCGAGTCCGAGCCGTCTTCGTGATTGGATTTCATCACCAAAATCAACTGGTTATGAAGCACTTCACATTACCGTTATGGGACCAAAAGGACGCTGGGTTGAAGTTCAGGTGCGAAGCGAACGTATGGATGAAATTGCAGAAAAAGGTTATGCAGCTCATTACAAATATAAAAACGGCGCAACAGAAGAAAGCGGTTTAGATACTTGGTTAAACTTGCTTCGCGAAGCCTTGGAAAATCAAGAAACCAATGCGGTTGATTTTGTGGAAGATTTTAAAATGAATTTGTATTCTAAAGAAATCTTTGTCTTTACGCCAAAAGGAGAAATTAAATCATTGCCAAAAGGCGCCACTTCTCTTGATTTCGCTTTCAGCATTCACTCAGAAATTGGAATTAAAACCCGAGGAACTCGTGTAAACGGAAGATTAGTTCCATTAAATCATGAATTAAAAAGTGGCGATCAGGTCGAAGTAATTACTTCTCCAAACCAGAAACCAACAGTAAACTGGTTAGAATATGTAACGACTTCGAGAGCAAAAAATAAAATCAAAAACGTTCTTAACGAGAACACTAAAAAGATTGCAGAAGAAGGAAAAGAATTACTGGTTAGAAAATTAAAACATTTAAAAGTTACTTTTAACGAACAGGTAACTAATGAACTTGTAAACTTTTTCAAACTAAAAACAAGTTTAGATTTATTTTATAGAGTTGGAATTGGTGCGATCGAAAATCAGCAGTTGAAAGATTATGCGGCACAAAAAAGCAATTCGTTCATCAATTTCTTCAAAAATAAAATTAAACGAAATAAAGATACTGCAGCCGAAGATATTCATAAGCCAGTCATCAGCAGCAATTATGACATGCTGGTTTTTGGAACTGAACATGACAAGTTAGATTATAAATTATCGCAATGCTGTAACCCTATTCCTGGTGATGATGTTTTTGGTTTTGTTACGATTAATGAAGGAATAAAAGTGCATAAGAAAGATTGTCCGAACGCAATTGGAATGCAGTCGAATTATGCTTACAGAATCATGAGTGCCAAATGGATTGATTCTTCACAAGAGGAATTCAAAGCCATTATCAATATCACCGGAATGGACGTTTTAGGACTTACCAACCAACTGACACGAGTAATTTCGAACAATATGAGCGTCAATATTCAAAGTATTTCCTTGAGTACAGACGCCGGAATTTTCCACGGTCAGATTGCGGTAATTGTAAAAAACAATACCATTTTAAAGAAAATGATCAATGCCATTAAGAAAATTGACGGGGTCGATAAGGTTACCAGAGAGTACAGAACCTAACTTTTTAGGGAAACTATAAGAATTTTGTAACGAAACTTTAAACCCGAAACTTTTATTCATTAAAAATAAAAAATTATCTTTGCCGGATATGACACTTATTTCAACTGACAACACTAAGAATCAAGAAATTGTAAAAAATGTTTTTACACTATATCTTGAACAAAAAGGGCATCGCAAAACTCCTGAGCGTTATGCTATACTTCAGGAAATTTACGACAGCGAGGAGCATTTTGATATCGAAAACCTTTATATCAAAATGAAAAACAAAAACTATCGTGTGAGTAGAGCTACTTTATACAACACGATTGAGTTATTGTTGGACTGCGCTTTGGTTAGAAAACATCAATTTGGACAAAATCAGGCTTACTACGAAAAATCATATTTTGATAAACAGCATGATCACATCATTATGACAGATTCGGGAGAAGTAATTGAATTTTGTGATCCAAGAATTCAAACCATCAAAAAGACTATTGAAGAAATTTTTGATATTGAAATCACTAATCATTCGCTTTATTTCTACGGAAACAAAAAGCAAAATTCAAATTCATAGTCTATTCAATTAGACTTTTTCAAAAAAAAATAAAAAAAGAAAATTAACTACATAATCAGTAGGACGACTTAGATTGTCCCAACGCAAATTAAAACAGAATGACCGTAGATTTATTACTAGGATTACAATGGGGAGATGAAGGTAAAGGAAAAATTGTAGACGTACTTACCTCAAATTATGACATTATTGCACGTTTTCAAGGAGGACCAAATGCAGGACATACATTAGAATTTGACGGAATTAAACACGTACTTAGAACAATCCCTTCTGGAATTTTTCATAAAAACTCAGTAAATGTTATCGGAAATGGTGTTGTAATTGATCCTGTAGTTTTTCAAAAAGAAATTGAAGGTTTAGAAAAATTCAACCTTGATATCAAAAGCAAATTAATCATTTCGAGAAAAGCACATTTAATTTTACCAACTCACCGTTTATTAGATGCTGCTTCTGAGGCTTCTAAAGGAAAAGCGAAAATTGGTTCTACTCTTAAAGGAATTGGGCCAACTTACATGGACAAAACTGGTAGAAACGGCTTACGTGTTGGAGATATTGAATTAGAAGATTTTAAAGAGCGTTACAGAGCTTTAGCTGACAAACACGAAGCCATGATTGCTTTCTATGATGTTAACATTCAATACAACTTAGCTGAATTAGAAAAAGAATTCTTTGAAGCTATCGAAGAATTGAAAAAATTAGATTTCATTGACAGCGAAGAATACATGCACCAAGCTCAAAAAGCGGGTAAATCTATTCTTTGCGAAGGAGCTCAAGGATCTTTACTAGATGTTGATTTCGGAACTTATCCTTTCGTAACTTCATCAAACACTACTGCTGCTGGAGCTTGTACAGGTTTAGGAATTGCGCCTAACAAAATCAAAGAGGTTTACGGAATTTTCAAAGCTTACGTTACACGTGTAGGTAGCGGACCTTTCCCTACTGAACTTTTTGACGAAGTTGGTGCTACAATGGCAAAAGTAGGTAACGAATTTGGTTCTGTAACAGGAAGACAAAGACGTTGCGGATGGTTAGACCTTGTTGCTTTAAAATATGCAGTTCAAGTTAACGGAGTTACTCAGTTAATGATGATGAAAGGTGATGTTCTTTCTGGTTTCGAAACTTTAAAAGTTTGTACTGAATACAACTACAAAGGACAAAACATTTCTCACTTCCCTTATAACATTGAACCAGAAAATGTTACTCCGGTTTACAAAGAGTTTAAAGGATGGAAGCAAGATTTAACAGGATTGACAACTTACGATCAATTGCCAATTGAGCTAAAAGAATATATTGAGTTTATTGAAAAAGAAATCGAAGTGCCAATCAAAATCGTATCGGTTGGACCAGATAGAAAACAAACAATAACAAAATAATACATTTAAACGCTCTGATTATCAGAGCGTTTTTTTTGACTCTTACTGACATGAGAAAAAATCCAGAAATTGAGATCACAGAAACCAAGTTATTATCAGACAATTGGTATGTCTTAAACAAAGTTACTTTTAACTATAAAAAAGAAAACGAAAAAGTAGAATCGCATATTCGTGAAGTTTATGACCGCGGAAATGGTGCTGGAATTTTATTATACAATTCAACCAAAAAAACGGTTATACTGACGCGTCAGTTTCGTCTTCCAACTTTCCTTAACGGAAATAAAACAGGAATGATGATCGAAGTTTGCGCTGGTCTTTTGGACAAAGACAATGCAGAGCAAGCTATTATTCGCGAAACAGAAGAAGAAACAGGATATCGAATTTCTAAAGTTCAAAAAGTTATTGAAACGTATATGTCACCAGGTTCTGTAACAGAGATTTTGTATTTATTTGTTGGCGAATATGACGAAAGCATGAAAGTAAGTTCTGGCGGCGGACTTGACGCAGAACAAGAAAACATCGAAGTTTTAGAATATACTTTTGATGAAGCTTACGCTATGATTGAATCTGGAGAAATTACAGATGCCAAAACCATTATGTTACTGCAGCATGCAAAAATTAAAGGCTTGATTTAAAAGTTTTTTGAGTATTTTAGATTGATTAAAAAATCTAAAATGCTCAAATTCAAAATAGCTCTTATTTTCTTTTTACCGCTTTTCGCTTTTTCTCAAAACGAAAAATGGCCAGCAGAAAAACTCAAGCAAGATTTAACCATTTTTAAAGAAATAAGAGAAAAAGCCAATTCTGGACTTTATAAATACAGAACAAAACAGCAGATTGACAGTATTTATTCTTGGGCTTTTTCGCAGATCAATACGCCCAAAAGCCTTATAGAATTTTATAAAATAGTTTTGCAGATTACCGATTTTGAAGGAAGTCTGCATAACGACACTACACTTCCTGAAGATTTTGAAAAGAAATATTCATCGGGAAATGTTTTCTTTCCTTTTCCTGTAAAACTTATTAATGGTCAGCTTATTCTTAATTTTGAAAATACTCAAATTCCGCTGGGTTCTCAAATTTATAGCATTAACGGAATCAAAACTTCAAAACTGCTTTCGTCTTTCTACAAATATTACACTACCGACGGTTATAATATCACAGGAAAATCAATCGGAATCGGGAGTTCTTTTGCCAAATATTTTGAAATGGAATATGGTCCGCAAAAGAGATTTACAGTAGAATATTCGCTTCCAAATCAAACCAAAAGATTAAAAAAAACTATTTCAGCTGTTTCAAACGAAATTCGAAAAGAGAATTTCAAAAACCGCCATTCACTTCCCATTGATAGTTTACAATACAATCGCGCAAAGGATAAATATTCTTTTAAAGTCATTTCTAATAATACCGCTTTACTTTCTGTCCATACTTTTGTAATTGGCCGAAATGCAAAACATAAAGAACATTTGGCTTATAAAAAATACCTAGACAGTTGTTTTAATTATCTTTCAAAAAACAATCAGATAAAGAATTTAATTGTTGATGTAAGAAATAATGGCGGTGGAACTGATCCTAACGACATTGTTACCTTTTCTTATTTAGCAGAAAAACCGTTTCGTGAAAATGCATCTGCTTATGTCAATTTTCAAGAAGTTCCTTTTTCTGAATATTTAGTTTATGAAGAAACTGAACCGCAGAAAAAACAGGAAGAAAAAAAGGATTTTGAAGATGAATTGAAAGAAGAATTTCCAAAGTCGGAAAACGGGAAATACATTCAAGACGAAAAATTCAACCCATTATTACAGGCTGAGAAAAACAGTTTTAAAGGTCAGATTTATTTATTAATAAGTCCAAGAATTGCTTCTGCAGGCTCCTTATTTGCTTCTTTGGTTGCAGGAAACACAAATGCAATTGTTGTTGGCGAAGAAACTATGGGCGGTTATTTCGGTCATAATGGCCACACTCCTATTGAATACGAATTGCCCAATACCAAAATTAAAACACAATTTTCGATTGTAAATCTAGAACAAGATGTTCCTAAAAAGCCCAATCAGATTTTTGGAAGGGGCATAATTCCAGATTATGAAGTGAAGCAGACTTTTGAAGATTTTATGAAAAACAGAGATACGCAATTGGAATATACTTTGAAATTGATTGAGGAATAAATTGAATATTTTTGGAAATTTTCTTCATCAGAACACAATTTAAAATTCCTGAATACTCAAACAAAATTCTGATTATAAATCACTTAACTTTTTAATTTTTCTAAAAATAATAGCTATATTATCAACACGTCAGAAGAAAAATGAGCTATTTGAAATTTTTAATGAAAATCTCGAAACCAATTCAAAAAATTATGTAACCCTTTTCAGCTATCAGATGTATAACTTTATATTCATAAAAATACCAACCTATGAAAAAGTTATATTACACAGCAAACGCCCTACTGATTTTAATGTTAGTCTTATTAGGTTCTTGTAAAAAAACCGATACTATCACATTGACTGAAAATAAAAAAGAAAAAAAGAAAGTAATTGAATATAAAAAGCCAGAGACAGTCTCTTATCAAATCACAAATACAAAAGAATGGCTGAAACTAAATGAAGCTGACAGTTCTAAAATGGATATTGTTTACGCTTTAAACAGAACAGATAAAGCCAATTTTAAAAAACTGGATTCTGTTGTAATTCCAGCAGATTTTAGCGGAGATTTGGTTTACTATCTTCCGTTTCCGTTACATGTTTCGGCTTTAGAAGAAGTTTCAAAAATTATCCTTTTTTCTTATCCTACACAGACCTTTGCTGCTTACGAAAACGGTGAATTGGTGCGTACGGGTCCAACCAATATGGGAAGAAAAAAAGATCCTACTCCTACTGGATTGTTTTTCACCAATTGGAAAGCAGAAAAAACAACCAGTACATTTAACGATGAATGGGAACTAAAATGGAACTTTAACATTGAAAATAAGCTAGGAGTTGGCTTTCATCAATACGATTTACCAGGATATCCTGCTTCTCATTCTTGTTTGAGATTATTAGAAAAAGATGCCAAATATCTTTACACATTTGCTGACGAATGGATTCTAAAAGACAAAGAAAATGTAAAAGTAAAAGGAACTCCTGTCGTGGTTTTTGGAAGTTATGATTTTGACGGACCAAAACCTTGGCTAAAATTGGCATCAGATCCTGAAGCTCTAAATATTCCAGAATCTGAAATTGAAAATCAGGTAAAACCGTTTTTAAAAGAGATTTTAGAAAATCAAAATCTAAGAGAAGCCGAGCCTACAAAAACAATATAAATATACTCTCGATAAAAAAAATCAGCTGAAATAATATACTTTATTTCAGCTGATTTTTTTTATTCTTGTCAATACCAAATGTAAATATTTGACTAAAGCCCAACACTTAACCATTATGAACCTCCAGCTAAAGCGGGAGGCAATTTATAAAGTTCAAACCTCTGAACTTTGAACCTTTGCCTCTTTGCTCCTTTGCACCTAAAAAAAGAAAAAAACTTAGAATCTCAGAAGCTTAGAATCTTAGCAATTTAAAAAAAACAATCATAAATAAGCGATCGTTCATTTATTATTTATATCTTTGTACCATAATTAATTAGAATTATGAGAACAAGAGATATTAATAAAGAAGAAATTGTAAAGCAAAAAGCAATAGAAATGATCGTAAACCAAGGCATAGAAGGCTTTGGAATGAACCGTTTGGCAAAAGAATGCGGAATATCTGTAGCTACACTTTATATCTATTATTCAGACAAGGAAGATTTGATTCGTAAAATTGGAATCGAAATTGGCCAAAATTTCTTTGAAAAGATGTTTGACGGTTTTTCTACAGATATGTCTTTCAGAGACGGATTACGAAATCAATGGGAAAATCGTATTTATTTTACTCAAAATTTTGCGCTGCAAGCCACGTGTTTTGACCTTTTAAGGCATTCTACTTACGGCGATGCAATCATACAAGAAGTGACAGGAGAATACAAGCAAATGATGACTGAGTTTATGCTTTCAGCAATTGAAAGAAAAGAACTTATTTCTGTTCCTTATGAAGTCTTTTGGAGCATTGCTTACGGTTCGCTTTATTCTCTTTTAGAATTTCACAGAGACGGAAAATCAATGTCTGGAAAATCTTTTGTTCTTAAAGAAGAGATTAAAAATGAAGCTTTTAATCTGGTTTTAAAAGCGCTGACTCCATAAATAAATCTCAAATTCCAAATTCCAAATTCTAAATTCCAAATTCCAAATTCCAATCTTGGGACCTAAAGACAAACTCCAAAAACTAAATTCCAAAAACTAAATTCTCAATACTTTATCACTCTGTGCAAAGTCGTAAAGTAATTTCAATAATATTAATTTCAATAAAAATGAAAACTTCAATTATAGAAAATAAAAAAATTGCCATTATTGGCGGCGGTCCGGTTGGACTTACTACAGCTAGAATTTTACAAATTAATGGTGCTGATGTAAAAGTTTATGAAAGAGACATAAATGCTCAAGCTAGAACTTCGGGTGGAACTCTTGATATTCACTCAGATTCTGGACAGTTTGCGATTCAGAAAGCAGGTTTAATGGATGAATTCTACAAATATGCTCGACCAACTGGCGAGAAAATGGCTAATATGGACGGAAACATTACTTCTGATGAAATGCCAAATGAAACCAATGCTTTTTCGCGTCCAGAAATTGACCGAAATGATCTTAGAAAAATTATGCTGGACAACCTCAAAGAAGGTACAGTTATTTGGGATAGCCAACTAGTTAATATTGAAAAAACAGAAAATCAATATGTTTTAGAATTTAAAAACGGCACAAAAACAACCGCAGACTTTGTAATTGTTGCCAATGGCGGACGATCTAACGCTAGAAAATTTGTAAGCGATCAAGAACCTCAGCTTTCTGGAACCTATATTATTCAGGGAGAAATTGTAAATCCTGATCAAGATTATCCTGAGTTTAAGCCGAAATACGGAAACGGAAATGTGATGGCAATGGGCGAACATAAAATGTTTTATACGCATACCATGCGCGATGGTTCTGTACATTTTGGTGTTTCTTTTAAAGCTGACGAAGATTGGATTTCAAATCACGGAATCAACTTTGAAGATGATAAAGCCGTGATTGCTTTTTTAAATGAGACTTTTAAAAACTGGAACGATGATTACAAAAAATTCTTTGCTGCTTCGACTGAATTTTCTGGTTTGCCATTGCGTTTATTTTCTTTAGAAGAACCTTGGAAACAACATTCAAACATTACGCTTGTTGGCGACGCAGCTCACTTAATGCCTCCATTTGCTGGCGAAGGCGTAAATATGGGATTATTTGATGCTTTTCATTTAACCCAAAACTTAACCAACGCAAAATTTGAAACCATTGATGAAGCAATCGCCGATTACGAGAAAAAAATGTTCGGTTATGCATTAGAAGCACAGCGCATGACAAAGAAAATGGAAGATTTACTGCATTCTGATATCGTTGCTGAAGATATTTTGAGTAGTCGTGGTATGTGATTTTTTTTCACCATGTAAGTGATATAAGTTCTTCTATATAACGTTTATCATTCTGAGGAACGAAGAATCACACGAAGGATTCGACAAAGACATAACACAGTCTTGTCATTTCGAACGAAGAGAGAAATCTTCACAAGTGGCTCGCCAAAGATTGATGATATGCTTTACGGAGTTTCTTACGAAGATTTCTCTCTTCGTTCGAAATGACAAAATTATGCAGAATTATAAAAAAAGGCGTAAGAAAAAAAAATCTTACGCCTTTTGTTTTATACCAAAACTTAAAATTATCTAGAATAATTCGGAGCTTCTTTTGTAATTGTTACGTTATGAGGGTGACTTTCAGTAATTCCACTTGAAGTGATTCTTACGAAACGACCTGTTTCTTGTAAAGTAGGAATATCTTTTGAACCACAGTATCCCATACCTGCACGAAGACCTCCAATAAACTGAAGCATACTTTCGTTTAATTCTCCTTTGTAAGGAACGCGTCCAACGATTCCTTCCGGAACTAATTTTTTAACATCGTCTTCAACATCTTGGAAATAACGATCTTTAGAACCTGTCTGCATTGCTTCAACAGATCCCATTCCGCGGTAAGATTTGAATTTTCTTCCTTCAAAAATGATTGTTTCTCCCGGAGATTCTTTTGTTCCTGCCAATAATGAGCCTAACATTACACAGTCAGCACCTGCAGCGATAGCTTTAGGGATATCTCCTGTATAACGAATTCCACCGTCAGCAATAACTGGAACTCCTGTTCCTTTAATAGCTGCAGCAACTTCTAAAACTGCTGAGAATTGAGGGAAACCAACACCTGCAACGATACGAGTTGTACAGATAGAACCAGGTCCGATTCCAACCTTTACTCCGTCTGCTCCGTTTTCTACTAAATATTTAGCAGCTTCTGGAGTAGCGATGTTTCCAACTACTACGTCTATTTGAGGGAATTTTGATTTTACTTCTTTTAATACATTCACTACACCTTCTGTGTGTCCGTGAGCTGTATCGATAATGATGGCGTCTACACCAGCAGCAACCAAAGCTTCTGCTCTTTGAACAGCATCTCCAGTAACTCCAATTGCAGCAGCAACTCTTAAACGGCCAAAAGAATCTTTGTTTGCGATTGGCTTTTGAGTCAGTTTTGTAATATCTCTGAAAGTGATTAAACCAACTAATTCGTTTTTATCGTTTACAACTGGTAATTTTTCGATTTTGTGACCTTGTAAAACTACTTCTGCCTGCTCTAGTGAAGTTCCTTCAGAAACCGTTACTAAGTTTTGGCTTGTCATAACCTCAGCGATAGGTCTTGCTCCGTTTTTCTCGAAACGTAAGTCACGGTTTGTAACGATACCTTTAAGGATTTTATTTTCGTCAACGATTGGAATACCACCGATTCCAAATTCTTTCATAGCGTTTTTAGCGTCAGCAATTGTAGAATTCATTGGTAAAGTTACCGGATCGATAATCATACCTGCTTCAGCACGTTTTACTTTTCGAACTTTTCCTGCTTGCTGTTCGATAGTCATATTTTTATGTAAAACACCAATTCCGCCTTCTTGAGCCATAGCAATTGCCATCGCGCTTTCTGTAACTGTATCCATCGCAGCTGATACAATTGGAACGTTTAATGTAATGTTTTTTGAGAATCTTGATTTAATGCTCACTTCGCGAGGAAGCACATTCGAGTAGTTAGGTACTAATAATACATCGTCGTAAGTTAAACCTTCGCCGATAATCTTGGAGTTGTGTGCTATCATGGTGCAATTTCTAGTTGAATTGCGTGCAAATATAGTGAATAAATTGCTAACTTGAATACTAACTTATTCATAAATTTATATTTACAGGAAAAGTCTTTCAAATTAAATTCCAATTTTTTTAAATTCCAAATTCCAAGTCAGATCGAAAAAAAGCTTCGCTTTTTTTGGAGTTTGGAGTTTGGAGTTTGGAATTTAAAAAAATTGGAATTTATCTATTCTTTATTATCTTGAAAGACAAAATTGATTCCGAGCTGAAAGGCCGCGCTGCTAGCTTTGGAAATATCTTTATATTCTAATACGTTATTGACTAGAGCATAAATATTTACTGGACCAATTGTTCCTGCAAGTCCTAAACCAATGTTTTTATTTGAAAAAGTATCTAAAGTGTAAGTGGCTTTTAGATCTAATTTCTTAAAAATATTTCTTCTGTAAAAAGCTGTCAAGGCAAATAACGGTGTTCTAGGGGCTGACATTGCAAAAAGCTGTGCTCCTACTGCATTTTTATAATATTTATTGACTTTTCCGTGACAATTACATTCATCATCAGGACGCTCTTCTCCAAATGAATATTGAATGGAAGAATACAATTTTGTCGGACGCCAAGTGGTATACTTATTATAAAGTGTATCTCTTGGTATGGCTTTATCAAATTCGTCGAAAACATTTTCTGGATCATCTGTACCCATAAAATCTGGATTAGCACCATTGTATTGGTAAGTTCCTTTGTAGGTAAGAGTTTCTATATCTTTGGTTTGTCGCACAAAACCTAAATCTATAATACTTGCCGTTAGCTGTAAATTATCTTTTATATAATAGGTAATTCCAGCATCGACACCAAAACCTAGGCTTCCATTAAAAAAGGTATTATTGGCAATATCACGAGCTACATTTCCTTCGTATTCATCTTTTGTAAAGCGAGCAAGTCCAGAAGTTTTTAATTCTAAATTGGAAGAAATAACTTGATTGTAAAGGTTTGGAGTTCCCGCTTCTTGTCCTGTATAAATATATCCTGAATTTTTTGTAGAAGTAGCATTTGCACCGCTCGAATAAATTTTAGCGCGCCCTCCATAAACAAATTTATCATTGACCTTTTTATGAAAACCGACGTGAAAAACAGAAAGCACTTCGGCTTTCATATTTAAATCGCCTAAATTAAATGATTTTCCGATATAATCTCTATTTCCATTTAAGGCCAACAAAGCCAAATCTTTTGGAACGAACATAAAGAAATCAAATTCCTGATATACCCCAAATGAAATATAAGAACGGCTTTCTCTTCCTCCTATTCTAAATCCGCCAGAAAACAATTCCAGCTGCTGATTGGTCACCACTTTATCATTGCTGGAAGATTTATTAATGACGTTTCTGACTTTTTGATTAAAATCTACTCCATCATTCGCGAATAAATCATAAGCTGAGAAACTGCTTGACCCCACATTTGCCGAAATTCCAGATAAAACAGGAAATCCGAAATAATATTTATACGAAACATCTGCTCCAGGATTTACAAGCGAGGATTGCGGAATTGAAGTAAAGTTATATAACAGCTCTCTGTTTTGAGCAAAACAGGAAAGATGAAAAAACAAGCAAAGAATTAGTGCCTTTCTCATTCGATTACTAAATAAGCTGTTGCACTTGATCTTAATTTTAAATTTCCAAGACTTCCACTATTTAACGGAGGACCCGCAGCAATTATTACCACAAAGCCAATTTTTTGGGTTTGTTTTAAAAGATCTAATCGCGCGTTTTCAAAAACTTCTGTTGGGTATTTTATAACATTTGGCGTTCCTTTATAGGATGGAACTGTAAAAGATATGGTCTGTAAGATCTTATTTTCTGCATCAAGCAAAAGCATGTTTATGACAAAAGAACGATTTATGTTATTCTCTATTTCAAAATCAAACTCGGCTTTTTTAAGGCGTTCATTAAAAAATTTATTTTTAAAAATATCAAAATCTCTTACGTCAGGATAAATATTTGTACTTCCATCATCTTCAAGTTTATTTGCCGGAATATCAAAATAAGCAAGATTTGCCACAAACACAGGCTCAAGCTTAAAATCGTTTACCTGATTAAAATCTAAATCGCTTGAACAGGAAAACAATAAAAAGACTGAAAATAATATAATTGAAATTTTACTTCGAAGTTGTGATCTCATGATATTAATTATGTCAATACTAAATGTACTGCATTATGGCTACATTTATTGTCGAAGGTAAGAAAAATAACCTTTTTTTTAATGAAACTTTCCGAACAATTTTGAAGCTTCGTTATAAGCACTTTCAAAACTAAGTGAATTAAGTCCTGTTACTTTTTTATTGGCTGTAAAATACGAAATCAGTTTTTCTGTTGGCATGTTTCCTGTTAGTTTATCGGTTGCCATTGGACATCCTCCAAAACCTTGAATTGCACCATCAAAACGCGTACAGCCAGCTTTTGCCGCAGCATCGATTTTTTCGAACCAGCTTTCTGGTGTTGTATGCAAATGAGCGCCGAATTCAATTTCAGGATATTTCGGAATCAAATCTGAAAACAAATAGGTAATGACTTCTGGCGTAGAAGTCCCAACAGTATCAGAAAGCGAAAGGATTTTAACTCCCATTCCAGCCAATTTTTCAGTCCATTCGCCTACAATTTCAACATTCCAAGGATCTCCATAAGGATTTCCGAAACCCATAGAAAGATACGTAACCACTTCTTTGTTTTTCTTATCTGCCACTTCGAGAATTTCCTCTAGTGTAACTAAAGATTCTGCAATAGTTTTATGTGTATTACGCATCTGAAAGTTCTCAGAAATAGAAAATGGAAAACCTAAATATTGAATCTGCTCATAGTTAGCAGCTGTTATCGCACCTTGTGTGTTGGCAATAATAGAAAGCAATTTACTTGATGTTTGAGACAAATCAAGCTGTTCTAAAACGGCAGCAGTATCCTGCATCTGCGGAATAGCTTTTGGAGAAACAAAACTTCCAAAATCAATGGTATCAAAGCCAACTCGCAATAAAGCTTGTATATAAGTAACTTTATTTTTTGTCGGAATAAAATCCTTAATACCTTGCATGGCATCACGAGGGCACTCGATAATTTTAATTTCTTTACTCAAAGCATATTCTTTTTGTAAAGGCTAAGTTAGTTTCTTTTTTAATGAAATAAAAATTATGTTTTTTTTAAAACCATATAAGTTATATAAGTTTATTTAATAGCATTCTAAAATCTGCCGTTCAGGGTTACACAGTCTGAATTGTAGAGACGCACTGCAGTGCGTCTACGCAAAGGGAATCCGCAATGCTGGAAATACTAGACATGAGACTGCAGTGCGTCTCTACAACCTGTCGCAAAAACTGCGTAAAAAAACCGAAACACAAAACTATTACCTAAAAACGTAATAATTTAAATTATTACCAAAAAATGTAATATTATGTTTTATTACTTATATTTGTAATAGAAAGTTTATTATTTTTTAATTATATTTGATTATGACTAGTATAATTACGGGCGACATAATTGGCTCTAGACAACAGCAATCTGAACATTGGGTTGAAGATTTAAAAAAAATCTTAGCTCCGTTTGGCCATACGCCAAGTCAGTGGGAAATCTATCGCGGCGATGAATTTCAGGTCGAAATAGCAAATCCTGAAGATGCACTGATTACCGCTATTTTAATAAAAGCACATTTAAGAGCCGTTAAATCTGATGCGCGCATGAGCATTGGCTTTGGAGATAAAACACATAATGGAGAACGAATTTCTGAAAGCAATGGTTCTGCTTTTATCAATTCTGGAGAGCTTTTTGAAACTTTAAAAAAACAAAAAATTACGTTGGCTCTGCGAACAGGCGATATTAATTTTGATGAAAAACTGAATTTAATGCTACAATTGGCATTAACTTTTATGGACAGTTGGCTAGTACAATCGGCAGAATTTGTAGCTGTTGCAATCGAAAATCCAACCTTATCGCAAGAAGAAATAGGTCAAAAACTAGGCATTAATCAAGCTGCTGTGAGCAGAAGACAAAAACGTGCTCAGTTTGATCTGGTTCAGAATTTAGACAGATATTTTAGAAAACAAATAAAACAACTTACAGCCCCATGATTTTATTTATAAAACTGCTTCTTGCTCATTTATTAGGTGATTTTATCTGGCAACCAAATTCTTGGGTAGCCGACAAAGAAATTAAGAAACATAAAAGCATTTACTTATACATTCATATTTTACTTCATGGAGCGCTGGCGGCAATTCTGGTTGGAGAAATCAATTTTATACCCTATGCCGTAATTATTGCCGTTACGCATGGCATTATTGATTTAATCAAACTGAATTTCCAGAAAAATAAAACAAAACGCACTTGGTTTGTAGTCGACCAAATTGCTCATATTTTAATTTTAATTGGAATTGCGCTTCTTTATGAAAATAAGCCAATTCCTAATTTTTGGGAAGACAATCAATTCTGGATCTTGTTAACTGGATTTTTATTGCTCACCAAACCAACCTCTATTTTTATAAAAACCATTATCTCAATCTGGGCGCCAGAAAGCAAAAACAGCAATCAGGATAACTCGCTAATTGCTGCTGGAAATTATATTGGTATTTTAGAACGCTTATTTGTTTTCGGTTTTATTTTAACCGGACATTTTGAAGCAATAGGATTTCTATTGGCCGCAAAATCTATCTTTAGATTCGGAGATTTAAAAGAAGCCAAAGACAGAAAATTGACCGAATATGTTTTAATCGGAACTTTAATCAGCTTTGGAATGGCAATACTTGCCGGATTATCCGTTCAAGCTTTATTTTTACAATTGCTCTAAAACTTTTTTGTTGATTGCTTTTATCAATGCTGGACCTTCATAAATAAATCCAGTGTACAATTGTACCAAACTTGCTCCTGCGTTTAATTTTTCAATTGCATCATCTGCAGAATGAATTCCTCCTACTCCAATAATTGGGAATGCTTTATTGCTTTTTTCTGAAAGAAAACGAATTACTTCTGTAGAACGTTTCGTTAATGGTTTTCCAGATAAACCTCCCATTTCTGTTTGATTCGGAGATTGCAATCCTTCTCTAGAAATAGTGGTATTTGTTGCAATTACACCTGCAATTTGAGTTGTTTTTACAATATCAATGATATCTAATAACTGCTCATCTGTTAAGTCTGGAGCAATTTTTAAAAGAATTGGTTTTACTTTTTGCGTGCTTGTTTTTTGCTTTTCGATATTTCTGTTCTGTAAAGTCTGCAATAAGGCTGTCAAAGGTTCTTTATCTTGTAAAGCTCTTAAATTTGGTGTATTTGGCGAACTTACATTCACTACAAAATAATCTACATGATTAAAAAGTGCATCAAAACAAATGATATAATCTTTTACGGCATCTTCGTTATCGGTCACTTTATTTTTCCCGATATTTCCTCCAATCAAAACTCCTGAGTTCTTTTTAAGACGCTCTACAGCTTCCAAAACTCCACCATTATTAAACCCCATTCGGTTAATAATCGCTTGATCTTCTTTTAGACGGAATAAACGTTTTTTTGGATTTCCTTCTTGTCCAACTGGCGTTACAGTTCCGATTTCGATAAAACCAAAACCAAGATCGCTTAGTTCTTTGTAAAGTTTCGCATCTTTATCAAAACCAGCCGCAAGTCCAACGGGATTTTTGAATTTAATTCCGAAAACTTCTCTTTCTAATCGAGTGTCTTTTACTTCATAAATCGATCTTACAATTGCCGAAACTCCAGGTATTTTTGAAATGAATTTTAAAAATGAGAAAGTAAAGTAATGTACTTTTTCTGGATCAAAACAAAAAAGTATCGGACGAATTATCAATTTATACATAAGAGTTGTGTTGTTGTTATTTTGGCTGCAAATTTAAATATTATAGTTTAAAAAGGTGCTTTTTTACAAAAAACAAATAATTTCATTTTTGTTTAATTATTTCAGCTATAAATAAAACAATTTTAAAAATTCATACTGGCTATCAATCAAAAACTTGTTTTTTATGTTGCAAATTATAAAATGAAACCATTTTAGCTTGTCGAAAATACTCTTTCAGATTTGACAATAGCTAATTTTGAGATAAACACATTCCAAAAAAAAGCTATTTCAAAACTTTAAAACCTATAAGCCTTAAAAAAATCGAATTCAGAACAGACTAAAAGCTTCATTTTTGAGATTATTTACGCCAAAGTTCAAAGAGCACATCACAAGATCAATAACAATTAACAACTGTAATCATGAAAATCAATCCGCAATTCTTTCTAAAAAGTATTTTCACACTTATCCTTTGTTTTTCATTAAGTATAACTTCGAAGATCTTTGCTCAGGCAGATCCTCAGCAGGTTACTAAAGAAACTTTTAAGGGTAAAATGGCCTTAGACATTAGAGATTCTAAAAGCGATTGGAGTCCTTATTTGCCCAAAAAAGCGCCAGCAGGTGCTCCTAACATCTTATTTATTTTATATGATGATACTGGTATGGCCGCATGGTCACCTTATGGAGGAGCTATAAATATGCCTACTATGCAAAAATTAGCAGATAACGGAATTACCTATTCACAATGGCATACAACGGCTTTATGTTCCCCTACACGTTCAACATTGCTTACTGGTCGCAACCATCATCTTAATGGAATGGCCGCTATTACTGAAACAGCAGATGGATATCCTGGAGCAAGCGGAAGGATCCCAAAACAAGCTGCAACAATTGGCCAGATTCTGCAGGACAATGGCTGGAGCACTTTTTGGATTGGAAAAGATCACAATGTACCGGAACAGGATATTGCAGCCGGAGGACCAAGAAGCACTTGGCCACTTCAAATGGGATTTGATCGTTTTTATGGTTTTCTTGGCGGAGAAACCAATCAATGGTATCCTGACTTAACAGAAGACAATCATTTTATAGAACCGCCAGCAACTCCTGAAGAAGGTTACCACTTATCTAAGGACTTAGCTGATCATGCATTGGAATATCTTAAAGATCAACAAGCAACAAATCCTTCAAAACCATGGTATATGTGGTATTGTCCAGGAGCCAATCACGCTCCGCATCAAGCTCCAGAAGAATATATTGCAAAATACAAAGGTAAATTTGATGACGGTTACGATGCTTACCGTAAATGGGTTTTACCTCGTATGATTGCAAAAGGAGTATTGCCTCCGGGAACAAATTATGATAAATTCAATCCGATGCCTCCTGGAGTTGCCAACCCTGCCGACAATGTTTTGGATTGGAATAAATTGAGTGCTGATGAAAAAAAATTATTCTCAAGATTAGCTGAAGTTTATGCTGGTTTCTCTGAATATACAGACGCCCAAGTGGGAAGAATTATTGATTATCTTGAAAAAACAGGACAGCTTGAAAATACACTTGTCATTTATGCCGCCGATAATGGAGCTTCGGGAGAAGGCTCTGAAACCGGTTCTGTAAACGAGAACAAATTCTTTAACGGTTATCCTGATGAGTTAAAAGAAAACTTAAAATATATTGACAAATTAGGAAGCCCAGATACTTATGAGCATTATCCAACAGGATGGGCAGCAGCATTTTCTACTCCGTTTAAAATGTTCAAAAGATACAGCCAATATGCAGGAGGAACTTGTGATCCATTGGTAATGTCATGGCCAAAAGGAATAAAAGCTAAAGGTGTAGTTCGCGATCAATTCCACCACTCCACTGATATTGTTCCAACCATCTTAGATGTATGCGGACTTGAAATGCCAAAAGAATATCGTGGCGTTGCTCAATATCCATTATCAGGAGTTTCTATGCGTTATACTTTTGATGCCGCTCCAAACACAAAAACACAAAAACACATTCAGTATTTTGCTATGTTAGGAAGCCGCGCTTTATGGAAAGATGGCTGGAAAGCTGTTGCACTGCACGCTCCACTAGGTGGAAAAGGACATTTTGACAAAGATGAATGGGAACTATACAATACAGACGTTGACAGATCTGAGTCTAATAATTTAGCTAAAAAATATCCAGATAAATTAAAAGAGTTGATTAAAGACTGGAATGATGAAGCCGCCAAAAATTTGGTTTTACCACTTGATGACCGCTCAGCAATTGAAGTATTAGGAACAGAAAGACCTACCTCTGAACCGCCTCGTGACTTATATAAATATTATCCTGGAACTTCAGCAGTGCCAGAAGGAGTTGCTGTAAACGTTCGCGGAAGATCTTATAAAATCCTAGCCGATGTTGACGTTAAAGATGCGAAAGCTTCGGGCGTACTTTTTGCTCATGGATCCCGTTTTGGAGGACATACTTTATTTATTAAAGATGGCAAGCTAAATTATGTGTATAATTTCTTAGGAATTGCTCCTGAACAAAAATTTACTTCTAATGTGCCAATTACAACAGGAAAACATGTTTTTGGAATGGAATTTATCAGAGAAAAAGCAGGTCCGAATGGAGAATCTCTTGGTCAAATGAAACTTTACATAGATGGAAAAGAAGTTGCTTCTGGCCCTATGAGAACACAATCTGGTAAATTTACTTTGGCTGGAGACGGACTTTGTGTTGGATTTGACAGCGGTGATTCTGTTAGTAAAGAATACAAAACTCCAGGAACTTATAAAGGAGGCGAAATCATTGGCGTAGGTGTTAGTGTTGGAAAAGTTGAATATACTGACTTAAACAACGAAGCAAAAAGAGCTTTAGGAAGAGATTAAAAAAACAAACAAAGAGGTATATTCGGTTGCGATTGTGCGACCGAAATACCTCTTTTCTTCTTCTGAATAAATGTATCACTAATAAAGAAGCCAAATGTATTACACCTATTTTAAGCCATATTTTCTTTTCTACTTCTGTCTATTACTTTTTTTCTCGACTAAAATTGTAGCACAAGAAAGCGGAGAAGAGAAATTCAAACCACATAATCAAATCGGAATTTCTATCAATCATGTTCATGTTTTTGAAGGCCGCGATGATGAAGGAAATCGAGAAACTTTAACGCTTCCTGCTTGGGGAATCGATTATACGTTTCAGTTTCATGAAAAATGGGCTATTGGTCTTCATACCGATTTTATTGTAGAAAAATTTAAAGTAGAAAAGGTTTATGCAAGCGAAGAAGACAAAGAAACCGTAGAAAGAAGTTATCCTATTGCTCCTGCTCTTATGGGAATTTATAAACCAAACGAACATTGGAGTTTTCTTTTGGGTTTTGGTGGCGAATTTGCGAAAGAAGAAGATTTTTTCTTAACCCGTGCTGGTGTAGAATATGGTTACGAGCTTCCTAAAGGATGGGAAATTTTTGGCACTGCGAGCTACGACTTTAAATGGAACGCATACGACAGCTGGGGAATCGGTTTAGGAATTGCAAAAAACTTTGGAGGAAAATAATTTATACAAACCTATTAATCTTATGCACACCTCAAATAAATCAAATCGTATTTCTAACAGCCTATTCTTCATTTTCCTTTTATTAATCGGTTTCAAAGGATTTTCGCAACAAGAAAAAGATACCACAAAACTAATGAATGTTCGTTATGGCAGTAAAGGAATTGAATTGGAAACTCGAGACAAAAAATTTCTGTTTCAATTAGCAAGCCGTTTGCAGTTTCGCTTTTCAACGCCAAATGATACAGACCCTTTGACTTACGATGATTATAGCCAAGATGCTAAAACCACTTTTAAAATAAACCGTGCCAGATTAAAAGTCGGCGGTCATGCTTTTGAACCTTGGCTTAAATATTATTGGGAATATGAATTGAGTCAGTCCAATTTATTGGATTTCAGAATAATGATTGAAAAATGGGATTTTCTGAGTTTTAAAGTTGGACAATGGAAAACTGAATTTACTCGTGAAAGATTCATCAGCAGCGGAGAACAACAAATGGTTGATCGATCCTTAATTAATCGTCCTTTTACAGTTGACAGACAGTTAGGAGTTGAAGTTTATGGTCATTTAAAAGGAGCTGGAATTGCCGATTTCAATTATTGGGCTGCAGCATTAACAGGAACTGGACGAGGAAGCACTTCTAATGATGATAATCATTTAATGTATTTTGGAAGGGCGCAATGGAATTTTTTAGGAAGATTTCTTGATTTTGAAGGCTGTGACTTAGAATTTCATGAAAAACCCACTCCTATTATTGCTTTTTCTGCGATAACCAATCGAAGTCCATACACTAGATTCTCGCAAGCTGGAGGGGGTTCTCTGGACGGATTTGAAAATGGTTTGCCAGGACAGTACAGAGTCAATCAATGGAATTTGGAAACTGCTTTTATGTATCGTGGTTTTTCTTGGCAGAGCGAATTGCACACCAAGGAAATCATTGACAAAATAAATAACAATGACACCACCATAATGAAAGGGTATTACATTCAGGCAGGATATTTTTTTCATAATGTTTTTGACTGGTGGCCCAAACACTTAGAAATGGCTGGCCGTCATGCCGCATACAGACCTGATAATTCAATAAGAGAAAATAGACAGGATGAATCTACATTGGCTTTTAATTGGTTTTTTAAAGGACATAAAAACAAATTGACTTCAGAGGTAAGTTATTTTAGTTTCCAAGACAAAACACTTCCATTACAACAAGGATGGAGATTTAGAATACAATGGGATATCTCATTGTGATTTAAACTTTTAGCTCATTAACATAAATCGAACATTTTTTTTCATAACTTTAAATCACCATAAATTACTGAATATGAAAAACATATCCAAAACAGTAAAAAAACTGGCACTTTTAATGTGCTTAACTGCAAGCCTTTTCTTTATTTCAATTGATGGCTTAGCGCAACGTCACCGTGGAGGCGCAGGCGGTGGAGGATTCAATAGATCTGGCGGAGGTGCAACGCATACCAGACAAGCAAGACCTGCTACTCAATCTAGACCCAATGTATCAAGACCCTCAGCAACGACGAGGCCTGCAACAACAAGACCTGGTGCTAATAATTCTGGGACTCAAATTACAAGACCATCCAACAATTCCAACAGGAATAACGCTGTAAATAGAAACAATACTGTCAACCGCAACAATGTAGGCAACAGAAATACTAATATAAGCGGCAATACGGTTAACAGAAACAGAAATAACGTTAATATTAATGTTAACAATAGCGTTCATGTTCGCAATAACCGAAATACTGTAGTTCGTCCAGGATATAGACCATATACACGCCCACCTTATGTGTATGGCGGTTACAGATATAATTGTTACCATCCATATTATCCTCGTCCTTATGTGCCTTTTTATTGGGGTCCGGTTTGGCATCCTTGGGGATTTTTTGTAGCGACATTGGCAACTACAGCAATTATTGTAAGTGTACAAAACGAGAAGTATCACTACGACCAAGGAGTTTGGTATACCTCTACTAATGGTGGCTATACGGCAGTTCCTGCACCAGTTGGAGGTACCGTAAACAATATCCCTAGCGGAGCAGAAACAGTAAATACGGGAACGGTAAATAATTATTATTACGGAGGAACATATTATGAAAAAGATGGCGGGAAATATACTGTAGTTGCTCCTACAGCGGGAACTATTGTGGAGAAATTGCCTGAAGGCGGAGAAGAAGTTACAATAGGCGATGCTAAATATGTAAAATTTGGCGAAACGTATTACCAGCCTGTGCAAATTGACGGAAAAGATAAGTATGAGGTAGTGTCAGTTGAGAAAGATAATTAATTTTATTAATTCTATAAAATTACTATAACTTTAAAGTTATTTGTCTAATTTTATACCCGCTATTGACAACCATTATAAGCTCAAAAATAATAAACCATGAAAAACAAAACCTTTTGGATTTTTGCGTTACTCACATTATCCATTATTTCAATTGCTTACAGTTATACTAGATTTACAGATAAACCAGAAAAAACAGCTGTAGAATGTCATGAAACACCTAGTACAGTAGAATCTGAATTTAAGCCCACTATAGAAAACAAATTTAAACCTACTGAAAAAGCACCAAAAGGCATGGTTTGGATTCCTGGTGGCGAATTCTCAATGGGCACCAATGTTGAAGACGAAAGTTTATGCAGCATAAAAGGCGTTACCAAAGATGCTGCTCCAATTCACAGAGTTTATGTCGATGGTTATTATATGGATGAAACTGAAGTAACAAACGAAGAATTTGAAAAATTTGTAAAAGCTACCGGCTATGTAACCGTTGCAGAACAAAAACCAACAAAAGAAGAATTTCCAACGGCAAACGAAGAAGATTTAATTACAGGTTCTGTTGTCTTCACTCCTACGCCTTCTGCAGTTAATTTGAATAATTTCTTGCAATGGTGGCGTTATGAGCCAGGAGCTGATTGGAGACATCCAGAAGGCCCGCAAAGCACCATTAAAGGAAAAGAAAAATACCCTGTTGTGCATGTTGTCTATGAAGATGCTGCTGCTTACGCAAAATGGGCAGGAAAAAGACTTCCGACAGAAGCAGAATGGGAATTTGCAGCACGCGGGGGGAAAACTGGAAATTTATACGCTTGGGGGAATGACTTAAAACCTAAAGGTAAATTTCAAGCTAATATTTACCAAGGACATTTTCCAATAAAAGATGGCGATACTGGAGAAGACGGATTTAAAGGAATTGCTCCAACAAAACAATACGCTCCAAATGGATATGGCTTGTATGATATGGCTGGGAATGTTTGGGAATGGGTAAACGATTGGTATAGCGTAGATTATTACAAATCATTGGCTGAAAGCGGTCAGATAGCTAAAAATCCCCAAGGACCAAGCGCTTATTACGATCCTAATGATCCTTCTGAAGTAAAACGCGTTCACCGTGGCGGTTCATTTTTATGCACTGACCAATATTGCACTCGATACATGGTGGGAACAAGAGGAAAAGGCGAAATCAGATCTGCCGCCAATCACGTTGGTTTTAGATGCGTAAAAAGCAAATAACAAACTTAAAATACCAGAAAGGGATTCAATTTAGAATCCCTTTTTTTATTAATTCAGATATTAGGAAGCTAAATTTTACAGCAGAAAAATTTTTCTATATTTGCTAAAAATTCAAAAAAATGCAACATATCATAGATCGCTTTATCAGTTATGCAACAATTGACACTGAATCGGATCCAAATTCACAAACAACTCCAAGCACACAAAAACAATGGAATCTAGCCAATAAATTAGTTGACGAACTAAAAGCAATTGGTCTTGAAGACGTAACAATTGACGACAAAGCCTACATCATGGCAACGCTTCCAAGCAACGTTGATCATGAAGTGCCAACAATAGGTTTTGTTTCTCATTTTGATACTTCTCCTGACTTTAGCGGAGCAAATGTAAAACCACAAATCGTTGAAAACTACGACGGAAAAGATATTGTTTTAAATGCTGAAAAAAACATTGTTTTATCTCCAGATTACTTTAAAGATTTATTATTATATAAAGGTCAAACTATTATCACCACTGACGGAACAACGCTATTAGGTGCCGATGATAAAGCTGGAATTACTGAAATTGTTTCGGCAATGGAATACCTAGTTCAGCATCCAGAAATTAAACACGGGAAAATCAGAATTGGTTTTACTCCGGATGAAGAAATCGGTCGTGGAGCACATCATTTTGATGTAGAAAAATTTGGAGCGCAATGGGCTTATACTATGGATGGAAGCCAAATTGGCGAATTGGAATATGAAAATTTTAATGCCGCTGGAGCTAAAATAACTTTCAAAGGAAAAAGCGTTCACCCAGGTTATGCAAAAGGAAAAATGATCAATTCTATGCTTTTGGCAAATGATTTTATCAACGAACTTCCAAAAGGAGAAACTCCACAAGAAACTAGAGGTTATGAAGGTTTTTTCCATGTGCATCACATTAAAGGAAACATTGAAGAAACCGTTTTAGAATTAATTATCCGTGATCACAACAGAAAGAAATTCGAAAAAAGAAAAGAATTGATTCACAAATTGGCGAAACAATTCAACAAAAAATTTGCAAAGAAATTCGGCGAAGATATTGTAACTGCAGAAGTTAAAGACCAATATTACAATATGAAGGAAAAAGTTCTTCCAGTAAAATATATTGTAGATATTGCTGAAAAAGCGATGAGAGAATTAAACATTAAACCGATCATTAAACCAATTCGCGGCGGTACAGACGGTTCTCAATTATCATTTATGGGATTGCCTTGTCCGAACATTTTTGCGGGCGGACATAATTTCCATGGAAAATACGAATATGTTCCTGCAGAAAGCATTCAAAAAGCAACTGATGTTATTGTAAAAATTGCTGAACTGACAGCTATTCCAGGAATCTTTGACGCGCCAGAAAAATCTAAGAAAAGAAAATAATGGAATCAAAATCCGAAAATAAAGGCATGTGGAAATATGGCGCACAATGGGAAGAAGAATTAATTCTTCTTAAAGCCATTATTGACAAAACAGAATTGACTGAAACCACAAAATGGGGAGGTCCAGTTTTTGTTTATGAAAAGAAAAATGTTCTTGGAATTGGAGGATTTAAAGATTATTTTGCTTTGTGTTTTTTTAATGGAGTTTTCTTAAAAGATGAAAAAAAGAAACTTATAAATGCACAGGAAGAAGTAACCAAATCTTTGCGTCAATGGCGATTTTCTTCAAAAGAAGAAATAAACGAAACGGTTATTTTGGAATACATAAAAGAAGCGATTGAAAACGAAAAACAGGGAAAAGTCATTAAACCGGCAAAAAAAGAAGCAATAGTTTCGGAACTTCTAAATGCAGAAATGGCTAAAAACTCAGATTTGAAATCAGCTTTCGAAAAGTTTTCTCCTTATAAACAATATGAGTTTTTAGAATACATTGAAACTGCAAAACAGGAAAAAACTAAGATATCAAGGATCGAAAAAGTGGTTCCGATGATTTTAGCAAATGTGGGATTGAATGATAAATACAGGTAAATTAAATTCCAATCTATACGAGACCTTTGTCAAAGTTTTAAACTTTTACAAAGGTTTTGTCTTTTTTTCATCTCAAATTAAACCCACTTCAAGCCCTATCCATACAGCTTGTCATTTCGAGGAACGAGAAATCTCCACAATTAGCTCTACAAAGATTGGCTACATAGATTATAGAGTTTCTCGCGAAGATTTCTCGTTCCTCGAAATGACAAACTGTACGCAAAAAAAAATCCCAAACTCCTATTTAGAATTTGGGATTTAAATATTGTAATTTAAAATTTATGCTTTCTTATTCAAAGCAGCGCTCAATTCTAAAGAAATAGCAGAACGCTCTAATTTTAATTTTCCAGACATAGTTTCGATTACAACAGTAGTTTCTGCTAATTCAGCAATTTTACCGTGGAAACCACTTTTTGTAACTATTTTATCACCTACTTTAAGGTTGCTTTCAAATTCTTTTTCGTTTTTAGCTCTTTTTTGCTGTGGTCTAATCATGAAGAAATAGATAACCACGAACATTAAAAGGAATGGCGCAAATTGAGATAATTGTCCCATAATTTAAATTTATTTTTGATTTATATTTAATATTTTCTTTTAACTCTTCTACTTCGCTTAGAGAGACAAAGCAGTTGGAATTTGTTATTTAAGAATTGGTTTTTACCAACTTTTACATTAACCCTCTTCCCGTTTTTAGCATCTTCTTATTAGCGGTAAGCTCTTTCACAAGATTATCTAAAATTCCGTTGATAAAAATACTACTTTTTGGTGTAGAATACTCTTTTGCAATTTCTAAATATTCGTTAAGAGTTACTTTTACTGGAATTGACGGAAATTTAACAAACTCGCAAATTGCCATTTTCAAGATAATCGTATCAATTTCAGCAATACGGTCACTGTCCCAATTTGGCGTTTTATCTTCGTATTCTTTTGCAAAAGCACTTTCGTTTAAAACGGTTCTTCTAAACAAATCTTTAGCAAAATCTTTATCTTCAACGTCTTTATACAATTTTGGTACTCTAAAATCGTCTGGATCTTCAGTTTTAATGGCTTTCAATTGTTTAATGATGTGCGTGTTTACAACTGGAATATCATCAACCCAAGTTAATTTATCGTCCTCTAAATACTCATACAATTTTTCATTCGGAACAATAACATTTTCAAACAAATCAATGATGAATCGTCTGTCTTCTTCAAATGTATTTACATTATTCGACATGTATTTTTTGTAGATATCGCTTGCTTTAACATCATTTAAAAGCAAAATAATATAATCGTCGTTTAAAGACCAGTTATTAATTTTACGATTTTCTAAAGCAATGCTAAGAGAATTACTTTCTGCTAAAAGCTGGAAGATTTTGTTTTTGATGAACTTTTCGTTCGGATTACGTTCTGCTGCAGTAGCAAGGTGTTTTTTACTTGATAGATGCAAATAGACAGCTTCTTTTTTGCAAATTTCTATCAATGAAGAAAGCATTATAAGATATAAGTCCTGAATATTATCTATGCTATAAAAAAGGAATTTCTCTTCTTTTTCCATATTATCAGAACCGCTTTGGTGCATTGCATAAATGGATTGCATTACTTTAACGCGTATGTGTCTTCTATTTACCACCGTGTAAGAACATTTAAAAATTAGTCTGCAAAAGTATAACTTTTGATGCGTATTTTAAAATTAATTCGTAAAAAAGTAGCTGTTTTAGTGATCAGTTTTCAGAATTTAGTGGTCACTCACAGTATGCAGTGGTCAGAATCTAAGTATTCACTCTTAGTATACAGATAAAAAAAATCTCAGTTTACAGATAAAACTGCAAACTGAGACTTTAAGACTGAACACTAAAAAAAGTGAACACTGAACACTTAATTACTTAGCCGCATTCTCGATTCTTCTTTGATCGATACGATTTTGAGCAATTGTAAGTGCCGCTTTATGAGTTGTGATATTATTTTTAGCAGCAAAATCTATAATTTCTAAAGTTGTATTATAGATATTTTCTGTTTTGCTCATTATTTCAGCTTTACCGTAGTTTGCCAATTCAGCATAAACATTGATAATTCCACCAGCATTGATTAAGAAATCTGGAGCGTATAAAATTCCTCTTTCCTGTAATCTTGCTCCGTGAACATTTTCGTCAGCTAATTGATTGTTTGCTGCACCAGCAATAACTTTAGCTTTAATTTTATCTACTGTACTATCATTGATTGTTGCGCCCATTGCACATGGAGCGTAGATATCAACATCTGCAGTATACAAATCTTCACCAGTATAAATGGTTGCATTGTATTTTGAAGCAACTTGGTATAATTTTTCTTCGTTGATGTCAGTAATCGTTACTTGCGCTCCTTCTTTAGTTAAATAATCAACCAAAGTTTCACCCACGTGTCCAATTCCTTGCACTAAAACTTTTTTGCCTTCTAAAACATCAGAACCAAACTGACTTTTAGTAGCAGCTTTCATACCTAAATAAACACCGTAAGCAGTTACAGGAGAAGGGTTTCCAGAACCACCTCTTTCTTCAGAAATCCCAGTAACATAAGGCGTTACATCTCTTACAGTATCCATGTCTTTAGTTTCCATTCCGACATCTTCTGCAGTAATATATCTTCCGCTAAGTGAGTGAACAAATTCACCAAACTTACGCATTAATTCAGGTGTTTTTTGAGTTTTAGCATCACCGATAATAACGGCTTTACCTCCACCAATATTAAGTCCAGTAATGGCAGATTTAAACGTCATACCTCTAGAAAGGCGTAAAACATCGTTTAAAGCTTCCCATTCTGTGTTATAATTCCACATTCTGGTTCCTCCCAAAGCTGGCCCCATAACCGAATTATGAATACCAATAATTGCTTTTAAACCTGTATCTTTGTCATTGCAAAATACAATTTGTTCGTGATCGTCAAAAGATAATTGACCAAAAACAGGATCCATTTTTTGAAGTTCCTTTCCAGTTGCGAAAGTTGCATCCATAGCGCTAGTATTAATTAGGTTAAAATTATGAATTCGTCAAAAAGACTTCTCAAACATAATTAAAAAATACACATGCGCTAATTTTTTGTCTTTAAAATAACAATTTTACAATATAATTGTTTTGATTAAATCGCAAATTATTATAATTTTATTTAATAATAATTCTTAAATCTAAATCAATTCAATATCATATTTCTTAAAAAAATGAAAGAATTAAGCTATTTAAACAAATATTTCATCAAATATAAATACAGTTTCTCGCTAGGAATTTTAATCACCATAATCGCACAAATATTTTCTCTATTTACTCCAAAGCTTATTAGCAAGTCATTAAATGCCATTGAAAATTTTGACAAACTTTCTGCTGCAGAGCAAAAATCGGAAATAGTAATAGCAACTTTTCGTCAGGATCTCATTCATAATGTGCTACTTATCATAGGAACTACGATTGTTGCTGGATTTTTAACCTTTTTAATGCGCCAGACTTTAATTGTAATGTCGCGCCATATTGAGTTTGACTTAAAAAATGAAGTTTTTAGACAATACGAAAATCTTTCACAAAATTTCTACAAACAAAATAGAACTGGAGACTTAATGAACCGTATCAGCGAAGACGTTTCAAAAGTTCGTATGTATGTTGGGCCAGCCGTAATGTATACTATAAATACAGCTATCCGTTTTGCCATCGTTATATTATATATGTATAATGTATCGCCGCTGCTTACCTTATATACTATATTGCCGTTACCAATTCTTTCTTATTGTATTTTCAAGTTAAGCTCAGAAATCAATAAACGTAGCACTACATTCCAACAATATCTTTCTAAAGTTTCTAGTTTTACACAGGAAATATTTTCAGGCATTCGAGTTATAAAAGCGTATTCTTTAGAAAATCAGCATCAAAATAATATGGTTGATCTTGCCGAAGAAAGCAAACGCAAAAGCTTAAGTTTAGCAAGAGTTCAATCATTATTCGGCCCTTTAATGATTGCACTTATTGGAATCAGTAATTTGGTTGTAATTTATTTTGGAGGTGTCATGTACATCAACGGAAGTATTCCAAATATCGGAACAATCGCAGAGTTCATATTATATGTAAACATGCTGACTTGGCCGGTTGCTTCTTTAGGATGGGTTTCTTCTATGGTTCAAGAAGCGGAGGCTTCTCAGAAACGTCTAAATGAATTTTTGAAAATTGAACCAGAAATCAAAAACAACAATGAAAACACTTCAGAAATCCAAGGAAATATCTCTTTTGAAAATGTTTCTTTCACCTATCAGGATACTAATATTGAAGCTTTGAAAAATGTTTCTTTTACAGTAAAAAAAGGAGAAACATTGGCAATCTTAGGAAAAACAGGTTCTGGAAAATCGACTATTCTTTCTTTGATTTCAAGATTGTATGATGTAACCGAAGGAGAAGTGAAAATTGACGAAAACGAAATCAGCACTTTAAACTTAAATGATCTTCGCAATAATATCGGAATCGTGCCCCAAGACGCTTTCTTATTTTCTGATACGATTAAAAACAATATCAAATTCGGAAATCAAAACGCAACTGATGAAGAAGTAATCAAAGCGGCTAAAAATGCAGTTGTTCACGACAATATTATTGCATTTAATAAACAGTACGACACCGTTTTAGGAGAAAGAGGAATTACACTTTCTGGTGGACAAAAACAACGTGTTTCTATTGCAAGAGCCATTATTAAAAACCCTGCAATTTTACTTTTTGACGATTGTTTGTCTGCTGTGGATACCGAAACCGAAGAAATGATTTTGAATAATTTATTCGAAATTTCTAAAGACAAAACAACTATAATTGTGAGCCATCGAGTATCATCTGCCAAGAATGCAGACAAAATTATTATTCTCGAAGATGGTAAGATAATTCAACAAGGTTCTCATAATCAATTAATAAATCAAGAAGGATATTACGCATCGTTATATTTAAAACAACTTTCGGAAAAAGAATTACTTTAATTGTTGCGTAATAGATAATTTTTTATGATTTTTGAGTACTATTAATTCCAAAAATGATAGAACGTATTATGAGAGAAAATGACATGTTAGAAAAAGAAGAGATTTTTTCTAAAGTATTACGCGCAGGAAGAAGAACTTATTTCTTTGATGTGAGAGCTACCAAAGCCGATGATTATTATATCACGATTACAGAAAGCAAAAAATTTACTGAAGAAGATGGTTCTTTTCACTTCAAAAAACACAAAATCTATTTATACAAAGAAGATTTTAGTGCTTTCTCCGAAATATTAGAAGAAATGACTTCTTATGTTTTAAACCACAAAGGCGAAGAAGTAATTTCTGAAAGACACCAAAAAGATTTTAAAAAAGAATACAGCTCTGAAAAGACTGAAAGCCAAAGATCTAGTTTTACAGATATTGATTTTGACGATATTTAATCCAAAATCATCTACATAAGTAGGAGTCCAATTTGTTCTGCATTTTGGACTTTTTTTATATATTTATGTTTTAAGATGTGAATTGTAAAATGTGAGACGTACGATTCATGCAGCTTTTACTTCTAAAATTTTACAAATTACACTTTACTTCTAATGAAAAAATTAATTATTCTCCTAAGCTTCTTCCTTTACGGAATTTCATTATCTGCCCAGAATATAGAATATGAAACGAAAAATAATATCCAATATTATAGTGCAGCTGTAAATAAGTCTGATAAATATATCAACGAAAGATGTGTGTTGGATATTTATTACCCTAAAAACAAAACTGGATTTGCCACAATCGTATGGTTTCACGGCGGCGGATTGACTGGCGGAAACAAAGAAATCCCAGAAGCTTTAAAAAACAAAGGTTTCGCTATTATTGGCGTAAATTACAGATTGTCTCCAAAAGCAAAAGCCGAAAAAGCTATTGAAGATGCTGCCGCAGCTGTTGCTTGGGCTTTTAATACTATTTCGAATTATGGTGGCGATAAATCTCAGATTTTCGTTTCTGGACATTCTGCAGGAGGATATTTAGCAATGATGATTGGCTTAGATAAAAAATATCTTCAAAAAGAAAACATTGACGCCAACCAAATTGCAGGACTTATTCCGTTTAGCGGGCAATGTATTACGCATTTCGAAATTAGAAGAGAAAACGGAATACCTGAAAAACAACCAACAATTGACCAATTTGCTCCTTTATATCATGTTCGTGCCGACGCTCCGCCAATGCTATTAATTACTGGAGATCGCGAACTAGAAATGCTTGGGCGTTATGAAGAAAACGCATACATGGCCAGAATGATGAAACTAGTTGGGCATACGCAAACTAAATTATACGAATTGGACGGTTACGGCCACGGAATGACAGAACCTGGTTTTCCGCTTTTGGTTAATGAAGTAAACCGAATTTTAAAAGAACGTAAAAAATAATCACTAAATAAAAATTCCACGGCAATGGAGACACAACTATTAATTATACCAGGACTTGGAGATTCTGGAGAAAAACACTGGCAAACCTTTTGGCATAAAAAATTCGAAAACTCAATTCGTGTTGTACAAGATAATTGGGATGAACCAATTCGCGAAGAATGGCTTGAAAGATTAAACGAAAATATTTCTAAACTTAAAAAACCCACTATTTTAGTAGCACACAGTCTAGCTGTTTCGTTGGTTTTGCATTGGGCAGAAAAATATAATAATCCAAATATTATTGGCGCTTTTTTAGTCGCTCCCGCTGATGTTGATTCACCTCAGCACACACCAGAATCTATAAGAAATTTTTCGCCGATTCCGCTGTATAAATTGCCTTTTCCGTCTGTAGTCGTTGCGAGCGAAAATGATCCTTATGCTTCTTTTGAAAGAAAAAAACTCTTCGCCGAAAAATGGGGAAGTGATTTTGTAAATATCGGTCAGAAAGGTCACATCAACTCCGATTCTGATTTGAAATATTGGGAAGAAGGTCAGGCTATTTTACAGAAGTTGATTGAAAAGATAAACCTTTAACTTAACCGCAAAGTTCGCAAAGATTTACGCCAGGTTCGCAAAGTTAATAATACAAAGCTTTGCGAACTTTAACCGACAAAAAACTCCGCATAAAGCCTTGCGCTCTTTGCGTAAACCTTTGCGAACTTTGCGGTTAAAATAAGTATAAAAACTATCCAATTCTTAATCCATTTGGTATTCTAAAATCGGGAGCCAATAAAATCACATCTCCCTCCTCGCCTACAGCACCAAGCACCAAACATTCACTCATAAATTTTCCGATTTGTTTTCTTGGGAAATTCACAACCGCAACAATCTGACGATTTACTAAATCTTCTTTTTGATATCTTTTGGTAATTTGTGCCGATGATTTTCTAATTCCGATTTCCGAACCAAAATCAATTGTTAGTTGATAAGCTGGTTTTCTTGCTTCAGGAAAATCATTTACTTCTATAATTGTTCCTACGCGCATATCTGTGCGTTCAAATTCGTTCCAGGTTAAATCCATTTTTCAATTATTAGATTTACAAACCTATAAATTTTGTAATTAATGCGCCTAATTCTATAACCTATTTCTTTTTCTTTAAATCTAATTTTATGATAAGAAAAATAAAAATACTCACGTAAAAAGATATAACATGGAACATACTGAACCAAATGCATGCATGTCAATTAAAGATTTTGAATCTAATTTAAAACAGGTTCACACAGATAAATATATAGAAACTGCTCAGAATGTAAGGCTTTATGTAAAGGATTATGGCCAAGGAAAACCTGTAATCCTGATTCATGGCTGGCCTCTTTCTAACGAAATGTGGGAATACCAGATTGATCATCTAGTGCAAAACAATTGTCGCGTAATTGCATACGACAGACGCGGATTTGGAAAATCATCTCAACCGTGGGACGGTTACGATTATGATACTTTGGCAGATGATCTTAAAGAAATTATCGAACAATTGGAATTAGAAAATGTAACGCTTGTAGGCTTTTCTATGGGCGGTGGCGAAGTAGTTCGTTATTTTAGCCGTCACGGCGGAAAAGGCGTTACCAAAGCAGCTTTGATTTCGTCCATCATTCCATTTCTTTTAAAAACTCACGATAATCCAGATGGACACCCGAAAGAGAAAAGCGAAAATACTGCAGCAGCAATCAAAGAAGACCGAATTGGTTTTGTAGACAATTTTGGAAAAACGTTTTTTGGCGTTAACATCATTAATAAACCTCTCAGCACTCCATTATTAGAATATTATAGAAACTTATGTTCGGTGGCTTCTCCAAGAGCTACTTTAAAATGTGCCGAATCATTTTCTTATACCGATTTCAGAGACGAACTGGATTTTATAAAAGTTCCCACCCTGATTATTCATGGTGACGATGATAAAATTGTACCTATTGATCTCACTTCTAGAAAAGCCGCAAAATCTATAGCAAACAACACTTATATTGAATATGAAGGAGCTCCTCATGGTCTTTTTTATACTAATAGAGAAAAACTAAACGAAGATTTACTGGAATTCTTGAATTCATAAAAACCCCAAAAAGTATCCAAAGAAGCAAGCCGAACAAGCTAACTGCTTTCTTTGGGTATTTTTTATTCTTGTGCTCTTTTATTTACAGATTTTTAAAACTATTTTTGAGAATCAAATTTCGAATAAAATGGCACGTACCGAATCAACAATGCTTCCATTAGGAACGATTGCTCCTGATTTTTATTTAAAGGATACCAACTCGAACAATACTTTTTCTTTTGAAGATTTAAAGGGCTCTAAAGGTACTTTGGTTATGTTTATCTGCAACCATTGTCCTTTTGTACATCATGTTATAAGCGAAATTGTAATGATTGCAAATGATTATCGTGTTCAGGGATTAGGGATAATTGCTATTTCTAGTAATGATGTTGTAAAATATCCACAGGATTCTCCAGAATTAATGAGCGAATTTGCACTGGAAAACAAAATTGATTTTCCATATCTGTATGATGAAAGTCAGGAAACCGCTAAAGCTTATCAAGCAGCTTGCACGCCAGACTTCTATTTGTTTGATAATCAAGACAGATTATTTTATCGTGGACAACTAGACGATTCAAGACCAGGCAACGGAATTCCTCTTAGCGGAAGCGATCTTAGAGGTGCAATTGATGCCTTAATTTACAACAGAAGTTTAAAAGAACCACAGAAACCAAGTTTGGGCTGTGGCATTAAATGGAAGTAAAACCTCACTAAATTCAAAAAGATTACGTATCTTTGCAGTTCAATTTAACAATCCTTATGGGAAATATAATATCACATACAGCCTCTACGAAGCCGTTTTGCATAGCAAAACCGATTCCTGCTGTAATTATTTCGCATAATAAGGCCTTTATTAATTAGGCCTCCGTCTACTTCACTTTTTTCTTCTTTTGACGGAGGATTTACATCAGCTTAAACATTTCCTTATTTGACAAAATCATTTTTGATCAGATATTTTTTTGTTTTTCCAGATTAAGCATTTTTGATTCTTTGCCATTTTTAGGACTTAGAAATCTTTTGTTTGCAAATATTCGAAAGAAGAATAAACCATTTAAATTTTATAACAATAAATTCAATATAGATATGAAACCAACACCCACATTCTGTAAATCAGATTATCAATTTTTAAGAGAATTGATTTTAAAAAGTAAAAACTCAACAAATACTAAAGAAGCCAATCAGCTTTCGCAAGAATTAGATCGCGCTGTAATTAGTAAAGAAAGCGAACTAGACTCAGTTATAAGAATTAATTCTATTGTAACAATTGAAGATGTAAAAGCCAAAAAACAAATGAAAATTCAAATCGTTTTACCTTCTGCAGCAGACGTAAAACAATCTAAAATATCAATTCTAGCACCTTTAAGCGTTGCTATAATTGGTTTTAAAGAAAATGATGAAGTAGATTGGGAATTGCCTGCCGGAATCAAAACTTTAAAGGTAATTGCTGTAGATAATTCGGCGGTACATCATTCTTAAGCTTCAAAACACCTCATTCTGTGACGGTGTTTTTTTATATCTATTTGAAAATAAAAAAACTGTTCGATTGAACAGTTTTTTTATGCTTGTTTCTCAGATTCAGATTACAATTGCGAATCAATATAATTTGTAATTGACGCCATTTGAGTTTCGTCTAATTTTGCTTTTTTACCCATTCTTACCAAAATCGGCGTCCATTCTTCTTTTGTGAATTTTTTAGGTTCGTACAATTTGTGGCATTTTGCGCAATTATTATCATACAAACTTTTGCCTGCTTCTAATTCAGGTGTTAAAGCAACCGTTTTTGGAGCTTCAGCAGGAGTTGCTGCAACTGCAGTTGTTTTTTGAGTTCCGCAAGAAACTACAAATAACGCAAGTCCTGCTAGGATTAAAAAGTTTTTCATTGTCTTGATTTTATATAGTAAATATAAAAAAATCCCATATGCCACAACATATGGGATTATTATTTAAAACAATACTAAATTGCTTTTAAACTCTTATTTTACGTCCATTAATTCAACGTCGAAAATTAAAACAGCGTTTGGCGGGATAACTCCTCCAGCTCCAGAAGGACCGTAAGCTAAATCAGATGGAATTACAAAACGAGCTTTGTCACCCACTTGCAATAAAGCAATACCTTCGTCCCATCCTTCAATAACTTGTCCAATTCCTAATTTGAATTCGATTGGTTTTTTACGTGGGTAAGAAGAATCAAACACTTTTCCGTTATCTAAAGATCCTTCGTAGTGAACAGAAACTGTTTTTCCAGCTTCAGCTTTTTTACCGTCTCCTTTTTGAATCATTTTATAACGTAAACCGCTTTCTGTTTTATCAAAACCAGCAGCCAATTGTTCCATTTTAGCTTCAGATTCTGCTTTTAAAGCTGCCTCGCGTTTCATACGAGCACCTTTTAAACCAATGAAAGCTTCAATTGCATTCCATTTTTGAGCTTCTTCTCCAACTCTGATAATTTCAACAGACTCTAAATTGTCACCTTGAGCAACAGCATCAACAACGTCTTGTCCTTCAACAACGTGTCCAAAAACACTGTGTTTATTGTCCAACCATGGAGTTGGAACGTGAGTAATAAAGAATTGAGAACCATTACTTCCTGGACCAGAATTTGCCATAGACAAAACTCCTGGACGATCGTGTTTTAAACTTGGGTGAAATTCATCATCAAATTTATAACCTGGATCACCAGTTCCTGTTCCTTTTGGACAACCTCCCTGAATCATGAAATCTGCAATTACCCTGTGGAAAGTTAATCCGTCATAGAATTTTTGTCCTTGAGGCTTTACTTTATTTTCCATATTTCCTTCTGCAAGAGCAACAAAGTTACCTACAGTTCCTGGTGTCAAATCGTGTGTCAATTTTACTAAAATTGAACCTTTGCTAGTATTGAATTTAGCGTATATTCCGTTTTCCATGTTGTTATTTTTAATTTGAACGCAAATTTACAAATTAATTTCTTAATCAATTTGCGCTTTCGCTTTTTTAGATTTTGATTTATAAGTAAGTCCGTAAATCGTCAATGATAATAAAGATAGGACCATACAGCCAATGGTTACAGCTGGCCATCCGCCAAATTTCCATAATAATAATCCGTAAGCAGATCCTGCCGCTGTTCCTAAAAATGTCAGCGACATAAATACGGTATTTAATCTATTTCTTGCTTCGGGCAATAACGAATAAACTCTTGTCTGATTTGAAATATGAACACCCTGAATTCCAATATCGATAAACACAATTCCAATTGCAATTCCGATTACGCTTTCTATAGCAAAATAGAACGTTATGAAACTGATTAAAACCAATAAACAGCCATAACCCACTGCAATTCTTGAATTTCCTTTATCTCCCAGTCTTCCAACTAAAGGTGCAGCTAAAGCTCCAGAAGCTCCAACAATTCCGAACAATCCAATTGTGGCGCTATTAAAATGGAATGGTTCTCCAGAAAGCAATAAAACCATTGTGGTCCAGAACGCTCCAAATTGAGCAAAACTGAAAACATTGATTGCAGTTGCTTCACGCAAAACAGGTTGTGTTTTTATAAGCGTGAATAAAGATTTAATTAACTGACCATAAGTTCCTTGAAATTGCGGTTTGTTCTGCGGAAACTTGCTTTGAATGACAAAAAAGATCAGAAGACAAATTCCGGCTGCGATATAAAACATAGATCTCCAACCCAAAACTTGACCAATGAATCCGCTTAATGTTCGCGAAAGCAAAATTCCGACCAAAAGTCCGCTCATGATAGTTCCGACAACTTTCCCTCTTTGCTCAGGCGCGCTCAACGAAGCGGCCAATGGCAAAATAAGCTGTGGTACAATCGAAGTGATTCCGATTAACAGGGAAGCAATTTGTAAAACAAGAAAACTTTTGGCAGTTGCTGCAATCAACAAAGCAATTACAGTTGCAAAAGTAGTCATCAAAATTTGCCTTTTTCTTTCTATTTTATCGCCAAGAGGCACCATAAAAAATAACCCGATAGCATAACCCGCCTGAGTTAAGTAAGTTATAGTTCCGGCGCTGGCTTCAGGAATTTTAAATTCGTTAGCAATTAAAACAATCAAAGGCTGGCAGTAATAAAGATTTGCAACTATAAGACCAGTGCAAACTGCCATAAACAGTACATTAGTTTTAGATAAATTCATGCTGCAAAAATACCACTCTAATCTTTAGCAAAACTTTAAAAAAAGTATAAATTTTAAGTTTTTTTTAAACCATATAAGCGATATAAGTTCATTTAAAAATATCTTGACTAAATTTATAGCCAAACTTAAATTTTCTTAAATCACTTATATGGTTATTTTTTTATTAAGCTTTTAGTAATTCAAAAAGTCTTCTCTAGCAGGGCTGAAAACATCTGTCAACATACCTGTTTCTAAACAAATCACACCGTGTATCGCATGTGGTGGAATATAAAAACTATCTCCTTCTTTTAATGTCTGTGTTACACCGCTGATTGTTACATCAAATTTTCCGCTTGCGATGTAAGTAACTTGAGAATGATAATGCTCATGCAAAGTACCGATTCCGCCTTTCTCGAAATGTACATTTACCAACATTACTCTTTCGTCAAAAGCCAAAATCTTGCGTTTGATTCCTTCACCTACTACTTCCCACTCTATTTCGTCTCCTTTTATAAATTCTTTGCTAGTACTCATTTCTATTTATTTTTAATTTTTTCAAAGTCTTTTTTCATCAATGCCAATCCTTCATCTAGATTATTCTTTTGAAAGAACTCTTCAAGCTCTTTTAATCTCTTTAAATTATCATAATTAAACCCCGAATTTAATTTTCTTTGACAAAGAGAACATAATCTAATAGAATGCGAATCTGTTTCTGTCATACTATTGGTTCCATTCATAACGCAACTGGCTTCAATACAATGATGCAGACCAAACATATGCCCTATTTCGTGTGAACAAATTTTCAGCAATCGTTCTAAACCTAAATTAAAATCGGCTTCTTTTTGCATTCTATACATCGAACTTACTGCGATTTTATCTCTATAAGAAGCCAATCCAAAAACATAATTCCATTCGGGTTTTGGATACAAATCTTTTTCAGTTATTGCCATTAAAGCAATTCTTTTATCTGGACTTTCTTCTTTTAAAACATCATTCAAAATATACCCAGCTAAAAACTGCTCTTGCCCAACATCTCCAATTCGTCTAGCATGATTCGGAATAATATCATTTGAAACATTTTCTAAAACCTTAGTTTCCAACTGAAAAAATATTTGCAAATATTGACGAACTAATTCAATTTGTTTTATCTGCATTGAATTGAACTTTCCTATAGGCTGCAAATAAATAATATTTTCTTCTTTGGTTGGAACAACGTGTTTAGTTCTCACAAATTGCTCGAAACTTTGTCCGTTTTCTTCATGAGAAAACAACCAATCTCCATAGGCTGGCTTCCCCAGTTTAATATCGTTAACTTTAATATCTACAAAATAAGGTTGAGGCGGTAAAATTTTCTGCGGAATTGATAGTGTCTTTAAACTTTTCTTTTCTTTTTTATCAGATTGACATGAACAAAGAATTACAAAAACCAGCAAAAGAAGCTTCTTCATAAATATGAATTAGATTAGATTTTTCGAAATAAAATCACAGCTCGATTTGATAGAATCAAAAGAATCAGAAGCAAAATTATTTTCCTGTTCTACAAAAAAATGAATCATTCCTGATTGTTTTGCCGCTGCGAAAAAGGGTTTAAAATCAATTGTTCCCGAACCAACTTCAGTATTTAGATCATTATTTTTCTTGTCTTTATCTTTCACATGCCACATTTTGAAACGGCTTGGATTTTCTTTAAATAGTTTCAAAGGATCATTTTCAGAATGAATTACCCAATATAAATCCAATTCAAAATAAACCAGATCTTTATCAGTCTCCTTTAATAGAATTTCGTAGCCTGTAACGCCATCATATTTTTTAAACTCAAAATCATGATTGTGATAAGCCAGTTTCAATCCCGCTTTTTTACACATTTTTGCTGCTTCGTTTACACGAGTCGCTATTTTTTTATAATCTTCTATATTTCTCCTAAAAGGTTCATCGACCCACGGAATAGTCAGAAACTCGCTTTTTAGAATTTTCGCGGCTTCAATAGCGGCAATTACCTCTTCGGTGTTTCCATCATACAAAAAGCTTCCTAGATTATAATGTCCGCTAACTGCTTTCAAGCCATTATCATCTAAAATCTTTTTTAATTCTTGAGGCTTTAATCCCCAAAATTGATCTTTTATTGAAAAACCGTATGTTTCGACGGTCGTATAACCTGCTTTTGCAACTTTTTCTAAAGTTCCTTTCACATCTTTAGAAAGTTCATTACGAAGCGTATACAGCTGTAAACCTATTTCTTTTTTATTCATAGAAAATGCAAATGATGGTGAAGCCAAAACTGCTGTAGCAGCAAGACCTGTGGTTACGATAAAATTTCTTCTGCTAATCATTTTTACGATATAATTTTCAGAAGTAAATATATTATAAAAATTGATTCTTAAAGTTTTTCGCAAAGTTTTGAAGTGCATTTGCTGTTTCTTCCGAAACGATTTCTCCTTCAGCATTCACTTTTCCGCGTACGCCTTGAATTAAAAGCTGTGTTGCTTCATCAAATTTAGCTTCGAGTGTTTTCATTACTAACATTAGCTGCTCGTGCCCCATTTCGCCTGAAGCAGAAGCTGTAATAAGACCCGTTTTTTTGTTTGAAAAGATAGTGGTTGACACACACCATTCTAACGCATTTTTCAAACTTCCAGGAAGACTGAACACATATTCGGGAGTGCAAATGATAACTCCATCGGCACTTATAATTTTATTTCTAAATGAAATGATTTCTTGTGGAGGATTATTTGTATCTAAATCTGGATTAAAATGAGGAAGGCGCTCTAAATCTTCAAAAATTTCCACCTCAAATTCAGGTTTTAAGTAATTTGAAATGTATTTCAGAATTTTAAAATTACTGGAATTGCTTCTCGTACTTCCAGATATAGCAAGGATTTTTATTTTTGTTGATATCATATTTAGATTAGGTAATTTTAGATTAATTCCTTGAAAATAAATTTTTCATCATAATTGACTTCAAATTTTTCAAGAAAGTTAATATACTCTTCCCTAAATGTTTTCTTTTTATGATGTTGTTCTTGATTTTCGATATAAGCTATAACAGCATCTAGTTGAGATTTACTATACGAAAATGCTCCATATCCTTCTTGCCACTCAAAATGACTATTTGTAAATTTATTTTCATTTATCCATTTTGATGAATTTTGTTTTACACTTTTCATCAATTCTGAGATAGATTGTACAGGTCTTATTCCGATCAAAATATGAATATGATCTGAAACTCCGTTTATAGCCAAAAGTTTATGATTGTTATTTTTTATTATGCCTGAAATGTACTTAAACAATTCATCTTTCCAATTTTTGTGAACCATCTCCTTTCTATATTTTACAGCGAAAACAAAATGAATATGTATTTGTGTATATGTGTTTGCCATAATGCAGTCCCTACGGGACATCAATCCTTTTACTATTATTTTTTTTCTACCGATATTTTATTCCTAGCGGAATATTGTACAAGTACAAATATAGCCAAAAAGAAAGAATTATCTTTCTTTTTGGCTATATTCTAAATGCAACTGTTCCGTTGGAAATAAATATCGATAATTTTTGAAAACATAAAGCAAACTGTTCCAGGAACAAAATATCGGTAGAAAAAAAATAACAACGTTGATTTTGTCCCGTAGGGACTACATTTTATTTTGCGGTTATCAAATTCAATCCTTCCATTTTTACAGAATCAATTGCTTGTGGCGGATAATTCTGTTTCTCTTGTCGTGTTGATGTAACTTTACCTTCTTTATTTATATACACATAATTGTAACGCCAGTAATTTGATCCTGCCAATGACGTGCCATCATCGGTAAAAACCTGATCGGCATAAACGAGAATTTCTCCGTTTTGATTATTATCTAAAGTTCTTACTGGATTCCCTAAGGTTTTTAGCACTTTCGTTTTAGCTTCTCCCACAGCGACCGTAGCTGAGCTAGTACTTGCACAGGAGAATACAAAGAGTGCAAGCAATGCGGACATTAATATTGTTTTTTTCATAATTAGTGATTGAATTTACGTTTTGGATTTGGCTATTAAACCTTGATAATTAGGATTGTAATAATAATTAAAGTTAAAACAATAAATTTTACACAATTTAATGACTATGTTATATAATTATTACCAAAAGACTCAATAGCTTTATTTGTATCTTTGCCAGCAAGAAATTATCGAATAAAGATGCGAATTGACATTATTACTCTTTTACCTGAATTATTAAGAAGTCCGTTTGAGGCCTCTATTATGAAACGTGCCATTGATAAAGGTTTGGTCGAAGTGCATTTTCACAACCTTCGTGACTATAGCACAAACAGACAAAAAAGCGTAGATGATTATCCTTTTGGCGGAGGTGCGGGAATGGTAATGACAATTCAGCCTATTGACGACTGCATTACGCATTTGAAAAGCCAACGCGAATACGATGAAGTAATTTATATGTCTCCTGACGGCGAAACTTTAAACCAAAAAATGGCCAATAAAATGTCTATGTATGAAAACATTATTATTTTATGCGGACATTATAAAGGTGTTGACCAGCGTGTAAGAGATCATTTTATTACTAAAGAAATTTCTATTGGCGATTATGTTTTATCTGGAGGAGAATTGGGGGCAATAGTTTTATCTGATGCATTAATTCGATTAATTCCAGGCGTTTTAAGTGACGAAACCTCAGCTTTAACAGATAGTTTTCAGGACAATTTGTTATCTGGTCCAATTTATACAAGACCTGCAGACTATAAAGGATGGAAAGTTCCAGAAGTTTTAACCAGCGGTCATGCAGCCAAAATCGATAAATGGCGTGAAGACATGGCGTATGAACATACTAAAAATAGACGTCCAGATTTATTGGAAGGACATTAAATTTAGTTTCAAGCTAAAACTCTAAACAGCAACAACTTGAAACCTTAAACTTAAAACAAAACAAACTAAAAATAATTTACAATTTATAATTCATAATTTATAATTATTTTTTACATTTGCACCCGAATTTGACCAACCTCTGGCGAGATCCGTGAATGTTGCTCTAATATAAAAACCATAATTTAAATTATCATGGCAGATTTATTAAAATTCGTTCAAGACGAATTCGTTGCTAAAAAAGATTTCCCAGATTTCGGAGCTGGAGACACAATCACTGTTTTCTACGAAATTAAAGAGGGTGAAAAAACAAGAACTCAATTCTTTAAAGGAGTTGTGATTCAAAGAAGAGGTTCTGGTGTTACAGAAACTTTTACTATCCGTAAAATGTCTGGATCTGTTGGTGTTGAGCGTATCTTCCCAGTAAACTTACCAGCTTTACAAAAAATCGAAGTTAACAAGAAAGGTGCTGTACGTAGAGCTAGAATTTTCTACTTCAGACAACTTACTGGTAAAAAAGCTAAGATTAAAGATAAAAGAAGATAATCATTTATCAAAATGTTATAAAAAACTCGTTTCATACTCTTTGAAACGAGTTTTTTTTATGTTCTATTTTCAACACTAACAAAACCGTAATTTTTTAATACCAAAATCATCGATTTAGCAATTTAACGAGCTCGAAATAACAATCTGTTAATTTCATCTTTTCTCTCCAAAACTCAACCGTTTTCGTTGTGATTTTATTATATTTGCTCCGCTCATTTTGAGCCGAATATATCTTTTACATCGTTAACTCCTGACGATACGATTATAAAAAAAAAAGAAAATGAATAAATCAAAAATTTTTTACACCTTAACTGATGAGGCGCCTCTATTGGCAACTTACTCTTTGTTACCAATTGTTCAAGCTTTTACAGCAACAGCTGGAATTGAAATCGAAACCAGAGATATTTCGCTGGCAGGAAGAATTTTATCAAACTTCCCAGATTCTTTGACAGACGCTCAAAAAACTGGAGATGCGTTGGCAGAATTAGGCCAATTAGCAACTCAGCCAGAAGCAAACATTATCAAATTACCAAACATTTCAGCATCTGTACCGCAATTAAAAGCGGCTATTGCTGAATTACAATCGCACGGATACAACGTACCAAATTTCCCAGAAGATCCACAAAACGATGCTGAAAAGGAAATTAAAGCAAAATATGCAAAAGTTTTAGGATCTGCTGTAAACCCAGTTTTACGTGAAGGAAACTCTGACCGTAGAGCTCCAAGAGCAGTTAAGAACTTTGCAAAAGCAAATCCGCACTCAATGGGTGCTTGGTCTGCTGACTCAAAAACTAAAGTGGCTTCTATGTCAGGAGGTGATTTTTACGGAAGTGAAAAATCATTAACTGTAAACGAAGCAAATGATGTAAAAATCGAATTCGTTGCTAAAGACGGAACTACAACTGTTCTTAAAGCAAGTACTCCATTAAAAGCTGGAGAAATCATTGACAGTTCTGTTTTAAGTGTAAACAAATTAAAAGCTTTTGCTGCTGATGTAATCGCTGAAGCTAAAGCTGCAGGAGTTTTACTTTCTGTACACTTAAAAGCTACTATGATGAAAGTTTCTGATCCAATTATCTTTGGCGCTATCGTTGAAGTATATTTTGCAGATGTTTTCAAAAAATACGCTTCTTTATTCGCTGAATTAAACGTTGACACTAGAAACGGTTTAGGTGATATCTATGCTAAAATTGCTGGAAGACCTGAGCAAGCTGAAGTTGAAGCGGCTATTGATCAAGCAATCGCAAATGGACCAGCTTTAGCAATGGTTAATTCTGATAAAGGAATTACAAACTTACACGTTCCTTCAGACGTAATTGTTGATGCTTCTATGCCAGCAATGATCCGTACTTCTGGACAAATGTGGAACAAAGAAGGAAAAGCTCAAGATACATTTGCTGTTATTCCAGACCGTTCTTACGCGGGAGTTTATACTGCAACGATCGATTTCTGTAAAAAACACGGTGCTTTTGATCCAAAAACAATGGGAAGTGTTCCTAACGTTGGATTAATGGCTCAAAAAGCTGAAGAATACGGATCTCACGACAAAACTTTCCAAATTAAAGGTGATGGTGTTGTTCGTGTTGTTGATGCAAACGGAAATGTTTTAATGGAGCAAAACGTTGAAGCTAATGACATTTTCAGAATGTGTCAGGCAAAAGATGCTCCTATTCAAGACTGGGTTAAATTGGCTGTAAACAGAGCTCGTTTATCTAGTACTCCTGCTGTTTTCTGGTTAGACGAAAATAGAGCGCACGATAGAGAATTGATCGTAAAAGTTCAAAAATACCTTAAAGAATACGATACTACAAACTTAGATATCCGTATTTTAAACCCAATTGCTGCTACTGAATTTACTTTAGACAGAATCATCAAAGGTTTAGATACTATTTCTGTAACAGGAAACGTTTTACGTGACTACTTAACAGATTTATTCCCAATCTTAGAATTAGGAACTTCTGCAAAAATGCTTTCTATCGTTCCTTTAATGAACGGTGGTGGATTGTTCGAAACTGGTGCTGGAGGTTCTGCTCCTAAACACGTTGAGCAATTTACAGAAGAAGGATATTTACGTTGGGATTCACTTGGAGAGTTTTTAGCTCTTGGTGCTTCTTTGGAGCATTTAGGACAAACTTTAGACAATTCTAAAGCTATCGTTTTATCTGAAACATTAGATCAAGCAAACGATAAATTCTTAGCAAACGATAAATCTCCTGCTCGTAAAGTTGGTCAAATTGATAACCGTGGTTCTCACTTCTATCTAGCATTCTACTGGGCTCAAGCTTTGGCTGCTCAAACTAAAGATGCTGAATTGAAAGCAATCTTTACTCCAATCGCTGCTGAATTTGAAGCTAACGAAGCTAAAATCGATGCAGAATTAATTGGTGCTCAAGGCAAACCTCAAAATATTGGAGGCTACTACCAGCCAACTCCAGAATTAGTAAGCAAAGCAATGCGTCCAAGCGAAACTTTCAACGCTATTGTTGCTAAAATCAAATAATTCAGAATACATCTGTATTTCTAAATAGACAAAAAGGACAACTCGCAAGGTTGTCCTTTTTTTATCTTAACTTATGTTTAACAAAAGTTCCGCAAGAATATTTAGTAAGAATTGTTAACTATGTAAATCAAAATCAATATAATGATTACAAAAAATACCTGCACATTTTTTCTTTTTATTTTAACGATTTTCACCTCATTTGCGCAGGAAAAATTCACTCTAAGCGGAACCATCAGCGATAGCAAAAACAATGAAACTTTAATTGGAGTAAACATTTTTATTCCATTTTTAAAAATAGGAACTACAACAAACGAATACGGTTTTTATTCGCTTTCAGCTCCAAAAGGAGAGTACGAAATCGAAATCAGTTATATTGGCTATCAGACCATTCAAAAGCACATTTCTTTAAATCAAAATACAAAAACCAATTTCTCTATCAGTGAAGGAAATGGCGAAGAACTTCAAGAAGTTGTCATTACAGAAAACAAAGGCAAAATAAATGTCAAATCGCCAGAAATGAGCGTGAATAAGCTCTCTATTTCTACCATAAAAAAAATGCCTGTAGTTTTAGGCGAAGTTGACGTTTTAAAATCTATTTTACTACTTCCAGGCGTAACCAATGCCGGTGAAGGTGCTTCTGGATTTAATGTTCGCGGAGGCGGTGCAGACCAAAACCTAATTCTTTTGGACGAGGCAACTATTTTTAATTCTTCTCACGTTTTCGGATTCTTTTCTGTTTTTAATCCCGACGCCATTAAAGATTTAAAACTATATAAAGGCGGAATTCCGGCGCGTTATGGCGGAAGAGCTTCTTCAGTTTTAGAAATTTATCAAAAAGACGGAAGCAGTAAAGATTTTCATATGAATGGCGGAATTGGATTAATTTCAAGTCGCTTACTAGCTGAAGGTCCGATTGTGAAAGATAAAGGTTCTTTTCTTATTGGCGGACGAGCTTCTTATGCACATCTCTTTCTTAAATTTTCTAAAGATGACAAAGATAATGCGGCCTACTTTTATGATTTAAACACGAAATTAAGTTATAAACTCAACGACAATAACAGCTTATATTTGTCAGGATATTTTGGAAGAGATGTTTTCAGACTAAACAAAAGCTTTACCAATACTTACGGAAATTCAACTTTAAACCTAAGATGGAATCATTTGTATTCTAATAAATTATTCTCCAATCTCTCTTTAATTTACAGCGATTATTATTACGGCTTAGATCTTGATTTTGTGGGATTCAAGTGGGATTCTGGAATCAAAAATTACAACATTAAATACGATTTCAAACATTATCTTTCAGACAAACTAAAACTGAATTATGGCGTAAACGGAATTTATTACGATTTTAATCCCGGAACCATAAAGCCAACTGGCGAAGATTCTGGTATAAATCCCGACCAATTAGATAAAAAATACGCTTTTGAACCTTCTGTTTATCTGGATGCCGAAAGTCAGCTTTCTAAAAAAATTACCGTTGCTTACGGATTGCGCTACAGCTTATTTTACAGATTAGGCTCTTCAACTATTAATTACTATGATAATAATGAAGCTGTAGTTTTTAATAGCGATATGGAGATTTACGAAAAAGGCACGCCAACTTCAACTCAATATTTTGGCAAAAACAAAGTCATTCAGAGTTATGACAATTTTGAACCGCGTTTTTCTCTTTCTTATCAATTAAATGAAGATCAATCCATTAAAGCAAGTTACAACAGAATGGCGCAATATCTTCAATTAATTTCTAACACCTCTTCTCCTACTCCGCTTGATGTCTGGATGCCAAGCGACAATTACATTAAACCTCAGCTTGCAGATCAAGTAGCTTTAGGCTATTTTAGAAATATCTATAATGACGCCTATTCTTTAGAAGTAGAAACCTATTACAAGAAAATACAAAACCGATTAGATTATATAGACGGAGCCGATTTAATTGCCAACAACGCTATCGAGCAAGTCATATTAAACGGCCATATGCGTTCATATGGTTTAGAATTGATGGTAAAGAAAAACAAAGGCCGATTTAATGGCTGGATTTCGTATACCATATCAAGATCTGAACAGCAGACTCCCGGAAGAACACCAGAAGAAACAGGCATCAATAATGGAAAATGGTACGCTTCGGCTTATGATAAAACACATAATCTTGCCATTACATCAGTTTACAACTTAAACGAAAAATGGTCTTTTGGCGCTAACTTTGCTTTGCAGTCAGGACAGCCAGTTACGTATCCGACTGGCCAGTATGAATATTTAGGAATTACGGTGCCAAGCTACGGTTTGCGAAATGAAAATAGACTTCCTGCTTATCATCATTTGGATATTTCTGCAACACTAACACCAAGAAAAAACAAAGATAGAAACTGGAAAAGCGAATGGGTTTTTAGCATCTATAATCTTTACAATCGTATGAATGCCGCTTCAATTAATTTTCGCCAAAATACAGATACAGGTATGAATGAAGCAATTAAAACTTCTATTTTCGGGATTGTCCCTGCGGTGAGTTATAATTTCAAATTCTAAAAAAAAATCAGTTTAAAAACTAAAAAATATATCTATGAAAAAATTAGTTTTTGTAATCATGTTTTTAACATCTCTAATCTTTGCAAGTTGCGAAGAGGTCGTTGATGTTGATTTGGATACAGCGCCTCCAAAATTGGTGATTGAAGCTGCTATTACCTGGGAGAAAGGAACAACAGGAAATGATCAAACTATAAAACTGACCACAACAACCGGTTATTTTGAAAATAAAATTCCAACTGTTTCTGGCGCGATCATCTACATAGAAAATAGCTATAAAGAAAGATTTAATTTTATCGAAATTAAAAAGACCGGCCAATATGTATGCACTAATTTTAAGCCTGTTATTGACGAACAATATACGTTAACCGTAATTAGTAGAGGAAATAGGTATATTGGAACAGAAACTCTAAAATCTGTAGCTCCCATTACACGTGTAGAACAAAATAATCAAGGTGGTTTTACTGGCCAAGACATTGAGATAAAAGCATTTTATAATGATCCTGCCGATGCCGATAATTTTTATTTATACAAATATGTATATTCCAATAAAATCAAATCAACATTTTATGTAGATGAGGATAAATTTTTTAATGGTAATGAGTTTTTTAGTCTTTCAGACGATGAAGATTTGCAAACTGGAAATGAAATTGAAATAACACACTATGGAATTTCAAAACAATATTATAATTATATGAATATTTTGGTTAGCATTGCGGGAAGCAGCGTTGGAGGACCTTTTCAGTCCCCGCCAGCAACTGTAAAAGGAAATATGATCAATGTAACTAATAAAGATAATTATCCGCTGGGTTACTTTTCACTAAGTGAAACCAGTACAAAAAAACGCAAAATCGAGTAAGTATGCAACCTATAATCAAAAACTTAACCGAGAAAAAACTCGTAGGACATTTTATAGAAATGTCATTTATTGAAAACAAAACTTTTCAATTATGGAATGGTTTTATGCCAAATCGAAAAGAAATTAGAAATGCAATTAGTTCCAATCTGTATTCTTTGGAAGTTTATGCAAAAAATCATTTTGATAATTTTGATCCTAATGACAGTTTCAGAAAATGGGCTGCCGTAGAAGTCGCAGATTATTCAAATATTCCAGAAGGAATGGAAACTCTAATCGTTCCTGACGGCCTTTACGCTGTTTTTCTTCATATAGGTCCAGCTTCAGAAGGACATAAAACGTATCATTATATTTTTACAGAATGGCTCCCAAATTCTGAATACACGGTAGACGACAGACCGCATTTTGCCGTAATGAATGAAAAATATAAAAAGGACGATCCAGCTTCTGAAGAAGAAATCTGGATTCCGATAAAAAACAGAAATTAAGTATGATACTAGAAACGCTAAAAACTCTTTTCAATCGAGATTTAAACAAACTAAAAAGCGAAATTGAATCTTATCAAAATGAAAATTCAATTTGGACAATTGATAAAAACATCTCCAATTCTGCTGGAAATCTCTGTCTTCATTTAATTGGAAATATAAATGCCTTTATTGGCGCTGAAATTGGCAAAACAGGTTACGTACGAAATCGTCCTTTGGAGTTTTCTTTAAAAGATATTCCAAAAGCAGAATTAATTCAGAAAATTGAAGATACGATTTCAGTTGTAAACAACGCTCTCGACAATTTAACAGAAGCTGATTTAGAAGCGATTTATCCCCAGATTGTTTTCGAAAAAGAAATGACAACCGGATTTTTCTTAATTCATCTTTCTACTCATCTTGCCTACCATTTAGGACAGATTAACTATCACAGAAGATTACTTGATTTTTAGTTTTTTTCTGCCACAGATTAAAGGATTTAAAATGATTAATCCCATTAATCCGTGAAATCTGTGGCAAAAAAATAGAAATCTAAAATTGTAGCTGTAACTTAGCGCCACATTAAAAAAACTCTCATGTCATCACATCATATCGTTCGCGACGATCAAGAACCAGCTTTAATCATTGCCAATGGCGCAGCCTGCGATCCTGAATTGCTAGGACAATTGCTAGAGTGGTCGCCATTAGTTATTGTTTTAGATTCGGCTATCGAAAGAGTGATTGAATTAGGCATAAAAGTCGATGTTCTTTTGGGCGATTTTGATCGCGGATTTGATCCAGAAATTTACAAATCACAATTCCCAATCGAAATCGTTTATACGCCAGATCAGGATAAAACCGATTTAGAGAAAGCTTTTGATTATCTTATAGAAAGAAAAATTCCCGCCGTAAATGTCGTTTGGGCAACTGGAAGACGCGCCGATCATACCATTACAAATTTAACACAAATTGTTCGTTACCGAGATTTGCTCAAAATTGTAATTCTTGATGACCATTCTAAAATATTCCTACTGCCAACAAAATTCGAAAAATGGTATACCGCAAATACGCCTATTTCGTTAATTCCTATTGGAATTGTAAACGGAATTTCTTCAGCCAATTTAAAGTACGAATTAAACAACGATACACTTACAATGGGTTACAGAACCGGAAGCAGTAATTCTGTCGAAAAAGATGGTATTGTAACCATAACGCATCGTGAAGGCGATTTGCTTTTAATGGAATGTTTTGATTAGGAGCTGTTTCCTGCTGTCCGCTATATCTTTTCCTGGCTAAAGAAGCCAGAAAAAGGATGCCGCTCCCATCAGGGCTAGGGCACTCATTTTCAAAACAAGCCCTTCTTCAAAAAAGGAATACCTATCTTTGCAATCGAAATCAATGAAAATGAAAGCAGAAAACAATTCACAAAAAGGCAATTTACATCCAAGAAATCTTCATAGAAACCGATATGATTTCGAAAAACTGATTTCAAATTGTCCAGAATTAAAAGCTTTTATTTCCATAAACAAACACGGAATTGAAACCATTGATTTTAGTAATCCGCTCGCGGTAAAAACTTTAAACAAGGCTTTACTCCAAACCTATTACAATATTCAAAACTGGGATATTCCTAAAAACTATCTTTGCCCGCCAATTCCAGGACGTGCCGATTATATTCATTACATAGCCGATTTATTGGCTGAAAGTAACAATAATCAAATTCCAGAAACCAGTACCGTTTTAGGATTAGATATCGGAACAGGTTCAAATTTAATCTATCCGATATTAGGGAATTCAATATACAATTGGAGTTTCGTAGGAACAGATATTGACAAAAAATCAATTGAAAATTGTACCAAAATTATTGAAGCCAATCCAGAATTAATCGATTCTATCAGCTTGCAGCAACAAACCGAACCTCGATTTATTTTTAAAAACATTATCACGCCAGAAGATCGTTTTACATTCACGATGTGTAATCCGCCTTTTCATGCATCTGTAGAAGAAGCAAATAAAAGCACTTCTAGAAAAACTTCTAATTTAAATCCGAAAGAAAAAAGAAATGCAAACCCTATCTTAAACTTTGGAGGACAAAATGCCGAATTATGGTGCAACGGCGGCGAAATCGGATTCATCACACAAATGATTTACGAAAGTGCCAAATACCCTTCTCAGGTTTTATGGTTTACCACTTTAGTTTCTAAAAAAGAAAATCTTACTTCGATTTATAAAATCCTGAAAAAAGTAAATGCTGTTTCTGTAAAAACAATCGAAATGTCGCAAGGGCAAAAAACAAGTCGTATTGTGGCTTGGAGTTTTTTTGAAAACCCAAACTCGCAGAAACATTTCTTTTAACACATTCATTTCCAATACCAAAATCTTGATTTTATAATTTACTTTAAGTACATTTATTGTAAACTATTTAAAATCAAGATCATGGCAGAATATATTGGTTATCTCGCATCCGTATTTATTGTTGGCGGTTTCTTGCTTAAAAATCTTCGAACAATACGATTCATTAATATGTTTGGCTGTATCTGCTTCGTCATTTACGGCATCTTTTTAAACGATTACAGAGATTTCAACCAATGGCTTTGGCCTGTAATTATTCCGAATGCCATTTTAGCGTTTGTACAGATTTATTATCTGGCTTCCAAAAACGATAAATCTTAAAATTATGATAGTTTAAACTAAAATTCTGATACACTTTTCGCCTACTCTACTCGTAACTTTAAGCTGAAAATTGAATTTTATTGCCATGCTAAAACTATATTCCCGATTAGCCATTGTACTTTTTTTAGTGACAAGCTGTGCTTCAAAAAAGCCAAAATTTGACGATTACGTTTTTAAAACCAAAAGTGAAGAAGTAAGTTATCAAACCGCTTATGATAAAGCTTTAAAACTTTGGAACATTCCGTACACCGAAGAAGATGTAAAAACAAGTTTTGGAACAGCGCACGTTGTAATGGCCGGACCAAAAAACGGAAAAGATCTGGTTTTGCTTCACGGAATGGATGCCAGTTCTACCATGTGGTATCCTAATATTAAGGCTTTAGCCAAAAATCACCGCATTTACGCGATTGATTTCATTATGGAACCCAACAAATCCAATTTAACTTCAAAACCGCTTTCATCAGATGAGATTGTTGCTTTTTACAACGAAGTTTTTGCTTACTATAAATTAAAGAAATTTGATATTATTGGCGCTTCACGAGGCGGTTGGATTGCGACATTATTAGCTGTTCAAAAACCAAATTCAATTGATAAAATTGTTTTATTAAGTCCTGCACAAACTTTCAAGTTCATTGATAAACCCAGAAAAACGACTTCAGCTTTAATGCTTAAACTTTTTCCGAGCGAAAAGAAATTCAGTAAAACCTTAAATACTTTTTCAACTCATCCAGAAAACATAAGTCGCATTTACAAAAGGCAATTTTATTTGGCCAATAAATATGCAAAATCCAATTCCAGCATGCTTAAAATGATGCCTTTTTCAGATAAAGAATTAGAATCAATCAATAATCCTGTTTTGGTTTTAATTGGAGATAAAGATGTCATTAATTCAGAAGAAAGTTTAGAAAGAGCTAACAAATATCTTAACAATTGCAAAACAAAAGCGGTAAAAGATGCAGGGCATTTTTTGACCATCGATCAGCCAAAAATTGTAAATGATGCTGTTATTGATTTTTTAGAATAAAAGTTTTCTTGCCACGAATTGCTCGAATTTACTTTTGCATTTTTTTTCAGAAAATATAAAATTCGTGGGAATTCGTGAAATTCGTGGCAAACATTTTAAGCCCTTCACTTAAAAGCAAACTTCGTATCTTTACAAAACCAAATTTTCAGTATACGCAAATGAAATTTCAAGTTTCCTCAGAATATAGTCCAAAAGGAGATCAGCCTCAAGCCATACAAAAACTGGCGCAAGGTGTAATCGACGGAGATAAATATCAAACTTTATTGGGAGTTACAGGCTCGGGAAAAACTTTTACCGTTGCCAATGTAATTCAAGAAGTGCAAAGACCTACTTTGGTTTTGGCGCACAATAAAACTTTGGCAGCGCAATTGTATTCAGAATTCAAACAGTTTTTTCCAAATAATGCTGTTGAATATTTCGTTTCGTACTACGACTATTATCAGCCAGAAGCTTTTATGCCTGTAACGGGAGTTTTCATTGAAAAAGATTTATCTATCAACGAAGAATTGGAGAAAATGCGTTTAAGCACTACTTCTTCTCTGCTTTCTGGCCGTCGTGACGTTTTGGTCGTGGCATCAGTTTCTTGTTTGTATGGTATTGGAAATCCAGTTGAATTTCAGAAAAACGTAATTGAAATTAAACGAGATCAGGTTATTTCGAGAACTAAACTATTACACAGTTTGGTTCAAAGTTTATACGCCAGAACTGAGGCCGATTTTAACCCTGGAACTTTCAGGATTAAAGGAGATACGGTTGAAGTTTATCCTAGTTATGCAGATGATGCGTATCGAATTCATTTCTTTGGAGATGAAATCGAAGAAATCGAATCATTTGACGCAAAAACTTCTCATGTAATAGAGAAATTTCAAAGATTAACTATTTATCCAGCCAACATGTTTGTGACTTCTCCCGAAGTTCTACAAGGTGCAATTTGGCAGATTCAGCAGGATTTGGTCAAACAAGTCGATTATTTTAAAGAAATAGGAAAACATCTGGAAGCCAAACGTCTGGAAGAAAGAACCAATTTTGATTTAGAAATGATTCGAGAATTGGGTTATTGTTCTGGAATTGAAAATTACTCTCGTTACCTTGACGGACGTGAAGCCGGAACAAGACCTTTCTGTTTGTTAGATTATTTTCCAAGCGACTATTTGATGGTTGTAGACGAAAGTCACGTAACCGTTTCTCAAGTTCACGCCATGTACGGAGGCGATCGCAGCCGTAAAGAAAACTTGGTTGAATATGGTTTTAGATTACCTGCCGCAATGGACAACCGTCCATTAAAATTTGAAGAATTTGAAGCATTGCAAAATCAGGTAATTTACGTTTCAGCAACTCCTGCTGATTATGAATTGCAGAAATCTGACGGAATTTATGTTGAACAAATTATTCGTCCAACGGGATTATTAGATCCAGAAATTGAAGTTCGTCCAAGTTTAAATCAGATTGATGATTTGATTGAGGAAATTCAGGTTCGATGTGAATTGGATGAAAGAGTTTTAGTAACTACTTTAACCAAAAGAATGGCCGAAGAATTGGCCAAATATTTAACGAAAGTAAATATTAGATGCCGTTACATCCATTCTGAAGTTGATACTTTAGAACGTATCGAAATCATGCAAGATTTACGAAAAGGTCTTTTTGATGTTTTAATTGGAGTAAACTTGCTTCGTGAAGGCTTAGATTTACCTGAAGTTTCGCTTGTGGCTATTTTAGATGCCGACAAAGAAGGTTTCTTGAGAAATCACAGATCTTTGACGCAGACAATTGGTCGTGCGGCGAGAAACTTAAATGGTAAAGCCATTATGTATGCTGATAAAATTACGGCGAGCATGCAGCGAACAATTGATGAAACCAATTACAGAAGAACGAAACAGATTAATTTCAACGTTGAAAATAATATAATTCCTCAAGCTTTAAACAAAAAAATCGAAAGCGCGTTTACCAAAAATCCGTTGGTTGAATATGAATTAGGACATCCGATTCCTGTCGCAGCTGAACCAGAAACAGCTTATTTATCTAAAACAGAGTTGGAGAAAATGATTCGCGAAAAGCGTAAAACAATGGAAAAAGCAGCTAAAGAATTAGACTTCTTGCAAGCTGCCAAACTTCGTGACGAAATTAAAAAACTACAGGAACAGCTGGCTTAGTTATGCTGTTCCTTAAAAATTTCCAGCAAAACTATTGGATTAATTACGGTATTGGGAGATTTTTTCATCATTTCCAAAACACGTTTTACAGCAGAAAGATTCAATCCCATTTGTAAAGCAATCTGCTGAATGGCTTGAAATTCTCTTTCGTGTAAAACACCATCGCAATGCATTAGCAAAGCCAATCTGTAAAACTGATTGATACGCTGCATTTCAGAAGGAATAGGAAGCGCTTTTGTTTCCTGATGAAATAAATCCTGAAATTCTTCTTCGCTAATATTCAATTCTACAGCTACAAGTCTTAAAAATTCAAGCTCACGTTTATGCAAATGTCCGTCTACAGTGGCGAGGGTAATCATTTCTAAAAGTAAACTTCTTTTTTCTGCTTCTGTATTCATCAATTTATTATTTTTAGCTAAAATATTGCTTTTAAATAAAAATACAAAACACGGATAATGAAGAGGATTTTCTTGGCAATTTTACTTCTGTTTACTCTTATCGGAAAAACACAAAGCACCGCTTCAAAAAACGTATCGACTTTTACGATTGAGGCGCCTCAGCTGGATACCTCAAAAAAAATCTGGATTTATCTTCCAGAAAATTATTCCAAAAACATTCAGAAAAAATACAGCGTTATTTACATGCACGATGCTCAAAATCTGTTTGATGCTAAAACTTCGTATTCTGGCGAATGGAATGTCGATGAAAAATTAGACAGTTTAAAAGCTCAAGTAATTGTCGTAGGAATCGAACACGGAAATGAAAAGCGCATTGATGAACTGACGCCATTTAAAAATGAAAAATACGGCGGAGGAAATGCCGATAATTATCTTGAATTTATCGTAAAAACATTAAAACCGTATATTGATAAAAATTACAGAACCAAAACAAAAGCCAAAAACACCATTCTTTTTGGAAGCTCTCTCGGCGGATTGGTTTCGTATTACGGAGCTTTAAAATATCCCGAAGTTTTTGGTAAAGCAGGAGTTTTTTCGCCTTCATTTTGGTTTTCTCCAGACATTTATACTTTCACCGAAAAACAATCCAAAATCAAAACTAAAATCTATTTTTTGTGTGGTGATAAAGAAAGTGACGATATGGTAAACGATTTAACTAAAATGAAACGTTTACTAGATACAAAACGCTGTTATTGCCTTCATCTTGACAAAACTAAAATTGTAAAAGGCGGAGAACACAATGAAAAACTTTGGCGGGATCATTTCGCAGAAGCAATACTTTGGCTGGGCTATTAATTGAAAAAAAACAAAAACATCGCATAACAATGAAACTAATTTTAAGAGAATACAATCTCAAGCTAAAACACACTTTTACCATTTCGAGAGAGTCTATTGATTTTCAGCCTTCGTTAATTGTCGAATTGCAAAGCGATGGTTTTTCGGGTTTTGGAGAAGCTACTTCAAATCCTTATTACAATATCACGGTTCCAATGATGATGCAGGATTTGGAAAAAATCAGATCTATTATTGAAAATACTGAGAATGAAACTCCAGATATATTCTGGGCAAAAATCCATCCGTATTTAAAAGACGATATGTTTGCCTTGTGCGCATTGGATTTGGCTTATAATGACTTGTATGCTCGCAAAAAAGGTAAAAAACTTTACGAATTATGGAACTATGCGACCGAAAGAAATCCGATGACGGATTATACAATCGGAATTGCTTCTATTGACAAAATGGTGGCTAAAATGCAAGAACTTACGTGGCCTATTTACAAAATTAAGTTAGGAACCAAAGAGGATATCGAAATCGTAAAAGCGTTGCGTAAACACACCAACGCCGTTTTCAGAATTGATGCCAACTGCGGATGGACGGTTGAAGAAACTATCAACAATGCAGTCGAATTAAAAAAATTGGGTGTAGAATTTCTAGAACAGCCTATGAAAGCGGATAATTGGGAAGGACATAAAGAAGTTTTCAAACATTCTGTTCTTCCTGTAATTGCAGACGAAAGCTGCATTATTGAAGAAGATGTAGCGAAATGTCATAATCATTTTCATGGCGTAAATGTAAAACTGGTAAAATGCGGTGGACTAACTCCTGGAAAACGTATGATTGAAGAAGCTAAAAAGCTAGGTTTAAGAACTATGGTTGGCTGCATGACGGAATCTACTGTTGGAATTTCTGCCATTGCGCATTTATTGCCACAATTGGATTATGTAGATATGGACGGAGCACTTCTTTTAGCAGAAGATATTGCAACGGGAGTAACTATAAAAGACGGTGTTGTAAGTTATTCTGATCTTAACGGAACTGGAGTTACACTTTTATAAAAATGATAGTCGATAAATTTCCAGATCGAGTTATTGAAATTGACCAAGAGCAGTATTTGTATTTTGGCGGAACTGCTTATTTGGGACTTCCAACAAACAAAGAGTTTCAAGAATTAGTAATTCAAAACATTTTGAATTGGGGAACTACATACGGAAGCTCCAGAACGGCCAATATTCAGTTAAAAGCGTATGACGAAGGCGAAAGTTTTTTGGCTTCTCATATTGGCTCAGAAAAGACTGTTACAGTTTCTTCAGGAATGCTGGCTGGAAAACTGGTTTTAGAAAAATTAAAAAAAGAAACTGATTGCTTTTATCATTTAAATGAAATTCATTCGGCTATTCAGATTGAAAATAGTCTTCCAATATTGTTAAACGGAAAATTAAACGATCGTCTGTTAGATTCAAAACCTGAGAAAATAACGATTTTAACTGATGGCGTTCCGTCTTTCGAAACAAAACCTGCCGATTTATCGTTTTTAGAAAAAATTTCAAAAAGCAAAGCAATTACTTTAGTAGTTGACGAATCGCATTCGCTAGGAATTACAGGCAAAAATGGCAGTGGAATTTATTCTTCAATTGAATTTCCCGTTAAAAGAAAAATCATGGTTTCGTCTCTAGGAAAAGCCTTTGGATTAACTGGCGGCGTAATTGCTTCGGATTCTGAATTTATCAATCAAATCAAAGAATTGGAAACTTTTACAAGCGCAGCAGGAATGAATCCCGCTTTTGTGCAGACACTTTCTGATGCCAAAGAAATTTATAAAATACAGCATCAAAAACTGAAAGACAATTTACGCTATATTGATTCGATTTTAATCAAAAACAACAATATCTTATTTGATAAAAACTATCCTTTAATTTATCTTTTATCGAATGAATTAGTTGAAAAATTAAAACAAGAAAAAATTGTCATTGCCAGTTTCAGATACACCAAAGAAGCTGAACCTTTAAATCGAATTGTAATTACAGCAAATCATCTTAAAGAAGATTTAGACAAACTTGTAAACGTTTTAAATGATTTTAATTCTCGTTTTTAATCATTTTAAAAAACTACCTTTGCAAAAAGTAAATAATGAGTTTTAGGATCAAGTAAAGATTTGAAAAACTTGAAACTTTAAACATGAAACAATAATTATGACAAATAACGATATACTTAAAAAACTTCGCGTGGCTTTGATGCTCCGTGATGACCAAATAGTTGAAATTTTAGAATTAGTAGATTTCAGAATTTCTAAATCAGAATTGGGCGCTTTTTTTAGAGCAGAGGATCATCCGAATTACATGGAATGTGGCGATCAGGTTTTACGCAATTTCTTAAACGGATTGGTGATTCATTTAAGAGGAACGAAAGAAAACCCTAAAAATCCAAACGAGGTTTTAGCAAAGCATAAAGCTGAAATTCCGAAAAGAGAAACCTCTAAAGAAAGACCAGAATTTAAAGCTGCTCCAAAAGATTCTGAAAAATACAGAGGCGATAAAAGTCCATCAAAGTCAGGTTCAGCAGCCGGAAAGCCTAAAAAGAAATCATTCCCAAAAGGAAATGGAAAACCGGTTGTTGTAGAAAAAGTGGTTTACAAAAACGGCAATAAGAAAAAATCATAATTGAGGATTTAACCGCAAAGAACGCAAGTTTTTTTACTTAAAAGACTAAATACAAACGCAAAGTTCGCAAAGCTTTTCCATATAGCTTTGCGAACTTTATGTTTTAAAAAGATTCTAATTACGGTGTACTTTCAAATATAGCCCGCGGTTTCAACCGCAGGGACGCATTACGTGACATACATTGTGTCCCCGTGGTTGAAACCACAGGCTATATTGGAATAAAAATCGAAAAATTTTATTGTTTTAGCTTTGCGAACTTTGCGTTTGTATTCACAATACTTGGTCAAAAATCCTTGCGCCCTTTGCGGTAAAAAAATCTATATCTTATTCTCCTCTATTTTATCAAAAAAAGCATCTTTAAAAGTCGCTCCTATCGGCAGTTCTTTTCCATTGATAAATACCGAAAAATTATCTGTCGATTCAACGTGCTTTAAAGAGACAACATACGATTTATGAATCTGTATAAACTCATTTTCCGGTAACGATTCAATTACATTTTTTAAAGAAGAATGTGTTATAATCTGTTGTTTTTCTGTGTGAATGCAAACATAATTCTGAAGACTTTCTATATATAAAATGTCTCTCAAAAACACTTTCTGAAATTTATTCTTCCCATCTGTTTTAACAAAAAGAAAATCAGGCAGATTGCTCTGATTTGAGATTTCTATTTTAGGTTCTGAATTCAGCTTTGAAACCGCTTGATAAAAACGTTCAAACGAAATCGGTTTCAATAAATAATCGACTGCATTCAATTCAAAACCTTCTAAAGCAAAATCTGGATAAGCTGTTGTAAAAATGACTTTTATATTTTTCGAAATGATTCTAGAAAGCTGCAATCCCGTTAACTGCGGCATTTGAATATCCAAGAAAATCACATCAACAGATTGTGTGTTTAAAAATTCCAATACTTTTAATGAATCATTAAAAACTCCAACTTTTTCAAGAAAATTTACTTTTCCTATATAGTTTTCCAATATTCTCGTTGCAGGCGGTTCATCATCTACAATAATGCATTTAAAAGCCATAGATTATATTTTTAGCGGTATTTTTAAGTACGTTTTAAAGGTATTATTTTCTTCTGTTTTTTCAAGAATAAATTGATCTTTGTACATATAATCAAGTCTTTTAGTAAGGTTTTCAAAACCAATTCCAGTAGAGGAATAATTTTCTCCGCTTGCATTATAATTGAAAGTTGAAATCTCTAAAAAACCGTTTGTTATTTTGATAGAAATGAGAGCTTTTTCCTTTTCATCATTCAGTTTCCCGTGTTTAAAAACATTCTCCACAAAATGTACCAAAGCCGAAGAAATGAGTTTTTCGTTTGAATAATTCCCTTCAATTGTAAAATCTAAAAACAGCTGATCTTCAAAACGTTTTTTCTGCAAATGAATATAGTTTTGAATAAACTGAATTTCTTTTGAAAGTATGGCTTCATCTTTATCTGTTTCGGTAATAACGTATCGAAGCAAGTCGGAAAGCACCAAAATATCATCAGCCATTTCGTCTTCTTTCAAAACCAACTGACTATAAAAAGAATTCAACGTATTAAACAAAAAATGTGGGCTAACCTGTGCTTTAAGCATTTGAAACTCTGCTTTTTTATTCTCCAAAAGCAATTCCTGGTTTTGATGCTGTGCGGTTTGAAACTGCCAAAACAAAAAAGTTAATGCACTTAAAATTACAGCTGGCAAGCCGAAGAAAAAATTGTCTTTTATGTAATAGGTAATTTCCCTTGCTTCTTCATAATAGTTGTGCATTCCTGTGATACTATACAAAACAACTTCTTCCAAAAAATAACGAACAGCAGTAAATAGCAATAACGAAACTGGAATTGTTAGAATATAAAAGAGTAATTTCTTTTTGTTTAAAAACCAATTACAAAAAAGATAAAAATTAAGAATGTAGATAATAAAGACAGCCAATAAATAAGCTGGAGTAATTCCTAAGTAAATAGATTGCAATACGAATTTTACTTCTCTATTATTTAGTCCAATATCCCAGAAAATATAAGTTAGAAGTAACAAAAAGAAAAGAACAATATGATAGTAAAAAGGAATTTTTGATTTCATAGTTTTTGATAATTAACTCAAAAATACGATTATGACTTTAAAAGAAAATGGTATTTATATGAAACCTTATTTTTTTGATGACAAACGGCTAAAAACTTTACACGAACATTTTGAAAGTGAAATTTGGATAGTTGGTCTAATGGAATCTGCGTTTCATCAAAAATGAAAATTAAGTTCTAAATCTGCTGATACATTTGCCATGAATTTAAAAAACAAAACGTCATGCAAAAAATCATTTTATTACTCGCAATTATCACATTAAATTTAACTTCTGCTCAAACCAAGAAAAAACAGATATTATTGGTTGGGACTTTTCATTACGCCAATCCAGGTCTTGATGTTGCTAAACTGAATAGTTTCAATATTATGTCTGAAAAGAGCCAAAAGGAACTCGAAATAATGAGTGACAAAATCAAAAAATTTGGTCCTGATAAAATATTTGTAGAATGGGAGTTTAGCAAACAAGCAGAATTAGACAAGCTTTATAATAAAAACACGGACAGTCTTATCAAAAACAATAAAAACGAAATAACACAACTGGCAATTCGCACGGCTAAAAAACTGAATCATAAAAAATTATACGGAATGAATCTTTATACTCCTTTTCGATATGATAGCGTAATGATAGCCATGGAAAAAGCAAATCAAAAAGACTTAATGGAGAAAAATAAAGTGACAACAGGAAATTTCGAAAAAAATCATAATGAAAAAATAGCAAAAAGCTCATTACAAGAAATGATGTTGTATTACAATACAAAACAAACCGAAAATGAAAATCTTCAATGGTATTTGGAAATAGCAAATAGAGCTGGAAATCCAGATGATTTTTCAGGACCTTCTTTGGTTGCAAATTGGTACAAAAGAAACTTGTACATGTATTCTTTAATCCAGAAACTAACTGACAGCACAGATAACAAAATAATGGTCTTAGTTGGTGCAGGTCATGCTGCAATTATTAGAGGCTTTATAGAACATGATCCTACATTCGAAATTGTGGACTTATCAACTGTTTTGAAATAATATTTTTTAACCGCAAAGAGCGCAAGGATTTAACCAAGTAATATGTATACAAACGCAAAGTTCGTAAAGCTATATGGATAAAGCTTTGCGAACTTTGCGTTTATGTAGATTCTTATATGTAAAAAATCCTTGCGTCTTTTGCGGTTAAAACAAAAAAATCCACTCCTTTCGGAATGGATTTTCTATATAAATTGATTTCTTATTTTAATTAAGAAAGAGCAGCTTTAACTTGGTCAGCAGCTTCTTGGAATTGAACTGCAGATAAGATTGGCATACCAGAGTTGTCAATTAATTCTTTTGCAATTTCAGCATTTGTTCCTTGCAAACGAACGATAATTGGCACTTTAATAGCATCACCCATGTTTTTGTAAGCATCAACAACACCTTGAGCAACACGGTCACAACGAACGATTCCTCCGAAGATGTTAATTAAAATAGCTTTTACGTTTGGATCTTTCAAGATAATTCTGAAAGCTGTTTCAACACGCTTAGCATCAGCAGTTCCTCCTACGTCAAGGAAGTTAGCAGGCTCAAAACCAGCATATTTAATTAAATCCATAGTTGCCATTGCAAGACCAGCTCCGTTTACCATACATCCTACAGTACCGTCAAGGTCAACATAGTTAAGACCAACTTCTTTAGCTTCAACTTCGATTGGATTCTCCTCACGGATATCTCTCATTTCAGCATATTTAGGTTGTCTGTATAAAGCGTTATCGTCAATGTTAACTTTAGCATCAACAGCTAAGATTTTGTTATCAGAAGTTTTAAGAACTGGGTTGATTTCAAACATAGAAGCATCAGAACCAATGTAAGCATTGTAAAGTGCATCGATGAATTTCACCATTTCTTTGAAAGCATTTCCAGAAAGACCTAAATTGAAAGCAATTCTTCTAGCTTGGAAACCTTGCAATCCTACAGAAGGATCAATTTCTTCAGTAAAGATTAAGTGTGGAGTGTGCTCAGCAACTTCTTCGATATCCATTCCACCTTCAGTAGAATACATGATCATGTTGCGTCCTGTACCTCTATTCAATAAAACAGAAACATAAAATTCAGAAGTTTCGCTTTCACCAGGATAGTAAACATCTTCAGCTACTAATACTTTGTTAACTTTTTTACCTTCAGCCGGTGTCTGAGGAGTAATTAACTGCATTCCGATGATTTGTTCTGCTAACTCTTCAACTTGTTGTAAGTTTTTTGCCAGCTTAACTCCACCACCTTTTCCACGACCACCTGCGTGAATTTGTGCTTTAATTACATGCCATCCTGTTCCAGTTTCGGCAGTTAATTGTTTTGCAGCAGCCACAGCTTCAACTGCATTATTAGCCACGATTCCGCGTTGCACACGTACTCCGTAACTAGCTAAAATTTCTTTTCCTTGATATTCGTGTATGTTCATAATATAGAATTTGTCTGGTTCTGAATTTATTTCAGAATAAAAGTGCGACAAAAGTAACAAAATACAACTTAATAGTAAAATCTTTTTCAATTAAATAAATGTTATATAGTAGGTATTAAACGTTGATAATTTTTCAAAGCAAACAAATCGTTAACGGAACAATTTGTTAATGTTAACACAATTCTTAGAAAACGTTTGATATTTAACAAAAAATTCATTGGTTTTATTGGCCTCCCGACGATTTTTCCTAATATATTTTAAGAGTAATTATATTTTTAGCAATTCGGGATGCCTTCTATAATAATATTAATAATTAAGAACCCTTTTTCTAATATTACAGCAAAAATGAAAGCAAAAGCACTATTTCAATACATTATGTTTAACGAAATCTTTATTTTTGTAAAAAAAATATCAAGAATGAGAGTTAAAGAACAAGGGCTTTATCTGCCTGAATTTGAACACGACAATTGTGGTGCAGGATTTATTTGTAATTTGAATGGTATTAAGTCAAATGATATTATTCACAAAGCATTAGACATCTTAATTAAATTGGAACATCGTGGTGCCGTAAGTTCTGATGGAAGAACTGGTGACGGAGCCGGAATTTTATTCGACATTCCTCATGATTTTTTTAAGAAAGTTTGTGACTTTGAAATCCCAGAAGCGCGTGAGTATGCAGTAGGAATGGTTTTTTTACCAAAAAGCAAAAACCAGGTTTCTTTTTGCATTAATGCATTTGAAGCAACTATCAAAGATCAAAACTTAAAGGTTTTAGGTTGGAGAGACGTACCCGTTGAAGTTGAAAATCTAGGTGAAATTGCCGCAGAAAAAGAACCAACAATTAAACAAGTTTTCGTTTCTAAAAACGGACAAGATTTAACTGAACAAGAATTTAATGCAAAACTTTTTGCAGCTAGAAAAATTGCTGAACATGCCGTAAGAGGATCTAAAACCTCAGAAAGCCACATGTTTTATTTTACTAGTTTATCGACAACTACTATTATATATAAAGGTCTATTGATGCCGGAAGACATCAGCCGTTATTATATAGATTTGAAAGATCCAGACTTGGTGACTCGTTTAGCGCTTGTACACCAACGTTTCTCTACCAATACATTCCCTTCTTGGGATCTTGCTCAGCCATTTAGATATATGTGTCATAATGGTGAGATCAACACACTTCGTGGAAACGTAAGCCGTATGCGTGCTCGTGAAGAGCTTATGCAAAGCAAAGTTTTTGGCGATGATATCAAAAAATTATTCCCAATTATCTTAGAAGGAAAATCAGATTCTGCTTCTATGGATATGGTGGTTGAACTTTTATTAATGACTGGACGTTCTCTTCCAGAGGCAATGATGATGGTTGTTCCTGAAGCTTGGGAAAAACACCAAACTATGTCTCCAGAGAAAAGAGCTTTCTATGAGTACAACGCTTGTATCATGGAGCCTTGGGATGGTCCAGCTTCTATTCCGTTTACAGATGGAAACGTAATTGGTGCTTTACTAGACAGAAACGGATTGCGTCCTTCTCGTTATACATTAACGAAAAGCGGATTCGTAATTATGTCATCTGAAATTGGTGTACTTGACATCGATCCAGAAGATGTAATTCAGCACGGACGTTTGGAGCCAGGAAAAATGTTCTTAGTTGATATGAATGAAGGTCGTATCATCGAAGACGAGGAAGTTAAAAAAGCGATAGTTACAAAACGTCCGTACCAACAATGGGTTGACGAAAACTTATTGCCATTAGCTAGCGTTCCTTACACTAACAACCCTACTCCTGTTGAAAAATTAGATTTCGTAACAAGACAAAAATTGTTTGGTTATACAATTGAAGATTTAAAAACAATCATCAACCCAATGGGAAGCGACGGAGCTGAAGCAATCAGTTCTATGGGTAATGATACACCTTTGGCAGTATTGTCTGATCAGCCTCAGTTGTTGTACAACTACTTCAAACAATTGTTTGCTCAGGTTACTAACCCGCCTTTGGATGGTATTCGTGAAGAAATCATTACTGACATCAGTTTAGCAATTGGTGGTGATTTCAATATTTTCGAAATTGAATCTAAACAATGTAAAAAATTGAAAATCCAAAATCCGGTTATTTCTAATGAGGATTTGGATAAAATCAGAAATATCGATCACGCAGATTTCAAATCAGCTACTATTTCTACTTTATACAAAATAGAAAAAGGAGTTAACGGTTTGGAGCGTGCTCTTGAAAAATGTGTTCAAGCTACTTTTAAAGCAGTTGAAGAAGGATGCAATATCATCATTTTATCAGATAGAGGTGTAAGTGAAGAATTAGCTCCAATCCCAATGTTATTGGCTTGTTCTTACATTCACCACTCTTTGAACATTTTACAGGTTCGTTCTAAATTCGGAATCATCATCGAATCTGCTGAACCACGCGAACCTCATCATTTTGCTTTATTGTTCGGATACGGTGCAAGTGCGATCAACCCTTATATGGTAAACGAAATCATTCACGATCAAGTTGAAAAAGGTTTCATTACAAAAGTAAAAGCAGATTATGCAGTTGTAAACTATAACAAAGCAATTGCAAAAGGAATCGTGAAAATCATGAACAAAATTGGTATCTCTACTTTACATTCGTACAGAGCTGCTCAGATTTTCGAGATTTTAGGTTTAAACAAAACATTTACATCTAAATACTTCCCTTACACTCCATCAAGAATTGAAGGAATTGGTTTAATGGAAGTTGAAAAAGAGGTTAAAAAACGTTTCCAAAAAGCTTTCCCAAATTCAAAAATTGCAAACTTGCTTTCTCTTGAAATTGGAGGTATTTACAGATGGAGACGTGGTGGTGAAAAACACATGTTTAACCCAACTACGATTTCTAAATTACAGCAGGCAGTTCGTTTAAACAGCCCTGAAAGCTATAAAGAATATGCAAATGCTGTAAACGAGCAAAGCTCAAACTTAATGACTATTAGGGGTTTATTTGAATTCAACAATTTAGATCCAATTTCTATTGACGAAGTTGAGCCTTGGACAGAAATCGTTAAGAAATTCAAAACGGGTGCAATGTCTTACGGATCTATTTCTAGAGAAGCACACGAGAATTTAGCGATTGCCATGAACAGAATTGGCGGAAAAAGTAACTCTGGAGAAGGTGGAGAAGATCCAAAACGTTTCCAGAAAGAAATTAACGGAGATTCTAGAAACTCTGCCATCAAACAAGTTGCTTCAGGACGTTTTGGTGTTTCGATCAATTATTTGACAAACGCCAGAGAAATCCAAATCAAAATGGCTCAGGGAGCAAAACCTGGAGAAGGTGGACAGTTACCTGGAGAAAAAGTAGTGCCTTGGATTGCTGAAACGAGAAACTCTACACCTTATGTAGGTTTGATTTCGCCTCCGCCTCACCACGATATTTACTCTATTGAGGATTTATCTCAGTTGATTTACGATTTGAAAAACGCAAACCGTGAAGCTCGTATCAACGTGAAATTAGTTTCTGAAGTTGGAGTTGGAACCATCGCTGCCGGTGTTGCAAAAGCAAAAGCTGATGTTATCTTAATCTCTGGTTACGATGGAGGAACAGGTGCTGCTCCATTAACCTCTTTACAACACACAGGTATTCCATGGGAACTTGGTTTAGCTGAAGCGCAACAAACACTTATCTTGAACGACTTAAGAAGCCGTGTAGTTTTAGAGTGTGACGGACAGTTAAAAACAGGTCGTGACGTTGCAATTGCAGCTTTATTAGGTGCAGAAGAATTCGGATTTGCTACTGCTCCACTTGTAGCTTCTGGATGTATCATGATGAGAGCTTGTCATTTAAATACTTGTCCAGTTGGTATTGCAACTCAGGATCCTGAATTGAGAAAAAATTTCAAAGGAACTCCAGAGCACGTAATCAACTTCATGTATTTTATTGCTGAAGAGTTAAGAGAAATCATGGCGCAGTTAGGTTTCAGAACTTTAAAAGAAATGGTAGGTCAGTCTCAGAAATTAAACGTAGACAAAGCTATCAAACATTATAAAGCTAATGGTTTAGATTTATCAACTATTCTATACAAACCGGAAAAAGCTAAAACGGTTCCAAATCATAATACAACTACTCAAGATCACGCTCTTGAAAATGTATTGGATTTTGACATCATCAAAGAAGCAATTCCATCTATCTATAGAAAAGAGAAAACGAGAGTTACATTCAAAATCAAAAATACAGACCGTTCTGTAGGTGCGATTTTGAGTAACGAAATCTCAAAAATTTATGGCGCACAAGGATTACCAGCTGACACTATTTTAGTTGATTTTGAAGGTTCTGCCGGACAAAGTTTTGGTGCATTTGCAACAAACGGATTGTCATTTAAAATTCACGGAAACTGTAATGATTATTTAGGAAAAGGTCTTTCTGGAGGAAAACTAATTGTAAAAGTACCTCCTACTGCGACTTTTAAACCTGAAGACAACATCATTATTGGAAACGTTGCCCTTTACGGAGCTATTACCGGAGAGGCTTATATTAATGGTATCGCAGGAGAGCGTTTCTGTGTGAGAAACTCTGGAGCAACAGCAGTTGTTGAAGGAATTGGAGATCACGGATGCGAGTACATGACAGGTGGTACAGTTGTAGTTTTAGGAAAAACTGGAAGAAACTTCGCTGCTGGTATGAGTGGTGGTGTAGCTTACATTTACGATCCAAACAAAAAATTCGATTCGACAGTATGTAACATGGAAATGGTTGCATTCGATCCAATGGAAGAAGAAGATCTTACGAAACTAAGAAAACTGATCAAAAACCATTCGTTGTACACAAGCAGTCCATTAGCAAAAAGAATTTTAGCAGACTGGGAAAACCAACAACAGCACTTCGTAAAAGTAATGCCAACTGATTACAAAAAAGCATTAAAACGAATTGCAGAAGAAAAACAAATAGAAGAATTAATAGCGGGATAAATGATTTTAGAATTCAGATTTTAGATTTTAGATTGAAGTTAACCTCAAAGCTTTGCGAACTTAAAACACTCCAAAAAGCAAAACAAAAACCTTGCGCTCTTTGCGGTTAAAAAAATTAGAATTTGGAATTTAATAATTGGAATTTGATCATTTACATTTAATAAAAATGTCATGGGTAAAATAGGCGGATTTAAAGAATATAACAGAGCCGACGAAAGTAATTTAGCAGTAGCAGAACGTGTTTCAAACTACAACGAATTTACTATTCCGGTTCCAAAAGATAAATTAAAAGAACAAGGATCAAGATGTATGGACTGTGGAATTCCTTTTTGCCACAGTGGATGTCCGTTAGGAAATTTAATTCCTGACTTCAACGACATGGTGCATCAGGAAGAATGGCAAAGCGCGTTAGAGATTTTACAATCTACTAACAACTTCCCTGAATTTACAGGACGCTTATGCCCTGCTCCATGTGAGAAATCATGTGTATTAGGAATCATCAAAGATCCGGTTTCTATCGAAAACATCGAGAAAAGCATCGTAGAAAGAGGTTTCGCTGAAGGGTGGATTAAACCTCAGCCACCAAAATCAAGAACTGGAAAAACGGTTGCTGTTATTGGTTCTGGACCTGCAGGTCTTGCTGCGGCTCAACAATTAAACAGAGCGGGTCATACCGTTACTGTTTTTGAAAGAGACAACGCAATTGGAGGTTTATTACGTTACGGAATTCCAAATTTCAAATTAGAAAAAGGAATCATCGACCGTCGTGTTGCTATTCTAGAAGCAGAAGGAATCACTTTCAAAACAAATGTAAATGTTGGTGTTAATTTCAGCGTTGAAGAATTAAACGCATTCGATTCTATCGTTTTATGCGGAGGAGCAACTGAAAGAAGAAGCCTGCCAACTAAAGGAATCGAAAGTAAAGGCGTTGTTCAGGCAATGGATTTCTTAACACAGCAAACTAAAGTTTTATACGGAGAATCTATTCCAGACCAAGTTAAAGCAACTGGAAAAGATGTAATCGTTATTGGTGGTGGAGATACGGGTTCTGACTGTATTGGAACTTCAAACAGACACGGAGCTAAATCGGTAACTAACTTTGAGATTTTACCAAAACCTCCAGTTGGAAGAAGCGAGTCAACTCCTTGGCCTTTCTGGCCGTTGCAGTTAAAAACATCTTCTTCTCACGAAGAAGGCTGCGACAGAAACTGGTTGATCAACACTAAAGAATTTATTTCTAACGAAAAAGGCGAATTAACTGGATTAAAAACAGTTGAAGTGCAATGGAAAATGACTCCAGGTCAGCGTCCAGAATTAATCGAAAAAGAAGGTTCTGAGAAAATCTGGCCTTGCGATTTAGCTTTATTGGCTCTTGGATTTACAGGTCCTGAAAAAACATTAAGCGAGCAGTTAGGAATCGAAATTGATGCAAGAAGCAACTATAAAGCGCATAATTATCAAACAAATGTTCCTCACATCTTCACCGCAGGTGATATGAGAAGAGGACAATCATTAATCGTGTGGGCTATTTCAGAAGGTCGTGAAGCAGCAAGAGAAGTAGATTTATTCCTTATGGGATCTACAAACTTGCCTACTAAAGGAAAAGGAGATTTACCGAGTCTATAATTTTTTTAAAGATTCTAAGATACTGAGATGCTAAGGTTCTAAGTTTTTTCTCTTAGCATTTTATTGATCTTTATTCCGATAACAACATAACTACTAACAAACCCTTGAATTTATATTCAGGGGTTTTGTTTTTTTAGCCACTCCCGATAGTTATCGGGATAAAATGATTAGCACAGATTATTTTTTTGTCTGCCACGAATGGCACAAATTTTCACGAATTTTTATTTTCTGGTCGATTTATATTTCAAATACAACCCGTGGTTTCAACCACCCGGGACGCAATATATAATTACGTCCAATCCGTACGTTTCCCATGGTTGAAACCACGGGCTATGTTTTAGCATTTTGCGAAAAATCTAAAATTAAAAAATTTGCGAAAATTTGTGTAATTTGCGGTTAAAACATTTCAACAGCATTTATAAATTAGAGAAATTCGTGAATTCGTGGCAAAAAACTTAGCCCAGATAGCTATCGGGATAGTATCTTAACAAAGGTTATAAAATTCCAAAAACAGCAACTTTTTGTTTGAAATAGAACAATTTGTTATATTTTGTTATTTTTCTGCAAATTATTTGCTGGTAATCAAAAGTGTAATAACTTTGCCCAAAATGATTTAAAAAATGCAAGCAAAAGATTTACTGCAGTTAGCAGACCAATTTGGAAGTCCATTGTATGTTTACGATGCTGAAAAAATCCAATCTCAGTACAACAGATTAACTAAAGCTTTCTCTAAGGTGGAGAACTTAAGAGTTAATTATGCCATGAAGGCATTGTCTAACATTGCGATTCTACAGTTATTAAAGAACATGGGGTCTGGTTTAGACACTGTATCGATTCAGGAAGTTCAGTTAGGGCTTCATGCTGGCTATGAACCCGAAAGAATTTTCTTTACACCAAACGGCGTTTCTCTGGAAGAGATTGAAGAAGTTGCCGCAATGGGTGTACAAATCAATATCGACAATTTATCTATTTTAGAGCAATTCGGAACAAAACATCCACATATTCCGGTATGTATCCGTATCAATCCACACGTAATGGCAGGCGGAAACGCTAACATTTCTGTTGGACATATCGATAGTAAATTCGGAATTTCTGTGCATCAGATTCCGCATATTTTGCGAATTGTAGAGAACACAAAAATGAGCATTATTGGAATTCACATGCACACAGGATCTGATATTTTAGATATCGAAGTATTCTTGTATGCTGCCGAAATCTTGTTCGATACCGCGAAACATTTCAAAGATTTACAATTCTTAGATTTCGGAAGCGGATTTAAAGTGCCTTACAAAAAAGACGATATCGAAACAGACATCGAAGAATTAGGTAAAAAATTATCTAAAAGATTCAATGCTTTCTGTGCAGAATACGGAAGAGATTTAACGCTTATTTTCGAACCAGGAAAATTCTTGGTGAGTGAAGCAGGTCATTTCTTGGTAAAAGTAAACGTAGTAAAACAGACAACATCAACAGTTTTCGCTGGAATCGACAGTGGTTTCAACCACTTAATCCGTCCGATGTTTTACGGATCTTCACACCATATCGAAAACATTTCTAATCCAAAAGGAAAAGAGCGTTTTTACTCTGTTGTAGGATACATTTGCGAGACTGATACTTTTGCCAACAACCGTAGAATTGCAGAAATCACTGAAGGTGATATTTTAGAATTCAGAAACGCTGGAGCATACTGTTTCTCAATGTCTTCGAACTACAATTCAAGATACAAACCAGCCGAAGTGCTTTGGATGAACGGACAAGGAATCTTGATTCGTCAAGCCGAAACATTTGAAGATTTACTTAAAAATCAAATTCCGTTGCCACAAGAAATTGCTGCTACGGTTTAACAATAGAAAAAAAGAGAATATCACTTTAATCCCGTTTCTTAATTGAGGCGGGATTTTTTTGTTTTTTTTTTCACGCAGATTCTTAAGATTTGAGCAGATTTTTACTATTGATACTAATTGTCAGGCTGAGCGAAGTCGAAGCACGCAAAGTAACTAACCGTCCAGTTTTGTCATTTCGACGGAGGAGAAATCTTCACAAGAAACTCCGCAAAGTATTTCGCTCAAATCATACACAAAGTAGCCACTAAGTTTGTCATTTCGACGAAGGAGAAATCTTCGCAAGTAACTCCACAAAGCATATTAAAAACCTAATACTAAAAGAAAGAAAAATCTTAAATAAATTTTATCTTTAGCATCAAAAAAAAAATACTACATCAAGAAGGCTATCATACTTACTACATATACATTCTCACGAATAAATACAAAACCGTTTTCTACACAGGAGTTACAAATAACTTAAAAATTCGTTTGAGTCAGCATAAAGAAAATAACGTAAATGGAAGCAAAAATTTTACATCAAAATACAATGCTACATTCTTACTTTATTTCGAAAAGTTTGCTTGGATTCAAGAAGCAATTGTTCGAGAAAAAGAAATTAAAGACTGGCGCAGAGAAAAGAAAATCGAATTAATAAAAACTATTAATCCTGATTTGGATTTTCTTAATTATTTATTTGCTTAATTTACACGTAATCTTTCCAATCTTTGTAGAGTTACTTGCGAAGATTTCTCCTTCGTCGAAATGACAAATATTGCGGTTACTTTTTGAGTAATTTGATTTTCTTTGTAGAGCTACTTACGAAGATTTCTCCTTCGTCGAAATGACAAGATTGTGGAAAATTGGATGCAAAAGTGAAATTTAAAACAAATCTATTTTAGCTAAGGAAAAATAATTCCTTCAAAATAAAATTTTGCAAAAGCACAAATATCTCTTTATTTAGTGCTTTTTTTATAATACGAACTTTAATTTAGTAATCATTTCTAAATGAAAAAACTTCAATTCCTTTTTATTGTTTTTCTATTGCCCTTCTTATTATTATCACAAAATAAAATCTCCAAATCTGAAGTTCAAAAAATAATTAAAGAAAGTCAAATACAAAAGAAAAATGGTCGGATTAGTTTGCCTTCAATCAAATCATGGAAATTTAATAATACTGATAGTTTATATTTTAAAAGCGATACGTTAATTGCAATTCAAAATAAGACAAATACACAAAATGATTTTTGCGAATTTATTGATTGGACTTTTTACAGAAAAAATGCATTTATTTTAGGTAATACTTCCTACTGTGAAGAACCACATTCAAGATTAGTTACAAAATATCCTGAAGATTATTTTTATATTGCAGTATATCAAATTGAAAACAGAACAATGATTGATATGCTAAGAAACGATAAAATGATTGTTGATTCATTTAATGTAATAGAAATAGAAAACAATGATGAGTTTCTAAAAATTAAATTAGTTCGAAGATTTATTCCTCTACCTTATAATAATAAAATTTAGATAAATTTACATCCCAAATCAAATCCCAAAAATCAAATGAAACCTACAATCCTACTATCAACACTATTACTATTATTTGCAACCAATTCATTCAGTCAAACCCTAGCCGATTTAAAACTAAAACCAAAAGAAATTCCGAAAGGCGGTTATATGGTAAGCGACGGGAATGTTTGCATTACGCCACAAGCCTGCAGTTTTTATAATGATATTGAAACCTACAGCAATATTGTTGGAACTGTAAAAAGTAAAGCCATTCAGAGTTTTAAAAGCAAAGCAGATCGCGGTTCTATTATGTATTTTGAATTTGATCATGTTTTTAAGGGCGATCGTTTTCTGCAAGGTTTACTTTGGGGAAAAGCAGGCGAACCAACAGATGAACATCCGGAAGAATATGTTGTAAAAGGAAAATTTCTAATCATTTGGAGTTTGAAGGCAGATAGTCCGCTAAAGGAAAAATCGGAAACCAAAATAGAAACGCTTTTGCCTTAAAATTCTAACTAAAGTTTTTTACACCTTTCAAAACATTAGAAATAAACTAAACATGAAAAAAATACTTTTTATTCTTATATCTCTTTTAGCGGTAAGTTGCAGCAATGACGATAAAACTCCTGAAACCGATAAAACTTCTATCAATTTAGTCACTGGAATTAATGTCAGAAATACTGCAGATGATACTGGACTATATTTAGGGAATCCAAATACTTTGGCTAATCAAAAGTTTGTCCTTTATCCAAATCCTGCAAACGAAACGGTTTACATCTTAGCGGAACAAAATGTTACAAATGTATGGATTGTACCTGCAACTGCAGAAAAAATTTATCAGGATTTCAACTTTAGCAGTATTTTGAACAACAATTTGTACAGCGAGCAATCTATTATTTCAAATTCAAACCTTTCGCTTAACGGATTATCCACAAATAACCCTAAACTGAATATAAGTACTCTTGCAAAAGGATATTATAAAGTTTTCATTAAAAGCGGAGGCGTAATTTACTGGGATAATTTATACAAATATGAAAGTAACGGAAATAACGAAGAGCAATTTAATACCATTAAAAATTTTTGGAAATAAATCTAAAAAAACCTTAACGGCATTTTAAGACTTTAAGCACTATCTTCGTATTTAAAAAATTATCATATTAAACAATACAAAATGAAACCGCAAATAAGAATCCTGATTTATTCTATCCTCTTCTTTTTATACCTTACTTCTACGCATCTTCTGCTTGAATTAAACGAAAAGTTTAAAGGTGATCCTTTTGTAACTTTAGGAGCTGGTTTCGGTATTTTGAATCTTATTTATGCTTTTACAGCCTTAAAATGGAAACCTTTGCTTAACGTACTTTGCGCTGTCGGAATTGCAGCTTTGGCTATGTTTCTAGCTTTACAGTTTACCAATTTGCACCTACTTGTCAATTACGATCCTTATCAGGTTAAAACTGCCATTTTTGCTAATGCTGTTTTTTCAATTATCTTTTGGGAGATTGTATATCAGGTGAAGATCAGAAAATCTAAATAAATACATTTTCAATTGCCTCCAGCTTTAGCTGGAGGTAAATAAAAAGTCATAAAAGGGCTTTAGCCAAATCAATATTTTTTGGCTAAAGCCCTTTCTTTTCAATACACTCTACCTCCAGCTAAAGCTGGAGACAATTCATAATGTCATTTATAAGTATAATATTCAACAATACATAAAATTGTATAATTTCGTACGTAATTTTTTATATTAGCATTTTAAATTTATCTAAGCCTAATATGAAAATTAGAACTCTACTCCTTTTATCATTACTAACTATTTCTTGTAAAAAGGAAACAAAAACAGAATCAGAAACTTCTAAAATTGCGTCAAAAGATTCTTTGGAAGTAAATGAAAAGAAAGAGCCAGAAACACAAAAAACAGATACGATTGTACTTTCCACAAAACATAAAACCAATAAAATCTTATGCGATCTTGACGGAGATAATCTAGAAGAAACTGTAGAAATCTTTAGAAGCACAAACAACCAAAAAAGCGGTTTCAAAATCACTTACGGAAATGGAAAAAGAATTGATTATTTAGGTTTTGGAAATGATATTTTACAAAGAGGTTTTGATGAAATTGATTGGGCGGGAATTTTTGAAAAAGCACCAAAAAATAAAGTTTACTTTGACAACGTAAATGAAGACGGCGATATTATCGGCGAAGAACAAGTTGCAGAAGAAGACAAAATAAAACTGCAAAATGACGGAATCTTTATTCATGCCGAAGAAAGCTGCGGAGGCGGTGTTATTTATCTGAAAAACGAAAAATACGAGTGGATTCAGCAGGAATAAACTTTTAATAGTAACTCTTAAATTACTAAATATGAAAAGTACAACAGAAATTGCTAATCGTTTCAGAGAAGTTATTTTAAACGGAACTTGGATTGCAAACACCAATTTTAAAGATCAGCTAGAAAATCTGGATTGGAAAATTGCAGTTAGTCCGATTCAAAATTTAAATACGATTGCAGCTCTGGCTCAGCATATTCATTATTACATTAACGGAATCAATCAGGTTTTTAAAGGCGGAACATTGGACATAAAAGATCAATTTAGTTTTGACTTTCCTCCTATTCGTTCGCAAGAACAATGGAACAATTTTCTAACTAAATTTTGGAATGATGCCGAAGCGTTTGCCTCTTTTGTAGAACAAATGCCTGACGAAAACCTAGATGCTGTTTTTGTAGATGCAAAATACGGAACTTACAAAAGAAACATCGAAGCTATGATTGAACATAGTTACTATCATTTAGGACAAATTGTGCTGATCAAAAAACAACTCACTTAAAATTACATACACGCCTTTTATGAAAAAAAAATACAATTTTATTATTGTTTATTGTTTTGTTTTCGAATTGTAAACCAGAGAAAAAAGATGACGTAAAAACTGCCGTTTCAAATGAAAAACCTTCAACGGAAGAGCCTTTTGTCTTAACAGTAGAAAAAATCGATTCAACTCAATTTCCTGCTTCAATTAAATACGAAGGTTTTGTAAAAAATGCTGTTCGATGGAAAGATAAATTGGGCGATAATATTGTAATTACTACTGAAACCGGTTATCATATCAATAAAAAATTTACGCATGAAACAGAAGGTTCTGATGCTGAATTATTTGGGTATCATTTTATAGTTTCAGGCAATGAAGTGAAGCAAACCTGGAAAGTTTACGATTACATTTCAGATTGTCCAGTTGACATTTTAGCTTCCTTTGTAAAAAACACTTTTCAAGTTACAGATTTAGACAAAAATGGAATTGCCGAAACTTGGCTCATGTATAAAACAGTTTGTCACGGCGATGTTAGTCCTTCTGACATGAAGATTATTATGTATGAAGGGAATACAAAATATGCCATGCGTGGCGAAAATAAAGTTGCTGTTGGTATAGATGATAATGGCAAAAAACAGTTTGAAGGAGGTGAATATAAACTGGATGAAAACTTTAAAAAAGGCCCAAAAATCTTTAAAGATTTTGCTCTGAAATTATGGAGTGATAATGCAATTGAAACTTGGGAAAATTAATTTTTTCTTACACATCAAAATCTCCATCCTGCTCCTCAAATAAATTAGAAAAGGCATAGTTGTTGAAAGTTAAAAAAGATATATTTACACCTTCAAAAAACACACTATGCAAAAAATTACTTTTTTATTTTCTATATTGTTTTTAGCTTTTTCATCTTGCGGGGTAAAAACAACACAATCAATGCTTAGCGATGGAAATTATGATGGCGCAATTGATCGCGCTGTTGAAGCACTTCACACCAAAAAAGATTCTAAAGGAAAACAAGATTATGTCTATTTACTAGAAGAAGCTTTCGCAAAAGCCAAAGATCGTGATCTTCGAAATTTGGAAATGCTGAACAAAGAAAACAATCCTGCCAATACAGAACGCATTTATAATACTTATTTACAGCTAAATAATCGTCAGGAAAAAATTCGTCCATTATTGCCTCTGCCTTTATTGAAGCAGGGAAAAAATGCTTATTTTCCATTTGATAATTATTCGAATGAAATTGTAAACAGTAAAAATGCACTTTCGAAATATTTATATGAAAACGCTTCAATGCTTTTGAAATCAAATAATAAATTAGATTTTAGAAAAGCTTATGATGATTTCGCATATTTGGAAAGCATTAATCCAAATTACAAAAACACCAAAAAACTGATGGATGATGCGCAGTTTAAAGGAACTGATTTTGTTGATGTTTATGCTAAAAACGAAACCGAAATGGTCATTCCGAAAATGCTTCAGGATGATTTGTTGGATTTTAAAACTTACGGATTAAACGATAAATGGACGGTTTATCATAGTGCAAGACAAAAAAATGTGAATTATGACTATAGTTTAATTTTGAGTTTTAGACAAATTGCGATTTCGCCAGAGCAGATTAAAGAGAAAGAATTTGTAAAGGAAAGACAAGTTAAAGATGGAGTAAAAACACTTTTGGATAGTCGCGGAAGACCTGTAAAAGACAGTTTAGGCAAAGAAATAAAAGTAGATAATTATAAAACGCTTCGTGCTACGGTTTACGAATTCAGACAATTTAAATCGTGTCTTGTAACAGCAAAAGTGGATTATGTAGATTTAAAAAGCAATCAGCTAGTGCAGACTTTCCCGATCAGCAGCGAATATGTTTTCGAGAATATTTATTCTACTTACAAAGGAAATAGAAATGCCTGCGATGATAATTATCTGGCGTATTTTGACAAACGGGCTGTTGCGTTCCCAAACAACGAACAAATGGTTTACGATACAGGCGAAGACTTGAAAGCCAAGTTGAAAGATATCATTGTAAAGAATAAATTTAGACGCTAATTATATAACACGATTATAAAGAAAAGACGCATTTTTGATGCGTCTTTTTTTGTTTAGAATATTCTAATTTAAAAAAAATCGCGTTTTTTTATTGCGCAACCAAAAAGTTGCGTATATTTGCAACTGATTAGTTGCGAATAAATATTCAGAAAAATGAAAAGAGATATTTTTCAAGCTATTGCCGATCCGACGAGAAGGGCAATATTAGTTTTGATTTCTTCAAGCGCATTAACCCCAAATGCTATTGCAGAGCAGTTTCAAACTACAAGACAAGCGGTTTCTAAACACATTAAAATATTAAATGAATGTGATTTATTGGAAGAAAAGAAATTGGGCAGAGAAATTTACTATCAGCTCAAAATTGAGAAAATGAAAGAAGTTGATCAATGGCTGGAGCAATTTAAAGCAATTTGGGAACAACGTTTTAGCCAATTGGATCAAGTATTACTTAACTTAAAATCTAAAGAAAATGAAGACTGATTTATTAATGAATTTTTCTGTAGACAAGGAAAATAAAAGAGTGAATGTAAAACGTGAATTCAATGCACCATTGTCAAACGTTTGGTCTGCATGGACAGAACCTGAAATTCTAGATTTATGGTGGGCACCAGCTCCGTTTAAATCTAAAACCAAAACCATGGAGTTTAAAGAAGGCGGACGAAGATTGTATGCTATGGTTGGCCCTGATGGTACAGAACGCTGGAGTTATTTTGAATATTCTTCGATTTCTCCTAAAACAAACTTTAAACATTCTGCTACTTTTTCTGATGCCGAAGGAAATGCAAATTCAGAATTTGGAAGTTCGTATTGGGACATTTCTTTTTCTGAACAAGATAGTTCAACAATTGTTGACATTTTGATTAAACGCGACAGTTTGGAAGAACTTGAAAAAATTATCGAAATGGGATTCAAAGAAGGATTCACATCTGCAATGGAAGGTTTAGACAAAATCTTAGCCGAAAAATAAAACCATTTCTAACAAATTACTATTAACGAATTTAAAATCTAAAGAAAATGAAATCAAATCTTTTAATGAATTTTACTGTTGATAAAGAAAATAAAACTGTAAACGTAAAGCGCGAATTTAATGCTTCGCTGCCTCAAGTTTGGTCTGCATGGACAGAACCTCAGATTCTAGATTTATGGTGGGCTCCTGCTCCGTGGAAATCTAAAACAAAAAGCATGGATTTTAAAGAAGGCGGACGCAGATTGTATGCCATGCTTGGACCAGAAGGAGAAGAACATTGGGCAATTGCCGATTTTACTTCAATTAGTCCGAAAACTAATTTTAAATATTTAGATGCTTTTAGCGACAGCGAAGGGAATTTAAATAAAGAATTTCCGCGCTCTGACTGGAATGTGACTTTCTCTGAAAAAGACGGATCTACTTTTGTTGATGTTGTCATCAAACACGAAAAACTATCTGATTTGGAAATGATCATTCAAATGGGATTCAAAGAAGGTTTTACCATTGCAATGGAAGGTTTAGATGCTATTTTTGCTGAAAAAAAATAAAAACCAAACAATTAATATCATTTGTTAAATCCTGCATTTTTGCAGGATTTTTTTGTATTTTCGATCAGAAAATTAAATTTCGATTCTAAAAACTAAAAAAAACACAAATGATGAAATTCTTCACTTTCCTCTTTTTGTCCATTTCAGCTGCTGTTTTTTCTCAAAACAGATACGAGCTTTCCGATGAAGGACAAGACAAACTCTATCTTTCTGATTCTATTTCAAATCTTGCCAAAGCTGGAAAAATTACAGATCGTCCAATGGTTGTTGTCGATGGAATTACTCACCGTTATGAGGATCTAGAAAAAGAAAAACTTGCTCTTTCGAAAATTGAAATTGCCAAAATTATTGCTCTTCAAAAACAAACTGGCATTAATATTTATGGAAAGTCTGGAGAACCAGGCGTTTTAATTGTTACAACAAACAGAAATAGTTACTACAAGCCAGAACAAGAAGTAAAACAAGAATCAATGCCACAAAATTTCAAAAATTAATGACCAAATTTATTGCCTTCGCCTTTTTACTTTTTTCTTCTACTTTCGCATTCAGCCAAAAGAATAAAGCCAAAAACATAGAAACTTCAAAGCCTTTTGTTTTAGGTGTAATCGAAGAAATTCAATCCAAAGAATTAAACGAAAAAAGAATTTTAAACATTTATCTTCCTGAAGGCTATAATCTAGCAGAAGACACAAAATATCCTGTCATTTATTTATTGGACGGTTCTGCCGATGAAGATTTTATTCATATTTCTGGGCTAGTTCAGTTTAATAGTTTTGAATGGATCAATCAGGTTCCAAAATCAATTGTAGTAGGAATTGCTACAGTTGACAGAAAAAGAGATTTCACTTTTCCTACTACTGTTGAAAATGATAAAACTCGCTTTCCTACAACTGGACATTCTGATCAGTTTATTGCTTTTATCGAAAAAGAATTGCAACCATTTATTGAGAAAAAATACAAAACAAATGATTCTAAAACCATCATCGGCCAATCTCTTGGCGGATTATTAGGAACTGAAATCTTGCTTAAAAAACCAACTCTTTTTAATAAATATGTTATTGTAAGTCCGAGTTTATGGTGGAACAATGGTTCTCTTCTAGATTTAGATTCTGAAATGCTAAAAGAAAATTTCAAACAGCCAACTGAAATCTATATTGCTGTTGGCAAAGAAGGATTAGCTCCAACAGCAATTCCGCATGTCATGGAAGTTGATGCTAATTTACTAGCTGAAAAACTAAAAGAATCGAAAAGTAAAAGTGTAAAAACGTATTTTGATTATTTCCCAGAAGAAAGCCACGGATCGATTCTGCACACAGCTGTTTCTAATTCTTTTAAATTCTTTTATCCGAAAAATAAAGAATAATATTTTTTTACAATTATCAATTGTTAATTGACAATTGATAATTGTAAATTTATCCCAACCATCCTTCTCTGTCCAAACTTCTGTATTGAATCGCTTCGGCAATATGTGAAGAAACAATATTTTCTGAATGATCTAAATCGGCTATAGTTCTTGAAACTTTCAGAATTCGATCGTAAGCTCTAGCCGAGAGATTAAGTCTTTCCATGGCTGTTTTTAGTAATTCTTTTGAAGGTTCGTCTAAAACGCAGTATTCTCTAATCAACTTACTGCTCATTTGTGCATTGTAGTGAACATTTTCAACAGTTTCAAATCGTTTGGTCTGAATTTCTCGCGCTGCAGTAACTCGTTTGCGAATTTCTACACTGCTTTCTGCTTTTCGCTCATCTGATAATTTATCAAACGGAACTGGAGTAACTTCTATATGTATATCAATTCTATCCAACAAAGGTCCAGAAATTTTACTCATATAGCGCTGCATTTCGTGCGGCGAAGAAGTATTTGGCATACTCGGATCATTAAAAAATCCGCTTGGACTTGGATTCATACTTGCCACTAACATAAAAGATGATGGATAAGTAATCGTAAACTTAGCACGGGAAATTGTCACTTCACGATCTTCTAACGGCTGACGCATTACTTCTAAAACATCACGTTTAAATTCTGGCAATTCATCCAAAAACAAAACACCATTATGCGCCATCGAGATTTCTCCTGGTTGAGGATAACTTCCGCCACCGACCAAAGCCACATTAGAAATAGTATGATGCGGACTCCTAAATGGTCTTTGATTCATTAACCCGACTTCTTTTAATTTTCCTGCAACACTATGAATTTTAGTAGTTTCCAAAGCTTCGCGCAAAGTCATTGGCGGTAAAATGCTCGGAACTCGTTTTGCCAGCATCGTTTTTCCTGCACCAGGCGGACCAATCAAAATAATATTATGGCCGCCCGCTGCAGCGATTTCCATACAGCGCTTAATGCTTTCTTGTCCTCGGACGTCCGAAAAATCATGTTCAGGGAAATCTAATGTTTTATAAAATTCTGCTCTTGTATCGATAACTGTTGGCTCTAGCATTCCCTTTCCATTAAAGAAATCAACTATTTCCTGAAGATTAGAAACACCGTACACATCTAAACCTGCTACAATTGCTGCTTCTTTTACATTTTGAATAGGAAGAAAAAATCCTTTATAACCTTCTTCTTTGGCTTTAATTGCAATAGGCAAAGCACCTCGAATAGGCTGTAAACTTCCATCGAGAGAAAGTTCACCCATAATAATATATCGTTCAATTTCTGGAGCTTTTATCTGATCTGAACCAACCAGAATTCCCATAGCCAATGTCAAATCGTATGAAGAACCTTCTTTTCGAAGGTCGGCAGGCGCCATATTGACTGTAATTTTCTTTCCTGGAAAATTAAATCCGTTATTTTTTAAAGCAGCGGCAATTCTAAAACTGCTTTCTTTTATCGCATTATCTGGAAGTCCAACTAAATGATAACCAATTCCTTTGTCCATATGCACCTCAACTGTAATAGTTGTGGCCTCAACTCCAAATACGGCACTTCCGTAAACTTTTACTAGCATAATTATCCTTTCATTAATAGTTTTTAAAACTAATGAAAAATAACCAATATGTAAATATTTTATTACAAATAATTAAATTCTAAAAAGGCAGTTGGATTTGATTCTTTATCTCCTCCACTATCCTACTCAAATCCAAACTATTCTGATGTGACCAAAGTTTACTTTCAATTTCATTGTTCAAAATACAATTTTGACATTCGATTATTTCATGAGAATATCCTTTTCCTAAAGCTGGTAAAGTAAATGTTGCTTCTTTTTCTTCATTTATAAAGAGAGAATAACCATCGGCAATATACCATGGAGCATTTAATTCTATTCGTCCCTTTGTTCCCGAAATAATCGCTTTCATATCAGATTCTGAAACTATAGAAGCATGCAAAACCGATTGTGCTGTTTCGTATTGCAATATCATAGAAATCTGAAGATCAATATCATTTTTATGTTTGATTGCTTTTGCTATAACCTCTTTTGGTTTTCCTAATAGTATATAAGATAGAAATAGAGGATAAACGCCAATATCAAACAATGCTCCTCCGCCTAGTTCTTTATCAAAAAGCCTTTCGTTTTCTGTTTCACTTCCGTGAAAAGCGAAATCGGCTTTTATATAATTTACGTCTCCTATTATTCCATTGCCAATTTTCTGAAGAAGATTTTGAATTGAGGGAATAAACCTTGTCCAAAAAGCTTCCATAAAAAATACATTGTTTTTTTTAGACGCTTCTATCATTCTCTGTGCATCTTTATAAGACAAAGCCATTGGTTTTTCGCAAAGTACATGTTTGCCTTTTTCTAATGCTTTTATAGATAATTCGGCATGCGAATTATGAGGAGTTGCAATGTAAACAATTTCAACTTCAGAATCTTCAAAAAGTAAATCATAAGAATTGTACATTCTTAAAGCATTAAATTTCCCACCAAATTCCTCGGCTTTAGTAAAATCTCTAGATGCAACTGCCGTCAGTTCAGCATTTTCAATCAATAAAAGATCCGATGCAAACTGGCTTGCAATATTTCCCAATCCTACTATTCCCCATTTAATACTTCTATTTCCCATCCTTATATTATAATCATCAAATTTGTTAAAAAGATTAAAAAAATATCCATCACAACATGCAACAGACGTTTTTTAAACAACAAATATCTATTATCCTACAAAAAATAGCAATCAATTACCCCAAAAATTATCAAAAATGACAGGAAGTGAAAAAAAAAATGTTGCCAAATTGTAAATTTTAAGTTTGTTTTAAGAAATTCACGCAAAATGATAGGGGTTAAATTTTAAATTTAACAAAAATTAAACATCAAACCCTATTTTTTTAGGGGGTATTAAATCATTTTATACTTTTATAAAAAATTTTAAAACTAAATAACTATGCGAAAAATTATTTTAAGTGTGATTCTTATCACGATTTTAGTCCTAAGCTTTATTTCGAACTTTATCATTGCAGACAACCCAATTCCTGCAGAAGCTGTAAAGTTTGATACGGGAGATACTGCCTGGATGATCGTTGCAACTGCTTTTGTATTGCTAATGACTCCTGGATTAGGATTCTTCTACGGAGGTATGGTAGGTAAGAAAAACGTAATTAGTACTATGCTTCAAAGTTTTATGGCTATGGTAATTGTTACTATACTTTGGACTGTTGTTGCTTTTGGATTGGCTTTTGGACCAACAATTGGAGGAATTATCGGAAACCCGTCTGAGAATTTGTTCTTTGCAGGAGTTGGAACTAATACAGCTTGGAGCCTTGCACCAACTATTCCATTTATATTATTCGCATTATTTCAGGCAAAATTCGCTATCATTACTCCTGCTTTAATTACAGGTGCTTTTGCAGAACGTATTCGTTTCTGGGCTTATTTGTTATTCATGGTTTTATTTATAATTATAATATACGCACCACTTGCTCACATGACATGGCATCCTGATGGAGTTTTCTTCAAAATGGGAGTTCTTGACTTCGCTGGAGGAACTGTAGTTCACATGAGCGCTGGATGGGCTGCATTGGCTGGAGCTATTTTCTTAGGAAAAAGAAAAGTTCAAAAAGTTAATCCTGCTAGAATTACTTATGTATTATTAGGAACTGGTTTACTTTGGTTCGGATGGTTTGGTTTCAACGCTGGATCTGCTTTAGGAGCAAATGGTCTTGCTGCTCAAGCTTTAGGAACAACTACTGTTGCTGCTGCCGCTGCTGCAATGGCTTGGGTTTTCCTTGATAAAATTTTAGGACATAAATTATCTGCTCTTGGAGCTTGTATCGGAGCGGTTGTAGGTCTTGTTGCTATTACACCAGCTGCCGGATTTGTAAGCATTCCTCACGCAATCTTTATTGGTTTATTCTCTGCAATTGTAAGTAACATTGTTGTGAGCAAATTCCCTAAAGGAAAAATCGACGATGCTCTTGACGTATTTGCTTGTCACGGTGTTGGAGGTATGGTAGGTATGCTTTTAACTGGTGTTTTCGCATCAAAAGCGATCAATCCTGCTGTTGGAGACAATCAAGGTTTAATCTTCGGAACTCCAACTTTATTCATTAACCAATTAACTGCTCTTGTTGTTGTTTCAATCTTCGCTTTTGTTGCTTCTTATGCTTTATTCTTCATCGTAAACAAAATCACTCCACTAAGAGTTACAGAAGAAAAAGAAGAACTAGGATTAGACATCTCTCAACACGGAGAATTTTTATAATAAATTAATTTTCACTTTCGTTTGATAAATAGAAAAGCACTCTAAATTTGACTTAGAGTGCTTTTTCCTTTTAAATCAACTATTTTAGACAATTCTATAATAAAAAAGCGCTCTAATAAATTAGAGCGCTTTCGTTTGAATTAATTTCAACCCCCAAGAAAATATTTATTTTTTTCGAATAAAGCTTTTAAACTATATCTAAACTTTTATTTAAAATTAGAAATTCCTTCTTTCAGCCATTGCAGATATTCTTCTGTACTTACATAACTGATTGTTGGCTTTGTGCTGTTTAAATTATTTCCTTCTAAATCGGTAATAACATACAAAGGTTGTGTATTTGTTTTATATTTAGAAATCATAAAATCGGTCCATTTATCTCCAACTGTAATGATTTTATCTCCCGCTTCAGTTGTAAATTGCTCTTCTTTTGGCAATTCACGTTTATCATCAACATAAAGCGAAATTAAAACTACATCATTTTTAAGAATTGGCAAAACTGAAGGATCTGACCAAACATTGTTTTCCATCTTTCTGCAGTTCACGCAAGCGTAACCTGTAAAATCAAGCATAATGGGCTTATTAATTTCTTTTGCATACGCTAATCCATCTTCGTAATCATGAAAAACCATAATTCCGTGAGGCCCTAATTCAGCACCTTCTGGCATACCTTTAATAGATCCTGCCGAAACCGCTCCGTTTCCTGAACCTCCAACCCCAAACGGACTTTCGCTATATTGTGGCGGCGGCGGGAATGCACTGATTAATTTTAAAGGCGCTCCCCAAAGTCCAGGAATCATATAAATTGTAAAACTTAAAACAAGTAATCCTAATGATAATCTTCCGACTGAAATATGATGAGTTGGGCTATCGTGCGGCAATGTAATTTTTCCGAATAAATATAATGCAAGAGTTCCAAAAATAGCAATCCAAATCGCTAAGAAAACTTCTCTTTCTAAGAAATGCAATTGTAAAACCAAATCGGCATTTGACAAGAATTTGAATGCTAATGCCAATTCTAAAAATCCTAAAACAACTTTTACAGTGTTTAGCCATCCGCCAGATTTTGGTAACGAATTCAACCACCCCGGAAACAATGCAAATAACATAAATGGCAAAGCTAATGCTGAAGAGAATCCTAACATTCCAACAATTGGCGCAATTCCTCCATTTGAAGCTGCTTCAACCAACAATGTCCCTACAATTGGCCCTGTGCACGAAAACGACACGATTGCCAAAGCCAAAGCCATAAATAATATCCCAACCAGACCACCTTTATCTGCTTGCTGATCAGCTTTGTTTGCCCATGAATTTGGAAGCATAATTTCGAATGCTCCTAAAAATGAAACAGCAAAAATGACTAAAATCACGAAGAAAATAAGATTGAACCAAACATCTGTCGATAACGCATTTAATGCATCTGCACCAAATATTTTGGTTACAATCAATCCTAAAATTACATAAATCGCAATGATTGATAATCCGTAAAAAATAGCATTTCTAATTCCTTTTGCTCTGCTTTTACTTTGTTTTGTAAAAAAGCTCACTGTCATTGGAATCATTGGGAAAACACATGGCGTAAATAAAGCTGCAAAACCACCTAAAAATGCAAGAAAAAAGATCGACCATAAACTTCTAGAAGGAGCTGGCGCTGGAATTTCTGCAGCAGCTGTTTCGGTTGTTTTATCTGCTTTTGGCTCTACAACTTCTTCTTTTTTTACCGTATCAACTGCTAGACCAACTACTTTTGTTTCGTCCAACTTAGCCTCTGAAACAACTGGAACTTCGTTCATTTTAAATGTTGAAGGAACAGCAATCGAGAATTTCTTGCTTGAATTGATACAAACTTCTTTACAAACCTGAAAATCAAAATCTACATCAACCGTTTTTAAATTTGGGTTTATGATTTTTATTTCTTGTTCAATATGTGCCTTGCCTTCAAAGAAAGTTTCATCTACACCAAAAACATCATTAAAAGCTGTTCTTGTTTTACCTTCTTTGGCTTTTCCAACCAACTCGTAATTTCCTTTTTGGTTTTTAAACGAAATTTCCAAAGCAAGCGGTCCGCCGTCTGGAGTAAACTGAGAATACATATGCCAGTCTTTTTCGATCGTTCCATCAAAAATTAGAATAACCTTATCTCCTTTTTTCTCCATTTTAGAAGTCCATTTTACAGGTTCTAAAATTTGAGCGTTACTTGCTAATGTAAAAAAGAAAAAGAGTAAAAAAACAGTTATTTTATTCCAGATACTTTTCGAAGTTATCGACTGATGGGCTTGTGTAAAGTTCATTATATTAATTCTATTTTTAGTATTTTATTTGTGGCTTTTTCTATTTTAAAACGTTCGTCTTGTCTCATTCCGACTACCCAGACTATTTCATTTTCTGAGCATAAAATCCAAGTTTTCTCCTTTTCGATCAAGGATAGTTTTTCATCTTTAAAAAGTTTACTTACTTTTTTTGATTTTCCATGCATTCCAAAAGGCTGAAAAACATCGCCTTCTTTCCATTTACGCAAAATCAATGGATAACGGATTTTATCAGAATCGACAAATATAACCTTATTTGAACCGAATGTTGTGTGACCTACGTTACAAAGACTCATTTTTAAGGGAAAATTAACTTCTGTATCGTTTTCACTAATTTCATATTCGTCTTTTTCTGATGTTTCAGAAAACGGACTTAAAATGAGTGTTTCTCTATTTTTTAGCAATCTAAATTCCTCAGAAAAAACTTGTTTGCCAGATTGCCCTTCGACCAAATCATAAATATCATTCCATGCCGAAAAACCAAATTCTTTCAGCCATTGGTACAAATACGATTTATAATTAGGAAGTTTTTTTAACTGATTTAAATCAAAATGAATATCATCTCCTTCTTCTTTTGCCACTTGCTGATAAACAATAATTGACGCATCTTCAACCATTTCTTTTGATTCTTGAAGAAAAGATTGCGTTTTCTGAAAAGCATCCAAAAAATTCGGATTGATTTCTTTTAAAACCGGAACCAAATTATGACGGATTTTATTTCTAAGATATTTTGTAGAAGCATTACTGCTGTCTTCTCTCCATTCTATCTTATTTTCTTCTGCATATTTCAGAATTTCTTCTCTTGAAAAAGGCAATAGTGGACGAATAATTCTATCATTTTGTTCGGGAATTCCAGTCAAACCTTCTAAACCGGTTCCGCGAGTTAAGTTGATGATAAAAGTTTCCAGATTATCGTCGGCGTGATGCGCTGTCAGAATATAATCAAAGTTTTTTTCTTCTAAAAGTTCATAAAACCAGCTGTAACGCAATTCTCTTGCTGCAACTTGCGTAGAGAGCTTATAATCTTTAGCAAAAGCTTCAGTATCAAAATGAGTAGTAAAAATTGGAATATTATTTTGATTACAGTAATTCTGAATAAATTCTTGATCTCCAAAACTTTCTAATCCGCGAAGCTGGAAATTGCAATGCAAAACAGCAATTTCATAAGGCAGTTGATGCAACAAATGCAACAAAACCATACTGTCTAACCCGCCACTTACAGCCAGAAAAAGCATTTTTTCGGCCAAAAAGGGAAATCTGGATACGATATGATTTTGAAATTTTGAAAACATCTGATAAAAGTAAAAAATTAAATTCGATCTATTTTTAAACGAAATGTTAAGCGTTGTTTTTTTGCCACGAATTGCGCGAATTTGCACGAATTATTTTTTTGCCACAGATTAAAAGAATTTACACAGATTTTTTTAATCATTTTAATCTGTGGCAATATTTTTTCACCTTGAATTGAAGAAAAAAAATTAGTGCAAATTCGCGCAATTCGTGGCAACTTTTTTATCGCAAAACTTCGTGCATTGCTTTTGCCTTCAACAAACATTCTTCGTATTCTTTTTCTGGAATTGAAAGCGAGGTTATGGCGCTACCAACCGAAAAAGAAACATACTTATTTTCCTGATTGTATAAAATACTTCTGATTACGACATTAAAATCAAAATCGCCTTCTGGGGTAAAATAACCAACTGCACCGCTATATAATCCTCTTTTGGTTTCTTCTAGATTTTCAACAATTTCCATTACCGAAATCTTTGGCGCACCAGTCATGCTTCCCATTGGAAAAGTTGTTTTCAAGACATCAACTGCAGAAAATTTAGAATCTAATTTTGAAGTCACCGTAGAAATCATTTGATGTACTTGCAAAAACGAATAAATTCCGCAAAGCTCTTCAACCTCGACAGAACCCTTTTGCGCAGTATGCGATAAATCATTTCGAACCAAATCGGTTATCATGATATTTTCAGCTCGTTCTTTGGCATCAGAAGCTAAAATATTTTTTGATTTTTCGTCTTCAGCTAGATCAGCAAAACGTTTTGAAGTTCCTTTAATGGGCTGCGAAATTATCTTTTCTCCCTCTTTTTTCAAATAACGTTCTGGTGAAGCTGAAAGCAAATAATTTTTGTAATTTTTAAAGAAAACCGAAAATGGCGCTTGTGAAATCTCATTCAGTTTCTGAAACTTTTCTAACGGATTTATAACTGCATTTTCAGCATAAAACTCCATACAGAAATTGGCTTCGTACATATCACCAATATGAATATGATGAAGCATTTGATTTACTTTTTCAACATACAATTCTTTCGAAATGCGTTGCTTCACTTCGACTCCGCTCAGTGTGACAAATGTTTCGGTCTCAATTTTTAAAATTTCTTCAAAATCTTCTTCAAGTTCATCATCGCAAAGCAATAAATACTGGATTTCGAGTTCATTCCCTTTTAGCATAAAAACTTTTTTAGGCTGAAAGAAAAACAAATCAGGAAAGTTCAAGCCATCAAAATTATGCGACTGAAGGTTTTCTATATCGTTCTTTAAATCATAAGAAAGATATCCAAAAAGCCAGTCTTTTGTGTTTTGCTGATATTGTTTTAAATCTTCAAAAGCGTTGTAATAATCTGTTTTTAAAGAAGTAAAGGCATCAACTGCCAAAATACAATCAAAACTTGAATACTGCTGCGGATAAGAATTACTGTCTAAAAAAACGACTTCACGAAATTGCTGCGCCCAACTTAAAAGCTGCTCTTTAAACAGTTTTGGATTGGCAATATTTTTACGGATAGAAACTCTCAAAAATGGTAATTTTAAAGGTCAAAATTACGACAAAAATCTTTCATTAACAGAAAACAAAAAAATATTCAAATGATTCGAATTACATTGCAAAACTGTTAAAAAGACATTCATTTTATAAGAAAAAATTCGTTATATTTGATATACAATTAGATTAATCCCAAAAGAGCATTAATTTAATTATAAGATCCTTAAAAAAGAACCTCAAAAAAAATAATTTGCGATTCTAATTTAAGCCTATAGATTGTTTCTTTTCCAATAACTTAATTATGTTTTTTAACCTTAAAAAATCCTAAGTATTATGAAAATTGCCACAATTATTGTCCGCGTTTTAATTGGCCTTTTGCTACTGTTTGCCTCTATCAGTTATTTTTTCCATCTCATGCCCGAACCAGAAACTACGGGAAACTTTAAGGCTTTTAACGTAGGTTTAATGGCTTCCACGTATTTAATGCCACTGGCAAAATCTATCGAGTTATTGTGTGGAATTGCATTTGTGACTGGGCGTTACGTAACTCTAGCAAACATCTTGATCTTACCCATTACGGTAAATATTTTGTTCATCAATTATTTCCTTACTCCAGATGGTCTGCCAATTGCAGCTCTTCTTTTCTTAGGAAACCTTTTCTTGATTTACAGATACTGGGATAATTACAAAAGTGTTTTTACAGCATAAATCATTTGCAAATTAAACAAAAAGCCCGTCAGAAAATCTGACGGGCTTTTTGTTTAATTTGTTCTCTCATGCTTAACCCAGACTAAATCGGTAACATTATATCCAATTTCCTGAGCTTTGATAAGAAAATCTGCTTTTATACTTTCTGGAATTGTTTTTTCTCGAGAAAGTACCCACATATATTTTAAACTCTCTCCAGCTACAAGTGCATATTTGTAATCAGAATCGATTGCTACGACATTGTAACCAGAATAAAAAGGACCAAAAAATGAGACTTTCAGCATACCAATGTTGTCCTTTTTGACAAATCTAGCTTTCCCGACACTTTGTTCCCACTTGTCTTTTTTGACATTATAGCCCTTATTATCGACTTTTATTGTTTTATCTTCGTTTAAAGAATATTCGGCAGTTACATTGTCTAGATCTCTTTCCCACTTATAATCCATTCTGGCAATTTCGTACCACTTTCCGAGATATTTTGCGCTGTCAAAGTTTGTTACAGCTTTTGCATTTTTTGGAATTCCGCCTCCGCAAGAATACAATGCGAATCCAATTCCCGCTCCAATCAAAATCGGAACTACATATTTAGTTTTCATGACACTATCTTTTTAATTATCATAAAGATAGCGACTAAAACATACATCTAATTTACAAAATTATTTTTGATTATTATATTATAGGGAGCATAAAAAAACCGTCTCGTTTTTTAACGAGACGGTTTGTAAATATGATTTAACGTAAAAATTATACGTGTAAAGCTCTATTTTCAGTTGCTGCCAATGCTGCTTCTTTTACCGCTTCCGCGAAAGTTGGATGCGCATGGCTCATTCTTGAAATATCTTCAGCAGAAGCTTTAAATTCCATTGCAGTAACCGCCTCAGCAATTAAATCTGCTGTACGAGCACCGATCATGTGAACTCCTAAAACCTCATCTGTTTTCTCATCAGCTAAGATTTTTACAAATCCATCTAAGTCAGCACTTGCTCTTGCACGTCCTAAAGCTTTGAATGGAAAACTTCCTGATTTATATTTTACTCCTGCAGCTTTCAATTGCTCTTCTGTTTGTCCAACTGCAGCAACTTCTGGCCAAGTGTAAACTACTCCAGGAATTAAGTTATAATCGATATGCGGTTTTTGGCCTGCTAAGATTTCAGCAACCATTACTCCTTCTTCCTCTGCTTTGTGTGCTAACATTGCTCCACGAACAACATCTCCAATAGCATAGATATTTGGAACATTAGTTTGCAAATGATCATTTACTTCAACTTGCCCTCTATCTGAGATTTTAACTCCAGCCTTGTCAGCGTTTAATCCGTCTGTGTAAGGACGACGACCAACAGAAACTAATGAATAATCGCCTTCAAGAGTGATAGTTTCTCCTTTTGCATTTTCGGCCTGAACTACAACAGCATCACCGTTTCTTTCAACTGATTTTACTTTATGAGAAACGTAGAATTTCATTCCTTGTTTTTTCAACACTTTAGTTAATTCTTTAGAAAGAGCTCCATCCATTCCAGGAATGATTCTGTCCATGAATTCAACTACAGAAACCTGAGCTCCTAAACGAAGGTAAACTTGTCCAAGCTCGATTCCGATAACTCCTCCACCAATAATTACTAAGTGTTTTGGAACTTCTTTTAAAGCCAAAGCTTCAGTAGAAGTGATGATTCTTTCTTTATCAATTTTAATGAATGGCAGAGAAGATGGTTTTGATCCTGTAGCGATTACAGTATATTTTGCTTCGATAGTTTCAGATGTTCCGTCAGCTTTTGCAATAGCAATGTGAGTTGCATCTACGAAAGAACCTAAACCATTGAAAACAGTAATTTTATTTTTATCCATTAGGTAGTTGATTCCACCTACAGTTTGATCTACAACAGCTTGTTTGCGCGCGATCATTTTCTCTAAATTGATTTTTACATCACCAGAAACTTCGATTCCGTGATCTGCAAAATGAGCGATTTCTGAATAATGGTGAGAAGAAGATAATAATGCTTTTGAAGGAATACAACCTACGTTAAGGCAAGTTCCGCCTAATGAATTATATTTTTCTACAATTGCAGTTTTAAAACCTAATTGTGCGCAACGAATTGCTGATACATATCCTCCAGGACCTGAACCTATAATGACTACGTCAAATGAACTCATAGTATTTTGTTTTTATTTTAGCGGTTACAAAATTAAGCAATAAAGTTCTGTTTGAGGTTTAATTTTCAATGTTTTTTGTGTGAAATTTTGGAGGAAGGTTTTCTGCCACAAAGGCTAGAAGACGCAAAGTTTTTTTGTTTTTCAATTAAACTATCGGAAGCAAAGTCGCAAAATTTATACGCAAACTTGTCATCCTGAGGAACAAAGGATCACACTAGAAGCTCCGCATGCAAAATCGCTAATCTTTGTAGAGTTTCGGGTGTGATCCTTTGTTCCTCAGGATGTCAAACTGTACGTTAGACGCACTGCAGTGCGTCTCTACAAAAAAACTTAGAACCTCAGCAACTCAGAACCTTAGCATCTTAGAAAGAAATCACCGTCGAGTTCTTCACTTCACTAATCATAAACATGCTTTGCGTACTACCTATATGCTGTAACGACGTTAGTTTTGTTACTAAAAATTCTCTGTACGCTTCCATATCTTTTACGAGAACTTTTAGAATATAATCGTAATCGCCGCTTACGTGATGACATTCTAAAACTTCGTTTAGTTTGATTACTTCGCTTTCAAATTTGGTTAGAAATTCTTTTGTGTGTTGAATGAGTTTTAAATGGCAAAAAACCACAAATCCTTTTTCAATTTTGGATTTATCGACTAAAGCGACGTAGTTTTTTATAATGCCTTCCCGTTCTAGTTTTTTGATTCGTTCGTAAACTGCGGTTACAGATAAATTCAGTTTTAAAGACAATTCTTTATTGGTCTTTTTACTATCGGTTTGAAGTAAAACCAGAAGTTTCTTATCTATAGCGTCTAAAGTCATTTTTGCTTGTTTTTGCAGGTGAAAGAAAATCTATTGATTGGATTTTCTCAATTCAAATTTAGATTAAAAATCATTACAAACACATTTATATAGTTTTAAAATCTAAATATTCAATTCTTAGTTGATTAATTTTCTTATTAAACATTATTTTGACTAGAATTTCTTTTGAAAACGAGTGCCTAGCCCAGATTGAAGTGGAAAGCCCGGAGTAAAAAAGGCATTAGTTTCTTGTTTTAAAAAAGCGACCAACGGAAGCTCTTTTTAGAACATTAGAAACTTTGCATTTTTTATGAGGACTTGAAACGGAAAGCTGGAATTGCTTCTAAACAATAATATTAACCATGAGAATGAGATTGCTTCGTTCCTCGCAATGACATAAAAATGAAAAACTTCAACCCAGCAGATAAAATTCAGGATTTGCAATATTTTGGCGAATTTGGCGGTGTGAATCCGTCGATTTCTGATTCATCGACTTATACTTTTCTTTCGGCTAAAACCATGTTTGATACTTTTGAAGGCAACATGGAAGGCTGTTATTTATATTCGCGTCATTCATCTCCTAGTAATTTATACTTAGATCAGGCCTTAGCAGCAATGGAAGGAACGGAAACAGCAAATGTGTCTGCTTCAGGAATGGGAGCTATTACTCCTACTCTATTGCAATTGTGCGGTGCAGGCGACCACATTGTTTCAAGCCGAACGATTTATGGCGGAACTTACGCTTTCTTGAAAAACTTTACGCCAAGATTCGGCATTGAAACTAGCTTTGTTGACATCACAAAACTGAATGCTGTAGAAGCTGCAATCACACCTAAAACTAAAGTTTTGTATTGCGAAACGGTTAGTAATCCGCTTTTGGAAGTAGCCGATATTTCTGGTTTGGCTAAAATTGCTAAAAGACATAATTTGAAATTGGTTGTTGACAATACGTTTTCACCATTATCGGTTTCTCCTGCAAAATTAGGTGCTGATATTGTAATTCATAGTTTGACAAAATACATTAACGGAAGCAGCGATACGGTTGGCGGTGTGACTTGCGCTTCTAAAGAATTTATCAATTCGCTGAAAAACGTCAATTCGGGTGCGAGTATGCTTTTAGGACCAACGATGGATAGTTTGCGTTCTGCAAGTGTGATGAAAAACCTTAGAACACTTCATATCCGAATTAAACAACACAGCCACAATGCGCATTTTCTGGCTGATATGTTTGAAAAAGATGGTTTAAAAACGGTTTATCCAGGATTGAAAAGTCATCCGAGTCATGAATTATACAAAACGATGATTAATCATGAATATGGTTTTGGTGGAATGCTGACGATTGACGTAGGTTCTTTAGAAAAAGCTAACGAATTAATGGAATTAATGCAGGAACGAAACTTAGGCTATCTAGCGGTAAGTTTAGGTTTTTATAAAACGTTATTTAGCGCGCCTGGAACTTCAACTTCTAGCGAAATTCCGTTAGAAGAACAGAAAGAAATGGGATTAACCGATGGATTGATTCGTTTTTCTATTGGTTTGGACAACGATATTCAGCGCACTTACGAAATGATGAAAGCTTGTATGGTTGAACTTGGAGTTTTAAAAAAAGATTCTAAGGTTCTGAGTTGCTATCCCGATAGCTATCGGGACTAAGTTTTTTTTACTTCCCTATAAATAAGAAACATCACTCTATAAATAAATTTGCACATTTTTTTTAGATTGTTTTGAATCCGCTGGAGAGCTTTTCTCTAAGCGGATTTTTTTTGGAAATTAAAAAGCCGTTCTAAAATCTTAGAACGGCTTTTTGCACTTTATCTTGGCTCAAAATGTCTAAACGATTGCCAATATTTGTCTTTGTAGATTTCGTAACTTATTTCAAAAACTCCACTATATTTTTTAATTAATTCATCGGCAATTTTTGATGGTTTTCTAAAGTCTTTGCAAGTAAAAAAGATTTCTCTTTTATTGTTTGCGGTTTCTCTTCCCACATTTAAATAGCCTTCGGAATCTGGTAAACTGTATACAATCTCTTCTTCGATTTCATCCAATAGTTTGTATGTCTTTTCATCTGGTAATCCGCCATTATCGCAATCATCAAAAGGAACAGCCACTATAAAAACCCATGGATGTGATGCTTTTTTGTCCCACTCAATAATTGTGGTATTGATCAAAGCCAAAACGATTGAACCATCTTGCTTTTTACCTTCAAAATTAGCATAACTGTCATTCTCCGTATTATGTCTAGTTCCTTCGTATTTCTCAACAAATTCTTTTTCTCTCCAAATTAAATAATCTTTTAATTTTTCAATCGGTATTAACTCTTCCGAAGTTTGTTCTGGTCCTGCAACTACAAGATTATCAATTAAGGTAACAGAATGCAGTTCGCCCAAATAATTATCCAGAAAAATATAAACTCCGTTAGCTATATTAGATTTTTTCTCTTCAATAAAATGATCATAAACAATTACTAAATCTATTTCGTCTGGATAATCTTCGTGAACACGAGGATAAAATTTCAGGTTTTCTTTACTGAATTCAAAATCCTGATAAGTAATGCCTATATTATTGACATCCGAAGCCGGTTTTAGAGCTGTAAATTTCCAACCGTCAATTTTAGGAGCGTTCGCAACCAATTCTTCTATAGCGTAAATGTTTCTAATTGCTCCATCTGGCGTCAAAACCAATTCAGCGGTCTGATCATCAAACATTCCGGTAAGGAAATAAATTCCTTCGTGTATTTCATCCAGCTTTGGAGCTAGTTTATCAAAAAAACCTTGATGTATATTTTCTCCGCTTTGAACCGTTTTAAAAAATGCTTTTTCATTTGCTGAAAACCAATTCCAGAAATCATTATAAGATTGTATTGGAGCTTCTTTTTTGCCCAATATTTTATCGAGAAAACTCATGTATTGCTTATTAAAATTTAAAATTTCACTAGAAACAAACTTAAGGAAAAGCGTTTTTAAAACATAGGAATATTTCTATAAAATATCAAGAATGCAAAAAGCCGTTCTGAGTACTTCAGAACGGCTTTTTATAGTATTTAATTTTATTTTTATCTAATATTTTCGGTATTCAGCTTACTATTTTTTCTACTGTAAGTAAAGTAAATTAGTAATCCGATGATTAACCAGATTGTAAAATAAATCCAGTTCCAAACGCTTAACTCTGCCATCATATACAAACAGCAGATTAATCCTAAAAGCGGAATTAAAGAAAGGTTTTTTCTGAAAGCCCAAACCGCTAATCCAACCAAAACGAATAAGAATATCCACATTGGAATTTTGTGTTTAAACAAACCAAAACCAGACTCATATTTTGCAGAATCAGCAATTGGAAGACCTTTTACAACCTCAGCATATTTGGCTTCATCATCCTGATATTGTCCTAGTAAATGTTCTAAATCTGAAGTTTCGGCAGTTTTATTGTTGACTTCGATACTTTCTAGATATTTGAAAACCTTATCAGATTCTGATTTATCTAAAGAAGTTACAATCGAAGTAGCATCGTAAATCTGTGGATCGTTATTGATAAACGCCATAGTAGCTTTATTGTTGAATGCAAAAGCATAATACAATCCAGCAATCATTAAAACAGGCAAAATGAATTTTGAATTGATATAAGGCGTTTTAAATTTTCCTCTAGGAATTTCAGGTTTGTTCTGCAATACTAGAACTCCTGCACAAACCAATACAAAGGCAAATAAAGTCCCGATACTGCATAAATCGGTTACCATTGTAAGATTTAAAAATAATGCTGGAATTGCTACCACAAAACCTGTAACTATAGTTGCAAACGAAGGCGTTTTGAATTTTGGATGAACCGTAGAAAATTTCTTTGGCAATAAACCATCACGGCTCATACTCATCCAGATACGAGGCTGTCCCATTTGGAAAACCAATAAAACGCTCGCCATTGCTACTACTGCACTAACAGCGATAATTCCAGACATCCACTTTAAGTCTAATTTATCGAATACAAATGCCAAAGGATCTCCAACGTTTAATTCGTGGTATTTTACCATTCCGGTTAAAACCAAAGCAATGGCAATATATAAAAGTGTACAAATAATAATGGCCCACATCATACCGCGCGGTAAATCTCTTTGCGGATTTTTACATTCTTCTGCTGTTGTCGAAATCGCATCAAAACCAATGTAAGCGAAGAATACTGCTGAAACTCCTTTTAAAACCCCGCTAACTCCATTTGGCGCAAACGGACTCCAGTTTGCAGTATCTACATAAAATATTCCAACTGCAATTACTAAAAGCACTACGCAAAGTTTTACGACAACCATTAAGTTGCTTGCGTTACGAGATTCTTTCATCCCTCTATAAACCAAAGCTGTAATCAAAATAATGATGAATAAAGCTGGTATATCGGTTACAAAATGGAAAGATCCTATTGTTGGTGCTGTGGTCCAAGCTGTGTGTGCCTGTTGTAACGCAACACTTAAATTTTCGAATGATTTTCCGCCTCGCATTAAAGCTTCGGCATCCTTAAAACCGTTTGATGCAGTTAAGTAATCCATTTGGATCCATTGCGGTAAATGAATCCCGCCACTCTGGAGAAGTCCCGTAAAATAATCACTCCACGATATGGCTACGGTTATATTTCCAACGGCATATTCCATGATTAAAGCCCAACCGATAATCCAAGCAATTAATTCTCCAAAAGCTACATACGAATAAGTGTATGCGCTTCCAGAAACTGGGACCATCGAAGCAAATTCTGCATAAGCAAAAGCGGCAAAACTACAGGCTAAAGCAGTAAATAAGAATAAGAAAATAACCGCTGGTCCACCGTCTGCACTGGCTTTTCCAATGGTGCTAAAAATTCCTGCTCCAACGATAGCTGCTATTCCAAAAGCCGTTAAGTCCTTAGTTGTCAAATGTTTTCCTAAGGCATTATGACCGTCTGTTTCGTTCTGTGCAACCTGCTTCAGAATATCCTGTACTGTTTTCTTTCGGAATAAACTTGAAAATGCCATATAATGTTTTGCTGTTATAAATTAATTTAATTCAGTGCTTTTTGTTTTATTTTGCAAATAATGCAAAAATTATCCTGATTTCAAATATATAAAACGATTTTGTTTTTACAGGTGTTTTTTCTGCCACGAATTCACGAATTATTTTTTCAAATCTTTGTCTATAAATTTTCTCACGCTCCCGATAGCTATCGGGATTGCGCTCTTTGCGGTTAAATCTATTTCAATCACAAATGTAACATTTCCTCAAATCGGCTTACTAATTAAATAGTATTTAATTTTTAAAGAATCATTTTATGGAAAAAATAACAAGACGTTCTTTTGTAAATAAATTAGGACTTGGTGTTGGAGCTTCGGCTGTAATGATTACGCTTCCTTCTTTTCTAACCGAAACAGAAAAAACACATCAGCCTTATACTGGAAAAAAATTAAATATTGCTTTGTGCGGTTTAGGAAACTATGCTTCATTGCTATCTGAAGGACTTCAGGTCTCTGAATATTGCCAGCTTGCCGGAATAGTTACCGGAACACCATCAAAAGCTGAAACATGGAAAAAGAAGTATAACATTCCTGAAAAGAATATTTACAACTATGAAAATTTCGATTCAATCGTAAAAAATAAAGACATTGATTTAGTATACGTCGTTACTCCAAATGCACTGCATAAAGAATTTACTGTCCGCGCTGCAAAAGCTGGAAAACATGTTATTGTCGAAAAACCAATGGCCATTACCGCCGAAGAGTGTGAGGAAATGATAAAAGCTTGCAACGATAATAACGTACAATTGGCAATGGGTTATCGCTTGCATTACGAACCTAATCATCTAGAAATAAAACGATTGGGACAAGAAAAAGTTTTGGGACAGGTTCGCTATATTGAAACTGGTCTTGGCTATAGCACTTATGATGTTCGTGACATAAATAAACCTGTTGATTTAAACGCCCGCAATCAATGGAGACTGACTAAAAAATGGGCCGGCGGCGGTTGTTTAATCAATCTAGGAATTTATTGCATTCAGGTTTCGCGTTATGTTTTAGGCGAAGAACCAATTGCCGTTACTGCACAATTTGGACATGTCAATAACAAAAATATGTTTTCTCAAGTTGAGGAAAATATCACTTGGCAAATGGAATTTCCGAGCGGTGCTGTTGCTAATTGCAGCAGTTCATGTGGTTTTGGTATTGACCGTTTTTATGCCGCTGCCGATGAAGGTTTCTTTGAGATGAGTCCTGCAGTAAGTTATGGGCCTTTTGTAGGCAAAAGATCGGATGGAAAACCGTTTAATTTTCCGGTTATCAACCAACAACAAACCCAAATGGATGAGATTTCTAAAGTTATTTTAGCCAATAAAAAACTCCCAAATCATATTACAGGCGAAGAAGGAATTAAAGATGTTAGAATCATTAACGCCATTTATAAAGCTGCTGAAAGTGGAAAGAAGATTAAACTTTAATAATTTTCTGCCACAGTTTAAGGGAATTTTTTCTCTCATTTTATGTCATTTCGACGAAGGAGAAATCTCCGCAAGTAACTCCGCAACGAGAATCCAATCTTTGTAGAGCTTCTCGCGGAGATTTCTCCTTCGTCGAAATGACAAACTTTGTGAGTTTTACTAAATCTAAAATCTACAGTCTACAATCTAAAATTTAAAATTTAAGACAACTTCTCAAAATACTAACCGGATGCTGTGCTTCACGCTTCGTCCCATCATAAATTTGATGACGACAACTTGTTCCTGCTGCTGCGATTTTTACATTTTCCGCAGTATTACGCACTTTTGGAAAAAGCGTATCCTCGCCCATTTGCATACTCACTTGATAATGTTCTTTTTCATAACCAAAAGAACCCGCCATTCCGCAGCATCCCGAATTGTAAATCGTAACTGTATTATTTTTAGGCAGATTCAGCATTGCAAAAGTCGCTTCAACCGAACCCAAAGATTTCTGGTGGCAATGTCCGTGAATTTTAATTTCTTTGGTTTCTTCCGAAAATGAATCAGATGTTATTTTTCCGTCAATGATTTCTTTTTTGAAGAATTCTTCAATTGTAAATGCATTTCTAGATAACTTTTCTGCCGCCTCTTTATCATCTGCTAAACGAAGATATTCATCTCTAAAAGTCAAAATCGCAGAAGGTTCAATTCCAACCAAAGGCGCATTGGCTAAAACCAAATCTTTAAAAACATTTACGTTGTGATTAGCGATTTTCTTTGCTTCTTCCAGAAATCCTTTTGAAAGATACGTTCTTCCGCTTTCTTCATGATCTACAACCAAAACCTGATAACCCAATTTAGTCAACAATTCGAAAGCATCAATTCCGATATTTACGTCGTAATAATTCGTGAATTCATCCACAAACAAATACAATCTTCCATTCGGAAAATCAGTTGTTGCAGGTTTATTGTTTTGATACCATTTTCTAAAAGTCTTTTTAGCCAATAACGGAACTTGTCTTTCTGGCGCAATTCCCATTGTTTTTTTAACAAAAGATTGATTCGATATAAAATTCGTAATCGACGGGAATTTACTTCCCATTTTATTCAATTTGGCGTTGTTGGCAAAAATTTTATTTCTAGTCGAGAATCCGTTTGCTTTTTGATATTGATATAAAAATTCCGCTTTCAAAGTCGCAACGTCAACATTACTTGGGCACTCGCTAGCGCAGGCTTTACAACTTACACACAACTCAAAAACTTCGTATAATTCTTTCTGGTCAAATTTATTTTCTTTTTCAGAATACGTCAAATATTCTCTTAAAGCATTTGCTCTCGCACGAGTTGTTTCTTTCTCATTTCGAGTCGCACGATAACTCGGACACATCGCTCCTCCTGCCGATGGCATTTTTCTACAATCTCCAGAACCGTTACATTTTTCTGCTGCACGCAAAATTCCTAAACTGTCTGAAAAATCCTGAAACGTTTTAATGTCCGGTTCTACTCTGCCCGAAATTACACGATGATTTTCGTCCATTTTCAAGGCATTGACAATCTTTCCTATATTCAAAACCGAATTCGGATCAAATGCCAATTTTAACCTTTTTAGCAATTCATAATTTTTATCACCAATCATAAACGGAATAAATTCTCCGCGCACAATTCCGTCGCCGTGTTCACCGCTCAACGAACCTCTATATTTTTTCACCAAATGCGCTACTTCTGTCGCAATGGTTCTGAATAATTTTAAGTCAGATGTTTTCTTCAAATTCAAAACAGGACGCAAGTGCAATTCTCCCGCACCCGCATGTGCGTAATAAATCGCTTCTTGTCCGTGACGCAACATCATCGCCGAAAATTCTGCAATATATGCTGGCAAATCGCTTAATTCTACTGCGGTATCTTCAATAGAATCGGCTGCTTTGTCATCGCCCACAATACTTCCTAAAAGTCCAAGTCCGGCTTTTCTCAGTTCGTTGGCTTTGTCAATATCAGAACCAAATAATTTAACGCTGGCATATCCAAAATTATGTTTTTCTAAATCGGCAATTAAAGCGTTTGCTTGATTTTCGGCATCTTCTAAAGTGTGAGACGCTACTTCAAACAGCATAATCGCTTTTGGTTCTCCAACCAAAAAGAAACGGTTTTTAATATGTTCGCGATTTGTTTTGGTACAATCCAATATTGTGTCATCAATCATTTCGCAAGTGTACAAATGGTGTTTCATCGCCACGACAACAGATTCTAAAGATTCCTGAATGGTGTGATAATGCGCCACAACCATAATGCTGTGAGGTGGCGGCAAATCGTCCACTTTTAAAGTCACTTCAGTTGTGAAGGCTAAAGTTCCTTCGCTTCCGCAAAGCAGTTTTCCTAAATTGATTGTAGGTTCAGTTCCGCCAAATAATTCTGATTTTAGCAGAATATCAACAGCATAACCTGTATTTCGTCTGTGAATTTCTGGTTTCGGAAACTCTTTTATAATTTCTTCCTGATTTTCTTTTACCGAAAGTTCGTCGTAAACACTTTTGTAGATTTTATTTTCTAAAGAATCACCTTTGGTTTTCTCAATAAATTCTGCCGAAGTCAATTCACCAAAAGTCACTTCAGTTCCATCGCTCAAAATCGCTTTAACTTCCGCAATTTTATCACGCGTAACGCCGTAACGAATTGAAGTTGTTCCAGACGAATTATTTCCCACCATTCCGCCAATCATGGCACGATTTGAAGTTGATGTAATTGGTGCAAAGAAAACGCCGTGTGGTTTTAAATACAAATTCAGTTCATCGCGAATAACTCCAGGCTGAACCGTAACCGTTTTTTTCTCGGCATTATAACCTAATATCTTGGTAAAATGTTTCGAAACATCAACCACAAGTCCATCGCCAACGGCTTGTCCTGCGAGTGAAGTTCCTGCAGTTCTTGGCGTAATCGAAATATTATGTTCTGCCGCAAAACGAATTAACCTGCTAATGTCAGCCGTAGATTTAGGCAAAGCCACCGCATTTGGACGAATCCGATACACTGATGCATCTGTCGAATAAAGTGTTTTATGAAGATCATCGTATAAAAGTGTGCCTTCGAGTTCGCTGGCTAATTGCTCTAAATGAGATTGGGTCAACATGTTAAATGGTGCTTTTTCTTTAAAATAATTCCTCAAAAATTGAGACAACAAATATAAAGATATAGCAGTTTAAAATGTACAAAATGGCAATTTATCTAAACCTCAGCCTCGCATTTTTATAAAATTAAAGTCGAATTCTATAAACGCTCCCAATATCGAAATCGTAATTTTAAGAATTTACATTTTACGCCTTATTATCATGGAAAATTTCGTTCAGGACGTCTTTAAACATTTAGAAAACTATTATTACAGTATTGTCGATCTTACGCCAAAATTTATTCTGGCCGTTGTCGTAATTCTCGTTTCGTGGTTTATAGCAACGCGAATTGGCCTTTTCGCAGGAAACCGACTCAAAGCCAGAATGCACGACCGACTTCTAGCGACTTTTATTGCCCGTTTAATCAAATCGGTTCTGATTATTATTGGAGTTCTCTTCATGTTCAAAATTATTGGTCTTGACGGCGTTGCGCAAAGTATGCTTGCCGGTGCCGGAATCTCGGCTTTCGTTATTGGTTTTGCGCTTAAAGATATTGGCGAAAATTTCCTTGCCGGAATTCTGCTCGCTTTCAAACGTCCGTTTTCTATTGGCGATATTATCGAAAGTAATGGTGTAAAAGGCGAAGTCATCAACCTCAACCTGCGTGATACCGAAGTAAAAAGCGATTCTAAGATCATTTATATTCCGAACGCGCTTCTCATAAAAAACACTTTAATTAATTATAATAGCGAAGGTTTTCTACTCCAGACTTTCACAGTTGGACTAGAATATGGCTCTGATTATACACGCGCCATCGAACTCGTAAAAGAAGTTCTAGGCAACAGCGAAGAGGTAACCGAAAAAGACCACGAAAATGCCGCCGTAATTACCGATGTCGCCGCCGCAGGTGTTATTCAGCTCAATGTTCGTTATTGGGTCAAAACCGCATCAACGATTCAAAACTCAGAATGCCGTTCTAAAATTATTGCTGCTGTTTTGAAGAAGTTGAAAGAAAATGAGTTTGTGCTTAAATAAGGTACAAAGGCTCAAAGTTGCAAAGTGACAAAGGTTTTCTTTCTAAATCAATTGTCATCTTGAGCGATCTTATATCCATCGAAAAGGCTCATAAAAACATAAAAAACGATTATCATCCTGAGCGGAGTCGAAGGCTTATGGAAACAAAAACCTCTTCTTTTGGAATTTGGACTCGAGCGATAGCGAACAGGCGAAGCAATTTAAAAATTGGAATTTAGGTAAGAAGCTATTTCCTGCTGTCCGCTCTATCTTTTGTGGTGAACCCCACCACAAAAGGATGCCGCTTCCATCAGGGCTAGGGCACTTGGTTTCATTAGAAGATTTATTGAATAAAAAAAGACTCTTCTACAACTCTATAACATTTAAAGACACATCCAAAAGCTTTTCCTTCAATTCTTTCGAGAGTTAGCCATTCTAAAATTCCTTTAATTATAAATTGATAAAGTTCAAATTCGATATAATCTTCACTATAATTTAATTTTTGATATTCGGGATGAGTTCTAATAAGTTCTGTGAGATCCCATTGCGTGAAAGTAATTTCGTTTATTGAAATATCATAAGTATAAATAACACCATCTTTTTTAGCAGTACAGCCACTTCCATGAAAATAATATTCAATTCCGTCAATCGATCCTATTCTTTCAAAAAAGGTTCGAGAAAACGAACATGGATTTATGTCTTGTTTGTATTTATCTTTTAATAAAGCTTCGAAACTTCTGATAAATTTAATGTAGTCTGTTAAGATTTTTTCGATCATAATTAAAAACAAATATCCAAAACTTTTTATATTTAGCCTGACATTCTTTTAAAATAATTCCAAATATACAATGGCAACAGACGGCGTAAAAATAATCGATGGTGATTTAGCTCGAGATACTTACGAATCAATAATGGATTTATATGACAGCGACGCAACTATAGAAACCATTAAAAAAGAAGTTCCTTTTATTATAGAAGATTACGGCGACAATACCGATTTCTATCACGAAATATTTGTAACCTCTTATGCACTTGCTTTTTGGGAAATTGGTGAATTAACCGAAGAAATTCTTGAAGAAGTAAAGCGAGTAATTGAACTAAAAATTGGCGTAAAAATCTGGACCGAGGAATGCGATGCCAATGAAGGTAAAAAAAGACAAAAAGAACTTGATAAACTTTTAAAGAAGATAAGTCTGCCAAATTTAAAAATTAGGAAAAGAAAAAAATACAGGATTATTAAAAATCTATATTTTCAGCCAAATGATTTGTTAACTTTCCAACTTTCAGACAATAATTATTATGCTGTAATTTGTGCAAAAGTTACACAACAAAGGGGACAGTGTACATATGATTTAGCTACGACAACATACAAGGGCAAAAACAAACCAACCGTTGAAGATTTAAAATCTTGTTTCATTTCTGGCAGAAAAATTCCCTCATCTTATGATTGGAAAACTATTTTAGAACAACAGCCGAATGTAGATGAAATTTGGGAATATGCTAATCAAGATAATTTCTTATTTGGACTTTCCTATCGTTTAGTAACACACAGAGATATTATTTCTTTTAAAGATAAATTTGAAGTTGTTGGTAAACTTAAAATTAAAGAAAGTTTCAAAAAAGATGGAAGCTATGGTTATGAATCTTCTTTTGACAGATTTGAAAACATATTTTCTGATCTTGATAATCATATGAAAATATTTCGCGAAGAAAAATATCCTGTAACTTTACTTTGTGAATTCTAAAAACGTAATCTTTTTCTTATTTTACAGTATTTTTTGATATCTTTACAGTCCTAAACACAAAGAATAAACTAATATAAACTTGTCCAAAGAAGTGAAATAAGTAAATAATTGCACTTCCTAGGGTTATTATTCTAAAATTTAGGAATATGATTAACAACACTCTTTCCAAAGAAACCGAAATCAAACTTTTGAATTTCTTCAACGACAGAATCGATCCTGTTGAAATGGCTAAAACATTAAGGCAAGTAAATTTTACACTCGCTTTATGTGTTTTGAGCGAACATGAAACATTTCAAAGTGAAATCATCAAATTAAGAGACAGCTTTTACTGGCTCAATGAATTAGCTGAAACTTTAAATCCTTATTTGGAGTTGGAGTAGAATTTAAAATGAAGAACCTCGAGGTTTTAACTCGAGGTTTTTGTTTTTTATTTAGTAATAAACTTTCAAATCACCATTATTTCGCATAAAAATAAAAAACACCACAATTAAAAGAACACAAAAAACAAGAGATCCTGCTTTTAAAAATTTATTCATCTTGTTTAGAATCTCAAAAGTAAGTGCAAACAAATACAGAACAAGTCCGATAAAAAACAAAACAAAAGTTGAGACACCCATAAAAACAATTCCTTCACCTACTGGAGACTGAGCAAGTTTAAAAATCTCTCCTATAATGTAAAAGAAAAAATACACAAACCAAACCCAATACAAAAATTGAAAGAGATAAGTTAAAGTTGCTTTCATAAATATCTTTGCTTTATTCAAATACATTCCAAAGGAATTATAAAATAAAAGGAAAAACAATACAAATTTTAAATTTTCCTTTCAAAAACAAAAATCTCACAATTTTCTAAATTTATATCTGAAATAATCCCATTTTAGCGTTATCAATAAATGACTTCTAAAAAATCTCATTTTAAATGAATAAAAATATAAAAGCTCTCTACGAAATTGCTCAAAAAGAGACTCGAAAAATATTAGGTTTAATGTCAGGAACTTCTCTTGATGGACTCGATTTGGCGCTTTGCGAAGTTTCGGGAGAAGGCGGAAATACAATTGTTAAAATCCAAGAATTTGAAACCGTTGATTACAACGACGATATTAAAACCGAAATAAGAAAGGTATTTGCTCAGAAAACAATCGATTTTCAGCATTTGGTTTTATTAAACGAATGGATTGCAAACCTGCACTCAGGAATGATAAACGATTGTCTTTCTAAATGGAATATTCCTGCAAGCGAAGTTGATTTGATTGCTTCGCACGGACAAACGGTTTTACACGCGCCAAAGTTTTTACATCAGCAGGAAAAATTTCCAAATGCCACTTTGCAAATTGGCGATGGCGATCATATTGCGGTAAAAACAGGAATTATCACATTGTCTGATTTCAGACAAAAACACGTTGCAGCTGGTGGCGAAGGCGCGCCTTTGGCGGTTTACGGAGATTATTTGTTATTCAGCAAAAAAGGCGAAAACCGAATTATGCTCAACATGGGCGGAATCGCCAATTTTACTTATTTACCCGCTTCTCAAAATGCTGAAGAAGTTTTTGTAACCGATACGGGAACAGCCAATACTTTAATCGATATTTTCACCAAACAATTTTTCCCTGAAAAAAGTTTCGATAAAGATGCTGAAATTGCTAAAAAGGGAACGGTAAATAATTCACTTTTAAGCGAACTAAAAAGCAATGCTTTTTTCAAACAAAGTTTTCCTAAAACCATTGGTCAGGAATTGTTTAATCATGAATTTGTGAATTCGGCTTTGGTAAAATTAGGATTACAGAATATTTCGGCACCAGATTTGCTGGCCACTTTAACACGCTTGAGCGCAGAAACAATTGCCGAAGCGGTTTTGTTTGTTGTAGAAAATACTAAAACGCCAATCGGAGAGTTTACAGTTTATATGTCTGGCGGTGGCGCGAGAAATCCGTTAATGGTGAAGTGGTTGCAGGAATTATTGTCTTGTAAATTTGAAAAAAGCGACGTTCTAGGAATTTCAGGCGATGCAAAAGAAGCAGTTTTGTTTGCCGTTTTGGCCAATGAAACTATTTCTGGAGGCAATTACAATTTCGGAAACAGCAAAGGAATTCCATCGGTAACAATGGGAAAGATTTCGTTTCCTGATTAAAAAAGATAGCCACGAATTCACGAATTTATTTATAATCAATGCGAAATAAGTACGGTTAATTACACGGATTATACTGATTGGATTATTTTCAATCATTTAAAAAAAATAATTTGTGACTCGAGCGACAGCGAACAGGCGAAGCAATGCTTAGCGGAAAAATACACAATTCTAAAAAAACAATTCGTGGCAGAAAAACACGCAATCATTAAAAAAAATAATTCGTGAATTCGTGGCGGAAAAAAACTATTTTTGGTTCTTGTTAAAATAAACATTTGAAATGCATAAAAATCAGCACTTACTATACTCTATCCTACTTTTATTTTTCTTTGGATTGAAATCATTTTCACAGGAAAAAATAACGCATCCTAAAAATGAATTTAGAGGAGTCTGGATTGCTACTGTAGTAAACATTGACTGGCCAAAAACAAGCACAGACAATGTAGAGAAAGAAAAAGCTGATTATCTTGAAATTTTAGAAGCTTACAAAAAACTAAATTATAATGCTGTAATCGTCCAAATTAGAAGCGTTGGAGATGCTATTTATCCTTCAGAATTTGCGCCTTGGTCAAGATTTCTGACAGGAAAAGAAGGTTTGGCTCCAAATCCGTATTACGATACTTTAGCTTGGATGATTGAGCAGGCTCACAACCGCGGATTCGAATTTCACGCTTGGCTAAATCCTTATCGCGCGACTTTCGATTTAAACAAAAATCTTTTAAGTCAAAATCATGATCTTTTTAAACATCCAGAATGGATGATTGAATATGGCGGAAAATATTATTATGATCCTGCTTTGCCAGAAGTTCAGGCGCATTTAACAAAAGTGGTAAAAGAAGTTGTTGACAAATATGATATCGACGCGATTCATTTTGATGACTATTTTTATCCGTATGCTGTTCCAGGAAAAGTTTTTAATGATGCGGCTTCATACAAAAAATATGGTGCAGGTTTAAGCCTTGCAGATTGGCGCCGTGCAAATGTGAGCAACTTTGTGCATTCAATTTCGGTAACTATAAAAGAAAGTAAACCGTGGGTTCAATTCGGAATTAGTCCGTTTGGAGTTTGGCGAAACAAATCTCAAGACCCAAAGGGTTCTGAAACACAATCTACTTCTAATTACGATGATTTATATGCAGATCCAATGTTGTGGATGGACCAAAACTGGATCGATTATATCTTGCCTCAATTATATTGGAGCATGAACAATACAAGAGCTTCTTATTCTAAGTTGGTAAAATGGTGGTCTGAAAACGCTAATCCAAATACTGCCATTTACATCGGCCATGCTTCATACAAAATTAGAGGCGACGGTGATAAAAGCTGGAATTATATGACCGAAATTCCAACTCAAATTGATTTCCTAAGAACCTTTAAAAATGTTTCTGGAAGTGCTTACTTCAGTTCAAAATGGTTTATGGGCAAAAACTTTGATGTGGTTCGCCATTTAGAAGAAAATCAATATAAATATCCTGCACTCCCTGCAGCGGTTCCAAATTTAAAACATGTTATTATCGATACTCCAAAAGTTTTGGAATATAGTAAAGACAGCATTAAATATAATTTCACATTCCAAAGTCCGCTAAATACAAAAGTTCGTTATATGGTGGTTTATGGAGGCGAACATATTTCGAAAATCGACATTAACGATGCGACAAAAATCATTGAAAAAGTTACCATAAAAGAAGTTGACGGCAAAATCAATTTTGCTATTGCCGCCGGCAAACTAAATCTTTACAAAGCCTGTGCGGTAACTTTTATTGATTATTATGCCAACGAAAGCACACCAACAGCTATAGACCTCAAAAAACCATTTAAAAACTATACACCAAATCAACCTAATGAAAACAGATAATAAACCTTGGTTCTGGATTCCGCTTCTTAATTTTGCATCTGGATTACCGTATGCCATAATTATTTCGGTTTCGGTAATTATGTACAAAAATCTAGGAATTTCAAATGAAGACATCGGAGTTTATACCAGTTTATTATATCTTCCCTGGGTTGTAAAACCGCTTTGGAGTCCGCTTATTGAATTGATCGGAACCAAAAGAAAATGGTTTTTATTGATGCAGTTAATAATTTCGATTTCCTTTTTGCTGGTCGGATTTGTAATTCCAACAAATGGATTTTTCATCATGTCTTTAGCCATATTTTGGGTTGCCGCTTTCGCTTCGGCATCTAACGATATTGCTACTGATGGCTTTTATTTATTGGTTTTGCCAGAAGACAAACAGTCTTTCTTTATCGGAATCAGAAGCACTTTCTACAGACTTTCAATGCTCGCAGGAAACGGATTGGTGGTTCTTTTTGCTGGATATTTAGAACATAAATTTGGAGACAATACAAAAGCTTGGTCGTATACCATGATTTGCGTTGGTTTATTGATGACATTTATTACCGCTTACAATTTTATTTTTACACCAAAAAATGAAATCAATGTTGTAGAGAGCAGTAAAGAAACATCACATCAAAACTTTGGAACCATATTTATCAATTTCTTCAAGAAAAAACAAATCGGATTAATTCTTGCCTTTGTTTTAGTTTTCAGATTAGGAGAATCGCAATTGCTAAAAATGTTAAGCCCTTTTTTATTAGATTCTAAAGAACTTGGAGGAATGGGATTAGACACCGAAGCCGTTGGAATTATTTACGGAACATTTGGAGTTGCCGCATTGACTCTGGGCGGAATTCTAGGAGGAATTGCCATTTCTAGACATGGCCTTACCAAATGGATGTTTCCAATGTTTTTAGCGATGCATTTGCCAATTATTGGTTTTATTCTATTAGCATTTTTTCACCCAACATCAATTTATTACATTTATATCGTCGTTATTTTAGAACAATTTGGTTATGGTTTTGGTTTTACGGCATTTATGATGTATTTAATCCATGTTGCCGAAGGAGAATCAAAAACGGCACATTATGCATTGGCAACAGGATTTATGGCAATGGGAATGATGCTGCCAGGAATGTTAAGTGGCTACATTCAAAAATATTTAGGCTACGGAAACTTCTTTATTTGGGTTTTAATAGCTACAATTCCAGGTCTTATTTTATCACGTTTTTTAATATTCCCAAAAGATTTTGGGAAGAAATCAGAAGAAGTTTAATCCCAAATCAAACTTTAACCTATGGAAATCAATGAGAATTTGCAGAACGAACGAAATCTAAAAGGATCAGAGTTCGAAAAAAACGGAAATCTTGAAAAAGCGATTGAGTTGTATGAAGAAAATGTTGCAGAAGGCTTTAAAGGAAATCATCCTTACGATCGATTAGCAACGATCTACAAAAACGAAAACGATCTGGACAATGAAATCCGGGTTTTAGAAAAAGCTATTGTGGTTTACGAAATCATCACAATTGAAGACCGATTGGAAGGATTGCCAAAACTTTTCCGTTTTAAAAACCGATTAGAAAAAGCTCTTGAAACTAAAAAACAATTGGCTAAACAAAAGAAAGCAAAGTTAAAATAATTTTTACCATTAAGACATTAAGTAATTTAAGCCAAGCTTTATGAACTTTCTTGTTGAAAAGAAGAAAATAAATTAAAACTAAAGTGCTAAGCTTAATTTTCTTTTATCTCGAATAGATTAAGCAATTAAGCCATAGCTTTTGAACTTAATGCCTTAATGGTAAAAACAAGATACCTAAATTTATTTGACATGGCTACTTTAAAACCTACGAATTCAGACGATATCGATTTTGTAAATCTGGTTGTTTTATTAGATCAAGATTTAGCAATTCGAGATGGCGAAGATCATGCGTTTTACAATCAGTTTAATAAAACCGATAAAATAAAACACACAATCGTGTATTATGAAAACGGAATTCCAGTTGGTTGTGGCGCTTTTCGCGAAAAAGAACCAGATACGACAGAAATTAAACGAATGTACGTTCATCCCGATCATAGAAAAAAAGGAATCGCTTCTGCCATTTTAGCAGCACTTGAAATCTGGGCAAAAGAAGTAGGTTATACTTATACTATTTTAGAAACGGGAAAAAATCAGCCAGAAGCGATTAACTTATATCAAAAATTAAATTATACCATAATTCCCAATTATCCGCCTTACGAAAAAATGGATAATAGTGTTTGCATGAAAAAGACTTTATAATAATGAAAATCACAGCCGAAGCATTACGACAAAAAATAGGACAATTTTTCTTTCCAGCAGTATTCATAAACGATACCGAAGAAAATATTCAAGAAACCGAACGCCTTATAAAAGAACATAATATTGGCGGACTGACCTTTTTTCACAGCCGTGCGAGCGCCGCAACGAATTACGAAAGCAAGAAAAAAGTAGTTTTTAACGATGACAGCTATGATAAAATCAAAGCTTTGATCGTGCGTTATCAAAAAGCTGCTTCTACTCCACTTTTAATCAGTATTGATGCAGAATGGGGATTGGCAATGCGCATTGAAAAAACACCGCAATATCCGTATGCTATTACCCTTGGCGCTTTGCCAGAAAACAAAGCCAATTTGGTTTACGAAACTGGAAAACAAATTGGATTGGATTTAAAAGCGGCAGGAATTCAGTACAATTTATCGCCTTTGGCAGACATCAACAATAATCCAAATAATCCTGTTATTGGATACCGTTCTTTTGGTGAAAACAAACAAAAAGTAGCCGATTTTGCTATCGAATATTTAAAAGGAATGTCAGAAGTTGGTGTTTTAGGCTGTTTGAAACATTTTCCAGGACACGGAAATACAAATGTTGATTCACATTTAGGATTGCCTGTTTTAAAAGAAACTTTGGAAGAATTATTGGATAACGAATTATATCCTTTCATAAAAGGAATTGAGAACAATGTTGATTCGATTATGATCGGACATTTAGCCGTTCCGAGTTTAAATGACGAAAAAGATACTTCTGCAACATTATCAAAAGCAGTTATTCAAGATCTTTTACGTGATAAATTAGGTTATGATGGTTTGGTAATTTCTGATGCTCTAAATATGCACAGCGTTTCTAAATTATACGAAACAAAAGGTCAATTAGAATGGGAAGCTTTTAACGCTGGAAACGATGTTTTATGTTTTGCCGAAAATGTTCCCGAAGGAATTGAAGCGATTTATAAAAACGCTTCGCCAGACCGCATCGAAGAAAGCTACAATCGAATTATGAAAGCCAAAGAAAAAGCTGGGATTCTTTCTGGAAACACAGCTGTTTCGGGCGAATTAGATTTTGGAAAAACATCTCAATTAAATCTTGAAATTGCTCAAAATGCCATTACTAATATTATAGACAACTCAAGTTCAGAACTGGCTTTTGAAGCTCAGAAAAACAACAAATTAGCCAAACTGAGTTTATATAAAAATACCGAAAATACATTCTTCAAAACTCTAAATTCAAAATTGCCTTCACCGGAATTTGCTTTTGAAAATTTAGAAGTTTCCGATATTTCATCTATTAAAAAAGAATTGGAAAATTTTGAAACGATCATCATTTCACTATTTGTTCCAAAAGCAAAACCGCTGAATAATTTCGAAATTGACAATGAAGTTTTAGACTTGCTTTCTGACTTGCTACAAACTAAAAAATGCATTGTTTACGTTTTCGGAAATCCGTATTCTTTACCATTAATTCCGAATCTTAAAAAGGCTTCAGGATTAATTGAGGCGTACCAAGATTTTGAAGAGTTTCAAAAAACAGCAGGAGTTCAATTTTTAGAAAAAAATATTTTCAATGGCGTTCTGCCAGTAAATATTGACATTCAATAAGTTAAAACATAAAATAACCAAAATTTATCAACTTATAAATTTTTATAATCACATCTTATTGTAAGAACCTGTACTTATGCCCTACTTTTGCAGCAAATAAATATTTAACGTAAAACGAAAATTATGTCTTTAGTAGGAAAAAAATTCCCAAGTATTGCAGTAGATGCTATCTCAGAAATGGGTGACAATTTAAAAATCAACATTTTTGAAGAAGCAGTAAACAACAATAAAAAAGTACTTTTATTTTGGTACCCAAAAGATTTTACTTTTGTATGTCCAACTGAATTACACGCCTTTCAAGCTGCATTACCAGAATTCGAAAAAAGAAATACTATCGTAATTGGTGCTTCTTGCGACACAAACGAAGTTCACTTTGCTTGGTTAAATACTCCAAAAAACAATGGTGGAATCGAAGGTGTTACTTACCCAATCTTGGCTGACACTAACCGTAACTTAGCTAACATTTTAGGTATTCTTGATATCGAATCTACAAGCTACAGTGAAGATACTGATTCAGTTATCATTGAAGGTTCAAACGTAACTTACAGAGCTACTTACCTAATTGACGAAACTGGAAAAATCTTCCACGAAAGTGTAAACGATATGCCATTAGGACGTAACGTAGGTGAATACTTAAGAATGGTTGACGCTTACACTCACATCCAAACTAAAGGTGAAGTTTGTCCTGCAAACTGGGAAGCTGGTAAAGAAGCTATGACTGCAGATAGATTAAGTACTGCTGAATACTTAAGCGCTAATTAAGCTGCTAAGATACTAAGGTTCTAAGTTGCTAAGTTTTTAAACTTAACTTTTGAATCTTAAATACAATTCTACAATAAAAGTCAAGAGATTCTAAGATCAAACTTAGATCTTAGAATCTCAATGACTTAAAAAAATCAAAATAAATCCACACAAAGTTATTCGGTTCTAGAGCAAACTTAGCATCTTAGAACCTTAGCAACTTAGTGTCTAAAAAATAAAATTATGTTAATCGACTTAAACGAAGATACGTTAGCAGATTTAGTTGCTAAAAACGAAAAAGTAGTGGTGCAATATTCAGCTTCATGGTGTGGAAATTGCCGTATTATGAAACCAAAATTCAAAAAATTAGCAACAGAAAATGAAGCTATCACTTTTGTTTTGGTTGATGCAGAAAATTCTCCTGAGTCTAGAAAATTAGCTAATGTGAGTAACCTGCCAACATTTGCAACTTTCGTAAACGGACAATTAGTTGGCGAAACGCAAACCAACAAACAAGAAGTTTTAATCGATCTTGTAAACGCAATTGCATAAATTTAGATATTAGACTGGCTTAGATTTTTAGACCTCTTAGAAATTGTCTACAAACTAAAAAGGTCTAAGAAGTCTAAGAATGTCTAAAAATCTAAGAAGTCTAAATTATGAAATTACCAGTAATAAAGCATTTAACGCAATTCATCGAAGAAAACGATCAGGATTATATCATTGAAACGATAGAAGTTCTAGAAGCAATGACCGAAATTCCTTCTCTAAAAGACGAAGAATTAGATGTAATCGGCGAATTGATTTCAAATATGTACGGTGCCCTTGAAGTACAAAAATTGGTTGCTCAAGGAACAGATAAAAAAGAAGCTTTAAACACATTCATGAAACGTGTTTTAGGTTCAATCGATAAGTAAATCGGCTTCCTCCCAAGAATAAATAAAAAAACAAAGCTGAGAAAGCGTTTCTAATTTAGGGACGCTTTTTTTTTAGTTTATAGTCTCAGTGGCCGTTTTCAATCTCTCTGTTAACGCCATCTTTGTCAGGCTGAGCGAAGTCGAAGCCCACGCAAAGTAATTCTACAAAGACTAACTATTTATATTGCGCAACTCCGTACTCGGGCTTCGACTCCGCTCAGCCTGACAAGCGTACTAAATCTAAAATTATTAGATAAATTGATGAATTCGTGGCCCCCAAAAACCAATCTTAATCTCTCCTTAAACCCTTAACAAATACTTTTAGATTCAAATATTAATCCTTACTTTTGAGCCTCATTAATTTTAAACAAAAATCATGGCATCTATCACATTAGGAGGAAATCCAGTTCATACATCAGGCGAGTTACCAGCTGTTGGAACACAATTAGCTGACTTCAAATTAGTTCAAAACGATTTATCAGTTGCTTCTTTAAGCAATTTTGCTGGTAAAAAATTAGTTTTAAACATTTTTCCTAGTGTTGATACAGGAACTTGTGCGGCATCTGTTAGAAAATTCAATGCAAGTGCTAGCGGATTAGAAAACACTACTGTTTTATGTATTTCTAGAGATTTACCTTTTGCTCAAAAACGTTTCTGCGGTGCTGAAGGTTTAGAAAATGTTGTAAACTTATCGGATTTTCAAACTGGTGCTTTTGGTAAAGCAAACGGATTAGAGATTGTTGACGGGCCATTAGCAGGTTTACATTCAAGAGCAATCATTGTTGTTGATGCAGATGGAAAAATCGTTCACACAGAACAAGTTGCAGAAATTGCAAACGAACCAAATTACGAAGCAGCTTTAGCAGCACTATAATATTTTCCAATAAATGGAGTTTCAAAAAGATAATACATTTGTTACAGGCCGTTTAAAAAGCATGACATATGCTTTTAACGGCGCTGTAAAATTAATTAAGACAGAACACAGCATTATGGTTCAATTTTCATTGGGAATCATAATGACTATTTTAGGTTTTTATTTTCATATTTCACAAACCGAATGGCTTTGTCAAACCATGGCAATCGGTTTAGTTTTAGCAATCGAAGGACTAAATACAGCAGTTGAAAAAATTGCCGATTTTATCCATCCTGATTACAGCAAACGAATCGGATTTATTAAAGATATTGCTGCTGGAGCGGTATTTTTTGCCGCAATGACTGCAATCGCAATAGGCTTGATTATTTATATTCCAAAATTTACTTAGGCAAAGGAAAAAGCAAGAATGGCAAAAAATAAAAAAGAAACTGTAGATAAAAAAAACGATAAACAAGAAGGAAATAAAAGATCATTTAAGATATCCAAACAACAAAAATTTGTTTTAGGATGTCTTTTGGTTCTTTTTTCTATTGCATTATTAGTCGCATTTATTTCTTTTTATGTTAACGGACAATGGCAAAACGACCAAAGTATTGTAAACCAGCTTGGTGATCGTTCTGAATTGGCAGAGAATTGGCTCGGAAAATTCGGTGCTTATCTTGCCGATCTGATTATCTATAGAGGCTTTGGACTTGCCTCTTTCATTTTCGTACGTTTATTTTTCCTTACCGGGATGTTTTTAGCGCTGGAACTTTCGACTCAAAAGCTTAAAAACACTTGGTTCTGGGATATTTTTGCCATTATAATTGTTTCTGTACTATTTGGTTTCTTTGCTACTTCTGCACCAGAATTAGGAGGGACAATTGGTTACGAATTAAATTTATTCCTTCAAGACTACATCGGAAAAACAGGTACTCTGCTTACATTGCTTTTTGGTTTGATTGTCTATTTGATTTTCAAAATCAAATTATCTCCAGAAAAAATCCAATCGTATTTTGATTCTACTAAAAAAGAATTCAAATCAGAATTTGACACTTTAAAGCCAGCAGCAAACCAGCCTGAAAGCGCTTACAATTTAGAAGAATTTGCCGTCGTAGAAGAAAAACAGGAAGAAGAAGATCCTGAATTGGACAATATCCATATCAAGACTGTTGACACTCAGTTTGAACTTAATAAAGAAGCTTTAAAACCAACCATTTCTCACGCTTCAGAAATTGAATTAAATCCGGTTTTAAAGCCAATTGCTCCAAAACAAGAATTGCCATTAGTTTCTCCTGATGAAGCTTTCGTAATAGAAAAAGCGGAAGAAGAAGATATTCTCGAAGAAAACTTAGCTTCACGCCTAGTTGCCGATTTCGGATTATTTGATCCGACTTTGGATTTATCCAATTATAAATTCCCAACCATCGATTTATTAAAAGAATATTCGACTGGCGGAATTACAATTAATCAGGAAGAATTAGAAGAAAATAAAAACAGAATTGTAGACACACTTCGAAACTACAAAATTGAAATTGCACAGATTAAAGCAACCGTTGGACCATCGGTTACTTTATATGAAATTGTGCCAGAAGCAGGAATCAGAATTTCTAAAATTAAGAGTTTAGAAGACGATATTGCTCTGTCATTATCAGCACTAGGAATTCGTATTATTGCGCCAATTCCAGGAAAAGGTACTATCGGTATTGAGGTTCCAAACAAAAACCCAACTATGGTTTCTATGAAAAGTGTTATTGGAGCGGCAAAGTTCCAAGAAGCTGAAATGGAATTGCCAATTGCATTAGGAAAAACTATTTCTAACGAAACTTTTGTTGTCGATCTTGCCAAAATGCCTCACTTATTGATGGCTGGAGCAACAGGACAAGGAAAATCTGTTGGACTAAATGCCGTTTTAACTTCTCTTTTATACAAAAAACATCCAGCTGAAGTCAAATTTGTTTTGGTCGATCCGAAAAAAGTAGAGCTTACGCTTTTCAATAAAATTGAAAGACATTATCTAGCTAAACTTCCTGACACAGAAGATGCTATTATTACCGATAATGCTAAAGTTGTCAATACTCTGAACTCACTTTGTGTGGAGATGGATAATCGTTATTCTTTACTAAAAGATGCGATGGTTCGTAATATTAAAGAATACAACGAAAAATTTAAGTCTAGAAAATTAAATCCAGAAGCTGGGCACCGATTTTTACCTTACATCGTTTTAGTTGTCGATGAGTTCGCCGATTTGATTATGACTGCAGGAAAAGAAGTTGAAGTTCCGATTGCCCGTTTGGCTCAATTAGCCCGTGCTATTGGTATCCACTTAATTATTGCAACACAAAGACCGTCTGTAAACGTTATAACAGGTTTAATCAAAGCCAATTTCCCTGCCAGAATTGCGTTTAGAGTAACTTCAAAAATTGACTCTAGAACCATTTTGGACACTCAGGGAGCCGATCAGCTGATTGGACGCGGAGATTTATTATACACGAATGGAAACGATGTAATTCGTGTGCAATGTGCTTTCATTGACACTCCTGAGGTAGAAAAAATTACGGATTTTATTGGAGGACAAAAAGCATATGCCACAGCTTATTTGCTTCCAGAGTTTGTTGGAGAAGAAAGTGGCATCAATCTTGATATAGATATTTCCGAAAGAGATACTTTATTTAGAGAAGCGGCAGAGATAATTGTCAATGCACAGCAAGGTTCTGCTTCTTTATTGCAACGAAAATTAAAATTAGGATACAACAGAGCGGGTCGTTTGATCGACCAACTTGAGGCAGCAGGTATTGTTGGTCCGTTTGAAGGCAGTAAAGCACGCAGTGTAAACATCTTAGATTTAAATGCTCTTGATCAATTTTTTAATAATGAACAAAATTAATCCAATCATGAAAGCAAAAATTCAAGAAATCAACAACAATTCTATCACAAACATGACTAAAAAGTGTTTTCAAATGGCAATTATATTGCTTTTGAGCTTCACTTCTATTCAGGCTCAAGATAAAAAAGCGAAAGATTTATTGAACGAAGTAACTTCTAAAATAAAAAGCTACGACAATATTGTTATCGATTTTAAATATTCTTTGAATAATGCCAAAGAAAACATCAATCAAGACAGTAAAGGAAACGTAACTATGAAAGGAAATCAATATGTTTTGAATTTTATGGGCGTTACTAAAATCTTTGACGGCCAGAAAACATACACTATTGTTCCTGAAGACGAAGAAGTTACTATTTCTAAAGTAAACGAGAAAGATGATAATGCAATCACTCCTTCAAAAATGCTTACCTTCTTCAATTCTGGCTACAAATACAACATGGACATTGTTCAGAATGTAAAAGGAAGAAAAATTCAATATATCAAATTAGTTCCAACTAGTGGAAAAGACCAAAGAAAAGAAATTTTGTTAGGTGTTGACGTTCAGACAAAACACATTTACAATTTGATTGAAACAGGAAAAAACGGAACAAAAACAACTTTAACCGTTAATTCTTTTAAAACCAATCAGCCATTATCAAAAAATCAATTTACCTTTGTAGCGAGTAAATACCCGAAATACTACATCAATAAATTAGATTAATCAGAAGGTTGAAAATTCTAGACAAATACTTATTAAAAACATTCTTACTTACATTTACCACGGTATTTGTAATCTTATTTTTCATATTCATACTGCAAACAGTATGGCTATTTATTTCAGAACTAGCAGGTAAAGATCTCGACTTAATATTGGTCGTGAAATTCCTGCTTTTTTCTATGCCACGTATTATTCCGCTTGTACTTCCATTATCGGTTTTACTGGCATCCATTATGACTTTCGGAAATTTGGCAGAAAATTATGAGTTCGCAGCGATGAAATCTTCAGGAATCTCCCTGCAAAGAGCAATGAGAGTACTGATTATTTTTATTTTCGTTTTAAGTATTGTTGCTTTTTGGTTTGCCAACAATGTGATTCCTTATGCCGAATATAAGTTTGTCAACTTTAGAAAAAACATTGCTCAAGCTAAGCCAGCTATGGCTATTGCAGAAGGACAGTTTAACGATGTTGGCACTTACAACATTAAGGTAAACAAAAAAACTGGAGAAAACGGCAATCATTTAACCGGCGTGACAATTCATGAGAAAGCGAATAATATGGGTGAAAACAAAACCGTAATTAAAGCTAAAACTGGTGAACTTGTCAGCAATGAGAAATCTAGCATTTTAAAACTGGTCTTAAATGACGGTTATTACTATCAAGACGTTACTCCAAAAAAATATGAGGATCGCGCCAAAATGCCTTTTATAAAAGGAAAATTTAAAACCCAGATTATCAATATCGATTTATCTGAACTAAACAAAGTTGATGATAGCAAAGAAAGTATTGCAGGAACAAATGGAATGCTGAATGTTAATGAGCTACGCTATACTTTAGATTCATTGAACAAAAATTTAGATAACGAAATTGTTTCTTTTTCTGAGAACATTAATCAGCGAGTTGGAATTAAAAGATTCCCTGGAAATACTCAAAAAAACATCAAGAAGAAACCTATACCAAACGATGTTTTGTCTATTTATTCTAACAAAGATAAAGTTGATATTTTAAAAATGGCTGGAAGCAATATCACCAGCAATATTTATTCTATAGAAACTACGCAGAAAGATTTAAAAGATAAGGAACGAGAAATCAACAAACACTATAATGCCTTATACGAGAAATTCGTTATTGCTTTTGCTTGTTTCTTAATGTTCTTTATTGGAGCTCCACTTGGCGCTATTATTAGAAAAGGAGGACTTGGGCTTCCAATTGTATTTGCCGTTTTAATCTTTATTACTTTCCATTTCATCAATACATTCGGGAAAAGGCTATCTCAAGAAGGCGGTATGACTCCATTTATGGGATCATGGATGTCGTCTTTTGTCCTCTCTCCGCTAGCAGTTTTATTAACCTATCGCGCTACAAACGATAATGGATTAATTAATTTTGATGCGATTACAACTCCTATTTCACAACTAATTCAGAAAATCTCTGAGCGGTTTTTACCTGCTCAAAAGCAAAAATAATTATGTCAACAACAAAAATACAATTGAATACCATTGAGGAAGCTATTGAAGATATTCGTCAAGGTAAAATAATCATTGTAGTCGATGATGAAGATCGTGAAAATGAAGGCGATTTTCTGGCTGCTGCCGAAAAAGTAACACCAGAGATGATTAATTTCATGGCTACTCACGGACGTGGCTTAATTTGTACGCCACTGACAGAAAGCCGATGTAAAGAATTAGATCTTCGCGCAATGGTGACCAACAATACGGATCACATGGAAACTGCTTTTACTGTTTCTGTTGATTTAAAAGGACAAGGCGTTACAACTGGAATTTCTGCTTCTGACAGAGCAAAAACAGTCCAATCATTAGTTGATCCAAATACAAAACCTCACGATTTAGCACGTCCTGGCCATATTTTTCCTTTAATTGCCAAACAAGGTGGTGTTTTAAGAAGAACAGGACATACTGAAGCTGCGATTGATTTTGCACGTCTAGCCGGATTTAAACCTGCTGGTGTAATCTGCGAAATCTTAAACGAAGATGGAACAATGTCTCGTTTGCCAGAATTGGTTAAAGTGGCTAAAAAATTTGATTTAAAATTAGTTTCTATCGAAGATTTGGTTGCGTATAGAATGCAGCACGATAGCTTAATCGTAAAAAAAGAAGATTTCGACATCGAAACTCGTTTTGGAACTTTCCGTTTAAGAGCCTACGAACAAACTACCAACAAACAAATTCATATCGCTTTAACGAAAGGAACTTGGAATCTCGGCGAACCAATTTTGACCAGAATCCACTCTTCGCAAGTAAATAATGACTTATTAGGCACATTGACTAATAATGCCGAACAGCAATTAGACGATATGTTTAAAGTGATTAATGAAAATGGAAAAGGTGCTGTTATCTTTATCAATCAAGACATGACTGCTGTTAATCTTTTAAACAGAATTTCTGAGCTTAAATCATTACAAGCTAACGGAACTCTAAAAGCGCCGAAAGTTATTATTGACAGTAAAGATTACGGAATTGGAGCTCAAATTCTTCATGATTTGGACATTTCCAAAATCAGATTGGTTTCGAATACAGAGCAAACAAAACGAGTGGGTATGATTGGATATGGACTTGAAATTACAGAATACGTTAATTATTAATATGGGAACAGTAGAAGAAAGAATTCAAAAATCAGAAACTCGTATTTTTAAAGCCGTTTTTCCTAGCACAACCAATCATTACGATACTTTATTTGGAGGAACCGCGCTTCACTTAATGGATGAAGTTGCTTTTATCTGTGCTACGCGTTTTAGCCGTAAAAAAGTAGTTACGATTTCGACAGGACAAATTGATTTCAAAAAAGCAATTCCTGCAGGAACTTTAATCGAGTTAGTAGCAAAAGTAGACAGCGTTGGAAGAACTAGCTGTAAAATCCACGTCGATATTTTTATGGAACAAATGTATTCTGAACTTCGCGAAACGGTAGTTTCAGGAACTTTTTCGTTTGTTGCTGTCGACGAACATAAAAAACCAACGCCAATTTTAGACGATTTAGATTAATTTTTTCAAAAACATCTCTTTCGGAAATACTGATAATTAGACACTTGAAAATTATCTCAAAAAACTTCAAAAAAAAGTCCGAAAAAAGTTTTTATAACCGAAAAACCGTCTTATATTTGCACCCGCAATCAGGTAATGAGAGCAACATATTGGAGAAATGGCAGAGCGGTCGAATGCGGCAGTCTTGAAAACTGTTGACTGTAACAGGTCCGGGGGTTCGAATCCCTCTTTCTCCGCTGAGAGCTTAAAAAGAGACTTTTCAAAGTTTACAAAAAAGGCTAAAATTCACGGAAAACCCTGCAGATCTTGAGATCAGCAGGGTTTTGCCTTTTAAGTGCATTTTCAATATTTTCAAAACCACGCAGAAGTTTAGCCCCACAATCTTAGCACAGCTTTTTTAAATTGCCTGCAAAAAAAATTGAAGACTGAAATAATATTTCTAATTTTTCAAATTCACTTACTTTTAGGTAACCAGTTTAATTTAGTTTTTAAAAACCTACGGTTATAAAAAAGAAGAAACCCGTCTTGCTAAATAAAAAATCAAAAAAGAAATCCTTCTTCCTAATACCTTTTAAAACGCTAAAAACAAAACACTTACAAAATACCTACAGTCTTACTTGCTTAATTTAAAAACAAACGAAATTAAAAAAAGAAGCAACTAGAATTAATTCAGGGAGATTACTTCTTGTTTAAAAAAGGCACACAAATTAAAAAATTATTTGTATTTAGTCTAAATAAGATTAGATTTGCAGCATAAAAATAAATAACCGCCATGAAATTAACTTTCTCTTTATTATTACTGCTTGCCTTTCTACATATTGGTTCGGCGCAAAATGCCAAAATTACCGGAAAAATTATTTCCGAAAATAACGAAGCCGTCTCTTACGCTTCCATATCAATTAAAAGTCCTAAAAAGAATGCCGTTTCTGATGACAAGGGAAATTTTGAAATTGCAAATCTTGCTGCTGGAAACTATACAGTCTATTTCTCTGCGATGGGATTCACAGCAGAACAAAAAAACGTTGAACTGCAAGAAAATGAAAATCTTGAGATTACTGCTATTTTAAAAGAAAACGTAAATACTCTGCAGACTGTGGAAATTACCGGACGCAAAGAAAAATCGTATCGCAACACAAAATCTTTTATCGGCGCTAAAACAGAAATCGCGCTGAAAGATTTACCTCAGGCAGTTTCGTATGCTACCAAAGAATTAATAGCCGATCAGGGAGCAATTCGCGTAGGCGACGTAGTAAAAAATTTCAGTGGTGTAAGCCAGTTTACTTTTTATGATGATATTTCGATTCGAGGTTTTAGAATAAACGGGGGAAGCAATACGCAATTGTTAAATGGTATGCGAACATCTACAGGATTCTGGAAACAGCCTCTGGCAAATTATCTGGAACGTGTCGAAGTTTTAAAAGGACCATCATCGGCTTTGTTTGGAAATGCTTCTCCTGGAGGAGTTCTAAATCGTGTAACCAAAAAGCCATTAGATCAGGCTGCCAACAGTGTGAGTTTTTCTACTGGAAGCTTTAATACCTTAAGAGCTTTAGCCGATTTTACGGGACCTTTAACCGAAGATAAATCACTTTTATACCGTCTAAATTTAGGTTATGAGAATGCTAATTCGTTTCGAGATTTACAATATGATAAAAATATTGTTGTAGCTCCTTCCCTATCTTTTCTTCCAAATGATAAAACAAGCGTGAATTTTGATTTAATTTACAGCAGTTCGAATGGAAATCTGGACCGTGGACAATCAACTTATGAAAACAACTTATACTCTACAAAGATTTCAAATTCGTTAAACTCAACAAACGATTATTTAAAAGAGGAAACCTATATCGTTACAACTTCCTTAAATCACCAGTTTTCAGATCGCTTATCCTTTTCAGGATCTTATATCAGAACGGGATATAATGAGGATCTTTTAGAGCATCGCGGTGCCAATAAATATGCTTCTGCCGGAGACGGGTCTACAATTCCAACTGCAATTGAAATGCAGGTTTTTCAACGTAAACGCAAGCGTTATATTGATAATCTTTCTACTTTTTTTAAATATAAAGCTAAAACAGGCGCCTTAGACCATAATCTGATAGCTGGTTTTGATTATGCTCAGGAAGAGGTTCCTTCTGGCGGCTCGCAATTAACTGCAAGCGGTTATCGAAATGCTGCCAACAATGGCTTTATTGCCACTTATAACCCAGCAAATAAATCCAATTATTTGTTGGATTCTAAAGGAAATCCAGTGCCAAACGTAGCTCATTTTGATTTGAGCAATCCGTTTGCATCGCAGCAGTTAAAAGATATGAGCAAATATTTTTATGTGGCCCGTCAGGTTGACCCAACCTATTATTCATTATACGGAATTTATATTCAAGACCACATTAAATTTGGCGCTTTTCAGGCTTTAATTGGTATTCGCTACGATGAATATTCAGATAAAGTAAATTACAAAAAAGCCACAGAAACAAAAGTAAAGCAGCATTCGTTTTTACCACGTTTTGGTCTTACTTATACCCTTAATCCAAATATTAACTTATACGGAACTTATGTTCAGGGTTATAATCCTCAAACAGCATCTACTCTCGCAAATCCAAATGCAGGAGGGCCATTTAATCCGTTAGAAAGTAATATGGTTGAATTTGGAGGAAAATCATCTTGGTTCAACGAAAAACTTTTTGTGACAGTTGCTTTATTCAAAATACAGCAGAAAAACACATTGTATCCTGCAAACGATCCGTCAAATCCAGATTTAATGAGATCTATTGGTGAGGAAGAATCCAAAGGGATTGAAATTGATCTGAATGGAAATATCACCCGTAATTGGAGCATTTCTGCCGCTTACAGTTATAATGAAGCTTTTATCACAGAAAGCCCTATTGAAGTTGAAATTGGAAGACAAAAACCAAATACTCCGCGACAACAGGGTAATATCTGGACTCGCTACAATTTTACAAATGGCGCTTTAAAAGATTTTGGAATCGCAATGGGGTCTAATTTTGCAACAACACGCACCATGAGCCAAACCACTACGGAAACTCTTCCCGGATATACCTTATTCAATGCTGCTTTTTACTATAATATCAATAAGTTTAAAATTCAGCTGAATGCTAATAATATTCTAAACAAAACCTATTGGGTTGGAGGATACGATTATATCCGTTTATTCCCTGGAGCACCTTCAAACTGGCTTTTGACTCTTGGTTATTCTTTCTAAATAGCTTTACTGCATTTAAAAAATATTTTTATCGCCTATTTACATGAATAAAACATTTAAAAAAAATATTGGCTTTTTACATTTATGGCTCGGACTAGCGTCCGGGCTTATTGTATTTATTGTAGCTCTTACTGGAAGCATTTTGGTTTTTGACGAAGAAATTGATTCTTTTATAAATCCTGAATTTTATAAAGTTTCGACTATAGGAACTAAAAAAATGCCTGTCGATTTTTACCTCGCTTCTATTGAGAAACAATACAGAATTACCGCATTAGACCGAATTCAAACTTATGCAGATCCGGCAAGAACAGTAATTATAACTGGAACAGATATCGATAAAAAAGATCAGATTTTCTCAGTAGACCCCTATAGCGGAAAAGTATTGGCAGCAATTCCTGAAAAAAGCAGGTTTTTCTCTATCATTTTAGATTTGCATCGCCATTTAATTCTGGGAGAAGCCGGAAAATTTATTACAGGCTGCAGCTGTCTTACTTTCATTTTCATGCTGCTTTCGGGACTAATTTTATGGTGGCCAAAAAAAATAAAAAATATAAAACAGAGATTGACAGTAAAATGGAATGCTTCTTTTAAAAGGGTTAATTGGGACTTTCACTCAAATTTTGGCTTCTACAGTTTTCTATTTCTTCTGATAATCTCTCTGACTGGATTAACGTGGTCTTTTAAATGGTTTGAAAGCGGCATTTATTTATTAGCAGATGGAACAGCAAAAAAACCTTCGGCTAAAGTTGAAAATCCTACAAAAACAGATCCTAAACTGGATAAAGCTTTTTTTTATCAAAACATACTTTCTAAAACAGAAAACATCTATAAATACAAAGGCGATACACAGATTAGAATCCCATCTGACACCATAAACAGTATTATGGCTATTAAATTGAATCTTGAAAAATCCATTCCCAATATTTCAAGTATGGCTTATTTTGATAAATACACAGGTAAGCTTTTAAAAATACGTCCTTACGAATCCTTCAGCAATGGCGATAAAATACGAAGGCTTATTTATCCTATTCATACTGGAAGCATTTATGGTTATCCAACAAAAATCGTAGCTTTTTTGGTTTGTTTGTTTGCGGCAACATTACCCATAACAGGATTTCTTATTTGGTTGGGAAGAAAGAAAAAAAGATCCGTTAATTTTTTTTCTGAAAATAAAGATAATTAGTCGTTGCGCCTGCGTCTCGTAATCGTATCTGAGAATTATTAAATTCAAACAGCTTCCAGTTAAAATTTAATTTAGAAAGCACGCCAGTACTAAAACTTATATTTACTGCTGTAATGCCATTTTGGACTGAACTTTCCCACTGTCCAGTTTCTGAAATTCCTGCTTTGCTGGCAACTACAGATTTATCCGCTTTAAATACAAATGAATAATCGCTGTAATTTGAAGTCTTAACAGTGCCTTCATAAAAATAGGGTATTTCCCAAGAACCTTTTGTGATGGCTGTTGCAAAATCTAATGGCACAAGGTTATTTTCAGGACAATAGTCTATAGCATATTTTATGGCATTTTCAAACTCCAGATTATTTGAAATCGATTTTATCTGATTATTATAATCCGTAATTGCGATAGGATATTTTAAAGAAATATATTGGCTTTCATTCAAATTTTTAATGAAATTAAAAAAAGCCTGGTCACTTATTATCGATTGAGCACTTGCTGTCTGGCTGATGCTGTTATAGATATTAATTGTTATGGGATAGCTGATGTTTAATCCGTTGATTTTGGATAAAAGATCTGGATAGAGATTCCAATAATCAATTAAAGAATCGAAATCTGCCTGATTTGGAATTAATTTTTCGATGTAATTATAATACACCATCGTTACAGGAAAATCTATTTTTACAATATCATTATCATAATTGCTGGCGTTGATATTATCCAAAACTTTTTGATAATCGGCAGTAGTATTTACTGCAATCTGCTCATTGTTTACCGTAACCGTATATGGGAGTTTTATAGTGCAATAACTCGATCCGTCAATCATATTATCTTGTACGGTTTTAACCATCGCAACCCTTTGCAGATAAGTCGTAAGCGGAGAAACACTTGTAATTGTTCCCTGCGAATTATTGTTTTCCTCCTCTGTTTCACTTTGACAGGAAAACAGCAAGAATAAGAAAACTGCAATTGATAAATATTTTTTCAAAAGGAACATATTTATGTTTTTACAAAGGTAATAAATTTTAAAACAAACTGTTTTTTAATAAACTAAGACAAAGTTTGATAATCTTATTCTATACTAAATTATCAAAAACCAATAGCATTTTATTCTTCTATAAAACAATCATCTTTACTTTTACCCTACTTAAATTAAAAACAAATACTTTTACGCTGAAAAAATTGAAACTCTAAATGCCAGATCAAAACCAATCTAATACTTGTGATGAAATCATTTTTTCGTCTTTCTTCAAGAGTCATGTAAAAGCTCTTCGAAATTTTCTATTTTACAAATTTGGAAATGCAGAACAAGCAGAAGATATAACTCAGGAAGCATTTGTTAAGCTTTGGCAAAATTGCGCTTCTGTCCCTTTAGAAAAAGCAAAATCATACATTTACACCATTGCTAACAACAGCAGTCTCAACCAGATTGCACACCAAAAAGTGGTTTTGAACTTTGAAAAAAACTTTATTGGTTTGGACAAGACAAATGAAAGTCCGGAATATCTCTTGGAAGAAAAGCAATTTCAGGCAAAACTATTAAAAGCAATCGAAAACTTAAACGAAAAACAGCGCACTGCTTTTTTGATGCATAGAGTTGACGGAAAAAAATACAGCGAAATTGCCGTTGAGCTAGAAATAAGCGTAAAAGCGGTTGAAAAACGCATTCATTTGGCATTGTTAAGCTTGCGCAAAGAAATTGATTTATAAAAAGTAGGGTAAATTTAGTTCTAATTGTTTTAATTAAATAATACGATAAAATGAAAAAAAATCGCTTATTAGCAAAATGGCTCAACGACGATTTATCTCCAGATGAATTAGCTGCTTTTGAGGCAAGTCCCGATTTTGAAAAATATCAAAAAATTAAAAAATATACCGCTCACCTGGATGCTGGTGATTTCGATGAAAATAGTATGCTATCTAACATTTTAAGCCAGAAAAAAGCAGCGCCAAAAGTAGTTCCGCTTTACAAAAAATGGATGCCTAGAGCTGTAGCTATATTTGTTCTTGCTCTTGGAATTACGTTTGCCATGAAAGTTTTTATCCCTCAAACAGAAACTGCTGATTTTGGAAAAAAGACCGTTTTCTCATTACCCGATAATTCTAAAGTGGTTTTAAACTCAGGTTCTGAAATAAACTATAAAAAATGGAATTGGGACAGCAACAGGCATTTGGAACTTAAAGGAGAAGCTTATTTTAAAGTTGCAAAAGGAAGAAAATTTGAAGTGCAGACACGTCTTGGAAAAGTAACGGTTTTAGGAACGCAATTTAACGTTAAAGCCAGAAAAAACAGGTTTGACGTGGTGTGTTACGAAGGCCGTGTAAAAGTAAATTATGGTAACACTGAAATTCTATTAACCCACGGACAAAGCGTTCGTTTTGAAAATGGAAAACAGATAAAAATGACTGTAAGTTCATTACAGCCAGAATGGATGAATGACCAGATATGTTTTTATAAAGAAAACATAAGAACCCTTTTAGATGAAGTTGAAAGGCAATATAATATTAAGATCGATCTAAATACCAAAGACACTATTTCGCTGTTTACAGGAAAATTACCCGCCAAAGATCTAAATACAGCTTTGCAGATTATCAGTACAACGTATCATTTAGAAGCGAGAAAAGTTTCGAACAACAAAATAATTTTTGACGAAAAATAAATGTTCCGCCCCAAACAATTTCATTTTTTGTTTTTTCTCTTCTTTATTGTCCTGAATCTTTTTGCTCAGGATAAAGGAAAAGTTATGCCTTTTAAAAAAATAATAATTGATATTGAAGCACAGCATGCCGTTAGTTTTAATTATACCGAAGATAATATTGAAGGACTAGAATTCAATCCTCCTAAGAAATCGCTTTCATTAGAACAAAAACTGGAATATCTAAGAAAAAAAACCAATTTATCTTTTGAAAATATAGGAAATAAATTCATCAATATCTATAAAATAGATACTTTCTCAAAAATGGTTTGCGGTTATGTTTTATCTTCGATAGATAAAAAACCTATTGAGAATGCCAATATCATTTTAAATAACAAAAGTCACTTTACTACTGATTCAGAAGGCTATTTTGAGTTTAATGAAGAAAACAGAAATACTTTTGTAATCAGCCATGTCGGTTTTGCATCAAAGAGAATTACGGCAGGAAACACAAATGCCAAAGATTGCATTCAAATCCTACTGGAACCTGAAATTACAGAATTGCATGAAATTAAAACTAATGCTATTCTGGCTTCTGGCATTTCAAAGAAAACTGACGGATCTCTTGAAATTAAACCTAAAAAATTTGGTATTCTTCCCGGCCTTATTGAAGCTGACGCCTTGCAGACCATGCAGCAGATACCTGGTGTAAACAGTCTCGATGAAAGTGTATCAAGCATCAATGTTCGTGGCGGTACGCATGATCAGAATTTATTTTTGTGGAATGGAATACGAATGTTTCAAACGGGACATTTTTTTGGTTTAATATCGGTTTTCAATCCAAATCTTGCACATACAATTTCGATCTACAAAAACGGAAGTTCTGCTTTTTATGGAGAAAGCGTTTCAAGTGTAGTTGACATTTCTTCTACTCCCGAAAAAGCAGAAAAAAATTCATTCAGCGCCGGAATCAACATGATTAATGCTGATGTTTACGCCAAGTATAATCTTTCAAAAAAAAGTTATATCGAAATTTCGGCGCGTAAATCGATCACTGATTTTGTAGAAACTCCTACTTATAGAGAATATTTCAACAAAGTATTTCAAAATACTACAATAACAGATTTTTCGCAGAGCCAAAATCTTAATTATAAAAGCGATAAAAAATTTGGCTTTTATGACGCTACAATAAAATATGTGCAGAAAATAGGAATCAAAGATCAATTAGTACTTGATTTAATAACCATTAAAGACAATCTGGAAGTCAACAAAAGCGCCACTTCATATAATATAAACAAATCACAAAACAATATTTTACGCCAGCAGAATTATGGTGCAAATTTGTCATGGAAAAGAAACTGGAATAACTTCAACACTACAAAAATTAATGTTTACAACTCTTCGTACGAACTTTTAGCCAATCAATATACAACTTACGAAAACCAAAGAGCAGTTCAGGAAAATACAGTAAACAACAATGGAGCTAATTTGGAAAACAATCATATTTTAAACTCTAAATTTAGCTTCAGTGACGGTTATCAATTTAATGAAATTGGCATTACTAATTTAGAACAGGTAACCAATCCCGATTTCTATCGCAAAGTAAAGGACGTTTTAAGAACTCATGCTTTAATTTTTGAAGGAAAATATAACGATACCGTCTCCCGAGTTTATTTTAAAGGCGGAATGCGTCTTAATTATATTGAAAAATTTAAAAAATATATTGCAGAGCCAAGAATTCAATTTGGTTACGGAATTAGCAAAAGTGTGACTTTAGAATTACTTGGCGAGCTAAAAAGCCAAAACTCCCAACAGATTATTGATCTGCAGAAAGATTATTTCGGCATCGAAAAAAGACGCTGGATTGTTTCGAATAATGGCACAATTCCAATACAAAGAAGCAAACAGCTTTCATTAAACCTATTCTACCAAAAAAACAACTGGCTTCTGGATATCGAAAACTTTTACAAAAAAGTAACAGGAATAACGACCTCTAGTCAAGGTTTTCAAAATCAGCTGGAATTTGTCAGAACTACTGGCGATTATGAAATATGGGGAACAGAAATGCTGATCCAAAAAAAAATAAATCACTTTCTTACGTGGTTAAGTTATACATATAATGAAAACAATTATGATTTTCCTGATTATGAATATCAACGTTTTCCCAATAACTTTGAACTGACCCACACTTTATCATGGGCAGGAATTTATGAGAAAAACAATTTCAAAATTGCTTTAGGAACAAAATGGTCTTCTGGAAGACCCAAAACATCTCCAGACTTATCCCAAATTGATCTTTCTGATCCTGTACTGGTTTATAATAGGCCAAATAACAGTAATCTGCACATATTTTCGCAGGTTAATCTTTCCTCAACTTACAAATGGGAAACCGCACGCGGAATTCAATACAAAATAGGAATCTCTATCCTAAATATCCTAAACAGAAGAAATGAAACTAGCGAATATTACAGAATTAATTCTTTGACCAATTCTATTGAAGAAGTGGACACTTTTTCGTTGCAAAGAACACCAAATCTGAGCTTTAGGGTTTCATTTTAACATCTTTTCGGCAAGAGTTTTTAAAACTTGTATTCTTCATCTTTATTTTTTTTTTCAAAAAATCGCAATTCTTTGGTAGGGTAATCTGCACCAAAGCTGTTTCACTATAGAATCATCATTTGATTTGATACAGTTTTAAAGCATGAATACACCAGAAAACGCCACATCTTATATACAGCAGGTCAGATTTGCATCAAAATGCAAATCTGAAATAGCATCCATTATGGACGCCATTTACATGATCAGCGGAAAATGGAGAATTCCAATATTGCTGGCACTTATGGAAGGCAACAAACGATTTTCTGAAATTCAAAAAGAAGTGCACAAAATTGCTTCCAAAGTTTTGGCCCATGAGCTGAAAGAAATGGAACTAAACGGATTTGTTAAAAAGAAAACAGATTATCAAAGCCGTGCCAAAACCGAATATCAATTAACGGATTACAGTTCATCACTAAAACCTATCATTAAATCATTACGAGATTTTGGCATTCAGCATCGAAAAAAAATGCGGGAAGAAAGCTATGAAACAAAAAACTCGCTGGCCGATTATTAAGCATCAAAAAACAAAACAGAATATGAATAGAAGAAAAACAATAATTGCAACTTCAATAGTGCTGGTAATAATTTCAGCCGGCATCTACTTTTATTACGGAGTCATTTTTAAAGAAGCTCGCAATATAGCATCAGAAACACCAGATTTTAGGATAACGGCCAAAAAACTTATCGAAGATTATACCGCAGATCCTAAAAAAGCAGACTCGTTATACCTCAACAAAACTATAGAAATAACGGGCAAAGCAACCAAAGAAACCGACTCTGCAATTGTACTGGAAAATACGGTTTTCTGCCTCTTCAAAGAAAAATTAAACACAAAAATGATGGATAAAAAAACTACGATTAAAGGCAAATGCATTGGATATGACGAACTATTTCTTGAAGTCAAAATAGATCAGTGCAGTGTTAAATAAACCAAACAAATAATAATTAATTTATGAAGAAAATTCTAGTTCCGTTCTGCCTGTTTTTAGCAACACTGGCCTATTCTCAGGATGATTTACTAAAGAGTCTTGATTCTACTCAGGTAGAAGAAAGCTATTCTACAGCAACCTTTAAAGCTTTACAGCTGGTAACGTTGCAGACCACAAAAATGCCGGCCAAAAAAGAGTTTTATTTTGTGGTTTCACATCGTTTTGGCACTGTAAAAGATGGCTTTGACAGTTTTTTCGGCCTTGATAATGCTACCACAAAACTAGGAGGAATTTATGGCATTACAGATTGGTTGTCAGCGAGCCTTTCCAGACATACTTTAAACAAAATGTATGAAATCGGATTAAAGTATCGAATGGCAAGACAAAACGATAATTTTCCTCTTGACATTGTTGGATATAGTGTCGCAGACATCAATACTTTTTTAGAAAAAGACCAATATCCTGGCTTAGAATTTAAACATCGAATGACGTATGTGCAGCAGCTTCTAATATCCAGAAAAGTAAGTGAAAAATTCTCATTAGAATTAGTGCCATCTTTTTTACACAAAAACCTTTATAATCCTGATATAGAAAGAGATAATCAGTTCTCTTTCGGAGGTGGCGGACGCTATAAAATCACGAAGAGATTGTCTGTAAATTTAGAATACATGCACAATTTTGACAAACCGGACTTTTATAAAAATCCGTTGTCTGTGGGACTTGATATAGAAACTGGCGGACACGTATTTCAATTAATTTTTACCAATTCACAATCTATGAGTGAGAGCGGATACCTTACCAATGCTTCTGGCGATTGGGGTAAGGGAGATTTCTTCTTTGGTTTTAACTTATACAGAGTATTCTAACAATTAAAAACGATAAATCATGAAAAAAACAATCGTACTTACAATTTTGCTGGCTGTATTGGCAAGCTGCAGTGATTCTGACACCATTCAGGATATCGAGACACCGACAAGTCCAACGAACCCGACAAACCCTACAAATCCGACGGATCCCACAAATCCAACAACTGCTGTTACCTACAATAAAGATGTGAAATCTATTATTGATGCCAACTGCATAAGCTGCCACTCAAGCGGAAGATCTGCCGCTTTCAGACCTCTGACAACTTTTGCACAGGTAAAAGCTGCAGTAGAAAACGCTGGCCTATTAGGTCGAATCCAGCTTCAAAACGGTCAGCAAGGTCTTATGCCACAAGGCGGCAGAATGGCTCAAGCTAATATTGACCTAATTGTAAAATGGAATACTGATGGCCTAAAAGAAAACTAATTTTTATGAAAAAATCATATATTATTTTTTTAGCGCTACTGCTTATTATAGCAGCAAATACTCAGGGAACTGCGCAAAAACTAATTACAAAAACAGGCAATATAAAATTTCAGGCATCTATGCCATCTTACGAAGAAGTTGCCGCAGAAAACAAATCAGTATCTGCTGTTCTGGATCAGACAACGGGAGATTTTGCCAGCCTGGTACTTATAAAAGGTTTTCGTTTTAAAGTGGCGCTGATGGAGGAGCACTTTAATGAAAATTATATGGAATCTGAAAAATTTCCAAAAGCCACTTTCAAAGGTAAAATTGAAGATTTTGACAGTTCAAAAATTACAAGTTCGCCTAAAAATTTTACATTAAAAGGAGATCTTACTATTCACGGAAAAACTAGGCCAGTCTCGGTTATTGTAAAAATTTCTAAGGTATCAAATGGTCTTAATGCGGCTGGCGCTTTTGAGGCAAAACCTGAAGATTTTGATATTGAAATACCTAGTCTTGTAAGAAAAAAAATTGCTGACAAAATAAAGATCAATTACAATTTTTTATTAATTAAATAATCCTCTTTAAGAATCAGATCCATTCAGGTTCAAAGAGTATTAAAGATGACTAATATTCTGGAGACCGGTAACGCATTACGCCGGTCTCTTTTTTAACCTTAAATCACAATAAAATGATCTGTAAAAATTATGTTGTTACTGGAGAAGAAGTAAATGATTATATGGTTATGGAAGATATCGCATACATTTCGTATACTGTTCGATTGTTATACCATTTTTTGTTTCATAACGGTTTTTCAAAAGAAAAACTCAATTATATGCATTTAGATTTACAGGAAGGAAATCACGAATTGATCATCCATAAAGACCTGATGTTTACAGAACATTTTTTACTTGAAATGAAGCATTGCTATATTGAAGACAAAATCAATATTAAAAGCTGCTTTTTTAACTCAAAGAACGAATGCTGCGCAGAAGTTACAAAAGAAGTAAAATGGTTTAACTCAATCAGCAGAGAAATTGTTAAAACACCGAAACAAATTCTTGAACATTTTTATCCGAAAATGTAAATCAAATTTTATGATAATACTAATTGTAGATCGGAATTTTCAAGATGCAAAAAATGTATAATGCTTCTGTGGTGGGTTTAATACAAAAAATATTAGAAATGCAATATACAAGCGGGATAAGGACTATAATCTTGATTCCTCTTCATCTTAAATTTAAAACCTTTGACTTTTGTTAAGGTTTTTCTTTTTTATAGTATATTTTTTTAAGAAATAGTTCAAAAAAAATTTTCACAATTCAAAAAACAGCTTATCTTTGCACTCGCAATCAGAAAATGATAGCAAGATACTGGAGAAATGGCAGAGCGGTCGAATGCGGCAGTCTTGAAAACTGTTGACTGTAACAGGTCCGGGGGTTCGAATCCCTCTTTCTCCGCCAGTAGAAGTTTCCCATGAGAAACTTTAAAAATTAAAAGCCTTTAAATGTAAAATTTAAAGGCTTTTTTTATTGTTCTTAATTAAAAATTCTAAATATTATTTAGCATAGAGAAAAAAGGATGAGTTTAAATCTCATCCTTTTTGTTTTTAATCACAAAGAAAACTAACCGCTCCTAGTAAGGCCGCGATTTCATTGTCATTTGAAATAGAAACCTCTACTTTTAAATCAGATTCTTGAATTGTGTTATTAAATGAAGACAAAAACAAATCGCTTGCATTGGCAATTTTTCCTCCAATAATAATATGATCTGCCGTAAAATTTTTAATCCATGGAATTACAACTTGAGCTAAGTCCTCTCCCATTTCTTCAAATACTTTAATTGCTAACCTATCTCCCTTTTTTGCTAGATTATACAATTCTACTCCATTATTAAGCTCGATACCGTTTAAAGATTTATAATGCGATAAAAGACCTCTTGCAGAAACATAATCTTCTGCAATGCTATCTTTATAAGTAAGATTATATATTTCTCCATCAGCTGGAACAGAATTTCCTGAACTGATTGATGTTCCTTTATCAATAAAACAAGCTCCTAATCCTGTGCCTAATGTTACAGCCATTACTTTTTTAGATAGGTTTTCTTGTTGCTTAAAAACTTCTCCTTTTCCAAAGCAAACGGCATCATTTTCAAAAAGAACTGGAAAATCTGCAGGAAAACCAAGAGTTTCCAAAAGCAATTCCCTTACATTTAGTCCATAAAAATACTCGTATTTAGATTGATCTTTAATCCAGCAAATTCCCGTTTTATAATCAAATGGTCCAGGCATGCAAATCGCAATTCCCGTGATATCTTTAATTTTAGAGTTTTTAATTGAGGTGATGATTACTTTTTTCCAGATATTCATAACTTGATCTACTGGCAGATTTGAATCGAAAGATTCTTTGCAGAGTGAAAAATCAAGCACTTTCATTTCTGTTTTATCAATAACCGCAGCTGTAATATGCGTTCCTCCTATATCTAGCCCAATGGCATGTGATGTATTCATTTCTATTTTTTAAGCTTTAAGTACTAGATATTTTTATCTTTTAAAATTTGAGGATAATGAATACTGGTGTGCACAATCATTTCGCCAAATAATGTATTCGCCCAAGCAAACCATTTACGGGTAAATTTATTCACGTCGTCTTTATGGAAAGATTCGTGCATAAATCCTGTGTCGGCATTGGTTTTAATTAAATTACTGATACAAGCTTTTATTTCTTTTTCGTCTACACTTGTAATCGCTCTCAAAACAATACTCATTGGCCAAATAGTATCAACTCCTGTGTGCGGGCCTCCAATTCCTTCTCCTGCTTTTCCTTTATAGAAAAATGGATTATTTTCTGACAATACTACCTTTCTTGTATTAAGATATAAAGGATCATTTGGAGCAATCGCACCTAAATAAGGTAATGACAATAAAGACGGTACATTGGCATCGTCCATCATGTGGAAACTTCCGTATCCGTTTACTTCAAAAGCTATAATTTTTCCAAATTTTGGGTGATTGATGATGCCGTGTTCATTAAGTCCATTTTGAACCTCATCTCTTAATTTTGTGGCTTTTGCAACTAAATCATTGTCTTTTAAAGCTGGTAGAGAGAAAATTTCAATCAGATAGCCTAATATTTCAATAGCGAACATATTGCTCGGAATCAGGTAACCGAATAAAGTAGAATCGTCGCTTGGTCGGAAAGTCGAAACGATTAATCCGCAAGGTTTTACTGGATAACCGTAACCGCCTAACGGAACTCCATCTGTCGCCCAAGCCGTCTGACGCTGAAAACTATAAGGACCGCCCTTGCCATCCATTCGCTGCTGTTCTTTAAAAGTTTGAAGCACTAAAAGCATGGCTTCTTTCCATTTGGCATCAAATAAACTGATATCTCCCGTTTCTTTCCAGTATCCGTGCGCTAATCGAACGGGATAACACAAACTGTCTATTTCCCATTTTCTTTCATGAATTCCGGGCTGCATCTTGGTAAGATCGTTTTTCCACTCACTTTCCTTAGTGAAATCTTTATAAAAAGCATTCGCATATGGATCCAGCAGAATACATTTCGCTTGACGATTAATAACACCTTTTACCAATTCTGCCAGTTTTGGATCTTCTTTTACAAACGGAATATAAGGCCAAATCTGCGCTGTACTGTCTCTAAGCCACATGGCATCAATATCGCCCGTAATTACATACGTATCTGGTTTTCCGTCAATAATTTCAAAATCTACTGTTGTATCTAGTGTATTTGGAAAACAATTTTCGAATATCCATGCCAATTCTGGATTGGCAATTTGTTTTTTAATGCGTACGATCGCAGCTTCAATTGCTTTACTTGTAAATTTTCTTTCGCCAACAGGAGGTCTTTTAGAAATAAAATCTTTTAGCGGAAAGGGAAAAGCATCTGAATTAAATCCGAAAGCTTCTGTTTGAAGTGCCAATAACCCTGCGGAAAAAATGCCTGCGTTTTTTATAAATTTTCTACGTGACTGCATATCTTTTTATTTTGAAGTTGAATAAGAATATGGGTATGCCTCTTTTGTTGTGCCTCTTTTTAAATTCGGAGAACTTGTCATATCGAAATTTAGTTCACCTCCTTTTAATACATCAAAATGGTTGATGTAATTTTTAGAATGAGAAGCATTATCCCATTTCAATTCGTTTACATATTTGTTTGTTTCTGAATTATTCGGTGCATTGATAATAAGCTGTTTTCCGTTTTCTAACTGTAAAGTTGTTTTCTTAAACAAAGGCGCTCCCAAAACATATTCGTCTGTCGCTGGACAAACTGGATAAAATCCCATTGCTGAAAAAATATACCATGCAGAAGTTTGTCCGTTATCTTCGTCTCCGCAATAACCATCTGGAGTTGGTTTGTACAAACGGTTCATCACTTCTCTTGACCAATATTGCGTTTTCCAAGGCTCACCTGCATAATTATACAAATAAATCATGTGCTGAATCGGCTGATTCCCGTGAGCATATTGTCCCATGTTCATAATCTGCATTTCACGGATTTCATGAATAACAGCTCCATAATAACTGTCATCAAAAACTGGAGGCATTGTAAATACATCGTCCAATTTTGCAGTGAAATTCTTTTCTCCTCCCATTAAATCAATTAAACCTTGAATGTCGTGAAAAACGCTCCAACTGTAATGCCAGCTGTTACCTTCTGTAAAAGCGTCTCCCCATTTGAACGGATTAAAATTTGCTGGAAAACTGCCGTCTTTATTTCGTCCGCTCATTAATCCAACAGAAGGATTATAGAGATTTTTATAATTCATCATTCGCTTTTCAAGCAAATTGATTTCTTTTTTAGGACGATCTAAAGCTTTTGCCAATTTCCAGATTGCAAAATCATCATAAGCATATTCTAATGTTCTCGCTGCGTTTTCATTTATTCTGACGTCATAAGGAATGTATCCTAAAGTGTTGTAGTACTTAACTCCTTTCCTTCCTACAGCATCCATTGGTCCTTCATTATTGGCTCCGTGCTGTAAAGCTTCGTACAAAGTATTGATATCATAACCGCGTAATCCTTTCATGTAAGCATCTGAAACTACAGAAGCAGAATTATTTCCAACCATGACATTTCTAAAACCTGGACTTGACCATTCTGGCAGAAATCCGCCCTCTTTATAATCGTTTATTAATCCTTCTTGCATTTCTTTATTTATCGAAGGATAAACCAGATTTAATAAGGGATATAAAGCACGGAAAGTATCCCAAAATCCAGTTCCTGCATACATATAACCTGGTAGAACTTTTCCATTATATGGGCTGTAATGTAGTATATCGCCGTCTTTATTTATTTCATATTGTTTTTGAGGAAAACAAACCGTACGGTACAAACAAGAATAAAATGTTTTCAACTGCTCTTCATTTGTATCTTCTACAACAATTTTTCCTAGAACTTTGTTCCATTCATTTTTAGACTGTTCTAAAGTTTCTTCGAATGAAGCATTTCCTAGTTCATTTTTTAAGTTTAATTCAGCTTGTTCAAAACTTATAAAAGATGATGCTATTTTTACATTTACTTTTTCGCCTTTTTTAGTTTTAAAACCGACTACTGCTCCAGCATGACCAGCCGTTAATTCTAATTTTCCTTTTTCTAAAGTTTTATCGTTAAAGGTGGAATTTGCCGTAAATGGCTTATCAAAATAGAGTACAAAATAATTTTTGAAATTATCTGGAACACCACCGCTATTACGGGTTGTGTATCCTATAATTTTATTTTCTGATGGGATAATTTTAATGTATGATCCTTTATTAAAAGCGTCTACGACAATATAAGAGTGTTCGTTTTCTGGAAATGTGATCTGAAAATGAGCCGCTCTTTCTGTTGTAGTAATTTCGGTCGTAACATCATGATCTGCCAGATAAACGCTGTAATAATAGGGTTTTGAAACTTCTGCTTTATGACTGAACCAGCTTGCGCGTTCATCTTCGGCGAAAGCCAACTTCCCCGTAACTGGCATAATCGAAAACTGTCCGTAATCGTTCATCCATGGCGAAGGCTGATGCGTCTGTTTAAATCCTCTGATTTTTTCTGCCGTATAGGTATAAGCCCATCCATCGCCCATTTTTCCAGTTTGCGGTGTCCAGAAATTCATTCCCCACGGTCTGCAAATTGCGGGATAGGTATTTCCGTTTGAAAGATTATGCAAAGACTGCGTTCCCATTAACGGGTTTACATATTCAACAGGATCTAAAGCTTTTACCTGTGCATTTAGAAAAAGACAGGACTGTACTATTCCTAAAAAAATTAAACTTTTTATTTTCATATTCTGTGTTGCTATCCTAACAGGTTTAAAAACTTGTTAGGTATTTATTTTTTTATAAAATGCCAATTTCTATTATCCAAGCTTTGTCAAAGTTTTAAACTTTGACAAAGCGACCATAAATCTTAAACTTAAATCATACCTAACAGATTTCAAAAACCTGTTAGGAAATCTAAAATCAGAACTCTTAAATCTTAAATTATTGAGGTCTATCTTCTTTCTTAATTCCAAATGTTGCTGACGGCTTATTTCCCATATATAATTTCAGTTCTCCGCCTTTTACAATCATTTCATGTGTGATATATGATTTTGTATAGGGTTTTCCATTATATTCTGCTTTTTGAATATAAATATTTGAAGCACTATTATTAATGGCATTTATAGTAAATAAAATTCCTTTTTTATAATGAATGACAGCATTGTTTACTAACGGACTTCCTAAAACATAAATTCCGTTTGCAGGATTAACCGAATAGAATCCCATAGAAGATAAAACGTACCAAGCCGACATTTGTCCTAAATCTTCATTACCGCATAATCCATCAGGTTTTGTTGAATAGAATTTTTCGTCAATTTCTCGAATTAATTTTGCTGTTTTCCAAGGTTGTCCCACATAAGCATATAAATACGGAATATGATGATTTGGCTCGTTTCCATGAGCGTATTGGCCAATTAAACCGCTAATATCTGGCGAAACATCCTCGCCTTCTACTTTGTCAGTCAGCAAGAATAGTGAATCCAATTTTGCAATAAATTTATCTTCGCTTCCAAATAAATCAATTAATCCGTAAGGATCTTGCGGAACCAGCCAAGTATACTGCCACGCATTTCCTTCTACATAATCGTCTTTACGGTGAGCAGATGAAAGCGGATTAAATGGCGTTCTCCAATTTCCATTGGCCAATCTACCACGCATAAAAGTGGTTTCTTTGTCAAAATACTGTTTGTATAAATTGGCTCTTTTCGTAAAATAATTATAATCGTCAGTTTTGTTTAAAGCTTTTGCCATTAAAGCGATGCAGTAATCATCAATAGCATATTCTAAAGCATTTCCAACAGATTCTAATAATTTATCGGCAGGAATATATTCTAGTTTCTGAACGTAATCCATTCCGTCACGGGTTTGCATTGCCGTTTTTTTGATCGCTTCATATGCTAAATTGGTATCATAATCACGGTATCCTTTTAAATACGCATCAACAATGACCGCTATAGAATGATTTCCGTTCATTGTATTGGTTTCGTTACCCATCAAATGCCAAACCGGTAATCTTCCTTGCTGCTGATAAATCGCTAAAAACGATTTTACAATATCATTGATTTTTTCAGGCTGTGTAATAGTGTATAATGGATGCAGTCCGCGGTACGTATCCCAAAGCGAAAAAGTAGTATAATTGGTAAAATTGGCTTTTTCGTAAACCTTTTTATCGGTTCCTAAGTAATCTCCATTCGCATCATTAAAAATGGAAGGTGCAAACATGGTATGATACAATGAAGTATAGAAAACTTTCATTGTTTTTTCATTTGCATTTATTTGAACTTTGTTCAGCTCTTTGTTCCATTTTGAATCTGCTAATTTTACAATTGCTTCAAGATCCCAATTCGGAATTTCCGCTTTTATATTGGCAGATGCATTTTCTGTACTAACTGGAGAAATTCCGACTTTTACCAGAATCTGTTTGTTTTTTAAGGTTTTAAAATCTAAAACCGCTTTTATTTTTAAGCCTTCACCTTCTGTTCCTTTTACTGTAGCTGTACTATCATAAACCATCATATTTGTAATCGGCTCAGAAAATTCCATTGCAAAATAAATACGCTGATCTGCTGCCCATCCTGCAGAATATCGATAGCCTTCAATTTTGGTTTTGCTTACTTTTTTAATGAAAGTTTTTACCGGTCTGTCCCAGCCGATTCCGTCGGCAAGATCAATTAAAATGTGCGAATCATTAGTGTTTTCAAAAGTATATTTATGAAAACCAACTCTTTCACTTGCCGTTAATTCAGCTTTGATTTTATATTTATCCAATAAAACACTGTAATATCCTGGTTTTACCACTTCGTTTTTATGAGAGAAATACGAACCGTAACCGTTTACCATATCTTCTTTTGTTCCTTTAGTCAAACCCACTTTTCCGCTGACTGGAAGCACCAAAATATCGTTTAAATCACCAATTCCTGTCCCGCTTAAATGTGTGTGCGTGAAACCTAAAATCGTATTGCTCGAATAATTATAGCCGCTGCACCAGTCCCAGCCTTCGAAAATATTTACAGGCCCCAACTGTACAGCTCCAAAAGGAACATTTGCACCCACAAATACGTGGCCATGCCCCGCTGAACCAATTAGCGGATCTACATATTGCGTATAATTTACATCTGTTTGTTTTGTCTTTTTTTGCTGTGAAATTATCGGATTGGCAAAAAGTAAACTTAAAGCCAAAAAGCCGCTAAATACTATTCTCATATATTTTAATTTTTAAATTCTGTGGGAGAGACGCACTGAAGTGCGTCTCTACGAAAAACCTTTGTCCCTTTGCAACTTAGAACCTCAGCACCTTAGAACCTTAGTATCTCTTTAAAACCTCATACAAAGAATAAATCTTAATCTCAGGTTTTGCTATTTTCCCTTCAAACGAAATTGTTTTTTCTTCTCCTGCTTTTAGATCAAAATAATTATCTCTCCATTTTCCGTTATAGCCTTTCATCGAAATACAAACATATTTTGCCCTTTTCTGAGCTTTTACAACTACGTTATTTCCTTTTATTTCCCAACTGATTTTGGGATCTTCTAATGCCAAATCTTTCGGATGTGTAAAATCGGTTTCTGATTTTATGTCGTCTCTGTATGCTTCTTTTATAGCGTACCAAGCAGCTTTTGGCTGTCGATTATTGTAATCTGTAATGCTCCAACTTGCAACAGGCCAACAGTCATTTAACTGCCAAACTAAAGTTCCCATATTATAAGGCGCTTTAGCACGATGGATGCCGACAATATTTTTTATCGAATAATAATGCAGACACTGACTTAAGTATGCATAATCTTCCAGATTCATCTTTTTTATTTTAGAAGCATCAATAAAATATCTGGCGAGATAAGAATCTAATTTTTCAAAACCTTTCCCTGCTTTTAAATGTACTTTTAGTATATCTGAATATAATTGTCGATCTTCTGCTGAAGTAAAACTTTCAATTGAATTATAATTTGGTAAAGACAGCATTCCATATTCGCTCACAAAACGTCCTGTCTTTTTCTGAACGGCTTCAATATCTTCTAATCCCCACCAAATTCCCCAATAATGACTATCTCCTTCGGTTATGCTTTTTGCTTTTGACCAATGATATAATGGTGAAGAGCTTAAATACGGACGTTTGCCATCGACTTCTTTTACCCATTTTGGAATACTGTCGCGGAATAAACGCGTATAGTCTTTCCACAAATGGATTGAATCTTGTTTTGAAATTTTAAAACTTTTCATCCAGCCCCAATTTTTAAAAGCTTCGTCTGATTCATTATTTCCACACCATAAAACAATGCTTGGATGATGACGAAGTCTCTTTACCTGATACTGAACTTCTTTTTTAACATTATCAAAAAAAGCATCGTCTCCAGGAACCATTGTGCCTGCGAACATAAAATCCTGCCAGATATTTATGCCGTATTTATCACATAAATCGTAGAAATAATCATCTTCATAAATACCGCCGCCCCAAACGCGAAGCATATTCATATTGGCTTCTTTGGCAGATAAAACTATTTTTTCATATTCTTTTTTAGTCACTCTCGAAAGAAAAGCATCTGATGGAATGTAATTGGCTCCTTTCATATAAACCGGCTTTCCGTCAATTTTAAAATAAAAAGAGCGACCAAGACTGTCTTTGTCTTGTATTAATTCAATTTTTCGATTTAAAACATACGGTTTTTCAGGTTCTTTTTCATCATAAGCTTCAAATCTTGGCGTTTTCCAGATTCCGCAAGTGGTGAATTTTGGTCCCCAATCCCAGCCAAAATGGTATTGCGCTTTACGAACATAGGCGCGCGGATTGTCTGGAATTACAAATGGATAATCTTTTTTAGCTAGTGAATCGACTACATTTTGTGCCGATTGAAATACGATTCGCAAATCATTATTTCCTGATTTCAAGACTTTTTTAACGTCAACACGCCATTGACGAAACATATTATCAGCTTTTAAAACCAGCTTATCGTTTACATAAACTGATGCATAAGTATCTAATCCGTCAAAAACTAATTCTGTATTTTTCTTTTTCAGCATATTTGCTGAAACCTGAAAAGCAGTTTTATATTCCCAGTTTTTGCGTTCAATCCATTGCAGTTTTTTCTCGTTATCTCTGTAAAATGGATCTAGTATGAATTTGCTGTTTAGCAAATCGGTATGAATTTCTCCTGGTACAGTAGCCGAATACCATTTTTGTGTTTTTTCTTCACGATACTTCCAATTGTTTTTTAAATCAATTTTCTGCGAAAAGGAAATTGACGTAAAACCAGCCAGAAATAAGGACATTATCCAATGAAGTTGTTTTTGATAATTCATTTACAGAGTACTATTTTAATACCTTCTAAAATTACTAAAAAAGGCAAGTAATTTGGCAGTTTTAGAGAAGGAAAGAACTGACCGCACCTATTCCTTCTCTTGAGAATTTATTCTTTGTTAGTAACTCTAAAATACAACTAGAAATATTTTCTTTACCACTGCCTTATATATATTGTGAATTGGATTTGTTTTTAAATTCAAATAATTGAAATAAACTTTAAGTATAGTATTTTGAAATTTTTAAAATACAGAAATTAAATCCATCTTTTTCAGCAGAACTGTATTCATTTTCTGCGAAAAAAAAGCATTTGAATCTGTAAAATAATTTTTCAAGATTTTACTTTTCAGATCAATCAATTTTATGTTTTTAAAAATAAGCCGGGTATGCTCAGTACCCGACTTATCTTAACTAACCAACCAATTTAAAAATTATTTATCCCACCAGATTCTTGTGGTCATTAAATCTAAACCTTGGCGTTGAATTGCTTCTTTATAATTCGCCTCATTTGTAATAAGTTCTGACTGATCGTAGATTAATCTTCTCGGAATTGTTCCTTGAGTTTCTCCAGTTGGATCATTTACAGGAACTAAAACTGGATAACCTGTTCTTCTATATTCTGAGAATGCTTCAAAACCGTTGAATAACAATACAATCCATTTTTGAGTGATAATCTGTTCGATTTTTTGTGCTTCTGTTCCTGCAGATTTAAATGGATAGGTTGTAATGTAAGTGTTGTATTCTGCTGGAGTAACCGCAGGCACTTTATCTCCAAAAATGGTTAAGATATTCATCGCCGCTCTTACTCCGTTTTCGTAATAAGTCTGAGCCGATCCGCCAACGTTCCATCCTTTTACTGCTGCTTCTGCCAATAAAAACTGTACCTCAGCATAAGACATAATTAATGTTGGAGCATCTAAACGCAATACTGTAGAAGTATTTGGGTCTGAGAACAGTTTTTTGTCTCCTCCTGGAAATTCTTTTGCATCATTTGCCAAACCTTGCTGACTTGCTGGATTATTATCTCCTGTAGCTTCTAGTTTTGCATAAATTCTTAAACGTGGATCGTTTGTGTTTTTCAACATATCGATAAACGTTTTACTAAATTTAATGTTAGATTCTCCTCCATTCAAATCGTTTCTAACCCAAGAAGATGTAATTGGATTGGTTTTAACACCTGCAGGACCTGCATCGTGTTTTAAAACCAAACTGTCATCATTTGAAGTAAAAACTCCTTTTGCATAAGCTTTTTCTACAAATTCTTTTGCTTTTGCCGGATTTACTTTAGATAAACGCATTGCAACTCTCAGCATTAAAGAGTTTGCTAGTTTTTTCCATCTTGCAACATCACTTTGGTAGTACAAATCAGCACTTCCGACAAATGGTTTACCTGCATCAAGTGCTGTTCCTGCTTCGTCTAATTCTTTTAAAAGATCATTGTAGATGGCTTCTTGCGTATCATATTTTGGAGAAAACACGTTTCCGTTATATCCTTTTCCAGCTTCAAAATAAGGAACTTCACCGTAAGTATCTGTCAATTTTTGGAACAAGAAAACTTTCATGATTCTTAATGCCTGAATCATATTGGTATTTTCTGGCGTATTTTCTACTACAGATAATAATTGGAAAATCTGATTTAATCCTTTTCCGTAAGTTTCACCAAAAAGAGCGGCAGAATACTCAGAAGAATACGTGTATTTTGAACCTGGTCCACCAAGTGAAGAAAACTGCTGTACGATTTGTGCAGCGTATAAATTGTTTCCTCTTGTGTTAGAAAAATCTTGTCCGTCTACATAAATTTCAGCAAGCGTAAACATTGATTTTACAGCTGGATCTGTTAAGGCATTTGGATTCTTATTCATTTCTTCGAATCCTTTATCGCATGAAGCTAATGTCAAAGCACCAACAATTGCGACACAAAATATTTTGATATATCTATTTTTCATCTTTTTTAGAATTAGAATTTGACATTAAGTGCAAAACCATAGTTTCTTGTCAATGGCATAGAAGCTCTCTCCATACCTTGAGCATTACTATTTGAGTAATTTGACTCAGGATCGATGTTTGGAACTTTGTCATAAATAGTCCATAAATTATGAGCTGAAAATGCTAAACTAACAGACTGGAATGGTGTTTTTTGTAAATACGCTTTTGGGAAATTGTAAGCAAATGATATTGCTCTAAGCTTAACAAAATCAGCATCGTAAACAAAGTTTGATGTTACATCACTGTAACTTCTCCAGTAATTATAAGCAGAAACGTTTGTATTAACTGGGTTTCCGTTTACATCTGTTCCGTTTACTTGAACACCATTTTCACGGCCTGGAAGCGTAATTTCAGATAATCCGTAACGTGTTCCTAACTGGTTTGTAGCTGAATAGATCTCTCCTCCAAATTTAGCATCAACAAAAACAGAAAGTGTGAAATTTTTATAAGAGAAATCATTTGAAAGTCCCATTGAAGTTGGTGCAACACCTTGCCCTGCAATGATTAAGTTTCCTCTTAAGAATTTACCATCCGTGCCAAGCACTATATTTCCATTAGCATCTCTTAAATAGTCATACGCTTTAATCACTCCAAATGGCTGTCCTTTTTCTAAAACTACATTAGCTCTTCCATCTCTGTTTCCTTCTAATGTTTTCGTCGTAATTTTATCAGAAAGATTTAAAACTTCACTATGGTTATAAGCAAAATTATAAGCTACGTTCCAAGAAAAACTTGGCGTCTTGATAGCTTTCACATTAACAGCAAACTCCACCCCTTTGTTTAGGATTTCACCAACATTAATTTTTGTTGTTCTGTAACCAGAAGCTTGAGAAACGTCAGCATCTGTAATATCATTTGTAGTTTTTTTGCTGTAGAAAGTCAAATCTGTACTTACTCTGTTATTGAAGAATGTATTTTCGAAACCAAACTCAATTGTACTTACATTATAAGGTTTTAGAGTTCTGTTTGGAATTGTTTCTCCGTTTACACCCAAAATTGGCTGTCCTAATGAATCTGTCTGTCCGTCTGGTGTAGTGTAAGTTAATGCTAAAGCATAAGCATCTGGCAATGCACCTCCAACGTTACCCCATCCTACTCTAACCTTACCATAAGACATCCATTCAGGAAGACCGATAACTTCAGAGTAAATAAAACTTGAACTTACAGAAGGATAGAAAGTACTATTGTTTGCAGGATCTAATGTGGAAAACCAATCTTCACGACCCGTTAAACTTAAGAATAAGAAATCTTTATACCCGATATCTGCAGAATAGAAAAGAGAGTTTACTTCGCTTTCTGAGAATAATTTCTCTGTTTTGTCAGGCTGAGTATTTCCATAGAAATATTTGAACGGAACAATAAAGTTGTTTCCTTTCATTTTGATTCCGCTATATCTGTTATGCTGACGGTTTGCGCCAATAAAAGCATCCAATGAAATATCTTTAGCAATATCTCCTTTGTATCCTAAGAAACCAGAAGCATTTACTTCAGAACGAGTTTCGATTCTGTTTTCGATAGATCCTCCTGGATTATAGTTTATTCCAGTAGGTTCAATTTCAGTATATTCATAATTAATATCATCAATACCAATAACAGCCTTAGCATAAATTTTATCTGTAATGTTGTAATTTACTTTTGCAGAACCAATAAAACGCTTTCTAAGATCATCATTTAATGGAGATTTCGTAGCAAAATAAGGATTGGTATGATATACGTTTGCTCCTAAAAAGTCTTCTTCGCCTCCATTAGCATCATAAGGATTGCTTAACCATCTAATATCTGAACCTGGAGTCATGAAAGTAGTTGGAAAAGATGGGTTTCTTGGCGAATCATTTAAATACGGACGGTTATGGCTTTTCTCTGAAATATATTGAGCATTACTTTCAATGCTAATTCTTTTATTTGGAGCCGAATTTAAACTCAAAGCCACGTTATTTCTTCCAAAAGTAGTTTCTGGCATGATCGATTCGTCTTTAGTATTTCCGAAAGACAATCTGAAATTTGTTGATTCATTTCCGCCAGAAATTGCTAAAGTATTACTGAAAGAATATCCAGTTCTGTAGAAATTCTCCACATTATCTTTTCCATAAGCTTGATAAGGTCTTGTTTTACCGTCAAGTGATAAAGATGGCGTTCCGTCATATTTATCCCCCCATGCAAAATAGTATGAGTCTCTAAGTTCTTGCAAATTGTTAAATCTAGTTGGCACACCACTCGCATTTGGAGCTCCAGCACCATATTGATCTTGCCATTTCAAAAGGCTTGCAGGTGTATTAAAAGAAGAATTTGTGCTGAAATCTACTCCTATTCCCGTTCCGTTTTTACCTTTTTTAGTTGTAATTAAGATAACGCCATTTGAACCTCTGTACCCATAAAGAGCAGAAGCGGCACTACCTTTAAGAACTGACATCGAAGCGATATCGTCTGGGTTAAAAGATGACATACCGTCTCCTTTATCCGCGCCTCCCCACATACCCGCATTTCCCTGCTGTGTATTGTCAATTGGAATTCCATCTACAACATACAATGGCTGATTAAGTCCTGATGCAGAAGTTGCTCCACGAATTACTACACGGCTTGAACCTGAAGGTCCAGTAACTGGTGCCGAAACGTTTACTCCGGCAATTTTACCTTGAAGCGCGTTTCCTAGGTTAATTTCTTTATTTTTTGTCAGGTCCTCGCCTTTTAGTTCTCCAACTGCGTAACCTAAACTTTTCTTTTGTTTTTTAACTCCAAATGAAGTTACAACAACATCTTTTAATTCTTGCGTTGTTTCAACTAACGTAACGGCAACTCTTGTATCTTTTTCTTGAACTGCCACTGATTGTGACTGAAACCCTATAGAAGATACATTAAGGGTAACTTTACCTTCGGGAACATTCATTCTAAATCGGCCTTCGGCATCTGAAATAGCACTAAATGGTTTTCCCTGAACTTCGATTGATGCACCGACAATTCCCTTGTTCTCTGCATCTGTAACTATACCGGTTATTAATCGATTTTGCGCGGCAGCACTCAAACTGCTAAGCAATATCACTCCTAACACTGCTAATATTCGTCTCATAAGCGTTTTTTTGGTTATTGGTTTTGATTTGTTTTGTGTTTTGTTGTTAAGTTGTTTGTTTTTAAATAATTAATAAAAAATTGTACTCTATTTCAATATTACAGCTCGAATAACAAGTAATCTCAATAGCTGTTTTAGTTTTTTAAAGTCTAAGAAAATCCAGAAAAAATCTTACTAAATCGTTTTAGTGAAATGATTAAAAAAAAAGTCCCACTTTTTAATTTCTAATTTTCGTTTTTAATTTTCGATTGGTTAAACAGATTCTCTTATTATCAAAGTTCCTTTCTTGAGAACCTTTTCTATTTTGAAATCTTCCAAATTTGTCATCTGACTCATTAGCAACTGTATCGATTTGACGGCAATTTCTTCAATGGGCTGTGCAATAACTGAGATTGTGGGTGTATGCAATTTGAAACTGTCATGATCATCAAAACTTATGACGGAAACATCTTCGGGAATTTTACATTTCAAAATCCTAAAAGCCTGAAGTCCTGCAAGCCCGAGATAGTTGGCTGAAAAAAGAACTGCATCTATCTCTTTATTTTTCTTGAAGAAATTTACAATGGCTTCAATTCTGCTTTGCTCACTTGAATGATAATCCAAATGAAGTGTATACTTTTCATTATAAATTCCTTCTTCTTTTAAGGCTTCTACATATCCTTTTTCTCTTAGCTTCATCTGAATCATTCCAGACTCATTATTCACAACGGCGATATTCTTTTTTCCTTTCCCGATTAAAAATTTAGTGGCCGAATAAGATGCTTCGTAATTGTCCATTAGAACGTGACTTACTTTTTGGTTGGCAAAATATCGGTCAATCAAAACAACAGGTTTTTGCAATTTTAAAAGCTGTCCGATTGTTTTCTCTAAATTTCGAGTCGGAGTAATAATAAAACCTTCAACATTGGCTTGCAAAAGACTTTGCACTAATTCTTCTGAACGGTTATTATCATCGCCTGTACTACAATAAAAAACTCTGTAATTTATATTTTTTGCTTCGTCTTCAATCACTCTAGCCAAATCTGCAAAAAACTGATTGGATATATCTTCTACAATAAGTCCGATTGATCTTGTTTTTCCTGTTCTCAAACTACTCGCAATCATACTTGGTTTGTATTGCAGTTTTTGCGCTACATCCTGGACCTTTTTGATTACCGTTGGACTAATTGCCATTTTTTCGCCCTTTCCATTAATCACAAAAGACACAGTAGAAATAGAAACTTCTGCCTGTTTCGCAATATCTCTAATTGTAATCTTTTTCATCGGACAAAAAATTTATTGTTGAATATTTTAGTACATCGCAAATATATGCAAGTGAAACTTACAAAAACGTTTTAGTAAAATTTTTTTTCAATAAATCGTTTTTTTAAAGCCAAAATAAAACGAAAAATTCAGCAAATGCTAGATTTCAATAAGTTATTGTCATTTTGACTTTTAATATCTATTTTATGTTTTCTATGTTGTTTTAGCTGAATTTTGATGATGTTTTTAAAGATTTTTAGTGTTTATATTTTGAGAAAAGATTCAAAAAAATGATTTTTCTTTAGACTTTATAGAAAATAAGCTTTTTCTAATTAGCTATCTAAATTTGATGCTTTTGTTCTCCTGATGAAGTTCAAAATTGAAATAAAAAAAGCCTTTAAACTTTGGTATTTAAAGGCTTTATTCTAAAATCGAAATAATTTACATCATCGTATTTATTCTAATACTGGCTTTTATAAGTGCCAATGCTGATATTTTTGAAATATGGATATCTTTTGGCTGATGATGCGAATTCTGGCTCACCAATTTTACATATTCTTGTCCTTGATCAGATTTCTGTACATATTTTACCGTAATATATTCCTCCCAATCATTTAGCTTTACACTCAAAAGATACATTTCTCCAAAAAAGATATTTTCAAATTCAGTTTCTTTATACAAAACAATGTCTCCCGATTTCAACAACGGATACATACTGTCTCCCGTAACCGAAATTGCACCATCGCATTTAGGCAAGTTTGGAATCTTTATGGTATCCAAAACTCTTTGAGGTTCGCCACTATTAAATAACTCTCTTAATCCAGCAACAGCTTCTAAATCATATAATGGAATTTCTTGATTTACATGAATGGCATCAGCGGTTTTCCTGTCGTTTTTCATGATCATTACACTCGTGTTATCCTCTTTAATCATAGGTCCATTTCCTGTTAAAAGCCATTCGGAATTTATTTCTGGATAGTAGTGTAAAATTTTACACGCTTTATCTGTTCCCATATTACTGCTATTATCTAAAAATTTATTAGAAAAGCCTAAATCATTGCAGAACTTATATTTACTTATCCCTTTATAATCAAGGTATTCGCGCATTCTTTCAGTTGACCCCATAAAAAGACGTATTTTTTTACGTTAAAAATTTGTTTTAATGTATTATTTTACATTATATTTGCAAAGTAAAGAAAAATAAATTTTAAAAACAACAGAAATTTTAACAATTTTATGAATCAAGCTTTTGAACAACAAATCACAAAATAAAACAAAAACATTGATTAACAAAAAATTACAACCTTTTTAAGTAGTAAAAAAATAGCCACTACGAGTAATAGGAACAAAACTACGATTAAAATGTAATATTAATCATCAAAACAAAAAAACTATAAAATATGGAAACAAATCAAATCAAGGAAAAAATTCGGGAATTGGAAAATTGGCTAATCGAAAATCCTAACAGTTCCGAAAGGAATTTAATAGAATCTGACATTAAAAAATTAAAAAATCAATTAGAAAAAAATTATGAATAAAACACAAATCGAAGATCGTATCGCATTATTATATCTGGCACTTCAATATTGTTCAGAAAGAAGCAAAACTTTTACAGCTGGAGAAAGAATCTGTATCAATCAGGAACGTTTTCAATGGATGCATATTCTGGATGATGAAACTGCTTCTCCACGCCCTGTTCCGTCAAATATTGAAAGTAAAATAAAAGAGGTTTTGAAACTTGCTTTACATCATAATTTCAAACCTTATTATGCAGATCCATTTAAAGAAGAAATATTAATTTACTAAAAGCCAATTATTATGAACACTACAACTGCAAACCATTTGAAACCTGTTATGGATTTAACTCAATTTTCTGCTCAACAATTAAAAGAAGCGCTTCAGAGAGTTGAAAACAAGAAAAATGAAGAAAGAGATGCCTATAAAAAACTAGTTGCTGAAACGATCCCAAAAGCACTTTCCAGATTACACGAAACGTCTGAAATGATGCGAAATGCAAAAACAGAAACATTCAGACTGTTTGAAACTATTCTGGATTTAAAAAATCAGGTTTATGGTTTTAAGGAAAAACAAATGTCACACACTTTTTCTAATGACAAAGAAGAAATCACGATTGGCTATCGCATTAATGAAGGTTGGGATGATACTGTAACAATTGGAATTGAAAAAGTCCAAAACTATATTTCGTCACTTTCTACCAGTAAAGAAACTGCTTCATTGGTTAAAATTGTTTTCAATCTTCTAAAAAAAGATGCCAAAGGAAATTTGAAAGGTTCTAGAGTTTTAGAGCTTCAAAAACTGACAAAGGAGTTTAATAATGAAGAATTTACCGATGGTGTAGAAATTATTGCATCTGCTTTTAAACCTGTACGTTCAAGCTGGTTTATTGAAGCTTGCCGAATTGATGAAAATGGTGTAAGAAGCAATATTCCGCTATCGATGTCTTCTGTTGATTTTTTACAGGGGTATGCTTTTGATTTTTTTAACCAGCAAAATGACCAAAACCATGCAGCTTAATCACGACATCTATCTTTCGTTGTTATTAACTATTTTGTTAATTCTGACCAATTTAAAGCCTATCCTTTTATTTAGAGAATGGTTTTATTTCAAATTAAAAACAACTTTTAAACAATACCTGAATGAGCGTAAAAATAAAGCCAATTACAGATCATGAAAGCTACAAAGTAAACGAACATACCATCTTTAAAGACGGTCTCGGAAACTGGAACTGTAACAATGACTTATCTCACAAAGAGCGTCTGGCTTTTAATCAGTACGAAAGTATCGTGATCAAAAATCCGAGATTCAAAAAACACACAAAAGCCACTTACAAAGGCTAAAACGACCTCCAAACTGCAACCGTAAAAAGCAGCTAAATAAAAATGGTTCCTGTTTCTTCTTCTATATGAAGAGAATCAGGAACCGATAAACGGGCGATTTCTGCCCTTATAATAAACAGCCAAAACTCATTCTTTCTATTGGAATCCAGACCTAAAAGGTTTTGGAAACAGGATTGTCATGCGGAGTTTGCTGACCAAGATTGTTAAATAAAATCTTTAACAAATACAACCTCAGAACGAGGTTCAATATAAAAATGGCATCGGGAAGTAAAACCATTTATTGAATATGATCAAATGGTTTGGCTGTCTTAAATATGATGTTGTTTATAATTTAAACTATTAACTCTTTTTCAAACTTCGTTCTTCTTAAAACTTTTCTTTTTTCTATCATTCAAAATATTATCTCTCATGCCTATATCTTCAAACAGAAGTCTCGGAATTCAAAAAAATAAATTAATGCGTTACAAACTCATTAAAGAACTGTATCAAAAACACAAAACGGAAGATATCCCAACCACTGTTGTGTGGCGTAAATACGTCTATCCGGTTTATCCGATTTCGAGAACTACTTTGTACGAAATTCTCTGTACACCTATCACTTCTGAACTAAAAAAAATAGAAGAACTTATGAGCAATCAGGAAAGATCTTCTTAATACATATAAAAGAAAAATCATTCTTTTTTAATCTTCTAAAGCATCCTAATTGTGATGCAAAGATGAGCCTTTTACTTCATCTAAAACGACTTCTGTTCGCTTTCCTTACAACCCTGTAAAGCCCTAGAATACAAATGTTCGCAGACCTTGCATTCATTTTTTTTAGGGCTTTTTTAACCCAATCTTTGCAATCGAAAAAGGAAACAAATGAGCCAAGAAACTGGAAAAAATCCAGATAGACTTCCTTTCTAAAAACAACTCTCAAGTTGTCTTTCAAAAAACAATTTTTAAACCCAACATTTCAACTTTAAACACATTCAATGGAACAGTTTTTATACCCCACTTTAACCGCATTTTTTGCAGCTTTTATTACTTGGTTCTTTTCGATGCGAAAATCACTTGCAGAAGACCGCGCAGCAGAACTCGACAATGCCGTAAGCGCCGTAAAATATTACCGAGATCTTCTAGACGATATTACGGCAAGACTTACCGCCGCTACAGAAACCATAAAAAAAATGGAAATACAGCACAAAGAACTCATGCTGATCAACCAGCAATTGGTTGACGAACTACAAAAATTTAAACAATTAAACGGAAAAAGCTCATGACACTAGCTCAAAAAACGATCGCAATCGCAACGGCACAAATTGGTGTCGAAGAAATACCAAGAAACAGCAATTCAGGCCCTGAAGTCGAAATTTATCTACGAAGCGTCGGACTTGGTAAAGGATACGCCTGGTGCATGGCTTTTATTTATTGGTGCACACAAAACGCCGCTGCCCAAATGAACGCTAAAAATCCTTTAAAGAAAACGGGAGGTGTTTTGGATCAATACAACTCAAGACCGCTTTTGGTAAAAAAGACACCTCAGCCTGGAGATGTTTTCATTCTAGACTTTAATAACGGTACAGGCCACGCTGGATTTGTCGAGAAGATTGCCGGAAATACGATTTATACCATCGAAGGAAACACCAATGATTCTGGCGGACGCGAAGGCTATAAAGTGGCCAGAAGAAAACGTGACATAAAAACCGTTAAAGGCTTTTTACGTCTCTAAAACCAAAACTTAAAAACCAACTTTAATTATGACAAAAAAACTAAAATGTCTTGTTATTTCACTTTTCATTATCCTGATCATGATTTCGTGTCGAAGTCGCAAACCAGTGCAAAATGAAAACAAAACTCAGACTATTACCATTACCGAAACTCTACACGATACCATCTTTAAAATCGCAAAAGACAGCAGTTCGTACAATGCATTATTAGAATGCCTTAACGGAAAAGTAATCCTTAAAAATGTTATTCAGGCCGAACCAGGGCGTACATTAAAAAGCCCAAGGGTTCGACTTGATAACAATAAACTTCAAGTAGACTGCAATCTCAAAGAACAAGAACTCTATGCCCATTGGAAATCGAAACAGGTTAAAGATGTCCAAGAGAAAACAATCACAATTACCCAATTTACCAACTATCTCACTTTTTGGCAAAAAGCACAAATCTGGTTAGGCAGAGTACTGCTTCTTATCCTCATCTTTTTACTTGGACGATTCATCTACAAAACCGTAAAGCCTAAGTGGTTTAAATAAAAAATTCCATTACTAATTTGGCATTAGAAATAACTTTTTTTAACACATAGAAACAGCGTTTCTCTTGAATAAATTAAAGAATACTAAAGAGAAATATATTTCTTCCATACAGCTAATGATTACTTAAAAACAAGTGAAACGCCTTTTTAGACCACTCTGAATCTATGTTTCTATGTGTTAAACATAATTATCCCAACGAACAAATAATACTTAAAATATGTCCGCAAAATCCCATTTTTTTATAGAGTCGGGAGGTCTTCCCGCGCAGTTGTCAGATCAGGGCTTTGGACCTCAATCTGAAACTGTTTTTAACCTGACTTCTAGATTTACTATAGGTAATGAGCCTAAAAAAGCCTTTTCGATCTGCAAAGGAGTTGTTTTGGTTCAGCCACAAACTGGCAATCCTGATAAAGTGAATCTAATTCTTCGTCCTTACAACCAGCCTTTTCCTGGACTGAACATCAAATATTTTGTTTACAGAGGTTTACAGAAAAGTGATTTTTTTACCAATGATGCAGAGCCTTTAGTTAAAAAGAATGAAGGATCGTATTCTGACTTTATCGACAAGATAAACATCGATTTCAACGCTTTTCACGAAGGTCGAAAAGCAGCTGATGGAAAAACTCCTATTGACGTTCCTCCTTTCACAGCTAAATTTATTGGCTATGAGAAAGAAAAAGACGATGATGTCACTAATGGAATTTTATCAATCCCGCTTTCTGACTTCTTTTTTAAAGAGTCAAAATTTGTCGCAGCTGGCGATACTTTTGATGAAAAAGACGATTTCGAACTACCGTTAATCGATATTGGAAAATCATTAGGAAACTTTGCAAAAGGAGAATGCGGAATTGATGTTGTTCTAAATTACGGCGATTACAAACATGATTTTGACAATACTGAATTTGCTTTCAATTTAGAATATGCTCGTAAACCTTTCGCAGAAATTACAGTAGATGGTTCAACAGATTTCATTAAAAAATTACAACGTGAGCAAAGTACTCAATTTATTGATATTGCTGCTTTTTATGGATCCCATGCTGAAAATGGAGTAGTTACAGCAACTGCTTCTGGAGAAAAAACGGAGAAAAAAGGAGCTGCTATTTACAATGATCTGCTTAATAAGTTTTCGACTAAAAACAATTGGTACGTTTATATTCAAAGTGACCGTACACGCAGTTACGATTTTTACAAAAACTATAAAATTGGCGAAGGTTCTGAAAACCTAAAAACAGGATTACTGAAAGATACGGCAACCAATGAAGTCCCTATGACAGCCGTAACTTATGGCACTTCTGGATGGCCAGTTTTAATTAACAATCAAGAACAGGCCAATACGGTCACGACAAATAATCTGTACTTACAATTTCCAACCGACAACAATAACAACACTGCTTTTTACGGACAAATTGGTAAAGTTGCCAATGCACAAAAAGACAATTTCATTAATGCTGACGGACTACGATTACCACCTGATGAAGAAGGAAATTATAGTGAGTTAACCTCAACAATACAATTAACAACTCCTGCTGTTGAAGGTAAAAACATTGCTGCATTAAGTCTTTTAATTTATCAGGGAAAAGTGAATATGTATACTGCCGGAACAACACAAGATGAAAACGGAGATTTGGTGATTTTATACCGAAAAGCCAACTTTTTTGATAATGTTTTTAATTTAATTAAGGCACAACCTTTATTAAAATTAGGCACAGATCAAAGTTATTCTAGAATGACTTCTGAAAAACTGAATCTTATCAATGAGTTTTATGATAAAAAACAGCAGGGAATTTCTATTGCACAAACGGTAACAGTAAATGACGTTATTGAAACCGGAATTGAAGAAACACCAACCGTTGCCCGTGTTACTTATGTAACAGAAGCGGCAGATGTTATGAATAATGCTGTTTCTGCAACTGGAAGTACTACCCCTGATACAAAAACTACGGCTTCTGCCAGTAGTGCAGTAACTAAAAGCAAAACATACGAGTTACCTGATCCTTACTATTACAATTTAAAACTGTTTACAGACAGCACACAAACCATTACTGGCTTAGAATTAAAAACACTTGATGGTTCTACACCCAACAAAATTATCCTAGGATTAACTAAAGAGGAAAATGAAATTATAAAAGATTTGATTTCTAGTGATATGAAAAATCCTCGACTGTTTTTGATTGATCTTTTTGAAGATGAAAACGAATTGATTTCGCCTGAAGACATTAAATATCAAAAATATAGAGTTGGGGTTGTGGCTGAAAATGCTGAAGGCAATAATAAACTAGAAGAACCTACCAATGCTGTTTTTGTTTACTCGCTTGATAGGAGATATCATTTTAGTAAGGGGTATAGTGAGTATATGCCAGATTTAGACATTAGCATTCCATTTTTTAATATTAATACCGTTTTATAAATGACTACTACCGCAATTCTAAAAGATGGAACTCCGGTAAGGATACATCTATTTGAAAAACCAGCTTTTGATGTCGAAGGCTTTTTAGTTGGTTTTACTTTATCCTCATTAAATTCAGAAGAATATAGATATTATCAACAATCAGAATTTAAACGAGAGGATCGAAAAAAACCAAACCTATCGGGCTATTACGACAAAACAATGTTTTTAAAATACATTCAAAACGTTGAACCTGTTCCCACACTAGATAATTTGGTTAAATATAATTTTGAAAAGATTCTAGCTACTGAGGGTGAAGAGATAACGGTTACTTCAATTGATTTTGAAGAACCTTATGATTATTTTTATAATGAAAAAAAATACACTTTTAATTTACAAAACACAATTGATAATAGAGGCGTTCGCAAGTACTTAAAACCAATAGTTGAAGATTTTAGAACCGTTGACTATAAAATTAATACTGATGGCTCCAATGCTGTCATTGTTCTCAATAATCAATCAGTGCTTCCTGGCGGTCATTTTTATAAAAAAAATTTGGGAGATTTTATAAATTCATGGTCAGTAAGTAATACCAAAAAAACTTTGATTAAGAAAGCAATGGGCTTGATTATTTTTAAAATTAGAGAAATTAATCGAGATATTATTCCCCTTATTGCTTCAAATAGTCACTTCTTCGAGAAAGAGCAAGATGTTGCAAATGGAATTATTGATTATAATGATTTTACAGATCTCGAAAAACTATTATTTAATTTTAAAAGAACTTGGGGATATTACTATGACATACCTCTAGACGGGTTTCCTCGACCATACAAAGATAGTTTTGAGGCTTTATTTTCTAATTCATCTACTTTAGAAGACTATCAAGCCTATCTTTCAAGCCTACAAAATTTTTATCAAATATGTAATAAGACTAAAAATTTGGCATATTACCCTGCTGATGACAAAGTAGAATATTTATTAAAGATATTATCACCATCTGCTTTAAACGTAATTCCTTATGAGCTGATTATTAAATGTATTAAACAATATTTAAAATTCAATTTATCGCAAGAGGATCAAAGAGTACTTGTAAAACTTGTTATATCTATACATCCATCACATGCAAATCACTTTTTAGATTTTTTACTTGAAAAAGAAAATGGTGCTGAGACTAATTTTCAAGTTATCTACGATACGCTAACAGATGCAAGACTAGAAAGATACCCTTTTGTAAATTGGTTTATTAATGAACAAACTAATAGAAAATATTTCGCATTTGCTATTTACGAATTATGGAAAATTTCTAAGTATAATTTAGATTACATACGTCCAGGTATTGTTATCCCTCATCCTTGGCCACATTTTAAAGGAGTTGATCCCGATAATTATTTTAATATAAATCCTCAAGAATTTAATAAAAAGAACTTTCTAACATTTATAACTTCTTCCGACCAACAAATAGTTTCGTCGCGACAGCGTTTTGAATCATCAATTAATGATAAAAAAATTGATATAACAAGACTGTACGCACAAGATACTCATGCAGGAGCTTTTAGTCGACATCAGATAGGTCATGAATATTTTGGGTCTTTCCATTTATATCAGCAAATTTCTTTTTGCGGATATGAATCAAATTTAGATTTAAGAATTCCGAAATCGGCTACATTGCCTGCCTTTCTGTTTCATTTTATTGAAGAATATGATCGTCTAGCTGATTTTGATGCTGGAGTTGCATTAGCTGCAAATTTAACCGTTGACGCTTTATTAATTTATTTTACTGGAGGAACAAGTATTCTTAAAGACTTACAATATTTAAAATATACTACCAAAATAGGAAGAGCATTGGCTGGTGGAATTGAATCAACTGAAGCGATTGAAATATGGCAAGGATTTAGAGGGGCTGCCGACATTTTCACACTTACAGCTGGCTCTTTAACACAAATTAACGAATATCTAATAACTACAGAAAATAATGAGGCTAAAAGAAAAATTTTAGAAGGATGTCAAAAAATATTTATATCCTTAACTTTTTTAGGAGTTGGTTTATCTTTAACGGCACAGGCCCATGCAGTAAGTGAGGCAGGAAAAGTTTTAGATTTAATTGAAGCCTTACCCTCGGGTGTTGCTCATGGTCTTGCTCCAGAAATGATCAATTTATTAACAACACTAAAAGGTAATAAAAATGTAGTTTTAACCTTATTTGGAAACAAATTAAACACCTTAGATCTCGGAGATGCTACTAATTACATTCTTTTAAAATACAATTCTGTTTTTACTGATGCTCAAAGGTTAAAGTTCATGACAGATTTTCAACATATTGATGATCTTGCATTTTGGAGATTATTGAACAATGGGAGAAATGCAAGCGGTATTCGTGATGGAAGTTATCTTGACAATTGGATTCTTTTGAGTGAAAAAGGCTTAGAAGAAGCAAAATTCACTATGTACATTTGTAACCAAACAAGAACTAATGCTTTAATTCGTTATGTTGACGAACCAAATACCAAACCAATAATAAACACTCTTAGCTATGAAAGAAAATTAGTTTTTATTGATACATTTGGTAGCGAAAGTGTTGCTAAATTTGCTGATAATCCACAATTAATTACTAATTGGAAGAGATATTATGATGATGGAGTGTTACGTACAGAGTTTGTGGCTTTAGGTCAAGATAAAATGATAACCTTTTTAGAAAAATATGGTGACATTCCAAATGAGGTATTTCAGAGTTTGAAAATTGAAACTAATTTTAAATTTAACAGACTTTTAGAATTTCCTGACGCAACTCATAATATTAGTTATTTTAACAAAAGAAGAGCTGAAATGCTAAAACCTTTTTTTGCCGATTCAAAAACGGGGAATTATATTAGATTAAATGAAGTTGATAATTATATTGAACTTGAATTAAAATTAAACAAAAAACTTAGAGCTTCTTTGAAACATGAAGCAGGAGACTTAATTGATGATATTACTGGTCTTAGTTATGATACAATGGGAATAGGTCAAAATGTAATTATTCCTTGGACAAAGAATGGAATAGATTCTGTGAACTATTGGTTTGAAGAATTTAAAAAGTCAATTACTGTACACTTTAATAAGATTAATAAAACTCCGCCCTTAGATTATGTAGTAATAGATTATAAATATTTTGATCAAATTTCATTAGCAGTGAATTCTAATCCAAATTTTTTAAAAAATCAAATAGATCAGTTTATTATACAAAATCATAATCAATACATTGATAAATTAATAAAATTAAACTACTAATAATATGGCATCAGCATTTATTCAATACCAAAATGATAAAGGTTTCAATATTGCAGAAGAATTTATGCAATTAATGATATACTATATTCATAAAGAACTTGAAAAACCTCAATACGCTTTTATAAATAAAAATTTATTTATTATGGGACATGAAGGTATAATTAATGGTATTTCAAGTGGTTATTTAACTCTTCCTTGGAAAAGAATTTTAGTAAGTACAGAAGAAGAACAGACGATGATTCAAATTTTGCAAAATGTTAAAATAACTTTACAGAATAAAGGGGCTTTTATATCAGTTTCTGAATTACAATCAATTCAAACTAACGATAAAGATTTTAAGCATTTATACAGTAGAAATCCGTTTCCTGTAGCAGAATTAATTAAAATAATAGAGGTTTTAATTCAAATGTTACAAGGTACATGGGCATCAAATAATTATGATATGGATGTTAATTATAAGTATTAAAATATGAATTAACCCGATCGCGCTCCCCGCTGGCTCGAGCATCCCTCTCCTGAACGCAAAGTATTTCTTACATTAGCTCAAAAATAATAAATGAGCAGAAAATACAAATTTGGAGATAAAACTGGAGCTTACTTTATAAGTTTTGCTACGGTATACTGGATAGATGTTTTTACAAGAGAAGAGTATTTTGGGTGCATTGTTGAATCATTAGATTACTGCAGAAAGAACAAGGGGATGGAGATTTATGGTTATTGTATCATGCCTAGTCATATTCATTTAATTTTCAGATCTGAAAATGGAGATCCTTCTGGCTTAATACGAGATTTCAAAGGTTTTACTTCTAGAAAAATGCTCAAAGCAATTGAAGAAAATCCGCAAGAAAGCAGAAAAAAATGGATGCCCTGGATGTTTGAAAGAGCCGGAAAGAAAAACAGCAATGTAAAATTCAGGCAATTTTGGCAGCAAAACAACAAACCTATTGAAATCTGGTCTTTAAAAGTTTTCGAGCAAAAGTTAAACTATATTCATAATAACCCTCTCGAAACTGGTTTTGTAACTAATCCTGTAGATTGGAAATACAGCTCTGCCAGAAATTATGGCGATAATGATCAAACTGTTTTAGAAATTGATATTAATTGACTTTCTGTGTGTGCACGAGCGAGACGCTCGCGCCAGCAGGGGGCTATTTTAAATTATGATGATGTTATTTATGTATCACCTGCTATAATTAACCAAGAATTTAATGGCCTAAATTTACCCTATGGGGATATCATGCCTATACCGGCCTTTGCTCTTAAATGGTTAATAGATCAAAATGAAGATACACAAAATATAATTAATCTCTTGGAAAGAGGAGCCACAATGGCAGGAGTTATATTTCCTATTTTAAAACTTTATCAAGCTGTTTTTTTAAGTGAAATTATTTATGAGTCCTTAGGATTAGGTTTTACAATAATTAACAATACATTAGGTGCTGGACTTCAGGATCAAATCAAAAAATATGATGAATCAAAATCAACATCAGACCATCCATATAGATTAGGTCAAGAGCTTTTAAGTTATTATAATTTGCTATCATCTATATATGGGGCAAATGGAATAAAAAATGCTATTTCAGAAGCAAAAACTATAAAAAACAAAATTAAAGTTCTTACTGAATTCGAGAACATACTTTCACTAAAGGGCGTTAGAGACGATTTTAGATCTTTTATGTCTGTTCAATTTCCAAATGATAATATTGACGCATTTAATATTATGAGTGAACATATTGATCAAATCGAAAAAGAATTTAACAGATATAAATATTTAAAAAATCAAAATTTATAAATAAATTAAAAAATGAAAATACTCATAACTCATTATTTTCTAGTTTTATTGGCAAGTAAATGATGGGAGTATTTCAGAAAAAGTTCCAAATAAATTACCGCCTTGGTCTTTGAAAATCTTAATACTAGGATGGTTGCATATAATAAAACTATCTATATAAAGTCGCGATAATTTATTAGGGTCAATAATAACAATAGTACTACGTAAGTTATTGATACAATTAAGTTCAATTAATCCTTTATTTTTAGTTACATCTAAAACGGCAAGTTTATTATAGGCGCAGTTAATTTTCCTCAAAACTTCATTGTTTCCAAACTTAAGAGTTGTAATCAAATTATTATAGCAAATAAGTGCAGTCAAATTATAATTTTCACTTAAATCAATAGTTTTCATTTGATTATTACTGCAATTTAATTCTGTTAAATTTGTATTCTTACTTAAATCAAGTTGTATTAATTTATTATAAGGACAATAAATTTTTGTCAAAGCCTTATTTTTACTCAGATTTAAAGCTGTAATTTTATTATCAAAGCAATCCAATGTAGTCAAAGATGTAAAATATTCGATTCCCGATAAAGATGTAATATTCTTTCTTCTAACACTTATTACTCCATCATATAAAGCAACAGAAGAGTGATTTGAAATAAATTTACCATCAGGAGTAAAAGCCAGTGGTACTATTGTCTTTAAATAAGCTTTAAAATTTACATCTGGTATTTCAGCGTACACTGGAGGCGGGTCATTTTTTTTAAAACAGCTATAACTGATATTTGCAATTGTAAGCATAACAGAAAAGATTATTATCCTCATCAAAACTGTCTTTTTCTTTTTTGGAGTAAATGTTTTTTTTACCATTATTTATATTATTTGATTCTATCAAACCTAAAATTTCAATTTATTATATGCAAGTTTATAAATTAAATCATTTTTGAACAACATATTTGTAAGTTTTTTCAAAACAAAAATGCATTCCCAATTCTATTTACTAATGTGAGCGGAAATACTCATTAGCACATAGCCCCCCGCTAGCGCGAGCGTCCCGCTCGTGAACGCAAAGTTGTCTTGTCCTAAAAATAGATCTACAAAAAATAAAACAACTCAAAGACCAAAAATCTTTGAGTTGTTTTTAAAATCAAAAGAGAAAACCAAATCTCTTAAACTCAAAAAAAATACCCCCGCTGGCGCGAGCGTCCCGCTCGTGAACGCAAAGTATTTCTTACATTAGCTCAAAAATAATAAATGAGCAGAAAATACAAATTTGGAGATAAAACTGGAGCTTACTTTATAAGTTTTGCTACGGTATATTGGATAGATGTTTTTACGAGAGAAGAGTATTTTGGAAGCATTGTAGAATCATTAGACTACTGTAGAAAAAATAAAGGAATGGAGATTTATGGTTACTGCATAATGCCAAGTCACGTTCATTTAATTTTCAGATCTGAAAATGGAGATCCTTCTGGCTTAATACGAGATTTCAAAGGTTTTACTTCTAAAAAAAAGCTCAAAGCAATTGAAGAAAATCCGCAAGAAAGCAGAAAAGAATGGATGCTCTGGATGTTTGAAAGAGCCGGAAAGAAAAACAGCAATGTAAAACTCAGGCAATTTTGGCAACAAAACAACAAACCTATTGAAATCTGGTCTTTAAAAGTTTTTGAGAAAAAGTTAAACTATATTCATAATAACCCTCTCGAAACTGGTTTTGTAACTAATCCTGTAGATTGGAAATACAGCTCTGCTAGAAATTATGGCGATAACGATCAAACTGTTTTAGAAATTGATATTAATTGACTTTCCTGTGTGTGCACGAGCGAGACGCTCGCGCCAGCAGGGGAAGTTGATGCTTTAAAATTAAATCCTGCAGCAATTGAAAGAATGACAGCTGCAGAGATTAATGCATTACAAACTACAAGAGAAAAATTGTTAGCCGAAATGTATATTTTAAGAAAAAATGCCAATACCAATACAATAATAGAGGGTAAAATTAGAGCTTATCGAGATTTTAGAAATTTAAATATTCCGAATGCGATTAGAGGAACTAAAAGTGAATGGGATCTCGCTAGACAAACAATTTTAAATTACAGAGCCGCAGGAAACAGTGCTGGTAACTTTGGATACTTAGAAGGAAATATTAACAATAACTCTTTAGATAATTTACTAGATTCTTTAACTGGAACTAGAATATTTAGAAGTATTAAATCAGAAATTGCAGACACAGAGCCATATATTTTTACGCCTTTAGATGTAAAATGGACTAGAAACACTGATTCGGAATTTAGAATGTTAAATAAACTTGCTTTATCTTTAGAACCTAATGCAAAAATCACTGACGAATTTCTTAACTATGAGGGCACATTAAAGATAATATCCGAAAATGCATATTGTACATCTTGTCAAGGTATTGTTATACAATTTAATAAAATGTTTCCAAAAATTAATATTGTTCTAATTGACGCAACTAAAATATAATTAATTATGAGTAAAAATTTTGAAATTATTTTTGACGGTCTAATGTATGGGCCTTTCAATTATAGACTACAAATAAAAAACAGATTATATAATTTATCCTATTCATTACAAAAATCTTTTACTAATGATCAGGAAAATTACAAACTAAATATTGATGATTTAGATTACAAAGAAATTTATTCATTAGGAGGTGGTTTATGTTTTTCTGCTTTTAATTGGAATAAGGACATTGAAAAAAGAATAATTGAAAGGTCAAGCATCAATAATTTCACAGGTATTCCATTTTTTTTAGGAACTAATGAAGAAAGAATAGAACTGAACAAAAATGATAAAAAAAAGTTGATAAATTTTCCCAAAGATTATTTTGATAATTTCATAATAAAAATTAAAAGTTTAAATGTTCTGTCTGAAAAAAACAAAATATTTGAGAACCAAAAACAATTTACAATTGATATAGATGACCCCAATTCAATCGAAACTTCAGTAGCTGAATATAATTTCAATTATAAGACAAATTTCTTTGTCACTGAAATAAAATTGATTGATCAATTATATTTTGCAACAATTCAAGCTACTAAAGCATCATTATTAGATGTTTTTTGTTTAGGTTATAAGGTTTATCTGGATGATGAAAAAAGAAGATCCTCGCTGGCTTGAGTGGCCCACTCCCCCCGCTGGCGCGAGCGTCCCTCCAGCTAGCGCGAGCGTCCCGCTCGTGAACGCAAAGTATTTCTTACATTGGCTCAAAAATAATAAATGAGCAGAAAATACAAATTTGGAGAGAAAACTGGAGCTTATTTTATAAGTTTTGCTACGGTTTAATGGATAAATGTTTTTACGAGAGAAGAGTATTTTGGGAGCATTGTAGAATCATTAGGCTACTGCAGAAAGAACATGGGAATGGAGATTTATGGCTACTGCATAATGCCAAGTCACGTTCATTTAATTTTCAGATCTGAAAATAGAGATCCTTCTGGACTAATACGAGATTTCCCCCCGCTAGCGCGAGCGTCCCGCTCGTGAACGTAAAGTATTTCTTATATTAGCTCAAAAAAATAATGAGCAGAAAATACAAGTTTGGAGATAAAACTGGAGCTTACTTTATAAGTTTTTCTACTGTATATTGGATAGATGTTTTTACAAGAGAAGAGTATTTTGGGTGCATTGTTGAATCATTAGATTACTGCAGAAAGAACAAGGGAATGGAGATTTATGGTTATTGTATCATGCCTAGCCATATTCATTTAATTTTCAGATCTGAAAATGGAGATCCTTCTGGTCTAATAAGAGATTTCAAAGGTTTTACTTCTAGAAAAATGCTCAAAGCAATTGAAGAAAATCCGCAAGAAAGCAGAAAAGAATGGATGCTCTGGATGTTTGAAAGAGCAGGAAAGAAAAACAGCAATGTAAAATTCAGGCAATTTTGGCAGCAGAATAACAAACCTATTGAAATCTGGTCTTTAAAAGTTTTTGAGCAAAAGTTAAACTATATTCATAATAACCCTCTCGAAACTGGTTTTGTAACTAATCCTATAGATTGGAAATACAGCTCTGCTAGAAATTATGGCGATAACGATCAAACTGTTTTAGAAATTGATATTAATTGACTTTCCTGTGTGTGCACGAGCGAGACGCTCGCGCCAGCAGGGGGAACATTGGACTAAAGGCAATAGATTTGCAATAAATATAGAATCGCCGAGATATGCTTGCACAAGCTGTCAAAGTTATTTGGTATATTTAAAAGAATTAGCCAAACAAGAAGGCAAAATTTTAGAAATTAGAATGATTTCACATCCAAGTGCCAAATCATATAGTGATATTCAAACAATACTTAAAAAGCCATGAAAATAGAATATTTAAAAAAATTAAAAGAAAATCCAATAAATTTTGGAGAATTACTCAATTTGGAAATTGAAGGAATTACTTTAAACGAAATTGCAAATTTAGAACAACTCTATAACACAGGAAAATCATTCCCAAAAGTTCTTAAAGAATTACTTTTTTTGGCTGGCCAGTATTGTTATGTATGTGATTATGGTGTAAATGAAGACCAAAAAGAATTACAAGAATCTACAAGACAAGATTTACTAGATAATGAAAGAATAATTTCACGACCATTTTATGTTATTGATGTATATTCGACAGAACGTTTTTTGTTTATTTACCTGGATGAAGGTGAAAATCCAAAAATTTATACAGCACATCCATCCGGCGAAACACAAGATTGGATTACACCTCTAAGCAATTTAACTATAAAAAGCCTAGTTGACAGTAGAATAGAAAGAGCTAAAAGAGGAGAAAACCCGTTTTAAAATATTTATATCTGAAGCGAGCATCTCGCTCGTGAGCGTAAAGTATTCCCCCGCGCTAGCGTGAGCGTAAAGTACTTCTTATATTACCTCAAAAAAAATGAGCAGAAAATACAAGTTTGGAGATAAAACTGGAGCTTATATTATAATTTTTTGCTAGTGTCTACTAAATAGAAAAACAACTCAAAGACAAGAATCTTTGAGTTGTTTTTAAAACTAAAAATCTTCTCCAAGCAAAATCAAAATCACATTTTAAAATACAATCTGGAAACTTAGAACCATAAGTTTCCCGACTCTACTATTGGCTTTGTTTTAAGCCAACACAAAAACCTTATTTCTTTGTTTTACAGCTCTGTAAAATAAAACCCTATTGTGATGCCACTAACACAATTTTTAAGCATTCAGATTACTTCCAATCATCCAAAATCAATAACTGTTTGTAAGTATCTTATATATCTGAATGAATTACGGTAATCCCCTATAAGCCCGATTAAAAGCCTATAAATTATTTAAACCCGTAAAAATTAATTAAAAATGAGTACAAATCACAACAGAATCAGAGTCGCAGACTTAGAAAAAAATCAGCCAAACAAAATTTTAAAAACAAATCAAAATGGTGAATTAGAGTTTACCGATGCAAACAATCTTCAAGCCGAAAGTTACAATGCCCTTGACTGCATCACCGAAGGTAAAACCTTAGATGCCAGACAAGGGAAAGTATTGAAAGACATGATTGATCTTAAACCCGTAGACCTAGCTTCTGATACGGAAACTCAAATTAGTGCAGCAGTTCCTGAAGATAAAAAAGTAGTTAGTCGCTTGAAATTGTTTAATTGGTGGGAATGGATGAAGAGAAAAAGTGAAATCATTGTCGGCAATTGGACTTTTAATAATATTTTGAAAATAGGAAACTCAGGCTATCTTATGACGGATACATACAAATTTTGTATAAGAGGAAATCAAGGAAAAACGCTTCAAATAGGTGTTGAAGGAGTAGCCGATGATTCTATTTCAATCGATGTTACTGGAATTTCCTTAAAAAATCGTCTTACATTACCTATTGGGACTTCCACAATTCCTGCTCTTGTTATTCCTAACGGTGTGCTAACTTCATCTCCTCAAAAGGGTGCAATAGAACGAGATCTTACAGGAGAACTTTATCATGTTATAAACAATGCCCGATATAGAATATTTGACAGTCGTGATTCTGGAAATTTTTTAACAACGACTTGGAGATCAACATACACAAGTTCTGCATCTGTATCAGGAACTTATGTAAATACATCAGCATCATCGATATCATCTATTGCTTCGGGTGCTTTAGGCTCTTCTAATCAAGGAAATTATTTATTTAAAACATTTGATAACTATTTGATTAAAAATGGAAATTATTCACCCTCATTAATTGCTCCTAAATCTGTTTTATTTGAAGTTTATTTAAAAGGTAATAATTGCAAGTTTTCAGGAAGTCAATACATTAAATTATATTCTGTTGAAAGAACGGACGTAACGACAGAAAATAGTATTAGAAATTATGAAATCCCAATACAAACAAATTTAAGCCAAAGTGGTGATCTTCTTGGCTCTGTCTTAATGTTTTCAGAAACAACTTACGATACTTTTGGTAATAAAATCTTAGAGAATTACAAGAAATATTTTTTACAAACAATTGATTATGTTGGAAATTATACAGATTTGAAATTTTCAGATGCCTCAATTTCATTAGAATACAGAGTAAGTGTTTTATTCGATGACTCTACAAATCAGAACTCTAAAAATGTTTATGCAAGACCAATTTTCACAAACTATTCTTCACTTTTTTTAAAAATATAATTAAATAGTTAACTATAAATGATGTGGCTGTCTCATTCAAAAATAGAAATGAGACACCACCATCTTTTTACAGAACTCTAAATTTATTACTTTTTACCCTAATCTTATCCACTCTCTTTACAACCCTGTAAAGCCTCAGAACATCCATGTTAAACCGCTAAGCAGCTCTTTTTTAAACTCCAATTTTAGGCACATCTTTACACTGTCAGAAGAAAAAAACAGGTTCTGAAACTCTTAAAAACTTTAGTCTTTTGAAAAAATCATTAAGCAGATAAATTGCTAAAAACTGCTTAGAAAAATCCTAAAAAACTATGCATTTACATCGCAAAGATTGGTTCGATCTTACTCCAATTTAATCATTCTGAATACGAACAAAATTAAAGTCAAAAACAAAATTAGAATATGCCAACTAATCCAATTCCTGCGGTTCCAATTCCTACAGCGCGATATTATCCGAGATTGTCCGAGATAATTACTGTAGACGATTTACCAGAATTCTTATCGTTTGTCGAAGATGGTTTGAATTCCATTTTTGATAAAATCCATTACAAAAATTTACAATATTCAAAAGGATATCGTGGTGATTCTGCCTTTTATAGTCTTGATATTGTATCAAGCAAAAAACTGGCTCTGCCTCTGCCTTTTGGTCTAGGTTTGGTTCTTAATCCAGATCTAAAAGACAATGATTCTTCTATATCATCATTTCCCATTACGTTAGAATATCAGTGGGAAATTCTGGCTTTCTTAAAAACATTCAGCTCCAGCAATTTCTCTTTTTCTATGGAGGACTTTTATGCTGTGGGTCTTCAGGTTTTCCGCATCAGCGAAGAACAAGTTGTCGCTCATATGATGAATATTTTTGTGGAAGCCGAAGAAGGAAAAACAAAATACGAACAGCTTTTAGAAGATATTAATACGCTTCAAAATACTAATCTGGAATTTCCAACAAATGTAGAACAATCCATTGGAGGTATTATTGACCTCATCAACGATAGTACTATAATTACAAAATCGATTCCGCTATTACTATTCGGAACTTACATCGCTAATGAAGGTTTTACTTTAGACGAAATCAAGCAAAAATTGCAAGATTTCTATAACATTGTAGCTCCAGACGGAATCGAAGCTCACATTAAAAGAATTATTACTCCAAAAGCAAAAGCAACTTTAGCTTTAAGTGCCGGTATTGAGTTTCCAAGAAACATCTTAAAACCTGTCAACTCCGATGGAACTGATTATGGCACCGGAACTGAAAAATCGATGTTCGTATTTGCTCAGGCACAATTGTATGCAGATACCGAAGAAGGTATTGGCTATCAATTAGAAATGGGAGGATCACTCGAACCTAAAACAGCCATGATTGGCAATACGGGTTTACTTCTTCAATTAGACACTTTAAAAGTCGATTTAAGCAAGAAAACCAATATCCCAGAAGCCGATGCTGACGGACGCCCGAATGATTTCGTTGGAGTTTATGCTCGCGCTGTTTCAGTAACTCTTCCTTCAAAATGGTTTAATGATATTCCTAAAACGCCAGGAAGTACAGCTCCAACACTACAAATTGGTGCATCAGATTTATTAATCGGTACAGGCGGACTTTCTGGAAATATTTATCTGGAAACAGTACCGAGTACAGATGGTGCTTTTAGTTATTTCAACGATAAATTCAATTTTAATTACCCCATCATCATGTTCCAAAAGGACGAAAATGGTGTGGCCAATAAAAAAGAAATTGCCGATTACTCGTCTTTACTTGTCTTTTTACAAGAATTAAATAGTAAAGGCTTACCATACGCTTTTGATTATCCATTATCGTTAACAACTATTAACGATTCGACCACTTATATTTTTACCGAAGCAAAAGATTATCAAAATTTCCTAGCAGAACTTTACGATAATACACTTTGGAAAACTATTGGTTCTGAGAAAAAAGGATTCAAAGTTGGCTTCAATAAATTTGATATTACTTTCAAACAAAATAAAGTTACTAGCTCTAACATTAAAGGTGCTTTAGAAATTCCAAAACTTACAGAAAAAAATGGAGATGCATTAAAAGTCAATCTTGAAGGTCACTTAAATGATGATGGAGATTTTAACCTTACTGCTTCATTCCCAAAAGATAATAAACCAAAAGCAAATCTATTTGACCTTGTTAATATTGATTTCCACAGTTTTGAACTTGGTAAACAAGATGAAGATTACTATTTAGGAACTTCTTGTTATGTTTCTTTTCCTGAAGGAACTTTAATGGGAAGTTTATTAAAAGGGAAAGGATTTGAGGTTGAAAAATTGCGTGTGTACAGCGACGGAAATATTGAAGTTGAGGGCGGATCTATTCCAATTCCTATCAGTCTTTCGGTCAATTTAGGTCCAGTTCAAATGGCAGTTACGAACATCAACTTTGGTTCAACCCAAATTAATGGCCGTAAATATAATTTCTGGGGATTTGATGGTGCCATCAGTATCAATCCGCTTGGAGTTGATGCTCGTGGTGAAGGGGTTAAATTTTATTACTCTACTGATCAGAACTCCGAAAACGGTCTTAAAAAAGATTCCTTTTTAAGAATCCAAACTATTGAAGTCGATTTAATCATTCCAGGAACTGCAACAGAAGCTTCGGCTATGGCTATTATCAATGGTATGATTTCGCTTCCTGAACCAGGAAAATCTAAAGAATTTATTGGTGAGGTTGGCTTAAAACTGCCAAAAGCAAAAATTTCTGGAAGTGTTGGCATGCGTTTTATGCCTAAATATCCTGCTTTTTTAATTGACGCAAGCATTGAACTGCCTGTTCCTATTCCACTTGGATTTTTGGCTATTAATGCCTTTAGAGGTTTATTAGGATTTAGATATGTCGCTACTAAAGAAGCTGTAGGGTTAACAAAAGACGATTCATGGTATAAATATTACAAACATCCGAAGCCGGGTATCAATATTAAAAAATTCAGCGGCCCTCCAGACTCTATGCAGTACAATTCTCCATTTTCTATTGGAGCTGGAGCCACTTTTGGAACAGTTGCAGATGGTGGGCATGTATTGTCTTTGAGAGCCATGCTTTTATTGTCTCTGCCTACTCTATTTTATATTGAAGCAGGGTTGAATGTTATTTCCTCACGATTAGGACTGATTGAAGATGACCCTAGTAATCCGCCATTTTTTGCTATGGTTGCTTTTGGAGATGATTCATTAGAACTAGCAACTGGAGCAGATTTTAGTATTCCAAAAGATGGCGGTCAGATATTTAAACTCACTGCATTATTAGAAGCTGGTTTTTTCTTTAAAAATCAGAAACCTTGGTATGTTAATTTCGGAACAAAAGAGAAACCAATCGAAGCTGAAGTTTTAACCTTATTTAAAGCAAAAGCTTTCATCATGATTTCTGCTCAGGGAATTGAAGCTGGGGCCCGATTAGATTTTAAACTGGAGAAAAGTTTTGGTCCTGCCAAAGTCAAATTGTGGGCTTATTTGGAAATAGGTGGAAAAATTTCATTCAAACGCCCTCAAATGGGTGGTTACATTAGTGCTGGTGGTGGAATTCAGATTAAACTCTGGATTATTAATGTCGAAATTGCTTTAGATACGATATTTTCTGTTGAATCATTTAAACCTTTCTTGATTTATGCTAGACTAGAACTAAGTGTTCGTGTTAAGATTGCTTTTGTGAGGGTACGTAAAAATTTCACCGTTGAACTGCAATGGGATCTTAACCGAGTAGTTGATCGTACGCCATACAGCCCACTTCCTAAAGGAACTGTGGGAGACGGAGAAGATGATAGAACATTAGAAAATGTCAAAGGTGTGCATATGCTAACCAATCAGGCATTTGCTTTGGATTATTTCAAATCTGCTGGAGAAAAAGATTATGATGAAGACAAGCTTTTTCCAGACGGTACGCCAAGGCCAGAGTTTATTACATCGATAATTCCTTTAGATACTTATATTGATATTAAAACGGCTAAAGGATTAGTCCCTAGTGCTGATTTGGCTAAAAAAGTTGGAGGATATACTGGTGAGGCCAAAAACTATACTGATTTGATGCCTCCTGAAGCAACATCTAAAGCAGGTAGACCAATACGTCAAGTTAAACACGAATATGGAATTAAATCGATCAATTTGAAATCTTGGAATGGCTCTGAATGGGTAGATTATAATCCTTTTGAAGCAGTTGTACAAGATACTGAAAGAACCAATGAATTAAAGGGATTACCTTGGGCACATTGGCAAAAAGCAATTGACCAATATGATTCTATTAGAGTATTAGCAACAAATCCGTTTTCGTTTTTAAGTGCAGCCGAACCAGGATGGCATGTTCCTGAACAATTAGGAATTACGTCTACAAAATTATTTTGTGCTTCAACACAAATCGAAAAACAGCATATGGATTTCCTTAACAAACAAATTGGAAAGCGTTACTATGTGCCAATGCAGTACGAAGCTGATAAAATCAATGGTTTGTTTTTCAAACTTATTGGAGAACTTTCTGTGATTGAAGATCAATACACGCTTGAAGGTGGCGATTTTATGAGTATTACAACCAATGAAAATCCTTTTGGATATAATCGATCATTGTCTTTTAGAAATGAAAACGAGTTAGAAATTATTTTTCCTGAATCTGCTATTGATCCAGAATTAAGGCTTACAACTCAGGCAAAAGAAGTAAAAATTACAGCTTACACTGCCACGTTTAACGATGGTGATAAATTAGTATCATATACGCCTATAAGCTTTAGTAAAACTAAGACGGACGCATTTTCTTCAGAACAAACTTATTTGAAAGCGGAATTTTCAAATGCTATAATCTTACATACTGAAGAAATTGATGGTCAGAGAAAAAAGATCGATAAAATTCTAATTAGTCCCGTTTCAGCAAATGCAAAGCGCATTAAAGAAATCAGAAACGAAATTGCAGCATTATTTGACAATAGGTATAGCGAATTAACAGGAGAGAGTGAAATGACATTAACAGATCCTGTAAAAATTACCAAATACAATTTGTTAATGACTGAATTGGCCAATCTGAAATTGGATGCTGGTAATGAAAATCCTAATGCTGAAAACAATCCAAATGCATTGACTTTTACTCATTATTATGGTTATAATGGTAGAGCTTTATATGATTTTGATCAAGTAATCAAATTTAATGATTCGTATGTGATCACAATCCATCCAAAAGAGAATGCTAAAACTACAATTTTGTTACAAGTCAATTCTGATGGCACAATTGTTAGAGAGCGATTAATTAATGGAATTGTCACTTCTCTTCAGGTTGTAAATGGCAATTTACTGGCAACTCAGGCTTTAAACGCAGAACAATGTAAAGGAATTGGAGAAGCAACAATTGATCTTGACTTTATTGTAGGATGCTCCTCTCCTATTGCCGCAACTGCAATTGTCGAAATGGATGAAGAACTAAATCCGATTTTAGGCACGCAATATTTGAATACTTATTCTTTAGGTTTCAACAAAATATTGCTATTAGCAAATAATGACCTTCTTTGGATTAACAATACATTATCAAATGAAACTCAAATCAGTTGGATTAAAGGAAGTGACAGAACTGTGATTTATCGTTCTAAAATTAACGGAGAAGCAGTTAAAGTTCTTCAGCATAACGATTCAGAATTCAGTTTGATTACTAAGGATAAAAAAGTTATCCGTTTAAATGTCGACAATGTATCAAAAGTAATTTCTGCAACGGATACAAAAGTAATTTCTACAACTGAAGTAGTTGAAATTATCGATGCCATAGTTGCGAATACTAAAACACTGCTTTCAGTTAAATTATCGAACGGCAAGTTTGCCTTGGCGCAGATCGATGGAAATACTCTTTCATTAGTAAAAAATGACACCATTTTTGATTCGGCTGTTTATTTATCTAATCAGACATTAAATGATCATTCTGTTTTGGCTTACAATACGCATTATTTGTTTGTATTGAATGAAACTTTAACCCAAACACGATTAATTAAAAGAGAAACAGATGTTGCTGATGCTTCAATCATTCATATCCAAAATGAACCGTCTGTAAATGAAATTATGATGCTTTCCAGCAAACCAAAAGAGAAAGGCATTTATTTTTCATTGTTTAGCGATGCCTTTGATAATTGTTCTTTACATCCTGCCGAGCAAGTTTCTGTAACTGCTTCGACAGCTGCTCTGACAGTCGGAAGTATCAATTATACAGTATTGGGTTTAATTAGTGGATTAGATTTTAGAAGAAGCATTAAAACTTCGAAGATAATTACAACTGATGCAATTATTTGTTCAAGTCTAGTAAATACTGAAGATCCAGAACTTGATTACACTACTTATATTCAGAGAGTCGATTGGTTTAGCAAAGAAGAGTATTATCATAATCAAACGATTTTGGATATTCCTGCTATAGCAGGGCAGTTACAAGCGATGAAAAATGCTGTTGAAACCACAGTACAGCCGGTTTGGAGGCCAAATACAACGTACTGTTTAGATTTTACATTAACAGATACGGTTGATGATAATAAAAAGAATCCTATAGAATTTAAATATTATTATGGTTTTAAAACTCTTGGTCCAATTGGGCACTTCCCAGTTAAGGAGTCTCAAGCAATTGATCCTCAAAATCCGCCAGCGAAAAATGAATTGACAGCATTGTCTAAATCTCCGCTAACATCATTAAGGAGCTATCTGGATTATAACCGTTCTTATCCAAATGCAGACGGAAGTTTATTACAGTCTAAACCTTCATTCTACGGCAACGAACAGTGTGACATTTCTTTATTCTTTACGAGTACATATACTTCTCATATGTTTAAAGACTGGGCTTCATACGGAACTGGAAAACCTGAGATTAAAGGAAAACTTAATCTTTTCATCAAAGATCCGCTAACTGATCTACTTATTGAATATCCAATAAAACCATTGGAAGAAGGACAAGAAGAAATCGCCTATCCACAACCGATAGAAAAAGATAATGATTTAGAGTGGACTGATGATAATGATCCTAGAATTCCATTGGGTGTTAGAATGTTAAACAATTTTATTGAAGATCCTTCTAAGACGCGATGCACACTTGTGTTAGGACAACCTTTAAAACCAAAATCATTAAAATACAAAACAACTTTAACCAATTTAAAACCTTCTAAACTGTATACTGTTTTAGTCAATAACTATTTTGATGGTGCGCAAATAGGAATATCAAGTGAAAGCAAAAATATCCTCGTACATCAATTTGGATTCCAGACTTCACGCTACAAAGATTTTAAAGAACAAGTTCAGAGTTATTTTGTTGATGAAGAAAAAACTAAAGAAGCCTTGTATGATGTGAATGTTAATCTGGATCAGGAACGTATTGATGCTCTGCATTACTTGATTGCTCCTAAAACTGATAATTCTGCAAATGCATTGAGCGATTCAATGGCTACAAAATATCAGCATTTGTTTGATCGTGCGACCGAAGGAATCTTAAAACTTTCTCCTCTTGATCCTGCACAAGGTACTGAAGTAAATAGAATTATTGATACGAATACTGGAGCAACGATAGCACTTTTAGTTCGAAACCCAGAGCCTTTTAATATTCCTAAAATGCCTTTGGAAGAAATTCAAGATACGATTTCTGTTTTAGATGGATCAGAAAACCCAATATCTGGATATAGTGTACTGCATTCAAAAGATTACTCACAAGCTTTGATTATGCATAACAGCAAAACCATTTCAGGAATAGAAAACTTGAAAATCAGGTTTAAATACAGAATGTGGAATAATGACGGAACTGGTCCTTTAACAAACATTATTGATACGCAGATACTGCCATTACAAAATACAAATCTTTAAAAAAATAAGAAAAAAATGAGTTCTATAAATCTTCAGGAAAGCCAGCTCTCGGGCTGTGCAACTTATGTAGCAATTGTAGTCGACGAATCAGGTTCGATCAATAGAAACGAAGCACAGCAAATTCGCGACGGATTATCTTTATTTATCAATTCTCAGAAACAAAGTAATATCACACTTTCGTTAATCGGAATGTCTAACAGCGATACCGCTGTTAGGCCCGATAACGTTATCCAGAAAAAAATTTCTAGTAATTATCAGGATTTTATTGATTGGATTGATTTATATGGCCTTGGCAATGAAAGCATTCAATCAGATTATTGGGCCTCTGGTTTAAATGTTGCCAAAAACTTATCTGTTACTCCAGATATCGTTTTTGTAGTTACTGACGGTCTGCAAGTCAATAATTCTGACTATTTAAAAAATCTTTTTACGGAGTTAAATCTAACTTCGAAAGTTTTTGTGTACGGAGTAACAAGCTCATTTGATACTATTGAAGAACTGACAACACCGCTGACAAACTTTTTAGAAAGAACACCAGTTTTAAAAAATGATCAGACTTCTGCCTTAGATTCAGATTATATCAGAGTTCCCGATTTCAGTACTTTAGGAATTGAATTAAACAGACTTGCAACCAACTTATCTGATTTACAAATTGGCTGTTTTTCTAACGTCAGCATTATTGACGATAATTTAGTTTATCCTTCTTTAAGAAAAGGATTAAGAGTAAGTACACCATGTGGAACTTTAGTTCTAAGAAACAAGAGTAGAGTTCCACTGACTTTAAGCGGTGGAACCAAAATTCATAAAGAAAAAAATCTAAATGGACTTATTTTTAAGCTTGACAACTCGGTAATAATTCCAGGGAAATCTGAAGTTGAAGTTCCAATTCGAATTGAAGGAAAAGCTTTAGCACTTGGTCATTTTTCAGCTCTCGTAGATCTAAACAGTGTTTTTAATCCTTTAGGAATAAGTATTAATTTTAATGTTGGGAGAGAATCATCAATCATTGATATTTCTTCAGAAAAAACAAATCTGCAGTCGGCCTATTTACAAATCGCCGCAGCAGGTTCAAGAGGAATTGACAGTACAAAAGGAATTCATCTTCGATGGATGCTGACTGGCAAATTAGGTGAAAATCACCTTCCAAAAGGAGAATTGTACGATGGACAAAATTCTAATTCAAGCTTTAATAAACCTGATGATTTTGTAAAAGTCTACAGAGCACCTTACACAAAAATCAGCCAAACAGTAGATTTAACCCAAAATCCAAATGTTGTAGACAACAAAAAAGCACTTTGGATTTATAAAACAGTAAATCCGCAAAGATCTGTATATGTTAACTTTAAAGATGATAAAAAATATAAATCAATTAAACTTAGGATTGATCCATTAACTAATCCCGTAGATTTTATGCAGGCTTATGGAAATAGTTTGATTGAGATTGAAACCAAAACCGATTTATTCTTTGCAGCCGAATTAGATTTTTCATCTTCAAATACTTCAAAAAGTGTAAAACTGGAAACTTTATCGGTTGCTGAAAACAAAATCGCAGTTGCTAAAAACGTGAGCATCCGTAAAACCTATACTTCAGCACAACTAAACGATAAGGTCCGTGTAGTTGCTGAAAATGGAAGAAGTATTCGATTTAAAGCCAATTATTGCCTTTTAAACTCTATTCAATTTGAGTTTTATTCTGATTTCATTACTAATGCTAATGCTAACGGAGACTGGATTTTAAAAGGAAAATATGGCCTTGAGACTGATGACTTTAAAGTTTTTGAACAGCTTGAACCAAAATTAAACACTGTTCACGGAAAATGGTTAAAATTTAATGATGGTGAATATGTAAACATTAAAAACTATAAAGCAAAATGGAACAGACCAACTGCTGAAGATGATATTACTGACGAAAACATCAAAGATATTGTTCTGAAATATATTGAGCTAAGTAAATCAGGTAATCCGACGGCCAAAAAAGATATTCATTTTGGAGATAAGATACCTATTAATGACCCAAAAGAAGGAGAAGTGCAACAATACGCTGAAAACTTAACTGAAATATCTTATCTAGATCTTTTAAACATAGCTGCAAACGATTATCATATTGCGCGTATGTTAGGTTTAGGCTGTTTAGATCTTGATGAGGAAGTTTATGATGGAGAATATATTTATTTAACAGAATATACCACTTTTGGAAGTTTAGATGAAGATCCAGAAGGAAAAGAAGTACAACATCTTTCAATGAGTATTCCAACTTCTATCAATACAGAGCGTATGCCTCTTCCTGTGCAGTTAAGCAAAATTGTTCCAGGATTAAATGTTGATTCGGATGAAAATCCAAATAACAGAATTACAGATCCTGAAGGTTATAGTTTTGATGGAAAGAAACGATTTGTGAGTTTATTTATGGATGATATCATGGATTATGATACTGTAACTACAAATCCTAAATCACAAGATGATTTTTTCAAATCATCATTAGAATATGATGGAAGTACTTTTACTTTCCCTGTTTATTTAGGAATTGATCATAAAATTGCTTCTGAAACAATATGGAAAAATCCAGAATTATCACATGATGTTGAGTACAAAAGCGTCAATCAAAATCTAAAAGAATCAGAATTTGAAACTGTTCCAATTTACATTCCTAAGTCTGGAAAATCAGTTTTAAATGCTATTCAGGAAAAAACAGGTGAAAACACGTATATCTATCAAGGATACGGAATTAATATTTTCTCGAGAGCTACATCTGGACGCCAAATCAGCATTAAATCTGATATTAAACCTGCCAATAATTTAATGCCTCCGAGCAATATGAATGCGCTTTTGGTTACAGAAGAAAATCCGTTATTGTTTACTTCTCAATCAGAACAAGAACTATTAGGCAAGATTACCGGAACAGACAAAACTTTGGTCCGAATCATGTTTGATTACTATTCTGCACAGGAATTGTTAAGTTATCCTGTTCCAAAAGAAATATCTGTTGAAGATGCAGAAACCGATACGGAATCTATTTTTCCTGATGCTGAAGAAATATTGGCAGATCATTTTAAACTGTATTACAAAGACGGACTTCCTGAAGTGGAATATGGTGAAATTGAAATTATTGACAATGATACAGCCAATAACCTTACAGCGATTGTAAAAATAAAAGAGTATAAAATTATCAGTAGTGGCCAACAAATTAAAATTGCATTAGATAATGTAAATAAAACAAGATTTACCGGCGGAATCTTAACGATTGGAGATCAAAATTATATTATCCAAAATATCGAAGTTACACTTAGAAAGGATCCAAATTCTAATGATGTTTTTGATTATGCTCTAATTGAAGTATTGAAAAAAGAGGTAACCGACAAACTTCATGCTGATGGAGATGCAACAATCGATTCTGAACAAATTCTAGACATTAAATATCCTGAAAGCAGATTATGTACACTGGTGCAAAACATGCAGACCATTTCTAATTGGCACCAGCCTCAAATTGATTTTACAATTCAATATCCTGAGAATTTAAATGTTATTCATCGTGAAGTTATTGATCACACCAATGAAAACGGAGAGAATCTGCAAGTCGAAAAAACAAGAGGAGTTTGGAACAAAGCTGTAATTGAAAGAGTTTTTGAAGATTCGTACGAAATGCAAGAAAATGGAGAGTACAAAGTAAATAACGAAGGCGATCTGATTCCATTACCAAAAGGTCAGAAAAAACATTTAGGATTATATAAAATCATCTTCAAAAATTTCAATTTACCTCAGCATCTTCAATTTAAATCGGAGAAAGAAAACTCTGTAGAATGGGCAAATGGTATTGTGAGATTGTTTACAAAAAGCGCTTTTAAAGAAGGAAATCCTGTTCCTGTAAAATCGAGAAAAGAGTTTAAGGTTTATAAAACCGAAAATATCGGTACAACAGGAGATTTAGTCTTGTATATCGATGATCCAGATTTCAAACTTGGCAACTATACCACACAAACTATGGCTGAGGGCTATGATGAAATTTTAGGTGCAGAAGATGGTCCTCGCGAAGAAAATGAGCCAACAAATTACGCTAATGATTATGTTTCTCAGTGTGTAAACTATTATCCAAGTTACAAGGTTTATTTGTACGCAGATCGTGTTTCAGGAATTACAAAGGAAAATATTCAGCCAAGAGAAAATGAGAGCACACATTATTCTAGTTTTGGAATCAGTACGCATTCAAAAGCAACTATTGGCTACAAATCAAAAATTAGCATTCCTTGTCCAATGTATGCTGTCAAGGTCGAGAAAACTGAAAAACCTGAAGAGATTATTGGTGGCAGTTTGTATGCAACACGTCCAGATTTTTACAATCGTTCAACTTTCACTTTTACGACCAAATATAATGAGGAACGAAAACCTTATGGCCTATTGCATTATAGAGCTAATGACGAAGATTTGCTGAATGTTTTATACAAACCAACAACTGTAAGTACAATTCGTGAAGAATTGAACAAATTGGGAGGAAATGATGAAATTGATTTCAACAAACGATGGGTAGATTTTTTAGATTTTAACGGACTTGCTACAAGAGGCCAATATGATGTTTTTCCAAAAAATGAATCTGAAGAAAATTATCAGTTTCCATTACCTGACAATGATGAATTAATAGAACTAATTAATGATTTTATCAAATGGCATAATCAAACACAAGATACAGATGAGCCAACGATAACTTCGATTACATCATTAAATAAGGTTTTAATTTCAAAAAAAGTTAAAGATCCAATGTTAGCGGTATATTTTATTGAACAAGCTATTTACAATGCCTTTGTTCCATTAACTGAAGTGCCTGTAATTTATGAGCATATCAAGGACAATAAGTATGTACCTATTAATAAAAAACAGACCATTAAAGATAAAAATGGAAATGCTTTAAAACCAACTGATTCTGATTTTGACATTGCACCAATGATGAAGGTTGTAAGTGAAACCGAAAACAGAGTACAATTTACCGATTTTAATCTGGATGGAAATTCTCAAAACATCTATTTCTATGCTGTTCGTGAAATGGACATTAAGATGAATTTTGGAGAATTCAGTGATGTTTTAGGACCTGTAAGACTAGTAGCTTCTACTCCACCTAAAACTCCCGAAATTAAAAGAATTATGCCAATTCTTGAAAATAAAGTATTAGGAATTAAGCCTGCGGTTCAGATTGAGTTAAATGCGTATCAGCCAGAATATAAAATCAGAAAAATTAATGTCTATCGTGCTGCAACAATGCTTGAAGCTCAGGCTATCAGAACGATGAAACTAGCTAAAGAAATTGTAATTGATGAAAATACTCTATCTGCGGATTTTGAAAATGTCTGGACCGTTTACGATGATTTTGAAGATTTAGAAGAAGTCCCATTTGGTGATGGTATTTTTTACAGAATTACTGTTTCTAAACAAATTGAATATGCAGATCCAGAATCAACAACAGAAAATCCAATTATAAATATTGATTATACTCCTTCACAGCCATCAAAAATTACAGCAACAGTTATGGTAGATAGTGTTTCGCCTGAATCTCCAGTTTTAGAAGCATCTAGGACTGTCACAGGGGCAAACGGAGAAAGGATTACTTCTGTCATATTCAACTGGGAGAAAACGGTTTATAATGGTAAATATCATTTATATAAAATGAACGGTCAAGGGAATTGGGAGAAGATTCATGAAATTTCAACAAATCTCGAAAATGTTGCCTTACCGCTTCAGCTGACAAAATTAAAAAATGATGAATTGATTATCAAAGATGAAAATGGAAATCGAATCTATCATCATTTCAAAACAATCTCAGAAAACTCATCAGGCATGGTCAGCAGTGACGAAAAAATCCTAACTCTTTAAAATTAATAAATACCAATGAATCAAATCATTGGTATTTATTTCAGGACTTAATAAAACATTTAAAAGCAAAGAAATAAACTAAACAAAATGGCAACAAGTAGAAACGACTTTCACGGCAAATTCAATAATGGCGATATTCCAAATCATTTTGACTTTGTCGAAATTTTTGACAATTTCGTTCATAAAGACGATGACAAGGCTAATTTCCAAATGGTCGAAACAGGAACGGATAACCAACATTACATCACGCCAGCACTTTTAAAAGCCGCGTTTCAAAATGCGGGAATTATTGCAGGTAATTGTTATGTTCCTTATAAAGAATTTCAGGATAACTTTTCAGGATCATCTATTCAACTGGAATCTTCTCCTATTGCAGACAGCGCTAAAGTCTATAAAAACGGACAATTATTAAAAGAAATTGAAGATTATAATGTAAACTACGACAGTGGTGTACTTACTTTTTCGGAACCTATAAGCGGTCGAAATATTGAGATAAATTACTGGTCTAAAAATTTTGATACTGAATCTGAGGGATCTGGTTCGAATCCGATTCTTGGAAGTTTGTCTATTCCTTTCAAAGAAAATTTTGACGAACTAACTTTTAATAATGATAAAATCACTTTAACAAAAATTCCGGTAAAAGACAGTGTCAGAATTTATAAAAATGGCCAGCTACTTAGAGAAGGCACAGGTAAAGATTATACAGTAGATTATAACAATGGCGCTATTACATTTTCGGCTGTAATAAGCAATCGTAATATTGAAGTTGACTATTGGTATAAAAGCACTGTTACTTTATCTGATTTGGAATTAAACACTAAATATGTTGATTTAACTACAGCTCAGACAATTGGCGGGAATAAAACTTTTACAGAACCAGTTGAAGGTAAAAGCTTTATTAAAACTGGCGGAACTTCAAGTCAATTTTTAATGGCAGACGGTTCTGTATCAACTTCTCCAGGTTCTGATTACGATGCAGGACATTTTATTAGTATCCTTTCTACTGGAGGCTATCAAAAATTCAGTAACGGATTAATACTGCAATGGGCTTATTTAATGAATAATTCCACTACTTACGCTTTTCCATTAACGTGGCCTAATCGCGCTTTAAGCGTTGTTTTATCTACTATTAGAAATTCGTCAGGAAACAAAGGCTTTAATCACGTATACTCCATTACATCAACATCCTACTTTGCAGTAATTGATGGAAATTACGGCTATATGTTTGCAATTGGATATTAATATAAATTAAAATATAAAAATTATGTATAAAGGAACATACAACGAAAACGGAGAATACACAGGATTTTATGTTGAAGGAATCCATCAAAATATTCCGGAGCGACATATTGAATTAACTGAAGAAGAATGGCAACAGGCATTGTCCAAAAATTACAAGGTAATTGATGGCAAACACACTTATTCTCCTTTTATTCAAAACAAGGAAGAGCTTTTAGCCAACTTAAGAGCCACAAGAAATGCGCTTTTAATGGATAGTGATTGGACACAAATGCATGATTCGCCACTTTCTGAAGAGAAAAAAGAAGCGTGGAAGAATTACAGACAAGAGCTTAGAGACTTAACTGATTTAGAAGATACCGCAACTATTGTTTGGCCAATAAGCCCTATGTAACGATTACTCAATCGTGAATCTTCGATGAATAAACAATCAAATAATTATTCTTTATTAAAAATATGGAAGAAAACTTAACATACAAACCTTTTGCTTATATAGACCAATATGTTCCTGAAGAAGGAACATTGGTTTATTATAATACTGAAAAGACTTTAGCCGTAAAAAAGAATGATTGCTCCTATGGGACATCTGGAAATCTAGTTACTTTAACAGCTCCTGCCAATAAATTTGTTTCAACTATAAGTGTTGCAGATGCAAACCAACAAGCAGAATCTTGGTTAAACGCAAATGCGCAAGCTTATGCCAATAATACTGGTATTTGCACTATTAGAACTACTGCATGGCGAGGAGAAAACCCATCTTGTGTATTAGAACCATCAACTACTCTACTCCCTTTTGATTATATGATAATTAAATACAAATGGGCTCTAGGTGCGGGTGTCGACTTAGATACTTTTACAGGTCTTATAAATACTGGTATCGGTACTTTAGACAATAAATGGGTCGGATTTGGACTTGGCAGTGAAGTTCCCGCAAGTGCTTTGGCTCAAAATTCTTATGCAATGTGGGGTGGGGATGAAACGGATAAAACTGGTGTTGAAACCTGTCTTATAAATTTCAAAAAAATAAAAGAGGATTACTCTACTTTAAATCATATCCAAGTAAGAATGGCTGGGGTCTGGTGGGATTCAAAAAACACTGGAAATATCGATGTAGAAATCACAACCTACCTTGGTGGAACTATGGAGAAAGTAGGCAAAGACATTGTAAATAACAACGGACAGCTAGTTCAACAGCTGAATTTTTCAAAAAATGTCTCAATACAAGGAAAGCGTTTAACTATAGACCAAGTAACCAACATTGGGTACATTAATTATTCTAACAACCTCTCAACTGCAAATGTTGTGATAAATTATTAAAAATATGGGAAATACAGGATACAAGTCTTTTGAAACACTAGAAAGATATTACACAGATGATGGCACTTCAACTGGAGAAACTAAACCCAATATAGTTACGGATCCAGATTATATTGCTCCTTTTAAAGATGAAGTCGAATGTCCGCCAAGTGCTCGTTTTTATAATACCATACAAACCAAAACTGTAACTAGAAATAATTGTGGTGCCGGATATATGGGAAGCGATGTCACACTTACAGCCTATCCAAATCAATTTGTTTCAAATGAAAGTATATTAGACGCAAATAATCAAGCAATTGCTTGGCTAGAGGGTAACGCTCAAATATATGCTAATAATGCGGGAGTATGTACAATTGCTCCTATTACAAATCCGACCGTACCGACATTACAGCATGCCTATTATGGAGGCGAGAATATGATACTTGAATGGCCAAATTATATTGATTCAGGAGTTATAACTTATGAATTATATCGTAGTATAAATAATGGTACTCCTATGCTTTTACAAACATCAACAGACACCTTTTATCATGATAAATTATCAAATGGTGTGACATATTCATATCAAATTAGAATTAATTCTAATGGATACATTTCTCCTTACAGTAATACGATCACAGTCACAGGTACATCTTCATAAAAAATGTAATTCATAATATTTTTGGGGTTTCTATACCCCAAAAGATTATTTTTTTTCAAAAAACTACTTAAAAAATACCATAAAAATGAGCACAAACCACAATAGAATAAAAGTCGCCGATTTAGAAACAAGTGAGCGAGACAAAATTTTAAGCACAAACTCCAGTGGCGAGCTGGAGTTTCGTGATATTAATAGCATTAAAACTGATAGTTATAATGGATTAGATTATACTGAAGAGGGAAAAGCTTTGGATGCTAGACAGGGAAAAATTTTGAAGGATTCTCTAGATTTAAAAGAAGATAAATCTAATAAAGTACAGAATATTGAAGAAAACAAAAACTCAACATCTGCATTCCCTAGTATTAAATCATTATATGATTGGAGTAAAAGTATTTTTAAAACATGGCTAACAGATATAGAAAATTTTTCATCTACGACCTATACTTTGAATATTGATAATATTAACAAGAAAACTGTTTTTTCTTCTTCAACTGCTGTTTCATTAATCATCCCTTCCAATTCATCTTTATTACTACCGATCGGCACTAAAAAAGAAATTACAAATAGAGGAACAGGAGTAATTAACATTGTGGGAGCAGGAATTAATTTTATAACAAATATTCCCCTGACCATAACAAATGGAGAATCACGAATACTAACAAAAGTCGAATCCGACACATGGGTTATATCTGGCGGAACAAAAAATTCACCTATGGTAAAGGGTGTTTATTTTGTTTCTTCAACAGGAAATGATTCTACTGCTGAACCAGAAAATCCAAACAAACCTTATTCAACTTTAGATAATGCAATAACTTCTTTTTTAGCAGACCCTAATTCTACATATATACAGATTCTTTCACCTACATCATTTAATATTAATGTTGCCATGAATAATGGAACAACAAAAAGATTTGATTTAAGAAGTGAAGCTGCTTGCACAATAAATGTAAAAACTGCAAATGTATATACAGTAAATAGTCAATATTTTAATATTGATCTACCAGTGGGAAACATCTATTTTACACCACCTACTCTCTCAGCAATTGGTTTCAATAATGCTTTTGTAAACATTAAAAGTAATTTGGTTGAGTTTTCTGAAACATATCAATGTGGCACAGGAAATTCTGCCAATTCAAGTATAATTTGTAATACTTTAAACATTAAAATAACTAATACTAATGGAATTTTTGCAGGAACTGGTGGAGGGCGAAAAATATACATAAAAGCTACAAATTTAAATTTTCGTGGTAAAAGCTATTTGGTTGGTACATTTATGAAATTAACTTTAGATTTTGACAATTTGACTCACGACGATACATTTTTACTTTTAAATAATGCTTTTACTTCTGGAGATATTAATCATGGAAGTATTTCTTCAGTCTCACCTTATTCAAATTCAAACTTTAGTTATTTATATGGTAATAATGTTAGTATTAATTTTAAAGACAATGCACAAATAAGTTCAAATATTAGTATAAATAGATCTAATTGTAATGGCAGATGCAGAATAACTGGAATTGCAAGTTTTCCCAATTCAGATCAACTTATTGGAGGTGGAAATAACTACGCTGGCTTGATGTTTATAGATGCAACTGTTACTGCTAAAAATCTAATTAAGGGAACTAGTCTGACGAAATTAATCGTATTCTCAAATTCTACATTTACAATTTTAGGAGGATATTTTATTTCATACTTAGAAATAAATTCAACAACAACTTATGATGAAATAACAGCTGATTTTATAGGCAACAACTACATTATAGTTCAAAATGACAACCAATACATTACTCTGGATGAAACAAATTGGCCTTCTATTAATCAGCCAACATGGAATATAAAAAATGGAATTTTATTTACTAATGGATTGATTTCTCCAGGAGTAAATATTCTTCAAAGAAGCTTAAATCAATACAATTCATCAACAATAGTAGCCTAAAGAACTAATAATCTTGTAACAAATCAAAAAATGAGCACAAACCACAATAGAATAAAAGTTTCTGATTTAGAAACAAACGAACCAAATAAGATTTTAACTACAAATTCCAAGGGTGAATTGGAATTTAGTGAAATTAATAAATTTTCAGAGTTATCAAATTTAATTACAACAATTAAACCTATAGTGTCTACGGTTTTACAAGCTCAAAATGCTATTGGTTTTGTTGACTATATTAATTCTTTAAATCCGATTTTAACTGTAGGCGCCAATGAAATCGTAAAATTTACGACCACTGATTCAGGGCGAGTTTTTCAAATAAATCTTAGAGGCAGAAGTTTTGGAATTGGCCAATCGCCTATTACTGTTTCTGATGTTATTGAGATTACAGCTTTTTTAAATAAAGATATTAAACTGAGTAATTATCCATCAACTCGCAACGATGGAAATTTAACTAACAATAAAGTATTAAGTACAGATGTAAATGGAAACTTAAAGATGTACACTTTTACAAATTATCCCGCTCCGCATATTACCGATGCTTCACTTTTTTTTCTTCCAAGTACCACCGGCAACTTAACAATAAAAGGCGCATTTTTTACTCCAAATATGACAATTTCAATATCTGGACATACTGTAAATTACTCAACATTTGTTAGTGACAATGAAATAATAGTCAACATTACAACCAGCGCAAATGAGGGAAATTTTGATATCATCCTAAACAATGGAATCAGCACAATTTTTAATGGACGTCTACTAGTTGTCTTAGGTATTATTCATAAACCAGGAATTTCTGACTGGACAGTTATTAATGGATCTCCTAATCTGAATATCACTGGAGATATTAAATTAAGTTTATATGATGTTGCCTGTTCAGCAACTTGCTTCACAATTCCTAGTGATAAGGATTTTAGAGTTTATTTTACATTAACAAGATCTCCTCTGGGTGCAACTATTGGCAGTCCTAATGAACCTTGCATATCATTAATATCTTCATCAGACAATTCAGTAAAATTTGCAGCGCAAGTTTATTTAAATGGAGCCGACGTTACTTCAAACTTAAGAGCTTACCAAGCTTCATCAGGATTTGAATATTCTAAAGATATTGGCATTCTTGAAAGCTTTATTATGAAAACTAATCCTCCAACTTTTTACTTTGAACGTATTGGAAATCAGTATCGTTTGCGAGATTACAACACTAATATTGTATTTACAGATATTTTTTATGGCGATCTAAAAATAAAGGCAAATATTAGAAAATTTGACATTACTAATATTAGATATGTTGAGCTTGCCAGCTAAATAATACTAATAAATACCATAAAAAATGAGCACAAATCATAACAGAATAAAAGTCGCTGATTTAGAAACAAATCAGCATGATAAAATTTTAATAACAAACTCCAATGGAGAATTGGAGTTTGGTGACATAACCTCAGCCTTAGATTTTAAAACAGTCAATGGAGAATCAATCCTTGGTGACGGAAATATTGATTTATCAAACAAACAAGATATTTCAAATCAATTAGAAGTAAACGCAAGTCAAACCATTCCTTCTAGTTGGCATGGAAAAACTGTACTTTTTACAGCCAACTGCACAATTACAGTTCCAGCGTCATTGCCTCAAAGTTTCATTTTTAACGGAGTCACATTGCTTGGCGTAAATGTAACTTGGGCAATAACAGCGCCACATACATGGCTGTTTGGAACTCCATCAGTAACAACCGAAAAACAGATTTTCACTTTTACAAAAAGAGGACATACAAATAGTGTTTTATTATTAGGTGTATAACTATGGGAGCTTTATTACAAAATACTATTTTCGGAAGGTCAAAAATAAATACTGTGTCCTATAGGGGAAAAACTAAAACCAATTTATTAACCCAAATGTATACATCTCTCAGTCCTGATGGGACAAGGTTATATACAACTTTACACAATGGACCAGATTCGATAGCGCAATATTCCTTATCAATTCCTTGGGATGTAAGTACAGCAACCTATTTAAGCAAGTCTATCACTATGACCCAAAACGGAGAAAGCCAAATTAGAGGTCATTACTTTTCCCCTGATGGCAAAAAGGTTTTCGTTTCTGGAACAACATCTAAATGCATTTATATTTATCAGCTTGAAACGGCTTGGGATGTCTCCACAATTAGTTATTTAGGATATTATCCGATCGGAACAACATCATATAATTTTTTCAGTCCAGATGGAACAATGTTCTTTAATCATACTGGTAGTACCCTTACAAAATATCTGCTATCAACACCATGGGATGTAAGCACGCTGACACCATCTCAAACACTTAATTTTAGCACACATGGATTTTATGTAACTCCAGATGGCAAATCTATTTTATATACGAAATTGAGTGGCCAAAGATCAGTTATTAAAATAAACCTGCAAAATCCTTATGATCTAGCTGGTGCAATTACCTCTGAATCAATTGACTTATCAACTATAATAACTACATCTAATTTTCATGCTGTTAATTTTAGTCCTGACGGTTTAAAAATGGTTTGGAGCTCATACACAACTAGCATTTGGAGTTTTGATTTATCTAAACCTTTCAAAATAAATGCAATCTTAAAAATAATTTAGATAAATCTATAAAGTTAACAAGTCTTAATTATAAAGGCATTAGAAAATTATTTCAATAAACAATATTAAAATGAGCACAAACTATAACAGAATAAAAGTCGCTGATTTAGAAACAAATCAGCCCGATAAAATTTTAAAAACAAATCAAAATGGAGAACTAGAATTTAGTGATATTTTTCAAAAAGAATCTGAGCCAGTTTCCGCAACAACTGCAGGCATTGTTGATAATACATCTTTACAAGAATTAGGAGGTGTAGATAAAACTATTAATGGTATTAGAATCGGTAAAGGAGGTTCAAATCAGGCTGCTAACACCGTTTTAGGAGTCAACACGTTAAGTGCTAATTTGACAGGAACCTCTAATACTGCAATAGGAAACGGTGCGTTAAATGGTAATACTACAGGTATAAGAAATACTGCTATAGGTAATATTGCTCTAAATAAGAATACGATTGGAACTAGAAATACGGCGGTAGGTGATAGTGCCCTAAATAACAATATTGATGGAATATACAATACAGCAGTAGGATCTAATGCTATGGTGGCTAATACTTCGGGAAAATATAATGTTGGAATAGGAAGATCTGCTTTAACTGCAAATACTACAGGTGAGTCTAATGTTGGGCTAGGTTATGGTGCTTTAGATGGAAATACTACTGGATTGGGTAATATTGGAATAGGTACAGGTACACTACATAAATCAATTACTGGTGAATTGAATGTAGCTATTGGCTACGGAGCTTTAATAGGATCTCCTTCAACAAATACTTCAAACTCAAGAAATATTGGAATAGGTCCAAATGCGGGAAACTCTTTGGTAACTGGAAATGACAATATATTAATAGGCTCAGATATACCAAGTGCTGTAAACGCAGGTTTATTAGACGGAAACGAAAATATTATTATAGGAAAATTAAGCAATGGTAATCGTTATGCAAGTAATAGCACTGTTTTAGGAAGATTTACAACATTGGATAATAGTATAACTAATAATATGATATTAGGGGATGGATCTGGTAATATTGCTATCAGAAAACTAACAGATAATACATTGTTGGCTCCAACTCAGACTAAGACTTTAATAACAGCAGATACGACAGGGAAAGTTATTGTAACTAAAGAATATTTGTTATCAAGCTTGCCAACTTTAACAACTTCAAACATCGCTCCAACTTCTGCTACAGCTGTAGGAACAAAAGGAGACATTAGAATAGATAATGATTATGTCTATATATGTGTAGCAACAAATACTTGGAAAAGAAGTGCTTTAACAACTTGGTAAGCAAATATTTTAATATTCAACAAATTAGAGAATTACAAATGTAATCTACAAGTTAATAAACTTTAGAGCAATTAAACCCAGCGTCAGAAGGAAAAAATCTTCTGACGCTGTTTTTTTTATGGATCGTCACTTTGCGATAATTCTTTTCATTCCAACCAATCAAAAAATTCACTATTTTTAAAGTAATCTTCATTCTTTTATTATGACCGATAAATCACAACTTTTAAGTTCCATTTTTAGGCATCTTGACGGATTAGTTACGGCTCCTGTAGCAATAGCGCTCAAAAACAAATCTGTTTTAGAATTTATTTTAGAAAAAGAACAGCTCACATTATCTGAGCTTACAAATGCTTTTAATGCCAATGAAGGTTATCTGAATGTCGGTTTGAGAGTTTTGGCTTCTCAAGGATTTCTGGATTACGAAGTCAATAACAAAACTCAGGAAATTAAGATTTCAGTAAACGAAAAAACCAAAACAGCTTTTTCATTGTTTTATCTCTACGAAGATGTGGTGAGTTTGTTACAGTTATCAATTCAGTTTCATCCGCGTTTGTTTGAAGATGTTCCTTTTGAAAGACTAAATGCCATTTTTGAAAAATATAAAAAAAGGTACGGAATTGAGCCTTCAGAAGATCAGTTGAAAAACAGCATTCAAGAACAGATTTTAAAACATATTGAAGGTTATCTGATTGGCCCAACCATTGTTCGTTTGGCAATGAACGGAATGTTTCATAAGTATTTTATGGAAACTTCTTTCAGACCCGAAGAGTTTCATAAATCACCCGAAAATTTTAAAAAGATATTGGACTTTTTTGTTCATCTGGGATGGTTTCTAGAAAAAAACGGCAATTATCAGTTTACTGAAGCAGGCTTATTTTTTGCCAAAAGAGCCAGCGCTTATGGCGTTACGGTTTCTTATCTGCCAACCTTTGCCAAAGTTGAAGAGTTAATTTTTGGCAATCCAGATATTTTAAGAACAGCTGAAGGCGAAAACGAACTTCATGTAGATCGTGAAATGAACGTTTGGGGAAGCGGTGGCGCTCACGACACTTATTTTAAAGTGGTTGATGAAATTCTGATCAAGCTTTTTAATCTTCCTATCGAAGAACAACCAAAAGGAATTCTCGATATGGGATGCGGAAATGGCGCTTTTTTGCAGCACATTTTTGAAGTAATCGACAGACAGACTTTAAGAGGGAAAATGCTCGACGAATATCCGCTGTTTATAGTTGGAGTTGATTATAACCAAACTGCCTTGAAAGTAACTAGAGCCAATTTGATAAATGCAGATATTTGGGCAAAAGTAATCTGGGGCGATATTGGCCGCCCTGATTTGCTAGCCAATGATTTGAAAGAAAATTATAATATTGACTTGAAAGATCTTCTGAATGTGAGGACTTTTCTAGATCACAACAGAATTTGGCAAGAACCGAAACATATTAATCCAAACAGAGTTAGTACCTCAACAGGCGCGTTTGCTTATAGAGGAAAAAGAATCAGCAACAATCTGGCCGAAGATAATCTTTTGGAGCATCTTCAAAAATGGTCTCCATATGTGCGTAAATTTGGTTTGCTTCTTATAGAGCTTCATACCATAAATCCACAACTTACAGCCAGCAATTTAGGCAGAACTCCCGCAACGGCTTATGATGCTACTCACGGTTTTTCTGACCAGTATATTGTTGAAATTGATGTTTTTAATGCGATTGCGGCCGAAGCTGGATTATTTCCGGATAAATCCATTTTTAAGAGATTTCCCGATGCTGATACTGCAACGGTGAGCATTAATTTGTTGAAAGGAAAATAAGCGAAATGTCAAATATCAAATATGAAAAGTAGATAAACGATATTTTTTACATTGCTGTACTTTTACAAAAACATTTTCAAGCTCTGGAAGAGCGAAATATTTATAGCTGAGAATTCAAAATACAAAGTAAAAAGCTCCAGCGGAGCGATATATTTCTTAAATTAAAAAGGAGCGATCTTTTGAGACGCTCCTTTAATTTGAATTATTTAAAAAAATCATTTCCCACCAATCAATTCCATAATCTTGTCATAAATCGCAGTATTCTGATAAACACCCATGAATTTTTCAGAACCTGGTCCATAAGCAAAAACTGGAACAGGAATTGCCGTGTGATCGTTGGTGCTGAAGCTTCCGTGAACGTAACCTTTTTCAATACTTCCATCAATTAGAGATAATCCTCCCGTTTCGTGATCTGCAGTTACGATTAACAAAGTTTCCGGATTTTTATCTACAAATTCCATTGCCTGGCCAACCAATTTGTCAAAATCAAGCATTTCTCTCACCACATATTCTACATTATTCTGGTGTCCGCCATAATCAATTTGAGCGCCTTCAGCCATAATAAAAAACGGATTTTTTGTTTTCGAAAAAGTGTTGGTCGTTTTCGCTAAAGATTTCGTTAGAAAATCTCCTCTTCCATTTTTCATAGAAACCACCGCTGCATCTTCTAAAACAACAAATTTGCTGTTTTTAATGGTATCTAAACTCGAGAATTTATCAGAGAAAGTATATCCTTTTTCGGTTAAAGTTTTAGACAAATCTTTACCGTCTTTTCTGGAAATAAACTCTTTCTGCCCTCCTCCAATTAAAATATCTGATGAACTTGAAAGAAAATCGTTCGCAATTGGTTCGCTCAAACTTCTTTCTGGTTGATGTGCATAAAATGCAGCCGGAGTTGCGTCTGTAATATTGCCCGCAGAAATAATGGCCGTTTTATAGTTTTTCTTCGCCAATTGTTCTGCAATTGTCTGAAGTGCTTTTCCTTGTTCATCGACACTGATAAAACGATTATTAGTTTTATGTCCTGTAGCCATTGCCGTAGCTCCTGCTGCAGAATCTGTGATATAACTATCTGAAGCTTTTGTGATTGAAAATCCTTGCGTTGGAATATTGAACAAACTCAATTGCCCTTTGTTTGCGGTGTAACCAGAATAAATTTGCGTTAATCCCATTCCGTCTCCAATTAAGAGAATAACATTTTTTGGACGTTTATTCTTGAAACCATTTTTAGGAACATACGCTTGATGAAATTCTGTATTCTGGTAAAATGTCGTTTTAATGTTATTAATAAATTGAGTCAGCTCGGCAACTTTATCCGTTCCGATAAAATCAACTTTTAAATTCATCAAAGTCATATACGTATTCACGTTGTCTTGCGTAGCCCAGAATCTTATTTTTTTGTTTTGATCGTGGACTTTTTTGATAATTGTCTGAATTTTTTCAGAATCTGGCTGCGTCAAAACACCTTTTCCGTTCCAAACTGTGATTTCATGCAAATCTTCGCTGATCATCTCAACTCTCGCTAATTGATCTGGAGTATAATTTTCATTCAGCCTTCCGTCAAAATAAATAAAATCTGGATATTCCTTCCATAGTGACGGTAAAGGTCTATTTCCAGAAATAACCACTTTTATGTTTTTATTCGAAATAATATCTGGAAAAGTTTTTAGCTGCTGTGTAATTGTTTTTAAAGTCGAATCGGCATCTGACTTTATATCAATCATTACAATCAGAGGTTTATTGCTTGGATACGCTTTTCCTTCCAATGTTTTTAATTTGTTTGAAAGCGGTTCCAAATACATGCTTTTAAGTGTATTGTGAGAAGCAATTTCTTTAGAAGTATGAGCCACAAATAATTCGTTATTTACTAAAAAAACATCAGCTTCTATAACTCCTGTTTCATTAGAATAGGCACCATAAAATGGTAATTTGCTTTCGTAATCGTTATGAGAATGAATGTTAGACGAACTGTATTCTTGCGCTTGAGCAAACAAGCAAAATTGAAGGCAAAAAAGGGTGATTATTTTTTTCATCGAAAATGAGTTTTATTCTTTTAAAGCCGTAGGTAACTTTATTAGAAATGGAGTTTTATAATTTATTAAGTTCTATTTGTCATTCCGAGGAACGAGGAATCACACTAGAAATTCCGTATAGAATTTCTCCAATCTTTGTCGAATCCCGAGTGTGATTCCTCGTTCCTCGGAATGACAAACTTTTTTTACAACTGCAGTCTCCTGACTAAGACTGCAGCGTAAAAAACTAAAAAAACACAACATTTTTTTTTATTACCAGCCTTGGTTTTGAGTTAAAGCTCCTTTACTCACTGCGATTTCATCTGGCGGTATTGGCCACACATGATGAACTGCAGGATTGAAATTACGGGCAGGATAAATAACACTTCCGTTATAATGGTGCAATGGTTTTGCATAAGTTTCTTTTGCGTCTCCCCAGCGTACTAAATCAAAATGACGGTCTGTCCACTCGCCTGCTAGTTCGCATCTTCTTTCTCTTTTCAAATCGACCATTGTAGCTCCAGAAATATCTGCAAGACCTGCACGGTGGCGAATCATATTGATTTCTGTATCTGCATTTTGACCTTTCATTAATTTCGCTTCCGCTAACATCAAAATCACATCAGCATAACGTAAAAGAGGAACATTTAAAGCTGTTGAAGGTTTGTCTCCGTTTGCATTTACATAACGAATATCCACTCCGCCCGATGTTGTTTTTGGATAACTGAACGGCTCCATATATTTTTTAAACTGATAACCTGTTCTGTTACTTGAACTTACAACATGATTTCCTTCATTGAAAGTTACAGTTTCTCCGAAATAAACAAATTTGTCTCCTTTTTGTAAAATCGTAGCGCTTCTTCTTTTATCGTTTGGCGCATAAGTATCAAATAATTCTTTTGTCGGATAAAAATTTCCCCATCCGTTGTAAACTCCCCAACCTTTATCTTCTAGACAAACTCCAGGAAAAATAGAACCTAAAGATGTATTTTCGGCACTTGAAGTCACTGACCAAATATATTCTGAAGACCAATTGTTGCTGATTTTAAATACATCTTCAAAATTGTCTAATAATTTGTGTTTTCCGCTAGCCACGATCATATTCGCATATTTGATGGCATTGTCCCAATCTTTTGCATATAAATAAGTACGAACCAAATATGCCCAAGCCGCAGTTTTGTGAGCGCGTCCGCGATTGTCTGGTGTTAGCTGATCAAAATAAGGCAACAAATCGGCTGCTTTAATTAAATCTGCTGCAATGTAAGCGTAATTTTCGGCTACGTTTTTAGCGCGAGGCACATAAACATTTGTCGGATTTTCTCTGTCCTGAATCGGAATTCCTGCACGATCGTCTCCATAATGATAGGCTAATTCTAAATGCATTACAGCATGATTAAAATAAGCTTCTCCCAACATTCCGTTTCTTGTTTTTTCATCCAATGCAATATTTGGAATATTACGAATCACGTCGTTGCAACGTTTCATAATTTCGTAGTGAATTCTCCAGATATCTTTTGTATCCGATTCTGATCCGTCTACGATAAAATTTTTGATTCTTTCTGCGTTTTGTCTTGGTTTTGTGCCAATATCATCGCTGGCATTATTCAGCCAAAAGAAACCACGACCGTACATATTATCATCGGAATACAAAGCATAAATTGCATTTACTCCTGCTTTTGCATCTGCTGGCGTTTTCCAGAAATTCCCGCTCGAAGGAGCTCCTTGCGGCACAACATCAAGTTCGCTTTCGCAAGCCGAAGTGCTTATCAAAAGCACAAAACTCAATAATAAAAGACTTATTTTTTTCATTTTAATTGTTTTTTATTTTTTAAAAAGTTGCGTTAACACCTGTCATGTAAATACGAGAAAGCGGATAACGTCCTAAATCCATTCCGAAGTTTTTAAGTCCCACCTCAGGATCCATTCCAGAATAATTAGTAATCGTAAATAAGTTTTGTCCAGAGATGAAGAATCTCAATTTTGCTTTTCCATTCAGCCAGCTTTCTTTTATAGTGTAACCGATAGAAACGTTTTTCAATCTTAAGAAAGAAGCATCTTCAATATATAAATCAGAAATACGTCCGAAATTGTTATTATTGTCTGTTGACGAAAGAATTGGAACATTGGTATTGGTATTTGTTGGCGACCAAGCGTCTTTTGAATCTGCCAATAAATTGTAACCTGGGAAAGAAGCATTTAGACCTGTATATCTTACGGCATTGAAAACACTATTTCCTGCAGCACCCGTGAAGAAAATATTCATATCAAATCCTTTGTATTTGAAATTGGCATTCAAACTATACGTTGTTTTTGGGAAAGGACTTCCTAAAACTACTCTATCACTATTATTGATTACGCCGTCGCCATTTTCATCTTTGAATTTAATATCTCCAGCCACCGCATTTGGCTGATACATTACACCATTTTTGTTTACATACGCTTTCACCTCTTCATTACTTTGGAATAATCCGTCTGTCTGATATCCATAGAAGGCTCCAACTGGACTCCCCACTTGATAAATATTGGCTAATGGCAAACTACGAACTCTGCTTAATCCTAAAGGTTCTAATGAATTTAAATCATCTTTAATAGAAACAATTCTATTGCTTAAGAATCCAGCGTTTGCGGTAACATCAAATTTAAATTCTCCACGAGTTTTTTGGTACGTTAAACTCACCTCGATTCCTTTATTTTCAACATCTCCTGAGTTTACAATTCTTCCTTGTGGTGTTCCAGAAACTCCAGGCAATTGGTCACGAACCAACATGTCTTTGTTTTTCTTTACATAAGCATCGACAGAACCAACCAAAGTATTATTTAGCATTGTAAAATCTAAACCAATATTGGTCTGCTCAGAGCTTTCCCATTTTAAATTCGGGTTTGATAATTCGCTTTCAGCGTAACCGTAATTGATGGACGGAACTGCTCCAATTAAAGCCTGAGTTTGTACCAAAGGCACACTAAATTGGTATGGTCCAAGGTTTCCTAAGTTTCCAATTTGTCCCCAGCTTGCACGAAGTTTCAAATTGCTGATGATTGGCTCAATACCTTTCATAAAATTTTCTTCAGAAATTAACCAACCTGCAGAAACTGAAGGGTACACTTTCCAACGGTTATTTTCTAATAATTTTGAAGTTCCGTCACGGCGAACAATTCCAGAGATTAAATATTTCTGACTGAAATCGTAATTAATTCTTCCCACATAAGAAGAAATAATTTCATCTGATCTTCCTGCCGCGGTCTGCTGAATTAATTTTGCATTCAATAAATAACGCTGTGATGGATCTTCGTTATCAAAACCAGTTCCTTCAACTGTGTAAAAATCTCTTTTTGTTTCTTGATAGGTATATCCAGCTAAAGCTTTCAAATTGTGTTTTCCAAATGATTTCTCATAAGAAATCGTCTGTTCGCTCAATAAATCGGTAACTGTTGAGTTTTTCAACGTCAATCTATTGAAATCGAATATTTTTCCTGGCTCAGTAACTTTTACTGTAAAGTCTGTTGCATTGTCTTGAATTCTAGTATATCCCCAATTCGATTTTACTTTTAATCCAGAAACAATTTCCCATTCTGCATACGGATTGATCAAAATTGTTGAAATAGGATTTTTATTGTCTAATCTTTTCAAATACGCCACCGGATTGATAACGTCTCCATAAGAACCAACATATTTTTCTGGAACACCACCAAATTGACCCGAACCATCTTCTCTGTAAATTGTTGCGTTTGGCGGATACAAAATCGCGGCTTGAATTGCTCCTGTGTACGAACTTGAAGTATTTGCAGTTTGCCCGTCTGTTAATGAGTATGATAAATTTTCTCCAATTGTAAAATTATCAGCCAATTTAAAAGAAGAATTTGCTCTTACTGTGTAACGTTCTCCGTAAGTGTTTAACAAAATACCTTCGTTTTTTCTATAACTTCCAGAAAGAAAAAAATTAGATTTTTCTGTTTTTCCGTTTACCGAAAGCGACAGATCTTGAATTTCTCCTGTACGGAAAATTTCATCCATCCAGTTTGTTTTTGTTGTTCTTGCAGTTGGTTCAAATGCTGGATCGAAAGCAGGAATTCTTGGCAAACCTGCATTATCTCTTGCAAGATTCATCGCATCAGCATATTCTGCAGCGTTTAAAACCTCTAATTTTTTCGCTACATTCTGGAAACCTCCTTGGTAGTTTACATTTACATTAATCTTATCTGAAATTCCTTTTTTAGAAGTGATTAAAATTACTCCCCCAGAAGCTCTCGCACCGTAAATTGCTGCAGAAGCTGCATCTTTTAGGACATTTATCGAAGCAATATCGTTTGGATTAATAGTATTTAAAGAACCGCTGTAAATGATTCCGTCCAAAACAATTAAAGGTGTTTCAGCGTTCAAAGATCCAATACCACGAATGTTGATTGTCGGCGATGCAGTCGGATCACCACCATCGTTAATTACCGTAACTCCGGCAACTGTTCCTTGCAATAATTCAGCTGCGTTGTTGTAGGTTCTGCTAGAAGTTTCTTTCATAGAAACAGAACCAACCGCTCCTAAAACTTCATTCTTTTTTACGCTTCCGTAACCCATTACCACAACTTCTTGAAGCTGTTTTACATCAGCCGCCAATTTTACAGTAATATTTTGTGAACTCGTTACTTTTACTTCTTGCGTAACATATCCCACATAAGAAAAAATAAGCGTGGCTTCAGAAGCATTTACTTCCAATTTAAATGTTCCGTCAAAATCTGTTGCTGTTGCTGCGTCTGAACCTTTATCTTTAATTCCAACTCCTGGCAACGGCATATTATCGTCTCCTCCAAAAACAGTTCCCGAAACAATAATTTTATTCTGATCTGCAGAAGCAACTTTCTGATTTTTCTTGATTACAATATTGTTGCTCACAATCTCATATCGAAGCGCATTTCCGCAAATTTTATCCAACGCCTGTTCAAGCGTTACGTTATTCAGTTTTAAACTTAATTTCTGATTGGCGTTTACTTGGCTGCTTTCGTACATAAAATGCACATCAACCTGATTTTCAATTTTTTGAAATATATTTTTTATACTCTCATTATCAACTTTTAAAGTGACTCGTTTGTTAATGTCAACGTTCCCAGCTTGCACTGTTAGTGCGGCAAAAAACAAAGTCATAAATAGGAATAATTTTGTTCCCATTGTCCTTATGCCGGCATACCGCATTTGTTTTTCATTCATAGTTTTTAGATTTAGTGTAATTGTTTTGTTTATTAGTTTGCTACGTAGTTTTATTTTTATTGTTTAAAGAATTATTCGATTTTGTAAACCCCAGAATCCATTTTGTATTGGGCATTGATGATGTTGCACACCAATCCAATTACCTGATCAGCAGGCAGTTCTTTAAAATAAGCGCTAATCTTTAAATCGTTTAAATTCTTGTTTTTGACTTCAATTGCAACATTATAATTACGGTTGATTGTGGCCACAACTTCAGAAAGAGGCGTTTCTTCAAAAACCATAATATTTTTTCGCCAAAGCGAAATGGTATTTACCGGAATATCCTTAAAAGCCTGAAGCTTATTATCCCGAGATTTAAAAACCACTTTTTGTCCTGGCGTCACATACACATTCTCTTCAGTAACAGTTGATTTCACGTTTACTCTTCCTGTCGCAACCGAAACTTCTTGCGTGGTCTGATCAGGATAAGCTTGAACATTAAAACTAGTTCCAAGAACTTTGGTATCCATTTTATTAGTATGAATAATAAAGGGATGCTTTTTGTCTTTGGCTACATCAAAAAAAGCTTCTCCGCTCAAATACACTTCTCTCGTATCGCCTTTAAATTCCTTCGGATATTTAAGAACACTTCCAGCATTTAGCCAGATTTTTGTTCCGTCACTTAATTTTATTTGAGCATGTTCGCCAAGTTTTACTGCAAATTCCTTGCTTTCAACAGTATTTGATATTGAGTAAAAAAACACTGATAATCCAACAAGGAAAACTAAAGAAGCCGCAACAGCCCAATTTTTGTATGAAAGAGCAGTAACTTTATTCGTATTCTTTATTTGTCTTAACTCCTTTTTCAGTTTTGAACGGTTTGATTGAACCATTTCCATATTATCAAAAAAATCATCTGTACGATCGTACCATTTATTCCACATTTCTTGTCCTTTTGGGGAATACTTTCCTTCTAAAAAATTTTTGATTTCGTTATTTGAATTTTCAGGCATTATAATTTCTTTATGTCTATACTAGTATGTCTTGGGAATTGTAATTTTAGGTAGGCGCAAAAGGTTACGCTTCTGTTAAGAAAAAGGTAGATTCTTAATCTGAAGTTTACTTTTAATTGAATTCACCCAAATAGGTACGCATGAATTTCAGCGAGTACGTAATATGATATTTTACGGTTTCGATTGAAACATTCAATTCTTCGGCGATTTCTTTATTGGTGTACTGTTTTACACGGCTCAGAATAAAAACCTCTTTTGATTTTTTAGGAAGTAATGATGCCGCTTCGTCAACCGCTTTTTGCAACTCGTCATAATAAATAGAATCCTCGATCGCATTATAACTGGTTTGCGAAACAGTGTTTTTTTTTAAAACTTCTTGAATGTATTGATCAGTAACTTCGTGCGATTTTATATAATCTAAAGTCATATAGCGAACCGAAGTGTAGATGTACGCCGCAAAACTTTTCTGGATTACAATTGTTTTGCGTCTTTCCCAAATAGAGGTAAAAACTTCCTGCACAATTTCTTCTGAAATGGCAATCGATTTCATTCGGAGATATACGAATCGAACGAGCAGATCTCGATATCGGAAATAAAGTTCATCAAAAGCTTTATCCTTGCCTGATTTTAATAATTCGACAAGTTCTTCGTCTGTAAACTTCTTATACATGATTCATTATTTTGATATGAATAATCAAATCAAAAGTGTGAGCCAAAACACTTTTTCTGATTTCGTCTTGATAATGATCGTGCTGTTTAAAAATTGGCATATACAAAGTATTGGTTTCTTCTTATATGTCTCCAAAATTAAAGCTGAGGGTAGGTCGATTAGGTTACGTTTACATTAATAAAACCTCTCTAAAAAGAAACATATTATTAACATTTGAAGTTAAAAACGAACTGAAAAATAAGGGTTTGTAGTATTTCGCGTAAAAAATGAAATACTTTGTTTGGTATAACAATCTTTCTCTTATAAAAAGCAGAAAAAGTGCTTAACAAATAATTAATGGGAATGCATTAAAATAATGTTTAACCTATTCAAAAATCACAAGATGAAGCACTTCAGATGTATAAAATGATTGGATTTGAACGTACAAAATCAGAAGAAGTTCTTTTTTCAAACAGTCTTTCCTATTATCAAAAAAAGCTCTTTTCAGAACGAAAAGAGCTTTTTTAATTTGTAGTTTATTTTAGTCTAGAGATTCATTTTTTTAGCATCTTCAACAAACTGTTTCAATCCAATATCTGTCAATGGATGTTTCAACAAACCTTTAATTGCCGATAATGGTCCAGTCATAACATCGGATCCAATTTTAGCGCAATTGATAATATGCATCGTGTGTCTTACAGAAGCCGAAAGGATTTGAGTTTGATAATCGTAATTATCGTAAATCTCTCTGATTTCAGCAATTAGGTTCATTCCGTCTGTAGAAACGTCATCTAATCTTCCTAGAAATGGAGAAACATAAGTTGCTCCTGCTTTTGCAGCCAATAATGCCTGACCAGCAGAAAAAACTAAGGTCACATTGGTGCGAATTCCTTTTGAAGAAAAATATTTACAAGCTTTTACACCATCTCCAATCATAGGCAATTTTACAACGATTTGCGGATGTAAAGCGGCTAATTCTTCACCTTCTCTTACCATTCCTTCAAAGTCTGTAGAGATTACCTCAGCAGAAACATCACCGTCAACGATATTGCAAATAGCCAGATAATGGTTTAAAATATTTTCTTTTCCTGTAATACCTTCTTTTGCCATTAAAGACGGATTGGTGGTTACGCCGTCTAAAACACCTAAAGCCTGCGCTTCTTCAATGTCCTGAAGATTGGCAGTGTCAATAAAAAATTTCATAAGTTTTTTGGTTTTGTTAATTGTTTTAATTGTTTTTTCGACGAATGAATCGCATAGTCTGTCATTTCGACGAAGGAGAAATCTTCACGAGAAACTCGACAAAGATTGGTTATTTACTTTGTAGAGCTACTTACGGAGATTTCTCCTTCGTCGAAATGACAAACTGTATGTATTTCTTTGCTTAAGTAAAATTTTAGTGAGTGAAAAATGTGCATTTCGATTGATTCTGCTCTTCAAAAAACCTTCAATAAAAAATATCCTCTTATTTTTTTATCAAACTGACTTTTGATTCTATTTAATTTTCAAAAAATAGCAACTAAACCTTAAATCTACTTTTTTCAAATCTCAAGAAAAAAGCCATAATCTTAATACACATTTTCAAAGTTTTTAGATTTTCTGTCTCACTAAATATTTTGTAGAAACCTAACAGGTTTTTAAAACCTGTTAGGTTTAATATTAAAATCTAAACCAATTAAATATATTGGTTGATGATATTTTCAAATAATTCTTGTTTACCGCTTTGAAGGTTTAATTCTCCATTTTCGTGAGCGATAGTGTAAAGATCTTTCAAGCTTAATTTGCCATCAGCAAAATCTTTTCCTTTTCCAGAATCAAATGAGCTGTATCTTTCTTTTCTCAATTTCTCGTAAGGAGAAGAAGTGATGATTTTATCAGCAGTCAATAAAGCTCTTGCAAAAGTATCAGCACCGCCAATGTGCGCTAAGAAAACATCTTCTAAATCTGTTGAGTTTCTTCTAATTTTCGCATCAAAATTAACTCCACCGCCTTGTAGTCCGCCAGCTTTTAAGAAAACCAACATAGCTTCAGTAGTTTCTTGGATATTATTTGGGAATTGGTCTGTATCCCAACCGTTTTGGTAATCCCCTCTGTTCGCATCGATGCTTCCTAACATTCCAGCTTTTGCAGCCACTTCTAATTCGTGTTGGAAAGTATGCTGTGCCAAAGTAGCGTGGTTTACCTCGATGTTGATTTTGAAATCTTTATCTAAACCATATTCTTTCAAGAATCCAATCGCAGTTGCAGAGTCGAAATCGTATTGGTGTTTAGATGGTTCCATTGGTTTTGGCTCGATAAAGAAAGTTCCTTTGAAACCTTGAGCCCTTGCGTAGTCTCTAGACATTGCCAAGAATTGCGCCATGTGGTCAAGTTCTCTACCCATATCGGTGTTTAATAAAGACATATAACCTTCTCTACCACCCCAGAATACATAGTTTTCTCCGCCTAAAGCGATTGTTGCATCAAGCGCTAATTTTACTTGTCCTCCAGCTCTTGCCACTACATTAAAATCTGGATTTGTAGCCGCACCGTTCATGAATCTTGGATTTGAGAAACAGTTTGAAGTTCCCCAAAGCAATTTAATTCCAGATTCTGCTTTTTTCTGTTTTAAGTAATCTGTAATAAAAGCCAAACGTTTTTCTGATTCTGCAAAAGTTGCTCCTTCAGCAATCAAATCGTAATCGTGGAAACAGAAATAATCGAATCCCATTTTGCTGATGAATTCAAAAGCAGCATCTGCTTTATCTTTTGCAGCTTGATAAGGATCTGATGAAGCATCCCAAGCAAAATTTTGAGTCCCTGGCCCGAATGGATCGCTACCTTGTCCGCAGAAAGTATGCCAGTAAGCGATAGCAAATTTAAAGTGCTCACGCATTGTTTTTCCAGCTACAACCTGGTCCGGATTGTAATATTTAAATGCCAACGGATTGTCAGATTCTTTTCCTTCAAACTTAATTTGGCCAATACCTTTGTAGTATTCTTTATCTCCTAAAACTATCATTTGATTTTTTTATTTATTTGTTAATATTAATTCTAATTCTTGTTTCCATTTTTTATAAGCAGTTTCATAAGGTTCTTTATTGTGAAGTGGCAAAAATGTCATTACGTGATCGTTGTCACTTACGTTAGCTCCAAATTTGCTGTAATCTCCATCTTTTAAGCCAACCGCTCTCGCTGCGCCAACTGCTCCTGTTGTATTGTAAATTTCAATTTCGTGACCAATTAAAGTTGCCACCGTATTCGAGAAAATCTCCGAACGGAAAAGATTATCATTTCCAGCTCTAATGACATTAATCGTTGCATTATCATCTTTTAAACATTCCATTCCGTACACAAACGAAAAAGCGATTCCTTCAAGAGATGCTCTAAACAGATGCGCACTGTTATGAATATTTAAGTTGAGGTTTAAAAAGTGTGTTCCAATAGTTTTATTGTTAAACATACGCTCGGCACCATTCCCAAACGGAATCACCACAACGCCTTCTGATCCAATTTCAACATTAGAAGCTTTTTCATTCATTACCTCATAACTTTCGTTCCCCATATTATTGCGAAGCCATCTGTACTGAATTCCTGCTCCGTTAATATTCAAAAGCTTACCCACTCTCGGCGTTTCCAATTCATAGTTTACATGAACGAAATTGTTTACTCTTGTGCTTTTTCCAGAAGACATTTCGCTAACCGCATAAAAAACGCCCGAAGTTCCGCCCGTAGCCGCCACTTCTCCCGGATTCAATACATTTAATGAAAGTGCATTATTTGGCTGATCTCCTGCTCTATAAACAATCGGAATTCCAGCTGGCAATCCAGATTCTGCAGCAGCTTTTTCTGTAACGACACCTTGATTTGTAAAGTTTTCTACAATTTTCGGAGTCAATCCTGTATCAATTCCGTAATATTCCAAAAGCCAATCGGCTACTTTATTTTCTTTATAATCCCAAAGCATTCCTTCAGACAAACCATTTTTGGTCGTCGTTACTTCGCCTGTCAATTTCAAAGCGATATAATCTCCAGGAAGCATGTATTTAGCAATTTTATTGTAAATTCCTGGTTCATTTTCTTTAACCCATTTCAATTTAGAAGCGGTAAAATTTCCTGGCGAATTCAATAAATGCGACATGCATTTCTCTTCTCCAATTTCAGCGAAAGCCTTATTTCCAATTTCAACTGCACGACTGTCGCACCAAATAATTGAATTTCGAAGCGCTTTACCATTGTTATCAACAATCACCAATCCGTGCATTTGGTACGAGATACCAATTCCTTGAATTTTAGAGGCATCAACATTTGCTTCTTTTATCGCTCTTTTAGTTGCCGTACAAATGTGTTGCCACCAGATTTCAGGATCTTGTTCTGCCCAGTCTGGGTGAATCGAAAGAATTTCCATTTCGTTCTGAGGTTCATTCAAAACGATTACTTTTTTACCCGTTTCTGCTTCAACAATTGCTGCTTTCACAGAAGAACTTCCAATATCATATCCGATATAATACATACTTACAATGATTCTCTTATTATTAATTTTGTCGGCACATAACACTTCGTTTCTTCGTCATGCGTAATAAATGCCGCTGCTTTGGTTCCCATTTCTTTAAAATCGGTCGAAACAACCGAAATTCCTTTGTATATAAATTTCTTCATCGGGGTTTCGTTGTACGATAAAAAGCCAACATCTTTTCCCGGTTCGTAATCTTTCTCTTTGCACTGCTCTAAAAAGTGCCCTAAAATCCTGTCGCTTACGCTGATGTAGGCAATTCCTTTTTCAATATTGAACTTTTTAGGATCTGTAATCACTTCGTGTTCAAAACCAAAATCAGCACAAAATTTCTTAAAAAACTCCACCGTTTCCCACGGATGATTCGTAAAATCAGGATATACAAATTGTATCTTTTTATACTTTTTAAACAAATCAACAGCCTCCGTCAAAGACTCATAAAAAGCTTTCCCGAAATCCTGAAAAATGTAATTATTCGTTTTATCGGCCTGAATATTCCAATCAATCAAAAGCAATTTATCGCTTGCAATTGCTGATAACGCTGGAGCAATATCTCGGTGATCAAAATTCATCACCACATATTTATAATACTTCCCGATTCCGTTATTGATGATCGTTTTAAAAACATCAATATTATAATGATGAAACTGCACATCAGTAATCACATTATCTGGCAGATTGTTCACAAACGAATGATACAAAACCTCTTTATAAGCCTTAAACGTATCCAAAACCAAAAGAACTTTTCTTGTTTCACCTGCCACATAATAACCTTTATTCGGCACAGAATCAATTACTTTTTGGTCTTTCAAAATCGAATACGCCTTAAAAACCGTGTCTCTCGAAAGCTGATAGGTTTTGCAGATTACATTAACAGAAGGCAATAAATCTCCCTTTTGCAAAATATTTTCCGCAATAGCATTCGTAATCCCGTCAACCAACTGCTGGTACTTCGGAATATCACTTTCGTGATTGATTATAAATTCAAATTTTTCTTCTTCTTTTAGCATACCGTTCTGTTCCGTTCTGTTATGCTAAAGTAGCTAAAAATATTTTACAAAAAATTATTTTTTAGATTAAAATTGTTATTTTTTTAAGCCCTTTTAATCTAATATTTCGGGCGTGTGCTTGTCCCGATAACTATCGGGAGGCTATCCGTTGCAAGTCCTCGCACTTCCTTCGTCAGGCTCCGGGCTTTCCACTTCTATCCCTCACACGTAACGGTTTCAGAAGAAATGAACGTAACATTATTTTTTTTTAAAAAGCTTCAGCAATATAATTTACCGCAAAATTCGCGATTCAAATAGTTATCGGGGACACGAAGAACGCAAAGATTATTATCACCGATTTATCCGCCCAGTTTGTCATTCCGAGGAACGAGGAATCACACTAGAAGCTCCGTACAGAATAAAGCCAATCTTTATCGAATCCCGCGTGTGATTCCTCTTTCCTCGGAATGACAAACTCTTTTGAGAGAAATAAAAAACAAAACTTCAAGCAGCACAACCGATTGTATTTTTTCTTAAATTTTTTACAAAAATCTTAATCAAATAATCTTCTTATTCCATACGGATCAATCGTAACAATAGAACCGTCTTCCAAATAATCTATCTTCGTCACTTTCATGCTTCGAAGATGCGTCACTCCTTTTGAAAGGCTCGAATCATGATAAAACAAATACCACTCGCCTTCCACTTCACAAATAGAATGGTGCGATGTCCACCCGATAACCGGATTCAGAATCCTTCCCTGATAAGTAAAAGGCCCATACGGACTGTCTCCGATTGCATAACAGATGAAATGCGTGTCTCCTGTTGAATACGAGAAATAGTATTTTCCATTGTACTTATGAACCCACGAAGCTTCAAAAAAACGGCGCGCATTATCGCCTGCCAAAATCTCATTTCCTTTTTCATCCAAAATCTTGATTTCTTTTGGCTCTTCTGCAAACTCAAGCATATCATCTCTTAACAAAGCTACAATTGGTCCCAGAGCTTTCTCTTCAGCCAAAGGCTCTTCATTATTCTGATCGTATTTATTATTTCGGTATTTCTGAAGCTGTCCGCCCCAGATTCCGCCAAAATAGATGTAATGTTTCCCGTCTTCGTCTTCAAAAACCGCAGGATCAATGCTGTAGCTGCCTTTTATGGCATCTCTTTCAGGAACAAAAGGCCCTACGGGAGAATCTGAAACAGCAACGCCAATCTGGAAAATTCCGCTGGCGCGTTTGGCTGGAAAATACAAGTAATACTTTCCGTTTTTATGCGCCGCATCTGGCGCCCACATCTGCTTTTCGGCCCAGGCAACATCATCAACGTGGAGCGCAACGCCATTGTCAACAGCTTCCGATGAAATGTCTTCCATAGAAAAAACATGGTAGTCTTCCATTCCGAAATGGTCGCCGTTGTCATTGAACGGAATTCCAGCATCAATGTCATGCGACGGATAAATGTAAATCTTCCCGTTGAATACATGCGCCGATGGATCGGCAGTGTAGATATGGGATACTAAAGGCTTCGAAATAGCCTGATTATTGATTTCTTCAAAATTAATGTGTTCAATGCTGTCTTCAGGCATAGGGATATTTTTCTTTTAATAATTAACTTCTTCTTTCTTTAAGCTCAGTTTCAATCTGTACTTCCATTTCCTTGTTGATCTTATAGAAAAACAGTAATCCAGCTCCAATCAAAAAAGGAATTGCTGGAAAAATGCTCACCAGTAATTTAATTCCGTTTATGGCAGTTTGAGACTGTTGAGGTGTATTCGGAACGTAATCAAAATACCCTAAAAACAAAGTGGTTAACGCACCTCCAACACTCAACCCTGTTTTTAGTCCGACCATCATGGCAGAAAATATAATGGCAGTTGCACGGCGATTGTTCAGCCATTCCGAATAATCGGCTACGTCGGCAATCATTGCCCAAAGAATTGGGATTGTGATTCCGTAGAAAAATCCGTGCAGGATCTGAGAGAAAAATATTAATCCAATTGACGCTGGCGGATAGAAATAAAAAGCAATAATAAATAAGGTTGATATGAATAAGAACACACCAAAAACATTTCTTTTTCCGTATTTATCTGCCAGATTTTTAGACAACGTAATTCCGACAATCATAAAGATAATTCCGCCCGCATTAAATAATCCAAAACCTGCCGAAACAGGATCATTCCCAAAATGGTTCAATCCTATGTTAGTTAGAAAATCTAAAATGGGCTCGATAAAAACGGCCAATTGCTCTTTATCTACATAATTCTCAAAATAATACACATACGAACCGCCTTTCATCGCCAAAGTCACAAATACCAAAGTCGTCAAAGAAAGCATAATTATCCAAGGTCTGTTTTTAACTAAATCGCTTAAATCTTCTTTTATGCTTGATTTTTGTTCTGGCTTCGGAATGATTCTTTCTTTGGTGGTTAAAAATGTAATTAAAAGCATGATGGTTCCGATAATCGCCAAAGCAGTCATAACTTTTTCGATTCCGACAGCCTTATCTCCGTTCCCAGCACTTTTTATAATGCCAAGCATAAAAACCTGAACAAAAAACTGTGCAAACATCACCGCAACAAAACGATACGACGACATACTGTTCCTTTCACCCATATCTCCCGTAATCACACCACTTAAAGCAGAATACGGCAAATTGTTTCCTGCATAAAAAAGTAACAGCAAGGTATAGGTTACAACAGCATAGATTACTTTTCCTTTATAGGAGAAATCAGGAGTTGAAAAAGCTAATAAAGCCACCACTCCAAGCGGAATAGCAGTTATTAAAATCCAAGGTCTAAATTTTCCCCATTTGGTGCTCGTTCTGTCTGCCAAAACCCCAATAATCGGATTAAAAATAAAAGCTGCTATTAATCCAACAATCAGCATGATGATGGAAGAATCTGTTGGCGATAATCCGTAAATATCTGTGTAAAAATACGCCAGATATGTCATCAAAGTCTGGAAAACTAGATTAGCTGCTAAGTCTCCTAAACTGTATCCAATTTTTTCTTTGATGGATAATTTTTGTGAAATGTTACTCATTGGTGGTTTTGTGGTTAGTTAGTTCTCGTCCTGCAAGGTTTCCACAACCTTGCGGCTTTCAATTGTTTCAAAATACTTCTCAAACATACCTACAAGGTTTTAAAAACTTTACAGAAAAGCAAATTGCAATCAAAACAATCGGTTGTGTAAAATTATACAAAAAAATATATACTGCAAATTTAGTTTGCTTTATTTATGTATTTTTCTATTTCACAACCGATTGTTAGACAATTCATCAAAATTTACGTGTTTTGGGTATTATTTTTTAGTTTCTTTCAGCTTTATTATGCTGTCATAAGCTTTTTTATGTCTTAAATCTTTATCAAATGGAAGCGGATAATTGGTTCTTCCTTTGATCGGCCAGTCGTTTAACCAAGATTGTCCATCATGAACGCCCCAAAATGTTACACGGCTTATTTTGTCTTTATGCTTTAAAAATAATTTAAAAATCGACGCATAACGTTCTGCAAGTTTGTTTTGGATAGAATCTGGCAATGCTTTTGGATACGGATTCATTTTTTCGCTTCCTTCAAATTTCTGATTTACATCTGCACCTTTCAAATCCCATGGATTTGGCAAAACGGTAATATCCAATTCTGTAAAAGCGACTTTAAGTCCTAAAGCCGAATATTCTAAAATGCTTTTTTCTATTTCTTCTATTGACGGACTATTTAATCGCCAGTGCCCCTGAATTCCAACTCCATCAATTTTTCCGCCTGCTGCTTTAATTTTCTTGATTAAGGCAATCGCTCCAGCTCTTTTTGCAGGTTCTTCAATATTATAATCGTTGTAATATAGATCAACTTTCGGATCGGCTTTTGCTGCGAGTTTGAAAGCATCAGCCAAATATTTCTCTCCGAGTGTTTTCAAAAAAACTGATTTTCTCAAGGTTCCATCTTCGTTTAGAGCTTCATTTACAACGTCCCACGAGTTAATTCTTCCCTTGTATTTGGAAACTATCGTTGTTATATGATCTTTCATAAACGCTTTCATCTCTGTACTATCAGCAATTTTTTCCATCCAAGGCGCTAATTGGCTGTGCCAAATCAAAGTATGCCCATGAATAAACATTTTATTCTTCTCACCATAGGCTATAAATTTATCTGCCAGAGTAAAATCGTATTTATCTTTCTGCGGATGGGTAAACATTGATTTCATAATATTTTCTGCCGTAATCGCATTAAATTCTTTTCGGATCAGAGAATCTTCTTTTGCATTTTTTTCATTGATCTGATTTAAATCAAGAGCGGTTCCTATATAAAAATCATTTTTATAGGCATCTTTTAAAGTAAGATTTTCTTTCTGCGATGTACAGCTGATAGATACTAGAGCTGTAAAGGCAAATAAATAAGGTTTAATAAATTTCATGTCTTTGGGTTTAAATAGTTAATATTTTTTATTTGATTTTACAAATTCAATTTATAAGCAATTCCCATTTCAAGACCTCTTAATTCAGCCAAACCTTTTAATCTTCCTGTGAGAGAATAACCAGGGTAAGTTTCTGTTTTTTCATCCACTTTATGAAGAAAACCATGATCTGGGCGCATTGGAAGACTTATTTTTCTTTCGTTCATTAATAGTAGTAATTTCTCTATAACAACTTCCATTCTGACATTTCCATTTAAATGCTCCGATTCCCTAAAAATGGTTTCGCTTTCGCGGATAGTGTTTCTCAGATGCAAAAAATGAATTCTATCTCCAAAATCGTCTATTATTTTTTCGAGATTATTTTTGGGATCAGCGCTCAATGAACCTGTGCAATAACATAATCCGTTGGCAGTTGAAGGAACGGCGCTGAAAATAGCTTTCAGATCGGCTTCTGTTGAAACAATTCTTGGAAGACCTAAAACCGAAAATGGCGGATCGTCTGGATGAATAGCTAATTTTTGCCCATTTTTATCCGCAATTGGAGTTACTTCTGATAAGAAATAAATCAGGTTTTCTCTTAATTTTTGATTATCTATTTCGGCATAATTTTCTAAAAGAGATAAAATCTGTTCTGCTGTAAAATTGATTGTACTTCCTGGCAGTCCTAATAAAACATTTTTAAACAATAATGCTTTTTCTTCTTCAGATAACTGACTTCCAAATTGCAGTGCTTTTTCTTTTTGAGCATCAGAATAATCATTTTCTGAATTTGGTCTTTTCAAGAGAAAAACATCAAAATAAGTAAAAGCATCCTGATCGTATAACAAAGCTCTGCTTTTGTCTTCGTTTATAAAATTATGATTGGTTCGCACCCAATCCAGAATCGGCATGAAATTGTAGGTTATGGTTTTGATTCCGCATTCTGCCAGATTTTGCAAACTGATTTTATAATTTTCAATGTATTGCTGATAATTTCCCGAAGCTCGTTTGATTTCTTCATGAACAGGTAGACTTTCAACTACAGTCCATTCCAACCCTTCATTTCTAATCATCAGCTGTCTTTCCTGAATTTCTTCAACCGTCCAAATCTCGCCAACAGGAATCTGATGCAATGCGGTTACGATTCCGGTTGCGCCAGATTGCTTAATGTCAATTAGTTTAACATTATCATTTGGTCCGAACCATCGCATGGTTTGCTGCATTTTAATCATACTTCTTTTTTTTTGCCACTAAGGCGCTAAGGCACAAAGTTTTTTTTCTACCATTAAGGTATTAAGTTCATAAAGCTAAGCCTTTAATTATCCTTTTTTCTTTAGGTTTAAGTCCATAAAGTCACGCCTTAATTTCCTTTTTATCATAACGATTGAGTTCAAAGTTTTGCTTAATTTTCTTAATACCTTAATGGTAGAAAAACTCTAAAGAAAACCTTTAGGCCTTAGCGCCTTTGTGACATTTTCACAATTAAAAACCAATACTATTTCCACCATCAACTGGCAATACTGTACCAGTAGTATATTTTGATTCGCTTAAAGCGAAATAATATACCGCGTCTGCAATATCTGATGGTTCTCCTAAATACCCCATTGGTGTTCTTCCTAATACTTTATTTTTTCTTTCAGGATCGTTGTCAAGTGCCGTCGAAGACATTTTGGTTTTAATGAATCCTGGAGCAATACAATTCGCACGAATACCAAACTGTGCCAATTCAACTGCCATAGCACGAGTCATGGCTTCGATTGCGCCTTTGCTTGACGAATACGCAATAACTTTTGGGATTCCGTATTGTGATGCCATAGAACTTATATTGATGATGCTTCCTCCTCCATTTTCTTTCATGTTTTTTATCACTTCTCGGCTTACAGCAAAAACACTAAGCAAATTGGTATGAATTATCGAAAGAAAATCTTCATCAGTTACATCTGGAATTTCTTTTTTCATATTGATGCCTGCATTGTTAACCAAAATATCTACTGGCCCATTCTTCGTAATACTTGCGATCATTTCGGGAATTCCGGCTAGATTATTTAGATCAAAGATGACAGGAACAGCATTTTCACCAATTTCTTTGCAGGCTTCTTCTGTTTTTTCTTTTGATCTTCCGATTATATAAGTTGTGATTCCGTTGTCACAAAGTTTTTTTGCGGTTGCAAAACCTAATCCCGAATTTCCTCCGGTTACAATTGCCGTTTTTTTGCTCATAATTTTTATTATACATTTTTTGAACGCTGATGACACGGATTCGCTATAGCGAAAACGCTGATATATACGGATTTTTTATTCTTATTTTAAATGGAAAAAATCCGTCTTTTTTCCGTGTCTTCGCTATAGCGAATCCGTATCATCCGCGTTACAATTATTTATTTATCCATTCCCCGGTGCAAAAGGGAATTTTAATGATTTGAAATGCTCTAAAGTCTGCGTTGGTTTTTCTACACTAGGAGGAAGTTCTTTTCCTGAAAATTGCTGAAAATACAGCAAACAAGCATCGCGCCACCATTTTGCTTCTTTATACTGAATTTCCAATAACATTTCGACTTCTTTAAAACGTTCGCTGTCGATATATTTTTCCGTTTTCTTCCAAATCTCCTGCATCTCTTTGACCTGATTTACGCCTTCCTGATATTTTAGCGCCAGACCATTCCAAAGCGTTTGACCATTTTTTAGTTTATAATCCCACGAAACATGATGAAACCACAAAAGGTCTTTTTCAGGACAGGTTTCTAAGTTATCAAAGAGATTTGCGACTTCTGGTGCGTATTGCGAAACGGCATTGGTTCCCGATTTCGATCTGTCAAAACCAATCCCGTTTTTATCTGCTTTATGATAATAGGTCGGATTCCATTCTGGTCTTGATAAATTGGAAACCCACGGTCCTGGCCCATAATGATGTCCCGTGTCCATGATATGATGCAGACCAAGTGGTGTCATATAATTGACAACGGCTTCACGAGATTCTATCATGACATTTTTTACTGGTTTGATGAAGTTTTCATCATTAGAAAAAGTACTTCTTAACCATTCGTCGGCAATGGTTTCTGAATCCAGATACGGATTCCATGCCAGTCTTCCGAAACCGTACCAATTGGCCTGTGCAAACGGATGTCCTGTCCAGTTTAAGTCGTTTCCAATATTAGCAACGCCTGCGATTCCTGTTAGTTTATTTTGATATAAAGTGCCGTCAATCACTTTGGCGACGGTTGAACCTTTTCCTTTTTGATAAGTATCGGATTCCAGAACTTCCTGAAATAATTTAGGAAGGAAAACCAAATGCGTGCTGAAACCTAAATATTCCTGTGTAATTTGAAATTCCATCATTAAAGGCGTTTTTGGCATTGCTCCAAATAATGGATGAAATGGTTCTCGTGGTTGAAAATCGATGGCTCCGTTTTTGACCTGAACAATTACATTTTCCCTGAATTTTCCATCGTACGGCTGAAATTCAGCATAAGCCTGTTTGGCACGATCGTTCGCGTCATGTTCAGAATAGACAAATGCTCTCCACATAACTACTCCGCCAAAAGGCGCAACGGCATCGGCCAGCATATTGGCTCCATCGACATGATCTCTTCCGTAATTTTGTGGTCCTGGCTGACCTTCTGAATTGGCTTTTACCAAAAATCCGCCAAAATCTGGAATTCGTTTATAAATTTCTGCCGACTTGTTTTTCCACCAATTCATCACTTCAGGATCATTTGGATCGGCAGTCTTTAGCTTCCCAATTTCAATAGGCGCCGAAAATCTTGCAGTTAAATACACTTTTATTCCGTAAGGCCTGAAAACATTGGCCAAAGCTTCTACTTTCTCTAAATATTGCGGAGTAAGAATTAAAGCGTTTGCATTTACATTCGTTAAAACCGTACCGTTAATTCCGATTGAAGCATTCGCTCTGGCATAATCAATATAGCGCTGATCGATAAAATCAGGCAATTTCTGCCAGTTCCAAAGAGAAAATCCAGCGTAACCACGTTCGATAGTTCTGTCCAGATTATCCCAGTGATTTAGGATTCTGATATTGGTCTTAGGAGAATCAGCAATATTTAAGTTTTTAATCGATTTATTCGTCTGCAGTATTCTCAAGAAATTAAAAACTCCGTATAAAACGGCAACATCATTTTTTCCCGTAATAACAATTTGTCTTTTATTCTTAAGGGAAAAAGATCTTATGATAAAACCTTCATTATTTATTTTATCAAAATCAGACTGCAGTTCATTTTTAATTTCTGCATTTAAATTTGACTGTGAACCTACAATAATATTATTCTCTCCTTTTACTTCTGATTTAATTTCAGGAATATTTCCCAACATGGTCAAAAATGCCGTTTTCAGTTCTTTTTCAGCAATTTTTATGGTTTCAGAATTTCCTAATATTGCGATTCCTTTAATATTGTTTTTGTATTCTGAAGCCATTCCAGAATTGGTAACGGCATTATACTGAAGCCAAAGTTTATAATCCTTTTGTGCTGAAGCTGAAAAGGAAATCAGAAAAAACAGAAAAACAAATCTTAGTAAAGTCATTGGTTAATTTTATTCTTTTAAAATCTTTTTTTAAACAACAATATTTTATTTCTTGTTTAGAGCATTTGATAAAATTTTAATTCAAAAAATATATTATTCGAAATAAAACAACAATTGCAATCGGTTGCGTAAAAATATAGGATTGTTATGTAAGAAAAAAATTTTAGCTACTTTTTTTTCTAAAAAAATAATTTATATAACAAATAAAAGCAGGATAATTATAAAAACTATCCTGCTCTATGGTATGTTAAAAAATTTTTTAGCTTTATTTCTGAGTAGATTCTCTTGCGAGTACTTCTGTATTTAAAAAAGTGATTTCTTTAGCATCGTCATTTTTAGACGATTTTAAATTTTTAATGATAATTTCAGCCGCCGCCTTTCCCATTTTTTCAGCTGGATGCGTAATAGTCGATAAATTCGGATCTATAATCTGCGAAATTGGATCATTATTAAAACCAATAACTTTGAATTCTTCGGGTACTTTAATACCGCGTTTTTTAGCAGTTTGAACAGCGCTTACAGCCAAAATATCTCCTGGCGCAAACAATCCGTCTGGAAGTGGCTTTAAATCGAATAAAGCATTACTAGCTTTAACACCGTCTTCGTAAGTAACAGAATTTAGATTGATAATCAGTTCTTCCTCAATTTCGATATTATGATCTTTTAAGGCTTCTATATAACCTCTTTTTCTTTCGTTATACAGATTCCCTAATTCAGAACCAGCTGTAAAATGTGCAATACGAATACAACCTTGTTCAATGAGATGTTTGGTTGCTTTGTAACCTGCTGTATAATTGTCAATTACTACCCTGAAAGTATTATAACCTTTTGGAACCCTGTCGACAAAAACCAACGGAATATTATTGTTGGAAAACTGATGAAAATGAGCCGTATCTCTAGTTTCCATCGCTAGAGAACAAATTACGCCGCTTACGCGATTTGAGTACAAAGATTTCGCCATATTCACTTCTTCTTCATACGAATCATGCGACTGCATAATGATTACCGTATAATCCGATTTTTGAGCTGTGATTTCGATTCCGCTAATTAAAGAAGACAAAAAGGGCTGTGTAACGGTAGGAATCAAAACACCAATTGTCCTAGTTTTGTTGCCACGTAAACCTGCTGCTAAAGTATTTGGGACAAAACCCATTTCTTCAGCAGTTTTTTTCACTTTCTTAATCGTCTTATCACTTATCGTGTGATGATCTTTTAAAGCTCGTGAAATAGTAGATGTTGCCAGATTAAGTCTCTCGGCAATGTCATAAATCGTTACATGTTTATTTTCTTCCATGAAATAAAAAATAAAGATGTAAATATAAGCTATTTTCCCTCAAGATGTTCTTTAGAAAAACTGAGATTAGACAAAATATTCCCAACCAACCGTCTTATAAATAGCAGTTGGTTAGGAATATTAATTTCTGTCCTGATCCTTTATTTTTGAACATTGTTCTTTTTGTCTTTTAGAATTTTACCTTCTTTGGTAAACTCTAAATCAATTTTACTAGTCAGATCGACATCGAGATCTTTGTGTCCATAGTCGATGTGCGTTATTTTTTCGTTCGGATGATTTTTGGCTACATAAGCCTTAATATTATCTGGAATAAAATCGGTTGGAATTGGGTTATCTCCGCCATCAACTTCACGGTACGAACCGTCTTTCCAGAACTCCACCTCTGTTCCGTCTTTCAGTTTTACTTCATAACCTTTTTCTCCATGTTCAGGATCTTTTTGAGCTTTTTCTACCGAAGTATGGTTAAAATGCTTCTTCAGAAATTCCTGTGCCGGTTTTGGCAATTCGGTTACTTCGATTTTCTTCTGCGCGCTGGCCGAGATTGTTATAATAAACAATGCTATGGCTAAAAATATCTTCGTATTCATAATTTGATTTTTTAAATGTAGTCTCACTAATTTACTACAACCAAAAATGCATTCAAATGATTTTAAGAAAGTTTTAGAGTTTTAATCACACTTAAAAATCTGATTACCAAAGGTTTTAAAAACGGTTAATATCACAACTTTGCTTAATAATTTTATTTTTAGAAATATTATTTTGATTGTTTTGTAGTACTTTTACCTCCAAGCCAAGAATTAATTGGCTTCTTAAATCCCAAGTTTACAAGACTTTAAAACTATTCTATTTTTTATTTAGGATACAAACCAAAAGCGTATGGCGATCTGGTCAGGAAGATTATATTTATTGATTTTCATCTTTTTATCGTTTGGTCTGCAAGCTCAGATTGAAACGAAAAAGAAGAATTTTGTTTCCAGAAATCCTCTAAAAATTAAAGAGGATAAAAATACACTGGCCCTTTATGATTTGTACAATAAAGGCGAAGAGAAAAAGGCTTACAAAAAAGCACATTCTATTCTAAAATCAGGGACTGCGGACAATAGAGCTCTTGCAAGAACTAATCTGCTTCTGGCTTATTATTTCAATAAAAGAGCCATTATAGATTCTTCTATTTATTATACTCACCAGGCTCTAAAATTTAATACTGCTGTAAACGATTCATTAAAAAGCAGGCTTTTTTCACTTGGCTATAATTTGCTGGCCATCAATTATAAAAAAAGAGGTTTGCTGAATGAAAGTAAAAAATGGCACTTAAAAGGTATTGAAGCTTCTCAAAAATACAACGAAACAAATCTTTATTATACCCACACGCACGGTTTGGCACAAACATACAGTGAATTGGGCGATTATGACAATGCACTGGAATTGTTCAAACAATGTTTGGAATATAAAGATGACAACGAAATTATCTTAGGAAGTTATATCAATATTGGAGACATTTATTCGAAGCTGAAAGATTACGACAATGCCAATATTTTTTATAAAAAAGGAAAAGTACTCTGCGAAAAAACCAATAATAATCAGGGACGAGTTATTGTTTTACTAGGTCTCGGAGAGAATTATCAACTGCAAAATAAATCTCAGGAAGCTTTAAAAATGTTTCAGGAAGCACTTGCTATTGCTGATAAAAGCGAACTAAACCAACTGTCTATTGTTTCCCGCAGCAGTATTGGAGATACTTATATTTCTTTGAAAAAATACAACGAAGCTAAACTGATATTTTCTGAAGCGCTTCAGAAATCTGTTCATTTTGGTCTACTTCAAAATCAGAGTTATATTTATGATGAATTGAGAAAAATCGCTATTCTTCAGGACGATTATAAAAGTGCTTATTCATTTTTTGAAAAATCGACACACATAAAAGATTCTATCAATAATCTTCAGAAAATAAAAGAGATTAATGAGTTAGAAGTCAAATACAAAACGGCACAAAAACAAAAAGAAATCGAAACTTTAAAGTTTGAAAACGAAGCTAGAAAACTGACGCTTGCCAATCAGGAAGAGGCCATAAAAAACATGATTCTGCAAGAGGAAATTTCGAAGAAAAATAACGAAAATACAATTCTGGCGTTTCAGAATTCATCGAACAAAAAAAGAAATGAAATTGCTCTTTTAAAGAAAGATCAGCAATTGAAGGCTTTAGAAATCAATCAGCAGAAAAAAATGCGATGGTTTACCGTTATTGCTTTTCTGGTTTTACTTATTCCGATAATGGGCCTTTTGTTTCAGTATTATAAGCGATTTAAAGTTCAGCGTTTACTTAATATCAAACAAGCAGAAATCAGTTCACAAAAAATTGATGGCATTCTAAAAGAACAGGAATTAGAACTGATAAAAGCTTCGATAAGCGGACAAGACAAGGAAAGAAAGCGAATTTCGCAGGAATTGCACGATAGTATTGGCGGAAATTTAGCTGCTATAAAACTACAAGTCAATCATTTGAATGCTTCTGATTTTTCTACTATTCAAAGAATCAGTCTTCAATTGGATGAAACGTATCAGCAGGTTCGAAATTTATCACATACACTTCTTCCAAAGAAATTCAGCCAGAATAATTTTTTAGAAGTTCTCGAATCGTATTTGAAAAATATCAGTGAAGCAAGCAAAATCAAGATTTCGTATATTCCATTTCCGAAGAAAGAAATTAATGAACTGGATGAAAATATTCAGATTGAGGTTTTCAAAATTATCCAGGAACTTTTAACGAATACGATTAAACATGCAAAGGCTTCGGAAGTGGAAATCCAGCTGAACTATATTGAAAATATATTTAATGTTATGTTTGAAGATAATGGAATTGGTTTTGAAACGAAAAACTATTCTAAAGGAATTGGTTTTATTAATCTCGAGAACCGCATCAAAAAACTAAATGGCTCTTTTGCAATTGATTCGAAACTAAAAAGAGGTTCTATTTTTAATATAGAAATTCCGATTGCAGAACCGAAAATTAAACCGAAAATTAAAGGAATTGATTTGAAAAATCACCTTGATGAATTGAAAAGCAAGTAATATATTTGTTGAATGAACCCAGTTAACTTACTTATTGCCGACGATCATACAATGTTTCTTCAGGGAATTATTGCTCTTTTGGAACAGGAACCTAATATTACCGTTATTGACAAAGCGGCAAACGGAATTGAAGCGCTCGAAATCGTTAAAAAGGGAATTGTTGATTTTATTATCTTGGATATCAGCATGCCTGAAATGGACGGAATTGAATTGAGTAAAATCCTCAAAAAACAGTATCCAAATGTCAAAATATTGATTGTAAGCACACACAGCAATGTGATGGTTATTTCGAGACTAATTCGAATTGGGGTGAATGGATATTTGTTGAAAAATGCTGAAAAAATAGAGCTTTTAAAGGCTATTAATACAATTGCTTCGGGAGAAAATTATTTTGCGGAAGAGTTGGAAGAAAAGCACCTTTCGAATAGTTCTCGAATTGAAAAACAGGTTTCAAATTTAACCGAACTCAGCTCGAGAGAAAAAGAAATTCTGGTGCTGATTGCACATGAGTATAATACGGCAGAAATTGCCGAAAAAACGTTTATTAGTTTAAATACCGTAAATACGCACCGCCGTAATTTATTGTCTAAACTAAATGCTAAGAATACGGCGGGTCTTGTAAAATACGCAGTCGAAAATGGTTTAGTTGATTAAATTATATCTGACTAAACTATATTACTAAGCTCGAACAAAAGTAAAGCTCCCCAATGCTTATACTAATTATTCGAGCAAGTAATAAGAATCTGATTTTAATCAAATTAAAATTGCATGATAACATCAATTTAATTCTCCAAAAATATAGTTTGATACACCTCGTTTACATGACAATTTAATACAAAAGTACTCCTATTCTTGTTCTTTTAAATCACTATAAATAGTGATTTTTACTAGATTTTATACTTCCGTTTAAGTTTAGCATTCCAAAACCATATAAAAACAGAAAACCCCGTTTCCAACGAAACGGGGTTTTCAAAAGAAAGGCGACGACATACTCTCCCACATGACTGCAGTACCATCTGCGCAGGCGGGCTTAACTTCTCTGTTCGGGATGGGAAGAGGTGAGCCCCGCCGCAATAACCACCTTAAGGCTATTCGCTGCAAGCAGCTTCCGACTGTTAATTATCAATTGTGAATTGTTAATGATCAATCAGACAATATTTTAACATACTGGGATAAAGAAACAAATAAGCTTTTCTAGTTAAGAAAGTTCCTTCCTCCCCGCAGGGCGGGGAGGAAAAGTCTGTGCATAAGCTTACGGATTATTAGTACTACTCGACTGTGACATTACTGCCTTTACATCTGTAGCCTATCAACGTGGTCATCTTCCACGATCCTTAAAAGAAATCTCATCTTGTGGTGGGTTTCGCGCTTATATGCTTTCAGCGCTTATCCCTTCCCAACGTAGCTACTCTGCGGTGCCCCTGGCGGGACAACAGATACACTAGAGGTTAGTCCAATTCGGTCCTCTCGTACTAGAATCAGATCCACTCAAATTTCTAACGCCCGCAGTAGATAGAGACCGAACTGTCTCACGACGTTCTGAACCCAGCTCGCGTGCCACTTTAATGGGCGAACAGCCCAACCCTTGGGACCTTCTCCAGCCCCAGGATGTGACGAGCCGACATCGAGGTGCCAAACCCCCCCGTCGATATGAGCTCTTGGGGGAGATCAGCCTGTTATCCCCGGCGTACCTTTTATCCTTTGAGCGATGGCCCTTCCATGCGGAACCACCGGATCACTATGCTCTACTTTCGTACCTGATCGACCTGTATGTCTCTCAGTCAAGCTCCCTTATGCCATTGCACTCTACGCACGGTTACCAAGCGTACTGAGGGAACCTTTAGAAGCCTCCGTTACTCTTTTGGAGGCGACCACCCCAGTCAAACTACCCACCAAGCACTGTCCCCCGCAACACGGGGTTAGGCCTCAGATAAACAAAGGGTTGTATTTCAACAATGACTCCACAGCGCCTGGCGACGCCACTTCACAGTCTCCAACCTATCCTACACATCATTTATCCAAGGTCAATACTAAGCTATAGTAAAGGTGCACAGGGTCTTTTCGTCCCACTGCGGGTAAACGGCATCTTCACCGTTACTACAATTTCACCGAGCTCATGGCTGAGACAGTGTCCAGATCGTTACACCATTCGTGCAGGTCGGAACTTACCCGACAAGGAATTTCGCTACCTTAGGACCGTTATAGTTACGGCCGCCGTTTACTGGGGCTTCAATTCAATGCTTCTCCGAAGATAACATCTCCTCTTAACCTTCCAGCACCGGGCAGGTGTCAGGCCCTATACTTCATCTTGCGATTTTGCAGAGCCCTGTGTTTTTGATAAACAGTCGCCTGGACCTCTTCACTGCGGCCCCGATTGCTCGGGGCGACCTTTCTCCCGAAGTTACAGGTCTATTTTGCCTAATTCCTTAGCCATGAATCTCTCGAGCACCTTAGGATTCTCTCCTCAACTACCTGTGTCGGTTTACGGTACTGGTTCTTACTGCCTGAAGTTTAGAGGTTTTTCTTGGAAGCCCTTAGGCGCACTATCTCTTTGTCCGAAGACTCCGAGTACTATCGCATTTCACCAAACTCTCCGGATTTGCCTAGAGAGCCTATAGCTAGGTGCTTTAACGAACTATTCCGTCAGTTCGCGGCGCTTTCATCACTCCGTCACCCCATCACAGCAATAAGAAGTACGGGAATATTAACCCGTTGGCCATCGACTGTCCCTTTCGGGTTCGCCTTAGGTCCAGACTAACCCACAGCTGATTAGCATAGCTGTGGAAACCTTAGTTTTTCGGTGTGCGGGTTTCTCGCCCGCATTATCGTTACTTATGCCTACATTTTCTTTTCTGACCGGTCCAGCATACCTTACGATACACCTTCAGCCCTGTCAGAATGCTCCCCTACCACTTGCACATACATGCAAATCCATAGCTTCGGTAATATGCTTATGCCCGATTATTATCCATGCTCGTCCGCTCGACTAGTGAGCTGTTACGCACTCTTTAAATGAATGGCTGCTTCCAAGCCAACATCCTAGCTGTCTGGGCAGACAAACCTCGTTCTTTCAACTTAGCATATATTTGGGGACCTTAGCTGATGGTCTGGGTTCTTTCCCTCTCGGACTTGGACCTTAGCACCCAAGCCCTCACTGCTGCAAAACATTATATAGCATTCGGAGTTTGTCAGGAATTGGTAGGCGGTGAAGCCCCCGCATCCAATCAGTAGCTCTACCTCTATATAACTATTATCAGCGCTGCACCTAAATGCATTTCGGGGAGTACGAGCTATTTCCGAGTTTGATTGGCCTTTCACCCCTACCCACAGGTCATCCGAAGACTTTTCAACGTCAACCGGTTCGGTCCTCCACTGTGTGTTACCACAGCTTCAACCTGCCCATGGGTAGATCACACGGTTTCGCGTCTAACACTACTGACTAAAGCGCCCTATTCAGACTCGCTTTCGCTGCGGATCCATGGCTTAACCACTTATCCTTGCCAGCAGCGTTAACTCGTAGGCTCATTATGCAAAAGGCACGCCGTCACCCCACGAAAGGGCTCCGACCGCTTGTAGGCGCATGGTTTCAGGATCTATTTCACTCCGTTATTCACGGTTCTTTTCACCTTTCCCTCACGGTACTGGTTCACTATCGGTCTCTCAGGAGTATTTAGCCTTAGCGGATGGTCCCGCCGAATTCAGACAGGGTTTCACGTGCCCCGCCCTACTCAGGATGCCGCTATCCATTACGCTCGTTGCCCATACGGGGCTGTCACCCTCTATGGCGCTCCTTTCCAGAAGCTTCCGGTTCCTTGCGCATGAAATGTCGCGGTCCTACAACCCCGGCAATGCCGTAACAATGCCGGTTTGGGCTAATCCGCGTTCGCTCGCCACTACTTACGGAATCACTTTTGTTTTCTTCTCCTCCGCCTACTTAGATGTTTCAGTTCAGCGGGTTTGCCCACCTATCGGTGTGCTATATCTTCAATATAGCGGGTTGCCCCATTCGGATACCTGCGGATCGATCGGTGTGTGCCCGTCCCCGCAGCTTTTCGCAGCTTATCACGTCCTTCATCGCCTCTGAGAGCCTAGGCATCCCCCATGCGCCCTTATTTTGCTTATTGCACCAATCTTGCCTGTTAGAACAAGACCGTTTTTTTTGTTTTTATCATTGCCGATAAAAACGCTTTCTACTTTCTTATTATTTTCTTATCCCAATATGTCAATGAACTTTTACCTACCGTTTTTACGGCAGCTTCGTGGAGAATAACGGAGTCGAACCGTTGACCTCCTGCGTGCAAGGCAGGCGCTCTAGCCAGCTGAGCTAATCCCCCAAATCTAATGATGAATTGTGAATTATGAATTATGAATTAAGATTCATAACGCTTCAACTCTAGAATTTCCTTCTCTTCAAGCTTTAAAAAGTAGTCCCGGGCAGACTCGAACTGCCGACCCCTACATTATCAGTGTAGTACTCTAACCAGCTGAGCTACGAGACTCTGTTTTTTTTTACTTAAAAGTTTATTTCTTTAAATTAACAGCAAGAGTAATGCAATTTCACGATCCAAAACCTAAAACAGGCATCTTATTTCCCAAGCGTGCCTTCCGGCTAACACTTTGGGCTCTAGAAAGGAGGTGTTCCAGCCGCACCTTCCGGTACGGCTACCTTGTTACGACTTAGCCCTAGTTACCAGTTTTACCCTAGGCAGCTCCTTGCGGTCACCGACTTCAGGCACCCCCAGCTTCCATGGCTTGACGGGCGGTGTGTACAAGGCCCGGGAACGTATTCACCGGATCATGGCTGATATCCGATTACTAGCGATTCCAGCTTCACGGAGTCGAGTTGCAGACTCCGATCCGAACTGTGACCGGCTTTATAGATTCGCTCCCCCTCGCGGGGTGGCTGCTCTCTGTACCGGCCATTGTAGCACGTGTGTAGCCCAAGGCGTAAGGGCCGTGATGATTTGACGTCATCCCCACCTTCCTCACAGTTTGCACTGGCAGTCTTGTTAGAGTTCCCGACACTACTCGCTGGCAACTAACAACAGGGGTTGCGCTCGTTATAGGACTTAACCTGACACCTCACGGCACGAGCTGACGACAACCATGCAGCACCTTGTAAACTGTCTTGCGAAAGATCTGTTTCCAAATCGGTCAGTCTGCATTTAAGCCTTGGTAAGGTTCCTCGCGTATCATCGAATTAAACCACATGCTCCACCGCTTGTGCGGGCCCCCGTCAATTCCTTTGAGTTTCAAACTTGCGTTCGTACTCCCCAGGTGGGATACTTATCACTTTCGCTTAGCCACTGAAGTTGCCCCCAACAGCTAGTATCCATCGTTTACGGCGTGGACTACCAGGGTATCTAATCCTGTTCGCTACCCACGCTTTCGTCCATCAGCGTCAATCCATTGGTAGCAACCTGCCTTCGCAATTGGTATTCCATGTAATCTCTAAGCATTTCACCGCTACACTACATATTCTAGTTGCTTCCCAATAATTCAAGTCCTGCAGTATCAATGGCCGTTCCACCGTTGAGCGATGGGCTTTCACCACTGACTTACAAGACCGCCTACAGACCCTTTAAACCCAATGATTCCGGATAACGCTTGGATCCTCCGTATTACCGCGGCTGCTGGCACGGAGTTAGCCGATCCTTATTCTTACGGTACCGTCAGGCTCCTACACGTAGGAGTGTTTCTTCCCGTACAAAAGCAGTTTACAATCCATAGGACCGTCATCCTGCACGCGGCATGGCTGGTTCAGGCTTGCGCCCATTGACCAATATTCCTCACTGCTGCCTCCCGTAGGAGTCTGGTCCGTGTCTCAGTACCAGTGTGGGGGATCTCCCTCTCAGGACCCCTACCCATCGTTGCCTTGGTAAGCCGTTACCTTACCAACAAGCTAATGGGACGCATGCTCATCTTCCACCGTTGTGACTTTAATAACCGAACCATGCGGTCCGGTTATGCTATGAGGTATTAATCCAAATTTCTCTGGGCTATCCCTCTGTGGAAGGCAGATTGCATACGCGTTACGCACCCGTGCGCCGGTCTCAAATTCCGAAGAACTCTACCCCTCGACTTGCATGTGTTAAGCCTGCCGCTAGCGTTCATCCTGAGCCAGGATCAAACTCTTCATCGTATATTTTAATAATGTATATGCGACGCCTTGCTATCGGTTCTTTTAAAAATCTTTCGATTCCATTACTCTTATTCTATTTTGTTTTGAAATCTCTTTCAAAACGGCTGTCAATTCAATATGTCTACGAACGTGTCTTTTTCTTTTTCCGCTTGTGTTTCAAAGCGGGTGCAAAACTAAAACTTCTTTCTGTTTCTCGCAAGAAAAACTTGAAAAATTTTTGAAGCTTTCTTATCGCCTCATCTTTTCCGTTTTTCTTCCAATCCTTCAATGAGCTTCCGTGTTTTGCGGGGTGCAAATGTAAAAAGCTTTTTCTTTTCCCGCAAGCTTTTTTCAATCTTTTTTTCGAAAATCTCTTTCCTTAAAATGTGATCAGACTGCCGGAATGTCTAAGAGCGCTTTTCGCCGTTGCGGGTGCAAAAGTAGTGCCTTTTTCCGCTTTTCCAACACTTTTCCCAGACTTTTTTCAATCTTTTTTCCCGCCAATCCATAACCTTCTCATAACAAGGAGTTTACATTTCTGATATTTTTCACAGAACGTAAGGCTTTTCTTCGTTACCCCCGGAATCGGGCTGTTTTGCCGCAAAGGCGCTAGGGCGCGAAGCCTGTTTTTTCCGCTTTTCGGCCCCTAAAGACGCCAAGCTTTACAAAAAATCTTCATCTGAAAACCCAACCCCTAGCCCCGATAGGAGCGGAAATCCTTTTGGGGCCGGGGTTCGGCCCCAAAAGATTGAAGCGCATAGCGGGAAAAAGCTCCTAAAAAAAACCTAATTTCAAAAACTACCCTTATATATGTCGAGCATAAGACGCACTGCAGTGCATCTCTACGGAAAAACGGGAATTTGATTGCAAACATACCTATACAAATAAACCCGACAGGTTTTGAAAACCTGTCGGGTTGTAACCGAGATTTACTCTTATATATATAAGTATAACTTATAAACTATATTATATGTACTATTCATTCAAAGCGTCTATTACGTCTTTGGTGATTTGAATGCTTTTTAGTTTTGCTTGGTGATCGAAGATTGGACTTGTCACCATTAGCTCGTCGATTCGGGCATAGTCAACAAACTTTTTCAAATCGGTTACTAGCTGTTCTTTGTTTCCTGTGAAGGTTCCTGCTGTCATTTGATTTACATGGAAACGTTCTGCTTCATTCATGATATCGTCTAGCGATAAAACTGGAGGTTGCAATCCTTTACGATCATTTCTAATTAGATTTAGGAACATTTGATACAAACTTGTCGATAGCAATTCTGCTTCTTCATTTGTATCGGCGGCAATGATATTTACACATGCCATTGTTTTCGGCTTGTCTAAATATTCTGATGGCTGGAAATTTTCTCTGTAAAATTCAAACGCTTGGATCATTAATTTTGGCGCAAAGTGTCCAGCAAAAGCATAAGGCAATCCGTACGCTGCTGCCAGAGCTGCGCTATCCATACTTGACCCTAAAATCCAGATTGGGACATTTAGCCCTTCGGCTGGAAATGCTCGAACTTTTCCTGTGGCGTTTTCGCTTGAAAAATATTCCTGAAGCTTGCTTACATTTTGCGGAAAACGTTGTGCTTGCTCAAAAAAGTCTTTTCGAATGGCTTCGGCTGTTGGCTGATCTGTTCCCGGCGCTCTTCCTAAACCTAAATCGATTCGGTTTGGATAAAGAGTTTCTAAAGTTCCAAATTGTTCTGCCACTACTAAAGGAGAATGATTTGGAAGCATGATTCCGCCAGAGCCTACGCGGATATTTTCGGTTTGACTTGCTACATAACCAATTAAAACCACAGTTGCAGTACTTGCAACGTGTGCCATATTATGGTGTTCTGCGAGCCAGATTCTCTTGTACCCTAATCTATCGGCTAATTGCGCTATGTCTTTTGTTTTTTGGAATGTTTCTGTTGCGTTACTATCTTGGGTGATAATTGCAAGCTCTAATATTGAGACTGAAATTGGTTTTTTCATATAATTTAAGGCTAAAATGCAAAATTAAGCCATTTATGCGAATGCCTTTTGTTTTCTAATGTTAATAGAATTATAATATTCTCAATTCTTTCCAAATAACTATTTTTTAATAATTAATTATTGTTTTACAATAATTAATTATACATTTGCAATATCAATTTAATTTTTCATTGTATGAAGACTACTCACATTGTTTCTAGAATATTGTTTTATTTTACCCGATTCTTGGCTGTAGTTTATTTTTTCTTGGCCGCTTACTCGGTTTTTACTTTAGTTACAGGGTTATTTCTAACATTTAAAGATAACGGAAAGTATTTTCAGGTTTGTTATCCGTTTACTACGCATCCTGTAATGTTGGGCGATTACAATCTGCCGTATATTCTCTTTGATTTTTTGGCTCCGCTAAGTCTTTACGGACTTTTCTTTTTACTGAGTAGTAATGTCTTTAAGATTTTCTTTCAGCCAAAATTATTTACTCAAAATGGAGTTTTGCACTTAAAACGCTTTTATTTATCCAATTTATTCATTCCGAGTATTGTTATATTTTTTGCTTTCTTCTTTGTTCCTTTAGATAATGAAGTGGCACTTTTTATCATATTGCACGGAATGCTTGGCGCTTTTGCTTATATTTTAGCTGCCATTTTTAAACAAGGTTTAAACCTTCAAAACGAACAAGACTTATTTATATAGCTATGCCAATAATTGTAAATGTTGATGTAATGCTTGCCAAACGCAAGATGCAGAGTAAAGAATTGGCAGAGAAATTAGATATAACACCTGCTAATTTATCTATTCTAAAAACTGGAAAAGCAAAAGGTATTCGATTTGATACTCTCGAAGCTATTTGCAAAATCCTAGACTGCCAGCCTGGTGATATTTTAGAATATGTAAGCGAGTAGTTTTCTTTTAAATCAAATTTTCTGAACCTAAAAATCGGCTTTTTGAGGCCGACAGGACTCTTATTGCCTAGAAATTTCAAATCATCATTTATATCATCATCAAAAATCAATCAAAAAATGAACAGTTTATCAATCAAAAATCTCAGCAAAACGTATGAGAACGGCACACAAGCGATTGACCATTTATCCCTTGAAATTTCAAACGGAATGTTTGGCTTGCTTGGACCAAATGGCGCCGGAAAATCGACTTTAATGCGAACCATTGCAGCTTTGCAGGAACCCACTTCGGGAATTATCGAGTTTAACGGAATTAATATTCTCGAAAATCCAATGTTTATCAGAGAAAATCTAGGATATCTTCCTCAGGAATTTGGTGTTTATCCTAAAATTTCTGCTTATCGTCTACTCGATCATTTGGCCATTTTGAAAGGAATTATTAATAAAAAGGAACGACACGATCAGATTTTGTATTTGCTGCAGCAAACCAATTTATTACAGCATAAAGACAAAGCGGTTCATTCTTTCTCTGGTGGAATGCGTCAGCGTTTTGGAATTGCTCAGGCTTTACTGGGAAATCCGAAGATTATTATTGTGGATGAGCCAACAGCTGGATTGGATCCGGAAGAAAGAAACCGATTTAATAATCTGCTGAGCGAAATTGGAGAAAGCATTATTGTGGTTTTATCTACTCATATTGTAGAAGACGTTCGTGACTTGTGTCCAAAAATGGCTATTATCTCTAACGGGAAATTGATTCTCGAAGGAAAACCTAATGAGACAATCGAAACTTTAAAAGGTAAAATCTGGACGAAGGCAATTCAGAAATCGGAATTAGAAGATCATAAATTGAACTTCAATATTATTTCTTCTCATTTAAATTCAGGAAAAATTAATATTCATGTTTTCTCAGAATATCAGCCAGATTCTGGTTTTGAATTGATTTCGCCAGATTTAAGTGATGTTTATTTCAGTGTTTTAGGTCAAAATCAATTTAAAAATTAGAGTTATGCTTTCTAAATTAATTCAATTTGAATGGCATAACAATACCAGAAACTGGACATTTTATGCCACATTTATTATTTATTTGGTTTTAGGATTTTTTGTGAGCGCTTTTGCGAATTTCTCTTTTTCGGGTGCTTACAAAAATAGTCCGTATGTGCTTACGTATGCGATTGGTTTGATTTCGCTGATGACGATATTTTCGATTACGCTTCAGGCAGCGCAAAGTTTTTTAAGAGAATACGAATCCAAGTTCGATTCTATTATCTTTTCTTCTCCTGTTTCGAAGTTTCATTATTTGGGAAGCAAATTTATTACGGCTTTTAGTATTGCTGTAGTTTCATTTGGAATGTTTATCCTCGGAATGATTATTGGGCATCAAATGTCTTGGCTTTCTGAAAGTGAAATTGGTCCTTTTAAAATTCTCAATTATCTCTGGCCTTATTTGGTAATTGTGATTCCAAATATTTTTCTGTGTCTTTCGATATTGACAGCTTTGGCTTGGCTTACGAGAAGTAAACTTTTTATTTATGTCGGCGGTTTATTAATCTACATATTATATATAGCGGGTTCGATTTTTTCTAATTCGCCTTTATTTGCAAATGCTTCTCCGTCTTCCGCGAAAGCGATGTCTTTGGCAGCAAAAATAGATCCGTTTGGTTTGGCTGCTTTTTTGGAACAAACGAGATATTGGACATCAATTGAAAAAAACACCCAACTGATTTCACTTTCGGGCAACTTTTTATTCAATCGAATCTTGTGGATTAACGTTTCATTACTTCTGATTTTTGTTTCATATAAATTGTTTTCATTCCGAAAATCAAAAACTAAAAAGGTAAAATTGGGTAAAGACAACACAAAAGAAACAAAAACATATTCTGTCACAATTCCAAAACAGCAATCTAAAACCTCAAAACATAATTGGGCTGTTTTTAAAAGCAATTTGAAAATGGATATTTATTTGGTTCTAAAAGGGATTCCATTTTTACTGATTGTAATTTTACTTTCAGGATTATTAATGATTGAGATTTCAGATGAAATTGACGGTGGAATCAGATTGGCAGAAAAAATTACCGATACGGCTTTGATGATTTCTACCATAATGGATCGCCTTCCGTTTATCCTGACTTTAATTCTCTTATTTTACAGCAATGAATTAGTAAATCGAAGTGAGAATTCGAGATTTGAAATGCTGGAAAATACTGCACCTTATTCTCAGTTTACCGTTTTAATGGCAAAATTAACGGCGCTTTTTATTATTCCGTTACTCCTCATTAGTATCAGTATTTTGATTGGATGCGGATTTCAGATTATCAATTCAAATGCTCCAATCGAAATTGGTCTTTATCTTTCTTTGTTCTATTATCTCGGATTTCCGTTGTTGTTGATTTCGATTTTAATAATTGCGATTCAGACTTTCGTCAAAAACAAATATTTAGGATTGGCCGTTTCTGCCTTTATCTGTATTTTATTTTGTACCGGAATTGGCGAACAGCTGGGAATTTCGCATCCATTATTCCGATTTGGAGATTCTTTCAAAAGAGAATATTTTGATTTAAATGGCTTTGGAGCTTATACTTTTCCGTTTCATATTAAGATGTTTTACAATCTGGGTTTGGCTTTAGTACTTTTGACTTTGACTGGAATTTTATGGAAACGTAATGCTTCAATTGTAAAAACCTTTCGCAGAAATTCATTTAATAGTGTTCAAAAAGCGATTTTGGGTTTCGGAACTCTTCTTTTTATTGGTTTTGGAAGTTATCTTTTTTATAAAACGAATATTGAATATCCGTATTTAACTGAAGAAGATCAGAATAATTGGAGCGAACAATACGAGCGCCAGTTTAAAAAATATACTAATCTGGTACAGCCAACGATTATTGCTGTAAAAAGCAAAATAGATTTATTTCCTGAGGAAAATCGTTATGAAGTAAAAGGAACTTACGAATTAATCAATAATGCAAAAAAACCTATTGATAGTTTACTCCTATATATAGATCAAAATTCGAAACTTGTTTCTGTTGAAATTCCGAATGCTAAAAACTTAGACGACGTTTCCGCATTTCATCATTATTGGTATCGATTGGAAAAGCCTTTGTTACCTCAACAGAAAATGAAAATGAGTTTTTGTTTTGAATCTTCGTGGTCGCCTTTTAAAGGGCATACTGCTTTTAATTCTATAATTGAAAATGGATCTTTTATGCGAATAAGCCGTTATTTTCCGCTTTTCGGTTATCAGGATTCTAATGAAATCAGCAGTAAAAAAGAACGTACGAAAAGACATTTGAAACCTCAGACTCCGTTGAAAAAATTGGAAGAGAAATCAAATGCTGCAAATGATTTTATTGGTTACGATGCTATTGTTTCGACTTCTGGAAATCAAACTGCAATTGGAGTTGGGAATTTAATTGGAAACTGGAAAAAAGACAATCGCAATTATTTTCATTATCAATCAAACGGAAAAATTCCGTTCCGATTTGCTTTTTCGTCAGCCGAATATCAAATTCAAAAAACGAATTACAAAGGCATTTCAATTGAAGTTTATTATGATAAAAGGCATTCTAGAAATGTCTCAAAATTAATTCAAGATGTAAAAAACACTTTAGATTATTGCCAAAACAATTTTGGAAAATATCCTTACAAAACTATTCGTTATGCGGAAGTTTCTGCTTTCGCGGATGGATTTGCGGCGACTTCATATCCGTCAACGGTTTTTATGAAAGAGAATTTTGGGTTTTACAGCAACCTCAACAACAAGGATAAAGAAGATGTTATCAATCAATTGACGGCTCATGAATTGTCGCATGAATGGTGGGGAAATTCGCAAATAAGTCCGGAACAAAAAGAAGGAAGCTGGATTTTGACTGAAACTTTAGCCCAATACACCGAATTGATGTTATATGAAAAAGAACATGGTTTGGAAAAAGCGCTCGAAACTTTAAAAATTCATCTCGATTTGTATTTGAGCAGCCGCAGTTATGAACCCGAAACTCCTTTATATAAAACCAATTACGAAACGCCGCATTTACCTTATGATAAAGGAATGCTGGTTATGCATCAGCTTCGGGTTTTAATTGGGGAAGAAAAAGTAAATCTGGCTTTACGAAATTTTCTAAATCATTCGAAATACCCAAATCCGATTCCTGATGCTGAAAGTTTATTAAAGGAAATTTATGCTGTCGCTGATTCTAAACTACATCCTAAATTGAATGAAATGTTTAAGCAGATTATTACGTATTCTTCTAAAATAAATTCGGTTGAAAGTCATAAAAAAAATGACTTTTACGAAGTTTCTTTTAAAGCGGTTTCTGAGAAATTCAGAGAAAATGCGACTGGAAAACGTACACCAATACTAAATGATTCTACAATCGATATTGGAATTTATGATGAAAATGGTAAGCTTTTCCGTTATCCTTTCGCTGTAAAAAACAATAAACTTGAAGATAAAATCAAACTGAAAACAAAACCTCAGCGAATTGTAATTGATCCGTATTTAATGAATATCGATACTTTTATAAAGGACAACGAAAAAGAGATCGATTAAGTTTTTTTGCCACAGATTTAAAGGATTAAAATGATTATTTATTTGAGATAAATCTTTGCGATAATTTTTAGCGCAAACAAAAAAATCATTTTAATCCTTTAAATCTGTGGCTAAACTTTTATTTCAATTGAATCAAAATCTGTTTATGAGTTGTTTTTCCATCATCTTGTATGTTCAAATCTTTTGGTGATTCGATTTCAAATTTGGATGGAGTTTCTATATTTAATGAAATGTCTTTGTGGCGAAACGTTTCCGGAATTTCTGGAAGTATAATTGCTACTTCTACTTCTTTTTTGTTTTGTTTGTATTCAATTTTAATTCTGTCTCTTAACCAAATATATTCGTAAACTTCCTGCCACGGCGCCATCCAGATAGAATCGTTTCCTTTTATACCATATTTATCGGCAAGCGTTGTCATATAATATTTGAAATCCGGAAAACGTAAACTTAAATTCCAAAGATTTGTATTTCCTGTTCCGTGGGTAAATTCGTTAAACCAAACAGGTTCTGGCTGTTTTACAATCGAATCTATGGCTTTTAAATAACGATCCATTGTTTTAAAACTGGTTGTGTCTTTTGAACTCAATACAAAAGTTCTGGCCGAAATCATTTTATCCAAATTTACTTTCGAATTCACTTTATAAACCGGACCAGTACCATAATAAGAAGCTACAGAAAAATGTCCATTATTAAGAGCTTCTTTTTCATATTCCAAATAATACTTCTCATCTCCTTCTCCACCCGGAACTACAAAATGAGACATTGTAAAATCTAAATTTTGTTTAATTGAAGTTGTATTTTCTGTTACTTCTGTTTTATAATTCGTTCCGTGTTTAGTAGCATGATGAAAACTATGATTCAAAATATCCCATCCTGCATTGTACATTTCTTTGATTTCAGACCATGAAAGATGTCCACGGTTTTCAGGTAAATCACGAATAGATCCGCCATTGATTGCTAAAGCGAGTTTAAACGGAATTTTATTCCCGAATCCGTCCGAATAAAAAAGTCCTTTTGAAGTGGTTCCGTCTCCGCCCTGATCAATTTTCCATTCGTTTTTATCAGGATTACTGATTTTTCCGCCATTTAACAATGGAAAAGCAGTTAAATATGCCGAACGATATCCATCATCAAGTGTAAAACTATAAGCAAAATGTTTGTTGAATTTTAATGGCGACGTTTTTATTTCGACTTTGTTTTCTGATTTCAGTTTAATTTTAAAGGAAATAGTTTTCGTTTTTGAAGAATCTTTTTGAATAATTCCATTTGAAAAACTATTAAAACTTCCAAAGATTACAAAAGCTATTATAAAATGAATTTGTTTTGACATAAATTTTAGTGGTTCTTTTTCGATCTAAAAGTACATTTCTTTTTGAAAAATATTTTAAATCTGATTATGTCTTAAAAAATAATTTGTTCCGAATAAAAAAAGAGAACTAATTTTAAAGCTAAATTTGTACATCAAATACCAAAATTTGATTTAGCATCTCTGCAAATGACACACAAAATTTTAATTATAGACGACGAAGAAAAACTGAGAAGTCTGCTGGCAAGAATTATAAAATCGGAAGGATTTGAAGTTTTTGAAGCCAAAGATCTAAAATCGGGTTTCAAAAAACTGGAACAAACCGAAATTGATGTTGTTTTGTGTGATGTCAAACTTCCTGACGGAAACGGGGTCGATTTTCTTCAAAACATAAAAAACAGTTTTCCTTTAACAGAAATAATTCTTCTGACTGCTTTCGGAAATATTCCGGATGGCGTTAAGGCCATGAAAAATGGTGCTTTTGATTATATTGTAAAAGGCGACGATAACGATAAAATTATTCCGCTTCTTTATAAAGCGGTAGAAAAAGTGCAATTGCAGAAAAAAGTACAACAGTTAGAAAAACGAATTAATGATAAATATTCTTTTTCGACTATCATTGGAAAGTCAAAAGGAATCGAACAAGTTATTGATCTCGCACAAAAAGTCGCAAAAACGGATTCGACTGTATTATTGACGGGCGAAACTGGAACTGGAAAAGAAGTTTTTGCTCAGGCAATTCACGAAAACAGCAATCGTTCAGGAAAATCGTTTGTGGCTTTGAACTGTAGCACTTTCACCAAAGAGATTTTAGAAAGTGAACTTTTTGGTCATAAACAAGGTGCTTTTACTGGAGCTGTAAAAGATAAAAAAGGTTTTATTGAAGAAGCAAACGGAGGAACTTTGTTTCTGGATGAAATTGGTGAAATGCCAATCGATCTTCAGGCGAAATTATTGCGTGTTTTAGAAACCAGTGAATATATTCCCGTAGGTGACACAACTCCAAAAAAATCAAATTTCAGATTAATTGCTGCTACACATCGTGATTTAAAAACAGAAAGCGACGAACATCGTTTCCGTTCTGATTTGTATTTCCGTTTGAATATTTTCGAAATCAAATTGCCATCTTTACGAGAAAGAGTTAAAGATATTCCGCTTTTGGCAAATTATTACGTTAAACAGTTTTCAGAAAAAACGAACAAAAAAGCCTTGCAGATTGGGGATGATTTTCTGCAGAAATTAGAAAATTATTCCTGGCCGGGAAATATTCGTGAACTAAAAAACGTTATCGAAAGATCTGTTATTTTGAGCAGTGGCGATATTTTAACTTCAGATGTTTTGCCTTACGAAATGCAGCATCAAGCGGAAAATAACCCGAAACCAATGTCAGCTTTCTCTATGCAGAGTGTTGAAAAACTCCATATTCAAAAGGTTTTAAATTATACGAAAGGAAATAAGGCTGAAACGGCAAGATTATTAGAAATTGGTATTGCGACTTTGTATAGAAAATTGGAAGAATATAATATCCAGCCGTAATCTCCTGCAAGGTTTTAAACCCCTTGTAGGTTTAAATATATTTTGAAATATCTAAACTTTAATACAGAATACCTACAAGGTTTTGAAAGCCTTGCAGGAACGTAACAATCTTATCATTTCAATAAAAGCTTATCATTTTGATAGGCTTTTTTTATGCCTGATTTTTGGCACAAAACTACATTTCTTTTATTTCCAACACTTTACACCTTAACTTCATTTTTCGGAACATCTTTTGGCATAAGAAGGAAAACATTAAAAAATCCTTCTCATGAAAAATCAAGTTACCTCAATCTATAAACAAGCAGAAAGGTTTGCCGAGATTACTAAAAAATCAATTATCTGCGGCAATATCGTTCGGGCTAAAAAATGTTTAGCTCTTGCTGAACGGTTATTTAATACTGGAAGCATCGAAACTAAAAACGCTATTTCTAATGTATATGTTTTCTCTGTTTCTTCTTTTATGGAAATGCGTCATTGCAATATTTCACATCTTTTTCCCCAAACACTTAAAGCAGAATATATCAAGCAGATAAATGCTTCGGGGGTATAAAGTTTAATCGGTTAACCGTTTAATTGTTTAATCGAAAAAAACTAAAATCTACAATCTTAAATCTAAAATAAATTATGATCACCATTCTTCTTCTCGCTTTAGCAATTTTACTGTTTGCGATTTGTTTTCTATCAGTTGAATTCTTTGAAAAAATCTAAATCATGACTGCACTATTTATTATTTCAATCGCCGTTTTCGTGTATTTGATTTATGTATTAATCAAACCTGAAAAATTCTAAAAATGAAAAAGTCAAATTATAAAAATAAAAATCTGCCATTACTATATGCGTGTGCAGGATGGACATTAGCCTTTATCGTTCTGATGCTATTTTTATAAGAACCCAAAAATTAAATAATTTCTAACAAATAAAATATGAACACAGAAATACTAGGTGTCATAGGTATTTTTATTCTTACCATTGTTTTAGCCATTCCGTTAGGGAAATATATTGCTAAAGTTTTCTTGGGAAACAAAACACTTCTTGACCCGATTTTCAATCCAATTGAAAAATTTATTTTTAAAATCAGCGGTATAAATCCAACTGAAGAAATGAACTGGAAACAACACTTAAAAGCACTTTTAAGCATCAATATGCTTTGGTTCTTTCTCTGCTTCTTTGTTTTGCTTTTTCAGGGCTCTTTGCCTTTAAATCCAGACAATAATCCGTCAATGACTCCCGATTTGGCTTTTAATACTGCCATTTCGTTTTTAGTGAATTGCGATTTACAGCATTATTCAGGCGAAAGCGGTGTTTCGTACTTATCACAAATGGTTTTAATGTTTCTGCAATTCGTTTCGGCTGGTGTCGGAATCGCTGCTGCGGTAATGGTTTTTACCGCTATGCGTGAAAGAACCACAGATAAACTAGGGAATTTTTACAATAATTTAATTAAAAGCTGTACTCGTATTTTACTTCCGCTTTCTGTCATTGTAGCGGCCATTTTAACATTCAGTGGAACTCCAATGACATTTGAAGGAAAAGATACTATTACCACATTACAAGGTGATCAAGTTGAAGTTTCTCGCGGACCAGCTGCAGCGTTCGTGGCAATCAAACATATCGGTACAAATGGAGGCGGATTTTTTGGAGCTAACTCAGCGCATCCGTTAGAAAATCCCACTTATTTGACTAATGCCGTTGAACTTTGGGCACAAATGATTGTACCGTTTGCAATGATTTTTGCACTTGGTTTTTTCCTTAACAAAAGGAAATTCTCTTTCATCATTTTTGGTGTCATGACCGTTGGATTTTTGCTTCTGGTAATTCCAACAATCTCTAGTGAACTCAACGGAAATCCTGCTATTGCAAAAATGGGAATTGCACAGACAACTGGAGCAATGGAAGGAAAAGAAGTACGTTTTGGCCCTGCTATTTCAGGATTTTGGAGCATTGCTACAACAGTGATTTCTACGGGTTCTGTAAATAGTATGCACGATAGCGCAATGCCAGTCTCTGGAGCTATGCAGTTATTGGCGATGATGGTCAATGCCTTTTACGGCGGATGTGGTGTTGGTTACCTCAACTTCTATATTTTCATTATTCTGGCTGTATTTATTTCTGGTTTAATGGTTGGTCGAACTCCTGAATTTTTAGGGAAGAAAATCGAAGCTCGGGAAGTAAAAATTGCTGCTTTTATTGCAATTCTTCATCCGTTATTGATTTTAGCCGGAACTGCTTTAGCTTCTTATTTTGCCGCGCATGATACCGCAATGGGATATTGGTTCAGCGGAAATGCCACAGGATGGTTAAACAATCCTGGAAATCACGGATTCTCTGAAATGTTATACGAATACACTTCGAGCGCTGCCAACAACGGTTCTGGTTTTGAAGGTTTGGGAGATAATAATCCGTTTTGGAATATCACAACTGGAATTGTTTTATTGTTGAGCCGTTTCATTCCGATTATTGGGCCTCTTGCAATTGCAGGTTTATTAGCCAATAAAAAATATATTCCTGAAAGTGCGGGAACTTTAAAAACTGACACCTCAATTTTTGGAATAATGATTTTTGCTGTGATTGCCATTATTGCTGCTTTATCTTTCTTCCCAGCTTTGGCTTTAGGTCCATTGGCAGAATTCTTTACTTTAAAATAACAACTCATTTTTCAATGCTGAAAATATTTTAAACACATAGAAAACATAGTTTTTTCTTTACTAAAAAAGAATACCAAAAAGAAACTAGTTTCTAACACATAGCTATGTGTATTAATGCAAGTGAAACGTCTTTATCTCAAAGTAAAATCTATGTTTCTATTGTTTAGAAAAAAGTCAACCAAATAATATAAAAAAATGACAACTAATAAATCCACATCATTATTTGAAAGCAAACAGGTAAAAGAAGCTTTATTGCAGTCTTTTGTGAAGCTGAATCCAAAAATGATGGTAAAAAATCCGGTAATGTTTACCGTAGAAATCGGAACTGCCATTATGTTTGCCGTTTGCGTTTCGATCTTAATGGGCGCAAACGATCAGGGAAGTTTTGTTTACAATTTCATTGTTTTTCTAATCTTATTTACAACGCTTTTGTTTGCTAATTTCGCTGAAGCGATTGCCGAAGCCCGAGGAAAAGCACAAGCTGACAGTTTAAGAAAAACTCGAGAAGAAACTCCGGCAAGACAAATTCTGCCTAACGGAGAAATAAAAAATGTAAGTTCTTCGACATTAAAAAAAGATGATATTTTCATTTGTGAAGCAGGCGATTTAATTGCTGCTGATGGAGAAATAATTGAAGGCTTGGCTACAATCGACGAAAGTGCCATTACGGGAGAAAGTGCTCCAGTAATTCGTGAAGCCGGCGGAGATAAATCTTCGGTAACTGGAGGGACAAAAGTATTGTCTGATAAAATTAAAGTAAAAGTAACTTCTGAACCTGGCGAAAGCTTTTTGGACAAAATGATTGCCTTGGTTGAAGGTGCGAGCCGTCAGAAAACACCAAACGAAATTGCTTTGACAATTTTATTAGCGGCTTTTACCTTAATCTTCGTGATTGTTTGTGTTACGCTAAAACCGTTTGCCGATTATGCCAACGCTCCTATTACAATCGCTGCTTTTATTGCTTTGTTTGTGTGTTTAATTCCAACAACAATTGGAGGTTTACTTTCTGCGATTGGTATTGCCGGAATGGACAGAGCTTTACGTGCCAACGTAATTACAAAATCTGGTAAAGCTGTTGAAACTGCTGGCGATATTGATGTTTTGCTTTTGGATAAAACCGGAACAATCACAATTGGAAACAGAAAAGCAACCAATTTTTACCCAACAAAAGGAATTTCTTTTGATGATTTCGTTAAATCAGCAGTTTTGAGTTCGCTTGCCGATGATACACCTGAAGGAAAAAGTATTCTCGAGTTAAGTGAAATGATTGATGTGAAAAGTGAAACGAAAGCCTCGTTTTTACAAACTACTTCTGACATCGCGCACACTATCAAGTTTACTGCCGAAACCAGAACTTCTGGAGTAGTATTAAAAGACGGAACTAATATTAGAAAAGGTGCACAAGATGCTGCAAGGAATATTGCTCAACAAGCTGGAAATTCTTTTCCAGAAGATACAGCACAACAAGTAATTTCAATTTCGTCTAATGGAGGAACGCCTTTAGTAGTAATCAAAAACAACGAAATTCAAGGTGTAATCGAATTACAGGATATTATCAAAACCGGAATGAAAGAACGTTTTGAACGCTTACGCCGAATGGGAATCAAAACGGTTATGGTTACGGGTGATAATCCGCTTACAGCTAAGTTTATTGCTGAAAAGGCTGGTGTTGATGATTTTATCGCTGAAGCAAAACCTGAGGATAAAATGAACTATATCCGAAAAGAACAAGCTGAAGGAAGATTGGTTGCGATGATGGGAGACGGAACAAACGACGCTCCTGCCCTTGCGCAAGCAAATGTTGGAGTTGCCATGAACAGCGGAACTCAAGCTGCAAAAGAAGCTGGAAATATGGTCGATCTTGACAATGACCCAACCAAGTTAATTGAGATTGTTGAAATTGGAAAACAGCTTTTAATGACTAGAGGAACTTTGACTACTTTCTCAATAGCCAATGACGTTGCAAAATATTTTGCCATTGTTCCTGCGCTGTTTATTACTGCGATTCCTGCGCTTCAAGGTTTAAATATTATGCATCTCCACAGTCCAGAAAGTGCTATTTTATCGGCTGTGATTTTCAATGCGATTATCATTCCGATTTTGATTCCGCTTGCATTGAAAGGTGTTGAATACCGTCCGATTGGGGCAAGTGCCATTTTAAAACGCAATCTTTTGATTTATGGTTTAGGCGGATTGATTGTTCCGTTTATCGGTATAAAAATAATTGATTTAGTTGTTGCGCTATTTATGTAAATAGAAGTTACTAAGACACTAAGCTACTAAGATTCTAAGTTTTTTTTCTTAGCAGCTTAGAAACTTAGCAACTCAGAATCTTAAAAATAAAAAAAATGAAAACTATATTTTCACTCATAAAACTTACTGCCGTTACTTTAATCTTATTTGCAGTTATTTATCCTCTTGCGATTTACGGAATCGCACAAATTGCTCCAAACCAAGGAAAAGGAGAAACTATTTCGGTTAACGGAAAAGTTGTTGGCTATCAAAAAATTGGACAAAAGTTCGATAAATCTAATTATTTCTGGGGAAGACCTTCGGCTGTAGATTACAACGCTGCAGGAAGTGCTGGAAGCAACAAAGGGCCAAGCAATGCTGAATATTTGGCTTTGGTTCAAAAAAGAATTGATACGCTTTTATTGGTTCATCCTTATTTGAAAAAATCTGATATTCCAGCTGATATGGTTACGGCCTCAGGAAGTGGTTTAGATCCAAATATTTCTCCGCAAGGCGCTTTGATTCAAGTGAAACGTATTGCTAAAGAAAGAAATTTGGCTGAAGCAAAAGTAAAAGCTTTGGTAGAATCTAAAATTAACTCGGCTGTTGTTGGTCCTGAAACTGTGAATGTTTTGGAATTGAATGTGGCGCTGGATCAGCTTCGCTAAAGCTCTAAGTTGCTAAGGTTCTAAGATACTGAGATTCTAAGTTTTTTTTCCTAACAGGTTTCCGAAACCTGTTAGGTATGAATCGGCATCAACTATTATCGTAAAGTAATCGTGTAGTTTGTCATCCCGAGGAACGAGGGATCTCTGCAAGTAGCTCAACAAAGATTGGCGAATTTCTATACGGAGTTTCTTGTGGAGATTTCTCCTCCGTCGAAATGACAAACTAGATGGAAAAAAACGAAAACGAAAACGCCTTTTTACCCCAAATGTCCTAGCCCCGATAGTAGTGGAAATCCTTTTGCTTTTTTCTTTAAAAAGCAAAAGATTGAAACGGATAGCGGGATTAGCTCCTAAAAAAATCTACTAAATAAATAATTGAATACCCAAAAAATGAAAAAAATAATACTTACTGCTTTAATCGCTTTTGGTTTTAGCAATTTACATGCACAAGAAGAATCTAAAAGTCCGTTTACGTTTTCTGGATATGTAGACGTTTATTATAGTTATGATTTCGGGAAACCGGAGAATCATACAAAACCGGGCTTTTTTTATAATTATAACCGAAGCAATGAAGTGAACCTGAATTTAGGTTTGGCAAAAGTGAATTATTCGAAGGGAAATGTCCGAGCAAATTTGGCGCTGATGGCGGGAACTTATGCACAATATAATATGTCGGCTGAACAGGATTTACTGCAGAATGTTTATGAAGCGAATGTTGGCGTGAAGATTTCGCAAAAACATGATTTATGGATTGATGCCGGAATAATGCCTTCGCATATTGGTTTTGAAAGCGCGATTGGAAAAGATTGCGCCAATTTAACCCGAAGCATTCTGGCAGAGAATTCTCCTTATTATGAAACTGGAGTAAAAATTGGTTATACTTCTGATTCTGGAAAATGGTATTTGGCAGCCATGTATTTGAACGGTTGGCAGCGAATTCAGAAAATTGAAGGAAACCAAACGCCTGCTTTTGGAACGCAGGTTACATACAAACCTTCGGACAGAGTGATTTTGAATTGGAGTACGTATATTGGAAATGAACAGCCCGATATTGATAAAAAGTGGCGTTACTTCAATAATTTTTATGGACAATTTAAAGTAGCAGAAAAAGTGAATTTGACAACTGGTTTTGATATTGGTTCTCAGCAATCGGCTAAAGGAAGCGAAAAATATGATGTTTGGTTCTCTCCTGTTTTGATTCTGCAATACAAACCGACTGATAAAATTCAGCTTGCAGCACGTGGAGAATATTACAGTGATGAAAAAGGTGTAATTATCGCAACTGAAACTCCAAACGGATTTAAAACTTACGGATTTTCAGCTAACTTTGATTACTTAGTTACTGATAATGTTATGTTTAGAATTGAAGCCAGAAATCTATCTAGCAAAGATGAAATTTTTACCAAAAATAATCAGCCAACAGATACAAATACCTTTGTGACAACTTCTTTGGCAATTAGTTTCTAGGAAAATTTTCTTGCCACAGATTACGCAGATTAAAAGGATTTTTCTTTGTGCTAATTTATTCGCCACGAATTCACGAATTAATTCAAATAAAAATTCGTGAATTCGTGGCTAAAAAAAATAAAAACTTTGTGACTTAGCGCCTTCGTGGCAAAAAAACATGAAAGAAGAAAACGAAAATAACGCACAGCATTTTCTGGACTTGATTCAGAAATCACGGAAAGGGAAATTTAAAATCTACATTGGAATGAGTGCCGGTGTGGGCAAAACTTTTCGTATGCTTCAGGAAGCGCATTCGTTATTGAAAAACGGAATCGATGTCAAAATCGGCTACATCGAAACGCATATGCGGAAGGAAACACATGAGTTATTGGCGGGTTTGCCAATTATCCCGAGGCGGACTATTTTTTATAAAGGAAAAGAACTCGAAGAACTCGACGTTCAAGCAATCATCAACCTTAGACCAGAAGTGGTTATTGTTGATGAATTGGCGCATACAAACGTTGAAGGAAGCAAAAACGAAAAACGCTGGCAGGATGTTTTGGAGATTTTAGACGCTGGAATTAATGTGATTTCAGCTGTGAATATTCAGCATATTGAAAGTTTAAACGAAGATGTAAAACGAATCACAAATATTGATGTTCAGGAGCGAATTCCTGATAATGTTCTGCGTCTGGCAGATGAAGTCGTAAATATCGATCTGACTTCAGAAGATTTAATTGCGCGTTTAAAAGAAGGAAAAATTTATACGTCAGATAAAATTCCGACTGCTTTGGCTAATTTTTTTAAATCGGAACAGATTCTGCAATTGCGTGAATTGGCATTGAAAGAAGTGGCTAGTCAGGTGGTTCGTAAAGTAGAAAGCGAAGTCCCGAATTTGCACGCTTTACGGCATGAAAAATTGTTGGCTTGCATTAGCAGTAATGAAAAAACTGCTAAAATCATTATTAGAAAAGCCGCTCGATTGGCAAGTTATTACAACGGCTCTTGGTATGTTTTGTATGTAGAAACTCCTAAAGAAAGTAGTACAAGAATTGCACTTGATAAACAAAGACATTTAATTAATAACTTTAAACTCGCTGTACAATTGGGCGCAGAGGTTATTAAATTGGAAAATTCAAATATTACAAATGCTATTTTGACAACGGTAGAAGAAAAACAAATTACAACTGTGTGCATCGGAAAACCGCATTTTAATTTGTTTAAAGTAATTTTGTCTACAACAATTTTCAGACGTTTGCTAAACAAATTGTCTTTATCAAATGTAGATCTTGTTATTCTGTCGTGAAAAATTTTTAAACCATATAAGTTATATCAGTTCATTTAAACGAGGCTGCTTAATTTAACCGCAAAGGACGCAAAGTTTTGTGCAAAGCACACAAAGATTAAATTAAAAAACTTTGCGTCCTTGCGACTTTGCGAGCAAAAAATCTAGCGAACTTTGCGAAACCTTTGCGCCCTTTGCGGTTCAAAAAACTAACATTTTCTTATATAACTTATATGGTTCAAAAAAAACTAAATGTTTTATAAAATGAGAATTAAAACCAAATTGAATCTGGGTGTTGGATTGTTATTTTTAATGATCATCATTCTCTCGTTAGTGAGTGCTTATTCTGTTTTTTTGATTAAGCAGGACACTGAAAATATTTTGAAATCCAATTACAATACGCTGGAATATTCCAGAAATATGATTTTGGCTTTGGACGAAATGAAATCCGGTTCAAAAGAAACGATTCAGAGTTTTGAGGAGAATCTCGAAAAGCAGACCCAAAATATTACGGAACCAGGCGAAAAACAAGCTACCGAAAAGCTTAAAGCCAGTTTTGCCCTTTTAGACAAAAACAACTCCAACGAAACTGTAAAAACACAGATTCGTCAGAATATTTTTGCGATTATGAAGCTGAATCTGGATGCCATAAAACAGAAAAGTGACATTGCTAAACATTCGGCTGAAACGGCTAATTTATCGATTGCCATTGTAGGGAGTTTATGCTTTCTGATTGCTTTTAATTTATTGGTTAATCTTCCGAATAATATTGCCAATCCGATTAAAGAATTAACACTGAGCATTAAGGAAATTGCCAATAAAAATTATTCCGAACGTGTTCATTTTACAAGTCATAGCGAATTTGGAGATCTTGCAAAATCTTTCAATACAATGGCGCAAAAGCTTGAAGAATATCATGACAGCAATGTTTATAAACTTCTATTTGAAAAAAAGCGACTGGAAACCTTGATTAATAATATGAACGATCCTATTATTGGTTTGGATAATGAAGGAATTGTTTTGTTTGTGAATGATGAAGCACTGAAAATTATTGGTCTAAAATCGGAAGATATTATTGGAAAACCAGCATCTGAATTGGCAATTTCTAATGATTTGATTCGTTCTTTGATTCTGAAAGAAAGTGAAACTCCGAAAAAACAACCTCTCAAAATTTTTGCTCACGGAAAAGAAAGTTATTTCGAAAAAGAAATTCATAATATCACGATAACGCCAACGGGCGAAGAAAAAGAAATTAATATTGGCGATGTCATTATTCTTCGAAATATTACGCTTTTTAAAGAACTGGATTTTGCTAAAACTAATTTTATTGCCACCGTTTCGCACGAATTAAAAACGCCGATTGCTTCTATAAAACTAAGTCTTCAATTGCTTGAAAATGGAAAAACGGGCGATATGAACGACGATCAGAAACAATTGGTTGAAAGCATAAAAGAAGATAGTCAGCGATTGTTGAAAATTACAGGCGAATTGCTCAATTTATCGCAATTGGAAACGGGAAATATTCAGTTGAATATTGGGAAAAGCAATCCACATGAAATTGTAAAATATGCTGTAGAAGCTGTAAAAGTTCAAGCAGATCAAAAACAGATTCAGTTAGTTGTTGATGCCGATGAAAATCTCAAAAACGTAAAAGCCGATGCCGAAAAAACAGGCTGGGTTTTAATTAACTATTTATCAAATGCCATTAGATATTCATCTGAAAAAAGTACGATTCTTATTAAACTAAAAGAAGAGAATAATCAAATGGTTTTTCAGGTTATAGATACTGGAAAAGGAATTGATGCAAGATACAAAGACAAGGTTTTTGATAAATATTTTCAAGTTCCAGGCAGTCAGAAATCTGGAACTGGATTGGGGTTAGCGATTAGCAAAGAGTTTATTGAAGCACAAAACGGAAGTGTTGGGGTTGAGAGTAATTTAGGATTGGGAAGTACATTTTGGTTTTCTTTGAAAGTATAAAAAAAAATAAAACAATTCTTATGTTTTTTCTTTAAAATATAATATTTTTATTATTGAGTTTAATATTAAATGGCACAAACGGCATCTATTAATTAATATTCACTTAAGGTTCAATTAAGTTCAAAATACCAGACTTAAACATTCGTTACTATTGCAAAACATAACACCAAAAACAATGTTCCGCAAAACGATTTCCCTCGTATTCCTGTTCGTATTATTTTCTGCTAATGCGCAGCAAAATGATTCCATTGCAAAAATTGACAGCACGTCAAATAATTTGAAATTCAATTACAAACAGCTAATTATTCCATCAGTTTTGATTGGGTACGGCGTAATTGGAATTGGAAATGATCAACTTTTAAGCTTCAATCGCCAGATAAGAGCAGAAGTTAAAGAAGACATTGACGAAAAAATTACAATTGATGACTTCTCTCAATACGCACCTGCAGCATCTGTTTATGCTTTGAATGCTTTTGGCGTAGAAGGGAAAAATAATATGCGTGATCGTTCGGTCATATTTGCAACTTCGTATATTATTATGGCAACGACTGTTTTGAGCTTAAAATCTATTGTACATGAAGAAAGGCCTGATGGAAGTTCAAACAACTCCTTCCCTTCTGGACATACTGCAACTGCTTTTGCTGGAGCCGAATTTTTATATCAAGAATATAAAGACAAATCGATTTGGTACGGAATTGCAGGTTATGCCGTTGCAACAGGAACCGGACTTTTTAGAATTTACAACAATCGCCATTGGTTGACTGATGTTGCGGCTGGAGCGGGAATTGGAATTTTGAGTACCAAAATCGCTTATTGGATCAATCCTTATATCACTAAAAAATTATTCAAGTCAGATTCTGAAAACAAATCAACCTCTATGATTATGCCTTTTTATAATGGACAGCAATATGGATTGGGTTTTGCGAAAGTTTTTTAGTTTTTTTTGCCACAAAGGCACTAAGACACAAAGTTTATTTATCTTTTTTTGAATAGCTTTGTGTCTTAGTGCCTTCGTGGCAAAAACTCTTTTTTATGTATTAGAAGTATTATTCTTAATCTCTCGAACTTCTCTTTTCAATTCTAAAAGCAAATCTTTCATTGCACCCGTTTCTGTCGTTTCTTGTTTTTTATCCGAACGGCCAATGTTACATTCGTATTCCCAAATTTCCAAAATTTCAGAAGCTTTCACTTCATAATTTGGATAAAAACTGTTATCAGATTCTAAAACCAAACTATTCTTTTTGTTTTTATTGAGACGTTTATATACTATTCCTTCATTCTTAGTAATCAAAATATAGGTTTTGCCATCCATAACCTCTCCCAGCTTTTCTACGTAACGGCCAATAATAATGGAACCATCTTCGTGTGGAGGCATTGAATCGCCTTCAACTGGAAATCCGCGGTGTTTTCCAGGGCCTAAAAACGGAAGTGTAATCTGCTGTAAACTTTCGATATATTCTGGATCAGCATATCCGTTGAGGTAACCGGCTTTTGCTTTTTGAGATACAATTTCGATATAATTTTCTCCAAAACTATCCACTTGAATTGGCAAAATAAGTCGATTGCCTTCTAGTTTTATCAAATTTTGCACATCAATTTTACGTATATCGACAGATAATATCAAGTCAATACTCATATGAAAATATAATGCAATTTTCTTTAAAATGTCATACGGCGCTTCCGAAGTTCCATCTTCGTATTTCACGTATCTTCCTCTTGTAATGCTAAGGTTTTCAGCTAATTTTTCTTGTGATATTTTATGCTTAACCCTTAATGCTCTGATGTTGTCTGAAAATAAGGACATAATTAATTTGTTATAATTTGGAACAGCAAATATACTAAAAATGTTCTAATCTGTGCTAATTTTGTTTCATACAAAAACAAAAGGAAAAAATGGCACGGGCAATTGTACATATGGATTTGGATACCTTTTTTGTATCCTGTGAAAGACGCACCAACTCAGAACTCAACGGAATTCCGCTTATTATTGGCGGAGGCGACCGAGGCGTTGTGGCATCTTGTTCGTATGAAGCTCGCAAATTTGGAGTCCGTTCTGCCATGCCGATTCGTATGGCATTAAAACTTTGTCCAGACGCAAAAGTGATGAAAGGCGACATGGAATTATATTCGCAATTGTCTCATGATGTTACCGAAATTCTTCAGGAAAAAGCGCCTGTTTTAGAAAAAGCCAGTGTCGACGAATTTTATTTGGATATTACTGGAATGGATCGCTTTCACGGAAGTTATAAATGGACAAACGAACTGGCACAAAAAGTAATTAAAGAAACTGGACTTCCTATTAGCTTTTCATTGTCTATTAATAAAACAGTTTCTAAAATTGCTACTGGGGAAGGCAAACCAAAAGGAAATCTTGAAATTCCGGAACATAAAGTGCAAACATTTTTAAATCCGCTTTCAATTCAAAAAATACCAATGGTGGGAGCTGTGACTTTTCAGCTTTTATCTCGAATTGGCGTTCGTAAAATTCAGACTTTAGCCGAAATGCCTGTTGAGGTTTTACAGCAAATGATAGGTAAAAATGGTATAGAACTTTGGAAAAAAGCTAACGGAATTGATCATACGCCTGTAGAGCCTTACAGCGAAAGAAAATCCATTTCGACAGAACATACTTTCTCTCAAGACACAATTGATCTTACAAAACTCAGAAGAATATTATTAGGAATGGTCGAAAAACTGGCTTTTCAGCTTCGTGCAGAACAATGGCTGACTTCAACTGTTACGGTTAAAATTCGTTATGCCAATTTTGATACCGAAACTAAACAATGTAGAGTGGCTTATACCTCTGCCGATCATGTTCTGACTAAAAATGTAATAGAACTTTTTGAGAAAGTTTACCAGCGCCGCATGCGTCTTCGTTTGATTGGCGTTCGCTTTAGCGGATTGGTTCGCGGAACGTATCAAATTGATCTTTTTGAAGATACTCAAGAAATGCTTGCGCTTTATGCCGCTATGGATAAAATGAAAAACCGTTACGGTTTTGATGCCGTAATGCGCTGTGCTGGAGCCCATTTCAAACCGAATACTAAAGACGAAATCTTAAAACGTATCAAATAATGTATCTTAATTGCCATTCATATCATTCATTGCGTTACGGCACGATTCCGCTTAAGGAATTGATTGACGAAGCTGTTTCGTGCGGTATAAAAGCAATGGCATTAACAGATATTAACACTGTTACCGGAATTTACGATTTTATAAAAGCTTGTCAGGAAAAAGAAATTAAACCTTTGGTGGGAATGGAATTTCGATGCAATCATGAATTCCGATATATTGGTCTGGCGCAAAATGCTGAAGGTTTAGCCGAAATGAATCGTTTTTTAACAGAATATAATTTTAGTGGAGAAAGTTTGCCTTTGCGCGTTCAATTCAAATCGGCTTTTGTTATATATACTTTAGAAAATGCTCCTGAAAAGCTTTTTGAAAATGAATTTATCGGAGTTCGTCCTGAAGAAATTTCGGGTCTTCTGACTTCAAAACATAAAAATAAAATCTCCAAAATGGTGATTTTGCAGCCTGTAACTTTTAGAACTAAAAAAGAATACAATCTGCATAAAGTTCTTCGTGCTATTGATACGAATATTATTTTATCAAAACTTACAGAAGCTGATTATTGTAAAGTTTCTGATGTGATGAAACCTGTAGAATCTATTCTGCCATTCTATGAAAAATATCCTGAAATCATTTTGAATACACAGCGTATCATTGACGATTGTAATTTTCAATATGACTTTTCGGCTAAAAGAAATAAAAAGTTCTATACTCAAAACCGTCAGCAAGATTTAGAAAAATTGACCGAATTGGCTTGGGAAGGATTTGAAAAACGGTACGGAAACGAAAATATTGAAGCAAAAGCTCGTGTGGAAAAAGAATTGAAAGTAATTGACGAATTAGAATTCAGCGGTTATTTTTTAATTACTTGGGATATTATTCAATATAGTAATAGCCAAGGTTTTATGCACATTGGTCGCGGAAGTGGTGCCAACAGTATTATTGCTTATTGTTTGGGAATTACAGATATCTGCCCTATCGAATTAGATTTATATTTTGAACGTTTTCTAAACTTAAACCGAAAAACGCCACCAGATTTTGATATCGACTGGAGCTGGCAGGAACGCAATGTAATTTTAGAATACATCTTCGAGAAATATGGTAAAGATCATGTTGCTTTCTGCGGTACGAATGTCGAATTCAAATACCGTTCTATTTTTAGAGAAGTCGGAAAAGTTTTTGGCCTTCCGAAAGAAGAATTAGATCTTCTGGCAAAAAATCCAGAAGAACTTCATCCAACCAATAAAATAGTAAGACTGGTTCAGGAATACGGACAAATGATGGGTAAATATCCTAATCAGCGAAGCATGCATGCGTGTGGAATTCTAATTTCTGAAGAACCGATTACCAATTATACTCCTCTCGAAATGCCTCCAAAAGGTTTTCCAATTGTACTTTTTGATATGCATATTGCCGAAGAAATCGGTTTTGATAAATTCGATATTCTAAGTCAACGTGGTATCGGACATATTGATGACAGTGTAAAACTGATTGAAAAAAATCGGGGTATAAAAGTTAACATTCGTGACACTTCGATTTCTAAAGACGAAGCTGTTTGCAATTCATATTTAGCAAAAGGAGATACAATTGGCTGTTTTTATATTGAAAGTCCCGCTATGCGCGGTTTACTGCGTCGTTTAAATTGTGACAATTATAAAATTCTCGTCGCAGCATCGTCTATCATTCGTCCCGGCGTTGCACAATCGGGAATGATGAAAGAATATATTTTTCGTCATAATAATCCAAATCAGTTTGAATATTTTCATGAGGTTTTCAAAGAACATCTTGGTGAAACGTACGGCATTATGGTGTATCAGGAAGATGTAATTAAAATCGCCCAGCATTATGGCGGACTTCCCGCTCCTGACGGTGATATTTTGCGACGTGCCATGTCTGGAAAAGGAAGATCTTTGGAAGCCTTACAGAAAGTAAAAGATAATTTCTTTGCCAGTTGTGCTCAAAAAGGTCATCCATTAGCATTAAGTCAGGAAATTTATCGTCAGATTGAATCTTTTGCGGGTTATTCTTTCTGTAAAGCACACTCGGCTTCTTATGCTGTTGAAAGTTATCAAAGTTTGTATTTGAAAGTTAATTATCCTGTTGAATTTATGACAGCCGTAATCAACAATCAAGGCGGATTTTATAGAACCGAAGTTTATGTGCACGAAGCGAGAATGTCTGGCGGAACAATTCATAATCCGTGTGTTAATAAAAGCGAATATCAGACTACTTTGTACGGCACTGATATTTACCTTGGTTTTATGCACATTCAAAGTCTGGAATCCAAAATTGCACATTTAATCGAATCGGAAAGAGGAAAAAATGGCGAATATCTTTCTTTGGAAGATTTCATAAATCGGATTCCAATAGGAATTGAAGGCGTTAAAGTTCTGATTTTCATTGGTGCATTTCGTTTTACAGGAAAAACAAAAAATCAGCTTTTGATAAGCGCCAGTTTGCTTTTAAACAATTTTAAACCCGAAAATAGAAATCTAAAACTTTTACAAGAGCCTGTCAAAGAATACAAACTTCCAACATTGGAACGCTCTGTTTTTGAAGATGCTTTTGACGAAATCGAATTGTTGAGTTTTCCTGTTTCCTGTACCGTTTTTGATCTTTTACAGACCAAATATCGTGGCAATATAATGGCTAAAGATTTAGTGAAATACCATAAAAGACAAGTAAAAATGCTAGCTTATTTAATTTCTAGAAAACATGTGCCAACAAAAAAGGGATCTATGTATTTTGGAACTTGGATCGATTATGAAGGAACTTATTTTGATACAGCACATTTTCCTGATAGTCTGGCAGAATACCCTTTTCAGGGCGGCGGCTGTTATCTATTATTAGGAAATGTTGAAGTCGATTATCATTTTCCAACTATTACAATAACCAAAATGGCCAAAATGCCTTTTATTCCAGATCCCCGTTATATGGATTCGAAAGACCAATATAAAACACAGAATCAAATTAAAGAAGATATAAGCCTTACGCACAGAAAGCCTTATCCGCAAGGACATGAAATTAATCTGCCAAGGCATCGAATGAAATTTTAAATGAGTATCCCAATTTAACACATAGAGAGATAATTTTTAGCTTGTAGAGACGCCATTTTAACTTTAACCTATGTGTTAAATTTTAAATAACTAAAGAACAACTTACGTTATATAAAGATGAAAAATACGGAATATGCTATAGTCGATATTGAAACCACAGGCGGAAATGCCAGTGGCAGCCGCATTACAGAAATTGCGATCATTATTCATGATGGCAAAAATGTGCTGGATCGTTACGAAACACTTGTAAATCCTCAACAGGACATTCCTCCTTCTATTTTTGGATTGACAGGTATTAATAACGAAATGGTTGCCAATGCACCAATCTTTGATGATATTTCAGAAAAAGTATTAGAAATGCTTACTGACCGTATTTTCGTTGCTCACAATGTTAACTTCGATTACTCATTCGTTCATCATCAGCTGGAACAGGCAGGTTTTAAGTGGTCTGCTAAAAAACTTTGTACCGTTCGTGCAGCCAGAAAAATCAAACCTGGATTGGGTTCTTACAGTTTAGGAAATCTTTGCAATTCTTTAAATATCAATTTAGAAAACCGACACCGCGCGGGCGGAGATGCAGATGCTACTGCCTTATTGTTTTCTCTTTTATTAGAATGGGATGATGCTGGAGAAATAGAAAAAATGATCAAGAAAACAGCACAAGATCAGCGCTTGCCTCCTAACCTTCCGCCAGATGATTTTAATAATCTGCCAGATAAACCAGGCGTGTATTATTTTTATAATCAGGCAAAAAAAGTGATTTATGTTGGAAAGGCAATTAATTTAAAAAAACGAGTAACATCACATTTTACAGGAAACAACATCAATCCGCAAAGACAGCATTTTTTAAGGGATATTCACGGAATCTCTTTTGAAGTCTGCGCTACCGAATTAATGGCACTTCTTTTAGAATGTACCGAAATCAAAAAACTCTGGCCAACTTATAATAGAGCTTTAAAGCGTTTTGAAGCTAAATTTGGCATTTATCAATACGAAGCGCGAAATGGCTATAAATATCTTGCCATTGGAAAAGTGAGTAAATTTCAGGTTTGCATTCATGAATTTAGCAGTTTGCATGAAGGCATTAATTTGCTTCGAAGTCTAGCTGAACGTTTTGGAATTGATCATCGCTTCTGTAAATATTCAAGATCTGAAGAAGGAGAATTTTTCTACAATAATAATGTGCAAAGTCTGCCTGATGTCATAATGCATAATGCACAAGTCGATAACGCCATTGATTATCTGTTAAACAACAGGCCTACTTTTGCCATTATTGACAAAGGAAAATCAAAAGAAGAACGCAGCTGCATTTGGATTGAAAATGGGCATTTTTATGGTATGGGATATCTTCCTTCAGATGTTTCGATTCACGAGCCTTTGGATGTAAAAAACTATGTTACACCTTACAAAAGCAACCAATATATAGAGCAATTGATTTTTTCTTATGCAGAAAAGCATCCTAGAAAAGTATTCTTTAAAAAACATTTCTTGGTCTAAAATCAAATTAGAGAAAAATAGAGCTGTAAAAATCAAAATTATGACACTATTTAGCGACACCGAATTATTTACCACTGGACACGGAGGTAAAAAAATATTTGATCTTCCAGATTGCGAATTAATTCTGATTGAAAATTTCTTCAGCAAAGAAGAATCAGATTCTTTTTATGAAAGGATACTTCGCAAGACCAAATGGAGAGAATATGAAATGGAAATTTATGATAAAACCTATACTGTTCCTAGAATGATTGCCTGGTATGAAGATAAAGATAATGCAGGAGCTGATCCAAACGGACCAGATTGGACGTATGAATTGTTAAAGATAAGAAGTCGTGTAGAGAAAGAAACACAGCTTGATTTTAACAGTCTTCTGTTAAATTTATACCGAAACGGAAAAGATGGCGTTGGCTGGCACAGCGACCGAGAAGACAAGTGCGGTAAAGATCCAGTTATAGCATCTGTCACTTTTGGAGAAACCCGAATGTTCAAACTTCGCCACAAATTCAGAAAGGATATTCCGCTAGTAGAAATTCCGCTTCATCATGGTTCTTTCTTACTAATGGCAGGAACTACGAATAGCTTTTGGCAGCATCATGTACCCAAAACAGCACGCAAAGTTTTGCCCAGAATAAATTTAACATTTAGGCAAACGCAACGTAATACGTAATGCATTCAGAACTAAAAACTAGCTGATTTATTAGCTCAATCTCTACGAGGAAAATTCTGTCGAAAAAAGTTAAAATACTGATTGTATGAATGTTTTATTAGGCTGAACCTTCCTTTTTTACTATTTTTGCAACCTTTTAAAAAAATATAATACCGTAATGGCTTATTCAAACAACGATTTAGCGCGCTTCTTAGATGCGCAGAACAAACTTTATCTTACTGCTCTTTCTGAAATCGGAAAAGGGAAAAAAGAGACGCATTGGATGTGGTTTATTTTTCCTCAAATTAAAGGATTGGGTAAAAGTGATACTGCAAATCTTTATGCCATTAACGATTTAAAAGAAGCTACACATTATTTGGAACATCCTATTTTAGGAAAACATTTAATTGAAATTTCAGAATTGCTATTAACCTTTAAAATGAAATCTGCTGATGGGATTTTTGGCGATTTAGATGCCCGAAAATTGCGTTCTTGCATGACTTTATTCTCTTTGGTAGAAAATGCAAATCCGATATTTCAAGAAATTCTGGATGCTTTCTTTTCTGGAGAAACCGATCCGCTTACTTTGTCTATTATTAATTCAACTATAAAATCTGTTGATGAACCGGTAGAAATATAACCCGAGTTTACAGCGATTATTTACATTTAAAAGACACTAATTATAGTGTCTTTTTTTTGTTTGCATCCATACCTTAATGAAAATCAAGCACCTAAATTATTTATTTGAAAATAATAGCGTTAACTTGCATAATCAACCTCAAATCTAAACCAAATTATGACAGAAAAAATCAAGACTTTACAAATCATCCATCTTGGCATTTGCGCTGGGACGATTATCGCATATTTCATTATAGGAAATATTTCTTTAGAAACACTAAATATTCCTGCTATTGATTCAAATTCAATACTATATCTTATTATTCCTGTTCTTGCCTTTGTTTTGAGCAGCATCTTATTCAAAGCACAATTAAAACAGATTGATCCGAAATTAAAACTTGAAGACAAACTGCCTATTTATCAAACTGCTTCCATTATGCGATGGGCAGTTCTTGAAGGCGCCGCTTTCTTGATATTATTCATTAAACCCGAATTTATTATATTCGGAATCCTTCTCATTGTTTATCTTCTTTTTCTAAGACCTACCGAAGAAAGAATTACTAATGATTTATCTAATTCTTAAAACCTATAAAGCATAAAAAAAAGCATCTTGAAAAATCAAGATGCTTTTTTTATTTCAATTAAAATTAAAAACATTATTCGCTTGGTTTTGTTAAATAGTAAACTGGGATTCCGGTTAACATAATTAATACTCCCCAGCCGCAGGTTGAAAATTTTGTAATTAATAGCGAAATACAAATCGCCGAGGCTACAACAATATATAGCATTGGTAAAAATGGGTATCCGAATGCTTTATACGGTCTTTCTGCATCTGGCATTTTCTTTCTAAGAATAAAAATGCCGTAGATTGTCAGAATGTAAAAAATCAATACGATGATAATTACAAAATCCAGCAAATCACCATATTTTCCTGTCAAGCACAAAGCCGAAGCCCAAATACATTGCGCCCAAAGTGCCCAAGCTGGAACGCTCGAACTGTTTAAAACAGCTGCTTTTTTGAAAAACAAACCGTCTTTTGCCATTGTATAATATACTCTTGCTCCCGCCATAATTAATCCGTTGTTACACGCAAAAGTCGAAATCATAATCATAATTGCGATAATCAGCGCTCCGATATTTCCAAAAATATAATCTGAGGCCACAACTGCAACACGGTCAAATTTTGCTGTTGCAATTTCATCAAACGGAACTACAGCCAAATACATAAGATTTGTCACTACATAAAGAGAAGTTACTATGAAAGTTCCTAGAAACAAACTAAGACCAACATTTCGTTTCGGATTTTTAATTTCTCCCGCAATAAAAGTCACACCATTCCAAGCATCACTAGAAAATAATGATCCAACCATTGCTGCTGAAATTCCAGAAATCAAAGCAGTTCCGCTAATTGGCAACCATGATCCGCTTTCTTTATTAAATGTTTTTGTACTCCATCCGTTTACCCAGTTTGCATCCCAAATTGAAGCTTTCGCGGCAAGCGTTAGTCCAAAAACAACTAATCCTAGCAGCGATAAAATTTTAATTATTGTTAAAACGGTTTGCAGAATTTTTCCGTTTTTCACTCCACGGCTATTAATGAAAGTTAAAATGATGATGGTTAAAATTGAAACTAGCTGAGCTGCATTCAGTTTAAAAGCACCCAGTTCGTAAAGAATATTTTCATCGCTTAACGGCTCATACAAGTAAGCTGCAAATTTTGAAAAAGCCACTCCTACTGCTGCAATGGTTCCAGTTTGAATAACTGCAAAAAAACTCCATCCGTACAAAAACGCAATCAGTTTATTATAAGCTTCTTTTAGGTAAACATATTGTCCTCCTGCTTTCGGAAACATCGCGCTCAATTCGCCATAGCTAACCGCAGCGACAACGGTAATAAATCCAGACAAAAGCCAGATTAAGGTAAGCCATCCTGCCGAGCCTACTTGTCTGGCGATATCGGCGCTTACGATAAATATCCCGGATCCGATCATAGAGCCAACCACAAGCATGGTTCCGTCTAAGAGTCCGAGTTCTCTTTTAAAATGTTCTTGGTCGTTTTCTTGCATTTTTATTGGTTTAGGTTGGCTAAAGATATACTTTTTTCTGAAATCTTAATATTAACTGATTAATTTAAAAGAAAAGAAAAAAAACATACCACTTACGGTTTTACGTAATGTTGTAATATTTAATTTACATATTTTTGAGTAAAACAGAAAAATGCATTAACAAAATATTCAGCAATCATAATATAGAATATTTTGTCAATATTAAATATCAGAAATTTAACCTAACGTTTCAATAGTAATTTCAGGTACTTCGATATAACTGTAAATAAATTTATTGAGCGGATTGCAAAATCTGAAGTTAAAATCTGAAAGGCGGAACAAATTAACCCAAATCTAGTACCTAAAGTTTTCGTCTTTAAAGGCAATTATTTTGCAAACGGGAAATAAAAAATCATGAAAAATTTAAAAATTTATCTAAGCATTACTTTCATTTTACTGATAACAAGTGCAACTTTTCTTGCCTGCACAAGTGATGAAAGCGACAAACAAACAGCAAAAACTTCTATAGAAGAATCCAAAACTAATTCCCCAACAAGCAAAGCAATACAAACTACTTGTGGCATTGTAAGTCCAACAATATCAATCCCTGAAACTTCTGAAGTTTTTCCAGGCTCACAGGTAACATATACTTATACTAATACTACTGGAACACCAAGTAATATTCAATGGAGTACAAACGATCCAGTAAACATTCAATTACTTTCAAATACCGGATCAACAATAACAGTTAAATATTCAAATAGTTTTACAGGAGGTCAAATTACCGCTGGAGGAACTGGGGACGGGGCATTATTTTGTCAATCAATCGTAAATGTTGTAAAACTTGATTGTTGCACACCAGTTCTTTCTGCATCGTATATTTGTAGAGGAAGCGGCACAGGAAGTGCAGGGGGAAGTCTAGAAATATCAATTCCTACTAGTAATAATTGTAAAATTACTTGGGAACATATTACTAAAATAGATTTAAGCTTGTCAGATGGAACTAAATTTACAGTTACCAATCCAAGCAGTTTATACAACCAAAGTCAAGGCACATTAACATATCCATACATTCTAACCAATAACAAAATAAATTTACCATTTAGAAATCAAGAATGTTCGCCGGACATCGCATGCACTGCTACATTTTACTTTAATAACGGCTGTCCTCCAGCAACTGCAACCGTAGTAACCTTGGGACCACTTGAGACATCTAATTAAATTTAATTATTAAAACTTAAAAACTGCAAAAAATATTTTGCAGTTTTTTTTATGCTCTTATCCAACATATAACTTAAAGAAACCCTATCATTACGGGAACATTTAAGCAAATGCAACAATCTCTACCTTTGGTTTTGAAGCATTAGAAATTTTCCCTAACTTTAAATAAAAACATATATCATGACTTGGGATCCGAAAAAATACAACGAATTTAAAGAAGAACGTTCCAAACCGTTTAATGATCTTACAAGTCATATTGTTAACAAACCCAATCTGAAAGTTATAGATCTTGGATGCGGAACGGGTGAATTGACCCAAAAATTGCATCAAAAATTGACCAATCCCTTTGTTCTTGGTATTGACAATTCTGCCGAAATGCTGACAAACGCTCCAGTACAAGAAAATCTTGAATTTAAAGAAAAAACCATTTTAGAACAGGTTGAAGATGAAACCAAATGGGATTTGATTTTTTCAAACGCTGCATTGCAATGGATTGATAATCATACCGAACTTTTCCCGAAAATTATTTCTCGCATAAATCCTAATGGTCAGTTGGCAGTTCAGATGCCACAGCAAAATGAGAACATCCTAAACAAAATACTTTTACAATTGGCGCAAGAAGAACCTTTTGCTTCATATCTCAAAAATTGGACACGCCCTTCTCCAGTATTAACTTTAGATGAATATGCTAAAATCTTATTCGAAAATGGCGGCAAGGATTTAGTTCTTTATGAAAAAGTTTATCCTATAATTTCTAATAAAAAAGATGATTTTTTTGATTTCATTTCAGGTTCTGCGTTGACGGTTTATCAAGAAAGATTAGGAGAAGAAGCATTTACAGCATTAACAACCGAATTCAAAAAAAGAATAGACGCTTATTTTCCTGTTGTGCCATCTATTTACGCCTTCCGAAGATTGATAATTTATGCTACATTTTAATTAAAAAACTAAAAAGCCAGTTTCAATTTTTAAACAAAATAAGGCCTAATTATTTATTTTTTCATCTTATTTTTTTATCCCATTTTCTTTTAAAAATCGAATTACAAAGTCAGTCCTTTTGACTTAAAAATTAAAAAAATGGATTTTCAAAACCACAATTAATTAAATCACAAACAATTAAACAAAAATACCTGAAATAAAAATATTTTTGTTTCCGCCTAATTTTTTTTGCGAAAATCATAAGATAAATTTTATTATATTTGAGAGAATGATTTTATAAGCCTATATACAGAGCAAAATATCTTAACAAGTTTTAACGATAACATGAATTGATTTTCCCCCATAATCATCTATTCATACTTGCAAAACACGCAAAAAGACACATTTTATTAACCTACTAATTTTAAGATTATGTCTAAATTGCAAGCTTTAAAAAATTTTCGTTTCCCAAATGTTTTCATTCTTATTTTAATAGTATTCATTTCTTGCGCATTATTAATCTGCATTAATTTTTTTACTATTAAAATCTTATCCGCCAATAGAGCTTATGTAAATGGAGAATCACATTATTCGAAAGGACAAAAAGACGCATCTAGACATTTAATCACCTATTTATTTACAAAGAATCCTGCACAATGGAAATTGTATCTGGAAGAATTAAAAGTACCGCAGGGAGATGGCATTGCAAGAATTACACTCTTGAAAGCTGGCGATAACGAAGTGGCGAGAAAAGGTTTTTTAACAGGCAGAAACAATGAGGATGATTTAGACGATATTATCTGGCTGTTTGAGAATTTTAAAAATGTTAGCTTTTTATCTAAAGCCATAAATGAATGGGGACAAGGAGACAAATTAATTTTTGATCTGTTTGTTATTGGCCAGCAGATTAATGCCAAAATTGAGCATAATATATTAACCGCTGAGGATCAGAAGAAATACTTGAAGCAAATAAGTTCAATAAGCGACCGATTAACAGTTAACGAACGTAATTTTTCAAACACATTAGGAGAAGGAACTCGAAAAATAAAGGATCTGCTGATTATTGCTAACATATTTTTTATACTGGTTATAGTTTGCAGTGTTTGCCTTTATTATTCGATAATGGTCAAAAGGCTCTTAATTTCAAAAAAAGAGACAGAAGTAAAAAATGAAAATCTTGTTATCGTAAATCGCGAATTGGATCGATTTGTTTACAGCGCATCGCATGATTTAAGATCACCCATTACTTCATTAAAAGGCCTTATCGAAATAACAGCATTAGAGGACGATGTACAGCAGGTTCGGAATTATCTGCAAATGATGCATCAAAGTCTTGCCAGACAAGATCAGTTCATTAGCGACATCATTGATTATTCTAAAAACAAAAGAAAAGAGATAATTATGGAGCCTGTAAGCTTGAAAGAACTTTGTAATGAAGCTATTCTGCAATTAATGCACATTGAAAATGCAAACAGAATAAAATTCACTCAGGAACTTTTGGTAGATCAGATTAAAAGTGATGGTCTTCGTTTAAAAATTATTATTAACAATCTCCTTTCTAATGCTATAAAATATGCAGATTGCAGTAAGCCCGAAATGTTCATTACAATAAAAACTTATTTTAGTGAAGGCCAAAATAAGATCGAAGTAACAGATAACGGAATCGGAATTCATGACGATAACAAAGCGAAAATTTTTGACATGTATTTTGGAACAAACAAAAACAAAGGTTCTGGCTTGGGTTTATACATTGTAAAAGAAGCTGTTGAAAATATTAGAGGAGATATTTCAGTTTTTTCAGAAAGCAGTGTTGGAAGTAAATTTATAGTAACAATACCAGACTCATATGCCGTATAAATCTCAATTTATAATTATAGAAGACAATCTGATAGATCAATTTGTCACTAAAAAGCTGTTGAAAAAAGGGCTTGATATTAATCCTGTTTATATAGCTAATAATGGAAAAGAAGGAATGAACTGGATTCTAAAAAATCAGAATCTAAATCCATTGATTATTCTTTTAGATATTCAAATGCCTGTCATGAATGGTTTTGAATTTTTGGAAGAGTTTGATAGACTTCCTGAGGATGTAAAAGAGAAAATTGAAATTTTTGTCCTTTCTTCGACTTTAGATAGTGATGAAATCAAAAAGGTCAAAGAAAACAAATACGTGACTGATTTCTGGAATAAACCTTTTAGATTAGAAATATTGAAAAATGCTTTTCTTTCAGCTTAATTTAAAACACGATTTACTTGAGAGAAAGCCCTTGTGTAATATGGTTCTTTTGTTGAAGAAATCATTACACCGCCATGAGTGGATGAATGTACAAATTTAATCTCACCGTCAACATTTTCAACAACCATACCTACATGATTTATATGACGTCTACCATTGGTTCTAAAAAAAATTAAATCGCCTTTTTGAGCCTCCTCTGAAGCTATTTTTGTTCCTATTCGAGATTGTTCTATTGAACTTCTTGGCAGTTTAATATCAAAATTGCCAAAAGTACAAAACATTAATCCTGAACAATCAAACCCCGCTTTTGTTGTTCCGCCAGATCTATATCTTATACCTATATTTTCGGTTGCGCTTGCTATAAGCTGATCTATTAATTCAGAATTATTTCCTGTTCTCACAAATGTCGAATCTCTCTTTATTTCTGGAGCCGTTACAGCTATTTGATTAGAAGAAGAAGCATCTTCTTGGACATTAGTTTCTTGCAACCCCTTCGCCGCTTGAATAGCATCTGCTTTTTCTTTTGGAACACGAATTTTCAATAAATATCCCGCAGGCACTTTTCCTTTAATTGATGGATTTTGACGTTCTAATTCCGCAACTGTAATCCCGTATTCTTTAGAAATCCCGTATTTTGTTTCTTTTGCTTTAACTTCTCTTATAAGTTCTACATCTGTTGAAACTACTTCTGAATTAACTGGAGTTTCGTTTTGAGAAGTACTATTTGACGCAACATTATTTGAAGGAATGTTTATCTGCTGTCCGATTTTTAAACCTTCGCTTTCTAGAGATGGATTTGCTTTCTTTAAATCATCAACAGAAACATTGTATTTTTTAGAAATTCCCCAAAGCGTTTCTTTGGAGGCTACTTCGTGAGTACCAGAAGCAGTTATTGTAGAGACATTAGCATCTGCAACTTCAACATTTTTAGATTTTGCCTTTGCAGTAGTTTTATTTTTATTCGGAATTAAAAGGATTGAGTTTAGTTTTAATATTTTAGGAGCATTTGGGTTTGCATTTGCTATGTCTTTTACTTTTACTCCATATTTTTTAGCAATAACAGAAAGGTTATCTCCTTGTGAAATTTTGTGCTTAATAAAATTATCCTGCGCAAAGGCTCCGACACTGAAAAAAAACAATACTATTATTAACCGATAAACCATATTTCTTGAATTACATTTTTATTATTATTTCAAGAGCTTAAAACACTAATTTTTAAACTCAAAAAAATCATTTTTATTACGTGCATCGGCGAATTTAACTTTTTAAAGTAAAAAAAACACGATTTTTAACAACAAATTTTAGTTAAAACCTAAAATTTAAAAGTTGGTTAATCCCCGAAAAATCTTTTAGACTGAATTTCAAAACGTTACAAATTTACAATACTTTTCCTACAATTAAAAACAATAACAGATAAAAAACGCCCTGTTTTTTTTCAGAGCGTTTAATTTATAAGTGAAACTTAAAAAAATTTAAGCTTTTCCGGCAGCAATCAAATTCAATGCAGAGCCAGCTACAAACCAGCCAATCTGTCCTTCATTGTAAGTATGGTTTGCTAAGATAATATCTTTTGTACCGTCTGCATGAACAAATTCTAATGTCAATGGTTTGCCTGGAGCAAATTCTGTTAAATCTAAGAAGTTAATAGTATCATCTTCTTGGATTTTGTCATAGTCTGCTTCATTTGCGAACGTTAATCCCAAGAGACCTTGTTTTTTAAGGTTTGTTTCGTGGATACGAGCAAAAGATTTTACCAATACCGCTTTAACACCTAAGAAACGAGGCTCCATAGCTGCATGCTCACGAGAAGAACCTTCTCCGTAGTTATGATCTCCAACTACAATAGATGGAACTCCAGCTGCTTTGTATGCACGAGCAACAGCAGGAACAGCGTCATATTGTCCAGTCAATTGGTTTTTCACAGAGTTTGTTTTTTGATTGTAAGCATTTACCGCCCCAATCAGCATATTGTTTGAAATATTATCTAAGTGCCCACGGAAACGCAACCATGGTCCAGCCATAGAAATATGATCCGTTGTACATTTTCCAAAAGCTTTGATTAGCAATTTAGCACCTGTGATATTTTTTCCATCCCAAGGCTCAAAAGGAGCCAATAACTGCAAACGCTCAGAAGTTGGATTAACCACTACTTGAACATTTGATCCGTCTTCAGCTGGAGCTTGAAATCCTGGATCTTCAGCAAAGAACCCTTTAGCAGGAAGTTCATCTCCTGTTGGCTCTTCAAGCATTACCTCTTCACCGTCTTCGTTGATTAGTTTATCAGTTAGCGGATTAAAACCTAAATCACCTGCAATAGCCAAAGCAGTCACCAATTCCGGAGAACCTACAAAAGCTAAAGTATTCGGGTTACCATCGGCACGTTTTGAGAAGTTACGGTTGAAAGAGTGCACAATAGTGTTTCTTTCTTCTTTCTCTGCCCCTTCTCTATCCCACATACCAATACATGGCCCGCAAGCATTTGCAAATACTGTAGCATTGATTTTATTAAAAGTATCAATAAATCCGTCTCTTTCTATTGTAGAACGCACTACCTCAGAACCTGGCGTAATAGTAAATTTCGCTTTCGTCTTTAAGTTTTTAGCAGCAACTTGTTTTGCTAAAGAAGCAGCACGAGAAATATCTTCGTAAGATGAGTTTGTACAAGAACCGATCAAACCATACTGAACCTGTAACGGCCAGTTATTTTTGATTGCTTCTTCTTTCATTTTAGAAATCGGAGTAGCTAAATCTGGTGTAAAAGGACCATTTAAGTGTGGCTCCAATGTAGATAAGTTGATTTCAATCACTTGATCAAAATATTGCTCTGGATTAGCATATACTTCTGGATCTCCTGTTAAATAAGGAGCAATCTTGTCTGCAGCATCTGCAACATCTGCTCTATTTGTAGAACGAAGATAGCGCCCCATTGAATCATCATAACCAAAAGTAGAAGTTGTAGCTCCAATTTCTGCCCCCATGTTACAAATAGTTCCTTTACCCGTGCAAGACATTGCTTTCGCTCCTTCTCCAAAATATTCTACAATTGCTCCGGTACCTCCTTTTACAGTAAGAATGCCCGCAACTTTAAGAATAACATCTTTTGGAGCTGTCCAGCCTGATAATTTCCCAGTCAATTTAACTCCAATTAATTTAGGGAATTTAAGTTCCCAAGCCATTCCAGACATAACATCTACAGCATCTGCTCCACCAACACCAATCGCTACCATTCCTAAACCTCCTGCATTTACAGTGTGAGAATCGGTACCAATCATCATTCCGCCTGGAAAAGCATAATTTTCAAGTACTACTTGGTGGATAATTCCAGCGCCTGGTTTCCAGAAACCGATTCCGTATTTATTCGAAACAGAAGACAAGAAATCAAAAACCTCATTACTTTGAGTTTTTGCTCTAGCCAAATCGGTTGCTGCATCTACTTTTGCCTGAATCAAGTGATCACAGTGAACTGTTGTAGGCACCGCCACTTTAGATTTTCCGGCATGCATAAACTGCAATAAAGCCATTTGCGCTGTTGCATCCTGACACGCTACTCGGTCTGGTGCAAAATCAACATAATCAACTCCTCTCTTAAACACCTTAGATGGCGCTCCATCCCAAAGGTGATTATATAAAATTTTCTCCGTTAAAGTAAGGGGACGACCAACAAGCTCACGCGCTTTATCAACACGCGCAGGCATATTTTCGTATACCTTTTTAATCATTTCAATATCAAAAGCCATAGATTTTTTGTTTTTATTATTCTTTTTTGAACATGACAAGTTACAAAAAATAGAACAATTATTACTAAAAAAGCCCGAGTTTTACGACTCGGGCTTTTAAAATATTATTAAATAATCTTTTGATTACATAACTAATTGTTTATTAGAAGGAGCAAACTTCGTTAAGTTGATTCCGTCTACTGCTGCAGTGTATTCTTCCATTGTTGGAGTTCTACCTAAAATTGTAGAAAGAACAACAACTGGAGTAGAAGAAAGCAATGATTCTCCTTTTTTTCCTTCTTTATCTTCTACAACTCTTCCTTGGAATAAACGAGTAGATGTTGCCATAACCGTATCTCCTTTAGCTGCTTTTTCTTGATTACCCATACAAAGGTTACATCCTGGACGCTCTAAGTACAACATGTTTTCGTATTCTGTACGAGCTGCCGATTTTGGAGCATTATCGTCAAATTCGAAACCTGAATATCTTTGTAAAACTTCCCAGTCACCTTCAGCTTTCAATTCATCAACGATGTTGTAAGTTGGAGGAGCAACTACAAGAGGAGCGTTGAATTCAACTTTTCCATTTTGCGCCTCAACGTTTTTCAACATTTGAGCCAATATTTTCATATCTCCTTTGTGAACCATACAAGAACCAATAAATCCAAGATCTACTTTTTTCTCTCCACCATAGAAAGATAATGGTCTAATAGTATCGTGAGTATAACGTTTAGAAACGTCTTTATTATTAACGTCTGGGTCAGCGATCATTGGCTCAGCAATTTGATCCAAATCAACTACAACTTCAGCATAATATTTAGCATTTGCATCTGGAGTTAAGGCTGGTTTTTCACCAGATTTAATTTCTGCAATTCTCTTATCAGCTTTGTTGATTAAACCTTGAAGAACTTGTCTATCGTTGTCCATTCCTTTATCGATCATGATTTGGATTCTGCCTTTAGCAATTTCCAATGATTCGATCAAAGTATCATCTTCTGAAATACAGATAGAAGCTTTAGCTTTCATCTCCGCAGTCCAGTCTGTAAATGTAAACGCTTGGTCAGCAGTAAGAGTTCCGATGTGAACCTCAATAATTCTACCTTGGAATACATTCTCACCGTTGAATTTCTTAAGCATTTGAGCTTGTGTAGCATGAACCACATCACGGAAATCCATGTATTCTTTCATATCTCCTACGAAAGTCACTTTTACAGATTCTGGAATTGGCATAGAAGCTTCTCCAGTTGCTAATGCAAGAGCAACAGTTCCTGAATCAGCACCAAAAGCAACACCTTTAGACATTCTTGTATGAGAGTCACCACCAATAATGATTGCCCATTCGTCAATCGTAATATCGTTAAGTACTTTGTGGATTACGTCAGTCATTGAGTGGTAAACACCTTTAGGATCACGAGCAGTGATTAAACCAAAGTTGTTCATGAACTTCATTAATTTAGGAATATTTGCCTGAGCTTTTTTATCCCATACAGAAGCAGTATGACAACCAGATTGGTAAGCACCATCAACAATTGGAGAAATAACTGTAGCAGCCATAGACTCTAGCTCTTGAGCAGTCATAAGACCTGTAGTATCTTGAGAACCTACAATGTTTACTTCTACACGAACATCAGATCCAGCGTGCAATACTTTTCCTGGAGCAATACCAACAGCATTTTTGTTGAAGATTTTTTCAACTGCTGTTAAACCTTGTCCTTCATTAGAAATTTCTTTAGATGGAGCAAATACAGCAGGAGCTTCGATATCTAAAACTTTAGCCGCAAAAGTTTGTAATTTTTTACCAAATACAATTGCATATGATCCTCCAGCTCTAATGAACTCTTTTTTCTGAGGAGTGAATGATCTTGAAATATCAATTAATTCCTGATCACCATTGTATAGTTTTTTTGTTTTTGTATTAATAGTAAGAACAGTTCCTGTAGCAACAGAATATGCTTGCTCAAGAATTGGCTCATTATTTTCGTTTAATACAGGTTTTCCGTCTGAGTCAAGCTTTTTAACCCAGTTTTTTAGATCAATTCCGATTCCTCCAGTTACATCTACTGTAGTAAGGAAAATTGGAGAAATACCGTTTGTTCCTCCAACAATTGGAGCGATGTTTACGAATGGAACATATGGACTAGCTTGTTTTCCTGTCCAAAGCGCCACGTTGTTTACACCTGACATACGTGAAGAACCAACTCCCATTGTTCCTTTTTCAGCAATTAACATCACGCTTGCATCTGGATGCTTAGCCTGTAAAGCTTGAATTTCTTCTTGCGCTTGAGGCGTAATCATACATTTTCCGTGAAGTTCACGGTCTGAACGTGAGTGAGCTTGGTTTCCTGGAGATAATAAATCTGTTGAAATATCACCTTCTCCAGCGATATAAGTAACAACCTTAATTTCTTCAGCAACTTCAGGAAGTTTAGTGAAGAATTCAGCTTGCACATAACTTTCAATAATTTCTTTAGCAAACGCATTACCAGCTTTGAAAGCTTCTTTCAAACGATCTGTGTCGGCATCGTAAAGGAAAACTTGAGTTTTAAGAACATCCGAAGCCTGTTTAGCAATTGCAGCATCGTTTCCTAAAGCTAAATCTAATAACACTTCAATTGAAGGTCCACCCTTCATGTGTGATAATAATTCAAAAGCAAAAGCAGGTGTGATCTCTTTAACTACAGATTGACCTAAAATAATTTCTTTTAAAAACTTTGCTTTTTCACCTGCAGCACTTGTAGTACCTGGTAAAGTATTGTAAATAAAAAACTTAAGAGAATCTTCGCGGTATGCGTTATCAACATCTTTAATTTGGGCAATGATTTCGCTTAATAATTCAGCTCCATCGATTGGTTTAGGGTGTAACCCTTGATTTTTTCTTTCTTCAATTTCTTGAAGGTAATCCTGATAAATACTCATAATAAAAGCGGATTTATTTTTTTGAGGCAAATTTAAGCATTAAACCCGATAATTAAAAAAAATATAATAGAACAAGCCTTTTCAAAAATTATTATTGCTAAAAAACGATTTTCACTGCTTGTTTTTACCAAAAAATCAATTTTAAATTAAAATAATGAATTATTAATATTTAAAGATCTTTTCTTTAACAAAGTCGAAATTCGATGTTATAAAGTAAGTAAGTTTTTACCTCTGTTTTCACTAAGAATCTTTCTAAATAAACAATTATAACGTTATAGTTGATCTTTTTGACGTCGTTTGAACGTCATCGATCGATTTTAAATTCTAGACAAAAACAAAAAATCCCGACAATAACTTGTCGGGATTTAGTAAATATATTTTACAGAAATTACATTAGTTTTTTAATGATTGCTTCTTCTGTAATTCCTTCTGCATCGGCCTTGTAATTTTTGATAATTCTATGACGAAGAATTCCTGTTGCCACTGCTTGAACATCTTCAATATCTGGTGAAAATTTTCCATTGAAAGCAGCGTGTGCTTTTGCTGCTAGAATCAAATTCTGCGAAGCTCTTGGTCCTGCTCCCCAGTCCAAATAATTCTTTACAAAGTCATTGGTCAAAGAATTGTCTGGACGAGTTTTGCTTACCAGAGTTACTGCATATTCTATAACGTTGTCTGCGACTGGAATTCTGCGTATTAAATGCTGAAAATCGATGATTTCCTGCGCATTAAACAACGGATTAATTTCTGTTTTGACATCAGAAGTTGTTCGCTTTACTACTTGAACTTCTTCTTCAAAAGTTGGGTATTCTAATTTAATAGCAAACATAAAACGGTCTAACTGAGCTTCTGGCAAAGGATAAGTTCCTTCTTGCTCAATTGGGTTTTGCGTTGCCAAAACAAAATAAGGCAAATCTAACTTGTGATGCTGACCAGCAATAGTTACTGATCTCTCTTGCATTGCTTCTAATAATGCTGCTTGAGTTTTTGGCGGTGTTCTATTGATCTCATCAGCCAAAATAATATTAGAAAAAATTGGGCCTTTAATGAATTTGAAGTTTCTATTTTCATCCAAAATCTCACTTCCTAAAATATCAGAAGGCATCAAATCTGGCGTAAACTGAATTCTTTTAAAATCTAGCCCTAAAGCCTGAGACAAAGTATTTATCATTAAAGTTTTTGCTAAACCAGGAACTCCAATTAAAAGCGCGTGCCCTCCAGAAAATATACAAAGTAAAATTTGATCTACAACGGCGTCCTGCCCTACAATGATTTTCGCTATTTCTTTTTTTAATTCATTTCTTTTTTGAACTAAATTGTGAATTGCTGTTACGTCAGACATTTATGAATGTATTTAAAATTAAAAAGAGTTAATTCTATGAAATCATAAAACTAACTCTTTTTATTTATTTATTAAAACTTATTTTTTTAACCAGTTATTCGCAAAAGTACAGTCTTTATACTCTCCAATAATTTTGATGTAAGTATCTTTAATTTTAGTATCAAACCATTTTGCAATTGCATTGATCTGCTTTTCTTTAAGTGCTAATTCTTTAATTTTAGTATAATCTTTAGCGTAATCAGCAGTGTGCTCATCAATTCTATTTGTAACGGTAATTAACTTATATGTTTTTTTACCTTTATCATCTGTGTTTAAAAGTGGCTGAGAAACTTCATCTCCTTTTAAATTTGAAACTTGGCTATATAATTGCGGATCCATTTTTGTCAACTCAAATCTAGTGTCTTGAGTTGTTGGGTTTACTAATGTTCCTCCGTTTGCTCTAGTTTCTTTTTCATCCGATTCGGTTCTTGCCGCTTCGGCGAAAGTTATCTCTTTATTGATAATTTTATTTCTAATATTGGTAATTCTTTCTTTCGCTTCTTTTAAGGCAGCTTCTGAAACTGTTGGAGCAATCAAAATATGACGAAGTTCAACTTCTTGTCCTTTAATTTTTTCTACCATTATAATATGAAAACCAAAAGTTGTCTCAAATGGTTGCGAAATTTCTCCTGCCTGAAGACTAAAAGCTACATCTTTAAACTCTTTCACAAAAGGCGTTTTTCTTGTCATTTTATAATAACCACCGTTTGGTGATGATCCTGGATCCTGAGAATACAAAACGGCTTTTGTAGCAAAACTGGAACCTTCAAGAACATCTTTTCTTATAGCGTTTAATCTATCGATTACTTTTTGTTTGTCTTCTTTAGAAATTTTAGGCTCCACAACAATTTGTGCTACTTCCATTTCAGCTCCAAAAGTTGGCAATTCGTCTTTTGGAATTTTCTTAAAGAAATTACGAACTTCCTCTGGAGTAATCTCAACATCTTTAATGATTTTATCTCTCATTTCAGAAGCCAATTTCTGCTCCTTTAAGATATCAGCAAAATAGGTTTTAAATTCTTCTACAGAGCTTTTCTTATAGTATTCAACTACTTTATTAATGTCACCTACTTGCTGTGTCATATAGTTAAGACGCTCTTCCATCATGCTTCTAACTTCGGCATCACTCACAATAATACTATCCTGAATGGCTTGGTGAGCATATAATTTGTCTTCTAAAAGTTTACCAAGCATTTGGCATCTTGTAATATCTTTTATAGATCCGCCTTGAGCAGTAATTTCTAAAAATCCTTTATCAATATCAGAATCTAAAACAATATAATCTCCTACCGTCGCAATAATTCCATCGATTTTCAATTTTCCACCAGAAGGAGTTTCGACTGGTTTCTGAGCAACAACATCAGGAATAACTTCTTGCGCCTTGATAATTGGAGTTAAAAAAAGAAAAAAACAAATTGTTAGTGCAAACTTGAAATCAATTGTTTTTAGCTGTAATTTTTTTAATAACATTATTTTAATTTTTATTTGAATGTAAAGCCTGTTTTAGATAATCCTTCTAAAATTACATATGTTCAACTTAAACATAAATAATTAAAGTATAGTTCTTTCGTAACTTATAACGAACAAAAATAACAATTCAATTACATAATCCAACTATCCGATATACTATTAACAAAAAATTATAGGATAGTTCTATAACAGTATTCCAAATTGGTTATTTCAATTTTCTTAATGCAACAAAAGGCGCCATTATAAATCGTTCCATAATTTGAATTTTAAGAGCAAATAAATGCTTAATTATAAAGGCTCTAAAAAAAAGTTCTCAACACTACAACGTTTTCGTAAAGAGCTATTTTCTTATAAATTAAAATTAAATCAAAAAAAAATTACTTTAGATGCGTATTTGTCATTTTAAAGTATTAAAAAATGAAAATATCTGCTTTTTTAAAGCTTGATTTTGACAATTACAAAACTCACTATTTAACTTAACCACATCTATTATGAAAAAACCTATTTTAAAATTATGCGTTATTACGGCATTTACTGGACTGCTATTTTCGTGTTCGCAGAACGAAATGAGTGAAACTGATTCAAAAGCTGAAAGCCAAAATTTCAAAATTATTGATGTTACGCATCATGACGGAAAACCTTTTAGCACAGGAATTTCCAGTTCTTCTTCAACAGGAAAATATGTTGACAATCCAGGTGGAGGTGTTATGATGCAAGCTTTCTACTGGGACGTTCCTTCTGGGGGAACTTGGTGGAATACCGTAAGCAGCAAAGTAACCGCATGGGGTAACGCTGGAATTGGCTCTATTTGGCTTCCGCCTGCTTCAAAAGCACAAAACGGAGCTTTTTCTATGGGATATGATCCAACAGATTACTTTGATTTTGGAGATTACAATCAGAACGGAAGCATTGAAACCAGATTTGGATCAAAAACTGAATTAGTAAATTTAATTACGGCTGCTCACAACGAAAATATCAAAGTTTACGCAGATATCGTAATCAACCATAACAGTGGCGGACAATCTGAGGCAAATCCTTTTACAGGAACAAATACGTGGACTAATTTTACAGGTGTTGCTTCGGGTAAATTTCCTCGTAACTATAATGATTTTTATAAAAACAGCTACGGAAATAATGACGAAGGATCTTTTGGAGGATTTCCAGATTTATGCCATGCTGCGCCAAATGTGCAAAACTGGCTGTGGCTACGCACTGACGGAGTTGGTAAATATTATAAAAACACTATGAAATTTGATGGCTGGAGATTTGACTATGTAAAAGGTTTTGGTGCATGGGTTGTAAATTCATGGAATGCCAATGTTGGCGGATTTTCTGTTGGAGAATTGTGGGATTCAAATGTAAATGTCTTGAATGATTGGGCAAACGCCGCCAATAGTTCTGTATTTGATTTTGCTTGCTATTACAAAATGAATGATGCTTTTGATGGAAACAATCTTGCTCTTTTGAATGATGATATGATGTGGAAACGCAATCCTTACAAAGCAGTGACTTTTGTAACCAATCATGATACTGACGAAATTTGGAGCAAAATGTTAGCTTACTCATATATATTAACTCATGAAGGTTATCCAACAATTTTCTATAGAGATTATGAAGAATGGCTGGACAAAAACAAACTGAATAACTTGATTTGGATTCACAATAATAAAGCAACGGGAACAACTTCTATCTTATATTCTGACAATGACGAATATGTGGCAAGAAGAAATGGTTACAACGGAAATCCTGGATTGGTAGTTTACATCAACAACTCAGACGTATGGCAAGAAAGATGGATTCAAACGAATTGGGCTAATACTCAAATTAAAGATTTCACAGGAAACTCATCTTGGTATCCGACAACTCAAGCCGATAAATGGGTAAAAATACAATGTCCTCCAAAAGGATATTCAATTTGGTCAATTAATCAGTAATTTAAAATGACTATTTAAGGCTGTTGCAAAACAGCCTTATTTTTTTCTAAAAAAACCTTTTAATAATAAAGACTTCCAAATTTACGAACTGAATATTTTCATAAAGCCGTATTTAATAGTACTTTTGCAACCTATTTATACGAAATATGAGCTTTTTAAAAGAAATACAACGCAGAAGAACATTTGGAATTATCTCGCACCCTGATGCCGGTAAAACAACTTTAACTGAAAAATTACTGTTGTTTGGAGGTGCTATTCAGGAAGCTGGAGCGGTAAAAAATAACAAAATTAAAAAAGGAGCAACGAGTGACTTTATGGAAATCGAGCGTCAGAGAGGTATCTCGGTTTCGACTTCTGTGCTTGCTTTTAATTATAAAGATAAAAAAATCAATATCCTTGATACTCCCGGACACAAGGATTTTGCAGAAGACACCTTTAGAACTTTAACCGCTGTTGATAGTGTAATTGTTGTAATTGACGTTGCAAAAGGGGTTGAGGAGCAAACAGAAAAACTGGTTGCTGTTTGTAGAATGCGTAACATTCCAATGATTGTTTTCATCAATAAATTAGACCGTGAAGGTAAAGATGCTTTCGATCTAATGGATGAAGTTGAACAAAAATTAGGATTAAAAGTCACACCGTTAAGTTTCCCTATCGGAATGGGTTATGATTTCCAGGGAATCTACAACTTATGGGAAGAAAACATTAACCTTTTCAGTGGAGACAGCCGTAAAAACATTGAAGAAACCATTGCTTTTTCTGATGTTCAAAACAATCCAGAACTAGATAAAATTGTAGGAGAAAAAGCGGCTAATAAACTTCGTGAAGAATTAGAACTGATTGATGAAGTTTATCCAAAATTTGAGCGCCAAGATTATTTAGATGGAAAAATTCAACCAGTATTCTTTGGTTCTGCTTTGAATAACTTCGGAGTTCGTGAACTATTAGACTGTTTCATTACAATCGCTCCTTCTCCAAGAGCAAAAGATTCTGAAACTCGTACAGTTGAACCTACAGAAGAGAAGATGACTGGATTTGTTTTCAAAATCCACGCTAACATGGATCCAAAACACCGTGACCGTTTAGCGTTCATCAAAATCGTTTCTGGAACTTTCGAAAGAAATAAACCTTACTACCACGTTCGCCAAAAGAAAAATCTAAAATTCTCTAGTCCAAATGCATTTTTTGCTGAGAAAAAAGAAATTGTAGACATTTCATATCCTGGTGATATTGTGGGCTTACACGATACCGGAAACTTTAAAATTGGAGACACTTTAACAGAAGGAGAAATCATGAGTTTTAAAGGAATTCCGAGTTTCTCTCCAGAGCATTTTAGGTACATCAATAATGCTGATCCAATGAAAGCGAAGCAATTGGAAAAAGGAGTTGACCAGTTAATGGATGAAGGAGTTGCTCAGTTGTTTACTTTAGAAATGAACAATCGTAAAGTTATCGGAACGGTTGGAGCGCTTCAATATGAGGTTATTCAATATCGTTTAGAGCATGAATATGGAGCTAAATGTACTTACGAAAACTTCCCAGTGCATAAAGCTTGCTGGGTTAAACCTGATGACGCTAAAAATGAGGAATTTAAAGAGTTTAAACGTATTAAACAAAAATTCTTGGCTCATGATAAATACGGACAATTAGTATTCTTAGCTGATTCTGATTTTACTATTCAAATGACGCAAAGTAAATATCCAACTGTTAAATTGTACTTTACATCTGAGTTTGATTAATAATTCACTTTAGATTAAAACATAAAAGGCTGTCAATTTATTTAGACAGCCTTTTTCATTTACATTCCCCAATATGTAAATTTGATGATTATCGTGTATAATTAATTCCTAATCCGCCCGCAATATAGATTTTAGTAAGTTCATCAGCTGAAATAATTATATTTTGCTGTAATACATTATCTTTCACTAAACTCATATTAAAAGGAATTGTTTTCGAAAGATAATAATCATTGGCCGTGATTGTGACTTCAAATGCTTTAGAATCCTTCGCAATTAATATCGGAATTAAAAACTCACCTGTTTTTGAACTCATTTTTATATTACTCTTTGAACCATTAATAGAAATAGCTAGATTTTGATATATTTTTTTATCGAAAGGTTTATTTGTTTTGGCATCAAGTAATTTTCCTTTTATAAAAATTGATTGTTCTTCTGTGTTTTGAACATAAGCAACTTTTCCAACTGTATAACCTACTGGATCTGGAACCCTAATCTCAGTTTTTGCTGTATTTTTTTCTTGTGCGGTTACATTTGATGCTAACAAAATTGACGCCGCCACAGCTGCATATTTTAAGTTATTGATTTTTGACGTTTCATTAAAGTGAAATTCTTCTGCCAACTGAGTTGTTTTTAATCTGGCACAAATCGATTGATCTTTATTTTCAGCAATGAATTTAGCAACTTCAGAATTCGTCTTTTTACTTAAATCAATTACATTTTTCATGCAGGAACTACAAAATGAACCTCTTTCATTTGGAATCATTTTATCGAAATTTTCAGAACATGGACTTGCTATTTCTAAGGTGAATTTCTTTTTCATGGACATATCTTTTTAAGTTAAAAAAATCTGTAAGAGACTATTTACTTATATAGAGTACATTTTGCATCCAAAGGTTGGGAAGAATGAAAAAAATTTTAGAATAAAAAAAGCGCTAATATTAAATTAGCGCTTTTTTATAATTTGAATTAAATCAACCTTTTACTAAGTCATTATATTTCAAAATTCAATCTTTTTTAGGCAACACCAAGTTAATAAAACACTTAGCTAAAAAGAAACTTTGTCGACTAAAGTAAATTATATTCGACAAACTGCATTCTTTGTTCTGTATTGCAAAAAAAAAGCCCCTTTTACAAGGGGCTTTAAAATTTATGCTTGTCCAGCTGGACCAAAATTAAGTGGAATTGGTGCTTGTTCCGTTTCTTTGATTTCGCCATGAGCGGCCTCAAATCTGTGGATGTTTTCACCTATTGCTCTCAATAATCTCTTAGCATGTTGTGGTGTCAAGACAATTCTTGACTTTACCTTGGCTTTAGGAATACCTGGCATAATACTCACAAAATCTAAAACAAACTCAGATGATGAGTGATTAATAATTGCTAGATTAGAATAAATTCCTTCTGCAATAGTTTCGTCTAACTCAATGTTAATTTGCTCTTGTTGTTGTTTCGGATTACTCATAGTTTCCTAATTAATAAATGTATTCTTCTTTATTAGCCATCATTTCGTTGTAATCGTCTTTAGATCCTACGATAGTGTTATCGTATTCTCTCATACCAGTTCCCGCAGGAATTCTGTGTCCAACAATTACATTTTCTTTTAATCCTTCTAGATCATCTACTTTACCAGCTACTGCAGCTTCGTTAAGTACTTTCGTTGTCTCCTGGAATGAAGCCGCAGAAATGAATGATTTAGTTTGCAACGAAGCTCTTGTAATACCTTGTAGAACTGGCGTTGCAGTTGCAGTGATCACATCTCTTGCTACAACAAGATTTTTATCTGTACGTTTCAATAATGAATTTTCGTCACGTAACTCACGAGGAGAGATGATCTGACCCGGTTTCAATACTGAAGAATCTCCAGCATCTTCTACCACTTTCATTCCGTATAATTTATCGTTTTGAATGATAAAGTCTTTAGTGTGGATCAATTGATCTTCTAAGAATAGAGTATCTCCTGGATCTTCAACTTTAACTTTACGCATCATTTGACGAATTACAACCTCGAAGTGTTTGTCATTGATTTTTACCCCTTGTAAACGGTAAACCTCTTGAATTTCATTTACCAAGTACTGTTGAACAGCAGCCGGACCTTGAATTCTTAAGATATCATCTGGTGTAATTGCACCATCAGACAATGGGACTCCCGCTCTTACGAAGTCATTTTCTTGTACTAAGATTTGGCTTGAAAGTTTCACTAGATACTTTTTAACCTCACCAAATTTAGACTCGATAACGATCTCACGGTTACCTCTCTTAATTTTACCGAATGATACAACACCATCAATTTCAGATACAACTGCTGGGTTTGAAGGGTTACGAGCCTCAAGAAGCTCGGTAATTCTTGGTAAACCTCCCGTGATATCACCCGCTTTAGAAGAACGACGTGGAATTTTTACTAATACTTTACCTGCTTTAATTTTCTCACCATTCTCAACCATTAAGTGTGCACCTACTGGTAAGTTGTATGAACGAATTAATTCACCTTCTTTACCATAAACTAATAAAGTTGGAATTAATTTTTTGTTTCTAGCCTCAGAAATTACTTTTTCTTGGAAACCAGTCTGCTCATCGATCTCAACCATGTATGATTGTCCTTGTTCTAAATCTTCATAAGCAATCTTACCAGTAAATTCAGAAACAATTACACCATTATATGGATCCCATTTACAGATTACAGTTCCTTTAGTAACAACGTCACCGTCATTTACAAAAATACTAGATCCATAAGGGATGTTATGCGTATTTAAAACAATTCCAGTTCCCTCGTCAATTAATTTCAACTCAGTAGAACGTGATACAACGATATCAACTTCGTTACCTTCACTATCCTCACCTTTAACTGTTTTTAAATCTTCGATTTCAAGTCTACCATTGAATCTTGTAACAATACTAGACTCTTCAGAGATACCTCCAGCAACCCCTCCAACGTGGAACGTACGAAGTGTCAACTGTGTACCTGGCTCTCCAATAGACTGAGCTGCAATAACTCCGACAGCTTCACCTCTTTGTGTCATCTTACCAGTAGCTAAGTTTCTACCGTAACATTTCGCACAAATACCTTTTAAAGCTTCACAAGTTAATGGAGATCTAACTTCAACTTTCTCAATTGGAGACGCTTCGATAGTCTTAACAATTGATTCTGTAATTTGTTCTCCAGATCTAACCATGATCTCATTAGTAAGAGGGTTGATAACGTCTTGTAATGCAACACGTCCTAAAATTCTCTCACCTAAAGATTCAACGATTTCCTCATTTTTCTTCAAGGCAGCAACTTCAACACCTCTTAAAGTTCCACAATCCTCGATGTTAACAATAACATCTTGAGAAACGTCATGAAGCCTTCTTGTCAAGTAACCAGCATCGGCCGTTTTAAGAGCCGTATCCGCAAGACCTTTACGAGCACCGTGAGTAGAAATGAAGTACTCAAGGATCGAAAGACCTTCCTTAAAGTTAGAAAGAATCGGGTTTTCAATAATCTCACCACCACCAGCAGTAGATTTTTTAGGCTTAGCCATCAAACCACGCATACCAGTTAACTGACGAATCTGCTCCTTAGAACCCCTCGCTCCAGAGTCAAGCATCATATATACAGAGTTGAAACCTTGTTGGTCTTCTCTAATATTTTTCATTGCTAACTCTGTTAACTGAGCATTTGCTGAAGTCCATACGTCAATAACTTGGTTGTAACGTTCGTTATTTGTGATAAGACCCATGTTATAGTTAGTTGAGATTCCTTCAACTTGCTCTCTGGCATCTGCAATTAACTTAGTTTTTTGTTCTGGAATTCTAATATCACCTAAAGAGAATGATAAACCTCCTCTAAATGCGAATTTATACCCCATATCTTTCATATTATCCAAGAAAGCTGCCGTTGTAGGTACATCAGTCACACTTAAAATGTGTCCGATAATATCTCTAAGGTTTTTCTTAGTCAATACGTCATTGATATATCCAGCTGCTTCTGGTACTACTTCGTTAAATAATACACGTCCAGCAGTTGTCTGGATGATTTTGTACACTAACTCTCCGTTATCATTAAAATCTTTTGCTCTAATTTTTACACGAGCATTCAATTCTAATCTTCCTTCGTTTAATGCAATATTTACTTCTTCAGCAGAATAGAAAGTTAAGTCCTGACCGATAATTTTGTGATCTTCTGTAGAAATACGCTCTTTGGTCATATAGTATAGACCCAAGACCATGTCCTGAGAAGGTACAGTAATTGGAGCACCATTTGCAGGGTTCAAGATATTGTGAGAAGCCAACATTAATAATTGCGCCTCTAAAATAGCTTCTGGTCCTAACGGTAAGTGAACCGCCATCTGGTCACCATCGAAATCGGCGTTGAAAGCCGTACATACTAATGGGTGTAACTGGATTGCTTTTCCTTCAATTAATTTTGGCTGGAAAGCCTGAATACCAAGTCTGTGCAAAGTAGGAGCACGGTTCAGTAATACTGGGTGACCTTTAATTACGTTTTCAAGGATATCCCAAACTACAGGCTCTTTCTTATCAATGATTTTCTTAGCAGATTTTACTGTTTTTACAATACCTCTTTCGATTAATTTACGAATAACGAAAGGTTTGTATAACTCAGAAGCCATATCTTTTGGCAATCCGCACTCATATAATTTCAACTCTGGACCAACGACAATTACCGAACGAGCAGAATAATCCACACGTTTTCCTAAAAGGTTTTGACGGAAACGTCCTTGTTTACCTTTTAATGAGTCAGATAATGATTTTAATGGTCTGTTTGATTCTGTTTTAACAGCAGAAGCTTTACGAGTGTTATCGAACAATGAATCTACAGATTCTTGCAACATACGTTTTTCGTTTCTTAAGATAACTTCTGGAGCTTTAATCTCCATTAATCTTTTTAAACGGTTGTTACGGATGATTACACGACGGTATAAGTCGTTCAAATCTGAAGTTGCAAAACGACCTCCATCAAGTGGCACAAGCGGACGTAATTCTGGTGGAATAACTGGAACCACTTTCATAATCATCCATTCTGGACGGTTTTCGCGGTTTTCGTTAGACTCACGGAAAGACTCAACAACTTGCAATCTTTTTAAAGCCTCAGTTTTTCTTTGTTTAGAAGTCTCGTTGTTAGCACTGTGTCTTAATTCATAAGATAAAGCATCTAGGTCAATACGAGCCAATAAATCCATAATACACTCTGCTCCCATTTTGGCAACAAATTTATTAGGATCTAAATCGTCTAAATATTGGTTTTCTTGCGGAAGAGTATCTAAAATGTTTAAGTATTCCTCTTCAGTTAAGAAATCTAATCTTTGTAATGATTCTCCATCTGCATTTTTAGCGATACCTGGCTGAATTACTACGTATCTTTCGTAGTAAATAATCATATCTAATTTCTTAGATGGAAGACCAAGGATATAACCAATTTTGTTTGGAAGAGAACGGAAGTACCAGATATGAGCAATTGGCACAACAAGGTTGATGTGTCCTACTCTATCACGACGTACTTTTTTCTCAGTAACTTCAACACCACAACGGTCACAGATGATACCTTTGTAACGAATTCTTTTATACTTACCACAAGCACACTCGAAATCTTTTACTGGTCCAAAGATTCTTTCGCAGAAAAGTCCGTCACGCTCTGGTTTGTGAGTTCTATAGTTGATTGTTTCTGGCTTTAAAACCTCTCCTCTTGATTCTTTCAAGATAGATTCTGGTGAAGCCAATCCAATAGAGATTTTGTTAAATCTTTTTACTGGATTCTTATCTTTATTGTTTCTATTATTCATCATAGTTTTTACTATTGATTTACTGCTGTTAAAAATTGATTTTAGATTTTCATAATCTCCATCTTTCAAAAATTGCTTTCAAAAGAGTTAAATCATCGCGCTTACCTCGGTTTACTTCTCTAAACCTCAAACTCTTATTTGAGGTGCTAGTTATAAAATGCCCTGCATTATTATAAAAAATCGGAACGGGTTACGGGTATAAATCTTAAAAACTTTAATATTTAGTAATAGTCAGCAGTCTCAGTTTTCAGCGTTAACTGAATACTGAAACTGCGACTGAAAACTTTTATTTATTCTTCCAAACGAAGATCTAATCCTAGACCTTTCAATTCGTGCATTAATACATTGAATGATTCTGGTAAACCTGGTTCTGGCATAGTTTCACCCTTAACGATAGCCTCGTAAGTTTTAGCTCTACCAATAACGTCATCAGACTTAACAGTTAAGATCTCACGTAGAGTACTAGAAGCTCCATAAGCCTCAAGTGCCCAAACCTCCATCTCTCCGAAACGCTGACCTCCAAATTGAGCTTTACCTCCAAGTGGCTGTTGCGTAATCAATGAGTATGGTCCAATAGAACGTGCGTGCATCTTATCGTCAACCATGTGTCCTAATTTAAGCATGTAAATTACACCCACAGTTGCTTTTTGTGCGAAACGCTCTCCAGTACCACCATCATATAGGTAAGTATGTCCGAAACGTGGTACTCCAGCTTCATCAGTCAAAGCATTGATTTCGTCTAGAGAAGCACCGTCGAAGATTGGAGTAGCAAATTTTCTACCCAAGTTCATACCAGCCCATCCTAATACGGTCTCATAAATCTGACCAATGTTCATACGTGAAGGTACCCCAAGTGGATTCAATACGATATCTACTGGTGTTCCATCTTCTAAGAAAGGCATATCTTCATGGCGAACGATTCTAGCAACAATACCTTTGTTACCGTGACGACCCGCCATTTTATCACCCACTTTTAACTTACGTTTTTTAGCGATATAGATTTTAGCCAATTTCAAGATTCCAGATGGTAATTCATCTCCAACTGTAATAGTAAATTTCTCTCTTCTTAAAGCTCCTTGTAAGTCGTTCAGCTTAATTTTATAGTTATGAATTAAATCATTAACCATTTTATTAGTAGCGTCATCAGCAACCCACTGACCTTTGCTTAAGTGAGCAAAATCCTCTACTGCGTAAAGCATTTTTTGAGTATATTTTTTACCTTTTGGTAAAACTTCCTCACCCAAATCATTCATTACACCTTGAGACGTTTTTCCGTTAACGATCAAGAATAATTTCTCTACTAATCTGTCTTTTAATTCAACAAATTTAGTTTCGAACTCCATTTCTAAAGCGCCTAAAGCATCTTTATCTTGAGTACGTTTACGTTTATCTTTTACGGCTCTTGCAAATAATTTTTTGTCAAGAACTACACCATGTAAAGATGGAGAAGCTTTTAATGAAGCATCTTTTACATCACCAGCTTTATCTCCGAAGATTGCGCGAAGCAATTTCTCCTCTGGAGTAGGATCTGATTCTCCTTTTGGTGTAATTTTTCCGATCAAAATGTCGCCAGGTTTAACCTCTGCTCCAATTCTGATCATACCGTTTTCATCTAAGTCTTTAGTAGCCTCTTCAGAAACGTTAGGAATATCGTTTGTTAACTCTTCGTTTCCTAACTTAGTATCTCTAACCTCTAATGAATAATCATCAACGTGGATAGAAGTAAAAATATCATCACGAACTACTTTCTCAGAAATCACAATCGCATCCTCGAAGTTGTACCCTTTCCATGGCATGAACGCAACTTTTAAGTTTCTACCTAAAGCTAATTCTCCATTTTGAGTAGCATATCCTTCAGACAATACTTGTCCAGGAACAACTCTGTCACCTCTTCTTACGATAGGTTTCAAATTGATACTTGTACCTTGATTGGTTTTTCTAAATTTAATTAAGTTGTACGTTTTCTCATCAGCATCAAAACTTACCATTCTCTCGTCTTCTGTACGATCGTATTTAATAGTAATGATGTTAGCATCTACGTATTCAACAGTACCATGCCCTTCAGCATTGATCAATACTCTTGAGTCAGAAGCTACCTGACGCTCTAAACCTGTACCAACAATCGGTGCTTCAGGACGGATCAAAGGAACTGCCTGACGCATCATGTTTGATCCCATCAACGCACGGTTCGCATCATCATGCTCCAAGAAAGGAATCAAAGATGCAGAAATCGAAGCGATCTGGTTAGGAGCAACGTCTGTATAATGTACTGAACTTGGTTCAACAACTGGGAAGTCACCCTCTTCACGAGCAATAACATTGCTAGCTGTAATTTTACCTGAAGCGTCCATATCAATGTTTGCCTGAGCAATCATTTTTCCTTCTTCTTCTTCAGCACTTAAATAGATTGGCGCGCTTTCTAAATCAACAACACCATCTGTTACTTTACGATATGGAGTTTCAATGAATCCCATTCCGTTTACTTTTGCATAAACACCAAGAGATGAAATCAAACCAATGTTTGGTCCCTCAGGAGTTTCAATCGGACATAAACGACCATAGTGAGTATAGTGAACGTCACGAACCTCGAAACCAGCTCTCTCTCTCGAAAGTCCACCTGGTCCAAGTGCAGAAAGTCTTCTTTTGTGTGTAATCTCAGCTAATGGATTCGTTTGGTCCATAAATTGAGATAACTGGTTAGTACCAAAGAAAGAGTTGATAACTGATGATAATGTTTTAGCATTAATCAAATCAATTGGTGTAAACACCTCATTATCTCTAACGTTCATTCTCTCACGAATAGTTCTAGCCATACGTGCTAAACCAACACCGAATTGTTGAGACAATTGTTCTCCAACTGTTCTAACACGACGGTTTGATAAGTGATCAATATCATCAATCTCTGCTTTAGAGTTGATCAACTCGATCAAATATTTAACGATTGTAATGATATCCTCTTTAGTAAGCACTTGCTTATCCATAGGGATATCTAAATCTAACTTCTTGTTCATTCTATAACGACCAACTTCACCTAAGTTATAACGTTGATCTGAGAAGAACAATTTATCTATAATACCACGAGCAGTTTCCTCATCAGGCGGTTCAGCGTTACGCAACTGACGGTAGATGTGCTCTACAGCTTCTTTTTCAGAGTTAGTTGGATCTTTTTGTAACGTATTGTGGATAATAGCATAATCTGCTTGATTGTTATCCTCTTTGTGTAACAAAATAGATTTTACGTTAGAATCAATGATCTCTTCAACATTATCTTTGTCGATAATAGTATCACGATCAAGGATGATTTCGTTACGCTCGATAGAAACTACCTCTCCAGTATCTTCATCTACGAAATCCTCATGCCATGTATTCAAAACACGTGCAGCAAGTCTTCTTCCAATATATTTCTTAATTCCTGTTTTAGATACTTTAATTTCTTCAGCTAAGTCGAAAATTTCAAGGATATCCTTATCTCTTTCGAAACCGATAGCACGGAATAAAGTTGTTACAGGTAATTTTTTCTTTCTATCGATATACGCGTACATTACGCTGTTAATATCAGTAGAGAATTCTATCCAAGATCCTTTAAAAGGAATTACTCTCGCAGAATAAAGTTTAGTTCCATTTGCGTGGAATGACTGTCCAAAGAAAACCCCTGGAGAACGGTGTAATTGAGATACTACAACACGCTCGGCACCATTAATAACAAAAGTACCACTAGGAGTCATGTAAGGAATTGTTCCAAGATAAACATCTTGTACAATAGTTTCAAAATCTTCGTGTTCTGGATCTGTACAGTATAGTTTTAACCTAGCTTTTAAAGGCACACTATAAGTAAGACCTCTCTCTATACATTCTTGAATTGTATAACGTGGCGGATCAACAAAATAATCTAGGAATTCCAATACAAAGTTATTTCTTGTATCTGTAATTGGGAAGTTTTCCATGAAGGTATTGTATAACCCTTCGTTGCCTCTTTCGTCAGATTTCGTTTCTAATTGAAAGAAATCTTTAAAAGATTTAACCTGAACATCCAAAAAGTCTGGATAGTCAGGGATATTTTTTGTAGAGGCAAAATTCAATCTTTCAGTCTGATTTGTTATCATCAATGGACAAAATTTTGATTAAAAAAAAGTAATTTATTTTTGTGTAAATACACATTGTTTAATCTATACTTTCTTATTATAATCAATACATCTTTAAAAATTAGTTCTATAAATTAAGTCTAATTTTCTTTCTTCGTATTGATCAAAAACTTTTTCGTATTTTAAACTATGGGATAATAAAATTGATATATTTTATTATACGAAAAATGGTTTAGGCCTTTGAGTGTTAACTCAAGACCTAAACCTAGTTCTTAAACTGAGTTTAATTATTTAAGCTCAACAGTAGCTCCAGCCTCTTCTAAAGATTTTTTAAGACCTTCAGCCTCTTCTTTAGAAACACCTTCTTTAACGTTGCTTGGTGCACCGTCAACTACATCTTTAGCTTCTTTAAGACCTAAACCAGTTAATTCTTTAACTAATTTTACAACAGCTAATTTAGAAGCTCCTGCATCTTTCAATACAACTGTAAATTCAGTTTGTGCTTCTTCAGCAGCACCGTCTCCTCCACCAGCAGCAACTACTACAGCAGCAGCAGCAGGCTCGATTCCGTACTCATCTTTTAATATTGTTGCTAATTCGTTAACTTCTTTAACTGTTAAGTTAACTAATTGTTCTGCGAATTGTTTCAAATCTGCCATTTTTTCTATCGTTTAAAATGATTTGTAAAAATATAATTTATTTATTGTGCGCTAATTAAGCAGTAAGAAAGTACTCTTCCTTACATTTATAATTACTCTGCTCCTTCTTCTTCGCTTCCTGCGAATTTGTTTTGTAAAGCAGAAATAATTCTTTGAGCTGGAGATTGTAATAATCCAATGATTTCTCCGATAAGCTCTTCTTTAGATTTAATTGTAGCTAATGCATCTAATTGATTATCTCCAATGTATACTTCAGAATTGATGTAAGCTCCTTTTAAAACTGGTTTATCAGATTTCTTACGGAAATCTTTGATAATTTTTCCAGGTGCGTTAGCAACATCAGAAATAAAAATAGCACTGTTACCTGATAAAACTGTAGGTAAATCACCATAATCATTATCAGAAGCTTCCATTGCTTTTGCAAGCAAAGTGTTCTTTACAACTTCTAATTTGATACCTGCTTTGAAACAAGCTCTACGTAAGTTTGAAGTTGTCTCTGCGTTTAAACCAGAAATATCAGAAATGTAAATGATATTTGTACCAGCTAACTGCGCAGTTAAATTTTCAATCGCGATTGATTTTTCTTCTCTAGTCATACTAAAAATTTTTAACTACCAATTATACTGCTTTTGGGTCTAATGCGATAGCAGGACTCATTGTGCTTGTAAGGTGAATACCTTTGATGTATGTACCTTTAGCAGCAGTTGGTTTAAGTTTTATTAATGTTTGAATAATTTCGTGTGCGTTGTCAACAATCTGCTCAGCTCCAAAAGAAACTTTACCGATTCCTGCGTGTACGATACCAGTTTTATCAACTTTAAAGTCAATTTTACCAGCTTTAACTTCTTGAACAGCTTTAGCAACATCCATAGTTACAGTACCTGTTTTAGGGTTTGGCATTAAACCTCTAGGTCCTAAAATACGACCTAATGGACCTAATTTACCCATAACAGCAGGCATAGTAATAATCACATCAACATCTGTCCAACCGTCTTTAATTTTTTGTAAGTAATCGTCAAGACCAACGTGATCTGCTCCTGCTTCTCTAGCTTCCGCTTCTTTGTCTGGAGTAACCAATGCTAATACTTTAACGTCTTTTCCTGTTCCGTGAGGTAAAGTAACTACACCTCTAACCATTTGATTCGCTTTTCTTGGATCAACACCCAAACGAACTGCGATATCAACAGACTCATCAAATTTTGCAGAAGCAACAACTTTAATTAATGCAGCAGCATCTTTTAAAGAGTATAATTTGTTCTTTTCAATTTTTGAAGCAGCCTCTTTTTGCTTTTTTGTTAATTTTGCCATTTCTTTTTCTTAATTAAAAAGGAGCATCTCCTGATACAGTTATACCCATAGATCTAGCTGTTCCAGCAACCATACTCATAGCTTTCTCAATTGTGAAAGCATTTAAGTCCGGCATTTTGTCTTCAGCAATAGTTCTAATTTGTTCCCAAGTAACGCTAGCTACTTTTTTACGATTAGGCTCACCAGAACCAGATTTTAGCTTCGCAGCTTCCATTAACTGAACTGCTGCTGGAGGAGTCTTAACAACAAAATCAAATGATTTGTCTTTGTACACAGTGATTTGCACTGGACAAATTTTGCCAGGTTTATCCTGAGTTCTAGCATTAAATTGCTTACAGAACTCCATGATGTTAACCCCAGCAGCTCCTAAAGCAGGTCCAACCGGTGGCGACGGGTTCGCAGCACCTCCCTTAACTTGTAGTTTAACTACCTTACTAATTTCTTTAGCCATTTTTAAAAAATTTAACACTGTAATCTATGGAAGCGATTACAATGGTTTATTATAGTGTAACAAAAAATTATACTTTTTCTACTTGCATAAAACTTAATTCCAATGGAGTTTTTCTACCGAAAATCTTAACCATTACCTCAAGCTTACGCTTCTCTTCATTGATTTTCTCAACAGATCCATTAAATCCATTGAAAGGTCCATCAATAACCTTAACCGTTTCACCAACACTAAATGGAATAGAACGAGTGTCTGTATTAACAGCCAATTCATCCACTTTTCCTAACATACGGTTTACTTCAGAAAGTCTCAAAGGAACAGGTTCTCCGCCCTTAGTTTCTCCTAAAAATCCAATAACACTAGTAATTGACTTAATAATATGAGGAATCTCACCAACTAAGTTAGCTTCGATCATAACATATCCAGGAAAATACACTTTATCCTTAGATGATTTTTTCCCATCTTTTACAGTAACCACTTTTTCAGTAGGAACTAAAACCTGAGAAACATAATCCTCCATACCTAATCTCGCAATCTCAGTCTCGATATAAGCTTTCACTTTATTTTCTTGACCACTAACCGCTCTAACTACGTACCATTTTTTCACATTATTATCTGCCATCACAAAAAAATTATCCTTTTAACCAGTTAAAAAATCCAGCCAAAGCTTTTGCAAAAAATTCGTCTACTCCCCAAGTTGCCAAAGCGAATAAAATCGAAAATACAGCTACAACAATTGTCAATTTTTGTACTTCAGCCCAAGCTGGCCAAGTAACATTTGACTTTAACTCTTCGAAAGCCTCTGATAAATAATTAGTAACTTTTGTCATTTGATATATTTTTTATTGCACGGGCGGAGGGATTCGAACCCCCATCAACGGTTTTGGAGACCGCTATTCTACCCTTGAACTACGCCCGTAATTAAAGCCAGTGATTAAAAAATAATCACTGGCTTTTTATTTATTTTTATAGAATTACTCTACGATTTCAGTAACCTGACCAGCACCAACTGTTCTACCACCTTCACGGATAGCGAAACGTAAACCTACGTTCATAGCGATTGGGCTTAATAAAGCAACCTCAATAGTTAAGTTATCACCTGGCATTACCATCTCTACACCTGCTGGTAAAGTAATAACTCCTGTTACGTCAGTTGTACGTACGTAGAACTGTGGACGGTAGTTATTGTGGAATGGAGTGTGACGTCCACCTTCTTCTTTTTTCAAGATATAAACCTCAGCTTTGAATTTAGAGTGTGGTTTTACTGAACCTGGCTTAATGATAACCATACCTCTTTTGATGTCTGATTTATCAATACCTCTTAACAATAAACCTACGTTATCTCCAGCTTCACCTCTATCAAGGATTTTACGGAACATCTCAACTCCTGTAATAGTAGAAGTTAATTTTTCAGCTCCCATACCGATGATCTCAACAGGATCTCCAGTGTTAGCAACTCCAGTTTCGATACGACCTGTAGCAACAGTTCCACGACCTGTAATTGTAAATACGTCCTCAACTGGCATCAAGAATGGTTTAGCTACGTCACGTACTGGCTCTTCGATCCAGTTGTCAACAGCTTCCATTAATTCGATAATTTTAGGTACCCAGTTTGGATCATTGTTTAATCCTCCTAAAGCAGAACCTTGAACTACAGGACCATTATCTCCATCATACTCGTAGAAAGATAATAAATCTCTAATTTCCATTTCAACAAGCTCTAATAACTCAGCATCATCAACCATATCCACTTTGTTCATGAAAACAACGATTCTTGGAATACCAACCTGACGTCCTAAAAGGATGTGCTCACGAGTTTGTGGCATTGGACCATCTGTAGCAGCAACTACTAAGATAGCTCCGTCCATTTGAGCAGCTCCAGTAACCATGTTCTTTACGTAATCCGCGTGACCTGGACAGTCAACGTGAGCGTAGTGACGGTTAGCTGTTTCGTACTCTACGTGAGATGTATTGATAGTAATACCTCTTTCTTTCTCCTCTGGAGCGTTATCGATTTGATCAAACGATTTTGCTTGACAGTAACCAGCATCTGACAATACTTTTGTAATTGCAGCAGTTAATGTAGTTTTTCCGTGATCTACGTGTCCAATTGTACCTATGTTTAAGTGCGGTTTGGAACGATTAAAATTCTCCTTTGCCATTTTACTTAATTTTTAATCTTAGTTATATATTAATTTTCAATTTCCTACTTACTTGAGCCAATGTCGGGATTTGAACCCGAGACCTCTTCCTTACCAAGGAAGCACTCTACCCCTGAGCTACACCGGCAGAGAGTTCTGATTTTAGATTTCTGAATTTAGATTTTAGATTTTTAAAAACCTAAAACCCAAAACCTTAACCTCTTTTTTTTGTGGGGAGAGCAGGATTCGAACCTGCGAAGTTCACACAGCAGATTTACAGTCTGCCCTCGTTGGCCGCTTGAGTATCTCCCCTAATTTTAAAATTCCATTATTTTTAAGAACCAATTTCAAATCGCATTTGAAATTTATTGAGCCGATAGAGGGACTCGAACCCACGACCTGCTGATTACAAATCAGCTGCTCTAGCCAGCTGAGCTACATCGGCGAATACATTAAAAAAGTCCGCTATTTCTAACGGACTGCAAATGTAGCTATTTTATCTTTTAATCAAAACATTTTTTAAAAAAAAATTTCAATTAAATGTGCGCTCTTATTTTTTCCTTCCTTTTTACCAGCAAACGTTCTAACGACTCTGCAGAAAGCTCAACCGCCTCTTCAAATGTTTTACACTGTTTTTTTACCAAAAAATCATCACCAGGAACATTAATCTTTATCTCCACCACCTTATTCTCTTTATCACTTGTTCTTTCTACTTTTAAAAAAACATCTGATGAAACCACACGATCGTAGTATTTCTCTAGCTTACCCATTCTTTCTTGGATAAAATCGACCAATTTTCTGTCGACAGTAAAATTAACTGCATGAACATCTACCTTCATAATAAAAATTTTAGGATTAACATTTAGAATCACTATTTACTTCTTGGATGCGCACCCTTATATACTTTTTTAAGTTCCGCAAGACTATTATGAGTATAAACTTGTGTAGACGCCAAACTAGAATGCCCTAGCAATTCTTTAACTGAATTCAAATCTGCCCCATTATTTAAAAGATGTGTTGCAAAAGTATGACGAAGCACATGCGGACTTTTTTTTACCTTTTCTGAGACCCTACTAAAGTATGAATTTATTAAACGATAAACAAAAGATTCGCTCAATTTTAACCCTTTTTTCGAAACAAAAAAATAGTCCGAATCAACTAAACTTTCCAAACCATCCCTTTCCTTTATATACAAATCAATTTGATCAGCAATAATTGGCAAAATAGGAATAATGCGCTCTTTATTTCTTTTCCCTAAAACCTTAATCGTATTACCTGAAAAATCAACATTCTTAATCATCAAATGAATTAATTCCGCCCGACGCATCCCCGTAACATAAAACATCTCTACAATAAGCTTATCTCGGATTTCTTCAAAACCAACCGGAGCCTCCATCCCACCCAGCAAATCCTTCAATTCTTTTTCCGAAAAAGGAACCTGAACCACTTTTGGAGTTTTCAAAGACTTATGCTTCAGCATCGGATTAATCTCAATCTGCTTTGATTTTAAAAGAAACTTGTAATAAGCTTTTAGAGAAGCCATCTTTCTATTTACCGAAACATTTGAAATATCTTGATCAACTAGAAAAACAATCCAACTTCTCACTTGGCTATAATTCACCAAATCAATACTTTCTTGATCAAAAGACTCTTTTACAAAAGATTCAAAAGCCGTTATATCATTCAAGTAAGCGCCAACAGTATGCGAAGAATATTTTTTTTCCAATAAAAGATAATCCGAAAAAGCTTCTTTATTCGTTTTCATAAAATCTAAAAATTAAGCATAAAAAAACCGTTAGCATCAAAATTAAAACATTTTGACCACTAACGGTAATTATTTTCGAAAAGCTGATATTAACTTTCTAAACTATCTTTCAAGCCTTGAATGTAAGCCGCTTTTTGGATTTGGGCTCTTTTGATAACAGAAGGCTTAATAAAAGCAGTACGTGCTCTTAATTGACGAACAGTTCCTGTTTTATCAAATTTTCTTTTATAGCGCTTTAATGCTCTATCGATATTTTCTCCGTCTTTAATTGGTATAATTAACATAATATAGACACCTCCTCTCGTTAAGGCTGCAAATGTATATATTAATTATGAATTATGAGTTATAAATTTTGAATTATTTTCACTTAAGACTTAAAATCAGAAAGAAAAACCATTTTCCATTTACTTCATTTACCTTTTAAACACCATTATTTCAATAAATTTCTAGAAATAACCAACTTCTGAATTTCAGTTGTTCCTTCTCCTATAGTACATAATTTAGAATCTCTATAGAATTTTTCTACTGGAAAGTCTTTAGTATAGCCATAACCTCCATGAATCTGAACTGCATCATTTGCAATTTTAACACAAGCTTCTGATGCATACATTTTTGCCATAGCACCAGATGTAGTTACTGGTTTATACTGTTGCTTCAAATAAGCCGCTTTATGCAAAAGTAACTCCGAAGCCTCAATTTCCGTTGCCATATCTGCCAATTTAAAGGAGATTCCTTGAAAATTACTAATTGGCTGTCCAAATTGATGTCTTTCTTTTGAATATTTCAATGCGGCTTCATACGCTCCTTTTGCAATTCCTAAAGAAAGAGCTCCAATAGAGATCCTTCCACCATCAAGAATTTTCATAGCCTGTACAAAACCTTCGCCAACTTCTCCTAATCTATTTGCATCAGGAACACGACAGCCATCAAAAACCAATTCAGCCGTTTCGCTTGCTCTCATTCCTAATTTATTTTCTTTTTTACCAGATGAAAAACCTTTCATGCCTTTTTCAAACACAAATGCCGTCATTCCTTTAGAATCGCCTTTTTCGCCAGTACGAACTATTACAACAGCAACATCTCCAGATATACCGTGCGTAATAAAGTTTTTTGCACCATTTACAATCCAATGATCGCCATCTTTAACGGCGGTCGTATTCATTCCCCCAGCATCAGAGCCTGTATTGTGCTCTGTTAATCCCCACGCACCTATATATTCTGCTGTAGCCAATTTTGGCAACCATTTTTTCTTTTGTTCTTCGTTTCCGAAAGTTAGGATATGATTTGTACATAAAGAATTATGCGCCGCAACAGACAAACCTATTGACGGGTCCACTTTAGAAATCTCTTCGATTACTGTAATATATTCATGATAACCCAAACCAGAACCTCCATATTCTTCTGGAACTAAAACTCCCATGAAGCCCATCTCGCCAAGTTGCTTAAATAACGGAATTGGGAAAATCTGCGCTTCATCCCATTCCATTATATAAGGTCTAATATTTTTTTCTGCAAAGTCTTTTATAGACTGTGCAATCATTATCTGCGTTTCGTTGTAATCAAAGTTCATGAGTTAGTTTCTTTTAGAACTCCAAATATAAACTAATTATTTTTGCTTTTTCAACAGGAAAATCTTTAATTTTTATCAAATCCTCAATATTATTAAAATTTCCATTCATGCTTCTATACGTTACAATTTGTTTTGCGAGTCCATATTTAAAGTACGTAAACTGAGCTAATTCTTTTATCGACGCCTCATTTACGTTAATTTTCTTCATATTTAAAGGAACGACAACTTTAAAATGACTATTTAATTCGTTGATAACTTCTGGCGAAAGTCCCCAAATATCTTTCATTTGCTCCATTGACACAAAAGAGCCTAAAATTTCTTTTTGGCTTAATATTCTAGTCGAAAGCCCTTCTCCTATTCCGTAAATTTTCATTAAGTCTTCTTTGGTAGCCTGATTGATGTCCAATATTTCAAGCTTTTCTTTTTTAGGAAAACTTTTTACAGCGAAATCTTTTTTATCAGCACTTTCGTTACTTTTATTTTGTTTCCAATCTGGAAACTTAAATAAAGGAGAAATTTTATGTAATAGTGAATCTGAAACTCCAGTAACTTTTTGAAATTCTTCTGCTGAGTTTACATATTTATTTTCTCTGCGAAATGCCATTAAACGGTCAATTTCTTCAACCGACATTCCAAGCTTGTACCCTTTATAGTCAGAAATAAAATTAGGATTAAAAAGATAATTAGTTGGCTTTGCGTTTTTATCAGTCAATTTCTCTTGATCAATTTCTGACTGAAGCGCAAGCCACTGCACTTTTTCTGGATTTTTAGTTTCCAAAATATTAAAATCGGATAATAAATAAAACAACTGTAATCCTATCATAATAAGAAAGAGCATAAAAATACCTATGCGTTGCTGTTTTGTAAAATAAAAATACTTGTTTAGAGGCTTAAAATTCATGCTAAAAATATTTTCAAAGAATAAATTAAGAAAAATCCCTCAAATTTATCAAGAAAATTAGTAAGAAAAGTAGTTTTTAAAAAATTATCGAATCTATTACAAAACGTCAATTAATTTAATGAATGTCAATGCTTAGAGAATCTTTCTTACGAGTACTGTAAAAAAAACAAAGATTTTATAACTTAAAACATGATAATTGTTTTTATTTTTTACAAAAAACAATACATTTGGCACTTAATAACAAATAAACCAATAAAATAATATGTCAATTTGGAGAGTTAAACCTATATCAGCCTTTGAAGCCGATATGAAAAAAAGTGATTTAAAGAGAGTCCTAGGAAAATGGAGTCTTACTGCCATTGGTGTTGGTGCCATTATCGGCGGTGGAATTTTTGTACTTACAGGTACTGGGGCTTATTATCATGCTGGTCCAGCATTAGCAATTTCGTTTATCATCGCAGGTATTGCGTGTGTTTTTGCGGCTCTTTGCTATTCTGAATTTGCTTCTATCTTACCTGTCGAAGGATCTGCTTACGCATATGCTTATGGTACGATTGGAGAAGTTTTTGCCTGGATTATTGGATGGGGACTAATTCTCGAATATGCAATGGGATCTATGACTGTAGCAGTTTCCTGGTCCGGTTACTTTAATAAACTACTGAAATTATTTCATATAAAACTTCCTGATTGGCTTACAACAGATCCTGCAAGTTATACAGGAGAAGGCTTCTCAATGAATCTTCCTGCTTTCTTGATCGTTATTTTAGTCATTTCATTACTTATTAAAGGAACAAAAAGTGCAGCAAAAGCAAATAATGCTATTGTAATTCTTAAAGTATCTGCCGTTATTTTCGTAATTATTGCTGGTCTTTTCTTCATTAACACAGCAAACTGGAGCCCATTTATTCCTGAAGCAACTCAGATTGTTGAAAAAGAAACTACTCACAATGCTTACGGAATTGGAGGTATTATCTCTGGAGCTGCTGCTATTTTCTTTGCTTACGTTGGCTTTGACGCCGTTTCTACACAAGCAGGAGAAGCTATTAATCCTAAAAAAGATGTCCCTTTTGCGATCATTGCTTCTTTATTAATCTGTACTACATTATATATTCTTGTTTCTTTAGTATTAACAGGAATGATGAACTACCAAGACTTTAACCCGCTAGGAAAATACCCTGAAGCTATTAAAGCTCCTGTTGCTTACGCATTTGATATTGCTGGACAAGGATGGGCTGGATTTATTATTACAGTTGCTGCTACTATTGGTTTAGTTTCTGTATTAATGGTAATGATTATGGGACAATCTAGAATTTTCCTTGGAATGTCTAAAGATGGTTTAATTCCTTCTGTTTTCTCTAAAGTAAACCCTATTTCTGGAACTCCAAAAACAAACTTAATGATTCTTGGCGTTATTATCGCAACTGTTGCGGCTTTTACTCCAATCAACAAATTGGCAGATATGACAAGTTTTGGTACTTTGTTTGCCTTTACAATGGTTTGTATCGCTGTTTGGATTTTAAGAGTAAAACAACCAGGATTAACCAGAACATTTAAAGTTCCTGCTTTACCAGTTATTGCGGTACTAGGAATTGCAATCAACTCTTATTTAATTTTTAACTTAAGTAAAGATGCACAGTTATTATCTTTTGGATGGCTTATTCTTGGTATCATTGTATACTTTGGATATAGCAAGAAAAGATCTAGACTTAATAATACAGATGCGGATTTTGAATAATTCTCAATTCTAGTCATAAAAAAAAGCTCCAAATTTAAATTTGGAGCTTTTTTTTATAAATCAAATACTGATGTTCTTTTTGATCGGATTAGATCTTTTAGTCTAATCCAAAAAGCAAGAGTCAAATAAACTCCAAATCCTAAACCGGCTGTAACAAAAGAAATATAGATAAAAAACAATCTGACACTTGTTACGCGCATTCCGAGTTTATCTGCTAGTCTTGAAGAAACATGAAAACCATATTTTTCAAAAAAGAATTTAAGTTTTAAAATTGCCGACATCTTGATATTTTAGATTTTAGACTTTAGATTTTTGGATTCCCGACTGCTCAGGATTACAAAAGTACAAATTATCTAATTATTTTTAAGCAGTTCTAATCCTATAGCACATTTTAAGCATGCTTTATGCTCACAATATTCATTTTTAAGTTCAAGTAATGCTTGACTTTCAAATGCCGACTGAGACTTTATTCCAAACGAATTAAACTTGTCAATAATGGCATTTTTCTCTGGAGCAACTTCATTTATAAAGTCAATCAAATCTTCGGCAATTGATTCGCCCCTTATATTAGAATAAGCAAATTGAAGCGGCATTATAGTATTAATAATCACTAAATCTATAAATGACTTAGAAAGCATCTTAGACTTCTTTGGACTTTCTTTATCAAACTGATAATGGTTCTGCCAATACAGACTTGCAGAAATATTCAGCAATCGATATACTTCATCAACAGATTTTAAATCAATTATTTTTGAAAATGGATTTTGATGCCTATGATATAAAGATGCTAATTGAGAAAGCCTAATAGTCGGGAAATTATCTGGGCGAAGCTTAAAAAACTGAAGAGGATCTGCATAAGTCTTTTCTATCTGATATTTATGCAGCAAATAAAAATATCGAAACTTTAAATCTTTATAATAAATATCTTCTTTTTCTGTTTCCAATAATCCTGAAGTTCCAAAAAGAAGCGCTTCAAGATTTTCGACTTCAAAACTTTCTTTTCTAATTACTGAAAAAGGAATTGCTTTTGATATCTGCAAAAAGGAATTTCCGTTGGTATTTAAACCAAAATTTTTTGCCAGAAGGCAAAATAAGACCGCTTCCCAATCTTGATTGGTTTCTTCTAATAATTGATAAATAAACTTGGATTTTCGCTCTAAACGTTCAAAAAACAATCTTTCTCGCCAGTTCTTAAACACAAATTTGTCAATCTCTTTTAATTGCCTTTCACAAGAAATCCATGTTTTTGGAGAAACTAATGCATTATAATTTTCGATTATTTCTTTTGAAACATAATCTTTAAGGACTAGAACGGATATTTCTGTATTGTCTTCTCTAAAAATGGCTGTGTCATTTTCCCACACGACATGAAGAATCACATTTTTATAAGCGGCATCTTTTTCATGATTATGCAAATACCAGTCTGAAGATTTTAAATGAATCTCTACATTACCGGCCCACTTCTGATTTCCGATTTCTATATGAGCATTAAAAAAATCAGGCCCAGCAAGCTCCAAATAATCGCCTGTTTTAATGATGGTTATTTCTTCCCCTTGAGCAGATTTTAAATTCAAGCTACCAAACTTCTTGAATTTCCAGAGGTAATGAAGGAAGTCTTCTTTCATTTTAGATTTTATAGTGTAATTACAAAATCTAAAAGTAATTAAATTTTAATATTATTCTTACAAATAAGTGAAATTATTTAACGAAGCAAGTACAATTTAGCACAAGCTCTTGCATCTGATAGTGCCTCATGGTGATTTAGCTGAATATTCATTTCGCGACAGCAATCACTTAATTTGGTTGGTTTTATACCTTTAGCTTTATAGATTTTAACGGTACACTCCCATTTTGTAGCAATGTTCAAATCATCATAATTTAAGCCATGAAGCAGCATTGTTTTCATTAAAACATTACGATCAAAACTTTCATTGTGTGCCACCACAACTCTATTTTTTAACCTTTTTTCAATCTCAGGATAAATTTGAAAAAAAGATTTTGCATTGACTGTATCTTTAGGATAAATTCCGTGAACACGAATCGTAAACGGATTATATTCATTATTTGGCGGTTTAATTAAAGAAACATATTCGTCTACAATAATTCCGTTTTCAACCGTAACAATTCCCACAGAGCACGGATGATATCCTGTCGCAGTTTCAAAATCAATAGCAGTAAAATTCATATTTTATTTTAAAAAGACAAATCCATAAACCTTATCGTAAAACAATTAGGCTTATGGATTGTTATTATTTGTAAAGGCTTACTTTATTGAGCCAATAATATCATATTTAGTGATAATGTGGTGATGTCCGTTTCCTAAATCAACTAAAACAGCATCATTTTCTTTGCTGAAAAGTTTTGAAACTTCCTCAATTGGCGTTCCTAATTTTACAATTGGGAAAGGTTTACCCATTACTTCTTTAATTGGTTTTTCGGCTACATTTTTATCAGCAACATAGCTTCTAAACAAATCTGTTTCGTCTACAGAACCAACAAAACCGTTGATGTCAACAACCGGAATCTGCGAAATTTTATATTTACGCATACGCTCAATTGCATGCGAAACTAATTCCTCAGTACGCACTACAATCAGTTCTTTATCAATATGATCTTTGATAACATCTTCTGCTTTTGTTACGTTTTCTTCTAAAAATCCGCGTTCACGCATCCAATCATCGTTGAACATTTTACCTACATATCGGCTTCCAGAATCGTGAAATAGCACTACTACAACATCATCTGGCTTAAAATGTTCTTTCAACTGTAATAAACCTTTTATACAAGCACCTGCAGAATTTCCAACAAAAATACCCTCTTCAAGAGCAATCTTTCTAGTATAAACCGCAGCATCTTTATCGGTTACTTTTGTAAAGCCGTCAATTAGAGAAAAATCAACATTTTTAGGCAAAATATCTTCTCCAATACCTTCTGTTATATAAGAATAAATTTCGTTTTCATCGAAGATTCCCGTTTCGTGATATTTTTTAAAAACAGAACCATAAGTATCAATTCCCCAGATTTTGATATTTGGATTTTGCTCTTTTAAGTATTTTCCAACTCCAGAAATCGTTCCCCCCGTTCCTACTCCAACAACAAAATGTGTAATTTTTCCGTCTGTTTGTTTCCAAATTTCAGGTCCTGTCTGTTCGTAATGTGCCAACGAATTTGACATATTATCATACTGATTTACATACCAAGAATTTGGAGTTTCTTCTGCCAAACGCTTTGAAACCGAATAATAAGAACGTGGATCTGTAGGTTCAACATCTGTAGGACAAACAACAACTTTTGCTCCAACAGCACGAAGAATATCCATTTTTTCTTTAGACTGTTTGTCTGAGATCACACAAATTAATTTGTATCCTTTTACGATTGCAACAAGTGCAAGTCCCATTCCCGTATTTCCAGAAGTTCCTTCAATAATAGTTCCTCCTGGTTTTAGTCGGCCATCTGCCTCAGCATCTTCAATCATTTTTACAGCCATTCTGTCTTTTACAGAATTACCAGGATTAAAGGTTTCGACTTTTGCCAATACTAACGCATCAATTTCAGCAACAATTTTGTTGAGTTTTACTAATGGTGTGTTACCAATTGTTTCTAAAATGTTATTTGAAAAGTCCATTTTTATTTAAGTTTTATTAAGTGGTTCTAAATAAAAAATAAAGCCAGTTTTTATTGGAAGAAATTCCAAACCAGACCAAAACGAAGCACAAAATCACGATACGGATTATGTGGCGCCGCATAATAGTTGCTTTGTGTAAATAAAGCATTAAAATGTTCCGCTTTTAAATAAAAACGGGTCTGGCGTATTCTGGCATTTACAAAGAAATCGAATGTTGCAAAACCTCCGGTTTTTTTATCCTGCTGTACAAAAAATTCTGCAATAACAGGATTATAATCATCTCCATAGTATTTCGTCATATAATTAAATACAAGCCCTGTTTGCATAAACAATGCTTTTTTAAATAAATGATTTGAGTAATAGAATGTGTTTCTAGTCACAAAATCAGGCACATTCAAAATTAAATCTGACTGATCTACTTTCTGATATAAAAGTGTATTATCTAATGCAAAAGGTCCAAATTTAAATTCTCGGCTTGCTTTTATCTCTAAATAATTAATTACATTTCCGTATTGCATTGGTTTCACAATCTGCTCACTTGCCGCTTTTTCTGCGTCTGTAGCCATATCAGTAAAATATAAATGATCTTTTAGAACTGTATATTGAACTTGTCCTGTTAACCATGGAGTTGTAATCTCTGCACTTAACGAATTGATTTTTTCGTTTTTAAAATTATTAGACCAATTGTACGAAATCCAGCTACTTTGGTACAAATTATAATTATTGTTCGGCAATTTATTAATGTTGCGATATCTGAAATCAAATTTGATTTTTTCACTCATATTGTATCGCAGCTTAGCGTCTAAATCTGAAAGCGACTGATTGGTAATTGATCTTGAATACAAAAATCTACCATTCCATTTGTTTTTCTGATACTCGTATTGAGCACCGAAATTATTAAACTGCAAAAACAAATTATCTGGAACCGCACTTCCGTCAGCATTAACAATAATTCTGTTGTATTTATAATTGGATCTATAATCGTCTAAAAAAAATATAAACTTACCTAAAAGAGAATTCTCATAAGCCGCTCCTACTTTATTATACAATCTTTCGTATTTAGTCTGATCGTTAATATTGCTTGCTGCGTACGAGTCGCCAAATCGCTGTATTCGCGTAGTTGATCCATCGTTAGCTGTTATTGTTGAAATTACAGTTGGCTGTTTATATTCATAATCTTTATATTCATAGTTAAATTGATGTGTTATATATAGGTTATTGCTTGCATCATTTTGATTTACTCTAAAGGCATGGTCAAAAAACAATCTTCTTCCTTTTAAAAATGACTCTGCGTCAGTTAAATATACCTGCAATCTTTGTCGATTTTTATAATCTTTATTATCACTTTCAAAATCAGCATCGTTTGTAATACCTCCATTTTCCTCATTCAATATATCCTGATTTGTAAAATGCGCGTTTATTGCGTAACGCTTATTGGTTGTAGCATAACTGGTTGTAATTCTTAAATTTCCAGCACTAACCAATTGATTATTATAATCTCCCTCAGATCTTAATCCTTTATAAGCTATAGAGAAATTAAGATTTTTAGAAGCATTTAATGTGATGAAAGAATCTACATTTTGTCCTTTTTTTATAGTAGTATTAAAGAACAACTCTGTTAAGGGAGTTGCAACAGAATAATATCTAATTTGATCTGCCTGCATATATAGAGAATGCTTCCCGTTAAAACCAATTTCTGGATAAGGAGAAAAGCTCGTCAAACTATATTGCAACGTATTTAATGGCTGGCCAATATTAGAAAACTCCTGAAGTCCAAAAAGATCTTTTCTTAAATGGTTCTGTCTGTAAGCACTTTTAATCGTCAGTGAAGTATCTGCATAAATGGTATCATGTTCTAATGTCACAATTTTATATTGATCTATTGTCGCTATTTTTTGTTTTTTCTTTTTTACGGTATCCGTTATACTTGAATATTCCGTATTCATATCTAAATTACTTTTAGAAGCAGGTTTTTTCCCTTGCGAAAACAATAAAGTTGGAACAACTAATAGATATAGAAAAATGAATATTCTCATTGATGGCTTTGTATAAATTTATTTTGTCAAAATTTGCTAAGCAAAGGTAAATTATAAAAACAAATAAATAAAAAAACACTTCATTTTATACAATTGCCTTGGCTGACAGTACGAAAACGAATATTTTTGCTGAAAATTTCATCTTATTTGTTATTTAAAACCTAAAAAATGCTCGAAAAAAATTTCTCAGGATTTGTTTTAGAAACTGGAACTGACGAAGCTGGCAGAGGCTGTCTCGCTGGTCCGGTTACTGCCGCTGCTATAATTTTACCAGAACATTTTGAAAATGCAATTTTAAATGACAGTAAGCAATTATCAGAAAAAGCAAGAGCTCTTTTAAGACCTATTATAGAAAAAGAAGCTTTGTGTTATGCTGTTACTCATTTATTTCCAGATGAAATTGACGAAATAAATATTCTTAATGCTTCGATGAAAGGAATGCAAGAATGCATTTTGAAGTTAAAACATATTCCAGAATTCATTATTGTCGATGGAAATCGCGCTTTAAATGCAAAACTTGGACTTAAAAATACTTTTGGAAAACAATTTACGTCTGATGAAATCACGTTATTAAAATCGATTCCGAATCAAAGTATTATAAAAGGCGACGGGAAATATTTGAGTATTGCCGCAGCATCTATTTTAGCTAAAACGTATCGCGATGAATATATGGATAAAATTCATGAAGAATTCCCGATGTATAATTGGAAACAAAATAAAGGATATCCAACCAAAGAGCATCGCGAAGCTATCAAAGAATTTGGAACGACAAAATACCATAGAATGAGTTTTAGACTTTTACCAGAACAGTTAGAACTCGATTTGTTTTAATAAAAAACGACCTAAATAATTAGGTCGTTTTTTATTTACTTTTTACTTTTTACTTTTTACTTTTTAAAAACTCAGCAAATTGTTTTGTATCGTAATAAAAAGGTCTTACTGCCGTAATTTTTCCATCTTTCAAATCGAAATGTTCTGAAATTGGAACTGACATTGTTTTACCCGATTTTTTAGCTTTGCAGCTTATTGTAAAATAAATGACAACTTCATTTTTAGAAGCATCGCTAAAATAAGTTGGTTCTTTCTCTATTTGCAAATCAAAAAACTCTGTTGATTTTGTGAACATTTTAGTCCATTCACTAAAACCTGTGTAAGTACCTCCGTAAGGCAAACCTGTCGCTTGACTGTAAACTGCGCCATCTGCCACTACAGTAGCCAAAGCATCAAAATCTCTTGTTTTAAAAAGGCTTTCGTAATATTTTGCTACTACTTTTAAATTATCAGCTTCTAAGTTTTTCAAAATATCCGCTTCAGATAGAGATGCTCCTTTATCCCAAAAACCAATAATTTTACTTACTTGCCCTTTGCCATTTAAACGTGCAAAATCGCGGCCAGCCATTATAAGATTGTTTTTAGAATCAAGAACTTTCCATTCCCAGGTTACATAATTGTCTTTTACAATTTTGGCTCCCGAGGTTAAAACTGCATCAGGATTCTTTTTGTAAAATTCGTTAATAACATTATTAAATGCGACAATTCCTTTTGTAGATGCAGACGGATCTTCAAAAGTACTGTCTTCTAACCAAATCAATTTAATTAGTTTTAATCTGGCATCACTATTTTTTTCCTGCCACACTTTTTCATAAACCGTAATCGGATATAATTTATCTTTCTTTTGAGCAAAAAGACCATTAAGAATAAAAAGAAAACATAATAAGTAGATTTTTCTCATAAGCAATGAAATTAGATTTGATTAAACTTTATTAGTAATGTTTCAAATTTAGCATAAATACTGGCGGGAATTACAAAAGTTGCGCAATTTGCCATCCTTTCAAAATCTTAACTTTTGCCAAATACTTTTTAAAACTTTTGAATATAATTTTAGAAAAAAACAGCTTTCTATCTAAATATTGAAATCCCATTTAGAGAAAGAATATACTTCGTTTATCTTGAAATAGTCTTATTTTATTGGAAGAAAATAAAAAAACCGTCTCAAAAAAACTTGAAACGGTTTATATTTTTAGAAGGTTATTTAAACAAATTCAGCTTCAAATAGCTCTTTTAAATGTTTGATGATTTTTGCTTTTACTTCTTCTTCATCTACTTTTTCTACGCCAAGTTCGACGTTTAATGATGTGACGCCTTTTCCGCGAATACCGCAAGGAATAATATTGTCAAAATATCCTAAATCGACATTTGCGTTTAAGGCAAATCCATGCATGGTAACCCAGCGTGAAGCACGAACACCCATTGCACAGATTTTGCGTGCAAACGGAGTTCCAACGCCAAGCCAAACTCCAGTTTCTCCTTCGCTCCTGCCCGATTCTAAGCCGTATTCTGCTAAAGTTAGAATAATTGATTCTTCTAAAAAACGCAAGTATTTATGAATATCGGTAAAGAAATTTTCTAAATCAAGTATCGGATAACCTACAATTTGCCCGGGCCCATGATATGTAATATCACCGCCACGGTTGATTTTATAAAAAGTCGCTCCTTTGGCTTCTAATTGTTTTTCGTTTAATAACAAGTTTTCAAGATCGCCACTTTTTCCTAAAGTATAAACGTGCGGATGCTCAACAAATAATAAATAATTTGGTGTTGGCAGATCAAGTTCTTCTCTTCTGTTCTTGATTTTTAAATCGACAATGTCCTTAAAAATTTCTTCTTGATATTCCCAAGTCGATTTATAATCTCTTTTTCCCAGATCCTGAAGTTGGATTTTTTTATTCATTTTAATTATTTTTCAAACTCAACATCAAAGTTCAGTTTGTCAGGATTCTCCATATAATCCGTAAAAGAGTATTGAATTGTAATTGATTTTCGATCGTCGCTAAATAAAGCCGTTGGGTTAGAGACCTTCTTTATTTTTTTTGGAAAATGGTATTTTACGATATAACTAGATGAAGCAAACATCATTTTAGACATATCTCCAGCAGAATCTTTTGCTTTTGCTGCCTTTTTCTGCTGGTCGATAACTGCTTTTCGTGTAAATTTCTTTCCGTCATAAGAATAACTTAATTTACTGCCATTATCTCCAAAACCGCTCCCAAGCGGATTTGCTGCTGCACCTCCTTCTAATTTTTGAAATGTGCTTAAAGTTTGTAAAATATCTTGAAGTTCGTTTACATTTTTAAAATCAGTTGCCATTGTCATTAGAAACTGCTTTTTCTCGGAACTCATTTTTGTAGATACTATGAAATTCTCGAGTTTTTTAAGCTCTTTCTGTGTTTCTGGCGACAACTTAGCGATACTGTCTTTTTTCTCTTCAAATACTTGTTTGAAAGTAAAAGTAGTATCAATATCTTTTTTAGCGTCTCCCATTTGACCTGCGATTTGATCACCAGCCATTTCCATTAATGCAGAACCATCCATGTCGACAGAGAACTTTCCAGTTCCGTTATCATTAATTGTAATGTTTTCAGTAAAAGTGCAGCTTGTTAATGTTACTAATAGAAAAGAAAAACTAAGTAATTTATATAATTTCATCGTTTACAATTTTTTATCAAATATACGAACTTTTTTAAGGCGCTAAGGCTCCGAGATTTTAAGTTACTAAGTTTATTAAAAAACCGACAAACCTTTTTATTCTAAAATGACTTCTAGATTGGTGCTTTCTGGATCTTTTAAACAATCAATAAGCTGAAATTCTAAGCTCAAAGATTTTTTATCTGAACTTATAACCGATTTTGAGTTTGAAACTGATTTTATGTTTCTAGAAAAATGATATTTTAAAACATACGATTGTGCCAGTTTTGAAGAGCCATATTTTTCTTTGAATTTTTCGGAATCTGCTTTTGCCTTTTCAAATTCTCGTGTGTTTATAATTGAAACTGAGCGTTTGAAAACTTTACCATCAAAATTATATGAGATTCTGAAATAATGATTTTCTGCCGTCAAAGCGTAATTATGCTGAATGTCAGACGCATAATCTTCTGTCTTAAATAAATCTGGAATTTCTGATGCTTTATTGAAATGAAGAAAAAATTCCGTTTTGTATTCTTTCTCAAAAGAACTCTTTTTTAAATGTGCTTTCACATTGGCATATTTTTGAAATAGCTGCTGTTCTTCTGGCTGATATCTTATGAAGTTTTCATTGTATTTATCGATATAATCTTTAAAAACATAAGTCGTATCCTGAAAAATATTTTCTTTACCATATTCTTCCCCTGCCAATTGCATATAATTATTTTCTTCTCGAAGCTGGACGACTTCGATATTCCCGCTTCCGTCTGGATTAATCGTGATTGTTTCGGTAATTTGACAACTTGCAAATAAAATTAGAATTAATAAGCTTGATAAATATTTCATTTTTTAAAGAAGGTTCTGATGTTTTGAGTTGCTAAGATAATCTGTTTTTAATTTAATTTCTTACAATATAGAAGGTCTAATAAAAACAAAATAGTCTAATCTAGCCCCGATAGAAGCGGTATCCTTTTTCTCCCTTCTTTAGGGAGGAAAAGATACAAGCGGATAGCGGGACTAAAGGTGATTGAAAACCAATAAATTGATGCTTCAAAAAATCTAAAAACTGCATTCTAAAATTTGCATTCTTTTCTTTATCTTTGCACACTTAAAAAAATAGCACAAAATGGCATTATCAGAACAAGAAATCATTAGAAGAGAAAAACTTCAAAACTTACGCAACTTAGGAATCAATCCTTATCCGGCTAATCTTTTTCCTGTAAATCATACATCTAAGCAGATAAAGGAGTCATTTGAAGAGGGTAAGAAGGTTATCGTTGCGGGACGTTTAATGAGTGTTCGTGATCAAGGTAAGGCTTGTTTTGCTGAGTTACAAGACAGCGAAGGGCGTATTCAATTGTACGTAAACCGTGATGTTTTGTGTGAAGGCGATGATAAAACTTTATACAACCAAGTATTTAAAAAATTAACCGATTTAGGTGATTTTATTGGTGTTGAAGGTGAATTGTTTACTACTCAAGTTGGTGCAAAATGTATTCGTGTTAGTGGTTTTACTTTCTTGAGTAAAACGTTACGTCCGCTTCCGTTGCCAAAAGTAGACGAAGAAGGAAACGTACACGATGCATTTAACGATGCTGAATTGCGTTACAGAATGCGCTATGTAGATTTAACGGTTAATCCTCAGGTTAAAGAAACTTTCCTTAAGAGAACCAAATTGTTCACTGCAATGAGAGAGTATTTTAACAATGCAGGATATCTTGAAGTAGATACTCCGGTTTTACAGTCAATTCCTGGTGGAGCTTCGGCAAGACCATTTATTACGCACCATAATTCACTTGATATTCCGCTTTACATGCGTATTGCTAATGAGTTATACTTAAAAAGATTAATTGTTGGTGGATTTGAAGGTGTTTATGAGTTCTCTAGAAACTTCCGTAACGAAGGAATGGACAGAACGCATAATCCTGAATTTACTGCAATGGAAATATATGTAGCCTACAAAGACTACAACTGGATGATGGAATTTGCTGAAGGTTTATTAGAGCATTGTGCGATTGCTGTAAATGGTACAAGCGAAGTTACTTTTGGCGAGCACAAAATCAACTTTAAAGCGCCTTACGCACGTGTTACGATGACAGATTCTATCAAACATTTTACTGGTTTTGATATTTCTGGAAAAACAGAGCAAGAATTGTTTGAAGCTGCAAGAGGAATGGGAATCGAGGTTGACGAAACAATGGGTAAAGGAAAATTGATCGATGAGATTTTTGGAGCAAAATGTGAAGGAAATTATATTCAGCCAACTTTCATTACAGATTATCCAAAAGAAATGTCGCCGCTTTGTAAAGAGCACCGCGATAATCCAGATTTGACGGAGCGTTTCGAATTAATGGTTTGCGGTAAAGAAATTGCAAATGCGTATTCTGAATTAAATGACCCAATTGACCAAAGAGAGCGTTTTGAAGATCAAATGCGTCTTTCTGAAAAAGGTGATGATGAAGCAAACGGAATTATCGACGAAGATTTCTTAAGAGCGCTTGAGTATGGTATGCCTCCAACTTCTGGAATGGGAATTGGAATGGATCGTTTGATTATGTATTTGACAAACAATGCTTCTATTCAAGAAGTTTTATTGTTCCCGCAAATGCGTCCTGAGAAAAAACAAGCTCAGATCGAACTTTCTGACGAAGAAAAATTCATCATTGACTTGCTTACGAAAAATGAAAATAGAATGGATTTGACGCAACTAAAAATTACAGCTAACTTAAGCGGTAAAAAATGGGATGCTTCTATGAAAAACTTATCTAAACACGGTTTAACTAAAGTTGTTGTTGACGGCGAGTTTAAGTTTGTGGAGTTGGTTGGGTAAATTCCTTTAAAACAATATATAAATTAAAAGGAGCTTTAAAAGCTCCTTTTTTATTGTTTCTGATTTTCTAAATAAATAACTAATTCATCTACATTAGTAAAGGGATTTAAATCAAACACATCTGTGCCTTCATTATTTTGAACAACAGTTATTCTACTTTTTTCAGCATTAGATTTGGCTGTAGTTATTTTATCTTTTAAAATTGAATAATGCTTGAAATTATTTTTCTCGTAATTCTCCATTCCAGCACATTTCTTCAATTCTTTTTCCAACTCTGCTTCTGAAGTAAAAGCTTTTGTTGAATTTTTATAATGCAATAAATACCAACCCTCAAAGCAGATACTTGAAAAAATTACAGTTATATTTTTCGTTTTAGCTAATTTAAAAGCTTCATCTCTTTTAGCCTGATTGTCATGATCAAAAACGACAAATATTTCTTCAAAGCCTTCTTTTTTTGCTTTTTTTATTGCTTCTTCTACAACACCTTTACAATCTACTTTGTTACTTTGAAAAACATTTACAGCAATAGTTTTAGGCAATCCTAAATCTTCTTTTAAAGCATTAAAATAGTTTTTCTCAGTCAATCCCTCACAAAGAATGAGAACCTTCGATTTTAATTCTCGTTCCTTAAATTTATTTTTAGGCCTTTTAGTCATTATTAGAATTTATAAAATCAATTAATTCATGTCTAAAAGTTTCCTTTGAAATATTTGGAACCGCTCCAAATCGACCTTCAATATACCATTTCTCAAAATTCCCGTCTCCTCTAATTCCTTTAATATCCGAAACAGTATATAATTCCGTTTCCCCTTTTGAATTTTTCTCCACTAAATTAATTTGATCTCTTCGTAAATTATTTTCAGGACTCAAAAGAGTTGTATCATGAGTTGCAAATATAAATTGAGCTTCATTTTTATTAACTTCTGGATCATTGAATAAGCCTAAAATATATTGAGCAATTTCTGGGTGTAAACTCCTTTCAAATTCATCAACTATTAAAACATGTCCATCAATTAAAGCGTTTAGTATTAACGGCACAAAAGCAATAAATCGCTGTGTACCAGAAGATTCATCTTCAAAATTAAATTCAATTTTTTCCATTTTACTATTTAAATGGAAAGTTTTAATTCTCCCGTCTCTTTCTTCAAGATCTACAACTTGCGTATCGATTTTCTGAATCAACGATTTGGATAAGTTTAAAATCCCTCCCCAAGCATCTGCATCATCAAACATAATTCTACTGAAAACTTCATTAAATCGATCAGAGTGCAACTTGTCCGTTGGCAAAATATATATCTTTCTAAAATTTTGATAAACTTCTTTTGCAACCTCAATATTCTCTAATGCCGCCTTTCCTAAAAATAATTGATTTTCATTTGTACGTTGCTTTATACTTTCAAAGATTCCTTCATACCCATTACCTTTTGTAATTTCTTGCCGATTCCTTTCAAACACTTTAACTTTTAACCCTTTTGGGAAACTAAAAAGTGATTCTTTTAGAACTTCTTTTCTAAAAACCTCTACAGAATAAATATACAAAGTATTTTCAATTAATAAATCAATTGAAAAAAAAGACGGTTGTTTTAAACATTCAGCACTCATTTTGAATGGGTTGAACAGCTCTATAAATTCATTTGGTTTATTATCTGTTGAATTTTGCACGAAAGTCTTAAAATCAAATAAAGCTTTAATTATATTACTTTTTCCACTTGCATTTGGTCCATAAATAGCTGCAGACGTTAAGGCGTAATACTCTTTATTTTTAGTGGCATGAGGATTTACATTTTTGATTACATTGATTGGATTTTTCAAATCACTAGGAATCATAGACAACTCAACCATTTCATTAATTGATCGAAAATTTGACACTCTAAAGTTTAACAACATCACTTAAGGGGTTAATTTGTAAATATTATGCAAATATATGCTTTATTTAAGCTTTTGGCGTCAAATAAAAGCTAAATTTTATAATTTGATCAAAACGCATACTTCTCCAATTTTCCTCCTTGAATATCCAAAACCTTAGTGCTTTCTTTTGGAACATCACCTTTTATAACTTCTTGAACAGATGGATTAGACGGATATTTTCCGTCTTTCATTTTTAAAAGATGAAATTTTCCCCCACTTTCAAATATAAGATCATAAAATTTTTCAGTTGCTGAAGTAGTTACATAAATTGGAAAATCGGTTACGGTGAAACGATTAATTACACTTCCATCATTATTTAAAATATAGCCCGAACAGCCTCCGCTTCCGCAGAAATAGGGGTTTGAAAAACCAACTAAATATTCGTTTTTCTTATCGTTATTTAAGTCGAAAGCATCGTAATAAAAATAACGATCCTCTTTTGTCATAGCAGGAATATCGTTCTTTAATAAAACCAACAATTGCTCACGTATTAGTTCTATTGCCTTGTCTTCTTTTGGAGCAGCTTCACTCAAATTGGCTGTTCCTCCAAGTGTTTTAGACAATGTATCTTGAACAACTGTTTTTACAATATTTTTTGAATTATCTTTATTCTGACAAGAACTCAATGCCAGAATAGCAATTAGAATTAAAATTTTATTTTTCATAATCTGAAATTTTAAATTCGTTATAATTTACACCAGCAAAGCGGCTTTATTTTCAATATCATTTTGTTCCAACAGAGATTTTATATTATTGAAAGTCACCAAAGCAATTTGTGTCAAAGCTTCATTGGTAAAAAACGCCTGATGTGCGGTTACCAAAACATTTGGAAAACTCATTAAACGCTGAATCGCATCATCTTGAATAATGTCCGCAGAAAGATCTCTAAAGAACAGTTTTTCTTCTTGTTCGTAAACATCAATTCCTAAATAACCTATTTTTCCTTCTTTTAAACCTTCAATAACCGACGCCGTTTCGATTAATCCGCCACGGCTTGTATTGATAATCATCACGCTGTCTTTCATAAAAGAAATTGAAGTGGTATTGATGACGTGTTTTGTCTGCTCATTTAGCGGACAATGAAGCGAAATAATATCACTTGATTTAAAAATCTCCTCTAAACCAACAAAAGAAACCCCATCCTTTTTCATCTCTTCGTTTTCAACAATATCATAAGCCAAAACTTTACAGCCAAAACCTAATGCTATTTTAGAAAATGCCTTTCCTATATTTCCAGTTCCAATAATTCCAATTGTTTTTCCAAATAAATCAAAACCTAATAATCCGTTTAGAGAAAAGTTTTGCTCACGAACTCTATTGTAAGCTTTGTGTGTTTTTCTGTTTAAAGTCAAAATCATCGCCATAGCATGTTCGGCAACTGCTTGAGGAGAATAAGCCGGAACACGACAGACTTTTATTCCATGTTTTTTAGCTGTTTCTAAATCAACATTGTTAAATCCGGCACAACGTAACGCAATAATTTTTACTTTTTTTTCTGCTAATTGATTGATAACCGTTTCGTTTACAATATCATTTACAAAAACACAAACAATCTCACATTCCTCAATTAAGGCTACAGTTTGCGGATTCAATTGCGTTTCAAAAAAGTCCAACTGAAAACCAAAATCTTCATTGTATTTATTGAAAAACGTTTTATCGTAAGGCTGAGTTGAGAAAAAGGCGATTTTATTGTTATGAGACTTCATAAATCTGATTTTGAATGATTCCTTAAAATTAAGAAAATTATTTCAAATCTCTTTAATGAAGTATAAATCAATCATTTTCTTTTTTGTGAACAACATCATTGAATTAGTGCGTTGAAAACTGCCAACCTCAGCAGGATAAAAATCTCCTTTAGATAAAAACTCACTCAATTTATATTCAATATATTCTTTAGTTTCTTCAGAAATCCAAAGCTTTATTGAATTATTCTTATAAAAAATAAAATCATCATCCTTAATTATAAATATTTGTAATAAAATATTTTCTAAGCTTTCTAATGTTTGAGTTTCAATTTCGACTTCATCGTGTACATTGAGAGATTTAATTTTATTAAGAAAATCAAATCCACTTTTATCATTAAAAATAAAATGTAGAGAGCCTAAAGTAAAACTTATTTTTGGCGGCATAGCTTTATTTTTAAGTACTAAAGAAAATCTCTTGCAACTTTAATTTGTAGAAATTCTGCTTCAATTTCTTTATTATTTGTGATCTCTTCTAATTGGAGTTTTTCATCTTGAACTATAAACCTAATCACTTTTCTTTCATTTGTAAAAAGAACACCAAACTCTTTATCATTTTCATCCTCACTGTAAGAAATCAATAATAAATTATGCATATCAAGATTTGATTCTTTAATTAATTCTTTTAAGTCCAACCATTCTTCATTTAAAAGCTTAGTCAATTCTAAAATTTCTTGCTTATTAATTCTATTTGTCTATTCTCCATAATTAAGTTTCTGCGATTCCGCCAATACCAACTATTTTATTATTTGTTGATTTAATTTTCATCAACAATACCTACCTCTTGAAGTCTTATAAGTCCTTCCAAAATAGGCTTATATTTCTTTGTAGGTTTTGCTAAGGGAGCCACGAGTACTTTGTCTAAATGTGGTGAATCTAAAAACATCTTAACCATAAAAAAAACATCTGGATAAGCAATCGCAAACTCTTTATTAAGTCTATCTATATTTGAAATATTCTTTTTTCGGATAATAAACTGTGAATCTTTATTTCGTTTGATTAAATCTGATGGAATTCCATTACAATCAAAAGAGAGCAATTTAGCTCCTGAAATATCAAGAGCGTATTCTATATTTTTATAATAATTATTACGTAATTCATTGAAGCAATTTTGTAAATCAGGTCTATCATAAATACTGAATGCTGCGGAATTTATTTTTAGATTCCCAATGTTACCTGATAACTTAACATTTTTAAAAAGTGGTGAATGAAATATTAAAATTTCATTAATTCTTAAGTTTTCTATTAATACATCTTCAAAAATACAAGGACCAATATCACAACTTGAAACTGACAAATTCTCTGCTATTACATTTTTAATATTACTTATATTTGATGGATTTTTAGAAAGAGAAAGAGCACAATTATCAAATATGCAATTTTTGAAAATTAAATCTGAGAAAATTGCACCTCCATCGTCAAACATCATTTTAAATTCTTGATTTACAAATTCTTTCATAATTATTATTTAATATCCTATATTTCTTTTAGATAATTAATACTCTTCATTTCTTCAAAATATTTTTTTATTTTGAAATTTTTCATTTTTATTATTTCACAAACTAAATAAGTTTTTTTTTTATAAACTGCCGCAATAAGTTATAAGACAAACAGATTAAGACACATTACTAATTAATAATCAGATATTTAAATCCGAATAAAATCAAATTCACATATATAAATTAAACCAATTCAGTTTATTATAGTCTAATATGCTATAACCTTAAAAAGACAAATCATGAAAAAATTATTAATTGCAGCTTTGTTATTTGTTGGAATAGCAAGTTTTGCACAAGAAAAGAAAGAAAGGTTAACTCCTGAACAGCGCAATGAAAAACAATTGCAAAAATTAACAACAGAGTTAAATCTGGATGCCAGTCAGCAAGCTCAAGTAAAACAGCTTTTAGCAGACAGAAGTGCAAAAGCTGAAAAACTAAGAGATGCACGTCAAGAGCAAAAAGAAAGCGGTACAAAACCAACTGCTGCAGAAAGAGAAGCTTTTAAAAAGGAAATGATGGCTGAAAAAGATGCAAACGATGCTAAAATGAAATCGATTTTGAATGCTGACCAATACACAAAATGGAAAACCATTCAAGAAGAAAACAAAGACAAAGCGAGAGAAAAAATGAAAGAATATAGAAAGGATAAAAACTAAACAAAAGAGGCTTAATTGCCTCTTTTTTATTTCTCAATATTCTTTAAACTTTCCTTAATAGTTTCTGTTAAATAAAAGATAAACCTCAAAATGCCATTAAACTTAATAATTCTGATCAAGTCTAATTGCTATAAACCTTTTTAAAAAAACGAATTATGAAAAAATTATTTATTGCAGCTTTATTATTTGTTGGAATAGTAAGTTTTGCACAAGACATCGATCAGAAGCCGACACGCGATCAACGAGAAAAATTAACTCCAGAACAGCGTAACGAAAAATATTTGCAAAAATTGACTTCTGATTTAAATTTAGATAATAAACAGCAAGAGCAGGTAAAACAGCTTATCGCGGAAAGAAGTGCTAAAGCCGAAAAGTTTAAACAATCTCGAAAAGACACGAAAACGCCTCCAACAGCTGAAGAAAAAGCAGCTTTCAAAAAACAAATGGAAGAAGACAAAGCAGCTAATGATGCTAAAATGAAATCTATTTTAAATGCCGATCAGTACACAAAATGGACAGCTCTAAAAAAAGAGCATAAAGGTCATCATAGAGGAAAAGATCATAAATCGCCACAAGAACGCGATCAAGCTCATTTGCAAAAGCTGACAACTGATTTAAACTTAAATGCGGATCAGCAAAAACAAGTTGGCGAACTTTTATCTGACAGAAGCACAAAGATGGCAATGCTTAAAAAAAGCAGAAAAGATTCTGGTGTTGAGCCAACTGAAGCTGACAAGAAAGCCATGAAAAAACAGATGGAAACAGATCATAAAGCTTATGATGCCAAAATGAAATCTATTCTGACAGCTGACCAATATAAAAAATGGACTGCAATTCAGAAAGAGCATAAAGATAAAATGAAAAAATACAGAAAAGATAAAAAATAATCTTAGTTCTAAAAAAGAAAAGGAGGCTTTAAGCCTCCTTTTTTATTAAAATGATTTTGATACCTTATCAATCGCATTGATTGTAAAATCTAAATCTTCGTAAGTCAATGCATCTGTAATAAACCACGTTTCGTATGCAGATGGTGCAATATAAACACCTTCTTGTAATAATCCGTGGAAGAATTTTTTGAATGTTTCGTTATCACCTTTTGCAGCAGTTTGAAAATCTGTAACTGGATTTGCATCAAAATGAACAGAAATCATAGAACCTACTCTATTAATCGTAAATACAACATTGTTAGCTTTTAAAACTCTATCGATTCCTGCTTCTAAATAAGCTGTTTTTTCTTCTAATCGTGTAAAAATTTCTCTATCCGAATCTAGAGCTTTTAACATTGCTAATCCCGCTGCCATAGCTAAAGGATTTCCAGATAATGTTCCTGCTTGGTAAACTGGTCCAAGAGGCGCTAGATAATTCATGATTTCTTCGCGGGCTGCAAAAGCTCCAACAGGAAGTCCGCCACCGATAACTTTCCCGAAAGTCACGATATCAGCATCAATTCCGTACAATTCTTGAACTCCTCCGCGCGCCAAACGGAAGCCTGTCATAACCTCATCAAAAATCAATAAGATTCCGTTTGCTGTACACAAATCTCTTAAACCTTGCAAGAATCCTTTTGCCGGTGGAATACATCCCATATTTCCAGCAACTGCTTCGATAATAATCGCAGCAATTTCTCCTTTATTAGCTTCGATTAAAGTTTTTACATTTTCTAAATCATTGTATTTTGCTAACAAAGTATCTTTTGCAGTTCCTTGTGTAACTCCAGGACTATTTGGAGATCCAAAAGTTACTGCTCCACTTCCCGCTTGAATCAAAAATGAATCTGAATGTCCATGGTAGCAACCTGCAAATTTTACAATTTTATCTCTTTTGGTAAATCCGCGAGCCAGACGGATTGCGCTCATACAAGCTTCTGTACCTGAATTTACAAAACGTATTTTATCAATATTTGGAACCATAGAAACAGCCAAAGCAGCGATTTCGGTTTCCAATTCTGTCGGCATTCCAAATGAAGTACCCAATTTTGCTTTTTCAATAACAGCATCAACAACTGGCTGATATGCATGACCCAAAACCATTGGCCCCCAAGAGTTGATGTAATCAATTAATTTGTTTCCGTCTTCATCATATAAATAAGCACCTTTAGCACTTTTTACAAAAATCGGAGTTCCGCCAACCGCTTTAAACGCTCTTACTGGTGAATTTACTCCTCCCGGAATTACTTTTTCTGCTTCAGCAAAAAGCTGACTACTTCTTTTATATAACATTTTTTATTTTAGATTTTAGAATTCAGATTTTAGATTAAAACTGAAAACTTATTTTGAATTTTAGATTGATTTTCAAAACTGATCCCGATAGCTATCGGGAGAGACTGCGACTGAAAACTTATTTCACTTTCAACCTCTGTCCGATCGAAATTGCATTATCAGTCAGATTATTTTTTCTTTTTAAATCTTCAACCAATAGATTGAATTTCTTTGAAATTGAATATAGCGTATCTCCTTTTTGAACCTCATACGTATTCGGATCGTATTGATTCATATTGATCTTTGGATCAGAAGCGACATCATAAGATGATTTTTTTGGTGGAGCTGTCGAAGTATTTATTGGCACATAATTTCTTCCTGTAACCTGACAATCGTATTGATGCAGATTGTAACGTTCAATATAACTAATTAATTTATCAGGATATTTTGGATCTGTTGCGTATCCGCAAGCTCTAAGTCCTTTTGCCCAAGCTTTGTAATCGTCTTTTTCGTAAGTGAATAAGCTAGCGTATCGTTTTTTTCCAACCAAAAATAAAGCGTGATCTCTATACGATTCTGATGCTTGAGGATATTTTCTAAAACATTCCTGAGCCGAATCATCATCATGGCGAACACTTTCTCCCAACCAATCATTATGGCATTTTATTCCAAAATGATTATTAGCATCTACAGCTAAATCTCCTCTTCCCGCACCAGATTCTAAGATTCCCTGCGCCAAAATAATACTCGCCGGAATTCCGTAAGTTTTCATGTTTCCCATTGCAATTTCTTTGTACTGCAATACATAATTATTAATCAAATCGCTGGTAACAACTGTTTTTGATGTAGATTGAATAACCTCAGTTGTATTATTTGTAGAAGGGTAATTTTTACCGATTGGTTTAGCAGGAGTACTTCTTTTTGTCGCCGCCGTTCGAGTTTGAACAGCTGCCGCTTTTTTAGTCGTCGCGATGGCAGGCTTACTAGAAGAGCAACTTGCTAAAGCTAATATTACGAGAAGTAATACAATTTTTTTAATCATTGGTTTTGAGTATTGGTAATTTTTTCTGCTTCAACTTTATATTCATTCCGTCAATTCCCTGCAATCCGCCAGTGTGAATGAGTAAAATTTTTGAATGTGCAGGAAAATAATTTTTGCCGATTAAATCTATAACGCCAAAAACCATCTTTCCTGTATAAATTGGATCTAAGGGCACTTTTGTTTTTTCAAAAAAAGCATTAATAAATTCAATTAATTCTAAATTTATCTTGCCATAACCTCCAAAATGATAGTCAGAAATTAAATTCCAGTTATCTTTTTTTGCAAAAATACGAATTTCATCGTTTAAAAAGTCACCTTTTAACGCTGGAAAACCCAAAATTTTCTGATTTGGCAACACACTATTAATTAATCCAGAAATCGTACCGCCAGTTCCAACCGCACAGCAAACGTAATCAAAAACTGAATCTTCATCTGTCAAAATCTCTTCACAACCTTTTACAGCGAGTTCATTTGTGCCGCCTTCTGGAACTAAATAAAAATCACCAAACTTGTTTTTCATTTTCTCAATAAAAGATGCTTCGCTTTTTAATCGATACTCTTCTCTCGAAACAAACTCAAACTCCATTCCGTTTTGCTGAGCAAATTTAAGCGTTGGATTTTCTTCTATTTTGTCGAAAAATTCGTCTCCGCGAATGATTCCGATAGTTCTAAAACCTTGCTCTTTTCCTGCATAAGCTACCGCCGCAATATGATTGGAGAATGCTCCTCCGAAAGTCAATAAAGTGTCTTTATTTTCAGCTTTCGCCTGAAGTAAATTGTATTTCAGTTTTCTGAATTTATTTCCTGAAACAAACGGATGAATTAAATCTTCACGCTTTATTGTCAACGAAATATCATTCGGAAATTGAATATTTATGGATTGATTGAAAACTGGATTCATTTTAATTTGATATAATTCAGAAACTGAAAAACTGATCGCTTTTTGAGATAGTTCAAATTAGTTTCGTTTGTATACGCTTCTCTTTCAAAACTGATGTTTCGGTACGCTAAATCTTTGTTTTTGTATTGAATTAACCGAATTAAAAACTCAAAAACATACCAAATAAAGAATGGAAGAATTAACATTTCTAATTGCTGACGTAAATGTATTTTTTCATGATTAACAAAAACTCCATTTGCTTTATCAAAATCATATTTTACCAAAACAAACGGAAATACAGCCATTCCTCGATATCCTTTCGGAATTAAATATTTAGCAACAATCAGAAACATTGGCTGTAAAATTTATAAATTTGTAGCTATAAAATTGTTCGATTTCAATAAAATCATAATCAAATATTTTTATTTTTGATTTTAATTATTCGAAAAAGAACGCGAAGCAGATTTATGAAAGAGCAAAGTAATGAAAATAAATTAATCGAAGGAGAAGATTTTTACTATACACCTGAAGGTTACAAATGCTTGACCGAAAAACATCATTTAAAACGTGGTTACTGCTGTAAAAGTGGCTGCCGCCATTGTCCGTACGGATTTGATAAACGAACAGGGGAAATAAGAAAGAAATAAATTAGATAATGTGACAATTTGAAATTAGAAAATTTAAATAAACTCCAATTTTTAAATTCCAAATTCCAATCTAAAATCAACAATCCTAAATCAACAATCTAAAATATTAATATGGATATCCATTCACGAAAATTCAGGATTAAAATCCACAAGTCCTATCATAGGCCGGATATCCGTTATCCTTAGTTTTTTTAATTAGAAAATGTGACAATTTGAAAATTAGATGATTTAAATAAATTCCAATTTCCAATCTAAAATTAGAAATGTGATAATTTGAAAATTATTACCGATAATATTCATTTGCATTTATTTCGCTCCGCTGGAGCTTTTGTATTGCGTGATTATTGTTTTCTATAAATATTACGTCTTTCTAAGGCTTTATTTTATCAGCTCCAGAGGAGCAATATTTATAGAAATCATTTAACTATTTGTCATATTTACGCTCCCGAGGGGCGACATAATTTTATAAAAAACAAAAAATTAATCTGTTGTTAATCTAGCTGAAATATCTTAGCATCTTAGAACCTTAGCAACTTAGCATCTCCAAAAGAAAATGACTTTCAAAGAACAAATACAACAAGGAATACCAAATATATTACCACCAAAAAAGGAATACGATTCAGCGATTAATCATGCTCCGAAACGAAAAGAAATTCTTTCAGCAGAAGAGAAAAAGCTAGCATTGAAAAATGCTTTGCGCTATTTCGATCCAAAACATCATGCAGAATTAATTCCTGAATTTTCAGAAGAATTAGAAACTTATGGGCGTATTTACATGTATCGTCTTCGTCCTGATTATAGAATGTACGCAAGACCAATTGATGAATACCCAGGGAAATCGTTGCAGGCAAAAGCGATCATGCACATGATTCAGAACAATCTGGATTATGCAGTGGCACAACATCCGCACGAATTGATTACTTATGGCGGAAACGGAGCTGTTTTCCAAAACTGGGCGCAATATTTATTGACAATGCAATATCTGTCTGAAATGACAGATGAGCAAACTTTAACGATGTATTCTGGCCACCCAATGGGATTGTTTCCTTCGCATAAAGAAGCACCAAGAGTTGTGGTTACAAACGGAATGGTAATCCCGAATTATTCTAAACCTGACGATTGGGAAAAAATGAACGCTTTAGGGGTTTCGCAATACGGGCAAATGACAGCGGGAAGTTATATGTACATTGGTCCTCAAGGAATTGTACACGGAACAACTATTACAGTTTTAAACGGTTTCAGAAAAATAAAGCAAAATCCAGAAGGAAGTTTATTTGTAACTTCTGGTCTTGGCGGAATGTCGGGCGCACAGCCAAAAGCTGGAAATATTGCAGGTTGTATTACGGTTTGTGCCGAAGTAAATCCGAAAATCACAAAAATCCGTCACGATCAGGGATGGATTAACGAAGTCGTAACTTCTACTGACGAATTGGTTGCCAGAGTTACTTTGGCGAAAGCCAACAAAGAAACGGTTTCAATTGCTTATTTAGGAAATGTTGTGGATGTTTGGGAACGTTTTGATCAAGAAAATATTAAAATTGATTTAGGTTCAGATCAGACTTCACTTCATAATCCGTGGGCTGGAGGTTACTATCCAGTTGGAATTTCGTTTGAAGAAGCAAATGATTTAATGGCAAATAATCCAGAATTATTCAAAGAAAAAGTTCAAGAAACTTTACGTCGCCACGCTGCAGCAATTAACAAACATACTGCAAAAGGAACTTACTTTTTCGATTATGGAAATGCCTTTTTATTGGAAGCTTCACGTGCGGGAGCTGATGTTATGGCTGAAAATAATATTGATTTTAAATATCCAAGTTATGTTCAGGATATTATGGGTCCAATGTGTTTCGATTACGGATTTGGTCCTTTCCGTTGGGTTTGTACTTCTGGAAAACCTGAAGATTTATTAAAAACAGATGCTATTGCTTGTCAAGTTTTAGAAAAAATGGCTGAAACTGCGCCAAATGAAATTCAGCAGCAAATGCAGGATAACATCAAATGGATTAAAGGTGCGCAAGAAAACAGATTGGTTGTCGGTTCTCAAGCCCGAATCTTATATGCTGATGCTGAAGGACGAATTAAAATTGCTGAAGCCTTTAATCAAGCGATTGCTAAAGGAGAAATTGGCGCTGTGGTTTTAGGACGCGATCACCACGACGTTTCTGGAACGGATTCTCCTTATAGAGAAACTTCAAATATTTATGACGGTTCTCGCTTTACAGCCGATATGGCCATTCATAATGTAATTGGAGACAGCTTTAGAGGAGCAACTTGGGTATCAATACATAATGGCGGTGGCGTTGGCTGGGGAGAGGTTATAAATGGTGGCTTTGGTATGGTTCTTGATGGTTCTACAGAGGCTTCAAAGCGTTTAGTTTCAATGCTTTTCTGGGATGTTAACAATGGAATTTCAAGAAGAAGCTGGGCAAGAAATGAAGGTGCTGTTTTTGCTATAAAAAGAGCTATGGAAGTTGAGCCATTATTGAAAGTAACTTTACCTAATCTAGTTGACGAACGTTTGCTTTAATTAAATTGAGAACATTAATTCTTAGAAATATGAAAACACTTAAGTTAATTCCGTTTTTGCTATTGCTGATACTTACTTCTTGCAGTACCGTGACTGTTTATTCTGATTATGACAAAACTGTCGATTTTACGCCTTATAAAACGTACGCCTATTTTAAGCCCGGAATTGACAAGGTCGAAATATCAGATTTAGATAAAAGAAGAATTCTACGAGCAATTGATGATCAAATGCAAGCTAAAGGCTTTACAAAAAGCGATAATCCAGATTTGTTAGTAAACATCTTTACTAAGTCAAGAGAGCAAGTAGATGTAAACCAATTTACTGCTGGCTGGGGTTATGGCTGGGGCTGGGGTTGGAATCCTTACATGATGTATGGAGGACAAACTACAGTTTCTACTTCTACTGAAGGCACTTTGTATATTGATTTAATTGATGCTAAAAAGAAAGAAATGATTTGGCAAGGTGAAGGAGTTGGAACTCTGACAAGAAACATCGATAAAAAAGATGAAAAAATTGCTGAATTCGTTGCTAAAATTTTAGCTCAATATCCGCCAGTAAAAAAATAATTCTTTACATTTGCCTTTCAATCAATAAAGAAAATGACAAACTTTAACAACATTATTATCGCTATTATTAGCATTATTGCAATTCAGCAGTAATGGCGAGGTGCTATATAAGTTTGTAAAATATAATTTATAGAAACCTCCCAATTGGGAGGTTTTTTATTTTAAAAAAGTTTAAGACAAATATTTTTTTGCCACAGATTTCACAGATTCACACAGATTAAAAATTATAATCCTTTTAATCTGTGGCAAAAAAAATAAAAACAAAACATCATGAGTTTATTTGAAGAAGTACTTAATGCCCAAAAGCATCTTGAAAATGTAGTTGCCGCAACACCTTTAACGCAAAATTTGAATCTTTCAGACGAATTTGAATCTACTATTTTACTAAAAAGAGAAGATTTACAAATTGTTCGTTCCTATAAAATTAGAGGCGCTTATAATAAGATTTCTTCTTTAAATGAAAAAGAAAAAGCAAACGGAACTGTATGCGCCAGTGCAGGAAATCACGCTCAAGGTGTTGCCTATTCCTGCAATCTTTTAAAGATTCATGGTAAAATTTACATGCCAAAAACAACTCCAAAACAAAAGGTAAAACAAGTTCAGTTATTCGGAAAATCATTTGTTGAAATTGTTTTAACTGGAGATACTTTTGATGACGCTTATGCTTCGGCAACTGCAGATGCGATCAAAAATCATAAAACATTCATTCATCCTTTCGACGATGAAAAAGTAATCGCTGGACAAGGAACTGTTGGATTAGAAATCTTAGAAAGTTTTAAAGAACCAATCGATTATGTTTTTGTTCCTATCGGCGGTGGCGGACTTGCTTCTGGTTTATCCGAGGTTTTCAAACATTTAAGTCCACACACAAAAATAATCGGTGTTGAGCCAAAAGGCGCCCCTTCAATGAAAACTTCAATCGAAGAAAACAAAAATACACCCCTAAAATCAATTGACAAATTTGTTGATGGTGCAGCAGTTAAACAAGTTGGCGACAAAACATTTGAAATCTGCCGTTATAATTTAGAAGATATTATTTTGGTTCCAGAAGGAAAAGTCTGCACCACTATTTTAAGATTGTACAATGAAGAAGCCATGGTGGTTGAACCAGCAGGAGCTTTAACAATTGCGGCTTTAGATTTTTATAAAGATAAAATTAAAGGAAAAAATGTCGTCTGCATTGTAAGCGGAAGTAACAACGACATTGAAAGAACTGCCGAAATAAAAGAACGCTCTTTGCTTTACGAAGGTTTAATGCATTATTTTATGATTCAGTTTCCGCAACGTCCGGGAGCTTTAAAAGAATTTGTCAACAATATTTTAGGTCCAGATGACGACATCACTTATTTCCAGTTTGCCAAGAAAAATAGCCGAGAAGTAGGTTCTGTTGTGGTTGGTTTAGAATTGAAAAACAAAAATGATATAATGCCAATCAAACTGAAAATGACCGAAAATGGTTTTGAGTTTCAATATCTGAACGATAATCAAGATTTGTTTACGCAATTGATTGGATAATAAAAAACAAAGGCTGTCAGATGGGATGACAGCCTTTTCAAATTCAATACAAATTACTAATTGAATTGTGGATGTAATTATTGCTTCAAGATTTTTTTCGAATATGAACCTTTACTATCGTTAACTTTTACAATGTAAACGCCTTTTGGCAATCGAGAAATTTCTACTTCTGCTTGATTTCCTTTCACAAATTTTACATTCTTCTTTAAAACTGGCTGTCCAGTAATATTGAAAACCTGCACTTCAGCATCTCCTTCATGATTCGTATCAATTTTTAAAGAATCATCTGTTTCATTCACAAAAATAGTCATATCATTTGAGCTTGTATTTTCAACTACAGTCGTTTGTGCTGCTAAAGCGCTTTTTGCTGTAGAAGATTCAACCTGTACTAACTGCCACTGCTGATTTAACCCTCCTGTATAAGACCAAACCTGAATATTAGCGCCATTTGCTGTAGAAACATTTTCAACATCAAGCGATTTGCCACTGTTTACGTTTATAATTTTATAATAACCTGTGCCAAGACTTGTTACTGTCCATTTGAATTCATTTGAAGATGAGAACGTTTTCTGCTGTACTTTTAATCCATCAGCTGTCCCGTTGTTTTCAACAGCCAAATACATTCCTGTCGATTTTACGATGATGTAATAATTACCGCTTCCGTCAGGAACAAATTTCCAACGTTGGTTACTTCCTCCTCCGTTTGTTATATCATACTGCTGGATTCTGCTTCCGCTTGTAGTAGCATTGTCAGCCACATCTAAACCTTTGTTACTGTTTCTTGAAATAATGTTATAATATCCAGGAAATTCGGTAGGAGGCGGTGTTCCAGAGCTCCAAGTAAAAGTAACAGCCGACGAAGCTGGAACTGCATAATTAAATGCCGAAGATCCTGAAACCACTTTTATTGTATTTGACGAACCTCCAGAATTATATACTACAAGTGCAGTTGACCCGTCAGGGTTTTTGAAAGCAGCAGACTGAATACTGCTGTTTGTGCTTGAAGCCCCAATTCGCACAGCACCCGGTTTCACAAATTTTGAAATCTGACCAATAATATAATACGCTACATTTTTAGTATAACTTGTGCTGTTATTTACTGTAATAGCACCTAAACAAGTGCTGCATCCTCCTGGAGTGCGTGGCCCTAAACTTGAATTATTTGCAGCATTCCATTCTAAAACTGTTTTAGACCAGTTATTTGTACTACCAATAACTACGTTTTGCATATGCCAGCCAAAATCTCCACTAAAACTTCCGCCAGAACCCGTGTATTGTTCTGTGAAATAAACGTTTTTATTGGTTTGAGTTTTTACCGTTGACATAGCTGAGATGTTTCCTAAATACAAGTGAAATGCTGCTCCGTCAACATAAGAACTGTTATTTAAAACATCAATTGGATAGGCTGTATTGTCGCAATTGTGGTCAAAAGCAATGATTTTGATGTTTCCGTAACCCGCTGCAGCCATTTGAGGTCCAAGTTGTTGATTAATGAAATTCTTCTGTTCTGTAGAATTCATCAGCATACTTGGTTCGTTGTTTGGATTTTCTGGCTCGTTTTGTGGTGTAATTCCCCAAATATTAATACCTTGTGCTTTCATAGCATCAAAATATTTTACGAAGTATTTCGCATACGCTGCATAATATTGCGTCTGTAGAGAACCTCCAACCCAAGCCCCATTGGTTTTCATCCATCTTGGTGCAGACCAAGGCGTTGCCAAGATTTTGATGTTAGGATTAATGAGTAAGATTTTTTTAAGGATTGGAACCAAATAAGTCAAATCAGGTCCGTTCAAGCTGAAATTATTCATGTTCGTGTCGCCCGAAGTTTCATTGTAACTGTAAGACGAGCTGCTTAAATCTGAAGCTGCAATACTAATACGAACTACGCTTGCATTTAATCCCGTTGTCGGATTGTATAAATCATTCAACAATTGGTTTTGCTGTGTCGTTGCCATTCCAGAAATAACTTCACAGCTTCCTTCTGTAAGCGTATAACCGAATCCGTCCATGGTTTGATAGGTCGTTCCTGCATTTACTGTTACAGTTGAAGGATTTGTTCCTGAATTGGTTCCGAAACTTACAGTCGCCTGCTGCTGTAATAATTTAGTTTGATCTCCTGAGGTTATCCAAGGAGTTACCGTCTGAGCATTTAAGCTGTTCATGAATAAAAGCGTACCGCAACATAATAGTTTCAACGCTTTACTTACCCGAATTGTAGGTGTTTGAGTAGTTTTGTGCATTCTTTTGTGGTTTTGGTTTGATAATTAGTTTTTTCTTATTTATTCAGTTTTATTTTATTAAAACATCACAATATTATGAGTATTTTCACAACATTATCAATTTTTTAACTTTACAAATACACATCAAATTAAAAAAATCGATATAACAAAAACTCATCTTATTGTTTTTCAAAACTCTGAAAAACAATATTTTAAAAAATTAAAAATCATAAAAAACTTACCTATCAAAACCAAAATAACTCATCATAAAATATAAAATCTATACAATTCCTTACAAAATGCGATTTTGCCTAGCAAATAAAGGCATATGACAATTATCAGGAAGGCAAAAGAAAGATATATTGTATTTTTGCAGTTTACTTAAAATACAATAAAATGACAGCTTTAAAAGATATTTCGACAATAGAAGATATTCAGCAAATGGTTAACAGCTTTTATGCAAATGTCAGAAAAGACGATTTAATTGGGCCAATATTTAATGACAAACTACAAGATCGCTGGGAACCTCATCTGCAAAAAATGTATAATTTCTGGCAAACCATTTTATTTGATGTTCGCGCTTATTCTGGAACACCTTTTCCTCCGCACAAACAATTACCCGTCGACAAAACACACTTTGACCGTTGGATTGCTATTTTTAATTCAACAATTGATTCGCAATTTGCAGGACCAATAACAGAAGAAGCTAAAATGCGAGCTACTAATATGGCTTTTATGTTCAGCCATAAAATTGAGTATTTCAGAAATGCAGAAAATGAAATGAGGAATGCAATAAAAAAATCTTAAAAAATTTCTTTCAAATAAAAGTAGAACTCTATATTTGAATAAATGAATTAAACCCAAATCTATATTCTTTTATTTATGAAAAAAATATTTTTTTTTATTGCAATCTGTTTCTCATTTTTAAATCAATTATCAGCACAATCCCAAACTTCAGCTTCTAATTTATACAAAGGAACAGTTGACGGAAAAACTCCTATAACTGTTTACATTAAAACAGAAGAAAATCCTTGCACAGCAGATTTGATGTATACTTCTATGTATCGCTATAATAAATCTAACAAATGGATTCAGCTGAATATCACTCAAGGCAAAAAGAAAGAAAACGAATTTATTATGGTAGAACAGGGCTTTAGCGGTGTTTTAATTTTGCAGAAAAACGGAAACTCCTTTACTGGTTTGTGGATTAGTCCTGATACTAAAAAACAATTGAAAGTTGAGCTAAAAGAAGCTGCCATGACTAAAAAAGAATCGGAAAATCTCGAAAAGACAATGGAAAAAGTAAATTATGAAAATAATGACTGCTAAAATTTGATTTTCGTCAAGCTCTTTAAAATCTACAAAAATGCAATAAAAATCAATTTCGAATAAAAATTTTGTGATGTATGATAAAAATTCGAGTCGTAAATTCGTAATTTTACATTTTAATCTACAACGTTTTCGAAATGAATCCAAATATTGAAACCAATCCGTTATTAGAGCGATTGCCTAAACATTTACAGCAATTTATTAAACCTCAAGATTATAGCGATTACACTCCTATCAATCAGGCGGTTTGGCGATATGTGATGCGCAAAAATGTAGATTATCTTTCTAAAGTTGCGCACGATTCTTATTTGGAAGGTTTACGCAAAACGGGAATCGAAATAGATTCTATTCCGAGCATGTACGGTATGAACCGAATTCTTAGCGAAATTGGCTGGGCTGCGGTTGCCGTTGACGGGTTTATTCCGCCAAATGCTTTTATGGAGTTTCAGGCTTATAACGTTCTAGTTATTGCTTCAGACATTCGTCAATTGGAACACATTGAATATACTCCAGCTCCAGATATTATTCACGAAGGCGCTGGCCACGCTCCTATTATTGCCAATCCTGAATATGCCGAATACTTGAGGCGTTTTGGAGAAATTGGCTGTAAAGCGATTTCTTCTCACAAAGATTACCAAATGTATGAAGCGATTCGTCTGCTTTCTATTTTAAAAGAAGCTGAAGATACGCCACAAGAAAAAATCGACGAAGCAGAAAAAGCGGTTGCCGATTTACAAAATGATATGGGCGAATTGTCTGAAATGGCTCAAATTAGAAACCTGCACTGGTGGACCGTAGAGTATGGATTAATTGGAACAGTTGAAAATCCGAAAATATATGGCGCTGGATTGCTTTCTTCTATTGGTGAAAGCGCGCATTGTATGACAGATAATGTGAAGAAAATCCCTTATGATATTTCAGCTGCGAATCAGAATTTTGATATTACACAATTACAGCCTCAACTTTACGTAACACCAACTTTTTCTCATTTAAGTTTGATCTTAGAAGAATTTGCCAACAAAATGGCTTTACGAACCGGAGGACTTTCTGGAATTCAAAAACTGATTCATTCAAATGCTTTAGGAACTATTGAATTGAGTACGGGTTTACAGATTTCAGGAGTTTTTACCAATGTCATTGAAGAAGAAGGCAAACCAGTTTACATCCAAACAACAGGAAAAACGGCTTTGGCTTATCGTGAAAAAGAATTAGTTGGCCACGGAACTTTAACGCATCCACACGGATTTGGAAGTCCGATTGGGAAATTGAAAGGTTTTAATCTTGCAATTGAAGATATGAGTCCGAAGGATTTACAGGCTTATAATATTATTGAAGGTGAAAAAATAAAACTAGAATTCGAAGGCAATATTATTGTTGAAGGTGAAATTATTACGGGTTCACGTAACCTTCACGGAGAAATTATTTTAATCAGTTTTAGAAATTGTACCGTTACACATGGAGAAACTGTTTTGTTCCAGCCTGAATGGGGTAATTATGATATGGCCATTGGTAAAAAAGTAATTTCTGCTTTCTCTGGACCTGCCGATGTGAATAGTTTTGATCTAATTAATATTGTTCCGTCAACGAAAACGATCAAAGCAAAACATACAGATGAACGCGATGACTTAGAGCATTTATATGCCGCTGTTCGCGAAATAAGAACTAATAAATCTTCTAAAACAGAACTGAAAAACGTTTTTGAAAAACTTAAAAATAATCATTCAAACGACTGGCTATTATCTGTCGAAATTGCTGAACTTTTGAATGATTCTGATGAAAAACAGCTTTTACAGGAAGTTCTAGTTCATTTAGATCAATTGAAAGTAAAACGTCCTGAAATTGCACATTTAATTTCTGGCGGTTTGGATTTGATTTTTGATAATTTGCCACAAAGGCGCTAAGACGCAAAGTTTTTTACTTTTTTAAGTTTACTTTTCGACTCTGCGTCTTTGCGAGATTCTTTTATAGCTTTGATCCCAAATCCTGACTTAATTCAGTTTCAGACTCAATAGTTTTTCCGTTATATTGCAGTTTCCAGCCCATCGAATTGGTCATGATTAAAATCTTAGACAATTCGCTTATTAGTCTGTTTTGAGCGTTTGTTTTAAGGGTAGATTTTTCGATTTTCTTAGCCAGATTCGCTTTTACCGATTTATTGATTTTATTGTAATCATCTCCCGTAAACGGATTCAGTTTGCTTTGTTCAACATCGTAAAACTGAATATCTGGGTTTATGGTAATTTCCTCTTTCGGAATATTTAAAATCGTGATGGTTTTATTTTTTTCATCAATATCATATTTCATTTGATGAAGATCATAAGCCACCGTTACGTTGGCATTGACCACAATTAATGCTTTTTTCTCAAAAGAAATCATGTCCATCAAATACTTCTGCTGGTTTTTATAGGTAATGACCTCTGAAAAATGTCCTTCGGTTACAACCAATTTACCAACATTAAGAATCTGCTGCTGAATTAAATTGGTGTTATATTGAATATCAGAATCGTCGTCTTTTTTGAACTGGCAATATTTAAACCCCAGAACAATTATTAAAACAATAACTCCAACACCTATAATTCTTTTAATCAAGTTTTGCATTCCTCTAAAATATTTTAGACCAATTTACTTCTTTTTATTCTTTTTCCCTGCCACGAATTCACGAATTTTCTCTAATTTTTTGTCTATTATTTTTTCCAATTTCACAAATTAAAAAATCCGTTTAATTCAATTATAAGCAATACATAGATTATAATAATTCGTGAATTCGTGGCTAAAAAATTAGAACGGATAACCGATAGCGATATTCAGAATTAGATTGTCTTTTCTCCAAGAACTGCTTCCGAAATTAACATCATCAATTAACCATCTTTGTCCGTCTGGCAAAGCAGGATTTCTGAGCGGAATTGCCAAGTCTGTTCTTAAAACAAAAAACGATACATCAAAACGTAAACCTACTCCAGCGCCAACAGCAATTTCTTTCATAAAGTCTTTTGAAATTTCTGCTCCAGGTTTGTCCGGATCGGCATGCAAAAGCCAAATATTTCCCGCATCTAAAAACACCGCTCCTTTCACAATGCTAAATAGTTTTGCTCGGTATTCGGTATTAAATTCCAACTTCAAATCGGCTGATTGATCAGGGGTATAATTATTATTTGTTGGAGGCGGGATCACATAACTTCCTGGCCCCAGAGTTCTTGCTCTAAAAGCTCGAATACTATTGGTTCCTCCAACTACAAATTGTTTTGATGCGGGAAGTGTATTCGAATTTCCGTAGGCAAATCCAGCTCCAACGATCAATCTGCTTGCGAGTTCACTTTCTTTTCCTAGTTTTAAATAATGCCTGAAATCAGTTCTGATTTTTACATATTGACTAAACGGAACATCAAATATCGTTTTAACTTTATTGGGATAATCTGCACCTGTAACCAAACCTGTAATATTTCCTGCCAAATCTAATTCGCCATTAAAATAAATAGTGTTTTTTCGGCGTTTCTGCATCGTGTTAGTGTAGGTATAATTGTAAGTTGGCCCAAAAATTAACTGTTTCTCAATTACTTTTCCTAATGCTGGATCATCTTTTATATCTTCTAAATATTCTGGCGTTACATGATTTGGACTTACATATGTCACATCTATAACATTCAATTGATGCTCTTTTCGAATATTTTCTTTCCATAAATAACCAAAAGAGGTATTGAAAGAATTCAGCGCATACAATTGTGTACGTTTTTGGTATTCATAACGAATTGTTGCCTTGGTTCTTGGCACATATTCGCTGTTTCCTTCAATATGAAAAGGAGTTATAAACCTCGGCCATGTTAAACTAACTTCTCCCCCAAGTTTATAAATATTTTTACCTTTATTAACACCACCTAACTGAAAATCGGCTCCTCCAAAAATCGAGGCAGTAAACAATTCTGCACCACCCAAAAAGTTTCTATTATTCCAGTTCAAATTCAATTCTGTACCAGTGTAACTTGCTGAATTGGTTTTCCCGATAACTTCGACACGAATAAACTTTTTAGGTAAAAGAGTTAAGTAATAATAGGAATCTAAAGCATTGTCAATACTGTCTGAAGGCTTAAATTCATTTTTAACAAAACTGAAAGTTCCTAGATTTACAAAACGGTTCAGAGTCAAATTATGATCTGTTCGGTTGTATAAATCCCCTTTTTTAAAATAGATTGTTCTGTCATAGACTCTCGGTTTAAAAGTCTCTGCAGTATCAATAATCGTAAAATCTTTGTACTGTGTGATATTCTTTTTTCTATAAACCATACTATCGTTGGCCAGAGAATAATTCGGATAAACAAAAATGTTATTTATGGTATAAGCTCTTAAAGCTTTTGCAGGCGTTTCATCTTTAATAACCAATCTTATTTTTACTTCGTGATCGCCCTTACTGCTGTCTACTTTTGCCAGAAGATAATCGGGACTGAAATAGTAATATCCTTTTTCTTTCAACCTGGCATCGATACGTTCTCGTTCTGCTTTTATAACATCCAAATCATAAGGTTTTCCCACTTTCAATAAACTGCGTCGGCTTGATCTGGCAATTATTTTTGACATTTTTAAAGAATCATCTGGAAATGTGACGCTTTTAATAATATATTGCTTTTTGGGAACAACGGTATATTCTGCCGTAACTCTTTTATTACTTACGGTAGAATCGGCACTTACGCGAGTTTTAAAATAACCTCTGTTTTCTGTAAAATTTCGTAAAACTGAAGCGTTATAATCTAAATCTACTTTGCTGAAAAGCACTGGCTCTTCTCCCACTTTAGTTCGAAGCCAATATCTAAAACCTTTTTGTTTTTTAGGTTCGCTAGCAATATTATAAAACCATAATTTCGGGCGTAATCCTAAAAACGTTTTATTCGGTTTTGGGCGAAGAAGTCCTTCCAACTCCGTTTCGAGTGCTTTTCTATCTTTCTTTTTCATAATAGAATCTTTCACTTTTACCGAGCCGCCTGTGTACAACAAATCGCCTTCTGGAAGATATTTTGTATTACTGCATCCAAAAACAAAAAACAGGGATATCAGTACAAAATACTTTGCAAAATGACTATTTATATGATTACGTTTTTTGTTCATTTCCTTCAATTTGATTTTCCTGCAATTCCTCCTTCTCTTTATCTTCCTTCTTTTTCTGTTTTTCTTTTTCTTTTCGAAGCTTTTCTTCTCTTATCAGTTCTTTTTCTTTTTCGGTTCGATGGAAAAGTTCTCTGAATTTATTGTAACTCATCGTGATAATAAAAGCAACACCCGTTTCTATCACCTGTCCTTCTACTGCCACTTGATATTGATTTTTTCTGTAGGCACGAACCATATAACGGCCGTCTTTCGTTAATTGATAATCCAAAGCGACATCTCCGGCAATATTGGTACTTTCTTCATTGGCTCGCTCCGCGCCTTCTACTCCAAAACTGCTTCCAACAGTTACTTTTAATCTGTCATCCAACAGTTTTTTTGAAACCTCCACATTCAGATCGGTTCTGTTTTGCATGGTTCCAGAAGTGTAATCTTCAGACGATTCTAAATCAAAATTGACTTCAAATCCTGTAATTAATTCTCCAGCCAGATTATTCAATTGCTGCGAAAGAATCTTACTCACACTTTGTCTCGCCATCGTTTCGGCACTGATTCCTCCGCTCTGACTCGCAAACGGATTTTCACCCACAAAACGGTTTAATAACAAAAGGGCAAAAACCTGTTTGTTCAATTCTGCAGGATCTTGTTCTAATTGTTTCAACTTGGTTTGCGTCATTGTAACCACATCTGTAGAAACATTATAATTTCCATCTGGCAATACAATTCCAAATGAAATTTCAGGTTTCATCAATTCTCCGTTCATTTTCAGTAAAGTCTGAAACGGAAGTTTTTGTTTATATGTGTTTTGAACTGCCTGAGTCTCACTTTGTAATTGTTTTCCAAGTAAATCAATTGGTGCTGCATCAACCTTATATATAGCCGTAATGCTTACGTTTGCCATTGTTGGTTCGCCATTCCAAGTAATAAAACTGCCTTTCTGGATATCGAATTTTCTTTTAATTCCGTTAAAATTCATTTGATAAGCACCATCTGAAAATTCATATTTCCCAGTTAGAGTTGTTTTTCCAGACTGATCGATTCCCCCAACCAATTCAGCTTCTCCTTTTAAGTTCAGATAATCTCCGTTTGACTTATCAATCAGTAAAGTCAATTCTGCTTCTTTGTCGATCGTAATGGCAACGTTAACGTCCATTCCTTTTAATTCCGATTGATCCAATTTATTCTGAAGATCAACTGTTTGTTTGAGATACATATTATCTTCATCCACAAACTCCACAATTCCTTCACGATCCGCAATTGAAGGGTCTGACTGTGGCATTACGACCGTAAACTTGGTTTCTTTATTTATTTTTAAAGTTCCATCTACAACCGGACTTTCTAAACTTCCTTTAATATTCAATTTAGTATCCAAAAATAAATCTCCGTAGAACAAATCATTATCAACAGCTTTAGAATGAATCGCTCTAAAATCGTCAGCTTCAACAAGCAGATTAAAATTGTATTTAACAAAATCTGGGGATTGAATAGTTCCATTCACGAACAGTTCATTATCATTTTCATCTAAAAGAGAAAACTTATCAAACGAAATTACTCCTTCATTGAAAGTGATTTTTTCTTGTCCCGTTTTAAAATAGGAATTAAGCTGTGTCACTCTGAAACCGGCATCATTAAAGTTCAATTCTCCATTCACTTTTGGTGCCGAAGTATTTCCTGTAACTTTAAAATTTCCAGACAAAAAACCTTTCCCTTCGGTAATATTGCCCATACTGAAACCTTGAATACTTTTGATGTACAGCTTATTAATTGCCATATCTAAATCAAAACTGCCTTCTGCAATTTTATATTCTCCAGTAAGTTTTACGTCATTGCCTTCATCACTTAAAACGACATTTGCAACAAGGGTATCTTCGGTTTTATTATCAACTTTTATTTCTAAATCGCCGACTTTTTCTCCTTTAAAAGTAAAATCATCTATTCTTAAATCGGATGTAAAAGTTGGTTTAGTCATTACATTTTCGACCAATGCATTTCCATTTATTAAACCTTGAATCATCGATTCATCTTTCGAGACCATATTCATAATGGTTCCCATTTTGAAGTTCACAAAATCAACTTGCAATGGCGCATTATTTTGTGTTCCCTGAGATTGAATCTTCAATTGGTCACCTTCCTTATTCAAATAAAACTTATTGATATAAAGTCTCTTGTCTCCAAATTCAATTGCGTTTTCGGGATCGACTGTCCATTTATCATAATTTAAAACAAAGCTGTCGGCATCGATTTTAAAAATGTTTTTGGAGTCTTCGTGTTTCAGGTTTCCAGCAATAAAATACTGCTGTTTTTCTTTGGCATCTTTGACTTCTAAGGCATACGTCAGTTCATTATTTTCTACTTTTCCTGACAAACTCGTAAACGGAATTTTAAGCGAGCCGCTTTCTATAGTCGCCACAGAAATCAAATATTGCAGCGCATTTTCTTTAGTTTCGATATTTATTCTTCCGTCCGAAATAGTGTTTCCGCCATACACAATTCGCGGAATCGTTCCTTTTACTTCCAAAGAATCGGCTTGACTGTTATATTTTCCGTTTATGGTAAAAGGCTCTAAAGCTGTGAGTTTTGGCAATAATTTCAAAAGCACAGGATCATTATCCACTTTCAAAGTAAAGGCCAATCTTTGTTCGTCTGATTCAGCGTTGACTTTTGGATTTTGAAGATTAATGTATTTAGACAATGATTTCTGAAGTGAATTTGCCAAAGTCGTCAATTTGTATTTTCCAGTCACTTCAGCTTTTAAAAATTGAGACGAAATTTTAATTGAATTACTGTCTTTATCTGCAAACGCAAAAACGCGGATAGAATCTAAAACAATTGGTTCTTTGTCCTGCAAAATCTGAATGTTGGACAGAAATAGTTTTCCGTTCAAGAAATCTGGATTGCTATTGGCAATATCGGCATCAACATTTCCGCGAAGTTTCATTGGGCCGGCATGAAGATTCAATTTTTCTAAATCGGCTATATCGAGATTTAATTTCAATTTTACGGTTGGATATTTGTCTTTTGTATCTCCGCTTGCGGTTAAATTAAAATTCAGATTTGGATCTTCCATTCCAGATTTTACTGCAAAAGATCCGTTTTCGATGTTTCCTTTCAGCGTTAGATCTTTATACGTATATCTGTTAAAAACTGCTTTCTTAACAATTCCATCAATTACGGCATTTGCCGTTTTCGGGTCTAAACCGTTTCCTTTTACTTTCGCGTTAAGCGTAATTTTCCCGATGGAATCGTTTTTGATCAATCTACCTAAATCAAACTCATTTAAGGAAACTGTAGCATCGTATTTCTCTCTTTTTTTAATACGCTGATCAAATAGAGCATCAACTTTTGCATTTCCGAAACTGCTGTTTAAAGCCAGATTCGTTTTGAAATTCTGAACAGAGCCTTTAAATTTCCCTTGCAAACTTAATTGAGATGGTAACTGAATATTCTTCGGAATTGTTCCAGCCGGCACAAACATATTAATGTCTTTTGCTGTGCTTGACATCTTTTTAATGTTCAAATCGTAATAGGCTTTTTCAGCATCTGGCAGTCCGGCTATTTTCCCCGAAAGGGAAACTTTTGTCGTTCCGATACCGCTCATTTCGAATTTGGAAATATTCAAATCTTTTACTTTTCCGCTCACACGGCTATCCACGTACAAAATCGCATTCGGATTGCTTTTAAACGGATTTGTATTTTGAAGATCGGGAACAAACAGTAAAATATCTTTAAAACCAATTTTAGACTGTTTTAAATTGGCATCAAGGGCAAGATTTCCTAAATCTTTCTGAAGTGATTCAAGTGATTTATATTGCGCTTTAACTTTATCCTGAACGAGAGTCTGCGGTGTTTTTAAATACAGATTTTCTAAAGAAGCATTTTTCGGTCCGTAAAAGAAATCGGTTTTGAAAGACTGAATCTGCAAACCGCTTTTTTCGTTTATGGTTAACGCTTTAATATTTCCTGAAATTGTATCATTTCCATAGTATAATTTCTCTGCTTTAAAATTGAATTTATCCAAATCCAAGTGTGCATAATCAATTCCTTTTGTTTTGGGTTTTGACTGCATATCGTCAAATTTGAAAGCGATATTTTCTAGATTGGTTTCGTTGAGTTTTACTTTCCAACCTGCTTGTTTTATGGCTGTTGTATCTAAGTCAGGAGCTTGAATCTGCTTATCTTTTACACCAAGACGCAAATTTCCTTTAAGATTTTTAACTTCAAAAGTATTAAAATCCAAAAACCGTTTATTAATATTAATCTCATTTACTACTAAATTTAAATTTCCTAAACTGATGCCCGAATTTAATTTGGAATCTTTATTATCGTATAAAACATCGATTTTAGACAAAGCTATTTTATCTAGTTTCAGTTTAAAATCTGGACGTTTTGAAACAGTGTCAACGGTTTTAACAGAAACTTCAGCAATTTTCTCGACAACGTCTTGATCTAGCACTACTTTCAAACCATTTAAATTGATGGTCGGAATATTAAAATCCATTTTATCAAGATCGAACTTTTTGAATTTGGTATCAAAATGCGTCAAGTTTACTTTGATATCATTCTTCGAAAAATTATCTTTAAAATTAAATTTAACCTGATCGAGATTTACTTTAACAACCGAAATTTTAAACGGTTTAGCATCGGTATCTTCTACTTTTGACTCTTTTGATTCAAATGCTTTTATGATATAATCAAAATTGAAAACGCCGTCTTTGTTTCTGGAAATATTCGCTTTTACATTTTCTAATGAAACAGAATTGATTTCGAGCTCGCTGCTTACGAGTTTAAAAAGATCGACATCAACCTCTAATCGTTTACCAGCCAACAAAGTATCTTTTTTTTGATCTTCAAAATAAAAACCTTCCAGAACTACATCTTTGGGAAATTTAATTAGAATTTTATCTAAAGAAACTTTAGTTTTAATCTTACCTTCAAGATAAGTAATCGCTTTGTTCTTAACGAAATTTTGAACTGACGGAACCTGAATTAAGATTATGAGAACTAATAAAAATGCAACTACAGAAACCACGCACCACATTAAGATACGAAGTGTTTTTTTAAGAAAATAAACTGGTTTCTTATTCATACGTCAATAAAATCGTTAAGATTAAAATTGCTTCTGAAAAAAGCAGGATTAGACATCTTACAAAAATGTAAAATTTAAACCTTAACAATTTACATAATTATGAGGAATTATTCTAAAATTTTATTGCCAACTGATTTATTAAAAACCAAGAAAAAAGCCAAACAATAAAATTATTTGGCTTTAATACTTTCTATTTAATTATATATATTTTTCTAATAAGAATATTTATTTGTAAAAGCGATTGATTGTCCGGGGTAATAATTAATTTCGGTAGGGAAATTATGGTCATTATAAGTATATGTTATCTCATTGGTGTAACTAGAATTGTTTGATAAAGTAACAGAATAACTTGTTACATTATTAACCGATGAACTAACTTGCGGCTGTTCCTCAAAGATTTTATTAAACCCTAAAACATTTCTCATCGGACTATTTTTATTATCATACTTATATGTTGTTACAGATGATGAAGTTTCATATTTTATGATATTTCCATCCTTTAATGTATAGATGTTCTTTGCAGAAATGACTTCTTCTGCCCCAGTTGAAATGGTAATTCTGCTGACTACAAATGAGACAACATCATTAGAAACATAGGTATAAGAATACTTGTCATAATAGTCTCGCCCTGTTAGTTTTCGCAAATAAGTTGTTAGTTTGCCATCAGTATAACTATACTCATTTGTCAAATCTGAGCTCTCTTTCTTTGTAATTAAATCTCCTGTATATGTATATTTTACAACATAATTATCAGAATGGGTACTACTGACAATTTTATTTCCATCAAAAACGAAATCAATAGTCACAGGGCTATCAAGTCTAGAAATAATTTGTTTTTTGGGCACTGTACTTGTCTCAGTATTCTGAGGAGTGTCGCTTTCGCTTGAACAAGATGTAAAAATAAATAGCGAAATACAAAGCAAATAAGTAATTTTTCTCATCATATTTAAAGGTATTTACTACAAATAAACATAATTTTAGAATCAAAACATAATAATTGTTCGTTTTTATTTTAAATATTTTTAAAACAAAACTCAAAAAAGTATTTTTTTACCACTAAAATACAATATGAGGCCATTTTTCTTCAACTTTTTTCATTTTCTGTTGAAGATTAGCTAAAAATTTTTGGTGCTGTTCTGATTCTGGATTGAAACTGCGATGACGAAGACTTTTTTGGATTTCGTCTACTTCTTTCATTACTTGAACAATTTCTTCTGAAACATAATTTTCGCTGAAAAGTTTCCAGATGTAATCTATCGCAATCTGATTGGGATGCAACATATCTTCGTTATAAAAACGATAATCACGAAGTTCGTCCATCACGATTTCATAAGAAGGAAAATAGTTATGAATTTTGAATTTTGAATTTTGAGTTTTTAAAACTTGATGTAGTGCCGTGAATAAATGAGATTTACTTAATTGGTTTTCTATAAAACCATCTTTTATATGACGTACCGGGGAAATCGTAAAAATGAAATTTATATATGGATTTAATGTCTGAATTAAATCGATCGTGTTTTGAATGCTTTTCTGAATAACTTCGGTGGACAATAATTCTTTTGAGAATTGTTTTTGAGCCACTTTATGGCAATTGGCAACAATTTCATCTTTTTCGAGATTTCTATAAATCCAAGAAGTTCCAAAAGTGATGATAATATGGGTCGCTTCTTTAAGTTGTTTATGGGTTTCTGTAATTGCTTTATTTAACGATTCCAGCAATTCTTGTCGATCTGAGTTACTTAAATCGGAATGCACTTCGTAACTATGCCAACGTTCGTTATAAAAAAAAACATCTTTTTCTTCGAACCATTCTTGTTTAGAAATTCTGCTAAATAATTTCTCAATAGAAACCGGATTAAAAATAATTCCAAAAGGATTCGTCTCATTCTGAAATTTAAAATAATCGAATTTCTCGGCCATATTTTCTGCAAAACAAGATCCAATAGAAAGTATTTTCGAATTATAATCGATTGGAGAATTGCTTTTTGAAATTGGAATTTGGGTTCTGAATTGCATGATTTTGAAATTAACTACGAATTTCACCAATTTTAATCAATAAAAAAACCAAATACAGAAGTATTTGGCTTTTTATAAATTTAAATATTACTTAATGTTTAATACGTATATTCAATTTCATACTCAATATTTTTTCCTCCTCCATCAAATGAAGTATGTTTTGTTGGGTATGAAGCATCATTATAAATATAAGTCGTTAAATAAACCGATGGATTCGGAAATTCAGTTGCTGTTCTTGTAGTTTTTACAATATTATTAGTTCCAAATCCATCAATTTCGTTTAATAATAAATTGAAACCTAGTATATTTTTAAGGGGATTTTTTTTGGAATCATATTCAAAAACTAATGTTGTGGTTGAAGAACCAGACTTTTCTTCCACTTTTATTAAGTTTCCATCTTTATACGTTAAAGTTCCTTCTCCACTTTTACTTTCGGTTTTCTTTATATTATCAACGGTGTAATCAATGTAAGAAACTGTTCCATTCGAATTATGAGTATAAACCACTTTCTCAATATAATAACCGTCTGGATACTCGATACTTATGTCTTCTCTAAAAACTCTAGTTTTTAGTTTTCCATTTTCATAACTATATAAAACTTCTTCATTTTTACTTTCTTTGCCATTTTCTATATCAAACTCTTCTTGTTTAATTATCACATCTCCATTGTATGTAAATATTGTTTTTGAATCTTCTCTAATGATATTTAGAATTTTATTACCATCGTAAGTTAAAGTTCCTTTACTATTTGTTCCTAAGTAAATAGAAGGGTAAACATAAGAAATCGTCTTTGGCAATGTAGAATCAATTTCTTGCAAAGGAGAATTTTCATCACTTGAACATGATGATAGGATTAATGCTATAGCACCAAAAAGCCATAATTGCTTTTTCATAATTGAGAAATTTTGTTATATTCTTCAAAATTAAGAAAGCCAGAAGCATTTGCAACTGGCTTAATATTATTAATAAAAATCTTCACTTATTAATAAAAATATTCCGTAGTACCTAGACTGTCAGACCCGTTATCAACTTCTTTAGTTGGATATCCTTGCTCATTATATGTAAAAGTGCTGTTTGTCCACAAATTACCATCTGATGTATCTGTAAGGATATTGAATTTAATTCCATTTCCTTCTCCATCAACAAATGCAATTTTATCCATTCCCAAAATATTTTTTGTTGGATTATTTTTATTATCATAAGTATATTTATGATTTGGTGAGTTAGAACTTATAATTTCGCTTACTTCACCATTTACAAATTTAATTGTAGCTGTTCCTGAAGCAACCGTTTGAGAAACATCACTTCCTGAATACCCTTTTACTGAAATTGTACCATCTGTATTATAAGTATAAACTTCCTTGTAACCTCTTAATATCGCTACACCTTCCTCATCGTCATATTCAACTCTTAAAAAAGTTGATAGCTTTCCATCATTAGTGTATGTAAACGTATTTACTTGTTCTGATTTTCCATTAGGGAGCTTGTAATCAATTTTTGTAATTAGATCTCCTGTATAAGTATAATACAGATTGAAAAATCCAGTATCATCTGTTACACTTACTATTTTGTTACCATCGTACTTAAAATTAACGGTAGCTTTATCACCTTCTGGACTTGTAATAACAGTTTTTTTAAGCAAAACAAGATCTGAAGAACTTGACGAATCATCGCTTGAACAAGATGTTAAAACTAGTGCTAAAGCACCAAAAAGGCATAATAATTTTTTCATATTGATTTGGTTAAAATTTGTTAATGGTGCAAACGTAGTACAACCAAATAGTAAAACCTTACGTGATTCCACATCAAAGCACATTTTTCAATTAAGTCAATTCTTAAAACACTAATAGTAAACAACATAAAAGTTTAACTAAATAATAAAGTTTTCAAAAAAAACTTAAATATGGAAAAATAATCTGCCTTTATGACTTCTTATTTTCAAATTAAAAAAGTGAGACACATAAAAAACTTTAAAAACCCTATCAGCAATTTCACCTGTAAAAAATTTAGATTTTTAATAACAAAAACCAACTCTAGAAACTAAAACAATTCCTTATTTTTGCATCTTCCATTTTTTTAAAATCTTATATGAAATTACTATATACCTACATTATCAGACACAAAATGCTCTTGTTTTTTGCGTTGATAATGGCTACTATCAACATTTGTTTCAGTTTGTCAGATTCAGTAATCACAGGAAAATTAATGCAGGACTGTGGCGTTGGAATCTCAAAATACAAAGGAAACGAAATCGGATTTATCAAATCTTTGGCTTTCTGGCTTGGCCTTTCTCTTGGCGCTGCTATGATTTCCAGAATTACCAAAAACTTTCAGGATTATTTTACCAATGTGGTCATTCAGAGAACGGGCGCGCAAATGTATACTGACGGAATCAAAAAATCTCTTGACCTTCCTTATGCAGAATTTGAAGATCAGCGAAGCGGTGAAACTTTAAGTAAACTGACAAAAGTTAGAATCGATTCAGAAAAACTGATTACGCTTTCTATTTCGTTAATCTTTCAGACTATTATCGGTTTTATATTCGTAATAGTTTATGTTGCCAGAATCAATTTCAGGATTTCGATTATCTTTTTAATTACGGCGCCAATTATTGCTTTGGTAAGTTTGTATTTAGGGAAAAAGATTAAAATCGTTTCTCGAAAAATTGTGAATCAAACTAATGCATTGGCAGGTTCTACCACCGAAAGTTTACGAAATATCGAATTAGTAAAAAGTCTTGGTTTGACGTATCAAGAAGAAAAGCGTCTAAACTTAAATACTTTTAAAATTCTGCAATTAGAATTACAGAAAATTCGTTTTATTAGAAGTTTAAGTTTCATACAAGGAACAACGGTTCATTTCTTAAGAACCTGCGTTGTTTTCGCTTTGTATTACTTCTTATTTGGAGGAAAAATTATTGTTGGAGATTTATTGACAATGGTATTTTTCACTTTCTTTATTTTTGGTCCTTTACAGGAATTAGGGAACTTTATTATTGCTCTGAATGAGACGAAAGTTTCTATGGAGAATTTTAAACATTTATTAAATGCTCCAAAAGAATTCCGCCCAAAAACTCCAAAACATGTTGGAGCGATTCAAAAATTGCTTTTCTCAAATGTAAGTTTTCAACATAAAACCGCCAAATTTAAAGCAGTCGAAAATATCAATTTCGAAATCAAACAAGGACAAACCGTCGCTTTTGTTGGTCCGTCTGGATCTGGAAAAACAACTTTAGTAAAATTATTAGTTGGATTGTATACTCCAGAAGAAGGAGAAATTCTGTACAATGACATCGATTCAACCGAAATTGATTTGCTAGATTTAAGAAAACAACTTGGTTTTGTGACTCAAGATGCACAATTATTCTCAGGAACAATCCGCGAAAACTTATTGTTTGTTAAACCAAATGCAACCGACGAAGAACTTTATGATGCTTTAAAACGTGCAAGCTGCGACAAACTTCTAAAACGTGCTGAAGATGGTTTAAACACCACAATTGGCGAAGGCGGAATCAAAGTTTCTGGCGGTGAAAAACAGCGTTTATCTATCGCAAGAGCTATTCTTAGAAATCCTAATTTATTGATTTTTGATGAAGCGACTTCTGCTTTGGATTCTATTACCGAAGAAGAAATCAATGATACGATTAGAAATATTTCAGACAAAAACAGAATCACAGTTTTAATTGCACACCGTTTATCAACCGTAATGCACGCTGACAGAATTTTTGTTCTTGAACAAGGTAAAATTATTGAGCAAGGTAAACACGAAGATTTAATCGTGGAGAAAGGGCTTTATTATGCGATGTGGCGCCAGCAGATTGGTGAGAGAAAATAGATTTTCTAAGGTGCTGAGATACTAAGTTGCTAAGATTCTGAGTTTTTTATGCCTTATTTGTCCATTTCTCCTTTCGAAATGACATAAAATGAGAAAATACTATAAATAACAAAACCCGACAGATTTTAAAAATCTGTCGGGTTTACTTTTATAAAAAACTCAGAACCTTAGTATCTTAGATTCTTAGCACCTTTAAATTATTTCACGAATTCCACTGCTTTAGATAAAGCTTCAGCAATTCCATCAACATTTTTACCTCCTGCAGTTGCGAAGAAAGGCTGTCCTCCTCCTCCACCTTGTATGTATTTCCCTAATTCGCGAACAACTTGTCCAGCATTTAGGTTTTTCTCAGCTACAATTTCTTTTGAAATATAACAAGTTAACATTGGTTTCCCTTCGTGAGCTGTAGCGAAAACAACGAATAAGTTGTTATAAGAACCACCCAATTCGTAAGCCAAATCTTTTGCTCCTTCTGGATTTAAATCTACTTGTTTTGCTAAGAACTGAACGCCATTGATTTCTTGCAATTCTTTAGCCAAATCAGCTTTCATGTTTTTAGCTTTATCTTTTAATAATGCTTCTAATTGTTTTTTCAATTGAGCGTTTTCATCTTGCAATGCTAAAATTGATTTTACTGGATCTTGAGCATTTTTAAGTGCATCTTTAATTTCAGCCAAAGAAACAGCTTGAGATTCAAAATATTCTTTCGCTGCTTCACTTGTAATCGCTTCAATCCTTCTAATTCCAGCAGCAACAGCTCCTTCAGAAACAATTTTAAAATGCCAAATATCAGATGTATTTGCAACGTGAGTTCCACCGCATAATTCGACAGAATCTCCAAATTTAATAGTACGAACTAAATCTCCGTATTTCTCTCCAAATAAAGCAATTGCTCCATCTTCAAGAGCTTGCTCTTTCGGAATTGCTCTTTTTTCAATTAATGGCAAACTCTCACGAATTCTCGCATTCACAAAATTTTCAACCTCTACTAATTCTTCATCAGTTACTTTAGAGAAATGAGAAAAGTCAAAACGCAATGAAGCATTTCTTACCATCGAACCTTTTTGCTCAATGTGAGTTCCTAAAATCTTACGCAAAGCTTGGTGCAACAAGTGTGTAGCCGAGTGGTTTGACGAAGTTTTAGCTCTTTGGTTTGCATCAACAACCGCATTAAACGTTCCAGTAAGATTTTCTGGTAACGATTTTGCTAAATGTATCGTTTGGTTATTTTCTTTTTTAGTATCAATAATATAAACGATATCACCATTTTGAGCTTCTAAATATCCTTTATCTCCCGTTTGTCCTCCGCTTTCTCCATAGAATGGAGTTGCATTGAAAACCAATTGGAAAATCTCACCATCTTTTGCACTTTCTACTCTACGGTATTTCGTGATTTTTACTTGCTGTGATAATCTATCATACCCAACAAACTCTTGAATATCATCTTCTACAAGCACATTCCAGTCACCAGCCGTTACTTTAGACGCTGCACGAGATCTTTCTTTTTGTAATTGCAATTGTTCCTGGAATCCTTCTTCGTCTAATTTCAATCCTCTTTCAGAAAGAATCAAAGCTGTTAAATCAATCGGGAATCCGTAAGTATCATACAATTCAAATGCCTTTTTACCATCAACAGTATCTGTATTGTTATTTGAAATTACAGCATCTAAAAGAACTAATCCTTGATCTAATGTTTTCAAGAATGAATTTTCCTCTTCACGAATTACATTCGAACAAAGTGCTTTCTGTGTTCTGATTTCTGGGAAAGAATCTCCCATTTGTTCGCTTAAAGTTTCAACTAATTTAAAAATAAATGGCTCTTTTGTTCCTAAGAAAGTAAATCCGTAACGAATTGCACGACGCAAAATTCTACGAATAACATATCCTGCACCCGTGTTAGAAGGCAACTGACCGTCAGCAATAGCAAAGGCTACCGCACGAACGTGATCTGCCACTACACGAATAGCAATATTCATTTTATTTTGTTCTTCACTAATGCCTGTTACATCATTAGTTGTGTATTTAGCTCCAGTAATGGTTTCGATTTCTCTAATTAAAGGCATGAAAACATCCGTATCATAATTTGATGTTTTTCCTTGTAAAGCCATGCATAAACGCTCAAATCCCATTCCGGTATCTACGTGTTGTGCTGGAAGTTTTTCTAAAGATCCATCCGCTTTACGGTTGAATTCCATGAATACGTTATTCCAGATTTCAACTACTTGCGGGTGATCATTGTTCACTAAACTTTTTCCAGAAACTAATGCTTTTTCTTCTTCAGAACGTAAATCAACGTGAATTTCAGAACAAGGTCCGCATGGTCCTTGGTCACCCATTTCCCAGAAATTATCTTTTTTATTTCCTAAAATGATTCGATCTTCGTCGATTAAAGTTTTCCAGATGTCCCAAGCTTCTTGATCAAACGGAACGTTATCTTCTTTACTTCCTTCAAAAACAGAAACATAAAGATTCTCTTTTGGAATTTTGTACACTTCTGTCAATAGTTCCCAAGCCCAGTTGATCGCTTCTTTTTTGAAGTAATCGCCAAAAGACCAGTTCCCTAACATTTCGAACATAGTATGGTGGTATGTATCAATACCAACCTCTTCAAGATCGTTATGTTTTCCTGAAACACGAAGACATTTTTGCGTATCGGCTATTCTTGGACTTTTTGGAGTTCCGTTTCCTAAGAAAAATTCTTTAAACTGGGCCATTCCCGAGTTATTGAACATTAGGGTTGGGTCGTCTTTAAGAACAATAGGAGCTGAAGGAACAATAGTATGCCCTTTACTCTCAAAAAAATCTAAAAATTGTTTACGTACGTCTTGTGATTTCATATTTAAAATTAGAAAAATGTGTCTGTTTTAATGTGTCAATTTGAAAATTAGATGATTAGCTAATCTATTCATTTGATGATACGTTAAGTTTTTTATAATGTAATCAAAAAACTTATATTTTAAACAATAAATTGCCTATTTTGCGCATTATCTAATGATAAAATAGCCCCAATATCTAATCATTAATCCTTGTAAAAAAAGTGTCGAAGAGCTGAAACATTTATCAGTTTTATTCGACTAACTTATTTTACAGGGAGCAAAAATAGCGTATTTTAAAATATGGCGAAAGTAAAATATTATTACGACCCAGAAAATCTGGCTTATACGAAAATAAAAACCAGAAAAAGAATAAAAATAGGTTACGCATTACTGTTTTTAACTGCTTCAGCATTATTCGGTTTTTTAGTTTTTGTCCTTTTAATTAACACGCCGTATTTCGAAACCCCAAAAGATCGTCTACAGGCACGAGAAATTGAAAATTTAAAACTTCAATATGCCATTTTGAATAAAAAACTGGATGAAATTGATGAAGCGGCAGATGCTTTAGAAGAACGTGACAATAACATTTATCGAGTTTACTTCAATAAAGCTGAAATTCCAGATTCGATTCGAAAAGCTGGTTTTAGAAGTTCTGACAGATACAAAGCATTAGAAGGATATAACAATTCTCAATTGGTTTTAAATGCAACAAAAAGAATTGACAAACTTTCGAAGCAATTAGCGATTCAGTCGAAATCTTTAGATGAAATTCTGAAATTAGCTGGAGCTAAAGAAAATTTATTGCTAGCGATTCCTGCCATTCAGCCAGTTCGAAATGAAAATTTAAAACGTGTCGCGTCAGGTTTTGGATATCGCATTGACCCTTTCACGAAAGTGAGAAAAATGCATAACGGAATGGATTTCACTGCCAATACAGGAGCTCCAATATACGCAACAGGAGATGGAGTGGTAGATAGAGCTGACAACACGGCTTCGGGATACGGAAATCATGTTGTGATCAGGCACGGTTTTGGATATGAAAGTTTGTACGCGCATTTAAGCAAATACAACTGCCGACCAGGACAAAAGGTAAAACGCGGCGATGTTATTGGATATGTAGGAAGCACAGGAAGATCTGAAGGTCCGCATTGTCATTATGAAGTGCATAAAGATGGGAAAGTCGTCAATCCGCTAAATTTCTATTATGGAAATATTTCTGCTGTAGAATATGTAGCGATTTCGCAAATGGCAAACCAAGAAAATCAATCATTAGATTAATATTCTAAAAAATAGTATTTTTGAAATAAAAATAGAAAAAAACGAACCATGCATATTGAACTTTCTAAAGACAAACGATATTACAGTATTGGCGAAGTGGCCAAAGCTTTTAATGTCAATGCTTCTTTGATACGATTTTGGGACAGCGAATTTGACATTCTAAAACCTAAAAAAAATGCAAAGGGAAATAGGATGTTCACACCAGAAGATATTACAAATCTTCAATTGATCTATCACTTAGTAAAAGAAAGAGGATTTACACTTGAAGGCGCCAAAACACACTTAAAAGAGGGCCAGAAGAAAACGTTAGATAAATTCGAAATAATACGTAAATTAGAATCGATAAAAACGCAACTAAACGACATAAAAAACGAATTGTAATTAAAAATAGAAATAAACTTAAATCAACAATCATGAAAAAATTCTTACCTTGGATTATCGCCGCAGTTGTTATTATTGGAATTTATAGCTGGGTAAAAGGAATTAACAACACTGCAGTAACATTAAATCAAACTGTAGAACAATCTTGGGGAAATGTTCAAACGGCTTACCAACGACGTAATGACCTTATTGGAAATTTAGTAAACACTGTAAAAGGTGCTGCTGATTTCGAAAAATCGACTTTAACAGCTGTTATTGAAGCTCGTGCAAAAGCAACAAGCGTAACTGTAGATCCATCTAACATTACACCAGAACAACTTGCTGAATTCAACAAAGCACAAAGCGGAGTATCTTCTTCTTTATCAAGATTATTAGTTTCTGTAGAGCAATATCCAACCTTGAAAGCGAATGAGAATTTCTTAAAACTTCAAGACGAATTGGCTAGTACTGAAAACCAAATTTTGACAGCAAGAACTCGTTTCAATGAAGCTGTAGCACCTTATAATAACCATATTAAAACATTCCCAAATAGTCTGTTTGCAGGTATGTTCGGTTTCAAAGAAAAAGCATATTTCAATGCTGTTGAAGGAGCAGATAAACCAGTTGAAGTAAAATTCTAAGAATAGCTAACTAACTCTAAAATCATTTTCATGTCAAAAGTAGAAGATTTTTTAACCAAAGAAGAAGAACAAGAAATTGTTGAAGCTATTCGTATGGCCGAAAATAATACTTCTGGCGAAATTAGAGTGCATATAGAAAAAACAACTTCTAAAGTTCATTTTGATAGGGCTTTAGAAGTTTTTCATGAATTGCGAATGAATGAAACTAAATTGAAAAATGGAGTATTACTCTATTTTGCAGTTGAAGACAAAAACTTTGTAATTTGTGGAGACAAAGGAATTAATGATGTAGTAGCCAACGATTTTTGGGATTGTACTAAAGATATTATGGTGAATCACTTTAAAGCTGGCAATTTTAAACAAGGAATTGTTGACGGTATTTTGAATGCCGGCGAACAGCTTAAAAAATATTTTCCTTCTCAGGAAGATGATGTAAACGAACTATCTAACGAAATCTCAAAAGGATAAATAATGAAAAATTCCAAAATTAAAATCCCAAATTCTAATAGAATTTTTCAGATTACTTTTTTATTTATCGCATTATTTATCAGCAATGCTATTTTTGCGCAATTTGAGATTCCACCAAAACCTAGTTTTCAGACTTCTGTTTACGATTATGCTAATATTTTAAGTTCTACTGAAAAAGCACAATTAGAAGAAAAACTAATTCGCTATTCTGATTCGACTACAACTCAAATCGTAGTTATTACCATTGAAAGTTTAAAAGGAGAAGATGTAAGCCAATTAGCAACAAAATGGGGTCAAACTTGGGGAATTGGAGGAACTAAAGAAGACGATAATGGAGTTGTCATTCTTTTAGCTAAAAACGAAAAGAAAATCGCTATCAATCCAGGATATGGACTTGAAGATCGTTTAACCGCGGGGATTGGAGGAACAATCATCAGAAACATCATTATACCAGAATTTAAAGCAGGAAGTTTCTACAACGGTCTTGATAAAGGAACTGACGCTATTATTGATGTCTTTAAAGGAAAATTTAAAGGCGAACGTAAACAAGCAAAAAAAGGACAAGACTTTCCTATTCTGCCTTTTATCGTAATTGTCGTAATTGTTTTAATCTTGCTCTCTCGAAATAAAAGAGGCGGAGGCGGAAATTCTGGCAACAATGGTGGTGGAGGCCCTAGCCTACTCGACGTTATTATTTTAAGTAATCTTGGAAGAAGTGGCGGAGGCGGATTTGGAGGCTTCGGAGGCGGATCATCAGGTGGTGGTTTCGGCGGAGGCGGAGGCTTCGGCGGTGGATTTGGCGGCGGAGGTTTCTCTGGCGGTGGATCTAGCGGAGGCTGGTAAATTAAATTTTGTTTGATGTTTTAAGTTTTGTTTAAAGTTTCAAGTTATCTTTGAAAAGATTTTAGTTTCAAAATTTAATTCATAATTTATAATTCATAATTCATAATTAAAAAATAGATGTTATCACATAAAGCAAAATACGCCCTTAAGGCCTTACTTTATTTAGCAGAACAAGACGAAAATCACATTTCTAGAACTGTAGAAATTGCTGATGGCGCTAACATTCCTAAAAAGTTTTTAGAGCAGATTTTATTAGATCTAAAACGCGGTCGTTTTGTAAGCAGTAAGCAGGGAAAATTTGGCGGATATTATCTGATAAAATCCAAAAATGACATCACTTTGGCAGAAATTCACCGATTATTTGACGGTGCAATTGCACTTTTGCCATGTGCTTCTTTAAATTTTTACGAGCCTTGCTCTGATTGCAAAACCGAGTCTGAATGCAGTCTGCGTCACGGTTTGATGCTTATCAGAGACAAAACTTTGAAGGCTATGGAAGGCATCACAATCGCTTCACTTGTAAAAAAATAAAAAAATATTTTTTAAAGTCTAGTAAATCGATAGAATTAATTATATATATTTGCCAAAAATAATTAACTAATCATTTACAAAATTTTAACTCATGAAAGTACATTCTAGTAAATCAGGTGGACAAAATCTTTTGCAAAAAAAACCTAATTATAATTTCACAACTGTGAATAATGTTTCATCTATGATGTGTATGTGTTGGTAAAAAAAAATTTAATTTTAAATTCTACTAATCATATATACTTAATATAAAATAATGAAAACATCTATAAAAAATATACTTACAATACTTGCAGTTTTAACATTCTCAATCTCATTCGCTCAAAAAATTGAAGGGGTTGTCACTACTGATCAAAATATCCCTTTAGAAGCTGCCAATGTGGTAATTAAAGGAACTACTTTTAGCACAATTACAGATTCTGAAGGAAGATTTTCAATAGAATCTCAAGGCAAATTACCGCTTACATTATTAGTTCAATATATTGGCTATAATACTGCTGAGCTTGAAATTACAGCTATACCAGCCTCTCCATTATTAATCACTCTAAGCGAAGAAAATAAACTTGTTGAGGTTGTGGTTTCTTCAAGAAGAAGAATTGAAAAAGTGCAAGATGTGCCAATCGCCGTTTCTGTTGTTACAGGAAAACAAGCAGAAGCTGCAGGAGCTTTTAACGTTAACCGTATTAAAGAATTGGTTCCTTCTGTTCAATTATATTCTTCTAACCCTAGAAATACTGGAATTAACATTAGAAGTTTAGGTTCACCATTCGGACTTACAAATGATGGTATCGATCCTGGAGTTGGTTTCTACGTAGACGGTGTTTATTACGCTCGTCCAGCAGCAACTACTTTAGATTTTATCGATGTGGAGCAAATTGAGGTATTACGTGGTCCACAAGGTTCATTATTTGGAAAAAACACTACTTCTGGAGCTTTCAATATTACATCTCGCAAACCAAGTTTTACACCAGGCGCAGATTTCGAAGTAAGTTATGGAAACTATGCTTTTTTACAAGCTAAAGCTTCTATCACAGGAGCATTAGGAAAAAAAGTTGCGGGTCGTTTATCTTTCTCAGGAACGCAGCGTGATGGTTTAGTTGACAACATTGTTACAGGAAGACCAACAAACACTTTAAACAATCAAGGTTTTAGAGGACAATTATTATGGACTCCTACAGAAAATACAAACGTTACTTTTGCAGGAGATCTTACAACACAGCGTCCTGACGGATATGCTCAGGTTGTTGCTGGTGTTGCTCCTACTCAAAGAGCTGCATACCGTCAGTTTGATGCTATTATTAAAGATTTAAATTACCAATTACCGAGTTTAAATGCTTTTGACCGTAAAATAGATCATGACACTCCTTGGCGTTCTGGACAAGATTTAGGAGGAGTTTCGTTAAACATTGATACTAAAATTGGAGGCGGAACACTTACTTCTACAACAGCTTGGCGTTTCTGGAACTGGGATCCATCAAACGACAGGGATTTTACAGGATTACAAGTTTTGGCAAAATCTCAGAACCCAACAAGACAAACTCAGGTTACGCAAGAAGTTCGTTATGCTGGACAATTAACTTCAAAAATTAGTGGTGTTGCAGGTGTATTCTTTATCGATCAGACTTCTCAAACAAATGGTACAGAAGAATCAGGAAATGCTCAATGGAGATTCTCTCAAAGCTCAACTAGTCCGCTATGGAAAACTCCAGGTCTTTTTGAAGGATATGGAATTCATACTGATGCAAGAATTAGAGCTTCTAGTGCAGCCGTATTTGGTCAGATTGATTGGGCACTTACAGAACGTTTCCATGTTTTACCAGGTTTAAGATTTAACTTTGATAAAAAAGACGCTCATTATGCTCGTAAAACTTATGGAGGTCTTCAAACAACAGACCCAGCTTTATTAGCCTTGAAAAAATCGGTTTATTCAGATCAGGCGTTTGATTCAGATACAGACAATACAGACTTTTCTGGAAACATCACGCTTACTTACAAAGCATCAGACAAAATCAATATTTACGCAACAGCTGCTAAAAGCTACAAACCTGTTGGAGTTAACGTAGCTGGTCTTCCAACAAATGCAGCAGGTCAGCCAATGACTGATCTTGCAGTAGTTAAACCAGAAAAAGTATATCATTATGAAGTTGGAGTAAAAACATCTCCGTTTAAAAACTCAATCTTCAACTTAACGTTCTTTAATACAGACATCAAAGATTTCCAAACCAACGTTCAGGCTGCTGAATTGGGTGTAAACCGCGGTTATCTTGCTAATGCAGATAAAGTACGTGTAAGAGGTGCAGAATTGGATGCAAGTTTTGTGATCAGCTCACACTTAACTATCAATGGCGCTGCAACTTATACAGATGGTAAATATGTGAAGTTTACGAATGCGCCACTTCCATTGGAGGAAACTGGAGCACCAGTTGCCTTCAAAGATGTTTCTGGAACTGAATTGCCAGGTGCTTCAAGGTGGGCTGGTTCGCTTGGAGGTGAGCTTTCTGACAATGCAAGATTCTTTGGTAATGCTGGAAAAATCTTCTTTGCGGCTGACGGATACGCTCGTTCTGAATTTTCTTCAAGCCCTTCGGCTTCAAAATATTTAGTAGTACAAGGTTATGCTATCTTTAATGCTCGTTTAGGTTTCCGTGCTTCGCAAGGTTTGTCTATTCAGTTTTGGGGAAGAAACCTATTCAATAAAGATTACTATGAACAATTATTGCCTGCAGGTGGTAACTCAGGACAATATGCTGGAGTTCTTGGTGATCAAAGAACTTACGGGATTACACTTAAGTATGCACTGTAAGATGGTTAGTTAGTTTTAGTATTAAAAAGAGATGCATTTTAAAATGTGTCTCTTTTTTTATTTCACAAAAAAACTTTCAAAACAAATTTTAAAATAGAAAGAAATAAGATCATTTGTATAAATTCGCAACCTGAATTTATAGTTTTTGAACAGATCTTTTAGATTACTTTTTATCATAATCTTTGCCAGCCAAGTCATTACGGGGCAAAATCAAAGAAATATCGACCAGCAAACTTTAACCTGGATTCGATACTATAATATTTTCCCATTATCCGAAAAATGGGCTCTGCATTCTGAATTTGATAATCGAAGCTTTGTAAACCCTGTCCATGAAAATCTTTTTGTTATAAGATCTCAAGCTCGTTACAGAGCAACTAAAATGATGGATTTTGGTGCTGGATTTGCTTTTTTTAGTGTGAATACTCAAAACCCAAACATTGATCCTGATTATTCCGTTCCTGAATATCGTGGACAGCAAGACCTTACTTTAATTAACGATATTTCCAAAATAACTTTTCATAATCGTTTTCAGTTAGAAGAGCGATTTATTCAAAAAGCAGACAAAAACGGACTTCTGGATGAATTCTCATTTGCTTTCCGATTCAGATATCGCTTGCAATCCATGTTTACTCTTTGGGAAAAAGAAGGCAGAAGCATAAAGGGTACGATCTCTGACGAAGTTTTATTCAATTTCGGAAAAGACAATCGCAGAAATACATTCGATCAAAATCGTTTCTACGTTGCTTTACGTTATCATTTCAATCCAAATCTGGGTTTAGAATTGGGTTATTTAAAAAACTTTCAAAGACGCGCCAGCGGTGTAGATTTCTATGATCGTGATATTATCAGGTTTACAGTCTATCATAGAATTAACCGGAAAAAGTTATGAGTTGTGAATTACAAAAAATGCCTATCAAATATAATTTGATAGGCATTTTTTGTAACCTTTGAACCTTTGTTCCTCTGAACCTTTGCACCTTAAAAACTAAGATCCTCTCTGTCTCCTTCCTCCTTTTTTGCTTTCGGCAAAATTTCCAATTTTATAAGCTAAAGAAAACATTACGTAACGTTTTAAAACTGTATTTTCTTCATCTCGGATCGAAGTTGGCGAAATGGTTCTTGTTGCACTTTGGTTTTGATTTAAAACATCATATACTTTTACTTTTGCATATAGTTTTTTATCCAAAAACCCGTAAGACAAACTAGTATTCCAAAGGAAAAAATCCTTTTTGAAATCGTCTGAAATATTCGAATTATAAGTATATCCAAAGTCATTTCCGAAAATTAAATTTGCTGGCCAATACGATGTTGTCTGTAAATTAACTCTGTGAATTACGTTTGAAGTGGCGTCTCTTGAATAGTTTTCATATCGCGTTTCATTGTATGATAAACTATAAGATGGCGCAATCGAAAGCACTTCACCATAATCATAAGAAGCATAAACACTTGGCGTAACGACAACCGATTTTGCATAATACAAAACAGCATTGGTGAATCCTTTATCAAAATTATAATTACCGCTTAAACGCAAACCGTATCTTAAAGTATGTGCATCTTTTTTAATCTGCTGATTCCAGTTTCCTCCAATCGAAGCCGAATAAGTTCCTGAAATATTTACATAAGTCGTATTTCTTTTTCCGCTATCATCGTAAATCGAAGTAGAAACAATATCATTGCTATAATAATCCCCTTTAAGAAATAAACTATAGCCAGAACGTGTTCTAAAATCAAAGTTTTTAAAATCTATACCCGCAGTACTTTTTTCAATCGGATTAAGATTTGGATTTCCAATGACACTATTTAACGGATTATTTAAATCTGCAACCGGCATTAATTGCGTAGCCGACGGAAGTGCATTTGAATAATCGTATTTAAAAGTTAAGTTTCTAGAACGGTCAAATTTATAACGAAGCTGAGCTGTTCCGTAAGGCAACATATATCTTTTATTCAGATCTGTAGCTTGATTTAAATAAAAAGAATGATTATCAAACTCCACAATTGATGTTCTCGAATTTACATTAAGCGTAAATTTACTTTTCTGCCAAGTAATACCCACTTTTGGCGTAATTGAGTTTTGTTTTGATGTGGTATAATTGGTCAGCGATAAGTTTAAATCTGAATATTCTTGTGACGCATCATCAAAATTAAATGTTTTTTGATCATTCATAGAACTCTGCCAATCAAAATCAGTTCCGAAACGCAATCTCAACGAATCTGTTACTGGTTCTGTATATTCTAAATCAAGCGAATAAGCATCACTTTTCGATGTATTTTTTGCATTCTGATTTCTTTCATCGTTTGGCTTATTATCTTGATAAAAAATAGTCTCAGAAATGTTGATTCCGTTCGAATCGTTTTTAGTGTTATTATTATTGAAAACTACACTTAAATTTCGTGATTTCTTTTCGAAAGTTTTATTGAAATTAATGCTGTTTGCAAAACTTGTATTAGAGCTTTCTGTGTGCGATGTGGCTGTACTTTCGTTTAATGCATCGCCATTTTCATTTTCAGAAAAAGTCGATGATTCAGTACTACTGTTTGATTCGGATAAATTCAATTTAGGAGCAAAAACAATCTGCATAGAAGGATTGATTTTGTATTCCAATTCAAAATTCACCTTGTTTCCAGTGTTTTCATTTCTAGTTTTAGAATCGGCTTCGGTCAAAATATTACCTGTTGGCAATAAACTTAATTGGTTCGATTTGCTATCATTTTTAGTTACAGCATTTGTAAAATTATAGCTGCTCATAAACTCCAAATCTTTGGTCCAATCATCAGAATAATTAATTCCGGCCAAAGTAGACTGCGTAATTCCTTTTCCTCCACTGCTAGCGCCTTGACTTCCGCCTTTAGCATTTCGTCCGCCTCCCATATTATCAAAAACCTCATCCATAGAAAATCCTGTTGAGTTGATATTGTTTGAAGAAGCCAAAACGCTTATTTTTTGTTTATTTTTGAAAAAGTTCATCATTAAACTACTTTCGTAGCGTTCGTCTGAACCATATCCGCCAAGAACTTTACCAAAATATCCCTTATTTTTCTTTTCGTCAATTGTTATATTTATGCTCGAATAATCTGAAGTCGATTCTTGTTTGGCCAATTCTTCTTTTTTGGTTTTAAAATCAGAAACTTGAACTTTTTTAATAATATCGGCTGGAAGGTTTTTAATGGCAATAGCTCCATCTTTATCAAAAAATGCTTTTCCGTTGACTAAAACCTGATTGACTTCTCGCCCATTTACCGTAATTTTTCCTGTATTATCTACATCAAAACCTGGCAACTGTTTCAGCAGCGTTTCCACATTTGCATCTGGACGCACTTTATACGAGCCAGCATTAAACTCTAAAGTATCTTTTTTAATGGTAATTGGCGGTGCTTCGCTCTTGATTATCACTTCGTTTAAAACGTTAGCATTTTCAAGCATGTATAGTTTACCAAAATCTTTACTTTCCGTAAGACCTTTTTGTTCTTCAAAATAAGTTTGGTATCCCGTATAATTAACCTTTAAAAAAACTGGCTTATCATATTTTTTAGTATTGATGATAAAATTTCCATTTTTATCAGTCGTAGCATATTCAATAATGGTTGAATCTTTTACAGTCGTAAAATAAACCGTGGCGAGTTCTAGCGGAAGCTGTGAGTTGATATCAACTACAGTTCCTTTAATAACGATATTGTTTTGGGCATTTGCCGAATAAACAAAAGCTAAAAACAATAAAAATGAATAAATCTTGGTCATAAAATTGGGTTAGTTAGATCAGTAAGACTTAAAAAAATGCAAAAGGTTTAATTGTATTTTTTACATTTAACCAAATATGATGCCAATACAAAAACCGATCTTTTAATAATCAAGACACCAAACATAAAAAAATCCCCTATTCAAGGGGACTATTTTTTATTTTTCTCTTATGTAAATATCGATCGGAACTCCTGCGAAATCCCATTTCTCACGAATTTTATTTTCCAAGTATCTCTTATAAGGTTCTTTAACGTATTGCGGTAAATTGGCAAAAAATACAAATTGCGGCGTTTGAGTTGGCAACTGCATGCAATATTTAATTTTTACATACTTCCCTTTCATTGCTGGTGGCGGATAAGATTCAATCACCTTCAACATATATTCGTTGAATTTTGAAGTTGGGATTCTCTGTTTTCTATTTTCGTAAACTTGAACTGTAGCTTCAAGAGCTTTTAACAAACGTTGTTTTGTTAAAGCAGAAACGAATAAAATTGGCACATCTGTAAAAGGCATCAATTCTTTTTTAATTTTCTCTTCGTAATCACGTGTAGACATGGTATCTTTTTCTACCAAATCCCATTTGTTTACCAAAATTACAACACCTTTTCTATTCTTCTCAGCAAGCCAGAAAATACTCTGATCTTGACCTTCAAATCCACGAGTTGCATCGATAACTAAAATACAAATATCTGCATGCTCAATTGCTCTTACAGAACGCATTACAGAGTAAAACTCTAAATCTTCCTTAACTTTTGCTTTACGGCGAATTCCCGCAGTATCAACCAAATTAAATTCAAAACCAAAACGGTCAAATTTAGTATCAATTGCATCACGAGTTGTTCCTGCAATATCTGTAACCATAAAACGGTCTTGACCAATCAAAGCGTTGATAAAACTAGACTTACCTGCATTTGGACGTCCTACAACTGCAAAACGAGGCAATTCTACTTCTGGAGTAACTGGCTCAGGTTTTACAGGGAACGCTTCAATTAAAGCGTCTAATAAATCTCCTGTTCCGCTTCCAGAGATACTTGCAAAAGTATAATAGTCACCTAAACCAAGGTTATAAAACTCTACAGCGTCTTTTTCACGCATCGCGTTATCAACCTTATTTACAGCCAATAAAACTGGTTTTGTTACTTTACGAAGCAATTTTGCAACGGTTTCATCCATTGGTGTAATTCCTTCTTCAACATCAACCACAAAAATAATAACATCGGCTTCGTCGATAGCAAGTTCTACCTGTTTACGGATTTCACCTTCGAAAACGTCATCAGACCCTCGAACATATCCACCTGTATCAATGACAGAAAACTCTTTTCCGTTCCACTCGCTTTTACCATAGTTTCTATCGCGGGTAACCCCAGATACTGAATCTACAATAGCTTCTCTTCTTTGTATCAGCCTATTAAAAAGGGTCGATTTCCCTACATTAGGTCTTCCTACTATCGCAACAATGTTATTACTCATTTTATTGAATTTTAGATTTTAGACTTTAGATTTCAGATTCTTAGCTTCCTAAAAACCTAATCACTTGTAATCTAAAATGCCTTATTTAAATTTTTTGCAAAGGTAGTTAAAAAAAGTTGCTGAGACGCTAAGTTTCTTAGTACCTAAGTTTTTATTGTTTTTTTGTATAATTTTCAGGAGCTAAATCCAGCTGTCCACTATATCTTTTGTGGCGAACCCCGCCACAAAAGGATGCCGTTCCCATCTGGGCTAGGACACCTATTTTCAAAAGAACTTTTGTTTTCACGATTAAACAAATCAACGGTTAACCGATTAAACAAAAACTACTGATTATATCCGAAACGTTTCAACATATTAGCATTGCTTCTCCAATTTTTGTTCACTTTTACATAAAGCTCAATGTGAATTTGTTTTCCGAAGAATTTCTCTAAATCAGCACGGGCATCGGTTCCGACTTTCTTCAAAGCTGCACCTTTATGTCCAATAATGATTCCTTTTTGTGTATCGCGTTCCACCATAATTACCGAACGGATTCTAATAATATTGTCGGTTTCATGAAATTCTTCTGTTACGATTTCAACTGCGTATGGAATTTCTTTAGCATAATTCAATAAGATTTTCTCACGAATGGTTTCGTTAACAAAGAAACGTTCTGGTTTGTCTGTTAATTGGTCTTTTGGATAATAAGGTGGTGATTCTGGCAACAATTCGATAATTCTTCCAAAGACTTCTGGAACGTTGAAGTTCTGCAAAGCTGAAATTGGAAAAATCTCTGCATTTGGCACTTTTTCTTTCCAGAAAGAAACTTGCTGTTCTAATTGTTCTTGGTTTGAATTATCAATTTTATTTAAAAGCAATAAAACCGGAATCTTAGCATGAATAATTTTCTTAAAGAAGTCTTCGTCTTTAAGATCCTGCTCGCCTATTTCGACCATGTAGATTAAAATGTCAGCATCTTCAAAAGCCGATTTTACAAAGTTCATCATCGATTCCTGCATTTCGTATGCAGGTTTAATGATTCCAGGAGTATCAGACAAAACCAATTGGAAGTCTTCTCCGTTTACAATTCCAAGAATTCTATGACGTGTAGTTTGTGCTTTTGATGTAATAATCGACAATCGTTCTCCAACGAAAGCGTTCATCAATGTTGATTTTCCAACATTTGGATTTCCGATAATATTTACGAAACCTGCTTTATGTGACATTTTTTGCTTTATTTATTCTGCAAAGGTAGTCATATCAACTCAATACAGAAAATAAAACATTTTTTTAAGTTTTCGTTGGATTTCTAAAAAATCGGCGTATCTTTGCACCCGAAACATCGCGGGATAGAGCAGTAGGCAGCTCGTCGGGCTCATAACCCGAAGGTCACAGGTTCGAGTCCTGTTCCCGCTACAGAGAATGACCCATCAAATTTTTGATGGGTTTTTTGCTTTTTACTGCCTCTGTCAATGCCTGCAAATGTTTGGACTAAACCAAAAATCGAGTTTACTCTACCTGTTAGATATTCCCGATTTTCAGTCCTAATTGACAATCCCTCTGGAAATACCAGATTTTGGATTCTTATTTTGCTGTCAATATCCCCTTCTTTCCAGCATTTATTGATGTTTGTAACTTTCTCTATTACTTTATCGATATGTCTGCCGTGGTTAGATATTTTTTTGCTGTTTGCCATAATCTGAATCTCCATTTCCTTTAATTCCATGTCAAACTGATGTGAGTATCTATTGTATTTTTCATCCCCGAAATTCGGATTTTCAAAATAGCGTTTATCCAGATTTTCGATTTTAGCTTCCAAATCTTTTTTCTTCGAAAGCAGACCTTTCATTTCTTCCCTACCCTCATTTTCCATGATATCAAAAAGCTTGTTCAGCTGAAGTTTGAAAGGTTCTACAAATTGAGGACTTAGCGTGTATGTTGATAACAGCTTTTCAAAAGAATCATTCAATCCTTCCATTTTTGAATATGGCGTGGTCAATGCATTGAAACTTGCATTTCTGCATTTCTGGCATTTGTAATAATGCACATTCTTTTTTCTTACCACATAGCTTGTCAGAAGGCTTCCGCATTCGCATCTTAAAAATCCTGTCAGAGGTCTGAACTCATTGATCCTGCTTTTGGAGTATTCTTTAACTGGCACTTTGGTTTCAGAGAGCATTCTGTCAACTTTCAAAAAATCGTCCTCGCTGACCAGACCTGTCCAGTTTCCTTTCACTGGCTCTTCAAGCAGTGCATTTACCAATATTCCGCAGTAAAAAGGATTGCGCCACATAGAACCGAGTGACTGTTTTGTAATATCTAGATTCAGCTTTCCCAATTTCTCCCTGATTACAAAATCCCTTTCTCCTGCAAGCTTCCATTTCCAAGCCTTCTTTAAAATCTCTCCTTCAAGATTTATTGTAATAGACTGCTTCTCCTGCATTAGAGCATAATCTCCAACTTTCTTTCCTCTCATTGTATAGCCTCTTGGAGCTTTGCCGAGCCAGTTTCCCGCTCTCAGCAGTGCCTTCATGCCAGGAATTGTCTTTTCAAGCCTGTCCATGTTTTCTCTTCTGGCATCTAAAAGCTTGCTGTAAATATCAAGTTTGCTGTACTCGTCATTGGTGCACAGACCAGAAGAAGTTTCAATTAAATGCACACCCAGCTTATCCACAAGTTCATGAACTATGGTAATGGCGTTTCCCCCTGTTCTGGAAAACCTGCTGATAAATTTTATGGCGATTGCAAAAGGTTTCTGTTTTGCGCTTTTGACCTCTTCCAATAGCCTTGTAAACTCCTTTCTGGTAAAATCTCCCGAAGCGCTTTCATAAGTCCCTCCAAGCATATTTTTGAGCGTATAGCCATTTTTAGAAGCAAACTGTATTATTTCTATGCGCTGTTCTTCTAGGCTGTTGTTTACTAATTGCAATTTGGAGCTTACCCTTGTGTAGCCCCAGATTTCTTTTACCTCAGCTTTTTGCGCTAATTTCTCCTTCTGAAATTTCTTAAAACTTTCAATCCCCATAATCTACATTTTAAAATTATATACAATCACTGCCAATTGAAATAAGCTTTCGATTATCTCATTCCCCTCCAATTCTGAAATATCTTCAAAACCTCTGCATCTTCTTAATTCTTCAACTGTTAATTTCCCTTCATTTGTTTTAGTTTTTTCTTCTTCATCACAAATACCCCTTTCTCCTTCACAGAATCTAACTCCTTGTTTTTCAATTTGTAAATTCACAAAAGTTTTCCCTCGGGTGATTCTTCTCCTCTCATCCGTTGCTCTGTTTTCCATTATACAATTCCTCTTCATTAAAAAAAGACCGAGCCTCGGTCTTTTTTGTTCCACAATCACTATCCGCTATAAAGTTAAAACACTTTTTTCATTTTACCCTGATCAAAATCTGGTGGGGATACTACAAATATAAAACCTAATTCATTGAGGTTCATAAGTAAAATTTACCTATCATCACTCAATCCATTTTCATGTTTTCACAAAGATAAATCGCTTTTGCGTCAATCTCATGGACATAATATGTCCATAAAACTTTTAAGCAGTGTCAATAATACAAATAATTTAACTGCTTCATATTATAAATAAGCCAAAAGAAAAAAGAAAAGCAAGGTATTGGACACAGCCAGAGAAGTGCCCATAACGTATTTTTCTCGTCCCTCAAAAAATCCGCCCTTCGGGACTTATAGCACTTCAACTGTCTGACTGTCCAATTTCAGACTGCTTTCTTTTTTCCCTTTTTCTTTTTTTAAATATTTTATCTATTGTCACATCCTACAGCCATCATGGACATATTTTGAACATGATACATTCAAATATTTTTTCTAAATTAGAAGCTTGCTTTTAAAAATCTCCAAAGATTGCCACGTTCCTGCAATCAGCAAGATGAACGGTTGTTTAACAACCGCCTATCTTGCCACCCATTGCCTCGGAACTCGGCGGTGGAGAAACTTAAAAGCAAAGAGTTTGATAACAATGAAAATGAAAGATGATGAAAAGAGAAAATTCAAACAGAACACGAATCGTGGGACTGCGATTCACTCCTTTGGAGTATGCCGAACTAGAAAAGAGATTCAGAGCAAGCACCTGCCGAAAATTAAGCGACCACATCAGAAGCCACTTATTCAACAAACCCATTGTCGCCACCTACAGAAACCAGTCTTTAGACGAACTGATGGAAGAGACAGCCGTACTTACTTCCGAATTGCGGGCAATCGGCGATAATATAAATCAGATTGCCAGAAAGATAAACACGCTCAAAACGATTCCCGATTTCAAAGGGCATCTTTATCTGTTCGAAATCCAGAGAAAAAGGCTTTTTGATAAAATGGAAGAGGTCTCAGGCCACACCCAGAAAATAGCAGAAAAATGGTTGCAGTGATAAAAACAAGCTCGTCCATAAGAGGCATTCTGAATTACAACGAAAATAAAGTTGAGATTGGAAAAGCGGAATGCATAAGTGCTGTGAATTATCCGTTGGAGCTGGAAAAACTGAGTTTCACTTCAAAATTAAACCGCTTTCTAAAACTGGCAGAACTCAATACCAATGCGAAGCGGAATTCGGTGCATATCTCACTCAACTTTGATCCTTCGGAGAATCATTCGAAAGAAAAACTGGCTGAAATTGCAGACACTTATATGGAAAAACTGGGTTTCGGCAGACAGCCTTATCTGGTATACCAGCATTATGATGCGGGTCATCCCCACTGCCACATCGTGACAAACAACATTCAGAGAGACGGAAAAAGAATCGATCTTCATTTACTGGGAGTGAGAAAATCAGAACCTGCCAGAAAAGAAATTGAAGAAATGTTCGGACTTGTAAAAGCTGAAGGAAGAAAACAGAAAGAACAATTTTCGTTAAATCCGATAGATATAGGCAGAGTCCAGAAAGGCTATTAATTCAGTTTTAAACAAGGTTATATTTGACTATAAATATTCAAGCCTGCCTGAACTCAATGCCGTTTTGAACCTCTACAATATCCATGCGGACAGAGGAACTGAGGAATCTAGAGTTTTTAAAAATAATGGTCTGCTTTACAAAATACTTGACCAGAATTCGAAACCGATCGGAGTGCCGATAAAAGCCAGCGAATTCTACAGCAGACCTACCTTAAAATTTCTGGAAGGAAAATTTAAAACCAATAACGCAGAGAAAGAGTCTTGTAAAAAATATGTAAAAAATGCCATAAAACTGGCTTTCCTTCGTGAAAACATATTTTCTCCCGAAAAATTATCCAAGATATTGGAACAAGAAAGCATTAATATGATACTAAGAAAAAGCAGTGAAGGACAGCTTTACGGAATAACTTACGTCGACCATAAGACCAGATCCGTTTTCAATGGAAGCAGTCTGGGAAAAGAATTCACTGCAAAAGGAATTCAGGAAAGCTGTGCCATCAACATTCTGGCATTTGAAAGAAAACACCAAAACTCGACTTCAACTAGTTCAGAGAACTTTCAAAATCTGGAATCAAAAGATTATATAAAAGAAAATCTTCTTGATATACTGCTTCGGGGAGAAAAACTAAATGATTATGTTTCGAAACAATTCAAACAAAAAAAGAAAAAGAAGCTCTTTTATAGGATATAAAAAATGATTAAGGGTGCAAAAATGCACCCTTATTTATGTCTCTAATTTTCGTTAGCAGATCCAATTAATAATTAACATTTTATATTTTTTTAGTTTTTTAGGTTATTATTTTATAAAACACCTATTTTGAACACTACGAAACTCGCAATGTAAAACACTAATCAAATTTTGGATTATAGTATTCAAATTTTAATTCAGAATTATGAATTAGAAATTCAATAGCTCTGTTTGAACTTTTCTCCTTTTCTAAACGCAATAATCTTTTTCTTAAAGTATGTTTTACATTTAATAAGTTTATATCAAACGATTTCATTTCCAATGCAAGCTTTGGTTCCCATGGGCGCATAACATAATTATAGTTTCTCTTTTTATTAAAGATAAGTACTGATATTATGGGAAATCCTTCAACGAGAACTTCTTTTTTTGCAATTAATTTACCCAAAAGAAAATAGCCTATAAATACTTTTTTCTCTTTTATAACAATGCCTTTTTCTAATAATAGTAGAGAAATTAAAAGCAAGATTATTATACCCAAAATAATTGCAACGTAATACGTTAACATATTTAATTTAGAGTTTAATATTCCTAAAAAAACAAAGGCTATTATAAATAAAACAAAAAATAAATTTTTCCGCTGATTATATTCAAAATTCTTCTCTAATATAATTATCATTTACTTTTAATATTGGGTTCATTTACAACTATTACTTTGTGTGTCGCCCTTACTAAATTCTCGATATAACGAACTTTATCTATTGACTTTTGAGAAAATGTATCAACTGTCACATGATCATCAATAATACCATCCAAGTAATAAGTTCCTAATTCTGAAAATTTTATTCCGTAAATAGGTATTGATTTATTGTTAATTGCTCCAAAAGTATCTAATTCCATTTTTTTTAGCTCATCGACACTATACTTTATATCTTTTGTTTTTCGCATATAGTAAAGTATATACCTGCTTCTTTTCTTATCATCAAAAGTTTTGGTAATGGTATCTAGTACACTTTTATAATTAATATTGCCTTTATAGACTTTATTAATATAGACTGTATCAGGAAAATCAAAATAAAACTCAACAGTTTCATTTTTAAAACCATTGTGAACAATACCTTCTTTTTTGACACGTCCTTTTTCAGCGTTTTGATTGTCTTTACAAGAACTAAAATTTAATATCAAAATAGCACTAACGGCTACTATTATTCTTTTTTGCTTCATCATAAGCTTTACTTTTTTCTTTAGCGTCATTAGCCCTAACTTTATTAATATCTCCTCTTTTTACAATTGTATCTTTTTTAAATGTCTGAACTTGTGATGGATTAATTCCCATTGCGGGTACAGCTCTTGAGTTTTCAGTTTCAATAGTTACATAATCACCTTCTTTACTTTTGCTCATCGTTGATTCAGATTTTACTTCTTCTCCGCCGTCTGGAGTTTTGACAAAAGGATTACTACCATCTGGTGCTACCCCTGGTACCGTCGTCGGCGGACCATAAACATCTGTCAATCCAATAACTGCACTCATATCAACTTGTTTCGTTTCTCTACCCGCTTGGTCTGTTGTCATCCCGCCTGACTTTCCTCCTTCAGTCGCAAAACTAACACCAGAACCAGAAGCTTTTCTAGCTTTTTCGGGTTTACCTATTTTAATATCGGGAGTTATTTTATCTAAGAAGGCACTAGCTTTTTGGGCTACTTCATTTCTTAAATTGGAAACAACCGTACTTACCTTATTTGCAACGTAATTTCTCACTGCAGATTTAGCTCTATCGATTAATCCTGTAAAAGGGTTATCTGGCCACATACCATCTGGGTCAATAAAATACACAGGATTATCCATTGCATAGTTATAAGGTGACCACCTGCGACCTTGTTCTGCAAGTGGATCAATATTCATCCATCTTCCAACTGCTGGATCATAATTACGTGTCCCGTAATCGTAAAAGTTAAGCCCCAGCTCGTCTTGGAGCTCTTTGCCATTGTACTTATACTTATAAGGGTCTGTAAATTTTTTCTATACAACGAATGCCCTCCTGCAAAAAATCTCTATATAAAGAACGTCATTTATAAAATAAATTTTATTCAATTATCTTATAAGAAATTATGAAACTTTATATATTACAACAAAAGCAAGACCTTCTATGCTTCAATAAACAACTTACTTTCGTATTTTATTGTTAGAATCATATATATATCTTAAAAAAAACTGTTGCTTCTCTGAAGCCATCTTATTACAAAATTCAGATGCTATCTGAGTTTGATTATGCTCAAATAAAAATAAAACTAAATCCGTAATATGCTTTTGATTAATACTGTCAATATAATTTTTGAAACTCATTGCATTAATTATTTCTGCAATTAACTTCGCATTTAAAATTGGATTACCTTTAACTCTTAAAACAACAAGCGTTTCCAAAAATTGATGGGTAAAATGACCTTTGTCTATATTCCCGCACGATTTTAAGATGAGTTCCTTATATTTTTCGTTGAGTTCTGGAATAAATACTATCCATTTAGATAATAAACCTAAATTTTTTTGTTCTTCTCTTTTTAACGTATTTTCATACTTAACAGTTAACAGCTCCCAGAGATTAAGTACGCTAGTCTGAAATTTAAATTTTTCTAATTCCGATAAACTATTTTGATAGTCTTTTTGTTGCCATACAAATGTAATTAAAGAACTTACCATATCATCTGAACAAATTTTTAAAAATTTCAAAAGTAAACTTTCACTTGATAAAGTTTCAAATTCCCAGAAATAAAATGTTGCAAGATGCCTAATTAAACCATTGTGACGTACACTTAATAGTTTTTCATTATTTTCTATAGCTCTTTCATAATGTGGATGGAAAATCCCATACAATTCTTCATTAAAAGGTGGATTCCCAAATAAAACACCTCCCATAAAAGCTAGCCATTTATCTTCATCTAATTTATAATGACCTTGGACTTGATTTACTATCCAGCTTTTATTTAAAAAATAAAACTGTTCGAAATACAAGCCTTGCAGAATATAAACTTCAATAAATCCTCTATCTGACATGCTTTCAAATATAGATTGCACATCTGCTTCCCATTTATTATCCTCTCCCTTAGGAAGATTTCTAGCCCTACGCAGTGAATATTCTAAAAGTGCCTTTAATGATTTTCCTGCAAGAGAATTAAATAAGTAACTGACGTAATCCCTATTTTTTATTTGCGAATCATTGACTACATCTATTCTTTTAATAACATTTATGATAATATCTTTAACAATTGAAATTAAGTAGCTATCGAAAGCATGATTATCATTTTTTAATCCTTCAGTAAGAAAATGTGAAATAGCTCCTAGAACCAAATCAAAACTATAGTCTGACGAGAAATTCTCATTTTTTTTCTCTTGCATGTGTGACTCTTCATTTTTAGTAATAAATAAAAAATATTGAAGAGTTTTTTCTAAATCATACGTATTTCTTTGTTTCCAAGCATCTTCAAGTCCATCTATAATACTATAAATGTAGATGTTCTCAATTTTAAAAAACGAATGTATTTCTTGTACGAATTTTTCAGGATTTTCCCTAACTGCAACTTTTAAAGTGTCAGATAATCCTCTTATACTTGGACTTTTCCATCCTTTATCAGGCTGAAATGTTTTAATATAATCTACAATTTCAAAATTAGTCATTCTCATCAAATCTTCTTTCGAAAGAGGAGAAACTGAACCACTGCTTATTTTTACTTCTCCAAGTGTTTCATAGTGTTCACTTGTTAAATTCAAAGCTTTTGAAAGTTCCAAATATTTTTTATCAAAGAAACTAATATCTTTTAATGCTGAATACCAATTGAGTTGCCAATATTCTTTCTGCTTTTCATTTTCATTTGTTCCCTCATCACCTCCTCTTTCAATTATTTCCTTAAATATTAATTTCTCCTCTGATGTAAATAAATGTTGATTTGTTCGTAATAAGTCAAATAGCTCCTTTTGATATTCATGACGTGAAAAAAAATGAAAAATATCATCATTTTTATTTAATAATTTCCAAAATAGAGGCTTAAGTACATTCCAGTTTTCGCAAATTACATATAGTGCTATTCTATTATAAAAAACAATATTATATTTTTTATCCTTAGAAAAATGCTCTAATAAAATAATTGTATCATGGGGATCTATCTTTGCTTTCTCATTAAGTAAATCTCTAAAAATTATTCCAAAAACTGTAACTAATTTTTCTGAATTACTGTGTAAGCTATCCAGTTTTCGAATACTATCAAAACCAAAAGCAGAAGTTAAATCTGTGGTCAATGCAAATTTCAACCTTTCAAAAACATTTTCATTTTGCGGATTATAAATAATATCACGGATTTTCAGTATTGTAATAATTTCTTTTTTTAATGAAATCTCATCTTTATCTTCCCAGTTATATATAACATCCGTATTATATTCATCTATACTTTCTAATTTTGTTTTGACCAAAAGATTTTCTCTATCAATAAAAATTGTAATGTCATAGTTCTTATCTCCATCAACAATTGAATAATTAATACCATTAGGATAATCTAATAATAGAAATTTCAAAGTTCTACCTAAATTTAAAATAAAATCGTTTGAACAATACTTAACAACTTTATATATAAGTTCATTTTTCTCAAACTTTTCAGCTAAAAAATACAAATATAATCTGGAGTAATAGCTTTCTCCTTCACCGTATATATTACTTTTAATCTGTTCGGTCTTCTCAACATGAAAAAGATGTTCAAGAATTATTTCGGCTTTTAGAATATCTTCATGAGTTGGCTCCTCATTCAAAAATTTAGGTAAAAGACTCTCGCATATCTCGGAAGTTTGGAGCATCGTATCAAAATTTCCCGAAAGCCAAACAGGAATAAAATTTAAAATTTCTACTGGTATTTTTTCATTAGGAATATTTACCAAGATTTTAATAAATCGATACCATGTCTTAAAATTATCTTTAGGATGTTCAGAGACATTTTTAATAACGGCAAGTAATTCGTCTATCTGGTCTAATTCTTTACCTTCATTAATTTGAACTGATAATTTTTCTAGGTATGTTAAGGAATCCCAATAGGGAATTTCAAATCCATTCGAAACTTGAACAGGATCAGGATTATTCTGAGGATCAAAAAAGCCTTCATTCTTTAAAAAATTAAACCAAATCATTATTCCCTATATTATTTAGAAAGTATTGTTTGTAACTTTCATGTCTATTTAATAAATTTTTAATTATTTCTTGCTCAAATGCAGTAGGTGCCTTTTTTAAAAGAATTAAATCTATATATCTTATATTTTCAAGATAATCTATATCTGGAGATGAAATAGAAGTTGAGCTTGTATTCTTTTTATTTTCTAGTAAAGCAGATTCTTGTTGTTCCTTTCTCTCCTTTAAATAACTTTGAAAGCTATAGTCTTTGAGCTCTTTACGTAAAATATTAAAAAGTTTTTTACCAAAATCTGCATTTTCTCCAAAATACTCATAAGTTAAATCTGCATTCTTAAATTCAGATTTTAAACCTTCATGCAATTCAAATCGGCGTCCGCTATCAATGCAAAAATCTCTATAATTTAATGTTGTAAAGATTGAATTTGTGTATTGTTTTTTTTTAAGATAATAAATGAGACTTAAGATATTTACAGTATCTCTATAACTGTCTTTAGAGTGATTTGGAACAATTGTTTGAAGATTTCTAATGCCAGATTCTAATAGAATAGAATCATCATATGGTGCTTTTTCTGAATAAGATGACAATATAAGATCAATTCTTTCAATCCTTTTTTGTACATTTTTCTCAATCTCTTCAGAGTTGTATGTAGATGCTAATTCAGAATTGTGTTTAAATAAAGTTATATCTTCTTTTTCTCTTTTTTGAAAGTATTTTACAATTTCTTTTTGATACTCAATCTTACGTCTATTCCATTCATCAATAATATTTGTTGGTACGATATGTTTTAAATAACCGTTTTCAATCCAGTAACAAAGCTCTTCAAGATAATTATCTTCTTTTTTAAAGTCTATACGAAGAAGTTGTAGCCATACACAAGTATCTAAAGTGATATTTAGCATTAAGTTATAATCTTTTTATTAAATAAACATTAACCATTTTGTTTTCGATATTGCTAATATAGTACTATTTTTTACTTACAGTAAATTCATTCAAAAAAACTAAAAAGAAATAATTTCATAGAATTAATACTTATACTGGTCTGTAAAATTTTTCTCTACAATAAATGATCCATTGCAAAAAAACTATGTAAAGACTTATTATTCTTACGAAAATAGTTTTTGTTTATCAAAAATCCTAAACTAAAAATCTGAACTTGATCGATGATTGAAGAAAAACGAAAATTATAACAAACTAATTATTTTAATCCGTTCAATATTAATTCTTAGAATTTTATAATCCTCTACATTTCAAAAAAACAAAAAAACACTTACCCTCTAAAAACCAAGTATTTATACTTGTGTAAATTCACTGCAAAAATTGTTAATTCGCATTAAATAAAACTTTTTTTTTTCAAAACTATCTTCAAGATTAATTACATATTTTACCTGTGATAATATTAACCGTTAAACCTAATTAACATGAAAAAATCTATTACTTTAATTCTTACAATTACAGCATTTTTGATTCAAATGCGTGTAATATCACAAACTTCGGAAATGGATAAGGCTGAAAATTATTTCAGGAATTCTAGTGTAATTACATATAATGAAGATTACAGTCCGAAGGATTATATTGGTTCGTTAATTTATTACAAAGCGGGAGAAGAAAAAAATCTTAAAGTGTTAAAGATTACAAAGCCTGATGATAGTACTATTATTAGCACAGCCATAGATGATATTCTATATCAAAAAATGCATACACGCGAAGAAGTTGCATCTGCTAAGTTTTTAGGCATTTTCAACACAAAAGTAACCAATAAGCATCTATTAGAAGTAATATTGCTTCGTGATTATTCTCTTGAAGCTCAATCATTCCTAACAGACTTGGTCTTATACCAACAAGTGTTAAAACTTTCAAGCCAGTTAAAAGATGCTGGCTACAAAGCAGAATTTGTCTGGAAAGTAAATGTTAACAAATTAACTTCAAGAGTTTTTAAAGAAGGAAAAATAGAAGCTGGATTTAATTATCAAGTAGAAGGAAGTGGTGGCGTCTATAATAAAACCGAAGATTTTACGAAAAAGAATTTAATAACATTGCAAACAATTGATGTTACAATCTTTCTCCCGACGGCAACTAAATCTATTGATAAATTTATGCAAGGAAAATACAACCCACCAACAACTGAAGAATTACTAGATTTGCAAAAAAATAAAGATTATATTCTAGTTGAAAAAATTGTTTTCGATAAATCCTTATAAATGTAGATTTACTTAAAATAGAGTTTTTATTTGCTAGGCTTTATTTATTTTTCTTGCTCTTATTTTACTAATAAATTTTCATTAAGTCCATAAAAAAGCTCTCATTTCTGAGAGCTTTTTTTAGTTTATCATCTTAAATAATTATAATACCGTATTGAAATATCTATTCATTCCTGCAAAATTATATTTGCTAGAAAGCATATTGTCGATTTGTTCTTGAACTTCTCTTATAGTTTCAGCATCATCTAATTTTAGCAGAGCCTTTTTAAAAGCCCTAAAAATTTTGTAAACGGAATATCTCAAGTTTTTTAATTCTATACGATTAATTCCATAAAAATCTTCAGCAGCTTTTACATAAACCGAATATTCTTTTCTTTTAGGAATAATTTTTACCTCTTCAGTAACATCATCTACTTCATAAGCGAAGTAAGTTTCCGGATTGTCAAAATATGGATTTAACAACAATGCCTGCTCTCTAAAATGTTCCTCAGTATATGTTTGTAGAGTGTAATTAATCCCCACATCAATTGGATCTGGTGAAATATTTCCAGCAAGGGCATCAATTTCGTCGTCGGTGCTAATATTAAATATTGAAGGTGAAGGATATAAATTAGCCCCTATTATTGGAAAATTATCACTTTTATAAGTTTGATTACATATCTGGCAGGCAAATAAATAATTATCATAAGTGTAGGCTAACCACCAGTAAATGCTCTTTGGCCTATAATGTTCGACATCTCCATGTGCTACAACATCAGTGTTTGCCTCACAATAGGCACATTTTCCAAAACTTTCTTTTTTTAACTGTGTCTTTGCCGTTTTCCAGAAAGCACTTTTAAATAAAATTGGCTGGGTATTGTCATTTAAAAAAGCTCTTCGAGCCTGCATTAATTCTTTATCTCTCTCTCGTTTATCAGCACCTCTGTACTTAGCGTTTATTGCTCGAGCAGTCCTTAATCGTTCTAAAGATATCATAAAAACTATGCCTTAATTTTTAATTTCTCCTCAATCTTTTCAAGCAGTTCCAATTCTTTCAAGCTTGCTGTCTGCAGATTTCTCTTAGGCAGATCCTTTAATTTACTTTTAACAATCTTCATTGTTTTTTTCTCAGTTTCATTTAAAGAATCTCCTTTGGATTTTAAAGCCTCGTATTCCTTTTTAACATTCTGTATTTCATAACTTTCATCCGTTTCCAGTCCAAAAACAGGAGTCATAAGCAATTGATTTATTAATAATGATTTCGGAGAACCTATGAACGGAATAATTTCAACTATATTAGAATCATTTCTTTTTAAAGCAAATAACTCTCCTGTATCAGCCTGCTGTGCAGTAAGCGGTGAATGGGTTGTTGCGACAACTTGAAAATTAGGCAGTTTGTTGCCAATAAAATCTAATAGCTTTCTCTGCCATTTAGGATGCAGATGCAGGTCCAATTCATCTATCAATAAAAGACCTCGTGACTCTAAAGGCTTATTATAGCTTCTAAAAGCTTCGGTTATCCTAAAAAGCAGATCTCCTATCCAAGCAGCCATATTTTGATATCCGTCGCTCAACTGATCTAGTGAAATTAATCCATCAACTGTATCAAACATTACCTGCTTATTCTCCTTATCTATAGAATGAAATATAATTCCAGGCAGAAAGTCCTTCAACGCATCTTTTACGAGATTAATTCCCTGCGCACCAGAACGATAGTCCAGCTCAATAATCCATGCCGTCAAAGGATTTAAAGTTGAAGAATTATCAAATAGGTTTCTGACGTTCATAGAACGCGGGCTTCTGCTTTTTTCGAAATTAGAGAACACTTCATTTGACAGTCTTCTGCTTGCGCCGTAAGCTACAATAAAATAATTCCTGTTTGCATTCTCAATGGCGCTATCAATTAAGTATAAAGAATCTTTATTTTTAGAAATAACTTTTGAGAGATTATCGCCTCTTTCAAATTTCAGAGAAATTTTTCGCTCTTCGCCTTTTTTTGTTTCTATTACCGCACTGATTAAGCAATTACTTTCACCAAATTTTATCCAAGAATCGACATTCCCTAAAAGTTCGCCCAATGCACTACTTCCAGAAGTAACCAAGGCTATCGCTTTTAGGATATTACTTTTACCTGTACCATTTTCTCCCAAAATTAAAGTCCATTTTCTATTGCTCTTCTTATCCTTCTCAAAAGATAGGCTGATATCAGAAAGACATTTAAAATTCCTAAGTTTTATTTCTTTTAGAAACATGATTTCTTATTGTAAAATTATTAATCAAATTTACTATTTTTTTTAATTGTAAATATTTTTAATATATTTAATTGCTTTCTACTTAATTCCTTATAGAGGGAAATACCTGTTTATCAGCTCCCTCTGATGTGAGATGTTCACTTTAAAATATTTCTCAGTCGTTCCTGGCCATTTATGCCCTGCAAGTTCCTGCACTCTTTCTAATGGAATATTCTTTTCGTTAAGCCAGTTGCAGATTACGCTCATTCGAATAGTCTGAGGATTTAATTTCCTGTCAGGGAATAATCCTCGTAACGGTTCAATCATGGCATGTATGCTGTTCACCACAATAGGCTGTCCAAGCTTTGTCAATATGAATTTATCACTGCTCCCGCGCAGTAAGGCAGGCCGTGTTTCATTTATGTAATTATGAAACAGTATCATCTGCTTGGGAACAAGCTCCAGCGTTCTTTTATTGAGATTGGCAGAGCCTTTAATGTAAACTGTGCCATTATCAAGATCAATATCCTTTAAAGCCAGCCTTGCTATTTCATCGCTTGCAAGCCCCTGATAGATTAAAAGGGAAATCAGAACATTGTTTCTCACATCAAGATGCTTGTAGCGGTTCTCACGTTCCATTAAAAGCTGCAGTTCTGTGCTGTTGAACAGATCCTGCACCTGAATGGTCTGGTTGCCCTTAATCTTGATATTAAGCTTTCTGCATGGATGGTCATTTCGATAACCGCACATTACCAGATAGTCGTAATATTTTTTAATGGCTGAGAGTATTCTGATTCGGTACTGCACGTTGGACTGCTTCTGGCTGACTTTATCCATATGCTTGACTATATCTTTGTACTGGTATCTCTTAGCCTTTGGATTGGTCTTTAAAAAGTGATTGATTGTATAGAGATAGCTCTGCGCTGTCTTCTCCGCTACAATTCCTCTCAGGTAATTTTCAAGATCAGGTTTCTTATTTTCCATGGGATAGTTTTTAAAAGTTTACCACTGGTTTGCGTTTTTTGTTCTGAATCGCATAAATGTAGGTGGTATTGATCTGCGTATGCCCCAGAAAACTCCGTATAAAGTCAATTCCCGCCTTATTCTCTGCCAGATGATACGCAATGCTGTGGCGCAGGCAGTGAAGCGTGATTTCTTTCTGTACAAGCTCGAATTTTCCCGTCTGCTCAATCATCTTGTTTAAAATCTCATTGAGGTTTTCTCCAGTTGACCTTCTGCCTCTGCTGTTGATGAAAAAGGCTTCCTCATTTTGGTTTCTCCCAGTCAGCCTTTCAGGCCTTTCATCCCTGACATATTTTTTCAGGTACTGCAGAACCGTATCGCTCATTGGAACTTCACGTCTTTTGTTTCCTTTTCCCTGTCTGACAACTAGCATTCCTTTAATCAGGTTCACATCTTTCAGATCAAGGCTGGCAATCTCCGACCTTCTCAGTCCGCATCCGTAGGCGATGGAAAGCAGGGCTTTTTCCATTTCATTTTCTGCATGATGGTATACCAGTTTTATTTCTTCAATCGTGAGAATGTTTCTCGGCTTCTGAGTTCCTCCAGTAATGGAAGGGATATAGTAGGTATTCTGGATTTCCTTGTTTTCAAGAAGATATACCTGAAAAAGCCCCTGAACAAAAAGATGAAGTTTAACTGTTTTTTCAGCCAGAATGCCGTTTCCTCTTTTCTTTGGCCTTGAAGAAAGATAATCAAGATACTTCACCGATTCTTTTGAAGTCACATTCTGGATTCTGCTGATTCCTGCCTGTTCCAGCCAGATCAGAAATTCCGTTATGATGTTTTTATAAAGGTTTGATCTTCCCTGCTTGTAATTCCTTACTTTAACAAATCCTGCGAATGCCACTGCGAGCCTTAGAAATTCCCTGCTCTGTATCGTTTTTTTCATTTGATCTTATATTTCTTAATGTTGATTTTGCTGTTTATCTTCTGCTTTAAAAAAGTGTCCGCTTGCACATTCCGCGGAACGCGGAACACCAGTATCGTATTGCCAGTGTTTTCAATGCTTTCGGTGTTCCGCTGGCGTTCCGTGGTGTTCCACTTTTGAGTTTTAATTCCTTGATTTCTCTAAAATTCGTCAAGCTGTCTGTGCAGTTCTTTTCGGATTCTGCTTTTAAGCTTTTCCATATCATCCCAGTAGGAGATCATAAATTTAAATCCCCTGTTAAAAGAGCCTTCAACAGGCTGGATGTATTCAAGCTCCTGAAGCAGGTTCATATAGCGGAAAGCTGATGTTTTGCTGATATTCAGCCCTTGTCTGATCTCTCTTGCCGTGAACTTTTTTGATGTTCCTTCTTTCTGCTTTTTTATAAAATCTTTCAGGTGCTCAAAAAACTGTCGGGTGCTTTTATCAAGCTCATCCACTTTGATGATGATCGAACTGAAGAAAACATCTACGGCTGATTTTATATCTGCTTTGTCAGTAATCAATCTGCCTTTAGAATCTGTTTTTCTCTGGTACTGGTGGAGAATTGTAATCTGGCAGACAAAGTTCTGGAACTGCGAGTTCAGTCTTCTGAGCATTCTGGCTTCCAGCGGAAGGCTTAGCTTATCGGCAAAGGGATTTACGACCTCATAGGATTTAAGCACGCGCATCACGTTTCTTAAAAGCTGTTTTGCCTGTTCTTCCTTGTCGCTGTCTGCCTGTCCTGCTGTTTTCAGGTTCTGTTTTTTGATGATTCTCAGTGTCTGCTGTTGGCTTTCATCCACTCCCAAAATCACCGAACGGCTCATATTGTCGTAATACACCTCAGCTTTTGTGGTTGTGGTAAGGCTGGCAAAGTGCGCCTGAACCTGTTTGATCTTTCCCCTGTTATTGCCGAATATGTCTTTAACCACAGTGGAGCTGGTTAGGAATTTGGCAGACTGCATTTCCCTGAAGGCATACTGCGCCTCTTCATCAAGCCCGTCAAAATCCTGAATGATAATCAGCTTGTTGATCAGTTCCTTCTCCCTGTAGTGATAGAGCGATTTGCTTGTAATTCGTGTCATATTCATCACATCCTCCTGAGGCATGCATCCTGCAATGCCGTTTATCAGGTGGCTTTTTCCCTCACCGCTTGATCCCTGAACAAGCCCGTGCAACAGGTAGGGCATTTTATAGCTGGATGCGAGGATGAAAAGTACGATCCTGTTTTCTTCTTCGCCCACAATGCCGTTCTGTTCCAAAAGCCTGTCTATATTTTCAAGCAGTCTGGGTTTTGCGAGAAATGCGACAGCATGTTCCTGCGCCTGAGGCGTAAGCTCTTTTTCGGCAAAACGTTCCGCCATCGGGTTTATTTCAGCCTCAAAAAGCGATTCCCTGTGCTGTTCCAGAAGATCGGTAAGCGTTACCAGATCCTTTTCAAGGCTGTCATAATCAAAACCCTGCTTTTCGGATAAGTCCGTGCACTGGCTCTGAACGCCTGAAAAATCGAACAGGTCGATTTTAAGCCTGTGTTTTCTGTTGGTATTGTATTCCACAATCTGAAGCGAAATCCTGAGATTTCCCAAGTCCATCGGCAGATTTCCCAGAACAAAGAAAGTCCCCGAGAGGCCTTTGTAGCTGATTTTGTAGCCGTTTACAATCTGCAGTCCTTCGCCTGCTTTTTCCGTTTTTGCGCTTTTTAAAAGATTCGATATCCCTTCCGCTCCATAATTGACCCACATGTCATTCAGACTGTGCCCCTCGGGAAGTTCCACTATTGAAAGGGGAACATCTGGTCTTGCCTCCTGCATTTGTAATCTGATCTTCTCCATTTTCTCACCGCTTAAAGATTACTATTGATTCCAGTTCATTCAATGATTTGATAATTTCAATATGCTCATCGAGCAGTTCCCCGTCATGAAGCGCAATGACCGCTTCCCTCTGATCCAGTATTCTGCTCTGCATCAGGCTGGCGCAGTCAATAACAGTCGGTGCCAGATAGAGCTTTCTGGTAAGCGGATGAGGATATGCAGGATAGATTCCTTTCTGGTTTAAATATTCCTCCTTGGGACTGTCCAGATCAAAACGGAGCGCAAAATAGTTCACAATCTCGTTCTCTCTGTCCAGCAGGGGAAATATAAGCCCGTAGCGCCCGAAGACGGTATAGGCTGTCAGAGAATCATCCCGCACTCCTGCATCACTCTTGGTTATTACTCCAAGCTCCACAAACCTTTCTTTAGATTTAAGGGTCTTGCGGTGGTGGAACTGTCCCGAATTAAAGCCTATTCTCAGGTCTGAATATTCCAGTCCGATGCTTTTCAGGTACGCTTTGGGCTTTAAGGCCTTTGCGCTTCTGATGCCAGTCTCAAATGAACGGAAAAGTGATTCTAAACTTTCCATATGCTTTAATTTTTTAATTGATTTCTGCGCTGTTATAAGCACAGCGATGCCCTGCCTGAAATAATCTTTCAGGCGGAAGTGCGGTATGGGCGTTAATTTTAAAGGCCGTCTGTGACAGGGACAGCCATTTATGAGAATAGAAATCTATAAATAGATTTCTACTGCAAAGATAAACCAGATTTCAATGCGCATCCTGCCCAAAATTTGGGCAGGATCATGTAAAGATAATTGATATTATTTTCTTTTTCAAAGGTAAAATATACCTGTGAAAGCCGTAGAACGTAGTTTTTTATTCGGTAAAGATACTATGCTTTTTTCCCAATCTCATGGACATAATATGTCCATGAAAACGGTTCGGGCACTATTTGGAAAGCCAGTGTTCATTTATCTTCATTCCTCTTATCAAGCATTCTGTAGATTTCATCCAGAACTTCTATTTCTGCGCTTGGAATCAGCTGAAGGGCAAGCTCCAGAACAGAACCTATATAAATCTCCCTGTTATCCAGTTCATCCGAATAAACAACATTCAGGCACATTCTAATCAGATTCACTCCGAGACAAGTCATATCTGCATAACCATAAAATCTTATCTCACGTATTGATTCCCCCTCTTTGTCCTGAGCAGGTTTGAGCAGTTTAAAATGATAGGATGCAAAATCTTTAAATTCTTCCAGTGTTTTTATTTTGTCAGTTTCCATAATATTAAATATTAAAACTTTATGTTGGCTATTCTGTTTCTTCTTTATTTTCTGAAAACAGATCCGTAATCTCATTTAAAAATTCAAATTCGTCAACTGGAAACAGCTGAAGAGCAATTCCCAGTATTAGCCCAACATCAATGTATTGGTTTTCGATTGTAGGCGGAACTTCTGGGCTGTCGTGATCTAAAGCGATAATGCACAGCTTCATCAGGTTTCTGACAACAGAACCAAGTTCGCAATAGCCATAAACCCTGATCTCTGCATTATACATGCCCCTTTTAGCCTCTGCTTTTTTCAGGGCATTAAGCAGTTTTCCGCTTAACGCCCTGATGCCTTCCAGTTTTTTGATTTTATCGGTTTCCATAACTTCATTTTTTTTATGCAGATAAAACTTCCTGCTGATGGATTCCCTCAAGCCTCTCAAGTTCCTTCTGGATCATGGCTTCCCCTTCTTTCATAAAATCACGGCATCTGCCTTCCATTATTCCATAGTAATCGTAACCATAACTATTGCATCTGCTGAAACGAAGCGTGTTTGGATTCTTTTTCAAAATCTTGAACATGTTTTTTTCATCACTGCTGTTTCGGGGAAAATATTCCGAAGTCAAGCTTGTGAAGTATTCGCACAGCTCAAATAAGTAGCCCAGTGAGAAGTGATTTGGGGTATATCCCAGAAATACCCTTATAAGGGAAAGGCAGGTCTGTTCCACTATCTGGTGAAGTGAACACATTCTTACTTCATATGAAAAATACTGGTCGTTATTATAGATAAGATCCCAGATCGATTCACTAACATTTCTTCTGTCTCCCGCGTATGCTGAAGTGCTTTTCACATATCTCTTTTCTGGATTCTTAGCCCAGATTATAGGCGATCTGTATGCATCTATATGAATCCTCTGCGCATTCTTAAAAATATTCCAGAAGAAATACTGCTGGTCTCCATATAATTTGACGATGTTTCTCAGGCTGTGCATGAGAATGGTTACCGTGATCTGTCCTCTTGATCTGCTCTTTATTTTATCGGTGAGGTCATTGCCGATATTATCCTCAAACTCTTCCGCTATAACCAGCAGATAAAGATGGACATGCTTTTCTTTCTGGACGGGCTTCTGAAAAGGCTCATTAAAAGTATAACTGCTTTTCTTCTCTGCAAAACAGTAAATGCCTATCGGATCGATGTTCTGTGAAATAACTCGATAAATTAAATCGGATGCGGTGTTTTGGATTGCTTTCATAATTTTACTCATTTTAGTTAATACTTGTCTGAAAAATTGTATTTTTGCTAAACACACTGGCAAGTAAGCGATTAACCGTATGGTACGCTATCAAATTGTTCCGTACCGTACATGAGAAAATATGTATCATACATAAATCTGGCTTTTTTATTCTTAATTATTACCTTTGAGCTATGAGCACACTAACAAAACCAAACCACATGGGGCGCAAGATCAGCCGTATCCGTGAACTGAAAGACATGAAGCAGGAAGCATTGGCGCAGGCTATGGGAACAAACCAGCAGGCTGTTTCTATTTTGGAAAACAGCGAAACTATTGATGATGAAAAATTAATGCAGGTGGCAAAAGCTTTAGACGTGAGCGTGGAAGCAATTAAAAATTTTTCTGATGAAGGTGTAATTAATTATTTCAACAATATATACGATAACGACATTACTGGTGGTATTGTTAATGCACCGTATTCTAATCACTGTTCATTCAATCCATTAGATAAACTAATAGAAGCCCATGAACAGCAGATCAAACTATATGAACGTTTGGTTCAAGCCGAAAAAGACAAAGTCGAATATTTGGAAAAACTTCTAAAAGCCAAATAAGCTTTTATAAAAGATATATTAATTCCAAAAAGAGGCTTTCGAGTCTCTTTTTTTGTTTTCCAATACCCTGTGAAATACCAAAATGCACAAATCATGAATAAAACTGTACATCTTAGAATTAAAAAGGAAATTGACAGAAGCAGTGAGGCTAAGGTGTTAAAGCTTAAAGGCACTTTAATCGCAAAAGGCTACACTGAAATAATCCATATCAAAGACGAAAACGAAGATTTCTACCTCAATACATTTTCAACTGATCCAGACAGGAAAAAAGAAGCTGAAAATTATGTGCTGGAATTCATCTCTTCTAACGAATTAAATGAGAGCGTATCGCTGATCGATAACCCAAAAAGCGATTTTGCACTGCTTTCTTTCTAAGCCCCCTTCTAAAAGAAAAAAAAGCAAAGCAAGTTATTGGACACAGCCAGAGAAGTGCGCATAATGACTTTTTCTCGTTCCTCCAAAAAGCCACCCTTCGGGACTTATAGCACTTCAACTGTCTTATTGTCCAATTGCAGACTGCTTTCTTTTTTCCCTTTTTCTTTTTTTAAGTATTTATTGATGTAACAGCCTACGGCCATCATGACCATATTTTACGCATGATACATATAAATATTTTTCCTAAATTAGAAGCCTGCTTTTAAAAATCTCCAAAGATCACCTCGTTCCTGTGATCAGCAAGATGAACGGTTGTTTAACAACCGGCTATCTTGCCACCTATTGCCTCGGAACTCGGCGGTGGAGAAACTTAAAAGCAAAGAGTTTGATAACAATGAAAATGAAAGATGATGAAAAGAGAAAATTCAAACAGAACACGAATCGTGGGACTGCGATTCACTCCTTTGGAGTATGCCGAACTTGAAAAAAGATTCAGAGCAAGCACCTGCCGAAAATTAAGCGACCACATCAGAAGCCACTTATTCAACAAACCCATTGTCGCCACCTACAGAAACCAGTCTTTAGACGAACTGATGGAAGAGACAGCCGTACTTACTTCCGAATTACGGGCAATCGGCAATAATATCAATCAGATTGCCAGAAAGATAAACACCTTCAAAACAGTTCCTGATTTTAAAGGGCATCTTTATCTGTTCGAGATCCAAAGAAAAAAACTTTTTGATAAAATGGACGAGGTCTCAGGCCACACCCAGAAAATAGCAGAAAAATGGTTGCAGTGATAAAAACAAGCTCGTCCATAAGAGGCATTCTGAATTACAACGAAAATAAAGTTGAGATCGGAAAAGCGGAATGCATCAGTGCTGTGAATTATCCGCTTGAACTGGAAAAACTGAGTTTCGCTTCAAAATTAAACCGCTTTCTAAAACTGGCAGAACTCAATACCAATGTGAAACGAAACACAGTGCATATCTCGCTCAACTTTGATCCCTCGGAGAACCATTCGAAAGAAAAGCTGGCTGAAATTGCAGACACTTATATGGAAAAACTAGGATTCGGCAGACAGCCTTATCTTGTGTATCAACATCACGATGCAGGACATCCCCATTGCCATATAGTAACAAACAATATTCAGAGAGATGGGAAAAGAATTGACCTGCATTTATTAGGGATCAGAAAATCAGAACCCGCCCGAAAAGAAATTGAAGAAATGTTCGGTCTTGTAAAAGCCGAAGGAAGAAAACAGAAAGAGCAATTTTCGTTAAATCCGATAGATTTCGGCAGAGTCGAATACGGAAAAGCAGAGTCCAAAAAGGCTCTAAATTCAGTTTTAAATCAGGTGTTGTTTAATTACAAATATTCGAGCCTGCCTGAACTCAACGCGGTTTTAAACCTCTATAATGTTCATGCTGACAGAGGAAGCGAGGAATCGAGAGTTTTTAAAAATAATGGACTGCTATATAAGATACTTGACCAGAATTCAAAACCTATTGGCGTGCCGATAAAAGCCAGCGAATTTTACAGCAGACCTACCTTAAAATTTCTGCAAGGAAAGTTTAAGTCTAATGACGCAGAGAAAGAGTCTTACAAAAAATATGTAAAAAATGCTATAAAGCTGGCTTTCTTTCACGAAGACATATTTTCTCCCGAAAAATTATCCAAGATTTTGGAACAAGAAAGCATTCATATGATATTAAGAAAAAGCAGGGAAGGACAGCTTTATGGAATAACCTATGTTGACCACAAAACCCGATCCGTTTTCAACGGAAGCAGTCTGGGAAAAGAATTCAGTGCAAAAGGGATTCAAGAAAGCTGTGTCATGCAAATTCTTGCATTTGAAAGAAAATATCAAAATAGTCTTTTAACTACCTCTGAAAACCTTCAAAATCTTGAATCAGGAGAGTTTGCAAAAGAAAATCTTGCAGACATCTTGCTTCGTGGCGAAAAAATAAATGACTATGTTTCGAAACAGTTTAAACAAAAAAAGAAAAAGCGATTACATAGTAGACGGATATAAAAAAGTTAAGGGTGCAAATTGCACCCTTAACTTATCTAATATTAGTTCATACTTCCCAAATCATTTTATTTCATTTTTGATTAGGAACCATTCATATTTAATTTATCAATTTATTAATATCTTCTATCGTGATCTGTTTTCTATATTCTATTAATGACTTTTTTTTATCAATATCAAAATTAGAAATAGGTGTCACTATATTTGATTTTACATTTTTGTCTATTGATAAAATACTATCCATTAGACTTTTATTATATCTATAGTATAAATTTATTTTTTCTAATTGATTTTTAAAAGACTTTGAGTCATCAAAATTCAATTCTTCATTTTGATACTTTTGGTTATAAGTAAAAAACATTTTTATTGTGTCCTTTGGCTTTATATAAAAAACTGTTGAGGAATTTGGCTGTGAAACTGGAACATCCGAACTATTAATTTTTAAACATACTCCTGCAAATTCATTTTTTTTATCTTTATTAGATACTCCATAAGAGTTAGCAAAAATCATTGCTTCTCTTTCACTTGGATTATAAAAGGAGATTAAAAAGTGAATTTTTTTGTTATTCACTGTATCCTGTATTATAATCTTGTCACACTTAGCCAAAATTCTAAAATCATTATTTTCTTTTTTACTACATCCAATAGCAACCAAAAGAAACAAAAGTAAAAGTGTCTTATTCATGCTTTTTAATTTAATCAATAGTTCCATTAAGTATTTTAGTCATTGCTCCTTGAATTTCTTTCTTCCATTCAGGTGTCGTACCTTTCCAAGAAGAATGATTGATTTGCGTCTGATATGCTTTTGCATGACCTTTGCCTTCTCCAGTTACTCCTCCTTTAAAATGAGCATTACCTTCGTGAGCACCAGTATTCTGAATATTATTAACAGTAAATTGCCCTCCTCTCCACATACTACTAGTCAAATTAAAAGTTATATTATTACCTGATGTATATGCTGGCGAGTTTGGTCTTTCTATATTATAGGATTCAGGACTATTTGATCCAATTGTAAAATATTTATTCCCATCTGTTGTCGAATTTGTTTCTTTCGCATAATAAGAGGAAACTGCTCCTCCACTCAATTCAGATACATCGAAAGCCATATCATCGCCTTTAGATATAATGTCTGTTGCTGCAGTATTTACCATATCAATTTCACTTTGAGTAAAATCCTTTTCGGGATTTTGTCCCATTACCTGATCAAGATTTTGACCTAATCTTGTAGCCTGACTGTGCGTTAGTTTTCCATTTTTATCGGTATAATTTCCTTTAAATTGAGATTTTGTTGCGATGTTAAATACTTTTTCATCCATAAATAAAACCTCGCCTTTAAATCCTTCACTATCAGTACCTAAAAATTTACCATTCAATCCATAAATTGGAGACATTGCTTCCATACCATCAGGATCAATGAAATAAATCGGATTGTTTAGCGCATAAGTGTATGGGCTAAACCTTCTACTTTTCTCTGACAAAGGGTCAATATTCATCCATCTACCAATTGCAGGATCATAATTCCTTGCTCCATAGTCGTAAAAGTTAAGCCCCAGCTCGTCTTGAAGCTCCTTTCCGTTGTACTTATACTTATTCGCTGTCGGCAAATAATCATTATATCCTTTATGTTTTAGTCCAAAAGGATAATAATTATTCTCTTCAATAATTTCAAGAACCTGCGTTGTCGGGTTTTTAGCATAGCTAACGCGCACGTTTCCTAAATGGTCTTTGTACTGGAAAACATACGAAAGCCCTCCTGCCGTATTCTTTACATACCCTTCTGCTGTCGGGAAAAACTCCAAAACATTGTCTTTGTACTGATAACCGCCTAAATAGTCGGTCACCTTTGCAACCGTGCCCTCAGTTACGGCCTTCCTGATTTTTTGCCCAGACGCATTGTAAAAGTATTCAATACTTCCTGCTGTTCCAAATATTATTTTCTTCGGCAGGTTTAAATGATTGTAAGTGATGCTGGTTATATTTTTGTTTTTATCAGCAATCATATTTCCGTTTTCGTCATAACTATAATCATCATCGGTTTTATTCACATCATTAAATCCGCTGCTGTTATTAGAATTATCTGCAACTTTAGACAATTGGTTTGAATTTGTGGGATAGGTATAAACCAAATCGTCTATGCCAAGATTGCCCACTTGAGGGTCATAATCTCCATTACGGCTCAACTTCATAATATTTCCATTTTTGTCGTAAGACAGATTTTCATCATAGGCGCTTGTAGTCAGACCATTCTTCTCATATATGGCATTTGTTAGGCGGTTCAGGTTATCATACTTATAACCATATGCCCTTTCGTTTAAGTCTGAAGCCGTTTTCCAGAATGTTTCTGAGATGTTTCCGTTATAAAGCGCTTTTACATCTGATATATCAGTCTGTGTGGTTTCATAATTAATCTTGAAAGCAAATAAGTCCACAGGATCAGTATTCTGCTGCAGATTACTTGTCTTGTTAATCTCTTTCAGCCAGCCTCTAATATTATATTGATAATCTACTTTTTGAAGCGGATTTCCAACGCTGTTTCCTACCTTCTTGCTTTCCAGCTGTCCTAAGGCGTCATAGGTATTCTCAGCCAAAAGCTCTACAGTTCCTCCATTTATCTGATGCGTATGAGTCAAAAGTCTGTCCTGAGGCGAATAAGTAAATTCTTCTCTTACCGCAATCTCTGGATTACCGGAAGTTCTTTTATGTTTAGTAACTGTATAAAGTGCTTTCCCTGTGAAATCAATTTTACTCTCACTTGAAGTATATCCACCCAAATAATTCTTAAGGTAGTTTTTTACTGGTCTTGCCTTATCATCATAGAATATTGTACTGGTCTCACCTGCTGATGAAGAGGCTGTAGTTATCGCCCTTGTCCAGCTTCCTGTTGCTAGCGTCTTTACATTGCTTAAAACGGATTGCCCCTCAATAGAAGATGGAAGAGGCTGTGCATTTGGAAATGCATAACTATCATAATAATTAACGGTTAAAAGCTTAAAGCTTGTCGGTGCAATGGCATTGCTGTAATATGCTTCGATTCCGTCAATTGTTCCAGAAGTCTGCTTTGTTTCAAATAAAACTGTCGCAGCGTTCTGAGTATCCTGCAGCGATTTTCTCGTCGCTGCATTTGAAGTCTGGCTGCTCCATCCTGTATAGACAGGCCTGCCAAAAGCATCATATTTTGTGATGATCCACCCCAAAGCACTTTCATCTTTAAAAGGTGAATATGCCGGTCCGGTAGCAACTGGCCTGTCCAATTTATCGTAAACGATAAATTCCCATCGCTTGCCTGGAAGCTTTTTTTCTGCCAGACGGTTTTTGTTATCGTATTTGTACTGGTAGCATAAACCATTTAAAACATCATCATTAATGGTTCCTTCTGCTTTCGGCGGAATTACGTAAGTAAGATTGCCAAAAATATCATAGACATAATAAGTATCGTACTTGTCTCCTGCAATGTAGGTTCGTTTCATTACAATCTGCCCTTCCTTGTCTTTAAATTCTTCTGTACCAGCATTGGCTCCGGGAGCAGTGTTCTCATCATAAGTAACTACTTTAAACAGTTCACCTGCTTGATAAGTCCCTGAATTAGAAAAACTGATTTCATAAAGACCAGAACCTGAATTCCAAGTCGCTACAGCTTTATACAGTTTTACTTCGCTATCTGCGTTTGTTTGGTAGTCAAATTTAATTTCATTTCCAGAATCCATTGCCCAAGCCGTCCCTGGAGCCGCCTGTTTTAGAACTCTGTTTAATGGCGAAGGTTCAAACTGTTTCTTTGAATATGGATTTGAACCATTTTCATACAAACCACTATAAAATGAACCCGATGTGATAATAGCCGCATTGGTGTCGATTCGACCATAATTAGTTCCTCCATTTGCAACTGCATAAGGTAGATATTCTTTTACCTGTCTGCCAAATCCGTCATATTCAAAAGGGGTAACAAGGTCTTCTCCGTTTCCGCCCTGACCGATCACTAGAGTTTGCAAAGAACGTCCAAGTCCGTCATAATAAGTCACATTCTGAGTCATCTCTTGTTTTGTCAAAGAGCTTAAATTTGCTGACTGAACTGCCTTTTTAGGAGCTATCGTGTAAATGAAATTATCATCACTGAAAGTTTGCGCTTTTATACTCATACTTGCAACAAAGAACAATAAAATAAATAATATGTATTTTTTCATAAATAGTATGTTTGTCTTATTTGCCCTAACAATTTAACCTCTAATCACTTCTAAATTAACACTTACAATACTAGCTGCATTTAAAAAAATTGTAGTCAGCTTATCTGCTTGACCAGCAGGAAATACAACGGTAACAACCTGACTATATATTAATCCATTGGCACGTTTAAAATCTACAGTAAAGTTTAGTGTTGCTCCATTATGATTTGTACCAGTAGCCCAAGCATCAATACTAAACTCTTTGGTTGAAGTATTGAAGAAATATTCATACTGAAAAGTTATTGTACAAGTACCATTTGTATTAGCATAAGCTTGTCCGTCTGTATTAAATTTAGCAAGCCCTAAGGCATCTGCATCTGCCTGAGAAAGTGTTGATGTGGCAGCACCAACTCCTTGATTATAGATCACTGTCCCACCAGTTCCATTTTGTCCGCAATTATTTCTGGTAAATGATCCACTTCTGGAAATACTATTATATGGACAAACACCATTTGTATTAGCGTAAATTTGTCCATTATTATTTACATCAGCTTGCGCTAAATCATCGGCAGCAGCCTGAGAATAAGTCGAGCTATATGTTCTAGCAGAAACAGTATAGGTAACAGAACTTCCAGGCGAGCCACTTGCACAATTATTTTTAACAAATACACCTGATTTAGCTGCGCTAAAAAAAGTACATTGGGCCATTTCATTTGCATTGTATTGTCCGTTTGTATCCATATCATTTTGTGCCAATCCATCTGCCTTTATCTGAGAGCCGCTAGTATATTTTCCAGCAGGAACAGTATAAATATAAGTTCCTGGAGTACTGCCTGCAGGGCAATCATTTTTGGTGAATGTTTGGCTAATTGCGACATTGCTGTACGTACAGCCGCCATTTGCATTCGCATTGGCCTGGCCGTCTGCATTGAATTTCGCAAGCCCATTTGCGTCTGCATCCGCCTGGGAAACCGTCGATGTCGATGCTCCTACAGCCTGGCTGTATGAAACGCTTGAACCCACTCCGCCTGCAGCGCAATTGCTTCTGGTGAACGAGCCGCTGTAGGCCTTGCTGCTGAAGGTGCATGTGCCGCTGGCATTCGCATTGGCCTGCCCGTCTGCATTGAATTTAACAAGCCCTTTTGAGTCTGCATCTGCCTGGGAAACAGTCGATGTCGAGGCACCCGCAGCCTGGCTATAGGATACGCTTGAACCCACACCGCCTGAAGCGCAATTGTTTCTGGTGAACGACCCGCTGTAGGCCTTGCTGCTGAAAGTGCACGTCCCATTGGCATTCGCATTGGCCTGCCCGTCTGCATTGAATTTGGCAAGACCTTTTGAGTCTGCATCCGCCTGGGAAACAGTCGATGTCGAGGCACCCGCAGCCTGGCTGTAGGAAACGCTTGAACCCACACCGCCTGAAGCGCAATTGTTTCTGGTGAACGACCCGCTGTAGGCCTTGCTGCTGAAAGTGCACGTCCCATTGGCATTCGCATTGGTCTGCCCGTCTGCATTGAATTTGGCAAGACCTTTTGAGTCTGCATCCGCCTGGGAAACAGTCGATGTCGAGGCACCCGCAGCCTGGCTATAGGATACGCTTGAACCCACACCGCCTGAAGCGCAATTGTTTCTGGTGAACGACCCGCTGTAGGCCTTGCTGCTGAAAGTGCACGTCCCATTGGCATTCGCATTGGCCTGCCCGTCTGCATTGAATTTGGCAAGACCTTTTGAGTCTGCATCCGCCTGGGAAACAGTCGATGTCGAGGCACCCGCAGCCTGGCTGTAGGAAACGCTTGAACCCACACCGCCTGAAGCGCAATTGTTTCTGGTGAACGACCCGCTGTAGGCCTTGCTGCTGAAAGTGCACGTCCCATTGGCATTCGCATTGGTCTGCCCGTCTGCATTGAATTTGGCAAGACCTTTTGAGTCTGCATCCGCCTGGGAAACAGTCGATGTCGAGGCACCCGCAGCCTGGCTATAGGATACGCTTGAACCCACACCGCCTGAAGCGCAATTGTTTCTGGTGAACGACCCGCTGTAGGCCTTGCTGCTGAAAGTGCACGTCCCATTGGCATTCGCATTGGCCTGCCCGTCTGCATTGAATTTGGCAAGACCTTTTGAGTCTGCATCCGCCTGGGAAACAGTCGATGTCGAGGCACCCGCAGCCTGGCTGTAGGAAACGCTTGAACCCACACCGCCTGAAGCGCAATTGTTTCTGGTGAACGACCCGCTGTAGGCCTTGCTGCTGAAAGTGCACGTCCCATTGGCATTCGCATTGGTCTGCCCGTCTGCATTGAATTTGGCAAGACCTTTTGAGTCTGCATCCGCCTGGGAAACAGTCGATGTCGAGGCACCCGCAGCCTGGCTATAGGATACGCTTGAACCCACACCGCCTGAAGCGCAATTGTTTCTGGTGAACGACCCGCTGTAGGCCTTGCTGCTGAAAGTGCACGTCCCATTGGCATTCGCATTGGCCTGCCCGTCTGCATTGAATTTGGCAAGACCTTTTGAGTCTGCATCCGCCTGGGAAACAGTCGATGTCGAGGCACCCGCAGCCTGGCTATAGGATACGCTTGAACCCACACCGCCTGAAGCGCAATTGCTTCTGGTGAACGAGCCGCTGTAGGCCTTGCTGCTGAAAGTGCACGTCCCATTGGCATTCGCATTGGCTTGGCCGTCTGCATTGAATTTCGCAAGCCCATTTGCGTCTGCATCCGCCTGGGAAACCGTCGATGTCGATGCTCCTACAGCCTGGCTGTATGAAACGCTTGAACCCACTCCGCCTGCAGCGCAATTGCTTCTGGTGAACGAGCCGCTGTAGGCCTTGCTGCTGAAGGTACATGTGCCGCTGGCATTCGCATTGGCCTGCCCGTCTGCATTGAATTTAACAAGCCCTTTTGAGTCTGCATCTGCCTGGGAAACAGTCGATGTCGAGGCACCCGCAGCCTGGCTGTAGGAAAAGCTTGAACCCACACCGCCTGCAGCGCAATTGCTTCTGGTGAACGAGCCGCTGTAGGCCTTGCTGCTGAAAGTGCATATTCCGCTGGCATTCGCATTGGCCTGGCCGTCTGCATTGAATTTCGCAAGCCCATTTGCGTCTGCATCCGCCTGGGAAACCGTCGATGTCGAGGCACCCGCAGCCTGGCTGTATGAAACGCTTGAACCCACTCCGCCTGCAGCGCAATTGCTTCTGGTGAACGAGCCGCTGTAGGCCTTGCTGCTGAAGGTGCATGTGCCGCTGGCATTTGCATTGGCCTGGCCGTCTGCATTGAATTTCGCAAGCCCATTTGCGTCTGCATCCGCCTGGGAAACCGTCGATGTCGATGCTCCTACAGCCTGGCTGTATGAAACGCTTGAACCCACTCCGCCTCCTTCACAGTTATTTCTTGTAAATGTTCCTGATTGTGCTGCACTCTGATACATCACAACACTAGTAGAAGAATTATCACCACAATCTATAGTTTGACCTTTATAATTATAACAGTATTTTTGGAGTACATTTAGATCTTTATCTTTCACAAATCTTAATCTTTGATCTGCATCATATTCATAATAAGTAGTGAATCCTTTAGCATCAGTTATACTTGTAACTCCTATTAACGGATTATAGGTATAAGTAGAAACAAAAGCATTTGGAAGTGAATTTCTGAATGTGTTCAGTGCATTTCGAAACTTTTGTTCTGAACAATTATCTGATATGCAATTATCTGAATCATCATTAGAGAGTGTTTGCAAATTTGCAATACTCTCAGCAGTAATACTGCCGTAAGACAAATTATCAATTTTAGCAATTGGCTGAGTTTTATTGTAACCCCAGATAATAGATACTGGAGTTCCTCCATCTAGCGTATATTGTAAAACATTGCCTTTTTCATCATACAGATCATATGTTACTTTTTTGTCAAGATTTAAATCTATTGACAATGCTCCCTTATTAGCATAAACAGTTTTTGGAAGAAGAAGATTATTGGTAGAAACGCTCTTATCGTAGTTAGTTAACTGTTCTGATATTTTAATTCCTCCTTCTAAAGATACTGTATTCAAAGGTATTCCTACCATATAGGCAGACTTCAGATCAGCTATAAAAGGCCTGGAAGCCATTTCTGGATCGCCAGCGTAAAAATATTTTGTTTCCAATATTTCTCCAACTGAGTTCTTAGTAGTTCGTGAAGTTAATTGCAAATGTGTAGGATTGCTATAATTAAATGTTGTATTACTTACTAAAGTGCCTGTTAAACTATTTGATGCATTATAAAAATAACTTGTTTTCTCAGACGTTTTTTGGTAGTACCATAAAAAAGGAATATTAAAGGTTATTGGTTCAATACTTTGTAAAACTGTTATTCCTCCATTAACATAATAAGGGCACACAAGATTAAAAGGATCTGATACATTTTCACGAATATTTGTCGTTGAATTACGAAACATCTTAAATCCATTGTAAAAAGACTTATTTGAAGGATCTTCAAAATAAGTATTTTTTTCTTCTTCTATTATAAAACTGGTTCCCCCAACTGTCTTATATATTTTTTTATTTAAAATTTTACCTCTTTTCCATGGTGTTGAAATTTGTACTGCTGGACTACCTAAAGGAATTTCATCACCGCCAACAGTAAACTCATATTGAGTGTAACCATTATTAATCTGATTTGTAGGATCAATCTGTTTTTCCTTGACATATTTATAAATAACAGAATTTCCTTCAATACCAAATCTAGAGTTTGATGTGATACTATAAGTTGATTGAGAATTAACCCCTGCAAGACAAGCTATTTGTTCATATTCACCAATTGGCGATGCACACGTCATATATTCATAATTCGTGAAATTTTTCGTAGAAAAAGATGTGACCATCTCATTGATTAGGCTACCGCTTGTGTGACTTGAATCAGCTATATCCGAATAATCAAATTCTTTTTTTAAAAGTAATGCATTATTACTATCAAAACTTTCAATATTTTTTATTCTTAAGCCAGCTCCTAAATTATTCCTAGGTTCAGTATCATTATTAACATATTTTAATTGCAAGTTTTTCACACTGTAATACTCCCCGTAAACTGCTATTTCTATCCTTCCTGATTGCGGCAAATTAACCTTCTCACTATATTGTTGCCCCACTAAGGGTCCCGAATTGTACACCTCAATCCCTCCTGAAATAACCTTTACTTTTGCATAATGATATTTAAGTAGGGTTGGATTATCTCCTTTTGGCTTATCTAATTCAAATGTTAACAGTCCTTCAGTATTGAAAGCGGTAAAAGGAATTGACACATAATTAACTACATTTACAGGATCATCTTCTCTTGGAGGTATAGTTCCTCCTGACCCTTGTACCACACTACTGTTAACAATTACAGGAATGTATCTATTAAAAGGATTGACACCATAAAATTGATTATTTTCATAATTAAATCTGGTCCATCCTTTTGTTGGGTAATGTATCTCTTTTAAAATCCCTGCCTGAATAGCCGAAGCACTAACAGAACGATCTGCGTTACCCACTTCTGTTTCATAAGGGGCCAATAAATAATGTTTCGGAATTAAATCCTGATTATTGACTAAACCATTATTATAACCAAAATAATCTTGCCCTTTTGATGTTTTACTCGGTAATAAAATATCTGAATAAACAAATTCTTCCTCAACCTGGCCGAATATGCTAACGATCCTATTTAATTTTAATCTCTTGTCTGTATATGAGCTACTTGATCCGTTAAAATATGAATATTCAAAAGTGTAGCCTTTTACATTGTTAAATCCATCAGGTGCCAATTGCTGAATTTCGATTTTACCCAATGATCCATTGGCACTTCCCTCAAATAAATCTTGTCTATTTGCATTCTTTGTGAATAATACTTTAGAATTACCATCATTAAAAACAATTTCTTTTATTTTTTTTAAATTAGTCACCGTACTTCCTCCTTCACTAATTACTGCACTAATTTGATTTTGATTATTTTCACCAAAAGGGCATCCCCCTCTAGTGATACTCCTTTTTACCTCCACCCTTTGAGAAAAATTCATATCTGTTAAACTTCCATCATTTTGGTAAGTGAAACTGATTTTATTATTTGAAGGAGTTTTGATTTCATCAACGTACCACGCACTAATATAACGATCGCTATGGCTCATAGACCGTACAGAAGATTCTGTGGTATTAAGTGAATATACATTTCCCTGAGGATCGGTTATTTTAAATTTCAAGGTAGATCTATTGGCTCCTATTAAATCTACTTTAAAAGCATTTGGAGGTATGGTTACTATCTCATTGTTTGCAAAATTTTTAATATAAAAACTTCCATTTACTGTAGGGGATGAAAAAACATACATATCCTTTACTCTTGATTGGTCAAGACCTGCCACTAGAGTATTGATCGATTCATGTTTATATGGATGTGCTCTAAAGTAGGTAATAATAGCATCATCATCAGGAATGACATCAACTAAATCATTATTTTCATCTACTTCGTCTCTTGGACTCAAAATCACTTGTGCCCCGGCATTTAAATTCCAACCTAATCCAACCCATGTGGCTTCCTGAGCAACTTTTATACCTGAAGCATGATAATCTAAAGAGATTGGCAATTTAAAATCTTTTATGTCAATGGTATATAATGGGATTGAAATTCCTGGAACTCCTGTAGATAAATCAACTGGATATTCACCATATTTTAAAAAAGCCGATGCTTCTGGAGATTTGGGTACAAAATCTGGTTTTGGAGTATTATTGCTATAAGTTTGAGCTTGTGATTTTACCGAACCTGTAATTAATAATAGCACTGGCAATATTATTTTGGCAAAACCTTCTAAAGTTAATCTATACATCTGATAGTTTATTATTTTAAGCTTATTTGCTTGTTATTCTTTTTATGACTTTCACTGATTCTGTTTTTACATCAGTCTGAATCTTTATGATGTAGACACCTTCTGCATAATAAGTCAAATCCACGGGAACTGTTCTGCCAGAAATATCGAACCTTTGGAGTGTTCTTCCTAAAATATCTATTACAGAAGCAGTTCCTTTATTAAAATCATAACCTATAATAACGTTGGTATAAGTCGATACTGGGTTAGGAATGGCTTCTATACTTGCTTTGACTTTTTCTACTTTTGCTTTATCTTTAAGTTTGACAACCCAAAAATCATTAGATCCAATATTGGAATTTTTATCTTTTGAAGAGCCAGAATTTGATGTTCCAGCCATAAGGTATCCGCCGTCTCTAGTTTCAATCAGTTTGCGAAGTATATCTTCACCACCGCTTCCTACACTTTTGTTCCAGACTTCATCACCTTCCCCATTGATTTTTAAAGCTATGTAATCGTTTATGCCGTCTTTTTCTTTAGCAACCATTCCTACTGCTTTTGATACGAGACCGCCGCCTCCTGATTTAGGACGAGAATTGCGCGCATGCCCACCAATTAAATAGGTATTGTCATCATTTTCAACCAGCGAGGTTAAAATATCTACTTTCCCAAAATCGAAGGTTTTGCTCCATAGCACTTCCCCTTCCTTATCTAATTTAAGAACCCAGTAATCAGTTCCGTTGGCAACAATTCCCCCTTCTGTTGTTAATGCATTAGGACTATTAGAATTTCCCCCCAGAATATATCCATCATCTTTGGTCTGATGAATTACATAAGGCTGATCATCGCCGTCTCCTCCATAGGTTTTCTGCCATTGAATTACTCCTGAATCATTTATTTTTAAGATCCAGTAATCTCCTCCACCTTTATTTGCTTCTGTCTTATCGCCAGAAACATGAGAATTAGAGTATCCCGCAAGAATATAACCGCCATCAGAAGTCTGTTCCATGCTTCTCAAAATATCAGAATATTGGCCCCCATAAGTTTTCTGCCATTGGATAACGCCTTCTTTGTCTAGTTTGACAATCCAGTAATCCATGCTTCCTCTGCTCTTTTCAGATTTAGAATAAATATCTGCCGCAAAAGAGTTCCCGTCTAGTTTTGAAGCTGAAATCGAATTTGGGTTCGAACTTGAGGAACCTCCAAGAATATAGCCGCCGTCTCTTGTCTGAAAAGCGCATAGCAACTCATCCTGGCCGTTTCCGCCTATCGTTCGCTGCCATTGCTCGTCTCCTGCAGCGTTTAATTTTATGACCCAGAAATCAGCAAGACCCTTACAGTTTTCTTTTTTCTGGAAGCTCTTTGACGAACTTGAAGTCCCAGCAAGAATAAAACCGCCGTCTCTTGTATTTTTTATACTCTGAAGAAGATCAAATCCAGATCCGCCGTAACTTTTCTGCCAGTCAAGTTCTCCATTTTCCTTCATCTTCCAGACCCAAAAATCCAAGTCGCCATGATTGTCATCGTCTTTATTACCAGTTTTATTTGAAAGCGAACTTCCAGCTAAAATGAAACCATAATCAGCCGTAGGCTGCGCATCAAAAAGGTAGTCAGCATGTGTGCCTCCATATGATTTCTCCCAAAGAATATCTTGAGAATATCCAGTAAGAGAGATCGAAAAAAGAAGCATTAGGTAAAATTTTCGCATATGCATTTTTTATAAACTTAAGATGATTCAGTATAATGCGGGCGAAAATAATGCAATGAAACTAGAATTCTTTACGGTTTTCCGTAAAGAATTAACTTTTGTTTAGCCTTGAGCTGGTATTTGTTTTTTGTTCAAGTCATTGCTCCAAAAACAACTTTAAAAAAAGCAAAAAACATAGCGCTTGCTAAAGATGTTTTTTATTAAATTTTAACAGTTTATTGAGCGCTGATCATCGCTAGTCGAATCATCATAAATATTTAAAGATTAAGACGCATACGCCACTATACTAAAATAATCTTCCACAAATCGGTTAGATATTTGAATGCTTCCCGCTACTATAAAAAAATGAAAGCCTCCAAAGTTTATATTTTGCAGGCTTTTTTATGGTTCGAAAATTATTATCTAAAATTTTAATTTTTTGCAATATCAGTATTTGCTACAAATTTTGGTTCGAACCCCATCATGGATCTCTTAAGTTTCGCGATTATTTAATTGAATTTTATATCAATACTTTCAAGCGTAATTGTTCGCAAAGTTGCTGATGTATAATTTAAGCTAAAGAGAAATACACTTTTAAAACACAAAATAAACAATATTAGGCTTTTCATAATATGTCTTTAAATAGTTAGGTTTTAGAAATTACTGCTAACGTTTCGAAGCTACAAGAAGTGGAAAATCTGGTCACCAAATACTTTCGGTTACTATTAAATTTCTTGCGAAACGTAAACGTGAATTTACCAAATAATTTGCCATTTCTTGTAACTGCTGCTGTGTGTAGTGCCTTCTCTACATTTTTGTTCCGATATAATATACTTTTTTGTCTTTCGGCACTACAAATATTAATTCGGCTCCACTTGGAGTAATTCCATTGCAATAGATACTCCAAGGATAAACATATACATCTTCTTTTTTTAAATCTTCCACTTTTGGAAACCAAGGAATTTCGTGTTGCCAACCACTAGCCATTTTTACCGCATCATTCAAAACTTGAGGCAAACTATCTAAACGATAGAAACCGTTTTTATTTTTCAATTCATCGTGCGTCACTTTTGATATTTCAATCGCATATGCATCCAGATAATCGCCAGTAAAAGAGCGACCTGATTCATAACTATTTGTGACTTTTTCAATTCTTTGGTCTCCAAGTCCGCACCAATTTAATACAAATCTTACATCAGATTTTGTCGCTTTATTTTCAACAGTTTTATTTCCGATTGTCATTGAATAGGAGAAATACCCTAAAATTAGAATGATTCCAATTAATGATATTCCACCCCAAATCGCGAGTGCATTTTTCCCTATTCTTTTTATTTTATTGTTCACTTGTTTAAAATTCTAAAGGTTTGTTTTTGCATTACACACAACGTTCTGGTACTACAGCGGGTTTGGGATTAAATTAAGCCCATTCTTCGGATTTGCCAAATCATCCCAAGTACAAAACCATTTTTCCATTAAGCCAATTGCTCAAATCTATTATAGTAGCTGTTAGCGGATGTGTTTTTTATACGAAAGTTGCTGTTTTCAACCTCTCTTTTTCGATTCCTAGATTTTCAGAAATCCAATTTGTCAGCACTTTTTTCAATTCAGTTTTGTTAATTGTATTTTCCTCAGTTCTAACAGATAAATAATTTTCAGCAGTAATTTTTTCTACCAACTCTTTGACGGTTTCTATTTTCAATTCGTTACCAAACCATTTACATAAATAAGCACCAAATATTGAAGTAGCAATTCCAATAATTCCAATTCCCGAATAAATAAACAACAAAAAAAAAGATATTGTTGCTATAACAAATAAGGCATTGGTTATAAAATCTGGAGCTTTTAAAATATCAAGTTTAAATTTTATATTTCTTTCCACTTTTGCAATTAATGATTTTCTGTTCTTTCTTGGAAATAATATTTTAAGCGGAGTTTCTGTATTTAGATTTTCTTTTTCGATTATTTGGGTTTCAGCAAGTGAATTCCGCAATTTATAAAACGCTTGTTGTGATGTGCAACTTTCGATATTTTTTAAGTTTATTTTCTCGATTATTAAATCACATAATTCTTCAAAACTATTTACAATAATTGTTTTGTCTTTTTCAAACTCAAAATTATACATCTTCTCAATTTGAGGAATCATTAATTCGAGTTCTTCTATTTCAAAATCTTTTAATTTATTGTTTTCCATTTTCTTCGTTTTTTGGTAACATATCCGCTAACTTGTATATACTACTGACAACATCAGACTTATCATCGCAAAATTGGGTAGATATGACTGATAAAGCTTAGGGTTTATCTGTTATCAAATATATAATAATAAACTTATAAATAATCTAAAGAACTTTTAATTCGTTGATGCTTTTGGTACTGACATCGATCTAAAATTCAGTGGACTTTCTGCTTTATTGAATCAACTCAAACACGATTAATAAAATAATATTAACGTCGAATCAAAAAATTAAACATCATTTAAAACTTTCAAATCTTCCAATAAAAGGTTCGAATTCTGCACCGTCAAGGTCACTATAAAACAAAAAAGCCTGAGAATATAAATTCTCAGGCTTTTTTTGTGGGTCGAAAAATTTTAAAATTTTCTTCTACTTTTGAAAATGTCTATATATAGAGGAAATTTCGGTTCGAATCCCATCATGAATTCATCAAGTCGGACAATTCTCTTTTAGGTTTAAAAATTAAGGCTTAGTTCCTAATGTGAACTCTATGCTAAGTTTGCTAATCCAGTTTTTAACTTATCCATAACGTTCCGACACTATAACAGGTTTAAGCCATTATTCGAGATACCAATCCTTATCTATAGTTTATAGCCGTTTCAATTCTTCTCGTTTCTTTACTATATGCTTTTCTAAAATCAATTTGGTGGTAATTTGTCAACTCTTCCCAAACAATATTTATCGGATTAAAGCTTATGTCTTTAAATTCTGTAGTAATTATTGGAAAATTGAAATTACTTTCCAAATCCCAATTGATTTGTCTTTTTGAATTCATTATAATTACTTGTCCAATATAAACAATCAAATTATCATAGATTTCGCTCATTGCTTTTTCGTTTCCAAAATCAAAAACCAATTTTGATAATAAATCTAAACTTTTTATCGAATAATCTAATTGATTTAAATCTATTTCAAGTCTTTTAACCAATTGATTATGTAATTCGTCTACCTTATGAATAATAGAATTTCTCGAGATAGAATAAAAAAACCAATGTTGAATATTACTATTTCGTCCATTTTCTTTATCCTCTTTCATTCTTTTTAGTTTCAGTACGAAGTTGTCGAAATATTGCTTTTCAAATATAGTTCCTTTTCCGCCTCCTTTCTGATTAACTTCCTCAATGTATAATATTCTATCATCACTAATTAAGAAAACTTGATTTAATATAAAATTTCCACTGTCAAATTTTTCAGTTAAGAAATCTGTATATTCTTCGTTCAGTATCCCAACTGAATTAGCTACTTCTAAAGCTTCTTTTTTAGATAATCTTTGTATGGTGTTTTTTTTCATAAAATATCACACAACTTGTATATGTGATTTTATCCAACTTATCTACCCAAAATGGATTGGCTATGCTCAACAAAAATCAGGATTTTTTGTTTTCAAAAATAGGATTTTTATTTCACAAACAATCAAATCGGCAATTACACATCATTTAAAATTTTCAAATCTTGTATTAAATGATTCGAATTCTGCACCATCAAGGTCACTAGAAATTAAAAAAACAAATTTAATAAAGGGTAGACTTTTGCTATTAAATGTGACCGCGGAGGAGTTCGAACCATAGTTTTATTGAATTTATTTTTTAACTGTACAAAAGGTAAGTTATTATAATATCTCATTTAATTTCGTCACAAAGTTCGGGAATCACCTGCGGGCGCTTGCAAAAAATTCCCCCATAAATGCAGGATAAAAATCCTGCTTTATTGCGTTGCTTTTTGCGCTTGCTGGATGATTTCCGACTGATGTTCCATAATTAATTTTAAAATTTAGAAATTATGGAAACTTTAAATCACAAATGGCAGATTGTGTCGGAAATTGAATTAATCTACAAATCAAAAATTAAAACCTCTGAAAGACCTCAGATCAAATTATCCAAAGATGCTTAATTACTTTTGAAATCCTCATGGGATCAGGGTAAGATAGATTATTTTGAACAATTCAAGATCTTGTTTCTGAATCATTCATTCAAAGCCTTAGGACTTTACGAAATGTCCTCGGGAGGAATAACAGGAACTATAGTAGATCTCCGCATGATATTTTCGGCAGCACTTAAAGCAAATGCCACAAACATTATGATTACACATAATCATCCCTCAGGAAATACAAACCCCTCAGAAGCAGATAAACATATGACTGTAAAGATCAGACAGGCAGGCGAACTGCTTGATATAAAACCGCTGGATCATCTAATCATAACCTCGGAGACTTATTACTCCTTTGCAGATGAAGGCGTCTTGTAGGCGCCTTTTACCATTTTATACTGCTTTAAATCATGTTCTCAGAAGACATTATCAGTGTCCTATTAAGTGGATCTTTCCAATCTTAAAAAGGACTATTGATAATTTTTAAAGCAGAATTTGAACGAAAAAAATTAATATTCAGTAAGTAATTTTTTTTTTTCTAATCACCTCCCAAATGGTACCAGAATTGTGCAGTTAGAGCTACTTAAAAGGGAAACCCTAAAAATAAGGATTCTCAGGCTTTTTATGCTTCGAAAAAAACTTTCGAATAATATCCTTTAATAGCCGATTTCCCTTTCCAATAATCATGATTCCCATTCTTGATTGATAGCATACTAAAAATCCCATTATCAATTGTCTGCTGTTAATTCTTTCCGTCTTGTTTGATTTTATCAGGCACTTACAAATTTAAACTAAGCTTTGTTTTTTCCACAAGTCAAAGTATTTTTCTTTTTTCTCAAGCAAAACATGATGATTTCCCGACTCTACAATTTCTCCATTTTGCATAACCATAATTTTATCTGCATTTGCGATCGTGCTCAGACGATGGGCGATAATAATTACGGTTTTGCCTTTCTTTTTAAAATCTTCTATAGCTTGTTTGACAATCATTTCAGAACCTGTGTCTAAAGCTGAAGTGGCTTCATCCATTAATAATATTTCAGGATCTTTATATAAAGCTCTTGCAATCGCGATTCTTTGCTTCTGCCCTCCCGAAAGCATTGCACCGTTCTCGCCAATTTGGGTTTCAAAACCATTAGGCAACCTCTCAACAAATTCAATAATTCCCAATTGCTTTGACAGATCTAGTATTTTTTGAATATTGGGAAAAGAATCCCCTAATGCAATATTTTCTATAATGTTTCCCGAGAATAAATTCACCTGCTGCGGAATAACTCCAATAAGCTGCCTTAAACTTTTATAATGAATAAATTGAGTGTCATAATCCCCAAGGTATATTTTCCCTTCATTTATTGGATATAGGTTTTGCAACAGTGAAATCAATGTTGTTTTTCCGCTGCCGCTTTCCCCTACGATTGCTGTCGTTTCATTTTTTCTAAAGACAGCGTTAAAGCCTTTAAAAACATCCATTCTGGAGCCATATCTAAAACTGACATTTTCAAACTTTATATCGCCGATGTTTTCCCTTTGCATTTCAATTTTATTCTCTGTTTTTTCACGCTCCAAATCCATGATTTCAAAAAGCCTATCAGCTGCAATAAGAGCATTTTGCGCAGTCTTGTTCATCCCTATTAAAGAGGCGACAGGTGAAGTAAAATAGCTTATTAAAGCATAAAATGAGAATAGCTCGCCTGGTGTAATGGTGCGATCAATCACATAGCCTGATCCTGCCCACATAAGAATTACTGTAAATAAAGAAGCCAAAAATTGCGTGGAAGTTCCTGAAAAAATGCCATTTAATCCTGACTTATACGCAGTAAATAAAAGTTTTACAAATTTATTTTCAGTTTTCAGGTTTGAAAATTCTTCTATTCCAAATTCTTTGACTGTCCGAACATGCGTAACGCTTTCAACCAATTGAGTCTGAAGCTCGGCTGCATTCTCCATTATATTTCTTTCAACTTTCCTATTAAATCTATTGAGAATGAAATAGATTAAACCATAAAAAGGCACTACTGCTAAAATAATTAAAGCTAATTTCCAATAGTAGGTAAACATCAGGGCAAATGAAAAAATGACAATAAAAACATTTACAATCATATCAATTGCCACTTCATTAATAAACGATCTGATTTTGACGGCATCATTTATTCGCGATGTAATTTCACCTATCTGCATGGTGTCAAAAAAGCGTTGAGGCAAATGCAGCAAGTGCTTATAATATCCAAGAATTAATTTGGCATCAATCAATTGTCCCGTTTTCAAAACAAAAATACTTTTCTGAGAACCGATAAATCCTTGCACCAAAATCACTCCAATCATACAAATGCTTAGCAAATTAAGAAGTTTTCGATTGCCTTCTACCAAAACATAATCTGTAATCTTCTGGACATAAATAGACATTGCCAATCCTAAAACCGTAAAGATAATTGCACCAAACAGCGCCTGAATCAAAATAGTTTTATGAGGCTGGATCAAGTGCCAAAAGCGAGTTAGTGGTGACGTTTTTTCATCATACGTTTTAAAGCTATCATTTTGTGCAAAAAGTATTAATACGCCAGACCAGATCTTCTGAAACTCTTCAAAAGTATATACTTCCATTTTTCCTAAGCCTGGATCCATTACCGTAATTTTGGATTGATTTTCAACTTTCGCTTTTTCAATCTTATATATTACCACATAATGTTGCAACTGCTGTTTTACAACCACATGGGCAATTGCAGGCAATGGTACTTTATCCAAAGAATCTAGTCCTCCTTTAACCCCTTTGGCGGTAAAACCCATTTTCTCAGCAGCTTCAATAATGCCAAGAACATTAGTGCCTCGTTTATCTGTATGGGCATATTGGCGAATTCTTGCTATTGGGAGGTTAACCTTGTAATGATTTCCAATAGATGCCAAACAAGCAGCACCACAATCTTTAATATCATGTTGTTTAATTTTTATCGATGCCATTTTTATATTAATTATCGATTGATAACTGTTTCGGATTTAACCAGTCATCTACTTTATCAAATAGCAGGTCGAAGAGACTTCTTCTGGTTAAGATGTAACGGGTTGTGAGTGTCATACCTTTTGACACATTGGCTTGGTATCCTGATTTTAATCTCATTTTGGTTGTGCTTAATTCACTCCGCACTTTAAAAAAAGTTTGATTTTCTTTAAAAGAGACATTATGGTCAATATCAATAACTTTTCCCTCGAGCAGTCCCCATTGATTATAATTGAAAGCATCTAATTGAAATTTTACTTTCTGTTTTTTATAAATAAGCCCAATATCGCTAGGAGAAACCATACTTTCTACTATTAAATGATCTACTGCTGAAATATTTAATATCGTTTGACCGGCATTTAAAAATGAGCCCTCCTGAAGACCTGAAAAACTTTCGATTGTTCCTGAAATTGGAGCTGTAACAACATAGTTGTTTTCTTCAACTTTAATTTTTTCTATGCTCCCGCTCAAAGTTTTCATTCTCTCTTCAAGGTCTCTTTTTTGATTTTCCCAAGCAGATTTTTGTTCGCTTATATAACTTTTCAGCGCTTCATTGGCTGAACGCAATTCATATTCATATTTTTCAAACTCTACTTTGGCAATAATACTTTTATCATATAAGCCCTTATTACGATCATAGTTAATTTGTGCCTGCGAAACCTTGCTCTGCAATTCATTTTTACGGGATTGAAATTTTAAAAAATCTTCTTGCGCAGTCGAAGTTTTTAAAGACCCCTTTTTTCCAGATAAAATTGAATTTACATCCTGCAAAAGCGATGCAACAGAATTTGACACTTCTTTTTGAGTTTTTTTTTCGGTTTCCAGATTCTGCATCGCAATTCTGACTAGGGTATCTCCTTTTTGCACTATAGCATTATTTTTAATATTTAGCGAAATAATTCGGCCGCTGACAATAACCGGAATTGGGACATTATCTGTTGTGCTTCTTATAATTCCACGGCTCTGGCTGCTAATATCAACTTTTATAATTGGCAGCAATCCTAAAAAGATGATGATTACTAAAAGAACAGCTAAGTAGATAGAAATACTTTTTGTTTTGTTTTTTGAAGCTAGTTTTTCTAGTGTGTTTACGGGATCTAAACTGAAGTTCATAGCATATTAAGCTTTATTATTTTTCTAAAAAAAAAGACAATAGCATCCTAGGCTATTAAAGTTTTAAAGCACTTTAATAGCATTTACAATTAATTATAGGTTTCTATAGGCTGTAGATTTAGCTGTAGAATATATTATTTTAAGAATTGCCCAATTGCATATCCACGCAGATATGCAAATGCTAAAATGTAAATAATAATTAAGGCTGGTTTTAATGCAGATGGCATTAAATATATTTTATTAAGGATCTGAACAGGAGTTCATAAGTTTATTTTAAGATATAGCCAATTATGTACCCTAGTAAATAAACAGATACTGCTATCCTAACAATAATACTGATGCGTTTTAATAATTTTTGATTGTAAGTCATAGGTTCAGTTTAATAAATAAAACATTGCTTCTCCACATATTTTCCTACGAAATATGAGAAAAAGATAAGAAGCAATAGCGTATAAACTATAGTCAATAGCTTTTTATACTTCTTGCCTAAAAGAAGGCTTTCAATAATAGATTCCTTTTTATTCATTTAAGCAATACTCTCCTTCGTAATAAAATGAAGGAGAATATTGCATAATGGATAAAATTACTTTTTATATAAAGAACCAATAATGTAACCAAGTAAATATATAAACAAGGATACTAGTACTATAATTCTTACTAATTTCAATAATTTTGACGATTCCATAAGTGCTTTTTATTGTTGATATAATCTATAATATTATTTTAATGTGTCGCATTATAATAACCCATAGCGAATAAGCCTGGGGCAAATCCAAACAAAAAAGCACCTGCAACCATCCATTTTTCTATTTGTGTACCTCCTTCAGTGAACATCATTTCATCAAATGTTAATTCAATAACTTCGATTTTTTTTTGATCTAAATAATTTTCCATGGTCTTTCTAATATTAATGTTTCATAAAATAACCTACAGCATAACCGGCAGCATAACAAGCTCCGCCAATTTCAATAGCTGCCAAAAGTAAAGGCAAAATGCCTCCATCAATCTCTTGTACTTCCTGAGCATTAAGCTCCACTAAATTTAAACTTTCTAAATTCATAATTTGTATTTTTAATTGTTAAACATTTATCATGTTGTTTATTTTTAAAATCACTTTACAACTGAGTTGATCTTTTGCAATTGGCCAATTACATTATAGAAAAGAAATCTGTTCTTGCAGCGACGTCTTACTGTAAAAAATGTCTCACTTTTCTGAAGCCAAAACTACTTCAAGTCAATATTTAAATCAAGTAAAACTATTCTTGATTTATAAATCTAGATTCTTAATTTATAAAAAAACAAAAAAAACACACACAGAACACTGATTTTAAACAACTTAACAAAACATTTTTTATACAATATAACATTCTTTTTTCAAAGAAATATTCTTACAAGAAGCAAAATAATATCTATTTTTAAAATTTCTTTATTCTTACATTTTCAATAAAATAAATATATGCAAAATTCTAAAATAGATTTTACTTTTTTTCAATCTTTTGCCATAAGAATTCCTTCCTTTCCTGTAGATTTTTATCATGCCCTCACACAAAAAAAAGATATTCACGATACACTCATTAAAGAAATATTAAAGGACAATAATCTTAAAGAAGCTATATTTTTAGCTTCACCAGAATTATATAATGAAATACAGAAATGGATTTCAGAAGATCACTATCCACTTAACAAAACTAACAGGCTTAAAATTACGATTCTAAAATATTTAAGCCGTATGTCTACTAGATGTACCCCCTTTGGTCTTTTTTCTGCCTGCGGTGCTGGCCAATTTGCAAACACAACATGCATAAATCTTAATGGAAATGCTAGTTTAAACCTCGAAAAAAATATTTTTTATCGAAGAACTAGATTTGACATGCACTTCGTCAGCAACTTGGGAAAAGAATTAGAAACCGATTCCGTAATTCAAAATGAAATGCTTTTTTATCCAAATTCGACCATTTATAAACTAGGGGATTTTTATAGATATATTCAATATTCTTTGGATGATAAGCGCAAATATTCACTTGAAGCTGTTAAGAGCACAGATTATTTGGATTTGGTAATTCAAAAGTCTTATTTGGGCATTACTAAAAAAGACTTATCTCTTTACTTAGTGTCAGATAAAACAAGAGAAACAGCAGCAGTTAATTTTATCGATGAATTAATTAGCCATCAAATACTTGTTTCAGAATTGGACCTTACATTAACAGGGGAAGATTATTTTGATAAGTTGGTAAATTTATCTGATGACTTAACAAATAAATCTCAAAAACAGCATTTAAAAAGGGTAAGATCTCAGAATTTTCAATCAAAAGAAGTAACTGAAAATTTCACATTTAAAAATATAAAGAGTATAAGCAATGGATTACTGCAAATTGATCAAGCTAAAGATCCTTTTTCTCTCTATGAAAAAATTACCCAAAATATAAGCGACACAGACATTCCTTTTGATAAAAAATTTCTATTTCAGACAGATTTATTCCTTAGTTCCAATGAGTTTCAATTAAGTAAAAGTTATGCGCATGAAATAGTAAAAGCAATAAAATTTCTAAATAAAATCTCTGAGATGCCTAAAAAGACATTTTTAGAAAATTTTAAAGATAAATTTTCAAAACGTTATGAAGAAGAGATTATTCCATTAGTCACAGCATTAGATTTTGAAACAGGAATTGGTTATGGACAAAAAATTGAAAGTTTTGATATCACCCCTTTATTAGACGCATTAAATATAAATCAGAAAGCAAATACAGATGAATCTATTAACTTAAATGAAGTAGAAAAAATAATACATAGCAAACTAAAAAACGCCACACTAAAAAATAAAAAAAGCTTCGAGATCACTAGTAGCGATTTTGAGACTGTCGATTTCTCCAATGAAAATCTCCCATGCACTTTTTCATGCGTTTTCGAAATTATTCAAGAAAATAAAAAAGAGTGGATTGCAATTCAAAGCATCGGCGGCTCAAGCGCAGCAAATTTATTGGCAAGATTCTGTTACGGAAATGAAAACATCAATAATTTGGCAAATGAAATTACAAAATATGAATCAGATTATTTTAAAGATAAGATTGTTGCTGAAGTAATACATTTACCAGAAACGAGAACCGGAAACATACTAAGGAGACCAAATTTTAGATCTTACGAAATACCTTATCTAGGAAAATCTAGTTTACACCCTTCGAAACAAATTAATATCGAAGATATTTTATTAAGAATGTATTCAGGCCGTTTAATTTTATGGAGCAAGAAATATGACAAGGAAATTATTCCAAGATTAACAAATGCACATAATTATTCTAATAAAGCTCTCCCAATCTATCATTTTTTATGCGATATGCAATTTGAAAATTATAAATCCTCAATCGGTCTTAATTTAGAAATACTACAAAAATATCATGACTATTTCCCTAGAATTACATTTAGCAATTGCATAGTAGCAAAAGCAAAATGGATATTTACAAAGGAAAATAGTCCTGAACTTTTTACAAAGTCAAATCAAAACAAGAGCATTTGCTGTAAAGTTTTTTTCCGTGCTGTTGCAGATAGTTTATTTTCGGGCAGTAAGTCTCTGCCTCAGTATGTTTCATTAGCAGAAGGTGACAATTTATTGGTTATAAACACCGAAAACGACACTTGCATTGAAATGCTTATGTCAATTGTAAAAAATAAATCAAAATTTATTCTAGAAGAATTTTTCTTTCCATCCAACACAATAGTTACCGATAATAAAGATTATTATGCTAATCAATTTATTATGGGCTTAAAGACATAATCAAAAAATATTGCCTTATGTAAATATTTCGATAAAGCCTCTTTTATCCTTTTAAAGTATTGTCGAAGATAATTAATTACGACTGCCCAAAAGTTTAAATTTAGGATGCCCCAACTGCCATAAAGCAAATGCAAATCCATCTGCATAGTCGTTATAAAGCTGCAAATCGCTGCTATCCATACCATGTCCTGCGTCGTAATTTACTGCAAAAAGTATAGGATTTAAGGAGGTGGTAGATGCTTTAAGCCTTGCCACAAACTTTCCTGAAATAGATGGAGGAACACGGGCATCATTGATTCCTACCGAAATTAAACAAGCTGGATAAGCAACTCCCTTTTTTAAATGCTGATAAGAATCCATTTCATAAAGTGCGTTAAACTCTTCTTCTATATCAGGATTTCCGAATTCTTTCATATTATTCTGGCCGTTAGAAATCTCCTTGATTCTTGTAGTATTTAAAGTGCCATTTTCACATAACATCACTTTAAATAAATCAGGTCTTTCAGTTATGGCTCTTCCAACTAAAATACCTCCTGCGCTTCCACTCGAGATGGCAATTCTTTCTTTAGTGGTTATTTTTTCTTTAATTAAATATTCGGCTGTAGCTATTAAATCTTTCCATGAGTTTGATTTGCTGCTTTTGTAACCTCCCTGATGCCAATTGTCACCTTTTTCACCGCCTCCTCTTACATGGCTAACAACATAGACACCATCATTTAACACCCAAGACAAATAAATAGGCTCGAATATTGGCGTAAGTGACGTGCCATAAGCGCCATAACCATCAATAAGCACATTATTCGATTTATTCTTTCGAAGTCCTTTTTTGTAAATTAAAGAAACAGGGATCATAACACCATCTTGGGAAGGAATTTCAATTTCTTTAACGACGAAATCTGAATATTCTGGATAAGCGATTACTGGAGATAAAGGTGCTTCAATGAATCTATTATTTGCAATATCATAACGAAATCTATGCTTCGGATTAATCCAACCACTATAGCTTAGCCATATTTCAGAACTAAATTTATTCTTTATCTGCATCGTTATTGTCCCTGCACTTATAGGCGAAATTATTTCTTTCGTTTCGCGATTAGAAACAAAATATAAATGAGCTTCTACGCCATTTTTTGTTGTGCTATAGAATAGACCGTCTTTTGTAATAACAAAATCATCAATAGTCTCTTTTTTGTCCTCAGACACAATAATAGCCTTTTTTTCCAAATCAAAATCTAATATATTAGTTTTAAAAATATTAAAATTTGATGCATTTTTAGCTGATAAACAATATAAATCGTCATTAATAAGAATCTGATCTTTAATTTGATCTTCTTTCTTAAACAGCAATTTCCAGTCAATCCTATTACTTTTTAGATCTTCAGCTTTTGCATAGTAACAGTCATAATAATTAGAAGCGCCTGCTAAAAAAACTAAAATATATTTATCCTTTTGACCAAACTTACACAATAAGGGAAAATCTTCTGATTTAATATTAAATTCAGGATTATTGTTTTTTGAAAATATGATTTTGTGCTTTAAAGGATTATCACCTAATTTATAAATCACAGACTCTGTATTTAATATGTAGTTTTTCTCATTGGGATCAATAACTGGAATATGCTGATAAACGATTCCTGAATTATCGGAAAGCCAGTTAATTCCTTTTAGTTCAGCTGGCCATGTGTTAGGAATAACTTCTGGCAGAATAGACTTTGTATCGACATTTAAGAATGCTATCTCTCCAATTTCTTCTCCATTTTTTGACAAACCTAAAGCAACTATTTTATGATCCCAAGAAGGCTTTAAATAATTAATTATGTACTCATCCTTTTGTCCAATTTTATAATTTGATGGGTCATAAAGCAATACTTCAGACCCATCTTCTCCATTTTTAAAATACAACTTTCCCGTTTTATCTTTATCAGTTGCTTTTAAATAAAAATAATAATCATCATCAGTTACATTTAATAATGTCACACTAAAAGATTTTCTATTTTCAATCTCTATTAACTTATCTACAATTTCTTTCCTGCCTGAAATATTGTTTAAAATAGATCTAGTTCGAGAACTATTATACTTAAACCACTGCTGAACTAAGGTATCCTTAGGATTTTCCATATAACGATATGGATCACTTAGAGTTCTTCCAAAAAAGTTCTCTGTAAATTGTTTTTCAGGCAGAATATCTTTTTGCGCGATCAAAGAATTTACAAAAAATGAAAATAAAATAATTTGAAATAATTTAGCTTTTGACATTTAATTCTAATTTAATGGTAATATAGAAAAAAGTATAATAAACCTATTTATCTTTTTCTAACGGGGTCGGCTGTTACTATTCCCCCATTTCCCTCGTCATTTCCACCACCAATAATGACTTTAGGATTTTTTATTTCAGCCACTCTAAATTTATCAATCGATAATTCATTTGCTAATTTTGCTTTCTTTTTTTTCATGATTTAATTAATTTAAAAATAAGTAGAGCAAATATATATTGCTCCCCTGTCAAAGAAAAAAAACATATCTCTAGATTTATAAATTCATAACAAAATAGGATTTAAATATACATATATCAATAAGATACAAAATCAAATTTTATCATTTTCAACTATTTTTTTTATAAAAAAAGAAGGCTGTAGCCCTGTATTACTGTAAAATGCTTTGGCAAAAGACTCAGTACTGCTAAATCCTGCTTCTTGTGCTATTGCTTTAATTGTATATTTGCGAAACTTCTTATCTGTTTTCAGTTTTTTAATAATATAAGCAATTCTTAAATCATTAATATACTGGCTAAAGTTTTTATTTTTATACTGATTGATGACTTTAGACAGATAACTGTTATTAGTTTCAAATCTTATACTTAGGTCACTTAGTTTTAAATTTAATTCTAGATAGCCTTGTTCTTTTTCAAATAGTGCTATTTTTTTCAACAGCTCTTTTATTAAAGGCATTGGTAAATCAATAGATTTACTTGTGTTTTTTTCTACAATTTCGATATCACTTAATTCTCTAGGTACCAATTGCGAATCATTTGTTAAAGTTAAGAACCTCTCTTCAGATGATTTCTTTTTCTTTTGTGATCTATACAAATATAACAGTGCAGAAATCAATAGCGTAAAAACCGCAAATCCAATTGTTATGTAGCTTTTACTTTCTCTACTCATTTTTGATATAATCTTTTCTTTTTCAGATAATAAGTGTGGTATATTATAAGCCTGATGCATATTTTCAGACAAAACCGCATTGTTCTTATTAACTTTTTCATCAATTTCAATTAATCGATTTAGGTAATATAATTCTTTCGCATTATCTTGTAATCTTTTCGAAATTTCAATTAGATTAAGATAATTTTTCCTCAAAATAGAAGTAAACTCTTTCGTTGTTAATAATATAGCATCAACTTTTTCAAAATATTTTTTTGCTTTTAGATCATTTTTTTCTTCTTTTAAGATATTTTCTCCCTTGTAATAATAGGCTATCGCCAAGTTTATTTTATCATCATCTAAAAGTGATATAGCATCATCCAAAGCTCTATTGCTCCTATTATAGTCTTTCTTCAAATGATATGAAATCCCATTGTTCAGAATAAAATATGGATAATAAAAATCATCTTTTTTCATGTTTTCAAAAAAGAGATTCGCGTAATGTAATGCCAAATCAGGTTTTCCCAAACGATTATAAATATTAGAGAGGATCCATGCGGAATAAGTATAATATGGGGAATCGCTTTTTAACTTTTTATAGTAATTATAATTTTCTATAATTAAGGGCAAGGCCTCTTTAGGTTTATCCATCTCAATTTTTATCAAACCGATCTGTTGATTCACAAAAATTTGCTGTTCCTTATTGCCCGATTTATCTGAGTGTTTTTCAGCCTTTATAATTTCAGCCAATGCTTTGTTAAACTGCCCATTTGAGAAAAAAATTATACTTCGAAGTATATAAGCTTTGGCAGGAAAGACTAAGTCGCTTTTATATTTAGTTAGAGCAATAATTGAATCTGTTAGCGTAAACAAAGAATCTTCTCTGGAAACATATGCAAGCATATACATTCCGTTCGCCTTAATAATCTCGTCATGCTGCAGTTTAGACTTTTGGTAATATGCTTTCGCATAAATAGTATGTTTTTTAGTGTCCAATACTGAGTTATCAAAATGTTTTTCCAAAGTTTCAAAACTCATTCCTTTTAAAGAATCTGGAATTAAAAAATGTTCTGTATTTTGTGAAAAAATATTTGTCATAATCAACGACAAAAATAGTACATAAAAATTTTTCATTTTTGGGCTATAACACTTTTAAAGTATTGATTCATTAAACTATAACATAACATCTCATATTCTCTTTGTTTAGACCTAAAAGTCCTATTTACATTCATATGGATGATAGATACGATAAGCTCTAAAGAAATTATTTTATTATCTTTTTTAATTTTGTTTAAAATTGTTTTCAGTATCCCAATTTCTTCTTTTCGCATTCTCATAACTTTGGTAAGTCCTGACAAATATTCCGGATCCTTTTCTTCTTTGAGAAGCAATAAAATTTCATTCTTATATTTTGAATATAATTTTGAAATTTCTCTTGTATTTTTCCTATCCATATTATATTCCAATTTGAATTGAAAATAAAGATCCTCAGTAATTTTTTGACAATGGTCTAATGGAATCTCAAGATATTTAAATAGGTCATGCATCATAAGTAATGAAGCAAATATTCTAGTTATTTCATCATATTCTGAAACAGTACTATTGATAAGTTGAATAATTTTATTGCTGTGATAATAAAATATTTTTTCTATTTCAATAATAATGTTCGCACTATAACGCTCTATTTCTCTCTTATAAGTAGCTATAGAAATATCATAAACAATATGTTTTTCAAACAATTTAGAAAAATGAGCATTTGTTATTTGCATTACATTATGGTTATTATTACAATCGGTTAAATGAAAACGAATTCTTAAATGGTTTTCAGGATCCGTATATCGTATAAAAAACCACTTATCGATAAGATTACTTTTTAACAGTGTATCAACAATAAACAAAACATCATTGCTTAGTATGTAATCAGCAGAATAATTCCCACAATAAATTTTAAAGTAAAGCCATTCTTCGCCAGGAATAAAAACTCTTTTTACTTCCTCCACATCAACTTCGATTAGAATTTAAACAGATTAAAACAATATCTTCTTCAAATACATTATGTTTGGTTGTCATATTTAAAAATTTCCAATTCTCTATCTATTAATTTTATATCAGAAAAAAAATTATTCACTACTTCTATTGCAAGTACCAACTTTTGAGCTCAAATATACATTTTTTGTATTCTCAAAAGAAAAATTATCTTACAAAACATTTAAAATTACAAAGAGACACTCATCCTAGAGAAAAACTTTATGAAATCAGCAAACTTTTTAGTAGAACCCTTAGAGGTTTCTCAATCGCTAATTATGATAGAAGTTACAATACATCAAAATGATTTTTTAACAACAACACTTAATTGATAAAGAGTTAAAAGCCTTAGTTATATCTTGTAAATTCAAGGTAGCATTTTTAATTTCCTATTACATTTTTTTTTGACGAAGTATATCAGATAAAAATCTATAAATCAATTTATATAAAAGGCAACCATAATTTAAACCTGTAGCTAATTCGATTTGACAACTTAAGATCTAAATTTTAGCTTGAAGAAATTATATTACTTTTTTTAAATCATCTATAAAGTGGTTCGAAAATTGTCCCGTTAGGGCTACACAGACGAAAAGCTTCAAAGAAATCTGGAGCTTTTGTATTTTTATTTTGATTGTAATAATGTTTGTTAATTGATCCAGTTATGGATGCGAAGTCAGGAGACATTCGCACAGCTTTTCATAAGTACACTTCGAACAGCAAGGTTTATTTTTTATCTGTATAAATTTCAAATGGTATTAAATTATTTTATTTGACAATTTTTGCTGAAATATAATATGAACTTTCAACTTTTTCCCCGTACTCTTCATCAGGAAACCACTTGTCCTTTACAGAATTTAAAAAATTAGTATACTCTTCTCTATATTCTTCTGGCTGTACATCAGTTATTTTTGTAATAATTCCATCTTTAGAAATTGTGCAATATGCTTTAAAATTATAAGTAGATCCACTAGCAAGTTTTGCTGTAAACTTAAAATTGGCTGCGACATACTGATCCCAATTTCCATCTTTAAACCTAAAATATTTATGATTTCGTTCAGCAATATTTATGTACTTCTGTTTATTTTCATCGCTCTTATTTCGAGATATTAATTGATTTTTATTACCCGAAGCAGCGTCATTGAGAACAATAGCATCTTCAACAGAAATAGAAACACCATTATTACCACCGCTTATTTCTTTATCCCACTCTCTTTTAAGCAATTCAGAATCTACTTTATTTTTGTAGACCATTTTATTTAAGATCTCATCATTAATTTTTAAAGATTTTTCATTTTTCTTAAAATCCTTTAATGATAAGTCCGATTTAATTTCTTTCGTTTTATTATTTACCTTATTTATTTCTACAATTAAACCTTTGACCTCAGAATTAACTTTAACACCGTGAATAGTCAAAAAATTAACATTGTTGATTTTATTGTTTTTTGCAATAAAAACTTCAATGGTTTGAAAATCTCTAGATTTTATCTCTCCGATAAATTTAGTACAAACTATTCCTCCTATGTTTTTTGTTTCTTTAGTTTCAACTATTTCAGTAAATGCATTTTTTGATGATGGTTGATATTTAGATAAATCATAATCAATTTCATTTTTAGTGAAACTTATTTTAAATAAATTATCATTTCGCAAAAGATCAAACAAATACGATTTATCATAAATTATAAAAAAATCTTTTGGATTTGATTTGCATATAAAAACAGAACATTCTCTTTTATTAATTAAATATTTAACTTCATAATCGAAATTCAAATATGAATCTGTCTCAGTAGATTTAAATGAAGTAAGAAATACAACTATTGATATTAAAAAAATATTTTTCATTTTTAGCTTTAAAATTATTATTTTTCAAAAGTAGATGATTTTTTCATTTACTAATAAAGTAACAAACAATAATATCAAAATTAAACTACACTATTATAACTTCATAAAAATCTTCAAAAAATTGGTTAGATATTTGAATGCTTCCCGCTACACAGACAAAAAGCTCCAGAGAAATCTGAAGCTTTTTTTGTTTTAACTATCTTTGTTAACATCTCATTGCGATAACGAGCGGGACGCTCCGGCCAGCAGAGGGTAGTTTTTATTTCATTCGTTTTGCTTCTATCTTTTTTCCATTCTGCAATAAAAACAAATTTGAAACTTCTCCTTTTTCGTTCTTTTCAAATTGAATTTGTGCATCTACTACTTTGTAGAAAAATAACATTTCACTTTCTACAAATATCGGAAACGTATTTTGTCCTGTCAATTGTGAAAAAAGTTGATCTTTATCTAATGAAATTTTAATTTCAAAATCATTTTCAACTTTATAAATCCCAACAAACTTTTGAAGTTCTTCAGTTGTAATACTAATTTCTTTTCTGATTTTTTGCACAGGCAATGGCTTATTGTATAGAATATTTCTAATTGCTTTAGAAGGAATTGTAACGTTGTTGTGATTTTGAAGTATTATTATTGTTTTATCATTTGTAATATGTCTATCTATAAAAGTTACATAACCTGGCCAACCCCCGTTATGGTTTGCAATTGTTCCAAAATCAGCATTTTCTTCAATTCCCCAGCCAAAACCATAATTCCTTTTAGCCCCGTCTTTCAAAGTTGCTTTTTCAAAAACCGCTTTCATTCCCTCTTTTGTGAGTAATTTATTGGCATATAATGCTCTATCCCAAATCAATAAATCCTTTACAGTTGAATTAACTGTTCCGTCTCCAACAATACCATCAAGCCAAATAACCATTTTAGTTTCTTTCAATTCGTCTGGTAAAACACATTTTTTCAAACTATCTGAGTAAACATATCCAAAAGCATAATTGTCAATTTTCTTTGGTGATAATCTACGATTGTAAACAAAGGTATTTTTCATTTTCAACGGTTGGAAAATAGCTGTGTTTAGATAGTCAGCGTATGTCAAACCTGATGCCTTCTCAATTATTGATGCCAATAGCGCATAGCCCGTATTACTATATTCCCATTTAGTATTTGGCTCAAATACTATTTTTGGTTGATGTTTACTAAATAGATTAATTATGTCTTTGTTAGTAGCAATTTTAGATTTGTCAAACAAACTATCCATAAGCTGCATATAGTCTGGCAGGCCTCCCGTATGATTTAATAAGTTTCTTACAGTTACACCTTTATAAAAAGAAAGTTCGGGTAAGTATTTGTTGATATCATCGTCCAAATTTAACTTTCCTTTTTCTTTAAGTATCATTATCCCCATAGCTGTGAACTGCTTTGAACATGATGCCAATTCAAAAATCGAATTTTCGTTCAATTTTTCTTTTGTTGTTTCATTTGCAAGTCCAAAACTATGGCTGTAAATAACTTTCCCTTTTTCTGCAATTAGAAAATTTCCATTGATTTTCTCTTGTGAATAAAGAGAATTGAGTAAACTGTCAATTTTTTGAATTCTATCTTGTCCAAATGTAAGATGTGCAATTAAAAGAAGTCCTATTGTAATTGTTAATTTCATTTTTATTTCTTGTTAATTAATGTAGGTTAGATGTCCCACAAAATTGCCACCAACTTATTTATATGTGCGATAAAACCGCACAAAGCCATCCAAATTTGGATAGCTTTGTTTTATAAATTTCAGACATTATTTATTTTCAAATATATAATTTTTTCACTACAAACTTTCAAAAGGACATTAAATTTGATTGATGCTTTTTAACAATTATATGAATGGGCTATCCAAACAAAAAGCATAGAAAAAATAAAATATACATGCTAAAATATTGTAATAATCCAAGATAATCTGGTTAGATATTTGAATGCTTCCCGCTCTTACAAAACCCATGAATTTAGATTTCTTAGATTTGTATCTTATTCAGAAAAATTTATTTGATTTTAAACAAAATATTAGTGTTTTCAAGGGAGAAATGGTTTGGGGTAAAATTTCATATCACTAATTCTACGCTCCCCTTTTATTACATAAGATAAGTTCTTCCAGGCTTTTCATATAGTTAATAAAAAAACATTCTACATTGCCTGAAGATATTAAAATTAATTTTTTATCGCTTCAAAGCAAAATGCCCTTTGAAAATTCGATTATCTTCTAATTTTATAACATACCAATAATCATCTGCCGGCATTTGGGAGCCAAGATAAGTGCCGTCCCAACCTTGACCCAATGGAGTAATTTGTTTTAATAATTTTCCGTATCTATCAAAAATCTCAATAGTGGTTTTTGAGTTTGACACTGGATCAACTCCTTCAATATTCCAATAATCGTTATAACTATCGTGATTAGGTGTAAAAAAATTAGGGATTCCAAAAACGGGCACTTCTTTCGGTACAGTTCCGCAACCATTTAGATCTTTGATGTAAACGGTATGTATACCGGCATGCACATTTTCAAATGTATTTCTAATTTGATAATCTCCATTTTGATCATCTAAGGCATAAACATAATCTCCATTTCCTGTGGCAGAAACCGAAATCGTATTGGACTGATCTACAACTGCTATAATATTTGAAGCAATATCAGATGCTGAGACTTTTATTGTTCTGATTCTGGAACAATTTGTTTGCTTATCAGTAACCTGCACAGTAAAAGTCCCTTCTTTATTTACAGTTAAGCTATAACTTGTTTGATCTGAAATTAGAATTCCATTAAAAAACCAAGCATAACTATAATTATTAACTAAACTAAGGTCCAAAAGTCCTGCATCAATCTGTTTGGTAAAAGTTGGCAAATTACTGCATACCAGCTCCTCTCCTTTTAGATTAATCTTAGGTACAGGATTTACAATGAAATTAATAAAGGTAGCCGCTGAACAGGTAGTGCTGTTTGGATTAATGACTTCAACTTTTACATTTTGTGAGCTGGTTAAAAATGGATTTGGAAGCGGGCTTGCTAATAAATTATTATTAGCATCATAATATTTCACAATCATTCCGGTTTGTCCGCCTAATAAAGCAGCTTCAAAAGAAGAAGTATCAAAAGCATATTTACCATCTTGTTTAACTGGATCAGATTCATCATCACAAACAGTAGTAAGTACCGGATCAATTGCAAATACTTCCGGCAGATCATCAACAACAAAGGTAATTGTTGAATTAAACGAACATGCCGTTGCTGTATTGTTGGTTAAAATAACTTTCACAATCTGAGAACCTGTACTAAAAGGATTTGGCAAAGGACTTGAAAGTGGATTGTTATTTTGATCCAAATAAGAAACGGTTACATTCGTTAATCCATTAAGCAGCTCTCGTTCAATAGTTGAAGTATCAAATCCGTACAATCCATCCTGATCATCATCACAATGAATCTTTTTTAAATTTTGTGGGACAGGAACCGGCTCGACTCTTAAAGTGATATAACCTCCTAATCCTAAACAATCATTATTAAGTCTGCTATCTACACGGATAAATATTTTTTGACTATTAGGAGAACTTGTATTTCGATAATTAGAAATATCTGAAATAGCATTCTTCTCTGCTAAAGCATCTTCTAAATTTTGATAATAACTGATACCTAAAAGTTGACCAGAGGGAAAAATAGCTTTAATTTCAGTTGTTACAGAACTAAAATCAAATGCGGCAACACCATCTTTGTTAGTCCCTAAAACAGCATCATCACATTGCACAAACACCTTGGAATAAGTTGATGGAATTTGCGTGGTAGATACAATTAGATTTAATTCTGCAATTCGATAACAGTCATTAATATTTTCAACACGAACATATACTTTATCAGTACTAACGGTTTGGTTTCGATATGTTGTCGGATTTAAAATTGGATTACTGTTATTTTGAGCATCAGCAAGTGTCTTGTAAAAAGTAATAGTTTCATTTGCTGAATTAGAAGTTATTTTTACTATAGCTTCTTCTAAATTGAAAACACTAAAACCGTCAATATCATCATCACATTGTTTCAAATTAACAACACTTGTAATTAAAGGCAAAGCAAAAACTTCTAATTTAAATGAGGTTGCCGCTTTACAATCAGGATTATCCTTATTTACCACTTTTATAAAAATAGTTTCTGAGGCAATTGTGTTTTGATACGCATTTGGCGAGGCAATAGCCTGCGTTAATGCCGCATCCTTAAAATACGAAATGACAAACTGTGAAGATGATTGGCCATTTAAAATTGCTGTTGCTCTTAGCGTTAAATCGAAAATAACTTTTCCGTCTGTATCAGTTCCAACACTGCTATTATCGCAACTCGTTAAATTAGGGATTACCGTTGGTAAATTGGGCAAAGGAATATCAAATACATCAATATTAAAAGCAGTACTGCTTTTGCATTCTCCATTGACTTTGTTTGCCACTTCAGCAGTAATGGTTTCCTTTTGATAAGGAACAGTATTGATGTAAGAACCGGGAGAAGCAATTGCCACATTATTGGCAAAATAATTTACAGTAAACAAATTAGGGTCTTGTCCGTTTAATACAGCTGTATCCTGAGTACGTAAATCGAAAGTATGCAAACCGTCATTGTTAGCATCGCAAATTAATAAATCTTGAGGTTTCGTTGCGGTTGGAACTGCTGAAATTATGACATCTCTTGTTTTTACAACAGAGCCCCTCGTTCCTGTTGCCGTTACTGAAACGGTATAAGTTCCTGCTGTTGCAAAAGTATGTATGGGACTTAAATCTGTTGATCTGTTACCGTCTCCGAAACTCCAATTTGCCGACGTGATGTTTTGTGCATCTGTTAAAGCAAATTGGGTATTTTGATTGGAGCAAGAATTAGTTAACTGAATTTCTGGATTAAAGAAAAAAGAACTTACAAAAGGGGGCAAACCCATATTACACATTCGACCAGCTAAATCAACTGCATCCATTTGAAGATCACATCCAACACCTGTTGTATTTGGATTATTAATAACTCCTAATTTCAGTTTTCCATATTCAGCTATATAGATCTTGCCATTGGGGCCGAGTTGGAGTGCGCAAGGAAATATACTTGGAATTAAAGTTGTAAATGCTGAACCAACAATATTACTTGATGTCAAATCATATTGTATTACTTTGTAAGGTGAAGGATTTGTTACCGAAAGATATAAAATAGCACTATTTGGCGAAAATTCAACACTATACATACCATCCCCCGTCCTTAATACTAAAGGGTTCGATACCAAACCTGTGGCATTATCAAAATCTAATAATTCAAAGTTTTGCAAAGCGTGACAAATCGCTAATTTTGACCCATCAGGGGATATTTTCATGTAACCCCAAACATTTTCTTTCGAACCGTCCACAAATAGACCTACATTGGATGTTACAGGAATTGCACTTAATCCTGAAGAAGACAATAGGTAACTATAAAAAGTATTACTATTCCAACCGTGGGTAACTACCCAAAAATCAACCCCGTTTTTGTGCTTTACTATTGATAACTTTTCATCAGAGGGGGTGTAGATTAATACATTTTTATCGGAGGTAACAGCTCCAAGACCGCCATCTAAATTAATATCGACAATAGAATATCTAAAACCATTGGGATGCACTTCATAATCTAGCGTGAAAACATAAAATAAATTGGAAAAGCCAGGTTTCGGAACTATGGTTGCCGATTGGGTACTGGAACTATGCCCCATTAAATCTGCACCGTTTAGCATCACTTGATGGTTTCTGTTCCAGATAGTTACTCCATCAGTATAAAACAACAAATCTCCATTGCTGTTGGACAAACTGGCGCAACCTTCATCTGTGTTGAGTTGTCCGTCAGTAAGTGTGGTAACGGAACCGTCAGGATGAAACTTGATTCCAGCATTCCTACCAAAATACCAATTACCTGCTTCTTGTTGAGAGAAAGCAAATCTGGTAAATAATAATACTATAAAAAGTAATTTGTGTTTCATGAAATCTACTCCCGCAATTTTATTAATGTTTTTTGAGTTTTATTAAAAAATAATCCAAAGGTTATTTTAATTAAATAACATCTTTTTTAAATGAATATTCCCGTTTACATAACGTTTTGGCAATCACGATAACATTGACGTGTAAAAACATCAATCCAGTCTACAACTGTGGGCGTAATAAAATGCGGCAGTTTTTGATCTCGAATAGCATAACCTTCTTTCATTTCATTTTTTCATTCAAAAATAATGATTTTTCTTATTTAATATTTTTTTAAGAAGTAATCGTAAAAAGTCGGAGACTTTAATTACGTTTAGAAATTCTAAGACCAAAAAAAATTGCGCAAAGTTTAAAGTGACATTTGCGCAGCTTTTCAATTCAAACTTACTACTCTTTAAGGAGCGGGATTGTTAGTCAAAATTGATCTCGATACCTAATTTTAATTTCCATTCATTAAAAGATTTCTCATCCAATGGCCCAAAAATTCTGCCGCTAAATTTATCAATTATAAAATATCTTGACACTTTCTCATTTTTAGGCAACTGTAAAGCAATGATATAATTATCATCTGATTTAGCATTTTTGACAGTTTCTTTTAATATTATATCACTAAATACATTTTTCTCAACACTTTTGTAAATGATAGCCCCATCAGGCAAACCAATGTCTAAAGCATCATCTTCTGATAGGTAATAATAGCCATTTCCTAGATCCGCTTGATCTGTACATCCAGCTGTAATAAATATTACTAGTAAACACAAAATTTTTCTCATTTTATTTTATTGTAATAGTCGGATTAATGTAATGAATTTTATATGGTACAAATCTACCATTATATTGTTCCATAGTACGTGGTCTTCCCAAATCAGTCGCAATATTCCTAACGACATTTATAAAACCATCATCTGAACCTGTATAAATTTCTCCCTTACTTTCTCTCAAGGTCATATACTGTGCTGAAGCTTCATTTCCATCATCTGACCAAGAAGAGTTTTTAAAATCAACTCTAACTTTCCCTCCAGCTGCTTTAAGTAAAGCTTTAAAGGTTCGCAATTTCATTAACTTATTTAACGTTTCTTGATTTGCAGGAGGGTTAAAAAGGAAAAACAAATCTATTTTGAGGATTATTTTATCTTTTTGAGTATTATAGTATGTCCATAGTCTTTCAACTCTTCAAAACTATTAAAAGAGATCAATTTGCCATCAAAATTCTTCTTTTTTATTGGAGGATCATCAAATGAAATAGGATTATCTAACATTGTAAAATTATTTGACTCATCAGATAATTGAAAAACTTTATTCCCAAATTTTATAAATCCACTTTCGCCTCCTTCAATCAATCCAATAAATTTATATTTTGGAATGACTACAATAGGGTTAAGTTTCATTTTAAGTTTTTCATCAAAAAAAATCACTATCTCATATACGTTTTCTATTTTGTTCCCAATTTCTACATCCACATTTCTATAGTATAGTCTTGCTGGTATTTTCTCACCGGCTTCATTTACAATATTATATTTTTTTTCTATTTTAAGAGCTTTAGCATCTTTAAAATAAAAATAAGCAAAAGCAGTAATTAAAATAAGAACTATAAAAATTATCTTTTTCATTTTCTATGGATATTGACGGTAATAATTATTTGTATTTGTTTGAATGGCATTAACTGCAGGAAGCCCAACGTATCTTCTGTAAACATATCCATTATTATTTGGATAATTTTCATAATAACTCTTATTATATCCAAAATCAGAAGTCTTAATCTTATAATCTCCTGCGTAGATAGATTTTGTTGAGGAAATCATAATTGCAACGTGACCTGAAGCATCCCTAAATTTCGCCGCTATTGCTACAATGTCTCCAGCTTGAGGAGATGTAACAATCTGCCAGCCAGGAATATTATAATTGGGATCAGCCCAGGTCTGTTATTGAAAACTGGAGAAAAAAGTTGCGCAAAGTCAGAGACATTTGCGCAGCTTTTCATATGGAACTCTTTGGAGAGCTGGGGGTTTACTTTTAAAAAAACTGATAATACACTTGCGCTCAATTTATTTTTAATAAGCAATAATAAAAAACGACAGACTTTTAGCAAGTTTATCATTTTCCATAAAAAAATGCGCAAAGTCAGACAGTGCACACTTTTCAATTTTAGAACTCTTTGTCGAGCTTGGACACGAAAGTACTTATTTTGATTATTTCCCCTTATCCGTATTTATATGATCTGGCAATGAATCTAAAAATTCCTTATAATTTCTGTTAGCATATTTTAATTCAAAAGGTCCATCTTTAAAATTTAATTCCTTTAATGCAATTGCTTTATGAATCTTTCTAAAATTTTTAATATTAAATTCGGTCATATTTCCTGAATTAAGCGATTCAATAAATATTATTCCATCTTTATTATTGGTGAAGATGTAACGATCAGCTTTATAGTTTTTTTTGTCTTCATAATAATATTTCGAAATTGATACAGCTTTTCCATCAACAACTAATTCTTTAGTATCAATCTTTTTTAAAATCTGAGAATTAAAATAAATATTGCTATAGAAGTAACGTAACGTATCACTATGCTTATCAAAATTATAAATATAATAAGATTCATTTGCTTTTACAATCTTAATCATTTGTGAATTAAATATTTCATAATTCTTATTGTTTGTCGTAAAATTAAAAACTCTTATTTTGATATCCGTCATTGTTTTTAAATCTACATTATTACATGAAGAAAACAACGATAAGGATAAAATGATGTAATAAATAATATGTCTCATGAGTTATAGTTTATTTAGGGATCTTGTTATCCACCACATTTGAATCCAATAGTAAACATGTGTCAAAAGTAGTTAATGTATACAAAGAAAAATCATTTACTCAATATATAAATGATTTACGAATTGAGTTTGCAATAAATCAATTACAAGTAAATAACAAACTAAGAAAATATACGGTTCAGGCACTTGCCTTAGAGTTTGGTTTTAACAATGCAGAATCTTTTTCGACCGCATTTTACAAAAAAACAGGTATTAAACCAACCTATTTCATTAAAGAACTTGATTCATCTACATGAATTTAGAATATTAAACTTCAACACTTTACTCAATTTAAACAACTCGAAATTCCTGAATTTCGACAAGTACACTAATTTATTTGTCAGCTTAATAATATAAGAATTATACATTTGTAATAATAAATTTACATAATTAAAGAAACAACAAAATGAAAACGAAAAAAGAGAAAAAAGAAGTGCAGAAATTTGGTCTTGAAAAATTTGAAGTAGCTAAACTAAAAAACTTACGTTTAATTATTGGTGGTGGAGATGACCCTGTTGACACGAATGATCATAAAGGAAAGAAAGGTTCTTCTGAAGTTTGTAATAAACCATAAAACTAAAAATCTAATTTTACTAAAAAAACATTTCTATAGGCATGAAGTTAATTAATAGTTTCTTGATTTTTTTGTTCTTTTTTGTAAGCTGCAAATCTGCAAAAGAATATAAGAATTCTAACAGAATTTTAAGTTCTGAAAACAGTCCTAAAACAATGTCATTAAAAAATTGGTATCAAAAAGATTACCAAGAAGATACTATTCCAGGTATTTCACTAGATAAATGGTATCGTTTAAATAAAAAGAAACCAGAAAATAAAAATATTATAGTAGCTGTAATAGATACTCAAATTGATATAAATCATGAAGATTTAAAAGGACAGTTTTGGATAAACAACAAGAAAATTCCAAATAATGCAATTGATGATGATCAGAATGGCTATCTAGATGATATTAATGGATGGAGTTTTACAGGAACTAAAAGTGGCGGTTATGTAGTCTGGAATAGATATGAATACGTCCGCATTCTACAAGAATGGACTCCCCTATTTAAATATAAAACAGAATCTCAAATTGATTCTAAAGATTTATACAAATACAATGAATATCAAAGAGCTTTAAAGAAATTTGAAGAAAAAGACAAATTTTACAAGAATTGGTTAAAATCATTAGATCATAATGTTGCTATTTATCCTTTAGTGAAAGATACGTTAAAACATTTTTTCCCTAAAGAAGATTATACCTACAAGCAATTGGATAGTCTCTATAAAAAATATAAAATAAATGATAAAAGATATCGACAAAGAAGAGATGACGGCGATACAGATTTAGGAGCCCTAATTTCTTATATGATGGTTAGTTTAGAAGTTGATCAAAATTCATTGCAAGACATATTGGACCAACAAACTCAACTTGATTCTATAGTAAACAAAAACCTGAACGTAAATTATAACGAACGCCTTTCTATTGGTGACAACCCAAATATTTTAGAAAAAGGTTATGGCAATAATAAGATTAGCAATACCATAGAAGGTGTCAGAACCATTCAAGATCATAATACTATGGTTTCGGGAATTCTTGCAGCTAACAGAAATAATAATATCGGAATAAAAGGCATTGCAGATATAAAAATTATGCCTCTAAATATTTCTCCTTCTGGAGATGAGCATGATAAAGATATTGCAATGGCAGTTCGTTATGCCGTTGATAATGGAGCCAAAATAATTAATATGTCTTTTGGAAAAGAATTTTCACTGCATAAAGATTGGGTATCTGATGCTTTTAAATATGCCGAAGAACATAATGTCCTTTTAGTTCACAGTGCAGGAAACGATAGTGAAGATTTAGACAATGTAATTCACTACCCTAATGACCAAAACTATGAAGGCATTAGAGGGATCTGTAATAATTTTATTAATGTTGGTTCAACTACTAAAAATTTAGGAGAAAAATTAGTCTCTGATTACTCTAATTACGGTAAGGAAAATGTAGACTTATTTGCTCCTGGAGAAGATATTTATACCACAGGAGCAGGAAACATATATAAAACAGATTCTGGAACTTCATTTTCAGCGCCTATGGTATCTGGAACTGCTGCAATAATTTGGTCTTATTATCCAAATCTTACAGCAGCTCAGGTCAAACAAATCATTATGGATTCAGGGACTGTTTATACAATAGACGTAATATTGCCAGGAACTGAAGACAAAAAAGTTCCGTTTTCTGAATTATCTAAATCAGGAAAAGTTCTAAATGTTTACAATGCAATGCAACTCGCAGAAAAGGTCAGCAAGAAAAAGAAATGAAATCACAGTTTAAAATTTCATCCTTTTCACAATTTGTACTGAGAACACCTTTGTTTCCTATTTCATTTTATTTGGATCTTCTCAATAATTACAATTATGAAAAGGCAATTGCTATTTACCAAAATGCATTAATCAAAGAAGCGTTAAATCTAGCATCGCCAGAACTAGTAAATGAACTTAACAAATGGAAGACTTTTAAAGCTGATTCTTTTAATGAAAAAAAATTAGCTTTAGAATTTACTTTACTCAAGTACATTGCAAGAATGTCTTCAAGATGCACACCTTTTGGGCTGTTTGCTGGATGTTCTGTTGGGGAAATTAATACTGAAACTAATGTAATACTAGATTTGCCTGAAAAATACAAACGGTTTACTCAATTTGATATGCAATTCTGGGTAGCGTTACTTCAAAATATTGCTAAACGAAAAACAGCAATTTTTCACTTAAAATATTATCCTAATTCTTCTATTTATGAATTTGGTGATTTTTACAGATACATTGAATACAAATACATAAAGACTAAACGCGAACACAGTATTACATCTTTGCGAAAATCTGATGCATTAAAAGAAATAATATTAAAAGCGAAATCAGGCTTAACTGTAGATGCAATGGTTTCTGTTTTAGCAGACGATGACTCTGAAAAGGAAGAAGCCTATGAGTTTATAATGCACCTTATAAACTTCCAATTTTTAGTAAGCGAAATAGAAGCCACTGTAACCAGTAATAATGAATTCGAAAGGGTTTTAACAATTTTAAAAAATGCTCCAGACCTAAAAAAAGAATATCAATTTTTAAAAAACATAAATAAACAAGTTTTAGATTTAGATACTTCTTTAATTCCATCCGAAAACCAATACAAAAAAATCAAACAAAATATATTGGAAGAAGGATTTGAATATGATGAAAAATATCTGTTTCAAACCGATTTAACCACAACCCCTCTATCAAATAGTTTAAATGCAAGTGTTACAAAAAAAGTAACTAAAGGACTTCGTTTTTTAAATGGCATACAGCCTAAAAAAGAATTTAATAATCTTAAGGCATTTATTAAAGCATTCTCTAAAAGATATGAATATTAAGAAATGCCGTTAATGACGATTTTAGATACAGAATCTGGATTAGGTTATCCAATAAATCATGATATGAATGATTCGCACGAAATACTGGAGACTTTCTCTTTTAAACAGAAAAGAGATAAAAACGAAAATCAAGTTTGGACCACCTATGATTTTATTTTAGAGAAAAAACTTCAAGAATGTCTTTCAAAAAATCAAATAAAAATAGAGTTATCAGAAAGCGATTTTCCTGATTTTGATGCTAATTTTGATTATACTCCCGTCACATTTTCAGCACTGATTGAAATTCACAGTAATGAAAAATTAACCATTGAATCTTCAGGGAATATAAGCGCCGCGAAGTTTTTGGGGCGATTTTGTAATGGAAATTCTGAGATCCATAAGCTGACCCAAGAAATTATTCAAAAAGAACAAAACTATCACCATGATAAAATTTTAGCTGAAATTGTTCATATACCTCAGTCCAGAACGGGAAATATTTTACGGAGACCTGTTTTAAGAAATCATGAAATTGCCTATTTGGCAAATTCAGGTATTGAAAAGAAAAACACTATCGATTTAAATGATTTGTTTGTGTCCATTAGAAACAATAAAATTACATTACGTTCTAAGAAACATGATAAAGAAATTATTCCTTGTCTCTCAAACGCTCACAACTTTTACAATAATTCTTTGCCGGTATATCATTTTTTATGCGACTTACAGGCACAAAACATAAAGCCAATATTTAGTTTTAATTGGGGAATTTTAGAATCACATTATAATTACTTTCCTAGAGTTGAATACAACGAAATTATACTTTCAAAAGCAAAATGGATAATTACTAAAGAAGAAACAGCTTCCTTTTTAAAATTAAGTGGCAAAGATTTGTTTGAAGCATTCTCAAATTGGAGAATCAGCAAAGATATTCCATGTCTCGTTAATTGGGTTAATTCTGACAATACCTTGTTATTAGATTTTCAAACAGAAATTGGAATTCAATTGTTTTTAAAGTCAGTTAGAAATAGAGACAAAATTGTTTTAGAAGAATTTCTATTTGCTGGCGAATCTATTGTAAAAAACAGTGCAGGAGAAGGCTTTACCAATCAATTTATAGTATCCTTTTTCAAACAGCAAGAATAATGCAGAGAAATTTTTGTTTAGGAAGTGAATGGCTGTATTATAAAATTTATACATGAGTTCAAACAACTGATTTGGTTTTACTAGAAAAACTATATCCTGCTATTTTACAATTAAAAAAGAAAAAAATCATCCAAAAATGGTTCTTTATTCGATACAAGGATACTGACACACATTTTAGAATCCGATTTCTGGTAGAAAACAGAAAGGATTTAGCAAAAATAATTCAAATGCTTTATCGTCCGATAAATGAATTACTCCAAGAAAATTTGGCATGGCAAATTCAAACCGATACTTATAAAAGAGAACTGGAAAGATACGGTCAAACCACTATTGAAGGTTCTGAATTTTTGTTTTGGAAGGATAGTGAATTGGCGATTCAATATCTTTCGCTAAAAAAAACATTTGCCAAAAAAGAAATGGAACTGTTGTTCAGTTTCTGTTCTATTGATTCTTTTTTAAATTCTTTTTCTTTGTCGATTTTAGATAAGTATAATTTAATGGATAGATTGCAGCAATCTTTTAAAGAAGAATTTGGGGCAGATAAAATATTAAAAAAAGAACTTGATAAAAAATACAGAGAGATCGTTGGCGAACTTGGATGCTTTTTAAGAGAAGAAACTAAAAAAGATTTTCTTGATTTTTTCGAAATCATTGAAGAAAAACAAATTCAAATCGCAGAAAAGGCATTAGAAATAAAAAATGCAATCCAAATTGATCTTTATAGCTTTTTAGCTAGCCATATCCACATGATGATTAACAGGCAATATACGTCTAAACAAAGAATGTATGAGCTAATTATCTATGATCATCTATACAGATATTATAAAACTTTAAAGTATGAAAAAACGAATTCTCTTAAGTTAACACTATAGCAAACATTCTAAAATTCACAAGCTGTTCATCCTTTTTAAATCATCACAAAAGCGGTTCGAAAATTGTCCCGTTAGGGCTACTAAGTAAAACACCACTTCTACAAGTGGTGTTTTTTTTGTTTATACCAAGCCTATTTTATATTTAGCATCAATTACTCTTTAATTTATGTCCACTATAAACACAGGCCAAAATAATGAAAAACACGCTGCATAAGGAAGATAAAGATCTTATATTGTTCCAAAAATTCCAGCGGTCTTCGAAGATATTTCTCATTTGCCTCACACTTGTGTTTGAGGCACTTGTAAGATCAAACAACTCCAGGGTATTATTCAGAGGAACATTTACAAACACGGTTACAGCAAACACACCAAGTGAATAAAATAATGTAGCTGTCAAGAGCAACAGAAACGACGTTTTTTTGTAGTGCAGAAAACTGGTAATTGGGAGCATAATCAACGTTCCGAAAAAACAAATGAAAAATGGTATATTCTGAATCTCTCGATTGATGTTCTGCATGGCATTTAGAAATTCCTTATCGTTTAGTTTTCCTAATCCCAAACTCACCGAAATCGAGTATGAAAAGAAAAGCCCAGCCATTAATGCTGTTGTCGTTGCCGTTATAATTAGTAGAATATTTGATGCTTTCATTTTAATTGGAAATACTAACGGTTCTTTTTAAATATTCATTGGTATTTAGTTGACGTATCATAAAATCGGCAACTTCCTTACGGGCAATTTTTAGATTGAGTTTTTTAAAACTTCCGTCAAAACCTATGCGATACGTATTGGTAATTTGGTCATCTGTAAAAGCACTAGGCCTAACAATTGTATAATCCAAATTACTGTCCAAAATATATTTTTCTTGCAATTTATGGTCTTGAAATGCTTTTTTTAGCAACATCCCGAACATAACATGTTTCCAGATAAAATTAAGATTTCCATAGCTTTCGCCCAAGCCGAGCGTCGTTTGGCAAATCAACCTATTTAATCCTTTTTTTCTCATGGCTTCAATAATTTTTTTTGTTCCTTCTGCACGTATTTTGCCTTTTCTACCATCGCCTAAGGCACAAAAAACTGCTTCTTGACCATGCAACGCGTTTTCAACATCATTCAAACTCAAAACATCACCTACATGAATATGAAGGTTAGGATGAGAAATAGTTTGCAGTTTTTGCGGATCACGAACAAAAGCTGTTACTTCATCACCATTTTTTAATGCTTGTTTTACGATTTCAATGCCAACTGTACCCGTGGCTCCAAAGATTATTACTTTCATTTTGTATCAATTTTTAAGATTAGTGATACAAAATTCCAATAGATAAATGTTCTAAAATAGAATAAAAGCGACAGTGATAATTATTTCTCAAATGATTTTGGAGTTTTACCAGTAAAAGCCTTAAAAACTTTTATAAAATGAGATTGATCTGAAAACCCATTTTCATATACAATGTCGGTATGTTTTTCATAATCTTTAACCGTCAATTGATCCAATGAGGCTTGAAATTGGATAATCTTAGCAAACTGTTTAGGAGTAAGTCCTGTTTCAGTCAGAAATCTTCGCTCAAAGGTGCGAATATTGAACTTTAATTTACTAGCAATCGAGCGGATACTTTCTTGACCTTTTGTTTGAAAAATGTATTCTATACCTTGCCGTATTTCAAAATCAAGGTTTTCCTTTTTCTTTTCAAAATACCGTAAAAGCAATTTTGATATAATTTCAATTTTATCTTTTATGCTTTCACTCAATTCCAATTGTTTTTTGAGCCACTTTATATCTTCTTCAGTATCATCAAAGTAATAGCAGTTATCGTTTATACTCAGAGGCTGTATATCGAAAAATGTCTTCAAAACATAGGGATAGAGCTGAAAAACGATAATAAGAAACGCGCCCGAAATCTCAAGCTCAATTGGTAGAATTGTTTGGCCATATAGAAAAACTTCTGGCATCTTTTTATCGTGAGGCTTTACAACCAATCCGTGATCGGTTTGCTGAAACATCAAACCTGGACAGCCGTCTGCAAAAAAAGGTAATGTTGTATGTATATTTTTATCTCCATTTTCAAACACCCATATGTTTTTCACAAAAAGCGAAATAGAGTCTTCGGGAACAATATTTTGATAGTTCATATTATTATAATTACCTATTTATAAAATAATTGCTAATGAGATTTTATACATCAAATATCTGATTTTTTTCCAAAACGCAAATTTCTAGACATTTATGAAGCTTTTCAATTGTCAACAGCAGTAATATCAATAGTAACTTATATAGATTATTTAAAACGAGCTATTTTGTAATAGCCTAGAAAACACACTCAACAGAAATATTTTTTTTCTATCTTCCCAAAATAAAATCATATAAAATGAACCACCTGTTTTCAATAAAAAAATCATTTTTATTCAGCTTCATTCTGCTAACAAGCTATTTTCTAGTTTCTTTTCATATCAACAACAAAGAACAAAGCACTTCTTATAAAACCAAAAAAGTACTAATTTTTTCTAAAACTAATGGCTTCAGACATGAAAGCATTCCCGCCGGAATTGCAGCGATAAAAAAACTGGGGCAAGAAAATCATTTTATTGTAGATGCTACTGAAGATTCTCTGGCAATTAATTCAAAAAATTTAAAACAATACAAAGCTGTTATATTTTTAAGTGCCTCAGGTCATGTTTTAGGTGAAAATCAAAAATTGGCTTTACAAAAATTCATAGAAAATGGAAATGGTTTTGCAGGCATTCATTCGGCGACAAACTGTGAACCAGACTGGTCTTGGTATACGCAAATGATCGGCGGAATTTTTGAAGGGCATCCTGAACTGCAGAATGCTAAACTTATAATTGTAAATAACGAACATCCCTCTACAAAACATCTTCCAGCAATTTGGGAAAGAAAAGATGAATGGTACAATTTTAAATATTTAAACCCAAACGTAAATGTGCTTATAAAAATTGATGAATCTTCATATAAAGGTGGTAAACATGGCGATAATCATCCTTTGGCATGGTATCACGAATATGATGGTGGCAGAGTATTTTACACTGCTTTAGGACACAGCGCTGAAAGTTACAATGATCCTCTTTTTGTACAGCATTTACTTGGAGGAATAACTTATGCTATTGGCAGATAAAATCCTAACTACTGGCATGAAATGATCTTGAAAAAGTTCCATTTTTTCAAAAGGATAAACCATTTCTTATTTAGATTAAAATCTGTTTCATTAAACGTTGTGCGTTGTTTTTAATTTACAGTTGAAACTTCTGTTTTCCATCGATTGTATTCAAATACCTCTTTCAGAGTTTCATTTTCGATTTTAAATATCTTTGAGCTACCTTCTCCCCTATTTTCCTTCCCTTTATAAATTGCAATTCTGAAGTACTTTTTATCTTCAGAAAAAGCAGGAATCGAAAAACTGAAATAAAACTGATCTTCAATGTTTTTATCTATATTTTGTGTTTTCTCAGTAGCTTTTCTTATTTCTAATCTGGTTTTATCTTTGCCCCATTTAGGATTTACTATTACAACAATTGCATTTGGAATGTTTAAATTTAGGATACTATCATATTCTGATTTGTTTTTTACTTCAATTATATGTCTTGAATTTCTAACAATATTTATACAATCATTTTCAGCATATATTTTACAGTTCTTCAATTTAAAAGTTCTCCAATTTATTCTTTCTTTTTCTTCTTTTGGCTTCGTTATTAGTTCAATCGGAAAAAGGGAATCTTTTTGGAATATTTCTCTTTTTTGATAATTTTGAATACTATAGTCAAATTCTTTTTCAATTAAGTTTTCATCTGCAAGATTTATATATTTAAAATTGCCCATTGTAATTTCTGTGATTATTAAATTTAGAGTTTTTTCTAAATCAACATTCTGCCCATACATTTGAAACGAGCATAAAAATATAAACAAAATGAGTTTTTTCATTTTAGTAGTTTTTGAGTCAAAATAACGCACTGCCTATTTGTATAACAAAACATACAAAGCTATCTAAATTAAGGTAGATATATGTGATAAATATTATAGTTTCTCTACAATATACACACTTGAAAACTTACGATAAATATCAAGACTTATAAACTTGCCATTTTTAATTTCACATTCTTTCATAGTTCCTTCGTACTGAAAGTCAAGTTTGCCCATTAGGCTTTTACAATTCTTATTTTCTGTCTCAACAAATCCTTCAATTCTGTTAAGTCTTAAATTATCAAATGCATAATTACAAATTAACGGTATTGCTTCTTTGATAATTCCATGTCCCCAAAAATCTGGAATTAACCAAAAACCGATTTCTGCTTTTTTATGTTCTTTACTTAAATTATTTAAGCCAGCCGCTCCGTAAAATGTTTTATTATCAGCGGAGCAAATAGCAAACCAAATGCCCGTATCGTTTTTTTCAAGATCAGCAAAAAAAGACATTTGTTCTTTTGTTGCTTCCAATGTTTGAAAACTCACTCCATAATATTTAATAACTTCCGGATGCGAAAGTCCTTTGAAAACATTTTCAAGATCACTATCTGCAAATTGTCGCAGCAAAAGTCTTTCGGTTTTTATTGTTAGAAATTCTTTTTTCATGATTTTTTGCCAGTTTCTGATTATCAATTTTCTTGATCAAGCCAATATACAACTTACTCATTTTAAATAACATAACTTTTACACACCAACTATCAAAGCACTTTAAACTTGATTGATACTTTTTATACTTAATATGTATGGGGTGTGCAAGCAAAAAAGGATGAAAAATTAAGATACATAAGTTAAAACGCTATAATACTTCAAGACAATCTAACGAGTTATTTTAAATTTAAAATCAACTTACATTCTTTCAGTTCTACCCAAAATATTTTTAAAATAAAAAACCCTTTTGACAATCCTATTAAGCAAAATAAAATTTGCTAATAAAAACTAATCCATTATAGATTATGTGCGCCACTAATGGCAATAATATTGCATTTTTTTGATTCTTGCCCCTTACATATAAAAAAGCGAACAAAAATCCTCCTACAAAGGAATACAAAAAATAAAAAATATTATATAGATGGAATGATGCAAAAATAAAGGCTGATAAAAAGCAACAATATTTTAATTTCATTTTTATACTTTTCAAAATTTCAATAACAGCGTACTGAAATAGTAAAGTCTCAATGAAAGGAGCAGCTACAACAAATAAAACTATTTTTTCTTTAATTGTATAATGATCATTAAAACCTTTATTTAAAGAAATATCGAAGAGATTTGAAATAACAGAAAAGAGGTAATTATTTAAAAAATTTAGAAGAATTATAATCAATATTAGTTCCCACTGCCTAAGCCTAAATGCAATATTTTTTATTTTTGAAATCATTTAATAAAGTGTATCCATTAATCATTTATTTTCTAATGAGTTGCAAAATAAAGGGCATCTCCAAAAATTTTTCCGAAAAAATAAAACATTAGGGTAAACAGAATACTAACATAAATTATTACAAATAGTTTTTTATGTTTCTTACCTAAAAGAAGATTATCAATAAAAGATTCTTTTTTTTTCATTTTTAACCATACAAGCAAAACACAAATTCACTTATAGAAAATTTAATTATTCCCAGTCCAAAATACTAATTTGCCAATGCTCTACCAAAAATCTCCCCTTTATTAAAAACATAAAGTAAAAACAATAGAGTCGCAAAAGCTGCAACCAAAACATAAAACAAATTACTTTTTAAAAACCTCATATAATACTCTTTTTAATATACATCTGTAGCAATTTCTTGACTAGACCACTATAAAAACTGCTGACAATTATATCAGCAGTTTAGTCAATTGTTATTATATTACAAGTTGGTTAATTAACACTTATAATATTTACCTGATTCATAATCATAGCATAGATTAGGATATTGATAACCTCCCATAGTTTGTTTTAACTCTTTTTCAGTCAATTTTTGTACATCACTTGGTGTAAATTTTTTAATTTCTGTGTTTTTTGCGGTTTTTTTGAACATAACTTAATAATTTAAATTGATTAATATTTTCCAATAATTTAAAGACATTTGGAATCTCTGTCAATTCCTGCGCAGGACTTTTATTTTATTTATTTTATTTATTTTATTTATTTTATTTATTTTATTTATTTTATTTATTTTAAAATGAAACCAAATCACCTTGCTCAAATATTATCTCATTAGAAATGAATATAATATTGCTGAACTTAAATATTTTTTAAAAACTACAGAATTAAACCTACCATAGACTTCCTATGGGTTTGCATTCATAAAACCACAACCCTATTCACAAATATTGCTTTTTACAACGATATTTCCTTACGGAAAACCACATTTATATAAAAATTTAACATTTATAATTATTTTACAACACACAAAAACCCGAAAAACCTCAATAAAAACAATAGATAATAAAAATATCTAACAATACTATTTTATTATTTTCTTATAAAATTATTTATAAATAGCAATTATTTTCAAAACAATATAATTGGTCAGTTTAGTGTTTAACAAAACCAGAATATCTTTTTTTGACGCTTCTGAATCGTAATCGAAATGAATCAACATTTCAGAAATAAAATCTGAATATCGGATTCCGGCCTCAATTTTAGACAGAGCAATTTCATCTAAATCATCCAATTCATATTTTTTAGACACTTCATTAAGTTCTTTTATTTCTATAAAAGATGCTTCTTCCTCCTCTTGACCTGTAACGACTTCAAAACCTTTTAGCAGCACGATATTAAAATCTTCTTTGTCTACTAACCTTTTAAAATAATTTGATAAAGCTTCGGTATATAGATCTCTTTTCAATAGATAATTGTCGGCAAGAAACTTTTTATTTTTCAGCTCATAATCAAAATTCGAAATCAATTCTGCTACCTTCTCTTTATTAAGAAATTCAATTTCATTTTGATTTCCTACCGCTTCATTAATTAAGGCAGACATTTTTGAGTAACATTCGGGATAGTTTCTCATAACATAAACTTCCATCGCTTTGCATACGGCTGGGTTTCTTTTATATTCTCCCAGTAAGTGTAAGTATTTCTTTTCGGGCACATCCTGAAACTCAGCGAAGCCATCATAATAACCATCATTATATATTTCATCAAACAAAAAATCAAGCTTTACTCCCATATTTTGAGCACATTGATAAAACAAAATCTGTTCAAAAAACAAATTAAAATTAAGACAGTTAATTTTTGATGATGCAGCTATATTTTTATCTAAAAAATCAATGCTCGTCTTGGAGTACTGCCTAAAAAAATCTATGTCATTTCCTCCCACAACCCCCATATTGCAAGCAAAATTATTGGGTGCCTTATGGTACTTCTCCATTTCAACTGGCATATACAGGAGTTCTGATGAAATTTTATTCCACATTTTAATATAATTATCGGCGGTAATTTCTAAATTTTGAGTAAGCACAGCGGCATTTTTAAATTTAGCATCCAAAGATTCCCATACAAAAACATCTCCATCAACGTGCAAAAAAGGTTCGTTCTGCATCTGGTAAACTTTAATTTTAGAAACAGCCCATAAATCTTTAGGATAATTATTTAAATCATCTAAAACTACATGAACTTTGGTGTAAGGCAAATTCAATTTTTCAATTAAAATTTCATATCCAAAACGATCTGTATACAGTTCAACTTCTTCATGAAATTTAACTAATTGATGACTGCTTAAAATCCAGCTCAGCCAATTATATTTATAAGAAATCCAGCCATAATTGCAGGTTAAATCATTTAAATTTCCAGACCAAAAACTCTGTATTATTTTCATTTAAAAATGATGCTAAAAATTATTATGTGCAATTTAACGTAATTTCTTGTAAGTTTTTTACGGTATCCCGTACACCATAATAATGCTTGCTACAAAAAAAGCTTCAGATTTCTCCGAAGCTTTTTTGCTTGAATAAATTCAATAGTACTAATGGTATAGATTTCTATATATTTTACATGCATTTAATGGTACCGCCATCTACCCTAATGGTAGCTCCGCTAATATAATTAGCATAAGTACTACAGAGATATGCAACTGTTCCTGCGACTTCCTCAGGCTCTCCAAAACGCCCAGTATCGTTAGGAATTAATTGCTGAACAGCTTTAGATTTTATTTCTTCTAAATCTGTTCCCCAGTTAAACTTCGGTGCAGCATTTACAAGCCAATCTTCAACCATAGGGTTTATAATTGCTCCAGGAGATACAATATTTGAAGTTATTCCGGTTTCTTGCAATGATCTCGCAAGTGAGATGGAAAGATTATGTCTCGCCGCGAGAGTTGCATTGTAATGTGGTTGTTCTTTAATAGGCTGTATGCCTAGCCCTCCACCAATATGAATAACTCGCCCCCAACCTAATGTTTTCATCTGTGGCACTATACGCTGAATCATTCTTACATAAGAAACGACATTGTTGTTATAAATATCAGACCAATCATCTGTTGTTGCCTCACCCCAAGATTTATGCGATGTTGCACCAGCGTTATTAATTAAAATATCAATTTGACCATTTTTAAGCGCTGCAGAAGCAACCTCATCAGCTCCTTTATCGGTACTAAGATCTCCTAAAGCTATTTCTGCACTTCCACCATTATCGATAATTTCCTGACACACGACATTGGCACGATCTTCATTTCTACCATGAACTATAACGGTCGCTCCTTCATTTGCCAACATTTTAACTATTGATTCGCCAAGTCCCGAACTCGAACCCGTTACAAGCGCTCTTTTTCCTTTTAATTTTAAATCCATTTTTATCTGTAAATTAGTTGTTCTTATTTTTTTTGTAAAGGAGACATTCCAAATTCTTTCTTATAGGCATAAGAGAAATGAGACATATTAGCAAAGCCAATTTCTAAGTAGATATCGCTTGGGCGCTGCTTGCAATTTTCTATTAAATATTTTGCTTCAGAAAGCCGTTTTTTAGTAAGCCATCTGCTTGGAGTAACCTTAAATAATTTCGCAAAATCTCTTTTGAAGCCTGACAAACTGCGCCCAGTGAGGAAAGCAAATTTTTCCAACGGAACATTGTATCTATAATGACCATTCATAAACCCTTCTAAATCCAGTTTTCCTGGCTCGTTAAATTCAAACAGCATTTGCTTAATTTCAGAATCAATATCTGCAAGTATTAAAACCAGTTCTTTAATTTTAATTCGTAAAGCTTCACTGTCAACCTCTTTTCTTTGGGCATATTCACTGAATAGAGCTATAGATTTTTTCAACATGCTATTTGCCTTAATAATTTTCACTCCTTCACCATGAAATCTTTCTGATTTAAAACCCATTTCTTTCGAAATTACTTTAAGAGTATTTTGGTCAAAATGAATAGCTATTGACTTGAATCCGTCAGCCTCTGTATGCTTAATCGATTTTGTTAATTGATTTCTTCTAAAGAAGCGGTAATCACCAGCACTAAAAGTATATTTCTTATGTCCTATCCATACATCGTGTCTGCCACTTATGATATAACTAAAGATGTGATCGGACACAAAAGCTTCGCCTTCAACATTATCTCCCAAATAGAAGTTCTGCATAACCTTTGACTCTGAAAGAGTTTGATCTTTTTTGGATTCCATTTTCTCCTCATTTTTATCTGATACAAATTTCCAAAATATTTCAATCCGTAACTTTGTTCAAAAGTCCAAATTCATTTATTGTCTCTAAAAAAATAACTTCCTATTATTTTTGTTGATTTGGCAATCACTCCATTATCTTGATTAAAGATATTTCTTATATTCGTTATCACTAAATACATTATGAGCAATAATTTAAAGATATCGATACTCTTTTTATTGTTTTTACATGAGTCCAAAAATCAAATTAATATGAAAAAAAAGAGAATTCGTTTCGCCTTATTATTTTTTATTTGTTTTGTTTCTTCTGCATCATTTGCTCAATTATCTTCTGCAAAAATCGATTCCTTAATGCTTAATGCTCTACAAAGATTTAAAGTTGCAGGTGCCTCAATTGCAGTAGTTAAAGATGGGAAAATAATCCATTCTAAAGGATATGGCATTAATTCTATTGAAGCCAAAAAAGCAGTAGACGAATACACCAATTTTCAAATTGCATCTAATACAAAAGCTTTTACAACAGCCGCGCTGTCAATTTTAGAAGACGAAGGCAAATTGAAATGGACGGATAAGGTTAAAGATTATTTGCCTGAATTTAAAATGTATAACGATTATGTTACAGAGAATTTTAATATTCAAGATTTAGTAACGCATCGCAGCGGACTTGGATTAGGTGTTGGTGATTTGATGTTTTTTCCTGACGGATCCAACTTTACCATACAAGATGTAACAAAAAGTTTTCAGCATTTCAAACCTGTTTCTGCCTTTAGAACCAAATTTGATTATGATAATTTACTTTATATAATTGCTGGGGAAATAATAGCAAAAGTCAGCGGTCAGAGTTATGAGCAATTTGTACAGCAAAGAATTATAGTTCCTTTACAGATGAACCATACTTTTGTTGGAAGCCTGCTGAAAGACAAAACAAATCTTGCCGTTCCGCATTCTTCAACTTCGGGAACAATAAAAACCGTTGATGCTTATGATATAGGTATAGCAAGTGCCGCTGGAGGTATTTACTCCAACGTTGCCGATATGTCAAAATGGATGATTACACAATTAAATAAAGGCAAATATGGAGAAGATCTAAAATCATCTTTATTTTCTATAAAAAATCATGACGAAATGTGGCGTCTGCATACCATCATGAATACCGATTCTGATCCGAGATACAACTCTCATTTTAATGGTTACGGTTTAGGATGGTTCATATCAGATTCAAAAGGAAATCTTAAAGTAGAACACACAGGCGGTCTGCCAGGAATGCTGTCTAAAGTAACCCTATTTCCTGATCTAAACTTAGGAATTGTGATTCTAACGAATACTGAAAATGGCGGTGGCGGTCTTTTTACTGCTGTATCAAATACTATTGAAGACAGTTATTTAGGCCTTGATGATTATGGCTGGACAGATAAATTAGTCCAATGGATGAGCGAGGACAAAACTACAGGTGATGACGTGACTAAAAACGTATGGAAGAAGGTAGAATCTGTAAAAAATGTCAAAATAAAAAACGAAGACTTTGTTGGCATTTACGAAGATAAATGGTTTGGAAAAGCAGAAGTGTTTTTAAAAAATAAACAGTTATGGATTAAATGTCTTCGATCACCAAAGTTAAATGGACCAATGGCTTTCTATAACGCCAATACATTTGCAGTAAAATGGGAATACCAAGCCATGGAATGTGATGCGCTAGTTCTGTTTTCGCTTGATGAAACAGGTAAAGCCCAATCTATTAAAATGAAAGGCATTTCGCCAAACATTGATTTTAGTTTTGATTTTCAAGATTTAGACTTCAAAAGAGTAGAAAAATAGAAACTTCTTTTTATCATTCCTAGATGTAAATACAGCTTCAGAGAAATCTGGAGCTTTTTTGTTCTTATACAAACTAACACTCGAATCGGCAAAGAGAGCCTCTCAGTGAATATAATTTCCAAAATCTAAAATCAATGATTTATTGTCAGAATGGATAAAAAGAACTCTAACCAAACTCCCATCGTTAGTATCAATCAAGTATTCATAACTAATTACATCCCATAAGTCAATTAGATCAAAAATGTGTGTTTTTACTTTTTCTACTAATTGACTTAGATTGTCAATATGATAATTGCTTCTGAATATATCAGGCGCGTTGTTGAATGTTGCTAAATGATTAAGACACCATGAAAAATTCTCATTTATTCTCTCTCTGATGTTAGCAATATCTTTTCTTGTTGGCTGAATCTTGTTAAGGAAAAAAAATTCTGTACCCAAATTGTTTGGAGAGGAAAATACAAATCGATCTTGATCAGTTAATCTTTTATCAGTACTAACTTTTATATCAAGCATTGTCGGGTTATATCCGTCTGACAATACACTCATAAAATCGGAAAACAAACGAATTGAATTTTCCAATAACTTGATCCGAATCAATTCGGTCTCATTCTCTATCATATATTTTCTTTAAATCAACAGTTGCTCACATATCTACATGAAAAGTTCTATGCATAATCAACCAAATATAGATAATTCCTAATTCGTCGATCAATAAATTTAGAGAAATCTGAAGCTTTTTTTATAAATATACTTTATTGAAATAAACCCCGTTATTTCTTTACAATAATTTAATATCATGTTTTCGTATTAACTGATTTTATATTATTAAATGTTTTCTTAAATTCGCAATTCCGTAATGAAACCATTTGTTTTCATTCTAAAATTATGATTTTCATACCAATATCACAAAAAAGCAACTTTGTAATCCATTAAAAAAAATTATATTATAACTACAATTCAACACAATGCTTAAAAAACACAACCCCAAATTCTTATTTTTTACCCTTTTAACATTAATTTTTTCTGTCACTGCATTTTCTCAAAAAAGTGTTTATGCTGGAATCGAAATCGGCCGCAGAGCCATAAAAGTTTCTGTTATTGATGTAAACAACATCAGAAAAGCAGATTACAAAATACTTTCTTTCTGGACCGAAAGAATTCCATTTGCTGATCATATTACTGCTAATGGCGAACTTACTCAAGAAGATATCACTAAAACTACTGTAACGGTTACCAACCAATTACAGAAAATTAGAGCCGAAAATAAACTTCTTGAAGAAAACATCTTTATTGTAGCAGCTCCTGTTTTTGCATCTGCTCGCAACTTAGATGTTCTTAAAAACAAAATTGCTCTTTTAACTGGAAAACAATTAGAGGTTTTAGATGTTAACGAAGAAGCAAAAACACTTGTAAAAGGCGCTATTCCTCCTGTTGATTTTGCTAATGCTTTCCTTCTTGATATTGGTGCTCAAACTACAAAAGGAGGTTATATCGACGAACTTAAAGACGGTAAATTAGAATTTGTTCCGTTAGAACTTAGTTTCGGAACCATGACGCTTACTGATGCTGTAGAAAAAACAGTGGTAAACAAAAGTCAGGTTAACGATATGTCGACTTATCAAGAAAAGTCTTTTGACTATAATGTAATTCTACGTAAAAAAACTAAAGAGTTATTTGATGCAAATCCTCCTTTAGCAAAAAAGGATAAGTTATACTTATCTGGTGGTGCTGTTTGGGCATTTTCTACTCTTTTTTATGATGAAACTGTTAATAAAGAGCATTACGTTTCTTTAACTCTTCAGGATGTTATCGATTATGATGCTATTCTTAAAAACAACTTCGGTAAGTTTACAAACCTTGCAAAAACAAACAAAGAAGCGGCGAGAGTTTTAAGCACATACGATCAAAAATATTTGATTTCTGCAAACAATATTCTTGTAACTTGTCTTGAAAGTATTCCAGACTACGCAACAAAGAAAATTTACTTTGTAAAAGAAGGACAAGTAATCTGGTTGATCTCTTATATTGCTGACCGTTCGAAAAAAATCAATACTAACTTCTAGAAGTATTTTTAAAATTTTATAAGCCTCAGAGAAATCTGGGGCTTTTTTTGTTTCCTTCCATTTAGCGTAATTTATTTCAAAATGGTTGCAACTTATAATTTGCAACCATTTTTGCCATCCAAAGAAGTGTAGTTTTTCTTTTAAACTCTAATTTTAAAATCAAAAAAAAATCTTATATGAAATAAAACCACCCGATTATGAAAAATTTAACCGCTTTTTTTGTTATTGCCCTTTTAGCATTAACGGCTTGCAAAAAAGAAAAATCAAACAGCGATTCAGAAACCTTAAAAGATTCTACTGCTGTAAAAACAGATTCTTTGGCTCAGAAAAATAGCGTTGCTGTAACCGCAGCAAATTTCAACCGTGCAGAAACCGATGTTTATTTTTCAACTTCTGTAAAAGAATCGGGCGGTGTTGGAAACATGCATCATTACAGAACGCTTATGCCAATTGAAAAACAGACTGTTATTCGTGCCAATCGTGATGTTTTGTATTCTTCTGGCGTTTTTGATCTCGATGCAGGATCTGTAACCATAACGCTTCCCAACCCAGGGAAACGTTTTATGTCTATGCAGACAATCGACGAAGATCAATATTCTGAAACATATTATGCGCCTGGAACTTTTACTTTTACCAAGGAAAAAGTCGGCACACGCTATTTGATGTTGGCTATACGAACATTTATTGATCCAAATAATCCTAAAGATCTTCCTGTTGTAACGGGTCTTCAAGACGCCATTAAAATTGACCAGAAAGAAAAAGGAACATTTGATATTCCAAATTGGGATCAGATGAGTCAGAAAAAAGTTCGCGATTCTTTAATTGAAGTTTCCAAAAAATTGTCTGACACCAAAGGAATGTTTGGCCCAAGGGGAAAAGTCGACGAAACCCGTCATTTGCTTGGAAGCGCTACAGGTTGGGGCGGAAATCCTGAAAAAGATGCCTTATATCTTTCTGTAAATCCGAAAAAAAATGATGGGAAAACAGTTTATAAACTTAAAATAAAGAATGTTCCAGTCGATGGTTTTTGGTCTGTTAGTGTATACAATAAAACGGGTTATTTTGAGAAAAACGATCTGAATATGTATACTTTAAACAATATTACGGCAAAAAAAGATGCCGACGGATCAATCACCATACAGTTTGGGGGCTGTGACGGAAAAACACCAAATTGTATTCCCGTTACTGATGGCTGGAATTATTGGGTTAGACTTTATCGTCCGCATAAAGAAATACTTAATGGCACATGGAAATTTCCTGAGGCTGTTGAGGTTAAATAAAATATAATATTATAAAGGTGAAAGCTCTAGAGAAATCTGGAGCTTTTTTTATTATTTCACCTCATCGCAAAGTTCTTTAGTCCGCATTTCATTTATAATATCCAAAAGCTCCATTTCATCGGTTGGAAATAATTGAAGCGCTTGTTCTAAAACCAATCCAACATCTATTAAAGGCTTTTTATAATTATCATTTTCTAATGCCAAAATGCAAAGCTTTAACATGTTTGTTATTACACAACCTAATTCGGAGTAATTTAAAACCTTGAGTTCTGCATAGTAACCTTTATTAGCCGATTTTAAAATATTTAAATATTGAGCCGATTGTTTTTTTAGATATTTTACTTTCTCTATTTCTGCCGTTTCCATTCTTTCAATTTTATGTCATTTTCACTAATTCAAATGTCATAATATATTTTCACTAATCGGTTATCTTATATGATAACAATTGTTAATATTCCGCTAGGAATATCTCGTCGGTAGAAAAAATAATATTATTCGCATTGTGTCCTGTAGGGACACCTGATTTTAGGGAAATAAAAAATACGTTCAATTTATCAAACGTTCCTACGGAACGTGTAATCATCGTTCACATTTAAATTCTACCAACGAGACATTCCTACGGAATGAATTGCTCTAAAAATCTTGTTTGTATTTTTAAACATGACTTCATCAGATATAAAAACCAAAAATGCGTAAACCCAAAAGAACTTACGCATTTTTTCTGATGAAACATTATAACAAACGCCGTTTATCTTCTTCTTCCGCCACCTCCGCCGAAGCCTCCACCGCCTCCGAAACTGCCGCGAGAACCGCCTCCCATTTGTCCTGCGCTTGGCCTTGATGAAGAACCTCCTCCTCTATTAAAATTAGATCCTGAAGAGCTTCCTCTATTGAGATTTGAAGTCCCCGCACTTGGCGATGCGCTCTGACGGGTTCTTCCTGCAGCGCTCGTATTTCCTGCGCGATTGGTGTTTCCTGCTGATGGTCGCGAGTTGCCTCGATTATTATTATATCTGTTATTGGCAGAATTGTCTCGCACCGTATTAGAACGCATTTTATTATTGTTGTAATTATTAAAACTGTTTCTGTTATTAATATATACATTGTTTCCGCCATGATAATGTCCGCCATGATAACCATGATGATGGTAATAATGGTTATGACGATAAATTCCTACTGCTAGCACTGTAAAAGCAGCGAAATAAGGCGGATAAAATCCGTAGTAATAAGGTGGATAATATGGTACATACGCTGGAGAATACACATATTGTACAATTGGAACGGTTTCTACCACAACCGCTGTTACAGCTGGCGAGCTTTGAACGGGATCGTCTCCAGCATATGCGGGATTTGCTGTTTTTGCTGGTGACGATTTGCTTACTGGTTCAATAACATAATCTTTTCCATACAGCAGTTCATCGCCCACAATCTGCATTTTTACTTTTCCGTTTTTGTCTTTATCGACCAAAATAACAGCAACGTCCTGATTTTCATTTTTGTTTACAGCAACTTGAAGAATAAAAGTAAACGAATTGCCATTTTTCTTTGTAATCACTTTTATGAAGTCTACTTTTTTATCCAGATTCAAATCTAAGTTATTGATTCCTGTTTTCTCTAGATTTAAGTTTTTCTCAAATTCTTCAATAGTTTTTGATTTCTGAAACAGGGTCATCACGGCATAAAGATCAAGATTATCACCAGGAAGCCCAAGTTCTGGACCATCATTATCAGATTGGCAAAAAATCAATTGAGCAGACATGATTAATGCTACAGTCAAATATTTTGTAAATATCTTTATCATAGTAAGAGTATAAAATATTAATAAGAAGAGTAGAAAATGTTCTTTCTATACTTTCTACTCTGTACGCAGAAATCGTCTATTTTTTTTTGGTTTTATCCAATTCTCCAATAAAAGGAATGACATCTTGAATCTCTGCTCGTATGGTCACTTGTAAATACTGCTCAAGCTGTACAAATTTTGCGGCATTGATTCCGCCAATTGCTTTTACCAATTTAGAATGTGTTTTGGCAAGGAGTTTTTCAGAGTCTTGATTGTATTTCAAATTCTTTGAAGTTAATTCTGTTGCTTTTGCATCGCTTAAAGTGGCATAATTCTTTCCGTAATCTTCTAAAATCAGAATTTTTTGCTGGCTTAAGGCTTTACGTTCCGTTTCGTATTTGTCATAAATAGGTTTAAATGCTGCGGCTTGCGTATCAGATAAGCTTAAATATTCGTTAACTACATCGGCTTTTGATTTTCCATAAAGATCTTGGATTAAATTAATTTCATCAACAGAAGTTTGTGCTGCTGCGCTCAATCCAAAAGCTAGCGACAGTATAAATAGTATTTTTTTCATGATATTAATTTTTTAGGTTTAGTGTATAGGATGCTATTTTTTAAAAAGATTCTTTACTCGACCAATCCATCAGAAGCACTCATATCTCTTACGCACACATATTTGCCATCTCTTTTTTCAAAATAGCTCATATAATTTCCTGTATTAATTGGCGTTTTTGTAGAATCTGTTACTTTATAATATCCTACTTCTAGAACCATATTTCCGTCATGCGAAACGAAAACTTCTTTGGTTTCAAATGATATCGTATTGGTGTTATTAGTTAAATCAGATTTTAAAAATTCATATCTAGCATCTTTACCAATAATTGGTGGTCTGTTCTGATAAAAAGTTATGGCATCATCTGCATAGTAGCCAATCTCTTTAAGCTGTCCGGCATTGTATGTTGCAGCATATTCATTCTCTTTTGCCTGAATTTGTTTCTTGATTTCTTTTATGTCAACTACGTCATTTTCATCCTTTTTTGTATTGCAGGAAACCAACAAAGCAGAGAGCCCTGCGAGAACCACTCTTATAACTGTTTTATTTTTCATACACATTAAATTTTCAAGTTGATATTACATTATTCCTCTTTACTAATAGACCAAAAAGTAACAGTTGTCTTTAGCAATGATTTAATCAGCATCAATAATAATATTAGGATCATAAGTTTAGATTTGCTTAAAAAATAAGATTAATATTCTTCGAATATTTTTTGGAGTTCTGCTAAACTTCTCTGCTTCAACAATGCTACTGACAATAGGATTCTGGATTTCTGCGGATTTAAAGCGTATGAAGCAATAAGTCCGAGTTCATCATCATTACATTCTACATTACGACTTACAAGTCCGGTTGCAACGCGCGTGCTTCTAACTACGATGATTCCTTTTTTGCTGGCTCTCGCGCACGCATCTAGAGAAGCCTTATTCATGTTTCCGTTTCCAACTCCGGCAATTACAATTCCTTTGGCTCCATGTTCTATAGAGGCATCAATTAAATCAGGTTTCATATCTGCATCTGCGTAGATGATATCTACACGTGGAAAAGAAGTTGCACCTTTAACGTCAAACTCTGAGTTTTTCCCGAATTTTTGGCTAGGGTAATTAAAGAAATCATTTGTACCGTAAGAAGTAATACCAATAAGTCCACGAAGCGGAGACATAAAAGTCTGAACTGCCGTTGTGCTCACTTTTGTTAGAGATTGCGCAGAATGAATCCAATCGTTCATTACTAAAAGCACTCCACGTCCTTTGGCTTTAGGATCAGCAGCGACTGCAATTGCATTATACAGATTTAAAGGTCCATCTGCACTAATTGCTGTCGACGGACGCATAGATCCTACAAGCACTACAGGTTTATCTGTTTTTACGACCAGATTTAAAAAATAAGCTGTTTCTTCCATAGTATCCGTTCCATGAGTAATCACAAAACCATCAACATCTTTACTGGAAGACAATTCATTAATTTTGTTGGCTACTTTCAGCATAATTTCAAATGACATATCCTGAGATCCAACATTCGAAATCTGATCTCCTTTAATATCTGCTATTTTCATAGCATCTGGAATGGCATTCACCATTGCATCAATAGTAACCTGTCCAGAAGTATATCCTGACTGCACCCCAGTTTGAGCAGAGCCAGCAATCGTTCCGCCTGTTGCTAATATTAAAACTTTAGGTTTAGCCTGTCCAAACATGCTGATGTTTAATGATATCATCACCAACAAAAGCATTTTTTTGCAAAAGTTTATATTCAATTTCATGTTTTGATTCGTTTAAGGTTGAGGTTATTTTTGGCCTGTTAAGGTTGCAGGATCAAGAAGTTTTTTAATTTGATCTTCTGTCAGCAATTTCTTTTCGCGTATAAGTTCTAGAATACCTTTATTGGTTGCCAATGCTTCTTTGGCCAATTCGGTTGTTTTTTCGTAACCCAAAACAGGATTTAAAGCCGTTACAACCCCGACACTTCGATCCATATAATGCGCTAAAATGTCTTTGTTTACTGTAATGCCATCGATACAGTTTTTTCTAAACAATGGCATGGCTTTAAAAAACAATCCTTGCGATTCCATCATGGCAATGGCTTGAACAGGTTCAAAAGCATTTAACTGCAATAAACCAGATTGAGCGGCAATTGTAACTGTCAGATCATTCCCCATAACTTTAAAACACAATTGGTTCATAAGCTCAGGCATAACCGGATTTACTTTTCCAGGCATAATGGAAGATCCTGGCTGAAGTGCCGGCAAATTGATTTCGAAAAGACCTGTACGCGGTCCAGAAGCCAAAATGATTAAATCGCTGCTTATTTTTGCCAAAGCAACCGCCATGCTTTTCAATGTAGAAGAATACATTACAAATCCCTGTTGGCTAGTTGTTGCCGCAATAAGATCTTTGCTCATTACAATTGGTTTTCCAGTAATTTTTGCAAGATGCGTGGCTACTTTTTCTGCATAACCTGGAGAAGCCGTAATTCCTGTTCCAATAGCAGTAGCTCCCATATTTTGTTCGCACAGATAAGCTTCTGACTTTTTTAAAGCGCTAATTTCTGCATCAAGCTGATTCCCAAAAGCGTGAAATTCTTGCCCGACTGTCATTGGCACAGCATCTTGTCCTTCAGTTCGTCCCATTTTTAAGACATCTTTAAATTCGTCGCCTTTTTTATGGAAAGCTTTTGCCAAAAGATCAGCTTCCTGTATCAATTTGTCATTATGAAGCAGTAAAGCTACTTTTATAGCAGTTGGATACACATCATTTGTTGACTGTCCCATATTAAGATCATCATGAGGTTCAATGTATTGATACTCGCCTTTTTTATATCCGCTTAGTTCCAATGCGATATTCGCCAGAACTTCGTTAACATTCATATTGGCAGAAGTACCAGCACCGCCTTGATACAAATCAACTAGAAATTGATCATGATATTTGCCGTCAATTACAGCTTGACACGCTTTTTCAATAGCAGCCAATCTATCTTTTTTAAGTCGCCCTACATCGGCATTGGCGCGCGCAGCGGCTAGTTTTACCATTGCAAAAGCTTTAACATAATCTGGATACGATTGCGTTGAGAGGCCACTTATCTGAAAATTTTCTAACGCGCGGGCTGTCTGCACTCCATAGTAAGCGTTTGCAGGAATTTGTTTTTCTCCTAGAAGATCTTTTTCGGTTCGGGTCTGAGCATTGAGAGAGCCTAGAGACAATCCGAACAATAGCAGGTATTGTACAGTTTTACACATATTTTTCTTTTTTTTTATTGATTAAAAAACAAAAGGCTTTTACTGATTTCTTTTATAAAATGATTGTGAAAAATTATATCTAAAAGAAAACTGTATTTTATTTATTGAAGTACTCCAGCCATCATTGAAATTTTCGCGGTTACCCCACTGAAATTCAACACCTACCATGCAATTTTTTACAGGAGTGTATAAAAGATTTCCTAGAACATATTGTCCCTTTTTAAAAGCAGCGTCTGTCTGTCCGTCTGAATTGTCAATATCAATCATAGAATATCCAACTGCCGTACTGAATTTATCGCTCCAGTTATGATCTAAAAAGGCTACAACACCAACCAACGGAAGCGCAACACCTTTTACAGGAGTCACCGGATTACCAAAATTGTTTTTAATACCGACATCGACAGGAGCATCATTCATGTAGTTCTGAATTCCTTCTCCATAAACGACCTGTCCTCTAAAAACATCATTTTTACTAAAATTAATGTTTGTACTTAGATTAAGTCCCCATCCTACTGCATCTCCAGACAAGTCATACTGGTCATTATTCTGGTCTTTCCATTCAATTTTTCGCACTATACCGGCCAATTCAATATAGCCCCATTTTGTTCCCATATGGTATTCCGCTGAAAGGTCTGGCAAAGGAAATCTTGCCTTTACCCCTTGAAGTTCCACACGGTTTGCATAATCTCCCTGATCGGCACTCGCTCCTGGTCTTTCTAATGCAATTGTCAAACGGGTATCGCCTTGAATAGGCATGTATCGTATTTGGATGTTTCTAAAGAAAACCATTCCGGTTGGCCCCCAATATTCAAGCGAATTTGGAAATACGCCAATATCCATAAAAGGGCTCCAAGTTTGCCCTGCTCCAAATTTTCCTAATTCAGCATAAGCATGACGAAGACGAAAAGTTGTCTGTCCAGCATCGACACCTGTACCAAACAGCTCAAATTCAAAATGTGTTTTTAACTCGCCTATTCCAGTATCAAAATAATTCTTAAATCCTAATCTAGTCTGGCGCACAGAAGCGTAGTAACTGCCATCTGGTCCATATTCATTTTTAAAGGCAGGAAGCTTAGTCGGCCTTACTACATCATACCAATCCGATTGTATCTGATTGAAGTTATAACCGACATCGGTCATAATAAATCCGTAGATTTCCATGCTTTTATTCCCTTCATCTTGAGCCTGAACAAAAGTGGAAATGAGAAAACAAATTATAATGGTCCGATGCCTCACCGTTACCATTTGTAAAAAACTTTTCTTCATAATGATTATAGTTTGTTTGTTGTGGGATACTATTTTTCATCTCCTTTTTACAATTCCGGCATAAAATAAATTACCTTTTATTAAAAAAAATCTGGGGTACTGGGTCTGAGTTCAATAACTAAACAATTCATTTTTTACAGATGTACTTTTTTTGAAAAAGGGCAAAAAAACATTTTCAGCATAAAGACTATCCGATTTTTTGTTAAAAAAGCAACAAAAATCATTTTTTATACTGATTATCAAACAAATATAAACAATGCTAGCGCGCAATTGGGGTTATTAACCGTTACATTTAACCGTTAAAATATCAGATTAATAATACTAACATGTTAAAAATTTTCATAAATTTATGTCTTTATAAATATCTGGTCTTTAACATTTTATACGCCAAGTGACTTTTTTTACATTAATAATTTTCAAATAATTTATTATGGATATAAAAAAAATCCCCTCGGATAAAATATACGATGAGCTAGAAAATGTTTTAAAGTTTTATTCTTTTAAAAACTCAACATTATTAAGTAATTTTCTTCGATATATCGTTACAGAAACTCTAGATCAAAGGCAAAAGTATATCAAAGAATATTCAATAGCTGTAAATGCATTAAGCAGACCTTCTCACTTTAATCCCCATGATGATGCGATGGTTCGCATACATGCCGGAAGATTAAGAAAATTACTTAGTGAATATTATTCTACTGACGGAAAAGACAATTCGGTTATTATTCATGTCCCTAAAGGCGGTTACGTTCCCGAATTTATTCATAACAGTAAGATTAGACGGATTGATTCGTTTAGCAACAATACTAAAACAAATCCTGTAATTTCAGTTTTTCCTTTTAAATCAATGGCTCTCAGACCTGATTTAGATGCCTTCTCGCAAATTCTTTCTGAAGAAATAAGCGCAGAACTTTCCCGTTTTCAGGATATATCGGTAATTGGCCACTTTTCATCAGAAGTTATTTCAAAAATTAATGAAAATATTCTGGAGGCTGCCAATTTAGTCGGAGCAGATTTTATCATTACTGGACATATTCAGATTATTGATAATAAACTGCAGATTAGGATAAATCTAATCAACTCCTCTTCTGGAAAGTTTGTATTGACAAAATTGTTTACACCTGCTACAATAGATGATGGCATTAGAATTCAGAATGAAATTGTAAAGGATATTGTTGCTTCTATGGGCGGTTATTATGGTATTATTTTTAAAGAAATAGTAAAAACTGCACCTTCTAAAATAGAAAACAACTCTAGTATCTTAAAAGCAATCTGCAGTTATAACGAATATCAGTTATCTTATTCTATCGAAAATTATGCTAATGCCCTTTCCAATTTAAATGAGGCCGTAGAATTAGATCCAAACCACGCCATTGCTTGGGCAATGCTCGGCGAAATGCATCTAGCTTCTCTTGCCTTAGGATTAGACAATTGTAAAAAAACAATAGAAAAAAGCAGCCATTGCATTTCAAAAGCCTTAACAATTGATCCTAATTGCCAACAGGCATGGTATGCGCTGACACTTTTAAACTGTTTTAAAAAAGATCAGGATAACTGCCTTGCTGCAGCAGAACAATGCATAAAAATAAATCCCAATTCTTCTGGAATTGCTTCAGGAATTGGCTGTATGCTGATTTTTGTAGAATATTTTGAGAAAGGTTTTAATCTATTAGAAAATGCGATCCGCATGAATCCTTCGCATCCTTGGTGGATCAATATTGGGTATTGCTGCTATTACATTCATAAAAAAGATTATCAGAAGTCTTTATATTGGGCCGATAAAATGGACTTTAGTGAAACCATCTGGGATTCTATGCTTAAAGCCGTCTCTCTTTCGCTATTGAATGAAGATGCAAAAGCGAAAATCCAATTACACAACCTTCTGGAACTACAGCCTCAAACTGCAACAGAAATTAAAGAAATACTTTCTAGTTTTATACTTTCTGATGAAGTTGTTTTTAAAATGCTAAACAGCTTGAAAAGAATTGGATTAAAGGATGAGGTTTGATCCTTCTAGTGAAAACAAAAACGGCAAAAATTGACTTTAAGCCACTTTCTTTGCTGTACGCTTTTTCTTTTCCAATAATTTAAGATGATTTTCAGCACATAAGATTTTTTCGGTCGTGCCGTTTTTTTGTATTTCAATGAGATAATGAAAATCTCTTTCTTTTGAAATCGATTTTATTATAAGCCCCTTTTTAAAATCCATTTTTCTTTCAATTATGGTTCCCTTATAAGATATCCCACTCAATGCAGTGTAGGAAACATCTTGACCTTTTACAAATTTCATTGTTTTAGCGGTTTGTTTCTAATATTTGCTAATACTTCTAAATCTGAAAAACTAATGTTAAGGGGGGAAATCAGTTTTTCTATTTCGGCGAATGTAAAAAGTTTTGACAATCTACAAACCCGTATTTATACCTGTTTTTTGAATCTTAAATATACAATTTTTTTCAATGTAAAAATAACCTTGCAAAAAAAATTGATACAATTTAGAACAGCTTCTTTTATTCCTTTTTTAGGTTGAATTCCTAGCTTTGAAAGAATGAATTTTCGTTTCAAAAACAACTAAAACAAGGAGCAAAATGGTACAGGAAAGAGTAATGGAAAAGCTAGCAATTTTGGCAGATGCGGCAAAATATGATGTTTCTTGCTCATCGGGACAAAGCACACGCAAAAATAAAAACAAAGGATTGGGCGACACTGGGGGCGGAATCTGTCATGCCTTTACTGAAGATGGACGTTGTGTTTCTCTTCTCAAAATCCTACTTACCAATCATTGTATTTTTGACTGTGCCTATTGTGTGAGCCGAAAAAGCAATGATATTAAACGTGCTGCTTTTACTGTCCAAGAAGTAGTCGATTTAACGATTGGTTTTTACCGAAGAAATTACATTGAAGGATTGTTTCTGAGTTCTGGAATTTTTGACAATGCCGATTATACAATGGAACGTCTGGTTCGAATTGTAAAGAAATTACGGTTAGAAGAAAATTTTAATGGCTACATTCATCTCAAAGCGATTCCTGGCGCAAGCGAAGAATTACTAAAAGAGGCTGGATTGTATGCAGATCGTCTGAGTGTAAATGTAGAAATGCCTACAGAACAAAGCCTAAAACTACTCGCGCCCGATAAAAACCATAAGGATGTAATTAAACCAATGGAATATCTCAAAAACGAAATTATTGGGTATCAAGAAGAGAAAAAAGCGAATTACAAAACACCGCTTTTTGCTCCAGCAGGACAAAGCACTCAAATGGTAATTGGCGCAACAAAAGAAAATGATATGGAAATTCTCGGAATGGCCAATTATTTTTACGAACAAATGAAAATGCGCCGAGTTTATTACTCTGGTTACGTGCCCATAAGTTACGACAACAGACTTCCTGCTATTGGAACTCCAGTTCCTATGATTCGTGAAAATCGTTTGTATCAAGCCGATTGGCTAATCCGCTATTACGGATTTAATGTAAACGAAATTGTCGGTTTTGACCAGCCAAACCTTGATTTGGATATTGACCCAAAATTAGGTTGGGCATTACGAAATCTGCATCAGTTTCCAGTTGATATTAATATGGCAGATTTGGAATTAATTCAGCGCATTCCAGGAATCGGATTTTTGAGCGCGAAAAAAATTGTCGCTGCCAGAAAGTTCAAAAAATTACAACCCGAAGATTTAAAGAAATTAGGAATTGCCTACAACCGTTCTAAATACTTTTTGGCCTTTTCCTCACCTTTCTATCTGCAAAAAGATTTGACTCCTATTCAAATAAAAAGTCAAATTTTGAATATTCAGAATAGTAAATACAAAAATAATTTTTCGAACCAGCTTGCTTTATTTTAATTCAAATGACACAACTGCTTTATGATGGAAGTTATGAAGGCTGGCTTACAGCTGTTTTTGAAATCTACGAATACAAACTAAAAGATGTTGTTTTTGCCAAAGAACAGATTTCAAACACATTGCTTTTCTCAGATACTCATTTTGTAATAACTGATAATGTTAAAGCAAACCGAGTTTTAAATGGTTTGGAACAACGTCTCTCCCATCAAGGTTTCAATAACCTATATTTTGCTTTTTTATCTGAAATGGATCAGATTGAAGATATCTTATTCCGATTTGTGGAATATGTTTTTTCAAGTCCAATCAACATTGAAGGAGATTTAAGCCGAAACGAAGTATTGGACGTAAAAAAAGCGGCACATTTAACGGGAAAAGAAAGCCATAGAATGAAAGCTTTTGTTCGTTTTAAACTCACAAAAGACAATTTATATTATGCCATCATAGAACCAGATTGCGATGTTTTAACACTTATCGAACAGCATTTTAAAAACCGCTACGCAGACCAACGCTGGTTGATTTACGATTCAAAACGTAAGTACGGAATTTATTATGACCTTGAAAATGTATCGACTGTCGAAATGCAGTTTGAATCAAATCCTTCTTCCCGTTTTTTGGCAGAAATAAATGATGAAAACGAAGAATTCTTCGAGAATTTATGGCGCAATTATTTTAAGAGTGTCAATATTGAATCAAGAAAAAACACCAAACTTCACATCAAACACATGCCAAAACGATATTGGAAAAACCTGACAGAGAAAATTCCAAATCTTAAAAACAAAAGAACAATATAATTTTATAAAAAAATCTAATTTAATCTGCTGAAATCAATCAGATCTGCGTGAAATATTTTTTGCGAATTGGATTTTTTTCACGCAGATTAAAAAAGATAAAAAGCAGATGTGTGCAGATTAAACATAACTAGTGAGTGAAATTGGAATCTAAAAGTATTACTTGCTTTTCTTAAGCGCATCTATCAATTCAACCATATCAACTACAGCATAAGTTGAGCAATAATCTGATACGGCATAAGGAAGAATTAAGCTATTGTTATGAATAATTGCTCCACAAGAATAAACCACATTCGGCACATAACCTTCTCTCTCATCTTCTAAAGGAGAAAGCAAAGGTTCTGTCAATCGTCCTATTTCTTTTGAAGGATCGTCGAGATCAAACAATGAAGCGCCAATGCAATAACGTCTCATCGTTCCAACTCCATGCGTAATTACAAGCCATCCTTCTTCTGTCCAAAGCGGTGACCCACAGTTTCCAATCTGAGTAAGCTCCCAAGTATAGCGTGGTTCTTGCAGTAAAACAGGAGTATTCCATTGTGTTACTCGATCAGAATACATAATATAATTGTTTACCCCGTCAATTCTGGCAAGCATGGCATATTTTCCCTTTATTTTTCGAGGAAACAATGCGAGATTTTTATTCTGAGCCCCTTCTCCGTGAAGCGGCATAACTCTAAAACTATAAAAATCTTCAGTAGAAATTAACTTAGGAAGAATTGTATGTCCGTTATAAGCTGTATATGTTGCCATAACTCGACTTGAACCGTTATCATCTGTAAAACGAACAAAACGCGCATCTTCTATTCCGCGGCTCTCCGAATCAGAAATCGGAAAAATGACACGCTCCGTAATGTCAGAATCATGTTTGAACTGTAAATCGTAAAAAGAATTGGCCAGCCACAATATTTCTTCGAGCGCTACTTTTCTTTCTTCACGAATTAAAGGATCTTTTAAAGACTCAATCAGTAAATTTTTAAGAACTGCAAATTCAAATTCATCTGGAAGATCCTGCATTATCTGAGCAATGTATTTATCTGCTGTATGCATTTCGTACAGCTTAGTAAGAAATCGCTCTTTATTAAATAAGGTTTTATGTTCTATTTCTGCCTTATCAATATGATTTCCTATTTTCATGATATGCAGATTGTTATCACGGTCTAAAATCGCTCTTCTAAAAACAATTGACGAGATGTGACCTTCACCAGTTGCTCGAAAAGAAATAATAACTCGTTTTTCTCCTACTTCTAATCCCGTCTGATCAAAATCTTCTACAATTGACGGATTAAAAATTGCCGCCGATTCTATAGCGTACTCCATAGTGCAATAAGACCCAATGAGCATTTTACGGTCTAGAGACATTGCCTCATAATCAATTTGCATTTCTTCTATTATAGGTCTTATTCTTTCGCAGTGTCTAAAAAATACTGCCGAAATATTTCTATGTCTTCTAGCAAATTCACGAAGTGTCTGCTCTAAAGTCTGCAAGACCTGTTTCTCATCCAGCATCATTATCCGAAGTACCATTTGCTGCGTTCTTTCCTGCCCATTCATAAAATATCGGGCAACAACTCTTTTGGAATCTGGTAATAACTTTACATTTTTTCGGACAACGGATACTCGCATAATTGGAAATTTTATAACAAAAACATTTAAGGAAATTATTTATTACACAACAAGTTAGTAATTTTTGTTAAAGAAAAAAACTTAATTTTTTATTAAAACTTTGAATCGGCCTAGAATTGAAGGTTTTATTTATCGTCATTTCATCAAAAGTTTTTTCATAATTTCGTCTTTAGACCAGCAACTTAAAATCATGAAGAATAAAGTTAAATTTTTGAGAGAAGAAAAAAATATGACTCAAAATGAACTTGCCGAAAAATCTGGACTTTCTTTACGGACTATTCAGAGAATTGAGGCTGGAAATATTCTTAAAGGTTTTACCTTAAAAACTATTGCTGAGGCGTTAGAAACTCTTCCTGAAAATCTCATTATAAAAAAAGAAAATATACAAATAGAAAGGGCAAAACTTATTAATCTTTCGGTTTTATCAGGACTTATCATTCCGTTTGGCAGCGTCATTTTTCCTTTAATTTTAACGCACAAAACCCAAGATTCTATAAACAAAGAATTAGGAAAACAAATTGTGAGTCTTCAAATTGTTTTAAGCCTTTTACTTTCAATTTTAATGATCGCAAGTCCGTTTGTACAAAATTCGCTTACTTTAAAATTTCCGCTTTTCATTATTCCATTAATTGCAATTTTAAGCTTAAAACTCATTATCGTTATTCTAAACGGAATCAGTTTAAACCAAAAACAAGATCTTGCTATAAAACTGAAAAACAACTTCTTATAATTCAAGTCATAAAAATGACGTAAAACTGTCGTAGTGTTTTTGCACGAAAATCGGAATCGAAATCCGAATCTTGCAGAAAAAACAGACCATGAAATTATTTAAGAAAATTGCATTCGTATTTTTAATTATTATTGTTTTATTCTGCTTGGGAGGATATTTTTATTTTCAAAAGAAATTCACTCCGCCAGAGAACTATCTGAAGGTTTCGGGAACTGCTGAAAATATCCCGATGAAATGGATTTCAAGCAACGAAAACTCCCATTCTGCTTTACTTTTGCCTATAGAAATAAAAGGAATCAATCGAACATTCTATATGCAGTTTGACTCAGGTTCTCCTGTTACCGTTTTCTATAAAAAATCATTGGAATCAATTGCTGAAAAATTTCAAAATCAATTAAAAATTGATAATGAAAACTCCTCGATCTCTAGCGCTTTTAAGATCGGAAAAATGAATATAACTTCAAATGATTTTGAAATTTTAGATTATGGCGAAAAAATTAATTTCAACGATACAAATGCTGAAAATATAATTGGCACACTCGGAACCGATTTATTAGAAAAACGAATTACTGTTTTAGACTTTAAAAACAGTCAGTGTTCTTTTATAGAGAAAATTAAAGAAGATGATTTTGCTAATTTTGAATTCAAAAAACGCAAAATTCTTATTCCTTCGGTTATCGAAAATGAAAATCTAAAACTGCTCTACGATTCTGGAACGAGCGGTTATGAATTGATTACTACAAAAGAAATCTGGCAGCAATACCGTAATAAAAACAGTGCAATAAAAACAGAAAAAGGGAATTCATGGGGAAATACTTTGAGTGTTTATTCCGCTTCCGCGAAAAAGAAAATACAATTTGGAAAAGTCACATTGAATCTTTCTGAAGTTACTCATATAGAAGGCACTTCAGATTTGCAAAAATTCTTGATGAAACGTTCTGGAATGCAAGGAATGGTTGGCAACAAACTTTTCCTGAATCACAAATTGATTCTAGATTGCAGAAACGAAAAATTCAAATTGGAATAAAAGTACAATTCTACAATACTAAACGGTTTTAAGAATTGATTTTGATGATATTTTTGACGTTTTCGATAAAGATTTCCGTGTCTTTGATTTCTTGTTTAATCAAGTGATGATGATCAGATAAATTGTGCTGTTCCATCATATCTTTCTTTAAATATTTAATCATCGATTCCAGACTTCGCGTATCATTTTGATTCTGTCTTTTTAGTTCACGCTGTTTGCTTTCCAAATATTTTAAAGTCTCTTTTAACTTTTGAACGTCTAATTTTCCCAAACTTTTACTTTTAATATTCATAAAAAATAATAGCGTAGGAATGCGATAAGATTCAATATGCTCCAAAAACCAATACCATTTGAATTTATCTCATTCCCAGCCATTATTATTGACAATTACGTTCAAATCGAGCTTTTGGATTTAGGAAAGGCTTCTTTTTTTATTATTTTTCCGAATAAAAAAATAAATCACTGAATTACAATTATTTAATTTTAAATCTAGAAGAAAATATTTTTATTTTTTATAAGATGAATGCAACTACAAAGCATTATAACCATTAAAAAAACACAACTTTCAGAACCTCAAAACATTACCAAAAATCATCTAAAATTGTGAATATCTATTTGAAGATTTAACTATTATTTCTGCTGTAAAATTTATCTTTGGCATCCTTAAAATTTAAAAAGAGATGAGCGCAGTTTGGTACGAATGCAAAGTAAAATATAGAAAAACAGATGAAACTGGAGGACAAAAAGTTTTAACCGAACCTTATTTGGTTGACGCTTTGTCTTATACTGAGGCCGAAAAAAGAATGACTGAAGAAATGGCTGCTTATACTAGCGAAGAATTTAAAATCACAGCTATCAAAGTGGCAAATTATGCTGAAATTCATCCTTTTGAAAATGCAGATAGATGGTTTAAATCTAAAATCACGCTAATCGCTTATGATGAAGAAAGCGGTAAGGAAAGAAAAACTAGCATGTATATGCTGGTTCAGGCAAATGATGTTCGCGAAGCTTATGACAATACACTTCACATAATGAAAAATACAATGGGCGAATATTCTATTCCTGCTATTACAGAAACTCCAATTATGGATGTTTTCCCTTATTTCAGTGGTGAAGAAGGCGAAACAGAAATGTTAGAAAGATTTAATGCCTTGAAAGCTTCTAAACCAGAAAAACCAGAAGCTGAAATTATCGACCACATGGAATTTGAAACTGCTGTGGAAGAATAATCATCCAAAAAAACATCAAAACAAAAGCTTCAGAAACATCTGGAGCTTTTTTTATTTCCCTAAATAATTCAAAATAAATAATATATTAGCTATAGATAACTGACCCTTAAATCAAAACCAAATGACCAAAAGAAACCTGATTTTATTAGGATTTATAGTTTTAAAATTCATTCTTCAATGTGTTTTAATTAGCCCAGAATACGATTTGCAGCGTGACGAATATCTGCATCTCGATCAAGCAAATCATTTGGCCTGGGGCTATTTATCTGTTCCGCCAGTTACTTCTTGGTTTTCTTATATTATTCTCATACTCGGAAATTCGGTTTTCTGGGTAAAGTTCTTTCCTGTCCTATTTGGCGTCTTGACGCTTTTGATTGTCTGGAAAACAATAGAACTTTTAAAAGGTAATCTTTACGCCTTAATTCTTGGTGCTTTATGTGTATTGTTTTCGTGTTTGCTGCGTTTAAATACACTGTATCAGCCAAACTCTTTTGACGTTTTATGCTGGACTGCATTTTATTATGTTTTAATACAATACATTACTTCAGAAAACACAAAATGGCTCTATATAGGAGGCGTAGTTTTCGCCTTTGGCTTCTTGAACAAGTACAATATTGCGTTTTTATTCCTCGGATTAGTTCCTGCCATTTTACTTTCTAAACAGCGAAAAATACTGGCAAAAAAAGAGTTTTATTTTTCTCTGATTTTAGGATTAATATTAATTCTCCCGAATCTTTACTGGCAGTACAGCAATCATTTTCCGATTGTACATCATATGAAAGAACTGGCAGAAACCCAATTGGTAAATGTCGATAGAACCAATTTCCTAAAAGAACAAATTCTCTTTTTTATCGGCGGTTTATTGGTGATTTTAGCTGGACTTTATGCGGTTTTGTTGTATCAGCCTTTCAAAAAGTACCAATTATTTTTTGCATCGTTTGTTTTCACACTTTTGATTTTTATTTACTTCAAAGCAAAAGCATATTACGCAATCGGATTATATCCAATTTACATTGCTTTTGGAGCTGTATTTTTATCTCAAATCTTAAACAATGGATGGAAGCGTTTTCTAAAACCTGTTTTTATCCTAATTCCGTTATTGTTTTTTATTCCGATGTATGATATTGCTTTTCCAAACAAAAGTCCTGAGTATATGGTAGCGCATTCAGAGAAATATAAAAAAATGGGAATGCTGCGTTGGGAAGACGGAAAAGACCATCATTTGCCTCAAGATTTTGCCGATATGCTGGGCTGGAAAGAATTGGCCAGAAAAACAGATTCGCTCTACGCATTATTGCCCAACCAAAAAGAAACAATTGTGCTCTGCGATAATTACGGACAAGCTGGAGCGATTAATTATTATACTAAAAAAGGAATAAAGGCTGTTTCTTTCAACGCTGATTATCTCAATTGGTTTGATCTTAGTATTCAATACAAACATTTGATTCGTGTTAAGGATTTTGAAGAAAACGATAAAGAAATGAAAGAAACAAGTCCGTACTTTGAATCTTCGGTTATTGGCGGTGAGGTCACAAACCAATACGCTAGAGGATACCGCGCTACAATTTTTGTTTTCAAAAATGCTAAAATTGATATCAATAAAAGATTAGAGCAGGAAATCAACGAAGAAAAAAGTAAGATCATAAATGATTAATTTCAAAAACATATCTTATTTAAAAACTGGAAATCTAAAACAGCAAGCGGCATTTCATATATTGACCAAACATCAAGTTTTGGAAAATCTTGCCGAATTTGATCCAATCTTGGTTGGCACGATTCCGATAAATATTGATATTGAAAACAGCGATTTGGACATTGTCTGTTATTGGAAAAACAAATCTGATTTTATTGCTAGAATTAAATACCTATTCGAAAAAGAAAACCGCTTTTCGATTCGAGAAATCGTAATTGACAATCAAGAATCTGTTGTGGCAAACTTCTTTATTGAGGCTTTCGAAATAGAAATTTTTGGCCAAAATATTCCAACAGAACTTCAAAATGGCTACAGACATATGGTCATTGAAGACCAAATTCTAAGTTCTAAAGACGAAAACTTTAGATTAGAGATTATAAAACTGAAAGAAAGTGGCATAAAAACCGAACTTGCATTTGGCTTGCTATTAGGCTTAAACGGAAACGTTTACCAAGAATTATTGGATTATAAAGTCTAAGAAAAGCCATCTCTTTTTAAAATTATAAAAAATAAAGTACTAAAATTATTTGCATAACCGTATTTAGTGTGTATCTTTGCACCCGAAACATCGCGGGATAGAGCAGTAGGCAGCTCGTCGGGCTCATAACCCGAAGGTCACAGGTTCGAGTCCTGTTCCCGCTACTAATTGGGACAAAGAAGAAAATCTCTTCTTTGTCCCTTTTTTATTTAGCCCTATCAGCCTGTTGATACTGTAGATGAGATGCACCACTTCGTTTACTCGAGCGGTTCGAAACCCGTTTTCTGAGATCGTAAAATTCTCAGGAAAAATCGAACCTAATAAATCTCTCGATTCAATCCAGTTGCCGTTTTCATAATATTCGTTAAGCTTCATCAGGTTGTCTACTCCCGCTTTTAAAAGCTCTTCGATATCCTTATTTTCATCGTCGATACCAGATAATTTTAATTCAAGCCTTCTTACCATCTCTCCGTAATCTGACTTCATATCTCGATAGTCTGAAGCATCAATCTGTTTTGTTGCAAGTAGATCTCTTGCATTTGAGATTCTGGCTTCATAATCTTTGATCTGGCTTATAATTTTATTTTTTTCTTCCAACACATCCTTGATCTGTTCTTTATAACAGTCGCCTATGACATTGGCATAGATATTTTTGATTTCAGGAATTGGCACATATTTTTTAAGGTTTTGTATAAATATCTCATTGGCAGTTTCCGAATTAATCCTGTATCTGCAACCTGCACTGCAATGATAATACGGGTAATATTTATGTCGTCCTTTGGATATGCTTCCAGTCAATATTTTCCCGCAGTCGGGACAGATGAAAAAACCTCTCAGCGGAAAAGGCTTGGCTGAAAGAGCTTTTGGAAGATATTTGCGGGATCGCCCGTCAAGCACATCCTGAACTTTGTAAAAAAGTGATTCCGAGATCAATGCTTCATGCTGTCCTCTCACTAAAGTGCGTTCCTCATCCTTATATTTAGGAACTTCTATCTTTCCACAGTAAAGAGGATTGCGGATCGCTCTCCAAAAATGGTTCTTGCCTGCTTTAAGCCCCTTTTCTTTTGCCATGTGAAGCACCTGTTCCGTATTGAAAATTCCTTTGGAAAGTTCTTCAAAAGCCCATTTTAAAATAGAGGCTTCTGGCTGGTCGAATGCAATATATTTTGTACCGTCTTCTTTTACTCGGTTAACATATCCAATGGGAGCAATTCCCATATATCTTCCCTCTTTTCTAGCCCTTCTCATTCCGTGAAAGGTATTCAGGGCTCTACGGTCATTTTCTACCTCGGGAGCAGCCAGATAAAAAGCCAGCATCATTTTGTTCTCGGGTATTGAAAGATCCAAAGGCTGTTCTATAGCCTGAGGCTCAACTCCCAATTTTCTAAGCATACTGATCATCTGGTATGCATCTCCCGCATTTCTGCTGAACCTGTCCCATTTGGTAAACAGGAGAAGATCGGTTTTATTCTTATGCTTCTTTAAATCCGCAAGCAGTTTCTTCCACTGCGGACGGTTGAATGTCTTTGCCGAATGGTCTTCATAAATAACGTGTCTTATTTCAACTGCATTTATTTCGCAGTACTTGCGAAGCATTTCTTCCTGATTTCTCTGTGAGTAGCCCCTGTCTGCCTGCTCATCGGTACTCACTCTCACGTATAGGTCTGCTATTTTTCTCATCTTTTTTCTTTAAATAGTTTGAAACTGCCATGTTTGCCAGTTTTCTTAAAAATTCTAAAATCATTTCCGCCTGTTCCAGCGTTACTTCCACTCCTTCATCTTTCAGCATTTTTCTGGTCTTTTCTGCCGTCATTTTTCCTCTTTCTTCTCTTCCATCTTTCTCCATTTGAAATTCCTCTTCATTAAAAAAAGACCGAGCCACGGTCTTTTTGTTCCACAATCATTCATCGCTATAAAGTTAAAACACTTTTCTCATTTTACCCTGCGCAAAATTTGGGTAGGATAATACAAATATAAAACCTAATCACCTGAGGATCATAAGTAAAATTTACCTATCATCACTCAATACAATGTTATGATTCCAACAAAGATAAAATGCTTTTCTCTCAATGTCATGGACATAATATGTTCATGAAAACGGCATTGAAACCATTGATATGCCCAATATTCATTTATCTTCTTTCTTTTCATTGAGCATTCTGTATATTTCATCCATAACCTCTATTTCTGCACTTGGAATCAGCTGAAGTGCAAGTTCCAGAACAGAGCCTATATAGATCTCCCTGTTATCCAGTTCATCCGAATAAACTACATTCAGGCACATACGGATAAGATTCACTGCCAGGCATGTCATATCTGCATAACCATAAAATCTTATCTCGCGAATTGATTCCCCGTCTTTGTCATTGGCAGGTTTCAGAAGCTTAAAATGATAGGATGCAAAATCTTTAAATTCTTCCAGTGTTTTTATTTTATCAGTTTCCATAATTCTAAATATTAAAACTTTATGCTGGCTATTCTGTTTCTTCTTTATTCTCTAAAAACAGATCCGTAATCTCATTTAAAAATTCAAGTTCATCAACTGGAAATAATTGCAGTGCAATTCCCAGTATAAGCCCAACATCAATGTATTGGTTTTGAATCGTAGGCGGAACTTCTGCGCTGTCCTGATCTAAAGCGATAATGCACAGCTTCATTAGGTTTCTAACAACTGAACCAAGTTCGCAATAGCCATAAACCCTGATCTCTGCATTATACATCCCTCTTTTATCCTCTGCTTTTTTCAGGGTATTAAGCAGTTTTCCGCTTAACACCCTGATGCCTTCCAGTTTTTTTATTTCATCGGTTTCCATGATTTCCGCTTTTATGCTGATAATGTCTCATCCTGATGAATTCCCTCAAGCCTTTCCAGTTCCTTCTGAATAATGGCTTCCGCTTCTTTCATAAAATCACGGCATCTGTCTTCCATCAGCCCATAGTACAGATAATCAAAACTGTTCCTTCTGCTGAATCGAAGCGTGTTTGGGTTCTTTTTCAAAAGCTTGAACATATTTTTTTCGTCCCTGCTGTTTCGGGGAAAGTATTCAGAAGTCAAGCTTGTGAAGTATTCGCAAAGCTCAAATAAGTAGCCAAGAGAAAAATGATTAGGAGTATATCCCAGAAAAACTCTTATAAGGGAAAGGCAGGTCTGTTCCACTATCTGATGAAGGGAACACATTCTGACTTCATATGAAAAATACTGGTCGTTATTATAGATAAAATCCCATATAGATTCAGTTACATTTCTTCTGTCTCCTGCGTATGCTGAAGTGCTTTTCACATATCTTTTTTCTGGATTCTTAGCCCAGATTATAGGCGATCTGTATGCATCTATATGGATTCTCTGCGCATTCTTAAAAATGTTCCAGAAGAAATACTGCTGGTCTCCATATAGTTTTATAATATTTCTCAATCTGTGAAGCAGAATTGTGACGGTTATCTGGCCTCTTGATCTGCTCTTTATCTTATCGGTGATGTCAATGCCTATGTTATCTTCGAACTCTTCGGCTATGACAAGCAGATAAAGATGGACATGCTTTTCTTTCTGAACAGATTTCTGGAAAGGCTCATTAAAAGTATAACTGCTTTTCTTCTCTGCAAAACAGTAAATGCCTATCGGATTGATGTTCTGTGAAATAACTCGATAAATTAAATCGGATGCGGTGTTTTGAATTGCTTTCATAATTTTACTCATTTTAGTTAATACTTGTCTGAAAAATTGTATTTTTGCTAAATACACTGGCAAGTAAGCCATTACCTGTATGGTACGCTATCAAAATGTCCCGTACCGTACATAAGAAAATATGTATCATACATAAATCTGGCTTTTTTATCCTTAATTATTATCTTTGGACTATGAGTACATTAACAAAACCAAACCACATGGGGCGCAAGATCAGCCGTATCCGTGAACTGAAAGACATGAAACAGGAAGCACTCGCACAGGCTATGGGGACAAACCAGCAGGCTGTTTCTATCTTGGAAAACAGCGAAACCATTGATGATGAAAAATTAAAAGAAGTGGCAAAAGCTTTAGAGGTAAGTGTCGAGGCAATTAAAAATTTTTCAGAAGAAGCGGTGTTTAATTATTTCAATAGTTTTTACGATAATAGTCAGGGAACAGTGGGTAACTACCACTGTACTTTTAATCCCTTAGATAAACTGATAGAAGCCCACGAACAGCAGATCAAATTATTTGAACGTTTAGTTCAAGCAGAAAAAGACAAAGTCGAATATTTGGAGAAATTACTAAAAGCCAAATAAGCTTTTATAAAAGATATATTAATTCAAAAAAAGAGACTTTCGAGTCTCTTTTTGGTTTTCTAAAAGTTATCAATGTCATAGCAATTGAATAGCTTAAAATATTAGTTAACATATTTTTCATCTTTCTAGGTCTTTTTAACAAATATGGACAATCAACTTGAGCTAATTACAACCAAGAAAACAAGACTACAAAAAATCAAAGCGACTAATGCTTTAAGCGTTATCACTTCAATTTTTGTTTCTTTTTCCATTTCTCTGAAATGGTTCTGCATTTCAATTCTAACATCTAAATATTGCTGGTCGAGTGATTTTTGCATTTTTAATTTTTTAATATCAAAGTAAAATTATATTATTTAAAATTCATTACGGAAATCCACAAATCCTTTTATTTTTTTTACCTCTCTTACTCTATAATATTATTATTCTTGAACTTGTGCCTTAATTGGCTTCACTCAAAAACAAAAGTCTTATTGTAATATTTTTTGGATTTTTTTATTGTTAAATTCAATATAAATCATTTATATTAGCAACCTTTTAATTGTAAGATATTTTCTAGTTTAAAAAGAATTTATTAACCAACCAATGTTAATGCATATGCAGAAATTTATTAAGTATTCCGCTTGTTTTTTTATTGCACTTTTTCTTTTGTCGTGTAATAGTGATGAATTAGCAAAAAATCAGGAAAATGTAAAAACTGTTAGAACAGATTTAGAATTAGCAAAATTTTCAAATCTTAACATTGCCCAAAATGTTGAAGCGGATTTTGAAAATGTCAATGTAACTAAAAAAGATAATTTTACTATTTCAGAATTTTCAGCAAAAGAAAAAACTGTAAACACTTTTAAATCTGACATTCTGCAAAGCCAATTGAAATACCAAGGTGTTACAATTGAAAATGAAGACAAATCGCAATCGTATTTTTTAGAAGTTTATACGCTTGAAAAAAGTGCTGTTTACCCTCAGACTATCACAAATCTAAAGGGTTTTACAGGGGGATTGAATGTGTATTCCTTTAATGGTGAAAACTTAGGTTCAGTTGTGGTTAGAAATGGTAAAGCTACAAATGTTTCAGGAAAAAATGAATTGGATGTTTTAACAAAAGCAATAAATTTGTTTTATGTTCCGTCGGACATTACAAGCAAAATACCTTTGTGCGATGCAACATATACACAAACTGTATGGCTAACTCAAGACATTTGGCGAGTAGTTAGTCAAGGTCCAAAGATTTTAGAGGTTACCTATGTAGGTGAAAGGGTGACAAAAAGTATTAATATCTTGCCTTATCCTTGCGATGGTCCAGTAGACATAGAAGCTATAAAGCTTCAGCGAATGGCACATTATTATCGATATAGCGATGGGGGACAGTATCTTGGAGAAAGTTCTGCTTTCCAAATTATGGATTATCTTACAGGAAAAGCAAAGTGTCTTAATGATTTATTAAATAAAAACGGTAATTCTTTCGTCCAAAATCTATTTTCAAAGTTTAAAGGGGAATCAAAATTCGATATTGCGATTTCGTCCGTAGATGCTTTACCTAAAACTGTAGATGGCGTTGTAACATATCTTAATGGAAGGACGTTAAAGCCAAATGGTAAATTGATACAAATCGAAATTAGTACTACTGAAGCAAATAAAAGAGCTCCGCTTGAAGTTGCGAGAATTATTTTGCACGAATATATACACGCAGATATTTATAGGAAACTTGGCACAGTGCTTGCAATGAATGTAGAGAATTTAGATTTTAAAACGACATATGAAAAGTATGAAGGGGAACAGCACAGTGTAATGGCTACATTGTACGTTCAGAGCATGAAGGAAGCATTGAAACAATTTCATCAGAGTTTTTTTCCTGGTGACATCAGCGCTTACACTGCATATTGGGGTGAAGCTCCAAATGATGAATTTTATGAGGCTCTTGCGTGGGGAGGATTGAGGGATGAACATGTGAAAGCTTGGAATGATTTGCCAGATGCAAAAAAAGCATCTATAGTGGCTCTTGCTAGCAGAGTAGATCAATTCTCCAAAACAAGCCCTTGCAGTAATTAATAATAAAAAATAAAAGATATGAAAATTGCTATACTTATTATTTTGTCATTATTTCCTTGCTTACTAGGAGCTCAGGAAAAAGTAAAAGACACACTTTTATTTGCTTATGATAGTAATTATATTACCAAATATCCTGAAAATCCAAATTATTATTATATAAAAGATGGTAGTGGTGCTCGTATTGGTGGCTTTTACTTTACTGAAGTTCAAAAGATAGAGAATTACAAGACTAAAAAAAAAGAAATTGGTCTTAAAGAATTTATTAGGTCATCTAAATTCTATGACGAAAATAGAAGATTAAAATTAAGAGATTATGAGCTTACTGATTACCTTGAAAATTACGTTATTTTTTTAGTCAAAACTGAAGATGGCAAAAAAAGGTATATACAAGTTGAAGCAAGTTTTGAAATTGAATAAATAAAATGAAGAATAAATTTTTAGTGTTCTTAACAATTGGCATCGTGCTTTTTGTCTTTTTTTACTTCTCCGATTACTATTTTAACTTAAATATTGGTGACACATATTATGTTATCAATTATTTTTACCCAATACTTATTCTTTTGGTAATTAGAAGTGTTATTTTCTTTTATAAACGAAAGAAAGAAAAAATAGGATAATTATTTTTCGCAAACAAAAACCTCGAAAATACTTTCGAGGTTTTTGTTTTTTTGAACTAATTTAAATTTTATTATTTCTTTGAATAGAACTGTACGTTGAGAAATAACGATTGTTCCACCCTTAATTTTTAGAGTCATTCGCTAGATGCAAAATTAAAGACTAAAACTAAGACTTCTAAGGTTTTCAAATGAGCCAGACAGAAAAAAAGCCAAAAATTATGTACTGGAATTCATTAGTTCTATAGGGTCTTAATGACCGCATAATTTTGATTTATAATGTAAAGATCAATTTCACGCTGCTTTAGTATCAAAACTTTCTAAAACATTTCTAAAACAAAAAAAGTAAAGCAAGTTATTGAACACAGCCAGAGAAGTGCGCATAACATTTTTTCGTTCCTCAAAAATGCCCTTCGGGACTTATAGCACTTCACCTGTCTGATTGTCCAATTTCAGACTGCTTTCTTTTTTTCCTTTTTCTTTTTTAAGCATTTATTCATTGTAACAGCCTACAGCCATCATGCACATATTTTACGCATGATCGGTTCAAATATTTTGCTTAAATTGGGAGCCTGCTTTTAAAAATCTCAAAAGATTGCCACGTTCCTGCAATCAGCAAGATGAACGGTTGTTTAACAACCGCCTATCTTGCCACCCATTGCCTCGGAACTCGGCGGTGGAGAAACTTAAAAACAAAAGAGTTTGATAACAATGAAAATGAAAGATGATGAAAAGAGAAAATTCAAACAGAACACGAATCGTAGGACTGCGATTCACTCCTTTGGAGTATGTCGAACTGGAAAAAAGATTCAGAGCAAGCACCTGCCGAAAATTAAGTGATCATATCCGAAGACACTTATTCAACAAACCAATTGTAGCAACTTACAGAAACCAGTCTTTAGACGAACTGATGGAAGAAACAGCTGTACTTACTTCCGAATTACGGGCAATCGGCAATAATATCAATCAGATTGCCAGAAAGATAAACACGCTCAAAACAGTTCCCGAATTCAAAGGGCATCTTTATCTGTTCGAAATCCAAAGAGAAAGGCTTTTTGATAAAATGGAAGAGGTCTCAGACCATACCCAGAAAATAGCAGAAAAATGGTTGCAGTGATAAAAACAAGCTCGTCCATAAGAGGCATTCTGAATTACAACGAAAAGAAAGTTGATATCGGAAAAGCGGAATGCATAAGTGCTGTGAATTATCCTCTGGAGCTGGAAAAACTGAGTTTCACTTCAAAATTAAACCGCTTTCTAAAACTGGCAGAACTCAATACCAATGCGAAGCGGAATACGGTGCATATCTCGCTCAACTTTGACCCTTCGGAGAATCATTCGAAAGAAAAACTGGCTGAAATTGCAGACACTTATATGGAAAAACTGGGCTTCGGCAGACAGCCTTACCTGGTATACCAGCATTATGATGCGGGACATCCGCACTGCCATATCGTGACAAACAACATCCAGAGAGACGGAAAAAGAATCGATCTACATTTACTGGGAATCAGAAAATCAGAGCCTGCCCGAAAAGAAATTGAGGAAATATTCGGACTTGTAAAAGCCGAAGGAAGAAAACAGAAAGAACAATTTTCGTTAAATCCGATAGATATCGGCAGAGTCCTATACGGAAAAGCAGAGTCCAAAAAGGCGATCAATTCAGTTTTAAATCAGGTGTTGTTTGATTATAAGTATTCGAGCCTGCCTGAACTCAACGCGGTTTTAAATCTCTATAATGTTCATGCTGACAAGGGAAGCGAGGAATCGAGAGTTTTTAAAAATAACGGACTGCTTTACAAGATACTTGACCAGAATTCAAAACCGATAGGCGTGCCGATAAAAGCCAGCGAATTCTACAGCAGACCTACCTTAAAATTTCTGGAAGAAAAATTCAGGGTAAATGAAACAAAGAAGCAATACGGCAAAAGCCACGTTAAAAATGCTTTGAGAGAGGCTTTTTTTGATGAAAGAATGACTTCTGTCGAGAGATTATCCGAAAGACTTAAAGGTGAGGCCATTCATACTATTTTAAGAAAAAGTAGTGAAGGAAAACTTTATGGAATTACTTTTATAGACTTTAAAATGCAGTCTGTTGTCAATGGAAGCAGTCTTGGAAAAGAATTCAGCGCAAAAGGAATTCAGGAAAGCTGTGCAATGAATATTCTTGCACTTGAAAGAAAGTATCAAAACTCAATTTCGACAGATTATGAGAGCTTTCAAGATTTTGAATCAAGAGAGTATGTGAAAGAAAATCTTGCAGATATACTCATTCGCGAGGAAAGGATAAATGATTTTATCCCGAAAGAACTTATACAGAAAAAAAGAAAAAGATTGCGAAGAGGAATTTAAAATTTCTTGAGCATTAATTTTCATTTATTCTATCCTTGATAGGTATGTTTAAATTAACAAATTTAGCTATACATGGAATAATCAAAAATCATTTTTATTTAATGCTAGGAAACTAAGAAAAATGAATAATTTTATAAACCTTAAATTAAAAATCCAACTTATATAAGCTGAACTTGATGGCAAATAATGCTAACTTTAGTATGTAGTTTTCTATCTGCCGACATTGTTACTTTGTGATAACTGTAGTATTCAAATGAACAAAGACCTTTCTTTAAAATTCGGTAGATTAATAAGAGAAATAAGGCATGAAAAGAAACTTTCACAAGAAGAATTAGCTTTTCGTGCTGATGTTCATCGCACTTATGTTGGTATGATAGAAAGAGGAGAGAAAAACATAACTCTTGAAAATATTGATAAGTTTTGTAAAGGTCTTGAAGTTACTATGGAATTCGTTTTTCATAAACTTAAAGATGAAAATTAATGAAAGTAACATTACTAAGCCAAGGCTTTAATCCATCTTTGGATAAAGCTGTTGGAAACAAATTGATTGAATTTTTTAGCACAAACCATTATCAAACATTTACTGGAATATCAGCATTCGCAAGTGAAGCTGGAGTTAATGGACTTTCTAGCTGTATATCAAGTAGTACTTCATTCAAAAATCTTAACTTAATTGTCGGTATAGATCAACAGGGTACATCAAAAGAAGCTTTGGAAGAAATTTTAGATTTGAAAATTAACAGTTATATTTTTTATCAATCAGAAGAACCTATTTTTCATCCAAAAATCTATTTATTTGAAGGACTTGAAAAAACAGCATTAATTATTGGTTCTTCGAACCTGACGGCAAGGGGGCTTTTTAATAATATTGAATCATCGATTTTATTCGAATTTGATAATTCAGATAAAGATGGGGAGAATTTACTAATAGATTTAAAAAGTTACTACAGTACTTTATTTAATTTCACAGATCCTAATCTTTTCAAAATAGCACAAAGTACAATTGATTCTTTTGTTAAATTAGGAGTGGTTCCACTTAAAAAAGTTTGGTTAAAAAGACAAGGAAAAAAAGAAGCAAATGAAAATTTAGAAAAGGGAATTTTAAAAATACCTCAAAGAGCAGTTTCAAAGCTCCCCAAAAATTTTGCTGGCAAGAAGAAATCAAAAAAACTTGAACAAAACTACAACGAGGAGATAAGTGCAGTTGACGACCAAAATATAAGTACTGTATTAATTCCTGCTAATGCATTTACTAGCAACTTTACTGAAATTTGGAAAAGCAAACCTCTTACCGAAAGAGATCTAAATATTCCTCGAGGAAGTAATACAAACGAAACTGGATCAATGTCCTTAAGCAAAGGACTTTTAGATAATATTGACCAAAGGCATTATTTTAGAGATCAGGTTTTTAATTCTTTAGATTGGAATAATAGCACTCGTAAAAACAGTGAACATTTGGAAAAAGCAATAGCATATTTCAATATAATAATTGACGAAGAAGACAAGGGAGAATTTCCACTACAAATAACACATAATCCCAGAACAGATACAGAGAGCTACATTCAAAATAACTCTGTTACGAGCTTAAGCTGGGGAAAAGCAAAAACGTTAGTAAAAAATCGTGACTTGCTAGGAAAAACTTTAACATTATCAAAAGACGTAACATCTAAAGATAAATATACTTTAGTTATTAAATAATTGTTGAAATTTATTTTATAAAAAATGAAATTATTACATTGTATCTTATTCTTATGTGCTTATTTTTGTTAGAAAATAGAATACAATGCAATTAATAAAAGAAGCATCACATGATAAATTGAGAGGTGGGTTTTACACTCCTGAACCTATAGCAGAATTTATTCTAAAGTGGGCTTTTAATGGAAATAAGGAATTAGATATTTTAGAGCCTAGTTGTGGAGACGGAATCTTTCTTAAAGCAATAAAAAAGGGTAAATTTCAATACAACTCTGTAACAGCAATAGAGCTAGACGAAATAGAGGCTAACAAATCCAAAAGCATAAACCTTTTAGATGCTGAAATTATTAATACAGATTTTCATAATTATTGTATCAATACGACTAAAAAATTTGATTTAGTTATTGGAAATCCACCGTATATTAGATACCAATATTTCAATAAGGAACAACAAGGTTATGCTGGAGATATTTTTAATAAAGCAAATTTAAAATATTCAAAACTAACTAATGCATGGGTTTCTTTTGTTGTTGGCTCTTCTTTATTATTAAAAAATGAAGGAAAAATAGGATTCGTATTGCCTGCAGAAATATTGCAGGTTTCATTTGCAAAGCCACTAAGAAATTTTCTTGCACATTTTTACAATAAAATTAATATTATCTCATTTGAAAAACTTGTATTTCCTGACATCCAACAAGAAGTAGTGTTGCTTTTATGCGAAAAAAATAAAACAAATAAACATTTAATAGAACATCTAGAAATAAAAGATGCAAGTGCTTTAAAAAAGCTTGATATTAATAAATTGAAAAGTCCAAAAAAGAAAATTGACTTCAAATCAAATAAATGGACTTTTTATTTTTTAGAACAAAACGAAATAGATTTTTTAGAAAGGTTACAAGAATCTAAATTAATTTCTAAACTTGGTGTTTTTGCCACTGTAGAAGTAGGAATAACAACTGGTGCAAATCCATTTTTCACTGTCCCTTCTTCCACTGTAAAAGAATACAATTTAGAAAAATATGCAAAACCATTAGTAGGGAGAAGTGTCCAAGTTCCAAGCGTAATTTTCACTTCGAAAGACTGGGATAAAAATAAAGCAATTGAAGCAAGAACACATTTACTAACTTTTCCGAAAACATCTGAATTAAATGGTAGTTTAGGTGCCAGAAAATACATAAAAAAAGGGGAAGAACAAAACGTTAATAAAGGATATAAATGTGGAATTAGAGATGAATGGCAAATAATCCCATCACTGAGGATTTCAGATGCACTATTTATTAGGAGGAATAATCTTTACCCTAAATTAATTATAAACGAAGCAAAAGCATTTACTACAGACACAATGCATAGGGTCACAGTAAAATCAAATATTAATTTAGAGGCGTTAACTGCTAGTTACTATAACTCATTATCTCTTGCATTTACAGAAATATGTGGTCGAAGCCATGGGGGCGGTGTTTTAGAATTAATGCCTAATGAGGTTGAAGAAATTCTCTTACCCTATAATGCTAATAATAAAGAGCTTCTGCCACTAATTGATGAAATGATTAGAGCTAAAAAGGATATTTCCGAAATATTAGAAATAACAAATAAAATAATTCTTAAAGAAAATTTTGGATTAAGCAACGAAGAAATAGTGTTGGCTGATAATATTTGGAAAAAGTTATCTCAGAGAAGATTAAATAGAGGAAAATAGTTTTATAAAATTCAAAAGAACATTTGTTTAAATAAGATGAATATGACTAAGCACAATATTAAAAATTGCGTAGTAACAGATCTAGACGATACAATGTGGGATTGGCTAGGAATGTGGTACAATTCATTTAATCCTTATTTTAACGAAATCAGAGAATCTTTTAACATTGATGAAGACGTTTTAAAAGCTGATTTTAAAAATCTACATCAACAATATAAGACTACAGAAGTTTCATTTGCTTTTGAAGAACTTACATCCTTAAGTGATGAGAATAAGAAGAAAATAACTAAAAAACCATTAACAGGTAAAAGTATATTACATAAATATAATTCAAATAAAAAATCAAATTTAAGACTTTATGATGGAGTTCTAAAAACTTTATTGCATTTAAAATCTCAGGGAGTTTTGATAATTGGATTTACTGAATCCAATGCTTTCTTCACAAAATATAGAATAAAAAATTTAGAATTAGATGGAATATTTGATTGTATCTATACTCCTTTAGATACTGGAGCCCCAAAAAGCGTTGACAAATTTTATGATGATGAACATTGGGAACCAATAAAAACAGAGATAAGATACCTGTCAAAAAGCATAAAAAAACCTGATAGTGAAATCTTGGAGATTATTCTAAGGGATTTTCAAGTTGCTAAAGAGAATGCAATTTACATTGGAGATAAAATCGATAGAGATATTAGGATGGCTCTTGACGCTGGCGTGACAAGTATCTATGCGAAATACGGAAGTGAAATCGCCAGTGACAAATACAAGCTTCTCAAAGAAGTTACTCACTGGACTGATGAGGATGTAAAAAGAGAACAAGAATTTCACGAAAAACACAGAAACGAAGAAATAAAACCTGATCTAATTCTGGAAGAGTCTTTCAGTCAATTACTAAATTATATTTCTTTTACTTCATATGAAAAAAAACTGAACAAAGATCTAATTCCAAACATAATCTCTATTTGGAGTGATGTAGTTAAAGTTCAACAACACTTTAATGATATTGCCCTAAGAATAAGAAATCTTGCCTTAACAGCATTTACATTTATTATTGCAACTCTAGGCTATATCGTTAAAGAAAATATTGTATTCTATATTGGCGGAAAGGAAATTAATTCCATTACTGTATTTAGCTTTTTAGGAGCTTTGATTATTTTTTGCTTCTGTTTTATGGATCGATATTGGTATCATAAATTTCTTATCGGAGCAGTTAGTCAAGCATCATTTATAGAAAATAAATGGTACAAAATAATACCTGAAATTGGTCTTAGTAATGCAATAACAAAGCAAAGCGGTTTTTATGTTGGATTTGGCAGATTTAAAACTAAATTAGATTCAAAAAAGAGATTTTGGTTTTTCTATGCTCCTCTGATTTTAATTTTTTGTGTATTTTTCGTATCCTCATTTTTTTTAGATAATGATAAAAAGGCAAAAACCATAGAAAATTTAAAAATAAAAAACGGTGAGCAATTAAAAGAAATAGACAGTTTAAGAATAAAGCTTTTAGAAATAAAAATTTCTAATCAAATTAAAAGCACTCCCGTTATTAAATCAGACAAATTGGAGGCTCCTATTCATCCCAAAACTACCCAACATTCGAATTAACTTTTAATAAAAACACTTCGATTTTACAATCATTTAATCTTTATGTTAAAATAAATTGAAATTCTGATTTAATCAGAAATTGACTTTGCAACTTAAAATTTCAATAGAAAATACATATGTTTTGTTAATTTATTTTAATGACCGTCCGATCTTTAATTTCTGTTGACCACTGCACTTGCGACCATCAGCTTGGTCAATCAAAATGAAATTGTATATATTTTGCGTAGGATAGAGAAAGAATCTTCCATTTGCCTCTTCTTCAATTTGAACTCTAGGCACTAAAGTTATAGGTGTTTCAACTGATTATTTCCTGTGTTCCACTAACCTGCCATAACTGTCAATTTCTCGTGTTTAGCTTTAAAAACACCAAGTATTTCGTATCGAAAAAAGTCGATATACAATTGCATTATTGGATGATACAAGTAGAACTTGATTTGTTTGATTTTGCGCGAAGAGGGATTCTGTAGCCAAAAAAATATACAGAGAAATTATTATTCTTTTCATATCGTTCTTTCTACTACATATTTTAATTAATTCAAGACTTCCCATCTTTGTATCATACTCTAAATCTCCTGTCTCTAAATCACATTTTATTTCATCTATAAATAGAAATTCAGCGCATATCACTAACCAAACTTCACAAATTATCCAATTCGGTTATTTCATTAGCTAAATTAATTTTTTCTTTCGGTCGAGCAGATAAGTATTTTTTCATAACAGCAAAACATCTTTTTATATCAATTAGATTGTCATCAGAAAAAGTAACAGTAGTAATTCCAAATTCTTCAAAATAATCATTTCTTTTCTGCATTTCTTTATTCCATTTCTTTGACAATTCTGCATTGACATCTACTTGTTTCTTATCTTTTATTTTAGCTACAGACATATGGGAAGAATGGGGGCTTAATTCAAAGCCAATCAGTTCCATCGTATGAGAATTTAAAATTGTAAAGTCCAAACGATATTTGTGATCAACTTCAAGACCTTCATATCTAAATTCAGGGATTAGGAAAGGTTCTGATAAAACATCATCAGACATTTCAAGATATTCTACGTAGAAATCAAATACTGCTTTTTCGTATTGTGAATTAGAAACTCTCTTCAAGATATTCTTGTAAAATCTCAGTAATTCAGGAAAATCATCAAACTTTACCAATTCATTATTTTCTGGATCAACCAAACCTGTATTAAGAACATGTCCAATTGTCCAATACATATATTCAGCTCTTCTTATTTCACTTACATCATTTGTCCATATTTTGTCGCGAAATGCTGGAGCTATTACCAAACCCCAAACAAATTTACCGCCACCAAACCATACAGACCATAGATTTTCATTTGGTTTTACTCTAGTCCTTTCTTTTAAGTTTCTATAAAAATTACGCTCAAGAAATTTTAAAGTATAGTTTCTAAAAACTTCATCTTTCATAAGCTTCTTTAGTGGGGAATATCTGTTCTCAACATACTTTCTAAATCCCCTTATCCATTTAGCTTTGAAATCATTTGGATCACTAAATTGCATATTTATACTATCGACATATGTATTGTTCTTTCCTCCAATAGTTCCATGTAAAGATGATATGCTTAAATCAAAATCATCGCGTTCACGATGATATTTTCTTAAAACATTTGCCTGCATCTTTTTCATTTCTGCAGTCAATTGCTCATCAATTTCTTTTAATCTCTTTTTCTCTTCCTTATTATAACTCTTCATTAATATTGATATTCGATAAAATTATTGGTAACAATTATAAAGGCAATAAGAATATTAAAAACATACCTATTTTAAAACTAATTGCTGAAAGTTTATTTTGTAAATTACATTTCAAATATATTGTTTTTCTCTTACAATTTATTAAATAAATCTTGATTCTGAAGAATATAATCCTAAACTAACTTAACAGCTTTTCTGCTGTAAAATAGGAAGATTTCTGACTTTTCAATTATTTTATATTCTTTTAAAAAGCTTATTTTCCTCTAGTCCTTGCTAGTTCAAATAATTAAACTTTTTTGAAATTAAATAATTTTACTGTTCTTCAATTTTAAAAATTTTAAGGTGCGATTGTTTGTTTTCATTTTAATTTTTAATGATGATTAAACATTTTAAATGTTTTTTTCAGATAATAAAACGAGGTTAAACAGGAAAAAAAATCTTTGGAATGAAGATTTTTTTTATGTTCAATCTGAATTTTTTTAGAAATCAAATCATGAAAAATCCCGAGATAAGAAACAGATGAAACATCTTTACTTTCAAGGTTATTAAACCAAATTTCAAAATTAGGAGTTCCAAATGCTCTTGGATTTTCTTTAGCGCTATCTATCGCTTCTTTCAGATATTTTACACCATAACTTGTGTTAGGATCATCTTCCGGGTCAGTAAAATCACCTACACTTAAAAACTTTTTTTTCCAGTGTGCATCAGCTTTTAAACTTTTCCCAATCAAATCTTTAACCTCAGGTTCAAAATGTTTAACCTCATCCGTTATAAAATCGACATCTATAAAATCAGTATTTATAAATCTACCTTCTTTGATAATTTCAGAAAAGTGCAAATCTTTATTATATTCTAAAATGTTCTTTAATACTTTCTTATGAAGGTATCCTTTATAGGGATTATAAATACATAGTGTGAATCCATGCGGATACACAGCTCTCGGGCTGTTTTTATGAAATATAATGAATCCATTAATATTCTGACGATTAAAGATTGATGTTACATAATTAATAAATCCGTTCTTGTTTTTTACTTTTGAACGCGTATAATAATCGAACGTATCAAAACATTCGTACGAAAACAAACTCAGATAATCTATTTCGGATATTTCTCTTATCGGATTTATAATTGTGAAAGAAAGATCCTTAATTAAATCCTTATTATCCTTATGAACTTCTAATTGCAATGGGAGGGTAAGAATGTTTTTCCACAACATTGACAACTCCACAGCAGACATTAAAGTTGCCCTCCATTCATTTGAAATGGGGATCCAGATAATCTGTAAGTTTGACAATCCATGAAATCTATTCTGTAGACCTAAAGTATAAGCCGACAATTCGGTAATCGCCTCTCGTTCACTGCTGTCACTAATCTTTAGTTCAACTAAAGCGAGATTTAAACTACATGTATTGTATGCTAAAATATCTACTGAAGGCTGTTTCCCCTTCTTGGATTTTGTTTCTAGAAGTTTAAACTCCTTATCAATTAATTTGTAGAACTCAATATTTTCAGTTGAATGAATAATTTTCTCTCCAAGTACTAATTTCACTAAATCGGTAATACATATCTGTTCACTACTCTGATAGATTGCATTTTTTTCATCTATTAATGCTCTTTTAAAGTCTTTTAGATTAGTTATTTTCTTATGAAATTCATTAAAATTATCACACAAGAAATCTCTTACTTGAAATTCTTTTATCTTAATCATAATTACAATCTAATATTAAACCTGCAAGGGTTAATTTAAATAAAGTTAATTTAAATAGTTATATAATTAAAAAAAGAAAATATTTTTAGTAAAGAATTATTTTTCGACTTTCATGCAAGTTTTAATTTCTACATTAGTAAATTGTAACCTGCACTTAAATAATTAATAATGATTAGGGAAATATTAGAGGAATATATAACAGGAAATATAGTTGAAGAGAAATCAGGTGCGAGTGGTACGGTTTTTATTGTTGAGCATGATGCACATACCACTCCAAGAAGGGTTGCCTACAAAACAATAAAGGTTAATAAATTAAATACAGATCAAGAAAAGTATTTTATAGATGAGTGCGAACTATGGTTTTCGAGACAGAATAGTTATTTAGTTAAAGCATTTTACCCTTTAATTATAAAGGACATTCCATTTATTTGCATGCCATACTTCAAAAAAGATTTAAAAACTTTGATGCTTGAAAGAAGTTTCTCGTACATAGAAGCCTTGGTAATTTCTTGTAAGATTACGAAATCATTGGTAGAAATGCAAAAAAGTGGCATCAAGTATCATCAAGATTTTAATCCCCCAAATATTTTAATCGAGGATCTACAAGATAAATACCCTAACTATCAATCATTAAATGCTTTAAACTTAGTTCCTAAAATTTCAGATTTGGGAATTGCTGATCTAATTGAAAGAATCGGACCTACTTACGGAGGTGGAGGAGGAAAATTTCCTTTTAAAGCACCAGAACAATATGATAGAAAAAAATACTTAGGTTATAATCCCGATGTATTTGCACTGGCAACTATGATTTACATGCTTTTTACGAATAAACATCCTAATGATTTAAGCAAAGAAAGGGCACTGAATAAAAATACAAGTTCAAGTTATTTTTCGAACTGGGCATTTTCAGCTAAAATTTCGTTTACTAATAAGAATTTGGAGTTGATTCTTAATAAATGCCTTAAAGAAGATCCTACTGAAAGAGCATCTGCTATAGATCTTTATGATGCATTAATAGCAGAATTGGAAAAAATTGACAGTGTAACCGCAGACAAATTAAAATTTAATTTTGAATATTTTGACAAAAGTAATTCAGCAGATTTATTAATTCAAGAAATAGAATCTCTTAAGAACATTTTAAAGCTTCCATCTCGGAAAAATCAAATTTATATTAATATTTTAAAGAAGATTGAATATTTAAAAACTAACATAGTTAACGAACTGGATGTAATATCATTATGTGAATATTATAAATTATCAGCAATCAATTTTGACGAAAATATTCACCGCAAAGAAAACATACTTGAAAACACATTAGATATCACGAATATTCTTTTTAAGTGGCATTCAAAAATAAGGGTTCATCATCGATATTCTGAAATTAAAATGGGCGATAAGATCATACAAAAATTACCAAATTTTAGAGATATCGAAATAGTCTCTACCTATTTCGAAGTAATTTACAAAGTTCTATTAAAAGAACAAAATGAAAAATATATTGAAGATTTATTTAAAAAGTTCAACAATGATATATTTTATTCAATTTATTTATATACTAAAGCTTCATTGAAAAAAAACTATTCCAATGAATTAAGTGGAGCCATTGAATTACTTGAGAAAGCAACCCAATTAAATCCTACGGAGCCTCTGTTTAATTATATGATATACTACTGGATTCTTACGGATTATAATCAAATGAAAAATCAGAATGTAGATTTAGAAAATAAAAAACAAATTGCTTTTAAATATTTAAAAGAAAATTCTAAAAACTGGGAAATTTTAAAAAGCTTTAATCCTGATTAAAAAGAAATATATTTATTTTCTATTGAAAATTGAGCAAATTTCTCAAGTCCTATTTTTTTTAGCAACAAATTATCAAGAGAATTTTTTATTTGAGCAACTATCATAAAAAACAAAAAAATTAAAATGCGCATGATAAGACATTGTAATAATCAAAGATAATTTGTTAGATTATTGAGCGCTTCCAGCTACAACGATAAAAGCTTCAGAGAAATTTGAAGCTTTTTTGCTTACTTACCTTTAAACATCTTGGGTTTTGTTTACAAGCGTGATGCCAGCGGAGGATCAGGTTTTGAATGCTACTTTCGAATTCTTATTCCTTGTTCTTGTAATTTTAATAATGCTTGGGTTTCTGGCATATCTTTTCCTTTAGAAGAACAAAAGTCTATCATATCATATTCTAATAAACGTTGAATACTTTCTGCTTTATCTGAAATAGATTTAATTTTATCTAACAATTCCTCTTTTATGTTACCAGCATTGAAATCTTCTTCGTTTCCAATGACAACTTTGTGAATCAACCAATTCCTTTGCTTTAAAAAAACATTTAATTCATCTTGCAAAGACAAATTATATAGATTCTCCCTAATTGCAATTGTAATAGCTTTACCTAATGTATAACTCTGGTTTTGTTTTAAACATTCATCTGCTCGTTCTTTTGTTTCCGTGGGGTTCATTTTAAGAGTAATTGAATAACTCAGTGCTTGTTCAACCATTTGGGTTTTCAAGACAGCTTCTCCGATGAAACAATACAAATTAATTTCAGTATTGTTAGCTAGTATTTTTGTAGCACTCTTTTTCATTTGCTTTTCGTTTTAATAAAATTCCGTCTAAATTTATTTATCAAAGATATTTCCTTAATACGCAATGTTTTTGCGCAGTAAAAAATATTTAATTTCTTTTGATTTTTTTAAAACTCAATTGCACAGATTTGTAATCTGTACGCCCAAACATATCTTAATAGATTAAAAAAAGAAAAAATCAATAATTCAAAATCGCCAAGTTTTTAAAAAATGGTTCGAATTATTCTGTACCTCAGGGGTCAATATAAATCTTGGACAATTTAGGCCTTTTTAGAGAGCTAGAACCATTAAAAAACTTATTAAATCACTTATATTTCATTTTCAATATCTTTTGTCAACATCAAAAACACTTTTCATAAATTTAAACAATTATTTTTTTATGAAAGATATGGAAACAAAGGAATTGAAAAGGAAAGAATTATTTGATTTGGTTTGGTCAACACCTCTTACCAAACTTACATTGCAGTATGCTTATACAAACGAAGGCTTAAAAAAAATCTGCAAAGAATTTGAAATTCCAATTCCAGATAGAAGTTATTGGTCAAAACTTAAATTCAATAAGCTAGTAAAGAAAGTAGATTTTAATCCTAATTTCGATGGTAATGATAAAATTATTTTAGCATTAAGGAAAGAAGGAGAACCAATTAATATTGACCAAACACCATTAACAATAAGAACCAAAGAAATTGTAAATGACAAAAAAGCCCCTATAGTTGTTCCCGATACTATCATAAAACCAGATATTATAACAATTCAAACGAAAGAGTACTGGAAGGGTAAAATTAAATTCAGCTCATACCACAATGATAATACAATTGTATATCCAATTAGAGTCGGTGATAATTGCAGAAAAAGAGCACTACTTTTTATGGATGCTTTTACAAAATTATTACGTTACAGAGGACATGATTGGGGAAAAGAATATGATAATACAGGTGTGGTAATTGACACTATTTTCATAGAAATTGATCTACGAGAAGCAACTAAAAGAATCCCTTCCACAAAGCAATATTATACTTCTGATTATGTTCCAACAGGAGAGTTAATTTTCAAAATGGGTAAATATTCAGATGAAAAGGAATGGAGAGATGGAAAAACGAAATTAGAAGAACTTTTAGCAAGAATAATGGCTAAATTAGAAATCTATGCAGAGGCAGAAAAAATTCGAAAAGAAAAAAACAGACTGTGGCATTTACAATATGAAGAAGAACAAAAGCGAAAAGAAGAAATTAAAAAACTAAAAAATGAAGAAGTTGAAAAATTCAACAAATTATTAGCCCTATCTGAGCAATACAATAAAGCGCTCTTAATTAGACAATACATCGAAGCTGAAAAGCAAAAAGCAATCAGAAGTAACAATTTAACTATTGAAAAAGATGAATGGATAAAATGGGCTTGCGACAAAGCAGATTGGTTAGACCCATTGATTAACAAATGTGATGATATATTAGATCTATCATAATTTAATTTTAGATTTTCCTAATCCCTCTAAATCATACACAAAATGGTTCGAGAATTGTCCCGTTAGGGCTACTAAGAAAAAAAGCTTCAGAGAAATCTGAAGCTTTTTTTTGTTTTTTAAATTTTTATGGTAATTATTTACAGCAATTCTTTCAATACCTTTTTACCATTTTCATTATCTGGATTTAATTCAACAGATTTTTGATACATTTTAATTGCCTCCTCTTTTTTACCACTTTGAAGCAATGCCTCTCCATAGCTATCATATACATTTGAGCTATTTGGAAAAATTAATGCTGCTGAGGCGAATGTCAGTAAAGAGTTGTCTGTTTTTTGAGATCTAAGAAATTGATATCCTAATCTATTAAAATCTCTTTCTGACGCTTCGTAAGTGTCTGGCTTTTTTAAATATTCTTCAATTAACTGATTTGCTTTTTCTTTATTCCCGCTTTCAAGCAAACTGCCATAGACTCTCGAAAGACTCTGCAGAGGCATTTTATAAGGCTTATTTTCAATTATTTTTAAAGCTTCATTAGCCGTAACGAAAACCGGACTTGCTGTATTGGACAACATAATGACAGTATTGTTTCTAGTGATATTGTACATTAAAATTGATGTAAGTCCAGTATTGAGCCCATCGTGAAAAACTATTTTTTCATTATTATCATTAGTATAAGTCTGCCAACCCAAACCATAGGCTATTTCTTTTTCATACGCACGATAAGAAGCAAATGTTCCGTTATTAAGTTTTGCTGGAGTCAGCGCTTCTTCTAATTCTTTCTTGCCTAAAAGCTTATAGCTAAATAATGCTTTTTGATATTTCTGCAAATCTTGAGCTGTACTTACAATACCTCCAGGACCGTAAAAATTACTTTTCTCATCTATTAAAAAAGTTTCATTTAAGGTTTGAACATTTACTACGTTTGTCGAATAAAGGTTTGGATAAGTATACAACTCTACCTGATTTGGCGTTTTAAGCCTTCTATTCTTAGGCAGAAATGAATCTTTCATTTTAGCAGGTTCGAAAATATTTTTTTCCAAATAATCTCTAAAAGCAGTTCCAGCTATTTTTTCTACTATCAAAGCTGCAAGACAGTAATTAACATTATTATATTCCCATTTGTCTCCCGGAGCAAATGAAAGCTGAGCTTTATTTTCAATTAATGCAGGTATAATATCCTCATTTGAAAAGATTTTTTTTGGCTTTTCTTTTATTGCTTTATCAAATAAACGATAATAAGGAACCACTCCCGAAGTATGGCTGAGCAAATGTCTAATGCTAACATTTGGATAAGGAAAATTCAGAAGATACTTTTGGACTGGATCATCAATATTCAATTTCCCTTTTTGTTTAAGCTGCAGTATGGCAACTGCCGTAAACGTTTTTGATACCGATGCAATTGTAAATTGAGATTTTTCATTGATTTTTTCTTTCTTCTCGATATTAGAATATCCATAAAAAGCAGAAAAAACATTTTCTCCTGATTTAGAAATTAATACACTGCCATTAAAAAGGTCTTTTTTAGCAAGTGTTGAAAAGAAATCTTTTATCTCTTGCGCTGAGATATTACTTGTAAAAAGTAAAACTGTAAAACAAAGAATGATTTGTTTTTTCATTTGATTGATTGATTGATTGATTGATTGATGATTTTCTTAAACGAAAATAATAAAATATTATTACTACAATATATTTTCAAAAGTATATTATAACTATATATTTTTCTTAACCTGAAAATACAGCTGCATTACTAAAACAAAAAAGCTTCAGAGAGATCTGAAGCTTTTCTGTTTGGATTTTCGCTGTAACTATATATTAGCTATATTTTAAGTACATTAGATTACTCTTTTATTTCCAATTCTGTTTCGGTATGCATTACACATGCCCATTGATTATTTTCTTTAACCCAAGTAGAAGTGCAGACACATTTCACAGGAGCTTTTTGACTTTGATCTGCTATCTCAAAATCGAGACGATATCCTAGTACGGCAGTATTTTCAGCAATTAGCTTTTCTTTTACATCATAGATGTTCAGCACTTTTATTTTATTGGTTTGTCCAGAGTCGAACATATTTTTGAACTCAGTCTCGCTGATGCTCTGAATACCATTTTTTCCAGCAACTATGCATGGAAAAAATGTCAAATTTCTTACCGTTTCATAATCATTATTCTCAACTCCTTGCCAGTATTTTTTTTCCAATTCTATAATTTGTCCTTCCATATTATCTCGTTGTTAATTAGACATTTCACAAATTTCACATTAATATTAAAACAAAACCCCTCTTTTAACATAGATTTAATTCAAGCTTCTTAATTACAAATCTGGTTTTGAACCTTTTGAAATAATAGATCTCATAACCCTAGGAAACCATCTTTGCAGCCATACTGCTAATTTGCCGTGTCCCGTGAAAATGTAATTTCTCTTTCGTTTCAAAATAGCATTTACCATCACTTTCGCAGCTTTATCAGTAGGCCACATTAAATTTGACGGTCGCGGATCGTGCTGTTCAGGATGCCAAATTCCGTCATTATCAATTCGTGCAATTTCTGAAACCACAAATCCGGGATGCAAAGTAGTGCAACTCACGCCTGTTCCCATTAATTCAACCTGCAGAGTCTGACCAATAGAATTTACAGCCGCTTTTGAAGCGCCGTACGCGCCCACATTAGGATTAGGAAGATAAGCAGCAACACTTCCAACCAAACCAATTCGTCCTTTGTTTTTCTTTAAATATGGCGATGCATATTTTACCGTTAGGGCTAATCCCGTAACATTGCCTTGCAATTGCCTATTCCAATCTTTGGCTGTTAAGTTTTCGATGCTTCCAAAAACGCCAAAACCAGCATTGGCAACAACTATATCCAATCGCCCCCACTCTTTAATGATTTGTTGGACTGCATTTTCAATAGAGGTTTCTTCCATTATATCACATGGAATTACTAATGCTTGTCCACCTGAATCTCTAATTGTGTCGGCAATTTTATCCAACAGCACTTTTCGCCTTGCAGAAAGAACTACTTTATATCCTAATCTTGCCCATTCAAAAGTCATTGATTTTCCAATGCCAGATGAAGCACCTGTTATCCATATTACGTCTTCTTTTGCTTTTGTCATTTTTGCAACATTCATTTCAAACATCTAATTTACTCATTACAAACTAGATAAACAAAACAAAGACTTTTTATAATTGCATATTTACGAGCAGTAAGTTTACCTTATTTATTTCTCTAAATTCGATATCTTTACAATGAAAAATCCTAAATCAATGCTCACTATCTATCAAAGTCCAAAAATAATTATTCGCGAATTTTTACCTCAAGAGAAGCAGACATTCTTAGACCTTTTTAAAGACAATCAGGTTACACAATATCTTCCTGAAACTTCGCCTGAACGATATGTCGAAATGTTTAACGAATTGCTGGAAAATTATGAAAAGAAAAATCTCAGCAGATGGGCAATATTTAGTGCTATAGACAATGATTTTATAGGAATGTGTGTTGCACGTGTTTTTGCGCACAACACAAACCAGATAGAAATCGGATATGTATTAAGCCGAAACTACTGGGGAAAAGGTATTGCTACAGAAGTATGTAAGGCTCTCACGCAGTATAGTTTTGCAAATACAGATACCAAGGAAGTTGTAGCCATAACAGATCTTGATAATACAGGATCGCAAAATGTATTGCAAAAAGTTGGATTTGAACGATTAAGCAATTTGATAAGAAATCAAGAAGAGCTGGCTTATTTTAAGATAGAAAAGGTGTAATTTTGATAGCACAATTTATGCAGTCTCCCTAAAAATTTGAGAGATGACGTTAATTACCTGTCAAAATTCCATAAATCCAATCTAGTGATGTTTTTAATTGTTCCTCCAAACATTCCCATATGTCCTCTCGAATTCATATCAAAAGTTCCCACAATTATTATATATTTTTTATTGTATTCGTTCAAGTTTTTCTTTTGAGAAATTTATTTTGAAAAATTGACCCAAAAACCATTATCGGATATGCCTTTTGAAAAATCTTCTTTATGCAAATAAATTGCGTCTCCTTCAAATTCCAAATTCAAATACCCTATAACTTGAATTTGTTTTCCATCATATTTTTCTGGAGTTGAAATTAGCCTTATTAACGATATGTCATATTTGTGAAAAGATATAGCTTGATCTTTCTCGCTTTTTGATTTGTTAGGAGTTTTTTTATTCTGCGAAAAAGCATTTAATGAGAATGTCAATAAAATTAAAACGATATATTTCATGCTTCAAACTTATTTTATCAAGCAGACATTATTGCTGACTTTTAAATAATAAATATTTTTTACCTCACATATTGACCCCATATAAAAAGGTCTAGCAATACTACACAAAAAAAGCAAACAGTCACTACGGTTTTTCTATAAACTCAGAATTATTTTTCAAAAAATCCAACTTTCCAAAAGCAATATGATTCTTTTCTATTAGGATCACCCCTCAAATACTATAAAAATATTCTTTCAAAAATAAAATCATTCAATATTTCTAAAATTATTTTCTTCTTAAAAAAACAAACATTTTCTCCGCATAAACATAAAACAACAAATTATTAATCAAATAAATACAAATACATTAACTCGATTAAAACTAAAAAAATCATCCTCTAAAACAATTTTCAATCAAAAAAAATCAAAAAGTTTTTTCCAAAATGCTTTGTACATCTCAAAAATAGTTGCATTTTTGCACCCGCAATAGCAAACCAGGTCCGTTCGTCTATCGGTTAGGACGCCAGGTTTTCATCCTGGTAAGGGGGGTTCGATTCCCCCACGGACTACCTACTAAGACAAAAGCTTCAGAGAAATCTGGAGCTTTTTTTTGTTTATATTTACTCCATTAAATGTTTTAAAAAAGACAATCAAAAAAATCAACCCAAATCTTAAAATGAAACACAAATTAATAGCCCTTTTATTTGTATTCGCCTTTGCAAATATGTCTGGACAAGCGCCCGCCAGCAAAACCAATTATTCTAACAGCAATTTACCTGCAGAAGAAGTTGTTACCAACAAATCTTTAAAACCTCTAAAAAAGATTTCTCTAGACGACACTTCTATGTTAATTTATGATTACGACGGATCGCTTTTTTCATGGGATTTAGAAGTCGAAAGTATTGTTTGGACCGTAAAAGCTTCGGATGCTCAAACCGAAATGTGCGCCAACAAAATAACAATCCATGACGGAGTAGTATATATTCCGTTTATTAATGGTGAAATTTATGCTGTAGATAACGGAACAGGAACTATTTTCTGGAAATCCAGAATAGGCAATATTAAAGACCAGATTGTTCTAAAAGACCAAACTCCTGTAATAAGCAACGGAAAATTGTTTATTACTGCTCAAAATCAAAATCAGAGCAGTAATTTATATGCTTTGGATTTAAAAGATGGAAGCTTGTCTTGGAACTACAAATTAGACACGCCAAATAACGACATTGAGCCACTTGTTTTTGATAATAAGGTTTTTATTCAAAGTGCAACAAATGTATATTCGTTTGAAGTCAATACAGGAAAGCTATTGAATCAGAAAAGCTTTGATGAAACGATGAACGGAAAACCTGTTACAGATGGTGAAAGTGTTTTTATAGCTGGCGACAAGAACTGGCTTTACACTCTTAAACCAAATAGCTTAGATGTTTTATGGCAGTTTAAAATAGAAGAAAACCAAAACAATGTTAAGGAACGCATAGTATGCCACGACAAAAAACTATATTTTGCCGCACAAGGCCCAGAGGTTTCATCTATTTATGCTGTTGATTCTAAAACAGGAACTCAGCTTTGGAAAACAGATTTTAAAGGTGATAATGTAGAATATATTGTTAAAGAGGTTGACAATCTTTGGGGATATACACGCAACAAGAAACTTTTTGAATTGGACTTATCAAACGGCGAAATAGCTTTTGAAGAAAAACTAACTACGTTGCCTATTTCAAATATTGAATTTCCTGCCGACGATAACTTGCTTTACTATTATTGCGATGCCGGCTTGATTCAGTTTGATTTAAAAGAAAAAGATGAAAACGTATATTATATGCGTACTTCCCTTACAGACAACCCTTATAGCGCTTTTATCAAGATAATTCGATAATAGCTTCCGCTTTTCGAATAAAAAAAGACCATTTTTTCAAATGGTCTTTTTTATGCTGTTTTTAGAAAAATTTATGCTCTAAACAAAGCATATTTATTGTAGTTAAACAAAACTTTATCATAAGGAACATAAAGCGAAACTATTTTCTCTGTTGATTCATTGAATTTAATTCCGTTGTGTTTTCTAAACAAGTAGATTTCTTTTAAACAATTAGAAAGACTTTGGTGGATTTCGCTTGTAAAAGTTGGCAGTTTCTTATCTCCAACCAAAAGATCAATCTGATAGTTTGAACTACTTTTTGATAAGTTGTTCCCAATAATTCTAAGTGTAAAAGTTGTCGGTTTTCCGTATTGTTCTCCCTGATATTGCAGTGTCATGATTTCTTCTTATTAAATGATTAGTAATACCGCCTGTTAAATGGCTTTTGGTTCTCTAGATACTTTTATTAAAATTATAAAAATTTAGGCAAACATAAAAAATTCCGTTCTAAATTATAGGTTATTTTTTCAAGGAACCTTTAAGTCTAAAAAAAACGAAAACCGTAAGAAATTACGGTTTTAAATAATTAACTAAATGTAAAATTCATTCATAAGCATCGATTAATTTTGGGTAAACTATTGTAATTTATTTTCTTGGTTTATTTCTAATAAAAATGGATTTCCGTTTTCATCCATCATCGTCATATTTAAAGCATCTAATAATGCTATTTTTTTCGAAACTTCGCCTGTAAATTTATTGTACGAAAGATTCAATTCTTGCAACTTGCTAAGCTTTTCGATTTCTAGAGGAATTGCGCCTGTAAAATCATTATCAAACAAACTAAAATTCTGAAGTGAGTTCAGATTAATAATATCATTTGACAAATTTCCTGAGAATTTATTATTGTTTAACAGCAACACCTTCAGTCCAGAAATCTTATAAATTGAAACAGGCAGTTTTCCGTTAATTTCGTTATTAAAAACAGCTAAAATTTCTAACTGATTCAACTTTCCAATTTCCGCTGGAAGCTCTCCTGAAATGTTATTCATAAAAAGCTCTAAATCTTTCAATTTTACCAATTGGCAAATAGACGACGGAATTTCACCCGACAATTTATTATCAGCTACATTTAGCAATTCTAATTCCTTCAAATTAAAGATTGATGAAGACAAACTTCCTTCAATTTTATTCTTTTCAAGATTTAGCGATTCTAAATTTATAAGATCGTAAAGAGCTTCTGGCAATTCTCCCTGAAGATTATTATCTGCCAGATTCAGCGCCACAACTTTTCCATTTTCAGCTTTAACACCGTACCAAGTAGAAACAGACAGACTTAAGTCCCATTTGTTTTTCCATTGCAAACCATTTGTTGCATAGTACAATTTTATAAGCGCCTCTTTTTCTTTATCCGAAACGGTATCTGCCAAAACATTTAGCGAAAAAGCAAATAATAAAGAAAGGGTTACTAAAATTTTCATAACAGATTTGGGGATTTGTTATTAGCGTAAAAATATGCAATTCGCAGTTAAAACACACTAAATATCGACAAAGTGTTGAAAAAAATTTTACATGTAAGATTTATATTGCTTTTAATTATTTTCTAAAATCTGCACTTTTTTTGATTACATTTGATCAACTAATTCTAAAAACCTCATATCATGCAAATTAACTTCGCCGCTTTATTTATTGCAGCAATTGTTACACTCGTAACTGGTTTTATCTGGTACAGCCCAAAAGTATTTGGAACAATCTGGATGAAGGAAAACAATCTTACTCAAGAAGAGTTAAGAAAAGGAAATATGCTTAAAATCTTCGGACTTACGTATATTTTCTCTTTAATGATCACCATGACTTTAATGTCGCTTACCATTCATCAATCTGGCGCGATCGGAATGGTTGGCGGACCTCCTTTAATGGATAATGCAAAACCTTCATTTGCAGCCTTCATGGCAGATTACGGAATGGCATACAGGACTTTTAAACATGGTGCACTTCATGGTTTTATGTCTGGATTATTTTTCGCTTTTCCATTAATAGGAATTAATGGTTTATTTGAAAGAAAATCTTGGAAATATATTTTTATTCATAGCGGATACTGGATTCTTACTCTGACTCTTATGGGCGGAATCATTTGTGGATTTGCTTAATAATCTTCTTAAAAACCCGTTTGAAAAACTTATCTCAAACGGGTTTTTCTTAATAATAACTTAAACCCCATTAGTTATTCTAAATATTATCTAATTTTGAAGAAATTAGCTCACTCTTTTGAATACAACATATTCTTTCCAGATTTACAAAAGCGCATCTTTACTGCCTTTAGAATGGAACTCGCTTGCTGCAAATAACATTTTTTTGACACGAGAATATCTCGAAGTGCTGGAAAATTCCTCTCCAGTAAATATGACTTGCCATTTTATTGGCCTTTTTGAAGAGAAAAAATTAATTGGAATAGCTTTAACACAATTCTTATTTGCAGAAAAACTCGAATCTTTTGGTGAGCGCGACAAATGCTTAAAAACTTCGGTGCGCAATTTTGCTTTAAAGAATTTTGCCTCACACGTTTTATTTGTTGGAAATAATATGCTCACGGGACAAAATGCTTTTATTTTTGACAAAAGCGTTAAAGAATCAAAAGCCATAAAAACGCTTCACAAAGCTATTAATCAGCTAAAAAAAGATTTGAAAGAAAGCGGAAAAAAGGTTCACATAACTAGCATAAAAGATTTTACAGCAAAAGAAATAGAACCGCTTCAGGCTGAATTCAAAAACAATTATACGTTTTCGACCCAGCCGAACATGATTTTCGACATCAAAGAAAACTGGAAAACCGAACAGGATTATATTGACGCTTTGTCAAAAAAATATCGCGACCAATACAAACGCGCACGAAAGAAATCGGAAGGGATTGTAAAACAGCAAATGTCGCTTTCAGATATTAAACAATATGAAGATGTTATTTATGATCTTTATTTTCATGTTGCTAAAAATGCACCTTTCAACACTTTTTTTCTAGCTCGTGACCATTTTAGCTTTTTTAAAGAAATAATGGGCGATAATTTTCTGCTGTACGGTTATTTCTTAGATGAAAAACTAATCGGTTTCAATACTTTAATCAAAAATGGCGAAGTAATGGACACGTATTTTTTGGGTTATGACGAAAGCATTCAGCGCGAGAAAATGCTGTATTTAAATATGCTGTACGACATGATTGCCTATTCTATCAAAAAAGGTTTCCGTGAAATCGTCTTTGCCAGAACTGCTCTTGAAATTAAAAGTTCTGTCGGAGCAAAACCTGTTAAAATGTACGGTTTAATCACACACAGCAATGCTTTGATTAATCATAACATTTCAAGATTTTTCAATTATTTGGAACCCAAAACAGAATGGCAGGAACGCAATCCGTTTAAATAAATCTACGGAACTGCAATTTTCATCTGCTTGTGCAAAATATCAATTTCTAACGAAGTCTGCGCTCCGCAATATTCTCCATCAATTTGAAAATTAACAGGATAATCCGTTTTTATAGTTGCTTTATTGGTTGAAATAATTACAATGTCATCAGAGTCAATCGGCATATTTCCGGTAATTATTTTTCCAATTAAAAGCAGATCAAGACTTTTTAAAATCACCAGTTCAAACTTTCCATCATTCATCGCGCCATTCGGATTAATGATAACTCCTGTTCCGTATTTCTGCGAATTGGCAATTACAATCATTCGCGCTACATGCTCAACGGTTTTATTATTTGCTGAAATTGTTGCCACAAATGGCTCTTCAGATTCTTTAAGCGTAGTAAAAGCTTGGAGCGCGTAACCCCAAAATCCGCGAACATCACTTTGCTCATAATTTTTAACCAGATTGGCATTCAAGCCAAGATCACTCAGATGAATACTTTTTTTTCCGTTGATGCAAATCATATCCATTTCGATATAATGGTGCAAAAAGGCTATTTTGAGGTTCTCCTCTATTCCATCAGGAAGATTTAAATCTACCGAAAGTCCGTTTGCAGAACCTGCTGGTAAAATTCCGATTATCACATCATGCTCTTCCACAGCTTCGGCAACCATTTTTATCGTTCCGTCGCCTCCGGCAACAATAATTCGTTCTGGAACAGATTCATTATATAAAGATTGTATTGTTCTTAAATCATTTTTTCCAGTTGTTTCATATACTTCCAAATCAAAATGATTAGTTGCCGCAAACTCTTCAACAGCATCAATTAAATCAGATTTATCCAAATCTCCAGAAATCGGATTTACAACAAACAGAATATTCTTTTTCAAAATTTTATCTTTAAAATCAATTAAATTAAGTAAATTACAGTTACATAAATATACGCAATTAATGAAACCAATTCTACAATTATATCGCGGTTATGCAAATGAACAAGAGCTAATTGTAATGGGACACGTTTTAAAAAGGGAAAACAAATACAATTTTGAGAAGAGGAAATTAAAAAATGCCACTTCTATTCTCCGATTGTTCCGAATAAAAACCATTAAAAATTTTGATGTTTATCTTCATTACAATAACGAAGTAATTCATACCAAAACATTAGATGATGGTTATTTTAATTTCTGCATTCCGTTAGAAAAAGAAACTCATTTTGGATGGATGTCTTACGAAGTCAGCTTAAAATACAAAAACGAAATTATATCTTGCAAAGGCAGTTTTATACGACCTCATAAAGGAAAACTCGGAATCATATCGGATATTGACGATACATTCTTGATTTCGCACACCAATAATTTCTTTCGAAAACTTTACATTCTATTATTCAAAAATGTAAATGACCGAAAAGTTTTCAAAGATGTCGTACCGCATTATCAAGCTTTAAGTTCTGCGGGAAGAGATAATGTAGAAGAAGTAAATGCCTTTTTTTACATTTCTAGCAGTGAATGGAATTTATACCGATTTATTGCCAAATTCACACGAATTAACAAATTGCCCAAAGCGGTTTTTCTCCTAAAAGACATCAAAAGAGGAATCACCGATTTTTTCATGAGCGGAAGAGGAAATCACGATCATAAATTTGAAAAAATTAAACATGTTGTTGAATTCTACCCAACCCTAAAATATGTTTTAATGGGCGACGATTCTCAGCATGATCCCAAACTCTACGAAAGAATCTGCAAAATATTTCCCGTGACTGTGGTTGCTGTTTATATTAGACAAACTGGAAATTCTCCTAAAAAAGAAGTCCAAAACATTCTAAAAAATCTGGAAAGTATAAATGTTTCGGTGTGCTATTTTAAAGAAAGCAGCAAAGCAATTGAACATTCTAGATCTATTGGGATTATTAAGTAGTTTGTTTCATGTTTCATGTTTCATGTTTCATGTTTCATGTTTCATGTTTCATGTTTTAAGCTGAACTAAATGAATATTTAAACGCAAAGCACGCTAAGTTTTTTTTGATCATTGAGGTTTTACAAAACACAAAGTTCGCAAAACTATTTATTGATAAAGCTTTGCGAACTTTGCGGTAAAAATTACACATCAAGATAAGGACTTGAAACCTGAAACCTGAAACAAAAAACTAAGCATTCATCCCTTCAATCTCTTCCGAAACCACTTCCCAATCAATTAGCAATTGCTCTAAATCTTGTTTCTTTTTATTGTAAGCCGTAAAAAAAGAAGCATCTTCGATATGTTTGTCATAATTGGTTTCCAACATTTTATCGTCGTGCTGGATCTGTTTTTCTAACTGCTGAATCTGACTTTCAATCTTACTTAATTTGTTCTGAAGCGCTTTTCCTTTCTTCTGATCTTCGTAAGATAATTTACTCGCTTCTTTTTCTTTTGGAGCTGGCGTATTTTTCACAACATCTTTTTTCTCTACTTCACGCATATTTTCCATATTACGCTGCTCTAAGAAAAAGTTGATATCTCCAAGATATTCTTTAATTTTTTGATCTTTAAATTCGTAAACGATGTTCGACATTCCTTGAAGAAAATCCCTGTCGTGAGAAACCAATAATAAAGTTCCTCCGAATTTTTGAAGCGCTGCTTTTAAAACGTTTTTAGATTTAATATCCAAGTGGTTCGTAGGCTCATCCATCAGCAAAACGTTAATTGGCTGCAACAACAATTTACAAAGAGCTAAACGGTTACGTTCTCCTCCAGAAAGCACTTTTACTTTTTTCTCAACATCATCTCCACGGAAAAGAAAAGAACCTAACATGTCTCGAACTTTCATTCGGTTTGTGTCGGTTGCCGCATCTTCCATTGTTTGAAGCAAAGTGATTTCTCCGTCTAAATATTCAGCTTGATTTTGGGCAAAATATCCTAACTGCACATTGTGTCCTAATTTGATATTTCCTTCGTATTCAAATTCATTTACCAATGCTTTTATAAAAGTAGATTTTCCTTGTCCGTTTTGACCAACAAAGGCAATTTTACTTCCTCTTTCTACCAATAAACTAATATCTTTTAGAATCGTTTTGCCTCTATAAGCTTTTGTTACATGTTCAGCCTCAATAACTACTTTTCCTGGCTCTTTAGAAACTGGAAAAGAGATATTCATAACAGAATTATCGTCTTCGTCAACTTCGATTCTTTCTACTTTATCTAATTTTTTAATCAGCGATTGCGCCATTGAGGCTTTTGAAGCTTTTGCACGGAATTTCTCGATTAATTTTTCAGTTTCTTCAATCTTTTTCTGCTGATTTTTTTGCGTCGCCAATTGCTTTTCGCGAATCTCATGACGAAGCTCTAAATACTGAGAATATGGTTTATTGAAATCGTATGCTTTTCCTAACGAAATCTCGATTGTTCTATTCGTCACATTATCCAAAAACATTTTATCGTGCGATACAATTACCACAACTCCAGGATAATTTCGAAGGAAATTCTCCAACCAAATAATACTCTCAATATCTAAGTGGTTGGTTGGCTCATCCAGAAGCAATACATCATTAGACTGCAATAAAAGTTTTGCCAATTCGATACGCATTCTCCATCCTCCAGAAAAAGTCTCGGTTTGGTTATTAAAAACTTCTCTTTTAAAACCTAGACCTAAAAGAATTTTTTCTGTATCTCCGACATAATTATATCCACCAAGAAGATCAAAACGGTGCGTATAGTCAGATAGATCTTCTATAATCTTAGCATACTCTTCGCTTTCATAATCGGTTCTAGTCACCAACTGATGATTGATTTCTTCTAGTTTTTTCTCAACAACTTTAATTTCTGTAAAAGCTTCATACGCTTCTTCCAAAACGGTTCTTCCTTGTTCAAAATCAATATCCTGACGCAAGAAACCCATTTTAATATCTTTCTCCTGAGAAATTACTCCCGAGTCAGGTTTAAAATCGCCTGCTAGCATTTTTAGCATTGTAGATTTACCTGCTCCGTTTTTACCAACAAGACCTACGCGGTCGCCGGCACCCAAACGAAAAGTAACTTCTTCAAATAAATAGGTTCCTCCAAAAGAAACGGAAAGATTGTGTATATTAAGCATAATGTATTGCTGTAAATGTAAAGGCTAGAAAACCTTTTTATTCATTAAATAAATAGATTGCAAACAAGCGAATTATCCTGTTACAATTTTGAAAGTGCAAAAGTATAACTTTTAATTGAAGTTTTTATACTGAAAAACAATAGCTTTTAGAAAATTCAAAAACTAAAAGTCTTGTTTAATTCTAGACTTTTCTTCTTTAAATAGTTCGAAAATCATTGAATTGAAAATATACTTTTAAATGAATTTTAGAAAAAAAAAGAAACATCTAATAGTAAACATTATACTCAAATCAAACCAAAATAAGATGTAAGTTTTTATCCTAATTAAATAGCTTAAAGCCTGAAAATACCTTATATTTGCTTTAAATAATTACTCCAAATTCACACTTGTATCCAAATACAATCGAGGTGAATTAAAGACTATAAAAATTTACTTAAAATGTTCAAAAGAGGCTCCAAACTAAACAGCATAATAACAGGAAGTTGTCCAAAATGCCAAAAAGAAAGCATGTATGAAGACAAAAATCCGCTTCATTTAAGTAAAGTTCTCAAAATGAATGACCATTGCACCCACTGCGGATTCAAATACCAAATTGAACCTTCATTTTTTTATGGCGCGATGTATGTCAGTTATGCTTTAAACGTAGCCGTAGGTGTTGCTGCTTTTATAGTTTCATTTGTATTTTTTAATACCACAATAGAGCAATCATTCTTGGCAATCATTATAACGCTAGTTATATTATTTCCGTTCGTTTTGCGTCTCTCAAGAAACTTATACATCAATATGTTTGTTTCTTACGATCCTAAGGCTGGCCAAAAATAAGACCTTTCAAATATCTTTTATGAAATCGCTTAATATCTGCTTCTCTATCTAGCGGAACATTATTTTCTATATGATCGTATAACGCTTTTGCCATTGCAGGACCAAGCATTACACCACGTGTTCCTAATCCGTTAAGAATGTGCAGAGACTTATGTTCTTCATGAGTTCCAAGCAAAGGTCTTCGGTCCGCAACTGTTGGGCGGACTCCAGCAAAGTGCTTTACTATTTCAAAATCGCAGTTAATGATTTCTCTTATACGCTCCAAAAGCTCTTGCTTACCTTCTTCTGTAGGCTCAGCAGTTTTATCATGCCAATTATAAGTGGCTCCTACTTTGAACAGATTGTCGCCTAGAGGCAAGATAAAAACGCTTGTATTTACAATTATATCAAGATTTAAATCTGGCGCTTTTATAATAAACAATTCACCCTTTGTTCCATCTAATGGGAGATAGTTAAAAAATGGATTTTTATGCATTCCGAAACCTTCAGCAAAAATAATATGACGAGCCTGAATATTTTTATATTGAATTCCTGAGTCTACAAATTCTATAGCACTAAAATCAAAAGATTCTTCTCTTAATAAATCATTCTGAAGTAAATATTTTTGGTAATTATCTAACAACAAAGCTGTGTCAACATATCCTGTATGCAAAACTTCTCCATAATCGTATGGAGAATCAATGCTACTATATTTTTTTGAAATTAATTTAGTAGACAAAAAAGGAGCTAAATTGATTTTATCTGAAGCTGCAAACCAATTGTTTTGTTCTTCAATTGAAAAGAACTTTCTTAAAACTGGCATTTTAAAATTGAACTTCTCTTTTAGTTTTTCTTCAACTTTATCATAAAACTCGTTCATCAATACAAGCTGTTCTTTTGCATTCCAAACTTCGCTAAAGCGCTTTAAGATTACAGGATTATACAAACCGCCAGCAACTCTAGAAGAATTCTGAGATTTGTCATCTAAAAGTAAAATTGATTTGTTATTCTTAAGGGCGACTTCGGCAAAAGAAATTCCGGCCAACCCAGATCCGACAATTAAATAATCAAGCATTGTGAAGTTATATGATAAAATAAAAAAACTCTTACTACAAAGGTAGCGAGAGTTTTTCTTATAACGAGTTTATAAACTTAGTAATTCCACATATCTTCTTCAAAATTACGAATCTTCTCTTTTACTCTTTCCGATTCTAGCAATTGACTTTGCGCATTGTCTCTAATGTAATCTTTAATTTCACGATCCCCATACACATTTTCTTCTTTGTATATCACAGAATTAAAACGTCTAGAATTTAAGATCTGATCAAATGAAATTGGCGCTGCCGAATTTTTATCATTAAAGGCTTTTGCTTCATGCAATACCTCTCTCGCATTAGGAAAGAAAACCCAAAATAGCTCTATATAATCTTTTTCATCGCTATTCATGGTATATACGTCAGGAGTAACTGGGCAAATTCCAAGCAGACGGTACTTTAAATCACCTTGTCTTTTATCAAAATACCAAAATCCCTTAATTTTATACTGACTCACATCGGCAGATGTAAGATCTTGTTTTAGAATATATTCGGCAGGAACCGTTCTTGTTGGCCCAACTGTTTGGTCAACATAATTTACTTTTTTATTCTTTCCTGTACCTGTAACCACTTTTTTCTTTACAACACGTATTCTATAGTCATCAGGATATTGATTGATAAGCTCACGGCCTGCGTCTGTTGTATCAACACGAGATAACGCACCTTGAATATCTTTTAAAGTTTTTTTTGTATTAAAATAACTATCTGTATAAACTTCCGTGATCCTTCCATCTCTAATGCCTTTCGTTAAAACATCATAAAGAGAACGCCTATCGGGACCAATGTTAGCTGTATCTACCGGAAAATATAGTGGGAAATTGATCTTTTCATTCAAATCAATAATTTCCCAAACTGTCTTTCCCATTAAAATATCCCTATCATTTACATAACCATATTCTAAAGGTTTGTCATTATCAAATATTCTTTGGGCTGGCGTCTTAACTCCAATCTGGTCGGCTGTTTTGGCATTAAGTAAATTAGACTGAGCATTAGAAGACAAGCTTCCGAGAACAGTAACAATAGCAATTAATAAATTTCTTACTTTCATCATGATAATTTTTACAGAACATTAAACGAAATTTTATTACAAATATTGTTATTTTTCTTACATAATCAAAAAGAAATTAAATATTAATCCATATCACAGTAATCATTACTTTTTGACATAAAAAAACTCTTACTACAAAGGTAGTAAGAGTTTTTTAATTATTGTACTATGTATCAACTTAGTAGTTCCACATATCTTGCTCGAAGTTGCGAATTTTCTCTTTCACTCTTTCAGATTCTAACAACTGATTTTGAGCGTTGTCTTTCATATAATCGCTAATTGCTCTGTCTCCGTAAAGGTTTTCCTCTTTGTAAACAACAGCGTTAAAACGTCTTGAATTTAAAATCTGATCAAAAGAGATTGGAAGAGCTGAGTTGTTGTCATTAAAAGCTTTTGCTTCATGCAGTGCTTCTCTGGCATTTGGGAAAAATACCCAAAACAATTCAATATAATCCTTTTCGTCGCTATTCATTGTGTAAACGTCTGGTGTTACTGGACAAATTCCTAGTAAACGATATTTCAATTCGCTTTGACGTTTATCAAAATACCAATATCCTTTAATCTTATATTGGCTAACATCAGCAGCAGTAAGATCTTGTTTCAAGATGTATTCAGCAGGAACCGTTCTTGTTGGTCCAACTGTTTCTTCTACGTAAGAAACCGATTTGTTTTTACCTTTACCTGAAACTACTTTTTTCTTCACAACACGTGATTTGTAATCATCAGGATATTGGTTAATCAATTCTCTACCAGCATCTGTTGTATCAATACGAGATAAAGAACCTTCGATGTCTTTCATAGATTTTTTAGTGTTGAAATAACTGTCAGTGTAAACCTCAGTAATTTTTCCACCTTTAATAGCTTTAGTTAAAACGTCATAAAGAGAACGTCTGTTAGGACCAATATTAGCTGTATCTACTGGAAAATATAAAGGAAAGTTGATTTTTTCATTCAAATCAATGATTTCCCATGTTGTTTTCCCCATCAAGATATCTCTATCATCTACATAACCATAAGCCAAAGGCTTATCATTGTCAGATATCAATTGAGCAGGAGTTTTAAGTCCAATCTGAGCAGGAGTCTTTGCATTTAGCAAATTAGATTGCGCATTAGAAGCAAAACCTCCAGCGATAGAAACAATAGCTATTAAAAAATTTCTTACTTTCATCGTGGTATCGTTATAAGATATTGAATGTAGTTTACACTACTTTATTATTGTATTTCGTAAATTACAGGAGCAGTTCTTGGCAATAAATAACTACCAGCTCCAACAAGTTTAGTTTTAATTTCAGAAATAGTAACTTGGTCTCCTTTACCTGCTCTTGAAAGTACTTGTTTACATTGTGCATTCATTTTGTTTCCTGTAACAACAACTGTAGGCTGTCCAGCAATTTTCATATTGAATCCAACAACATCTAAACCAACTTCAAAATCAAAATCAAGAAGTTTAGCTCCAATAGTAGCAATCTCTAAGTTTGATTTAGGACCTTTAACAACTCCCATCTCACCTCTAATTGTTCCTGTTGGACCAGGAATACCTTTAATTCTGAATGTTTTCTTATCAGTTACTTTATCACCGTTTGGCAAAGTACCAGTTACAGAAATTGTAGTTTCAGTACCTTGACCTGGGCTCATGTTATATTTTCCTGGCTTTCCAGCAGAAGATAAACCTGGAGCACTTGCAACAATTTTGTTAGCATCAACACCAGCAAAAGATACAGAGATTGGGTTAACAACTCCTCTATACACTACGTTCATTTTGTCTGCAGAAATTGTAGCAGCGTTTGGTCTAGGAACTACAACGTATTTACCAGAGAATTTTAAAGGAATATTTTTTCCATCCTCTAAGAAAGTAAATTGTCCGTTGATATCTTGTTCTCCAACTCCACCAGCAGTTAAAGAGATAACAGCTTGTCCGTTTACAATTTGTCCAGGACCTTGGAAAGAAGTTGGTGTAGTGTTTTCGTCATAACGGCCTAAAACAACTTTACCAGTAACTTTTTCTCCTTGGAAATAAGCATTTTTATCTAAAACAACAATTGCTTGGTAGTTGCTGTAAGAAGCAGCAGCAACTGCAGCTTTACCTAATGCACTGTTGTAAACGTCTGTTTCAGTTTTTTTAACATCATTCTGCCAAGCTGAAAGTTTAGCAGCAGATGCAATAGCTGGGAATCCTTTAAAGTGATACGCTAAGTATTTTTCTTTAAGACCTTCTTTATTTTTTACATCAGAAACATCAAATTTCTTTTCAACCTCAGCGATAATTGCTGCGTATTTTTTGTCTGTTCCTAAAGCAGCTTTAATATCAGCTTTATATTTTTCGATTTTAGCGATAATTTCGTTACCTTTTTTAGTGTAACCGTCTCCTGTAAACCAGTCGTCGATATTATCACCTCTATCCATAGACTCGTAAGGCATTTTTCCTGTTGCTTTATCAACTTCGAAACCTTTAACAGCCTGAGCTTTTAGAGTACCTATATAATCATAAAATTCTTTTGTAATTGTTTCAACTTTGTGAGCTGTTACTGCAGCAATCGCAAATTCTCCTTTTGCTTCAGCAGCTTTTTGATCCAAAGAAGTTAATAAACCTGCATTTGTCTCTGTTGATGTTTTATTTGCACCTTCAAATTTTTCATTCATCAAACCAAAAGCAGAAATAACTTCTTTTGATACGTTCATTGCTAACATTGCGATGAAAACCAGATACATCAGGTTGATCATCTTCTGTCTAGGGGTTAATTTTCCTCCTGCCATTTTTTTCTAATTAGTTCTTTATTAATAAATTTAATATTTAGTTAAAAACTAATTATCCTTTGTTACTCATTGCAGAAAGCATACCACCGTAAACGCTGTTTAAAGAAGCAATGTTTGCAGTCATAGACGCCATTTGCTCTTTTAATTTAGAAGCGTTTTCAGCAATTTCTTTGTTAGCCTCAGCGTTTCTAGAAGCGCTTTCTAACTGTACTTTATATAAACTGTTTAATGATTCCATTTGAGCAGCAGCAACAGATAATTCTTCAGAATATTTCTTTTGTCCCGCGATTGAATCTACAGTTGGAGCAATTCCTTTAGCAGCAGATTCGAAGTTTTTGATGCTGTTTCCTAAACTTGACATTAATTCACCGTCAATTTTAGCTTCTTTTAATAATGTGTCTAATTTTTGAGATAATAATCCTTGAGCGTCAGTTGGAGTTTCTGCTTTAGCTTTTTTCTCTCTAGCTTGTCCGTTAGCTAATTCTGGGTAAACTAGTGTCCAATCTAGTTCTTCTTCAACTGGTTCGAAAGCAGAAAGCGCGAAAATTAACGCCTCAGTAACCAATCCTACTGAAAGCATAACTGTACCTGTTAAAGGTCCAATCTCGAAGTGAGTAATTTTGAATAACGCTCCAACGATTACCACTGCCGCTCCCATACCATAAGCGAAATTCATTGCTTTTTTACTTAATAATGCCATAATACTTTTTTTTTAGGTTTAAAATAGATTTGTTGGATATTGAATTAATTATAAATTACTTTTTTCTGTTTCCTGTAACTTGAGTACCCATGTAATCTTGTACAGTTCTGAATCCGATGTAACTTCTAGCTGAGTCAGCATATTCGTGGTCACGTGTACTTACCTGTAGGAAATAAGCAACGTCTTTCCAAGAACCTCCACGAACTACTTTTCTTTGGTTTTTACCATCGATAACGTTTGGATTCATTGTTGATACATATTCGTAAGCATTTGGATTATAAGCTGAATCTGTCCACTCAGAAACGTTTCCTGCCATGTTGTATAATCCGTAACCGTTTACATCGTATGATTTAGCTTCAACTGTATAAAGCGCTTCGTCAGCAGCATAATCTCCTCTGCTTGGTTTGAAGTTTGCCAAGAAACAACCTCTATCACTCTTAGTGTAAGGACCTCCCCATGGGTAAGTTGCAGATTCCAGACCTCCTCTAGCAGCATACTCCCATTCTGCTTCAGTAGGTAATCTGAAAGCATTTACTAAGTCACGTCCTTTTTTCTTAGATTTAATGTAGCTGTTTTTGTTTAAAGTTCTCCAAGCACAGAATGCTTTAGCTTGTTTCCAAGTAACACCCACTACTGGATAATCTCCATAAGCCTTGTGCCAGAAGTAATCATTGTGCATTGGCTCATTATATGAATAAGCGAAATCTTTAATCCAAACTGCAGTATCAGGATAAACATTAACCTGCTCAGTTTTTACGAAATCACTTCTTTTTCCAACTTTTGCTTTTGCAGCAGCTTGAATATCCATCCAAGAATAACGGAATTTCAATTTATTCACATCAATTGTTCTTAAACCATTGTATGATTCTTCAATTGGCAAATACATAGAATCCATTACTTCAGCGTAATACTCATCTGGATATGCTTTTGTATCTTTAATTAACTTAACTTTTCTGTTTAATTTTCTTCCAGCATATGGATCATCTTTTGTACCAACACTATAGTAGTTGTCGTACATGTATTTGTCATAAGCTGTCATTTTTTCTGGATCAGAATCATTAAAAGCGTAGTCAGCAATGCTTCCGCCTTTTTTACCTTTTCCATCAGTAGCTTTTTGCCCTGTTTCGTCAGCTAAAATTGCTAAACGAACTCTCATTGTAGAGTCTTTTACCCACTCCACAAATTGACGATACTCACTATTTGTAATCTCAGTTTCATCCATGTAAAACGAACGAACGGTTACAGTTTTAGTTGGAGCATCTTCTACGTTAGCTAAATCAGCATCTGATTTACCCATAATAAAAGATCCACCCGGAACTAATGTCATTCCATAAGGCTTCTCGGGATGCCATTTCCCTCCTGTAACACCAACTAATTCACCTTTGTCACCAGACTTACCACAGCCGATTACTAGTGTTAACATTGCTGCAAATGCAATAAACTTCTTCATATAAATTTGGGATTATCTATTCATTATTAAAAGTCCGTAAACGTATTTATTATTTATCTAAAAAACAATACTACTTGCGAATTTATTTTACCGTTCAAAAATAATGTTAAATAAAATAAAAAAAAAATATTTTATCGATAAACTGTTTCAAAAAATCGATGTAAAACGTTAATTTTTATATATTATATATATTTTCCTACTAATTAATTTTAACCTTTTTTAAGGGGTTCTAAAAATTTAAGATTTCACTTAAATTTTTGATCTATAAAGCGTTTTTTCTTTGCGCTTTCCACCATCTTTCTGGCAATTCTTGATTGCAAGCCGACAAATATTCATCGTAAGAACACGGTAATAACGTATTTCTTTTTAATTTATTGTTGCCGTTTGATTCGTATGGAATTTCAATCCACCAACGGTCCGTTTTATCACTTTTATAGAATATCAATTCTTCATCATCCAACGGAACTATATACTTTAAATAATTAGCCCTACTTCCAAATGGATATTCTTTTGAACGATAGTGATAACCTTCAATAAAATACCATACAATCTGAGCAATAATAACTGATTCAGCTAGTGTGCTATTATGATTAAACACTCCAAAAGAAGAAACTTTATCACTAATTCCAGCATATCTAGACAAAGCACAAATTTCTTTTCCGTTGAATCCGTTCGGCTCAAAAGTCACCATATTCCCTGAGGCAGAAGACTTTACAGAATTCAAATCTATACTAACCAAGTCTGCATCTCTGAAAACCGGTTCAGCCAATGTAATTTTATTTGAAATCTCGCCCAAACGATAAGCATCAAAAAATAGCTTTTCTATCAAATCGATTTCTTCTTGCGAATTATAATAGGTTTGATATCCTATATTACAATAGTTGAAAAGATTATTTGGTTCATCAATAATAATTTTCGTTAAATAAGAATTAGCAGAAACCGACTCATTCTCTTTACCAAAATCAAATTTATTATCAACAGCAACCAAGTTTACCATTTGCTCTAAATCGTCGTAAGCACGATACAAAGCATAGGTCAAATCCTGAGAACCTCCCAGGACTATAGGAATGACTTTATTCTTGATTAATACCGCTGTAACTTTCTTTAATGCAAAATAAGTATCCTCTACAGAATCACCTGCGAGTATATCTCCCAAGTCTGCAATTGAAGCATCCCAATTGCCTGGAAACATACTATAAAGTTTTTTACGCACAGCAGAAAGATTAACTTCGTTAATCATATTGATGTTTGTACGGTCTTCCAAAACACCAATTATAGCAATACTAATCTGCGCAATATCAGGAAACTGATCTTGAGTATGAAAAACAACTTTACTTCCAAGCTCTTGTGAAGACAGTGCTCCGACGAATTTTACAATTCCATCATTAACTGGTTCTAGAAAATCAAATTCCATTTATATACTTATTTCTTTTTAGCAGCTGTTTTTTTAGCTGTAGCTTTTTTAGCCGTTGTTGTTTTAGCTGCCGTTTTCTTTGCAGGCGCTTTTTTAGCAGGGGTTTTAGCCGCAATCATTTCTTGAACTTGTGCCAATGTTAATTTTGTCGCATCAACATCTTTACTTAATTCAATTTTGACTTTTCCTTTCAGAATCACAGAACGTCCCCAACGGGCTTTTTCTACTACAATCCCTTCTTCTTCCCAGTTATGAATAACCTTATCGATGTTTTTCTGAAGTTTTTCCTCAATCAGTTCTTCAACATCAGCTTGAGAAAGATTATCAAAATTGTATTTTTTGTTTACGTTTACAAAAAGTCCGTTCCATTTAATGAAAGGCCCAAAACGTCCTACTCCTTTTTGAACAGCTTCTCCTTTGTAAACTGCAATTGGCGCATCAGCAAGTGCTTTTTCGTCAATTAATTCTTTAGCTCTTTCTTTAGAAACATTAAGCGGATCTTCGCCTTTAGGCAACGAAATAAAAACGCTTCCGTGACGTACATAAGGTCCGTAACGGCCATTGTTCACTTCCACTTCTTCTCCTTTATATTCTCCTAAACTTTTTGGAAGCAAGAATAAATTCAAAGCTTCTTCCAAGGTAATGTTTCCTATATTTTGGTCTGCCATTAAGCTGGCAAACTTTTTATCTTCATCGTCAGCTTCTCCAATTTGAGCCATTGGTCCAAATTTTCCTAAACGAACTGAAACTTGTCTTCCGTCAGCATCTTTTCCTAAGATTCTTTCACCGCTTTCACGTTCTGCATTTGCCTCAACTTCTTTTACATTTGGATGAAACTGATTGTAGAAATCCTGCATCATTTTTGCCCAGTCAATATTTCCTTCGGCAATTTCGTCGAAATCCTGCTCTACTTTTGCAGTGAAATTGTAATCTAAAATGTTTCCGAAATTCTTCACCAAGAAATCAGTTACAATGGTTCCGATATCTGTTGGAACCAATTTTCCTTTATCAGAACCTGTGTTTTCTTTCAAAACTTTCTCTCCTACTTTACTATTTTGCAAAGTAAGCTGCGTGTAATTACGTTCTACACCTTCAAGAGTTCCTTTTTCAACATAATTTCTATTGATAATGGTTGAAATGGTTGGCGCGTAAGTCGAAGGACGACCAATTCCAAGTTCCTCTAATTTTTTAACCAAAGATGCCTCAGTGTAACGTGCAGGCGGTCTTGAATATCGTTCTGTGGCTGTAATATAGTTATTAGCCAGTTTTTCATTTACTTTTAAAGCTGGAAGCATTCCTTCTTGCTCCTCTTCATCATCATCGTGACCTTCTAAGTACACTTTTAAGAAACCTTCAAAAAGCAATACTTCTCCAGAAGCTGTAAAAACTTCATCATGATTATCTGCCTCAATTTTTACGTTTGTTCTTTCAAGCTGTGCATCGCTCATTTGCGAAGCCAAAGTTCTTTTCCAGATCAAATCGTATAAACGAGCTTGGTCACGATCGATATTTACGGTATGACGAGACATATCTGTTGGACGAATTGCTTCGTGCGCTTCTTGAGCTCCTTTATTTTTGTTGGCAAAAACTCTCGGCTTAGAGAATTCTTTTCCGTAAGATTTGATGATTTCTGCCTGTGCAGCATCCATTGCCTCTTTAGAAAGATTCACAGAATCGGTTCTCATATAAGTAATAAGTCCCGCTTCGTAAAGACGCTGTGCCAACTGCATTGTGATTCCAACTGGCAAATACAATTTTCTCGCAGCTTCCTGTTGAAGTGTCGAAGTTGTAAAAGGTGCTGTTGGAGATTTTTTGGTAGGTTTAGTTTCTAAATCGGCTACCTTATATTTAGAACCGATATTTTGATTTAAGAAATCTTCGGCTTCTTTTTTAGTATTAAAGTTTTTTGGAAGTTTTGCTTTGAAAGCTTTTCCTGCTTCGTTTACAAATTCAGCAACAATAGAATACGTTGCAACTGCATTAAAGCTTTGTATTTCGCGTTCTCTTTCAACAATCAAACGTACAGAAACCGACTGTACACGACCTGCTGAAAGTCCGCCTTTGATTTTTCTCCATAAAACAGGAGACAATTCGTAACCCACCAAACGATCTAGAACACGACGTGCCTGTTGCGCATTTACTAAGTTATAATCAATTTCTCTAGGATTATCGATTGCTTTAAGAATCGCAGATTTTGTAATCTCATGAAAAACAATGCGTTTAGTTTTTTTTGTATCCAATTTCAATTCTTCCGCCAAGTGCCATGAAATAGCCTCTCCCTCGCGGTCCTCATCGGATGCTAACCAAACCGTTTCGGCATTCTTAGAAAGTGTTTTAAGTTTAGTAACCAGGGCTTTTTTATCTGGGGAAACTTCATATTTAGGTTTAAAACCATTTTCTACATCTACACCTATTTCCTTCGATGGTAAGTCGGCTATGTGACCATAACTTGACTCCACCTGAAAATCACTCCCAAGAAATTTCTCGATCGTTTTCGCCTTTGCAGGTGACTCCACTATTACTAAATTCTTTGCCATTGCTCTATTTTTCTGCAACAAAAGTATTTATTTTTTTTAAATATTAACCTTACGAATGCATTTTTGAGGTATTTTGATATTATGAAACTTAAAATTGCAGATTTATCTGTAATAATCTCGATAATATATATAGGTATAACTTTTAATGATTTCTGACCGAGAAATGTGCTTTTATTTTAGATTCTAGATTAAATAATAAATTTTTTATAAGTTTAAAATATCTTAAAAGAATAATTCCATTTAGTTTAAACATTTCAATCATCTAGCAATGAATAAATATGACCTTTTATTACACAAGTCAGAGCAACTTGATTTTAACGATTATTCTTTATTTAATGAAGAAGAATCTATTCAAATATTACCGAACTTTAATACAATAAATATTTTTGTTGGATCAAATAATAGCGGAAAAAGTAGATTTATAAGAGCCTTGATGAAACAAAAAACGAATTCGGGATTATTTAATTTGAATATTCTAGAAGAGAAAATTGCAAATTACAATACAAATCTTTTACAATTAAATATTGATTGGATAAAAAACCCTAATCTTTATTCTACCTCTACACATACTTTTCTAAGTCAAAACTCGAAACTTGAGATATTACCGCTGAAGCTAACTAAAGAAGAATATTTTAAAACAACATTTAAAGGAAATTTTGATAATCAAAAAAAAATATTAACCAGCCTTCAAGCAATACCATCGCGCGCTATTCAAAATTATTATATTGACGCAAATTACAATATTAATATAAGGCTACCTTCTAATTTTAATCAATTAGTAAATGACACTATTTTATTAAACGAAGAAATTACTGCTTTTTACAAAACTAAATCCATAGGCACAAAGCTAAACTATTTAATACCAACGCTTAGAACAGCTCATTCTCTTTTTGAAGAAAAAGAAGTTGGAAGTAATGATTACTGCAAGATTAAAAAAAATATTTTTTTAGACACAATTACAAAAAATTACAATTTAAATTCTTTTAAAAGCATAGATTCAACAATTAAAGAAGAAAAAGACTCCTTCGAAAAGAAAATCTACACTTTTACAGGACTTGACCTCTACAATCAAATTGTTAATGCACGAAACGGCTTAAAAGAAGAAAGAAAAAGATTTGATGATTTTGAAAAATTTATAGGAAAAGAATTTTTTAATGGAGAATCTATAGATATTGTTGCACAATTTAATATTAATGAAAAACATGAAAATAATGACAAGAATGAAATTATCAATATTCACATAAAAGACAGAAGCAACTATCTTCATGATCTAGGCGATGGCATACAATCTCTAATAATATTAATGTATACAATATTTATCGCTCCTGAAAACACAATGATTTTTATTGATGAACCCGAATTAAATTTACATCCAGGAATGCAAAGATTGTTTCTTGAACAAATAACAACCAATCCAGCTCTTACAAAGAAAAAACTAACTTATGTTATTGCAACACATTCAAATCATCTTTTAGACTTAACTATTGAAAAGGATAATATCTCTATTTATTCATTCTCTAAAAGAGAAAACAACAAGTTCCAAATTAAAAACATCAATGCAGGAAGTAATGAAATAGTAAGAGAATTGGGCGTTAACAATTCTTCAGTATTTCTTGCCAATTCAAGTATTTGGGTTGAAGGCATATCAGATAGAAATTATATTAAAGCTTTTCTTATTGCTTATTGCGATTCTGAAAAAAAATCCATGCCTCGTGAAGATATCGACTTTGCCTTTCTAGAATATGCTGGATCAAATTTAGTTCACTATGAATTTAGCTATGAAGACAACGACAACATCAAAGCTTTTGCTTTAAATAATAAGATTTTCATTCTTGCTGATAATGATTCTGGCAAGGAAGAAAAACATGAAAAACATAAAGAACTTTGTGAATTAAATCCTGAAAATTTAAAATACAAATCAACGAGTCCGTATAGAGAAATTGAAAACTTAATAAGTGTCGAAATATGGTCAAAAGCAATGATCGAATTATGCAATAAGAATAAAATTAAAAAAGAAGAAGAAAAAATCTCAGTCCAAGAATCGATAAGTAAAAAAATCTCGAAAATTAACATTGAAGACTATAATGACAAATATATTGGAGAGTACCTTAAAGCATTAAAAATACCTGAATTAAACGATGTTTTTGAAACTTCCGGAAGAACTCCTAAATCACTTAAAAGTGAATATAAAGCTTATTTAAGTAAAATAATATTAGATAAAACAATCAACAAAGAAATTACTTGGGAAGATTTTTCAAAAAATGAAACCGTAAAAAGCATAACTGAGGAAATCTATGAATTTATATTAAAGAAATAATTTTCCATTATATAATTCCTAGCCCAGATTGCAGTGAAAAGCCCGGAGTAAAAAAAGCAAAAGTTTCTTGTTTTAAAAAAGCGACCAACGGAAGCTCTTTTTATAACATTAGAAACTTTGCTTTTTTTATGAGGACTTGGAGTGGAAAGCTGGAAATAGCTCCTGATAATTCTAAATTGCGAATTGTTAATTATGAATTTCTCTTTATATTTTTTCCTAACCAAAGTCTGCAAATGAATGTTCTCTTAATAATTCTCAAAACATTGTTAATTCTTTATCTGACATCTTGTCATATTCGTTTCAATTACCCTATCTTTGCACTTTGAATTTTTACAATGGAAAAGATTATTGAAGAAAGCAAACAGGGCGAAAGTCTTGTTTTGGAAAATAAACCTGAGAATACTAAAAAACTTTTTATAGAAAGTTACGGCTGTGCGATGAATTTTTCGGACAGTGAAGTCGTAGCTTCCATTTTGTCTGACGGAGGATATAACACAACTTCGGTTCTTGAAGAAGCCGATTTGGTTTTGGTGAATACATGTTCTATTCGTGACAAAGCAGAACAGACTATTCGTAAACGTTTGGAAAAATATAATGCTGTAAAACGTACCAATCCGAAAATGAAAGTGGGCGTTTTGGGCTGTATGGCCGAGCGTTTGAAAAGTCAGTTTTTGGAAGAAGAAAAAATAGTTGATCTTGTTGTTGGTCCTGATGCTTACAAAGATCTTCCAAATTTATTGGCAGAAGTTGAAGAAGGACGTGACGCCATTAATGTAATCTTATCAAAAGAAGAAACTTACGGAGATATTTCGCCTGTTCGTTTAATGAGCAACGGAATTACTGCTTTGGTTTCGATTACTCGCGGTTGTGATAACATGTGTACGTTTTGCGTTGTGCCTTTTACACGCGGTCGTGAACGTAGCCGTGAACCACAGAGTATTATGAACGAAATTCAGGATTTGTGGAATAATGGTTATAAAGAAGTTACACTTTTGGGTCAAAACGTTGACAGTTATCTTTGGTACGGCGGCGGTTTGAAAAAAGATTTTGTAAATGCTTCTGAAATGCAAAAAGCAACTGCAGTAGATTTCGATCAATTGCTTGAAATGGTTGCTGCTGGTTTTCCTAAAATGCGTATTCGATTTTCGACTTCAAATCCGCAGGATATGCATGAGAGCATTTTGCATGTTATTGCGAAATATCCGAATATCTGCAAACATATTCACTTGCCAGTTCAGTCTGGAAGTAACAGAATTTTAAAGGAAATGAATCGTCTTCACAGCCGTGAAGAATATATGGCTTTGATTGACAAAATTAGAGCGATTGTTCCTGATGCTTCGATCTCGCAGGATATGATTGCCGGTTTCCCAACAGAAACAGAAGAAGATCATCAAGATACTTTGAGTTTAATGGAATATGTAAAATATAATTTCGGCTATATGTATTCGTATTCTGAACGTCCTGGAACTTTGGCTGGAAGAAAAATGAAAGATGATGTTGAAGAGGAAACAAAAGCCAGAAGATTACAAGAAATTGTCGATTTACAGCAAAAACATGCTTGGTTTAGAAGCGAGGAATTTGTTGGAAAAACAGTTGAAGTTTTAGTAGAAAAAGTTTCTAAAAAATCTAAAGACGAATTTTCTGGAAGAAATTCTCAAAGCATTACGGTAGTTTTCCCAAAAGAAAATTACAAAATTGGAGATTTCGTAAATGTAAAAATCACAAGCTGTACTTCTGGAACACTGAAAGGTGAAGCTGTAGGATATTCTGAAATGAATTAATTTTTAACCGCAAATTTCCGCAAATTTCCGCAAATTATTTTTTTATGATTGATGGCAACGAATATTACTACAAGAAAGATCAAAATTATCAAATTGTAGGCATATGCATGGAAGTACATAGATTATTAGGACCCGGATTACTTGAAATTGTATATAAAAGATGCATTAGAAATTGAATTTAAAAATAACAACATTCCATATCATCGAGAAAAAGAATTTGCAATTGAATATAAGGGAACTATTTTGCCTCATAAATTTTATGCCGATTTTGTGGTTTATGATGACATAATATTAGAAGTAAAATCTGTAAAAGAAATCTGTAATGATCATCTTGCACAGGTTTTAAATTATATGAAACTAGCAGATACTCCCGTTGGAATAATTGCAAATTTTCAAAACAAATCATTAGTGCACAAAAGATTAATAAATTCATAAATAAAATTTGCGCTAATTTGTGTAATTTGTGGTTAATTAGTAACAAAGATTTCTAACGATTTTAAAAAGATCCGTATTACTCATTTTAATCTGTGGCAAAAGATAAAAATTATAGGCCAAAAGTTTAAACGTTAAAGGTCAAATCAAAAACTTGAAACCTGAAACAAAAAAACTTGAAACAAAAAACTATATGGAAACAGTTCAAGCAATAAAACAACGATTTGAGATTATTGGTAACGATCCAAAGTTAAATCGTGCTATCGAAAAAGCCATTCAGGTTGCTCCAACTGATATTTCGGTTATGGTAACTGGGGAAAGTGGTGTTGGTAAAGAAAATATTCCAAGAATTATACATTCGCTTTCACATAGAAAGCATGGTAAATATATTGCCGTAAACTGCGGTGCAATTCCGGAAGGAACTATTGATAGTGAACTTTTCGGACACGAAAAAGGAGCTTTTACAGGTGCAACAAGCACACGTGAAGGTTATTTTGAAGTTGCAGACGGCGGAACAATCTTCTTAGATGAAGTTGGCGAATTGCCATTAACAACTCAAGTAAGATTACTTCGTGTTTTAGAAAACGGTGAATTTATAAAAGTAGGTTCATCTCAAGTTCAGAAAACCAACGTGAGAATTGTTGCCGCAACCAACGTGAATTTATTCAATGCAATAGAAAAAGGTAAATTCCGTGAAGATTTATATTATCGTCTAAGCACGGTCGAAATTACTTTACCACCTTTACGTGAAAGAAACGATGACATTCATTTGTTGTTTAGAAAGTTTGTAGCCGATTTTGCTCATAAATACAAAATGCCACCTTTAAGACTGGATGATGATGCTATACAGCTTTTGCAAAAATTTAGATGGAGCGGAAATATCCGTCAGCTTCGAAATGTTGCTGAACAGATTTCTGTTTTAGAAACCAATCGCGATATCAGTCTTGCTACTTTACAATCTTACCTGCCAGCCGAAGGAAGCAATTTGCCTTCTGTTATTAGCGACAGCAAAAAAGAAAGTGATTTCAGTACGGAGAGAGACATATTGTACAAAGTGCTTTTTGATATGAGAAGCGACTTGAATGACTTGAAAAAACTGACTTTAGAATTGATGAAAAATGGCACTTCTAAAGTGCAGGATATTAATCCGAATCTAATTCAGAAAATATACGGAAATCAGCAAAACGACAGCGAAATTGATTTTGAAGAAGAACCAAGAACAGCTGTTATGACAACACCTGCAGTTCGTGAAGACAACTATCAAATGCAGGATGATAATTATTTATTTGCTGAAACTATCGAGGAAGAAGAAGTTTTACGTTTGGAACAAAAAGAAATCGAAATGATCAAAAAATCATTAGAAAAAAACAAAGGAAAACGTAAAGCCGCAGCAGATGAATTGGGTATTTCTGAAAGAACTTTATACCGTAAAATCAAGCAATTCGATCTATAAAATAATTAAGTTATAATTTCTAAATTCCAAATCCCAATCATTATATTTGGCCGCAATTGGAATTTAAAACTTTAAACATTGGATTTTTTCCAATAGACATTTATGAAAAAAATATATTCTCTTTTCGCATTATTAAGCCTTTTCATGTTGAGCGGCTGTTCAGTTTATAACTTCACAGGAACTGGAAAAATCGACGCCAAAACATTTCAAGTTAACTTTTTTCAAAATAATGCCGATTTAATTGAACCTGGAATCGATAGAACTTTCACGTTAGCTTTACAGGATTTGATTATGAATCAGACCAACTTAAACTTAGTTAGCAATGGCGGTGATTTGGTTTATGAAGGAGAAATTACAGACTACAGAATCACTCCGATGACTGCAACAGCAGATCAGCAGGCAGCTCAAAACCGTTTATCGATTCGTGTTAATGTGCGTTTTATGAATAAAAAGAAAGAAACAGATGATTTTGAGAAATCATTTGAATTCTATTACGATTTCCCAGGAAGAGACTTGCCAACAGGATCTGTTTTAAATGAAGCAATCAGAGTTATTTTTGAAAGAATCACACAGGATATCTTTAATCAGTCATTGGCAAAATGGTAATTTTGCTGTTTGTTGAATCGTTTAACCGCACAACCGTTTAAGCGATAAAAACAAATAAACGATTAAACAAATTAACCGAGTAAACCCAAAAAAATAAAGAATGAACGTTAGCGATTATACCTACTTAATGAATAAACCCGATGCTATTACTGAAAAGCAAGCGGATGCATTAGGCAGTGTTTTGAATGAATTTCCATATTTTCAAAGTGCTCGTGCATTGCGATTAAAAGGGCTTTACAATCAAAACAGTTTTAAGTATAATTATGCTTTAAAGGTAACTGCTGCACATACGGCAGATCGTTCTGTGTTGTTTGATTTTATTACTTCAGAAGCTTTTACTTCTATTCAGAATGATTTCTACGAACAAAAATTGAGAGATCTTCTTGAAATTACTGTTTTTGACAGCGAGATAATTTCACCAGAACAGATTCAGAAAGCTATCGAGATAAAAACAGATTCTGAAGAACAGCCTGTTCAAGATACAATTAAAGAAAGTCCAATTTCTTCAATTGAAATTCCTTCGGTTACAAAAATCGAAGAACCAATAAAAACGCAGGAACCTATAATTACTGAAGAACCTAAAAAAGTTCCTGAAATTGACCCTTCTATTTTCTTAGCCATAAAGGAAGCACATTCGGTTACTTTTGAAAAACCAGTAACAGTCGAAGAGCCAAAAAAACTTCCAGAAATAGATCCGTCTATTTTTCTCGCTATCAAAGAAGCACATTCTGTTACTTTTGAAAAACCAGTAATTGAAATAGAAAACAAAATTGATTCTACAGATTCAATTTCAAATATTGAAAAAGAGGAAGAAGAAACTAAAGCTTTAATAAAAGAAATAGAAGAAGAAACAACAATAAAGGAAGAACCTAAAATTGACCGTATTGAAAATTCTATTTTAAGTTCTATAAAAGTTTCTGAAACACCTTCTGTTCCAAACCCAATAACTTTTGAAGAACCTAAAAATGAGCGTATTGAAAACTCTATTTTAAGTTCAATTAAAGAAGCAGAAACTGTAAATGCTGAACAATCTGTAAAAGTTGAAGAAATAAAAGCAGAACCTATCGCAGAAGAGCCTGTCTTAAATTCGGTTGAAGATGAGGAAGATGATAGTGTTATCGAAGAAATGATCATTCCGGAATTTAAAATGAATTCTGTTGAACGATCTATTCTTTCTTCTATTAAAGAAGCTGAAACAAAAGCACCTGAAGAACCAAAAGAAGAGATTCTCGAAGTTCTGCAATCTGAGGATAAAGACGAAGAGGAAATCAAAGAAGAAAATGACGAGCCGATTGAAGAAATAATTGAAGAAGAAGAGCCTAATGAGCCTGCAAAAACAGCTGCAGAACATTTAGAAATTGGGAAACCTCTGGATTTTTCTCTTAATGAAAAACACTCATTCCAAGAATGGTTGCAATTATCTAGAACCGAACCAATTGATCGTTCAAATGATATGTCTCCAGAGGAAAAAGCGGAGAAAGAAGCGGCAGAAAAAGCAAGACTAGAAGAAGAAAGACAGAAAAAAGCTGAAATTATCGATAAGTTTATTGAAAATAATCCGAAAATTTCTCCAATTAAACCTGGAAACAGCACTCCAATAGTTCCAATTGAAAGCCCTCCAGAAGACAATTCATACCTAATGACGGAGACTTTGGCTAGAGTTTATCTGGAACAAAAGAAATATACAAAGGCAATTCAGGCATATAAAATATTAATTTTGAAATATCCAGAAAAAATTACTTTCTTTGCAGACCGCATATCGGATATAAAGATTTTACAACAAAATAACAATAACAATAATTAAGTAATGAGCACATTTTCAATTTTTTTAGTTTTAATCACAATAGTTTGTTTTCTATTGATCGTAGTTATCATGGTACAAAACCCTAAAGGAGGCGGATTGTCTTCTACTATCAGCGGAACTCAAATGTTAGGTGGAGTACAAAAAACAACTGACTTTTTAGATAAAAGTACTTGGACTTTAGCTACTGTTTTAATTGTGCTAATTCTACTTTCAAGCTTAAGTTTCACTGGATCTTTAAGCGATACGGAATCTAAAATCATTGACAAAACAGAAGCTCCTGTAAACACACCTGCAGCTCCTGCACAAGGAACTACTCCTGCTCCTGCAGCTCCAGCTACTAAATAATTTTAGCTCAATATAAAAATCTAATGCCAGCCTGTCAAAGCTGGCATTTTTTTTAAGAAAAAATGTCAGTTTTTCCAGCATGGCACAATTTCTGAAAGTTTATAGAACAGAAAAAAAACGTATAACTTATTAATAAATATAAAATCATGGCTTTAAACATTAAACCGCTTTCAGACCGCGTACTTATTGAGCCTGTTGCAGCTGAAACCAAAACTGCCTCAGGTATTTTTATTCCAGATACTGCCAAAGAGAAACCTCAAAAAGGAACTGTTGTAGCAGTAGGAAACGGAACTAAAGATCATACTATGACTGTAAAAGTTGGAGACACTGTTCTTTACGGTAAATATGCAGGAACAGAGTTAAAACTAGAAGGCACTGATTACCTAATCATGCGTGAGGATGATATTTTAGCGATTATCTAAAAAATATTGTATTAAGTACGGAGTAGTAAAAAATTAGAACTTCATTTAACTTGAAACAAATCAAACTTTAAACAAAAAATTAAAATGGCAAAAGATATAAAATTTGATATTGAAGCACGTGACGGTTTAAAACGTGGTGTTGATGCATTAGCAAATGCTGTAAAAGTAACTCTTGGACCAAAAGGTCGTAACGTAATTATCGGAAAATCATTTGGTGGACCTACAGTTACTAAAGATGGGGTTTCTGTTGCAAAAGAAATCGAATTAAAAGACGCATTAGAAAATATGGGTGCGCAAATGGTAAAAGAAGTTGCTTCTAAAACCAATGATTTAGCTGGAGACGGAACTACAACTGCTACAGTTTTAGCTCAAGCGATCGTAAAAGAAGGTCTTAAAAACGTTGCTGCAGGTGCAAACCCAATGGACTTGAAACGCGGTATCGACAAAGCTGTTGAAACTATCGTGGCTGACTTAGCAAAACAAGCTAAAGTGGTTGGAAGCGATTCTGATAAAATTCAGCAAATTGCTTCTATTTCTGCAAACAATGACGAAGTTATTGGTGAATTAATCGCTACAGCTTTCGCTAAAGTTGGAAAAGAAGGTGTTATCACTGTTGAAGAAGCTAAAGGAACTGATACTTTTGTTGATGTTGTTGAAGGAATGCAGTTTGACAGAGGATATCTTTCTCCTTACTTCGTAACAAATCCAGAGAAAATGGAAGTTGAATTAGACTCTCCATATATCTTATTATACGACAAAAAAGTATCTTCTTTAAAAGAATTACTTCCAGTTTTAGAGCCAGTTGCACAATCAGGAAAACCATTATTGATTATCGCTGAAGATGTTGACGGAGAAGCTCTTTCTACTTTAGTAGTAAACAAATTAAGAGGTGCTCTTAAAATTGCTGCTGTAAAAGCTCCAGGTTTTGGAGACAGAAGAAAAGCAATGTTAGAAGATATCGCAATCTTAACTGGTGGAACTGTAATTTCTGAAGAAAGAGGTTATACGCTAGAAAAAACAACTATCGAAATGTTAGGAAACGCAAAAAGAGTTTCTATCGATAAAGACAATACAACTATCGTAAGCGGTGCTGGTGAAGCTGATATCATCAAAAATAGAGTAAACCAAATTAAAGGTCAGATGGAAACTACTACATCTGATTATGATAAAGAAAAACTTCAAGAGCGTCTAGCTAAATTAGCTGGAGGTGTTGCTGTTCTTTATGTTGGTGCTGCTTCTGAAGTTGAAATGAAAGAGAAAAAAGACAGAGTTGATGACGCTTTACACGCAACTCGCGCTGCTGTAGAAGAAGGAATCGTTGCTGGTGGTGGTGTTGCTTTATTAAGAGCAAAACTTGCTTTAGCTGACTTAAAAGCTGACAACGCTGACGAAGCTACAGGAATTCAAATCGTTTCTCGCGCTGTTGAAGCTCCATTAAGAACTATCGTTGAAAACGCTGGTCTTGAAGGTTCTGTTGTTGTAGCTAAAGTTTCTGAAGGAAAAGGTGATTTCGGTTACAATGCAAAAACTGACGAATATGTAGATATGCTTACTGCTGGTATTATCGATCCTAAAAAAGTAACTCGTGTGGCTCTTGAAAACGCTGCATCAGTTTCTGGAATGATCTTAACTACAGAATGTGCATTAATTGATATTAAAGAAGAAAATGCCGGAGGTGGAATGCCAATGGGAGGCGGAATGCCAGGAATGATGTAATTCATTCTCTTCTTAAAATTTAAAAGCGCTGGATTTTTATCTGGCGCTTTTTTTGTTTGCCACTAATTGCACGAATTTCCACTAATGCTTTGTGTAAAAGAAGTTGCCACAGATTACACAGATTAAAAGGATTTCTTTATTGGATACACTAAAAAATTTTCACGCAGATTTTACAGATTCAAGCAGATTAATTTAATTTTTATAATCCATGATCTGCATAAAATAAAAATCCTTTTAATCTGTGCAATCTGTGGCTAATTAAAATATGCGCAAAATATTGAAAAAAAAATAATTCGTGGAAATTAGTGTAATTCGTGGCAAACCTTTTATTTAACATTCTCTTTTTCTTTAAAAAATCTGTTATCAATACCTTTGCGGTTCTATTTAAAATTGCACAATGAGAAAATTCACAACTCACTTTTTATCTTTTACATTTTTGCTTCTCACTACTTTTTTACAAGCCCAAAATAGCAAAGACAATTACGTTGTTTTAATTTCTATGGATGGATTTCGTTGGGATTATGGAAAAATGTATAATCTTCCAAATCTGAAGCAAATTGAAAAAGAAGGCGTTCATGCAAAATCGATGAAACCGTCTTATCCTAGCAAGACTTTCCCAAATCATTATTCTATCGTCACAGGGCTTTATCCAGATCATCACGGAATTATCAATAATGTTTTCTACGATTCTTCTTTAAATCAGTCTTTTTCATTATCAAGTAATGCCAAAAATGATTCGCGTTTTTATGGCGGAAATCCAATTTGGAATTTAGCTGAACAGCAAGGCGTAAAAACAGCTTCTTTCTTTTGGCCAGGTTCTGATATTGATAGCAGAAATCCGAGTTATTTCAAAAATTACGATGGCAAAGTTCCGTATGGTGCCAGAATCGATACGGTTATGAAATGGCTGCAACTTCCAGAAAAACAGCGTCCGCATTTGGTTACTTTATATTTTGACGAACCAGATCATACAGGTCATAATTTTGGTCCGCTTTCGCCAAAAACCGAAAAAACAGTGATCAAGATGGACTCCATTATGGGAGAAATATCTAGACGATTAGATCAATTGCCAATTGGCAAACAAATCAATTTAATTATCGTTTCAGATCACGGAATGGCCACTATCAGCAATGATAAAAAAGTAGCTGTTTTAGATTATCTAAAACCAGAATGGCTAGGTTATAAAGACGTAATTAATCCGATTATGAGTTTACAGGCAAAACCTGGTTATCAGGATTCGATTGCCAATGCCTTGAAAAAAGTGCCTCATATTAAATTCTGGAAATCATCTAAAGTTCCCGAAAGACTACATTACGGAACAAATCCTCGCGTGCATGATTTTGTTATTGAAGCTGAAAAAGGCTGGAGTTTAGTAAGCAAAGAAAGCACTCATATAAATGGCGGAACGCATGGCTATGACAATAATGAAAAAGATATGCATGCTATTTTCTATGCAAAAGGTCCTGCTTTTAAAGTCAATAAAAAAATAAAAACGTTTCAGAATGTTTCGGTTTATCCTTTAATTGCTCATATTCTAGGTTTGCAAGTAGGTGAAATTGATGGAAAACTGAGTGATGTTGAGAGTGCGCTGCGCTAAAATTAGATAATGTGTCAATTTGATAATTAGATAATTTTTGAATTGGAATAGCTCAATATAGTAAGTTGCCTCCAGCTTTAGCTGGAGGTTCACATATTTAAACACCTTGAAAGGCTTTAGCCAAACTAGCAAGTTTGGCTAAAGCCTTTTTCTTATGCACTTTTTATTCCTCCAGCTAAAGCTGGAGGCAAGTCAATAAAACATAAATTTATCTATTGCATAATCGAATGTCACACTGAGCGGAGTCGAAGGGCACGCCAATTAGTATGTAGGCTTCGACTCCGCTCAGCCTGACAAAAACTGAATCAATTATAGAAAACCAAACCCGACTGGTTTTAAAAACCTGTCGGGTTTATCATTGCATTTGGAATTTGGACCCGAGCGATAGCGAACAGGCAAAGCAATTTCAGCTATTGGAATTTCCTATTTAAAGCGCTGTTGAAACAGAAACTGATTTCCAACTTTCCAATTCTGCTTGAACGCTTGCTATTTTTTGGTTCGCCATATTATAAGCATCTTCTCCTAAAAATAAATGTAAAGGCGGATTCTGGTCGTTACTCACTTTTATTAAAGCTTCCGCTAATTTTACAGGATCGCCTGGCTGATTTTCATTGATATCTTCTTTGTGAGCACTTTCAGATTGTCTCACTTCTTTGTACTCTGCAATTGGATTTTGAGGCAATAATAATGAACTATCTTTTAAGAAATCGGTTCTAAAATAACCTGGATAAACAATTGTTGCGTGAACTCCAAATGGTTTTATTTCTGCCGCCAAAGATTCTGTCAAGCCTGCAACTGCAAATTTTGTAGAACAGTAAATTCCCCAGCCCGGAAATTCTCCATAATAACCGCCAACAGAAGAAATATTAAAGATATGTCCCTTTTCATTTGCACGGAAAATCGGCATTGCATTTCTGATTACATTTAATAATCCGAAAACATTTACTTCGTAGTTTTTTCTTGATTCTGCGTCGCTTAATTCTTCTAATGCGCCTAATAAGCCATAACCAGCATTATTTACTAAAACGTCAATTGTTTTAAAATGGCTTACGGTTTTGTCAATTGCATTTTTAACGCTTTTTTCATCAACCAAATCCATTTCTAAAGGAAGAAAACTTTCCGACAAACCACCCAATTCTTTAATTAAAGAAGCTTCACTTCTTGATGTTGCCGCTACTTTATAACCTTCTGCTAGTAATTTTTTAGCCAATTCTAATCCAAGTCCTTTTGAAGCACCTGTGATAAACCAAACTTTTTTATTGTCCATGATTTTAATTTTTTACGTTATAATTACAGGACAAAGGTATAAGCGAAGTGCTTCTCAAATATTGAAGCAATCAAACAAGAAGTTGCAAAAATCAAACAATTTCTGCTAAACGATAATTTTTTGGAGAAACCTGAACATTCTTTTTGAAAAAATTGATAAAATGAGACAATTCTTCAAATCCTAAGCACCATGCAATTTCATTAATATTCCAATTGGTTTGTTTTAGCAAAATCATCGCTTCTTGAACAATTCTTTCTGAAATAATCTGTGAAGTTGTTTTTCCAGTTGTTTCCTTTAATGCCTTATTCAAATGATTCACATGCACATTTAATTGATTTGCAAATTCAGAAGGCGAGCGGAAATTAATCTGCTGAGAAATCGATTCAATTGGAAATTGTCGCTCTAACAATTCCAAGAACAAAGAAGAAACACGAATTGTAGCATTCGATTTACTGTATAATGAAGCAGTTACAGTCTGCGTTTTTAAAGCTAGGTGAATAATCTCAAAAACAAGATTTCGAAGCACATCATATTTAAAAGCATAATCAGAATTGATTTCGTCCAGCATTCTTAAATACACTGCTTTTAAAGATTCTGCCAATTCAACAGAAACTGGAACAACAGGATTACCGCCCGGCTGAAACAACGGATATTCTTTTAAATTTCCAAACTGGCTAAAAAAAGCATCAGTAAAAATGCAGAAAAAGCCAGTCTGATTTTCATCTATATGTTCCCAACTATACGGAATCTGCGGATTGGCAAAGAATAAAGCCTGATCTTCAATCGAAACAACTTTATCAGCATAATGCACTTTGTTTCTTCCAATGATTAAACTGATTTTATAAAAGTCTTTTCGTGTGTAAGGCAACGGATTACAAGTACTTCCAATGTAATCATCCAGTTTAAAAACATTAAAATGTCCGATCTCTTTTTTTAGATTTTCGGGCATTCCTTTTATTTTTACTGTATAAAAGTCCTCTAAAGTTTCTGTTAGTTTCATTTTACAAAGTTACAAAAATCAAACATTCGATAATTAGAAAATTTGTCAATTTGATAATGAGATAATTTTGGATGTTGTTTTAATTGTCACCCTGAGCGGAGTCAAAGAACGCTCCAATTGGCATGTGGGCTTCGACTCCGCTCAGCCTGACAAACCAATAAACATAACAAACCCGACAGGTTTTTAAAATCTGTCGGGTTTGTTGTTACAAAACGTTAGACGCACTGCAGTGCGTCTCTACAGATACACGCTGCCAATATCATTATCTAATTATCTAATTGTCACATTTTCTAATTAACTAACCACTTTATAAGTAGGATCTTCAATAACATTAACTTTTATAACCGCATCAGCATTTTTCAGCAATTGTCTACAGTCGGCGCTTAAATGCTGTAATTCTACAGTTTTATTAACCTGATTGTACTTTTTAGTAATATTATTCAAAGCTTCAATTGCCGACATATCAGAAACACGGCTTTCTTTAAAATCAATTATAATATGATCTGGATCATTCTGGATATCAAATTTCTCCAAAAAAGCAGTAGTAGAACCAAAAAATAACGGTCCAAAAATTTCATAATGTTTTATTCCGTTTTCATCGATATAATGTCTTGCTCGAATTCTTTTGGCACTTTCCCAAGCAAAAACCAAAGCAGAAATAATGACACCAATTAAAACCGCCAAAGCGAGATTATGCAATACAATTGTAATTAAAGCTACTAGAATTCCAACAAAAATATCATGTTTAGGCATTTTATTGATAATCTTGAAACTTGCCCATTCAAAAGTGGTAATGGCAACCATCATCATAACACCAACTAAAGCTGCCATTGGCAATTTTCCGATTACGGGAGCTCCAAAAAGAATAATCATTAAAATAGTCAAAGCGCCAATAATTCCCGCAAGTCTGGCTCTTGATCCTGCTCCAAGATTTACTAAAGTCTGCGCAATCATTGGACAGCCTCCCATTCCGTAGAAAAAACCATTTAAGATATTTGAGCTTCCTTGTGCAATACATTCTCTGTTGCTGTTTCCTCTTGTTCCTGTAATTTCGTCAACTAAATTCAGCGTAAGCAAACCTTCTGTCAAACCAACAGCGGCAACAATTACCGAATACGGAAATATGATTTTTAAAGTCTCAAAAGAAAACGGAATATTCGGAATATGAAACGGAGGAAATCCGCCTTGAACCGAAGCAATATCTTCTACAGTTTTAGTTTCAATATTAAAAATAATTACGATTGCAAAAACAACCATAATGGCCACCAGAGATGCTGGAACCGCTTTTGTAATCTTAGGAAAAACCAAAACAATCGCAATTGTCAAAGCAACCAAACCTAACATAATATACAAAGGAGTTCCTTGAAGCCAAGAAACCTGACCATTGACAACGGTTTTAAACTGTTCTAACTGCGACATAAAAATCACCACCGCCAAACCATTTACAAAACCAAACATTACGGGCTGCGGAACTAACCGAATAAATTTTCCTAGTTTAAAAAGTCCAATGCAGATCTGGACGACACCACCAAGAGCGACAGCGGCAAAAACATATTCTATTCCGTGCGACTTCATCAAGGCAATCAAAACAATTACCGTTGCTCCTGCGCCGCCCGAGATCATTCCTGGTCTTCCGCCAAAAATAGCCGTCACTAATCCAGCAATAAAAGCTGCATATAAACCAACTAATGGCGGAAATCCAGCCAAAATAGCAAACGACAACGATTCTGGAATCATAGTCATTGCTACAGTTAAACCCGCTAAAATTTCGTTTTTATAATTGACTTTCTGGCTAAAATCGAAGAGTTGGAATGCTTTTTTCATGGCGTAAAATTAGAAAAATAATACGCAAAAGAGTAAACCTTTTATACGATAAAAAGTGATTGAAAAACATTTGAAGAAAAACAGTTAAATCAGACTAACTGTTCTAGAAGAAAAAGAAAAATAGAAAGTATAAAACTTAGCATTTCAGATTTAGTATTAAAATTAGAATATCACACAAAATACTTACAAAAAACATAAATACGTTAGCGTATATACACCTGTTTTAGAAATAGAACGTGTTAAATTATTCTAACCGCACACAAGTGTAACCTAAACGGTTTACATAATCTACAACATTATCATACTGCAAATCAACACCTTCAATTCTTAAAATTTTATCGCAGTCTTCTAGATCAAAATTGATTTTATAATCTGGAAACTGATTTTGTATCACTGTTATGATATAATCCCGATCAGATTCTTCCTGAACATTTGTTTTAAAAATCTCCACAATCCTATCGGTATCTTTTAATTCTTTAAACTGGTACATTTTATTTTTTATTAAAAAGATTTATAGAAACTCAGATCAAAAATAATGGAGAAGCCTTTATTTTAACAGCAATTTTATACCAATGGCGTCTAATTTATACGAATGGCGTTGGTATAAATTATTCCTGATAAATGCTTACAAACTATACGATTATATTATTTTTGCCGCTATGACAATTGCAAAAATCTACCAGAATTTTTTTCTACGAAACTTAATCGTAAATACTCTTGTTTATTTGGTCATTCTGGCCTGTATTTACGACGAAATAAAACTCAACGGACATAGCTGGTCTTATATTCTCAGTAAAATTGCCATGGGCTATTTCCCTTGCATTGTTTGGATTACGGTTTTTAATATCTGCATCATCAACCCTTTTTTATTTCACAAAAGGTTTAAAATCTTTTTTACGCTTCTTGCGGTCTATTGGACAGGTTTTTACTTTTTTATGAATTGGTTTTTTCCGCTTGTTGGGTTAGGAAATTTAAAAGCGCTTCAGATTGTATCATTGATCATAAACGGCTGTTTTTTCTATTTTCTGCACATTGTAATTACCAAAAAAATGAGTCAGGCCGATAAAGATATTATGAATTTCAAATCGGAACTTTCGTTTTTAAAACAGCAATTGAATCCGCATTTTTTATTGAATGCCATGAATAATCTTTACGGAGAAGCATTAGCAGAACCAGAAAAAGTTCCAGATCGAATACTGAATCTTTCAGATTTACTGCGTTATCAGATAGAAGCTTCTAAAAAAGATTTTGTTTTAATGCAGGAAGAAATTGCGTTTATAAAAAAATATATAGAATACTACACTTTTAGAAACGAAAGACTAGCTGTAACGCAAAAAATAGAAGGCGTTCATGACCAAATCGAGATTCCGCCTTTGTTCTTTCTGCCTTTGGTAGAAAATGCTGTGAAGTTTTCGGCCGAAACGGCTGAGCCTTTTATTGATTTAGATTTAAAAGTAAATTGCCGAAATTTGTCTTTTACCATAAAAAACAATTATCTCGATTCGGGATCGCGTCTTTCGAGCACGGGAATCGGAATTGAAAACCTAAAAAGACGTCTGGAAGTCTACCGCTTAAAACACGATTTAAGCTGTAAAAAAGACAAAAACATGTTTATCGTAAAATTGAATATATGGCACTTACCTACCGCTGTCTAATAGTTGATGACGAATCGCCGGCGCACAAAGCCTTGATTTCGCACATCTCCAAATTTGACGAACTGGAACATTCCGGAAGCGCTTTTAATGGTATGGAAGCCATAAAATTGCTCAACGAAAACCAATACGATATTATTTTTCTTGATATTAATATGCCTGTAATTTCGGGTGTCGAATTAATGGAACTCCAGCCCAAACGCCCAATAACGATTGTGACAACGGCATATTCTGACTTTGCGCTTTCGGCTTACCAAAACGATGCAATCGATTATCTGATGAAACCTATTTCATTCGATAAATTCTCAAAAGCAATCGAAAAAGCCAAAACCTATCATTCGGGAAATAACCTAAAAAAAGGAAACACCGACGACGAAAAAGTACTTTCTTATCGCTCGAACGGACAAGTAATTGAAACGCCTCTTTCGGATATTTTATATATCGAAAGTCTGGGCAATTATATGAAATTGTACAACTGCAAATTAAAATCTCCAATTGTTATTTACGGTTCGCTTGCGAGTATAAGTGCCGAAATTGATTGTGCACATTTCGTACAAGTACATCGATCTTATATTGTAAATACAACTAAAATTTCTGCTGTTACGACTAAAAACCTTACGATGTCTAATGGCGATATTATCCCTGTGGGAAGGAAGTATCAGATTCTGCTAAATAATCTTCCAATTAGATAATTTGTCAATTTGGATAATTTAGATAATTTTTGAAAAGCTCAACTTTTTTTTAAGTTGGGCTTTTTGTTTTTTACGCGTTTGTAAAATACGTAAAAGTACTTGTTGTTGAGTTTTTATTTATTGGTATAATTGTTTGGAAATAAATTTGTTGGATTATGGATTTCCGTAAAACATCAATTCTTAAAAAATTATCTTTACTAGGATTTATATCAAAAAAAATTATATGTGGGTAACAAATAATTCTACTTGGAATAAAAAAGCAACAAAACTTGAAAAATTTTTTATCGAAAGAATAATTCAAAGATGTGACTACGATGAAACAATTTCAAAAAAGCATCGAACAATAAATGGCTATACCCAATTGCAAGAATTAATAAGACTTGCAGAATTAAGCAAAAAAAGAATCAGAACGCTTAGAACATTAATATCAATTATTAAAGAATCAAAATCTGAACATATCAAACAAAATATTGTTAACGATATTGTTATAGATAAATATTTTAATGATCTAAAAAAATATCTTCAAACTATAAATGAAGATGAAGTTTTTAAAAATGATAGCTTAGACAAAATAGATATTTTTTTGCATAATTTAAAAAAGCATTCTCTTCAATTAGAAAAATATTATCACAGCAATATTATTCTAGAACTTAACTCAATTGATTTTAATGAGAAAGTCAAAATAGAAAGGTATCTTGGAAAACTTTCAGACTTGGTAGATCTCATCATACCATCTCTTTTACATAAAGGATATAGTATCAGCTCATTAAACGAAGTACTAAGAAGATGGATCGAAGCTCAAGTACATGTTAACTTACAGAAATTTTTAGATTTCTTCAATCATTCTTATGATTATTATGAAATTATAATTTATTTAGGAAATCGGGCAAGTGAGATTGCAGAATTCAAAAAAGTTGTTTACGATAAAGGCATAGCTGATATAAGAAAAGCTTCTGAATTTTCTAAAGATTTTTTACCTGAAAAATATTTTACTGAAAGGGAAGAAGTAATTTATTTTAGTTGTTATACAAAAGATCCCGTTTCTTTTGTGCGAAATCAATATGATCAATTATTAAAAGATATAGTAATATATCGAGACCGAAAATCTCTATCTTTATTTTCTAATTTTTTTAAAAATAGTTATTGGAGAAAAAGCGGATCATCACATAAATATTTTAAAAACGTAATTATAAATAGCGACCCTATAAGTGTTGTTTCGAGAAAAAGTACATTATTTATATCATTGGTAACTAATAAATATATCGTTTTTAATAATGAAACTTCATTAGATTTTTTAGATAATGAGCAATTAAAAAAATCAGTATATTATTACAACCTTGCATTAGGATCCAAATCAATCGAAAATTCTCTATCTCTACTATGGACAGCAATAGAATGTATACTTCCATATCGTATATATAAAGCAGATATTGAAAATGTAAGAACCCTTTTCTCAAAAACTTTTAGTTTCGGATCATATACAAGAGACATTCAGTACTTAATTAAGAGAATTACGATAGTAAATAATGTAAATAAAGGATGTTTTAATGCTTTAGGAGTTTCATCATTACCTAAAAATAATACAGGAGGGGATTTAATAGAATGGATTGATTGGCTTAAAACAGACTCAATTAAGAAATTCAAAACATTTAATGAAGTTTCTGTTTTACTTGCATACGAATATAGCCAAACTATTAAACCTTTAGTTGAAGGAAATCTTGAAACAATTCTTAAAAGAATGAATGCTTCAAAAAAATCAATTGGATATCAATTACAAAGAATTTACCTCCACAGAAATCAAATCGTCCATTCTGGAGATTATATAAATGAGTATACAAATTTATGGATACACCTTGAATGGTATGTAGGAAAATTTCTATATCACATTATAACTCAAACTGAAATAAATCATAAATTTGACAGTATTGAAAAATTATTTGTTGATTTAGAATCAAATTATGAATATTGCTGTTCATATATTGAAAAAAACAAAAATAAACCATGCAAAGATAGTGATAAAATAACTGCATTGCTTTTTAATGTTGATTGGCAATAAGGGAAGACAAAAAAAGAGACTTTGTAGAAAGTCTCTTTTTCGTTCTATAATTATCATTAAAATTATTTCTCCTTCAACAACTTCTCCAAATACTCCACTTTCTCCTTCTCTGCCTGAACCAAACGTTCATAAAGTTCTATTACTTTATCTAAAGGATTAAATGAACAAGTATTATTTTGACCGAATGCACCATTACTATTTGCAAAATTAGGTTCGTTAAAAGTATTAAAGTAATTGAATACTCCTTCATCACTAAAATTCTTAATAGTTTCTACAGAAACGCCTAAAGCTTCAGCAATTTTATTTAGTCTTTCGTCGTCAATGGTTTCGCTTCCTTCAAGAGTAGAAACATATTGCTGGCTCATGCCAAGGGCAATTGCTAACGCTTCTTGTTTCATACCTCTAAACTCTCTAATTCGGCTAATATTTCTGCCAATATGTTTTGGTTTTGTTGCTGTGCTCATAATCCAAAGATATTTAAAATTCTTCAAAGTTTTTTATTTCAATACAATACCTTTCTATCCAACAAAAGTATCATTTTTCGCACAACAAAAAAAGCTTCACCGTTTCGTTTTTGCACTAAATCTAAATACAATACAAAAAACTCACATCCTAAGTATTTACAGGGATTTCAATTTTCTGAAACCATTATTTTTATTTGTTTTAAATCTATAGCAATTGCTGTAATTTATGATTTTGTTAATTCTTTTCTTAAAAAAAATGTCAAACTAAGAAACTTTTCTTACTTAATTCTTTAAATTCGCCGCACAACCAAACCACTAAGCTGTTTATAAACCAATGACCATTTTTAATTTCTTTAAAAGATCTACTGTAAAATGCCCGAGATGTCTTGGAAAAAGATTTGTTGATTGGGATGATATCCGCCGTTTAAACCGACAATTGAAATGGGTTCCTGCGCCATGCGCCTATTGCGATGCAACGGGAAGAGTCCCCAAAGAATTGCTTTCTAAAGTTGCCGTAGATTGCATGTATCTCACAATCGATTTGCCAGAATCTGTAATAGAAAAAATAAAAGAAGGCGATCTTGAAACAATCGAAAAAGGAAAACAACGCGAACTTTTTGTAGATCATCTTATACAATACGCAGAGCATCATTACGTTACTCAAAATCTCGATGCAGAAAGTATTGCCAACCTATACTTAAATACCGAAGCAGAAAAAGCTCCTTATGCCGTAACTAGAGAAGAATTAATAAAATATATTCAAGGCGTAATCGAACTCAAAAAAACGGTATTACAATAATCTTTGCATCCCAATTACTCAAAATCTTTGACCGTTTACAAAAACAGGTAAAAACACCTATAGCCACGCTATTATTTTGTTCTAATATTGCTGTGAATAATTTTTAGTTTAGGCAAGGTTTTCTAATAGAAAGCTTTTTAATTTTTTGTCACTTTTTTTTGGAACAGAAAGTGGGATTTCAAATCGCTGGTACCGATTGGAAATTTCACTTTTTTTTTGCCATCTTGACGAAAGAAAGATAACCCTCATAAATTCCGCAACGATCCTATCAAAAACCCTAAAAATACACTTCTACAAAGTTATAAAACCTCAATTCTGTCCTATTGTAATACAAACAAGACTTTTAGAGGGAATTAAAAATAGAGCCTCTTTTTACTTTTGCAGCCGCTCATTTATCTTCGAGAAAATCTGATAAATGGATAAAAACAAGTAAAAAGTAAAAAAAGAGAATGAGAAAAATTATACTTATGCTGACATTAATTCAAAGCGGATTCGTGATGGCACAGACAGAAACTGAAAAAGTGGTAACCCCAAACGGGAAAAAAGTAAAAGTTTACACAAATCCAGTCACTACTGTTGACAATGGTTTAACCAGAACTGACGGAAATGTACAATTGGGCGGAGATTTAACAAAGCCTACTTTAATAAAAACAACTTCTGAAAATCCCTTAGCCATTGGAGGTTTACAAAACGGAACTTTAACAGATCAATTGTTAACTACAGATGCTAACGGCGTTTTAAGGAAAATATCTAATGGTAATTGGTGGAATACTAATGGAAACACAGGAACAATTGCAGGAACAAATTTTATTGGAACAACTGACGATCAGGACTTAGTTTTTAAGCGACAAGGCTATGTAATTGGAAGATTAACATCATCAAACATCTCTTTTGGATCTAGTAGCCTAACATATAATACTACTGGTGATCAAAACTCAGCCTTTGGAAGAACTGCCTTATTAAATAATACAACTGGGAGCAATAATACTGCCTTAGGCGCAGGAGCACTTGCGCGTAATACCGTAGGGGAAAAAAATACTGCTGTAGGAGTTAGTGCATTACCATTAAGTAACTCTGCCAATAGAAATGTTGCTGTAGGAGAAGCTGTTTTTGGCTCACTTTTAACAGGAAATAATAATATTGCTTTAGGCTTTGGTAGTGGAAGATATTTTGGAGATAACGCAGCAACTAATCTTCTAGATAATAGTACCGAAAGCATGTTTATTGGAGCAGAATCACGAGCTTTACTCAATGGATCAAAAAATGAAATTGTTATTGGGTATAATGCAAGAGGAAAAGGCTCAAATACAGTAACGATTGGTAATAGCCAGATAACTGAAATCGGCGGTTATGCACCTTGGTCAAATTATTCTGATTCTCGTTTAAAAAAGAATATCGTTAGCAGTACATACGGTTTAGATTTTATAAATAAATTACGTCCTGTGCTTTATAACATGAAAACAGGAACCACAGAATTACAATCTGGTTTTATTGCTCAGGAAGTAGAAAGTGCGGCAAATAGTATTGGTTATAAATTCAGCGGAATTGTAAAACCACAAAGTGATACTGATTTTTATAGTTTGCGTTATTCAGATTTTGTCGTGCCATTAGTAAAATCAGTGCAAGAGCTGAAAAAACAGTTGGAAGAGAAAGAAGAGAGAATTTTAGATCTTGAAAATCGTTTGCTAAAATTAGAGCAAAAACTTAAATAGTAATTAAAAGGAAGCATTTAGCTTCCTTTTTTATTTTCAACTATTTTATTTTAAAAAAATCCAACCTTTGCTACTTTGCTACTCTGCACCTTTGCTCCTCGAAAAAAAGCAGTATTTTTGCATTTCTGTAAACGCCACGAAATTAAAAGCCCAGAAATCGATATGACACGAGAACATTATATTCCGTTTAATAAAGAATTTTTACTCGAACAGCAAATTACCGCTTTTGCTAATGACCCTAAAAAAGTAGATGGTTTTAAGAAACTTTTCGAAATAATCGAACACTATTATCATTACGAATCTTTTAACTTAAACCGAAATCTAAAGCAAAACTATGCACTTTATGATCCTGATTTAAGCGAGAAAGAACGAGAACAGTTTATCAATAAAAGCGATTTTCCAGTTTTTAAAGAAACACTACTGAAAGTCCTTGAACGTGGTAATTACTACAGAATTAATCAAAAAGCTTTAAACGATGCTTTTAACGAATCTGATTTAATTGGACTGAATCTTTCTATCGACTTTAATGCTTTTAAAGATTTTGAACTTTATGCACGCGGACATCATAAAGCAAAAGAAAAGGTCAAAAAATATTTTTTTTGGACCAAAGAAGTTGAAATTGAATATTATGACCGTGTCTTAATTTACCTAAATTATAGCGAAGCAGATTACCTAAAAGAAAAGAAAGTCAAATTAGGTAAAATGCCAATCGATCCAGGTTCAATTGCCTTAAAAATATTCAAACGTGTACCTAAAAACGATCTCGAAACCATTTTCCCAAATGCTATTCCTAAAATGTCTCTTAAGGATAAATTGCTGCTTTGGGTACCGGGTGTTTTTGGCGGACTTTCGTTATTAAGTGCCAAGGTGATTCCGGCCCTGATCAATATGTATGAAGCTTATCAAACAGGTGAAACAATCGATTTGCTTAACAGCAAAACTTCTTTAAATCAGGGTTTAATTGCACTTGGAATTTTAGGAGCATATTGCTTTCGTCAATACAATAACTTCATAAATAAGAAAATCAGATATTCTAAAACACTTTCAGACAGCTTGTATTTTAAGAATCTTGGAAACAATAGTGGCGCCTTCTACTCTCTTCTAAATTCTTCTGAAGAAGAAGCTTTAAAAGAGACCATTTTGGCTTATACTTTTTTACACGAAAGTGAAGATTCATTAACAGCCGAAGAACTGGACAATCAAATTGAATCTTGGTTTAAAACCAAACTAAATACCGATTTGGATTTTGATGTGAATGATGCTTTATTGAAATTAAAAAGCATTGGTCTGGGAATAGAAACTAACGGAAAATGGAATGTGATTCCACTTAATGAAGCGCTTATTGCAATTGACGACTTGTGGGATAATGTTTTTAAATATAATCAGAAAGCCAAATCTTAAGAAAAATGAATACTTACAAATGTTCTTGTTGCGGAGAAGTTTTTGACCAAATGCCTTTGTGTTTTGGAAATGAATTTCCTGCTTATTATTTTACCATTACGCCAGAAGAAAGAGAACAAAGAATTGAATACGGAGGAAGCTGGTGTTATGTCGATGAAGAGCACTTTTTTCACAGAGGAAGATTGACAATTCCGATAATTGATTACCACGAAGATTTGGTTTTTAATGTCTGGACCACGATAAGCGAAGATAATTTCTGTCTTCGAATGGATTTGTGGGAAGATCCCAATAGAATTAACCAAGAACCGTATTTTGGCTGGATGCAGACTAATATCCCAACTTATGGCGAAACTTTATCTCTAAAAACAATTGCTATTGAGCAAAGCTTAGGGTTAATTCCAGAAATAAAAATGATTGAAGAAAATCATCCTCTAACTTTAGATCAAGAAAACGGAATTACATTAGAAAAAGCCATTTCGATTGTAGATGAAATAATGAAAATACAGCACGGCAAAAGCTAAAAGAAATTTTCTGTAAGTCATCAAGATTAGAAAAAAGAACAACACCTTCCATTTGATTGCGCACAATTTATTTCTTTTGTTTGATTTGTTCTAAAGTATCCCACGGAGCTTGATCACAAATTCTATTCAACTAAAACCACTTTCTTTAAAGATCTTCAGTTTGCATTAATTGCAGCATTTTCAGTTGGAAATTCATATCTCATTACAAACGATTTCCAATTATTTGATTCCAATTTTCCAATACACACTTACTTTTGAGTTCATAGAAACAATAGCAGAATTTCTATACTGCCCTGCACATTTAACTATTCTTTTGCGTTGACAGATAATTATGTCATTACTATTTGCCTATGTAATTGTGGCGATTAAGCCATTAACCTATAGAATTTATTCTGTTAAAATCTATTTTGTATCTCTGGAAAACCTTTAAAACCAAGACAACTCTTCTTTTTATTAAAAAGCGAAACAAGCATTTGTCTTATTTTATTACAACTAAAACTTTTTAAGGCTAAAATCTGATTATAACGCAACTAATTTAGCTTGATTTTATGAGAAAATTCAATCAACTCATAAACAACTCAGATTAAAGTATAACAAATCTTTTAAAACAACTTAAAATGAAAAAAATTACCTTGGTGCTCTTATTGATCCAGAGTGCATTTATGATGGCACAAACAAAAACTGTAGTGACTCAATATGGTGAAAAAGTTACTATAAGCCCCTATTCAAACAATGGTTTAACGGCCACAGGAGGCTACATACAGCTTGGCGGTACTTTAATACAAAATACTACCATACAAGCCACTCCGTCTGCTACTCTAGCTTTACTAGGATTGCAAGCAGGAGCATCTACAGACAAGATTTTAGTAGCTGATCCAACAACTGGCGTTTTAAAATTAGTAGATAGATCTACTTTTGGTGACAATCTTGGCAATCATACTGCTACACAAGATTTAGCAATGGAAGGTAACAATATTAATAACGCAGCAAATATTACAGCTACAGCAAAAACAACTACAGCAACTGCTCAAATTACAACTGGTGCTGGAGCTGGTAGAATCGCTGTTTCTGACGCAACAGGTAATGTAACTTGGACAGATCCTACTGCTATTAGCGTACAAGGTGACAATCTCGGTAACCATACCGCTACACAAGATTTAGAAATGAGCGGCAAGAATATTAATAATGCAGAAAATATTACAGCTACAGCAAAAACAACTACAGCAACTGCTCAAATTACAACTGGTGCTGGAGCTGGTAGAATCGCTGTTTCTGATGCAGCAGGTAATGTAACTTGGACAGATCCTTCATCTATTAGCGTAGCAGGAGACAACCTTGGTAATCATACTGCTACACAAGATTTAGCAATGGAAGGTAACAATATTAATAACGCAGCAAATATTACAGCCACAGCAAAAACAACTACAGCAACTGCTCAAATTACAACTGGTGCTGGAGCTGGTAAAATTGCTGTGTCTGATGCAACAGGTAATGTAACTTGGACAGATCCTGCAACTATCAGTGTAGCAGGTGACAATCTAGGTAATCATACTGCTACACAAGATTTAGCAATGAGTGGCAAGAATATTGATAATGCAGCGAATATTACTGCTACAGCAAAAACAACTACAGCAACTGCTCAAATTACAACTGGAGCTGGAGCTGGTAAAATTGCCGTTTCTGATGCAACAGGTAATGTAACTTGGACAGATCCTGCAACTATTCAAACTATTACATCAGAAATAGTAATTGATGAATTTAATGTGACAACAGATGGAACGGATACTTTTACATTAAGCAAAACACCAACTTCGACTGCCAAATTATTATTCCATATAAATGGTGTTTGCATTTCTACAGCGGCGATTTCTTTAACTGGTAATACTGTGAAGTATACTCCTGCTAATAATGCTTCATATGCATTAATGACAGATGATCTAATAAGAATCACCTATTTAAAATAATAGCTTCTCTAAAATCTATCAATACCTCGATCTATTGACAGTCCTTAATAATCGATATGGATTATTAGACAGATATATTTAATTAAACACCTGCAAGAGCTTTTTTTTGCAGGTGTTTTTGTTTAAAATTCTTATCTATTCTTTGTTTTGTCAATTCATTTGAGCAGGAGTTAGCTTATAATTATAATAAGTATCTTACCAAAATTTAAATAACATGGATTTATCTCTTTTTCCATAATTATGCCTTTGTATACCACTATTTCAGGATAAGACATAAAATATCTTAAAAAAACGCCATTTCGATTGCAGATGAAATAATGAAAACAAAGCGCGGTAAAAGCTAAAAGAAAATTTATTAGATTTACGCTACTAACTATAAAACCGCCCAAATGAGAACATTAGATCAATGGTTTGCAGAATATGCCGTAAGTCATCAAAACCCAAAAAACAAGACAATACATTATGTTTGTGTGCCTGCTATTTTCTTTTCAATAGTTGGATTATTTATGAGTATTCCGAGCTCGACAATCTCAAATACATTAAAACTAAACGCTCCAATTATCGAAAATTGGGCTTTTGTTGTACTCCTTTTTGTTCTGCTATTTTATATCAGATTATCTCTTGCAATGGCGGTTAAAATTGCTGTTTTTTCTATTCTTTGTTTAGTTGCAAATTATTACATCGGTCAGTTTGTTCCGTTGTGGGCATTCTCTATTGGCGTTTTTGTATTGGCTTGGATTGGACAATTTTATGGACATAATATTGAAGGTAAAAAACCTTCCTTCTTAAAAGATCTACAGTTTTTATTAATTGGACCAGCTTGGGTTGTAGAAAATTTGTTTTCGAGAAAATAGAATTAAAATGAAAGCGGAAAAAACAAGCAGAACGGCACAATACATGGCGTTCTTTCGAGCATTGGAAACACAATGTAAAAAAAGGTTGTTTTCAGATCCTTATGCCATTCATTTCATAGATTCAAAATTGAGATTGGCCGTTCGTTTATACAAATATCCAATTATCAGAAAATATATTAATAATACTATACAGAAAAAAATTCCTGGAGCTTTGTCTTCTGGAATTGCCAGAACAAAATATATTGATGATTTACTTGAAAATGCTATTTCAAATGGCGTAAAACAAGTTATAATTTTAGGTGCTGGTTTCGACACGAGAGCGGTACGCCTTGATTTTCTAAAAGATATTCCTGTAATAGAAATTGATCATCCTAATACTTCGAAGTTTAAAGCCGAAGTTTATAAAAATAGAATAGGGCAAATTCCTCAGAACATCCGTTTTCTTCAAATTGATTTTAACAAACAAAATTTAGATCAATTAGCATTAGAAAACAATCTGGATTTTTCTAAACCAACTACAATTATTTGGGAAGGTGTAACAAATTATCTTACCGAAGATGCTGTAAAAAATACCTTTTCATATATCGCTAAATTTGCTGCTAACAGTCATATTATTTTTACGTATGTACATAAAAATATAATCTTAAATCCAGAATCTTTTTTAGGTGGCAAAAAACTTCTGGAAGATTTAGAAAACCTTGAAGAACATTGGACATTTGGTTTTCTTCCCGAAGAACTACCAAATTATTTAAATCAGTTTGATATTGCACTTTTAGAAGATTTAGGAGCTAATGAATATCGTGAAAAGTTTCTGCCAAGCCGTTCTGAAAATGGATATGAATTTTATAGATCTGCAATTGGTATAAAAAAATAAACAGCTATTAAAAAGTATACAGACAGTATATAATCAGCAAAATAACTCCATAGATTTTTGCTAATATTTTCTTAATAAAAAAACAACAGACGATATAATTTCTACATTTATGCTTCGTTAATCAATTAAGAAAATATCAATCAAAAAACCAAAAACAAATGAAAAAAACCATTATTTTACTGCTGTTTTCAGTTATTAATATTGCTTTTGCTCAATCTGGAAAGATCTATTTAAAAAATGCAAAATTCAACATGGGTAAACCTAATACTTATGTTTATGAACCTCCTCAAGGTCTTGCAATAGAAGATAATGCTAAAGCAAATTTTCTCTATATTACCCCTAATGATTTTTCTTCTGACGTAAGTCCGCTGAAAAAAAGTGGAAAACGTTATGAATTTACAGCAAAAGTTCCTGATTCTGTTAGAGTGATCCTAGTAACAATAAACGATTCACAAAAAATTGCAGATAGCAATAATGAAAAAGGTTATTCTGTTCTTTTAAAGACACAAAATGATATTGAATTAGGAAAAAGTCTGATAGACGAAATTTATGTCAGAAGTAATGGAGGCTACTTTTTTAGATTAAAATCAGATCCAAAAAGAGAAGATTTAATAACTGAATATGATGCCATATTTGCAAAATATCCGAAATTAAGAGATGATATCGTTTCTTTAGAATATTTATACACTAAAAAGTCTCTCAACAGAGAACAAGGAACAAAAGATCTTCTAGCTTTTGCCGATAAATGTGTAAAACGAAATAGTGAAGAATATTTGACTACAGCTTATTATATCTATAGTTCAAATAATGACACTCAAGATAAAGCAACAAAATTGAGAAAGGAAATTTCAGAAAAGTATCCTGCAAATAGAATTGATAAAATGGATTTTATTCGAAATTTCTATGATCAGCCTGATAAAACCGAAGCTTCTATTTTAAAAAGTCTTAATACTTTTAAGACAAAATATTCTAACGATACTTCAAAGAGGTCACTAAATTATTTTTATTCTGTTTTGGTGCCGATATATTTAGATAAAGGAGATTTAAAAAAAGCGATAGAAATAGAACCCTATATAAACACACCGGCAGACTCCTATAATAATTTTGCTTGGGGCCAATCTGGTGGTGATTTAACAATGCCTGTAAAAGATATTGATTTTGCTACAAAAGTTTCTAAACGATCTTTAGACATTCTCGAAGCAAAACGAAAAGAATGCTTTACTCCTGATTATAATGATAAATTTAACATGTTTGCTGATACTTATGCACTTCTGCTTTATAAACAAGGCAAATATGAGGAAGCTTTTAAATACCAAAGCGGAGTTAAAGCGCTTAACGGGTTGGACGCTGGAGGAAAAGAACGCTATTTAGCAATGCTGGGCAAAGTAAAAAGTAAAGACGAAGTAAAAGCTTATATTGAGGATGAAATCGGTAAAGGCAACACATCACCGGCATTTCTTGCTAAACTAAAAGAAATTTACATTGAGAAGGAATTACCTATGGCTGAATATGATGCTATTCAGCAAAAAACAGAATTATTAGCACAGGAAAACAAAAACAAAGATCTTCTTGAAAAATTTGGAACTAAAAATGCCACTGATTTTACCTTGAAAAATCTAGAAGGAAAAGACACAAAACTTTCAGATTATAAAGGAAAAGTAGTTGTTCTTGATTTCTGGGCAACTTGGTGCGGGCCATGCAAAGCTTCTTTTCCAAAAATGCAACATTTAGTGACTAAATACAAAGATAAAGATGTTGCTTTCTTGTTTGTAAATACTTGGGAAAATGGTAAAGAGGACGACGTACTTAAAAAAGTTACTTCGTATATAACTGAGAAAAAATTCGACTTCAACGTCGTTTTCGATTCAAAAACAGAGGTTGTTACCAATTACAAAATACAAGCGATACCAACACGTATTGTAATTGATAAAACCGGTAATATTCTTGCTTATGACAACTCTAATACTGATCTTGGAGCAATTATAGATGAACAGTTAAAATAAAATCGAGCTTTAGCTAATTAAAAACTAACTAAAAGGACAAAGATATCTTTTGTCCTTTTTTTATGATTAAAATATACTTAAAATATTTTTATATTGGCATAATAAACCTAATCTATAAAATGAGAAAAATCTTCGTATTGATTGTTTCTGGAATTTTACTTTCAGCTTGCAAACAAACAGACAACAAAAACATTTCTGGCAAACAAGAAATAAAGAAAGACATTACCAAAGTTGAAAACTCATCGCAAACAGTAAAATCGGATTTGGGATTATTCGAACAATTTTCTAAAAATAAAAATGAAGTTATCCTTAAATTAAAATCGATTCCCAATAAAGAAGCTGCTAATGCATTGTATGAGAAATATTATGAAGAAAATAATATTTTGCTGGGACAGATCGAAGAAAAAGAATCAGGTGTATTAGATAAATTCTACAATGAAGAGGAAAAAGCTAAAAGAGAAGTGAAACTTTTAGGCGAAAAACTTTCAAGACATCAGTTAGAGTATTTTGAAATTGGAGAAGGGTATGTTGAAATTGAGACGCTACCTGATTTCTATTATAAAATCTTCAAAGATTATGTAACAAGCGATTACAAAGATTATTTGTATCTGAAAAGTGAAGAAAACAAAACGCTTTATTCTGCAGACGCTGGACTTGTAATCTCTTTTAAAGATCTAGGCGAGAGAGTAATTTCTTGGGAAAATTTCATGACCAAATATCCTAATTCAAAATTGATTGCATCTGTAAAAGAAGAATACAAAAATTACCAAATGGATTATTTAGTTGGTCAAGACAATACGCCAACAGCCGAAAGAGCAACAGATGAAAAATATATTTACCCAGAAAACATTCGAGAATTTAACCGATTCATGAAAAAATATCCAAAAAGTCCAACAGTTCCTCTAATTAACTTGTATATGGAGAACTTTAAAAGCGAAAGCGTTTTTGATTTACTAAGAGCTGAACAGGATAAACTATAACTAAGATATTTAACAACCAACAATCTAAATATGGAAAATAAAAACCAACCTATAACATTTGTTTTTTGGATAGTAGCCATCATTTTAGGCGTAACCTTATACAAGCAATTTGATTTTAAAAATTTAAAGTTTGAGAATCCGGCAATGGCTGTTATTTATGGCATTGCCTTTTTATTTTCAGTTTATTATATCATTAAAATTTTAAAAAAAAATAAAATATAATTAATAATAAACCTCGAAAAGTTTATGAAAGAGAATTGGTTATATATCAAATCGCCAGATTGTTACGAAACCCCCTCTGTCATTCAATTTAACAATAATGACATTAATTATTTTATTATTGAAAAAAGCAACGAAGATTCTCTATTAAAAATAAAAGATGAAAATAGAAGTAAAAATTTAGCCGAAACAAAACATCAGTTAATAAACCCAAATAGGATTCGTTTTTTTGAAAAAGGAAAAATATATTACTCCTTAAGTAATGAAGAATCAATTACAGAAAATTGTATTTTCGAAAATGATTATCAAAAACTACATCCGACCGAAACAGAATTAACAGAAAATGAAATTCAAAATTTGAAATTCGAGATTAATTGGAACGGAGAAAAGACAATTGTACGTTTTAATGAAGATTTAGATCCTCTATACATACAAGAAATAAATAAGCGACTGAATAGAGAGGGACGGAAAATTCTAATAGAAAAGTTAAATGATACATTGTTTGTTTCGTTTTATGAAAATGCCGCTTTAGACAATCTACTCCCAATAAAATATGTAGACAACCAGAAGATCATTCTATATGGTTTTCCTCAAGAACCTTATGAAATAGATTGCCAAATAAGTCTGTAAAAAATTAATCAAAAAAACACAGAATGGAATTGAATTTTAAAGATTTCCCTAAACTGATTACCGAAAGATTAGTATTAAGAAATATTGAAAACACTGATGTTGCTTTAATTCATAAATTACATTCTGATGCAATTGTAAATGCGTTTGTTGGAAGAGACAATTCGTCAAGCATAAAAAATGCCGAAGAATACATAATTAAAATGCAAAATTTAATAGCGAAAAATGAATGCATTTATTGGGTTATAACGGAAAAAGGAAATAACGATCTAATTGGTTCAGTTTGTTTATGGAATTTTGATGTTGAAAATGAAATTGTAGAAATAGGATATGAAATGTTGAGTGAATTTCAAGGTAAAGGAATAATGACTGAAGCAATCAAAAAAGTAATAGAATATGCGTTTGAAAAAATAAAAGCAAAAATAATAACTGCTTTTCCGTCTTCTGACAATATCAATTCTGTATCAATATTAAAAAAAATGAACTTTGAATTGGAGAATAAAAAATATAATAATACCCATGAGAATATAAAAAATCTGGTAACTTATACTTTAAGAAATAGTCCAATTAATAACTAGACGAAAACATTAAAAATTTTTGCCCCATAAAAAAGCCTGAGAATATATATTCTCAGGCTTTTTTAAATTTTATAGTGACCCCGGAGGGGTTCGAACCCCCAACCCTCAGAGCCGAAATCTGATATTCTATCCAGTTGAACTACGAGGTCAGTTTTATTTATGATTTTAGATTATAGATTGGTGATTGAAATCTAAAATCTACAGTCTAAAATCTAATAAAATTATATTTACGAAAGTAATTTCTTTACAATTGTAGAAATGGTTTTTCCTTCAGCAGTTCCGCCTAATTGAGCAGATGCTAATCCCATTACTTTACCCATTGAAGCAATTCCAGAAGCGCCTGTTTCAGCAATGATTTTTGCTACTACAGCTTCTACTTCTTCTTCACTTAATTGAGCTGGTAAAAACTTCTCGATTACAGCAACTTGAGCCAATTCTGGTTCAGCTAAATCTGGACGGTTTTGCTCTGTAAAGATTCTTGCGCTTTCTTTACGAGTTTTAACCAATCTTTGAAGTAATTTAATCTCATCATCTTCAGATAAATCTTCTTTAGATCCTGAAGCTGTTGAAGCCAATAATAATTCAGATTTAACAGCTCTTAAAGCTTCTAAAGCTACTGTATCTTTTGCTTTCATGGCGTTTTTGATTTCGTCCATGATTAGTGTTTGTAAACTCATGTTTATATTTTATTAGAATAAGCTAACGCTTATTAATTGATGTATTAATTTGACCCTTTGACTTCGCTCAGGGTGAAAATAAGATTCACTTTAAAAACCTATTTAGAAAGTCAAATTTTGAAATTCTGTGCGAAGATAAAAAAAATAACCCGAAAATTAAATCCAATTTTCGGGTTACCCTATATTATGATTCTAAAAATTAATCTACGTTATCGTGCAAAAATGAATTGTTTGAACGTAATTGTAAATCGTTATTACTGTCTGTTCCAACAGAGATTCTAGAATTTGTATTATTAGACTGAGAATTAGACAAATCTATTCCTAATCTTTTATAAGCAGGCTCTTTTTCCAGCTCATCAATTCTAGAAACATTGTTATGGAATTTATAGTTAAATTCTTTTAGTTTCTTTCTTCTTTCTTCTGCTCTTAAGCGCAATGTTTCTTCAATAGTCAATTCTAAAGGAGAAACTTCAGAAGTTGTTGTAATATCTGGCTGACTTGCAAAATCAGGTCTTGCTTTCAACGTGATGTTTAATTCCTCTGGAATTGTAGGCTCAACTACTTTTTCAACTGGTTTAGAAGCCAATAAATCGTTTTCAACTTCCATATATTCTTCTAGAGAATATTTAATGATTCCGTTATCTGAAACTTCAGTTACAGGAACAAATTGTACTGGATCGTTTACTTTAATATCACGAGTTTCATTTGTCAATTCAAACAGAACTCTATTATCTTCAACAACTGGCTCTCTTTTTACAGGCTCTTGCTTAAACAACGGAAGATCAAACGAGAATGTTGTTTGTTCTTCTCTTTCAAAAACTCTTTGCTGCTGCACTGGCTGTTGTTGTACTTGCTGAACAGCTGGTGCTTCAGGAGATGAAATTGTAAAATCGATATCTGTAATTGGCGAAACGATTTCGAAAGTAACATCTAGATTCTTAATAAACTCAGACATCACCACTAACTCTTCCTGATTGATTGCTGGAGCAACAGCTTGTGCAGTTGGAGTAAAAGTTTCGTCATCATCCATCAAATCAAAAACAACTTTATCTTCTACTTTTGCTGTCGGTGTATCAACAGTTAAGTCGAAAGAAGCAAGTGGTTTATTCGTTAAATTATGAACGCTTCTCTGCTCATCTTCTAACGTATGAATGATTTTCTTTGGTTCTGTATTTACAATTTCATTTTGTTGTTCTACATCAAATCCTGTAGCGATAATAGTTACAGCAATGGCTTCACCAAGAGTTTCGTCTTCACCAACTCCCATGATAATATTTGCATTGTAACCCGCTTCAGCTTGAATGTGATCGTTGATTTCTCCAATTTCGTCAAGAGTAATCTCATTAGTTCCAGAAACGATAAGCAACAATACGTTTTTGGCACCCGTAATTTTATTGTCATTTAACAACGGAGAATCTAATGCTGAAACAATAGCATCTTTCGCTCTGTTGTCGCCTTCAGCCACAGAAGATCCCATGATCGCAGTACCGCTGTTTGCTAAAACAGTTTTTGCGTCACGTAAATCGATATTTTGAGTGTAGTGGTGCGTAATTACTTCGGCAATACCTCTAGAGGCTGTTGCCAAAACTTCATCCGCTTTAGAAAATCCTGCTTTAAAACCAAGATTTCCGTATACTTCTCTTAATTTGTTGTTGTTGATTACAATTAAAGAATCGACTTGCTTACGCAATTTCTCAATTCCAATAATTGCTTGCTCCTGACGCACTTTCCCTTCAAATTGAAACGGAATGGTCACGATACCAACTGTCAATATTTCTCTTTCTTTTGCTAATTGAGCAATTACCGGAGCTGCACCAGTTCCAGTTCCTCCACCCATACCAGCAGTGATAAATACCATCTTAGTATTTTTATCCAACATTTTCTCAATATCCGAAATACTTTCGATAGCCGACTGCTGTCCAACGTCTGGGTTTGCTCCTGCTCCTAATCCTTCAGTCAAATTAACTCCTAACTGAATCTTATTTGGTACTGAACTATTTTGAAGCGCTTGCGAATCGGTATTACAAACGATAAAATCTACGCCTTTAATACCTTGTTTGAACATGTGGTTAATTGCGTTACTTCCGCCCCCACCTACACCTATTACTTTGATTACATTTGATTGATTTTTTGGTAAATCAAATGAAATACTTCCAAATTCTGAGTTGCTCATCATCTTTTTGGTTTTTTGAAATTCTTATTAAGTACATTTTTTACTTCTTGACTTGGGGCAAGAAATAATCCTTCTCTTTTTATTATTCTGCGTTGTCTAAAAATTCTTTGATTTTGTCGACATATCGATCAAAAAATGATCTTCTTATTTTGGTTTCAGTAGATTCATTTTTAGGCACCTTTTGACTTACGGTTTCTCTAGGTTCTTCAATGGTTTCTACTTTCTCAACGTAGTTTTCTTCAACTTCGTATCGCTGTACTGGCGGAGCCGTTCTGTAAACAATTTTTGGTTGTTCTTGAACCATTTCCATTCTAACAGCACTTTGCGAACTGTTTTCGATACTGTTCATTACTAATCCTACTGCAGTTGCAAATAGCGGGCTAGAGATTTCTTCACTAGAGTTTCCTGCCAAATGCTCATTCGGATAACCAATTCTAGTATCCATTCCTGTAATGTATTCTACCAGCTGTTTAATGTGCTTTAATTGTGCACCACCACCTGTTAAAACAATTCCTGCAATTAGCTTTTTACGGGGATCTTCGTGTCCATAAGCTTTAATTTCTGCAAAAACCTGTTCTACTATTTCCACAACTCTTGCATGGATAATTTTAGATAAGTTTTTAAGCGAAATCTCTTTTGGCTCTCTTCCTCTTAAACCTGGGATAGAAACGATCTCGTTGTCTTTATTTTCTCCCGGCCAAGCAGATCCGAATTTTATTTTTAAAAGCTCGGCTTGTTTTTCAATAATTGAACATCCTTCTTTGATATCATCTGTAATTACATTTCCTCCAAAAGGAATTACTGCAGTATGACGAATGATGCCATCTTTGAAAATAGCTAAATCTGTTGTTCCGCCCCCGATATCGATAAGCGCAACACCAGCTTCTTTTTCTTCCTGACTTAAAACAGCATCAGCCGAAGCTAATGGCTCTAATGTCAATCCAGACAATTCAATTCCTGAACTCTGGATACATCTTCCAACGTTTCTGATTGAAGATGCCTGACCAACTACAACGTGAAAACTTGATTCTAATCTTCCGCCGTACATTCCGATTGGCTCTTTAATTTCAGATTGCCCATCGATTTTAAATTCTTGCGGTAAAACGTGAATTATTTCTTCTCCCGGTAACATCGCCAGTTTGTTTACCTGATCGATTAGGAGCTGAATATCTTTTTCGCCAATTACTTCTTCAGGATTATTTCTGCTGATGTAATCTGTATGCTGAATACTTCTGATGTGCTGTCCGGCAATACCCACAACCACATCTTTGATTTTGTATCCTGAATTATTTTCTGCTTCAACTATAGCCTGCTGTATAGACTGAATCGTCTGCGTAATGTTGTTTACTACTCCTCTGGCAACACCCAAACTTTTGGATTTGCCAATGCCCAAAATCTCCAACTTACCATATTCATTTTTTTTGCCAATCATGGCAACGATTTTGGTTGTTCCAATATCTAGACCTACTGCAATGTTATCTTTTTCCATTTTCTATTATTTAGTGCAAACTACTTGTTCCGTAAACCTAAGGTCAATTTTTTTGTATTTGTATAACGAACTATCTAAAACTGCTTTTTGAAAGAAGGCTTTATAGTTTCTAAATTTCTTATCAACATTCATCGTTCTTCCAAAATCTATGAAGTAATCATAGTTACGATTAAACATTTTTAAGCTTCCATTCGGCATAATCTCTATAGCAATGATGTTTTTTTTCAAAAACGCATCGTCATAAATTGTGCGAAGTAAAGCTGCTAAATCTTCGTTATTTTTTTCATTTATTGCCCCTGAAACAAGAGGAACTCGCGCAGTGAAATTGTCCGATAAGGGCATTTTATTACCCTCATAGTCAATATAAAAAGAAGCGCCGCCATCATAAACTCTTGCTATGGGCGTCTTCTGTTTTACTACTGCTTTTAGAACTCCATCGATACTTACAAAAACATTTGACTTCTCAATCATGTCTTGCGTATCGAGGGTTTTCTCTATCTTATTCAAATCTACTTCATCTTTTCTAATACTGGAAGCGTCTCTTTTATTTTCTATCAACAATTTATTAACCGTTTCTGGCTTCACAAAAAGCGTATTTTCTCCTACAAAAACGACCATCGATTTTTTCAATTTTCGATCACCATTTCGATGTTGTGCGAAAGAATATAAAAACAAAACCAGTCCGAAAATAAGTACTAATCTGATATTTGTCCAATTAAATATTTTCATTTAAAATCTTTTTAATTGAAGGAACCATTTCTCCCAGATCACCAGCTCCGATTGTTACAATAATAGGTGCATCACTGGCTTTGATTTCACCTAATAAATCTTCTTTTGCAACAATTTTCTTGTTCGTATTGGTCATTTTACCCAAAAGCCATTCAGAAGTCACTCCTTCCATCGGAAGCTCTCTTGCAGGATAAATATCCATCAAAAATACTTCGTCAAACTGCGATAAGCTTTCTGCAAATCCGTCAACAAAATCTCTTGTTCTGCTGAACAGATGCGGCTGGAAAATTGCCAAGACTTTACGCCCTGGATACAATTCCCTAACTGCTTGATGAACAGCATTTATTTCTGTCGGATGATGTGCATAATCATCAATATATACTAAATTTTCGCTCTTAATCTGATACGAAAAACGTCTTCTGATTCCGTTGAATGAAGCAATAGCTTTTGCAATAGAATCGGTCGGGGTGCCGAAAGTTTTAGCCATCGCAATAGCCATCAATCCATTCATTAAATTGTGTTTTCCAGGCAGTCCGAAACGTAAATCTTTCATGATTTCTGACGGCGTTTGCACGTCAAAAACATAAGCCCCATCTTCGATTCGAACATTATAAGCCTTATACACAGCATCTTCATTTATAGCACATTGAACGCCGTCTAAAGGCAATTCTTTGGTTATAAAAAGATTATTTTTATCTTCTACTTTGGCAGCAAATTCTCTAAACGAAGCTTGAATTGCATCGCTAGTTCCATAAATATCCAAATGATCAGCATCCATAGAAGTCACACAAGCAATATTTGGATGCAAATGCAAGAATGATCTATCAAATTCATCTGCTTCTACAACCGTAACAGTTTTCCCGCTTCCGATCAGATTCGAATTATAGTTTTCTACAATTCCTCCAATAAAAGCTGTTACATCTGCACCGCTTTGAAACAGAATATGCCCCAAAATACTTGACGTTGTAGTTTTTCCGTGTGTTCCAGCAACCGCAAAACAAAAAGTATCTTTGGTAATGATTCCTAAAACTTCTGCGCGTTTTTTAACCTCGTAATTTCTTTCAATAAAATAATTCCACTCAGAATGTGTTTTTGGAACCGCTGGCGTATAAATCACCAACGTATTCTCAACATAATAATCACTTGGAATTAAATTTATATTGTCTTCAAAATGAATATCTATACCACTTTCAATCAATTCATTAGTCAGCATAGAAGGTGTTTTATCGTAGCCTGAAACTTTCTTTCCAATAAATTTGAAATAACGAGCCAGGGCACTCATTCCGATACCTCCGATACCAATAAAATAAACGTTTTGTATTTGATTTAAATTCATTTTCTATTAAAATTGATTAGTGAATGACTCAAAGATTAAAAACAATCCAAAAATGATTAGTCCAAATCCCCCAACAAAGCCTTTCAAATCGTTATAACTTTTCCTTTTTTTTCTTCTATAAAAAACATAACAAACTGTTAAGATACCTATCAAAATACAAATCATACCTCGATAAAAATAATCCCGATCCATGTATGTTCTACTTAATCAACTTCACAATTTCTGCAACAATATCTTGTGTCGCTCTTGGTTTGGCCAATTTTTTAATATTATCACTTAGCTGTTTCTGTTTTCCAGAATCTTTCAGCAGCGCTTCAAAAACAATGCTAAACTGACTGTCTAGTTCAGATTCTTTCAACAAAATCGCACCTTTTTCATCTACAATTGCCTGCGCATTTTTAGTTTGGTGATCCTCAGCTACATTAGGTGACGGAATAAAAATCACTGGTTTTCCGACAATGCATAATTCTGACACCGACGAAGCGCCTGCACGTGAAATTATGACATCTGATGCTGCGTAAACGAAATCCATTCTTTCAATAAAATCAACCACTTTTACATTTGGCTGATTGTATTTTTTATATTCTTCAAAATATAACTTCCCGCATTGCCAGATTACTTGCACGTCTTGAGAAAGAAAATTTTGCAGTTCTTTTTCAATTAACTGATTGACTCTTCTTGCGCCTAAACTTCCTCCTAAAACCAGCAATGTTTTCTTATTCGGATCTAAACCATAGAAAGCAATTGCTTCATCACGTTTACTTTCGATATCAATTAAATCCTGACGAACTGGATTTCCAGTTAAAACAATTTTTTCTTTTGGAAAAAACCGTTCTAAATTTTGATATGCCACACAAATCGCATTGGCTTTTTTGCTCAACAATTTATTTGTTATCCCTGGATAAGAATTCTGCTCTTGAACCACTGTTGGTATTCCTGCCGAACCTGCCGCTTGCAATAATGGTCCGCTGGCAAAACCACCCGTTCCAATTACTACATTTGGCTTGAACTTTTTAACAATTCTTTTTGATTCCAATAAACTGCTTGCCAATTTTAACGGAAACATTAAATTTTGTAAAGTCAATTTTCTTTGTAATCCAGCAATCCAAAGACCTTTTATTTCATAACCTGCCTGAGGCACTTTCTGCATTTCCATTTTATCTTTGGCACCTACAAAAAGAAATTCTGCATCAGGAAATTGTAATTTTAATTCATTTGCAATCGCAATTGCAGGATAGATATGCCCTCCTGTTCCTCCTCCGCTAAGTATGAATTTATACTTTGTCATCTTTCTAAAAATTACAACTTTTTAAAAATTTTTTATATTCTAATCTTATTTATTTAAAACCGCATTCATCGGATTTCTTGAATTATCTTCGATGGAATACAAAGCTTCTTCTTCGTAAATCTCTTCTTTTTCATCAACTGGCAAATCATCTTCTGCCAATTCTTTATCTATTAATCTCTGAAGCGCTTCTTTTCTTCTTGCTTTTTCTTCTTGTTCTTCAGCGATTTCTTCTTCTTTTTTGGTTACACTAATGATAATTCCGAGAGAGAAACAAGTCATCCAGATCGAACTACCTCCAGAACTTATCAGCGGAAGCGTTTGCCCTGTTACCGGCAATAATTCTACTGCAACCGCCATATTAATCATCGCCTGAAATATCATCGGAAATCCGAGACCGACGACGACTAATTTTCCAAACAATGTATTGGCTTTATGCGAAGCGATCACAAATCGGAACAGCAATAATAAGTACAGAACCAATATTGCAACACCTCCAACTAAACCATATTCTTCTACTACAATTGCATATATAAAATCTGAAGATGATTGTGGCAAGAAATTTTTCTGAACACTTTTTCCTGGCCCTAATCCGCCTAATCTTCCCGATGCAATTGCAATTTTTGCCTTTTCAATCTGATAATCATCTTCATCTGGTTTGTCTGTTGTAAAGTTCATAATACGACTTTCCCAAGTTGAAACCCTGCTGAAGAATCTTGAATCTGGAAATGCTTTAGCCACCAAAAGGAAAAAAGCCAACATTGCAATTCCCGATCCGATGATAAAAGCGATATATTTTAATGGATATTTACCAATGAACGTAAGCATCATTACCATTGAAAATATCAACGCTGTGGTCGAAAAGTTGGCTGGTAATATTAATGCCAAGGTGATAAATACCGGAATCCAAAGCTGAATAAACGAGGTTTGAAACGGTTCGTTTTCTTCTTTGGTTTTCGACAAATAACGTGCAACGTAAATAAACAATACGCTTGCCGCTAAAGTAGAAGTCTGAAACGTAATTCCAATGAACGGCACCTGAATCCAACGGCTTGCATTTGCTCCCGCAATTACTGTCCCTTTCAACAAAGTGTACAGTAATAATAACCAAACCACTGGAAGCGCAATTTTTGAAATTGCTCTAAAATAATGGTACGGCACTTTATGAACCCAGTAAATGATCAAAAAACCGATACAAACGTGAGCTAGGTGTTTTACCAAATATCCCAATGTATTTCCTGTTCCGTGACCTATATACGCCAGATTGCTACTTGCACTAAAAACAGGCATAAACGAAAACAACGCCAATAGGGCCACGAATGACCATATTACTCTATCTCCCTTTAGTTTATTTACCAGTTCCTTCATTGTAGATTTCTGATTTTAGATTTTAGATTATTTTCCAAAACCTTCGGTTTTATTTATTGATTCTTTTATTTACTGTTTTTAAACTGCTGACAAAAATGGCTGTTAATTCATTTGCTTCCTTTAGGATTGTCTCCAATTCTTCTTTTGCAATCCACATTTTTTCTTTAATAATCTCCAACCAAAACAAAGTTTCATCTGCTTCTTCTAAGACTATATTCATTTTAGCAATAAATTCTCTATCGCTTCTGGCTCGACAAACTGCTCTATAATTTGCTCCAACAGATGTTCCACTTCTTACTATTTGATTAGTTATTGATCTAATCACATTTGTATTTGGCATTTTTTCAGCCAGTTCAATTATCATCAAAGAGAACTTTTTGGTCCTCATTTTCATTTCATCTGTCGTCATAATCAAAAAGAACTTATTTTAATTCAAAGATTGGGAACAATCTAAAATCTGAACTCTAAAATCTAAAATTATAAATTGTGTACCGCTTGTTTAAATTGTTTTCCACGATCTTCGTAATTTTCGAATAAATCGAAACTCGCGCAGGCTGGAGACAATAAAACAACATCGCCTTTTTCTGTTAATCTTTGAGCAGTTTTTACTGCATCATTCATATTGTTTACTTCAACCATAATATCAACAACGTTTCCAAAAGCATCGATAATTTTGCGGTTATCAATTCCAAGACAAATAATAGCTTTTACTTTTTCGCGTACTAATGACATTAATTCGTTGTAGTCATTTCCTTTATCAACACCTCCAACAATCCATACCGTTGGTGCATTCATACTATCCAAAGCAAAGAAAGTAGCGTTTACGTTTGTTGCTTTTGAATCGTTGATATATTGAACGTTTTGTATTTTTAATACTTTTTCTAAACGGTGCTCAACACCTTGGAAATTAGATAGACTTTCACGAATTGTTGCATTTCTAATTTGCATCAATTTAGCTACAGAGCTTGCTGCCATGGCGTTTTTCATATTATGTTTTCCTTCTAACGCAATGTGTTCTGTATCCATTGTAAACTCTTCTTGGTTGATCTTTATTTCCATTTTGTTGTTATTTATAGAAGCCCCTTCATCAAATTTTTTCGTCAATGAAAAAGGAATTAGTTTTGCTTTTGTTTTGTTCTTCTTTAACCATTCTGTACTTGCTTCATCATCTGCATCGTAAATGAGATAATCATTTTCAGTCTGGTTCATCGTTATTCGGAACTTCGAATTGATATAATTTTCATACTTATATTCATATCGATCTAAATGGTCCGGACTAATATTGGTTATTATCGCAATATCTGGTCTATAATTTATTATTCCGTCTAACTGAAAACTGCTTAATTCAAGAACGTATGCATCGTATTTATTTTCTGCAACTTGCCACGCGAAGCTTTTTCCAATATTACCTCCCAACCCGACATTCAATCCTGCATATTTCAGCAAGTGATGCGTTAGCATTGTGGTGGTAGTTTTACCATTACTCCCCGTAATCCCGATGGTCATTGCCTCTGTGTAAGGTATCGCAAATTCGATTTCCGAAATCACCTTTACTCCCGCTGCAACCAGCTTTTTTACTATCGGAGATTTATCTGGAATTCCTGGGCTTTTCATCACCACATCTGCATTTAGAATTAAATCTTCTGTATGCTGCTCCTCTTCCCAGGCTATTTTATTAATGATAAGAACTTCTTTATAACTCTCTTTTATTTTTCCAAAATCGGATACAAAAACATCATATCCTTGTTTCTTACCGAGGATAGCGGTTCCAACTCCGCTTTCTCCTCCTCCAAGTACTACTAGCCTCATCTATCTTAATTTTAAAGTAATGATTGATAAAATGGCTAACATTACGGCAACAATCCAGAAACGGGTTACGATTTTACTTTCGTGATATCCCTTTTTCTGATAATGATGATGGAGCGGCGACATCAGGAAAATTCTTCGTCCTTCACCGAAACGCTTCTTCGTATATTTAAAATAAGTCACCTGAATAATTACTGAAGCACTTTCTGCTAAGAAAATTCCACAGAATAAAACAATCAATATTTCTTTACGAACTGCAATTGCCAAGACTGCGATGATTCCCCCAATAGTCAAACTTCCCGTATCTCCCATAAAAACCGATGCTGGGAATGAGTTGTACCAAAGAAATCCAATCAATGCTCCTACAAAGGCCGATATAAAGACTGTCATTTCTCCCGAATTGGGGATATACATAATGTTCAGATAATTTGAGAAAATGATATTACCTGAAACGAATGTAAAAATCCCGAGCGCGAGAACGGAAATTGCGGATGTTCCTGCGGCGAGCCCATCGATTCCATCTGTCAAATTTGCTCCGTTTGAAACTGCTGTGATAATGAAAATAACCACTGGAATAAATACTAACCAAGCCCATTTCTCATACCCATCTCCCATAAAAGACAATACTTCGGCATAGTCAAATTCGTTGTTTTTCACGAAAGGAATTGTAGTTGCTGTAGACTTTTCTTCAACTCCAGCAGGAACAATAACTGTCGAATTTGCTGCAGTTTTAAATACATCTGTACGACCTGTATCTGTTCTTACTGTAACGGCAGGATTAAAATAAAGAACTGCCCCAACGATTATCCCTAGTCCAACTTGACCAATTACTTTAAAAATACCTTTTAATCCTTGCTTATCTTTTTTGAATATTTTGATATAATCATCAACAAAACCAATTGTTCCCATCCATAATGTTGTTACAATTAGCAAAACAATATAGATGTTGTGTAATCTTGCAAATAATAAAACTGGAACCAAAGTGGCAAAAATGATAATCAGTCCACCCATTGTTGGCGTACCTGCCTTCTCATTCTGACCTGCAAGACCTAGCTCTCTAACTGTTTCTCCTACTTGCTGACGACGTAAAAAGTTAATTACTCTTTTACCATAAATAGTCGACAAAAGCAACGAAAGCATAAATGCCAAAGCTGACCTAAATGTGATGTACTGGAAAACTCCTGTTCCAGGAATGTCCAATGTTTTATCAAAATATTCAAATAAATAGTACAGCATATTTTTTATTTTTTAAATTCCAATTTTGAAATTCCAAATTCCAATCATTTTGGTGGTATTTGAACTTAATTTTTTCTTATTTATTTAGTTGTTCTAAAATTTCTTTTACCGTTTCCATATCATCAAAATGATGACGAACACCGCTTATTTCCTGATAAGTTTCGTGTCCTTTTCCTGCAATTAAAATGATATCTTTAGGCTGAGCCAATTGACAAGCTGTTTTAATCGCCTGTTTTCTATCTGTAATTCGCAGCATTTTTTTATAGTTGTGGGGCTCAACTCCCTGTTCCATTTCGTCCAAAATAACTTCGGGATCTTCATTTCTTGGATTATCTGAAGTTAAAACTGCTTTATCACTCAAGTCTGAAGCGATTTTTGCCATAATCGGACGTTTTGTCTTATCGCGATTTCCTCCACAACCCACAACAGTAATTAACTGCTCGTTTTTGGTACGGATATCATTTATAGTTTTTAAAACATTTTCCAATGCGTCTGGCGTATGTGCGTAATCTACAACAGCAGTAATTCCTCCATCTGAAACGATGTATTGAAAACGACCCGAAACACTTTCTAAATCAGACAACAAACGCAACGCTTCTAGACTATCAATACCAAGCTCTACAGCTGTTCCGTAAATAGCTAAAACATTGTATGCGTTGAAAGTACCGATCAGCTTTACCCAAACTTCATTGTCGTTAATTTTTAATAATAATCCAGACAATTGGCTTTCTAAAATCTGTGCTCTATAATCTGCATATGATTTTAAAGCATACGTCAGTTTTTTAGCCACTGTATTCTGAAGCATTACAGAACCGTTTTTATCATCAATATTTGACAATACAAAAGCCGATTTTGGAAGTGAGTCAAAAAATGACTTTTTAACATCTCTATATTCTGCAAACGTTGGATGATAATCTAAATGATCGTGAGACAGATTCGTAAAAATGCCGCCTACAAAATGCAAAGCTTCTGTACGTTTTTGGTGAATTCCGTGCGAACTTACCTCCATAAAACAGTGCGTAACTCCAGCCTCAACCATTTCATTTAAATAATGATTAATAGTCAAAGAATCTGGCGTTGTATGCGTCGCAGGATATTCCGTTTTATCTACTACGATTTTTACAGTTGACAACAAGCCTACTTTAAAACCAGCTTTTTCAAACAATTGAAACAATAACGATGCAATTGTCGTTTTACCGTTTGTTCCAGTTACCCCAACTAATTTCAGTTTTGCAGATGGATCTCCAAAATAATTAGCTGCCATAAAAGCCAAAGCCGTATTCGTATCTTTTACCTGAATATACGTTACATCATTAGCAGTATTTGCTGGAAGCGTATCACAAATAATTGCTTTTGCTCCTAGCTGAATAGCTTTCTCGATATAATCATGTCCATCTGAAAGCGAACCTCTTATTGCTACAAAAACATCATTTGTTTCTACTTTACGTGAATCAAATTCAATTTTAGAAATAGCAATATCTGTTGAACCTTTTACTGATTCAATAGCTACTTTATATAATATGTCTTTTAATACTTTCACGATAATTCTAATACAATTGTTGTGTTTTTGCTTATACTAGTTCCAGCTTGAATCGATTGATTTTTTACTTTCCCCATTCCATTTACTTTCACTTTTAAACCTAAATTCTCAAGTAAAGCAATCGCGTCCATTCCAGGCATTCCTTTTAAATTAGGAATCTGATTCAGCTTTTTATTGGCCTCAGCCGTATATTTATCATAACTAGCATCTTGCTTTGGAATTCTATTATCTAATTTTTTAATCTTATTTGTCGAAGGCGCATCTGTAAAAATCTTTTGAGCGATTCTTTTAAAAACTGGTCCTGCAACATCAGCTCCGTAATAGTTATTCTTAGCTGTATTTGGTTTATGGACTACCACAATACAAGAATATTTTGGGTGATCTGCTGGAAAATATCCCACAAAAGAAGAAGCATAATACAAGGCTGATTTTCCTTCTTTCCCTCCATAATTCATTTGAGCCGTTCCCGTTTTTCCTGCCATCGAAAAATCTTTCGAATACAATTTAGAACCTGTACCTTTCTTTACCACATTTAGCAATACCGCTTTCACTTTTTTCAATGTTTCCGGCGAACAAACTTTTGGATTTATAACTTCAACGTCAAATTTCTTGATGGTTTTGTTCCATTCTTTAATTTCAGACACAAACTGCGGTTTTACCATCACGCCATCATTTGCAACTGCATTATACAATGCCAAAGTTTGCATTGGTGTAACCGAAACGTTATACCCAAATGCCATCCATGGAAGTGTAGTTCCTGACCAATGTTTGTCTCCTGGCTGTGGAATGTACGGTCTGCCCTCTCCTTTAAAATGCAATCCTAACGTCTTATTTAATCCGTAACTGTTGATATGATTTACAAATTTAGACGGGTTACTTTTGTAATTATCGTAAACTGCCTGAACCATCACAGTGTTTGACGAAAGTTCGAATCCACGAGCTAATGAAACTTTTCCATAACCTCCATGATGAGAGTCTCGCACAGATCTTCCATAATATTTCACCACACCATTATGGCTATCGTAAACCGTACTTGTGTCAGCTACTTTATCTTCTAAAATAGCCATCAAATCAACCAGTTTAAAAGTTGAGCCAGGTTCATGAGATTCAGCAATAGCATAATTTGTTGTTTCGTAATACGATCCGTCCTCCGCTCTTCCTAAATTCGAAATTGCTTTCACATGCCCTGTTTGCGTTTCCATAACTACCACACAACCATGATCTGCTTCGTAATCTTCTAATTGTTTCAGCAAAGCATGATGCGCAATATCTTGAATAAAAACATCGATAGTCGAAATGACATCGTAACCGTCAATTGGATCAACTTCATTAACATCACGAATTGGCTTCCATTGGCCTTTTGCAATTTTCTGCTTTAAAATTTTACCGTCTTTTCCGTTCAGATAATTTTTAAAAGCCCACTCAATTCCTTTTCCTACTTCTACTCCAGTTGCTGGATCAATGCGGTCATAACCAATTGTTCTTTCAGCAATTTTACCTATTGGGTGTTTTCTAACTGTTTCTTGTTCAACGATAATTCCACCTTTAAAAGCTCCTAAATTGAATAATGGAAAACCTTTAATTTTCACATATTCAGTATAGCTTAAATTGCGGGCAATAAGAAAATAACGGTTTTTATTTTCGCGTGCTTTTCGCAATTCTTTCTGAAAATAACTGCTTGGCTTATCTAAAACTGTTGCCAACGAATCTGACAATGGTTTTACATATTTCTCAAACGTTTCTGTTTTTGGCGCTTTTGCATCAAAACGAATTTCATAATTCGGAATTGATGTCGCCAGCAAACTTCCGTCAGCAGAGTAAATATTTCCTTTATTGGCAGGAATCACAAAGTTTCTCACAGTACGCTGTTTTGCCAGTTTTCTGTAATAATCTCCTTCAACCCATTGAATATTGGTTAATTTAACAACAATAGCAATTGCCATCAAAAAGATGAAAACTGCTACGAGGTAAATTCTGTAGGATATATGTTTATCGTCTACTGCCATATTCTTTTAAAGAAACTTTTTTCTTCTTCTTTTTTAACTTCTATTTTCACTGGAGGAACTGTCGACGGAAAAATCTGTTTTTCTAACATTTTATCCGAAATGGTTGACTCCATTTTTAATTTCATCAATTCTGAACGTCGATCCACAAATTCCGATCTCAGTTCTTTTACTTCATTATTTAACTTCGCGATTTCAAAAACCTTCTGCTCGTATCGCTGTGTATTGGCAATCATCAAAATGGCCAGCAGGATTATAAAAACGATAAATCGCCAGTTTTTTACTGCATCTTCATGAATCAGGAATCTTGCTTTTAATATGCTAAATACGCCACTTTTCATTATTTCCTACCTTAATATATATTATAGCTTTTCTGCGACTCTTAATTTGGCACTTCTTGCTCTATTATTAATCTTGATTTCTTCATCATCTGGAACAATCAGTTTTCCGATAGTTTTGAATGGAACTGAAAAGTTTCCGTAAAAATCTCTTTCTGGCTCTCCTTCAAACATTCCGTTTTTAATAAATCTTTTTACCAAACGGTCTTCTAAAGAATGATATGAGATAACCGAAAATCTTCCTCCTGGTTTTAAAATCTCTAATGACTGTTCTATAAACTCTTTCAAAACATCCATTTCCTGATTTACCTCGATTCTGATTGCCTGATAAATCTGAGCCAATACTTTGTTTCGAACTTTCTCTGGCAAAAACCTTTTCAAAACTTCTTTTAATTCCTCAGTTGTTTTGATTGGGTAATCTTTTCTTGCCTCAACAATTGTTCTTGCCAAAACCGGTGCGTTTTTCAACTCCCCATAATCAAAAAAAACACGACGTAAATCCTGTTCTTCATATTCGTTAACCACTCGATAAGCATTTAAATCATTTCTTTGACTCATCCGCATATCCAACTCGGCATCAAATCTTGTTGAGAAACCTCTCTCAGGAACATCAAATTGATGTGATGAAACTCCCAAATCTGCCAAGATTCCGTCAACCGCTTTTACTCCGTGAAAACGTAAAAATCTTTTTATGAACCTAAAATTCTCATTTATCAGAGTAAACCTTTCATCTGGCAATGCATTAGCAAGCGCATCTTCGTCTTGATCAAATGCAAACAGCCTTCCGTTTGGGCCTAATCTTCTTAAAATCTCTTTTGAATGACCACCGCCCCCAAACGTAACATCTACATACACACCATCAGGTTTAATATTTAAACCATCTACTGTTGGATGAAGCAAAACCGGATTATGATATTCCATCTTCGTCGTCATTAATATTTCCCATTACTTCTTCGGCTAAATCTGCAAAATCCATATCTTCGCCGCTTATTGATTTTTCGTATAAATCTTTATCCCAAATCTCAACTATAGTAACCGCAGATGAAAAAACCACATCTTTAGAAATGCTTGCAAAAGTCACTAAGTCTTTTGGCACAAGTAATCTCCCCAATGCATCAACCTCAACCACTTTAACACCAGCAGTAAACCTTCTAATGAAATCGTTGTTCTTTTTTACAAAGCGATTAAGCTTGTTGATTTTTTTCATCATCGCATCCCATTCTACCATAGGATACAATTCTAAACACGGCTGAAAAACAGAACGCTTCAAAACGAATCCGTCTTGAAGAGAAGCCGTCAACTGCTTTTTTAAAGGCGCAGGCATCATTAGCCTTCCTTTAGCATCGACTTTACACTCATATGTTCCAACAATTGTGTTCAAAAAAACTAGTTAACATGTTATACAGCAAAAATATAAAAAATATTACCACATTTTACCACTTTATACCACTTTGTTAATAAGTTTAACCACTTTGCTACCACTTTCTATAATTCGCATTCAATCAATACCTTAACTATTAATTAACAGATTCTTAAATACGCTAATCATTCAAAAAAATAATGCGCTAATTTTCTTAAAAAATTGATTATAATGCATGTTTCTTAACATTTGGATATTTCAGCAAATAAGCTTCTAAATACTGATTTTTAACGATTTACAAGTTCTACTCAAATTATCTAGTTAAAAAATGACATCAAAAATTCATTTTTGTGTAATTAACCCTATATTTGTCGAAATTGAAATTGGCATTAGATTAGATGGACAAACACTATAGAAAAGAAGGCAAATACAGCTATTTTGAAGCTGGAGAAGGAACTCCGATCGTTATTCTGCATGGTTTAATGGGAGGTCTAAGTAACTTTGATGGTGTAGCACAATATTTCCCAACAAAAGGATATAAAGTTGTTATCCCAGATTTGCCAATATACACTCAAAGCATTTTAAAAACAAACGTAAAAAGTTTTGCGAAATACGTAAAAGACTTTATCACTTACAAAGGATTTGACAAGGTTATTCTTCTAGGAAATTCTCTTGGAGGACACATTGCTTTGTACCATACAAAACTTTATCCCGAGAAAGTTGCCGGACTTGTAATTACCGGAAGTTCTGGACTTTACGAAAGCGCAATGGGAGACAGTTATCCAAGAAGAGGCGATTATGAATACATCAAAACAAAAGCTGAAGCTGTATTTTATGACCCAAAAATTGCAACTCCTGATTTGATTGATGAAGTTTACGCGACGGCTAATGACCGAATCAAATTGATCAAAACTTTAACCATTGCAAAAAGTGCGATTCGCCATAATATGGCTAAAGATTTGCCAAAAATGGACGTTGAAACTTGCATTATTTGGGGTCGAAATGACTCTGTAACTCCTCCGAATGTTGCGGAAGAATTTGACAAATTACTACCGAATTCAACTTTATACTGGATTGATAAATGCGGTCACGCAGCAATGATGGAACATCCTCAGGAATTTAATGAAATTCTTGAAAAATGGCTTACTGAAAAGAATTTATAGCCATTAAAACTTATTTTTTTAGGAGGTTTTAAAACGAAAGATTATGAAAATTAACACCGCCGAATTTATTGTCAGCAATTCTGACGCATCAAAATGTCCGAAGGATTTTTTGCCGGAATATGCTTTTATAGGAAGATCAAACGTAGGTAAGTCATCTTTGATAAACATGCTTACCAACAATAAAAACTTAGCCAAAACATCTGGAAAACCAGGAAAAACACAATTAATTAACCACTTCAAAATCAATAATAATTGGTTTTTGGTCGATTTGCCTGGGTACGGTTACGCTAAAGTTTCAAAGAAAACAAAATCAACTTTTCAGAAGTTTATTACTGACTATTTCGAAAACAGAGAGCAATTGGTTTGCGCTTTTGTTTTGATTGATATTCGCCACGAAGCACAAAATATTGACATTGAATTTATGTCTTACATGGGCGAAAGCGAAATTCCGTTTTGCATTATTTTTACTAAAGCAGATAAAATTGGTAAAACTAAAATTGATTCGCATATCGCAGCTTACAAAAAACAGATGTTTGCCAACAACTGGGCCGAAATGCCGCAGTATTTTGTAACCTCATCTACAGAATCAATCGGAAAAGAAGAGCTTTTGTCTTATATCGATCAAGTGAATGAGGAAGTTTTTAAAAACAACTCCGAATTTTAAAGTTTAAATTCCAAAGTTTTAAAAATATAAAATAAAAGAAATCCCAAATTCCAAGTTTACAATTGGAATTTGGGATTTCTTTTATTGGAATTTATCACTGTAGTTTTTTCTTCGTTTTCCTTCTAAAATTTAAAGACCTCCATTCTTTATAAATCAGAAACTGATATAGAATATAAAAAAGAGAATTGAAGAACCAGAAATCGAGCACAAATGGTTCTGTAAAAATTACCGATTCGCTGTTTCCAGACAGAAAAATACCCGCACTGCTTGTTACATAAATAATTAGTCCGTTACAGAAATAGAAATAATTATGTTTATGCTTTTTTAAATTTGAGACAATAAAATAGACTGCATAAAATAACAACGGAATAGAGGTTATAGCTATTTCAACTAAATTAAATTCCCAATACAACGAAGGCCTTTTAAAATATTGATAGCCTAAAATAATCAACACCGAAACAAACACAATTACCATTATCTGTTTTAGCGCCTTACTTGAAAAGCTTTTATAAAAAAATAAATTGAGCGTAACAAATTGGAAAATAAAATAGTAATGCGAAAGGAAAAAATTAGAATTTGGATAAAGAAATCCGATAATATGGCAAAGCAGTTCTACACCAAACAAGAGAACCAAATAAGCTGTTATAATACGATATAAGACATCTCTTTTTTTGCAGGTCATGTAAAACCGTATCGCATTGGCAAGTAAAAAAAATAATCCGACAAGACTTACCAGAAAAGGAAACAGCATATAATTTGTTTTACCTAGACAATGTACAAAATAAAAAATCCCAAACCCAATATTTAAGATTGGAATTTGGGATTTGTTTTTATTTAAAATCTGACTATTTCGTTAGTTCTAGTTTTTCTGCAAAGTAATCGCAGAAATCTTTCATGGTATCAGACATTTTTTCGTCGTCTGTTGCACGTTTAAAAGTGTCTGACATAGCCACTAAAGTCTGGTGGAAGAAAATCTTCATTTCGTCTACCGGCATATCTTTTGTCCACAAATCGATACGCATGGTTTCTTTTGCTTTGCTATCCCAAATTGACAGCATTATTGCTTTTGCCTCTTCGGCTTGAACTCCACCGTCTTGTGCACTCCATGTTAGTTTTTCTGGAACGCGGTTTTCGTCCAATTCTATATTGAATTTAATCTCTGAGTTTATATTTGCCATTATTTCTTAGGTTTATATTTTGATTGTTCGAAAATTACCTTTGGCTCTATCTTAAATAATTCAGCCAAAGAAACATCACTATTATTTTTCATGTAAGAACGTACCATCTGCCAGCCAATCCAAGCTCCCACTCGCCCTGGAGAATCGTTATCTATTTCTAAAAAGAATTTAGAAAAAGGTGCTGGAGCTATAAATCGAGCTCTCAACTTTGGGTCTTCGCTATATAGCATTTCATTTTCTATAAAATAACGCCACATATAAGCTTCGTTTTCTTCGCACCATTTTATCTGCTCTGGAGTATACCCCATTTTTTCAGCATCAGTATATTCAGGAATCAATAAATCTTTAGCGTAAAGCTGTTTTCCTTCAAAAATCATTTGCGCTACAAAACTCTTATCTATAGAATTTGGAATATTTCGATACGAAAAACTAGAAACCACATCTGGCATAATTTGTCTTTCTTCAAAATTCTCTTTTAAATAATTTGGAAACTCATAAAACTTATGATCTTTTCCTAAATATAATTCCAAAGCTACAACCACAAGACTGTCTGCATAAATTGACTTTGCATTATAATCCATTTCTCCAATAACAGTAATTACTTTTGGAATTTTAGTTTTAGGAAAATAATATTTTACGTGCTGAAAAAGCTCATTAAATTCTTTGCGAACAGGTTCAAAATTGCTGTATTTTTTCTGAACTTCTTCATAAACTTCTCTCCAGATCGGGTCGTTCATTTTCTGAATCCAGACATTATCATCATTGCCAGGAAAGAAAAACGGATATTGTTTTTTTATTTTTGGAAGATCTTGAGGTTTGGTCTCAAAAAACACCTTGTCAAATCGTTCCACCTTAATATCAACAGGAATTTCTTCTACTTCTTTTTCAACCTTACTCTTTTGGTTACAAGACAAAAAAAACAGGCACAGAACCACTGCAAAGCGATAAATTTTCATTTTATTTTAATTAGATTTGTGTTATCAGAATTTTAAGCAGTTGCATACTCAAAATAATTCTGCAAATATACATCCCTGCATCTTAAAACTTAAACTATTATGGCTAAAAAAAGCACAATTCAGACAGAAAAGGTAAATACGCACATTGTAGAGTGGTTAAAAAATTACGCTACTAATGCAAAAGTAAACGGTTTTGTAATTGGAATCTCTGGAGGTGTAGATTCTGCAGTAACTTCAACTTTATGCGCACAGACAGGACTGAACGTTTTATGTGTAGAAATGCCGATTCACCAGGCAGAAAGTCAAGTTTCAAGAGGAAGAGAACACATTGACCAGCTAAAAAAACGCTTTCCTAATGTTTCTGACGTTAAGACTGATTTGACCGAAACTTTTGAATCATTCAAAAATGCCGTTCCTTCAACAGAAGATACTGCAAAAGTAAATTTAGCTTTAGCAAACACACGCGCACGTATTAGAATGACTTCTTTATATTATTTAGCAGGAATTCATGGTTTATTGGTTGCCGGAACCGGAAACAAAGTAGAAGATTTCGGTGTAGGTTTTTACACAAAATATGGAGATGGCGGCGTAGATTTAAGTCCGATTGCTGATTTAATGAAATCTGATGTATACGCTTTAGGAGAATTTTTGCAAATCCCGCAATCAATTTTAACAGCTGCTCCTACTGACGGATTATTTGGAGACAATCGTACAGATGAAGATCAATTGGGAGCAAGTTATGACGAACTAGAATGGGCAATGTTAGCCGCGGAGTCAGGAAATACGGCATCTGACTTTGAAGGGAGAGAAAAATCTGTCTTTGAAATTTATAAACGATTAAACACCAGCAACAAGCATAAAATGGATCCGATTCCAGTTTGTTTAATACCAAAAACGTTAAAATAATACATTTTAACATTCTCTGCGAGTTATTACAGAATTTATTTATTAATTTTACCGTTCCAAAAACATGAACAATTCTAAAAAAGGTAAAAATTATGATTAAAGTATGTCTAGCAGACAATCATCCTGTGACGCACTTTGGCGTTAAGTCTTATTTCAAAGACCACGATCAAATTTCAATTGTTGCCAACGTAGGCAATTTTTCAATGGTTAGAGATATTCTTCAAACGAAGGAAATCGATATTCTGATCTTAGATTTAGAATTAGAAGGTCTTTCAAGTATCTTCGAAATTAAATCAATCCTGAAAAATTTCCCAAAAACAAAAATTGTTATTTTCAGTGATCTTGCTGAGCAAATGTACGCTCCAAACGCAATTAAAGCAGGAGTTTCTGGGTATGTGCACAAAACAGAAAAACTTGAAACATTAGGTCATTCTATTATTAAAGTACACGAAGGAAAAATTATCATCAACGAAACAGTACGCAAAAACATGGCTCTTATCGCTAAACAAAGTAAAAGCGAGCGTCTGTACAGAAAACTTTCTAACCGCGAGATCGAAGTTTTACGTTACTTAAGTGATGGTAAGAAAAACAATGAAATCTCTAAAATCTTAAATCTGAACGAAAAAACGATCAGTACTTACAAACTAAGATTATTAACAAAATTGAATGTTACTAATTTAGTTGACTTAGTTAATAAGGCTAAGACTTTAGAAATTATTTAATTACAAAATCGATTAGCTTCAAATTTCAGCTAATCAAAACTTTATAAAAACTCTATCTTTTTTGAATCAATCAAATTAGATAGAGTTTTTCTCTTTTAGTGATAAGGCACCACTACTCGACCTAATTTTTTAGAAAAATTATTTAGGAGTTTAGAATAATCGATCACCATACTTAGAATTTCTGAATTGTCTTCTTGCGGATTAGTCAAAAGAGAATTCTTTAATTCTGCAATAATTCCAGATACCAAATACCATCTCATAGAAAATATCGTATCAGAAACATTCTGCTCTATAGTTTCGCTTTTGTGTTTTGGAAAAATATTCTGTCCTTCCCAGTTATGAATGGTCAGTCTTTCATCTTCCATTAAAATATTGGTTACTTCCTGAGCAAATTCGGGCTCTAAATGCATTAAATATTTATCTAAACTAAATGTCTCATTCTGATTATAAAAATCAATAATGTTTGTGTAAATATTCTGAAATAAAACATTCGACAACTGTACCTCATCTTCTTGAAGACTTAAATATATTTTTTCGAATACTTTATATTCTCTTTTTTCTGAAACTTCTTTTACATTTCCTTCTTCATCCGCTTTTAAGTACACATCTTCAAAACTCTCGACAACACTTCCGTACAAAAGTAAAATCTCAATGACTTTCCTTTCAAAGCCATATAAAATATCTACTTTTTGAGTCTGCTCTTGCGGATAATATCCCGGATCTCCTGGATAATCGTAACCTTCCGGCGGCCCGGTTCTAGGATCTTCTGGGTCTCCTCCTGAAAATGTACCTGCTTGCGGAGGCTGGTTCCTAACTACCTCAAAAGGCCTCTGCTCCTGTTTCTGCTTTTTATTTGCATCAGCGATATCTTTCTGAATAAGCTGTGCCAAAGTACTTGTCAAAACCTGCTCTGAAATATCCATAATTCGAGCACATTCCTGAATGTATACCTCACGCTGAATACGGTCTGGTATTTTAGAAATACTGGTTACCATATCACGAATCAGATCGGCTTTTTTTATAGGATCGTTTTTGGCTTCATTCATTAAGATCGAAGCCTTGAACTGTATAAAATCTTTACTGTTGTTTTCTAAATAAGCGACTAATTCATCGTGCGAATTTTTACGGGCAAAACTGTCAGGATCTTCTCCATCAGGAAAAGAACAAACTCTTACATTCATTCCTTCTTCCAGAATCAAATCGATTCCACGAATAGACGCACGCAAACCCGCAGCATCTCCATCAAAAAGAACCGTGATATTTCTCGTCAGACGATTAATCAAACGAATCTGATCTGGTGTTAATGCCGTTCCCGACGAAGCCACAACGTTTTCGATTCCCGCCTGATTAAACTGAATCACATCAGTATAACCTTCAACCAAATAACAATTGTTTTGTTTCGCTATTGATTGTTTTGCATGATAAATGCCATAAAGCACTTTACTTTTATGGTAAATATCACTTTCTGGCGAGTTTAGGTATTTTGCTGCTTTTTTATCGTTGGTTAAAATACGTCCTCCAAAACCCAGAACACGCCCCGACATACTTTGAATCGGAAACATTACACGCCCTTTAAATCGGTCAAAAGGACGATCTTCTCTTGGAATGGTTAAACCTGTACTTTCTAAAAATTCTAATTTATAGCCTTTTCCTAACGCTTCTTTGGTAAAAGCATCCCAAGTTTCTGGCGAATATCCCAGATTAAACTTTTTAATAGTCTCGTTGGTAAATCCTCTTTCTTTAAAATACGACAAACCAATTGCTTTTCCTTCCTCAGAATTCAACAAAACATCCTGAAAATACTTTGCAGCAAATTCAGAAACCAAATACATACTTTCGCGAATATCTGTATTGGCTTTTTCTGCTTCTGTCTGTTCAGTTTCTTCAATTTCGATATTGTACTTTTTAGCTAAGTATCGAATAGCTTCTGGATAGGTAAAATGAGAATGCTCCATCAGGAAGGCAACAGAATTTCCTCCTTTTCCAGAACTAAAATCTTTCCAGATACCTTTTGCTGGAGAAACCATGAACGAAGGCGAACGCTCATCTGAGAACGGGCTCAAACCTTTAAAATTACTTCCTGCGCGTTTTAAATTGACAAAATCGCCGATAACCTCCTCTACTCGAGCAGTTTCAAAAACAGCGTCAATGGTGCTTTGTGAAATCAAAGTGTATTAAATTTTTAAAAGTTGAGAGCTAGCAAAAATACGCAATTCTTGCTGGAATTTTTATCATTTCAAACCAAAAAAAGCACCTCTCTTGAGATGCCCTTTTACTAACTAAACTTAATTTTATATTTAATTGAAATCGAAGCGTAATCCCAAAGAAATATTATTTTGATCGACAGCATTTTTTTCAAATAAAGGTTGCAAATCATATTTCAAATACAAACTTGTCGCTTTGTAACCCACATAGGTGCTTAGTCCATAATTAAAATCATTTACATTAAAATTACCCTTTGTTTTTTGCTTTACATCATTTCCAACCGCATCGTCAAAACATAAAATTTGTTTTGATTTCACTCTAAATCCTGCATAACCCCCTATACCAAATCTGGCACTTTTATGAGATTTAAAATAGCTAACTCCATCTCGAACTTCTTTCTTAGTAAAATCAAACTCTAAATGCAATGGCACCATTACATATACATTTCTAAATCGGGATTCTTCTAAATGTACAGGGCTCGTAACTAAATCGGTTTGCGCACCATTTTTTTCAAAATAACGATCATCTGTAGCTCGCAGATTATTGTACATCAGAGACATTCCGTATTTAAAATGAAGCAAATTATCATCTTTTAAAATCCTAGTGTTCCCAGTTATCCCCCATTCATAAAAGTGAGACGGCAAATATTTAAAATCTGAATGGGCAACTTGGCCATCTGTCACTAAATTATTTACTCCAAAAGCAAAAACGAATTGGGTAGTGGTTCTTTTTGATTGGCGTTTATCAACATCTTTTTGCCCGTGATACACTTTCATAGAAGTAAGATTAATGATTGTTTTATCCTCTTTATCACAATCATTACAATCCCCAATGACAAACTTTGTCCCTTTGCTTTTATTTGAATTTTCGGTCTCAATTTTTCCATCAACTCTATCTTGAACCAATTGACTTAATTTATTTTCTTCGATAGCAACATTTGTTTCGATATTAGCAGCATGAACTTTAGCTTTACTTAATTTAAGTTCTTCTGCTTTTTCTTTCGAAATTTTCCCTTTTGAAACCTCATTATCTAATGAATCTACTTCGACTTTTAAAGCATTTTTTTCATCCTCTGTTATTTTTTTAATTTGATCAGCAATCGCTTTTGCTCTTACTTCAAATGGAATTTCTTTATGATCTTGTCCTTTAGTTAACCCAGTTTCTGGAACACTATCATCAACCACTTCAAGTTTTACATCTTTAAACCAAATTTGCCCTGGCCCATCTAATAAAACCCCATAAGCAATTGATGTTGCATCCTTTGGCACAAATAAAACAACTTCATATTTTGTCCAATTAGTCGAGCCTTTTATAGGTCTGTTCTGCATATTATCAAAAGCAAGTGTACGAGCAGCATAATAATCGATACGCATCCACAGTCCAGCCCATGAACTTACGTTTTCTGTCTTTACATAAGCAGTCATTTTAAGCTTTTTATCCTGATACAAATTTGGTTTTGCTCCTTTTCCCAAACTGCCAAAACCTTTTATTTTACTTTGAACTGATTTTATGCTAAAGATATTTTGATCTGCTGATTCAGGGTCTTTCTCAAAATTCATTTCATATTTTACAGGGTCATGTTGCCAATAAGACCAGTCTAAAACTTTTTTATAACTGCCATTCTCTTGTGCTGATAATTTAGTCGCCATGACAACTATCATCATTGTAATTAATATAATTTTTTGCATGATTTTCGTTTTTTGATTGATGATTGTTTATTTATTCTTCGTAATTCCTATTTGCTATAGCACTTTTTACAGCCTTCAAACTTTTATTAAATTTATCTAGTGCAGACTCTCTATAAGATTGATTTAATTCTGTTTCAGCATTTAATAGCAAATCATTAGGATTTACTGAAACCGCTTTTCTGTTTTTTTTAATTACCTCATCAGCAGATTTTGTTTCGACTTTACCACTGACTTCTGCTAATAGTTGTTCTGCAGTAATGTATTTGCTTTTATTTTCAGGTTGGTAATTTTTATTTTCAAAAGAATTAATTATTGCGCTATCTCTTTTTAAATCATTCCTGGCTGAAAGCTCCACTTTACTCTCAAGTTGTTTTGGATTCTTGTTTTGATTATGAGTGCCAACAACAGCTATCGCATTTTTCATTATTGGTTTCTGATTATGCTTATTGACACTTATAACATCCTCTTTGTGTATTCCTAAATCCAAAGTGTCTTTATTTATTTTTTGTTCTAAGACTATCGGCGTATTCTTTCTTATTTCTACAGTTTCAGAACGATTAAAATAAATTGTGCCAACCAATAAAAATCCGATGAAACTGGCCGCGATATACAACCATTTTCTTTTTGATTTTTTTGAATCAAGTTTAATCGGTTCTTTCTCTTCTGCCACACTCAACATCGCATCCAATCGATCCCAAGCTTTGCTGCTTGGCTCAATCTCGCGTTGGTTTAGCTTTTCACGGAAATCCTTTTCAAAATTATTCGGTTCCATTATCTTGTCTTTTTAAAATAGTAATTTGTGTTTGCAGCATTTTTCTAGCGTGCGATAATTGCGATTTTGATGTTCCTTCATTAATTCCTAACATCTTCGCAATTTCATTGTGTTTGTAACCTTCAATCGCATATAAATTGAAAACCATTTTATAACCGTCTGGCAAAGCATCAATTAAATACTGAATTTGTTCTACTGTAAACTGGCTGTCGATTTCATTAAAACTTTCTTCTACAAAAAATTCATCTTCGGCAAATTTTACTTTTTTCTGAACTCTTAAATAAGAAATAGATTCGTTAACCATAATTCGGCGGATCCAGCCTTCAAAACTTCCTTTGTGTTCAAAGTTTTCCAAATTTGTAAACACTTTCATGAAAGCTGTTATCATTACATCTTCTGCCAATTGAATGTCCTTTATATATTGACGGCAAACACTTAACATTTTCGAAGAATATTTACCATAAATCTGCTGCTGTGCCTGACGATTGTTCTCAACAGCCAGCTTTATGATTTTGGTTTCTTCTTGATGTAACTGAATAATTTTCATTTATAAGCTTTTCGGTTTTGTTTTTAGAAACAGACTTCTATTAGCATAGACGATTGTCGATTTGAAATGGTTGCATGAGCTTAAAAAAAAATAAAATTTTAAATCCCAAATTCCAAAACAATAGAAACATTGTAAGTTTTTATTTATAATTTTGTAAAATAAATCATTAGATTATGAACGAGAATATACAACTTTATCCGAATATCGAGAATGTCTTCGTTGACAAATCATTAGGTATTTTTTTCAAACCTCTTCTAACAATAAAAACATTGATTAATGATGAAGATTATAGTATTCATATAATTTCAACAGATGGTCTTTTTTGTAAAAATCAATACAAATATTCTGAAAATAATTTTTTTGGCTTTAAATACATTAATGGCAAATATGAATTTCTAGGTGAATTGGATGTTTTTGATGATTATGAAAAAATTCACAAACTCCACAATGCTTTAGAAAAAGACTTTACTCAAAATAGAGATACTTATTTAAAAGAAAAAAGAACTGTAGATGATTATTTAGAAAACATACTTCTACAATTAGAAAAAAATAATGTCTATGATTTTTCAAATGCGGAATACTATGCAGAAGCATTTTACAGCTACAATTTTACTAAATATTTCTATGAAAAATTTGGAGTCCATAAGCATATATCAGTCATAACTGAAAATTACGGCAAAAATACCGATCCTTTTTTATTAGATAAAAAAGAAGCTCTTTCCATCCTTGAAGAATTTTTAATTAATATGAATTATAATTTAAAAAGCGATTACCAAATTAATCAAAATATGCTTATGGCTGCTACAGAAATTTCTCGATTTATGACAATTGCAAGAGATGGAATAGTATTTTCTTTATTAGACACAACAAATAAAATTGTTTATATACTTGAATATTAAACGAAATAAAAAACTATTTTTTTCTCTCAATAACATAGTTGAACATCAAAGTCAGCGCCTCTTTATACTCAGAATCTTCGAAGTTTTGAAGTAGAGCAAGTGCTTCACTTCTTCTTATAATTAACATTAAAAAATAAATTAAATCTGAGTAAATATTATTTACAGCTTCATTTACAATTTTATCTCTCATATAATCAAATATGAATAAAAAAAATCTGTATAATAATTTTAGTTTTACTTTCTTCCTGTAAACAGAATAAAACAGACAAAAGGGTAAAAACTCAAAAGGATAAAACAGCCATTTTAAAATTAAACGATACTTCAAATCATAAATTTTATCCAAATAGAAATTGGCAAAAAAACATTCCTAAAGACAGTATTACTGAAATTTATTGGAAGGAAATTATTAGAAAAGAGTCTTTAAACAAAGAATTTAAAGACTCTTTTACGAATTCATTTCCTTTAAAAAATAAAACTATAACTTTTTTATGGACAGAAACAAAACAAGGGATTTTAATAAATGAAAATTATTGTAAAACAATTTCTGAACCAGAACGAGCTGCATTGGCTTTTATTGCCAAGAATGCTTTAAGTAATGGATCATTCAATAAAACAATGAAAGATTGCAATATTGAAATCGCTTTAAATTTAGATTATCAATGTTCAAATAAATATAATTACTATTTGCAATTATGGTTTAGAAATGATCTTTCATCTTTAGAAATAATAAAAAATTGTTCTAAAATGTCTGATATGGCATCTGTTCAATCACATTTTAATAAAATTACTTTGAAAATACAAGGAAATAAAATTTTTATTGATTCTAAACTCACCGGTTTCAATCGTGATATTTGGGACTGTACTTGGACTGAAAATTTTATTTTTTCAGTAAATGGAGACAATATTAAACTCATGAAGAAAACACAATCTGAGGAACAATATGTTTATTACTTTCCTAACGGAAGCGATGTAATTCCTCCTTCCGGCTATAAAAATAATGGACATGGTGAATATCGTTTGCCTAGAAAATCTAAAAAGAAATAAAACCTATTTCTTTCTCTCAATAACATAATTCACCATCAAAGTCAGAGCATCTTTATACTCAGAATCTTCGAAGTTTTGAAGTAATGCAAGCGCTTCTTGCTGAAATTCGACCATTTTGTTTTCGGCGTAAGCCAAACCATTATTATTTTTTACAAAGGCAATAACTTCTTTTACGCGTTTTTTGTCTTTGTTGTGGTTTTTGATGGAGTTTATCAACCACTTTTTTTCTTGCGGAGTACAAGTATTTAAAACGTGAATTAAAGGCAAGGTCATTTTTTGCTCCTTAATATCTATTCCTGTTGGTTTTCCAATGGCTTCTTCGCTATAATCAAATAAATCATCTTTGATTTGAAAAGCCATTCCGATTAATTCACCGAATTTACGCATATTTTCAACCTGAATATCGTCTTCGATTACGGCTTTCGCGCCAAGCGCACAACAAGCTGCAATAAGCGTTGCCGTTTTCTTTCTGATAATTTCATAGTAAACGTCTTCGGTAATGTCAAGTCTTCTTGCTTTTTCTATTTGGAGCAATTCTCCTTCACTCATTTCGCGAACGGCTACAGAAATAATTCTCAATAAATCAAAATCGCCATTATCAATAGAAAGCAATAAACCTTTCGACAATAAATAATCTCCAACCAAAACGGCAATTTTATTTTTCCAAAGCGCATTGATTGAGAAAAATCCGCGACGGCGATTACTGTCGTCAACCACGTCATCGTGTACTAAAGTTGCTGTGTGAATAAGCTCAATTACCGAAGCACCGCGATACGTTCTTTCGTTTACAGTGCCTCCAGAAACCATTTTTGCAGTAAGAAAAACAAACATTGGACGCATTTGTTTTCCCTTGCGGTTTACGATATAATAGGTGATTCGGTTTAATAACGCAACCTTCGAAGTCATCGATTCATGGAACTTTTTCTCGAAAAGTTCCATCTCGTTAAAAATAGGCTGCTTTATTTGAGACGTAATATTCATTTAGACTCCAAATATACTATTTTAAATAAAAAAACGTTGTGTATTTTAGGTTAGCTTTTAAATATTTTATTCTCTAACCTGAAAAAAAACACCAAAAATAGCTCTAACTAATACTGATTTGAATTCATTAACGTAAAAGAAAACCCAAAACTATTTATTTATGAAAACAAAATTTTTATTAATTGGAACATGTATAATTACATTGTCTTTTTTCATTAGTTGTAATTCTGATGAAAAAACAAGTGACGGATCATCAGCTAAGATTACAAACGACGAAATTATAGCTAATTCTAAAATTGACGCCTCTGTAGAGGATGTCACTAATATTGCTGAAGACCAGTTTAGTTCTCAGCTTAATGTAAATTCAAAACCTAGTGGACCGATAAAAAATTATCTTCCAAGCTGTGCCACAATTACCACAGTTTTAACCAATAATACTTGGACAAAAACAGTAGATTTTGGTGTTGAAGGCTGTACACTTAATAACGGAAATACAGTAAAAGGAAAAATGGTTGTTTCTTTTTCAAATGATTTTACTTCTTCCACACAAACCATCAGCTATACTTTTGAGGGATTTTATCATAATGGCAAAAAAATTCAAGGAAGCAAAAGTATTGTGAGAACTATTAAAGAAACCAATTTATTGGTAACGCCACACCCAGTTTCAACAGCTGCTATAGATTTAACGATTACTTTTGACGATGGGAAAGTTTATGCAAGAAAAGGAACTTTGGTAAAAGAAATGACTTCTGGTTACGACACTTGGTTTGATTGGGATGATAATGTGTTTGTCGTTACAGGAAGTTGCTCTACAACTTTCCCTAATGGAGATACTTTTTCGGCAGAAATCACAACCCCTTTAGAGTTTAATGCTTCGTGCAGAAAATCTATTGCAGTAAAAGGAATCGTTTCTATCACTAAAAATGGTGCTTCGGCAACTATTGATTATGGAAACGGAGAATGTGATACTCTTGCAACAGTAACAAAAGACGGAGTTACAGAAGAAATAGATTTGAAAAAATAAGCATCCTTTTTGTCCAAAATAAAAAGCATTAAAAACGAGAAATACTTCTGTTTTTTAATGCTTTTTTTTTATCGTGTAAAGCCAATCAAATGTCCCGATGGGACATATGCACGATTGTCAATATTTTTTTTCTACCGATCAGATACTCCTAGCGGAGTATATTTGGTGAATATTTTTATGCTTCTTTGTTGGCTAATTGTCCGCAGGCTGCGTCAATATCTTTACCTCGGCTTCTTCTCACTTTTACCACTACTCCAATATTTTCCAGAGCTTTTATATAAGCCATAATCGATTCTTCTGAAGCTTGCTGAAATTCGCCATCGTCAATCGGATTATATTCAATTAAATTGACTTTGCAAGGCACATATTTACAGAATTTAACCAAAGCATCAACTGAAGCTTTATCGTCGTTAATTCCTTTCCAAACTACATATTCGTATGAAACTTTGCTTTTTGTTTTTCTATACCAATATTCTAATGCTTCTCGTAAATCTTTTAACGGAAAGTTTTTACTGAAAGGCATAATGCGGGCACGCGTTTCGTCTATAGCTGAATGCAGAGAAACTGCCAGTTTAAACTTCACATCGTCATCTGCCATTTTTTTAATCATTTTCGGAATTCCTGAAGTAGAAACCATAATTCGTTTCGGAGACATTCCTAAACCTTCCTCTGATGTAATCATATCGATAGCTTTAATGACATTATTATAATTCATTAAAGGCTCTCCCATTCCCATGAAAACAATATTCGAAAGTGGATGATTGTAATATAGACGACTTTCTTTATCTATAGCCAGAACCTGATCGTAAATTTCGCCTGGTTCTAGATTTCGCATTCTTTTTAATCTTGCTGTTGCACAGAAATTACAATCTAAACTGCAACCAACTTGACTAGAAACACAAGCAGTAGTTCTTGTTTCTGTCGGAATTAAAACCGATTCAACCACCAGTCCGTCATGAAGTCGAACGGCATTTTTTACTGTTCCGTCACTACTCTTCTGCATTGTATCAACCTTAATATGATTAATTACAAAGCTATTCTCAAGCATTGATCTTGTAGCTTTCGCTACGTTTGTCATATCGTCAAAACTGTGAGCGCCTTTGCTCCACAACCACTCATAAACCTGATTTCCACGGAAAGCTTTATCTCCATTTTCAACAAAAAAATCGCGAAGCTGTTCTTTTGATAAGGCTCTTATGTCTTTTTTCTCCATTTGCATGCTGCAAAGTTAATCACTTTTGCCATTTTTTGTTTGGTTTTTGCATTCATTCTTAATTAAGCCTCAAAAAAAGCTGATCAAAAAATTATATTGGCATTTTCCCACACAGAATACAACACATTAACAAACAAGTATTTAGCAATTAATTTCATTTTAAAAAATTAAAATCATAGCAATAATAAGGCTTTACGCACCTTACTATAACAATTTAATAAAACTTTCATCATGATTTTTATCATTCCTTTTCTTTCGTGCGCGCGATAATTTTGGTTCAAGAAATAAGAAAAAGTTTTTCATTCTCTAACCACTAAATGAATTTTAAAACTTCCTTATTTAAATGATTAACCTATACTTTATCAACATGAAAACAATTCAATCCTTTTTACTAACAGTAATTTTTACAACAATTTCATTACATACAAATGCACAAAGAAATTATACCGTAGCTGCAAACTCAACTTTTGAAGTAGCTGGAACCTCTACCGTACACGACTGGGTAATGAAATCTACAGAAGGAACAGGAACAGCCAACTTAATCATTAAAGATTCTAAGCTAACAGGTATTAATAGTTTAACCATTTCCTTATTAGCAGAAAGTCTAAAAAGCTACAAGGCAAGCATGGACAAAGTTGCTTATGAAGCCATGGATACCGAAACACACAAATACATTGAATATGTTTTAAAATCTGCTGAAAAGCTTGATGAAACAACTTGGAACTTAACAGGTATTTACACTATTGCAGGCGTAAGCAAAGAATTTAAAACTCAGGTAAAAGTAACTACAAACAAAGGAAGCATCATTTTGCAAGGTTCTAATCAAATTACTTTTGGCGATTTTGAGATGACACCTCCAAAAGCTGCTTTGGGAGTTGTAAAAGCAGGAAAAGATCTAACTGTAATCTTCAATATTATCTTAAGCTAAATCTTAATGTTAAAAAACATTCTTTTTTAACATTTTAGCTCTTCGAATTAAATGTTAAAAAATAGCAATTCAATAAAATGAATCATCTCTTTTTGCATAACTGATCGATTCTATAGAAAATGAAAACGTTGTAGTTATTAAATACCTATTTAATAAAATTTTAACAATGACTTTTATCATGTATTAAGCTGATTTATAGAAGGATCTTTGATACAAGTTAAAGCAACATTCTTAGTACTAAATAGAAACTGGCCGACAATTAACTTATTTTTTATAATATAAACATGACAAAAATGAAAACAAATACATTAAAACTTTTCGCCGTTGTAACAGCATTTTTAGGAATCAGCTCTTTTGCAACAGCACAAAAATCATATGCCTTAGATAGCAAACCAACTTTTTCTGTTGCGGGTACTTCTACACTTCACGACTGGGAAATGAAATCGACTTCTGGAACTGGAACAGCGACTTTAAACATTACTAACGGAAAGCTAACAGACATTGAAGCTTTGACTGTAACTCTTTTAGCAGAAAGCGTAAAAAGCGAGAAAAAAAGCATGGATAAAGTGGCTTATGAGACTTTGAAAACGGACAAAAACAAAAACATTAAGTATGTTTTAAAATCTGCTGAAAAAGTAAACGAAACAACTTGGGAACTTACAGGAACTTACACCATTGCTGGAGTTAGCAAAGTTTACAAAACCTCTGTAAAAACAACGGTTACAAAAGATGGTTTAAACCTTCAGGGAACTAACAAAATCACTTTTACAGATTTCGGAATGAAATCGCCAACGGCAATGCTTGGAACAATAAAAACAGGTCAAGACCTAACACTAAAATTCAATTTAAACTTTAATTTATAAACGCCATGAAGAAAATTTATATTCTATTCGTCACATTAATCAGCACATTTGCTGTTCAGGCACAAGTAAGCTTTGGAAACATGCAAAATCAAATCTCTAGAGGAAAAGACGGTATCAACGTTTTTGACGTACAAAAAGACACTAGAGAATTTAAAGGTCTTAGTATTGACCTTGGAGGTGCTTTCAACATGGATTTTCAAGCAACAAATTCATTCAACGACCAACCTAATAACATTACGACTACAACTACTACAGCTACTGGAACAACCACTAGATCAATTACAGGGTATCGTTTAATGAATACTGAAAACAATTTTACTCTTCCTGCTGCTGATATGTACATTGGTGCTCAATTATTTGATGGAGTAAGAGTTAATTTAGATGTTTATTTGGCTTCAAGACACCACAATGATTCTTATGTAAAAGGTGGATACTTGCAAATTGACAAGTTAGACTTCATTAAAAAAGACTTCCTAGCTGATTTCATGAAATATGCTACTATTAAAATTGGACAAATGGAGAACAATTTTGGTGATGCTCACTTTAGAGGTTCTGATAATGGTAATACAATCAGAAATGCATTTGTTGGAAACAACATCATGTATTCTTTCACTACAGAAATGGGTATGGAAGTTTACTACAACAGAAGTGGATTGGTTAGCATGTTAGGTGTTACAAATGGTAACTTAAATCAAAGTAATGAAGAAGTTTTTTATCCTGCTGGTCCAAACGCTAATACAACGCACAGCCCTTCAATCTTAGCTAAACTTGGTTATGATAAACAGCTTAATCAAGATTTAAGAGTAAGAATAACTGGTTCTTATTACCATAATGCAAATCTTGGTAATGCAAACATATATGCTGCTAATAGATCAGGATTTGGTTATTGGGGTATTTTGAATAATAACGCTTATAAAAATACTATTACGAAGACCGATGCTAATGGTACTGTTATTTCTACAACTACTACTGATGTTCCTACTAGTTTCAGTAAAACATCTACTCCAGAGGCTACGTTCAACCCTAATTTCAAAAATTGGGCTACGACATACATGATTAACCCTTTTGTAAAATATAAAGGACTTGAATTCTTTGGAACAATCGAATTAGCTTCAGGAGGAGATAAAGCTGGTACTGATGACAAACGTACTGCTAATCAATATGCTTCAGAACTTATTTATAGATTTGGAGGAACTGAACAATTCTATATTGGAGGAAAATACAATACTGTATCTGGAAAATTATCTAATGCCGATGCTAAAAAGGTTACTGTAGATAAATTTGAAGCAAGTGCTGGTTGGTTTATGACTAAAAACATTTTAGCTAAATTAAACTACGTTAATCAAAAATATAAAGATTATTCACAATTTACAGGAGATCCTGCTACTGGAAATCTAAACAACTTTTATGGTGGTAAATTTGAAGGTTTAGTATTCGAAGCAACTATTGCATTCTAATGTAACAAAAATGAAAACAAGATTTTCAATCTTAATTATGGGTTTAGTAGTTTTCTTTTTCTTAGGAAGTGCTAAACCCACTTTTTTTCCAGAAGATACAGCTGTGGTAATAAATAAAATAAAAATAGAAATCACAGGTCTATCAACTGTGGGCAAATACAATTGCTCAAACACTTTTTCAATAAAAGATACTGTTTACGTAAACTCAGTTAAAAAAAACACTTTTAATACTGACATCAAAATGTCAAACTTTGATTGTGGCAACAAAATAATGACGAAGGATTTGCAAGGAACAGTAAAAGTCAAAAAATTCCCCAACAGCACAGTTTCCATAAGCGATATAAAACCAGTGGGGAAAAATTACAAATGCAGATTAAACTTTTTTATAACAGACAAAACACTCAAATACAAAGATTTTATGCTTTATAATACCGACGATAAAATCCAAGGAACGCTTAGTTTGAAATTCTCTGATATTGAGTTGGAGCCACCAGTAAAAATGGCTGGTTTGATTAAAGTAAAAGACGATATTGTAATTAATTTCAGCTTATACAAAAACTAATATTTTTCTTCCAAAAAAAATAAGGAGAATCAACATAGTTTTAAAATTTTGGCATAAGAATTGTTTTGTTCTTAAAAGAAAAAATAATCTTACAAAGAGCTCAATCATTTTAAAATTTGTAATTTTATTTTTCAGCCATGTAACCTTTAAGTTTTATCAACCTAAAAAAAATTGAAATTATGAAAAAACAAATTTTAAGTTTAGCTGTTATTGCTTTATTAGCATTCGCTGTTCAATCATGCGAGAAAAAAGAAAACAAACCTGCAGAAGATGAGTTAACGCTTGGCAACAAAGTAGATTCTCTTACCTCTGATATCGAAGAAGTAAAAGATAGCGCTGTAAGCAAAGCTGAAAATGCAGCAACTAAAGCAAAAGATGCAACAGAAACTGCAGCTCAAGACGTAAAAGACGCAACTAAAAAAGCAGCTGAAGATGTAAAAGATGCCACTAAAAAAGGTGCTGAAAAAGTTGAAAATGCTGCTAAAGCTGCTAAAGACGGAACTGTAAAAACAGCTAAAGAGGTAAACGAAGCTTTGAAAAAATAAATTTCATAGTAATCTTAACAGAAACCATCCGCTCACAGCGGATGGTTTTTTTATGCCCAATCGCAAGCAGATATTTTTGTATTTTTGCTTTCAAATTACAAGATACTACAACATGCATTTTATATCTCAAGAATTAGAAGATTACATCGAACAGCATTCTGAAAACGAACCAGAATTGCTAGCGAAACTTAATAAAGAAACCTACCAGAAAATACTTTTGCCAAGAATGCTAAGCGGTCATTTTCAAGGCCGTGTTTTAAGCATGCTTTCAAAACTGATTCGTCCAGTCAATATTCTTGAAATTGGAACTTACACAGGTTACGCTGCTTTATGTTTATGCGAAGGAATGCAGGAAAACGGGCAATTGCATACCATTGATATCAAAGAAGAATTAGTCGATTTTCAGCGAAAGTATTTTGACGCATCGCCTTGGGGAAAACAAATTTTTCAGCATTTAGGGGAAGCCGTAAACATTATTCCAGATTTAGACTTGAAATTTGATTTGGTTTTTATTGATGCCGACAAAGAAAACTACTTGAATTACTGGGAAATGATTGTTCCAAAAATGAATAAAGGCGGCATCATTTTATCGGATAATGTTTTATGGAGCGGAAAAATTCTAGAACCGGTTCATCCAAACGATGTCAGCACAAAAGTGCTTTTAGAGTACAATCAGCTTTTAAAAGACGATCCAAGAGTAGAGACTGTTTTATTGCCAATTCGTGATGGATTGACGGTTAGTCGTGTTTTATAATTTTTAGATTCTAAGGTTCTATTCAGATTTTAAACATTTTATAATGATTCACTTAAAACAAATTGATAGCGAAGGATTTTCAATAATTAATAATGTTTTTACAGAAAATGAAATTGAAAATCTAATTTCATTGATTGACAATAAAACTAAAAATGATTCTGATAATTCGACTTTTAGAAAATCTGAAGATTTATTTGCAATTAGACAATTTCATAAAGAAGTCCCAGAAACTCTTCCTTTTATTTTTAATGAAAAACTACAAGATATTATAGATTCTACTTTCGGTAAAGGCTTTTTTATAACTAAATCAATTTATTTTGATAAACCAGAAAAATCAAATTGGTTTGTAGCCTATCATCAAGATTTAACGATTTCAGTTGATCAAAAAATTGAAATAGAAAATTTTGAAAATTGGACGATAAAACAAAATCAATTTGCAGTTCAGCCACCTAGTGAAGTATTAGAAAACAATTTCACGATTAGAATTCATATTGACAAAACTACTAAAGACAATGGCGCTTTAAAAGTGATCAATAATTCACATTCAAAAGGAATTTTGCGAATTGAAAATCTTGATTTCGAAAAAGAAAAAGAAACAATTTGTGAAGTCGAAAAAGGTGGCATTATGATCATGAAACCGCTATTATTTCACGCATCAAATAAAACCACAAACAACGAACGCAGAAGAGTAATTCATATTGAATTTAGCAAACAACAGCTTCCAAATGGCTTGGAATGGAGTGAAAAAACCATCATTAACTAAGGTTCTGAGATACTGAGTCGCTAAGTTTCTAAGATTCTAAGTTCCTAAGTTTCTAAGATGCTGAGATTCTAAGTTTTCTGCTACTTAATTGCCTCCAGCTTTAGCTGGAGGTATATAATTTAGCCCCAAAGGCTTTAGCCATATACTTCATAATATTTGGCTAAAGCCTTTTTATTTGCCCATAAAAAAAACCTCCAGCTAAAGCTGGAGGCAATTTATATTATATATCTTTAAAACCATAGTATCTCAGCATCTTAGAAACTTAGGAACTTAGAATCTTAGAAACTTAGCATCTCAGAATCTTAGCAACTTAGCATCTTTAAAAAAAATCTATCCCGGAAAATACTGCGGTTTCAGCTTTCTATAAACTAAATAAAGCAAAAATCCGAAAAGAGCTCCGAAGAAATAGCCAGTAAGAATATCACCTGGAAAATGCAATCCTAAATAAATTCGGCTGTAAGCAAAAATTAATGGCCATAGAAATATAAAACCGAAATATTTGAAATAGCGCTTTAGAATCAAAAATAAGAAAGTCGCAACCGCCATAGTATTTGCTGCATGTCCAGAGAAAAAGCTATATGATTTTCTAACCTGTACAACTCTAATAATTGAATTTATTTCCGGATCATTGCATGGTCGCAAACGCTGGAAAGTATGTTTGAATAAGTTGCAGGTTTGATCTGTAAAAGCAATCAAAACTGCAATAAAAAGCAATAAATACAGGGTTTGCTTACCTCCTATTTTTTTATAAATAAGATAAAAAAGCAATAGAAAAAATGGCGTCCAATACAGCTGATTGGTAATAATAAGCCATAATTTATCGTATGTTTCAGAACCTAATCCATTAAGAAAGATTAAAAGATCTTTATCTAATTCCTGTATTTTTTCAAGCATTACATTTGGCGTTTTATAGGTCCAGAAAGAGTGTCAATATCTTCTTTTACCTTTTCGATTTCATTTGCAGTATCTCCTAAAAGATTTCCTGTATCTCCAAGTAAATTTGATTTTGCATTGTTAATTTCTGCATTGATATTTCCAGTAATATCGTTCAGAGATTTTGCATCAAGACCATTTGCCTCTGCTCCTTTCTGAATTTCGCTTTTAATATCATTAGTTGCATTTTTTAATTGAGCCATAGCTTTTCCCATTGTACGTGCAATTTCCGGCACTTTATCTGAACCAAAAAGCATTAGTACTATAAACAGTATAAAAACTAATTCTCCTCCTCCTATACCAAACATAACTTTTAATTTTGTAGTCACAAAGATATTAAATTTTGCAGCTTAGAGTTTTAAAATTAACTTAAAAAGTCCTTGAAAATGCATTTAATTAAAATAAAAAAGCTCATCAAGCATTTATAAACCTGATGAGCTTTTTATAAGCTTTTAATTTATTTAGTCAAATTTTGACTTTGTTTCTACTTTTGGCCAAGAGTTATTGGTTACATCAATATCAGCCGTTAGCAATTGCGGGTCAATTTGAATGCTCTTAATTGCTTTTGTTGTAGCATAAACTTTTCTTGCCGTATCATTACTTTTTCTCCAGATTTGCGCTGGATATTTGTAATTATCTTTAGAACCGTCTTCATAAGTGATTTCAACTAAAATAGGCATAATCATTCCGCCTGGTTTGTTAAATTCTACTTCGTAGAAGTACTTAGGAGATTTGATGCTCGCTTTTTCTTCAGCCGTAAAAGTCTGATCTACATAATCTGCTAAAGGTTTGAAATCTTGCACTTTTAAAGCTTTTTTCTTAGAATCGCTTACTTCTGCATTATCTCCAGAAACTAAGTAAACAAAAGGTCCTTTTTCGAATCCGAAACGTCCTTTTCTAACTTTTACATCTTTAATATCTGTTGTTGGAGTATCTGAAACATAATATTGTTTTACATCTTTAATTCCGATATCTACGAAATCTGTTGAGTAGAACCAACCTCTCCAGAACCAATCTAAATCTACTGCTGAAGCGTCTTCCATTGTTCTAAAGAAATCTTCTGGGGTTGGGTGCTTAAACTTCCATCTGTTTGCATACGTTCTGAATGCATGATCGAATAACTCTCTTCCCATAACTACTTCTCTTAAAATATTAAGACCTGTAGCTGGTTTTCCGTAAGCATTATTTCCGAATTGGTGAATTGTTTCAGAGTTTGACATAATTGGCTCTAAAAACTTCTGATCACCGCTCATGTAAGGAACAATATTTTTTGCTGGCCCTCTTCTTGAAGGGAAATTTGAATCTAATTCCTGTTCAGCCAAATATTCTAAAAATGAATTCAAACCTTCATCCATCCAAGTCCATTGACGTTCGTCAGAGTTTACAATCATTGGGAAGAAAGTGTGTCCAACTTCGTGGATAATAACACCAATCATTCCGTTTTTAACTTCTTTGCTAGTTACGCCATTTTCGTCAGGACGTCCATAGTTCCAACAAATCATTGGATATTCCATACCTTGATCTTCTGCAGAAACAGAAACTGCTTTTGGATAAGGATAATCAAAAGTATGAGAAGAATAGCTTTTTAAAGTATGAGCCACAACCATTGTAGAAGTTTCTCCCCAAAGCGGGTTTGCTTCTTTTGGATAAACAGATTCTGCCATAACAGTTCTGTTTCCAATTTTCACAGCCATTGCATCGTAAATGAATTTTCTTGAAGAAGCAATTCCGAAATCACGAACATTTTTAGCACTGAACTTCCAAGTTTTTTTCTTCTCAGAAAAACCTTTTTCAGCCGCTTCTGCTTCAGCCTGTGTTACAATAACTACAGGTTTATCAAATGATTTTTGTGCTTGTTCGTATCTTTTTACTTGTTCTGCAGTAAATACCTCGCTTCTGTTCATCAATTCTCCAGTTGCGTCGATTACGTGATCTGCAGGAACTGTGATGTTTACATCAAAGTTTCCGAAAGGAAGAGCAAACTCTCCACTTCCCCAGAACTGCATGTTCTGCCATCCTTCAACATCATTGTAAACCGCCATTCTTGGATAGAATTGCGCGATTACGTATAATTTATTGCCATCTTTCTCAAATAATTCATATCCAGAACGACCGCCTTCTTTTCTATAGTTATTGATATTATACCACCATTTAATAGAGAATGAAATTTTCTCTCCAGGTTTTAAAGGCGAAGTCAGATTAATACGCATCATGGTTTCGTTGATCGTATAAGACATTGCGCTTCCTTTAGCATCTTTAACTTGTTCAATATTAAAACCGCGCTCTAAATCTTTTTTCAAATATTTAGAAGAAAAACCATCAAGAGGCAAAACCTGACTGATTTTGTCGCTTTCTGCTAATGAAGTCTGTGTGTTTGCTTTAGCTTGATTTTGATCTAATTGAATCCACAAATACTCTAAACTATCTGGTGAATTATTAGTGTAGGTGATGGTTTCAGATCCGCTTAATTTTGATTTTTTATCATCCAATTCAACATCAATTTTATAATCTGCTTGTTGCTGGTAGTAAGCTGGCCCTGGAGCTCCAGAAGCTGTACGAAACATGTTTGGTGTTGCCAGCAAATCGTACATTTGGCTAAACTTGTTCGTGTCGTACTTTCCCTGTTGTTTAGTAGGTGTGGTTGTTGCTTTATCCTGCGCCACTAACATTGCAGGAAAAAGTAAGAATAATGAAAGTTTTTTCATAAATTTTTAATGGTAATTTCTTTAGGCTGTGAAAATAGTAATTAAAACATTAATTTTACCAATACATTAATATTTTAACAATTCTTTCCTTGAAGATTCTGTAAAAAGAACGCTTCTTTTTGTATCAAATGCTGAAATATGTGTAATGTTTTGCTGTTCTGAGTTCCAATCCACTAAAATAGTGTTTGAAATCTCAAGGGTTTTAAATTTATCTATATCCTTAATTCTGGAATAACAGACCAAAACATCGTCAGCTTCGACCTCTTTAGATAAAAAAGTTATGACTTTTTGCTGTCCATTTACTTTAATTGAAAAATGTTCAGATAGATATTTTTTTAATAATTCAACATCTGCCGGAGTTTCTTTACTAGTACCAACAAATGTCTTTTTGTGATACTTTTTCTCCATAGCATTATTCAAATCATCAATAAAAATTCGGGAAGTAATCTGGAGCATCTTCTTTTCAGCAGCATAATTTACTTGAAAAACCCCTACATAAAATTTATGAAAAGCAAATGCCGAAGTCAATACAAACAAAACTCCAAGCAATGGATAAATTATTCTTTTTTTCATTTTTGAGCAGCCTCAGCCTTCTTAAATTCTTTGTTCTTATTGATCATAAAGTCCATCAATTGAAACTTCTGATCTGGATCAACTAATTCTTTAGAATGCGGATCGTTTGAGCAATACATCAAAAACAATTCTACTTCATCATCTTTAAGATTGAGTGTTTTAGAATAAAAATCTTTTGTAAAGTTATCTTTAGCATATTCTACAAAAGCAATATCTGTGATTTCTTCCTCTTTTACTTCGTCTTTTTTGCTCAAAAGTTTTTTGACGTCTTTAAAAATTCGAACAAAATCGGTACCATATTTTATGGTCTGATCAGAAAGCATTGCATTATTTTTTGCGGTAGACTGTTTATCGTCTTCAAACTGCATATCTACATATTTCTGAGAACCGCCTTGTAATGATTTTACTTTTAATTCCTTATGAACCACAACTTCTTTAAGCTGATTATTAACCAAATCCAGCTTTATTTTCAAAAGAACCTCAGCACAATCTTTTTCAGTTAAAACCACTTTTTTTGATTGAAATGTCAAGCCAGAAAACAACAAAGTATCTTTAGGTTGTGCCATGATATCAAACAAACCGCCAGAACCAATAAATGTTCTGACATTCGCATTAATATTCATTACATAACCACTTTCAATGGCCAAAAAATCGTTTATAACCTGACCGTGTAATGGTTTCCTGAAACCGTTTTGTCCTAATACAAATTGACAAAATAAGCAGACAACGAGTACTCCTAGTTTATTTTTCATTTTCGAGAATTATTAGATATTTTCTTGCTAGATCTGTAATTAAAAACATACTCATTGTTTTGTTTTTAGTATTCAAAGATACAGCAAAATCAGCATCATCCACACAAAATAATTGAAATCCTTTAATATCATCGAAAGGAATTTTCAATCTATCTGTATAATAATTCTCCTCAAAAAGATATTCCAATTTTCTAAAAAGCGCTTCTTTTTTCTCTACATTCACTTCTTTTTTCAGCATTGCAGTCCGTCCCGAAATTTTATTTAATAGTTTATCAATAGATGTTGAAGTCGCAGTATAAACTTTTCGTTCTGCTGGCGTGTATTTTTTTTGTCCGTACGGAATAATCCCAAGATTTTCGGCTGTTATATTAGCATTTTCATTAACAACCACCTCTTTCAGCTCTACTTCTTTCGCAGTCATTTTTACAATTAAAGAGCTATTTATTAAATGTTCGGGAGCAATTCTAATCCTTACAGGATCGAGATTTACGGCTGAAAAAACCAAAACATCTCCTTCCCGAACAGCAATCGAAAAATTACCATCAGAGTCAGACACGGCAGTTGCTTGAGTAGCATTATTTATAATATTTACTCCTTCAACAGGACTAGATTGCTCTTGCACTTTTCCTGCTAAAAGTTTAACATCATTTTTTTGCCCAAAACCAATCTGAACAAAAAAAAGAAAAACAACAATAGCTATAATCTTATTTACTCTCACCAGCAATCATTTCTTTATATTTAACAGCCAATTCTCCTAAAAGAAATTCTGTAGAAGTTTTATTTTTAGAATTCAAAATAGCCGTAAACTTATCATTTTCTATAGCATAATATTCAAACCCTTTCACATAATCTGCGGGGATTTTTAATCGGTCAGTAAAATGATCTAGGCTAAACATATTTTCCAGAAGTATCATAAAAAACTCTTTCTTCTCAACAGCAACTTCTTTTTTAAGCATAGCCGTTCTTCCAGAGAAGAAATTTAGCAACGGATCTGCAGAAATAGAACCTCCAGCCATCATTCCCGCATCTGCTGTAGCATTTAGCGCAGTCGCTGTCTGCAACTTACGTTCTGCTGCAGTGTATTTCTTTTGTCCTAAAGGTACTATTCCTAAACTTTCAGCATTAATATTATCATATCGCTTCACAACAACTTCTTGCAGTTGATACATCACCATAGTAAGATTCACAGAAAAATTAAGATTTGAAAAATCTTCTTGCTTCAATGAGACTCTTTTTTCTTTAAAACTTATTGAAGAAAAAACCAGCACGTCATCAGGCTTTGCTAAAATCGAAAAAAATCCCGACGCATTTGTCGTTACCGTTTCTTCTGTTTGCGCATTAATCACATAAACACCTTCTAAATCTAAGGTATTAGAAGTTACTTTCCCATTAAAAACAGAACGTTCCAGAGTTTGTGACCAGCAAGCTTGCCCCGCCATAACAATTAAAAAACAAGTAATTTTCTGAAACAAAATGAAATAAATTAAAAATATTCTTAAAACGGTAAAAATATCCCAAGTCATTCCAAATTTAATATTAATGACTTGGTAAAAATATGTTAATTAAAATATTAAAAATTCAAACAAAAACAGAGTTTTTAATACCTTTAACAAACAAAATTTGAGTTTGAAAATCATGAAAAGCATTATCATTGCAAGCACCTCTACTTTACACGGAGGCAACTACTTAGAATATCTTTTACCTACTTTAAAAACACATTTTAAAAATTGCAAAACAATTTTATTTATTCCTTATGCTCGTCCAGGAGGAATTTCGCATGACGAGTATACGCAAAAAGCAGCAGAAGCTTTTAACAGCATCAATGTCAATGTTAAAGGAATTCATGAATTTGAAAATTCGCAGGATGCTGTTAAAAATGCAGAAGGAATCTTTACTGGCGGAGGAAATACTTTTTTATTGGTTACCCAGCTTTACAAAAACAATATTATGCAGTTGCTTTCTGAAACCGTAAAAAACGGCACGCCTTATCTTGGCTCAAGCGCTGGAAGCAACATTTGCGGTTTATCAATGCAAACCACAAACGACATGCCTATTATTTACCCTCCAAGTTTCCAGACTTTAGGATTAATTCCATTCAACTTAAATCCGCATTATCTGGATGCCGATTTGCAATCTAAGCACATGGGAGAAACTCGCGAAACAAGAATCAAAGAATTCCATGCTTTCAATTCAACTCCTGTTTTAGGTTTAAGAGAAGGGAGTTGGCTGGAAGTTAAAGGCGAAAAAATTACTTTGAAAGGAGCTTTGTCTGCGAGATTGTTTCAGCAAAACCAAGAAGCTCAAGAGTTAGAACCAGAAAGCGATTTGAGCGATTTGAAATAATTTTTTAAACCATATAAGTGATATAAGTTCATGTTAAAAGCTCAATAAAAAACTTTTATTTTTCTTATATCACTTATATGGTTCAAAAAACAAAAAAACAAAAAAGCCTCAAACAATGTTTGAGGCTTTTGAAGAGCGAAAGACGAGGCTCGAACTCGCGACAACCAGCTTGGAAGGCTGGAGCTCTACCAACTGAGCTACTTTCGCATTAACTGGGTGCAAAACTAAAAAATTTAATTTTTAAAACAAAATAAAAATCAAAAAATTTATTCTCACATAAAGTAAAACGTGTTTACTTTTTAGAGCGAAAGACGAGGCTCGAACTCGCGACAACCAGCTTGGAAGGCTGGAGCTCTACCAACTGAGCTACTTTCGCATTGGTTGTGCAAATATAGAAAGAAAGTTCAGTTCAAAACAAGCTTTTGGGCAAAAAAAATCAATAAAATTCAACATTTTTTTATAACTTATTTAAAATTAAAAAGTTATAAAAGCATTATTTTTTCAAAAAATCATGATTACAATCAGAGAAATTCCATCAAAAGAAACTTATACCGTTCGTCAACCTATTTTAAGAAAAGGAAAACCTATAGAAAGCTGTGTCTTTGAAGGAGACGACCTAGAATCTACCCATCATTTCGGTTTATTTGAAAACGAAAATTTAACAGGAATTATTTCGTTATTCGAAAAAATCAATCCTATATTTGCCGCTCAAAATCAAGCTCAGATTCGAGGGATGGCTGTTTTAGAAATCCACCAGAAAAAAGGAATCGGAGAAGCTTTGGTAAGACATTGCGAAGTGTATTGCAATGAAAACCAAATAGATTTAATTTGGTTCAACGCCAGAACTGCCGCTGTCGGATTTTATCAAAAAATGAATTATCAAACACTTGGTGAAGCATTTGAGATTAAAGATGTTGGCGAACATTATTTGATGTTTAAAAAATTATAAAATGAGAATATTTTACTCTTTAGTAGTAATATGCCTTTTTTTGGGATGTAAAAAAGAAGACCCAAAACCTACACCTATTATCAAAAAAAAGGTGCCAGCAATTATACTTACTGACGAGAGAACGGTTGAAATAGACACAGCATTAATAGGAGCTTATAAAAGTGAAACCTTAAAACAGTTTTATGCCGGATCTGAGAATCAAACCGTATGGGGAAACATTAAAAAGAGAACTTTTGTTTTAGCACAATTAGAAAAATCAGAAGAATTAGGCTTAGAACCAGAAGATTATAAAATATCTCAGCTGAAAAAGTTTGAAAGCAAAGTCGCTTCGTTAAACGATAAAGATTTGGCTACGTATGATATTTTGCTGACTTATAATTTTGAAAAATATCTAAATCATATATATAAAGGAAAGCTAGATCCTAAGAAGCTGTATACCAATTGGGATTTGGACGAAAAAGAATTTGATGTGAATTCTGTTCTAATTAAAGGATTCAACAAAAATAAATTAGATAGCATTGTAGAAAATATTCAGCCTAAAACAGAAACATACAAAGAACTCCTAAAAGCATTGGAAATCATCAATACTTTCCCAGATGACAACGTAAAAACTATTGAAGCAACTGATAAAATTGTTTTAAACGATACTAATCCCGCTTTAACAAACATTAAAAAAAGGCTTTTGTACTGGAATGACATGTCTGGAAAAGATAGCCTTAGCAATATTTACAACCACAAAACTTTTGAAGCCATAAAAAGATTCCAAGAAAGGCACGGTTTAGCTGCAGATGGAGTTATCGGAGCTGGAACTATTCGTGCTCTAAATTATTCTAAAGAAGATCGAAAAAAACAGATTATTGCCAATTTGGAGCGTTGGAGATGGTATCCGTCAGAATTGGCCGAAAACTATTTCATTATTAATATTCCCGATTACAGCTTAAATGTTGTCGAAAATAAGGACACCACTTTAGTTAGAAATATTGTAGTAGGAACCAGCAAAAGAAAAACTCCTATTATTACTTCTTTTTTAAAAACGGTTGTTTTTAATCCAACTTGGACTGTTCCTCCGACAATTTTAAAAGAAGATGTGGTTCCGGCTATGAAAAGAAACCGAAATTATTTGGCTAATAAGAATATCACTATCTATGATACTGCCGGCAAGGTAGTTTCTCCGATGGCATGGAATGAAAACAAACCTAACAACTATCGCTATGTGCAAAGTCCTGGTTATGACAATTCGTTAGGATTAATGAAAATCTTATTCCCAAATCATCACAGCGTGTATCTTCACGATACAAATCACCGTAATATTTTTGGGCGCAATAATCGCTCTATGAGTTCTGGATGTGTACGTGTTGAAAATCCATTAGAACTTGCCCAACATATATTAGATGTTGACGGAAACTGGCCTCAAGACAGAATTGACACTATTATTGCGAGTAAAACAACAATGAGTTTCAAGATTACCAAAAAGTACGCTTTATACCAATGGTATTGGACAGCATGGAGCAAAAAAAATCAGCTCATTTTTAGAGCTGATATTTATGATTTAGATTCGGATTTATATAAGCAATTAAGAAATTAGCCTCTCTTCCATCGCAAAACTTCTTGACGGATGGTAGATATACAAACACGATTTGTCTTTTATTAATTCTATAATCTCATTTGTCAATTCAACTGGAACTGCTGGACAGCCTTGGCTTCTCCCTAATCTTTTATGATTTCTGATAAAAGATTCCGATACATAATCTGCACCGTGCATTACAACGCCTCTTTCGCGAGCATTGTCATTTACGCCATTTTCTAAACCATCTAAACGCAAAGAAGCACCATGTTTTCCTTGATAAATTTCGCCAGTAGCATAAAAACCTAAACTGCTTTTAAATGATGAATTAAGATTTGAAAATGCTGAAGCAAATTCTTCTCCCGTATTTCTACCGTGAGCTACAAGCGAATTAAACAAAATTGTATTGCTAGTTAAATCAATCACCCACAAACGTTTAGTGTTTGATGACAAACTGAAATCAATTAATGTTAGGATATTTTTCTTGATCACTCCTCTTTCTTTCAACAAATAAAATCCTTTTAAAGCTTCCGAGAAAGTTTTAAGCTCAGGCATTTTAAAGCTGTTTGAATTTAACGAGTTATAAACGCTCTCAATTTTAGAATCTACTGTAACTTTTTCGACTTTAGCAATCGCCTTTACAGTGGCATTTTTTTTAAGATCGGCTGTGTTTTTCGAATCTTTTCCAAAAGACAATAGCAAAAACACAAATAACGGATAAATTTTGTAAATCATTGAATTTCTTTAGGTTAAACAAAAATTTGGGTATCGCAAAAATATAAAAAAATCATACCGTGCAAAATACAAGCCTGATTTTCAGGTGTTTTTTGTTTAAATTTTAACACTAAACGACCTTTCTGTAAGATTTTATCTTACGCTAAAAATCACAACGTTTTAACCCGTTTCTTAAAAAAAGTAAAACAAAATGAAAATCGTAAATTCAAAACATACAACATTACTAGTTTTGAATGAGTTATTAATAAAGATTTCGAGCATAATGTGTCATGACTATTAAGTAATGTAGACTAAAACACATCTTTTCTATTAATGTAAAATACTTTATTGACTACAATGCTGTCAAAAATAAGATCAGAAAAAGAGCTTAGCGTGAATTAATTTCAAAAAATAAAGGCTTCTTCAATTAAATCAATATTTTTTTTTATAGTTCATTTTATTAAATATAAATGTAACATTCCTCAGTTTTCAAACTTTAGAAATGCCTTATATTTGTAGAAAACAAAAAAGTAATGAACAAAAAAGTTATCCTTATGATTTTAGACGGTTGGGGAAAATCTCCTGACCCTAAAGTATCTGCAATCGACAATGCAAATGTTCCTTTTATAAACAGTCTTTACAAAAATTACCCAAGCGCTCAACTTAGAACTGACGGATTAAATGTTGGTTTGCCAGAAGGCCAAATGGGAAATAGTGAAGTTGGACACATGAATCTTGGTGCAGGAAGAATTGTATATCAAGATTTAGCCAAAATAAATTTAGCTGTAGAACACAAAACTTTAGCAAAAGAGCAAGTTCTTATTGACGCTTTTACTTATGCTAAAGACAACAATAAAAAAGTGCACTTTTTAGGATTAGTTTCAGATGGTGGTGTTCACTCACATACTTCACACCTTCGCGGCTTAATCGATGCTTCTCAAGAATATGGTTTAGATCAGGTTTATATTCACGCTTTTACAGATGGACGTGATGTTGACCCAAAATCTGGAGCAAAATACATTCATGATCTAGAAGATTACATTAAAGATACTCCTGTAAAAATCGCTTCTATCATTGGCCGTTACTATGCAATGGATCGTGATAAAAGATGGGAACGTGTAAAATTAGCTTACGATCTTGTAGTAAACGGTGTTGGAACTCCATCAACAAATCCTGTTTCTAGTGTTTTGGAAAGCTATGAAAAAGACGTTACTGACGAATTTATCGAACCTGTTGTTATTGTTGATGAAAATGCAAAACCTCTTGCTACAATTGTTGAAGGCGATGTTGTAATTTTCTTTAACTTTAGAACTGACAGAGGACGTGAACTTACTGAAGCGCTTTCTCAGCAAGATTTCCACGAGCAGAACATGCACAAACTAAACCTATATTATGTAACATTGACAAACTACGACGAAACGTATCAAAACGTAAAAGTAGTTTACAATAAAGATAATATTACGGAAACTCTTGGTGAGGTTTTAGAAAAAGCGGGCAAAAAACAAATCAGAATTGCTGAAACCGAGAAATATCCACACGTAACATTCTTCTTCTCTGGAGGTAGAGAAACTCCTTTTGAAGGTGAAGAAAGAATCTTAAGAAATTCTCCAAAAGTAGCAACTTACGATTTAAAGCCAGAAATGAGTGCTTACGAATTGGCTGATGCTCTTGTTCCAGAATTAAACAAAGGTGAAGTTGATTTCGTTTGTTTAAACTTCGCAAACGGAGATATGGTTGGTCACACTGGAATTATGGAAGCTGCAATTAAAGCTTGTGAAGCGGTTGACGCTTGCGCGAAAAAAGTTATTGACGCGGCTCTTGCTAACGATTACACTACAATTGTAATTGCTGATCACGGAAACTGCGAAACAATGATTAATCCTGATGGTTCTCCAAATACAGCTCACACAACAAACCCCGTACCGATTATTTTAGTTGACAAACAACTGAAGAGCATTCAAGATGGTGTGTTAGGCGATATAGCTCCAACAATTTTAGAATTAATGGGCGTGCAACAGCCAAATGCAATGACTTGTCATTCACTATTATAGGAAATATTTTTTTCTTTATATAAAAAGAGGCGAATTTTTTAGAATTCGCCTCTTTTTTGTTTTCAAGTCTGTTCATAAAAATCCATTTTTCACGTAATTTAAAAGAAAAATCTTACTTTTGTGTCATCATTAAAATCAAATGAAAAATGAAGAAAGAGATTTTAGATAGAATTAAGTTATTAGGAGGAAATATAGAAAATGTAAAAGGCAATTCGTTACAGGAAGATTTACAATCTATAACTTTTGATACGGTTTTATATCAACGACCAAAAGACACACCTTGGTCAACTTCCGAAGAAGAAGAACCTATTTTCGGAATTAGCGATTTCATTGACGAAAACAAAGCCATGTTTAAAGAAAACAAAGAGTCTTTCTACGACAAAATCATTCAAAAATATTTTAGATTAACAGAAGAAGGATTTGGACAAATGTTTTGGCAAGCTTACCCTTTTACTCCATTCAAAGAAGGCACAGAAGATTATAAAGAATGGAATGATGAATTTATAGATGAAGAAACTGATTTAAGTGAAATCATAAAAGTTACCAATAACCCAACACCCGATTTTATTTTACTGGTTACAAGCTATGGTTTTCCCGATAATTTTTATATCACTTTATCCGATCCAAATCCTGAAAACCCAACTTTATTTGGTACAGATCATGAAGTTTTTTTTAGAGAAGTTACTAATGAAGGGAATTTAGAAGATTTCCTAAAAACTTTTATGACGAAAGAAGAGCTTTTAGAGATTGTAAAAAAGAGAATTGAAAGTTAAAAATAGAATTTATTTACTTTTTTGATATTTAACGAAAGATTGCAATAGAAATTCCTCAGACAAATCACAATCTTTGCGGAATTTCTAGTGCAATTTCTCGTTCCTCGAAATGACAAAATTGTGATTATTACATTATAAAATAATGATACAATTGTTCAACCCCATAAATCACAAGTCCAATAACACCACCAACTAATGTTCCGTTGATTCTGATATATTGAAGATCTTTTCCTATTTCTAATTCTAGTTTTTCAGAAACTTCTTTTCCGTCCCAACTTTTTACGGTTGACGAAATCAAATCCCCAATCACTTTTTTGTTATTTAAAAGAATTGACAATAAATCATTTTTAATAAAATTATTGATCTTATCAATCATTATTGCGTCTTCTTTAATTCCATTTCCAAAAGTCTGAATTAATCCTGCAATGCTATTTTTAATAGAAGAATCGTCGCCTTTGCTCAAATCTTTTGTAATGGATAATTTAATTTCATCCCAAATTCCGTTGATGTAATCTTGAACTTCTTTTTTTCCGACAAAACCCAAAATGATATCATTGATTTTAATTCTCATTTCTTCTGAATTCTTTACCTTTTCTAAGAAGTTAAAAATGTATTCGTCAATTTTTAAACGAACGGCACTTTCTGGCTTTTTGGCTTCATTTAAAAAATCTTGCAAGCCATTAAAAACACCTTCAGTAATGCTTTTATCTGCCAGTCCAAAACTTAGAAGGGGAGTCGAAGCTTTTACTTTTTGTCTAATTAAATCTTTATTATTAGTCAATTCAGTGCCCATAACTTCGAGAAGATTCGTCAGCATCTGATTTTTCAATTCTCCTTTTTGCAAAGGTTCTAAAGCAACGGCAACCCAATTTCCGAAATTAATTCCTTCTATTTTTTCCTTAAATTGAACCTGAATAAATCTTTTTACATCCTCATCTTTAATGGTTCTTAAAATTCCCGGAATTACATTTACAGCAACTGCATTGGCAATTTTATTTGCATTTTCTTCTTTCGAAAGCCAATCTGAAGCTTTAGTTGCAAAATTGAATTCGTCTAATTTTATTTCTAATTTTTCTCTATCTAAAAACTCTTCAGAAACAAAATTTCCTAAGTTCTCTCCAATTTCATTTTTCTTAATCGGAATAATTGCCGTATGCCAAATCGGTATTCCCATCGGATGGCGAAATAATGCCACGACAGCAAACCAATCGGCAATTCCGCCCACCATCGCGGCTTCACTAAAAGCCTGAAGCATCGGAATTTTAAAGTAAATAGCAATTATAAATAACAACACTGCGACGCCCAAAAGTCCCAAAGCATTTCTCTTCATTTTCTTAAGAGCTTTTACTTTGGCAATATCTCGATCTATAATAGTTTCCATAATTATAAGCGTTTGTATTACTAATTTACGGCTTTTTTTGGAGATAATAGTTTTGCCACTAATTCCTCCAATTTTCATCAATTGCTTTTACCGTAAATTCTTTGACTAAATCATTTGTGCAAATTCGCGAAATTCGTGGCTAAAAATTTTGCGCAAAAAATGAGATAAAAATTGTACTTTTGCCAACTGAAAATGGGAAAAATATGATTATCCAGAAAACTAGAGAAGAAATCGAATTAATGCGCGAAAGTGCTTTAATCGTATCAAAAACATTAGGAATGATTGCTTCTGAAATTAAAGAAGGAGTTACAACATTATATCTTGACAAATTAGCCGAAGAATTTATTCGTGATCACGGTGCAGTTCCAAGTTTCCTTGGATTATACGATTTCCCGAATTCGCTTTGCATGAGCCCAAACGCTCAGGTTGTTCACGGTATTCCTAATAATGTTCCTCTAAAAAATGGTGATGTTATTTCGGTTGATTGTGGCGCTTTCAAAAATGGTTACCATGGAGATCATGCCTACAGTTTCGAAATTGGAGAAGTTGCACCAGAAGTTAAAAAACTTTTACGTGTTACTAAAGAATCTCTTTACGTTGGAATTAGAGAATTTAAAGCTGGAAATCGTGTAGAAGATGTTGGAAATGCGATTCAAAAATATACTGAAGCTCACGGTTACGGAGTAGTTCGTGAATTGGTTGGACATGGTGTCGGACAAAAAATGCACGAAGAACCAGAAATGCCAAATTACGGAAAACGAGGACGCGGAAAGCTTTTTGTTGAAGGAATGGTCGTAGCAATCGAACCAATGATCAACATGGGAACTAGAAACATTAAACAACTTAAAGACGGCTGGACAATCTTGACTGCTGACGGCAAACCTAGTGCGCATTTTGAGCACGATGTAGCTTTAGTTGACGGAAAACCTGAATTATTATCTACTTTCCAATACATTTACAAAGCTTTAGGTATCGAAAGCAACGAAGAAGACGAATTCAGACAAGTTCCTTTAGTACTATAATACAACCCGAATCAAACCTGTGAAAAAACTTTTCAAATTAGTTTTAAATACTATTCCAAGACCATTATTAATTCGTTTGAGTTATGTGGCGCGTCCAATTTTAGCTTTCTCTTTAAAAGGAGATAAATTTACAGATCCTATTGACGGAAAAAGCTTCAAATCATTTTTACCTTACGGATACGGAAAACAACGTAATAATGTACTTTCACCAAGTACACTTTCCTTAGAGAGACATCGTTTGCTTTGGCTGTATTTAAACGATCAGACCGATTTTTTTACAGCGCCAAAAAAAGTATTGCATTTTGCTCCAGAACAAGCTTTTTATAAAAGATTTCGCAAGCAGAAAAACTTAGATTACACCACAACTGACTTACTTTCGCCATTGGCTGATGTAAAAGCAGATATCTGTAATTTGCCTTTCAAAGACAACGAATACGACGTTATTTTATGCAATCACGTTTTAGAGCACATTCCAGACGACACAAAAGCAATGCAGGAATTATACAGAGTTTTAAAACCGGGCGGAATGGCGATTCTTCAAATTCCTCAGGATTTATCTCGTGACGTTACTTTTGCAGATGATTCGATTACAGATCAGAAAGAACGCGCTAAAATCTTCGGACAATACGATCACGTTCGTGTTTACGGACGCGATTATTTCGATAAATTAAGAAGTATTGGTTTTATTGTGATTGAAGAAGATTACACTAACAAAATTGCACCAGAATTGGTTGAAAAATACTGTTTAGCAAAAGGCGAGATTATTCCGCTTTGCTTTAAACAGGAAAACTAATTCTTTTTCACCATATAAGTGATATAAGTTCATTTAAAAGGAGTTTTCAAAATAGTAATAATTTGAAAACTCCTTTTATTTTTTTGCCCAAATCTAAATTACAAGCCTAACCAAATCCCTAAATCTTGGAACCTACAAAATCATTTCAGTTCTGTTTTGACATCAGTTTGGAAAAAAATCTGAATGTCTATATTCCAACCGCCTACATCGTTGAGAATACTAACGATATCAAATATTTAGACAAAAAAGCAAGTCCAGATGTACTTGAAAGTTTCGGAATCACTTTTGATAATTTAGATTCCAATTCAAAAAGAATATTAACAGCTTGCGATTCTCTTAAACCTGAATTTATTTTTAAAAAATTTGGCGCTAAAATTAAGTCCGCTAAAACAATTGCTGACTTACAAAAAGATTCAAAAATTGAATTTGCCATTCGTCAGCACTTAAAATTCAATTTAAGTTCGTTTTATGATTTGATTGTAAAAGAACAATTTCCTCTGTCTTTAAATCTTGGACCTGAAAAAGATTTTTACCGCTCAAGAGTCAGCATCTACCCGCTTGATTTTGAGCCTCAGATCCAGTTTGACAAACATTCCGAGGGCATTACCTATACTTTATCTTTAAAGGAAAATGAAACAATTTTCCCTCCAATGGACAGCAAAGTTGACATTCTTTTAGACGAACCAGGCTGGCTGATTATCAATAAAAAATTGGGGCAATTAAAAGAGTTGAACTCTAAAAAACTTATGCCTTTTTTAAAGAAAAAATCTATTGAAATACCATCAAAATTAGTTGATGATTACTTCAAGAGCTTTATTCCGCAAATCGCAAAGAAAATTGATATTGAAGCGACAGGTTTTGAGATTGAACTTCGTGACAAAATTATTTCGTGTACGATTCAGCCTATTCATGATTTCTTTAAAAACTGCTATTATCTTAATCTTTATTTTGATTATAACGGATATTCATTTGATGCGAGCAAAACAAAAAAAACACATTCTTTTGTAGATTTCAGTATTGCCAATGAACCTAAAATCATTCAGTTTAAAAGAAGTTCTGAAGAAAGTTTATATATCGAAAAATTAAATGGAATTGGTTTAACCAAAATCAAAAACGAATTATTTGGATTAAATTCAGAGGCTGAAAACACAGATCCTTTCATCAATGTTCAGCTGATTATTGATCATAAAGAAGAACTGAAAAATTTAGGTTTTACTATTGACAACCTAAAACTGGAAAGCAAAGAAATCATTACGGAAAATTATACCATTTCTGCTTCAAAAGAAACTGCTGGTGATTGGTTCGACATTAGAATAATAATTACCGTTGGAAATTATAAAATCAATTTCAGCGAAATTATTCCAAACATAAAAAGCAAAGAAAGGCTTTTTGCTTTGCCTGACGGAAACTACTTTTTGATTCCGCTAGAATGGTTCAGCAAATACGGTTCGCTGGCAAAATTAGCCAAAACAGAAAATGGCGTTCTTTTATTGCGTAAAAGCAATTTTACGGCTTTAGACGGAATTTCTGAAATTGACAGTGATTTAGATCAAATTCATCAAGCCGAATTTACTGGTTCTGACTTAATAAAAGCAACTTTAAGACCGTACCAAATTGAGGGGGTAAAATGGCTTTTAGGACATTTCAATTCCAATATGGGCGCGTGTTTGGCCGATGACATGGGACTTGGAAAAACACTGCAAACTTTGTCTGTTTTGGTTTCGGTACAAGAACAATTAGGCTTTACAACCAAAACTACCAATTTTGATTTGTTTGCCAATGAAACTACGATTGAAAGAGAACCATTAAAAGCTTTGATTGTTCTTCCGTCTTCGTTGGTTTTTAACTGGTTTAATGAAGCTGGCAAATTCACTCCTCATTTTTCAAAAATGCAATACGTGGGTAACGACAGAAAATCTTTAGCAAGCAGAATCAATTCGACCGATTTGATTTTTACAAGCTACAGCATCATTCATCGAGATATATCTATTTTAGAAAAATACGATTTCCGCTATTTGATTTTGGACGAAAGTCAATACATCAAAAACAAAAATTCTAAGATTTTTAAAGCTATAAATAAAATCAGTACAGGACATAAAATTGCTCTGAGCGGTACACCGATCGAAAATTCGCTTGACGATTTATGGTCACAAATGCAGTTTATCAATCCTGAGATTTTGGGCAGTTATGCTTTTTTTATGGAAAATTTCAAAAATCCGATTGAGAAAAAGCAAAATGAAGAAGTTTTAGCAGAATTAAAAAATCTTATCGCTCCTTATATTTTAAGAAGAACCAAAGAACAGGTTCTAAAAGATTTACCAGAATTGACAGAGCAGATTTATTACTGCGACATGGATTCCGAACAAGAGAAATTATACGAGAAAGAAAAATCTAAGGCTCGTAATTTCTTGCTTAAAACTGACGGTTCTGGTCCAGACAAAATCAATATCATTAACACTTTGATGAAGCTGAGACAATTGAGTAACCACCCAAAAATGGTCGATCAGGAATCTGAAGTTGATTCTGGAAAATATATTGCGGTTACCAATTATCTTGAAAACTTAGTAAAAGCAAAACAGAAAGTCATCATTTTCAGTTCGTTTGTTACCAATTTAAATTTTTATACCGATTGGTGCAAGGAAAACAAAATAGATTTCTGCGAAATTACAGGCGAAACTCCTGCAGATAAGAGGGAACAGCAGGTTAAAATGTTTCAAGAAAAAGAAAATCCGCTGTTATTCTTTATTTCGCTTAAAGCGGGAGGTGTTGGTTTGAATATTACAAAGGCTTCTTATGTTTTATTCTTAGACCCTTGGTGGAATCCTTTCGCAGAAAAACAAGGTGTTGCACGTGCGCACAGAATTGGGCAAATGAATAAAGTAAATGTGATCCGTTTTATTTCTAAAAATACGGTTGAAGAAAAAATCATCAAACTACAGGAAAACAAAAAATTATTGTCTGACTCGCTTTTAGAAGAAAGTTATATCAATGATGAAATTGAAGGCAACTTAGAATATATTTTAGGAAATTAATCGTTAAATCCAATAGAACGGCATCTTTTTCGTTGTATAAAATTGTTATATTTACAATCTTACAATGTTTTAAGATGCAGAAATTTTTATTTACAAGCTTTATTTTTCTTTTTATTTTCACTTTAGCGAAAGCTCAAGAAAAAGAAATCGATCCTCCTTATAATATTAAAACCGTTTCGTTTATTCAGAATGGCAGTAATGTTTCGCCAATTTTCGAATTGGGTTCTGCATTTACCTTTCAATTTGATGATTTGTTTGGTAATGAAGCCAATTATTACTTTGAAGTTATTCATTGCGATTATAACTGGATTCCAACACAAATTCCAAAAACGGACTATATTCTTGGAATGGATAATCAGAGAATTACCGATTTTTCCAATTCGTTCAATACGCTGCAGGTTTATACACATTATAGACTTTCTTTCCCTAATCAGTTTACGCAGCTATTGAAGCTTTCGGGAAATTATATGTTGCGAATTCTTAATGAAGACCGAGAAGTTGTTTTCTCAAGAAAATTTATTTTACATGAAAACCATTGTACCGTTGGAGTTCAAGTAAAAAGAAGCCGTAACCTCAGCAATATTGACTACAAACAGAATTTGGATTTTGCTATTTTATCTAATGATATTGTATTTCAAACCCCGTTGCAAAATGTAAAAGTGCTTTTATTGCAAAACGGAAACTTTCATACCGAGATAAAAAATGTTGTTCCTCAATACACAATTGGCAATCAGCTAGTTTACAAATACGACAAAGAAACCCAATTTTGGGGCGGAAATGAGTTTTTATATTTTGAAAACAAAGACATACGGGCGGCTAGTAATAATGTAGCCAAAGTAGGCTCTAACAATGATATTTACAATTCGTTTCTGTATACTAACGCTGCAAGAGGAAATCAGATTTATACAAATTATGAAGATGTAAACGGAAACTTTGTGGTAAAGAACATCAACGGTTCTAACAACGATATTGAAGCCGATTATGCTTGGGTTTATTTTACACTCTCTGCTCCTGCTTTTAGAATGAACAAAGACATTTATATTTCTGGAATGTTTAATAACTTCAGTCTTTCTCCAGAATATAAAATGGACTACAATAATGATAAAGGAGTTTTTGAAAAAGCCATTATGATTAAGCAAGGTTTTACAAATTTTCAATACACAGTTGCAGATAAAAAAGGAGTTGTTGATTTTGAAAATGCCATTGACGGAAACTTTTATCAGACTGAAAACGAGTACACCATCTTGGTGTATTACAAAGAAGCTACAGACCGTTATCAGCGTGTAATCGGAAAAGGAAATGCAAACTCTATCAATATAGTCAATTAAAACAATGTTAAGGTTTTAGATTAAACGATTTTTTTTTGTAGCTTTGCCTCTATAACACTCACATATATACGGCGTTAGTATGGTTTCTCAAATTACACGAGGCATAAAAATATCTGTTTTGACTAGTTTTGAAGGCACATACTTCAAAAACTACAAGATTCATTTTGCTTTTAGCTACGTAGTTACGATCGAAAATCATAGTAAAGATTCTGTACAATTAACTTCTCGCCATTGGGAAATTTTTGATTCTCTAAATGATTTAGAAGTTGTAGATGGTGAAGGTGTAATAGGCAAAAAACCAGTTTTAAAACCTGGCGAAAACCATACTTACAGTTCAGGTTGTTTATTATCGTCTCCTTATGGCGCAATGAAAGGTCATTTCAATATGATCAATTTTACTACAACGAAAACATTCAAAGTAATTGTACCTACTTTTAGAATGTGTGCTCCTTTTGCATTAAATTAAGATATAGTCTACATCTATAGCTTTTATCGTTATCTTAATCATAAAATTGTCAATTTATTAATTTATCCTTTGTACTTTTGTGCAGCGTTAGATTATTCGTAACAAAACAAATCGTCTAACTTTAAATTGTCTAATTCACAAATTTAAATAACATGCTTAAAGGATTTTTTCATGTACCAAAAGCGGTAAACGAGCCTGTAAAGAGCTACGCACCAAACTCACCAGAAAAAGCTGCTGTTCAAGCTGCTTATACCACAATGTGGAATTCTCAAATTGACGTTCCTTTATATATTGGAAGCGAAGAAATTAGAACTGGAAATACAAGAAACATTACAGCTCCACACGACCATAAACACGTTGTTGGAAAATACCATTTAGCTGAAAAACAACATATCGAAAAAGCTATTGCGAATGCTCTTGAAGCAAGAAAAAAATGGGCAAACATGGCATGGGAACAGCGTGCTGCTATTTTCTTAAAAGCTGCTGAACTTATCGCTGGACCATACAGAGCTCGTATCAACGCCGCTACAATGATTGGTCAATCTAAAAATATCCATCAAGCAGAAATTGATTCTTCTTGTGAATTAATTGACTTCTTACGTTATAATGTTGAGTTCATGACTCAAATCTACAACGATCAGCCAAAATCAGATTCTTCTGTTTGGAACCGTGTCGAATACAGACCATTAGAAGGATTTGTTTACGCTATTACTCCATTCAACTTTACTGCGATCGCTGCAAACCTTCCTGCAAGTGCTGCTATGATGGGTAACGTTGTGGTTTGGAAACCAAGTGATAGCCAAGTATTCTCTGCTAAAGTTATCATCGATGTTTTCAAAGAAGCTGGAGTTCCTGACGGAGTTATCAACGTAGTTTTCGGAGATGCTTTAATGATTACAGACACTGTTTTAGCAAGCCGAGATTTTGCTGGTGTTCACTTCACAGGATCAACTCACGTATTTAAAGATATTTGGGCTAAAATTGGCGCAAATATCCACAATTACAAAACATATCCAAGAATCGTTGGTGAAACTGGAGGTAAAGATTTTATCATTGCTCACCCAAGCGCAAACGTAAAACAAGTTGTTACAGGAATTACTCGTGGAGCTTTTGAATTCCAAGGACAAAAATGTTCTGCTGCTTCTAGAGCTTATATTCCACAAAGCTTATGGCCAGCTGTAAAAGAGCAATTAATTGCTGATGTAAAATCTATGAAAATGGGGTCTCCAGAAGATTTCGGAAACTTCATTACAGCAGTTATTCACGAAGGTTCTTTCGATAAACTAGCTAGTTATATTGATCAAGCTAAAAAAGATGCTGACGCAGAAATCATCGTTGGAGGAAATTATGACAAATCGGTTGGATACTTTATTGAGCCAACAGTTATTGTTACTACAAACCCAAAATATACTACAATGGAAACTGAGTTATTTGGACCAGTTATTACTATTTATGTTTATGAAGATGCTAAATGGGAAGAAACTCTTGAATTAGTGGACACTACTTCTGAGTATGCTTTAACAGGAGCTGTATTTAGCCAAGATCGTTACGCTATTGAATTGGCTACTACTAAATTACAAAACTCTGCTGGTAACTTCTATATCAATGATAAACCAACTGGAGCTGTTGTAGGAATGCAGCCATTTGGCGGAGCAAGAGCTTCTGGAACTAACGATAAAGCAGGTTCTGCATTAAACTTATTGCGTTGGGCTTCTCCAAGAACTATCAAAGAAACTTTTGTAACTCCAGAAGATTACAGATACCCTTTCTTGGGATAATTTTTTTATTTCAAATTTCAGGTTTACCTCCCAATATAAAAGTCGATTCTCATAAAGAATCGGCTTTTTGTTTTTTACTTACATTGAAATATTTATTTGTAGTATTTTTCTTATTTATTTAAAAATCAGCACTTTAAAAACTTGAAATGGCTTATTTTAATACTTTAAAAACTTTTAGTTCCATTCAGAAAAAACTCATACTAATAATTTTGTTTCAAATATTTAACTGTATATAAATAATATAAAAAACATAAGTATGAGAAATTTAAACAATGTTCCTAAAGTTATTATGGAATCTAAAAGCATTGGACATGCGATTGATTATAAATGGACAAAAAAGAAAACAAACAAACTTTTAGATCCTATTGAAGGTAATGAAGAACTTGAAAATGCCTTAATGCAGATCAATCATAAAGGTTCAATTGGTTTGACCGCAGCATTATTAGAATGGGTTTACTGGCGTTTTACAGGTTACAGTCAAGCTACAAATGATACGCAAAAACGAATTGAAGCACTTTGGTGCTCTATCAATAATCGTGAACAGACCAATCCTTTATTATTTGACACCGAATTCGAAATCCCAGCAACTGGTTCTGTCAACGGCGCCCTATGGATTGCATTAATGAATGTGAGAATGATAGATGTAAGATACCGCAAAGGCTCTTACTTTTTACAAAATGATCTTGTCGGATTGGTATTGCTGGCACGTCACATTACACCAAAAAAGAAAAGCTTTGACAATTGGTTTGCCCAAACTATTATAAACTTAACTCACTCTCATCCTAACCCGTACAGAAATGATGTTTTGGACGAAAGTGACGAAGCTGTATACGATTCATCACACGAGCCCGTAATCTGCAGAGAGTTTTTCTTTGATGAAAAATTCGAATATTCAGTTGAAGCATCAGAGAATGCTATTCATGCCTTCATTGATAATTTAGACCTTAAAGCGAACAGCTTTTTAAATCTTCCGAAAAAGGCTTCGTAATTTTTAAACTGTTTAGTTTTGTTCAAAAAAATAACCCGCTTAGAATATCCTAATCGGGTTATTTGTTATTAAGGTTTGAATTTTAAGGGAAGGTGAACCACTTTTTTAGTTTCAAAAAATTCATCTTCAAAAAAATCAGCCAAATCATATAAAGTAGCACTTGGAAAATCCTTTAACTCTTCGGTTAAATCGCCGCCTTTCAGATAAAGAATTCCATTTTTTAACATGTGTTTGTGCTGTTTCTTGATTTTATCTTTAATCCATGAAACAAAATCTGGCATATTAGTAACTGCTCGGCTTACAATAAAATCGAAGTCTCCTTTTACCAATTCAGCACGCTTTTGTTCTGCTTTTACATTCTTTAACTCAAGTGCATCAACAACACCTTGAACCACTTTTATTTTTTTGGCAATAACGTCAATCAAATAAAAACGAGTTTCAGGAAAAAGAATCGCCAACGGAATTCCAGGAAAACCTCCACCTGTTCCAACATCCAAAACTGTTGCCCCAGGTTCGAACTTCATCACCTTGGCAATTCCTAATGAATGTAAGATGTGTTTTGTATATAATGAATCAATGTCTTTACGCGAAATAACGTTGATTTTTTCATTCCAATCGTGGTATAAAAAGTCTAATTTTTGAAATTGTTCGATTTGAAGATCAGTCAAATTGGGAAAATATTTCAATATCTCATCCATTGCTATAATTTTTTAACAAAAGTACTACTTTACGATTGAAATATTTAACTCAATTTTGCAAATTGAAAATTTATAATAATTACCTTTGAAATCTATTTAAATTAATTATGAATAACACTGCTCCAACTTTTGCACGGCAAGACAATTTAAAGTTTTTTAGAACGCTTAACTCTCGCGTTAACAATTACTTTAAAGAAAATAATATCAAAAAAACCGGAAACTGGAAGTTACACTTAAAAGCTGTTATTCTATTTGCTGTTTTTTTAACTCCGTACTTTTTAATCCTTACGCTTAACATGCCGTTTTGGGTAATGTTATTATTATCAATTGTCATGGGCGTTGGAATGGCTGGTGTAGGAATGAACGTTATGCATGACGGAAATCATGGTTCTTACTCTACTAAAAGCTGGATCAACAAATTTATGGGCGGAACAATCTACGTTCTGGCCGGAAATGTTTATAACTGGCAAGTACAGCATAATGTATTGCACCATACTTATACTAATATTCCTGGACATGACGAAGATTTAGATGCAGGAAGAATTATTCGTTTTACAGAACATGCAGAATGGCATCGTTTTCATCGTTTTCAACATTATTACTCTGTTTTCTTATACGGTTTATTAACTTTTAATTGGGCTTTAACAACCGATTTTAAGCAAATGAGAAACTATTTAAAGAGAAAACTATCTTATGGCGAGCCCAAAAATCCAAAGATTTTGTGGACAACACTTATCATTACTAAAATGATTTATGTTTCAATCTGGATTGTTTTACCAATCGTAATTGGAATTACATGGTGGAAAGTGCTTGTTGGCTTTTTTGCTATGCATTACACAGCTGGATTAATCCTAAGTATTGTGTTCCAATTGGCACATGTTGTGGATCACACTACAAATCCAACTCCAAATGAATTAGGAGAAATGGATAACACTTGGGCGGTTCACCAATTGTACACAACAACTAATTTTGCTCCAAAAAATGCAATTGTAAATTGGTACACAGGCGGTTTAAATCATCAGATCGAACATCATATTTTCCCAAATATCAGTCATATTCACTACGGTAAAATTGCTCAAATTGTAAAAGAAACAGCAAAAGAATGCAATTTGCCTTATTACGAATACAAAACAATGCGAAGTGCCGTCATTGCTCACTTTAAGCATTTACGTGAATTGGGAATGAAACCAGAATTATCTGTTTAAAAAGCTAAAAAAATCTATTAATAATAACCTTCCTTAATAAAACATTCAAAGTTAAGGACATTCAAAATTTTCATAATGAATCATATTCTTTCGGACAGAATCAACAACTTAGCGACTTCGCAAACTTTAGCAATGGCCGCTTTGGCAAGAGAATTAAAAGCACAAGGAAAAGACATTATCAGCTTAAGTTTAGGCGAACCTGACTTCAACACACCAGACTTCATTAAAGAAGCAGTAATAAAAGCAGTAAACGAAAATTATAGCACTTACTCTCCAGTAGAAGGTTACCTAGAATTGAGAGAAGCAATTTGCAGAAAATTCAAGAGAGACAATAATTTGGACTACAAACCAACTCAAATTGTAGTTTCTACAGGAGCAAAACAATCATTATACAACATTGCGCAAGTAATGCTAAACGAAGGCGATGAGGTTATTTTACCTGCACCTTACTGGGTTTCTTATTTCGAAATCGTAAAGCTTTCTGGTGGAGTTCCAGTTGAAGTTCCAACATCTGTTGAAACCGATTTCAAAATGACACCAGAACAATTAGAAGCCGCTATCACTCCAAAAACAAAAATGATGTGGTTCTCTTCTCCATGTAACCCATCTGGTTCTGTTTACAGTAGAGAAGAATTGACAGCTTTGGCTAAGGTTTTGGAAAAACATCCAAATATATATGTAGTAGCAGACGAAATCTATGAGCATATTAATTTCTCAGGAACTTTCTGCAGTATCGGATCAATCCCAGGAATGTTAGACAGAACCATCACTGTAAACGGAGTTGCAAAAGCATTTGCAATGACAGGATACAGAATTGGTTATATCGGAGCTCCTGAATTTATCGCAAAAGCGTGTACAAAGATCCAAGGACAAGTAACATCTGGTGCAAATTCAGTAGCACAAAGAGCTACAATTACTGCTGTTGATGCTGATCCAAGCGTATTAAACGAAATGGTTAAGGCTTTCCACGGACGTAGAGATTTAGTGGTTGGATTATTACAAGAAATTCCAGGAGTAAAAATCAACGTTCCAGAAGGTGCTTTCTATGTATTTCCAGACGTTTCTTCTTTCTTCGGAAAAACTTTAAAAGGACACGAAATTAAAGATGCAAACGACGTTTCTATGTACCTTTTAGCCGAGGCAAACGTAGCTACAGTAACTGGAGATGCTTTTGGAAATCCAAACTGTATTCGTTTCTCTTACGCAACAAGCAACGATATTTTAAAAGAAGCATTACGCAGAATCAAAGAAGCTTTGACTGCATAACAATATTCTAAAGTTTATTAAAACGGCTTAAGGTTCAGAAGTTTCATCACTTTTATACTTTAAGCTGTTTTTTTTTGCGTGTCCTACGGCCGGGCTATCCACTATATCTTTTATGGCGAACCCCACCATAAAAGGATATCGCTCCTATCCCTCACGCAAACGGCATACGAGAAACATCATTCTACAAAAGAAAATTTTTGAGCATTTAAAATTGGCAAAATTCGAGAAATCCGTGGCGAATAAAAAAAGAGTTTCAAAATTCCCATTCCACAATATTATAAAACTCAAAATGTAATCCTATAAAAATAAGCATGTTATAATTATAAACTTTGTAACATATTAATTTTTAAAATTATAGGTCATGACACATGCAGAAGAAACCACAACAGAAACCATTAAAACTTTAGAAGGATTAATTTCAATTCTGGAAGATGGAAAATTAGGATATACAAATGCAGCGGAACATGTAGAAAATCCAGCAATGAAAACCGATTTTCTTGAATACGCCCGCGAAAGAGCCTTATTTATTGTAGAGCTACAAAACCAAATCAACAAACTAGGAAAATCGACAGATACTTCTGGCGGAGGTCCGCTTGGAGCTTTACACCGTACTTGGATTGATATAAAATCTGCCTTTACAGGTGGAGACACAGAAGCCATTATAAATGCCTGCATCACTGGTGAAGAAGCCGCTATCGAAAAATACAAAATGGCACTCGAAGAAAATCATTTGGAACATGATCAAGTCTACATCGTTTCAAAACAATTAAACAGTATTCAAAATACTTTATCACAAATTAAAATGAGAGCAAATTAATCGATCGATTCATGCTTTTTTTTTGAGAACTGCTCGGTCTTCGGATTGGGCGGTTTTTTTATTTTTTAAACTGAAAATAAATCTTACATTCGTCGCAACCAATTAAAAACTAAAAAACCATATGACATTAACTTTACGCTGGTATATCATTTTACTATTTGCAATTTTACTTTCTTCAATAACACAAGCACAAACAACTGGCAATTTCATAAAAGCCTCAATAGGTTATGGATCTAGCAGTTCTTATTACATTGAAGATTATGGAAGTCAAGATGAAGTTGATGTTATGGGAGGTGGACTTTATCTTCAAGGCGAATACATTATAGGACTAAAATCGTGGTTTAGCATAAGACCTTACGCCGGCGCCATTTTTGAATCTGTTGATAAAGATCAAAATGTACAAAATCAACCTCAATATAAAGTCACAACTAATGCTTTTTTAATGGGAGGAAAAGTTCGTATTTGCGCACCAATTCCATGGGTTGCCCCATTTATTGAAGGTGGAATCGGAACATCGATAGGTAAATTTGAAACCTTTACACCAAACGTCAATTTTAATAAAAGCACTATTTTAATGCATATTCCTTTCAGTGTAGGATTAGCAGTGGGAAGACATAATAGTTTTGAAATTGGTATTTCTGGATACTTTCATCCAGCGGCAAAACAATCGACTGGAATATTTGCAATCGGATATAATTTTCCATTAGATTAATCATATTCTCAATTCTCAAATTAAAAATTTCATTTATCTTCATTCCATATTAAGTTAACAATTTCAAAAAAATCGCTTCATCACTAGCAAACTCAAATAATTTATTAGACCTTTGCACACTTTTTTTCGGGAATACCACAAAAGTCTAAAGTTTTAGAAATGAAGAAGAAAATCGAAATATTAGCTCCTGCTAGAGATTTAATTGGAGGAATCGCTGCCATAAACAGTGGTGCAGATGCTGTATATATTGGCGCACCGCAATTTGGTGCACGTTCAAATGCAAACAACTCTATTGCAGATGTTGCTGAACTGGTAAAATATGCCCATCTATTTAACGCACAGGTTTTTGTGGTTATCAATACTATTTTATATGATAACGAATTAGAAACATGTCGCGCGATGATCTGGGAATTATACGATATTGGTGTCGATGCCTTGATTATTCAGGATATGGCTATTATGGAAATGGACTTGCCTCCTATCGTCCTTCATGCCAGTACACAAGCTAATAATCGTGACAAAGAAAAAATAAAATTTCTTAAAGATGCTGGAATCAAACGTGTGGTTTTAGCTCGTGAATTGAACCTGCATCAAATTAAAGAAATCTACGATTACGCTGATGTTGAATTAGAATTTTTCGTAACGGGAGCACTTTGCGTATCATTCAGCGGAAACTGTTATATGAGTGTGGCAAACGGAGAACGTAGCGCGAATCGTGGTTCTTGCGCACAAAACTGCCGTTTACCTTATAACTTAATTGACGGAAACGGAGAAACTTTAATCAGAAACAGCCACTTGCTTTCGATTAAAGATTTAGACGTTTCAGATCAGATTCCAAATTTGATCGAAGCTGGAATCGTTTCTTTCAAAATCGAAGGAAGATTGAAAGACGTCGCTTACGTTAAAAACAATGTTTCTTATTTACGTCAAAAATTAGACAGCTTTTTAGAGGGAAGCGATAAATACACGAAAGCTTCTTCTGGAAGATGTACATATACTTTCGACTCTACTTTGAGTAGAACTTTCAATCGCGGTTATACCGATTATTTTGTAAACGAAAGACATGCTAGTATTGGTTCTTGGGAAAGTCCAAAATCAAAAGGTCAATATATTGGTAAATTAATCCGAACTATTGGCGGTGCTTACGAAATCGAAAACGGCGAATTATTAAACAACGGCGACGGACTTTGCTTCATCAACGAAAATAACGAAGCTGACGGAATCTATGTAAACAAAGCCGAAAACGGAAAAGTTTATCCAAACGTTTTAAAAGAAATAAAAGACGGAACTTTCATTTATAGAAATAACGACGCTGCTTTCATCAAAATTATTGAAAGAGAAGACAGTGCGATCCGTAAAATCGGAACAACTTTATTGCTTACCGAAAACGAAAACGGTTTTGAATTAATCGCAACTGATGAAGATGGAAACGTAAGCACAGTAAAATTAGAACATCCGAAAGAACAAACTAAAACTGGCGAATCTATCGAGGAAAACATTAAAGTTCAATTGGCTAAAACAGGTTTTACTCCTTACAGCGCTGATGAAATTAATGTAATGTTCTCTGAAAACTGGTTCCTTCCTATTTCAAAAATCAACGAAATGAGAAGAAATGTTTTCGAACAATTATCAGAAATTCGTTTGGCAAATTACGTTCGCGAAGAACATCAATTAGTAAAAACGTCACATCCGTATCCAGAAACGAAACTGGATTTCATGTACAACGTTTCAAACAAAACCGCTCGTAAATTCTACGAACGTCATGGTGTTACCGAAATAGAAAAAGCATTTGAATTACAATGGGATCCAGGAAAATCTCGTGTAATGACAACTAAATATTGCATCAAATACGAATTAAAAAAATGTCCAATTCACCAAAAAGACATTGTTGGTGTTAAGGTAAAAGAACCATTGGTTTTAAAACAAGGAGAATTGGAATACAAACTAAAATTCAACTGTAAACCATGCGAAATGGAAATTTGGGAAAAAGATGCTGAATTTGAGATTGAAGAAGATCATTTTCATTAATTTTTACCGCAAAGTTTTTTAACCGCAAAGACGCAAAGGAATACGCAAAGTTCGCAAAGATTATTTTAAAATCTTTGTGAACTTTTTCTTTTTTTAAGCTTCTATTCCCCAAAATCTTGTCATTTCGACGAAGGAGAAATCTTCGCCAGTAGCTCTACAAAGATTGGCTTATTGGAACGGAATTACTCGTAGAGATTTCTCCTTCGTCGAAATGACAAACTGTGTGGTTATTTTGTCTTAAAAATAAAATCAATTGCAAAATTAAATCTGCTGAATCTGCAAAATCTGCGTGAGAAATTCTTTGAGTTCTTTTTTATCTTAAAAACAAAAATTTAGCGCTCTTTGCGTAAATCTTTGCGAACTTTGCGGTTAAAAAAAGCTTTTTCCCTACTTTTACTACTTAAACACTACAACACTCCAAAATGAAAATACTACTCCTAGGTTCAGGCGAATTAGGCAAAGAATTTGTCATTGCCGCACAACGAATCGGACAAACTGTAATTGCAGTTGACAGTTACGAAAATGCTCCGGCAATGCAAGTTGCACACAGTTTCGAAGTCATCAATATGTTAGACGGCGAAGCGCTTGACCAAATCGTAGCCAAACATAAACCTGATTTTATTGTTCCAGAAATAGAAGCCATTCGCACCGAACGTTTTTACGATTACGAAAAACAAGGCATTACCGTTGTCCCTTCAGCGAAAGCGGCAAATTTTACTATGAACCGTAAAGCAATCCGCGATTTAGCGTCAAAAGAATTGGGATTAAGAACAGCAAAATACCAATACGCCACTTCAGCTGAAGAGCTTCAAAAAGCCGTTCAGGAAGTTGGAATCCCATGCGTCGTAAAACCTTTAATGTCTTCGTCTGGAAAAGGACAATCGACTATTAAAACAGAAAGCGATATTGAAAAAGCATGGCAATACGCCGTTGCAGGTTCGCGTGGTGATGTTATTGAAGTGATTGTTGAAGCTTTCGTAGATTTTCATTCAGAAATTACGCTTTTGACGATTACACAAAATAACAATCCAACTTTGTTCTGTGCTCCAATTGGCCACAGACAAGAAAGAGGCGATTATCAGGAAAGCTGGCAGCCGGCTTTAGTTTCAGAAAAAGATTTATACGAAGCTCAGGATATGGCCGAAAAAATTACAGAAGCACTTGGCGGTGCCGGACTTTTTGGTGTTGAATTTTTCCTGACTAAAGAAGGCGTTTATTTCTCTGAACTTTCTCCGCGTCCGCACGATACAGGAATGGTAACTTTGGCTGGAACACAGAATTTCAACGAATTTGAATTGCATTTAAGAGCCATTTTAAGTCTTCCAATTTTCGAAATTACTTTAGAAAAAGCCGGAGCAAGTGCCGTAATTTTAGCATCTGAAGATTCTGCAAATCCAACTTTTAGCGGAATCGAAAAAGTAGCGGCTTTACCAAAAACGGATTTTAGGATTTTTGGAAAACCAACTTCAAGACCTTATCGAAGAATGGGAGTTGTTTTAAGTTATGATACTCTTTCAACTCCAATTAACGAAGTAACAGAACGCGCCAAAGAAACGGCAAAATTAATAACTGTAAATTCTTAACTATGAAAAATATAATATTAGCAACTTTCCTTTTTATTGGAATCGCTGTGCAAGCACAAAGCAAAAAGAAATTTGATAAACCAACAGTTGTAGAAGCTTCATGTGGAGAATGCCAATTCGGAATGAAAGGCAAAAGCTGTGATTTAGCCGTTCGTATTGACGGAAAATCGTATTTCGTTGACGGAACTACGATTCACGATCACGGAGATGCACACGCTGAAAAAGGTTTTTGCAATGCAATCAGCAAAGCTTTAGTTACGGGAGAAATCAAAGGAAACAGATTTAAAGCAACTTCATTTACTTTAATAGACGATAAAAAATAATGGCATTAATTCTCGAAAACATTGCCAAACACGTTTCTCTGACACCAGAAGAACAGGCGCTTTTTTTATCTAAACTGGAAACAAACACTTACAAAGCTAAAACGCTTTTATTAAACGCTGGTGAAGTCTGCAAACATTCCTATTTTGTAAACTCCGGAATTTTAAGAAGTTTCAACATCAACGATAATATTGTTGAACATGTTCTTTCATTCGCATGCGAAGGCTGGTGGATGAGCGATATGTACAGTTATTTTTCGCAAAAGCCGGGACAGCTTTTTATTGAAGTTTTAGAAGAAGCTGAAGTCGTTTCGTTATCCAAAGAAAATCAAGAACAATTGTATCTTGAAATTCCGAAGCTGGAACGTTTTTTTAGGATTTTAATTGAGAATTCATTAGTTGCAAATCAGCAAAGATTAATGGACAATTTAAGTTTACCTGCTGAAGAACGTTTCGAAAAATTCACTAAAAAATACGGCACATTAGTTCATAAAGTTCCTCAAAAACAAATCGCTTCGTTTATTGGCGTAACACCAGAATTTTTCAGCAAAATGAAAGCTCGACTTTTGAAGAAATAATATTTAGCCACAGATTTCACAGATTAAAAAGATTTTTTCTAGCCACAAATTACACAAATTTTCACAAATTTTATTTCAATATTATTCCGATTTAATTCGTGGAAATTTGTGTAATTCGTGGCAACATTTTTTAATCATTCTAATCTGTGAAATCTGTGGCAAAAAAAACACACACGGCTCAAAACGAACCGTGTTGTTGTGAATTAAAATTGCTCAACCTCTGTAGAATGTTCCATTGCTGTTATTGCTGATTTTCCTAACATAACAGTATTTTGAACCGCATCAAAATAAGAAGTCCCAACAAAAGCTTGATGTTTTACCGCTCTGAATCCGTTTTGTTGTAATGCGAATTCTCTTTCCTGCAATTCAGAATAACCTGCCATTCCGCGTTCTTTGTACGCTTTAGACAATTCGAACATACTTGTGTTCAAAGCATGGAATCCCGCCAAAGTGATGAATTGGAAAGCATATCCCATTTCGGCCAAATCTTCTCTAAACGTTTCCATTTCAGCAACTGATAATTTTGCCGCCCAATTGAAAGATGGAGAACAATTGTATGCCAGCATCTTATCCGGAAATTCTTTTTTCATTGCTTTTGCAAACTTTCTAGCGTAATCCAAATCAGGATTACTGGTTTCCATCCAGATTAAATCAGCATAAGGCGCATAACTCAAACCTCTTGCGATTCCCTGCTCGATTCCATTTTTTACATAAAAGAAACCTTCAGCTGTTTTTTCTCCTGTCAAGAATTTTCTATCTCTAGGATCAGCATCACTTGTTAATAAATTTGCAGCATCTGCATCTGTTCTAGCAACAATTAAAGTTGGAACTCCCATAACATCCGAAGCTAATCTAGCTGCAATTAGTTTATTAATTGCTTCTTGTGTCGGTACCAAAACTTTTCCGCCTAAGTGTCCGCATTTTTTAGCAGAACTCAGCTGATCTTCAAAATGCACTCCAGAAGCTCCAGCTTCAATCATAGATTTCATCAATTCGAAAGCATTTAGGTTTCCACCAAAACCTGCTTCTGCATCGGCTACAATCGGAACCAAATAATCTTTTTTATCTTCAATATTATTAACAGTCTGAATCTGATCGGCACGCAGTAAAGCGTTATTGATCTTTTTAACCACCATTGGCACACTGTTTACAGGATAAAGTGATTGGTCAGGATACATTTCTCCAGCTAAGTTTGCATCAGCAGCAACCTGCCATCCGCTTAAATAAATCGCTTCTAAACCCGCATCGACTTCCTGAATCGCCTGATTTCCAGTCAACGCCCCCAAACCCGCAACATAATCCTGACTTTTTAACTTTCTCCATAATTTTTCTGCACCTATTTTAGCAATAGAATGCTCAATTTTATAAGACCCCTGAAGCGCCACAACTTCACTCGCAGTGTAAGGACGTTCAACGCCTTTCCATCTCGGGTTCGTAATCCAATCATTAATCAATTCCTGAATTCTGTCTTCTGTTGTTTTCATAAATAGTTTAAGTTAAAGTGGTTTGTTTTTTAGTGTTCAGTCGCAGTTTTAAGTATTCAGTTTTTAACTGTGACTTTTTTTCTTTGAATTTAATTTTAAACACATAGAAACATAGTCATCCTTTGTGGTTAAAGGCGCTTCACTTACATAAATACACATAGCTATCTATGTGTGAAAAACTAGTTTTTTTCTTCTTTCTCTTTTCAGAAGATTAAGATCTATGTTTCTATGTGTTTAAAAATTTCATAGATATTTATAGCAAGGAATCGTTAAGAAATCCACAAAATGCAGATTTACAACCAATCTTTCCAGCAATTTTTCAGCTAATGGAAATTGCTGTTTTTCATGATTTTCTTCTCCTAATTCTTCCTTGATTTTTCTAAATTCATCTAAAGCTAATTCATGATAATATGCCAAATCTAATTTTCGCCCATTATCCAAAATCACTTTATTTTGAAGCCATTGCCACAATTGCGATCTTGAGATTTCGGCGGTTGCCGCATCTTCCATTAAATTATGCAAAGCTGCTGCGCCTTGTCCATTTAGCCATGAAGCCAGATATAACACTGCTACATTTATATTTTTTCTAACTCCGTTTTCTGTAATCAGTCCAATTGGCGGTTCAATCAAATCGGCTTCTGTAATTCTTCGATGTTCTCTTTTTACATGAATCTGATTTGGAGTTCGCATTCCTTTATCAAAAACTTCTTTAGCTATTGAAACTAAATCTGGGTGCGCAACCCAAGTTCCGTCGTGACCATTTCGAACTTCACGTTCTTTGTCGGTTTTTACTTTTGCGAAAGCGATAGCATTTGCTTCTTCATTATTTCGAATCGGAATTTGAGCAGCCATTCCGCCAATCGCATGAATACCACGTTTATGACATCTCTGAATTACCAGATTTGAATAGGCATTCATAAAAGGCGAAGTCATATTTACCTGATCACGATCTGGAACAATGAATTTTGGATTTTTTCTAAACTTTTTAATGTAAGAGAAAATATAATCCCAGCGCCCGCAGTTCAAGCCCACAATATGTTCTTTTAATTCATAAATAATTTCATCCAACTGAAAACTCGCTGTAATCGTTTCAATTAAAACCGTCACTTTTATAGTTCCGCGTTTTAGATTTAGATAATCTTCTGTAAAATCAATTACAGTATTCCACCATCTAGCTTCCAGATAATGTTCCAATTTCGGAATGTAGAAATACGGTCCTGAATTGTTTTCTAAAAGTTTTTTGTGATTGTGAAAAACATATAAACCAAAATCTACCAAAGAACCCGAAACTTCATTTCCTTCAATCAAAACATGTTTTTCAGGCAAATGCAAACCTCTTGGACGAACAATCAGCGTTGCGATTTTTTCATTTAAGTGATACGATTTCTGCTTTATCAAATCAGTAAACGTGATGGTTTTGTTAACAGCATCTATCAGGTTCATTTGTCCATCCATCAAGTTTTGCCAAGTTGGCGAAGTGCTGTCTTCAAAATCGGCCATAAAAGTTTTTGCACCAGAATTCAAAGCATTGATAATCATTTTACGATCAACTGGGCCAGTAATTTCAACTCTTCGATCCAATAAATCTTTCGGAATTTCTCCAGCTATCCAATTACTTTCTCTGATGCTTTTGGTTTCTGGAATAAAAACCGGCATGATTCCCTGATCAAAAGTGACTTGCTTCTGTTCTCTTTGTAAAAGCAGTAATTTTCTTTGCGATTCGAATTTTTTATGCAATTCGATAATAAACGCAGTTGCTTCTTCTGTCCAGATTTTTGGATAAGCAAGCTTTTTGTCGGCTAGGAATTCTATAGCCATTTCAGTGATCTCTAATTGGTTTTTCATAGCTGCAGATTTTAACTTTTTATTTAACAAAACAGATTTTCTGTTTTCATTTCATTTCGTTAAAAACATATAAATCATAACTAATTCATAATTAATAAGTTTCAACGATACAATGTTATAAAAAAGTTTTTTACAAAACAAGCGAACGTTCGCTAAATTTAAAAAATATTTTTTTGGCGATTATTTTTAGATTACTTACATTTGAATTATGGATATCGAAAAAGACTATATAAAGCTGATTTTTGGGCTAAAAATGAAACAAGTTCGTACGCAAAAAAACTTGTCTCTTTTTGGTTTGGCCAAACTGACTAATCTTTCAAAATCGTATTTAAACGAGATTGAAAAGGGAAAAAAATATCCGAAAACAGATAAAATTTTGCTCTTGTGCGAACATTTGGACGTGACTTACGACCAAATGGTGTCTTTAAAACTCGATAATAATCTCGCTCCGATTGGCGAAATCTTGAAATCAGGAATTTTAAAAGAGATTCCGCTAGAGCTTTTCGGAATCCAAGAAGCGGATTTAATTGATATTATTGCGAATGCTCCAGCAAAAGTCAATGCGTTTATTAGTACAATAATCGAAATTGCACAGCATTATAATTTGAGCCGTGAAAGTTTCTTTTTGGCTGCTTTACGATCCTATCAGGAAGCGCACAGCAATTATTTTGAAGATTTAGAAGAAAAAGTAATTGCGTTTTCGAAGTCATTTCAGATTAATCTGGATTCTAAAATTAGCGTTGAAGAACTAGAAGCGATTTTAAAAGAAGAATACGAATACAATATTAAAGAAATTGCTTTTACAGACCAAGAAGCTTTGGACGATTTACGCTCGATTTATGTTCCGAAAAGTAAAACTTTATTGCTTTCAACCGAACTCGACGCTCCGCAAAAAGCTTTCATTTTAGCTAAAGAAATTGCTTATAACTACTTAAACATTTCAGACCGACTGCTTACTTTCAGCTGGATTAAGTTTGAAAATTTCGATCAGGTTCTGCATAATTTCTATGCTTCTTATTTTGCCGGCGCTTTGTTGTTACCTAGAAAACTGGTTGTAGATAAAATCAATTATTTTTTAGAAAATGAAAATCCAAAACCTGAAGAATTTGTTCAATTAATCGAAAGTTTTGAAGTTTCACCAGAATCTTTTTATCAAAGATTGACCAATTTATTGCCAAAAGATTTTCAGTTGAAAAACTTATTTTTCTTAAGATTATCTCATAAAATCGGTTCTGATTTTTATCAGATAAATAAAGAATTACACATTACGCATCAGCAGGAACCACACGCCAACGAAACTAATGAACATTATTGCAGAAGATGGGTCTCGATAAAAACAATTGATGAAGCCATAAAACAAAACAAATCTCATTTTTTTGACGCTCAGATTTCGAGTTATGCCAATAGCGGAAACGAATATTTGGTTTTTTCATCGGCTACGAAAGATCCTTTTGCAGAAAATTACATCAGAAGTATTTCCGTTGGAATCCTAATAAATCCAACAATGAAAAAGAAACTCAAATTCATTGATGGAAAACCTTTGGTGAAACGAATTGTTGGTGTAACTTGTGAAACTTGTGCCGTGAAGGATTGTTTGGAAAGAAGCGCTCCACCGACTGTTTTGGAAAGAGAGAAACGCCATGAGAATACGGATGCAGTTGTACAGCAGTTTATCAATCAATACAGTTAGAATCTTATGAAATATTTTGCCTTACTAATAACCTTGTTATTTATCAATTTCAACCAAAAAACGGACAAACTTAGCGGCCGTTATAATTATTTGATTGAAGACGATAATGCTTATATCTTAAAAGATAAAATTACTTTTAAGGATAGCATTTTTGTTTTTGATAACAAGTTCATGCCGAAAGGGAAAATTTCTTATGGCAATGTAATATTATTAGACAATTTTATTAATACTGATTTGATTATCAGCATTCCGAAAGATCAGATTGAAAAAGATACAATTCCTTTTTTTATGCATGATAAGAAAAGTTCTTCTGCGAATTATCTTGATGAAGTGGTTGGGAAAGGGAAATTGATTCGTATTAAATAAAAGTTTTTTAATAATCTCGCAAAGACGCGAAGTCGCAAAGATTATTTCTTTTAATGCAATCTTGTCATCTCGACGAAGGAGAGATCTCCGCGAGTAGCTCGACAAAGTAAAATCTACAACGAAAAACAATGAAATTATTCAACTTTATTTTATCCTTATTACTAATGACATTTTCAAGTTGTTTAAGCCAAGCTACATCAGAGAAAGAGAAAACCCATATTTCAAAGCCTACAGCTAATATTGAAGAATTAGAAATGGAAGTTAATAACGGAGGATTTAATCAATATTTCTTCAATTCTAGCGGACAAAATTGTTTCGAAACATTAAAAGCATTGAAGAAAAATAAAAAGTTTAAAACCGCGAAAATTCTTGAATCGGCAATTAATTTAATTAATCCGAAAAAACTATCTAATGAAGATTTAATTATAAAACTTCGAAATCAAGAAGTAGAAGAACTAGACAATGAAGAAATAAATGCAAAATTAGAACTCTTGGATTTAGAGTTTTATAAATATGCTGATGGGAATTTGCAAGAATAATCTTTCCTAAATCTTTGTAGAGCTACTTGTAGAGATCTCTCCTTCGTCGAGATGACAAAACTGCATGGTTACTTTGGCATGAAAACTTTGTAATTTCTAATCTTTGTAGAGTTTCGTGTGTGATCCTTCGTTCCTCAGGATGACAAACTGAAATCTTTAAGTTTTTGTCTCAATAACTTCTTCTGAAAATAAAAACTTCTAATCTAGCCCCGATAGAAGTGGAAATCCTTTTGTGGTGGGGTTCACCACAAAAGATTGAAACGGATAGCGGGACTGAACGTCTTTTGAAAACCAAAATCTCTGCTTCAAAAAAACTTAGAACCTCAGCATCTTAGAACCTTAGAATCTTTTCTTAACCTAGATTAAGTGCTTTTCTTCTACATCGGCTGTATCTTTGTACCATAAAAATAACGAAAGGACAAAATCATGGAAAATATAGTATTGCACAAAGCAGAATCAAGAGGAAATGCAAATCACGGATGGTTGAACGCTTATCATAGCTTTAGCTTTGCGAGCTGGTACAATCCCGACAGAATTCAGTTTGGAGCGCTTCGTGTTTTAAATGATGATACGATTGCCGCAGGAATGGGATTTGGAACTCACCCTCACGATAATATGGAAATTATCACGATTCCGCTAGAAGGAGATTTGGCTCACAAAGACAGTATGGGAAATACTGAAGTAATTAAAAACGGAGACATTCAGGTTATGAGCGCTGGAACTGGAATTCAGCATAGCGAGTTTAACCCGAATGCAGATCAGCAGACTAAATTGTTGCAGATTTGGCTGTTTCCAAACAAAAGAAACGTAACGCCACGCTATCAGCAAATTACTTTGGATGTTGCTGACAGACATAATAAATTGTCTCAGGTTTTATCGCCAAATGCAGATGATGAAGGTGTTTGGATTCACCAAGATGCTTGGTTTAACATGGGAAATTTCGATGCTGGAATAACTGCTGAATATAAAATCAAAAAAGAAGGAAACGGAGTTTATGCTTTCGTTTTAAAAGGAAATGTTACCATCAACGGTCAGGAATTAAATTCTCGTGATGCAGTGGGAATTTCAGGAACTGGTACTTTAAACATTAAAGCCAATACAGACGCTGAATTTTTATTAATGGACATTCCGATGAATTATTAATTCAAACAAAAAACAATTAACACCTGTACTTTGAAACGATAATAAACCTGAAAATCAGATTATTATCGTTTCTTTTTTTTGTTCCATTTCAAAAGAAAGACTAACTTTATAAGTAAAAAAATTGGTTTGACTTTAAAATTAAATTCATACTTAAAATTTTAAACCATGAATCCAAACAACCTCACTAAAGAATACACAAACGGCGAAGTAACGATTGTATGGCAATCTGGAAAATGCATTCACTCGGCTAATTGTGTCAAAAACAATCCAGATGTTTTTCGTCCAAAAGAAAAACCTTGGATTACTCCAGAGAAATCTACAACTGAGAAAATCATTTCTACTGTTAATAAATGCCCGTCGGGAGCGTTGACCTTTTATATGAATAAAAAATAATCGTAAGAGACCTAACAGGTTTTAAAAACCTTTTAGGTCTTTCGCATTTCTTAATCTAGGTTAAGTGCTTAAGGACAACTGTCATCGTAACTTTGTCCTATCAAAATGAAATTAATTATTTAAAAAATAAAATTATGGCAACTACAAAATGGTCAATTGACCCAACTCACTCAGAAATTGGTTTTAAAGTTAAACACATGATGTTTACTAATGTTTCAGGAAAATTTGGAACTTACGAGGCTTCTGCAATCACAGAAGGAGAAAGTTTTGATAATGCAGATTTCAGTTTTTCTGCTGATATCGCTTCGATCGACACTGCAAATGCAGATCGTGACGGACATTTAAGAAGCGGTGATTTCTTTGACGCTGAGAATCATCCAAAATTAACTTTCAAATCTTCTGCTTTCAAAAAAATTAATGATGGTGAATTTGAATTGACTGGAGATTTAAGCATTAAAGGTGTTTCAAAAACAGTAAAATTCCCAGTTGAATTTAGCGGAATCATGACTGATCCTTGGGGAAATACAAAAGTAGGTTTAAGCATAGAAGGAAAAATTAATCGTAAAGATTGGGGTTTAAACTGGAACTCAGCTCTTGAAACAGGGGGTGTTTTAGTAGGTGAAGAAGTTCGTTTGAACATTGAATTACAATTTGTAAAACAAGCCTAATCTATTTGGTTTTAGATTTAATTGGTTGGTTAAAAGCCTTGCGTTTACTCGCAGGGCTTTTTTTTTCAGCCACCAATTACACAAATTTATTTCACGCAGATTTTTAAATGATTTTAGCAGATCTTAAAGATTTATTTTAATCTGCATAAATCTGCAAGATCTGCGTGAAACCAAATTAACAGCCACAGATTAAAATGATTTTCACAGATTTTAAAATCCACAACAATACTTTTAATCTGAAGCAAAAAATAATTTGTGAAAATTTGTGCAATTTGTGGTTAAAAAATCAACGTACTGTGTTTCTAAATTCTGTTGGCGACATTCCGGTTTGTTTTTTGAAGAATCGGGAGAAGTATGAGTAATCTTCGTAGCCGACTTTGAATGCGACTTCATTTACGGCTAATTGTTTGTCGATCAGCATTCTTTTTATTTCTAGAATTACACGATCTGTAATTACTTCTGTGGCTGTTTTTTGAAGAATTTCATTGCAGATTCTGTTTAAATGTTTTAGTGTAATATTTAGCTTTTCTGCATAAAACGAAGGCAGTTTCTGAGTTCTGAAATGTTCTTCTAAAAGCGATTCAAACTTGTTGATTTTGATATTATATGAATGGGTTTGATGAGAATAGGTTTCTCCATATTTTCTCGCTACTTCGATATGAATGCAATCCAATAAATTCAACAATTTATCTAATTGGTATTTGTTGTCTTGACTATTTTCGTGAATTAGCAAATCAAAATATGGAAGGATTTTAGGAATTTCCTTTTCTTCAAAAACCATTTCAGGTCGGTTTTGAATGGAATGGTAAAAGTTGTAATCGTTGATTTTTTTCTGTCCGAAATACAAATTGTACAATTCCTGCGAAAAGATAATTACAAAACCTTCAATATCTTCAGACAAATTCCAATGGTGCATTTGTCCTGGTTGAAGTACAAACAAACTTCCTCTTTTAATTTCGAACTGGTCAAAATCGACTTCATGAAACCCCGAACCTTTTGTAAAAAAGACCATCAAATACGAATCGTGCCTATGTGGCTCTTCGACAAAACTGTGATTTTTTAAATGCTCTTTAAAAGTATTAACATAAAAGTCGCGGTGAATATCGTTACAGCTAAAATTCTGAACACTATAAATAGGATATCGCTTCATAAAAATGTCTTTATTGTGCTAAAATAAGCGAAGATACTAAAAAGACTTTTATAACGCTCTGAATTACCTTTGTATAAACAAAAATTAACAATATCATGTCAAGCGCATTAACTCATATTTTAAAAAACGAATGTCCTGTTTGTCATAAAGGAAAAGTTTTTATAGACAAGAATATCTTTCTTAATTTCAGTTTCCCAAAAATGAATGAATACTGCAGTCACTGCCATTACAAATTCCAAAAAGAACCTGGCTATTTTTTTGGTGCCATGTACGTAAACTACGGATTAACAGTAGCTCAGGGTATCGCAACATACTGTATTGCACAGTTTTTCTTCGAAAAGAATTTTGATTTAAGAATTCTTCCAATTATTGCTGTTTCTATCACTCTACTTACTCCTTTTAACCTGAGATTTTCCAGATTAGCATGGATTTATATGTTTAAGGATTATACGAAATAAAAAAATAGTACTTTTGCCTTCCAATTGAAACTAATTTTCAATTTTAAAAAAAGTAAAAATTAAATTAGACAAATGAAAGCATACGTATTTCCGGGTCAGGGTGCACAGTTCACAGGAATGGGTAAAGACCTCTATGAAAATTCGGCTTTAGCCAAAGAATTATTCGAAAAAGCCAATGAAATTTTAGGCTTCAGAATTACAGATATCATGTTTGAAGGCACTGCCGAAGAACTAAAAGAAACTAAAGTTACACAGCCAGCAGTATTTTTACACTCTGTTATTTTAGCTAAAACTTTAGAAGATTTCAAACCGGAAATGGTTGCGGGACATTCATTAGGAGAATTTTCGGCTTTGGTTGCCAACGGGACTTTATCTTTTGAAGATGGTCTTAAATTAGTTTCTCAACGTGCTTTAGCAATGCAAAAAGCTTGCGAAATCACTCCCTCTACAATGGCAGCTGTTTTAGGTTTAGCTGATAATGTTGTTGAAGAAGTTTGTGCCTCTATCGACGGCGTTGTGGTTGCTGCCAACTATAACTGCCCTGGTCAATTAGTAATTTCTGGTGAAACTACTGCTGTTGAAAAAGCTTGTGAAGCTATGAAAGCTGCAGGAGCAAAACGTGCTTTAATTTTACCTGTTGGAGGTGCTTTCCACTCTCCAATGATGGAACCTGCAAGAGAAGAATTGGCTGCTGCAATCGAAGCAACTACTTTCTCTACTCCAATTTGCCCAGTATATCAAAACGTTACTGCAAATGCAGTTTCTGATGCTAATGAAATTAAAAAAAACTTAATCATTCAATTGACCGCTCCTGTAAAATGGACTCAGTCTGTACAGCAAATGATTGCTGACGGCGCGACTTTATTTACTGAAGTTGGTCCTGGAAAAGTTTTAACTGGTTTGATTAATAAAATTGACAAAGAAGCTGCTGTTGCTAATGCTTAATTTTAAGTGTTCAGTATTCAGTTTTTAGTGATCAGTTGAAAACTATACATACAAAAAGCTCTGAAAAAATTTTGTTTTTCAGAGCTTTTTGTCATTTCGACGAAGGAGAAATCTTCGCAAGAAACTCTACATAGAAAGCCTAAAAACTTTGCAAAGCTACTTGCGAAGATTTCTCCTTCGTCGAAATGACATACTAAAAGAATACTACAAAACCTTCTTTTCTTTCTTCTTGTAATTCACAATAAAAACTCCAAGAATAATAAGAGTTGTAGCAATAATAAAATCAACTGTAATTACTTCATCTAAAAGCAACCAGCCCAAGAAAACTGCAATTACTGTATTGATGTAGGACAAAATAGAAACCTGAACTGGAGTAACGTGTTTCAGAGCATAATTATAACTAAAGAAAGCAATTACAGACCCAAAAATCGACAAATACAATGCCGCTAAAATACTTTTCGCACTCCATAAATTCACATCAATAGTAGGCGAAAAAATAAATGCTAAAACAATCTGAATGCATGAAGCCATTGTAAATTGGTAAAATAAATTAAGAACTATATTTTTAGATTTATTCCCATGCAGTTTGGTATAAATTGTTCCCGCAGCCCAGGCAGAAATTGCAAATGCCATAAACATCATTCCGATTCTGTAATCGGCATCTAAAAAAGATCCCAGTCCGTCTTTAAATATAAAAACGACTCCCGAAAATCCTATTATAACTCCAATAAATCCTTTAAAACTTGGCTTTTGTAGTTTAAACAAAATACTGCCCAGAAAAATAAGTATAGGAGACATCGCACTGATTACCGAAGCTAGTCCGCTTGGCACAGTCTGTTCTGCAACGGTTGTAAAACCATTCGCTACTACAATCATCAAAATAGAAGGAACAAGCTGATGTTTTAAATTTTCCCAGCCAATCCATTTTAATTCTTTTTTGAATAATAAAATCATCATCATAATTAGTCCCGCCAATCCCTGACGAATGGAAGTTACAAACCAAGGCGGAATCGTTTCAACCGCAACTCTAATTCCTAAAAAGGTAGTTCCCCAAATAATTCCAACAGCCGCTAAGGCAAATATTAATTTATAATCTAAACTTTGTTTCATAATAATTAATAGCTAAAAAAAATCCCAAACTATATTGCTATAATTTGGGATCTTAAAATTTATAATTTTATTAAAAAATTACTTATTCCTCACTTTTTGTTCCCATTTCCAAGCACTTGCCATCGCTTCATCTAGACTTAGTTCAGCCTTCCATCCTAAAACATTATTTGCCTTGTCTGTATTTGCATAAGCTTCAGTAATATCACCTTCGCGACGAGGCATCATCTTATAAGGCAATTGTTTACCGCTGACTTTTTCGAAACTATGAATGACTTCAAGAACAGAACTTCCTTTTCCTGTTCCTAAGTTGAAAGTCTCCACTTTTGCCAAATTCTTTTTATTCAACAAACGCTGTAAAGCGATTACGTGCGCTTTCGCTAAATCTACTACGTGAATATAATCACGAATTGCAGTTCCATCTGGCGTTGGGTAATCATTTCCGAAAACCGATAATTCCTGACGCAATCCTACTCCAGTTTGTGTAATAAATGGAACTAAATTCTGAGGAACCCCCAATGGCAATTCACCAATCTCTACAGATTCGTGCGCTCCAACTGGATTAAAGTAGCGTAATAAAATAGCGCTGATATTGGTAACTTTAGCTGTATCTGTAATAATTTCTTCTCCGATCTGTTTTGTATTTCCGTAAGGAGACATTGCAGTTTGAACCGGAGCGTCTTCTGTAATTGGCATTTTTTCGGCTTGACCGTAAACCGTACAAGAAGAGCTGAAAATAAAACTTGCTTCAGGTTTTTGCTGTAATTCCTGTAAAAGATAAACTAAACTGCTAATGTTGTTTTCATAATACAACAAAGGCTGTTCAACACTTTCACCAACAGCTTTTGAAGCTGCAAAATGAATAACTCCAGCAACATCATTATGCTTTTTAAAGAAATCCCGAACGTCACTTTTTTCTCTTAAATCAATTTTTTCGAATAAAGGCGTTTTTCCTGTAATGGCTGTAATTCCTTTTAAAACATCTTCTGAAGAATTCGAAAGATTATCAATAATCACAACTTCGAAGCCTTCATTTTGCAGTTCGACTACGGTGTGAGAACCAATAAATCCCAATCCTCCTGTTACTAATACTTTCATTTTGCGGTTGTTTTTTCTAGTGGTTATTTAGTTTAAAGCTTTTATTTATTCAAAAATTCTAAAACAGAATCGGTAATAAATTTAATTTGTTCGTCGTCAAGTTCTGTATGCATTGGCAAAGCAATTACCTCTTGCACTAATTGGTTTGTAACTGGAAATTGCTCCTCTTTGTAACGCGGATCTAAATATGCTTTTTGAGAATGCAATGGAATTGGATAATAAATCGCACATGGAATTCCTTTATCCAATAAATGCTGCATTAAAGCATTTCTATCGGCATCTAAAATTCTTAATACATATTGATGAAAAACGTGGTCATTTTCGTTTGCATCAAAATCAGGAGTAACAATTTTTGCATTACCAGCGAAAGCCGCATTATATTTAGTTGCCGCCAGACGACGAGCTTTATTATATTCATCCAAAAGAGGCAGTTTTGCATTTAAAACTCCAGCTTGAATACTATCTAAACGTGAATTTACACCTACAACATCGTGGTGGTAACGCTCATACATTCCGTGATTTACAATTCCGCGGATAATGTGAGCCAATTTATCATCATTTGTAAAAATTGCTCCTCCATCTCCATAACAGCCTAAATTTTTAGAAGGAAAGAAAGAAGTTGCCGCAACGTGGCCAATTGTACCTACTTTTGATTTTGTTCCAGATTTAGAAACATAATCAGCTCCAATTGCTTGTGCATTATCTTCAATTACATATAGATTATGCTCTTTAGCAATTTCCATAATCGCATCCATATTTGCAGCACGTCCAAATAAATGAACCGGAACAATTGCTTTTGTTTTTGGTGTAATTGCTTTTTTTACTGCATCAATATCGATATTCATATTATGCAAATCAACATCTACCAAAACTGGAGTTAACTGCAATAAAGCAATCACCTCAACAGTCGCAGCGAAAGTAAAATCGGCAGTAATAACTTCATCGCCTGGTTTTAAATCCAATCCCATCATGGCAATCTGCAACGCATCTGTACCATTCGCACACGGAATAACGTGTTTTACTCCTAAATAGTCTTCAAGATTTTTTTGAAACTGATGAACCAAAGGCCCATTGATATAAGTATTTGTATCTAAAACTTCTTGAATTGAAGCATCTACAGTAGATTTTATTTTTTCGTATTGACTTTTCAAGTCAACCATTTGTATTTTTTTCATTTTCTAAATGTATTTAAAAAATTAAAGACGCTGTTTTTGGACAGAAATCTCTAAAAGGAGGAACAAAAATAGTTATTAATCGCTTCAAACCAATGAAAATAGTCGAAAGAAATGTAATTTAGCTGCAAAAAAAATTACATGCTTTTTTTATACAATCTAGCCATATATCTTGCGAGTTTTTTCTTAAGAATTGTAACATTATTTAGTCCGAAAATTAAACTTTTTGTTGAAGGTCGAAAAAATGTGTTTTCAATTTTAGAAGAAAAAATCAACGCTGACGATAAAACAATTTGGTTTCATTCGGCCTCACTGGGCGAGTACGAACAAGGACTTCCTGTTATAGAAAAAATTAAAGAAAAATATCCTCAACATAAGATAATTGTAACTTTTTTTTCTCCTTCTGGATATGAAGTCCGCAAAAATAACACTGTCGCAGATGTTACCGTTTATTTACCACTTGATTCCAAAAGTAATGCTAAAAGATTTTTAAAATTAATTCATCCCGAACTTGCATTTTTCATTAAATATGAATTTTGGCTTAACTATTTAAAGGAATTAGAAAAAAGCAAAACGCCAACATACTTAATTTCTGGAATTTTCAGAGACAATCAGATGTTTTTTAAATGGTACGGAGGATTCTATAGAAAAGCACTGAATGCCTTTACTTATTTCTTTGTTCAAAACGAAAAATCAAAACAAAAAATAGAAAGCCTAGGCTTTAAAAATGTAATTGTTTCTGGCGATACCCGTTTTGATCGTGTAAATGCCATTTTAGAAAGAGACAATCGACTGGATTATGTGGAGAGTTTTAAAAACAACCAACCAACGATTGTTATTGGAAGTTCATGGCCAAAAGATGAAATCTTAATTGCAGAATATATTAATCAAGCATCTGATCATATAAAATTTATAATTGCACCACACAATATCAAGCCAGATCAAATTTCAGATCTCCAATCAAAAATTACAAAACCGACAATTTTATTTTCAGAAAAAGAAAACAAAGATTTATCTATTTACAATGTTTTTATAATAGACACAATTGGAATCCTGACTAAAATTTACAGTTACGGAACGATTGCTTATGTGGGCGGCGGATTTGGAAATCCAGGAATACACAACATTCTAGAACCTGCCACTTTTGGAATTCCGATTGTAATTGGACCTAATTATTCAAATTTCGCAGAAGCAGTTGATTTAGTTAAAATTGGTGGCTGCATATCCATATCAACAAATATAGAACTAAAAGAAATCCTTGATCGATTATTGAATGACAAAAGCTTTCTAGAAGAAAAAAGCGAAATCTGCAGATCATTTATTCAAAACAACAAAGGAGCTACTGAAACAATCATGAAACTTATCTCATAGCTTTTTGAGCAGATTTAAAGCGTTAAATTCCGAAAAACAACAAAAAGGATTGCACTTTTGCTACTAAAATATTCTAGGAAATAGTCTTAAAAAACAAAACAAACCGTAAGACAGATAAATAAAACAGCCTGTTTTTATAAAGAATCTTCAATGAAAAATTATTTAGGCAATAAATTAGATAATTTAAGAAAAATTTATAATTTTGGCATATTATTTGATAAATAAGACAAACGTGAGCAGGGAAAATATTTTAAAAAAAAAGTGAAAAAATATTTTACATATTAAAAAATTTATATCTTTGCCACGAATTAATAATTAACCTTTTATAATAAAGTAAGATGAAAAAAGTATTTTTAAGTTTAGCTGTTGTTGCTGTATTAACTGTTGTATCTTGTAAAAAAGCTGACGCTGCTGCTGAAGCTCCTGCTGTAGATTCTACTGCTGTTGCTGTTGATTCAGCTGCTGCTGTTGTTGATTCTGCTGCTGCAACTGTTGATTCTGCTGCTGCTAAAGTTGATTCTGCTGCTGCTAAAGTAGAAGAAGTAAAAAAATAATTAGAACCTAAGTTCTAACGATTTTAAAACCATCTTTTAGATGGTTTTTTTTTTGCGATTAATTTTTTTTCATTAATCCAGAACAATAAAAAAGCGTCTGTATTTACAAACGCTTTTTTTTATTACCCATATCTTTTTTCTACTCCGCAGCTTCTTCCATTTCCTCTTCAAGCTCTTCATCACCAAAAATTGACTCACTCGAAGAAAAATCCAAAATCTCCGATCTGGAAGAATATGTTACAATTTCTTTTATTCCTTTTTGCAAAAGCAATTCTGTACTGTATTTTCGACTTGTAGCAAAGTGAACATCACCCAACATCAATTTAAAAAAATACTTCCCGCCAGAACCTTTAAATTTCAAAAATTTCGCAAGATCAATATTTGCTTTAAACCTCTCAATATCCTCTTCACATTCAAACCTCAATTCATAACTCAAACTCGTAAAAATCACTTTCCCCTTTCGCGAAGTAAAAGTAAATTTATATTCATCATTAAACCGCCTGCTGATCACAAAAGCACCCATTTATTAATTTTAGATTTTAGATTTTAGATTGTTGATTTTAGATTTCTGAGATTCTGAGATTCTGAGATTCTGAGATTCTGAGATTCTGAGATTCTGAGATTCTGAGATTCTGAGATTCTGAGATTCTGAGATTCTGAGATTCTGAGATTCTGAGATTCTGAGATTCTGAGATTCTGAGATTCTGAGATTCTGAGATTCTGAGATTCTAATAAATTTACTGCGTAAATTTATTATCCGCAAGTCTGCAAATAAAAAAAGCCTCTTCAAAAGAAGAGGCTTTAGTACTCAGAGCGGGACTTGAACCCGCACGAACATTGCTGTTCACTGGATTTTAAGTCCAGCGTGTCTACCAATTTCACCATCCGAGCATTGTATGGTTTTAGAGCGAAAAACGGGGCTCGAACCCGCGACCTCGACCTTGGCAAGGTCGCGCTCTACCAACTGAGCTATTTTCGCATTTTTAAATTTTACTAAGAACTGCAACACTTCATTTGTTTCGTATTGCGAGTGCAAATTTAGGACATTTATTCAATTACACAAGCGTTTTTTCAAAAAAAAATCGACTTATTTTATAACGTTCTGATAACCTAAAGTTTAAAATCGAAAAATTTTTGAATTTTATTTTTTAACCAGCATTCTTTTGATCTCATTCAGTTTCATCAATGCTTCTACTGGTGTAATGGCATTAATATCGAGATTCAGAATCTCTTCTTTTATCTCTTCTAACAAAGGATCATCCAGATTAAAGAAACTCATCTGCATTTCTTCATTTGCCGATTTTATTCCGTTCAAAGCATCGCTAGAATGATTCTTTTCTAATTTCTTTAAAAGTTTTTGCGCTTTCGAAATAACCAGCTGAGGCATTCCGGCCATTTTTGCCACGTGAATTCCAAAACTATGCGCGCTTCCTCCTTTTACCAGCTTTCTAACAAAAAGAACAGTATCTTTTAATTCTTTTACCGCCACATTGAAATTCTGGATTCTTGGCATCGATTCCGTCATTTCATTCAACTCATGATAATGCGTTGCGAAAAGCGTTTTAGCTCTTCCTGGATGTTCGTGCAAGAATTCCGCAATTGCCCACGCAATTGAGATTCCGTCATAAGTACTCGTTCCTCTTCCAATCTCATCCAGCAACACCAAACTTCTATCTGATAGGTTATTCAAAATAGAAGCAGTTTCATTCATTTCGACCATAAAAGTAGATTCACCCATCGAGATATTATCAGAAGCTCCAACTCTGGTAAAAATCTTATCGACAATTCCCATTCTAACACTATCAGCAGGAACAAAACTTCCCATTTGAGCCAGAAGCACAATTAAAGCTGTTTGTCTTAAAATTGCCGACTTACCCGACATGTTAGGCCCCGTAATCATAATAATCTGCTGCGTTTCTCTATCTAAGAAAACATCATTTGCAATATATGGAGTTCCAACAGGCAATTGTTTTTCAATTACAGGATGTCTTCCGTTTTTAATATCTAATTCAAATGTATCATCGATTTCAGGCTGCACATATTGGTTTTCTACAGCCATTTGCGTAAAAGAGCACAAACAATCCAATTGCGCAACCAAATACGCGTTCATTTGAACTGGTTTGATATAAGTTGAAATCCAAGCTACTAATTGCTCAAAAAGTTCACTTTCTATTTTATAGATTTTTTCTTCTGCTCCTAAAATTTTGGTTTCGTATTCTTTTAATTCTTCTGTAATGTAACGTTCTGCATTTACCAAAGTTTGTTTACGAATCCATTCTTCTGGAACTTTATCTTTATGCGTATTTCTAACTTCGATATAATATCCAAAAACATTATTAAAAGAAATTTTCAATGACGAAATTCCAGTTCTTTCAGATTCACGTTTTTCGATCCCTTCTAAAAATTCTTTTCCTGATGTTGAAATAGAACGCAATTCATCTAATTCCTCATTTATTCCTGCCGCTATCGCATTTCCTTTTGAAATGGCAACTGGCGCATCTTGATTTAAAGTAGTTTTAATTTTTTCGCGAAGCAGATCACAAGCATGCAAACTGTCTCCAATCACTTTTACAGCTTCTTGCGGACTTTCCAGCGCAAGTGTTTTAATCGGAATAATAGCATCCAAAGATTCCTTTAAATACACAATTTCACGAGGAGAAACTTTTCCTGCAGCAATTTTAGAAATCAAACGTTCTAAATCTGAAATCTGTTTGATTTGATATTGGATATTATGAAGAATTTCAGGGTTTGACTTTAAATAAGCCACAACTTCATGACGGCTTTTTACCTTATTTGCATCTTTCAAAGGCAAAGCCAGCCATCGTTTTAACAAACGACCTCCCATTGGAGAAAGTGTTTTATCAATCACATCCAAAAGCGTCACTGCATTTGGATTATAGCTGTGATATAATTCTAAGTTTCTTATCGTAAAACGATCCATCCAAACATAAGCATCTTCCGCAATACGCTGAATTGCCGTGATATGTTGCACGCGATTATGCTGTGTCTCTGACAGATAATACAGAATCGCCCCAGAAGCGATAATTCCTTCTTTTAATTCTTCAACACCAAATCCTTTTAAGGAATTTGTCTGAAAATGCTTTGTCAAGGTTTCTAAGGCATAGTCTTCTTTATAAATCCAATCTTCTAAGAAAAAACTATGAAAATCTTCTCCAAAAGCAGTTTTGAAATCATTTTTATTATTCTTTGGAACCAAAACCTCACTCGGATTGAAGTTCTGCAATAACTTATCAATATATTCTGCATTTCCCTGAGCCGTTAAAAACTCTCCTGTAGAAACATCTAAAAATGAAATTCCGATATTTTTATTAGCAAAATAAACCGATGCTAAGAAATTGTTTGACTTTGACTGTAAAACCTCGTCGTTCAGAGAAACTCCTGGAGTCACAAGCTCCGTTACACCTCTTTTTACAATAGTTTTAGTCATTTTCGGATCTTCCAGCTGATCGCAGATTGCCACACGAAGTCCGGCCTTTACCAATTTTGGCAAATAAGTATTTACAGAATGATGCGGAAACCCAGCCAATGCTGTTTCGGTATCAGACCCTGCTCCTCTTTTAGTTAAGGTTATCCCTAAAATTTTTGAAGCTCTAATGGCGTCTTCTCCAAAGGTTTCATAAAAATCTCCTACTCTGAAAAGCAGACATGCATCAGGATATTTAGCCTTGATCTCGTTGTACTGTTTCATTAAAGGTGTTTCCTTCACCACTTTCTCTTTAGCTGCCAAATTATTATATTTTTAAATGAAAAATTAAGACAGCGAATTTATGATTTTTTGGCGGCATATCGAAAGCTTCAAAAATTAAAATATTTTAAGATATTTTTAGTTACTGATTTAAGAATTTTACATAGCTTTGTTTATCATTTAAAAAAAGACCCTTAAAGATGAAAAAAATAATTTTATTCGCTATGTTGGCTGTTGCTGGTATCACAGTTACAAATGCACAAACAACTAAAAAAGCTAAAGCAGCTAAAGTTGCTAAAGTAGAAGGAGCAGGAATGCTTTTTGAAACTGAAACTATTGACTACGGAACTATCGCACACAATGCTGATGGAAAACGTGAGTTTGTTTTTGTTAACAACGGAACTAAACCATTAATCATTACAAACACTCAAGGATCTTGCGGATGTACTGTTCCAACTACTCCAAAAGAACCAATCGCTCCAGGAGCTAAAGGTGTTATTGGTGTAAAATATGCTACTGACAGAGTTGGTGCTTTTACAAAAACTGTAACTGTTACTTCTAACGCAGAAGGACAACCAACAAAAATCCTTACTATTAAAGGTACTGTTTTACCAGATCCAGTAAAAAGCTAATCTGAAAAACATTTAAAATAATGAAAAAGCTTCCTTATCTTTGGAAGCTTTTTTTATGACTACAATTCAAAAACAATGAGAAAACTCGAAAACAGCGAACTAGACCGTAAATCAATTGAAGATTTTAAAAAATCGGAGAAAACTCCTTTAATCTTAGTTTTAGATGATATTAGAAGTCTGCACAATATTGGTTCTGTTTTTAGAACAGCTGATGCGTTTTTGATTGAAAAAATAATTTTATGTGGTATTACTGCAACTCCTCCAAACAAAGAAATTCATAAAACCGCTCTCGGTGCAACCGAAACTGTTGCTTGGGAACATCATGAGAATGTTTTGGAAGTGATTGAAAATCTAAAAAAAGAAAATGTTTTGACTATGGCTATTGAGCAAGTCGAAAGTGCGATTTTTCTTCAAGATTTCAAAATCGAAAAAGGTCAAAAATATGCTTTAGTTTTTGGTAATGAGGTTTATGGCGTATCACAACAAGCTGTTGCGATCTGTGATGGATGCATTGAAATTCCTCAACTGGGAACAAAACACTCTCTTAATATTTCTGTAAGTGCCGGAATTGTTGTCTGGGATTTATTTCAAAAAATAAACTGGCCTGAATAAAAATTTATTTTTTTATTCTCAATTAATTGATATTTTTAGCGAATGAAGAATATCAAATTAGCAACCATTTCTCTTTTATTTTCTGTTTTAAGTTTTAATTTTTCCAATGCAAACGAAAATACAAAAACTTTTAACAAAAAGAATGCACACTTCTCAAAACCCAACATAAAATCAAAAGTAAAGAAACAAAAGAAAACCAGTTTTGCAATTGATCCACCTAAACTTATTGCGCAAGGAGATCAACTTTACTGTCCTCAAACATCAATTAATATTGTAACAGATTTTAGAATTGATCACGATGTTGCTGAAAATGGAGCACAGGTGCTTTACATTCAGATTTCCTCTGGATATTCAAATGGCTTTGACCGATTAGAGCTAAAAAATCCGACCTTGCATCCTAATATTGTAACCAGTTGGGACGCTACTTCCGGAAAGCTAAGATTGTCTGGAACAACTACTTCTGACACTCCTTATGATGATTTTGTTTCAGCAGTAAAGGATGTTGTATTTACCAACTCTTCTGCAACAGCTAGTGGCACAAGAACTTTTTCTATTACAATAGGACAAGCTAATTATTTGGCATCTACTGGACATTACTATCTCTTTATACCAAATGTGGGTGTAACTTGGACAAGCGCTCGAGATTTAGCAGCAACTAGTACTTACTATGGTCTTCAAGGTTATTTAGCGACAATTTTATCTGCTGATGAAGCAAAACTAATTGGTGAGCAAGCTTCTGGAACTGGATGGATTGGAGGTAGCGATGCTGAAACTGAAGGTGTCTGGAAATGGGTTACTGGCCCTGAAGCTGGAACTATTTTTTGGAACGGAAATGCAAATGGCTCGACACCAAATTATGCGTTTTGGAATACAGGCGAACCTAACCAACAAGGCGATGAAGATTACGCCCACATCACTCAGCCTGGTGTTGGAATAAGGGGGTCTTGGAATGATTTATCAAATACAGGAGACACCAGTGGTAATTATCAGCCAAAAGGCTATGTGGTGGAATATGGTGGAATGCCAGGAGAGCCCACGTTACAAATTGCTGCAAGCACCAAAATCACTATTCCTGTAGCAACTCCAGCTATTGATCCAACACCGGTTTGCGATTCTGGAAGCTTTACCTTTAATGCAACTGCAACTGCCGGATCAACAATTAGATGGTTTGATGCTGCTGTTGGAGGAAATTTATTGGCAACAGGCCCGACTTATACTACGCCAACAATAAATGCAACTACAACTTATTATGTTGATGCTGGCTGCGAATCTAACCGAAAATCAGTAAAAGCAAATGTATATGCCACTCCTACAATTCCAGTAACAGAAAAAGACACTTATACAAATTGCGGTCCAGGAACTCTAACGATTAAAGCAACTTCAAATGTTGGGATCATAAATTGGTTTACTTCGGCAACTGGAGGAACAAGCGTTTTTCAAGGAACAACCTTTACAACTCCCACAATTTCATCCAATACTACTTATTATGCCGAAGCTTCAAATAACGGATGTAATAATCCGACCAGAACTCCAGTAAATATTGTAATTTATACCCCTCCAGCCGTTACAGACGAAACCTTGACTCTATGCCAGTTTCAATCGATAACATTAGATGCGGGAGTTTCTGGAATGAGTTATTTATGGTCAAATGCTAATGAAACTACTCAGCAAATTACGGTTAGCAAAGGAGGTAAATATACTGTACTTGTAACAAGTCCGGAAGGCTGTTCGAACACAAAAACAATTACGGTTGAAGAACATATGATTCCTCAAATTGCACGCGTTGATGTTGAAGGAACAAGAGCCATTATTTATCCTGTAAAAGAAGAAGATTACTTTGAGTATTCTGTTGATGGTGTCCACTACCAAGATTCAACAGTTTTTTACGATGTCCCTGGTGGATTGCAAACCGCTTACGCAAGAGCAAAAGGATGCCCTGAAACTGAAAAACAATTTGTAGTACTTGTTTTTCCTGCATTTTTTACTCCAAACAATGATTCTTACAATGATGTTTGGGAAGTTACTGGAATGGAAAATTACCCTCAAGCTGTCGTTACAATTTTTGATCGCTACGGAAAATTAGTCGCGCAGTTAAGCCGTTTCAAAATGAGCTGGGATGGCACTTTTAAACAAGTTCCGCTTCCTGCATCTGATTATTGGTATGCTCTAAAAGTCGATGATTCAATGCCGGTATTAAGAGGACATTTTACATTAAAAAGATAATATGAATATAGAAACCATTCGAGAAATCTGTCAAAAACTAACAGGTACAACCGAAGATATAAAATGGGAACACGACCTAGTATTTTCTGTGGGTTCAAAAATGTATTGTGTTGTTGGGCTTGACCAAAATCCCACTTCTGCTTCATTTAAAGTTTTGGATGAAGAATTTGAAGAAATGAGCCATAAACCTGGATTTAAACCTGCGCCTTATGTTGCCAAATACAAATGGGTTTTAATTGATGATATTACAAGAATGAAAAAATCAGAATGGGAAAAATACATTCAGCAGTCTTATCGTCTTGTTCAGGAAAAATTATCTGCAAAACTTAGAAAACAACTCGGAATAATATAAATTTTAAGAAGCTGTTTTATTCTTAATTTCATTCAAGATATAAAGATAATCTTCGTGTTTCTTCACAAAATCACGGTCAGAAACATCAATGATTAAAACATTCAAATCGGTTTGAGATTTTATGTATTCCAAATAGCCGTTATTGATTTTTTCTAAATAAGCAGCTTCAATATTCTGTTCATAAACTCTTCCGCGCTTTTTGATATTTTGAAGAAGGCGATCTGTATTTTGATATAAATAAATATACAAGTCTGGCTTTGGCATTTCTTTGTAAATAATATCGAATAGATTTCTGTACAAACGATATTCATCTTCTGCAAGCGTTATTTTAGCAAAAATCAGAGATTTAAATATATGGTAATCGGCAACAATAAAATCTTTAAACAAATCAAATTGCGCCAAATCATCGGCTAACTGCTGATAGCGATCTGCTAAAAAAGACATTTCTAAAGGAAACGCATATCGGCTTTGATCTTTGTAAAACTTTGGAAGAAACGGATTATCAGCAAATCTTTCTAAAACTGTTTTCCCATTAAAATCCTCTGCAATTTTATGCACCAAAGTAGTTTTTCCTGCTCCAATATTGCCTTCAAAAGCAACATAATTAAATTGGTTTAACGGAATTTCTCCTATCGGACTTTTCAGATCCTGAACAACTGTACATACACTGTCGTCTGGAGTAATGGCAATCAATTCTGAAACTGTTTTCTGCAAAATTGGATGTTCCCAATTTAACTTTAAATCTTGCATTGGCAGTAAAACAAAATTTCTATTTTGCATTAATGGATGCGGAACCTGAAGTTTTTCTGTATCAATTATTTCTGCATCAAAAGCAATTAAATCAACATCAATAATTCTAGATTGATATCCTTCTTGATTCAAGCGGATTCTTCCCAGTTCCTTTTCGACTTTTAAAATCTGATTGAGTATTTTTTGTGCAGATGAATAGGTATGCAAAAGAAGTGCGCAATTATAAAAAGCATCACTCTCAAAACCCCATGCAGGAGTCTCGTAAAGTTTTGAAACCTGAATGACAGTTCCCACATTTTGGTGTATTAAATCAATACATTTCTGAATGTTTTCTAGTCTGCTGCCTTGGTTGCTGCCTATCGATAAAACGACTTGATGCTGTAATTTCATAATTAATGCAAATTAACTAAAACTATTTTAGAATTAACCAATATATTTGTGAAACGACGTCTCAAATCCAATCCTAAATTTAGATGTCTAATTTGTAACATTTTGCCCTTTTTCGCTACTTATTAAAAAAATATACATATGAAGTTTTTAGGAAATGTAATTGCCACAGTAATTGGTATTTTTGTTTTTATTATGCTCTTCTTTTTTGGAGTAATCTTTATCGGAGCCATTTTTGGTGGAGACGACACAGTTTCTGTCAAATCTGATTCGGTTATCGAATTGAACTTAAAAGAAATTAAAAACGATTACGCAGGAAAATACAAAGATCCGTGGGTAACTGTTTTTTCAGACAAAAAAGGCATTGGTCTGACCGATGTTATTAATGCTATCGAAGCGGCAAAAACAGATGATAACATCAAAGGAATTTCGATTTTAAATGACGAATCTTCTCTTGGTCTTGCACAATATAAAGATTTAAGAAACGCCTTAGAGAGCTTTAAAAAATCTGGAAAATTTGTCTGGGCTTATGCCAATACTTATTCTCAAAAAGAATATTATTTAAATTCTGTAGCTAATACAATTTACATAAATCCAGCGGGAGATTTAGATTTTAAAGGTCTTTCTTCTGAAGTTATGTTTTTCAAAGATTTTCAGGATAAATCAGGCATTCACATGGAAGTTATTCGCCATGGAAAATATAAAAGTGCCGTTGAACCTTTCTTAGAAAATAAAATGAGTGATGCCAATAGAGAACAAATCACTGCACTTTTGAACTCTATCTGGTCAATAGTTTCTGCTGATATTTCAAAAAGCAGAAATATTCCGCTTCCTAAACTAAACGAAATTGCAAACGGACTTTTGGCAAGAACTCCAGAAATGGCCAAACAACAGCATTTAGTTGATATCATTGCTTACGAAGATGTTTATCATGATGCGATTAGAAAAGCGCTGAAAGTAGACAAAGACGAAGATTACAACAAAATTTCAATCTCAGATTATACTCAAAATCACGTAACAACAGCTTTAGCTAATACTGCGACAGATCAGATTGCTATTATTTACGCTCAAGGCGAAATTGGAAGCGGTGAAGGTGATGTAAATACGATTGGAGAAGGTTCAATGAGACGTTCTTTGCAAGAAGCAAGAAAAAATGACGATGTAAAAGCGATCGTTCTTAGAATTGACAGCCCAGGCGGAAGCGCATTAACATCTGATTTAATTTGGAGAGAAATCGAAATTACTAAAAAAGTTAAGCCTGTTGTAGTTTCTATGGGTAATTATGCCGCTTCGGGTGGTTATTATATTGCTTGTAACGCTAATAAAATATTTGCAGAAAACAATACCATCACAGGTTCTATTGGAGTTTTCGGAATGTTGCCAAACTTTAGCCCATTGGCTAATAAATTAGGAATCAATTCTGAACAGGTCAAAACGCATGAGAATTCTGCAAACTACAGTCCGTTTTTACCAGTTGATGAAAAATTCAAAGCGTTTACTTTAGAAGGAGTTGAAAAAATTTATAACACATTTGTAAGCCATGTTGCTGAAGGCCGTAAAATGTCTTTTGCACAAGTTGATTCTATTGCTCAAGGTAGAGTTTGGTCTGGAACTGAAGCTTTAAAAATTGGTTTAGTGGATAAAATCGGCGGCTTGAATGATGCGATTGCTGAAGCTGCAAAAATCGCTAAAGTAAAAAAATACAGCACTCAAAATTATCCTGAATATGAAAAAACCTTAAACGATCTATTGGGTAATCTCCCTTTTGCAAAATCGAAAGAGGCATTTATAAAAGAAGAAATTGGAGAAGAGAATTATCTTCTTATTGAACAGGTGAAAAAATTCCAAAAACAAAAAGGAATACAAGCCATATTGCCTTACGGAATCAATATTTATTAATTGGATTAAAAGATGAACAAAGTAATTCTTTTTCTAACGGTTTTGTTTTGGAGTTTCTTAAACGCCCAAACCAAAAAAGAAATCACGTTTAAGGAAACGCCAGCGATTTTAAAAATAAATAACGATCAGATTTTTGGTACGTTGACAACTCCAGATTTAACCAAAAAGTTTCCGGTTGCTTTGATCATTGCTGGTTCTGGCCCAACGGACAGAAACGGAAATAATCCGATGATGAAAAACAATTCGTTAAAAATGCTGGCAGAAGCTCTGGCAAAAAACGGAATTGCATCTTTACGTTACGATAAAAGGGCAATTGGAGAAAGTAAAGCAGCAGGAGGATCTGAAAGCAGTTTGGTTTTTGAAAATTACATTCAAGATGCCAAAAGCTGGATTAATTATTTAAAACAAGACAAACGTTTTTCTAAAATAATTATAATCGGTCACAGTGAAGGTTCGTTAATAGGAATGGTTGCCAGTCCAAAAGCGGATAAGTTTGTTTCGATTGCAGGCGCAGGCGAACCTGCAGATCAAATTCTAAAAACACAGATTGGAGCAAAGTCAATGAAACAGCTTAATGACATGACTTTTCCGATTATCGATAGCTTAAAAAACGGATTTGAAGTCAAGAAAGTTGATCCAATGCTGAATTCTCTTTTCAGACCAAGTGTTCAGCCTTATCTGATTTCGTGGTTTAAATACAATCCGCAAACCGAAATACAAAAGCTTACTATTCCTGTTTTAATCGTGCAAGGAAACAATGATATTCAGATTGCGGTAAAAGATGCCGAGAATTTAAAGCAAGCCAACAAAAATGCAGATTTGCAAATTATTGACAAGATGAACCATATTATGAAAATTATTGATGGCAATCAGGAAGACAATATGGCTAGCTACAATAATGAAACACTTCCAATTTCTGAAGTCTTAGTTGAGAAGATTGTCTCTTTTATTGAGAAGTGATAAAATAAACACCCTAAAAAATCCGTTTTGAAAATAGTTCTCAACGGATTTTTTTATTTAACAATTTTAATAAATTTCTTACATAATTAAGAAAACTTTATCTTCAAACTCTAGTAAAAAAAACTATTTTTGCAGGAGTCTATTTTAAAAATGTAAACCCTCAAATCTATTTATATGCTAAAAAAAATTCTAAAAATAAGTGCCATAGTTCTTGTGGTATTTGTTGCCGCATTATTTGCCATTCCGTTTTTGTTTAAAGACCAGATTAAGGCTAAAATTGTCGAAGCCATCAACGAAAGTGTTGATGCTAAAGTAAGTTTTACAGATGCTGATTTAAGTTTGTTTAAGAATTTTCCAAACGCAACGGTTGGAATCGAGAAATTAGTTATCATCAATAAAGCTCCTTTTGAAGGCGACACTTTGGTTTCATTAGGAGAATTGAATTTAAAAATGAGCATTAAAGAGCTTTTCAAAGGAAAAGAAGAGCCTTTAAGCATTCAGGGAATTAGCTCTACAAACGGATTAGTAAATATTATCTTCAATAAAGATGGTGTCGGAAACTTCGATATTGCTCTAAAAGACAAAAAAGAAGATAAGAAAGACGAAGCAAGCAAACCACTTGCATTGAAAATTCAAAACTATAAAATCGAGAATTTTACTTTTAGATATATCGATCAAGGTTCTAAAATTAAAATGGTAATTGACAGTTTAAACCACGAAGGAACTGGAGATTTCACCAATTCAAAATTAGATTTAACTACAAAATCTACAGCAAAAGTTTCATTGGACATGGATAAAATGAATTACATGAAAAATGTGAAACTAACTTTAGACGCTGTTCTTGGAATTGATTTAGAGAAAAGCAAATATACTTTCAAAGAAAACAAAGCTTTAATCAATCAATTGCCTTTAGAATTTGACGGATTCATCCAAATGGCTGAGAAAGCTCAGATTTACGACTTAAAGTTTAAAACTCCTACTTCTTCTTTTACCAATTTCTTAGGCTTAATTCCTTCGGCGTACGCTGCTGGTTTAGATGGCGTAAAAACAACTGGAGATTTTACCGTAAATGGTTTTGCAAAAGGAGAACTTACAGATACAACTGTACCTAAATTTAATATTGAAATTGCATCAAACAATGCTTCCTTCCAATATCCAAACCTTCCAAAATCAGTTCAAAATATTGTAATTGACACGAAAATCATCAACGAAACTGGAATTTTGAATGATACTTATGTAAACCTAGATAAGCTATCTTTTAGAATCGATCAAGATGTTTTTAACGCTAAAGCGAATATTAAAAACATTACTGTCAATCCTATTGTTGATGCGGCTTTAAAAGGAACAATCAACCTAGCGAATCTTTCAAAAGCATATCCAATTAAAATGGATAAACCTTTGGCAGGTATTTTAAAAGCAGATGTTACTACCAATTTTGATATGGCTTCTGTAGAAAAAAGCCAATACCAAAACATTAAAAATGCTGGTACAATGAGTTTGTCAGGATTTAAATATACTGATGAGAACAATAAATCGATGAACATCAGCACGGCGATGGTTGAATTCAATCCGAGCAGAATTAACTTAAAACAGTTTGATGCTACAACTGGAAAAAGTGATATCAGCATTAACGGAGTTTTAGAGAATTTCTATGGTTTTATGTTTAAAAAACAAGAACTGAAAGGAAACTTCAATATGAGTTCGAACCAATTGGCTGTTGATGATTTCATGACTGCTGGCGAACCTGCTAAAGAAGAAACCAAAACTCCAGCAAAACCAGCTGATGCAATGAAGATTCCTGCTTTCTTAAACTGTACATTGAACGCAAAAGCAACAACGGTTTTATATGACAATCTGAAACTAAAAGATGTTTCTGGAAGATTGCTTATTAAAGATGAAAAAGCAACTCTTGAAAACTTTAAAACAAACATTTTCGGAGGGCAAATTGGTCTTAATGGAGCAGTTTCTACAAAAGAAAAAGTGCCAACTTTTGATATGAATTTAGGTTTCAATCAAGTTGATATTGCACAGACTTTTACACAATTGGATATGATGAAAAAAATTGCGCCAATTGCCGGAATCATTAACGGAAAACTGAATTCGACCATTAAATTAAATGGTAATTTAGATGCCAAAGAATTGACTCCAGATCTTAAATCGATTTCTGGAGATTTATTAGGCCAGTTGTTATCGACTACTGTAAATGCTAAAAACTCAACTGTTTTAAATTCGCTTACTTCAAATGTGAAGTTTCTAGATTTAAACAAATTGAATCTGAATGATTTGAAAATGGCATTGACTTTTGATAACGGGAAAGTAAATGTAAAACCATTTGACATAAAATATCAAGACATAAAAGCGACTATTGGAGGAACTCATGGTTTTGACCAAACGATGAATTATACGATCAAGTTTGATGTTCCTGCTAAATATTTAGGAACAGAAGCAAACAACTTAATTGCAAAAATGTCTCCTGCAGATGCTGCAAAACTGGATAATATTCCAATCAATGCTTCTTTAACGGGTAACTTTTCAAATCCTAAAATCAGTACAGATATGAAAGCTGCGGTGAGCAATTTGACTACACAATTGGTAAATCAACAGAAAGATAAACTGACTCAAAAAGGTACTTCAGCGCTTACTGATTTAATCAACAAAAACACTAAAGCAAAAGATACAACTCAGGCTGCTAAAACTGAAAAAGAGCAAAAAACTCAGGAAGTAACCAAAAAAGCAAGTGATTTATTGAACGGATTGTTTAAGAAGAAAAATCCTTAATTGAGCTGCTGAGATGCTAAGGTTCTAAGTTTCTGAGTTTCTCAAAGCTAAAAAAACTTAGAATCTTAGAATCTTAGAATCTTTAAAAAAAATCCTGTTCATTTTGAACAGGATTTTTTGTTTTTATATTGCTTTTGACAAACCATTCAATCTGCCGTTATTCAAAATTGTATTTATCGTTTTTATGTATTTCTTTTTCGTGTAGAGATTTACATCTATGCCAATGCTGCAATTATCATAAGGTTCGTACTTTTTCAAATTAGAAACAGAAAATAGTCCGATAGTTGGTGTATGTACAGCACTCGATAAATGCATAATTCCGCTATCGGCACCAATAAACAATTCTGCATTTGCAATAACCGATCCTATCTCGCGAATATCTTTACTATAAAATGTTGGCGCTTTAAATCCAATTTGAGATACATTTTCTACAGGGAGAATTTCAATAATATTATAATCTTTATACTCTGCAGTAAGCTGAGAATAAAATTTCTCCCACCACTCTTCTGAAAGACATTTTGCTCCTGTCGCGTAAGTAAAAATGCCAATCGTTTTTTTATCGTTATTTGTCAGTTCTTTCAATATTTTTCTGCCTTCAGTAATTTCAGAAGCAGATAATTTAAGATCTATAGGAGCAATTATTTTATTGCTATTTGTTGGCAATCTTAGTTTTGATAAGTAATTTCGAAAATTATAGACGGGGTATTTTGCGATGTGCTCAAAATCATTTTTTTGTTCTGCTGATTCTACTTCTTCATCAGAATCGCCAAAAAACTTATATTTTGCATTTGAAAATTGAACCGCCAATCGGCCCGAAGAGGAGTTTTGATCTACATTAATTGCGAGATCGTAGTGTGCTTTTTTTAATGAAATCCAAACTTTTGAGTATTCCACTAAACTTTTGAAAGGCTTTTTGGGCAAATGAATTATTTTATCGACGCTATCATATTTTTCAAAAATAATGGGAGCTAATGTACCCTTTACAAATAAATCAATTTTACAATTTGGAAACATTTCAGACACTTCCTGAACGAGTGGCGTAATCAATAAGAGGTTTCCTAACCTTCCGTTTGGTCTGCAAATAAGAACTTTTTTGATTTCGTTCTTATCGACCAAAATAAAATCGTCCTGCATATTTGCCTTCCCAACATTCTTTGTGAGACTCCGCATTATGCTACGTCTGTGCACATTTAATTTATTTAGAACACTCATTTGTGGAATAATTTACGATTATAAATCTTAATTAATTTTAGAAACAGTGGCAGTTTCAAATCTACCTTCTTTTATTTTCTAAAAATAAATTCTTCCAATAAGCATTTGTTACAAAATTGTAATCAAATGTATCAATATTTACATTTTTTGTTTTTGGAATTAAGTTAAAATTACAACAAATATTAACTTAACCAACAAATTAATAGATAGTTACGTAAAAAATATCGACAAATTCCCAATAAACCTAGACGTCTATAGTAACCACATAACCTTCAGAACCGCGGACATTAAAAACTGTTCCATTTTCAAATAATAAGTACTGGCCTTTAATTCCAGTTAATTTTCCACTGAAAGAAGGTGTCTTATCTAAGTTTAAACTATTCACTTTTGCAGGATAGGTTAAAACTGGGTATTGAAGATCGTAAACATCATTTTTTTCAGCATAAAAATAATCTCTAACTTCTGCTGGAATTAAACTTTCGATTTTAGCTTTCTCAGTAATTAAATCAAAACTTTCAACAGAGTTTTGCAACATTTTTCTCCAATTAGTTTTGTCAGTATAATGGTCTTTTAGTGCCACCTCTGTTATTCCAGCCAGATATCGGTTTGGGACCTCAACAATTGCAATCGCTTGAGAAGCACCCTGGTCGATCCATCTTGTCGGAATCTGCGCTTTACGGGTTACGCCAACTTTTATCTCGCTCGCCGAAGCTAGATAAACAATGTGAGGCTGTAGCTGTGCTTTTGATTCGTACTCTAAATCTCGGTCTGCAATTCCTAAATGCGCCGTACTCAATTCTGGCCTCATAATCCAATCTCCTACAGCCGGACTCGAATAAAAACATTCGTAACAAAAACCTTGTCGGTATATTTTTTTCTTTTTACCGCAATTCAAGCATTGACAGCCTACAAAATTGATTTCAATTTCTTTGTCTAATAATTGATTCACATTTAAGAAACTATCTTCGAAAACCAAATAATATTGAATTGGACTTCCAAGTTCAGTTTGCATTTTTGTCAGTACGCCTTGATATTGCATTCGTATTTTTATTTATAATTGCTGATTTAGATCCATCAAAAGATTTAAAGTTTTTTGTGTTAAAATTCGACTTTTTAGATAGAATCTTTGCTACAAATCGAATTGTTTTTTACAAAAAAATACTATTTTTGATATGAAGACAAAGTTACTATTTGTCTCTCGATATTCAAATTTTAAGTTTTTTGTTTTACAAAGATTGTGAGATTTAAAACCTAAAATCAGTTAACTAAAAAACAGATTCATGCCTTTATCTATTATCAATTCGTTTGCATCTTGGGTCCTAAAACAAAGGATTCACCAAATAGAGCTTTTTTTAAAATACCCTAATGAAGTTCAGGAAGAATTATTGCACAACTTATTGACGGCATCTGAAAATACAGTTATTGGAAAAAAATATGAATTCTCGTCTATAAATTCATATCAAACTTTTGCAGAAAGGGTTCCAATTGCAACTTACGAAGAATTGCAGCCGCTTATTGAGCGCACACGTTTGGGCGAACAAAATGTTTTTTGGGAAACACCTATTAAATGGTTTGCCAAATCAAGTGGAACTACAAATGCCAAAAGCAAATTTATTCCAGTAAGTAACGAAGCTCTAGAAGATTGCCATTATAAAGGCAGCAAAGATCTTTTGTGTCTTTATTTGAACAATAATGAAGATTCTGAATTGTTTTTGGGAAAAAGTCTTCGCTTGGGCGGAAGCTCTCAGATTTACGAAAACAACAATACTTTCTTTGGAGATTTATCGGCAATTTTGATTGAAAATATGCCAATTTGGGCTGAATTCAGCAGTACGCCAAGCAGTAAAACTTCGCTGATGAGCGAATGGGAAACGAAAATTGCAGCTATTATCAACGAAACTAAAAATGAAAATGTAACCAGTTTTGCAGGGGTTCCGTCTTGGATGCTGGTTTTAATGAATAAAGTTCTTGAAAATACAGGCAAACAAAGCTTATTAGAGCTTTGGCCAAATCTGGAAGTTTATTTTCACGGAGGCGTAAGTTTTTCTCCATATAGGGAACAATACAAAAAACTATTGCCAAGCAAAGATTTTAGATATTACGAAATATACAATGCCTCTGAAGGCTTCTTTGCGATTCAGGATTTAAATAATTCAAGCGACTTGCTATTAATGCTGGATTATGGGATTTTCTACGAATTTATTCCGATGGATACTTTTGGAACTCCAAACCAAAAGGTGGTTCGTCTGGCAGATGTTGAATTGAATAAAAATTATGCTATTGTTATTACTACAAATTCTGGTTTGTGGCGTTATTTAATTGGCGATACAGTTCGTTTTACTTCATTAAATCCGTACAGAATTAGAGTAACGGGAAGAACCAAACATCATATTAATGTTTTTGGCGAGGAATTAATGGTTGAAAATACCGATCAGGCCATTGCAAAAGCGTGTCAGATTACTCAAACAGAAGTTATTGATTATACTGTTGCTCCTATTTTTATGCATGACAAAGAAAAAGGTGCACATGAATGGATGATCGAATTCAAGAAAAATCCTGCTGATGTAGGTCTTTTCCAAAAAGTTCTGGACGAAACCTTGCAAACCCTAAATTCTGACTACGAAGCGAAACGCTACAATAATATGACTTTAAATCCTTTGGTAGTTAATGTTGCCCGTGAAAATTTATTCTATGACTGGCTAAAGGAAAGAGATAAATTGGGCGGTCAGCATAAGATTCCGAGACTTTCGAATCAGAGAGATTATTTGGAACAATTGAAAGAAATGTGCTAAAACAACTTATAAAATGAAAGAAACAAAATTCAGCGAAATGACCACTGAAGAACTGATTAAAAATCAGAAGACATTAAAAACCGTGAATACCGTTTTTTGCGTTGTGCTTTTTATGCTGTTCATCCTTAATATATTTATCATTTTTATGAAAGGTTTTAGCGCCATGAGTGTTGTTCCAATTGCTTTATTGCCTATTCTTTTCTTGAATTTGAAGAATTTGAAGGAAATAAAGAGAGAGTTGGAATCGAGGGAATAAAAACATTAATTCCACTAAACCCGCATGAGGGATAGAAGTGGAAATCCTTTTGTGGCGGGGTTCGCCACAAAAGATTGAAACGGATAGCCCGGCCCGCCTTTTTCTGGCGGGACATGCCCATATAAAACAAACCTCAGATCTTAATTGAAAGACTGAGGTTTTGTTTTATTGCACCTAATATATCATTTCGACGAAGGAGAAATCTCCACAAGTAGCTCCGTAACGAAAAACCAATCTTTGTCGAGTTTCTTGCGAAGATTTCTCCTTCGTCGAAATGACAAAAATTGTGCAAAATTAAACTTCTACATCATATCGATATATCTATCGTGATATCCTAATAAGTATAAAACACCATCAAGACCTAAACTTGAAATTGAAGTTGAGGCGCTTTCTTTTACTTTTGGTTTGGCATGGAAAGCAATTCCTAGACCAGCTAAGTTTAGCATTGGCAAATCGTTTGCTCCATCTCCAACTGCAATTGTCTGATTGATGTGAATTCCTTCTTTTTCTGCAATTGCTTTTAGATATTCTGCTTTTTTCTGACCGTCTACGATATCACCGATATATTTACCGGTTAGTTTGCCATCTTTTATTTCTAATTGATTGGCGTGAACGTAGTCTATTCCTAATTCTTTTTGAAGATATTCTCCAAAGTATGTAAATCCTCCTGAAAGAATTGCAGTTTTATAGCCGTAGTATTTTAAAGCTTTCATCAAACGGTGTGCTCCTTGAGTTATTGGCAAATTAACGGCAACGTTTTGCAAAACCTCTTCGCTTAAACCTTCCAGAAGCGCCATACGCTTTTTGAAACTTTCGTTGAAATCAATTTCACCGTTCATAGCCGATTCTGTAATAGCTCGCACTTGATCTCCTACTCCATTTAATTCTGCAAGCTCATCGATTACTTCGGTTTGAATTAAAGTCGAATCCATATCGAAGCAAACCAAACGGCGGTTTCTTCTGTAAATATTATCTTCTTGGAATGAGATGTCAACGTTGAGCGTTCTGGAAATTTCCATAAAACTTGCCGTCATGATGATCTTGTTTACAATTTCGCCCGTTACAGACAATTGAATACAAGAACGCGGATATTCTTCTTTTTCTACAACAGAAGTTCTTCCTGTTAATCGGATAATAGAATCGATATTTAAATTTTGATCTGACAATATTTGAGTCACCGCAGACAATTGTGAAGCCGCCAGTTTTTCGCCCAAAATATTGATGATATAACGCTGTTTTGATTGTGATTTTACCCACGTTTCATAATCTTCAATAGAAATCGGAATAAATTTTACTTTGATTTCCAATTCGTATGCTTTAAACAAAAGATCTTTTAAAACGGGTGCGGATGAAGAACCTGCAGCAATTTCGAACAAAATTCCTAAAGAAAGCGTGTCATGAATATCAGCTTGCCCGATATCTAAAATATTAGCGTCGTATGCTGCCAATACAGCTGTTAATCCTGCTGTAACTCCAATTTTATCGTGTCCAGAAACTTTTAATAAGATTATTTCTTTGTCTTCTGCTGCCATTTTTCTTTCTTGATTATGAAGCGACAAAAATCGGCAATCTCTTGTTGATAAAAAAGAATAATCTTTGTTTTTTTGAAACAAAAAAGCACATTTTCATGTGCTTTTTAAAGTAATTTAACAATTATGTCCCGCTATTAAAATAACGTAACTTTTATGTTATTTCATTCCTTCGTTTTTATCAAAACTCACCATCCAGTTGATGCCGAATTTATCTTTAAACATTCCAAAATAAGATCCCCAGAAAGTGTCATTCATCGGCATTTCTACTTTTCCTCCTGCTGAAAGTCCGTTGAAGATTTTATCTGCTTCTTCTCTGCTTTCTGCATTAACAGAAACCGAAAAATTATCGCCAAAACCGACATCGCCGTATCTTGGATGCGTGTCGCTTCCCATTAAAATACTGCTTCCGATTGGAAGCGATACGTGCATGATTCGATTTTGAGCTTCTTCAGAAAGCACTTCCCCTTCTTCTGCTGGAGCATCTTTAAATTTTCCGATATACGGAAAATCTCCGCCAAAAACTGATTTGTAAAACAGAAATGCTGCTTCGCATGTTCCGTTAAACATTAAATATGGATTTACTGCTGTTGCCATGATATTTTGTTTTTAATTGTTAATTATCAGTTGTAAATTGTAAATTCTCTTTCTTCTATTCTCTTTTCTCTCTCTTCTAGCTTTACTTCTCTGACAATTCTTTAATCAATTCTACCGCTTTTGGAAAGGCATCCTTGAAATAATCAATATGTTTTTCAATCACATCTACCTCAACATGAAGATCTACAACATCTCCTTTTTGAGTCAGTCTGTATGTTTCCAGAGAACCACTCCATTTTTCCGTTTCCTCATTTGGCGGCACTTCTTTAAAATCTTTGATTTCGCCAAGATGCTTAAAAGCCATATATTCGTTTGGAATTTTAGTCTCAATAAGGCTATTCATCCCTGTTCCTCTAGATCCTAGAAAATAAATTTTATCCCCTTCGTTCCAATTCGATTCAGCGTAACTTCCTTCACAAAAAGCGCTTGTCCACTTTCGGTAAGTTTCATCATCCCATAAGACTTTCCAAATTTTTTCTTTAGAAGCCTTTATCTCAGTATTAAATATTAATTTTTCCATCTTAACCTGGTAATTTACTAAAATCCATAAATAGAATATTCCAACGATGACCATCCAAATCGGCAAAACCACAGCCATACATCCAACCTTGGCTTTCTGCTGGAGGAGCAAAAATAGTTCCACCGGCTTCTTTAACTTTTTCAGCTAATTCATCAACTTCTTCTCTGCTTTCTGCGTCGATCGAAATCAAGACTTCCGAACTTGAATTCGTATCTGTAATGTTGTTCTTGGAAAAACTTGAAAAAAGCATTTCTTCAAAAAGCATTATCACAAAATGTCCTTCACCTACAACCATGCACGTCGAACTTGGCGTATCATGCTGTTCATTAAACGAAAAACCAATTTTCCAGAAAAAGTCTTTCGCTTTTGCCACATCCTTTACAGGAAGATTCAACCATATTTGTTTTGTCATTTTTTGTTTTTTTTGTTGGGTTAGATATTTATTTCTTCTTTTTTAAACCATATAAGTAATGCAAGCTAATTTAAGTTTGTAATCTTTGAACCTTTGTCACTTTGAGACTTTGAGCCTAAATTAATTAGCCTCAATGTAAATTTTAAAATTATCCAAAATTGCCTGCCAGCCAGCACGCTGCATTTCTTCTGGATTTTGTGATTCTGGGTCAAAACTTTCAATTATTTCAACACCATCTGCAGTTTCTGTAAAAGTAATTTCAACCTTTCTTCCGTCTCCCATAACATACGAAAGCGCTTGGTTTGGTTTTACTAAAGTAAATTCTCCTTCGAAATCAAAACTCATACTTCCGTCTTTTGCAGCCATAGTCGATTTGAATCTTCCACCTTCTCTCAAATCAGCTTCTGCATAAGGCGTGTGCCAATCAGGAGAAGCAAAGCTCCATTTTGTAATATGTTCTGGAGTATTCCAAAAATTCCAAACTTTGTCAAGAGATGCATTAACGGTCTTTTTAATTGTTATCATTTTTTAAGTTTTAATAATTTTATTTTTCGTTTGATTTGTTCTTACTTAATTACATGTTTTCTGGAATCTGACTTTCATCCATAAAGAAAACTTCCCAATGATGTCCGTCTACATCTAGAAAAGTTCTTTGGTACATCCAGCCATAATCTTGAGATTGCTGGTAATCTGTTCCTCCAGCCTTAACTGCCTTCTCAATCATTTCATCTACCTGTTCTCGAGTTTCTACAGAAAGTGCCATAAGCGCTTCGCTGGTTGTTGTAGAATCGCAAATTTGTTTTTTGGTAAAAGTTTGATAAAACTCTTTTACCAAAAGCATCACAAAGATGCTTTCGCTTATAACGATACAAGCTCCTTTGTCATTAGTAAATTTCGGATTAGTTGGAAAGCCGAGTTCGTTAAAAAAAGATATTGCGCGATTTAAATCTTTTACAGCAAGATTTAAGAAGATTTTTGTTTTCATCTTTATAAAATTACGAATTAATTAAAACAAATTTAATTTTTTAAGATTACTTAAAAATGCCAATAAAAGTCATTTTTAGGGGCATTTGAGACAATTTGATTATTTTTGTAAGATACTGAAATTCCAAAAGACCAAAAATCATGAGCAAGAAACTAGGATTAATCGTACCTCACGACTATAAATTACTGAGCATCGCGGCGATATTAGAAGTATTCGAAACCACGAATAAACTTACTGCTGGAGATGAGAAACCATTCGAAATTATAATTTTTCAATCTCAAGAGCAGTCCGATCAAGGAAATTTATTTGGATATAAAAGCAATGCCATTGAAACTTCGGATAGTATTCTAGACTTAATTTTAATTCCCGCTTTTACGACAGATAATATGAGCGAAATGATTAAAAAGAATAAAAGTTTTATTCCGTGGTTGCAAAAACAGCATAAGGCTGGAGCTGAATTAGCGAGTTTTTGTACTGGAGCTTTTTTGTTTGCTGCTTCTGGTTTACTAAATGAAAAATTAGCTACAACACATGTTGATGCCTGCAGTGCTTTTACAAAAGCTTTTCCTATGGTAAATTTAAAACCAGAAGAAACTCTAACAGCAGACGGAAGTTTATACACTAGTGGCGGATCAACTTCAACTTTTCACTTATTGATTCTTTTGGTTCAGAAGTTCTGCGGAAACGAAATGGCGGTTAAAATTGCTAAAATATTTTCTATCGATTTGAATCGATACAAACAAAGTTATTTCAGCACCTTTAGACCCAATCATTTACACAATGATTCTCTAGTGGCCATGTTACAGCAAAAAATTGAAAGCCAATATCATTCCATCGAAAAACTGGAAGAAATCACAAAAGATATTCCAACAAGTGCCCGAAACATGACACGCCGTTTCAAACAAGTGACAGGAATTCCTCCTATTGAATATTTACAGAATATAAGAGTAGAAAGTTCCAAGAAATATTTAGAACAAACCCAACTTTCGATTTCAGAAATTATTGAAAAAACAGGTTATAACGATCCAAAAGCGTTTAGAAAGGTTTTTTATAAAATGGTAGGCATGAAACCTATTGAATATCGCGAAAAGTTTAGAGTGCAATAATTTTTAGAGGCAGGTCAATTCGTTTTCATTAGAACGTTTCGTCCTGCTCTACACTGTATTCCCGATAAACAAAAACTACGGCTAAAAAGCCTTGTTTTTCTAAATCGGGGGATGCCGTTTCGATCAGGGCTATTATAGAAGTTTTGTATTTCATAAAACTGAACAAAAAAGACAATAAAAAAACCTGCTCAAAAGATGAACAGGTTTTAGAAAATATATTTTCAATAAATTAAGAAGCAATTTCCATACGCTTCAATAAGTTTTTACTTAGTGTATGTTCTGCATATTCTTTATCGATTGTCAAACTAATATCGTCAGAAGTTGGCAGTTCGTACATCGCATCTGTCAAGATAGCTTCACATAACGAACGTAATCCACGAGCTCCTAGTTTATATTCTAAAGCTTTATCTACAATAAAATCTAAAGCCTCGTCTGTAATCGTAAACTCAACATCATCCATTAAGAATAATTTCTGATATTGTTTAATCAATGCATTTTTAGGTTGTGTTAAAATTGCACGAAGTGTTGCTTTATCCAAAGGATCCATGTGCGTTAAAACTGGCAAACGTCCAATAATCTCAGGAATCAAACCAAAGTCTTTAATATCTTTTGGAATGATGTATTGCAACAGATTATCTTTATCAATATTGTCAGTGTTTTTAGAAGTTGAGTAACCAACTGCCTGACGGTTTAAACGTTTTGAAATAATACGCTCTACACCATCAAAAGCTCCACCAGCAATAAATAAGATATTTTGAGTATTCACCTCAACAAATTTCTGGTCTGGGTGTTTACGTCCACCTTTTGGCGGTACGTTTACAACTGTTCCTTCCAATAACTTTAATAATGCCTGTTGAACACCTTCTCCAGAAACGTCACGCGTTATTGACGGATTATCACTTTTGCGAGCAATTTTATCAATTTCGTCAATAAATACGATTCCTCTTTCTGCTTTCGCTACGTCGTAATCTGCCGCTTGAAGCAAACGAGTCAAAATACTTTCAACGTCTTCTCCAACATAACCAGCTTCTGTCAATACTGTCGCATCAACAATAGCCAAAGGAACGTCTAACATTTTAGCAATAGTTTTTGCCACTAATGTTTTTCCTGTTCCTGTCTGGCCAACCATAATGATGTTGCTTTTTTCAATCTCAACTTCATCGTCCAATTGCTGTTGCATTAAACGTTTGTAGTGATTGTAAACCGCAACCGACATTACTTTTTTAGTCTGATCTTGTCCAATAACATATTGATCTAGGAAAGCTCTAATTTCTTTTGGTTTCTTTAAGATCAAGTCCCCAACTAGTTTTGCGCTTCCGCTAGATTTTAATTCTTCTAAAACAATTCCGTGTGCCTGTTCAATACACTTATCACAAATGTGTGCATTGATACCAGCTATTAATAAATTAGTTTCTGGCTTCTTTCTTCCACAAAACGAACATTCTAATACTACTTTTGCCATTCTTTATTTAAGTTACTAAGCTGCAAAGATACTAAGTTTCTAAGCTTTTTGATTTAATTAAAACTTAAAAACTTAATTCTTTGCAGCTTAATATTTATTTTTTTGTTTCAAGTTTAATTTTGCTTCATCCCGATAGCTATCGGAACAAGTTAATCTTTGAACCTTAGTTCCTTTGCAACTTTGAACCTTACAAAAAATTATCCTCTTCTTAATACTTCGTCAATCATTCCGTACTCTTTTGCTTCATCTGCTTTCATCCAGTAATCACGCTCACTGTCTTTGTGCACTTTGTCAAAAGTTTGTCCTGAATGGTGCGAAATAATGTTGTATAATTCGTCTTTTAATTTCAGCATCTCACGTAAGTTGATTTCCATATCTGTTGCAACTCCTTGTGCTCCTCCAGATGGCTGGTGAATCATTACTCTTGAGTGAGGTAACGCAGAACGTTTTCCTGCTGCTCCTGCACATAATAATACCGCTCCCATAGAAGCTGCCATTCCCGTACAGATTGTCGCTACATCAGGCTTGATGTATTGCATAGTATCGTAAATTCCTAAACCTGCATAAACACTTCCTCCTGGAGAGTTTAAGTAAATTTGAATATCTTTTGAAGCATCAGCGCTTTCTAAAAATAGCAACTGAGCCTGAACGATATTAGCGATTTGATCGTCGATACCTGTTCCTAAAAAGATAATTCTATCCATCATTAATCTTGAGAACACATCTAATTGAGAAATATTCAACTGACGCTCTTCGATAATATATGGAGTCATGTTTGTTGGTGTCATTGCTGCTACGATTTTATCGTAATACATTGCGTTTACTCCTTGGTGCTTTGTAGCAAATTTTTTGAATTCTTTACCGTAGTTCATATTTTTAGTTTATAAAGTTTTGAAAATCTAAAGTCAGAAAATGACTAAAACGAATTAAACAAAGTTCATACCTTTTTATAAGAGATGCCAATTTGTCTTCTTTTTAAAGATGCTAAGATTCTAAGGCGCTAAGGTTCTAAAGTTTTTTTACTAAGGAACATTTACCAACTTAAAATCTAAAACAAAAAAAGAACGTCAACAGAATAAAAATTCCATTGACGTTCAAATATAATTATTTTTATCTTTCAGTTTCTGTAATAAAATCTTAATTTTTAAAAAGTATACTTCTTAACTTTCGGCTTTAAAACTTTTGACTTTCAGACTTAGATTTATTCTCCGTAAGAAGCTGCGATAAATTCTTCGTAAGTAACCTCTTTAGTAGTTGGGTTAGCTTTTTCTTTGAAAATATCTAACATTTTAGATGCTACAACTTGCTCAGAAAGTCTTTTCACTTCGTCTTGGTTAGATAAAACTCTAGCCACGATTCCTTGAACTTCTTCGTCAGTTGGGTTTGTTTGACCAAATTGAGCCATCTGCTGTCTGATTGCGTTTGATGTAAACTCTTTCAAATCTTCAAATGTAATTTGGATATTGCTTTGAGCTAATGCTTTTCCTTCAATTAATTGGAAACGTAAACCTTTTTCAGATCTTGCGTATTCTACTTCAGCTTCTTCTGGAGTTAATTTCTTCTCTCCAACAGTTTGCAACCATTTTTTCAAGAATTCAGCTGGTAAATCGAATTTTGTGTTTTCGATTAAGAAATCCTGAACGTCTAATAATAATTTTTGTTCTGCTTGCTGTGCGAATTGTGCTTCAGCATCTTCTTTAATTTTAGCTTTCAAATCTTCTAAAGAAGCTACTTTTCCTTCTCCAAAAAGTTTATCGAATAATTCTTGGTTTAATTCAGCTGGCTCAGAACCATTGATTGCTTCGATTGTGAAGTTTACTTCAACATCTAAACCGTGAACACCTTCGTGACCTACTTTTAAGTAATCCATTAATTGGTGATCGTCATCAAATAAACCTTTTGTGCTTACTGTAACAACATCTCCAACTTTTTTACCTATGAATTGTTTTTGAGCTTTTTTGCTGAATGTATCAACAGAAATTGTAGTAGTATTATTGATTCCGTTTGCTTCGCTTGCAAAAGTTCCAGTTAAGTCAGATTTTGCATCAGATACTTCTTGTGGAACTGCTTTTCCAAATTGTTTTTGGATACGCTCAACTTGTCCGTCGATTAATTTATCGTCAGCAGTAACAACGTATTTTACGATATTATTTTTAGCTTCAAGATCAATTTCGAAGTTTGGCACTAAACCAATTTCGTACTCGAAAGTTAATTCTTCTGCATCCCAGTTAAAATCTTCGTTTACTTTTGGAAGCGGAGTTCCTAAAAGATTTAATCTTTCAGATTGAATATAACGCTCTAAAGCCAAATCAACTACTTTTTTGATCTCTTCTTGCTTAATAGCTTTTCCGTATTGTTTTTCAACAAGATCTTTAGGAACTTGTCCTTTTCTGAATCCTTTTACTTGCGCTAAAGGCATTTTTTCGTTGATTCTTTTTGCTACTTGACCTTTATAATCCATATGAACAACGTTCATAACAATTGTCTCGTTTACAGCGTCTATTGCTACTCTTTTAATATCCATCTTCTTCTTTAATTTACGTAATAAAATTGGGTTGCAAAATTATAAAATTTTTGCAACCCAACCAAGTTTTTAATCTATTGTATTTGAAGCAGTTTTAATCTGCCCGATTTGTTTTTTATTTGTCGTCTCCCAGTATTTTATAAGTAAGAGATTGAAGTATAGACAAAATAATACTGAATATTAGTGCTGTCCAAAATGAATTTACCGCAAAACCGCCTACAATATTAGTGCAAAGCAAAATAATCACCGCGTTGATCACCAGTAAAAACAAACCTAATGTGACCAAAGTAACCGGTAAAGTCAAAATCACTAAAATTGGTTTTATAAAAACATTCAGCAATCCTAAAACTACCGCAACAATTAGAGCTGTACCAAAACTAGCCACATGCACTCCCGTCAAAATATTAGACAACAACAAAACTAAAGCAGCAGTAACAAGGAGTCTAAGTAATAATTTCATGGTTCTTGAGGTTTAAAATTTATTTAAAAGTAATAAAATTTCATCAAAAAAGACTACTCTTTTAAAAACGTAGTGGTCAATTCGAAAAACATCTGCGGATTTTCAGCATGAAGCCAATGCCCTGCATTTGGAATAGTCTCTAGCTTTAAATTTGGAAAATGCTGACGAATTCCGTCAATATCCTGATCTTGAATGTAGCCTGAACTCCCACCTCTAATAAATAATGTCGGATTTTTAAAAACAAGATTATCTGCCAAAGGTTTCCCAATCGCATCTAGATTATTATTGAAAGCCTCTAAATTAAATCGGAAAGCCAATTGTCCAGGTTCTTTCCAATATAAATTCTTTAGCAAAAACTGGCGCGTTCCAAAATCTGTTACATATTGTGATAAAATTGCCTCCACATCATTTCGGCTTGGTTTTACCGAAAAATCAACAGCATTTAATCCTGCCAAAATATCTTGGTGATGCTGTTTGTAGAATCTCGGACCAATATCTGCCACAATCAATTTGTCTACAATTTCAGGATGAGTCGTTGCAAAAAGCATTGCTACTTTTCCTCCCATTGAATGGCCTAGAATATCAATTCGCGTTAGATTATTTGCCTGACAGTATTCATAAACATCCTGAACCATGGCCTCGTAACTCCATTCGTCTGAATGAAAACTGCGACCGTGGTTTCTTAGATCTAAAATATGAACTTGAAATCCGGCTTCTACATATTGTCCGGCAAGAGTTTTCCAGTTATCAGACATCCCAAGAAATCCGTGCATGATGATAAATGGCTTGCCCTCGCCTTCTATTTTTGAATAAAGCATATTTTTATTTTTTTTCTTTTAAAGAATTATTTCAATTTATTCAGATACATATTTACAGTATTATCTAAGCCAAGATAAAGTGCCTCCGAAATCAAGGCATGTCCAATAGAAACTTCTAATAATCCTGGAATATTCTGTTTGAAAAACTTGATATTATCTAAACTTAAATCGTGTCCAGCATTGATTCCTAAGCCCAATTCATTTGCCAATTCTGCCGCTTTAATGTACGGTTCAATTCCTTTCTCGTTTCCTAAACTATATTGATGTGCAAAAGATTCTGTATACAATTCAATCCTATCTGTTCCTGTTTTCTTTGCACCTTCAATCATTTCTAAAATCGGATCAACAAAAATCGAAGTTCTGATTCCGTTTCTTTGAAATTCCTGAATAACTTTAGTTAAATAATCTTGATTTTTAATGGTATCCCAACCTGCAGAAGAAGTTATTGCGCCAATTGCATCTGGAACCAATGTCACTTGATCTGGTTTGCATTCTAAAACCAAATCAATAAAATTATGCTGCGGATTTCCTTCAATATTATATTCTGTTGTAACAATAGCTTTTAAATCGCGTGCATCCTGATAACGAATATGACGCTCGTCTGGACGAGGATGAATTGTAATTCCCTGCCCTCCAAAACGCTGAATATCTGTCGCTACTTTTAATAAATCGGGAACATTTCCGCCTCGAGCATTTCTAAGCGTTGCTATTTTATTGATATTTACACTTAATTTTGTCATATAAATAGATATTAATTCTAGTAACATTATATTTGTCACGACAAAAATACAAAGTAAAACAGAGCGGTTTTCGGTATTTTTTGATTATTTTGCATCAAATATCCTCAATTGATTTATGACAGAAATTACAAACTATATCACAAACGATTTCAGGGCAATTGACAGTCAGGAAACAATAGCGTCGATTCAGGACTTTTTTGTCGATGTAAATTTTTCTCATTTTCCGATTTTAGAAGATGGTGTTTTTATTGGAAGCATCTCTTCAGACGATGTTGAAACATTTGACATTGAAAAAAAAGCAATTGATTACAAATATACTTTAGAACGTTTTTTTGCCAGAAAATCAATGATCTGGTTAGATGTTCTAGAAGTTTTTGCAAAAAACCACACCAATCTTCTTCCAATTCTTGATGAGAATAATAATTATATAGGTTATTATGAAATGGAAGACATCATGAAATTTTTTCAGGAAACTCCATTTTTGAAAGAGCCAGGAGCGATTATCATTGTCCAAAAAGGCCTTTTGGATTATTCTATGAGCGAAGTAACACAGATTGTAGAAAGTAATAATGGTAAAGTTCTAGGGTGTTTTGTTTCTGAAGCTGACACAGAAAATGTTCAGATTACTATAAAAATTGGTTTAGGAGCGATTAATGAAATCATTCAAACCTACAGAAGATATGGTTATGAAATCATTTCAGAACATCAAGAAGACACCTATATTAACAGTTTAAAAGAACGATCAGATTATTTAGACAAATACCTTAATATATAAGTTATGAATGTGCCAATGGGAAAATTAGTTAATTAGATGATTTTCGCATTTCCCAATTATCTAATTGAAACATTGACCAATTCTCTAATTTAACAACTAATGAAAATAGCCATTTACGGACAATATTATCAGAACAGTACCGAACCTATTATAAAAGACATTTTCAACTTCTTTAATACCAACAATATCGAGATGGTAATTGAAGAAAATTTTCTGAACATGCTTTATGAAAAACAGCTTGTAAAAAAAGAATACAAAACTTTTTCTCCAAGTACTGCTTTAGACAATAGTTTCGAAATGCTTATCAGTATTGGTGGCGATGGAACAATTTTAAGAGCCGCTGCTTTCGTTCGTAATTCTGGCGTTCCTTTATTAGGAATCAACGCTGGAAGACTAGGCTTTCTGGCAAAAGTTCAGAAAGAAAACATCGATATTTTACTTCAATATGTTATTAGCCAAAACTACACAACTTCTGAAAGAACTTTATTAGGAATAACATGTGAACCGTATAACGAAGCTTTTAAGGAACTTAATTTCGCTATGAACGAAGTTACAGTGAGTAGAAAAGACACGACTTCGATGATTACAGTTGAAACTTATTTGAACAATGAATATTTAAATTCTTATTGGGCCGACGGACTAATCATTTCAACGCCAACCGGATCAACTGGGTATTCTCTAAGCTGTGGGGGGCCAATTTTAACACCAGATGTAAAGAGTTTAGTTATTACACCAATTGCCCCACATAATTTAACCGCCAGACCGCTTGTTATTCCTGACGATACCGAAATTACATTGCGTGTTACAGGAAGAGAAGACCAATATTTGGTTTCTTTAGACTCGAGGATTTCTTCTGTAAAAAACGAGTCTATTTTAAAAATAAAAAAAACAGATTACAAAATTAAAATGGTTGAAATACCAGGCGAAACTTTCTTGAAAACCTTAAGAAATAAATTGCTTTGGGGAGAAGATAAAAGAAATTAAACTCTTTTCTGATTCTTCACTATACGATAATACCACATTTTCTCGTTCTGCATGTAGTGAATCATCATTAAATGGCTCAAAATCATAACGTAAATTGAAAAAAAAGCACATTTAACTAAAGGAACTTTGATTCGTATCGATAATTATTATATTTGCACGCAATTTTGAATTAAATGAAGAAAATTTTTAATTTATTGTTATGTTTTTTCCCTCTTATTACACTAAATGCTCAGATAAATGAGATTGGTGTTTTTCTTGGCGGAAGTAACTTTGTGGGAGATGTTGGGAAAACAACTTATATCGCTCCAGAAAAACTAGCTTTTGGTGTTCTTTACAAATGGAATAGAAGCCCAAGACACTCTTGGAGATTTTCTTATACTCAATCTAACGTAAGCGGAAATGACTTCAAATCTGATGAAACAGGAAGAAACCAAAGAGGTTATCGTTTTGACAATGATATTAAAGAGTTTTCTGCAGGCCTAGAATTCAACTTCTTCGACTTCAATCTGCATGATGATCATACCAAAATAACCCCTTATGTTTTCACTGGTTTAAACTACATTCTTTACGACAACTTGTATAGATACACCACAAGTCCAAATGTAATATATTCTCAAAAAAACCGTGGTTCAGTAGCTATACCTATAACATTAGGTGTAAAATCAAACATAACGCCTCGCTTTGTGCTAGCTGCCGAAGTTGGTGCACGTTATACTTTTACAGACAATATTGACGGAAGTAATCCCAATACAAGCAATCCAAATATTCTAAAATTTGGAAATTTAAATAATAATGACTGGTACGTTTTTTCAGGTCTTACTTTGACGTATACCTTTGGAAAAAAACCATGCTATTGCGCATACTAAAAATGAATTTAATAGAATCAATAGATCACACAAACCTACCTAAACACCTTGCCATTATTATGGACGGGAACGGACGCTGGGCAAAACAACAAGGCTACTTACGTGCGTTTGGACATGAAAATGGAACAAAATCTGTAAAAGAAATCATCAAAACCTCAGCCAAACTTGGAATTGAGTACTTGACCCTTTATGCTTTTTCTACAGAAAACTGGAATCGCCCTAAATTAGAGGTTCAGGCATTAATGAAAATATTGATCAATTCATTAAAAAAAGAACTTGTTACCCTTCAAGAAAACAATATCAGACTTAATGCAATTGGAAATCTTGACAAATTACCAAAAACAGCCCAAAAAGAACTTTTGGATGTTATGGAAAAAACCAAAAACAATACCCGCTTAACTCTTACCCTCGCTTTAAGTTATGGCTCCAGAGAGGAACTGGTAAATGCTGTAAAGGCAATTAGTGATAAAGTTAAAAATAATATAATTTCAATAGACACTATTGACGATTCAATTATAAATGAGCATCTTTACACGCAAAATTTACCTGACGTAGATTTATTAATACGAACAAGTGGAGAACATAGAATAAGTAATTTTTTGCTATGGCAAATCGCCTATGCAGAATTGTATTTTACTAATGTCTTGTGGCCAGACTTTAAAGACCAAGATTTATATGAGGCTATTATTAGTTATCAAAAAAGAGAACGTAGATTTGGAAAAACCAGTGAACAAATTAAATAATTTTTTAGTGTTGCAAAAAAAAATACAAATAGTCTTTACCCTTTTACTTTTGGGTAGTTTTTCACAAATTAAAGCACAAGAAAGAGTCCCTTTCGATCAAGGGAAAAAATATATTCTAGCTAAAGTTTCTGTTGTTGGTAAAATAAGCTTCAATGAACAGACTGTTGTTACCTTTTCAGGACTTCAAAAAGGTCAGGAAATCACTGTTCCTGGTGAAGAAATCAGTAGTGCAATTAAAAAATTAGGCAAACTTGGACTTTTTGATGAGATTGCTTTCTACGTAAATAAAGTAGAAAATGATAGCATCTATTTAGATTTAGATATTGTTGAGCTTCCTAAATTAAATGAAGTTAAAATCGTTGGTGTTAAGAAAAGCAAAGTAGAAGGCTTAATTAAAGACAACAATTTGACTAAGAACAAAATTGTAAACGAAAACTTAATCACTACAACAAAAAATTACATTGAAAACAAATATAAAAAAGAAGGTTTTTATAACACAAAAGTCAATATAACAAATACTCCAGATACTATTAATGGGCATCAAGTCAATATGCTTATTAGAATTGACAAGGGAGACAAAGTCAAAATCAGCAGTATTGATTTTACAGGAAACAAACAGCTATCAGACAGCCAATTGCGTGCTGCAATGAAAGACACGAAACAGAAAAATTTTATTCGCGTATTTAAAGCATCTAAATTTATTCCCGAGAAATATAAAACTGACTTAGAAAAAGTAATCGCTGCCTACAAAGAAAAAGGGTATCGTGACGCCCGTATTATTTACGATTCAGTACAATATAACAAGAAAAAAAATACGCTTGCAATTAAAATTAATGTTGAAGAAGGAAACAAATATTACTTCGGAAATATTAAATTCTTAGGTAATACCGTTTATTCAGATCAGCTATTAAGCCGTTATTTAGGAATCAAAAAAGGTGAAACTTATAATGGGGTTTTACTAGAAAAAAGAATTGCAGATAAGACAAAACCAGACGCAGAAGACATTACCAACTTATATCAAAACAATGGTTATCTGTTTTCAAATATTAATGCTGTAGAGGTAAAAACAGTTAACGATACAATCGATTTTGAGATTAGAGTAACTGAAGGCCCTATCGCTTATTTCAACAAAATTACGGTTGTTGGAAATGACAAGACAAACGACCATGTTATATACCGTGAGCTAAGAACAAAACCAGGTGAAAAATATAGTAAAGAACAATTAGTCAGAACAATTCGCGAGATTGGACAATTAGGGTTCTTTGATCCTGAGGCAATCGATCCTAAATTTAAAAACGTAGATGCTGGAGCTGGAACAGTTGATATTGAATATAATGTAGTAGAAAAAGGATCTAGCCAGGTTGAGCTTCAAGGAGGTTATGGCGGTGGAGGCTTCATTGGTACATTAGGGCTTTCATTTAACAACTTCTCTGCCCGTAAAATGTTCGACAAAGAAGCTTATAAACCTTTACCAATGGGAGATGGACAAAAGGTTGCTCTTCGTTTACAAGGAAGCACCTATTTCCAAACTTATAGTTTATCTTTCTCAGAACCTTGGTTTGGAGGAAAGAAACCTGTACAATTTAGCTCATCTATTTCATACAGTAAGCAATTTCTTAACAATTATATCACTAGAACTGTTGATAAAAGCAAAAGTTTTAATATTTTTACAGTACAAGTTGGTTTAGCAAAAAGATTAACAGTGCCAGATGACTACTTTGTATTATCACAATCTTTAAGTTATCAGCACTACGACCTAAACAATTACAACACTGGATTGTTTACTTTTGGTAATGGTGCATCTAGAAACTTAGCTTATACTATTGGACTTTCAAGAAGCAATAAAGGGGTAAACCCGATATTCCCAACTTATGGTTCTGAATTTAGTATTACTGCAAAAGTTACACCTCCATATTCATTATTTAATGGTATTGATTATGGCGATTTGAAAAACCAAAAAGAATATAAAACACAATATACTGGTGAAAACAGATCAGATGATTACCAACAACCTCTTAATAAAGGAGATTACTATAAAACTGATAGTTCAGGAAAAATTATGAGTGTTGGATCTGATTACGCAAGCGCCGATACAGATGTAGCAAAAGTTGATCAGAAAAAATATAACTGGTTAGAATATTATAAAGTTAAATTTAAAGGAGACTGGTATACTAAAGTATATGGAAAATTAGTATTAAGAACACTGACAGAGTTTGGTTTCTTAGGAGCTTATAATCAAGAAAGAGGAGTAATTCCGTTTGAGCGTTTTTACTTAGGAGGTGATGGTATGGCCAACTACTCAATGGATGGTAGAGAGACCATTCAGTTGAGAGGTTATCCAAACAACTCTTTAACTCCTGTAAATGCAAATGGAGATGCAATTGGAGCAACGATTTACAACAAGTTCTCTATGGAATTACGTTACCCAATTACATTAAAAGCATCTGCATCTATTTTTGCCTTAACGTTCTTAGAAGCAGGCTCATCCTATCCAACGTTCAAAGATTACAACCCATTTGACTTAAGCCGTTCTGCTGGTGCGGGTTTACGTGTATTTATGCCTGCATTTGGATTATTGGGTATTGATTTTGGTTATGGATTTGACGCTCTTCCAGGACAATCAAAACCTAATGGATGGGAAACACATTTTATCATTGGACAACAATTTTAGAGAAATAACGTTTGGTTAAAAATCATCAAATAAAGTTATGTTATGAGAAAACAATTTTTATTTATATTTTTAGCCTTGATTGTAGCAAATACAAGTCAGGCACAAGGTAAGACTACTCGAATTGGCTACATCGACATGGAATATATTTTAGAAAATGTTTCCGATTATAAAGAAGCTAAATCACAATTAGAGCAAAAAGCTCAAAAGTGGAAACAAGAAGTTGAGGCTAAAAAGTTAAATATAAATAACTTGAAGGAAAGCTTAAAAACAGAAAAAGCTTTACTTACAAAGGAATTAATAGAAGAAAGAGAAACAGAAATTAAGTTTCTTGAACAGGAAATGATGGATTATCAGCAGAAACAATTTGGTTCTGATGGAAATCTAATGAGACAGAAAGCAGCTTTAGCTAAACCTATACAAGATCAGGTTTTTACTGCTGTGCAAGATATAGCAGAGGCAAAAAATTATGATTTTGTTTTTGATAAATCATCAGATCTTACTATGCTTTTTAGCAATAAAAGATTTGATATCAGCGATCAGGTTTTAAGAATCTTAAACCGTACTGAAAAACGTGAACAGCTGACTAAAAAACAATTGAAAGAGCAAGAGGCTAAAGAAAATATTGAAAATGCGATTGATGAGAATCCAGCAATGGCCGATCGTCAAAAAGCACTTGACGAGAAAAAAGCAGCGAGAGAAAAACTAATTCAAGACAGAAAATTAGAACAGGAAGCCAAGAGAAAAGAATATGAAGATAGAAGAAAAGCTTTACAAGAAGAGAGAGAAGCTAAAAAAAATGGCACGGTTTCTGGAACAGCTCCAGCAGCAGCAGTGACAGAAGCTGCTAAAACAAGTTCGACTGCTAAAACTGTAACACCAACAGCAACTGGAACAACACCCGCTGGTGAACAGCCTACAATGACAAAAGCAGAAGAAAGACAATTGCTTTACGAACAGCGTAAAAAAGAACTGGAAGAAAGAAGAAAGAAAATTTTAGAAGAAAGAGAAGCGGCTAAAAAAGCAAAAGAAGCCGAATCACAAAAAACAAATACGACCAATAATTAATTAATATTTTAAAAATGATGAAACAAATCAAAACTTTACTAATTGCTGCAATTCTTATTTTAGGAGCAAGTAACACAATGAACGCACAAGCGAAGGTAGCTCATGTTGATGTAAGCGAGATCATGTCGAAAATGCCTGCTATGCTAGATGCTCAAAATCAACTGCAAAAATTAAGTGGTACATATGATGCTGAATACAAAAAAATGGTTGACGAATATCAAGTGAAAATTAAAAAGTACGAAGCTGAAGCTGCAACTGTAACAGATGCTGTAAACGGTGAGCGTTCTAAAGAAGTTCAAGATATGCAAAAGAGAATTGTTGACTACAGAGACAATGCTCAAAAAGAATTACAACAAAAAGAAACAGATATCGTAAAACCTTTAATGGAAAAAGTAAGAGCTTCTATCCAAAAAGTTGGAAAAGCTAAAGGTTTCCAATACGTTTTAGACGGTTCTACTTTATTATTAGCTGATGGTCCAAACATCACTGCTGACGTTAAAAAAGATTTAGGATTCTAAGAAATTAAATTCCGATAATTAAACTGCTCAATTTATATAATTTGAGCAGTTTTTTTTTACAAAAAATTAAACTTAACCTTTGGTATTATTTCAAGATTTCGCTTAACTTAGAATAACTAATTTTTATTAAAAAATATTAAATTTGCTTTATGATAAACAATAATCCTATAGGCGTCTTTGATTCTGGCATTGGCGGAACTTCCATCTGGAGCGCCATTCATGACCTTCTTCCAAATGAAAAAACCATTTATCTGGCTGACAGTAAAAATGCGCCTTATGGCCAAAGAAGCAAAGATGAGATTGTTGCATTAAGCAAAAAAAATGTAGAGTTCTTGCTTAAGAACAATTGCAAGCTAATCGTTGTTGCTTGCAATACTGCTACAACAAATGCGATAGTAGAATTACGTGCAGATTATGATGTTCCATTTGTTGGAATTGAACCTGCCATTAAACCTGCTGCAAACAATTCTCAAACTCAGGTTATTGGGATTCTAGCTACAAAAGGAACGCTTAATAGTGAGCTGTTTAATAAAACTGCCGAGATGTTTCATAACACCAAAATCATTGAGCAGGTTGGCCACGGACTTGTACAACTTATTGAAGACGGCAATTTGTACTCACCAGAAATGACACAATTGCTAGAATCATATCTTCAGCCAATGATTGAAGCTAATATCGATTACTTAGTTTTAGGATGCAGCCACTACCCTTATCTAATTCCTCAAATAAAAAAAATTCTCCCAGATCATATTAAAATAATAGATTCAGGAGAAGCCGTTGCACGTCAAACTAAAAATCTGCTCAAAGATAAAGTTGGCTTTTCTGAAAGTGCAGATATTGATCCAGTATTTTATGTAAATTCTGATCCTAAAGTTTTAGAATCAATTTTAGAGTATAAATATCCTGTAATCAAAAAAGATTTTTAGATTATTATTCAAACTTTCGCTTGACAAACCAAATTCCGTCCAATGATAAGTTTAATGATATTTTATGGTAGTTTTCTTTTATTAAATCATTTGCAATTCTACCTTTCTGTCCGTAAGAATAAGAGACATTAAGTGATGAAAATGTGTTTTCAATTGGAAGATTTAGTCCGATAGAAATAGACGCACTGTTAACACGCTGTTTGTCAACTTCGAGATAACCATTATCAAAATTTACACCAGCCGCATATCCTACTCTATCCCAATATCTTCTAACATTCTTTTTGGCACTGTAAGTAAACCCCAGCGCAAAACGATCTTGATTTACAAACTTTCCATAAAGCTCAGACTGATTGGTATCTTTCCATAAACTCCTTTCGTAATCTAAAGTTACATTCAGATTATTTCTAAATCGCTTACTAGCTCCAAAACCTATTTCTAAAGGAATGTAATAATCATCTACGTCTGAGGCTTTATCGGTTTCTATAGAAGATTCTACTTCATCTGCAATACTTGTTACCGATTGCACTTTGGAAGCATTGATTCTGGAAGGAACTTTAACAGTCATTCCAATTGTAAATGTAGAATCTACTTTAAACTGAGCTCCCAAAGTTGCACGAACTCCTCTATAATCTGTTTTCTTATGTACAGTTGTGATTGTATTTGAAATTAAAAAAGCACGATCATCAACCGTATTTCCAAAAAGGAATGTTCCTGTCGCTCCTACTGCCAACTTTTTTCCAAATCTATATCCGTATGAAAAATCCAAATTATTCAAACCTCCAGATCCTTGTGCTGTAACATAATAATATTCTTGGCTGTCAGTAATTGGAAGTTTTAAATTAGAAATTTTGAATACCGAACTAGAATATGGACGAAGTGCCAAACTAAAACCAGAGTTTTTTGTAACTGGAAAAGCAAATGCCAAATGAGAAAACTGAAAATTATTTCGCTTTTCTTCTCGATTACTGCTCTGATAAGTTGTGGCAATCGCTTTTCCTCCAATATCAAAAAGAAAATGATTTTGACACATGGATCCTAAAGAAGCTGGATTTAAATTATTAATAAAAGTATCTGAAGGCAAAGCAATTCCAGAACCACCAATTGAAGGCAAATAGCCAAAATCTGAATCATACAAACTTCCAACACCGTAAAGCGAATATGGAGAACTCGAAATACTTTGAGAAAATGAAGTCAGCGACATCAAAAGGAAGCAACTCCATAAAAAAATTCTATTTTTCATTTAGTAAGAGATGTAATAAATTTTCAACTGAATTTTATTGTTCAAGTGCTTCTGATCACCTAAAACTATTCGGTTAACAGACTGTGCAATTCCTGGCAATGTCAAAATAAGCGATGATCTTGAATCAGATTGTTTCAGCATTTCCTTTTGAAGAAAGTTTCCAACCGAAATTGAGTACCCAACATTTTCGTTAAATTCATCAGTGCTTTTACTCAGTTTTCCGTAAACTGAAGAGCCAGCGGCATTCACAAGAGTTCCGCTTATTCTGTTTAAATTATCTCCCACATAAACAGTTAGCGAATCAGCTAGAGGATATTTTTCTGAATAAGTATTATTAATCGGTTTAAGAATCAATTCTGCATCGACAATAGCACCGTTTGCCGAAATATTCTTAAACTGTTTTATGTTTGGAAAATCGACCCGACATGCAACACCTGTTCCAGATTGTATAAATCCTTGGTTATTGACTAGTGTACTTGATAATGTACCAGTAGATACAGGGAGATTTTGCAGGATGGTTCCTGTTTTGTCGAGCGAAATAGAGTTAAACTGTTTCGAAGTGTCTAAAATCGAAAAATCGATTATATATGGAGTTTCACTATCTGTTTTATACTTTGAATAATACAACCGAACCTTGCTTTCCGAAACACTAAATCCGATAACATTGGAAGAACTTGAATTTTCTGGAACCAATACAAACCCTTTCAAATATTCTGTAAAACTGTCAAAATCTGTAACTTCTCTTTTCTTTATTTTTTGAAAAAGAGCTTCCCCAAATTCTTTACTCATTTGAATATTAATCGAATCTTTTTCCTTCGGTCGCGGCTTATAAGATATTGTACCCAAACTTTCCGAACTATAAGTCAGCGTCGAATTATTATAGAAATTATTATCCTCTTTGTTTGGTTTCACTTTTTGAGTTAGTCTATGGATATTAAACGTCTGGACTTTTGTAGTATCTCCATAATAATACCTGTCATACTTAAGAATCATAGAAATGGAATCAAACACATAATTCACAGACTCTGTATCTGACCCCACACTAGACAAAACATAATTGCTAGTAGAAAGCTGAAAGTAACTATCCGATTTTACTTTTCCGAAAATAGGATCATCGTAATTTCCTATTAGAATTCTACCTCGGCTTGAAGTTGCCAATGAATCAAAATTAATCGTCGACATATTGACCGTGACCGTATCAATCAAAATCACTTTATTGCTTAAAGCCAAATAATCTGACCCAACCGTAAATTCGCCAGTATCTGTATCTGTGCCACATGAAAATAAGGTCAGTACAAAAAGCAGTATCACTATAAACTTGTGCATAATTTAATTTTTGGGCAAATATAAATGGCACACTTTGGCAACACACTATAACATATACTACCGTGCTATTTTAAGCTACAGATTGTACAAAACAATCTATAATCTAAATTCTATTCTCAAATTTTAATTCGACCTTAAAAACAGTGGTTTTATCTATCAAAACACGTCATATATATATCTTCTTTTTTTTAAGGGCTTCATCCGTCTAATTTTGAACCAATAAAATAAATAATGAAAGTAAGGTTTTTAGTTTGTTCTCTTTTTTTGATTTCATTTTTAGGTTTAAAAGCTCAGGAAAATTTTAGTGCTGCTGTTAATTTCAAAACTGAGCCAACAGAAAAGATAAATTTTAACGAAACAAACATTGCTGTTTTTTATCAGAAGAAACTAGGAACAAAAAGCAAAATAGCGAACACGTTGGAATATTCTAATTTGAAAGTGAATTACGAATTGAATCCATACAATTTTTACGCAGATCAGGAAAAATTCAACCAAGTTCAAAACAAGTTTGAGTATTCGTCTGAAATAGCAGAAAAAACAAAATGGAAGCTTTCTGTTATTCCAACGGCAAATTTTCAAATCAAATTGGATTTTTCAGATGTTACTGTTTTAGGAAGTTTAGAAATCAGTCAGAAGATTGGTTCAAAACTAAATGTAATTGTCGGAGCAGGTCGAACATCCATTTTTGGAGCGCCAAAGATTACGCCGATTGCTGCTTTTGATTATAAAATGAATGAGAAAATCAATTTTAGAATCGGATTTCCTGATTCCAAAATTTCTTATTCTAATAATGACCGAAACAAATTTAGTCTGACGAATAGCTTTAATGGAAATTTTTATCATTTGGACGAAACATCCAGTACAGAAAACAATGCTGAAAAAGCTGTTTTATCGGAAATGATTTCGGCTTTAGAATACGAAAGAAATGTTGCCGGCAATTGGTTTTTAAATTTTAAAGCTGGTTATGATTTCAACAAAAAATACAATTTACTAGATAGCAATGACCATAAGGTTTACGACTATAATACCGGAAATGGCTATGTTTTAGGAATAGGGATCAAATACAAACAATAAATTAAATACACTATGATTAATCTAAAAAAAGGAATTTTATTCACAGCGCTTTTTTCAAGCCTCTTTTTTATAAGCTGCAGCAATGATGATGACGATGATGATTTGGTAGGAAACTGGATTAAAAAATCAGCCTTTGATGGCCCTGCAAGATCTAGTGCTACAAGCTTTGTTATCGGAGATTATGCTTACGTAGTAGGTGGTTATACTGGCGACGTTTATTTAAAAGATCTTTGGGTTTACAATTCAAATGGAGATTATTGGGAACAAAAAGCTGATTTTGGTGGTGTTGGAAGAAGTTCTGCTTCTAGTTTTGCATTAAACGAAAAAGGTTATGTAGGTCTTGGTTATGACGGAACAAACAAGCTGAAAGACTTTTATCAATACGACCCTACTGCAAACAGCTGGACACAAAAAACAGATTTTGCAGGAACGGCACGTTATGCAGCTGTAGGTTTTCAAGTTGGCGGTAAAGCCTATTTTGGAACGGGTTATGACGGAAACTATCTAAAGGATTTTTATCAATACGATGATCAGGCCAATACTTGGACTCTTGTAAATGGCTTTAGCGGTAACAAAAGACGTAATGCAACTGTATTTACAATTGCAGACAAAGCATATTTAGTAACTGGTGTAAATAATGGTGTTTATCAAGAAGATTTCTGGGAGTTTGATCCATCAACAGATGTTTGGACAAGAAAACGTGATATTGATAAAGATACTGATGACGATTACAGCTACAACGACGATTATGCGATTGTACGTTCTAATGCTTCAAGTTTTTCTATGAATGGTTTAGGATATGTTGTAGGAGGTGAAAACATCAAAACAGTTTGGGAGTACAATCCGTCAACTGATTTATGGACAGAAAGAACTCCAATGGAAGGCGCAACAAGAACCGATGCTGTTGGTTTTGCCATCAATAACCGCGGATTCTATATGTTAGGACGAATTGGTTCTACTTACTTTGATGATGCCTGGGAATTTAAGCCATTAGACGAACAAAGCGATGACGATAACTAATATTAAACAATTCTTCTGGAGTAATATCCAGAAGAATTTAATGGTTTTTACAGTCCTTTTACTTTTTAGTGCATGCACAAAAAAAGAAGCTTTAACATCTGCATCTTTCAAAACAAATTCTGGATGGGGTTATACAATTGCCTACAAAGAAAAAATCATAATTAAACAATCCATTATTCCTGTAATAAGTGACACTAAAAGTTTTGAAACAGAAAGCGATGCTCTAAAAGTTGCTGGTCTTGTAAAACAGAAACTCAAACAAAACTTATCCCCAACGGTAAACAAAAATGAACTAATTTTATTAAAAATAAAATTGTAAATGCAGATCGATACCATTAAAAATACAGGCTATAACAAAATATTATTCCATTTCATGATTTGGATTTTCTTTATTCTGACTTCATTAATTCAGTTTTATGAAAGTCCGTTTAAGCTCGACAATGATTTTTATGCCCAATGGCTTTCAGGGATTTTCTTGTTTTATCTGAACTATTTTTATTTGGTTCCAAATTATCTGCTGCAAAAAAAATATTGGCTGTACGGCGCATGTGCCATTGGTCTGATTGCACTATTTCTGGTAATACGATTAAATTATTTTATTCCTGAATTTAGACATTTAAGGCCCGAAAACATGATGCATGCTGACACCATTATTCGTGATCCGCATTTTTTTCCAAGAGATGGTAGAATGCGTCACAGAATAGAAATGAGACAGCCATTTTTTTTCAAGATTGCTCCATCATTTTTCTATATCCTGATTATTACGATTTCTGCAATTATTAGAACATTAACTGAATTTTATAACAATCAGCAAAATAAACTAATCGCCGAAACACATAGAACAAATACTGAATTAATCTATTTGCGTAAACAAACCAACCCGCATTTTTTATTTAATTCTTTAAACAGTATTTATTCTTTGGCACACAAAAAATCTGATTTGGTCCCTGATGCCATCGTGACCTTGTCTGAACTAATGCGCTATATGCTGTATGAAACAGATAACAAAACGGTGGCTTTAGAAAAAGAGGTCAATTATATTCAGAATTATATCGAATTGCAAAAACTGCGATTAAATAATATTGAAGACATTGTGATTAATGTACATGGAGATACCAAAAACAAATTTATCGAGCCTTTGTTATTGATTTCTTTTGTAGAAAATGCTTTTAAATACGGAACCGATTATAAAGGCGCAGCCCACGTAAAAATCAAAATTCTTATTACAGATCACAATCTTGATTTTTGGATCGAAAATGCAATTGAAAATTATGTAAAGGATCCCGAAAACTCAGGAATTGGATTAGTAAATATTCAAAGCCGCCTTGATCTTCTTTATCCAAATGCACACACACTAACCATTACTCAGAATAATAAATATTACCGAGTTCATCTAAATTTAAAGTTAGACGAAATTAAAACCGCAATAGATTAAAGACAACTGATTATGGACAGAAAAAAATTTATCCGAAATGGTATTTTGGGCATTGCTTCATTGGCAACCGCTTCAAAATTTTTAGAATCATGTTCAAAAAGTGACAATGATGATAGCGACTCTAGCAATTCTGGAGACGGAAGTTGTACTGTTTCTCCTTCAGAGACAAAAGGCCCGTTCCCTATCAAAACGCCAAGTCAGCTGGTTTTAGAAAACATCAAATCTGACCGGGTTGGAATTGCGCTATTGATCAATTTAAAAATTGAAAACAAGAATAACAATTGCGAACCTCTTTCGGGAGTTTTGGTCGACGTCTGGCATTGTGACAAAGACGGAAATTATTCTGAATACGGAGGCACTCAAATGCAGCAGACCGATTATACTTCTGTCCATTTCTTGAGAGGAAGACAAACTTCAAACGCTAATGGAGAAGTTTCTTTTATCACTATTTATCCTGGCTGGTATCAAGGAAGAGCTCCGCATATTCATGTAGAAGTTTTATCCAACGCAGGAAATTCATTATTGGTAACACAGATTGCCTTTCCGGAAACAATTTCTAGTCAAGTATATTCAAGCACAAATTATGCTGCACATGGACAGGCAGATACTACAAATGCAAGGGACAATATTTTTGCCGATAGTTTAGCTGAGGAATTGGCTACAATGACTGGCAACCTAACAGATGGATATACACTTACAAAAACGATAACCGTTAACGCATAATTTTGATTTGTAAAAACCTGTATTTTATGAAAATTTTAAAACTTAATTTACTGGTTTCAAACTACTTTTGAATGCGAAATGAAATTTTAAAAACTAATCCAGAAAAGATGAAATGTGTAATTATTGATGACGAACCTTTAGCGGTAGAACTATTAGAGGATTTTGTCAAAAAAGTAGATACTCTTGAACTGATCAGCACTTTCAATAATGCTATCGATGCCGTTTCATTTATTAACCAGAATAATGTCGATTTGATTTTTCTGGATATTCAGATGCCGCATTTTTCTGGAATTGACTTTTTAAATACTATCGAGAAAAAACCTCTAGTCATTTTCACAACTGCTTATTCTGATTATGCCGTAGAAGGATTTAATCTCGGTGCCGTCGATTATTTGGTAAAACCAATTCCGTTTCACCGATTTCTAAAAGCAGTTGTTAGAGCACAACAAGTTTTACATCCCACGGCAACTCAAACTCTTACAGAAAGCAGTAATACGCCTGAAATAGAACAAGATTTTATGTTTGTTCGAGCTGAATATGAAAACGTAAAATTGAATTTTGCCGATATCCTTTTTATTGAAGGCCTTAAAGATTATGTCAAAATTTACACTACAGATAATAAATTTACATTGACATTAATTAGTCTAATAAAACTTGAAAATTTGCTTTCAAGCAAAGGTTTTGCCAGAATTCACAGATCTTACATTATTAATATCAAACATGTAAAATCGATTCAGAAAAATAAGGTGTTAATAAGCGATAAAAGAATTCCAATCAGTGAAAGCTACAAAAATACTTTCTTCGAGAAAATCAACCTCTAATTTCTTTGAAATTCAAAAAAAAGAAAATTCCAAATTCCAAAAAGCCTAGACTCTTGGAATTTGGAATTTCTATTTTGAGATTTCCATCTGGAATTTCTATTCTTCGTTTTTGAACCAACTCGAATACATTACGTAATTATTCGAAATACGTTCTATTTCGCCTGCAAAATCAGACTGATCAATGTCTTTTACTTTTTTGGCAGGAACACCTGCATAAATACTTCCAGAAGTTACAACCGTGTTTTGAGTAACTACAGCCCCTGCAGCAATTATAGCATTGCTTTCTACCACGCAATTATCCATTACAATTGCTCCCATTCCGATTAAAACATTATCATGAATCGTACAACCGTGAACAATTGCATTATGGCCAATTGAAACGTTATTTCCTATAATCGTTGGGTGTTTTTGATACGTACAATGAATTACAGCTCCATCTTGAATGTTTACCTTGTTTCCAATTTTAATAAAATGAACATCTCCCCTTACAACAGCATTAAACCAAACGCTGCAAGATTCTCCAAAAGTAACATCTCCAACAATAGTAGCATTTTCGGCCACATAACAATCCTCTGGAATAAGAGGTGATTTTCCGTTTACAGATTTAATCAGCATAAAAATAAATTTAGTTAATGGCAGGACAGTTACAATCGTAACGCTCTTTTTTACAGAACAAATTAATTCCTAAAGTAATTTGATGATATCCGCCAGTGTCAAACTTAACATCTCCCATTACTTGAGAATACGTATAAGCAAACATAAAATTCTTAAAGTTAACTCCAATAATTGGTGTAAAGTATTGTAATTTCTGAGATGCTACGCCACTTCCTGAAACATATTGTGCGCCATCAAAACCTCTTCTATAAGATAATGCAGCCCATAGACTTCCAAAATCCATGTTTTTGTAGGCTTTCATATTTATGTCGAGTGTTTTTTCTTTTGTCTGATCAAATAGCTGAAAAAGAATCGAAGGCTCCCAAGTCCAATTGTCGTTTTTACCAAATACATAACCAGCACTCAATAAAAACTTTCTAAGATTATCGCTTTCGTAATCTGAATATAATTCTCTTCTTGTTTCTAATAATCCTTGAACTGTTGCGTGTGCATAGAAATTCAAATAATTATAAGAAGCTCCAACATCAATATTGAAATACGAATCTTTCTGAATGGAACCAAAAACTATTGGATCAAATGTGTTTCCAAATTTTGTTTCGTCTAATTGGTTTTGAATCAAACCTCCGCTAATTCCAAAAGACAGCTGATTTAAATCCAGTTCATCTCTCGAAAACATAATATGATGCGCATAAGTCAATTTTACACCTTTTTCAGAATGATATCCGTTTTTATCATTAAAAACAATAATCCCAGCTCCAGAACGTTCGCCAATTCTTCCGTTAAAACTCAAAGTTTGCAATGAAGGAGAATCTTCTTCTCCAAACCATTGTTTTCTAGCTGTTAATCTTATTTTGGCGCAATTGGCTGCACCTGCCATAGAAGGGTGAATAAGATAATAATTATCAGACAAATAATCAGAATAAACAGGTATTCCCTCCTGGGAATAAGAGTGGAAAGCAGTAATGAGAAAAATTAATAAAACCTTGATTTTTAATTTCATAAAGACAATATTGTATCCAGATAATTTTCACTCTTGCAATTTAACACGATTTATTTGAAAAGAGTCTTAATTATTTTATTAAAAAATCAAATATAGCCATTAGTAGAAAATAACTTTAGTAAATTTGCAAAAAATATATTATCATGACTAAAATCACTATAAAAGAAACTCAAAATCCAACTATTTTAAAGTTTGAATTTGAAGATTTCATCACTCAGAATCAAAACTTTGAGTTCAAAAATATCGATGAAGCGCAAGCTTCTCCTCTTGCACAGCAATTATTCTATCTGCCATTTGTTAAAACAGTTTATATTTCTGGAAATTTTATCGCTATCGAAAGATACAGCATTGTAGATTGGGATGATGTGAAAGATGCTGTCGCTGAACAAATCAGCACTTTTGTTGACAAAGGTGGCGTTATCATTAAAATTGATGAAACAAAACCAAAAAAACAGCCAATTACAGTATATGGAGAAACAACTCCAAACCCGTCTGCACTGAAATTTGTTGTGAGCAGAATGCTTACTCGCAATGCTGTAGAATATAAAAATATTGACCAGACTGCTTCTTCTCCATTAGCTCAGGAATTGTTCAAATTCCCATATGTGAAAGAAATTTTTATTGACGAAAATTATATTTCAGTAACAAAATATGAAATCAATAACTGGGACGAAATCACTTTAGAATTAAGAACTTTCATTAAACAATTTATCGAAAACGGAGGAACTGTTTTAGATGAAAGCCTAATCGAAACTAAAGCAAAAACTGAAGCAACAAAAGATGAAGCTTTTGATAAACTGGATGTTACATCACAGCAAATCATTAACATCTTAGAAGAATATGTAAAACCAGCGGTAGCTGCCGATGGAGGAAATATTGCTTTTGAGTCTTATAATGAAGATGACAAAACGGTAAAAGTATTGTTGCAAGGTGCTTGTAGCGGATGCCCTTCTTCTACATTTACTTTAAAAAGCGGTATCGAGAATATGCTGAAAAGCATGCTGAATGATGACGCTATAAAAGTAGAAGCGGTAAATGCTTAATCTCATAAAATACATTATGTTCAAAGCGTCTCAATGAGACGCTTTTTTTATTATTAATCTCTAGCTTTCAATTATTTATCATTAAAAAAACGAGTAGTTCTATAAAATTAATTAATATTGTATTCTTAACCAATTAATTAAAAACCATGGGATTATCTTCATTTTTTAAAAATTTATTTGGCTCAACCAAAGAGTCTGTAACTGAATTGGCAAATAATGCCGAAGAGACTTTTGAACAAGCAAAAGAAGCTGCTGCACCGTATATTGAAAAAGCCGAAGCTTTTGCGGAAGAAACAATAGAAAAAGTAAAAGAAGTTTCGGAGCCAATTATTGACCGCGCTTCAGAATATGCTGAAAAAGCAAAAGAAACTGTAAGCGAGTATGCAGATAAAGCATCTGAAGCCATAAATGACGTTGTAGATACTGTCAAAGAAAAAACAGCATCTTTGACTTCTGAAACCTCAGAAAATGTTTCTGAAACAGTTGCCGATGTAAGCGAAAAATCTGCTGCAGAAGCAGAAGAAATAGCAGATGAAGCCGCTGACAAAGCTTAAACGCGCTTTTCTGATAATGTAAATATTTTTATATTTGCACTGTTAATATGCCTTCTCTTTTGAGAAGGTTTTTTATTTTAAAATCATGAATCTTAGTCCAGAACAAGTCAGTAAATATATTAGTCGTTTTATTGACATTTTAGTTGATTATTCGCCAAAGCTTATTTCTGCATTTTTAATCTTATTTGTTGGTTTATATGCCATCAGATTAATCAACAGAATCATTAGAAAAGTAATGATTCAGCGAAATCTAGATCCTACATTAACAAAATTCTTAGCCGATATTTTATTATGGGCTTTACGAATTTTATTATTTGTAACCTTTATTTCCAAATTAGGCATTGAAACCTCTTCTTTTGTCGCTATTTTAGGAGCAATGGGTCTTGCTGTTGGTTTATCCTTACAAGGATCGCTTTCTAATTTTGCAGGCGGAATGCTTATTATTGTTTTCAAGCCATTTAAAGTTGGAGACACCATCGAAGCTCAAGGTGTTGTTGCTACTGTTCTCGAAATTCAGATTTTTGTAACTAAAATGTTAACTGGAAATAACCAGACTGTTTTTGTTCCAAATGGATCTTTATCTAATGGCAACATTATTAATTACTCAATGCAAGGAGAAAGAAGAGCCGATTTGACTTTCTCTATTTCATATGATTCGGATATTAAAAAGGCCAAAGAAGTACTTTTAGCAGTGCTGAACAATAATCCAAAAGTATTGAAAACGCCTGCACCAGAAGTTTTTGTAAAAAACCTTTCTGCAAGTTCAATAGATTTTGCTGTTCGTCCTTGGGCAAAAAATGCCAATTATGGAGCGGTTTTTTCTGAAACATTAGAAAATTGCAAAACAGCTTTGGATGAAGCAGGAATTGCTATTCAGCCTTACACAATACAGAAATAAAAAATATTATTCCTTTTTTGAAGGAGCAGTAATAATAAAATCTTTTAAATAATAAGGTTCAAAATAAGCGACATCCACAGTGTCGCTTTTTTGATACTTATCAAAACTGATTTTACTCATGGCTTGCGCCGAAGGGTATTTAATGTTTTCTAAAAACACAAAATTGTCTTTAGTTAAAACAGTTTTACACTTATCAGCACAATCGCCAACAAAGTAAAGTTTGTCTGTATATTCCTGAAATGAATTTTCATCTATAATTTCGGCTTTAATACCTCTTTCAATAGTCAAATCAGAATTAAAAATGGCGCTGTAAACTTCCATACGGCGTGCATCTAACATAGGTATAATTTTTCCATCTGCAACTCCAGCTTGCGACGCCAAAGTCTGCATCGTATCAACAGCAATCAACGGAATATTTAAAGCATAACACAAGCCTTTAGCTGCCGAAACACCAATTCTCAAACCTGTATAAGAGCCTGGTCCTTGGCTCACTGCAACAGCTTTTAAATCGTGAGCCGTTATTCCTGCTTTTGCAATAACTTCTTCAATAAAAACATGAAGTTTTTCGGCATGCGAATATCCTTCATCAGCCAATTCGCTGCAAACAATGGTCTGACCATCTTTTGCAATAGATACTGAACAATTTTTAGTAGCCGTTTCGATATTGAGAATAAAAGACAAAATATTAAATTTTAAATTATTGTGGTATTATATTATTTCTTTGGAGCTTCTGCTTTTTTAAGCTTTACCTTATCTCCTGAATTTAGTTCTTTAGAAACTGTTGTGTACGGCCCTGTGATAACAACATCACCAGGTTTTAATCCAGACATTACTTCAATATTAGTATCGTCCTGAATTCCGGTTTTAATGATTCTAATCTTAGCTTTATCTCCAACTTTTACAAAAACGCATTCGAATTTTTTATCGCTTTTTGGAGCCGCTTTTTTATCTTCATTTGGATCTTCAACCTTAAAATCTTTTACCGCTGTAGTGTCTGATTTTACTACAACAGAACTAATTGGCACTGCCAAAACATTTGTTTTTGTAGTTGTAACAATATCAACCGTAGCTGTCATTCCTGGTCTGAAAGGAGAATATGTACTTGGTTTTCCTTCTAACAAATCTTGATAGGACTCTTTCAGGATTCGAACTTTAACTTTAAAATTCGTCACCTGATCTGAAGTTAATGTTGTACTTGCAGAATTAGAAATGCTGGTTACAACTCCCTTAAATTTCTTTTTCAAGTAAGCATCAACTTCAACATTTGCTTCATCCCCGATTTTAATTTTTACAATATCATTTTCATTCACATCAACTTCGACCTCCATATTGTTTAGGTTGGCAACACGCAAAAGCTCAGTTCCTGCCATTTGCTGCGTTCCTAAAACTCTTTCTCCCAGTTCTACATTTAATACAGAAATAGTTCCGTCAGCAGGAGAATAAATTGTTGTTCTTCCTAAGTTATCTCTAGCTTCTGTAACAGATGCCGAAGCGCTTTGAACATTATAATAAGCGCTTTGTTTTGTTGCTTTGGCAACTTCAAAAGTAGAAATGGCTTTATCCCAATCTGATTTTGAGATTACACCTTTGTCATATAATATTTTATTACGCTCATAATTTGCTTTTGCTTCTTTAAAACTTGCGTCAGATTGAGTAAGACTTGCTTTTGTTCCAGCTAAATTTGCAACAGATCTTTCTAATCCTGAGGTATATAAATCTGGATTTATTTTTACCAATAAATCGCCTTTTTTAACCACCTGCCCCTCTTTTACATTAAGTGAAATAATCTCGCCCGAAACCATCGAGGCAATTTTAACTTCAATTTCGGGTTGGATTTTTCCTGTTGCAGAAACTGTTTCAACAATTGTTGATGCCGTAACTTTTGCAGTTTCTACTTCTTTTCCTTCGTCCTTATTCCCTATTACCCCAGCCTTAGAAAGACCAACCAAAGCCACGATAATAACAACCGCAACTCCTAATAAAGAATAAACTGTTTTTTTCTGCATAATAAATTATTTTGTAATAATTGGAACAATTGGAATCCCGAAATAGAACTCTAATATTTTAATTTTAAACATGTAATCGTATTTTGTTCTAATAACATCAGACTGTGCATTAGTCAATAATGTTTGAGCTTGTGTGAAATCGAACGAATTCATTAAACCTACATCATATTTTTCTTTTGCATAATTGTAAGCTTGCTGTCTTGCCTCTAAAGTTACAGTAGCCGATTCATAAGTATTTAAAGCTCCTCTTGCATCTGTAAACGCTGTATAAACATTACGTTGCAAATCTAAACTTTTTTGCTCTAAATCTATTTTAGATTTTTCTAAACTTACTTTATTGCGCTCTACATTATTTCTTACTGAGAAACCATTAAAAATAGGCACAGAGAGCTGGAATCCGAAAGATTGTCCTTTATTATCTTTAAACTGATCTAAAATTGGATCCGCTTTGCCCACAACCGGTATATAATTATCCTGCAAAACTGCCTGATTGGTTCCCTGAACATATCCAATTTGAGAAGTAGGATTTGCCGTATTTGGTGTAGAACCCACTACAATATCAGAATAACTTGCTCTAGTATTAAAACTGTAGAAAGCACTCAAGGTTGGCTGATAAGCTCCTTTGGCAATAGCAACATTTTTTTCTGCAATTTCCAAATTTGTCTGAGCTAATTTTAGCTCTGTTCTTGTTTCTTTTGCTTTATTGTAGATTTCAATAGGGCTTTGAGCCAAAATATTGTTTTCATCCATCGCATTTGTATCGTCGACAACATCAAAATCTGCAAATTCTTTTAATTGTAAAAGCTGAGCTAAACTCAATTTAGAAATCAATAAGTTGTTTTCAGAAACTGCTATGTTTTGCTTATCTGTTGCGACAGTAGCTTTCAAATCGAACAAATCTCCACGTGGAATGGTTCCAGCATTTACCATTTCTTCTGAACGAGCATATCTTTTCTCATCGATTGACAACTGTTCTTTTTTAACTTTCAAATCTTCTTTGTTAGATAAAATCTGTAAAAATGCACTAGCAACATTCAAAGAAATATCTTCTTGCATTTTTAACAATTGGTATTGCGATGCAATTATTGATAATTTCGATTTTCTAAGAGTATTTTGATTTTGCAAACCCTTGTAAATATCTACTCCCGCATTTAATCCTATTGAAGAATATTGTGTAGTTTGGTTACGTAAAATACCTGTTGTAACATCTTGGTTCAAACCAATGTTCCAAGAGTGAGAAGCACTCCCGTTTACAGATGGAAGATAATTACCAAACGCCACTTTTTTATCAATATCGGCATTTTTCAAATCCAGTTCAGATTGCTTGATCGTAATATTATTTTCAAGTGCGTATCTCACACACTCTTCTAAAGTCCATTTTTTTGATTGCGCCTGTCCAGTTAGTCCAAAACCGAATAACAATGCTATAACCAGACTATTATATTTATTTATTTTCATATACTTTTAATGAAGGCGCAGTAAACCGAACTACGCAAATTTAACATTTTTAAAACCAAAAAGATCCTTAACCTTTTAAATTAGCTTATTTTTTTTCTTTGTCTCCTTCGTTAATTAAGCCCTGATTCCAGATTTTAATTTTATCTGTATCATTAACGCCGCTTTTAACTTGAACGTAGATTCCATCGCTCACCCCAAGAACCAAATCTCTTCTTTGAAATTTCTGTGGAGCAGTTTCAATTTCTACATAAGGCTTTTGTGTTTTTTTGTCAAATTGAACTAAAGACTCTTTAATTGCCAAAACTTTCTCTGCTTTTTCTAAAATAATTGAAGCATTGGCACTTAAACCTGCTCTAATAAAAGTATCATCTCTGTTAACCATTTGAGCTTTAATTTCAAACTGGATTGCTCCGTTTTCTGTAACTCCTTTGGGAGCAATATAATTTAAAACTGCATCAAATTTTTTATTTTCGATTGCACCAATTGTAATTTCAATTGGCATTTTCTCTTTAATTTTTCCAACCTCAGATTCATCAATTTTTCCAATGAAAATCATTCTTCCAACATCGGCAACACTTGCAATTGTAGTTCCTTCGTTGAAGTTGTTGCTTTCGATAACTTGGTTACCCACTTTTACTGGAACATCCAATACCATTCCGTTCACTGTCGAACGAATTAATGTATTTGCATAACTTCCCAAAGAAGAAGTTGTTCCTGTTTTAACGATATCTAAGCCTTGTTTTGCAGCTAAATAGTTTTGTTTCGCCTGATTGTAAGCCAACAAAGCTGCGTCATAATCATTTGCAGAAATTACATCTTTCTCAAACAATGTTTTCTGTCTTTTATAGATTTTTTCCTGATTATCTAATGCTATTTTAGCGGTCTGCACCTGATTCTGAGAATTGCTTACGTTGGAAACATTTGCTACAACTCTAATCTTAGCAATCATATCGCCGGCTTTAATTTTTTCACCCGCTTTAATGTACACTTCTTCAATAATACCTGAGATATTTGGCTTGATTAGAACCTCTTCATCAGGCTGAATATTACCTGTCGCAATAGTATTTTTTACGATAGTTTTAATTTCTGCTTTTTCCGTTTTAAATACAATCGGTGATTCTTGGTTTTTAGCATATAAATAGTATAGCGCTCCAAAAAAAACAACTGCAATAAATATTAAAATGGTTACGGTTACTCCTTTTTTCATTTGTCTAGGGTTTAATCGATTTATTTTGATTGATAATTTATTCTGTTCTTAATGCATCTACAGGTTTAACATTGATAGCGGTCTGTGCTGGGATAAATCCGGCCAGCAAACCAGATCCGACCAATATAATTAATGCTACAAATACAACTCCCAAATCTACTGTCGGATTGGCAAACATCGTATTTTGATCTGCAGGCATCGAGTCTAATGCCATATTTAAAACTGCTATAATTCCTGTGGCAACAGCAATTCCAAGCATACCTGAAATAATGGTTAAAAATATAGACTCCGTTAATATTTGACTTCTAATTGCTCCAGGTGTTGCACCTAAAGCTCTTCTAATTCCGATTTCTTTTGTACGTTCTTTAACCACAATCAACATGATATTCGAAATTCCGATTACACCAGAAATCAAGACCAATGTTCCTACGAAATAGGCAATTACTTTCAAAATATTGAATAAGCTTTGCACTTTGTTAAACTGCTCGTACAAATCAAAATTTCCAACTGCTCTGTCATCTGTCGGATTTATAGAATGTAATGATTTTATAATCTCTAAAATTTTAGGCTTTAAATCGGTTATAGAAGTTTCATCTTTCGCGGTAAGCGCCATCCATCCTACTTTATCACCATAATTGAAAGCCTGCTGAAAAGTTGTAAAAGGAATAAAAATATTCTTCTGCTCCTGTTCTGCATTTCCTCCTTGCTGTTTAGATTTATAAACCCCAACAACCATAAAATTGATGCTATTAATTTTTATATAAGTTCCAACAGCTTCCTCTTCTTTACCGTAAAGCTCACTGATAACACCTTTTCCAATTACGCAGACTTTTCTTTTTTGCTCAATATCCTGCTGATTTACAAATCTTCCTTTAATGATATCCATTGGCTGCTGTTTAATCAGCTCTGGATAATCTCCATAAATTGTAAATGCAGAAGTTTTGGTTCCTCTTACTACGTTATTTGTTCCGTTAAAATCACCTAACTGATTTCTTGGCGATACATATAGCAAATCTGGCAATGCTGCTTTTAAAGCGGTTACATCACTATTTCTAAAATCATAACGTCTTGTTTTTGGCAAACCTTTATAAGCCTTAGAGGTAGTCTGGCTCCACATAAACATAGTGTTGGTTGCAATTCCATCAAAACCTTTTTTAATACCATTTTCCAAGCCATTACCCGCAGCAAGTAAAATTACCAAGATAAAAATACCCCAAAAAACACCAAAAGCGGTCAGGATAGTCCTGAAAGGATTGGCGGTTAAGGCCTGTAAAATCTCGTCCCAATTATCTTTTTTAAACATAATTATTCGTCTCTAAGTGCTACAATAGGTTTAATTTTGGCTGCTCTATATGCCGGAAAAAATCCTGCCATTGCTCCTGCAAAAACAAGTAATACCAAAGTAGTTAAAGCAACACTAAAATCTACTTCAGGGTTTCTGAAATATTCACTCTGAACCATCGGCCCAACAAATTCCAATAATGCAAGGCTGGCCAATAATCCGACAAAACCTGCAATGGTCGTGATAAAGATTGATTCGTGAAGAATCATGGTAATAATTGAAAAAGGCGAAGCTCCAAGCGCTTTTCTAATTCCGATTTCTTTTGTACGTTCTTTTACAATAATAAGCATGATATTACTTACCCCAACTACACCAGCAATAATAGTACATATACCAACCCACCAGAAAAAGAGCCTGATATACAAGTTCAAATCATAAAACTGTTTGGCATCTTTAACCGAATTGTAAACCCCTACACCACCGTCATCTTCAGGAGCCACAACATTTTTACTCTTTAATAAATCTTTTAAATCTTGTGTAAACTTTTCCGATTGAGCCAGCGCTTCATCATAATCTTTTGTCTTTTTTAAAGTAAAAAACAAATTGCTGATTTTGTCGCCTCCGCCAAATGTTTTCTGAACAGTAGTCAATGGCAGATAAGCACGAGTTTCTTCTCTTTCTCCTCCTGGATCTGTAAAAACCCCCACTACTTTGAAGTTGATATTGTTAATTAGGATTTCTTCTCCTATTGCTTCTTTATCTTTAAGCAAATCGGTTTTCAATTTCATTCCGATAACAGCCACTTTTGCGTTACTTTCTAAATCCTTGGCATTGATATAACGGCCTTGCACTATGGTTAAATTTTCAATTCCGCCATAATCTGGATTTACTCCTCTAAACTGATAACTTCCAGATTCTTTTCCGTAAGCAAAAGCCTGTCCCCAGTAATTATTTGTCGAAGCTCTAAGATCCAACTTATCTTCAAATTTTTGTACCGATTGATTGTAATCGCTATTGCGAAATTGAATCTGTCTTCCTGGATTCAATCCTTTGTACTCTTTAGTCGTTGTTCCAGACCAAACCTCTATAATTCCAGCCGCATCACGTTCAAATTGTTTTTCAATTCCGTTTTGAAGACCTTTACCTGCACCAAGCAGGATTACCAAAATAAAAATCCCCGAAGCCACAGAAACACCTGTTAAGAAGGTTCTTAAACGGTTTTTAGAAATGGCTTCAAATATTTCTTGCCAGCGTTCAATATTAAACATAAGACGAAGCTCTAACTTGTTCTACTTTTTTATCATCGATAATTAGTCCATCTTTTAGGACTACATTTCTTTTGCACATTGCGGCAATATCTGGCTCGTGTGTAACAATTAAGATTGTTTTTCCTTCATCATTAATTCCTTGAATAAGTTCCATAACTTCATACGAAGTTTTAGTATCTAGGGCTCCTGTCGGCTCATCGGCAAGCAAGACTTTCGGATTTGATGCCAATGCTCTTGCTATAGCCACACGCTGTTTCTGACCTCCGGAAAGTTCGTTTGGCAAGTGGTGAACATGAGAACCTAAACCTACTTTTTCAAGATATTTCATTGCAATATCATAACGCTCTTTTCTTTTAACTCCTTGATAATACAAAGGCATCGCAACATTATCCAATGCCGTTTTATAATTAATTAAATTAAAAGACTGAAAAACAAAACCTAAAAACTTATTACGATATTTTGACGCAAGGGTTTCGTTTAATTTTTTTATTGGCGTTTTATCTAAAATATAACTTCCAGAATCAGCTTCATCCAAAATTCCTAAGATATTAAGAAGCGTTGATTTACCAGAACCAGATGACCCCATGATCGCAACCAATTCTCCTTCTTCTATATTAAAATTAATGCCTTTTAATACATGTAATTCTGAACTTCCCATCTTATAGGATTTATGTAAATCTTTAATTTCGATCATGGTTTTGTTAATTTTTTTAGACAATAATAACGTTTTTATTAAGTAATTTATGATAATAAAAAGTTAATAAATTTGTTACCTATTCTGTATAAGACTTCATTCTTTAGTTATTGTTACACTTTTTTAATAAAATATGATTGTTTTCGTAATTTTACCTCATTATAAAAATCATCTTAAATGAAGCTTAGTTCTATTATTTCAATGTTTACGGCACTTGCGGTGTTATCGGGCTGCTCATCAGCTCAAAAATTAGAAACATTAAAACCTGAACCAGACGATGCCAGTCCCTTAATTTATGACAGCAATCCTTCTTTTATTAACCTTCCTATAACCATCAAATTAAGCGATATTGAAAATCAGACCAACTCTTTGCTTAACGGTTTAATTTATGAAGATAACAACATCGAAGACGATGATATTGAGATGAAAATCTGGAAACAGGCTCCAATTAAAATTCAAAATGACCCTTCAAATCTTGACAAAAGAATCAGAACCATTTTACCGCTTAAAGCGAATATCAAATATCGAATTGGCACAAAAAAACTGGGAGTGGAATTGTACGATGTTAGAGAATTTAACTTAAACGGAGTTATAACACTTTCTAGCGAAACTGCTCTAACCAATTGGAAACTGACTACAAAAACAGAGTTTAAATCTCTTGATTGGAACGAAAGCCCTACTATGACCGTATTTGGTAAAAACATGCCGATTACGTATTTGATCAATCCTGCTATTTCTATTTTCAAAAGTAAACTGGAAAAGAAAATAGACGAAGTGATCGAAAAATCAATGGATTTTAAGCCTAATGTTCTTCAAGCGGTTGAAAAAATCTGTACCCCTTTTCAAATGAGTGACACTTACGAAAGCTGGCTTCGAATTGTTCCGATCGAAATATATTCGACAAATGCAAAACTTAAAAACGATTCATTCTTGCTTGACATGGGCATGAAATGCAACATGGAAACTATCGTTGGCAAACAGCCAGAATCAAAATATAGTGCTAGTAAAATTGTTCTGAAACCTGTTGCCAAAATCCCAAATCAGATTTCTGCTAATATTGCTGCCATTTCAAGTTATGTAGATGCGTCTAAAATTATGACCAAGAATTTTGCCGGTCAGGAATTTGGCTCTGGCAGTAAAAAAGTGACTGTAAAAAATGTTTCTATCTGGCACAAAGATGGCAAAATGGTTATTGCACTAGACGTTTTAGGCTCAATCAACGGAACACTTTATTTAAATGGTTTTCCTTCCTACAATACACAGACAAAAGAAATTTACTTTGAGAAATTGGATTATGTTTTGGACACCAAAAGCAAATTGATGCGCACAGCAAACTGGCTGGCACAAGGATATATTCTTAGAAAAATGGAAGAAAGCTGCCGATATTCTATTCAGCCGAATTTGGATGAAGGTAAAAAAAGCATGGCAGGTTATCTAAAGAATTATTCGCCAATGCCGGGAGTATTTGTCAATGGAAAAATGGAAGATATTCAGTTTGACAAAATACAGCTAACCAATCAAGCTATTATCGCTTTCATCAAAATAAACGGAACGGTAAATGTCTCGGTTAACGGACTTAAATAAAAAGAAAAAGGCAGTGTAATTACACTGCCTTTTTCTTTTTAGAATACATACGATAAATCAAATATCCTATTATCAATACGAGTAAATATGGAATCACCATTAGATAAACAATCCCATCATTTACTGCTTCAGCTTTTTTAATATTAGAATCTCCAGCTAACGCAGCACGACACATTGCACATTGAGCATTAACTGAAATTCCAATTAAAAAAATACAAATCCCAAAAATTAAACTTTGGAATTTGGAATTTGATTTTTGGATTTTATTTTTAGTGTACATAATAAGGCGAAATCATTAAATAAACAATCACTCCCGTTACTGCCACATATAACCAAAGCGGAAAAGTGATTTTAGCGATTTTTTTATGTCTATCAAAACGTTTTGCAAGCGCTCTTACATACGTAATCAAAACAAGCGGAATAATGGCAATCGACAATAAAATATGCGTTATAAGAATAAAGAAATACACATAACGCAACGCTCCTTCTCCTCCATATTTTGTAGAGTCTGAAGTCATGTGATACGCTACGTACATAACCAAAAATGCAACCGACAATGCAATAGCAAAAGTCATCAATCTTTCGTGTAGTTTTTGGTTTCCCTTCTTAATTGCCAATACTGCCCAAACCAACACAACAGCTGTAATACCGTTTGTAGTTGCATAAATTGGAGGCAAAAACGATAAAGGCTCTACATTAACCCCAAAATCTTTTAATTTAACTCCGAACAAAATTGCCACAACAACAGGAATTATTATTGAAACCGCAATAATAAATTTGCTAAATTTTTTCTCTAAAGTATTATCTTCCATTTTTATTCTGCTAATAAAATTTTAATGTCTTCTTGAATATCTCGTACTCCTTTTTTATCTAAACCGTCATAATAAATATTCGGATTTCCGTATTCATCTTTTCTGCAGCGAATGTTTCCATCTTTATCAATTAAAGCAAACAAACCAGAATGCTCAAATCCACCACTTACTTTATCATTTTCTCCTGCATAAAGATTAAATCCTTTATTAGACAAATCCATAATTACGTTTCTGTCCCCAGTCAAGAAATTCCAATTCGAAGACTTCACTCCAAGCAATTTTGCGTGATCTTTTAAAACCTCAGGCGTATCATGTTTTGGATCAATTGTAATGGAAACAATTCCGAAGTTTGGATTTCCAAAAAAGGTCTTTTCTATCTCCAGCATACTCATGTTCATCTTTGGACAAATTGAAGGACAAGTTGTAAAGAAAAATTCCAGAACATATACTTTCCCTTTATACGTTTCATTTGAAACTTTTACATTGTCTTGGTTTGTCAATTCGAATTTTGGCGCTGGCCCAATTGTCAAAAGTTTAGCTTCTTTTGAAGATTTTACTCCAACATTATCCAAACGATTTCCTTTTACAACGTCACCGTTTTTAACTCGATCAACAATTTTAGGAATGGCATAAATCCCAAAAATCAAAATGACAAAAGAGATTCCAATATATGATTTGTTCTTAAACATTATAAATGATATTAAAGTTGCTTTGTAGCGTTATGATTTTTCTTTAAAGCTGCGCGGTATTCGTAAAGGATAATCTTGAAGTCGTCCAGCATTTCATTGCTTAACTCTGATGGGTGAAAAGTATCGTATCCTTCTTTATACTCTTTTGGATCTTTTCTTCCTCTTAGATTACGTTCTTTATCGATAATATAAACATTGGAAGTTCCAAGATTCTCATTCAGTTTTTCTTTTAAATGCAATCCGTCGTAGAACTTCTGTATTTCTTCTTTTGGAGCAAAAACAAAGTTCCAGTTTTTAACGTCTGTAAAAGGAGACAAAGCATCAACTATCTTTTGAGCTTCCGCTTCAGTTCCAGTTGGACAAAGCACTACAAACTGAAGATCTTCAAAACCATTATAACGTTTGTAGATCTTTTCGTTTAGATTAAAATAATTGCCTCTATTCTCAAGAATGTTTGTACCGGAAAAACCCAATACAGTAATTTTTTTATCAAGGGAGATTTTTTTTCCGTTTAATGAATTCCAATTTCCAAAATCGGCTACTTTAGGTGTTATTACAGGAAGAGTAGTAAAGCTATTTACACCAGAAGCAAAAAATAAATAGGCTACAATTGGCAAAACAAAAAGTACAAAGAGAACTATATTTTTTTTCATTGTATTAACGGAGAATTATTGAGGTACAAAAATAAAAAAAGCTCCGTAAATCGGAGCTTCTTTTCGAATTAATATCATGTTAAAAATTCCATTTAATAGTAGAATCTTTAAAAACCCCATAAATATAATGTCCTTCTGTTAACAGAATAAACAATAAATATAAAACTAGGAAGATAACAGGAGAAACTACAGACCATCTAAGACTGCTTTTTTCACCTTCCATGTGCATAAATGCCCATACAATATAATATGCTTTGAAAATTGTAAGGATATAGAAAATCCAGTTTAACAAGTTCAAGCCAATAAAATGAGTAAACTCTAACGCTCCAGGTTTGTAGATACCTAAGATAACTTCAACTGTAGTTACTACTGAAAGCAATCCGAAAACAAACCAGATTCTTTTTGTATTTGATACGTGCTCGTGTGACATAATAATTAAATTCTAAAATTAAACTAGGTAGAAAACTGTAAATACAAATACCCAAACTAAATCTACGAAGTGCCAGTATAATCCAACTTTTTCTACCATTTCGTAGCTTCTTCTCTTCTCATAAGTACCTAATAATACATTAAAGAAAATAATGATATTGATGATTACTCCAGAGAATACGTGGAATCCGTGGAAACCTGTAATAAAGAAGAAGAAATCAGCAAATAGTTTATTACCGTACTCGTTTCTGATCAAGTTAGCTCCTTCTACAACATATTTGGCACTAGCTAAATGTTTTTCAGATTCTTCTCTTGATAAGATTGTCTTTTTCTTTTTATCTGTAAGTTTTTCTGTTCTAATTAAAATTTCAGGATGAGCTTTAAAACCAGCCTGAACTTCAGCAACTGTGTAAGTTGGAAGAGATTGAGCATCTTCCATAAACCAAGTTGATTTGCTTCTTGTTAAAGCTTCTCTTTGTTCTGGCAATTTAACAGCAAAATCAGCTAAAGCTACTCTTTTACCATCTTTATCCACAAATTGAAGTAAACTTCCTCCAACTGTTTCAACTGCACCATATTCTCCTTTAATGAAGTTTTTCCATTCCCAAGCTTGAGAACCAACGAAAATTAAACCTCCAATAATAGTTAAGAACATATAGATTGCAACTTTTGTCTTTTTCAGTTGGTGTCCTGCATCAACAGCTAATACCATTGTCACAGAAGAAAAGATCAAAATAAAAGTCATTAAAGCTACATAATACATTGGAGCCGCAACACCATGCATAAATGGGAAGTGAGTGAACACTTCATCAGCCAAAGGCCAAGTTTCGATAAATTTAAATCTAGAAAAACCATAAGCTCCTAGAAATCCAGAGAATGTTAAGGCATCTGATACGATAAAAAACCACATCATCATTTTACCATAACTTGCTCCTAAAGGCTCATTGTGACCGCCTCCCCAAGTTTTTTCGTCGTTGTTTGCAGTAGTAACTGTCGCTCCCATAAAAGATATTCGTTAAAAAGTTCCCAAATTTACGTTTTTTTCTTATTTAAAGAAATATAAAAATAAAAATAAATATACCCATAATAAATCCAAAAAGTGCCAATACATCGCACCTAGCTCTATCCCAAGAGTTTGAGTCGAATTGTATTTTTGTTTAAAATGATTATAAATTATAATTAAAAGTGAAATTAATCCGCCAGCCAAGTGCAACAAGTGTGTAACTGTCACCACATAAAGGAAAGTTGTAGTAATCGAACTACCTTCTCCTGTAAAGTAATACCCTTCAGCAACGATTTGTCCAAATCCTTTGAATTGCAATACCACAAATAAAACCCCTAAAGCTAAAGTTCCAAGAAGCAATCCTGTAACTGCGCTTCTATTGTCTTTCTGAATAGCTTTTTTTGCCAAGTGAAAAGTAACGCTACAAGCAATAATTACTGCTGTACTCCAATAGAAAGCAGAAGGAAGTTCAAAATTTTTCAACCAGTCTGCTCTTGATTTACTTACTACAAATGCGCTTGTCAAACCAGCAAACATCATGGTCATACTAACCATTGCGAAAAGCAGAATCAGTTTTGCTGATTTTGATTTTCTTACTTGTTCTTCATTTGTTTTTAATGTCATTTCCATAACTATCTTAAAAATTTATCTACTATAAATACAATCTGCAGAAGTGAGATGTAAGAAACACTCACCAGCATTAATGTTCTCGCTGCTTTTGGAGTTCTCAGCTTATACAAACGAACTGCATAAAAAAGCATCCAAATCCCCAACAGAAACACTAAAACCGCTGCAGTTGGAGAAATAAACAATTGCCCCGTAAAACCTAATACTGGTAATAACGAAGCTATAATAAGCCAAATTGTATACAATATGATTTGCAATGCTGTTCCTTTATCTTTTTTACCTGTCGGAAGCATAAAGATCCCTGCTTTTTCATAGTCTTCATATAAAAACCATCCGATAGACCAAAAGTGTGGAAACTGCCAAAAAAATTGAATTAAAAATAAAGTTCCTGCCTCAATACCAAATTCGCCTGTTGCTGCTACCCAACCTAACATAAACGGAATTGCACCAGGAAAAGCTCCAACAAAAACAGACAACGAAGTTACTGTTTTTAATGGCGTATAAACACTTGTGTATAAGAATATAGAAATCGCAGCAAACATTGCCGATTTCGCGTTTATTGTATAAAGAAGTGCAATTCCAATAATAGTAAGCAGACTCGCTACCAATAAAGCTACTTTAGGAGACATACGCCCTGAAGGAACCGGACGATTTTTGGTACGATCCATTAGAGAATCGATATCTTTTTCGATTACTTGATTGAAAGCGTTTGAAGCCCCAACCATACAGTAACCGCCAACTGCCAAAACAGCCAAAACACTCCATTCAAAAGGATGATCAGAATCTACTCCTAATAAATATCCAGCAATAGAAGAGAACAACACGCTAATAGCAAGACCAGCCTTAGTAATCTCTTTAAAATCTAGAAATATTGATTTGATTGATAATGTATTTTTTGCAGCGTTCAATACCGTTGTATTTTGTGTATTTTTTTTGAGTGGTGCAAATGTACAAATTAGATTGTAGAATATTAACTTATAAAAATAGATTTTTTTCAATAAAACCTTTACAAATTAAGATCTCAGCATTCTTTAACACTATTATTTCGAAAAATCTTATTAAAAAGACTAGTAATCAAAATACCAGTTAAAAATATCTGAACGTAAACCAATACTAAACCAAGTCGTACTTTGTTTAAAAGTTGTTGCTGTTTCTTGAGTCGGATCAAAATTTCTGTAGATTAAACTTCCAAACAGTTTCAAATTTGTCATTGGATTAATTAAATAACCTCCTTGAACATCGGCAATAAAAACATTTGTTTTATTTCCCTGTCCAATTTTCACACCTGTATCGTACGGACGTTTTACATCATAGCTTTTATAAATATTTCCACCATAGTTATAAGAGTCTTGTGCAGTATCAAAATCTAAACCTCTGGTTCCTACTGTCAGCTTAGCGTCTGCAAGCCAGCGTCCTTTATGATATCTTGCAATTGCAATAAGTTCTTTAAAATTCCCGCCCCATTGGTGCCCAACGCTCTGATTGTTGTGTCCGTAATTTGTAATAACAGCACTGTGAGAGTAAACATAAGGACGCACACGATTATACTCAACCTGCACTAACAAATCTTTTACATTAAATGCATTAAAGTATTTTGCTCCAAACTGAAATCCAAATTTGTTTTTCCAGCTTTGATTCCCTGCTCCAACATCAGAAACAGAAAACTCGTCAATCAAAAATTGCGAATACAGATTTATACTGTTATTCCATTTGTATTTACCTGTTATTCCTAAAAGCGCATTTCCACTTTTAGATGAAGAACCAAATTCTACTGCTCGGTAAAAAATAATCGGATTAACAAAATTAGCATCAAAACCTCTGTTATTGGTATTTGTCCAAACTACAGATTCAAAAAAACCTAAGTTTACTCTATTCGAAACATTCCAGCTCAAATAGTGATTGGCCATGAATTTTGTCGCGTAAGTTTTTTCAGCCGTTACTTCAGGACGAACATCTTTCATCCACATATACGTATTGGTATATTTAATTTTCCAGAATTTGGTATTCAGTTTAAAATATGGGTACGGACTTGCTCCATCGCTTTCTAACAAAGAACGATAACCATCCCCAATAAAATTTCTTCCGTAACCTAATTGAAAATCAAATATTTTTCCTGGTGCGAAAGTAATATTCGCTTCCGCTAAAGGAAAATCGTAAGCATCTGTCTTGAATCTTTTTGCAATTCCAACTCCAGGAATGATCGCTGGATTTCCTCCTGATGGTTTAATAGACTCAGCATAATCATTAAAGTATCCTGCAAATCTTCCTTGACTTTCAAAAAATGTAGTGGTAAAGTTTATCTGTTTTCCAAGACCTCCTCTAAAATTAAGAGCTCTGGTGTTTACGTAAGTGTAAGAAGCATCCAGATCTGAAGCTTTACCCATTTGTAAATCAACAATCGGGTTTAAAGCAAACCAGTAATCTTCTCCCTGGATCTGCACTAGGTTTTCATTCCACCACTTTCTTCCTAGCCAAGTTGAAGCTTTTTTCTGCAACGATTCATTCACCGCTCTCAAATTATAATACTTTGAAACCTCAGCATACGTATACGGCTTAGAAGCTGTATGGCTATTGCTTCCGACTTGATTCATTTCTGCATCAAACTGAGCATAATAACTATGCGAAAAAGGGATATTTAAATGACTATCGAATTCTGGATTTCGGTATTTTTTATACACGATACTATCCAACTCCGTCATTGGTTTTGCTGTCTGCTTTTCTATTTCTGCTGCTGCCTGAGCTTCTGCCGCAAGTTGCGCAGAACTTTTTAGCGGTATATCAATAGAAATCGTGTATTTAGAATACGTTGGTTTTCCGTTGTAAGTTGAAGGTTTTATTTTTGGAAATATCCCGAAAACTCTTTTGGCTTCTTTAGACAATTCTTCTGTTTCAGCAGAAACATAAATCACTTTAAATTCTCCTTCAGCATTTACTTCAAAAAGTAATTTTACTGCCCCTTTGTAATTGCTCTGTTTTAATTTTTCTGGCACTTGAAAATTGCTAAAAACAAAATCTTGAACTTCTTTATAAAAACAGGTTTCTAATTTTTTACTATCTAAATTTTCGCAGTTTGGAAAAACTGGAAACATTTCTGCTGTAAAACCAGGCTGAACCGAAGAATTACCATTTTGTTGAGAAAAAACAATAGAGAATGAAAAAATTAAGACAAGGGACAAAAAAAACTTATTCACTTAAAATTTGGGTATTTATTTAATATTGATTTGGGGATATTTCTCCGTTTGCAATTGCTTTTGCTGCTGAAGTTCCGATACGTTTTACTCCTAAACGAATCATCTCAGCTGCTTCTTCAAATGAACGGACTCCGCCGGCTGCTTTTATGGAAAGCGGCGAAGCATTTTCAAGCATCATAATTATGGTTGGGACTGTTGCTCCGTTCGGAACACCATCATCTGTTTTGTAAAAACCAGTAGACGATTTTACAAAAACAGATTCAAAATCATCTTCTTTAAAATTAGATACTACAACATGTTTTATTAAGGCAGATAGCTGAATAATTTCTTTATCTGTTAAGGCAGCAACTTCAATAATCCATTTTACTGTTTTATCATTTGCCAGTCCAATTTGTGTTCCGATCAGGATTTCTTTTTTTACTAAATCGAGATCGCCATTTTTGAATGCTTCATAGTTGCAGACAAAGTCTAGATCGTCAGCTCCGTTGGCTATGGCTTCATTTGCTTCTTTAATCTTATCTTCCAAACTTGACTTCCCTTCCGGAAAATCAATCACTGTTCCGACTAATAGGACAGAATTGGCTTCTGCTATCATTTGTTTGGCCAAAGCTACATATTCTGGGCGAATCATAATTAGTTTGAAACCTTCTTGAATTGCTTCGGCAATTGCATTTTTGACTACAATAGTATTTTCTGCTTCCGAAAGACCAGCTTGCGATGCAGTTTTTAAATACGTTGAGTCCAAATATTGCTTTACATTCATTTTGATAGAAGTTGCAGGAAACCAGCACAAAAGTACATTTTATATTGAAAAAACATAGCTTTTAAACGCTTGATTTTCTTGTAATAAAAAACCCACCGAAGTGGGTTTCTAAAATTATATTTTATCGATTTGCTTTTTAAATCCTATTGCTGAGAAAACTGCCACAACTGCTCCAAGCGCATTTGCCAGAACGTCTGTAACATCTGAAGCTCTTGTTAGCGTAAGGGCACTTTGAAGAATTTCGATTGTAATTCCAAAAAAAACAGAAAATATAAACGAAATCAAATAAGCTTTATAATCATCCGCATCTTTTCCTTTTAATTCTTTCTTGAAAAATAAAATCCAAGAAATGGTGAATCCAAAATGAAAACAGAAATGTACAATTTTATCAATACTTGGAAAATTAACCGCTGGTATATTACTAGAATCTGTCAAGCAAAAATAAGTAATGATTCCAGAGCAGATAATTGCCCAAATTAATAAGAGTTGTTTAGGCACCGATTAAATTTTTATAAGCTTCATCAGACAATAAAGAATCGATTTCTGATGCATCAGCAATTTTTATTTTAATCATCCATCCAGCTCCGTAAGGATCTGAGTTTACTGTTTCAGGAGCACTTTCTAAATCATCATTAAACGCAATGATTTCTCCTGATAATGGTAAAAATAAATCAGAAACTGTTTTTACAGCTTCAACAGTTCCAAAAACCTCATCTTTTGAAAGTGTCTGATCTAAAGTTTCTACTTCAACATACACGATATCTCCTAACTCTTTTTGTGCAAAATGAGTAATTCCCACTGTTGCAACATCACCTTCGATGCTAACCCATTCGTGATCTTTTGTGTACTTTAAATTTGCTGGTATGCTCATAATAGTTGTGTTTGAAAATTGATTGTTTAAAATTTAAGCCACAAATGTAATAATCTTCTAATAAAATTTAGTTTAGAAACTCAAATTTAATTTCCGAAATTATAACGAAGTGTGAAACCTGATCTGATATTCGTTAAAGGGAAAGAAGTCGAAATAACTGCTTTCGAGAACGAATGGTCATAATAGAATATTGCTGTTAAGTTTTTACTGAAAGCATAATCTGCTGTCAATTTTAACGTCCAGATATTCTGTCCTGCTGCCAGCTGATTATTATCGTAATCTAAATAGCGAACCAGAGTTTCGTTATTTCTATATGAAAAATCGGCTTTTATGTTGATATCACTTTTAATAATTCCAGTTGGATTATCTGCCAATCTTGATGAAATAATTACGTCTTTAAAACGATATCCTACTCCTACAACGTACTCTACTCCTCTAACTTCTGTCAATAAATTATTGTCGAAACTCATAGACAAAGCACGGTCTTTTTTAACCTCTGTCAATAAACGGAATGAATTCTTCAGCTCAAAATCAACTCTAAGAAGTGGACTAAACTGTTCCACTAAGTTGACATTAGACATAATCGTTTTATTAAAGAAGTTCGTATTTACATCCTGTCCTGCCGGATTTTCGAAATAATCAAAATTAGATCTAAACTGACTGATCGTATACGATGCTCTATAATTATGTTGCAAAGAAAAACGTCTAAAATGATCTTTAAAATACTTATAACGCATTAAACCATTATATTTCACACTCCAGTTCGGGATAGGAAAACTCCTAAAAATGCCTGTTGAGCTCTTTGAAGCATCTGCACCCGTATAAGCTGCCATAAATGAAGGAAGTAAAACCGCTTGATTGCTTTTTGAGAAACCAATAGGATATCCTTCATTCGCCACATATATTTTATAATTAGGATCTGTTTCTGCTGGAATAGGGTTATTTATATCCCCATATCTAGGAATTTCTCCACCTCCATAATGTTGCTCTGCCAAACGATTTGCGATAACTAAACGATTGCTTCTAAAATCGTCAAATGCAGACGATTCAGTTTCTGTACTTGTTGAAAAAGCCGTTTTAATTAACACGGTCGAAATAGAAAACATTCCGTACGTATATGGAGACAAGGGCACATATTCATTTGTTGCAGGATCCACACTATATTGTTCTGATGAATTTTCAGAATAAGCACGATCCATAGCCAAATCAATCTTTAAATCTGGCAGCAAATCTACGTTTGCCGTTACTTTCAATAGTTTGTTGCTTACTTGAGTAAAGTTTTGGTTAAAATTCTGATAGCTTGTCAGCCATCCGTTTTTAGCCGCTTCAAAACGCACATCATCTTGGCTACCAAACACAAATCCTAACGAAGGTTTAGATGTACCAAAGAAACCTACACCAGGAATATAACCCGGTAAAACTGTTCCGCTATTTTTAGTATAGTTAATCTGAACGTTTTTAATACTCGTCAAAACTCCAATCAAACCATCATAAAAAGGACTGCTGCTTGTAACTGGTTTAGTCGTATTTACAATTTTCTCTCCTGGTTTTGGCGGTGCTGCAGGTTTTGCTTTCGCAGGTTTTGAACCTGGTGTAAGACCCAAATATTTATACAGCGTATTCATATTCAATGTCGTCGAAAACGTATTTGAATTGGCATTTTGAACCGTATTTCCTAAATCCCACAGCGTTTTCGTTCCATCTGGATTTTCTTCTTGATACTGAGACATTGCCGTTGATGATCTCTGCCAGTTATAATCGGCCGTATATGAATAAGTCGCTTTTACAAAACTAAATATTGGAATTTTATTGATTGGAATATCATAATTCAGAACCAATTGCTGCAAATGCTGATTGGGTATACCAATATCAAAATAATCATCCCAGATATTAAAATCTTCTTTTGGCGTATTATCGTCGTTCAAAAAGTTTCTAACAATATTGTTTGATGCTGCCGTATAGTTCAATTTTAAAGATTTTGTCAAATTAAATCCGAAACCATATTGGTAATTGAATGCAAAATTTCTTCTGTAAAGCGGATCAAGTCCGATACCTTGAACATCTTCAACTTGTCTATATTGCTGGCGGTTGCTTTGCCTTAAAATGTTAGTATTAAACGAAACATTCGAAGGAAGATAATTAAAGTTAAAGTCGCTTAGCATTTTCCAATAATCGCTCTTTTTCATGAATTGGGTTTGCTTAAACGGAACTACTTCTTTTGGCTGGAAAGTATAAGCATAATTTACGGCTGTATTAGACTGTTCATCATTATAATTCTCCACTTCATAATCGTGCCTTTCTACCTGATTGTATGATTGAGAAAAAGTAAAGTTTTCTACATCATAAACATGAGGTTTCTTCTCTGGCGCTCTATCTTTTCTTACTCCAATAAAATTGATGCTTCTACGCTTAGTATAATCAACTGCACGCGTTCTTATATTTTCTTTTTCTGCTGGATCTGTAGTCTCTTTAATCAATTGATCTAACTTGATATCCTGATTAAACGGATCGTATTCTGGCGTAATAACCTCTTCTCCGATAGCATAATTGAACGGAAGATTAATACCCCATTTTGGAGGCAGCAACTTTCCTAAATTTATGTTCGTTACAATGTTATACTGCTGAATATCTTCACGATCTCTCTCGTTGGCACCTTGTTCAAGAGAACCAAAACCAATAGTGCTCTTTTTACCAGAAGCAGACAATGTCATTAAATCGGCCATATTGGTATCTACATTCAGTAATGCAGCCATACCACCCTTGTTTTCCAAATCAGACATACGAAGTTCGTTAAACCAAACTTCTCCCATAATATCTTTATGGTTTGCCGCACTTTTTACTCCGACCATTAGATTTCGAACTAAACCAAAATTCGGATTTCCTTTAATACCTAAAGTTAATTTACTGTCTTGGTCACCTCCTTCGACATCTGGATCTCGGTCTGGATAATAGATACCATTTATATCTCTTTTTGGAGAATTGATATCGATATTCATTCCTAAAATCTTCATTCTTGTCAATAAAGAAAGAGCCAAATCAATATTGTTTTCTTCAAGCCAAACCTGATCTGGACTGATAGTACAAGATCCGCCTGTTCTTGTTACTTTTAACGGAATCTCTACTTGATAAAAGTTTTGCGTAAAATCATTACCGAAACGAATAAATCCGATCATCTCATCATCCAAAAGCTGATTTTCATTTGGAAGCGATTCCGCATGAAGGAACATTTTCAATTTTTTGTACTGACGCATATCGACACTTACATTTTTGAAAACTGCTCGAGAATCTTGATATTCTAATCCTGAACCTCCAATTCTAACTGCTAAAGACTGTTCATTTTGGTTAATGATTGTATTATTATTGTACAATTGCTCTCTTTGAACTCCTGGCGGAATAACATAGTTCACTGGACATTTTGTACCATTTTCTTGAATATTAACTGCTGCGACATCAAATTGAGTTCCATCATCATCAGGATTTGTATCATTTGCATCTAGTGTTCCTGTATATTTTCTCCATTCTCCTCTAACTAAATCTAAAGCTCCGAAACGAACCGTCATTTGATCATTAAACCCAGTCATAAACATACGCATGAAACGGATTGATCTAAAGTCTGTAATATTTCCGATAGTGTTTTGAGGTTTAGAAACTGGAATTTTAAATTGAATCCATCTTGCATTGGTTGAACCTCCATTCGGAAGTTCTACGTTCTGAACTTCTCTAATATCTGTGATATAATTTTCTCCAACCTGCATGCCTGGTCTCACATCAATACTATATTCATAATATGCATTGATTGTACTCATGGTATTGTCACGATTGATATCTTCAACGTCTGGAAGAGTTGTAGAACCACGGTTTGGATCATCAACGCTTACAGCTGAGTTTCCTTCTGTTCCGTTGTATTTTTTATAACGCTGTAAAACGTCTCCTTCTGTATTTAAAAAGTACGTATAATTATCTGCTGCAGGATCCGACTCTCCTGCATAGTTGTTATAAACCGATCCTTCTTTTGCATCTGGCAAACCATCTAAACCGACATCCTGATTCTTACGATTATCCGGATTGGTATCAAATGCATAAATCAAGGATTGAGATGCAGGAACGTCTCCCCAAATTGGTCGTGGGTTTACCATAACCTGATCTGGACCTAAACCATTTTCGTATTGTTTTCTTCCGTCTTTTAAAACGTCTTCCGAAACTTCACCTAAATTGAAATAAATTTTTCCGCTGTTAGTACCTTGAGCCTGTCCATTACCAACATAAGGATCCAATACCCAAAATTGAATATATTCGACATTACCCTGCTCAAAGTTAGTAGAGTTCAGTGCGCGCATAATACCTCCAAAATTTGTTGCAGGATTACTCGAAGCAAAATTAGGGTTATTATTATATGGCCCTCTATCTGATGGATAATACGTCAAATCTAAAGTATTTACCACTTGAATCTGCCCTTGCGCAATATCTGTATTTGGGTAGAGCTCTTTACTATATATTCTTCTTGTTGTATTTAATGATAAATCATCATTTGAGATTCCAGATGGTTTTGAAGTATAGAAAATCGGGTCAATCGTATACCAAGACAATTTCGCACGTTTGTAACCGTACTCTAGCGTATTTGAATTAGCGTTAAAAGTATTATCGTTGGCCGAATTAATAAATGGCGTCGAAGCCAAACTCCATGCATAAGCAGATCTCATATCGATTGTGGTCTGAGTACCTTCAAAGTCATCGATATAAATAGTAGCTTCACCTTCAAAATCACTTGCTTTTGGAGCATCTGGTTTCAAAAATGCCACTTCCCCACGAATCGAAAGATTAGAAGGAACATCAGTATCTATATTTGGCAGTTTATTAGCTAATCTTGTTAAAAACGGGACTTCTGTAGAGTAATTTCCGTTAAATCCAAAAATAGTGTTATTTACAGATTCTTGTCCATAGCTTGACTTTTGAGTAAAAGGACGTTCCGTCATTTTTAAGAAAGTACCACCAACAACAAACTTTTCAGAAATTTTATGTTCAATGTTGAATCCCATGAATCGTCTTGTCTGCTGTCCAAAGATCGAATTGTTTTCTAATGAAACTTCGATCGGGGTATTAGAAGCTTGAAGCGAAGGGTCTAATATCTGCACTCTTCCTAATTGATAATCTACACTATAATCTATACCTTCTACCAACACTCGTCCTGCAGCCGTTACAACCACAGATCCTTGCGGAACGTTGAAGGCACCAATTGGAATACCGTTACTACCTGAAGATTTATATTTTCCTCTTAATAAAAATTTGTTTTTATCGCTATCCTGCAAAGCACCCGCTTGAGTATTTCTATACATGTTTCTAAACACATATTTCTTCTGATTCGGGTTATAAGTAGATGGATCATTATAGCTTTCTCCAGAATTAGTATTTAATTTTCTAAATAAAAGCTCTCCAAAAGGCTCTTTTGTGGTGAAGATAATTCGCGCATTCTGCACATCAACAGTTACTCCCGGAACATAATCAAAGAATCCATCTCCTCCTTTTTGTGGATCATTGTTATAATTTAACTGATCTAAGTTAAATACATTTAACAGTGGTGTCTTTGTAATATAATAATTGTTTGGATCAGGATTTACAGGATCATCATCCGGAAAAAGAGTTCCTTGAACCGGTGTAATATAATTTATTGGCGAAGGATCTGTATAAAGAATATTAAGCCTGAAATCTTCTTGTTTGATTTGGTAGGCTTGCGGAATTTGATACACGTTTTTCATCATCAAGTTCCAAACTGGATTCTGAACATTTGTTAAACTGCTTTTCAGCATTTTCAACACCAAACTCTGCGTTACAATTGCCTGATTTCCGTTATTGTTTCCTGTAACTACGGTTCCATCCACACCATCACTACCAAATTCACCAACTTGGTACACTTTTCCTCCAACTGTATATTCAAATGCAACTGCCAAAATTTCGTCATTGGCCAAACGCTGCTGTAATGAGATATAACCTAACTGCGGGTTAAAAGTATATTCGTTTGTAGTTAATTTTCTAGCATTTTCTAGAACAGAATAATCTGTACCTTCATTTGTATTAGCATTATTAAATCCAGATTTTGCGGTTACAATTTCTCTAATATTAGAATTTAAATAGCTCCCTGGTTTTCCAATTGATGCTGGATCGTATTTATTGTTGGTATTATCTGTTGGAGAGTCAATAGGGTTATTAAAGAAACCATTCGAATCTGTAATCACAACCACTTCGTTATCTGGCACGCCAGAAACCTGACCTTCTCCTAAATCTTGAAGTGCAATAATATTTCTTAAGTTATTGCTTTGTGTTGTGACTCTGTTCTGCTTATTGGTTACCCAAACTTCGATTCTTGTAACTTGAACACGGCTGTCTATTAATGGATAATTTTTTAATGAAGCATCATACTTATTTCTAAAGTATTGCGATAAGAAGAAATGTCGGTCATTATCGTAATCTAAAGCAAATAAATCAAAGTTTTGGACAGTTCCTCCACCTTCTGCGACTATACTTTTGGTTTGTGACTTTTGTTCTGAAAAAACTCCCGTAATGGTTGTCTTACCAAATTGCAGCTGTGCTTTGACCCCAAATAAACTTTGCGCACCTCGAATAAGTGTGCTATTTAAAGGCATGCTAACATTACCCACCTCAACTTTCTGAACAATATCGTCTTCTGAAGGCGTATAAGCCAGTTTAAACAAATTCTGAAAAGCAAAGGTTGATTGTGTATCGTAGTTGGCATTTACTTCAAGACGAGTTCCTATTTTTCCCATTAAACTCATACTGATCCTTTGGTCAAAATCAAAAGTGAGGGAAGATCTGTTTCTTGGAGAAAATGAAGGATTATCTTGTTTAGTATACCGTAAACCCAAATCCATTTCTACTGATCCTGTGGGCTTTACATCTATAGTATTACTTCCAAAGATACTTTCGAACAAACTCGAATTAATGTAATATCTTGGCAATAAATCTTTTTTGGCAGCTTCGGCACCAGCTTTTTTGCCATCAATGGCATCCGATTTTTTTCTAAAATAATTTCGTCTCGATTCTTTTAGAACTAAATCTTCGTATTCTTTTGGAGTTAAAATTAAAGGGTAATTGATAGAGAAACCATCTACCGAAGTAGTGTAAATATAACGATCTGTAATAGGATCATACCTATATGCAGAAAGTACACTTGGAGGGTCCTCTATATCTATCTTTCCTACTGAAAACTGAGTTTTAGTTGTATCTTGAGTTACCGGTGTAACCTGTGCGCGCAAAACATTACCGCAGAGTAATACCAGCAACAAAATACAAATTTTACGCATAGAATTCTTTTATATAAAATGAAATTTATAAGCTTTTTAAAGCCTTTTTGATAATTGTTTCAGCAGTAGCTTCAGGATCTTCTTTTACAATTCTGTCTACCACTTTTTCAGAAGCTTTTCGCACAAAACCTAGAACTTCTAGAGCAGATAACGCTTCATCTCGGTTTCTATTGTTTTGAACAGCAAAAACTTCATCAATATTATACAATTTAACAACTTTTTCCTTTAAATCCAGTATAACTCTTTGTGCTGTTTTGTTTCCAATCCCTTTTATCGACTGGATTATGCCTACATCTCCAGATGCAATGGCATTTATAATTTGCTTTGGTTCTATTGACGAAAGCATTGTTCTTGCGATTCCGGCTCCAATTCCTGAAACAGAAATGAGCATTCTAAAAATTTCACGTTCCGATTTTTCGACAAAACCGTATAAAGTATGCGCATCTTCTTTAATTTGAAGATGCGTATACAATTTTATATTTTCAGAATTTGGAATTAAGGAGAAGGTATGCAGCGATATATTCACCTGATAACCAACTCCTCCACAATCAATTACAACCTCTGTAGGATTCTTTTCTACTAATCTCCCCTGCAACTGTGCTATCATAAATATAGTTTATTAGTATCAAATATAACAAAAATGCCATAAAACTACGACAAATTTGTTCAATCCTTTGTAAGAACGTTTATTGTGTTATTTTATTCTTTTTGCTTTCTTTTTCCTGTGCATCAATAACAGCAATTGCCGCCATGTTGACCATTTCTTCAACACTTGCACCTAATTGGAAAATGTGAACTGGTTTGCCCATACCCATCATGATAGGTCCGATTGAGTTCACTTTGTACAATTCTTTTAATAATTTGTACGTAATATTTGCTGATTCTAAATTAGGAAAAACTAATGTATTTACTTTCTTTCCAGCTAATTTAGAGAATGGGAATTTCTCTTGAAGCATTTCTGGATTCAAAGCAAAATCTGCTTGAATTTCTCCGTCAACAATTAATTCTGGATGGTTTTTATGCAAGTAAGCTACAGCTTCTCTAACTTTTGAAGCGCTCTCACTTGTTGAAGAACCGAAGTTTGAGAACGAAACCATTGCAATAACTGGCTCAATTCCGAACATTTTTGCTGTTTTTGCCGTCATAATCGCAATATTAATCAAATCTTGTGCAGATGGATTAATGTTGATTGCTGTGTCTGACAAGAACATTGGTCCGCGAGACGTAAGCATCATATTTGCAGTAGCAATAAGTGAAGCATTTTGTGCTTTTGGAATTAACTGCATCATCGGTTTTACAACAGAAGGATAGCTTCTTGAGTGCCCTGTTACCAATGCATCTGCCTCTCCTTCATTAACCATCATGGCTGCAAAGTAGTTTCTTTCACGCATGAATTTTTCTGCATCCAGTTTAGAAACGCCTCTTCTTCCTCTTGTTTCCCAGAATGATTTTGCAAATTTGTTACGTCTTTCTGCTTCTTCATCTGTTTTAGGATCAATGATTTCAAGATCAGCATCAAAACCTAATTCTTTTTTCAATTCTAAAATCACTTCTTTGTTTCCTAACAAAATTGGGAATCCGATTCCGTCTTCGTAAACAATTTGAGCTGCTTTTAAAACGTTTAATTGATCTGCTTCTGCAAAAACAATTCTTTTCGGATCTAATTTAGCACGGTTTGTAATCAAACGCACCATTTTGTTATCGTTACCCATACGTTCGCGAAGAACATCTTCGTAAGCTGCCCAGTCTGTAATAGGATTTTTTGCCACTCCAGATTCCATTGCTGCTCTTGCAACTGCAGGTGCTACAACCGTAATCAATCTAGGATCGAATGGTTTAGGAATGATATATTCTTGACCAAAACCAAGTTTTGTTGCTCCATAAGCTACGTTTACCTGCTCTGGAACTGGTTCTTTTGCCAAAATAGCTAAGGCTTTTACAGCCGCCATTTTCATTTCTTCGTTGATTTTTGTCGCTCTTACGTCTAATGCTCCTCTAAAAATATAAGGGAAACCTAATACGTTATTTACCTGATTAGGAAAATCTGAACGCCCTGTAGCCATAATAACATCTTTACGAGTTTCTACAGCCAAATTATAGTCGATTTCCGGGTTTGGATTTGCCATTGCAAATACAATCGGATTGTTTGACATTGTCAATAACATTTCTGGCGAAAGAATATCTCCAGAAGATAATCCGATGAAAACGTCAGCACCTTTTACGGCTTCGTCTAAAGGAATTTTAGCTCCGTCGATAGCATATTTTAATTGTAAATCTGATAAAGATGGATTGTCTTTTGTTAAAAGTCCTTTACTGTTGTACATTAAAATATTCTCCACTTTTACTCCAAGTGAAACATATAAATCTGTACAAGCAATTGCAGCAGATCCTGCACCAGAAACTACCATTTTTACATCTTCAGCTTTTTTTCCTGCCAATTCAAGTGCATTGATTAAAGCTGCAGAAGAGATAATTGCTGTTCCGTGCTGGTCGTCGTGCATTACTGGAATGTCCAATTCTTCGATCAGTCTTCTTTCTATTTCAAAAGATTCTGGAGCTTTAATATCTTCCAGATTGATACCTCCAAAAGTTGGAGCAATATTTTTTACAGTCTGAATGAATTCTTCAACATTTTCTGTATCAATTTCGATATCAAAAACATCAATGTCAGAGAAAATTTTAAACAATAAACCTTTTCCTTCCATTACAGGTTTTCCTGCTTCTGGACCAATATTTCCAAGTCCTAAAACAGCTGTACCGTTTGAAATTACGGCTACTAAATTACCTTTTGCTGTATATTTATAAACGTCTTCTTTGTTTGCTGCGATTTCTAAGCATGGTTCTGCAACTCCTGGCGAATAGGCCAATGATAAGTCTCTTTGTGTTGCATATTTTTTTGTTGGAACTACCTGAATTTTTCCTGGAGTTGGCTCTGCGTGATACAGTAACGCTTCTCTTCTTTTACTCTCTTTGTTCATTGTTTTTAGCTTTTATTCTAGCTTACAAAGATATAAGTCTTGTTTTAAAATGGCGTCTTTTTAGCGTTTTCTTTTCCTAAAATCTATTCGAATAAATAAAAAAAGTCCAATAGAAATTGGACTCGTTTGAATTTTTATCGTTTTTAGGTGTGCTTTATTGAGAAATATAAGAATTCAAATGGTTGATGGTGTCTTTCTGAATTTCTATAATTGCCTTCACTACATCGCTGATTGAAATGACTCCAACCACATTTCCGTCTTCTAAAACAGGCAGGTGTCTTATTCTTTTTTCGCTCATAAGTTCCATACAATCTTCAAGATTATCTGAAAGTTTTACTGTAAAAACATGACTTTCCATAATCTCATGAACAAAAGTTTCTTTTGAAGATTTATCTTTCAGTACAATTTTCCTAGCATAATCTCTTTCAGATAATATTCCTTTTAAAATATTATCATCCATCACTAAAATTGCCCCAATGTTTTTTTCTCCCATAACTTTTAACGCATCATAAACCGTTAAATTGGAGAAAATCGAATAAACATTTCTTCCTTTTGCTTTAAGTATTTGATCTACAGTCATAATGAAAAATTTTTAGATTTATAAAGTTAAAACAAAAACCAACACAATCTGCAACGAAATCGATTTTTTAAAATCATAACCAATTCATTTTAAACATAATACATCAAAATTTAGATTTTCAAAATTATAGTGTAAAGAATGAAATTGTTTAGAATTGTTTTTTGAGGAAAATTAGATTTTTTAACGTTTACCGACCAGAAACTCCTAGCGGAGTTTTTTCATTTTTATTGATCTATCAAATGTCCCTACGGGACATTATAAATACGGATAAACATTTGCGTTCTACCAATCAGTCACTCCTAACGGAGTGTTTTTTTCACACATTATATATAATTCGAAACCCACTCCGCTAGGAGTGACTGATTGGTAGAAAAAAAAATCACACCACCCATCCATTATCCCGTAGGGATTATTTCTAAACAAAAAAACCTTTTCTAAAATTTAGAAAAGGCTTTTTGTAATTTATAAAGAAATGATTTTTATTACATCGCAACAATAATAAACTCGCTTCGTCTATTTTTCATGTGTTCTTTTTCTGAACATTTTACTCCGTCAGCACATTTGTTTACTAATTGTGTTTCGCCATAACCTTTTGCAGTTAGTCTGTCTTCGCTGATTCCTTTTTGAATTAACCAATTTTTAGTTGATTGTGCTCTTTTCTCCGAAAGAATCTGATTGCTTTCTGAAGAAGAACGGCTATCTGTATGCGAACGAATATCAAGTTTCATCGCTGGATATTCATTTAAAAGATTGACCACTTTCATTAACTGCGGTTCTGATGTTTTCTTGATGGTTGCTTTACCTAAATCAAAGAAATTCATAGGCAGATTTAACAGTTTTGCAATATCTACTCCTACTCTTATAGAACCCAATTTTACTGGACTGATTGTCGTTTTTTTGATTGCTACAGTTTTTGCTGCAAGTGGCTTAAATACTTTATTTAATGCAATCATTTGAGTAGTTTCTCCTTTTTCTTTAAGGATTGCTACCACAACTTCTTTAGCATTATAATCGTTTTTAGCCGTTCTAATAGTATATTTTTTACCGCATCTTAAATCAGGAAAAATGTAATTTCCTTTTTCGTCTGTAGAGATTGTTCCAACTGGATCAAATTTTTCGTTAAACAAAGTCAGAGATGTATTCGCTAAGATTTCATTTGTTTCTGCATCGGTAACCGTTCCAGATAAATTTTGTTCGCAGATTAGCCTTCTTGTTTCTGTAAATCTATAAATATCATCTAAACCTAGTCCATTCTCTCTGTTTGAAGAAAAATAACCGCTTCTGCTTTTACTGTCAATGCTAAAAGCAAAATCGTCTTGTTTGCTATTTACTGGTTCACCAACATTTAAAACGTCATCATAACTTCCGTTTGCTTTTATACGAGAAGCAAAAATATCCAATCCACCTAAACCTGGACGTCCGTCAGAAGCAAAATACAATTCGTTATCTCCAGAAATGAACGGAAAAGTTTCTCTTCCTTCCGTATTAATTGCTGGCCCTAAATTTTCTGGCGTGCCAAAAGTTCCATCTTGATTGATTGCAACTTTATAAATATCAGACTGCCCTAACGTTCCCGGCATATCTGATGCGAAATACAACGTTTTTTCGTCCACACTTAAAGCTGGATGCGCCGTACTATATTGGTCGCTGTTGAACGGAAGTTCTTTTACATTTTGCCAAGTGTTATCGATAAGTTCTGCTTTGTACAATTTAAGAAGCGTTACGTCTTTATCGTTGCTTCTTCTTTTACCGTCTGTAAAATTATTTCGCGTGAAATACATCGTACGTCCGTCTTTTGTAAAAATTGGACTTGACTCATTGAAGTTGTCTTTTTTCCTTTTTACTAAAAGCTCTGGTTTTCCAACGCTTCCGTCTGGCATTAAATCGGCTGTATATAGTCTAGAAAATGATCTGTTTGTCCATTGAAAATTGGATTTCACAACTCCGCCCGTATCGCGCGCAGAAGTAAAAACAATTTTGTTATTGTAAACTACACTTCCATAATCTGAATATCTTGAATTGACTCCTGCATCGGCTATTTGAAATCGGCCTGAGTTTTCTTTGATATCTTCTAGATAGTTTTTATCGCTTCTGATTAAATCTGCTCTTTTTTCCGCACTTGCCTTATGATTAAATTTCTGTAAAATTTCATCAGACTTACGATAATCTCCAGCTGATTTTAATGATTGTGCATATCGATACAAATATTCAGCATCTTGGTTTTCGTTTATTATAAATAATTGCTCATACCATTTTAATGCGCTTTTTAATTCTCCATTAAAATAATATGAATTTGCCAAACGCTGAATTATTCCTTGGTCGGTAGTCTGCTCAGTTACCAAACTCTCGTAAACTTTTATTGCATCCGCGTAAGCGTACTCTTCGTATTTTTTATCTGCATATTTTATGTTCATGTTTGTGAATAGGTTTTGTGCATTCACATTTGAAATAAAACTAGACAGTAAAAAGATCAAAATTATTTTTATAGCTTTCATAGGTTGTATTAAAAGAATCTTGGGGATATCATTTTATTGTAATTATTGAAGAATTCGAATCTTAAGAAAATCTCATGAGATCCAGAATTGTATTTTCTCAATTGCGTAGTTTCATGATCGTAACCATAACCGATATACATTCCTTTTGTTACTTGAAATCCTGCCATAGCACTAACAGATGCGCTCCAACGATAAGCAAGTCCTAAAACGAATTTGTCATTGAACATGAAATTTCCTGAAACATCTACTTGCAAAGGCGCTCCTTCTACCATTTTGGTCATTAAAGCTGGTTTGAATTTTATGTATTCTAAACGATCCAGATTAAACACATAACCTGCTATTAAATAATAATTGATTTTCTCTTTGAAAATAGCGACATCATCTGAATCATAACGATTTGTTTCTATAAAATTAGGAACCGATAATCCGATGTAAGCTCTATCTGAATGATAATAAATTCCGGCTCCAACATTTGGCGAAAATTTATTTTTTAGATTCTGAAATTGCGGATCATCTTGATCTTCATAGCTCAATTTATTAATATCGATATTGAAAAGATTGGCTGTTCCTTTGATACCAAAAGATAAATTCCATGATTCTGATGTTGGAATCGTATAAGACAAATCTGCAGATAAAGTATTTTCTACCGTTGGTCCGATTTTATCATTTACCAAAGAAACCCCAAGTCCTAAATCACTATTTTTTAAAGGTGTATTAACCGAAAAAGTACTCGTTTCTGGCGCTCCATCTAACCCAATCCATTGTGTACGATACAAACCAAAAACGCTTAAAGCTCCACGTGAACCTGCATACGCTGGATTGACTTCGATTGTGTTATACATGTATTGCGTGTACTGCGCGTCTTGCTGCGCATTGGACACAATCGAAAAAAACATAAAAACTAAAATTAATTTTTTCATTTATTAAGCTTTAAAACGGCTTAGCCTAAACTAAGCCGTATTCCATTTTATTTATTAAGGTATAAGTAACCAGATTCTTGGTGAGACTTCTGAGCGCTGTCTTTGTATTTTAAGATATAGAAATACGTTCCAACCGGAAGACCATCTGTTTGTTTGATTGTAGAACGTCCGTTAGAATATCCGACAAAAACTCTATCATTATTGTTATACTGATCTATATTGAAAACCAAAACTCCCCAACGATTATAAATTTCAACTGTATTGTCTGGGTAACATTCAATTCCTCTGATATAAAACCTTGCATTCTTGCTGTCTCCATTTGGAGAAAAAGCATTCATAACTTTAATAGAACATCCATTTAAGTCTAAAACTGTTGGACTATCTCCGCTGTTGCTTGCATCGTCTGACTGATCTTCTACCACTACTCCTCTTACGCTGCTTCCTTTTACAGTTGCCTGATTACTCACACTGCCTCGATTAATATCTTCTTGAGTGATTTTGTAAACCGCTGTAAAATTCGTTTCGTTAGATTCGTTTACTCCCAAATTAATTGCTTGCCCTGAAACTACAACTCCTGGTAATGGATCGTTTATTGTGATTCCAACAAGAGGGACATTTCCTGTATTGGTTACAGTAAATTTGTATGTAATTGTTTCTCCTGCATTTGCAAAACCGCTTTTATTTTCGTCATTGAAAACCGCTGTTTTGATAACCGAAATAGCTGGAACTTCAACAAAAACATTTAATACGGCTGTTGAACAATTTGTACCATTAGCTTTTTCACAAACCTGATAAGTCAACGGATAATTTCCTCCTGGCGTGTTTGGCTTAACATTTACCGTTCCGTCAGCATTCCATTCAAAATATGGACTTTCTGTTACAGGCTTAACTATAACATCTGCTGGATTTATTGGCTTACCGTTTATCAAATCATTATCTAAAACATTTACAAACTCTAATGAACCATTGATTCCATCGGCACTAACATCATTATCGTTATTTAATGTAATTTGATTATTTGTTGGCACAGTCGGATCTACAACATTATCAACTGTAATCTTAACTACTGCCTGACTGCAATTTGATGTATTTGCAGCTTCACAAATCTGATAAGTCAATTCGTAAACTCCATCTGCTGTATTTGCAGCGATGTTGATTGAACCGTCTGCATTCAATGAAATATTTGGATGCACAACCGGAACTGATAAAATAACATCTGAAGCTTTCAATTTTGCTCCGTTTAATAAGTCATTTTCAAAAATATTAATCGTAGCATTTGCTCCTTTTTTCACATTTATAGGTCCTGCTTCATCATTATTTGCTTTAATGCTAAATGTTGGATGCGCATTACAATCTGGCGTTGGTGGCGGATAAGCCACAGAAACTGTAACTGTCGGATTTAATGAAAACTGAATTTTTACACCATTTCTGGTAGCTTCAAATCCGTCTGCTCCTTCTGCCCAAATTCCGTTATTTAAAATCCATCCTGGCCAATCTGTTCCATTTTGGTTGCTATCAATCTCAGCTCCTGGCCATAAAATGTTTCCGCTTAATGGCAGATTGGTTTGAGTTGCCACTACATTATTATTGCTGTCAATCCATTTAACCGTTAATAAGTTATTTGTCGTGAAATTGTCTGGCGTAACAGTATAATTAACATAAGGAACGTTATTTGAACAATAGCTATTTGCAACTACTGTCATTTTTGGTTCTGTTACGGTAACTTTTACAACATTTGAATCACAGTTATTTGGATTTAGTTTCTCGCATATTGTGTACGTCAATTCATATTCTCCTGCAGGCGCATTAGGTGCTAATACAACATTTCCGTCTGCATCGACAGTTAAATATCCTTTTGGATCTGCTTGAGTTACTTTAAGATCTACATCAGATGGCGCTAATTTATTTCCATCTTTAGTATCATTCTCAAAAACGTTGATTACTTTCTGTGGAACGTTCACTCCAACTGCCGGCACAAGATCTTCATTCGCTACAAGATTTCCACCTGTAACTTTTATTATTGTAATTACCGAATCACAATTTGTTGGATTTGTGTTTTCACAGATTTTATATTCTACATTATAGTCCGCTGCTGGCGTATTTGGAGCAACAGTGATAGTGTAATCTGAATTTAACGTTAAACCTGTCGGAAGCATTCCGATAATTTCAAACTTAACTTCCCCCGCTGCTGTTCCAACCACAATCGGATTTCCGTTTAATTTGTCATTTGCAATTAATGAAATCGTAGTTCCTCCGATATTTCCGTTTATCGAAGCTATCACATCTTCAACCGCATCTATTACCGGCGTGCCTACCGTTACTTTCACAGTATTTGAACTGCAGTTGTCCGGGTTCAATTTCTCGCAGATTTCATAAGTCAATTCATAAGTTCCCGCTGGAGGATTGGCGCCTAAAACAATGTTTCCGTCTGTATCTACAGTCAGATATCCTTTTGGATCTGCAACTGTCGTTTTCAGCGTTACATCTGAAGGATTTAACGGCTGAGCATTTTTAGTGTCATTGTCAAAAACATTTTTGCCTAATGTCTGAGGAGCATTCGATCCTAAAACTGCTGGAATTTCATCTGCATTCGCTACAAGATTTCCTGCTGTTACTGGCACAATCACCGTTACTGAATCGCAGTTTAACGGATTTGTATTTTCGCAGATTTTATATTCTACGTTATAGTTTCCTTTTGGCGTATTTGGCGCAACAGTGATAGTGTAATCTGAATTTAAAGTTAATCCCGCTGGAAGCGTTCCGATAATTTCAAACTTAACTTCTCCTGCTGCTGTTCCAACTACGATTGGGCTTCCGTTTAATTTGTCATTTGCTGTCAATGAAATTGTTGTTCCTCCGATGTTTCCGTTTATCGAAGCTATCACATCTTCAACCGCATCGATTACTGGAGTTCCAACTGTTACTTTCACAGTATTTGAACTGCAGTTGTCCAGATTCAGTTTTTCGCAGATTTCATAAGTCAATTCATAAGTTCCAGCTGGCGGATTAGCTCCTAAAACAATGCTTCCATTTGCATCTACAGTCAGATATCCTTTTGGATCTGCAACCGTAGTTTTCAGCGTAACATCTGCTGGGTCTAACGGCTGAGCATTTTTAGTGTCATTATCAAAAACATTTTTCCCTAATGTCTGAGGAGCATTCGATCCTAAAACTGATGGAATTTCATCTGCATTCGCTACAAGATTTCCTGCCGTAACCGGTACCGTGATAGTTACTGAATCGCAGTTTAACGGATTTGTATTTTCGCAGATTTTATATTCTACGTTATAGTTTCCTTTTGGCGTATTTGGCGCAACAGTGATAGTGTAATCTGAATTTAAAGTTAATCCCGCTGGAAGCGTTCCGATAATTTCAAACTTAACTTCTCCTGCTGCTGTTCCAACTACGATTGGGCTTCCGTTTAATTTGTCATTTGCTGTCAATGAAATTGTTGTTCCTCCGATGTTTCCGTTTATCGAAGCTATCACATCTTCAACCGCATCGATTACTGGAGTTCCAACTGTTACTTTCACAGTATTTGAACTGCAGTTGTCCAGATTCAGTTTTTCGCAGATTTCATAAGTCAATTCATAAGTTCCAGCTGGCGGATTAGCTCCTAAAACAATGCTTCCATTTGCATCTACAGTCAGATATCCTTTTGGATCTGCAACCGTAGTTTTCAGCGTAACATCTGCTGGGTCTAACGGCTGAGCATTTTTAGTGTCATTATCAAAAACATTTTTCCCTAATGTCTGAGGAGCATTCGATCCTAAAACTGATGGAATTTCATCTGCATTCGCTACAAGATTTCCTGCCGTAACCGGTACCGTGATAGTTACTGAATCGCAGTTTGCTGGAACTGCCCCTACTTCGCAAATTATATATTCTACACTATAGTTTCCTTTTGGAGTTCCTGGAGCTACTGTAATAGTTCCAGATGGATTTAATGTTAGTCCAGATGGTAAAGTGCCTACAATATTGATCGTCACTTCTTGTGAATTAGTTCCAATTGCAACTTTATCACCATTTAGCGTATCGTTTTCTACTAGTGATATTGTTGTTCCGCCAATGTTTCCATTTATTGGAGCAATCGTATCTACTATTGCGTCTATTGTATTTACAACCTTAACCTCTGCTGTTGCTTTTTTACAGTTTGAAGGGTTTGCGTTTTTCTCGCAGATCTCGTAGATAATGCTGTATGTTCCGCTTGGCGTGTTTGCAGCTAGAGTAACGTCTCCGTTTGCATCAACGCTCAATAGTCCGTCACTGTCAATGGTAACTACTGTGTTGCCAGACGTAACAAATACTCCATCTAAAGTATCGTTTGATTTTACATTTCCGATAGTTGCCGCTGACGTTCCTGAAGTTTTTGTTCCGAAATTATCATTAACAGCAACTAAATCATTTACTATTTTAATTGTTACAGTAGCTGAATTACAATTTCCGCTGTTCGCAATTTCACAAATTGAATAGTCAAAAGTATAAGTGCCTGTTGGCGTATTTGGTTTAACTGAGACTGAACCATCTGTATCATTGAAATTTAATACTGAAGGTAAAGAACTAGTTAATGTTACATCAATATCAATTCTGCTTACTTCATTGCAATTTAAAATATCATTATCAAAAATATTAGCAATAACAGTCCCTCCAATAACCCCATTTGATGAAGAAATTGTATCATCATTTGCTTCAATAGCTCCAATTACTTTAACCGTTTGCGTACAGGTCTGTGTATTTCCTGCTGCATCTTTTGCTATCCAAGTTACAGTCGTGTTTCCGATTGGAAAACTTGATGGCGCATCATTTGTTACCGTTACAGTTCCGGTGCAGTTGTCTGATACCGTTGGCGTTCCTAAAACAACTCCTGATGCTGCGCATAAATTGGCATCTGCCGAAACCACTACCACTACTGGGCATGTGATTGATGGTTTCTGAATATCACTAATAATTACCTTTTGAGTCGCTGTTTCTGTGTTTCCGTTCCCATCATTAAAAGTCCAATTAATGGTGTAAGTTCCCTGAGCTGAATAAGTCAAAGGATCTGTCGTTGTTCCAATCACCGCTCCTGCACAATTATCTGTAGTCGTAGGAGCTGTTGCTGTTGCAGAACATTCTCCTGTAATATCAGCCAATGTTGGTTTTACAGGTTTCTGGGTATCTTTAACAATTACCTTTTGGGTGGCCGTTTCTGTATTTCCGTTACCGTCATTAAAAGTCCAGTTAATGGTGTAAGTTCCTTGTGCTGAATAAGTCAAAGGATCTGACGTTGTTCCGATTACTGTTCCTGCACAGTTGTCTGTGGTTGTTGGAGCCGTTGCTGTTGCAGAACATTCTCCTGTAACATCAGCCAATGTTGGTTTTGCAGGTTTCTGGGTGTCTTTAACAATTACCTTTTGGGTGGCCGTTTCTGTATTTCCGTTACCGTCGTTAAAAGTCCAATTAATGGTGTAAGTTCCCTGAGCATTATAAGTCAATGGATCGGATGTTGTTCCAGTCACCGTTCCTGCACAGTTGTCTGTGGTTGTTGGAGCTGTTGCTGTTGCAGAACATTCTCCTGTAACATCAGCCAATGTTGGTTTTGCAGGTTTCTGGGTGTCTTTAACGATTACCTTTTGGGTGGCCGTTTCTGTATTTCCGTTACCGTCGTTAAAAGTCCAGTTAATCGTATAAGTTCCTTGTGCTGAATAAGTCAAAGGATCTGACGTTGTTCCGATTACTGTTCCTGCACAGTTGTCTGTGGTTGTTGGAGCCGTTGCTGTTGCAGAACATTCTCCTGTAACATCAGCCAATGTTGGTTTTGCAGGTTTCTGGGTGTCTTTAACGATTACCTTTTGGGTGGCCGTTTCTGTATTTCCGTTACCGTCGTTAAAAGTCCAATTAATGGTGTAAGTTCCCTGAGCATTATAAGTCAATGGATCGGATGTTGTTCCAGTCACCGTTCCTGCACAGTTGTCTGTGGTTGTTGGAGCTGTTGCTGTTGCAGAACATTCTCCTGTAACATCAGCCAATGTTGGTTTTGCAGGTTTCTGGGTGTCTTTAACGATTACCTTTTGGGTGGCCGTTTCTGTATTTCCGTTACCGTCGTTAAAAGTCCAGTTAATCGTATAAGTTCCTTGTGCTGAATAAGTCAAAGGATCTGACGTTGTTCCGATTACTGTTCCTGCACAGTTGTCTGTGGTTGTTGGAGCCGTTGCTGTTGCAGAACATTCTCCTGTAACATCGGCTAATATTGGTTTTGCAGGTTTCTGGGTGTCTTTAACAATTACCTTTTGAGCAGCAGTTTCTGTATTTCCGTTACCGTCGTTAAAAGTCCAGTTAATGGTGTAAGTTCCTTGTGCTGAATAAGTCAAAGGATCTGACGTTGTTCCGATTACTGTTCCTGCACAGTTGTCTGTGGTTGTTGGAGCCGTTGCTGTTGCAGAACATTCTCCTGTAATATCAGCCAATGTTGGTTTTGCAGGTTTCTGGGTGTCTTTAACAATTACCTTTTGGGTGGCCGTTTCTGTATTTCCATTCCCGTCATTAAAAGTCCAGTTAATAGTATAAGTTCCCTGAGCATTATAAGTCAATGGATCGGATGTTGTTCCAGTCACCGTTCCTGCACAGTTGTCTGTGGTTGTTGGAGCCGTTGCTGTTGCAGAACATTCTCCTGTAATATCAGCCAATGTTGGTTTTACAGGTTTTTGGGTGTCTTTAACAATTACCTTTTGGGTGGCCGTTTCTGTATTTCCATTCCCGTCATTAAAAGTCCAGTTAATCGCATAAGTTCCCTGAGCATTATAAGTCAATGGATCGGATGTTGTTCCAGTCACCGTTCCTGCACAGTTGTCTGTGGTTGTTGGAGCTGTTGCTGTTGCAGAACATTCTCCTGTAACATCAGCCAATGTTGGTTTTGCAGGTTTCTGGGTGTCTTTAACGATTACCTTTTGGGTGGCCGTTTCTGTATTTCCGTTACCGTCGTTAAAAGTCCAGTTAATCGTATAAGTTCCTTGTGCTGAATAAGTCAAAGGATCTGACGTTGTTCCGATTACTGTTCCTGCACAGTTGTCTGTGGTTGTTGGAGCCGTTGCTGTTGCAGAACATTCTCCTGTAACATCAGCCAATGTTGGTTTTGCAGGTTTCTGGGTGTCTTTAACGATTACCTTTTGGGTGGCCGTTTCTGTATTTCCGTTACCGTCGTTAAAAGTCCAGTTAATCGTATAAGTTCCTTGTGCTGAATAAGTCAAAGGATCTGACGTTGTTCCGATTACTGTTCCTGCACAGTTGTCTGTGGTTGTTGGAGCCGTTGCTGTTGCAGAACATTCTCCTGTAACATCAGCCAATGTTGGTTTTGCAGGTTTCTGGGTGTCTTTAACGATTACCTTTTGGGTGGCCGTTTCTGTATTTCCGTTACCGTCGTTAAAAGTCCAGTTAATCGTATAAGTTCCTTGTGCTGAATAAGTCAAAGGATCTGACGTTGTTCCGATTACTGTTCCTGCACAGTTGTCTGTGGTTGTTGGAGCCGTTGCTGTTGCAGAACATTCTCCTGTAACATCAGCCAATGTTGGTTTTGCAGGTTTCTGGGTGTCTTTAACGATTACCTTTTGGGTGGCCGTTTCTGTATTTCCGTTACCGTCGTTAAAAGTCCAGTTAATCGTATAAGTTCCTTGTGCTGAATAAGTCAAAGGATCTGACGTTGTTCCGATTACTGTTCCTGCACAGTTGTCTGTGGTTGTTGGTCGCGTAACTGTCACAGAACATTCTGCTGTAATATCTGCTAATGTTGGTTTTGCAGGTTTTTCTGTATCACTAACTTTAACTGTTGAAACAGCCGATGTTTGCTCGCAGCTTGTTACTGTATTTTTAACTTTTACTTTATAATCTCCGTCAGAGTTTACAACTAATGAAGAAGAAGTTTGCCCAGAAATTACAGCATTGTTTCTGTACCAAACATAAGTCGCTGAACTTGCATTTGTAGCCGCTGTCAATGTTGTGGTTAAACAGGCCGTTAAATTTCCAGTTATAGTCGCGGTCGGCAATGCATTTACGGTTACAATATGTGTAGTAGTCGCAGGTCCGTTACATCCCGCAGCACTTGCTGTGATTGTAGTTGTTCCTGACCAGTTTGCAGCGTACGTCACCACTCCCGTTGTAGCATTAATTGTATTACCCCCTGCGATACTTGCAGGATCCAGATTATAACTAATACTTGTTGAATTACTTGCAGTTGTGGTTCTTGTATCTGTTCCTGCTCCTTGGCAACGAGAAGATGTTGTAGGAGAGAATGGTGAAATTGTCACATTTGGCGTTAAAGTTACAGTTCCTTGAATTGTTGCTTCTGTACAAGGTGCAGTATGTCCAACAGTTGTAATGGTGTAAGTGCCTCCTGCTGTTGGGTTTCCAGAAATTGTAATTGTTTTTGCATTAGTATCGACCGCAGCAGATAATCCTGCAGGCAAATTAGATACTGTAGCATTTGTAGCACTTCCTCCAAAAGTGTAAACAGCACTAGGGACTGATGCTCCAGAACAAACCGTTGGATTTCGAGTGCCACTTGTAAATACAATGCTAGAAGGGGTATTTATAACCGCTGCAACAGCAATTCTTGATGTTGAAGTACAACCTGCAGCTGTTACTGCACCCACATAGTAAGTTGTAGTAGCTGATAAAGTTGGAGTGTTAAAAGTTGCTCCAGTTCCTAATACTGTCAAAGTCGTAGGATCTGCATACCAATTAATAGTTGCACCTGTTGAGGCGGTTGCTTTTAATTGTAATGATCCTGCACCACAATTTGAAGCCTCTGTTGTCGAATTTATTGTTGGTATTGTATTTATTGTTGCTTTAACTTCAGTTCTTGTTGACGTTGTACAGCCATTATCTGTTGCTTCAACATAATAAGAAGTTGTTGCAGATAAACTTGGCGTAGTAAAACTCTCTCCTGTCCCTAATGATACTCCTCCTGTTGATGCAGCATACCAATTGATAGTTCCTGCTGATGCTTCAGCGCCCAAAGTTACTTCTCCAGTTCCACATCTTGATGCAGGAGAAACTCCTGTTATTGTTGGTTTTGCATTAATAACGAAATTTACCGCTGCTCTACAATTTGAATTACCTGAACAAGCCGCATAATATGTTTTTGTTCCTTCAGTAGCAGTGTTTGTCAATCCTGATCCTGCAACTCCCACTGGGTTAAATGAAGAGCCAGTATAAATCGATGAACCTCCAGTTGATGTAGTATACCATTCAATTCCACCTATAGTATAATTTACAGTAATCTGCATATAATCTACATATGCAGTAATGTCATTACTTGATGTTCTAGTGATACTTGCAGATAGAGCAATTCCAAAATTTGAATTATTAATATCTGCAGGAGTCCAAGTGGTATTCCATAAATCTGATGATCCACCATAATTTGCTGCAGAAGTAGAACTTGTTGACCAATTAGATCCTGTGATACCTTTATTTTCACCAATAACATTTCCTGCTTTAATTAAACTAACAACATTATCTTTAACATTCACAGTAGAGCTGGCAGTACTACTATAACGACCAATTGTAACTTGAATTCCAGTAATTGCAGCATTCGTAGGAATATTAAAATCAAAATCTGTTCCTTGAAGAGACCTTGTCGCAACAGTGGTGTTCCCTCCACTATTAACAGTTGCAGATGCATAGCTTGAATCATTAGAAGTCACTCTCGAAGGATTAGACCAAGAAAGTGATGCCGTACCTACACTATTACCTAATCTTGCGATTTTTGCTCCTGAGCTATTAGACGTTCCACATGGAGAAGAAGCTGTTAATGACCCCGTTCCATCTTGACAAATAGCAACACCTGTAGCCGTTGGCGCTCCTGCAACAGCATTAACAACAATTCCTGCATTAGGTGCAGAAGTACATCCTTGCGCATTTGTTGTAGTTACAGAATAAGTTCCTGGTACCAATCCAGAAAAAATACCAGTTGTACTATTTACTGGAGCAGAAACAGGATTGGTTCCCGTTAATGTATAACTTATTCCTGAACCGTTTGCAGGTGTATTAACCGTTATAGTCCCAGTTGGAGATGCACAAGTTGTTTGCGTTACACTCACAGTTGGTGCTGCAGGCAAAGCTAAAATTGAGATATCATCAAGGGCAGTACTTGTTCCATTAAAATTTACACCAGGAACATTTGATTGCCCAGTTCCCTCATAAGTTTTATTTGCAGTGCCATAAGCATTTGTAAATGCGGTTATTCTTCTAGTAGAATTGGCAGTTGTACGTGTTGGGTCAAAGTACAATGCTTGAGCATTTGCACTATAAATTCCTGCCGCCATAGAAGCGGCAACTTTTCCAACTAAAGTTATAGTAACAACTGCATTTTGTGCAATATTAAATCCTCCAAAAACGGGATTATTAGCGGTAGCTGTTGTCGAATTGGCTAAAGTTCCTGCTGGCCCCGAAGCTCCTGCAGAATAAGTTGCAATAGCCGAATCGAATTCAATACCTGTTGGAAAACTAAAATCCAACATCACTCCAGCCGCATTTCCAGCTCCCGTATTTTTTATTTCGATTTCATAAGAAACTTTTTCATCAATAGAATTACAAACTGCAGTGGTCGATAATGTTTTTACTTTTGTTTCAAGAACTGGAAAACAATTTGCATTAACCTGTAAATTTGGCGGTACGTCTGCTACTGTAAAAGTCGATACATAACCATCTGTTCCAGCTATAGCACCGTGAGTAATTCCTTTTCCTGCATTAGATTTACCAGCCGCTCCCCCAATTACTTTTGTTGTAATGGTTACTGAACTTGAAACATTGTGGCAGATAATTCCACCTCCTCCACCTCCACCTGGTCCATGCTCGTTATTATTGTCGTTTTCAGTATTTCCTCCTGCTCCACCACTAGCTTGAATTTGAATGTTGGCAGTACTATTATTAGAAACATTCAATAAAACTGTTCCTCCTGCTCCTCCTCCTCCAGCACCATCTGGTGAGTTAGCATAAGTTCCTGGTGCTCCATTTCCCCCATTTGCATAAATAGTACCATTCCCTAAAACATTTCCAGCATTAATAAGGATAATTGCCCCTCCAACACCTCCTTTTACACCAGAAGAGGCATTATTTGCATCTCCGGCGCCACCGCCTCCCCCCATAATAAGCCTTGGAAATTTTTCAATTACAGTATACGATATTGATCCTGGTCTTCCTCCTCCTGTAAGATTATTAGAAAAGAGATCTCCTCCTCCTCCTTGCCATCCAGCTCCTCCAAGACCACCAAACCCGCCATTACCACCGCCACCTCCACCGGTGTTGTGGTCATTACCACCTCCTCCTGCATTGGCAGGAGCACCTCTTCCAGCAGAGCCTCCTGGCATTCCTTCCACTGTATTTGCTACCTGATTAAAGCCATCCCACATATACTTAGGCGTACCAGCTATTCCTTCCCCTTTTCCAGAAACATTACTTTTTGAAGAGTCATCAACATAAGTTTTAGAATCGTTAGTATTCGAATCTGCTTTTGGGCTATATCCTCCTCGAAACCCCCTTGCACTACCATCAATGCTAAAACCATTAAAATTGAATGTTCCAGAAACATTAAAAGCAATAATACCACCGGCAACTCCATTAAATGGTGGTGTAGTAATATTGGCTGTAAGGGTTAAATTAGAGTATTGAGGTACTCTCACTACTTGAAATGTTCTCTTTCCTCGTGTTGTTGTAGCATCTGCATTATAAAAACTATTCAGGACGCCATTGTTCGTGCCTGTGCCTTTAAATGTCAAATTCCCTCCAGTTAAGGGCACACTGTTTGTTGCAATTACATACTCAAAAACTCCAGTATTACCACGAGACGTAAATCCTGTACCCCCTTGACTATCTGGACCGCTATTTGTTGTTCCCGAACCATAACTATTTGTATTTGTATAATTTATGGTTGCATCCTGCATTTGAATAATTAAAATCAAGTCTCCAGCTGAAATCGGAATAGCTCCAAAATTATTCGAATATTGATCCGTTGCAGGCACTCCAGCTAACAAAATAGATTGAGCTCCCGCATTTAAAGTAATATTTCCTGAAATTGGATAATACGTATTTACAGATCTTGAAACGGCAACAGGTCCATCAACTCCAGGAGTTCCGCATACTTGTGCGAATGAAGTTATTGGTAATATGGCAAATAGGATAAAAAGAATTAGTCTAGAAAATCCAGACTTACAAAAAGTAGAGTTACGCATAGACGACTTGTGTTTGTGGAACAGAAATTTTGGATACTAAAAAACGGATGATCGTTTTTAGTATATGTGTGAGATACGTGAAAAAATATAAATTGGATTTTGAGAAACTTGAAAAAGTTTTCCCGAGACTTACACAAAAAAAGGACATTATGTAGACCATGACATTGTATAAAAAAGACTAAAAAAGTCTTTCTGGTTTTAAATTAAGTAGATTTGGAAAGTGCGAAAGTATATCGCGAAATCAAATCGAACCTTATTATTCCGACAAAGTGCACATAAAGTCGTCAAACAACAGTTTTTAACAATTGTTCATCGATTGAAAATCAATTTTTTGTAAATATTTGACAACGAAATAGCTGAATTTTCTTAAATAATTATAATAATTTAGAATTCTTACAGAATTTATTGACAATTAAGTAAATTAACGTAAGAAATAAAAAAGATAAAGAAAAAGCACATAACCAACAAAGCAATTGATAGTCAATACTTTAAAACAAAACTACAAATACCAAAATGCTATTTTAAAAAATTGATATTGCGTTTTAAACCGCCAAATTTGGTTCTTTTGATAGGGGAATTTTTAAAGACTGTTCGAAAAGTCTCCTCTGTAATTTCTAACCAGTCTTTTTTAGTAAAAGAAAGCAAGTCTGGATTCGGATTAAACAAAGGTTCTGAGTGTGGTTTTGAAAATCGATTCCACGGACAAACATCTTGGCAAGTGTCACAGCCAAACATCCATTCATCAAATTTTCCTTTCATTTCTTCTGGAAGATTTTCTTTTAATTCGATGGTATAATACGAAATACATTTACTGCCATCTACAATGTAAGGAGCTACAATTGCCTGCGTAGGACAAGCATCAATACAAGCTGTACAAGAACCGCAATGATCTGTGACAGCATAATCATATTCTAATTCTAAATCAATAATAAGTTCGGCTATGAAGTAAAAAGAGCCTACTTTTTGAGTAATCAAATTACTGTTTTTTCCTATCCAACCCAAACCGCTTTTGGCTGCCCAAGCTTTATCTAACACCGGTGCTGAATCGACAAAAGCACGTCCAGAAACTTCTCCAATGTTTTCTTGAATCGAGTGAAGAAGCTCTTTTAGTTTATCTTTAATTACAAAATGATAATCCTGTCCGTAGGCATATTTAGAAATCTTAAAACTTTCATCATTTTGAAATGAATCTGGATAATAATTAAGCAAGAGGGATACGACACTTTTACCATCATCAACCAATAAAGTCGGATCTAAACGTTTGTCAAAATGGTTTTCCATATAAGCCATTTGACCATTTCGATTATTTTTTAGCCAATTTTCAAGTCGAGGCGCTTCTTCCTCCAAAAAACCAGCTTTAGAAATACCGCAAGAAAGAAAACCAAGTCTTTTGGCTTCTTCTTTTATAAATTTCGAATATTTTTCTTTAGAATTAATCATTATCTCTCAGAAAAAACAACTTCAATACCAACAGGTTTTAAGGTAATCAAAGGATTAAAATTGATCGTATTTCGTACTGAAACAACTTTATATTTTTTGATAATATGACAAATCGCTAAACACATTTCATAAATAGCAAAACCAGTACCAATGCACATTCTTGGTCCTGCTCCAAAGGGATAAAAATATTGCATAGACTGTTTTTTTTGTTCTCCTAAAAAGCGGTCTGGATTAAACTGATCTGGATTATCCCAATATTTTGGATTTCGATGTAATTCATAAAAAGAAACTCCAATCAAAGTATCTTTTTTGATAGTAAATTTTCCTAAAACGTCATCTTCTACGTTTTGTCGGTCTGTAATCCAAGCTGGCGGATATAAACGCATTGATTCATTCAAAACTGCATTTATATAAGTCATTTTTTGGAGCTGCTCTACAACATTCTCACTTTCCGATTCAACTTTAAGAATTTCTTCAAATACTTTTTGCTGTACATCTAAATGACTTCCTAACAATTGCAATGTAAAAGTCAAAGCATTTGCAGTTGTTTCATGTCCAGCAATAAATAGAATTTTTATTTCATCTATTAATTGTTCAACAGACATACCCTTGCCAGTATCTTCATAGCGAGTTTCCAAAAGCATGTTCAGTAAGTCATTCACTTCATTTTGAGAAGCAATTCTTTCTTCTATAATACCTCTAATAATTGCATCGTTTTCCTTTGCCAATTGAAGATGCTCTTTTACCTGTCCACTAATCGAAAACCACCATGCTTTATGTGGCAATCTAATTTCTTTAATTAGAAAATTCTGGACTGCTTCAATAATATATTTTATACGGTTAAGTTTTTCTTCTTCAATAGAAAATTGAAATAATGATTTAGCGACAACATTAAATGCTACCTCACTCATCATAGGAAAAAGATCAACTTTTTTATCAACAACAATTTCTTTTAGCTCAGAAACGATAGTTAGTTTCATATTATCAACTAACTGATTCATTTTTTGCTTATGAAAAGCAGGCTGAATAAGCCTTCTTTGTTTCAGCCAAAATTCTCCATCAACCGTTAAAAGACCTTTACCTAAATATTTAGAAAGATAAACAGACTGGAATTTAGATTTATAATAATTCTTCTGATTTTTCTGTAGTATATATTGAGCAACATCATTATCTCTTGATAAGATAATGTGTCTTGATTTTCCTATTCGTATAGAAAAAGAATCTCCAAAACGATCAAAATATTTTTCATGATAAGGTATAGGATTTCTACGGACTCCTTCTGCATCAACAAAAAATCTTAGAATAGAAAGTTTTGGCGGATAATTATATTTTTTACTTATAGACATTTCTATATGTGTTAAAATAATTCTCCCTGATTATTTGTATTTACTTTTCCAAGATGTTTATAAGCCTTATCCGTAACTTCTCTTCCACGAGGTGTTCTCATTATAAATCCTTCTTGTATTAAAAAAGGTTCGTACACTTCTTCAATAGTTTCACTACTTTCGCTAACCGCCGTAGCTAAAGTTGAAAGTCCAACCGGCCCTCCTTTAAACTTATTGATAATCGTAAGTAGTATTTTATTATCCATTTCGTCCAGACCGTGAGCATCTACATTAAGTGCTTTTAAGGCATATCTAGAAATTTCTATATCAATTCTTCCGTTCCCTTTTATCTGCGCAAAATCACGAACTCTCCTTAATAAAGCATTTGCGATACGAGGAGTTCCACGGCTTCTTCCTGCAATTTCAATAGCCGCCTCTAGATCAATAGGCATTTTTAATATAGAAGCGCTTCTTTCAACAATAGTAGTTAAAAGTTCAGTAGTATAATATTGTAATCGAGAAGATATTCCGAAACGGGCACGCATTGGAGCAGTCAATAATCCTGATCGCGTTGTCGCTCCAATCAAAGTAAAAGGATTCAAGTTAATTTGAACCGTTCTTGCATTTGGCCCCGATTCAATCATAATATCAATCTTGAAATCTTCCATCGCAGAATACAAGTATTCTTCAACAACAGGACTAAGTCTATGAATCTCATCAATGAACAAAACATCTCTTTCGTCTAAGTTTGTCAGCAAACCAGCCAAATCGCCAGGTTTATCCAATACTGGACCAGAAGTAATTTTAATACCAACTTGTAACTCATTGGCTAAAATATTTGCCAAAGTAGTTTTTCCTAGACCTGGAGGACCATGAAAAAGGGCATGGTCAAGCGCTTCTCCACGCTGGTTGGCGGCAGCAACAAAGACTTTCAAATTTTCCAAAACTTGATCTTGTCCGGCAAAATCATCAAATGACAGCGGACGCAATCTTTTTTCAAGATCTAACTCTTCTGAGTTATATCCTTTGGTAGTAGGATCTAGATTTTCATTCATCCCACAAAGATATATAAACTAATCAGTTTCTAAAATAGTTAAACTGAACGATTAAAACTTTAACTAAACAAAAAAGGCTGTCATTTCTGACAGCCTTTGATTATTTCTAGTGGTGTAAAACTTCTTCACCTTCTTTCATTGGTACATTTTGAGGAACAAAATCTACATCGTGATTAGGGTTACTGTAGTCATACGGCCAACGATATACGTGAGGAATTTCTCCTGGCCAGTTTCCGTGAATATGCTCAACTGGTGTAGTCCACTCTAAAGTTGTAGATTTCCATGGGTTTTGAGTTGCTTTCTTACCGTAGAAAATACTGCTAAAGAAGTTGTATAAGAATACTAATTGGAACGCACCTCCAACAAGAGCAAATGTTGTAATTAAAACATTCACATTTTGCAAATCATCAAATAATGGGAAGTTTGTATTAGTATAATAACGTCTTGGTAAACCAGCTAATCCGATAAAGTGCATTGGGAAGAAAACTCCATAAGCACAAACTGCAGTTACCCAGAAGTGGATGTAACCTAAGTTTTTGTTTAACATTCTTCCGTACATTTTAGGGAACCAGTGGTAAATACCAGCAAACATTCCGTAAAGTGCAGAGATACCCATTACTAAGTGAAAGTGAGCAATTACGAAGTAAGTATCGTGAACGTTAATGTCTAATGTACTATCTCCTAAAATGATTCCTGTTAAACCTCCAGTGATGAAAGTAGAAACCATTCCGATAGAGAATAACATCGCTGGGTTGAATTGTAAGTTACCTTTCCATAAAGTTGTAATCCAGTTAAATGCTTTTACAGCAGAAGGGATTGCAATCAATAAAGTTGTGAAAGTAAATACAGACCCTAAAAAAGGATTCATACCTGAAATAAACATGTGGTGACCCCAAACGATAGTTGACAAGAATGCAATTGCAAGAACTGACATAATCATCGCTCTATAACCGAAAATTGGTTTACGAGCATTTGTAGCCATAATTTCTGAAACAAGACCCATCGCTGGTAAGATTACGATGTAAACCTCAGGGTGACCTAAGAACCAGAATAAGTGCTCAAACAATACTGGAGAACCTCCTTGGTAGTGTAAAACCTCTCCTGCAATATAGATATCAGATAAGAAGAATGAAGTACCAAAACTTCTATCGAAAATCAATAATAAAGCTGCAGATAATAAAACTGGGAATGAAATAACACCAATAATAGCTGTTACGAAAAATGTCCAGATTGTAAGAGGAAGTCTAGTCATAGACATTCCTTTAGTTCTTAAGTTAAGTACAGTAACAATGTAATTTAAAGATCCCATCAATGAAGATGCGATGAAAATAGCCATAGATACTAACCATAATGTCATACCTGTTCCAGATCCAGGAATTGCTTGAGGCAATGCACTTAATGGAGGGTAAATTGTCCATCCTGCAGAAGCTGGTCCAGCTTCAACAAATAAAGAACATAACATTACAACTGCTGATAAGAAAAACAACCAGTATGAAATCATATTCATAAATCCAGATGCCATATCTCTTGCTCCAATTTGAAGTGGAATCAATAAGTTACTGAATGTTCCACTCAAACCTGCCGTCAGTACAAAGAATACCATGATGGTACCGTGAATTGTAACTAAAGCCAGATAAATATCATTTGCCATTACACCATCAGGTGCAAATTTATCTCCTAATAAAACATTAAATATTTTGAAAGACTCTTCTGGCCACGCTAATTGCATTCTAAAAAGCAAGGACATTGCAATCCCAATTACTCCCATAACAATACCAGTAATCAAGTATTGTTTAGCAATCATTTTGTGATCAATACTAAAAATATATTTAGTAATGAACGTGTCCTTATGATGATGTTCGTGCTCGTGATCGTGTCCGTGATCGTGACCGTGCGCTTCTGCTGACATATATTTGTACTTTAAATTTTCTTAATAATATTATTTCATCGCAACTTTAGCTACAGCAGCTTTAACAGTATCAACAACTGTTTTAACAGTATCAATTACTTTTGCAGCAGTATCTGTAGTTGGTGCAGCTCCTTCAGCTGGTTTCTCAGCAGCAGCTGCCGCTTTAATATCTTGAGCTAAAGTAGTTTTCTCACTTAACCATTTTTTGTAATCCTCTGGAGTATCAACTACAACTTTCATTTGCATATTGTAGTGAGAAGCTCCACAAATTTTATTACATAATAATAAATAATCAAATGTGTAAGGATCTAAAGCTGTACCCCCTTTTGCAACTAATTCAGCGCTTTTTTCAGCTCTAAGTTTGTTGATGTGCGCAACTTTTTCAACCATAAATGGTAACTCTCTATATTCTGCAGTAGTATAAGTTGGAACGAAAGCAAATTCAGTAACCATACCTGGAACACAGTTCATTTGTGCTCTAAAGTGAGGAAAATAAGCAGAGTGCAATACATCCTGAGAACGCATTTTAAAGTGAACTTTTTTACCTTTAGGGATGTGTAATTCTGAAACTACAATATCATCTTGAGCATTAGGATCTGACATATCCACCCCTAATGTATTAACTCCTTCAATTAAACGTACGTTAGCTTTACCTAAAACATTGTCTTGTCCAGCATATCTAGCCGTCCATTTAAATTGTTGAGCATATAATTCGATTTCGATTACATCTTCATCTTTATCAACAAACATAATGTTATTCCAAGCATACAATCCGTAAAGGATCAAACAAGCTAAAACAACAGATGGAATAATACTCCAGATTGCTTCAAGTTTATTACTATCAGCAAAGAACAATGCTTTTCTATCTTTATTTCCTCTATTTTTAAAAGAAAACCAGTAAAGCAAACCTTGCGTAATAACTTGAACTGTAAAGATTAAAACCCAAGTAATATTCATTAAATTATCTACTAAACCACCGTGCTCAGAAGCAGGAGTATGAAGTACCAAATTACCCCATTTTAGTAAACCATAAATCGTAAATATATAAATGAAAGCTAAAAAGCCAAACATAATATATCCCTGAACGTTATTGTCATTATCTGATGCAACCTGAGAATCATCAGAAGACGATCCCACCTGAGTAAGATCAAATATCTTCGTCAATTGCCATAATGCAACCGCTAATAAAACTAAAACTATAATTACCAACAAACTTGTCATCTGTTTACTTCTTTAAATATTAATAATGAAAATGTTTACTTTCTTCGATGAAAGGATTTCTTTTTGCAAGCAAAGGAGATTTAGTTAATGCAGTAAATACAACAAATATAAATAAACCTAAGAAGAAAAGAATCGATGCAATTTCAGGAACTCCAATAAACCATTTGTCTCCTACTGTACCAGGCATAATCATATTAAAGAAATCAACATAATGACCTAATAATATTACAATACCTGCCATTACAACAACCCAGTTAAGACGTTTGAAGTCAGTATTGATTAATATTAATAATGGGAAAACAAAGTTCATAACAACCGCTCCAAAGAAAGGAAGGTTATATAATTGAATTCTTGTTACAAAATAAGTTACCTCTTCTGGAATGTTAGCGTACCAAATCAACATGAATTGAGAGAACCATAAATAAGTCCAGAATACACTAATACCAAACATAAACTTAGCTAAATCATGGATATGACTTGTATTTACATACTCTAAATATCCTTTAGATTTTAAATAAATTGTTACTAATGCAATAGTAGTAATACCACTTACGAAGAAAGAAGCAAATACATACCAAGCAAACAATGTACTAAACCAGTGTGGGTCAAATGACATAATCCAATCCCAAGCCATGATAGACTCAGATACGATAAAGAATACTAAGAATCCTGCAGAAGCTTTGAAGTTCTTTTTGTAGTAAAGATCATCATTTGCTTCATCTTGTGCTAAACAGTTTTTTCTTGAAAAGTGACGGTATAAATTCCATCCTAACAAAAAGATAGCTGCTCTTACAATCCAGAAAGGAAAGTTTAAATAACCAGATTTTCCAGCAATAATAGCATCATAATTAGCATTTTTAGGATCTGTTACACCCTCTCCTAACCAAACAAAGATATGGTTGAAGTGCAATCCGCATAAAACTAAGATGATAAAGAAGATAACAGAACCAGCTGGTAAATAAGCTGTGATACCTTGCATAACTCTAAACAAAACTGGAGACCAACCTGCTTGAGCAACTTGTTGGATAGCATAGAAAGCCAAAACTCCCATTGAAAGCAGTAAAAAGAAAATACAAGCTACATATACAGCAGACCAAGGCTTATTTTGCAATTGGTGTAATACGTGCTCTAAATGTTTTTCGTGCTCATTTGCACCAGAAACTTCAGCATGTGCAGCTCCTTTGTGAGCGTCATGTCCAGCTTCAGCAGCTTCATGATGACCTGCTTCTTTGTGAGATGCCTCCGCTTTTTCTTCATGTGCAGCACCATGTGAACCATGTTCATCTGCAGCTAGTATTTTTTCAACTTCTTGAATATCTTTTGGTGCACTTAAAAAACCATACCCAATTCCTAATAAACCAACGGCCATTAAGATGATAGAAAAAGTTTTTAATTTACTTGAAAATGTATACATATCTATTACGATCAGTTTGTTCAACAATTATAATTGGCTTTTTAGTTTCAGAACATAGTCAGCAACTAACCAACGTTCGTGAGCACTTAATTGATTTGCATGTGAACCCATTGCATTTAAACCATAAGTCTCAACATGAAAAATACTTCCTTCAGTGATCTCTCTGTCTTTATAGCTAGGTACTCCAAGAAATTTTTCTCTTTCAACCAATTTACCTTTACCGTTACCAGCAGCACCATGGCAGCTAATACAGTAAATTTCGAAAAGTTCCTTCCCTTTTCCAGAGTTTTTCTCTTCTTCTGTCAATGGAGATTTTAAATTAGCTTTTGCTAATTCATAACCAGCCGTTGAATTTTCATATTCATAAGGTTCAAAACCTCTATTGATAGTTCCTGCAACAGGAAGCTGTCCTTCTTTTCCTCCCTTAAATATTTTTGCTTCTGAATATGGCTCGTAAGCAACAGACTCATACATATTTGGGAAATACTGATAGTTCGGTGCCGAATTATTGTGGCAAGATGAAACTAAAATAGTTATACCAACTAAAAGTGTTATTTTATATATCCTTTTCATAGCTACAATTAATTCTTTTCTATTACTTTAACTTCAACAGCTCCAGTTCCTTCAAAGAAAGAAACTAATTCAGCTTCGTTATCATTTACAGCAACCTCCATTAAAAAGTGGTCATCAGTTGTTCTTACATCTGGGTTTTCAGCTTCTTTAAAAGGCCATAATCTACTTCTCATGTAGAAAGTAATTACCATTAAGTGAGCTGCAAAAAACACAGTCATCTCAAACATAATCGGCACAAAAGATGGCATATTTTGGATAAAACTAAAACTTGGTTTACCTCCAATATCCTGTGGCCAGTCATGAATCATGATGTATCCCATCATTGTTGTTGCAACAGAAATACCAACACATCCATATAAAAAAGCACATATTGCTAATCTTGTTGGTGCTAATCCCATGGCTTTATCCAATCCGTGAACTGGGAATGGAGTAAAAACCTCTTCAATATGATGATGAGCAGCTCTAGTTTTCTTTACTGCATTCATCAAAACGTCATCGTCATTATAAATGGCGTATATAACTTTATTACTCATGATGTGAATCTTTACTGTTTGCTCTTTCTCTAATATAATTATCTCCTGTTCCTTTCAAAATTGTTTTAACCTCTGCCTGAGCAATTACAGGGAATGTTCTAGAGTATAATAAAAACAATACAAAGAAGAAACCAATTGTTCCAATGAAAATTCCAATATCAACAAATGTTGGTGAGAACATTGTCCAAGAAGATGGAAGGTAATCTCTATGTAAAGAAGTAACAATAATTACAAATCTTTCAAACCACATACCGATGTTTACTACAATCGAAATGATGAATGAGAACATGATACTTGTTCTTAATTTTTTGAACCACATGAACTGAGGAGAGAACACATTACATGTCATCATTGACCAATATGCCCACCAGTAAGGTCCAGTAGCTCTATTTAAGAATGCATATTGCTCATATTCTACACCTGAATACCAAGCTACGAATAACTCAGTGATGTAAGCTACACCAACGATAGATCCAGTAATCATGATAATGATGTTCATTAACTCGATATGCTGTAATGTGATGTATGCTTCAAGGTTAGACACTTTTCTCATAACGATAAGCAATGTGTTTACCATCGCGAATCCAGAGAAAACCGCTCCAGCAACGAAGTATGGAGGGAAAATTGTTGTATGCCATCCAGGAATTACAGAAGTAGCAAAGTCCATAGATACAATTGTGTGTACAGAAAGTACAAGTGGAGTAGCTAAACCAGCTAATACTAAAGATACTTCTTCAAAACGCTGCCAGTCTTTTGCTCTACCGCTCCATCCAAAACTTAAGATAGAATAAACTCTTTTGTTAAAAGGAGTAATAGCTCTATCACGAAGCATTGCAAAGTCAGGTAACAAACCAGTCCACCAGAAAACTAATGATACTGAAAGATACGTTGAAATCGCGAATACGTCCCAAAGTAAAGGTGAGTTAAAGTTTACCCATAAAGATCCAAATTGGTTTGGAATAGGTAATACCCAGTATGCTAACCATGGACGTCCCATGTGAATGATTGGAAATAAACCTGCTTGTACTACAGAGAAGATAGTCATAGCTTCTGCAGAACGGTTAATGGCCATTCTCCAACGTTGACGGAAAAGTAATAATACCGCAGAAATTAATGTTCCAGCGTGACCAATACCAACCCACCAAACGAAGTTAGTAATATCCCAAGCCCAGCCAACTGTTTTATTTAATCCCCATGTTCCGATACCGGTAGATACGGTGTAAATTATACAACCTAACCCCCAAAGGAAGGCTATTAATGCGATTGAAAATACAATCCACCATTGCTTGTTTGCAGGCCCCTCAACAGGTGCAGCTACATCTACAGTTACATCGTGATAAGATTTATCACCTATAACTAAAGGTTTTCTAATGGGTGCTTCGTAGTGAGACGACATAATCCTTTATATTGTTTCTTAATTAATAATTTTACTAAGTATTTCTAACTTTAACATGGTAAACCACATTAGGTTTTGTACCTACATGCTCTAATAAGTGGTATGATCTTTCATCAGCAGCTAATTTGGCAACTTTACTTTCTTTATCATTTACATCACCAAATATCATCGCTCCTGAAGAACAAGCACTAGAACAAGCTGTTTGGAATTCACCATCTCTAACTGGACGGCCTTCGTTTTTAGCTTTCAATTTAGTTGCTTGTGTCATTTGGATACACATAGAACATTTCTCCATAACACCACGAGAACGTACGTTAACGTCTGGATTAAGAACCATACGTCCTAAATCATCGTTCATATGATAATCGAACTCGCTGTTTTTGTTGTATAAGAACCAGTTAAAACGACGTACTTTATATGGACAGTTGTTTGCACAGTAACGAGTACCAACACATCTGTTGTAAGCCATATGGTTTTGCCCCTCACGACCGTGAGAAGTTGCAGCAACAGGACAAACTGTTTCACAAGGTGCGTGGTTACAGTGTTGACACATTACAGGTTGGAATGCAACTTGAGGATTATCTCCTGCTTTTTCCATTTCATTAAATGTAGATAATGAACTAGATAAACCGGCAATTCCTTCTTTTCTTTCATTATCACCTTCAAAAGTACTTTCAGAAGAATAGTATCTATCGATACGTAACCAGTGCATATCACGGCTTCTTCTTACCTCTGCTTTACCTACAACAGGAACGTTGTTCTCAGCGTGACAAGCGATAACGCAAGCTCCACATCCAGTACAAGCATTTAAGTCAATTGAAAGATTGAAGTGGTGACCAGTTGTACGATCAAATGATTCCCATAAATCTACAGTAGTAGCCTCAACCTCTTGGTGATCTAAAGATACCATTGGTTTTTCATTCCAATGTTCAGCATCTTTAGTATTGAATATTTCTAAAGTAGTTTCTTTAATAATATCTCCTCTACCCATTAAAGTTTTCTGACCTTGAACACAAGCAAACTCGTGTACTCCTCCAGCTTTTACTATAGATACAGATTGAACATTATTGAAACCTTTATATAAAGCGTAAGCATTTAAACCTACTTGCATTTCTTCTTTTAGAGCTGCTTTACGTCCATATCCAAGAGCTAGACCGATAGTACCAACTGCTTGACCTGGTTGAACGATAACTGGAACATTTTCTAATTTAGTTCCGTCAACAGTAATAGTAGCATAACTACCATTTAAACCTCCGTTTGCAACAATTTCGTTAGTCAAACCAAGTTTTTTAGCATCTGCATTAGAAACTGTTACATAGTTATCCCAAGAAACTCTTGTGATTGGATCTGGAAACTCTTGCAACCATGGGTTGTTAGCATGTTGTCCATCTCCTAATCCTGTTTTAGTATATAATACTAATTCAAAATCACCAGCAGATTTAGATTTTGCAACCGCATTTGCAGCAGTAGCAGCATCAATAGCTCCTCCTGATAATGCTGAAGCTCCTAAAACAGCAACACCATCGTGCAATACTTTATTCCAAGAAGCACCTGCAGTATAAGCTCCAGAATTTGCTTTTAAGTAGTCATAATAAGTACCTGCAGTACCGTTTACTGACAATAAAACATCTTGAAATTGTTTTGTATTGAAGATAGGACGAATTGTAGGCTGAGTTAAACTATATGTTCCGCTTGTAAGCTCAAGATCTCCCCAAGACTCTAAATAGTGAGGAGCTGGCGCAGCAATTGAAACAATTGATGCAGTCTCATCTTCTTTTAATGAAAATGCAACTGATGTTTTAACTTTTTTCAATCCAGATACAAAAGAAGCTGAATCAGCTAAAGTATAAACTGGGTTAACTCCACTCATAATTAAAGTATGAACACTTCCTGCATTCAAATCTTTAATTAATTGTGCAACTGCAGCATTAGAACCTTTTCTAATTTGTCTTGCTCCAGCAGTACTAAAAGCTTCACTAGCCAATACTTGATTGATAGCCAAAACTAATAATTGAGCATTTTTATCTTCAATTCCAGATACTAAAACTCCTTTTGAACCAGCAGCTTTAAGCTGTTGAGCAGCCTTTACTACTTCAGTTTTAAAGTTTCCTTCTAAAGTTACAGGAACAGAAGCACCTACAACAATATTATAAATTTGAACTAAAGCTTGCTTTTGAGCAGCTACAGTCATTGGAACACGCTTATCAGCAGCAGCTCCAGATAATGTCATGTTTGATTCAAACTGAAAGTGACGAGACATTTTTCCGTTTTGAGGAATACGTCCTTGTGCATATCCAGCATCATATCCTCCACCTTGCCAGTCTCCTAAGAAATCAGCACCAACAGAAACGATTAAAGAAGCTTTTGAAAAATCATAATCAACTAAAGCTCTTTGACCATAAACAGCTTCAAAAGCATCTAAAGCTTCAGATGAAGAAACTGCATCATATACAACGTGCTTAGCGTTTGGATTTTTTGCAATAAACTCGCCAATTAATTTTTCTGTAGATGGACTTGCTAAAGTATTAGTTAACAATACTACTTGACCGCCTTTAGCTTTAGCATCTGCTAAACTTGATTTGATTTTCAAATCAACCGCTGACCAAGAAGAATTTTGACCGTCTACTTTTGGCTCTTTCAAACGAGCGCTATCATACAGACCTAAGATAGATGCATGAATTCTAGCATTCGCAGAAAATTTAGCTCCAGCAATTGTATTGTTTTCAATTTTAATTGGACGACCCTCACGAGTTTTCACCAAAAGATTCGCAAAATCAAATCCATCAAAAACTGTAGTTGCATAGTAATCTGCAACACCAGGAATGATTTGCTCTGGTTGTAATACATAAGGGATAGACTTGTGAACCGGACCTTCGCAAGCAGCTAATGTTACAGCCGCCGTACTAAACCCTACGTACTTTAAAAAGTCACGACGTGAAGTTCCTGAAGTAGATAAAGCCTCAGCATTACCTAAAAACTCATCAGTAGGAATTTCTTCAACAAATTCGTTATTTCTAAGCGCCTCAACAATAGAGCTATTTTCTAGCTCCTCAACACTTTTCCAGTATTTTTTGTTTGATGACATTGTATATATATATTAAAATCTTAATAAATCGATTAATAGTGGCATTTACCACACTCTAAACCTCCCATTTGCGCTGCAGTTAACTTCTCTACACCGTATTTTTTAGAAAGTTCAGCATGAATTTTGTCATAGTAAGCATTACCTTCCATCTTAACATCAGTTTTTCTATGGCAATCAACACACCATCCCATTGTTAATTTAGAGTATTGCTTCATGATTTCGAATTCTTGAACTGGTCCATGACAAGTTTGACATTCAATACCAGCAACAGAAACGTGTTGAGAGTGGTTGAAGTAAACGAAGTCAGGCAAGTTGTGAATACGAACCCATTTTACAGGCATTGTTTTTCCAGTATAAGCTTGTTTAGCCTTATCCCATCCAACAGCATCATATAATTTTTGGATTTGAGCATCGTAGAACGCTTTGCTGTACTCAGGAGTAGCAGTAGTTTCAGCAACCTCAGAAATGTTTTTATGACAGTTCATACAAACATTTAAAGAAGGAATACCAGCTGTTTTACTTACACGAGCAGCAGAGTGGCAATATTTACAATTGATTTCGTTATCACCAGCGTGAATTTTGTGAGAGTAGTGAATTGGCTGAATTGGCTCATAATTTTGATCTACACCTACCTGCATTAAGTATCCGTAAACAAAATAACCACTAGCCAAAAGCAAGAAGATTGCAGTTACTAAAACCAAGAATTGATTTTTAGCGAAAGCTTTCCAAATTGGAAGTCTTGCTTCTTCTGGAGCAATCTCAATACCGTTTTTATTTGCAACTTTAGTTAAAACTTTGTTTACCATAAACAACATCACAACTAAAATAGCCATTACAAGAGCAAGAGCTCCTAAAATAATGTTATTTGAAATAGCACCATCCTGAACATTTGTTCCAAGAGGAGTTGCAGCACCTCCCGCAGCCGCAGCAGGTTCAGCTTTAGGCTCAGAAGTATACGCTATGATGTTATCAATATCTCCTTCAGACAATTGAGGAAACGAAGTCATAACAGCTTTGTTATTTTCCTCAAAAAGTTTAACAGCAACAGGATCACCTGACTTAATCATGTCAGAACTGTTATGCACCCACTTGTAAATCCAAGCCATATCATGCTTAGAAGCAACTCCCCTTAAAGCAGGACCAGTTGATTTAGCATCTAATTTGTGACATGCAGCGCAATTTGCATTAAAAAGTTCCTTCCCTTTTACTGGATCACCGCCTCCTGCAGCTGGAGCAGCCGCAGCAGCCTCAGGCGCCGCCGGAGCAGCAGCATCTTGAGCAAATGAAGTTAGGGAGAAAATTAACGTTAGCGATAAGCCAAGCAGCAATTTTCTTGAGATCGAATTATGGTTACCCACCTTTTTCATATAGTATAAATAATTGTCTACTAATTTTTGGTATGATTTTTTCTGTACTAAATCCAGCAAAAACCTATACCCTCTTTTAAAACTTGCACAAAAATACGACTTATGAGCTATTCTCAAAACCTTAAAATAGTCTTAATTATCAATTTATATCAATTCTAAATAATATTAAAATTTTACACTCAAACTTTAAATAGTATTTTTGCATAAAAACCATCACATTATGAGAATTTTAAGTCCTTCAAAAAGCCTTTTATTAACAATTACAACGATTGCTTTTGCACACAATATTAATGCTCAAGACCAAAATTTAACACTAAATCAAGATCCTAAATTTGAGCAATTATTAAACGAGAAGCGCAAAATTAACACGTCAATAAATACAAACGATACTTACAGAATCCAAATCTTTAGCGGCAAAAGTGACGAGGCAAAAAAAACGTTATCGGATTTCAAAAGAGAAAATTCAGACATAGACGGAACTATCATTTTTAGCACTCCAAATTACAAGGTAATTGTCGGGAATTTCAAAACCAGAATAGAAGCTGAAAAAAATTTAGTAGAAATAAAAAAAAGATACAAAAGTGTTTTCTTGCTTAAACCTGGCAAATAATCTGAAATTGAAATAAAAAAAGCGAGATTTACCATCTCGCTTTTTTATTAAATCTTTTTTAAGTTTAAATCAATTGATTTACAATTTTTCTAGATCTAGTTCACAACCTTGATCCCACTAGCTAAAAAACGTATTTCTTCTTTTGGCATTTTAATCGCATCTATTTCTGCCTTTGTTTTTTTAGCATCTTTTGCATAATGCTTAAGCTCTTCAACCGATGTTACTTTCTTTTCAGCATTTCCTTCCAAAACTACATTTTTACCTTTTAATGCAGTAGGCACAAAAAAAGCGTAATCTTTCATTTTCACAAAGAAAGATGAACCATCTTCTGTTTTAAGAGTTATCCAGCATCCCCTTTTCTCACAAACATCGGTTACTTCCCCTTTTACCGCAATTGCTTCTAGCTTTTTAGCATTGCCTAATTTGCTTTCAAGTTTGTCAACCGAAATTGCCTTATTTAAAACAGCTTCTGAAACATCCGCCCCATAATAATCTCCAACTAAAGCATTTCCAGATGGCGGCGCAGGTTTCTCAACACTCTCTTGCGAAAAAGATACTGTTGAAAAACTTATAAAAAACAAGGTAGCATATATTAAAGCTCTTTTCATATCTATATTATTTACACCCAAAAATAATATAAAATTTAAAACAATACCCTTAATTTTAAATCACTAGACTTTTATTTTGAATTCGAATCTAAAATCTGCTGTATTTCTTTTTTAACACCATCCCAATCAGCCAGAAAATTTGAATTACCCCAAAGACAATCTACAGCCGCCTGCCCCATAACTCTACCCATTTTCACATCACTATCCCAATGTGCATTACAAATAACTCGACTTTCACCAAAGTCATGCCCACGTTCCAAAATCTCCTTCTCCTTTTCAGGAAAAAGTTTAATTAAAACCAATGACCACGCCCAACCAACAGCAGCATGACCAGAAGGAAATGACCCCACTTTATACAAAATATTTTCTTGATCCGGAGTACAAGTCTTTTGATTATTAACCATAAATGGCCTTTCACGCTTATAGTGATTTTTAGCCGCATAAGTTGACAATCCTGCATCTGTCATAACTCTGCGCATTAGTATATAAAGCTTAGGTGTTTTTGACTCACTAATTGATATACCTATAATTGGTTCAAATGATTTAACTGCAAAAGGAAAAGACAAATCTGCATCTCTTGCTGCTTGCAAAAAACGTTCGTTATCCTTGGATTCTAAAGCATTTTTGGCACGTTCTAAGTCAAGCTCAAAAAGACTCGAGTTCTGTTCCGGAGGAGGTGACAACAAAAGAAGACTATTTGGCATTTCTGCTTCAGTCAAATACCCCTCAAGCAAAGCAGGCATTATTTCCCTTAACTGCTGAACATTCGTAAAATTACTAATGGCATTATCTGATTTAAAACGTCTGCCAAAAATCATATTAACAATATGAATTATTCTTATCCTCATATCAGTACAAATATTCTATTCAACAAACTATTTTCCCACCTGGACCTATTTCAAAAAACAAAAGAAAATTACTACACAAAGAAACAAACATTCTACGAACCAGACTGCAGCTAAATCTCTCATTTATGTTTCATATTATAAAATGAAACACATTTACAATGACTAATTTTCCAACACCACATTTCATTAATATCATAATTTTAAAACAAAAAAAGTCCCAATTTTCATCGGGACTTTTAAATATATCATTGAATTTTATTTCAATTTCTTTTTGATTGCTACTTCATGGTAAGCTTCGATGACGTCATTAATTTCGATATCATTAAATCCTTTTATTTGGATACCACAATCGTAACCTTTAGTTACTTCTTTCACATCGTCTTTGAAACGTTTCAAGGCAACTAACTCTCCTGTATGAACCACAACTCCATCTCTAATAACTCTAATTTTAGAAGTTCTCAAGATTTTACCATCAGTCACCATACATCCAGCAATTGAACCCACTTTAGAAATTTTGAAAATCTCACGAATTTCAGCATTACCTAAAACTTCTTCTTTCATCTCTGGCGCCAACATTCCTTCCATCGCATCTTTCAAGTCATCGATTGCCGCATAAATAATAGAATAGTAACGGATATCAATTTCTTCTTTATCGGCAAGCTGTCTTGCATTTCCTGCAGGACGAACGTTAAATCCGATAATGATTGCATCTGATGCAGAAGCCAAGTTAACATCGGTTTCTGTAATTGCACCAACACCTTTATGGATAATATTAATTTGAACTTCTTCTGTAGAAAGTTTAGAGAACGAATCTGATAATGCTTCAACAGAACCATCCACGTCTCCTTTAAGGATTACGTTTAATTCTTTAAACTGACCAAGAGCAATACGACGTCCAATTTCGTCAAGCGTAATATGTCTTTGAGTACGAACAGACTGCTCACGCATTAATTGAGAACGTTTAGATGCAATTTGTTTTGCTTCTTTTTCGTCTTCAAATACATTAAACTTATCACCCGCTGTTGGCGCTCCGTCTAAACCTAAAACTGATACTGGAGTTGAAGGACCAGCAGATAAAACAGTATGTCCTCTTTCATCATGCATCGCTTTAACTTTACCATGATGCTTACCAGCAAGCATATAATCTCCAATTTTCAAAGTACCTTGCTGTACTAAAATTGTAGAAACATATCCTTTTCCTTTATCTAAATAAGCCTCAACAACAGTTCCCTGAGCCGCTTTATTTGGATTTGCTTTAAGATCTAAAATCTCTGCTTCTAATAAAACTTTCTCCAATAATTCTTTAACCCCTGTTCCGACTTTTGCAGAAATATCATGTGATTGAATTTTTCCACCCCAATCTTCAACAAGTAAATTCATACCTGCTAAACGCTCTTTAATTTTATCAACGTTAGCATTTGGTTTATCAATTTTATTGATTGCAAATATAATTGGCACTCCCGCAGCTTGCGCGTGAGAAATTGCCTCTTTTGTTTGTGGCATGATATCATCATCCGCCGCAACTACGATAATTGCAATATCTGTAACTTGAGCTCCACGTGCACGCATCGCTGTAAACGCCTCGTGACCCGGAGTATCTAAGAATGCTATTTTTTGTCCGTTATCCAAAGTAACTCCATACGCTCCAATGTGCTGAGTAATACCTCCAGACTCACCAGCGATAACATTTTCTTTACGAATATAATCCAGTAAAGATGTTTTTCCATGGTCAACGTGACCCATTACTGTCACAATTGGCGCTCTTGTTACTAAGTCTTCTTCTCTATCTTCTACAACTTCTATAGCTTCTTCAATATCTACTGTAATGAATTCAACATCGTAACCAAATTCATCTGCCACAATAGTTAATGTTTCAGCATCTAGACGCTGGTTCATGGTAACCATGATACCAAGAGACATACAAGTTCCAATTACTTTAGTAATCGGCACATCCATCATGATTGCAATTTCACCTACAGTAACGAACTCAGTAACTTTAATTGTTTTACTTCCTTCGTCAAGAGCTCTTTGCTCATCATCAGATTTCTGACGGTGTGTTTCTCTTTTATCTCTTCTATATTTAGCCGCTTTAGATTTTCCTCCTTTACCTTGAAGTTTTTCAAGAGTTTCTCTAATTTGGTTTTTTACTTCTTCTTCTGTTGGCTCAACTTTAGCCACAATTGCAGGACGGTTTCCTTTTACAAAACCAGGTCTTTGGCTTCTGTTAGCATTAAAACCTCCTCCATTGTTACCTTGAGCTGGTTTGTTATTTGGATTTGGCGTTCCAGGCGCATTACCTGTAGTAGGCTTTGGCGCACCAGGCGTACCCGGTTTTGGACCAATTCTTTTACGCTTGTTTTTATTTGCGTTATTATTATTTCCAACTCCAGGAGCTCCAGGTTTATTCTGAGCCGCTTTAGGATCTTCTTTCTTTTTCTTAGGTTTATTAAATTGAGACAAATCAATTGTCTGACCTGTAAGAGTAGTTCCTGTAAGCTTTTGATATTGAGTTGTAATAGTCTCCTCTGAAGTTGTTGGATCAGTAGACACGATAGGCTCCTGAGCAACTTTAGATTCTGCTTTAACTTCTTTTTTCTCAGTAATAATAGGTTCTTCTTTTTTTGTTTCAGAAACAGGAGTTGAAACAACTGGTTCAGATTTTACTGTTTCGTTTTGAACAGGTTTTTCTGGCTGCACTTGAGCAGCAACAACTTTTGGTTCTTCAACCTTAGCTGTTTCCTCAGAAGGAGTAATCGCAGGCTTTTTTGGATTCAAGTCAATTTTACCAACTTGTACAGGTCCAGAAACAACTGCTCTTGCTTTAATTATTTCTTGCTGTTTTTGACGCTCTTCTTCTTGTCTGCGTTTGTCTTCAATTTCTTTCTCACGCTCTACACGCAATGCTTCTTTTTCCTTTCTTTTTTCTTCTCCAACCTCTTTAGAAGCCTCCTTGTTCCCCTTATCGCCCGCAAATTGGCTTTGAAGGATATTAAATTCGCTATCAGAAATTTTTGCATTTGGATTTGCATCAATAGCAATTCCCTTATCTTTTAGATAATCTACAGCTCTTTCTAACGAAATATTTAATTCCCTTAAAACCTTGTTTATTCTTATTACTCTCTCTTCAGACATATAACCTTTTTATTATTACCTTTTTCGTTGTGTTGTTAGAGCAGATGTAAGCTATTGCTTAATTATCAAACTCTTCTTTTAGTATCTTCATAACATCTAGAATCGTTTCCTCTTCTAAGTCTGTTCTTCTTACTAAATCTTCTACGTCGTGTTTCAAGATACTTTTTGCAGTATCCAAACCGATTTTTGCAAACTCTTCAATTACCCATTCTTCGATCTCATCTGAAAACTCTGTCAATTCAACATCATCTTCATCTGCAACAGTACCGGCAACATCTCCTTCACGAATAACATCTAACTCATAACCTGTCAATTGACCTGCTAATTTGATATTGTGACCACCTCTACCAATTGCTTTAGAAACCTCTTCTAATTTCAAGAACACTTCAGCTCTTTTGTTATCTTCATCAATTTTGATAGAAGAAACTTTTGCAGGGCTTAGAGCTCTTGTTATAAATAATTGAATATTGTTTGTATAATTGATTACATCAATATTTTCATTTCCTAATTCGCGAACAATTCCGTGAATACGAGAACCTTTCATTCCAACGCAAGCTCCAACTGGATCAATTCTATCATCATAAGAATCTACCGCTACTTTTGCTTTTTCACCCGGAATACGAACTACATTTTTCACTGTAATTAATCCGTCGAAAACTTCTGGAATTTCTTGCTCAAATAATTTTTCTAAAAACTTCTCTGAAGTTCTAGACATAATAATCTGAGGTTTATTTCCTTTCAATTCAACGCTTTCAATAATTCCACGAACATTATCTCCTTTACGGAAGAAATCTGATGGAATTTGTTTTTCTTTTGGAAGTACAATTTCATTTCCTTCATCATCAACCAAGATAACTACTCTTGGACGCACGTGGTGTACTTCAGCTGTATAAATATCACCGATAATATCTTTAAACTGTTTGTATAAGTTTGTATTATCGTGTTCGTGAATTTTAGATATAAGATTCTGACGAAGCGCTAAGATAGCTCTTCTTCCTAAATCAATCAATTTTACTTCTTCAGAAACTTCTTCTCCAATTTCAAAATCCGCTTCAATTTTTCTTGCTTCAGTCAATGTAATTTCCTCATTTTCAAAATCAAGATCCTCATCAGCAACAATTACTCTTCTTCTCCAAATTTCCATATCACCTTTATCAGGATTAATAATGATATCGAAATTTTCATCTGAACCGTATTTTTTCTTTAATGCATTTCTAAATACGTCCTCTAAAATTGCCATAAGCGTTACACGATCAATAAGTTTATTATCTTTAAACTCTGAGAATGAATCGATTAATGCTAAATTTTCCATGCGAATTTTTTAATTAAAATTAAAATGTTACCGTAACAACTGCCTCTTTAATTTCTGTATAAGGTATTTGTTGCTCTTTTTGAACTGTTTCTTTTCCTTTTCCTACTTTTTTCGGTTCTCTTGCTTTCCAAGACAAAATTATGAAAACATCATTAGCTTCTACTAATTCTGCTTCTATTTTTTCTGTATTTGTGGTAACAATCAACGTTCTACCAACATTTTTTTTGTATTGTCTTATCATTTTAAGAGGAGTTCCTACTCCAACCGATGCTACTTCAAGCGAAAAATCCTGCTCTTCACGATCCAGATTATTCTCGATTGCACGACTAATGTCAATACAGTCTTGTAGCGCCACTCCATTATCTCCGTCTAAACCGACACTAATTTTAAAAGAATCCGAAACAGCCAAATCAACCAAAAAGATTGATGGTTTTTCCAGAAGAGCTTCCGTAATTAATCCGTTTACTTTTTCTTTAAATGTCATAATTTTATAAAAAGAGGGGACACTTAGTCCCCTCATTATTTAGATTTTAATAAATAACAGTGCAAATATAGTGTTTTTTTTATAAATCAAATAAATTGATTGCTCTAAAATAATTTCTTATCTTTATATAGCATTAAAAACGCGAATTATTCATAATTTTTAACCCTCAAAATCATGAAACGAATTTTAGTACCTACCGACTTCTCAGAACATGCAGAAGACGCTTTAAAAGTTGCCACTCAAATTGCAAAAAAGAACAATTCTGAAATCATTCTTCTTCATATGCTTGAATTGCCACAGCAATCAAACGATGCAATAATGGGCGGAACCAGCATTCCTGAAACTATGCTTTTTATGAAGAAAGCAAACGAAACACTAGACGAAGTTGCCTCTAGAGACTACCTAGAAGGAATTCCGGTAACTGAAATCGTAAAAATGGACAAACCTATACACGGTATCACTCAAATTAGCAAAGATTACGACATTGATCTAATTGTCATGGGATCCCACGGATCTTCTGGCGTCGAAGAACTACTAATAGGCTCAAATACAGAAAAAGTAGTTAGAAACTCTGAAATTCCTGTTTTAGTCATCAAGAAAAATATTCCAAATTTTAATGCCGCAAACATTGTTTTTGCCTCTGATTTTTCAGACGAAGCAAAAAAACCATTCGAAAAACTCTTAAATTTCACCAAACTATTTGATTCAAAATTACACTTAGTCACCATTTGCACACCTAACAGTTTTAAACCAACTCATGTTAGCGAGGAAGCAATGAATGATTTTATAGAAGAATTCGATATCTCCAATTACACCACCCAAATTTACAACGACACCAATATCGAAAAAGGAATTATAAATTTCTCCAACAAAATAGACGCAGATGTTATTGGAATGTGCACACATGGCAGAACTGGCTTTGCACACTTCTTCAACGGAAGCATTAGTGAAGGCCTAGTAAATCATGCAGTAAAACCTGTAATTACCTTTAAAATCTAAAAAAAGCAAAAGCTTCTCAATTGAGAAGCTTTTTTTTTAAAACTTATTAAACTTAAAAATGCAACTGCATTTCAATACCTTTTTTTCAACCTTCTCCCGTTACAACATCAATTATAGGTTTAACTATTGGCGCAACTGCCTCAACAACTTTCAATAAATCATCAAGAACACCTCCGCCTTGCACTTCTTTCATTTCAGAAGTGCTTAATTTCATAGAATTAAATTTTTCAAAATTATCCATAACTTTAATTTTTTAAGATTATTACTCTATTAAAAACAAAAATACACTGCAGTATTTCCATCCCACCAAATATACATAAAATACTGATAAACAATTAAATAAAAAACAAATCTATACCCCAAAAAAAACCTTTAGCTTTAAAAAAAAAACTCACTCATGAGCTTTTAAACAAAGTTTATTTGAACCTCACAACAAAGCCTTCAGCTAGCTTTATCTAGAACTTTGTCAAATAAAATTTAAAAGCTTATATCATGAAAACAATAGACAAAATTTACATTAATGGAGAATTCGTTACTCCAAACGGAACCGAGTATTTTGATTTAATTAGCCCTACAACAAACGAAAAATTAGGAAAAGTTCGCTTAGGAAACGCTGAAGACACTCAAAATGCTATTGAAGCAGCCAAAAATGCTTTCAAAACTTTTTCTAAAACAACCTATTTAGAAAGAATAGAGTACCTAAAAAACATCAAATCTTCTGTTGAAAAAAGAAAAGATGACTTTATCAATATAATGACAGAAGAATATGGAGGAACATTTCAGTTTGCAAGCGTAAGCTACGATTATATGCTGAAAAGTTTTGACTCTGCAATCAACCTGCTTAACTCTTACAGTTTTATTAAAACAATGGGAGAATCTGAAGTTCAAATGACACCAATTGGCGTTGTCGGAATCATCATTCCATGGAACTCAAGCAATGGTTTTATCTGTAGCAAACTATCTACAGCAATTGCAGCTGGTTGCACAACTGTAATTAAACCTAGCGAAATGAGCGCTCAACAAACACAATTAATTTCAGAATGTCTTCATGAAGCAAATCTTCCGAAAGGCGTTTTTAATATTGTAAACGGATTAGGAGAAATTGTTGGTGCCGAAATAAGCAGAAATCCAGATATCGCCAAAATATCTTTCACAGGGTCTACAAACGTTGGAAAAATAATTGCAAAAGAAGCAGTCAATACCATGAAAAGAGTCACTCTTGAACTTGGCGGAAAGTCTCCAAACATTATTCTAGACGATGCCGATTTCTCGAAAGCCATTCCGCTTGCCATTGGCGCAGCATTTATGAATAGCGGACAAGCTTGTATTGCCGGAACTAGATTATTGATTCCAGAAAACAAATTGAACGAAGTAAAAGCTCTTATTAAAGAAACAATTCCAAATTTCATTGTTGGAGACCCAAAAAATCCCAACACAGCAGTAGGCCCAATGGTTAGCGAAAAACAATTCAATCGCGTTCAAGATTATATTCAGACCGGAATTAATGAAGGCGCAGAAATATTAAGTGGCGGACTTGGAAAACCTGAAGGATTAGAAAACGGAAATTTCGTAAAACCAACTGTTTTCATCAACGTTAACAATCAGATGCGCATTGCTAGAGAAGAAATATTTGGCCCTGTTTTATCTGTCATCACTTATAAAACAGAAGAAGAAGCCATTGAAATTGCTAACGATACCACTTATGGATTGCAAGCTTATGTAAGTTCTTCAGATTCAAAAAGAGCACACAATATTGCCTCACAAATTAATGCTGGCCGTGTTCAGATTAACGGAATTGGCCACGATCCAATGGCACCTTTCGGCGGATTTAAACAATCTGGAATCGGACGTGAATTTGGAACTATTGGCCTTGAAGCTTATTTAGAGCCGAGAGCATTGATTCAGCCAAAATAATCTTCATCAATCTGGAAATCTTTAGGCTAAAGATTTCCAGATCTTTTAGTATTTTTACAATATGAGCACTAAACCAAATACAAAGCCCAAAATTCTTTACTCGTGCTATTATTCACGCAGTCGAGAAGGCGAGCATTTTATACCCGAACATGTTTTCAGCTATCAGATTTCTGGAGAAATGATCGCTTCAGACAGTAAAAACACCTTTCATTCAAAAGCAGGAGATTTTCGCTTTAGCAGAAGAAATCATTTGGCAAAATTTACCAAGATTCCGCCAGAAGGAGGAGAATTTAAAACCATTTCTCTTTTTCTTGATCAGGAAATTTTAAAAGAAATTAGCAAGGAGTACAACTTGAAAGCTGATAAAAAAGCCGATACAGACGCTATGTTTTCACTAGCTCCCAACCCACTCTACAAATCTTTCATGGAATCGCTTATATCTTATCTTGAAGTCGAAGAAGAAAAGAACGAAGCTTTATTCAATTTAAAAATTAAGGAAGCCGTTCATCTTTTATTAAAAGTAAATCCTGAATTAAAAGACATTTTATTTGACTTTAATGAACCTGGCAAAATCGACCTGGAAGCTTTTATGAATAAGAATTTTCATTTCAACGTCCAAATGCAGCGATTCGCCTATCTTACAGGAAGAAGTTTGGCAACTTTCAAAAGAGACTTTCAAAAAGTATTTCAAGAAACACCCGGAAAATGGCTTTTAAACAAAAGACTTCAAGAAGCATATTATTTAATCAGCCAAGGAAATCCGCCATCAGAAGTGTATATTGGCGTTGGTTTTGAAGATCTTTCGCATTTTTCATTTTCATTTAAAAAGAAATTCGGAATTGTTCCTTCTTCTTTAAACCACAAATAAGCTTTCACAATAAGCCTCCTCAAAAATACGTCTTTCGCAATAAGTTTCCCGTGGTTGAAACCACGGACTATATTTAAAACAAGACACATAAAGCTTTGAGAACTTTGCCTTCATTATAAAATATCTTTGCATACTTTGCGTATACCTTTGTGTGCTTTGCGCTAAAAAAACCTAAATTTAAAGCATAAAAAAAAGCCTCTCATTTCTGAGAGGCTTTTCTGTTGGTCTACTAGGACTCGAACCTAGAAAGACGGCACCAAAAACCGTAGTGTTACCATTACACCATAGACCAGCAGTGCGGTTAAGCGGGTGCAAATTTAAGTCTTTATTTAATTTATGCAAATTTTAAATGAAACTTTTTTAAATAAAAAAAAGTCTCTCATTTCTGAGAGACTTTTCTGTTGGTCTACTAGGACTCGAACCTAGAAAGACGGCACCAAAAACCGTAGTGTTACCATTACACCATAGACCAGCAGTGCTGTAAAGCGAGTGCAAATTTAAGTCTTTATTTAGTTTGTGCAAACTTTTTGAGCAAAAAAAATCATTTTTTTTGATTTTTTTCACATTGAAATCTGCTTCCACTTCGAAAACTTCTCAGAAACAACACGTTACTTTAAACTTATAGTTTTATAGAATTTTTTGTTAATGCTCGTTTCTTTACATAAAAAAACATTTTCTTTGTAGGATAGAAAAACATTCAAATTTTTAACACCTAAATATGGCACAATTCAATTTCAATAAATGGAATACAATTATTGGTTGGTTTGCATTTGCAATCGCTTTAATCACTTATACATTAACAGTTGAACCTACAATGAGCTTTTGGGATTGCGGAGAATATATTGCTACCGCAGCCAAACTTGAAGTAGGTCACCCGCCGGGAGCTCCGCTTTTCCAGATGATGGGTGCATTTTTTGCCATGTTTGCGATAGATGCTCAACATGTGGCTGTAATGGTTAACATGATGTCTGTTTTCTCTAGCGCATTTACCATATTATTTATGTTCTGGTCATCCACTATGATTTTGAAAAAGATTGTGGCTCGTTTTGCTGAAATTGACCAAAACAATTCGATTGTTATTTTAGGAAGTTCTTTTGTAGGTGCTTTGGCTTACACTTTCTCTGATAGCTTTTGGTTCAATGCCGTAGAAGCCGAAGTTTATGCAATGGCTTCTTTATTAATTGCATTACTTTTCTGGCTTGGTTTACGTTGGGAGCAAGACATGGACAAACCAAAAGGAAATAAATGGCTTTTAATTATTTCTTTGGTTGTTGGTCTTTCGTTTGGGGTTCACTTTATGGCTCTTTTAACTATTCCATCTATTGGATTTTTATACTATTTCAAACATTACGAAAAAGTTACCATCAAAAACTTCCTTATCGCCAATGTAGTTGTTATTGGGATTTTATTATTCATTTTCAAATTATTGCTTCCATTAACTATGGCATTTTTCGGAAAAACCGAGATTTTCATGGTAAACAGCATGGGACTTCCATTTAACTCAGGAACCATATTTGTAGCATTATTATTTGTTGCCTTTTTCTATTTTGGTTTAAAATACACTAGACAAAAAGGTTTAATATTCTACAACACTATTATATTGTGTATTTTATTCATCTTGATTGGTTTCTCAACTTGGTTAATGCTACCTGTTCGTGCAAACGCCAACACAGTTATTAACGAAAACAAACCATCTGATGCTACTGAGGTTTTAGCTTATTACAATCGTGAGCAATATGGAGTGAATCCTTTGTTTTACGGACCTCAATATACTGAACTTTTTGCTGGTCTTGATGCTAAAACTCCTTATTTAGACAAAAAACCAAACTACGAAAGAGATTATAAAACAAGTAAATACATTATTACCAACAATTATAAAAATGCAGAACAAAATTCTGATGACAATCAGAAAGCAATTCTACCAAGAATGTGGAGTACAGAAACGGGACACATTCAAAACTATATCAACTTTACAAATCCTCCAAAGTTCCGAATCAATCCTAATTATAATTATGATGAAGATTTGGCTAAATACGGAATTGATGCTAGCCAATTAAGCGAAGATGAATACAATAAGGCTACAGCTCAATTGCGTAATGAAGTTGAAAAAACAGTTTCTGAGTTTAGAAGAGCTTATGCTCAAAAACAAATTGACAACGAAGGTTATGTAAAATTCTTAAGAAGCTACGGAGAATATTTAATTATTGAGAAGCCTTCTACAGCTGACAACTTCAGTTTCATGTTTGAATATCAATTTGGATATATGTACTGGAGATATTTGATGTGGAATTTTGTTGGACGCCAAAATGATGTTCAAGGTAAATATGATAATTTAGACGGAAACTGGATCAGCGGTATCAAAGCTTTAGATTCTGTTCATTTAGGCTCACAAGACAACCTTCCAACAGATGTTTTAAACAACAAAGGCCGCAATGCTTATTATTTCCTTCCTTTTATTTTAGGATTAATTGGTATTATGTACCATGCAAACAAAGATTTGAAGAGCTTCTATGTACTTTTGGCTTTGTTTTTATTTACAGGAATTGCCCTAAAAATATATTTAAATGAAAGACCTTTTGAGCCTCGTGAAAGAGATTACGCTCTTGTAGGTTCATTCTATGTCTTTGCCATCTGGATCGGATTTGGTGTTTACTCGCTCTATGAAAGTTTGTATAAATACTTGGCTCCAAAAATTGCCGGACCAGTAATTATTGCCGGAAGTTTGTTGGCTGCGCCTGTTTTAATGGCTTCTCAAAACTGGGATGATCATGATAGATCTGGAAGATATACAGCAGTTGCAATGGCAAAAGCGTATTTAAGTTCTTGCGACAAAGACGCAATCTTATTTACCATTGGAGACAATGACACCTTCCCTCTTTGGTATGCGCAGGAAATTGAGCATTTTAGAACAGATGTCAAGATTGTAAATACGAGTTTATTTATGACAGACTGGTACATTGATCAAATGAAAGCTAAGTCTTATGAATCAAATCCGTTGCCTATTTCTTTTGTGCATAGCCAATATGTGGGAGATAACTTGGATTACACAGCTTACATTCAGAAAATCGATACACGTTGGAACATTAAAGATTTTATCGATTTTATCAAAAACCCTAAATCGACTGTTGGTTTACAAAACGGACAAACTATTCATTTCTATCCAACAAACAAGATTAGAGTGAATGTGGACAAAAACACTATTATCCAAAATAAAGTAGTAAATCCTAAATATTACGATTCTATTGTTCCTTATTTAGACATTGATATCAAAGGAAGCGCATTATACAAAAACCGTTTAATGATGCTTGATATCTTGGCTAATAACAACTGGAAGAGACCAATTTACTTTAGCGGTGGAGCTTTTGATGATGAAGATTATTTATGGTTAAAAGATTATCTGCAATTGGACGGAATGGTGTATAAATTGGTTCCAATTAAAAACACTCCTTCTAAAGATGGCGGACCATTAGATATGGGACAAATCGATGCAGATAAAATGTACGATATTGTAATGAAATGGGATTGGGGAAATAGCAATGGAAACATTTATCACGACCCTGAAACTAGAAGAAACAGTATTACGTACCGTACTAATCTTTCGAGATTAATGAACCAGCTTATTGCTGAAGGTAAAATTGACAAAGCTAAAAACGTAATTAATTTAGCAATGACCAAAATGCCTTTAGACAAATATGGATATTATTCATTGGTGGAGGCTTTTACTGATGGCTACTATAAAGTTGGCGAAAAAGCTAAAGCACAAGATCTTTTAAACAAATTAGTCCAGAAATATAAAGAGAACTTAAACTATTACAGTACGTTGACTCCTTCTGATCAAACAGATTTAGCGGTAGATATCATTACCGATATTGAGCGTTACAGAAGCTTATTGCATGTAATGGATGATAATAAAGACACCGCTTTTTACAACCAGCACAAAACAACATTTAATACTTACGTGAATGTTTTTGAGCGTTTTGGACGTGAAAAAGAATAAATAATATACGAAAATCTTACTTATTAAAAAAATGCAGCGCTGTTTGATAAATAGCGCTGCATTTTTTAATTTTATACATACTAATACAATTTTAATTCAAAATGAGCTTCTATTGGGTAAAAACTAACGCATTTATCAAAAAGGTATTTTCTAAATATTGCTGGGACATTCCTAACAACGAAAAGAAAATATACCTGACTTTTGATGATGGCCCTACTCCAGAAATTACAGATTGGGTTTTATCTGAATTAAAAAAATTTGATGCAAAAGCTACTTTTTTCTGCATCGGAAAAAACATTAAAGCCAATCTGGCTTTATTTGAAAAGCTAATTACCGACGGACATTCCATTGGCAATCATACCATGAACCATGTGAATGGCTGGAAAATCCATACCAATGAATATATCGAAAATGTAAAAAATTGTGCCGCTGTTTTAGATGAGCAAGAGAAAGCTCCTAATCGCTTATTGTTTCGTCCTCCTTATGGCAAAATCAAAAAAGCGCAATCTAAAATCCTTAGAAGTTTGGGGTATAAAATAGTAATGTGGGACGTTTTAAGCGCTGATTTCGATCAAAGCATTACTCCAGAAAAATGCCTTGAAAATGTTACCAAAAATGTAAAATCAGGAAGCGTAATTGTATTCCATGACAGTATTAAAGCTTCTCCAAATTTAAGATTTGCTTTGCCTAGAACACTGCATTTTTTAAAAGAAAACGGATATAAATTTGATATTATTCACTAAATAACATCAACAAAAGAGAAGTTATTTAGACGTTAAATTGTTCCTGAACAATTCCGATTATTGTATTGGCATCAAGCTCTCCAGATTGCCTCCAGATCATTTGCCCTTCTTTATAAATCATTAAAGTTGGAAGTCCTTTAATACGAAGTGCTTCTGCTAGTTCCTGATTTTTATCTACATCAATTTTGATTACTTTGGCTTTATCGCCAAGCGCAGCAGCTACGTCCTTAATAACAGGATGCATAGAAACTGAAGATTCATTCCAATCTGTGTAAAAATCAATTAACACTGGAACTTGGGCATTTATTAGTTCTCCAAATTTTGACATAAAACCAAAAAATTAAGTTTTTTAAATCTCTTAAAAGAAATAAATATTATACAAATGTAGCATTTTTAACGAATTAACCGACATTACGGCCTTTTTTTAGTTCAATTACTGTTATTTCAGGCATAATTCCAACTCGTCCTGGATAAGCATGAAAACCAAAACCGCGGTTAACATAAACGTATCTTCCCACGTTTTCGTACAATCCTGCCCATTGTTTGTAAATGTATTGCGCCAAACTCCATTTAAAATAGCCTGGAATCTCAATTCCGAACTGCATACCGTGAGTGTGGCCAGCAAATGTTAGATGAAAATTCTTTGGGTGGTCTTTAATTTCGGCATCCCAGTGGCTTGGATCATGACTCATCAAAACTTTAAAATCGTCTTGATGCACATCTTTTGAAGCTTTATTCAAATCACCTGCCTTCTTAAAATTCACACCCCAATTTTCAACCCCAATTAAAGCAATTTTATCATCGCCTTTCTGAATATAAGTATGTTCGTTCAGCATTAATTTGAAACCAATTTGGCCATACAAATTTTTAATAGCTTTAAAATTTTCGTCTTTTTCTTTTTCAGAAGGCCAAGTCACATATTCGCCATAATCGTGATTTCCTAAAACCGCAAACTTTCCATATTTATAATCTTTAATACGGCTAAAAGTTTCCAGCCAAGGATGCATTTCTTTGGCATGAGTGTTCACAATATCTCCAGTAAACAAAATCAAGTCCGATTCTTGTTCATTGATCAAATCAATGGCATAATTTATTTTCTCAGGATTATCAAAACTTCCGCTATGAACATCTGAAATCTGAGTAATTTTAAATCCATCAAAAGCATCTGGAAGATCAGGAAAAAACACAGTTTGTTTGATTACCTTGAAATTATATTTGCCTTCAAAAATTCCATAAATAATAGAAAGAAATGGAATTGCAGCCAAACCTAAAGCGATCTGACTAACAAACTTTCGCCTGTCGGGCATCATTTCTTTTCGAGGAGCATTATAAACAAAATAATTTAAGATACTGGCTCCTACTCTAAAAATATCTTCACCAAACATTATTAGCGTAAGCACAATTTTTGGCACATATACGGTCAGCATCAACCCAGTGGTAAACATAAATTGTCTAGTCTGGCCAACAGAACGATCTAGTTGCGAAAAAGAATAGATAATAAAGATTAAAACCAATAAGCTTATAATTTGGTAACTAATCAAAACCCAGCGTGTTTTGATTAAAGTTCGAAAAGCCTGATAGGAATAGAACTCAATAAATAATAAAAGAGCACATAGAATTATAAAACGAAAAATCATTTAATATATAGTTTTAAACAAAGTAACAAAGAATGAAAATTCTATTTCTTTTTATTATAAAAAATTTAACGCTGTAAAATGTAAAAAGCCGAAAGATTACTCTTCCAGCTTTAACCTACCAACCTTTAAAACTATTTAATCTTAAGACTTAAAATCTTATATTATTTTGCTTTTGGAGTTTCTGTTTTTGCAGTTTCTGCTTTTTTCTCTCCTTTAGCTTTTTTGCTTGCTTTTTTTTCAGTTTTCACCTCTTTTGATTTTGCTGGTGCTGGAGTTGTTTGTGCGCTTGCCATTGCAACTGTTCCTAAAACTGCTACTGTTAAAATTGCTAATTTTTTCATGACTTTAAATTTTTATGATTGTTATTTTCATTATTTATAAGTCAAAGGTATAACCGCAAAATGAAGACCAAATGAAGAAGAAGCCTTACAAAAAAGTTTAACTTTTAATTGTGATTTTGAAACCATAATTTAAAAGAAGCGCCTTCTCCTAGTTCAGATTCGACCGTGATTTCTATATGATGGAAAGAAGCAATACTCTTAGCAATTGCAAGACCTAACCCCTGCCCTTCCTGATCATAGCTTATTCTGGTAAAACGGCTAAATATTTTTTCTAGCGGCGATTCATCCATTCCAATTCCGGAGTCTTTTACTGAAATAAAATAATGATGATCTTCAAAACCATCTTCTACAATAATCTTTCCTTTTGGCTTATTGTATTTAATGGCATTGGTTACCAAATTATAAATCAGGATATGAATTAAGGTTTTGTTTCCAGTAAAAATAAAACTGTTCTCCATTTTATTTTCGAACTGAATTTCTTTATCATCGATACGATCTTGAAGATCTTCCTGCAAATCAGAAACAATTTCGCGAAGATTAATCTCTTCATTCAATTCATATTGATTATTATCTATTCTGGAAATCAACAATAAATTATTGATGATTTTTTTGAGCATATCCAGCGTTTTTAGCGAACCTGCAATTTTATCGACTGCATTATCATCTAAAGATTCATTTTGCAACAAATTTTCGAGTTTGTTCTTAAGCAGCGCAATTGGCGTTAAAAGTTCGTGAGAAACATTAGAAATAAACTGCTTTTCCTTTTTAAAAACTTCGGCAATACGATCCATCATTTGGTTTAAGACAAAATCCAATTCTCTAAAGTCTCTTGAAGCCGCTTTTATCGGAGTATGATCAAATGTTTCTGGTTCGTTTACACGCCTAATCTTGGTATCAATAATTTTATAGAATGGTTTTAAAAGATATTCAATATAAAAAGTATCAGCCAAAAAAGTAATAAAAAGAATAACCACAAAAACAATGATTATAAAAAGTCTTATTACAAAAGTTAAGTCATTTACTTCGCTTAAACTGCTTCCAATTTCAAGCTGATAATCTTCGCCTTCGTAAGTAAAATGATGCTGCAATATTCTGTATTCGCTTTCTTCATTTTCAATCTTGCGGTACTCGTTTGTAAAAGTTGTTTTTTTCTGATGCGGTTTTATTGGCATTTTTGAAAGCACCAAGAACTCGCTGTGAAGTGTCGAAAACTCAGAAAAAGTTTGAGTCGAATCATCTTGATTTTCCATAAAATCATTGATTTCCGCTTGGTTAAGATGCTCGATAAATTTTTTCTTTTTCTCTAGCAGACTATTATTAATATGATGATAGACCACATTTTCTACCAAAATAGGAAGCATTAGCCATAAAATCAAAATGACCAGCAATCTGGTCAGTGCATTAAAAATAGCTAATTGATGTTTTATTTTCACAGCAAAAATTTTATTCGTTTATACGATAACCAACATTTCGAACCGTCTCAAACCAATCTATAGCAGTATGTTTGTCTAATTTTTTGCGAAGATTTCGAACATGAACGTCTATAAAATTAGAATCTGAATTAACCTCTAAAATATCACCCCAAATATGTTCGGTCAATTGTAATCTTGTAATCACACGGTTTTTGTTGAGAACTAAATACTGAAAAATATCAAACTCTTTTTTGGTAAGACTTAACGGAATTTCATTAAAACTTACTTTATAATCCTGAAGCTGCAGCAAAAAACCATGAATACTCAAATTGTTTAAAGTAAAACCATGAATCCTGCGAATCACAGCAAACAATCTCGCCGCCAGTTCTGTCAAGGCAAAAGGCTTTGTCAAATAATCGTCGGCTCCAAGATGAAGTCCGTTAATTCTGTCGTCCAATTCTCCGCGTGCAGTTAGTACAATTACTGCAATTTTTGATTTAGTTTTTCGAACAGCCTGCAAAACTTCAAAACCATCACCATCAGGCAAACCCAAATCGAGCAGCATCACGTCATAATCATTACTACCAAATTCTTCAAGAGCATCTGCACAATTATGCGCAATTTTACAGATGTAGCCAGCGTTGCATAAAAAATCGTAAACTTCTACAGCAAGTTCTTTATTATCTTCAACAATTAAAACATTCATAAACAAGGCTTTTTAGCGCAACTAAAATTAATCAATTATCAAAAGTCTAGCGCACATTATTAAAAAATTAACTAATGAAAAAAGCTGACAAATTTCTTCATCAGCTTCTTCAATCGCATTCTCATAATCATTATTCCTGTTTTGCCTTCGTTACAATGCTTCGAAAACAAAACGAGAGCAATTCTTATTTTTTCATGGTTGCAGCATCTTCTTTTGGCGCTTCAGCTTTTGCTTTTTTGTTTCCTTTGTGATGATGTTTGGTTGCTTTAACTTCTTTTGTAGGCGCTGCTTGAGCTGGAGTTGTTTGAGCGTTTACCATTACACTTGTTCCTAGAACTGCTACTGCTAATAAAACTAATTTTTTCATGATCTTTAAATTTTTAAATTAACCAACTTTATATATTAAATTATTTTTTTACTTCTTTTTTTGTTTCTTTATTTACTTTTGCTGTTTCTGTTTTTGAAACTTCACTTTTTCCTGATTTTACTTTTTTATCAGATTTGTTTTTTGGGTGTTTTGTTGCTTTTACTTCTTTTGCAGGAGCCTCTTTACCATCTTTTGCAGGAAATGCATGAACCATTGCACTTGTTCCTAAAACTGCCACTAATAACATCAATAAATTTCTCATGATTTCTAAGATTTAAATTAAATACCTTTTATTTTACAGATCAAAATTACCCTAGCAACATGAAGAGAAAATGAAGAAATAACTGAATAAAATATTTTTAACTTGATATTAACTTTTGCTTTTCTTTCTAGCATATAAGTTCTATAAGTTCATTTAAAAACTCTTCACAAATATGTAGACGCACTGCAGTGCGTCTCTACAAGCACGTCTCTACAGGTGCGTCTCTACTAAAATGAACTTATATAACTTATATGGTGGAAAAAAAATCTTGTTAGTCTAATTTTTGAGAACCCAATTGTTTATTTTTACAGACTAATATTTTTAATATGTCAACTCAAAAACGCCTTTTTCTTCTAGATGCTTATGCATTAATTTTTCGTGGTTATTATGCTTTTATTAAAAACCCGAGAATCAACTCAAAAGGAATGGATACATCTGCAATTATGGGTTTTATGAACTCGCTTTTGGATGTTATTAAAAGAGAAAAACCAGATCATTTGGCCGTTGCTTTTGATAAAGGAGGAAGCCATGTGAGAACCGAAATGTTTGTAGACTACAAAGCAAACCGAGACGAAACTCCTGAGGCAATTAAAATTGCTGTTCCGTATATTCAAGAATTGTTAAGAGCCATGCATATTCCGATTATTGAACTTGAAGGCTGTGAAGCCGATGATTTGATTGGAACAATTGCAAAACAAGCCGAAAAACAAAACTATCAGGTATTTATGGTAACGCCCGACAAAGATTTTGCTCAATTGGTTTCTGAGAATATTTTTATGTACAAACCTGCCCGAATGGGTAACGGAATCGAAATTTGGGGAGTTCCTGAGGTTTTGGCAAAATTTGAAGTGGAAAGGCCAGAACAAGTAATTGATTTTCTTGGAATGATGGGTGATGCTGTCGATAATATTCCTGGGCTTCCTGGTGTTGGTGAAGTAACTGCCAAAAAATTCCTGAAAGAATTTGGCACTATGGAAAACCTTTTAGCAAATACTGATAAGCTTAAAGGTAAAATGAAAGAGAATATAGAAGCCAATAAAGAAAAAGGAATTCTTTCTAAAAAGCTGGCAGCCATTATTACCGATTGTGATGTTACTTTTAATGAAGAAGATTACGAACTTTCTCGTCCAGATATCGAAAAAACAGATGCTATTTTTCAGGAATTAGAATTCAGAAGAATGGCTGAGCAGTTCGATAATTTATTTAGAACAGATGGCGGCCAGACAGTTGCTGCAACTCCAGATGCAAAACCAGCTAAAAAAGCGGCTGCTAAAAATGAAGACCAATTTGATCTTTTTGGAGGTACAGAAGATGAAGATACAGATACTCCAAGAACTTCTTTCTATAACACTTTAGAAAATACAGAGCATTTTTACCAAACCATTCAAGGCGATTTAGGTATTAAAATGCTTTTACAGAATTTACAAAAACAGACTTCAGTTTGTTTTGATACAGAAACTACAGGAATCGATGCTTTGCATGCAGAACTTGTTGGAATGTCTTTCTCTTATGAAAAAGGAAAAGCATTTTATGTTCCGTTTCCAGAAAATCAAGAAGAAGCAAAAGCTTTAGTTGAAAAATTTGTTCCGTTTTTTGAAAATGAAAGCATTGAGAAAATCGGACAGAATTTAAAATACGATTTAAAAATCCTTTCTAATTATGGCGTTAGTGTAAAAGGAAAGCTTTTTGATACTATGATTGCGCATTATCTGATTAACCCAGACATGCGTCATAATATGGATATTTTGTCAGAAACTTATTTGAAATATTCTCCAAAATCTATTGAAACTTTAATTGGTAAAAAAGGGAAAAATCAGCTTAATATGCGCGATGTTCCTTTGGAAGACATTAAAGAATATGCAGCTGAAGATGCCGATATTACGTTACAATTAAAAGAAATCTTCACAACTCAATTAGACAAAACCGAAACTAAAAAGTTATTTGATGAAATCGAAATTCCGTTAGTAAGCGTTTTAGCTGATATGGAAATGGAAGGTATTCGTTTAGATGTTGATTTTCTAAAAGAAATGTCTAAAGAAATGGATGTCGAAATCAAATCTTTGGAGCAGAAAATATACGAAACAGCTGGTGAGAAATTCAACCTAGCTTCTCCAAAACAATTAGGCGATATTTTATTTGATAAACTTAAAATTGGCGGAGCTAAGCAAAAGAAAACCAAAACGGGACAATATGCAACTGGCGAGGAAGTTTTGACTTATTTAGCAAATGACAACCCAATTGTAAAAGATATTTTAGATTGGCGCCAGATGGTAAAACTGCAAAGCACTTATATTTTAGCTTTACCAGAACAAGTCGACAAAAAAACATTACGCGTTCATACGGATTACATGCAGGCGGTTGCTGCTACTGGGCGTTTGAGCTCTAATAATCCGAACTTGCAGAATATTCCAATTCGTACTGAAAGGGGACGTCAGATTCGTAAAGCTTTTGTGGCACGCGATGAGAACCATACTTTAATCTCTGCCGATTACTCTCAAATTGAATTGCGAATTATTGCAGCTTTAAGTGGCGAAGAAAATATGATTAAAGCTTTCCAAAACGGCGAAGATATTCACAGAGCAACCGCTGCAAAGGTTTTTAATGTCGCTTTAGAAGAAGTTTCCCGCGAACAAAGAAGTAATGCTAAAACGGTAAACTTCGGAATTATCTACGGTGTTTCTGCTTTTGGATTAAGCAGCCAGACTTCACTTTCTAGAAGTGAAAGTGCCGCTTTGATCGATGCATATTACAAAACTTATCCGCGTTTGAAATCTTATATTTCAGAACAAGTCGAATTTGCACGCGAAAAAGGTTATGTACAAACTATTTTAGGCCGTCGTCGTTACTTAAAAGACATTAATTCTGCCAATGCCGTTGTAAGAAGCGCCGCTGAACGAAATGCTGTAAATGCGCCAATTCAAGGAAGCGCTGCCGATGTGATTAAAATTGCCATGATTAATATTCATAAAAAACTTCGTGAAGAAAACTGGAAGTCTAAAATGTTGCTTCAAGTACATGATGAGCTTGTGTTCGATGTTCACAACGACGAACTCGAAAAAATCCAGCCTATGATTAAACACGAAATGGAAAATGCCTTTAAAATGTCGGTGCCTTTAGAAGTTGAACTTGGTTTAGGTAAAGACTGGCTAGAAGCGCATTAATTATAATTTTAGATTTCAGAGTGTTGATTTTAGACTTTACAACTCTTGAAAACAATCCAATTTTACAATTCATAAAAAAAACCATCAGTTTTTGCTGATGGTTTTTATTTTTTTTATTTTTTTCGAGTTGATTCTCTTTCTTTCAATTTTGTTTTGATGACAATTGTTTCATAATCTGAAACCGTTCCTTCTGGCTCTTCTAATCTTTCAATTAATCTTTTTGCGGCAACTTCTCCAATTTCAACTCCATGCTGACTTACTGTAGTCAAACTTGGCGATAAACGTCTTGAAGCTAAAATTCCGTCGGCAAAACCAATAATAGAAATATCTTCTGGAACTCTGTATCCTTTTTTCAAACTTACTCTTAAAGCAGCAACTGAATCATTTTCGTCCAAAGCAAAAATTCCGTCAATTTTATTATCAAAAAGAGAATCAATTTTAGCTTTCATATCTTCTTCAGAATCGGTACGAAGAATGATTTTTTCGTTAACCGGAATATTATTGTCTTTTAAAGCTTTCAAATATCCGTCGGCTCTTAATTTTCCAACACTTAAATTATCTACAGACGATATTAAAGCAATGTTTTTGCATCCAAGATTAATCAAATGCTGTGTCGAGTTTAATGCCGAATCAAAATCATCTACGACAACCTTATCACAATCTACTTCGTCAGCAATACGGTCAAACATCACGATTGGAGTTCCGTCGTTAATTATTTCAGAAAAATGATTGTAATCTTGAAGTTTTTGAGCTTCTTCTGAAACCGAAAGGATAAATCCGTCAATAGTTCCATTACTCAACATTTCAAGCGTATGAATTTCTTTTTCTAAAGATTCGTTAGAAATACAAGTAATTACATTATATCCTTTTTTATCGGCGACTTTCTCAATACCGCTAAAAACTTTCGCAAAGAAAGAATTTAGAATATTAGGAATAATTACTCCTATCGTTTTGGTTTTACGATTTTTCAAATTTAGACCAATAACATTCGGCTTATAATTTTTGAGTTTGGCATACTCCTTAATCTTAACCTTCGTTTGCTCACTAATTTCCGGACTGTCATTCAATGCTTTAGACACTGTTGACACAGAAACTCCTAGTTCTTTCGCAATTTGTTTTAGAGTTGCTTTAGCTTTCATCTATAAAAGTTTATGTAATTAATACAAATATAGTAGAATTACCGAAAATAAAACAAAAAACAGCCATTTGTCTTTTAAATTATACCACCTATTCGAAAAAAATCCATAAAAGAAGATTTTTATAAAACCGTATCCCTTAAAATTTCGTTAATAATAAAATACCAAACAACTAAGACCAATGTTGTTAACCTAATAAAAAACTTGATTATGAAAAACGAAGTTAAAATTCATGAAGTTGATCCTTCACTGAATAGCAGAAGGAGCTTTCTTAAGCTCAGTGGATTAACATTAGTAACCACAGGTTTGGTTCTAGCTGGCTGCAGCGATAATGATAATGACAACAATATGGAAGACACTTCTCTCCCAGGAGTAAGAAATGGTGTTTTCGATTTGGGTTCGGGAGATTTTGGAGTGTTAACCTATGCGTACGCCCTAGAGCAGCTAGAAGCAGACTTTTATACTAAAGTTGTAAATTCTACAAGCTTTAATACAGTATTTAATGACACTGAGCGTCAAGTTTTGACTGACTTATATCATCACGAAGTAGTTCATAGAGATTTTTTTAAAGCAGCTTTGACTGGTGCACTTCCAGATCCTAGTTCACAACTGCTTCCTTCTTTAGCCTTTAATTACGGTTCTTTAAATTTTAATAGCCGTACAGAAGTTCTTGCCACTGCAAAAGCTCTTGAAGACACAGGCGTTGCCGCTTACAATGGAGCTGGAAGATTAATTAAAACTGCCGATTACTTATTATTAGCAGGGAAAATTGTTTCAGTTGAAGCCAGACATGCATCGGCCATAAGAAGTTTGATCAATCCGAATTCTAAAGATTTTGCTGGAGACGATATCGTAAATATGTCAACAGGGTTAGATGATGCAAAAGATCCATCTAAAATTCTGCCGATCGCTGCTGGTTTTATTACCACAAAATTTACAGCTAAATACTTGCCTTAATCTTAACCGCTAAAACTTAGAAATTATGAACATTTTAAAATTTATAGAATCCTTTACTGATGACAATTTAATGAACAGTACTGGTTCACGCAGAGACAGTTTTTCTCATTTTGGAAATATTGGAAAAAATTTAGCATTAGCGTCAATTCCTTTCGGATTGTCGGCTCTTACTAATAAAGCTTTCGCTAAAGACATAACAGCAACGCCAGCAACACCAATTGGAGCTCTTCAGTTTGCTTTAACCTTAGAGTATCTTGAAAATGAATTTTACGCAATGGCATTGGATTCTGGTGTTATTCCAGCTTCTGAAAATGGTGGACGCGATTTAAAAGTCTTTCAACAAATTGCAGATCATGAATCTGATCACGTCAAATTTTTAATTGCTGGATTGGGCGGTACAATGAGCCCTAACTTTGTTCCTAAACCCACTTTTGACTTTACTGTAGGAGGCGCATTTGATCCTTTTAATGATTATCCGACCTTTTTAGCTTTAGCGCAAGCTTTTGAAGATACGGGAGTCAGAGCGTACAAAGGGCAAGCCGCAAATTTGATAACAACGCCAGATTTATTGACAGCAGCATTGCAGATTCATTCTGTAGAAGCTCGCCATGCTTCTGAAGTAAGAAGATTAAGAGGTTTAAAAGGATGGATTTCCAATTCTGACCGAGGTGCTGGAATGCCAGCAGCCACTCAACCTGTTTATGATGGTGAAGGCGTAACGGTACAAGCAGGATTTAATACCGCTGCCGCATTTGGTGCCGCGGCCGGTTCAGAAGCTTATGATGAACCACTTACAACGCAACAAGTAGTCGATATTGCCAATATATTTATTGTATAATCGATTTCCTATCTAAATATTTAACCGTCTTTACTTTATTGTAGAGACGGTTTTTTTATACATTAATTAATTCAAAAACTGAGTCCCTGATTTTCAGCAGATAAAATATTCTTTCAGGTATTTGGTTTTAAAATAATTAATTGTACTTTTGCATCCCCTTTATTGGGGATGGAATGTTTAATTAAAATAATATTATGGACGCATTAAGCTACAAAACAGTTTCAGCAAGCAAAGCCACTGTAACTAAAGAGTGGATTGTTGTTGACGCTGAAGGTCATAACTTAGGACGTCTTGCTTCTAAAGTTGCAATGATCTTAAGAGGTAAGTACAAGCCAAGTTACACACCGCACGTTGACTGTGGAGATAACGTAATTGTTATCAACTCAGAAAAAATTAACCTTACAGGTACAAAAATGAATGACAAAATTTACATGCGTCATACAGGTTACCCAGGAGGACAAAGAACTTTAACTGCTAAAGTATTGCAAGCTAAAAATCCAGCTGCATTAGTAGAAAAAGCTGTAAAAGGTATGTTACCTAAAAACAAATTAGGTGCTGAACTTTTTAGAAATCTAAATGTTGTTGTAGGATCTGAGCACAAACACGGAGCTCAAAAACCTAGAACTGTTAACCTAAATGATCTTAAGTAATGGGAGTTATTCACAAAATCGGTAGAAGAAAAACCGCTGTTGCACGTGTATACGTTTCTGAAGGAACTGGAAACATCACTGTAAACAAAAAAGAATTCGCAACTTACTTTCCAACTGCAACTTTACAATACAAAGTTTTACAACCATTGTCTATGACAGAAAATGTAAACAACTTTGACGTAAAAGTAAACGTTTACGGAGGTGGTACAACTGGTCAGGCAGAAGCTGTAAGAATGGCATTAGCACGCGTAATGTGTGAAGTTAACGCTGAAAACAGAGGAATCCTTAAACCAGAAGGTTTATTAACAAGAGACCCTAGAATGGTTGAACGTAAGAAATTCGGTCAGAAGAAAGCTCGTAAGAGATTCCAATTCTCTAAACGTTAATATTACCTGTCTTGTTCAGATGGGACAAGACATTATCAATTATTTATTGAAATTAAAAAACACAGTTATTGTTGCTCTCCTATCGAGGTAGGATATAGTTTAGCATCTAAATGTATGAAGCCTGGGAAACCGCCATTCAGACATTGCTAATCAACAGAACGTAAACTAGTACAAAAATGGCAAACAAAATAGAAGTAAAAGAATTACTAGAAGCAGGTGTTCACTTCGGACACATGACTAGAAAATGGGACCCAAACATGGCTCCTTACATTTATATGGAGCGTAATGGTATTCACATTATCAATCTATATAAAACTGCAGCTAAAATTGAAGAAGCTAATGAAGCTTTGAAAAAAATTGCTGCATCAGGTAGAAAAATCTTATTCGTAGCTACCAAAAAACAAGCAAAAGACATCGTTGCTGATAAAGCAAAAGCTGCAAACATGCCTTACATCACTGAAAGATGGCCAGGTGGAATGTTGACTAACTTCGTAACTATCAGAAAGGCAGTTAAAAAAATGTCTTCTATCGATAAAATGAAGAAAGATGGTACTTTCAACACTTTATCTAAAAAAGAGCGTTTACAAGTTGATCGTCTACGTGCTAAATTAGAGAAAAACTTAGGTTCAATTGCTGATATGTCTAGACTACCTGCAGCATTGTTCGTAGTAGATATCAAAGCTGAACACATCGCAATAAAAGAAGCTCAAAAATTAAACATTCCAGTTTTCGCAATGGTTGATACGAATTCAGACCCAAGAGAGGTTGATTACGTGATTCCTGCAAATGATGACGCTTCTAAATCAATTGACAAAATTTTATCTTTAGTAACTACTGCAGTAATCGAAGGTCTTTCTGACAGAGGTGCTGAAAAAGAAGTTGAAGCTGCTGAAGAAGCTCCTGCTGTTGAGGCTGAAGCTGCTCCTGCAACTGAAACTGAAGAATAAATCAAATTTTAAATTCCAAATTTTAAATTCCAAATTCCAAATACAAAATTAAAAACGTTATGTTGATAATTTAATAAAATTGGAGTTTGGGATTTAAAAGCTGGAATTTTTTACTTTTAACATTAAAAATTCAAAATATTATGTCAACTATTACTGCTGCAGACGTAAATAAATTAAGACAATCTACAGGTGCCGGAATGATGGACTGTAAAAAAGCTTTAGTTGAAGCTGAAGGAGATTTCGATAAAGCAATCCAAATCCTTAGAGAAAAAGGACAAAAAGTTGCTGCTAACCGTTCTGACCGTGAGTCTGCTGAAGGAGCTGCTGTTTCTTTTATCAATGCTGACAACACTAAAGGAGCTATCATCACTTTAAACTGTGAAACTGACTTCGTAGGTAAAAATGAAGCTTTCGTTGCTTTAGCTAAAGATTTAGTAGAAAGAGCTATCAACTTCTCTTCTAAAGAAGAATTATTAGCTTCTGATTTCAACGGAATCACTGTTGCTGAGAAATTAATCGAGCAAACTGGTGTTATCGGTGAGAAAATCGAAATCGGTGGTTTCGAAATTTTAGAAGGTGCTTACGTTGGATCTTATGTTCACGTTAACAAAATTGCTGCTTTAACTGCAATTTCTGCTCCAGTTGCTAACGCTGAAGCTTTAACAAAAGACATCTCTATGCAAGTTGCTTCTATGGGAGCTGATACTTTATCTTACAAAGATTTTGATCCTGCTTTCGTTGAATCTGAACTTGCTGCTCGTATTGCTGTAATTGAAAAAGATAATGAAGAAGCAAAACGTTTAGGAAAAACTTTGAAAAATGTTCCTAAATACATCTCTTTCTCTCAATTAACTCCAGAAGTTATCAAACAAGCTGAAGAAGATGCTAAAGCTGAATTAAAAGCTGAAGGAAAACCAGAGCAAATCTGGGACAAAATTCTTCCAGGAAAAGTACAACGTTTTATCTCTGATAACACAACTTTAGATCAAGAGAAAGCTCTTTTAGATCAAAACTTCATCAAAGATGACAGTAAAAAAGTTGGTGATTACGTAAAAGGATTCAATGTTGAAATCACTGGTTTCAAAAGAGTTACTTTAGGTTAATATATTATTTTCAATATTAAAAAGCCCGAATATTTATTTATTCGGGCTTTTTTATTCTTACATAAATTAACTTTCGACTGGAAAATTTCTCGCTCGCATCAATGCATCAGATTTCGGGGCATGCCCTCTAAAATTCTCATACATTTCTTCATTATCAATAGTATTTCCAACACTTAAAACTGTTTTATAAAGTCGCTCGGAAACATTTTTATCAAACGGCCCTTCTGCTTCCAAAAAAGCCTCATAAGCATCTGCATTGATAACATCTGCCCACAAATAACTGTAGTAACCAGCCGCATAACCGTCACTTGAAAAAATATGTGCAAATTGCGGAATTCTGTGCCTCATTACAATTTCCGAAGGCATATTAATTTCAGTTAAGACTTTCTCTTCAAATGCGTGTGGATCAATTATATCAGTTGTTAAATGCAATTTCATATCGACAAAAGAACTAGAAATCGTTTCGACCGTTGCAAAACCTTCGTTAAAGTTAGCCGCTTTTCCTATTCTTTCTACTAATGACTGCGATAATGGTTCGTTTGTTTTATAATGAAGCCCAAACTTGTTTAAAACCTCAGGCGTTGCCAGCCAATGCTCTAATAGCTGAGATGGAAACTCGACATAATCTCTTGCAACAGAAGTTCCTGAAAGGCTCGGATACGTAACATTAGAACACAATCCATGAAGTGCATGTCCAAATTCATGAAATAAAGTCGTGGCATCATCCCACGAAATCAAAACAGGCTCACCACTATTTCCTTTAATAAAATTGCAATTGTTTGACACAATAGGAAGCACATTACCTGTTATTCTCTGCTGATCTCTATGCGAATTCATCCAAGCTCCGGAACGCTTTCCTGTACGTGCATAAGGATCAAAATACCAAAGTCCTATCGCTTCTCCTGTATTTTTATTATTCACTTCCCAAACTCGAACATCAGGATGATAAACCGGAACATCAAATAATTGCTTAAAACCTAAGTTAAACAATTCACCAGCCGTCCAAAACATTCCTTCTCGCAAATTTTCCAGCTGCAAATATTGTTTAATTTCATTCTGATCTAAATCATATTTCGCCTTTCGTACTTTTTCTGCGTAATAACGGTAATCCCAAGGCTGAATTTTAAAATCTCCACCTTCTTCATCCACCATTTTTTGCATAGCCGAAACGTCATTTTTTACTTTTTCTACAGCAGGTTTCCAAACAGAATTCATTAAATCTAGCGTTTTCTGCGGATCTTTAGCCATTTTATTTGATAAACTCCACTCAGCAAAATTCGAAAAGCCTAAAATCTTTGCTTTTTCGGCTCTTAATTTTAGAATTGACACAAGTGTTTCGTTTGTATCATTTTCGTTCTTATTATCACCTCGTTTTACAAAAATATCAAAAGCTTTTTCTCTTAAATTTCTTCTGTTTGAGAAAGTCAGAAAAGGCTCAATTGAAGATCTAGTGTTTCCAATACAGCCTAAAGCAGTAAGATTTCGCTCTTTTGCTTCGGCAATAGCTGCATTCTTAAATTCTTCAGGCAAACCGTCAAAATCAGCTTCTGTATTTAGCTCTATATATTGATTGTTTTCTTCTGCAAGTAACTTTTGACTAAAAGCAGTAAAAAGTCCCGCTAATTCCTGATTAATCTTAGCCACTTTCTCTTTATCTTGAGCTTTTAGTTCTGCTCCTTCCCTAACAAAATCGGTATAATACAGCCATAATAAACGCTGCTGTTCCTTCGTTAAATTCTTCTTTTCATCTGATTTGTACAAGGCTTCAATTCTAGAGAATAGTTTTTCATTCTGATACAGTTTATCATTAATCTCTGCTAATTTTGGCGACATTTCGGTATCTACTACGTTAAATTCTGGAGTACTTAGATTAGATCTGTAAATACCGTAAACAGCATGAATTTTATTTAATTTTTCACCAGAAAGCTCTAAAGCAATGATTGTATTTTCAAAAGTCGGTTTTTCTACATTATTTGCAATTGCATCAATTTCTTCTAATTTTTCTTTAATTGCGAATTCTATTGCGGGCTTAAAATCTGAAACTTTATAGGCCGTAAAATCTGGAACTCCTCCGTAAGGCCCAGACCAATCTTTTAACAATGGATTATCTAATTCTATCGGTGTTTTCATAACAAATGCATTAATTAATTTTGTGCAAAATCTGACTGCCAAAAAATGCAACAGAATCTCAAAATTAACCAATCGAAGGCAAACTTCATACGCTAACGAATTATAGTTTCAAAGATTTAAAAGAAATAGTTTATTTTTGAAATATCAATACCAAAAATCAAATGTTTAGAACCAGAAAAGAAATTGTTTTTGTAATTTTAGCAGGAATATTTATTACCAATGCTGTTGTTGCTGAGTTAATTGGAGGAAAGTTAATTCAAATTGGGCCTTTTGTCATGAGTATAGGAATTCTACCTTGGCCAGTTGTATTTCTAACTACCGATTTGATTAACGAATATTTTGGCGAAAAAGGCGTAAAAAAACTTTCTTTCATAACTGCATGTCTGATTGCATATGCTTTTTTAATACTTTTTATGGCGATTACTATTCCAGCTGCAAAAGGAATTAGCCCAGTAAACGACGATCAATTTCAAGCCGTTTTTGGGCAGAGTATGTGGATTATTGTTGGAAGTTTAATCGCTTTCATGGCATCACAGCTTATTGATGTGTGGATATTTTGGTTCTTTAAAAACAGAACCGGCGAAAAGAAAATATGGCTGAGAGCAACCGGTTCTACTGTTATTTCGCAATTATTTGATTCGTTTATTGTTTTAGGAATTGCATTTTGGCTTCCCGGAAAAATTGATTTCGACACCTTTATATCTTCAGGATTAATAGGATACACTTTTAAACTAGCAATAGCTATCTTATTAACTCCAGCAATTTATTTAGGACATCATTTGATTAAAAAATATTTGGACGAAGATCCTGCACATAAAGGATAAAGAATAAAAAAATATTTAGGTCATGAAAAAAAATTACTTGCTTATTTTATTCTCTGCTACCTATCTCTTTTTAAGCTGTGGCAATGATGAAAAAAGACAGCCCCAAAAAGTCATTCAGTCTGTCAATAACCTGACACCTGCTACTGTGAAAGTAAATCCAAAGATTTCTTCAAAAACTATCACAGCACCAAAAGAATTTGAGTCAAAAAAGACTGTTGTCCCAAAAAATCCTTTTTCAGTCAAAAATCCAATAGATTTTAAACCGATAAGTTCCCAAACTACAAATAACACAGCCATTCCCCCAACTTCTATAAAAAAAGAAGTTAACGACAAGCTTTTAAATTTTGTCAATGTCCGTAAAATATTAGACAATTGTAAAATGGGTCAGACCATGACTCAGAAAGAACTAACAGAACACTTTGAAATTCCAGCAGAAGCAGTAAAATTAGTAAAAAGTGTAACTAAAACAGCCGAAAACGAGTTGGCTGTAAAATGGCAATCTACTTGGCTAGTGGAGCGAATATCTGATGCAGAATTGGAAGATGGCAAAATGAAGGTAGTTTTTAAAGCCAATAAAATGTATACTTCTGGAAATGCGATTGGCATTAAATACAACAGGAAAATTTATAATAATTTAGTAATAATTGGTCGTTCAGCTTATATTCCGAGCGTAAAAGGATATAGCTGGCAAATTGGAAGATAATGGAAAACTAAACAAAAAAAGACAGATTCGCCTGACACACAGTTAATTACAAATCAATAACAAAAAATACGAAAAAACTTATTAGAAATCCTTGGTTTTATCTTAAAAGATTTTACTTTTGCCAAACATTTAACAAATAAAATCTACCAAAAATGAAAAAACTAAGCATTCTTTTTGTGTCAATCTTGACATTAGGTTTAACAGCGGTTTCTTGCAGCAGTGATGATGACAAGGACGGCGGATCAATTGAAGGAAAATGGGAAGTAACTCACCAAGGAGCAATTCTAAATGGCCAAGAGGTGATACAGCCTTATGATAGTGAAGGCTGTGAAATTCCATCAATGACTTTTACTAATGATGGAAAATTCATCGATATCACATCAGAATATTGGGATTCAAAATGTAGCACCTATACTGAAGATGGAACTTGGAAAAAAGATGGAAATACATTAACTCTAAAATATAGTGATGAGGAGGTTAAATGGGAAATCTCTGAATTAAGCAGTAGTACGTTAAAAGTAAAAATGACATATTCTGAAGGAGGCATATCAGTAAGTGCTGTTTCTATATACAAGAAAAAGTAATTCAAAAAAATAAGTTTACCAAAAGCTTCAGACTTCATAGTTTGAAGCTTTTTTTATACATTTAAAATAAAAAATGGAACCAATAAGATGCGGCTGGTGTTCTGCCAGCGATTTATATAAAAAATATCATGATGAAGAATGGGGAACTCCAGTTTATGACGACCCGACTATTTTTGAGTTTTTAATTCTAGAAACTTTTCAAGCAGGTTTAAGCTGGATTACTATTTTAAACAAAAGAGAAAACTTCAAAACTGCTTTTGATAATTTTGATTATAAAAAAATTGCTGATTATTCTGAAGATAAAATTGAAGAATTACTTCAAGACACTGGAATCATCCGCAATAAACTTAAAATTAAATCGGCTGTTACAAATGCTCAGGCTTTTATGAAAGTCCAAGAAGAATTTGGAACTTTTTCTGATTACATCTGGAAATTTACTGACGGAAAACCGATTGACAATAAGCCAAAAATGCTAAAAGATATTCCAGCAACCACTCCAATTTCTGATGCCATCAGTAAAGATTTAAAAAAACGCGGTTTCAAATTCGTAGGTTCAACAGTCATTTATGCTCACATGCAGGCGACTGGAATGGTCAATGATCATGTAGAAGATTGCTGGACAAGAAATAAATAGTTTTCAGTTGCAGTTTCATTTTTTTTGAACCTGAAACATGAAACCTGAAACTTTTAAACAAAAATTCATTACATTTGCTTCACACTTTAGGGGTGTCTGCATCACGCAGGCTGAGATTTTACCCTCTGAACCTGATCTAGTTCATACTAGCGTAGGGAAAAGTAAGATGACTTCTTGAACGCATTTCTATGCGTTATTGCAGCCATTCCTAACGTGTATCTATACACTAAACTAAAAGGAATGGAACTAAAAATCAATCAACAAATTAAAAAATTCAATGCTGAATCGCTAAGCGTTCAATCATTGCTCGATCTCGAAATTCCGCACAAACAAAACGGAATTGCCGTTGCTGTTAACAATACTGTTGTTCCAAAAACCAATTGGAACGAATTCCTCGTACAAGAAACCGACGAAATTTTGATTATTTCTGCTACGCAGGGTGGTTAAATTCCAATTTGCCAACCTTACGTAGACGCATTGAAATGCGTCTCTACAGTAAACCTGAAACCTGAAACAAAAAACACTATGACTAAAGAAGAACAAATATCCAGAACCCCATTTCCCAATTCTAAAAAGGTTTATATCGACGGAGAAATTCATCCGATAAAAGTCGCTATGCGAGAAATTGCTTTGAGCGATACTAAACTTTCCAACGGCGGCATTGAAAAAAATCCTCCTGTAACAGTTTACGACACTTCTGGGCCTTACACTGATCCAAATATTGAAATCGATATTCGAAAAGGATTACCACGCTTACGCGAAGGTTGGATTCTTGATCGAAATGATGTTGAAATTTTAGATGAAATCACTTCAGATTATGGTCAAAGTCGATTAAAAGATGAAACACTAAATCATCTTCGTTTTGAATATTTGCATCAGCCAAAACGTGCCAAAAAAGGCGCTAACGTAACACAATTGTATTACGCCAAACAAGGAATTATCACGCCAGAAATGGAATATATCGCGATTCGTGAAAACCAGCGAATCGAGCTTTTAAACGAACAAACCAAAGCAATGCAATGCCAGCATGGCGGACAAAGTTTTGGCGCAAATACTCCAAAAAGCAAAATCACTCCAGAATTCGTTCGATCAGAAGTGGCCTGCGGAAGAGCTATTATTCCAAACAACATCAATCATCCAGAAAGTGAACCGATGATTGTGGGTCGTAATTTCTTGGTAAAAATCAATGCCAATATTGGAAACAGCGCTGTGACTTCAAGCATTGAAGAAGAAGTCGAAAAAGCCGTTTGGGCTTGTCGCTGGGGCGCTGACACCATTATGGATTTATCTACAGGAAAAAATATTCACGAAACCAGAGAATGGATTATTAGAAATTCTCCTGTTCCAATCGGGACTGTTCCGATTTATCAGGCTCTTGAAAAAGTAAAAGGAATTGCAGAAGATTTGACTTGGGAAATTTTCCGTGATACGCTAATCGAGCAGGCAGAACAAGGGGTTTCGTATTTTACAATTCACGCCGGAGTTTTGCTTCGTTACATTCATTTAACCGCAAATCGTGTTACTGGAATTGTTTCGCGCGGTGGATCAATTATGGCAAAATGGTGCTTATTTCATCATAAAGAAAACTTCTTATATACACATTTTGAGGAAATTTGCGAAATCATGAAACAATATGATGTGGCTTTTTCTCTTGGAGATGGTTTACGTCCGGGATCGATCGCAGATGCTAATGATGCTGCACAATTTGCAGAATTGGAAACTTTAGGTGAATTGACAAAAATTGCTTGGAAACATGATGTGCAAGTTTTCATAGAAGGTCCAGGGCACGTACCAATGCACATGATTAAAGAAAACATGGACAAACAGTTAGAACATTGTCACGAAGCGCCATTTTATACTTTAGGGCCTTTGACAACAGATATTGCACCAGGCTACGACCATATCACTTCTGCAATTGGAGCGGCCATGATTGGCTGGTACGGTTGCGCAATGCTATGTTATGTAACTCCAAAAGAACATTTGGGTTTGCCAAACAAAAAAGACGTAAAAGACGGCGTAATCACGTATAAAATTTCGGCTCATGCTGCCGACTTAGCAAAAGGTCATCCGGGAGCGCAATATCGTGATAATGCATTGAGTAAAGCACGTTTTGAATTCCGTTGGGAAGATCAGTTTAATTTGGCTTTAGATCCTGATACTGCAAGAGAATTTCATGATGAAACACTTCCAGCTGATGGTGCAAAAGTGGCACATTTCTGTTCGATGTGCGGGCCAAAATTCTGCTCTATGAAAATATCACAAGAAATTAGAGATGTCGCTGCAGCAGAAAAAGGAATGCAGGAGAAATCAGAGGAATTTATTGAGCAAGGGAAAGAGATTTATATTTAAGTAAAAAGACAAAAGAATCAAAAAGAAAGATATGATTGTGATTACAAATCCTTTTTTTATTGAAGATGAAATTGAAATGCCGAATTCTCTATTAGAAGAAGGATTGTCTTTGCTTCATATTCGGAAACCTAATTTTTCCGAGTTGGAAATGGCTCAATTTATTAACCAGATAAAACTAGAATTTCGAAATAAACTGGTTTTACATAATCATCATCATTTAGCAGAAGATTTTGGCATTGACCGATTTCATTTTTCTGAGAAAGAAAGAAAACAGAATTCAGCCTTTCCTGCAAGGTTTTCAAAACCTTGTAGATCTAAATCAACGTCAACACATTCAATTGAAGATTTTAACTCATTAGAAAATGATTTTGATTATGCATTCTTAAGTCCAGTTTTTAAAAGCATTTCAAAAGAAAATTATCATCCAAAAATTGATCTTTTTGAAGCATTAAAATTGCGAAAAAATCACAAAACTAAAGTTATTGCTTTAGGCGGAATTGATTCTCAAAACATACACAAGACTCTTAAAAATGGTTTTGATGATATCGCTCTTTTAGGAAGTATTTGGAACCATGAAAATCCTGTAAAACAATTTAAATTATGTCAGAAAATCGTCCTTTCGTACTCACAATCGCAGGTTTAGATCCGTCTGGAGGCGCTGGGATTTTGGCTGATATCAAAACATTTGAACAGCATAAAGTCAGCGGTTTTGCCGTTGCGACTGCTAACACCATTCAAACAGAAAATGAGTTTTATAAAATAGAATGGATTAATATCAATTTTGTTATCAGATCTATTGAAGTCTTGTTTCAAAACTATAAAATCAGCGCTGTCAAAATCGGAATTGTACCTTCTCTGTCTTATTTGAATCGGATTCTTTCGAGCATAAAACTAATTTCGCCAAGCACAAAAATTGTCTGGGATCCAGTTTTAAAATCTACAACAGAATTTGATTTTTTAAATATCGAAGATCATTCGAACTTACACCAAGTACTATCCAAAATAGATTTGATTACCCCCAATTATATCGAAATTGAACAATTGCTTCCTGGTTTTATAAAAGATAATCTTTGGATTGAAAATGACATTTCGACTGCAATTCTGCTCAAAGGCGGACATAATCTAAACCAAGTCGGAAAAGATCAATTGTTTTTAAAAAATAAGATTATCGATTTATTTCCAACAGAAAAAAAATGTTCTGAAAAACATGGCTCTGGCTGTGTACTTTCTTCTGCAATCGCTTCAAATTTAGCACTAAATCAAACTATGGAAACTGCCTGTAAAAATGCTAAAACTTATATCGAAAATTACCTGAGTTCAACACCAACTTTAATCGGATATCACCATGTATAGCAAACTTCAATATATCTCGCAGGGCGAAACTATCGAAAAACAATTACACAATATTCATCAGGCACTCGACTCGGGCTGCAATTGGGTGCAAATGCGTTTTAAAAACCAGACACCAAAAGACACTTTTACTTTAGCGGAAGCGGTAAAACCTTTGTGTGAAAAGTACGCAGCCAATTTTATTGTAAACGACGATTTGCAACTTACTAAAGAAATAGATGCTGACGGCATTCATCTAGGTCTAACCGATACTAAAATCGACGAAGCTAGAGCTTTTTTAGGCGCTTCAAAAGTAATCGGAGGAACTGCTAATACTTTTGAAGACATTCAAAATCACGTTAAAAATGGATGCAATTATATCGGATTAGGCCCTTTTCGCTTTACTGCCACAAAAGAAAAATTAAGTCCGATTTTAGGATTATCGGGCTATTTTGACATACTTCAAAAACTGAAAAAAAATAAAATCGAAATTCCAGTTTATGCTATAGGAGGCATCACTTTAAGAGATGTAAGTCCGTTAATGGAAACTGGAATTTTCGGAATTGCCGTTTCTGGAATCATTACCGAAAGTGATGAAAAGGAAAAATTAATTCAACAATTAAAAGAAAAATTATATGCAAACATCATTGTTTAATATAGGAGACAAAACCTTTAATTCCCGTTTGTTTCTTGGAACAGGAAAGTTTGGTTCAAATGAAGAAATGGAAAGCGCCATTTTAGCTTCAGAAAGCGAATTGGTTACTGTTGCACTAAAACGCATTGATCTGGAAACCGATACTGACGCCATTTTATCGCATTTAAAACACCCTAATATCAATTTATTACCCAACACTTCTGGAGCGCGAAATGCTAAAGAAGCTGTTTTTGCCGCTCAATTGGCACGAGAAGCTCTTGAAACCAATTGGGTAAAACTAGAAATTCACCCAGATCCAAAGTATTTAATGCCAGATCCGATGGAGACTTTAAAAGCAACTGAAGAATTGGCGAAATTAGGTTTCATCGTTCTTCCCTACATTCATGCTGATCCTGTTTTGTGCAAACATTTAGAAAGTGCAGGAACTTCTGCAGTAATGCCTTTGGGTTCACCAATTGGAAGTAATAAAGGTTTAAAAACGATTGATTTCCTTGAAATTATAATTGAGCAAAGTACGGTTCCCGTTATTGTCGATGCTGGAATTGGAGCTCCTTCTGATGCCGCAAAAGCGATGGAAATTGGTGCCGATGCTGTTTTGGTAAACACGGCAATTGCTGTAGCAGGAAATCCGAAATTAATGGCTGAGGCTTTTAGAGAAACGGTTATTGCAGGAAGAAAGGCTTTTGAAGCGAAAGTCGCCAATCAACAAAATTATGCTTCAGCTTCTAGTCCTTTGACTTCTTTTCTTTATGAGTAATTTTTGGTTTCACGCAGATTTCTGCAGATTGAAGCAGATTTAATTTGATTTTTTTATTGCTCAAATCTGCATAAAACCAACCTTTTAAAAAGAAAGAAAATTCTTAATTTTATTCCTTTGATAAAATTTGGAGAATTATGACTGAGAATGAAATTTCGTATCTGATAAGAGGAGCAATTTTTAAAGTGTATAACAATTTAGGACCAGGTTTGTTTGAATCTGTTTATGAGAGTGCTTTGTTTTATGAATTAGAAAAGCTGGATTTAAAGATTCAAAAACAAGTTGAAGTTATAATTCCATATGAAGAAATAACGTTAGATCCAGTTTTTAGAATTGATATTTTAGTAGAAGACAAAGTAATTATAGAATTAAAATCTGTAGAGGATTTAGCCCTTATTCATTACAAACAAGTAGCAACATACTTAAGATTAACAAATAAAAAATTAGGCTTGTTAGTAAATTTCAATACGACAAACATTCTTAATGACATTAAAAGAATTGCAAATAAAATCTAATCAATCACACAGATCAAAAATTAAATCATTTTAATCAGCTTAAATCTGTAAAATCTGCGTGAAACCAAAACAAAATGAAAACATTCAAATCCATTTTCGAGCAATACAATTGGGATGAAATCCAGACCAGAATATATAAAACCACATCAAAAGATGTCGAACGTACTTTGGCTAAAACCAAATACAATCTTGACGATTTTTTGATTTTGATTTCTCCAATCGCTCAGAATTATTTAGAACAAATGGCACAGAAATGCCATGAAATTACTAAGAAACGTTTCGGAAAAACGATTCAAATGTATGCTCCACTATATTTGAGCAATGAATGCCAAAATATCTGTACGTACTGCGGATTTAGCTTAGACAATAAAATCAAAAGAAAAACCCTTACCAATGCCGAAATAAAACTTGAAGTTGAAGCTCTAAAAAAAACTGGTTTTGATCATGTTTTATTGGTTACAGGAGAAGCAAATTATACCGTAAACATCAATTATTTTCTGAACGCAATTAACTTAATCAAAGAGGATTTTTCGATTATTTCTGTTGAAGTTCAGCCACTTTCAACCGAAGATTATCAGCGTTTGCATGAGGCTGGAGTTTATTCCGTTTTGGTTTATCAGGAAACGTATCATCAGGAAGTTTACAAAAAGTATCATACCAAAGGCAAAAAATCAAATTTTGATTATCGATTGGAAACTCCTGACAGAATTGGAACTGCTGGAATTCATAAAATTGGTTTGGGAGTTTTATTAGGCTTAGAAGATTGGCGAACCGATAGCTTTTTCAGTGCTTTACATTTAGATTATTTGCAGAAGAAATATTGGCAGACAAAATATTCGGTTTCTTTTCCTCGCCTGCGTCCAGCAGAAGGAATTATCGAACCCAATTTTATTATGGATGATAAAGATTTGACGCAATTAATCTGCGCTTACAGATTGTGGAATGAAGATTTAGAAATTTCGATTTCAACACGTGAAAACGAGAAATTCAGAAATAATATTATTCCAATTGGTGTTACGAGTATGAGTGCGGGCTCTAAAACAAATCCAGGCGGTTACGTTGTCGACCCGCAATCTTTGGAGCAATTCGAAATCAGCGATGAACGTACCGCCGAAGAAATTTCAAAAATCATAAAAAACGCAGGCTACGAACCCGTTTGGAAAGATTGGGACAAGAGTTTTATTTCAGAGTTTAGAGTTTAGATTTCAGATTTTTCTGCTTTTCATTCAATCTAAAATCTAAACTCTAAAATCTAAAATTAAAAAATGAGTATCATAAAAGAATTCCTTCGTTACAACAGACAAACTATTCTCCCTGAAATTGGTGACGAAGGGCAAGAAAAATTAAAAAAAGCTAGAGTTTTAGTAATTGGCGCCGGTGGTTTGGGCTGTCCAATTTTACAATATATTGCAACCGCTGGAGTTGGTTTTATCGGAATCATGGATTTTGATACGATTGAAATTCACAATCTCCACCGACAAATTTTATATACCGAAAATGAAATCGGAAAACAAAAATCGATAGTTGCCAAAGAAGTCGTTTCAAGACTAAATCCGCTGATTGAAGTTCTAGCGATTAATAAAAAATTAACTGCTGAAAATGCATCGGAAATCATTCAACAATATGATATTATTATAGATGGTTCTGATAATTTCTCCACTCGATATTTAGTCAATGATACTTGCGTTCAGCTTAACAAACCGTTGGTTTACGGAAGCATTTTAAAGTTTGAAGGCCAGCTTGCTGTTTTTAATCATAACGGAAGTAAAAACCTTCGTGATTTATTTCCTGAAATGCCCGATCCAAAAGATGTTCCGAATTGCAATTTGAATGGCGTTTTAGGAACATTACCTGGAATTATAGGCAACATGATGGCACACGAAACACTCAAATTAATTCTCGAATTGCCAACTTTAAATAATGAATTAATAATCTTTAATACTTTGAACTGGAACTTTATAAAGCTGAATTTCTAGAAAACCACCTCATCACCTACGCTAATAATTCCTGAATTCAAACTCACAATATTAGTTCCGAATAAAACCGAATTATCAACATTTCTGTATTTGCTCAACGTTTTTAGAGGTTCTTTTTTTAAACGCCCATTTTCCGGATCATTGTTCACCATAACACATCTTCCGCAGGGTTTTATATTTTTAAATTGAACTTCTCCTATTGTAAAGGTCTTAAAATCGTCTTCTTCATGAGGATTTTCAGTGCTTACTACAAGGTTTGGACGAAATCTTTTTATGGTAATTTTTTCATCCAATTTGTCATTCAAAAAATCAAAGCTTTTGGTTCCAATTAATAAATATGGATAACCGTCTGCTAAACTTACATTGAATGTTTCTTTCAATCTGGAGCTTTCGTGTTTACGAGCTCCATTTTTTAGTATTTTGACCAATTTACATTCAAATCCCAAATGTTTACTAAACCATTTTGAAGTTTCTTGGTTTACCTCAACAACTTCGCTCTTATCATCCCAAACATTTACTTTAATTGTATTTTCTAAAGACTCATCAATAGAAAATTCATGTTTTTGGTCTTGAAAAGTAATACCAATTTTTCCATCTAAAATCTGTGGATAAAATTGACTCATGATTCGATATTCTCTTTGCGTAAGCATTTGATTTTCTGCATCGATCAGCATCCAACGGCGATCGTTTTCAAATCCCATTTCTTCCGCTTTTGCAGACTTCAAACTGATTCCCGCCAAACTTTTTATCGGATAAATATAAATTTCTTTTATGCTGTAAATTGCGCTCATTTCCTATTTCTATTTACTTTTTAAAATGGACATAAACTCTTCACGATCAATTTCGCGGCAGCCTAAACTCTCCAAATGGGGATTATAAACCTGACAATCTAATAACTTGTAATTTTCTTTCTTCAAATATAAAGCTAAAGCAATAAAAGCCGTTTTTGAAGCATTTGAAACTTTAGAAAACATACTTTCTCCGCAAAAAATTTTTCTCTTTCCCAAATCAATTCCGTAGAGACCACCAACCAAAACATCATCTTGCCATACCTCAACCGATTTTGCCACTCCTTCTTCATTCAATTTGCAGTAGGCTTCAATCATTTCATCCGAAATCCAAGTTCCATCCTGTCCTTCTCTTTTTATCTGCTGACAGTTTAAAATTACTTCTTTGAAATTTTTATTATAAGTAACCTTAAATATTTTCTTATTGAGAATTTTTCGCATGCTTTTAGAAATCGCCAATTCATCAAAAAATAATACCATTCGCGGATCTGGCGCCCACCAAAGAATTGGTTCTCCTTCATTAAACCACGGAAAAATACCGCTTTTGTAAGCCAATAGTAAACGCTCTGGACTTAGATCGCCTCCTATTGCTAAAATTCCTTCTTCATCAGCTTCTGTAACTGGCGGAAAATATAAATCGTTGAATAAATAGTACATTTTTAAAAATAATCATTTTTAAATTCCAATACTGAAATTCCAAATTCCAAACTATATGTAAGTTTTAGTTTTAAACAAAAGAAATCAAAAACAAAATTCCAAATTCCAAATTCACGAGAATGAATTGGAATTTGGAATTTAGTAAATTGAATTTTAAACTCTTAGAACGGTAAATCGTCTGGTTCGTCTTCGTTTACGTTTGTAGCTGGAGCAAAAGTTTCTGCTGTTGGCATTGGCGGTGCTTGTGTAGGAGCATCAGCACTCATTCTTTCGATTCTCCAACCTTGAATACTATTGAAATATCTAGTTTCTCCTTGCGGATTAACCCATTCTCTTCCTCTTAAATTGATAGAAACTTTTACTGCATCTCCTTGTTTATAGCTACTCAATAAATCGCATTTATCTTGTGTAAATTCGATTAAAATATGTTGTGGATACTGTTCCTCAGTAGTAACAACTAACTCTCTTTTTTTGAATGAGGCACTAACTTGCTGCTCTGGGTTAACCACTTTTACTTTTCCTGTAACTTCCATCTTCGTCTATATTAATTATTGTTTCTATTTCTTTTATTTTTTAGCTAAAAGCACTTTCCACGCCGATTCTACATCGCCATTATCCAAGTATTTTTTGGCTTCTAAATGTACTTTTTTCTGGTCGTCTGAGCTTAAAACTCCTTTGACTGCGAAATTTTCTTTCACAAATATACTAACTTCTTCTTTTGTAGGCAAGGCTTCAATATTTCCTAATTTGCCTAAATCATTCCCATCAAAAACAGCGCTTTCTTTTACAAAATCTGGTATCGCATCTACGCCTACTCCCAATGTTGTCAAGGGTTTTGCGACTTCAAAAAGTCCTTGATTAGATCTTGAGTACCAATTATTTCCAAGTCTTGAAACCAAATCAATTTTATGCTGATCGATTGCTCCATTTTCATCTAAAATAGACTCGTGAATATGGATTTTTACCACTTCACATAAAATCAGATTTCCTGCTCCTCCTTCTGTTCCTAACGGAATAATCTGGGTAATCTTGCATTCAAATTGAACTGGAGATTCTTTTACGCGATATGGTTTTACCAAATCTGAAGGAATTTGAGTTAATCCCGCTTTGATAAATTCGTTTACACCGTCTGCATATTCTGTACTTGCCAATGATGTTTGCTGCACAATATCATAATTAACAACATTTATTACTACTTCGCGAGTCGCTTCGGCATTAATCAAAGTATGTTTAATTGTATTATCACGAACGCGTCTTGATGGAGAAAAAACCAAAATCGGCGGATTGGCACTAAACACGTTAAAGAAACTAAATGGAGATAAATTAGGAATCCCTTTTTCGTTAATTGTGCTTGCAAAAGCAATAGGTCTCGGTCCGATTGAACTCTGCAGATAGCCTTGCAATTTGGCCGTTGGAATCTCTTTTGGGTTAACGCTGATCATACTTTAAAATTTACACAGAATCTCATTTTAGCAACTACAAAAGTATTGAAATGGTTTAATTAGAAGAAATAGTTTTAGAGATAAAATCGAAAAATCTTTCAGCACCGGCAAAATATAAAATGTATATATTTCGTTATATTTATACCTCAAAAAAACTGATATGTCTTTTTCTGAAAGAACAAATACAACCCGCTGGATTATTATTTCTGTTTGTTTTATAATCATTTCTCTAATTCTTTGGAACACATATACTTTCTTCCAAATTTTTAAAAATGAGGAACGTTTGAAAATGAACCTTTTTGTGAAGGCGCAAATTACTATAGTCAACGCCGACGAAAATACCGATGTAGAACTTCCGCTTCAGATTTTCAACAATAACACTTCGATTCCTGGAATAATAATGCTCTATGATAACGTGGTAAGTGCGGTAAATGTTCCTGACGAAATTCTTAATGATAAGAAAAAAAGAACTGCTTTCTTAAATAAGCTAAAAAATGAAAATGAGCCAATCACTTTTGAATATGCTCCAGGAAAATATCAGACGCTATATTACGGAAACTCTTCATTACTGAATAAACTAAAATATTATCCGATTGCCCTGCTTCTAATTATATTCTTGTGTATTGCTTTAATTTACAATTTTTATAAAAGCACTAAAATGGCAACCCAAAATAAACTTTGGGCGGGGATGGCAAAAGAAACGGCACATCAAATTGGAACTCCTCTTTCTTCATTAATTGGCTGGGTAGAAATATTAAAAACCGAAAATATCGATCCGTCGATTAGTACTGAAATTGAAAAAGATATTGAGCGTTTGCAAACCATCACAGATCGTTTTTCTAAGATTGGTTCTATTCCTGTTTTAGAACTTCATGATATTGTAGAAGAAACCAGAACGGCTTATGAGTATCTGCAATCTCGTTTTTCTAAACAAGTTGCTTTTTCGTTTCATGCTCCAGATTCTCCTATTTTAGGAATGATAAACCCTACTTTGCATAGCTGGACTATCGAAAACTTGGTTAAAAATGCTATTGATGCCATGAAAGGAAAAGGAACTTTGGACCTTCAAATTGAGCAAGATGCATATCAGGTAAAAATCAACATTAAAGATTCTGGAACTGGAATTCCTAAAAAACAGTTTAAAACTATTTTTGAAACTGGATATACCACAAAAAAACGCGGCTGGGGACTTGGACTTTCTTTAACGAAAAGAATTGTTGAGGAATATCACAATGGAAAAATTAAAGTCCTTCATTCTGAAATCGGGAAAGGAACTACTTTTCAGATTGCTTTAAATAAAAAAGTGCAGTAATTAATTTACTGCACTTTATATTATTTTCAGGTTGAGCGACATCAAAATCCTTACAAATTCGATTGAATATCTTTTGCTAAAGCTTCAAACTCTTCTTTTGAAAGTGAAACTTTATCAATAAAACGCATTTCATCCATATGGTTTAACGGAATCAAATGTACGTGTGCATGAGGCACTTCAAGTCCAACAACTGCAATTCCGATTCTTTTGCATGGAACTGTTTTTTCTAAAGCTGCTGCAACTTTTTTAGAAAACTTCATTAAACCTAAATACAGTTCTTCATCCATATCAAAAATCTTATCGATTTCTTGTTTCGGAATACAAAGTGTGTGTCCTTTAGCATTTGGATTTACATCTAAAAATGCTAAGTAGTTTTCGTCTTCTGCAATTTTGTAAGCTGGAATTTCTCCGTTTACTATTTTAGTGAATATTGATGCCATGGTTTATTTGTGTAATCGGTTAAACGAATAAACGATTAACCAGTTAAACTAATATTTAGTCTCTTGTAATTTCTAGAATCTCAAATTTCAAAACTCCGTTTGGAACTGTGATTTCAGCTACTTCTCCAACAGATTTTCCTAGCAATCCTTTACCAATAGGAGATGTTACAGAGATTTTACCTGTTTTTAAATCAGCTTCGCTTTCTGCTACAAGCGTATATTTCATTTCCATTCCGTTGCTTTGGTTTTTGATTTTCACATTTGATAAAACCAAAACTTTAGAAACATCTAATTGCGATTCGTCAATTAATCTTGCATTTGCATATACTTCTTCAAGTTTAGCAATTCTCATTTCTAATAAACCTTGCGCTTCTTTTGCCGCATCATACTCTGCATTTTCAGACAAATCTCCTTTATCTCTTGCATCTGCAATATCTTGAGATGCCTTTGGACGCATTACACTCTTTAAATGCTCCAATTCATCTTTTAATTTTTTTAATCCTTCAGCTGTATAATAAGATACTTTACTCATAACTTCATCGTTTATATAAATACAAAAAATCCCATCGCGACGGGATTTTCTTACCACAAATATACTATAATTTTTAATAGTACATAATTATATGTTAATCATATAGATTTCAAATCTAAATAAATTATTTTTGTTTTAACTAATTCTTATTCAAATAATGAAAAAAATCTGGTTCTTTATCGCATTTACCGCAGTTTTATTTGCTTGCAGTGACAATAATCGAAGCAATAATAATCCGTACATCCCAAACTATTCGATAAATGCTTATCTCGACACAAATCTTCCGACTTATAGCAAATTACTGCATGTAAGCAACCCTGTTTATGTTGCCAATTATGGTGCAAAAGGAATTATTGTCATGAAAACCGGTGAAGGAACTTATACGGCTTTTGATGCTGCATGCCCAAATCAGGCCTTAACTTCTTGTACAGCAATGACAATCGATGGAATTTATGCTGTTTGCTCTTGCGATAAAACTCAATACAACTTATTTACAGGACTTGGCGGAAAAGAATATCCAATGAAACAATATCGCGTCGAATCTTCTGGAACAGTTGTTCATGTATATAATTAAAAACAGAAAAGCCTGAAATAGTTTTCAGGCTTTTTTTTTGTGTCTTGATTTAATTAGAATTTCAAATTCAAACCAATTAAGAAATTTGTTCCTGCTTGCGGATAATAGTACGGATAAATATCCCACATGGCTCCATTTGAAACATATTTTTTATCAAAAATATTATTTACTAAAGCTGTAATTGTGATCGATTGAAAAATCGTTTTTGGCTTAATTTCGTAAGATGCATTAAAATCATTTACAAAGTAATCTGCTAATTTTGCTGCTGGAAGTTCGATATTGTTCATGTATTGCTCACCAACATATTTTTGTAACAATGATAGATATAATCTTTCTATAGGCTTATACACGATTACGTTTCCTGCAATTACTTCTGGAGAATAGGCAATTTTTGTTGTCCCGTAATATTCGCCATCAACAGCTAAATCAACATTTTTATTGCTGCTTAAAGTAAAGTTTGGTCTTAAAGTGAATTTCTCAGAAAGTGCAATAGTCGCATCAAATTCAAAACCTAAACGGTAACTCTTCTCTGTATTAGCACGAATTGGGTTTCCAACATCATCTAATCTTCCAGTTAAAATCAATTGGTCTTTGTATCCCATGTAATATACATTTGAGTTCAGCTGGAATTTCTCAGAGTTGAATCTCCATCCTAATTCAAAATCATTCAATTTTTCTGGTTTTACATTTCCACCTTCGTAGTCTGTTCTATTTGGTTCACGATTTGCTCTTGCGTAAGAGAAATACAAAGTGTTTTTTTCGTTGAAAGCATAATTCAAACCAGCTTTTGGATTGAAGAAATTGAAAGTATCATCTACCAAACCTGTTTCAGCGCTATTGGCTTTGTAACGAACTCTTCTATATTGCAAATCCCCATAGAAACTTAATTTTTCAGTGAATTGATAATTGGCTTTCGCGAAAATATTACCGTCTGTTTTTGTTGAATAATCATCATAATAATGATCTCCTAATTCTGATTGTGAAGCGTATCTCGCCCAGATTACTTTTCCGAAATGATCGCCTTCATATTTATTCCAACCCCCTCCTAAAATAACATTTAGTTTTTCAGTCACATATTTAGCAGAAAAAGTAGTTCCGTAGAAATCATTATCTAACCATTTTTGACGAATTAGATCAGTTTCTGTAACTGTCCCAACTGGATTTAAACCATATTCGGCCATATCAGAATCTTCTTTATAGTTTTCGTAGTATCCTTTTCCTTTAGTATAATGAAGCGCAAAGTTTGTACTCCATTTATCAGAAATGGATTCACTCCAATGCAATTGATAATGATCTTGGTTGTAATTATCCGTCTCATTATCATAGAAACGTACATTTCCTGCTTCATCTGTGTACATTCCTGCCGAATTGAAAGTGCGGTTTTCATTTAAAGTTTCTCCATCAATTCCATTCCAAGATTGATACGTCTTTTGAGTTCCTCCAAAAACCAACGCTTTAATTAAAGTTGTTTTGCCTACGTAAGTTCCCTGCAAGAAATATGATTTTAAATCTGCACTTCCTCGGTCAATATATCCGTGTGTTTTTATTGTAGATAAACGCCCAGCAATTTCAAAATGATCATTTAATAAACCTGTACTAAACTTTACCGTATTTTTAAATGTATTGAATGATCCTGCAGAACTTGAAATTTCACCTGTCGCTTTTCTAGCATAACTATCCGTTAGCATATTTAAGCTTGCGCCAAAAGCACCCGCGCCATTTGTAGATGTTCCAACTCCGCGTTGCAATTGAAGGCTTTCTACAGAAGAAGCAAAATCGGGCATATTTACCCAAAATGTTCCTTGACTTTCCGCATCGTTATACGGAATTCCGTTTATGGTTACGTTTACACGTGTAGCATCGCTTCCACGCACTCTGATCCCTGTATAACCAACACCATTACCTGCATCCGAAGTTGTTACAACTGAAGGAAGATAGTTCATGAGAACCGGAATGTCCTGACCTAAATTTCTATATTTAATTTCCTTTTTATCCATATTGCTAAAACTAACTGGAGTTTTAGTAGTAACACGAACCGCAGAAACTAAAACATCATCAAGCTGATTCACTTTTGTAGAATCCTGCTGCTGAGCAAAAGAGAAAAGAGAAAAGAAGATAGATGAAAGAAATAAAATAGACTTGGTTCTGCTCATTTTTCGAACCTTAGAACCTTTGAAACTTAGTACCTCAGTACCTAAAAAAATAGTTTTCATTCGTAAAGAATTACGAATAAAAGGGGGAATTATTCTTTGTTAAATTAATAAATGTGTTTCACGACAAAATAAAGTGTGCACGCTCGATAATGTCGTTTTTTTCCCTTAGCAACATTACTCGCTCAGGTTCTTTGGGTATGATCTCAGCTCGTTATTTGGAGCACCCCTTTGAGACAGTGCAAATTTAGTGTTAAAATATTTAAAACTCCAAAAAAGAAATTCCAAATTCCAAAAACTTACTTTTAATTAGTTTAATGGAATTTGGAACTTTAAAAATTGATATTTAATCAAAGCTAGGTTTTCTCCTTGATTTCTTCAAGTCAGAAACATTCTTTTTGTCTTTGATTCGTTTCTTAATTACAGCTTTTGGGACTTTAGTTGCCTTTCTAACTTTCGGAACATAAAGTCCTTTTTTGATAATTTCCAGAAATCGTTTGGTTACAATTTCTTTATTTTTAAGCTGACTTCGGTCTTCGTCACAATTTAAAATTAAGATATTTTCAGAAGTCAATCTTGCTGAAATATTTTCTTTCAATAATAGTTTTTCGTCTTCAGACAAAGCTTGAGAAGCATTTAAATCAAAAGTCAGAACTACTTTAGACGAAACTTTATTCACGTTTTGCCCTCCAGAACCGCTGCTTCGAACGGCTTTAAAGTTTAATTCTGCTATGATTTTGTCTGAATCCATATTATTGTGGCTGATGTGCTGCTTTCAACAAATCATTTACCGTTTTTACGGGATTAAAAGTAATCAAAGGAACAGCTACAAAAATGGTTAACCAATTGGCCATTGAACCGTTCCACAGACCAGGCAATTCGTAGCTTCTCACCGTTTTGCCATCAACACTCTTTTCTACAATAAAACCCGCTTTTTGATCTACAAATTGCAATAAATCGAATTTTTCGTTTTTGTAGTTTTTTATACCACAAACCAAATCTACGGGATTAAAATGTGTTGCTTCTGCTAAAATTGCCTGTTGCTTTTTACTAGCTAAATCCACTTGAGAAGTTTCAACAATTTGAAGAGAATTAGCCCCTTTATCATCCATTACCCAAAACGGTCCGCCTCCTGGTTCGCCTTCATTTTTTACCATTCCGCAAACTCGAATTGGCCTATCTAAAAGTTCTTTCAGCTTGCTTATTTTATTCTCAAAAGTAAATTTACTGAAGTCATTACTCATTTCAACATTTAGCTCTTCTTTTAAAAATAAAATAATATCCGTCAAGTGATTTTCTTCAACCTTATTTTGGTCAATTGCTTTTAAATAAGAAAAAACTTTTTGCTGTATTTCAATTAAAACGCCCGCTAGCGCTTTTTTGTATAATGTAATTTTATCAATATGATTCTGAATGACATTATCTATATTTTTAATAAAGATTACATCAGCGTCAAGATCATTTAGATTTTCAATCAGAGCACCATGTCCACCTGGTCTGAAAATTAAATTGCCATTTTTATCTTTTACCAATTTGTTTTCCTCATCAATAGTGATTGAGTCTGTACTTTTATTTTGGTACGAATACCCAATATTAATTTTAACTCCAGCAGGTTCTTCAATTTTTTCTATAACCTCATCCACACCTTTATAAAACAAATCTTGGTGAATTTCTGATACAGTAAAATGCAAATTAGACACCTTATTTGAAGTAGCATAATGTATACACTCATTTAAATGCTCTTCAATTGGGGTTGCAATGTGTGTTTCGTACCAATGAAAAGGCAATACCGCTTTTGGTTTATTGGCAAAGTCGAAATAATCAGGAGATAATAATAATTTTATAAAATAGTAATTCTTGTAATCCCTTTCAAATGTTTCAAAATCAGGATAAATTTCTCGCAATTTTTGATCTATTTCCTTGAAGAAAGGAAACTTTTCCATTCCAACAATAAAAATGGCAAGCTCTTTATCTTTCTTTCTATTGATATAAGCATTAATAGTCTCTTTTTGAATATCAAAATCATTAAGAAAAGCTGTCAAAAATTTAAACATCCTAGTTGCAGCACCTGATGCTGGAACAAACTTTTTAATTTTTAGGTTTTCTTTCTGTTCATCAAAAAAAACTGCTTTTTCTTCGAACTCATTTTCCGACAAACTTAAAATTCCATTAGCAGTTGTGGCTGGACTAACTAAATTGCTTTTTGCAATTCCATTGTCAAGGATTTCCATCTGTTTTAGAATTTTTTCAAAAGGAATTCCTCTATCATAAATTTGAACAAAATCTGATGACGTAAATCCTTTTTCTTTAGCAATAGTCAATTCATCAATAATAGCTGTTGCTTTTGCCAAACGTGTTTCTTTGTCGCCAGATAAGGTTATAAAAGGCTTTTTTGTATCGATTAGAGTCTGTTTAAAAACAGAAAAAACCGTTTCGCGTCCTTCAGGAGTATCACGAATGTCGTCTTTTTCCCAAGGAACATCAATATCGGTAAGGAAAAACAAATCGTACTCGTGTTTTAATGCCGCTTCATTTAAAAGCGGATCACAAAAACCATAATACATTTCAGAAAACACTTTGGTTACCATTAAATTGGTATCACAAAACAAGTATTTATTTGCGTTTGCCAATTTTTCGTTTTCCAATGCAGTCTGACCGTAGGCAATAGGCATCATATCATCGTCTACACAAATATGCTTATTCTCCTCCCATTTTTCTTGCAGATAGTCGCGTGCAAACTCGGGAACCCATTCGGTTCCGTAGTAATCTGCAAGCTGTTTTGCTAAGGTTGTTTTTCCTGTACTTTCAGGACCAAACAAAGCAATTTTTATGATGGTTGTTTTTTGCTGTCTAAGATCTTTCTCCATTCTAAATAAGCTGAAATAGCCAAAATTGTAAAAATTATATACTGAAGTGACAGCATCCCTAAACCGCGATAAGCGTAGAGAGGCACAACAATAATATCACCAATAATCCAAAGTGTCCAGTTTTCTATTTTTTTTCTGGCCATATACCACATTCCTGCGAAAAATATTCCTGACGAAATCATATCCACATAATTGTCAGGGTGTATTGCATAATCGAAATATTTATAAATCCCGAAAACTACAAAAACAGTCACAATAAACAGTAAGATTCCGATTATTTTTTCATTAAAATTTGTACGGGTAATAGGCATGTTATCTTCAGCCGTTCCTCCTTTTGCCCAAACATACCAGCCGTAAATACTCATTATTGAAAAATAAGCGTTTATGATCATATCGCCGATATAGCCTGCCACATAAAGCAGATATACTGATATTGCCGTCGCAATTAATCCTGTTGGATACACCCAAATGTTTTCTTTTTTTGCAAACCAAACACTTAAAATGCCACATACAAAAACCAGAAACTCTAAAGCAATATGCCATAAAGGTGCATTTTTGTAACTATCTAGAAAAAAATCTATCATGAAAATGTGGTATTTGACTTTTATAACTCAAAAAAACGATTGTTATTTTCAAAAGCAGTTCCAATAACAACCAAATCTGCACCAGCCTTATATGCTTTTTGAATTCCGTGCAAATCTACAATTCCTCCTCCAACAATAACAGGAATTTGAATATTTTGAGAAACAAGTTCAATCATTTCTGTCGGAACAGGCTGTTTTGCACCGCTTCCCGCTTCTAAATAAATCAGTTGATTTCCTAACATTTCGCCCGCCTGAGCTGTCGCCAAAACCAAATCAAGATTTTCACGGCTTAAGGGTTTTGTTTTGCTCACACGAGCAACAGCAGTTTCGTTACCGCTTTCTATTAAAATGTATCCTGTAGAAATAACCTCAAGATTAGTTTTTTTAAGAATCGGAGCAGCTTGAACCTGATATTCAATCAAATAATCTGGATTTCGGCCAGATAACAAAGACAGGAATAAAATACCATCTGCTTTTGGTGAAATCTGAGAAGGATCGCCAGGAAATAAAATAACTGGTAGATTTGTTTTTTGTTTTAATGCAGTAATTAATTCTTCTAAAATAGTATTCTGAACAACGCTACCTCCAACAAAAATATGAGTTGCAGGCGATTGGTTAATTTTATCAATCAAATGATTTAAATTTTCCAATACAATTTTATCAGGATCCAAAAGCACTGCCAGTAATTTTTGGCCATTGCTTTTAGCTTCTAAAATTTGTTGTCTAATAGTGAGAATTTGTTCTTGCATACGGGGTGTAAAAGTAAAAGATTTTTAATGCAGAAGAACTATTTTGAATGAATTATATTTGTTCAACGTCTTTTGACAATGTAAATAACACATTATGATTACAGTTCAATTACTAGAAAAGTATGGAGTTATAAAAAAATCATTTGATAAAAATGATATTATTTTCGAAGAAGGAAATCTTCCGTCGCACTATTACCAAATTATTTCTGGCGAGGTAAAAATGAGCAATTATAATGATGATGGACGTGAATTTATACAAGGCATTTTTTATAACGGACAATCTTTTGGCGAGCCTCCATTGTTTTTAAATCAAAAATATCCAGCAAATGCAATTGCTGTTGAAAATACTGAGATTTTTATTCTTCCGAAAGAAAACTTCATGAGACTTTTAGAAGAAAACCCAAAAGTGAGCATTCAAATAATAGAAAATCTAGCGCAGAGATTATATTATAAATCGGTTATGGCTGCAGAGATTTCGACACATGAACCTGAACATCGTGTCTTAAAACTGATTGATCATGGAATCGCCTACTTCAATTTTCAAAAAGATAAAAATGGATATTTGATTAATTTTACCAGACAGCAGATTGGAGATTTGACTGGCTTACGCGTTGAAACTGTCATTAGAGCAATAAAAGCATTAGAAAAAAAAGGCGAATTGAAGATTATTAACCGAAAAGTATACAGATAAAAAAATTTCCGTTTTATGATTTTAATCATAAAATGAAGCGCTATTGTGGATGTAATTTTGTTGATATAAAAAACTGAATATCATGACACTATATCAAACAACATTCGACATTTTCAATAGAAATTATATGGGTTCTGCTGCAATGGCAGTAATTGGGCAAAGCTGTTTAGGAGGCGCCGCAGCTATGTATGTTCTAGCCAACGGAACTTCAATTCCGCAAATGATCCAACTAGGAATCATTGTTTTAGCTTGTGTTTTCGCAAATACATCTATCTTGGCACAAATGAAACATAAAGTAGTTTTCAACCTTATTATGTTAAGCGCAACTTTAAGTTTGTTCTTTATACTTTTGAATAGCTTATTCTTATGAAAAAACAAATAGAAAATAGAGCGGATGTTTCCTTTTTGGTTCATCAATTCTATGCTAAAATAAGAGCCGATAAAGAAATCGGCTTTTATTTTAATGAAATGATTTCTGATTGGGATGCGCATCTCGAAAAACTAACTGATTTTTGGGAAACCAATCTATTTGGCGTTCGCAAATACAAAGGAAATCCGCATTCTGTTCATAATGAAGTTGACGCTCATTTTGATGAAAAAATCGCACCTAATGAATTCGGAATCTGGTTAAATCATTGGTTCCAAACCATTGACGAGCATTTTGAAGGCGAAAATGCAGAAACACTAAAAAGACGCGCTAGAAAAATGAGCACTTTTTTATACATGAGCATGTTTCAGCACCGTCAAAAAGAAAGTGAAGTTTAAATATATAAATCTTGGAATTTGGAATTTTATATTAAAATTTTATTTCTCAAAAGCATAAACCAAAGTAAAAGTTCCATCAAAATTATCAGATTTGACTTCCTGATAATGTACATCGAAATCTTTAACTAAATCATCAAAATGAAGACTTGCCTGCGTTTGGGTTTTATCTAAAGAAAAGTTGTCTACATTAATATGATCTTTAAAACTTATACCTTTTTCATTTCTTATTTTAAAGATCGCCTCTTTGGCTCCCCAGATTACGGTAAGTTTTTTTATGTATTCTTCTGTAGAATTCGGTTCTAGATAATCACATTCATAATCGGTGAATTTATCTGCAATTCTCTGAATCTTTTCTCGTTGCAATTCCATATCAATTCCAACCTTTTCTTTGCTTATAATTATCGCTGCAAAATGGTACGAATGTGTAATTGAGATATGATTATCACAATCAAAATACGGTTTTCCGAACTCATCATAATGCAAATCTTTATCTGTAAATCCCATTTCCTGAATCAGCATTCTAACACTTAAAAAAGCACGCTGATGCATCTGTGATTTCATTCCGTCCAGTCTGCGCTGTGTCTTTTCTTTCAGGGTAACGCGACTATACAATTCTTCAAAAGATTCGGTTATTTCCCAAATTAGGATTTTAGTATTTTCATTGAATTGTATGGTCTGAAATAAAGGCATTTCTTTTTAATTATAAATTGTAAATGATTAATTATAAATTAATTGGCAGTAAATTTTAAACCATATAAGCCATTTAAGAAAATATAGCTGGTGGCTTAAAGAATGCATTAAGTAAATATAAGCAATTCGCAACAAAGGTAATAGTTTCCGAATCTTTTTTAAATGAACTTACATCACTTATACGATTAAAAACGATTTTTAGATTAACATTCTAGAGATTAAGAAATTAAAGATTTCACAAATCTTACAGAAATTAGTAAAATTAAAAACCTATTACGTAAATTTGCAAAAATTTTACAATATACAAATATACTATAAATGAGTACTACAACTACGCCTTATGTGGCTTATAAAGTAAAAGACATTTCTCTAGCGGCTTGGGGAAGAAAAGAAATTGAACTAGCTGAAGCTGAAATGCCAGGTTTAATGGCACTTCGTGCTGAATACAAAGACGAACAACCATTAAAAGGTGCTCGTATTGCTGGATGTTTGCACATGACGATTCAAACTGCTGTTTTGATCGAAACTTTAATTGCTCTTGGTGCAGAAGTTACTTGGTCTTCTTGTAACATTTTCTCTACTCAGGATCAGGCTGCTGCTGCAATTGCTGCTGCTGGAATTTCTGTATACGCTTGGAAAGGTTTAAATGAAGAAGAATTTGACTGGTGTATTGAGCAAACTTTATTCTTTGGTGAAGACAGAAAACCATTGAACATGATTTTGGATGACGGTGGAGATTTAACTAACATGGTTATTGATCGTTACCCAGAATTGGTTCCTGGAATTAAAGGTCTTTCTGAAGAAACTACAACTGGTGTTCACAGACTTTACGAAAGAGTAAAAGCTGGAACTTTACCAATGCCTGCTATCAACATTAACGACTCTGTTACTAAATCTAAATTTGATAACAAATACGGATGTAAAGAATCTGCTGTAGATGCTATTCGTCGTGCAACTGACTTAATGTTGGCTGGAAAAAGAGTAATTGTTTGCGGATATGGTGACGTTGGAAAAGGAACTGCCGCTTCTTTTAGAGGTGCTGGTTCTATTGTAACAGTTACTGAAATCGATCCAATTTGTGCTTTACAAGCTGCAATGGACGGTTACGAAGTGAAAAAATTAGATACTGTAATTGCTAATGCTGATATCATCATTACAACTACAGGGAATAAAGATATCGTGGTTGGAAGTCATTTCGAGAAAATGAAAGATAAAACTGTTGTTTGTAACATCGGACACTTTGATAACGAAATCGACATGGCTTGGTTAAACAAAAACCATGGTGCGTCTAAAATCGAAATCAAACCTCAGGTTGACAAATATACTATCGCTGGAAAAGATATCATTATCTTAGCTGAAGGTCGTTTAGTAAACCTTGGTTGTGCTACAGGTCACCCAAGTTTTGTAATGAGTAACTCATTTACAAACCAAACTTTAGCTCAAATCGAATTATGGAACAATAGCGCAGCTTACAAAAACGAAGTTTACATGTTACCAAAACATTTAGATGAAAAAGTTGCTGCTTTACACTTAGCTAAATTAGGCGTTGAATTAGAAACTTTACGTGAAGATCAAGCGGCTTACATTGGTGTTGAAGTTCAAGGTCCATTTAAACCAGAATACTACAGATATTAATTGATTTTAGATTGAAGATTTCTGATTTTAGATTTCTTTAATTACATATTTCAAACCCGACAGGTTTTTAAAACCTGTCGGGTTTTGTTTTTAACAGACAAAAAAGATTTCTATAAAAAATATGCTTTTTAAAGAATATCTCTTAATTTTAGTAATTAAAATAAGTTACTATTTCTCAACTACATAAATACTGTAATCTTGAAAAAAACATCTTATTTATTCGTCTTCTTATTTTTACTTACACTTCCGCAGATTATTTTTTCTCAAGAAAAAAAGCCTAAAGTCGTATTGGTCTTAAGCGGTGGCGGTGCAAAAGGAATTGCGCATATTCCTCTTTTACAGAAACTAGATTCTCTGCATATTGTTCCAGACCTTATTGTTGGAAACAGTATGGGAAGCATTATTGGCGGTTTGTATGCAATGGGATATTCTGGTGACAGTATCGAAAAAATCACTAAAGATATTTATTGGGACAAACTCTTAGGCGGAGGCCAGTCATTACGAGCTGTAAGTGCCGAAGAAAAACGAGAATTTCAAAGGTATTTGGTTGGAATAGGTGTTAAAGACGGAAAACTTAACAGCATTGGTTCTCTATTAAATGATCAGAATCTAAGAGAATACCTTTCTGAATTAACCTTTCCTGTTTACAATGTCAAAGATTTTGATAGCCTGCCGATTCCTTTCAGAGCTATGGCTACAGATTTGGTCGAAGGAAAAGAAGTTATTTTAAGCAAAGGGAGTTTATCTTACGCCATGCGTGCCAGTATGTCGTTGCCTGCAATCTTCAAACCCATGCCTTACGGAAAAACGGTTTTGGTAGATGGTGGAGTCTTAAATAATTTTCCGACAGATGTTGCCAAACAAATGGGAGCCGATATTATTATTGGAAGTGATGTCGGAGGCGGAATGGAACCTGTCGATAAGCTTAACAATCTTATGACCATATTAATGCAGACCAGTATGTTCCCGAGCAATATCAAAAATCCTGCAAATCGTGATTTATGTACAATACTGGTCGATCATTTACCAAATCTCCGTTTTTCTACTGCCGATTTTGCCAATAGCAACGAAATCTACAAAGACGGTAAAATTGCCACAAATCAAAATCTTCCAGCTTTAATTGCGCTTTCAGAAAAGTTAAAAGGATTTCAGCAGAGAACTCATAAACTGCCCGATATGCCAAATGAGTTTGTTCTCGATACAATTGTTTACAAAAAAATAAGTCCTGAAAATATGCCTCTTGTTGTCGGAAGAGCCAATCTTAAAACTCATGTAAAATACACCACCAAAGATTTAATAGCGGGTATTAACAGAGCCATGGGAACCAATCTTTTTGATGAGATTACTTATAGTTATTTCATTAAAGATGAAGATAAATTAGGCATTACCTTATTCGGATTTGAACGTGCTAAAAATCAGCTCAACACCTCAATTCATTATGATACATATAGAGGTGTGGGAATAATTTTTAACTACACAGGAAGAAATGTCCTTGCAGATGCATCGCGTCTTCTTTTAACGGTAGATATTGCCGAACAGCCAAAAGCAAGAATCAATTACCAGAAAAATTTTGGACAACACCGAGAATGGTGGTGGATGTCTGAAGCTTATGGGGCTTTACTTCGTCAGGAAATTTATATCAATGGCAAAGCATCAGACAATATACTTTACAACACTCTTGAAATCAATAATGAGATAAACAGAAATTTAAATTCTCTAAAAAGTTATGTCGGTTTTGGACTAAACTATAGTTACACAAATCTAAAACCAAAATATGACCGTGAATACAATCCTAATTCTTTAAGCATCAACAACTACAGCTTTAACAACATTGAATTCAACTTGCATTATTCTTATAATGACATGGATAAAGTTTTCTTTGCCACAGAAGGAACTACTATAAAATCAAACGTGGCAAGATCTCTTCTTACAGATCTTGATGCCTCGCTTTACGATCCAGACTTTAAGCGTATTTCTGGCTCAACAAATGGCTACACCAAATTGGGTTTGACTTATGAAAAGAGGTTACCCATAAAAAAGAAAATTACAGGAATTGTAGCATTCGACTCTTATTTTATTTTTCAGGATAAAGAGAAAAATGACGATCTTCCATTTTCAGGACTTGGTTATGCCGCAAAATATTTTATAGGTGGCATTATTCCAAGTTCTGGCAGCAATCGCTTCTCGTTTGCAGGGCTTCATGAAGATGAACTGAATGTAACACAGTATATGGGGCTGAAACTTGGATCTCAAATAAACTTAATTGGAAAAATTTACCTCACCCCTCACTTCAATATCGCATCTGTCGGTTTTGACACTTTTAACGACTATATAAACCATGCTTTTAATCCAAAAGGAAATTGGGATGATAATTTAGAAACCAGTCTTGTAATATCAGGAGGAGCCGCAATTTCCTACCAGTCCATTTTAGGCCCAATTCATTTTGATACTTCTTGGATCAATAATATTGACAAAGTAAGATTATTTTTCAGCGTAGGATTATCACTTAATCCATAGTAGAATTAATCCTAAAAGTTTAAGTTTGAAATCCAAAACATCTTGAAAAATAAAAGAAGACAAAAAATATGATTGAAAAAGTTTTATGTGAAACACATGGCACAAAAGAAATGACTTTTGGCTGTATTCACATTGCAATGGCAACAGACTCTAAAGAAAAAGTAGGTTTTTACTATTCAGAACCCGAAGAAGATCTTCCTCAAATTGCTTGGTGTGGAGCATGCGAACAATGGCTTCTTGATAATGGCGAAGAATGGACTGATGTTTTTCAAGCTAAAGCCGATTTCCAAATGTTATGCATTGATTGTTTTGATGAGATAAAAAATAATGAAATAGAAATTCATATTCGATAATTAAATTCCCTTTCGTTTTAAACAAAGCTTAACTTTGTAAAAAACGACAATCATGAAGAATTTTTTATTTTTATTTATTGCTATTGTTTTCGAAATCATTGCTACCTCAGCATTAAAAAAATCTGAAGAATTCACCAAACTTATCCCAAGTATCATTACCATTATTGGATATTGTGGTGCATTTTATTGTTTAAGTTTCGCCATCAGAACCATTCCTGTCGGATTTGCCTATGCCATTTGGTCTGGAGTCGGAATCGTTTTAATCACTATAATTGGCGCTATTTTCTTCAAAGAAATCCCCGATTTACCCGCAATCATTGGCTTAGCTTTAATTATAATTGGAGTTGTTGTGATTAATGTTTTTTCTAAAACTGTGGCGCATTAAGATTATGATTTTCAAACATGCAACAATATCCGATTTAAACGAAATGCAGCAATTGTATATCGAAACGATACAAATCGTTTGCAAAAATGATTATGATTCTACTCAAATCAAAGCTTGGATTTCTGGCGTAAAAAACACAGAACGCTGGATTGAAGTAATCGAAAAACAATTCGTTTTATTAGCTATTATCGAAAACAAAATTGTAGGTTTCGGAACCTTAAAAGATGGCAATTATATTGATTTCTTCTACATTCATAAAGATTTTCAAAGACAAGGAATTGCCGATAAAATTCTAAAAGAATTAGAAATGGAAGCCAAAAAACATAATTCAACAATCATAACTTCAGATATTAGCATAACAGCAAAACCATTTTTTGAAAAGAAAGGATTCGTTGTAAACGCCGAACAAAAAAATATTCGTTTGGGCATTGAATTAATTAACTTTAACATGGAAAAAGAATTGTAAAATTTTGTTTCAAGTTTTAGGTTTACAGTTAAGTTGGATCGTGAAACTTGAAACCTGAAACAAAAAAAACTCAGCAAGTTTCGGATTTTTTGCCTGCCAAAACCAATCGATCTTTGTATTATAAAATGGAAAGAAAATGAACACACAGGAAACCATCAATTATAATCGTATCGCCGAAGCTATAGATTATATCAAAGCTAATTTTAAGGATCAGCCTAATCTGGATGAAGTTGCAGAGAAAGTACATTTAAGTCCTTTTCACTTTCAAAGGCTTTTTAGTGAATGGGCAGGAACAAGTCCGAAGAAATTTTTACAATATACTAGTATAGAGCATGCCAAAAAATTACTCAAAGAAAATCAGGCAACCGTTTCTGAAACTGCTTTTGAAACAGGATTCTCAGGAACAAGCCGCCTTCACGATTTATTTGTAAATATTGAAGGAATGACACCTGCCGAATATAAAAACGGCGGCAAAAATCTAGCTATCAATTACAGTTTTGCCGAAAGTCCATTTGGGAATATTATCGTTGCATCGACTTCAAAAGGCGTTTGTTTTATGGCTTTCGCCGAAGATGAAATAACAGGACTTATTGCATTGAAAGATAAATTTCCGAATGCATCTTTTACGCAAAAACTAGATTTAGCGCAACAAAATGCATTGTTCATTTTCCAAAATGATTGGAGTAAATTATCAGAAATAAAACTGCATTTAAAAGGAACAGACTTCCAACTGAAAGTTTGGGAAGCTTTGCTTAAAATTCCAATGGGACAGCTTTCTACTTACGGTTCGATTGCACACCAAATTCAAAAACCAAATGCATCGAGAGCGGTTGGAACTGCCATTGGAAGTAATCCTGTTGCGTTTTTAATTCCGTGCCATCGCGTGATTCAGTCTTCTGGAACCTTTGGCGGTTATATGTGGGGAAATACCCGAAAAACAGCCATAATTGGCTGGGAAGGTGCACACATAAATCTTTAATTTTTTTAGCCACAAATTCACGAATTAAACTAATTCTATGCACATAGATTTTAAAAATAATTCGTGAATTACTTCGTCCGTTCGCTATCACTCGGGTCGTGGCGAAAAATCTCAAATCTCAAAACCGCAAGTTTCGGATTTTTTACCCTTTCCGATTTTAGAAACTTTGCATTCTAAAATCATACGAAATGGAAAAACTAAAAAACAAAACCACTTTTATTACAGGCGGAACCAACGGAATGGGATTTGCAACTGCTCAGGAATTTATCAATAATGGCGCAAAAGTAATCATAACCGGACGCAGTGAAAAAACAGTAAATAAGGCCGTTGAAGAATTAGGAAAAAACGCAATAGGAATTGTATCGAACGCGGGAAGGTTATCTGATATTTTCGAACTTCAAAATCAGATAAAAAAGCATGCCAATAAAATAGATGTTTTGTTTGTAAATGCTGGATATGGAAAATTCAATTCTATTGAAAATGTCACAATCGAAGAATTTGATGAAGTTTTTGATATGCTGGTTAAAGGAACTTTTTTTACCGTACAGCAGATTTTGCCATTAATGCCAGAAGGAAGTTCAATTATTTTAAATACTACTTTTTTAACCGATATCGGCCAGTCCAATATGGCAATTTATACAGCTGCAAAAGCTGCTGTTCAATCTTTTATCAAAACTTTTGCCGCTGAATGCACTTCAAAAAAAATACGCGTAAACGGAATCAGTCCAGGTTACATTGCCACAAATATTTTCAATAATACGGGTATGAGTCAGGAAAATATCCAAAATACAATCGATGCCGTTACACCTTCTCTACCGTTTCAACGTTTTGGAGAGCCATCTGAAATTGCCAAAACAGCACTTTTTCTAGCTTCAGATGATGCTTCTTACATTCACGGAGTTGAAATAAGAGTTGATGGCGGTTTATCAAAAACAAAACCATGAAAACAAAAATAGAATCTCTAAACTGGGAGAGCATCACCGAATCTATGCACGAAAATGGATTCGCAATCATTCCAAAAGTGCTTAATAATGAACAATGCCAAGACTTAAAATTTGATTATGACAATCCAAATTTATATAGAAAAACAGTTGTAATGGAACGCTACCGATTTGGTTTAGGCGTATACAAATATTTCAATTATCCGCTTCCAGATTTAATTCAGAACATTCGATCTGCAATCTATCCGAAATTAGCACCGATTGCAAATGCTTGGATGAAAGCTTTAAATATCGATACAGTATTTCCAATAAAACATGAAGATTTGCTAAAACAATGTCATGCCAATAATCAACTGAAAGCTACAGTTTTAATTCTAAAATATGGCAAAAGTGGTTTTAATACTTTACATCAGGATTTGTATGGAGATGTTTATTTTCCTATTCAAATTGTGCTTTTTCTAAATGAACCTGATGAAGATTTTACTGGAGGTGAATTTGTTTTAACACAACAAACACCTAGAGCACAATCTAAAGCGATTGTTTTAAAACCAAAAAAAGGAGATATTTTGATTTTTACCACCAATTTTAGACCTGTAAATGGCACGAAAGGTTATTATCGTGTGAATATGAAACATGGCGTAAGCGAAGTACATTCGGGTGAAAGATATACGTTAGGAATTATTTTTCATGATGCGTTAAATTAAGGGACAAAGGTACAGAGGCGCACAGGTAAAAAGGCTCCAATACATCGTATATCTGTAGAGACGCACTGCAGTGCGTCTACACAACGTTAATCCACAAAGGCATTTCTCTCACAGATACCGTAGATTTAAACAGATTTTTAATCATACTAATTCTTTTAATCTGTGGCAAATTAAAAACCAATCTTTGCGTAGACGCACTGCAGTGCGTCTCTACAGTATAAAAAACGGATAATTTTCATGATAAAACATAGTGAAATTTCAGATTCAGATCTTCGAAATAAAATTAAAAAAGGCGAAATTTGTTTCGGTGGCAATCAAAAATTAAAAATCTACGGAACACTTCGATGTTCTTCAGGAAAACGAATGAAACGGGAGAACCGAGTCTTCTTTTCTTCTGAAAAAGATGCCAAACAAAATGGTTTCAGGCCTTGTGGTCATTGTATGAAATCAGATTATAAAAAATGGAAAAATGGACTTATTTAATCCGCAAATAGACGAAACTACAAATCTGCTTCCGAAAGATGGAACGGTGAATTATTATGGAAAACTATTTTCGAGAACAGACGCCGACTTCTACCGTGATATTTTACTAAATACAATCGAATGGAAAAATGATGAAGCTGTTATCTTCGGAAAATTAATTTTAACCAAACGAAAAGTAGCTTGGTATGGCGATCAGGAATTTGAATACACGTATTCGAATACAACAAAAAAAGCGTCGCCTTGGACTCCTGAACTTTTGAAATTAAAGAAAATTATTGAAGAAAAAACAGGAGAAACTTTCAATTCTTGTTTGCTGAATTTATATCATACGGGCGAAGAAGGAATGGCTTGGCACAGCGATGCCGAAAAAGATTTGAAGAAAAATGGCGCAATCGGATCTGTGAGTTTTGGAGCCGAACGTAAATTTGCTTTCAAACATAAAGAATCAAAAGAAACTGTTTCGCTGGTTTTGGAACATGGAAGTTTGCTTGTCATGAAAGATGAAACACAAACATATTGGCTTCATAGACTTCCTCCAACAAAAAGCACTCAGAAACCAAGAGTTAATTTGACTTTTAGAACCATTGTACGATAGGAATGTTACTTTTTTGAAGCCACAGTTTCATAAGATCGTATCAAGGCATCTTCAAACATTTCGGGTCTTACTTTTGAAAGTTCGACAATTGTCCAACCTTGTTTTCCCCATTTATTTGGAATTGGATAAAAAATCTTTTCGCTTGACGCACAAAAAACCGACTGATCGATTTCGTTTAATTTCAAAACTGCATGATTATTTTTTTCATCAAAAGTGGCAAAAATCTTCTTTTTAACTCGAAAGGAAGTTTTCTCAAAATGAGGTTCTTCTGTTACATCTGGAAATGACATTGCTAATTTTCTGAATTCTTCAATTGAAACCATATCGACTTTTTTATCAAACCTAAAAGGTTTTAAAAACCTGTTAGGTCTTCGTTATGTAAAACTTACCAGCCTTGATTTAGTCCATTCTTCAAGACTTCTTCATATTTATCTTTATCAAAAGAATACAAGTTTGGAGCTTTGTGCGCCACATTACTTTTCTTTTCGTCAAGTTTTGTTAGAATTCCGATATTAGTAATTTTGCGCAAAAAATTTCGACGATCCAATTTTTTATCCAAAATCGTTTCATATAATTTTTGCAATTCTGGAATAGTAAATTTCTCTGGCAATAAGTTGTAACCAATTGGCATTAAATTCAATTCTATTCTTAAAGTATCTAGAGCTTTATCCAAAATTTCACGATGATCTAGAATGAGTTCAGGAACTTCTTTGTGATCGATCCATTCAACAAGTTCAAGTTTGCCAGCCGGATTTGGAAGAATTTTTGAAAAATCTACCAAAGCATAATATCCAATTGTCACAAAACGGCGGGTAAGCCATTTCCCTTTCTCTTCCTCAATTTGAAGGTATTCCAGCGTTTGCTTATCAAAATGCTGATTATTACGATTTACTTTTCCAAAGGTTGCAAATTGTCTTAAAAAAACACCATCAACACCTGTTCTGCTATTTAATACTGTTATGGCGGCAGTATCAATATCTTGATCTACAGGAATAAATCCGCCAGGTAGAGACCATTTATTAGCTCGTTCCACTTTAATCAATAAAACTTTTAATTGATTATCATGAAAACCAAAAATGACACAATCTATGGAAAGTCCTGGCTGGTAGTTTTCATTATTATCTATAATGTCTTTTAACATCAAAATCTGTATAAATTCTTGATTTAATAACTCTGCAATTTACTTCATTTTTACATAAATGCGGTGCTATTCGATTAAAATAGAAGTGTCGAAATTACAATTTTAACGAAAATTTAAAGTCAAATTTAAAAAAAATAAGTACATTGCGTCATAATAACACATTAATGATTTCAATTGTTAAAATTCAAATCAAAAACAAAGAAAATAATATAGACAACTACCATTTATCTTCAAAGTGAGTGTAGAAATTAAATGTAGAAAGTTATGAATGCCAATCCTTTAAAAAATTTTAATCAAAAGATTAGAAGCAAAATTCTAGATTCTTTTGGTTTTGTTTCTAAGACCTATCTCTTAGAAGCTTCATTGAAATACAGTGAAGAACAGGAAAGAATTTTCAACGAGATGATTGTTGAAACCGATGCGAAAAACAAAAAAGCAAAACAAGAAGCATTTGACAAAGCTTTGTATGCTTCCTATAAAGGAATTGGCGCTATGGATTTTGTGAATACTGTTATAAAATAACCTTGTCCCTGTTTATAATTTATAATGCGGCCTCACTCTTAGTGAGGCTTTTTTTTTATTATAAATTTCACATCATTATGAAAGAAAATCATTATTTATTAATTATTTTAGCTTTTTTTAAAAGTAAGAATATACCCCTATAGAAAAAGTACATGGAAAACATAATTGAATCAGAAAGCTACAAAATTCAAAAACCAGAAAGCTGGGCGCCTACAATTAACGACGATCAACTTATTGACTCAATAAAAGAATCCGATTTCTCAAATAAACAAGTTGAAGAAGGACGTGATTTCTGCTACTTCTTAGATAAAATTTATTATACAAGCGATACTGAAAACAGTGAATATGCCTGCGTTGCTTATACGCTCAACGAACCTTCGAACCTTGAAAGCGCTTCGGTGAGAGATGTCGTTGTCGAAGAAAATGAGACGTATGTTATACACCGAATCAGCGTTTTGAGAGACGGCGTTTTGATCGATAAAATTGCCGATACCAAGATTAAAGTTTTGGATAGCGAAAATCAAAGCGAAGGCGGTATTTTGAGCAGTAACAAAAAAGTAAATATTACCATTAAGGATTTACGTCTTTATGATGTTTTAATTACTGAAGATTCTCGCACAAAGGTTTTTACAGATCGCGATTTTATGCGAAAAGAATTTCTTAAATATGTGTATGTAACTCCAAGCACTTATTGGGCTTACGGAAAATATAAGTTTTCTTTTATCAACGACAGAAAAGAATCTATTGCATACAAAAAAACATTTTTTAGAGATGCAGAAGGAAATGTCTTAGAACCAGAAATTAATTACCTGAAAAAAGGCGAACAATTTGTAATTGAAAAAGAAAATTATATTAACTCTTTTGATGCCAACAGAGAAATTGCACCTTTTATTGATTTTGCTACAGACCGTAACTGGATTGATTTATCTAATTATATTTCTCCGCTTTATGAAGAAATATACAATAAAGCTTCTCTAAAAGAATTTGCTCCAAACCTTGTTGAAAAACTGGATGCCATTGCAGATCAAGACGAAAAGCTACAGTTTGCTATTGACTATGTTCAGAGTCATGTTTACTATATTTTTAATGCTGATGAAATGAACGGCCACAAACCGCAAGAACCATCAATAACTTATGAAAATAAACAGGGTGACTGTAAAGCAAAATCGGTTTTATTGAAAGTTGTTTTAGATTATATTAATGTTGATTCTTCTGTAGTATTGGTAAACTTCAACTCAGATCATTACATCAAATATTATCTTCCGTCTCTATTGACTTTTAATCATGTTATTGTAAAAATCAATTACAAAGGCGAAACTTATTTTGTTGATGCGACTTCAAGAGACGAATTTGGATTAATTGAAAATCGAGGTTATATCTATTTTATGCATTACTTGGAAGTAAAACCAAATCAGGAATTATCGATAAAAGAACCTCATAAGTTTTCTTACTATGGCATAAATGAAAAGGTAGATTTTAGCGCTCAAAATAATACTGGAAAGCTAAAACTGGTTACGACTTACAAAGGAAATCGTGCCAATTATATGCGTAAATATTTCAAAAACACTAACAAAAGAGAAATAATTGACAGCTGGAATAATTTTCTTTTCTATGCTTTAAATTACTCCAATGATAGAAACGGAACCGATATCAGAACTATTTTTAAAGATGCAGCGATTGAAATTGTAAGCGATGATAAAAAACTGAACGAGTTTACAATCCAGTATCATACTTCGATCGAGAATCCTTATTTTACAGATTCTGAAAAGAATCGTTTCTTAATGTATTTTGATCGAAATGTGGTTAAAAACTCAGCCCGTGATTTTATACACAGCGATCTTTGTTTCTGGCATAATTTTGACAATGAGAAATACGAAATCAATTTAACGACAGATCAGAAAATAGATACTCAAGAGAAATATACTATTCAGGAAAGTACTATTGCTAATCCGTATTTTGATTATACAAGCCGTAAAAAAGTGACTAAAAATGGTGCTTCTATTGTTGTCGATTTTAAGCCATTGATCAATCTAGAAATTCCAAGTGAAGATTTTGAAGATTTTAGAAATGCACATCATGAAGTTGCCGACAGTAATTTCGGAATCGGAATTGATATTATTGAGGAAGGTTTATTGAATATGCTGAAATTCAGTTTTAAGAAACGACTTAAATAATAAACGAAAAAAAGCGGGATTTTAAAATCCCGCTTTTTTATGCAATTCTTTGTCTATAATTATTTTTCAACACATAGAAACATAGTTTGAAGACTTAAAAAAAGGCGTTTCACTAATTTCAATGCACATAGGCTATGTGTTAAAGCTTGCTTTTTCTGTAATCTTAAACAAAAGCTATAAAATCTATGTCTCTATGTGTTAAAATATATTTCTTTAATTTCATCCTATGAATTAATTTACTAATTCAAAATCAGATTTTAATTTAATATCTGCTGACGAAGCCCCGATCATTACTTCAAAATCTCCTGGTTCAGCAACCCATTCTAATTTATTATTGTAGAAAGAAAGTTTCTCTTTGTCAATTGTAAATTCGATTGTTTTAGATTCTCCTGCGTTTAATTTCAATTTTTGGAAATCTTTCAATTCTAAAACTGGTCTCACAACAGATCCAAATTTGTCTTTCAAATACAATTGAACTACTTCTTCTCCAGCAACTTTTCCTGTATTTTTCAATTGGAAAGAAACTTTAATTGTTTCGTTGCTTTTTATTTTAGTTGAAGATAATTTCAATCCTGAATAATCAAATGTTGTATAGCTCAAACCGTATCCAAAAGGAAATTTCGGAGAATTCTTCAAATCGATATAAGCCGAAACATAGTTAGTTGAATTTTCATCTTTTGCAGGTCTTCCCGTACTGAAGTGATTGTAATAAATTGGCACTTGCCCTACTTCTCTTGGGAAAGTCATTGGCAATTTCCCTGATGGATTGTAATCACCAAATAAAACATTTGCAATTGCATTTCCAGCTTCAGTTCCTAACCACCAAGTGTACATAATTGCAGGAACATTGTCTGCAGTCCAATTGAAAACAAGAGGTCTTCCTGCATTAATTAAAACTACAACTGGTTTTCCTGTAGCCATAACTGCTTTTATCAATTCTTCCTGAACTCCTGGCAAATGAATATCGCTTCGGCTTTTTGCCTCACCGCTCATATCGTGTCTTTCACCAACACTCAAAATAACAACATCAGCTTGTTTGGCAGTTGCAACAGCTTCTGCAAAACCATCTTTGTTGTCACCCGTAACTTCACAGCCTTTTGCATACAATAATTTAGTGTTTTTGCCTACTTTATTTTGCAAACCATCCCATTGCGAAACTACCCATTTATCGTAGTTTACTTCTGGCAATTCAACAGCCCAAAATCCCATATTGGCTTTGTACTCTTTTACCATTGGTCCGATAAAAGCAATTGTTTTGGTGCTTTTTGAAATTGGTAAAGTCTGGTTTTCATTCTTCAATAAAACAATACTTTTCTCAGCCATTTCAAGAGCCGCTTTTCTATGCTCTGGATTGTTTAAAGCTTTTTCTTCTCTTTTTGGATCTGAATATTTGTAAGGATCATCAAATAATCCTAATTCAAATTTCTTGCGAAGAATACGTCTTACAGCGTCATCAACTAAATCTATAGAAACTCTGCCTTCTTTTACTAAATCTGCCAAATTCTTACGGTATGCATTACTTTCCATATCCATATCGCTTCCTGCAGTAATGGCTGAATAAGCCGCTTCTTTAAGATCTTTAGAATAACCATGAGCAACCATTTCTCCAATTGATCCCCAGTCTGAAACTACGAAACCTTGAAAATTCCATTTTCCTTTTAAAATATCTCTCTGCAAATGCGCATTTCCTGTTGCTGGAATTCCATTAATATCGTTGAACGAATTCATGAATGTCGCCGCTCCAGCGTCTAAAGCCGCTTTGAAAGGTGGCAAATACGTTTCCAAAAGCATTCTTTCGCTCATATCAACAGAGTTGTAATCTCTTCCACCAACACCTGCACCATAAGCTGCAAAGTGTTTTACACAAGCCATAACAGAGTTTAAATCTCCTAATTTATTTCCTTGGAAACCTTTTACTCTGGCATAAGCAATTTTAGATCCTAAATAAGTATCTTCTCCTGCACCTTCCATTACACGACCCCAACGAGGATCACGACCGATATCAACCATTGGAGCAAATGTCCAGTGAATTCCACTTGCTGCTGCTTCTGTTGCTGCAACTCTAGCGCCTAATTCGATTGCTGCTAAATCCCAACTTGCCGCTTCTGCTAAAGGCAACGGAAAAGTCGTTTTGTATCCGTGAATAACATCTTGACCAAACAACAACGGAATTTTAAGTCTTGACTGCATTGCCAATTCTTGGTATCCTCTGGTATATTTTGTTCCGATAACATTTAACATCGAACCAATTAAACCCTGTTTGATTTCGGCTTGTTTGTTCGGATTAATCGTAATTGGCCCCGTAGCCTGATTGTCGCCAGTATATTGATTCAACTGGCCGACTTTTTCTTCAATTGTCATTTTCTTCAACAGATCATTGACTTTCTGATCTATTGTTTGCTGTTGTGCCGACGCAAAAAGCGAAAGCATAAACAGCGTAATTGTGGTTACTTTTTTCATAGTTTAAGTTTTTACCAAACGAAAGTAGCAACTGCACCTGCGTTTAGTGTGGTTGTGGTTTGTTTTTGGTTGTATTTGATATTAAATGTTTCTGCCGAAGCTCCATCATTTTCTACAATTAAAACGGTTTGTCCTGATGGAGTTTTGAAAGCCACATTATATAAGTTTGCTGCAATATTACTTCCAATTCTTACCGAACCCTCTGGAACAAATTTAGAAGCATGTCCAATAATATAATATCCTACTTCTCTTTTGATGTTCTGATTTTGGTCAATCATCAAAGCTCCTTTACAAGTCGAACAACCTCCTGGAGTAAAAGGTTTGTAGAACTCATCATTTGCCAATCCCCATGAAAGTGCATTTTTACTCCAGTTTCTCATTGAACCGATTACTACATTTTTCACGCTCCATTTTAGGTCTGTTTCAAAGTTAGTTCCTGAACCAGTATATTGTTCTGTAAAATACAAATCTTTATTTGGAAATTCGTTATGAACAGTAGTCAAAGCGCTAATGTCTCCTTCGTATAAGTGAAAAGCTGATCCTGTTACAAACGGATTTGCTTTTGGATCTCTTAAAATCGTCAAAGGATATTCTGGTTTGTTGCAGTTATGGTCATAAACAATAATTTTGGTTTTGATTCCTGCTTTCGCGAAAGCGGGACCTAGATGATTCCCAATAAAATCTGCCTGCTGTTCTGCCAACATTAACATACTTGGATTGTTTCCTGGATGTAATGGCTCATTTTGAGGTGTAATGGCATCAATAACAATTCCGTGCGATTTCATAGCTTGAATATATTTTACAAAATACTGAGCGTAAACTCCATAGTATTGTGGCTTTAAACTTCCGCCTTTTGAGCTTCCGTTGTCTTTCATCCAAACTGGAGGCGACCACGGAGAACCCATTATTTTTATTTTAGGATTTATAGACAAAATCTCTTTTAAAACCGGAATTACATCGTTTAAATCTGGACCAAGATTAAAATGTTCCAAATTCATATCGGTTTGTCCTTCTGGCATATCATCATACGAAAAAACTTTTTCATTCAAATCTGATGCTCCAATACTTATTCTTAAATAACTTAGACCAATTGCATTGTCTTTTCTTGAAAATAATTCCTGAAGTAACGCTTCTCTTTTTGCCTTATCTAATTTTTTGATAGCCTGAGCGCTTCCTCCTGTTAACGAGAATCCAAAACCTTCTATGGTTTGAAATTTCTCAGCTGGATTTACTTCAATAGTCTGATTTGAATTTGTCTCTGAACTAAAAACTAAATCAGTTTGTTTTTTAAGTTTTGAAGTTTCATCTGTAGTAGTAATCCAAGATTCTACTTTTCCAGAATTGGCAGTAACACTTTTTGAAGATCCACAGTTAAACTGCATCGCAATTAATGGCAGCAAAACTAGGATTTGAAGTTTTTTGTTGATGTTTTTCATTTTTAATCTATTTCTATTAAAACAGGCAAATGATCTGATGGATATTTTAAATCTTTAGAATCACTTAACACTGCGTGTTTTTGAACTTTTAAACCACTATTTTTTGAAATAAAAATATAGTCTAATAATAAGGTTACGGGTTCGTTGTGTTTGAAATCATTGAAAGTTCCAGAAGGTCCGAAAGGTTTTTCTATTGAAACATCTTTGGTATCATCCATTACTTTTTTGATTTCACCAATTTGCGTTGTGTTTGGTTCAGAATTGAAATCACCCATTAAAAACGCTGGATAATTTTTAGTGTTTAGCTCTTTCATTTTAGAAAGAACAAGCTGTACGCCTTTTACCCTTGCTTCTTCTCCCATATGATCTAAATGCAAATTGAAAACCCAAAATAGTTTTTTCGTTTTTAAATCTTTAAAAAGTCCGTAAGTGCAAACTCTGTTGCAGGCTGCATCCCAACCTCTCGAAACTACATTTGGAGTTTCAGACAACCAGAAAGTGTTAGATTGTTCGACTTTAAAACGATCTTTTTTATAGTAAATCGTACAAGCTTCTCCCAATCCGCCTTCTTCTCTTCCTATTCCAAATCTGTTATAATTTGGCAGAGCCGATGCAATATCTAAAACTTGATTTGGCGTTGCTTCCTGAACTCCGAAAATTTCTGGACTATAAAACCCAATTTGAGATGTGAAATAATCCTTTCGTTTTGGCCATGCATTTTCTCCATCTGAAGCAACATCCAAACGGATATTATAAGTCATAATTTTTAAATTCTGACCATAAAATGAGTTCACGGCTAAAAGCAGCATTACTGCAAAAACAAGTTTGTTTATCTTTTTCATGTTAAAAAATTTTAATCTTGTAAAGCTAGTGTTTACGAGGCTTTAAAGAAAAAAATCTATTTAAAAGTTATGTTAATTATACACTCTTACGTAATCAATTTCATAAGTTGCACTTTTGAAATTTGGATCTACAGTTCCTCCAAAATTTCCTCCCATTGCTAAATTTAGAATCACAAAAAATTTCGCATTAAATGGAGTTGTGCTTGAGTTTTTATAAGTGTAAAATAAATTATCGTCTACATAAAATTTGATGTTTTCGGCATCCCATTCGGCAGCATAAATATGAAACTCGGTTGTAGAACTTGGCACTGTTGTCGTTTTGGTATCTGGTGTATTTCCTGAACGCCCTGGAGAATGCAGTGATGAATGAATCACATTTGGATTATTCCCAACTGATTCTAAAATGTCTATTTCTCCGCATGCTGGCCAGCCTACAGTACCAATATTATCTCCTAACAGCCAAAAAGCTGGCCAGGTTCCGCCACCAGCTGGTAATTTTGCACGAACTTCTGCTCTTCCATATTTAAAAGAAAATTTGCCTTTTGTCAGCATTCTGGTAGAAGTGTATTGGCTTCCTTGGTAAGCTTCTTTGATTGCTGTGATTTTCAAAAGACCTTCTTCGATTTTTACATTTTCAGAGCGGTTTGTATAATATTGTAATTCGTTATTTCCAAAACCGTTTCCATTTCCTAAATCATAACCCCATTTTGAAGAATCTGGTGCTCCATCTATATTAAATTCGTCTGCCCAGATTATTTTTCTAGCTACAAAAATATTAACAGATGTTGAAGTACTTATAAATTTTGTTCCATTGTATGCAGAAACAATAATAGGATAATTTACAGTTCCTGATGCTGTAAACTCATAACTTAGGGCACCAGTGGTTAGCTCTTTAAGTTCATTATTTATCAATACTTTATATGATTGTGCATTTGTAGCATTGATTGTTAATTTGATTTTTCCGCTTCCGTCTCCATTTGGCATTTCAGCAGTTTTTCCTACCACATCAATCTGAACAGAAAGATTTGCTGGTACATCGCTTGCGGGAGAATCTCCACCTGAATCATTATTACTGCTACAAGATTGAAATGCAAACAATAGAACTAAAGTAAATTCTCCAACTCTATTTACGAGATTGATTATTTTCATCTTTTACTATTTAAATGGTTTAGTTAATAAATTGAATATCAAGATAAATATTATTCCTTCTACTTTTTATTTTTGTTCACAAAAAAGTCAAAATAGTTCAGATTAAAACCTCCTTTTTCAAATACAGCTTTTACTTTATTTGAACCTGATTTCAATACAACATTAGATAAAACAACTGTTTTCCATTTATCATTCCCTCCAGTTGAAGGAAGTGAAATCACTGCTGATTTTGTTCCCCCTTCAGTTTCTAGATACAATTTTCCTTCTGCTTTTTCGCTCGAATAGCGAATGGCAACATTGTAAGTTCCTTCTTTTGCATCGACAGTGTACTGAAGCCATTCTCCGTCTTCGATAAATGAAACTTGATAACCGTTTGAGTCTTTATCCTTGCATGGCAAAATATCAACGCCATCATTTCTCATGCTATTACCGCGATTCCATTGCTCGTCTTTCCCAGTTACCGATCTATAATTTATAAAATCAGTATCAGAATAGGCTTTCTCGTTGGTTCCCAAATCGTAATGCGTTGCCGCAATTTTGCCAGGAACTGCGTTCTTCTTGTATGGTTTTGTATCGTCTGTCTGCACTTGTCTAAACATAGCATCTATTACATCTGGCTTAACAGTTACATTTTCCATTTTGTAATTGTCTGCTATTTTCATTAAGGTCTTTTTTGCAAATTCTGGCGATGGCTTTTGTCCGCCATCTTTCCAATATTTCAATAAAACATCATATTCTGGAATTTTAGTAACAGAAGTTACCCCAGCAATATTGTCTATTTTTTTCATTGGCCAAAATGCCCACCCAATGTTGTTTGTTTCAACCAAAGTCAGAGCATCTTTAAACCAAACATTAGAATTTTCTCCGCTTTCTCCCATCCAGATTGGCACATTATATTTTTCTCTGTAGCCCAACATCTGTTCGATCGAAGCTTTGTCAGTATAATTCCAATATTTGTGAAAACTTAAAGCTAGATTGTCATCCCAAAGAGGAAAAATTCCGTTGTAGTTATTTCCCCAGCAGTTTCCTTCAATAAAAATTAAATGATTTGTATCGACTTCGCGAATGGCTTTTGTAACCGCAACCATTAAATCTCTTAAAGGTCCGTTTGAATTTTCGTCGCAGCCATTTTTGTTTGATCCTGTAAAATTCCAGTTTGGTTCATTTATAATATCATACGCGCCAATCCAAGGATTATCGCGGTAACGAGAAGCTAATTTCTTCCATAAAGCAATCATTTTTTTCTGATTAGCTTCGCTTTGCCAAAGTGCAGGTTTTGTCGTGTCAAAGTCCGAAATTGCCGCATCATTTCCCTGTCCGCCTGGAGCAGCGTGCAAATCTAAAATCAGGTATATTTTATTTTCTGCACACCATTTCAGCAAATTGTCAGTCATAGTAAAACCTTCTTCGATCCAAGTGATTTCACCGTTTTTTTCCTGTTCGATTGGTGGAGTGTACAGATTGTAATGCATGGGAAGACGAATAGAGTTGAATCCCCATTTTGCCAAAGAATCGATATCTCGTTTTGTGATTCCGTTTGCCTTGTAGGCTGTGTAGAATTCTTTTGTTTCCTCCTCGCCAATTAAATCTTGTATTTTTTGTCGAATTTGATATTGCGGACTTGCAAATGGCTGTGTCTTTAACATGTAGCCTTCTTGCACCATCCATCCTCCAAGACCTAAACCTCTTAAAAGAACATTTTTGCCATTACCATCAACAATTTTTTGTCCGTCTCTGTGCAAAAAACCTTGCCCGAAAGAAGCGATCGAAATCAGAAACTGAACTGTTAAAATTATTTTTTTCATATCGAATGGTTATAAATTTATTTCCAAGTATAAGTCCCAACTGATCCCGCTTCAAGCGAAGTTGTTACCCATTTTCCGTTAAATTTAATATTAAAAGTTTCTGTTACAGAGCCATCATTTTCGACAATCAATACTTTAGAACCAGAAGGCGTGATAAAAGCTACATTTTGCAAGCTTCCTCCAGAATTGCTTTCAATTCTAGTAGATCCCATTGGAACAAATTTTGAAGCATGAGCGATGATATAGTAGGCTACATTACGCTGAAAACTATCACTAGAAGTTATGGTTATCGCTCCTTTACACATTGTACAGCCTCCATCTGTATGAGGTCCAAAATTTGCATTATTAGCGACATTCCATTCTAAAGCATTTTTACTATAATTTCTCATCGATCCGATAATTACATTTCGAAGATGCCATTTTAAATCACCATCAAAACTACCTTCAGAAGAAGTCCATTGTTCTGTAAAATATACATTTTTAGTTGGATAAGAATTGAACACATTGGTTAAAGCGCTGATATCACCAGCATATAAATGGAAAGCAGATCCTTCTACAAAAGGAAATGCATCTCCATCTGCCAAAATTGCTTTTGGATAATTTGGATTATCGCAATTGTGATCGTACGCAATAATTTTGACGTTTAGATTTGCTGTTTTAAATGCTGGCCCTAAACTATTTTTTATAAAATTGGCCTGATCTGCTGCAGACATATACATACTCGGGTTGTTTCCGTCATGCAAAGGTTCGTTTTGAGGAGTTACGGCATCGATTGTAATTCCCTCAGCTTTCATCTGCTGAATGTATTTTACAAAATATTTAGCATAAACATTATAATATTCAGTTTTCAGTTTTCCACCTTTAAAACTAGCAACATCTTTCATCCAAATAGGCGCCGACCAAGGCGTTGCCAAAATTAAAATCTTCGGATTAATTGCCAGAATTTCTTTCAGCATGGCAATTAAATTTTTATCTTTTTCTAAACTAAATTTATCTAGATTTAAATCTGTTTCTCCAGTCGTAAGATCATTATAAGTAAAAGGCGTTGCATTTAAATCTGAAGCTCCAATACTGATTCTGATATAACTTACTCCAATTGCGTTTTCTCCATTCCCGAATAATTCTTGCAAAAGAGCCGTTCTTTTTGCTGGGTTTAATTGGTTTATAACATCTACACTTCCTCCTGTCAAAGTATATCCGAAGCCATCAATTATCTGATATTTTTGAGCTGCATTCACTTCAATATTTGCATATGCGTTTGATGTAGTTCCAAATCCTAAAGTTCCAGATTGTTTTGCCAATAAAACGCTCTGATTTCCTTTTGTCAACCAGAAGTCAACATCATTTGTCACTACTACGGGAGGATTTACGACTGGCGGATTTACAGGCGGATTTTCTACAGGATCACTTGAAGAAGAACATTTTACCTGAGCCATTACGACTGCCATGAAGAAAAACGCTTTTATGGTATTCTTTAAATTAAATTTCATTTTTTGTGGTTTTAAGTTAGTTCAAAAATTAGTATACAATAGTCTGTATAGCATGTGCCGGAATAGTAATTGTCGTTTTTCCTGTTTGATTTTCTAAAGAATAAACAACTTCTTTTTCAGATTTATTCATTACTACAGTAATCAATTGTCCGTCAGAATTTTTAAAAGAAGTACTCAATAAAGATTTATCGCTTATGGTTTCAAGCACTCTTTTTGCGTTTGGTCTAATGAATTTTGAGAAATGCCCAATATAATAATACATTGGAGTATAAATTAATTCATCTTTTGTTGTATCAGCATGGATTGGCGCAAAACAAAAATTCCCAACATGATTTGGGCCTCCGTTCTGGTCCAATAGAATATTCCAGTCTGTCCAACCAACTGTTCCGTTATTAAAATCATGAATCATATTGATTCCGTAACGCTCTGCATTTCCCCAGAATTGATATTTTGAAGCATCAAATTTTTCGATACAGCCTTCTGTAAAAAGCAGGTTTTTGTTTGGAAATGCTTCATGAACTTTTGCTACCGATTCAAATTGAGGCGGGCCTCCGTTCCATGTTTCATACCAGTGAAATCCAATTCCCCAAGCATATTTAGAAACTTCGGGATCCGAGAAAACAAGGTTTGCTCTTTTAGTTAGCATTTCTCCTCGGTTATGATCCCAGATAATGACATTTTTAGAAGCAAGTCCTTCTTTTTCTAAAGTTGGACCAAGATGATTTTTAAGAAAATCTCTTTCTGCTTCTGGAGTATAGATGCAAGATTCCCATCTTTGTTTGGCCATTGGTTCGTTTTGAACTGTCATTCCCCAGATTGGAATTCCTTCTTTTTCGTATTCTTTTATGAATTTGGCATAATACAGTGCCCAAGCAGATGCAAATTCAGGCAATAAAACGCCGCCGTGCAAAATATCATTATTGTCTTTCATGAAAGCTGGGGGACTCCATGGGCTAACAAATAATGTTAATTTCCCGCCGGCTGTTTCAATTGCTCTTTTGATTAAAGGAATTCTATATTTTCTATCGTGATCTATGTTGAAAGTTTTTAGTTCTTTGTCTCCTTCAGAAACATAAGTATAACTGTCACTGCTGAAATCACAGCTGTGAATGTTTGTTCTTGCCAAAGTATATCCGATACCTTTATTTTTATCGTAATAAGCATTTAAGAATTCCTGCTGTTTTTTTGGCGATAATTTTGCAAAAACTTCTGCGCTTGCATCTGTAATTGCTCCTCCGATTCCCAGGAAGGTCTGGTCAGTTTTTTCGGGATTTACAGTAATAGATACTGTTGATGTTTTTTGTTGTGTAGTGTTGTTTTTTGAAATTAAATCATTTGATAGTGACAATTTCAATTTGGTATTTTCGGCAGTAGTATAAACCTTTATTTTATTATTTTTTTGAGCCGTTATTTTTGAGGTAAAACAGCTTAATTGCATTAAGACAAAGGCTGATAGAAATATTTGAGAGGTAACTTTCATGTTGCTTAAATAATCGTTTTAAAATTAAAAGCAAGAGAAGACTAAAATGGATGATTCAAATTAGTCCTCTTCATTACTTTACTACAAAATATTAATAAACAAGTGTTTGTATAGCATGCGGCGGAATTTTTACTTCTGCCTTTTTATCTCCAATAATTAAATTGTAGGTAAGGTCGTTTGCTGATTGGTTCATGACAATAGTTGCCATAGTTCCGTCAGCATTTAAAAAAGAGGTACTCAATAAAGCGCTTTTGCTTACTGCTGTACTTACTCGAGTAGCATTTAGACGGATAAACTTTGAAAAGTGCCCGATGTAATAATAAGATGGCGTGTAGATTAATTCTCCTGTTGTTGTATCTGCATGAATTGGTGCAAAACAGAAATTTCCAACATGATTAGGTCCTCCAAATTGGTCTAAAAGAATATTCCAATCTGTCCAAGCAACTGTTCCGTTATTAAAATCATGAATCATGTTAGTTCCGTAACGTTCTGCATTGCCCCAAAATTGATATTTTGTTGCATCAAATTTTTCGATACAGCCTTCAGTAAACATTAGTTTTTTATCTGGATAAGCTTCATTTACTTTTCCTACGTTATCAAACATTGGTGCTCCTCCTGACCAAGTTTCGTACCAATGGAATCCCATTCCCCAAACATATTTTGATGCTTCTGGATCAGAGTAAATTACGTTAGCACGATAATTCATTAAATCACGGTTGTGATCCCAAACAATGATTTTTTTATCACCAAGATTTTCTTTTTTCAAAGTTGGCCCAAGATAATTTTTGATAAAATCTCTTTCGGCTTCAGCTGTGTAAATGCAAGATTCCCAAGTTTGAACAGCCATTGGCTCATTTTGTGTCGAAGTTCCCCAAATCGGAATTCCTTCTTTTTCGTAGGCTTTAATAAATTTTACATAAAAGTTTGCCCAAGTCTGATAGTATTCAGGAAGCAGAGTACCGCCTTTTAATACATTCTTGTTACTTTTCATAAAAGCATTTGGCGACCAAGGAGCAGCGTAAGTCATCAATTTTCCACCTGCTTTCTGTATAGCTTGCTTTATTAAAGGAATACGAAATTGCCTATCATGATCAATAGAAAAAGTCTTCAAATCTTTGTCTCCTTCTTCGATATAAGAATAGCTTCCACTGCTAAAATCAGAACTTTGAATTGTGGTCCTTAGCAAAGAATAGCCTATTCCTTTTTGTTTATCGTAATAAGCATCTAAAAATTCTGCTTGTTTTTCTTTTGAAAGTTTGGCAAATATTTCGGCGCTAGCATCTGTAATAGCTCCACCGATTCCCATAAAAGTCTGAAACTTTTTAGATGGTTCCACAAAAACAGAAGTTTCTGTTTCTAAGGGTTGTTTTGCAGCAGAAAAAGTCAAATTATCTGTAGTGGTTAATCTCAACTTTGAGTTTTCCGCGGTGGTATAAACGGTTATTTTTTTGCCGTTGGTTGTAAACTCTTTTTTTGTTTTTGGCTGTTGCGCAAATGCTGCAGCAGCAAACAAAAGGCATAAAATTTTTAGGCTATTTTTTTTCATTCGCTTCCAATTATTATGTTTTTAAATTGAAGTTTAGAAGAAATCAAAATAGAGTTCTACCTATGAAGGATTTAAAAAATAGCCCATACTCATAATGATTATGGGCTATTTACAACCAAACTTAAACTTAAACTTAACTTAACTTTTTATTTTCCTCTGAACTCAATTTTCGTAACTGTGATTCCGTCTTTAGTGAAAGTATTGCCGCCAGAACGGATAAGTAAATAGACTTTTCCGCTTTCACTGAATTTCACAACATTTGAAACTGTACCTGTTTTGTCATTTTTGACGCAGCCAACTTTAGAAAGCATTCCAGAGAATCCTGATTTTGCACAACCATCCCAAGTACTTAATCCCATAACTTTGTTGTCTTTGTACTCAACTCCAGATTGTGGAACTGATTTGCCAGCATAAACTTCAAACCAAGTTTCATCAGAGCCACTAGTAGAAGAAACTTTCATATCTATCGTATACTCTTTATCCTTTATAACATCAATTGCTTGATAAATCCCTTCCTGTGCCCATCCTCCTGGAGAGTGAATAGTTGCACTGTTATTAGCAAATGACCAGAATGCGGCACCTGTAGAACTAAGATTTAAAACTGTCCATTTTGCTTGATCTGCAACAGTTGCAAAAGTTCCCCCTTGCACTAAATTTCCTTTTAATGGATCTGATGTAGCAACTACAACATCTTGTGATTTTGTAGCTGTCGCACCTCCAGCACCAATTGCAGTATGCACAATTGTATACGTTCCAGCATCTGGTAAAGAAATTTCTTCTTCCATTTTACCTGAATAAGTACCTGCTCCTATATCCCATAATGATTTTAAAACTCCTTTTGGCTGAGCCACCAATTTATAAGTATTTACTTTTCCTTCAACTGGTGTAACTGTAAAAGATGCATCGACATTATCATTGGTTAATCCGTTATTCTCAACGGAATCTTCAGGTTGACAGCTAGTTAAGCTTAATACTGTCGCCATAAAAAACAACGCTAAAAGACCTTGTTTTTTTATTAAATTTATTTTCATATGATATTGTATTAACTAATTAGTAATTAGGATTTTGAACTAACTGAGTATTCTCTAGGTCTTTTTGAGGAATAGGCCAAACCTCATTTTTACCAGCAACGAACCCACTAGAAGCAAGAACAGTTGCCGCTTTTCCAGTTCTAACTAAATCGAACCAACGGTGTCCTTCTCCTGCCAATTCTAGCCTTCTCTCGTTAGCGATTGCATCTAATGATACTGGTACAGAAGCCAATCCAACTCTTGCACGTACAGCATCTAATAAAGCTTGTGCCCTAGCCCCAGTTCCTCCTAATGCTTCTGCTTCCATCAAATAAGTATCTGCTAAACGAATTGCATAAGTATCTTGTTTGTAATTTAAGGCTGCAGCTCCTCCTCCTGTAGATGTATCTGAGTTTAAAGGCATAAATTTCTTTAAGAAATATCCTGTATCCTGATCTCCAGTAGAATATTCTGCTCCTCCTGCTTTTAAGGCTAGCATATCCATAATTGTGGCATCAAAACGAGGATCTCCTTTTAAAGCATCATATAAGCTCTTAGTAACTGGATTAAAACTCCATCCTGAAATATAATCTGGTGCAGACGAATTAGTTCCTCTAGTATACCCCCTTGGTCCAACCATAATATTTACTGAGTTTCCTTCGTCAGCGCCTCCGCCCCAGAATCCCCAATCTGCATTACTTTTATCTGTATGCATGATTTCGATAATAGCTTCTGAGTTAAATTTGTTACTTATTACCCATAAATCTGAGAATTTAGTCAACAACTTGTAACCATACATGCTAGTTCCTCCAGGCGTACCATTTACATCTGCAAATTCAGCAGCTGCTAATGAGTTTTTACCTTCGTACAAATAAACTTTACCTAATAGCGCTTGCACTGCTCCTTTTGAAAGACGACCACCTTCTGTTGGAACATCAACTTTACTAGGAAGTACTGCTTTTGCTTCTATTAAGTCTTTTTCTATCTGTGCATAAATTTCTTCTGGAGCAACTTGAGTAACTTTATACCCTTCCGCTGGCGAAATTGGAGTCAGAATTAATGGTAAATTTCTAAATGTTCTTACTAACTCAAAATAGAAATATCCTCTCAATGCTTTTGCTTCTGCTGCAAAACGCGCTTTTTTCGTATCTGGCATATCCACATCTGGCAATTTTACCAATAAAATATTTGCTCTGGCTATTCCCTGAAAAAAATCACCCCAATAACTTCTTGGCATATTTATTTTGTCAAGTGTATAATTATCAAAAGCATGTATACCAGCGCCATCACCAGGCCCTCCTCCTCCGGCATAGAAATCATCTGAACCAGCATTTAGCATAGTGATCATGTTTTCAAAACCTTTAGATTGTTTACCCATAATATCATAAACAGCAACCAGCGCAGAAAATGCTTCTGCTTCATTTTTATAATAATTATCTACTAAGGGAAGTCCTTTAGGTTCAACTGTTAAAAAATCTTCACCACAAGAAGAGCTAAGAAGCAAAAGTCCAACAGCAATGAATGAATATTTTATATTTTTAATTTTCATAATCTTTAATTTTAAAATTGTAAATTAACCCCTACCATAATAGTTCTAGCTTGTGGATAATAACCTTTATCAATACCCATAACTCCTCCACCAATTTCTGGATCATAACCAGAGTATCTTGTAAATGTCAATAAATTTTCACCTGTTAAATAAAGCCTAGTTTTTGAAAGACCCGCTTTTGACACAACATCACTTGGAAGATTATAACCAATTTGAACTGTTTTAATTCTCCAGTAATCCCCATCTTCTAAATAAAAATCTGATGGTCTTGAGAAGTTTTTATTGTTATCAACAGTTGATAAAATTGGATATGAATTAGTTGATCCTTCTCCAGTCCAACGGCCTAAAGCAGAAGTCTGGTAGTTAGCATCTGTAATATCTAGACGACGTAATCCTTGGAAAATTTTGTTTCCAATCGCTCCTTGAGTAAAGATTAACAAATCAAAGTTTTTATAATCTAAATTAACTGTGAAACCATATGTGTATTTTGGAAGTGGACTTCCGATGAAAGTTTTATCATCATCTGTAATTGTACCATCTCCATTAAGATCCTGCCATCTGAAATCTCCTGGTCTTGCACCTGGTTGAATTAAACCACCTGAAGCATTTGTGTAAGCATTGATTTCTGCTTGATTTTGAAAAATCCCTTGAGTTTTAAATCCGTAAAAAGAGTTGTAAGATTGTCCTACTTGTGTTCTTGTTACTGCACCCATATTTTGGAAAGTAGCATCTCCAGAAATAAACTGAATATCTTTTCCTAAGTTAGTTACTTCATTTTCTAAATAAGAAATGTTTCCACTAATGTTTAAACCAACCTTACCAATTTTTTTACGATAAGAAAGTTCTAAATCAACCCCTTTGTTATCCATGTCAGCAACATTTGCAGAAGGTCTTCCAGTACTACCAACGTGACCAGGTAAATCAATATCCTGTAAAATACCTGTAGATTTTTTAATATAAAAATCTGTCGTTAATGATAAGTCATTGAAGAAAGTAACATCAAAAGCAACGTTTGCTTGGCTAGTTTCCTCCCATTTCAAGTCTGGATTTGCTGGCGCATTTGGACTATTACCAACAACTACTGAACCTTGATTTCCAATAGTATAATTTCGTCCCGCACCAATAGTTGCTAAATATTTGAAATCTCCAATAGCATCACTACCTGTAATTCCATATCCTCCTCTAAACTTTAATTGCGTTACTACCTTATTTTCTGGCCAGAAGTTTTCTTTAGTTGGTACCCATCCTAATGAGAATGAAGGAAAAGTTCCATATTTGTAATTTTGACCAAAACGAGAGGAACCATCACGACGTACAATACCTGTAAATAAATATTTCTCTTTGTAATCATAATTAGCTCTTGCAAATAATGACGTTACTTTATGCTCATAACCATTGTAAGCAGAAGCTGTAATGTCGTCCTGCGGATGATCGGTCGGGAAAGTAGCCTCATCAAAATTAGTATAAGGTACATTAAAATAGGTTACTGTAGAACCCGATGTGATATTATCCACATAAGCTCCTTGTCCTATTAAAACTGAAAAGTTGTGATCTGCAATTTGCTTTGCATATGAAACAGTGTTTTCAATGTTCCATCCAAAACCTTTATTAGTATTTCTACTCAAATTATTTTTTGCATTAATAGTAGAAGAGTTAAAATAATATTGTGGAGTAAAACTTTCTGAGCCCCAATATGACAATTTACCCCCTAATGTAGTTCTAAATTTTAAACCTTTAATCGCTTCTACTTCTAAGTAAGCATTACCTACAAAATTATCTGCCCATCCATAATTACCTAATCTAGTTTGAATGTATGCTAAAGGGTTACTCATTTCCTGAACTACCTTTTGAGAAATTCCGTAAGGATTTCCATTTACATCTCTTAAAACATAATCCAAAGTATATGGTGATTGATTTGCAACAGCTGGATCTGTAACAATCGCCGGTGTAATTGGATCTAAATTGATAGCAGAACTTAATGGCCCTCCATATTCATTATTTGTATTTCCAATACCAACCGTTTTTTCGTGAGAGTAACCTAAAGTTTGACCAAAAGTTAATCCTTTTACAATTTTATGTGTTGAGTTTAAACGGATGTTTTTTCTATTGTAGTTAGAAATTGGAGTAGCTACAATACCTTCCTGATCTAATAAACCAAAAGAAACGTAGAAAGTAGATACATCATTTCCTCCTGATAAACTTAATTCATGACCTGTTCTTTGAGCGTTATCATTGAAGATTGTTTTTTGCCAATCTGTCCCTGCTCCATAAGAAGAGACGTTTTTGTATGGAAGATCGTACGGTTTAGAAGTATCTGTATAACCATTTGCATATCTTTCATTCATTATAGTTGCATACTCAGTAGCATTTAACAAATCAAGTTTTCTTGCTGCTGCAGAAAATCCAGTGTACCCATTATAGTTTACACTCATTTTTCCAGATTTACCTTTTTTAGTTGTGATAAGGATAACCCCAGCTGCTGCTCTAGCACCATAGATCGCTTGAGACGCTGCATCTTTTAAAACCTCCATAGAAGCAATATCCGACTGATTCAAATAACCAATTCCTCCTGAGTCAACAATTACACCATCAACAACCCATAAAGGCTCATTGTTACCAAAAGAAGTAATACCCCTTACTCGTATTGTAGAAGAAGACCCTGGCTGTCCTGCATTTGCTGCGATGGTAACTCCAGAAACCCTACCTTGAAGAGATTGTTCAACCCTTGTTATTGGTAAATCTTCTAAATCTGATGCTTTCACACTAGAAATTGCTCCAGTTACAACAGATTTCTTTTGAGTACCGTATCCAACAACAACAACCTCATTTAAAGATTGTGATTCTGGTTTTAATTGAACTGTAATTTTTGTTCTTCCGTTTATAGCTTCAGTTACTGTAGCATAACCAATAAACGTAATTGTTAATGATCCGTTTGAAGGCGCTTGAATCTGGAATTTCCCGTCAAAGTCTGACGCAGTAGATTTTGTAGTACCTTTTAATAAAATTGTTGCACCTGGAACAGGCATACCACTTTCATCATTAATTATTCCATTTACTGTGACATCCTGAGCCACAGCTATAACCGAGAATAACAAAGATGAAATACAAAAAACAAGTAATTTTGTTAATTTCATTTTTCTAAAAATTTTGGTTAATTAATTAGTAATTTGATGCAATACTAAAATTAAATTTTCACTTTTCACATCTTAAAGTCACTACAAAAACACATCAAATTGAAAAAAATAATATTATAAAAACACATCAAAAAAATCATAATTATTTGATTATTAAATAATTAAAAAAATAAAAAATAGTACTAAAGAAAAGTTAATTTAAAAAAATAACACTACACTATATTTCTGTATGAAAAGTTTATTAAAAATTATTAAAACTACAACGTGATAGTAGTACTAACCAAAACATAAACAACTATAATATAGACAATTACAATAACATTAAGCTCAATTTTAACAAAAATCAAAAAATAGAGAATATCATATTTTTACCTTACTTTTTTTACATTATTGATAATATTTTTTATCGAAAGAAAAATCTTATTTTTGATAAATTTATAAGAAATATTTTACTTTTGTAGCGATTTATAAATAAAAAATTGAAAATATTCACCTCAAAAAATGGAGAAAAAAGTCAGTTTTGATGCAAATAATGAAGTCATGTTCACTTTCTATCAGATTCTAAATTTCAAGACCTACCAGAAGATTGATTAACTTATAATACAAGAGAAGAAACAATTTCTAATAATCATTCAAAAGAGACAGCAAAAGGATCCTGCTTACTTCCCAAATTCTTTAGTATTGCTCTACACGAAAAGAATATAGAATTGTATCAGAATACAGTGCAGAAATTGAATTAGAGCAAAGCTTTTGCCTCTACATTCTCTCTTTATAGGCATATTTTACAGTATATTTAACTATTCCAACTATAACAAAAAATAGCCCATAATCGAAATTATGGGCTACCCAGGCAATAAACTTAACTTAAACTAACCATAGTTTAAATCTTCAGAATACACTTACGTTTTATTCGTAACGAAGCATAAGATGTTTGAAATTCGAAAAAGGAATCTTTTAGTCTTCCTTTTTCGAAATAACTAACACAAAATATTATTATTCAGGTTTGAAAACAAACGTCCAACCTGTTCCATATGTTTCACTATTACTTAAATAAAGAATCATCTTGTCTTCTTCAAGACTTACGATAGTATAAACACCATCAGCATTTCCTGCAGCTGAACCTAACATTTTTGAATTTATGATAGTCAACTGTTTATTTTTGATATCCAGTTTAAAGCTTCCTTTTGTCGGTGTAGCACTTGCTGTTTCATAATGGTTGTAATTTGCTGCTCCATCTAGATCAAAATGCATTTTCCCTAATGCATCACTTGGAGGACAACAATCCCCAGCATTCCACCAAGCTGTCATAGCACTTTCAGCACTTCCATTTGGAGACATAAACCACCAGAATCTTCCAGAACCTTGCGTACCATCAAAAACCCACGTTTTACCAGCTGCCGTATTAGTTCCAACTAAATCATACCAGTCTTGCTCTAAAGGAGTGTCTAACTGATCAATTTGAACATCAATCGTCTTAGTAAAAAATTCAGCACCTAGAGTTCCAACAAAAGTAAATGTCGCTTTTCCTGGAATAGGATAAACAAACGTTACTTCATTTGTTAGCGCTTTATCTAAACCATAATCCCAATATCCAGTCACACCCAGAGTTGTCATATTAAGAGTGATCTTATTTCCACCTGGCGTACTTTGAGTAGCTACTAATTCAACTCCAGCAACGTCAGTAGAATTCGTTAAATGCTGTTCATCTACTATTGGGTCACATGCTGAAAAAGTCAACGTAAAAAGAGCCAAAAGAAGATATAATATTTTATTGATTTTCATATTTATCTATATTAATATTGTTAAATTTTACCACCCTGGATTTTGTGTATAAACTCCATTTGATAGTCTAAGTTCTGTTTCAGGCATAGAAACCAAACCTTTAGTCTCTGGTCTATATTTTACGCTGTAATTTGCTGCAGTACCTGAATTTCTAACTGGAATCATGCTATTGTACGCATTATCAACATCTCCCCAACGAATTAAATCAAACCAGTGCAATCCTTCGAAAGCAAATTCATGCAAACGCTCTGCTTTAATGTTTTCAAGTGAATATCCAACTGGATCCAGTTTTGCTCTTGCTCTAACTGCATTTAATCCTGCTGCTGTTTTAGTAATCTCAGAATGCATCAATAATACATCTGCGTAACGCATAAAGATAAAATCTTGCGCATGCATTAATTGCATATCAGTATTAGACCAGTTGTACAATTGAACAAACATTCCGACAGTAGTTCCACCTGCATTAGGGTATTGTAGAGAAATATATTTTTTATTGAAATATCCTGTCTCATGATCTCCTTTATCTTGCGCGTAACCAGCTGTTCCTTGATCTGCTTTACCTACTTCAAGTATAGAGCCTCTTTTTCTTGGATCGCGTTCTTCCCAGTTACTGTATAAACTTGGATTTACTGTACACCAGCCCCATCCTTCTCCAAATGGCACTAATGAATTACCACGTAATGCAGAGAACAGACATAATCTATTAGTATAAATATTACCATTTGTCCAAGACCAATCTCCAAAAGAGAAACGCTGAACAAACATTGTCTCATAATTTCCAGTTCCAAATGTTGGACTAACACCATCTTGTCCTACCCATGACAAACCTTCTGTTGCAGCCCATGGCAAAACATTATTTCCAGAAGCTTTATTAACATAAGAGTAAGGCCAAAGATTTCTAAAATCAGGAACCAGAGCATGTCCGCTATTAGTCATACAGTCAGTTAAATAACTTGCTACTTGTGTTGCATTCAAAGATCCTCCTTCTGCCAAAGGCAATTCCTCAGTAGCTTGTTTCTCCATATTTGTCATATAACCTGTGTAAAAGAGAAATACACGTCCTAAATAAGCTTCTGCAACCCATTTATTAGCATGACCATATCTCGATGTTGGAATACTTGGAAATGGCGTGGCTGGCATTATTTCTATTGCCTTTTTTAAATCTGATGCAATCTGTGCAAATGTTTCAGTATAAGTATTTCTTGGCCCATCTTTTTTCCCATCAATAGTTATGATTAATGGAACTCCTCCAAAAAACTTAGCTAATCTGAAGTAGAAAAATGCTCTCATAAAATAAGCCTCTCCAATTGCTTGTTGCTTAAATTGATCAGCTTCAGCAGGAGTATTAAAATAAGTGCTAAAATCTGCAAGAGGCGTTTTCTCTATAATTGCATTTGTTCTCGCAATACCTCTATAAGACTGAACCCACATATCTAAATAGGTATCATCTACAGGATCTTCAAAATTATCAACCCATTTAGCTGTTTTATCATCAGGACCTCCTCCTCCTAACATCATATTATCCATAAGATTGGCTGCAATCTGCTCCTCACTATGCACATTATTTGTATAAATAGCGTTATAAACTCCAGCAGTTGCTTCTTCAATATCTTGAGGTGTCTTATAAAAATTCTCTAAACTCTTTTCTGTCAAATTATCAGTATCAAGATAATCATCACAGCTCGCTACAATAAATACAGCCGAAATCGCTACTAAATATTTTATTTTTTTCATTGTAATTGTATTTATATTAAAAATCAGCACTTAAACCAAACATCACCGTTCTAGCTTGTGGATACAAACCTAAATCAATTCCTGAAGCCCAAGGAGCATTTGTATTATCTCCTGACCAACGAACTTCTGGATCCATACCATCATATTTAGTAAATGTATATAGGTTATTTACTGCAACATAAAATTTAAGATTTGAGATGAACTTGAAATCTTTAAATATTTCGTTGAAATTATAACCTAACGTTAAGTTGTTTATTCTCAAATAATCTGCATTTTGCATATAAATATCTGACACATAATTGCTGTTTCTATTTGAAGTGGCACTTAATCTAGGCATTTTAGTAGATGTACCTTCTCCATGCCAACGATCAAAAACATCAGAAGTATAATTTTGAGCAGGACTATCCGCAAAAGATCTATATGACTGCATAACTTGCATACCAAATTTACCAGCCATAGTAGTGTTCAAGTAAACATTTTTGTATTCAAAATTTAACTGAATCCCTAATTCAAAATCTGGATTTGGATTCCCTAGGTAAACTTTATCGCTTTCGTCGATAACACCGTCATTATTTTGGTCAACAAAACGAACATCACCAGGACGTTGATCGCTAAAATAAGGTTGTCCATTTGGACCAACATATTCACTAACTTCTTGTTGATTTTGCAAAATTCCTGCTGTTTTAAAGCCGTAGAAATAACCTAATGGGTAACCTACCTTACCTCGTGAGATTTCTCCTGTTCCTTGAGACAATACGTTAGAAGGACCATGTAATATTCCGTCAGCATTTGCAATTCTAGTAACTTTATTTTTATTGAATGCACCACTTACAGTAGCTCCATATTTAAAGCCTCCAATTTTATCATTCCAATTTACAGAAAACTCAAAACCTTTGTTTTCGATATCTCCACCATTAAAATAAGGAGGTGCAGCTCCATCTGTTCCTCTTCCTGCTGCTAGAACTAACCAGTCTTTAGTAGTTTTATTATACCAATCTAAAGTCACATTTAATCTTGAATCAAAAAAACTTGCATCAAGACCAAAATCTAATTGCTCTGATGTTTCCCAAGTTAAATCTGGATTTGTTACTCTAGCTGGATAAGCTGTAGTTCCAGAAATTGGTTTTGTATCTCCAAAAAAGTATCCAGGAAAAACATACGCAATATTTGAAGAGTAATAAAAGTTAGGAATATCTTGGTTACCATTTTGCCCCCAGCTTCCTCTCAATTTTAATGAATTAAGCCATTTTGAAGAGCTATCCATAAAATCTTCTTTTGTAACTACCCAACCTGCAGAAACAGAAGGGAAATACCCCCATCTTTTGCCTTCAGCAAAGTTAGAAGAACCATCGGCACGTATTGTTGCTGAAAGAAGGTATTTTTCTTTATAATCGTATTGTGCTCTAGCAAAATAAGACATAATACCACCTCCACCAGCTGAAGTGTCCATTCCATTAGTTCCAATATCATTAATTGTTTTTGGAGCTGTGTTGTTTAAGTAAGCATATTGCGGATCTTCACCAAATGTTAAATTGTTTCTAGAACCACTAACATTGTTGTTCACCAAATATTGAATTAACTCAGTTCCTGCAACAGCAGAAATATTATGATTTCCAAATTGTTTTTTATAAGAAACCGTATTTGTCCAAGTTGAATTAGCTCCAATATAAGAATACTGAGATGCACCATTGATATAATCTTGATAAAGCACACCCAAATTATATGTTGGGTTCATAGATCTACCATATCCAAACCAAGAATCAATACCATAAACCGTTCTAAATTTCAAATCTTTAATCGGTTCAATTTCTAAGAAGGCATTTCCTGTAATTCTATTATCTTTTGGATAATTATAATTACTTCTATAAAACATTACCGCTAAAGGATTTGTTTGGCCTGTAGAAATACCATCTAAAGTTGGAGTAAAACCAAATTTATCAATATTTCTGTCAATTGAAGTCTGCCAATAAGCTGGCTGTAATGGATTTGCAGTTAATGCGTTATGCAAATCATTGCCATAAATATTACCATTAGAAACCCCTCTATTTTGAGAATTAGTGTAAGTAACATTTTCTCCTACAGTAATGATGCTATGGCTATCATTCTTTTTAAGAACCATTTGAGTATTTAATCTTGCTGTAAGTCTTTTAAAACCTGCATCTACTAAATCTCCACCAATAATACCATCTTGCTCGAAGTAAGAAACTCCAAAAGCGTAAGTTATGTCCTCGCTACCCCCAGTGATGTTAAGAGAGTGATTCATGATCGGAGCATCTTTTTTACTCATTTCATTAATCCAGTTTGTACCTGTCCATCCATTTTGTAATTTCTGCCAAATCTCATTTCCTAATTGAGTACCAGCGCCAGGAAATTGAGTGTTTAACCATGAATTATTAGTCAAAAGTTTTTGCCAATCTTGACGAGGCAACCCATCATTTACTCTTCCTTCATCCATAATGTACATATACTCTTGCGCATTCAAAGGATCTAAGTTTTTATAGATATTTTGAATACCAAAATAACTGTCATAAGTAATTCTTGCAGCTCTACCTTTTTTACCTTTTACTGTCGTAACCAATACAACTCCATTAGCCGCTCTAGATCCATATATAGCTGCAGAAGCCGCATCTTTTAATACATCAATAGATTCAATATCTGAAGGGCTCAAATAATCAATATTACCAACAGAAATACCATCAACAATGTACAACGGATTTGAGTTTCCATTCGTACCCAATCCACGAATAGTTACCTTAGTACCAGCCCCAGGTGAGCCATTTGTTCTTGTAATACTAATACCGGGAGCAATACCTTGAAGTGCCTCCATAGCAGATCCTGTATTTAACTCCTTAATCGTTTCTCCTTTAAGATTTGTTGAAGCACCAGTAATGAGACCTTTTTTCTGAGTACCATAACCTACTACGACAACTTCATTCAAGTTTTGAGATGTTGCAGTAAGAAGCACATTCATCTTTGTCCTTCCATTAATAGCCTCATTTAGTGTATTAAAACCAACGAAACTAATAACTAATACCCCATTTGAAGGAGCGCTGATCTGAAATTTCCCATCGAAGTCAGATGCAGTTGCTTTATTGGTTCCCTTTACTAAAACCGTCGCTCCTGGGACGGGCAATCCACTTTCATCATTAATGGTTCCATTTACTGTCACATCCTGAGCAAATGCAACAGCTGAAAACAGCAAAGACGAAATACAAAAAATAAATAATTTTGTTAATTTCATTTTTCTAAAAATTTTGGTTAATTAATTAGTAATTTGATGCAATTATAATGTTAAATTTTAATAAGCATTCTATTAAAATTCTTTACAAAAACACTTCAAACTAAATTTTAACACACTACAAAAACACAACATTTATTACCTAATTATTTAATTTACAACAATTTAATTTTGAAAAAAAAATGTTACAAAAATGTTAATTAAAAAAAACGTATATTACATTGCTTTAACAGCAAGTAATACGCTATAAATTAAAAATAATTTAAAAAACACGATTTATTTTGTTTGATAAATCAACAATCTAAAATCAAAATAAAGCATTTATAATAAAAATATATTTAAAATTTTATGAAATCCGTAGTTAGATCCTTCACATTATTTTTGTTATTTTTCTTACAAACAAAAAGTTTTTCTCAGGTAAAAAATATAGGAATTCCAGATATAAAAAACTATAAAAGATCAGAATATAAAGGTGGTACTCAAAACTGGAGTATAGATCAGGATAAAAATGGAAACATTTATTTCGCAAACAATAGCGGTCTGATCCAATTTGACGGTTCAAATTGGCATAAGTATTCTTTGCCCAACAAATCTGAGATTAGAAGCCTGAAAATCGATGCTTTAGGAAGAATATTTGTAGGCGGAAATAATGAATTCGGATATTTTAAAACCGATGAAAAAGGTATTTTAAAATATCATTCTTTATATAATTTATTAAGTCCGATAGATAAGGAAAATATTAATCTCATCTGGAGAATACACATTTTTAATGGCGAAATTATCTTTCAATCCTTTAGCAAAGTATTTTTTCTAAAAAATGAAAAAGTTACTACACTTACTGCTCCCCATAAATTTCAGTTTTCATTCTTAGTAAACAATCGTCTATATTTTCAGGATAAAACATTAGGTGTGCTTGAATACAAAAACAGAAAGCTCACCGCAATAAAAGGCACTACTGTTTTTAACGATAAGGAGATATGGTCTCTTTTTCCATTATCAAATAACAGATTGTTATATGCTACTTTAGAAAAAGGGCTTTTCGTGTCAGAAAATGGCATTATCAAGCCATGGGCAACTGAGGCTAACGAATTTATTAAGAAAAACACATCTCTAGGAGGAGCTATCATCAAAAACAAGTTTATAATACTTAATTCGGTATTAGACGGTGCGATTATTTGTGATTTGAACGGAAAAATAATTCAGCATCTAAATCGTCAAAAAGGCATCCAAAACAATACTATTTTAGCATCTTTTGTTGACAAGAAAAGCAATATCTGGCTTGGACTCGACAATGGTATTACTTTTATAAATGAAAATTCGCCTTTTTCTTATTTTGATTACAGTTATAACATCGGGACAGTATACGCATCAACAACGCATAATGGAAATCTTTATGTGGCTACAAACCAAGGATTATTCTATCACGCTTGGGGAGGCTCATTTAAAGATAGTCCGTTTACAAGAGTTGAAGGAACAATTTCGCAAGTTTGGAATATTCAAGTTTTAAATAATGTCTTAATATGCGCTAGTAATAGTGGAGCGTTAATTATTGAAAACAACAGAGTTTCGAAAATACTTGACAATAAAGGTTATTTCGGGTTTAAAAAAATACCGGATCATGAAAACTATATAATAGGCGAAAGTTATAACGGATTTTCAGTTTTCAAGAGGTCCGCAACTGGATACGACTACTTACATCAAGTGAAGGGTTTTGATGAAACAACTAACAATTTTTCTGTAGAAATAGATGCAAACTATTTATGGCTTAAGAAAAACCCTTTTCTGTATCAAGTAAAATTGTCTGAAGATTTACAAAGGTTTGATTTCATCAAAAAACACGTCAATATATCAGAAAAATTTAAAGGAATTAACAGTCTTCAAAACATTAACGGCAAAGTATATTTTCAAGTAAAAAATCATTTTTACAGGTATTCTGTCGAGCAAGAAGCATTTTTTGAAGATAAAAAAATCACCAATTTATTCAACGGAATCCCAACCATCAACACTTTAATTGAAGATTCAGCCGGAAATCTCTGGTATGCGTTTAATGAATCGCTTGGTGTATTAGTAAAAAATAAAAACGGGACTTTTACTAAGAAACAGGCCATATTCTCCAACTTAACAGGGAATTTGGTAAACAATTATATTTCTGTAAATGCCATAGATCCTCAAAACATCTTTATAGGATTAACAGATCGTTTGGCGCATTATAATTCGACTATTCCAAACACTTTTATGACAAAACCTAAAGCTTTTATTGAAAGCTTTACCAACCCTGGAGACACCATTTTAACTGGAAATCTAACTAGTAAACTAGAATCATACAGCATACCTTACAAACACAATCGCGTCAAATTTACCTTTGCGTCGCCAACTTACGAAAATCAAGAAAATGTAATGTATTCTTATAAATTGGAACCTTTTGAAGAAAATTGGCGCGGCTGGTCATCTACAGCCATAAAAGAATATACCAATTTGAGAGAAGGCAATTATGTAATGAAATTAAGAGCACGAAACAGTTATGGTATCGAATCGAATATTACTGAAGTTGAATTTACAGTATCTCCTCCTTGGTACAGACACTTTTTGGCTTATTTATTTTACTTGGTACTCATCTTATTGGGCGCGTATTTAATTTCCGTTAGAATTAAATTAAAGATTAGAAAAAATAGGTATTATGAAACTATAGAACAAAGAAGATTGTATCTCGAAAAAGAATCTAAAATTAGACATGAACAACATGACTTGGAGAAAGAAATTGAGAAGCTTAAAAACGACAAACTTCAAATCAAGATCCTTGCAAAAGATAAAGAACTAGTAAACAACTCCTTACAGGTAGTAAAAAAGAACAAAGTATTAAACGGAATTATTCATAAACTGAAAGATATTGATACTGGAATATTAGATGAAAACACTAAAGCTGAGTTTAGCAAACTTCATAAAAGTATAGTAAAAGAAGTAAATACTGACAAGAGTTGGAAAGACTTGGAAAAACACATTAAAAACGTTCATTTCGAATTTCTGAAGCGACTAAAAGGACAGTATCCGACTATTTCACCTAGAGAATTGGATTTATCGACTTATTTATTAATGAATATGTCTACAAAAGAAATAGCCGAAATTATGAACATTTCGACAGGTGGGGTTGAGTTGGCCCGTTACCGTTTAAGAAAGAAATTAGGATTAAACAAAAAAGAAAACCTAATTGGATTTTTAATGAGCATATAAAAACAAAGCCATTCAAATACTGAATGGCTTTACTTTTTTTAAATATAATCTAAAGTTCGCTCTAAGGCCATACCTCTCGAACCTTTTATTAATATCATATTAGAATCAAATTTGAAGGTCTTAAGGAATTCAGCAAAAGCATCGAATGTTTCAAAAAACTGAATGTTTTCATTAGAAATTTTATTAGCAAAAAAAGATTTTCCTAATAAAAAGCATTGAGCTTCATTCTGACTTTCCAAAGAATCAACTATAACTTTATGTTCATAAAGGCTTTCGTCTCCCAATTCGAACATATCTCCAAGAATCATAATCTTATTTTTCTTGTCTAACTGCAAGAAATTAGTAATCGCAACAGCCATACTGCTCGGATTAGCATTATAAGCATCTAAAATAATCTCATTTGAACCTTTTTGCATCATCTGAGACCTATTGTTTGCCGGAATATAATTTTCGATAGCGCTCTTTATATCGCTTTCTTTTACATTAAAGTATTTTCCAATCGCCGTTGCCGCATTAATATTATTGGCGTTATAAAGCCCAATTAAATGCGATTCAATTGAGAAATCATTATAATCAATAGCAACAAAAGGATTTGCGGTAATATTCTGAATATTCAAATCTGCATTTTCTTTTTTTACTCCAAAAGTAAATGATTTTATTCCTTTAGATTTTTCTATCTGAATAGGATCTTCCAGATTTACAAAAACAGTTTTTTGGTTTGTCGCAAGATATTGGTACATTTCGCTTTTACCTGCAATCACTCCTTCAACTCCTCCAAAACCTTCCAAATGTGCTTTTCCAAAGTTAGTTATATAGCCAAAATCGGGTTGTGCAATCTGGCATAAAAACTCGATTTCTTTTTGATGATTAGCGCCCATTTCGACAATTCCAATTTCCGTTTCTTTGGTAAAAGAAAGCAAAGTCAATGGCACTCCAATATGATTATTTAAATTGCCAATAGTCGCTTTTGTTTTAAACTTTTTTGACAACACAACATTAATTAATTCTTTTGTCGTTGTTTTTCCATTACTGCCTGTTAAAGCAACAATTGGTAGCCCTAAATAATTCCTGTGAAATTTTGCCAACTCCTGAAGTGTTTGCAGACTATTTTCTACCAAAATGGTTCTATCATCAATAAAATAAGATTCGTTGTCAATAACAACAAATAAAGCGCCTAAATCTAATGCTTCTTTAGCAAATGTATTAGCGTCGAAATTCTCCCCTTTAATAGCAAAAAACATCGAATTCTTCTCGATTTTTCTTGTATCAATAGACAGAGAACTGCACTGTAAAAACAAGTTATGAATGTCTTGAATATTCATTTATATATTTTTTAATAAGTCATAAAAGTAGAAAAAAAACAATAAAAAAATTCCAAATTCCAGACTGAATATTCAGCTTTTGGAATTTGGAATTTTTATTATTTGAATTCCTAAATCTTAGTTTCTAGGAGATTTTCTTTTTTCAGATTTTGAACCTACTCTAGACATTGCACATCTGAAACCAATGTAATCAGTTGCCATATCTTGAGGGAAGTATCTTCTTTGAGCTGGATCTAACCAGTAAGCTCTATCTCTCCAAGAACCTCCTTTGTAAACTCTTACTTTATCATCGATTAAAGTTGTACGTTTACTAGAGTTATCATATTTTCTGATCATTTTTCCTAAACTGTCTGTAGTAACATTGTGTTTAGGAGAGTTGTACATTGCCTGATCTGCTTTAGGTCCAGACTCTGAATCACCAAAATCAAAAAATCTAGAAGATTGCTTATCACCATCTCTATAGTTGATGTTGTCGCTTGTACTGAAATTTTGTCTTAAATACGTTTCTTGTTCGTCAACTGGCACTTGAGCAATTTCGCCTGGAAGGTTTCTTGCAATCACTTTACCGTTACTTAAAGTATCATATTTAATTGTAGCCGTTGTAACAATTTCAATTTTACCATCTTTACCAATTTTATTTTTAGCATATTGGTTACCTCTGTAATAGTTGAAATCATTTGCTTCATTATCAATAATTGGTCTGTAGACGTCAGCTACCCATTCTGCAACGTTTCCTGCCATATCATATAGACCGAAATCGTTTGGCGCATAACTTTTCACAGCATTTGTGATATCTGCTCCGTCATCTGACCAACCTGCAATTCCACCGTAATCACCATTTCCTTGTTTAAAGTTAGCCAATTGATCACCTTTGTTTTTACGTTTGTTAGAACGTGTGTAATCTCCAGACCAAGGATATTTCTTTTGTCCTTTGTAGATATTGTATTCTCTTTGTCCAACATCAGCAGCAGCTGCATATTCCCATTCAGCTTCAGTAGGAAGTCTGTACTCTGGTAAAATAATTCCAGATGAACGTTGTGCGTAAACATTTTTCTCTTCTGGCACAACACCGTCTTTACCAGCTTTAGGTCTTCTCCCCGTTGGATTTTTCTTTAAAACGATTTCTTCACTTGCACCACGTGATGTACTTGGAGACATCAAGTATCCTTCAGTATTAAATGCATTTTCAGCATTAACATCATTTGTTTTAGCTCCTTTTTTAAGATATCCGTTTTTCTCTAAAACAGCCTCGTTTACACGGTCTGTTCTCCATTTACTAAACTCAACTGCTTGAATCCAGTTAACACCAACTACAGGATAGTTAGCATAAGATGGGTGTCTTAAATAGTTGTTAGTCATCGTTTCGTTGTATCCTAAACGATTTCTCCACACCAATGTATCAGGAGATGCTCCTTCGTAAATGTTTTTGTAATTTTCTTCTGTTGGTGGGAAAACTTTCTTTAACCACTCTAGGTATTCTAAGTACATACCGTTCGTAACTTCAGTTTCATCCATATAGAATGATTGAACGTGTTGTTGAGTTGGCGTGTTATTCCAATCATGCATAACATCATCCTGTACTTTACCCATAGTAAACGTACCTCCTTCAACAAAAACTAAACCAGGGCCAGCCTGTTGTTTTTTACCTGCATTTCTGGCAGCAGTTCCATTCTGACTATCTACATCCCAGCCAGTAGCTCTAGAAGCGTGAGTGGAACTCGATTTTTTGCTACAACTAGCCGTGCCCAACATCAATACCATTGACATCATTAACTGCAAGACTACAATTTTGTTTACTTTCATACTCATTCTTAGGTGATAAATTTAGGTGCTGCAATATAATAATTAACATTTAATTGGCAACATCTGTTCTAATAATTTTATTTAGCTGTTTTTTACCAGAAAATAACCTTTAGTTACGAACGCAAAAATATACTTTTTATTATTACTATAACATGAAATACTATATTTTTACTTACTAATTATTTTTTAATTAAATTTCGCCTTTTTAACAGATGAAGCAAGCATTTCTAATTTACATTTTTTTAATTCCAATTCTCTCATTTTCACAGCTAAATGGGACGATTACAATCGATTGGCAAAATAAAAAAGAAGTAAATTATGGCGAAAACAAATTTATAATTCCGCACTTCTCAGGAAGCAGTTTTCGCTTCGACATTACAAAAAAAAGCATAACGTTGCTTCAAAACTTAAATCAGGCTGGCGTTTCAAGCAGCAGTTTGGTGCAGATCAGCAATGTCATTTTTGAGTCGATTTCGAGAGCTGATTTAGGCGATTTAGCACCTGAAAATATTCCCGAAAAGCCAAATGAATCGATAATAGTTACAAATGCAAGAGATATAAAATATTCTTTTCTTTCTTTGTCTCCTATAATTAAGGAAGGAAACAGCTACAAACGCATAAAGTCCTTCTCTTACTTTATTAGCAATTCAAACGCGCGAACTGCTTCAAGTTCTTCATTTCAAAAACCGGCAGCAATAGTAAATTCTGTTTTAGCTTCTGGCGACTGGTATCGGTTTTACATTCAGAAATCAGGCGTTTACAGAATCAACAGATCTTTTTTGCAAAGTTTAGGATTTGATCCCTCTAAAGTTGATCCGAGAAGAATAAAAATCTACGGCAATGGCGGAAGAATGCTTCCTCTTGCCAACAGCGCTTATTATCCAGATGATTTGACCGAAAATGCCATACAGATAGCTGGAGAAAATGATGGCGTTTTTAACAATGAAGATTACATTCTTTTTTATGCGGAAGGAATTGAAAATTGGAACCAAGAAAGCCAGACCAATTTAAACTTATACGACACTAAGTCCTATTATTATATAACAGCTTCGGGAGGCGACGGAAAAAGAATTCAAAACCTAAATCTGCCAACAGGAAATAGTACTTTAGAACTAAACACGTTTGATGACTATCAATACCACGAAATTGACCAAACCAACATTGTTCATCTTGGCCGTCAATGGCTCGGAGAATCATTTGATATAAATCAAGAACAAGAATTCTCCTTTAGTTTTCCAAATCTTGACACTTCTGTTCCTGTAAAAATAGAAGTTAGTGCTGCAGCGGCATCTTTAACCTCTACTTCTTTTGCCATAACAGCAAACGGACAAAACGCAGGAACTATAAGTTTTTCTCCTTTAATAGCCAATTCTGATACCAAATACACAACAGGCAAACTTCCTGCAAATACTCAATTTACCGGAACAGATAATATCAAAATAAAACTTACCTATAATAATAATGGCGTTCCAGGATCAAAAGGTTATCTGGACTACATCAATCTAACTGCAAAACGAAAACTTTTAGGTATAGGCAAACAATTTCACTTTCAATACAATGCTGCAGGCTCCACAGCTGGAATTGTTAATTATACTATTGGAAACGCATCAGGAATAGCGCAAATCTGGGACGTTACAGACCTATATAATGTTTCTAAAGTCGAAACCGCCAATCAATCTTCTTTTAGTTTTAAAGCTAATTTAGGAGAGGTTAGAAAATATATTGCGATAGATCCTTCTGATTATTATGCTCCGTTAAAAGAAAATCAGTCAAAAATTGCCAATCAGAATTTAAAAGGAACACTTTTTAGAAACAGCCAAAACGCTTTTCAGGACATTGATTATATAATAGTGACGCCAAAGTCTTTAGCTTCTCAAGCAGAAAGATTAGCCAATTTTCATAGAACAAACTCTGGTTTAAACGTAAAAGTTATTTCTTTGGAAAACATCTATCAAGAATTTTCTTCTGGCAAACAAGATATTGCAGCCATTAGAAACTGTGTTAAATATATTTACGACAATGCTTCTTCATCAGACAAAAGAATACGCTATTTAAATTTATTTGGAGATGCTTCATATGATTATAAAGACAGAATTTCGAACAACACTAACATTGTACCTATATATCAGTCTCTAATAAGCAATACTGTGGGAGAAGCTTCATTTCCTTCTGATGATTTCTACGGATTAATGGACGCCAACGAAGGAGTTATCATTCCTTCTCTTGCCGGGATTGATATTGCTTTAGGAAGAATGCTGGTTTCAGACAATGCACAAGCTCAGGAAATGGTCAACAAAATCATAGAATACCATGACACAAAATCTTATGGAAACTGGAGAAATAATGTTGTTTTAATTAGCGATGACTCTGACAGATCAGGCGATCAAACTTTACAAGCAAACCAAAATGCCCTTGCAGATCAAATCGCGACCGAAAAACCTTTTTTCAATATTGATAAAATATTTTTGGACGCTTATACTCAAGAAGCTTCCGCAGGTGGATCGCGATATCCGAAAGCAAGAACCGATTTTTTTAATGCTTTTGAAAAAGGTGCTCTTATATTTAATTATTTAGGACATGGTGGCGAAGACGGATTGGCCAGTGAAAGAATTTGGGAGAAATCAGACGGACAAAACCTTACCAATCAGTACAAATACCCACTATTCATTACCATCACATGTGAGTTTTCACGTTTTGACGACCCAACAAGACCTACAGCTGGCGAATATGTTTACTGGAATCCAAAAGGAGGCGCAATTTCAATGCTGACCACTGTTAGAGAAATCGGACAGACAAATGCCGAAGAATTCAATAAAACAATTAGCAAAAACTTACTTTCTTATGGTTCAAACCAATACAATACTATCGCAGAATCTTTAAGAATATCCAAAAATGAAAATCCGAGCTCTTCAAGCAATGTTGTTTTTTATATAGGAGATCCAGCTTTAATGCTAGCAATTCCAAAACCACGAATTAATTTAACGAAAGTAAACGACATTGTGATTTCGCAAGCAATTCCTGATTTTAAATCATTATCAAAAATTAAAATTTCAGGAGAAATCACAGACGAAAACAACACTTTATTAAGCAATTATAACGGAGAATTGGCTACTGCTATTTTCGATAAATTAATTACAAATACTACTTTAAACAATGACGGCTTTAGCCCTCCAATGCAATTTAAAACTCTTGGAGAAACCATTTTTAGAGGAAATGCCTCTGTGACCAACGGACAATTCGAATTTAGTTTTGTAGTTCCCAGAGACATCAGAATACCTGTAGACAATGGAAGAATCAGCTTTTATTCGAAAAGAAATGAATCATTAGAAAACCAAACCGGCTACAACAACACCATCAAAATTGGGGGAATAAACGAAAATGCACCTCAGGACAATATAAGTCCAAAAGTGAAGTTATATATGAACGATGAAACTTTTGTATCGGGAGGAATAACAAATGAATCGCCATTTCTTTTGGCCTTTCTGGAAGATGAAAATGGGATCAACACAGCAAGCGGAATCGGCCATGATATTGTCGCTATTTTAGATGGAGACGTAAGCAATCCCTATATTTTGAATGATTATTATCAAACAAAATTAGATGATTACACCAACGGAAATTTACGTTTCCCATTCCGAAATTTAGCTCCTGGACTGCATACCATAAGTTTTACTGCTTGGGATGTTTACAACAATCCCGTTACGAGTGAAATTCAATTTACAGTTGTAGGAGACGATTCTTTGACATTATCACACGTTCTTAATTACCCAAATCCATTTTCAACTTATACACAATTTTGGTTTTCTCATAACAGACCTTATGAGCCATTAGACGTGCAGGTTCAGGTAATGACTATTACAGGAAAAGTAGTTTGGACAAAAAATCAAACCGTTACTACAGAAGGTTTTTTATCAAGAGAAATAACATGGGATGGAAGAGATGATTTTGGCGATAGAATCGGAAAAGGAGTGTATATTTACAAACTGACTGTAAAATCAAATTTAACAAATAAAAAGGCAGAAAAATACGAAAAGCTTGTTATCCTATAATATTATATATATTTGCATCACCAAAACACAAGTCCCATAAATGAAAAAACTATCACTTTTACTAATTTGTATTTTTAGCATTTACACCTCAAAGGCCCAAGAATCAAGGCCTATCGTTACTGGAGTACCTTTTTTATTAGTTGCTGCTGATGCTAGAGCAGCTGGTTTAGCAGATCAAGGAGTAGCCACTTCTGCTGACGTTTTCTCACAACAATGGAACCCTGCAAAGTATGCATTTTCTGAAGATGCGCAAGGTCTTTCTATTAGCTACACCCCTTATTTAACAGATCTTGCCAATGATATTTCATTGGGTCAGGTTACGTATTACAACAAAATCAACGAACGAAGCGCATTTGCAGGAAGTTTTCGCTATTTTGGTTTTGGGGGAATCGAACTAAGATACACTGGAGATCCAAATGAAGCCGTAAGAGAAGTAAATCCAAACGAATTTGCTTTAGACGGATCGTATTCACTTAAATTAAGCGATCGATTTTCTATGGCAGTAGCTGCGCGTTTTATTAATTCAAACCTAAAAGTCGCTTCAGAAGAAGTTGATGCTACATCTGCTAGCTCATTTGCAGTTGACGTAGCCGCTTTTTACCAATCAGAAGAAATTGCTTATAGAGATTTCAATGGAAGATGGAGAGCTGGTGTCAACCTTCAGAATATGGGGCCAAAAATCAGTTACGATAACGACGATATAAGCTCAAACTTCTTGCCTGCCAATTTAAGATTAGGAGGAGGATTTGATTTTATTTTTGACGATTACAACAAACTTACCTTAAGTGCCGAGCTTACTAAACTTCTAGTTCCAACCCCTCCAGGAATCGGAACACCTGTTGATGTAAATGGCGACGGAGATTTTGATGATCCTGAAGATATTTCTCAACAAGAAGCAACAGATATCGGATATAGAAATTATAACGATATTGGCTGGTTTGAAGGAATGTTTAAATCTTTTGGAGATGCTCCAGGCGGATTTAAAGAAGAAATGAAAGAGGTAACTTATAGCATTGCTGGAGAATACATGTATCAAGATGCTTTTGCTTTCCGTTTAGGATATTACCACGAAAGCCCAGAGAAAGGTGCTAAGCAATTTTTCTCTTTAGGAGCAGGGTTTAAATACAATATCATGAAAATTGATGTTTCGTACTTATTCTCAGCTTCAAAAATAAAAAACCCTTTAGAAAATACACTTCGTTTCTCTTTAACGTTTAACTTTGGAGACAAATACGATAATTACTAAAGAGAAAAGATTAAAATAGAAATAACTCAATCCAAATTCCGGCATTTTAGGAATTTGGATTTTTTTTCCCTTATAAACAGATGAAAGAAATTAATATAACCTCTTCATTTACAATATTTGATAATTTAAATGAACTTCCAGCCGAAATTCAGGATTTAATGAATCAAGCTGTAGAAATCAGAAAAAAAGCTTATGCCCCTTATTCACAGTTTAAAGTTGGCGCTGCTTTACTTTTAGACAACGGAAAAGTAATCTTAGGTTCAAATCAAGAAAATGCTGCTTACCCATCGGGACTTTGCGCTGAACGAACTGCTATTTTTTATGCCGGAAGCACTTATCCAGAAGCAAAAATCCTGAAAATGGCAATTACAGCAGCTTCAGACACTAATCAGACTGCTGCCCCTATTCCACCTTGCGGATCTTGCCGACAATCAATAGCAGAATATGAGATAAAACAAGACACTCCGATAGAAATTTATTTTATGGGAGAAATTGGTGAAGTTTACAAATCGTCATCCTTAAAAAATTTGCTCCCATTGATGTTTGATAAAAAGTTCTTGTAAAAAAAAGCCAAAAAGTAGTCATTTAATTTTAGTTCTTAAATGTAATGTCTTATTTTTGCATCCCGACCTTTCGGGCGCAAATTTGTGGGAGGAAACTATTTTGCGTTACAGGCACAATAATCGATAACACAAACAACTTTAGCAAAAGAAAGAATTCAGATGAAAGAAGTTACAAAAGAGGTATATTTAAAGTGGTATGAGGACATGCTGCTTTGGAGAAAGTTTGAAGACAAACTTGCAGCATTATACATCCAACAAAAAGTTAGAGGTTTTCTACACCTATATAATGGTCAAGAAGCTGTATTAGCTGGCGCACTGCACGCTATGGATTTGACCAAAGACAAAATGATTACTGCTTACAGAAACCACGTTCAGCCAATCGGTATGGGGGTTGATCCTAGAAACGTAATGGCAGAACTTTTAGGAAAAGCAACAGGAACGTCTAAAGGTATGGGAGGTTCTATGCACATTTTCTCTAAAGAACATGGTTTTTATGGCGGGCACGGAATTGTAGGTGCTCAAATCCCAGTTGGGGCAGGTATTGCTTTCGCAGACAAATATTTTAATACTGGCGGTGTTACCCTAACTTATTTTGGTGACGGAGCTGCTAGACAAGGTTCTCTTCACGAAGCTTTTAATATGGCTATGTTATGGAAACTTCCAGTTGTATTTATTGTTGAAAACAACGGTTATGCAATGGGAACTTCTGTAGAAAGAACTGCAAACCACACTGACATCTGGAAATTAGGTTTAGGTTATGAAATGCCTTGTGGACCTGTTGACGGAATGAACCCTGTAAAAGTTGCTGAAGCAATGCACGAAGCTATCGAAAGAGCTCGTCGCGGAGATGGACCAACTTTCCTTGAAATGAAAACGTACCGTTACAGAGGACACTCTATGTCTGATGCACAATTATACCGTTCTAAAGAAGAGGTTGAAGAGTACAAAAAAATCGACCCGATTACTCAAGTTCTTGATGTAATTATGGATCAAAAATATGCTACAGAAGAAGAAATTGAAGTAATTGACCAAAGAGTTAAAGACTTAGTTGAAGAGTGTGCGAAATTTGCTGAAGAATCTCCATACCCAGATTTAAAACAATTATACGATGTAGTATACGCACAAGAAGACTATCCATTTACACCTCATAAATTATAATATCATGGCGATTAAAGTAACAATGCCTCGTTTGAGCGATACTATGACTGAAGGAACGGTAGCAACTTGGCTTAAAAAAGTAGGCGACAAAGTAAGCGAAGGTGATATCTTAGCTGAAATTGAAACAGACAAAGCAACAATGGAGTTCGAATCTTTTAACGAAGGAACTCTTTTACATATCGGAATTCAAGCTGGAGAAACTGCTCCAGTTGATTCATTATTAGCTATCATTGGTAAAGAAGGAGAAGACATTTCTGCTCTTTTAGCTGGTGGTGATGCTCCTGCTGCCGAAGCTCCAAAAGCGGATGCTCCTGCTGCTGAAGCAAAAACTGAAACTGCTGCTCCTGCAAAAGCTGCAGCTGAATTACCAAAAGGTGTTATAGTAGTAACTATGCCACGTTTAAGTGATACAATGACAGAAGGTACAGTAGCAACTTGGTTGAAAAAAGTTGGCGATACTGTAGCCGAAGGAGATATTTTAGCAGAAATTGAAACAGACAAAGCGACTATGGAGTTTGAGTCTTTCAATGCTGGAACATTATTATATATTGGAATTCAAGAAGGAAGTACTGCTCCTGTTGACAGCTTATTAGCTATCATCGGACCTGCAGGAACTGACATTTCTGGAGTTGCTGATAACTTTACTGCTGGCGGGGCTGCAACTGCAAGTGCTCCTGCTGCAGAAGAAAAAGCTGCTCCTGCTGCTGAAAAAGCACCAGAAGCTGCTGCTGAAACTTCAAATGGAGGAAGAATTTTAGCCTCTCCATTGGCTAAAAAAATCGCTTCTGACAAAGGAATTCAATTAAGCCAAGTTAAAGGATCTGGAGAAAACGGAAGAATCGTAAAAAGCGATATCGAAAACTTTACTCCATCTGCTCAGGCTCAAACAACTGCTTCAGCACCTGCTGCTAAACAAGAAGCATCTGCTCCTGCTGCTCCAAAAGTTTTTGTTCCTGCTGGTGAAGTTTACACAGAAGAGATCAAAAATTCTCAAATGCGTAAAATCATTGCAAAACGTCTTTCTGAGTCTTTATTCACTGCGCCTCACTACAACTTAGTGATCGAAGTAAGTATGGACGAAGCTATGCAAGCTAGAGCTGCTATCAATAGCGTTCCTGATACAAAAGTATCTTTCAACGATATGGTAATCAAAGCTTGTGCTTTAGCATTGAAAAAACACCCAAAAATCAACTCTACTTGGAAAGAGGATGCTATCATCATCAACCACCACGTAAACATTGGTGTTGCTGTAGCTGTTGAAGACGGATTAGTAGTTCCTGTATTGAAATTTACTGATGCTATGAGTTTATCTCAAATTGGCGGTTCAGTAAGAGATCTTGCTGGAAGAGCTAAAAACAAAAAATTAGGACCACAAGAAATGGAAGGAAGTACTTTTACAGTATCTAACCTTGGTATGTTTGGCATCACTGAATTCAATTCAATTATCAACCAGCCAAACTCTGCGATCCTTTCTGTAGGTGCAATTGTTGAGAAACCAGTAGTTAAAAACGGTCAAATCGTAGTTGGAAACACAATGATGTTATCATTAGCTTGCGACCACAGAACAATTGACGGTGCAACTGGCGCTCAGTTCTTACAAACATTAAAACAATACATCGAAAGCCCAGTTACAATGTTGGCGTAATCGTTGTTAATTTTATAATTAAATCCCGTTTTGTTTATTCAAAACGGGATTTTTTGTTTAATTTTCATCCTCAAATTCAAAACCTCACAAAATGAAGAAACTAATTCTTGTCGCTTTATTTCTGACAGCAATTGCTTGCCAGAAAAAAGAGCAAACAGAAAAAACTGCTGCTGTTACAGACGAACACAGTTATTCTAAACCAGAACTTGCTGTTGCAAAACACCTTAATCTTGATATTAAAGTTGATTTTGACACACAGACCATTTCAGGAAAAGCATCTTGGACAATAGACAACATCAGCAAGGGAAATGAAATTATTTTCGACGAAAACACTTTAAATATTACAAAAGTTACTCTTGGAGACGACGAGAAAGAAACCAAATTCGAGCTTGGTGCATCCACAGAATTTCACGGAAAACCACTTCAGATCACTATTGAGCCAAATACTACGAAAGTAAACATTTACTACAACACCACTAAAGATGGTGTGGCTTTGCAATGGCTTAAACCAGAACAAACCGCAGACAAAAAGAAACCTTTTGTTTTCTCTCAAGGCGAAAGTGTTTGGTCTCGTACTTGGATTCCGTGTCAGGATTCACCAGGAATTCGTTTTACTTATAATGCAAAAGTTACGGTTCCTAAAGATTTATTGGCAGTTATGAGCGCTGTAAATCCGCAGAAGAAAAACGATACTGGAGTTTACACTTTTAAACAAGACAAAGCAATTCCTTCTTATTTAATGGCAATTGCAGTTGGAGATATCGAATTTCAAGCAATCGATAACAGAACGGGAGTTTATGCAGAACCATCTGTTTTAAAAAGCGCAGCTTATGAATTTGCTGAACTTGGAAAAATGGTAAATGCTGCTGAAAAACTATACGGACCTTACAGATGGGGACGCTACGATGTATTGGTTTTACCACCAAGTTTCCCTTATGGCGGAATGGAGAATCCGAACTTGACTTTCTTAACTCCGGGAGTATTGGCTGGAGATCGTTCTCTTACGAGTTTGTTAGCACACGAATTAGGACACAGCTGGAGCGGAAACTTAGTTACAAACGCAACTTGGGATGATATTTGGCTAAACGAAGGTTTCACTACTTATGTTGAACACAGAATTGGAGAAGCTATTTTCGGCAAAAAGGAATTTGACATGCAAAACGTTATCACCAACAAAGAATTGGTTGATAATGTTGCTGAATATGGAGACACAAATCCAGATACAAGATTAAAAGTTAGTTTGACAGGAAGAAATCCTGACGACGGAATTAGCATGATTCCTTATGTAAAAGGGTATTCTTTTTTAAGAGTTATTGAAAATGCCGTTGGTCGCGATAAATTTGATCCGTTTATCAAAAATTATTTTGATTCTCATGCTTTCCAATCTATCACAACAGAAGATTTTGTAAAGTATTTGAACGAAAATCTTATCAAAGGAGATAAAGCTTTAGCAGATAAAATCCAATTAGACAACTGGATTTACAAACCAGGAATTCCATCAAACATTGTTCCTGTAAGTTCAGCAGAATTTGATGCTATTGACGCAATTCAAAAAAGCTGGAGAGAAACTGGCGTTGCAGGTTTAAGCAAAAAAATCACCACAACTGCCGAAAAACAGCATTTTATAGATCATCTTCCAGCTGATATTACAGCAAAAGAAATGGAAGCAATTGACAAAGAATTCAACTTTACTAAAGGAGGTAATTTTATCATTAAACGTCAATGGTTTGTTCAGGCAATTCGTCATCAATACAAAGCCGCTGATCCTGCAATTGAACAATTTTTAATAGGAAGCAGCAGAACTGGATCTATCATGATGCTTTACAAAGAAATGGTCAAAACTCCAGAAGGAAAAGTTTGGGCTAAAAAAGTTTTTGATAAAGCAAAATCTGGTTATCATGCCACAACTATTCAGGATGCTGCAAGTGTTTTGAAATAATTTTTCTAGAATATAATTTTAAAAAGAGTCTGTTCTTAAAGAACAGACTCTTTTTTTTTACGCCTTATTTGTCATTTCGACGAAGGAGAAATCTTCACAAGAAGCTCAACAAAGATTGGATTCTCATTGCGGAGTTACTCGCGAAGATTTCTCCTTCGTCAAGATTGCGTGAATTGTTTGCAGAATTTCTAGTGCGATTTCTCGTTCCTCGAAATGACAAACTATACGAAAACACTCTTTTGAAACCGAGTGCCCTAGCCCAGATTGAAGCGGAAAGCCCGGAACTCAAAACCCTGATTTTTCTTGCCAGAAAACAGCGACCAACGGAAGCTCGTTTTATGGCTTAGAAAAATCAGGGTTTTGAGTGAGGACTTGAAACGAAAAGCTGGATTAGCTCCTGAAAAAAAAGCTAGGGAAAATTATCCATCACATAGCGTACATTCTCCATGTTCTAAAATCTGCAATCGTTGCAACTTTGTAATGTCAAAAGACAACAACAAATAACAACTTTAAAAAATTAAATAAAATGGCACGATTAACAGCATTAAACCCAGAAGAAGTAACAGGAAAAACTAAAGATTTATTCAACGCAGTTCAAGCAAAATTAGGCGTTGTACCAAACATGATGAGAACAATGGGGAATTCTCCAGCGGTTCTGGAAGGATATTTAAACTTAAGTGGCGCTTTGAGCCACGGAAAATTAAGCGCAAAAACTGGTGAATTAATCGCTTTAGCAGTTTCAGAAAGCAACTCTTGTGACTACTGTTTAGCAGCTCACACTTTTATTGGAGAAAAATTAGTAAAAGTAGATCCAGCAGTTTTAAAAGCAGCAAGATCTGGAAATTCTGACGACGCAAAAACAGAAGCGATTTTACAATTGGCTAAAACATTAATCAGTAAAGGCGGTTTAGTAAACGATGAAGATGTAAATAAAGCTAAAAACGCTGGAGTTTCTGATGCTGAAATTGCAGAGACTATCGCACATGTTGCTTTGAATGTATTGACAAACTACTTTAATAATGTAGCAAATACTGAAATTGATTTTCCAACAGTTTAATCAAGATTTGCACAATCACTATAACAAAAAACAATTTATAATGATAGCTGTGAATTTATTTCATGGCTATCTTTATACTTTCAAAAACAAAAGAAATCATGAGTTCTCAAAATGTTTTTACTTTAATCAATCCGCAGAATGGCAATTTAGCCTTCAAGATTCTTCCTTTTGATGATAACAGCCACTTTGATCATTTACAGCGTAATAACTATTACTCTTTAATTTGGGTTACTAAAGGAAAAGGCAAAGTAAAAGCCGATTTTGCTGAACATCAATTTGAAGAAAACTCACTTCTCGCCTTTTCTCCGTATCAGCCTTTTATGCTTTGTGTAAATGAGCCAATTGAAGGAATCGCGATTCATTTTCATCCTGATTTTTATTGCATTCATATGCATCAAAAAGAGGTTTCGTGCAATGGCGTTTTATTCAATAATATTTATCAGCCACCTTATGTTCACGTTACAGAACAAGCGGAACAAACTTTTAAAATGGTAATTGAACAAATGAAAGCTGAAATTCAGAATGCAGAATTAGCTCAATACGAATTATTGATTTCGTATTTAAAAATCTTTTTAATCACCGCTTCGAGATTAAAAACAGAACAATTGGAAGAAATGAAATCGGTTCCAGATTCTAAAGAACCTGTCATTCTTCAAAGCTTGAAAGATGCAATTGAACTGAATTTTAAAACCAAACATTCAGCTGGAAATTATGCTGAATTATTGAATATTTCTCCAAAAGCATTAGCCAAAATATCTAAGAATTATTTCAATAAAACTTTAACCGATTTGATTTCGGAAAGAATTATTATTGAAGCTAAAAGAGAATTGTACCTAACCAACAAAACCGTAAAAGAGATCGCCTACGAATTAGGTTATGACGACGAACATTATTTTAGCCGTTTCTTTAAAACGAATGCTGATGTTTCCCCTCAAATTTATCGTGAAACTGTAGGATTTGGCAAAATGGACACTTAAAGTTTAGAGTCGCAGTTTATCAGTAATCACAGACCTGAAAACTTAGACTATTTATTCTTCGCTTCAATCCACTTTGACATGTACATTGTGCTTTTGAACGCATGATGCTGCAACAAATTTCCCATAAAATTATGAAGACGATGGCTTTTTGAATCAACCAAAAGTGAGATTACCAGTGAGATTAATTCATTTGAATAATTTCTTTTCTGATAACATTTATTGATTATTTCGATTCCGTTTTTTTGAGATTGTTTCCAAAGGTTTTCATCTTGATAAAGTTCAATTGCTTTTTTAGCAAACTCTACTGCATCATCTTCAATAAAACCATTCCAAGGCAAATTGACATGCATGGCTTCAGAACCAACAGATGTTGTTGCGCTTGGCGTTCCGCATTGCATAGCTTCTAATAATTTTCCTTTCAGACCTGCTCCAAAACGAATTGGCGCTAAAACCACTTTTGCATTTTTTACTATTTCATTGGCATCTTCTGCCCTTCCCATAATGTAAAAACCATTTTTAGGTTGATGCAACTGCAATACTTTCTGCGAAGGATAAGCTCCATAAACCTTCAAAACTGCTTCTGGAAAATCTTTTTTTATAGAAGGCCAAATGGCTTCTTTTAAATATTGAACGGTATTCCAATTTGGTTCATGAAGAAAATTTCCAATAAAAACAAAATCATTTCGGTTTTCAAAAGAAGGCAATTGTAGCAAGTCTTCCTCTTTCATTTCATCAACCAAAAAAGGAAGATAAAATAGTAAGTCTTCATTAATCTTAAAAACCTCTTTTAGAATATTCATTTCAAATTCAGAAATAATTAAAGACAAATCGCAACGTAAAACACTAGCAATTTCTCTTTTTGCCACTTCTTCAGACAATAAATCTTCTAATTCGAAAATTCGGTTTTCTTTAAATGCTTTTTGCCTTGCGGTTCTTAAACAATGCAAATCTTCAGTATCTAAAATTCGGATCGCATTTGGGCATTTTTCAACAACTCGCCAACCAAACTGTTCTTCGACCATAAATCGATCAAACAAAACAACATCTGGATTTAATTCGGCTACAAAATCATCAAAACTTGAAGAATTAAGTTCGATGCTTTTTTTTATTACTCCAAATTCAGACAAATCAACCATAAAATCGCTGTCCTGAGCCGCGCTTGCAAATGTAATTTCAAATCCATTTGCCTTGAAAATAGAAATCAACTGCATCATTCTTCCTCCTGCTGCAGAAGACTTTGGCTCGGGCCAGACAAACCCAATAATTAAAAGTTTTTTTAGCTGATTCATTGTAATTGGTTTCAACTTACAAAATAATGCTTTTTTCAGCGCAATCGCACAACATTTCCTGACTTTTAGTAATAAAAATCACTAATTTTGCAGGAATTAAATGCTGGGAAATTATGTTGGGATTAAAATTAGCTACAGACCCTCGCTGGGTAAATATCGTTGAGTCAAATATCGAAGAAATTTTAACGGATCACGCTTGGTGCGAACAAAAAGCGGCTTCAAACGCAATTAGTATAGTCACTTACAACTCTGAAATTGAAGAATTGGTAACCGAAATGCTCGAAATTGCCAGAGAAGAACTAGAGCATTTTCAAATGGTTCATAACATTATAAAGGAACGCGGACTTACATTAGGACGCGAGCGAAAAGACCATTATGTAAATGAACTTTTTAAGTTTATGAAAAAAGATGGAAGCAGAAGAGATGCGCTTTGCGACAGACTATTATTTTCTGCAATGATTGAAGCTAGAAGTTGCGAACGTTTTAAAGTGCTTTCAGAAAATATAAAAGACGAAGAATTAGCTAAATTCTACCGCGATTTAATGATTTCTGAAGCGGGACATTACACTACTTTTTTAGGATTTGCCAGAAAATATCAAGACAATATAGATATTGATAAACGCTGGAAAGAATGGATTGAATATGAAGGTTCTATCATTACCAATTATGGTAAAAAAGAAACCGTTCACGGATAAATTACGCTCTTTTTCAACTCTATCTTTTACACTTAAAAATCACATTTTGCTATGGAGAAAAGTAAATCCAGATCAATCGTTTTTAAAATTGCGAAGTATACAGGAATAACTTTTGCGGTTATTATAGGATTATTATTCTTAACGCCTATCGTCTTTGAAGACCAGATTAAAGAGCAAATCAAGAAAACTGCCAACGAAAGATTAAGCGCAGAATTGAATTATTCTGATGTTTCGGTGTCATTTTTCCATCATTTCCCTTCACTGACCTTGACTTTAGACAATTTAAGTCTGAATGGTTCGGCTCCGTATACAAACGAAAAATTCATCACCGCAAAAGAGGTTTCTTTCGGGATAAATGTGGCGAGTCTGATTTTCAGCAAATCAGTAAAAATTGATCAGATTTATTTATCAGATTCTTTTATAAACGTAAAAGTAAATCCAAATGGAGAAGCAAATTACAACATTTATAAATCCCAAGAACAAGCTTCTAAAGCTAAAGATAGTAGTGATACAGCGCTAAAATTGGAGCGAATCGAGATTTTAAACAGTAAAATTGTTTACGATGATAAATCAACTAAAGTCCATTTTGATGCATACGGGTTTAACTATTTAGGAAAAGGCGATTTAAACAAAGCTGTTTTTGATTTATATTCTAAAGCCAACATCGAAAAATTAAATATCGTCTACGAAGACGAACCCTATTTAATGAACAAAAAGATCGATGCTGACTTAATTACAAAAGTAAACATCAACTCGCTTTCTTTCTTTTTCCAACAGAACAACCTTAAAATCAATCAGCTTTTGGTCGATTTTAAAGGAAAATTCGACATTTTAAAGGATGGCTACAATATGGATTTCGTTATTAAATCCAATAACAGTAAACTTTATGATGTCTTTACAGCGTTACCTCCAAAATATATTACTTGGCTTTCTAAAACAGAATTAAAAGGAAATACAAATCTGCTTTTGACTTTAAAAGGAAAGTACATTACTTCTGAAAATATTGCTCCAGATTTAGATTTGGATATAAAAGTAAGCGATGGTTTTGTCAATTATAACAAAAGTGCATTTCCCGTTTCAAACTTAAATTTAGACGTTAAAACAACTGTTCCATCTCTAAATCCAGATTTGGTAATTGTTGATGCCAAAAACTTATCGCTAAACATTAATCAGGATTATTTAAAATCGAAATTTTTGGTTAAAGGCGTAAATACTCCAGATATTAACGCTGATTTTAAAGCTAAAATTGATCTTGAAAAACTACTTAAGGCACTTGGAATTCCAGATATTGAATTAAAAGGAACTCTAGCTGGCGATGTAAAAGCAAATGGGGTATTTGACCAAAAAAACAAGCGTTTTCCCGTTACAAACGGAGTTCTTAATTTGGATAACGGATATTTAAAAACGCCATACTATCCAAATCCGATTACCGATATTACGATTAAATCGAAAATAGAAAACCAAAAAGGGACATTTGCCGATCTGAAAGTAAACTTAACGCCAACTCAATTTACTTTTGAAGGAAAACCTGTTTTTGTACAGGCTGATTTAAGCAATTTTGACGACTTGAGTTATGATGTAAAAGCAAAAGGAGAATTGGACATTAGCCGAATTTATAAAGTTTTCTCGCAAAAAGGTCTTGATCTTGATGGTTTTATAAAAGCTGATGTATCTTTAAAAGGAAAGCAAAGCGATGCCGAAAAAGGAAATTATAGCAAATTGAATAATAAGGGAACTCTTGAATTAAGAAACATCGGAATTGCATCTGAATATCTTCCAAAGAAATTCATTATCAAAGAAGGAATTTTTAAAATCAATCAGGATAAAATGTCTTTCAATAATTTCCTAGCTGCTTACGGGCAATCAGATTTTAAAATGAATGGATATTTACAGAATGTAATTAATTATGCTACCACAAATACAGGCGTTTTAAGAGGTTCTTTTAAAGTTACTTCGCGATACATCAATGTTGACGAATTTATGTCGGAAACTGCTCCAGGAACTTCTGTAACAGAAACCACTAAGCCAAAAACAGAGACAAAAACAGAAAACACACAAACCGGTGTAATTATTATTCCTACAAATCTGAATTTAAACTTTACGGCTAATGCACAAAAAGTAAATTTTGACAAATTAAACCTTCAAAACGCTGTTGGAAACTTAAGCATGAATAAAGGCAAATTGACCATGCAGAATACAGGCTTTGACCTAATTGGATGCAAGGTTAGCATGAACGCCAATTATCAAGCAGTTACAACCAAAAAAGCTAATTTTGATTACGCCATCAAAGCCACCGATTTTGATATAAAAAGAGCGTATAACGAGATTGAAGTTTTCAGAAAAATGGCAAGCGCCGCAGAGAAAGCACAAGGAATTGTTTCGTTAGATTATCAGCTTAAAGGACGCTTAAATGCAAACATGGATCCTGTTTATCCTTCTCTTGTTGGTGGCGGAACTCTTTCTGTAAAAGATGTAAAAGTGAGAGGATTGAAAATGTTCAATGCTGTAAGCAAACAAACCAATTCTGAGTCTATGAAAAATCCAGATCTTTCAAAAGTAGATATCAAAACAACGGTTAAAAACAATATTATAACTGTAGATCGCTTTAAATTTAAGTTTGCTGGCTTTAGACCAAGAATCGAAGGCACAACAAGCCTAGACGGAAAACTGAACTTAAAAATGCGTTTAGGATTACCTCCTTTTGGTATTTTCGGAATTCCATTAACTGTTACCGGAACTCAGGACAATCCAAAAGTAAAAGTGGGCAAGAAAACCGAAGATTTGGAAGAAACTAAAGATAGCGAGGAATAAAATTTAATTTTTGGAAATTCCAAATTCCAAGTTCAAAGGAGCTAAATCAAAAATGAGTATTAAACGAGTAATAATCTTTTTCGTAATAATTGCAAATTTAGGGTTCTTATGGACTATTTTTAATATGTTTTATTACAATGAACAATCTTTTGATTCATCCAAAAAAACAACTCTAACTGCAGATAAAATAATCAAAATAAAGAGCGAAGCAGGAAATTGGAAATGGAATAAAAAGAACTATGATTTTTATAAAGAATACAACTTTACATTAAATAAGAACGAAATTCTTGAGTTTTGCAAAATTACAAATTCATCAAATGCAAAATATATTGAGAATACTAGAGCATTACTATGGATTGAAATTGAAATTATAGAAAACACTTCAAAAACAACAATATATTTAAAACAAAATATCGAAAACGAGGTATACTTCGAAATCAATCACGAGACTTTCGAAGGAAAACAATTAGAAAAATATATCAAAAAGCATTTAAAAAGAAAACTTTAATTAAGTTTCAAATAGTACCTTAGAAAAATACAAAATCCCCTTTCCCATCAACCATAACAACAAAGCTAAACCAAGCAATTTCCAAGCCCAGCCTCTTCCTCTTTTCCAATTTGAGAAAAAAGAAAAAGCTTCCATGTACTTTATTATTAAAAACAGGGTTGATCCTATAATCGCAAACCAAATTACTTCATTTAAATGAAGATTAAAACCATATATAAAAATGGCGCCGAGAAAAAAGAGCGTAATAAATTGTATAAAATAATAGTTTCTTAAACTGTACTTATGATTCATTTTTAACGATAAAACTAAAAATGACAAAATCAATAAACTTATTAGAGCAGAGATAATATTATAAAAAATAAGATTTTCTTGCAGCGCCAATACTATCGTGACAACAACCGCAACAACAGTACAGGCCGCTAGAGAATTAATACTTCTATCTCTATCATCTTCTTTATAAAAAGGAAATAAAACAGGATAAATATATTTTTCTAAGGAACGCCAGAAAGGCAAGGCATAAACCGTAGCAATTCCCGATAAAACTACTTCGTAATTATAAAAAACATCAGCAGGAACTTTATACAGTACATATAAAAGTGCAATTGTAATTATAAAAGCTGGAAAACATATCGTTTTAATAGTCTCCCAAGAATCTTTACCCCAAAAGTTATTTTCTATTTCGTAAACATATCTTTTAATCCAATATTCTTTTGTAAATAAGGCCGTAGACTGGCTCCATAATAAAAACAAGCCTAGATGTATAATTACGGTTCGCAATACAGATTCTTCAACAATACAGCCATAAATTACACAAGCTGCTCCAATTAAAAGCAATTCAAGAGTCAGCAAAACCGGTGAAAACAAAATCCTTACTATAGGAGCCAAATGATTCACCAAAAATCGAATTAGTAGACTCCAATATTTTTTAAACAAAGCAATAACAGCACAAATAGCAATAAATGCCGAAAGATAAAACATCCAATTGGTTAGCAATTGCGTCTGCATCCACAATTGCACAGCAGAATCTTTTTGCGGAGTATAGACAATATCTGAATTTAGGAAAACCTCTTTTGCTAATTCATCCCTTAGATTATTAGATAAACTAGGAAGTTCATTTTTATGCGCATTCCAAAACTGATCTGTATTGAAACCATTCTTTTTTAGAACTTCAAATTCATACAGAACATTTTTCTGCTTATTGCTTAAAGCACTCAAATGAATAGCAACACTATCTGATACAACTTTACCATAAGTGCTTATGCAGAACAAAAGGGCAAATAAGAGTATTTTTTTCAACTTATAACATTTAAAGAGTTTGAAGATATCCAATTATCCCCAATTTTACAAATGTAAGTTTTTTACTTAACGCAATGTGTTGAAAATAAAAAACCCGATCTTTTCAGAACGGGTTTTCTATAAAAGTAATCTATGATTATTATGCCTCGAATGGAATAATAGATACATAAGATTTGTTATCTCTTTTCTTTTGGAACTTAACAACTCCATCAACTTTAGCATGTAAAGTGTGATCTTTACTGATGTAAACGTTTTCACCTGGATTGTGTTTTGAACCTCTTTGTCTAACGATGATGTTTCCAGCAATAGCAGCTTGACCACCATAAATCTTAACGCCTAAACGTTTTGATTCTGATTCTCTACCATTCTTCGAACTACCGACACCTTTCTTGTGAGCCATGACGTATGAGTTTAAATATTGTTATTATTCTTTAGTAGTCTCTTTTTTTGCTTTTGGAGCTGCTTTTTTTGCTTTTGGAGCTGCTTCTACTTCTTCAGTAGCTGCTGCATCTTCTGCTACAACTGCTTTTTTAGCTGCTGCTTTTTTTGTTCCTCCTGCTGCAGTAATACCTTCAATTACAATTTGAGTAAGATATTGTCTGTGACCATTTCTTTTTTTGTATCCTTTTCTTCTTTTCTTTTTGAAAACGATAACTTTATCTCCTTTTAAGTGTTGTAACACTTTAGCTTCTACTGAAGCACCTTCTATAGCTGGGGCGCCTAAAGTTACATTTCCATTGTCATCTAACAAAAGAACTTTGTCAAAAGAAACTTTTGAACCTTCTTCGTTAGCTAAACGGTGAACATAAACCTTTAAGTCTTTGCTTACTTTAAATTGTTGCCCTGCTATCTCTACGATTGCATACATATCAAATTGATTTATTGAATTTTAAGGTTGCAAATATACAACTAATAATTTACTATGCAACCCATAAAAGCAAAAATATTTTCAACTAAAAAAACCTTGTTTTTCAAGCAGTTCCACATAGAAAACAAAATTAATTTAAAGTAAAAGATTGTTAAAATAGCATTTATTTGAAAACAAATCTGTAATACATAATTAAAAAAAACTATTTTTGGTGTAACCAAAATCAACTCTTGTCTACCTACTATTGTTGATATTTTAAAATTATTAATCTTTATGAAAAAATCAATAATGATGTTAAGTGCTGCATTAATGCTTGGCGGAGTGGCTCATGCCCAAAAAGTAGCTTTTGAAGAATACGATTTAGACAATGGATTGCATGTCATTTTACACAATGATCCGTCTGCTCCTGTTGTTATTACGTCGGTAATGTATCATGTTGGATCAAAAGACGAACGTCCTGATCGAACAGGTTTCGCACACTTTTTTGAGCATTTATTATTTGAAGGAACTCAAAATATAAAACGCGGAGAATGGATGAAAATCGTTACCGCAAATGGTGGAGTTAACAATGCTAACACTTCTGACGATAGAACGTATTATTATGAAGTTTTTCCCTCTAACAGCTTAGAGCTTGGTTTATGGATGGAATCTGAGAGACTAATGCATCCTATTATTAATAAGGTCGGCGTAGATACACAAAATGAAGTAGTAAAAGAAGAAAAAAGAATGCGTTACGACAATCAGCCATATGGAAATATTCTGGCAGAGGTTAAGAAAAACATGTTCAAAAATCACCCTTATAGATGGACGACTATCGGTTCAATGAAAGATTTGGATGCCGCAACTCTGGAAGAATTTCAGGCTTTTAATAAAAAATTCTACACTCCAAACAATGCCGTTTTAGTGGTTGCCGGAGATTTCGAAAAAACAAAAACAAAAGAATGGATTCAGAAATATTTCGGACCAATTCCAAGAGGTGAAGAAGTTAAAAAGCAAACTTTTACTGAAGAGCCAATTACACAAACCATTAAGGCTACTTACGAAGATCCGAACATTCAGATTCCGATGATTGTGGCTTCATACAGAACGCCTTCAATGAAAACTAGAGACGCTAGAGTATTAGACTTAATTTCTTCTTATTTAAGTGATGGAAAAAGCTCTAAACTTTACAAAAAAATAGTTGACGACAAGAAAATGGCATTACAGATTGGCGCGGTTGGATTTAGCCAAGAAGATTACGGAACATACATTCTTTATGGCCTGCCGATGGCTCCATATACAATTAATGATATTTTAAAGGAAATGGACGAGGAAATTGTAAAAATCCAAACCGATCTTATTTCTGAAAAAGATTATCAAAAATTACAGAACAAATTCGATAACAATTATGTAAACGCCAATTCAAGCGTGGAAGGAATTGCTGAAAATCTTGCTTCGTATTATTTACTTTATGGCGACGTTAATTTAATCAATACCGAAATTGACATCTATCACTCGATTACAAGAGAAGAAATCAGAGAAGTTGCCAAGAAGTATTTGAACCCAAATCAGCGTTTGATTTTAGATTATATTCCGACAGCCAAATCTCAAAACTAAGAATATCGAATCATGAAAAAAATATATCCTTTTTTAATCCTTATTTTCCTAACTGGAATTATGCAAGCACAAGATCGTCCACAACCCAAACCAGGAAATGCCCCAGTAGTCAACATCAAAAAACCGCAGACCTTTGTTTTATCAAACGGCATGAAGGTTTTGGTTGTTGAAAACCACAAATTGCCTAGAGTGAGCTATACACTTACTTTGGACAATGCTCCATTTACTGAAGGCAACAAAAAAGGGGTTGACGAATTGACTAGCAGTTTAATCGGAAACGGAACCAAAAAAACAACCAAAGAAGCTTTTAACGAAGAAATTGATTTTTACGGAGCTAACATCAATTTCACTTCTCAAGGTGCTTATGCAAGTACATTATCAAAATATTCAGGACGTGTTTTAGAACTTTTGGCAGAAGGAGCATTACAGCCAAATTTTACTCAGGCAGAATTTGACAAAGAAAAAGCAAAACTTTTAGAAGGTTTAAAAGCTGACGAAAAAAGCGTTCCTGCCATTTCAAACAGAGTTGTCGATGTTTTGGCTTTTGGGAAAAATCATCCTGCAGGAGAATACCTTTCTGAGGAAACGGTTAAAAATGTTACGCTTGCAGATGTTCAAAACAATTACAAAACTTATTTTGTTCCAGAAAACGCTTATTTGGTCGTTATTGGCGATGTAAAATTTAAAGAGGTAAAAACAGCTGTTGAAAAATTATTCAGCGGATGGAAAAAACAAGCAGCGCCAAAAAACACTTATCCAAATCCGACGAATGTTTCAAACTTGCAAATAGATTTTGTTGACGTTCCAAATGCAGTTCAATCTGAAATTTCATTGGTGAATACTATTAATTTAAGAATGAGCGATCCTGATTTTTTCCCAGCAGTTATTGCTAATCAAATTTTAGGAGGCGATTTTAACAGCTATTTAAACATGAATCTTCGCGAGCAGCACGCATGGACTTACGGCGCAAATTCAAGCATTGGAAGCGGAAAATATGTGACTAAATTCAAAGCGTCTTCGGCCGTTAGAAATACTGTTACAGACAGTGCAGTTGTTCAGTTTGTAAAAGAAATTAAAAGAATTAGAACCGAAAGAGTTGATCCAGAAGTTTTAAGAAACGTAAAAGCAGGTTATATAGGAAGATTTGTAATGCAGGTTGAAAAACCACAGGCTGTTGCACGTTATGCTTTAAACATTGAAACAGAAAAACTTCCTGCTGATTTCTACGAAAAATACATTCAAACCATCAATAACGTTACTGCTGACGATATTTATCGCGTTGCCAACAAATACTTTTTACTGGATAATATGCGAATTGTTATTGTCGGAAAAGGAACTGATGTTATTCCTGGTTTAGAAAAATTACAGATTCCAATTTCTTATTTCGACAAATATGGAAATCCAGTTGAAAAACCTTCAACAAAAAAACAAGCACCAAAAGATATTAGCGCAAAAACAGTTTTTGAAAACTATATTAATGCTATTGGCGGAGAAAAAGCAGTTACATCTGTAAAAACATTATATATGAATGGTTCCACAACGATTCCGCAAGCTCCTACTCCATTGACTTTTATCTCTAAATTAGATTCAAGAGGAAAAATGATCGTTTCGCTTTCTATGGGAACAATGAATTTAATGAAACAGGTGGTTAATGAAAAAGGCGCTTACGTTGAACAACAAGGTCAAAGAAAAAACCTTGAAGGAGAAGATTTAGCAGAAATGAAAGCTAATGCCGCTCCTTTTGAAGAATTACAACTTGTAAAAAGAACCGATCTAAAAGTGGAAGGAATCGAGCCAATCAATGGAAGCGATGCCTATGTCATTAAAGACGGCAAAACAAAATATTATTACGACGTTAAATCAGGATTAAAAACTGCCGAATCTAAAGTTCGTGAACAAGCTGGTAAATCAGTTGAACAAATCACTAATTTCAACGATTATAAAGAAGTAAAAGGCGTTAAAGTTCCTTTTAACCTAGTTCAGAATGTTGGTTTTGAATTGGATATCAAAATGTCTGATATCAAGATTAACGAAGGAGTTTCTGAGAAAGATTTTCTATAGAAGGTTCAAAGTTACAAAGGCTCAAAGGAACAGAGGTTTTCTCTGAGCGTTTAAAATAAGAATCTTTAAAGCTTTGTCAAAGTTTGAAGCTTTGACAAAGCTTTTTTTTTATTGATTAAGTTTTCTTAGACTGAGCGGATTCGAAGCCAATCCACTTATAATTCACAACTCAAAAAAAACTATTTTTTCGCCGACAAATAAACTCCGATCAAAATAATAAAAGCACCTACCGATTGAATTGGCGTCAGGAATTCATTATCCAATAATCCCCAGAAAAAAGCAACTATCGGAATTAAATACGTTACTGATGTTGCAAAAACTGGTGATGACATTTGAATCAATTTAAAGAAAAGAATGTTGGCAATTCCGGTTCCCAAAATTCCTAAAATAGCTACAAAAAGTATAGAATGCTGTGTTTCTGCAAAATGTATTTTCTGGCTAATATCGGTTGTGCTTAAAATGATTAATGCAGGCAAAAGCAAAACCGCAAAATTTCCTGTTGTGATGCTTACCGAATTTAAATCGTGCAGATATTTTTTAATTAGATTGACGTTGATCGCGTAACTCAACGTTGCTATAACCACCAGTAAAACATAGAAATAATTTTGAGTTCCACTCGAAGAATCTCCGCTCAGAACCAAAAGCAGACAGCCTAGAAGTCCAACAAAAACGCCCAAAACTTGTCGTTTTTGAAATTGAATTCCAAATGCTATAATTCCTAAAACCAGAGTATTTAAAGGCGTTAGTGAATTCAAAATCGCCACAATGGAACTATTTACCTGAGTTTCTGCAATAGCAAAAAGATACGCTGGCATGAAAGTTCCGAAAAGCGAAGTTATGGCAACAAATTTCCATTGACGGCGTGAAATCTTTTTTAGACTATTAAACCCTACAATCAGCAAAAACAAAGCAGCAAAAATAATTCGGAACGATCCTACTTGAACAGCGGTTAAACCAACCAATCCTTTTTTTATCAGAATAAAAGAGCTTCCCCAAATAAGAGAAAGAATCGCTAAGTAAATCCACTTTAACTGTTTTGTTTCCATAAATTGCATTTTACTGCAAATTTGTAATTATTTTACGAACTGACCTCTCTCTTTTTATTAATTTTGCAAACAAGTAATTAGCAATCTAAAATTTAATATATAATGAAAATTTCAAAAATCTTATTCGCTGCAGCAATCACTGGTTTAGTGTTCGTTGGCTGTAAAAAAGCAGAAGACAAAAGTCTTGAAGTCGTAAATAAAGAAAAAAGTGCTCCAAAAGAACACAAACCAATCGCCGCTGAGAATCTTCAAACAGCAAGCTTTACAATTGACGGTATGACTTGTGCTGTTGGATGCGCTAAAACCATCGAAGAAGAATTAGCAAACCTTGACGGAGTTGAAAAAGCAACTGTTGATTTTGACAAGAAAACAGCAACGGTAAGTTTTGACAAAACAATCCAAAATCCAGAATCTTTAACTAAAGTGGTTCAAGAAACTGGAGATGGTAAAACATATAAGGTTTCGAATTTTAAGTCTTAAATTCGAACTTCAACGAAATAAAAATGGCTGTTTCAAAAATAGAAACAGCCATTTTTATTTTACTCTACACTGTTCCGTAAGAACATTTCCTTTGTAGAAAATTATATCATCATAGTTTTTTACGTTCCGCAGGAACGTCTAGTTTTGACATTTTTTTGACAATTCTTCACATCAAACGTTCCTACGGAACGTAAAATATCTGGTTGTTTTTTTTCTACCAACGAAACATTCCTACGGAATGAGACCATAATATTAGAAATGAAAAAAGGATTCAAAATTGAATCCTTTCTATTTTTTATTTCCATTTCAACGTCTCCATCAAACGCTGCATATCGTTTTTAACATAACTCGCGGCAGGCATAATCGAATCAAAGTTTGGTTTTGCGTAAAAGTACATCGAACCAATTAAAAAGTGTTTTGTACTGTCGGTAACGTAAAACTGAGAGTTTGTAGCTGCGTTTCCGTCTACTTGGTAAAACATTCCGTAAACCTTTTTCTGTGGGTTTAAATATGGTTGTTCTAAAATATCATCGGCTTTAATAACGTGCTCGTAAGTCAGTTTTTGGGCATCTCGCAGTAATTTGTCAATATTGCCATTTACTGGCTTGTACGTCAAATAAATGGTCGCTTTCATCTTTGGATAGGTAATGGCGAAACCGCATTCTTTTTCCCCTTTTATAATAGCATCTTCATTCATTTGAAAAGTAAACGGACAGGTGTTTTCAAAATTCACATATTTTGCTTCTGGATAATCTAATCGCAGGAAACTAGCTGGTTTCGGAAGAACATCATTTTTACAGCTTATAACCGTTAGCGCAAGCAAAATTGCTGTTATTGAAAGTATTTTGTTAAGCATTTTTATTTATGGTTACTTTTATTTGTTTTACACGCTTTTTATCTACTGTTTCTACGGTGAAAATACAGTTTTCAAAAGGCACTTTTTGATCTTTTTTCGGAAAATTACCCAAAATCTCCAGAATAAATCCAGCCAATGTTTCGGCTTCGCCTTTGTGGGCTTCAAAAACATCTTCGTCAACATCTACAATTCTGTAGAAATCTTTCAAGTTTATTTTTCCTTCAAAAAGAAAATTATTTTCATCAATTTGCGAGAAGTTCAGATTTTCATCATCAAATTCATCACTAATATCCCCTACAATTTCCTCGATAACATCTTCTAACGAAACCAATCCAGAAGTTCCGCCATATTCGTCAACCACAATGGCTAAATGGCTTTTTAAACTTTGAAAATCCTTCAACAGATTATCCAGTTTTTTATTCTCTGGAACAAAGAACGCTTCTCTGATCAAAGAAGTCCAATCAAATTCTTCTTTATCAATATGAGGCAGCAAGTCTTTTACGAAAAGTACGCCTTCAATCTGATCGATATTATCTCTATAAACTGGAATTCTTGAAAATCCTGTTTCAATTATTTTAGGATAAATTTCTGCGAATGTTTCTGATATTTCCAATGCAAAAATATCAATTCTTGGACTCATTACCTGCTTTGTATCGGTATTTCCAAAAGAAACAATTCCTTCAAGGATTTTCTGTTCTTCTGTTGAAGTCCCTTCCGAATCGGTAAGTTCCAATGCCTGAGAAAGTTGATTCACAGAAAAATTACTTTTTTGCTTGCCTAATTTGTTTTGAAAATATATCGTAACAGCACGCATTGGCAAACTGATCGGTGAAAGCACTTTATCTAAAAATGTCAGCGGATAAGCGACACGTTTGGCAAATCGAACGCTGTTTCTGCTTGCATAAACCTTAGGAAGCACTTCGCCAAATAATAAAATCAGGAAAGTAACCAGAATTACTTCTAGCGTAAATTTAAAAGCTGGCGAACCTACATTGGCAAAAATATTTTGTCCTATATAAGCAAATAGAATTACAACCCCAATATTGAAGAAGTTATTTGCAACCAATAAAGTTGCGAGAAGTTTTTTAGGTTTATCTAATAAATTTGAAATAATTTTTCCTTTTGCAGGATTATCATTTAAAGAATTGTCGATATCTTGCTGTGACAAAGAAAAAAGCGCAACTTCAGCACCAGAAACGATTGCTGAAAGAAATAACAAAACAAATATTCCGACGAAACCAATAATTATATTGGCGTCAAGATTGGTAGAAAAAAGTAAACTGGGCTCTGGGTCCAAATTGCATAAAATTAGTTAAACATCACTTTAGAAAGGCAAATCATTAATTGGAAGCCCTTCATTAGCAGCATCAAAGTTAGTATTTTTTGCCGACTCTACATCCTGGTTTTGTTTTGTATAAGCAGTTTCTTTTTTGGTCGTCAGAAAAGTAAACTCTGTAACCTGAATTTCGGTCGTATATTTTGTCGTTCCATCTTCTGTCTGCCACTGACGAGATTTTATTCTTCCTTCAACATAAATTTTATCTCCCTTAGAAAGATATTTTTCGCAAATCTCTGCGGCTTTATTACGCACAACCAAATTATGCCATTCTGTAGAGGTAATCTTTTCATTGGTCGTTTTATTGATATACACTTCATTTGTAGCCAGCTGAAAACGTCCGATGCAGTTTCCTCCATCAAAATAATGCATCTTTACATCATCGCCTAAATGGCCAATAAGCATCACTTTATTTAATGTTCCGTTCATAGTTTTTGGTGGTATTTCTACCAAAGATACATTTTTTTAGCAATTTATTTCTTGCTTTTCTATAAAATTATATATCGCAATCGGAAAAGGAAAGGTTTTTAATTTTTGGGAATCTATTCCGTTTTCGATTTTCTCTTGCACTTTGATTTTCCAGAATTGTATATGCAGATGCTGGTGCGAAAGCTTATGTACAATGGTCGATTTACTGTAATCTTCTATATTTATAATAGTATATTCTGGAAAAATTTCATCTTTTGCTTTTTTGGAAACTTCGTTAAAACCAACAATAGATTCTGTTTCCAACAACGGAAATTCATATAAATTATGCCAGATTCCTTTTTGGGTTCTTTTCTGAATTAATGTATTTCCTAAAACATCTTCCAAAATCAGATAATTAAAATATCGATTGGTCACTTTAAGCTTCTTAGATTTTACAGGAAGCATATTTACTTTTCCCTTTTGCAATGCAGCGCAGCTTTCGTTAAAAACACAAACAGAACAGTCAGGGCTTTTAGGCACACACTGCAATGCGCCAAACTCCATTATCGCTTGATTGAAGATCGCAGGATTATCCTTTGGCATTAATTCTTGTGCCAAAGCTGCAAACTCTTTTTTAGTTGCTGGAAGCGCAATATCAGATTCAATATCAAAATAGCGAGACAATACTCTAAATACGTTTCCATCAACAACAGGAACAGGTTCATTATAAGAAAAAGAAGCTATTGCCGCTGCAGTATACTCACCTACCCCTTTAAGCTTTAAGAGTTCTTTATAAGAATCAGGAAAAACTCCATTTAAATCATTACTTATATATTGAGCGGTTTTATGAAGATTTCGAGCACGCGAATAATACCCTAAACCTTGCCAAAGTTTCAAAACCTTCTCTTCTGGCGCCTCTGCTAAATCTTTTACAGTAGGAAATTCCTTGGTAAATGAGAAAAAGTAAGGCATTCCTTGCACAACTCTCGTCTGCTGAAGCATAATTTCTGAGAGCCAAATTTGGTACGGATCGACCGTTTTTCGCCACGGCAAATCACGTCTGTTCTGTAAATACCATTTTATCAATATGTTATGAAAATCCATTGCAAAATACTTAGATTGCAAAAGTAAATGTTTATGTAATTAAAATTTAACGAATTAGCTTGATTAATTATTTTTTTAATTCCTATATTTGCAAACTCAAAAAAATAGTACACCATTTATAAAATAAAATAGGAAAGAAAATGACGAAAGCAGATATCGTAGCGAAGATTTCAGAGAAACTAGGTCTTGAAAAAGGAGACGTTCAAGCAACAGTAGAAACTTTTATGGAAGAAGTTAAGACTTCTTTAGAAACTGGAGACAATGTATACTTAAGAGGTTTCGGTAGTTTTATCGTTAAAACTAGAGCTGAAAAGACTGGAAGAAACATTTCTAAAAACACTACTATTAAAATTCCAGCACACAACATTCCTGCGTTTAAACCTGCAAAAGTTTTTGTAGAAGGAGTTAAAACTAACAACGAAGCAAAATAATATTAATTAACATAAATCTGACACAATATGCCAAGTGGTAAAAAAAGAAAGAGACATAAGGTAGCGACTCACAAACGTAAGAAAAGAGCGAGAGCTAACCGCCACAAAAAGAAAAAGTAGTTTTAAACTACTTTTTTCTTTTTAAACGTTCATTGAAATTGGAGTTTGATAGTCTCAGTCACATATTACAGTTAGCAGCTTAAAACTGCTTACTGAGACTGAAAACTGACAACTAACTCCACCGGGTTAATACCTGTTAAAAATATTGTTTAATCCATCCTTACAATTCAGTTATGAGTTATGAGTTATGAGTTATGAGTTGTAAAACTTGAAACTTGGAACCTAAAACCTGAAACTAAAAGTCTGGATAAAAATTTACAGTGTGAATAAAGAATTAATCATTAGATCTAGTTCTGAAGCAGTAGATTTTGCCTTATTAAAAGATGGAAAACTAATTGAATTACACAAAGAAGAAGAAAAAAGCAACTTTCAGGTTGGTGATATTTTTATTGCCAAAATTAGAAAACCAGTTGCGGGACTTAACGCTGCTTTTGTAAATGTAGGTTTCGAAAAAGATGCCTTTTTACATTATCACGATTTGGGTCCAAATCTAGCTTCTCAGCTGAAATTCATAAAACTTGTAAGCGCAGGTAAATTAAAAGATTTCTCCCTAAAAACCTTTCAGTTTGAGAAAGAGATTGACAAAGATGGCATCATTACTGATATTTTAAGTGCCAATCAATCTGTCTTAGTTCAAGTAGTTAAAGAACCTATATCAACCAAAGGCCCAAGAATAAGTGCTGAGCTTTCTCTTGCCGGAAGATTTATCGTTCTAGTTCCTTTTTCTGATCGTGTTTCTATTTCTCAAAAAATAGAAGACAAAAAAGAAAAGGATCGTCTAAAAAAACTTGTTCTATCGATCAAACCTAAAGGATTTGGTGTTATTGTTCGTACAGTAGCCGAAGGCAAAAACGTAGCCGAATTAGAAAAAGATTTGCAGAACCTGCTTGGCAGATGGTCTGCAATGTGTAAAAAATTACCAACTGCTCATCATCCATCAAAAGTATTAGGAGAGCTGAATAGAGCTTCTTCAATATTAAGAGATGTATTTAATGATACCTTCAGCGGTATTCAAATAGATGATGAAGAGTTGTACCATCAAACGAAGGAATATCTGCAAGAAATTGCACCTTCAAAACAATCAATTGTCAAGTTTTATCAATCAAATGACACTCCGATTTTTGAGAAATACAATATAGAGAGACAAATCAAAACTTCATTTGGCCGAACTGTTTCTATGAGCAAAGGTGCTTATCTTATCATAGAACACACTGAAGCTCTTCACGTTATTGACGTAAACAGCGGAAACCGTTCTAATAAAGCGACCAACCAAGAAGACACAGCCATGGAAGTAAATATGATTGCCGCTGCAGAAATTGCCAGACAATTACGTCTGCGTGATATGGGCGGAATAATCGTAGTTGATTTTATCGATATGTCTAATCCAGAAAACAGGAAAGTTTTGTTCGACTTCTTGCGAGAAGAAATGAGCGACGATAAAGCAAAACATAAAATATTACCGCCGAGTAAATTTGGTTTGGTTCAAATTACAAGACAGCGAGTAAGACCAGAAGTGAATATCAAAACCAGAGAGGAAGATCCTAACAAACATAATGGTGAAATTGAAGCTCCAATTTTAATCATTGATAAGATCACCGCTGATTTAGAAAGACTTTTAAAAACCCACAAAAATGTTGTGCTTAATACACATCCGTTTGTGGCTGCATACCTCAGCAAAGGTTTTCCATCATTACGTTCAAAATGGTTTTTTGAACATAAGAAATGGGTGAAAATCATACCTCGTGACGCTTACACGTACTTAGAATATCATTTCTATGATAAAAAAGGAAATGTTATTACAGAATAAAAAACAAAAAACCGCCTTTCGAAAGACTGGCGGTTTTTTTGTGCTTTTTTTATAGCCGTTAATTATATATATTTAAAATATATAAATGAACATTTAAAACTTTGATATGGATTTCAATAAATTATCAGGGAGATTAATTATTTACTGCTTAGCACTTATACTATTTTCTTTTAGAACGAATGCTCAAAACACAAAATCTGAATCGACAATTCCTCAATGGCCAATTTTATATGTAAATTATTCAATTGCTGATAAAAGTCTTTTTACAGGCGGTCTTGAATTTTGCCTAGATTGCAAAGATAAAAACAAGCTCTTTTTAGGTGCTGGATACGGAACTACAAATAGCTATAATGGCAACTATTATGGCCTTCCAGATGTACATTTATCATACAATACAGAATATCTTTTGTTTGTAAAAGCTGGAAGTTCTTCTAAAAATGCTTACGCAGTTGGCGGTTTAACAGTTTTTAATATGATAGATTTAGGTTTAGGATATTCATTTCCATACAATAAAGAAAAGATTCCAACTTACGAGGGATTTACTGCTTCAATCTCATTTCGATTTACCAAAAATAAAGGTGCGTACACCAAACTTAATATCATACAATAAACCTATTCCCTTACAATTTCAATTTTTCTTCTGATTTCATTTCCAGAAGCATCTACAACTGTGATGTAATGTATTCCTGTTGTTGGCGTAATAGGCAGTTCATGAAATGTTTTTGTCGTGGCTTTATAAACATCATCAACATACCAAAACAATTCTTTATCTCTTTCAGAATAAGCCACTTTTAAAATCACGGGCTGAACATTACTATTGAAATCTTTTGTTAAATAGATTTTACTATTCGCCTTTGGATAAATAAAATCCATTGTAGTGGTTTGTGTTCCTTCGCATCCTTCTTTGAATGGCGGTAAAGGCAAATATTCGATATGCTGGCTTTTGTAATACCACGCCATAACAGGAGGCAGTACAAACCAATTTTTAGTTACAATATTATCGATACTCTCACAACTGCTGTTTACTTGAAATTGTTCTGTTTTATCTAAATGAATTGTTCTGTGATACGGACAAACTTTAGTCGATTTTCCTTTTTTAGTAACCCACTGTTTGATTTTCGGGCAATTATCTTTTGCTAAATATCCGCTTAATCGGCAAACCTCAACTTCGGCCAAATCATTATAAGGCGTGTCAAACCATCTTTGTCTTGGCAGTAAATTAAAAACATCAAATAGAATTGGCGCTGCACTGGTTACTCCCGTCAAAGTTGGTCTTCCCTCTCCTGTTGCATTTCCAACCCAAATTCCAACCACATATCGCGAATTGGTTCCTATTGCCCAAGCATCACGATTTCCAAAACTTGTTCCTGTTTTCCATGCAATTTTCAGCGAACTGTCGTAAAACTTCCAAGCTTCGTCTCCTTCAGGCCTATTGACCTCTTCCATTGCGTTGTACGTCAACCAAATTGATCCTGCGCCCAAAATGTTCTTTTGATCGGTTTCTGATCCAAAATCGGGCTTAAAATCGTTTTTATAGTTGAGTTCTGTAAATTCGTTTGTTCGATATTTACTTTTATTTTTAGTGTAATAATTAACAGTAGACGAAAGATTGGCATACGTTCGGCATAAATCCCATAAATTGCTTTCTGCACCACCCAAAATAAGTGACAAACCATAATGATCGGGTGTTTTATTGATATTTTTCAATTTAAACTTTTGCAGTTCTTCGTAAAATTTATTGACAGTAAATTCCTGAAGCATTAAAACTGCGGGAATATTTAACGAACGTGACAATGCACGATGCGCTGGAACAGCTCCGTCAAAAGTTAGATTAAAATTCTGAGGTGTATATCCTGAAATCTGCGTTGGAATATCGGCAACTAAAGTATTAGGCAATAATTCGCCGTCATCAAGCATTGCGCCATACAAAAGCGGTTTTAAAATACTTCCTGTACTTCGCGGTGCATCAATAATGTCAACATCTTTTTGATGATCTTTATCTGTTGGAGAATTCCCTACATAGCTTATTACATTTCTATTCTGAACATCAATAACCAAAATAGCCAGATTATGCACTTCGTTCTGTTTATACTGATTGTAATAATATCTAGCAATTTGATTAACACGATTTTGCAAAGCATAATCAATTGTAGTTTTTACTCTTGTTCCTTCTTCATTTTTCGCCACTCTTTGCAATAAATGAGGCGCAATTTGAGGAAGATCATACGGTTTTTGAGGCAAAGGTTCTTCTATCGAAAGTTCATACGTCTGCTTGTCGATTATGCCTTCTTGATATAGTTTTAATAAAAGTCGGTTTCTTTTATTAAGCAGTTTTATTTGATTTTTCCCTGGATAAATTAAACTTGGCGCATTCGGCAAAACGGCTAAAACTGCATTTTCCGCCCAAGATAACTGATTGGATTGTACGCCAAAGTAACGCCATGAAGCCATTTCTAATCCCACAACATTCCCTCCAAATGGCGCATGCGCTGCATACATTTCGAGAATTTCATTTTTAGAATATCCTAATTCTAATCTCGTTGCGAGAATAATTTCTATTATTTTTTCAAAATAGGTTCTATTTTTTCCTTTTCGAGAAAGTCTGATTACTTGTTGCGTAAGCGTACTTCCGCCTCTGACCACTTTTCCTGCTTTTCTATTTTGTTTAAAAGCATTGATCATTGCCCCAGGATTGAAACCAGGATGTTTGTAGAAATATTCGTCTTCAAAATACACAATGCATTTCTTGAATTTTTCTGGAACGCTATCTTGTGCAGGAAAACGCCATTGTCCGTCACGAGCAATTTTAGCTCCTAAAAGTTCTCCTTCTTTGCTTTCAATAACTGTTGAATAGGGTTCTTTAAATAAAGTTCGAGGTATCGAAAAATAGTAAATCAGCAAGAGCAGAAATGCAATTGCTGATTTTATTTTGTTTTTTTTAATCCAATTTATAATGCGTTGGAAAAACGCTTTTAACTTATTTTTCAATACTTATTTTTTTTACCGCAAAGGCGCAAAGATTTACGCAAAGTTCGGAAAGTTTTTCTCTCGCAGATTCGGCAGATCAAGCAGATTTATTTTATCTGCTTAATCTGCAAAATCTATGGGAGACTTTTTTTCAAAGCTCACAAAGTTTTTTTTTTTGCCACAGATTACGCGGATTAAAAAGATTTTTGTATTCGCCACAAATTCACGAATTTAAATTATGACAAATTAATTCGTGAATTCGTGGCTAACAACTTTACTTCACCACCTCAACCCAGAATCCTTTTGTTCTCGCTAAGAACGTATTATCATACATCGCTTCGCATTGCAATCCAGGTAAATAATAATTTCCTAAATACGATGCGTTTAGTAGGATTCTGAAAACTTTGGTTTCTCTCGCTTTCATTCCGAAATAGAAATTCGTTCTATCGTCACGAATGTCGATATAATCTGCAATATTATTTACAGCATCTCCATAATCTGTGAAGCGAGTATTTACAATTTCGAATCCTGAAGGCAGAATTTGTGATAACGCTACGTTTTGAACACTTTCTCCTCTTTGGTTTTTAATCGTAACCTCAGCAATAAACTCCGTTCCTTGATTAATTCTTGAAACATTGATCACGCTTCCTTTTCTATTTTTGAAAACAATAGAAGCTGTAACATCGCTTTGAACCGCATTTTCTTGTCCAATTGGCAATATTCCTGTATTCAATACACGCACATAAACCGTATTAGCTTTATTGTTTTTCAAAGTAATACTATTTGTGCCAGAAGCAACAGACAAACTGCGATCTGCAACCGATTTACCTGTGTTGATTGTCTCGCCCTTTCCGTTTTTACTAAACTGAATATTGATTCCTTTCGGACCATTACTCATCGCAAATTTCGACATTGCATATAAACAGTAAGCCGTTGTTTGCGTACTCATCCATTGATTCGTTGACATTTCTTTAGCTAATTTTGTCGCAGTAACAAATGCTTTTTGTTTTTGATCTAAAAGAAGCATTGTTTCTAAAGCCATCGCTCTGTTCCTTTCACCTGAACCATAATAGTAATAACTGTAGCCATCTGAACTTCCATCAATACTAGTTCTTAAAAATAAACTTTGTCCGGCTGATTTTTGGCCTGCTAAAACATAAGCTGCAGCCAAACGAAGCATACTTTCGTTTGAAATTCCTTTTGTCTCTCGAAGTCTATTCATTGATGATAAATCAGCATTTCCTGCTAAAGCCAACGTGTATAAACGATATGCTTGTGCTAAGTCATTTCCGTATTTCGGTTCAAATCGCCATTGTTTTGCTTCTTTCTGCTGATAACCTAACCATTTTGATTTGAAATTAATCGGCAATACATATCCTTTTTTCTCTGCTTCAATCAAGAAATGTCCAGCGTATGAAGTCCCCCAATCGTCTGCAATTGCATTTCCTTGCCAGTAAGGCATTCCGCCATTTGACAACTGGAAATTACCCAATCTTGCAATTCCAGCCGCAATATTTTTTTGAATTAAATCTTTGCGTTTAGCATCAATATCAGCCACATCTCCCAAATACAACTGTGGAAAAACAGATGAAGTCGTCTGCTCTACACAGCCATGCGGATATTGAATTAAGAATTGTAATCTTCCATTCAGATTCATTGATGGCATTGACGAAACTTCCAATCTTGCTTTGTTACTTCCTGCAATTCCGAAAGTTTTCCATGAAATTGTTTTAGTGCTATTTGGTGTTAAAACAACATCGGTAAATGTACTTGTAACCGGATTCGGGTTCGTCATGTCGATTTCAACATCATAAACCGATTTCTCACTTCCTGAAGTCGCTACAACTTGAACTTTTGCTATTCCAGTCGCAGAACCGACAACTAAATTAAAATACGCCATTTTTTCATCAGGCTGTGCAAAATTGAGTTTCTGAACTGCACTTCCTGCTACTTTCAATCCGTTGCTTGTTTTTACCTGAATTGTGACGTTTTTAATCTTATTTTCAGTTGCAAAAACCGTCACAGGCAATGTCACTTTTTCTGATGGTGAAATTTTTCTTGGCAATGAAGCCAAAACCATCAACGGGCTCTTAACCTGAGTTGCTTTTTCAACGCTTCCGTAAGCACTTGTATTGGCATCTCCCGCCACAACCATTGTTCGAACTGAACCAATATATTTTGGGAGTTTTAAATCATGTGATTTTGTTTCTCCTTTTCCTAATTTAAATGGTCCGTAATACAATACAACAGGTTTAAAACGGTTTGCTTTTTTAGCTTTTCCGCCTCCTAAATCCTGATCACCACCAATACTGAAAATCTGGTTTATTTTTCCTCCATAAGCACCAATTACATCATCGTAAACGTCCCAGGTTTTTACTCCCAAAGCTTCGCGAACATAGAAACTATCCCAAGCATTTGGTGTTTTAAAACGAGTTAAATCCAAAAGACCTTCATCTACAACAGCAATTGTATACGTCATTTCTTTACCTGATTTCTCCCCTACTTTTACTGTAAATGGCTGTTCTGGTCTTAATACATCTGGCATATTTAGAGTTGGTGCCAAAATGGTATTTTTATCTACAACTTCAATTGGCACAATTCCGTACATACGAATTGGCGAATCGTTTTTAGTAGAAGCGTGAGGCTGTAATAATGTGATATTAAAATATACGTTTGGCGCCATTGCTCCCGTAATTGGAACCTCAACTTTAGTTTCCCCTTTTTTAGTCTCAGCCCAAATAGTCTGCACTACTCTTGATCCGTTTTCTATCGAAATTAAAGCGCGACCTCCTTCACTTGAAGGGAAGGAAATCTGTGCTTTTTCTCCAACTGCATAATTCTTTTTGTCGGTAGAAAAAACTAACATATTCGCTGTAGAAGCGTCTCTGTTGCGTGTTTTCCCAGACCAGATTGGCCAATCGATATTTACCGTTAACGAAGTTGCATGTCCGCTTTCACCATCTTCAACACGAATTAAATAACGTCCCCATTCTTCGTCTGTCAAAGCAAATTGGAAACTTCCTTTTCCGCTTGAATCGGTATTAATGACAAATGTTTTGTATGAAGTCGTTGCATTCGAAGAATTATAATTTGATAAATTATCGCTTGAAGAATCCCACCACCATCTCCAATCTACTTTGTAAACTCTTACTTCAAGATTTCGAACTGATTTTGGCCTTCCGTTTTCATCAACCGTCACAACATCAAAACGATTGTTTGCTCGCGTTTCAAGCATGCTGTACTTGTTCAGTTCTGGCGTTTTAAGTCCAACATAAGTTTTGTACGGAGAATAAGTCGTCGACATCACATCTGTACTAAAATCTCCTCCTTCTTCATACACTTTTGTGATGAATGAAGCGCGCAACATTCCCGGTGCTTGACCTTGCAATCTTGGCTGAATATTCACTGAAGCTTTTCCGATTTCATTTAATTTTCCAGAGAAAACATTGATTTCTTCTGTGCTGAATTGACGAGCCAAATCATCAAAAGTATATTTTTCATAACCTTTAAAAGTGGTTGCCTGCTGGGAGAATTTAGCCTGCATTTCTACATTCAAATTCTTGGCAATTGCGCCGTGAAGCCACGTTACTTCAAGATTATCCGTGTTTGGATAAGAAGCCGAAAGTGTTTTTCTGCTAAAGGTATTTTTGATTTTTAAACGATTTGGTTTAATCGTTTCAATCTTAATGCTCTTATAGAATTTAGCTCCACCAACGCTCACCATCGCTTCCCAGTTTCCTGTTGGCGCATCCTGATTTGTTGGCACTATAAAGGCATAATGATTTAAATCATTTGTTTTTTGAACAGTTTGATAAACTGTTTTACCATTCGGATCGTTTAATCTGAATTTGATTGGATGCGATTTCGGAAGTTTATTAGCGGCATCATTCAAAATAAATGACAAATACAAATTATCTCCTGGACGCCAAACGCCTCTTTCTCCGTAAATAAATCCTTTTAAGCCTTTTTGTAAAGTCTCACCTGAAACATCAAAATTACTTACTGATAATGAAAGTCCGTCATCCAGCTTTACGTAAGTCGACTGATCGCCTAAAGTTACAATTGCGAAATAGGCAAATTTATCCAATTGGAAAGATGCAATACCTTCGCTGCTTGTTGCTTCTGTTGCAATTTTTTGCTGTTGGAAGTTATACAAATCAACTCTTGCATTAGAAACTGGTTCTGTTGTAACTATATTATTTACAGCAAATAAATACGATTTATTTTCTCCTCTTTTAGCAATAACTCCTAAATCTGAAGCTAAAATATTGGTTGCGATTCTTGCATTATAATAGTAAGAACCTGTGCAAGGATCCTGACTCTCTCTCCAATCGTAATCATCATAATAGTAATAATCGTCGTAAGAGTTTCCGCTGTAGTTTACGTCGTTTTCATCGACTTCTTCTTCCTCCGCTTCGTCGTCATTTCCTTCTGATGTTTCGCATTTATAAAGCGAATATTTCTTTTTATAAACAAATTCAACTCTGTAAATTGCTCCTGGTTCTGGTTTAATAATTTTAGATAAATCTAAGGCATATGTATTCCATTTAGAGAGATTTACGAGCGTGCTTTCCCTTAAATTCAACGTAGTTTTGGCGATTGGCTGCGCTACTTTTTTGAGGTTTTGTCCTCCGTTTAATTCGTTGTATTGAAGAAATTGCAGGATATTATTTTTGTAAATCTTATACACTTTTACATCAACAGCGCTTAAGTTTACGGCTTCGAAATTTAGTTTTAAATTGTTTGAACTTGGCAGAATCGTTCCGTTTTTCACAAAACGAACATTTGGTTTGATCTGATCAAAAGAGATTTTCTCACTATAATTGTTTTCCAGTTTTTTACCGTACTGACTTTCTATTCCCTGAAAAACTTCCAGCAATAATTCGCCCGTTACAACTTGTTCTGGCTCTTCGTCTGGCACATATTCAACTACTTCTTCTGCAACTGCTGCAGCTGAATCTACAGCAACTGCGGCTGAATCAACCACAACGGCTGCCGAATCTATAGTGACGGCTACTGGCTCTTCTGAAACTACTGCTACAGGTTCATCTTTTTTAGGAGCATTTTGGTTCGTAAAATATACTTTAAGTAAATTTCCTTGTGTAGAAAATTTCAGGTTGTTGGTATTTTGAATCGAAACCAATCCAGCAAAATCCTGACCTTTTTCTAATGGTTCAGAGAAATTAATTAAAACCTGCTGATTGTTTCCGTCTGGAACTTCAACTTTTATAACTTTAAATTCATTGATGCTCGTAATTGGAAAATCAATTTGTCCTTTCTGGTCAATATCAAAATCATTTCCATCATAAATAATTTCAAGATTGGAAGCTTCAGAAAAACGTTGAATGCTGTCAATTATAAAATGAAATTCCTTGCCTGAAGCAGGAACTTTATCAAACTTTATTTTAAGATCATTTCCTTTTTGTTTGGCTTGAACTAATTTTATAGCCGTTTCAAGATCAATATTATCTGCTGTTTTAAGGGTGCAGTTCAAATATTGGTATTCTTTACTGTATGATTGAATATCAGCCGTATTTATGGTAAAATCCTGTTTAACCGTTTTAACTGTAAAGTTAAATTTAGAAAGTTCCTTTTCTTTTTCTTTCGGAATGGCGGTTAGTTTATCTAAGTTTAAAGTAACTTGATATTCTGTTCCTGCTTCTAATTTTTTCTCTGGAATAAAAGCTAAAGTATTTGTTGAAAGTGCTATAACTTTTCCGTGAACATTAGGCGAAATATCAAACAAATCATCGTCTAATTCTTGATTGGGTTTCCAATCATTTTTATTAAATGCCAAAACCACACGAATATCAGAATCCACAGAAACGATTCCGCCCGTAAAACTGGTAATGTAATCTTTGAATAAGGAAAAATCAGAATTGAAATCTGCAGCTGATTTGCGACCGCAGGATTGAAAAATAAAAAACACAAAAAATACGAGAAATAGTCCTTTTGCTTTCACTTTTGTTTAGAGTTAAATGGTTAACAAACTAGAAATTTAACACGAATTACCGTTAAAGCCATAACAGCAAAATGAGATTTAAATTATGTTAAAAGTAAAATATTTTTCGAACTATTTAAGAAGAAATTTCTTTACATTGATTATTTAACTTTTGTTGAAGTTTAATCATTGCTCTCAAAGCTCAGAACCTAATTTTGACAAAACTTTATCCATTTCTAAAAAATGATTTTCTTTGTTTGATGAATAAAAAATTTGATCGTTACTCATCACTATAATTACATCATCATCATGATGTCCATAGAAATTAATTCCTTCCGTCCACTGTTTAAAAGAAACTCCTTTATTTGTATAATTTTCATCAATAAATTTTAAGGCTTTATCATCTATTTCATAAAAACATTCAGCAGTATATTTTAAAGCAAAACCAGCCTGAAGAAATGCCATTGCAGTAAAGAAATCGGTTAAGGTTTCTGTTTCCAAATTCCATTCCTTTTCATCATAACTCATGTAAACGGACGGATTGGATTTTGACAAATCATCTTTATGAATTCCCCAAACGCAAGCTTTTTGATTTTCAGAATAAAATATTAGATAATCATCATTTTTATAATATTGAAAACACTCTGGTATAATTAATAAATCTTGTGTATGATTTAAATTTTGGATTTTCCCTAATTCAGTATAATAATCCACAAACACCTCAGGAAGCTGTCCGAAAATATCTTTTACAACCTGAATTTCATCATTTGTAAAACCATTTGATTCTGTGATATGGAATAGTTTTCTTATTGTTGAAAAATCTGTCATGTTACATTGGAATTATTTACGTCTTTCCAGAAAAAATCGTTTCATCAAATCTGCCGCTTCATTAGCCATTACACCAGAAACAACAGTCGTTTTCGGATGCAATTTTGTTCCCATATTTAAAAATCCGCGTTGTTCGTCGCGTGCGCCAAAAACAATTTTAGAAATCTGACTCCAATACAACGCACCTGCACACATTTGGCAAGGTTCAAGGGTTACGTAAAGTGTACAGTCTTTTAAATATTTTCCGCCCAGAAAATTAGCTGCCGCGGTGATTGATTGCATCTCTGCGTGAGCCGTGACATCATTTAACAATTCGGTCAAATTATGACTTCTTGCGATTACTTTATCGGCTACAACTACAACAGCTCCAACAGGAATTTCGCCTTTTAAATAGGCTTCTTCAGCTTCCTGCAAAGCTTTTTTCATAAAATATTCGTCTGTAAAAGGATTTTCCATATCTGCAAAAGTAAAACTTTACTCAATATTTTTATTACATTTAAACTTTGATATTTGAATTATGGAAAGAAATTACAAAATCAGCATTTCTAGACCATGCCATGAAAGTTGGGATGAAATGACTTCAAATGGAAATGACCGTTTTTGTATGAGCTGTTCTAAAACTGTTGTTGATTTTGCCTCGATGCTTCCTGAAGAAATTCAGCAATACATTATTAAAAATAAAGGCAGTAAAATTTGTGGCCGATTTAAAAAATCTCAACTTGATTCGATAACAATTCAAATTCCCAATAAGGTTCTTTACACACAAACGCATTTCCATAAAATGTTTTTACTGGCTTTGTTTATTGCAATGGGAACTTCTTTGTTTAGCTGTGCAGATAAAGAAGGAAATAAGAAAAAAATTGAGAAAATTGAAATTGTTGACAATGTCTCTCAAAGTCAAGATAAAGATGTTTCCTCTTGCTATGGCCATCAAATTGAATCTAAAAAAGAAAAAAGAAAAATACCGAAAGAAAGAGTCACAATGGGAATGGTAACTCTTTCCAAACCTATTGAATATTACAGTTTTAAATATAGTATTATATATAATGCCGTTGATTTGGATATTTTACCTGCACCAAAAGACGGAATGAAAAAATTCTATTCTTACTTTGCAAAAAATTATACTGCTTCAAAAAAAGGAGAAATGTCAGTCTTATTTGTAGTAGAAAGAGATGGCACTTTAACTAATTTTAAAGTAACTAAAAATGCATCATCAGAAAATGAAACAGCAGTTATTAAAGTTTTAGAATCTGGGCCAAAATGGATTCCTGGAAAAACAAACAATCGAGATGTTCGATCAACTTTCATTTTGCCAATTATATTTAAATAATGGAAATAAACCATAAAATAACTGCTCAGACAAAGCGATACAAATTGCTTTTAGCATTGTATGCAGTTATAGGAACAGCATTTTTGTTTGGCTGCCAAAACAAAGAGGATAAAAAAGAAAGAATCGAGAATATTGAAGCTGTCACAGATACTTCGATAACAAAATCTGTTACTTTAGATAAAACAGCAATCGACACAAAAAAATCAGACCAAACTGCACCTTCATTATCTAAAGCTGAGCAAATTGAATTTAAAAAAGCGACACCAATATTACAAGAAAAAGTTGCAGAAGATAAAACGTCAAAATCTGAAAAGACAAAAAAAGATGATGCTCCGTTAACTGTAAAAGCTCCTTTGAATTCTAACGCAGAATTTCCTGGCGGAATAGAACAATTTCATAACTTTTTTATGAAAGAATATAAAAAACCAGAAGACGTAAGTTATTGGAAACTTAATTTTACACTTGCATTTGCAGTAGAAAAAAATGGTACAATTTCATTTCTTGAATGTTCGCCAGCAGTTGAAGAACCTTTAGAAAAAGAAATTATCAGAGTTTTAAGTTTGTGTCCAAAATGGCAACCCGGCGAATCGAACGGAAAAAAAATCAGGATGCAATATTCTGTGCCTATCATTTTAAAATAACAGTCTAATTTGCGTATATTTTTTAAAATTAACACTTAAAAAAGAAAGAATAATCTTATATTTTATAACTTGCGTTTTTAATTATGCAAAAGTATGAAATCAGATTATAAAGTGAGAATTTCCAAACCATGCAATGAAGATTGGAATAAAATGACACCCAATGAAAAAGGGAGATTTTGCGCAGCATGCAATACAACTGTAATTGACTTCACCAATAAATTACCTTCTGAGATTCAACAATTTTATATTCAAAATGAAAATCAGAAAATCTGCGGAAGGTTCAGGAAATCGCAAACTGAGTTGGTGGACATTCGAATTCCAAGCAACATCTTATTTTCTCAAAATCAATATCATAAAATATTCTTACTGGCTTTATTTATAGCTATGGGAACTTCTTTATTTAGTTGTTCAGATAGTACCGGAAACAAACATAAAATTGATTCCATTACAATTGATAAAGAGGAAAAAACAAAAAGGGAGAGAGAGCTCAATCAGTTAGTAAGACAATTGCGTAATAACAATCATAGAGGAACAACGATGGGACCACCTCCTCCTTTAAAATACGAAACTAAACCTAGCCCTAAAAAGAAAATAAAAAATGAATCTCTAACAATTAATATAGATACCACTCAAACAGATTCTAAAAAAAATGAAACAAACTCAGTAAAAATTGGTAATAATCCAGTAACAATTGGACTAATGCCTATCAATGTTAATTACAGATTGGAAGAAGAATTACTGATATCTAAAGACAGTATTATTAAAGTGATTGAAAATCGAATGATAAATATTCCTGCTAAAGAATTCGAAGGAGAACAAATTCTTACTACACCCAATACTCAATTAAAACTTGAAAAACAATAATTAAATTTAAAACCGTAAATTTGCTTTTTACCTTACAATGAAAAGCGATTTACTTTCAAACATATACAATCCAGCCGATTTACGTCTTTTAAAAGAAGAACAGCTTACTCAGGTTGCTCGAGAATTACGTCAATTTATTATTGAGGTCGTTTCTGTAAAAGAAGGGCATTTGGGCGCAAGCTTAGGCGTTGTAGAGCTTACAATTGCTTTGCATTATGTTTTTAATACGCCCGAAGATTTATTGGTTTGGGATGTTGGACATCAGGCTTACGGGCACAAAATTCTGACCGAAAGAAGAGAAAATTTTCATACTAACAGACAAATTGGAGGTCTTTCTGGTTTTCCTAAAAGAAGCGAAAGTGTTTACGATACTTTTGGCGTTGGGCATTCTTCTACTTCTATTTCAGCGGCACTCGGAATGGCGATTGCGTCAAAATTAAAAGGTGATTTTGATAAAGAACATATTGCTGTTATCGGCGATGCTTCAATTGCCAGCGGAATGGCGTTTGAAGGGTTAAATCACGCTGGAGTTACCGATGCTAATATTTTGGTCGTCTTGAATGATAATGCAATCGGAATTGATCCAAGCGTTGGCGCTTTAAAACAATATCTTACTTCAGTTAAAAACGGAAAAAATCCGCGACAAAATAATATTATTAAATCTTTGAATTTTGATTATTCAGGGCCAATAGACGGTCATGATCTTCCTAAATTAATCAAAGAATTAAATCGTCTAAAAAAGATAAAAGGTCCAAAATTCCTTCACATTGTAACTACAAAAGGAAAAGGATTGCAGCAAGCCGAAGAAAATCAGGTAAAATATCATGCGCCTGGAAAATTTGATGCTTCGACTGGAGAAATTCATTTAAAATCTGAAGAAAATCTTCCGCCTAAATTTCAAGATGTTTTTGGTTTGACCATTTTAGATTTAGCCAGAAAAAATGAAAAAATAATCGGAATCACACCCGCAATGCCATCTGGAAGTTCATTAAAATTTATGATGGACGAATTCCCAGAACGTGCTTTTGATGTAGGCATTGCCGAACAGCATGCAGTAACTCTCGCAGCAGGAATGGCCACTCAGGGCATGATTGTGTATTGCAATATCTACTCTACATTTTTACAGCGTGCTTACGATCAGGTTATTCATGACGTGGCTTTACAAAATTTACCTGTCATTTTTTGCTTGGACCGCGCTGGATTAGTCGGTGAAGATGGTGCAACACATCATGGTGTTTTTGATATTGCTTATCTGCGTTCAATTCCGAATATGGTAATCTATGCTCCACTGAACGAAATTGAACTTCAAAACATTTTATATACGGTTCAATTAGGAATAGATCATCCAATTGCAATTCGATATCCAAGAGGCCGCGGAGTCCTGCCAAATTGGGAAGTAGAAAATTTCGGACATTATGAAAAAATAATTTGGACACAGGCAAAATGCTTGAAAGATGGTACGAAAGTTGCTGTGCTATCGGCCGGAACAATTGGAAATAATGTTATAGAGGCTTTAAAAGAATCTACCAATTCTAACGAAATAGCCCACTACAACTTTAGCTTTATTAAACCACTAGACACCAACACATTAAATACTGTTTTTTCGACTTATGAAAGGATTATCACCATTGAAGAAGGAGTTAAAAATGGCGGTTTTGGAAGTGCAGTTTTAGAGTTTGCAGCATCAAATAATTTTAAGAATTCTATTGAAATTTTGGGTGTTCCAGACGAATTTATCGAGCATGGAACGGTAAATCAATTGCAAGAATTGTGTAAAATTGACGTTAAAAGTTTAATAAATCTTTTTTCTAACGGTTCAAAATAATTATTTTGCGACACCAAAAAAAAATTACCTAATGAAATTATTGCGTTCTACCCTTTTGCTATTATTGCTTTTGTGTACTTCTAATAACTTTGCCCAGATTATACAAACCACTTTAAGCCCAAATCAAGCCCCTAAACCGCCTTCCAACTGGAGCAGAAAGAATCAGGTTGGTTTTGACATTTCCGAAATTGCTTTTGTAAACTGGAGCGCCGGGGGAACAAGTTCTATTTCAGGATTGTTTAAAGGTGAATTTAACAGAACCTACGCAAAGAAAAATCATAAATGGGTGAACGAGCTTATTGTAAAATATGGTTTAAACAAACAAGACGGGATCGAGTTAAGAAAAACAGACGATGCTTTTCAGTTCAACTCAACTTACGGTTTTAGAAAAGATACGGCTTCAAACTGGTACTACTCTTCCAAATTAAACTTCAACACACAATTTACAGACGGTTATAATTATCCAAACCGAGATGTTGCCATCTCTAAACCTTTTGCACCAGCTTATATCTTTCTGGGAGCTGGGGCAGAGAATTCAAACAAAGAAAAAAACAGAGTTTTTTACTTCTCTCCTATTACATTAAAAACTACTTTAGTTCTTGATCAATATCTTGCAGACCAAGGTTCTTTCGGGGTTAAAAAAGCAGTCTATGCACCAGATCCTTTAGATCCTACACAGCAGATATTAATTGAAGGAGGCCAGAAAGTAAAAGCTGAATTTGGTATACTTTTTACAGCTTATATGAAAAACGAAATCTATAAAAACGTTTTTTACGAAAACAGATTAAGCTTATATACTGATTACTTAAACAAATTCGGAAATGTCGATATCGATTATGACACGCGTCTTGACCTTGTGGTTAATGCTTATGTAAAAGCCAATATTGGGGTTCACTTAATTTATGACGACGATATTAAAACCAAAAAAGATGTAGTTGATCCAATCACAGGGGCAACAACTCAGGAAAATGACGGCCCTCGAATGCAATTAAGACAAGTGTTAGGTGTTGGACTAGTTTACGCCTTTCAATAAAAAACAGATATAATTTAAAAAAAAGCTTCTTTCAGAAATCGTTCTAAAAGAAGCTTTTTTTTAGCTCAAACAAAAAAAAATTAACGCTTTTTCTGTCCCTGAATGGTTTCGTATAATTCAAGCGCATTTCCGTCTGTAAGAAGCGAAACGTAGTGACAGATGTGCAGTAAACGTTCGTATAAATTAGTTTTGTCTAAATGATGTTTTTCTGGCAGCATTTTTAAAATCAGTTTATCATAATTTGAAGCCGTTCCTTCATATTTATTATTGAATGCTGTTATGAATTTATCCAGCAATGTTTGAATGATTTGATAACCCACAATTTCTTTCTCAATCACTTCGCGGCTCTGATAGATTTTATCAACGCTTAATTTGATAATATCATTCATTTGTGCTTTGTATTTGCTTTTATCTGTTAAAGCATACGGGAACTTTCCTGCAAGAATTGCTTCTTCATTTTCAACAAAAACATTTACGGCATCATTAATCAAAGTTCCAATTGCCAAAGCTCTTAAATAGCTGATACGATCTTCTTTTGTGGTTAAAGATTTATATTTAGAAACACCAATGTTGTCTTTTACCAAATTAATCAAATACTCTAAGGCAAAATCTTCAGAAACCAGACCTAAATTAATTCCGTCTTCAAAGTCAATAATTGTGTAGCAAATATCATCTGCTGCTTCGACCAAATATGCCAATGGATGTCTTTCAAAACCAATATCTTCACCAGATTTATTGGCAATCATTCCCATGTCTTTGGCTACTTCTTCAAAGAACAATTTATCTGACTGAAAGAATCCGTATTTTTTATCGGCAATATTATTGGTTGGCTTTTTCGGAAGGCTTTCTTTCGGATATTTCATAAAAGCGCCTAAAGTCGCGTACGAAATACGAAGTCCGCCCTCAATTCCTGGACGGCTTGCTGTAAGAACCGAAAATCCGTTGGCATTTCCTTCAAAATCAATTAAATCTTGCCATTGCTTATCGGTAAGCTGGTTTCTATATTTCTGGCCGTTTCCGATAGAAAAATATTCGCCAATTGCTTTTTCTCCAGAATGTCCAAAAGGCGGATTCCCAATATCGTGTGCCAATGACGCTGCAGCAACAATTGCTCCAAAATCATTCATATGATAACCGTGAATTTCTTTCAGATAAGGATACTTTTCAATGATTTTTTTTCCAACCAAACGGCCAAGCGAACGTCCGACAACAGAAACTTCTAAACTATGCGTTAAACGCGTATGCACGAAATCGGTTTTAGAAAGCGGAATAACTTGTGTTTTATCTTGTAAACTTCTAAAAGCAGAAGAAAATATAATTCGGTCGTAATCTACCTCAAATCCTAAACGAGTATCATCTTGTTCTACACGTAATCTTTTGCTTGTATCTCCCTGACGTTTTAATGATAAAAGTTGTTCCCAGTTCATTTGATTTTAGATTGTTGAATTTTAGATTTTAGATTGATGATTTTAGATTAATCATCTAAACGTCAAAAATACGTTTTATTTTAGGATAAAAACAGACAGCAGATTAAGTTTTATTCGCTACGAATTTCACGAATAATTACGAATAATTTTAAGCACAATGATTTGTGAGAATTAGTGAAATTTGTGGCAAAAATCTAAACACCACTCTAAAAAAATCACTTTAATCTATTAGATCTGTGGCAAAGAAAAATTAAAACTCTAAAGCAGTACTATGCTTAATTTCCCCCATTACAAAAATACTGTTCGTATTTCCTATGTTTTCTATGGTCGACAGTTTATTCATTACAAAATCTTGATAACTAGCCATATCTTGCACCAAAATCTTGAGCATAAAATCATAATCTCCAGCAATGTTATAACATTCTATAATTTCTGGAAGCGCCACAATATCTTTCACAAAATTGCTTCCGACATTTTTAGCGTGCTCTTTTAAACGGACATTACAAAAAACAGTCATTCCGCGATTCATTTTCTTCTTATCTAAAAGCGCAACATATTTGGTAATATAACCGTCTCTTTCTAGTCTTTTAATTCTTTCATAAACGGGAGTAACTGTCAAGAATAATTTACTTGCCAGATCTTTTGTATTGATATTGCAGTCTTCTTGAAGGTATTTAAGGATCAACAAATCGGTTTTATCTAAGTTTTCCATAGTTTTTTTTACGGCTAGAAGTTCATTTTAAACAATTTCAAAGTAATTAAATCTTTAAAAATCTATTTTAAAAACACATTTTACTGAAATAAACCTCAAATATAAGTTATAAAAACCAATAACGTAAATTTGTTCAGTAAAAAATACTGAATCAAAAATGAAAACAAACAACTTAGGTTACCCAAGAATTGGCAGCAACAGAGAACTGAAAAAAGCCAGCGAATTGTATTGGGCGGGAAAAATTTCGGCAGAAGAACTTATAGATGCTGGAAAAGAAATCCGTCTTAAAAACTGGAAATTACAAGCTGAGGCAGGAGTTGATTTAATTCCTTCTAATGATTTTTCTTTTTATGATCAAGTTTTAGATTTAACACTAACTCTTGGAGCAATTCCAGCACGTTATCACGAATTGGCAAAAAGCAATTCATCTCTAGATTTGTATTTTGCAATGGCAAGAGGTTCTCAAAAAGACGGACAAGATGTTGTGGCGATGGAAATGACAAAATGGTTTGATACCAACTATCATTACATTGTTCCTGAATTCACAAAGAATCAAAAGTTTGAATTGTTTTCTGAGAAAATAATCAATGAATTTAAAGAAGCAAAAGAAGCTGGAATTGCTACAAAACCCGTTTTAATTGGCCCTGTTTCTTATTTATTATTAGGGAAAGAAAAAGAAGAAGGTTTTAATAGAATTGATCTTATTGATGCTTTATTGCCTGTTTATTTTGAAATTTTAGAAAAACTGCAAGCCGAAAATGCAGAATACATTCAATTGGACGAACCTTTCTTAGCTTTAAATTTATCTGATAAAGAAAGAGGCGTTTTCACGAAAGTATATAACGAAATCAATGCTCGTTTTCCTAAACTAAAAATTGTTTTAGCAAACTATTTTGACTGTTTTGGAGAAAATCTAGAAACAGCTTTAGCGCTTCCTGTTGACACTTTTCATTTGGATTTAGTTCGTTGTCCGCTTCAATTAGATGACATTTTAGAATCTGGAAAATTGGCTTCAACCGTAAATCTTTCTCTTGGAGTTGTTGATGGAAGAAATATCTGGAAAAATGATTTCAAAAAATCTCTGGAATTAATCAAAAAGGCAACTGACGCGTTAGGAAATGATAGAGTTTTAATTGCTCCTTCTTGCTCATTAATCCATAGTCCGTGCGATTTGGATTTAGAGACAAATGATCAGACTTTAACTCCAGAAATTAAACAATGGCTGGCTTTTGCTAAACAGAAAATCAGCGAAATTGTTCTTTTAAAACAATTTGCCTCTAATGAAGTAAACACTGAAAACTCTGCTGATTACAAAGAAAATGTTTTGGCAAACGAGAATCGTAAAACTTCGAAATTAATTCATAATAATGAAGTTAAAGCGCGTGTTGCCGGAATTACAGCTTCAGACGACAAACGTAAAAGCACTTTTGCATCAAGAAGAAAAAGCCAAATTGAAGCTTTAAAATTGCCATTATTTCCAACAACCACAATTGGATCTTTTCCTCAAACGGCAGAAGTGAGAAGCTGGAGAGCGAAATTCAAAAAAGGAGAATTAACAGCTCAAGAATACAATGATTTAATCGAAAAAGAAACCGAAGCAACCATTCGTTTTCAAGAAGAAACCGGAATCGATGTTTTAGTTCATGGCGAGTTTGAACGCAACGATATGGTGGAATATTTTGGAGAACAATTATCAGGATTTACTTTTACGAAAAATGGCTGGGTTCAGAGTTACGGAAGCCGTTGCGTGAAACCGCCTGTTATTTACGGCGATGTTTCTCGTCCGAATCCAATGACTGTAAAATGGTCGCAATATGCACAATCTTTAACCCCTAAATGGGTAAAAGGAATGCTTACTGGGCCTGTAACGATTCTGCAATGGTCATTCGTGAGAAACGATCAGCCTCGTTCTGAAACTTGTACACAAATCGCTTTGGCTATTCGTGATGAAGTGGTTGATTTAGAAAAAGCAGGAATCAAAATCATTCAGATTGATGAGCCAGCAATTCGCGAAGGTCTTCCGTTAAGAAAAGAAGAATGGGCAAAATATTTAGATTGGGCAGTTCGCGCTTTCCGAATTTCTGCAAGCGGAGTAAATGATGATACGCAAATTCACACACACATGTGCTACAGTGAATTTAATGACATCATTCAAAACATTGCCGACATGGACGCCGATGTTATTACAATTGAATGCTCACGTTCGCAAATGGAACTTTTAGACGCTTTCGCAGACTTTAAATATCCAAACGAAATTGGACCTGGAGTTTACGATATTCATTCTCCTCGTGTTCCATCAAGTGCAGAAATGGTTCGATTATTAGAAAAAGCTTCAGCAGTTATTCCGATTGACCAGTTGTGGGTAAATCCAGATTGCGGTTTAAAAACCCGCCATTGGGACGAAACCAAAAAAGCGCTGATTGAAATGGTTGCCGCAGCTCAAGAAATGCGAACAGCTGTGGAAAACCCTGTGACTTAATTCTTTTTAAATAGTTTTTGTTTTTATGCCAGCAAATGAGGCCGAATATTAGTTATGATTCGGTTCGGCTTCATTCTGTTGGCATTTCTTTTTAGGAATTAACAAACTTTTCAAACATTAAGTTGTTTCATTTTTTTGACACGCTTTGTGTTAATTCATAAAACTTTTCTTCTGTCTTAAAAAAAACAGATGTAAAATTCTGTATTTTAGCTATTTACAATTAATAATTTTAATTTTATGTATTCAATAGCTCAATACACAGATTTTTTTATTAGTTATTTAGAAACCCAAATTATAGATAAAGAACCTAAAAATCTATACGATCCTATATCGTATATGATGGCTTTGGGAGGAAAACGATTACGGCCAACGCTTACTCTACTAACTACAGAAATTTTTGGAGCAGATTATAAATTGGCACTGCCTGCTGCTTTGGCAATTGAAGTTTTTCATAATTCCTCATTAATTCATGACGATATTATAGACGAAGATCCTATTAGAAGAGGAAAAGCTACCGTGCACAAAAAATGGAATACTAACATTGCTATTCTTGCTGGAGATGCAATGATTATTCTAACTTATGGTTATCTGCAAAATTATGAACCAAATCTTTGCAAGGATTTAATTAAAGCAGTCAATAAAATGGGATTGGAAGTATGCGAAGGACAAATTTGGGATGTTGATTTTGAGACCCGTCAAAATGTTACCGTTTCAGAATATCTAAAAATGATTGAGTACAAAACGGGAGCCCTTATAGCGACATCAATGAAAATTGGTGCCCTAATTGCTCAAACATCACAAGAAAACTGCGATTTAATTTATGAATTTGGACTTAATATAGGCTTAGCATTTCAGCTGCAAGATGATTATTTGGATCTTTTTGGCGACACTCTCACTTTTGGAAGACGACTAGGAGGCGATATCATTTCGAATAAAAAAACCTATTTATATTTTAAAGCTCTTGAAATTACAAGTGAAAGCGAAAAAGAATTATTAAAAGATTTGTACGCTGTTCGCCTGGAAGACAACACCAATAAAATTAAAACCATAACTGATTTGTTTCTGAAATATGGAGTGGCAAAAGCAACACAAGAATCAATCAAAAAGTACACTAATAAAGCTTCTAAAATTTTAGACAAAATCAATATAGAAGAGGATAAGAAAAAATTATTAAGAGATTTTGCCGAGAGTTTAATAGGAAGACGAGTTTAATTTTTAATCCCCAAAACACTTTTCGCAACAGAAAAATTTTTCATAAAAAAACGCTCCATTTGGAGCGTTTTCTGAAATTGAATATAAAAACTAAAGATTAGAAGTTTTTAGAAATTCCAATGCTTGCTGTTTTACCAAAGTTGAAATTAAATCTGCTTACATCTGGACCGTTGTTATCATAATTTAATGTTTCGTAACCTAAACCACCAATGCTGAAGTTAAGACCAAAACCATTTTTCATGTTAATGAAAAGAGCTGGAGTTACACCAATGTACATTCCATCTGCTTTATATTTTGTGTAGTTTGATCCAATGTAATCTTTTTCAGTTTGATTTTGGAAACCAGCTCCTAAATCTGCGAATACTGAGAAAGTTTGGCTTAATGGCATTGTGTAACGTACAAATGCACCAAATTTAGAACTGTTTGTTTTGTATTCATTTACACCTTGATCATCTTTTGAAGAAGCAACTGTAAACTCACCTCCAACTGTCCAGTTTTCGTGAAATTGGTAACCTACTTTTGGAGAAAAAGCAAATTCGTTTGATTTTCTTTCAGCATTACCGAAATCTCTTGTTTCAGAAGAATAAGAGATGTTTCCACCTACTAATACTGTTCCTTTTTGTGCGTTTGCAAAACTGCAGATAGCTAAAGCAGCCATCACTAACATTTTTTTCATAATTTGGGTTTTATTTTAATTTTAGCATTCCCTTAACAATAACGATGCCGTGAATGCTGAGCTACCCAATTTTTTTATAATTACTTTAAAAGATAAAATTTTAGTAATCGAGACTATTTCTGTTTACTTTTGTAGCAAATAAAAAGTCATGTCGATAGAAGTAAACAGCATATCAAAAAGTTACGGAGCGCAAAAAGCTTTAAATGAAATTTCTTTTAAAATTGAGAAAGGAGAAATCGTAGGATTTCTTGGTCCAAATGGAGCTGGAAAATCTACGTTGATGAAAATTTTGACCACTTATTTACTTGCCGATAGTGGCTCAGCCCTTGTAAATGGTCACGATGTCATGACAAACGCAAAAGAGGTGCAACGATCTATTGGGTACTTGCCAGAGCATAATCCACTGTATTTGGATTTGTATGTTCGTGAGTATTTGGCTTTTAATGCCGATGTTTATAACGTGCCAAAATCAAGAATTGAAGAAGTCATTCAACTGACAGGACTGACACCAGAAAGCCATAAAAAGATTGGACAGCTTTCAAAAGGATATCGCCAGCGCGTTGGATTGGCAAATGCTTTGCTTCACGATCCAGAAGTTTTAATTTTGGATGAACCAACTACAGGTCTGGATCCGAATCAGTTAATGGAAATTCGTAATGTGATCAAAAATGCGGGAAAAAATAAAACAGTTTTTTTATCCACACACATTATGCAGGAAGTCGAAGCAATTTGCGATCGTGTCATAATTATTGACAAAGGACAAATTGTTGCAGACAATAAATTAGACCATTTGGTAACTGCAGACAAAGAGCAAGTTATTGAAGTAGAGTTTGATTACAAAGTTGAAGAACAGCTTTTGGCTAAACTAGAAAATATTTCTTCGTACGTAAATACTCATGACATGACATGGGAGCTGACTTTTGTTACAGACAAAGATATGCGCCCTACTATTTTTGATTTTGCCAACGAAAATGGATTAAAGACATTACAATTGAATCAGAAAAATAAAAATCTGGAAGCTGTTTTTAGAGAAATTACTAAGTAAGTTTTCAGTCACAGTCACGGTTTTCAGTTAGAAAAGCGGTTTGTTTTTTATAAAACAAACCGCTTTTTTTATTGTCTTTTTTCTACAAATCAGAAAAATTAAGATTTTTCAAAAAAATAATTTATTTTTATTTAGACTTGTTACAAATAACACTATATTTGGCAAATCAAATTTTAAATGCCACTATAAGTCATGCATACTTCTTCTATAGCAACAATTGCATTTACATACCGCATATAAATTTCGTTCTTTAAATACCTTGTTTTTTGTTTTTTTTTGTGTTAGTCAAGAGCCTGTTCCTTCAAACAGGCTCTTCTACTTTTATAAGGATTATAATTCTGAAAGCACTTCTCTCATTTCCTCAATTACAATTTTCACATCATCTTCTGTAGTTCTCCAATTTACAAAAGAAGCGCGAATGCCCTTTTTGTTTTGATAAACTGTTGGTGTCATAAACACTTTTCCTGTATCATTCAAAGCAGATAAAAACTGGCTTACTTTTTCCTGATTGTGTTCTCCTTTTAAAGTAAAACAGACATTATTAAGACGAATTGGCGCTAAAAGTTCAAAATCATTTTCTATTAAAGCATTTCCAAAATGTAAAGCCAATGCTGTACTATCTTCAATAATATCTCTGAACCCTTCTTTCCCATACGCTTTAAGCGAAAACCAAGCTGGCAGCGCACGCAAACGACGTGAATTTTCAGGAAGCACATTCAAATAATTAAAATTCTCCAACGGATTGCCTAAATAGGGCGCATTTGAATTCTGAAAGGTTTCAATCTGAAGATTAATGTGGTCTTTTTTAATTAAATAAAAAGCACTTTCATAAGGCACATTTAGCCATTTATGGCAGTCAATGGTAATACTGTCTGCGCCATCCCAGCCTTTTACATAATGCTTGTATTTTTCTGAAACGGCAGCAAATCCACCAAAAGCACCATCAATATGCCACCAGAAATTGTATTTTTCTTTTAGTGCTGCAATGGCTTCAAAATCATCAAAATCGGCTGTGTTTACAGTTCCTGCACTCGAAATCAGAATAAAAGGTTTTCCGTTTAAAGCTTTGATTTTTTCTTCTAAATCGGCAATATCCAAAGCCTCACGATTTCCTTCAATTGTTTTTACAACCGTATAATTCTGGCTTCCAATTCCTAAAAGTGATAAACATTTTACAGAAGAAGAATGCGGTGTTGCTGTTAAAATATTGATTGGTTCTGAAATTCCATTTTTAGCAAAATCTTTTCCAGACTGTTTTCCAAACCATTGCCTTGCAACTGCTAAACTTGTGAAATTAGACATTGTAGCACCAGTAACAAATCCGCCTAAAAATGAATCAGGAAGCTCTAATAATTGTAATAATAAATTAATAGTTTCAAATTCTATTAATGCTGAATTTCCGCCCTGCGATGTTACAGATTGTGTATTTTGATCATAAACCGATGCCAGCCAATCTCCAACAATAGATGCCGGTGTTGAACCGCCTGTTACAAATCCCCAATATCTTGGCCCAGACGAAGAAACCATCAATGGAGCCAGTCTCTCATTAAATTCCTTTAAAGCTTCGATAGATCCTAAACCTAATTCGTTTAGCTCGGTTTTAGGATCGATTGAATAGGTATTGGATGTTGGAATATTTTCAATATTATTCAGAAAATCAATCCCTTGCTGTTTTGTTTTTTCTAAGATATTCTCAAAATTATTGAGATCATGCTGTAATTTTGAATTCATAAGTTTGTTGTATTAATTATGTCGCGCAGATTGCGCGGATGAGAAAGATTAATAAAAATTTGAGTGTTTTAAGGAACTGCTACCACTTTGTCTTTTCGGAGAATCTAGAAACCATCATCGAGCAGATTACATCTCCGTTAGCATTTAATAAAGTAGCAATTGGATCAACCAAAGTTCCCAGAATCATGGCAACTGGAAGAGCCTGTTCCATAGGAAAACCATAAACTGTTATGGCTAAAATTTCTCCAATATAACCTCCGTTTGGGATTCCTCCTTCTACAATCGAAACAATAACTGTAATTCCGAGTGCCAAAAGAATTGTCATCGGATCTGAAAAGTCTTTACCAAACATGGCAAACAAAAAAGTTATTTTTAAGATAGATGACATACTCGAACCGTCTTTATGCAAAGGCGCTCCAAGCGGAATTACTAAATTGCGCACATGTGCTGGAATTCCCATTTTTTCTGCTGCTGCTAAATTGGCCGGAATCGTTGCGATACTGCTACAAGTTCCTACTGCTGTTAAAGAAGGCATTATATTGTTGCTCCAAAAAACTTTAAAAGCTCTTTTTCCGCCAGCAACAAGTGCATATAAACTGAAAAACACAAAGAAATAGAAGACACAAGCTGCATAATAAACTGCCATCGGTTTTGCATAAACTCCCAACAATTGCGGGCCAAAAACACCAACCTGATAGGCAAAATAAGCTCCTAAACCAATTGGTGCAAATTTCATGATGATGTTCAAAAGCTGCTTCATGACCTCGTTTCCTGAATCTAGAAAACTCTTGAAAGCCTTTCCTTTTTCTCCTGATTGCAATGTGGCAAAACCCACTAAAAAAGAGAAAATAATTAAGGCCAGCATACTTTTTCGAGACAATAATTCGAAGAAATCATTTGCTGTAAGCAGTTTTGCAATTTGGTCTCCTGCTGATCCCGATGTTACTTCTTCAAACGGAACTTTTGCAATAGCAATATCTTCATGAATCGGAAAAAGATAAACCGTGCAAATCATCACAATTGCCGAAATCAAAATGGTAGCGAGAAAAACCAATACCATTATAACAAACAGTTTCCCTAATTTTTCTGTCCGTTCCAAATTCGCTACCGAAGAACCAATCGTAAAAAATATAAGCGGAATAATGGCTGTAAAAAGTAAATTCAGAAATATATCGCCAAGCGGTTTTATTATCAAAACATCTTCCCCAAATACTAACCCGAAAATACTTCCGATTATAATACCGCCAAGAAGCCATAAAATACTGCTGTAACTCTGCAAAAAATTGATTTTCTTAACTTCCATAATGTAGAGAATTATAATTCAGAAGGGTTAATAATAAGGAATGAAAGTACTCAAAAAACTGTGGAAATTTTGTTTGCCACAGATTAAAAAGATTGGAAAGGATTTTTAATCTTTTTAATCTGTGGCAAAAAACTATTTTTCCAGAACAATAGTAGTAAAAGCTCTGTCAACCAATTCGCCTGTTTTACTTTTTACTTTTTCGGTCTGTGTTTCTGTATAAACAATTTTGAAATCAGATTTTTTGATTAATTCCTGCGCTTTTTGATTACTGTACAATTCAAATTCGAATTGAGTAAAAGGCAGAGTTTTCATGAAATCTTCTTCAGCAAATGTCAGACAGAAATTACCGCTTGGTTTTAAAACCCTGTAGATTTCTGAAAGCAATTCTTCTGGTTTCTGCCAGAAATAAATTGTATTTACGGTGAAAATTTTATCAAATAATCCATCTTCAAACGGAATCGTATTTCCGTCATAAAGTGAAAAGAAAGCCTGTTTTTGAGAAACAAAATTTCGATTGATCTGGCGCGCTTCCTGAAACATTAGTTCCGACATTTCCAGTCCGTAATATTTTAGTTTTTCGGCTTGTTCAAACAGAAATTCTACGTGACCCGCGTTTCCGTGACCTAATTCCAGAATTCTGTTTTCGTTTGAAATATTTAGATTCTGAATCGAATGTTTGGTCATATTGATGTTCGTTTCGTTCATCATATTGGCCATTTCGATTCCTTTTTCTCCCGATGGATGTTTTAATTGAGAGGCTATGGCTTGTAGTTCTTCTTGTTTCATAATTTTTAAATTTCAATTAGAAAATACCAAATTCCAACTTTTTTGTCATTCCGAGGAACGAGGAATCACACTAGAAACTCCGCAAAGTAGATCGCCAATCTTTGTAGACACCCGAGTGAGATTCCTCGTTCCTCGGAATGACAAACTGTACTCAAACAACTTTGTCAAAGTTTAAAACTTTGACAAAGTTCCTCGCAAAGACCTTAAAAAACCTGACTTGCAATCTGGCGGATGTTCTCAGATTTACCCATTGAATAATAATGTAAAAACGGAACTCCTGCTGCTTTTAATTCTAATGACTGCTGAATCGCCCATTCGATTCCGACTTGTTTGATTTCAGCGTTATTTTTGCATTTGTCTACTGCATCGATTAAATCTTCTGGTAAATCGATTCTGAAAATCTGCGGTAAAACTTGTAAATGTCTTTGAACAGCAATTGGTTTAATTCCAGGAATAATCGGAATCGTGATACCCATTTCTCTTGCTTTTTCTACAAAGGCAAAATATTTTGAGTTGTCAAAAAACATTTGTGTTACTACGTAATCTGCTCCAGCGTCAACTTTTTCTTTTAATCTTTTCAAATCTGATTGTAAAGATGGTGATTCCAAATGTTTTTCTGGATAACCCGCAACTCCAATACAGAAATCGGCTTTGTTATCAGCATCCATTACTTCATGAAGATATTTTCCGCAGTTCAAATCGTTGATTTGTTTTACCAAATCAATCGCATAATGATTTCCTCCTGCTTTTGGCGTAAAAGATTGTTCGTCTTTCATCGCGTCACCACGAAGTGCCATTACGTTGTTGATTCCTAAATAATGACAGTCAACCAACATGTACTCGGTTTCTTCTTTGGTGAAACCACCGCAAAGCAAATGCGGAACCGTATCTACATTGTATTTATGTTTTATAGAAGCGCAAATTCCAAGCGTTCCCGGACGCATACGAGTCAGTTTTTTGTCCAAAAGTCCGTTACCGCGGTCAATGTAAATATACTCCTCGCGAGAAGTGGTTACATCAATAAACGGCGGATTAAACTCCATTAACGGATCAATATTATCGTATAATTCCTGAATGCTTTTCCCCTTTTGAGGCGGAATAATTTCAAATGAGAATAATGTTTTTCCTTTGGCGTTTTCTATATGTTCTGTTACTTTCATTTCTTTTTAGTTGATAGTTTTTGGTTGATTGTTGTTAGTTTAATTCTAAGTTTTGTTGATGCTAAAACCATCAACCAACAACTGACAACCATAAACTATATTATTTTTTTATAATAGTTAATAAAACCGTTTAATAACTTTTTACAAGTTTGAATCTGTGCCAACACAATATTAAATGTATTCTCATCAATGTATTTTTGATCCAATGCTAAATAATACTGCGTTTCTAATTCATACAATGACCCTCTTGAAATATGAAGAAAATGTATTGTTTCTTTTGATGTTTGTCGCCCACAACCTTCTGCTATATTTGAAGGAATTGAGATTGCCGCTCTTCTCATCTGATTTGTCAATCCAAACAATTCTTCCTTTGGAAACAGTTTAGAAGATTCATATAACAAATTCACCAATTTTCGAGCTTCCAGCCAAACTTCTAATTTACTGTATTCCATTTTAGTTGTTCGTTTATAGTTGTTGGTTGATGGCACTTTGAGCTCAGATCTATCAACCAAAAACCAACAACCATCAACCAATTTAATCTGCTATATTAGGATTTAACCATTTCATTGCGTAATCAAGCGGTACATTTCGGCGTTTGGCATAATCTGTAACCTGATCTTCTTTTATTTTTCCTAGTCCGAAATATCGGCTTTTTGGGTTTCCGAAATAATATCCTGAAACCGATGAAGCTGGCCACATTGCCATACTTTCTGTTAGTTTCACTCCTATTTGTTTTTCAACATCCAAAAGTTTCCAAATCGTTGGTTTCTCCAAGTGATCTGGACAAGCCGGATAACCCGGAGCAGGACGAATTCCTTTATAACTTTCTTTAATCAATTCTTCGTTGGTTAAAGATTCTTCTGAATCATAACCCCAGAAATCTTTACGCACTCGCTCGTGAAGATATTCGGCGAAAGCCTCAGCAAAACGATCGGCAAGCGCTTTCACCATAATCGAATTATAATCGTCTAAATTCTTTTCGTATTCAGCAGCCCATTCGTCAACACCAAAACCAGTAGTTACACAGAAAGCTCCCATATAATCCTCAATTCCGCTTTCTTTTGGCAGAATAAAATCGGCCAAAGCGATATTTGGTGCGCCTTTTGTTTTTTGCGACTGCTGACGAAGCGTTAAGAATTTCTCTAAAACTTTTCCGTTTTCATCGCGCAATTCGATATCGTCATCATCCACCTGATTCGCAGGGAAGATTCCGTAAATACCTTTTGCTTTTAGTTTTTTCTCTTCTAAAATCACTTTTAACATTGCCTGAGCATCGTTAAAAACAGAAGTTGCTTCTTTACCCACAACCTCATCCGTTAAAATTGCTGGATATTTTCCGTACAATTCCCAAGTCTGGAAAAATGGTGTCCAGTCGATATATGGAACCAAAACATCCAATTCTACTTCGATGGTTTGTGCGCCGATTACTTTTGGTTTAACAGGAGTATATTCGCTCCAATCTAATGGCAATTTGTTTTTACGAGCATCTTCAATCGTTAAGAAATTTTTATCTCTTGAACGATTTAAGAACGTTTCTCTAAACGAATCGTATTCTGCACGAATATCGGCAGCGTATATTTTTCTATTATGATCCAACAGGTTTCCTGCAACGGTAACCGCTCTCGAAGCATCGTTTACGTGAATTACAGTTTCTCTATATTGAGGTGCAATTTTCACGGCCGTATGCGCACGCGAAGTCGTTGCTCCACCAATCATAATCGGGATTTTAATATCTTGTTTGTCTAATTCTTTGGCTAAATATACCATTTCGTCAAGCGAAGGCGTGATCAGTCCGCTTAATCCAATAATGTCAACTTCATGTTCAATTGCAGCCGAAATAATTTTTTCCGGAGGAACCATAACACCAAGATCTACAATCTCATAATTGTTACAAGCCAAAACCACAGAAACAATGTTTTTACCAATATCGTGAACGTCACCTTTTACGGTTGCCATTAGGATTTTTCCGTTTCCTTGTTTGTCTCCGGCTTGTTTGCTCGCTTCAATAAAAGGCAATAAATAAGCCACGGCTTTTTTCATTACACGAGCCGATTTTACTACCTGTGGCAGGAACATTTTTCCGCTTCCGAACAAATCTCCAACCACATTCATTCCGGCCATTAAGTTGATCTCAATAACTTCGATTGGTTTTGTTGCTGCCAAACGTGCTTCTTCAACATCTTCTTCAATAAAAGCATCGATTCCTTTTACTAACGAATGTGTAATACGCTCCTGAACAGTTCCAAAACGCCACTCCTGAACCGTTTTTTCATCACTTTTTGCTTCGCCTTTTACGCTATCTGCAAAATCCAAAAGTCTTTCGGTTGCATCGTCACGTCTATCTAAAATTACATCTTCAACGTATTCTAATAAGTCTTTCGGAATATCATCATAAATCGTCAACATTTCAGGGTTTACGATTCCCATCGTCATACCGTTTTTAATCGCATGGTATAAAAATACCGAGTGCATCGCTTCACGAACCGTATCATTTCCTCTAAAAGAGAACGAAACATTACTTACACCACCGCTGATATGTGCATGTGGCAAATTTTCGCGAACCCATTTTGTTCCTCTAAAGAAATCCAATGCGTTCAATCTATGCTCTTCCATTCCCGTTGCAACTGGGAAAATATTCAAATCGAAAATAATATCCTGCGGAGGGAAATTTACTTTGTTCACCAAAATATCATACGAACGCGCACAAATTTCTACACGACGATCGTAATTATCAGCCTGACCGACTTCGTCGAAAGCCATTACAATTGCAGCGGCACCGTAACGTTTGATTAATTTGGCGTGGTGAATAAAGGCTTCTTCTCCTTCTTTTAACGAAATCGAGTTTACAACGCTTTTTCCTTGTACTACTTTCAGACCAGCTTCGATGATTTCCCATTTCGAACTGTCGATCATAATAGGAACTCTCGAAATGTCTGGTTCGGCCGCAATTAAATTCAAAAATTTAGTCATTGCCGTAACACCGTCAAGCATTCCTTCATCCATATTAATATCGATGATCTGTGCTCCTCCTTCTACCTGCTGCCTTGCAATATCAAGTGCCTCGTCATATTTCTCTTCCTTGATTAATCTTAGGAACTTTCTTGAACCTGTTACATTCGTACGCTCACCAACATTCACGAAAACACTTTCCGGCGTAATAATCAACGGTTCTAATCCTGATAATACAAGGTCTCTTCTTTTTTCTGTCATTTTTTTCTAAGTTACTAAGATCCTGAGATTCTAAGGTTCTAAGTTTTTTATTCTATATTTTTTAGGTCTTTAAACCTGTAATCTTTTAATATTTTGGGCGTGTCCCTCCGGGCCGGGCTATCCGTTACAAGTCCTCGCTCTTCCTTCGTCAGGCTGTGGGCTTTTCACTTCTATCCCTCACGCAGGCATTGTGATATAAGTTAAATTATTCAAAACCTTTTATTCACTTTGTTGGTATGGTTTGCAAATCCATATCTCGTTATACTATCTAGCCATTTCGTCTAATGATTGAAGCATTGTTTTAATGTTATTTTTTGCCGAAATTTCATTCGCTAGTCGCAACCTTTTAGAACCAATAATGGCATCTGACATCGTAGCATTCCCTGATTGATTAATACTTTTACTAAAAACCAAATTATTTTTATTATACAACTTGTATTCTATTGTTGTTTCTACAGTTAAATTAAACCACTTAGGCCTACTTACAGAAATTATATTTACTTCAAGAACCCAATCACCATCTGTAATAGCTTCTGTTTTTGTAAATGCATTAGATTCAGTAAATGATTTTTTTAATGCCTCTTCAAAATTTTTATTAGAAATATTAGATACCCAGAATGGGTTTGTCTTTTTTCCACCTGTAACAGATTTTATGTAAAGCTGATCTCCAATCTGTTTTTCAACTTTATAATCTTTGACAGTCATACCTTTAATAGATGCACTAGATGCACATCGACTCAAAAAAACTGAAACAAAAACTATTAAAACTATATATTTAAATTTCATCTCTAATATTTCATAAAATTGGACTACACCAATACCGGCGCCACTCTAGGCTTATAATCCTTCGCAACCTCAGCCATTAATCGAATATGATCCGGAGTTGTTCCGCAACAGCCACCGATGATATTAATTAAATTATCGTCTAAATATTCTTTAATGAATGCTTGTGTCTGCTTTGGTGTTTCATCATATTGTCCGAATGCGTTTGGTAATCCTGCGTTTGGATGCGCCGAAACATTAAAGCTTGTGTTATGCGCTAATGTTTTTAAATACGGTTTCAACAAATCGGCTCCTAGTGCGCAATTGAATCCTACGCTTAATAATGGAATATGCGAAACTGAGATCAAAAACGCTTCAACAGTTTGTCCTGAAAGTGTTCTTCCTGAAGCATCGGTAATTGTTCCTGAAACCATGATTGGAATATCAAGATTACGTTCTTCTTTTACTTCTTCGATTGCAAAAAGTGCTGCTTTTGCATTTAAGGTATCAAAGATTGTTTCAACTAAAAGCAAATCACAGCCTCCATCCATTAAAGCTTCCACTTGTTCTTTGTATGCAATTCGTAAATCATCGAAAGTCACAGCTCTGTAACCTGGATCATTTACATCTGGTGACATACTTGCCGTACGGTTCGTCGGTCCGATTGAACCGGCTACGAAACGTGGTTTTTCCGGATTTTTTGCGGTAAACTCATCGGCAACCTCGCGTGCAAGTTTTGCCGATTCGTAGTTTAACTCGTAAACCAAATCTTCCATGTGATAATCGGCCATACCGATTGTCGTTCCTGAGAAGGTATTGGTTTCTACGATGTCAGCACCAGCTTCAAAATAAGCGGCATGTACGTCGCGGATTGCTTGTGGTTGTGTTAGGGATAGTAAATCGTTGTTTCCTTTTAACGGATGCGGAAAATCTTTGAAACGCTCTCCTCTGAAATCTTCTTCTGAGAAGTTATAGCGTTGCAACATTGTTCCCATTGCTCCGTCAAGGATTAGGATATTTTTTTTTATTGCTTCTTTTATCGTAATTGCCATATTTTTTTTGCCACTAAGACGCTAAGGCGCCAAGTTTTTTTATTTTTAATTTTTTAAGGCACTATTTAAACCTGACAAATTTTGAAAACCTGTCGGATTTAGCCTTCGATATTTTTTTACTTTAATTCCAAAAGTGCACTATTGTTGGCTCATTAGCCCCGATTGAAGTGGAAATCCTTTTGTTTTTTTCTTAAAAAAACAAAAGATTGCAACGAAAAGCGGGAACTATTGACTGCAAAAATGCGCCAATGATTCGCTCCTTACCGAATTGCTTCGGTAAATATTGTATGTTGTCTGGAAAAGTTTTGAGAAATACTGTATGTATTTGTGTTATCTATCTTTAATACTGGAAAATGTCGTATAAAGTAGAATTTAGCACCTTCTTTATGATAAAGGGTTGCTAAGGTTTCATCGGGTCTATCCCTCCGCCTTTCGTGATAACGAACAATAATTTTAAGAACAGTGCAAAGGTATGAAATAGGCTTTCGATTTGCAAATGTTTTTTTAAGGTGCTGAGGGACTAAGATGCTAAGGTTCTAAGTTTATAACTTAGTGTTTAGGCTTTTGTTTGGTTCCTCTAAAATTGATAATTGTAATGCTATCCGATTCTTTGTCAATACTGTAAACCAAATAATTGTTTTTATCTACAATTGCTTTATACAGTGACTTATTTTTTTCGGATTTCGGGAATTGTTCTGGATTGAGATTGATTTGATTTATTACTTGTTGAATTTTATTTTCTAAGTTTAAAATCTCCTTTTTTGTCCATTTTGCTTCAAGATAATCAACAACTTTATTAAATCCTTTTACAGCTTGTTTGGTCCATATAAATTTTAATGCCATTTAGAAAATCTTTTCATAACATCTTCGTGACTTACAACTTCTCCCTTTTCAGCTTGGTCGAGTCCAATTTGAATTTCGGCTTTTTCTGATTCTGATAATTCATCAAACCAATCATTTTGATTTGCTTTCAAAACCAATTCGAGTTTTTCTAAAACACGCTCGTCTTCTACCTTTACCAACTCCTGAATAAATTGATATTTTCTAGCCTCTAGATTCATGATTACTAAAATTTATAATTACAAAGATACAAATAAAAAAGCCCAAACTTAAAGTTTGAGCTTTCTATATAAAAATCTTAGAGTCTTAGTATCTCAGAATCTTAGCAACTTACACTATCGCTTTAACAACCGCTTTTGGTGCTTCTTTACGAGTTCCGTCGAAACCGTCTACACCAGAAACTGTTGTATATTTCAATACGTATTTTTTACCTGGATTGATGATTTGGTAAGCAGCCTGACACATTAAAGTTGCTTCGTGGAATCCGCAAAGGATTAACTTTAATTTTCCTGGATATGTGTTTACGTCTCCAATAGCAAAGATTCCCGGAATGTTAGTTTGGTAATCTAATGCATTGTTTACTTTGATTGCATTTTTCTCGATTTCTAATCCCCAGTCGCCGATTGGACCTAATTTTGGTGTTAATCCGAAAAGTGGAATAAAATAATCACATTCGATTTTACGGTGTGCTCCGTTTTCTTCGATATCCAAAGATTCTACGTGCTCTGCACCGTTGATTCCAACTACTTCTGCAGGAGTGATTAATTTGATTTTTCCAGCTGATTTTAGTTCCTGTACTTTTTCTACTGAATCCAGAGCTCCTCTGAATTCGTTTCTTCTGTGGATTAAAGTTACTTCTGAAGCTACGTTTGCTAAGAAAATTGACCAGTCTAATGCTGAATCTCCTCCTCCTGCAATAACAACTCTTTTATCTCTGAATTTCTCAGGATTTTTAATGAAGTATTTTACTCCTTTATCTTCATAAAACTCGATATCTTCGATAAGTGGTTTACGAGGCTCGAAACTTCCTAAACCTCCAGCGATTGCGATAACTGGTGCGTGGAATTTAGTTCCTTTGTTTGATGTTACAATGAAAGTTCCGTCTTCTTGCTTTTCAACTGTTTCAGCACGTTCTCCTAAAGTAAATCCTGGCTCAAATTGTTTGATTTGCTCCATTAATCCGTCAACTAAATCTCCGGCTAATACTTCTGGGAACCCAGGAATATCATAAATTGGCTTTTTTGGATATAACTCTGATAGTTGTCCTCCTGGTTGTGGAAGCGCATCTAAAATGTGGCATTTTAACTTTAGCAATCCTGCCTCGAATACGGCAAATAAACCTGTTGGCCCTGCTCCAATTATAAGTATATCTGTTTTAATCATTATGTTGTTGTTTATAATCATTCTTAATAACGCAAAGAAACGAATAAATCCTTGTACTTTCAATGATTTTTATCATTAATTTCTTTCCGAAACCTTTTTACTCTTTATTTTTTAATGAAGAGGTAATCTCGTTCATTCTTTTAACCTTTTCTTCAAAATTACCTTTAAGTGTTTTTCGGTATTCATTCAGGTTCTCAACCATTTGATTGATATCTTCTGGAATTACTTCCTCAAAAAACTCCCTAAGCCTTTTGGCTGTTGTTGGTGATTTTCCATTTGTTGAAATGGCAATTTTGACATTTCCTTTTGTTACGATTCCGCCTAAATAATAATCACATAAATCTGGCGTATCGGCGATGTTGCAAATCAGATAACGCTTTCTGGCTAAATCGTAAACCTTTTTATTTACTTTCAAATCGTCTGTACAGGCAATTACCATGTGACGTTTTTTGAGCATTTTCTTTTTAAACTTTTTTTCCGTCAATTTAATTGAAGGATGTTTTTCTGCTAAAACCTTAATTTCTAAATGAAAATCAGGTGCAACTACCTCAACATTCGCATTCGGACTTGACTTGAGCAAGAATGAAAGCTTTTCCAGACCTACATTTCCTCCGCCTACAATCAAAACATTTAAATTGTGAAGCTTTAGAAATATTGGATATAATTCGTTTTGTTCCATGTTACCAATATGTTGTTCCTAACGGAACAATTAATAATGCAAACTTCGGGTTAAAACCTGACGCTGCAAAATCGGTGTCAATCATATGTTCCTAACGGAACATTATTATTGTGAAAACATTTATTTTTTTCTACCGATGAAATGTTCCTAACGGAACATATAAATTCTAACGAATTTCTTCTTTTGATAGAAATTCTTCGTAAAATCCTTTTAATTTGTTGCTTTCTCGGACAACTTCGCCCAAAACAATAATCGCTGGCGAACCCAATTCTTTTTGTTTTACAACTTCTAAAATTGAATCCACTGTTCCAACTCCTACTTTTTCTTCTGCTGTTGTTCCGTTTTGAATGATCGCAACGGGTAAATTTCCTTTATCTTCTTTTTGAAACAAATCAATGATTTGAGGCAGTTTGTGCATTCCCATCAAAATCACAACTGTTGCAGATGATTTAGCTGATAATGCAATATCTGAAGATAACTTCCTGTCGGAAGTTGTTCCTGTAATTACCCAAAAGCTTTCTGAAACGCCACGTTTTGTAATCGAAATTCCCTGACTTGCCGGAACTGCAACTACTGATGAAATTCCTGGAACTACGATTGTTTCAATTCCGAAACTTTCTGCAAAATCAATTTCTTCTCCACCTCTTCCAAAAATAAACGGATCTCCTCCTTTTAATCGAACTACATTTCCATAAGTCAAAGCATTATCGACAATCAATTGATTGATCTGATCCTGCGTGTAGGCATGATTTCCGATTCTTTTTCCAACAAAAATTCTAATCGCATTTTTTGGTGCGTAATCCAGAATTTCTTCGTTGGCCAAAGCGTCGTATAAAACCACATTTGCTTCAGCCAATGCTTTTACAGCTTTCAGCGTCAGTAAATCGGGATCGCCCGGACCTGCACCGACTAAAGTTATTTTGGGTTTTATATTATGCATTTGCTAATTCCTGTGCTCTGAAAGTTTCGATTTTATCAAAGAAAACAGTTGCTTGTGCAATGTAATCTTTAGCAAAAGCTTCAGATGGTTCATTTTTATTGATTTGGTAAACCAAGTCTTTAAAAGTTGAGTTTAATTCGATTTTATTCGTGTCGATAAAAACAGTATCAAACAAGTCTACAATTCCTGCGTGGTGATTTGTTTTTTGGTTTTCTGCCAATAACAATGCTTTTGCACCGTTTACAAATCCTGCATATGCATGGTAAATTGCATCTGACCATTTTTTTTCGTCGAAAGATTCCTGAGCCAAGATCAATTTCTCTTTAGCTTCAAACAATAATGTCGCCACTAAATCGATCACCACTCCGGCACATTCTCCAACTCCAACTGCTTTTACGTAATTGTCTGCGTTACCCCAATCTACAAAATCGGCTTCTGTTAAATTGGTTACGTCTGCGTAAGGCTTTAAGATTTCGTAAAAATATTTTTCTCCTTTTGCATCATAATAATCAAGGAATTTTTGTCCGTTTCCGTTAGCATCAAAATCATTTAAGATGGTACGCAACGCATCTGGACCTCGACGGCTAGGCACTTTGATTACTTTATCAGCAAAACGTCCTGCTCCGTTTCCTAATCTTCCTCCACCCAATAAAACTTGTAAAGCCGGAGCCACCAGTTTTCCTGAATTGATAGACATTCCTTGGAATCCAATTGCAGACATATTATGTTGTCCGCAAGCATTCATACAACCTGAAATTTTAATTTCGATTTCGCGGTTGTTTAAATACTGAGGATATTCTGTTTTTAAAACTCTTTCTAATTCTTCTGCAATACCGGTACTACTTGCAATCCCCAAGTTGCAAGTATCAGTACCCGGACATGCCGTAATATCTCCAACTGAATTATATCCTAATTGAACAAAGTCAAGTTTGGCTAATTCTTGATAAAAGAAAGGAAGATTCTCCTCTTTTATGTTTCGTATTACAATATTTTGACGCAATGAAAAACGCAATTCATTTGCTCCGTAATTTTTAATTAAATCAGCTAATAATCTGGCTTTATCTGTGTAAAAATCTCCTAACAAAACTTTGATTCCGATAGCATAATAACCGTCTTGTTTCTGTTTGATTACATTCGATTTTTTCCACGCTTCATACGCTTCTGTATCTTCGATTGTAACTTGCGGAACTTCTAATAACGGTTCTGTAATTGGACCGTCGAAAGCGGTTGTATCTATTTCGTATGTTTCAAAAGCAATGGCTTTTTTCTCTTTTTCAACTAAATCAAGGAAAGCATCTTTTCCCATTTCTTTGATTAAGAATTTCATACGCGCTTTCATTCTTTTTGCACGTTCTCCGTATCTGTCGAAAATACGAATGATTCCTTCTGCTGTTGGTATAATTTGGTTAACCGGAACGAATTCTGAAAGTAATTCGGCATGTGCTGGCTGAGATCCTAAACCTCCTCCAAACATGATTTTGAAACCTTTTTGTCCGTCTTTGATTTTCGGAATAAATCCTAAATCGTGTAAATAACTCAACGCCGTATCTTCGTCTGAAGAAGAGAACGAAATTTTGAATTTACGTCCCATTTCCTGACAAATTGGGTTTCTTAGCAAATATTGGAAAAGTCCGTGTGCGTAAGGCGAAACATCAAATGGTTCGTTTACGTCAACTCCAGCTAATTCGCTTCCTGTAATATTTCTAACGGTGTTTCCGCAAGCTTCACGAAGTGTAATATCATCTTTAGCCAAATCTGCCCAAAGTTCAGGTGTTCTGTCTAAACTTACGTAGTGAATCTGAATATCCTGACGTGTTGTAATATGCAAACGTCCTGTAGAATATTCATCAGACACTTCTGTAATTCTTCTTAACTGCTCGCTGGTTACTTTTCCGTAAGGCAATTTGATACGAATCATCTGAACACCTTCCTGACGCTGACCGTAGATTCCACGCGCTAAACGAAGACTACGAAAACGCTCATCATCAATTTTTCCTCCGCGGAATAAGTGAATCTTTTTTTCTAATTCGATAATCTCCTTCTGAACTACCGGATTTTCTATTTCTGTTCTAAAACTTTCCATTTCTCTTTAGTTGTTGGTTGTCAGTTGTTGGTTGTTGGTTTGCTGGCAGATAACTATCAACCAAAAACCATCAACTATCAACTAGCGAATGAATCCTACTCCTGCTGTTGTGTTTGTTGCTGTATCAATTAAGATGAAAGCTCCGTTTGATTTGTTTTCGTTGTACGGATCAAAATATAACGGTTTGCTTAATTTGATGCTCACTTCTCCGATTTCGTTAATTGCTAATTGTGTTGCCGGAGTTGTTCCTGAATAATCTGTTGCAATAGTATTTTTGATGCTTTCTACTTTTGCTAAAACTCTATTTGTATTATGTTGTACCAAGTATTTTGTTCCGGGAACGAGTTTTTTGCTGTCCATCCAGCAAACTGTTGTCGTAATATCTTTTTCAATTTTTGGAAGCTCGCTTGATTTTACAATCATATCGCCTCTCGTAACATTGATATCATTTTCTAATTCGATTGTAATTGAAGAACCTGCTGTGGCTTCATCAAATTGCTTATCAAAAAAGTGAATTTTAGATACTTTTGATTCTGTTAACGATGGAAGAACTGTTACAGCATCTCCAACTTTAATTGAGTTACCATATAATTTTCCTGCGTATCCTCTAAAATCGTGGTATTCTTCTGTTTTTGGACGAATAACCGTCTGAACTGGGAAACGTGCTTTTCCTGCTTCGTAAACATCATGAGAATGTAATCCTTCTAAATGTTCTAAAACAGTTTGTCCATTATACCAAGGCATATTTTCTGATTTGTCCACAACGTTTCCACCATTGATTGCACTTAACGGAATGTAACTTACGTTTTGCTCTTTGAAAGTACTTTTTGCATTTAAAGCCTCGAAATCAGCTTTGATTTTATTGAAAACTTCTTCTGAATAATCAACTAAATCCATTTTGTTAATCGCAACAATTACTTCTTTTACTCTCAATAAATTATTGATGAAAAAGTGACGGTAAGTCTGCTCGATAACGCCTTTTCTGGCATCAATTAAAATAATCGAAACCTGAGAAGTCGAAGCTCCTGTAACCATGTTTCTTGTATATTCTACGTGACCCGGAGTATCGGCAATAATGTAACTTTTCTTTGCAGTCGAAAAATAAATATGCGCAACGTCAATCGTGATTCCTTGTTCTCTTTCTGCTACCAATCCGTCTGTTGCCAAAGAAAAATCAAGGTAATCGTATCCTTTTTGTTTACTGCTTTTTTCGATTGCTTCTATTTTATCAGTTGTCAACGATTTTGTATCGTACAATAATCTTCCAATCAAAGTACTTTTCCCGTCATCTACACTTCCTGCTGTTGCTATTTTTAAAACGTCCATTCTAATTTATGTTGTTGGTTGTTGGTTTATGGTTGTTGGTTTTTCTAAACATCAACTAAAACCATCAAAATGTATTTAATCTGTTTTTTTGTCTTCTTGTTGTAATTATTGAAGTTTTCAGCTGTCAACTAAAAACTATCAACCAACAACTTAAAAGTATCCCTGTTGTTTTCTTTTCTCCATTGCAGCTTCAGAACGTTTGTCATCGATTCTGGCTCCTCTTTCAGAAATGGTTGATGATCTGATTTCTCCAACCACTTCTTCGATTGTTGCTGCGTAAGATTCAACAGCTGCGGTACAGCTCATATCTCCAACGGTTCTGAAGCGAACAATTCTTTCTTCGATTTGTTCGTCTTCTTCTTGGTACACAAAAGGAGAATGCGACCAGATTAAACCGTCTCTCAAAAAAACTTTTCTTTTATGTGAGAAATAGATTGATGGAATCTCGATTTTTTCTTTTTCGATATAACTCCAAACATCTAATTCTGTCCAGTTTGAAATTGGGAAAACACGAACGTTTTGTCCATTTTCAATTTTTCCATTTAAAATATCAAACAACTCAGGTCTCTGATTTTTTTCGTCCCATTGTCCGAAATCATCACGAACAGAGAAAATACGTTCTTTAGCTCTTGCTTTTTCTTCATCACGACGCGCACCACCAATACAAGCATCAAACTTAAATTCTTCAATTGCATCTAAAAGTGTTGTTGTTTGTAAACTGTTTCTGCTTGAGTATTTTCCAGTTTCTTCAACTACTTTTCCTTCATCAATAGCATCCTGAACATTACGAACGATCAACTCTAAACCTAATTCTTCTACCAATTTATCTCTGAAAGCAATTGTCTCAGGAAAATTGTGTCCCGTATCAACGTGCAAAAGAGGAAACGGAATCTTAGCAGGGAAAAATGCCTTTTGCGCTAAACGCACCAATGTAATAGAATCTTTTCCTCCTGAGAAAAGTAAAACCGGTTTGTCAAACTGTGAAATTACTTCTCTGAAAATGTATATCGCTTCACTCTCTAAAGCGTTTGTTTTTAATACTGAACTCATTGTTTTTTTGTTTGATATTTTGTTGTGAAAATTTTGTTTCAGGTTTAAAGTTTCAAGTTGCCTGATCTAAAAATCCCCACTCTTTATTCTATAATCTATTTTCTATTCTCTAAAAAAGTCTTGCCTCTTTCTTCTTACTTCTAAAAAGTCTATTCTTTCTTAGCGCTATGCAACCCACATTCTTTATGGCTTGATTCCCACCACCATCTTCCGGCTCTGATGTCTTCTCCTGGAAAAATCGCTCTCGTACAAGGCGCACATCCAATGCTTACAAAACCTTGTTTGTGTAAAGCATTTTGCGGAACATTGTTTTCCGATAAATACGTTTCAACTTCTTCTAAAGTCCATTTTAGTAACGGATTGAATTTGATGATTTCGAAGTTTCCATCGTATTCAAACAGACTTAAATCATGTCTGTTTTCTGATTGTTCTGCTCTTAATCCTGTAATCCAAACTGAATTTCCTGCCAAAGCTTTTCGTAACGGAACTACTTTTCGAATAAAACAGCATTCTTTTCTGTTTTCAACTGAATCGTAAAAGCTGTTTGGACCTTTTTCCTGCAATAGTTTTTCAACTGATGCCGCTTCTGGAAAATAAACCTCGATTGGTCTTTTGTATTTTTTTAATGTTTTATGAAAAACATCATACGTTTCCTGAAATAATCTTCCTGTATCTAAAGTAAACACCTTAATATCTGTGTTACTTTTTGCAATAAAATCAGTAATTACTTGATCTTCTTGTCCGAAAGAAGTCGAAAAAATTACTTTTCCCGGAAATTCTTTTGCTAAAAAAACTAAGGTTTCGTCAAGCGAAAGCACTTTCGTTTTCTCTAATAATTCTTGTACAATAATCGCACTCATAATCTCTTCCTTTCTAAAATTATCTTTTACAATAATTTAGATAATGTTTTTAAACTCAACAATATAATTAGAACCCCAACTGCAATCATCATTGGTTTTCTTTTAATTCTAGTCACTAAAAATGCCGCAATTGGCGCTGCAATAACCCCTCCAGCAATTAATCCGATAATAACCTGCCAGCCGTGAATTCCTCCAAAAAGCATGAATGTGATTCCGCTTGCAAATGAAATTGCAAACTCAGCAGCATTAACAGAACCAATTGTATATTTCGGGTTTCTTCCTCTTCCTAATAATGTTGAAGTTACGATTGGCCCCCAGCCTCCACCACCAACTGAATCCATAAAACCACCAAAAACAGCTAAAACGCCTAATTTTTTAGTTTTCTTTTTTTCAACATTTTTCTTCAACGCTTTTTTGATAATAATCGAAGCCAAAACAATCATATAAACTGCAATAAAAGGCTTAATAACATCACCGTCAATTACATCAGACAATAAATAAGCTCCTGTTATAGAACCCAAAACTCCCGGAATCAATAAATGTTTTACCAGTTTTTTATTGATGTTTCCGAATCTATGATGAGAAAGTGCCGACGCTCCCGTTGTAAACATTTCTGAAACGTGAACTGCTGTACTGCTCACAACTGGTGGAACTCCATAGGCTAATAAAAACGATGTTGAAGTGGCCCCATATCCCATTCCTAAAGCACCATCTACTAATTGAGCAAAAACACCAATTAAGAAGAATGCTAAAAGATTGTGATCAAATCCTTGCACTAAACCATCCCAAGAAAACTCAGCGTGATGATTATAAATTAGTGTAGCCACTAAACCTAACAACAAAAGTACAGGTATCACAACCCATAAATTTTCCTTTGATAAAGCATTAGACTTTACCGCTGTGTTGTTTAACTTAAGTTCATTTTCCATGTTTTAAGAATTTGTTTTTGCTCTTAAAAATCCATTACCCTATCGGCTTAGTAGATTACTTTGCAAATGTACTACATATTTTGAAATATCAAAACAATATATTTACTTTTTTACAATAGCTATTCTACTCTAAACCAACATACAAGACATTTAAAGAACGATTAGTAAATTAATTTAACAAATTATGCACTGCTCCTTAAAATCTTAACAGCACAGCCTAATTTTGTGATTTGTAAAAATACACATTTAATCTCTACCAAATCTATAGGATAATTGTAAAAATGTTATTATTTTAGCGCCAAATTTTTTTTATGGATTTTCAGATTGGTCTTGTCATTGCAGGCTTAGTAGTTGGATTTATTGTTGGGTTAACTGGTGTAGGAGGCGGTTCTTTGATGACGCCAATTTTATTATACTTTAATATTCCGCCAACAACCGCGGTAGGAACCGATTTATTATATGCCGCGTTTACTAAAGCCGGAGGTGTATTTGTACACAACAAAAAAGGCAACATCAATTGGAAAATTACGGGTTGGCTGACTTTAGGAAGCGTTCCCGCCGCTTTATTGACATTATGGATTTTAAACAGCATAAAAACTGATATTGAAACCATCAATAGAGTTATTAAATACAGTTTAGGCTGGGCATTATTATTTACTTCTGTTGCTATTATATTCAAAAAAAGGCTTTTGAAATTTTCTCAGAAACATGCTGGTGATAAATTCCACAGCGAAAGCACTACTCAAAATATGCTGACTATTGGAATTGGAGTTTTATTGGGAGCTACCGTAACATTGACTTCTATCGGAGCTGGAGCTTTAGGAACTGTAACTTTATTTTTCCTTTATCCATTACTGCCAACACCAAGATTAGTGGGAACTGAAATTGCACATGCTGTTCCTTTAACTTTAGTTGCTGGAATCGGACATGCTTCAATGGGAAATCTAGATATTGGCTTATTAGGACAATTGTTGATGGGATCGCTTCCTGGAATATATTGCGGAAGTATGTTAAGCGGAAAAGTTCCCGATCAATTTCTTAGAAACGCAATCGCCGTAATGCTTTTTATGGCTGGATATAAATTGATATTTTAGTTCAGTTTTTAAACCATATAAGTAATATAAGTTCATTTAAAAAATTGCAGACAAAGTCTGAACGAACTTATATTACTTATATGGTGAAAAATTAAAACGCAATGTCTGCCAAAGAATTACTTTCTAATATTTTAAGTGTATTATCGCGGACTTCTGTCATTAATCGGCGCGCTGCGCAAGTTGATTCATCATCGCAGTCATCACATCTTTCGTAGAAATTATGACTTGCGCAAGGCAATAACGCGATTGGACCTTCTAAGATACGATAGACTTTTGCCATACTGATATCTTTTGGATCTTTTATCAAATAATATCCTCCGCCTTTTCCTTTTTTCGCACCTAAGAAACCTGAATTTCTTAGTAACAACAAAATACTTTCTAAAAATTTTATCGAAATATGTTCGCTTTTCGCAATTTCGGCAATCTGAACGGGTTCGTTATTTTCGCGTCTGGCTAAATAAGTCAAAGCTTTGATTCCGTATTTTGTCTTTTTTGAAAGCATGTTTATGTTTTAGATTTCAGCTTTTCAAGAGTTAACTGATTGCTGTAAATTATTAAACAACAAAAATATGCTTTTTGTTCGAACTATCACAAAAGAATAAAGTTAAATTCTACTAATTCTATCAGATTACTTCGTTTATTCTCTTCTAAACATACAAAAATAGACTTTTTATAAAAACCCAAGAATCAAAAAAGACGATTTTCAATAGTAAATCTTACTATCAAAAATCGTCTTTATATAGAAATTGAAAATCTAAAGTCTAAAATCTGTAATCTAAAATTTAAGAAAGCGCTTGTTTCAAATCTGCAATTACATCTTCAACGGTTTCTAAACCAACAGAAACACGAACAAGACCTTGCGTAATTCCTACCGCCAATTGATCTTCTTCAGATAATTTACTATGCGTTGTAGAAGCTGGATGCGTTACAATAGTTTTTACATCGCCAATATTTGCCGAAAGAGAACATAATTTAATTTTATCTAAAAATTTCCTTCCTGCTTCAAGACCACCTTTAATTTCGATTGCAATAATGTTTCCTCCTAAACGCATTTGTTTTTTCGCAATTTCATATTTTGGATGTGATTTCAAGAATGGATATTTCACACTTTCGACGTTTGGATGACTTTCTAAAAATTCAGCTACTTTTAGAGCATTTTCGCAATGTTTATCTACACGAACAGCCAAAGTTTCTAAACTTTTAGATAAAACCCAAGCATTAAATGGAGACATTGCTGGACCAGTATTTCTTGAAAACAAATAAATTTTTCGAATTAACTCCGCTTCTCCAACTGCAACGCCTCCTAAAACACGACCTTGACCATCTATTAATTTTGTTGCCGAATGCACTACGATATGAGCACCGTATTTAATAGGCTGCTGAATATATGGTGTTGCAAAACAGTTGTCAATTATTAAAATCAGATTGTGTTTTTTTGCAATTTGACCTAATAATTCTAAATCAATTACATCTACACCAGGATTTGTTGGTGTTTCTGCGTATAAAATTTTAGTATTAGGTTTAATGAAACTTTCTATTGTTTCTGGTTTATTGATATCAAAATAGGTTGTTTCAATATTCCATTTTGGGAAATACGTCATGAATAACGCGTGAGTTGATCCAAAAACACTTCCTGCTGAAACGATGTGATCGCCAGAATCTAACAATGCAGCAAACGTAGAATAGATTGCTGCCATTCCTGTTGCAAAGGCATAACCCGCTTCCGCTCCTTCCATTGCGCAAACCTTGTCAACAAATTCAGTTGTATTTGGATTGCTGAAACGAGAATAAATATTACGAACTTTTTCTTCTGTAAATGAAGCTCTCATATCCTCTGCATCTTCAAATATAAAACTTGAAGACAGGTACAAAGGCGTTGAATGTTCCTGAAATTGTGTTTTTTCTAAATGTGTTCTAATGGCTTGTGTTTCAAAACCAAATTCTTCTGTATTCATTGTGTGTTGTTTTTGTTTTTTTGTTTCAGGTTTAAGGTTTCAAGTTTTACAAACTAAAACCTAAACTAAAAACAAGTCAATTATTTATGCTCAATCTGAGCATTTTCAAATTATCTAATTGACTAATTATCTAATTTTATAAAGCTTCGTTGTTCAATACAACTTTGTATTTAATCGTAGCTGTTGGCTCAACTGTTTTGGCTACTGAACAGTATTTCTCAAAAGAAAGCTGTGCCGCTTTTTTTGCTTTTTCCGGATTGATTTCTCCTTCTAAATAGAAAACCACATCGATTTCTTTAAAAGGTTTTGCTTCTTCAATCTGAACACGTGTTCCTTCAACCTCAGCATTAAAAGAAGTGATTTCCTGACGCTGTTTTTTCAAGATCGAAATCATATCAATAGCGCTGCATCCTGCAACTCCCATTAAAACTAATTCCATTGGACTTGCACCTAAATCGCTTCCGCCAAACTCGGCTCTGCTATCAACGTCAACTACGTGTCCGCGTTCATTTTTTACTTTAAAATGAAATGCGTCATTTACTCTGTTTAAAGTTACTTTCATTGTGTTGTTATTTTTTTTGTTTTTTATTCTTCTCAATTTTGTCATTTCGACTGAAAGGAGAAATCTTCGTTGCTAAATCGACAAAGATTGACATTACTTTGTCGAGCTACTTGCAGAGATTTCTCCTTCGTCGAAATGACAAACTAGGTTTACAAATCTTAAATCTATCCCGATAGCTATCGGGACTAAAATCTGCAATCTAAAATCAATTATCCTTTATCCGACAATCTCAAAATATCTCCGAAAACTCCTCTCGCTGTTACTGCAGAACCTGCACCAGCTCCTTGAATAACGATTGGACGATCTCCGTAAGATTCTGTGTAAATTTCGAAGAAAGAATCAGAACCTTTTAATCCACCTAATGCAGTATCTTTTGGTACTGAAACTAATTTTACTTCTAGATTTCCTTTGTCATTTTGTAAATCTCCAGACAATTCACCAATATATCTTAAAACGTGATTTGGCTGTTGATCTGCTTTTATTTTAGCATAAATCGGATCGAACTCTTTTAATTTCGTCAAGAAATCGGCAGCGCTTCCTTCACGTAAGTGCTCTGGAATTAGATTTTGAATTGAGATTTCTTCGAATTCATTTTGCAAATCTAATTCTCTAGCTAAAATTAATAATTTTCTACCAACGTCATTTCCGCATAAATCCTCACGCGGATCTGGTTCTGTATATCCATTATCAATTGCTTCCTGCAAAATTTCGCTGAAAGGCGCATCTTTCGCAGAGAAATTATTGAATAAATAACTTAATGTTCCAGAGAAAACTCCTTTTATTTTTGTGATATTTTCTCCTGAAAGGTGCAATAATTTAATAGTATCAATTAACGGTAAACCTGCACCAACATTAGTTTCATACAAATAATTCTTTTGGTTTTCTGCCAAAGCTTTTCTCAATTCTTTGTAGAAACCATAAGTCAATGTATTGGCTACTTTATTAGAAGAAATCAAATCGAAACTGCTTTCTACAAGCGGAATATAATTTTCAACGAAAGTTGCACTTGCAGTATTGTCAATCGCAATTAAGTTTTCTAAATGGTGCTCATTAGCGAAAGCAATAATATCTTTAATTGTATATGCTTCACCTTTAGTTTCAATATCATTTTTCCAGTTGCTGGTAACACCGTATTTGTTTAAAAGCAATTTTTTAGAATTCGCTATAGCAAAAACATTCAACTTAATGTCTTTACGCTTTTCAATCGCTGCAGCCGATTCTAAAATCTGATTGATTAAAGTTCCTCCAACTAATCCGTGGCCGAAAATTGCAATGTTGATCTTCTTAGAAACTCCAAAAATCTCTCCGTGAATTACGTTTAATGCTTTGTTTAACTCCTCTTTCTTAACAACTAAACTCACGTTTTTACCCGTTACAGTGTTGTTAAACAAAATCGGAACAATTTTATTTTTAATTAAAGCAGTGTAAGGTTTATGGAAAGTGCTCAAATCCTGTCCGATAATTGAAATTACCGATACGTTATCTGTAACTGTAATCTGATTTACGTCTTTAGAATAAAAGTCATTTTCAAACTCTTTTTCTAATTCAACCATTGCAAGAGTAGCTTTTTCTGTTGCCACAACCAATCCGATTCCTCTTTCTGAAGAACCTTGAGAAATGATACTCACGCTGATATTATGATCACCCATCACTTTAAAAATTCGGGCATCAACTCCAGCTTTTCCAAGCAATCCTCGTCCTTCAAGATTTACGAGAGAAACATTTTCTAAAACAGAAAGTGTTTTAATTCCTTCTTTAGAAGAATCTGATGTAATTAAAGTTCCGCGATTTTCGTGATTGAAAGTATTTAAAATACGAAGCGGAATATTCTTTTCCAACAAAGGAATAATCGTTTTAGCATGAAGAATCGTCGCACCGAAATTTGCCAACTCATTTGCTTCATTAAACGATAAATATTCGATTTTCTTAGCGTCTGCCACTAAATCTGGATTTGCTGTGTAGATTCCGTCTACGTGCGTAAAGTTTTGTAATTCTTCGGCATTTAAATAATTTGCGATTAACGAAGCGGTATAGTTACTGCCATTTCTACCTAAAGTAGTTGTGTCGTTGTTGTTATTAGATCCAATGAAACCTGTAACTATATTAACCGTTTCTCCGTTATGTTCTTTAAAATAATTTACTACGTTTTTCTTTGAAAGCTGTTCTAATGGCTGTGCATCGCCAAATTTAGAATCGGTTTTCAATAATTCTCTTGTATCCACAAAATTGGCTGGAATTCCTTTTTCCAACAAAATAGCCGTCAATAATTTAGCCGAAAGCAATTCTCCTTTTGACAAAATCTGATCTTTGATTTTTTTGCTGTAATCGCCGATTAAACTTACACCTTCAAAAAGTTTGTCTAAGACATTAAACTCTTCAGACAAATCAACTTGCGGGTAATCTGATATTTGATATTTTTTAAAATTCTCTAATAATTCTTTATAACTGCCATTTTTAGCAGCAATGCTTAAGATAAATTCAAGCTCATCTGTCGCATTTCCGCGCGCAGATACTACAACGGCAATTTTTTCACCTTGATTTACTTTATCTGAAATGATTGAAACAACTTTGTTAAGTCCTTCTCCGTTTGCTAATGATTTACCTCCAAATTTTAATACTTTCATTTTTATTTCTTTATTGTTTCTGCCTTAAAAATGTCGGCAAGTAAATGATCTAATTGTTTGTACTCGATTAAAAAAGCGTCATGTCCGTGAACCGAATCAATTTCGCTGTAGAAAACATTGTCTTTAAACTTCTTCAATTCTTCATAAGTTTCTACGTTTTCTTTTGCTGTAAAAAACAAATCTGAATTGATTCCGATAATATGAATTGAAGCTTCTGTTTTAGATAATAAGTTTTCAAAACTTTCACTATTTCTAGTGATATCAATTGTTTTAAGCAACTGATTCATTAATTTATAAGAAGACAGCTGATATCTTTTCTGCAATTTTTTGCCGTGATGTGCCAGCCAGCTTTCGATATTAAAAATCAAAAGGTCTTGATTGATTGTTCTTTGGAATTTTTCTTTGAATGATTCTGGCGAACGATAACAAAGCATGGCATGTATTCTGGCATCTTCAATTGGTTTTGAAGAATTGTTTAAAATCTGTTCTTGCAGGAAGCAATTGGCGATGAGCCAGTCCGTAGATTTCCAGTCGCTCGCAATCGGAATAAGGTTTTCTGTAATATTTGGTGCCAAAGCAATGATTTCCCATGCAATTCCGCCTCCAACAGAACCTCCGATAACCGCAAAAAGTTTTTCGATATGTAAAGCTTTTATACCTTCAACAAACATTCTTGCAACATCTCTGGCTGTAAAGTCAAGATAATTTTCGATCAAGAAAGAATTGCTTCCGTTTCCAGGAATATCAAAGGCTAAAATGGTATAAACAGCAGTATCGATGGTTTTACCTTCGCCAATTAAGTCATTCCACCAGCCGTTTTCGCCAGTTACCTGTGCATTTCCTGTTAAGGCATGATTGACCAAAACAATAGGCGCACTATGCAAAGGCTGTCCTGACAGTGTAAAACTTAATGGTATAGAATGATAGGTTGCACCACTTTCTGTGATGAAATCTTGAATTATAATAGGGTTTGGTATATTTTCCAATTTCAAATCTGTTGTATTATTGATTTGTATATGGAAATATTAGAAAGAAAAACTAGGTTTAACTAGAAAAAATCTTGTTGTTATCTTTCCACGTTTGGCGTGGTAGAATGTAGCACCTTCTTCGTTTTACCGAAGGGTTGCTAAGGCTTCATCGGGTCTAATCCCTCGTCCTTTCTTTATAACATTTCAATATTTGTTTGAACTTAACGAGTGCAAATTAACTACTATTTTCTCTAACAAACAAATTTTATCTAAAAGTGTTTGTTAAATTTCTGAGACTTACTTTAGCAAAAACTATTATACGCAAAAATTTACCGAACAAAAATGCCCAGTAAAATTAAGCAGGTTTTACCCTAGTTTATGATGCTTCTTCTGTTTAGATAAAAAGCGTATCATTTTCTTTTGAATACATCAAAAACAATAAAGAGTTTGGTGCTTTTTTCTTAGCTCCTTTACTTTCTTCTGTGATTCCAGCCTCTGTTATTCCGAATCTCGGATGAGCCAATTCGTTTGTTGGCGGCGGATTATTTTTTCTTGTCCTTCTGTTTTTCAAATTTGAAATTTTTTCTGCTAAGTAGTTCAATGTGCTCATGATATTAAGTTTTAGTTAAGTTGTGTTTTATAATCTTTATTTCTCGTTTATCTTTTTGTTAAATCGCTTTCTGGAATAAAAAAACCCTTTTGGATTTTCAGATACCAAAAGGGTTTAAGTTTTTACACTCACGTATACTTTTAGTATCAACAGACGTATGCGCAAATAAGCGCGACAGTAAACATCTTGTTCATCTGTAAGGATTTATTCATCTGTAAGGATTTATTCATCTGTGATTTATATTGTATTTTATTTAAATTCTGCATTTGTATTAAATTAAAAAGCCTCCCAAAATTTCTTGGGAGGCTCTTACTATATTATTATTGTATTCTTACAATTTTTTTAAGCAATAGACACCCCAGCCTCGGTCTTAACCGAAATGGCACAAAACATTTTGTTGACTTTTAAGTTCATTTGATTTCTAGTAGTTTTTGGGTATAACAAATATGCAATTATTTTTTTTATTACACAAATTAAATTCAAGAATTTAATTACAAAAATCGTTAAAAATCAATTTTTTAACGTCAAAAAACATCTTACAAAAACGAAAACGAAATAATACAAGTAAAAAACTTACAAAACAAGCTTGCTTTTCTTCATAACTCCATTTGACAAATCAATTTATCAAAGAACTTTTTTACCTTTTTCTAAAAAATTAAAGCCAAACTGCTTCTTTGCTTCTAATTTTTTCTGCAATTTTTAGAATATCGGTTATAATTCCTCTCGAAATTGCCTGTTTGCATGGCGGAGCACTCTGAATTACAATCGGAATATCGGCGTAAGATTTGGTATAAATTTCAAAAATATTGTCAGATCCTTTCAATTGTCCAATTGGAGAATCTACTGGTTCCGAAATTAATTTGGCTTCTAAAGTGCCTTTTTCTACATCAAATTCTCCTACATATCTAAGCACATGATTTTCTGCTTGAGTTATTTTGGCAATTTTAAAAGATTTATCTACAGCCACTTTGTCGAGCACTCCATTTTTTTCCAAATGTTCTTCGGTTATAAAAGGTTTTATTTCAATATCTGAAAGCTCAAAATCTTTTCCTATTTCTCTGGCCAATATCAAAAGCTTTCTTGCCGTATCATTTCCAGAAAGATCTTCTTTAAAATTTGATTTCATTAATCCCAAAAGGCTTGTGTCTTTTAGAACAGATGAAAAAGAAACTTCTTCTGATGAAAATCGATTAAAGACATAACTCAAATTATCGGAGAAAACACCTCGAATCTTCGTAATTTTTTCGCCCGAATAATACAAATCTCTTAAGGTCTGTAAAACAGGGATTCCAGTTTCGACCGAGGTTTCATACAAAAACTCTTTATCATACTTTTTAAGATCTGCTCGCAGTTCTTTATACAAGTCAATCGGAAGCGTATTAGCTTTTTTGTTTACTGCTACAATATTGAATCCGTTTTTGATTAGCGTATTATAATGTTTCACCAATTCATCACTCGCTGTTGCATCTACGGCAATTAAGTTTTCAAATTCGTTTTCTTGTGCAAATTCGACAATATCTTCTACTTTAAAAGGAACTGCCAATTGTCTAAAATTGGTTTCCCAAGAATAGCCTACACCTTCTTTCTCAAAAAAAGCAACCGTCGAATTGGTTATTATTGGAAAATGAAAATCGATGTTTTTACTTTCAAGGAAAAACTCCTGACTTTCGATAATCTGATTAATCAAAGTACTTCCGATATTGCCAATTCCGAAAAGGATAATGTTTATTTTAAGCTTTGACATAATTTCTAACATTTTAAATATTTTACCATATAAGTAATATAAGTTCATTTAATTGGGGCGTTTATTATTTAAACGTCTTCTTAAGTTAGACGCACCGCTGTGCGCCTTCACTAAAATGTACTTATATTCCTTATATGGTTTAAATTTTATAAAGATGCTTTTCATAAAAAATCACCTTTAGCAAAACCACTCGCTAAAGGCAATTTTTCAAACAAAAAACAAAAAAACCTAATTTTTATTGATGCTGTATTGAGAAAGCGAAACGCTCTCAAAAACAGTTTGCAGATCGGCAATTAAATCTTCAATATCTTCAATTCCCACAGAAAGACGAATCAAGTCTTTAGAAACTCCTGTTTCTATTTGCTCAGCTTCTGTTAATTGCTGGTGCGTAGTACTTGCTGGGTGAATAATCAGTGATTTTGTATCACCAATATTTGCTAGCAGAGAGAATAATTTGGTGTCGTCTACTACTTTTTTAGCAGCGTCAAAACCTCCTTTTAATCCGAAAGTGATAATACCGCTTTGTCCTTCTGGCAAATATTCTTTGGCCAAAGCATTGTATTTGCTAGATTTTAAACCTGGATAATTTACCCAGACTACCTCATCTTGTTTCTCTAACCATTCGGCTAGAGCCAAAGCATTTTCACTATGTTTCTTAATTCGGATTGGAAGTGTCTCTAATCCTTGAATAATCTGGAAAGCATTAAATGGACTTAAGGCAGAACCAAAATCACGCAGACCTTCAATTCGAGCTTTTGCTATAAAAGCTGCATTTCCTAAGGCTTCATGATATACTAATCCGTGGTATCCTGCAGATGGCTCGGTAAATTCAGGAAATTTTCCGTTTGCCCAGTCAAAATTTCCAGCATCAATGATAACGCCTCCTAATGAAGTTCCGTTTCCTGCGATATATTTAGTTAAGGAATGAATAACAATATCGGCACCATATTTAATTGGGTTTAATAAATAAGGTGTCGCAACTGTATTATCTACTATAAATGGCACTTTGAATGCTTTGGCTTCTGCCGAAATTGCTTTTAAATCTAATATGTCTAATTTTGGGTTTCCAAGAGATTCAACAAAAAAAGCTCGCGTGTTTTCTTTGGCTGCTTTAGTAAAGTTTTCAGGTTGTGAAGGATCAACAAAAGTAGTTGTGATTCCTAATCTTGGCAACGTAACTTTCAGAAGGTTGTAAGTTCCGCCATACAAACTGTTTGACGCTACGATATGATCTCCTGCTTTTAATAAAGTTAATAATGTTGTAGAAATTGCCGATGCTCCAGAAGCCGTTACTACTGCTCCAATTCCGCCTTCAAGTGCCGCCAGTCGCTGTTCCAAAATATCGTTTGTCGGATTGTTAAGTCTCGTGTAGATAAATCCAGCTTCGGCAAGACCGAACAGATTGGCTGCATGATCTGCATTATTAAATACGTATGAAGATGTCTGATAAATTGGCACGGCTCTAGTTCCTGCGTTTTTAGTTACGTCGTGTCCTGCGTGTAGTGCGTTTGTTGCAAATTTTTGTGTACTCATGATTTCTTAGTTTTTTAGGTATTGTTAATACGTTTATATATTGTAATTGATATTGATTTTTAGAAATTGATTTAAGCTAAAATGTCTTCAGCTTCTTCTTCAAGATCATATAGATGAAACAATAAAGATTTCTCTGTTTTTCTCTGCTTTGCAGGATCATATTTTAAAGTTTCAGTTGATGATTCTTCCGAATTATTATTTCTTAATAAGTATTGAAATGCGATTGTATTTATATCTAGTGTATTCATGATTTAAAATTTAAAATGTTGGAAATAAAAAAGCCCTTTCGGATGGCGACCAAAAGGGCTTATAGTTTAACTATAACAAAGATTGTCTCTTTCACTTTTGGCAACAGCAGGTTTGGATGCACATTTGCATCATCTTACAACACATCATATCTCTTTTTGCTATTGTTTTCATTTTATTTAAAAATTGAATTTTACTATTTTTTAAACTCGACTAATTTGATAGAATAAATGTAATAAGTATTTTTTTAACGACCAAATTAAAATTGAAGTTTTATATTATTTTTTTTGAAATTTCTTTCAAACCTTTATTTAAAAGGCTTGAAAGAAATTATTTTAATTAAAATTTAAAGCTTAAGCGCGCAAAACCAAATCTTCCGTTTAATCCAAATTGAGAAACTGCTCTTGAATAAGCAAATTGATTCGCATTTGTCAAATCTGTACTTGGCGCTGGCGACAAAGTTGGCGTTGTATTTGTAAAAGCTGGAGTTGCAGGATTATTTCTGTCTGGATAAACATCTCCTATATTATTAACTCCAATTGTTGCTCTCAAATGTTCGTTGATCTGATATCCTAAAGATAAATCGGTAACCAATTTTGCGCTGTATTCTGGATGTTCGTACACAGAAGAAAATCCGTCTAGATTAACATCTGTTGCTCCTGGATCTGTAACTTTTCCGAAATAGCTATTTCTTAAATAAATATCTAGTTTTTTAATATTGAAAGTTGTCATCAAATTGGCTTTCAATTTCGGAATCGCTTCTTCTAAATATACTCGGCTTGATTCTGGAAAGAAAGAATAAATATAAGGTTCTCCTCCTGCATTAACGATTGATTGCGGAATATGCAAATCGCCTACTCTTTTGGTTTCATTAAAACTAAATGCAAAATCATTTCTAATTGTGAAATCTTGAATTACATCATATTTCTGAGAAATTACCAAATCAATTCCTTTTGTTTCAGAATCGATTCCGTTTGTCCAAAACGAAGCTCTTTCTACTCCTTTCAAATCAAATGCCTGTTGAAATAAAGTCAACGCCTCAGCCTGTTCTGGAGAAGTTGCCGCTGCTATCTGTGCATCTGTAGGTCTTGAATATTGTCCAGACAATACAATTCTGTCGTTGATTCTTGTAAAATAAGCATCAGTTGCAATGGTTATGTTAGCTTCAGGAATTTTGAATGTAAATCCTGTACTGATGCTTTTTGATTTTTCTGGCTTTAAACTTTCAATTCCAATGCTTTTTGCCGCTTGCGAATCATTGGTAAAATAACCAACTTGATATGGAGCACCGTTTATAAATTGTGTTGAACTTGATTCAAAATATCTTTGCTGTAAAGAAGGCGCTCTAAAACCTGTTTGTCCAGAAATTCTCCAATTGATGTTGTCATTTAGTTTTAAAAGAGAAGCCAGTTTGAATGTAACTGTATTTCCAAAATCTGAATAGTTTTCATAACGCGCTGCTCCATTTACAAGCCATTTTTCAGTGGCATTCAATTCTAAATCAACATAAGCCGCACCACTTTGTCTGTCTTTTTCTTTAGCATCCGAAGGCTGGAATCCTGAAAACCCTTGCGCTCCTGCTCCACGTTTGTTCCCGAAGAAGTCTGTTACAATTAATGGCGAATTGCTTGGCAGAATTCCTGAAACTAAATTTCCATTTACATCATATAATCCGTAAGAAGCTTCTTCTCCTGCTTTAATCTGATAATTTTCATATCTGAATTCACCTCCAAAAGCAACGTTCAATCCAGAAAGAATATCTAGTTTTTTACTAAAATCCAAATTGGTTGTGCTTTGTAAAAACGAAACTTTTCCAGCATCAAAACTAAACGGTGAATTTGTTCCTAGAGTTGCATTGATCGTATTATTTACATCATAATTAAAAGAGTTTGTTCCTAAGTTGGTGCTTAAATCGGTATCAAACCCAAATAATTGCGTAGTTACACCAACTGCTCCAGAAGCATCTAAAATTTTCGATTCAATTTCTGGCAAGAATCCATTTTCATACACTTGCGTGAAAGTTCCTGAACCATTTGGCAGTCTGTTAAATGCATATGATTTACCGCCTCTATAAGAAACTCCACCAAAAGAATATAATGAAGTGATTTCGCTCAAAGGATATTTAGCATTAAAATACAATTGTCCTGCAGCCAATTCTGACTGTCCAACACTCATATTATAATCACTTCTCTGTTGACCTCTATAAGCCAGTTCATTATTCGTCACATCAAAATTTAAAGCCGTTTGCATCTGTGCAATTGTCGATGCCGATGCAATAGCGTTTTGCTGTGCCGTTGTAAAATAACTTACTTGCGGTGCATATTGTTTTAGTGATGATAAAATCTGAGCTGAATTTGTAGTTGTATTAATGTTGCTAAACAAAGAGTTGATTTCTACTCCATCTTGCGCAGCTCTATTTTCAACCGCATTGTAAGCATTAAAAATTGGGTTGCTTCTAATTCCTGCTCTACTTGTTGCTTGTCTTGTTACTGCAGTTCCCGTAACATTTAAGAAACTTCCTGGTTTGCCTAATGAAGTTCCGTAGTTTAAATCGATTTGGGCGGTTTGTCCGTCTGCTCCTCCTTCAAAATTATTTGATCCAGAAGATAGATTGGCTCCGTATTGAATTCCTCCTGTCAAATAATTAGCATTTTTCTTTAGAACAATATTAATAACTCCGGCAATTGCATCAGAACCATATTGCGCGGCAGCTCCATCTCTTAAAACTTCAATTCTTTCTATAGCAAAAGACGGAATGGCATTTAAATCTGTTCCCACAGATCCCCTTCCTGGCGATCCGTTTATGTTTACCAAAGCACTTGTGTGTCTTCTTTTTCCGTTTACTAAAATTAAAACCTGATCTGGTCCTAATCCTCTTAATTGGGCAGGATCAACGTGGTCTGTTGCATCTGCTGTAGATGTTGGGTTACTCGTAAATGATGGAGCAACATAATTTAAAATCTGCGTTACGCTGGTTTGCGGTGCTCCTTTTGTTATTTCTGATACGTTAAAAACATCAACCGGAACTGGTACATCTGTTTTAACTCTGTTTTTACTTCTTGATCCAATAATAGTAACTTCAGACAGTTCGTTGTTTTTTAAACTATCTTGCTCTTTTTTATTGTCTTGAGCATAAAGTCCTGAAAATGTCACAAGACCTAAAACGATTAGTACATTTTTCTTCATTTCTTCTTTACTGATTAATTAGTGTTTTTGGCTTAAAAAAAATCTTACAGCTTTTATTTTTTGAATAAAAAAACCTCTGCGGTTCGGCAGAGGTTCTATTTATATATTTTGAAAAATATTTACAATAGTGTCTCTGCGGAGAACTCCGGCATCTTACAAGACATCATATTGCAAACTGTAAATTTCATTTGTTTCTTTTGTTTTAACGGGGCAAAGTTGCGAACTATTTTTTAATCGACCAAACAAAAAACCAAATATTTTCTATTACCCTATCAAAATAGTATGTTATTGTTAAATTTCTGCTAGAAAAAATAAAAAAAGTTGAACTTTAATTTGCAAATCAAAATGGTTTCATACCTTTGCACCCGAAATAGAGGAAAAATTTGAACTGATTGCAACCTCTTCATAATGAAATGGTTTCGTTATGAATGCTGAAAGATTCATTTCAGCAGTAAAAAATGCTAAAGCAGGAACCCTCCTTTAGCCCTTTTTAGCAATTATTTCCTCGCTTAAATTTAAAATTAATACATTTTTATTACATTATTATGGCTTATTTATTTACGTCAGAATCTGTTAGTGAAGGGCATCCAGACAAAGTTGCAGATCAAATTTCGGATGCATTAATTGACAACTTTTTGGCATTTGACGCTGACTCAAAAGTAGCTTGTGAAACATTAGTTACAACTGGTCAGGTAATTTTAGCAGGTGAAGTAAAATCGAATACTTATCTTGATGTTCAGCAAATTGCACGTGAAGTAATCCGTAAAATTGGATATACTAAAAGTGAATATATGTTTGAAGCGAATTCTTGTGGAATTCTTTCAGCTATTCACGAGCAGTCTGCAGATATTAACCAAGGTGTTGACAGAGCTAAGCCAGAAGAACAAGGTGCAGGAGATCAAGGAATGATGTTTGGTTACGCTACAAACGAAACTGAAAACTTCATGCCATTGGCATTAGATTTATCTCATAAATTATTACAAGAGTTAGCAATTTTAAGACGCGAAAACAAAGAAATCACGTATTTACGTCCAGATGCTAAATCTCAAGTAACTTTAGAATACAGCGACGATAACAAACCAACTCGTATTGATGCGATTGTTATATCAACTCAACACGATGATTTTGACGAAGAAGCTGCAATGTTAGCAAAAATCAAAAAAGATATTATCGAAATTTTGATTCCTAGAATTATCGCTAAAAACCCAGAGCACGCTCATTTATTCAACGATAAAATCAACTACCATATTAACCCAACAGGAAAATTCGTTATTGGAGGACCTCACGGAGATACTGGTTTAACAGGAAGAAAAATTATCGTTGATACTTACGGTGGAAAAGGTGCTCACGGTGGTGGTGCATTCTCTGGAAAAGATCCAAGTAAAGTAGATAGAAGTGCTGCTTATGCAACTCGTCATATCGCTAAAAACTTAGTTGCTGCCGGTGTTGCTGATGAAATCTTAGTTCAGGTTTCTTACGCAATTGGTGTTGCTGAGCCAATGGGAATTTTCATTGAAACTTATGGAACTTCTAAAGTAAACTTAACTAACGGTGAAATCGCTAAAAAAGTAGAAGCTATCTTCGATATGCGTCCTTACTTTATCGAGCAACGTTTAAAATTAAGAAACCCAATCTATAGCGAAACTGCTGCTTACGGACACATGGGACGTAAACCAGAAACTGTTACTAAAACTTTCTCTGCTCCAGGCGGAAACGAAAAAACGGTTACTGTTGAGTTGTTTACATGGGAAAAACTTGATTTTGTTGACCAAGTAAAAGCTGCTTTTGGATTATAATTCAGACTTATAGACTAACTTAGATTATTAGACGTCTAGATTAGCTAAACATAAAAAGCCGATTTCTAATTCTAGAAATCGGCTTTTATTTTATACTGATAATTCTTTATTAATATGTTCCGTTACTCATTTTAGTTAAAACTTCCTTCATTTGATTTGCAGTTTCTTCATCAACGTCACTAGTAATAAATTTTACTGCTAAAACCTGTGTTTCGATAGCTTTTTGTGTCTGTCCATCTTTATAATACAATTGCGCTAAAGTATCTAAATAATACGGATTGTTTTTAGATATTACTAAACTATATTCAGACCATTTAATAGCGTTCTTTATAAAGTTTGAGTTCTGTGGTTTTAATACAACTGCCCATGCCGCGTTATTGCAAATATCTGAGTGGTAAAGTTTAAATGAACTCCATCCATCATAAGAATAACTTGAGCTAGAATCTAAACCTCCAAAAATAGCATCTAATTTTTCTATTGGGCTTGGTCCAGCTAATGTATTATCAAAATAAGAACTGAACTCTTTCAAATATGCAGTATTAGAACCATCCTGATCTTCAAGCTGGCTTAAATAATAAAAATAATTTCTGTAGGCATCAAAATTTCCTTTTCCAGATGCTATGATCTTTTTGTAAACAGAATTGATTTTCTCTTTATTCATTTCGCCTGTAAGACCGTCCTGAGAAGCGTACAGATTCTGCTGTAATGCATTAGAAATTTCAGAAACAGCACTTCCTATATTATGAACTTCTGGCGCACTATTATTGAAAGCAACTTTATTATTCTCAATATCATCAGAATGTTTTAGCAAATAATCTATTGCTAGAAAATCAGTATCATTAAGAATTCTGTCTTGATTAAAAAGCTGTTTTGTAAATCCTTGATTTTTGATTTCTTTTATAATAGTCTCAGCCAAATACATGTTTACAGCTTTATCTTTTTGGTGCGCTTCAATCAATTTTTTCCATGTTTGAGCTACTTCTTTTTGGTCTAAAGCCGTTTTTGTAATTACAAAATCAGTAGAATTAGGATCGCTTACTGAATAATCTGAATCATAATCATAAGACGTTTCTAATAAAGCCGCTTTATTAAAAGCATTAATTAAATCTGCATCTGAGGCTTTTTTGTTCGTTAAAACTTTATCTATAGAAAGGAAAGCATTTGCTTTTTGAACTTTTCTATACAAATCGCCATAATAGCTAAACTGATATTGCTGTGTTGTTAAATCTGATTTTGCAACAGCCAGTACATCACCGTTTCCGTTTAAAACCAATACGCTCGGATCATTCGTAATTTTATTGTTTTTCAGCCATTTTTTATCATCGGCTCCAGCCAAATAATAATTGTAGGTATCGTATAGCGCATTATACGAATCATACATATTATATCCCGTTTGAGTTTCTTGTTCTTTTACAAAAGCATCAAAACCTTCCTTAGCCGATTTATTCTTGCTGTCAACCACGACTACCAAAAATTTGTTGCTGGCTGTTTTGGTAGATTCTATTGCCTTTTTTAGATTGTCTTCTATTTTTAGTTTAAAATCGTATTTGGTATAAGAAGCTGGAGGATCAATAGGATAAGCTGCTGCTGGCACCGCAGTAGTATCAACTGGCAGACTATTATATATGCTATCCACTACAGCACTTCCATAAGAACCGTAATCAGGATCTTTCCCAGGATAAGTCCAGTTTGTAACAGACTGTGTTTCTATCGGAACTACTGTTGGAGCCTTAGCCGGCTTCTCATCTTTTTCGCTCACAAACACTAAAGGATCTTTTCCTGCTTGATCAGAAATTTTTAATTCTTTTGTATTCTTATCAAAAGATCCAACAAGATTTAAATCGCTGAGAACTGCCAAATCATAATTGATTGTTATCTCTGAAACATCTTTTGGCAATGCATATTTATTAACATCGCTTTTCCCATTATAATCCTCATAAACCAAATAAAGGAAATCAGTCTTTTCTATTTCAAAATCCAAATCTGTTTTGATATATTCAGGATCTACTTTCGTTTTTATATCTGAAAGTCTCTGGTATTGAACAGATTCTGTCCCTTTTTGAGTTCCTATGTAAAAAGAATAATAAGACGGATTCAAAAACTTAATCTTAATTTTTTTTGCTTTTTTATCTTTAGCAAAAGAGAGATCAAATCTATTATCTATGGTATTTTTACTTTTTAAGAAAACCAAAGAATCGCCTTTAATTTCATATCCTCCCGAATAAAAAACCAGTTCATACTTGTTATCATCTAATAAATTCAATTTGATTTTTCCCCCTTTATTCGTAGATAAATAGGTTCCTTTTTCAATGCCACTTGTTTGAGAGAAAGAAACAAAAACTCCAGCAAACAAGAGTAAAAAACTCCATGTAAAATTGCGCATGATTACGTTTTTAGTCGTTAATAATATAGCGCAAAGATATCTGATTCTCCATTAAACAAATCACAAAAACCACAATATTAGCACCAAAAATACTACAAATTGTATTTCATCGAAAATATGATGTAACGTGGCTGCACAGTATATTGAGAAACCCTTGTAGAGAATTGTGAGAAGCTGTCATCGTTAAGATATGTTGTGTTCAACAAATTGGTTGCCGAGATTTTATATTCCCATTTGCTGTTCTTTTTCTGGTAAATTAAACTGGCACTTAAAAAATCATATTCGTTATCAACGGTTTTATCGCCATTATAATAATGGTAAAATTCGTATTCTGAAACAAAAGAGAAACTATCCAAGAAATAATAATCTAATCTTGCAAATGGTTTATCAGTGTAAAAGGTTGAACCACTATATTTATTTATCAAAAGATTGTAGCCAAATTCAATATTTGGAAGATTTTTATAATTTGTTGAAGCTCGAACGGTATAGCTTTGGCTGAAACTTTCTGTTGTTGACAATTGATTATTCTGAATATTATTGAATTTCGACCAATTAAAACTAGCATTTGCAGAAGCTTTATAATTCTTTAAAAACGAACGCCCGTAATTTCCCATTCCCGTAAAAGTCTCATCAGCTAAATTGGAGTTGTAAGGAACTGATGATTGGTTAATTCCGTCAAAATCTGCTTTTGTTTTAATCGCATCAACTTTTCTGGTGTAAGTTGCATTGGCAAAAATGTTCTCAAAATTGAACATATTATACTTGAAATAACGTAACGAATGTACTTGTGAAGTCGCATTTTCTAAGAAACGATTTCCGCGAAACAAACTGCTATAATTAGACAAAACATAACCCGAAGCCAACTGATTGATATCTGTAAAATCGTTTGTTAGAGAAAAATTATACGTTAATGTTTCTGATTTTTTGATTTGATACAAAGCAAAGAAATCCGGAAGCACTTTCGTGAAATTCTGAGAATAATTGGTTCCTAATTGTCCGTTTGTCATTTGATACGTATGAAAGCTTACTCCGGGTGTGAACGTAAATTTTCCTGTGAGGATTTTATAATGAAAACCTAAAAAAGCATCATTAAAACGATAATCTACATCATTATTATTTTGAGCATTATTCAAATCGTTTCTAGTTCCATCATCTAACATTTGAAAAATGTGAGAATTAAAGTTCTGATACGAATACGTATTTCCTAAAGTAATATTGAAATTACTTTTTGGTGTAACCATATAATAATAATCTAGTTTTGCATCTAGTTTATTGGTTTTTACAAATCGGTCTTGATTATAATCATTTCTGTTTTGTCCCGAAATATATCCTGATAAATCAAAAGGAAGTGTTTGCAAATTAGCATTATAAAAAGGATTTTCGTCCTGATATAAATGCTGCATTTCAAAAGCAAAGATATTTTTAGCACTTTGCGTATAATACAAACTCAAATTCTGATTAATCGAAGTAGGATCTTGTTTTTTTGTTGTAAAAATATCTTCTGAAGTCGCAACGTTTTGAACAATCTGTTCTCTAAACAAATCTGAGTATTCTTCTTGTTTAGTAAGCTTGGTTAAAATATCATAATCAAACTGAAATTTGTCGCTTGGCTTATAGGTTGAGCTTAATTTAAAAAGTCCCAAATTATTTTTCTGATTGGTATTTTCGTTACTTTTCTGCTGATCTCCAGATTCTAAAATTGTTGTTTGCGATTTGGTTTCTAAGTCGGTTTTTGAAGTTGAAAGAATTCCAAAACCGCTTATATTCCACGATTTTGTAGCTGAATAAGCAAAGTTTGTTGCGCCAAATTTCGTTTCAATTTCTTTTGCACGATTATTACGCAATAACGAAATTCCTAAATCATTAGACGAAACATTAAAACTGCTTCCGCCTTTTTTCATCATATTTTTGAATCCTCCTGTAAACTTGAAATAATCTTGAGCCGTAAGAGGCAATTCACCAATATTATTAAAATTCGTAATTAAATTAATACTGTATTTTGGGCTGTAATAGAAAAGTTTTGGATTAATGATATATCGGCTGTCCAATTCTGCAACTCCAATTCCTGCTGTTACATCTCCAAACCAAAAGTTCTTTTTTCCTTCTTTCAGTTTAATGTTCATCGCCACATTTTCCTGATCGTTTTCTAGACCTTTTAATTGGCTTATTTCGTTATAATTTCTTAAAACCTGAACTTTATCAATAGCATCGGCCGGAATATTTTTAACGCCTAATTTGGTATCTCCATCAAAAAAATCTTTTCCCTCAACCATCAATTTGCTGACTTTTTTTCCTTCAACTTCAATTTCTCCATCGGCATTTACCTCAACTCCTGGAAGTTTCTTTAAGACATCTTCAAGCTTTTTTTCTGTTCCAGATTTAAAAGAATCAGCATTATAAACAATTGTGTCGCCTTTTATAGAAACTGGCATTTCGCGAACAATTTCTACGCCTTCCAATTCTATTCCAGCGCCATCCAAAACAATATTCTGAGTCATGTTTTCAGACTTAGTCGATACTGCAATTTCTTTAGACTTCATTCCCAAATAACTTATTTTAATGGTATAAGCTGTATTGGGTTTCAAAGTCAACTGAAACTTTCCTTTATCATTGGTTATTCCGTAAGAATCCATTGCTTTTGTACCATTATTAATAGCCATAATATTGGCCATTTCTAAGGGATTTTTCTGCTCATCCTGAATAAAGCCATCAAAGCGAACACTTTGAGAAAAGCATATAGAGGTAAAAAGTAAGGCAAATACAAAAAGTGTCTTATTCATTATAAGAATATTGAAAGTTTAGACCCGAGCGATAGCGAACAGGCGAAGCAATTTGGATTTTGGATTTTGAAAAATTGTAATTTTAAAGATATTATCTTCCCATAGAAGGAGGTCCGCCAGCACGGCCGCGGTTCATTTCTCTAAATTCTTCCATTTTTTTAATTACTGTTTCGTCATATTCTTTCTGAGAAACTACTTTTCCTTTTTTAGAAGGTTTTATTTCTACCTTATCTTTGGCATTCAAAACAATTTTCGAACATAAAATAGTCGTTGTCCCATCGTTGATTTCTAAGATTAATCCCGGAAGTCCCCAATAATTTTCTGGTCCTTGATTGATCGGAATTTCAGGCGTATACCAGGCTGTCACGACAATTTCTTTTGGCATTTCGAAATTATCTGCAAAATTCGTTTTGGTATCTCCAGAAGTCTTTTTCTCTTCATCCTTTTTGTCATCATTTTTTTTAGGTCTGAAGTTTCTAAAATCGGTTTTACTTGCCTGTTTTACAGCTGTCGCTTTGAAGCAATTGTAACCGCCAATTTGCTTAGTTTCTTGTTCTAATTTCCATTCTAATTTTGGAAGAGAATCTACAACAAGAAATTCCTTGCCCATGAATTCTTTATCAACTGTATATGTTTTTGCTTTCACATCCTTATAGAAAGTACCTCCACCGCCAGTAAGCGAACCAAACATAACTCGAAAACCTCCTTGCTGTTGGCCAGGCGCTTCTAATTTTTCTTCTTCTTTATAAATTGATGCTGCTTTATCGAAATTTAAAATGAATGTTTTTTCGAGCATTTTTTTCATACGCTCTTCCATATTTTTCTGCATTTCTGGAGTAATATCTCTATTGCCACGCATTCCTTCAAATTTTGGCGCTTGGGTTTTAGACTCGTAAACAGCCATTCCCTGAAAATCTTTTTGAGCTTGAATTTGACTAGAAACAAGCAATAAAGTAATATAAAAAAATATCTTTTTCATTTCATTTTCTTTAAGTGAGTAAATCCGACAAAACTTACATTCAAATGTATTATTTATTTTAAAATTCAAAAAACTAAATATATAAACGGCATTAAGGTATAGATAGAACCGCTTATTTTTTAGACTATTAGATTAAAAAAAGGTTTAAGACTTAAAATTGAAATTTAAAGAAGAGTTTTTTGTAATTTGGTGCTCTTGTAAAATAATTTCTAATGCGTAAAACTGTGCAAAAAATTTTATCCTCCATATTTCTTTTCTGCACTTTCCATGCGCTTTCTGCTCAGGATTTGAGTATAAATCCAACTTTAATTTCTCAATACAAAAATACTTCTGATGCTTTTTTAGGATATGATGCTTTTGGATATTCGTATCAGATAACCAATAATGTTTTCAGTAAAGTTAAAGGAAAAGAAATCTTTGAATACAAAAATGTTTCTTTGGGGAAAATAACAAAAGTTGACCTCCAGAATCCGCTAAAGATTGTTTTGTTTTATGAAGATTTCAATAGTGTAGTTTTATTGGACAATCAATTAAATAAAATGACCGAAATTAATTTTTCGCAGAATGCCACTCCAATTGTAGTAAGTGCGATCGGAATGTCCACGCAAAATCAACTATGGATTTACAATACTTTAAACCAGCAAATTAGTCTTTTTGATTATTTAAAAAATGAATACAAAACCGTCTCAATTCCACTGACGGAACCAATTCAATATTATCAAACCGATTTTAATACTTTCTTTTGGGTTGACAAGAAAAACAATTGGTATTCTTGTGACATTTTTGGGAAAATTACTTCACTAGGAAAAATAGCCGATTTTGATAAAATTGCCATTGTTAATTCTTCTCAATATCTTTTCAGTAAGGATAATTTATTGTATTTTAAAGGTTTCAATAAACCAAATCCAGAAGTAATTTCTGAGATTAAAATTTCAGAAAAAACCTTTGACAATTTTTATTACAAAGACCAAATTTTATCTATTTTTACAGCTACAGATATATCAAATTATAAAATCGTAACACCGTAATGCACATAGCAATAGCAGGAAACATAGGCGCAGGAAAAACAACTTTGACCAAATTATTGGCGAAACATTTCAAATGGGAACCTCATTATGAAGACGTAGTTGATAATCCGTATCTGGATGATTTCTATCATCAGATGGAGCGCTGGTCGTTCAATCTTCAGATTTATTTCCTAAACAGCCGTTTCCGTCAAGTGCAGCAAATTCGCGAAAGCGGAAAAAAAATCATTCAGGATAGAACGATTTACGAAGATGCTCATATTTTTGCTCCTAACTTATATGCAATGGGTTTAATGACAAGTCGTGATTTTGAGAATTACACGTCTTTGTTCGAATTGATGGAATCGTTGGTTAAAGCTCCCGATTTATTGATTTATTTGAGAAGTTCGATTCCGAATCTTGTTGGTCAAATCCACAAACGCGGGCGTGAATACGAAAACTCTATTTCTATCGACTATTTAAGCCGTTTGAACGAAAGATATGAAGCTTGGATTCAGACTTACACAAAAGGAAAACTTTTAATTATTGATGTTGATAATATCAATTTTGTTGACAATCCAGAAGATTTGGGAGATATAATTAATAGAATCGATGCTGAATTAAACGGATTGTTCTAAGATTAGAATCTCGATTTATACAAAATAAAAATGCCTCTAAAATTATTTAGAGGCATTTTCTTTTATTATACTAACAGGTTTTGGAAACCTGTTAGGTATTTTTTTAGTTATCCATTTTTTCATTCTAATTGAAATGTTCAAGTGGATACCTAACAGGTTTTGAAAACCTGTTAGGATAGATCGTACTTATTTCGCAGCTTCAACTTTTGCTAAAACTTCTTCTTCAGTTCCTTCAAAAACTTCGGTTGTTGTTTTTCCGTCTACTGTTTTGGTAACAGTTCCAGTAGTTTTTCCGTTGATATTTTTAACTTCAACACGAACTGATTGACTTTCTGTATGAGAGTATTTTCCGTTTGCATCAAAATGAGCCAGACATTTAGCTGTTTCTTCTTCAGAACAACCTTTTTCTTTACACATTTTAATACATTCTTCTTTTGTCATTCCAGACATATCGCCGCATTTAGACATTCCTGCATGCATTTCAGTTTTAGCACAGCAAGAAGCTTTTCCAGCAATATCTGACGGAGCATGGCCTTCACCCAAAATTGGAGCAATTACCAATCCAATCAAACAAGTTAATTTGATTAAAATATTCATTGAAGGTCCAGAAGTATCCTTAAACGGATCTCCAACTGTATCTCCTGTTACCGCTGCTTTATGCGCATCAGAACCTTTATAAGTCATTTCGCCATTAATCATAACTCCGGCTTCAAAAGATTTCTTAGCATTATCCCAAGCGCCACCAGCATTGTTTTGGAAAACAGCCCAAAGTACGCCAGAAACCGTAACTCCAGCCATATATCCACCAAGCATTTCAGCAATTAATTGATTATTGTCTGGGTAAACTAATTTTCCTAAAAGAACAATCAAGATTGGAAAACCAATTGTTAAAACTCCTGGAAGCATCATTTCGCGTAAAGCGGCTTTTGTAGAAATCTCAACACATTTTCCGTATTCTGGTTTTCCTGTCCCTTCCATAATTCCAGCAATTTCTTTGAACTGGCGGCGAACTTCGTACACCATATCCATTGCCGCTTTTCCAACAGAATTCATTGCTAAAGCCGAGAAAACTACCGGAATCATTCCACCGACAAATAACATCGCTAAAACTGGCGCTTTAAAAATATTGATTCCGTCAATTCCTGTAAATGTTACATAGGCCGCAAATAAAGCCAATGAAGTTAAGGCTGCAGAAGCAATTGCAAATCCTTTTCCTGTTGCTGCTGTTGTATTTCCTACTGAATCCAAAATATCTGTTCTAGTACGAACTTCTTTTGGCAATTCGCTCATTTCGGCGATTCCACCAGCGTTATCAGAAATTGGTCCGAAAGCATCGATTGCCAATTGCATGGCTGTTGTAGCCATCATTGCTGAAGCCGCTAGCGCCACTCCATAAAATCCTGCCAAAACATAAGAAATCCAAATTGCGATGGCAAACAATAATACTGTTGGGAAAGTAGAAATCATTCCCGTTGCCAAACCTGCAATTACGTTTGTCCCTGCTCCTGTAGATGATTTTTGAACGATAGCCAATACTGGTTTTGTTCCTAATCCTGTATAATATTCTGTTACTGACGAAATAGCGCCACCAACTACCAATCCAACTAAAGTGGCATAGAAAACACGCATTGATGAAATCGCTTTGGAACCTTCTCCAAAGAAAGTCATTTGCATTGTTTCAGGAAGCATGTATTGCACTAAAAAGAAGCAAGCCACAGCTGTTAAAACAATAGAAACCCAGTTTCCTATATTTAATGCTTTCTGCACTTGTGCTTCTTTAGCATTGTCGTTTGATATTTTTACTAATGTTGTTCCGATAATCGAAAATAAGATTCCGAAACCAGCAATTGCCATTGGAAGCAAAATTGGGCCAATTCCGCCGAAAGCATCATTGATGCTTCCGCCCATATCTTTGATCACATAGTTTCCTAGAACCATTGCAGCAAGAACAGTTGCTACATAAGATCCAAATAAATCAGCTCCCATACCTGCAACGTCTCCAACGTTATCTCCCACATTATCTGCAATTGTTGCTGGGTTACGAGGATCATCTTCTGGAATTCCTGCCTCAACTTTACCCACTAAATCGGCACCAACATCGGCAGCTTTTGTGTAGATTCCTCCTCCAACTCTGGCAAACAATGCGATAGATTCTGCACCAAGTGAAAATCCAGCAAGAGTTTCTAAAACAACCGTCATAGTATCTGTGTCTTTCCAAACTCCTCCAGAAAACAAATGAAAGAAAATGATAAAAAATGATGTTAATCCTAAAACAGCTAAACCTGCTACACCTAACCCCATTACAGTTCCTCCGCCAAAAGAAACTTTTAAAGCTTGCGGAAGACTCGTACGAGCTGCTTGAGTAGTCCTAACGTTTGTTTTAGTCGCTATTTTCATTCCCATATTTCCTGCTAAAGCAGAGAAAAATGCACCAAAAATAAATGCTATTACGATTAATAAATGTGTTTTTACTCCTGGAATAAAAGTGATTCCTGCCAAAGCTAAACTGGCAATAATCACAAAGACGGTTAATAGTTTGTATTCGGCTTTTAGAAAGGCTAAGGCTCCTTCGTAGATGTAATCTGAAATCTCTTTCATCTTACCGTCTCCAGCGTCTTGTTTTAAAACCCAAGTCCTTTTTATTCCCATGAAAAGTAATCCTAAAACTGCCATGATAATAGGCAGGTAAATCATAAATGCATTCATAATATTTTATTGGTTTTGGTTAATAGTCAACAATCTAACTGAACGAATTTAAACAAAAAAGCAATACTCCTGACGGCAGTATTGCTTTTTTTATAATAGAATAAGGTTAAAATTATTTAATGCTAAATAATCCAGCCGGTTTATTTTCAATGTCATCAAAACGTTTTGTACACTCAGCGATGATATCATAAGCTTCTTTTACGTCTCCCCATCCTTCTACGTCTACTTTTTTGTTTTCAAGATCTTTATAAACTTGGAAAAAGTGCTCGATTTCTTTTACTAAGTGTGGGTTGATATCAGAAAGGTCATTTAATGAATTCCAGATTGGATCTGAAACTGGTACACAAATAATTTTCTCGTCTGGTCCTTTGTCATCTGCCATGTGGAAAACACCAATTGGTTTAACCTCCATTACACATCCAGGAAAAGTTGGTTCGTTTACCAAAACTAATACATCAAGAGGATCACCATCTAAAGCTAAAGTTTCTGGAATAAATCCGTAATCTGCTGGGTACATCATAGAAGAGAATAACATTCTGTCGAAACGCATTCTTTTAATTTCAAAATCGTACTCGTATTTATTTCTGCTTCCTCTTGGTATTTCGATCAATACATCGAAAGTCGTTAATTTGTCTGCGGTCATTTTTGTTTTTTATTGTTTCTATAATTTCGGTTGCAAAAATAACTAAAGAATCTAGTTTTACAATAAAAAACAAGGTTAAATTATCCTCATTAGAGTTTAAAAAACAAGCAATTAATAGCTAATTGTTCTATTTCTTTTTTTCAAGTAATAATGCCAGAGCAAATAGGTCGCATAAGATCGATATGGACTCCATTGTTCGGCATGAATTTCCATTTCCTCTTTATCGTGAATATTCAGCAATTCTTTTATGGTATTAATTACTGCAATATCACCAAGCGGAATCAAATCAGGCTCTTCCAGACAAAACATTAAATAAATATCGATGGTCCAGTTTCCAATTCCTTTTAATTTAATTAATTCTTCACGAACTTGTTTTGCAGGTTTTGACGCTAACCCTTCAATATCTAATTCTTTATTTAAAACCGCTTCCGCCAAAATTTTAATGTATTTTGTTTTCTGACGGCTGACTCCAAGGCTTCTAAATTCTTCATCAGAAAGAATAGCCATGTTTTCAGGATCACAAGTTGCAAAAGCTTTTATTTTTAAGAATGTAGCTTTCGCCGAATCTATAGAAACCTGCTGCTCAAGAATTAATAAAACCAAAGTTTCAAAACCTGGAGGACGTCTAGGGATTGGTGGCAATCCATACTTTTCTATTATTTCTAGAAATATTGGATTTTTAGAGGAAAGGAAATCTATGGCTTCTTGCATGATTATAGTTTTCGAAAGTAAATCAAATTTAAGAAAAATGGAGTTAGTTCTCGCAAAGTCGCCAAGTCGCTAAGTTTTTTTTATCTCTCGCAGATTAAGCAGATTAAGCAGATTAAGCAGATAAAGATCTGATCTCGAATCTCAATGATTATCAAAAGCTAGAAACAAAAAAATCGCAAAGATTTAAAACCTTTGCGACTTTGTAACTTTGAGCCTTTGCATCTTTAAAAATAAAATCCGAACGATCCTTTTACTGCAAATTTATGAGCATCTGGCATATCTAGATAATTTCCTCTCCAAGAGAAATCAATTCTAAAAACTTTAAATATATTTCCAATTCCTGCATGATATTCATAATACACTTTTTCTGGAGCATTATAAGGTAATCCCGAAGCATTAATAGCGCGGTTTGCATCAGAGATTGTTCCGTGAACCGCTCTTACTCCAACAAATTCTCTCCAGTTTAGTTTTCTCATGAATGGAATTCTAGCAAATAATCTACCTCCAAAATCATGATTCCATTGTAAGGTTGTATATTGATCCGTAACAAATTCGTAGAAATTTAAGTTACTGAATGTATTTTCAATTGTAAAATAAGTCTGGTTACCCGGAATTACACTCATCAAACCTAACGGAATTGTACCAAAAGTTTTTCCTGTTTCAATCGTGATATTTGTTCTTCCTAATGGTCCAATAATAATGGGCTGCCTGTAGAAAACCTGAATTTTTTCGTAAGCAAAATCACTATCAAAAACACCTTTCAATCCATAACTAAAATTCACAAAGAAATGACTGTATGGACTGTCTACCAAATCTCTTTCTACACCATAACCGATAGTTTTTCTGTTTGGCATAAACTCAAACTGAATGTTTGCCTCAGATTGTTTTACCATGCTTTCAACAACTCCTGCTGGATTTGCCGCAGTTGGTAAAGTTGTGTAATAATCAAGACTAAAGGTTTTAGAAGCCGATTCTAATGTTCGATACGAAAGTCCTGCCGAGACAATAAAATTCTTTTTAGGCTCCATTTCTACAGAAACATTGCTCAAATTAATGTTGGTCAATTTTCCATTACTTCCTGTTGTAAACAGTGCAGAAGATGCAAAACTTCGTCCTAAAACGTCATTTGTAGTCGTTAAACTCGCACCAATTTGTTCGATATCACGCCTATTTCCTCCAGAGATTATGACACGGTTTTTCTTGTCAACCATCCATTTTCCAGAAACACCATATTTGAATTTATTATCGTCAAATCCATAAGCTGTATAAGCCTGAATACGCCATGGGTCATTTGGACCAAAATAAGTTCTTCCACCCACTCTTAATCTTATACCTTCGACTTCATTATATCCGAAAGTGGAGAAAATTGGTCCGTAATCGAAGTTCTTAAATTCGATGTAACCGCTTCCTAAAATCGAGACGAGATTATACAATTGCTTAAATCGCTTGACGGTCTGTAAAGTGTCAAGCATTTTATAAATTCCCTGCTCGTCTTTATTTAATTTTTCAAAACGATTTTCCTCCCAGAATTCGGGCGGTCGATCGTAAACAGCATTGTCTATAAAATTGACTTCTTCTTTATAAAACTTCTCTGGTTTCTGAATGTTGAATTTATGATTGCGATATAAGGTTGTTCTTTTACCATAAACTCCTTTTGATTTTTCTTTTTTGTTTAAAGCAAAATCAGACATCATATAATCACGAGTCAAAAGGAAAACAGAATCGTTTTCTACTTCAAATTCTTGCTCGATATAAATATCTTTTACCCAGTTAATATTGGCACTTTTAGTTACGCCCATATTAATTTTTTTGATGGCAAAAGTGGTATCGTTTACCCAAAAATCTCCTTTAAAAGTCAATTCGTTTTTGCGTCTCGGATAGAAAACAATATTATAACACCATTTCTTATCGATAAAAGCACTGTCTTTTAAGACATAATTGTAAACATCGATTCCGGTTCTTGATAGCGGACTTGTAAAACTTTTATCAAAAAACTTCAGGTGATTGTCGTAAATATTATAATCCGAATAAAGGTCTTTTACAAAAGATAAAATCTGCTGATTTCCGTTAAAACCAGACATTTTATTTCCCGTAAGGTTTTCTTTTACTTTCTTTAGTTTGTTGTCTCCATAAACATCATAAACCGATTCGTTTATGAAAATCGGCAAATAGGTTTTTCCAGTAACATCTGAAGTATCAACATGATTAAAGATAAATTCCATTCCTTTAAAAAGCTTATTTTTCATAAATGCACTATCAATAGTGTTCATGTCAAATTCCACTTTTTCGTACTTCTGCATTTGATATTGATTAAATAGGTATAATCCGTTTTTACGTTTTCTTTCCCATATTTTTCTCAAAATATCCAATGCTGGATTATTCTTCTTAGATGTTTTTCCGGTATAAATTACAACTTCGTTAAGCACTTGTTCTTCGAACAAAACAATTTTAAAATTATAATTTACCGCTTTTTCCAAAGGAACTTCCTTGTCTGAAAATCCTGCCGAAGTAACCAAAAGTGCAGTATAAGTATTTGGCGACTCTAAATAAAAACGGCCGTCTTCATTAGAAACGATTCCAATATTAGAACCTTTAAAAACTACATTGGCAAAAGGTATTGGCTGGTTGGATTTGTCCAAAACAACTCCACTCACCTTAGTTTGTGCAGTAGCAACATTCGCAAAAGCAAATACAATATATAAGAGAAGTAGAGTTAATTTGTTCATTATAAAGTAAAAAAAAACTTCACCAATCCATTCTGCCTGATGAAGTTTTATGAGTATTTTGTATTTGTATTATTTGTATAATACTTTTTTAACTGCTTTTACTACATCACCTGCATTTGGCAACCAGTCTTTTAACAATACTGGAGAATAAGGTGCAGGAGTATCAGCAGTTGTAATACGTTGAATTGGCGCATCAAGGAAGTCAAAAGCTTGCTCTTGAACGATATAAGAAATCTCAGAAGAAAGGCTGGCAACTGGCCAAGCTTCTTCAAGGATTACTAAACGGTTTGTTTTTTTAACCGATTTTAAGATAGCATCTTTGTCCATTGGACGAACTGTTCTTAAATCGATAATCTCACAAGAAATTCCTTCTTTTGCTAATTCATCAGCAGCAATGAAAGCTTCTTTGATGATCTTTCCGAATGAAACGATAGTTACATCTGTTCCTTCACGTTTAACATCGGCAACACCTAGAGGAATTGTGTATTCTCCGTCTGGCACTTCACCTTTGTCTCCGTACATTTGCTCAGATTCCATGAAAATAACTGGATCGTTATCACGAATAGCAGATTTTAAAAGCCCTTTTGCATCATAAGGAGTTGAAGGAACAACAACTTTTAGCCCTGGAGTATTAGCAAACCAGTTTTCTAAAGCTTGTGAGTGAGTAGCTCCTAATTGACCAGCAGAAGCTGTTGGTCCGCGGAAAACGATAGGCACATTAAATTGTCCTCCTGTCATTTGACGCATTTTAGCAGCATTATTAATAATTTGATCAATACCAACTAAGCAGAAGTTGAATGTCATATATTCTACAATAGGACGGTTTCCGTTCATTGCAGAACCTACTGCAATTCCTGAAAATCCAAGCTCAGCAATCGGAGTATCAATTACTCTTTTTTCACCAAACTCAGCTAGCATTCCTTTAGAAGCCTTGTAAGCTCCATTGTATTCTGCAACCTCTTCTCCCATTAAATATATGGATTCATCGCGACGCATTTCTTCGCTCATTGCTTCACAAATGGCCTCTCTAAATTGTATTGTTCTCATATTTTTTATTGTATGTTGAATTTTCTGAAGAGCAAAAATAAATATTTTAAATAACTTAAAAGCATAAATTGAATTTAAAATCGCATGAACTTCTATCTGTTCTCAGGTTTTAACTTTTTAAACTTTATTGTGACAATTACGAAATCGATATAATAACGTATAATTCACACTTAAAATCGCTTAAAATATTTTTTAGACAAACTTCTGTCTATTTGTTTAATTCTTGTTTCTCCAAAATTCATTCATCTTAACGTAAAAAACCAAAAATTAGTATTTCTCAGACAAAATTAATTTGCTTTCCAACTATCGGCTATTGCAAAATTCCTAACAATCAGACAAAATGAATATTATTTTATTTTTAGATTCCGATGAAAATCATCCAAAACTGAACAATCTGCGAAATCGTAATAGTTTTAAAAAATATTATGCATGCATAGTATAATTATTCCAAATTAAATTCTAAATTTGTAAAAGCATATTATAAATTCAAAATATATACTTATGAAAATACTAGTTTGCATCAGCCATGTGCCTGATACTACTTCAAAAATTAACTTTACCAACGGTGATTCAGAATTTGACACTAATGGTGTACAATATGTAATTAACCCTAACGACGAATTCGGTCTTACACGCGCTATATGGTTTCAAGAACAACAAGGTGCAAATGTAACGGTTGTAAACGTCGGAGGTCCTGATACTGAACCAACTTTACGTAAAGCATTGGCTATTGGAGCAAACGAAGCTATTCGTGTTAACGCAAATCCTACAGATGGTTTCTTCGTAGCAAAACAATTGGCAGAAGTAATTAAAAATGGCGGTTATGATCTTGTAATTGCTGGTAAAGAATCTTTAGATTATAATGGAGGAATGGTTCCTGGAATGATTGCTGGAATCTTAGGATACAACTTCTTAAACTCTTGTACAGCTTTAACTATTGACGGAAACAATGTAAAAGCAGTTCGTGAAATTGATGGTGGTAAAGAAACTGTAAGCACTACTCTTCCTTTAATTATCGGAGGTCAAAAAGGTCTTGTTGAAGAAAAAGATTTGCGTATCCCGAACATGAGAGGAATTATGACTGCTAGAACTAAAGCGCTTACTATTCTTGAGCCAGTTGATGCAACTGTAAATACAAAAGCGGTGAAATTTGAAAAACCAGCTCCAAAATCGGCAGTAAAATTAGTTTCTGCAGATAATTTAGATGAGTTAATCAATTTATTACACAACGAGGCTAAAGTGATTTAAGATTGTAGACTTTAGATTTTAGATTGCTGATTGCAATACGAAATCTAAAACTCAACATTTGATTCACTTCAAAATCTAAAATCAATAATCATTTTAGATTTCATTTTCAAAAATCTGAAATCTAAAATCTAAAATCTAAAATTGTTATGTCAATATTAATATACGCAGAATCTGCAGAAGGAAAATTTAAAAAAGTTGCTTTCGAATTAGCTTCTTATGCTAAGAAAGTAGCTGAATCATTAGGGACAACCGTTACTGCTTTAACAGTAAACATCAGTGATGTAAGCGAGTTAGGCAAATACGGAGTTGATAAAGTTTTAAAAGTAAGCAATGATAAATTAGCTGGTTTTAACGCAAAAGCTTACGCTGATGTTATCAAACAAGCTGCTGAAAAAGAAGGAACAAAAGTAGTATTGCTTTCTTCTACAACAGATAGCATTTATCTTTCACCGCTAGTTGCTGTGGCTTTAAATGCTGGTTTTGCTTCAAATGTAGTTGGATTGCCAGTTAGCACTTCTCCATTTCAAGTAAAAAGAAATGCTTTCTCAAACAAAGCTTTCAATATTACACAAATCGATACAGATGTAAAAGTTCTTGGTTTAGCTAAAAACTCTTACGGACTTTTTGAAAGTGCAGGAGCTGCTGCTGCAGAAGATTTCAACCCAACTGTTGGAGATAATGACTTTGGAGTAAAAGTAGAATCTGTAGAAAAAGTATCTGGAAAAGTTTCTATAGCAGACGCAGATATCGTAGTTTCTGGCGGACGCGGATTGAAAGGTCCAGAAAACTGGGGATTAGTAGAAGATCTTGCTGCTGTTCTTGGCGCTGCAACTGCTTGCTCTAAACCAGTTTCAGATTTAGGATGGAGACCTCACAGTGAGCACGTTGGACAAACAGGAAAACCAGTTGCAACAAACTTATATATTGCAATTGGTATTTCTGGAGCTATTCAGCACATCGCAGGTATCAACTCTTCTAAAGTAAAAGTAGTGATCAATAATGATCCTGAAGCTCCTTTCTTTAAAGTGGCTGATTATGGTGTTGTTGGAGATGCTTTTGAAATTGTACCGCAATTAACAGAGAAATTAAAAGCTTTCAAAGCTCAGCATTCTTAATACAAAGAATTCTCTTTAAAAATATTGCTGCCTAAAAACAAGATGTTGTATCTTTGTTTATAGGCAGCTTTTTTGTTCCATATTTTTTGATTAAAATTGCAGCTTTATTTTCCAACCCAAAATAGTATTAAAATAAGGTGCTAAGTGCCTTTTTTACAAACATATATGAGTCTAGTAAAATTATCCATAAAAGGAATTTCATACAGTCAAACTCAAAATGGCGCTTATGCCTTAATTTTGAATGAAGTCGACGGCGAAAGAAAATTACCTATTGTTATTGGCGCTTTTGAAGCCCAGTCAATCGCTATTGCTTTAGAGAAAGAAATAAAACCGCCACGCCCGTTAACACACGATTTATTCAAGAATTTTGCCGAAAGATTTGATATCGTGGTAAAACAAGTTATCATTCATAAATTAGTCGACGGTGTTTTTTATTCAAGTTTGATCTGCGAAAGAGATAAAATCGAAGAAATTATCGATGCACGAACTTCTGATGCTATCGCTTTGGCACTTCGTTTCAACGCTCCTATTTTTACTTATAAAAACATTTTAGATAAAGCTGGAATTTATTTAAAATCGAATACTGCCGAAACAGATTCTGGCGCTCAAGAAATTGATGATGTCCTTTCAAATCCTGAAACTTTCGGACACGAAGAAGAAAGCAACCAATCTGGAGACGTATACGCAAAACATTCTTTACAAGAATTAAACGAGCTTTTAGACCAAGCCGTTTCTCAAGAAGATTACGAAAAAGCAGCAAAAATTAGAGACGAAATCTCTAGAAGATAAATATATGTTTAATCGTTAAACTGTTTATTCGTTAAATCGATTAAACAAATCTACAATTAAACAAATCCACGATTAAACGATTAAACAAAATGAAACAATACTTAGATTTAGTAAAACACGTTTTAGAAAACGGCAATCAAAAAGGAGACCGTACCGGAACAGGAACTAAAAGCGTTTTTGGCTACCAAATGCGTTTTGATTTAAGTGAAGGTTTCCCAATGGTTACGACCAAAAAATTACATTTAAAATCCATCATTTACGAATTGCTTTGGTTTTTAAAAGGCGATACGAATATCAAATACCTTCAGGAAAACGGAGTGAAAATTTGGGATGAATGGGCAGATTCTAATGGCGATTTAGGACCAGTTTACGGTCACCAATGGCGCAATTGGAACAGCGAAGAAATCGATCAGATTTCTGAATTAATTACCGAATTAAAAACAAATCCGAATAGCCGAAGAATGCTGGTTTCTGCGTGGAATCCTTCGGTTCTGCCAGACACTAAAAAATCTTTTGAAGAAAATGTAGCAAACAATAAAGCGGCATTGCCTCCTTGCCATGCATTTTTTCAATTTTACGTAGCTAGTCCAGATCCTGAAAAAGGGGAAACAAAAGGAAAATTGTCATGCCAATTATATCAGCGAAGTGCCGATATCTTTTTAGGAGTTCCTTTTAACATTGCTTCTTATGCATTGCTAACTATGATGATTGCCCAAGTATGCGATTTAGAACCAGGCGAATTTATTCACACTTTTGGTGACGCACATATTTACAACAATCATTTTGAGCAATTGGAACTGCAATTAACTCGTGAGCCAAAACCATTACCAAAAATGATTTTAAATCCTGAGATTAAAAACATTTTTGATTTTGATTTTAATGATTTTACACTTGTAGATTACGATCCGCATCCTGCCATAAAAGGAAGTGTTGCTGTATAAAAAACAAAAATCCGCTTTAATAGCGGATTTTTTTATACAACTAAAACACTGTTCTCACTGCCAGCGTAATCATTCCATTTATAAGAATCGGCTTCTGGATCATTTACATAATTCCCGTCAATCAGATACTTAAATTCGTAAATCGCATCTTTCACCAAATCGTAAGTTGCTTTAAACGTTCCGTTTTTTAACTTGCTTAAAGCTCCTTCTGAGGCATTCCAGTTATTAAAATCTCCAACCACCGCTGCCGAATCAGCATCTTTGGCATCTATTGAAAATGTAACTTTAACAACCGGCTTCGTTTTGATAAATTGTTTTTTCAAAGACATAACTATTTCGTTTTTAGATTTATACACCTAAAATTAATTAAATTCAACGAAACACTAACTACCGTCAGAACCGATTTATGATAATACCAAAAACAGTATATTTTTTTCGCTTTATTGGTAATTTAAAGCAGTTAAAATTTTGTTTTTCAAATTATTGAGTCATTAAAAAGCAAATATTCTATACCCAAAATATTGTCTTTCGAAAATAAATTTTAACTTTATGATCTCATTTTTATCTTATGGAAAAAGAAGTGCACGAACAATACGAATATGCTAGACGCCGATTAAGACAAAAAAAGGTCTTATATTTTCATTTTGTACTTTTCCTGCTTGGAAGTTTATTTTTATTTATTGCCAATAGATTTTTTGGCTTTGGAGAAGGCACAACCCAAAATTGGTGCATCTGGGGTATTACCATCTGGCTTTTCCTTTTTATTCTTCATTTTATAAAAGTGTATATAACCGACCGTTTTATGAATAAAAAATGGGAAAGAGAGCAAATTGACCGATTAGTTGCTTTACAGCAAAAAAGAATCAGCCAGCTTGAATCTTCTATTAATGAAGAGAATGAAAATAAAATTTAGTTAAGCATACCATGATTATAATGATAGCGGCTGCGGCCGAAAATAATGCGCTTGGAAAAAACAACGAATTAGTATGGCATTTGCCTAATGATTTTAAAAGATTTAAATCGCTTACTACTGGTCATCATATTATTATGGGAAGAAAAACTTTTGAAAGTTTTCCGAAACCATTACCAGATCGCGTTCATATTGTAATTTCTCGTCAAGAAAATTATAAGCCAGAAGGGTGCATTGTAGTAGATAGTATCGAAAAAGCAATTGCCATTTGCCCTGAAAACGATGATAGTTATGTTATAGGCGGTGGCGAAATTTACAATCTTGCTCTTCCGTTTACTGATATTATCGAACTAACCAAAGTTCATCATTCTTTTGATGCAGATGCTTTTTTTCCTAAAATCAATAAAAGCGAATGGGTTTTGGTAGAATCTGAAGAAAATTATAAAGATGAAAAACACCTTTATGATTATACTTATGAAACTTACATTAGAAAATAAATAAAAAACATCCTCTTTTTAGGGAGGATGTTTTTAAATAATTGATTTTTGAAGCCTAACTCGCTCAAGAAGAATTTTGTTTAAAAAAAATCACAAATGTCGAGAAACATCTGTAAAACTGAATAACATTTAATGTTATTTGAGACCTAAGTCTCAAACGCCTCTAATAACAAATACCACTAAGATATTAAAGGCAGAAAATTAAAATTTCCAAAAACAAATTTAATCCTAAGAACGTACTTTGCGCTTAATATTAGTATTTCCCCCCAAGAACAATACTTTTCAAAACTCTTTCATGAACAAATGAACTACCAGCACAAAAAAAGTAATCATCTGTTTAAGTCATAGCGACATTATCAATCATTAAAACTTTAATCATTTTTACTTGAACAAAGTTGCTCATAATAGCGCTACTAGACAATACCAAGATTTAGGGATTTTATCAAAATACCTAGATTTAGGGATGGCAAAATTTGTTCTAAAACAAATCCTTCCAAACATTTATTTTACAAATTAAAAAACTCAATTACAGTTAAACTAGATTGTTTATATTTGCCTAAATAAAAAAAATGTCTGAAAAAATAACTCCGTATAAAGACTCTTCTTTAGGTAAAAAAGAGCAAGTAACCCAAATGTTCGATACTATTTCTGGGAATTACGATAATTTGAATCGTGTAATTTCTTTTGGAATTGACGTTAAATGGCGTAAAAAAGTATTAAAAATAGTATCAGACAAAAAACCAAAAGTTATTCTTGATATTGCAACTGGAACTGGCGATTTGGCCATTTTGCTTGCACAAACTAATGCTGAAAAAATTATTGGTCTAGATATTTCTGCAGGAATGCTGGAAGTAGGAAAAAAGAAAGTGGAAGAAAAGAATCTTTCGAATGTTATTGAACTAGTTTTAGGTGATTCTGAAAACATGCCGTTTGAGGACAATTATTTTGATGCAATTACAGTTGGTTTTGGCGTAAGAAATTTTGAAAATCTAGAAAAAGGTTTTGCAGAAATCTTAAGAGTCTTAAAACCAAATGGAGTTTTTGTTATATTAGAGACTTCTGTTCCAGATAAATTTCCTTATAAACAAGGCTACAATTTTTACAGCAAAAATATACTTCCATTAATTGGAAAATTATTTTCTAAAGATAATGATGCCTATGGTTATTTATCTGAATCTGCTGCTGCTTTTCCTTATGGAGAAGCCTTAAACAATATTTTAAGAAAAACTGGGTTTATAGATGTTGTGGCAATGCCTCAAACTTTTGGTGTCGCAACAATTTATTCTGCATCTAAAAAATAGTATGAAAAAAGTTGTAATCTTATTTTTATTGGTCTTAACGACAAAAGGACATTCGCAATTTGCTAAAAACATGTTTAGCAAAGATCCTATTATTAATCTTGAAAACTGGCAGAAACAGCGTATTTATTTTGGCTACTATCTTGGTTTTAATAGTTTTGACTTTAAATTTGATTACAAAACTCCTGTACCGGAAGATATCCAAGTTAAAAAAACAACTGGCTTTAACGTAGGTGTTGTGGCCGATTTAAGGCTTCAAGAATATATTAACTTGCGTTTTGAGCCAGGTTTGTATTATACTAAACGCGATCTTTATTTTCCTGGCATAAGCAACAAAGAAAGCGATTATTTAAGAGAAGTAAACAGTACTTACATTCACTTTCCTTTATTATTGAAATTTTCTGCTTTGCGTACGGGAAACATACGCCCATACTTAGTTGGCGGTATGTCTACAACTTTAAACTTGTCTAGCAATGCTAAATCTAAAGACGATAACTTTGAGCAGAAATTTAGAGTAAAACAATGGACAGCAGCTTATGAATTAGGATTAGGAATTGATATTTTTACCGAATACTTTATCTTCTCTCCTTCTGTTAGAGGAATGTTTGGCATAACCGATGAACTTATTAGAGATAATAATCCAGACAGTCCGTGGACAGGAAACATTGATTCGATGAAATCTAGAGCGCTTTTAATAAATTTTACTTTCCATTAAAACAAAACATCAACTATTTCGTTTAAATTCACTAAGAATAATTGCTGTTGCAGTAGCTACATTTAGACTTTCCGTTTTTTGTAGCTCTCCAAATCTAGGAATTGTGAGACGGCTGGTTACGATTTTTTCAATCTCATCTGAAATTCCGTTGGCTTCATTACCCATAATAATGATGCCATTCTGAGGCAGTTTTGATTGATAAATATTCTCCCCGTCCATAAAAGTTCCAAAAATTGGCAGTTTAGTTTGAGCAAGAAAAAGTTTTAAATCAACATAACTTACATTCACTCTGGCAATAGATCCCATTGTAGCTTGTACCACTTTTGGATTATAAATATCCACTGTTTCTTTAGAACAGACAATCTGCTTAATGCCAAACCAATCGCATAGACGTAAAATAGTGCCTAGATTTCCTGGGTCTCTAATGTCGTCTAAAGCTAAAATCAAGCCCGAATCGATTATTTCTTTTTCGGCTGGAATTTTAAAGACCGCCAAACAAGAATTTGGAGTTGACAAAGCACTTATTTTTTTCAGTTCTTGTTCATTAATAAGAGTGCGTTTTGACGCATGAACCGTTTGAAAATCATTTAAAGTGGTGTATAAATGTTCTAATTCAAAATTGGATTGCAGCAATTCTTGAATTACTTTTACTCCTTCAGCAAAAAATAATTGATTAGCAAAACGCTGCTTTTTTTGATGCAAGCCTGATATTAGTTTTATTTGGTTTTTACTAACCATAAAATAATGTACTTTTGAATTAAATATTAAAAAACACTTGAAAAATAATTCCACAAAAATAATAGCATTTATTCTAATTGCAATATTAATTTGCGCTTGTAATGCCGTAAAAAGAGTTCCCGATGGAAAAAACCTTCTTGTAAAAAATAATATTCTAGTTAACGGAAAATCGACAAACGATGAGATAGCTTCAAATCAGATGTACCAAAAACCAAATGGTAAATTATTAGGCTATAAACTTCGATTAAATTTATACAATTTAGCCAATTTAAATCCAGATTCTACTTATCAGGCAAAATTTAAAAACAATCCTGGAAAATATGAGCGTATGTCTAAGATATTTTCTGCAAAACAAGTGGATCGTCTTGGACAATCTTTTTATTATAAAGGAATTCATGAATTTCTAAAAAGCACTGGTGAACCGCCAGTAATCATTGATACTTCCAAAACTAAAAAATCATTGCTTCGTTTAAAATACTATTATTTCAATAATGGTTTTTTTAATGTTCAAACCGATTATACTATTGATACGGTTGGAAAAAAGAGGGCCGCAATTAATTATAACATCACTACAGGACCGGCTTATAAGTTAGATACAATTAGAACCAAAATAATGACTCCTGCCTTAGACTCATTATATAGAACTAATAACGAGCCTTCCTTATTAAAATCTGGAAATCAATATAAAACCACTGATTTTGAAGAAGAAAAAAACCGCATTACAACTTATTTTAGAAATCATGGTGCTTACTATTTTCAGCCAACCTATGTAACTTTTGACATTGATACCATTGGCAAAAAAGCTAAAGCTGATGTAACTTTAATAATAAACAATAATACCATTCAAGGAAGAGATTCTAGCCGTACAGAGCCTTTTAAATTGTATAAAATCAGCGATGTAAACATTTACACCGATTATTCTGCTGCAAATGCCAAGAAAAAACCAACAGACAGTGTAACCTACAACAACTTTAATTTATATAGCTACAAGACTTTAAAATACAAACCGCGTGCTATTACTGATGCTATTTTCATCACAAAAGGAAGTACTTTTGCCGATTTTAGAACGACTCTTTCTTCTCGATATTTGAATAACTTAAGGATTTTTAACTATCCGTCAATACAATACGAAGTAGACAAGAGAGATTCTACAGCTCAATCTCTGATTGCCAATGTTTATTTGACTCCGAGAAAAAAATACAGTTTCGGAGCCACTCTTGACTTAACCCATTCCAACATTCAGGATTTCGGAATTGGAGCCAGTGTTTCGGAAACAATTCGAAATGTATTTAACCGCGCTGAAACCCTTGAAATTTCGGCTCGTTTAAATGTGGGATCATCTAGAGATATGGCGAATCCAAATAATAATTTCTTTAATGTTTCTGAATATGGTCTGGATATGAAATTAAATTTCCCAAGAATCCTGCTCCCTTTTGGAACTGAAAAAATTATTCCCAAAAGCATGATTCCCTACACCTCTATTACTTCTGGTTTTTCTAAGCAGCGAAATATTGGTTTGGACAAAGAAAACTTTACAGGAGGTATCTCGTACAACTGGACACCAAAACGTCATAATACAGCAAAATTCGAATTGTTGAATGCACAGTTTGTCCGTAATTTAAATCCAGACAATTACTTTAATGTATATACTTCATCTTATGATGATTTGAATTATATCGGAAAAGATTACAATACTAATGTCAATAACTGGGGAGATACCCCAGAGGAACAGGCTAGAAAAGATCTTACTATACCTAAAGGAACTACAGGATTTACAAATGACGTATTGACTGGAAAAACAGCCTTGACTCCGGGCAATTCGCAATATCAGGAAGTTGAAAGCATTGAGGAAAGAAGAGTTCGTTTGACTGAAAATGATTTTATTCTGGCAACCAGTTTTTCTTTCACCAAAACAACCAAAAAAGATCTTGCAGACAATAATTTCTATCAATTTAGAACGAAAATAGAATCTGCTGGAACCTTATTATCTGCTGTTTCAGCAATTGGAAATTTACCTAAGAACTCTAGAGGAAACTACGAGATTTTTAATCTGGAATATTCAGAATATATAAAAACTGAATTTGACTATATCAAACACTGGGATTTTGGAAAAGAGAAAGTTCTAGCAGTGAGAAGCTTCTTTGGAATCGCAATTCCGTTCGGAAATTCAAACTACATTCCGTTTTCACGAAGTTATTATGGCGGAGGTTCCAATGATAACCGTGCATGGCAGCCATATGCTTTAGGACCTGGAAGCACCAACGCAGTAAACGACTTTAATGAGGCGAATATGAAAATTGCAGCGAGTGCCGAATTTCGTTTCAAAATTTTCGGAGATGTAAAAGGTGCATTCTTTGCAGACGCCGGAAATATCTGGAATGTACTCGATAATGTGATAGATCCGAAAGCAAGGTTTGACAACTTAAACGATTTAGAAGAAATTGCTTTAGGAACAGGATTCGGTTTAAGATACGATTTGAGCTTTTTTGTGATTCGTTTAGATTTAGGCTTTAAGACTTATAATCCGGCGCATGAGAAGGGAGACCGATGGTTTAAAGAATACAATTTTGGACACTCAGTTTTAAATTTTGGTATAAATTATCCGTTCTAATGCTAATTAATTCTTATTTTTGCAACCTAAAAACTAAAAACAACTATAAAAAAAATTAAAATGGCACACAACATTAAACCAGGAGTAGCTACAGGAGATCAAGTACAAGAGATCTTTAATTATGCGAAAGAGAAGGGTTTTGCTCTTCCAGCAGTAAACGTTACTGGATCAAGCACAATTAACGGAGTTCTTGAAACTGCAGCAAAACTAAACGCGCCAGTTATCATTCAATTTTCTAACGGTGGAGCTCAATTCAACGCTGGAAAAGGATTATCAAATGCAGGTGAAAAAGCAGCAATCGCGGGAGGAATCGCGGGAGCAAAACATATTCATACTTTGGCAGAAGCTTACGGTGCAACTGTAATCTTACACACTGACCACTGTGCAAAAAAACTTTTACCTTGGATCGATGGTTTATTAGATGCTTCTGAAAAACATTTTGCAGAAACAGGAAAACCATTATTCAGTTCTCACATGATCGATTTGTCTGAGGAGCCAATCGAAGAGAACATCGAAATCTGCAAAGAATATTTAGCTAGAATGAGCAAAATGGGAATGACATTAGAAATCGAGCTTGGTATTACAGGTGGTGAAGAAGATGGCGTTGACAACTCAGACGTAGACAGCTCAAAATTATACACTCAACCAGAAGAAGTAGCTTACGCTTACGAAGAATTATCTAAAGTGAGCCCTAAATTTACAATTGCTGCTGCTTTCGGAAACGTTCATGGTGTTTACAAACCAGGAAACGTAAAATTAACTCCAAAAATCTTAAAAAATTCTCAAGATTTCGTACAAAGCAAATTCAACACTGGACACAACCCAGTTGATTTCGTTTTCCACGGAGGTTCAGGTTCTACACTTGAAGAAATTAGAGAAGCTATCGGATACGGAGTTATCAAAATGAACATTGATACAGATTTACAATTTGCATACACTGAAGGAATCCGTGATTATATGGTAAACAATATTGAGTACTTAAAAACTCAAATTGGTAACCCAGAAGGTCCAGATGCTCCAAACAAAAAATACTACGATCCAAGAAAATGGGTTCGTGAAAGCGAAGTGACATTCAACGCGAGACTTGAACAAGCTTTTGCTGATTTAAATAACGTAAACACACTTTAAATTTTAGATTTTTGAATTTAGATTTCAGATTTCTAATGAAGCCTGAAATTTAAATTTTGAATTCAGATTGAAAAATCTAAAATTTAAAATCTACATTCTAAAATTAAAAAAATGGCTTGGTTTAAAAGACAAGAAAAAGGGATTACGACCGCTACTGAAGATAAGATGGACGTTCCGAAAGGATTGTGGTACAAATCTCCTACTGGAAAAATTATTGATGCTGACGAATTGGCGAGAAATTTGTTCGTTAGCCCTGAAGATGATTTTCACGTTCGAATTGGAAGCGCAACCTATTTTGAAATTTTATTCGACAACAACGAATTTGTTGAGTTAGATAAAAACATGACTTCTAAAGATCCTTTGCACTTTGTTGATACAAAGAAATATGCAGACCGATTGAAAGATGTAATGGAAAAAACTCATCTTAAAGACGCTGTACGTACGGGAGTTGGAAAATCTAAAGGAAGAGAACTTGTAATCTGCTGTATGGATTTTGCATTCATCGGTGGATCTATGGGGGCTGTTGTAGGTGAGAAAATTGCAAGAGGTATTGATCACGCCATCAAAAACAAACTTCCGTTTGTAATGATTTCTAAATCTGGTGGAGCTCGTATGATGGAAGCTGCTTATTCTTTAATGCAATTAGCAAAAACTTCTGTAAAACTAGCTCAATTAGCTGAAGCTAAATTACCTTACATCTCTCTTTGTACAGACCCAACAACTGGAGGAACAACTGCATCTTACGCTATGTTAGGAGACATCAATATCTCTGAACCAGGCGCTTTGATTGGTTTTGCTGGTCCGCGTGTTGTTCGCGATACTACAGGAAAAGATTTGCCAGAAGGTTTCCAAACTGCTGAGTTCTTATTAGAGCACGGTTTCTTAGACTTTATCACGCCAAGAAAAGAATTGAAAGATAAGATCAACTTATACATCGATTTGATTCAAAACAATGATATCAGATAGTTTTAAAACTATTTAAAATAGAGAATCCCAAGAAAATTGCTTCTTGGGATTTTTTTTGGTTGTATATTCGCTTATTGTAATATAAAACTTATTTTTTTATGTTTAAGATTAAATCTATAGAAAAATTAAAACATGAGCTTTTGGCTCAAAAACAACAATTAAGAAACTTTCCTAAATCTGCTCAATTTCCCTTTGACAATCTATATATAGAAATAGTTACTCAAATTAAAACTATCGAAATTTCCGCCGAATGTATATTATTAGACAGCGTTCAGTCTTTTAATGAAAATAAAGAATTTTCAGATGCAGAATATTGGAGAGTAAATTCGACAAATGAAGAAATTTCGAGCTACTGGTTTTTTGCAAATAATGGACAAGGTGACCTTTGGCTTTTTGACAAAGAAAATAAAATTTATTTTTACGATCATGACCAAGAAGAAATGAGTCCTGAAAATTTTTTAGATATGGGTTTAAACTTTGAAAAATGGCTACAATTTGCAGATCTCAACAATCAGCTTGATACTCTTTTCATAAATCTAGATAAAATTGACAAACATCTTATATTAAAATATGAAGAGAAATTAAAAGAAATTAGTATTACTCTATTTAACAATTACCCATTTAACTATTATTAAATCCATAATAGATTAAAATCTGAAGGGAAAACAATATTTATTTTTTCGGCTTGTTATTTCGAAGTTCTTTTTCTGCTATCGTAAAAGCTCTCTTTTCACGCCAAACAGCATAACGCTTTCTAAAAACCACTTTTATACCGCTGTCTACTGCGCCATGCATAAATAAACTCCAAACGCTGGCTACTTTTCTAGACCATGATTTGTCCCATGCGCGAAGTGTTAGAGAAAAAGAACCATCAATGTAACGCATCCAATGCCACATTCCTGTTGGCATAAATAACGTATCTCCGTGTTCAAGAAAAACTTCATACCCTTCTACTCCTTTTAGAGCAGGAAATTTTTCAAAATCGGGATTAGCCACATCATAATCTTCTAAGGCATAAGTGGTATTAGGAATACAATAGAGTCTTTTCTTCCATTTATTATCAAATAATATGATATGCTTTCTTCCACCAAAATGGGTATGAAAAAGATGCGGTAAATCGATATCATAATGCAAAAAAGTAATCGCTTTTGAACCTCCAAAAAACATAGCTGGCATACTTTCTATAAAACCTCCCATTAATTCTTTTGGAACTTTTACATCATTAACTAATTCTGGTCTGTGCTTAAAAAGATTAAAGAAAAAAATACGCAATTGTGTAGGTTCTCTTTTTATAAGATCTAAGTATTCGCCAAATTTCATGCTGGCGATTGAAGCATTAATTACTTTTGAAGGATCGGCTTTAGAATTATCTACCAATTTTACCTCAATATCTCCAGCAATTTCCTTAAAATATTCTGTCGACCATTTTTCTTTTGCAGGCCAATCATTTGTGAGTCCTTTTATAATTAAGGGCTTCTTTTTGTCTAAATAATTTCTTTTGAAATCTTCTCTAGAAATAGACTCAACAGTATCGACAGATTTAAGATTAAAGCTCATTGTTTGAGTATTTTATGTTCTTGGTCTATCAAAAATATCTAATTATTTTGAGCCATCAAAATTTACAGTAAAATAACACAAAAACAATATTACATTCCTGTTCGAATGGCTTCTACAGGATCTAAATTTGCTGCAGAAACCGCTGGCAGAATACCAGAAATTAATCCAATAAAGGCAGCTAAAGTTGTTCCTAAAACTATATTGCCAAAACTTAAAACAAACTCGAAATCCAGCAGTTTTGTCAAAGCAAAAGCAATTCCCCAAACCATCAGAAGACCAATAATTCCGCCAATAACTGATAGAATAATAGCTTCAAACAAAAATTGGAATAAGATAAATTTATTTTTTGCTCCTAATGATTTCTGAATTCCGATAAGATTTGTTCTTTCTTTTACGGAAACAAACATAATATTGGCAATTCCGAAACCGCCAACCAGAAGAGAAAATCCGCTAATAATCCAACCAACAAAATTCATCTGCCCTAAAATACCATCAATAAAATCAGTAAAACCTGAAAGGACATTAATAAAGAAATTATCCATTTCTCCAGCTTTCATTCCGCGAATTGCACGAAGTTTCTGAGCGATTTCTGCTTTATATGCATCCATATCAACACCTTTTACTGGTTTTAAAACAATAACAGGAGTCATCGAATCGCTATCTCCGTACATTCTTCGTAAAAAATTAGCAGGAAGATAAACCGAAGTGTCATTGCTATCTCCAAAAAAACCAGCTCCTTGTTTTGCCATTACGCCAATAACGGTAAAACGCTGTCCGTATAGACGAATATTTTTGCCGATCGGATCGCTTGAACCAAAAAGTCCATCAGCGATATCATATCCAAGAACAATAACAGGAGTTCCAGAATTCGATTCAGATTCATTATAAAATCTTCCTTTATCAAAACTCAATCCATCAATATCGACCATTTCGCTTGACGACGGAATAATATTTACATCGCTGACTGTTTTAGAATCGTATTTTAAACTTTCTCTATTTACAAAAAGCTGGTATCCGACTTGATCGGTATTATTCATTGAGTTTTTTAAGCCAATGTATTCGTCATATTTTACATTTGGAAACTGTTCTCTCTTCCATTGCGGAATTTCAGATGGTCCAAAGCAATATTTCATTAAATAAATTGTATTTTTATCTAAACTGCTCAAATCTTTAGAGATTTTTTTATCTAAAGAGTCAACAGCAGCCAAAACAGCGATAATCGAAAAAATACCAATCGTAACACCTAAAAGCGACAACAGAGTGCGTAATTTATTATTTCGCAAAGCATTGATGGCAAAGCTTAGACTTTCCTTTAATAATCTTAGATAAACGATCATATTTTCGTATTTTTCAATAAAGTAAAATTCAATAATTTAAATTCAAAAACCTAATAAAAGTTAACTTACTCATCAGTAGATTTTTTTAGCATTTTGTTACACTAATTTTTTTTAATATAATATATAAAAAAACTACTTTTGCAGTCTCAAAATCATAACTACACAATGAGCACAACTAAAAAAATACAATCGGCATTAATTTCTGTTTTTTCTAAAGATGGATTAGAACCAATTGTTAGAAAATTACACGAGCAAAATGTAACACTTTATTCAACTGGAGGAACTGAAGATTTCATCAAAAACCTTGGCATTCCAGTAGTTCCTGTTGAAGACATTACTTCTTTCCCAGAAATTCTTGGCGGAAGAGTAAAAACTTTACACCCAAAAATTTTTGGAGGTATCTTGAATCGTCAAGACAACGAAAGCGATGTTCAGCAAATGAAGGAATTTGATATTCCTCAAATCGATTTAGTAATTGTTGATTTGTATCCTTTTGAAAAAACTGTTGCTTCTGGAGCTAGCGAACAAGATATTATTGAAAAAATTGATATCGGTGGCATTTCATTAATTCGTGCTGGTGCAAAAAATTTCAAAGACACTGTAATTGTAGCTTCTGTTAATGAGTACAGCTTACTTTTAGATTTGATTACGGAGCAAGACGGAGCAACAACTTTAGAAAACAGAAGATTGTTTGCTACAAAAGCATTCCATGTTTCATCTCACTACGATGGAGCTATTTTTAATTATTTCAATACAGACGAGACTATTTACAAAGAAAGCATTGCAAACGGTCAAGTTTTAAGATATGGTGAAAACCCTCACCAAAAAGGATTTTTCTTTGGAGATTTTGATGCAATGTTCAAAAAACTTCACGGAAAAGAATTATCATACAACAACTTATTGGATGTGGACGCAGCGGTTAATTTAATTGCTGAATTTAAAACTGACGGACCAACATTCGCCATTTTAAAGCACAACAATGCTTGCGGATTGGCTTCAAGAAAAACAATCAGCGAAGCTTATTTAGCGGCTTTAGCTTGTGACCCTACTTCAGCTTTTGGAGGAGTGCTAATTTCTAACACTAAAATTGATTTAGAAACTGCGCAGGAAATCAACAAATTATTCTGCGAAGTTGTAATTGCTCCAGCTTATGATGATGAGGCAGTTACAGTTTTACAAGAGAAGAAAAACAGAATTATTTTAGTACAAAACGACGTTGAATTGCCAGCTCGTCAAGTAAGAACTTGTCTTAACGGATTGTTAATTCAGGACAGAAATAATATTACGGATAATAAAGAGCATTTAAAAACCGTTACCATTACAGAACCTACTGCTCAAGAGATCGAAGATTTGATCTTTGCTTCTAAAATCTGCAAGAATACAAAATCAAACACAATTGTATTTGCTAAAAATGGAACATTGATTTCATCAGGTACAGGTCAGACTTCAAGAGTTGACGCTTTAATTCAAGCAGTTGACAAAGCAAAAGCTTTTGGTTTTGATTTAAATGGAGCTTCGATGGCAAGTGACGCATTTTTCCCATTTCCGGATTGTGTAGAATTAGCCAAAAAAGCAGGAATAACTGCTGTAATTCAGCCAGGAGGTTCGATAAAAGACGAATTAAGTATAAATTATTGCAATGAAAATAATCTTGCAATGGTATTTACAGGAACTCGTCATTTTAAACATTAATTTGTTTAACTTTGTTCGATAAATAATTTATAACATTTTAAACCCCTAAAAAACTTATGGGATTTTTTGATTTCATGACCGAGGATATTGCGATAGACCTTGGAACCGCAAACACTTTAATCATTCATAATGATAAAGTTGTCATTGATAGTCCGTCTATCGTTGCACGTGATAGAGTATCAGGCAAAATCATTGCTGTTGGTAAGGAAGCCAATATGATGCAAGGTAAAACACATGAAAACATCAAAACTATAAGGCCTTTGAAAGATGGTGTAATCGCTGATTTTGATGCTTCGGAAAAAATGATCAATATGTTCATTAAAAGTATTCCTGCATTGAAAAAAAGAATGTTTACTCCAGCTTTACGTATGGTTGTATGTATTCCTTCTGGTATTACTGAAGTGGAGATGAGAGCGGTGAAGGAATCTTGTGAGAGAGTAAACGGAAAAGAAGTTTACTTGATTCATGAACCAATGGCGGCGGCAATTGGTATTGGTATTGACATTATGCAACCAAAAGGAAACATGATTGTCGATATCGGAGGTGGTACAACAGAAATTGCTGTTATCGCTTTAGGCGGAATTGTATGTGACAAATCTGTAAAAATTGCAGGTGACGTTTTCACAAATGATATCGTTTATTACATGCGTACACAGCACAACTTATTTGTTGGAGAAAGTACTGCTGAGAAAATTAAAATTCAAATCGGAGCGGCGATCGAAGATTTAGATGGTCCACCAGAAGATATGTCGGTTCAAGGTAGAGATTTGCTTACTGGTAAACCAAAACAAGTAGATGTTTCTTACCGTGAAATTGCAAAAGCATTAGACAAATCTATTCAGCGTATTGAAGATGCGGTAATGGAAACATTATCACAAACTCCACCTGAGTTGGCAGCAGATATCTACAACACTGGTATTTATTTAGCTGGTGGAGGATCTATGTTGAGAGGACTTGACAAACGTATCTCTCAAAAAACAGATTTACCAGTTTATATTGCTGAAGATCCATTAAGAGCTGTTGTTCGCGGTACAGGAATGGCTCTTAAAAACATTGCAAAATTTAAAAGTATCTTAATCAAATAAGATTCAAAATAATAATCAATTTACTTTTATGAGGGTCAAATTTTATTATTTGACCCTTGTAAAAACTGAAACCTTTAAGCAATCCTGAAACAAAATAACCAGACAAGAAATGCAGCAAATATTTAATTTCCTTATAAGAAACAGTAATCGATTGCTGTTTTTGCTGCTTTTAGGTATATCGTTAGGACTCACTATTCAATCTCATTCTTACCATAGAAGCAAAATAATCAGCTCTGCCAATTTCTTAAGTGGAGGTGTTTACGAAAAAATCAATCGTATTAATGAATATTTGAATTTACAAGCTGAAAACGACGAACTTGTACTTGAGAACGCAAGATTAAAAAGTCTTTTATTCAATAAAGAAGACACTTCCAAATTACCTTTGCCAGATACTATTAAAGGAGTAAAACCCGCCGATATAATTGTGTCAAAAGTAATTCACAATACATACAGTACACACGAAAACTTTCTTACTTTGAACTCTGGATCTAATGAAGGTGTTAAACCAGATATGGGAGTAATAAACAGTTTAGGAATTGTGGGTATTATAGATGATACATCGCCAAGATATTCTACAGTTGTGAGTATTTTGAACATGAAATCTAGGATCAATGCGAAGTTAAAAAAATCAAATCACTTTGGGTCTTTAACTTGGGATGGAAAAAGCACTGGTTTCGTACAGTTAAGAGACGTTCCGAGATTAGCTTCGGTTAGAAAAGGAGACACAATTGTAACAGGAGGTCAATCCGTAATTTTCCCTGAAGGAATAAATATTGGAACCGTTGAAACAATTTATCAAGAGCGAGAAACAAGCTTCTATGTCATAAAAGTTAAATTATTTAACGACATGACAAACTTAGGGCACGTTTATATCATCAAGAGCAAGGACAGAGAGGAACTTATTAATTTAGAAAACAAAGAAAAAAATGAATAGCGCTCTGTTAGTCAATATTTTTCGATTTATTATGTTGCTGGCAATTCAGATTGTTATTTTCAACAATATGAATTTCCTAGGATATATAAGTCCTTTTCCATATATCTTGTATATCATTCTGTACCCTGTAAACAGCAATAAAGCAGGATTAATAATTTCTAGTTTTTTCTTGGGATTAATAATGGATATGTTTTGTAATTCTGGCGGGATACATGCCACTGCCTGTGTCGTTTTAGCCTATTATAGACCATATATATTTAAATTTTCTTTTGGTTTAAGTTATGAATATCAAACCATTAAACTAAACGAATCTTTAACACCAGAACGATTTTCATTCATACTAGTTTCGGTTTTAATTCACCACATTGTATTATTTGTTTTGGAAGCATTTCAATTCAAATTTATCTGGGACATTTTGCTCCGAACCTTATTTAGTTCTATCTTTACTATAATCACCTCAATAATAATAATTTATCTTATTAAGCCCAATAAACGATGAGAAAAGTCCTGCTGCCCACTATAATTATTATTGCAGCGTCTTTGCTAGTGATTAGGATTTTTTACCTGCAGATTATTGATGATTCTTTTAAATTGAAATCAGAAAATAATGCGATAAAAAAAGTGTATGACTATCCTGAAAGAGGTTACATCTATGATCGTAATGGCAAACTTCTTGTTGCCAATCAGCCCTCTTATGACATCATGGTTATTCCGAGAGAGGTAAAAAAAGATTTGAATATTGCTGAATTCTGTGCGCTTTTAAATATCACTCCTGAAGACTATCATAAGAGAATGGAAAAAGCAAAGGTGTACAGCCCTAGACTTCCATCTGTATTTTTATCGCAGTTGAACAAGAATGAATTTGCTGCTTTTCAAGAGAAAATCAGAAAATATGACGGTTTCTATTTCCAAAAAAGATCTCTTCGCGATTATGAAGTAGATTACGGTGCCAATATTTTTGGTTCTATTACACAAGTAAATGAAAGCCAAATTGCAAAAAATCCTTATTACAACAGTGGAGATTTAATTGGAAGACAAGGCGTAGAAGAGAGTTACGAAGAAATATTGCGAGGCATTAAAGGTGTTAAATACATTCAAAAAGATAAATATAATAGAGAAATTGGATCTTATAAAGAAGGGAGATATGATACGATTGCCGTAGCCGGAGAAGATATCAATTTGACCATTGATGCTGAACTTCAAAAATATGGCGAGGAATTAATGATCAACAAAAGAGGTGGAATAGTTGCAATTGAGCCAAAAACAGGTGAAATTTTAGCACTTGTTACTGCTCCATCTTACGATCCTGGAATTTTAGTTGGAAGACAAAGATCTAAAAACTACACTCTTTTATATAATGATTCTATCGCAAAACCATTATACGACAGAGGTCTTTTAGCGGAATATCCTCCAGGTTCTCCATTTAAAATCCTAACTGGTTTAGTTGCGCTTCAAGAAGGTGTAGTAAATGAGCAAACAACTTTCATGTGTCATCACGGATTCAGTTATGGTGGAGGCCGATTCATGAAATGCCACGGTTTTGGTCCACACCAATTACATAATGGTATTTACAACTCTTGCAACACTTATTTTGGACAAGCTTATATGCTTACCATCAACAAGTACAAAGATCCTGGTCATGCAGTTGATATCTGGAGCAGTCATGTAAAAAGTTTTGGACTAGGTCAGTTCATGGGTTATGATTTACCTACCGGAAGAAGAGGAAACATTCCAACTTCTAAAACCTATAAAAGAATCTATCCTAACGGAGGATGGAGAAGCTCAACCATTGTATCGAATGCAATTGGCCAGGGAGAAGTTTTGATGACACCAATTCAATTAGCCAATATGATGGCGACTGTTGCCAATCAAGGCTATTATTACACTCCTCATATCATTAAAAAAATTGAAGGAGAAAAGATAGATGAGAAGTTCACTACAAAACACGTGACCACAATTGATCAAAAATATTTCCCACCGGTTATTAGCGGATTATTTGATGTATACAATAAAGGTACAGCGTATGCTCTTAGAGTTGAAGGAATTGACATTTGCGGAAAAACGGGAACTGCAGAGAATTATGCAAAAATAAACGGTAAGAGAGAAAAACTTAAAGATCACTCTATATTTGTTGCTTTTGCTCCAAAAGACAATCCAAAAATAGCTATTGCCGTTATGATTGAAAATGGAGGTTTTGGAGCAACAGTTGCTGGTCCGATTGCCAGTTTAATGATTGAAAAATATTTGAGAAAGAAAATCACAAGAACTGATTTAGAAATAAGAGTATTAAATAAAAGTTTGGTATCTGAATACGCTAAACTTGGAGGCATGAATGCAGCAAGTGCTATAGAATCTGTTCCAAAAGATTCTGTTTTGCAAGCAAAAATTGTAAAACCAAAAGTACCAGCAGCCGTAACAGCACCTAAAACGGAAGTTAAAAAAACAGCAGTAGACACAACTAAGAAAAACTAAGAAAGATTATTTCAGATGAAAAATCAAAGTGTAAAAAATAATATTGATTGGATAAGTGTCTTTATCTACATTACGTTGGTAACTTTAGGTTGGCTTAATATTTATTCGTCTTCTCTATTATCAACTGATGGAACGTACCAAAAACAGCTTATTTTTATCTGCTGCACTATTCCATTGATATTTGTTGTACTTTTTGTTGATGGCAAGTTTTACGAAAAATATGCCAGTATCATATTTGGAGTTTCCTTATTGTCTCTTGCGGGATTATTTCTTTTTGGAAAAACCATTGCAGGACAACGATGCTGGTATGCTATTGGCAGCTTTACTTTACAACCATCTGAGTTTGCAAAAGCCGCAACTTCTCTGGCATTGGCCAAATATTTAAGTGACACACAAATCAACTTAAAAGAAACCAATAGACAAATTCAGGCTCTGGCTATTATGTTATTGCCAGTAATTTTGATTTTACCACAGCCAGATCCTGGAAGTGCTTTAATTTATAGCGCATTCATCCTTGTTTTGTACAGAGAAGGTTTACCTTCTTGGTATGTATGGACAGCCTTTATAACCATTGTTCTTTTCGTTCTTACTTTAGTTTTAGAACCATACGCTGTTATTGCAATGGCTTTTGTCGTGCTTGCAATTATACACTTTAAAGGCAGAGTAGTTGATAGAAACATCATTTTAAGCGGAATTTTATTAGTCCTAATCTCTGGATTTGTTTTCTCTGTTGATTATGTTTTTGATAATGTTTTTAAACAGCACCACAGAGACCGTTTTAATATTTTATTAGGTAAAACTGTAGATATGAAAGGTATTGGATATAATACCAATCAATCTGAAATTGCAATTGGATCTGGAGGATGGCTTGGAAAAGGTTTTCTTGAAGGAACACAAACCAAAGGAGGATTTGTACCAGAGCAGCACACCGATTATATCTTTACCACTGTTGGTGAAGAATGGGGTTTTGCGGGTTCATTGGTCGTAATTTTACTTTTCACAGGTTTGCTTCTTAGAATTATTTATTTAGCAGAAAGGCAAAAAACAAAATTCAGTCGAGTTTATGGATATTGCGTCGCTGCAATTCTCTTTATACATTTCTTTGTAAATATTGCCATGGTAATTGGAATTTTCCCAACAATCGGAGTTCCTCTGCCCTTCTTTTCATATGGAGGCTCTGGACTCTGGGGATTCACCATTTTATTGTTTATTTTCCTCAAAATGGATGCCAACAAGGTGAATGAATGGTAATACTTTAAAATATTCAATTTTTAAATCCCAAATTCCAACTTGAATTACTTTTGTATTATACAACTAAAATAATTTAACCTTAAAGCTGTAATTACGTTTCAAAAACTGATTATAGCTTTTTTGTTTCTATTAACTTAGATTTATCTGCAAAGAAAACTACATCATATAATAAAAACATCTATAATAGCTTTAACAACAAGCATAAAAAAATCCGAAGCTGAAAACTTCGGATTTTTTTTTATTCTTTATTTGATTATATCTCTTCGTGTGGTCTCTTTTTTAAAAGTTTCAGCAGAACTGGGAATGTCGAAATAATGATGATAATAATAATGATATATTCAATATGTTTCTTTAAATCTATTCCTTGTTTTAAGAAAACTCCGTATAAATAATGTCCTGCGAAAATCAATATAAATGACCAAAGAAAAGAACTCAAGACGTTATAAAACATAAACTTCTTTTTGTCCATCGAAACGATTCCTGCAACAATTGGAGCGAACGTTCTGAAAATTGGCAGGAAGCGTGCATAAATAATTGCCTTTCCTCCGTATTTCTCAAAAAAATCTTTTGATTGAAGCAAGTACTTTTTCTTAAACCAGAAAGTATCTTCTTTTTTGAATAAATAATAACCACTTTTTGCTCCAAACCAATAACCAGTCATATTACCTAAAACTCCCATTATGGCAACTGCAGTAGCAAGCAGAAACACATTTACAAAATCATTTGGAATATAGGCAACATTTTCAATTAGATCACGACTGTAAATACCTGCTAAAAAAAGCAAACTATCTCCAGGCAGAAAAAACCCTGCAAAAAGTCCTGTCTCAGCAAAAACTATAAACAGCACAATAAATAACCCAATCTGAAAACCTCCGACGCTTAAAGTAATATAAAATTCAGGGTTTAGTAACTGGGTCCATTCAAAATTATTCATAAATGTGATTGGTTATTTTTTATAGTTCGTGAAAGTAACAATAATTTACCTTAACCACAATAAAATGCGGTATTTTAAACATAAATTAACTATTAAAAAAAGCCCAGACTTCTTTGTCTGGGCTTCTTTTTACACTATTCTCTTACATACTTGCAACAGCTATGAAGATTGTCATAATCTTCAGTTGTCGCTTTAACTTCCTTAGTATCATGACCTGCCTTTGCGATTGCTTTGTTTAAATCTGAAGGAGAACATTTCTCTTCATTTAAAATAACCGAAAGCTGATGCGAACTTACATCCCAGCTTGCTGTTTTTACGCCTGGAACGCCATAAGCCGCTTTTTCAATTCGTTTCTTGCACTGTTCGCAGTTCCCGTTTACTTCTGTTGTATACTTTAAATTCTTATTTTTTTTAGTTTGAGCCTGAGCTGAAAAACCTAAAAAAATCATCATTGCGATTAAAACTATTTTATTCATTGTATTTAATTTTTATTGTTGTTGAAATTGTTATTTAATTTTAAATCTAAGTCCTGCATAATACATTTGTCCAAAAATTGGTGCATATGCAATTGATGCATCAAAATTAGGTCCAAAAGGATCATTTGCTCCTAAAATTGCTTTCTCTTGTCTATAATTTCCAATATTTTCTCCCCCAATATACACTTCAAAAACTGAAGAAAAAACTCTGGTCACTTGTGCATTCATTACAGCATAAGAAGGTGAAAAATCAGGAAATTGATCTTCTGTAGGATTTGAAGCCGTATATGGCAACTGCTGCTTTCCTGACCAATTGTAAGTAAAATCAAACTTCCATTGTTTGTCGTTGTTCATGGCTGTTTCGTATTCTAAATTTCCTAAGAAACGATGTTTTGCCTGAAGCGGACGTTGGAATGTTCCTCTTAAATAATCGGTTTGGATGTCGTAATATTTATAAGCTGTTCTTAAGTTTAAATTGTGAATCAATTCGTAATTGAACTCAACCTGAAGACTATTTGCAAAAGAACTTCCTTTCAAATCATAAAACAAAACTTGTTGCGGACTTTGCATCACATCTACAATGGCTTGATTTTGGAAATCGGTTCTATACAGATCAAAACCTGCATCGGCGTTTCTATTGAAAAGACGGAACTTCTGTGAAAAACTCACTCCATAATTCCAAGCAATTTCAGGATTTAGCCCATATACTTTTCCATTAGAATCTAAAACCGAAAAAGTTCTTGAACTAGCAAAAAGCTGCTGATTTTCAGCAAAGATATTAGCAGAACGCTTGCCTCTTCCTGCAGAAAAACGAATTACCCCATTTTTCCAAGGATTATATCTCATGTGCAGTCTTGGCGTAACAAAAAATCCTAATCGGTTATGATTATCTACTCTTCCGCCTAAAATCAAACTGAAATTGTCTGTATTATCATAAGTATATTCGAAGAAAGCACCAACCGAATTATCGATTCTGCTAACATCTGTTAAGTTTACAAATTCCTGGTATTGATCGTAAGTAAAATTCAGACCAGTCGTAAACTTATGCATGGTATTGTTTATAATCGAATTAAAAATCAAATTAGAATAAAAACTATTCTGTTTAATATCATATTGATTTAAACCATAATAAGAATCCTGTTTATGACTATTAAAAGCATTTTGAAAACCAATACTCTGATATGGCATGTCTTTAAATACATATCCGATTTTTGTCGATACATCAAATCGCTCTGTATTAATTTCTGAACCCCAGTAATTAGTTGTGCCTCGATCACGATCTTTATCAAAATCTACTTCTCCAGTTTGTTTTTTATCATTCATATATCTGAAATTGATAAAACTTACTAAACCGCTTTCTGGATCATAATATTGATAACGATTCAAAACATTGATTTGTTTCCCTAACGGATTATCGAGAAAACCGTCTTTGTTCATATCGTTTTTGGCTACACGCGCATTTCCGTGAACAAATAAGCTAGTCGCCCATTTGTCTGATAATTTTTTATTAAAATGGGTGTTTAATTCAAAACGAGAATCTGTCGATCCGTAAGCATTCAAGAAGAAAGGAATATCATTTAATGGCTTTAAAAGCTCTGTATTAATCTGGCCAGAAATGCTTTCGTAACCATTTATAACGCTTCCCGCTCCTTTCGTAATTTGGACACTTTCAATCCAGGTTCCTGGTGTAAACGACAATCCATAAGCTTGAGATGCTCCTCGAACTGACGGAATATTTTCTTCGGTAATCATTAAATAAGGACTGGTTAGTCCAAGCATTTTGATTTGCTTAGTTCCTGTTAAAGCATCAGAAAAATTGACATCAATTGATGGATTGGTTTCAAAACTTTCAGCCAAATTACAGCAAGCCGCCTTAAGCAGTTCTTTGCTAGTAATTACGGATGTATTGGCTGTCACGGTAAAGGATTTTTTAATCCCTTTTTGCTTTTTAGTAATTTTTACTTCTTGCAGATCTTCCTGTGAAAAGGCAGAAAAAGAAAGCAAAATCATCGCAAAAAGCATTATATTTTTTTGCATAAAAAATTGATTTTAATGTTGAAATAGAATTACATTTCTGTTTTTGCGGAAGCAAAAGACATCAAAATGTAAACGCAAAGTCTTAATCAAGACTCGCAGTGCATCTTAACATTAAAATCAGGAATAGAAAATATACTGATGGTATAATTTAAATAAAGGGGGGGCATTTGCATCAGCATAATATGAAAGAACTTCTTTCTTTTTGAAATTTTGAATTTCTAAAAAGACTAGAGGTTTGTAATCCTGTATAACTGCTGGAAAAGCAAATTGAAAGAAGAAGAATTTGATTGTTGCGTTATCTGATTTCTTTTCAAAATGAACAACCTTATCTTTGCAGCAAGAGTTCTTTTTCTCTTTAGAACCGCAACATTTCTTCTCAACAACAGGTTCTGCTGTTGTTTTTAAAGAAACCGAAGCAATTTCTCCGCCACAATAATGCACATCAAAAGCAAACCCTATATTGGAAACCAATAAAAGGAACGCTAAAAACAGACCTGTGCACTTTTTCAAATTCATACTGCAAAGCTATTTAAAAACTCTAGAAAAAAACTAAAACAAATGTTATTTTTTAGTTTTTTGAAGCTGATAATAAAATCCCGGAATAAATAATAATATAAAAATAGGCTGAATTAAAAATCGTCTAACGTAAAAAAGAAGCCAACTGCCATCTGGAAAATATTCTAGAATAATAAAAAATGCTATTAGAAAAACAACTAAAAAAATACTATAGATCAGAAGACTAAATTTAAGAATATCACGATCTTGAAATAAAGCATAAATCAAAGCCAAAGACAAAATTGAATTTAAAGAATAACGAAAAAAAAGTCCTGCAAAAAGTTTTAGATTATCTACTAGCGGATATGGAATAGACTGAAAGTCGGCATCAAAATATACCAGAAAAGGATCGTAAAACAGTTCTCTTTCAAACGTTCTAATCAAAGCAAAACCTATTACAACAACAATTGCAACAAAAATTTTTAATTTATTTTCTTTTAATTTATTTAGCATACTTTGAAAATCTATTAATCCAGAAAATCCATAAAAGAAAAACATACCCGTAAATCATCAAAGGAAAAAAAATATCATGCAGAAAATTGGCATATCTCGAAAAATGATATATCAATACAATTAAAAGTGAGATCCTAATAATATTCAAAATGTAAATAGATATAAGCCCTAGTATTATAAATAGGGATGTCTTTTTTAAATTCCCCGAAAAAGCACTCACAAACGACACAAACAGTATCATTACGCTTACAGCATTACAACCTTCGATAATGCGCGCTATAAATCTACCATTCAAGATAATTTCTTGCCATGGATTTTGAGAGCTTTTTTGAATGATTACATCATAATTTAAAAGCTTTAACAATTGTTCTGAATTTTTACCAGAAATCATTGTTACAGCATCAAGATCTTCTGACTGATAGCTATTTAAATAAAACTTATAAAGTAAAGTAAGAACAATATAGGTCAGAAAAAAAATGCTAATAAAAATCAAAAATGGCTTAAACTGGACTAAATATTTTTTCAAGAGATTTTTTTTTCAAATTTATATATTTTTTGAGTTCAGCTTTAAATACTTTTGTATAAAATTTAATATCATGACATTTCAAGAATTACAACCACAGATAAGCAGTATTACTGCTGACAATCAAAAAAATAGAGACGAAAAATTATTAGCAATCTGCCAGCTTTTAAACGAAAATGTAGAATATTACAATTGGGTCGGCTTTTATTTTGCTAATCACGACACTAAAACTTTACATTTAGGCCCTTATGTTGGTGCAGAAACAGATCATACTGTTATTCCATTTGGAAAAGGTATTTGCGGTCAAGTAGCAGAAAGTAATGCTAATTTTGTTGTGCCAGATGTTAAGGCGCAAGACAACTATATTGCTTGCAGTTTGACTGTTAAATCAGAAATCGTAGTGCCTCTTTTTGTGAATGGAGTAAATATTGGCCAAATTGATATTGACAGCCACGTTATTGATCCGTTTACAGAAGCTGACGAAAGATTTTTAGAATTTGTAAATCAAGAAGTTGCTAAATTATTCTAAAAACGTTAAATTTAGAATAAAAAATAGAACTGAATGAAAAGAAACATCTTCATCTTATTGCTTCTGATAATTTCAGTTAATCTGTCTGCGCAAATTAGCATGATGTCTAAAAAAATCTTTTTAGACTCCTTAAATCGTGAATGTACACCCGAAAATCATGCTTACACAAGAGTAATTACCAATTATTCTCAGAAAAGCATCCGTTATGTTGTGACTGATTTCTACAAAAATGGAAGAAAGAAAATGACGGGATCAACCTTAGATCGAGATGTTTTAAAAAAAGACGGAGAATTTATTTACTATTATAAAAATGGTGCAAAAGAATCTGTTATAAATTATTCTGAAGACCATAAAACTGGCAAAGAAATTAGCTGGTACGAAGATCAGAGTAAAAAATGCGAAAAACAGAACATTTGGGATCCGAAAACAAAAAAGCTCCAAACTTTGATTCTAAATTGCTGGGATGTAAATAAAAACCAAACCGTTACGAATGGAAATGGAGATTACGAAGAAACAGATCAGTTTGTTAGTCAAAAAGGAACAATCAAAGGCGGATTGAAACAAGGTTACTGGGAAGGGAATGACATTTTACGAAAGATTACGTTTGTTGACAATTATGATCAAGGAGTTTTAATTTCGGGCGTAAGTACTGATGCAAACAATGTCAAATTTTCTTATTCTTCTTTGAGCGAAAAGCAATCTGGAAAAAAAGCCCAGAAGTTAAAATAGAAATCAGATTAAATCAAGAACAAAAAAACAGATCTAAATACCTAAAAATAAATTTCTTATGCCCATTTTTTAGATTCTTTTATTTTTTTTTGATTTTTCTGTTTTTTTAATCTAATTTTGCACCCGTCTTACAAAAGTTGTACGACATACATAAAAATCATTTAAAACAATATTGGAATGTATTTAACTAAAGAAAAGAAAGAAGAAATTTTTGCACAACACGGTGGTGCTACAAACACTGGAAGCGCAGAAGGTCAAATCGCATTGTTCACTTACAGAATCTCTCACTTAACTGAACACTTGAAAAAAAATCGTCACGATTACAACACTGAGCGTTCTCTTGTACTATTAGTAGGTAAAAGAAGAGCTTTGTTGGACTACTTGAAAAAGAAAGATATCAACAGATATCGTGAGATTATCAAAGTATTGAATATCAGAAAATAATCAATATAGAAAAGAGGTGCGAGAGTGCCTCTTTTTGTTTTTACATTACAGCTGTTTATAATAAGCATATTACAAGAAAAAAAGTTTGGTTTTTCATTGGGTTTTAGATAACAACAACTACACACAACAACAACTACAACACAACTAAAACCCATTGTATAATCAAAAAGGAAAAATTTATGATTCCACAAGTTTCACAAGAAATTATCGATTTAGGAGATGGAAGAAGCATCTCAATCGAAACTGGTAAATTAGCAAAACAAGCCGATGGTTCAGTTGTTGTACGTTTAGGAAACTGTATGCTTTTAGCAACAGCAGTTTCTGCAAGAACATCTAACCCAGGTGTTGACTTTTTACCATTAACGGTAGATTACCGCGAAAAATTTGCTGCTGCAGGACGTTTCCCAGGAGGATTTTTCAAAAGAGAAGCAAGACCAAGCGACAGTGAGGTATTAACAATGAGATTAGTTGACCGTGTTTTACGCCCGCTTTTCCCAGACGATTACCATGCTGAAACTCAGGTTATGATTCAATTAATGTCTCACGATGACAATGTTATGCCAGACGCATTAGCTGGTTTAGCAGCATCTGCAGCATTAGCTGTTTCAGATATTCCATTTTACAACTTAATTTCTGAAGTGCGCGTTGCTCGTATCGACGGAAAATTAGTAATCAACCCAAGTAGAGAAGAGTTAGAAAAATCTGACATCGATATGATGATCGGAGCTTCTATGGATTCTGTTGCAATGGTTGAAGGTGAGATGAAAGAAATCTCAGAAGCTGAAATGGTTGAGGCAATTAAATTTGCACACGAAGCAATTAAAGTTCAAATTGTTGCTCAACAAAAATTAAGAGCAAAATTAAGCTCTCAAGAATATAGAACTTACGAAGGTGAAATTGAAGACGAAGCTGTTTACGCTAAAGTAAAAGCTGCCGCTTACGATAAATGCTATGCAATTGCTCAGGAAGCTTCTGGAAAAGCTGAAAGAGGTGAAAAATTTGCAGCTGTTAAAGAAGAGGCTAAAGCTTTGTTTACTGAAGAAGAATATGCTGAAAATGCAGATCTTGCAGGTTTAGTTGGAAAATACTTCTACAAAACAAATAAAGAAGCGGTTCGTAACGTAATTCTTGAAAAAGGAATTCGTTTAGACGGTAGAAAAACTACAGAAATCAGACCAATCTGGTGCGAAACAGATTATTTGCCATCTGTTCACGGATCTTCTTTATTTACACGTGGAGAAACTCAAGCTTTGGCAACAGTAACTTTAGGAACTTCTAAAGAAGCTAACCAAATCGATTCTCCATCTGAACAAGGTGAAGAGAAATTCTACTTACACTATAACTTCCCTCCTTTCTCTACTGGTGAAGCAAAACCATTAAGAGGAACTTCAAGAAGAGAAGTTGGCCACGGTAACTTAGCTCAAAGAGCTTTAAAAAATATGATTCCTGCAGATTGTCCTTATACAATCCGTGTTGTTTCAGAGGTATTAGAATCTAACGGTTCTTCTTCTATGGCAACAGTTTGTGCTGGAACAATGGCGCTTATGGATGCTGGAGTCCAAATGACAAAACCAGTTTCTGGTATTGCTATGGGATTAATCACTGACGGTGAAAAATTTGCTGTATTGTCTGATATCTTAGGAGATGAGGATCACTTAGGAGATATGGATTTTAAAGTAACTGGAACTGCTGACGGTATCACGGCTTGCCAAATGGATATAAAAATCGAAGGATTACGTTATGACATTATGGAACAAGCTTTAGCACAAGCTCGTGACGGACGTTTGCATATTTTAGGAAAATTAACTGAAACAATTGCAGCGCCAAGAGCAGAAGTTAAAGATCATGCACCAAAAATTATCACTAGAACTATCCCTGGAAACTTTATTGGAGCGTTAATCGGACCTGGAGGAAAAGTAATTCAAGAATTACAAAAAGCTACTGGAACGACTATCGTAATCAACGAAGTTGACGAACAAGGTGTAGTTGAAATCTTAGGAACTGATCCTGCTGGTATCAAAGCTGTATTGGCTAAAATTGATGCCTTAACTTTCAAACCACAAATTGGCGAAGCTTACGAGGTTAAAGTGATTAAAATGCTTGATTTTGGAGCTGTAGTAGAATACACTGCTGCACCAGGAAACGAAGTATTGCTTCACGTATCTGAGTTAGCTTGGGAACGTACAGAAAACGTTGCCGATGTAGTTAAAATGGGAGATATTTTCCAAGTGAAATACTTAGGAGTTGATCCTAAAACTAAAAAAGAAAAAGTGTCTAAAAAAGCACTTGTTCCAAGACCTCCACGTGAGGAGAAAAAAGAGTAATCAGATCTTAGTTTACTAAAGGTTTATTTATAGAAAACCCCGTTTCATGATTATGAAACGGGGTTTTTCAATTAAAAAAAGTAGCAAGCTATTTCTTTATTTTAATGATTAGAAAGTTAAAAATTTATCAAAATATTCACCTCTCTAGTTACTGTCAACTTTCAAGCTTCAAATATACTATAAGTATAGTTTATTCCTGTTTGAAGCAAATTCTATAGAGTTTTTATTACATTTTAACACTATGACGTGATTTTTATAACATTTTTTTTATACTTTTGGACCTAATCAATCCAAAAACAAAAAAATCACATTTCCTTTGAAAAACCACAAAAAAAAAGCGATTTATCTATCGTTATTTGCAAGCCTATTAAACATATCGTATTTACATTCACAATCTACTGAAAAATCTTCATTATACGATTACTTCGACCAAACAGTCGGAAAAGACAATTTAAATATTAATAACGGAATCGTTCATAGCGAACCTTTTCGCCCAATTGCTGGTAAAAGCAGGTATTATACTGAAGAGTTTAATATTGGCGACATCAGTTTTGAAGGCCAGATTTATTCTAATGTTAATCTTAAGTACGACATTTTAACTGACCAAGTTATTTACAAACAAACCGGATCTTCTGAAAACTTACCGATTAATCTAATCAGCGAAAAAGTTGATTATTTTTTCATTAAAAACAAAAAGTTCGTCAACATAAAATCCGACCTAAATAAGGTTAATGATCTTGCTCCAGGTTTTTATGAAGAAAACTACGCCGGCGACAACGTCTCTTTATATATTAAACATTATAAAGAAAAAGTAAAAGTCTTCCAGTCTGACGGTGTTTACTACAATTTCATCTATAAAATCAATTACTTCCTAAAGCACAATAACCATTTCTACAAAGTAGAATCGGAGAAAGATTTCAAGAAAATTTTCCCTGACTATAAAAAAGATATCAGTACCATTTACAATACTGATAAAAAATTAGAACGTTCCGATAAGATGAAATTCATGGAAAATCTAACAAAACAAATCAATGGTCTTTTAAAAAAAAGTTCTAATTAAATGAAAAAAATTACTCTTATTCTATTTTTAATTGCCTTTCAACAAATAATTTATTCTCAAGTAATCAGCGACAAAATAACGGTTGAATTTAAAAATGCAAATATAAAAACTGCCATTCAAGATATCGAAAAAGTATCTTATTTCAAATTCTATTTTGATGAAAAATGGCTGGAAAATGACAGTACTTCAATATCTAAACAATATAAAGAAGTTAGAATTGGTGAAGTTTTGGAAGATGTTTTTCAGAACACAAGCTTCAACTTTTACGTTTCGGAAAACAAAGTTATAGTTACAAATAACAGTATCATCTACAGTCAATTGCCTGATGATTATTTCGGAATTCCTCTTGAAAGAGACGAAAACGGAATGATCAGCCCAATTTTCTATCAACAATATGATTCGATCAAAAAAACCAATTCAAGAAACCCAAATAAAAATATTAGGGATATTGTTTTGATTGGTAAAGAAGTGAAAAATCAGAAAAAGAAAACTTATACCTTATCTGGTATTATTAGAGGCGGAAAAAATAATGCTGGAATTGCTAATGTTTTAGTAAAAATACCAAACACAGAATATTCTGCCACTACTGATAAAAAAGGGTATTATAGCTTACAAGTTCCTGGAGGTTTAAATGTTATTGAAACGGAGACGTTCTCATATAACAAAGTGACTAAAAATATCATGGTTTACAATGATGGATCGTTGAACTTTTCGTTAACCGAAGATATAAATCAGCTTGATGAAGTTTTAATTAAAACAAACAAAAGTAAAACTGCAAAATCAGCAATTACCGGTGTAACTACCATTGATGCTGAAGGAATTAAAAATGTTCCTTTGGTGCTTGGTGAGCGTGACATTCTTAAAGTGGCTTTGACAATGCCTGGAATAAAAACTGCTGGTGAAGGTTCTTCTGGATATAATGTTAGAGGTGGTAAAGAAGATCAAAATTTATTTTTGTTGGACAATGCTACGTTATACAATCCGTCACATTTCTTCGGTTTTTTTACAGCTTTAAATCCTTATACAACTAAAAAAGTTGATATTTATAAAGGTAGTATTCCAGCTGAATTTGGAGGAAGATTATCTTCTGTTTTTGACATTACTTCTAAAACTGGAAGTTTTGATGAGTTTCAAGGTGAAGGCGGTATTGGCCCAGTAACCAGCAATTTAATGCTTTCTACTCCTGTGGTAAAAGGAAAATCTAGTTTGGTAGTTGGAGGAAGAGCAACTTATTCTGATTGGATTTTAAAAAGCTTAGACGATGAGAACTTGAAAAACAGTCAGGCTTCTTTTTATGATTTCATCCTAAAATACAATCATAAAATAAATGCGAAGAATGATATCGAATCTACTCTTTATTATAGCCATGATAAATTTAGTGTGTCATCAGATTCATTGTATAAATACAGCAATAGATTAGCGACTTTAAAATGGAATCATACTTTCAATGAGAAAAACAAAGGTTCTTTGATTGTTACTAATAGTGAATACAAATTCAACATTGACTACGAATCTGAAGGGGTTAATAATTTTGATTTTGGTTATAAAATCAATGAAACTCAAGCGATGCTGAAAATGAATTATTTATATAACGAAAAGCATAAATTCAGTTATGGTCTTTCGACAAAATTATATTCTGTGGATCCTGGATATTTGAATCCGACAAATCCTGAATCGACATTAGTTCCTGTTGATGTTGAAACAGAAAAAGGATTAGAATCTGCGGCATATATTGGTGACAATTTTAAAATAAGCGACAAATTCTTGCTTGATTTTGGTTTACGATATTCCACTTTTGCTGCTTTAGGGAAATCTACTCAGAGAATTTACGAAAACAATGTTCCTATTAGTGATGCAACTGTTATAGATACAAAAACATACGGCAATAACGAAGTAATTAAAAGATATGGAGGTTTAGAACCTAGAATTGCAGCTAGATATTTCCTTGACGATGATTTTTCGGTAAGAGCGAGTTATGATAAAACATATCAATACATTCATTTATTGTCAAATAATACAACTCAATCTCCAACAGATATTTGGAAACTTTCAGATTTAAACGTAAAACCAGAAAGCGCTCAACAAGTTTCTTTGGGATTTTATAAAAATCTTAAAGGTGGAGATATAGAATTTAGTGTGGAAGGGTATTACAAAAGATCCAAAAATATCTTGGACTATAAAGTTGGAGCCGAATTATTATTGAATGAAAATATAGAAACCGAGCTTTTACAGGGAGAAGGAAAAGCTTATGGTATAGAATTTTTGGCTAAAAAACAAGTTGGAAAATTAAACGGTTGGCTTGGATATACGTATTCAAGATCTTTAATAAAATTGGATAGCCAGTTTAATGAAGAAAAAGTAAATAACGGAAAATACTTTGCTTCAAATTTTGATAAACCACACGATTTCAGTGCCGTTTTAAACTATAAAATTACACAGCGTTATAGTTTTTCAAGTAATTTTACATATCAAACCGGAAGACCAATTACATATCCGATTGGTAAATACGATTACGGCAACGAGCAATATACTGTTTACAGTGATCGCAATAAATACAGAATCCCTGATTATTTCAGACTTGACATTGGTTTGAACATCGAAGGAAATCATAAAATTAAAAAGCTAGCACATAGTTTTTGGAATATTTCAGTTTATAATGTTTTAGGAAGAAACAATCCTTATTCTGTATTCTTTGTTACAAAAGAAGGACAAATCAAAGCTTATAAAACATCTATTTTCTCTATTCCAATTCCAAGTATTACTTATAATTTCAAGTTTTAAAGTCATGAAAAATTTTACATATAAAATCTCCCTTTTCTTAATTCTGGCATTTGCAGCGAGCAGTTGTACAGAACAATATGTGTTTCAGAATAATGATTTTGAAAGCGCTCTAGTTGTTGAGGGAACTATCACGAACGAACTTAAAAATCAAACAATAAGACTTTCTCAGGTTTATCAGCTTGAAGAAAGTGGTCCTAAACTTGAAAAAGGAGCTAGTGTATCTGTTTCTGACGATCAAGGAAACGTGTATCAATTTGAAGAAAAAGATACGCTATATGCATCTGTAACTCCTTTTAAAGCGGAACCTGGAAGAAAATATCAATTAAAAATCAGAACACGAGAAGGTAAAAATTATACTTCAGACGAACAGATTTTAACTACTGAAACTAAAATTGATAACGTAACAGCTACTGCAGAAAATGTCAATGGCGAAAGAGGTGTGCAAATAAACGTAAATAGCTATGATCCAACTAATACTTCAAAATATTACCGCTATGAATACATCGAAACTTATAAAATCATTGCGCCTGTATGGTCCCCTCAAGAAACCGTAATGGAGTTTTCTCCAGAAATTCCTGCAGACCCAGACAACGATTTTCCTGGGTCTCCGGCACGAGAATATATTAAATTGCAACTCAGAAATCGTGAAACCAGAACTTGCTTTTCAACTAAAAAATCAAATGCTATAATTTTAAACACGACAAACAGTCTAAGCGAAGACAGAGTACATTTCCCTGTTCGCTTTATTAGCAATCAAAATTATATCATTACACATCGTTATAGCATTTTTGTAAAACAATATGTTCAAAATTTAGCTGCTTACACATATTATAAAACTTTAAGAGATTTATCATCTTCTGGCGGTGTTCTTTCTCCCAAACAACCTGGTTTTTTCTATGGAAATATCAAATCGGTAGAAAATCCATCAGAAAAAGTGATTGGCTTCTTTGAAGTTTCTGCAGTTTCTTCAGAAAGAATTTTCTTTAATTATGTTGATTTATTTCCAAATGAAAAACTTCCTCCGTATTATGAAAACGATTGTGATGTTAAAATTTTTCTAGATTGTGAAGGACTTCCTCCTTGTAATGGAGCCGTCTTACGTTCAAACATAAGAACCAAATCATTAGTGTTCTTATCTACAAATTTTAATGATGAGTACGCAATGGTAAAACCCGCTTGCGGAGATTGCACTTCATTTTCATCTAATATCGTTCCTCCTTTTTGGGTAGATTAATCTTTTATTAAATTCATGAAACACTTTTCAACATATAATCAGGCTAATATTCTAGGCAAAATGAGACATTTAGTGCTTTTGATGTTTTTATTAATTCAAAGCGGATTTATCTATGCTCAGAATTCACAAACAAAAAACGATATACCAACCACTTCAACGCAAGAAACTATTTTTCTTCATTCGAACACAACTAGCTTTTTGACTGGAGAAACACTGTATTTTAAACTGTATTGCTTAAATCCTTTAAACAACAAAGCTAGTCAAATAAGTAAAATTGCTTATGTTGAATTAATTGACAGTGAGAAAAAATCACTTCAAAAAAATAAAATATACCTTGATAACGGAATTGGAACTGGAGAACACTTTATTCCAACGACTTTAAAAACTGGAAATTACAAAGTCATTGCCTATACAAAATGGATGCTGAATAATCCAAATTCTCAAAAGCCTGAAATAGATATTTTCATTATCAATCCGTTTCAAACTCAAGAGCCAAATGACAATATTACATTTGACCTTGTTACCACGCAAAATACTGCAACGGCAATTCAGACCATAAATTCGAACACAGGAAATGACAAAAGAATTGATTTTGATTTTGACAAAGAAAGTTATTACACTAGAGAAAAAGTCAATTTAAAATTGAAGTCATTGACTGGAAGCATTGAAAAAGGTAATTATTCTGTTTCTATTAGAAAAACAGATCAGATTCCAACTTTAAAACAGCTTACGCCAGCTGAATTTGTTAAGAAATCTGCAGAAAGCTATGTTAATTTTACACCTGGTTCGTTTACTTATATTCCAGAAGTAAGGTCTGAACTTATTACAGGTTATATTACATCAAACAGTAATCAAAATGTTGGAGACAAATCGATTGCTTTATCATTGCCTGGAAAAGAATATGTTTTAAAAATTGTAAAGACAAATGCTCAAGGAAAATTTGCATTTTTACTTGATCAATTTCCAAATTTTCCAAACGCAATTTTGCAGGTAATTGACGAAAACCGAAATGATTACACTGTCAATCTTGATCCATTTCCAAAATTTGATACTTCCTCATTACAATTCATATCAAAACTGAATTTGTCGCCAGAATTAAAAAAAGACATTGAAGAAAGATCTACAGCAAGTCAGATTCAAAATGCCTACTATCAAATTAAAAAAGACAGTTTGGTCACAGAGGCTGTAATGAATCCATTTTTTACTACGATTGAAAAATCATATGTTTTAGACGATTACACTCGATTTCCAACTTTAAAAGAAAATATAGTAGAGGTTATTGTAGAACTTTATTATAGAAGAAACAACGGCAAATACCAACTCCACATAAGGAATAATCAAAAAGATTTAGAAATGTATGGACCGCCATTGGTGCTTGTTGATGGACTTTTAATTCAAGATCCGAGCGATCTTTTTGACTATAACATGGCAAATGTCAGTAGGGTTAGTTTAATAACAGAACCTTATGTATATGGCCCAAATTTGTATGGAGGATTAGTTAGTTTTGAAACCAAAAACAATGAATTTTCAGAAAATTATGTAAAAAAGTACCTGAAAATAACGGAAATCCAGCGTCCTAATCCTGAAAAAGTGTATAATAATCCTGATTATTCGCCAGGAAATAAATTACAAAGGGTTCCCGATTACAGATACCAACTGTTATGGAAACCTGATATTAAACTAAATACAAAAGAAGAAGATTTATCATTTTACACTTCTGATATTAAAGGAAATTTTGAAGTTATTCTGGAAGGCTTTACCGAAAATGGACAGCCCGTATATGTTTCAAAAAATATCACTGTAAAATAATTACACAAAAAGCAGAAAATAAAAGCCTTGATTACATTGTAAATCAAGGCTTTTTCATTTTATCACAATAAAAATTTTCAATTTATAAAAATAAAATAGTTTTTTTGTAACTTTTTCGATACTCTATTCGTATAACCATTTGTACACTTTAAAAAATAGGGAGACAACAACATGAGACAACTTAAAATCACCAAGCAGGTAACTAATCGTGAAACTGCATCGTTAGATAAATATCTACAAGAAATTGGAAAAGTTGACCTAATTACCGCTGATGAAGAGGTAGAATTAGCACAAAGAATAAAGGCTGGTGATCAAAGAGCTTTAGAAAAACTAACAAAAGCCAACCTACGTTTCGTAGTATCGGTGGCTAAACAATATCAAAATCAAGGATTAACTCTTCCGGATTTAATTAATGAAGGAAACTTAGGTTTAATTAAAGCGGCTCAACGTTTTGATGAAACTCGTGGTTTCAAATTCATTTCTTACGCTGTATGGTGGATTCGTCAATCGATTCTTCAAGCATTAGCTGAACAATCTCGTATTGTGCGTTTACCATTAAATAAAATTGGTTCTATCAATAAAATCAACAAAATGTACGCATTATTAGAGCAATCTAACGAGCGTCCGCCTTCTGCTGAGGAAATTGCAAAAGAACTTGATATGACTGTAAACGACGTAAAAGAGTCTATGAAAAACTCTGGACGTCACCTATCTATGGATGCACCTCTTGTTGAAGGTGAAGATTCTAACCTTTATGACGTATTACGTTCTGGCGAATCTCCAAATCCAGATAGAGAATTAATTCACGAATCTCTTCGTACTGAAATCGAACGTTCTTTAGAAACATTAACTCCAAGAGAAGCAGATGTTGTTCGTTTATATTTCGGTCTTGGCGATCAGCACCCAATGACTCTTGAAGAAATTGGTGAAACTTTCGACCTAACTCGTGAGCGTGTTCGTCAAATTAAAGAAAAAGCAATCCGTAGATTGAAACACACTTCTAGAAGTAAAATCCTTAAAACTTATTTAGGATAAACAATATAAATTTCAATATTTTTAAATCCCAAATTACAATTGGCTTGGAATTTGGTTGTTTTAAATTGGAATTTTACCGCAAACAACAGTTTGATTGACTGTTCGTTTTTTGATTGATGATTGAAACTCCGGCTGATTACCGGAGTTTTTTATTTTTTAGTATTGAGCTGAAATGTTTGTAACGCAGAGTACACAAGGATTTTTCGCAAAGTTCGCTACGTTTTCTAAGCTATATTTTAATAGAGTAAAGAAAACACAAAGCTTTGAGAACTTTGCCTTCTCAAATAATTTCAAACAGAAACTCTGCGAACTTTGCGAAAAAACTTTGCGCTCTTTGCGTTATTTATTAAACAAAAAAAACCTTGCGAACTTTGCGTAAATCTTAGCGAACTTTGCGGTTAAACTTTATCTTTGCTACAAAACAATACACAATGAAAAATACATTTATTGCTCCTTCAGTCCTTGCCGCCGATTTTGGCAATCTGCAACGAGATGTCGAAATGATTAATAACAGTAAGGCTGATTGGTTTCATATTGATATTATGGACGGAGTTTTTGTTCCGAATATCTCTTTCGGAATGCCCGTTTTAGAAGCCATTTCAAAACATGCCAAAAAATATATCGATGTTCATTTAATGATTATTGATCCCGATCGTTACATTAAAACTTTTGCAGATTTAGGTGCAAATGGATTAACAGTACATTACGAAGCCTGCACACATTTACATAGAACACTACAGGCAATTAAAGCTGAAGGAATGAAAGCTGGTGTAGCAATGAATCCGCATACAAACGTTGATTTATTAGAAGACATTATCAACGACATTGATGTGGTTTGTATCATGAGTGTAAATCCAGGATTTGGAGGACAATCCTTCATCGAAAACACTTACGATAAAGTAAAGAAGCTAAAAGCACTGATAACACGAAAAAATGCCTCAACATTAATCGAAATTGACGGTGGCGTGACTAGTAAAAATGCAAAACAATTGGTAGAAGCCGGGGCAGATGTTTTAGTTGCTGGAAGTTTTGTTTTTAAAGCTGAAAACCCAACAGAAACCATCGCTGATTTAAAAAGTATTGCCACTTTTTAATTTTAGAAAAACAAAAAAGAAAAGTCCAAAAAATAATTTTGGACTTTTCTTTTTTAACCTACAACCTTACTTAGGCTGAATCCAATAAGGATTTGCTTTAAGTTTTTCTACCACATATTGGATAACTTTCTGAGCTTTCAGGCTATTTCCAGATTTATCTAATGGAGGCGAAATAACAGCAATTCCAAATTTACCAGGACACACAGCCAATATTCCTCCTCCAACACCGCTTTTTGCTGGAAGTCCCGAATTAAAAAGCCAAATTCCAGAATTATCATAAAGACCAGCAGTTGCCATTACAGGCAAAGTATACATTACAGTTGTCTGACTAACAACCTTATTTTTTGTAACAGGATTAACACCGCCATTTGCCAATGTGGCCGCCATTGTAGCAAGATCCTTTACATTTACATTCAATGCGCATTGTTTTGTATAAAGATCTGTTGCTTGTACTGGATCAAAATATATTCTGTTATAAGCCAATAGCAAATGTGCAATGGCTTGATTTCGCAAATTATCACCAGCCTCACTTATATAAACAGGACGATTTATAGAAAGTGGCCTTCCTGCAAAATCACTCTGAATTTTCAGGATTTCTTTCCATTTTGCTATAGAATCATTGCCTCGAATAAGACTCGTGGTTGCAATAGCTCCAGGATTCACCAGAGGATTAATATTATCACCTTTATGCATTTCAACAGCAACAATAGAATTAAATGGCAATCCAGTAGCATTTACCCCTATTTTGTCTTGCAAAAACTGTGGACCTTCTTGCTCAATTACTTTTGCCATAGTAAACACTTTCGATATACTTTGAATGGAAACCATTGAAGTTATATCTCCCTTTGTATATACAGCTCCCTCTGCAGTAACAAATGCAATACCAAAAATATCAGGATCAACATTGGCTAGTTCTTTAATATAGTCGGCATTTTTTCCTTCTTTTAAATCTTTAAATTTATCAAAGGCATCGTTAAGTGCATTTTCTATATTTTGTTTATTCAGTACTGTTTGGCTATTGCCGTGGTTTATGATAAAAGCAATCATTAAACCAGCAAAAATCATTTGCCTCTTCATTTTAAAAAAATGCATTCTTATTTCTATTCTAGATTAATTTATGGGTAAACAGTATTTATTAAAAATCCTTACTGCTTTTTAGGTTTTTAAGATTGGGGAAGAAATCAATTCCTGTCATTTTTTCTAAAGTTTCGATTGGAACTACAAAATCATAAATAGATTTGTCGCTCTTTTCATTTGGGACTAAAAATGCAATTGCTTTATGTTCTTTACCAGTTTTCGCTAAAACAATTTTATAAAAATATTTAGGAACAGCCACTTTTTCTATTCCAATTTTTTTGTCTGTATCTTTGGCAATTCCGCCAGTTACGACATAAATATCATTGTATTTTTCTGCCCAATAACGGGTCTTCTGCTCTATTCTATTCCAAATTCCCGCATTAAATTCCTTTTTCTGAGGAGAAATATTCGACGTGTAAAAAGTATCATTGTATGCCTTTTTACTGAATTCCATATCCCCAGCAGGACAAAGATGCCCTTTATCATAACCTGATTTTTTATAATTTCTCCAATCAGCAGAACCTGTAGTTACTTTTGGATCTTCAATAAAATAAGGTCTTTTGTAGTCATTATTTTTCAGATATTCCTTTTTCAATTCATAAGCAACCCATTCTGCTTGTTCAAACTTTTCGTTATATGAAAGCGTGTAATATTGATGCTTTACAATTTGTTTGGTTGTCGAAGTCGGGAGATAGGCAATGGTATATAAAGAATCTTTATGAGTAGAATTCCCTTTAAAAGAAACCACTTCATTACTATTAATCTCTTCAGTATTTTTTGCATCTTCTTTTTTACATGACAGTAATGTAAAACTTAACAAAATCAAACCCAAATAACCTTTCATACTTCTATTTTTAAAAGCGAACTTACAAAAAAAACGCTCCATAAATTCAAAATTTATAGAGCGTTTTTAAACAAATTAAATTCTTTTCGAACTTAAGACTTCACTAGTTTATCCTTTTTCATTTTAGGATTAACCGTATTTTTTACCAAACTTTTTGTTTGCAAATCATCCAATACATTTAAGGCCTCTTCTACATAAACATCTTTTGATAATGCTTGGTGCCAAGCATCTCTTTTTTCTTTTAAAGAAGCATCAGCTTTCATTTCTTCCTCTTCGTAAGGAAGCGATTTAAAGATTAGATCATTTTTGTAATCAGAAATTGGCTTATATTTTTTTCCTTCGTTTTCAACTTGTTCCTGAGTTTCTTTAAAACTCTTAATGTTTAAGCTATAAACGTTTTCTTTATTCTTAACATCGATCCATTTTGCATTATCATCAATTAATTTAAATTGAGGATTTTGCGCAATTCTGTTTCTACTGTTATTGATAGCTTTAGTAAAGTTTTCGTTAGAAGTCCATGTACTATAATCAGCCGGATCAATTTTATCCCAAGGCATAGCATTATCAATATCTCTCTCTCCCATTTTTAGGTAAGCATAACGATCTGGCATTACTACATCACTATGAACACCTTCAAGCTGGGTAGAACCTCCGTTAATTCTATAAAACTTCTGTCCTGTAATTTTCAATGCTCCAAGATCTCCATAATTTGCATTACGCACAAACTGATTTAAATCAAGAACATTTTGAACAGTTCCTTTTCCGTAAGTTTGTTTACTTCCGATAATCACACCACGTTTATAATCTTGGATTGCAGCCGCCAAAATCTCAGATGCTGAAGCAGAAAAACTGTTTACCATGATAACCAATGGCCCATCCCATTCGATTTTTTTATCTTTATCGTATAAAACTTCTTTCTTTTTACCGGCAGATTTCACCTGAACAATTGGCCCGTCTTCGATAAATAAACCAGCAATATCAACAACTGTTGAAAGAGATCCTCCTCCATCATCACGAACGTCAAGCACAATACCGTTGATATTTTCTTTTTTCAATCTTTCTACTTCACGAGCAATATCTTTTCCTGCATCACGTCCGTCTTTATTCTCAAAGTCGATATAGAATTTAGGAAGATAAATCACTCCATATTTCAAGCCGTTTTTCTCAACAACACTAGATTTTGCATACGTTTCTTCAATTTCAACAACATCACGAATGATAGAAATCACCTTGATAGAACCATCTACTTTTTTAACCGTAAGTTTTACTTCAGTTCCTTTGTGTCCTTTGATTTTTTTAACAACATCATCCAAACGCATTCCCACAACATCTACTGGCTCTTCATTTCCTTGAGCAACTTTCAAGATTAAATCACCGGCTTCAAGCTGTTTTCCTTTCCAAGCTGGACCTCCAGAAATTAATTCATCAATTTGAGTAAAATCGTTTTTCTTAGTCAAACGAGCTCCAATACCTTCTAGTTTTCCACTGATGTTTACATCAAAACGATCTTTTTCTTCTGGTGCAAAATAGCTTGTATGTGGATCAAAGCGAGTCATGATAGAATTCAAATACACAGAAAACCAGTATTCTCTATTCAAATCTTTGATTACGCCAAAATTATCATCTAAAGATTTTAAAGAGCTTTCGCGAGTTTCTTTTTCTAAAGTTTCAAAAGATTTTTCTTTGTAAGCTGGATCTTTTTTCTTCTTCTCTTCTTCAATTTTTTGTTTGGTAACTAAAGAAGAAAGAGTAGATAATTTAATTTGTTTTCTCCATCTCTCATTAAGCTCTGTTAAGTTTTTTGCATACGGAATATGCTCATAATCTGCATTAAAAGTCTCATCAACATTGTAATTAAAAGGCTGAGCTAAAATCGTTTTATAGCGTTTTTTACTTTCTTCCATACGCTTCATCAATCTTGTATAAGTAAGGTTGAAGAAAGTAATATCTTTATTCAAAAATTGATCATCAAGCATTAATTCATACTGCTTAAATTCATCAATATCTGACTGCATAAAAAATCTTTTAGAGGGATCTAGTGCGTCTATATAATCTTTAAAAATTCCTTTCGAGAATTCATCATTTATTTCTGCTGGACTATAATGCCCTTTTTCAATAACAAATGCTAATAATTCTAAAAGTGTCTTGTCTCTATTCGGATCTGGGTCGATTGTCCTATCGGCATTCATCTTAAATGCAAATAATGTAAGCGATAAGCACAATACGGCTATGAGTATCTTATAATTTCTTTTCATAAACTTTATAATAGCATTCATCAATTTTTTTATCTAAGTTACGTTAAAAACTATGCCACGAGAGCTAACGCTTCGATAATTTTTTGTTAAAGATATAAAAATGTTTAATTCGTAAAAAAGTTCTTTACCTTAGTTGACAAATTTTACACTATTTATGACTTATCGCAAATAATTGTGATTAATTTTGTTCTTAAAATCCTACAATTGTTAAATCTACACATAATATTTATTAAATGAAAGCTGAGAAACCACTAATATTAGTGACTAACGATGATGGTATTTTGGCTCCCGGAATTAGAGCCCTTATTAGCGTTATGGAAACAATAGGCGATGTAATTGTCGTTGCCCCAGACAAACCACAAAGCGCAATGGGACACGCCATCACAGTCAACAATACTTTATTTATAGATAAAATTTCAAAAGACGATGACACAATTGCAGAGTACAGCTGTTCTGGAACTCCTGTAGATTGTGTAAAATTGGCAGTAAACGAAATCTTAAAACGCAAACCAGACTTATGCGTTTCGGGAATCAACCACGGATCAAATTCTTCTATCAATGTTATTTATTCGGGAACCATGAGCGCGGCTGTTGAAGCTGGAATAGAAGGCATTCAAGCAATTGGTTTTTCTCTTTTAGATTTTGATTGGAATGCTGATTTTGAACCGATAAAGTCTTTCGTAAAGAAAATTACTTTAGAAACCCTAGCTAATAAACTTCCTCCAGGAGTGGTTTTAAACGTGAATTTTCCGAAATTAAAAGAATCTGAAATTAAAGGAATTAAAGTTTGTCGTCAAGCGAAAGCTTATTACGCCCAAAAATTTGACAAAAGACAAACTCCTTTCGGAAAAGATTATTACTGGCTTGCGGGCAAATTTGTAAACGAAGACAAAGGCGAAGATACCGATGAATGGGCTTTGGCAAACGGATACATTTCGGTCGTTCCTGTACAGTTTGACTTGACTGCCCACCACTCTATTCAGCAACTTAACACTTGGAAATTAAATGACTAAAGAAGTACTTATCGGTTTTTTAATCGGAATTTTTACAGCTCTTTTAGGAAGCTATCTATTCATCACATTTTTTACCACATTTGACATTTCACAAGGATTTCAGATGATTCGAGAATACGGATATCTTGGAAAAATAATCACTATAGGAACACTTTTAGATCTTGGCGTATTTGCTATTCTTCTTAAAAGAAATAAAGAATATATGGCTCGAGGCGTAATTTTAGCCGTGATTGTATTGGCAATTTCTACATTAGTTATTTAAATCTTATCTTTGCTAAGTTCCCTTTAGGAGTTACAAATTAGCACATTTACAAAAAAACCAACATGAAGTATTACATAATTGCAGGAGAAGCCTCTGGAGATTTACATGGTTCAAATTTAATGAAGGCATTATACGTTGAAGATCCAGAAGCTGAAATTAGATTTTGGGGCGGAGACTTAATGCAGAAAGCAGGCGGAACTCTAGTAAAACATTATCGCGACTTGGCTTTTATGGGCTTTATTGAAGTGGTTTTCAATTTAAAAACCATTTTAAACAATATTAAAATCTGTAAAAAAGACATCACGGAGTTTAAACCAGATGTGATTATTTTTATTGATTATCCTGGTTTTAATATGCGAATTGCAAAGTGGGCTAAAGAATTAGGCTATAAAACACATTACTATATTTCTCCTCAAATTTGGGCTTGGAAAGAAAACAGAATTAAAGCAATCAAACAAGACGTTGATAAAATGTATGTGATTTTGCCTTTTGAGAAAAGTTTCTACGAAGATAAACATCATTTTCCTGTAGATTTTGTTGGGCATCCACTTATCGATGCGATTCAGAATCAGCCTGCTTTTGATGAAGCTTTGTTTAGAAAAGAAAATAATCTAGGCGAAAAACCAATCATTGCTGTTCTGCCAGGAAGCCGTAAACAGGAAATTACCAAAATGCTGAGTGTAATGCTGAGTGTTGTTGATGATTTTCAGGATTACGAATTTGTTATTGCTGGCGCTCCAAGTCAGGAATATGAATTTTATCAGCAATTCTTAAAAAATAAAAACATTGCATTTGTTTCCAATAAAACTTACGATTTGCTACGTTCTTCAACAGCTGCATTAGTAACTTCTGGAACTGCAACTCTTGAAACAGCTCTTTTTAAAGTTCCCGAAGTAGTTTGTTATAAAGGAAGTGAAGTTTCATATCAGATTGCAAAACGAATTATCACTTTAAAATACATTTCTCTTGTAAATTTGATTATGGATCAAGAAGTTGTGACTGAATTGATTCAGGGAGATTGCAATAAAAAACGAATCAAAGAAGAACTTCAAAAATTATTAGAGCCTGACTATCGCAATAAAGTGCTACAAAATTACGATATATTAGAACAAAAATTAGGCGGAGTTGGCGCAAGTAAGAACACAGCGAAACTCATTGTTGCCGATTTAAAACAAACTAATTAATCTATTTTGAAAAGAATACTACTTTTTCTGCTTTTAGCAATTGCTTTTACTTCCTGTAAATCAACTTCTTCTGTTGCAAACAAAAACGAATCTAAAAAAGAAAATAGATCGTTGGTAAATAATTTAATTGAAAAGGCAACTGACAATATTGGCGTGCGCTACAAAGCTGGAGGAACCACAAAAAGTGGATTTGATTGTTCTGGATTGGTTTACACTACCTTTGAAAGTGAAAATATACAACTTCCGAGAAGTTCTTATGATCAAGCAAAAATTGGAAAAGTAATTCCGTTAAACGATGCTCGAAAAGGCGATCTAATTTTCTTTAAAACCAACAAAAGCAGACAAATCAACCATGTTGGATTGATTACAGAAGCCAATTCTGATGAAGTAAAATTTGTGCATTCGTCAACCTCAAAAGGAGTTATTATTTCTTCTACCAAAGAGCCGTATTACAAAAATTCTTTTGAGCAGGTAAATAGAGTAATTCCTTAAAAAACTCATTTTATTTATTATTTTTCTTACAAATATTTAATACTTTTATACCATGAAAGTATTAGATTTTCCGTTAATAAAAATTACGCTTGCCTTTATTCTTGGCATAATCGCTTCTTATTACCTGCATTTTTCTATTTCAGTTATTGCCTTTTGGGTTTTAATAAGCTTTATAGCATTTTGCGGCGCCTTCTTTTGGAATTTAAAGCACAATAAGAAATCTATCTTATTTGGAAATCTGAGCTATATTTTATCTTTCTGCATTGGAGCATTAACGCTTTTATGCCATACACAAAGCCTTCAAAAAAGCAATTACACACATTGCCAAACAGCTTTCATAAATCCTGAATCTGTCACATTAATTTTAAGAGAAAAACTAAAAAGCAACGATTATAGCGATCGTTACATTGGTCTTGTAAAAACAATATCGGAAAAAGCCTATTCGGGAAAAATAATTGTAAACGTCCTGAAAGACAGCACCAAAAACCCTTTAATTGTAGGGAATAGCATTAAAATCCAAACCGTTTTACAGCAAAATAAACCCAGTAAAAATCCGAATCAATTTGATTACGGCAGATATTTAGCCGACAAACAAATTTATGCGCAGATTTATTGCCAGAAAAAAGAAATTTTGGTCAGCAATACGGTTCAAAAAGACATTTGGTATTACTGTGCAAAATTGCATTCGAGAATAATTTCCAATCTTGAAAAATCAAAATTCAATAACGCCGAAATGAATGTGGCTCTGGCTTTAATATTAGGCCAACAGCAAGAGATTTCACAAGATATAATCCAAGACTATCAATATTCTGGAGCTACGCATATTTTATCTGTTTCAGGGCTTCATGTGGGCTTTATAATGCTTTTCATCACTTTTATTCTTAAACCTATTCCAAACACGAGAAAAGGTTCATTTTTAAAATTAGCTTCTATTCTAATTTCTTTGGCAGGTTTTGCCATAATTTCTGGTTTGTCACCTTCAGTTTTGAGATCTGTAGTGATGTTTTCATTTGTTGCAATTGGGAATCATTTGCGCCGAAATGGAAATATCTATCATACTTTACTAGTTTCTATTTTATTGATATTACTTTTTGAGCCGTATTTTCTATTTGATGTCGGTTTTCAATTAAGTTATATTGCATTGTTTTTTATTCTTTGGCTACAGCCGATTTTAAAAAACATTTATAAACCAAAATATAAAATATCGGTTTACATCTGGGAAGCACTCACGGTTTCTTTTGCGGCACAAATTGGCACTTTGCCTTTATGCCTTTATTATTTCCATCAATTTCCGGGCTTATTTTTTGTCACAAACATCATTATACTTCCTGTTTTGTCTTTTATTATGATTGCTGGAATTGTCATAATGATTATCGCCATTTTTACCAGTCCTCCATTGTTCATGACAATAATTTTTGAAAAAAGCATTTATCTGCTAAACCTTATGATTCACACAGTAGCTTCTGCCGATTCATTCGTCATTCGAGATATTAGCTTTAATTTTTACCATTTGTGGGCATTCTCATTCTTTATAATTGGCACTATAATCTGGATTAAAAAACCAAGTTTTAAAAAATTGATATTTGTGTTTACCTCAATTATTACAATACAACTTGCTTTTATTTTAACCAAAGTTGAAACCGAAAATGAAGAAGAATTGATTGTTTACAATGAAAAAAACAACACGCTTATTTCTGAGCGCTTAGGAAAAAACATAGTACTCTATAGTAGAGATACTATCGATAAAAACATGAATAAAAGAAATATAAATTCTTATCTCGTTGGAAATTCAATCAGTTTGTCTAAAATCAAAGAGATTAAAAATGTGCTTTACTTTAAAAATAACAAAATACTAATAATTGATAGAACTAAAGCTTTCTCCGAAAAAATAAATCCAGATATTGTAATCCTTACTCAAACCTCAAAAATAAATCTAGATCGGCTGCTGCAGAAGATTCATCCAAAAGTTGTTATTGCAGATGGTTCAAATTCCAATTCAATTCAGAAATACTGGGGAAAAAGCTGTCTTAAAAAAAATATCCCTTTTCATTCCACAAAAGAAAAGGGATATTATCAATTATAATTTTATTCTGGATTTAAAATTGAATTGGATTCAGAAATCCAAGATTTAACACCAGAACCTGTATAGCCAATAAGCCCTAGTTTATTAAAATTTGTTTTTCCTTTCCTGACTGTTACCTCAGAAAAGCACACTTGAGGAATATCTTCTATCCCGAAAGCATTCTTCAACATTAGATTTTGTTCTTTAACAGCATCAGAAGCTGAAGAGTCTGAAAGGTCTAGTTTTACCAATATCACATTTCGCGACCATTCTTCAAAATCTCGGGTAGCAAAAATTTCATTTTGAAGCTGAGGACTTACGCCTTGAGCGGTAAAAAAAATCAATAACGGTTTTCTTTTTTCTGCACTTACGGCTACAGCATCATTAATGTCGGTTTTCCAAATTATATTTTGAGAATTCATACAAAATGGACTTAAAAATAGTAGTAGGATGAGTAATTTTTTAGGCATATAATTTGGGTTTTGATTATGTTAATAAAACTAAAATAATACAAAAACAGAATCTGATAAAATTTTTTAATGAATTAAAAACCAACTCGTAAGCATTAAAATCAAATTGATAATAAATCGCTTATTTTTTAATAAATGTTAAATAAACACTAGTAAAAATAATCAAATTCTCTACTGACGTTTCAGAAAAAAAAATCCCCTCTCTGTAAAACATAAAGGGGACTAAAAAAATTAAAATAAAAGTCGAATGAAATCGTTTATTATTCTACTGGATGCAAAATTGCATTTGACTCTGCAATCCAAGCTTTTGCTCCTCCAGGTTTGTAGGCTATTTTTCCTAAAGCACTAAATGTCGTTTTGTTTTTTCTTACTGACGCCATTGCGAAACATACTTCTGGAAGATCTTGAACTCCGAATGCATTTTTTAATTTTACATTCTGTTCACGATCACTATCTGAAGCATTCATATCAGATAAATCTAATTTTACTAAGATCACATTATCTCGCGACCAAACAGCAAAATCAGGTGTTTTAAAGATTTCGTTTTGGAGATTTTCTGGTACACCTGAGGCAGTGAATAAAATCAACATCGGTTTTTTCTGGTCATTACTTATAGCAATAGCATCTGTCATGTTTGTTCTCCATGCTAAATTTTGTGCTTGCATCATAAATGAACCTAAAAAAAACAGTAGGATAAGTAATTTTTTAGTCATATAAATTGGTTTTGGTTAGATTAGCAAGACGAAATTAACATTATATTTTAATTATCCAAATTATATTAATACAAAAAATACATTATATGTTTTTTTTCATTTAATAAAATATTAAATAATCAATTTGAAGCTATTTTTATAAAGAATTTTTCCTACTAAACAAAAAAGGTCCCTTACAAAGTAAGAGACCTTTCATTATTTTTTCAAACTAAAATTTACATTTTCTTCGGATGCACTATGCCTTCTGCAACAGTTAACCAAGCTGATGGGCCGCCGGCCACATATCCTGTTTTACCAAGACCTTTAAAGTTAACTCTGCCATCTTTTGTTTCTGCACTAGTAAAGAATATAGTTGGAAAACCCTGAATCCCGAAAGCTTGCTGCAATTCGTTATTCTGGCTTTTAAGTTCTGGTGTCTGAGGAACAGATCTAGGATAGTCCAACTCAACTAGAACAACATTATCTGTTGCCCATTTTTTAAATTCAGCAGTCTTTAAAACTTCATTTTGCAAACGAATACACCATCCGCACCAATCACTGCCGGTAAAAAACATTAGCATAGGCTTTTGTTCTTTATTGCTTACAGTAATTGCTTCTCTAACATCTGTATACCATTTTAATTCCTGTGCCTGTAGATTTGCTGCACCAATTAAAAATAAAGCAATAAGTACTATTTTTTTCATAATGAGAAATTTTATACAAATTTATGCAAAAACTAATTACAATATAATTATTTAACTTCTTGCATTAATTTTCTAATCAGTGGCGTTGCAACAATTAAAACAATACCTGCAATAAAAGAATATACGGCTAATTGATAATAACCATCTGTATAAGCAATTAACTTAGACATTAATGTAGTTCCTGTATTAGCATCAGATATTTCAGCTCCTAATTTTCCTGCCGCAAACTGACCAAATGCACTTGATAAGAACCATAATCCCATCATCATTCCAAACAATCTTTTAGGAGATAATTTTGTAATTACCGACATCCCGATAGGGCCGATGCACAATTCCCCAAGCGTATACACAAGGTATCCTAAAGCAAAAACATCTAGAGAACTTAATCCGTCTGCATCTACAAAAAATCTGGCACTGTAAAAAATAAAGAAACCTGCCGCAAGCAAAACAAATGACAAACCAAACTTAATAACTGTATTAGGTTCAATTTTTCGCTTCGCCATAAATATCCATAACAATCCTACCAATGGACTAAAAATAACAACATACAATGAATTGATACTATTATTTACCACATTTGGATCGATATGGAAAAACAACATTTTGTTCGATAAATTATCCTTTGCAAACAAAGACAATGAACCACCTGATTGCTCAGAAATAGCCATAAACATAAAATAGCCAAAGATGAATACAAATGCAGCCAAAAGTTTTCTCTGTTGCTTTCCGTCCTTTAACATTATCAGTTCATACGCAAAATACAGCAATGCCACAATTCCCATTGTATACATAAAGTACTCTGTAAAATCAGAATTGATAACCATTATGTAAACTAATGGAATTACAACAAATGAACCTACATAAACTGCTATTTCGTAAAGATTACGTTTTTTAGGTTCATGGTTTTCTAACGGAGAATTTCCAATTGGCGCTAAGTGTTTTTTCGTTAAAAGAAAAGTTATAACTCCAATTATCATAACAATTGCTGCAGAAAGGAAGCAAAGACTCCAAGAATAGTTTTTCCCTAAATAAATAGGAATCGCTCCTCCAAGCATTCCACCAATATTAATTCCCGCATAAAACAGTCCGTAACCTGCGTCACGACGACCGTCATTTTCATGATACAGCTCTCCTACCATTGAAGATACGTTTGGCTTAAAAAAACCTGTTCCAATAATAGAAAGTGTTATTCCATAGTAAAAGAAATCATGCGGAGAAGCTGCAATAAGCAAATTCCCCAAAATCATAACGATTCCTCCAAAAAGAAGCGATTTCTTGAAACCTAGAATTTTATCGGCAAAAATTCCACCGATAAAGGTAAACGCATATACAAACGCCTGAATTGCTCCGTATTGCAAATTTGCTTTTCCTTCCAATAAACCTAATTGGTCTACCATAAAAAAAGCTAAAACCCCTCTCATTCCGTAGAAACAAAAACGCTCCCACATTTCAACCAAAAACAAGTACCACAATTGCTTTGGGTACTTGCCTTGAAAATTTTGAATTTCTTCTAAAGTAATATTGTTTTCCATTCTAATTATCTAACACCGTGCATTAATTTCTTCAATAGTGGTGTTAAAGCAAATAATAAAATTGCAGCAATACCTGTCAAGACAACAAAAACCATAAAGAATTCGTATAAGTTATGGATTTCAAATCCTGCAAAAATTGGATTTTGCGCACTAATCTGATGATGATCCAACAAAGCCAATTGGTCTGCCGAAAGCGTTATTTTTTTATCTAGAACCGCTTGAAGATCGATTCCAAGTTCTTTTGCTTTTGCAAATTTATCTCCAGTTGCTGGCAAGATAGAACCTAAAGTTCCCCCTAAAGCGTAACCTGATGCATTTGACAAAAAGAATACTCCGTATAATAATGACGCAAAACGTTTTGGAGATAATTTACCTACCAATGATAAACCAATCGGAGATAAACACAACTCAGCACATGTATTTAAGAAATATAATAAGATAAGCCATTTAACTAATAAAAGTCCAGAAGTTCCGATGTAAGAAACTTGAGTTGCAATCATAAAGAAACTGATCGAAATGATCACTAAACCAGCAGCAAGTTTTACTGGTGAAATCGGTTCTTTTCCTTTAGCTCTTAAAGTATCCCAAAGAACACTGAAAGGAACCGCTAAAACGACAACAAACATTCCGTTAAAAATCTGAACCATCGATGGTGGCATTGCCCAACCAAAGAAGTGTCTGTCTGTTTGGTTATCTGCAATAAAAGTTAAAGATGAACCTGCTTGCTCAAACGCTGCCCAGAAGAAGATAATAAAGAACGAAACGATATAAATTACAATAATTCTATCTCTTTCAACTTTAGTTAAAGAAGTGTCAGAAATAATTAATCCTGCCAAAGCCAAACCACTTGAATAAATCAAAGTATAAATCAAGTTCTGACCTACAACGTAATGGAAAAAGAATCCTAAAGCAACAAATGCAATTCCCGCACCAATAAGAGCTTTTGTAGAAAAGTTTGCTTTTTGCGCCTCTCCTTCTTCAAAATCTGAAGCATCATTTTTAGAAGGAAGCCCCCCTAATGGTTTTCCTTCTGGAGAAACCACATATTTATTTTTTAAGAAGTAAAAAAGAATTGTACCTAATAACATAGCCACAGAAGCCGCCATGAATCCCCATCTGAAAGCATGGATATCTCTAATTCCTCCTGCGTCTTTAACATCTCCTAATAAAGGACAGATAGACTGACCTAAAAATGCTCCAATGTTAATTCCCATATAGAAAATAGTAAAAGCACTATCTAGTTTTGTTTTTTCTTGTTTTGGATACAAACTTCCAACCATACTAGAAATATTTGGTTTAAAGAATCCGTTACCAAAAACAATTACTCCTAACGCAGAGTACATAATAATTTTTGCCAAACCTAAATTAGATCCAAAAACACTTCCGCTCGTAAACAAAAGCAATTGTCCTATTGCCATTAATAATCCTCCCAGTAGAATACAATTTCTGTTTCCTAAGTAACGGTCGGCAACAAAGCCTCCCAACATTGGCGTCAAATAACAAAGTCCAAGAAATCCTCCATAAATTAATGATGCTTCTTCTTCTTTCATCAATAATGAATTCACAAGAAATAAAGTCAATAAAGCGCGCATTCCATAAAAATTGAATCGCTCCCACATCTCCGTTCCAAATAATACCCAAAGACCTTTTGGATGCGCTGTTTTTACTTGAGTTTCTCCCATACTATTCTTTTTAATTAGGTTTAAATATTTCTAGATTTATAAATTTTCTTTGATAAAGTTGGTCATTTTGGTATAAAGCTGAACTCTCGTTTTTCCGCCATAAATACCATGATCTTTATCTGGATAAATTTGAGAATCAAATTGTTTATTTGCCTGAATTAAAGCTTCCATCATCTGCATTGTATTCTGAACATGAACATTGTCATCTGCAGAACCATGAATCAATAAGAACTTCCCTTTCAATTTATCAACGTGATTTATAGGAGAGTTTTGATCGTATCCGCTTGCATTTTCTTGCGGAGTCTGCATGTATCTTTCTGTGTAAACACTGTCATAAAATCTCCAGTTTGTAACTGGCGCAACAGCAATTGCCATTTTGAAAACATCGTTTCCTTGGAAAATACAGTTCGAAGCCATAAATCCACCATAGCTCCATCCGAAGATTCCAATTCTTGAAGCATCAACATAAGGATAAGCACCAATTACTTTTGCTGCATCAATTTGGTCTTCAACTTCGTATTTTCCTAATTCTTTTTGAGTTACTTTTTTGAAATCAGCTCCTTTGTAACCTGTTCCTCTTCCGTCAACACAAGCTACGATGTAACCTTGCTGAGTTAATGAAGCGAACCAGTAATCATTAGAATTATTCCACTGATTTGCCACCTGTTGAGATCCTGGACCAGAGTATTGGAACATGAAAACAGGGTATTTTTTTGAAGGATCAAAATCTTTTGGCTTTAAAATCCATGCATTTAGCTCATTTCCTTTAGCTGTTTTTAAAACAAAGTATTCTTTTGATGGAAGGTTGTATGCTTTCAATTTATCAGCAAGTGCCTGATTATTTTCGATAACTTGAATTTCTTTTCCTGTTTTAGCCTCGTTTAAAGTATAAGTTGTAGGCTGCGTATTGCTTGAGAAAGTTGTAATAAAGTATTGGAAATTTGGACTGAAAGTCGCTGCACTTGTTCCTGTTTTTGAAGACAAACGCACTTTATTTTTCCCATCTAAACCAATTCTGTAAAGATCTCTGTTGATAGAACCATTTTCTGTAGATTGATAGAAAATAGTTTTTGTTTTTTCGTCGAAACCGTAGTATGAAACCACTTCCCAGTTTCCTTTTGTAACTTGATTTTTAAGTTTTCCGTTTTTATCATACACATAAATATGATTAAAACCGTCTTTTTCGCTTGTCCAGATAAAACTGTTATCTTTTAAGAAAGTCAAATTATCAGTTATATCTACGTAAGCTTTATCTTTTTCATTTAAAACCACTTTTGAACTAGCAGTCGTACCATCAATAAACAATATATCTAAATTATCTTGATGACGGTTTAAAACCTGCGCAGAAAGCACATTCGCATCATTCGTCCACTGCATTCTCGCAATGTAGAAATCATTATATTTTCCTAAATCTACTTTTTTAGTTGCTCCCGCAGCTACATCATATATATGCAGTGAAACTTCTGAGTTTTTTTCTCCAGCTTTAGGATATTTAAAAGTTTCAATTTTTGGGTATAAGTCTTTATGGAAGATTGACATTGAAAACTCAGGAACCTGGCTTTCGTCAAAACGAATATAAGCTACTTTTTTACTGTCTTTACTCCAATCGAATGCACGCACAAAAGCAAATTCTTCTTCGTAAACCCAATCAGTAATACCATTTATAACCGCATTTTTCTTTCCGTCTGTAGTAATCGGAGCAGATTTTTTTGAAGCTACATCATACACATATAAGTTGTTTTCTCGTGCGTAAGCGATTTTAGTGCCATCAGGTGAGAAAGTTGGCTCTTGAATTTGGAAATCAACAAGTTTAATCAGAGATTTTGCTGCGATATCATAAAGGTAGTAATCAGCAGTAAAGGAGTGACGGAAGATTTTAGAAGAATTACAAGCAATTAAGATCTTTTTTTCAGAAGCATCGAAGGTATAGCTGTCAATTCCGTCGGCAAGTTCTTTGTAGTTTTTAGTATCAATAAGATTCGATACTTTTTTCAGGGTTGCAAAATCGTATAAATCAATCTGCATACTTCTGCTCGCCTGGTCAACATTTAAAACAGTATATTGATTTGTATTTTTTAGCGATTGCAGTTCATCCATTCCTTTAGCCCGGAAAGTACCGCTAAAAACATTTTCGACAGTTATTTTCTGCTGTCCAAAAACAACCGCAGTTAAAAATAAAAATACTGCAGTAAATTTACTTGTATTCATTAGAATTATTTTAAATATAAAAAGAGCCCAATTTTAGTAAAAAAAATAAACATAATACACATTTTAAGTGTTAAATGTTAAAAAAAATAACGATTGCGCACTTTCATGTATGAAATAGATTGCAATCAAAACTCTTAAAATAGTATCTTTGCCGCAACAATATTATTTAATACATTGAGAATGAACAACGCTGTTGCTGGATTTTCTAAATTATCCAAAAAAGAAAAAATCGATTGGATTGCAAATGAATACTTTTCAAATCCAGAAGAGGCACATGATATTATAAGAAATTACTGGAATTCAGATGAAAAGCTTCAGCAGCTTCATGATGAATTTATAGAAAATACGATCACAAATCTTTATATCCCGCTTGGAGTAGCTCCTAACTTTATGATCAACGGAAAATACAAAACGATTCCGATGGCTATTGAAGAAAGTTCTGTGGTTGCAGCAGCTTCTAAAGCAGCAAAATACTGGTCTACTAGAGGAGGATTTAAAGCTACTATAATCAATACCGAAAAAATTGGCCAGGTTCATTTTACTTATAGCGGAGATGCAGAAAAACTGCACAACTTTTTTGACCAGATAAAACCTAAATTCTTCTCAGAAACACAAAGCATTACCAAAAATATGCAGCAACGTGGCGGAGGTATTTTAGATATTATATTAAAAGACAAAAGAAGTTTACTAGAAAACTATTATCAGCTTCATGCTACTTTTGAAACCAAAGACAGCATGGGAGCCAATTTCATCAATTCTTGTTTGGAGCAATTTGCTTCTACTTTAAAAGAAGAAGCTCAAAATTCTGATTTATTTAAAAATGGAGAAAAACTTGAAGTTATAATGAGCATTCTTTCCAATTATGTTCCGCACTGTCTTGTTAGAGCCGAAGTTTCTTGTCCCATAGAAGATTTAGCAGAAAAACATATTACCAACCCTCAAGAATTTGCAGAACGTTTTGTTCAAGCAGTGCAAATCGCAGAAATTGAACCTTTTAGAGCGGTTACACATAATAAAGGTATTATGAATGGTGTCGATGCTGTAATTTTGGCAACAGGAAATGATTTTAGAGCTGTAGAAGCTGGCGTACATGCTTATGCTGCCAAAAATGGACAGTACGCAAGTTTATCACATGCCAAAATTGAAAACGGAATTTTTACTTTTTGGCTTGAAATCCCTCTTGCAGTTGGTACTGTTGGCGGTTTAACTTCATTACATCCTTTAGTAAAATTGTGTCTTGAAATTTTACAAAAACCTTCTGCTCCAGAATTAATGGAAATCGTAGCTGTGGCAGGATTGGCACAAAATTTTGCTGCGTTGCGTTCCTTAACCACAACAGGAATTCAAGAAGGACACATGAAAATGCACCTGAACAACATCATCAATCAATTTGAAGCTACCGACGAAGAACGTCATTTAATTAAAACGCATTTCAAAAAAACAGCTGTTTCTCACAGTGCTGTGGTAGAATTTATTGAGAATTTAAGAAAATAACCTAGTTAAGAAAATCCAATATTTTAAATTCCAAATTCCAATGTTAGTTCTTGGAATTTTGGAATTAAAAATTTGGAATTTATAATAAAAAACAAGTATGCCAACAACCTTTTATAGTAACGGAAAACTTTTTATCGCTGGTGAATATCTCGTTTTAGACGGGGCAGATGCTTTTGCATTGCCTACAAAATTTGGCCAAGATTTGGTCATTGAAGATTTAGACAACAAACAGATCGAATGGAAAAGTTATGATTACGACAAACATTTATGGTTTGAGGAAACAATCTCGTTTGATGAAGTTATAAAAGGTTCAGATCCGCAAATTGATACCGTAAAATCAACACTGGTCAATATTCTGCATGAAGCTTATATTTTAAATCCAAAATTTATTGATAATGCTAACGGATATAAAGTAAGCACGCACTTAAGTTTTCCAAGAAATTGGGGATTAGGAACTTCTTCTACTCTTATCAATAACATTGCACAATGGGCTGGAATTAACGCCTATACTTTACTGAAAAACAGTTTTGGCGGAAGCGGTTACGATATTGCATGCGCACAAAACAACACTCCTGTTTTATACCGAATAAAAGATAATTTTGTACAGCAAGTAGAATTTAATCCAGATTTTAAAGAGCATCTTTATTTTGTTTATCTAAATAAAAAACAAAACAGTAAATCTGCTATCTATTCATACAACAATCATAAAAATAGCCATCTATCAGAAAGTGTCGCGCAAAATAATAAAATCACAAACGCAATACTTAATGCCAAAACATTAAAAGAATTTGCTGCTGCAGTACAAAAACACGAAATTCATCTAAGCAATGTTTTAGAAATGCAAACTATAAAAGAGGCTGTTTTTCCAGATTTTAATGGCGTAATAAAGAGTCTTGGGGCTTGGGGCGGAGATTTTATTCTGGTAGTTTCTAAAGAAAATCCGAAAGAATATTTTTTTAATAAAGGATATGAGACAATTTTGACTTATGAAGAAATGATTCTATAAAAGCAATTACAACTAATAATTTGCTTTTTTAGTTTTAACATGTTTTGTTGTCTCCAAACGACGAACCGATTTGCTTTCCTGCTCATTTGACTCAATAAGTCTATTGTGCAAGCGTTCCGCCATTTTTTCGATGCTGTTGGTAATCGAATCGTAAACCACTTCCATCCGTCGGTGTTTTTCTTCTTTTACGGCTTTCAGCACATCTTCAACAAAAACCTTATCGTATTTTTCAGCTACAGAATCATGCGTATTGGTTAGCCTGATTACATAATCATTGCTCAAAATAGTAACTTTAAAATGCTGTTCTTCGTTACTCAAATAATACTTTCCACCCAATTCATCAACATTGATGTCGGTGCTGCTCACTTTTAAAAGCTCTGTAATAATACCGTAGATATGACTTTCTATTTTGGTATATACTCTTGGCTTTTTTCTAAAAAATTTAAAAGTAAAAAACATTAAATGATTTTATTATTAAGCTTTTTGTTTATTTAGATAATTTCTTTTATTGTGCGGCAAAAGCCAAAAATATGTTAAAGTTAAAAATCGAGCAAATTAACTGTAATAATTTGAATATCACAAGTTTTTTAAATTAAATTTCGATAATTCCTATATACTTTCAGAAAATTAACAGTAAAAATTTACAAAACAGAATTGCTGATTTCTAAAAAAAGAAAAACCCGAAACACTTAAAGCGTTTCGGGTTTTATATGAGATGAAGTACTTTTTAATTAGTAATTAAATTGTAATCTGTTATCTTCAATTTTAGCATTGTTTTTCAAGGCTGGCAATACTCTATTCACATCAGATGCGCTTTGAGCTTTTACTTTCTCTACATATGCTGCATGATTAGCAATTGCAGGAGCTTTTACAGTTTTGATGTTTTTAACTACATAAACACCTGTGTTTCCTTCAATTGGAGCAGAAATTTTGTTTGCAGTTAAAGCAAATGCATTACCTACAACTCTTGGCTCTTGCCCAACTCCACCAGGAAGAACTGGATTATCAAGAGTTACATCAGTAGCTTGCTGAACAGCAACTCCTGCAGCTTTAGCAATAGCTTCAAGGCTTGAACCTTGCATTTTAGCTTTTAACAATTCTGCTTTTTTCTTATTTTTCAAGATAGGCTCTACATAAGGCCTTGCCATATCAACAGAAACTAAACCAGATTTGTTTTCACCTTTATATTGTGCAATAACGTGTCCTACGTTTGCAATTTCAAAACGTTTAACGTCTCCTTTATCTGTTTCTTTGTCAAAAGCCCATCTGATAATGTTACGTTGGTTTCCTAATGGTCCAAACGCTTCATCCATAGCTTTTGCATTAACTGGCTGAGCCACTTTTAATCCTAATTCTTTAGCAGCAGCGTTAAAGTCTTTATCAGCAGCATCCATTTCAAATTTAGTTGCCAAGGTAAATACTTTATCAGAAGTAGCTTCAGAAGGCTCAATTTTTTGAGCAATTGTAGCTAAACGAATTCCGTCTTGTTTATCTGTAATTTTGATAATGTGAAATCCGAAAGGAGTTTCAACTAAACCAACTTTACCAATTCCGTTGCTGAATACAAAATCATTGAAAGGTTTTACCATTTGGTTTGGCCCAAAATATCCTAAATCACCACCTTGTTGAGCAGATGAATCATCAGAACTTGTAAAAGCCAACATCATAAAGCTATCTGGATTAGCTTGAACTTGCGCTAAAATTTCTTCAGCTTTAGCTTTAGCTTCTTCTTTAGTTCTTTTTTCTTTTGGGTTTGGAGTTTGAGATCCTTCATAACCAATTAAGATATGACTAGCTTTTGCATTAACACCAGCTTTAAATCCTTGAGATTTAGAAATTGCATAGTATCTTCCGTAAACGTATGGCCCGTAGATAGCTCCAGCAGGCAAGCTGAATAATTTGTCAGCATCAACAGCTGGCAATGCATTTTTAGGAACATAAGTAGAATCGTAAGGAACATCAGAATTTGCATTTACAAATTCAGCAATGTTTGTAGCGTTTTTGAATCCTGGCAATGTATCATTTTTACCAGTTTTTGCGTTGTAAACAACACTTCCCGATAATAATGCAGTCAATTTACCTTTAATTTCAGCTTCATCTTCTTTAGAAGCTTTATCTTCAACTAAAACGTATTGAATTTCGCGAGTTGCATCTGCTTTGAATTTTTTCTCGTTTTTCTTCATGTAAGCAACGATCTCATCGTCAGAGATTTTTACTTCACTATCTTTAATAGAAGAATAAGGAGCAGCTGCAAAAGCAAAACTTACTTTATTAGTTTCCATTTCATACTTTAATTTTCCTTCACTAGCAGTTGTGTAAAGTCCTGATTTAATTAAAGTATTGTAGATTTGAAATTTTGCATTCAATTCAGCATCTTTCTCTTTTTGAGAAATGTATTGTGCTGCTTCCGGATTAGATTTAAAATAATCTTTGAACTTAACAACATCAAAAATTCCTGCTGCGTTTAAGAACATTGGATTTTTACCAATATTTGGATCTGATTTTAAAACCTCTAAAATGTGTTTTTCACCAACTCTCAATCCTAATTTATCAAATTGTGATGACAATAAAGCGATTGAAACTTCTTGATCCCAAACTCTGTTTGCAGCTTCAGTGGAAGTTATACCTTGCCCACTTTTTTCAACATTACTAACTTTAACTCTAAAGTCTTCAAATGAAATATCTTTTCCATCGATGCTTCCTACATCTTTTGAACTTTGACCAAATGTTCCTCTTGTGAATAGATCTTGTATTATAAATGCAAATAATGCAAGTGCAATAACTCCTATCAATAAAGCGGAACGCTGTCTAATTTTTGCTAAAACTGCCATTTTATTATCGTTAATTTTATATTCAGTTTGCGAAAATACAATTATCTAGTTAATAACAATACAACTAGCGTTTTATTTTCAATATTTTTTTTCATTAATTTAAAAAATCAGTCTTTAATTGTCAATTTGACTAGTTCTATTTTCTTATTTGAAGCCTCTTGAATAGAAAAATGAAACTTATCTATTACAATTTTATCTCCTTTTTGTGGGATTTCTTTCGTATGATACACAATAAAACCTCCTAATGTGCCGTAAGAATCCTCTTCTGGAATCATCAATCTGTAGGTTTCGTTCAAGTATTCAACATCTAATCGGGTTGAAAACAAATACTTGCCTTCTCCTATTTCTTCTTCGATCAATTCTTCGTCTAAATCGTGCTCGTCTTCAATTTCACCAAAAAGCTCTTCGACAATATCTTCAATTGTAACAATTCCTGAAGTCCCTCCATATTCATCTAAAACAACTGCTACGTTTTTTCGTTTTTTGATCAATAAATTCAAAACGTCTTTGATTAAAATAGTTTCAGGAACAAATTCGACTGTCATCAAAACCGATTTTATCGTCAATGGTTTTTTAAACAAATCGAATGAATGAACATAACCCACGATGTCGTCTAATGAATTCTGGCTTATGATAATTTTAGAATATCCCGTTTCTATAAACAAGGCTTTAAGATCATCAACTGTATCAAACAAATCTATATCTACAATTTCTGTTCGAGGTGTCATTATATCTCGCGCCTTTACATTTGAAAATTCTAAAGCGTTCTGAAAAATCTGAATTTCAGAATCTACTTCTTCATCTTCTTCAACAGTGCTCATCTGTTCTGTAATGTAATTTCCTAGTTCTATACGACTAAACAAATGGATTTGATTCCCTTCTGTTTTAAAAAATTTGCTCAGCACAAAATCAGCAATCCAAATAAAGAAAGTGGAAATGTAATAGAATAATCGGTAAAATAAATAAGCAGGAAGCGCCAGAATTTTAATTAAAGAATTGGCATAAATCTGAAAAAATACTTTTGGAAAAAATTCAGAAGTCAGCAAAACTACAAATGCTGCAAGTAGTGTCTGAATAAGAATATTCCACCAATCAGAAAAAATAAAACCAAAATGAGCCATCCAACCCAAAATCAGATCACCCATAAAAAAACCGTAAATCACCAATGCCACATTATTGCCAATAAGCATGGCAGCAATAAACTTAGATGGATTTTCGGTTAGCTTTGTTAAGATTCGAGACAGGAAATCGTCTTGTTTCTTTTCAATTTCGAGATAAATTTTGTTGGCGGATGTAAAAGCGATTTCCATCCCAGAAAAAAAGGCGGCTAGTATTAAACAGATTATTATAATACTAATTTCCATTTTTTATTGTTTTTTGTTTCGATCGTTGTGCCTGTTAAGAAATCTTCTCCTAAAGAAAAACATAAAAATAGCCATCCCTGCAATTACAAAGTAGAAAGGATAACTTTCATCTCCCTCATTTAATTTTACGATACCATCATAAGTAAAGAAAACTGCAAACAGGATGTAAACGTATTGTGTATATTTTAAATAACCCATAATATTATAATTCTTTGTCTGATTCTATTTCACCGCTTATTCGCTGCGAATTGATTACTTTAAAATCTTTGCTAAAATCTATTCCTTGACCATAGGAAACTCCCTTTGCATCGGTCAATTTGAATTTTCTTTCTGTATAAAACCATTCGTTTTTCTGGTCAAAATACAATTGTTCTGTTTCTAAAACCTGTCCAGCTTCTGAAGTGATTTTTACTTTTCCTATCAAATCAATGATTCCTGTGTTTTTATAAGAAACTGCATAATTGCCTTTTATAAAGGTGCGTTTTTGCTTCTTATCATATAATGTCACATCAATTCCTTTAGGAAATTCTGTGAAAGGAAAATCAAGATTTGAATAATCTAACATTTTCGGACTTATCAAAACACCTGTAATGCGTCCAGAATCTGTATATTTAATATTTACAGTATCTGCATCACTGGCAGGAACAAATTCTGAGAAGTTAATTTTCTGAACTTCTTTAAAATTACTTTCGCATCCAAAAAATAGTGTCACAGCAAAAACTGTGACAGCTATGAGACTATATCTTTTTGGTAAATTCATTTGCCAAATGTAGTAAATTGTAATGAGCTTCTAAAAGATATTCTGTTTTGATTATTGGTATTTGCTCTTCACAAACCATTTATCATTGAAAGAGAAACTCACACTGAAATTAACGTAATTCTCTTGCACTAAATCTGCAGAAGTTGTACCACGTTTACCAAATTCAATTCCTAAGTTTACATTTGAAAATGATCCCGGAATTGGAATTCCTGCTCCTAATGACATTCCGACATCTTTAATGGATTCATTATTTACGATCAAACCAATTTTTTCATATTTCAAACCTGCTCTATACGTAATTCTGCTCATATAGCTTGTAAAAGAAGCATAGTTTGGAAGATAATATCCTCCAAGCGCATACTTAGAATAGCTTTCATATCTAACGTTATCAGCAGCATTGTAATAATTTGCTAACTGCCCATCTCCCTGAAAAGTCATATTTGCTCCTACAAGCCATTTTCTCGCTTCACCAATACCTAATCCAATACTTAACTTATTTTGAAGCTTCAATTTTGTTGATTCTTTAGGAACTACATAAGGATCTGGATCTCCTTGAACTGAAATAACTTGTGTATTATCCGAATTCAGATTACTTGCAAAAGAATAGCTTAAACTAGAGAATATACTCATCTTTTTATGGATCTTTTTCTGATACATTGTTCCGAAACTAAATCCCATACCCGAAATTTCAGAAGTATTAACCTCCGCTGTTCCATTTTGAACTCCCGTAACAGCTTCGATACTTGTTGTAGTGATTTTTCCAAAATTATACTGTGCATCTACTCCAACATTCCAGTCTTTCATTATTTTATATGACAAACCAAAATATACCTTATTTACACCGCCTTTTCCATCAAGTTGCGAGCTTGTTGCTCCTTCTATTGCAGAATTGTCGTTACGAATTTTGTATCCTACCGAAGTTACAGGGATCAAACCAAATGAAGCACCAAATTTCCCCATTGGGATTCCTAATGCCAAATAATCAAAAGTAGAACGCTGTGCTTTTTCTGATGCAGAAGTTGTTTTTAAATTTGAAGTCGCAAATGTTCCTCCAACTGTAAAAGTTGTTTGAATTAAGCTGGCATAACTTGCTGGGTTTTCTAAATTTAAGTGAATCGTATCTTGTTCTACTGCAACTCCTGCCATAGATCTGTTTTCAAGAGTTCCCTTGAATCTCACATCTCCTATTCCGAAAAAAGAATAAGGCGAAGCAGTACCTTGTTGAGCGAATGAAACGAACGATATAAGCAAACAAGCGCTTAGTATTACTTTTTTAATCATTGTCGATTTTATATTGATATGTTTGGCTCAAACTCTCCAGAAGGAAATTTGAATTGGCAAATATGGTATTTTTTAATCGTTTAGCCAAAAAATCTGCATCGCCTCCCGTTAAAATTATGATAAAATTTGAAAACTCTTTGCGATATTCATCGATAAAACCGTCAATCTCATAGACGAAACCATTCACAACGCCAGAATGAATGGCCTGTGCCGTAGAGTTTCCTACATAAGAATCGGGAGCTTCTAAGCTTAATAACGGCAGTCTAGCAGTAAAATTATGCAGTGATTCATATCGTAAACGAAGTCCTGGAGAGATGGCTCCTCCTAAATAATTATCGTTTTCGTCGATAAAATCATAGGTTATGCAAGTTCCTGCGTCTATAACCAAACGGTTTTGTTTTGGAAATTGCAGTGTTGCCCCTGCCGCCAAAATCATTCGGTCTATTCCTAAAGTTTTTGGAGTTGCATATTTATTATGAAAAGGAAAAACATCTTCGTGAGTAAAAAAATGAACTTTCAGTCTATTTTCGAAAGACAAAAATGATTGTTTTTCGATATTTCCGACTGAAGCAACGACCAAATCGGAGCATTTTGGATATTTTTCTAAAATTTTTTCAATTTTTTTTTCGAGTTCATTTTTTTCAAAAACAAAATTTTCTAGAGCAGTATTATCCTCAAAGACAGACGCTTTAATTCTGGTGTTTCCGACATCAACCGTTAAAATCATATTTTCTTTTTTGCTTTTGCGAAGATACGAATTGATTTTTTCTAAAAAATGTTTTGCACAAACCAAAAATGATTATATATTTGCACCCGCAACAAGCACGGTACCTTAGCTCAGATGGTAGAGCAATGGACTGAAAATCCATGTGTCCCTGGTTCGATCCCTGGAGGTACCACAAAACCCGAATAGAAATATTCGGGTTTTTTGTTTTTTATACTTTTCTGTTTTATCTAACCCGCAAAGAGCGCAAGGTTCGCAAAGTTTAAAAATAACTTTGTGAACCTTTGCGTAAATCTTTGCGCTCTTTGCGGTTAAATCCTTTTTCACTTCGAAATCAATTGTCAATAAATAAATAGTTTTTGTTAAAAAAGTATTGACTGAATAAAAAATAATCTTATATATTCGTAAAACTGTATTTTTCTTTTTCATTCACTAACAAGATCTCAAAGCAGTTTTATGAGCAAAACTTCTACTAAAGGCATTTGGAAAGTAATTTCAGCCTCTTCTATGGGCACCATGATTGAATGGTACGATTTTTATATTTTTGGCAGTTTAGCTGTTGTTATTTCAACAAAATTTTTCCCTAGCGATAATCCGACCGCAGCGTTTCTATCAACTTTAGCCACGTTTGCTGCCGGATTTGTAGTTCGCCCATTTGGAGCTTTGTTCTTCGGAAGGCTTGGAGATATCATTGGACGAAAATATACTTTTATGGCTACCTTATTATTAATGGGTGGTTCAACCTTTTTGATAGGCTGTATTCCAAGTTATGAAACAATTGGTTTTCTAGCTCCATTATTAGTTTTGATTTTACGCCTGCTTCAAGGCCTTGCTCTTGGAGGAGAATATGGCGGCGCTGCTACTTATGTGGCCGAACATGCACCAGCAGGAGAAAAAGGATATTGGACTTCTTGGATTCAGACTACTGCGACTGTTGGTTTATTTATTTCGCTAATGGTTATTCTGGCCACGAAAAGTGTGCTTTCTGCAGAAGCTTTTGATTTATGGGGATGGCGCGTTCCTTTCTGGGTTTCGATTGCCATGGTTGGAGTTTCTTACTTGATTAGAAAAAACATGGATGAATCTCCCGTTTTCGCGAAAGCTAAAAAAGAGGGAACAACAAGTACAAATCCGTTGAAAGAGAGTTTTGGAAACCGATACAATTTAAAATTTGTTCTTTTAGCATTATTTGGAGCTACAATGGGACAAGGTGTTGTTTGGTATACGGGACAATTCTACGCAATGAGTTTCATGAAAACGGTCATGAATGTTGATTCTTCGCAAGTTGATGAATTATTAGGAATTGCCCTTTTGATTGGAACTCCATTTTTTATTGTTTTTGGATGGCTAAGCGATAAAGTTGGACGTAAATACATTATGATGCTTGGAATGTTATTAGCTATTTTTTCTTACAGACCTATTTATAAAATGATGTACAATACAACAGACATCAACCAGAAAACGGAAATAGTACAAAATCCAATTGAAAAAAGCGAAAAAAAAGCTGATGGAAGTACTATTACAACAACTCAAAAAAAATATACTGATGGTACAACCGTAACGGAGAAAAAAACGTACATGGACAAAAAAGATGCACAGACAAGTGTTTCAATTCATATTAATTCAAACGATAAATGGACTTTAATTCTTCTGGTTTTTATTCAAGTGCTATTTGTAACAATGGTTTATGGTCCGATTGCGGCATTTTTAGTAGAAATGTTTCCAACTAAAATCAGATATACTTCCATGTCTCTTCCTTATCATGTAGGAAATGGAATTTTTGGCGGATTGCTTCCTGCCATTTCCACTTATTTTGTATCACACGCCAAAACAGCAGGCAAAGCCGATTTTTATTTGGACGGATTATGGTATCCTATAATTATTGCTGGAATCTGCTTTGTTATTGGAATGATTTATATTGACAACAAAAACAAAATTACTCACCTTTAAAATTTACAAAAAAATGAATGCGATTAAACAAGTTTTAGGGGCGTTATGGATTGCTTTAGCAGCGGCGGCTGCCTATTTTTGCGTGTTTGAATTTGGTTTGCCAAAACTTCTTTCAGACCAGCAGGACGATTTAGTATTTGGTGTAATTATTCTATTTATACTAACGCCGCTTATTGTTATGGGCTTGGGAACATTTGGATATTATTCTTTAATTGGAGAATATAATAATCCGAAAAAGAAAAAAGAAAAAAACAATTATCGTTAAAACATAAAACTCCATCGACTTATTTAATCACCTCGAAAAAAACACATTTATATTACAAAAAACTACTTTAAGCAAAAAAGGGCTGTCCATTTCTAGACAGCCCTTTTTAATTACTAACCAAACCTAATTTTTAATAAACTTCACAACGCGAACTTTATTATTCTCGTCAAACGTCTTTACAAGATATAATCCAGAAGCTAAACTACTCGCTGAGAATTGATATTCTGTATTTCCGTTTGTATTAAATGTTTTTACTAATTGCCCTGTAATAGAATAGATATCTACTTTTGAGGTTTTAAACCCTAAAGTAAAATAATCGGCAACAGGATTTGGGTATAAACTAACTTGATTTCCTTTTTCAAAATCTTCTATTGCCAAATTTGCCTGTTTATTGCCATAAATTCTATATTCTCCGGGAGCCAAACTTATTGGAGCGTTTACATCGGTAACGTTAATCGTTGAATTATCCATTAAGTTGTACCATGCTCCTGTATATTGAAATCCTGGAATCATATTTTGTGCAGTTGTTTCAAAATTGGCCAAAATTACAACATCTTTAAGCTGAGCCGAAGTCAAATTGCTGTTCGTAATTTTGATATTAACCGTCAAAGTAGTCGTATTGGCCATTGTTGCTGTCCCTAAAAATACAGGCTCTGCTTTTTTAAGGGTAATCATCTTAGCCCAATCGTTGTAAATTTTGTTTCGATTAGAATCACCCAACCAATTTTCTGTCCATTGCGGTTGCGGTTTGGTGTCTAATTTACAGTCTCCTGGAGTAGTTGACGATTCATCATTTACAGTTCCGTTATTACAGCTAAAAATAGAATCATCCATTCCTAATTCTCCAAAATGCCAAATCATTTTTGGGCCAGGAATCAACAAAGAAACCGCCCCAATCGCAGACATTCTTGATAAAGCTGTATTTAATGTTTTTACATTATAACTTCCGTTTGAAGCTCCATATTGCACATTTTTATACATCAGACGTTCCTCATCGTGGCTTTCTGCATAACCCATTAAACGATTGGCAGCAAATCCGCGGTTTGCACTATTCATTCTAAAAATATTGCTTTCAGAAGCATATCCCATAGACAATTGATTGTATTCGTTTGTCATTTTCCCCCACATCATCACCCCTTTACTTGGTGTTTCTCCTACTCTGTAGTTAGCCCATTCCTTTTCTTCTACATCAGTCCCTAAATGCTCAAAAATAGTATAATGTGTAGGATCAATTGCCCAAGAAAAATCAGCATATTTTTTTAATACATCCACTCTATCTTGTTGATATGCGTTTGTACACGTTTGATCTGAAGCTGTACAAGCCTGCGTAAATCCTTTGGTTAAATCCCAACGGAAACCATCAATTTTATATTCTTCAATCCAATGTTTGATAACTCGATTTACATAATATTGTGTTTTTAAAGATTGATGATTAAAGTCTTCTCCAACACTATAACTATGTTTCGCTACAGTATTAAAATATGGATTTTCCGCAGTTGGCGAACCAAAACCGTCTCCATCAGGATCATTCATCCACATTCTGACCATCGGATTTCTTCCAAAAGCGTGATTTAACGCAACGTCAAGAATTACAGCAATTCCGTTTTGATGGCATAAATCAATAAACTCTTTTAATTTATCTGACGTTCCGTAAAACTTATCTAATGCCATATGAAAAGAAGTATTATACCCCCAACTTTCATTGCCTTCAAATTCCATTACAGGCATTAATTCAATAGCATTGATTTTTAAGTTTTTAAAATAATCTATTCTATCAATTAAACCCTGATAGCTTCTTGAAGCATCAAAATCGCGAACCAAAACCTCATAGACTACCAACTTTTCCTTTTCAGGTTTTACAAAATTGCTCACTTGCCAATTATAAGGAGTCTGCCCTGTTTTCAAAACCGTAACCTCAAAATTTTGCCCCGCAGGATAAGCAGGCATATTTGGATATTTAGCAGCTGGAATTGAAGGATCATCATAAGGAGATAATACTAAAGTAGAATATGGATCTGCCGCTTTTACTAAAGATGGCGAATTTGCCAACGGCGTTGCATCACCAACCCAATACTGATACATATTATTTACACCTGAAACTAAGCCAGTTATTTCTAACCAAAATTTTCCTGAAGACGGGTCTTTCTTCATAGCGTAAACAGATGTTGGCTGCCAATTGTTAAAGCTTCCCGCTACATAAACAAAGTCCTTTAATGGTGCGTCCAAAACCAAAGTCGCTTTTGTAGCATCGGAAGAATTATAATTAATTCCATCAACCATACCCGCTGGCATAGCCTGAGATATTGTATTTGGATTTACTATAACAGAAAATTTTTTAGAAACTGTAGTCGTTCCTTGAGTTGCAACTAATTCATAACTTTGGTTTCCTGTAATATTGATATGTGTATAAGAATAACTTGAAGTGCTGGCATTTGTATTAATTATTGTTCCATTAGCTTTTAAAGTATAACTACCTGCTCCTCCTGTGTTTGTTGCACTAATAGTAAAATTTGAGCCAGAATTGATGATCGAAGTGCTATTTTCAACCGGAGAAGTCAAAGTAACTTGGAAAGATCCGACTTCAACCAAAATATCTTGCGATTTTTTATCTCCTGTTCCATCTTTCGCTTTAACCAAAAAGCCAATTCGTCCTATTCCGTTTCTTGCAAAATATGTAGCAGGTGTAATTGTTTTGGTATAAGTATCAGTTCCTGCGTTATAGGTAAATTTACTTGCTTCGTTGGATGAAGTCCAAGTCCCGTTGGACGGACTATCCGATTGATTAGTATCATTTACATCATATGACCACGACCACAGATATAATGCGTTCGTGCCATTGATTCCCCATGAAGTTTCATTAATACTACTGCCATTTATAGTAATAGTAATAGATGATGTATCTTCAAAAGTAGAAGGATTTATTGAATAAGTAACTGTTTGAGGCTGGGCAAAAACGGTTACTGCCATCAATAAAAATATTGATAGTAATGTTTTTTTCATAATCTCGTGGTTTGTGTGGTTAGTTAGTTTGATTAAAAAAGGGCTATCTGGAGATAGCCCTTTTTCAGTTATTAACTGAAGTTCTTATTGATTAGGAATCATTACATAACTTCCGTCTAAATCATTGAAATAAATAACGTATTTAGATTTTGCTACAGGTATATTATCACCAGTTCCTCCTCCAGAGAAAGGAGTTTTTCCTCCCCATGAAACATCCCAAGCATCATTTGCTCTAAATTTAACCTCTCCATCATTCAAAGATGTAACTCCTAATGTCCAAACATGCGCATTGAAAGCTGATTTTACCATTGGAGTTGAAGCGTCCCAACCTTTAGAAGTAGCACTTCCAATAATTCCTACTGTTGAATAAGTTGTTGCCCCAGCACCAGCCGCATATGGATCTAATGTGTAAGTTAACTTTTGAACATCCATTTTAAATTTATAATATCCATCAGCAGGTATTTCTATACTTGGCGGATCTTGATCTGCTTCTGTTCCTCTATATACTAAAGAACCTGCAGATCCTCCATACATTGGAGCCCAATTTCCTAAGTTTTTAATAGCTTTGAAATATCCTTTTTTGAAATATCCCGTAAAAGTATATTCGTTAGCATTAGTTCCGCTTCTAAATAAAATTTGATTTCCTTTGTTATTATCCCAACCCGAAGCGGTTGCATCTCCAACTAAATACCAGTCAGAAAAATTATAATCAACTTTTCCAACATAAGGAGTAACACTAATTGTTATAATACCCTTAGAAACTTGTGCAAAGCCTCCAGCAACATCTGACTTAATTTTAACATCATACATTGCTGCCACTTCAGGTTTTCCTCCAAGATCAATAGCCGCTTGATTTAAATCTTTAACTAGAACCGAAACTTCTTTTACTCCATTAGCAGTCGTTCCAAGTGTTTTAGCCGCAGTAAAATCACCGCCTTTTTTATCAATCAATAAAGTATATTTTACAGATACTGAAGTTGAGTATTCTGCAGCTGACCAAGTAAATTTAGCTGCTTCTTCTCCAGCTTTTTCAACATCCAAAATATAGTTTTGCCCTGTTGCTGGCGCTGTAATTTCTGGTGCTGTAACCGCATCAAGAACTGGTCTTTCATCTACAGCATCAGCATTACATGAAACTGCCAATACACCAATAAATGCGATTAAAATTTTATATATATTTTTCATTTTTAAGTGCGATTAGATGTTAGTATCCTGGATTTTGTTTCAAAGTTGGATTTGCCTGAATTGTTTTAGCAGGAATTGGCATAAGATCTCTTGTTGAAGCAGTCGAAATTCCATTTTGAACGCCGCCTTTCCACTGCCAGATTTTATCTCCTCCTGTAAATTTCCCAAAACGAATTAAATCAGTTCTTCTATGGCATTCCCAATATAATTCTCTTCCTCTTTCCGCAAGAATAAAATCAAGCGTTAAATCTCCGGCTGTAATTGTTGGAGCATTTGCTCTTGTTCTAATTTGATTGATATAACCAACTGCCGTACCGATATTTGCTGAAGCTGCTCCTCTCACAGCTGCTTCTGCATACATTAGATAAGCATCTGTAACTCTAAACATTGGAAAATCTGTATCTGGTATATCCGTTCTCTGAGCAGCTGTCCCATTTGATTTTATATTTGTAAATTTTGTTATTGCGTAACCATCTGTAAAGGTTCCTATATTAGTAATATCCAATGCTTGACCAGGTGTATAAGAATATAATCTTTTATCTCCCCAAACTTGTTGTTTTCCTAAAGATACAGGAGCGTTATTAAATCCAGTTGGAGCAGGAACTTCAACACCATTCAAAGTGATTTTTCCAGTTACAAAATTGAACACATAAGTATTATTTGCATTATAACCTGACTGAGTTTCATTTCTGTCACTTGAATCAAATGCTTGACCATCTTTATTAACTAAAATACCAGTGTTAGTTACTAAGTTTTTACTTTTAGTTTGATAGAAATCAAAAGAACTAGTTGGTGCACCAAACGATCCGATAAACTCTTTACGAGCTCTGATTCCCTGCCATCCACCATCCATGCCTTGTGCAGCAGCATCCATACTTCCTCCGATAGAAGCGTGAAGTATAAAACTCATTCCGCCTCCAGTGGCTCTAATAGCATTTCCATCACTGACAATTGGGAAAATAAATTCATTTTGAGCTCCATTTTTGTCATTATCAGCAGAGAATAAATTACGATAAGGTATATTTGCAAAAGTATATCCTGAATTAATTACTTCAGTACACATTGTTGCGGCATCATTATTTCTTTCCGTTCCTGTATATACTTTAGCATTTAAATAAATTTGAGCTAATAAAAATTTAGCAGCAACTTTATCAATTCTTCCATATTCATTAGTTCTAGCATTTGGCAGACTGCTATCTAAATCTTTTAATTCAGACTCTACAAAAGCAAAAACTTCTGCCCTTGATTTTTGCACTGGATAAAAGAAACCAACAGGATCTGCTTCAGTCGTAATTGGCACATTACCAAATAAATCCATTAGGTTCACATAAGAGAAAGCCCTTAAGAAACGTGCTTCAGCTCTAAAAGTTGCTATTTCAGCTTTTAGACTTGCATCAACACCTCTTGAGTTTAATTTGTCTTCTGTTGTTTGTCTTAAAAACTCATTTGCCAAACTGATATGGTAAGATGCTCTAGAATATGTCCCGTATAAAAACTCATTATTAGGAGACCAAGTCTGAGTGTTCAATGTAGGCAAAGTACCATCAGCCCAAGCAATTATTGCTTCATCTGTAGTAAACTCCTGAGTTACAAAAAGCAAACGCAAGTAACTACTGAAATCCCCACTAAGACCAGCAATATCAGCTTGTCCATCACCATCATTTCCTCCTACATATAGTCCAGCATATAATTTTGCTAAAACTTGCTTGTAAGATGCTGGGTCTTCGAAAAAAGTTTCCGATAAAAATTCATCATCATCTTTTGGCGTCACGTTTAAATCGTCAGTACACGAAGTAAGCGTCATACTCATTCCTAAAATAAATAGGAAAAAATAAGATATATATTTAAATGATATTTTCATTTTGTATGTTTTAAATTTTTGTTTTTCAATGTACTTATTAGAAACTTGCATTTACTCCAAACAAGAACGTTCTAGCTCTTGGGTAAACGTTACCATCAATTCCGTTGAATTTCTCCGGATCCAATCCATCATATTTTGTAAGTACAAAAACATTCTGAACACCAGCTGAGAATCTTAAAGAAACATCTTTTAATAAAGATTTATCTAAAGTATATCCTAGAGTTACGTTATCTAATTTGATAAAAGAAGCATCTTTTACATAATAGTCTGATAAGTAACGTTGTGTTCCATTATCTTCAAAAACAAATCCAGTATTTAAGTAATCTGAACTTACATTTGACAAGTCAGTTTGTCTTCTTAAAGCAGCATCAGAATAGCCCATGTTAGAATTTACGTTATCAAAAATGTAATTTCCTAAACTTGCTCTCCAGTTCATTGTAAAATCAAACTTTTTGTAGTTTAAAGTTGAGAATAAACCAAATGTGTAATCTGCAGTTGGTTTGTTATATCTGTAACGATCGTTAGCATCAATTTTACCATCTCCGTTTCTGTCTACATAAGCTCCAGCGATTGGTTTTTTGTTAGCATCATATAATTGTTCGTAAACAAAGAATGAGTTTGGAGCCGATCCAACTGTGTTAATTAAAACTTTGTTTCCATTTCCACCTTTAATGTTATCTCCTACCTCATAACCTTGGAAACCTTCAACAGTTTGACCTAAACTTTCAATTTTTTGATCTAAGTATGTAGCATTAACAGCAACATTCCAAGTTAAATTATCTTTTTTAATGATATCAGATTGAAGGCTAAACTCAACTCCTTTTGTTCTTAAATCACCAATATTATTAAATCCTTGGTTTCTTAAGTTAGCTCCATCTGGAACCAATACATCAGCCAATAAGTCAGATGATTTCTTATCAAAATAGTTAAGAGTACCTGTAATTCTATCATTTAAGAATCCGAAATCAACCCCAATATTCATTTCAGCTAATTCTTCCCATTTGATATTTTGGTTATATCCTTCTGGTCTAGCTGTTCTGTAAACAACACCATTAAATACATACTGAGTATTAACAGTACCTAAAGTAACTCTTCTTAAATAATCGTACTGAGCAGAAATATCTTGCTGACCTGTAGTTCCATAACCAACTCTCAATTTTAAGCTAGAAAGCGTTTCATTATCTTTTAAGAAAGACTCTTCAGCAATATTCCATGCAAAAGCACCTCCCATAAAGTTACCCCATCTGTTTTCTTCAGAAAAACGTGAAGTTCCGTCTCTTCTGTAGTTTAAAGTCAATAAATATTTACTGTCCCAACCTAAATTCACACGACCAAAATACGATTGCAAATTGATGTCTGGATCCGTAATAACATCCTCATTTCTTGTAGCTGCAGGCTGTGTAAGCGCTCCTGATTGATATTTTTCTTTTTGGAACAATTGGTAGTTATAACCAGCAGTAGCATCCAATTTAAGTTTTCCTATATTTTTGCTATAAACAAAATAGGTATTTAAATTTTTGTTTTGAAGGTCATCAGTATAAGTATCATAGTTACCCAAATTTACCCAAGTCCCTGAACTAAAAGGGTTTGGCTGATATCCTAAAGCACTTTCTGTACTTTGTCTGTTGTATCCGCTACTGTCAAATCTGTCAATACCAGCTTCAGCAACAACTCTTAAATCTTCGAAAAAGTGGAATTTATAGTCAACGCTAATATTACCCCATTTTCTTGTAGATTTAGATCTTTTATCTTCTTGATTTAATCTCGCAACAGGATTTTTAGCAGGTAATAATGCTAAATTTCCGTTTGGCTCCAACCATTCAAAATATCCTCCATAACGAGAACCTGCTTGGTAAGGAGATTGAGTTGGATCAAAACTGATTGCAGAACCAATAACTGCGTCTTCGTCCTGAAATTGATTTTTACTGAAAGATAAGTTTCCGCTAATATCAATTTTTAAGTGATTGTCAAATAAAACTGGATTTAACGATATCGATGTCGTAGTTCTTTCAAAAGAAGTATTTCTTAAGATTCCTGGGTTATCAACATTTCCAACAGATAAACGTACCGGCAATTTATCAAATAAAGCACCGCTTACAGAGATATTATTGTTTGTTGTAAGAGCTGTATGGAAAATTTCATCTTGCCAGTTTGTGCTTGCAGTTCCCATTAATGCTTTTTGAGCATCGCTTCCTTTTTCGTTTACGAAAGCACGAAATTGATCTGCACTTAAAACATCAACTGTATTAGCAACTGTATTAATACCAACTTGAGAACTGAAGTTTACTTTTACACCACCTTTAGTCCCTTTTTTAGTTGTAATTACAATTACACCATTTGCCGCACGAGAACCATAAATAGCTGCCGCAGAAGCATCTTTTAATACTGTAAAAGATTCAATATCATTTGGATCAATCGTAGATAAAATACTTGTAGCACCACTTGGCACAGCATTACTTAATGGAAGTCCGTCCAAAATAATCAATGGATCATTAGAAGCACTTAATGAAGATCCTCCACGAATTCTAATATCTGCTTTTGCTCCAGGTGCTCCACCTCCAACAACATTCACACCAGCAATACGACCACCAATTAAACTTTCTGGAGTTACGTTAATACCTTTGTTAAATTCTTTTGCTGAAATTTGAGAAACAGAACCCGTAGCATCTTTTTTCTTAACAGTACCATAACCTACTTGTACAACAACTTCTTGTAATTGATTTGTATCTTCGCTTAAAGAAACAGCTAAGTTTTTTTGACCATTAAATACAATAGTCTCTGTTTTGTATCCGATAAATGAAACTAAAATTTTGTCTCCATTTTTCAGATTAGGCAATTGAAATTTACCATCAAAATCAGTAGAGGTACCTCCTGCAGCACCTTGAACATTTACATTTACTCCCGGTATTGGCTGACCTGTGGTATGATCAGTTACCGTACCATTTAAAGTGTTCTGAGCCAACACTGTAAAAGGCAACAATAGGAATAAAAATAACAACTTTTTGTAAATTGTTTTCATACTTTTTGTTTAAATTAGTTTTGAGTTTTTGAATGTTAGTTAAGTTTTTAATTTTACTTCGAATTTCAAAATTATGAATTTATTAACATGCTCAACCAGAGACATTTTTTATTGCTTTACGAAAACGTGGTAGTGTTGAAAACTTTCTATATTTTGTAATCTTTTAGCGTTAAAATTGTCAATTATAAAAATTTCAGATACCTTTATTATTAAATAGATTTTTTTCAATTAACTACATGAAACGAAAAATAACCCTAAAACAGATTGCAAAAGAACTGGATGTTTCTATTTCAACTGTCTCAAAATCACTTAGAAACAGCCTTGAAATTGGAGAAGAAACAAGGCTAAAAGTGCAGGCTTTTGCAAAGTTTTACAACTATAAACCCAACAATATTGCCCTTAGTTTAAAAAACCGAAAAACTAAGAGTATTGGCATCATTATTCCCGAAATTGTACACTACTTTTTCTCTACTGTAATCAACGGAATTGAACAGGTTGCGAACGAATATGGCTACAGCGTAGTAATCTGTGTATCTGATGATTCCTTTGATAAAGAAGTTCTAAATATGGAGATGTTAGCCAATGGAAGTATCGACGGTTTTATCATGTCTCTTTCTAAAGAAACCCAATATAAAGGCGACTTTCACCATATTACGGAAGTTATCAATCAAGGAATGCCTGTGGTTATGTTTGACCGCGTTACCAATGATATTTTATGTGATAAAGTTATTATTGATGATAAATCTGCAGCATATGAAGCCGTTCAGAGTTTAATCGACAGCGGACGTAAAAAAATCGCACTCGTAACAACAGTTGATTATGTAAGTGTTGGAAAATTAAGAACTGACGGTTACGAAAAAGCTTTATTAGATAACGGACTGCCTTTTAATGAAGATTTAATCATAAAAATTGAAGATGTAGATACTTGCGAAATAACCATTTCTGAGCTTCTGCACGCCAGAGCTTTCGATGCTGTTTTCGCTGTAAATGAACTTTTCGCAGTGACTATTATCAAAACTGCGAATAAAATGGGATTAAAAGTTCCTGAGGATTTAGCGGTCATTGCATTTACAGACGGAATTATTTCAAAGTACTCTACTCCAACCATTACTACTGTAAGTCAAAGCGGTGAAAAAATGGGAAATAAAGCCGCTAAAATGCTTATTGAACGTATAGAAGCTGAAGAAAATGAGGATGAAGAGCACACTGAAAATTACATTACAGAAGTCATAGAAACTCATCTCATAAAAAGAGAATCCACTGATTAAATTTCTTAAAATCAATACTTTCTAAAGCCATAAAAAATATTTATGGCTTTTTTATTAGCATATATAAAAAAATAATTTATAATTTTACGCCCGTCAAGGCTTTTAGTTTTACTTCGAAAGAAACAAAGTTTTGATAAGCAAAGCGCTTATCGTATAATTTTTCAAATTACGATAATGGAAAAGCGTAAATTAAGTTTCTGGGAAATCTGGAACATGAGTTTCGGTTTCTTAGGAATCCAAATGGGGTTTGCACTTCAGAATGCAAATGCCAGCAGAATTCTTCAAATTTTTGGTGCCGACGTACATGAACTTTCGTGGTTCTGGATTATTGCTCCCCTTATGGGATTAATAGTGCAACCCATTATTGGTCATTACAGCGATAAAACCTGGGGAAGATTCGGCAGACGAAAACCTTTCTTTTTAGTGGGAGCCATTCTAGCTTCGGTAGGATTAATTCTAATGCCGCAAGCTAACATTTTCATTTCTGTTTTACCTGCCTTATGGGTCGGAGCTGGAATGCTAATGATTATGGATGCCTCTTTCAACATTGCGATGGAACCTTTCAGAGCACTTGTTGGAGACAATTTAAGGACAGATCAGCGTACTGCAGGATTTAGCATCCAAACTTCTTTAATTGGTTTTGGAGCCGTAATTGGTTCTGCATTGCCATACATTCTTACGAAATATTTTGGCGTACCAAATAGCACAGTTCCTGGAAGCGTTCCATTAAACCTAACGTTATCTTTCATTATTGGAGCAGCAGTTTTAATTGGTTCAATCTTAGTTACGTTATTCACAACAAAAGAATATTCACCAGAAGAATTGGCAAAATTTGAAGATCCACAAAATGATGCGATTTCTGATTCTGAAGAAAAATCAAAAATTACAGACATCTTTACCGATTTTGCAAAAATGCCTGTTACAATGCGTCAGTTAAGCTGGGTGCAGTTTTTCTCTTGGTTCGGATTGTTCGGAATGTGGGTTTTTACCACTCCAGCAATTGCGCACCACATTTACGGTTTACCATTGGAAGATACATCAAGCCAGCAATATCAAGACGCTGGTGACTGGGTCGGAATCCTGTTTGGCGTTTACAACTTAGTATCTGCCATTGTCGCTTTGTTTTTCTTGCCTTATATCGCTAAAAAAATTGGAAGAAAAGCAACACATTCTCTTTCATTGGTTATCGGAGGAATTGGTTTAATCTCCATTTATTTCATGCCAAATGAAGACTGGGTTGTACTGCCAATGATCTTAATCGGAATTGCTTGGGCGAGTATCCTGGCAATGCCTTACGCTATTCTTGCGGGTTCAATTACACCTAAAAAAATGGGGGTTTATATGGGAATCTTCAACTTCTTTGTTGTTATTCCTCAAATTGTAAACGCTTTAATTGGTGGTCCAATCGTAAAATACCTTTACAATGGAGACGCTATTTACGCCTTAGTTACTAGCGGAGTTAGCTTTCTAATTGCTGCTGCTTTAGTTTCTAAAGTAAAAGACGTAGACGACTTTACTCAAAAATCATAATTAAGAATTTTCCATACAATGAGCAAAAAAGCATTCATATTCGATCTTGACGGAGTGATCGTTGATACCGCTAAATACCACTTTTTGGCTTGGCAAAAAATTGCCAAATCGTTAAATATCAATTTTACGCACGAAGACAACGAACTTCTAAAAGGTGTTAGCCGCGTTCGTTCGCTAGACATTATACTTGGGTTAGGAAATGTTCAAGCTACTCAAGAACAAAAAGATCAATGGTTAATTCAAAAAAATGAAGATTACCTATCTTATTTAGTTGACATGGATGAAAGTGAGGTTCTTCCTGGGGTTTTAAAAGTCCTAAAACTATTAAAAGATAAAAACCAAGGAATTGCACTGGGTTCTGCCAGTAAAAATGCAAGACCAATTCTAGAAAAAACAGGCGTTCTGACGTACTTCGATGTTATTGTTGACGGAAATGATGTCAGCAATGCAAAACCAGACCCTGAAGTTTTCTTAAAAGCGGCTCAATTATTAAACATTGATCCAAAAAATTCAATCGTATTTGAAGATTCTGTTGCCGGAATTCAGGCAGCAAACATAGCAGAAATGGTAAGTGTGGGAATTGGTGAGGAAACAATTTTACATGAAGCTGATCATATTTTTAAAGATTTTACCCAAATCGAAACAAGCTTTATTGAAGAGTTAATTGGATAATTAGAAAATGTGTCAATGAGATAATGTTGCTCATCGGCAAATATTCTAATGAAACAATTACTCAAATGAATGTAAAAAGTTAATAAGAAACCAAGGCAATTATCGAATTACCAAATTGCCGAATTATCTAATTTAAAAGATGAACCAAGATTATATAAAACCAGACAATTGGTCTATTATTGAAGAAGGATTTGATGCAGAGAGAGTAAAATCTTCTGAAAGTCTTTTTAGTATCGGGAATGGCGCTATGGGACAGCGCGCCAATTTTGAGGAAACGTATTCCGCAGAAACTTTCCAAGGAAGTTATATTGCAGGAATTTACTATCCAGACAAAACAAAAGTGGGCTGGTGGAAAAACGGTTATCCAAAATATTTTGCTAAAGTACTTAACGCTCCAAACTGGATAGGAATAGATATCGAAATCAACGAAGAAAATCTGGATCTAAATACTTGTACCGAAGTTAGAAACTTTCGTAGAGAATTGAATATGAAAGAAGGTTGGTACAATCGTTCTTTTGAAGCAGTCTTGAGAAATGGAACTGAAATCGCGGTAAACGTTCGTCGTTTTCTTTCATTAGATTTAGACGAAGCTGGAGTAATTAAATACGATATTACACCTTTAAACAAAGATGCAAAAATCGTTTACAAACCGTATATCGACGCTGGCGTAACCAATGAAGATGCCAACTGGGAAGAAAAATTCTGGGAACCTTTGGAGGTTAAAAAAGGGACAAACGAAGCTTTTGTAACCGCTCAAACTTTCAAAACGCATTTTAAGGTTACGACTTTCATGCACAATACGATTTTTGCTAACGGAGAAAATGCAAATATTTCACCGTCAACAATCGATTCAACTGTAGATAAAGTTCAGTACACTTACGGAACTATTATCGCAAAAGGACAAACCTCAACTATCCAGAAAATTGGAGGTTATGCCATTTCTTTAAACCACGAAAATACCTTAGCTGGAGCCGAAAAAGCAATAAAATCTGCTGTTGCTTTAGGTTACGAAACTTTACTTCAAAACCAAATTGAAGCTTGGGCGAAAATCTGGGAAATGTCAGATATTACAATCGAAGGCGATGTTAAAGCACAACAGGGAATTCGTTTCAACATTTTCCAATTAAACCAAACGTATTCTGGAAAAGATTCTCGTTTAAATATTGGTCCAAAAGGTTTCACTGGAGAAAAGTACGGGGGATCTACGTATTGGGACACTGAAGCTTATTGCATACCGTTTTACATGGCAACAAAAGATCAGCAGGTGGCGAGAAACTTGTTGACGTACCGTTACAATCAATTAGACAAAGCGATTGAAAATGCTAAAGACAATTTAGGTTTCAAAAACGGTGCTGCTTTATACCCAATGGTAACCATGAATGGTGAAGAATGCCACAACGAGTGGGAAATCACACACGAAGAAATTCATAGAAACGGAGCGATTGCTTTTGCCATCTACAACTACAACCGCTACACGGGAGATTACTCTTATATTCCAGAAAAAGGTCTTGAGGTTTTAATCGGAATTGCGCGTTTCTGGCATCAAAGAGCTTCTTTTTCTAAAGATAAAAACCAATATGTAATCCTTGGAGTTACAGGTCCAAACGAATACGAAAATAACATCAACAATAATTTCTACACCAATTATATTGCAAAATGGTGTATTGATTTTGCTGCAGAACAAATCGAAAAAGTAGCTTCAGAATATCCTGCAGACCACAAAAGAGTTATGGATAAAGTAAGTCTTTCTGCTGAAGAAATCAAAGAATGGAAAAAAGTGGCAGATGATATGTACTTCCCTATTTCTGAAGAACTTGGAATTTATCTTCAGCAAGATGGTTTCTTAGATAAAGAATTAGTTCCTGTAAAAGATTTAGATAAATCACAGCGTCCAATCAACCAAAAATGGTCTTGGGACCGTGTGCTGCGTTCGCCATATATCAAGCAAGCTGACGTTTTACAAGGCTTTTATTTCTTCGAAGATCATTTTTCGAAAGAAGAATTAAAACGCAATTTTGAGTTTTACGAATCGTTTACCGTTCACGAAAGTTCGCTTTCTCCTTGTGTACACTCGATTCAAGCTGCTGCTTTAGATAAAATGGACATGGCATATACCTTTTATTTAAGAACTTCTCGTTTGGATTTGGACGATTATAATAAAGAAGTAGAAGAAGGTTGTCATATCACATCAATGGCTGGTACTTGGATGAGTATCGTAGAAGGTTTTGGAGGAATGCGTGTGAAAAATGATCAGCTTCATTTCTCTCCAAAAATTCCAAAAGAATGGAAAGGCTATTCGTTTAAAATCAATTTCAGAAACCAGATTCTGAAAGTAGCTGTAAATCACAACGAAACAACATTTACTGTAGACGGCGATCAAGATTTAACAATTATCGTTAACGGAAAACCTGAAATTGCAAGTAAATTTGTACAAATAAATTAATACAATAAACCATTAGGTATAATTAATTAACACATAGAAACATAGATTTAGAGCACTCAAAAGGCGTTTCACTTATTTAAAATAAACATAGTTGGCTATGTGAAAGAAACAGGTTTCTCTTTATTCTCTTTTTTTAAAATAAAATCTATGTTTCTATGTGTTAAAAACAATTACACCACCAATACGTTACTATAAATTTAAAATCTAAAAAACATGAAAAACTTATTTTTCGCAAGTTTAATTTTGTTTGCGTTCAGCACCGTTGCAAAAGCGCAGCAGTTAAAATCACCCGAAGGAAAGTTCGTAATGGAATTTTCTCTTCAAAACGACGGAACTCCAGTTTACAATTTAAAATACAAAAACAAAGAAGTTATTAAAACCAGTAAACTGGGTCTTGAACTTAAAGATGATAAAAAATCTTTATTGAACGACTTTACAATTGCTGACACGAAAACTTCAACTTTTGACGAAACTTGGAAACCAGTTTGGGGAGAAGTAGATCACATCAGAAATCATTATAATGAACTGGCAGTTACTTTAAACCAAAAAAGTACTGACAGACAAATTGTAATTCGTTTTCGTTTATTCGATGACGGTTTAGGATTCAGATATGAATTTCCAGCCCAAAAGAATCTTACTTACTTTGTAATCAAAGAAGAAAGATCTCAATTTGCCATGACTGGAGATCATACTGCTTTCTGGATTCCAGGAGATTATGACACTCAGGAATATGATTATACAAAATCAAAATTATCTGAAATTAGAGGTTTATCTCAAAAAGCATACACGGCAAACGTTTCTCAAAAATCTTTTTCACCAACAGGAGTTCAAACTTCTTTGATGTTAAAAACAGCTGACGGAATCTATATCAACTTACACGAAGCTGCTTTGATTGACTATTCTTGCATGCACTTGAATTTAGACGATAAAAACTTAGTTTTCGAATCTTGGTTAACTCCTGATGCAAAAGGAGACAAAGGTCATATGCAGGCGCCAAATCACTCTCCTTGGAGAACGATTATGGTAAGCGATGATGCCAGAGAAATCTTAGCTTCAAAAATGACGTACAACTTAAACGATCCATCAAAAATTGATGATACTTCTTGGATTAAACCAGTAAAATACGTTGGTGTTTGGTGGGAAATGATTACAGGAAAAAGCTCTTGGTCATATACTAACGATTTCCCAACAGTTCAATTGGGAGTTTCTGACTTTTCAAAAGCAAAACCAAACGGAACTCACGGAGCAAACAATGCTAATGTGAAAAAATACATTGATTTTGCTGCTGCAAATGGTTTCGATGCTGTTTTGGTTGAAGGATGGAACGAAGGCTGGGAAGACTGGTTTGGACATTCTAAAGATTATGTTTTTGATTTCTTAACTCCTTACCCAGATTTCGACGTAAAAGCTTTACACGAATATGCTAAATCTAAAGGTGTAAAAATCATCATGCACCACGAAACTTCAGGATCTGTTCGTAACTACGAACGCCACATGGATGCAGCTTACAAATTCATGAACGATAACGGATATGATGCTGTAAAAAGCGGTTACGTAGGTGATATTTTGCCAAGAGGTGAAAACCACTACAGCCAATGGATTGTAAATCACTATCAATATGCAATCGAAAAAGCAGCTGATTACAAAATTATGGTGAACGCTCACGAAGCAGTTCGTCCAACAGGAATTGCAAGAACATATCCGAACTTAATTGGAAACGAAGCAGCAAGAGGAACAGAATACCAAGCTTTTGGAGGTTCTAAACCAAATCACGTTACGGTATTACCATTTACACGTTTAATTGGTGGTCCAATGGATTACACTCCGGGAATCTTCGAAATGGATATCAGCAAAATGAATCCGGATAACAAATCGCATGTAAACAGTACAATTGCAAATCAATTGGCATTATACGTTACGATGTACAGTCCGTTGCAAATGGCAGCTGATACTCCGGAAAACTACAACCGTTTTCCAGATGCATTCCAATTCATTAAAGATGTGGCTGTAGACTGGTCAGAAAGTAAATATATTGAAGCTGAACCAGGTGATTTTATCACAGTTGCGCGTAAAGCAAAAGGAACAAACAACTGGTTCGTTGGAAACGTAAACGGAGAAACTCCTCGTACGTCAAACATCGATTTCAGTTTCCTTGAAAAAGGTAAAAAATACACAGCAACAATTTATGCTGATGCAAAAGATGCGCATTACAAAACAAATCCGCAAGCTTATGCTATCAAGAAAATTGCTGTAACTAATAAATCAAAATTATCTCAGTTTTCTGCTCCAGGAGGAGGTTATGCGATAAGCATTATCGAAAACAAATAATTTTTAAAGACAAGTAATTACCCCCAAGATTACTTGTCTTTTTTTTAATCAACATCTTTTTGTCACATCGAGCGGAGTCGAGATGCTGCAAAGGTTCTCGACTCCGCTCGAACTGACAATGAAGAATAATTTCTTATTACTATGAAAAACCCAAAAACATCATTTATCTATAAATTAGTTCTATTGGTCTTATTGTTTTCCGCTTCCGCGAAAGCGCAAATCCAAAAAGTGGAACCACCATTTTGGTACGCCGGAATGAAAAATTCGGAACTGCAGATTATGTTCTACGGAAAAAATATTGCACAATACGAAGCTTCAGTTTCTAATAATGTTGTGATTAAAAACGTTGAGAAAACAGAAAACCCAAATTATCTTTTCGTAACCATCGATACAAAAGATGTAAAAGCTTCTGAACTAGTTTTCTCTTTCAAAAACAATAATAAAGTTGCCTTTAAACAAAAATATGTTCTGAAAGAAAGAAGAGCCAATTCCGCAGAAAGAAAAAGTTATGATGCATCGGATTTGATTTACTTAATTATGCCAGATCGTTTTGCCAACGGAAATCCTCAAAACGACAGCAATGCTTCATTAACTGAAAAATCAAATCGTCAAGATCCAAGCGGACGTCACGGAGGCGATATCGAAGGAATCATCAAAAATCTAGATTATATTTCGTCTCTTGGTGCAACGACAATTTGGAGTACGCCTTTATGCGAAGACAACGACAAACAGCATTCGTATCATACGTACGGACAATCTGATGTTTACAAAATCGATCCCCGCTACGGAACGAATGATGATTACGCTCGTCTTTCTGCAGAAATGCACAAAAAGAACATGAAACTGGTTATGGATTATGTTACGAATCACTGGGGAATTACACACTGGATGGTGAAGGATTTACCAACAAAATCATGGCTTAACCAATTTGAAAATTACACACAAACACACCACAGACGTGAAGTAATTACAGATATTCACGCTTCAAAAATCGATCAGGAAGTTTGTATTGACGGCTGGTTTGTGCCTTCAATGCCTGACTTGAATTTAAGAAATCCGTTAGTTGCAAAATACTTGACTCAAAATGCTATTTGGTGGATTGAATTTGCTAACCTTGACGGATTCAGAGTAGACACTTACAACTATTCGGATAAAACGGCAATGGCAAATTGGGCAAAATCTATTACAGATGAATACCCAAACTTTAATATTGTGGGCGAAATCTGGATGCACAATCAGGCGAATTTAGCTTTTTGGCAGAAAGACAGTAAAATTGGTGCAATTGAAAACTACAATTCGAATTTACCCAGTGTAATGGATTTTACGCTTCAAAGCCAAATCACCTCTGCCTTCAGTGAAGATGAGCCAAACTGGGACAGCGGATTGATTAAATTCTATAACAATTTTGCAATGGATTTTCTATATCCAAACACGAATAACATTTTGGTCTTCGCCGAAAATCACGATACAGATCGTATGAACGAAAAGTTCAAATATGATTTGTCAAAATACAAACTGGCTATGACTTTATTGGCAACCGTTCGTGGAATTCCGCAGATTTATTACGGTTCAGAAATCGGAATGGGCGGTGATAAAGGTAAAGGCGGAGATGCCGATATTCGTCAGGATTTCCCAGGCGGATGGGCTGGAGATAAAAACAACGCTTTTACAAAAGAAGGAAGAACTGCTCAACAAGCAGCTTTCTTTGATTTCTCTTCAAAATTATTCAACTGGAGAAAAACAAACGAAGCAGTTCATTTCGGAAAAATGACACATTACATTCCAGAAAACAATACTTATGTGTATTTCAGATATACTGATAATAAAACGGTTATGGTCGTTTTCAATAACAATGCAAAAGAGCAAATTGTAAAGACAGCTCGTTTCAAAGAAAGCATCAAAAACTTTAAATCTGGTAAAGATGTTATCACAGGAAAAACATTCGATTTAGCTTCTGAAATTACATTGGAACCAAAATCAGCTTTGGTTTTAGAATTGGAATAAAGCTTTTATTTAAACACATAGAGACATAGTTTTTCTTAGCTGAATAAAAGGCGTTTCACTTGTTTAAAAAAACATAGTTATATCAACGTAAAACTATGTGTTAATGACTAGTCATTTTTTTCTAACTTTTTAGACAAAGAAAAATCTATGATTCTATGTGTTTAAAATTTTATTGCCACAGATTAAAGGATTATCACAGATTTTAAAAAATCATTTTAATCTTGTAATCTGTGGCAAACCTTTATTATAAATCTTCGTTAAATTTGAAATAAATGAAAAAATACACTTTCCTTTTTTTATCTTTAGTATACTTAACAATGAGTTGTTCTGGCTCAAAATCAGTTACAATGAATACTACTTCGAAAATACCTTTCGTTTGGGAAGGGGCAAATGTTTATTTTTTGCTTACAGATCGTTTTTACAACGGAGACACTTCCAACGACGTCAATTTTAACCGAACCAAAACTCCTGGAAAACTACGCGGATTTGAAGGTGGTGACATCATCGGAATCACTAAAAAAATCGAATCAGGTTATTTTGAAAAACTAGGAATCAATGCCATTTGGCTTACGCCGATTGTTGAGCAGATTCATGACGGAGTTGATGAAGGAACTGGATTGAGTTATGGTTTTCACGGTTATTGGGCAAAAGACTGGACAGCTCTAGATCCAAACTTTGGAACAAAAGAAGATTTGGCCAATCTGGTTAAAAAAGCACACGAAAAAGGAATCAGGATAATTTTGGATGGCGTTATTAATCACACAGGTCCAGTAACTCTCGAAGATCCAGTTTGGCCTTCTGATTGGGTTAGAACCGGCGTTGTCTGTGATTACAAATCGTTTGAAAATACGACAATATGTACTCTGGCAGAAAATCTTCCAGATGTAAAAACAGAAAGTACTCAAAATGTAGAATTACCTCCTTTTTTAATCGAAAAATGGAAAAAAGAAGGTCGTTATGAAAAAGAAATAGCGTCATTGGATGAATTTTTCAAAAGAACAAATTATCCGAAAACGCCTAAATATTACATCATAAAATGGCTTACCGATTATATTCTAGAATTCGGAATTGACGGTTACAGAGGAGATACGGTAAAACACACCGATGAAAATGTTTGGGCCGACTTCAAAAAAGAATGCGACTATGCATTCGAAACTTGGAAAAAACATCATCCTTTACAGGTTTTAGATCAAAATCCTTTTTACACGATTGCCGAAGTTTACGGTTACGGAATCAGCGGTGGTCAAGATTATGATTTTGGAGATCGAAAAGTAAATTATTTCCAAAACGGTTTCAACAGCATGATCAATTTTGAATTTAAATGGAATGCTGCGCAAAACGATTACGAAGGTTTATTTTCTAAATATTCCAATCATTTAAATAATGAATTAAAAGGATATTCTGTTCTCAACTATATGTCTTCACATGACGACGGCCAGCCTTTCGATGCCAATCGAACAAAAAGCATTGAAACAGCCAATAAACTATTTCTTTCTCCGGGAATGTCTCAGGTTTATTATGGAGATGAATCGGCTAGATCTTTAGTTGTTGAGGGAACTCAGGGCGATGCCACTTTGCGTTCAAATATGAATTGGGATGATATTCAAAACAATCCTGAAACGCAGAAAACACTTTTGCATTGGCAGAAATTAGGTCAATTCAGAAGAAACCATCCTGCCGTTGGAGCAGGCGTTCATAAACTGATTAATCCGTATCCTTATACTTTTTCAAGAACTTTTACTCAAGGTTCTTTTACAGATAAAGTAGTTATGGGATTAGATTTACCAAAAGGCAGAAAAGAACTTCCTGTTGGTGATATTTTCCCAAACGGAACAAAACTTAAAGACACTTATTCAAATCAAGAAGTTGAAGTTATTGATGGAAAAGTAATTATTGATAATGATTTTGACATTGTTTTACTAGAAAAGATTTAAAGGTTTTTCAACAAAGAAACACGAAAATTTCCACGAAGATTCGCAAAGTTTTTTGGCCACAGATTATTAAGATTAACACAGATTTTTTCGCCGCGAATTACACGAATTTTCACGAATTAATTTATCATATCTAAATTGGTGAAAATTGGTGAAATTCGTGGCGAAGGAAAAAAAATCATTTTAATCTTAATAATCTGTGGCTAACTTTTTTTATAATCCTTGTGCCCTTTGCGTAAAACTTTGCGACCTTTGCGGTTAGAAAAAACACTGCAAAATGCTAAAAATTTCACATCGAGGCGCCAAAGCCTACGAACCTGAAAATACTTTACAAGCTTTCCAAAAAGCCTTAGACCTAAATTCAGACGGAATTGAACTCGATGTTCATTTGAGTGCCGACGAACATATAATCGTAATTCACGACCAAACCATCGACAGAACAGCCAACGGAAAAGGTCTTGTAAATGATTTTACTTTAGCAGAATTAAAATCATTTTTGATTGATGGAAAATATCAAATTCCAACGCTAAATGAAGTTTTCGATTTGGTTGACAAAAAATGTTTAATCAATATCGAATTAAAAGGTTTAGAAACTGCTCCAAAAGTTGTTGCGCTAATTGAGGAATACATTGAAAAAGGCTGGAAATACGAGAATTTCATCATTTCAAGTTTTGATTGGAATATGTTAGAGGAAACAGCAAAACTAAATTCAAATATTCCGATTGGTGTTTTAACAGAAGAAAATATAGATACTGCTCTGGCTTTCGCCGAAAAAATAAAAGCTAAAGCCATTCATCCTGATTTTCATTTATTGAATGAAGAAAATGTTCATCAAATTAAGGAAAAAGGATTTCTGGTTTTACCTTGGACAGTAAACTCCGAAGAAGACATTCAAAAAGTAAAAAGTTATAAAGTCAACGGAATTATCTCTGATAATCCAGACAAAATATAAAGTTTAAAAATAGCCACAGATAAAAAGTTTTTTTGCCACAAATTGCACAAATTTTCACAAATTTAAACGCAATAATTAATTTGCGAAAATTTGTGCAATTTGTGGTTAAAGAAAAAATCTAGCTAAAAAAATTAGTGCCAATTCGTGTAATTCGTGGCAACCCAAAAAAAATATGATCAAAAATTTCGACATAATAATCGTTGGCGGAGGCGCAGCAGGTTTCTTTACCGCAATTAATATTGCAGAGAAAAATCCGAAACTGAAAATCGCCATTTTAGAAAGAGGAAAAGAAGTGCTTTCTAAAGTGCGCGTTTCTGGCGGTGGAAGATGTAATGTTACACACGCTTGTTTTGAACCAAACGAATTAGTAAAATTTTATCCTCGCGGAGAAAAAGAACTTCGCGGGCCTTTTCATCAATTTTGTTCTGGAGATACGATCGAATGGTTCGAAAAACACGGCGTAGAATTAAAAATCGAAGAAGACGGCAGAATGTTCCCTGTTTCTAATTCATCACAAACCATAATTGACTGTTTCCTTAAAGCAACTGAAAAATTAGGCATAAAAGTATTAACGGGTCAAAGCGTTCAGTCGATTTTCAAAAAAGAAAACCATTGGAAAATAGATACACAAACAGACAATTATGCTGCTGAAAAATTAGTAATGGCAACGGGAAGCAACCCAAAAATATGGGAAATGCTTCAAGAACACGGACACGCAATTGTAAGCCCCGTTCCTTCCCTATTTACTTTCAACATCAAAGATTCGCGAATTAAAGAATTACCAGGAGTTGCAGCACAAGTTACTGTTCATGTAAAAGATACAAAACTGGAATCAACAGGACCTTTATTAATTACGCATTGGGGAATGAGCGGACCCGCAATTCTAAAACTTTCGGCTTGGGGCGCACGTATTCTGCATGATAAAAATTATCAATTTACGATTTTCGTTAATTGGTTAAATGACGTTGATACGGAAGATGCTGAGAAAACCCTAAAAGATTTAAAACAGGAACACGCTAAAAAAGCGGTTTCTAAAAAATCACCTTTTGACTTTCCAAACCGTTTATGGGAAAGTCTGGTTTTGGCTTCGGGAATTGATTCAGAGACTAAATGGGCAGATTTGTCTAAAACCCAATTGCAGAATCTGACTTCACAATTAACAAAAGCCGAATTTAAAGTCAACGGAAAAAGTACTTTTAAAGAAGAATTTGTAACCGCTGGCGGAATCGATTTAAAAGAAATCAATTTTAAAACCATGGAAAGCAAAATTCACGAAAACCTTTATTTTGCTGGGGAAATTGTAAACATAGACGCTATTACCGGCGGATTTAATTTTCAGAATGCCTGGACGAGCGGGTTTATTCTGGCTCAAAATATTTAATAGAATGAAATTTAAAGGAATTATTTTTGATTTAGACGGAACTTTGGTCAACTCATTACACGACATTTCAGATGCGATGAATAAAGTGCTTACTGCTCTAAATTATCCTACACATAGTTACGACACGTACCAATATTTTATCGGAAGCGGTTTACGAAATTTGGTAAGCAAAGCATTGCCAGCCACAAACAATTCTGATGATGAAATCGAAAGTTGTTTTGAATGTATGGTTGATGAATACACTAAAATCTGTACGCTAAAAACAAAACCTTACGAGGGTATTGTAGAACTATTAGGAAACTTGACTTCACAAAACATCAAAATGGCAGTTTTCTCCAACAAAGCCGACGAGTTAACTAAGAAAATAGCTTATGAATTATTTCCTGAACAATTTGACACAGCGGTTGGTTTAAGTACAGAAGAACTAAAAAAACCAAATCCGTTTGAGGCGATTGAAATTAGTAAAAAATGGAATTTAAAACCAGAAGAAATCCTGTTTGTTGGAGATTCTGATATTGATATGAAAACGGCTTTAAACGCAAATATGTTTCCGGTTGGCGTAACTTGGGGATACAGAACCGAAGATGAATTGAAATCTAGTGGAGCAAAAGTGGTTATTAATAATGCTTTAGAACTGATTACTATTTTATAAAATCATGAATCCTTCTTTAAAAAAACAAATACAAGCAATCGCTTCGTTTTCTGAAAAAGAAATCCAAACGATTGATTCTTGTTTTGAATATGAGAAATTTACAGCCAAAGAATATCTTTCTTCAATGGGAAAAACCAGCAGTAAAATCTTTTTTATTGTTGAAGGTTTGGCGCGTGTTTATTACTTAAAAGACGGAAAAGAAATTACAACTTATTTAAGCTGTGATGATGGTTTTATCGCTTCGTATTCAAGTTTTATAAATCAATCGGTTTCTTTTGAAAATATTCAGTGTATTGAAGATTGCGAAGTGCTTTCGATTACCTTTGAAAAAATGCAATTTTTGTATAACGAAATTCCAAATTGGGAACGTGTCGGAAGAATTCTCGCCGAGCAGAATTATCTTTGCATGGCAGATCGTGTTTTAAAACTTCAAATGATTCCGGCAAAAGAAAAATACCAAACTTTTTTAATTTCGGCTCCAGCCAAAATAATACAGCGAACACCTCTAATTTATATCGCTTCTTTTCTAGGAATTACTCCCGAATCACTAAGCAGGATCCGTCAGGATATTTCTTAACATTTATCAAGTGAGTTGAAAAACGGAATTTAAATCTTTGTCAAAATAAAATTTGAAAAAGATGAAGAATATTGCCAAAGACGTTTACCAAATTCCCTTATTTCCAAGAAACGCCATAAATTGTTATTTGATTGAAGATGTTTTGATTGATGCCGGAATTAGAACTTCTTCTAATAAAATATTAAAATCAATAAAAGAAAAATCCGTTACAAAACACGCATTGACGCACGCCCACGCCGACCATCAGGGGAGCAGTAAAATAATCTGTGAAACACTAAATATTCCGCTTTTATGTAGTGACGCTGAAAAAGAGTTTGCTGAAAGCGGTAATGTATTTACAGAATACCCAAATCCGAATCATATTTTTTCAAAATTTCAGAAAAACTTCTGGGCAGGAAAAGGACATTCAGTTGCTAAAACCTTAAAAGAAGGTGATCAAATTGGAGGATTTACGGTTATTGAAACTCCAGGACATTCGAGTGGTCATTTGTCTTTTTTCAGGGAAAAAGACGGCATTTTGATCGTTGGCGATGTGATGACCAATATGAATTTGCTGACTACAAAAGTCGGATTGCACGAACCTCCACATCTATTTACCGCTGATAAGGAAACCAATCGAAAATCAATTTTAAAACTTGCATCTTTAAACCCCAAAATATTGTGCTTTGGCCACGGACCTATTTTGTTTAATAATGGTGAATTAGAAAAATTCATTCAAAAAAGCAAAATTGCTTATTAACAAGAATTTACAGATTCTGTAAGTTTTCGTTAAGACTATTCTAATAATTTTACTCTCAACTAATTAATCCTTATATGAGAGTAAAATTACTTACCACAATTTCTGTTTTCACCTATCAACTCACTTTTTCTCAATCCGAAAAACTATTAACTGGAAAAGTTCTTTCACAAAACATTCCACTTAATAAAGTAGAAGTAATTAATAAAACTGCCAAGACCAGCACAAGAACAAACGAACTCGGCGAATTTTCGATTCTGGTACGACCGCAAGATAGTGTGTTGTTTTTCTCTAAAGATTACTTTTTTAAAAGACTTAAAATTTCTCAGGAAAATATAGATCAAAACAACATCGTTGTGAATATGATTCTAAAACCAGAAGAATTAGATGAGGTCTTAATCACAACTATAAAATTCCCTCACGTAGGTCCAGCTGCAGAAGTTTCAGATTCAATTGCATTACAGAGAGCATCTCGTGATTTACGAAAATATACGGGAGTTTATGACGGCACCATTTCAAATGGAATGAATTTTGGCGCTATGGGAGCAGGCCTTTTAAGTTTGTTTAAAAAAGATGATAATGCCAATAAAAAACCTAAAAAGAAAACTCCTGAATTGGATTTCAAAACATTCGTGGAATCAACTTGTCCTTTAGATTTCTTTACGAAAGATTTAAAATTAAATCCTGATGAAAAAGCTCTTTTCCTAGAATTTTGTACAGCCGATCCGCAATCGGAAATTATTCTAAAAAAGAAAAATTTGCTTTATACAATGGATTTTTTATATGCTAAAAATGAAGAATTTAAGAAGCTGAAGTAGACTTTCTCAGCTTCTTCCATTTTATAAAAAATACAACAAAAGCAATTAATAAAATTAGTATTACGCCCGAAAGGATAACAATAATTATTTCCATTTGAGATATATAACCTGAATATATGTTCCCTTTGCTTTCTCTTAAAGCCCGAAGTTGAGAGCCATAACTTTGAGCTCTTTCACGATAATAGTTAATTTCGCTCTGGGAACTATTTATCATTCTTTCCACAATTAAATCTCCCTCGTAACCATATTTTCTAGCAGTCCTGTAAGTCTCAAGCGCACTGCTATTTTTTCCTAATAATTCTGCAAGATTTGCAAGTTCAAAGAGTAAAATTGAAATGATTTTATCTTTTGGTTCTATAAACGACATTCTTTCATTTACTTGGAAATAAATCGACTGTGCTAATTTTTCAATTTCGTTTTTAGACAATTTCGTTTTAGGTTCGCGTGAAATTCCAAAATTTGTATTAATTAAAAACTGACCTGAAACATCCTTTAAATTCTTGATTTTAGCTTCTAATATTTTCAAATGAAGCCATTCTGATCCTTCATGAGATTTAGGATTAATAGCAATAGATTTCTTAATCCAATTATAGGCTTTTTGGTTTTCCCCCATCAATTCATAAAGTGTCCCTAAATTAGATGCTGTCGAATATCTATTAGGTTTAATTTTTTCAATGTTCAGATATAATTTTAGAGCTTCATCATATTTTCCCAGAACAATTAAAAGATATCCTTTATCAGATAGATAATCTAAATCTTTTGTTTTTTTATATAAACTGTCAAGTTCAATTATCAATTTTGGAAAATCTCCTTCGAAAAAATTATGGCCTTGAGGGTTAATACCATCATAATCTTGATATGCATATGCTCCATTTTTTAAAATTTTAGTTTCGCCATTTAAACAAGCAAAGGTCTTTAAGGAAAATAGAACCAAAACAATAACGAAAAACTTCAATTTATTCATAAAGCATATATGTAAAGAATTAAACTTGAAACCTGAAACAAAGAAAACTTGAAACTAAAAAATTTTACTTATTCAACCACCAAATACTGGCATTTAAAACTGTTGCAAACCCAACCCAAGCTAAGTAAGGAATTAATAAATAACCCGCAGTTTTATTGATTTTGATAAATTTTAAATACGTTTCGTAAATCATCAGCCATAAAAGCACAATTTCGATTAAAGCCAACATCGGATTTTTTAATCCGAAGAATAAATAAGACCAAATTGAATTTAAAATCAATTGAATAATGAAGAAAAGCAAAGCTTTTTTAACTTCTTCTGTCTCTACTTTAATTTTGTCCCAAACTAACGCTGCTGCAACGGCCATTAAAATGTAAAGTACTGTCCAAACGGGCATAAAAATCCAATTCGGCGGATTAAAAACTGGTTTTTCCAGCATGACATACCAAGTCTCAATACTTGGTTTTGTAACCACTCCCGCAGAATATCCTACTGTTAAACAAATTACTAAAGCTATAGCGATTTTTACGAACTTATTCATGACATCAAATTTTGAATTCAAAAATAGGCAAAAGAAAATTTAAACCATATAAGTGATATAAGTTCATTTTAGCAAATTCCGCTTATAATTTCTTAAATAACTTATATGGTGAAAAATGAAAAAGTTATCTTTGCCAAAATTTTATAATTCATGTTAACAGCAGCCGATTTTATACCAAATCCATATACTTCAACAATCGAAAACGGGAACTTTGAGTGGAGCGCTCCAAGCAATATTGCATTAGTAAAATATTGGGGGAAAAAAGAAAACCAGATTCCGGCAAATCCTTCTGTTAGTTTTACGCTTAACAACTGTAAAACCATTACGAAATTGGCTTTTTCTAAAAAAGACGCTTCGACTTCGCTCAGCGGGACAAATGGTTTTTCATTTGATTTACTTTTTGAAGGAAAACCAAAAGAAGATTTCAAGCCAAAGATTCAGAAGTTTTTGGAAAGAGTTGAGGTTTATCTGCCGTTTTTAAAGGATTATCATTTTACGATTGATACGCAGAATACTTTTCCGCACAGTTCGGGAATTGCTTCTTCGGCTTCTGGAATGGCAGCATTGGCAATGAATTTTATGAGTTTGGAAAAATTGTTAAACCCAGAAATGACCTATGATTATTTCTATCAAAAAGCTTCATTTTTGGCTCGTTTAGGTTCTGGAAGTGCTTGCCGAAGCGTAAAAGGGAATGTAGTAGTTTGGGGAAATCAGTCAAATATCGAAGGAAGCACTGATTTGTTTGGTGTGGAATTTCCATATACAATTCATGAAAATTTCAAGAATTATCAAGACACCATTTTATTGGTTGACAAAGGCGAAAAACAAGTTTCGAGCACCGTTGGACACGATTTAATGCACAATCATCCGTATGCAGAAAGACGTTTTGCTCAAGCACATGAAAATCTGGATAAATTAATTGCCATTTTTGAAAGCGGAGATTTAGAAGAATTCATCAAAGTTGTAGAAAGTGAAGCACTGACTTTACATGCTATGATGATGACCTCAATGCCTTATTTTATTTTGATGAAACCCAACACACTTCAAATCATAAATGCAATATGGAAATTCAGAAATGAAACCCAAATTCCAGTATGTTTTACGCTTGATGCTGGTGCGAATGTGCATGTATTATATCCTGAAAACGTTAGCGAAAAAGTACTTCAATTTATTCAGGACGAATTAGTTGTATTTTGTCAGAATAGTCAATACATTTGCGACAAAATTGGAGAAGGTGCGATTGCATTATAATTTTGCGTATCTTTAGTTAAAATTTTGATTATGGATATTCAATTAGAAAAACGTGAGGCGATGGAGATGTTGAAAGAGACTAATGATCCTACACTTATTATGGCGATTGCAAAATTGCTTAGAAAAAATAAAAAAGATTGGTGGGATGATTTAACTGATCAACAAAAAGAAGATATAGCTCAAAGTGAATTAGAATTCGAAAGAGGAGAATTTACGAGCTACGAGGATGTTATGAAAAAATACAGATAGTGGATCTTAAAGTAAGTTTTTCAAAAACAGCGGAGAAAAATTTAGATTCAGTTTTAAAGTTCATTGAAGCAAGATGGTCAGAAAAATCAAAAAAGCTGTTTATTATCAAATTTGAAAGAGCAATTTCAATAATGATGATGAATCCAGAAATTTTTCCAAAATCATCCGTAAATAAGAAATATCGAAAATGTGTTATAACCAAACAATCTAGTTTGTTATATAGTTTTAGTGCAAACGAAATCAGGATTCATAATATTTTCGACACTAGGCAAAACCCAAATAAAATTAAGAAAGACATTAAATAGACCATGAAAGGACCATTATTTTACTCAAAAATATTACTCTTTGGAGAATACGGAATTATCCGCGACTCTAAAGGACTTTCTATTCCTTATAATTTTTATAATGGCGCTTTGAAAAAAAGCGAAGAACCTACTGAAGAAGCAATTGCATCTAACAGAAGTTTGAGAAGTTTTGCTTCTTATCTTGAAGTTCTGCATACTCAGCAGCCAGAATTGGTTACTTTCGATTTAGAAACGCTTCAGAATGATGTCGAAACTGGAATGTATTTCGATTCTAGTATTCCGCAAGGATATGGTGTTGGAAGCAGCGGTGCACTTGTTGCGGCTATCTATGACAAATACGCTACAAACAAAATTACTGTTCTAGAGAACCTAACTCGCGAAAAATTATTACACTTAAAAAATATATTTTCTCAAATGGAAAGCTTTTTTCATGGAAAAAGTTCTGGTTTAGATCCTCTAAACAGCTATTTGAGCATTCCTATCCTGATTAATTCAAAAGATAATATTGAAGCAACTGGAATTCCGACACAAAGTTTTGACGGAAAAGGTGCTGTCTTTTTATTAGATTCAGGAATTGTTGGAGAAACAGCTCCAATGGTTAGCATTTTTATGGAAAATCTAAAAGATAAAGGTTTCCGTGCGATGCTTAAAAATCAGTTTGTGAAATATACAGATGCCTGCGTAGAAAACTTCTTGCATGGCGATATGAAATCTTTGTTTACCAATACCAAAAAGCTTTCTAAAGTTGTTCTAAATCATTTTAAACCAATGATTCCAGAGCAATTTCATGGAATCTGGCAACACGGAATTGACTCTAACGATTATTATCTAAAACTTTGCGGTTCTGGAGGCGGTGGCTATATCCTTGGATTTACTGAAGATTTAGAACGCGCAAAAGCAGCTTTGAAAGATTATAAGCTAGAGGTAGTTTACCAATTTTAATGCTTTAAACCCAGAAATTATTTGAGTAGATTCCCATAAGTTTTCATCCTAAAAAGTTATTTATTATGAAAAGTATTTTTAAAATAATTAAAGCAACTTTTTTAGGAGGAATTCTCTTTTTGGCACCACTAGTTGTACTGCTTGTTATTCTGGAAAAAGGTTATGGCATTATTCAAAAAATCACGCTTCCGCTTGCAAAACACCTTCCTAGAATACATGTTTTAGGAATTGCTCTTCAAGAACTTGTTGGAATAATAATCATAATTCTTATTTGCTTTCTTGCGGGTTTATTGGCCAAAACTGCCAAAGCCAAAAATTTGGTTCAAAAATTAGAAGATGGAATTTTGAGCTTTGTTCCAGGATATTCATTCATGAAAAATATGAATGAAAATATTATGGGGCTTGAATCTAAAGATGATTTAAAGGTCATTCTTGTTCCAACAGACGCTGGATTGCAATTTGCTTTTCTAATTGAAGAGATAAACGAAAACAAATTTGCCGTTTTTATTCCAGATGCGCCAAATCCGTGGAGTGGATCTGTAGTTTTCGTTGAAAAGAAAGACATTACAGATATTGATATTTCTCAAAAACAAGCTTTGGCCTGCATTAGAAAATTAGGATTCGGTTCTAAAGTTTTATTAAAAAACAAGCTTTAATTCTTCTAAAAAAAATAATAACCTTAAATTACCACTCTAAAAACTATAACCTATAAGAAATGCTGAGCAGACAAAATAAACTTTTAATAATGAAAATTGTTAGTTTGTTCTCTGTAGTTAGAGGTTATAACATTCCAATAATAGTTTTAGCACAATATTTATCGGCGATTTTTATATTGGCACCAGAAATTCGAGCACTGGATATTCTGCTCGATTTTTATTTGTTTCTGATTGTTTTTGCTTCTGCTATTACAATTGCTTCGGGCTATATTATCAATAATTTTTACGATAGCCAGAAAGACTTAATAAACAGACCCACCAAGTCGATGCTCGATCGTTTGGTAAGTCAGAAAACAAAACTGAATGTTTATTTCAGTTTAAATTTCCTAGCAGTTTTAATGGCTTCTATAGTGTCATGGCGTGCTTTTTTATTCTTTTCTGTGTATATTTTCATGATTTGGTTTTATTCGCATAAAATTAAAAAGTATCCAATTATAGGAAATCTAATGTCAGCATTGCTTGCTGTAACTCCGTTTTTTGCCATCTTACTGTATTTCTACAATAAAATTTCGTTTGAAGAAATCGAAAATCATATGAGTCATTTTGTAGTGATTTCTGCTCATGCGGTTTTCTTGTTTTTACTTTTACTAATTCGCGAAATGATTAAAGATCTTGAAAATCTGAAAGGCGATTTAGTAAACGATTATAGAACAATTCCTGTTTTATATGGCGAAAAAATCTCAAAACAAGTTATTACAGCTTTGACTGTTTTGACCATTGTTCCTGTTTATGTTTTGGTCAATATACATGACGTTGGTTATATGGACATTTATTTTTATGTCTGTTTTGGCGTTTTACTTTTTTTCCTGATTTATTTATGGCAATCAAATTCTAAAGAGCAGTTTTTAAGGCTTCATAACGTTTTAAAATTCCTAATTGTTTCTGGTGTTTTCTGCATCGTCTTAATTAACCCTAGTGTTTTATGGCACGGAAAGGAATTGATTTCTAATTACTAATTTTTGTCTCTCACAGATTAGCAAACTTTTCTTTTTGTTTAAATCTGCAAAACAACATAATTAAAAGAAGCCAATTGTTTGATTTTAGCCCCGATTACTTCACTTAACTTTTATTTTAATTGGAGTTCAGTGAACTTCGTTTGAAGTGGAAATCTTTTTATTTTTTTCTTTAAAAAATAAAAAATTGAAACGAAAAGCGGGAAACCATGTCTCAAAAAAAAGCCAATTGTATTGCTCCTGAACATCTTAAAATAAAGTGCTATTAATCTAAGAACATTGAACTTAAGATTTATTAGCAGGAAAAAACTATCTTTGCACAAATTAATGATTCTATGAACAACAAGGAAGGCAACAATAAAAGAGGCGGATCGAGACCAAATAGCTCACGATCAAACTCTAACAAGCCAAAACCTCCTATGGCTAAGCGCGCGCAAGGGCCTAAAAAAGTAAAACCTGAAGTTAAAGCTGCTCAGGAAGCTGCTGCTGAAAAATTCAGAAAACAAAATCAGCCAGCAAAGAGACAAAAAGCTTCAGATGAAATTCGTCTGAACAAATACATCTCTAATTCTGGCGTTTGCTCTCGCCGTGATGCCGACATTTATATTCAGTCTGGAAACGTTAAAGTTAACGGTAATGTAGTTACTGAAATGGGTTATTTGGTAAAACTAAATGATGTTGTAAACTTTGACGGTGTTACGCTTACTCCTGAAAAGAAAGAATATATTTTATTGAATAAACCTAAAAACTTTACAACTGCTCTTGATGAAGGTCAGGAATACCGTAACGTTCTAGAGCTAGTTCGTGGTGCTACAAATGCAAAAATTGCTGCTGTTGGAAGAATGGACAAGAATACAACTGGTTTGCTATTGTTTACGAACGATACTGATATGATTCGTAAATTTACACTACCGAATCAAAAATCGTCTAAGATCTATCAAGTCTCTTTGGACAAAAACTTGAAATTTGAAGATTTAGAAAAAATCAGCAAAGGCTTAGTTCTTGACGGACACCGCGTTTTTGTTGAAGAAGTAAGCTATATTGATAATGAGCCAAAAAGCGAAGTTGGCCTTAAACTGCGTACTGCTAACGTAAAAGTGGTTCGTGCTATTTTTGAATCTTTCGAGTATAATGTACTACGAATTGATCGTGTTTCGTTTGCTGGATTGACCAAAAAGAATCTTCCTCGCGGAAACTGGCGCTTTTTGACCGATCAAGAAATTATCAATTTGAAAAACGTTTAATCGTTCTTCAAATCTAAATTATAATGAATCCTGTTTTCTTCTTGAAAATGGGATTTTTTATTTTTAAAAACTAAAGAAATTATGTCCGAAAAGGGTAAAAATAGATCTTCCGATTGATTGGTTTTTATCTTCTACTGTTTCGTAATTTGAAAAACCTAGGATGATTTTGATTCCGGGAGGAATGCTGTTTAAAATGTCTCTTTTTTGATCTTCTAAAAGAAGTTTTAAGCTTTCTATAAGTTGTAGATTGTATCTTAAGTAAGACATTACAAGTAGTGCAGAAAAGTTAAGTATTTCTCTAGCTGTTTCGCTTTTAATACCAACTTCGTTAGAAACCATTTCTGAAATTCTTCCTTTTTTATTGGAGAATAATTCTTTCAGCAGTATATTTCCTTCTAAACGGTAACAGTCATCGACTGATAAAATTCTTCCTGCATTAAAATCTACTTCTTGATAGAAAGTGGAATCTTCTTGGATTAGTGAAACAATTTCAGAATAAAAATCAGATTCTTCGGCTTTGTTATAGAGTCCCATCAAGATTGTGCCGATCGAGACGTCTATTCCCTTGATTAAAAGTGCATCATTTTCAAAATAAAACTTGTTTAACTTGGAGACAACATTAGAAGAAATAAAGCGTCTAAGTTCAATTTGTAGGTTTGGGGTCATACTCATAACTTAAAAAATGATTATTTATACTTGTTTAAAATAACCGATAAAGTGAGGCTTTTCATCGATTATCGTGATAAAAATATAAAATATTTTAACATTTCCAAAAATTAAGTTAAAAATTTAGGTGGTCTATTTTCAAGCATTTAGCCTCAAAAAATAAGGAAATGAGCAAATATAAAGCTTGACGTAACTTATAAGATACAAAAATTATTTTTAAAATTTTAAGAGTTTTTTTCAAAAAATCAAAAATATAAGAAAAAGCTTAAGGTCAAAATTACCATTTAGAAAATTAATGCTCTATTTTGCCAAAGTATAGTCAGAAAAATACCGAGATAAATTACTGAAAAAAAGAAGTTCACAAAACTCGAAGCCAAGAATCCTAAAACAGAACCTGTGGCCGCTTTTAAGGCACGTTTATGATTTTGAGAATCGTATAATAATTCGCCAACAAGCGCGCCTACAAACGGACCAATAATAACTCCAAACGGAATTGGCGCCAAAATCCCAACAATCAAACCAATGTTGGTTCCCCAAACTCCATAAGAGCTCCCGCCAAATTTTTTGGTTCCCTTAGATGGAATCACGTAATCTAAAATTGTAATCGTTACCATCAAAACAAAAGTGATTCCCAGAACCCAATAATTGTTTTCTACCGCTTTGGTTAGATACAGCAATAATAGTCCTACCCAGCAACTTGACAATCCTGGTAAAACAGGAAGAAAACTCCCAAAAACGCCAACAATTACACATATAAACCCTAAGAGAACTAAAAGTGAATCCATATCTTTTTTATCAATTTATTTTTACAAATTACTACTTTATTTTTTTTCGCACAAACCTTAAAATATGTATCTTTAAAGTACAGAAGCTCCATAAACATCGGTAAGCTTCGCAAAAAAATCGTATTTTTGTTCATTCATTCAATTTTAAAACTTTGAGGCAGTTTTTCCCTTTTTTTATTTGTATTCTTTTTAGTTCTTGTCAATATTTTGAGAAGCAGGTTCCGTCTGAAAAAGAATTACTTCAAAAAGAGTTAAAATCAATCAACTGGAAAGAAGTTGATGAATATCCTTCTGTTCCTAACTGCGAAAAAATTGCCGATAAAAAACTTCGTCAGCAATGTTTTTTTGAAGTCATGTCAAGCCTTATCCAAGAAAAACTAAACGTAGATACTCTATCTATATTATACCCAGAATTGGACACGATCGAAGTAAAAGTAACTGTTTTTCCAAATTCAACCATGAAGTTTGAACCTCAGTTTCCTAAAGATTCAGTAGCGTATGACACGATAAAAATCGACAGCATTCTGCATGCTCGCTTAGTCGATTTCCCAAAAGTAAATCCAGCTATAAAACGTGGAATTCCAGTAAAAACACAATTTATTTTACCTGTCATTCTAAAAGCAAAAGACGAGAAATAGTTTTTCTAAACCATATAAGTTATATAAGTTCATTTAAAATTGGGATGCGTACCATGCCAACTGAAAGGATTACGTAACTTAAATTTCTTATATAACTTAAATGGTTAATTTATTTTGCAAAGCGTCGGTCTTTCCATTCATAAGAACCAAACAAACTATAAAGGGCAACAGTCGAACTAAAAAACGGATACAGCAAACTACTCAATAAAAGGCTTTTTATTCTGGTTTTAATCAAAAATTGATTGGTTATTGAAAGCAAAACACAATCAATTGCAAACTTAGAAAAGGCGAAAAGTACAAAAATTGGATAAGACCAAATTCCGAAAAGCATAAAGAAAAATCCAATTACAGAACTCAAATTTCCGAAGAAAACAATCAGACCCAAGAATTTACCAAAAGTGCTTCTATACGAACTTGTTTTAGCTGCCCAACGAACTCTTTGATGAAATAATGCTTTCCAATTTTCGGTTGGCTTTGTTATAACAATTGTTTCATCAGCTTTTATATAATGAACTTCATTTGGGAATTTCTCAATAGCCTTTTGCAGTAAAAAAACATCATCTCCGCTCGCTATTTTGTCGTTTCCATCAAAGCCATTCAGTTTCTCGAACAATGATTTTGTGTACGCCAAATTGGCTCCGTTACACATAAAACCTTTATTCAAACCAAAACTTCCAATAGTTGCACCTTGCAAACTTGTCAAATCTAATTGCTGAAAATGATCTAAAAATGAGTTTTCACATTGATACCTTATAGCACTAGCTAACATCGAAACTTTGTTCTCCTGAATGTAATTATCAAAAGTTAAAAGCCAATTTTCGGGAACAGTGCAATCAGCATCAGTTGTAATAACCCAATCGGTTTTCACATGTTGCATTGCCGTTGTAATCGCATCCTTTTTTGGAGAATTTGAAATCCTGAGGTTATCGATTATCGAAACTTGGAATTTGGAATTTAAAACTTGGAATTTTTCTTTAGAATTATCATCGACTAAAATCACTTCAAATAAATCTGTCGGGTAATTTAAGTTTGAAAAACTCTCTAAAAGTATAGGCAGGTTTTCTTTTTCATTTCGAAACGGAACTATAATCGTAAAACTAGTTTGCGGTTTTAAATCCGTTATTTGATATTTCTTCACTTTAAAAAAACCATAAATCAGCAAAGAAATGCTTAAAATATAAATGGTTAATATTGCGAAAAATCCAAAAATCATTCTACTTTTTTGGTTTTAAAATTCAGTACAAAATAACTTCCTAAAACTACTGGCAATACTACATTCAAAAACCACATTAAAGTGCTGATGAAAATTACAATCCATTCGTTTACACCCAAAATTCCAAAGAAATAAATCGCAACACTTCCTTTCACCGCAAAATCTAAAAACTGAAAAGTTGGCAAAGACGAAGCCAAAAAGTAAACCGAAGTAATCGCAGCCATTAAAGTCAAATAAGGAAGATCGACATCAAAACCTAAAAACAAAAAGTAATATTGATGCGAGAAAACCAAATAGCGGCAGATTCCTAAAAAGATATTTTTTTGATGAACCGATTTCGGAATTTCGTTGATTTTATGAATCAGTTTTTCAATCGAATAACCTTTTACTTTTATCTTTTTAATGGAGAATAATAGAATCAAAATCAGTACAAATCCACCAAAAAGAATAAGAACTGTTTTAGTTGTAATTACATTGAATTCAGCATTAAAATACAACAATCCGAAAATCCCAAAAATGATGGTTAGAATCATTTGGATTCCGTTGCAAATCAGGTTTAAAAAAACAACTCTTTTGGCTTCAGATTTTGGGTAATACAATGCTTTTCCAGCATACTCTCCTACTCCATTTGGCGTAAAAATTCCTGCTGTCAATGCTGCTAAAACCTGTTTTGTAGATTCGTAAACAGAGATTTTATGAATAACTTGTACAAGATTCTGCCACTTTAAAATCTCGAAATAACGATTCAAAACGCTCAAAAGAAGAATAAACGAAATCCCTAAAACCGACTGATTTTTCTTGAACAAAACAATAAACTTCTGCCAGTCTAATTTGTCGTTGTTAGCCAACTGATTATAAATAAAATAAAATGCGCCGCCAACAATTAAAAGTTTGGCCAGAAGAACTAGGAATTGCTTAGCTTTGTGAGGAATTGAAATCATGCCGCAAAAGTAATCAAATGTGGCAATTAGGAAGTGAGAAAATGAGTCAATTTTCTAAACTTGAAACCTTAAACTTGAAACAAAAACTCTCTTGACACAAGAACGCATCATATTTGTTTTTTTATTAGTGCTACTGATCTCATGTAGCCAAATTGATAATAATATGCCAAAACAATATGTTAGAATCATGGGCAAAGGTTCTTGGGGATATAATGATGAAAAAGGAAATATTATTATTCCTTTAGGAAAATATAAATTTCTCAATCCATTGGATGAGAAAGGAATGATATTAGCCGAATTAAAGAACAAACATGGTTACATTGACATTCATGAAAATATAATTGTTCCTTTTGATTATGATGATATTAATCTGTTTAGTCAAGATTTAGCTTGTGTAAAAAAGGACAATAAATATGGTTTTGTTGATCGAAACGGAAAAATTGTAATTCCCATTCAATTTGAAGATGAAACCTATTTTCAAAAAACAGGATTAGCTCTGGTAGAGAAAAATAAACTTTATGGCTTTATAAATAAACAAGGAAAAGAAATAATTCCTATCATTTATCAAAACGCAAACGAAGGTACAGCAGACAGTTTAATTTCTTTGAATAGAAAAGGAAAATGGGCTTTTTTTGATTCCTTTGGAAAGCAAAAATCTGATTTTATTTATGATGAAATTGCTTTAACTAATATTAATATTAACGGAGAAAGCGAAAGTACCTTTTGGAAGAATGGATTAATTTTAGTTCGAAAAAACAAACAAATTGCTTATTTGGACAAAAATTTAAAAGAAGTGATTCCTTTCGGAAAATATAACAATGGGGAAAGATTCAATACTAACAGAATTGCCATTGTTTCTAAAAATCATAAATACGGAATCATTGATGAATTTGGAAAAGAGCGAGTAAAATTAGAATATGATACCATAAAACATCCTGAAGAATCCTATCATGAATCTGAAATTTTTGTTGCTAAAAAAGGCAATAATCTAGTTTTACTCGATGAACATGGGAAGAAAATTTACGACAAGATAAAAGACTTCTCTTTTGATTACTGTCGTTTAAATAAAAAAATTGAAAAAATCTATCACGTTCAGGATTTGAATGGAAAATATGGTGCGGTTGATACAAAAGGAAAATTGATAATTCCCGTTATTTATGATGAATTTCAAGATTTTGGAAGCAATTACAATACAATTGTAAAGTATAAAGGAAAATTTGGATTAATCGATTCTGATAACAAAACAACTTACCCAATTGAAAATGAATCAATCTATTCAGTCGACAGAAGAGATTTAGATTATTATGTTATAAAAAGAAACAACAAATATGGAGTGATTGACAAAAATCTAAAACCAATTTTTAATTTTGATTTTCAGAATTTATCTCCTTGCTTTTACGATACAAAAAATAGATTTATTGCTAAACAAAACAATAAATTTGGCGTTATAGACAGAGCAGGAAGAATAATTATCCCCTTTGCATATAGTGAAATGTCCAATTGGGTTGAATATGGTCCTGGTGAAAATTATCATTTCGTAACAAAAAATAACAAACATGGTTTAATTACTAGAGAAGGAAAAACCGTTATTCCAGTAATCTATGACAGTCTTTTTTATGATAGTGATAAAATAATTATTCTATCTAAAAATGGTAAATACGGTGTTGTTACGATTCAAAACAAACAGGTAATTCCTTTTGCGTACGAAAAAATTTATTTGGAGCCGAGTCTCTTTTCAAAGAAAAAAGAAACTGAATTTTATGTTTTGAAGAATGGAAAATATTCAATCATAAATGATAAAAATGAAGTAATTAAATCGGATATTTCCAAAAATGAAGTAGAAAATAAATTCTCTTATTATTACAATTAAAAAAATTGACACAAGAACGCATCATATTAGGTATTGACCCTGGAACCACAATTATGGGTTTTGGATTGATTAAAGTAATCAATAAAAAAATGGAATTTCTGCAGTTAAACGAATTGCAACTTTCCAAATACGATAATCACTACCAAAAACTAAGAATCATTTTTGAGCGAACTATCGAATTAATCGAAACACATTGTCCGGACGAAATTGCAATTGAAGCGCCTTTCTTTGGAAAAAACGTGCAATCGATGTTAAAATTGGGACGCGCGCAAGGCGTTGCTATGGCTGCGGGACTTTCAAGAGGTATTCCGATTACAGAATATGAGCCTAAAAAGATAAAAATGGCCATTACAGGAAACGGAAATGCGAGCAAAGAACAAGTTGCCAAAATGCTCCAACAGCTTTTAGGCTTAAAAGAATTACCAAAAAACCTTGACTCTACAGACGGTTTGGCGGCTGCGGTTTGTCATCACTTCAATTCAGGAAAAGTTGTTTCTGGAAAGAGTTATTCGGGTTGGGACGCTTTTGTGAAACAAAATGAAGATCGAGTTAAGAAATGAGTCAATGTGACAATTTGATAATTCTTTAGAGAACGAATAAATTATCTAATTGACACATTATCTAATTATCTAATTAAAAAATGAGCGGCATTTATATTCACATTCCTTTTTGCAAACAGGCTTGCCATTATTGCGACTTTCATTTTTCTACTTCGATGAAGAAGAAGGATGAAATGGTTTTGGCCTTGGCTAAAGAAATTGCTGTGCGCAAACCCTTCGACTCCGCTCAGGGTGACAATATCATTGAAACGATATACTTTGGTGGTGGAACTCCTTCTGTTTTATCGAATGATGAAATCAACTTTTTAATTTCTGAAGTTTACAAAAATTATAAAGTTGTCGAAAATCCCGAAATTACGCTTGAAGCCAATCCAGATGATTTGTCTGCGGAACGAATTTTTGAATTATCCAAAAGTCCTATAAACCGTTTAAGCATTGGAATTCAGTCTTTTTATGAAGAAGATTTGAAAATGATGAATCGTGCTCATAATTCGGAGGAAGCAAAAAAATGTCTTGAAGAAGCAACCAAATATTTCGATAATATTTCACTCGATTTGATATATGGAATTCCTGGAATGAGTGACGAAATGTGGAGACAGAATATCCAAACCGCTTTAGATTTTGGTATTCCGCATATTTCGAGTTATGCTTTAACGGTTGAACCGAAAACAGCTTTAAGCAAATTAATTCAAACCGGAAAAGTTGCTGAACCTCAAGACGAAGTCGCATCCAACCATTTTATGATTTTGGTTGAAATGCTTCAAAAAAATGGTTTTATTCATTACGAATTATCGAATTTCGGAAAAGAAAACTATTTCTCTAAAAACAATTCAGCTTATTGGCTCGGCAAAAAATATATCGGAATCGGACCTTCTGCACATAGTTACGACGGCGAAAAAAGAGGCTGGAATATTGCAAATAATTCATTGTATTTAAAAGCAATTCAAAACGATGAACTTCCTATTGAAACAGAAGTCTTAACTATTTCAGATCGTTATAATGAATATATTATGACAGGATTGCGAACTATTTGGGGCGTTTCTTTAGACCGAATTGAAAAGGAATTTGGATCAGAATATTTAAACTACTTATTAGCACAATCTCAAAAATTCTTAAACGACGATTTGCTTTCGATCGAAAATAATATTCTAAAACCAACTCCAAAAGGAAAATTTTTAACGGATGGAATTGCTTCAGATTTATTTTATCTAAATTTGGATGAATAAAAATTAGCCACGAAGGCACAAAGGCTCAAATTATTAAACTTTGTGACTTAGCGTCTTTGCGGCATAAAAACCAAATTTGTGTTAGCAAAAATCAACAACTTCGAAATCGACTTATCAAAACCTATTGATATCTCCATTCCATTAACCAATACTGACGAAAACCCAATTGCATGGTACATCGAAAAACCGTCAATTGAACCTGTCGTTTTTGGCGATTGGATCGGTAAAGTTTCAGAAGGAAAATCGTCTACGAATTTCAATAATATTTTCTTCAATCCGCATGGACATGGTACGCATACGGAATGTCTAGGGCATATTACGAATGATTTTTACAGCATCAACCAATCGTTGAAGCAGTTTTTCTTTTTTGCTAAATTGATTACGGTTGAACCTGAAAAAATTGGAGATGATTTTGTAATTACAAAAGAACAAATTCAAAAAGCCTTTAGCATTTCGACTTCGCTCAATGTGACAAATGAAGCTTTAATCATTAGAACGCTTCCAAATCAAAAAGAAAAAAAGTCTCGTAAATATTCGAATACCAATCCGCCGTATTTGTCTGAAGATGCCGCGATTTTCATCCGCGAAAGCGAAATTCAGCATTTACTGATTGATCTTCCAAGTGTTGATAAAGAACATGACGAAGGAAAATTATTGGCTCATAAAGCTTTTTGGAATGTTAAGGACACGCATAATCTAAATTCTGACGCAAGATTTAATGCCACAATTACAGAAATGATTTACGTTTCAGACGAAATTGAAGATGGAGATTACATACTAAATCTTCAAATCGCTTCGTTTGAAAATGATGCGAGTCCATCAAAACCAATTTTATATAAAATTTAAAAAAACAACCACAAATTTTACAAATTTTCGCAAATTATTTTGCCACTCCCGATAGCTATCGGGATAAAGTATTAAAATGATTTAATTTGTGAAAATCAATTAATCTGTAGTAAAATATTAAAAAGAAATTTGTGAGAATTTGTGTAATTTGTGGCTAAAAAAACAAAAAATAATGGTAGCCATCTCTACAGATAAAACAAAACTCGATGTTCCGTTTATACAGAACTTTTTAAAAGACATTTATTGGGCAGCGGGGCGAACTATAGAAGAAGTTCAACGCACGATTGATGCTTCGGTTTGTTTCGGAATTTACTTAGATGACAAACAAATTGGTTTCGCGCGCGTCATTACTGATTATGTTGTTTTTGCTTATTTAATGGATGTTTTTATTGATGAAAAATACCGCGGAAAAGGATATTCTTCCATATTAATTGACGCAATGATGAATGAGCCTCAATTGCAAGAAGTTAAAATCTGGCGCCTGGCAACCACTGACGCGCACTTTTTATACGAGAAATTCGGATTTACAAAACTGAATCATCCTGAAAAGATGATGGAAAAAATAGTCAAATGAAAACAGTCTTAAAACTCGAAGAAGTCGCTTTATTTATTCTCGGAATATTTCTTTTCAACCGCTTAAGTTATGAATGGTGGTGGTTTCTGGTTTTAATTTTAGCACCCGATTTATCGATGATTGGATATGTTTTCGGAAATAAAATCGGCGCTTTTGCTTATAATTTGTTTCATCATAAAGGACTTGCTCTTTTAATTTATGGAATCGGATGTTATTTAAGTATTGAAATTATTCAATTAATAGGAATTATTTTATTTTCGCATTCTGCAATGGATCGTGTTTTTGGTTACGGATTGAAATACGAAAAAGGTTTTAAGTATACACATTTGGGTGAAATTGGTAAATAAACAGTTATGAATTTAGAAACGTTTTACGAATATTGTCTTTCGAAGAAAGGAGTCAGCGAACATTTCCCTTTTGATGAAGACACATTGGTTTTTAAGGTAGGCGGAAAAATGTTTGCTCTGTCTTCTCTTTCTCAATGGGAGAAAAACGAGCAGTCTGTCAATTTAAAATGTGATCCAGACCGCGCGCAAGAACTCAGAGCAGAATATGATGAAATTCAACCAGGATATCACATGAGCAAAGTGCATTGGAATACAATAGCCTTGAACGGAAATTTACCTGTAAAATTTGTCAAGGAATTGATCGACCATTCGTATGAATTGGTTTTCAAAAGTTTGACGAAGAAAATTCAAAATGAAATTACTCAATTAGAAAATTAGGCATTACATTTGCAGGGTAAGATCAAAACTTAAAAACCCGAATCAGTTTGCAAATTAGCAATTTATAGAATCATGAAAGAACAATTTAAAAAATTTCTGAACGAAGAACAAGATCCAAAAGCGATTGAAAAAATCACTTCGAAACTTAACGATTTATTGATGAAAGGCGAAGAAGTTGGATACATTGCAGTACAGAAAAAACCTGCTATTACTGTTTTTCCAGACAGCATTGTATTAACTAACAAACGTATCATTATCTGCAAGCCTAAAAATTTAGGTCTTTCTATGGATTTTACCGACTATACTTGGGATGATATTGCGAGTACTTTTGTAAAAGAAAACATTTTAGGTTCTGAATTTTCATTTGGCACTAAAACAGATTTAGCTGTTTCTATTGATTATATTCCGAAAATTCAGGCTAGAAAAATTTATACTTACGCTAAAGAACAATTGGATTTATTAAAAAATCCTGTTCAAACAGCAACTCCAGTTCAAGAAATTGCTGAACCTGTTTTTGAAGAAGAAGCTGAAGAAATTGAAGAAGTAGAAACAGAAGAAGTAACAAGCTTTGCTGAAATTTTACCTGCAGCTCCAGCTGTTACTGAAACTTATGAACCGCTTCCGACTCAGCCAGCAGGAGAGCGCAAATTAAGCGATTTATCTAAAGAAGAGCTTTTTGATAAATTACAGAACTACAAAAAACTTCTTGATAATGGTTTGATTATGCAAGGAGAATATGATGCTTATAAAAAAGAGATTTTAAGTTATATGTAGTTTAAAAGTACAAAGTTCTGAGTACAAAGTACAAAGATTATTGACTTTGTCTAAAATAAAAAAGGCCCGAAATAGACATTCTATTTCGGGCTTTGTATTTAAACTTTGCACTTAGAAACTTTGCACTTTGTACTCATTTACAAAGTCGCCTTCTGCTTTTCTACAAATTTATGTGACTGTAACTCCAGTAACTCTTTTGCATTTTTTCGCTGGAGGTCAAATAAACCTTTATCTTCGGCGATATCTGCATATACTCTATCATGCATTTCGGCGCTTGTTTTCACCAATAAATCTCTTTGATATTTATTTTGAGCCAAAGTGGCTTTCATAGCAGTTTCAGCTTCTTCTTGTTTGAAATCGAATTCTCCTTTTGGAGCTAATAATTTGGCAATAATTGGTGATGTTTCAATTGCTAAAAACAACAGCATAATGAAAAATGATGGCAGCCATGGCAATTTATTCAAGGCATTAATACGAGCCATTAATCCGTCGAAACCTTCAATGATCGGCTGAGTTTGCGAAACTTTTTTGTCTAAATCGGCTTGAAGCTGTACGCCTGCTTTTTCTTTTTCGGCGATTTTAGCTTCGTTTGCCTTTTTTAAAATTTCAAATTCTTTAAGAGCCGCATCATGTTTTTCACGTTTCTCTTTATAAACTGGACCTTTTCCTAATTTCTTCGTTCCGGCAGTTCCTTCAGCTTCGGTGATATAAACCGAATATAAATCGTTTACTTCTTTCTCTTTCTTTACAATATCAGCTTTTAATGCCGCGATTTCTGCTTTATTCTTATCTAAATCTGTTTTGAAATAAGTTCCGATTTGTTTCTTGTTAGCCAATTCCATTTCGTTTTTCTCTTTCAACAAAACTGTATTGATTTCTTTTTCGAAAATTTTAATTTCTAAAGGTTTCGAAATTACAATTGCAATAATAATAGCCAATGCTATACGCGGAGTTGCCTGAAGGAATTCATCCAGAAAACGATCTCTTTTTTTAATTGTAGAAACGATAAATCGATCTAAATTAAAAATCAATAAACTCCAAACAAATCCAAAAATCAGAGCGGGATAAATAGAATCGAAAACGGTAAAAAGTGCATAAGCGCTGGCCAAGAAAGCCATAACTGCTGTAAAGAATACTGTGGCGCCAATACCAACATATTTGGTTTGTTCGCCTTCTGAGCAGTCTTTCAGGATGTCTCTATCGGCTCCTGAACATAGGATAAAAAATTGTTTTAACATGATTGATGATTTTTGATTGTGATTGATACGGCAAATTTAACGCCAAATTTTTAAATACGATCAAAATATCAATTTCTTTTTAGTTGTGAATCAAACGTTTGAAAGTTTAATGTTAGTTAAACATTAATAATTATAAGCAATAACTGACGAATCATAACACTATGTTAATTTTTTTTCAAGGCTTTAGTAATACACGGGTCTTAGTTTCGCAACCGAAATCAAACTAAACACACACAATGAAGAAATTTTATCTATTAACCGCATTCTTTTTATTCGCCTTTACAGGTTTTGCTCAGAAAGCGATTATATCTGGAAAGATATTAGACGCCGATGACAAACTGCCTCTTCCTGGAGCTATGGTTCAAATTGTAGGCGAGAAAAAATACACTGTTTCTGACTATAACGGTCGTTTCGAGTTATTAAATATTAATGAAGGAACTTACAAAGTTGAAGTAAAATATATTGGATATACTACTTTGACTCAAGAAATAAAAGTGGAGCAAGGAAAGAACAATGTTATTGACTTTGCCCTTAAAGCTTCAGAAAACGAACTGAAAGAAGTTATTGTTGGAGACATTTTAAAAGGTCAGGCAAAAGCCTTGAACCAACAGAAAAACAATAAAAATATCGGAAACGTAATTTCTTCTGATCAAATGGGACGTTTTCCAGATGCTAACGTGGGAGATGCTTTAAAACGTGTTCCAGGTATCACCATGCAGAATGACCAAGGTGAAGCTCGTAACATTATTATTAGAGGTTTGGCTCCGTCTTTGAACTCTGTTACTTTAAATGGTGACCGTATTCCGTCTGCTGAAGGAGACAACAGAAACGTACAAATGGACTTAATTCCGTCTGATATGATTTCAACTATCGAAGTAAACAAAACATTGACTTCAGACATGGATGCTGATGCAATTGGAGGTTCTGTGAACTTAATTACAAGAGCAACTCCAAACGGAGAAAGAATTTCTGCAACAATGGCTGGAGGATATTTGCCAATTCGTGACCACGCTTCTTATACTGCTGGTTTAGTTTATGGTAATCGCTTTTTTGACAATAAATTAGGAGCTGTTTTCAGTGGATCATATAATAATGTAGATTATGGTTCTGATAACATCGAAAACGAATGGGTAAAAGATGAGTTTGGAAATGAATTTGTACAAGCATCAGAAATTAGAAAATACGATGTACAGCGTATCCGTCGCAGTGCTTCTGTTGCTTTAGATTACAAATTCGACGACAATAATACCATTTTTGCGAATGCAATTTATAACTGGAGAGATGACAGAGAAAATCGTTTTAGAACTACTTACGATGATATCGAACCGCTTTACAATGGTGAAGAAATTGTTGGTTTTGAAGGTCGCGTAAAACGTCAGACAAAAGGAGGTTTAGACAACAATAGAAATAAAAACAGAAGATTAGAAGATCAGAGAGTACAAAACTATTCTATTCGTGGAGAGCATTTAATCAACTCAACATTAGATTTGGACTGGTCTGCTAACTATGCAAAAGCAAGCGAATATCGTCCAGGTGAACGTTATATCGAATACCGTCAGAAAGGTCTAGAAATGTTCGAAGATTTATCAGATATTAGATTTCCGCTAATTACTACGGTTGGTGAATCTGTTGATAAATTTAAATTTAATTCTGTTACCGAAAACACAGATGAAACAAGCGAAAGCGAATTTGGCGCAAAAGTAAATATCCGTTTCCCATTCTCTGTTATTGCAGGTGAAAAAGGAAGATTAAGAACGGGGCTTAGACTTCGTTTGAAAGAAAAAGAAAGAAACAATAATTTCTATTCTTATACTCCGCTTAATGATGATATCGAGTTATTATCTCAAGTTCCAACCTCTTATTTTGACGGAAAAGATTTTAATCCAGGAAGTAAATATGTACCGGGAACTTTTGCTTCAGCTTCTTTCTTAGGAAGTTTAGACTTAAACAATGCAACTTTATTTGAAAAAGAAGCTGATCCAGCAGAATATTTAGCGGTAAATTATAACGCTAAAGAAAGAATTACAGCTGCTTACGTAAGATGGGATCAAGACTTTAACGATAAACTTTCTATGGTTTTAGGTTTCCGTTTAGAAAACACTCATATTGATTATACTGGAAACCGTGTTTTGGACGAGGAAGAATTAGAGAGCAAAATAAACAACACCAACTCTTACACTAATTTATTGCCAAGTATTTCATTGCAATACAATGCAACAAAAGATCTAGTTTTAAGAGCAGCCGTTACAACAGCTTTAGCAAGGCCAAACTATTACGCATTAGCTCCTTATGTAAACAACATCGCTGCCGACAAAGAAATCACGGCCGGAAATCCAGATCTTAACGCTACTTATTCATACAATTATGATTTCATGGCAGAGAACTATTTCAAATCGGTTGGTTTGATTTCTGGAGGTGTTTTCTACAAAAGATTAAACGATTTTATTTACAACTACAGCGACAACCAATATACTGCTGAAAAATTTGCTGCAGATTTCCCAAATCAGGCAAACCCAATTCCAGCGGGAGAAAACTGGTCATTTTTACAGTCAAGAAATGGCGAAAATGTAGATGTTTACGGGTTTGAAGTTGCTTTTCAGCGTCAGTTGGATTTCCTTCCTGGTAAATTCTTGAAAGGATTTGGTATCTATTTAAACTATACGTACACGAAATCTAAAGCAAGCGGAATTGCTGACGAAGACGGAAACGAAAGAAACGACATTAGTCTTCCAGGAACAACGCCTCACATGTTTAACGGATCTTTATCTTGGGAAAACAAGCGTTTTTCTGCAAGAATCTCAACCAATTTTACATCTGATTATTTAGATGAATTAGGTTCTGAATCTTACAAAGACAGTTACTATGACAAGCAGTTTTTCTTAGATGCCAATGCTTCTTATAAAATCACTCCAAAACTTCGCTTTTTTGCAGAAGCAAATAACCTAACAAATCAGCCGTTACGTTACTACCAAGGAGTTGCTGCACATACAAAACAAGCTGAATATTATCAGCCGCGTTACAATTTCGGATTGAAACTAGACTTGTAATCTGCACTTTTTTAAAATTCTTAAATTAGACAGAGTTTAGCGCTCTGTCTAATTGCATTAAAATATATAATACAAATGAAAAATACATCTTTAGTTGCTTTTTTACTTTTAAGCTTATCATTTACAGCTTGTAAAGACGATAAATTAGCGCCAATTCAACCAAATGCCGTAAAACCGACAGCGGTTACAGAAGCTTTGCCTCACGATACAGACGATCCTTCAATCTGGATTAATCCAACTGATGCTTCAAAAAGCATTATTATCGGAACAGATAAAGACACAGACGGAGGTTTATATGCTTTTGATTTGAATGGAAAAATCCTTAAAAAATCAATTCCGTTAAAACGTCCAAACAATGTTGATATCGCTTACGGATTGATTATTGACGGAAAAAAAGTTGATGTAGCCGTTACGACAGAACGCGAAGAAAACAAAATCAGAATTTTCAGTTTACCTGATTTAGAGCCAATTGACAATGGCGGAATTCCAGTTTTTGAAGGAGAAGCAGAGCGCGATCCAATGGGAGTTGCTTTATATACTCGTAAAACTGACGGAAAGATTTTTGCTATTGTGGGAAGAAAAACTGGCCCATCTGGAAGTTATTTATGGCAATATGAACTTTCTGGAAACGGAAAATTTGCTGCCGCAAAAGTGGTTCGTAAATTCGGAACTTACAGTGGAAAGAAAGAAATTGAGGCCATAGCTGTCGATAACGAATTAGGTTTTGTATACTACTGCGACGAACAGGCTGGAATTAGAAAATACAAAGCAGATCCGGCTTTAAACGATAATAAAGAATTAGCATTCTTTGGTCAGAAAGATTTCAAAGCAGATCATGAAGGAATTGCTATTTACAAAAAAACAGATTCTACAGGATATATTTTAGTATCTAACCAGCAGGCAAATTCTTTTATGGTTTACCCTAGAGAAGGTGCAAACGGAAATGCAAACAATCATCCTTTGTTGGCTGAAGTGCCAACTTCTACAATTGAATGTGATGGTGCAGATGTTACAAGCGTAAATCTAGGTCCAAAATATAAAAATGGACTTTTTGTAGCAATGAGCAACGGAATGACTTTCCATTATTATGCTTGGGATTTAATCCAGAAACGTATAGACGAAAAGAAGAAATAAAGATTCAGTGTTGATTTGAAATTGCAGTTTTTCAGTACTTTCCTTTAAACTGTGCTGAAAACTGCGTTTCAATGTCTTAAAAAGTACTCATTGTCAGGCTGAGCGAAGTCGAAGCCCAGTTTCCAATTGGAACGCCCTTCGACTTCGCTCAGGGAGACAAGCAAACAGTATCAGACAGACACAAAAAACAAAAAAAGCTGTTCATTTCTGAACAGCTTTTTTATTTTGAATTAAATAATTCCTTTTATTCTGTAATCGGTGCACCTGCTAAGATTTCAGCATTTGCAAACTCTTCAAATTTCGCAAAATTAGCTTTGAATTTATGAGCCAATTCTAACGCTTTTTTATCGTATAAATCTTTGTCTTCCCAAGTGTTTCTAGGATTTAAAATTTCCACTGGAACATTTGGACAATCTTGAGGAATTTCAATTCCAAATACTTCATGATTTTTAAACGCTACATCATTCAATTCTCCTTTTAATGCGGCAGTAATCATAGCACGAGTATATTTCAGCTTCATACGGCTTCCTGTTCCGTAAGCTCCGCCAGTCCATCCAGTGTTAATTAACCAAACTTTTACTCCTGCATCTTTCATTTTTTTGCTCAACATTTCAGCATAACGCGTTGGATGCAAAGGCATAAATGGCGCTCCAAAACAAGCAGAGAAATTCGGCTGAGGCTCTGTTACACCAGCTTCTGTTCCAGCAACTTTTGCTGTATATCCAGAAATAAAGTGGTAAGCCGCCTGACCTGGAGTCAATCTTGAGATTGGAGGCAAGATTCCGAAAGAATCCGCAGTTAAGAAAAATATATTTTTAGGATTGTGTCCAACCAAACCTGGCTGTACATTATCAATATGCGTGATTGGGTAACTTACACGAGTGTTTTGAGTAATAGAAACATCATCAAAATCAACAACGTTTGTTCCTGCTTTGAAAACCACATTTTCTAAAAGCGCTCCTTTTTTGATTGCTCTAAAAATGTCTGGTTCATTTTCTTCTGTTAAATTAATAACTTTTGCATAGCATCCGCCTTCAAAATTGAAAACAGTGTTTTCATTTGTCCAGCCGTGCTCATCGTCTCCAATTAATTTACGCTCTGGATCTGCAGATAAAGTTGTTTTTCCAGTACCAGACAATCCGAAGAAGATTGCTGTGTCTCCTGCTTCACCAACATTGGCGCTGCAGTGCATTGGAAGTGTATTTTTGAAAACTGGAAGGATAAAGTTTAATGCAGAGAAAATTCCTTTTTTCATTTCTCCTGTATAACCTGTCCCGCCAATTAAAGCAATTTTTTTAGTAAAATCTAAAATAGCAAAATTAGACTGGCGTGTTCCGTCTACAGCAGGATCTGCCATAAAACTTGGCGCACAAACTACTGTCCATTCTGGAGTAAAATTAGCCAGTTCTGAAGCTTCTGGGCGTAAGAACATATTGTAGCAAAACAAGTTTGACCAAGCTGTCTCTGTTACAACACGAACATTCAATCTATAATTTGGATCAGAACACACATAAGAATCACGAACAAAAACTTCTTTGTTTGATAAAAATGCTGTTACCTTATTATAAAGCTTTTCAAAAGCTTGGGGCTCAAATGGGATATTTACATTTCCCCACCAAACTTGATCTTTAGTAATATCGTCTTTTACGATAAAACGATCTTGCGGAGAACGACCTGTAAATTCACCTGTATTAATTGCCAACGCTCCAGTAGAATTCTCAACACCTTGACCTGACTGCAAAGTAATCGCATGTAATTCATCTGCAGATAGTTGATAACGAACTTTTGCATTTTCAATTCCTAACTCTTTTAACGAAATCGATTGCGCCAAAACTGTATTAGTGTCCATAAATTTTTAAGTTGTGTGTGATTTTTTGTTAAAGCAAAATTACAGATTAATTTTTATTTCTTTTAAAATAATTAAATTTCACTTCGATTTCTGTCAAAAAAGAAAAATTTCACTTTTAAAATTACAAAAAGAAAAAAATAATCGGCTCCTAATTTATTTATTTACAACCTTATGCGCGAATTTGTTATATTATTTTTGTTTGACAAAAGAAAATACAAAAAAGTCACACAAATAAAGTTATATGTTATTTATGTGACAAAATTAAAGATTAATTCTTAGACAGAATTTTTTTTTCGGGATTTTATGATTTTCTCTTCAAAATCGTAAAGAATAACAGCGCCCAAGCAATAATTAATAAGAAACCACCCAAAGGTGTTGCGAATACGATAATTTTAGATTCGAACAAAGTATAGTCTTTTGTTGCCAATAAATAGATTGAACCGCTGAAAAGCAAAACGCCTGCAACGACCAAATTATAGATCGTTTTTAAGGTCTTTTCTGCAAGATCCTTTTGTGTAGATAGAAAAAGAAGAAAAAGAGCGTGGTACATTTGATAACGAACACTAACTTCAAAAGTATTTAATTGGTCAACCGAAAGATATTTTTTTAATAAATGAGCACCAAAAGCACCCAAAATAATAGCCAGCATACCAATAAAAGCTCCCGTTAAAATAATTCTTCTTTTCATAATATATCTCTTTTGAAATTTCAAACAAAAATACTTCAAACGAACTGAAAAACCGCCTTTGTTTCTAGATTATTTAGAACAAAATCAAGTTATTTTTTGGGTTTTGCGAAAAAAATAATTTTATTTTCTTTAATTTGAATTGTTATATTTATAACAATTAAATATATTTGTGTTAAATATTTAAGACATGAGAAACATTTTAATATTTGGAGCAGGAAGATCTGCATCTTCTTTAATTCGATATTTATTATCAAAATCTAATGAAGAAAAACTGCATTTAACGGTAGCTGATCTTTCATTGAATCTTGCAAAAGCAAAAACACAGAATCATCCAAATGCCACTCCGCTTGCCTTAGATATTTTTAATGCCGACGAAAGAAAAAAAGCTATTGAAAATGCATCAATAGTCATTTCTATGCTTCCTGCGCATCTGCATATCGAAATTGCTAAAGATTGCCTTGAATTTAAAAAACATCTTGTTACGGCATCTTATATAAGTGACGCTATGCAGGCTTTAAACGAAGAAGCCATCCAAAACAATCTGATTTTCATGAACGAAATTGGTCTTGATCCAGGAATCGACCACATGAGCGCCATGAAAGTCATTGACGAAATCAGATCGAAAGGCGGTAAAATGCTTTTGTTTGAATCTTTCTGCGGCGGACTTGTAGCTCCTGAATCTGACAATAATTTATGGAACTACAAATTTACTTGGGCGCCAAGAAATGTAGTTTTGGCAGGTCAAGGCGGTGCGGCAAAGTTTATTCAGGAAGGCACTTATAAATATATTCCGTATAGCGCTTTGTTTCGCAGAACCGAATTTCTAGAAGTAGAAGGTTACGGAAAGTTTGAAGCGTATTCTAATCGAGATTCGCTTAAATACAGATCAGTTTATGGTTTAGATGATATTCTAACTTTATATAGAGGTACAATTAGAAGAGTGGGATATTCTCGCGCTTGGAATATGTTTGTACAGCTTGGAATGACTGACGATAGCTATATTTTAGAGGGGTCAGAAAATATGAGTTATCGTCAGTTTATTAATTCTTTCCTCCCGTATCATCCGACAGATTCTGTCGAAATTAAAACTCGATTGATTTTAAAAATCGATCAGGACGATATTATGTGGGACAAGCTTTTGGAACTGGATTTATTTAACCCTAACAAAAAAGTAAATCTGCCAAACGCTACTCCAGCTCAAATTTTAGAAAAAATCTTAACCGACAGTTGGGCTCTTGAACCAAAAGACAAAGATATGATCGTAATGTATCATAAATTTGGTTATGAACTGAATGGCGAAAAGAAACAAATTGATTCTAAAATGGTTTGTATTGGCGAAGACCAAACATATACTGCAATGGCAAAAACAGTTGGGCTTCCGGTTGCAATTGCTACTTTGTTAATCTTAAACGGAAAAATCACAACTCCAGGCGTTCAGCTTCCGATTAAAAAGGAAGTTTACGAACCTATTTTGAAGGAATTAGAAGAATATGGGGTCATTTTTAATGAACAAAATGTACCTTATTTTGGATACAATCCAGACTTGTTTTAGTCTGGGTCTGCATGTTTATTTTAGAATTTTTTTTAATTAGTTTTTAATTTTATCCGCTTCTCCCATCAAGAAGCGGATTTTTTTTCTTTTAAGGGATAAAGGTGCAGAGGTGCAAAGCGACAAAGGCTTTTAAGCAAACTTAATCTTTGCAAAGACTAAAAGCCTTGCAAAAAAAAACTTTGAACCTTTGAACCTTTGTTACTCTGAACCTCTATTTCTCACTTTGAATAGTAATTGGTAAAGAATACAATACTCTAACTGGTTTTCCGTTTTCACTACCTGGAATCCAGTTTGGCGAAAGTTTTAAAACACGAATTGCTTCCTCTCCTAGTCCGTATCCCGCATTTTTTACAATTGAAATTTCAGACAAACTTCCGTCTTTTTCGACCATAAACTGCATGTGAATTTTGGTGTCTATATTATTTTTAGAGGCTTCCGCTGGAATTTTAAAACGTTGCCCCACAAACTTGTAGAACTCGAGCATTCCTCCCGGAAATTCAGGTTGTTTGATTTCAGAATCGCCAGCTTTATATACCTTATTGCTCATAAGATTAACGTCTTGAGCCACAGCTTCAGAACTGAAAGCGAATAATAATACCATACAAACAGCAACAACCGCCAGTACTTTAAACACAGCTTTTGAAACAGATTCTTTTTTAGTCATCATTATTAAACGTTTTTTAGTTATTTCATAATTGATATTACTTGCCAAAGCGACAGTATGTTTCTTTGAAGCAAATTGCAACAATAAGTTCTGATAACTTTTAACTTCATCAAATTGTTTGTTTACCGCTTCATCAGCCAAAAATTCATGATTGAGTTTTATGGCTTTTTCAAACAAAACAAACATCGGATTAAACCAAAATACGATTTGCAAAACCTCAACAAAAAGAATATCCAAAGTATGTTTTTGCTGCAAATGTGCTTTTTCATGAGCGATTAATTCTGATGGAATTTTTCCATCTGTAAAATCTTCTTTACTGATAAAAATAGCATTCCAGAAAGAGTGTGGCAAAATCGATTCCTTTACTAAAACAAGTTTCTGATTGGCTATAAATTCTACCGAATTCTTTTTCATTTTCAAGAAAAAAGAAGACACATTTACAACAAATCGAATCAATAAAATCGTTGTAATAAGAACATAAATTACACCTAAAAAGAAATATACGATTTCACTGTATGAAACTTCGTTTAAGATTGATTTACTAGACACAATCATTATTTCATCCAGCTGAATTGTTTTAATTTTTGAAGGAAAAAATGATGCAATCGAAAACAATTGCAACGGAATAACTAAGCTAAAAATCAAACTTCCGAGAAGATAAGAACGATTGAATCGAAACATTCTTTCGTTTTCCAATAACAATTTATACACCGCATAAAAAACAGCAAGTAGCAAACCCGATTTTAAAAGATACGTTATCATTTTTTCTTTTTTTGAATTTCTGAATCGATTATTTTTTTAAGATCTTCTAATTCTGAAGCCGACAAATTGGTTTCGGTCGTAAAAAACGAAGCAAACTGCGAAGCCGAATTATTAAAGAAATTGCTAATCAGCCCTTTTACATGTTTGGCAAAATAGTCTGTTTTCTTTACCAGCGGATAATACTCTCTCGAATTTCCAAATTCGTTATACGCTACAAACTTCTTATCGATCATTCGTTTTAAAAGCGTCGCCACGGTTGTTGTTGCCGGTTTTGGCTCTGGATACGCTTCAAGTAAATCTTTCATAAAAGCCTTTTCAAGCTTCCATAAATGCTCCATTAACTGTTCTTCTGCGTTTGATAATTGTATCATGGTTTGATATTTTCAAGTTTTTCTATTTCTGGCAATTCTTTTTTATACTCTTCTAAATTCCAATCAATGTTTAATTTTACTGCATAGTCCGCCATTGTACCAAGCCCCACCTCGGCACGTCTTTTATCTACATTATCTGGATCTATCATTGGCGATATATACATTTTATTGGTCTTTTTATTCTTTGCGGCCTGACTTCCATAAATTTGTGGCCTTCCTTCTCTCAAAGCTACTCGATCTTCTAAATACGCTAGATTTGCAGGATTTGCATTGCCTTTTTTAACAGCTTCTCTCATCATTGGCAGATATTTTTGCTGATATTGTAAATCGGCATGCTGAATAACCAGAAACAAAGTCTGATTTCCCTGTGTTCCTACCACATTTTTTCCCAACCAGCCTCTTTCATCCAGTATTTTCATCACCTTAATCAGGTTGATACTGTCTTTTCTTTCCATAATCTTTCCAATGCTGTCAACTTTCTTTTTATCAGGTTTAGTAGCTCTGTAAACATTCATAAACTCTCCACGAATTTCCTGATCTTCGGTATAAATCTCTGCAAGTTGTTTTTCTAACGCCTTATCATAATTTGCTCCAATAATATCTAATTTCTTCTGCAGTTTATCAATTGTTTTATTCCATTGCTTTTCGGAATGCAAAGGCTTTAAATCGTTGTCAATTTTAATATGAGCAATATTCTCGTAACCGTTATCGATAGAAAGATTCAGCCATTTAAGCGCTTTTTTATGCTGCCTAGCCATAGATGCAGAACAGCCTGCGTTGTATAAATCTGTCGATGATTTTTGCTCTATTTTAAAAGCTTTTTCATAATACGAAACAGACAATTCATAGTTTTTTCCCGTGTAGCAAGAATCTGCTTTACGAACCCACTCTTTATACGTTTGAGCTTGCAAGAAAAAGCAGTTCATTAAAACAAAAGAAAGCGTGATTAATTTTTTCATGGTTTAGAGGTTAGTTAGTTTATTTAATATTTTGTTCCGAAATCAATTCTCCTTTATCGTAATTCTTGATATTTTTTAATTTTCCGTTATCCGAATAAAACTTCCATTCTCCAAAATAAAACCAATGCGTTTCAACAGAATTCGTTTCTAATTTAGTTTTCCCTTTCGATTCCAGTTTTCCGTTTTCGTAATAACTTTTCACGACACAGATTCCGTTTTTATATTTCTCGGTTTTGTAGATTTTTCCGTTAATGTACGATTTCCACTTTTTAACAGGAACATCATTTTTATAATATTCATACGATTTATAATCTGTTCCATCTTGCGAATAACTATCAATCCAAACGCCTTCTTTTTTCCTATCAATTTTCTGATTGATCGGTTTGCTTTTGCAACTTAAAAGAAATATTCCGCAAAACAATAGTAAAAAAAGGTTTTTCATATTCATTTGCTCTACAATTATAGATTTGTTTCTACAAATGTAGAGTTAAATTTTAAATATGCAAGAAAAAGAGGTCTTTTTTTGAAAAGGGGCAAAGGTTCAGAGAGACAAAGTGACAAAGGTTTTTCTACTCTGAACCTCAACAAAAAAGTACGAAAACAAAAAAAATCCGCTCATTTCTGAACGGATTTATATAAAACTTTGCACCTCTGTGCCTTTGAACCTTTGTCCCTTTTTTACTTACTTAATTCCACAAAATACTTGTAAAACAACGGAATAGTCTCAATACCTTTCAAGTAATTAAAGATTCCGAAATGCTCATTTGGCGAATGAATAGCATCGCTATCCAAACCAAATCCCATTAAGATGGTTTTACTTTTTAGTTCTTTTTCGAACAAAGCCACAATCGGAATACTTCCGCCAGAACGAACTGGAATTGCAGGAACTCCAAACGTTTCTGTATACGCTTTATTTGCCGCCTGATAACCAATGCTGTCAATTGGCGTTACATAACCCTGACCACCGTGGTGAGGCGTTACTTTTACTGTAACTCCAGCCGGAGCAAGACTTGTGAAATGTTTTGTGAAAAGTTCTGTAATCTCTTCCCAATCCTGATTTGGAACCAAACGCATCGAGATTTTAGCAAAAGCCTTACTCGCAATGACCGTTTTAGCACCTTCGCCAGTATAACCTCCCCAGATTCCGTTTACGTCTAAAGTAGGACGGATTGAGTTTCTTTCGTTGGTTACATATCCTTTTTCACCGTAAACATCAGCAATGTTTAAAGCATTTTTATATTTTTCTAAGCTGAAAGGGGCTTTTGCCATTTCTGCTCTTTCTTCTGCAGATAATTCTTCTACTTTATCGTAGAAACCTGGAATGGTAATATGATTGTTTTCGTCGTGAAGCGAAGCAATCATTTTTGCCAAAATATTAATTGGATTCGCCACAGCCCCACCGTATAAACCTGAATGCAAATCGCGGTTTGGACCTGTAACTTCTACCTCAACATAACTCAAACCTCTTAAACCTGTCGTGATAGACGGCTGTTGGTTGGAGATCATTCCTGTATCTGAAATCAAGATTACGTCGTTTTTCAGTTTTTCTTGATTGCGTTCTACGAACCAAGCCAAACTTGCTGAACCTACTTCTTCTTCACCTTCAATCATGAATTTTACATTACAAGGCAACGTATTGCTTTGCACCATTAATTCAAGCGCTTTTACGTGCATGTACATCTGACCTTTGTCGTCACACGCTCCACGCGCGAAGATGGCTCCCTCTGGGTGAATATCTGTTGTTTTAATAACGGGTTCAAAAGGTGGTGAAGTCCATAATTCTAATGGATCTGGCGGTTGTACGTCGTAGTGGCCGTAAACTAAAACCGTTGGAAGATTTGGATCTATAATTTTCTCTCCGTAGATAATTGGGTAACCTGGAGTGTCGCAAGTTTCGACATAATCGCACCCTGCTTTTGATAAACTTTCTTTTACAGCCTCTGCTGTGTCAATAACATCTTGAGAATATGCAGTGTCGGCAGAAACCGACGGAATCTTTAATAATTCGATCAATTCGTTGATAAACCGATCTTTATGTTGTTGAACGTAGGACTTAATATTTTCCATTTAAATTATTTTTATAGAAACCCAAAAGTACAAAAAAGAGAATTAAAAAAAATTTTCAAAAAATGCTTTGATAATTCAAAAGTATGCCTATCTTTGCACCCACAATTACCGCGGATATGGCGAAATTGGTAGACGTGCCAGACTTAGGATCTGGTGCCGCAAGGCGTGTAGGTTCGAGTCCTATTATCCGCACTTAACAAAAGCTTCTGAAGATTTTTCAGAAGCTTTTTTGTTTTTAGTTAGTTTCTTTATCAAACCGATTTCTATATTTGATCAGATAAAACTTTAATCAAAAATATTTTGAAAGTTTTTAATACTTTTTAATTAAAAAAAAGAAATATGATAATAGGAATTTCATCATTTTGCTGGGAATGCTTTAATGAAACAGAAAAAACACCCGAAGACTACCAACGACTAAAACTTGAGCTAAATTCCGATGTTGATTTTGAAGTAGAACTCAATGATGAAAATTTGTACGAATTTATTTGCCCAAAAAACCATCATTCATTAACACAACTTCAAGAACAAAAATTTGAGATATTATTTGACATAGCTTCATTAGCCTTATTGGATGGCTATACAAAAGAAGCCGTTTCAAGCTACTCAAGCTCTCTTGAACGTTTCATTGAATATTGTATTTTAATATTTTCATTAAAAAACTCAGTCACAATTGATGCTTTTAGTAAAACTTGGAAACAAATGGCAAATCAATCTGAACGGCAAATTGGTGCTTTTTTAATACTTTGTTTACAAGAAGGAATAAATAATAGAATAGAAGCAAAACGATCCGAATTTAGAAACAAAGTTATTCATAAAGGCTACATACCATCATCAAAAGAAGCAATCGATTATGGTCAATATGTAATGTCATTTATTCAAGATACATTAAAAGAACTAAATAAAATGAGTGGAGAATATTTGCAACAAGCAATGAATATTCATCTAACAAAAAATGGAGATAAAGTTTCTGGAAATGTTCGTTTAGCTAATGCGTCGATGCCAACAATTATAAGCCTGCGAAGCATAAACAACGAAGATTACGGAAACACCCTTCTAATTGATTCTTTAGACTCAGTAAAAGAAAACAGCTTTTACAAACATTTTTACAGAAAAAAGATTAAATAAAAAACTCAAAGTAAACTTAATTTTTGCCATTTCGACGTAAGGAGAAATCTCCACAAGAAACTCCACAAAGATTGGCTTTTCGTTACGGAGTTACTTGCGAAGATTTCTCGTTCCTCGAAATGACAAACTACGCGGTAACTCATCTTTATTAATTCCTCTTGACGAAAGGAGCTTTTCAGCATCACCAACAGGCTGTACACTATGAAAAAAATTGCGGAAATCACTCTGGAATTTTTTGTCGGTTTTGCTTTTTATTTCTCCTTTCGTCAAAATGAACTTTTATAGTTTTCTCACTTACTCCACTTCCAAATATGGATCTAAAACCTCTGCTAATTCATTTACCCAGTAAAAGAAATTTTCAAGGTTTATTTTTCCCATTTCATCTCTTTCTCTTATTACGCTTAACGTTAATAGATAATTCGTTGTTCGTAATGCTTTCGCCATATCTTTTGGATCGATGACATCAGTAAAAAAATCTAAGAGTCTTTTTTCTGTTTCTTTCGAAAGATCTTTTGTAGTCATTGTCTTATTTTTTATATGGGTCAAATATAATAAATTACACCCATATATGGGTGTAATTGAAAAATAAATCTTATCACTTTTGAAATATGAATATTTCAGAAGAAACTTTTATTACAAATCTTGGCATTCACATTAGACAATTACGTGAAAAGAAAGGCATGTCTCAACAAGACTTAGGCGACGATTGCGGCATTACACAGAATCAAGTTGGAAGAATTGAAAGAGCTGAAATAAACACTACAGTAAAAACTCTTGTAAAAATCGCTAGTGCTTTAGATATTGAACCTAAAGAATTGTTTGATTTTCCTTTGAAATAATCTCTTAAAAAAATGAAGATTCAAAAGCATAAAAAAACTGAATTTTTTATTTCTGTTTCCATAATCATTCTTATAATGATTGCTTTTCTAAATCTAAAAAGGTTTCATGTAAAATTTCAAAACAAAACAGGAGAAAATATTGATTCTTTGGTAATTGGAGGAAGATTAATTGGTAATTTAAAAAACGGAGAATCAACACAAGAAATTAGTTTTAAAGAATTTCTTTTTGATGGTTCAATCCCATACGAACAAATAAGCGGTAATTCGAATAACAAAAAATTAGAGAAATTAAATTGGAGCTGGTGCGGCACGGACATAAACACTAAATCCGAAGGCTTTTATTATTTTGACATTAAAAAAGCTTTGGATGAAAAAGGAAATCCATGTCTTTATTTAGTTCAGCACAACACAAAAATTTTCTGGGAAGAATAATAAAATTTCTTTTTTCAAAAACTTAAGGGAGAGCTTGTGAAAATTAAAAAATACGGAATGATAAAATACAAACATCTTGATCTAACTCAAAAAATTGCTATTGCCATTCCAACATTATTTTTTCTAAGTTGTATCACAAAAAGATTTGTAGAAAGATTTCGATTTTCAACAGATTTTCGCTGGATATATGAGTATGGAAGCATTGGTAGTTTATTTTTATGCTTATTTCTTGTCGTTTTCTCTTTTGCTAATTCTATTTTAATTCTTCGAGATTTAAAATTAAAATGGACTTCCAAAGTTTTGTGGCTATTACTCAGTTCTTCTGTTTTTCTTTTAGTAGCAGGATTAATGATTGCAATCAGATTTGACATTGCATAATTTTTAGCTAAAGCCTTTTCTTTTCAATCAAAAAAAAAAAACCTCCAGCTAAAGCAGGAGGCAATTCATTTAACTTTCTTATTCCATAAAGTATATCCGTCTAGTTTGTCATTTCGAGGAACGAGACTCGAGCGATAGCGAATAGGCGAAGCAAATCTTCGCGAGAAGCTCGACAAAGATTAGCTTTTCGTTGCAGAGTTACTTGCGAAGATTTCTCCTCCGTCGAAATGACAATACTTTATGGTTACAATGCGGAAAAAAACTTTGCGGAGTTTCTAGTGTGATTGCTTCGCCAGTTCGCTATCGCTCGTGTCCTCGTTCCTCGGAATGACAAAAAAAGAGCAAAAATCCTTTTAATCTTAATAATCCGTGGCAAAACAAAAAACAATTCAGAAATTTCTTTAATTATTTTACAGTTTAGTATTTAAATATTCTTATTTTTAAAACACCAAAAACCTAATTCTCAAAATTTCGCTTGTTTTTAAATCTCAAAAAACAATTAGAACACATGAGAAAATACAGATTACTAGTCCTTTTTTTAGCAATTATTGCTATTTTTTATTTTGCGAGAACGGTTCGAAGCTTTACCGTTCAACACGAAACCCGAACTCTTAAATCGGAGCATTTTATTGTTTCTTATAACGGAATTTATAAAAGCGAGGCCGAAAAAGTCAGCAAACATCTGGAGGAAAATTATTCTCGAATAAGAGAAAATCTAAAAGATATAGAACACGACCCGATAAAGGTTTTTGTCTACGGTTCGCAATTCAAGTTTAATGAAGCGACAGGTTTAGCAGAAAACACAAAAGGTACAAGTCGTGGTCCAAACGAATTTCATTTTGTATGGACGAATTGGTTTAATTCTATTTTTCCAGACGATCCGCTAAAAACGGCTTTGCATGAGTTTACACATTGCGTTCAGCTCAACATATTAATCTATAAAGCAAAAGACACCATCATCACACAAGACCGACTGACTTTTGAAAGGGAATTTGATAAAAAGTTTAAAGCCGAATATCCGCGCTGGCTCTGGGAATCGATTAGTATTTTTGAAGCGAAAGAAGTTAATTCGCTAAGCGTAAAATATGCCAAAAGCAAAAACCTGACTCTAGAAGATCTTAATCACGGCAATCAGATTTACAACATTGGCTACACAATAATCGAATATATGACTCAAAAATGGGGAAAAGATATTCTGCCCAAACTGATTGCGTCTTTCGGCAACATCCAAAAAACATTGAATGTAACGCAAGAGGAATTTGAAAAAGGATGGATGGCTTTTTTGGAAGAGAAGTATTAAACGCCTTTAAATATCCGTCTAGTTTGTCATTCCGAGGAACGAGGAATCTCCACGAGAAGCTCTACAAAGATTGGCTTTTCGTTGCGGAGTTACTTACGGAGATTTGCTTCGCCTATTCGCTATCGCTCGAGTCTCGTTCCTCGGAATGACAAGATTGTGGTTAATTACACAAAAAAACCTTTGTCAAAGTTTAAAACTTTGACAAAGGTCTCATGTATCATATTTTTGGAATTTAGAATTTTAAGAATTGGAATTTAATATCTCAATTATCTTATCTACATTAATCTCACTATAATCATTAATATAAAAATCGCATGGCGGAAGCTGTTCTTTTGTATGCGTGCTCAAAACGCCTACGACTTTCATTCCGGCATTTAATCCTGCTGTAATTCCCGAAAAAGAATCTTCGAAAACCACACAATCTGACGGAGAAACACCAACACGTTCTGCCGATTTTAAGTATACTTCAGGATTTGGCTTATGAAACGTAACATCTTCTGATGACATCATCGAATCCATTTTTTCGCCAAGTTTCAGGAAATTGGCAATTAAATCCAAGTTCGCACGAGGTGCCGATGTGGCAACTGCGGTTTTGAAACCACGAGATTTTAATTCGTTTAAAAAATCCATATAATGCGGAATTGTTTCGACTTTGTCTTTGTAAATCTCACGGAACATTCCTTCTTTTTCGTCTTCCAGTTTTATCAATTCTTCTCCCGCAATCGGACGTTTGAAGAAATGCGTCATGATATAACTATTGTGTTTTCCGTACATATGCTCTTCAAACTCTTCCTGAGTGTACGGAATATTATATTTATCGAAAAACTTTTCAAAAGCGATTACATGATGTGGATTGGTGTGTGAAATCACGCCGTCCATATCAAAAATTACACATTGCTGGCTCATAATTTTGTTGTTTTTAACGGTTGCAAGATACTGATAAGTGTTGTTTACCACAACAATTAAACGCACTGTTTGTCATTTCGACGAAGGAGAAATCTCCACAAGAAGCTCGACAAAGATTGGACTTTCGTTGCGGAGTTACTTACGGAGATTTCTCCTTCGTCGAAATGACATAAAATGAGAGCAGAACTTAGAACTTGAAACATTAAACCTGAAACAAAATCTTTACCCAATCCAAATCTTACTTTTCATCAAAGTCACAGTCTGTCTCAAATGCTGATTACACGCAATAAGAACAATCAAAACCAACAAACCATAACCTACAATCGTATAAATTTCCATATCAGCTAAGAGAGTCGATTGTTTAGTAATGCTTCCGAAAATCTTTTTCATAGCTAAAACATTGGCATTATCTGCCGAATATCCTTTAGCAATAAAACTTTGCGTGGTGCTGGCAATGGTTTGCTGTGCTTCGGGATTTTCTCCAGTTACAAATTGGCTTAGTTTAAAAAAGTGTTTTTTGTTTAAAAATACTGTTGCATTCTGCATCACGCAAAATCCAATCGTACTTCCCCAAAAACGTCCCGAAACGCCGACAATTCCCGAAGAAACCGCCATATTTGCAGGAACCGAAGATGTGGTAAAGAGAATTAACGGAACAAATAAAAACCCCACTCCGATACCCTGCAAAAAGTACGGAACAATAATATCTGACAAAGCCACATCGGGCACAAATAGAAACGTAAACCAAAAATGATACAAGGCAATTAGCGAAAAACCAATCAGGAAAATAATTTTGGTAGAAACCGATTTCATCAAGAAAAAAGCCGCCAAAACCAATCCGATTATATTTCCGAGTCCGTTAATGTACTGCACGCCCGCAACACGCGACGGATCCCAATTCCAAATCGAATACATAGCCGAATGGCAAAGACTAAGCGTTGCCCTGCTGATGTAGAACAGGAAAAACAATAAAAACCCAATTCTCAGATTGGCATATTTAAAAACTTCAAAATCAAAAGTTGGCCTTTTAACTAAAAGCTCTTTGAAGATGAACAAACCTCCCGTAATAAGTGCCATAATAAGCATTAAAACCATTTGAGAAGATTCGAACCAATATTTTTTCTCGGCATACACAAAAAAGTAGGCACCGCAAAGAATAGCTGTTAAAACCAAAAAATAGCTCATCCAGTCGATTTGATACAACGGGATTTTCTTTGTGATTCGGTGCCCACGAAAAGTAACCAAGATTAAAAAGACATTTAAAACCTGCAGTCCGCCCGAAACATACAGCATGTATTTCCAGTCGTAATGATCCAGAAACCAAACCGCAATATTCATTATAAAAGGTGTTGACAACAATAGTGATCCGTAATAAAACGAAAATCCAATGATAATGGCATTTTTAGAATTAAACTGCTCAATCAATAATTGTCTGATGGTAATTACGGGAAGCGCCATTAAGATTCCTTCGGCAATTCTCATAATCAAGAAAAGCGAAAAATTGGTAATATACGCCGATGAAACTATTGTAATGCCAATTAAGGAATACACCGCCATCAGATAATTTTTGGCTGGAAAAAAACTCGAAAAACGGGCTTCGATCAAAATAGTTGCGAGCAGCGTTCCATACGTAACGCACATCGCAAACTGCAAATCTTCTGGTTCAATATCCAGAAAACTCGCCGCATACGTTACGTTTGACGTATAAACTCCCAATAAAATCATGGAATGCAACAAACAGACAAACAAAATAATAATGATTGCCCATCTTGGAACCCATGATTTAAAAATACTTTTATCTTCCATTTTAGTGTGCTGCGATCACAGTAATATTCATTCCCGCTCTTAAAAAGTCGGCTTGCTTGTCGCTGTCTTTTAACTGAATTCTAACCGGAATTCTTTGTTCGATTTTTACAAAATTACCCGTTGCATTGTCTGGAGGAAGCAATGAAAATCTTGCCCCGCTCGCTGGCGATAAAGATGCAATTGTTCCTGTAAAAGTCTTATCGCTCAAAGCATCGGCTTTTATTTCAACATCTTGTCCAACTTTTAAATATTGCAATTGCGTTTCTTTAAAATTGGCTGTAATCCATTTTTCTTTACTTACAATAGAAAGCAAAGATTGACCTTCTTTTACCAATTGTCCTGGCTGTAGAGTTCGTTTTCCAACCCAACCGTCGTAAGGCGCTGTAATTATAGTGTATGAAAGAAATAAAGCAGCATTATCCGCCACGGCTTGTTTTGCAGCAATATTCGTTTGTGTTGTCGGAACGTTTGCTTCGGCAACAGAAGTGCTTAAAGCCGATGAATGAATTCTATTTTTCATTTCCTGAAAATGCGCCTGTGCTGACTCGTAATCTGCTTTTACTTTTTCTAATTGCTGAGAAGTTGCCGCTTCTTCGCTTACCAAAGCTTTATATCTTTCGTATTCCAATTTGGTTTTCCAAAGATTCGACTTTGCAGCTTCTAATTGCGCTTCGTTAATCGCTGTTGCGCTTGCCATATTTATGGCATTTTTCTCAGCCACAACGCTATTTTGTTTCGCATTCTGAACATCGGCAAGAGCCACATTCAATTTCGATTGATATTCTCTGTTATCAATTACGACCAAAGTATCTCCTTTATGCACAAACTGATTTTCGTTGAAACGAACTTCTTGCACATAACCCGTAATTCTAGACATAATTGGTGTTACATATTGTTCTACCTGAGCGTCATTGGTTTCTTCGTGATTTCGGTTAAATACATAAAACCAAATTCCCAAAATAACACCGCTTATAACAAGCGTGCACGCAATAATTGTTATTAGTATATGAAACGTTTTATTTCTTCTAGTTTCATTTTTAATCTTAACCATATCTTTCTTTTCTCTTTAACTTAGTTCTTTTCTAAAATGTCTTTTCTCTTGCTTCTTTCTTCTAAAAGGCTTTAGCCTAATCTCTCACCATCTAGCTTTGCGGAAGCATTCCCGCCGTATGAAGCAGCTCGTAATGTTTTAAAACCGCATCCAATCGCGTAGAAATTTTGTTGTATTTCGCCTGAAGCAAAGCATTATCGGCATCGACCATTTCGGTAATTAAAACCAATTGGTTTAAGTATTTCAGCTTTACAATTCGGTAATTTTCTTCGGCTAAATCCAAAGCTTTATCAACCACCACAAACTTTTCAAGGATTTCCTGATATTGCGTGTGTTCTTTATACAGCTTATCCTGAATTTCCTCTTTTACAATTTCATTCTGCATTTCCTGCCATTTGATTTTGGTATTGGCCTGCTCCATTTTGGTCTTGTTTTTATATAAAGACGAAAGATCAAAAGTGGCTTCGATCCCCACTTGTCCTAAAGTATACAGATACGGATTTGGCGGAAAGAATTTGTAGTTTGGATAATAAAAACCGTAGTTTCCAAAGAAATGAACGCTTGGCAGATAATTTCCTTTAACCAATTTCAATTCCGTTTTGCTGATGTTTAATTCTTGGCTTGCAATACGCATTTCTTCATTCTGCAAAGCTTTAGTCATATAAAAATCATACGGATCTAGACCGTTCATTTCATCAAGACTTGAAGTTGTATCGATTACAATTTCTTCATTTTCTGGAATTTGGATCAGCGTTTTCAGATCGTGAAGTGCGATTTTAATGTTTTTGGAGTTAGTTAACGCATTCAATTCGCGATCTGAAAGCTGTAATTCGGCACGAATAACTTCGTTTTTCGTAACCGTTCCATGTTTTTGAAGGGATTGCACTTCTTTCAGTCGGCTTTTTTCTTCTTTGATGTTTTCTTCGAATATTTTCTGAAGTTCCATCATTTTATAAATTGCCAGATAGTTTGCCACCACTTCAAGCTCGATATCATTTTCGGCCTTTTCTGTTTTTATTTTGGCGATTTCGTTTTCCTGATTGGCAATTTTGATGGCGTTATTAATCTTATTTCCAGCATAAATTGGCATTTTAAAGGTTGAATTTACCTCATAAATTTCAGGAATTGCCGGAGTTACTTCTTTGTCTTTAAGAAATCCGCTTCCTTTGAATTCGGTAATATTCGTGATGCGAGAATACATGCCGTTTAGCTGTACGTCTGGTAATCGAAGCTCTTTTCTTTCTTTAATGTTTTGCTCTGCGAGCGTGACCTCCAATTGAGATCTAAGGATTTTCTTGTTGTTTTCTTTAGCCAGTTTCAAAGCTTCTTGTAATGAAACCGAATGAACTTCCTGCGCTTGTAAGCCATTGAATGCTAATATCATTAAGATTAACAGCAGGATTCTGGAAAAACAATCGTCTGTAGAATTTGTTGTTTTAAGGAACATAAATACATTAATATTTGATGCTGCAAAGTTCCTTCATTTTTCTCGTGACTGATAATTCTAAAAAGCCAAGAACATATTCATTTCGGACAAACGTTAAAATTCTATTTTCCGAAAACGTTATATTAAAACACTGAAAAACAATTTATTACAAAATAGATTTTGATTGTGATATTTCACGCAGATTTTAATAGATTTTAACAGATGCGTGCAGATTTTTCTTTTTATTCTCGCAGATTCCGCAGATTATGCAGATTATAAAGCATTTAAAAATCTCTGAAATCTGCGGAATCTGCGAGACTTTTTTTTACGCATGGAATAAAAAAGAATCTGCTAAATCAGCTAAAATCTATTAAAATCTGCGTGAAATAAAAACTATTTACTTTCCAAAATCTCTTCACCATTTAAGTAATCTGAAGGTCTTTGGCCCAGAATTTTGAAAAAAGTGTTGCTGAAAGTTGGAACACTATTGTAACCAACTTCTTCGGCTACCTCTTTTACTGAAAGTTTTCTTTCCAATAAAAGTTCGATAGCTTTTAAGATTCTTCTAATGGTATAATATTGAATAAAAGACATTTTAAGATCTTTTTGAAACAAGCGATATAAAGAGCGTTCGCTAAAACCAAATTCGTGAGCTACATCAGCAAACAGAATCGTTTCTCCTAGATTGTTTTCAATATGACGCAGAATTTTTCCAAGACGTTTGTCTTTGGGTTGTGGCAATTCTAAAGGTAAATTATTAGTGCAAATTTGCGGAAGAATCGCTTTTATCGCTTTGGCAATGGTAAAATTTGGGGTTCCTTTTTTAAGATCTCCATTCCATCGATTGGTAAAAAGCATCATTTGCAACAACAAATTGTTTACTGGATAAATTCCTTCCACCTTATAAAAGTCATCTTCTTCTTTTTCAACCGGAAAATACAGATTTCGCATCGTAACACTTTCCGATTTCGGCTCGATACTATGCTCCACTCCACTCGGAATCCATATAAAATGCCTTGCTGGCAAAAAATAAGTTTTGGTTTCTGTAGTTACAAAAACAACATCGCCTTCTGCATAAAGTAATTGTGCTTTATTATGCTTATGTGGCGGAATAAACAATTCACCCATCAAATCGTGGTGGCAGTAAATGCTTTTTTTATCAGCATCTACTTTTTTGATGTAGTATTTATCGAGTTTTTGACCGGAGTGTTCCATAATATAAAGATAGGAAGAAATTTAACCGCAAAGCACGCAAGGTAAAAGCGCAAAGTTCGCAAAGATTAAATAAAACCTTTGCGAACTTTGCGTAAAATCTTAGCTCCCGATAACTATCGGGATTGCGGTAAAATTTAAAAACAAAAAAGCCTTTCCGTGAAGAAAGGCTTTTAACAACTTAGGCGGTCTGGACGGGACTCGAACCCGCGACCCCATGCGTGACAGGCATGTATTCTAACCAACTGAACTACCAAACCCTGCGTTATTGCGAGTGCAAAAATACAACAGATTTTCGTTTCTGCAAGCGTTTTTTCAAATAAAATTTGAGAAATTTTTAATTGGTTAAAATCCAATATTTTAAAAATTCACGTTTTAACCAAAAAGTAGGAACTTTCTTTTACTTAACCGCAAAGAGCGCTAAGATTTACGCAATCCCGATAGCTATCGGGAGCAAAGTTTTTTCGCGTAACATCATTTAGCCCGTTTTTAAACATAGCCCGTGGTTTCAACCACGGAAACGTATTGATTGATATAGATTGTGTCCCCATGGTTGAAACCACGGGCTATATTTTAATATATAAATGAAAAATCTTTGTGGAATTACTTGCGGAGATTTCTCCTTCGTCGAAATGATAAACTGTTCGTTGAAATCAGAATCAAGCAAAAAAATCGCAAAGCTTTCTCAATTGTAAGCTTTGCGAACTTTTCATTCTTAAAAAATATCTTTGCGAACTTTGCGTAAATCTTTGCGCTCTTTGCGGTAAAATTTCATCGGATTTAAGCAAAACCAAAAGTGTCTTAAATCAAAAAAGCCATCCACAAAAGTGGAAAGCTTTTCATTGGTCTAACTACTAAACCAGCTACGAGTTACAAAGTCGTAGCAAAACAACACAACTAATCTTAGATACCGTTTTTGGGCAAAAAAGCCTTTCTGTTAAGAAAGGCTTCTCCCAATATTGCGGTCTGGACGGGACTCGAACCCGCGACCCCATGCGTGACAGGCATGTATTCTAACCAACTGAACTACCAAACCTCTGCGTTATTGCGGTTGCAAAGATATAACAGAATTTCATTTCTGCAAGCGTTTTTATAAAAAAAATGAAATTATTTTTTAAAATATTATCCAAAGTTTTGTTTTTCAACCAAATATGTAGTCAATATTTTTTCAAAATTGTCGCCCACATTTACCGGAACGTACTTAATTTGGTTCTTTGCGCAGGTTAAAGCCAAATTTTTAAAGTACGCCTCTACCCTTTCTTCGTATTGCTCTTTTACGTTATCAGCAAAAATAGAAACCTCATCTCCCGATTCTAAATCGATGAATTTTCTAGGCGAATTATCAAAATCAAACTTCAATTCGGTTTCATTATCAACCACATGAAATAAAACTACTTTATGTTTGTTGTGTTTTAAATGTTGTAATGCGTTGAATAATTTCTCATCATCTTCTGTCTGAAACATATCGGTAAACAAAATAATCATCGAACGGCGATGCATTTTCTCAGCAATCTGATGCAAATATGTAATAGTATCGGTTGTTTTTTTGACTTTTGGCTGAACCAATAATTCTTCCAGTTTGTTTAAAAGCATTCTATGATGACGATCGCTTCCTTTTTCTGGAGCGTAATATTCGTATTTATCTGAGAAAACGCTTAAACCAACGGCATCACGCTGTTTCTTTAAAATATTCATCAAAACTGCCGAAGCCAGAACAGCAAATCCAATCTTTTTTTCGTAAAATGGCTGATTCGATTTTAATTCCGGATAATGCATTGATGACGAATTATCTACAATCAAATGACAGCGTAAATTGGTTTCTTCTTCAAAACGTTTCGTATACAAGCGATCGGTTTTGGCGAATAATTTCCAATCGATATGTTTGGTGCTTTCGCCTGCATTATAGACTTTATGCTCGGCAAACTCAGCTGAAAATCCATGAAACGGACTCTTGTGCATTCCCGATATAAAACCTTCCACAACCTGATTTGCCAGCATTTCCAGATGCTGAAAACTCGAGACTTTCTCTATTTCCGATTCAATTTTCATTCGGTTTCTTTTTTTATGTTTTGTGCTTTATAAAGCAAATCTGTCGCCTGAAACAATTTACGCTTCAAGATCGGACTAAAATTAGGGTTTTCTTTTAAGAATCGCTGCACTTCATCAAAAGCAAATTTCGAAGAATACTTCCCAACAGTATTATCCAACCAATCTTTCGGAAAGAAAATATCTCCCGTGCGCTGAATTTCATCAACCAAATCTAATGAAAATCTAATATACTTTTGCGCACTTTCCTGACGAAGCGGATGATGAATATTGGCCAATCCAACCGAAACCCAAGATTCTTTTTCGCGGTTTGAATCGTCTTTTAAAGATTCCATAAAAGCATTTCGAACCGATTCATCTTTTGATAATGAAGGTAATAAAAACTCAAAACGCTTTTGTTTATCAGGATTTGTAAACGAAGTTCTTGTTTTCTCCAAGATTCCATCAGCCAGTGGATGTTTAAAAATCGCCAGATTCATTGCCATATTGGTATAATCGTCTTCATTTAATTTCAAATTCGGAATCGAAATTTCTCTATTCCAAACCTTGTACAAACTGGCTTTCGCCGAATTAGAATACGCAATCGAACTAAACAATCCGAATAAAGTCTTTTTGATATTAGCCGATAAATTAGCCTGCAAACGTTCATTCAAAACCCCTTCGAGCTGTTTCTGGAATTTGTTTTGCTGTTTTTCCGTCAATAATCTCCAATAAATTGTATTCAAACTTCCTGAAACAATTCGCAGAACTAATTCATTTTGCTCCGTCTCAATTCCTTTTAGAAAACAATCAAAAGCTCTTTCTGGGGAAACATTCCCAATCAAAGTATTTTCGTAAAGATTACTATAAGCTGAAGCTCTTGCCATTTCATCTTTCAAAGAAGCAATATAATTTAAATTATTCCCATCAAGCGGAAAAACGCCGTATCCAAAACCGTTATAATTGTAAATAACAGCTAGCGGTTTTTCGAGTCCTTCAGCTTCTTTTACAACTGTATTTTTGTCATTAACATTAACCGATAAAATCTTTACTTCTTTGGCATAAACTAAACCAATCTGAAAAACCTGAGGCCAGATATTCTCTGATTTATCCTCGGCTTGTTGTTGAATTTCAAAACTTTTAATTCGGTTTTTAGAATCGTATTCAACTTTATCTGTAAAGATGGCTCTTCCAGATTTATTAACCCAGACATCGCTCCATTTTTTCATATCCAAAGGCGTTTCAGCATCTAGAAGTTCTACCAAATTATTCCAATCGGCATTGTCGTTGGCGTATTTCTGAATGTATTTTTGAATTCCTTTTTGAAACGCTTCCTTACCCATCGAAGCCTCTAACTGACGCATCATAATGGGTGCTTTGTTGTAAATAATAGCGCCGTATAGTGATCCCGCATTCTTCAAATTCGCCAAATGCTGTTTGATCGGATGTGTTCCTAAAGATCGATCTTCCGCGTAAGCGCTAGGATAATGCGCTGTAAAAAACTGCAGATTATGATTGACTTTCGGGAAAATCGGATTCATGATTTTATCGGCCATAAAGTTGGCAAAAACCTCTTTCATCCAAACATCGTCAAACCATTTCATAGTTACCAAATCGCCAAACCACATGTGCGAGGTTTCGTGAGCAATCAATTTTGCACGATTTAGTTTTTCGCTGTCGGTTGCGCTGTTATCCAAAAACAAAGTTGATTCTCGGTATTGAATCGCACCAACATGCTCCATTCCGCCATATTGAAAAACTGGAATTGAAGCGAAATCCAGCTTTTGAAAAGGAAATTTATAATTGGTATATTTTTCTAAAAAGTCTAAAGATTGTTGATGCAGATTGAAAATAGTATCAGCGCTTACGCGAAATTTCTCTGGGCTATTTTCACGATATAACATCGTCATTTCTAAACCTGGTTTCTGTGTCGCACTTTTAAATTTTCCTGCAACAAAAGAGAATAAATACGTACTCATTTTATCAGATTCTCCGAAAGTATAAGCCGTAAAATCGCCTTTTTCGAGTTTCTCTACAACATCAGCTCCAGCCAAAACAGACCAATCTTTCGGTACAGAAAGACTCAGTTTATAAGTCGCTTTTAAATCAGGCTGATCGAAACACGGAAACAATGTACTCGCGCGATCTGGAACTAAAAGAGTGTATAGGAAATCATCGTTTCGATTTAAAGATAAATTTCCTGCAATGAATGAAATTAAAACCGTATTTTTTCCAGAAACCAAAGCCGAAACCGGAATTACAATATGTCCGTTTTCGTGAACAATAGAAAGCTTTTTTCCGTTTGCTTCAACTGTTTTTATGTTGGAAGTTTTCTCTTTAAAATCTAAAATTAAGGGCTGACTTAAATCAGATAAACTCAAATTTACAATCAAATTAGAATTTATATTTTCTGATTTCTTATACGGAATTTCGAAAGACAAAATGTATTGAAGATCTGAAATCTGCTTTTTACGAAATTTCGCCAGCTGTTCTAAAACACCATTTTCTAATAATTCATTTTCTTTTACCTGAGAAAAACTATTGAAAATCAATATAAAAAAACAAAGAAAGCTGTAGAAAATTTTCATTTTTAAGGAATATAAGATTTGCTAAAATTAGCAAAAGCATTGATTTTTTACAAACAATTATCGCAACAACATTGCATTTAAAAATAAGATTTCTATATTTGCAACACTATTGCATTAATTCTGGTTGAAAATATCAGAAGTAATCTTAACGAATGAAAAAGAAGCTTAAATTTATAAATCTCTTCATGCCTTTGATTGTATTGTTCGCAATACTTTTTCCGGCTGTCCATTCGTATGAGCATATTTTGGATACTCATTCGGCAAAAGAGAAATTAGAATTTTCTGTCTCCGAAAAACCGCAATTCAAAGCCAAACTGCATTCGTTTCATAAATGTTCGATTTGCGATTTTAAGTTCAGCGCTGTTGGCACATTTGAGTTCCATGTTTTTCAGTTTTTCATGAATAATCCTGTTGTAAAACACACTAGTTTTTACAGCAAACCGCATTTTGCATTTTTTAAAGGGGCGCTTTTCTCACTTCGAGCCCCGCCTTTTACATTTTAGTATTTTTTGTGCTCTGTTTTGCTTTGGCAATTCGGCTATTTCATTGATTTTAAGCAACTAAACAAGATTGATATTGTAATTGTCATTGATTTCTGCTTTTTCCGCACAAGAAATTCTCTTTTCAACTTTATCGATTACAGCATTTGAACTAGACCGCTATTCAGGTTTTTAGTTCTGTTCTGTCGTTTTTCATTCATTTAAAAGATGTTTCACCCCGCTGGTGCTTTCTTCTAAATGATGAATTTATTTCTATAAATATTTCGTCCCTCTGGGACTTGAATATTGAAATCACAATGCTTTCGTAACCCAAATACTCTTTATAAAATGATCAAAATCAAATCAGAAAAAATGAAAACAACAAAACTCATTCTGGCTTCGTTTTTCGCGACAATTGCTTTTACAAGCTGTAGTAACGACGATTCAGAAAAAGAACAGGCCATTCCAGCTATTGACAAAATCGAACTGGGTCTTGGCAACAACGAAACGGCTACTATCGGACAAGATTTCCATTTTAATGCTGAAGTCACGGCCTCAGATAAAATTGAAAATGTACAGGTAAAAATTGTGCAGAAAAGTACCGAAACGTATTCAAAAGTTTGGTCGCATGAAATTACCTGGACACAATATGCAGGCGCAAAAAATGCCACAATTCACAAGCATTTTGACATTCCCGAAGATGCCGTTGAAGGTAAATACGATTTCATCATCATCATAAACGATCAAAACGGAACGAAACTAGAAATCAAGAAAAACCTAACGATTTACAAATTAGAAAATATTCCTGTAAACCCAGTTGCCTCAGTATTTACACTTTTTATAAATGATGCTTTTATGTACAGAAAAGGCAAATTTTCTGATGAAACTGCTAAATACAAAAACAACGATATTTTCAGTTCGCAGGTTACGCTTGAAGGTGTAAAAGGAGACGGAATTATGTATCTGCTTTTGATTAATAAAAATACCAAACACAATCCGGAAAGTGTGGATCAGATTGATTTTAGCAAAGTGATTGTGTATGATGTTTTCGAACATAAAAATATGGCCGAAGCTGGTCAGTTTTCGAACATTCCGTGGGACGGGACAAAGTTTTTGAGAGAGACACCAAAGCTTACAATTGGCGCATCAAAAGACAATAATTTACCTGTTCCGCAGGATTTGGTTGCTAATAAATCTTGGGCAACTGGCAATTATACTTTTCTGGTTTTGTATAAAAACACGACTTATAACATCAATTTTTCGCAATCTCTTGAGGTTCCATTTGCACTTTAATTCCAATCAAAAAATATGAAAAATTTAAAGTCTCTACTAGGCGTTTTTGCCCTTGTCTTTATAACATCTTGTTCAAGCGACAATGCTGAAATCGATACCGAATATCCTGTGATTGATATTACACAAAATGCTTTTCCGATTCAGTGCAGTACGATTGAACGCGGTCAGACGATCACTTTTAAAGCTTCTTTTAGCGATAACGTTGAGTTGGGTTCTTACAGTCTGGACATTCATCACAACTTCGATCATCACACGCATAGTACAGAAGTGACAACTTGTGAAATGGAAGCGGTAAAAAAGCCTGTAAAACCAATGCTTTTCATTAACAATTATACTATTCCGAACGGAATGAAAAGTTACGAAGCAACAGCACAAATCACCATTCCTGCTGATGTTGATCCTGGAGATTATCATTTTATGATTCGCTTGACGGACAAAGAAGGCTGGCAAACGCTGAAAGGTTTAAGTATTAAAATTTTATAAGATCAGATTAATGAAGAATGTCCTATCCAAGTATTGGAAATATTGTTTTTTACTCATCAGTTTATTGTTTTCAGCCGAAGCTTTTTCTCAAAATCAGCCTTCAGAAAAAAAATCAGAAATTAAAGAGCTAGAGGAAGTTTTAATCAGCAATAATACTGTTCAGAAACGCAAAAAAGAAGAATCGCTGAATGTTGAAACGGTAAACAATAGTTTTATTCAGCGTAATCTTGGCGGAAGTTTGATGCAGTCTTTGCAGAAATTGCCTGGCGTTAAAACCATTTCGATTGGTTCTGGAGGTTCTAAACCGCTTATTCGTGGTTTGAGTTTTAATCAGGTTATTGTGGTTGAGAATGGTTTGAAACACGAAGGTCAGCAATGGGGTGCCGATCACGGACTGGAAATCGATCAATATGCTGTCAATCGAGTAGAAATTATAAAAGGCCCTTCTTCATTTATTTACGGATCTGATGCTGTCGGCGGTGCGATAAATATTAAACCGCTTCCACTTCCGTTGCAAAATACTTTTGGCGGAAGCGTTGATCTTACAGGAAAAAGCAACAATGCGCAATTTGGAAGTTCAATTAATTTATTCGGAAGAAACAAAAACTGGTTCTTTGATTCGCGTGTTACCACAATGGATTACGGCGATTATCGCGTTCCGACAGATGTGGTTCATGTGTATAGTTACGCTGTCCCGTTGTACAAAAATCATTTGCGAAATACGGCTGGAAAAGAACTTGATTTTCATTTGAGCACGGGTTATTCTGGCGAGCATTTTAAATCGGTTTTCTATTTCAGTAATGTGCATACCAAAAGCGGATTTTTCGCGAATGCGCATGGACTTGAACCTCGAAATGTAGATCTTGAATTACACGACAAATCGAGCCGTGATATTTTGATGCCGTATCAGCAAGTCAATCATTTAAAGGTTAGCAATACAACTTCTTTTCAATTGGAAAATCATGATTTTGAAACGCAGATTGGTTTTCAAAATAACTTTAGAAGAGAATATAGCCATTATGTCAATCACGGTTATATGCCGCCAATTTATCCTGAAGATATGTACGCTCCGCAAGATTTGGAACGTCAATATAATAAAGATGTTTGGTCATTTTCGGCTAAAGATGAATTCCGATTGAATCGCCATCAGATTACTGTCGGAACCAATATTATTGGACAAGAAAATGCCATCGGCGGATGGAGTTTCCTTATTCCTGCTTTCACGCAATTCAACGCTGGCGCATTTGTTTATGATAAAATTGAACTGAATGAAAAATGGTTTCTGCACGGCGCTATTCGTTACGATTACGGAAAAATCAAAATGAAATCATATTACGATTGGTTTCAAAGTCCAGTTTCTGAAAACAATCAGACGGAATTGGAATATTTACAGCGTTCTCAAGATTTAACCAAAACCTTTGACAGTTTTACGTGGTCGGTTGGAGCAAATTATAATCCTGAAAATCTTTCGCTAAAAGCCAATTTAGGATCAAGTTTCAGAATGCCGATTGCCAAAGAACTGGCCTCAAACGGTGTAAATTATCATTATTTCCGATTCGAGAAAGGAAATCCAAATCTGGATGCTGAACGTTCGTATCAATTGGATTTGGGAATGGAATGGAATCAGCAAAACTGGTCTTTTCAGCTGACTCCGTTTGTGAACTATTTTCCGAATTTCATTTATCTGAATCCAACCTCAGCGCATGATATTTATTATGGAGCAGGAAATCAGGTTTTTGAATATGAACAAAGTAAAGTCTTTCGTTACGGTGCCGAATTACAAACGAGATATTATTTCCTAAAATCTTTAAGTGCAGAAATCGGCGCCGAATATCTTTATTCGGAACAAAAATCAGGAAGCAAAAAAGGCTATACGCTTCCGTTCTCGCCTCCGCCTTCTGTTTTGTTCGGATTGAATTATGAACCGCAAATTTCCTTTTTAAAAGAACCTTATTTCGGTGTTGATTATCGTTTTACGGCACAGCAAAATAATATTGTTCCGCCTGAGAAAAAAACGGCTGAAAGTCATGTTTTTAATGTGGCTTTTGGTTCAAAAGTAAAAACAGGAAAACAGGATATCAGCATCAATATTCAGATCCAGAATTTATTCAATACAAGATATTTAAATCACACCAGCTTTTACCGTCTTATCGAGCTTCCGGAAGCGGGAAGAAACATTATTGTTTCTATGAAGATTCCGTTTTTGATTTCGCGATAAGCAAACCATTCAAAACTCAATTATTTACAAATTTTAAATCCTTTATTACAATGAAAAACAAGTTTTACAAACTACTATTTTTATTCGCTGTATCGCTTTTTGCAGTTTCTTGCAGCAACGACGATGACAACCATGACGATCATGATCATGATCACGACACTTCAGAAGAACACACTTTTGTTCGAGTTTTACTTTCTGACGAAAAAACTACGGAGCTAACGCTTTTTGATCCGCATGAAGATAAAATCAGTTCTTTTACGGCAAAATTTGCAAAATCGTCTTTGTACACAACAGAATCTGGACGTTATGCAGGAATTGTTCACAGAGACAATAATTTCGTAGAAACTTTCGACAGCGGATTGGAATTGCACGGCGATCATATTGATGTTGATGATGTTCCGAAATTTGGAATTTTAGCCACAAGCGCTTTAAAACCAACGCATTTTAAAAGTAAAATTGGAGAAATCCTGACTTTTAACGATGGAGACGGAACGCTTTCTGTTGGTAAAGAAGCTGATGTAAACAAAGCTGGCGCAACATTCAAAACGATAAACGCAGGTTTATTGGCGCATCACGGTGCAATGGCGACTTTTACAAACGGAACTTATGCGATTACAGTAAAAGATAATTCGGTTACAGGAACGCTTCCTGAAAAAGTAAAAATCATCGACAATACCGGAAAAACCCTTTTTGATGCTAAAATTCAAACAAAAGGAATTCACGGAAATGCTTCAGACGGTGTTTATGCTGTTTTTGGTTCGTCAAGCGGCATTTTGGTTGTAGAAAGTAACGGAAACCAAAAACTAATCGATCATCCAGCAGATTTTGGAACGGCTTGGTTTGGGACTATTTTAGAAACGGCTTCTGCTGGAAAATTCATTGGCTACACTGCTGCAAAAGGCGCTTATTTAATTGATGTTGTGGCTAATACCGTAAAACCAATTATTCAGAACACAACCATTATGCAATGCAAAACAAGTTACGATCGTAAAAAACTGGCTGTTTTATTGCATTCAGGAGAATTTAAACTTTATGATATCAGCAGTTTGCAAGCGGTAAAAGAAACTAAAGCGACTGCAGAAACAGCTACAGATGCAACATTAAAACCTCAAATGGCAGTTACAGACCGTTTTGCTTACATTACTTCGCCAACCACTGGAGAATTAGTGCGAGTAAACCTTACTACATTGGAAATTAAAAAGACTAAAGTTTCTAGTACGCCTTATATGATTACGGTTTTGGGTTATGAAAACAGCGAAACTCACAGCCACTAATTAATTTTCGAACAACTATTGCAATTATTTTAACACATAGAAACATAGCTTATCTTTGAGTATAGAGACGTTTCACTTATTTAAAACCACATAGCTATGTGTAAAAACTAGTTTTCTCTAAACTCTTTTACGAGCATAAAATCTATGTTTCTATGTGTTTAAAAAATTCAACACATAAAAAAGGTCCAACTTTCGTCGGACCTTTTTTATATTAATCGCAATCTAAGATTACAATAAAGCGTCTAAACTATCTGCGTAGGCTTGTTTCGGAGCTACTCCTACTTGTTTTCCTACTACTTCACCATTTTGAAACACCAAAACGGTTGGTATGTTACGCACACCATATTTTGCAGCAAATTCTTGGTTAGCATCTACATCTACTTTACCAACAACTACTTTACCAGCGTACTCTTCGCTTAATTGGTCAATGATTGGACCAACCATTCTACAAGGACCACACCATGCTGCCCAAAAATCTACCATTACTGGTTTATCTGATTTTAAAACTACTTCATCAAAAGTAGCATCTGTTATTGCTAATGCCATAATATATTAAGATTAAAATTAGGTCTGAAATATCAACTTTCAAACTACAGTACAAATTTAAAAATTTAAAATAAATCAAACACCATTACTAAATTAGTTTTCATTATAAATGTATTGTCAATAATTATAAACTGTATAACGCTAAATTTACAATTTATTTACCTGAAAATCAAACCAATAAACTTTTTAGCATTTTTTTAGTATCTTTAGTATATCCAAAAACGCGATTCACATGAAAGAAACTCTATCCAAAACAAAATCCTTTCTGCAATCTGATTCTTTTAAAAAATATGCCAAACGCTTTGGATATTTTATTCTTGGCTTAATTGCGATTCTTCTACTTGCCTGCGGAGGACTATCGATATATTTTAACCGAAATAAAGCCGAAATTATTGCCAAAGTCAATACCAAAATCAATGAGAATATAAATGGCAAATTTCATATTGGCGATTTTCATTATAAGTTCCTAACGGGTTTCCCGAACTTCACATTGGCGCTAAATGATGTCGAAATAAAAGATAATCAATGGCAAAGCCACAAACATACTTTGCTGAGAGCAAAAGAAATTGAAGCGCGTTTGAATATTTTGAGTTTATTGAAACACGAAATCAATATTCATAAAATCTTGATCAACGACGCCGATATTTATATCTACAAAGCCGAAAACGGTTATTCTAATGCCAATATTTTTAAACCCAAAAAGAAAAAGCCTCAAACCGATAAAGAAAAACCCGAAACTACAATTGACGAAGTAAACCTCAACAAAGTTCATGTTATTATTGACAATCACTTGGGACATAAATTATTTGATTTTGATGTGGCTAGTTTAGATTCAAAAGTAAATTATGAAGATGACAGCTGGCAAACCAATTTGTTTTTGAAAACTAAAATCAACAGTCTTGCCTTTAATACCGTTCATGGAAGTTTTGCCAAAGAGAAAATTCTCGAAGGCAATTTTGATATTTCGTATGCCGAAGCCAATCAGAAAATAGATATTAAAACCAAAGGACTTAAAATTGGTTCTGATGTTTTTGACATTATCGCTTTCTTTAATATCGGAAAAAACAATTCGCTATTCGGAATCAATATCGGAACGAATATTTTATGGCGAAATGCTTCCAATTTATTATCGGCAAACATTAGTTCGAAACTTAACCAATTTGACATCAAAAAACCAATTAAGGTAAACTGCGATATCAAAGGCGATTTGAATGTTGAAGGCGATCCGAAAATTGTGGTTCAGGCAAATGTTCGCGATAACGAATTAACAATTCCTGACGGTTTGTTTACCAATTGCAGTTTTAAAGGAATTTTTACTAACACTTTTAAACCCGAGAAGGAATCCAGCGATCCGAACTCGGCTATTATTTTGACTAATTTTAAAGCCGAGTACGAAGATGTTCCATTGACAATTGCGCAAGCGGTTATCAATAATTTAGAAAAACCGATTGCAACAGGAGTTGTAAATTCCGATTTTGATATTTCGAAATTGAACGGAATGATGAACGAGAAAATTCTTCATTTTGAAAGCGGTCACGCACAAGCGAATTTGAAATTTCAGTTTGATATTGTTGATTTGTATATCAATAAACCCAAATTTACAGGCGATGTTGATATTGCTGATGCCACATTCGATTATCTTCCGAAAAGAATTCATGCCGAAAAAACTGCAGTTCAATTGTCCTTTACGCAAGAAGCGCTTTACATTAAAAAAATAGCCTACAAACACAAAAAGAACATTATTCGTATTGATGGAAAAATCGATAATTTCTTGAATCTTTATTACGATGCGCCAGAAAAAATGGTGGTAAATTGGAATATTTACTGCCCAAATATTGACGTAAAACAGTTTTTAGGCGTTTTAAAAAATTCTCCCAAACAAAAAGTAGTGGAGAAAAAACCCGTTAAGCAGAATGTCAATTTTACGAACCAATTAAGATCGGTAATCGAAAAATGTACCGCTGTGATTAATCTTAAAGCCGATAAAATCACTTATGGAGCGCTTACTGCAACCCATACACAGGCAACGCTGCAAATGCTAAATTCTAAGATTTTGCTTAAAAACGGAACATTAAATACTTCTGGCGGAAGCATAAACTTTAGCGGTTCTGTTGAGCCAAACGGCAATCGTTACGTTTTTACTTCAAACGCACAGGTAAACCGTGTGGATATTGCTAGCTTTTTAAGATCTTTCAATAACTTCGGAATCAAATCTTTCAGTCCGAAAAACATTCGCGGGCGATTAACTAGCAATGCCAACGTAACCGGTTTAATGAGCAACTCGGGTGATTTGATCATGAATTCTATGAAAGGAAAACTCGATTTTAATGTCAACCAAGGCGCCTTAATCAATTTTGAACCGATTATGAAAGTCGGCAAATTTGCTTTTCCGTTTCGCGATGTAGAGAATATTACTTTCAGCGATTTATCGGGTTCGCTCAATCTTCGCGGCGAACAAGTCGATGTCAATAAACTTACTATAAGTTCCAGCGTTCTTAACCTTGATGCTGAAGGCGTTTATTCTTTCGGCCGAGGCACCAATCTCGCGCTTACCGTTCCGCTAAGAAATTCTAAAAACGACGCCAAACTCGCCACCAAAGAAGAACGAAAAGCCGTTCGCGAAAAGGGTATTGTCCTGCATTTGATTGCTTATGATAATGAAGGAAAAATGAAGGTTAAGTGGGGGAAGAAGGATAAGGGGTAAAAAAAATTCTTGTTTTTTTCATTCCGAGGAACGAGGAATCTTCATTAATTATTCTTTACAATAAATCTCAAATCTCGTGGTTAATATCCAGTTGAAAACTAAATATTTTTGAGGCCAATTGTACGCAGGTCAATTGTACGCACAAAACTATTTTTATACACTATGAATATCAAAGAAAAATTCGGATTCAAGGTCAAAGAACTTCGAGAAAAAAACGGATACTCAATCGAGTATTTAGCCAATATTTCCAACGTTGATAGAAATTATATCTCAGATATTGAAAAAGGTCAACGAAATGTTTCCATAGAAATAATAGAAAAAATAATAACAGCTCTTAATACTGATTTTGGAGCTTTTTTTAACGATAACAATTTTAAGAAATGAAGAAAAAGATATATGCAGAAACCAAAGAAGTTATCAACGAAGAAGTAAACGAACCACAGTTTAATATCTTTTACGAAAAAGAAAACTGGGTTGATAAAAAATTTAGCAATCCCAATGCAACTATACGCTTAGCAACAATGTTTAGTGGAATAGGATCTATAGAACATGCTTTAGAAAGATTAGATTTAAAAAGTGAAATCGTATTTGCTTGTGATAATGATAAACATGTTAAACAAAGTTATTTTGCTAATTATGAAATTTCAGAAAAAAGCTGGTATGAAGATGTAAAACAAATTGACGGATCAAAATATAAAGGAGGCATAGATTTATTGGTTGGGGGAAGTCCTTGTCAATCATTTTCTATGGTAGGTAAAAGGAGAGGATTTGAAGATACGAGAGGTACGCTATTTTACGAATTTGCTAGAGTTGTAAAAGAAAGCCAACCTAAGGTATTTATATTCGAAAATGTAAAAGGATTAGTTAATCATGATAAAGGAAACACTTTTAAAGTTATCAAAGAGACTTTCAAAGAGTTAGGGTATAAAATTGATTACCAATTACTAAACTCAAAAGATTATGGCATTCCACAACATAGAGAACGAATTTTTGTGGTTGGATTTAGAGATACCGAAACTCAATTCCATTTTCCTGAAGCGATTCCATTAGAATATAAAATGCAAGATTTTCTTGAAGATTATATTGACAGTAAATATTATTTAAAAGAAAAAGGGGTAAAATTTGTTACAAGCACAAAAAACAGAAATAAAAGATACACTCAAATAAATGGCGAAATTGCTTTATGCCAAAAAGCAAATCAACAATTTAACTGGCATGGAGATTTTGTTTTTGAAGAAGCAGAAAGTAGTTTTAATGACTTCATTTTTAATGTAAATGATGTTGAAGAAAAATATTATTTGTCTGAAAAAACAAAGGCCTATGTGTTAGCGACTGGCACTAAATCATTTAAAACAACAGTTGGGACTGATTTAGAAATTGCAAGACCTATTTTACAGTCTATGCATAAAATGCATCGTTCAGGCGTGGATAATTATGTAACCCATAATAAAGGAAAAATAAGAAAATTAACCCCTAGAGAATGCCTACGCCTAATGGGATTTAAGGAAGATTTTAAACAAGTTGTTAGCGACACCCAAATGTATCGACAAGCTGGAAATAGCATTGTTGTAAATGTATTTATTGCTTTAATGAAACAAATGGATATAACTAAATTTGGATCTTAATGAAAGAAGAAAGAGGACCTGATCCTATTTGTCGTTGGCGAAATCCTAGTTTTCAAACTGCAAAAGAGTTGATTGAAATTTTACCAAAAGCAATAATGAATTCTGATTTAGCTAGAGAAATTACTAATGAAAATTATGGACAATATTTTTTCGACACACCATATCAGCTAGCTTGTCAATTAGGCCTTTATTATGAATCAAATGAAAATTATTATCCTAGATTTACATACATCCCTTCTGATAAAGAAATCTCTTCTTACTTAGAAAATTGGATTACAAAATATTATGTTCCTAATCCGTATACAAGAAGTTTTAAAAGATTTGATCTCTTTAAAACTCTAGAACCTTTTAGCATCCATAGTAAAGTCTGTGAAAAACTTTACAAATCTAAAACTCCATTACCTTGGCCTGATGCCTATTTTGAAATTTTTCCTGGTCATGTTAAAAACACAGATATAATTAAAAATGCTCTTAATCATTCTGATATAATATTGATTAGCAATGGCCAAATAATGTTGAAAGAATCTTTAAATTATTCAGACCTTTTAGAATACATAATCGATATACCAACCAATAACAGTGAAGATAAAGAATTCTTTTTTTTATATTTTAATTATAATTATCCCATTAAAAATGACATAAATCAAATTTTTTCCGAAATAGAAGAATTTAGCAAACAGGAAATTGAAACAGTTAGAGAGGCAATTATTAAGATACGAATTCGTCAATCAAATTTCCGGAAAAACCTTCTCAATTCAAACAAAAGTCAATGTCTTTTTACAGGAATAAATCATGAAAAATTATTAGTTGCGGGACATATTAAGCCCTGGTCCATATCCAACAGTGATGAACGAGTAGACCCAAACAATGGTATTTTACTAAGTCCGACATTCGACAAACTTTTTGACAAATATTATATTTCTTTCGATCCAAATGGCTATGTTTTATGGTCGAAACGTCTTGATCAAAAAACAATCGATCTTGTATGCAAAGGAATTGACAATTTATCAAGCATAAAAATTGAAATCACAGATAACAATAAAGAGTATTATAAACATCACCTAATAGAATTTTTAAAATTAGAAGAAAGCAGTAATGGCAACTATTAATGTTAATAATAACTTATTTGAAATTGTCGATACAATTGAAAAAATGACAATTGCAGATTCATTTGTAGCTCGATCAAATAAAATTGGAGGAGGGAATGGCGAAGCAAAATTTTATGTCGGAAATGAAAATGCAGAAACAAGAGCTTTCTTTGGAGAAAATGGCTTTCGTCTTAAATGTTTCTTATTAAAAAAAGATTTAAAAGAATTTTTAATTAATTCAGAAGGTGAATATAAAAATCCTGAACAACCTTATCAAAGAAAAGAAAACTTACCTGCTCTTTGGCAAGAAAGAATGAATACTGTAGAACAACTTGATGAGGTATTACCTTTTACTTTAATGGAACAGACACAAATTGCTGGACCAAGAATATACGTTAAAGCTCCTGACAACGATCCTATTTATAAATTAATTCGTGAAATTGCTTTACCAAATATAAGTTATCTCTCTGCAATTAAACTAATTGACCCAAATGGAAATTTCGTTTTTTATTTCAAACCTTTTGTAGATTATTTTGGCGAATATGAAAATCCTTTTGTAATTGAAGAAGAAATTAAAATTCTTGAAGAAGAAGAACTGCCAACAGAAGTTAAAACTCAATTATTAAGAGCAAGAAAAGGTCAAGGAAAATATAGACAAGCTCTTCTAGAAGAATGTCCTTTTTGCCCAATAACTTTAATATCCGATGATCGTTTATTAATTGCAAGTCATATTAAACCTTGGGTAAAATCAGATGATGATGAAAAAATTGATCCAAAAAATGGTTTTATGCTAACTCCAACTTTCGATTTACTTTTTGATCGTGGTTTTATTTCATTTAGCAACGATAAAAAAATTATAATATCTCCCTGGCTTTCAAAGATGACTTGTTCAAAATTAAGTATCTCACCAGAAAAACAATATCCTATGCTTCCTACTGCAGGAAGAGAAAATTATTTAGAATATCATAGAAATAATATTTTTAAAGGATAAGAACAACTCGAAAAAACAAAAAAAGCCACTTTCGTGGCTTTTTCTCATCTCTTACTCAATCCCCAAATAAGGATCAAGAATTTCTGCTAATTCATTTAACCAAAAGAAACCATCTTAAATATTTACGGTTTCAGTTTTCATAAATCCGTCTTCTCGTATGGCATTTAACGCAATTAGGAAATTTACCTGTCTAATGGTTTTTGCCATACTTTTTGAATCAATTGAATTGTTGAAGAATTCTGTTAACCTCAATTCGGTTTCTTTGGAAAGGGTGTTGGTACTCATAAATTTGAAGTTTAGGGAAAATAAAACCCGCACGGGTTAGCTGTCCTACGCCTTCAAATACGCGTTGCAGTTGTTTCCAATACCGCCAGCATTCCGCACGGGCAAAAAGTTTTTTTGTGTTCATTATTTGAAGTTTTAGGAACTCCAAATATATGAAAAACAAAAATAAATTGTAAGTTTTTTCTTTATTTAAAAAATAAGATACTATAAGTATATTTTCTCCAAATCGAAATTACAAAATTGAAAAAATAAATCTTCAGATAATTCATAATATTTCCTTAACTCACTTGCCTTTTTCCGCCAAAATGGATAAGTTTGGGAATGAATCATTAAATTTTATTTGTTATGAAAGTACAAATCAACACCGACAAAAACATTGAAGGAAGTGCAAGATTAGAAAGTTATTTTTCTGGAGAAGTAGAAAAAAGCTTAGACCGTTTTCAAGATAAAATTACTCGCGTAGAAGTTCACTTTGGAGACGAAAATGGAGAAAAGTTTAGCTTGCATGACAAAAAATGTGTGATTGAAGTTCGTCCTGTAAAATTACAGCCTATTACGGTTACAGAACACGCCGAAACACTTGAAAAAGCTTTCAGCGGTGCATTGGCCAAAGCTAAAAAAACATTGACTTCTACTTTCGAGAAAATAAAAGAACATTAATTTTTTTTAAACCATATAAGTGATATAAGTTCATTTTAAGTTTACATCACAAAGCAACGAAGCCGTAAAGTAGTACTTTACGGCTTCGCTTTTTATAGATAACAACAAGTGAAAATCTTAAATTACTTATATCACTTATATGGTTTACTTTATTTAGGCAACGGTGCACCAACTGCAATATCGCAACGGTGACCCGGTTTTCCGTGCGGCGGATTCATTCCGTCTGCAACTGTCGCCTCATTTCCTTCTGTGCTTAACAATGCAGGAACTGGGTTTGATGCTGGAGGAGTAACGCTAAAGTTTTGCGTAACTGTTCCGCTTTGAGCCGTATTTGTCGTTGTTGCAGTTGTTGTTGCTTTAGGCGAGTTTAAAGGCGCTCCGACAGGAATGTCACATCTATGACCTGGTTGTCCGTGTGGCGGATTCATTCCTTTTGCCACTTTAACTGGCGTTGTAGTTGTAGTCGTTACCATTTTCTGCTGAGGCTGATTTACCTGAACCGTTTGCCCTTGAGTTGCTTGAACTTGTTGTGTTGGCGCAGAATTTAAAGGCGCTCCAACCGCAATATCGCAACGGTGGCCTGGCTGTCCGTGAGCAGGATTAATTCCTTTCGTATCGCTTAAAACTGTATTTGGGTTTGCTGCAGGGTTTTGCACCACTGGCGCAGCTGGTTTAGTTGTATCTTTTGCAAGTCCTAACCTTACTAATTCGGAGTTTGCTGTACTTTCCTGCGGTTCTAATTCCTTTTTACAGGAAACGAACAATAGAGAAGTTACAGCGAGTGAACTTATAAGTAATTTTGCCTTCATGACTGGGGTATTTGTATTGATGAATCAAATATAGTAGTTTTTTGAGAGATTAAATGACATGAATATTGTTAATGATAATTTAATGAGGTACAAAGGTACATAGTTGCAAAGGTACATAGTCATTAGGCATCTTAAAATAAACTTTGCGCCTTGGTGCCTTTGTGGCAATAATTGGGTTTTCTTTAGTTTTCTTATATCACTTATATGATTCAAAAAAATTATACCTTTAAAGTCAAATAATATATCTCATGAAAAAAATACTTTTACTTCTTTTATTCGCTGCAACTTTTGCCAATGCACAAACCGACAAAAACAAAATCAATCAAATTCTTGACGCGTGGCATAAAGCTGCGGGCGAAGTAAAATATGATGCTTACTTTAATGTATTGGCAGACAACGCAATCTATATTGGAACCGATGCAACCGAAAATTGGACTAAAAAAGAATTTGCTGTTTGGGCAAAACCATTTTTTGATAAAGGAACAACATGGAATTTTAAAGCTTTAGAACGTCATATCTTTTTTGATAAATCGGGAAAAATTGCTTGGTTCGACGAATTGCTAGACACACAAATGAAAATCTGTCGCGGTTCTGGAGTTTTGGTTAAAGTGGGCAACGAATGGAAAATTCAGCATTATGTTTTATCGATGACGATTCCGAATGACGAAGTTGATGCTGTAACTAAGATAAAAGCGCCAATTGAAGACGCTTTGATTGCAAAACTTCAGAAAAAATAAAACATTTTACGGTTTTCTTATTATAAACGTAACTTTTTGAGCATATTAGAAGCGCTGTTAGCAGATTAATTTTAATTAATTCGGCAAAAACAGCGCTTTTTTGTAACTTTAGAATAAGATACTGTCAAAAAAATGAGCTGTATTTTACAAAATTGATCAAAATAAAACCCATACCTCTATTTTAACAGCCTTTAAAACAAGAATCTTTATTTTTTTCTAACTTTGACCCCAAAAAAAATAGGGTTAAACAAAGTATTTTAAAAATGAAAATAGAAAAACGCTGGATTATCTCCTTTATCATGATAAGCGTCGTATGTACGATAGGGGCATTTTGGCCAACAGTTACAGAAAATAATTATGTTTTATCAGAATTCGGAACTATAGATCATATCGTTCCTGCTGATGTTGCTTGGATGCTTACTTCGAGCTGTTTAGTTTTAATCATGACGCCAGGATTGTCTTTCTTTTATGGCGGAATGGTTGGCAAGAAAAACGTTATTTCGACCATGCTTCAAAGTTTTATCTGCTTAGGCGTCGTTACTCTTTTATGGGTTGTAGTGGCATTTAGTTTGGCTTTTGGAGAACCGGTTGGTTTTGGTTCTGGAGATCATTTTTATAGCTTTTTCGGAAATCCGACGACTTTTGCTTTTATGGATTATGTTGGCGTTCTGCCTCATAAACAATTGGCCAATACGATTCCGTTTATGCTTTTTGCTTTGTTTCAGATGAAATTTGCCATCATTTGTCCTGCCATTATTACGGGTTCGTTTGCTGAACGTGTTCGTTTTATTTCTTATTTAGTTTTCATTAGTTTATTCACGATATTCATTTATGCTCCTTTATGCCACGCGGTTTGGTACCCAACAGGTGTTTTAGGAAGCTATTTTGGCGTTAAAGATTTTGCAGGAGGAACTGTGGTGCACATGAGTTCTGGATTTGCAGCTTTGGCAGGAGTTCTGGTTTTAGGAAAAAGAAAAAACAGCCAGCATATTCCAACCAATATTCCATTTGTGTTATTAGGAACGGGAATGCTTTGGTTCGGCTGGTTCGGATTCAACGCTGGATCTGCTCTTGCTGCCAACGGAACTGCTGCAATGGCTTTTGCTACAACGACAACTTCATCGGCTGCAGCGATGTTAACTTGGATTTTCTTTGATAGAATGAACGGAAGAAAAGTTTCTGCTCTGGGAGCATGTATTGGAGCTGTTGTGGGGCTTGTTGCCATTACACCTGCTGCAGGATTTGTTTCTGTACCAGAAAGTATGTTCTTCGGTTTTATTACGGCTTTGGTTTCTAATACAGCTGTAAACTGTAAATATTCTAAAAAATTCGACGATACGCTTGATGTTTTTGCTTGTCACGGTGTTGGCGGAATTATGGGAATGATTCTAACTGCCATTTTCGCTCACGGCGAAGACGCAAGTTTACTTCACGGCGGATGGAATGTTTTCGGACATCACATGATGGCGTTGGTTTTAGTTTCGATCTTTACTTTCTTCGGAGCTTATTTCTTGTTCAAAGTAACCAATTTCATTATTCCGCTGAGAGTTTCAGAAGAATCAGAACACATCGGATTGGATTTGTCTCAACATGATGAATCTCTTGATCCAAAATTAAAACCAATTACAGAACCTCATTACGGTTAAAAAATATTTTTTTCCGCCACGAATTCACAAATTATTTTTAAAATAAAATTCGTGAATTCGTGGCGGAAAACTTTTTAAACCTAATTACGCTATTTTCATTCGTTTATATTCCTTAATTTTGCCGAAAATTTTTGTAAAAGTGGGAAGTAAAAATAAACTAAAAAGATTCAGAGAAAACGAAACATTTCAAAACGTTTTTCAACCAACCAGAGAAGAAGTTGTAGGCGATTTAATGCCTTTAAAAGGAAAATGGAACTCTGATTTCTTTAAAAATGACAATCCATTAGTTTTAGAATTAGGATGCGGAAAGGGAGAATATTCTGTTGGATTAGCAGAGAAATACCCAGACAAAAATTTTATCGGAATTGACATTAAAGGTGCGCGTTTCTGGCGTGGTGCTAAAACTGCTGTAGAAAACGGACTTCATAATGTGGCTTTCGTTCGTACTCAAATCGAATTGATCAATCATATTTTTGCTGAAGGCGAAGTAGACGAAATCTGGATTACTTTCCCAGATCCGCAGATCAAATACAAGAGAACGAAACACAGAATGACCAATTCTGAGTTCTTAAAACTGTACAAAAAGATTTTGAAAAAAGACGGTGTCGTAAACCTTAAAACCGACAGCGAATTTATGCATGGTTATACTTTAGGATTGCTTCACGGTGAAGGTCACGAAGTTCTTTATGCAAATCATAATGTTTACAAAAACGAAGGAAGCCCAGAAGTTGTGACTTCTATCCAAACTTTCTACGAAAAACAATATTTAGAAATTAATAAGGCAATTACGTATATTCGTTTCAAAATTAAAGACTAACTTTAATTTTGAAACCTTTATCTAACCGATTTTAATAACTAAATGACCTACCTTACTCCTTTACTTTCAGGTTTTATCGCTGCAGCCATTGGGACAATTCCACCAGGATTGCTCAACATGACAGCGGCCAAAATAAAAATGAAAGAGGGAAAAAAGAATGCATTGTCATTTGTAATCGGCGCTGTTATCGTTATTTTCTTTCAGGCTTATGTCGCTGTGTTATTTGCTCGCGTCATAGACAATCGTCCTGATGTTGTAACCTTATTGCGTGAAGCTGGTTTTATCATTTTTTCTATCTTAACCATTTATTTTTTGTTTTTTGCTAAAGATCCGATCGCAAAGAAAAAAACGAAAATAAAAAAGAGCAGCAAAAAAAGCCGTTTCTTTCTCGGAATGCTACTTTCTGGACTGAATTTCTTTCCAATTCCGTACTATGTTGTGGTGAGCGTAACTTTGGCTTCGTACAAACTGTTCATATTCGAAAATTCGATTATCCTAACATTTGTACTGGGTTCTGTTCTCGGAGCTTTTGGAATTTTATATAGTTATATAGCCTTCTTTGGAAGAATAGAAAAGAAAACCGATTACTTCATGCGAAACATGAATACTATTATAGGAACTATAACCGGATTGGTTGCGCTTGCGACACTTTTTAATATCCTGAATTACTACTTTGGTTAATTTTTATAGCCACTCCCGATAGCTATCGGGATAAAAATTAAAATGATTTTTTTACTTTGTGGTAAATAATTTTTCACGCAGATTTTGCAGATTTTAGTAGATAAATAGTAATTTTAAAATCCTTATAATCCTTTTAATCTGTGGCAAAATAATCATGGCAGAAGAGAATTTTTTCGAAAGAGTTTATGTAATCGCCAGACAAATTCCGTTTGGAAAAGTTACTTCTTATGGCGCTATTGCAAAGGCATTAGGCACAGCTCGTTCTGCACGAATGGTCGGCTGGGCAATGAATGCTTGCCATAATATGGACGATGTTCCTGCGCATAGAGTTGTAAACCAAAAAGGACTTCTAACAGGCAAACATCATTTTGACGGAACCAATTTAATGCAGCAACTTTTAGAAAATGAAGGAATCAAGGTAGTCAACAATCAGATTGTAGATTTTGAAAAACATTTCTGGAAACCGGAAGTTGAATCGTAAGAATCATTTTCACCATATAAGTGATATAAGTTCATTTAAAGATTTACGTTGTCATTTAATCTCGCAAAGACGCGAAGTCGCAAAGCTTATTTTAAATTTTCTTTGCGACTTCGCGTCTTTGCGAGCGATATAAACACAATGTTTAAATGAACTTATATCACTTATATGGTTCATTTTTTAAATCAAGCAAATCACGAAACTCGTTTTATCTTCATCCGTTTGATAGCTTAGATAACCTCCATGTGCTTCTATAATGTTCTTAGAAAGCGTTAATCCAATTCCCGCTCCATCTTTTCTAGTGGTAAAAAACGGAAGAAAAACTTTATCTCGAATCTCAGCATCTACTCCTTTTCCATTATCTGCAATCACAATAAAAAAGCGATTGTTTTCAGTATAACTCGAAATTATCAGTTTCTTTTCTTCTTTTTCTTTTAATGCATGAATACTATTGGTAATCAAATTAATAATCACTTGCTCCATCTGATTTTTATCAATCAAAATCGAACGTGAACTATGAATTTCATTTATCAATTCGATTCCTTCGTCTTTCAAAATCGGACTCATAATTCGCAAACAATCTTCAAACAAGGCATTGATGGGAGTCATTTGTTTATTTGGTGTTGGTAGCATCGCTAGTTTTCGATAATTCTCCACAAAAAACTGCAAATGATCGCTCCTATTTATGATGGTCGAAATGCTGCTTTTGATGTCTTCAAAATCATCTTCTTCTAACTCTTCCTGATCAACAATATGAAGTAGATTCTGCGAAAGCGCACGAATAGGCGTTAGCGAATTCATTAATTCATGTGAAATAATCTTCATTAAATTAATCCACGCCTCTTTTTCTTTTTTCTCGATCACACGCTGAATGCTATCCAGTAAAATGATAAAATACTCTTTGTTATACGTTTGAGTATGCGAAGTCTGAAGCATAAAAGTCTGAAGGTCTTGATCTTCAATTTTGATAGAAATGGCAGTCTTAAGTTCTGTAAAACCAACCTTTTCAATTTCATTGCATAAACTCGGAATATAGTTTTTAAGATATTGCCAATGGCTTACTTTTGGCACTTTGAAGAGCTTTGAAAAACAGTCATTCATTATAAAAACAGACCAAGAATCGTTTTCTTTCTCTAAAATTAAGGCTGCTGTATCTATACTGTTCAAAATCGAACGGTAGATTAATTCTTTTGAAGTCTGTTCTTGTCTCTGGTTTTTTAGCGTATCGTACAACAGATACAGACTATTGAAATTATCTCTTTTATGCTCTTCTGGAAAATGGGCAGAAAAGTCATCATGAAGAATTGAGTTTATCGTTTTATCATAAAACAGCAACTGATTTTTGACGAAAAAATACATTTCGAAAAGGAAAATCAAAACGAAAACTCCAGCCAAAATACCATTGAATCGAAATCCTTTATAAAACAATAATGCGCTGGCAAGGAAGAGTACCATGACAAACACGACTCTCAGAAACAAGGCATTATAAAACTTCCAATTCTTCATTATTTTTTTGAATTGCCTCCAGCTTTAGCTGGAGAGATACATTATTTACAGAAATAGGCTTTAGCCAAAACGCGTAAGTTTGGCTAAAGCCCCAATCTTATCTCAAAATAACATCCAGCTAAAGCTGGACGCTACATTTTCTTTAATTTTTTAAATCGTATTTTTCAATCCTTCTATAAAGTGCAGCGCGCGACAATCCTAATTCTTCTGCAGTTTTACTGATGTTCCCGTTGTGTTTGAACAATGCTTTTTCGATTGCGCCTTTTTCCATTTCTGATAATGGATTTTCATCATTTTCCTGAATCTCTTCAAAGTCCAAAATATCCAAATCCATTACAGAAATCGTATTGTTTTCAGCTAAAATCAAAGCGCGTTCGATTTTATTTTCCATTTCGCGGACGTTTCCTTTCCACGGATATTTTTCAAGATATGATGCCGCATTATCCTCAAAACGCCAGTTTTCCTGATTGTATTTTTCGGCAATCTGTTCTAGAATAAAATTTGCCATTGGCACAATATCATCTTTTCTTTCGCGAAGAGACGGGAGATTGATTTCCATTGTATTAATTCGATACAGCAAATCTTCACGAAACGTTTTATTTTTTACCTCAGTTTTAATATCGCTATTTGTAGCCGCTATTACGCGAACATTTAGCGGTCTTGGTTTACTTTCTCCCAAACGTGTTACGGTTTTGGTTTGTAAAACATGTAATAATTTAGCTTGAAGATGCAGCGGAATATTTCCGATTTCATCTAAAAAAATAGTTCCGTTTGAGGCATTTTCAAAACGTCCCGGAGTATCAACTTTAGCATCGGTAAAAGCTCCTTTGGCATAACCGAAAAGTTCGCTTTCGAATAGATTATCACTTAACGAACCCAAATCTACGTGCACAAAAGGCTGGTTTCTTCTTTCAGAATGCTGATGAATATATTCTGCAAAAACATACTTTCCTGTTCCGTTTTCGCCGAGAATCAAAACATTGGCATCTGTTCGGGCTACTTTTTCAGCAATAGAATACGCTTGTTTTATTTTTGCCGAAGTCCCGACAAAATATTTTTTCTCGGTCTTTTCTAATTTTTCTGAAGTTGTTTTTTTACTGTTTTTTCTGCTTTCGGCAACAGCCTTATCAATAACTTCTAATAGTTTTTCGTTGTTCCAAGGCTTTAGAACATAATCAAAAGCACCAATTTTAATCCCTTCTACAGCAGTTTCTATTTTACCAAAAGCGGTCATTAAAATCACAATAGTTTGTGGAGAAAGCTCTTTGATTTCTTTCAGCCAATGAATTCCTTCGCGCCCGTCTTCAAAACCAATTCGGTAATTCATATCCAGCAAAACCACATTTATTTCATTTTCGCTTAAAATTGAAATGATTTTTTTGGGACTATTGGTTGTAAAAATGGTTTCGAAATGCTTTTTAAGAATCATTTTTGCAGAAAAAAGAATTTCTTCCTGATCGTCGACAACTAATATTTGGGCTAGTTTTTTTCTCATGTGGTCTTTTTTCTGTCCGCTTCCGAACGGTCAACTGTTCATTATCGGACACTGCTTTTTTGAAGCGCTTTTTAAAGCTTCTTTAAAATCAACACTTTACAAATAATAAATTTTATGGCACAGTATTTACCTATTGATTATCAGTAAAATAAATTATAAAATGGACACGATAATTCCTCGTAAAAATAAAAAATTTAGATATTTCGCAATAGCAATTGCTGTTTTTTTAGTTTTGCTTACCATCTCGGTTTTTGCTTTTAACACTAAAAGAACTTTAAATGTAAAAGCAGACGAATTGGTAATTCAAAAAGCAGAAAAAGCCTTTTTTGAAGATTTCGTAGTTTTTCAAGCAAAAGTAGAACCTTTGAATGTGATGCTGGTAAACGTTACCGAAGGCGGTTCTGTAAAAGAGATTTTTGTAGAAAATGGCGCAATGGTTACCAAAGGGCAATCGCTAGCTCGTTTGTACAATCCGAACACAGAATTGAATTATCTGACTCAGGAAACTGCTATTATTGAACAAATCAACAATTTGAATACGGGGAAATTAAACATCAGAAATCAGGAATTAAACTTAAATAAAGATTTAGTTTTAATTGAACATGATTACAACGATGCCAAAAGATTGTACGATATGAATGCAAAGCTGTACGAGAAAGATGTAATTTCTAAAAATGACTGGAACACCTTTAAGGAAAGCCTTCGTTTTCAGGAAGAACGTAAAAGAACAATTCAGCAGAGCATTCAAAAAGAGAAACAAAGCAATCAGGTTCAAATTTCTCAAATAAACCGTTCGATCCAGACTATGGAAAAAAGTTTGGATATTCTTAGAAATAACAAAAAGAACTTTTTAATCACAGCACCAGAAACAGGACGATTGACTTCTTTTGAACCTGTTTTAGGAAAAACTTTTCAGGCAGGTGCGAGCATCGGAAAAATAGACTCTAATAAAGGATACAAATTGACTGCTGAAGTAGATGAATTTTATCTGGAAAAACTTAGAGAAGGATTAAAAGGACAAGTAGAATTTAAAGGCAAAAATCTTGAAGTCATCGTGACTAAAGTGATTCCTGAGGTTAAAGGCGGACGTTTTACTGTAGAGTTGGCTTTCGTTTCTAAAGAAAATATTGTGCTTCAGGATGGACTTAGCTTTGGGGTAAAATTGATTTTATCTGAAAAGAATAAAACTTTAGTGATCCCGAGAGGTGCTTTTAATCAGGAAGCAGCCGGAAAATGGATTTTTGTAGTAAACGGAAACAAAGCCGTGAGAAGAAACATCAAATTAGGACGCGAAAATCCTTCTTATTACGAAGTTTTAGAAGGCTTAAAAGAAGGCGAATCTGTAGTCACTTCTTCTTATACCGATTACAAAGACATCGAAGAGCTTTCTCTTGAGTCGCAGTCGCAGTAGATAGTCTCAGTTTTACAATTTACAATTATAAAAGATCAATCATCAATCAAAAAACGATTTTAATAACATTTCAAAACCTTAAAAATTATGATCACAATTCAGAATTTAACCAAAGTTTTTAGAACAGAAGAAATAGAAACTGCTGCTTTGAGCGGTATCAATTTAGAAATAAAAAAAGGAGATTTTTTAACTATCATGGGGCCTTCGGGATGTGGAAAATCGACTTTATTAAATATAATCGGTCTTCTTGACGGCGCTAGCGGCGGAAGCTACAAATTACTAGATCAAGAAATGATCGGGCTTAAAGAAAAAGGAAGAGCGCAGGTGAGAAAAGAAAACATTGGTTTCATTTTTCAGAATTTCAACCTAATCGATGAGCTTTCTGTTTATGATAATATCGAATTGCCTTTGCTTTACAATAATGTAAAAGCTTCTGAAAGAAAACAAAAAATTGAAGCTATTGCTGAAAAATTAAATATCTCTCATCGTTTAAAACATTTCCCGCAACAGCTTTCTGGAGGTCAGCAGCAGAGAGTTGCGGTTGCAAGAGCTTTGGTAAACGATCCGAAAATTATTTTGGCCGATGAGCCAACAGGAAACTTAGACAGTAAAAACGGTAATGAGGTAATGGAACTTTTAACCGATCTACACGCTAAAGGCGCTACCATTTTGATGGTTACCCACTCTGATTATGACGCTTCTTTTTCGCAGAGAACCATTCATATGAAAGACGGAGTTATATTTTCTGAAAAGTTAAATCAACGAAATGTTGATGTTTTTATGGACGCTAAATAATAAAGTGATGATTAAAATTATTGTTACTGCACTTGTGGTTCTGGTAGAACTAGTGTGCAAAATATTTACTATGATATAAACCGAAAGGTTTACCAAAACAGCCATATCAACTATAAAAAATATACATCAAAATGATTTTTAACTGGTTTAAAATATTTATATATCATTTAAAGCAAAGCAAACTGTTTTCGCTTTTAAATGTGCTCGGATTAAGCATCGGGATCGCTTCTGTTATTTTTGCGATTTTATATTGGAATAACGAACATTCTTACGACCAATGGAATCCTGGAAAAGAGAATACGTATATGGTTCTCAACAGAATAAGTTCTGGAGACACTTGGGGCTCTAACTCTATTCCGTTTGGAGAAACTTGTAAAGCCACAATTCCCGAAATTGAAAACATCTGTTTTTTTCACACTTGGTACGATCAAGATATCATTAAATATCAAGATCAAAAACTGATGACTAAAGACATCACTATGAGTGATGAAAATTTCTTCGATTTTTTTCCTTTTGAAATTGTAAAAGGTGCAAAAACCAATATTTTAAAAGAAAAAAATAGCGTTGCTATCTCTGACGAACAAGCCAAACTACTTTTTAAAAACGAAGATCCTATTGGCAAATCTATCTCTTACGGCAATAAAAATTATACTATAAAATCGGTTTACCGCATTATTAAGCCTTCATCTATAGAACCTTCTTATGTTTTTAGTGGCGTAAAAAGAGAAAACGACTTAAATCAATGGGGAAATTTTAATTATGGTTTATTAATTAAAATCAAAAAAGATGCTGCTGTCGCCTCTGTTTTAAAGAAAATGCAGAATGTTTATTTTGTAAACAGAACAGTAAAAGATGCCAAAGAAAGTGGGATGACAGTTGAGCAGTATGTAAAAGAAAATGGCGAAGTAAAAGTCATTTTAGATCAATTAAAAACATCTCGTCTGTACGGAACCAAAAGTTCTGCCGGACAAAATTATCCTGAAGGAGTTGGCAATCTAAAACTGCTTTATATCATGAGCGGTTTATCTATTTTGATTCTAGTTTTATCATTGGTAAACTACATCAATTTGGCAACAGCATCGGCAATAAAGCGTGCAAAAGAAGTCGGTGTACGCAAAATTGTGGGCGCTACAAAAAACCAGATTATTACTCAGTTTATTTTTGAAACTGCTATAATTGTTACGCTGGCTATTTTATTTGCTTTAGCAATTGTGGAGCTTTCCTTGCCTTACTACAATAATTTCTTGAACAAAACACTGACCATGAATGGCAGTGAGTTTTACCTGCAGCTTATTTTAATATTTGGATTAGTAATCATTTTTGCGGGTATTTTCCCTGCCATTTATATTGCAAATTTCGAAACTTTAAAAGTTTTGAAAGGGAATTTCTCAAGAAGCAAAAGTGGTATTTGGATTCGTAATTCGATGCTTATTTTTCAATTCGGAATCGCTGCCTTCTTTATCATTGGAGCACTAATTGTAAATTCTCAAGTGAAGTATATGATGGAGAAAGATTTGGGCTTTAGCGGTGATCAGGTGCTTTCGGTTCCTTACTACACTTTAGACAGAAACAAAAGAACTGATGAATATTTAGTCGCCAAACAAGAAATTAAAAAAATTCCTGGCGTTGTAGACATTTCTACGTTTGCAGGGGTTTTCGGAACAACAAGCGGTTCAAGTTCAGGATTTAAACATAATGGCATTTTTGTACAGCCAAAAAACATCGAAATGGATTTTGGTTTCCTTGACTTGATGAAAATAAAAATAGTCAAAGGACGAGATTTATCTCCTCAATTTGCTTCAGATACTATAAGTAGTATGCTTATGAACGAAACGCTGGTTAAAGCTCTTAACCTGAAAGACCCGATTAATACAGTTATAACTTCTGGATGGAGCATAAACGGCAGCGATAATTTAAAATTTAAGATTGTTGGAGTTGTGAAAGATTTCAATCTAACTGGATTGCAAAATAAAATTCCGCCAATGGTTTTTATTAATCTTAAAACTTTAAAGTGGAATAATTTTAATAATGTACTTATAAAGGTATCTCCAAATAATTTAACAGAAACGTTAGAAAATTTGAAATTGTATTGGGAGAAAAATGTAAACCCAGACTATCCATTTGAATATGAATTTGTTAATAAAGGATTTGCAAAAACATATCAAGAACAAATAAAACAAAAAAATCTATTTTTTATTCTAAATTTAGTTGTGATTATAATTGCTATATTTGGATTGTTTGCTTTGGCATCATTTTCGATGGAGAGAAGACTGAAAGAAATCGCCATTCGAAAAACATTGGGAGCCGAAACAGATATACTCCTAAAAGAATTATCGAAACAATATATTGTTTTCTGTTTAATAGGATTTGGAATCGGAATTGTTCCTGCTTATATATTATTACAGAAATGGCTTGAAGATTTCGCTTTTAGAATTGGAATATCATCAATTCCGTTCCTAATCGCCTTGATTTCTCTTTTGCTCTTAACTTTAATAATTGTTTTAACAAAAGCGTTTCAGGTCACCAAAATCGATGTATTAAAATATTTAAAATACGAATAAGCTTGTAGACCATTTTTTTTTAAAGAAGCCCGACAGATTTCAGTAAAATCCGTCGGGCTTTTATGTTTAATCCCTCATTGTTACAGCATCATTATAAATCAGCTTGTCTAAACTCTGATCTCGATCATATACGTCTGGGAAAAAATTTACTTCTCCATTGTCCTGAACCCAGCACGTAAAATAACCTATATAAACCGGAATTTTACGTTTGAGCATACAGGTTGTTTCTTTTTCGCCGCTCATAGCGCTTTCAATTTTATCTACTGGCCAATCAGGATCGTCTTTCAAAATATGCAATGCAAGCTGTTTGGCTTCTTTTACATTTATGCAACCGTGGCTAAAAGTACGTTTTTCAAATTCAAATAAGCTTTTTGCAGGCGTATCATGCATATAAATATCATTCGGGTTTGGGAACATAAATTTTACTAATCCCAGAGAATTTTTTGGTCCTGGTTTTTGTCGTACTTTCCCACCATTCCATTCCATATTATGATCTGCCAAATAATTTTTATCATTTGCGATCTGGAGTTTTAATTCATTTTGAATAATACTTGTTGGCACGTACCAATATGGACTAAACACAATCCGATCCATATTTCCGCTAAAAATTACTGTTTCACTAAGCCTGTTGCCAACAAAAATATCCGAAACGAGATCATACTTTCCGTCCTTAACATAAAACAGTCTAAATGATGGAATATTAACCATAACATACTCTTCAGCTTTGGCCAATTTGGTAGGAATCCATCTGCATCTTTCCATATTCAACATAATGGTTCTGATTCTTTTACCGATTGGCTCATTCATTTGGTTGATAATATCTCTCGTTAGGGCATAATTAATTTTTAAATTATATCTTTTTTTATAATTCAAAACTCCCGCCATTAATTCTTCATCATAAATATCACTTCCAGAATCTCGTTTTAGATCTCCTACTACATATAAGCGATTTCTAATTTGTTTTATGGCAATAGCTGTGTCATCTGGTCTTAAATCCTTAAAATTAGCACTGTCAATTGTAATTTTCTGCCAAAGATTATCGGTTTCGATTTTACGATATTTTTTCAATGCATCTTTCAGTTTGTAATATTGGCTGAATAAAAGATTATCATCTTTATCTAATCGATCTGTATCAACCATCAATGAATCCAGAATGTGAGCATACGAAATAGATTTTGCAGGCAAGTACCATCCTATTTTTTTTAATGTTGCAGGATCAACTCCAGAATACACATTGCTTGCATAAAATACGTACATACTAGTTAGCAGTAATTCGGTGTCCAGCTGCGATGGTTTATTGGAAGTACTTTCATTAAAAGCCTCATCTATCTGTTCTTTGTAAGGCATTTTATCTTCAATTCCTTGATCTTTCAGAACATTTACTTTCTGATACAATAATGATCCAAATTCGGTAATGCTTTTATCATCATACCAAATAGATTTATACTGTTTGGTTTTATAAATATCCTCAACATCTTTCTGATACTTTTTAAGCTTAGGATATTTTTTAAAAAAGGCATTAATTGATGCTGCATCGATAGTAATAATCGAAACAGTTTTTCGATTTGTTAAGTCAGCTCTGCTTTTGGCATTGTTAGATAATGAATTAAATGAAAATGCAAAAAAACTGACTGTAATAATAATTAAAGAAAAAGTAAAATTTCGCATATTTTTAAAGTTTTAAATTGGTAGAAACAACTTTTAAAAAAAATACCGAAAACCCAATAAATTACTCAAAAACCTTAGTCTTCACATATTTTTTTCATGTCTGGCAATCATCGATTTGGGCTATCAAATATAGCGAAGTTTTGTGAGAATTTTATTTAATTGGAAGAAAAACTTACGCAAAAAATATTCGTTTAAATTGGAAATACTTTTCTCCCAACATTAAATCGATGAATCATTCTTGATTATGATTTTCAATACAAAATACTTTTAAATAATTTTGAATAATCTCAATATCAATAATTACAATTCAAAAACGCTTAATTTCCGAACTTAATCTGTTATCTTTGCACCCTGAAATCAGTTTAAATAAATATAATCTTATAAGATTGATTTTGGAGAATAAAAAAATAGCCCATTACAATGAAACTAGATAGAAAAGAAATTCTAAAAGCTTTAGAGACTATCACTATTGCTGGAGAAGGAAAAAATATGGTTGAAAGCGGTGCCGTAACCAATGTGATCACGTTTGGAGACGAAGCTGTTGTAGACCTTGTATTGCATACACCTGCTATGCACATCAAAAAAAGAGCAGAAGATGATATTAGAAAAACAATCCACGATTTAATATCACCTGACGCGAAAGTAAAAGTAAACATTAAAGTTGAAGCTCCAGAAAAACCGGAAATTAAAGGCCGTGCTATTCCTGGAATCAAAAATATTATTGCAGTTGCTTCTGGCAAAGGAGGAGTAGGAAAATCTACTGTAACTGCAAACTTAGCTGTTACACTTGCAAAAATGGGCTTTAAGGTTGGTGTTTTAGATGCTGATATTTATGGTCCTTCAATGCCAATTATGTTTGATGTTGAGAACGAAAAACCAATTTCTGTAACAGTTGACGGAAAATCAAAAATGAAACCTATTGAAAGCTATGAAATCAAAATGCTTTCAATCGGATTTTTTACGGCGCCAAGCCAAGCTGTAATCTGGAGAGGGCCAATGGCCGCAAAAGCATTAAACCAAATGATTTTTGATGCAGATTGGGGAGAATTAGATTTTATGCTTCTTGATTTGCCTCCTGGAACTGGTGATATCCACCTTTCTATAATGCAATCGCTTCCAATTACAGGAGCTGTTGTAGTAAGTACTCCACAAGCAGTTGCACTTGCAGATGCTAAAAAAGGAGTAGCTATGTTTATGCAAGACAACATCAACGTTCCAGTTTTAGGAATTATTGAAAATATGGCATATTTTACACCAGAAGAATTGCCAGAAAACAAATATTACATCTTTGGACAAGAAGGTGCTAAAAACCTTGCTGAAGATTTAGGCGTTCCATTTTTAGGAGAAGTTCCTATTGTACAATCTATTCGCGAAGCAGGAGATTACGGTCGTCCTGCAGCATTGCAGACCGCCTCTCCAATAGAAAAAGTGTTCGAAGGAATTACTAGAAATGTTGTACAAGAAACAGTAAACAGAAACGAAAGCTTGCCTGCAACAGAAGCTATCAAGATTACAACAATGGCAGGCTGTTCTGCAGTTAAAAAGAATTAGATAATTGAGATAATGAGATAATTAGCTAATTTTAAAGAATTTTCTAATTGGCACATTTTCTAATTGACACATTAATATTATGACAACAGAAGAAATAACAAGCAATGTTTTATTGGCCTTAGACGAGATAAGACCATTCTTAAAATCGGACGGTGGAGATATTTCATTAATCTCTATTGAAGACGACAAACATGTTAAAGTTCGTTTGGAAGGAGCTTGCATTAGCTGCAGTGTTAATCAAATGACACTGAAAGCAGGTGTTGAAACCACTATAAAAAAATATGCGCCACAAATAGAAACTGTGGTAAATGTAATGTAACAAATCGTAGTTTTTCCTCAAAATTAAAGCATCATAGTTTAACAAGAATAGTAAGTGTTTTGTTATTTAATTAAAGAAATAATAAAATAACACCGAAAAAAGGATACTTTTTGCCACATTCACAAAAAACAATACAAAGTTTTAAGAGTTTCTGTTAAGGAATTGTTACATTTTTAACTTAAATTTGTCAGCATAACCCTTAAATCTTAAACTATGAGAAACTTTTACGCTCTTTTTTTATTATTTTTTGTAAGCGCTGTAAATGCACAACAGGGCCAAACACTTTTTGCTGATAAAGCTTGGGTAAATGAATCAGAAGAATGGTCAGATTTCCAGTATTCAGGCCAAATCATTTTTTCTACAAATGGAAAAACTGAAGAAGGTGCTTTAAGAATTGGAAATTATGATTTCCTATATGACCTTTGTGATGGAAAGGCAAAATTCTCAAATAAAGCAACATATAGCTCAGCCGATTTTTCGCATCCGAGAAAACTTAGTGCGCAAACTGATAAACAAGGAATTTTAAACTCTACTTATGAAGGGACCTTAATATTCCAATCTGACAAAGATTACTATTCTGTCATCTCTCTAGTAACAATACTAGAAAAAGGAGGCAACATTATTGGCGTAAAAATGCGCATTAAAGACAATAGTAGAAAAGAATATGCTTTTAGCTTAAAAGAGAAAAGTTAAAATTAATAGAGAATTTGAACACGTTTTTCAAATTCTACACAAAATTCCAATAATTAAAATGGATGTATTAATAAAGATTAAAGATCGTGAAGGAGTTGTACATGAGCTACAAGCTCCAACTGATATGGCAATGAATATAATGGAGTTATGCAAAGCATACGAACTTCCTGTTGAAGGAACCTGCGGAGGAATGGCAATGTGCGCTTCTTGCCAGTGTTATGTTCTAAATGATGTTGCATTACCAGAAATGGGTGACGATGAAGAAGCCATGCTTTCGGAAGCATTTTATGTAAAATCTAATAGTCGTTTAGGCTGCCAGATTCCAATTACTGAAGACTTAGAAGGCTTGGAATTAGAATTGGCACCAGAATACTAAATAATAGAAAAGCGAGAATTTTTGGTTCTCGCTTTTTCTATTTATGAATATTCTTTAATCAAATTATCCAAAGAAAACTCTTTTAATAATTTATCTAAATATTTACCTCTACTGCTTGTTTCACGTTGATAGGGCGCAAACAAACTTGTTGATTTGTTGAATTCTTCATTAAGCTCTTGTAATTCTATTTTTTCATCGTTTGTTAAAAAATTAGATTTCTTTTCTATGAAATTTAAAATTCTTTTTATTGCTATTTCTTTATCGATAATTGCTTCTTCATTATTATTTAAAGTACATATTCCGTAGACGCCTTTCAAAAAATAATTCCATTCTTCTTCTAATGCATTTTCTATTTTTTCATTGTCGATGTTATCATTTCCATCAAAAACATTTCCGTATGCAAAGGCTTTGTAAGCATGATTTTTCAGATTTGACAGTAAATTTTCTATAAATTCAGATTTGAATTTTTCAGGATTTATATTCTGGGCATTATTTTCAATAAGCTGTAAAACACTTGGGTGAAAATACCTCCTTTCAATACTAACTTTATGAGTATCACTTAAGGAAGAACTGATTGTAATATCTGAATTTATAACATAAGAAGGCTCGGGAACAAGTTTATTTTCAATTAATTCATTCAGCTTGTCTGAAGAGATATTTGCCATTTTAGTTACTTCTTCAAACACTATATAATTTTCTACGATGTATTTTAGATTTTGATCCATTTTTAATTTTTTGTTTGATGAAATTAGGGTTTTATTTCCATTTCCAATCTAACTCTGATATAAAATCAATTTTCAAGTTTTCAGCAATTGATTTTAGTTTATTTCGCAATTTTTCAGCATCTTCTATTTTATCTTTTGGAATCATTAAACTTTCACCCGTTTTGAAAGCAATGAAAAAATAATCTTTGATTTCGCTTATATTTTTGAAATTAGAAAAGTTAACGCTTGAAATTCCTACTCCCCCTGTTAATATATCCAAAACTTCTTCATTAAATAATACTTTTATATTAATACCTATTCTATTTTTAAAATTTTCGTTTACATATTTCTTTAAAAAAAATTGATGCCTTTTTTTAAAATATAATGGGAAAAAGAAAAAAAATACAACACTAGCACTTCCAAAGCAATACCCTTCAAATTTATTTTTATTAATATAAAGCCCTAATCCTATCATAAACAATGATAAAATTATAAGTAGTTTAGTTTTCTTCCTTTGTTTCTTGACGAATTCACTTTTTGAAGCAAGATATAATTGTTGCTGTAAATAATCGTTTTCTGTTAGGCTGTATATTAATTCCATGAATTTAATTTAAATTGTGCTAAAATTTCTATTATCCTTTATACTTAAAATATACAACAGCATTCTTCTGTTCATCTGAGGTTATTTTAATTTCATACTTTTTATCTCCAGCTTTTATTTTCATAAGTGATGTATTTGGCGGAATATCTCCTAAATTTTCTGCGACTAGGATTACTTCATGAAAATTGTTATAATCATCCATTTCTAGATTTATAAGTAAAGGCTTCTTTGTAAGCTCTTCTTTCACAAGGACTGGCTCTTTATCTACATAAACTGAAACAATATCGTGATCAATCTGTCCATAATCGTAAATGCTTATTTCAACTTGTTTGCTATTTACTTTGATAGTTTTAAGTGTCTCGTTTTTTCTTGTTTTTATGTCAATTGGAACTGCTTTACTATCTGATATAAAAATGGGTCTTAATGAAGCAATTCCAGATTTTTCAAAATTCAAAAAAAACGGAGCAGATGCACTTGAAACTTGTGAAAGTGAATTTTTGTTTATAAAAAAAGATTGTGAAGGAGTAAGAGTCTCACTTTCTCTTGTTAATCTTATAGACATAATATTTTCATAACCATCATTGCAACCGTTGCTCGTTGTATCGAAGTCATCCATTTTTCCTTTAAATATAATTCCTGAAATACTTTCTTTTTTATTGTGATATGGCGTATTATAATAAAGCACATAATGAACTGGTAGGCATACTTTTTCCCTATCTAGTATCGTACAGGAAATTTGTTTACAATCTGCAATTTTTATAGCTCCGCTAATATCATTGTAACCTATTCTAAACTTTTTTTCCAGTGAATTAAATTCCTGATCCGAAATATCGAAACTATTACATTCAGAAGATGCTATACTTTTTTTTGTCAATTCTGATCCATAATCGCATCCTGTAGCGAACAAGCTGTAAGTTACTAAAGCCTTTATCGATAAATCCGTTTGAATAATCTGCATCTCAAACTGATTTGTTATAAGTTTTCGCTCAACTGTATGCTCATTAATAGTACCTTTCCAGACACCTGTTAAATTCTGTGCATTGCTACTGATACACAATAATACCATAAGAATAAGTGTGTGAAAAAAATTCATAATTATAACATTTCTAGTTCTTCAAAAAATAATTTACTTTACAATCAAGAATACACTTTCTTAATCCACATACTTAAATATAAATACTGCTTTTTTCTTTATTCTTTCAGAAGTTAAGTCGATCTTTTCATTTAACTTCCCAGCTTTTATATCCATTTCTGCTGTATTAGGTAGAACGGTACCAAGATTTTCCGTTACAAAAATTACCTCACAATTAACCGTTTTATCCATTTCTAATACAATTTCAAATGGATCATCCAAAAGTTCTTTATTAAGAAAGACAGGTTTTCTATCAACATAAATTGAAACTCTATCACGATCTACCCTACTGTAATCAGAAAAATTTAATTTTACTTCCTTCGTATTAACAATTACTTTTTTCACCATTTCATAGTCTTCATCTAGTAAAGTATTAATAATCAATTTTTCTACTTCTTTTTTTCTTTTTTTTATACCTGTTGCAGTAATTCTTGCCTTTATTAAAGAAGATTCAGAAGGAATAATTTTATCAACTTTCTCTAATTTTATATATGCATCAGTATATTTATTTTGATAATCATAATAATTACTGAAATTTTTACGAAAAGTCCTGCCTAATAAATACTGTTTACCTTTATTTTTATACCATTTCAGACTGCATCCAAAACCGTTTTCTGAAAATTGTATTCGGCTTAAATGTTCGCTATTATCTTTTGATTCTGGTATTAAATCACAATCACAATTTACACCATCAATAAAATCATCAAAATCTTGTAATGCTATTATTTTTTCTTTTAAACCTCCTTGATAATCAAAATTCAAAGCCGCTCCAATAGCAGAATCATTTTGAATAATTTGCATTTCGAAAAAGTTTGTTAAAGATCTGCCACGTGAATCTTTTATAGTTCCTCTCCAAACACCAGTGAGGTTTTGCGCCGATATAATATTGAAGAAAAAAATACAGACTGAAATAGATAAAAGCCTCATAATAAATTGAATAATTTTCAAAATTAAATTGAAAAAGAAACTCAAGTAGCCCTTATAAGTTTTAAAAACAACATATTAAGTTATTTCATAAATCTAATACTCGTTCAATTATTATTCTTTATACTTAAAATTAATCACAGCATTCTTCTGTTCATCTGAGGTTATTTTAATTTCATACTTTTCTCCAGCTTTTATTTTCATAAGTGCTGTATTTGGCGGAATATCTCCTAAATTTTCTGCGACTAGGATTACTTCATGAAAATTGTTATAATCATCCATTTCTAGATTTATAAGTAAAGGCTTCTTTGTAAGCTCTTCTTTTACAAGGACTGGCTCTTTATCTACATAAACCGAAATAATATCGTGATCTATCTGACCATAATCGTAAATACTTATTTCAACTTGTTTACTATTGACTTTAATAGTTTTTAATTTTTCATTTTTTCTGGTTTTAATAACAACCGGAATTTCTTTTTTATCTTGGAGATATACATTTCGCAATGCCAAATCTGATCTTTCATATTTTACAATTTGTGGCTTAGCTACTATAGATGGAATCTTCTGTAATGTGTTTCTCTTTATAAAAAAACTTTGAGAGGAATTAATTGCACCTATTTTTTTAAGTTTAACAATACCTTCAATTCTTTGATAATTAGTAATTGGAAAAAACTTACCTGTTAGAAATTCATCATTTCCTTTTTTAGACCATTTAAGATTATAATTTATGTAGTTGCAATACTTATGGTTCTCTGACATATTACACCATATATGTTTGTTTTCTGTAAATCGTATATCTTTTGAAGAATACTTTATATTTTCGAAAATTGTACCTGGCATAATAACACATCCACAATCAGAATTATGTGCAAAATTATCGCTTTGAACGGCTATTATTTTGGCTGTCTTTATTACTCCATCACTTTTATACTTATATACAACCAAAGCGTTTAAAGATGATTTTGTTTGCAAAATTTGCATTTCAAAATCATCAATCCATACATTGCCTCTAGAATCAGATAATTCGCCTTTCCCAAACTCCACTCAAATTTTGCGAATTGGTTAAGTTGAAAAACATAACAAAAATTGAAATATAAAACTTCATATCAAAGATTTTGAATAATGCATCAAAACTAATTCAACATAAAAATTCAAATAGCCATTATAAGACTTAAAACTATCACATTAAGTCAATTTAAAAATGTCTTATCATGATATTCTAATATCTTTTAGAGAGCATTAAATAAAAGTCCTAAAATTAATTTTGTCTAATAAATTTTGAATTAAAATGAATAAGACAAAATACTGCTTTAGTTTACTATTTTTATTTACAATATTCGCTTGTGGAAATAAAGACAACACAGTCTATGATAAAGAAACTCAATCAAAAATTGCGAAACCTACCAAATCTGAAAATCAAGTTACAGACAACGAAAGTGTTCCTACAGAAGATTTATGGGAAAACTGGAATCCAAAAATCGAAGCTTATTTCATGAAAAAATTGAAAAACAGTTTAACGCAAAAAGGAATTAAAGACGAAGATGCTTTAAAATTTGCAGAATGTTCAATTTCAAAAATGAAAGAACAAAATCTAAAACCTAAAGCTGTTCGAGATTCTAAAAATGCTGGAAAATTATTATCAATATCGGTTAGCTGTTCACAAAAAATCGAGAAAAAATAGTTTTAAAACCTCTAATAAGAATCTTATCGTATTAGTAATTTGACTTTTACTGGTAATTTAAAAAAGACTTCAAAATACATTTGCAAAAAAATTAAAAGCCCGGATTTCTAATTTCAAATCTAGGAAAATTAATAAAATTATAAAAAATGAACAAATTTTTAAATTACATCACTATTGCATTAATTGCCGTTTCATTATTTTCATGTAAAAAGAAAAATGAATGGACGTCAGAAGTAGAAAAAGAATTTAAAGAAGGCATGAAAGAAAGCATGCTGAAAAAAGCAAACGGTGTACTATCTGAAGAGCAAGTTGTTTTTATAACCGATTGTACAGTTGAAGGCATAAAAAAACAAGGTATAAAACCTTACGATGTTGAAAAGCCCGAAAATTCAGCATTCTTAATAGAAAAAACTAAAGAATGCACACAACAATTGATGACCAATAGCACAACTAAAGAAAATAGTTGGAATGATAAAAATGAAGAACATTTCAAATCTATCTTAAAAGAAACCTTCATTAAAAGTGGAGCAAATAGTAAAGACGCCACTTTTTTAGCTGAATGCGCTATCACTAGTTTTAAAGAAAAAAACATAAGTCCTGCTGATTTAGAAGATCCTAAAAATGGTAATTTAATCCAGAAAATTGGTCTTTCTTGTCGACAGGAATTAGTTAAAAAGAAATAACGCTAAAATGCACAAATTTCTAAAACCTATTTGTTTTTTGTTTTTAATAGCAGCTGCATTTTCTTGCTTAGATAAAAAAACGAAACAAACAGAAATCAAAAATTTATCTCAGTCAAGTATAGATCTGGATAGTACTTGGAGTAATGAAAATGAACAAAACTTTAAAGCAACTTTAAAAAACAATTTTGTTCGAAAAGGAATGTCAAATAAACAAGCTTCAAACTTTGCAGATTGCGCAGTTGCCAAAATGAAAGAACAAAATCTGAAACCTAAAGATTTGCAAAACTCGAGGTATTCTAAACAAATTCTTGATATTTCTGTAAGTTGTGCAAATGATGCAACTTCTAAATAGTTTTTAAAAATGAATAAAATTATAAATTATCTAAGTATTCTAATTATAGTCTTCACATTATTTTCATGTAAAGAAAAAAATGAATGGACACCAGAAATTGAAACAAATTTTAAAGAGCAAGTTAAACAAGTCGTGCTGAAAAACTGGAAATATTCAACAGAAAAGGACGCTGATTATGTAACGAACTGTATTGTAGAAAAATATAAAGCAAGAGGTCTAAAACCTTACGGCGAAAACTCAGAAGGTGTATTAGAAATTACTAAAATCGGCAAAGAATGTTTACAGCAATGGCATAGAGATAATGATATTAAATCTTCTGAGTTAGATAGTTGGAATTTTAAATCCGAAGTATTTATCAAATTAAACTTAACAAAAATCTACCTCAAGATAGGTTTGAAAACAAAAGATATTGATACTCTATCTGATTGTATCATTACTAAAATGAAAACACAAAATTTAAAGCCTAGCGATATAAATAACGCTACAAAAGCGAAAAATATACTTAAAATTGAAAAAAGTTGCGCTCAAGAACTTGATTTGATTGAAAACAAATAATTTTAATCAAAAAAACCGTAATTACATTCCTGTAATTACGGTTTTCTCTTTATAACAATTTTAATTAATCTCTCAATTATACCAAACCTGCTTTAATTAAATATTCAGCGATTTGGATTGTGTTTGTTGCCGCTCCTTTTCTTAAGTTATCAGCAACAATCCACATGTTTAATGTATTTGGCTGGCTTTCGTCACGACGAATTCTTCCTACAAAAACATCATTTTTACCTTCCGCATACAATGGCATTGGGTAAGTAAATGTATCTAAATTATCTTGTACCACTACTCCATCAGTATTATGTAAGATTTCACGAACTTCATTTACATTAAAATCATTTGTAAACTCAACATTTACTGCTTCACTGTGTCCGCCTACAACTGGTACACGAACAGCAGTAGCCGTAACTCTAATAGTATTATCGCCTAAGATTTTTTGAGTTTCGCGAACTAATTTCATTTCTTCTTTAGTGTACCCGTTTTCTTCAAAACTATCACAATGTGGAATTGCATTTCTATGAATTGGATATTTGTAAGCCATATCACCTTGAATTCCTGCGTATTCGTTTTCTAATTGTTTTACCGCTTTAACACCAGTTCCTGTGATAGATTGGTAAGTAGAAACAATGATTCTTTTAATGTTATATTTTTTATGCAAAGGAGCCAAAGTCATTACCATTTGAATAGTAGAACAGTTTGGGTTTGCAATAATTTTATCTTCTTTAGTCAAAACATCAGCATTGATTTCTGGAACTACCAATTTTTTAGTAGGATCCATTCTCCATGCAGAAGAGTTGTCGATAACAGTTGTTCCAGCAGCAGCAAATTTTGGCGCCCATTCTAATGAAGTATCTCCTCCAGCAGAGAAAACAGCAATATCAGCTTTCATATCAACAGCTGTTTGCAATCCTACTACTTTATATTTGGTTCCTTTGTATTCAATTTCTTTTCCAACTGATCTTTCTGATGCAACAGGAATTAATTCTGTAACAGGAAAATTTCTTTCTGCTAAAACTTTAAGCATTACTTCGCCTACCATTCCAGTAGCGCCTACAACTGCAATTCTCATTTTTATATTTTTAAATAATCAATTAATCTAATTTGTTACGCAAAAGTAAGTATAATAAAAGTCTCCACAAGGCGATTCACAAAAAATAACAAATTGTTACAAAATAAACATTTTGTAAAAAAACCGCCTCTTTAGAAGGCGGTTAAATTAGACTTAGTGTAGCGGTATTATATTTTTATTTATTTTTCAATAAATCTCTAATCTGTGTCAATAATTCTTCTTGAGTTGGTCCAGCTGGAGGCGGCGGTGCAACATCTTTCTTTTTCGCGTGATTCATAGCCTTAATTATCAGAAACAAAACAAAAGCCACAATTATAAAATTAATTACTGCGGATATAAATACTCCGTACTTTACACCTCCAAAAGCAGTTAATTGTTCAATAGTCGATAAATGTGCAGCATCTAAAGCTGGTTTCAACAGCAATGGCGTGATTACATCTTCAATAAATGAGCTGACAATTTTACCAAAAGCAGCTCCAATGATCACCCCGACAGCCAGGTCAACCACGTTGCCTTTCATTGCAAATTCCTTAAATTCTGAAAAAAATCCCATATCGTATCTGTTTATATTTATAATTAAGCAATATCGAAAATACGCATTTTTATTGAAAATTCTTAATGTTATCTAAAAAATACCCTCTTAACACGTTGCGAAATACTCGTCATTATCTCATACGGAATTGTTTTTAAGGCCACTGCCATCTCTATTACTGTTGGACTTTCGCCAAAAATAATTACCGAATCTCCTTCTTTGCAATCAATATGGCTTACATTGACCATCAGCATATCCATGCAGACACTTCCCACGATTTTTGCTTTCTGATTTTTAATAGTTACATAGCCGACTTCATTACCCCATAATCTCGAAATTCCGTCTGCATAACCAATGGGAATTGTAGCAATTTTGGTTTCTTTATCGGCCATAAAACGACGTCCGTACCCTACGCTATCGCCTGCAGGAATTGTTCTAATTTGAGAAATTATAGATTTCAAAGTTCCAACATTCTCTAAATATTTTTGTTCTGCAGGATCATTTGAAACTCCGTATAATCCAATTCCTAAACGAACCATATTATATTGCGAATCAGGAAAATTACTAATTCCTGAAGTATTCAAAGTATGTCGGATTGGATTAATGTTTAACTCTGACATTAATTTTGAAGACAGTTTTTCGAACAAAGCAATCTGCTGTCTCACAAAATCAAAATGTTTCGGATCATCGCTTGTCGCCAAATGCGATAAAATACTCTGAACACGAACTGTCGAATTGCCTTTTAAAGTCGCAATCAGTTCATCGATTGTATTGTTTTCAAAACCTAAACGATGCATTCCCGTATCCATCTTGATATGAATCGGATAATCTTTTAAGTTTTTTTCTCGGGCAATTTTCAAAAAGGCATTCAATCCTTTCAAACTATAAATTTCAGGTTCTAACTGATATTGAATCATAGATGGAAAACTCGTCGATTCTGGATTCAAAACCATAATTGGCACTTTTATGCCACCATTTTTTAGCGATATTCCTTCATCGGCGAAAGCCACACCCAAATAATCTACTTTATGATGTTCTAGAAGTTTAGCAATTTCTAAACCTCCGTTTCCGTAACCAAATGCTTTTACCATAACCATCATTTTGACACTTGGCGCCAACTTTGATTTATAGTAATTAAAATTATGGCTTATAGCATCGAGATTAATCTCTAAAATTGTCTCATGCGTTTTTTCTTCCAACAGCGAAACGATTTCTTCAAACTCAAAAGATCTTGCTCCTTTTATCAAAATCGTTTCATTGTGAAAATTAAAATTATCAATTGCTGCAATAAAATTGGCTGTATCTTCAAACATGGTACTATTTGGAAACTTAGCTGCAAATGAAGAAATCGTTGGGCCGATACCAATAACACGGTTTATTTTATTATCTGAAATTAACTGGGCAACTTTAGAATATAATTCTTCATTTGTAAAGCCGCTCTGAAAAATATCTGATAAAATAACGGTTTTTGAAGCGCCTTTTTTCTTTTGGCTTTCTAAGAAATCCAAAGCAATTTTAAGAGACTGAAAATCCGAACTGTAACTGTCATCAATAATACTGCAATTGTTTATTCCGTTTTTTACTTCCAAACGCATTCGAACTGGATACAGCATCTGAATTCGATTCTGAATCGTTTCCTGATCATAATCAAAATGCAGTAAAACCAATAGACATGAAATCGTATTTTCTATAGAAGCCGAATCGTTAAACGGAATTTCTAAATTGAAAGTTTCATTTTTGAATTGATATTGTATGAAAGTGTGATCGTTTTTATGCTCTCTTTTTTCAATAAAAACATCTGCATTTTTATCTGTAAAACTCCATGAAAAAAGTTTTCGAGGATGCACCATATATTCTGCTGCAAACTGAGTCAGGCACGATTCTACAATATCTGTTTTTTGATAGATGATTATCGGACAGTCTTTAAACAAAAGCAATTTTTCGTCGATCTTCTGCACTAAATTCAAAAACCCTTCATCATGTGCACTTCCGATATTGGTAAGCACGCCTATTGTTGGTTTGATTATTTTTTCAAGGTGAACCATTTCGTTAACTGTCGAAATTCCAGCTTCGAAAATGCCTAAATTATGTTTTTCATTAATCCCAATTACCGAAAGCGGAACTCCAACTTGAGAATTATAGCTTTTTGGACTTCTAATAATATTATAGTCAGGGCTCAACAAGAAATTAAGCCATTCTTTTACAATTGTTTTACCGTTGCTACCTGTTAACCCAATAACTGGGAAATGGAAAAGACTTCTGTAATACGCGGCAAATTCCTGAAGTGCAAGAAGCGTATTTTCTACCACCAAAAAATTAGCTTTATCAGCATAACCCTCTGGAATATATTGAACAACAAAATTCTGAACGTTATTTTCTATTAAATCGGGAATAAAGGAATGAGCATCGTTGTTAACACCGGCCAGAGCAAAGAATAATGTTTTAGATCCGTTTTGAAGTGAACGGCTATCAATTGAAATATGATCGATTAAAACATCAGCATTTGAGCCAGTCCATTTGGCGTTTAATACTGAAAGCAGGCTTTTTATATTTATGCTCATTTAGAAATTTCTTTTTTTCAAATTTAAAAAAAGGTTTGCCACTAATTTCCCAAATTTTCACAAATTAATGTCGTGCAGATTTAAAAAGATGCATGCAGTTTTTTTTATTAATTAAATTGGCTTAAATCTGCAGAATCTGCATGAAACACTAAAAAAATTAGTCACAGATTAAAAGATTATCGCTGATTTTAATTCTGAAATCTGCAGCAAAAAAATAATTCGTATGAATTAGTGTAATTCGTGGCAGAAAACATTTATTGAGTATATTTGTTTTTAGACCACAAATTTGCATGTTTTGAAAAAATTACTTCCACTCTTCTCCTATATTTTACATCCGATTTTTATATCGCTATATGCCACTTTGTTTTACTTATTTTACAAAGATGATGTTTTCAGTACGAACGAAAAGTATTTTGTTTTAATTCAGATTTTAGTAATTAATATAGTCGTCCCTGTTTTATTTTATTTACTTCTAAAATCGACTGGACATGTAAAATCGATAATGCTGAGCCAGACATCAGAACGAACCATTCCGCTCATCTTGCAATGTTTTTTATATATTCTATTGGTAAAAAGAAGCATCATAATCACTCGTTACCCAGAGCTTCATTTCTTCTTCCTTGCTGCTTTATTTAGCACTATTTTGGCATTAGTATGCGTGTTATTTAAAACAAAAGCGAGTTTGCACATGGTTGCTATTTCAGGTTTAACGATTTTTGTTATCGGACTAAACATTCATCTTCAGTTGCATAATCCGTATTGGCCAGCTTTGCTTATTTTATTGTCGGGAATTGTAGCTTCTTCCCGTTTAGAAATGAATGCTCATACTTCTAGGGAAATATTAATTGGATTATTTATTGGAATAATGCCGCAACTTTTATTTTTATATCTGTGGTTATAAAATATAAAAAATCAGTCCTGCATTTAAGGTTTTCATATTAATTTTTTCGCCATTCAAAGTGGTCGCTGACTTAAACAAAGGGCTTAAGCTATAATACACATAAAGGTTCCATGTATTGTACCCTGCCGAAATGTAAGGGCCATACTGAAATTTATTAATGTCTGCGTTATTCTTGATTTTATATGTTTTCTCACCATCATTAAGAGTAGAAGCATTCGAAAAAACATAACTCAGTTTTACTCCACCATAAATACGCCAGAATTTAGTGCTTTCGTAAGTCGAATTACGCCATCTAAATTCGATTGGAAGATCTACAGAATATTGCCTATAACGATTGGAAACAAATTCTCCGTAACTGTTAACCCCATATATTATAGATCCCGAGCCGTCTTCAGAAATAGTAAGATTCTGGTAATAATTTTGATAACTCAAACCTAAACCTGCCGCAATTGCAACAGTTCTGGATTTATTAACGGGCATATCGCGCAAAAAACCTCCCGAAAGTCCAAGAGAAAACTTGTTTTGTTTAAAATCAATGGGAATATCGGTAAACATATTATAAGTAACCGAAAAATAAAATTGGTCTTCTCGATACAGAGAATCTATTTTTATAACTGGTTTTATTTCAGGCTTAACGTCTTCTTGCGCAAAAGAGTCAAAAAAAGTGAGCAGAAATAAGCAGCCAAAAATAAATCGCATATCGTAATTTTAGTTTTAAAAGAGATAATTATAAATAAACGTACTTCGAAGCTTATTTATTTCACTTACAAATATAATATAATGCTTTCTGTAGTAAAGATAAGAAGTGAAAATATTCTCGTTTTGACTGCGAATAAAATTAATTGCTGCATTATTTTCAATAAATCAATACGTTGAAACAAAAAATTAATCAATTTTGTTTTTATCTTTTATACCTTTGCAGAGCATGAAAAGAAAGCAGCTCATATTAAGTTTATCTTTTGCTGTAACAATATTGTTCTCGATATTGTTTCAGTCAATACATAGCTATGAGCATATTGTAAAACAGCTTTCAGAAAAACAATGCCATCATAATTACAATGATCCGAGCGGAGAAATAACGCACCAGCATCATGATTATGACGTTTGTTTTGTTTGCCATTTTGCTTTTGAATCTTTTATTCTTCCGCAAAATTTCTCTTTTGAGTTTCATTCATTTGATAAAGAAACGCCTTATTTCTTCCCGTTTTCAGAGAAGATTTTTTCAATCTCAAACACTTCGTATTTCTTACGAGGACCTCCTGCAGCTATAGTTTCTTAAGTTTCGATTATTCGAAAAAAAATACATTTCTTTCAATTCAAATTCAAAAAACATTGAGTTTCCTAATCCTATTTTCATCAATTAGGATCAGAATGCTTTATTGTACGTTTTTGGTTTTCATTCGAAGAAAAAATTCCATTTAACTATAGCATCATTTTCAAATGAAAAAATTTATAATTGCCCTTATTTTAGGGTTTTCGGGCGTACTTACTGCTCAAAATTCGGTTTCGGGAACTGTAACCGATAATCAAAATAATCCATTGCCAGGAGTTTCTGTTTATGCTCCAGAATTACATAAAGGAACAACTACAGACGCAAACGGAAAATACGAATTGAATAATCTTCCAAACGGAAGTCTTCGCATTGCTTTTACATATGTTGGATATGCCAATCAAAATAAAACTATTGCAAAATTGCTTAAGCAAAACACATTGGACATTGCTCTTGAAGAATCTATTTTAGAAATGGATGAAGTTGTGGTTTCGACTCCTTTCAACAAATTGCAATCGCAAAACGTAATGAAAATTGAGCACGAAAGCATTAAAACACTACAGCAAAAAGGAACCTCAACTTTGATTGAAGGTTTGGCGACAATTCCAGGAGTTTCTCAGATTTCGACGGGAACTTCTATCGGAAAACCTGTAATTCGCGGACTTAGCGGTAATCGTGTTTTAGTGTATTCTCAAGGTGTTCGTATCGAAAATCAACAGTTTGGAGACGAGCATGGTTTAGGTTTAAATGATGCGGGAATTGAAAGCGTTGAAGTTATCAAGGGCCCTGCTTCTTTATTGTATGGTTCTGATGCATTAGGTGGAGTTTTATACTTTAATCCTGAAAAGTTTGCTGATGCGGGCGATTTTAAAGCTAATTTCAGCCAAAAATATTTTACCAATACACAAGGAAGCAATTCTTCTATTGGATTAAAAACTTCTACTGATAATTGGAAATTCTTAGCTCGCGGAAGCTATAACACACATTCTGATTATAAAATTTCAGGTGGCGACCGCGTTACAAACTCTCGTTATAATGAAACAGATTTTAAAACTGGTATTGGCTACAGCAATTCAAGCTTCTCAAGTGTTTTAAGATACAACTATAACAAACTGGATATTGGAATTCCAGAAGACGGAATTGCAGAACAATCTTCAAGTAAAGACACTCAATTTCCGAGACAGGGAATTTTCAATCATTTATTGAGTTTAAACAATGTTATCTTTTTTGAAAATTCAAAATTGGATGTTGATTTAGGTTATATCGCCAATGATAGAAGCGAATTTGAAGACAGCAATGAGGCTTCTCTTCACATGAAATTGAATACATTCAATTATAATGCTAAATATCATTTCCCGAAATTCGGAAAAATTGAAACTATTTTGGGAGTTCAGGGAATGCATCAAACAAACAAAAATTCTGGTGAAGAATATTTAATTCCAGATGCCACAACGAACGATTTCGGCGTTTTTGGAACTGCAAATTACGAATGGGACAACAGCGTTATTCAAGCAGGATTGCGTTTTGACAACCGAAATATTACTTCGATCGCTCACGGAATTGAAGGTGAAGAAGGCTATTTTCAAGCTTTAGACCGATCTTTTGACAGCTTTAATGCTTCTTTGGGGTATAAAACCAAATTTGCAGAACCTTTAACTTTCCGTTTGAATGTTGCGACAGGGTTTAGAGCACCAAACTTAGCTGAATTGACTTCAAACGGTGTTCACGAAGGAACAAATCGTTACGAAATTGGAAATGCAAATCTGAAAACAGAACAAAACGTTCAGACCGATTTAAATTTAGAATACAAAAATTCACACTTCGAATTTTTCGTAAACGGATTCTACAATCACGTAAACAATTATATCTATACTTCGCCAACCGGAGAAGTTCGAGATGATAATGATGTTTTTGCCTATGTTCAAGATAACGCTCAATTGTACGGAGGTGAAGTTGGTTTGCACTTTCACCCGCATCCGTTAGATTGGTTACATTTTGAAACTAGTTTTGAAACGGTTACTGGTAAAAAAGATAACAAAGATTATTTGCCTCTAATTCCTGCAAACAATTGGAACAATACTTTGAGAACTGAATTTAATATCAAAAATTGGTTGAGCGAAGGTTTTGCTTCTCTTAATGTTTCTTCAACTTTCAATCAAGATAATGTAAGTGGTTTCGAAACAGCTTCTAAAGGTTATACTTTGGTAAATTTAGGTTTTGGCGGAACCGTTAAACTAGGAAAAACAGCTTTTGATATTAACTTAAACGGAAACAATTTATTTGATAAAAAATATATTGCGCACCTTTCTAGATTAAAAACAGATGGTATTCCAAACATTGGAAGAAATATCGTTTTGGGAGTTAACTTTAATTTATAATTTTTACTTAACCGCAAAGAACGCAATCCCGATAGCTATCGGGATTGCGTTCTTTGCGGTTAATAACACAACAATCTCACAGAAAGTGCTATTTTTGTTACAACAGATAAAAACTAACTATGAAAAAAACATTTTTATTAATGGCAATTACAACCGCAGGAATTTCGTTTGGACAAGGCAAAATGCAATATCCGCAAACTAAAAAAGGAGAAACTGTTGATGTTTACTTTGACACCAAAGTAAGCGATCCGTACCGTTGGTTAGAAGATGATAAATCTGCTGAAACTGGCGCTTGGGTAAAAGCTGAAAATGAAGTTACTTACGCTTATTTAGATAAAATTCCGTTTCGTGAAGAACTTAAAAAGAGAATGGAAAAACTTTGGAACTACGAAAAAATTGGAGCTCCATTCAAAGAAGGAAAATTTACTTATTACTCTAAAAATAACGGTCTTCAAAATCAATCTGTTGTTTATAGAAAAGATGAAAGCGGAAAAGAAGAAATTTTCTTAGATCCAAATACTTTTTCTAAAGACGGAACAACTTCTCTTGGCGGACTTGATTTTTCTGAAGATGGAAGCAAAGCTGCTTATGCCATTTCTGAAGGAGGAAGCGACTGGAGAAAAGTAATCATCATCGATGCGCTTTCTAAGAAAGTTTTGGAAGATACTTTGGTTGACATAAAATTTAGCGGTATCTCTTGGCACGGAAATGAAGGTTTCTATTACTCTAGTTATGATAAGCCAAAAGGAAGTGAATTATCTGCTAAAACAGATCAGCACAAATTATATTTCCACAAACTAGGAACTTCTCAAAAAGACGATAAAGTAATTTTTGGAGCTGACCAGAAAAGAAGATATGTTGGTGGATATGTTACCGAAGACAATCGTTATTTGGTGATTACAGCTGCAAATTCTACTTATGGAAATGAATTATACATTAAAGATCTAACTAAAGCAAATAGCCCAATTGTTACAATCGTTGACAACTTTGATAGTGACAATAGCATCATTGACAACCAAGGAAGCAAATTGTTTATTGAAACAGATTTTAATGCTCCAAACAAACGCATTGTAACGGTTGATGCGGCAAATCCGAAACCGGAAAATTGGAAAGATTTTATTAAAGAAACCAAAGATATTTTATCGCCTTCAACTGGTGCCGGCTATTTCTTTGCCAATTATACCAAAGATGCTGTCTCATTTGTACAGCAATATGATTACAAGGGAAAATTAGTTCGCGAAATCAAACTTCCTGCAGTTGGAACTGCTGGCGGATTTAGCGGTAAAAAAGAAGATAAAATTTTATACTACAGCTTTACCAATTATACAACTCCAGGAAGCATCTATTCTTTGGAGCCAAAATCTGGTAAATCTGAAGTGTACCAAAAACCAAAAGTAGACTTTAAAAGCGAAGATTACGAGTCTAAACAAGTTTTCTACACTTCAAAGGATGGTACAAAAGTTCCGATGATTATTACGTATAAAAAAGGAACAAAACTGGATGGTAAAAACCCGACAATTCTTTACGGTTACGGCGGATTCAATATTAGTTTGACGCCAAGTTTCAGCATTGCCAATGCGGTTTGGATGGAAAACGGCGGAGTTTACGCAGTGGCCAACTTAAGAGGCGGTGGTGAGTATGGAAAAAAATGGCACGATGCAGGAACAAAACTCCAAAAACAAAATGTATTTGATGATTTTATCGCTGCTGCAGAGTATTTAATTGCACAAAAATATACCTCATCTGATTATTTGGCTATTCGCGGAGGATCTAACGGAGGATTATTGGTTGGTGCCACTATGACTCAGCGTCCAGACTTAATGAAAGTGGCTTTACCAGCAGTTGGAGTTATGGATATGCTTCGTTACAATGCGTTTACGGCAGGTGCAGGATGGGCTTTCGATTATGGAACTGCTCAAGACAGCAAAGAAATGTTCGAATATTTAAAAGGATATTCTCCTGTTCATAACGTTAAAAAAGGAACTCATTATCCAGCAACAATGGTTACTACTGGAGATCATGATGATCGTGTAGTTCCTGCACACAGTTTTAAATTCGCATCTGAATTGCAGGAAAAACAAACAGGAGAAAACCCAGTTTTAATTAGAATTGATGTAAAAGCTGGACATGGCGCAGGAAAATCTGTTGCGGCTACTATTCAAGAGAATGTAGATATTCAAGCTTTCACGCTTTACAATATGGGTTTTAAAGCCTTACCGAAAAAGTAAGACTTTAAGCTGAAATTTTTTAAGCCACGAATTCACGAATTATTTTCTGAATATCGTGGCTTTTTATTTTGCCACAGATTAAAATGATTTTAATATCTATGCGCTTACTTTAGTAATCTGTGCAAATCCTTTTAATCTGTGGCAAAAAAAGAATTCGTGGAAATTCGTGCAATTCGTGGCAAACCTTTTTTAAATTTGAGAAACCTAAAACTTACACAATGGAAATTATAAAATGGGGAATTATTGGCTGCGGGAATGTGACCGAAGTAAAAAGCGGACCTTCTTTTCAGAAAGCTCCAAACTCAGCTTTAGTCGCAGTAATGCGAAGAGATGCCGCTCTCGCTGAAGATTACGCAAAACGTCATAACGTTCCGAAATGGTATTCAAATGCTGAAGATTTAATAAATGATCCAGAAGTTGATGCTATTTATATTGCTACTCCGCCATCTTCTCATAAAGAATATACAATTTTATGTGCCAAAGCAGGAAAACCTATTTACGTTGAAAAACCAATGGCTTTGACTTTTGAGGAATGCAACGAAATGATCAGCGCTTGTAAAGAACACAATGTTCCTTTATTTGTAGCTTATTATAGAAGAGCTTTACCACGTTTTTTAAAAATAAAAGAAATTATCGATCAAGGAAAACTTGGAACTATAAGACATGTCAATTGTGTTTTGTATCATCCTTTTGAAGCACGTTATGATGACGAAATCAATCTTCCTTGGACCGTTTTACCGCATATTTCAGGAGGCGGAATCTTTGTTGATTTAGCTTGCCACACTTTAGATTTCTTAGATTTTGTTTTAGGTCCGATAAAATCAGTTCGCGGACATGCGACTTCTCAATTAATGGCTTATCCAGCCGAAGACGCTGTTTCGATGTCTTTTTTATTCGAAAACGGAATTCATGGATCTGGCATTTGGAATTTTGCAAGTTTTGAACGTTATGATAACACCGAAATTGTAGGCGATAAAGGAAAAATTTCGTTCTCCACTTTTGGAAACGATCCGTTTCACATTCAATATGCAAATGGAGAAAAAGAAACCATTACTATAGAAAACCCGCTTCACATTCAACAGCCGTTTATTGAAACTGTTATCGCTGAATTATTAGGAAATGAAGGGGTTTCTCCGTCTAAAGGAACTTCTGGCGCAAGAACCACTTGGGTTATTGATCAAGTTTTGAAAGAGTTTAGAGAGAATTCAAAGTAGTATATTGTTGAATTGCCTCCAGCTTTAGCCGGAGAAATAATTTCAAAAAAATCATAGGGCTTTAGCCAAATTAATAGTTTGGCTAAAGCCTTTTTCTATTCCCATCAATTTAAACAACCTCCAGCTAAAGCTAGAGGCAATTCATAAAAATCTAAAGACAAAAAAAGAGGATATTCTTTTAGAATATCCTCTTTTTGTAAACTAATAAACTATAAAAAACTTTGGAAAAATTATAGGCTGTATTTGATACCTAATGTTAATCCTAAACCTGAAATACCAACGTAAGAACTTAACTCGTCCATTGGCTTATCTTTATTAACACCGTTTGGATTAGTTGCTGCGTTGTTAGAATTTACATCTAATCCATCTCTATAATTAGTATGAACTTGAGCTGTGGTTCTAGAAGCTAAAGCATCTTTTCCGTTCACCGTGAATTCAGTTGTTTCCTTTGTTTTACCATGTACTGTAAAGTTACGGTACTCTAGTTCTGCAAAAGCTGAAAGATGTGAAGTAAGTTTGTAAGTAGTACCTATTGCTGCTGTAAATCCGATAGTAGGGTTTGGTTTTACTTTATCAACGCTGTGTACGTTTCCAAAAGCTACTGGAGCTCCTGTATTTGGATTAAAAGCAATTGGAGCGTAAGCATCAGAAGTGATTTCTAAATCTCCATGAATAGGAACTAAAACCCCTACTTTAGTATAAGGCTCAAAACCATGAGCTTCTCCTAAAAACATAACAATTGCAGGTGCTATATCAAAAGCTGTAATTTGACCTACAGATTTAAAACTGTATTCTCCAGATGGAGTAATTGGCGTATCTGTAGTTGTTTGTGCCATTTTTTTATCATTACTCGTGTAATAGTTTACACCCAATTCAACTCCCAAACGAGTAGAAAATCTATAACCTGCAGTAATACCAGTTCTAAAACCTTGACCAAAAGAACCAGTAATGCTTTTTTCTGAAACTAATTTTCCTCCTACAAATGTTTTATCTAACGGTGCATGTCCACTTACAGTTGGAAACTCAGTAGAAGCAGTTTGGTTAAAATATGATCCTCCTAATTTGAAATACCAGCTCTCTGGTTTCTCAGCTTTTTCTGTCTGCGCCACTGTCGCCATTGAGCAAACTAATAATCCTAATAAAAATAGGTTCTTTTTCATAATTTTGATTTATTGATTAGTACAAACATAGAATATTTCAACACATTCTTACAGTTTGTAAAGTTAGACTTGGAACGAAAACGTTGTAATTTGGCGCAATATTACTAAAAAAGTATTATGCATGCATATTTTTAACATAAAAAATTAACATCTGTTTAAATTTTAACTGTTAATTTTTTAGTTCAATTTAAAATTAATCTGCATTTTCTCCAGTTCCTGCAATAATTCAGCTGAAATTTTAACCTTCAAGCGGCGGCTAGGCATGGTTAATTTGGTTACCACTTTTATTTCTTCGACCTCGTTTACCTCTTGAATCTTTGTATCTTCCATCGCACTATCTTCATTTTCATTCTCAGCTTCAAAAACAGCATCTTCGGCTTCAAAATCGGTTGGAGTTTCTACCTCAACCAATCGTTTTATTTTCTCTAATTCCATTATTTCAAAAGTCACAGAATTCTCTCCTTTATTTTCTGCAAACAAATGGCTCAGTTTATGAATAAACTCTGGATGAAGATCTTTAATGTTCAATAATACAATCAATTTCTTGGCAAAAGCTTCCAGAATGTCCTGCAATTGGCGAATCTCCACAAACTGCATTCTAGGATCTGATTTTTTACCGGTATCATGATTTACCCATCCGTCTTTAATTAATATTTTTATAAATGCAAAATTGTTCTGAATTAAGAAATGGCGGAACTTCAAATATTCTTCTCCAAAAATCTTAAACTCATAACTCTCATCGTAACCTTCTAAATTGAAAGCGGCCCAACCTTTTCCGTTTTTAGCCACACGATGCTGAACGTTGTTGATAATTCCGGCAAACATTAGGTTTTTTCCAACATATTCGTTCATGCTTTTCAGCGCTTCTAAACGAGAATTACAGAAATATTTCATCTCAAACCTAAAATCATCGAGCGGATGGCCAGAAATATAAATTCCGACAACCTCTTTTTCTTTGGCCAATTTCTCCATTGTACTCCAGTCTTCACATGGTGGCACAACTGGCTCTGCAATTTGTACTTCACTGGTTTCTCCAAACAAACTTACTTGAGAAGAGTTTTCATTTTCCTGAAACTTAGATCCGTAACGCATTGCTTTTTCGTAGAAAGTGATTCCGTCTCCATCGTCATGGAAATATTGCGCTCTGGTTGTTCCTTCAAACGAATCGAAACCTCCTGCAAGTGCTAAATTCTCGATCGCTTTTTTGTTTGCTGCGCGAAGGTCAATTCGCTTAGCTAAATCAAAAATTGATTTATATCTTCCGTCTTTTCTGTTTTCTACAATGGTTTCAACAGCTCCTGACCCAACACCTTTGATAGCTCCCATTCCAAAACGAACCGCATAATCATCGTTTACGGTAAATTTATAGTACGACTCATTTACACATGGTCCTAAAACCTGCAATCCCATACGTTTACATTCTTCCATGAAAAACGAAACCTGTTTGATATCGTTCATGTTATTCGAAAGTACCGCTGCCATATATTCGGCAGGATAATGCGCTTTCAAATAAGCGGTTTGATACGCGATCCAAGCGTAACAAGTTGAGTGCGATTTGTTGAAGGCATAACTCGCGAAGGCTTCCCAGTCTTTCCAAATTTTTTCTAGAATCTTAGCATCGTGTCCTTTTGCGGCCGCTTGCTCAACGAACTTCGGCTTCATTTTATCTAGTACGTCTTTTTGTTTCTTACCCATCGCTTTACGCAAGACGTCGGCCTCACCCTTTGTAAATCCTGCCAAAGACTGAGACAAAAGCATTACCTGCTCTTGGTAAACTGTAATTCCGTAGGTTTCTGATAAATATTCGGCACAGGCATCTAAATCGTATTTGATTTCTTCGTCGCCATTTTTTCTTCGAACGAAAGATGGAATATACTCCAAAGGTCCCGGACGATACAAAGCGTTCATAGCAATTAAATCTCCAAAAACCGTTGGCTTCAGATCTTTCATGTATTTCTGCATCCCCGGTGACTCGTATTGGAAGATTCCAACAGTTTCACCTCTTTGGAAAAGCGCATACGTTTCTTCATCATCGATTGGGAAAGTATCTGGATTCAGCTCAATTCCTGTTCTATATTTTACCAGTTTTACGGTATCTTTTATCAGCGTAAGGGTCTTCAGACCCAAGAAGTCCATTTTCAGCAATCCAGCACTTTCTGCAACCGAGTTGTCAAACTGTGTTACATATAAATCGGAATCTTTTGCAGTCGTTACAGGAACGTAATTTGTAATATCCGACGGCGTAATAATTACCCCGCAGGCGTGGATTCCCGTGTTACGCATCGATCCTTCGAGGATTTTTGCCTGCTGAATGGTTTCTCCTGCCAAATCATCTTCATTGGCAATCGCAATTAGTTCTTTGACGTTATCAAATTCGTCCGAACGAAGGGCTTTTTTGACTTCTTCTTCACTTTCAGAAATAAAACGCGCCAAATTCCATTTTGACGGCATCATTCCCGGAATCAGTTTCGCAATTCTGTCGGCTTCAAACAATGGCAAATCCAGTACACGTGCCGTATCACGAATCGCCGATTTGGTTGCCATTTTACCATAAGTGATAATCTGCGCCACCTGTTTTTGACCGTATTTGTTGATTACGTATTCCATGACACGTCCACGACCCTCGTCATCAAAGTCGATATCAATATCGGGCATCGATACACGGTCAGGATTTAGGAAACGCTCAAAAAGTAAGTCGTATTTAATTGGGTCAATATTGGTAATTCCGAGACAGTATGCAACGGCTGAACCCGCTGCAGATCCACGACCCGGACCAACCGAAACGTCCATTTTTCTTGCCTCGGCAATGAAATCTTGTACAATCAAAAAGTAACCTGGATAACCTGAGTTTGAAATTGTCATTAACTCAAAATCAAGACGTTCTTGAATCGATTCGGTAATTTCACCATATCTTCTTTTGGCACCTTCCATAGTAAGGTGTCGCAAATAAGCATTTTCACCTCGAACACCATTGTCTTTTTCATCTTCAGGATCAACAAATTCGTCTGGAATTTCGAATTTCGGAAGCAATACATCTCGATATAATGAATATCCTTCGACCTTATCAATAATTTCCTGAATGTTGATAATCGCTTCTGGCAAATCAGCAAAAAGCTTTTTCATCTCGTCTTGCGACTTGAAGTAATATTCTTGATTTGGAAGTCCGTAGCGGTAACCACGTCCACGTCCAATAGGCGTTGCCTGCTTTTCACCATCTTTTACACAGAGTAAAATATCGTGAGCATTGGCATCTTCTTTATTTAAATAATAAGTATTATTGGTTGCAATTAATTTGACATCGTGTTTTTTTGAAAACTCAATCAGGGTTTTGTTGACACGATTTTCATCTTCCTGATTGTGGCGCATTACTTCCAGATAGAAATCTTCGCCAAATTGTTCTTTCCACCAAATTAAAGCTTCTTCAGCTTGATTTTCACCGATGTTCAAGATTTTACTCGGAATTTCTCCATATAAATTCCCAGACAAAACCATGATATCGCCTTTGTATTGCTCGACAATTGTGCGGTCAATTCTCGGAACATAATAAAATCCGTCTGTATAGGCAATCGAAGCCATTTTAGCCAAATTGTGATAACCGGCTTTGTTTTTAGCCATTAAAACAACTTGATAACCGTTGTCTTTTTTGCTTTTATCTAAGTGATTTTCACAGATATTAAATTCACAGCCTACTATTGGTTTTACTTCGGTTTCTGTTGGTTCTTCTCCAGCTTCAACCAAAGCTTTATTTTTTCCAGAAGCCGCTTTATTGTGGTTCATAACAGCGCTCACGAAATGGAAAGCTCCCATCATGTTTCCAGTATCCGTCATCGCAACAGCCGGCATTCCGTTTTTTGCTGCCGCTGCTACAATATTTCCAATTCCGATAGTAGATTGAAGAACCGAAAACTGTGTATGATTATGTAAATGTGCAAATTTTGCAGCTTTAAAATCAGCCTTATCTTCTTCTGAGACAATAGTTTCTTTGCCTTCTCCAGCTAAAGCTTTAAGCTGTTCTCTGATTTTATCAGAAGCCGCTTTTAAGTTGATATGTTTTAAGCCAATTAACTTAAATGGCTCTGGGTTTCTTTCCTGAAAATCTTTGAAATATTCTTTTGGAACGTCAAGCTCTTCTTTGGTGAAAACCTCTCTTCTAACCAATTCCAAGAAACAACGCGTAGTTGCCTCAACGTCTGCAGTTGCGTTGTGCGCTTCCGCGAAAGGAACGCTGAATAAATATTCGTGAAGCTCGGTCAAAGTTGGCAATTTGAATTTTCCTCCACGACCTCCTGGAAGTTGTAATAACGAAGCAGTAACTTCGGTACAAGTATCCAAAACTGGCATTGAACTCATTTGAGATTCCACTCCCATTCTATGGAATTCGGCTCCCATAATATTCACGTCGAATCCTAAATTCTGTCCAACGATATATTTGGTTTTGCTTAAAGCAATATTGAATTTCTCTAAAACTTCGGCCAAAGTGATTCCATCGGCTTCAGCCAATTCAGTTGAGATTCCGTGAATACGTTCAGCATCATACGGAATGTTAAATCCTTCTGGTTTTACCAAATAATCCTGATGCTCAATAAGCTGTCCCATTTCGTCATGCAACTGCCAAGCAATTTGTATACAGCGAGGCCAGTTATCAGAATCGGTTATTGGGGCATCCCAGCGTTTTGGTAATCCGGTTGTTTCGGTATCGAATATTAAATACATAGAGTTGTAAAAAGTCAAATTTTAAATTGCTTCGCCAGTTCGCTTCGCTCGTGTCCAAAATTTCATATCTTTCACATTGTAAATTACTGACAACATGAAACATAGCAAAATGCGTAATGAAAAATGGAAGGAATTCAAATTTACACTTTTTTTAGGGAAATAAAGAAGCTAAAGTTGTTAACAAAAACGTTAATTAAAACTCGTTGATTGCCATTCGTAAAAAAATTAAACACATAGAAACATAGATTTTAGTTCTGTAAAAAAGAGATTTTAGAAAATCTAGATTTTCACACATAGCTATGTGTACTTTTAAATAAGTGAAACGCCTTTGTAGACAAAGAAAAACTATGTTTCTATGTGTTTAAAATAACTAAACTCAAAACTTTTTCTTCAATTATCCATTTTGGATACTCATTACTCCAAAATGAACACTTTTAAACTGCAGTGTATCATGAACTTTGCTTCATCAAATTATAACAATTAAAAAAAATAATAATCATGAAAACAATTTTTATCACAGGCGCATCATCAGGTTTAGGAAAAGCAACAGCAAAATTATTCCATGAAAAAGGATGGAATGTAATCGCTACCATGAGAAACCCTGAAAAAGAAACTGAACTTTCTCAATTAAAAAACGTTACGCTTTTGGCGTTGGACGTTACTAATTACAACCAAATCCAATCTACAGTTAAAAAAGCACTTGAAATTAGCGACATTGACATCGTTTTTAACAATGCTGGTTACGGATTAATTGGTCCTTTGGAAAGTTTAACAGATGATCAAATCACAAAACAATTAAATACTAATTTATTGGGAGTAATCAGAGTTACAAATGCATTCATTCCATATTTCAGAGAAAGAAAAAATGGTTTATTCATTTCAACGACTTCTATCGGTGGATTGATCGCTTTTCCTTTAGGATCAATTTATCATGCTACAAAATGGGGATTAGAAGGCTGGAGCGAAAGTATGGCTTACGAATTAAATCCGTTTGGAATAAACATTAAAACAGTTTCTCCTGGAGCAATTAAAACTGAATTTTTGCATGGTTCACTTGACACAAGCACTCTTCCAGAATACGAAGCAATGACCAATAAAATGTTTGGAAGCGTTGACGTTATGTTTGAAATGGCTTCAACTCCCGAGCAAATTGCCGATGTTGTTTACGAAGCTGCAACTGACGGAAAAAACCAATTAAGATATGTTGCCGGAGAAGATGCAAAAGCATTTTACAAACAAAGACTAGAAGTTGGAGACGAAGTTTTTCGTTCTGAATTTGGCAAACAATTTTTTGGAGAATAATTCATTTCAGACTAATACCGTTCAGGTTTCAAGAAGCCGAACGGTATTAGTCTTTTAAATTTTCATTACTTTTATATCATGGAAAAGAAAAACAATAATCCGGCAAAAATCTCTTCTATATCGCAATTTCATGATTTGCTTCGATTGCCAAAACCACTTCATCCGATGGTGAGTTTAGTAGACAATACGAAGTTAGTCATTAATGAAGATTTAGCGAATCATGCCTTTTTACTTGATTTTTATAAGATCTCTTATAAGTTTTCTACCAAAGGAAAAATGGGCTACGGTCAAGGTTATTATGATTTCAACGAAGGCGGACTCATGTTTGCTTCTCCAACTCAGTTAATTTTTACTGAAAATGAAGAAGGTGTTGAATATGGAGGCTATACCCTTTTATTTCATCCTGATTTTATTCGAAATTATCCTTTGGGAAAAAGCATCAAAAAATATGGCTTCTTTTCTTATGATACCAATGAAGCACTGCATCTTTCCGACAGTGAAAAAACAATTATTATTGGATTATTACAAAGTATCGACAACGAACTCAATACCGCAATTGATGAAATGAGCCAAGATGTGATTGTTTCTTATATTGATGTTTTGCTGAACTACAGCAATCGTTTTTACAAACGCCAATTTATTACCAGAAAAACCATCAGTCACGATTTATTATTGAAAGTTGAAGAAACTTTAGACAATTATATCAGCAACTCAGAAACCTTAAAAAGAGGATTGCCAACAGTAGAATTTCTGGCTTCACAGATTAATGTTTCGAGCCATTATCTTAGCGACATGCTTCGCAATTTGACTGGATTAAATGCGCAGCAGCACATTCATTCAAAATTAATAGAAAAATCAAAAGATTTCTTGATTACTACCAATCTTTCGGTAGCAGAAATTGCTTATCAATTAGGTTTTGAGTATCCGCAATCGTTCAGCAAATTATTCAAAAAGAAAACCAATCTTACTCCATTAGAATTTAAAAATTCATTGAATTAGTTTTCAAAAACACTTCTTTCAAAAAATCAGTTTTTTGCTTCAAAAAAACATAAAATTTCATAAAAATACACTTCTTGGATGTCGTAGTATTTTGATGTTTTATTGAATCTAAATAACGTCCAAAAAACTCCTTTAAAAGCTTTAAAAAACTCAAAAAGCACTCTTTTAGCAAAAATTTCAAAACTAACAATTATTACTATTTTTATGTAATTTGTTAGATTTTTTCGATCAAATTCTTATATTTTGTATTGATTTTGAGATAAATTTGCAAACTATTAAAACAAAAAACAATCAGGTAAAATTGAAGCCGAAAAAGAAAAAGCAAATCCATTTCTTAATCATTTTTCTTTCAAATTTTAGTCTTCAAAAGCCATTTGGCAATTTGTAAATTAGTTTGGGTATCGTATATAATGAAATATCGAAATTGACGCTTTTTTATCTTTTTTTACTTTTGTTTTGCTATTATAATGAACAGGAAATTGCTGTGGTTATAGAAATTACAATTTAAAAAAATAAAAAATGAGTAAGACATTATTTGACAAAGTATGGGATTCACATGTTGTGCGTAAAATTGAAGATGGGCCAGATGTGTTTTTTATTGACCGCCATTTCATTCATGAAGTTACGAGTCCTGTTGCTTTTTTAGGATTAAAATCAAGAGGCGTTAATGTATTATATCCTGAACGTACTTTTGCAACTGCAGACCACAATACACCAACCATAAACCAACATTTACCAGTTCAGGATCCGCTTTCTGCAAACCAGCTTAAAGCTCTTGAAGACAATGCTAACGAATACGGAATTTCGCACTGGGGATTAGGTCACCAAAAAAATGGAATTGTACACGTAGTTGGTCCTGAAAACGGAATTACTTTGCCAGGTGCTACTATTGTATGTGGAGATTCGCATACGTCTACTCACGGTGCTTTTGGAGCTATCGCTTTTGGTATCGGAACATCTGAGGTTGAAATGGTGCTTTCTACTCAATGTATTATGCAGCCTAAACCAAAGAAAATGCGTATTAACGTAAATGGTCAATTAAGCAAAGGTGTTGGTCCAAAAGACGTTGCACTTTATATTATTGCTCAATTAACTACTTCTGGAGGTACAGGATATTTTGTTGAATATGCTGGTGATGTTTTTGAAAACATGACTATGGAAGGCCGTATGACAGTTTGTAATTTAAGTATCGAAATGGGTGCTCGTGGAGGTATGATTGCTCCTGACCAAACTACTTTCGACTTCCTTGAAGGAAGACTTTACGCTCCAAAAGGAGAAGCTTGGACAAAAGCTGTTGAATACTGGAAAACGCTAAAAACAGATGCTGATGCTGTATTTGATGCTGAATTAAACATCAAAGCAGAAGACATCGAACCAATGATTACTTACGGTACAAACCCTGGAATGGGAATCGGTATCACAAAACATATCCCAAGCGCAAAAGAAGTTGAAGGCGGTGAGGAAACTTACAAAAAATCTTTAGCTTACATGGGCTTCAACGAAGATGACGTAATGATTGGAAAACAAATCGACTACGTTTTCTTAGGAAGTTGTACAAACGGACGTATTGAAGATTTTAGAGCTTTTGCTGAAATTGTAAAAGGAAGAAAAAAAGCAGATAATGTTACGGCTTGGTTAGTTCCGGGTTCTCACGTTGTTGAAGCACAGATTAAAGAAGAAGGAATTTTAGATATTTTGACTGAAGCTGGTTTTGTATTACGCCAGCCGGGTTGTTCTGCTTGTTTAGCAATGAACGATGATAAAGTTCCTGCTGGAAAATATGCAGTAAGTACTTCAAACAGAAACTTTGAAGGTCGCCAAGGTCCCGGTTCAAGAACGCTTCTTGCCAGTCCAATTATGGCTGCTGCAGCTGCTGTTACAGGAAAACTAACAGATCCGAGAGAGCTGTTCTAGTCAATGATAATTGCAATAACAATTTCAAAAATTCATTAAAATTGCTTTTAGATTTAATATAGATTCTCACATTCAGAAAATCTAAAATCTAAAATCCAAAATCTAAAATTAAAATGGCATACGATAAATTTAATATACTTACAAGCAGCGGAGTTCCGTTGCCAATTGAGAACGTAGATACAGATCAAATCATTCCAGCACGTTTCTTAAAAGCTACAAAACGTGAAGGTTTTGGAGACAATCTTTTTAGAGACTGGAGATATAATGGAGACGATACTCCAAAAGCAGATTTCGTTTTAAACAACCCAACCTACAGCGGAAAAATTCTTGTTGGAGGAAAAAACTTCGGTTCTGGATCTTCTAGAGAGCACGCTGCATGGGCAGTTTACGATTACGGATTCCGTGCTGTCGTTTCTTCTTTCTTTGCAGATATCTTCAAAGGAAACTGTTTGAATATTGGTGTTTTACCAGTACAAATCAGCCCAGAATTTTTAGCTAATATTTTCAAAGCTATCGAAGCTGATCCTAAAACAGAATTGGAAATCAATCTTCCAAACCAAACCATTACTTTGTTATCAACTGGCGAGCAAGAATCTTTTGCTATTAACGGTTACAAAAAGAACAACCTGATTAATGGTTTCGACGATATTGATTATTTACAAAACATGAAGGAAGATATTAAAGCTTTTGCTGATAAACTTCCGTACTAATAGAAATATCATTCAGTCTATTAGACCCGAAAGGCTTCGAAACCTCTCGGGTCTTTCTAGAATATAGAACGCGGATGAAACTGATTTGCCATCGCAAAAGCACGGATTAACACAGATTTTTATTTTATTCAATAATAAAAAATCCGTTTTTATCCGTGCTTTTGCGAAAGCGAATCCGTAAAATCAGCGTCAAATCACATCAGAATTATAGAATATCAATATGGAAAAAAGAAAAATTGAAATAATGGATACGACACTTCGTGATGGTGAGCAAACCTCAGGAGTATCATTTTCTGCTGCAGAAAAACTGACCATTGCGCAATTGTTGTTGGAGGAATTAAATATTGATAGAATCGAAATTGCTTCTGCACGCGTGAGCGAAGGAGAATTTCAGGCCGTGAAAGGCATTACTTCTTGGGCTGAAGAAAAAGGATATAGTAACAGAATCGAAGTTCTAACGTTTGTTGATGGAGGAGTTTCAATTGACTGGATGAAAAAAGCTGGCGCCAAAGTGCAGAATTTATTGACCAAAGGTTCAATGAATCACTTAACGCATCAATTGAAAAAAACTCCAGAACAGCATTTCTCTGAAATCGCCCAAATCATTTCTTTAGCCAAAGAAAACAATATTGAAACCAATGTTTACCTGGAAGACTGGAGCAACGGAATGCGAAATTCTCCAGATTATGTTTTTCAATTTTTGGATTTCTTAGCAACTCAACCAATCAAAAGAGTTTTACTTCCTGATACTTTAGGCGTTTTAATTCCGTCTTTAACTTTTGAATTTATTTCAAAAATTAGAACAAAATATCCAAGCATTCATTTTGATTTCCATGCACATAACGATTACGATTTAAGCGTTGCCAATGTTATGGAAGCGATAAAAGCAGGAATCAACGGACTTCACGTAACGGTAAACGGAATGGGAGAACGCGCCGGAAACGCACCGCTTGAAAGTACTGTTGCCGTAATTAATGATTATCTGCCAGAAGTAAAAATCAATATTAAAGAAACGTCTTTGTATTCTGTAAGCAAACTGGTTGAAACTTTTACAGGTTATAGAATTCCTGCAAACAAACCAATTGTCGGTGATAATGTTTTTACCCAAACTGCTGGAATTCACGCCGACGGAGACAACAAAAACAATCTTTATTTTAACGATTTACTTCCCGAACGTTTTGGAAGAAAAAGAAAATACGCTTTAGGAAAAACTTCTGGAAAAGCCAATATCGAAAAGAATCTTCAGGAATTAGGTTTAAAACTAAACAATGAAGATTTGAAATTGGTTACCCAAAGAATTATCGAATTGGGCGACAAAAAAGAAACCGTAACGAAAGAAGATCTTCCATACATTATTTCAGATGTTTTGGATAGCCACACTTACGAAGAAAAAATTACGATAAATTCTTATATGCTGGTTCATTCTAAAGGAATGCGCCCATCTACGACTTTATCTTTAAATTTAAACGGAGAAATAATCGAAGAAAACGCACAAGGAGACGGTCAGTTTGATGCTTTTATGAATGCTTTATCTAAGATTTACAAAAGCAAAAAACTAACGCTTCCGAAATTGATTGATTATGCCGTGAGAATCCCGCCAGGAAGTAGTTCTGATGCGTTATGCGAAACTATTATTACCTGGGTCAATAACGGAAAAGAATTCAAAACCCGCGGATTAGATTCGGATCAAACTGTTGCAGCGATTATTGCAACGCAAAAAATGTTAAATATAATTACATAGGTTCTAAGTTGCTAAGATTCTAAGCTACTAAGTTTTTCTCCTTTGAACTCAGAATCTCAGCAACTCAGAATCTTAAAAACAAAACTAAGTAATAAGAATAAAAACTTAGAATCTTAGCAACTCAGAACCTTAGAACCTTTTAAAAAATATAGAATGAAATTAAACATAGCCCTTTTAGCCGGAGACGGAATCGGACCAGAAGTAATAAATGAAGCTGTAAAAGTATCTGATGCTATTGCAAAAAAATTCGGACATGAAATCACTTGGAAACCAGCTTTAACTGGTGCCGCTGCAATTGATGCAGTAGGAGAACCTTATCCGGATTCAACACACGAAATTTGTAAAAATGCTGACGCTGTTCTTTTTGGAGCAATCGGTCATCCTAAATATGATAATGATCCTTCTGCACCAGTTCGTCCAGAGCAAGGCTTATTGAAAATGCGTAAAGCATTAGGTTTATTCGCAAACGTAAGACCAACTTTTACATTCCCATCATTATTAGATAAATCTCCATTAAAAAGAGAAAGAATTGAAGGAACTGATTTAGTTTTCTTAAGAGAATTAACAGGCGGAATTTACTTTGGTGAAAAAGGAAGAAAAGATAACGGAGACACAGCTTACGACAACTGTGTTTACACTAGAGCTGAAGTACAGCGTTTAGCTAAAAAAGGTTTCGAATTGGCAATGACGCGTTCTAAAAAATTATGCTGCGTTGATAAGGCAAACGTTTTGGAAACTTCACGCTTGTGGAGAGAAACAGTTCAGGCAATGGAAAAAGATTATCCAGAGGTTGAAGTGAGCTACGAATTTGTTGACGCTGTTGCAATGCGTTTGGTACAATGGCCAAACTCTTATGACGTATTAATTACTGAAAACTTATTTGGAGACATCTTAACAGACGAAGCTTCTGTAATTTCTGGTTCAATGGGATTAATGCCTTCTGCATCTATGGGAGCTGAAGTATCGTTGTTTGAACCTATTCACGGTTCTTATCCACAAGCTACAGGATTAAACATTGCAAACCCAATGGCTACTATTTTATCTGCTGCTATGATGTTCGAAAACTTCGGATTAATGGAAGAAGGAAAAGCGATGAGAGATGCCGTAAACAAAGCTTTAGAAGCTGGAGTAGTTACCGAAGATTTAGCAAACGGAGGCAAAGCATACGGTACTAAAGAAGTTGGTGACTGGTTAGCTGCGAATGTATAAATTTTGTTTCACGTTTTAATTGTTTCAAGTTTCAAGTTGGAAAAACCTGAAACTTGAAACCTGAAACAAAAGCAACAAAAAAAGGGATAAACATAAGTTTATCCCTTTTATATTTTAGAAAAAAAACATTAATATTCTCTTCTGTTTCCGCGATCTCCGCCACGGTTGTTTCCGTAACCACCACGATCGTTTCCTCCGCGGTTGTTATTAAAACTTCTTCTTTCGCCCTCTGGTTTTGGCTCAGATTTATTTACAACGATTGTACGACCTGAAACAACAGCACCGTTCAATTCATCGATAGCTTTCTGTGCTTCACTATCATTTGGCATTTCAACAAAACCAAAGCCTTTACTTCTTCCAGTAAATTTATCAGTAATAATTTTAACAGAGTCAACTGTTCCATAAGCCTCAAAAGACTCTCTTAAATCTGCTTCCTCAATACTGAATGGAAGGCTCCCAACGAAAATATTCATAGATATTTATTTATAATAAGAAGCAAATGTAGTCTTATTTATATCTAATCTACTATGTTATGGATTTATTTAAGTTTTTATTCTGATTTGATAAGGCTCAAATTAGGAAATTAATTGTTGACTGGAACAAAGTTAGGCCCCTGTGTCACGGGAATTTTATAAAAAACGCCTTCCGAAAAATGCATAGTTTGTTTTTCAGCATTTTGATCAGTATTAACTGCTGTAAATTTAAACGTTCCTGAAATAGTATTATCAACAGTATTGTATTCTGTAACGATAATTTCTCCCGTTCCTTTGCCAGTTCCAGTGCTAAATTCTGCTTCCTGTCCTTTATATGTATTTTTATAAATGGCTTTTATATCATCATTTATACCTAAAACATACGTTTTCTCAGCTGGTTCAGGAAGTTGAAATTTTATCTGTTCGTAACCTAAAGAACCTTCAATAGTAAAAAAATCATTCGATTCGGTTCCAGCTTGATAGGTTTGTGCTCTCCAAAAACTATTATCCTTTAAGGTCTGAAAAGCCGGATTATTAAATCTTATATCCTCTGTACAAGACATAAGCAATAGTAAAAGTGATAAAAAGTAAAAGTATTTTTTCATATTTAAAATGAATTTGATGCAAAAGTATCGCATTAAGAACTAAATACTTAAATTAAAAAGTCAAAAAAATGCTAAAAAAACAACTCAAATAGATTTAATCTCTTTTAAAACGCATTTTTCATAAAAAAATTATATCTTTGCGCCCTTAATTAACAGAGGTCGAGTACCTCAAAATTTAATCACTAGATTATGTCAGTAAAAATTAGATTACAAAGACACGGTAAAAAAGGAAAACCTTTTTACTGGGTAGTAGCTGCAGATGCACGCTCAAAAAGAGATGGTAGATACTTAGAGAAAATCGGTACTTACAATCCAAACACTAACCCAGCAACTGTTGAGTTAAACCTTGACAGCGCAGTTAAATGGTTACACAATGGTGCTCAACCAACTGATACTGCTAGAGCTATCCTTTCTTACAAAGGTGCTTTATTGAAACACCACCTTGATGGAGGAGTTCGTAAAGGTGCTTTAACACAAGAGCAAGCAGATGCTAAATTAACTGCTTGGTTAGAAGCAAAAGCTGGTAAAGTTGATGCTAAAAAAGATGGTTTATCTAAAGCAAAAGCTGATGCTAAAGCAAAAGCTTTAAAAGCTGAGCAAGAAGTTAACGCTAAACGTGTTGCTGATGCTGCTGCTGCACAAGCTGAAGCTGCTGCCGCTGCACAAGCTGCTGAGGCTACTGAAGAAGTTGCTGAAGCTACTGAAGAAGCTCCTGCCGCTGAAGAGAATAACGAAACAACTGAAGCATAATTTTTACTTAGCGATAATGCGTAAAGAAGATTGTTTTTATTTAGGTAAAATCGCTAAAAAATTTAGTTTCAAAGGGGAAGTCTTAGTCTATTTAGACACAGATGAACCTGAGTTATACGAAAATCTGGAATCAGTGTTTGTTGAAAACAACAAACACTTGGTTCCTTTTTTTATTGAAACTAGCTCATTGCACAAGAACGACTTTCTTAGAGTTCGTTTTGAAGATGTAAATACTGAAGAAGATGCAGATGCTCTTGTTGGCAGTCCTATCTATCTTCCTTTAACTATGTTGCCAAAACTTACCGGTAACAAATTTTACTTCCATGAAGTTATTGGTTTCGAAATTGAAGACAAACGTTTAGGCGTTTTCGGAAAAATAACTTCTATAAATGATTCAACTGCACAGCCTCTTTTTGAAGTTTTAAATGGTGAAGTCGAAATCTTAGTTCCTATGATTGATCAATTTCTAGTAAAAATCGATCGTGAGAACAAAAAAGTAATCATGGATCTTCCTGAAGGCCTTGTGGAAATGTACTTGTAAAAGCATTCAGTCACAGTTTTCAGTCATTACCTATCGTAAATTTTATTTATTCAGAAATGTCTTTATTTAGCTTCAAGCAATTTTCTATTAAGCAAGACAAAACTGCTATGAAAGTTGGCACCGATGGCGTTTTATTGGGTGCTTGGACTCCTATTTCTAATAATCCATTTAGTGTTTTGGATATTGGTGCGGGAACAGGAATTATTCCTTTAATGATTGCGCAGCGTTCAAACGCAGAACAAATTGATGCTCTTGAAATTGATGAAGATGCTTATGAACAGGCTGTAGAAAATTTTGAAGCTTCCCCATGGGGCGATCGCTTATTTTGTTTTCATGCCGGTTTAGATGAATTTATTGACGAGCCAGAAGATGAATATGATTTGATCGTTTCAAATCCTCCTTTTTATGCTGAAGACTATAAAACAGAAAACGAACAACGCGATTTAGCCCGTTTTCAAGATGCAATGCCTTTTGAAGAATTAGTTGAAGCTGCCGATTTACTGCTTTCAGAAAACGGAATATTTGCTTTAATTATTCCTTTCAAAGAAGAAGAAAAATTTATTGCTCTGGCAAAAGAATCTGAATTATATCCTCTAAAAATTACTCGAGTAAAAGGAACTCCAAAATCTGAAATAAAACGCAGTTTATTGGCTTTTAGCCGAAATGAAGTTTCTGAAATTGAAATAGATGAACTTGTTATCGAAATAGACAGACACGTTTATACTCCTGAGTATATTGAATTGACTAAAGATTTTTATTTGAAGATGTAGAAAACATCTTTGAATAAATCACTCTTTTTGCAGACACACTCCTCTTTGAAAATCTATTCCATTCGGGTTTTCTTCATTAAAATATTCTATTGAATAAGTAACACATTCATCGTCCGTATAAATTATTTCTGCTACACTTTTATCTCCAATTTTAACATTCTCGGCTCCTACGTTTTTTATACAAACCCTTTCAAGTTTACAATCACTAAGCCATTTGACACTCCAAACGGTTTGCAATTTACTATCAAAATAACACTCTTCAATAGAATCTCTTCGAATAGCATATTCATCTGGAAAAGCTGGAGCCGCAAACTTTCCATTCTTAAATTTAGTGCAATCTAATTTTTGAGAATAACTAATAGTCCCCAGTAAGATTAGACAAAAAATGATGATTTTTTTCATGATACTTTTACTATTATTTTTAATTATTTGCCATTTTTCGCAAAAAGAACAGCCCTTTCCAAAACTTCATCTCTTCCTTGTTGAATTCCTAAAATAGTAGGCCTAACTTCAATATCAGGAACAATTCCGATTCGTTGGGTTTCTTTTTTATTTGGATAAAAAACACCATAGCAAGTAAATGAAGTATAAAATCCTTTAATAAGTGGAAATCCATAATTTGCACCATCCGCACCACCTGTTTGACTACCAATCACTTTGACTTTCGGAGCTGTCTGCAAACTCATGGCATTAAATTCTGCATGACTCACAGCTTTTTCATTTATTAAAACAATAACTTTTCCTTTATAATATTCTGGATTTCTTTTACCACACTTTAAAATTTCATTTCTCCACAAATAACGCCCTGGATAGCTTACATCAGGATCTAAGAATTTTACAAACTCTTTCGGCTCAGGATTTAGCCAATCTGAAATTGCATACATAACATCATGCGGGCGTTCTCGATTATCAAAAATAACAGCATTTGTATTATTTAATGCCGATATCAAAGCTGGAACATCACTTTCTTCTAATGCATCATAATTAACATAACCAATATTACCTTCTAATATTTTCCATTTTTCTTGATCTGGAAACTGAATTTTTAGGTCTTTGTATTTGTAACGTTTAATAGATTTTGTTACAGCTTTTCCGTTTCGAATGAACTCTACCTCTACTGCATCTGATTTTCCATTAAAAATCGTCCAATAAGCATTTTTCAAAACAGATGGTTCATTAGATCCTTCGACATATTTTCTGTTTTCTTTTAAAAGTTCTGCTATCGTTTTCCCTTCTACTTTTGTAATTATATCTCCAATTTTAATATCGCTAACTCTTGCTAGAGAATCATTTTTTAAACCAATAACTATTGCTTTCTCATCTATAAAACTAACATCGGCCGGAATAAATTTATCTCCAAAATACTCAAATAATTGAGGCATTTGAGTAGAAGCATGAGTATCATTTAGCTTAATTGAAATTTCTCGCATTGCTAAAGCAAAATCTTTTTCAGATGTTGGCGCATAGAATCTTGGAAGCATGTCTGTTAAGACTTTATCCCAATTTTCATCCATTTGATATTTATATGGAAAGAAATATTCAATATAATTCCAATATCTAAAAAGTGCTAAAAGACGCATTTTTTTATCTTCCCATTTAAATTCTGAATACTTTACTTCATTTTTGAATTGCAAAGGCATTCCTCCATCAAGCTTAAAGTCAACGTAGTATTGTTTACCTTGAATTCTGTTTTCTTCAATAAACTTTAATTTTTTAGAAAGAGATTTCGAAAACAAGTCATTTTTATTGAACCAAGACAAGTCAAAGTTTTTATCAAAATATTCTTTTTTTGACTTTACCACTTCTGCTTTTTTAATTTCACCTAAAGAAACAATCCAATTTTCTATTACTAAAGAAAATGCTTCCGAAGTCTTCGCTTCTTCAACTTTTGGCAGAATTTGGAATAGTTGTTCATCCCAGTTTTTACTGCCATTTGCAACATTTGGATGATAATATTTTAAAAATCCCCAAACTTTGCAAGTTGCTGCCAGTTTTTGAGTTTCTGTTATTGGTTTGGAAAAAGAGAATTGAAATAAAAATAGTAAAGCAATAAGTAGTGTTTTTTTCATTTAAAATTTATGGTTTAGGTTAAATAGTAGATTAAACTTGTTCAAAAATATTTTTAAACTGATACAGAATTCTTTCGATTAAACGCAGATCTTCGGTCACAATCTCTGCACTTCCTTTCATTTCCTGCTGAAATGTAATCTGTTTATTATACGATGTTTTCAGTCCATTTGGAAGCGCAACATCTATAAGAAGATTGCCATCCTTATCGGGCACCAATGAAATATTTTTGATTTCGCCTTTCAAAACGCCAAATTCTCTGTCGGGATAATTCGCTAAACGGATATTGACACGCTGCCCCACTTTGATTTTTCCTGAATTTAAAGCTGGCGCTTTTACCTTTCCTATAAAGCTGTTCTTAGCATCTGGGATTATAGAAAATACATTATCTCCAACATTTATGGTCTGATTTTCATTCCACACTTGCAGAAAAGTTACTTTACCGCTGATAGAAGATTTTAATGCATAAGCCAACTCCCAATCTCTTATCACTTTTTTTAGCTGATAGAAAGATTGAGAAACATTGCGCCCAAGGTTAACTTCTTCTCTAGTACTGTTTATCTGCGAATTCTGACTTGATTTTGCATTGTCAATCAAAGAAGACCTTAATTGAGAAATTGACGACAACAAACTCCTGTAATTCTTTTGTGCCTGCAGGAAACTAAGTTTTTTAGCTTCCATTTCCTGAGCCGAAATAATCCCTTTATTGAATAAAGTTTCAAAGCGCGCCACTTCATTCTTCTGAAGTTCGAGTTCACGCTCATTAATTGTTTTCTGCTGTTGCAGGATTTCTATTCTTTCGGTTATCTGGATTTTTTCGGACTTCTGCGCCCTGCTTTCTACTTGAAAAGGATGCAGATCTTTATTTAATTCCTGCGCCTGATAATCCTTCTGAAATACCGCAAAAGCACTCTCTATTTCGCCTAACTGTTTATTTTGTAATAATCCAAAAGGAAACTCTTTTTTTGAACTGTTAATATCATAATCTTCAACAATCTTTTTCAATAAAAAGACATCTTTGTAATTGGCTGTATTTTCTATAATTGCCAGGGTACTGTTTTTTGCAACCAGCATTTTATTCTTAACCAAAATAGCTTCGATGCGCCCAGAAGACTTTGATACTATTTTCTCTGGAGGGATATTAGTTGTAATTACAATTTCTGTTTTTACGACATCCGGATATTTGACAAACCAGGAAACAAAAAACAGCATAATGATAATGGCAAATATCAGAACGGTTCCCCATCGTATCATCCAATGCGGAACTTTGGTCAAGATATCCTGAACCTCTTCGCTTCTTAATTCAAATGTATCGTTGTTTTCTGCCATAATTAATTCCCTAACTGCAATTGATTTTTAACCAATTCAAAATAATTCCCTCTCTGCTCAACAAGTGTGGTATGGTTTCCAATTTCGATAATTTTTCCTTTATCCAACACCACAATCTGATCGGCATTCATAACTGTACTCAATCTATGAGCAATTACGATTACTGTTTTGTTCTTAAAAAAAACATCAAGTTTCTGCATAATTGCTTTTTCATTATTCGCATCTAAAGCTGAAGTCGCTTCATCAAAAAACAAGATTTCAGGATTTTTATAGACTGCTCTGGCAATCAGCAGTCGCTGTTTCTGCCCAGTGCTCATTCCTAATCCTTCTGCCCCTATCTTGGTATTGTAGCCCAATGGAAGTTCGCTTATATATTGCTTGATATTAGCCACATCCGATGCATAAACCAATCGTTCTTTGTCAATTTTGTCGACCCCAACCGCAATATTATTTGCAATTGTGTCGCTGAAAATAAAGCCTTCCTGCATTACTGCTCCGATATTAGATCTCCACGCCTTCTGGGAAATATTTTTCAGCTGGGAATTTCCAATATAGATTTCACCTTTATCAGGATCATAAAATTTCAATAACACTTTCATCAAAGTTGTTTTTCCGCTCCCGCTTACCCCCACTATTGCGGTTACTTTATTAGCTGGAATTTTCAAACTCAAACTATCCAAAACAATAATATCCGAACCTAAATATCTATACGAAATATTCTTTAATTCTATATCTGAATCATACGGCACATCATTGGACAGATTCTCCTCTTCTTGTGTTTCATCTTCTTTTTCGTGAATTTCAGATAATCTTGCCAATGAAATTTTAGCATCCTGAAGCTCTCTTACAAATTGGATAAGCTGTGTAATTGGCCCATTTAAACTGCCTACAATTGAATTAATGGCCAGCATCATCCCCAGCGTGATTGAACCGTCGATAACCAATTTTGCTGATAAAAAAGTGATGAAAATATTTTTTAATTCATTTATTACTGATGAACCAATAGTTTGCGACTGTTCTAATACCAAGCCTTTTATTGAAACCCTAAACAATCTGGCCTGAACATATTCCCAGCCCCAGCGCTTCTGTTTTTCGGCATTATGAAGCTTAATTTCCTGCATTCCGTTTATCAACTCCATCACTTTGCTCTGCTCATTAGAAACTTCTGAAAATCGCTTGTAATCTAAAGCTTCTCTTTGTTTCAAAAACATGCTTATCCAACCAAAATAAAGAAGGCTTCCCACAAAAAAGACCAGAAATATCTTGAGATTAAAATAAGCCAGAACTGCCCCCAATACAAACATGTTGATAACAGAAAACAACACATTTAAAGATGATGTAGTAAGTATTTTTTCAATTCTATGATGATCATTTATCCGTTGCATGATATCACCTGTCATCCTTACATCAAAAAAAGAAATCGGGAGATTCATTAATTTGATAAAGAAATCAGAAATTAATGATATATTAATGCGAGTGGAGAGATGAAGCAGTATCCAACTTCTTATGAGTTCTAAACCTGTTCTCCCGGCAAAAAGGAACAGCTGGGCAAAAAGGATCAGATAAATAAAATGAATATTCTGATTCTGGATCCCGACATCGACAATGCTTTGGGTTAAAAATGGAAATATCAATTGCAATAAACTGCCTGCAACAAGCCCTATAGCAAGCTGAATAAGAAATGATTTATATTGAAATAGATATTGTGAAAGGAATCTGAATCCCAATCCTGAATTTTCCTCTTTATCGAAATCAGACTGAAAAAATTTTGGCGTCGGTTCTATCAATAATGCAACCCCTTCTCTTGTTTCGTCGTTAGCATTATTTCCTATCCAAAATTTTAAAAAATCCTCTTTATTATACTTAATCAACCCAAATGCAGGGTCTGAAACATAATAAATTCCCTTCTTAATTTTATAAAGTACAACATAATGATTATTATTCCAATGCAAAATGCATGGTAACGGAGCTTCTTCCAGCCTTTCCAAACTTAACTTTACCCCTAAAGTTCTAAAACCGATTTTTTCGGCGGCATCACTCAGAAAAAGCAAATTACTTCCTTCGCGAGTTGTTTCGCTAATATTTCTCAGCTCCTGAATATTGATTGTTTTACCGTAATATTTAGCAATGATTTTTAAACATGTCGGTCCGCAATCTTTATTATCTGCTTGTTTATAATGAGTGAATTTTTTCAATTTATTATGATTTATTCTAGACCAAATTAAGAAAAAAATTTCTTGTTAATCCATAAAAAAACAGAGAAGACCTAAATCTTCTCTGTTTCAGTATTTAAAAACAAATTTTTAGCAACACAATTTCTTTAGGACATGGCCGCTGGTTACCCTAACCAAATAAAAACAACCTTGCGGCCAACTCCTAAGAATCTCAGTACCAATCATCAATACTGAGAATATGCTCAATGTTCCACGATCGAGCGCCTATACATTCAAAAAAAACATGACTAAATTCTAAATAAGGCTATATCGTATTACTTTTAAAAAAGTTAAAAATCAACAACAAAGACGACTTGTATCACAAATACCTGATGATGTATTTAGCGGACAAGTTTCGCCTGTCGGTATTAAAAAACATCCTGCTTCTAAGGCATGAACCCAACATTCTGGAATTCCTCCTTTCATGGTTTTCTGTTCATTTTTGTTAATGGACTGAGCACCTTCAAGACTTAAAATTTTCTTTAACATAATAATACCTTTTATCTAGTACGACAGTTTGTTCTGTCTCACTATTTAATATTTTTCAACAACAGTATCATGGCAATTGATATCTTCTGAATATTCATTCCCCAAGATGTTTTTCTGCTCTTTTTTTGTCAGCTTTCTTGTTTCCTTACTTTTTAAAATCTTTTCTAACATAACTGGCTATTTACATTTTTTGGTTTAAGCCTCAAATCTGCAATAACTTGATGCTTAAAAAAATCCTCTTTAGCAGCTTCCGACATAATTATTTGGAATGCAGTTCCAGTACGCTGGCACAGTTCCAAATTCTGTACATCTTTTAGCTTTAAATCCATCTTCACAAATAGGAGCATGATCTCCGTTCATTGTTTTCAGTTCATTAGCAGTCAATTCCACTGCACCTTTCAATTTCAAAACGTTCTTCAACATAACTGCAGGTTTATTGGGGTTACTTGTTTCTATTTGACAGTCGAAACTTCTGTTTTTTTAAGCTATTTTTTCCAAGACTTGAACTTCCTCTACATAATCATTTAAGAAATATTTCAATTCGTTTAGCTCATATTCATTGGGAAATAGCCTTTCGTTTACAATTTTAATCGGTGTGTAATTAAAATTGTTCATAGAGCACCAATCATATTGTTTCTGAATTTCTTGATTTATCATCATGCTAACAGAATCAACATTCCATTTTTTTAACCACTTTTTGTGAGTCATTCTTTTAATGTACCAATCTGAAATCGCTTCAACTGTCTTACCTGGTGTTGTTCTGTTAATAGTTAAAAGCCTTTCAACAACTGCTTTATAAGGATTGTCATTATTTTCTGGATTGATATTAAAAAGAACGTTCAAAAATATTTTATCTGGAAACTTCAGTACTAAATCAAAAGCTTCTTGAAAAGTTTTATAACAGTGACCGCAGCTTGGACTAAGAATTACAGAAAGTCTAACCCCTGCATTTCTATTTCCAAATGTCAAGCCTCTTAAATCTTCAAATCCTTTGTTATATTTTACTTTTTTAGATAAGAAATTCAACAAAGAGTAATTTCTTTTAAATTTCTTAAGCTCTTTTAAAGAGTTTTCATTGTCAAGCATTTTTCTAATCATCACTTTAACCGCCGCCCATATTGGGATTAAAAGCAATAAAGAAAATACATACGGGAAAATTTCATTAAAACTGAAACTCAATGTAAAAAGATCTGACGAAAACCAAACAATGCTTTGTGCCAATATTAAAAATGATATTGCCAGACACATTATGCACCATTTCTGAATCTCAAATTTTTGAATCCATATTGAACAAACTATTATAGGAATAGCCAATAGACTTAAGAATCCAACGAAAATTGATGAACTTAAAGGCTGAACTAGTATTGCAATAATGCTTGAACTAAAGAAAAGCAAAGGCAAATCTGAAAAACTCACCCATCTATTTGCAATATCATCATTAAAACTTATTACTGAGTGGCAAGAAGAATTAGTACTTAAATTACAGAATTTTGAAATTACAGTATTTTTAACTCCCCATTTCTCTTGAACAATAAAGATACTTACAACTAAACCGAGAACTGATGTCACCAAAAATGAAGCGCTAAACCAATCAAAACGATTATAGAATAAAGACAATCCTGCTACAAGCGCAAGAGGCAGAAAATATTTTAGCCAATTGTATTCTATTTTTAAATTATCTCTTGCTACAACATTGTTTGGCTCGATGGCCACAATTACTCCATTCCAATCTAAAAGGAATTTATCATAAGACAATTTTTGACTTCCTTTTTTTGAAGTTGTGATTCTAACACCGCTTTTTATTTTTTCAACGAGTGTCAATTCATCTTTGAAATATGCCAAAAAGTTAGATGGCAAATCTTCAATCTGTTCTTTCGAAACTCTTACAGCGGCATTCTCTACAGAAAGCAAATCAAACGAGTCTGTAATGGCAAACAAACTCGGATAATTTGGATGAGACAAAAACAGATCCTTGAACTCATTTTTGATGTCTGAGTAGCGGTTGATTTGTAGAAATTTTTGGACAAGTTTTAACATCGCTTTTGATCGTTTTTAAATCATTTTACAATGCAAAGATTGGAGATTTTATTGATAAAAATTGCATGAACACATACATTTTATTAATTATACCACATACAATTTATAAATTATACCAAGTATAGTAATCCACACAACATACTAAAAATCAATTAATTAGATTAGTTTTTTTTTGATAAAAAGCTCAGAAAGGGCATTTTCGATTAACGGTTTTGCTTTTTATCTAGTTTTGGATAGGCAATAATCTAAACATGAAAAAACATGAAAAATAGGCTCATAAAAACAGATGATTTTGGAAGAAAAAGACAAATGAAAAAAAATCTATAAAAGCCCAAATCGGAAGCAAAAGTTGCTGATAAAAATCAAAAAAAAAGATTCTTATTTAACAGGTTTTGCCTTATAAATAAATTCCATTTTTATCGCTCTTGATTAATAATTCAAAAAACTTTTTAGTGTAATTCCGCTTTTTAGCATTCCCTTTTGCCTCCTTTAGCGAAACCTTAAAATATAGTTACGAGATAACATTATAAAAATATATAACTAAAATTCAAAAAGATGAAAAATAATACATCAACATTAGCAGATTTCGAAGTAGAAAAAATAGACTTAAAAACTCAAAAAATTATCAGAGGCGGTGGTACTGACTCTACCAATCCTTCCACAAGTGATCCTCTAAAAACTAATGGTGGGGGAAATGGCTGATTCTCATTTATAACAATATAAACGAAACTAAAAACTTAAATCATGAAAACGAAAAAGATGACATTTAAAGATTTTGAAGTAAATAAAATAGACTCAAAAACTCAAAGAATTATTCGAGGAGGCGAGAACGAATCTGTTGACCCTCCTATTGTAAACTATCCTATTAAAACTAACGGAGGAGGAAATGGCTGATTCTCATTTATAATAATATAAACAAACCTAAAAATTTAAATCATGAAAACGAAAATAATGACATTCAAAGATTTCGAAGTAGATAAAATAGACTTAAAAACTCAAAGAATTATTCGAGGAGGCGAGAACGAATCTGTTGATCCTCCTATTGTAAGCTATCCTATTAAAACCAACGGAGGAGGAAATGGCTAATAATTCAGTTTTAAATATTGTTCGCAAATTGAGCTGGAGATACTCCAGTTCTTTTGCGAAACGATTTTGCAAATGAAACTGCATTTTTAAAACCGACACTTTCTGCAATTGCCTGAGTTGAATATTTTCGATATAAATGATTTGTAATCATTTGGTTAATAACATAATTAATCTTTAATTCATTCGAATATTCTCCAAAAGATTTCCCGAATCTTTTATTGACTACATAGGACAAATAGGTAGTATTGGTTTTAATTTTTTTAGCAACATACGATAGTGTAAAATCTGCATTTAAGTATTCTAATTTTTCTTCTAAGGCCAGCAATTTTTCTACAATTTTATTTTCTTTAGCCTCATCAATACTAAGGTTTGCATTTTCTTTTTTAAGCTGACCATCTTCTAGCTCTAGAAATTCTCCCGAAACTTTAGTTTTATCTACTGCTGCTTTTCCAATATCATCTTTCTCGATTTGTTTTTTCTCAAGATTAGCTTTAAATTCTTCAATCAAAGCGTTCATTTTTTTCTGCGCCTTATTCTTATCTCGAATATTTTTAATCAGGAAAAATACAATACCAACAACCAAAATAACGTATAAAATTTTTAGCGCTTTATTCCATAAAACCTCATATTTATACTTCTCCCGAATACTCAACATTTCATCACTCAGATTCGCAGTACCTAATTTGTAATTAACTTCCAAAGCTTCTTCTCTTAATTGTCCTTGATATTTTTCATAAGAATCTAAATAAATCTTAGAATGCTTAAAAGCTAATTCAGGTTCATTTTGAATATTATAAATTTTAGCTTGGATATAATTAGATTGAAAATAACTCATATCTATTTTCTTTTCCTTTTGATAAAGAGAATCAACTTTTTTTAAGAAAATTAAAGCTTTATCGTATTTTTTTTGAGAATAGTAGAGATCTCCTAGATTATAATTTGCTGTTTTATAATAACTTTCGTCGTTATTTTGTTTCGCATACATCGAAATATCAAAATATGCTCTCTCTGCATTTTTAAAATCCTTTTTCAACAAATAGATATTTCCTAGACTTAAAGTAGCTGTCATTTTATTATCTATATAGTTTTGCGAATAGGTTATCGCTCTTTTGTAATAGTATTCGGCCGAATCGAGTAAAACTAATTTACTTCGGTTCTTCATATAGTAGCCTTCATACACATTTCCTAAATTGGTATAAATATTACTTTTACTATTTTGAAATTGGTCTTTCTCATAAAGACTTTCATTTTTATCCAAAAAATCACTGTTCTGTCTAAGGTTTTTAATAGCAAGTTCATAATTCCCTACAGCTTCATTAACTAAGGCAATATTGCTTTTAAATTTTACAATCTGAATAACATCCTTAGTTTTAATGGAGAGCTTAATTCCTTCTTGATAATTGCTAAGAGCATTACTAAAATTTCGTCTTTTCCATTCTATCAATCCTCTATAATTATATAAATAAGCTCTAAGATTTATTTTTTGAACAGATTCTGGGAGTTTACTATAATGAGCTAATGCCTTGGCAAACCATTCATCACATTTAGCTCTATTGTCTTTCAATTGATATAGATAAGATCCTGCTCCATAAGCAAAAGCTTTGTGCTCATCATTATTAGATTTTTTTAATTCAGTTGCATATTCAAGTCCTTGATCAAAATTACCATTCATGCTAAAACGAATTTTATCCTGTAATTCTAAGTACTTTTGTTCCGTGAGCTCTCCTGTAGTTTGAGCAGTCCCACTGGAAAATAGTAGTAGTAAAAAGAAAAAAGAGATGATCAGCCTCATTAAGTTTGTTTTTGGAATTCAAAAATAGTCTATAAATTATCAAAAAACTACAATTTATTTGCCAAATTCCTATTAATTTTATTTTTACCATAAAAAAATATAACAATTTCATTTGTATTTGTTATATTTTTATTGTGTAAATTTGTTTTGCTAAAAATTAAAAAAATGAAACCAGACCTATTTCAATCTCCAGATTATTTTAACCTAGATGATTTATTATCAGACGAACATAAATTGGTTCGTGAATCTGCTCGTGCATGGGTAAAAAAAGAAGTTTCTCCTATTATAGAAGAATATGCTCAAAAAGCGGAATTTCCTAAACAAATTATTAAAGGTCTTGGAGAAATTGGCGGTTTCGGACCATATATTCCTGTAGAATATGGCGGAGCAGGATTAGACCAAATTTCTTATGGTTTAATTATGCAGGAAATAGAAAGAGGCGATTCTGGTGTAAGATCTACCTCATCTGTTCAATCTTCTCTAGTAATGTATCCTATTTGGAAATATGGAAACGAAGAACAAAGAATGAAATACCTGCCAAAACTAGCTACAGGAGAATACATTGGATGTTTCGGTTTGACAGAACCAGACCATGGCTCTGATCCTGGAAGCATGATCACTAATTTTAAAGATATGGGAGATCATTATCTTTTAAATGGTGCTAAAATGTGGATTTCTAACGCCCCTTTTGCTGATATTGCGGTTGTTTGGGCTAAAAATGAAGAAGGACGAATTCATGGTTTAATTGTAGAACGTGGAATGGAAGGTTTTACAACGCCTGAAACGCATAATAAATGGTCATTACGTGCTTCTGCGACTGGAGAATTAATTTTTGATAATGTAAAAGTTCCAAAAGAAAATCTGCTACCAAATAAATCTGGTCTTGGCGCCCCTCTTGGCTGTTTAGATTCTGCGCGTTACGGAATCGCATGGGGAGCAATTGGAGCTGCAATGGATTGTTATGATACAGCTTTAAGATATTCAAAAGAAAGAATTCAGTTCGGAAAACCAATTGGAGGAACTCAATTGCAACAGAAAAAACTGGCAGAAATGATTACAGAAATCACAAAAGCACAATTATTAACTTGGCGTTTAGGAGTTTTAAGAAACGAAGGCAGAGCAACTTCTGCTCAAATTTCGATGGCAAAACGCAACAATGTAAACATGGCAATCAACATTGCCAGAGAAGCAAGACAAATGCTCGGAGGTATGGGAATTACTGGCGAATACTCAATTATGCGTCACATGATGAACCTTGAAAGTGTTATTACTTACGAAGGTACTCACGACATACATTTGCTTATAACAGGAATGGATGTGACTGGAATTCCAGCATTTAAATAATCTACAATTATTAAAATATACATAAAATCAATACGAAAAGCTTCTTCTTCACGGAGAAGCTTTTTATCTTTGCATCAAAATTTTTTCAAAAATGAATATCGAAACGATAAACAAAAGCATACAGCCACAAAAAGACCAATTATTAAATCACTCTTTATATAATAAGATTCAAAATATAAATGACCTTCACAGTTTTCTTGAAACTCACGTTTTTGCTGTTTGGGATTTTATGTCACTATTAAAAGCATTACAAGCCAAACTTACTTGCACAACAACACCTTGGTTTGCTACTAAAAACCCGGAAACACGTTATTTAATTAATGAAATCGTTCTTGCAGAAGAAACAGATTTAAGTATTGATGGAAGAAGACAAAGCCACTACGAAATGTATCTTGAAGCTATGGAAGACTGTGGTGCAGATACAACTGGAGTTTTAAAATTCTTATCAGAGGTGACTTCTCTTCAAAATATATTCGTAGCAATCAAACAAAGTTCACTACAGCCAAATGTAAAAGCCTTCTTAGATTTTACTTTTAGAGTTATTGAAGAAGGAAAACCTCACGAAATTGCCGCAGCATTTACTTTTGGAAGAGAAGATCTAATTCCGAGTATGTTTACTCAGATTTTGAAAAATTTTCAAAAAAACCTTCCAGAAACAGATTTAGCAAAATTGCTTTATTATTTTGAAAGACATATCGAATTGGATGCCGATGAACACGGACCAATGGCAATGCAAATGATTACAGAATTGTGTGAAGAAGATGCACAAAAATGGAAAGAAGTTGAAGAAGTTTCAATTCTTGCCCTTGAAAAACGCATCGGACTTTGGAATGCTATCGAGGAAGAAATTTTGATGAAAGCCGAAATGGTTTAAAAATTACTATAAGTTATGTAACATAACTTATTTCTTAAAAATTCCAATAAATGAAACTGTTTAATGACAGATAAGTTATTGGAATTTTGTTTTTTCATACCTTTGACATTCAGCCTGTTGAAAATACTTTCAAATGAACATTATCGATTTCATTCCAACAGAACAGTTAAGACCTTTTATTAAGACTTACAGAATTATCGAAAGCGAAGACGAATTGGTAAACCGGGTTTTACCCAGCACCTCTCTAGCAATTGCTTTTCGCTGCAAAGGCTATGTTAATTATATTAAAGAAAATCAGCACGAAAAACTGCCCGTTTCTACAATTTCAGGTATTCGCAAATCAGTACGATTAATTAATTACGCAAAAGATACGGCAACTCTTATCATTCAGTTTAAAGAAGCTGGAGCTAAAGCTTTTTTTAAAGAACCGCTTCATGAATTATTCGAAGAAAGTGTTTCGCTCGACAACTTTATTCCACAGCAAAAAATTGCCATTATCGAAGAACTTTTAGCGGAAGCCAAAACCAACAATCAAAAAATTGCGGTTATAGAACAGTTTCTTTTATCAAGGTTGCACAATTACAAACCCGACAATTTAATCTCTGCAGCCATTACTATCATACAAACTAAAAAAGGCGTCATTAAAATAAAAGAACTTGCCGATACGCTTTTTATCAGTCAAGACGCATTTGAGAAAAGGTTTCGAAAAACAATCGGATCTTCTCCAAAACAATTTTGCTATGTTGTTCGCATAAAATCAATTATCGATCTCAAACAGAAAAATCAAAACCTCATCGATCTGGCTTTTGATGCCGGATATTTTGACCAGCCTCATTTTAATAAAGATTTCAAATTATTTACAGGACAAACTCCAACAGAATTTTTCAACTTTCCTTCTTTTTGGTAAATCAATGATTTTTTACAAGGATTCCGTTTTCGCAATTCTGAATTTTACATCAATAAAAACAGGAACTATGAAAACAAATCTTTTAATCGGAATTGTCTTTTTGACATTATTCAGCTATAGAACAAATGCTCAATCAACAACAATCAATTCAGAAATTGAACCTAAAAAATCAGAAACCATGCAACAAATTTTTATCGATAAATTTATCGTTCCCGAAAAATCAAAACAAGAATTTTTAGAACGAGTAAACATCAACCGAAACCTCATAAAACACTTAAACGGCTTTGTAAATGACAACGCATACGAACGTATTGACGAAAACGGGAATTTAATTTATATAACAATTGCTGTTTGGGAAAATGAAACGGTCTTGAAAAGCGCCAAAGAAGCTGTACAAGCTTACTACAAAAAAGAAGGTTTTAATATCGCCGAAATGCTCACAAGATTAAACATCGTCATGGAAAGAAATATTTACAGCGAAGCTACAAAACCGTAACCAGCTATTTAACGTAACTATTTGTTTAAAACGACCCAATCTAATTTAAACAAATTATGAAACCGCATTTTAAACAAATAGTTATCGTTATTCTTTCAGTATTTCTTCTTAGCTGCAGTTCAGATGAAACCTCAACTCCTATTATCACTACTCCACCCGTTGTAACTCCTCCACCAACAACAAATCCACCGATCGCGGGTACTGTAAATTATTTGGCCTTAGGTGACAGTTATACTATTGGTCAAAGCGTTTGTGCAACCTGTCGTTTTCCAGAACAACTAAAAGCGAGTTTAAACACGATGTATTCCAGCACCATTTCGCTAAAAATAATTGCTACAACCGGCTGGACAACAACCAATTTACTTTCGGCAATTGAATCTCAAAAACCAGAATCCAACTATGATTTGGTAACACTTTTAATTGGCGTAAACAATCAATATCAGCATAGAAACTTTTCAGTTTACGAAAAAGAATTTCCAGAACTAGTCAATAAAGCTATTATGCTAGCCAAAGGCGACCGAAAAAATGTTGTAGTTATTTCTATTCCCGACTATGCATATACTCCATACGGGCAAGCTCTTGCAGGAAATCAAAGCAGTACGATTTCATTAGAAATAGATCAATACAATACATTTGCAGAAAATTATTGTACAAATAATCAAGTCGCTTTTGTATCCATTACAGATATTACCCGTATGGGATTAAGCAATCCAAATCTTGTCGCTTCAGATGGCTTACATCCTTCTGAAGCTGCTTATAAAATGTTTGTGGACAGAATGATGCCGAAGATAAAAACAGCTTTGCAGAATTAGTTTTTTCAATTTTTAGAAGCAGAAAAAGTCATTTTCAAAAACACGTTTAGTCCCGCTATTCACTATATCTTTTGTTCTGAACCCCAGAACAAAAGGATATCGTTCCTATCGGGGCTAGATTAGAACTTTCATTTTTCAAAAGGACGAAAGATATTTACTTTTTAGACTTCCAAATAAAACCATCCAATAAATAATGCGTAAACTGTGGCACCGTCAATAAAGGAACTAGCAAAATCTGCCAGCTCGAAAAATCAAAATTTGTGATGTTAATATTCTCATTCCAAACAAAAAGCTCCCAGAGAAATTCTTCTGAAAAGGCAATTAAAAGCAAAATTCCAATGTAAATTAAAAGTCCTTTGTATTGTTTTAAGAAAGACAAACGCCCTAATTCTGTTTCCGATTTTCCGTCAATTTCTTTAAAATAAACCAAAGCCATATATGGGATTCCATGTGAAACGACATTCAATAAAGTAAAAATCAAATCGTCATTAAAATAGACAATTCCGAAATACCACGACAAAGCTGTTCCCAGAATAATACTATTTTTTGGAATATTAAAAAATCGATTCTGGATAGATTTTACAGCTGTGTAAACGATATAAAAAATCAAAATTCCAATATAAACCCAAAACAGGATTTCGAGAATTCTTTGGTTTTCAAACCTAAAAAATTCATTTTCTACAAACCAATTGAACTTTCGCTTTGACGAAAAAAACCAATACAGCATTGGATATCCCGTTGAAGCATAAATCGTAAGATTATCAATCCAAACCGAAATTTTGGTCTTCGTTTCTTTTCTCGCATACAATCTCATAAAGCCATATTGCTGTCTGATGAAATGAAAAACAGCCACATAAGCCAGAAACGACCAAAAAACTAAACTGCCGAAAGAGAAAAGCACAATTCCGGTTACGAAACAAAAAAGAGGCAATAGAATCAATCTTCTTTTTTGCTTTTGAAACTCATCAGCAACAAAATAAGTTTTGAATAATGTCGCATAAACATGCGCCACATCAATAAAAACAATAAGGAAAAGCCAAGTGTAAAAAGAATAATTTTCTTCAATCTGGACAATATAATCCTGAAAAATAAAGATGATCGCCAAGACAAAAAATGACGGACCAATTATAAAAGCTAAATCAGTTTTGGCTTTATGAATCCAAGGTTGCTCCATCTACAATTTCATTTACAACATTAATTCCTTGATGAAAAGCTTCTTCAAAAATCGAAATTCCAGATAAATCGCTGTGTGCAAAATAGATCTTCTTTTCAATATTTTGTTTAGCCTGTCTTTTTGATTCTCCGAAAATAAATCCCGGCGCAGGCGAAATCATTCCGTGACCTAAAAGAAAAACTTCAATGTCTTCTGTATATTCTTCAATATCTGGATGCGCTACTTTTAAGTCATTCAAAACAAAGTGCTTCCAATATTCTTTATCTTTTTTATAAAGCTCTTTTCTGGTTTTCTTTAAATCGGCAGACGAAAAACTATAATAATACGTAATCACTTTTTTGTCCTGAACCTGATTCACAGTCTGATGCTGATCGTAAACATATCCTAAACCTTTCGCATCATAAATTACATTATCCCAAGAAAGCGGAAAACTAAAATTATCCGTTAAATCATTAACGACTAAAGTTGCCAAAAGCCAAGGTGTGTAATGGAAATCTTTGGTAAACGCTTTTCGGTCTTCAATCAAATATTGATTTACAAACTGCGGAGAACTCATAATCACTTTATCGGCAATAATTTCAACCGACGTTTTATTGACATCATCAAAGGCTTTTGCGATTACTTTATTCTTTTCGACTTTAACTTCGTAAACCAAATGATTTTTCAGCGTCTTATCTGTAGTATATTTTTTTAAATGATTGGCTAAACGCGAATTTCCTTCTGGCCACGTTAAAACGCTGTCGTGTTTTTCGGGTGTCGAATCTTGTTTTCTTCCAGCAAAATAATGAATTCCAGCCCAAGCCGAAACGTAGTCAATTCCTAAACCGAAATCGTCTTTACAGCAATAATCGATATAATTAAACAAAGGTTCAGAAGTAAATTGATTGTTTTTGAACCACTGTTTCATCGTGATTTTATCTAAAGCTCTTGTTTCAATATCAGACGAAGAAAGATAAAGCGGAATATCAAACAGATACTTTTGATCTTCGCCTTTGGCAGTTCTAAACGCATCCATTTTTTTGAAGAATTTATCAAACTCTACATCATCAGAAATCAAATTCCCTTCTTTTGGAACTACACCTTCCTGCCAGTTATTTTTATAGAACAAACGTTCGTCTGGCGCAAAAGTCAATTGTAATTCATCAAAAATTGGAAAACCTTTTTCGTTGTAACCTAATATTATTTTTTCTTCTTCCAGAAAATGAAGCAGTTCTTTATCCTGAAAATTCGGCAATGGCAAATAATGAGCACCCAAAGGATATTTGGAATATTTATTTTCTCCGTTTGAAGAATTTCCACCCAAATGATTTTCTAATTCTACTATTAAAAAATCTGAAATTCCTTTTTTATGAAACTGGCGTGCCGCACTTAAACCAGAAATTCCTCCGCCAACAATTAAATACGGAATCTGGATCTGTTTCGTCGGTTTAGGAAAATCCTTAATCCATAAACGATGTCCAAGCAAGTGCTTAGTGCCCGATAAACGAATCATCAGTACGGCAATTTTATCAGAACAAAATTGCAGAAACGGAACCGCAATTAACGCCGCTCCGACTACTTTTATAAAACTCCTTCTGGATTTATTGCAGTTTTCCCCACTCTTCATCAAAATAGCGTACTAAAATCTGGTTGTCTAAACGATTGATTTCTATTTGGTTTGAAATCATATCATTTGTAAAATAATTAAAACGATCAAATTGATAATTGTAAAACTTCAATCCGTCTGCTTTTCGGTTTACAGAATTAAAAGTCGTTCCAAAACCGTTTATGGCAATCGTATAACCCCATTCTCCAAAAGACGGCACATACGCATGATATGCATCGACCTGCGGGAAAACCTGCATGACCGTTTTATTAATACACCAAAAAGATTTAGGCGCAAAATATGGTGAAGTCGTTTGTATAACCACCGCAGCATCTGGTTGTAAAATGGTTTTTATGGTTTGATAAAAATTTAGCGAATATAATTTTCCCAAACTATAATTGGATGGGTCTGGGAAATCGATTATTGCTACACCGTATTTCTCTTTATTGTTTTTCGCCCAGATATAAGCGTCGGTATTGATTACGGTAACTTTAGGGTTATTCAAAGAATTCTGATTGAAATTGGTCAATACCGAATTGGTTTTGAACAGCTTTGTCATTCCTTCATCCAAATCTACCAAAATCACTTTTTGGACGTCTTTGTATTTCAGAATTTCACGAACAGCCAAACCATCACCACCGCCTAAAACCAAAACGTTTTTTACACTTTTTGCCATCGACATTGCGGGATGCACAAGAGCTTCGTGATAACGATATTCGTCCGCAGAACTGAATTGTAGGTTGTTATTCAAATAAAGTCTGTAATCGCTTTTGTTATGCGTTAAAACGATACGCTGGTAAGGTGTTGAATTGGTATAAATGATATTCTCTCCATACAATTTCCCTTCCGAATAAGCGAGAATATCATTCGAAAAAATAAAAACAACCAATAATAATACAAAAGAGAAAACGGCTTTTGCTCTTAATAAAGAAGGTTTCCTTAATTCTCTTTTTAATAAAAAGCATAAAGCAATAGCAATGCTCACATTAACCATTCCGAAGAAAAGAGAGGTTCCCATAATGCCTAATTTTGGTACTAAGACCAATGGGAATAGTATCGAAGCCAAAAGTGCTCCGATATAATCAAAGGTAAAAACATTCGAAACCAAATCTTTAAACTCGACTCTGTCCTTTAAAATATTCATTAAAAGCGGAATCTCCAATCCAACCAAAAATCCGGTTACGAAAACAAATAAATATAAAATGAATTGAAAAGAACCCACATTTTCAAACAGCAGAAACAAAATTACTGAACTCAAACCTCCGATAAGTCCGACCAGAATTTCAATTTCTACAAATGTGTTAAGCAGATTCTTATTGAAAAACTTCGAAAAAAAAGAGCCTATACCCATAGAAAACAGGTACACGCCGATAATAAATGAAAACTGTTTTACCGAATCGCCTAATAAATAACTCGCCAAAGTTCCTGCAACCAACTCATAAATAAGTCCGCAAGTGGCAATTATAAATACGGCAAAGAGTAAAAGAAATTCAAACCTAAGAAACTTTTTACCCATGAATTGCGGCACTAATAATCATGGAAATCCCGATGATAAATGCTGCCAAAACAATGGCAACAGCAACATTATTTTTTTCTACAACCTCTTTCCAAGTATTTTCTGGAGTCAGTTTTTCGATAATATAATATCCTATTAATAGAATTACAATTCCTAAAAAAGAATAAAGAATTGAGTTTACTATTGGCTGTACGTGAAATAATTCCATATTTGATAGTTTTTATTTGTGGTAAAAATGATTGTATGATGAACGGCTTCCGCTCGTTGTTGATCGGTAGCTTTCTGTAGTTTCGCAATCGCAGATTCTATTTCCTGCAAGAGTAAAATACATATAAACGCCAAAGCAAAAAACTCCAATTATGAAAGGAGCTAAATTTTGCAGTATAAAATCAGATATTTTCTTCATGTTAATTTTCAGGATAAGGAGAATAAGAGCTGTCTGCCCATCGGTTTTTTTCAGATTGATACTTAAAGAAATAGATCACCGCAAATATACCCGCCATAAAAAGAATTACAAACCAAGCATTACGGCTAGAGGGCTGATTCCAGACTGCTGTAACCTGCATTTCAGTATTGGTCAAATCTTCTGGTGCTTTAAGAGGTGTAATCAAAAGATGATATTTACCAGATTTTACACCGCAAATATTAAATTTTTCAACAGAACTTCCTTCTGTCCAAGATTCGCCATCAGAATAGCCGTGGTAATATTCGATGTCTTTATTGGCATAAATTTCGTCATTTGTTTCTTCGTTGATCAAAGCCACATTTACATTTGCCCAGGAATTATCAACACCTGTAGAAACTTGTATTGTCATAGGCGACGATCCTCCATTAAGCACAAAACTTTCGCTTGTAATTTCTTTATTGTCAAACTCGGTAAATTTCATAGTTTTCGAGAAAACCTGCTGTTCTACCTGATCTCTGTAAATAAACCAATTCGTAATAAGAATCAACAGAGCAATGAGACAGAAAATAATAGCTGTATTTTTTATATGAAATGGAAAAGGCTGAATCATATTTGTCCCTGTCTGATAAGGAAGCACAGCCTGTGGAAATGCTTTTTTGATCTCGCTTTTATTAACATACTCTCCATAATAGGCTATTTCGACGCCATTCATTCTTTCTACAGAAATGATGTTTGGAGGATTGATATATTCAACTAAGTGAATTAATTTGTTTTGAGGAAGTTCAAAATCAAAAAATCCTTTTGCATTTATAATTTCAGCATCAGAATATTCAAATATATCAAAATACACTCCTTCGTGGTCTAATACTTTGGGATGATCATGAACGACAAAAGTTTCCTCCATTTCTCTTAACATCATCCAGTGTCCATTAGAAACCGAAAGATAGATAAACTCTTTAGCGTCGTTTTGAAGTATAAATTCAATCCAATCAAAATCGGGATGAATATTCTTTCTTAGAATTCCGGTAACTTTATATTCGCTTCCTCTAAAATTTCCAACTTCGCCAATTACAAGCGGACATGCAAAATAAATATTTTTATATTGAGATCTTTGGAGAAATTGCCCATCTTTATCAGTAGCATATAAAGTCTGACAATGCGGACAGACAAAATTGACTACTTCAAAATCAACATCTAATTCGGTTTCGATATCACAGATATAACAAGGAATCTTCATATCTTATCGGTTAATTTCAAAATCCTTAATAATTTCTGCTTCAAAATAGGCAATATAATCGGCCATAACGGCACGCACTTTATGCGAGTTATCCTGAAGATAATTGCACAAATAAACATCCAAAGTCAACTGATTGTATTCTGGCCAAGTGTGTATACAAATATGTGATTCTTTTAAGCAGTACGAGATTGTAAAACTTTCGTTATCAAAGTCATGAACAACAACTCCAACCTTCTCAAGTTCGTATTTTTCTAAAATGGAATCGGTAATTGCAACAAAGCCTTTGCTGTTGGTAAGCTTAGAAATTTCATCGACATGTAGAGTAACCAGTTTATGCAATCCTGGCGAATAAGGAGGTAAATCCATTAAGTTATTTATATTACACAGGAGCCAAATATATAATATTTCTAGAATAAAAAAATGCGGGAAACCGTATTTTGAAAATAACTTTTTAGGACTATGTTTTTATGGTTTTTTCTTTATTTAGATTTTTAGAAAGATCTGATAAATCAAGATGTTTTAATTATAATTATCAAATTCTTTTTGTTCTAAATCAATATCTTCAAAACTGATTCTATTTTTAATTGAATAATCTCTTTAAAAATAGAGCCGCAATTAATCTCTCTAAAAAAATCGAGACGCGATGAATCTCTTTAAAAATAGAGACGCGATTCATCGCGTCTCTACCGTTATTTCGGATTGTTTTGGTTTAATTTTCCATAAAATTTGTCTTTATTCCAATTCAACGGATTGTTTTCTATATAATTTTGTATGGTTTCAAAAGATTTTTCATTTCTAATGATATGATCATGAAAACGCGGTTGCCAACCGAAATCAGCATGTATTTTTTTCATCTCAAAAGAACATCTTCCTTTATACCATCTTATAATTCTCGAAATATTATCGTGCAACATGGGGTTTTTATTTCCGACAAAACCACCTATTTTATATATTGTTTCGGGTAGAGACGCGAATAATCGCGTCTCTACCCGAAACCGATGCGTTTTTATCAATAATTAAAATCCCATGAACGTGATTTGGCATAATTACAAAATTACCCAATTCGACATACGGAAAATGTTTTGGAATATCTAACCAATATTTTTCTGCCAATATTCCTAATTCCGATGCCTCCAATTTAGAATCAATAATATCTCCAAAATAACATTCCCTATTTTGGGTACAAATAGTTATAAAATAAGCACCTTTTGCACCATAATCCCAATTTTGCAATCGCGAAGATGGAATTCGATATTTATTTTTAAATTTTTGAGACATTGTTTGACAGATTTTTCGAAAGGTGTTCGTAATAATATAATCCTGAAATTAATTGTCACTGATCCAATGCAAATATTGTAAAATCAAAATTGCACAAAGTTTTTGTTCAATAAGTTTTTTTGGAACGTTTGATATTGTTATTTATAATTTGGTAATAGAGACAATAAATAAAAAAACCTCGAAATATACATTTCGAGGTTTGGTATTATTTAAACTGAAATTTTGCAGAGAAGAAGGGATTCGAACCCTCGATACAGTTACCCATATACTAGCTTTCCAGGCTAGCTCCTTAAACCACTCGGACACCTCTCTATTTTGGTCTGCAAATAACACAAAAAAAACTGACTTTACAAAAGTAAAATCAAAGTAACTTTAAATGCTTTTCTTAAATTCTTCCATAAACAATTTTACAGCCTTTTTCTGGTAACCACCCATCGCGAGCATATAAGATTCTCTTTTTGTAGAAACTCCCGTAATCTGAATGGCTTTTAAACTATCCCAGTTTTTTAGTGCTTTTTCGGCCACAATGGTTGCCCAATCGCTATTTTCAACCATTTGCAGTAAAGCATGAATGGATTGCAGTTCTATCGAAATTTTAGGTTTCATGTTAAACTTCTGAAACAGTTCTTCAACATATTCACGAGAATTTGATCCTTTTCCAGGCAATATCAGCGGAATCTCTTCTATTTTCTTGAAAGGCATTTTCTCTAAATGGGCTAAAGCATGATTTTTAGAAACTGCCATGACCATATTTGAAGTAAACAAAGGTACTTTTTGAATTGGAGCGCCAATTTCGTGTGACGAAATAACTAAAACTAAATCCAATTCATTATTAATCAGTTTTTGCTCTAAAGCTTCTGAAGTACCGTATTCTACAATTATCCTCAAATTCTGGTATCTTTTGGCAAATGCATTTACAACAGGCAAAATCAGTAGTCCGAAAATGTACGTTACGCCAATTCGGAGTTCTCCGCCAATCATTTCGTTTAAATCCTCAATGGCCTGTTTTCCGTTTTCTACATTTTCGACCACTTTTTTGGCATGAATTAGAAAAACAGCACCAGCTTCTGTCAGTTGAACTTTCTTTCCAACTCGCTTAAACAATGGCATTCCAAGTTCTTCTTCCAGTTTTTTTATTTGCTGTGAAAGTCCCGATTGTGTTACAAAACAGAGTTCTGCTGCTTTTGTAAAGTGCAATACTTCAGCAGTTTTGATAAAATATTGCAGTTGATATATTTCCATATTGATAAGTTTTACTACTTATTATCAGTAAAATTATTAATTTTTCTAATGCTATCATAATCCCGACCTTTGTATTAAATATTTAGAGTCATGTTTAAAGCCTTAAAATCAAAAAATTTCAAATTATTTTTCTACGGTCAATCTGTATCAGTTATTGGGACTTGGATGCAGAAAACAGCAGTAAGCTGGATGGTTTACAGTATTACGGGATCTGTATTTTTATTAGGTTTAGCCACTTTTTTAAGTATGATTCCGTCTCTGTTTCTCGCTCCTCTGGCAGGAAGTATTATTGGACGTTACGACAGACACCGCGCTATGATGGTACTGCAGTCTTTAGCAATGCTGCAGGCAGGAACTTTAGCTTTACTGATTTATCTCAAAATTTATAATATCAATTTTATTCTTGCTTTGAGTCTTATTCAAGGGATTATCAATGCTTTTGATATGACCTGTCGTCAGACTATGATGATTGATATTGTTGACAATAAAGAAGATCTGCCAAACGCAGTCGCTCTTAACTCCACCATGAACAACTTTGCTAGAATTGCAGGTCCTGCGCTTGCGGGAATCATCTTGCATCAATATGGAGAAGATATCTGTTTTATCGGAAATTTTATGAGTTATGTGCCTGTTTTAATTTCGCTAATGCTAATGAAAATTACACCGCATGTTAAAGCCGAAAACAAGCTTAAAATGCTGGATGATCTTATTGAAGGACTGGATTACGTAAAGAAAGAAGCTGAAATGGCAAGAATGCTCTTGATGTTAACTTGTAGCAGTTTATTTGTAATTTCTTTTAATACTTTGATGCCCGTTTTTGCGAAAGATATTTTTAGCGGAAACGCCCAAACTTTCAGCTGGTTTGAAAGCGCTGCCGGAATTGGTTCTATTTTATCTGCAATTTATTTAGCCAATCTAAAATCTGCCGAAAATATGAGCAAATTGATGATTTCTGCAAGTTTACTTCTCGGTTTTAGTGTAATTATTTTGGCCGTTTCAAACAGCATCACAATTGCTTTGCTTTGTATGACTCTAAGCGGAATCGGAATGATGGGACAAACTTCATCTATTAATATCTACATACAAACACATAGCTCTGTTAATATGCGTTCCAGAAGTATTAGCTATTATATGATGGCATACCAAGGAATGATTCCTGTAGGAAGTTTAATTATTGGGTATGTTTCTCACTTTTTAGGTGTAAGAGCTACGGTTGCGATTCAGGGAGTTATCTGTATTCTTTCTGTTCTGGTTTATATCTATTACAAAAAACATAAATCAACGGAAAATTTGGAAACTTGTCCAGTTACTTATAAAAATTCCAAGTTTTAAAAGGAAATCCCAAATTCCAATTATCCGTAATCGTGTCATTTCTGTAAAAGTTGGCTTATTGGAACGGTGTTACTTGTGAAGATTTCTCCTTCGTCGAAATAACAAACTGCGTGATTAAGCAAAAATTTTCAATAAAAAAATCCCAAATTCGAACTTTAGATTTTGTTGGAATTTGGGATTTTTTAATATTGAAATTTAAACTTTAAGATATTTCCCCGCGAAGCGCTGTCTCGAAAATATCTTTAAACTCGTTTTGCGGAATATTATGCCCTAACAAATACATTAATTTAGTAATGGCAGCTTCTGTAGTAATGTCTTTTCCTGAAATAACCCCTAGAGATTTCAAAGCCGTACTCGTTTCGTATTGTCCCATGTTTACGCTTCCGCCTGAGCATTGGGTTACATTTACGATATGCATTCCAGATTTGATGGCTTTTTCTATTAGGTTTAAAAACCAATCTTCTGTTGGAGCATTTCCAGAACCGTAAGTTTCTAGAATAATTCCTCTTAAACCTTTAGTTGCAAGGATTGAAGCCAAAACAATTTCGCTCATTCCTGGGAACATTTTTATAATTGCAACGTGATTGTCTAATTTTTTATGAACGATCAGTTTTGCATCTTTATTTACAGGAAGAAATAAATGTCTGTTTAATTTTAAATGAACACCAGATTCTACCAATTCAGGATAATTTGGTGCTGTAAAAGCTCTGAAATGCTCTGCATTTACTTTTGAAGTTCGGTTTCCGCGATATAATTTATATTCAAAATACAGACAAACTTCTGTGATAACCGGTTTTCCGTTTTCTTGAAGAGAGGCAATCTGAATTGCTGTAATTAGGTTTTCTTTTGCATCGGTGCGCAAATCTCCAATTGGCAATTGCGAACCGGTAAAAACAACAGGTTTTGCCAAATTCTCGAGCATAAAACTCAATGCCGAAGCCGAATACGACATGGTATCAGAACCGTGAAGCACCACAAATCCATCATACGCGCTGTAATTTTCCTCGATAATTGTGGCAATCTTCGTCCACATTTCAGGATTCATATTTGAAGAATCTATTGGATGTTCGAACGAAATGGATTCGATTTCGCAATCCAATTGTTTGATTTCGGGAATCTTCTGAATTAATTTACCAAAATTGAAAGCTTTAAGCGCTCCAGTTTCAAAATCTTTGCTCATACCGATGGTTCCTCCGGTATAAACCAATAATATTTTTGCTTTAGATGACATCTTGGTATTTTAATTTGTTGACAACAGGATTTGCGTACATAGCTAAAAATCCTTGTCTTGTAATAGGATTATCGCTTCCTATTCTCATTTCTAAACGACGCTCAAAAAGCTGTTTTTCGCTTTCTTTGTATGTATGTGCGAATTTGTCTGTTTCGTTTAAAATATCGTAAGCAATAAAATTTGTCGGCCACAATTGATAATTTGTCAAGATTACATCATCGATAGTTTGTGCCAACGCTTGAACCTGCTTGTTTACATTATCATTTTCAGCTACAATCTGATCGATTTCTGTATCTAAAACATCTCCAACAGAAATATGGATTCTTTTTTTAGTTCCCATAATTCCACTTAAAATGGTCATGAAATCTTCGTTTTTATCTTTTATATAAACCTCATTGTTTGCTTCTGCCATTAATTGTGGCATTTTCAAAACATCTGTCGGATCATATTCGTAAGAAATAGAAACTGGAACGATTTTCAGTTTCTTAAAATAATCCATTAAGTTTTCTTCGTCAGAACCCATTCCGATCATTTTTAAAACGCCTGGATTGGTTTCGTCGTTTCCATCTTTTGTTCTTCCTTCTCTTTGAGCAATCCAAACCGAACGATTTTCGCGAAGCAGTAATTGCCCCATATATTCAGACAATAATTTTGAACTTTGAAGCATTTCTCTAGGAGACAAACCTCTCAAAACCAAGAAGTTTCTATTCAATTTTGCTAAAGTTGCCAAAAAAGCTTTTTTAACCAAATTATCACCAATTGCAGATGCTGTCATCACTAAACCATGTTCGAATAAACAAACATTCAATAATGTCGTATCCAAAAGAATATCTCTGTGATTTGAGATAAATAGATAAGAAGTGTTCGGTTCTAATTTTTCAAAACCTGAAGTTGTAAGGCCTTCAGAACTTTTTTCAAGAACTTTCTGAATAGTGTTGTAAATAAAATTGCACTGAAAATCACGAATAGAATGCGTTTTCTTTAGTTGTTCCTTCCAAACCTCATCTTCTACATCCGGAAAAGTAAAGTTCATCATGGTTTTCATCATCGGATGATTTACCACACCACGAAGTGCTTCATTTATTTCGGAATCATAAAACGGTCGAATGGCATCAAATCTCTGCATTATTTATTTGGGTTTAAGTGGGCAAAAGAACAAAAAAAAAATTAAAGTTTTGTAAGGCTTAAGTTAAATACCAAAAACGTCTTTTGAATTTTGCGTTGTAATTGCTGCAATTTCTTCGGCAGAAACACTATAAATTTCGCTTAATTTAGCTATAACATTGACTAAATAACTGCTTTCATTTCTTTTTCCTCTATATGGAATTGGTGCTAAATATGGCGAATCTGTCTCTAAAACGATATGTTTTAAATCGATTTGATTTAAAAACTGATCAATTTTTCCGTTCTTAAATGTAACAACACCGCCAATTCCTAATTTCATATTGTAAGAAATGGCACGCTCTGCTTGTTCTAAAGTTCCGGAAAAACAATGAAAAATCCCAAATAAATCTTCAGATTTTTCTTCTTCTAAGACTTCGAAAATCTCATCAAATGCTTCACGACAATGAATTACGATTGGCAATTTGTATTGTTTTGCCAGTTGAATTTGTCTCTTAAAAGCAATTTGCTGTTCTTTTAAATGTGTTTTATCCCAATACAAATCGATCCCGATTTCACCGACAGCGTAGAATTTTCTTTTAGACAATTCTGTTTCCACATGCGCCAATTCTTCCAGATAATTATCTTTCACGTAAGTGGGATGCAAACCCATCATTAGGAATATATTTTCAGGATAATTTTTTTCTAAATCGTACATCGATTGTGTAGCAGCAGCATCAATTGCAGGAATAAAAAAACGTGTAATTCCGGCATCAATAGCACGTTGAATCATTTCGTCACGATCCTGATCAAATTCTTCAGAATATAAGTGCGTATGGGTATCGGTAATAATGGGTGTTGAATTCAAGGCTGTAATTTTAAAATGCCAAAATTACGACAATATTAAAAGAATAGCAATTCTGTGCGAGTGGGGTACGAGGATGAAACGGATTCACTTTGTGAAAACACGGATTGTGACGGATTTTATTTTTGTCAGACTGAGCGGAGTCGAAGCCCTAATCGCTAATCTTTGTGGATTCTCAATGCGATCCTTCGACTCCGCTCAGGAAAACAAAAAAAAACCTTTATCATAGATTAGAACTTTGACAAAGGCCAGAACAATAATCACCTAATTTTCTTATTCTGACGAACGAAGGACCTCACAAGAAGCTTCGAGGAGAAAACCCCCATTTTTTCTCTCGATCAGCTAGTGCGATCCCTCGTTCCTCAGTACAACAACCGTTTTTATTTTCCTGTTTCTATATATAGCAAAGCGCGTTCCAAAACTTCATCTTTGCCTTGTTGAATGCCTAAAATTGTTGGTTTCACTTCAATATCGGGTACAATTCCTACACGTTGTGTTTCTCTTCCGTCTGGGTAATAAACCCCAATTCCTGAAAACCCTGTATGAAATCCACTAAAATCAAATTCAAACACATTGCCATCTGCTCCCGCAGTCTGACTTCCAATTATTGTGGTATTTCCCGCTGTTTGGAAACACATCGCTGTCCATTCTGACTGGCTTATCGAATTCTCATCCAATAATACAATCACTTTTCCTTTATAATGGTCTTTATTGTCAAAACCTGCATTTCTTCCATCCGTCCAATAAAACTTACCTGGATAATTTAAATAGGGATATGTATAAATTACAAATTTCTCTTCTTTAGCATTTAGAAAGTCTGAAATTACTTTATAAGTCCCTTGCGGATAATTTCTTAGATCAAAAACTATAGCTTTGGTGTTTTTTAAAGCTTCAACCATCTCTGGAACATTTTTAGGTTTTATAACTCCCATATTAACATAGCCAATATTATTGTCGAGAAGTTTAAATTTATCTTTCTTTTTCTGAGCACCTTTTTTAAATTCATTTCTATGCGAATCGTGATAGTTAAACCAAGTCATTGACTTTGTTTCGTACTTTCCATCTTTTAGGAATTCTACGTTTACTTTTTCAGATTCGCTCACTAAAATTGTGCGCAGAACTTTATCCAGAAAAGCAACCTCGTTTGAAGCTGAAACAATATCTCTTTTCTCTTCAATAATTTCTTTAATGCTCTTATCGTTTATTTTAGTAATTACAGTTCCAATTTTAATATTGTCTGCCTCTGCCAAACTATCTCCTAAAATCTCAGTAATCACTAGTTTTTCATCTATTACTTTACCTGTTGCAGGAAAATAATTAAAACTCTTTTTTGCTGTTGCAGAAGACGGGTAAATATGAAACTGGACATGAGTATCATTGAGTTTTGCTGCTACTTTTCTTAATACTTTAAAAAAATCTTCTGGAGAGTTAGACTGAACAACAGAAGGAATCACTTCATTTAAAGCTTCATCCCATTTCTGATCCATTATGTATTTGTATGGAAAATAATACTCCACTACGTTCCAGTATGCATACAGCATTAAAAGCTTTGCATTTTTGTCTGTGTAATCTAGATTAAAATAATTTTTCAAGTTTTTAAAACCGTCAAAAGTAGGTCCAAATTCTTCATTGCTTTGAAACCTATTTTCTTCAATAAACTTTAATTTCTTCGAAAGTTTTTTAGAAAACAGCTTACTATTAAACCAGCTTAAATCAAAATTTTTATCAAAGAACTTTACGTCTTTTGGTATTACAATTGGCGCTATTTCTTTTACAGGCCCCAAATCGTCAATCCAATTTTCTATAATTAAAGAAAACTCTTCTTTGGTTTGTGCTTTATCTATTTTAGGCAATTTCTCCAAAAGCTCATTATCCCAATTCAATTCTCCACTAGCAACCTTAGGATGATAATATTTTAAAAATCCCCAGACTTTACAGGTAGCATAAAGTTTTTCTGTCTCTGTAATTTTAGCAGCGCTAAAAATACTTTGAGAAAAAACAACAAAAAGCAACAATGCAAACTTTTTCATTAAAGGGGCTGGTTTTGGTTAAATGTTTTTTGGCAATTCTTTTAAAAAGAAAATCGAATTTAGAACTAAAATTCCAAATTCGATTGAGGTTTCCCGTAAACGGATAAAATTTTTCTTAATAATTAGAATTTAATCCAATTCTTCCAAAAGCTGTTCTACTTCATCATAATCTTCATAGTCTTGCGAAATAGTCTGTAAAATGGCTTTACAATCATCGTATTTCCCTTGTTTTAGCTTAGACAACGCCAGATTCCATTTGGCCTTTTCTTTATAAACAGAATTTCCCGCTTCTAATTCTTTGAAGATACTTTCTGCTTTTACATATTTGCCAACCTGCAATAATGAAACGGCATAGAAATATTTAATCTCCTCTGAATTGTTTTCTTTCAAAATCATTTCAAAAATCGGAATTGCCGTATCGTATCTTCTCCCATTAAAATTATTCTCTGCCTGCTTTAAAATAGCTTCAGACACACCTCTTTCTGTAAAATAAGCGCTTTCTGGATGATTATAGTCTTCAAAGTTTGGATAATGCTTATAATCAAAGAAAAACAATCCGAACATAATAATTACCGAAGCTGCGGCCGCAAAGTACCATGGTTTAAGAGAAACCACATTCTGTTTATTCTTATTGAAATATTTATCTGAAATTCGAGTTAGATTTTCTTCAAAATCCGCTCTTTCTTGCTCTCTTCCGAATTTATTTTCCAGCTGAAAATGCATTTCTTTGAAACTCTCAAACTCCGAAGCCATTTTTGCATCCTCAGATAATTGTTTCTCCAAATTGTTTTTTTCATCAACGGTCAGTTCGCCTTGAAGATATTGGTCAAATAATATATAGCGTTCTTCGTTCATGATTAATTGTTTTTTAAAGAGTTAAAATTTTTTGCTTCTTGAATCCATTGCGTCAGTTGGCCTACGCATAACGATTTCTTTTTTCGTACATAACCATAAGTTACGTTTAGTTTTTCGGCCACTTCTTCCATTGATTTTAGAGAAAAACTGAGTTTCAAAACTTCCTGACATTTCTCTCCCAGTTTTTGGAACATGGTTTCAAAAAGTTTTTGTTTTTCATCAAATTCTTCTGCCTGAGCGATCAATTCGTGAGCAGATTCATTGATAGATACTACATTCTCATAAATTGTTACCCCTTTATTCGCAGAATTTTTCAATTCGTTCAGCCAGCGTCTTTTGCACAACAAGAAAAAATAGGCGTCAAACGGACAAGTAAGCTGAAGTTTTCCGGCTTTCGCCTGATTAAAAAGCAAAATCATGATTTCCTGAATCACATCCTGTGCCTGGTCTTTATCCCCAGAATTATTGGTGATAAACTGAACTACTTTGGGCGCAAATTTTTTATATATCATTTCGATAACCACTGAGTCATTTGCGGCAAGTCCTTCGATATATTTTTGATCAGGATGAATTCTATTTTGATCCATAAAAAAACATTTTACAGCTAATTTAAAAAAAAGAATCTTAAAAAATTTCAAAAATAAGAGGTAACAATATTACAGTCAATTGTATATAACGAAACAAGAATCTTTTAAAAACCTTTAAAAAATTAAAAGAAATGGAAAGTTATCAATTTATAGATGAAAAAAACCTGGATCGTTTTTATGAAATAATTGCAGCCAAAACACGTAACGGTTTTGTAATTACAGAACAGAATGAAAAACTGCCTTATGTGGTTTTGTCTAAAGAGAAGAAAATCATAAATCATGCTTTCCATCTTTTTCTAAGCGTACTAACTTTTGGCCTATGGCTAATTGTCTGGATCTATTTGACTATTAAATTTTCACGTAAAAAAGACATTTTGGTTGCTGTTGACGAAGATGGAAATCTGTTTGAAGACAAATGCATTTCTATTTAAAAACTAAAATGGGGTAACAAATTTCCAACTCAATTGATATAACGATATAAATGCCTTAAAAATATTTTTTGAAAAAGAGGGTAACAAAATCAAACCCGAATTGATTTAACATTAAAATTAATTAACCAAATCTGAAAACTACTTGAAAACAATCAAGACAGATTTTATAAAAACTAGAAAATTATGAAAACAAATTTTAAAAAAATCGGACTTTTAATATTAGCAATGGCAGCATTTGCAAGTTGTGACAATAGTGACGGAGAAGATATTAAACTTTCGCCTCCTACTTCGGCTGCCTTTAAAAGCATTAGTGAAAAAGGAGTAAAAAGAAATACTCAAAATTTTACTATGACCGCTGGAAATGGTGTTGTTACCTTAACTTCAGCAAAGGGTGTAAAGCTTTACATTAACGGAGATTGTTTAACCAAAAACGGAAATCCAGTAACAGGGCAAGTCGATATTGAGTACATAGAACTTTTTGACAAAGGAAATATGTTGGTTACTAACAAACCAACTATGGGAATTACAGCAGACGGAAAGAAAAATCTTTTAATTTCTGGAGGAGAATTCTTCATCAAAGCAACTCAGGGGGGAGTCGAATTAAAAACTTCATGCACTATGAACATGATTGTTCCAACAGCATTGACAAATGGTTTTGATAACTTAATGACTTTATGGACTGGAGTTATAGATGAAGATGGCGAATTGGCTTGGAGAGAAGCAAAAGCAAATGCTGACGGAACTGGCGGAAAAGGCGGCGTACAAGGCGAAGGAAATAATTATTATGTCACTTTCGGCAATTTCGGATGGACAAACGTAGACCGTTTTTATAGCGATCCAAGACCAAAAACAACTCTTTTGGTTGATGTCCCAGATGGATACAATAATACAAACAGTGCAGTTTATCTTTCTTATGACGGAGAAGGTACAAATGCTCTTGCTAAACTGGATACGTTTACTTCTGAAGGTTTGTTTAGCGAACACTACGGACAAATTCCGATTGGATTAGCGTGCCACATCATTTTTGCGACTGAAGATAATGGCAACTGGCGCTACGCTATAAAAGGAGTTACAATCTCTGCAAATGCGGTTTACGAATTTAATTTAGCCGAAACAACAGTCGGTACAGAAGCTCAACTAGTTGCTGCTATTAATGCCATACAGTAACTTCTAAATGCTTTTTTTGAGAAAAAGTGGTGATTTGCTCATCACTTTTTTTTACATTTAATCTTGTTTGAGATTTCAGCCAGAAATTTTAAACCTCAAAACTATCTAGTTATGAAACCACAACTGTCTATTTTCTTTATTCTATTTTCTATTTTTTCAATAGGACAAACCAAAGTGAAAGACACCATAACACGAAGAGCCAATATAGGTTTTATTCAAAACGGAAATCAGGTTTCTTTTAAACCAGAAACGCCGCCTTTGATTCCGATTGCAGGTGCGCCAAAGCCAAGTTATTCTTATTTATGGGAATTGGGAGACGGCCATTACAGCAAAGAAGCCGAACCTAAACATGTTTATAAAAACAAAGGAACTTACACAACAAGACTTGCTGTAACGAATAATTACGATAACGGAAAACCTCCCGCAACTCGCCCGAAGAAAGTCGCCATAAACGATGTTACAGACACCAATTATAAAGACATTGCTTCTATCGCCGATCAGAATGGTTTTGCGATTATTAAAAACTGTGATCCTATTCCAGAACAAGAAATGGTAGTTGTAGTAAGTTATCAGAATCTTGAAAATTATGTTTCCAGCGGAAAGCTTTATTTGTTTTATAATGAAAAGCAATTTAAACACAATAATTTCGAATTAAGCGATTTCAGGACGTATGCGGGCGAACGTGAAGTGAAAGAAACCTTAGTCGCTTCTGTTGATGATCTAAATGATTCGAATACTTTTTTGGCTTCCGCCGAAGGGAATTTCAAAACCAAAAAATATAGAAATACCACAACTGAAGAAGATTTGGATGCTTCGCTTTCAGATGCCAATAAAATCTATCATAATGTTTCTATTTTAGAATTTGATGATGCGAATCCGGGAGAAACCCGAAATATTTTTTATACTTTCAAAACTACTCCCGAAATGATAAAAGATACCAGTGCAACGGTTACCATGCGCGGAATTTTTGTTCCAAACAGAAGCTATAAAAACCATAAAGTGAAAAATCTGGAAATGGAAATTGTAACTTCTCACGATCCAAACAAAATGGGTTCTAACGGAAGTTTTATGAATTACAGATTAGTGCGTTTCAAACGAGTAAATTTTAAAACCCGTTTTCAGAATAATGGTGAAGGTCCTGCGAGAAAAATCCGTTTGGAAACCGATGTTCCTGACATGTTTGACAAAAAAACTTTTCAGATTGAAAGCATGTATCCCGAATGTCCGATTTGTCCAAAAGGTGAAGAACCAACTGTAAGCTGTCTCGATACTATTATCAAACAGAAACAAATCATTTTTACTTTTAAAAACATTTATCTTCCTGGAAGCGAACAGAAAAATGTACACGAAAAAGATTCCACAAAAGGTTATGTGAAATACTCGATGAAGTTTGGCGAAGATTTTCATAAGGTGAAAACCAAAAGCCGAACCGCCATTATTTTTGATAAAAACGAACCTATTATTACCAATTATGCCACTACTCGATTCCTTCCTGGAATTTCGATTGGTGCAAAAGCAGGTTATAATTTCTATCCTGATTTAGATAAATCGACAAGCTATTTTGTCGGCGCTACGCTTTCGCCTTTTAAATCGTATCGTTTTTATTGGCAAGTGGAATGGGAAAATGCTTTAAACAAATACGATAGTAAAGTAAACGTATCGGAAGAATTTAATACAAATGCCAACGGAACCAGACAATTGATACGCACCACAACTGCCACTGAAAATAAAAATGTCAATTGGGAAATCCCTGTTTTAATTCGATATAACATTAACAATTATATTGGAGTTGGAGCGGGAATTCAAGCGAATGTGAATGTGTATTCAGAACAGAATCAAACGATCACGGTCGATACTTATGAAGGCGATAAAGGAAACTTTTTAATCAGTTCAACAACAAGTTCTAATACGATAAAAAACAATTTCTCAGGCTTTAAAACGGGGCTTTTATTTGATTTAACAGCTGGTTTTGCTAGAATCGGACCTAGCTTGGGTGCGCGTTATGTGATTAATTTTGAACAGAATTTTAATTATTTTCAGGTTTATGGAATTTGGAAGTTTTAGAGGTTATACCGCAAAGATTCGCAAAGGTTACGCAGAGACACGCAAAGAATATTTTGCCACGAATTTCACTAATTTCCACTAATTTTAAGTAATGCTATTTTGAGTTTCGATTTGTGAAAATTCGTGAAATTCGTGGCAAAAACAATATAATATGAACTTACATCACTTATATGGTTTCATGTTTCTTTTCCTGTGTCTGAATGTTTTCGGACAAAGTCAGGAAGTTAAAATATATAATGCAGTTGATAGTTTTACCGCAAATCCTTCCGCGGAAGCGTTGCAGAATTTAAGAAACATAGAAAGTGATTTCTGGAAAAGTGCCAAGACCAAAACCAAAGATGAATTATTGGCAATTGTCATTTTAAATTGCAATAAAGCGTATTATGAAAATCAGTTTGGACAGAATTTAGATGCGATAAAAAGCTACGAAAAAGCTTGGATGATTTACCAGAAAAACAAACTGAAAAATTATGATATAATTGAATTCTGCCTGAAACCTTTGGGCAATTTATATACCGTTTTGGGCGATTATGAAAATGCCGAAAACACTATCAAACAATATTATTTTATTGCCAGCCAGCAGAAAAACAAGAGCCAAAAAACGGCCGCAATTCTTAATCTTTCAAATGTTTATCAAAATACCGGTAACGTTTATAAAGCAATAGAATTGATTGAAAAAACAATCCAGACCGAAAAACTTTCTGCTGTTGAAAAAGGTCTATTATTGAATAATTTGGGAACAAACTATGTTTTGTCTTCTAAAAAAACTGAAGCAGAAACTTCATTTTTAAAAGCTGTCTCTCTTTTAAAAAATGATAAAACACAAACCGAAACTTTGGCAAATGCGTATCGAAATTTGGCACAGCTAAAAGTAGATCAAAACGATTTTAAAAAAGCTTCCGAATTTTTCGAAAAGGCGAAAACAGAATTCAATAAAAATCCGAAACGAGAACCTCGAAAAATAGGACAGTTTTATTATGAAGCCGCTTTTATTGCTTTCAGCGAAGGAAAATTAGTGGAAGCGCAAGAAAATATTACGATACTATTTAAAACACTACTTCCGTCCTTTTCGAATTCTAAAAACAGATTACCAAATCAGAATTCACTTTACGCAGAAACCGTTTTATTAGATGCTTTAGATTTGCAGGCTTTGATTTTTTTAGCTGAAAATCAGCCAAAAAATGCACTAAAAAGTTTCGGGCTTTCCTTTAAAATTGAAGAAATGATCCAATCTCTTTTGGTATATGAAAATTCTAAAATTATAACACAAGTAAGAAACCGAAACAGAACAGAAAAATGCATTGAAATTTATCTTTCACTGTTTGAAAGAGAACGAAAAATGAATTATATAGAAAGTGCTTTTTTATTGTCTGAACATACAAAATCTGTTGTATTAAAAAGACATCTCAAAAATATTGAAATAATCTCGAGAGAAGAAAAATTGATTTTTCAACAGCTCCAAAACTGGAATACCATAATTCTGAAAGAACAGCAGAAATTAGAAGCGGCGAACATTTCTAAAATCAATGAAGCCGTTAAAAAGCAAAATGAATTGATGCTGCTTTTGAAAACGAAACGAAGTAAATCGGATTCAAAAAAAAATTCTAGCCTTGATCTTTCTGGACTTTACGCCAAATTAGAAAAAGACAATGCCATATTAATAGAATATTTTTTTGGAGCTCATTGCATTTATAATTTTACTCTGGAAAATAAAAAAATTACACTGCACAAAATTGAAACATTTGATAAAGAATTGCTTTCATTCATTGGGCTTTTTAAAGATCCTTCGGCAATTGCCAACAATCCTAAAAAGTATAATTTACTTGGAAATAAAGTCTATCAGAAGCTTCAAATTCCAAAACTTGAAAAGCATAAAAATTTGATTCTCGTTCCAGACGGTATTCTGTCTTTTCTGCCTTTTGAAGCTTTAATAAGCGAAACTTCAAACACGTCAAATTTTACCAAAATGCATTATCTGCTGGATAAGTTTGATGTTGCCTACAACAATTCTGCAGAATTATATTTGAATGCGAATACGCTTTCAAATGGCAAAAACAATATTTTAGGCCTTTTCCCTATTTTCGAAAAGACCAATTATGAACTTCCGTTTTCAAAAAATGAACTGCAGTCTATAAAACACAATTTTGATGGGCAGTTTTTTGAGAATAAAAATGCTGATTTCTCAAATTTCAAAAACAATGCAATAGGAAAGTCGATTATACATCTCAGCACACACGCTTCTTCGGGCGATTTGGAAACTCCTGCGAGCATCAAATTCTACGATCAAGAAGTTTTATTTTCTGAATTGTATAATTTACAATTCAATCCTGATTTGGTAGTTCTGAGTGCCTGCGAAACAGGAATTGGAAAACTCTATAAAGGCGAAGGCGCCATGAGTGTCGCAAGAGGTTTTCAGTTTGCAGGAGCGCAAAATCTATTATTTTCGTTGTGGAATGTAAACGATTATACAACTTCTGTGTTTATGGATTATTTTTATAAAGAAGTAAAACACAATTCGTCTTTTGTACATGCAACGTCAAATGCAAAAAGGGAGTTTTTAAAAGATGAAAACGTTCCAAATGCAAAAAAGTCTCCTTATTACTGGAGCGCTTTTGTGTATTACGGCACGCTCGAAAAACCTGAAAAGCAAACCAATTATATCTTATATATCATTAGTTTTTTGGGTTTAATTGGCTTATTTTTGGGTTTCAATCATTACAGGAATGGAAAATCTTCACGAAATTCTCAAAATAGAGAAATACAAAAAAATAAAGTTCAAAATAACTAAAACACAGCATTTGCAGATAAAAGCCAAAATTAATGGCATTTCTGGAAATTTCATTTTAGACACGGGTGCATCCAATACTTGTGTGGGTTTTGAGTCTATTGAACGTTTTGAACTTTCTGCTAAAAACTCTAAAACAAAAGCATCTGGAGCTGGAGGAACTGGAATGACAACACAGATTTCGTCTCAAAATAAACTGCAATTGGGAAGCTGGAAAAGCAAAGGCTTTAGTATCGTAATTTTTGATCTTTCGCATGTTAATGAAGCTTTAGAATCTTTTAAAGCCAAACCTGTTCATGGCATTATTGGCGCTGATGTTCTATTGGAAGGAAAAGCAATTATTGATTATTTTAACCATTATTTGTATTTGAAATAGAGAAACAAAATGGTTTATTACTAAATTCCTTTTTAAAAACAAACAAAAAGTTGTTAACAAAAGATACGTCTTATTTGATCGTTATTTGACAAATAGAAGTATTTTTACATTGAAAGCCAGTAAAATCAAGGCTTTCTTATTTGATGGTTATTTGATTATGGAGCAAAAAAAGTTAATAAATATCGTAAATGAATTAATAATGCAGCCTAATGAAAGTGAATGGGTTGAATTTAAATTGAATTATCATTCTTCTGAAGAAATAGGAGAGCGCATTTCTGCATTATCTAATGGAGCCTGTTTGCATAATCAGCCCTATGGATATTTAATTTTTGGAATAGAAGATAAAACTCATAAAGTTGTTGGCACAACTTTTAAAATAAAATCTCACAAAAAAGGAGGAGAAGATTTAGAAAGTTGGTTAATTAATCGATTAGCTCCAAAAATTGACTTTAGATTTCATGAATTTGAATACGATGAAGGAATACATATATCAATGATTATAATTCCTTGTGCGGAAAATCGTCCTGTGGATTTTCTTCATACATCATATATTCGAATTGGAAGTTATACTCGAAAATTAAGCGAATTTCCTGAAAAAGAGGGCAAAATATGGAGGAAAGCTCCAGACAAACCATTGGAAAATCGTATTGCCAAAGAGAATGTTTCTCCTTCAGAAATAATAAGCCTATTAAATTCCCAAACTTATTTTGAACTTTTGAAACTCCCATATCCAAATACTCAGGAAGGTGTTATTGAAAAATTTGTTTCTGAAAAATTTATAACAAAGAATAAAGAAAGATATGATATAACAAAATTAGGAGCTATTCTTTTAGCTAAAAATCTTGAAGAATTCGATGAAATAGGTAGAAAAGCCGTCAGAGTAATTGTTTATAAAGGAAAAAATAAAGTTGAGACAATAAGAGAGCAAATAGGAAAAAGAGGATATGCTGTTGGTTTTGATGGTTTAATAGATTGGATCAATGGACAACTTCCTGCAAATGAAGAAATAGGAAAAGCTTTTAGAAAAGAGACTAAAATGTATCCAGAAATTGCAATAAGAGAATTAGTTGCTAATGCTCTTATTCACCAAGATTTCAATGAAAAAGGTTTTCCCATGATTGAAATATTCTCTGACAGAATTGAAATTTCAAATCCTGGTCTTCCACTTATAACACCACAACGCTTTATAGATGAATATATATCAAGAAATGAAAAATTAGCTGATATTTTAAGACGATTTGGAATATGTGAAGAAAAAGGAAGTGGTATTGATAAGGTTATTTTTTATAATGAAATGTTTCAATTACCTGCAGTTGATTTTATAGTTTCAGAAAAAAGAACCAGAATCACAATGTTTAGCTATAAAGATCTTAATAATTTAGATAAGAAGGATAAAGTCCGAGCGTGCTATCAACATGCATGTTTGCGTTATGTCTCAAATGACATTATGACTAACCAAAGTTTAAGGGAACGTTTTCAAATTGAAGAACAAAACTCTGCAATAGCCTCTAGAATAATAAAAGACACTATAAATGAGGGTCTGATAAAAGATGATGATCCTACTAGCAATTCCAGAAAGTATAAAAGGTACATTCCTTTTTGGGCTTAATAATTATAGCTACCTTTCTACAAATCAATTCTTCCAAAAGTTATAAATTCTTTTTATTAATTTCTATTTTCGGAACCGCATGTTTTTTCAATGAAAAATAAGCTACAACTGTACTCAGCAACATTAAAACTCCTCCTAAAATAAAAGGTGCTCCTGCAAATTTAAAAGGTGCGTCGTCATGAGTGAAGAAATAAAATGTATTGGCCATCATTGGCGGACCAATAATAGAAGAAGCGCTCATTAAACTGGTTAAGGTTCCTTGAATTTCTCCTTGTTCGCTTGGCGCTACTTTACTTGCTACAACAGATTGTAACGCTGGTCCTGCAATTCCGCCAAGGCAATATGGAATTAAAAACACAAACATCATCCAGCTTTCTGTTGCAAAAGCAAATAATAGCATTCCGATTGTATATAAAGCTAAACCAGTGTAAATGCTTTTCTCATTTCCTATTTTCGGATTGATGTAACGAACCAATCCTCCTTGAACCACTCCAACTAATAAACCGATTATTCCCAATGAAATTCCGATCATTCTTTCGTTCCAATTAAATTGATAGATAGTGAAGAAACTCCAATTGCTTTGTACTGCATGAGAACCAACGTATAGTAAAAAAATAGCAACAATTAATCCAATTAATGTTGGGTGTTTTCTTAATCCTAAAATAGCTCCGATTGGATTGGCACGTTTCCAGTCGAATTCTCTTCTGTTTTCTTTTTTTAATGATTCTGGTAAAATGAAAAATCCGTAAAGGAAATTAAGCATGCACAGAACTGCGGCTGCGTAAAAAGGAACTCTAGAGCCATATTGACCTAAAAGTCCGCCAATAACTGGTCCGATGATAAATCCTAATCCGAAAGCAGCTCCAATTAATCCAAAGTTTTTTGCTCTGTTTTCTGCAGTGCTGACATCGGCAATATAAGCAGACGCGGTTGTAATACTAGCGCCAGTTATACCTGCGATAATCCTTCCAACAAAAAGCCAGATAATCGTTGGAGAAAATGCCAATAAAATATAATCTAATGAAAATCCGAAAAGTGAAATCAGGATAATCGGTCTTCTTCCGAATTTATCACTTAAATTTCCAATAACGGGAGCAAATACAAACTGGGTTATCGCATACGCGAAAGTTAACCAACCGCCAATTTTTGCGGCTTCGCTGATGTCACCGTGAATCAATTCTTCGATTAATTTTGGTATTACAGGAATAATAATCCCCCATCCTGTAATATCTATTAACATGGTTATGAAAATAAAACCAATTGCTGCTGACTTGTCTTTTTGTAGCATAATATTTTTTGTAAGGTGATGCAAATAAACAGATTTTTCAATTAACATTAAAAAAATCCTAAATCGCAAGGTTTAAATTCCAAAGTTCAAATTCCAAATTCCAATTGAAAGTGCTTTTTTTTTTCACGCAGATTTAATAAAGATTTAAGCGGATAAATACAGATTTTTCTAATTAAATCTGCCAAAAATCTGTAAAATCTGCGTGAAACTTTTTTAAGGTATTAATAAAAAAATCCCAAATTCCAATTTGAAGGAATCTGGGATTTTTCATTGTGAAATTCCGAATTCGGGCTCGGAATTTCACTATCAAAAATTAAAACTATTAATGAGTGTGTTTAGGATTGAAACCGTCTTCGCTTAATTCTGCTGGCGTATAATCCGCGTGCATTTCAGCTTCGTAGTCGATTTTTTCGCCTTTAGAGAATTTTCTAATGATTTTCTCCATAATATCATAGATTACAGGAACCACGATTAACGTAAGGAATAATGAAGAAATCAAACCTCCAATAATTACCCAAGCCAATCCGTTTTTCCATTCAGCTCCTGCTCCAGATGCCAATGCAATTGGGAACATACCAAATACCATCGCAATTGTTGTCATCAAGATCGGACGTAAACGAGCGTGGTTTGCCTGAATCAAGGCATTTCTGATTGATTCTCCAGCCGCTCTTCGCTGATTCGTATAATCGACAAGCATGATCGCATTCTTACACACCAGACCAATCAACATGATTACCCCTAAGATAGTAAAGATATTTAACGTATTGTTTGTTAATGCAAGTGCAAATAAAACCCCAATGAACGAAAGCGGAATAGCAAATAATACGACAAACGGGTGAACGAAACTGTCATACAATCCAACCATTACAAGGTAAACCAAAATAATAGCGGCTAATAATGCGATTCCTAACGTACCAAAACCTTCCGATTGGTTTTCTTGGTCACCACCCCAGATATAGTTAACTCCGGTTGGTTTTTGCAATTTATCTAATTTTGCCTGCCATTGCTGAACAATCGTTCCCGCTGGCACCCCAACATTCTGACCTTGTACAGTTACAGAAGCTGTTTTATCTCTACGCTCCAATTTACTTGGTCCAGAACCTTCTGTAATTGTGGCGAATTGGTTTAATTTAATCTGCTGACCAGCATTGTTGATGAAAATCAAATTACTAACGTCTGTTATATTTTTTCTATCAAATTCGTTGTATTTAATGTTGATGTCATACTCGTATTCACCAGCTCTAAATTTACCATCTGTGTTACCACTGTAAGCAGTCTGCATGGTTAAACCAACTGTTTGAAGTGTTAATCCTAACGCAGCCATTTTATCTCTGTCAACCTGAACGTTGATCTCAGGGTTTCCATCCTCAACTGTTAATTTAATCTCAGTTGTTCCAGGAATGGTGCGTAATTCAGCTTCGGCAAGTTTAGCAAATTTCATGGCACTTTCTACGTTTGGACCTGTTACGATCAAACCTAAAGTAGCGTCTTCAGCGGTACCTAAAATACCTACAGGAACTGTTTTTACTTTTGCTCCAACTAAAACTTTTTCCAATTTACGTTTCACTTTTGCAGCGTATACGTTGGCGTCATCTGTACGATCTTTTTGATCGATCATTTTAACGTCAATCTCTGCTTTGTATGCAGTTGCCTGAGCTGCTCCTAAACCTTCACTGGTTTGTCCAACTGTTGTAATTTGGCTGAAAACATATTTCTCTCCTTTTAAGAAAGCTTCTGCTTTTTGCGTCATAAAGTTTGTCTGTTCTAACGAAGCGTCTTTTGGCATCTCGATTTGAACCAAGAACTCACCACTATCAGATGATGCGAAGAACTCTCCTCCAATGTATCCGCCTCCCATTAACCAGAAGATCGTACCAAAGAACATTACCACAATGACAACCATTGTTTTAATATAGTGATCTAAACACCAGTTTAATAAGTGAGATACCCAGTCAGTAAAACGAGTTAAGTAGCTTTCAAATCCAAGGATAATTTTTCCGAAAAGATTTTTACCTTCAATATGCTCTAATTTTCCGAAACGTGATGATAACCACGGAATAATCGTAAATGAAGCCAATAACGAGAACATTGTAGAAATAATTACCGTGACACAGAACTGTGTAATAATGTTCGATACCAATCCTGTACTCATCGCAATCGGTAGGAACACTACAACAATTACTAATGTAATCGAAGTTACGGTTGCACCAATTTCGGCAGTTCCATCATAAGCGGCACGAATTCGGCTTTTACCCATCTCCATGTGTCGGTAAATATTTTCAAGTACAACGATCGCGTCATCCACAAGAATACCAACTACAAGAGATAAACCAAGTAAAGACATTAAGTTAAGTGTATAACCTAATAAATAGATTCCAATAAATGTTGCAATCAAAGATGCTGGAATAGACACCATTACGATCAATGAGTTTCTAATACTGTGCAAGAAGAACAACATTACGAATGCTACCAGAATAACCGCAATTAACAAGTCATGTACAACAGAATCTGCTGCTTCAAGAGTAAAAACTGTACTGTCTTTTGCAACTTCTAATTTTAATTGAGCCGATTTATAATCGTTCTCTAAAGTTTTAATTGTTTTAATCAACTGCTCACTTACCGCAACGGCATTAGCATCTGATTGTTTTACAATTTGAAGTACAATCGCGCTTTTTTGATCTACACGCGCAATTTTCTCTGCAATTTTTTGCGTATCCTGAACATCTGCAATTTCTCCTAAACGAATTTGGATTCCGTTTTGAGAAGAAACCACTAAGTTTCTTAATTCGTCAACATTTTTATATTTACCCGCTAAACGGATTAAGATTTTTTGATTACGAGTCTGGATGTTACCTGTTGGGAAATCCAAGTTTGAACTCAAAATGGTCTGCTGCACTTGAGGAACTGAAAGTCCATAACCTTGCATTTTTACTGCGTCAAGGTTTACCTGAATCTCACGCTCTTGACCACCAATAATATTTACCTGAGCAACCCCTTGTACACGAGATAAAACTGGAGCAATCTTTTTATCGATCAAATCGTAGAAAGCTGCTTCGTCCATTTTACCATTCGCACCAAGCGTCATAATTGGTAAATCACTCAAAGAGAATTTAGTCAATGACGGCGGATCCGCATCGTCTGGCAAATCACTCAAAATCGCATTGATTTTACGCTGCGCATCATTCATCGAAATATCAACATTCGCATTTGAAGTCAATGTGATCGATACAATCGAAAGGCTCTCGTAAGATTTCGAGTCGATTTTCTTGATATTTTCCAAAGACGCAATCGCATCTTCAATTTTCTTTGTTACTGTATTTTCAACCTCACTTGGAGAAGCTCCAGGATATACAGTTGAAACCGTAATTACGTTGGTTTCGAATTTTGGGATCAGCTCGTAGCCTAATTGGCTGTAGCTGAACAATCCACCTAGTGTCAGAATTGTAAACAATACAATTACCAACGACGGACGTTTTATGGATATTTCGGCTAATTTCATATATTTTTTCTTTATGCTTTAAACTTTAGGCAGTAGGCTTTAAGCTTTTAAATTGCTTATAGCCTATCGCTTAATGCTTATAGCCAAATAATTATTTAATAATTTCTACTGTATTTCCGTCTTGTAGGTTGATTTGACCTGTAACAATTACAGTTTCTCCGTCATTTAAACCGCTGATAATTTCAACCTTATCTCCTAAAATTCTTCCAGCAACTACTTTTCTCAATTTAGCAACGCCGTTTTCTACAACAAAGATTTCGTTACTGCTCACACTACCAACAAATGCATTTCTCGGAACTACTTTTAAGTTTTGTTTTTGGTTTGTTGAACCGAAAGTTGCAGTTCCGTACATACCTGCTTTTAAGTCATTGCTTGCATTGTTTGTAATTTCAATTTCTACAGGGAAATTTAAAGAAGCATCTGCTTTTGCAGCGATGAAAGTAATTTTTCCTGAGAAAGTTTTGTCAGGATAAACGCTTGCTGTAATGTTTACTGTGCTGCCTAATTTTAAGCTTGCTACTTGAGTTTCGTTTACAGTAACATTCAGTTTTAATTTAGAAACATTTACGATGTCAAATAAGGCTGTTGCAGGCATTCCAGCTAAAATAGAACCTGGTTCAATATATTTTTTGTTGATGTAACCGTTAATTGGCGCTTTTACTCTTGTATCTCCAACATTGATTTTTGCTTGAGTATAATTAGATTGAGCGTTTGTTAAAGCCAATTTTGCCTGATCTAATTGTTGTTTTGTAACACCACCTGTTTTAAAAGCATTTTCATATCTAGCATAATCAGATTTTGCATTTTGGTATGCTGCCTCAGCTGCTTGAGCGTTTACGTTGATAACATCTCCTCTTACTGTTAAAAGAGTTTGTCCTACTTTTACATAGTCACCTTCTTTTACTAAAACACTAATTACTTTTCCAGATTTTTCAGCAGAGAAAGTCAATTCCTGAATTGGCACAAAGTTTCCGTTAGCAGTAAAAGCCAAGTTTACATCTTCAGTTTTTACTGTAGCCACTTTTACAGAAACTGCTGCGTTTTTTTCTGCTACAATGGCAGTTTTCGCTTCGTTTTCTGCTTTGTTCTTATTTAAAATGTAGCTAACTCCAAAAAAAGCTACAATTATGATTACGACTGTTATAATTATTTTCTTCATTGTAATAATTTGTTATTTAGTAAGAGATTTAAGTTCGCCTTTTGATTTGATTAGAGATATTTCGGCAATTTTATAATTTAAAACCGCTCTTGTAAAGTTATTTTGAGCTTCAAGTGATGCGTTTTCTGCGTCTAGCAAATCGGTTAAAGATGCTAAACCTTGAAGGTAATTATTTTTGGTATTGCTTAGAATTTCTAACGCTAAACGCATATTTTCTCTCTGATTTTCAATAGTTACAAGATTATTATTAATCTGTGTCATTGCATTTCTATAATCTAAATCAAGAGAAAGTTTAGTGTCTTTGATATCTTCTTGCAGTTCTCTAATTTGAACATCGGCTTGTCTAACTTTTGCACGAGTTCCGAAACCTGTAAAGATTGGCACGTGTAAGTTTAAAGCAATAGCTGAGAAATCTGACCAATACACTCCTTTTTCTGGTTTTGCAAACCAAGGCATTTCAGGTCCTTGTCCGATATAATTGTAACCCGCAGATAATGAAAGTGTAGGATAATAACCCGCTTCAACAGCTTTTTTATTGAATACTAAAAGTTCTTCTTGTTTTTTCAAAAGCAAATATTCTGTTCTGTTTTCAATATTCGGCTCTTGTGTTAAAGCAGCTGGCACAACTTCAAATTCTTCTTTTGGCATCACAATTTGAGTTTCTATAGGCATACCCATATAAAACTTCAATGCATTTTCCTGTAACTCGATTTGATTTTTAACCTGCTGACGATCTGTATCAATGTTAGACAGTTTTACGATAATACGATCTAAATCAATTTTTTTAGCCAAACCATTATTAAACTGCCCTTGAACAATATCACGAACTTTTTGCGTATTTACATAGTTGCTATCTAAAAGAATAAGTCTTTCTCTTTGCACATAAACTGAATAGTAGTTATTTGCAACTCTCTCAATAACTTGTTCTTCAGTTAACTGATCGTTTATTTGATAAAACTCACGAGTCGTTTTTGCTGCTCTTAAACCTGTAAAAACAGACTGATCAAATAATGCTTGAGTCAAAGAAATCCCTGCAGTTGATGTCCATTTTTGGCCAAATGCTGCCTGAATCGTAGTTCCTGGTGCGCCAAATGCAGCTCCATCAATAACTGTTGTCTGAATTACCGGATTATATGTTAAATTCCCGTTTGCACTAATTTGCGGTAAAGCTCTCGAACGTATTTCCTGAATCTGATACTCACTATTTTCTACCTGAAGTTTTGCTTTTTTAGCGTCAGCTTTATTTTGAAGCGCATAATTAACAGCATCTTTCAGGGTTAAAGTGGTTTGTGCGTTGACAGACAAGCCAATGGTGCACAAAAATATAAGAAGGATTCTTTTCATAAGTAGTTATTATTTATTTTTAAAATTTGAGATGGCATCGTCATTTCATCTTTTACAACTCTCTCAGAAAAATGACGACAATTTGGATAATAATTAATTGCTAATCTTTTTTAATTGTTTTTCTAATTCCTCTACCCCCTTTTCAGTCGCCATTGCACGAGTATGATACTCTAAGGCTTCCAGCTCTATTCTTTGCGCTTCACTTTCAGAAACCGTATTTTCGTTTATATGAAAAACTAGAGTGTAATAAAATTTAACGTAAACCTCTACATTCAGATCACTTCTATAAAGTTCCTCGCGAATTCCTTTTTCGATATTTTCTCTAAAAAGCTGGGTACACTGATCAATTTCGAAAGACAAAATATTCTGATAAATCTCAGGATAATGCTTTTTCAACTGATAGATTGGTGACGTATCCGTATTGTTTTTAAACATATCACGAAACATTTCTCTAATCTCAAAATTTTCATGAATAGCATTATAATTCTTTGCAATAATAGTATCCATGATTTCGTGTACCTGACCGTGAACTAATGAAGTGCTTTCTTCAATCAGAACTTCCTTATTGCAGAAATACTTGTAAATCGTTTTTTTCGAAATACACATCTCACCCGCAATATCATCCATTGTAACACTCTTAAAACCAAGCTTTAAAAACAATTCGCTTGCTTTTGCTATAATCTTCTCTTTCATTTTAAATTCTCGAATTGCATCACAAATATACTTTGGAAACTAAAATTAAAAAAATAGTTTCCTGTTTATTTGTAATAATTTTACATCAATTTATTGATTTGGTAAGATTTATATGCTAAATTCTAAATTTGCGATAAGTTTAATGTCTTTACCTAAAGCGGCGCCTGAAGCGTGATTGAAAGAGCTGTAATCTAAACCAAAGTCTTCACGTTTGATGTTTCCTTTAATTTCAAAAGCTACTTTCTTTTCTCCGTTATAAATATTTTCTCCAAGAAATTCAGCATCTAACTCCACTACTCTGGTAATATCTTTTATAGTTAAATCTCCTTTGAAGAAATTGATGTTTCTATTTACTTTTTGAAATGAAGTCGATTTGAAGCTAATAATTGGATGCTCATCTTCTTCAAAAAAGTCTTGAAGCTGTAAATAAGCATCTATAGATTGGAAACTTTCATTTTTGTTATTGATATCTAATGAGAATTCTACAGAAGCATCTTCAATCTCGTTATCTTCAATATTTACATACCCATCAAATTTATTGGCATCTCCTCCTAAATAAGCAGTTCTTGATCGTCTCATTTTCAATAAAACATCTGACTGGCTAGAATCTAAAGTCCATTTTGTTTTCATAAATACCTGATTTAATTGATTTTACAAATCATTAAAACTTTACACGGAAACTTTTACAGTGTTCTCAGTTTCCATTTTAATGTTGCAAATATAGACAGGAAACTCTAAATACCAAAAAAGTTTCCGAGTTTTTTAGATTTTTTTTTAACATATTAAAAATGAGAACGGTTAAAAGCCATTTTAAAGCCCGACAAGCTTTTAACATTTCATTCTTAGAAATTCATATTTGAATTGTATCTTTGAGCCGCGAAATCAGAATTTATTATGCACGATATAAGTCAGTACCAAGATTTTTTTATTAATTATCTACAAAGCCAGAACATACATAAAGACCCTAAAAATCTTTACGAACCAATAGAATACATTTTAGGACTAGGCGGAAAACGTATCCGTCCTGTTTTAACTTTAATGGCTGCAGAGGTTTTTGACACTGATTATTCGGTTGCGCTTCCGGCAGCAATGGCGGTTGAAGTTTTTCATAACTTTTCGCTCGTTCATGACGATATTATGGACGATGCGCCTTTGAGAAGAGGACAAGTTACTGTGCATGAAAAATGGAATCTAAACACTGGAATTCTTTCTGGAGATGCCATGCTGATTTTAGCTTACCAGTATTTTGAGCAATACGAACCAAGTGTTTTTAGAAATCTTGCCAAATTATTCAGCAAAACAGCTCTTGAAGTTTGTGAAGGACAACAATGGGATGTAGATTTTGAAACTCGTAAAGATGTTACGATTCCGCAATATCTTAAAATGATTGAATACAAAACGGCTGTGTTGGTTGCTGCTGCCATGAAAATGGGTGCCATTGTGGCTAAAACTTCTGAAAAAGAAGCAGATCTAATTTACGATTTCGGATTAAATTTAGGATTAGCATTCCAACTTCAAGACGATTATCTAGATGCTTTTGGAGATCCAGAAACTTTTGGAAAACAAGTTGGAGGAGATATTATAGAAAATAAAAAAACATATTTATATCTAAAAGCCTTAGAGTTTTCTTCTGATGAAAAAGCTTCTGAATTAGAAAAATTATTCACGCTTCAACTGGAAGATAATACAGAAAAAATAGCAACCGCTAAAGCCATTTTCAACGAATCCGGAGCATCAAAAGCCACTCAGGAAGCAATCGAAATGTACACTTTTAAAGCTTTTGAAACGTTAGAAAAAATGGAAATTAGCAATGAAAAGAAAGACGTTTTGAGAACTTTCGGAGAAAATTTAATGGGACGTAAAGTTTAAAAACTAGCAATTCAAAAATCAATTTCAATAACAAATTCTACAATCATAAATCAGTAATCTAAAATCTAAAATCTAAAATCATATGTTTGTAGCACCAGCAAATACCGAATCATTATTAGCGCAGGCGCAAGCAGAGACTTTATATCTGAGTCTTATTGAACAGCTTAATAAAGATTTTAATTTAGCGAATGAAGGAATTGATTTTCCAATGAGCATTTCTCCAGATGAATTAAAAATTCAGCTTCACGAAAAAGTCTATAGAATGATTCAGTATAAATTTGCTGAATATTTAAATCTCCTTTATATCATTGACGTTCCAGAAAATGAAATCAAACAACTAGATGGTTCTGATTTAGTCATTCTTGCTGAACAAGTTGCTTTCTTAATTTTAAAAAGAGAATGGCAGAAGGTTTGGTTTCGAAATTACTACAAGTAGTAAAGGTGCAAAGGTACAAAGTAGCAAAGCAACAAAGGCTTCCTTTCTTTGCGAACAGTTTCCTGATATTTTAGATAGAACTTTGAACCTTTGTTACTATGAACCTTTGAACCTCTAAAAATACACTCTCACAAAAGGCATAAATCCTGAGCCGTAAAGACTTTTATTAGGATCATACAAAACATCGTAACGGGCTCCAATAGTCACATTTCCTGTTCTATAACCTGCTCCTAGATATAGTGCAGTATTCCAATAACTATCTGAATAGGAAGGATAATAACGACCATAAATATCATATCCTGCTTCATATTGGCTATCGACTCTTACTTGTTCCAATTCAGCTGATAATTGGATTTCAGGAATTGGATTTACTAACCCTATAAGGCTTCCTCCCCAAACGAAAGATTCGTAATAATTTTTTTGATATAAATAGCCAAATTGAAGACCTGCTCCAACTGCTACAATTTCGTTAACATTATAAATGGCACTCGGCATTACCGAGATATTGGTATATCCTGAACCAAATCCGAGACCTAAACCACCTCCAAATTGAACTTTATCCCAAAAATGGTTACTATTGTCAATGACATATTTTTGTTGTGCAATACTATAACTTGAAAATAAGACAGCCAAAATCACAAAAAAATATCTGCAATCGATTGAAAATTGAATTTTATTCATAGTTAACGTTTATTTTAACAAATTTTTACGTAAAAGTACGTAAAAAAAAGATTTAAATAAATGCGATTGTTGTACTTTTGCCTTTCTATATAACAAAAAGTATATTCACTCATATTATGGATAGGTTTTCATTTTTAAACGCAGCGCATACTGAGTTTTTTGCACAATTATACGATCAATATTTAGTTAACCCAGACAGCGTTGAGCCTAGCTGGAGAAGTTTCTTTCAAGGTTTTGACTTTGGGCAAACAACTTATAATGACGAAAATCCGGTGCAAACGATCGTTGAGTACGTGACTAGCGATAACACAGATTACAGTCAGATTTCTGAAAAACTAAAGAAAGAATTTAACGTTCTTAAATTAATTGACGGATACCGTACGCGCGGGCATTTATTCACGAAAACAAATCCTGTTCGTGACCGTAGAACTTCATCTCCAACTTTGGATATCGAGAACTTCGGATTATCTACAGCAGATCTTTCAACTGTTTTTGATGCAGCTCAAACAATCGGAATGGCGCCGTCTTCTTTGCAAGATATCGTAAATCGCCTAAAAGCTATTTACTGCCAGCATATCGGTATTGAGTATATGTACATCAGAAATCCTAATGTTGTAAAATGGATTCAGGACAAATTATCTGTAAATACAAATCAGCCTAATTTCTCTACAGAAGAAAAGAAAACAATCTTAAATAAATTAAACGAAGCCGTTTCTTTTGAGAATTTCCTTCATACTAAATATGTTGGACAAAAACGTTTCTCATTAGAAGGTGGAGAATCTATCATCCCAGCTCTTGACGCTTTAATTGAGCAAGCTGCTGAAAAAGGTGTTGAACAATTCGTAATGGGAATGGCTCACCGTGGCCGTTTGAACGTTTTGGCAAACATCTTCGGAAAATCTACTCAAGATATTTTTGGTGAGTTTGACGGAAAAGACTACGATCAAGAATATTTTGATGGTGACGTAAAATACCACTTAGGCCTTACTGCTGACAGAAAAACAAGATCTGGAAAAAGCATCAACATCAATTTAGCGCCAAACCCTTCTCACTTAGAAACTGTTGGAGCAGTAATTGAAGGTATCACAAGAGCAAAACAAGAAAGACATTTCCCAGAAAATATTTCAAAAGTATTGCCAATCGCTGTTCACGGTGATGCAGCTATCGCTGGTCAAGGTATTTTGTATGAAATCATTCAAATGTCTTTATTGGACGGATACAAAACTGGTGGTACAATTCACATCGTAATCAACAATCAGGTTGGATTTACAACTAACTACTTAGACGCTCGTTCTTCTACTTACTGTACAGACGTTGCCAAAGTAACGCTTTCTCCAGTATTACACGTAAATGCTGATGATGCTGAAGCTGTTGTTCACGCGGTATCTTTTGCATTAGATTACAGAATGCAGTTTGGACGTGACGTATTTATCGATTTACTAGGATATAGAAAATACGGACACAACGAAGGTGATGAACCACGTTTTACTCAGCCTGTTTTATATAAAATCATTGCTAAACATAAAAACCCAAGAGACATCTACGCTGAGAAATTACTTTCTGATGGCGTAATCGATGCTTCTTATGTAAATGCTTTAGAAAAACAATACAAATCTCAATTGGAGGAGAATTTAGAAGCTTCTCGTAAAAAAGATTTGACTATCATTACTCCATTCATGAAAAACGAATGGGAAGGTTTTGTTCAGGTTACAGACACGCAAATGCTTCAAAAAGTTGATACTTCTTATCCAAAAGAAAAATTAACTCAAATTGCAAATGCACTTTCTAATTTACCTGAAGACAAAAAATTCATCAGTAAAATTCAAAAATTAATCAACGACAGAAAAACAATGTTCTTCGAAACTAATCTTTTAGATTGGGGTATGGCTGAGCATTTAGCATACGGATCTTTATTACAAGAAGGTTTTGATGTTCGTATTTCTGGACAAGACGTAGAAAGAGGAACTTTCTCTCACCGTCACGCTGTAGTTAAAGTTGAAGATTCTGAAGAAGAAGTAATCTTAATCAACAGCCTTGAAGACAAAAAAGGAAACTTTAATGTTTACAACTCTCACTTATCTGAGTACGGAGTTCTAGGTTTTGATTACGGATACGCATTAGCAAGTCCAAAAGCTTTAACTATTTGGGAAGCACAATTTGGAGATTTCTCTAACGGAGCTCAAATTATGATTGACCAATACATTTCTTGTGGTGAAGATAAATGGAACAACCAAAACGGTATCGTTCTTTTATTGCCTCACGGATACGAAGGACAAGGTGCTGAGCACTCTTCTGCAAGAATGGAGCGTTACTTACAGCTTTGTGCAAGACATAATATGTATGTTGCAGATTGTACAACTCCTGCTAACTTCTTCCACTTATTGAGAAGACAATTGAAAACGAATTTCCGTAAACCTCTTGTAGTATTTACTCCAAAAAGTTTACTTCGTGACCCAAGATGTGTATCTCCAGTAGAAGATTTAGCAAACGGAAGTTTCCAAGAAACAATTGACGATACTACAGTTAACAAAAAAGATGTTAAAACATTAGTTTTCGTTACTGGTAAATTCTACTACGATATTACTGCAGAAAGAGAAAACAACGGAAGAAAAGACGTTGCTGTTGTTCGTATCGAGCAATTATTCCCTTTCCCAGTTGAGCAGATTAAAGAAATCATTGCAAAATATCCAAATGCAGATGATTACGTTTGGGCACAAGAAGAACCTAAAAACATGGGAGCTTACAGCTTTATGTTAATGAACTTTGATCTTGTAAAATGGAGATTGGCTTCATTAAAAGCATATTCTGCTCCTGCATCAGGAAGTTATACACGTGCTAAACGTCGTCATGCAGATGCTATTAGAATGGTATTCGATAAAAATTTATTTAGATAATTAAAAAATAATTGTTTCAAGTTTCATGTTCCAAGTTTCAAGTCTAACAACCTGAAACATGAAACATGAAACGATAAAAACCTTAAACAAAAACAAGATGATTTTAGAAATGAAAGTCCCATCACCAGGGGAATCAATAAAAGAAGTTGAAATTGCAACTTGGTTAGTAAAAGACGGAGATTATGTAGAGAAAGATCAGGCTATTGCTGAAGTTGATTCAGATAAAGCTACTCTTGAATTGCCTGCTGAAATGAGCGGTGTAATTACACTAAAAGCTGAAGAAGGTGATACAGTTGCAGTAGGTGCTGTAGTTTGTTTAATTGATACAGATGCTGCTAAACCAGCAGGAAGCGGATCTGCAGCTCCAGCAGCAGAAGCTCCAAAAGCTGAGGCTCCTAAGGCTGAAGTAAAAGCAGAAGCTCCAAAAGCTGAGCCAGTTCAAGCTCCAGCTGCTACAAGCTATGCAGCAGGAACTCCATCTCCAGCAGCAAGAAAAATATTAGACGAGAAAAATATTGCTCCAGCTTCTGTAACAGGAACTGGTAAAGGTGGCAGAATTACTAAAGATGATGCGGTAAATGCAACAGCTGTAGCTTCAATGGGAACTCCAACTGGAGGAAACCGTGGAACTGAGCGTACAAAATTATCTATGTTACGTCGTAAAGTAGCAGAAAGACTAGTTTCAGCTAAAAATGAAACAGCTATGCTTACTACTTTCAACGAAGTAAACATGACTCCAATCAACAATATCCGTAATGAATACAAAGATGCTTTCAAAGCTAAACACGGTGGTTTAGGTTTAGGTTTCATGTCATTCTTTACAAAAGCGGTTACAAGAGCACTTCAATTATACCCAGATGTAAACTCTATGATCGATGGGGATTACAAAGTAGGATACGATTTCTGTGATATCTCTATTGCAGTTTCTGGACCAAAAGGTTTAATGGTTCCTGTTGTTCGTAATGCTGAAAACTTAACTTTCCGCGGAATTGAAGCTGAAATCAAAAGATTGGCTTTAAGAGCTCGTGATGGTCAAATTACAGTTGACGATATGACTGGAGGAACTTTCACAATCACAAACGGTGGTGTTTTCGGAAGTATGTTATCAACTCCAATCATCAACCCTCCACAATCAGGAATCTTAGGAATGCACAATATTATTGAGCGTCCGATTGCTGTAAACGGAAAAGTTGAAATTCACCCAATGATGTATGTAGCTCTTTCCTACGATCACAGAATCATTGACGGACGTGAGTCTGTTGGTTTCTTAGTTGCTGTAAAAGAAGCTTTAGAAAATCCATTAGAATTATTAATGAATGGCGACGCTAAACGTGCTTTAGAGTTGTAATTTTTAAGTAATTTTCGACAATACTAAAGCCTGTTCTTTCATTAGAACAGGCTTTTTTTGCTTAAAATTAGCTTAAGATTAGCTTAAGATGTTAATTTTTTGCATTAATGAAAATTTAACCCTTTAAAAAATAATTTATTTAGAATAAATAAAAACAACTTGTTTGATTGCGCTCCAGCAATTAAATTTGCACTATCAAAATTAATTCTAAATAAAAATGAAATTAAAATTTACGATTTCGCTCTTAACTTTATGCTTTGTTCTATTTGCAGGAACATCTGTTTTAGCACAGGAAAAAGCGACAATAAAAGGTCAGATTAGTTCGGATAGTGGAACAGCAGATAACATATCTGTTGCTTTAAAAGGAACAAAAATCGGAACAAACACAGACACCAAAGGTAACTATGAAATAAAGAACCTAAAACCAGGAACTTACATTATTAGAGTCTCAGCAGTTGGATTTACATCTAAAGAAAAAAGCATTACGCTTAATAGCGGAGACGAATTAATTGAAAATTTCAGTATTACCTCAAACTCTGAGCAGTTAAGTGAAATTGTAATTAACGGAAACGGCAGAAAAAACCCTCTTGCTCGTAAAGAAACACAGCAAGTATCAAGATTACCCCTTAAAAATCTTGAAAATCCACAAGTATATACTACAATTACAAGCGAACTTTTAAAAGAGCAAGTAGTTACAAACCTTGATGATGCTCTTAAAAATGCTCCAGGATTAAATCCGTTATGGGCTTCTACAGGTCGTGGAGGTGATGGAGCAGGATATTTCTCTTTACGAGGATTCGCTGTACAGCCAACAATGATTAACGGTTTGCCAGGTTTAACAAATGGAAGTTTAGATCCTGCAAACATCGATAAAATTGAAGTAATTAAAGGGCCATCTGGAACTTTGTTCGGAAGCAGCCTTATTTCTTATGGCGGTTTAATCAACATGACTACTAAAAAACCTTACGACCGTTTTGGCGGAGAAGTAACTTATACAGCTGGAAGCTACGGTTTAAACCGTGTTACTGCTGATGTAAATACTCCATTAGATGAAGAACATAAGATTAACTTCCGTCTTAACACAGCTTATCACACCGAAAACAGTTTTCAAGATGCTGGATATAGAAAATCTTTCTTCTTTGCCCCTTCATTATCTTATGAAGTAAACGACAGACTTTCATTTTTCATCAATACTGAATTCATGAAAAACGAAGCTACGAATCCAACTATGCTTTTCTTAGACAGAGCTGCCCCATTAAGAGTTCACAATATTGACGAATTGGGTTATGATAACAAACGTTCTTACACAAGCAACGAACTTGCAATCCAAACACCTTCTTATAGTCTTCAAGGACAAATGAACTATAAAATCTCTGACCAATGGACTTCTCAAACAGTTGTTTCTAGAGGTTCTTCGAAATCAGAAGGCTACTATACTTATCTATATGAAGGAACAAAATCAATTCCTCAAATCACTGAAGGAATTGTTTTAGGACGTTCCATGAATTACCAAAACTCTACAACTTTAACAACAGATATTCAGCAAAACTTCATTGGAGATTTCAGAATCGGAAGTTTAAGAAATCGTATTGTTGCTGGTTTAGACTACTTCAATAGAGGACAAATAGATAACGGATCTGGATATGTAAGAAATGGAAATGTATATATTGGAAACATGGATTTAGCAACCGTAAATCAATACGTATTTAAGATTACAGATCCAAAAAAATATATCACAGATGGTGATAGTGGTAATTTAACGAAAGCTGGCTCAGACAAACTTTTAGCTGAAGCAGCTGCAAATAACAACAAAACTAAACAAGAAGTTTTTAGCGCTTATGTTTCTGATGTTATCAACATTACTCCTGCATTATCAGCAATGGGAAGTTTACGTGTAGACCGTTTTATGACAGCTGGAGATGTTACAACAAAAGCAGATGATTATAACCAAACTGCTTTTTCTCCAAAATTTGGTTTAGTTTACCAGCCAATTATTGATAAGGTTTCAATTTTTGCAAACTACATGGACGGATTTGCAAACTCTGCTCCAACAAGCGATATTTTACCTGACGGAAGTTCTAGTCCAAGAACATTCAAACCAGAGCACGCCAATCAATTTGAAATCGGAACCAAATTAAATGTTCTTAAAGACAAATTGTATGCAACATTTAGCTATTATGATATCCAAGTAAAAGATCAGGTGTATACTGTATATGGAACTAGTGGTTCTGTCAACACTCAAACATCTTACCAAAACGGTGCTCAAAGAAACAAAGGTTTTGAAGCAGAAATCGTGGCAAGTCCAGTTCCTGGTTTAAACATTGTAGCGGGTTATAGCTATGTAGATGCAATCTTAAATGCGGGAGATCCTGATTTCGTAGGACACAGACCGGAAAGTTCTGGACCAAGAAATTCAGCAAACTTCTGGGCAAGCTATAAATTCTTAGAAGGAGATTTACAAGGATTTGGTTTAGGTTTTGGAGGAAACTATGCTGACAAAAACCTAATCATGAACAGAACAATTACAGGTCAGTTTACTATACCATCTTACACGGTTTTAAATTCATCTATTTTTTACGGAACAGAAAAATATACATTGACACTTAAACTAGACAACATAGCAAATGTTGACACTTATGATGGATGGTCAACTATTCATCCAAGAAACATGAGAAGTGTTGCTGCTAGTTTCTCTTATAGATTCTAATAAAAACAACAAACACCTTCCTTTATCGGAAGGTGTTTTTTAAATTTTAATGATTATGATTACAATCGCCAGCCTTATTGTTTTCTTAGCTTTTTACACACTGTATTACACTTCGAAAAGAGCAGTGTTATCGTATGATCTAGGTTTTGAAAAATGGATGCAGAAAAATCCAAAGAAAACAAAAATCATCGGATTAATGCTTTTACTTTCTGCTTATGCAATGTGGCTTTTTACACAATCTTTAGGTTGCGGTACTTTGATGTTTTTCATTCAATTGATGACCGTTGGAAGCTTAATCATTATCCTTACTCCTTTAAAAAAAATAAACAGCAAGTTACTTTTGGCTTTACTCATTTTTGTTGCCGTAACTGAACTTTATTACAACTAAAATCCACTTTAAAATATAATATGCCAGCAAATCCAAAATATCTAAATCCTTCTTTTTGGCCTCGTTTTTCCAAAATTACTGCTGCAATCTTAGGCGGATACTTTGTTTCTGTTACTTTTCATTTGGCTTTAGCCGCTTGGTTTAGCCGAAAAGATGTATTAATCACAATGGCTTTCAGCGGTTTTATCCTTTGGGTGGCCTTAATGATTATTGCTTTCTTAGCCAAAAGCGGCTGGAAAATTTGGGGAGTTTACATTCTGCTGTCTCTACTTTTTTGTCTTTTCATTTATCTAGGTCAAACCTATAATACGGCACAATAATATTTATGAATAACCGTCATTACAATATCTATTTTCACACGCATACTGTCAGCGGAATCGTTATCAGTGTAGTTCTTTTTGTAATTTTCTTCGCTGGATCTTTTTCTTTTTTTAGAGATGAAATCATCAATTGGGAAAGAAGTGAATCTACAGCAATCACACGAGAAATTCAATTAGATTATAATGATGCACTTCAGCATCTTGACAAAAAATATGTTTTGCACGGAAGAAATCTTACCATTTCTAAACCGTCTGTAGAAAATAGGGTTGCTGTATATATGGAAGGAACTAAAGATACCTTGGCTCCAAAAAAACAGCAAGCGGGAGAGTTCTTTTATCTAGACAATAAAAATTACAAAACCTACACTTACGAAGAGTCTTATTCATTAGGCGAACTTTTATACCGTCTTCATTTTTTAGCACAAATTCCTTATCCCGCAGGGTATTATTTGTCTGGATTTACGGCTTTGTTCTTCTTGTTTGCTATCATAACAGGAGTTTTATTGCATTGGAATAAAATTGTTTCTAACTTTTACATGTTCCGTCCGAAAGAAAAATTAAAAACGCTTTGGACAGATGCACACACTGCTTTAGGAATGATTGGTCTGCCATTTCAATTTGTATATGCGGTTACCGGAGCATTTTTTATGATTAAACTCTTAATCGTAGCGCCAGCTGTAATGGCTTTGTATAAAGGAGATCAAGATAAATTATATAAGGAACTGGAATATACTGATCCAGATTATAAATTTGAAAATAAAAAACTGGCAAATCCATTTAATATTAATGAACTCGTTGCCAAAACTAAAAAGAACTGGGCTGATTTTGAAATTACTCGTGTTTTCATCCAAAATTATGGAGATGCCAATATGCACGTTTTGGTTGAGGGCGAACTTTTAAGCCATAAAAAATTTACAGGAATTGGAAAAATAGTATACAGAGTTTCTGACGGAAAAGAAATTGCCAAAAAAGACCCTATTGCACAAACAAGCTATTTAGATGTTGTCAAAAATGTTTTGTACCGAATACATTTTGGAGATTATGGCGGATATGCTTTAAAAATCGTTAGTTTCCTCCTAGGAATTATAACTTGCTTTGTCATTATTTCTGGTGTTATGATTTGGCTTGTTGCCCGACAAAAAAATAATATGCCTGAAAAGAAAAGACGTTTCAACGCTGCTGTTGTTCGCATTTACTTGGCAATTTGCTTAAGCATGTATCCAATTACAGCTTTGGCTTTTATTGGAAGCAAAATTTTCTATCCTTTAAGCCAGTCTAATTTATATGCACTTTATTTTGGAGGTTGGCTCTTGCTGACGATCTTCTTTATCATTAAAAAGAATGACGCTTTCACCAACAAGTTCTGTCTGATTTCAGGAAGTATTTTAGGATTTTTAATTCCAATTACAAATGGAATTGTTTCTGGAAATTGGTTTTGGAATTCTTTTATAGAGAATAAGATTCAGATTTTCTTTATCGATGTTTTTTGGATTTTCCTTGCTGGAATTTCTTTATACACAGCGTATCATTTAAAACCTAAAAAAGCAGTTTCTTAATCATGACTTTTGCCACAAAGGCACGAAGGCGCTAAGTTTTTATTTAAAGCTACAGATTAGAAAATTGGAATGATTTTGTCTCGCAGATTCTGCAGATTAAGCAGAAAAAAATATAAAAAAAATCTGCTCAATCTGCAGAATCTGCGGGAAACAAAATCTTTGCAACTTTGCGACTTTCCGAGATTTTTCTTTGACCAACACTTTACCTTATAAACAAAATACTTTGGAAATATTTGCCCTATATAGATTTTGAGCATACTTTTACGCTTTTAATCAAAAAATGGGATTCAAAACCAAAATACGTTTTATACATAAATGGCTCGGATTAATTTCTGGGCTTATTGTTTTTATAGTCTGTATTACGGGTTGCATTTTCTGTTTTCATGATGAAATAAAAGACATTACCAGAAAAGAATGGCGTTTGGTTGAACCTCAAAACAAACCTTTTCTATCACCATCTCAGCTGCAGAAAAAAGCAAAAGAAGCTGTTCCTGCAAACAAAGCCAGTATGATCGCTTATTATGGAAAAGATAGATCGGCGATTGTTTACACTTATTCAGATACAGGAAATCTCTACTTATATTTTAATCCGTATACTGGAAAATATTTAAAATCCGAAAATCCAGAAAATGACTTTTTCATTATTGTAGAATACATTCATTTATATCTACTTCTACCCGATTATATCGGAAAACATATTATTGGCGGAGCAACCATCATTTTTATTTTATTGCTCATTTCGGGAATCATACAATGGTGGCCAAAACGAAAAAGTGACATTAAAAGAAGTTTTACCATAAAATGGTCAGCAAAATGGCGACGCGTCAATTACGACTGGCATAATACTACTGGTTTTTACATTTCTATAATAGCCTTAATTTTAGCCATAACCGGACTTACTTTTACCTACGAATGGGTTGGCGACGGAATTTATAAATCTTTCAATTTTGGAGGAGAAAAAGCTTCCGAAACAAAAACGCCTATAATCGACACTACCTCTTTCAAATCAAATTCGGTTACAGCAATTGACAAAGCATTTGTTCAAACTCAGAAATTGCGACCAAAAGCAGAAATGTTTTTTATAATGATTCCACAGAAAAAAGGCGATATTGTCAGCACAGGCGCTTATCCGCATACGTTACGCTATGATCAGCAGAGTAATTATTATTTTCATCCGTCAAGCGGAAAATTAATCCAAAGCCAAACTTTTGATGAAAAAAGCCTCGGACTGCAAGTTGTCGAAATGAATTACGGAATACACACGGGACAAGTTCTAGATCTTCCAGGAAAAATAATAGCTTTTACTGTGAGTCTAATTGCTGCCGCACTTCCTGTCAGCGGATTCATAATTTGGTTTGGAAGAAGTAGAAAATCTAAAAAAAGTAAAGCATAAAAAAACCGTCTCATTAAAAACGAAACGGTCTTTTTATAAGTGATTTTTGAAATTATGACTAATTTCTGTTTGCTAAAGCATTTTTCTGTAAACTTTTAACTGAGCTTACTTTGTTGTCTACATAAGCAACTTCGCTTAAACTGTTTTCATTAAAGTAAATCCATTTTCCTGTTTTAACTCCGTCTGTGTATTCTCCAACGGCTTTTTTATTTCCATTTTCGTCATAAGATACCCAGACACCGTCTAATTTACCGTCTTTAAAAAAGCCTTCTTGCTGCACTTTACCATTGTCATAGTAATACGTTGCTTTTACCTTATTCCCAGCAGCTTCTAATTCAGGCTTTCCTTCTTGTGCAACTACAATTCCAGAGAACAATATTGCAGCTAAAATTACACTCTTTTTCATATCTTTAGGTATTTAATGTTAAGAAATCTTTATCAAATATAGTTAATTGTTTACATTAAAAAAACTTTTACTTAACAATTTGGTAACATAGAATAAAAACTTAACATTGGAAAAACCTATAAAACAAAAAAACCAGCGCTCAAGCACTGGTTTTAATGGTATTTTAGAAATATTTGAATTTTACGATAACGTTGTAAATTTCGTAAATAAATTAGTTCAATAATGCGCTAAGCTCTTTATCAAGTTCAGGATCAGACGGTCTTGATGCATCAGATTTTACAATATTACCTTGCGGATCTATTAAAATAAATCGTGGAATTCCCGTTACACCATAATTCACAACAAATTCAGATTCCCAATCTTTATCTGCAAATAATTGAACGCCACCCAATTTTTTATCAGTTACGAACTTTTTCCATTTTTCATTGTCTTTTGCTTTATCAATAGAAATACTTACGAATTCAATATTTTTTCCATGGTATTTCTCTTCAATCTTTTGCAAATAAGGAATCTCAGCTCTACAAGGCGCGCACCAAGTAGCCCAAAGATCAATATAAACATATTTTCCTTTTAGATCAGAAAGTTTTGTTTTTCCTCCTTTAAAATTTTCGTAGTCAAAACTTGGCGATGCTTTTCCAACCATTTTATTTGCCTTAGAAACTCTTTCATATTCTTCGGCAGCATATTGGTGAAAACTTTCAAAACTGCGCTTTAGAGCTGTTTTAAATTCTGGAGCAAAATTTCCTTTTTCCAAACTCTCTGTATCGGTCTTTAGTTTACCATCAAGCAAAGCAGTAAATTCGGTTGATTCTTTAGTAAAAGCATCTTTCTGAAAATTTTCATCTTTTAAAGCCTGCTGCGCCAAAAAATTACTTTCATCCACACCTTTACCTTTATATACAATCGTTTCATCAAATTCTTTGGCATTCATGGTTAAATTGACTTCAGAATTTGGCTTTAAATATAAATTAGACGATTCCGTTCCATCAGAAAAAACATAGAACCCCTGAGGAGCATCAAAAGTTGCTGCAAAAACCTCTTTTTTATCAATTGGAATTACTTGTCTGAAATTATCTCTTCCTTTAATAACCAAAGTATCGCTATTTCTATTGGCTATTTTAGCTGTGAACTTAATTGAACTTTTGCTTTGAGCAATAATATTTAAAGCATTAAAAAGTACTAAACCTGCAACAAAAAGTTTTTTCATAGGTATTAAGATTTGTTTTTAGATGAATCAAAACTAAAGAAATAAAAGCTTCGGATTTTCACAATTAACAATTTATTTGAAATTATTCTGAATCAACTTATCACTTTACTATATTATCTTGAATTTTGTATTTACTTTTGCAGTCTAAAATTTTGATTATGTATAGAAGTCATAATTGTGGCGAATTAAACGCTTCAAATATTAATACCGAAGTTACACTTGCGGGCTGGGTTCAAAAATCACGTGATAAAGGATTTATGAATTGGGTCGATTTACGCGACCGTTATGGAATTACACAACTTATTTTCGACGAAAGTCGTACCGATAAAACTGTTTTTGAATTGGCCAAAACTTTGGGTCGTGAATTTGTAATTCAGGTAAAAGGAACTGTTATTGAGCGTGAAGCCAAAAACAAAAATATTCCAACGGGTGAAATCGAAATTTTAGTTTCTGAATTAACGATTTTAAACACTGCATTAACTCCTCCATTTACAATTGAAGATGAAACTGACGGTGGAGAAGACATCAGAATGAAATATCGTTATTTGGATATTAGAAGAAATCCTGTAAAAAACAGTTTATTATTCCGTCATAAAGTAGCGATGGAAGTTCGTAAATATCTTTCTGATTTAGATTTCTGCGAAGTTGAAACGCCTTACTTAATTAAATCTACTCCAGAAGGAGCAAGAGATTTCGTTGTGCCAAGCCGTATGAACGAAGGTCAGTTTTACGCTTTGCCACAATCCCCACAGACTTTCAAACAATTATTGATGGTGGGCGGAATGGATAAATATTTCCAAATCGTGAAATGTTTCCGTGACGAAGATTTACGTGCAGACCGTCAGCCAGAGTTTACTCAGATTGACTGCGAAATGGCATTTGTAGAGCAAGAAGATATCTTGAATATTTTTGAAGGCTTGACAAGACATTTATTAAAAGAAATTAAAGGTATTGAAGTAGATAAATTTCCAAGAATTACTTACGACTATGCCATGAAAACATACGGAAACGACAAACCGGACATTCGTTTCGGAATGAAGTTTGGAGAACTGAACGAATTTGCACAACACAAAGAATTCCCTGTTTTTAATTCAGCAGAATTAGTTGTCGGAATTGCTGTTCCAGGAGCAGGAAATTACACTCGTAAAGAAATAGATGGATTAATTGACTGGGTTAAACGTCCTCAAGTTGGAGCATCTGGAATGGTTTACGTAAAATGTAACGAAGACGGAACTTACAAATCATCTGTAGATAAATTCTACGATCAGGATGATTTAGCAAATTGGGCAAAAGCAACAGAAGCAAATCCTGGAGATATGATTTTTGTTCTTTCTGGACCTGCAAATAAAACAAGAGCACAGCTTTCTGCGCTTCGTATGGAATTGGCTACTCGTTTAGGATTACGTAATCCTGAAGAATTTGCTCCATTATGGGTTGTTGATTTCCCATTATTGGAACTTGACGAAGAAAGCGGTCGTTACCACGCGATGCACCACCCATTTACTTCTCCAAAACCAGAAGATATGGCTTTACTGGAAACTGAACCTGGAAAAGTTCGTGCAAATGCATACGATATGGTTTTGAATGGTAACGAAATTGGAGGTGGATCTATTCGTATTCATGATAAAGCAACACAGCAATTAATGTTCAAATATTTAGGATTTACCGAAGAAGAAGCAAAAGCACAATTCGGATTCTTAATGGATGCTTTCCAATTTGGAGCACCACCACATGGAGGACTTGCTTTTGGTTTAGACAGACTTGTTGCTATCTTAGGAGGACAAGAAACCATTAGAGATTTCATTGCATTCCCTAAAAATAATTCTGGACGTGATGTCATGATTGATGCTCCTGCTGCAATTGACGATGCACAATTGAAAGAACTTCGCATTAAAGTTGACATTGCTTAGGCAGTAATATTCATAAAAATTTAAAAAGCCGCTGAAATTTCAGCGGCTTTTTAAACTTAACAAAATGTTAAGAAAAATCTTAGAAGAAGATTTTTTTGAATTATCAAATTCTTACAATTTTAATATTTTTATATTCTTACAATTAATGATTCGCAAATTATGCTATTTTATAAACAAATTGATGCAATAAACCGCGTAAAAACACTGTAAATCAATAATTTTTACAAAAAATTAACACGTATTTGTCTTTTGTATTATTTTATATGTTACATTTGTTTTATTATAAATTATTATTACAATTACAATGCGTACAGGTACAGTAAAATTTTTCAATGAATCTAAAGGTTATGGGTTCATTACAGACGAAGAAACAGGAAAGGACATCTTCGTTCACGCTTCAGGAATTAACGCGGAAGAATTACGCGAAGGTGACCGTGTAAGCTATGAAGAAGAAGAAGGAAGAAAAGGGAAAGTTGCTGCTAAAGTAGCAGTGATCTAAGAAAAATATAGCAATTATTTTTTTTTGCCTCTGAATGGTCTCAGAAGACGTCCCGAAAATATCGGGACGTTTTTTTTTGCCCAAATCTTAAAAAAATATTAAAATAACTCATTGTTATTTATAATGAATAAAAATTAGACATAAACACGGTTTACCCCCCTACTTAAATCCTTTTTTAGCTTGTGTTTTACAGAGTTCCAAGTTATCTTTGTGGCTCATTTTTTTAAGTATAAAACCGAAGTTTATGCAATCTGATCAATACAGTTACATTCCTATTTTAATGCAGTTTATTCTAGCTGTTGGTTTTGTGGTAGGAACAATCATTATTTCTGGAAAATTAGGACCTAGAAGAACCTCTGAAGTTAAAGATAAAAACTTCGAATGTGGTATCGAATCTGTTGGTAACGCTCGTATCCCATTCTCTGTAAAATACTTCTTAGTAGCCATATTGTTCGTATTATTCGACGTAGAGGTAATCTTCCTTTACCCTTGGGCAGTAAACTTCAAAGACTTAGGAATTGAAGGAATGTTAAAAATGTTAGTTTTCATGTCTTTACTTTTAGTTGGTTTCTTTTACATCATCAAAAAGAAAGCATTAGAGTGGGAATAACGATTTTAGATTTTAGATCTGATATTTGAGATTTATCTAATATTGAGATTTAAAATTTGAACTCAAATTTAAAGTACTGATTTAAAAAATTGATTTTACCTTTTAAGATTACAAAAAATCTAAAATCTAAAATCAGAAATCTAAAATAAAATGAGCGATTCAAAAGTAAATATGGTTGCGCCGCCAGAAGGAGTTACTGGTGAAGGTTTCTTCGCCACAAAACTTAGTGATGTTGTTGGTTTAGCAAGAGCTAACTCATTATGGCCGCTTCCTTTCGCGACTTCATGCTGTGGTATTGAGTTCATGGCGACAATGGCATCTCATTACGATTTAGCGCGTTTTGGTTCTGAGCGTGTGAGTTTCTCTCCTCGTCAGGCAGATATGTTACTTGTAATGGGAACTATTTCTAAAAAAATGGCTCCAATTTTAAGACAAGTGTATGAGCAAATGGCTGAGCCTAGATGGGTAATTGCCGTTGGGGCATGTGCTTCTTCAGGAGGTGTTTTTGATACGTATTCTGTTCTTCAAGGAATTGACAAAGTAATTCCTGTTGATGTTTATGTACCTGGATGCCCGCCAAGACCAGAACAAATTGTTGATGGAGTTATGAGACTTCAGGAATTGGTAAAAAGCGAATCTGTAAGAAGAAGAAGCTCACCAGAATACCAAGAATTATTAGCTTCATATAATATCTCATAAGATGGCCTTAGAAAATACCCTGATTCAAGACAAACTTGTAGAAACATTTAATAACGATGTTTTTAACTTTCAGCAAGAAAGAGATATTTTTTCTTTAGAAGCTTCGGCTGATAAAATCACGCCCTTGATTCTATTCCTTAAAAATGATCCGGAATTACGTTTTCACTTCTTAACAGATTTATGCGGAATTCACTATCCAGATAACGAAACAGAACGTCAGTTTGCAGTTGTTTATCATTTACACAACTGGTACGAAAACAAAAGATTAAAAATCAAAGTTTTCTTAAACGGTGAAAAACCAGAAATTAAATCCGTTTCAAATATTTTCTTGAGTTCAAACTGGATGGAAAGAGAAACTTACGATTTCTTTGGGATTAACTTTATAGGGCATCCTCAATTGAAACGTATTTTAAATATGGACGAAATGCAGTCTCACCCAATGAGAAAAGAATTCCCATTGGAAGACAGCGGAAGAACAGATAAGGATGATAGATTCTTCGGAAGAACAACATCAAATTGCTAAAAAATAATTCAACATTATAAAATGTCAGAACTATTATTACCACCAGAGCATCGTTATGCTAAAATAATTAAGGAGAGACTAAATGAAGACGGAAGCGAACTTTCTGTACTAAATTTAGGTCCTACACACCCTGCGACACACGGTATTTTCCAAAATATCCTACTGATGGATGGTGAAAAAATTCTTGAAGCTGAGCCAACTATTGGCTACATCCATAGAGCATTCGAAAAAATTGCCGAAAATCGTCCTTTTTATCAAATTACACCTCTTACAGACCGTATGAACTATTGTTCATCTCCTATTAATAATATGGGATGGTGGATGACAGTAGAAAAACTATTGGGCATTGAAGTTCCTAAAAGAGCTCAATATTTAAGAGTTATCGTTATGGAGTTGGCTCGTATTACAGACCATATCATCTGTAACGGGATTTTGGGTGTTGATACTGGTGCGTATACTGGTTTCTTATACGTTTTCCAATTTAGAGAGAAAATCTACGAGATCTACGAAGAAATTTGTGGAGCTCGTCTGACTACAAATATGGGAAGAATTGGTGGTTTTGAAAGAGACTGGTCTCCAGAAGTTTTCAAAAAGCTAGACAAATTCTTAGAAGAATTCCCACCAGTTTGGGAAGAATTCCAAAACTTATTTGAGAGAAATAGAATTTTCCTTGATAGAACTGTAAATGTTGGTGGAATCACTGCTGAAAAAGCAATGGCTTACGGATTTACAGGTCCAAACTTACGTGCTGCAGGCGTTGATTATGATGTACGTGTTGCACAACCTTACTCATCTTACGAAGATTTTGATTTTATTGTTCCTGTTGGAAAATCAGGAGACACTTATGATCGTTTCTGTGTTCGTAATGCTGAAGTTTGGGAAAGTTTAAGCATTATTCGTCAGGCTTTAGAAAAAATGCCTCCTGGAAACGAATACCATGCTGAAGTTCCAGATTACTACCTTCCTCCAAAAGAAGATGTTTACACATCTATGGAATCTTTAATTTATCACTTTAAGATCGTAATGGGAGAAGTTCCTGTACCAGTTGCAGAAATCTATCACCCTGTAGAAGGAGGAAATGGAGAAATCGGTTTCTATTTGGTAACAGACGGAAGTAGAACTCCATATAGATTACATTTCAGAAGACCATGCTTTATTTATTATCAAGCATTCCCAGAAATGATTAAAGGTGCCATGCTTTCTGATGCAATTATCATCCTTTCAAGTTTGAACGTAATTGCAGGAGAATTAGACGCCTAACAGATTATAGATTTTAGATTATAGATTTTAGATTGCTGAATGAGGATGCAGATTTTAGAATTTAGATTTAAAATTATAATTAGGAATTGAAAAATTCAGATTGAAGAATCTAAAACTTAAACAATGATTGAAGAATCATAGATTGTAGACAAAGATTGAAAAAATCTAAAATCTAAAATCTGAAATCTAAAATTAAAAATGGAACGTAAACATTACAAACAAGAAATAAACATGACTGAGGCATTGATGAACCGCATCAATGAATTAATCAGTCATTATCCTGAGGGCAAACAAAAATCGGCTTTATTGCCTGTTTTGCACGAAGTTCAGGATGCACACAACAACTGGCTTAGTATTGAATTGCAAGATAAAGTTGCCGAGATTCTTCAGATAAAACCAATCGAGGTTTATGAAGTGGTTACTTTCTATACGATGTTCAACCAGAAGCCAATTGGCAAGTACATGTTTGAATTCTGCCAGACTTCTTGTTGCTGCTTACGTGGTGCCGAAGATTTAATGGATTATACTTCTGAAAAATTGGGCATTAAAATGGGTGAAACAACTCCAGACGGAATGTTCACTATTGCTGGTGTAGAATGTTTAGGTGCTTGCGGATACGCTCCAATGATGCAGTTGGGAGATTTCTACAAAGAGAAACTGACAGAAGAGAAAATCGATCAGATCATTGCTGATTGTAGAGATGATAAAATAATATTACACGATAAATAAGATGTCACAAAAAATATTATTAGATAAAATCAATATTCCTGGAATTAAAACCTACGAAGTGTATCGCCAAAATGGTGGTTACGCTTCTGTAGAAAAAGCTTTAAAAACACTTACTCCAGATGAAGTTACTGAAGAAGTAAAAAAATCAGGATTACGTGGTCGTGGTGGTGCGGGTTTCCCTGCCGGAATGAAATGGAGCTTTATTGATAAAAAATCAGGAAGACCAAGACACTTAGTTTGTAATGCCGACGAGTCTGAGCCTGGAACATTCAAAGATCGTTATTTGATGGAATTTATTCCTCACTTATTGATCGAAGGAATGATTACTTCGAGCTACGCTTTGGGTGCCAACCTATCTTATATCTACATCCGTGGAGAATATATGTGGGTTTTTAAAATCTTAGAAAGAGCAATCGCCGAAGCAAAAGCTGCCGGATGGTTAGGAAAAAATATATTAGGAACAGGTTATGATCTTGAACTTCACGTTCACTGTGGAGCTGGAGCTTATATCTGTGGAGAAGAAACAGCATTAATCGAATCATTGGAAGGTAAAAGAGGAAATCCTCGTATTAAACCACCTTTCCCAGCGGTTTCTGGTCTTTGGGCAAATCCAACTGTAGTAAACAACGTTGAAACTATTGCGACTGTGCCATGGATTGTAAACAATTCTGGTGATGATTATGCAAAAATTGGTATCGGACGTTCTACTGGAACTAAATTAATTTCTGCTTCTGGACATATCAAAAATCCTGGAGTTTACGAAATTGAATTAGGATTAAGTGTTGACGAATTCATGAATTCTGATGAATATCTAGGAGGAATGTCTTCTGATCGTCCACTAAAAGCATTTGTACCTGGAGGTTCATCTGTGCCAATCTTACCTGCTGATTTGATTTTCAAAACAGCAAACGGCGAAGATCGTTTAATGACTTACGAATCTCTTAGCGATGGTGGTTTTGCTACTGGATCTATGTTAGGTTCTGGAGGATTTATTGTTTACAACGATACAGCTTGTATCGTTAGAAACACTTGGAACTTTGCCCGTTTCTACCACCACGAATCTTGCGGGCAATGTACGCCTTGCCGTGAAGGAACAGGATGGTTAGAAAAAATCTTATGGAGAATCGAAAACGGTCAAGGCCGTGAAGAAGATATCGAATTATTGTGGAGCATTCAAAGCAAAATTGAAGGAAACACAATCTGTCCACTTGGTGATGCTGCTTCCTGGCCAGTAGCTGCGGCAATTCGTCACTTTAGAGATGAGTTCGAATATCACGTTCGTTTCCCTGAAAAAATCAAAAATAGAGATCACTTTGTCGCTGAACCTTTTTCACAAGTAAAACATTTAGTTGGCGGTAAAGTAGTCGTATAATATAAAAAGCAGAAAGTTATAAAGTTCATAATGTTAAAAAGGACAGCAATTCTTTTCAATATTCCGACTTTCAACATTCAAATCATAAAGAGATGAAAGTAACCATAGACGGTCAAAGTATAGACGTAGAACCAGGAACAACGATCCTGCAGGCTGCACGTATGATTGGTGGAGATTTGGTGCCGCCAGCCATGTGCTATTACTCAAAATTAAAAGGCAGCGGCGGTAAATGTCGTTGTTGTTTAGTTGAAGTTTCTAAAGGTAGTGAAGCTGACCCACGACCAATGCCAAAATTAATGGCATCTTGTGTAACAGGATGTATGGATGGTATGGAAGTAAACAGCAAGTCGTCTGCAAGAGTAACTGAGGCTCGTAAATCTGTAACAGAATTTTTATTAATCAATCACCCATTAGACTGTCCTATTTGTGACCAGGCTGGAGAATGTGATTTACAGAATTTAAGTTTTGAGCACGGAAATCCGAAATCACGTTACATCGAAGAAAAAAGAACATTTGAACCGGAAGATATTGGTCCAAATATTCAACTTCACATGAACCGTTGTATTTTATGCCAGAGATGTGTACAAGTTGCAGATCAATTGACAGACAACAGAGTTCACGGAGTATTAGACCGTGGTGATCACGCTAATATTTCAACTGGTATTTCTAAAGCAATCGACAATGAGTTTTCTGGAAACATGATTGACGTTTGCCCAGTTGGAGCTTTAACAGACAAAACTTTCCGTTTTAAATCAAGAGTTTGGTTTAACAAACCTTATAATGCGCACAGAGAGTGTACAACTCCAGGATGTTGCGGTAAAACTACAGTTTGGATGTTTGGTGGAGAAATTCAGCGTGTAACTGGTCGTAAAGACGAGTACCATGAAGTTGAAGAATTCATTTGCAACAGCTGCCGTTTTGACCACAAAGATGTAAATGACTGGGTAATTGAAGGACCAAGAGAATTTGAAAAAGACTCTGTAATCAACCAAAACAACTACACTCAAAGATTAGAGAAAGTTACCATCGATACAGAAAAGAACATTCTTTTAGGTAGAGATATCGACCGTAAAAAAATTAGTATGGCAGCAATTCCATTAACTGATAAAGACCAAAAACAATAAGAAATGGAAAGTGCATTTATTATAGAAAAGAGTGTTGTTATTGTTGTCGTTTTTGCGGTAACAATGATTATGGCAATGTATTCTACTTGGGCAGAACGTAAAGTTGCTGCTTTCTTGCAGGATCGTGTTGGACCAAACCGTGCTGGATGGGGGGGATTATTACAGCCGCTTGCAGATGGTATGAAATTATTCTCTAAAGAAGAGTTTTTCCCAAATACGCCAAATAGATTTTTATTCGTAGTTGGACCTGCAATCGCGATGAGTACAGCCTTGATGACAAGTGCTGTAATTCCGTGGGGAGATCGTTTGCATCTTTTTGGAAGAGACATTATTCTTCAAGCTACCGACGTAAATATTGCTTTATTATACATTTTCGGAGTTCTTTCTGTAGGAGTTTACGGCATCATGATTGGTGGATGGGCTTCTAACAACAAATTCTCTTTGATGGGAGCTATACGTGCAGCTTCTCAAATGGTTTCTTACGAAATTGCAATGGGATTATCAATTATTGCTTTATTGATGATGACTGGAACAATGAGTTTAAAAGAAATCTCATTACAGCAGCAAGGAATGAACTGGAATGTTTTTTATCAGCCGTTATCATTCTTAATTTTCTTAATCTGTTCGTTTGCAGAAACAAACAGAACTCCATTTGACTTAGCAGAATGTGAAAACGAGTTAATTGGAGGTTACCATACAGAATATTCATCAATGAAAATGGGATTCTATTTATTTGCTGAATATGCAAGTATGTTTATCTCTTCTACTATTATTTCTGTATTATTCTTCGGTGGATACAACTACCCAGGAATGCAATGGATGGTAGAAAATGTAGGCGTAAATACAGCTAACTTATTAGGAATTGGAGCATTATTTATAAAAATATGTTTCTTCATATTCTTCTACATGTGGGTACGTTGGACTATTCCAAGATTTAGATATGACCAATTAATGAACTTAGGCTGGAGAATTTTAATTCCGCTTTCGATTATTAATATCATGATTACGGGCGTTGTTATTTTAAGACACGATATTGCAGCAGCTTTAGGATTCTAAGAACCGTAACAAGCTTCAAATAAAAACAAAATAGATTTTGAATTTGATTGATATCAAATTGTAAATCATAAACTATAATAGTAAAAATGTCAATAGAAACTATATCATTATCGGGTAGAAAAAAGGTGGTCTCAAATAAGGAGATGTCTTTTGTTGAACGATTGTATCTTGTGGCGATTGTAAAAGGTTTATTTATTACTGTAAAACACCTTTTCAGAAAAAAAGTTACCATTCATTACCCAGAACAGGTTCGTGAAATGAGTCCAGTTTACCGTGGTCAGCACATGTTGAAACGCGATGAGCAAGGCCGTGAAAACTGTACTGCTTGCGGATTATGTGCATTATCATGTCCTGCTGAAGCGATCACTATGAAAGCTGCAGAACGTAAGCCTGATGAAAAACACTTATATAGAGAAGAAAAATACGCTGAGATATACGAAATCAATATGCTTCGTTGTATTTTCTGTGGTTTATGTGAAGAAGCTTGTCCAAAAGACGCTATTTACTTAACAGAATCTAAAGTATTGGTTCCTGCTAACTACAATAGAGAAGATTTCATTTTCGGGAAAGATAAATTAGTAATGCCTTTAGAAATGGCTTTGAAAAATGCTCAACTTAAAAACGCGAACTAAATGATACATATTCCTGATTTTGCACACGCAACAACTATTCAAGTTATCTTTTGCTTTTTAGCGTTTATTACCGTTATTACTGCTTTCTTGACTATTTTCAGCAGAAACCCGATTCACTCGGCTATTTACTTAGTGATCTGTTTCTTTTCTATTGCTGGTCATTATTTACTATTAAATTCTCAGTTCTTAGCTGTTGTACATATAATAGTCTACTCCGGAGCTATTATGATTCTGTTCCTGTTTACGATCATGTTGATGAACCTGAACGAACAGCGAGAAGTTCACCGTCCTAGAATTACACGTTTAGGCGCTATTGTGTCTTTCTGTTTAATATTGATTGTTTTAATTGCAATCTTTATTAATTCGAAACCAATTGTTGGTGAATACGATTCTACTGGAGAAGATTTCCAATCAATTAAAGTTTTAGGTAAAATCCTATTGGACGAGTATATGGTTCCTTTTGAATTTGCTTCGATCTTACTTTTGGTTGCTATGATTGGAACAGTTCTATTGTCTAAAAAAGAAAAATTAAATAAATAATGGGTAATATATTAAATCAAATAGGTATTGAAAACTACATCTTTTTAAGTGTTGTACTTTTCTGTATTGGTATTTTTGGTGTATTGTACAGACGAAATGCTATTATCGTTTTCATGTCTATCGAAATTATGTTGAATGCGGTAAACCTTTTATTTGTTGCTTTTTCAACTTATCATCAAGATGCACAAGGACAAGTTTTTGTGTTCTTCTCGATGGCGGTTGCTGCAGCCGAAGTTGCGGTAGGATTGGCCATTTTAGTTTCTATCTTTAGAAATATCGGATCAATCAGTATCGATAATTTAAAAAATTTAAAAGGATAATCAGAAATGGATACCAATTTAGCTTTAATTTTAGTTTTAACTCCTTTACTAGGTTTTCTAGTAAATGTCTTTTTTGGAAAAAGCTTAGGAAAAACAGTTTCTGGTGCAATCGGAACTATTGCCGTAGCAATTTCTTTTGTAGTTTCTCTTTTACTTTTTAATCAAATAACTTCGACTGGAAAAGGAATCGAAGTTACTTTATTTGATTGGATTCAAATTAGCAACTTAAAAATCAATCTTGGATTTTTATTAGATCAATTATCTGTTCTTTGGTTACTTTTTGTAACTGGAATCGGATCTTTGATTCACTTATACTCTATCAGTTACATGCACGATGATGAAAATATGCACAAGTTTTTTGCCTATTTAAATCTATTCGTTTTCTTCATGATTACACTTGTAATTGGAAGCAACTTATTGGTTCTTTTCATTGGATGGGAAGGTGTTGGACTTTGTTCTTACCTATTAATTGGATTTTGGTATAAAAACCAAGAATACAATGATGCCGCGAAAAAAGCTTTCATCATGAACAGAATTGGAGATTTAGGTCTTCTAATCGGAATGTTCATCATCGGAACGATGTTCTCGACATTAGATTATGCAACTTTAAAAACGGCAATTGCTGGAGCTACTAACTTAAATTTACCATTACTTTCTTTAGCGGCTTTATGTTTGTTTATTGGAGCTTGCGGTAAATCTGCTCAGATTCCGTTATACACTTGGTTACCTGATGCGATGGCTGGACCAACTCCAGTTTCTGCATTAATCCACGCGGCTACGATGGTTACTGCTGGTATCTTTATGGTAACAAGATTAAACTTTGTTTTTGACCTTGCAACAGATGTTCAATCTGTAATTGCAATTATTGGAGCTATCACTTCATTGGTTGCTGCTACAATTGGATTAGTTCAAACCGATATCAAAAAAGTATTGGCTTACTCTACAGTTTCACAATTAGGTTTAATGTTCTTAGCATTAGGATTTGGAGCTTATGAAGTAGCGGTTTTCCACGTAATTACTCACGCTTTTTTTAAAGCTTGTTTATTCTTAGGATCTGGATCTGTAATTCACGGATTACACGGAGAGCAAGATATGCGTAACATGGGAGGTTTGCGTAAAGCGATGCCAATCACTTTCTGGACCATGTTAATTTCTTCATTAGCAATTTCTGGAGTTCCATTTTTCTCAGGATTCTTTTCTAAAGACGAAATTTTATTGACAGCTTTCCACCACAGTATTCCACTATACGTTGTTGGATCAGTTGCTTCAATCATGACAGCTTTTTATATGTTCCGTTTAATGTTCTTGACTTTCTTCAAAGAATTTAGAGGTACTGAAGAACAAAAACATCACTTACACGAAAGTGGTTCATTAATTACTATTCCGCTTATCATCTTAGCTATTTTGGCAACTTTTGGAGGATTGATCAGTTTACCTGGAAACAGCTGGTTAAATGGATACCTTGCTCCTCTTTTCACGAAAGTAGCTGGAGAAGAACACCATTTAGGCACAACTGAATACACTTTAATGGGTGTTGCAGTTCTAGGTGGATTACTAGGAATTTTAATTGCTTACGTTAAATACTTTAAACAAGATAATGTTCCTGAATCTGATGAAAACATTACTGGTTTAAGCAAAGTTTTATACAACAAATATTATGTAGACGAAGTTTACGATGCAGTATTTGTTCAGCCAATTAATAGTTTATCTAAATTCTTTAGAGACTATATCGAGACAGGATTATCTGCTCTTGTTTTTGGATTAGGTAAAATAGCAAACGAAATTGCTTTCCAAGGAAAAAAATTACAAACCGGAAGTATAGGATTATATCTATTTGTTTTTGTTTTAGGACTTTGCGCAATTGTTTCCTATATATTTTTAGCTCAATAATATTATTACTATGAACGTTTCTACTATATTAATTATACTTTTAATTGGTGCATTTGCCACTTATTTTTCTGGTGACAAACTAGCTTCAAAAGTTGCTTTATTATTTAGTTTAGCAGCTTTAGGATGTTCAATTGTATTATTGAATAATTATAATGCTGGCGAAAATATCAGCGTAATCAGCAGCTGGATCAATCAGCCAAAAATTTCTTTCGCTTTAAATGGTGACGGACTTGGGCTTGCAATGGTTTTATTAACTGCAGCTTTAACTCCGATTATTATATTTTCTTCTTTTGGAAATGAATATAAAAATGCAAAAGGCTTTTATGGATTAATCTTGTTTATGGCTTTTGCTATGGCGGGAACTTTCTTAGCAGCTGACGGTCTTTTATACTACATTTTCTGGGAGTTAGCACTTATTCCAATCTACTTTATTGCTTTGATTTGGGGTAATGGCGATGCTGAAGAACGCAGAAAAGCAGTGGTTAAATTCTTTATTTACACACTTGCTGGTTCGTTATTCATGTTGACTGCTTTTATTTATTTATACACAAAAGCTGGTTCTTTCTTAATCGAAGATTTATACAAAGTAAACTTATCTGCTTGCGAGCAATTCTGGATTTTCTTGGCTTTCTTCTTAGCTTATGCTATCAAAATTCCAATTATTCCTTTCCACACTTGGCAGGCAAATGTGTACCAAAAAGCGCCAACAGTTGGAACAATGCTTTTATCTGGTATCATGCTAAAAATGGGATTGTACAGTGTTCTACGTTGGCAATTGCCACTTGCACCAATCGCGGCTAAAGAATACATGCATATTTTTATTGCTTTAGGAATTGCAGGTGTAATCTATGGTTCAATTGTAGCGTTGAGACAAAAAGATTTGAAAAAACTATTAGCTTATTCTTCTCTTGCTCACGTTGGATTAATTGCTGCTGGATCTTACACTTTGACTCTTGATGGTTTTAGAGGTTCAGTCATGCAAATGATCGCTCACGGTTTTGTTGTGGTAGGATTGTTTTTTGCTGCTGAAGTAATTTTCAGAAGATACGAAACTAGAGAAATTGGTGAAATGGGCGGAATCCGTGCTCAATCTCCAAAATTCACATCGATGTTTTTAATCTTAGTATTAGCTTCTGTTGCATTACCAAGTACATTTAACTTCGTTGGAGAGTTTACAGTATTATACAGTTTATCTCAAATCAATATCTGGTTTGCTATTCTTGGCGGTACTACTATTATTCTAGGTGCTTACTATATGCTAAGAATGTTCCAGCATGTAATGTTAGGAGAAACTAATTCTAAAGCTTTTGCAGATGTTACGCTTAACGAAGGAATTTCATTTGCTGTAATTATTGCAGTTTTATTATTCTTTGGTTTCTATCCAAAACCAATCACAGATTTGATTACACCAAGCTTGGAAAACATTTTACAAGTTATCAATAAGAACTAATATTTTAAACAAAAAATAAATTAGGATTTAAGCTTAAAATTGAAATCCTAAATCAAAAAGATAAAAATGAATACATTAATAGCTATAACAGGATTGGGTATTTTCTGCCTATTGTTTGAAATTCTTAATTTAAGAAAGGCGATCGTTCCTATTACCATTTTGGGTTTATTAGGCGTATTGGCACTTAATTACTGTGAATTTGGAGCAGAACAAAGTTATTACAACAACATGATAGCAGTGAGTAAGTTTTCTACAGCTTTTTCATCATTGTTTATCGTTTTGACTATTTTCCTTGTAGCATTAAGTCATAATTTTTACCATAATCACCCAACGAAAATTTCTGATTATGTTGCTATTAAAGTTTTCTTACTAGCTGGAGCTGTAGCGATGGTTTCTTTTGGAAACTTAGCCATGTTCTTCTTAGGAATCGAAATCTTGTCTATTGCATTATATGTTTTAGCTGCTAGCGACCGTTTGAATATAAAAAGTAACGAAGCAGGTATGAAATATTTCTTAATGGGATCTTTTGCTTCTGGAATTATCTTATTCGGAATCTGTTTGATTTACGGAGCAATGGGAACTTTTGATATAAGTGAAATCCACGAAAGCGCTTTATCTGCAGAATTACCAATCTGGTTTCCTATTGGATTAATTTTAATGATTATCGGAATGTTATTTAAAGTTGCGGCTGTTCCTTTCCACTTCTGGGCTCCAGACGTGTACGAAGGTTCTCCAGCTCTAACAACAGCTTTAATGAGTACTTTAGCAAAAGTAGTAGCTATTGCAACTTTATTTAAGTTGATTTCTGGAATGAACGTGATTTCTTCTTTAGAAAACCAAGATCTTTTACATACGTTTGAAGTTATTGTAGTTATTATCTCTATCGCTTCAATGTCTGTAGGTAATATTATGGCATTAAGACAAGTAAACGTAAAACGTATGCTTGCTTTCTCAGGAATCTCTCATGCAGGTTTCATGTTAATGACATTATTGACTGTTTCTGCTTCTGCTGGAGTTCTATTATATTATACTGCTGCTTATGCATTGGCAGGGATCGCAGCTTTTAGTGTAATCTTATATGTTTGCAGAGATCAAGATAATGAAGATATTACAAACTTCCACGGTTTAGGAAAAACAAATCCGCTATTGGCTGCTGTTCTTACAGCTTCGTTATTATCAATGGCCGGAATTCCTATTTTCTCTGGATTCTTTGCTAAACTATTCTTATTCAACCAAACTATTCAAGCAGGATATATTGGTTTAGTAATTGTTGCTGTGATCAACTCAATCATTAGTGTTGGGTATTATTTCAAACTGATCATCGCAATGTATTCTAAAGAACCTAATCAAGAAAGAACAGGAAAACCATTCCTTATTTATGCTACAGCTGTGGTATCAATTGTTTTAAACATTGCATTAGGCTTATTTCCATCATTAGTTTTAGACTTATTGAAATAAGATAATTTCTTAATTAAAAATATTTAGAAATCCATTAAATTAATTTTTAATGGATTTTTTTTATGCCTTACATAAGAACAGAAATTCATGTTAAAAAATTCTTTCCAATAATTACACTTCAAAAAATCTCCATATATTTGAGTTCAATTAAATGTATTAAAATATGAACTTTAATTCAAAAAATCCATTTTTAAACAGTAAGCGTTTTTCATCAAATGCTGAACCAAGAACAGAAGTACACCAAGCTCAGATTATTGATTACAATCAAGAAATGACGGTATCTGGAACAATCAACAAAACAGCAATCTTATTCCTTATTTTATGCGGTGCTGCTATGGTAACATGGTGGATGACTTTTAACGGAATGAACCCGATGTTGCCTACAATTGGAGGAGCAATTGTTGGTTTCATTTTAGTATTGGTTTCTTCGTTCAAACCACAGCTGTCTCCTTACCTAGCTCCAGGATATGCATTATTTGAAGGATTATTCATAGGAGGTATTTCTGCAATATTTGAATTAAAATTTCCTGGAATTGTAATTAATGCAGTTGGAGCAACTTTGGTTACTTTCTTGGTTTGTCTTGGTTTGTATAAATTTAGAATAGTTAAAGTTACGGAACAATTTAAATCTGTTGTCGTTGCGGCAACATTAGCAATTGCTACATATTATTTAATTTCTTGGGTTGTCTCTATGTTTACAAGCTGGACTCCTGTTCACTACGGAAATTCTATGATGAGCATTGGTATTAGTGTTTTTGTTATCATTATAGCAGCTCTTAACCTTTTCTTAGATTTTGACTTAATTGAAAAAGGCGCAAGAGAAAAAATGCCAAAATTCATGGAATGGTACGGGGCAATGGGATTAATGATTACATTGGTTTGGTTGTATATCGAATTCTTAAGACTTTTATCAAAACTTTCGAGTAAAGACTAACAGTCTCTTTTAAATAATCCAAAAGCCTTTTTGAGTAAAATCAGAAAGGCTTTTTTATTTCAACCAATTATTTTTCTGATTATAAACATCAAAACTTCTAGGAATAATCTGCTATTCAAAACATGAAAAGAATCTATTTCCTACAAAATTTAAAATGTAATTTATTGCAATAAAAAAAATTACAGACTCTCAATCTCCATTTTGTTTAAACTTTTCGAATTGTTAAAAGCGAGAAAAATACGGCTTTCCACAATTAATTGATTATATGTAATAAATTACAATCAATGCAATTTATTACATTTTTAACATTTTAAAAGCTAAATAATTTAAGTATCCTCTTTTTTTTAGTAAAAAAATTATACTATTAAAAATTAATATATAATTTTGTGTAATCGATTACAATTAAACCACTTGGAATCGTAAGTAAAAACCACTTACTTATTATATTAACTATCTTAAACAAACCTTATGAAAAAAAACCTACTTTTCGTGGCTGTCTTTCTTATGACAGTTCAATTATGGGCCCAAACCATTCAAATTAATGAAGCTTCTGGCTGGCTAGAATCTGCTTTTGTAAAATGGCAACCAGTCAGTGGTGCCCAAACCTACAATGTGTATTATACAGGAAACGGATTTACAGACCAAAAAATAGATGACCAGCTTATTAGAAGTTATGGTTCTTATTTTCGTGCTGATATTCCAGGTCTTAAAGCTGGAACTTATACTGTAAAAGTAAAACCTGTTGTAAACGGTACTGAAGGAACTGGAGCTACAACAGGCAATTTAACAGTAGCCGCACACGACAGAAATGGATTTGCTTTTGAAGGCGGACGTGTTCCTGGAGGATACAAAGCTGACGGAACTCCTAAAGACAATGCTGTAATCCTTTACATTACACAAAATACCAAAAACACAATTTCGATGAATATTACTGGAGCTAGCGCAAATCCTTGCGTTGGTCTTCAAAATATTCTTTACGCCATTAAAAAAGGAAAAGATACGCGTCCATTTATCATTCGTTTAATTGGAAATATCACTGATATGACGGTTATGGAAGGTGGCGACGTAGTTATTGAAAATGCAAACAATGCTTCTAGCTATGTAACAATTGAAGGTATTGGTGACGACGCTGTAGCGAACGGATGGGGAGTTAGATTAAAATCGGCTTCAAATATAGAAGTAAGCAACCTTGGTTTTATGAACTGTAATAGTACTGCAGGAGATAATGTAGGAATGCAGCAGGACAATGATCACGTATGGGTTCACAACTGTGATTTATTTTACGGAAATGCAGGAAGCGATGCCGACCAGATAAAAGGTGACGGAGCATTAGACAATAAAACTTCAACTTATATTACATTATCTTACAACCACTTTTGGGATAACGGAAAAGCAAGTCTTTTAGGCTTAAGCGAAGGAACAACTTCAGGATTGTACATCACGTACCACCATAACTGGTTTGATCACTCCGATTCTCGTCACCCGCGTGTGCGCTATTATTCAGCACATATTTACAACAACTATTATGACGGAGTTTCTAAATATGGTGCAGGTTCAACTCTAGGTTCTTCTCTTTTCGTTGAAGGAAATTATTACAGAAACAGCAAACATCCAATGTTAACTTCTCTTCAAGGTTCTGACATTTGGGACGAAGCCAATCAAGTGAATAATGCCGGAACAATGGGAACATTCTCTGGTGAAGCTGGAGGAAGCATTAAAGCTTTCAACAATACTTTTGACGCTTCTAATGGAACAAACAACATGCGTTTTGTAGCATACAACGATCCTAATCCTTTGTATAACATCGCAGGAAAAATAAGCTCAACAACAGATTTCGATGCTTATGTAGCTACAACAAGAGGAGAAGTGGTAAGCAGTGCTGTAAAATCTAAATCGGGTGCAAATACCTACAACAACTTTGATACAGATGCTAATTTGTATGTAAAAAATCTAACTATCGATACTCCTGCTGCTGCGAAAACAAAAACAACTCAATATGCAGGACGTGTATCTGGTGGAGATCTAAAATGGACATTTAACAATGCTACAGATGATACTTCTTCTTTAGTTATTACAGCTTTGAAAACAGCTCTTACAAACTATTCAGGAACTTTAGTTGCTGTACAAGGTGAAGGAAATCCGCCTGCTGGAACGCAGACTCTAACTTTGACTTCTGCTTCAAACAACAATCAAACTGTTGCAAGCGGTACTGCAATTTCTTCAATAGTATTTACATGGGGAGGAGATGCAACTGATGCAACCGTAACTGGATTGCCAGCTTCTGGATTGACTTTTGTAAAAAATACTACAGCTAAAACGATAACTATTTCTGGTACGCCAACTGCAACAGTTTCGTACTCAATTGCAACTTCTGGAACTAGTGGTTCCCCAGCCACTGGTTCAGGAACTGTAACAGTTACTGCTGCTGGAAACCAAACTTTAACTTCAACAGGAAATAATAGCCAAACCGTTTCTTCTGGAACTGCTATTGCTTCGATTGTATTTACTTGGGGTGGAAATGCTACAGACGCATCTGTAACAGGATTACCTGCTTCTGGATTGTCTTTTGTAAAAAATACAACAGCAAAAACGATAACTATCACAGGAACTCCAACTGCAAACGTATCTTATTCTGTAACAACTTCAGGAAGCGCAGGAACTCCTGTAACTGCATCAGGAACAATAACAGTTACTACAAGTTCAGGTGGCGGATCTGAATTACATAATTTTACAACATCTGGCAAAACAAGTACATTCTACTCTATTACAGGAAACATGAATTCAACTCCTGGATCTGTAACTTACAACGGATTAACATTAACAGAGCGTTTAAAAATAGAATCAAGCACATCTATAACGTATACAACAACAAGTGCGTCTACTTTAACTTTAGTTTTCGATTCGAGCTTTACTGGAACTATTAAAGTAGATAACGTTTCTTATACTGCATCTGCTGGTATTGTAACCGCATCAATTGCAGCTGGTTCGCATACCATAACAAAAGGTTCTGTTGCCAACTTATTTTACATTAGCACTGTTTATAGCGGAAGTACTTTAAGAATGGCTGTTGGAGCTGAAACTACTGCAAAAGAAAGTACAGAATCATCAAAAATAGTTTTATATCCAAATCCAGTTTCAAGCACTTTATTCTTATCAGATCCAGAACAAAAAGTTCAGAGTGTGCTTATATACAACATTTCTGGAAACTTGGTAATTAATTCTGGAAACTCTGAGAGTATTGATACAAGCAGTTTAATTCCTGGTACTTATTTAGCCAAAATTATTACTGTTGATGGATCAATAAACCAAACACTTATTAAAAAATAAAACTAACTTAACGAAAAAGGCTTCCAAATTTGGAAGCCTTTTTTATTTCTGATAATATGAATTACAAATCAAATTTAATTCCCTGCGCTAACGGAAGATTTGTAGTATAATTGATTGTATTGGTTTGACGTCTCATATATATTTTCCAAGCATCTGAACCTGATTCACGTCCGCCTCCAGTTTCTTTTTCACCACCAAAAGCACCGCCAATTTCTGCACCAGAAGTTCCGATATTTACGTTTGCAATTCCACAGTCAGAGCCTGTTGCAGATAAAAATCTTTCGGCTTCACGTAAATTATTCGTCATAATTGCAGAAGATAATCCTTGAGCAACACCGTTTTGAATTTCGATTGCATTTTCTACTTCTCCAGAATATTTAATTAAGTATAAAACTGGAGCAAAAGTTTCATGCTGTACAATTTCAAATGAATTTTCCGCTTCGGCAATCGCAGGTCTTACATAACAACCGCTTTCATAACCTTGACCAGAAAGCACTCCACCTTCTACCAAAATTTTTCCACCTTCGGCTACCACTTTATTTAAGGCAGCCGCATACATTTCTACAGCATGAGTATCAATTAGCGGTCCAACATGATTGTTTTCATCAAGCGGATTTCCGATTCTTAACTGTTTGTAAGCTGCCACCAATGCATCTTTTACTTTATCATAAATACTTTCGTGAATAATCAATCGACGAGTTGAAGTACAACGCTGTCCAGCCGTTCCAACAGCTCCGAAAACTGCACCGATAACTGTCATCTTAATATCGGCATCTGGAGTAACAATAATAGCATTGTTTCCACCTAATTCTAATAAAGATTTACCTAATCTTCCTGCTACAGTCTGCGCAACAATTTTCCCCATTCTAGTTGAACCTGTTGCAGAAATAAGCGGAATACGAGTATCTGCAGTCAACAACTCTCCTATTTTGTAATCTCCGTTTATTAAACACGAAATTCCCTCTGGAAGATTGTTTTCTTTAATAACCTGAGCTATAATATTCTGGCAAGCAATACCGCAAAGAGGTGTTTTTTCAGAAGGTTTCCAAACGCAAACATCACCAGAAATCCATGCTAAAGCTGTGTTCCAAGACCAAACCGCGACTGGAAAATTAAATGCTGAAATGATTCCAACAATTCCCAACGGATGATATTGCTCGTACATTCTATGTCCTGGCCTTTCAGAATGCATTGTTAATCCGTGAAGCTGACGAGATAAACCAACTGCAAAATCGCAGATATCTATCATTTCCTGAACTTCTCCAAGACCTTCCTGAAATGATTTTCCCATTTCGTAAGAAACCAATTTACCAAGAGCATCTTTATTTTGTCTTAATTTTTCTCCAAACTGACGTACAATTTCACCACGCTGTGGCGCTGGAATCAATCTAAAAGTTTTAAATGCTTCTGCAGCTGTTTGAATTGCTTTTTCGTAATCCTCAGCAGTTGACATTTTTACCGAAGCAATTAATTTTCCGTCAACTGGCGAATAACTCTCTAAGATTTCTCCAGATGAAAAATTATTAATTCCTGTTGATGTTCCTTCATTTATTGTCTTGATGCCCAATTTTTCAAGAGCTTCCTTCATTCCAAATTGCGATGCTATTGTTGTCATTGTAACTTTTTTGGTTAGAATTGTTATATTTTTAATGTAAAGATATTGTTTTAGAATTAATTTCCGATTGAAGTTAATTCATAAATGAACGTAAATTTAAGTTTATTTTATAGTATTAACAGAAACAAAACTTCAATATTGAATTTATTTAATGAAATTTGCATTACTTAAAATTAAAAATATGACCTCGTACATTAGGCTTCTGCTTTGTTTTCTTTTAGTAACAACCAATATATTTTCTCAAAAAGCAAAAACTTCCTTTTCAGTAGTTCCATTAGGAGTAATGGGCGGTATTGATGAAAAAAATCTTTCAGCTTACTTAATAGCTCCATCAAACACAACCGATTATATCTGTCTTGACGCTGGAACTGTAAATGCTGGAATCGAAAAAGCGATTGAAAAGAAAACTTTTAAAGTTTCCACAAGCGAAGTTTTACGAAAATACATCAAAGGATATTTGATTTCCCACGCGCATTTGGATCATGTTTCGGGTTTGATTATAAACTCTCCTGCCGATTCTTCTAAAACGGTTTATGCAACGAATAAATGTATGGAAATGATGGAAAATCATTATTTCAACGATCAGACTTGGGCTAATTTTGGAGATGCAGGTCCTGGCTTTCCTTTAAAAAAATATCATTTTCAGATTTTAAATCTGACTGAAGAAACTCCTTTAACTAATACCAAAATGACGGTTAAAGCTTTTTCTCTTAGCCATGTTAATCCGTTTGAGAGTACTGCTTTTTTAATTAAAAATGAGAATGATTATGCATTATATTTAGGAGATACAGGACCAGATGAAGTAGAAAAAAGCAACAATCTTCGTGAGTTATGGACAGCCATTGCTCCATTGGTAAAGGCCAAACAATTAAAAGGAATTTTTATTGAAGTTTCGTTTCCTAACGAACAGCCTGACAAATTTTTATTTGGCCATTTGACTCCGAATTATTTAATGAAAGAACTTCATGTCCTAGAGGATTTAGCAGGAAAAGGTTCTCTTGAAAACTTTAAAATTATCATCACACATTTGAAACCGCCTGCAAAGAATATTGCAAAAATTAAAGAGCAGTTAAAAGCTCAAAATGATTTAGGATTGAAGATTATCTATCCTGAACAGGGGAAGAAATTTAGTTTGTAAAAACAAATTATTTGTAGGTTTATTTTTATATTTTAGCCAAATATTTTTGAAAGATGAAAATTGTTTGGTCAACAAAAGCTAATTATACTTTTTATAAAACGCGAGATTATTTAATTCATTACAGGAATAATGAAATTGCTCAAAAATTCGTAAATGAAGTTTTATTAATCCTTAATTTGATTTCTAAAAATCCTTTACTAGGCAAATTTAGAAATGATTTAGAATGCAATGAAATATTAATTTCAAGGCATATATCACTTTATTATATTATAAATAAAGACTTAATTCATTTAATTAGGTTTCATGACAATCGACAAAAACCGTTAACAATCTTAGATCTTTTTTAGATTATTCCTTTTCTCTTTAACTCAAGCAACATATCCTCATGAGTTATAAAATTCCCCTCTTCTAGCTCACGTTTAGCCTGTTCAATATCTGCCTTTAATTCTAATCTAAAGTTTTCTTCAGGAGAAAGTATTTTAGCAATAGATAGTACTTCATCAGGAGTAAATGACTGTGTTTTCAGTTTACGATAGAATGTTGGACTAGGGATTCCTACTTTTTCAATTATATAGTTTTTCTTGTAAGGTGATTTTTCCATTAATCCTTCAATATTATCAACTATATTTTTATATGCAATTATTTCTTGTATCATAATTGATTGTTTTTTGTTTCATATTTGATACAAATGTAGAAAATAATTTCTTATTTGAATGAAAATACACCAAAATAAACCCGGCAAGTTTTTAAAAACCTGTCGCGTTTCGTATTTCTATCAAATAAAATATTATTTCTTAGCCGTGAATCTAGGATCAGTTTCCATAACAATTCCACAATTATCGCACGTTCTTAATTCTTCTGAATTGTAGAAATGTTCAAAATGAGGAAGGAAATCTTTTTCGATATTATGAAGTTCAAAATACACTTCATACAATTTATGATTGCAATTGTCACAATGCCAAAGCAAACCATCTGTAAAGCCTTGTCCAGCACGTTTACGTTCAATTACAAGTCCGATCGAACCTTCTGAACGAACAGGAGAATGTGGCACTTTTGCAGGATGCAGATACATATCGCCTGCATTTAATTCCATTTCTTTACGCTGTCCATCTTCCTGAATTACCACTTTTATACTTCCTTCTAGCTGATAAAAAAGTTCTTCTGTTTCGTTATAATGATAATCTTTTCTTGCATTTGGTCCCGCCACAATCATTACAATATAATCTCCAGAATCTACGTAAAGATTTTTATTTCCAACTGGCGGTTTTAATAAATGACGGTTTTCGTCAATCCATTTAATTAAGTTGAAAGGTTTTGCTATAGCCATTTTTATTCAAAATTTATGAAAAGCTAAGGTAGTGAAAAGTATTCAGTCGCAGTCGCAGTTTTCAGTTTTACTTAAACTGATTACTGTGGCTGAAAACTGAGACTGAATCCCATTAAAATTCTTTTATCAAATACACATAAACTGGAAGGTGATCACTAAAACCTGCTTCACTGAGTGTATTTCGCAATGGATACCCTTTATAGGCACCTGAATTTTGAATAAGATAAGGTCTGTTGAAAATGCCTGCTTTCCAAAAATTAAAAGTCGAAAAATCTGTTTTAACGAAAGAAGCTGTCATGATAATCTGATCAAAAATATTCCACGAATCACGATACGCAATAGTTCCCAAACCTTTATTGGCAAGTTCTTCAAACGGATTAAAAACATCAAATTCTGAAACTTCAGTCTTTATGCCCTTTGCTCCTAACCAAGCTTTTATACTTTTATTAAATGGTCCGTCATTAAAATCTCCCATTGTCAATACTTTAGCTTGTGGATTAATTTGCTGTAATGAATCGATAATTTTTCTATTCAATTTACCTGCTGCTTCGCGAAATAAACTCGTTGCCTTTTCTCCACCCGATCTTGATGGCCAATGATTAACAATAATATGAATTTCTTCATTTTCTAAAAATCCAGAAACCAAAAGCTGGTCTCTTGTAAAAACACGATTTTTATTTTCTTTTTTAACTTCAATTTCATCGTCTAAAACTTCTGTTTCTTCTTTTTGTGGAAATTCTTTTTTATAAATAATCAATGGAATATTCGAATAAGAAGTCGGTCTAAAATATTTTTTCTGATAAAGTAGCGCCACATCGATACCACGCTTATCTGGTGAATCAAAGTGAATAATTCCTAAATCTAATGGCTGTAATTTTGGCTCTTTTATCAAATCTTCTAAAACATTTCTATTTTCGACCTCTGCTGCTCCGATTAAAGTGGGCGCATTTGAATTTTCAGGTGTCCCAATTTCTGATATTGCTTTGGCTAAGTTTTTTAATTTTTGCTGATATTTTTCTGTTGTCCAATGCTGCGCTCCATTTGGCGTCCATTCATTATCATTTGTAAATGCATCATCCACAGTATCGTAAAGGTTCTCGAAATTGTAAAAGGCAACTGTATGTATTTTATACTTTTTGGATTGACCCGAAAGAACTAAAAATGAAAAAATAAAGAACAAACAAGATTTGAATTTGAGCGGCATGCAGAGAAAATTTAATGATAGCAATAAAAACAAATGTAAGAAAATTATTAAATTAAATTTCAGATTATTATATTTGTTTCTCTAATAATCTCTTGTACCTTGCTTAAAAAATCTGACCATTTCTACAATGAAAAAAATACTGTTTTTAACCTTCTTTTTTAGTTTTATAAACAACTTCTATGGACAAAAAAACAGGGATTTGGCAGAGAAAATCCGAAAAGAATACAAAATTCCCGAATTAGCATACGCTGTAGTTTCATCAGATTCCATTTTTGAAATTGACGTCCTAGGATTTCAACGTTATCAAACTTCTTTTAAAGCAAAAATTGACGACAAGTTTCGTTTAGGATCAATCACAAAAACGATCACAGGTTATATTGCTGCGACTTTAGTAAATGAAGGAAAGATAAAATGGGACACCAAATTCTTTGATTTGTACCCCGAATTAAAATCAGAAAGTAATCCAGAAGTTTATAATATAAACTTGCAAGACTTCTTAACTTTTCGAGCACCAATTCCAACTTGGTCTTACGGAAATGAAACTCCAACACAAAAAGAAATAAAAGGAAACAACCAAGAACAGCGTTATGAATTTATAAGCTGGTTTTTTAAACAAAAACAAATTATTACTGAGAAACAAGATTGGTACGGTTCCAATCCAAGTTTTGTTGCCGCAGGTTTAATGCTCGAAAAAGCAACTGGAAAAAGTTATGAAACTTTAGTACAAGAATTGGGTAAAAAGCTAAATATTAACTTCGGTTTTGGACAACCAAATGTTACTGATATAAATCAGCCGTGGGGACATGATGAAAATTTGATGCCTGAAAAACCGTTCGGAAATTATAAATTAAATTGGCTTTCATCAGCAGGAAATATCAATGTAAATCTTCCTGATTTTTGCAAATTTACTCAGATGCAATTACAAGGTTTATTAGGAAAATCAAAAGTATTGTCTGAAGAAGAATTTAATAAAATACATTTTGGCTTTCCAGAATTTTCTTTTGGTTGGTATTCTGAAATAAATGAAAATTCAGGTTTAAAATATTCTTTTCATTACGGAAATCCAGGAACATTTTTAACCAAAGTGTATATTTGCAAAGACATCAATAAAGCTTTCATACTTTTTGCAAATGTTCAATCTGAAGAAGCCGATAGAGGTTTAATGCTACTCTTGGCTGAACTTCAAAAACAATACGGAGGATAAATTACCAAACCTTAAAAATTAATTTTATAAATTTAAGCAAAAGAAAAAAATGAATAAAAACTGCTTTCACTATATAAAGAAACACTTTGTCTTTTGTAAACTCGCATTTCTTATTTTTGCTTTACAATCATTCAACTGTCAATCTCAACAAAACATGATAACACCACCTTATTTACAAAAAGGAGATACTGTAGCGCTTTTAGCAACAGCAAGAAAAAATATCGATGACAATTTAAAACCTACAATAGATTTGTTGCACAGCTGGGGTTTAGAAGCAGTAATTGGATCAACAATCGGTTTGGATTACAATCAATTGGCAGGAACAGATGAACAGAGAGCAGCCGATTTCCAGAAGCAAATGGACAATCCTAATATTAAAGCAATTTGGTGTGTTCGTGGCGGATATGGAACAGTGAGAATGTTAGATTTATTGGATTTTACCAAATTCAAACAGCACCCAAAATGGGTTATCGGTTTTAGTGATGTAACGGTTCTACATAATCATTTGAATACAATGGGTTATAAATCTATTCATGGCATTATGCCTGTAACCGTTCCGAGAGCAACTCCAGATGCTGTAAGTTCATTAAAAGCGGCTTTGTTTAACGAACCTATTTCCTATACTGTGAGTCCAACTCCGATAAACCGTTTGGGAAGTGCAACAGGAGAATTAGTTGGAGGTAACTTGTCTATTTTATATAGTTTATTAGGATCTCCGTCTGCAATTGACTGCAAGGATAAAATTTTATTTATAGAAGATTTAGATGAATATCTGTATCACATCGATCGTATGATGATGAATCTAAGACGTAACGGATGCATTGAAAACCTAAAAGGAATTATCATTGGAGGTATGACAAGCATGAAAGACAATGAAGTGCCTTGGGGAAAAAATGCATTGGAAATTATTGACGATGTAACCAAAAAATACAATATTCCCGTTATTTTTAATTTCCCTGCTGGACACATTAGAGACAATAGAGCTCTTGTTATGGGAAATATCGTTACGATGGAAGTTACTGCTTCTGGAAGTACCGTCACTTTTAAAAAGTAATAATACGTTGCTTATACTTTAAGCAAGTCTAACAATACCACATAAAATCTCGCAAAGACGCGAAGTCGCAAAGTTTTTAAATATCCTTTGCAACTTCGCGTCTTTGCGTGCAAAAAACTTAAAACTTGAAACCTGAAACAAAAAAACAATGGCAGAACATAATGATTTAGGAAAATTAGGCGAAGATCTCGCCGCTGCATATCTTGAAGAAAACGGATATTCTATTATAGAACGAAACTTTGTTATACAGAAAGCAGAAATAGATATTATTGCTCAAAAAGATTCCATTTTAGCCATTATTGAAGTAAAGACCCGTTCGAGCTTAGATTTTGGTTCTCCGCAAGATTTTGTTAAGCAAAAAAAAATTCAATTACTCATTAAAGCAGTAAATGCCTACATAAACGATAGGGAAAAGGATCCTCAGGAAGATTTAGAAATCCGTTTTGACATCATTGCGGTCCATAAAAATGGGGAATCATTTGCAATTGAACATCTTACTGACGCTTTTTATCACTTTTAACATAATTTTTTATTGTTATAATTGTAACAATTTGTTTTTTTATTTATATTTGCAAAGAATTATAACATCACAATGTTAAATTAACAAACCAACTCAACTGTTACCAAAAAAAAAAAAATTATGAAAACTGTTTCTTCTATTGTAGAAAACTACATTAAAACAAAACCATTTTTATTAAATGCCCTGTCACTCGGAATTATTAACCTAACATCACTTTCGCGAAATATCATGACCGAATTAGAAAGTGAGTTCGGAAAAGAGGTAAAACAAGGCGCTGTAGTAATGTCTTTAAAACGACTGACGGAAGAACTAGATTTTAAATTGAACCACAAAATCAATAAAGTAATTAAGAATATCGGTGAAATTACAGTTCGCTCTGAACTTACAGATTACACTTTCGCAGCATCTGAAACTGTACTTAACAAACAGGCAGATTTAATCTCTGATATTAACGCTTTATCTGATATTTTTTATACCTCATCTCGTGGAGTAAACGAAACTAATATCGTGGTAAGCAGCAGTGTGAATCATTTAGTTGAGAAACACTTTATGAGAGAAAAATTAATCCAGAAATTAGATAATTTAGCTTCTATTACGGTAAAATTACCAAAAGAAAATATTGTTGTTCCTGGTATTTATTACTTCATTTTCCAGCGTTTGGCTTGGGAAGGAATTATCATTAATGAAGTAATTTCGACTTCAAACGAATTTACAATTTTAGTTGGAGAAGATCAAGTTGATGTAGCTTTTAAAGTAATTAAAGACTTGAAAAACTAAATTAAATAATATTAAGAATCGTTTTGATTCTTCTTTATACCCACAAAATCCTTTTGTCTTTTTAATGAAAGATGAAAGGATTTTTTTTTGAATAAAATAGCACCTAAGCATAATTCTATTTTTAGCAAATAAGAATATTCTCAAAAGACAATTCTAAAAATAGATTTTATTCTGTTAAAGCGTCAATATGACACTTACTTGTAAAAAGCCACTTCACACTGCATTTTACGTCTTTTATATAAAAAACTAACAAAAAATCCGAATTAAGTTTTTTTAAATATAATTTATTACGAATAATATTTTTATATATTTGCTAACGCATCAAAAAACAAGAGCGATTTTTGACTGTATAGCCAAACTAATATTGAATTAAATTGTTTTGAAATAAATTCGATTTGTAGAATTTAAATCAACACTACTTTTTTCAAATTCACGATACAATTATCTAACCAAAACCACAATAATGCCATTAAATCACTCTTCGGAGTGATTTTTTTTCAAATATTAGAAAGAATAATTCAGAGCAAACCCAAAATTATTATTGAATGTGATATCATTTTTTATAACAGCAGGTTTAAATGCCAGTCTTTCATCTACATTAAATTGAGATAGAGCGGCATCTATATTAGCATCAATAATATTTAAAACATAAAATCCGACTATAAATAGAGCTGATAAATCTCTATATCGTTGATATTCTTTTTGAGCAGTTGTCAATTGGCTTTCTGATAATCGTGCTAAAAATTCGGAATCACTTTTTTTCCCTTCAAGTCTGTTTTTGTATTCGTCTCTGTATAAATTATATTTTTTCTGATTATCAATATAAAAATAAGTGCTCGTGCCAATTGCGCCATAAACTAAAGGAAGTTTCCAGTATTTTTTATTATAAATCTGCCCTAAACCAGGCAAAACTGCCGAATAAAATGCAGCTTTTGCAGGACGTAGCGGATCAATTGTTTCCGATTTTAAAGAATCTTTTAAAACGATTTTATTTTTTTCTTGAGCGAAGATTGTAGTTAATCCTAAAAATAAAAATAGAAGAATAAGTTGGTTCTGCATATAAAGTTGTCTTTGAAAATTTGACTCAAAGAAAACTTTTTAGTTCTAAGATTTTTCTTAAATAAAAGATAAAGAAAGCTTAATTTTTGATTCGCCACGAATTCACACGAATTATTTTAAAAAATTATTGCCACAGATTAAAAGGATTTAAATGATTTTTTTAATCTTCATAATCTTTTTAATCTGTGGCAAAAAAATTCGTGCAAATTCTTGCAATTCGTGGCAAACTTTATTTTTACTCTTCAAATAATTCCATCAACTCCAACGCTCTTTTTATCGACTTCACATTTTCAAAAGTCAATAATAAACGTAATCCATTTACGGTTTGTTTTTCTTTCATTTTGCAAAGATTGCTATGCTTCTGAACAAAATTCAAGACGTTTCTAAACTTCACCGATTGATAATAATCAGATTGTTGATCAGATACAAAATAACCAATCATTTTACCTTGTTTCAAAACCAATTTCTCGATTCCGACTTTCGTCGCAATCCATTTTATTCTGATGCTGTTTAATAAAGCAACAGCTGGTTTTGGCAATGGTCCGAAACGATCGATTAGTTTTTTCTCAAATTCCTGTAAACCGGCTTCGTCTTTTATAGCGCCTAATTCGTTGTATAAAACCAAACGTTCCGAAACGTTGTTGATATATTCATCTGGGAATAAAAGCTCAAAATCGGCATCGATTTGTATGTCTTTTACGTATTCTTTGGTGTCAATATCATTTTCTTCCGGATACAAATCTTTGAATTCATTTTCCTTCAATTCTTCAATCGCTTCATTCATGATTTTTTGGTACGTATCAAAACCAATTTCGTTAATGAAACCGCTTTGTTCTCCACCTAATAAATCTCCTGCGCCACGAATTTCAAGATCTTTCATTGCGATATTAAAACCGCTTCCCAATTCGCTGAATTGTTCCAAAGCCTGAATACGTTTTCTAGCATCTTCGGTCATTGATGAATATGGCGGACAAATGAAATAACAGAATGCCTTTTTATTGCTTCGCCCTACTCGACCTCGCATTTGATGCAAATCTGACAATCCAAAATTATTGGCGTTGTTGATGAAAATTGTGTTGGCATTTGGAACGTCCAATCCGCTTTCGATGATTGTTGTTGCTACCAAAACATCAAAATCTCCATTCATGAAACCTAACATCAATTCTTCCAGTTTTGCGCCGTCCATTTGTCCGTGGCCAATTCCGACTCTTGCATTTGGAACCAAACGCTGAATCATTCCGGCCACTTCTTTTATATTTTCAATTCGGTTATTGATAAAGAAAACTTGTCCGTTTCTTTGAATTTCATACGAAATCGCATCGCGGATAATTTCTTCATTAAAACCAACCACATTCGTTTCAATTGGATAACGATTTGGCGGAGGCGTAGTAATTACCGATAAATCTCGCGCAGCCATCAATGAAAACTGAAGCGTTCTCGGAATTGGCGTTGCCGTTAATGTCAGCGTATCAACATTTGCTGCAATAGTTTTTAATTTATCTTTTACGTTTACACCAAACTTTTGTTCTTCATCAACAATCAATAAACCAAGGTCTTTAAAAACCACATTTTTGTTTACTAATTGATGTGTTCCAATTACAATATCGAGTTTTCCTTCGGCTAAATCTTTTAAGGTTTGCGTTTTTTGTTTTGCGGTTCTGAATCGGTTTAAGTAACCAATTGTAACTGGCATATCTTTCAAACGTTCTGAAAAAGTTCTGTAATGTTGGTATGCCAAAATAGTTGTCGGAACCAAAACCGCTACTTGTTTACTATTATCAACCGCTTTAAACGCCGCACGAATGGCAACCTCTGTTTTTCCGAAACCAACGTCACCACAAACCAAACGATCCATTGGGCGATCGCTTTCCATATCGGCTTTAACTTCCGCTGTCGATTTCATTTGGTCAGGCGTATCTTCGTAAATAAACGAACTTTCCAATTCGTTTTGAAGATAACTGTCTGGCGCAAACTGAAAACCTTTTTCTAAACGACGTTTTGCATATAGCTGAATCAAGTTGAACGCAATATGTTTAACACGCGCTTTGGTTTTTTGTTTTAAAACCTTCCAAGCGTTCGATCCTAATTTATAGATTTTTGGAGGAGTTCCGTCTTTTCCGTTGTATTTTGAGATTTTATGAAGCGAGTGAATGCTCACATACACAATATCATTATCGGCATAAACTAATTTTATCGCTTCTTGTGTTTTTCCTTCAACTTGAATTTTCTGCAATCCGCCAAACTTACCAATTCCGTGATCGATATGCGTTACATAATCGCCAACAGAAAGCGCAGTTAATTCTTTTAAAGTGATATTCTGCTTTTTAGAATATCCGTTTTTGATGTTGAATTTATGATAACGCTCAAAAATCTGATGATCGGTATAAGCCGTTATCTGGTTTTCTTCATCAATAAAACCTTGATATAAAGGCAATACAATGGTGTGATATTGCTTTCTGATATTTTCTGAATTGGCTTCGTCTAAGCTCTCAAAAATATCATGAAAACGTTTTGCCTGCGTATCATTCGAACAGAACAGATAGTTGACATATCCGTTAAAATGATTATCGCTCAAATTATTCAGCAATAAATCAAATTGTTTATTGAAAGACGGCTGTGGCTGAATATGGAATTCGAATTTCTTAGTGGTTTTATAAACTGGTCTTGAAGCCAATTCTACAACCGAAAAATCTAAAGATCTTTTGATAAATGACGCCTGATTTAAAAATAATTGTTCTGGCGTGGCATGTTTTATTTCTTTCGAAAGTTTCTCAAAAGCTTCTTCTGCCCTTGCAAACTGTTTATCCAATTGACTAAAAAGTCCTTCAGTATTTTGAATAAAAAGAACTGTTTTTTCGGCAATATAATCTAAGAAGCTTTCACGATTTTCCTGAAAAAGTTTGTTCTCAACATTCGGGATAATTGTGATTTTTTTATGCGTTTCGACAGATAATTGTGTTTCAACATCAAAAGTTCTAATGCTGTCTACTTCGTTTCCGAAAAACTCAATTCGATACGGATGATCATTTGAGAAAGAAAAGACATCGACAATTCCCCCACGAACTGAAAATTCTCCAGGTTCTGTAATAAAATCTACTCTTTTGAATTCGTATTCGAACAAAACTTCGTTGATAAAATCAATCGAAATTTTATCGTTTAAAGCTACTTTTAAAGTGTTTTTATCTAGTTCTCTTCTCGTAACTACTTTCTCAAAAAGTGCTTCTGGATAAGTAACAATTACGGCTGGCTTTTTTCTAGAATTGATTCTATTTAAAACCTCAGCACGAAGCAAAACATTGGCATTATCGGTTTCATCAATCTGGTAAGGACGGCGAAATGATGCGGGATAAAACAAAACATCTTGTTCTCCGATCATTTGCTCCAAATCGTTTAGATAATACGCAGCTTCTTCTTTATTGTCTAAAACAATCAGAAAAGGCAGTTCGGTTTTTCTGAAAACGGAACGGATAATAAATGAAACAGCAGATCCTAACAATCCGCTGATGTTCATTTTTACCTGATTTCCTTCCAGTAAATTTTTAGCAATCTGCTCTGCTTTTGGCAGATTGTCGTATGTAGTATATAAGGCGTTTTTACTCAACTTTTGGTATATTTGGATCTATTGGCGGTGCCGAATTCGGAATCGCGCGTGTTGTATCTAACATTCTAAGGAAATCTTCTTCTCCTTCTTCTTTCGGGATTTTGGCTTTTTCGACAATTTTATCCATTTGTCTCTCCAGCGAAATCAGTTCTTTGTTGATTTCCTGTATTAAAAAAACCACTTTATCATCTGGAATATTATTTAAATGAATAAACAAGTCCAGCATTCTGATTTTGGTAATCAAAATAGAAATACGGCTTTTAATCTGAGGCTGGTTAAATTGAGCTGGAATGTTGTTATTTAGAGCCATTGCTTTTCTAGAAATAGCTGCCGACTTCTTCTGAAATGCACCAATGGTCTTTCTAGGCTTTTCTCCAATTTCTTTTATAAATTCACGCCACTCGTTCCAAGAATTCAATTGCGATTCTGAGATTTCATTGATAGGTTCATCTAGAAAAGTCCAGCCTTTATTTATATTATTAAAAATAGCTTCTTTCTTTTTCGCTTCTTTTGCATTTTCTGCAAGGCGTTTTTCATTTTCATTTTGGCAAGAAAATAACACAGTTGTCAAAAGCAGAAAAAGAGATATTTGGTATTTCATTGATAAAATATAGTTAGGCTGCAAAGTTACGAAGTAAATTTACAATTATGAATTCTGTTTTTTGCTAAAGATTCTATAAATCAAGGTTATTTTTTTGTCTTTTCATGATAATTTGAATTACAATTTTAAATATTTCATTTGGTGGTTTTTCCAATAAAATAGCGCTTTTTCACGGATTTTCAAAAAAGGCACAAAGACACACTTTTAAAAGAGAATAATATAACAAACAAACTTTTTAATTATTGAATTTATAATTTATCCTTTAAAAAAGCGCAAGTAATTGCGAAAACGTTATATTTGTGTCTCTAAAAAATCATCAAAAAATGAATCCTAAAATATTGATCATTGGCGCCTGCGGTCAGATTGGAACAGAACTGACGCAAAAACTGCGTAAATTATACGGAACTGATAATGTTATCGCTTCTGATATTAGAAAATTAAATACTGATGTTGTTAATTCAGGCCCTTTTGAAGTGGTTAATGCTTTAGATTTTAATCAGATTGAGCATTTGGTTGAAGTGCATAAAATTACAGATGTATATCTGATGGCGGCACTTTTATCTGCAACTGCCGAAAAAAACCCAGCTTTTGCTTGGGATTTAAATATGAATTCGCTTTTTCATGTTTTGAATTTAGCCAAAGCAAAAAAAATTCAGAAGATTTTCTGGCCTTCAAGCATTGCTGTTTTTGGACCAACAACTCCAAAAGAAAATACTCCGCAATATACTGTAATGGAACCTTCAACAGTTTACGGAATCAGCAAACAAGCGGGCGAAAGATGGTGCGAATATTATCATAATATTTATGGCGTTGATGTTCGCAGTATTCGTTATCCAGGCTTAATTAGCTGGTCTACTCCTCCAGGCGGAGGAACTACAGATTATGCTGTTGATATTTTCTACAAGGCAATTGCCGATAAAAAATATGAGTGCTTTTTATCTTCTGAAACCAAAATGCCAATGATGTATATGGATGATGCCATTGATGCAACGATTAATATCATGAAAGCACCGGCTGAAGAAATCAAAATACATTCTTCATACAATCTGGCTGCAATGAGTTTTACTCCAACTGAAATTGCTGCCGAAATCAAAAAACATATTCCTGAATTTGAGATTACTTATAATCCAGATTTCCGCCAAAAAATTGCAGATAGCTGGCCAGCAAGTATTGATGATACTGAAGCAAGAAAGGATTGGGGATGGAATCATAAATTTGATCTTGAAACTATGACAAAAGATATGCTGGAGCATTTGAGTTAAATCTTCGATTATCATAAAAAAATCCCGTTTAGAAATAAATTCTAAACGGGATTTTTTTTATACAAACAACATGTATTATGATTACTTATTCGCATTAAAATATTCAATAAAAGAAGTAATTATTTCTTTATTTATTTCTCTAATTTGTTCGATTTGTTCTAAATTACAATTGTTTTCTTTGATATATTTATTTCCCAAATCTTTTAATACAATATCAGCTTCTTCCAAGACATCCCGAAAAATTATCAACCTCGTTTTATATTGACTTACTGTTCCATTATGAACAGGCATCAAATCTTTCTTATTCTTAACTGCTTTGTTTGCTATTTCTCTGTAATCTTCCATAATCAACTAAAATATAATTCAATCTCTTCGACTGTCAAAACACCTGACGTTTTTAATGCTAATGTAATTTGTGCGAGATCCTTTGCACAAATTTTTCCGATAACCTTACAAGATTTATCTTGTATTTTACTTTGGATATTCTCAGAAGATGATTTTATCGGAGAATTACATGATGCAAAAGAATCATGATGTAAAAATGGATTATCTGACTTTAGTATTGGAATTTGAAGGTCTAATAATTTTTTATCCTTAGCAATAAAAGGATGAATACTAGAATTTATATATACCGAACATGTGTAAACAATATCCTGAGAAATTCCTATTACAATGAACATTTTTAAATGATCAATTCCTGGAAAATCATGTAGAAAAACATCTCCTTTACTCAATCCTGCATTAAATATTTTCTGCAATTCATCACCACCAAATAAATCTCTGAACTTACTCATTAATATTATCTATTGAAGATGGTTTTTTAACAAGTTTTGCTCTTTCAGGTAATCAATATAGCTTTCATCAGATTCAATTTCCTTTAAAATATCTACAAATGAAATAGCTGAATTATTAACTGTATTAATCCATGCTTCACCATGCGATAACTCTCTAATTTCGTTCCATGACATATTTCCATATTTGTCTAAAGAAATATTCAATTGTTGCAAATCTGTTTGAGATAATTTATTTAGATTTGGCTCCGATTCTTCCTTTAATAAGCAACCTTCAACTACAGAAAAATATTTTGAAAAATGTCCATTATCCTTAAAATAGCCATTACCTTTTACTGATTTAAAAATATCGTACAAATAAGAAGGAACTGGTCCATCATTCATCGCAATATAATTATCTCCTGTAATAGTTCTTCCGTACTTTAAAAGATGTTCTCTATCGGCAAAAAAAAGAATTTTAAAAATTTTATGAAAATCTTTTCTACTTAATTTTGTAAGAATGTAAAGAACTGCATTGATAGCTCTATCCTCATCAAATACTATTTTGAAATCTTTTATCATTTTACAAAGTTAATAATTTTTTAGAATTTTAAAAAGCAAGATGTTATTTGAAAGAAAAAGATTATGTTTTATATTAAGTTATTAGGAATAAAAAAATCCAAAGCCAGAAACTAGCTTTGGATTTTTTTATTTGAAATTTTTGAATCTTTACTTCACTTCAAAAACATTATTTGTTTGTTTTACATCAGCCATTAATCCGCTTGGATCGATAGTGATTTTTTTGATTGACGTTTTGTTTTTGTCAATTGTAAAACTATAGTTTTGCTGTGCCCAAGCCCAATCTTCTAGAACTGTTCTTTTTTCGTTCGGATTTGGATTTGGTTTAATGAAGTTCATCATTCTTAACGGAATATAGAATGCCTCAGATGTTCCGTCTGTATAATCTACTTTTAAATCGATTGGCATTGGCATTCTTCCAATCCTTTCTAAAGAAATTGTTGTTTTTCCTGCATTATCAGCAACGTCTTTAATTCCGTAATCGATCGTATTTGTAGTTTGTGTCCAATCAATTAAATACCAGTCTAACTCTGCTCCAGAAACTCTTTCAGCTGTTCTTTTAATGTCGTTTGGAGTTGGATGTTTGAATTTGAAATCGTTGAAATATCTTTTTAAAGTCGCATCAACATTCTCTTTTCCAATTACATATTCTAACTGAGAAAGGAAAAGACTTCCTTTTACGTAAGAAGAAATGCTGTAAGGACGATTTTCATCATAACGATCTCCGTGAGTTGTCTGTGGCTGTTCTTTTCCAGAATTTACTAAACTGTAATATGCTTTATAATTTCCAGCAAAAGGGTTTACTTCTTTTTTGTCTCCTTTTAATTCATTCAAAGCACTGTCTTCGATGTAAGTTGTAAAACCTTCATCCATCCAAGGGTGTTTTGATTCGTTTGAAGCCAGAATGTGTTGGAACCAAGAGTGTCCTAATTCGTGCGTTGCAGTTCCTAGAATTCCTTCTAGAGTTCCGTTTCCTAACATTAAAGTACACATTGCGTACTCCATTCCACCGTCTCCACCTTGAATAAATGAATATTGTTTGTATGGATAAGCTCCAACTCTCTGGTTGTAATATTCCATTACCCTAACCATTAACGGCTCTAATTGTTTCCAGTTTGCCGTTGTTTTTTCGTTGTTCTTGTAGAAGAAATGCAAATCAACATCATTTGGTCCTTTTATAATATCATGTGTATATTCCTTGTCAGCAGCCCATGTAAAATCGTGAACATTTGGCGCAATAAAATGCCATGTAATTGTTTTAGCTTTTTTAGGATATGTAACCGTTACACCTGCATCTTGGTAACCATGCCCAATTGAATTTTTGTCTTGCAAATATCCTGAACCACCAATTGTATAATCTTTATCGATTGTAATTTTTACATCAAAATTACCCCAAACGCCATGAAATTCTCTTGCGATGTAAGGATCTGCGTGCCATCCTTCAAAATCAAATTCAGCTAATTTTGGATACCATTGTGACATAGAAAGTTCAACTCCTTCAGAATTGTTTCTTCCTGAACGACGAATCTGAACTGGAACTTGTCCGTCAAAATCTAATGTAAAAATCGTTTTAGAATTTGGAAGGATTGGTTTTGCCAAAGTCACTTCTAAGATTGTTCCTGAAACTCTCGTTTGAGCAGTAACACCATCTTGTTTGAAGTTTGTGATTTTTAAATACCCAATTTCGTTAGGTTTTAAAGTTTCAATACGGCTTTGTTTTACTTCTTTTCCGTCAGCTTGTTTTACTTTGTTTACCATTCTTCCGTCTGGATCTTTAATAAAATGAAGACGCGCATCCATTTCGCTTCCTGGTTGAAAAGCATTTGGATATAAATGATAGAATACTTTTTTTAGAGTATCAGAAGAGTTGTTGGTATAAACCAATTCTTGTTTCCCTTTGTACTGATAGTTTTTTACATCCATCGAAACCTCCATTTTATAGTCAGCGTGCTGCTGCCAATATGGGGCGCTTTGTGCAAAAGCCGAATTAAAACCTAAGCTTAGGAAAGAAAGTAAAATAATTTTTCGCATGTTAATATGTAATAGAAAATGGAAGAGCTCTCGCCCTTCCATTGGATTAATAGTGTATTATTGTTTATTTTTTAGACATCTTTTCAGCCATTAATAAAGCGTTGTAAGCATTTACCATCTTAGCCGTTTTTGATGATTCTACAGAAGAAACTGGTTTTGGACTTTCATCTGGATTTTCGCTTTCACCCAAAACAACCATTGAAGGAAGTGCTACTCCAGAGTCCATCAAAATCTTTTTAACCTGAGCGGCTTTTAATTTTGGATAGTAAGAACGAATCAAAGCGGCTACACCTGCTGCATTTGGAGATGCCATTGATGTTCCTTGCAAATATTTGTATTTGTTGTTTGGCACTGTCGCATAGATTTCTTCACCTGGAGCAAAAACGTCTACGTTTATTTTTCCGAAGTTTGAGAATGGTGCCACAACGTTTTCTCCATAAGATTTATTAATAGCTCCGATAGTAATTAAATTGTCCGCAAACTCTTTTACGTTGTCTTTAGAATCGTTCGGATAATTGATGTTTTTAGTTTCATCAATATTGTAACCATCGTTACCTGCTGCATGAACAATTAAAACGTCTTTTTTAGCTGCATAGGCAATAGCATCATAAACCCATTGTTTATGCGGAGAAAAGCTTTTTCCAAAACTTCCGTTGATTACTTTTGCTCCATTGTCTACTGCATAACGAATTGCTAAAGCAATATCTTTATCGTACTCGTCTCCATCTGGAACTGCTCTAACAGTCAAAATTTCAACGTTTGTTGCTACTCCGTCTCCACCTAAATTATTTCCTCTAATTTGAGCAATAATTCCCGCAACGTGCGTTCCGTGAAGTGCTTTTTCTTTATCTGGACCAAAAACTACATTATTACCGTAATGATTGTTTTTAATGTCTTCTGGATTATCACCAACTATTTTTCTTCCGTCAAAATCTTTGTTCAAGTTATAGTTTAACTGATCGTCAACTTGTTCTTTGTATTCTGTGAAATCAGCTTCGGGATCAAAAGTTGGCCCTGCATTTGTAAAAATCTGAGTCATAATTGCCTTACTTCTTGCCACTTTCGGATCTGTAGAAGTAATTGCACTTAAGTCTTCTATTTTATATGTTGACTTATTAAGCTCTTTTTTAATAGTATTATGAACCTCAAGCAAAAAGTCTACTTGCTGTTTATCTTTTAAAGCTTTTTCATATTTCTCTGTGTATTGCGCCAAAGCTGCTTTATATTCTGGAGAACCATCATCAGCTTTTTTTACGATACGTGTCATTTCTAGATTTTCATGAACAGCATCTCCAAGGAAGTTCCATCCGTGAACGTCATCGATAAATCCGTTTTTATCATCATCGATTCCGTTTCCTGGAATTTCTTTTTTATTTGTCCAAATCATTCCCTGCAAATCTTCATGCTCGATATCGACACCAGAATCTACAATTCCAACAATTACTTTCTGCCCTTTTTTACCTTGCAGTAATTCAGCATAAGCTCTGTCAACACTCATTCCCGGAATAGAGTCTTTTATTAAATCTAGATGGCTCCATCTTTTTAATTCATTTTCGCTAACAGGCACTTTTTTTACAACTGCCGCAGGCGCTGTAATAAACTCTTTTGAAGTAGAAACCTGCGCTTGAACTGTAGCGCTGCATCCTGCTAAAACAAGCATTGCAAAAGCAGATAATTTAAGGGGTTTTATATGACTCATGTATGTTTAAATATTAAGTAAAGTTAAAAGATGGGTCTAAATTATGCTTTTTTGTTACAAAAAGCTAACTGTTAACAATGTGTTATGAAATTTTGATGAAAAATACTGAAAACTATAACATCTGCAAACATTTACCTATCAATTCATTATAAATATAAATGCCATAAATTAGAAATATACTTAAATGCAATTATTTGTGTGCGAATGGTAAAAAATAAACAAATAATATAGTCTTTACGGCTTCACGTAAGGTTTGCCCATTTTATTAACCTATACTTGCGCAACCTAATTCTAAACTTATTCTATGAAGACAAAACTACTCTTGTTATTCTTATTGACGAATTTTTCTATTTATGCCCAAATTAATTTGGTCCCAAATGGCGGACTTAATTCTTGGGCGGGATTTACACTTCAAGACTGGACCACGGAAAATAGTGTCTCCAGAAGAAGTGCCAATTATGAAGGGGCTTTTAGTGCAGAATTATCATATATAAGTGCTTCTCCTAAAATTACTGCGCAAGTGCCATTACAAGCAGGTGTTACTTATACAATCAAATTTAAGTACCTGTACGCAGATAACAATTATAATGGAAGCCATCCTATTTCATTAAACATCTCAAAAAACGGAAGTTCTAGTACTTTATCGTCAAGCACTATTGCTACCAACAATTTATGGAATGAAAAAGAAGCAACTTTTACCCCTGATGCAAATCTTTCATATGATTTATCAATTTCTACTTTTAGTTTTGATAATGCTCCTTTCACTGTTTTGATCGACCACGTTCAGGTATATGTAGCGGGAACAGAACAATACACAAAAATTCCTGATATAAATTTTGAAAATAAATTGATTTCCTTAGGCATTGATTCTGGAGCGCCTGATGGAAAAGTACAAACAAGCAATATTAATACAATAACATCATTGGATGTTTCAACCAGTAATATTACTGATTTAACAGGGATTGAAGACTTCGTTTCGTTAACTCAGTTATATACAATGTCGAATAAATTGACAACATTGGATTTGTCTAAAAATGTAGAGTTAACAACCTTAAGATGTGATTCAAATTATAGTATAACAAGTTTAAACGTCTCTAAAAATACTAAACTTATCAATTTATATTGCGCCGACAATAAGCTCTCTAGTTTAGATGTTTCTGCTCTTCCAGACTTAATAGATTTATATTGCAGTAGTAACCAACTAAGCAGTTTAAATCTTTCTTCTAATACAAAATTACAATATCTGTATGTAAATGGAAATCTTTTGACGTCTTTGGATTTAAGTAAAAATACGCTTTTAAATACTATACAATCTCAAGACAATAGCAGACTTGAAACCTTAAATCTTCAGAATGGGCAAAACACTCTGATAAAAAAAATAAACTTAAACTATACTCCAAGCTTATATTGTATTCTAGTTGATGATGTAGCATATTCTACTGGTAACTGGGAATCATTTAAAGGAAGCAATGTTGATTACTCATTAACTTGCCAAACTCCCGAATACATTATAATACCTGATCCAGAATTTGAAAAAGCTTTAATGACTAATAGTTTGGACGGTGTAGTAGACGGTAAAATTCTAAAATCTAAAGTTTTAGCTACCGAAAAACTAAATCTTAACATCGAGAATGTAACCGATGTAACAGGTTTAGAATCTTTTAAAAACTTAAAAAAATTAGAACTTACGGCATTCTCGAAAGCCAGTACAATAACTAAATTTGATATTACTCCTTTTACTCAACTTACATCTTTCATTTGCCGAACTAGAAGCCTATCTGAAATTAATGTATCGCAGAATGTAAATCTTACAGAATTAAATTTAAGCAATAATAAGCTTACTAAGCTTGATGTGAGTTCAAATTTGGCTTTAGAAACATTAATAATTTCATCAAATGCAATTACTGAACTTAATGTTACTCAAAATACAGCATTAAAAACACTAGGTTGTGGAGAAAATCCTTTAACAGTAATTAATGTTTCTAAAAACACTGCACTAGAAAGCCTTTACTGCTACAATAACAAAATCAAAACTTTGGATATCACAAACAATCCTGCTTTAAAGAATTTAGATGTTGAACTTAATGATTTAAAATTACTAGACATTTCTAAAAACTTACAGTTAGTGACTCTTAATTGTGATCAAAACGATTTTAAATCGTTAGATATTTCGAAAAATACTTTAATAGCAAAATTTTCTTGCGGTTATAATAACGATTTGTCTTATTTAAACCTTAAAAATGGTAATAATAAAAACTTCATAACAAACACCTCAAACTATAGAGGTTTTAGAAATACAAGATTAAGCTGTATTGAAGTAGATGATGTTGCGTACTCTAATGCAAATTGGGCAACATTAAAAGATGCCTCTGCGACTTATTCTTCTTCATGCGATGTAGTACTTGCATATACCACAATCCCTGATTCAAATTTTGAAGAGGCATTAATTCTACAAGGAATTGACAAAGATGGTAAAAATGGTAAAGTTTTAACTTCTGAGATACTTAATCTTACTTCTTTAAATGTATCTAACAGTAACATTAAAGACCTAACGGGAATTCAGGATTTTGTTTCTTTAACTTCATTAGATGCTTCTAAAAATAATTTGACTGCATTAAATGTATCAAACAATACGTTCTTAACTGAATTAAAATGTAGCAATAACACTCTTTTTTCATTAGATGTATCTCATAATACAACACTGACCAACTTAAGCGCAAGTTTTAACAAAATAGTAAGCTTAGATCTTTCTGCAAACAAGAGTCTAAAAGAAGTTGACTGTGCTTCTAATAACCTGCACAATCTTAATTTGAAAAACGGTAATAACGCAAATATGCAGCGTATGATTTTCGGCAATTTCACCGAAAACTCACATTTAGTATGCATTGAGGTTGATGATGCAGCATTTGCTGAAGCAAACTGGATTGCAAAAGATGCAAGTGCAAGTTATTCATCTCAAGCATGTCCGCTAAATGAACAGCAAACATTAATTCCGGACTTAAATTTTGAAAAAATATTAATTGCTAAGGGTATAGATAAAGATGGGGAAAATGGAAAAGTACGTACTTTGAGCATTTTAACATTAACAGATTTAACCTTAAATGACACAAATAATAAAGTTTCAGATCTAACTGGTATCCAAGATTTTAGAGCTTTGACCTCACTTAATGCAAACAATAATAATATTAAAACAATTGATCTTTCTAGCAATACTGCATTAATTATTCTAGATCTTGACAATAACCAACTAACTGAAATTGATGTATCAAACAATACTTCTTTATGGGCTTTGAGCTTAAACTATAATAAATTAACTACGCTTGATATTTCTAAAAACACAAGATTAGGATCTTTAAAAATACAAGGAAATCGATTTACAGATCTTAACATTTCAAAAAATACAAATTTAAGTACATTAGATGTTCGAGACAATCAATTAACCGCTTTAGAACTTTCTAAAAACACGATCTTGAGCAGGTTATATTTAGGTAGTAATAATCTAAAAACCATCGATTTGTCTCAAAATGCAAAATTGGATTATTTATCTATTTACGACAATTTGCTAACATCCCTAGACGTTTCAAACAACCCGCTTTTAGTGGCACTACAATGTGCTCAAAATCAGATCAGAACCTTAGATTTGTCTAAAAACAGCAAACTGGCCCAATTATATGTAAACGATAATAAGATATACAATTTGAATTTGAAAAACGGAGCTAATAGTTTAATAAATACTACTTACTCAGACTTCAAAAGAAACCCTTATTTAACTTGTATTGAGGTTGATGATGTGGCTTTTTCAAACGAAAAATGGAATACATTAAAAGACGTAACTGCTAGTTTTTCATCAGCAACATGTCCAAATGGAGAACCTTTTACATTAATTCCTGATGTTAATTTTGAGAATAAATTAATCGCTCTTGGAATTGACAAAGATGGTCCAAACGGAAAAGTAGCAACTTATAGCATTGATGCGGTAACTTCTCTAAACGTATCAAAGAGTAATATTACTGATTTGACAGGATTAGAAGATTTTACTGCGTTAACTTCATTAGATGCTGCTGATAACAAATTGACGACAATTAATATTACTAATAATAAATTGTTGGCCAATTTAAATGTAAGCAAAAACCAATTGTCTTCTGTAGATGTCTCTGCAAACTACAAATTAGCAACCTTAAACTGTAGTGCAAATAAAATCACGGCTTTAAATCTTTCCAATAATTATCTATTGAGTAATTTAAACTGTAGTAATAATACAATTACAACATTGGATGTGTCTAATCAATTAGAATTAACTAATTTAAACTGTAGCACTAATGCTCTTACGGTTTTGAATCTTTCAAGAAATACCAAACTAACAGCATTAAGTGCTAGTATTAATAAATTGGAAAGTTTAGATGTTTCTAAAAACACAATGCTGAAAGAAATTGACTGTGCAAGTAATGAGTTATACAACTTAAACTTGAAAAACGGGAACAATGCTAATATGGAAAGAGTAATTTTTGGAAATTTCACAGAAAATCCGAACTTACTTTGTATTCAAGTTGACGATGCCGCATTCTCAAATGATAATTGGATTGCAAAAGATGCAACTGCAACATACTCTTCTGAAGCATGTCCTGTAAACGGGAAGTACACTTTGATACCTGATCCAAATTTTGAAAAAATATTAATTGCTAAAAACATTGACACAGATGGTGAAAACGGAAAAGTACTTACCAAAAGTCTTTTAAAAGTTACCTATTTAAATGTTAGCGACGGCAGTCTGAAAGTATCTGATTTAACAGGTATTGAAGACTGTACAGCATTAGAAACTTTATATTGTTATTCTGCCGCATTGACTAATTTAGATGTTTCTAAGAACGTAAACTTACAAACTTTAGACTGTTCAAATAATAAATTAACTACTTTGAACTTGTCAAAAAACAGTCAATTAAAATCAGTAGATTTTTCTAGGAATGATTTAACATCAATAGATCTTTCAGCAAATACTAATTTAACTCGTTTAACTGGAAGCAACAATCAGCTTTCAGCATTAGATCTTTCAAAAAATGAAGCGTTGGAAACAGTATCTGTTTATAATAATAAACTAACCGATTTAAATATTGCTGGGAATCTTTACATAACCAATTTAACGGTTTCAAAAAACCTTCTAACATCAATAGACCTTTCAAACAACGCAAGTTTAAAAGCTGTAGACATTGCTGAGAACCAGTTTACAACAGTTGATTTTTCTAAAAACCCTTTATTAGTATCAATATTTGCAAGCAAAAATAATCTAGAGAGTCTAAATCTTAGCAATAATACCTTGTTAACTTCATTGCATTTGCAATACAATAAACTCTCAACTCTTGATATTTCTACAAATAAAGTTTTAAGTACCGTTTTTCTTTATGACAATATGCTGACCTCTTTTGATATAACTAAAAATTCTGCAATAAATACTTTAAACTTAGACAGTAATCAATTGACAAATTTAAATTTAAAAAACGGAAAAAATAGCTCGATAGCTGTTGTTAGTATGCGTCAAAACTCAAAATTAAATTGCATTCTTGTCGATGATGTAATTTATGCTAATACTAATTGGAATACTAGTAAAGATGAAATAGCAACTTACAACACAGAATGTACTGGCGAATTAGTTCTAGCTCCAAGCAATTTTACTGTAGAAACTAAAGGAGAATCTTGTTTAGGTGAAAATAACGGAGAAATCAGTATTGTTGGAAAAGCTTCATTTGCTTACAATGCAATGATAAACGACAAATCGTACACTTTTACAAATAATGCTTTAAAAGTTTCTGCATTAACTCCAGGAGTTTACAAAATTAAGATTACCATTCCTGAAATGATTTTCGAACAAAATTTCAATGTAACCATTCAAAAAGGCGCAACTATTACAGGAAAATCTGATGTAAGCGCAAAGAATCTAAATGTTGAAATCACTGAAGGAACTGCTCCTTTTACTGTATTTATTGATGGTACAGCACAATTTCAGACAACAGACAACAATTTTACAGTTTCTCTAGATAAAGCTGGATTAGTTGAAGTGGCAACCGCAAAAGCTTGCGAAGGCATTTTTGCTAAAAAAGTTACTTCTTATGAATTAGGCACAATGCTTTCTGCTTATCCAAACCCTACTTCTGGCAGTATCGAAATCGAAATTCCAAGTACAAAAACTGAAGTTAGCATTGATTTATACAATTTTGGCGGTCAATTGGTTTCTCACGGAACTTATAATATTGAAAATGGAAGAGCGCTTTTAAATCTTGAAAAATTGCCTTCAGGAATTTATGCTGCTAAAATCAACTTGGAAACTCCAGAATACATTAAAATCATAAAAAAATAAAAAATGAAGAACTCTATATATTTATCAATAATCTGTTTAGTATTTACGGCCTGCGGAAGTGGCGGCGGAGATGACCCAGTTAATCCTCCAGTAGAAAATACAGCTCCGTCTGTTCCTGTTTTAACTCTTCCGGTTGACAATAAATTATGTTTAGACAATACTGTTTCTTTTCAGTGGAATGCTTCAACTGATGCGCAAAAAGATGCAATCGTTTATCAGATTCAAATTGCAAAAGATAACGGATTTGCTCAAATCGTCAATACGCTTGATAATTCGTCTCTTTCTACCAGTGCTTTAGCTTTAGAGAAAAATACAGCTTATTATTGGAGAGTTAAAGCAACAGATGCTAAAGGATTATCTAGTGCTTATTCTTCAACATTTAAGTTTTATACGGCTGGCACAGCTGTAGTGAATCATTTGCCTTTTGCTCCAGAATTGATTGCTCCAGCAATCAATGCAGCCTTGAGCACGTCAACTGCAACTTTAACTTGGAATGCTTCTGATGTTGATCTTTCTGATGTTCTTACTTATGATGTTTATTTTGGAACTACAAATCCGCCAACAGCAAAAGTAAGTGAGAATGCAAGTTCAAAATCATTTGAGATTACGCTTCAGCCGACAACTCAGTATTACTGGAGAGTCGTTGTCAAAGACAATAAAGGCGGTGAAACCATAGGCCAAGTTTGGAAGTTTAAAACAAACTAGGCTTTGAAAATTACAATTAGTTAAATCAAAAATCCCATTTTCATTCATGTGAAAATGGGATTTTTTACGTTCAATATATTTTGCTTAAAGAATCTCTTCGCAAGTAAAAACATCTTTCAATCGAACCCCTTTTTCGGTATGTTCAACAGTAATAATTTGATTGTGTGCATCGTGTTCTAAAAACAAATAATGATTATTATCTGCTGCCAAATTCAAGAATTTTGATTTCTCCGGCATTGTCAGCAAAGGTCGTGTATCGTAACCCATTACATACGGAAGGGGAATATGTCCCGCTGTTGCTAATAAATCGGCACAAAAAACAATCGTTTTATCTTGGTATTTTATGTACGGAATCATTTGTTTTTCGGTGTGGCCATCAACATAATAAATATCAAAACCAAGTGCTGCCGAAAAACCAAAATCAGATTCAGGTCTTTCAATAAAATTCAACTGTCCGCTTTCTTGCATTGGAAGGATATTTTCAGATAAGAAAGATGCTTTTTCACGGGCATTAGGTTTTGTTGCCCATTCCCAATGATTTTCGTTTGTCCAAAATTTAGCATTTTTAAAAGCTGGCTCATAACCCGTTTTATTGGCATTCCATTGAACACTTCCTCCGCAGTGATCAAAATGAAGATGCGTCATAAAAACATCCGTAATATCATCTCGATTGAATCCGTATTTTGCTAAAGATTTATCTAAAGAATGCGAACCCCAAAGCGAATAATACCCAAAAAACTTTTCTGATTGTTTATCGCCCATTCCTGTATCAATCAAAATAAGACGATTTCCGTCTTCGATCAATAAACATCGAGCAGCAATATCAATTAAATTATTAGCATCGGCAGGATTTGTCTTGTTCCAGATTGTCTTCGGAACAACACCAAACATTGCGCCTCCGTCTAGTTTAAAATTTCCGGATTCTATTGGGTAAAGTTTCATGAGAATAATTTTCTAAAAGAACAAAGCTAGAAAATTCAAACTCCTTTTGCTAAATTTTAAAGTCAAAAAAACTTTTATTCTAAAGTTACCGAAGTGCTTCCCATTATTTCCTGCTTATCAAAGTAATTCACAAAATAAGTTCCTTTCTTAAACTGATCTGCATTTAAAATTCCGTACGCATTTACCGACTTGCCCTGAAAATCTGTACTTACTATAAAACTGTAAACAAGCGCTTTATCATTACCAAATTCAATTAGTTTATTATCACCTAAAACAGTGTTTTTCTGATCTAAAACCTGAACATAAAAAACTCTTTTTCCTGTTTTTGCAACGGCATTTCCATTAACAGTAAAACTAATTTTAAGCTTTTTGGTATTTTTTGCTTTCGTTGTTTCCAATTCGGCTCCAGAACTTTTTTCACGAAGCGCAATTGCTTTAAAATTGCTTAGATACAATTTTGAAGCATCTTTTAAAGTCGATTCTAACTTTTTTTGTTTAGAAACCAATGTGTCGTTTTCCACCTTTTGTTTATACATGACAACATTCTGGCTTTCAATTTCGGTCAATAAATTTTTATTTTGAGATTTCAGTTTTTTAATTTCCTGAACTCTGCTTTCTAATGATGCATTCAAATCTGAAAGCTGATTTCGATAAACTTTAATCTGCTCCGCCGATGGATTATTAGAAGCTTTAATAATTGCGACTAAGTTCTCAACATTTTTACGCTCTAACTCTAATTCTTTAGATAAAGCTGTTTTTTCTAAAATAGCCTGATCGTATGCATTTTTTAATGTATTTAGAGAATCCAAAATATTCTTCTGCTCACTTGTTTCTTTACTTTCAATTGAGATGGTATTGGCAATACTTTCCTCTTTTACTTCGCTATTATTCTTATCAGGTTCACTGCTAAAAACCCAGACTACAGCACCTACTCCTAAAACAAAAATTATAGCAAACAAGGGTTTAAACCACTTTATTTCATTTTGTTTTTTCATAATTACTCCAATTTTTTTGCAAAAATAATTGAATAAAAAATGGCTTTAATCAGTAGAAATACTTGTTTTTTAACATTTAGGAGCGATATTTGCAGCTTAATTTCAAAAGATTGGTTTTCCTGTAAATTTGAAACTGCTTTTAAGAACGATTTTGTCAAAATAAGTATTATCTATTTTCTCATTTGTTATAATAATGTGAACCGTTATGGAAAAAGGTTTTTAAGTCGTATCTTTGCAGAAAATTTCTATTTAACATTGAAAATTAGCGTTTTAAATCTGTAATAATTTTTATACAGAAGTAAAATGTTCATTAAAAACAAACATCTAAGAACCATGATAAAAGTTTCTGATACTGCCAAAAAGAAAATCATCGACTTAATGAAAGACGACGGTTTTGATGCTGCGCACGACTACGTAAGAGTTGGTGTTAAAAGCGGCGGATGCTCTGGTTTATCATATGAGTTAAAATTTGATAAAACCAAAAACGACGACGACAAAATATTTGTAGACAACGATATATCTATTGCTGTTGAAAAAAAATCATTCCTTTATTTAGCTGGAACAATCTTAGAATTTTCTGGCGGATTAAACGGAAAAGGATTTGTTTTCAATAATCCTAACGCGAGCAGAACTTGCGGATGCGGAGAATCATTTTCTCTTTAGTCAAAAGCTGAAAGTTCTCAAGTTGTAAAGACTTCGATTGACTTTCGAATTTTAGACTTCAAAACATTAGACAACAACAAAAATAATGAGCAAATACACCGAAGACGATTTAAAGATCGAACTGGAAACTAAAGAATATGAGTACGGATTTTATACCAATATAGAATCTGAAACTTTCCCTATTGGCTTAAACGAAGAAATTGTAAGAGCTATTTCTCTTAAAAAAGAAGAACCTGAATGGATGACCGAATGGCGTATTGAAGCTTTCCGCGCTTGGAAAGAAATGATCGAACCAGAATGGGCAAACGTAAGTTATGAAAAACCAGATTTTCAGGCAATTTCATATTATTCAGCTCCAAAACAAGTAGATCCTAATAAAACGCTGGACGATGTTGATCCAGAATTATTAGAGATGTACAAAAAGTTAGGAATTTCTATCGACGAACAGAAAAAAATGAACAATATCGCAATGGATATTGTAGTCGATTCTGTTTCGGTAGCAACAACTTTCAAGAAAACTTTGGCTGAAAAAGGAATTATTTTCTGTCCGATTTCTGAAGCTATTAAAGAACATCCTGAATTAGTTAAAAAATATTTAGGAACTGTTGTACCTCAAAAAGACAACTTCTACGCAGCGTTAAACTCAGCAGTTTTCTCTGACGGAAGTTTCTGTTATATTCCAAAAGGCGTTAAATGCCCAATGGAACTTTCAACTTATTTCAGAATTAATCAAGCAGGAACTGGACAATTCGAAAGAACTCTAGTTATAGCTGATGAAGGAAGCTACGTTTCTTACCTTGAAGGATGTACAGCTCCAAGCCGTGACGAAAATCAATTACACGCAGCTGTAGTTGAATTAATCGCTTTGGATGATGCTGAAATTAAATATTCTACCGTTCAAAACTGGTTTCCTGGAAACAAAGAAGGAAAAGGTGGAGTTTACAACTTTGTAACCAAAAGAGGTTTATGCGAAACAAACGCTAAAATTTCTTGGACACAAGTTGAAACAGGTTCTGCCGTAACTTGGAAATATCCTTCTTGCGTATTAAAAGGAGATAATTCAGTAGGAGAATTTTATTCTATTGCTGTAACCAATAATTTCCAACAAGCTGATACTGGAACAAAAATGATCCATTTAGGTAAAAACACTAAATCGACTATTATTTCTAAAGGTATTTCGGCTGGAAAATCACAAAATAGCTACCGTGGTTTAGTGCAAATCTCGCCAAGAGCAGAGAATGCAAGAAACTTTTCTCAATGTGACTCATTATTAATGGGTAACAATTGTGGTGCACATACTTTCCCTTATATCGAAAGTAAAAATCCAACTGCAAAAATCGAGCACGAAGCAACTACAAGTAAAATTGGAGAAGATCAGGTTTTCTATTGCAACCAAAGAGGTATTCCGACTGAAAAAGCGATTGCCTTAATTGTAAACGGTTTCAGTAAGGATGTCTTGAACAAACTTCCAATGGAATTTGCTGTTGAAGCTCAAAAATTATTAGAGATTTCTTTAGAAGGATCTGTAGGTTAAGAACCGAGTTTTTAACCATTAAAAAAGAATTTTATATCATATTAAAATAAAAGATTTTTCAAAGTTTTGTTTTTCAGCACAACTGAGAACTTGAAACTTGAAACTTTAAACAAAAAAAAGATGTTATCAATAAAAAACCTTCACGCCTCAATTGGTGATAAAGAAATCCTTAAAGGAATTAATATAGAAGTTAAAGCGGGAGAAGTTCACGCGATAATGGGGCCAAACGGTTCTGGAAAAAGTACACTTTCTGCTGTTATTGCAGGAAACGAAAATTATGAAGTTACAGACGGAGAGGTAATTCTTGACGGAGAAGATCTTGCTGATTTAGCTCCAGAAGAAAGAGCACATAAAGGTGTTTTCCTTTCTTTTCAATATCCTGTAGAAATTCCTGGAGTTAGTGTAACTAACTTCATGAAAACGGCTATCAATGAAACTCGTAAAGCAAACGGACAGGAAGAAATGCCTGCAAACGAAATGCTAAAAGTGATTCGTGAGAAATCTGAATTGTTAGAAATCGATCGTAAATTTCTTTCTCGTTCTCTTAACGAAGGTTTTTCTGGAGGAGAGAAAAAAAGAAACGAGATTTTCCAAATGGCAATGTTAGAGCCAAAATTAGCTATCCTAGACGAAACAGATTCTGGTCTTGATATCGACGCTTTAAGAATTGTTGCTAATGGCGTAAACAAATTAAAAAGCGACAAAAACGCGATTATCGTAATTACACACTACCAGCGTTTGTTAGACTATATCGTTCCTGATTTCGTTCACGTTCTTTACAACGGAAGAATCGTAAAATCTGGCGGAAAAGAGCTAGCTTACGAGCTAGAGGAAAAGGGTTACGATTGGATCAAAGCAGAAAACTAGTTTACAGTTACAGTTTACAGTTTGCAAAAACTCATAACTCATAACTCATAACTTACAACTAAAGAAATGGATTTAAAAGAAAAATTAGTATCGTCTTTTATGGCTTTTGAAGAGCGTGTCGATGTACATTCAGATTTACATGACATACGCACAAATGCTTTAAAAAACTTCGAAAATAAAGGTTTCCCAACCAAAAAAGAAGAAGCTTGGAAATATACATCGCTAAATGCCATCTTAAAAAATGACTTTACGGTTTTTCCAAAGCAGGAAAATGCAATCGAATTCAATCAGGTAAAAAAATACTTTTTACACGAAATTGATACTTACAAATTAGTATTTATCGATGGGGTTTTCAGTTCGCATTTGTCTTCTACAACACATGACGGAATCGACGTTTGTTTGATGTCATCTGCATTGACCAAACCAAAATACAAAATGGTTATTGATACGTACTTTAATCAAATTGCTAGTAAAGATGATAGTTTAACTTCATTGAATACGGCTTTTGCAATTGAAGGTGCATTTATCAATATCCCAAAGAAAAAAGTAGCAGATAAACCAATTGAGATTATGTATTTCTCAACTGGTGCAGAATCAGCTTTAATGGTGCAGCCAAGAAATTTGGTTATTGTGGGTGAAAATTCACATGTTCAGATTATTGAGCGTCACCAAAGTTTGAATGAAAATCCGGTTTTAACAAACTCTGTTACTGAGATTTTTGCTCAAAAACGTGCAATTGTTGATTATTACAAAATTCAAAACGATAATAACGAAGCGAATTTAATTGACAATACTTACGTTTCGCAACAACAAGAAAGTCATGCTTATGTGCACACTTTCTCTTTTGGTGGAAATTTAACTCGTAACAACTTAAACTTTTATCATTTTGGAGAGAGATTAACAAGTACGCTTAACGGAATTTCGATCTTAAATGATAAGCAACACGTTGACCATTATACTTTGGTAAACCACGCACAGCCAAACTGCGAGAGTTTCCAAGATTATAAAGGTATTTTCTCTGATCGTTCAACAGGAGTTTTCAACGGAAAAGTTTTGGTAGAAAAAGAAGCTCAAAAAACAAATGCTTTCCAAAAAAGCAACAATATTTTATTGAGTGATAAAGCGACTATCAATGCAAAACCGCAATTGGAAATTTTTGCTGATGACGTAAAATGTTCTCACGGATGTACAGTTGGACAGCTTGATGAAACAGCAATGTTCTACATGCAGTCTCGCGGAATCCCGAAAAAAGAAGCTAAAGCTTTATTGATGTACGCATTTTCAAATGCCGTTATCGAAAGCATCAAAATACCGGAATTAAAACAAAGAATTACTAAAATCATTGCCATGAAATTAGGCGTGAATTTAGGGTTTGATTTGTAATAAATTCTATTTTAGAAAACTAGAAAACCGATAAGCTTTAAAAGTTTATCGGTTTTTGTTTTTATCTTTTTTCATTTGACCAGTACGCAAATGATTGAGGTGGCGTTAAATTATAATCAGTCTTTAAACATTTAGGTTCTTCAAATTTATTTTTATTTTTTATCTGAATAGCAAACCCTTGCTGTCTATTTTCGAAATATTCATAAAAATAATCTTCGGTTATACCTGAATATTCTTTGGTTTTATCCCAAAGTTCTTTAAGATCAAGATTAAATATTTTTTCTATTTCGAATTCTCCAATCACTTTTTGAACAGGTGATGAAGCATAAACCAAAACTGAAGTTACATTTTGGTTTTTAAAAATAGCTTTTCTGAATTCAAATTTTTTTGTCCCATCAAATATCTTGTTTGCAAACTGGGGCTTAATTGATAGTACTACTTTCATATGTTATAGTTTATATGCAAATTTAATCAAATCATTAAATTGCTCATTTGATATTTTAATAAATCCTCTAGGCATATTCAATATATCTGGAATAATACCTAATTTATTCAAGTCGTCTAAAGTTGGTTTTGGAGTCGGCAAAGAATGAGCATATAAAAAGTTAATAACAAATGGCCTGTTTTTAGGAAATTTATTCCACCATTTTGTTTCCAAATCTTCTTTTGAAATCATTGTCCGCCTATTGCAAGCTTCAAAAAAATCCTTAAAAGAATTAAAGTTATTTTGCACATTTTCAACGATACAAATAGTAGTAATGGTACTAGAATATTTTTTTGGAGTAGTTTCACCCATACGATAGATAATGAGTAAATCACCTGTTTTCAAATTCCGATCAAAAGAATGCGAAATATATACTTTACTAATTCTATTTCTATGAGGCTCATTCTCTGTATATTTCTTAATGTCTTCCCTAGTATTTATACTATCTGGAAAAAGCTCAGTATGATATTGTGGTTCAATTTTGATTATATATTTATCCGTTTTTCTAGATAAAAATGGAAATGTTAATTTTGGATTTTCCAGATTTACTGGAGTTTCTCTTTCAAAAGACCTTATGTAAACTTTTTCGTCTCCATTTTTTGTTGTTTTTAATCCATGATAGACGAAACCCCATTCCTCTAACATGTCGATTAATTGTTCTTGCTCTGGTCTTTTAGTAAAAAGGGTAACATAAATCTCTTTAACTTTAAACTGAATTGCATTATCAAAAATAGTTTTTAAAAATCTTTCTCCTATTTTATATCCATTCCCTGTAACTTTCAAAGTTCCAATCTTCAATCGTCTTTTTGGCTCAAAAACAGGATTTATATTAGAATAATTTTCTTCTTCATTTTCAATCTTTACAAAAAGAAATGCTGTTAAATGTCCATCACTATAACAAACATAACATGGGTTTTCTGATTTACTATTAAACCAAGAATTGAATTCTTTATAATCAAGTCTGAAACTATCAAAAAACTCGTCATTAATATTAACCTCCGCAAAATCAACTTTCTTAACAGCTAAAACTTTATAATTAACCAATTCAGGATGTTCAGCTATTACTTTTTCTAAAAAAGTTTGAATTTTAAATATCTTATTCGAAATCCCTAATAAATTTGCTTTTGTGTGTATCTTTTTGTCTTCTGAAATTAATATATCAACCCTGCCTTCATAAACTTCGTTTAGAATTTGTGTATCATTAATGTCATTTTCTTGATTATCTACTCTCTTACTTATTTTTAGAATCTCTTCGCCTAAGGGTGCTTGATGTTTAAGTAAATTATAGCTTTCGATTTTAATACTTATAGTGTCGAGAGCATTTGGATCTTGATATCTTTTTAATTCTTCAACAGTCAGAGGATGAATGTATTTTGAATATTTAAGATTATCTATCCATTTGAAAAGTTGACCAATTTCTGGTTTATATATTTTATTTGCTTCTCTATGAATAATAATATTTGTGTCTAGCAAAACTTTCATTACCTAGTGATATTTAATAACTGTTCATAATTATTATCCATAATCTCGATAAATGGAACAGAATACTTTCTCGAAAGATATTTTGCATATTCAATTTCCATATTCTGTAATTCACTCAAAACTTTGATGTCGTATTTTTTATCATCTCGATTTTCTAGTCTTTTTGCTATTTTTTCTACATCATCTATAACAATGGAAATCACTCTTGGATTAAGAATATCAAAAGTTTCTTCATCAATTTTGCAAGGAACATTTAATGAATTCAGCAAACAAAAATGTCCATCAAGTAAATACTTTTTATCCCTATCGACTAAATTATTTAATCCAAAAATTAACTTTTCTTGTGTTGAAGAAATATTTTCTACCAACTTATTATCAGAAGAACTTATTTCACTCCATTTTAAAACTTCACTTGCCGTTATATGTATCAATTCACTTTTATAAGCAATTTCTTTACAAATAGTTCCTTTTCCAACTCCATGAATACCACCAATAAAAAATATGTTATCAAACGACTTCATTACTAATATTTTTTTAGCAAGTTACAAAAAAGAACGAAATGTATTACAAATTTATTTCTTCACACTCTCAATAATCCCCTTCAAAAACCCATTAAAATCAAATCCTGGTTCTTCTTCTCTCACTCCCATTCTCACTATTACCATATCTTTTGATGGAATAATCGCCACCATTTGACCTTGATATCCACTGCAATAAAACATATCTCTTGGAACATCAGAGAATTTACCTCCAGCATTTAGCCAGAATTGTGCGCCATATTTACCTTCCGAAGTATTCGTTGGAGTTGCAGTATATTTTACCCAACTTTCATCAAGGATTTGCTCTCCGTTCCAATTTCCTTTTCTGAGGTATAATAATCCGAATTTTGACCAATCTCTTGGCGTTGCCCATCCGTAAGATGAACCTACGAAAGTTCCAGACATATCTTGTTCAACAATCATGGAGTTCATTCCGATTTTGTCGATTACGGCACTGTACCAAAAATCTAGATATTCTTGCTGTGTTTTAAAATGTCTTCTTAAAATCAGTGACAATAAATTGGTTGTTCCTGAAGAATAATTCCAATGAGTATTTGGTTTGAACTGAGCCGGTTTTTCCAATTGCACTTTTCCCATATCTTCGGCTTGAAAAAGCATTTTTGTTGCATCGCAAATCGTACTGTAATTTTCTTCCCATTCTAAACCAGAATTCATGTGAAGCAAATCGTTGAGCGTAATGTTTTTTCGTTCATCATTTTGCCATTCTGCAACTGGTGCAGGTTTATAAATATCAATTTTTCCTTGTTTAGCCAAAACTCCAAAAGCCGAACTTGTTATACTTTTGGTCATCGACCAACCCAAAATTTTACTGTCTTTATTGAAACCTGTATCGTATTTTTCGGCAATTAAATGATCTTTATATAAAACCACAACTGCACGAGTTCTTTTAATTCTTCCTCCTGTTTTATCAAAAGCATTATCAACCGCTTTTTTCAATTTGGAATAATCAATATTCGTGAAAGTAGAATCTTTTGGTTCGTTGTTTCCGTATGGAAAAGGAAGATTGTTTTCTAATTTTGTTCTTTTTGGAAGCAGATATGGCTTTGTAATATCAAAATCATCATTAATCAAAGTTGCCCCAAGACCTTCGCGATAAATGGCTTTTCTTTCTTTCAATCCGTAAACAGAAGAAATAGCAAATTTTCCAGCATCATCGATTGAGTTTTTAGCCAAATCAACCAAATTGATATCATTGTCGGTTTTCTGAATTAAATCCAACGAACGATTGTCAATAAAATGCCCTGACGCAACACTTTTTGCAGAGAAACCAGAAATCAAATCAAGCTTCGGATAGGTCGTAAATCCGAAATACAAAAAGGCAAGAACCACTACAAGCAAAAGTACTTTGAGAAATTTTTTCATGGTGAGTTAGTATTTTTATTGCAATATAAATAATTTATGTTCACGATTTTAGAACTCAATTTAGAATTCTGTTTCAGATAATTCAGAAAATCCCATCAATTTTTACGGAATCAGTATTTGCAACATCTGACAATCGTATCATAAAAGGAAATTATAGAATTCCTGTATAAACAAATTTAGTTTTAGTACTTTTGTAAATAGATTTTTTCTAAATAAGACATGCTAGATATTCAAAAAATAAGAGCTGATTTCCCGATACTTTCACAAACTGTAAACGGAAAGCCATTAGTATATTTCGACAACGGAGCTACTTCGCAAAAACCACAAGTTGTAATTGATGCTGAAGTAAAATATTATAATGAAATCAATGCCAACATTCACCGTGGCGTTCACACTTTGAGCCAGTTAGCTACTGATGCTTATGAGGTTGCTCGCGGAAAAGTAAAAGATCACATCAACGCAAAACATGCTCATGAAGTTCTTTTTACTTCTGGAACGACTCATGGAATTAACTTAGTTGCAAACGGATTTGCTTCTATTTTAAAACCTGGCGATGAAGTTGTGGTTTCTTCATTAGAACATCATAGTAACATTGTGCCTTGGCAAATGTTATGCGAAAAAACAGGGGCTGTTTTAAAAGTTATTCCAATCGATGACAATGGAGAATTAATCATTGAGGAATTTGATAAATTACTATCGGATAAAACGAAAATCGTCACTGTAAATCATATTTCAAATGCATTGGGTGTAATCAATCCAATCAAATATATTATTGATAAAGCACATGCTGTAGGTTCTGCAGTTTTAATTGACGGCGCTCAAGCTGTTCCGCATTTAAAACCAGATGTTCAGGAATTAGATTGTGATTTTTATGCTTTTTCAGGACATAAAATGTGTGGCCCAACGGGAACTGGAATTCTTTATGGAAAAGAAGCTTGGCTGAACAAACTTCCTCCTTATCAAGGCGGTGGCGAAATGATCAAAGAAGTTACGTTTGAAAAAACTACTTACGCAGATCTTCCTCATAAATTTGAAGCTGGAACTCCAAATATCGCTGGCGGAATTGTTTTAGGAACTGCAATTGATTATTTAAACGAAATCGGTTTTGATAAAATTCATGAATATGAAAATGAATTGTTAGAACACGCTACAAAACGTCTTAATGAAATTGAAGGCATCCGAATTTATGGAAACACTGAAAATAAAGCTTCAGTAGTTTCGTTTAATATTGATGGAATACATCCGTATGATGTTGGTTCTATTATAGATAAATTAGGTATTGCCGTTAGAACCGGACACCATTGCGCACAGCCAATTATGAATTTTTTCTGTATTCCGGGAACAATTCGTGCTTCATTTTCATTTTATAATACAAAAGAAGAAATTGACGCAATGGTTGATGCAGTTAAGAAAGCACAAACTATGTTAAGCTAACAAAAACAAATTATATGCGAATAGTATCATTATTGCTCCTGACGCTTTTTATTGCTACGGGATGCTGCAGTCAAAAAAAAGCAGACATGAAATCTACTCAAATTGAATATTCTGCAATGTCGAGAGGCTATTACAAGAGTATTGTAGTTCAAAACAAATCGGTTTCTATTGTTAAAGAACGTAACGCCGAAGCTGTTAAAAGCAAAATTAATGATGCAAAATGGAACGAGATTGTTGATGCCTATTCAAAAGTAAATTTAGAAAATCTTTCCACCTTAAAAGCACCAACAGACAAACGAACTTATGATGGCGCAGCGATAGGAAATTTAAAAATAACTAAAGATGGAAAAACATACGAAACTGCAGGTTTCGACAATGGTTTTCCGCCAAAAGAAATCGAAAAACTAGTAAATTTATTAGTTGATTTTTCTAAAGAATAATTATGACAATAAAAGAAATACAAGACGAAATAATAGACGAGTTTTCAATGTTCGACGACTGGATGCAGCGTTATGAATACATCATCGAGCTAGGAAAAAGTCTTCCGTTAATTAAAGAAGAATACAAAACCGACGATAATTTAATCAAAGGCTGCCAATCTAAAGTTTGGTTGCAAGGCGAACAAAACGATGATAAAATTGTTTTTACAGCAGATAGCGATGCCATTTTGACCAAAGGAATTATTGCAATTTTAATTCGTGCTTTCTCTAATCAAAAAGCAAAAGATATCTTAGAAGCTGATACTGATTTTATAGACGAAATTGGTTTAAAAGAACATTTATCTGCAACACGAGCAAACGGTTTGGTTTCGATGATAAAAAACATCAAAATGTACGCTTTAGCTTTTGACGCTAAAAACAAAAATTAAGAAATTTTAAACCATATAAGTGATGCAAGAAAATTTAAGTTTTGGAGCTTAGATTATTTAGATAGTGAAATATAAGCAAAACATTTAAATAAACTTACATTTCTCAATATGGTGAAAAAGAAATAAAGTAAGTTTTATCTTTCTTTTTTATTTCTTATTATTGCTAAAAAAGTAATGATTACAAAGAAATATTTGACCGATTTAATTTATCAGGTTAATGGAGCCGCAATTGAAGTTCATAAAAGTATTGGAGCACGGCTTTTAGAAAGTATTTATCATCAATGCATGATCAAAGAATTATCATTGAGAGGAATCAATTTTAAATCTGAATTGGTTATTCCTGTCGAATATAAAGGTTTAGAATTAGAATCAAATCTGAGATGCGATCTATTCATCGAAAATTGTTTAGTTCTTGAATTGAAATCAGTCGATCAAATTATACCAATTCATGTTGCAAAACTGATGTCTTATATGAAACTTTTAAATTCACCAATTGGTTTAATGATAAACTTTAATGTAACAAACATTTACCACTAAGGCCAAAAAACATATGTCAACGAGCTATATCGCTGGCTAGAAGATTAAACATAAAAACAAACATCATCATTAATTATTAAGTTTAATTTTAAATGAACTTATATAACTTATATGGTAAAACAAAAACAAAAAATGGAACAAGAAATAGATACAAACGAATTAGGAGAATCAATCGTAAGAGTTTTAAAAGGCATTTACGATCCTGAGATTCCTGTAGATATTTACGAATTAGGATTAATTTACGACGTAATGGTAAATACAGATTACGAAGTAAAAATCCTTATGACGCTGACTTCACCAAACTGCCCTGTTGCAGAAAGCTTGCCAAGAGAAGTAGAAGAAAAAGTAAAAGCAATCGAAAACATTAAAGATGTTGATGTTGAAATTACTTTTGATCCGCCTTGGAGCAAAGATTTAATGAGCGAAGAAGCTAAATTAGAATTAGGAATGCTTTAAAAAAGTGTACAGTTTACAGTCACAGTCTCAGTTAAAAACTGCTACTGTGACTGTGACTGAAAACTAAAAAAAATGGAAGAAATCATCAATAAAGTTGCCAATAGTGCTTTAGAAGTTTTTGATCTTGAGGATTATTACCCAAAAGGAATGCGAGTGCAGATTGACATTTCGCAATGGCTTTTGGAAGGATTTTTATTGAAAGAAAAGGACTTTAGAGAACATCTTAAAAATCACGATTGGTCACAATATCAGGATCAATATGTAGCTGTAAACTGCAGTACAGATGCGATTATTCCGGCTTGGGCATTAATTTTAGTTGGTGTTCATCTGGCTCCTTTTGCTAAAAAAGTAGTAAACGGAACTATAGAAGATCTTGACGCAAGCCTTTATGAAGAGCTTTTAAGCAAAATAGATTACTCTGTTTACAAAGGCAAACCTGTTATTGTAAAAGGCTGTTCTAGAAAGCCGGTTCCTATGCGCGCTTACATTTTAGCTACAAATTATTTACAGCCATTTGCCCGCAGTATTATGTACGGCGAAGCATGTTCGGCAGTGCCTTTATACAAAGAGTCTAAGAAATAACCTGCAATAACACTACAGCAAACCTTAACTTTCCATTGGTTTTTAGTATATTTGGTAATACACTTCTAAACTAAAGACCATGAGAAAGCTAACCCTATTACTTTTCATTTTAGTAAATTTCACATTTGTACAAGCCCAAAATTCAGAAAAAGAGTTAATTCAAAATACTGAAAAAGCAGTAAAAAAAATTAACGATACTATAGAAGGAGAAGGGTGGAAAACAAAAGGAACTGTTTCCCTTTTATTAAACCAATCGAGTTTTAACAACTGGATTGCAGGTGGAGAAGATAGCTTTTCTGGAACATTAGGAATCAATTATGATTTCAATTACAAAAAGGACGATTTAACTTGGGACAACAAAATTTTAGCATCGTACGGTCTTCTTCAAACCAAAAATGATGACTTCACAAAAAAAACAGATGACCGTTTAGAATTCAATTCTATTCTCGGAAAAAGAGCCTTTGGAGAATGGTATTATTCATACTTCTTAAATTTTAGAACACAATTTTCAACTGGCTACATTTATGATCAAGATGCCAATGGAAAGCAAATAAGGACTGAACAAACCAAATTTATGTCTCCTGGATATCTTACCACAGGGCCAGGTATTTACTGGACAAAAGATGACAATCTTAAAATAAATTTTGCTCCGCTAACTTCAAAATTCACTTTCGTAGACAGCGCCTATACAACTGGAATTGATAGATTTACAGGATTGCCATATGTAGACGGCAGTTATTTTGGCGTTGATGAAGGCAAAAGCATACGTTACGAGCTTGGTTTTTATGCTTCAGTTTATTATAAATTGGCGATCATGACAAACGTGACTGCCGAAAACACACTTAACCTTTATTCCAATTATCTCGAAGACCCACAAAATGTCGATATAAATTATTCCCTAAATGTTATAATGAAAATCAACAAGTTTCTATCTGCTAATTTATCGTTTCAGGCTATTTATGATGATAATGCATTTGCCGGACTTCAAACTAGAGAAGTATTTGGTCTAGGCGTTAATTTTGGGTTTTAATTATTGCATGAGCAAGATTTCAACAAATAGATTTAAAAAAATATGAATACCGCAGATTAAGGAATTATTTAGATTAAATTCTTTTAAATTTTTAATCTGCAACAAAACAAAAAACGGCTTTTGATTTCTCAAAAGCCGTTCCTTTATTCTTCTTCATCCTTTTCAACTGCATCCTTATAATCTGGATACAAAAAATTGTTGTAAGGAAAACGCGTAATATGAATCTGGCGAACCGCTTCATAAACTGTTTCTCTAAATTCTTCGAAATTCTCTTTGTTTCTGGCAGAAATAAACAACGCTTTATCCTGCCCTACATTACTCATCCAAGTTTGTTTCCACTCGTCAAGTGTCCAGTGTTTTCTGGTTCTTTCTGTAATCAAATCATCTTCATCGATAGTAAGATGTTTGTAGGCATCGATTTTATTAAAAACCATAATAGTTGGTTTGTCGTTGCTTTTGATCTCTTGTAAAGTCTTATTTACAGACTCGATATGATCTTCAAAATCTGGATGAGAAATATCTACGACATGCAACAATAAATCGGCTTCACGAACTTCATCTAAGGTACTTTTAAAAGAGTCAACCAATTGTGTTGGCAGTTTTCGAATAAATCCAACTGTATCAGAAAGTAAGAAAGGAAGATTTTTAATAACCACCTTTCTAACGGTTGTATCTAAAGTTGCAAACAATTTATTCTCAACAAAAACATCACTTTTACCAATTGCATTCATCAAAGTCGATTTTCCAACATTGGTATATCCAACCAAAGCTACACGAACCATTGCACCGCGATTGCTTCGCTGAATGCTCATTTGTTTGTCGATCGTTTTGATTTTCTCTTTCAATAACGAAATTCTGTCACGAACAATACGTCTATCGGTTTCAATCTCTGTTTCTCCAGGTCCACGCATACCAATTCCCCCTTTTTGACGTTCAAGGTGTGTCCATAAACCAGAAAGTCTCGGAAGCAAATACTGACATTGTGCCAATTCTACCTGCGTTCTAGCATAGGAAGTTTCAGCTCTTTGCGCAAAAATGTCTAAAATTAAGTTTGTTCTGTCTAGAATTTTACAATCGATAATTCTTGAGATGTTTTTCTGCTGTGACGGCGTTAATTCATCATCAAAAATTACAGTCGATATTTTATTTTCTTTTACAAAAAGATTAATGTCATCAATTTTCCCCGTACCCACAAAAGTCTTCGGATTAGGGCGTTCCATTTTCTGCGAAAAGCGTTTAATAACTTCACCTCCAGCGGTAAAAGTCAAAAACTCCAATTCGTCTAAATATTCATTTAGTTTTTCTTCACTTTGATTCTGAGTAACAATACCAACAATTACTGTTCGCTCAAAATTTATAACTTCTTTTTCTAACATAGTCTTGAATAAGGTGCAAATTTAATCATTTGTCAGCTACAATCAATTATACAATTTTGTTTTTACATTTATATTAGCAGAATAAACTGCAAAAAAAAATGGAACCCGTCAAGATAAACTCAACAAGGTTCCACTTACTCAATAAATGGTCTAAGTTTAAAACGTTTATTCGTAAATAAAAGTTTTTTCCGTTTTCACAATTCCGTTTTCTTCTATCTGAGAGCAAGAAATCGGATAGTTTAATTTATTGTATTTGTATTTTCTACTCACCGCAACTAAAGCTGTTGATGACGGGCTGAAATTCATCTCATTATTATAAGAAATAGATTCAAACTCAAATTCTTCTTCATGATACGAAATCATCGGAACGATTACTTTGTAATTGTCTCCAAAAAGACTTTGAACGATTAACTGATCAACCGATTTTTTATCATCGTAAGTATAAGATTTAGAGATTTTATCTCCAACCAATCCTTTATGTCTCGACACATTATCATTCACATAAACATATTCCAGCTTTCCAATAATTGCTTTGTTTCTATCACGTGAAGTACGTCTTACAATAATTCCGTTTTCTACGAGATATTCAATATCGTCTACCAGATTTTGGTGATTGGTGCTCTTTTTTGTGGTTACTTTTATTCTTGCTCCTTCATAAACAAATGAAACCACTTTAGTAATATAATTAGGTCCTTCCTGATATTTTTTTACAAATTTGGTAATGTTGTTATCGGCATCGTAAGTATAATTGATCACTTCTTTCCAGTCGCTTCCTACTTTATCTTTTACCGTCATGTCTAACAAACCATTTTTGTTGTAATAAAAATGCTGTACAACATCTGAAGTGGTTATTGTTTGAAGTTTACCATCCTTAAAAACCATTGTTTTGTTAACAATTTCGCCGTCTTTAGAGTTTTGGTAATTTGTTTTTACAATGTTGATCTGCTTTAGCTTAACGTTGTCTTGACTGTGCATCAAGAAAGGAAACACCATCCATAAGATGGCAATAAAGTAGGTTCTCATATTTGTTTTTGTATTGATTTGGGACGACCAAAATACAAAATTCAATTAGATTTTAACAATTTGAAATACAAAAACTACAAACTTTTCAATAATACTCTAAAATTCAGCCTATTAATTTTCTTTTTAAAAATTACCGCTTATTTTTCACCAAATATCTTAATATCATCAACCATAAAAGCACCATTTAATGTTTTGTCTTTTCCGGATCCGATGTACTTAAAGGCAATATTTATGTTTCCAGAATAAGCCGAAAGATCGATTCCTCCAGAACTGATAAACTCACGCGCAGGAGTTGAAAGTGTTGGAACTTTTGCTTCCAGTTTTGTCCATTTTGCTTTGGTCACGCTTGCGCCATCAAAATTAGTAGAGACATAAACTTCTAGTGTATTTAACGGAGAATCGACTTTTAAATCGTGTTGCGCGCTTCTAAAAGAAAGCACAGCATTTTTATATCCTGTTAGATTTATTTTAGGCGAAACAAGCCAAGCTATATTCTCAGCTGCAGTTGTGCTTGTAGTGTTAAATTCTGCGTAGCCATTTCCAGAATATACCATACTCTTCCAGAGTTTTGTGGCTTTTTCTACAATATTACTCCAGCCTGGAAGCGCAAAATTGACATTGTTTTTAACCGACTGAAAATCCTCTGAAAAAAATGGAGTATTTCTTTTTCCGTTCATCACAATATCGCTTTCATATCGAACCATAAATTGATAGTCAGTGCCGAACTTGGTTAGAATTCCCTTTACTTTTCCACTTCCTTCTGGAACATCGTGATCTGCAAATTTTGCATAACTGCTGGTTCTAAAAATAACTTGATTTCCTGTTTTATCTCTCAAATACCAGTTTGTTGAACCTCCAACATTATTAGATTCTTCAAAGTAATGACGTCCTAATGCTGCTTCGGTAAATTCCACATCTTTTAATTCGATTAATGTATTTAGTTTAGAATCTGAAAGAGCTTCTTCTACAGAAAGTGATTTAACCAACTGGTTCTCGTCTATATTTGTGCACGAAGCGTTTAATACATTTTTATATTCGTTTTGAGAAATTCTTCCAATTGTGGGGTCACCGGCATTACTCACATACAAACTTCCAATTCTTAAACCGCCATAATACAAATCTGTAAATTGATTTTTCAGTTTTACAAACACTTTATTCCCTACGCGATAATCAATATAGGTATTTGTTGCATCAATAGGAACACTAAAACCAATTGCTGGCGCTTTTTCAGTTTGTTTTGTCTGCAATGAAATAGTCTTAAAAAAATTGCCACCTTCGTCACTCGAAACTACGTAAGCTTCTATAATGTCGTCATACAAATATTGTTTCGCTGTAGTACCCGAAAGCTCATAGACTTTTTCTACGCTTTTATTTACAGTAAGATTGGGCTGCGTGCAAGCTAATTCCGGGGTTTCGACTTCTTTACTGCAACTAATTAGAGATAGTGCAAAAAGTAAAATTAGTTTTTTCATTAGAAATAAATTTTTCAGTTTATAAACCGATTGTAAGATTCAGAAAATAAGTTCGTCCATAGCCATAATAATATCTTGGGCCAAAAGATGGCGTTCCGCTTGAAACATCTTGATTCAATGCTCTAAAATTGGCATTTCTTGCCTGTTCAAAACCGCCAGTTTTGTACATTAAATCCAAAACATTATTTACGCTGGCAAAAAGTCCCACATATTTTTTATGAATACGCCAAGATTTTCCTCCGTTAAAATTCAGCAACATGACAGGTTGAAATTTTTCTTGTTTTAGCAATTCATTCCCTCTTTCGGAAGTTGCCTCAGGAAAAGGAAAACCATTGGCTGGATTGATGTAAAATTGAGATGTTCTAGAAATTGACGAAACATCTATATAACTCTCTGCCAAATAATTGATATTGCTACCAATCCACCAAAACTTCGGATCTCGATATTCTAGTCCAAACGAATACGCCTGCTGTGGAGTTCCCGGCTGTTTATAATTTTTTAAATAAGCGGGGCCAAAATCAAAAGTGGTTTGCGCTCCTTCTTTTGCTCTATTGGCATCGTTTACAATCATAACATTTGGATTGTTGCTATAGACGTAATTTCCAAATGCTGCCGATAAAGTTGTTTTTAATGTTGGCCAAATTTGATATTCAAAACTTAATTCTGCTCCCGTATTTTTCTTATCCAAATTGGTTAAAGTCTGACTGACAAATGCATTTGTCGGATCATAACCCGCGCCATTATCGAAAATTCCTTCGGCATAGAAATAAGAAGTTTTCGAAGTATTTTTAATTGTGGTATAATATGCTGTTAACCGCAATTTGAGTTTTGCTGAACGATATACATAATTAGCTTCTGCACTACTGATATTCTCGCTTTCAATTCCATACACAACATTATTATTCAATCGTGAATTCGAAAAAGTATTTCGTAGTGAAGGCGCTCTTGTAAAATGTGCGGCATTAAAAAACAACAATTGTTTTCCTGAAATTTTATAAGTGAAACCGCCTTTGAAACCAAAATTCTCAAAATTTACTTTCTCACTTTTTCCTAAAGAATTTGTCGGATACAACCCATTTTGATACAATCCTTCTCTTTGATAATCTGACATGGAATAGGATTGTGCTAAGAAAAATTCTGTTTTATTATAACTAAATTTAAACTGCCCAAAAACATCTAAAGTATTAGCCAATAAATTGTAATTGTATCCGTAAATATCTCCAACTCCAACTTGGCGATTTGGATGCAACAAATCTGATTGCGAAAGATTTCCTTTGTAAAAAGTGTCGATATCTTCAAAATACGCTCCGCCAAGAAGGTCTAATAAATACTGAAAATTATGCGATTTTAATTTCTTAAAAGTAAACCCTCCATCAAAAGAAATATTAGAAGTTATCTGTGTATTTATATTTGAATTTACTGCCAAAGTTCGATCATTTGTTCTGTCTTCATACAGCACGTAATGGCTCTGCGCAGGCACATAACCATTTTGCCCTATTTTTTGATTGGCAAAATACATTTCGTCCCAATTGATCTGCGGATTGGCTAAAAATGCTATTTTGTTTTTTTCTGCATTTTCATAATCTGGAGTAAATTCACCCGAAAACTCTCCTTGATCTTTAGCATACAGCGAACTAAAATAACTTGGCATTTTTTTATAGTAAAAAGGATCGGGACTATCAGCATTTTGGTAATCGATATTGCTGTTTCCAACTTTTCCGAATTGATACATAATAGCAGAATTCAGATTGGTCTTATCATCAATTTTAAAATAATGATTCAGCATAAAGAGTGGCTCTTCTACATTTTTTGTTTTTGCATTTCTCTTTTCTCCGTTCTGAAATCCCCAATACGAATTGTATTTTTCGCCCATTAAATCGGTAACCTCAGCTGTATTAGAAGAATTCTTTCCTCGTGAATTTGGCGTATAAAACCCTGTAAAATTGATTGAATTTCTCTTATTTAATTTCTTTTCAACACTAAGAAAAAAAGAATCCGCATCGAAATTTGTGCCTTCAAAGTAACCTTCGTCAGCCCAGCGTTTTCCAGCTGAAACCACAAAAGCCCATCCAGAAGCATTCATTCCTGACGCATAAGTTCCGTTTGCTCGCCATAAATAAGTAGTATTGCTTCCTGAAAACGTGAGCGACGCTCCTTTTCTATACAAAGAAGCGCGTGTAAAAATCTGCTGTGTGCCTAAAACTCCTCCAAAAGTGTAATTGGAAGCTGCTGTTCCAACTGAAAATTCCTGATTTCTAAGTACATTGTTTAAACCTCCCCAATTGCTCCATTGCGGTCTTCCATCGTAGATTTTGTTCATTGCCATTCCGTTGAGCATCGTGATTGCATTTTCGCTGTCTAAACCACGCATACGAAATCTAGCTTGTCCCCAATTGAATGCTGCTGCCTGCATAAAAGCATCTCTTGACGATTGCAAAAGTCCAGATGTCATTTCAGACGAACTATTATCTTCTGAGAAATCGCTATCTGATAAAGTGATTAATGCAGCAGGAACCTCATCTGAATAAGCGTCCTCTAATTGCAATGTTCCAAGATTGATATTCTGTCCAGCGTTGGACTTCACTTTCAAAAGAAAATCTTTGTATCCCTGACTTCTAAGCAAAAGCAGTTGCTCTTTTTTGGGAAATATATGAAGTTCAAATTTTCCCGATTTTGAAGTAAGCTGCATCACAGCCGTATTTTGTATTGTCACCACTACATTTTCTAGCGGATTCTGCGTTCGGGCATCGATAACAATTCCTGTAACCGTTATTTCCTGCTGTGCAAAAGCAAAATTGAAGAACAAAAAAATAAAGAAGAATGCGTAATTTTTTACCATTAAAACCTATTATTAACTTTTAAATATTCTTAGGATTGATAATCCTTAATTCAAAAGATAAAATTGGTTTTTGGAAAAAGAGAATCTTAAACCTTTAACGTCTAAGTTAGAAATTCAAAAGTAAACAAATTATTTAATTATAAGTAAATTCTTTCAAGTTTATTTTGATTTATTGAAAGAATATTTAAATAATGGCAATTTTACAAAGGTGATTTATTATGCCTCTGTTCTAATTTTAGAAACCATAAAAGCGATCAGCACTCCAAAAATTCCGATAAAAGCAAAAGAAAACTGCAATCCGAAACTTTGTGCAATGTGCCCAATTACAGGCGGCCCCATTAAGAAACCAAGGAAACTTACGCTAGAAACAATCGTTAAAGCTTCGCCCGCTGGAACAGTCGGGTTTTTACCTGCAATACTATAAACTGTAGGAACAATTGTAGCAACACCTAAACCTACAAACATAAAAGCAATGGTACACGGAATGATATAAGGAAGAAAAACAGCCGTAAAAAGTCCAGCCGAAATCATAACACCGCTAATCTGCATGACACGCTCGCGACCAAATTTATTGATTAATCCGTCGCCTAAGAATCTTCCGCTCGCCATCATAATCATAAAAGATGTATAACCTAAAACCACCAATGGTCCAGGCGCTTTTACAATATCTTTAAAGTAAACTCCGCTCCAGTCAAACATAACACCTTCACTCGCCATACTGCAGAATCCGATAACGCCTAGCCAAAGCAAAGCCGTATCTGGTTTTACAAATAGTTTTTTGCCTTCTTCTTTGGGTTTCTTTTTTTCTTTGGCTCTAACCAAAAATTTAAAGTTAAAAGCTACCATCAATAAAACGATTCCAGCTACAATTATAAAATGATGCAGCGGACTCAATTTTAAAGCCAGCATTCCTAAACCTACCAAAGCACCTGTAAATCCTGCAAAACTCCACATTCCGTGAAACGAAGACATGATTGTTTTTTTAAATAAAACTTCGGTATAAACGCCTTGCGTATTTACGGCAATATTGGCAAGGTTTCCGAACACACCAAACAAAAATAATCCTAATGACAATTGTAACGATGTTGTCGCCAAACCTAAATTAATAAGACACAAAACATACATTATCAAGGAGAAAATCAGAATGCGATGACTTCCAAATTTGGTAACCATTTTACCCGAAAAAGGCATAATAATCAATTGTCCTACCGGAAGCGCAAAAAGTATAGAACCCAAATCGCCTTCTGTTAAATGCAAAGCCGTTTTGATATCTGGAATTCTACTGGCCCATGTCGCAAAACTTAAACCCATTCCGAAATAAAACATTCCGACAGCAAAACGAATGCGATTTAAATAGGAAGCTTTGGCTTCTCTAAATACTTTCTTGATTTTTGCTTTGGTCTGAAAAAGCGATAATGGATTAATGTTTATCAGCATATTGAATTTTTATTGGAATGTTGTCAAAAATACTAAAAACGCTCGTCAAAGTGCATAAAGCCTAAGGTTATACACAATATACAACGTTATTGTTTATAAATTCAAAGGTTTTGATTTGAATTTAGCCTATTAAAATTACAATTTTTCGGGTTTAGTAGAATCATAATTTGTTTCATTTTTTTATATATACAAAAAAGGGGATTCTCAATTTTTGAGATATCCCCGTTCTATTTACATTTCGTTGTTCCGTAGGAACATTTCATCGGTAGAAAAAAAAATATCGTTGTCGATGTTTTTACGTTCCACAGGAACGTTTGACACATTCGGTTATTAAAAAATGGCATCAAAATCAAACGTTCCTACGGAACGTAAATGCCTCCGAATATTATTTTTTTCTACCAACGAGACATTCCTACGGAATGTATTATTGTATACCTATTCCCTTTTGCTGGGCATTGCTACCGATCAAACATTCCTACGGAATGATTATGATATACCTATTACCTTTTGTTGTGCGTTGCTCGCAATCGCAGCTTCTATAACCTGCATTACTTTTACGCCTTCATCTGCAGTAACTGGTTCTTTTTTATCGTTTGCAATCGAGTCGTAAACTCCATCAAAGAAACTGAAATAATTACCTTGAAGCGTTGGGATTTTTTCTCGCACAATTTTACCGTCAATTTCGGTGTGCAAAAGTCCCTGCAAACTTTCGTCTTCTGTTCCCCAAGAATCTAGGTTTGGCTTTTTGCCAATTTTCAATTCGTCTTCCTGTACATCTCCACGTGGTTTTAAAAATGAACCTTTTTTTCCGTGAAGTGTGTAGGCTGGGTTCGCTTCTCTCACAAAAAAACCTGCTTTTAATCGGACTCTGAAATTAGAATAAAACAAAGTCAAATCGATCCAATCGTCTACAACAGAATTTTCTCTCGTTACGCGAATGTCTCCAAAAACAGCTTTCGGACAACCGAACAAACTTATAGCCTGATCAATAATATGCGGACCTAAATCTTTTAGAACTCCAGCTCCGTCATTGGCAGTTTCTTTATGCGCTTTTGGGCTTAACAATGGATTATAACGGTCAAAATGAAATTCGGCTTCAACTAAATCTCCTAAAACGCCGTCGTCGATTACTTTTTTTACGGTTTTAAAATCACTGTCCCATCTTCTATTCTGGAAAACAGCCAATTTCAAGCCTTTTTCTTTTGCAATTTTTGCCAATTCTTTTGCTTCTGCAGCCGTTGTTGTAAAAGCTTTTTCTACAACAGCATGTTTTCCTGCCAAAAGCACTTTTTTGGCATATTCATAATGCGTTCCAACTGGCGTATTTACAATTACCAAATCGACATCGTCGCTTAATAATTCGTCTAGCGAAGCGTAGCTTTTTACGTATGGATAATCTCCCTGAATTAATTTTTTACTTCTTTCCCAAGAACCTAATAATTCAAATCCTTCGTGAATATCTAAAAATGGCGCATGGAAAACTTTCCCCGACATTCCGTATGATAATAGTGCTGTTTTTATTTTCTGCATGTTATTACTTTTTTTGCCACAGATTAATGTGATTAAAAAGGATTTTTTTGTTTGCCACTAATTTCACGAATCTACACGAATTATTTTAAGTTTCTGAACGCAACGATTTGTGCAAATTCGTGCCATTGATTCGCCTGTTCGCTATCGCTCGGGTCGTGGCGAAAAAAAATTAAAAAAAATCATTTTAATCTGTGTAATCTGTGGCTAATAAAAATATTTAAAGTTTAGCTCTTTCGTATTGTTTTGGCCATTGAATATCGTCGTTTAATGTAGTGGCAAAATCCAAAGGCAAGTTCGGATTTCTCAAAGATTCTCTGGCGAATAAAATCAAATCGGCTTGATTTTTATTTAAAATTTCTTCAGCTTGTTTTGCTTCTGTAATTAATCCGACTGCTCCTGTTGCAATTCCTGCTTCTGCTTTCACTTTTTCTGCAAAAGGGACTTGATAGCCTGGCCCTAATGTTATTTTCTGATGCGAAACCAATCCGCCTGACGAAACATCTATTAAATCTACTCCTTTTTCTTTTAATATTTTAGAAAGCTGTACAGATTCTTCTGGATTCCAACCATTTTCTGCCCAATCTGTTGCCGAAATTCTAACAAACAATGGCAAATCTGAAGGCCATTCTGACTGAACCGCTTCTACAATTTCTAATGTAAAACGGATTCTATTTTCGAAACTTCCCCCATATTCGTCTGTTCTTACATTTGTTAATGGAGAAAGAAACTGATGCAATAAATAACCATGAGCCGCATGAATTTCTACAACCTTATATCCTGCTTCGACCACTCTTTTTGTTGCCGATTTAAAATCTGAAATTACTTTTTGGATTCCGTTTTTATCTAAAGCTTCTGGAAGAAACGGTTCGCCTTCATGATACGGAATCGCGCTTGGCGCAACGGTCTGCCATCCGTCTTGAGCGAAATCTAATTTCTTATTCCCCAACCATGGAGCCGAAACACTCGCTTTTCTTCCTGCGTGCGCTAACTGGATTCCGGGAATCGAATTCTGCGAAACTATAAAGGCATTGATTTGTTTTAGTTTTTCGATATGTTCATCTTTCCAAATTCCTAAATCGGCTGGAGAAATTCTGGCTTCAGGAGAAACCGCTGTGGCTTCTTGAATAATAAGTCCGGCACCTCCGCTGGCACGGCTTCCTAAATGAACCAGATGCCAATCGTTTGCAAATCCGTCAATTGCAGAGTACTGGCACATTGGCGAAATCGCAATTCTATTTTTTAAGGTGATATTTTTTATGGTAAAGGGAGAAAATAATTTCGTTGCCATATACTTGTAACTTTTAATGAGTTTATACTACCAATTGAGTAAGGCAGTGTTCGAAAAGTAAAGTTACGGCATCTTGTTAAAACGAGAAATCGAAATGTTTATTAATTAACAAACATTTAAAATCTTAAACACTATCTTGCATACTTATATTAAAATAGAAAACGCTACTTTTGTGCGTTAAATACGAATTAAAAACAACAAATGGATATAGTTATCAAACTGTCTCAATTTCTATTGAGTTTATCTTTACTTATTATTCTTCATGAATTAGGGCATTTTATCCCTGCTAAATTGTTTAAAACTAGAGTCGAAAAATTTTATTTGTTTTTTGATGTTAAATATTCACTTTTCAAAAAGAAAATCGGAGAAACAGAATACGGTATCGGATGGCTGCCACTGGGTGGTTATGTGAAAATTTCTGGAATGATTGACGAAAGTATGGACAAAGAGCAAATGGCTCTGCCTCCTCAGCCTTGGGAATTTCGTACTAAACCAGCTTGGCAGCGTTTAATTATTATGCTTGGCGGTGTTACTGTAAACTTTATCTTGGCTTTTATTATCTATATCGGAATGGCGTTTGCTTACGGAGATACTTATATTGCAAATGCTGACTTAAAAGATGGTGTTGCAATTGAAAATCCTGCTATGCTTAAAGCTGGTTTTAAAACGGGCGATAAAATTATTTCTATTGATGGAAAAGCTGTAGAAAATTTTGATAGCGATATGAATATGAATGTGATTATGGCTAAACATATCTTGATCGAAAGAGACGGAAAACAGCAAACTATTACAATGCCTACAGATTTTGTGGATCAGCTTTCTAAAACAGAAAAAGGAATGCTTATCGATATCCGCAGACCTTTTGTTATTGGAAAAGTTGCAGAAGAATCGCCAAACCAAAATTTAAAAGCAAAAGACTTGATTCTTTCTCTTAATGGGCAAAAAGTTAAATATTTTGATGAAGCAAAAACAATTTTAGAAGCAAACAAAGGAAAATCAATCCCTGCTGTTGTTTTACGTGATTTAAAAGAAATACCTCTTACTTTAAAAGTTAGTTCTGAAGGAAAATTAGAGGTTATGCCTGGTGGCTTAGATATAAAATCATTGGAGAAATTAGGATACTATAAAATAAGCACTAAAGAATATGGTTTCTTCGAATCTATTCCAGTTGGTCTTCAAAAAGGAAAAGATCAATTAGTAGGTTACGGAAAACAATTGAAAATGATTTTTAATCCAGAAACCAAAGCTTACAAACAAGTGGGTGGTTTTGCGGCTATTTACAACATTTTCCCTAGTTCTTGGAGCTGGGAAGTTTTCTGGTCAATCACGGCTTTATTGTCAATTATGCTTGGAGTTATGAATTTATTGCCAATTCCGGCTCTTGATGGTGGACACGTAATGTTTTTATTGTATGAAATTATTAGCGGCAAAAAACCGAGCGACAAATTCCTAGAGAATGCGCAAATGGTTGGTTTTGTTTTACTTATTTCACTGCTACTATTTGCTAATGGTAACGACATTTACAAAGCCATTGTAGGCAAGTAAAAAAAAGTCAAAAAAAGAGTAAAAATGTTTTTGAGAAACTAAAAATAGTTTTATATTTGCACTCGCTAAAAAGAGCAACACTTTCCTCCTTAGCTCAGTTGGTTAGAGCATCTGACTGTTAATCAGAGGGTCCTTGGTTCGAGCCCAAGAGGGGGAGCAACTTTTTTTAGCAAACATATTAACCTTTTAAGGTGATTCCTCCTTAGCTCAGTTGGTTAGAGCATCTGACTGTTAATCAGAGGGTCCTTGGTTCGAGCCCAAGAGGGGGAGCTTAAAAAAAGACGATCAAATTTGATCGTCTTTTTTTTTGTTCAAATTCCAAAGTTTTAAAATTCCAAATTCCAATATTTAGAGTTGCTTATTTAACCGCAAAGTGCGCAAGGTCTTTACGCAAAGTGCGCTAAGATTTACGCAGAGGTCGCTAAGAGTTTTTTTTTCGAGACTTAATAGGAATCTATAAAAGAGATCGCAAAGGGTGCCAATCTTTGTCGATATGCGAGTGTGATCCTTCGTTCCTCAGGATGACAAACTGTACGCTTTACACAATCTTGTCATCCTAACGAAGGAAGGATCGCACTAGAAACCCCACAAAGTATTTCCCCAACCTGTGTCGATATACGAGTGTGATCCTTCGTTCCTCAGGATGACAAACTGCAAGTAAAACAAAAAAAGCTCGCAGAGCTTTATCTACATAAAGCTTTGCGAACTTAATCTTTAGATTTATCTCAAATTACCCTTAAAAACTTTAAACCTTTGCCCCTCTGTAGCTCTGTCCCTTTAAACCTTTGAAAATCTATTTCATACTCAAAGTTTCGCTCTTAAACCTTTTCATCAATGTATTTGCTTTTTCATCTTCATTTATTGCTTTTAAGGACTGGGCGTATCTGTAATAATATATAACATCCAAATCTTTGGCTTGGTCAAATAATTGGGTGTAATAGCCCGCTGCTGCGGTTAGATTGCCTTCAAAATAAAAACGGTCGGCTACTTTTTTTAGCATATCGATAGATTTGTAACCTTTATCAATAACTCTTTCGTAAGTATCCACCATATTTACGGTTACATATTTTGTATTTGTAGCGGCTGGAGGTGTAACTTCTACCTTAACAGGCGTTACCGAAGCATTCGCACTTGCAACAAGCGTTTTTGTCTCTATTGTATTTGGAGCAACTTTAGGTTTTCTTTTTACGTAATTCGGAATTACGGTTCTAGTATTGTTAGGACCAAGATCGTAAGTATCGACCATGTCCAATTTTGAAACTTGGTAAGTAATAATTCTACCTCCAAAAAGTTTATTTATTCTTTCCTCAACATAATACGATTGTATAACCATATCATTTGTAGGGAGACTATCCGTCAATAATGTCGTTTTTCCTGGTGCCGAAGAAGCAGAGGCACTGTTTGTGCTCTGAGCAAAACAGCCGAGAGAAAATACGAACGCAAGTGTACATAAAATTGCTTCATACTTTTTCATGATTTTTGAATAAAATTAATGCTCCTATTAAAAAACTCACATTAAAGATACTGATTTTCTTTTAGTTAGCTTTTATTCTGACCATGAATTACTTAGAAAGCCGATAAAGTACTTCTTTTTACGCATTAATCATTTTAACGCAGGCTTTTTGCACTTCTTCGTCTGAAAATGGTTCTAATGCTTTTGCCAACATTTTACTGGTTCTAATGCAGCTTAGCATTTTAATTCGTAAGGAACGGCTGTCTCCTGATTCTGTTTCTAGAAGATGCTCAAAAATCTCGGTTAAGTATTCTGGATGATTTTTATATTCTCCGTCGAAACCAATATCTGATATCAATCTAGCTATCGATTCTATTATTTGGTTCTCATTGGCATTGCTTTCGTTTTCTGTTTTCATGGCGTTTATTTTATGGTTTTGGTTACGAATAATTATTGTACGAAAAATTGTATTTTTACCTCAGCTAAATAAACGATAGAATACATTCTAACAAAATAGATTGCGATTTTATCTCACAACCAAAAAGATTGTATTTTACAGCATTCCTAATTTTTAAGGATTTTTAATATCTTTGATGTATGAGCACAGCAACAAAACCAAAACATATCGGGAGAAACATAAGCCGTATTCGTGAGCTTAGAGGAATGAAACAAGAAGCACTTGCGATTGCAATAGGCGTAAGCCAGCAATACGTTTCTACTATTGAAGGAAGCGAAAATGTTGACGATGAAAGACTAAACTCTATTGCTGAAGCTTTGGGAGTTTCGGCTGAAGCGATTAAAAACTTCTCTGATGAAGCTGTTTTAAATATTATGGGTAATACATTACACGACAGCAGCTTTATTAATGGAAATAACTATAACTGCACTTTCAACCCAATTGATAAAATTGTGGAACTTTATGAACGTTTGGTTCAGGCTGAAAAAGATAAAGTGGAGTATTTGGAGAGGTTGATGAAGGGGAAGTAAATTTATTTTTTGATCATTTTTATAAATTTTGAAATTTAGTCAGTTAAAAAAACATGGAAAATCCATTTCAAGAATATTTGAACATTAAAATTAATGAATTAAATGCAAAAGGAGAATATAACCACCTTTCAATTAATGACAAACTTGGATTAATAAAATTGGAGATTCTTGGAACTGAATTATTTCCAATTATAAAAAATTTTGAAAAAGCAAATGTTGATCCCATTATCGAAAAATGCATTTACATCGAATGCATAATAAATGGATTAAATCCCATTCAAGCTTTAGATGAAACAAAAAAGCAAATGGAGGACAGAAAATAATATTAATTTATTAAATATGAAATTTACGGATAATACTTTTTTAAAAATAGAAGGAGTTTTTTACCCTGGTATATTTCAAGAAGTTAAAAAAAACAGTAATCCTCTACAACCAATCTTTGAATCCTTTACAAATTCATTAGAAGCCATTGAATTAAAAAAAGAAAAGTCTAAAGATGAACAAATTATTATAAAACATTACTTAAAAAAGAATCTTTTAAATGAACTAGAGTTCGATAAAATTGTGATACGTGATTCTGGAATTGGTTTTAATGATAAAGAATTTGAAAGATTTTTAACATATAAAGACAACCGTAAGGGGTTTAACAATAAAGGCTCAGGAAGATTACAACTAGTACATTTTTTTAATACGTGTGAATACGTTAGTGTATTTGAAGATCAAAATGGATTTAAAGAAAGAACATTTAATATTTCAAAATCTGACAAATATATATTATCCAATAATACTATTACATTCCTTAAACAAACTACAAATAGCGAAAGTAAACTGACTGGAACTTCAGTTACAATTAGCAATTTGATAGACGAAAAAGATAATCAATCTTACATTTTTTTAATTGAAGAATTAAAAAATAAAATTATACACCATTATTTACAGTTTTTTTGCCTGAATAGCAATAGATTACCTAAAATAAGTATTCAACAATATATTAATGAAAATTTTACTAAAGAGGTTTTTATAACTTCAGATGATATACCTAAAGTAGATAATGAAGTTGAATTCAATGTAAATTACAGCAGACTCTCTTTAGATGCCAAAAGCATTGAACAAATTGATAAATTTGAAGAATTTAAAATTAAATCATTTAAAATCAATAAGAATCATCTTGATGAAAATGAATTAAAATTAACCAGTAAAAATGAAATTGTTGAGCCAGAAAAATTCAAACTTGAAATCACATCTCTATCTAATAAGGATGTAATAAATGATGAAAGGTATTTATTTTTAATTTCAAGTTCGTATTTAAATGACAGAGATAGTGATACCCGAGGTGATCTAAAAATCCCAACCAAAGAAAATTATAAAAAAGAGCTAAACTTATTTAGTTCAGAAGAGATTTTTTTAAATGACATTCAAGATAGAGCTAATGAAAAAATTCTTGGACTGTATCCAGAAATTCAAATAAAAAAGGAAGAAAAAAGAAACAGAATTGAAAAATTAAAATCTATGTTTCTTCTGAATGATGAATTTTTAGAAAACATTTCAATTTCTTTGAATGATACAGAAGAAAAGATTCTTGAAAAAGTATATACGGCAGAATCTAAAGTAGTTGCCAAAGTAGACTCAAAAATTAAAAAACAAATAGAAGAGCTAGAAACATTAAATCCAATTTCAAAAAATTACGAGGAGGATTTTAACATCCAAATTAAACGATTAGTAAAAGAAATACCTTTACAAAATAGAATTGCATTAACACATTATGTTGCTAGAAGAAAATTAGTTTTAGAATTATTTGATAAAATTCTTGAAAAAAAACTAAGTGTTCAAAATTCAACAAATAGAAATAATGATGAGGCGTTGCTTCATAATTTAATTTTCAAGCAACATTCAAAAAATACCGATACTAGCGATTTATGGTTAATAAACGAAGATTTCATTTTATTTAGCGGAAATTCAGAAATCCAGTTAAAGAATATTGAGATTAATGGAACCAAAATATTTAAAGAAGATACTGAGTTAACTCAAGAGCAAATAGATTTTAGAGATTCACTTGAAGAAAAACGATCAGATAAAAGACCTGATATTTTATTGTTTCCTGAAGAAGGCAAATGCATTATAATTGAATTCAAAGCTCCTGATGTAAACGTTTCTGATTATTTAAATCAAATACAAAACTATGCTACTTTAATTAGAAATTTTTCAAAAGATGAATTTCAAATAAATACTTTTTTCGGTTATCTAATAGGTGAAAAAATCAATGCATTTGATGTTATTTCCAAAGACCCCGACTTTATACAAGCTGCAAAATTTGATTATCTTTTTAGACCAACAAAAATTGTCGCGGGATTATTTAATGGAAGAGAAAATGGTTCTATTTATATGGAAGTTATAAAATATTCTACTCTTTATGAAAGAGCAAAAAAGCGCAATGAAGTTTTTATTAAAAAGTTAACTGAAAAGAAAGATAGTCTTCACGATGATGATATACCTTTTTAAAAAAAGCACCACAATTTTCATTACAGCGCTTTTCTATTTTCTATAAAACTCTCACATATTTTTAATTCCATCGAATTCGATGGAATTAAAATATAATTAAATTAAAAAAAGCGCCACAATTTACATTCATTGTAGCGCTTTTCTGTTTCTGTAAAACTCTCAGGTAATTAAACCCCTAATTTCTTAGCAATTTCAGCAGGAATTCCTCCTTTGTTTACTAGTAACGCAGTAGTTTTATATTTTACGAAGTTCTTAGTTACAAACAAGAAACCTTTGTAGTCGTTTGTTTCTCCCCAAGAATTTTTTACGATATAGTATTCTTTACCCGTTTGATCTTTTGCAAGACCAATAATGTGCATTCCGTGGTCGTCTGTTGTTGTGTAGTTATCAAACGCAGCCTGACGCATTTCTGGGGTAATTTCTGGTTCAGCTTTTGGTCCGTTAAACATGTCTGCTTTTTCTTCAGCCGTCATATCGTCGAATTTTTTAGACGCTACGTAAGCTACACCGTTTTTCCAGCTAAAGCTTTTCTCGCTAACATCTGTTGCCCAAGCTACAGTATATCCTTTTTTAAGCGCATTGTCGATAACGTCTGTCATATCGTTCAATTTTACGTTGTAAACTTGATCCAATGACCAATTGTCTGGCACCATCATAGTTGTTTTTTGGTAGTAAGGCGCATTTGTAAAAGATGACATTTCTACGTAATCGTCTGGGTTAATTCCCACTACTTCTTTAGCAAAAGATTGCGGCGTATAGTTTTTTCCTTTGTATGTAAAATTATCTGGCACTTTTCCTAAGTAAGAATCAATAACAGCTGAGTATGCTTTTTGCCAGTTTGGAGTCAATTCTCCGTTCGGGTTTTTCACCACTGCTGCCAAAACACCTTCTATAAGGGCACTCATTTCGGCAAATTTGTTTTTGTCTGTTCCGTAGTTTAATCCTGTGTAAACTTCTCTTGGCACAGTTCCGTATTTTTTGTACATATTAATTACATCGTGAAGAGCTCCTCCATCTCCAAGCGTAATTGCTCCGTGCATACGAACATAGTTAATTCCTTTTTCTACATACACGTTTCTTGCAGAATAAATTTGAGAAAGCTCAACAGGCTGTTTTCCTAAACGAATCATTTCTGACTCTAAGAATGAGTTTGTTGAGTAGCTCCAGCAAGTTCCAGATGATCCTTGAGATTTTACCGATGTTGTTCCTAGGTTAATTACTTCTGTAAATTTGAAGTTCTCTTTACTTTTGTCGCTAGCATTTAGTTTAAGTGAATTTACTAAAATGTCTTGCGCAAAACAGCCTGCAGTTCCAGCCAAAAATATTGAAGCGGCAAACACTGATTTGAATGAAAATGTATTCATAAGTTATGTTTAAGATTTTATAAAATTAGTCTCAAATGTTTCCAATTTGTTACAAAACAATTAAATAATATACAATTTGTGTAATGTTTGGTTGTTAATATTTTCTTAATGGGCCTGATTATTAAGATATTTAACACAAAAAACCTCGATACAGGCGCATCGAGGTTTTTTATTTTACAAACAACTTCTTACAAGTTTTTTTGGTTTCTGTATTTATCGCATCCAGTTGCTTCCAAAAACGATGTAGTAAGCCCATTCTTCGTTTCCTTTTGCAACATCGACACCCATTCTGAGTTTAAACTTTCTAGCAATGAGATATCTAAAACCTGTTCCGTAACTGTACACAACGGGTTTGGCAAAAGCTTGATCCCAATCGTTAAAAGCGCTTGCGAGACCTCCGTAGCCCATAAGACTCCATCTTCGGTACAAATCCCATCGAAATTCTAACTCGCTTACAATACTAGTGTTTCCCATATATCTGGCAGCGGGAATTCCTCGCATATTAATTCCAGGTTTTAAATAAAAAGGCGGACTCCCCAACGCCTGCTCCCCTTCAATCCTTAGTCCGCCAATTAGAGTTTTCGCCAACGGATAATATCCTATTGCCGATAAATTGATACGCCATGCCTGATAATCGCTCCCCAATGCTTTATCTGACCAGAAAAAATCACTTTGGATTCGTATTCCTTTATCTGGCGTAAATATGTTGTCACGCCCGTCAAACTGGAATGCAAGTCCTAGCTGGCTTATGGTGCTTTTAATATCTTTCGGGTCTACAAATGGCGGCGGAAGATCTAAATCGGGCAGGTTTATTTTAGAATTTAAAAATAAGTACTGCGGTCCTGCGCTCCATTTTGCATTATTAAATTGTTTGAGCCATTGCGTATAAAAAATGGTCGATTTAAAATTGAGTTTAAATTCTTCGTCATTATGATTCGGCAGATTATTGGCATAAAATGACAAATTCATGTCGCCATAAGCTGCAAAAGCTCGATATAATATTTTGGGTTTTACCAATGTTGCCGAACGAAAAGCTCCTGCAAGCCAGCTTTTATTGGCTGTATACATTCCGATTCCTCCTGTAATATCTGGATTTATAAATCGTTTTTTTCCGTTTTCATCCACAACAGGAGCACGTTTTTTTAAGAAAATCGGCGCAACTGCACCTCCAAATCCTCCAACGGCGGGTTCTGTAATAATGGTGGGCACTACTATGAATCCGTTGGCGTAAATAAGAAAATCACTTAAATCGAAAGCGCCGTCTAAAGAATCTTTCATAACGGTATGATGCTTTTGTGCATTTAAAACATTACAAAACAAAAGAATCAAAAGCGAGAATAAGACGTTTCTTCTTGAAGGTTTTCGGTTTTTCATAAGAATCGGAATTTTTAGTGCGGTTAAAAATTTATCTTATTCTAAGTCTATTTTTTCTTGAAACTGAAAACGTGCGCTAGCGTAATGAAAAAAGTATTTCCTTGAAATCTGTTTACGGCACCCAATTCTGAAACCCATCTAAAACCCGCCTGCGTCATACAGCCTAAATGAAGGTAATTAACCTCGGTACCAAGCGCACTAACATGATCTTTGTCTGGTTCTAGCAGAAAGGTTCCAACTGGAATTTTATCATCGGATACTTTGAATTGGAAATAATAAATCAATCCAGTGTTTAGTATTCCTTTTGGCGCTGTTTTTTCTGCATTCATACAATAGAATGTTTTTCCGAGTCCGCCTTCTATGCTCAAAATATCTCCCGTTTTTATGTCCGTATCTTTCTTTTTACTGTTGATTTCGTAAGCGGCCAATGCTGAGAAATGGAATGTTTTTTTGTCATTAAAGAATAAAGTTGTTCCTGCCGAAAACTCATTCATAAACATTCCCAGTCCGCTATTGTTGCTTCCGCCATATTCATATGTTCCTGTTGGGAGATACATTTGATAGCTAAAAACAAAATCGGCTCTCTTGTTATGCCAGCCTAACTGAACGGGTTGCACCAGCATATCTGTAAACGCAAAATTGCTCTTAGAATCGATAAAACTTCCTTGAATTGTATTGGATGCAAATGCCACTAAAACTGTAGCGCCATAATTGGCTCCCAGAATTTTAAAATCGCTTACATAATTGGCTCCAATTCCAGTTAAAAACATATTTAAATCAGGATTTCCAGTTTTATCGCCATCGGCATTTCGCAGACAATTTGCCGTGTAGATATAACCAGGCACATACAAACTCAATGTTTTTTCTGGTGCCTGTGTACCCGACTGCAGTCCCGAAGACCCAAGAATATGCCCTCCTTTTAATTGCGCATTACCATAAAGTGAAATTAAAAACAGAAACACTGCATAAGCCAATTTCATTATTTTATCAGAATGATTAATCTTTAATTTCATGGCAAATTATTTTGAATTAATACTGCGGCAATAGCCTCTCATAATCACTTGATACAAAAGAATCTTTACTTAAAATAATACGATCCGGTGCGATCAGGATTTATTCGGATGGTTTTAAAATATTCTGAAGGAGATTTTCCAGTGTGTTTTATAAAGGCTCTAAAACATGTCGTTCGAGATTTAAAGCCAGAACCCCAAGCCATGCCTTCTAAAGACAAATCTTTCCATTCTGGATCGTTTATTTTGTCTTTAAAATATTCGATTCTTTTAAGATTAACATAATCCTGAAAATGAAGACCAAATTCAGAATTAATTAAATTGGACAAGTGATGCACAGATATTCCTGTTTCGTCTGCCAAATCTCTGATTACAAAATCTTTTTTTAAGAATAGATTTTTAGTAACTAAAACATGTTCTAGTTTTAAAAGGTATTCTTCTCTTTTTTCTATCGTCAATTCGTTTGTTATTGGAAGTGTATTTTTGGTTTCTTTTGTTTTTACCGCCATTGTATTGTCTACAACAAAATCGAATGTTTCTTCTTCGTCATGAAAAATTTGCGGTCTGAAATACAGCCAACCGACTGTAAAAAACAAGACAGAAGAAATTAAGAAATAGCAAGACAAATCTACAGCACCCACTTTTCTTGATAAAAAATGATGAACAAAAAGTGCCGAGAAAAGAAACAAAATCATGAGGTTATAAACCCTGATCCAGTTTATTACTTTGGTTCTATGAAATTGGTTTCCTTTAAATTTTTTCAGATCATAGTTTAAAATCAACATGGTTTGAAAAAAGACATAGAAAAGCCAAATCGTCAAAGTGAAAATAGAAAATGGGTTTTTGATTTTAGCCGCTATAAAATCGACAATTTTTAGGTTAGTAAAACTTCCAACATATACAAAAAGCGTTAAAACAAAGTATATCGCAAAAGGAATAAAATGCATCCAATCGTATTTTCTGAAACTTTTATTTGATGATAAAATATTTCGAACATATAAGAATGAACATGGTGCTGCCAGAAAAATAAATGATTTGGTAATAATAAATAAATCTGGAAATTCTTTAAAGATATTGGCCGACAGATAAAAATTGTAGATACTTACTACCGCCAGACTCAGTAGAAACATTCCCAAAAAGAAACTTTTGGAATAATTTTTTTTGGAAAATAAGACCATAATAGCAGTAGCAAGACCGGCAATTATGGCTATAAAGAAGAAAAGTGAGAGTAATATATCGATCATTTTTTTAAGTTTAATTGGTGTGGTATTATTTTTTCTTAAAATCTTAAAAATAGAATACGATGGGGGCGTATGTAGAAGGATAAATAATTGTACTCGCCATTTGGGCAAGTACAATTATTTTTTGCAATTATTTTTTGACTGCTCCCGGAGGGAAACCAGCTAGTATTTTTTTGATTGCATCGTTGATGAATTGTTCAGGATTATCTGGTTTACTGTCAATTTCAGCATTTCCGATTCCTTGCCAAACTAGTTTATCGGTTTTTGTAGATACGATATCTATTACCAATGAGCCGTCAACATAATCATAGCTGTTGAATGTTGTGGTACCGCCGCCCATCATGGCGCCTCCACCCCAATATCCGTATGGACGATACATTCCGCCATAGCCATAAAAATTAGTATCGGCTGTCACTTGAGTTTTGTTTTTTAATATCGAAACCGCATTTACCTTTAAATCTGGATTACTAGATTCTGTAAATCCTTTTGCGAGCATTTCGTTTCGGATTGCTTTTGCAACACGATCAACATTTAACTGATTTACTTGGCCTTGCTGTGCTTTTAAATCATAAACAGCAAAAGTTTTGTATTCGCTGAAGTTCGCAGCATGATCATAATCAGTTGTAACTTTTACAGTTGGAGAGCAGCTGTAAAACAAACCCAAAAATAAGATTGGGATTATACGAAGACTTGTTCTTTTAATATTCATGTTGTGGTATTTATTTAAATTAATAATTAAATCAGTTTAACTCGAATGTATTAAAATCATAAAAATCTTGAACGAGGAGTGTAAAACATATAAATAATTGTAAAAATAACACAAGTACCTATTAAACAATTACTTAGATTACTCTCAAAGATAAATCATTTTATTTAATTAACAGTATTAAATAAATAAAATCTTACTTTATAATTTTTTAGATGCATTAAAGCAAGATTTTTGCTCATTTTTCATTTCTATTTGCCTTGCATGGCTAGATGCTAAATTTCGCTCGCTATAGGCAGTTTACCGTGTTTTATTGCTTCTAGCATTTTGTTGTAATCCACTTCGTTTTGATCAGCATATAAAACCGAAAACTCCGAAATGGCATCGGCAAATTCGTCTGTATCTCCAATATAGCCCGAAATCATAGAAGGATCACCTGAGCGTGCATGCGCCCTTGCAAGCGCCCATCCGCAGGCTTTGGTATAATCTGCCATATTTTTGGGTTTCATAACTTCTAAAACCGGTTTTATTTTGGCATCTCTAAGCTGTCTGATATAAAAGAATCTATCCTTACTATCGTCTGTCCAGCCCAGAAACATATCAGACGCAGACTGCATTAGCTTTTGCCCCATTACAATTCGTTCGCCTTGATGCGTATATTTACCTTTAATTTTTACATATTCTTCGAGAACACTTTTTCTGGCTTCTTTAAACTGTAAAAAAATAGGCTCGCCAGTAGCAGACATTAGCAAACTAATCCCGCAAAGAGTTCCAACACTTCCTACGCCCACCACTTTTATAACAATATCATGAAGCTTATATCTGCTGAGCAAAACCTGCTTTTCTTCTGAAAGAGATTCTATATACCTTTTATGAATGATTTCGCCTTCTTTGGCAACCAGTTTTTCAAGATCTCCGCTTGGATGAAAAATCAAAGGCGGTTCGTCTTTTATACGTGCTCTGGCTCCGTCAAAATAAGTCATCTTTGCAAACTCCTTTTCGTGAGCGGTATATTCCGATGCTTTTTTTATTCTTTTTTGGTCAAACTCTTTGAGTTCTTTATCATGGCCTAATTCAATCAATTCTGCTAAATCAATATCTGCATACCAAATTTGAAGCGCAGATAATTTACTGTAATCCAACATATGCCGTTTGTAACTGTCGGCAACATGCCAAGCAAATTCTTTACAATTTTTATTGGAAAATTTTCGCCATCTTCCTGCAATAACAAAACTGGCTGCCAATCGTTTTACATCCCATTCCCAAGGGCCTGGATATGTTTCGTCAAAATCATTGATATCAAAAACCAATTTGCGTTCGGGAGTTGCAAATCCGCCAAAATTCATTAAATGACAATCACCGCAAAGCTGTAAATTTATTCCCGATGCAGAAGTATGAGCTAAGTCAGCAGCCATAATCGCAGCGGCTCCTCTGTAAAACGCAAAAGGCGATTCCATCATTCTGCTATAGCGAATTGGCACCAGACTTTCAACTCGTCCCACACTGGTCTGAATTAAAATGTCTACAGGATTTTTTCTATTCTTAGAAGAATTCCATTCCTGATGCTTTTCTAAAGGAACTTTTTTTCTAATTGAAGCTCCTTTTTCATAGCGTTCTGTTTTTGATTCAATGGGGTCAAAAGGTTTTTCTGCCATTTGTAAGAATTTAAAATAATCTTTTCTAAAACTCTTATGCAGAATTACTGCGGAAATATAAATGCTACCACCGCTCGTAATCCCCAATCTGGTCTTATGTTTGAATGGCCTACAACCGGAATTAAAGGCATAACAGCAAATTGCATGGTCTGACCTCCTAATTTCGTAATTGCCCCAACGTTTGGACTAACTGTAATAAGGGTTGTATTGCCCTGCCAGTTTTGAGTAATTTCTGAGGTGATTCCTAAACTCGCTCCACTTTTGTAACTATGCGTTAAGAATATTTGCGTGTAGAACTGATTGAAATCTGCTCTATCTGCATTTCCTGCAACAGACCAAATTTGATTGGCTAAAAAACCAATAGAAAGTCCTTTTCCTTGGTGCATTACCAAAACGCTGGGTCCAATTCCAAATTTTTCTGTTCCTAAAAGTTTTTCTGTGGCAGTTGGCACTAAAAAAGCAGGACCAACTCCTAAGATTAATCCTTTTGTTTTAGGAGCAAAAAATGCTGTCACGGTTGCATCGCTTAAACCAAACTCATGAGTATTTTCTCCCGTAACATCCTGCTGATCTACAACTGGAAGAATATAACGTGTAATCAAGTTTAGATTTTCACTTAACTTGAACGGAACAACAGGCTGTATATTGATCTGATATTTTGATCCATTATAAGCGCCAATTCCATAAGTAAGATTGTTTTGCAACGGAACGCTAATTAAACTTGCCACAGGATTTGCCATTTTATCGGCTAGTTCCTGTGCGCTGTTTCCCGGTTTTGCAGGTTCTTCTTGAGCTGAAATTGTAAAAGTGACAAATAGCAGTAATATTGCTAGAAAAGAATTTTTCATACGGCTCAAATTTTATTAATTAGAAAAACTTCAACTATTTGATCTGCAAACAATTTTTTTCTCTTACTCTGCAAAAACTTTTTTCCAATCTTTCTGCATATCAATAACATGCCATTTATTTTTTGCAGCTATATTTAATGAAGCATTATCTTTTTCCTGATATTTATACTCTCGTATTGAATCATTGTGATTTACAAGCAATTGAAAAGATGGATATTTATTTCCCTGCGAATAAGTTAGCATTGCAATATCTCCTGCTCCGCCTTCGTTACCGCAGGCAAAAACTGGTCTTTGCCCAATATGTAATTGAATGCCAACAGGTTTTCCTTCTTTATCATTAAAATGATCTAAAGCCGCTTCTCGTTGAACCGCATTTTTAGTGGCATCATATTTATATTTAAAAGAAGTTCCGACAACTTGATCTTTTGGAATTCCGTAAAAATCTTGAGAAATTGCTCTTACCACTTCTATTGTTCCGCCAGTAACGATGTACGTTTTAAATCCGTTCGCGCGTAAATAGTTTAACAATTCCAATTGCGGCTGATAGCGTATTTGCTTCACAGGAACATTTTTACCAGGATATTTTGCGCCTTTAAAGAAATCATTAACTGAAGCTTCAAATTCATCTTCTGTCATTCCGGTATGAGTTGCTGCCACCAATTCTATAAGCGCTTTATCTCCTCCTTTTTCAAAGAAAGTTTTGTCTTTTTCTATTACTGCTTTAAAAGGCTGTTTTTGGGCTAATTCTGGCTTAGCTTCTACCATTTTCTGTACTCTATAAAAAGCGAAAAGTTCCTGTACATAAGGTTTTTCAGCCCATAAAGTTCCGTCATTATCAAAAGTCGCAATTCTATATTCTTCTGGAATAAAATCTGGACTTCCTTCTTTTGTTACTTTTTCTACATAAGCAATTATATCGCTTTTTAAAGCTCCGTCGTTCCAACTTGGCAATGGATCACCATTTGTTGCAGTAGTTGCTGTACTGTCTTTTGATTTAACATCTGTATTTTCTTCTGATTTTTTACACGAAATAAATAAAACAAGAAGCATCGGAATTAATACTATTTTTTTATGCATAACAAATACTATTAAGTGAAAAGAAACAGGACGTAAAAAGTCCTGTTTCTTGTAATTATCTATGATTTATTTTTTCTTTTTTGAAGCTGCCTCTTCTTCTTTTACCTTAGGAAGAACATTTTTCTCAATATATTGTTGTGCTTTAATATCTTTCATCGCTTCTTCCATAATAGTGTAAGCAGAGAAACTCGGCGGTATTGATCTTGGAGGATATTCTTTGAAAGTTTCGGCAAATACGCCCACATCATATATTGCACCATATACCATCTGAACGTGGTTCATAACCCAATCCCAATAGGTATTTGAAGTAAAATCGGCTCTTTCAAAAGGATCTTGGTATAGATTAAATATTTTTTGCAAACGAAGTTTCGTAAATGGCTCTGCCCAAACTCCAAGTGTACCAGCCAGACGCTGTTCTGCAAAAACATATTTATAATCACCTTCTCTTAAACCAACCAAAAGACCATCATCATCTGTATAGAAGAATTTATCTCTAGCACTTTTTTCTGTTTTTCCTAGTAAAAAGCTACTTTGGTCATAACCGTCTAAATGAACTTTATATGTTTTTCCGTTAGCATTATAGCCTTTTAAAAGCTTATTAACGATATCTGGTTCTCCTGCAATAGAAGCCAAAGTTGGAATCCAGTCATTGTGGCTCATTAATTCATTAGTAACAGCTCCTGGTTTAATATGCCCTGGCCAACGAACAATACAAGGTACACGGAAAGCTCCCTCCCAGTTAGTATTTTTTTCTGAACGGAATGGAGTCATTGCTCCATCTGGCCATGTATTCATATGAGGCCCATTATCTGTAGAATAGATTACAATTGTATTATCAGCAATTCCTAAATCGTCTAATGCTTTTAAGATGCTTCCAATAGTTTCGTCGTGTTCAATCATACCGTCAATGTATTCGCTATCTCCGTGAGTATATCTTCCTCTATGTTCTTTTCTAACGTGCGTGCGAAGGTGCATACGAGTAGCATTGAACCAGCAGAAAAATGGTTTGCCTGCAGCATTTTGTCTCTTGATATAATCAATAGCAGCTGCAGAAGTTTCATCGTCGATAGTCTCCATTCTTTTTTTAGTAAGTGCTCCAGTATCTTCGATTTTTTGTTTTCCTACTCTTCCAAAACGAGGATCAGTTGTCCCATCATCGACATTTGTAGCAGTACATTTTAATACCCCTCTTGGTCCAAATTTTTTCAAATATGCAGGATCTTTAGGATAATCTGGCAATTCTGGTTCTTCTTCTGCATTTAAGTGATACAGATTTCCGAAAAACTCATCAAATCCATTCACTGTTGGCAAGTTTTCATTACGATCTCCAACGTGATTTTTACCAAATTGTCCTGTAGCATAGCCAAGGCTTTTCATAATTCCTCCAATTGAAGGATCTAACTGACTCATTCCCATTGGTGCCCCAGGATACCCCACTTTTGTAAGACCCGTACGAAGACCGTGCTGTCCTGTCAAAAAAGCGGCACGTCCTGCAGTACAACTTTGTTCTCCATAATAATGTAAAAATCTTAATCCTTCATTGGCCAAACGGTCTATATTAGGAGTTGTATATCCCATAAGTCCATCGCTATAGGCACTTATATTAGTTGTTCCAATATCATCACCCCAAAGCACCAAAATATTTGGCTTTTTGCTTTGCGCTATAATAGAAACCCCAGAAAAAAATAGTAACACAAATACCTGTAAGGCATTTGAAAATCCGCATTTTAATTTGACTTGTTTCATGATAAAAAAATTCGTTAATGACCTTGTTATTTATATGAGTTTGAAAATCCAAAAAAATTAATGGGAAAATTGAAGGCTTAAAAAAAAATCGAGGTTGCATTTTTTTGATATGTTTCAAATTCTTTTTACTTAAAAATTTGGAACAAAACATTTTTAACTTTTTCTTAAGTATCTCAAAATTAACTAATAAATAAGCGAACAATCGAATTTATTTGACATGAGCTTGTTTCATTTTATAAAATGAAACAAGATATTTTGAGAATTTGCAACAAAATGTTTCATTTTATAAAATGAAACATTTTGAAAAGTAAGAAAATACACCTATTATATTTTTTTATTAAATGCACAAAAGAAATGTTCGATAAGGAAAGAAAGTTTTTGATTAAATAATTTTAAGAACTTAGTCAAAAGGAAATAAAAAGGTCAAAAAATCAATTTGAAAAAAACAACAAAAAGATAAATATCGAATTAGGAATTTGAATTGCTATTTGAAGAAATTTTTTAAAAACAAAAAAGCCACTTAAAAAAGTGGCTTTTTTGAAATTCATTTTTAAAGAATTGTTATTCGATTTCAGAAACTCTCATCGTGTTAACCATTCCTTTATCTTTAATTGGCATTGCAGCAAGGTTGATTAAATAATCTCCTTTTTGTGCATAACCTTTATCGATAGCAATTTGATTTACATCTGTTACAGTATCGTCTGTACTTTCTTCATTATCATAGTAGAAAGATTTAACACCCCATAATAAATTCAATTGTGTTAAGATTCTTCTGTTTGAAGTAAATACTAAAATATGAGCTGTTGATGGTCTCCAAGCCGAAATTTGGAAAGCCGTATAACCGCTGTTTGTTAAAGTACAGATTGCTTTAGCTTCGATTTCGTTAGCCAATAAAGCTGCTTGGTGGCAAACTGTTTTAGTAACAAAACGTTTCGTTTTAATTTGTGGTGTATTTTGAGGAACCTGAATAAGCGGTGAGTTCTCAACAGCTTCACAAATTTGTGCCATTCTTTGGATAACTTGTACTGGGTAGTTTCCTGTAGCAGTTTCTCCAGACAACATTACAGCATCTGCACCGTCCATTACTGAGTTCGCAACGTCGTTTACCTCTGCTCTAGTTGGAGTTAAACTTGTAATCATTGTTTCCATCATTTGTGTAGCAACGATAACAGGAATTCTAGCCGTTTTAGCTCTTCTGATCAAATCTTTTTGTACCAATGGAACTTCGTGAGCAGGAAGCTCAACACCAAGATCTCCACGAGCAACCATTAAACCATCGCAATATGCTACAATTTTATCCATATTCTCAAGAGCTTCTGGCATTTCAATTTTAGCAACGATTGGAATTTTATATTCTGAATGCTTAGCAATTAATTCTTGTAAGTCTTGTAAATCGCGAGGAGTTTTCACGAATGAAAGGGCAATCCAATCAACTTTTTGCTCGATTGCAAAAATAGCGTCAGCGATATCTTTTTCAGTTAAAGCTGGTAAAGAGATTTTTGTGTTTGGAAGATTAACCCCTTTTTTAGATTTTAATTCTCCACCTTGAATAACTTTAGCAACAACCTCAGTTTTTTTATCTGTAGATACGATTTCGAAAATAAGTTTACCATCATCAAGCAAGATTCGCTCTCCTGGGTTAACATCATTTGGGAAATTCTGATATTTCATGAACACTCTTTTTGATGTTCCGATAATATCTTCGGCAGTTGTAAAAGTGATTTCGTCTCCATCGTGTACAACTGTACCTTCTTCCATTACACCAACTCTAAGTTTTGGTCCTTGCAAATCTCCTAAAATTGCTGTCGTGTAACCAAACTCTTCGTTTAGTCCTCTAATGATATCGATTTTTTCTTTTACTCCTTCGTAATCTGCATGCGAAAAATTGATTCTAAACACATTAACACCTGCATCGATCATATCTTTAATGATCTCTCTTGTACTACAAGCGGGGCCAAGTGTAGCAACAATTTTGGTTTTCTTGTTTGTTAGCATTTTTTTTAAAAAATTAGATTGTTTTTTGATTTTATTTTGTCTGTATCAACGGCATAAATAGCCGCAATACTTTCTATTGTGTTTAATTTTTGTTGAATTTCTGAAAAATTAAGCGCCTCTTCGCTATTATCAATTTTCAGGAAAAAATCGACTTTTTTAAATTCAGGAAGTAAATGAATTGTTGTCGAAACCTCACTTGTTTCATTAGAAAACAAATTCTGAAAATCATTTGTACTCACAGAAATGATTTCATTTTTATTCTGAATTAAATTCCAGGAAACAGCTTTTTCTTCATCATAATAATAGAATCTCGAAAAATTTGCTTCACCTTCCTTAGTCTGAGCATGGATCTCGTTTTTGCTCTTACTTAAGTTGATCGGAAGGATTTTATTGATAAAATAGGCTAATCTATAATCTTCTAATGAAGTATGAATTGCCATTAAATAATAATCAATTTCGTCAAATTCGTCTAAATCCAATTTATGAATAGCCATGTCTTGAAAAATCAAGTTGTAAATATACTATTTCTAAACTGAGCATCAACAGTTATGACATGCTTGTTTTGTTAAATTATAAACGAAAACGATGTAGCCTTGTGAGAGTTACAACATTTTTGCAGCTATTTCTTGTCAATTTTTTCTTGAAACGCAAAATAAGCTCTCTGCGATGCTTTTTCTTCTGCTTTCTTTTTTGAAGTTGCTCGCGCTCTTGCGACAACTTTATCATCGATACTCAATTTAACTCCAAATAAACGCTGGCCATCTATACCGTTATCTTCAAAAATGTCATAATGGAAAACTCTTTTTTCTTTCTGACACCATTCGATAACAAGACTTTTATAACTTATAACTTTTCCTTCTAGTCGCGCAATGTCAACATAAGGCGTTACTACCCTTTTTTGGATGAATTTCTCGCAAAAGGTATAGCCTTTGTCTAAATAAATAGCTCCTATAAGGGATTCAAAAATATTACCATGAATATTTTCTCCAAAATGCTGAATCGGCACTTTGCTTTCTACAAACTGCACTAAATTTAAGTCTTTGCCCAATTCGTTCAAATGTTCACGACTCACAATTTTTGAACGCATTTTGGTCAAATAACCCTCGTCTCCATTTGGGGCTTTATTAAATAAATGTGCAGCAATTACAGCACTTAACATGGCATCTCCTAAAAATTCTAAACGTTCATAATTAATAGGATGACCATTCTGATCTAATTTATTAGACGAACGATGTGTAAACGCTCGTCTGTAAAAATCTATGTTAGAAGGCTGAAAACCAAGAATTTTCTGAATAGTGTCAAAAAAAATCCCGTCTTCTTGAGAACGGGATTTCGAAAATATTTTTTTGATAATATTCATATACAGAAAATTAATCAGCTAGTTTTTTAAACAATACGCAAGCATTGTGTCCACCAAAACCAAATGTATTACTCATAGCAACATTTACTTCTCTTTTTTGAGGTTTGTTTAGAGTAAGATTTAAAGATGGGTCAATGTTTTCATCAACAACTGTATGGTTAATCGTTGGAGGAACAATTCCGTGTTGCATTGCCAAGATAGAAGCAATAGCTTCAATAGCTCCTGCCGCACCCAATAAATGTCCTGTCATTGATTTTGTAGAGTTGATGTTGATGTTTTTAGCGTGGTCACCAAAAACAGCGCTAATTGCTTTTAACTCAGCAACGTCTCCTAATGGAGTAGAAGTTCCGTGAGTGTTGATATGATCTACCTGATCAGGAGTCATTCCGGCATCTCTCAATGTGTTTTCCATTACTGCGATAACTCCAATCCCTTCCGGATGTGGTGCTGTTAAGTGATAAGCGTCAGAAGACATACCTCCACCGCCAATTTCACAGTAGATTTTTGCTCCTCTTGCTTTAGCATGTTCATAATCCTCAAGAACCAAAGCTCCTGCTCCTTCTCCCAATACGAAACCATCTCTAGTTGCGTCAAAAGGTCTTGAAGCTGTTTCTGGGCTTTCATTTCTTGTAGATAAAGCGTGCATTGAACTAAATCCTCCCATACCAGCAATTGTAACAGCAGCTTCAGAACCACCAGAAACAATAACATCGCACATTCCTAAACGAATGTAGTTGAAAGCATCAATTAATGCATTTGCAGAAGATGCACAAGCAGAAACCGTAGTATAATTTGGCCCCATATACCCGTTACGCATAGAAATATGTGCAGGAGCAATATCGGCAATCATTTTAGGAATAAAGAAAGGGTTGAACTTCGGAGTTCCATCACCTTTTGCGTAATACAATACTTCTTCTTGGAAAGTCTCTAAACCTCCAATTCCTGCTCCCCAGATAACACCAACTCTTTGTTTGTTTACGTTATCATTTGTGATTCCAGCATCTTTAATAGCTTCATCACTGGCAGCAATTGCGTATTGTGCAAATTTATCTAATCTACGAGATTCCTTGCGATCCATGTAATCTTCAATATTGAAGTTTTTTACTTCGCAGGCAAATTTCGTTTTGTGTTTCTCGGTATCATAATATGTGATTGGAGCGGCTCCGCTAACTCCATTCACAAGTGCATTCCAATATTCCTGGATATTATTCCCAATAGGAGTAAGTGCACCTAATCCTGTTACAACAACTCGCCTTAATGCCATAAATATGTATTTTGTACTTTAAACAAATAAAACCCACGCTTTCTTAACTTATTGTTACTTAAGAGCCATGGGAATTACAATATAAATATATCTTTTTGATTGAAAATCAATCGAAATTTAAAATTTAAAAAAAATAATAACACCCGACTCTTAAAAATTTCAAAAATCAAAAATCAAATTCCAATTGGAATTTGGAATTTCAAAAATTGGTACTTTTAGAAATCGGGTGTGGTATTATTATTTTTTTGCTTCTTCGATATAAGAAATAGCTTGACCAACAGTAGCAATGTTTTCTGCTTGATCGTCTGGAATTTGAATATCAAATTCTTTTTCGAATTCCATAATAAGCTCAACAGTGTCTAGTGAGTCAGCTCCTAAATCATTAGTGAAGCTTGCTTCTGTTACAACTTCGTTTTCGTCAACACCTAATTTGTCTACGATAATCGCTTTTACTCTTGATGCAATGTCTGACATAATCTTTAATTTTAGAATTTAATTTGTTGGCAAAAATAAAAAACTTTATTTTAAAACAACTATTTAGTTTATAAATGTGACACTAATTTATAAAATTAATTTCAAGAAAGGTCTTTTAAAGCTATTTATTTTCGTTTTTTATTCCGTTTTTTGCACTCTCAAAACACACAACTTTATGAAAAAAATTATTGTTTTTGCCTCAGGATCAGGAACTAACGCAGAGAACATTATAAAATATTTTTCGAACACTGAAATTGCAAAGGTCGTTTCGGTCTTTACAAATAATGCTTCGGCAAAAGTGATTGAAAGAGCAAAAAATCACCAAATTCCAGTCGAAATCTTCGAAAAAAACGAACTTTTGGAAAGAAAAGTGCTACAAAAAATACAAAAAATCGACCCAGATTTGATAGTTTTGGCTGGATTTTTACTCAAATTCCCAGAAAACATAATCGAACAATATCCAAATAAAATAATCAATATTCATCCTGCACTTTTACCTAATTATGGAGGCAAAGGAATGTATGGAATGCACATACACAGAGCAATTGTAAACAATAAGGAAAAGGAAACTGGAATATCTATTCATTACGTTAACGAAAACTACGACGAAGGCGCTATCATCTTTCAGGCAAATGTAGCCTTAACAGACGAAGACACTCCAGAAACGGTTGCAGAGAAAATTCATGAACTGGAACAAAAACATTTTCCAGAGATTATTCATAGAATATTAGAAGAATAGATTTTAAAATTGAAACCATATAAGTAATGTAAGGCAATTTAAGATTGCTTTCGAAAATTTAGATAATCAAATACGCTAAAATTTAAAAGCCTTAGAAATATAAGTCTCTACTTTAAATGAACTTTTATTACTTATATGGTTAACAAAAAAAATAAATGAATCACGAAGTACATATATATACAGACGGCGCTGCAAAAGGAAATCCAGGAAATGGCGGTTATGGAGTCGTGATGGAATTGGTGGGCACACCGCATAAAAAAGAATTCTACGAAGGTTTCCGCCTTACTACTAATAATAGAATGGAGCTTTTGGCTGTAATTGTGGGTTTAGAAAAACTAAAAAAGCCAAATATGAAAGTCCTCGTTGTATCAGATTCTAAATATGTGGTGGATTCTGTAGAAAAGAAATGGGTGCTTGGCTGGGAGAAAAAAGGCTTTGCAGGAAGAAAAAATGCAGATCTTTGGAAACGTTTTTTAGTCGTTTACCGCAAACACCAAGTCGATTTCAAATGGATTAAAGGGCATAATAATCATCCGCAAAATGAACGTTGCGATCAATTGGCTGTTATGGCATCTATGCAGCCTAAACTTTCGATTGATTCTTATTACGAAAACATCGATTCTAAGTTGCTATAAAAAAGATAACGTATCGAAAACCTAAATTCTCGATACGTTATACTAAAATTACTAATTATTGACTATTATTCTTTATCTAAGTCTTTTGCAGTTTTAAATCCTGTCAAAAGCCCGATTCCAGCCATTATGAAAATAATTGAAGGATAAACCGCACCGTCATCTAGCGACGTATAAGTTGTAATTAATAGCGCTAGAAAAATTCCAACACCGCTTCCTATTAATAAGAAAGCTATATTTACAACAAACACTTTCCAAGCCGGAACTCCGCTTCCTTTTCCTTGCAAAAAGATACTTGCATCAACGCCTTTTTCGATAAGAGCCAAACGCTCTCTGTTTCTTGTTGAATAAATTAAATAAACGATCCCGAAGATCATTAAGAAAAGACTGATTGGAATTAAAATTTTTGAATCCATGATATTTTATGTTTTTAATTGATTGATATACCTCATAGGACGAGGGTTTTTAAAATTAGGTTACAGGATTTTGGAAAAATTTTCAATTTTTAAATTCCAAATTCCAAAACTAACTGATTATCAATTAATTTTGATTCTGAAAAACTTTATCAAAGTTTTAAACTTTGACAAAGCTTATACTATTATATAATAAGTATAATTTGAATTTTAACTCTGATAGTTATTGGATTGGAATTTGGGATTTGCTTTTTGGAATTTATTTTTCAAATTCCTTGTAACCTAAACAAACAACTTGTCGTCCTATATAATATGAGCACATTAACTGATCAACATTATATCGATAAAATTCTGCAGGGCGAGACGAATGCGTTTTCCGTTCTTGTGGATCGTTATAAGGATATGATCTTTACTTTAGCACTTAAAATGGTTAAAAATCGTGAAGAAGCGGAAGAAGTTGCTCAAGACACTTTTATAAAAATTTATAGTTCGCTGACAAAATTTAAAGGAGAATCTAAATTTTCGACTTGGATTTATAAAATTGCTTATAACACGTGCCTAGACCGTTTGAAGAAAAATAAAAAAGATGATTTAAATATTTCAATAGATGATTTTTCTTCTCATTTAATTAAAACAATGGACAATGCGTTGAGCGCATTAGAAGAAACAGAACGAAAACAAACCATCCAGAAATGTTTAAATTTATTACCAAGTGACGAAAACTTCCTTTTAACTTTATTTTATTTTGACGATCAGAATTTAGAAGAAATTGGAAAGATTATGAATATATCGGCCAATAATGCCAAAGTGAAATTATTTAGGAGTCGACAGAAATTAGCCGTAATTTTGAGACAGCAGTTAGAACCAGAAATAATAGAATGTTATGAAAGAGAGCGATAAAAATATAGAACAACTTATTGAGAAAATGATGGCTGAAGATAAACTGCAGTCGCCATCAATAGATTTTACTTCTAAAATTATGGCTGAAGTTCATGTATTAGAAGAGAAAAAACTCAAAGCATACAAACCATTAATTTCTAAACCAATTTGGATATCGATTGGCTTGGCTGTAGCGGCATTAGTGATTTATGTTTCTTTATTCTCCGTTTCAAATAATGATTTAAAAATTGATGAAATCGGGAAATTATATTCTGATAGAATGTCAACAGCATTTTCAGGAATTCATTTTTCTAAAAACATCTTGTATGCCATTTTGATTGTTCCAATTATGATTTTGGTTCAGGTTGGAATTTTAAAGAATTATTTCGACAAGAAGTATCAACTATAAATTTAAAAATGAAAAATAAAACGGCCTTATATTCGCTCTTAATGTTATTGCTGTTTGTCACTAATTATGCATCAGCAATTCCATCAAATTTTACTACTAAAGAAATAAAATTTGTTAGCGAAGGAATTTCACTTGCGGGAACTGTTTTTACACCAAACAATATACAAGCTGCCGTTGTGATTGTTCATGGATCTGGACAAGAAAAAAGAATGATAGACTTTGCTACAACTCTAGCCAACAACGGTATTGCCGTTTTAACTTATGACAAACGAGGAGTCGGAGAATCAGGCGGCGTATATGCAGGACCTGAAGTAGGAACGAACAATGTGGATTTGGCCAATCTAACTCTTTTGTCTTTAGACGCAAGTGCTGCCGTAAATGCTTTATCTAAATCTTTATCAAATACTAAAATATCAATCGGTTTAATAGGCGGAAGTCAAGCTGGATGGATAATACCATTAGCGGCAGAGAAAAATAAGAAAGTTAAATTTATGACCATATTTAGCGGAGCGCTTATAACGGTTAAAGAACAATTAAGATTCCAATTTTACACCAATGGAAATCAAAAATTCTGGGATACGCATTCAGAAGAAGAGGCAAGAAAACATGTATTCAATGACCCTGATAAATATGAATTCATCGATACAAACCCTAACGATGTTCTTTCTAAATTGTCAATCCCAGGATTCTGGATTTTTGGAGGTAAAGATATTCAAGTTCCTGTGAAACTATCCATCGAATATCTAGATAAATTAAAATCTACAGGAAAACCTTATGAATATAAATTATTTCCAAACTTGGGTCACAATACAGCATTTTCAAAATCTGAAGAACCTATGAAAGATGCAATCACTTGGATTAAAAATATTAAATAAAAAAAAGCATTTTCAAGAAGCTGTAAATTATTCGCAATTATTTTCAAAAAAGTTGCATCTTAAATTCAAAAAACCTATTATAAACACTGCGAAAAATCAATTTTAACCCATTCATTTACAATAGTTTTAGTTCGAAATCGCTGTCATTTTTTTAAGAAAATTTTGAGAACCTAAACCGTTGCAAGATTGTAACTTATGAAGTATCTTTGCACCCTAATTCGAAATTCATAAAATGAATAAACTATTGATTGTTGGAACAGTTGCTTTCGACGCGATTGAAACTCCTTTCGGAAAAACAGATAAAATATTAGGTGGTGCTGCAACCTACATCGGATTATCAGCGTCATTTTTTAACTTGCAATCAGCCATTGTTTCTGTAGTTGGCGACGATTTTCCTCAAGAACATTTAGATCTTTTAACTTCAAAAAATATTGATATCTCTGGTATCGAAATTGTAAAAGGAGGAAAGACTTTTTTCTGGAGCGGTTTATACCACAACGATTTAAATTCTAGAGACACTCTTGTAACAGAGTTGAACGTTTTAGCTGATTTTCAGCCAAAAGTTCCTCAAAACTACAAAGATGCTGATGTTGTGATGTTAGGAAACTTACACCCATTAGTACAAAGCAGTGTTCTGGATCAAATGGAGAAAAAACCAAAATTAGTAGTTTTAGACACTATGAACTTTTGGATGGATTGCGCTCTTCCAGAATTATTAGACGTTATTAAACGTGTAGATGTTATTACAATCAATGACGAAGAAGCAAGACAACTTTCTGGAGAATATTCATTAGTAAAAGCTGCTGCTAAAATCCAAGACATGGGACCAAAATATGTGGTGATCAAAAAAGGAGAACACGGAGCACTTTTATTCCACAACAGAGAAGTATTCTTTGCACCAGCTTTACCATTAGAAGATGTTTTTGATCCAACAGGAGCAGGAGACACTTTCGCAGGTGGTTTCTCTGGATTTATTGCGCAAAGCGAAAACATTTCGTTTAACAACATGAAGAATGCAATTATTTACGGTTCAAATTTAGCTTCGTTCTGCGTTGAAAAATTTGGAACTGAAAGAATGGAATCATTAAGCAAAGCCGAGGTGGCGATTCGATTACAGCAATTTAAGTCGTTAACTCAGTTTGACATAGAAATATAATGCCTAAGAGCCTCGATAAAACGGGGCTTTTTTATTACGAATACACACAACTTACAACAACACACAAATAACAAAAAAACAATGAGCGACGCTTTAAAACACGAATGTGGGATAGCTTTAGTTAGACTACTTAAACCGCTTGAATACTATAAAGAAAAATACGGAACTGCTTTCTACGGAATCCAGAAGATGTATTTAATGATGGAAAAACAGCACAACCGCGGACAAGACGGCGCTGGTTTTGCTAGCATTAAATTTGATGTTGATCCAGGACAACGCTACATTAGTAGAGTTCGTTCTAATCATGCTCAGCCCATACAAGATGTTTTTAAACAAATCAATGAGAGAATCAGCGAGGAGTTAAAAGCACATCCAGAATTGGGAGACAATATGAAAGAGCTAAAAGCAAATATTCCTTATGTTGGAGAATTGTTTTTAGGTCACGTTCGTTACGGAACTTTTGGAAAAAACAGCATCGAAAGTGTTCACCCATTTTTGCGTCAAAGCAACTGGATGCATCGTAACCTGATTTTGGCAGGAAATTTTAACATGACAAATGTTAAAGAACTTTTCGAAAACTTGGTTGAATTAGGACAACACCCAAAAGAAATGGCTGATACTGTTACAGTAATGGAAAAAATCGGTCACTTCTTAGACAAAGAAGTAATGCAACTATACCAAGATTGTAAAGCTGAAGGCTATTCAAAAAGAGATGCTTCTCCAGTAATTGCGGAACGCTTGGATATTGCTAAAATATTAGCTCGTTCAGCTAAAAATTTAGACGGAGGTTATGCTATGGCTGGTTTATTAGGCCACGGTGATGCATTTGTTTTTAGAGATCCAGCCGGAATTCGTCCAGCTTATTATTACCAAGATGACGAAGTTGTTGTGGTAGCTTCTGAAAGACCAGTTATTCAAACTGTATTCAATGTTCCTTTTGAAAGTGTTCAGGAAATCAATCCAGGAAATGCATTGATTATCAAGAAAAATGGTAACGTTAGCATGAACCAGATCTTGGAACCAACCGTTTTAAAAGCTTGTTCATTTGAAAGAATCTATTTCTCAAGAGGAAGTGATGCTGAAATTTACCAAGAGCGCAAAAATTTAGGAAAATTTATTTTACCTGCTGTTCTTAAAGCAATTGATAGCGACACAGACAACACTGTTTTCTCTTATATTCCGAATACAGCCGAAACATCATTCTATGGTTTAGTTGAAGCTGCTCAGGATTTCTTAAATCAGAGAAAAAACAATTATATTCTAGAAAATAGAAATACATTAACTGCAGAAACACTTCAGGAGCTTTTATCTGTAAAAATACGTACAGAGAAAGTAGCTATTAAAGATGCTAAACTTAGAACTTTTATTACTGAAGACAGCAGCCGTGACGATTTAGTGGCTCACGTCTACGATGTTACTTACGGTGTAATCAAACCAGAGGATAACTTGGTAATTATAGACGATAGTATCGTTCGTGGTACTACATTGAAAATGAGCATCATTAAAATGATGGATCGTTTAAAACCAAAACGTATTGTAATCGTTTCATCTGCTCCACAAATCCGTTACCCTGATTGTTACGGAATCGATATGGCAAAGCTAGAAGGTTTAGTTGCTTTTAGAGCAGCGCTTGCTTTATTAAAAGAAAGAAACTTATACCATATTGTAGACGAAGTTTATGCTAAATGTAAAGCTCAAGAAAATTTCGCAGACAAAGACGTTGTTAATTATGTTACAGCAATCTACGATCAATTCAGTGACGAAGAAATCTCAGATAAAATTGCAGAAATGTTAAGCTCACCAGAAATCAATGCTGAAGTAAAAATCATCTTCCAAACAGTAGAAGATTTACACAAAGCATGTCCTAAAAATTTAGGTGATTGGTACTTTACCGGAGATTACCCAACTCCTGGTGGAAATAGAGTTGTAAATCGTGCTTTCATGAATTTTTATGAAGGAAAAGACGCTCGAGCTTATTAATAAAATACTAACAAAAGGTTAAATTGTGCATTTCATCGGTTTTTTTTGCCGTTCATCCTGTTTCTTTGGTAAAATTGAAAAGCTACAATACTTTTGAGATACCATAACATTAGTAGGTTAAGTTTATGGTAGATTTGGGGCAAAAAGGGTGGAAGAAATTCCACCTTTTTTATTGAAATAAACTCAAACTATTTATAAACAGCCAATTATATCTCTTCATCGGATATACTTACCTTTCATCTAAAATTTTTCCGTTACAAAAATAACTGCCATACATTTACTGAACCATAACATTAGTAGGTTAGTTTATGGTAGATTTGGGGCAAAAAAGGCGGAGTAACTTCCGCCTTTTTTATGCATATTGTAATTTACTGTAAAACAATTAGTTAGCTGTATTTTATCGAATATAATTGCTTTTCATCTAAAATTTTTCCTTTATAAAAATTCCTGCCATAAATTTACTGGACCATAACATTAGTAGGTTAGTTTATGGTAGATTTGGGGCAAAAAAGGTGGAAGAAATTCCGCCTTTTTTATTTTCTTTTTTTTAGAACATAGAATATAGAGCATAGAATACAGAATAAAGACCAAAAATTGAGCACAAAAAAAAAGACGAACATTTGGTGCTCGTCTTTTTTCTATATTCTATGCTCTATTTTCTTATTTCTCTAAAGCAAATCTTCTAGCAACTTCTGTCCAGTTGATTACATTGAAGAAAGCTTCAATATAATCTGGTCTTCTATTTTGGTAGTTTAAGTAGTAAGCGTGCTCCCAAACATCCATTCCTAAGATTGGAGTTCCACCGTTACCAGCAACTTCTGGCATTAATGGATTATCTTGATTTGGAGTACCTACAACTTCTAATTTTCCACCTTTTTGAACTGTTAGCCAAGCCCATCCAGAACCGAATTGTGTTGCTCCAGCTTTAGCAAATTTTGCTTTAAATTCTTCAAATGATCCAAAAGAAGACTCAATTGCAGCTAATAAATCGCCTGTTGGCAAACCTCCTCCGTTTGGAGACATTACAGTCCAGAATAAATTGTGGTTGTAGAAACCTCCACCATTGTTACGAACTGCAGCGTTAGATTTGTCTAAGTTGATTAGAATATTTTCGATAGTTTTTCCCTCTAAATCTGTTCCAGCAATAGCTGCGTTAAGATTTGTAGTATATGCGTTGTGGTGCTTTGTATGATGGATTTCCATTGTACGTGCATCAATATGTGGTTCTAATGCATCGTATGCATAAGGTAATTGTGGTAATTCAAAAGCCATGGTAAAATGATTTTTATGGTTTATAATAATTTATTCCAAATTTAGACATTTAACTTTGGAATTGAAAATACTATTTCGTTATAATTGAATTAAATTCACTGATAATTTACATTTTTACGATATAAACGCCTGAAAATCTTTATTTTCCATTAAATGTAGTCATTGTATTTTCTAAACCAGCCGTTCCGAAAGTTTTTATAATTTCAGCAGAAGTTTCTAAACGCTCTGGCAATTTTGCTTCTTCTTCGGCATTCCATTCTCCTAAAACATAATCTACCTGCTGTCCTTTTTTAAATTGGTCACTGATACCAAATCTATAGCGGGTATAGTTTTGCGTATTAAGAACTAAATTGATGTTTTTAAGTCCGTTGTGGCCGCCATCGCTTCCTTTTGGTTTGATGCGGATTGTGCCAAATGAAAGGTTCAAATCATCTGTAATAACCAGAATATTCTCTAACGGAATATTTTCCTTATCCATCCAGTATTTTACTGCTTTACCGCTAAGATTCATGTAAGTGTTTGGCTTCAAAAGAAAAAAAGTTCTTCCTTTAAATTTATATTCAGCCAATGCGCCCAATTTTACGGTTTCGAATGAAAGCCCTTCTTTTTTAGCGAAAAAATCAAGCACTTTAAATCCGATATTGTGTCTGGTGTTTACGTATTCGGCTCCGATATTTCCTAATCCTACGATTAAATATTTCTTCATATTATCTTCTTTGTTCTCTTCTTTTGATGTTGATGAAAACATTTTTGTTATCCATTTTATCATGATTGCAAAAGTAAGATTAATTAGAGAATGCGGCAATTGGATAATTAGATAATTTGAAAATGCGGCAATTAAATAATTTCTTACTGGCCGTGGTTTAACCACAAAGTTCGCAAGGGTTTACGCAAAGAACACTAAGATTTCTTGTCCTTCTTGTCATCCAGAGCGAAGTCGAAGGACCACAAAAAGAAGGTCGACAACCTAAATTCCATACTTTGCGTTGGCTTCGACTCCGCCAGCCTGACATGTTCAATATTTGTAAAGCTGAGCGGAGTCGAGCCTTACATAGCAAAAACCTTTGAATCTTAGCATCTTAGAAACTTAGAAGCTAAAAAAAAGCCCCAATCGAAAGATTGAGGCTTTTTGTATAGTTTGAAAAAAATTATTTTTTCTTTCCTTTTGCAGGAGCTTTTGCAGCTTTTGCAGCCTCTTGAGCAGCTTTCATAGCAGCACGAGAGATTCTCACTTGACAAACTACAGTGTTGTCTGGGTGCATAATTTTGTACTCTGGTTTTCCAACTTTAGTAACGTATAATTTGTTACCCATTTCAAGTGGAGTGATGTCAGCTTCAACGAAATCAGGAAGATTTGCTGGTAAAGCTTTAACTTTTAATTTACGTTGGTTTAAACGTAAAACACCTCCCGCAAGAACACCTTTAGATGTACCAACGATTTTCACAGGAACTTCCATTGTGATTTCTTTATCATCAAATAATTGGAAGAAGTCAATGTGTAAAATTTTGTCAGATACTGGGTGAACTTGGATATCTTGCAAAATTGCATTGAATGATTTTCCTTTTCCAAGTTCGATCACAACTGTGTGAGCGTTTGGAGTGTAAACCAAGTTTTTGAATGCAGTAACGTCTGCTGAGAAATGTACTGCTTGGTTTCCTCCGTATAAAACGCAAGGTACCTGTCCAGCATTACGTAAGGCCTTAGTTGACACTTTGCCCACGCTTTCTCTTTCTGATCCTTTAATTGTAATCGATTTCATTGTAAAAAAAATATAGTTATTAATATAAATATTCTAATTTTTGATGTAGTGAGATTGCTTCGTTCCTTGCAATGACTACATTATAAATTTTCCACTGATGGAATTGTTGTGGTGAACCATTTGCATTACCTCAGCAAATAAAGGCGCGCAGCTTACCACTTTTATTTTCTTTGATTCTCTCTTTAACGGAATAGAATCGGTTACGATTAATTCTGTTAGTTTTGAGTTTTCAATTTTCTCATACGCTCCGCCTGATAAAATAGCGTGCGTACAAATTGCTCTTACGCTTAGCGCTCCTTTTTCGATCATTAGGTCTGCCGCTTTCGCTAAAGTCCCTCCTGTATCGATCATATCGTCTACTAAGATTACGTTACGTCCTTTTACTTCACCAATAAGCTCCATAGTATCGATAACGTTGGCTGCTTTTCTTTGTTTGTAACAGATTACTACATCTGATTCTAAAAACTTAGAGTAAGCATATGCTCTTTTTGAACCTCCCATATCTGGAGATGCAATTGTCAGATTTTCTAACTTTAAACTTTCTACGTATGGTAAAAAGATTGTAGATGCAAATAAATGATCTACTGGTTTTTCGAAGAATCCTTGAATCTGGTCTGCGTGCAAATCCATTGTCATGATTCTTGTTGCTCCTGCAGCTGTTAGTAGGTTCGCTACTAATTTAGCTCCAATCGGAACTCTTGGTTTGTCTTTTCTATCTTGTCTTGCCCAACCAAAATAAGGCATAACAGCTGTAATATGTCTTGCTGATGCGCGTTTTGCCGCATCAATCATTAACAACAATTCCATCAGATTATCTGCACTTGGAAAAGTTGAACACACGATAAAAACGCGTAAACCTCTAATTGATTCTTCGTAAGACGGCTGAAATTCTCCATCACTATACGTTGACATCGTTACTTTTCCTAACGGAATCCCGTAATCTTTTGCAATTTTTTCTGCAAGATAAACACTTTGTGAACAAGCAAAAATTTTAGCTTCTGGTTCTAGGTGCGACATTGTAATTTGTTGTTTTATTCCGCTACTTTCACACTATTCGACTTTATTTTTTAAACAAAGAGGAATGCGCATAAATGTCTCGAATGTAGTTAGTTGTGTGTGCTTCGTTTTAACGAGGTGCAAATTTATAAAATTTATTGGACACTGAAAGCAAAAAATTAAGTATTTTTAGTAGTTCGTTTAAAATTATTTTTTACATTTGCACCGTGTTAAAGGAATGACGCCATTTATGACTTCATTCTATTGCGTTAAAATAACTGATTTATCATTTATTTTTTCGTCTGCTACGCCCGGATGGCGGAATTGGTAGACGCGCTGGTCTCAAACACCTGTGGGAAACCGTGCCGGTTCGACTCCGGCTCCGGGTACATAAAAACCTCTTCTTAACGGAAGAGGTTTTTTTTATCTCTTTTTTTAACCATATAAGATATATAAGTAAATATAACTTTGCGTATAATTCAGTTTTTACTGAATGAACTTATATCACTTATATGTTTCAAACCTCACAACTCGCCTCATGCAAAACAGGAAAATTGCATGAATTAGCAATAAAACACAACTGATTTGCTTTCTGATGCAATTCTAAGGCCAATTCAATTTGATCTGGATTTGAAATTTTTACTTTCGGATATAATCTTGCCTCAACAAAACGACCGCTTCCATCTTGATTTACTTCTAAAGTTGCTTCTGCATTGTCTGAATATTCTAAAACTTCTATTCCGTTTTGAGAACAGACATATAAATACGACATCATATGGCAGGAAACTAAACTGCTCAACAATAAATCTTCGGGATTGTATAATTCTGGATCGCCTTTAAATGCTTTTGCTGCTGAAACATCTAAAACTGGTTTTCCTTCAATTTGAATTTTATGGGTTTTACTATAGTTTTTTGAGGATGCCTCTTCTTTTTTTGAAGTCCAGTTTAACTGCGCTTTGAATAGATGTTTCATTTTGTCTTCTTTAACATAGCAAAGTTACTATTAAATACAGTTAAGGCTTTAAGTTTAAACACTATATTGTCATTTCGACGAAGGAGAAATCTTCGTGAGAAATTCCACACTGCAATTCCAATCTTTGTAGAGCTACTTGCGAAGATTTCTCCTTCGTCGAAATGACAAAAATGAATGAATTCTTTGTGTCAACAAAAAAACCTCGAAAGCAATTACTTTCGAGGTTTTTAGAAAATTACTAAATTAATAAACAGATTCTAAAACTATTTTTTAACTGAAAACTTAAAAGTAGTTTTCGTTTTATAATTTTCTCCCGGGTTTAAAACCGTTGTTGGGAAGTTTTTCTGGTTTGGAGAATCTGGATAATGTTCTGTTTCTAGACATAATCCTGTTCTGTGTGCAAAAGTTCCTCCGTTTGGCATTGGCAACGTTCCGTCAAGGAAGTTTCCAGAATAGAACTGAATTCCAGGTTCGTCTGTTGTCATTTCCATAACTCGTCCGCTTGCGGCGTGATACACTTTTGCAATGATTGTTTTTCCTTTTTCAGGATTGTTCAATACCCAGCAGTGATCATAACCTTTTCCTTTTTCTAACTGGTCATTTTTAGCATTAATGTCTTTTCCAATTAATTTTGGAGTTCTAAAATCGAAAGGAGTGCCCGCAACATCTTCTAATTTTCCTGTCGGAATTAAATCTGCATCAACTGGGACTAATTTATCTGCATTTAAAGTCAATTCGTGATCTAAAATGGTTTTGGTGAAATCTCCTGATAGGTTGAAATACGAATGCTGTGTTAAGTTTACAACTGTTTTCTTATCAGTTGTTGCTTCGTATAAAACTTCTAATTGATTATCATTTGTCAAGGTATAAGTCACAAAAACTTTCAGATTTCCTGGATAACCTTCTTCCATATCTTTGCTTACATAAGACAATTTTAAAGAAGCTGTTTCGCCAGATTTAACCTCATCTGCTTTCCAAACTACATTGAAGAATCCTTGCGGACCACCGTGCAAAGCATTTGGCGCATTGTTAATTGCTAACTGATATTCTTTTCCATCTAATGAAAATTTACCTTTTGCAATTCTGTTTCCGAATCTTCCGATCAAAGCTCCAAAAAACGGATTTTCTTTTTCATATTGTGCCAAAGAACTAAATCCGATTACAACATTTTCTGAAACGCCAGCTTTATTTGGCACTTTCAAATCGGTAATTCTTCCTCCAAAAGTGATGATATCAACCTCCATCCCATTTTGGTTTTTCAGTTTATAGCTCTCAACTTTTTCGCCTTTAGCTGTTGTTCCGTATTCTGATTTTTCAATTGTAACTTCTCCTTTTTTATCTGAAGAAACTGTAGTGTTATCCATTTTTTTATCGCTTTTGCATTGAACTGTAACTATAGCAATACCTAGCATGCTTAGTATAAAAAGGGAACGTTTTAATACATTCATAAATGATAGTTTTTTAAGTTAGTAAAGTCTTAAAGCCGAAAGTCTTAAAGTCAATTCCTCAAAGTAACTAAATCTTTAAGACTTTATGACATTAGACTTTTGACTAATTTAAAGGCCGTGTTGAAACAAATGGTAATATGCTTCGTTGGCATTAATTTTATCTTTAAACTCTCTTACAGTAGTTTTTTCATCAATAACCAATAATTCTATTCCCGCAATATCCGCGAAATCTTCCATGTATTCAGTTGTGATTGACTGGCTATAAACGGTATGATGCGCTCCACCAGCTAAAATCCAAGCTGTTGCTGCAACTTCAAGATTTGGTTTACAATCCCAAAGAACACGTGCAACAGGTAATTTTGGTAATTCAGCCATTGGCTTAACTGCTTCAACTTCGTTTACAATTAAGCGGAAACGAGTTCCCATATCAACCAAAGAAACGTTGATGGCATCACCAGCAGGAGAATTGAACACCAAGCGAGCTGGATCTTCTTTTCCGCCAATTCCTAAAGGATGCACTTCGCAAGAAGGTTTTCCATCAGCAATAGATGGACAGATTTCTAACATGTGAGATCCTAAAACATACGATTTTTGTGGTGTGAAGTGGTAAGTGTAATCTTCCATGAAAGAAGTTCCGCCATCAAGACCAACACACATCACTTTTAAAGCCCTAACCATTGCTGCCGTTTTCCAATCTCCTTCTCCACCAAAACCATAACCATCGGCCATTAATCTCTGTGTTGCAATTCCTGGCAATTGTTTCCAAGCACCAAGATTTTCGAATGTATCTGTGAAAGCTCCAAAACCTCCTTCTTCAAGGAAAGCTCTTAATCCTAATTCAATTTTTGCCGCTTCAACCAAAGAACTTCTTTGTGCTCCGCCTTCTTTTAATGAATCAGTTAAGTTATATGATTGCTCGTAAACAGCTAATAAATCGTTTAATTCTTTATCTGTTACTTTTTCGATATGTTTAGTAACATCTGAAGAATCATATCCGTTTACCGAAACGCCAAAACGAATTTGAGCTTCCACTTTATCACCTTCTGTAACGGCAACTTCACGCATATTGTCCCCAATACGAGCTACTTTTAGGTTTTGAAGTTCATCCCAACCTAAAACCACTCTCGACCAAATTCCTAGTTGTTTTTGGACTCTTTGATCTTCCCAATGTCCAACCACAACTTTACGTTTTTTACGTAAACGAGACATAATGAAACCGAATTCACGATCTCCGTGAGCCGATTGGTTCAAGTTCATGAAATCCATATCGATGCTTCCCCACGGAATTTCAGCATTGTATTGCGTGTGTAAATGGCATAATGGTTTTTTAAGGATATTTAATCCGCCAATCCACATTTTTGCCGGTGAGAAAGTGTGCATCCAAGCAATAATTCCGATACAGTTTTTAGCTGAATTTGCAGCCAAACAAACATCTAAAATTTGTGAAGGAGATTTCACCACATCTTTATAAACCACTTTTACTGGAATACTAGGCGATGCATCTAACCCTTTTGCAATAATTTGCGAATGTTCTGCTACTTTTCTAAGCGTTTCTTCACCGTATAATTCTTGGCTGCCTACTACAAACCATACTTCTTTTTGAGATATATCAATCATTTTGTTTAATCGTTTATTTGTTTAACCGTCAAATCGTTTTTCTTTATCTAAAAATTCACGATTAACGAAAGTCTTTTCTCTATGTTCTTTATTCTATTTTCTTTAATCTAAAATCTGCACTCTAAAATCTAAAATCACTATTGTCCGTAATACGAATCTTTTCCGTGTTTACGGTTGTAATGTTTCTTTATTAATGAATCTTTTAATCTTGGTGCATTTGGGTTGATTTGCAAAGTCAGATAAGCCATTTCTGCCACGACCTCTAAAACCTTACTATTGTAAACTGCTTTTGCTGCGTTTTTTCCCCAGGCAAAGGGACCGTGATTTCCAATAAGGATCATTTCTACTTCTTCATAAGAAAGATTTTTTTCTTTGAAACAATCCAAAATCTGAATTCCGGTATTGTGCTCGTAATTTCCTTCAATTAAATGATCTGCCATCGGGGGCGCACACGGAATATCTGCCGTTAAATGATCGGCATGTGTGGTTCCGAAAATTGGAATATCTTGTTGTGCTTGTGCCCATGCAACCGAGTACGTTGCATGCGTGTGAGCCACTCCGCCAATATTTGGCCAATTCTTGTATAAATACGCGTGCGTTTTTGTGTCAGACGACGGACGCAGATTTCCTTCTATAACATTATTGTCAAAATCGACAATTACGATATCTTCCGGTTTTAAATCTTCGTAAGGGACACCGCTTGGTTTTATAGCAAAAACACCATTTTTTCGGTCAACGGCACTTACGTTTCCAAAAGTGTATACCACCAAATTCAATGCATTTAGTTGCATGTTGGCTTCATAACACTCTTGTTTTAAATCTTTATAAAGAGAGCTCATGTTGCGATATTTTAAGGTTTGGATCTGCAAAAGCACTTAGTTTTTCGTACCCTAAAAGCAGTTTGTGATAGGCTTCAACTTTGTCTGTCTGAGGGAAATATTCTCCATCAAAATCACTTCCGATTTTTTGGCTTGCTTCGATTACATTTGGATAAATTCCGGCTGCGACAGCTGCATAAATTGCTGCACCTAAAGCAGGAGTTTGGTCTGAGGCTGCCACTTTAATTGGCTTGTTTAAAACATTTGCCAAAGTCTGCATGATGAAAGGTGATTTTCTCGCCACACCGCCAATTCCGATAACGCTGTCAATTTTTACACCTTCTTCTTCAAAACGGTCTACGATTTTCTTCGCTCCAAAACAGATTGCGTTTACTAAAGCTTTGAAAATATGTGGCGCTTTTGTTCCTAAAGAAAGATTTGAAATGGCGCTTTTTAATTCTTGATTTGCATCTGGAGTCCTTCTTCCGTTGATCCAGTCTAAAGCAATTGGAAGACTTTCAGAAACAGGAATTTTCTCTGCTTCTTTTGTTAATTCCACAATTAATTTATCGCTGAATTCTTCTCTTAATTGTTCTTTTTGAGCCTCATTTAAAACAGATGAAGAACTTAATAAATGTTCTGTCGGCCACATTAATAATTCTTTGTACCAAGCCAATAAATCACCAAAAGCAGATTGTCCTGCTTCTAAACCAATAAAGCCCGGAATAACAGAACCGTCAACTTGTCCGCAAATTCCGCGAACGGTTTTTGTTCCTACTTCATCATAAGAACCAACTAGGATATCGCAAGTTGAAGTTCCCATAACGCGAACTAAAGTATTTTCTTCGATTTTAGCTCCAACAGCTCCAGAATGCGCATCGAAAGTTCCAACAGCAACAACTGTTTCTGTTGAAAGCCCTAAACGGTCTGCCCATTCTTTGCTTAGTGTTCCAGCAACTAAATCTGATGTATAAGTTTCATCATATAAATTACCTCGAAGCTGTGCTAAATATGGATGTAATTTTTCTAAGAATTCAACTGGCGGTAATCCGTTCCAATCTGTGTGCCACATGGCTTTATGACCTGCTGCGCAACGGCTTCTTTTGAAAGTTTTTAAATCTTTATCTTCAATTAACAAGTACGTCATTAAATCGCAGTGTTCCATCCAAGTATGTGCAGCATTTTTAACCGCTTCATCTTGTCTTGCAATGTGAAGGATTTTTGCCCAAAACCATTCAGAAGAATAAATTCCGCCCACATATTTCGTAACGTCTTCTCCGCCCCAACTTACTGCCAGTTCGTTGATTTCGTTTGCTTCGTTTATTGCTGTATGATCTTTCCACAACACCATCATCGCGTTTGGATTTTCCTCAAAACCTTTTGTCAGGGCTAATGGTGTTCCGTCTTTTGTAACCGGAACAGGAGAAGATCCTGTTGTATCAATACAGATTCCACGAACCAATGACGGATCGACTTTACTTTCTTTGACAACATTCTGTATCGTAATTTCCAATCCTTCGATATGATCTAAAGGATGCTGGCGAAACTGATTTATAGAGGCGTCACAATATTGCTTGTTTTTCCATCTTTTGTAATGAGAAACATTCGATGCCAGCTCCTGTCCATTCTCAGTATCAATTAGCACCGCGCGAACAGAATCTGTTCCGTAGTCCAATCCTATTACATAATTTTTCATTCGTATTTTATTTTAAAATATTGACAAATATAGACATAAATATTTTATAAGTGTACAAAAAACACTTAATTAAAAATGCATAATTAATTTTTGCTATAAATGCATTAAAACAGCATTTTAGCACTAAATCAGAAAATAAATGTCAATGACACATTTATAATATTGCGATTATTTCATCCTTAAACAAAAGTCAATTATTTTAAAAATTGCATTTTGTTTGCTTAAGCTGTAAAATCCGCTCTTTTTGCAGAACGGATTTTAAGATTTTTCATCAATTACTTTCCTTCTAAAACCAATACAGAGTAAGGAGGCAATGTTATTTCAAGTTTCCCTTTTTTATTTTCAAAACCTTTAAAAGCAACTGGAACAATTTTATTTGGATTTTCGAAAGAATTATAATCCTGAAGTTTTGAAGCAGTGATTACACTTCCTGAAAAACCCTTTACACCTAGATCTTTTACATCAATTTCTATTTTGTTTTTATTTACTGGGTCAATATTTACCAGCGAAATATGAACAGAACCGCTCTGGTCTTTTGAAGCTGAAGCTGAAACCGCTGGAATACTTTGTCCATCAAAAACATAAGAAGGCGATTTAAAATCTATTGACAATAATTTGGCATCCTGATGCACGCTGTACATTTTCATCACATGATAGGTCGGCGTCGTGATCATTTTTGCTTTGTCTGTTAAGATTACCGCTTGGAGCACATTAACACATTGGGCTAAGTTTGCCATACGAACACGATCTGCGTGATTATTGAAAATATTTAATGTTGCTCCAGCCAAGACAGCGTCTCTCATGGTATTTTGCTGATATAAAAATCCTGGGTTTGTTCCTTTTTGAACATCGTACCAGCCGCCCCATTCGTCAACAATCATGGCTACTTTTTTCTCTGGATCGTATTTATCCATAACAGCAGCATGTTTTGTCACTAATTCTTCCATTTTTAAAGCCGACTGCATGGTTAAGAAATACTCTTTTTCGGTAAAATCAACATCAGCACCTTTTTTGGCCCAATCAATTACAGCATAATGGTGAACACCAACACCGCCAAGCATATTTAAAGGAATGTTTTTCATTAAAACTTCTGTCCAGTTGTAATCAGAGCTATTGGCACCAGAAGCAATTCTTGTAATTCCGCCTGCATTTCCCCAATCAGACATAAAAGTGGCAAACTTTTTATATTCGTTTGCATAATAATCTGCGGTCATATTTCCTCCGCAGCCCCAAGCTTCATTTCCGATTCCCCAATATTTTACTTTCCAAGGCTCAGTTCTTCCGTTTTTCTTTCGCATATCGCTCATCGGACTTTTACCTCCAAAATTGGTGTACTGCACCCAGTCTGCCAATTCTTGAACTGTTCCGCTTCCTACGTTTCCAGACAAATACGGTTCTGCTCCAAGCAATTCGCACATATTTAAAAAATCGTGTGTCCCGAAACTATTATCTTCCGTTACACCTCCCCACCATTGGTTTACAATTGTTGGGCGCTGTTCCTTCGGACCTATTCCATCTTTCCAGTGGTATGTATCGGCAAAACATCCGCCCGGCCATCTTAGATTTGGAATTTTTAAATCTTTTAATGCTTTTACAATATCATTTCGAACTCCATTGGTATTTGGAATTTTTGAAGTATCTCCAACAAAAAAACCGCCGTAAATACAGCGTCCTAAATGTTCGGCAAAATGGCCGTATATATTTCTATTAATGGTTGGCGCCGAAGCATCATTTTTTATTGAAACAATTGTGGGCTCTTTTTGTGCAGATACGGTTTGAATGCAGAATACAGCAAACAATATCAGTAATAGTTTTTTCATGTCTTTTGTGGTTTTTTTGATGTTTAGAATAGAGAATGTCTCTTGTTTCTAATGTCTTTGGTTTTTAATTATAAGTGTTTGTTTAACATTTGTAAATTTAAATAAAAAAAAGCCACATAAAAAAATAAAAATATCAAAACAACGGGTTGCAAAAAATGGATTTCGCAATTAGATCTTAAAAATCAGTGTAAAAAAGGGTTTTAGTAGTATATATAAATTAAAAAAACAAAAAAAATCGACAAAAAACTTTTGAACGGTGGCATTTGTAACAAAATTTGAAGAAATTTAATTTTAAAACACGAAATAATAATACTGAGATTAACTCTCTTTTAAAAATGTTTCTACCTTTGACTTTAATAATTTTTTGATATAGAACTGAAAAAGAATACAGAAAAATCGTTTCATCATTATTCATTTAAAATTGATTATTATAATTCATTTATTGAACTTTAGCATAAGTGTAAAATCAACATTAATAAATTATGATACGTTTTAGGAAGTTTATATATTTACCATCCAAATTAATTATATATGTTAGATAGTTATAGTTCTGCCGATAAGGTTTTATTGGCGGTTGACTGCATCATTTTTGGGTTCGACAATGAAGGGCTAAAAATCCTTTTAATTCAAAGAGATTTTGAGCCTGAAAAAGGAAAATGGTCCTTGATTGGAGGATTTCTAAAGCGCGATGAAGTTTTAGATGCTGCTGCAACCAGAATTTTAAATACATATACTGGTCTTAACGATATCTATATGGAGCAGCTATATGCTTACAGCGAAATAGATCGTGACCCGGTAGAAAGAACCATTTCGGTTTCTTATTTTGCTTTAATTAATATTGAAAACCACAATACTGAATTGATTAAAAATTATCACGCAGAATGGTTTCCAATTAATGATGCGCCTAACTTAATTTTTGACCACAACGAAATGGTCCAAAATGCCATTAAGAGACTTCGCTACAAAACTTCCATCAAACCAATTGGTTTTGAATTGCTTCCTGAAAAATTTACCATGCGTCAGCTTTTAGAATTGTATGAAGCCATTTTGAGCAAAGAATTGGACAAAAGAAATTTCATCAGTAAAATAAATTCCTTAGAAATCTTAAACAAACTGGATGAAAAAGACATGCAGTCTTCTAGAAAAGGATCTTATTTATACACTTTTAATAAAGAGAAATACGAAGAAAAACTGCTTAACAACTTTGTGCTCAATTTATAATTGGCATTCACCTATAAAGAATTCCTTAGTATAAGAGCAGATTTATTTTCGATCTGCTCTTTGATTCCTTTTAAAACCATATCGGCCAAAATTTTTCCCATAACTTCAAAATTGGTTGAAATTGTGGTTATTCCGTTTGCTGCGATTTTCTTTAAAGGCGTTTCATTATAAGATATAATGCCAAAATCCTCTCCTAACTTTAAATTTCTGCTCATTGCATTTTCTATAACCAAAAGTAGATCACGATCATGAGGAATAATATACAAATCTCCTAGTGCAATAGATCGGTTACTAAAATCTGAAATCACCTCATAATCAAAACCATAAGTCTGGCAAAACGACTCAAATCCTAATTTCATTCCGGGAGGCTCCCTAAAACCTGGAAATATTAAAATCAGTTTTTTGTATTTTGACAATCGAGATTTGCCCTTCATCAAACCTTCGAAAATATCTTTTTGATGGTTCTGGTAAATTGCAGGAAACATTTTTAACTCTGGATTGGTCTGGTCCAAGATAATTACGTCGCTTACTGGTAGGGTTTTTATCGAGTCGACAATATCGGTTAAGTTGGTCGGCATGATAATATATTTTGTATAATTTCCATTGCTGTCATTTATCAGTTTTTTGAAAACCTGAACATTAAAATGATGAAAGAAAATATCTACCTGCACATTTTTTCCAATGTTTTTTAAAAACGAATTATAAATATCTTCCTTGAAAATATTCAATTCATCAAAAAGCAAGAAAATCTTCTGAGTTATAGTGATTTCAACACTTTTAACGTAATATCCTTTGCCTGGAATCGCATAAATAATCCCTCTTTTCTTCAATTCGTCATACGCTAATAAGACCGTATCGCGAGATAAAGAAAAAGCCAAACAGACCTTGTTGACAGACGGAAGTCTATCACCTTTAATTAAATTTCCTTCTTCAATCTCTTTTTCGATTGAAAGAATTATCTGCTTATATTTTGGCAGACCGATATTATTTTGAATTGAAATCATGTTTTTGATAAAGTCATTGTGACTATTATAATTAAAAACTGGTAGGTACTGGTATGCAAATATAGAAAATGTTTCTACTTTTGGATTTCATTTTTGTTAAAAATTACATGGAAATAAAACACATATCGCATTTAAAAGAGATTCATAATTGCAAATTGTTTGGTTTAATGCCCAATAAGGAAGAAATTTATTCTTTTGATCTGATCAATAAAAACGAAATGAAAGTTCAGATTATCAATTATGGAGCAACTGTAACTTCAATCCAAATTCCAATAGATGGAAAACCAACAGATATTGTACTAGGCTTTGATAATTTAAATGCATATTTAGAATCTTATAATTTGCCAAGCGCTCCCTATTTTGGAACAACGGTTGGTCGTTACGCTGGACGAATTCATAATGCTACTTTCAGTTTGGACGATAAAAAGTTTCAGCTTGGCAATAACAATAACGGCAATTCACTGCATGGCGGAGAAATGGGGTTTGGGAGAAAAGTCTGGAATGTTACTGATGCAAAAACCGGTGAAAATCCTTCTATTACTTTTGGGCTATTGAGCGAGCATTTAGATGAAAATTTTCCTGGCGAAATGACTGTTTATTTAACGTATACTTTGACTGAAGAAAACGAATTAAAATTAGAATATAGAGCAACCTCAACTGAAGATACCATTATCAATTTGACACATCACAGTTATTTTAACCTTGACGGTCATGACGGAAATGTTTTAGAACAGCAAATGTTTATCAAATCGGCTAAAATGCTGGAAACAAATCCAGATAATATTCCAACCGGCAATTTTACTGATTTAACAAATCATGATTTTGATTTTAGAACTCCAAAAAAATGTCCGTTTCCAATAGACAATTCTTTTGTGGTAAATTCTAAAACTGAAATTGTGGCACAATTAATCAGTTTAAAAAATAAATTGAGAATGAATGTTTACACCGATCAGCCAAGTGTACATATATATGTAGGCGGAAATTGTTTCGGAAAACTGAAAGGAAAAGAAAATGTTGATTACAATGCTCAAAGTGGAATCTGTTTTGAAACACAGAATTTTCCAGATGCGCCAAATCATCCTCATTTCCCAAATGCTGTTCTTAAAAAAGAAGAACAATACTCTCAAAAGACACTTTACAAATTTGAAACCTTAAACTAACTATTTACACAATACACCAATTACACAACAATAATGAATGATATTTTAATACAAAATACTGTTGCTTTTTTTGAGAAATCTTTCGGGTCTTCTCCAGAGAAAACGGTACTTTCTCCTGGCAGAATCAACATCATTGGAGAGCATATTGATTACAATGACGGTTATGTTTTACCTGCTGCAATTGATAAAGTAATTTGCTTTGCTTTTGCAAAAAACAACACAAAAACATCTAAAGTAATTGCTATTGATTTAAACGAAGAGTTTGAAATCGATTTGACTCAAGAAGTAAAGCTAAGCGATGTCGTTTGGACCAATTACATTCGTGGCGTTATCAAACAATTGCAAGATAACGGATTTTCTTTTGAAGGTTTCAATTGTGTTTTCAGCAGTAATATTCCGGTTGGTTCTGGATTATCTTCTTCGGCAGCTTTAGAATGCGGAATGATTTTCGGAATCAAATCTCTTTTCGATTTAAAAATTGAAAAAAAAGACATTTCACTATTAGGACAGAAAGCAGAACATTGGGTTGGAATCAACTGCGGAATTATGGATCAGTTTTCGAGCGTTCATGGTCTTGAAAATAAAGTAATCCAATTAGATTGCAACACTTTAGAATTTGAATATCATAATGCCGACTTTAAAGACTATTCTTTGATTTTATTTGATTCTAATGTTAAACATTCGCTCTTTACATCAGAATATAATACAAGAAGAATTGAATGTGAAGAAGGTTTATCGATCATAAAAAGTCATTTTCCAGAAGTAAAAACTTTTAGAAATGCTACAGAAGAACAGGTTTTGAATCTTAAAGATAAAATGACTGAAAAAGTTTTTGCCAGAGTTCATTTTGTAGTAAAAGAAATCAATCGCGTTATCAAAGCTTGCAAAGCTTTAGACCAAGGAAATATTGAACTTTTAGGAGAATTGCTTTTTGAAACACATTACGGATTGTCGCAAGAATATGAAGTAAGCTGCGAAGAATTAGACATGCTTGTTGATACAGCAAAAGAAGATGATGCCATTATTGGTTCCCGACTTATGGGAGGCGGTTTTGGCGGCTGCACTATCAATTTAGTTAAAAAAGGACATGAAAATGAGGTTAAGCGTAAGTTTTCAAAGCTTTATTTAGATACATTTGGAATTGAATTAAAATTCTATGATGTAAAAATATCAAACGGAACAACGCTACTTTAAAACCACACACACTACAATGAAAAATTTTGACATTAACGAAGATCCGCACAGACGCTTCAATCCATTAATTAACGAATGGGTATTAGTATCGCCACATCGTGCAAAACGCCCTTGGCAAGGGCAAAATGAAACCATTTCGACAGAAGAACTTCCTAAATATGACCCAACTTGCTATTTGTGTCCAGGAAATGTTCGTGCTAACGGAATGAATAATCCGCAATACGAAAACAGTTTTGTTTTTGAAAATGATTTTGCGGCCATGAAACAGGACGAAATTATTTTTGAAGATGATATTAAACATACTTTTTTTAAGGCAAAACCAGAACAGGGTATTTCTAGAGTAGTTTGCTTTTCTCCAAGACATGACCTGACTCTTCCAGAAATGGAAATTGCCGATATTGAAAACATCATCAAAACTTGGCAGAAAGAATATACCGATTTAGGAAGCATTAAATATATTAACCACGTTCAGATTTTTGAAAACAAAGGAAGTGTAATGGGCTGCAGTAATCCGCATCCGCACGGACAAATTTGGGCTCAATCTTCTCTTCCTACTCAAGTTGAAAAAACACAAAATAGCTTAAAATCATACTACGATAAAAACGAGAGAACTTTATTGGAGGATTATGTGAAAGCTGAATTGAAAGCTGGCGAACGTATCGTAATCGAAAATGATCATTTTGTTGCGCTGGTTCCTTTTTGGGCAATCTGGCCTTATGAAACAATGATTGTAAGCAAAAGAGCCGTAAACAAAATTACCAATTTTACTGCTGAAGAAAGTACCGCTTTCGCGAAAATCTTAAAGCAGTTAACCACGAAGTACGACAATTTATTTAATACTTCTTTTCCATATTCATCAGGAATTCACCAATCGCCAACAGACGGTTTACTGCATCCAGAATGGCATTTCCATATGCATTTTTATCCACCATTGTTAAGATCAGCAACTGTAAAGAAATTTATGGTTGGATACGAAATGTTGGGCGAATCGCAACGTGATATTACACCTGAAAAAAGTGCTGAAATTTTGAGACAGCTTTCAGATGTACATTACAAAAGCACTGTAAAAGTGTAATAGCTTTCACATTGTAATAAAGCCAAAAATAAAAATTTAACATAATAACCATGAAATAAATGTAAAAAACACATTTACTAGTGATTGATTTCTAAATTTTTATTTTACATTTGGCTTCTGCTTTTATTTTCGCAAAAAAATAACAGAAATAAAACACATCTTGCATTTTTAACAAGATTTAACAACATAAAAACAAATTTAAACCACATAAACAAACAACCTATAATAATTATTTAAAATACTACTAACAATGAACCAAAACCTCGCTTTCGCAGACTATGCGGTTTTTATTATTTATTTTATCGTAGTCTCTGTCTATGGCTACACTGTTTATCGCAAACGTAAACAGGACGAACATGATGCTAAAGCTTACTTTTTGGCTGAAGGAAATTTAACTTGGTGGGCAATTGGGGCTTCTCTTATTGCTTCTAACATCTCTGCAGAGCAATTCATCGGAATGAGCGGTGAAGGTTTCTTCTTAGGAATCGCTGTTGCTGCTTACGAATGGCTTGCTGCCGTTGCCCTAATTATTGTGGCTGTATGGTTTATTCCCGTTTATCTTAAAAACAAGATTTACACTATGCCACAGTTCTTAAAAACACGTTACAACGAATCTACTGCACTTATCATGGCAGTATTTTGGCTGTTTTTATATGTTTTTGTAAACCTTACTTCTATTTTATATTTAGGAGCAGTTGCGATTAACAAACTTGCTGGTGGAGAATATCTTCACGTAATTATGCTTGGATTGGCTATTTTTGCTTTGTTTATTTCTCTTGGAGGAATGAAAGTTGTAGCCTATACAGACGTTATACAGGTAGCTGTATTAATTATCGGAGGTTTGGTTACTTCTTATATTGCTTTAACAACAGTTGCGGAAGCTTTTGGTGTTGGTCAAAATGCAATTGCCGGTTTTAAAGTTTTAATGCAGCAGGCTCCCGAACATTTCAAAATGATTATTCCGAAACCAACTGCGACGTCTTCTCAGCTTGAGATCGACAAATATTTAACTTTCCCTGGATTATTATCTTATGCTGCTGGTATTTGGATTATTAACTTAAACTACTGGGGATGTAATCAATACATTACACAAAGAGCACTTGGAGCAGATTTACAAACAGCACGTACAGGAATTTTGTTTGCTGGTATGCTTAAATTATTAATGCCACTTATTGTAATGCTTCCTGGTATTGCCGCTTACGTTTTATACACAAGCGGACACTTACCTCAATTAGAGGGTGGAGTAAAAGATGAGGCATATTCTGCTATCTTAACATTCCTTCCAACCGGATTAAAAGGACTTTCAGTCGCTGCTCTTACTGCTGCAATTGTAGCTTCTTTGGCAGGAAAAGTAAACAGTATTTCTACAATCTATACATTAGACGTTCATAAAAAATACATTCAAAAAAATGCTGGCGAAAAACAGCAGGTAAACATCGGTCGTCTTGCCGTTTTTGTTGCTATGCTTTTGGCGGTTTTATTTACATGGAATGACGTTTTAGGAATTGGTGGCGTTGGAGGATTTACATACATCCAAAAATACACTGGATTCATCAGCCCTGGAGTTTTTGCCATGTTCTTCTTGGGTATGTTCTGGAAAAGAACTACAGGAACAGCAGCAATCGTTGGGGTAATCTTAGGATTCTTATTATCTGTTTTATTCAACGAATACGCTCCAGCTTTATTTGGAAACGACACACTTTTATACACAGCTTACAATAATGGAAAAGGAGCTTTCGAAATTCCGTTCCACATCTGTATGGGATTATCATTCTTATTCACAATGATTGCAATGATCTTAATAAGTTTTGCTGGTCCAAAAGTAAACCCTAAAGCATTCGAAATTGATTCTGAAATGTTTAAAGTAAAACCGCAGACAACAGTCTTAATCGTTATTACATTATTGATTATTGCTGCGCTTTATGTTAAGTTCTGGTAATAAATTATCAGTTCTATTCTCTCTATTTTTACAGCTGTTGTTTGTCATGAACAACAGCTGTAAATTTTTTAAAGTATATTCATTGGATAAAAAGGATTAACTTTTTGTCAGGCTGAGCGGAGTCGAAGCCCACGTCCAATTGGAGCGCCCTTCGACTTCGCTCAGGGTGACATCTCATTCATAAATCAAGAATTTCAAATTATAATACATAAATACCATGCAGTTATTATTAACCCAAAAAATCATTATCGTTACGGGCGGCGCAAAAGGAATCGGTTTAGGAATCGTTAAGGTTTTAGCCGAAGAAAATGCAATTCCGTTTATCGTTGGCCGTAACGAAAATGACAACATCAAAGCCGTAGAAGAATTAAAAGCCATTGGAAAAGAAGCGCATCAAGTTGCCGCCGATTTGACAAAACCTGAAGACTGCAAAAAAGCTGTTGAAGCCGTAATCGCAAAATTTGGCAGAATTGACGGACTTGTAAATAATGCTGGCGTTAACGATGGCGTTGGATTAGAAAACGGAAATTATGAAGATTTTGCCGCTTCGCTTCACAAAAATTTAGTGCATTATTATTTAATGGCGCAACACGCTCTTCCTTATCTAAAAGAATCAAAAGGAGCCATTGTAAACATTGGTTCTAAAACTGCCGAAACGGGTCAAGGTGGGACCTCAGCTTATGCCGCTTCAAACGGTGGAAGAAATGCTTTAACTAGAGAATGGGCGGTTGAATTATTAAAATACCGCATCCGCGTAAATGCCGTAATTGTAGCAGAATGTTACACCCCACTTTACGAAACGTGGATCAATACTTTTGAAAATAAAGAAGAAAAACTGGCTGCAATCACTAAAAATATTCCTTTAGAAAACCGAATGACAACTGCTGAAGAAATCGCAAATATGGTGGTTTTCCTTCTTTCAGAAAAATCAAGCCATACTACTGGACAGATCATTTATGTTGATGGTGGTTATACACATTTAGATCGTTCTATCTAATTTTTTTTAGCCACGAATTAAAAGGATTAAAATGATTTGCTTTAGTTTGTCACCCTGAGCGAAGTCGAAGGGCGTTCCAATTTGACGTGGGCTTCGACTTCGCTCAGCCAGACAAAACTGGACTTAAAAATCTCTTTAATCCTTTAATCCCGATAGCTGTCGGGAGTGCCAAAATTAACCTTCGCATTATTTTTAAAATCGGAAGGCGTAATTCCCTTAACTTTTTTAAAGAGTTTATTAAAGTTTGAAGCTGTTTTATAACCACAAGCATAAGCGATTTCAGACATACTTTTATCAGTTTCCAAAAGCAATTTACAAGCATTCGAAATTCGGATCTCGTGCAGATAATCCACAAAATTTTTCTTTGTTTTAATTCTAAACATTCTGCAGAAAGAAGTCCGCGTCATATTCGCAACAGCGGCAATTTCTTCTAATGAAATATTCTTTTTATAATTTTTATTTACATATTGAAAAACCTCCGAAAGACGATCTACTTTCGAATCTTTCTGCATCAGCGAATAAATTTCGTCGTTGATGTAAATTTTATCCTGACTTTCTGAAAGGATAGATAAAATTTCAAAAAGCCCAACAATTACTTCAAAGTCTTTTTTGGAAACTAATTTCTCCAGTTTTTTAGCAATCTGCTTATTGGTTTTTCCAATAATCGAAATGCCTTTTCCAGCCTGAAAAAAAAGTTCGTTGATTTTTTGAGTTTCTTTTAATTCGTAAAAAGTCGGTCCGAAAATATCTTTATGAAAATATACGACAATCGAATTGGCTCTTAAATCTTCAATTCCCTGATAATATTTTTCGTCATTTAACCAAACGTGCGGAATATCCGATCCTAAAAAGACCATATCGCCAGGTTCAAACGGCATTACCGAATTTCCGATAATACGTTTTCCGTAACTCTCTTTTACATAAACCAATTCCAGTTCAGGATGCGAATGAAACGGCGCTTGAAAAAATGGTTCAATACGATTGAGCACCGAAACTTTCGTGTTGAGATAAGACGCTATTTTGGTTTGTTCCAATTTCATTCTGCAAAGATAATTAAAGATTAGATACGGATAATATTAGACTATTGATGAATATCTAAAAAAGCTAATTTTATTTTTCGTTAACTGCCCGAATTCTATACAAAATCAGAAGATTAAAATGTTATAAAACAAAAGCAGTGACATCAAAAAAGAAAAAAAAACAAACAACAAAATGTCTGAGAATAACACAAAAAAACTGGTTGTAAAACTGCATCCAGACGATAATGTATTGGTTGCCTTAACCGATCTTCAAAAAGGCGAAACCATTCATTTTGAAAACGAAATTTACGTTTTACAAGACCTCATCAAAGCCAAACATAAATTCTACATGCAAGATATGAAGCAGGGAGAAGAAGTAAATATGTACGGCGTTTTGGTTGGAAAAGTGCAAAATGATGTGGCTAAAGGAAGTTTAATGACGACCGAAAACCTAAAACATGCTGCAGATCCATACGCGTACAGAAATGCTTCTTACGAATGGAATGCACCTGATGTTTCTAAATTTGAAAACAGAACTTTTAAAGGATATAAAAGAAAAGACGGACGCGTTGGAACAGCAAATTACTGGCTTTTTATCCCGACTGTTTTTTGTGAAAACAGAAATTTAGACGTAATCAAAGAAGCCTTACACAAGCAATTGGGTTATGCTGTGACCGATAAATACAATCAATTTACACACGAATTATTGGAAGGTTATTTGAACGGAAATGACATAAACGATATTAATATTGAATTAAATCCGACACCAAAAAACAAACGTGTTTTTGAAAATGTAGACGGAATTAAATTCTTAAATCACCAAGGCGGTTGCGGCGGAACTCGTCAAGATGCTTCTACTTTGAGCGCTTTATTGGCTTCTTACGCGAATCATCCAAACGTTGGCGGAATCACACTTTTGAGTTTAGGATGCCAGCATTTACAAGTTCAGGATTTTGTAAACGATGTAAAAAGACAAAACCCAGGTTTCGATAAACCGTTGTTTATTTTTGAACAGCAGCAAACAGAAAGCGAAGAAGTTCTAATTACAAACGCCATCAAGAAAACTTTTGAAGGTTTAATCGAAATCAACAAATATGAAAGAACCGATGCGCCTTTAAGCGATTTATGCATTGGGGTAAAATGTGGCGGAAGCGACGGTTTCAGTGGTGTTTCTGCAAATCCTGCTGTGGGTTACACTTCTGATTTAGTGGTGGCTTTAGGCGGAAAAATTCTTTTGGCTGAATTCCCAGAATTATGTGGCGCTGAACAGAATTTAATCGACAGATGTATTACGGAAGATAACGCTAAAAAATTCATCGATTTAATGGAATCTTACGATGAACTGGCGCATAAAGTGGGTTCTGGTTTCCATATGAATCCGTCACCGGGAAATATCAAAGACGGTTTAATTACAGATGCTATCAAAAGTGCTGGAGCAGCCAAAAAAGGAGGAACTTCACCTGTTGTTGATGTTTTAGATTATACCGAATTGGTTACAAAACCAGGATTAAGTTTGGTTTGTACGCCAGGAAATGACGTAGAAGCGACAACTGGAAAAGCGGCTTCTGGAGCAACTTTAATTTTGTTTACAACGGGATTAGGAACTCCAACAGGAAACCCAGTTTGTCCTGTAATTAAAGTGGCAACAAACTCAGTTTTGGCAACTAGAATGAAAGATATTATCGATATTGACTGCGGACCAATCATCAGCGGTGAAAAGTCTATTGAAGAAATGGGCGAAGAAATTTTAGAATATTGCATCAAAGCGGCAAGCGGCGAAATTATTCCGAAAGCGGTTCAATTAAACCAAGACGATTTTATTCCGTGGAAACGCGGCGTATCTTTGTAAAAAACTATTAAAAACAACTCATAAAAATTTATATCAAATGTTTTCATTACAAAATAAAAAAGCAATTATAACGGGCGGTGGAAGCGGAATCGGAAGAGCGATTTCGGTTTTATTTGCTAAACAAGGTGCAGAAGTTCACGTTTTAGAATTAACAGAAGAAAGCGCAAAAGAAACGGTTGAAGAAATTAAATCTGCTGGAGGAACTGTTTTTGCTCACGCTTGCGATGTTTCAAATCACGAACAAGTTAAAACGACTTTCGATAAAATTGGAAATATTAATATTCTAGTAAACAATGCTGGAATTGCTCACGTTGGAAAAGTAGACACGACTTCTGAATCTGATTTTGACCGTATCATGAATGTAAACGTAAAAGGGGTTTACAATTGTCTTCACGCTTCGATTCCTGCATTAAGAAATTCTGGCGGAGGTGTTATTTTGAACTTAGCTTCAATCGCTTGCTGGGTTGGAATTCCAGATCGTTTTGCTTATTCTACGGCAAAAGGAGCAGTTATGGCAATGACTTTATCGGTTGCAAAAGATTATTTACACGATAAAATTAGATGTAATTCTATTTCTCCTGCGAGAGTTCACACGCCTTTTGTAGACGGATTTATTGCTAAAAATTATCCTGGAAAAGAAGAAGAAATTTTCGAAAAACTATCACAATCACAGCCAATCGGCCGTATGGGAAAACCAGAAGAAATCGCAACTTTAGCCTTATTCTTATGCAGTGATGAGTCATCTTTCATCACAGGTTCAGACTACCCAATTGATGGAGGATTTATCAAATTAAACAACTAAAATATTTAAACAAAATTATAGCCACGAATTACACAAATTTCCACAAATTTTAATTCGAGAAAATTCGTGTAATTCGTGGCAAAAAAACTAAAAATTAAAATATGAAACTTATTAGATTCGGAGAAGAAGGAAAGGAAAAACCAGGAGTTTTACTAAATGAAAAAAGATACGATGTTTCGTCTATTGTAACAGATTACAACGAATCTTTTTTTGAAAATGACGGTTTAGCAAAATTAGAGGAAGCTTTAAAAAACAATCCTTCTTTACCAGAAGTAAGCGATTCAGTGCGTTTAGGTTCGCCGGTTGCGCGTCCATCAAAAATTATCTGCATCGGATTAAATTATGTGGATCACTGCGAAGAAACAGGTGCTGCAATTCCAGAAGAACCAATCATTTTCTTTAAATCAACGACTTCTTTATGCGGTCCAAATGATAATTTGATTATCCCAAAAAACAGCGAAAAAACAGACTGGGAGGTTGAACTAGCATTTGTCGTGGGCAAAAAAGCAAGCTACGTTTCTGAAGAAGATGCGCCAAATTACATTGCAGGATATTGTCTTTTGAATGATTATAGCGAAAGAGCATTCCAAATCGAAAGAGGCGGACAATGGGCAAAAGGAAAAGGTTCTGACACCTTCGCTCCTCTTGGGCCAATTATGGCAACTCCAGACGAAATTGGTGATGTAAACAATCTAAAAATGTGGTTAACTGTAAACGGAAAAACTTTCCAAAACAGTAATACTTCAAATTTGATTTTCAAAATTCCATTTTTAGTTCATTATTTAAGCCAGTTTATGACTTTGCTTCCTGGTGATGTAATCAGTACAGGAACACCTCCGGGAGTTGGATTAGGAATTAAACCAGACCCAATTTACATTAAAGCAGGCGACGTAATCGAATTAGGAATTGAAGGTTTAGGTACAAGCAAGCAAACTGCTGTAGCTTACCAAGGATAAATTTAGATTATGGCAACTCAAAAATTCTGTCTGGCTTTAGACTTAAAAGATGATGCAGATTTAATTGCAGAATACAAAGAACTGCATGAAAATATATGGCCAGAAATCAAAAAAAGCATTCAAGATTCTGGAATTGAAGTGCTGGATATTTATTGCACCGGAAACCGACTATTCATGATCATCGAAGCAGATGCCGATTTTACTTTCGAAAAGAAAGATCAAGCCGACGCAGCAAACGAAAAAGTTCAGGAATGGGAAACTTTAATGTGGAAATTCCAGCAAGCTTTGCCTTGGGCAAAACCGGGACAAAAATGGATTTTAATGGAGAAAATTTTCGGATTGTAATCCATGAATATTCCGTTAGGAATATCTGGTCGGTAGAAAAAAAATATTGTCGTTTTGTGTTATGTTCTGTAGGGACATCTGATTTACGGAAATAATATTCCCAATCAATTAATCAAACGTTCCTACGGAACGTATTATCCCAATTCAAATTTCTCGTTCTACCGACGAGACATTCCTACGGAATGATAAAAAAAAAGCCCTGATTATTCAGGGCTTTGTTCTTTTTGCATATTTAATAAATACGCCATATTCGCAATTACGTGATCATGTTTTTTGACAAACGAATTTTCTTCATTCCAAACATAACCTGCTAAAACCGCACATATTTTTTCTTTTACTTCAGGATTTTCTGGCTGATGGAAAAACAGCGTCTGAAGATTTCCTGTATACCATTCTTGAACATAAGTTGTGAAAACGGCAATTCCGCGTTTCATGTATTGCGTAAATTCCACTTCCCAATCTACCGGAATTCCTTGTGATTCTTTCAAATATAATTTTGCTGCCAACATTCCAGATTCGGTAGCAAAAGCTACACCCGAAGAGAAAACTGGGTCTAAAAATTCAGAACTGTTTCCTGTTAAAGCAAAACCATCGCCATACATTCTTTTTACTGCTCTTGAGTAGTTTTCCAATTTAACTGGCTCAAATAAAAATTCTGTTCCAGCAAATCTTTTAATATAATAATCCGATTTCTGAATGGCATTTCGCAGAGCCTCGGCATTATCTTTATTTTCAGAAAGCGAATTGATAAAATCTGTCGGACCCACAACTCCTAAACTTGTATTTCCGTTAGAAAACGGAATTACCCAAAGCCAAACTTCAGTTTCTAAAATATCAAACGAAATTTGAGTTCCCTCTACCCCTTCTTCTCTATTAATATCTTTAACATGAGTAAAAATCGAAGAATGCGGATCTAGTTTTGATGGCGTATCCAGATCTAAAAGTCTTGGCAAAACACGTCCGTATCCGCTGGAGTCAATGATAAATTTTGCGTGAATTTCTTTTAGGTTTCCGTCTTTATCTTTTACGATAGTTTTTGAATTTTTACCTTCAAAAGAAACTTCCAAAACTTCAGTTTCAAATTCTAAGTCAATTCCTTTTCTTATAATTTCTTGAGCCATTGTATTGTCAAAATCAGCTCTTGGAACCTGCCAAGTCCAATCCCATCCTTCGCCAAATTTTACGCTGAAATCAAAATTGCAGATTTCTTCTCCTCTGATAAAACGAGCTCCTAATTTCTTTTCGAAGTTCATCGCGTCAAGAGCGTCAAACAATTCTGCTTCAGCAAAATGATCCATTACACGAGGAATAAGGCTTTCGCCTACAACAAGTCTCGGAAACTTTGTTTTTTCTACAACTTTAACCTTTACGTTGTTCTTAAAAAGATACGATGCCGAAACACATCCGGACGGTCCTGCGCCAATCACTAAAACATCAACAAACTCCTTTGTCATATTAGAATTATTATCATTAATTAACCTACATTTGCCATCATCAAAATAACTACATTTATTTTGATAAATAAAATTAAATTAGCGCAACCAAAAACGATTTGATGAATACAATAAATGAATATCTAAGTTTAGCAGAATTTGAAGCCATAATCTTTGGAAAAAACAAAGTTGCCATAAGCGATGTGGTTTTAAATCGAGTAAACGAAAGTTTTAATTTCTTAAAAGAATTCTCAGGAAATAAAGTAATCTACGGAGTAAATACAGGATTTGGTCCAATGGCTCAATATAGAATTAAGGAGTCAGATCAAATTCAATTACAATACAATTTAATCAGAAGCCACTCTTCTGGAACAGGAAAACCTTTGAACGCTGAGTGCGCAAAAGCAGCAATTCTTGCAAGATTAAATACACTTTCTTTAGGAAATTCAGGAGTTCACTCTTCTGTTATTCATTTAATGGCAGAATTAATCAATCGAGATATTACACCTTTAATTTTCGAACACGGCGGTGTGGGAGCCAGCGGAGATTTAGTGCAATTATCACACTTAGCTTTAGTTTTAATTGGCGAAGGAGAAGTTTTTTATAAAGGTGAAAGACGTGCAACTGCAGAAGTTTTTGAAATTGAAGGTTTAAAACCAATTCAAGTAGAAATTAGAGAAGGTTTAGCGCTAATCAACGGAACTTCTGTAATGACAGGAATTGGAGTTGTAAATGTTCATTATGCTAAAAAATTACTAGACTGGTCATTAAAAGCTTCTTGCGCAATTAACGAATTGGTGCAAGCTTATGATGATCATTTCTCTGAAGAATTAAACCAAACCAAACGTCATAAAGGTCAGCAGGAAGTTGCGGAAAGAATGAGACAAAATCTTTCGGACAGTACGTTGATCCGTAAAAGAGAAGATCATTTATATTCTGGCGAAAACACAGAAGAAATCTTCAAAGAAAAAGTTCAAGAATATTATTCATTACGTTGTGTTCCTCAAATTTTAGGACCGGTTTTAGAAACCATCAATAATGTTGCATCTATTCTGGAAGACGAATTTAACTCGGCAAACGACAATCCAATTATTGACGTTAAAAACAAACACGTTTACCACGGCGGAAATTTCCACGGAGATTATATTTCGCTAGAAATGGATAAACTGAAAATCGTTATTACAAAATTAACGATGCTAGCAGAACGCCAATTGAATTATTTATTGAATTCAAAAATCAACGAAATTCTTCCTCCATTCGTAAACTTAGGAACATTAGGATTTAATTTCGGAATGCAAGGCGTTCAGTTCGTCGCAACTTCAACAACTGCCGAAAATCAAATGTTATCAAACCCGATGTACGTGCACAGTATTCCGAACAACAATGACAATCAAGACATTGTAAGCATGGGAACAAATGCTGCGGTTATTACATCAAAAGTGATTGAAAACTCATTTGAAGTTTTAGCGATCGAATTAATCACAATTGTTCAGGCAATTGATTATTTGAAACAGAAAGATCAAATTTCGTCAACGACTAAAAAATGGTATGACGATATCAGAAATATAATTCCAGAATTTAAGGAAGATCAAGTAATGTATCCTTTTGTTCAAAAAGTAAAAGATTATTTAATCAACAGTTAAAAATCTTTATTTTACAGTATTAATATTGAATCTTAAAATCATGAAAAAGTCATTTGTTTTTTTATTGCTTGGTTGCATTCAATTTGTTAATAGCCAAGAATTAGCATTAGTTAAAAAAAATTCTAAAATTGGATATCTGTCTAAAGATGGATCTTTTAAAATCGAACCTCAGTACAAATCTGCCAGAAGTTTTTCTGAAGGTTTAGCTGCCGTAGAAAACGGCGGAAAATGGGGATTTATCGATGCAAAAGGAGCTTGGGTAATTCCAGCAGATTTTAAAGATGCTAAAGATTTTAACAGCGGAATCGCAGTTGTACAAAAAGACAAAGATTGGGTTTATATTAATACAAAAGGAGAAATCCAAAAAGCACCAGCTTCTGATAAAGTATTTGATTTTAATGACGGCGTTGCGTTCATCAGACAAAACAATAAAGTGGGTTTAATCAACAACAAAATGGGTGTTGTTTTAGAACCAAAATACGATCAGATCAAACCTTTTGAAAATGGTTATGCCAGAGTTGAATTAAACAAAAACTGGGGAATTATTGATACTAACGGAAAAGAATTGGTTGAACCAGTTTATGCCGAAGTTGGAAATTATTTTAAAGGAACAACTTGGGCAAGAAAAGACAAAACTTTCGGATTAGTAAGTAGCGGGAAATTTGTTCCAGTTGACGGAGCTGAAAAAATCTGGGATTTTGAAACTCAAGATTTGACTTTCGCTAAAAAGAACGGAAAAATCGGTTACATCGATTTAAAAGGAAATTGGGCAATTCTTCCTATTTATGATAAAGGAAAAGCTTTCTCAAAAAACTTAGCTCCAGTTTTGGTTGGAAAAAAATGGGGATTCATCAATCCAGAAGGAAAATTTGTGATTGAACCAACGTACAACGATGCCGAAGTTTTTAGCACAAACGGACTTGCTCCTGTAAAAGAAAGCAACTGGGGATTCATCAATGAATCTGGAAAACTGGTAATTCCAACTCAATACGGTATCACTACAAATGCTATTATCGCGATGTTTACGCAACAAGATAAAGGATTTATTGGTGGTGTTGCCCGAGTAAAAAACGAAGGAAAATGGGGGTTTCTTAAACCTGACGGAACAGTCTTGGCTAACCAATGGTTTGAAAATGCTGAACTGTTTTCTAAAAGTGCAGAAAAACCTCAGCCAGCTGCAGCTCCAGCCGAAAAACCAAAAGAGGAAATTAAACCTGCAACGAAAAAACCAGCCCCAAAGAAAAAGAAATAGTATTTATTCTCCGAAATAAATTATAACATTTGCATAGATGAAATCGTCTTTTTTAGAATACGATTTCATTTATGACGAATAAAAATAAAATCTACATTATAAATGAAGTGTGTATTAGTAACAGGCGGTTCGAGAGGAATTGGAAGTGCGATTTGTAAAAAACTAGCCGTAGAATCCGATTATCATATTCTGATTAACTATCATTCAAATAAAACGGCTGCCGAAGAAACATTGCAAGAAGTACAAAAATTAGGCGCAACAGGAGAAATCTTAGGTTTTGATGTTTCTAATTTCGAAGAAGTACAAAATGTTTTAACTGCTTGGCAGGAAGCAAATCCTGAAAAATTAGTTGAGGCAATTGTTAACAATGCCGGAATCACTAAAGATGGTCTTTTTATGTGGATGACACCAGAAGACTGGAACGGCGTTATGAATACAAGCGTAAATGGTTTCTTTAATGTTACACAGTTTTTTATTCAAAAAATGTTACGCAATAAATACGGCCGAATTGTAAATATGGTTTCTGTTTCTGGAGTAAAAGGAACTGCAGGACAAGCCAATTATTCGGCTGCAAAAGGTGCCATTGTAGCAGCGACTAAAGCTTTGGCTCAAGAAGTTGCCAAAAGAAATATTACTGTAAATGCTGTCGCTCCAGGTTTTATCAGAACCGATATGACAAGTCAGCTGGACGAAAAAGAATTATTAAAGCTAATTCCGGTTAATCGTTTTGGTGAAGCAGAAGAAGTAGCAGATTTGGTAAGCTTTTTGATTTCTAAAAAAGCAAGCTATATTACAGGAGAAATTATCAATATTAACGGCGGAATATATTCTTAAAGAATACTATGTTTGCGAGATTATTTTAAGATTTTTAAACATAGAAAATTGCTCGCAAAGTCGCAAAGTTTAAGCAAAAAGACTTTAAAAAAACTTAGTGCCTTTGTGCCTTTGCGGCAAGATTAAAAAAATTACACTTTAAGGATAAAAAATTACTTTTGAAAGACGATGAATAGACGAGTTGTAATTACTGGAATGGGAATTTATTCTTGTATCGGAACTTCTTTGGACGAAGTAAAAGATTCGTTATACGAAGGAAAATCTGGTATTCAGTTTGATTCTGAACGTAAAGAATTTGGTTTCCAGTCGGCCTTAACAGGAATGGTTCCGAAAGCCGATCTTAAAAATTTATTGACGCGAAGACAACGTATGAGCATCGGTGAAGAAACCGAGTATGCTTATATGGCCACTATAGAAGCGCTTAAAAACGCTAACATCGATGATGCCTTTTTTGACGAACGCGAAGTAGGTATTATGTACGGAAACGACTCTGTTTCTAAAGCCATCATTGACGCAACAGATATTGTACGCGAGAAAAAAGACACTGCCCTTATTGGTTCTGGTGCCATTTTTAAATCAATGAATTCTACGGTTACGATGAATCTTTCTACGATTTTTAAACTTCGCGGAATCAATCTTACCGTTAGTGCTGCTTGTGCAAGCGGTTCCCACTCAATTGGTTTGGCTTATTTTTTAATTAAAAGCGGTTTTCAAGACATTGTAATTACTGGCGGAGCTCAAGAAATCAACAAATATGCCATGAGCAGTTTTGATGGATTAGGCGTTTTTTCTAACAGAGAAGGCGATCCTACAAAAGCCTCAAGGCCTTTTGACATTGGTCGCGATGGATTAATTCCGAGTGGCGGTGGCGCAACTTTAATTTTAGAAAGCTATGAATCTGCCATTGCGCGCGGTGCCAATATCATTGCAGAAATTGGCGGTTACGGATTTTCTTCAAACGGAGGACATATCTCAACGCCAAACGTTGAAGGACCTGCAACAGCAATGAAACGTGCGCTTGACGATGCAAAATTAGAAGCTTCAGATATTGAATATATAAATGCTCATGCAACCTCAACTCCTGTTGGAGATGCAAACGAAGCAAAAGCCATTTTTGAGGTTTTTGGAGAAAAAAATCCTCCGGTAAGCTCTACAAAATCAATGACTGGCCACGAATGCTGGATGGCAGGAGCCAGCGAAATCATTTATTCTATCTTAATGATGCAGCATGATTTTATCGCGCCAAACATCAATTTGGAAACTCCAGACGAAGATGCGTCAAAATTAAATTTAGTTAAAACTACGTTAAACAAAAAATTTGACATATTTTTGTCCAATTCTTTCGGTTTCGGAGGAACCAACTCTGCGTTGGTGGTTAAAAAGTTTAAATTGAACAATGAATAAAGAAGAGATTATAGCAAAAATTAATGGTTTTTTAGTTGATGAATTTGAAGTTGATAATGACGACATTGAACCAAATGCTAATTTAAAAGATACACTTGGGTTAGACAGTCTGGATTATGTTGACTTAGTCGTTTCAATAGAGGCAAACTTTGGTGTAAAACTAGTTGAAGCAGATTTTGTTGGAATTTCTGATTTTCAAAGTTTTTATGACTTAATCGAAACTAAAATCAAAGCCAAATCAGCTTAAATGAGTCAATGGGATGGTAAATCCAAAGGAACTGTATTAGGTTATAAAATATTCGTTTTTTTAATTCAAAAAGCGGGTGTAAAAGCTGCTTATGTCTTACTTTATTTTGTTGCTTCTTATTATTTTTTATTTCTAAGAAAAAGCAATAAAGCCATTTTCTATTACTTTAAAGAAAGACTTCAGTATTCCTATTTCAAATCTAAAAAAATGGTTTTCAAAAGCTATTACACTTTTGGGCAAACCATTATTGATAAAGTTTCCATTTCTGCTGGAATGAGAAACAAATTTACCTACGAATTTGACGGAATAGAAACGCTTAAAAAACTACTTGCCGAGAAAAAAGGCGGCGTTTTAATCAGTGCCCATGTTGGTAATTTTGAAATTGCTGAACACTTTTTAGGTGATATTGACCTTAATTTCCAAATCAATCTTGTTACAACAGATTTAGAGCATTCTGCTATTAAGAATTATCTAGAAAGCGTTTCTCAAAAACCAACCGTAAAATTTATTATCATCAAAGAAGATTTGTCTCATATTTTTGAGATCAATGCCGCTTTGGCCAATAACGAATTAATCTGCTTTACAGGTGATCGTTATTTTGAAGGAACCAAATCACTTTCTGAAAACCTGCTTGGCAAAGAAGCCAATTTTCCTGCAGGTCCTTTTTTAATTGCTTCACGATTAAAAGTTCCAGTAGTTTTTGTTTATGTAATGAAAGAGCCAAATCTTCATTATCATTTGTACGCAAGAGAAGCCGAAGTAAAACATCGTGACGAAAAAGCACTTTTGAAAGAATATGTAAAAAGCGTTGAAAGTATCTTGAATCGTTATCCTTTACAATGGTTCAATTATTTTGATTTTTGGAACGATATAAAGTCTTAAATTTTTTCCGCCACGAATTCACGAATTATACTATCATTTGGAGCGAATGCTTTTGTCGCTAATTTCACTAATTTTTTCTTAACGCAATATCCTTTGCATAAACCATAATTTGTGAAATTTACTACAGCCATAATTTCAGCAAAATCATCTTTACAGTATTTAAAATAATTCGTGAACTCGTGGCTAATAAAAATTTAAACAAAATCATTCATAACAGCTGTATTTTGAATAATTCGTGAATTCGTGGCTAATAAAAAAACGTTGGTCGAAATAAGAAAATTCGTTTAAATAAATTTACTTACTTTTGCTGACCACCAAAGCCAAAAAACCTAATGAAAAATGTTCTCGTAATTTATTATTCTCAATCTGGACAATTGGAATCTATTGCAAGAAATATTGCAAAACCATTTCTAAATTCAGAAGAAATAAATCTTACTTTTCACGAAATACAATTAGAAAAACCATTTCCATTTCCTTGGAACAAAGAATCATTTTTTGATGCATTTCCAGAATCGTTTTTACAGATTCCGACTGCATTAAAACCTGTTCCAGAAGAAATTCTAAACACAAAGTTTGATTTGGTATTATTTCATTATCAGGTTTGGTATTTATCTCCTTCAATTCCGATCAATTCATTTTTGAAAAGTGATGACGCCAAGAAAATTTTGAACAATACACCTGTAATCACAATAAGCGGTTCAAGAAACATGTGGATTATGGCTCAGGAAAAAATCAAAGTTTTGCTTAGAAAAGCCAATGCCAATTTGGTTGGAAATGTAGCTTTGGTTGATCGCGTTGGAAATTTAATCAGCGTTATTACCATCGTAGAATGGATGTTTTCTGGAGTTAAGAAAAAATATTTAGGTATATTTCCGCTTCCGGGAGTTTCAGAAAAAGACATACAAGAATCCAGTCAGTTTGGAGAAATTATGCTTGATTCTTTACAACAAAATAATTTAGCACAATTACAGCCAAAATTAGTCAAAGCTGGCGCTGTAAAAATAAGTTCATATTTAGTGACTGTTGACAAAACGGCCAATAAAATTTTCAATAAATGGTCAAACATCATTTATAAAAATCAAAAAAAACGAAAACAGCTGCTTAAAGTATTTAATGTTTATTTATTCCTTGCGATATGGTTAATTTCACCAATAGTGTATATATTGCACCTTATTACCTATCCGCTTAAGTTAAAAACTATAAAAAAGGAAACTCAATATTATCAGGGAGTTTAGAAGACGAAATTTAAATTATGTTTGAAGTATATATTACAAAAGCTGCAAAATATTTGCCAAACGAAGCCGTTTCAAATGACGAAATGGAAGCCTATCTAGGCCTTATCAATGATACTGCTTCTAAAGCAAGACGTATTATTTTGCGCAATAATAAAATTACAAGCCGATATTACGCTGTTGATAAAGAAGGAAAAAGCACTCACAGCAATGCCGAATTAACCAAAAATGCCATTTTACCGTTATTCGACGAAAATTTTACGCCTCAAGATGTAGAAGTACTTTCATGTGGGACCTCAACTCCCGACATTTTTCTGCCTTCGCATGCTGCGATGGTTCACGGTCTTTTAAAAAATAAATCCGTGGAATTAAACTCTTCAACAGGAGTTTGCTGTGCCGGAATGAACTCTCTTAAATTTGGCTTTCTTTCTATAAAATCTGGAAATTCAAAAAATGCAATCTGCACAGGATCTGAAAAAGTTTCAACCTGGCTGAATGCTCAAAAATACAATCACGAGGCTGATAATTTAAAAAGCCTTGAAGAACAGCCCATTATTGCGTTCAAAAAAGATTTTCTTCGCTGGATGTTGTCTGATGGTGCTGGAGCTTTTTTATTAGAAAATAAACCAAGAGGACCAATTTCTCTAAAAATCGAATGGATGGAAGCTTTTTCGTATGCGTACGAATTGGAAACTTGCATGTATGCGGGAGGTGATAAATTGGAAAACGGAGAAATTAAAGGCTGGAGCGATTATTCTCCAGAACAATGGCTAAACGAATCTGTTTTTTCTATAAAACAAGACGTTAAATTATTAGATGAATTTATCCTGTCAAAAGGTGCTGAAAGCATGAAAGACGCTATGGATAAAAACAATATTAAATCGGAAGATATTACTTATTTCATTCCTCACGTTTCTTCTAACTTTTTTGTTGAAGGATTGAAAAAAGGATTAACAGAAAAAGGTATCGGAATGAGCGATGACAAATGGTTCATGAATCTTTCTCGAGTTGGAAATGTTGGCTCTGCTTCTATTTACCTAGCTCTTGAAGAATTACTGAATTCAGGGAATTTGAAAAAAGGAGATAAAATTTTATTATCTGTTCCAGAAAGCGGAAGATTCTCTTTCGCGTATGCGTATTTAACAGTTTGCTAATGGAAACAATGGCACTTCTAGAAAAAGAAATGGTAGAAAATTTACTGCCGCAAAAGTTCCCTTTTGTGATGGTAGACGCTATGCATTCTTATTCTGAAACTTCTTTGGTTTCTGGTTTAGAAATTCAACGCGATAATATTTTTGTATCAAACGATACTTTTCTTGAAGCTGGATTAATAGAACACATGGCACAATCTGTAGCATTGCATACAGGATATCAATATTTTTTGAGAAACGAAATTGCTCCAACGGGTTATATTGGTTCTATTAAAGAAATTGAAATCAAGAGACTTCCAAAACTAAGCGACAATATTCAGTCTCAAGTAACAATTCTACAGGAATTTGCTGGAATTACTTTGGTGGATATTGTGACGACTTTGAACAATGAAGAAATTGCCAGAGGACAAATGAAAACTGTTTTGGCAAAATAAAATTATAATGAAAGCTACTGCTGTTGACATACAAAATTATTTACCGCACCGAGCACCAATGCTTATGGTGGATTTGATTTTGAATATTGATTCAAGTTCAGTAGAAACTGTTTTTCTTGTCGAAGAAGACAATATTTTCGTTCAAAACAATGTTTTTATTGAAGCAGGTTTAATCGAAAACACCGCTCAGACTTGTTCGGCAATTGTTGGAAAAAAATACTTTTTTGACGACAACGGAATAGAAAATGAAAACATAAATGTAATTGGATTTATCAGCGCTTTAAAAAACGTAAAAATTCATGCTCTGCCAAATGTTGGCGATACAATAATTACCAAAGCAGATTTAGTTTCGAAATTCACTGGCGATGATTACACTTTATGTACGATGAACTGTAAAAGTTCAGTCGAAGACCAGATACTCTTAGAATGCGAGATTAACTTGTTTATTCAGAAAACAATTTCGGTTTCGTAACAATTCCACTTGAAAATAATAACTAGGTAATGGAAAAAGATAAAGTACCTCAGGATCAAAGCAACTTAACGAAAAACAACGTTAAAGAACTTTTGTACGCAACAGATGAAAATGGTAATTATACCACAACATTAAGTACGGGCTGGGAACCTAAAACAATAGCACTTTCAAATTCTATAGATGAAATAAACGAACGAATTGCGGATGCCAAACAACAGGTTTTGAATGGTGAAGCAAGTCCAATTGTGTATTTTATGGAAGCCAATAAAATGGACCTTAACATATTATCCAGTTATGTTGGGTTTTGGAAATGGCGTGTAAAAAGACATTTTAAACCTAGTGTTTTTGCCAAACTAAACGATAAAATCCTGAAAAAATATGCTGATACTTTTGGAGTATCAATTGAAGAATTAAAAAACAGCATTACCAAATAAATGGAATTAACTTTCACACATCATCAGTCTGCTCATTGCGAGAATGGAGTAGCGTCAAATCTGCTAAAAAACAGCGGACTAAACATTAGCGAACCGATGGTTTTTGGTATTGGCTCTGGATTGTTTTTTGTATATCTGCCTTTTATAAAAGTGAATCATGCACCGGCAATCAGTTACAGAACTTTGCCTGGACAGATTTTCAATAAAGTCGCAACCCGTTTAAATTTAAAAATAAAAAGACAAAAATTTTCTTCTATAGCAAATGCCAATAAAGCATTAGACGAAAATTTAAAAAATAATATCCCAACCGGATTACAGGTTGGCGTTTACAATTTAAGTTATTTTCCTGACGAATATCGTTTTCATTTCAACGCACACAATTTAGTCGTTTACGGAAAAACCGAAACCGAATATTTAGTGAGCGATCCTGTAATGGAAACCGTTACGACTTTAACTTACGAAGACATGAATAAAGTACGTTTTGCCAAAGGAGCTTTTGCGCCTCGTGGACAAATGTATTACCCGATTCAGATTCCAAAAGAAGTTGATTTAAAAAGCGCCATCATAAAAGGAATCAAAAATACGTGTCGAGATATGCTTGCGCCAATGCCAATTGTTGGCGTTCGCGGCATCAAAATGGTTTCTCGCCAGATTCGAAAATGGCCTGCAAAACATGGCGTTAGAAAAGCCAATCATTATCTGGCGCAAATGGTTCGTATGCAAGAAGAAATTGGTACTGGAGGCGGTGGTTTCCGTTTTATTTATGCGGCATTTTTACAAGAAGCTTCCGTTATTTTGAATAACGAAGAATTAAAAACACTTTCTAAAGAAATGACCAAAATTGGAGATTCATGGCGTGATTTTGCTGTTGAAGCTTCAAGAATTTACAAAAACAGAAGTGCCAAAGAAGATGCTTATAACACTATTGCCGATGAACTTTTGGACATTGCCAATAGAGAAGAAATCTTTTTCAAAAAATTAAAAAAAGCGATCAGCTAAAATACTATTTTGCAATCTATCATTCAAATAGAATCCCTTTCGAAAAAGTACAAAAATGCAGAAATGTATTCTTTGAACAATGTTTCGCTAAATATAAATGAAGGTCAGATTTTTGGTTTGCTTGGCCCAAACGGTGCCGGAAAAACTACTTTGATTTCCATGCTCTGCGGATTGGTAAAACCAACTTCTGGACATTTTACAATTGATGGTTTAAACTATCAGCATCATGCTTCAAAAATTAAAAAAATCATAGGCGTTGTTCCTCAAGAATATGCTTTGTATCCAACTTTGACTGCCAGAGAAAATCTGCACTATTTTGGAAGCATGTACGGTCTAAAAGGTTTTGATTTAAAAGATAAAGTAATAGAAACTTTGGATCTTTTGGGTTTATTGAAATTTGCCGACAAACAAGTTCAAACTTTCTCAGGCGGAATGAAACGCCGTGTAAATCTGATCGCAGGAATTCTACATAATCCGAAAGTTTTGTTTTTGGATGAGCCAACAGTTGGTGTCGATGTTCATTCTAAAACTGCCATTATCGATTATTTGAAAGTGTTGAACCAAAACGGAACGACTATTATTTATACTTCGCATCATTTGGCTGAAGCCGAAGATTTCTGTTCGCAAATTGCAATTTTAGACCAAGGACAAATTTACGCACAAGCAACTCCGTTGGCATTAATTGAATCTACAAAAGATGCTCGAAATCTCGAAGATGTTTTTATTTCATTAACCGGTAAAGCGTTGAGAGATGATATATAAAATTTGGATGTCGGTAGTAAAAGAATTCCTTTTGCTAAAAAGAGATTTAGGCGGATTGATCATTTTATTTGTCATGCCTTTGGTTTTGGTAATTGCCGTAACCTTAATTCAAGACAGCACTTTTAAAGCTGTAACCGATTCTAAAATTCAGATTCTTTTGGTCGATAAAGACAAAGGATCTGTGTCGAAAACCGTTTTTGAGAACTTAGAAAAAAGCAAAAACTTTATCATTGTAACACAAATTGACCATAAACCGATTACCGAAGAAATTGCCAAAGAAAATGTGTACAAAGGAAAATTTCAATTGGCGATTGTAATTCCAGAAAATCTAAGCTCTGATTTGCAGGAAAAAGTGAATCAGAATGTAGAGAAAATTGTCAGCAATTTGGGATTGACCGATAGTACAACAGCTGACAAACCTCAGCGTGTCATTAAAGAAAAAGAAGTAAAACTATATTTTGATCCAGCCGTTCAAATGAGTTTTAAAAATGCGGTTATGAGTTCGATCGATAAAATGATTTCTCAGATTGAAACCAAATCGATTTATTCTACTTTTCAAAAACAACTCGGAGAAGAAACAATCGATTTTGAACAAAAGAACTTTATTACGTTCAAAGAAATAATTCCGAGAATCAACAACAAAGAAGTTCGACCGAATTCCGTTCAGCACAACGTTCCAGCGTGGACACTTTTTGCGATATTTTTTATTGTGATTCCATTATCAATCAATATTGTAAAAGAAAAATCACAAGGGACTTTTGTTCGATTAAGAACCAATCCTGTTTCTAATCTGGTTGTTATTATTGGAAAAACCATTACCTACTCCATCATTTGTATGATTCAGTTTTACATGATGGTTGCCGTTGCCGTATTCTTATTTCCATCCATCGGATTGCCTTCTTTAAATATCGAAGGTCATTTTGTATTGACAAGTATTGTAGCATTATTTTCAGGTTTTGCAGCAATCGGGTTCGGAATCTTGTTAGGAACTGTTGCCAGCACACAAGAACAATCTGCTCCATTTGGCGCGACAAGTGTGATTATTTTAGCGGCAATTGGCGGTGTTTGGGTTCCTGTTTTTGCTATGCCGAAAATCATGCAGTTTATTGCAAAATCATCTCCAATGAACTGGGGATTAGAAGCTTTTTACGATGTTTTATTGCGTAACGTTTCTTTCGTCGAAATCATACCAAGAATAAGTTTATTATTTTTGTTTTTCATTATTACCACTTCCATCGCATTATTTTATGATAAAAAGAAAAGAGCAGTTTAAAGAAGCTACAGATCTAACCGTTTCACACGAAATCAGGATTCGTTTTAACGAAACAGATCCGCTTGGAATTGTTTGGCACGGCAATTACATCACGTATTTTGAAGATGGACGAGAAGCTTTTGGACGTCAGCATGGACTTACTTATCTGGATATTGCCAAAACGGGTTATACTACGCCAATTGTAAAATCGACTTGCGAACATAAATTGTCTTTGCGTTACGGAGATGTAGTTACAATTGAAACAACCGTTGTTGACACTCCAGCAGCAAAAATGATTTACCGTTTTAAAATTATTGACGACAAAGGAGAAGTAGCCTGCACAGGCGAAACTACTCAAGTTTTTTTAGATGCAGCAGGAAATTTAATGCTGACAAATCCGCCTTTTTATGAGGAATGGAAACGAAAAGTGGGATTATTGAAGTAGCCACGAATTACACAAATTTTCACGAATTAAAAATAATAGAATCTATACAAATCTGCTTAAATCTGTAAAATCTGCGTGAAACCCTTTTTTTAGAAAACGCTTAAAATAAAAAACATACCTACAAGATTTTAGAGACCTTGCAGAAGAAAATCAGAATCATAAAATGTTAAGAGAAATATACATCACAGAAACAAATTGCATCACCCCTTTAGGTTTTGATGTTGAATCTAATATCAGCGCTATTCTTCGTGGCGATTCTGGAATTCAGCTTCATAACGATGTTTCTTTGATGCCGAATCCGTTTTATGCTTCGATTATTTCTGATGAAAAAATAAACACTGCTTTTTCAAAAATTAGTACTGAAACAAAATATTCCCGTTTAGAGAAAATGATGATTTTGGCTTTGGAACCAATTATCAAAAACTCAAACGTAGAATTAAATTCAAAAACTGCTTTTATACTTTCTACCACAAAAGGAAATGTAATCGCTTTAGCAAATGATTCTGAGGAAAGTTTTAACAACGCACATTTAGATGTTTTGGCTAAAAACGTTGCCGATTTCTTCGGATTCCAAACTCAGCCAATTGTAGTTTCGAATGCCTGCGTTTCTGGAATTTTAGCCATTTCTGTTGCCAAAAGAATGATTCAATCTGAACTTTACGATACTATTTTTGTGGTGGCTGGCGACGAAGTTTCTGAATTTGTTTTGTCAGGTTTTAATGCTTTCCAAGCGATGAGCGAACTGCCTTGCAAACCCTATTCTAAAAACAGAACCGGCGTAAGTTTAGGCGAAGCAACTGCAGCTGTTTTAGTTTCGGCAGAAGCGAAAAACGCTAAAATAAAAGTAATTGGCGACAGTTCGATAAACGATGCGAATCATATTTCGGGTCCGTCAAGAACAGGTGAAGGTTTGTTTAGAAGTATTCAGAATGCTTTGAAAGAAGCTCAAATTGAAGCAAACAAATTAGATTATATTTCAGCACACGGAACCGCAACGCCTTATAATGACGAAATGGAAGCGATTGCTCTAACTCGTTTAGACTTACAAAATGTCCCCGTAAATAGTTTAAAAGGATTTTACGGTCATACACTTGGCGCTTCGGGATTATTAGAAACGGTTATTGCAATTGAATCTGCGAATCAAAGCAAGCTTTTTGAATCCAAAGGTTTTGATGAAATTGGGGTTAGTGAAAATATTAATGTGATTGAAAAAAACGGAGAAAAGAATATTGAATATTTCCTGAAAACGGCTTCTGGTTTTGGAGGTTGTAATACGGCTGTGATTTTTGAGAAAATGAAATAAATTTCAACTGTTCGGAAATTCCGAACAGTTGAAAAATCCAACTTGTCAATAAATCTTACAAGTTCAATATATTTAAAATTCATGAAATTATGGACGATGATATTACATACCTAAAAAAATATATTGAGCGAAATCTTAATAAAAGAGAAGTTGGTCATTGGGAATATATTGTTCGTCCTGAAATCAGAGATGTTATCAACGCTTTAAGTGAAACTGATAGTGAAAGATTTTCCAAGGAAATTTTTAATTGGGATGAAAAAACGATATATCCATTAGCTGATGAAATCATATTTGGTGATAATAAATACATAGATCAAGATTATCTCTATTGTTGTATTTTTTTAAAAATTAATGATAAAGAAAAGTTACGCTATTTATATGAAAATTTATTTGCCACCTTCAATCTGATTAACTTTGAAAAAATCTCTTTAGAATTCTTTATACAGATGAAAGAGAAAATAAAAAATCTTTACAACATAAAAGATGAAAAGGAAAATGAGGATTATTTCATTAAACCATTAAATGATATAATTAATGAAAAAATGAAGAACATCTAAAATCACTAATTCAGTATAAATTTTATACTAATTAATTACAAATGACTCAAAACAAAACCTACATACAATCCTACATCAAAATCCAAAACAACGAAATTGTTTTGAACGGAACTTCTGTATTTAAAATTGAACCAACCGATTTTGCTGATTTCTCGAAACAAGCGTATCGTAATTTTGAAATGCAATATCCAAAGTTTTTCAAAATGGATGCTTTGAGCAAACTGGCTTTTTTAGGATCAGAATTGCTTTTGAGCCCGATTACCTCAACAGAGAAAGAAAATAATATTGCTTTGGTTTTGGCCAATAAATCGTCGAGTTTGGATACCGATGTAAAATATCAGGAATCTATTTCAGACAAAAAAAACTATTATCCGAGTCCGGCGGTCTTTGTTTATACGCTGCCAAATATTTGTTTGGGCGAAATAAGTATCCGTCATCAGCTGAAAAGTGAAAATTCTTTCTTTATATTTGACACCTTTAACACCGAATTTATGTCGAATTATTCGAATATTCTTCTGAATACAAATAAAGCAGATGTGGTTTTGTGCGGTTGGGTAGAATATTTTAACGACAATTATAAAGCTTTTTTATGTACAATTAATACAGAAGAAAATGCAAAATATACAAACGAGACTATCAATACATTATACAATAAATAATCATGGAAGCATTAAAAGAAGAATTAAAAAATAAAATCATAACTACTTTAAACCTTGAAGATATCGCAGTAGAAGATATTGCTGATAACGATCCTTTGTTTGGAGATGGTTTAGGTTTAGACTCGATTGATGCACTTGAATTGATCGTGATTTTAGATAAAGATTACGGAATTAAATTGGTTGACCCGAAAGAAGGAAAAGCTATTTTCCAATCTATCGAAACTATGGCGGCTTATATTAGCGCAAATAGAACAAAATAGATTTCAGATTTTAGACTTTAGATTTTAGATTCCATCCTGAATCTAAAATTTTAAATGTTTAAAAATCTGTCAACTTTGTCAAAGTTTGAAACTTTGACAAAGTTCTGAGAATCTAAAATCTAAAATCATAAATCTAAAATTAGATGAAAGGTGTTGCAATAACGGGAATGGGAATTATCTCTGCGATTGGTAATTCGGTTGAGGAAAATTATATTTCACTGACCGAAAACAAAATCGGCATTTCTCGTATTCAAAATATTTCGACTGTTCACGCAGATGTTATCAAAGTTGGTGAAATCAAAAAAACCAATGAAGATCTTATCGATGAACTGAAATTAAATGAGGATAATAATTTTTCCAGAACCGCTATGATTGGCACTTTGGCAGCAAAACAAGCTGTTGAAAATGCTGGAATTACCGATATAAATGAATTTAGGACGGGACTTATTTCGGCTACAAGCGTGGGCGGAATGGACATGACGGAAAGACATTATTATGATTATTTCGAAAAACCAGAATTGGTTAAATATATCACTTGCCACGATGGCGGCGATGTTGCCGAAAAAATTGCTGAAGAATTAGGTTTAAAAGGAATGGTAACAACCATCAGTACGGCTTGTTCGTCTGCTGCCAATTCGATTATGTTGGGTGCAAGATTGATCAAAACGGGAAAATTAGATCGCGTAATTGTTGGCGGAGCCGATGCTTTAGCAAAATTTACCATCAACGGGTTCAAGACTCTGATGATTTTATCTGACGATTACAACAAACCTTTTGACAACACCAGAAAAGGATTAAATCTTGGAGAAGCTGCTGCATTTTTGGTTTTAGAATCGGATGAAATTGTTGAAAAGCAAAACAAAAAAGTGCTGGCAAGAGTTTCGGGTTACGGAAATGCCAACGACGCTTTTCACCAAACCGCTTCTTCAGAAAATGGAGACGGCGCTTATTTGGCGATGAAAAAAGCATTTGAAGTTTCTGGCCTAAAACCATCTGAAATTGATTACATCAACGTGCACGGAACCGCAACTCCGAACAACGATTTGTCTGAGGGAAGAGCTTTGCTTCGAATTTATGAAAACGAAAAAGTTCCAGATTTTAGTTCTACAAAACCTTTTACAGGACATACTTTAGCGGCTGCTGCTGCGATTGAAGCCGTTTATAGCGTTTTGGCTATTCAAAATAATGTGGTTTATCCAAACTTAAATTTTGAAACTCCGATGGAAGAATTTGATTTGAAACCGCAAACCTCATTAAAAAATAAAAACATTGATCACGTTTTATCCAACTCTTTTGGTTTTGGAGGAAACTGTTCAACTCTTATATTTTCAAAAAGCTAATGACAAAAAAAACATATATAAATGGAGTAGGCTGTATTTCGACTCAAAAAACATTTGATACTGTTTTTTTGGAAGAGGCCAGTGTTAATCACGACGAAAATGTACTGGCAATTGTTCCGCCAGCGTACAAAGATTATATTTCGCCAGCAGCCAGCCGACGCATGGCAAAAGGTGTAAAAAACGGAATCGTAGCTTCGGCTTTGGCTATGAAAGATGCGAATGTTGAAAGCGTTGATGCGATTATTACAGGAACTGGTTTAGGATGTATTGAAGATTCTGAAAAATTCCTAAAAAGCATTTTAGATAATAATGAAGAGTTTTTGACTCCAACTTCTTTTATTCAATCAACCCACAACACAGTTGGAGCGCAGATTGCTCTTTTACAGCAATGTAAAGGTTATAATTTTACTTACGTGAATGGTGCGGTTTCTTTTGAATCGGCATTGATTGATGCTAAAATGCAGATTGAAGAAGATGAAGCCAATTCAATTTTAGTGGGCGGTGTTGATGAAAATGGAGATTATACTACTGCCCTTTTCAAATTAAACGGACGTATTAAAAAAGACAATTCGGCTCCTTATGATGTTTTAAATTCTACAACAAGTGGAGCTGTTTATGGCGAAGGCGCTAGTTTTTTTGTTTTAGAAAACGAAAGAAAAGAAAACACTTATGCCGAACTTCTAGACGTTTCTATTATAAATACTTTGGAAGAAAATGAGGTTGAAGCAGCTGCTGTTTCTTTCTTAAAATCAAATAATTTGGAAATTTCAGACGTTGATGCACTTATTTTAGGTTTTGACGGAAATGTCGATTTTGAGAATTATTACAGAAATCTTGCCGAAAATTCGTTTGCTCAAACTCCTGTTTTGTATTACAAACACTTGAGTGGCGAATATGATACAGCTTCGGCTTTTGCTTTTTGGATGGCTTCTAAAATATTGAAAAATCAGGAAATCCCTGAAATTACAAAAGTAAATGCTGTCGAAAAATCAGACTACAAAAAGATTTTATTATACAATCAATTAAACGGAAAAAACCATAGTTTTACGCTGCTGTCAAAATGATAACGCACAAAAACATATCACTGTTTTTTATCTTTTTATTGCTTTTATTGTTTCTTTTGAATCTGTATAACGCAATTCATTTTCTGTGGTTTGTTGTTATAATTCTAGTTTGGATTGGAATAAATGCTTTTGGTTCTGCTAGAATTTCTTCTAATTATCATGTAAAAGCATTTTGCAGTAATCCTTTAGAAACAGAAAAAAAAATCGCCTTAACTTTTGATGACGGTCCGAGCATTTATACTTTGGAAGTTTTAGAACTTCTGAAAAAATACAACGCCAAAGCAACCTTTTTCTGTATTGGGAAAAACATCGAAACGCATCCTGAAATTCTCCAAAAAGTGATTGATGAAGGGCACTTAATTGGAAATCATTCCTATTCTCATTCTAAATTTTTTGATTTTTATAATGCTAAAAAAATAACCGAAGAAATTCAGAAAACAGACACGCTTCTAGAAAAATTCACTTCTAGAAAAATAAACTTTTTTCGTCCGCCTTATGGAGTTACAACTCCTTCCATCAGAAGAGCTTTAAAAGTAACCGGACATAAAACAATTGGCTGGAATATCCGTTCTCTTGACGGAGGAACAAAAGATCAGGAATTAATTTTCAATCGGTTAATTAAACATATTTGTCCCGGCGGAATTGTACTTTTGCATGATACGGGAAAACATTCTGTTTTAGTCTTGGAACAGTTTTTGCAATTTTTACAAAAAAATAATTATCAAGTCGTTTCTATTGAAGAACTTTTGAATCTTAAAGCTTATGAAAATTGAACGCGGATAAAACAGATTCGCTTGCGCGAAGATGCGGATAAAAACGGATTTTATTAAAATATGAAAACTCAGATAGCTATACTAATTTTATTTATTTCAGGCAATTTGTTCGCTCAGGAACAAAAAATGACCGATGCTGAAATTGCGTCTTTTAAGCAAGATGTAAATGTTGTGGCTAAAAAAATCAAAACTTTAACTACCGATTTTGTTCAGTACAAGCATTTAGATTTTTTATCAAAAGACATTGAAACTTCAGGAAAAATGGTTTTTAAAGAGCCTGCTTTACTTCAATGGCAATATAAGAAACCGTACAATTACAGCATTACTTTCAAAAACGGAAAAATCCTGATTAACGACGAAGGAAAGAAAAGCGCAGTTGATATTGGAAACAGTAAAATCTTCGCTCGAATCAATAAATTAATTGTGGGAAGCGTAAGCGGAAATATGTTTGATGATAAAGAATTTACGATTTCGTATTTTAAATTGAAAGGTCAGAATCTGGCAAAGTTTATTCCGAAAGATGCGACGCTAAAAAAATACATCAAACAAATCGAACTGACTTTTGACAAAGAAGAAGCAACCGTTGTTCAAGTAAAATTGTTAGAATCATCTGAAGATTATACTCGAATTGTACTTAAAAATAAAGTGATCAATGCAAAAATCGACGATTCAGTTTTTACTAATTAATTGCTTTCTGGCAATTGTTTTAATTTCTTGCGGCTCGGTCACAAAAAATTATACGCCTAAAAAATTAGACAAAACGTCTTATACCGTTCCGTATTTCACAGATTCAAAAACCGATTATGTTTATAAAACAAACATAACTGTATACGGAAATGAATTGTCTGGAATTTTTATTGCCAAGAAAATAAACGACACTACACACCGAATTGTTTTTACAACCGAATTCGGAAACAAATTGATGGATTTTGAAATTTCAGAAACCGATTTTAAAGTCAATTCTATTGTTTCAGAATTGGATCGAAAAATATTGATCAATACTTTAAAAGAAGATTTTAGACTGCTTTTAAAGAAAGAATATCAAATTCAGGAACAATTTGAAAACGAATCAGATGACATTTATAAATCGGCAGATGGTAAACGCGATAATTATATTTTTATCTCCAAAAAAGATCAGAAATTAGAAAAGATCGTTCATTCGTCAAAAACAAAAGAAAAATTTACACTGCTTTTCAGTTCAGAAAACAATATTTTTGCTGAGAAGATTCAGATAATTCACCAGAATATTAAATTGAAAATTGAGCTGAACTATTTCAAATCAGAATAAAAGCTTAATCTAACCCTAAACTTTAAATCAATTAGAAATGAAAAAATTTGTTGTACTTGCATTTATTATATTAATCGGAATCCAAGCAGAAGCGCAGGTAAAAGTTAGTCCTGGACTTAGAGGAGGTTTGAATGTGTCAACATTAACGAATATAGACGATAATAGTTCTAAAACCGATTTTTATGTTGGTGGATTGGTAGATATTAAATTCAATAAATTTTTCTCGTTACAACCAGAGATAACATATTCTAGACAAGGTGATGAAGGAAGAGAATATTTTGATAATGGCAGTTACCGTAATATAAATTATGAACTAAATTATATAACGTTTGGAGCTGTTGCAAAATTTAACTTTGGTGGTGGAGGTTTTCATGTTTTGGCAGGACCTTCTTTAGATTTAAAAGTTGGTGATAATTACATCAACACTGATCCTGAAGATTTTGATCTTGCATTTGTTGGAGGTATTGGATACACATTGCCAAACGGATTGACTTTTGAAGCTAGATTAAAACAAGGATTAGTTGATATTTATGGATATGAAGGTGTTCACAATGACTATTATTATGATGATGTAATTTTAAATCAGGTTTTTCAAATTGGAATTCGTTATACTTTTAAAACAAAATAAATAATGATTTTAGAAGATTTTTATAAAATACTATCAGAAGAAAAAGTATCTGATTCGAAATATACAATTACAATTTTAGTCAATGAAAATCATGAGGTTTTTAAAGGGCATTTCCCTGGAAATCCTATTATGCCTGGTGTTTGCATGATTCAGATTATCAAGGAACTTACAGAATCTATTACAAAAAGTTCATTGATGATTCAGTCTTTGGCAAATGTAAAATTCATGGCACTGATTAATCCTGAGGTTACACCAGAATTACGTTTGGAACTGGATATTACAACGACTGAAGAAGGTTTGGTAAAAGTGAAAAACACGACTTACTTTAACGACACAACTGCTCTTAAATTGAGTAATGTGTACAAAAAAATATAATTATGAAACTGTTACTGACATTACTTTTATGGGTTAGTTTTGCTGGAACGCCAGATTTGGCTTCTATCCGCAAAATGTATGCTGATGTAGCAAAATCAGAAAGCAATGCCAAAGATTTTGTCGCAAAACTTTCTGGAGTTTCAAATAACGATGATAAAATTTTAGTGGCTTACAAAGCAGCTTCAATTTTAGTAGATTCTAAATTTGAAAAGAAATTAAGGCAAAAAATGGACCGTTTTAAAGAAGGTGCAAAATTGCTTGAAGCAACGATAAAAAGTGATCCAAGCAATATTGAAATGCGAATGATCCGATTAAGCGTTCAGCAAGATGTTCCTGCTATTACGGGTTATAAGAAAAATATCAAAGAAGATAAAAAATTCATCACAACGTATTATGCATCACAAGGTGCCGCTTTGAAAGATTATCTTAAAGACTTTGTTTTACAATCTGAAAGTTTCTCTGAAAAAGAGAAGCAATTTGTAAAGTAAGCTCAATAAATACCACATGAAATCACAGCAGGAATTACTTAGTTCGATTCACTTTTGCGTTATTGTGCCTACGTACAATAACCAAAAAACGCTGAAAAAAGTACTGGATTCTATTTTAGATTTCACCACAAATATTATTATTGTCAATGACGGTTCAACTGATTCTACTAGCGAAATTTTAAAATCGTATTCGCAAGTGACTCAAATTCATCATCCTAAAAATTTAGGAAAAGGACGAGCGCTAAGAAATGGATTTAGAAAAGCGTTGGAACTGGGTTTTGAATATGCCATTACAATCGATTCTGACGGACAGCATTTTGCCGCTGATATTCCTGTTTTCTTGAAAGCAATACAAGACGAGCCAAACGCTCTCTTGATTGGAAGCCGAAATATGACACAGGAAAATGTTCCGAAGAAAAGCAGTTTCGGAAACAAGTTTTCCAACTTTTGGTTCAAGTTTGAAACTGGAATCAAGCTAGACGATACACAGTCCGGATTTAGATTATATCCGCTTCGATTGTTTCCAAAACGTTTTTTCACTAATAAATTTGAATTTGAAATCGAAGTTATTGTGCGTGCAGCATGGAAAGGAATTGTGGTAAAAAACATTCCGATTCAGGTTTTGTATGATCCTGCTGAAAGAGTTTCGCATTTTCGTCCGTTTCAAGATTTTACCCGAATTAGCATTTTAAATACGGTTTTGGTAACCAATGCCTTGCTGTATATAAAACCAAGAGACTTTTTTAGAAGAGCAAAAAAAAAAGGTTTTAAAAAATTCTTTCTAGAAGATATTTTAGAAAGCAACGATTCTAATTTTAAAAAATCAGCTGCAATTGCGCTTGGTATTTTTATCGGACTTTCTCCTTTTTGGGGATTTCAGACCGTATTGCTTTTTACGTTTGCAGCTTTGTTCAGACTAAACAAAGTCATTGCTTATCTCACTTCAAACGTAAGTTTTCCGCCTTTTATACCGTTTATTATTTATGCTTCGCTTCAAGTTGGGAGTGTTTTTGTCAGCAGCGAAACGCCACTGGTTTTGGACAGTTCAATAACTCTTGACGATATTCAAAAAAATGCTACACAATATATCGTAGGAAGTCTTATTTTAGCAACCGTTTCAGCACTATCAGTTGGCTTTATAAGTTATTTGCTTTTAACGGCTTTTAGTTCTAAAAACAAACCGAAAATTTAAGTTAAGTTTGCCACAGATTAAAAGGATTAAAATGATTTTTACATCTACTTTGTCAGGCTGAGCGAAGTCGAAGCCAACGTCCAATTGGAATGCCCTTCGACTTCGCTCAGGGTGACAGACTAAGACTAACCCTTTTAATTGGCAGCAAAAAAACAAAATAAATTTATGCCCTTTTTCAAATTAAGAATTCGTGAAAATTCGTGAAATTCGTGGCAAACCGACGCAGATTAGAATCTTTTTAATCCTTTTAATCTGTGGCAAAAAAAAATAATAAATAACCATGCATCAATACTTCTACGCCATTCATTTATTTGTAAACCGAAGAAAATCTCTTTCGGTGCTGTTGGCTGTTTTGATGCTTTTAGTTTTTGGATTTTTCGCTTCAAGATTAAAATTTGAAGAAGACATTACCAAACTTATTCCAACCAACGATAAAACCGACGTTACCGCCAAAGTTTTAAAACAGCTAAACTTTGCCGATAAAACTACCGTAATTTTCAGCTTAGATAAAAATGGTTCTGCCGAGGATTTGAAAGAAATGGCAACTATATTTTCTGACAGTGTTTCTAAATCCTGTAAACCTTACATAAGTGGAATTCAAGGAAAAATAGACGAAGAAAACATTCAGGAAACTATTGATTTTGTTTACAATAATTTGCCTCTTTTTCTAGATGATAAAGATTATGCAGCTATCGAAAAGAAGCTTCAAAAAGATAGTATCGCAGCGACTGTTCAAGGAAATTACAAATCGATTATTTCTCCGTCTGGATTTATTACCAAAGATTTTATTCTGCAAGATCCGTTTGGGATTTCTTTTATTGCTTTAAAAAAATTACAGCAATTAAATATTGGAGACGATTTTACACTCGAAAATGGTTTTGTAATGACTAAGGATAAAAAGAAATTACTGCTTTTTATCACTTCGAATATTCCATCAAGCGAGACAGAAAAAAATAGCATTTTTGCTGAAAAGCTTAAATCGATTCAAGAAAACTTAAATGCAAAATTTAAAGGCAAAACCTCTATTAGTTATTTTGGTTCTGCTTTAATTGCTGTTGCCAATGCCAATCAGATTAAGGGAGATATTATTTTGACAACATCGATCGCGATGTTTACTTTAATGCTGATTCTGATTTTATTTTATAGAAAAGTCTTAATTCCGCTGATTATATTTTTGCCGACCGTTTTTGGCGGTTTGTTTGCCGTTGCGTTTTTATATTTCGTTAGAGAACAAATCTCAGCAATTTCATTAGGAATTGGTTCTATTTTACTCGGAATTACAATCGATTATTCTATACATATTCTCACACATTACAAACACAACAGCGACGTAAAAACATTGTACAAAGACATTACAATGCCCGTAATTATGAGCAGTTCTACAACTGCGGTTGCTTTTTTATGTTTGCTTTTTGTAAAATCGGATGCTTTAAATGATCTCGGAATTTTCGCTGCGGTTATTGTTATGGCAACGGGCGTTTTCTCACTTTTGATTGTTCCTCATTTATACAAGCCAACAGAAAATCCGGCTGAACACAAGAAAAATGTGATTGATAAAATGGCTCATTTTTCTTTTCATAACAACAAAATCTTAATTGGGCTTTGCGTTATCATTACCATAATTTGCTGTTTTACTTATAATGATGTTGGTTTTAATAACGATTTATCTCAGCTGAATTTTATTCCGAAAGAAATTAAAGCTGCCGAAAAACAGTTGGAAGAAAGCACCAGTTTAACTTCCAAAACAATTTATGTCGCTTCTTACGGAAAAACAATGGAAGAAGCTTTACAACACAATAGCAAACTTTTTGCCGATTTATCAAAGGAAAAAAATCAAGATAAAATTTTGAATTTCAGTTCTGTTGGCGGCATTGTGCTTTCACAAAAGGAACAATTACAAAAAATTGAAAAATGGAATTCATTCTGGACTTCACAGAAAAAACAATTCATCCAATCAGAATTAATTGCTGAAGGTTCAAAACTTGGTTTTAAGCCCACAACATACAATCTGTTTTTTGATCATTTAGATTTTGATTTCAAACCTGTCTCGGCGGAAGAATTTTTAAAAATAAAAGCACTTCAGTTACAAGAATTTATTACAGAGAAAAATGGTTTTTACACCGTTTCAACTTTAGTAAAAGTTGCTCCAGAACAGCGAGATGCTTTTGTAAAATCAGCTTCAGCAAAAGAAAACGTAATTGCAATCGATCGTCAGCAGATGAACGAAACGTTTTTCAGCACTTTAAAAACCGATTTTAATTCGCTTGTAAATTATTCTTTTGTTGCTGTAATCTTAATTCTGTTTTTCTTTTTCCGAAGAATCGAATTGGTAATCATTAGCTGTATTCCAATTGCGTTGACGGGAATTGTGACGGCTGGAATTATGGGCATTTTTGGCATTCAGATGAACATTTTCAGTATGATTGTCTGCACCTTAATTTTTGGTCACGGAGTCGATTTTAGTATTTTCATGACTAGTGCGTTGCAAAAAGAATATACCAATGGAGTCAACGAAATTGCCATTTACAGAACCTCAATTATTCTGGCAGTTATCACGACAATCTTAGGAATTGGTGCAATGATTTTTGCCAAACATCCTGCGCTTACTTCCATTTCACTGGTTTCATTAATTGGGGTTTTTGCCGCGCTGATCATTACATTTATTTTCTATCCGATTTTATTTAAGCTGTTTTTATCAAATCGTCCGAAAAAAGGAAATCCGCCGTTTCAATTGCGAACATTTATTCATGGCGTAATTTCATTTGCTTATTATGGTTTGGGCGGAATCGTAATGTCTATTTTCAGTTTTACGATTATGCCGATTTTGCCTTTCAGCAAAAAATCAAAAATGAAAGTTTTTCGATATGTGGTTTCAAAATTCATGAAATCGGTATTGTATTCCAATCCGTTCATACGCAAAAAAGTCGTTAATAATTTCAATGAAACTTTCGAAAAACCAGCCGTAATTATTGCCAATCATTCTTCGTTTCTGGACATTTTAGCGATCGGAATGCTAAGTCCAAAAATCATTTTCTTGGTGAGCGATTGGGTTTACAACTCTCCTATTTTTGGCGGTGTTGTGAGAAAAGCGGGATTTTATCCTGTTTCTGAAGGTCTTGAAGGCGGAGTGGAACATTTGCGTAAAAAAGTCAACGAAGGATATTCTTTGATGGTTTTTCCGGAAGGAACAAGATCAGAAAACAATGTTGTAAAAAGATTCCACAAAGGTGCATTTTTCCTTGCTGAAGAATTTAATTTGGATATTATTCCTATTGTAATTCATGGCGCGTCAGAATTAATTCCAAAAGGTGATTTTGTCATTCATCACGGAAAATTGACGGTTACCATCTTAGAAAGAATTACACCAGAAAATCTTTCTTTTGGAGCCAATTATGCCGAAAGAACTAAGCAAATCAGTACTTTCTTTAAATCTGAATACCGCAAAATAAGACAAGAACTTGAAGGTCCAGATTATTTTAAAACAATGCACATTAACAGTTACGATTATAAAGAAATCGAAATTGGAAATAGCGTGAAAAAAGATTTGAAACAGAATCTGGAAGTTTATTACAACCTAAATAAACACATTCAGCCAAAAGCGAAAATCCTACATTTAGGAAACGATTACGGGCAATTGGATGTTTTGTTGGCTTTGCAAGAACCACAGCGAAAGATATTTTCTTTTATAAATGATGAAGAAAAATTACTGGTTGCCAAAACGAATTATATCGTTACAAAAAGAAAAATATTATATCTCGAGAATTTAGAATCGGCACTTGAAAATCATTATGATGTTCTTTTGGTTTCTGATGAAAGTCAAGAAGATGAAATCGAGAAAGTAATTTCGAACGTTACTTCTGTAATTTTAGTGAATTGTTCTCGTTTAAGAAATCAATTTGAAGATTTTGAAGTGGTTTCTAAAGAAAATGCCTTAGTTGTTTTAAAGAAAAAATAATGAAAAAACAGTACGATGTAGTTATAATTGGCAGCGGTTTAGGCGGACTGGTTTCTGCTGTTATTCTTGCAAAAGAAGGCTACAGCGTTTGTGTACTCGAAAAAAACAATCAATACGGCGGAAATCTTCAGACTTTCGTAAGAGATAAAACCATATTTGATACCGGAATTCATTATATCGGAGGTTTAGGCGAAGGCCAGAATCTTCACCAATATTTCAAATATATCGGAATAATGGATCATTTGAATCTGAAAAAAATGGATGAAAATGGTTTTGATATAATTTCTTTTGATGACGATAAAACCGAATATCCACACGCTCAAGGTTTCGAGAATTTCATTGAAAAACTCACTCAATTTTTTCCTGAAGAAAAAGAGAATTTAGAAAAGTATTGCCAGAAAATAAAAGCAGTTTGCAAAACATTTCCGCTTTACAATCTGGAATCTCAGGGAAAATACGATGATGAGATTTTAGCGCTTAACGCGAAAGAAACTATCGATTCTTTTACTAAAAATGAAAAACTGAAAGCGGTTTTATCTGGATCTAATTTTCTGTATGCTGGAATAGCTGAAAAATCACCTTTTTATGTACATGCACTTATTGCCAATTCATACATTGAAAGTTCTTGGCGATGCATAAATGGCGGAAGCCAAATTACAAAACAGCTTCTTAAACAATTAAAAAAATATGGAGGCGAATTCTTCAAACATAAAGAAGTCATAAAAATTGAAGTTGAAAACCAAAAGGTGAATTCCGTAAAAATAAAAGACGGAACTGAGGTTTCGGGAACGTTTTTTATTTCGAATATCGAGCCGAAAACGACTTTGAAAATGGCTGGTCAGGAAAACTTCAGAAAACCATTTTTCAATAGAATTCAAAATCTCGAAAACGTACTTTCTGCTTTCAGTTTATACATTGTTTTTAAACCCAAAACTTTTAAATACATCAATCATAATTATTACCATTTTAAAAGTGCAAATGATGTTTGGACCGCGCACGAATATGACGAAAACTCATGGCCAAAAACTTTTATGGCTTCAATGAATCCGTCAAAAAAAGATGAGGAATGGGCAGATGGAATAACGGTTTTGACTTATATGAAATATGAAGATGTCAAAACTTGGGAAGATACTTTTAATACCACTTTTGAAGAAAATGATCGCGGCAAAAGTTACGAAGATTTCAAAGCTGAAAAAGCCGAAAAGCTTTTAAAAGAAATCGAAAAAAAATTTCCCGGAATTAGAGATTGCATCCAATCCGTTTATACTTCTACCCCGCTTTCCTATCGCGATTATATTGGCGGAGACGGCGGAAATATGTACGGATATGTTAAAGATTCCAATAATCCAATGAAAACTTTGATTCCTAACAAAACTAAGATAGAAAATCTTTATCTTACAGGCCAAAGTATTAATATGCACGGTGTCTTGGGTGTTACGGTTGGAGCGGTCATAACTTGCTCTGAAATTGTAGGAAAAGAATATCTGCTGGAAAAAATTAAAAAAGCATCTGAATAAATTATTTATGAAAAACCGAATCTTATATATTTTCTTCGTCGGTTTTTTAAGTTTGCTGACTTCCTGCGGTACTTCAAAATCAAAAAAACACACTCCCGATCTTACGGGTTTAAACAATACAAAACCTGTTGTAAACAAATTATCTGACAGTATTTTTATTACTGGAAAAAATTCGCTTGTAAAAAATAAACAAGGCCTTTGGGAATTATATGTAGAAGGCGATCCGCTAGAAATTGGACTTTCGACTGGCGCTCTGACCGATTCGCTTTTGCACAAACAGCAGCGTATTTTTTTCTCTAAAATTACCGATTTAATTCCGTCAAAATTTCAGCAAAAACTGCTTCGTCAGTTCTTGAAATGGTACAATCGAAAATTGTATTTGAATGTTCCTGACGAATATCAAACGGAAATTTATGGCGTTTCGCAATACACTTCAAATGACTTTGATAATATCGCACCGCAATATCAGCGCAGTTTATATCTGCATGCCGCGCACGATATTGGGCACGCTTTACAAGATCTTGCTTTGGTTGGCTGTTCTTCTTTTGCGGCTTGGAACGAAAAATCGGAAGATGGGAATTTAATTTTGGCTCGAAATTTTGATTTTTATGTCAATGACGCTTTCGCGGAAAATAAAATAGCTGCCTTTATAAAACCAGAAGAAGGTTATCCTTTTATGATGGTAACTTGGCCTGGAATGATTGGTGCCGTTTCTGGAATGAATTATAAAGGATTGACTGTAACGATAAATGCTTCAAAATCTAAAATCCCGCTTAGCGCAAAAACTCCGATTTCAATCTTGACTCGTGAAATTTTACAGCATGCTAAAAATTTAGATGAGGCTGTTGCAATCGCAAAAAAAAGAAAAGTATTTGTCTCTGAATCAATTATGGTCGGAAGTGCCAATGACAACAAAGCGATTTTGATTGAAGTTTCGCCAAATAAAATGGACGTTTATGATGTTCCAAACAGTGATCAATTAATTTGTTCCAATCATTTTCAAGGTGAAGCTTTCAAAGAAGATAAAAGAAATCTGGAACAAATTGCCAACAGCCATTCTGAATACCGTTACGAAAGAATGCAGGAATTGCTATCTGAAAATTCAAAAGTAAATCCTGAAATTGCTTCGGAAATTCTTCGAAACAAAGAAGGTTTAAAAGATATTTTTTTAGGATATGGAAACGAAAAAGCCTTGAACCAACTGCTGGCGCATCACGGAATTATATTTAAACCAAAAGAAAGATTGGTTTGGGTTTCGGCAAATCCGTATCAATTGGGCGAGTTTATATGTTATGATTTAAATGAAATTTTTGGTGAAAACAGAAATGCAACAAAATCTTTTCAAAAGGAAAATCTAAACATTGCCAAAGATCCTTTTTTAGAAACAGTTGCCTTTCAGAATTTTAAAAAATTCAAAATGGAAGATCACAAAATAGACTCTATCTTGAAAAAGAAAGAAACTGTTTCTGCAGAATTTCTCCAAAATTATCAAGCATTAAACCCCGATTATTGGGTTGTATATTATAAGGTAGGATTGTACTTTTACCAAAAAAAGGAATTTCTTCAGGCAAAGCTTAATTTTGAAAAAGCTTTAAGTCACGAAATCACCACGGCTCCTCAAAAAGAAGAGATTGAAAAATATTTAAAAAAAGTCAAAAGAAAATTACAATGATTCCAGCAATAGAAAAAGATTCTTTAGAAGAGATTAAAATTTTTCAAGAAAAAAAATTAGCCGAACTTTTAGCTTATATCAGCGAGAATTCTCCTTTTTATAAAAGACTTTTTGCAGGACAGAATATTGATATTTTGAAAGTAAAAACGCTGGAAGATTTACAGCATTTGCCTGTTACAACCAAAGAAGATTTACAGCAATACAATGATGATTTTTTGTGTGTCCCACAGCATAAAATTATCGATTACGCTTCGACATCAGGAACTTTAGGAGATCCTGTAACTTTTGGTCTAACCGATTCTGACTTGGATCGTTTAGCCTACAACGAAGCCATTTCGTTTGCCTGTGCAGGAATTGCAGAAGGCGATGTTGTTCAATTGATGACGACAATCGATAGAAAATTTATGGCTGGTCTTGCCTATTTTCTCGGACTTCGAAAACTGAAAGTGGGCGTAATTCGGGTTGGAGCGGGAATTCCTGAAATGCAATGGGATTCGATTTTAAAATACAATCCGAGTTATTTGATTACGGTTCCTTCTTTCCTTTTGAAATTAATTGAATACGCCGAAATGCACGGAATCGATTATAATAATTCGAGCATAAAAGGGGCAATTTGTATTGGAGAATCTTTGAGAGAACAGGATTTCTCGATGAATATTTTATCCAAAAAAATTACAGATAAATGGAATATTAAGTTGTTTTCGACTTATGCCTCTACTGAAATGAGTACTGCTTTTACAGAATGCGAACACGGAAAAGGCGGACATCATCATCCAGAATTGATCATTGTAGAAGTTTTAGACGAAAATAATCAGCCTGTAAAAAATGGAGAAACTGGAGAACTTACTTTTACTACTTTAGGAATTGAGGCGATGCCTTTACTGCGTTTCAAAACAGGCGATATGGTTCAGTTTCATGACGAGCCTTGCGCTTGCGGAAGAAATACTTTACGTGTTGGCCCAGTTGTCGGACGCAAAAAACAAATGATTAAATATAAAGGAACAACACTTTATCCGCCAGCAATGAACGATGTTTTGAGCAGTTTTGATAATATCGAAAATCACTTGATCGAAATTTCAACCAATGATTTAGGTACTGATGAAATTCTAATTAAGATTGCAGCTAAAAATCAAACCCCAGAATTTTTACAGGAAATAAAAGATCATTTTAGAGCCAAATTAAGAGTTACACCTAAAATAGAATTTGCTTCAAAGGAAATTTTGAATCCATTGGTTTTTAATCCAATGAGCCGAAAACCAATTCGATTTTTTGACTACAGAACTTCGTTCTAAGTTGCTAAGATACTGAGATTCTAAGGTTCTAAGTTTTTCTTTTTTAATATTAAATAAGGATAAAAAACTCAGAACCTTAGCATCTTAGAAACTTAGAATCTTTTTAATTGAACTAAAAGTTGTAATTTTGCAAAAAATTACGAAGATGGTCAAGATTGGCAACATAGAACTACCCGAATTTCCTTTACTACTAGCACCGATGGAAGATGTTAGCGATCCGCCGTTTCGCAGATTATGCAAAACGCATGGAGCTGACATGATGTATTCTGAATTTATTTCATCGGAAGGATTAATTCGTGACGCTATAAAAAGCCGCATGAAGCTGGATATTTTTGATTACGAACGTCCTGTTGGGATTCAGATTTTTGGAGGTGATGAAGAAGCGATGGAAATGTCGTCTAAAATCGTTTCTACTGTAAAACCAGATTTAGTAGATATCAATTTTGGGTGTCCTGTGAAAAAAGTGGTTTGCCGTGGTGCAGGAGCAGGAGTTTTAAAAGATGTCGATTTGATGGTTCGTTTAACAAAAGCGGTTATCAAAGGAACTGATTTGCCAGTTACGGTAAAAACACGTTTGGGTTGGGATGAAAACTCAATCAATATTGACGAAGTTGCTGAAAGACTTCAGGATATTGGTGTTCAAGCTTTAACAATTCACGCTAGAACTCGTGCGCAAATGTATAAAGGTCATTCTGACTGGTCGCATATTGCGCGTGTAAAAAACAATCCAAGAATTACAATGCCAATTTTCGGAAACGGAGATATCGACAGTCCTGAAAAAGCATTAAAATATAAAAACGAATACGGAATTGACGGAATCATGATTGGTCGTGCTGCAATTGGTTATCCGTGGATTTTTAACGAAATCAAGCATTATTTCAAAACGGGTGAGCACTTGCCTGCTCCAACAGTTATCGATCGTGTTGAAGCTGCAAGAAATCATTTAAAATGGTCAATGGAATGGAAAGGCGAGCGCTTAGGAATTGTTGAAATGAGACGTCATTACACGAACTATTTTAAAGGAATTCATTCGTTTAAAGAATTCAAACAAAAACTAGTTACCACAGATGCTCCTGAAGATTTATTCGCGATTATGAAAGAAATCGAAGAAGTTTATGCTGGATATGAGTTTGTTTAAAAAGTAAAAGAAAAGCCTTCAGAAATTGAAGGCTTTTTTATTTAATATATTTTTGTCTAAAATTATTCTATAATATTTTTTCCAGAATTTCTTTTAGCAAGCTCAATTACTGAGTTTAATTCTGAAAAGAATAATTCAGCTTCTTTTTTATTTCGAATGGATTTAGTCAAATTATCACTATAATTTACTTCTGTAACATCTCTTTCATCAACAAGGTTTTTTTCCGAAGCAGAAGCTAAAGCAATTTCCTGAATTTTATTAATCTTATTTTGAATTGATTCTTTCATAAATCTCAAACTATTTATTTCTTTCAGATAAAATGTTGTTTATCTCATCTTTCTTATGAGAGTAATGTTTTTTCTGAGGATGAAAGGAAATCTCTTTTAAAGTTGGACATTCTAATAATGGTACTAAATCGCCACTCTTACAATTCCAAAAATTAATTTTTTCTACCTTCTTCATACTTCTCACAAAATCTAGTGAATCTAAATCTGAAATTAATAATTCTTTTATACTTTTATTATTATTCAAAAAAGAATAATCAATTAATTTTTTACTTCCTTCCAAGGCTAACCATTCCAAGTTATCTAATTTTGCTAAACAGTCTGCATTCAATAAATTAGAATTATTCATTAACCAACATCTTTTTAATTTTTTCAGGTTTTCAATGCCATTAAGTGAAACCAGATTCTTTGAATTATCTAATCTTAAAAAAGTTAATTCTTCTAAATGAGCCAAGTCAAAACAATTTTCCTTAAAATATCTAGAAAAATAAAGCTCTTTTAAATTTATCAGAGAATTTAAATTTTTATAACTTTCATTATTAAGGTATAATTTTTCTAATTGGTTTAATTCTGCAAAATCAATATCTACCGGCAAAGCTAATGTGAGATCACACAATTCCTTTAAAGAATAAACGGCCTCAATATTTCTAACACTTTGAAGTTTAAAAGAATTATCAATTGATAGCTTTTTAATAAAAGTCTTATTTTTTAAAGGCGATAAATCTAAATCGCATTTAAAATCGCAGTCATCAACAAAACCTTTTATACGGATTGAATCATACGTTTTTTTCTCCGCTACATCAATACCTTCTTCCAAATACCGGGGATCGATTTCATACGCATTTATCGAGTCATTGTAAGTATGTCTTTTCATTAGCAGTTTTTTACAAAAATAGATTATTTTTCTTACTTTTTAACAATCCTAATCTATAAAAAAAGACCTTCCAATTAGAAGGCCTTTTTTCGTTTTATTACACTTGAACTCGTTTCCACTTTCCTCTTTTATAGAAAAATATCCCTGCTAAAGTAATCGCAGTTTCTGCAACTGGAATAGCTATAAAAACTCCTGTTGGTCCCATATTGAAATGCTTCGCTAAAACGAAAGCAAGCGGAATTTGAAACAGCCAAAAACCAAAGAAGTTAATTCCAGTTGGTGTCCAGGTATCTCCTGCTCCATTGAAAGTGTTGATCAAAACCATCCCAATTCCGTAGAAAATAAATCCGATGCTCATGATCTGCAACGCTTCAATCGCAATGGTTTTTACCTGCTGATCATTCGTGAAAAACGAAATAATATATTGCCCGAAAACCAAAGTAATAATCATGATTGAAGCCATGAAAATTACATTATATCTGGCTGTTGTATAAACCGATTTTTCTGCACGTTCGATTTGTTTGGCTCCTAAGTTTTGTCCAACCAAAGTGGCTGCTGCATTACTTAATCCCCAAGCGGGAAGTATGAAAAACATCATAATTCTCAAAGCAGTCTGATATCCCGCAGAACCGTGGTCTCCACCAGTTGTTGCCACTAACTGCGCTAAGAAAATCCAGCTGCAAGAAGCAATTACAAATTGTAGAATTCCAGGAGCTGCAATTTTTACTAAAGCATTTATTTGAGTAAAATCTGGAGCGAAATATGGTATTTTGATTTTTAAAACTCCATTTCCAAAAAATAAATGATAAACTTGATACAAGACCCCAATACTTCTTCCAATAGTAGTTGCTAGAGCTGCTCCAATTAATCCGAAAGCTGGAACTGGCCCGAAACCATTAATTAAAATCGGACATAAAATGATATTGCAAATATTGGCAATCCAAAGACTTTTCATTGCAATTGCTGCATTTCCCGCTCCACGAAAAATTCCGTTTATCAAGAACAAAAGCATAATACACAAGCTCGAACCAATCATAATTTGCGTAAATCGGAAACCATGTTCGGCAGATTCTACAGAAGAACCCATCAGAATCAAAATCTCTTTTGCGTATATAATTCCGAAAATACTTAATACACTATTAATTGCAAATGCTATAATAATGGCTTGCATTCCAGCTTTTGCTGCTGCAACAGGATCTTTTTCTCCAATACGCCTCGCTACAACTGCTGTTGCCGCCATACTCATTCCTATGGCGAGAGAATAAATTACTGTCAACACCGATTCGGTTAAACCAACCGTCTGAATAGCAAAACTGCTGTGTTCCAAATGTCCAACAAAATATAAATCGACCAAAGCAAAAACCGATTCCATCATCATTTCTAAAACCATTGGAATGGCCAATAGAATTACTGCTTTTTTAATACTCCCAGAAGTATAGTCAAAAGATTCGTCGCCTTTTAAAGCCTGTTTAATTGTGGTAAAAATTTTGGAAATAAAACTTTCCTTTATAGATGTTTCTGTCATGATATTTTAGGATAAATGATAAAATTGGTCCAGATGTATCTTGAATCTGAACTAAAAAAGTAAAATGTAAGTATCCTAATTATTCTAAAAAATAAAATAGGATTAGGCAGAAACAATCATATGCTGTAGATTTTCAAGGCGGTAAATATAAGTAATATTTTTAAAGAAGAAATTAATCTAGTAATTTTTTACTTACGCGACTGCTTGCAATTAGCGAAGCAACAAACCCTAAAGAGATAATTGTTGTCATAACAATAAGAACATTTTCTACTGTAAAAACAACTGGGTAAGCCAGAGTTGGCGTAATCATGATAAGTTCAAATTTCTGCTGTAATATCACGAGAATAATACCTAAAATAAGTCCGATCAAGCCACCAAATACGCTTAATAAAGTTCCTTGCAACAAAAATATTTTTCGAAGATCACCAATATCTGATCCTAAATTGAAAAGTGTTTTTAGATTTCCTTTCTTTTCTAAAATCATCATAATCAAGGCGCCAATCAAATTAAAAAGTGCTACAATGATTACTAAGGTAAATATGAGATAAACCGCGATATTTTCAGTATTGAGCATTTTGTATAAAGACTCGTTTAACTGGGCTCTATTTTTTAAAGTGATCTTATTTTTAAAAATAGAATTAAGTTTTGATTTTACAGCGCTTTCATCTGCGTTTTCTTTTAATTTAAATTCTAATCCCGAGATTTGATTGTGCTTGTACATTAACAATTCTTGCACTAAACCTAAATCTGCAAATACGTATTTTGAATCTAAATCTTCGCTGATGGAATAAATCCCAACAGGCAAAACATCAGTTTTATTGAAAGCCTCTTCTGGATTTTCGATTCCGCCCTTTCCTGGTTTTGGAGCAAAAATCTGTAGCGGATTTTCAAAATCCAAAATTCCCATGGAGAAATTTTGAGCTAAACCATAACCAATTACAACTTGAAAACTATCTGGTTTTAGCCATTGACCATTAAAAAGTTTTTTCTTGATATCGTTAACAACTGGATATAAGCTGTCAACACCTTTTAAATAGGTAACTTGCTGTTTGTCTTTAAACAAAAACAAAACACGTTCTTCTATAATTTTGGTGTAAGAAGCGACACCATCTATTTTTTTGATTTGATTTTCCTGATCGGGCGTAATTAAAAATGATTTTCCATAAGTGCTTGTCAATTTTAAATCAGGATCGATTTCGTTTGTAAACGAAAGACTAAAAACCTTTAACCCACTGAAAACAGATAAAACTACAAACAAAGCCATTGTACCAACAATGATTCCCATGCTGGCAATACGGTTGATAATATTGATAGCATTATTTTTACTGCTGCTAAAAATATAACGTTTGGCTATGTATAAAGGGAAATTCAAATTATGATTTTCTTCTTTTTTCTAAAAGATCACGATTTTCTATTGGGTTTTCTTTTCCTGCAAGTGCATTGTCAATTTTCTCGATATAATCTAGAGAATCGTCTATAAAGAAAACCAAATTCGGAACACGACGTAATTGCAAACGTACACGCTGTGACAAATCATGTTTGATTAAATTTGAATTTGTTTTTATGGCTTCTAAAGTTTCTTTGGCTTTTTCTTGCGGAAAAATGCTTAAATATACTGTCGCTATAGATAAATCTGTAGTTACACTTACTTTGGATACTGAAATTACCAAGTTTGTAATTCCATTTTTTCTCACTTCACCTTGCAAAATGTCAACCAGATCTTTCTGAAGAACACCGCCTATTTTTTTCTGTCTATTTGTTTCCATACTGCAAAAATACTACTTTTAAATTTTACTCTCTACAATTTCAAATGAACAATGAAATGATTTTTATATTCTGATATCGTTTTCTTCAAAATAACTTCATTTCTTTTGCTAAATAACGCTAATTCGTCCTTTTTAATTCTCTCTATTTCAATATTTAAAGATGATAAAAATCATATTTATTGTCTGAAATATTTTACACCTTTAATATAAAATAAAAGCCAAAATATTATGAAAAAAAGAGAACCAATCAGTCACATTATGACAAAAACTGTAGTTACTGCAAACGAAAAAGATGATCTTAAAACAGTAGTCGAAAAATTAAAAGCAAATACAATCCGTCACATTCCAATTGTAAAAGGTAAGGAAGTAATTGGAATAATCAGCCGAACAGATATTAACCGATTGACTTTTGGTGCTTTGTTTGAAGGTCAACAAAATGCCGATGAAGCGATACTAGAAATGCTAACCATCTCTCAAGTTATGACTTCGAAACCGAAAACAGTATCATCTGATACTATCATTCGAGATTTAGCAGAAATTTTTGTGAAAGAAGATTTTCATGCTCTTCCAGTTGTTGATAAAGGCGAACTAAAAGGAATTGTAACAACTACTGATGTTGTAAGATATTTTCTAGAACAATATGATTAAATTATAATTGAATAAAAAAGGGAGCTAAATGCTCCCTTAATTTTTTATCTGCTTTGCAGCCATCCTTCCGGATTATTGTTTGATGTATTTTGTAGAATAAGGAATTTTATAATTGTTTTTCCTGTATCTCCACTTGTTCTAACTCTTCCTATAGTCTGTTTAGTTGTCACTTTATCTCCTTGACTTACCGAAACCGAACTTAAGTTTTGATATACCGTAAAGTAATCTCCATGCTGAATCACAACTGCTTTATTTACTGGCGACAATACGATAACTTTAGAAACTTCTCCAGCAAATACTGCTCTAGCGCTTGCTCCATCCTCTGTAGTAATCTCAACTCCAGAATTATGAACAGTGATTGAAGGATGTAGCGGGTGTGGTTGATCTCCATAACCAAGCGAAATAAATCCTTTTTCTACTGGCCAAGGCAATCTTCCTCTGTTTGCTTTAAAGTCTGCTGCTAGAATTTTATCTTCTGGAGTTAGTGCGATTTTTGAAGAAGAAACTGGTGCTTTTGCTTCACTAGAACCTGGATTTGCTTTTGCTCTTTCGGCTGCCGCTTTTCTATTTGCTTCTGCAATCGCTTCACGGATTAATCGGTCAATCTGTTTGTCAATTCTCTTCGCTTCATTTTGTTTTGATCGAATATCAGCAGCAATTTTATTTTTATCTTTTTTAAGGGCATTAACCAATTTCTGCTGCTCTTTTTTCTCTGCTTCTAGAGTAACTTTCTCCTTTTGATTTTCAGCAATAATCTTCTTTTTTACTTGTCTCTGCCCATCCAATTTAGCATTAAAATCAACTAACTGAGCTGTTTTTGATTGAATTTCAAGACCTTGATTTTTTCTGAATGCAGTATATTGCTTTAAATATTGTGCTCTTTTATAAGCTTGCAAAAAACTTTCAGAAGATAAAATGAACATTGCTCGGCTTTGCTCAGAACGGCTTTTGTATGATTTTAAAATCATCTCAGCATAGTCTTCTTTTAAAACTTTTAGTTCTTTTTTAAGTTTATTTACCTGAACCTGATTAATGTACATATCATTACTAATCAGCCTTTCTTGTTTTGCCGTTGTATTGATTAATTTCTCTTTAAGTTTGATTTTATTTGCCTGAATTAAATATTCGTTTACGGCAGATTTCTCTTTTTTTCGAACAGATTGCAACATCTTTTCGTTATCTCTGATTTCCTGCTGAATTTGAGCTTTACGCTGCTCCAGTTTTTCTTGCTGAGAATCCTGCGCCCATACAAATGTAGTGGCACAAATTAAAACTAGACTTAGGAGAAATTTTGGCATGTTTCTGTTTTTATTTTTGCAAATTTACTTAATTGTCATCTTTTTATAACCGCTCGGAACGCTATAAGGAAAAGTAAGTTGTTCATTAAATGAAATATTGTTGTAATTCAAATTAATACTTGTTTTGCCTTTTGGCTGAACGGCATTGATTTCTATACTCGTTGGAAGTATCCCTTGATCAAAAGTTTTGCTGTCTGAGTAAGCAATCTGTAATGTTCTATTTTCAGATGGTTGCGAAATCTCTTCTTTCTGAATTAAATATTTCTCTCCATCCAAGAAAAAAGTCTTTTTTAAATTAGCATCTTTTTCTTCGTCAAGTCTGAATAAATTATCTACGATTGTTTGAGTATATTTTCCTTTTCTTAAATCGTCAAAAGCTTCTCCAACCAATAGATTTTGAACTTTACTATAATCTAAATCTGTTCCTAACCATTTACTTAAACTAGTAAAATCTCCTTCGTAATAAGTACTGTTTATTTTCTCATAATAACTCACTGCATCAGGAGTTATTAAAGCTTTAGCCATTGTGATTCCTAAAAAACGAACACTTATTAGAATCTGCTTGTCTTTTTCAATTCTAATTTCAGCTGTAACATTCTGGCTTTGCTTTTCATCAACATATTTTGCACTTGCTTTTATGTACAAAGTCGAAAAATCTAACTTGTTGTCGTAATGTTTTTCAATTACTTTTTTGTCTTCTTTCTCTACAATTGTCTGGCTTGTATTTCCTTGCACTGCTACTGCTTTGGATTTGCATGAAACTACGGCAATAGACAATACTAGTATTGATATATATTTTTTCATCTAAATTTTATTTTTTCTTTTTTAATAATTCATTTGCCTTCAAAAAGTATTCCTCTTTTTTCTTCGCATCTCCCAATCCATTGTATGCCTCTCCTAACTGAATATTAAAATTTGATTCTAATTTTACGTCATCCACTACATAATCAAGACCCATTTCTAAGACGGTTTTTGCATTTTTAAATTGTTTCTGCTGATTGCTCCCTAAACCAGCATAATAGTAAAATTGAGCCTGACTTGGATAAACTTCAATCAGCATCATAGCTCTTTTGGTCATTGGCTCGTATTGTTTTGCCTGCGCATAAGCATCCAGCAATAACATATTAGTTTCAAGATCTGTATCTGAATTCGCTTTTAAATCTTTTTCATAATATTTAATAGCATTTTCAAACTGTCCTTTGCTATGGTAAAATTTTCCAATTTCTTTGGCGACATCAACATTCTTATCATTATCAAAATAAGAAATAGCTTTTTCTAAATCGGCAGAATACTGTGGATTTTTATTTACATAAATCAAAAATTCATTCAAAGTTCTATGTTTGATTTTTGAATCGATTTTTGAACTTGCCAAAATCACGTTCATCGATTTTATAGCTTTATCTGCCTGATTGGCATCTAAGTAGGTTTTGAACAAACTCACCTGTCCCCATTCTGAATTTGGAATTTCTTTAGCCAGCTGTTTTGCTACTTCCAGCGATTTCTCATTTTCATTGTTTTTTGAATACAATAAAATAAGATTCAAATAATTGGATTCTTCTTTCGGATCTTTTTTAATCTGCTGAATTAGATTGTCAATTTCAGCATTCTGATATTTCCCTTGCGATAAAATCTGAGCCTTGTAAATTTCGCGATCAGAAGATTTTCCGAACTTATCGTTCATTTCGTTAATCGCGATCAATGCCTTATCGTACTGATTGGTAATCATGTACAACGAAATCAAGTCATCTTTATATTCTTCGTCAAAAACAATTATTTTTTGAATAATTTCAATCGCCAAAGGATAGTTTTTTGTCTCGTAACTTACATCGTAAATTCCAAGCCAGAACCATTTGTTTTTAGGATCAAGCTGTGTGGCTTTCTCAAAAGCGGTTTGTGCATTTTGATATTCTTTAAGCGCAAAATAGTTTTTTCCTAATTCAAAATAAGCAACTGCATCATTGGGTTTAAGTTTAATACATTTCTCCAATGATACAATGGCTTTATCATAATTTTCAATTCCTTTTTGTTTTAATGATTCATAAAATGAGTCTTGATATTCGTCTGTTGCCATAGCAATATCCTCGGGTTCTGTCTGAGCAAAAACCGAAAATGATGTGCTGAATAAAGCAAAAACCAATATTGTAAAAACTCCTTTTTTAATCATTTCTAAAAATTACATTTTAAACAAAACGAAACTTTCTCAATTTTTATTTTATTCTAAAACAGCGTAATCTCCAATGCTGATGCTTGTAAATTTTCCATCGTAACTTACATGATTTCCGATCATTGCATTGTCTAAAGCAGCATTTTTAATTTGAGAATAAGTCTGGATCAAACTATTTTTGATTGTACTGTCTGACACGTGGCATCCTTTTCCAAGAGAAACATTTGGACCTATTGTCGTGTTTTTCAGAACAACATTTTCTCCAATATAACAAGGAGGAATAATTGTTGAATTTTCTAAAGTCACACCATAATCTACTAAATGCTCTCCATCATTGTGAAGAAAACCAAGCATTCTTGTGTTTGTTTCAACTGTAACGTCTTTGTTACCACAATCCATCCACTCATCTACGCTTCCTGTTTTGAAAACTTTTCCGTTTGCCATCATCGCTTTGATACCATCATTAATCTGGTATTCTCCACCATTCTGAATATTATTATCTAAAACATTTTGAAGTTCATTTCTCAAAATTCCAACTTCTTTAAAATAATAAATTCCGATAACAGCTAAGTCACTAACAAACTCTTTTGGTTTTTCAACCAATTCTATAATTTCATTATTTTGGTTCAGTTTTACAACACCAAAAGCCTCTGGCTGATCTACTTGTTTTACCCAGATTACCGCATCTGCTTCTGGATCTAATTCAAAATCTGCTCTAATTAAAGTATCTGCATAAGCAATTACAGCTGGACCAGAAAGAGATTCTTTTGCACACATAATAGCGTGTCCAGTTCCTAGTGGCTGATCTTGACGATAGATGGAAGCTTTTGCTCCTAATCCTTTTGCTAGATCTTCTAAACTTGCTACAACATCATCTCCAAAGAAAGCTTCGTCTCCTAAAATAAAAGCAACTTCTTCAATTGGTTCTTTTAATATTTTGGCAATATCTTCAACTAAACGGTGTACGATAGATTTCCCTGCAACTGGAATTAAAGGTTTTGGAACCGTTAATGTATGAGGCCTCAATCTTGATCCGCGGCCTGCCATTGGCACAATTATTTTCATTCTTTATTTGATTTTTATGGGAAGATCTCTAAAAATCTTCATTGGGTTTGGTCTTTGTTTTTCTATTATTTTTCTCCAGTGCTTCCAAAGCCTCCTTCACCTCTTGATGTTTCAGAAAGTGTTTCAACTTCAATCCATTCAGCTCTTTCGTGTTTTGCAATAATCAGCTGTGCAATTCGCTCTCCATTTTCGATTACAAAATCGTCATTAGATAAATTTACTAAAATTACTCCGATTTCTCCTCTGTAATCTGCATCAACAGTTCCTGGCGAATTCAAAACCGTTACGCCTTTTTTAGCAGCCAGTCCGCTTCTTGGTCTTACTTGTGCTTCATAACCAATCGGCAACTCGATAAAAAGTCCTGTTTTTACAATAGTTCTTTCTAAAGGTTTTAACGTAATTGGTTCTATAATATTGGCACGCAGATCCATTCCTGCAGAAGCAATCGTTTCGTAGTTTGGTAAATCGTGCTGTGATTTATTGATAATTTGAATTTTCATTTTTTGAATATAATTTTTTAAAGCGTCTTATTTTCTTTTCATTATTCCTTTAATAGTATCTTTTTCAAAATGGTAAACCATGTACATAAAGATTAAAAGAAGCGGAATTCCAACATAATATTTTTCTCTAAATCCGTAAAATGAGATTATTGAAAATACTATTGAAACGCCTAAATAAGCACCAATCTTGTTCATATCATAAGGAATTGGATAGTATTTATTTCCTAAAACATAAGAAATAAGCATCATACTTCCGTAAGCTGAAATAGTTGCAATTGCAGATCCGTAATAGCTGTATTTTGGAATTAAAAGATAATTTAAAATTAAGGTAACAATAGCTCCAACAATAGAAATGTAAGCTCCAATTTTTGTTTTGTCTGTTAATTTGTACCAAACCGATAAATTGTTGTAGATACCCAAAAAGAAATTTGCCAAAATAATTAATGGCACAACTTTCATAGCTTCCCAATACGATTTGTTATCTAATAATAAATATTTTAAAACGTCTGCAAAAACAATTACTCCTAATAAAATTAATGATCCCAAAATCACAAAGTATTTCGTAATTACCGCGTAAGTCTGGGGAGCATTTTCATTTTTGGCATGACTAAAAAAGAAAGGCTCAATTCCTAATCTAAAAGCTGTAGCAAAAAGAACCATAAACAATCCTAATTTGTAGCAGGCAGAATAGGCTCCAACTTCAGATTTTGCCAAGTTTTCAGGAAGTAAATATCCTAATAGAATTTTATCGAAATGTTCATTTACTGCAAAAGCCAATCCGGCAACCAAAATAGGAAGTCCGTATTTCATCATTTTTTTCCAAAGTACGGGATCGAATTTTCGTCCAAGCGAAAGATAATTTGGAGAAAGTACCACAAAAGTTGCTAAACTTGCCAGAAGATTGGCAATGAAAATATAAGCAATCTGGAAATTTTGAACATATAAATTATCCCAAATAGAATTTGGGTTTGCCTCTGCCAATTTTGGAAGATACATCAAGAAAAATATATTCAGCAATAAGTTTATAACAACATTTCCAATCTTGATAGCCGCATAAACCATTGGTCTCTGATTGGCTCTAAGTTTTGAAAATGGAATTAAAACTAGTGCGTCTAAAACTAAAATCCATACCGTATAAGTAATGTATTGAACATCAACTTCGGCTAAATTTGCTAGTGTATTTCTAAAAATCAATCCAGCAAAAAGAAAGATTATTGAGGTCCAAAATATAGAAATGGTAGAAGTTGCGATTACATTTTTCTTGTCCTCTTCGGCACTATAGAACCTAAAAAATGCCGTTTCCATTCCATAAGAAAGCACCACGTTAAAGAAAACCATCCAAGACAATACAATCGAAACTTCACCATACTCAGCTGTAGGCAAAATTCCAGTATATAATCTCACTAATAAAAAACTCAGCATTCTCGGTAAAACTGTAGCCAGTCCGTAAATTGCCGTTTGCTTGAATAGATTTTTATATAATCCCAAAATATAATTCTAATAATGTTTGTAAGACAAAAATAACCATTTCTTTTGTTTAATGGTGTTTTTGTTGATGCAATAAAGAAAACTTCTATTGTTTTTAAACCGTTAATTTCTTTTCGTCCAAAATTTTCACAAAATGAAATCCTTTCGGAGCATAACCCTGATTATAATAAAATCGATGTGCTCCAAAATTCCCTGTAAATGCATCTAAAACGATACTGCTGCAATTTAACTCAATGGCTTTTTTCTCTATATAATCGGTCAGCATTTTTCCAATTCCTTTAGATCGATATTCTGGATTAACAACAAAATTGTCAATCTCAAGATATTTTCCAGTCCAAAGTTTTGTTGCCGACCAACAGCCAGTCAGACCCAGACAAATGTCATCTTCAAATACTGCAATTTGAATATAATTATGCGGGAGCATTTCAGCCAGAAATGTTTCATATTTCTCAATAGATATATTTGGATATAAAAATCGAATCGTATGGATTTGAGCTACCATATCTTCAATGGTTTTAAGCTCTTTTATTTGTAAGGCCATTGTTTATAGAAATAGGATTCAAAAATACTTAAAATATAGACTAGGAGAACAGGTTTTGCTCTTTGAAAATAAATTAAACTTAACAAAAAAAGGAAATCCTTGACAGAAACTATTCTTAAAACACTTATATTAAGATAATTATGTATGATTTTTTAACACAACATGTGAAATATATAAAATAGAGATGAAAATTATGTAACATTTTTTTAACAGTCTTTTTTTAAATTTGTTACAAAGGGATTGGGAAAGCTAGATACAACCCTTCAAAAAAAGAAAGCACTGGGACTGATAAAGCTTGTTTGTTCCCATAAAAGACAAAGCATAAGGGATTGATTCAGCTGTATTGTAACCCTAATAAAAACAGAGCACTGGGACTGATAAAGCTTGTTTGTTCCCACAAAAGACAAAGCACAAGGGATTGATTCTGCTGTATTGTAACCCTTAAAAAAACAGAGCATTGGGATTAATAAAGCTAGTTTGTTCCCATGAAAGACAAAGCACACAGAGTCAATCTGTCTATTTTTATAAAATGGTAGTGATTCTCAACTTAATGATAATTTGAGAATCACCATTTTATAAAAGTATTTTTAAAAAAGAATAAAACTTCCAATAAAAAAGAAAAGCCAGCTAACGCTGGCTTTCTTTTTGTATATTATGGAATCGATTATCCGTTTAAAGCTTCTGCTCCACCAACAATCTCCAAAATCTCACTTGTAATCGCAGCCTGACGAGCTTTGTTATAAGTTAATTTCAATTGGTTTCTTAATGCTGTTGCATTATCTGTTGCTTTGTGCATTGCAGTCATACGCGCTCCATGCTCAGAAGCAAATGAATCACGAATACCTTTGTACAATTGTGTTTTTAAAGACTTTGGAATTAAAGCCAATACAATTTCTTCTTTTCCTGGCTCAAAAATGTAATCTCCAGAAGCTGCCGTTGCATCAGTATTAATTGGTGCTAACGGTAAAAACTGTTCTACTTGAACAATTTGAGTCGCAGCATTTTTAAACTGATTGTATACTAACTCAATTCTGTCGTATTCACCAGTTAAAAACTTTTGAGTTAAATTATCTGCAATTCCAGCAACATTTTCAAAAGTCAAATGATCATAAATTGCATTATGATGACCGTGGATTTTATGCGTTTTAACTAAAGCATCTCCACCTTTTTTACCAATGGCAAAAACGTCAACTTGCTTTCCAGCATAAAACTCTGTACGGTTTTTAATCTCTTTAATAATATTTGAATTGAAAGCACCGCATAAACCTCTATTAGAAGTTATAGCTACCAACAATACTTTTTTTACTTCACGTTGTGTAGTGTAATCTCCTCCTACTTCACCCTCTAGTGTTGCAGAAAGGTCTTGCAATAACTCCGTTAATTTCTCGGCATAAGGACGCATTGCAGTGATTGCATCTTGTGCTTTCTTCAGCTTTGCAGCAGAAACCATTTTCATAGCCGATGTAATCTGCATCGTCGATGAAACGGAAGTAATTCTATTACGGATTTCCTTTAAATTTGCCATCTATTAATTAGAAAATGTGACAATCTGAAAATTAGATAATTAGAATAATGCTTAACACTATCTAATTATCTAATTAACGAATTATCTAATTAGTTATATTTTGCTGAAACTTCTTTTGCTGCTTTTTCGATAACGTCTGTAATTGCGTCATCAAGTTTACCAGCTTTCAAAGCGTTAAGCGTATCTTTATGTTTACTATTTAAGTAAGCGATAAAATCAGCTTCGAATTCTTTTACTTTATTTACAGGAACGTTTCTTAATAAGTTTTTAGATCCAGCGTAAATAATTGCAACTTGGTTTTCAACAGGATAAGGATCATTTAAACCTTGTTTCAAGATCTCAACGTTTCTTTTTCCTTTTTCGATTACGTTTAAAGTAACAGAATCTAAGTCAGAACCAAATTTAGCGAAAGCCTCTAATTCACGGAATTGAGCTTGGTCTAATTTTAATGTTCCAGAAACTTTTTTCATTGATTTAATCTGTGCATTACCTCCAACACGAGATACAGAGATACCTACGTTAATTGCAGGACGAACCCCAGAGTTGAACAAATCTCCATCAAGGAAAATCTGACCATCTGTAATAGAGATTACGTTTGTTGGGATATATGCAGAAACGTCACCAGCTTGAGTTTCGATAATTGGTAAAGCAGTTAATGAACCACCACCTTTTACGATAGATTTAATAGAATCTGGTAAATCGTTCATGTTTTTAGCGATACCATCATCAGCGATTACTTTACAAGCACGCTCTAATAAACGAGAGTGTAAGTAGAAAACGTCTCCAGGGTAAGCCTCACGTCCCGGTGGTCTTCTTAATAAAAGAGAAACCTCACGGTAAGCAACAGCTTGTTTAGATAAATCATCATAAACGATAAGAGCTGGACGACCAGAATCTCTGAAGTACTCTCCAATAGCAGCACCAGCGAATGGAGCATAAACTTGCATTGGAGCTGGGTCAGAAGCATTAGCAGCAACGATAACTGTATAAGCCATTGCTCCTTTTTCTTCTAACATTTTTGCGATTCCTGCTACAGTTGAAGCTTTTTGTCCAATTGCAACATATATACAGAATACAGGTTTTCCTGCATCGTAAAATTCTTTTTGATTTAAGATTGTATCGATACAAACAGTTGATTTACCTGTTTGACGGTCACCGATTACAAGCTCACGCTGTCCACGTCCAACTGGGATCATAGCATCAACTGCTTTTACTCCAGTTTGTAATGGTTCAGTTACTGGCTGACGGAAGATAACTCCAGGTGCTTTTCTTTCTAAAGGCATTTCGTATAAGTCACCACCAATTGGTCCTTTTCCATCAATTGGAAAACCAAGAGTGTTAACAACACGCCCTACCATTTGCTCACCTACTTTAAGAGAAGCAATACGTTGAGTTCTTTTTGCAGTAGATCCTTCTTTAAGTCCAGTTGATGGCCCTAATAATACAACCCCAACATTATCCTCTTCAAGATTCAATACGATACCTTCCATACCGTTATCAAATTCTACTAACTCTCCATATTGTACATTAGATAGCCCGTAAACACGAGCAATACCGTCTCCAACTTGAAGTACTGTTCCTACTTCCTCTAGCGTAGCACCAGATTCAAAACCTTCTACTTGCTTTCTTAATATTGCTGAAATTTCAGCAGGTTTGATTTCCGCCATCTTAATTTATAATTTAGACACTTTTTGTGTTATAAAACTAATTACTTAACTCTCTTTTTAATACTTGTAATCTGTTTGCAACAGAAGCATTGTATTGATTATCTCCTATTCTCAAAATAAATCCACCAATGATTGAAGGATCTACAATATTTTCAATTGTAATTTTTTTATCTGATAATGTTGCAACTTTTGCTAAAACTTTAGCTTCTAAAGCAGCATCCATTGGAATTGCTGTTGTAACTTTTGCTACTTCAACTCCATTGTTTACATCAAATAATTTATTGTATTCTACTGCAATTGCATCTAGAATTTCAAATCTTTTGTTTTCAAATAATAAACGGAACAATCCTTTTGTTACTCCATTTACATTTGCAAAAACTTCTAAAAGAGCACTTTCTTTAACTTCAACAGTTGTTGTTGGGTTTTGAATAAATGTACTCAATTCTGTATTTGTCTCAATTGCATTTGCAATTGATTTCATATCGTTATTTACAGCTTCGGCAACACCTTTAGAGTTTGCTAAGTCCAGAATTGCTTTTGCATAACGAATTGCTGCTCTTGTACCTGCCATAATCTTAGTTTAACTTTACGTCACCTAACATTTTCTCAACCAATTTAGTTTGAGATTCTTTGTTAGATAATTCTTCTTTCAATAATTTCTCAGCAATACTTAATGATAGAGAAGAAACTTGAGATTTCAATTCTGCCATTGCAGCATTTTTTTCGCTTTCGATAGCCGCTTTAGCTTGATCAATCATTTTTTGACCAGCTTCTTGAGCTTCGTTTTTAGAATCAGCAATCATTTTCTCTTTCATTTCGCGAGCTTCTTTCAACATCGCGTCACGTTCAGCACGAGCTTCATTCAAAATTCTTTGATTGTCAGCTTGTAAGTTTTCCATTTCTCTCTTTGCATTTTCAGCAGAAAGCAATGCATTTTTAATACCTTCTTCTCTTGCAGTAATAGATTCCATAATTGGTTTCCAAGCAAATTTTACTAAAAGTAAAATCAATATTACCAAGATTAAAGCTTGCCAGAAGAATAATCCGAATGAAAAATCGTTAATTAACTTATCCATTTTATATAACTATATTAAATATTTAATTTCTTTTTTAAAAGTAACAACATCTTTAACCAACCGTTAAAGATGCTGTTATTTCTCTCTTTATTATTTTCCTAAGATTAAAGCAGCGAATGCTAAACCTTCTAATAAAGCCGCGATAATAATCATCGCAGTTTGAATTTTACCAGCAGCTTCTGGCTGACGAGCAATAGCGTCCATAGCAGATCCACCGATTTTACCTAAACCTAAACCTGCACCGATTACTACTAAACCAGCACCTACTAAAGTTGGAATTGTTCCCATAACTATTTATATATATAAAATTAAACTTCTAAAATTAAATAATCGCAGTTTCGTCTTCGTGGTGGTGAGCGTGATCATGATCTTGAACAGCCATACCAATAAACAATGATGATAACATTGTGAAGATAAACGCTTGTAAAAATGCAACTAAAACTTCAATAACAGAGATAAACAAAGTTAATCCTAATGAGATTGGTAAATCTGCTGCTAAATTTTTTCCAACAAAGATCATTGCAATTAAACTCATGATTACTACGTGACCTGCAGTAATGTTTGCGTACAAACGAATTAATAATGCGAATGGTTTTGTTAATGTTCCTAAAACCTCAATTGGAGCTAAGATAATTTTCATTGGAACTGGTACTCCTGGCATCCAGAAGATGTGTCCCCAATAATCTTTGTTTGCACTAAATTGAGTAATGATAAATGTAAATGCTGCCAAACAAACTGTAATAGCAATGTTTCCTGTTACGTTGATTCCTAGCGGAGTCATTCCTAATAAGTTTAAGATCCAAACAAAGAAAAATACAGTTAATAGGTAACCCATATATTTACGGTATTTTTTCTCTCCAATATTTGGAACTGCAATTTCATCTCTGATGAAAATTACAAGTGGTTCTAAAACTCTACCAAATCCTGTTGGGATTGGTCCTTTTTTGTATGATTTTGCTAAACCAGTAAACATGAAGAACAATAATACTGATACGAAAAGCATTGAAACAACATTTTTAGTAATCGAAAAATCTAATGGTTTTTCGTTTGATGGATGACCGTGCTCATCAAAGTTGATTGTTCCAGCAGCATCCGTTTTGTAAATTTTACCGTGAACTAATTTGTAGTAGCTACCATCAACTTCTGCAACTTCTTCTCCGTGGTGTAATTTTGAAGAAGAGAAAACTTTTAAACCTCCATCAATAAGGATAACTGGTAATGAAAAACCGTAGTGTTTATTTTCTTTTTCGTCTGAAAAGAAAACAAAGTCATGAGAATCTTGTAAGTGGTGATCAATAAAAGCATCCACTTTTGCCTTTGGGTCAAGAGCAACATGCTCTCCTTCTTCGTGAGCATTATGTGAAACTACTTTCTCTTCATGAGCAGTTTCAGTTTGAACATGCGTCGAGTCATTCTCTGGATTTGCAAAACCCATAATCGGTAGAGAAGCTACAAAAGCAGCAAGAATAAAGCTGAGTGGTTTGTTTGAAATCACCATATCGTGGAAAATCTTATTTTTTTACGTTTCTAAAATTTGGTGCAAAGGTACATTTTTTATTAATATTCAAAAGGATATGAAAAATTATTTTTAAACCTTGTTTTAAAGAATTGTTATTTTAAGGCTTTTCATTTAATAATCGGACAGTTAAAAGCGTCTGAAATAACAAAAACAGCACAAATGTTATAAAAAAACTGACTTTTTCAATATTGGTTTCCCCAGTTTGATTTTTTAAAATTGGCTGCAGAACTAAATAGGCTAATAACATTTGTGTAAAAGTCCCGAATAAAAACGTCATTCCAACGATTTCAAAATTCTTCTTTTTTACTACTAATAATATAAGGTATAATAAAGATGAAATTGCGAAAAATGATATGTACAGTAATTCTAAACTGTAATGAAATTTCTCTGTATTAATTTCACTAAAGAAAAAAACGGCTTTATGTAGAATATAGGTTCCTAAAGCAAGACATAACAAATAAAAAATCGGTTTGTAATTTTTTGAAAGCATTTGAAATAATTTTTGTGCAAAGATGCAACTTTTATCTCAAGACGTTTTACATACAAACTACTTTGTTTTATTGATATCATTTACTTGTCGGATTACATTATATAATGCAACTCCAACTCCGACTAGTACAAAAATGGTATTATAATAAACTTTCGGGCTCGGATGTTCTTCGTCAAGCCAAGTCCCGAAATAGGAGAATACAAAAATAATGACTCCCATTTGAAAAGGAATGTTAATAAATGCGAGCCATTTATTTCTTCTATTATTATTCGGTTCCTTTTCCATCTTCTAGCATGATTACAGGGTTCGAATGGGCAAGCATCGTGCAGGTTGCTGTGAAATCGGCTCCTGGTTCTATCGAAAGTTTTCCTACTGCCACTTCTCCGTGTATTTGAGCAGTCGATTTAATATTAAGGGTTTCTAGAACTTTTATCTTTCCGTGAAACTCTCCTTCAATATCAGCATTATTACAAATTATTTCTCCTTTAACAGCTCCTTTGGCCCCAATCACTATTTTGCCTTGCGAAGTAAAGTTTCCAATCAATTCGCCGTCTAATCTAAAATCGGCTTTTGAGACTATATCTCCTACTATTGATGTTCCTTCAACAATTCTATTTGTTCTTCCTAATTGTTCAGTTCCATTTTTCTTTACTTTTTCAAACATGGCGGTTAAGATTTAAGGGGTTTTCGGGGTCAAGTATGCGTCTAAATTCTTTTTGATCTGAACGATTTTATAATTATCATTTGATATTATTATTGCCTGATCTGGGATTTTGTATTTTTTATCATCTCTGAAAACTCCAGCAACGTCATTTGCGTAAGCCTCAGATTTTAAACCATGAATAACTACAAAGCTTTCTGTTTTATTGTATTTATCCAAAGATGTTGTCAATCTTTCGTAATTTTCAACTAATAAAAATACTCGGATTGCTTCTTCAATTCTTTTAACAGCTTTCGTGTCGTTATTAGAAACACGATATAATATTTTCCAGTTTTTAGTGTCAGTTGTTGTAAAACTAAGTTTTTCTAAAACAGGTACTTGTTTCTCAAGAATTTCTCTGGCATTTTTGCCTTCTTCACTATTTGGGTAATTGTCTGCCACATTCTCAAGTCCTTTTTTATAGGCTTCTAAACCGTTTACTTTTCCTAAAGTATTGGCTTTTAACAATTCGTATTTCGATACAATGTCATCTCCCGAATATTGATTAATCAGGTTATCAATATTAGCTAAGACTTCGTCGAATTTCTCTTCTTCAAAAAGTTTATACCATTTTTGGTATTCTTTATCAGGACTAGAATTTGGATCGTCTTCTTTATTGTTTAAAATGTGAGCATATCTCGAATCTGGATATTTTGTAGAAATTTCAGCTTTTATGGCTTCTGCTTTTGCCGGATTTGTAATCTGATAAATTTTGTACAGATTATACATCGATGGCAATACGTATTTTTCTTCAGGATTATTTTTAAGCAACTGCTCTAGTTTGTCGCTAGCCAGATTATATTCTTTAAACTTCTCCTTATATATAAGTCCTAATTGATAGTATGAAAAATTACGCTCTTTACCGATACTGTCCATAGCAGCTTGCGAAGTTGGAAGCTGTCCTACATAATAAGCTACAGTATATTTTTCAGGAACAATAGTGTCTTTTAGTGCATTGGCAACTTCTTTCGTATTAATAGTGTCGTTCATTGCCGCATCGTTTGCAGATTTTACTCCTGCCAATCTCCAATTACCGCCCAATGTTCTGCTTCCCCACATTTTTTTAAACTGTAGTTTTCCATAAGCAACAGTTGTCGGATTGTAAAAATAAAAAGTGCTTGCATTATCATTACCGCCAGGAGGCATGCCAATTCCTTCTGGTTCTGCTAGTTTACCTAGAGAATTGGGATTAACAGCTCCGTTTCCTGAAAAATCTGCTTGGGAATTTCGATCAATATTGGCCAATCGCTCTTTTTCTTTTTCTTCTAAAAGGCGTTTTGCTTCGTCTTTCTTTTTAAGCTCGGCAATATAATTTTCGAAATAATCTTTCTTTTCGTTTGGCGGCAAATTGTATACCTTAATAATACTGTCGTTGCGTTTTGCAATAGCTTCGTATTTAATTACGTCATCAAGATTTTTTCTATTTTTTTCTATAAAAGCGAATTCTCTAGTTTTAGGATCCAGTTTTACCAAAGTACTGTCATAGTATTTGGCTGCCATTGAGTAATCTGTATTTTTAAAATACATATTTCCAATATTTCTATAGGCAGAAGCCATCAAATATGGGTCTTTAGATTTTCTTCCTAAAGATTTATTGTAAAACTTCAAGGCATTTTCCTGATCTTTCTTTTTATCATAATAAACTCCCATTTCATAAAAAAGAACATCATAATAAGGACGATTTTCACGATCAGTCACCAATTTATTAAATGTCTTTAAGAAAATTGTATCATTATCTTTCGCGTAATCAAACAATTGCGCTTTTTTCGCGTAAGCGTGCATCATATATTTACGATCTGCCTTTCTGTTTAAATCAATAACGGCATCATAGAAGTAAATGGCGCTGTCACGTTTTCCTTCAGCCTGATACATTTGGCCAAGAATAAAACGGTATCTTGCACGTTCTTCATTATTTCTTGTAAATTGTTCTGCAACCCTAAGTCTAGAAACAGCACTATCTTTTTGTTCCAAATTAAGAAAAGCTTCTGCCAAAAGTGCATTGGCATCTGCGTAAGTCTGTTTATCTAAATCTGTTTTTTTAAGTAAAAGTTTAATGTTTTTAAGCGCAATTGCATCATTACCTAAGCGCATATTGGTTTTTTCTCGCCAAATTTTTGCGGTATAAATATTATTGCTTTCTGGATATTTGTATAAAATATAATTGAACGCCTCAATTGCTGGAATAAATCGCTGGTCATAATATCTTGCTTTTCCAAGCATAAGATACGCTTCATCAATCTGCCAGTTTCTTTCTCTACCGCCAATATTCATGGAGTGTTTTTGAATGGCTTTTGTAGCTTTAGTTTCTGCTTTTTCAAAATCAGGATTTTTAGCTTTTTCGCCTTCAGAAAAATTTTCATCAAACTGCATTTTCTCAATTGGCAGCTGTTTCCAAAAATTATCTTCGTTATTGGCCTGAATAGACTTTAAACCTTTATCAAGACCAATTCCTCCGTTATAAAGAATATTATATTTTGTCCCAATCGAGTGAGAACTTCGAGCCAAAAAGGTATTTTTTTTGGTAGAACAAGCTATCAAAAAGAATAAAAAAATGGGAATAAAACTATATTTAAGAGTATTCTTTTTCAATAGAAAAGAGTTTAAAACACATAACTACTAAAAACCAATTTTAGTATAATCACTTGTAAAAATACGCTTCTTTTTGAAATATAGAAATTCTTACACAGCAAAAAACAACTCTAGTTCTTGTAAGGTCTCTTTTGAGGTCTGAATATCTTTTACAATTTCTCCTTTATTAAGGGCAACTATTCGATCACAAACCTCTACTGTATGCTGTAAATCGTGGCTTGAAACCAAAACCGTTACATTTGGATTATCGGCTAATTCTCTAATAATTTTTTTTAATCTGCTAACTGTAGTCGGATCCAGATTAGCAAATGGTTCGTCTAAAATTACAACTTCTGGATTTCCAATAAGCGTCGCAATAATTCCCACTTTTTTCTGATTCCCTTTAGATAAATCACGAAGGTATTTTTTGTTCTTTAAAATTTCACCGTTAAAAAATTCTTCATGTTTCGCTAATAATGCATCTATATCTGCTTTGTTCTGGTTTCGTAAATCTCCGATGAAATAAAAATATTCTTCTGGAGTCAAATATCCGATAAGGAAATTTTCATCTAAAAAAGATCCTGTAAAAGATTTCCAGTTTTCACTTGTATTTACCTGAATATTATTACTTTTTATATATCCTGTTGAAGGCTGGATAAGATCTAGAAGCAAACTGAAAAATGTTGTTTTTCCTGCTCCGTTATTCCCCACCAAGCCAAAGCTCTGTCCTTTTGGGATTTCTAAATTGCTAATGTTTAAAACTGTAGTTCCGTTATATTTTTTTGAAAGTTGATTTACTTGTATCATGATGTAATTGTAGATTTTAGATTGTTGATTTTAGATTAAAAAATTGTCTTTTTTATTTGGATTTTCTAATTGCCAAATTCTCTAATTATCAAATTAACTCTTTTGTTTATAAGCACTTATTGTACTGTACTTTTCAATTTTGTATCTTCTTTCTATTAATGAAAATACTTTTTCTTTTAACACAAATCCTAAAACTCCAGCTCCGGCAACCAATGCTAAACCAAGATTTTTATTATTCAAATAAAGTCCAATTGCATAAAGCCCCAAAGGCAGTAAAATTTTTGGAAGCGTCAATAACATTGCATTTACATTAAAAGCTTTTTTATCTCCAAAAGCACCTCCAGCGTTACTTAAATCTATTGGTGTTTTGGTAAATGCACCGCCAAGAAGCACTAAATGAGAATTGACCCCAATGTTATAAATTGCTCCAACTACAATTGTGAGATAAATTTCCCATCCTAAAAACAAATAAAAAGAAGCCAATATCGTAGAGAGAAAAGTTACAATAACAATGAGCCACCATTTTGAAGTAATGTAACCTCGATACGGAATATTTTGTGTCATCATTAATTGATAATATGAACTGTCCCAGCTTGGTACAAACTGTCCAAATACAAACAAAAATCCGCCCGAAACAAAAATGCCAGCAAAAATGTGCATTACGGGAGGCTGATGAGAATTTCCGAAAAAGAGAAATCCGTAAAACAAAAACAAAACACTCATGAAAATCGTTGTTTTAGATCTTTTGTTCCTTTTTATCAGTTTAATGTCGTTTTTAAGAAAAGTTCCTAAAGTCCCAAATTGATTCAGCCAAGCCAGATTTTCTGTTGACGCAACATCTTGTTTTACAGAAAGTCCTGCATCGAGATATAAATTGTTTTTAAAATATTTGAAAGTGAAAGCATATAAACCAATTAAGATCAGAACAGGAATTAAAAATATTCCTTCAATATCATAAAAGCTCTGAAAGAACGGAGTTGTAAATGTCGTAATATCAAATAATTGATAGTATTGCGCTCCCGCCAAAGCCAAAATTAATATCACAAATACAACAAACAATTTGTCTATGTTACTTAAAATAATATTCAAAAAATTGTTGATATAAATAAAAGCCATCGCTCCGACATACCAAAAAAAGATTCCCACAACATCATATCCTTCCAAAATTAATACAACAGAAAAAGGCACAAAAAACAAAGCGTGAACCCAATTGAAAAACGACAAAGCTGTTTTTCCTAATGAAAAATGAACAATTACTGGTTTCTTAAAAGGCAGTACCAATAATGGTTTGATGTTTAAAACTGGTATTGATTGAAGTAACAATCTAATTACCAAATCAAACAGGAAATAATAAATTAAAAATTTGTTTATTGTAGCCAATGGTTCCAAATTCATGTCTTTAAGAACATAAAATGCGCCAACGCCCATTGCGACAAAAACTAATGAAAAATAGATCATCAGAAAACCTATTATAATTTTCATTGCCAGATTTTTACCAAAAGATGCCGACCTAATAAAAGCCTTCCATTCTAGATAAATAAATTTCTTAATCATGGTTTATGGTTTAGTATTTTTGTAGTAAGAGACCAAATGTAGGAAAACGTTACAAAAAAAGTTAAAAAAAATAATTTCGTGCTAAACTTTTAATAGTGGTTTGCTACTTTTGCATAAAAATTCTATCATGCCTTCATTCTTAAAACTTATAATTAAAGAGGTTAAACGCGAAACTGCAGATGCTGTTTCTATTCTTTTTAATGTTCCTGAAGAACTAAAATCAGACTATAAATTTATAGCTGGACAATATATAAATTTAAAACTGACTCTTGACAATCAAGAAATTAGACGTGCTTATTCTATTTGCTCTGCACCAGACAGCGGCGAATTAAGAATTGCTGTAAAAGCAGTAAAAAATGGTCTTTTTTCTCAGTTTGCCAATACAAAACTAAAAGCAGGAGATGTTCTTGAAGTTGGCCAGCCAGAAGGTAAATTTACTTTTGAGCCAGATGCTGAAAGACAAAAAAACTACGCGGCGTTTGCTGCAGGAAGCGGAATTACTCCAGTACTTTCTATCATAAAATCGGTTCTTAAAAATGAGCCAAAAAGTTCATTTGTATTGGTTTACGGAAACAAAACTCCTGAAAGCACAATTTTTCATCAAGAACTTCACGATTTGCAATTGCAATATGTAGGCAGATTTTTTGTGCATTATGTATACAGCCAGGCTAAAGCCGAAAACGCTTTATTTGGAAGAATTGAAAAATCGGCTGTAAATTTTGTTTTAAACAACAAACACAAAGAACTTCAATTTGATAAGTTTTTCCTTTGCGGACCAGAAGAAATGATTAATACTGTTTCTAATGTTTTGAAAGAGAAAAATGTAAAAGAATCTGCTATCAAATTTGAGTTGTTTACCTCTTCTTCTGAAGAACATGCAATTCAAGGTTCTCAAGAAGGACATACGAAAATCACAGTTTTAGTAGATGACGAAGAAACTACTTTCGAAATGTCTAAAAAACAAACTATTCTTGATGCTGCTCTAAAACAAGGTGTTGATGCTCCTTATTCTTGCCAAGGCGGAATTTGCAGCAGCTGTTTAGGTCGTGTTACTGCAGGAAGTGCCGAAATGACAAAAAATTCTATTTTAACAGACAGCGAAATTGCTGAAGGTTTAATTTTAACTTGTCAAGCGCATCCAACATCAGAAACTATTTATGTTGATTACGACGACGTCTAGTCTTATTAAATTCTAATATCAAAAATTCCAAATTCCAACCTTTCAATTGGGATTTGGAATTTTTTTTGTTTAATTGCGTTTCTACTCTTTGCCAAAGCTTAAAAATTTGGCAAAGATGTAACTTGGAATTTGGAATTTAAAAATTTGAAAATTAATTGTTTATGAAATCGGTACGAGAAATTTTTAGAAACAAAGAATATCTTCTGGATGAACCAGAAGTTATGAAGCTGGTTGATTACTGTGAAGAACTTCAGGATGATATTGTTGAACTTAAATTTCAAAAAACCGACAATAAAGAACTTGCTTTGCTTGACATGATTAAAGAAGTTATAAAAGGATGTGATGCCATTGAAAGAGAACAAATGGAGCATGAACGCTACGGTTATGATGCGCCAAATTACCAAGAAACCATTGCAAATCTTAAAAGTTATATCTACCGTCGTTGTCGTGATGAGAAGATTTGGCTATAAATGAAATAAAAGCAAAATTTTATCGAAATATTGCTAATTTTTCATTAAATTAGAGGTAAAATTATGGCAATCTCAATATCATTATTTTGAGATTTACAGAGCGAAATCAAATTTGTCAAACATTTAAACATTAAATATCATGACAGCTCACGTACAACACTTTCATCTCTATCTTTTTATTATGCTCGTTGTAACTGCTTCGCTGTGCGTTCTGGCAGTTATCATAAAAATGAAAAACAGAAAAGGTCCTAAGTTGCTTGAAAGAGAAAAATACAATTCAACTTTGACCGAAAAAATGGTAGAAGTAAAAAAAACAGATTCGAATGTTTTTAACATCTGGCCTTATGTAAGCAGACTTAAATCGGCTAAAATTTTATCTAAAAAAATTAAAGATCAAGACTTAATTTATAAAGTTTACAGAGATTCATCACAAAAATTCGAACATATTCTATTGTCAACCGAAGACAAAAATAACTTTGTCTCCATTATAGTAAATAAAAAAAGAAAAAAAACAATCGGATATTCTTTCCTCGATTCTAATGAAAAGTACACTTTAAACAAAAATATTGCATAACGATTAAAAAAAAACTTCTCATAAAAAGAGAAGTTTTTTTATTTTATGAAAGTCGCTCTACAACTTTGTCAACAACTTGTTGTGGTAAAATTGTCCTCATCGCATCCTCATAACCTTCAACAATTTTATTGCCATAAACTGATGTTGGCAATTTTGGATATATATTTCTATCAGCTGTTAAGGCATTTTCTAAACTTTGATTGAATGGTAAAAATCCAGCGTATGGATGTGTTGCACCCCAAAGTGTAATAACTTTTACGCCCAGCATTGCTGCAATATGGGCATTTCCAGAATCCATAGAAAGCATCACATCAAGATTGCTTATCAATTGTAATTCCTGCTGAAATTTGATTTTTCCAGCCATATTAATTACATTTTCGAAAGGTTCAGAAAGTGAATCTAAAATTTCGATTTCTTTCTTTCCTCCGCCAAAAAGCAAAATTTTATAGGATGAATTTTTAGCTAATTTTGTTATTACTTCTTGCATTAAATCCAAAGGATAAACTTTAGAATCGTATTGTGCAAAAGGCGCGATTCCAATTAATTTTGAATTTTCATTTCCGATAATTTGAAGAATTTCAGAACTTAAAACTGCTTTTTCTGGAAATGTTGGTTTCGATAAATCTAACGGAAAACCAAGTGTTGAAAACACTTTTGCATGTCTTTCGAACATGTTTGGCAATTGTTTGAAAATCTTGTTTTCTTCACGCGTTAATTCTTTTTTTCCTTCACGGCCTTTATCAACTGTTACTCTTTTATTTCCGCTTAAAGCGAAAAGCAAACTCACCACTTTTGATCGTAAAACATTATGAAGATCCGCAAAGGCATCAATTTTCAATTGTTTTACATCTCTAAATAATCTCAAAAGTCCTGGAAATCCTTTATGTCTTGCTTTTTCATCAAAAGCAAAAAATTCAAGATTCGGAATTCCATCAAAAAAAGGTTTGAAAAACGGACGAGAAATAACGGTCAATTTTACCGTCGGATATTGTTTTACAAAAGCACGTAAAACAGGAACCGTCATGGCGACATCTCCCATTGCGGATAGTCTCATGACGGCTATATGTTTGATTTTGTTGTTGGACAACGCTGCCAAATTATTTTTTATTTTGATATAAAACTGGGTTCAATTCATCGTCGTTGTACATTTTCATTTGTTTGTACACTTTCATGAATTTATCACCGTTTTCGATATCTGTCAATAATTCTTCAATTGCTGTAGATAAATCTGTTCTTTGTTCTAAAAGTACATTTAATTTTTCTTGGCATTTATCTCTATGTTCCTGAGAGGCTTCTGCACGATTTGCTTCTTCATGCATATGATAAATTTTTAAAGCCAAAATCGACAATCTGTCAAAAGCCCAAGCAGGACTTTCAGAATTGATTTTTGCCCCGTCTTTTACTTTTACATTGCTGTATTTTTGTAAAAAATAGCTATCAATATATTCCACCATATCAGTACGTTCCTGATTTGATGCATCAATTCTTCTTTTTAAAGTTAAAGCCGCTACAGGATCAATATTCGGGTCACGAATAATATCTTCAAAATGCCATTGAACGGTGTCAATCCAATTTTTTAGATATAACAAATGCTCGAACTTATCTTTTGGATAAGGGTTATTGATCGGCTGATCTACATTATCAAACTGGTGATAATCTTTGATGCTTTGCTCGAAAACAGAATATGCTAATTTTGAAAACATGTCTTTATTTTTTTATAGATACAAAGATACTTTTTATACTTTTATGCTGCGAAGAAAAGGAATTATTTTTCGTTTCATCATTATATCTCTAAATAAATTACAATTTCATCATGAAAATTCATTATATCTCTGAAAATAACAGCGTTTTAAATCATTTCTTAGGACAAATTAGAAATGTAAATGTTCAAAATGACAGCATGCGTTTTCGTAGAAATATTGAACGCATTGGCGAAATTATGGCTTATGAACTGAGCAAAATTTTACCTTATAAAAATGTAGAAATCCAAACTCCTATTGGAATTAAGAACACTACAGAAATTGATACGGATTTAGTTTTATGTCCTATTTTAAGAGCTGGACTTCCTCTCCATAATGGCTTTTTAAATTATTTTGATCATGCCGAAAACAGCTTTGTTTCTGCTTGCAGATTTCACCCAAATAATGATGATGAGTTTGAAATTCGAGTTGAATATCAAGCAATTTCAGATTTAAATAATAAAACCGTTTTGCTTCTTGACCCTATGTTGGCAACTGGTCAATCCATTGTTGCAGTTCACAGAAAATTAGTCGAAAATGCTACTCCCTCAGAAATACATATTGTTGTTGTTATTGCTGCTCCAGAAGGAATAAAGCATTTAGAGGAAAACCTTCCTGAAAACTGTCATTTATGGGTAGCTTCTTTAGATGATAAGCTAAACGCGAAAAACTATATTGTTCCAGGTCTTGGCGACGCTGGTGATCTTGCTTACGGAAGTAAATTATAACTGAGAGAAAAACGTAAATAAACTACACACAATCAAGGTATAATAAACAATTTCGTTATTCAATTTCTGCTGCATATATTCTACATGGCTCGTTGCCATAATACTTAATGGCGCAATACTAAACAATAATAAATCGTTGCTTTTATTTGGCGAAATGACGTAAACAAAAGCCGCTATAAAAAAGCAGGCTACTATTTTCTTATATGAAGAATGGACAATTTGCGGTCTGTTTGACAATGTCATTAGCATCGAAGTAACAAAAAATAAAGCGACAGCAGTGTATATTGAAAGTGCTGCATTTTCATAATTATTCTTAAAATAATCAATTCTAAAATCGATTACAGCTCTTTCCTTAATGAAAGCTACGGCATCAAAATTTAAAATTAAAGATGTCATGTAGAATAAAATTGTTACTGCCAAAAGCGCAATAAATGGCAAAACCCAGTTTCTATAATCTCTTGAAACATGAAAAATAATAGAAATATAAACCAATATTAAGAAGAGAATACTCCAAAATTGAAATAAAGAAGCTATAAAAATCCAAAATGCTGCGTCAAATATCTTCTCTTTTGATGCTTTTAGGGATTGTAGCGAGATTAATCTTCGAAGCGCCAATAAAATAAAGAAATTGGCATAGATAACATTTGAGTTATTAAATATGGTTGGGAAAAACAAAATAAACAACAAGTAAAAAAGTATCGCGTAACCATTGTCTTTACTGAGCCCGTTCTTTTTTACAATGAAATTAATCATAAAAAAAGAAGCCAAAATAAAGCATAACAAACTCACTTTTTGAAAAGCCAAAAAATAAGAAGTAACCCAAGATGGGTCTTTAATTTGGAACATAAAAAAGAAAACCAGTATTAAAATTACAACCAATGAATAATTTAATGGCGTAGATTTTTTAAAAACACTTGTTATCATAAGGATATTTTATACTTTTGTGATTGTAAAGATACTACTTGTTTAAAAGGAAAAACCTAACGAGTTGAAAAAAGATTTGGTTTACCGAATTTTATCTTCAAGGCATTACACAACAAATAAATAACATATAATTTTTAAAATTATGACAGCTTTTTTCGAAGGAATTCAATACCTATTCGTTAACATTTTGTTTGCTCCTCTTGACTTTTTACGTCGTTTGGAATTAATTACATGGTTTGGTGCAAACACTATTAACTGGATTTTCATGATCATCTGTGCGTGCGCAATTGGTTATTGGATTAAACAATTACGTATTTTTGATGATGCCGGAACAGAAAACCAAGATACAACAGCTCACTCATTTTTAAAATAAAAAACCAAACCCTTTAATTAAAAAGGGCTGGTGAATTTATTTTTTAAATTAGATCGAAGCCAATATCTTTTCTAAAATACATCTTATCAAAACTTAGTTTATCTATGTTTTGGTAAGATTTTTTTATGGCCTGTTGGAAATCGTCTCCATAAGATGTTATAGCAATTACACGTCCTCCATTAGTAACGACATTTCCGTTATCTAATTTTGTACCTGCATGAAAAACTATAGAATCTGTGATATTTTCTAAACCAGAAATTACTTTTCCTTTTTCGAAATCTTCAGGATATCCGCCAGAAACAACCATTACAGTTGTTACACTTCTTGGATCTACCTCTAGATTGAAATCTCCTAATTTCTGATCTGCAACAGACAAAAACAATTCAACTAAATCTGATTTCAATCTCGGAACGACAACTTCAGTTTCAGGATCACCCATTCTTACATTGTATTCAATAACAATTGGTTCTCCTTTTACATTGATCAGACCTATAAATACAAAACCTTTGTATTCGATTCCGTCTTTTTGGAAACCTTCGATTGTTGGTTTTACGATACGAGTTTCGATTTTTTCCATCAAAACTGCATCAACATAAGGAACTGGAGAAACTGCTCCCATTCCGCCTGTATTTAAACCTGTATCTCCTTCACCAATTCTTTTGTAATCTTTCGCTGTTGGAAGAATTTTATAGCTTTTTCCGTCAGTTAAAACAAAACAGCTCAATTCGATTCCATCCAAGAACTCTTCAATTACTACTTTTGAACTCGCTGTTCCAAATTTAGCGTGAACTAGCATGTTACGTAATTCTGTTTTTGCTTCTTCAAGATCCTGAATAATCAAAACACCTTTTCCAGCTGCTAATCCGTCTGCTTTTAAAACATAAGGAGGTTGTAATGTTTCTAAAAATTTACATCCTTCTTCAACCGTCTCAGCAGTAAAACTATCATATGCTGCAGTAGGGATATTATGTTTCATCAAGAATTCTTTGGCAAATTCTTTACTTCCTTCCAATTGTGCACCCAATTTTGATGGACCAATAACTGGAATATTTTTTAAACTTTCATCGTTTTTAAAATAATCATAAATACCTTTTACCAACGGATCTTCAGGTCCTACGACTACTAGACTTATATTTTCTTTAAGTACTAATGCTTTTACTGCTTCAAAATCTGTCGCAGATATGGCAACGTTTTCAGCGATTGCAGCAGTTCCTGCATTTCCAGGTACTACAAAAAGTTTTTCGCAAAGCGGACTCTGTGTCATTTTCCATGCAAATGCATGTTCTCTTCCGCCTGATCCCAATAGTAAAATTGTCATGTGTTGTTGTATTATTAGTTGTGGTGCAAAAATAATTGCTTTTGGACGTAAAAAATAATTAAATCTTAAAAACTTCGTGATTCTTCATTGTTAGTAATTGGTAAATATTATTTTTGACGAAAATTATCCCGAAAAATGATTCGCCTTTTTGATCTTTCCCTCAAGCTAAATGGTTTTCCAATAAAGAAAGCTAAAGCCGAATTGGATAAAATTGTTCATTTCTCTAAAGAAGAGTATGCTTCATTTATTGAAAAGAAAAAGAAAGAAATTGTTGATTTTCATTTAAATAACAATTCTTTTTATCGTGATTTGGTTGGAAACAAAAAGATTGAAAACTGGAATGATCTTCCGATTTTGAACAAACAGAATCTCCAAAAACCTCTTGAAAAAAGACTTTCAAAAGGATATTCAAAAAAAAACATTTACCTCAACAAAACATCCGGATCAAGCGGAACTCCTTTTGTTTTTGCTAAAGACAAATATTCTCATGCCTTGACTTGGGCTTCTAATATTATGCGATTTGGCTGGTTTGGTATTGATTTTAATCATTCGTATCAAGCACGCTTTTACGGAATTCCGATGGACTTTATTGGGTATAAAAAAGAACGTTTCAAGGATTTTTTGAGTCGCCGTTTTCGATTCCCGGTTTTTGATTTATCTGATGAAGTTCTAGAAAAATTTCTGCAGAAATTCAAAACCAAAAAATTTGATTACATCAACGGCTATACGAGTTCGATTGTTCTGTTTGCTAAATATTTAAAACAGAAAAACATCATTTTAAAAGAAATCTGTCCAACTTTAAAAGCTTGTTTTGTTACATCAGAAATGCTTTTTGAAACGGATAAAAGACTTTTGGAAAAACAATTCGGAATTCCCATAATCAGTGAATATGGCGCTTCTGAGTTAGATTTAATTGCTTTTGAAAATCCTCAAGGTGAATGGCAGGTAAACACAGAAACACTTTTTGTCGAGATTTTAGATGAAAATAATAATCCTGTTCCACATGGAACGGAAGGAAAAATTGTGATTACCTCTTTATTCAATAAAGCAAATCCATTTATAAGATATGAAATTGGCGACATTGGAATTTTAGACGAAAAAAGCACTCCTCAGAAACCAATTCTAAAAAAACTGATTGGAAGAACCAACGATGTTGCAATTCTTCCAAGCGGTAAAAAATCTCCAGGTTTGACGTTTTATTATGTAACCAAAAGCATTATTGAAGACGATGGAAACGTAAAAGAATTTATCATCAAACAAACCAAATTAGATACTTTTGAAATTGAATATGTCGCTGAAAAAGAATTAATTTCAGAACAAATTGAGAAAATAATACAAGCCATAGATTTGTATTTAGAACCCCATTTAAACTTCATTTTTACAAAAAAAACTGTTTTAGAAAGAACCAATCGCGGGAAACTAAAACAATTTAAATCTTACTTATAAACATAAATAAAATCTTACATTTGTTTTTTTATTGAAAAACTTATGGATGATCATTCTCTACTTTCTGAGGAAACAATTTCTAACAAAATATATTTTATTCGCGGGCAAAAAGTGATGCTTGATCGTGATTTGGCCTTACTTTATGGTGTTGAAACAAAACGATTAAAAGAACAAGTAAAAAGAAATTTAAATCGTTTCCCTAAAGACTTTATGTTTGAACTTTCCAAAACAGAATTTGAAAATTGGAGGTCGCAATTTGCGACCTCCAATTCAGAAAAAATGAGTTTACGATATGCACCAATGGCTTTTACTGAACATGGCGTTATGATGCTTTCAAGCATTTTAAAAAGCGACAAAGCAATTCAAACTAATATTCAAATTATGAGGATTTTCACGAAAGTGAGACAAATGCTTTTGGACACAACTGAAATTAAGGTCGATATTTTACAGATTCAGAAGAAGTTAGAAAATCATGATAAAAATATTGAATTGGTTTTTTCTTATTTAGATGAATTAACTGAGAAAAAAGAAAATGAGTCTGAAAGAGTAAAGATTGGTTATAAACAATAATTCTTTAAGATCACAAATTGTGACATCAAGTTTGTGATTAACTTTTAGAATAAGGCTTTAAAATTAGATTAAAATTGTCAAAAACATAGCCAGTAGCTTCAATCGCTGGACACCATAAATTTCCACAATACGTTTCCCACGGTTGAAACCGTGGGCTATGTTTTAAAGAGATGAAAAAAATTGGAGATCACAAATTGTGATCTCCAATTCTAAACGAAATTCTCCAAGGTCGCAAATTGCGACTTCAAGTTATATTTTAAATCTTCTTTATATATATTGGTTTAATTATCAACTGAGTAAACAAAAACCTCATCATCAATAAAATAGAAAAAACCAGATTATATCCATGAAATTCTCTATAAACACCAAAGTTGTGTTTTATCAATTTGAATTTTGATGATGAAATTGAGTTTTTCCTAATTCTGTAAAAAGCTAAAGGTTCTGGAATGGCTTCTGCAGTTTTTATTTGTTTTAAAATCGTAAGCCAAATTCTCCAATCTTGTCTCTTTTGAGTGGATTCAAGTTTTATTCTCCCAAAATATTCAGCATCGTAAATAGCCGTAAGATTGCCTACATAATTACAGAAAAACAATTGTTTATAAGTTAATGGATTTGGTGATTCAACCCTTCTTTTTAAACTATTTCCCTCTTCATCAATAGAATCGTAATAACTAAAAGTAAAATGCAGATTATTAATTTTTAAAAACTGAATCTGTTTTTCTAATTTATCTGAACGCCATAAATCATCAGAATCCAGATAAGCTATATATTTTCCGGATGCTTTGTCTAAAGCTGCATTTCGGGCAAAACCATTTCCTGAATTTTTGTCCAGTTTGAATAGCTTTATTCTGGAATCATTTTGAACAAATTCTTCTATAACAGAAACGGTTTGATCTGTAGAAGCATCATCAACCAAAATCATTTCCCAGTTTTTATAGGTTTGATTTTGAACTGATTCTATTGTTGCTCTAATGAACTTTTCAGTATTATATGTGGGCGTTAAAATAGATACTAAATCGTTCATTAGATTTATATACTTTCAGAATCTTAATTTATTTTATATAGCTTGAAAAGTCTTTATGCTCTTCTTTTGCAAGTTCATCAGGAGATAATGACTTGAAATATTCATAAGTAATTTTCATTCCCTCTTCACGGCTTACTTTTGCTTCCCAGCCTAATAATTCTTTGGCCTTTGTAGTATCTGGCTGACGCTGTAAAGGATCATTTATAGGTAGCGGATGATAAACCACTTTTTGATTAGTTCCTGTCAGTTTTATAATTTCTTCCGCAAAATCTTTAATTGTGATTTCGTCTGGATTTCCAATATTTACTGGATAAACATAATCTGAATGTAATAATCTGTAAATACCTTCTACCTGATCGTCTACATAACAGAAAGAACGTGTCTGCATTCCGTCTCCAAAAATGGTTAAATCTTCTCCGCGAAGTGCCTGACCAATAAAAGCTGGAATTACACGTCCGTCGTTTAGTCGCATTCTAGGTCCGTAAGTATTAAAAATACGCACTATTCTGGTTTCTACTCCATGAAAAGTATGATAAGCCATTGTTATAGATTCCTGAAAACGTTTTGCCTCATCATAAACACCACGCGGACCAATTGTGTTTACGTTTCCATAATATTCTTCAGTTTGTGGATGCACTAAAGGATCTCCATAAACTTCAGATGTTGATGCAATTAAAATTCTAGCCTTTTTTACTTTTGCTAATCCTAATAAATTGTGTGTTCCTAGAGATCCAACTTTTAAAGTCTGAATTGGAATTTTTAAGTAATCAATCGGGCTTGCTGGCGAAGCGAAGTGTAATATATAATCCAAATTGCCGGGAACATGGACAAACTTGGTTATGTCATGATGATAAAACTCGAAGTTTTCTAATTTGAATAAATGTTCAATATTCTTAAGATCTCCTGTTATCAGATTATCCATTCCGATTACAAAGTAACCTTCTTTAATAAATCTATCACATAAGTGTGATCCTAAAAATCCTGCCGCTCCGGTTATAAGTATTCTTTTCATTTTAATATTTTATGTTCATTACAATATTTTACCGAATTAAACATGCAGTAAAAAACTATAAAGAAAATTATTCCTCTTTGTCTACTCAAAAAAGATTCAGTCAAAAATAAGACTATCATTGTTACTGCAAAAGCAATATGAATAAAATCTTTATTTATAATCCCGCTTCTGACTGTGACAAATAACATACTTATAACTATCAAAAAACCAAATATCCCCAGCTCTGCAAATATTTGAATGTATTGATTATGAAAATTAAATTCCCCATAATTTGGATATAAATTATGTTCTTTTACTTTTTCTTTGATTTTATTCTGCGAAGAATCTAATCCAAATCCTGTAAAAAGAATATTTCGTTCCTTAAGCATTTCTATAAAAATCCTAATCTGGAACAATCGAAATGCTGTTCCTGGAAAAAAATCATTCTGCTGAAATTGATCCTGGCTCCAAGCTTGTTTTAAACTTACATTATAAACTGGCCCTTGGTTTTCTTTAGTATTTGTATTTAAAGAACCGTCAACAAATATTGTTTCAAACTCAATCATAAATCTTTCTCTAATTGGCTTAATAAAAAATATGGAACTTATCGATAGAATAATAACTGTAGAAAGTATTATGAGCTTTGCTTTTATTGAAAAAGTAGAAAAAAACAAATAATACATTATAATCAAAATCAAGTCAACTACAATAATATTTTTGGATGATAGTAGAAATATGAAAACAATAAGAATCGAAAATGTTGTTTTATCAATAATTGACTTTTCTTTCTGAACTAGAAAATAAAATAGTGCTAAAGAAGCAAAAACAGACATATAAATTGCATTCAATTCTAAAGTAACTAATTCGTGGTAAAAGAAAACAGCTTTGTCTCCAGAATTTATGAATCTTACAATTGCCTTTAAAAAATAGAAAATGGCAAAACCTACCATAGTAAAACTATACCACTTGATGATCTTATTTACATCATTTCGAGTTATTTTTGGCAATGTGCAAAAAGCAAAAGGAATTAAGAGTAGCAATACTTCCTTTTGCAATCCTTTGATGGTTAATTTATTGTCTATTGTCCAAATGAGCGATATAAACATCAGAACATACAATAAGATTGGAAGTAATAAAACTTTAGAAAACGAAAAATCTATTTTTTTTGCTTTAAAAAAAGTAAACAATAAAAAAACAATACAGGCTAAGCTCCCAATATTATGTTTCAATGGAAGTGTTACTAACGTTGCTGCTAATAGATAAGCTGGCAAGGTTTTATTCTTCCATAATTCATCCATTTTATTTGATACTTTTTTCAAACAATCTAAGGTATGATTCATTTATTTGGTTCCAATTAAATTCTTGAAGTATCATTTTAAAGTTATCTTCAACAATATTTTCGTAATCTTTTCTTTGTACGGTTTTTATAAAGTGTTTAATATCTTTTGCATTCGAAAAATAAAATGCATTTTCTTGTAAAATAGCACGATTAAATTCGTTGTTGTGTGCTATAATTAATGCTTTTGTGGCCATTGCCTCAAGCAATGAAGGGTTTGTCCCTCCTACTGAATGTCCATGAAAATAAAGATTAGAAAAATATCTTAGATTATCTAAATCGCCTTTATTATAAACTCCTCCTATAAAACGTATGTTTCGATAATTATAAAACTTTTTTTTGAGATAGTCTCCATAACTATTATCATTATTTCCTACAACCAACATAACTTTATTATCTTGACTTTCGGCAATACCATCCAAAATTATTTCTATATTATTTTCAGGTTCAAAACGAGCTATCAATAAGTTGTACTTATTTTTTTCAACATTATATTGTGAAAGCACCTCTTCTTTTGGATCAGAAAACAAATCTGCTCCGTATGCAATATAAACAGCTTCAGTATTGTACTTTTCTTTCAGATATTTCTTAATTCCTAGCGAATCTGCTACGAGATAATCACTACTTTTTACGGCTTTTTTCTCGGCAAGTTTTAAGAATCTTTGGATTGGCTTAGAATATTTGGTTCTTTTCCATTCCAATCCATCCATATTAGTAATAATGATTGATTTCTTTGGTAAAAGAAAAGACCATATAGAATTGCTTGTGTAGCCCAATTGCAAAATGATATCAAAATTTCTATTTCTGGAATCCAAAATACAATTCAAATCATAAATAAATTGTCCTACAGTCCCTATTTTATATTCTGGATCATATTGATGAATAATGTTTACCCCTTTATAATTTTTCTCCTTAAAAATGTGTTTATGTGAATTATAGACATACACATCGTGTTTTTTTTCAGTTAAATAAACAGCAAAAATTTCAGCAAACTGCTCAAATCCTCCATAATTATTAGGAATTCCTCTGGTACCAAGAATGGCTATTTTCATTTAAGTCTTATAAAATAGGACTCAAAAATAATGATTTTAAAATTCTGTAAAATTTTATTGCAAACAAATTCATTTATAATCAATATTCTTTTATTTAATTTCTACTTTTGTTCGCAAGCGGTTTAAAATAACACTTATGATTAATTTTGAATACCTGGAAAACCATTTAGATGATTTGCGCTTAAAGTATTTAACTGCCAGTCCGTTTCCACATTTAATAATTGATAACTTTTGTGAAGAAGAAAGGTTATTAAAAGCTCATGAAAGCATTCCTGAACTCAAGAATAAAAGCCGTGACTATTCTTTTGCAAATAATAAATTTGAAAAATCAAATTATAAAGAATTAGGTTCTGAAATGCATGAATTGTATGATGAACTCTCGTCTGAAAGATTCAATAAAATTATATCTTATATAACCTCAAAATCTGTTTTTGTTGACCCAAAAAATCATGGTGGTGGCTTACATCAAGGCAAGAAAAATAGTTTTCTGGATATGCACTTAGATTTTAACTATCATCCTATTAACAAAGATTGGTACCGGGAATTAAATCTGCTTTTGTATCTAAATAAAGATTGGAAACCAGAATATAAAGGCGGTTTAAAAATATTTGATTTAAGAACAGGGGAAAATACCGAAATTGATGTTCCTTTTAATCGCTTAATTATTCAGCAATGTGCTCCTTACACGCTTCATGGATATGATATGACAAATTTTCCAGACGGAAATTTTAGAACATCTATTGCAACTTATGCCTACCAAATTCATAAAGTACAAATCGAGAAGCCAAGAACAACAGATTGGTTTCCAAAAGAAGATGCTTCATTTTTAAAAAAGCAGTTTGCGAAGAATTACAATTTTTTAGTTCAAACTAAAAACAAGTTATTTGGAAGCAATACAGCAAAAAATCAATAATCAGTTTTTTATTGATTTTTTTTTATAAGACTATATAATATATCTGCTGATTTTTGCCAGCTATATTTTTCTTTAATCTTGTGCACCATGATCTCAAAATCTGATTCTGTATTCTGGTTTAAAATTTTCTGTAATTTTTGATTAAAATCCTCCTGATTATAAGGATCAAAATAATAATCTTCGAAAAAAGTAAAATCTGACATTGCCGTTTTATTGGAGCAAAGTGTTGGGACTTTTGCCGCGACAGATTCCAATGGAGGAATTCCAAAACCTTCAGCTAAAGAAGGATAAACAGATGCATCTGCCCCTCTTAACAACAATAACATTGTTTTTAAATCAGTGTTTTTTAAAGAAACAATCTGGCTTTTTATTTCAGAGTCCAATGTACTAAAAACCTCATCATATTCCCGATTACTTAATGTGTCATTTCCTAAAAACAGAAGCTTGTATTTTTTGTACAATTTCAGATCTAAAAAAGCTTTTAAAACCATTTGATGATTTTTTCTTGGCTCCCATCGACTTACATAAATAATATAATTTTCTAATGAAAACTTTTCTGCAACCTCTGTCTTCATCAGCTCCTTATCATATTCTTCAAAGAATACATCCTGAATTGCGTTTGGAGTTATCTCATAATTAGACAATGCGAAATGCTGTTGTATTTTCTGTTTAGAATATTCTGAGACTGTTAGTTTAACTTCTGACCTTTTTGCGCTTAATTTATATAAGAACGTATTGACAATTCTACTCAAAAATGTAAAATATTCTGGAAAATCAATAAACAATACATCATGTGTTGTAACAATATATTTACATCTTTTTATTGGTGAAACTATATATTGAAAATGAGCAAAATCAATTTTATTCTTTTTTACAATCTTTGGTACATCAAGAAGCAGTCTTAAATATTTATTATGATATTTATATTTTAAATAAGTGACGTTTGAATGGCTGCCAAAAATAGATTCTAAATGATCTGGATTAGAAGAAACTAAAAAAAAATGAAGATCTCTTTTTTTGATTAATTCAAAGTATAAACCTTTTATATATGTTCTTGTTCCTTGAAAACCGCTATCAAAAACATGACAGTCAACAAAAATACTGGTTGTGTTTTTAATACTCATTTTCTATTCTTTTTTGGCTATTATGCTCTTTTATAATTACTTCTCTAAGAGCAATCAAAAATCCTATTATTATCGATTTATTATCTAATTTTAAATATAAGCCTAAAAATACCCAGTTTGATATTATTAGAAAAACACTTGTCCCAATTAGCAAATAATTAATAGTCTGTACACTTTCAATCTCAGATTTTCTTTGCCTGTATAGAATAATCAAAAAAAGTAGAAGAAATAAAACCCCAAATAATCCCGATTTTAAAAATACAGTCATGTATGCATTGTGCGCAATTGGGATATACTGAACATTTTCGTGATCATTGGTCCAAATTTTCCTGCCCAAATTCAGTGTTGAACCTAAGCCTTCGCCAAAAAAGACAGCTCTAATTCCTTTTGCAGAAACTTGATTTACAGCAATTATATTTTCAAAGGATCTGTAATTGTCATTGAAATCTTTCCAATCATCTTTATCAATTTTTGTCTTAAAAGCTTCCTGAGGTGCAATTTTTATTTTATACAAAAAAGCCTGAATACCTTTTCCTTCTCTTTTTGGATTAATGTAAACAATCGCTGCATAGCCAATAATCGCTACCAAAAATACAGACAAAATTACTTTTAAAGATTTCTTATTAAAACTCAAATATCCCTTTAGACCAACGAAGAGAATAATAAATTGAATAAGGTTTGTTCTAGCCAAGTACAAAAAACTAGATAAACCAATTATTGCTAAAAATAATATTCTTTGTTTTTTTGATATTTCTAGTTTAAGATCTTTATAAAAAATAAGAATAATTAATACATAGATTTCGTAATCGCTAAAATAACCGCCATGTTCTCTGAGTAAATTAACACTTATAGTTTTGAATTCAATAACTGTAAAAGATAACATAACCAGATGCATTACAGAAATTGCTAGTCCGGTGTACACGATCACTTTTAAAGCTAATTTACTGCTAAATCTACACAGTTGATATCCTACCAATAATCCTAAAATTGGTTTAACTAAATAGGTAAAATCTCTTATGACTAAAAAAAGGGTCGTTGTGCTGAAGAATGTGGAAACAACTGCAATTAAAAGTATTATGAGAAAAATGACATTATATTGAATTAGAGTAAAAGAATATTTCCTTTTAACTGTTAACAATAAAGTTAAAGACCAAACAGCAAAAGTAAGTTCATAGTTAGCAAACAAAGAAACTCCAATGCAAAGCAAAAATAAAATCTGGTAAGGAAAATTTTTGTAAACTGTCATAATTTATTATTACTTGCTAAATCTAATTATTGATTTTAAAACTGCACAATATAAACCTATTACCATTATTTCGATAAAAATTGTAGCAATAAAAGCACCTTTCAATTCAATAGTTTTTACTAATATAAAAAATACAAGCAAACTAAAAATAGAAGAACCAATTGTAATATTTATATAGACCTTATTCTTATCTAATGCAAAAAGCAACTGTTTTAAAGCAAAAGAAATTGCCATAAATATAGGTATAATCAAACCTAACCTTAAAAAGTATACCATTGATTTCAGTTCATTTGATTCAATATTGAAGTATAATAAGATCTGTTCTGCCAATACAAATGCAATAATTACTAGTAATAGAACAAATAAATAATTTAAACCATTGTAATTCAACCAATTTAAAACTCCTTTTTTAAAATTTGTGTGTATTTGCAAACAAACATCGGCATAGATAAAATTGAAAAACATTTGCAGATAAGTTCTAAAAGTCATTACAATCTGTTCAATAATTCTATATTGTCCTGCCATTCCATTTCCTCCCACATAACTAATTATCATTATAGGCAGATATTGATAAAATGAAAGAAGCAATTGAGAAAAAGTGAGTGAGAACTCTTGTTTTAATAACAGGAATGCATCCTTAGCAACATGGCGATAGAATTGTAAATTGTATTTTTTTATCAGATAAATAAGTCCTATTAAGCTTGAAATAATCAGCCCAATTCCCAAATAAGCATTGGCATAAATATAATCGTCCTTTTTATTGATAAAAATAAAAACACAAGCAACATATATTGCTTTCGAAATAATATTAATAAAAGAAATCCATTTATAATTTTCCAATCCCTGAAAAATCCATGTTGGGTTTAAGAACTGACCAATTACGTACAAAAAACTAAAAAAGAAAATGGCTTGTTCTTTCCTAAAAAAAGGAATGAAATAAATAATCAGAAAAGCAATAAATGATGATATTAAAATCAAAAAAAATTTCATTACATATATAGAAACTATTTTTGTTCTTATAATATCAGGATTTTCTCTGTTTATTGATATTTCTTTGGTTCCGTTAATATAAGAACCATAATCAACTAAAACGATCAATACTAATGCAAACGAAAATCCTACTCCAATTTTTCCCAATCCTTCTTTCTCGCAAACAGCTACTAAATAAGGCATTACCAAAAGCGGACTTACCAGATTAACAATCTGACCAATTCCATAAATAACAAAATTTTTAATTCGGTTATTCTGTAATACATTTTGGTATTTTGATTTAAACAAGAGAATAGGATTTTTTTAGAAAATAGTAACAGCTGCAGATAAAAAAAGCCACATTTTTGTGGCTCTTAAGTCTTATATAGTTATTTTACAATTAATTGAATCTGATCATAAAGTGCTTTTTCAGAATAAAACAATGGATCGTATTTTCCTTCTTTAGTTTTGAAAGTCTGAACAATTGAGTTTTTCTTGTCTACAATTTTTACACAATCATTCGGAATAAAGTAATTAAAAAATAACGAATCTTTAGCTTCAAAACTTTTACTGTAATACTTCATTTTAAAATTCTTGATAATGATTTCCTTTTGCTCTTCATTTGTTCCAAAATCAATTCTGATATAATTCGGAATTACATCTTCAGGAAGATTAAAAACAATATCCTGTGGATTTTCATTTGCCTTTACAGCCATCCAAACCGAATTTTCTTCCTTATACGGAACTTCATAGGCATCCTGACTGTAATATAATTGGAAATTATCGTCTGTTTTTACTGTTGCTGTTAGGGTTACCTGAAAATTATTGTTTTGTTTTTCAACTTCAGCTGGTTTAACTTCTTGATTTTGGTCCACTTCTTTCTTACATGAAGTAAACGATACAATTAAAATCAAACTTGCAAAAAATAGTTTTGTTCTCATTTTAAATTTTTGGGCTAATTTAGTTTTTTAACTTTAAAAAAATCTTCATATCAACAATACTGTTGTTATATTTTTTAAACATCTTTTTTTTATGTGCTTAATAGTTTTTGTTTTCTGTAAAAAGCTTTAAAAAACTGCAGCATAATGTAAAGAAAAACAAATAGGAATGGGAATATCAGTTTTTTGTGTCCATAAAAGACCCCTTTTTTCTCAATATTTAATGTTGTACTAATATCTTTAATAATTTTATCATACCCTATTAATTCAAGTCTATGGCCCCCTTGTTCATTAACTAAATCACCTTTTGTTTTTATAACATCATTAAGTTGGGTATTTTCATTATAATAGACTAAACTGCTGCTTTTTTGGGAATTATTTGCATTAGCAGAAAATCCTTTTAAGACACCATCAATCTGAGATATAGTAGCTTCATTCTTAATTATTTTTTCTTTAGCATTTGCTATTTTTACTTCTTGGATTTTTTTGTAGAATTCTGTTTTATTCAAAAAATCCAAAAGCGGATCAGTTATTTTTTTAGTATCTGCCAATTCATTTGTAACAATCGAAATTCTATGATATCTATAATTTTTACTTGTTAGATTATCCTCAATAATTTTTTTTATATCTCCATTATCAGCCATCAATTTAATCAATTCAAAATTCTCAGGCCTATTTTCAATCAGTCTATAAACATCTGATATAGGCTTAATAGTAATAGATTTAAGGCTTTTAGGATCTTGAATACCAACTGTATTTTTTAAAAAAAGCGTATCATCTTCTTTAATCTTAGAGTAAATTAAATCAATTTTTGCATACAAATAATCTGTACTGTCAAAATTTGGTGCAACAATAATTTCTTGTTTGTACCTTTTTTGAGTTATGTCTAAAAGTAGTCCCAAACTAAATCCAACCAAAACGATAACCAAAACGATAACCCAATTGCTAATAAAAAATTGAATTAATCGAAAAATCTTGGCATTGATCCTATCGAAAAAGTTGCCAATACTTTTTGAAACCTGAAAAATATCAATCTCTTGATCTGAATTATCCTGCGGTACTTTTGTACTCATTTATGATTATTTTATGTTGAAAATCTGCTCTAAAATCTTAATGGTAATCAAATAGGTCGGTTTTACGCCAGTGGTTCCCAATCCACCAGAAGCTAGTGTGCTTCCTGTTTCCAGAGGATTATCTGAAGCATAATAAGCATAACGAACTTTGATATCATGCGGTACGCTTTTTCTAATTTTTGATGCCGACTGAATCGCTTTTTGGTAATAAGATCCTTCCATTTCAAGACCAATTACTCCCCAAGTCGATTCGTGGAAGAATTTTAATAAATCTCTATTTTGCAATGAAGTTCCAAGAACAGTAACCATCGCACCTTCATAAATGTCTATATCGTTTCCTTCAAACATTGCACCTGTTAATTCGTTTTCAAAGAAATAATTATCAGCCGTTCCTTCGTTGATATGTGCGGTCGGAATCATGATATCTCCTTTTCCGCCTTCCAGAATTCCAGCTTTACCCATTATAGAAACCGATTTTACATTTAGTAGAGTTTCTTTTTTGAATGGTTTCAAAAGCTCATCAATAGTTTCGTAAGCCTGCTCTCCAAAAGCATAATCCATTACTATTATAACTGGTTTTTCTTCGCCTACATTAGCATGCGAGAAAGCTGTTTTTGACCAGTCAATTTTGGCTGTATCAAAAATCTGAACATCAATATTAGTACCTGAACAATCTGGCAGCGAAATCATTCCATTTTTTAAAGCTAGATCTTCAACCTGAGATCTAATTTCTTTTGAACCCGAACCGCTTAATTCTTCATAAATAAAGAAATCTGTTTTTCCTTTATATTTTGTTTTTAGCAACGGCGTTGCAAAAATCGAATTCATCACACTGTGCATATTTGCACTAATTACGTGAATTGGTCTTTTCAACAAGTCGTTTGCTTTTAAAACTTCTTTAATGTTTGTTGCCCAGATTTCTCCGTGAATATGATGTCCAAGTCTTTCACGCAAAACAGGGCTAAAAGTAATTGTACGTTTGTTGTTTTCAACAATTTCTTCAATCGCAAGTTTTCCTAACCAATAAATTACGTGCAAGAAACGGTCTGGTGCATTTTCTGAACCAAAAGCATCGTAAATATCCAAAACTTCCTCAAAAGTTCTCGCTAAAATATTGGCAACATGCGAAATTGCTTTTTCTTTTTCAACTTGAGAAAGCTTTTTAGTCTGCATAACGGCTTGCTCTAATTTCTGCCAATCACGCGAAACTTCTCCTCCATCGTCTATTAAAACCCTATTTTTAATTTTATGAGATTCGATGAAAATGAAAGTCAAATGTGTCAGGATATCATAAATGTCAGAACGTCCGCGAGTAATCTCAACGTTCATTTGCTCTTCGTCGATTCTGTAGCAGTTTCTTCTTCTTTTTGGTGGAACAATCGGTTGAAAATGCGATTTAGAATAGCCTTCGTCTGAAGTTAAATTAATAAAACGGCACTGTTCAATTCCGATTGGAAGACGTTCTATAACGTATAAAAGTCCGTTTAATTCTACTTTTTCTTCGGCGATATTTCCATAAATTTCTGGACGCAAAGCCAATAATGATTCGCGTAAGCTGTCGCCAGAAACTCCCATTGGTTTGTAAAAACCACGGTTGAATAAATGGCGCATTGTAATGTACATTTTTTCTATAGCCGCAGAAGATTCTTGCGCTCTAGATCTTGATATATGTTTAGTTTCTTTCATGTTTTTTTCTATTTTAAAAATCATCTTCGTTTTTAAAGAAGATGTGAATATTTCGATAAACGAAAGTAGGAAATATTAATATTATTTCAATCGAAAACTAAAAATGTGATTTAATTATAACGTTTATTTCAAATTAGGATTTACCATCTGTTTTAAATTTATCCTTTGCCCAATTTTCTGGATTTGAAACAATGTAATCAGAAATCCTTTGATATTGATTATTGTCTCTAATGATATTGTCATAAAATAATTTTTGCCATTGATACGTGTATCCTAATCTATTTGCGTGTTTTGTTACAGCAGATTTATATGATCCAACAATTGACGAAATGGTGTTTTTTCCAATGTTTTGAAAACGTTGCGATCCGGGTTTTTCCGATAGAGACAGGGCATGCCCTGTCTCTACAATATTCGCATTATTCAATTTTTTATCGATAATCAAAATTCCATGAATATGATTTGGCATAACCACAAAATCACCCAATTCGACATTTTTATGGTGTATGGGTATTTGATGCCACAATATATCGGCAATAATACCAACCTCTGATAAAACCATTTTATCATTTTGAATTTCTCCAAAATAATGTTCTCTGTTTTGTGTACAAATTGTTATAAAATAGGCTCCATTCCAACCATAATCCAACCATTGAGCTCTAATTGAAGAAATACGATATTTATTTTGAAACTTTCCTTGACTCATTTAATTTTCATTTACTTATCCATTCTAATTCATCTGAATAAATAACTGCTTAATCTTGGAAATATTATTTTATTTTGTAAGATTATCCGCAATATCCCTGTTATTTGATAATCTCGGAATTTTATTCTGTCCGCCCAGTTTTCCTTGCGATTTCATGTAATCTTGAAATCCGTTTTTAGAAACCTTTGTAATGACTACTTTTCTTAAAACATTCCCTGTAATTAAATCATCGTAATAAATATTCTGTTTACGCATTGAATTATCGATCGTTTCGGCAAAAGCTTCCATATTTTCAGGTTCTTTTTCAAACTCAATTAGCCACTCATGATACGGTAAACCGCTTGCAGGCGTAATTTGCGGTGCTACTGTAAACTCGTTTATTACAATATTTGTCGAATTTACAGCTTCCTTCATCGCATTTTCTACTTCGTTGGCAATAACGTGTTCGCCGAAAGCCGAAATATAATGTTTGATACGTCCAGAAACTATAACACGATACGGAGCCAAAGAGGTGAATTGAACTGTATCTCCAATATTATAACGCCAAAGCCCTGCATTGGTAGAAATAATCAAAACGTAGTTTACTCCTACCTCAACTTCACCAATTGTATATACTTTCGGGTTTTCGCTAAAAAATTCATCAGCCTTTATAAACTCGTAGAAAATTCCCGAATTCAAAAGTAACAACATTCCTTTTTCTTTCTGCGAATCTTGGTAGGCAAAAAATCCTTCAGAGGCAGGAAACAATTCGATGCTATCTACCTTTTTGCCAATCATCTGCTCAAATTTAGCACGGTAAGGTTCGTAATTTACACCGCCGTAGATAAAAAGATTAAAGTTTTTGAATATTTCGCTAATCTTTTTTCCACCGCTTTTTTGCTGTAAACGCTCAAAATACATCTGTACCCAAGACGGAATTCCAGAAATAACCGACATATCTTCTTTTATAGTCTCGTCTACAATAGCATCTACTTTGGTTTCCCAATCTTCTATACAATTGGTTTCCCAAGATGGCATTCTGTTTTTCTGGAGGTATTTAGGAACAAAATGCGCTACAATTCCAGAAAGTCTCCCAAATTTAATTCCGTATTTCTCCGTTAGAATTGGACTTCCTTGCAAAAAGATCATTTTCCCGTCAACAAAATCGGCTTTTCCCGTTTCGTTAATATAATGTAGAATGGCATTTCTGGCCGCTTCTATATGATAAGGCATTGATTCTTTGGTAAGCGGAATAAATTTTGCTCCAGAAGTTGTTCCCGAAGTTTTGGCAAAATATAATGGTTTTCCTTTCCATAAAATATCTGCCTCGCCTTTTACTACCTTTTCAACATATGGTTTTAAATCTTCGTAATCCCTTACTGGAACTCGTTTCTGAAAATCTTCAAAAGTTTTTATCTGGTTAAAATGATGATCTTTTCCAAATTCGGTGTTTTGTGCATTTTCAATCAGACTTTTAAAAATCTCTTGCTGTGTTTGGACTGGTTTGTTCGCCCATTTAAGCGTTTGTTTATATATTTTTCGGGCAAATATTTTCGCCGCAATTGACTTAATTGACATTTTCAGTGGTATTATTTTTTATCACTTTTCTTTTTGTCTTGAGATTTGGTCTTCAGTTCTTTTTCTGTTTCGGCTACCTCTTCTCTCAGTTTTATTTCAGCCTCAGATGCTTTCATGTTTAAATCAGAAGCATCTTCAACCGATTCTGCTAAGATAGAATCTTTATTAAATTTTGAATATTCTAGTTCGCCCTTTAAAACTTTCTGAATCCCTTTTATATAGGCTTCATTTTGTTGTAGAGCTGTTTCTAAAGAATCTGATTTAATGGCCAGTCTAGTGGCATTTCGTTTCAATTCTGTAGAAGAATATCCAGGAATAAATTCGCGAAGCGGTGTAAAAGCAATGATAAAAGTAGTAACTAAAATTAGAAATATTCCGCCTAAAGTAAACGTTACAAAAACATTCATTAAAGTAAGCCTAAAAGAAAATATCTCTTCAAAAGTGTCTTCATTTAAAATTACTAATCGGTTTTTAATGAACAGTTTTTTTCTAAAATTTCTTTTCTTTTTTTTAGTCATTATCCTTCTTTATGCTAGCAAATATAATAATTAATCATCATGATATTTGTTCGAAAAATTACTTGAAGAGCTATAATTTACGATTTTATAAAATATTTAACGCGGTCTAATGCAAATATTTTAAACTAAAAATACTTCTATTTCGTATATTTCTATATACCTTTGCGTAATAATTAAGAAAAATAATTTGCTTCGGCATTAAATATATTAGTCATGGGAAGATTAGGTCTTACAGAAATCCTTGTTATCGTAGGTATTGTGATATTACTTTTTGGAGGTAAAAAAATTCCAGAATTAATGAAAGGTTTAGGAAGTGGAATTAAGGAATTTAAAAACGCTGCTAAAGACGATCAACCTGCTGCTTCTAAAAAACAAGAAGAAGAAACAAAATAAGAAATTCGAAAAATTAAAATCCCAGATTACAATTGTAGTCTGGGATTTTTTTTATTTAATTATTCCTATTTTGGAATTTAGAATTTAAAAATTGGAATTTTATAAAACCATCGTTAGCTGAATTCTCTTTCTATCCTCATCAACCTCAGTAACTTTAACATCAACATGCTGATGCAATTTTACCACTTCGTTTACATCGCTTACAAAACCAGCTTTTAACTGAGAAATGTGAACTAAACCGCTTTCTTTGATTCCGATGTCAACAAAACAGCCAAAGTTGGTGATGTTATTAACAATCCCTGGTAATATCATCCCAGTTTTCAAATCTTTGATTGATTTTACGTTGGCATCAAATTCAAAAACCTTCGCAGACTTTCTTGGGTCCAATCCAGGCTTTTCAAGCTCTTTTATGATATCTTTTAGCGTAAGTAAACCAATTTCAGGTGTGACGTACTTTTCGGGCTTAATAAGCGCTGTTTTCTCTTTATTTGCAATTAATTCATTCAAAGAAATATTCAAATCCTTCGCCATCTTTTCAACAACTGGATAAGCCTCCGGATGCACCGCCGAATTATCCAACGGATTTTTAGCGTTTGTAATTCTAATAAACGCTGCTCCTTGCTGATACGCTTTATCTCCAAGACGAGGTACTTTTTTTAGCTGTTTTCTGTCTTCAAAAGGTCCGTTTTCAGAACGGTATTGTACAATATTTTCCGCCAGCTTCTCCCCGATTCCACTCACATAACTTAGCAAATGTTTACTTGCTGTGTTAATATTGATTCCAACCGAGTTTACGCAACGAATTACCGTGCTGTCTAATTCTTCTTTAAGTTTCGTCTGATCAACATCATGCTGATACTGCCCTACTCCAATCGCTTTCGGATCAATTTTTACCAATTCGGCCAACGGATCAGAAAGTCGTCTTCCGATAGAAACCGAACCACGAACCGTTACATCATAATTTGGAAATTCTTCACGCGCAATTTTTGAAGCCGAATATACAGAAGCTCCTGCCTCGGAAACCACAAATACTTGAACTGGTTTGTCAAACGCGATTTTTTTGATGAAAAATTCAGTTTCGCGAGAAGCTGTTCCGTTTCCAATAGAAATTGCATCAATCTGATATGCGTTTACCATCGAACGGATTTTTTTTATCGCCATTGATTCCTCGTTTTGAGGCGCGTGCGGATAAATCGTTTCATTGTATAATAAATCCCCTTTTTCATCCAGACAAACTACTTTACAACCGCTTCTAAATCCTGGATCAATTGCTAAAATTCGTTTTTCTCCCAAAGGTGGAGCCAATAATAACTGACCTAAATTATTAGCAAAAACCTGAATAGAGTTAGCATCGGCTTTTGCTTTTGCTTCCTGCAGCGTTTCGTTTCCAATTGCAGGATTCAATAATCGTTTATAACTATCTTCAATTGCTAACTGCAAATGAGCTGTCGAATTATTTTGTTTTTTAATGATGATTTCGTCAATAACATCGTAAGCATCGTCAATATCAACATCTATTTTCATTTTGATAAAACCTTCGTTTTCTGCACGTAACATTGCCAATAAACGGTGTGCTGGCGCTTTTGTCAAAGGTTCTTCCCAATCAAAATATTGGTTGAACTTCTGTGCGCCTTCTTCTTCGGCTTTCTTTTTTACCACTTTTGTGGCAATAGTTGCTTTACGCTGAAATAATCTTCTAAGCTGTTTACGAACATAGATATTTTCGTTAATCCATTCGGCAACAATATCTCTCGCACCTTGAATAGCTGCTTCTTCATTAATAACATTTTCATTCAAATATTGCGTAGAAATAAAATCAAAATCAACGTCACTTTCAGACATTATTAATTTTGCTAAAGGCTCTAAACCAAATTCGCGCGCAACATCGGCTTTTGTTTTTTTCTTCTTTTTGTATGGAAGGTAAAAATCTTCTATCTCTTGCAAGTCAAAACTATCTTCAATTTTTTTCTTCAAATCTGGCGTAAGCGATTTCTGCTCTTCAATAGATTTTAAAACGGCTTCTTTACGTTTTATAAGTGTATCATAATCTTTTTGAAGCTTTGCAATCTGCTCAATTACAGTCTCATCAAGATTTCCGGTTGCGTCTTTTCTATATCGCGAAATAAACGGAATCGTACAGTCTTCTTCTAATAATTTAACTGTGTTTTGAATACTGACTGCGGGCGCCTGCACAGACTTGGCAATGAATTGAATATTAGTCATACTTTTAATGAAATGATTTTCTTACTTAAAAATGATATAATTTACTTGTTAAAGCGTTTCTGCAAAATAGTAAATCATTCGGCTAAAATAATATCTTTGTTTTTAATTTTAAGCTAATGGAAGTTTTATTACTATATTTTTTATTTATAAACATTCTCGTTTTTATTTTCGCGGGATATGACAAATCTCAAGCCCGAAAAAATAACCGACGTGTTCCAGAAAAAACATTGTTTCTCATGGCTTTAACCGGCGGATCACCAGGGTTATTAACAGCGATGTTATTATTTAGACATAAAACGAGTAAAACTTCATTTATTGTAAAGTTTGCTGTGATTTTAGCAATTCAAGTAGCAATAATAATTGCTTATTTAAACTATAAAAAGTAGATATTAACATTGTTGATAACTCAAAAAATACAATATAAAATACTGAATATTAAATACTTAAAATAAAAAACCGGACAAATTAAAAATCTGCCCGGTGTGTTTATGAATAGGTGCGAAGCACCGAATTTTTTTTGACTTTTTATGCGCAAGCAATTTTGTTCACTCTATTTTGGTGTCTGCCGCCTTCGAAAGCTGTATCAAGAAAAGTTTCAACGATTTCAACAGCTTGATGAATAGAAGTGAATCTCGCTGGAATACTCACAATATTGGCATCATTGTGTAAACGCGTCAAATACGCGATTTCTTTAGTCCAGCATAAACCAGCTCTTACTTTCGGGTGTTTATTAACAGTCATCGCGATTCCGTTTCCGCTTCCGCAGATTACGATTCCAAAATCAGCTTTTCCTTCAGATACATCATTGGCAACTGGATGTCCAAAATCTGGATAATCTACAGAAGCATCAGTATCTGTACCGTAGTTAGTTACTTCATATCCTCTAGCTTTCAGCATTTCAACAATTGCTTTTTTATATTCTGGTCCTGCGTGGTCGTTTCCTATCGAAATTTTCATTTTTCTATACTATTAAGTTGTGTTATGCAAATTTACTCAATTAATAAATGGTTGCCACGAATTACACCAATTTTCACAAATTTTTTTCTTTTCAAATACTATATAAACATTCCAATATAAATTCGCATAAATTCGTCAAATTAATGGTAGAAAAAATAAGAATCACAACTATCTTACTGTCAAAACCTTATAGGTTATTAACATTTTTGATAACTCTATAACTATCTCACAATCAATGAAGAATAAACAGAATATTTGTTAAAATTTTGAGGTGTTAATAGGAGTTTGTAATTGCTTGATATTCAATTAACTTTAAGTTAACAGAAAATGTTAATAAGTTCGAAAAGAAAATTAGAAGTTTTTTTTGGTTATTTCGGAAAAATACCTAATCCAAAACTGGATTTAAATATGCAAGAAAAGTTTCGTGAATTTTTGGAAAAGTTATCAATATCAAAAATACCATTTTCAACAGAAATCAACATATCAACTTATCTACAAAATCAATTCAATTTTGGTTGTCAACCGTTGTTAATTAAAATACAAAAAGTCTTATAAATAAGTAATTTAACTAAAAATAACTATGTTGATAACTCAGAATAAATAAGTAAAACGAGATTTCAATGGCTTCAAAAAAAAAATTATTCGACATATTAACAAGCTATAATAACAACCAAATTTTTTTAAATTTTAAAAATTCTTTTTTGTTGTATTTAATATATGTTGAAAACTAAAAAAGTTGAAATTGAAAAATTTTGATTTGAGTTTGAATTTTACTCTGATTTTGAATTGAGTTTTGAATTTTTGTTTCAGACGATTTTAAGCGGATTGTTGAGATTGTCTAGAATTTGCTGGACTTCTTCGAAATCGTTTGGATGGACTTTGAGTTTGATTCCGCCCAGTGCATTGGAGTAAAATGGCATTACAGAGAGCGTCATTTCGTTTTCAAAAAAATAAGGGATTCCTTCTTGTTCCAGTAAGTGTTTGAGAACTACGGTTTCGTGCAGATAATTGAATACGGCGATCGTTTTAAAGCTTTCCATATTAGGTCTTTTTGTAAATGTACGAAAAGTTATAATTTTAATAATTCTATTTGTTAAAATCTGTAATCTGATTTCTTATTCGTAATTTTAAACCTTATTAGAAAAGATATATGAGTAAGAAAATTAGAAAGCCGATAAAAAAAGAGAAAGATTTCTCTGGGAAAATCCTGAAGATTTTATCGCAAAATGCTAATAAGCCATTCAATTACAAACAGATAGGAGCAAAGCTAGAACTTGATGATACAAAAAGCAGAAATCAGATTATAAAAGATCTAAAGATTCTGGCAGCTCAGAAGAAAATAGTAGAAACAGAACCTGGAAAATACTTAGTAAAAGCTGTAAGTCAGGATTACTACGAAGGAACAATAGATATGACGAGCAGAAAAACGGCATATTTTATTTGTGACGAGTTTGAAGAAGATGTTTTTATTCCGACCAATAATTTGAATCGTGCTTTAGATAAAGACAAAGTAAAAGTTTACGTTTATAACAGAAGAAAAGGAAAAAGACCTGAGGGTGAAGTAATTGAAGTTATAGAAAGAGATAAAACAGAGTTTGTAGGTGTAATTGATATGCAGCCAAATTTTGCTTTTGTTTCTACTGCAAATCCTAAAATGTATACCGATATTTTTATTCCAAAAGATAAAATTGGAGAAGCAGAAAACGGTGACGTTGTTTTAGTTAAGATTGAAGATTGGCCAAAAAGAGCCGATAGTCCGTTTGGATCTGTAATTAGAGTTTTAGGAAAACCTGGGGAACATAATACTGAAATTCATGCTATTTTAGCAGAATATGGTTTGCCAGCAGATTTCCCTGTTGAAGTAGAAGTTTTTGCACAAAAGTTGGATACTTCGATTCAGGAATCTGAGATTGCAAAACGTCGTGATATGCGTGATACGCTTACATTTACGATAGATCCAAAAGATGCAAAAGATTTTGATGATGCCTTGTCTTTCAAAAAGTTAGAAAATGGAAACTTCGAAATTGGAATTCATATTGCCGATGTTTCGTATTACTTGGAAGAAGGAACAATCCTTGATGATGAAGCGTATCAAAGAGCAACTTCGGTTTATTTGGTAGATAGAGTAGTGCCAATGCTTCCAGAAGTGTTGTCTAACTTTGCTTGTTCGCTTCGTCCGAATGAGGAAAAATATACATTCTCTGCAATATTTGAAGTTTCTCCAACTGCACAGGTTATCAACCAGTGGTTTGGAAGAACTGTAATTTATTCAGATCAGCGTTTTGCTTACGAAGAGGCTCAGCATATTATTGAAACAAAAGGAAATAATACGATTCCAGTTGATATTTCTATTACTGGAGAATCGTATGTTGTATCAGATGAAATTGTTGAAGCTACTTTGAAACTAGACGAATTAGCTAAGATTTTAAGAAAGAAAAGAATGCAGCAAGGCGCGATTTCTTTTGATAAAGTCGAAGTGAAATTTAATCTTAATGAAGAAGGAGAACCAGAAGGAGTATATTTTAAAATCTCAAAAGATGCCAATCATTTGATTGAAGAATTTATGCTTTTGGCCAATAGAAAAGTAGCAGAATACATTGGAAAACAAAAGAAAACCTTTGTTTACCGTATTCACGACGAACCAAATGAAGATAAGTTAATTGCAATGCAAACCGTAATTGCTAAATTTGGTTATAAGATTGATTTTAGAACAAAAGGTGATATAGCCAAATCTATAAATGCTTTGATGGAAGAAGTAAACGGTAAGAAAGAACAAAATCTTATTGATACTCTTGCTATTAGAAGTATGAGTAAAGCCAAATATTCGACCGATAATATTGGTCATTATGGTTTAGCTTTTGATTATTACAGTCATTTTACATCGCCAATTCGTCGTTATCCAGACGTTATGGTACACCGTTTGTTGCAGTATTATCTAGATGGAGGAGCTTCTGTAGATGAAGAAACCTACGAAACCAAATGTCTGCACTGTTCAAACATGGAAAACTTAGCCACAAATGCTGAGCGTGACAGTATCAAATACATGCAGGTTAAATACATGCAGGATCATCAGGACGAAGAATTCCTTGGCGTTATTTCTGGTGTTACCGAATGGGGAATTTATGTTGAAATCGTTTCTAACAAGTGCGAAGGAATGGTAAGAATCAGAGAAATAAAAGAGGATTACTATACTTTTGACGAAAGGCAATATGCATTGGTTGGAGCAACTTCAAACCGTTTATTGCAGTTAGGAGACGAAATTTATGTGAAAGTAAAAAATGCCGACTTAGTGAAAAAACAACTTGATTTTCATTTTTTAAGAAGAGCAGAATAAATATTAATTTAAAAATAAAAGTATGAAAAAGCTAATTATAGGAGCAGCAATTTTATTTGTACAAATGTCTTTTGGTCAGGTTACCAAAGAGTTAGGTGATTTTGATACCGTAAAAGTATTTGATAAATTAAGTGTAAAACTAGTTCAAGGGTCTGAAAATAAAATTGTTATAAAAGGAGCAAGAGAAGCAGAAGTTGAGGCTGTTAATAAAAATGGTATTTTGAAGTTAAGAATGCCTTTTCCAAAACTTCTTTCAGGAAATGATCTTGATATAACTTTGTATTATAAACATTTAGAATTAATTGATGTTAATGAAGGAGCAGAGGTAAAAAGCAATGAAGCTATCAAAGCTACTTCTTTTAAAGTTAGCGCTCAGGAAGGCGGTCTTATTAACGTTGATTTGGATGTTGATAAACTAAAAGTAAGCTCTGTTTCAGGAGGTAAAATTACATTAACTGGAAAAGCTGCCAACCAAGATGCAAGTCTAGGAGCTGGAGGGTATTTACTAGCGAGTAAATTGGAAACGTCTCAGACTACTGTAAGCGTTTCTGCGGGCGGAAAAGCAGATGTTAATGCTTCTACCCTTGTCGATGCAAAAGTAAGCGCAGGAGGCTCTATTTACATTTATGGAAAACCAAAGCAAATAAACCAAAAAACAGTTTTTGGCGGTAAAATCGAAGAAGTAAAATAACAAGTAGTAATTGATGATTAACGATATTCTAGCGGGACTTCCTTGGGGACTTGTTCTTAGTTTTATGGTAGGTCCTGTATTTTTTGTTTTATTAGAAACCAGTATTACAAAAGGATTTAGAGCTGCAATTGTTTTTGATTTAGGAGTAGTATTAGGTGATATTTTCTTTATTGCTATTGCTTATCTTGGAAGTTATAGGCTGATTTCTAGTTTAAAAGATGATCCAGCACTTTTTATTTTTGGCGGAATAATTATGCTTTCTTATGGTATCATTTCGTTTGTGAAACTAAAGAAAGAAGAAAAAATAAACGATGAAGAAATTGATCGTGATATTCTGAAAAGAAACTATGGTAGTTTGTTTGTAAAAGGATTTTTACTGAATGTTATTAACATTGGTGTTCTTGGTTTCTGGCTTGCCGTTATTATTTCTGTAGGTCCAAAATTAGATATGCAGACTCCTAGAATGATGACATTTTTTACTGCTGTAATTATCACTTATTTGTTAATTGATTGTGCTAAAATTTTATTAGCCAAACAGTTAAAATCAAAAATGACTCCAACTAATATCCTTAAAATTAAAAAAGGAATTAGCGTTGTTTTAATGATTTTCGGATTTGCTTTAGTAATTCAAGGCTGGTTTCCAAAAGAGAAGGAAATGGTTAAAAATGCCTTTGAAAGAATAGAGAAGAAGTAGTTGTTAATAACTCAAGAATTTAAAATTAAACCTCTGAATTTCAGAGGTTTTTTTGTGTTTATAATTGTTAGTTTCAAACTTTGACAAAGTTGATTGACACCAGTTTGTCATTTCGACGAAGGAGAAATCTCCACAAGTAACTCCGCAACAATTATCCAATCTTTGTAGAGCTTCTCGTGGAGATTTCTCCTTCGTCGAAATGACAAGATTGTGATAATCTTCATAAAGTAACAAACCCGACAGGTTTTTAAAACCTGTCGGGTTTATTTGTAAAATTTAAAAATTAAACATAAAAAAACCTTCAAATTGCTTTGAAGGTTTTAAGACATCGTCTGGGTTCGAACGTATATTTTAATTAATTTTTTCTAAAAATTAGGCATAAAAAAAGAGATACAGAAATGTGTCTCTTTTTGAGGTATTGTTCTGATTCGAACCAATATATTTAATTAATTTTTTCTAAAAATTAGACATAAAAAAAACCTTCAAATTGCTTTGAAGGTTTTAGAGGCATCGTCCGGATTCGAACCGGAGTAGGAGCTTTTGCAGAGCCCAGCCTAGCCGCTCGGCCACGACGCCATTACTTGAACGGTTGGCAAAAGTAACTAAAATCTTTAAATTTCAAAAGTTTCATAGTAACTATTTTAAAATTTTAGGATTTTAATTTTGAATATTACTTTCTAATTTCCGTCATTTTTATAGTAACTGACTCAACATCACCACCAATAGGCGGATTAATTTTAGAAACCCAAACTGTTGTTTTTTCTACAGTTTCTATCTCTGCCAGCACACGAATATTGATTCTTTTGGCTACATGTTCTAATAAATGCGAACGAATTGCCATTTCTTCCGTCACAATTTTGTTCAAATGAACATAGTCAACAGTGTCTAAAAGATGATCTGTTTCTGCTGATTTCTGTAAATTGGTTTTAATTTTTAGATCTACTGTGTAATCAGATCCAATTTTTCCTTCTTCAATTAAACATCCGTGATAAGAAAAAGTACGGATATTTTTAAGTTTAATGATTCCCATTTTTTATAATTTTATTCTTGTGGTGTTTGGATTTTGATAATTGGATGTTACAGCATATACTGTAACTATTTTGTTAATTTCATCAACTGTAAAATGAATAGTGTATGGGAATTTTTTCAAAGGTAAGATTCTAATTATATTATACTTTTCTTCAAAAAATGGAAAAGTATTTAAAGTATCTACATACTTTTGATATTCATTAAAAAATTTTGTTCCTAAACCATCAGAAAGAGATTCATAATATTCAGCAATTTCATCTACTTCTAATTCAGCTCTTAAAAGAATATTTATTTCGAACATTACTTCTTATTCCATTTAGCATTGAGTCTTTTTTTAGATTCTTCCCAACTAATAAAATCCTCTGGTTTAGCATTTTTTACACGATCCAAAACCATTTCTTGTTGCCATAGCGGAATTTCATTCTCAACATTTTCATCAATGGAAACATCAGGAACATGTTTGAAAAAACTAATAAAAGTTTCGTAGAAATCGTCTGGAATCGTAACGGTTAATTGTCTCATAATTCTTAATATTTATACAAAAGTACTAAATAAATTAATCTTAGGTTTTAGCTTTAACGTTTCATGTTTTCAGTAAGTTTCCAAAGAAAACCATAAACCATAAACTATAAACTGTAAACTTTTTTATCTTTGCTAAAATTACTATAAAATAATGGCATCAGAAGAGAAATCACTCAATTTTATTGAACAAATCATAGAGGAAGACGTAAAATCAGGTCTTTCAAATACTAAACTTCGCTTTCGTTTTCCACCAGAACCTAATGGATATTTACACATTGGACACGCGAGTTCTATTGCGTTAAATTTTGGTTTAGGAATTGATTATCAATCTCCTGTGAATTTACGTTTTGATGATACAAATCCTGAGAAAGAAGAACAGGAATTTGTTGATGCTATTAAAAAAGATGTAGAATGGCTAGGTTATAAATGGGCTGAAGAATGTTATGCATCAGATTATTTCCAACAATTGTACGATTGGGCAGTTTTATTAATTAAAAAAGATAAAGCATATGTTGACAGTCAGACTTCTGAAGAAATGGCGATCCAAAAAGGAACTCCAACAACTCCAGGAACTGATAGTCCGTACAGAAATCGTTCTGTTGAAGAAAACTTGGATTTATTCGAAAGAATGAAAAATGGTGAATTTGAGGCTGGTACACACATTCTTCGTGCAAAAATTGATATGAAATCGACCAATATGTTGATGCGTGATCCTATCATGTATAGAATTTTACACAAACATCACCATAGAACAGGAGATGCTTGGAAAATCTATCCAATGTACGATTGGGCACACGGTCAAAGTGATTATTTAGAGCAAATTTCACATTCATTCTGTACACTAGAATTCTTGCCTCACCGTGAATTATATGATTGGTTTTTAGATCAAATTTTTGATGAAAATAAATTGCGTCCAAAACAAAGAGAATTTGCAAGACGTAACTTATCACATACTGTTGTTAGTAAAAGAAAATTACAGCAACTAGTTAAAGAAAAGCATGTTAACGGTTGGGATGATCCAAGAATGTCGACTATTTCTGGATTAAGAAGACGTGGTTATACAGCTGCTTCTTTACGTAATTTTGCCAATACAATTGGTATTGCAAAACGTGATAATTTAATAAATGTATCGGTTTTAGAATTCTGTATTCGTGAAGATTTGAACAAAATTGCACCTCGTGTAATGGCTGTTTTAGATCCTGTAAAATTGGTAATTACCAATTATCCAGAAGGAAAAGAAGAGTGGTTGGAAGCTGAAAATAATCAGGAAGATGAAAGTGCAGGTTTCAGAAAAGTGCCTTTTTCTCGTGAATTATACATAGAAAGAGAAGACTTTTTAGAAGAAGCTCCAGCTAAATTTTTCCGTTTGACGTTAGGAAAAGAAGTTCGTCTTAAAAATGCTTATATCATTAAAGGTGAATCTGTTATAAAAGATGAAAATGGAAATATAACAGAAATTCATGTTACTTATGATACTGATTCTTTAAGCGGTAGCGGGACAGAAGCAAGCCAAAGAAAAGTATCTGGAACCTTACATTGGGTTTCAATTCAACATGCATTAGAAGCTGAAGTTCGTTTATACGATCGTTTGTTTACAGATGAAGCTCCAGACAGTTATAAAGAGAAAAATTTCTTAGATTTTGTGAATCCAAATTCATTGGAAATTGTGACTGGATTTGTTGAACCAAGTTTATCAACAGCTCAAAATGAAGATAAATTCCAGTTTCAACGTTTAGGATATTTTACTGTTGATAAAGACTCAACTGCTTCAAAATTAGTATTTAACAAAACAGTTGGATTGAAAGATGCTTGGGAAGAAAAAGGTAAAAAAGAAGAAAACAGCATCAATAATTCTTTGAAAGATATCAACAAATATTTTAAAGTTGAGACTAAACCAGAAAGAATTGCAATTGAAAGTGCAATAGGGGAGAATATTAAAAACATTTCTAGTTTTTCACTTTTACAGAATTCTTTAAAGAAGAATATCAACAATAATAAGGCTTCGCTGTTGTTTTCTCAGTTTATTTTGAAATATTCGAACTGGAAATCAGCTGATTTTGAAGAAGATGATATTAAGAAATTATATTCAATGTCTTTAAAAAGTGAATCGACTTATGTAAGATCAAAAGCACTTTTAAATTTAAGAGATATTGAAAGTGAAAGTTTCAAAAATCAATTTGATGATGAAATTTTGAAATTATATTCAAATCCACCAAAAAATGCTTCAGAAAGAGAAATTGAAATTCTTTCTGAAATGGTAAAGAAGTAATATCAACTAAATTTATGAAAAGCGCTTTTATAAGCGCTTTTTTTTATTATATAGAATAACTATTGAAAATAATAATTTTATAGTTTTTAAAAATTAAAATTGACTTTCATAAATTGATTTTAATAGAAAATAAAAAAATGTCGGATAAGGAATTCATTTTTTAAATTTTTGTCTAGCTAGAAGCTTTATTTTGATTTTTGTCTTTTTTAGCTCCTAATTTTTCGCATCAAACTTTATAATATAGTTTTAATTGATATAATTTATGTATTTAATTATATGTATTTATTATTTATAAAATCTATAATATTTATAATTTTAATTTATTTTTTGAATTAAAAATGACTTTCATAAATTGTCTTTAAGCTAATATAAAAAATGGTTGAATATAGAAGACCTTTTTTTGTTTTCTATTCCTTAAAATTCTTTATTTCAATTTTTCTCTTTTTTAGTTCAAGTTTTCTTCTCAAAAAAATAAAATTAAAGTTTTTTCTTATTTTTTAAATTTTTGACTTCAATTTTTGTAATTATAAGTTTTGATGATTATTATAAATTAAAATTTAGATTTTGACTATTATTTATAAAACTGACCATAGAATTTAAAACAATAGTTTTTTATTATTTTTTAAGTCCTTGACTTTAATTTTGTACCTATAACTTTTTATTATTATTTTATTAAAATTTTAGTTTTTAATTATTATTTGTAAAAATGATTATAAGTATAAAAATAATAGTTTTTATATATTAATTTTAACCTTCATAAATTGATTTTAAGACGTTTTTTAAAGTGAATTGATAGATAACTCATTTTTTGAATTATTGTTTGTTTAAAGCCTTTATTTTAATTTTTACTGTTATTTTAGTCAGTTTAACGGCTTGTTAACACACAATTGTTTATAAAGTTGCTATTTTTAACTCAATACCAAAAGTCAGAGATGATTTTTGTAAAAAATTAAAATTTGCCGTAAAGAATCTAAGTTGAAAATTTATTGTTTTTAGAAACTCGTAATTTTTATTACAGTGGATTTTCAAAACTGATTTCCCAAAAAGACAATTTTATGTTCTCATTTTTATTATGATGCAATTTTGATAATATTTCCCGTAAAAAGATATTTTTCAAATTGTATTGTAATAACAAAATTCCATAATGTTGAATTTGAGTGAAAGTTTAGTTTTTAAATTTCAATTCTGACAATTTTTAATTTAAATCTAATTTATCATGAAAATTTTATATTTCGCAGTAGCACTATTATTTGCAAACGTAGCAATTTCACAAACACATCAAATTACAAAACACAATGGAGAACAGCTTGATGTAAATTTTATTAAAAACGAAAATGGTTTTGTTTATTATTCTTTAAATGGAAGTTCTGAAGAAATCAAAATTAGCAAACATGCTGTTTCATCAATTACAAACAAGCAAACAAAACAAACTCAGAAAATTTCTGATAAAATAGTAGTTGATTCTAAAGACGATTACAAAATGGTAACTGTTCTTCCACAAGAAAAAACAATAGGACTGAAACAGGCAGCTAGTTTTACAGGAGTCTCAACAAGGACAAAAGGTGAACCGCCAATTGCAAATCAGAAACAGACTGCTATGAGAATCAAATCTAAATCGGCTTCAAATGGTTATCCTTTTGTTAGCATTGTCGAAAAAGCAGATGGTAAGTACGAAGCTGTGGCTTATGTGTATTAATAAGATTGTTAATTTTTTGTAAATTACAAATAATCAAAGTTTTATCATTTTAAAAAAGAGTATCTTTATTAATAATTTTAAATTGTAACTATCATGTCTAAGAATTTAAATACAGCAGCAGCAATTTTAGCTGCAGCAGCTGCAGGAGCGGCGATCGGAATTTTATTTGCACCTGATAAAGGATCTAAAACTCGAGCAAAAATTAAAGAAGGTTTAGATGATGCAAGGCATAATTTGAAAGATTCTTTTGATGCAAGTTCAGAAGTTTTACGTGAAAAGTTTGCTCACGCAAAGAAAAACTTAGACGGAACGTATGAAGATTTACTTTCGAATATGAGTTACAAAACAGAAGAAGTGATCACTTTTTTAGAAAGTAAACTTGCTGAACTAAAAGCACATAACGCTAAACTTCAGAAATAATATTTTTATATAGCACATTACTTGCTTATTTTTATAAGACAGTTTTGTGCTTTTTTATTTAAAAAATAGAATTTATGGCTTTTGAAGAATTAAAAGAAAATACTGAAAAAGTTCAAGATCAGGCTAAAGAATATATTGAAAGTCATTTAGCTTATTATAAACTTTGGGGTTTTAAGGTTGCAATGAAATCAACAACTTTAATCTTCAAATTTACTTTGATTTTATTATGTTTCAGTATGGTTATGATTTTTGGATCTTTTGCCGCAGCGTATGCTTTTGGTTCTTTATTTGAAAGTAATGCTCTCGGATTTTTGACAGTAGGAGGGATCTATTTGGTGCTGACTATTTTACTTTTCTTTGTAAAAGATAAAGTAGTAGAAGGGCCAATCTTGGAGAAATTTTCAGAAATCTTTTTTAATGATTAATTATGGAAAGAAAAAAATACTCTTCGTATGCTGAGATTGAAAGAGATCTGGAAATTTTGAAATTAGAAAAAGAAATCAATTATCAGAAATTGATTTTAAGTTTTCAGAAAACCAAAGAAAGCATTACTCCGCAAAATATTGTAAATGGTTTTATTTCATCTTACACAGGTTATGTCAAAAAATCATTTCCAGAAATTTTGCAATCCGTTTTACCATTTATCATCAGTTGGTTTATAAATAGAAAAAGAGGCGATTAAGCCTCTTTTTTATTTTTAATTAGTTTGTCAATTATTGTTGAACATCTGGTTGAATGTCATCTTCATAACCAGATTGTTTTGGTGTTTGTTTTGGTTTTTCAATTTTTTTAGTGTTCTTTTTCATCATTTCTCCAACTTGGTTAGAAGCTGTAAAGGAAGCCACCATATTGTTTAACATGTCACTTCCAGCTTGAGGCGAATTTGGTAAAAGAATTAAGTTTGAATTTGCATCAGAACCAATTGATTGTAAAGTATCGTAATGCTGTGTTACTACAATTAAGGCAGAAGCTTCTTGAGAATTAATTCCAACTTTGTTTAAAACTTCAACACTTTCTACAAGACCTCTTGCAATTTCACGACGCTGGTCTGCAATACCTTGTCCTTGTAAACGTTTACTTTCTGCTTCGGCTTTTGCTTTTGCAACGATTCTAATTCTTGAACTTTCTGCTTCAAATTCTGCAGCCGTTTTTTCTCTATCAGCAGCATTGATTCTGTTCATTGCATTTTTTACTTGAATGTCCGGATCAATATCAGTAACCAAAGTATTGATGATATCATATCCGTATGCAGACATTGCTTCGTTCAATTCGCGTTTTACTGCAACTGCAATATCATCTTTTCTTTCAAAAACATCATCCAATTTTAGTTTCGGAACTTCGGCACGAACCACATCAAATACATAAGAAGTAATCTGATCGTGTGGATATTCTAGTTTATAAAATGCTTCGTAAACTTTATCTTGAATCACTTTGAACTGAACTGAAACTTTCATTTTGATGAAAACGTTGTCTCTAGTTTTAGTTTCGATGATAACATCTAGTTGCTGAATTTTAAGATTTACTCTTCCGGCCAATCTATCTACCATCGGAATTTTAAGTTGTAATCCTGAATTTCTAACACTCTGAAATTTTCCAAATCGTTCGATAATCACAGACGATTGCTGTTTTACAGTAAAAAAAGACGACATGAAAATGAAGAATGCCAATACTAAAAAGATAATAAATGCTGTACTCATGGTTATGTAATTTATATTTATGATTCTGGTAAATTACGAAAATTCTTCTAAATTAAATTTTTTAAGCATTAAAAAAACGCTAAGAACATTTTGAAGATGTTACTTAGCGTTTACTTTTTTAAATCATTAAAGTCATTAAGATAATTAAGTCAAAACTTTGTCAAGACAATTAAGCTTTATGAACTTAAAAAACTTTCCTTTTTTTACCATTAAGTTGGGCTTAATTTTCTTAATATCTTAATGGTAAAATTTTTTATAGAGTAACTATCGCTTTCTGAATTCTAGAAATAGTTTCTTCTTTTCCAATGATTTCAACAATGTCAAAAAGGTGAGGACCTTTAAGAGCTCCAACCAAACTTAAACGGAAAGGTTGCATTACTTTCCCCATTCCGATTTCGTTTTTGGTTAACCAATCTTTTACAATTGCTTCGATATTTGCAGAAGTAAAATCTTCAATATTTTCTAAAACAGAAATCAATTCCTGCATTAAAGTTGGAGTTTCTTCTTTCCAGTTTTTGCTTGCTTTTTCATCGTATGATGTTGGAGCCTGGAAAAAGAAATCTGTCAAATCCCAAAATTCAGAAACAAAGTTTGCTCTTTCTTTAATTAAAGAAACAATACGAGTTGTCACTTCGAGCGGAGTCGAGAAGCCTTTTTCTTCTAAAATAGGAGAGAAGGTTTTCGCTAAATCTGCATCATTTTGTTTTACTAAATATTGGTGGTTAAACCATTTGTTTTTTTCTGGATCAAATTTAGCTCCAGCTTTGTGAACTCTATTCAAGTCAAAAGATTGAGCTAATTCTTCTAAAGAAAATAATTCTTTATCAGTTCCGTCATTCCATCCTAAAAGAGCAAGGAAGTTTACAACTGCTTCCGGGAAAAATCCTTTTTCTCTATAACCAGATGAAACACCTTCTTCTGTTTTCCATTCTAGCGGAAATACTGGAAATCCCATTTTGTCTCCATCTCTTTTTGATAATTTACCATTTCCAACTGGTTTTAAAATCAAAGGTAAATGTGCAAATTCTGGAGCTTCCCAACCAAATGCTTTGTATAATAAAACGTGAAGTGGCATCGATGGCAACCATTCTTCACCACGAATTACATGTGAAGTTTCCATCAAATGATCATCGACAATATTAGCTAAATGATATGTTGGCATTCCGTCACTTTTGAAAAGAACTTTATCATCCAAAAGATTCGTTTCAAACTTCACATCTCCACGAATGATGTCTTTCAAATGTAAAGTTTCATCAACAGGAGTTTTAAAACGGATCACGTAATGTTCTCCATTTGCAATTCTTTTAGCCGTTTCTTCTGCAGAAATTACTAAAGAAGTATCTAATTTTTCACGATTGTGATGATTGTAAATAAATGTTTTTCCTTCAGCTTCGTGTTGTTTTCTATGTGCATCCAAAGCTTCAGGAGTATCAAAAGCGTAATATGCCCAACCAGAATTGATCAATTGATCGGCATATTGCTGGTATAAATCCTTACGTTCGCTTTGTCTGTACGGACCAAATTTTTCATTTTTTCCAACCGTTTCTTCAGGAGCAATTCCTAACCATTCAAGAGCTTCCATAATGTAAGCTTCTGCACCTGGAACAAAACGAGTTTGATCTGTATCTTCAATTCTCAGATAAAAAACACCATTATGTTTCTTTGCAAATAAATAATTAAATAGGGCAGTACGAACTCCGCCAATATGTAACGGTCCAGTCGGACTTGGTGCAAAACGCACACGAACTTGCTTTGACATTTGTTTAAAATTTTGTTGCAAAGATACGTTTTATGATTTTAGATTTCAGAATGTTGATTTTAGATTTTAAAATCTTAGAACCTTAGTGTCTTAGTAACTTAGAATCTAAAAAAGGTATTATTATAATTACTACTTTTATAGGTTATAATTAAAACAGATTTATTTTGAAAACATCATCTACAATATATCAAAAGTTAGAAGCTTTCATTAAGAAATATTATACCAACGAATTGATAAAAGGGATATTACTTTTTACTGGTTTTGGGTTATTGTATTTTCTATTTACGCTTTTTGTAGAGTATTTTCTTTGGCTAAAACCTATAGGAAGAACGTTTCTATTTTGGATATTTATTGCAGTTGAAGTTTTCCTTTTGGTACGTTTAATTCTGTTTCCATTGTTTAAATTATTTAAACTTCAAAAGGGAATTGATTATACTCAAGCTTCAAAAATTATTGGAAATCATTTCACAGAAGTAAGCGATAAGCTGACTAACTTTTTGCAATTGTCATCTGAAAATAATGCTGAAAGTTCGGAGTTAGTTTTAGCTTCAATTGAACAAAAAGCAAATTCTTTGCAACCAATTCCATTTGGAAATGCAATTAATTTTAAAGCAAATAAAAAATATTTGCCATTAGCTTTAGTTCCAATTTTGCTTTTTGCTGTGTTTTATATTTCTGGAAATAGCAATATCATTTCTCAAAGTTTGAATAGAGTAGTGCATTTCAATTCAGCATTTTTGCCACCAGCTCCATTTAAATTTGTGGTTTTGAATTCTAATTTGCAAGCAGAACAAAACAAAGATTTCGTGATCAAAATGGAATCTGTTGGAAACGTAGTTCCAGAAAATGTTATGATTCATATTGGTAACGAAAGTTATTTTATGGAATCTTCTCAACCTGGAAAGTTTGAATTTAAAATTGAAAAACCTTCTGAAAATATTCAATTTTCTTTTGAAGGAAATTCGGTTGTTTCAGAAGAATATGAATTGAAAGTGATCACAGTTCCATCGATTGCAAACTTCGAAATGGTTTTAAATTTTCCTTCTTATCTAAAGAAAAAATCAGAGACAATTCAAGGAACAGGAAACGCAATTGTACCTGAAGGAACAACTGTAACTTGGAAAATGAACACCAAATCTACACAAGAAGTAGTATGGAAAAGAGATAATGAAGTATTTAAGTTCAATAAGGCCGATAATGAGTTTAAATTGGCTAAAAATATTAGTCAAAATACCGAATATCAAATACTTACGTCGAATAATAAGGTTAAAAACTACGAAAAACTAGATTATCAACTGTCTGTGATCAAAGATCAGTTTCCAACCATCAATGTAGGTCCTGCGCCAGACAGTTTGAAGCTTGATAAAAACTATATTCTAGGAAGATTGGGTGATGATTACGGACTTTCGAAATTACAAATTGTGTACTACGAACGTAACAAACCTCAATCTGCTAAGCGTGGAAACATTCCTGTGAAGGCTGGAGTATTTGATCAGTTTGTTTTTAATTTTCCAAGCAATCTTCCAGTAGAAGAAGGAGTTTCATACGAATACTATTTTGAAGTTTTTGATAACGATGCACCACACGGATTTAAGAGTACAAAGTCTTCTACATTTTCAGATCGTGTAGCTACTACAGATGAAATTCAAGATCAGGAATTACAGCAGCAAAATCAAAACATCAATAGTTTATCTAAATCTTTGAAGAACCAAACGAAGCAAATTTCTGAAATGGATAAGCTTCAAAATACAGGAAAAGAAAAAGACAATTTAGAGTTTAAAGATCAGCAGAAGATCAATGATTTTATCAAACGTCAGAAGCAACAAGACGAAATGATGAAACAGTTTTCTGAGAAAATGAATCAGAATCTTGACAAGTTTAAAGATGATAAGAAAGATAAAACTGCTGAAGATTTACAAAAGCGTTTAGATAATGCTCAGAAAGATTTAGAAAAGAATCAGAAATTATTAGACGAATTAAAGAACTTAAATGATAAATTAAACAGTGAAGAACTGTTTGATAAGATGGAAAAGTTCAAACAAATCAGTAAAAATCAATCTCGTAATTTAGAACAATTGGTTGAGTTAACCAAACGTTTTTATGTTTCAAAGAAAGCAGAACAAGTTGCAGAGAAACTAAATAAACTGTCAGAACAACAGGAACAGTTATCTAATAAAGAGAAAGAAAATACGAAAGAGAAGCAGGATGAAATTAATAAATCTTTTGATAAGATTCAGGAAGATTTAAAAGACTTGAAAGAGGAGAATAAGACTTTAAAGAAACCTTTGGATATTCCGTCTGATGCTTCAAAAGAGAAAGATGTAGATAATGATTTGAATAAAGCTTCTGAAGAATTGAGTAAAAAGAATACATCTGGAGCTAAGCCAAAACAGAAAAGTGCTGCAAAGAAAATGAAGTCTATGGCTCAGGAAATGCAGAGCGAAATGGAAGGCGGAGAACAAGAACAATTAGAAGAAGATGTAGCAATGCTTCGTCAGATTCTTGATAATCTTTTGGCTTATTCTTTATCACAAGAAGATGTGATGAAACAGTTTAAAGCAATGAAATTAGGTTCGTCGACATTCACAAAAAACATCAAGATTCAGCAGAATTTGAAACAGCAGTTTAGACATGTAGACGATAGTTTGTTTGCACTTTCATTACGTAACCCAAAGGTAGCAGAAGACGTAACTAAAGAAATTGGAAACGTACAATACAACATGGACAAAGCAATTGAAACCTTAACCGATGTTCAAATCCCAAGAGGAGTTTCACACCAGCAATACGCGGTTTCATCTGCCAATAAGTTAGCTGATTTCTTAAGTGATTTATTGAATAACATGCAGATGTCTATGCCTAAACCTGGAACAGGAAAACCTAAACCTGGGGACGGACCAGGAATGCAATTGCCAGATATTATTCAGAAACAAAAAGGTCTTGCTGATAAAATGAAAGATGGAATGAAGTCTGGACAACAACATGGAGATAAACCTGGCGAAGGTAAAGATGGAAAGTCTGGACAAGGACAAAACGGACAGGGTAAAGATGGTCAGGGCAAGGAAGGGCAAGGAAATAAAAGTAACGATAAAGGTACTTCTGGTAAAGATGGAAAAAGTGGAAAAGGAGAGAAGAATGGTAATGAAGGAGAAGATGGAGAAGGCGACGCAGAAGCAATAATGGAAATATACAAAGAGCAAGTTAAGCTTCGTGAAGCACTTCAAAAAGAATTAGCGAAGAAAGGTTTAGATGCTCAAGGAAGATCTGTAATTGATCAGATGAAACAATCAGAGAAACAGATTTTAAATAAAGGATTTAAGAACGAGAACCTGCAACGTATATTAAATATTCAACAAGAATTATGGAAATTGAACAATGCAGTTCAGCAACAAGGTCAGGATACACAAAGACAATCTGAAACAAATAAGGCTGAGTTTACGAATCGTTCGAATGCTTTACCAAGTTCACTATTGGAATATTTAAACAGTGTGGAGATATTAAACAGACAATCACTACCTTTGCGCTCGAATTTTAATCAAAAAGTTCAAGAATACTTTAATACAAAATGATAAATTTTAATTACGAAACAGATTTTACTTTAGGAGACGAGCAGGCTTTTAGTGACTGGTTAAGTGCTGTAATTGTTTCTGAAAACAAGAATGAAGGAGAGATCAATTATATATTTTGTGACGATGAATATCTGCATAAAATCAATGTTGAATATCTAGATCATGATACTCTTACTGATATTATCAGTTTTGATTATACAGTTGGTAACGAGTTAAATGGCGATATTTTTGTTTCTGTAGAACGTGTTGCAGACAATGCAAAAGACTTCAATGTTTCATTTGCCGAAGAACTTAAAAGAGTGCTGTCTCATGGCATACTACATTACTGTGGATACAAAGATAAGACAGATGAAGATGCTCAATTAATGAGGGCTAAGGAAGAGGAGAAGATGAAGATGTTTCACGTGGAACAGTAGTAAACATCTTGAAAAAAGAATATATGTTCCACGTGAAACGTTTTTATTTTATAAAATTTTTATAACGTTCCACGTGAAACATATTAGAATAAAGTAAAAGAATTATACAACGTTCCACGTGGAACGTTGTATTAAAAATTCGAACAAGAGATTAAATCGTTCCACGTGGAACGATTTTTTAAGTTTTGAGTTTGAAATAAAAGGACAAGATGTTTCACGTGGAACATGATTTTAAAATGTTCTTTGGAAGTTTAGAATGGAAGTTTAGAATGGAAGTTCGGAATGGAAGTTCGGAATGGAAGTTTAGAAATGTTTCACGTGAAATATTTATTGTAAAGATTCTGTTTCGAAGTTCTGATTTGAAAGTTCTGATTTGAAAGTTCTGATTTGAAAGTTCTGATTTGAAAGTTTTGATTTGAAAGTTCTATTTGAAAGTTCTATTTGAAAGTTCTATTTGAAAGTTCTATTTGAAAGTTCTATTTGAAAGTTCTATTTGAAAGTTCTATTTGAAAGTTCTATTTGAAAGTTCTATTTGAAAGTTCTGATTTGAATGAAGTAAAAAGATGTTTCACGTGAAACATTTTTATTGATTTCTAGAATTTAAAGATTCCAGTTTACACGTTTCGGTTTGAACTTGAAACTTTAAACTTGAAACTTCAAACCTGAAGCAAAATAAAAAGTTCCACGTGGAACAAGAAAAATATAAAAGTAATTCTAGAAACCGCGTTAGCGGTTTTTGGAGAATAATAAAACAAAATGTTTTTAGAAGAATACGATGTTATTGTGGTTGGTGCAGGCCATGCTGGTTCTGAAGCTGCAGCTGCGGCTGCAAATTTGGGATCTAAAACTTTATTGGTTACAATGAGTTTGCAGAACATAGCACAGATGTCTTGTAATCCTGCAATGGGAGGAATTGCAAAAGGACAGATCGTTCGTGAAATTGATGCGCTTGGAGGATATTCAGGAATTGTTTCAGATCGTACGGCAATTCAGTTCAAGATGCTGAACAAATCCAAAGGACCTGCTATGTGGTCGCCGAGAGTTCAAAGTGACAGAATGCGTTTTGCAGAAGAATGGAGAATGATGTTGGAAGCAACTCCAAATCTTGATTTTTATCAAGAGATGGTAAAAGGGTTAATTATTGAAGACGGAAAGATAAAAGGAATTAGAACTTCACTTGGTGTGGAGATTCGTTCCAAATCTGTTGTTTTGACAAATGGTACTTTTTTGAATGGTTTGATTCATATCGGAGAAAAACAATTTGGTGGAGGTAGAGCAGGAGAAAGTGCTGCAACCGGAATTACCGAAGATTTGATCAAAGCAGGTTTTGAAGCTGGAAGAATGAAAACAGGAACGCCACCTCGAGTAGATGGACGTTCTTTAGATTATTCTAAAATGAACGAAGAAAAAGGAGATGCAAAGCCAGATAAGTTTTCTTATTCAGATGTGACTTCTCCGTTAACGCATCAGCGTTCTTGTTACATGACGTACACATCTTTAAATGTTCATGATATTTTGAGAGAAGGTTTTGATCGTTCTCCAATGTTCAACGGAAGAATCAAAAGTTTAGGACCAAGATATTGTCCTTCTATCGAAGATAAAATAAATCGTTTTGCAGATAAAGAGCGTCACCAATTATTTGTTGAACCAGAAGGATGGAATACTTGTGAAGTTTATGTAAACGGATTTTCAACGTCTCTTCCTGAAGATATTCAATTTAAAGCGCTTCGTTCTGTAGCAGGTTTTGAAAATGTAAAATTTTTTAGACCTGGTTATGCTATCGAGTATGATTTCTTTCCTCCGACACAATTGAAACATACTTTGGAAACGAAATTAGTGGAAGGTTTGTATTTCGCTGGACAGATCAACGGAACAACAGGATATGAAGAAGCAGCATCTCAAGGATTGATGGCTGGAATAAATGCACACTTGAAAGTGCACGAAAAAGATCCGTTGATTTTAAAACGTGATGAAGCGTATATCGGAGTTCTAATTGATGACTTAATTACGAAAGGAACGGAAGAACCATATCGTATGTTTACATCAAGAGCAGAATATAGAACATTGTTGCGTCAAGATAATGCCGATTTCAGATTGACTCCAATGTCATACGAAATTGGTTTAGCTTCTGAAGATCGTTTACGAAGAATGGAAAAGAAATTAAATGAATCTGAAAAGATGGTTCAATTTTTTAAAGAAACAAGTGTTACGATTGCAGAAACAAACCCGATTTTGGAAGCGAAAGAATCTGCACCGATTTCACAAGGAGATAAAATGTTTAAGATTTTCTCTCGTCCACAGATTGAATTGGAAGATATGTTGAAGTTTGAAAAAGTTTCAGCTTACATCGAAGAGAATAAACTTGATGAAGAGATTGTAGAGCAAGCGGTAATTCAGGTAAAATATTCTGGTTATATCGAAAAAGAAAGAAATAATGCAGATAAGTTGAATCGTTTGGAAGAAGTAAAAATTCCAGACAATTTCGATTATAACAAAATCAAATCAATGTCGATTGAAGCTAAACAGAAATTGAGTAAGATTCGTCCTGTAACTATTTCTCAAGCTTCGAGAATTAGCGGAGTATCACCGAGTGATATTTCTGTACTTTTGATTTATATGGGAAGATAAAAATAGTTTACAGTCGCAGTTTTCAGTGTCCAGTTTTACTGCGACTGTAAACTGCGACTGACTATAAATGTTCCACGTGAAACGATTTTTTTGGTTTTTATTTTCGAAATGCATTATAAATTTAAAATCTAAATTCAGAAATTTAAATTGATTCTGTTCCACGTGAAACCTTTTGTTAAAATTGAAATGATTTTTACACTTTTCAAATATCAAAACTTGATAAAAGAAGAGTTTTGCAATCATGTTGAATTATCAAATTTTGCAAGGATCAAATAGAAATAAAAGAAGAATAAAAAAAAACAAATCCTAAAAGCGATAAAATTTCGTTTTTGGGATTTGCTATAAATTAAACCCAATATCTATAAAATTAAAAAATGAACGTTTTAAACAAAAAACACTTTCTTACGGTAAAAGACCATTCTGTTTCAAAAGAAATTTTTGATTTGTATTACGATGAAGAATTAGATATGCTAATTACTTCTCCACAGCCTGAACTTCAAAATTTGGGTAAATATTACGAAAGCGAAGATTATATTTCGCATACAGACAATAAACGTTCGTTATTTGAAAAAGCCTATCATTTCGTAAAAAATATTGCGCTTAAGAATAAATTAAATTTAATTAATAGCCAGCAACCAAAAAAAGGAAAACTTTTGGATATTGGAGCTGGAACAGGCGATTTCCTTTTAACAGCAAAAAATGACGGTTGGGAAACAATTGGAGTTGAACCGAGCGATCGTGCTAAAAATATTGCTAAAGAAAAAGGAATTTCATTTGTAGAAGAAATTAGCGCTTTAGAAAGTAATTCTTTGGATGTAATTACCATGTGGCATGTTTTGGAACACGTTCCAAATCTAGAACATCAGATACAAGAATTAAAGCGTTTATTAAAACCAACTGGAACATTAATTGTTGCGGTTCCAAATTACAAATCGTTCGATGCGGGTCATTATGAAACTTTTTGGGCTGCTTATGATGTGCCAATTCATTTTTGGCATTTTTCAAAAAAATCAATCCAATTGCTTTTTGAAAGAGTAGATATGAAATTAGAAAAGATACTTCCAATGAAGTTCGATTCGTTTTATGTGAGCCTTTTATCAGAAAAATACAAAACAGGAAAGATGAATTACATCAAAGCATTTTTCATTGGTTTAAAATCAAACTGGAAGGCAAAAAGCTCAAAGGAATATTCTTCGCATATTTACGTTTTGAAAAATAAATAAAAATAAAAATCATTTAAAGCCGTTTTACCTCCAAAAGACAAGATGGCTTTTTTAGCTAATCCAAAACAAGACAAAAAACATCCAAAATATAGCGATAACATTGGTTTATGGCTATATTTTTTACTATAAATAAAAACAATATCATAAAATTTACGCATTTTTTAAACTTTATGTTGATGCTATTGATTTTTTTATATTTTTGTCTTCAATACTTAAAAAAATAGAATTATTAAAAATGAAAAAAGCATTAGTTATTATCGCACTTTCAGTTTTCGCAGTTTCTTGTAACAAAACAGCAGAGGTAAAGGAAGTAAAAACAGCTTACGTGGATACTTCGGTTTTGATGAAAGAATACACTGAGGCAAAAGATTTAGAGGCAAAGTACAAAGCTCAAGCGGAAGAAAAAGGGAGACAATTACAAGCTGAGATTTCACGTTTTAAACAAGACGCTGCTAATTTTCAAAGTCAAGCACAAGCAAACGGTCAAGCTTGGGCACAGCAAAGAGGTGCTGAATTGCAAAAAAGAGAGCAGCAATTAGGTTATGCACAACAAGCATTAGCTCAACAGTTACAACAAGAAAGTGGTGTTGAAATGGATTCTCTTGTTAGTGGAGTTAAAAAATTCATTAAAGATTACGGAAAGAAAAACGGTTACTCTTACATCTACGGAACAGGAGATGCTGCAACAATTTTGTATGCTGAAGAGAAATACGATATCACAAAAGAGATTATCAAAGCTTTAAATGATAAATACAAAGCAGAGCCAAAAGCAGATGCAAAACCAGCAGCTGAAACAAAAGAAGGCGAAGCAAAAAAATAAAAACTACCAAACTAACTAAATTACTGAAAACCTAAATCCACTAAGATTTAGGTTTTTTCTTTTTATAAAAATGCGGTAATTTTATTTCTTTAATACAAGCCCAATGCAGAACATTTCAGAAGCGGCAGCTTACACTTTACAATTCATCAATCAGACTCAAAAATCTATTTTCCTTACGGGAAAAGCAGGTACGGGAAAAACTACGCTTTTACGCGAAATTATCGCGACAACTCATAAAAATACTGTGGTCGTTGCACCAACGGGAATTGCGGCTTTGAATGCTGGAGGTGTAACCATTCATTCCATGTTTCAGCTTCCATTTTCTGCGTTTATTCCATCGTACGAAGCGAGCGCACAATTTACGGAAACGGTAAAGTTTGAAAATAAAGAATCGCTTCGACGCCATTTCAAAATGAATAACGTCAAGCGAAATGTAATCAAAAACATGGAGCTTCTGGTGATTGATGAAGTGAGTATGATGCGTGCTGATTTATTGGACGCTGTCGATTTCATGATGCAAACCGTTCGAAGAAACACGCAGCCTTTTGGAGGAGTCCAGGTTTTGTTTATTGGAGACTTGTTGCAATTGCCACCGGTAATTCGTGATGAAGAGTGGCGAACGCTGAAAAACTATTACCGCGGAAAATTCTTTTTCCATTCCCATGTTCTTCAAACGTATCCGCCAATTTACATCGAATTGTCAAAAATTTATCGTCAGACCGATGATGCTTTTATTTCGGTTTTGAATAATCTGCGAAATAATCAGATCACTCCAGAGGACATAGCTATTCTAAATCAGTATGTTAAGCCAGATTTTGACTTCAAAGAGAACAAAGGATACATCACGCTGACGACGCATAATGCCAAAGCAGATTCTATCAACTCACAGTCAATCAATGATTTAGATGGAAAAGAGTACATTTATACGCCATTTGTGGTGGGCGATTTTCCAGAAAAGATATTTCCTGTTGAAGAAGAATTGAAATTGAAAGTCGGCGCGCAAATCATGTTCGTCAAAAACGACTTGTCTTTTGAAAAAAGATATTTCAACGGAAAGATGGGCGTAATCAAATCGCTTTCTGATGAAGAAATCTTTGTTCACTTTCCAGAAGAGAACATGACGCTAGAAGTTGAAAAGTACGAATGGAAAAATATCCGCTACAAAGTCAACGAACAAACCAAAGATATTGAAGAAGAAGTTTTAGGGACTTTTGCGCATTATCCGATCAAGCTGGCGTGGGCGATTACGGTGCACAAAAGCCAAGGTTTAACTTTTGACAAAGCAGCGCTCGATGTATCGCAAGTTTTTCTGCCCGGACAAGCCTATGTAGCACTTTCGCGTTTACGTTCCTTAAATGGGCTTATTTTGCTTTCTCCGATGCAGATGAATGGTATTTCCAACGATCAAGATGTGATGGATTACGCTTTAAACAGAGCAACGGAAGAAACTTTGGAGAAGGCACTTCACTTCGAAACTAAAAATTTTATTCATAACTATTTGGTTAACAGTTTTAATTGGGGAGAATTGGCACAAGAATGGCGAAATCATCGTTTCAGTTATAACGAAAATGCGGCAGGTTCCGAAAAAACGAAACATGCAGTTTGGGCTCACAAACGAATGGAAATTATGGAACAGCTTTTAGATCCTTCGCAGAAATTCATTGCGCAACTCAATAAAATCTTCATCAAAGAAACAGTTGATCTGTTTTTTGTAAAAGAAAGGGTAGATGCGGCCTATGATTATTTTTTCAAACAAATGGATAAGTTGGTCGATGATCTGATTTATAAAATGGCTGAAATTCAAAAATTTAAAAAAGTTAAAGAGTTCTATGAAGAGCTTAATTTTTTAGAAGATCTTCAGACCAAAGCGGTTTTGCGACTGATGAAAGCCAAGTTATTGATTGAAGTTGTTGTGGCCGGTGAAGAAATCAGTAAAGAAAAGCTTTCGTCGCCAAACATTAAAAATTACAAAACGAACAAAGCGGAAAGGATTAGGGAAGAGCTTAAAACGACAAATACAGACATTTTCAGGACAGAAGAACCCGTTGTTCGATACAAATCAGCTAAAGCAGAAAAAAGTGAGCTTAAAACGGCTAAAAAAACGACAGTCGAAGAAACGTATGATTTGTGGATGGATAAAAATTCGGTTGAAGATATTGCAAGAATGCGTAAATTGAATGTTCAAACTATCGAAGGGCATTTGATAAGACTTATTCAAGCGAAGAAAATTGAAATAACTGATGTTTTGCCTTATGATAAAATTCTAGCTTTGAGAGAAGCTTTTCAGTTTTATCAGGAAGAATCTTTGAGTCCTTTGAAAGAAAAATATGGAGATGAATTTACATGGGACGAATTGAAAATGTTTAAAGCGAGCATAAATTGATTTTTTGGAACGTCCTACGTGAAACAGTGTTTTCTGTTTTTCAAAATTCTAATTACTAATGCATTAAATTATTTCTTACATGAAAATATTTAAATTATTGCTAACAATTTTGGTGTTTAATTCTTCGTTTTTGATTGCCCAAGATTTGAAACCAGAATATCAAAAGTTCATTGCGAAATTAATTCTCGAAGTAAAAAATGGCGATAAAGAAGCAATTGTAAAACGGATAAAATTTCCGTTCAATCGTGAATATCCAATTCCGTCGGTGAAAGACAAGGCAGATTTTATAAAAAGATATAATCAGATTTTTGATAAAGTTTTGATTGAAAAAATTGTAAAATCGAATCCAGCAAAAGATTGGTCTGAAATGGGCTGGCGAGGAATTATGCTCAATCAAGGTGATTTATGGATCGATACTGATGGAAGAATCATCAGTATAAATTATCAGTCTGAGGAAGAATTGAAACTGAAAAAATCATTAATAGCAAAACAGAAGAATAACGTAAATTCTTCACTATCAAATTTTAAAGAACCTGTTGCAGTTCTTGAAACTTCTAAGTTCAGAATTAGAATTGATGATTTAGGAAATGATAATTATCGATATGCCTCTTGGTCCATCAAACAGGAAATGACTGACACTCCAGATCTTGTAATCGAAAAGGGAGTTTTTGTTGCAGATGGAACGGGAGGAAACCATTACTTCGATTTTAAAAAAGGCAATTTCAAATACAGATGCTATTTTATTGTTTTGGGACAAAAAGATTCGCCGCCAGCAGTGTTGACAGTTTATCAGTCTGGAAAAGAAATTCTATCTCAAGACGCCAAAATTGTTTCACAATAAACATTAGAAAAGCATAATTCATTTTGAATTATGCTTTTTGCTTATATAGCTGACATCGCTTTTTCTAGCTCTTTTTCCTGTGTAATCTGAGTAAGTTTCAGTTTCTGAATATTGACTTCATTTTCTTTGGTTTTAATTCTCTGTTTTTGAATTTCTTCTTCAGAAATAGAAGAGGTAGTTATTTTGTTTTCAATTTTCTGATTTACTATTTCTAGTTTTTCAATTTTATCTTTAGTCGATTTTAGATTCTTTTCGACCTTGGTGAGATTTTTCTTTTTGGCTTCCAGTTCCTTCTTTTCTTTTTGCAGCTGATCAAGTTTGTCGTCGAGTTTTTTATAATTTTCTTTTAAACTTTTTTGCGTTTCAAGATCAGCTTTTTGACGTTCTATTTCTTGTGCAGTGTTAGAAATTTGTTGAGCAAAGAAAGATTGTGAACTCAGTAAGAATAAGAAAATTAATGTTTTAAGAAATTTGTCCATGATTTTTTTTTGAGGCTAATATATCTGAAGAATTGATTATAGATGGCCAGTCAAATTTTTTAAAGTAACAGAATAGGACAAAAAAATCCCGTTCTTTTGAAACGGGATTTATGTGTTCTAGAGATTTTCGACTAGAATCCAGGCTTGTGGATTTTCGCCTTTTTGTATTTCTTTTTGAGCTTGTTCTGCTTCTTTCATAGTAGCATAACTTCCGTACAAAACAGGGAATAGGCCATGTTTGTTTTCTTTCAGCATTCTCGCTTTGTATCCATCTTTAATAAGTTGGTTGTAAGCTTTTTTTGCATTTGCTTCACTTCTGAAAGCACCAGCCATAATGTGATATGGCATTGTTGTTTCAACAGTTTCAACTTTAGCAGAATCAACAGAAAGAGTCACAGCTGGAAGTGGACTTTTGATAAAGAAAGTAGCTTCTTGAATTTTGTTCTGTACTTTTTTCTGAACAGCTTGTTCTACAACAAGTGTTTGGTTGTCAATTTGATTTTGATATAATGGGTAACCAATGCTTCCTGTAATTCCAAGTCCCAGAACTAGAATTGCCGCATAACGCAAGAACGGGTTTGAAGATTTGGTTTCTTCTTCGTTTTCGTATATTAAAACAGCATCTTTTTCTTTTGCTGCAATTTTTTCGATTTTTTTCTCAAAAGCCTCTTTTTTCACCATCGGAGAAACGAAAGGACTTAATCCAAAAGAAGTTGCCAGATAATTGGTTTGATCGTTTGGCTTGAAAATAATATTGCTTTCAGAATTTAAACGCAGTTCTCCAATGTTCTTTAAAAGAATTACTCCTTCTTCTTCCAATGTTTTTTTCCAGTTCAAAACCTCAAAAGCAATTGCGCTTACTGCAAAACCGTATGAGGTTTTTTCTGCTTGTGCAATATGATTTGCCAACAATCCGTCATTGTTTTTGATGCGGCTGTTGAAAGAAATGGTTTTTTTTGGAGGAAAAAACGAATTAGTGCTTTCATTTAGCTGCGCCGAATGTGTTTCGGTTAAAAATGCACCAAATCCTGGAACCGTTACACACTGATAACGATACAATAACTGTGAGATATATACTTCGATTTTCATGTTAACAAAGTTAGCCAACGCGTATAGTTATCAAAATTTTATTCACAATTTTTATTAACAATTCAGAATTATTTTTAGACAATTCGTTTTCAATTAATTAGGCTAACGATTCTGCGTTTTAAAAAATGTATCGATAATTTATTTTTTAAATTTATTAAGAAATTACTTTGTTTTGTAGATATTTGCCCCTCAAAAAAAGTAGATTTATTTTTTCTATTTTACATAATGTTAAAAACAATGAGCGATCAGGAATTATTTAGTTTACTTGCCTTATTAAAGGTTGATGGAGTGGGAGATATAATGGGCAAGAAATTGCTTAATTCGTTTGCCGATGCTTCTGCCATTTTTAAAGCTAAAAATTCTGAGTTGGCGGCTGTTGACGGAATAGGATCTGTTTTGATAAAGAATCTTAAGGATAAAACTATTTTCGAAAAAGCTGACAAAGAACTGTCATTTATAAAAAACAATAATATTCAGATTTCTTTTTTTCAGGATGAAAATTATCCAGAAAGGCTTAAACATTGCTTTGATGCTCCAATTCTAATTTTTACCGCGGGTAATCTTGATTTCAACAAAAAAAGATTAATCAGTATTGTTGGAACCAGACAGATTACTTCTTACGGAATTGATTTTTGTAAAAAACTCATAGAAGATTTAGCTCCATTAGATCCTGTTATCGTTAGTGGTTTTGCTTATGGAGTTGATATTGTGGCACATCAGGCAGCGATGGATCATAACTTGCAAACTGTTGGGGTTTTGGCTCATGGACTGAATCAGATTTATCCGCGCACGCATAAAAAGTACATGGCAAAAATGGAAGAGAACGGTGGATTTATTACGGAGTTTTGGAGCGATTCTAATCCTGATAAAGAGAAGTTTGTGCGTCGAAATCGCATCGTCGCGGGAATGACAGAAGCAACAATTGTCATTGAATCTGCGGATAAAGGCGGATCATTAATTACGGCCAATATGGCGAACGAATACAATCGAGATGTTTTTGCCGTGCCGGGAAGAGTGACCGACAAATACAGCCAAGGTTGTAATAATTTGATTAAAACGCAGAAAGCAAATCTATTAACAAGCGCCGCAGATTTAATTTATATGCTGAATTGGGATATAAAAGAAAAACCGAAAAATATTCAGAAACAGCTTTTTATAGAATTAGAACCCGAAGAACAAAAGATCTACGATTTTCTTCAAAAGAATGGTAAAGAATTATTAGACATCATTGCAATTGAATGCGAAATTCCGATTTTCAAGCTTTCTGGATTTTTGTTAGGAATGGAGTTAAAAGGCGTTATTAGACCGCTTCCTGGAAAACTTTTTGAATCAATTTAACGCAGAAAATCCTATATTTTATTTTCTTGTGAAATGTTTGTACAATCGATATAAAATATAAATCGCCAATAAGCCGAAAACTATATTTAGGATTTGAAATACATACGGCGGAACATTATAATCTTCAATATACTTGTCCATCTTTTTGTTTTTAAATGATTAATATACTTGAAGTTACAAAAAAACAATTACAATCAATGTTAAAAGAAAAACGCTGATCAATTTTAAAATGATCAGCGTTTCTTTAAAAGATAGTTTTCTAATTATTTCTCAAATCCTAAAACTTCTCTAACTTTTGCTAAAACGCCATCAGCAATTAAAGAAGCTTTTGCTGCTCCTTTTTTCAATAAAGCGTCAACTTCTTCAAGATTGTTGATATAGTAATTGTATTTTTCTCTCTCTGTTTTAAATTTCTCAGTAATCAATTCAAACAAAGCTTGTTTTGCATGGCCGTAACCATAATTTCCGCCTAAATAATTTGCTCTCATTTGTGCAATTTGTTCATCGTTTGCTAATAAAGAATAAATAGCAAAAGCATTACAAGTATCTGGATTTTTTGGCGCTTCAAGTGGAGTACTGTCAGTTTCAATACTCATTACTTGTTTGCGTAAAGTTTTGTCGTCCAAGAATATGTTGATAATATTATTAGCAGATTTACTCATTTTTCCTCCATTTGTTCCAGGAATCAGCATAATGTTTTCCTGAATTTTTGCTTCAGGAAGAACAAATGTTTCACCCATTTGGTGGTTAAAACGAGCCGCAACATCGCGTGTAATTTCTAAATGCTGCAACTGATCTTTTCCAACGGGAACAAATTCGGCGTCATATAATAAAATATCAGCCGCCATTAACATTGGGTATGTAAAAAGTCCAGCATTAACATCATCCAAACGATCTGCTTTATCTTTAAAAGAATGTGCCAAAGTCAACCTTTGAAACGGGAAAAAACAGCTTAAGTACCAAGTCAATTCAGTAGTTTGAACCACATCAGATTGTCTATAAAATGTAACTTTTTCAGGATTTAAACCACAAGCAAGCCAAGCTGCGGCAGTGCTATAAGTGTTTTCTCTTAAAGTCTTTCCATCTTTAATCTGAGTGATTGAATGCAAATCGGCAATAAACAAATAAGATTCATTTGCTGGATCATTTGATAATTCGATTGCCGGAATAATTGCTCCTAATAAATTTCCTAAATGCGGTGTTCCTGTACTTTGAACACCAGTAAGTATTTTTGCCATTCTCGTTTTTTTCTTAATTGCAAAGTTCGTGAAGTTTTTTATAACCGCAAAGCACACAAAGATTTTACGCAAAGCACGCAAACATTTTTATTATGTTTTTTCAAAGATTTAAATGTGCTGCCACAGATTAAAAAAATCTTCACAGATTGTTTAAAATCCATTTAATCATTTAAATCTGTGGCTATGAATTTGCGGCCCTTGCGTAAAATCTTTGCGTGCTTTGCGGTTAAATAATCAGTGATATAAATTCTTGCTTAAAATTCATTTCTGTTTTCTTACATTTGAAGCTATGAAAATATTTAAAATTGCTTTTTGGATTCTTTGGAGAGTTTGGTTTTATGTCTTGATGGCGATCCCAATACTGATTATGTTGCCTTTTCTGGTCATTTCTATTCTTTCTGAGAAAGGATATCCATATTTCTTTAAAATGGCTCGCATTTGGGCTAAATTTATCCTTTTCGGAATGGGTTTCTATTATACAGTAAAACGCGAACAGAAGCTCATTAAAGGGAAAAGTTATATGATTGTGGCTAATCATACGTCAATGACTGATATTATGCTGATGCTGGCACTTGTAAAAAATCCGTTTGTTTTTGTTGGAAAGAAGGAACTCGTGAAGATTCCACTTTTTGGTTTCTTTTATAAGCGAACTTGTATTTTGGTTGACAGAAGTTCTTCTAAAAGCAAAAATGAAGTTTTTAAAAGAGCGCAAAATCGTCTTAACCAAGGTTTGAGTATTTGTATTTTTCCAGAAGGTGGAGTTCCAGATGACGAAAGCATTTTGCTGGATGAGTTTAAAGATGGCGCATTCAGATTGGCAATAGATCATCAGATTCCGATTGTGCCGATTGTTTTTCCGGACAATAAAGAGCGTTTTTCATATACTTTTATGAGCGGAAGTCCTGGTAAAATGCGAGCTCGAATTTTACCGTTTGTAGAAACAAAAGGTTTGACAAGCGATCATAGAAAAGAGTTGAGAGATCAAGTTAGAATGTTAATATACAATGGTTTAATTGATTTTCAAAAGTCATAAGGCGGACTAACATTATGTAAAATACAAAAGCCGGAAGATTAATTAAATCTTCCGGCTTTTCTTTGAATTAAAAACCCCCTATTTTTATTCAAAAGTTATTATCTGTGAATTATCTTTTCTGAAATAAAACGCAATACTTTCTTAAACTTCAATTTGGTTTTTCTTCGGTTTTTATTGTACAACAATTCTATTTTTTCTTTCATGATTAAAAATATTAATGGTTGATAATAAAGAGTTTGGTTAATTTCACATTAATGTAGATAAAGAAAAGTTTAAAAGGTTGCGTCAGAATTGAAAAAAACTGATTTAAACCCGTCAGTTTGAATAAACTAACGGGTTTTTACTCAAATAACCAATCAACGTAAATTCTAAAAAAAACTCCCAATTGATATATGGCAGTACCAATTACAAACTGCTTTTTTTAGATAGATGAAGGTTTGGTAAAATGGTTGCGTGGAAATTTGATTTTTTTTTCAAAATAAAAAAAGCCGAGAGATTTTTAGTATAATCTCTCGGCTTTTAAAGTGTCCTTTTTTAGACTTATTTTTTAGGCATTAGCCAATTCTTTCATATGCTCTTTAATTTTAATTTCCAGTTCTTCAGCAAGTTCTGGATTATCTTTAATTAAAGCTTTAACAGCATCACGCCCCTGACCTAATTTTGTGTCGCCGTAGCTGAACCAAGATCCTGCTTTTTTAACAATGTCAAATTCAACAGCTAGGTCTAAGATTTCGCCAGTTTTAGAAACTCCTTCTCCGTACATAATATCGAATTCGGCAGTTTTAAATGGTGGCGCTACTTTGTTTTTAACAATTTTAACTTTAGTTCTGTTACCGATGACGTTTTCACCATCTTTAATTTGAGCAGAACGACGAATATCTAAACGAACAGAAGCGTAAAATTTAAGTGCATTACCTCCAGTTGTAGTTTCCGGATTTCCGAACATAACACCAATTTTTTCACGAAGCTGGTTGATAAAGAAAACCGTACAATTTGTCTTGCTGATAGTTCCAGTAAGTTTTCTCAAAGCTTGAGACATCAAACGTGCGTGAAGACCCATTTTTGAATCTCCCATTTCACCTTCAATCTCACTTTTTGGAGTTAAAGCCGCAACAGAGTCAATTACAACGATGTCTATAGCTCCAGAACGAATTAAGTTTTCGGCAATTTCTAAAGCTTGTTCTCCGTTGTCCGGTTGAGATATAATTAAGTTTTCGATATCAACATTTAATTTCTCAGCATAGTTTCTATCAAATGCATGCTCCGCATCTATAAAAGCGGCGATACCACCGGCTTTTTGCGCTTCAGCAATAGCGTGAAGTGTTAAGGTAGTTTTTCCAGAAGATTCTGGACCATATATTTCTATAATTCTTCCTTTTGGATATCCGTTTACTCCAAGAGCTAAGTCTACACCTAGTGAGCCAGAAGAAATCGTTTCTACTTCTACAATGGCTCTGTCGCCCATTTTCATTACGGTTCCTTTTCCGTAGGTTTTATCAAGTTTATCAAGCGTTAATTGTAGTGCTTTTAATTTGGCTTCTTTCTCTGAACTCATTTTTTTCTAATATCTAAATTATTATTTTGTCTTTCTGGATAAAAATAAGAAAATTCTGCTATATTTTTATTAGTCAGTTTTATAATTTGTAAAATTACTTCTTTTTTTGAAGTTTGATTGTTCCAAATTGTCACAAAATCGTTCTATACAAATAAAGCCTTTAATTCTGTAGCGTCGGTTGGTTTTATTTTTCCTGCCAGTAGTAAACTCAATTGTTTACGACGCAGCGCAGCATCAAATCGCTGGATTTCTAATTCGGTTTCTGGTACAATTGCAGGAACTTCAACAGGTCTTCCGGTATCGTCTACGGCTACGAAAGTATAAATTGCTTCGTTGGCTTTGGTTCTGTTTCCAGATTCGCGGTCCTCTACCCATACGTCAATAAAAACTTCCATAGAACTTTTAAAAGATCTAGAAACTTTTGCTTCTACTGTTACAACGCTTCCAAGCGAAATGGCTCTGTTAAAAGCAACGTGATTTACAGAAGCCGTTACTACAATTCGGCGCGAATGTCTGCGGGCCGCAATACTAGCCGCGCGATCCATTCTGGCTAATAACTCACCGCCGAAAAGATTGTTTAAAGGATTTGTTTCGCTCGGTAAAACTAAATCAGTTAAAATAGTTAGAGATTCTGAAGGATGTTTTGGATTCATTTTTTAAATAATTTTTTTTATTGCCACAGATTTCAAAGATTAACAAAGATTTTCTAATCCTTTTAATCTGTTAAATCTATGGTTTTTTTTAACTTCTAGTTGATCTAATTCAACCAATAAACAGCCATTACAGCTGGTATAAAATATATGACAATGGTTCTCGCACCATCGTAATCTTTTGCAAGTCTTTGTCCGAAAAGCATCATTAGCAAACAGATACAAGAAAAGATAGCTCCGTAAAAGCCAAATTCTCTGCCGTTATTTGTAAACAATTGAATTCCGCCCACAACACATAAAATTCCTGAAATCAATTCTAAAATCAATAAATGTAAAAGGGCAAGCGGAACCTGATTTTTTAAAGGCGTTTTGGCAAAGTGTTCCTTTAGCCAGGTAACATTATCTTTCCAGTAAAAAATTTTTTCGTAACCGGATTGTAGAAAAGTTAAAGCTAGAAAAGCCAAAAGCAAAATTGAGGCAACATTGTTCATTATGAATTATTTTTTATGAATTAAACGAGTCAATTTAATCGATAAATCGGTTAGGATTATTTTCGCATTTCCATTTCTTTCAATATGATACATAGCATCTGAAAGTTCTTTGAATATTTCGTGGATATTATTTCCGTTAACGAACGGTGCAAAATTCTCCAGTTTAAATTTATCCACTTTTGGTTCTATATAAACTAAGTCTGGCGCTTGATAATTTAGCATGAGGGCCTGTCGGAACATTTCTATGCAGTATTGAATAAATTTTTTCTGACTTTCACGCCCCAATGCAGCAATCTGCTCGCTCCAAGAAATTAAGTCCTGAATGGCGGCCGCATTTCCTTTTGCTCTAAAAGCAGCACGAACCCAATTGACAAACCATTGTTCAAAGGGAAGATCGTCATCGTCTTCTTTTAACAAATGCAATGCTTTATTAAAATTTCCCTGCGCCTGATGTGCAATTTTTTTTGCTAGATTTTGATCTATATTTTCTTTAGCAACCAAAGCTTCTGCGATGACCTTTTCTGGAAGTCCACTAAAGTGAATTACTTGGCATCTTGAACGGATGGTTTGTATAATATCTTCTTCGTTTTCAGAAATCAGAATAAACATGGTTTTGTCTGATGGCTCTTCTAGAAGTTTCAAAAGTTTGTTGGATGCGGCGATATTCATTTTATCGGCCATCCATATAATCATGATTTTGTATCCGCCTTCGTAAGATTTTAGTGAAAGCGATTTTAAAACTTCTTGTGCATCTTCAACACGAATTTCCCCCTGTTTGTTTTGAACGCCCAGAATTTTGTACCAATCGAATAAACCTCCATAAGGCATTTCTTGAATAAAGTTTCGCCAGTCCTGAATAAAATCTAAACTTTTGGGTTTTGTTTTTACGTCTTCGGTTGTAACGGTTGGATAAATAAAATGCAGATCGGGATGAGAGATGTTATCAAACTTTAGATTGCAAGAATCATTTCCGTTTGAATTTTCATCGCCGGTATTATTGCATAAAATGTATTGGGAATAAGCAATGGCAGTTATTAATGTGCCGCTTCCTTCAGGACCAACGAATAATTGAGCATGAGGAATTCTACCAGAAGCAGCACTTTTTATCAAGTGGCTTTTGATGTAATCTTGACCTAAAATTTGAGAAAATTGCATGGCGCAAAGATAGAAGAAAATGTGTAGTCAAAAATTTTAAGAAGTAAGATTATTTATTCGTTTCAATTTTCAAATTTAGATGCTAAGTTTTGGAATATTTTTTGGCTAACTTTTGATAGAATTTTGTTAATAAATATCCTCAAGTGAGTAAATATCAAGATGTTTTTGTTAATATTTTTTTTCAAAAACCCGATAAGGGTGTTTTTTTTGGGTATTTATAGAGTCAATTTTATATTTTTTATAGTTAATATCTTACGATTTTTTAATTAACATTTTTAACAAAATGCACGTTAAAACGCACATTTTCTCGACATAACGCTGGTTTTTAAGGTTTTTTTAAGGAAATTTTTTGAAAAAAAAAACCATTACAGTTGTAATTTAAGTTAATTTATATATTTTTGTTTTTATCAACAACCAATTATAAAATAAGAATCTATGAAAGGGAAAATTATTCTATTTAGTGCTTTTTTTATCTTAACTACTGCGGCTGTTTCAGCACAAGCTAAAAACGCACCAAGAAGTATTATCAGTACAACTGCTCTTATCCGAAAATACCATGATCAAAAAGAATTAAGCGGTATGCAAAAGGGTGAGCTTTTGGAATTATACATCGAGCGTATTAAAGTATTAGTTAAAACTCTCCCTTACATTGCTTTGGTTACAAAACCTGGAGTTACTATGGCTGACCTTGGTATCCCAGACGATAACGAACACAAAAAAGTATTAGATGCTCAGGCAGTAGGTACGTCGACATTTTTGGATACAACTGTAGAATTCCAAAGAAAGATGATGCCTTACTCTGATAAAGGAAATCTAATTGCGGCAATTTTGTTCTACGAAAGTACATTGAAATCATTACATGAGTTCAACGATTTGAACGAAATGTAATAAAGTAATTTTTTAAAATCTTTTTTTGGAAAGTTTAAGTGAATACCAGCTTTGACATTCTCAAAAAACAAAATAAAAAAAACTCACTCTCAAGGGTTCTGAAGAATTTCAGAAAACTTGAGAGGAGTTTTTACATTTACGCATACCCAAATTTATTATTAACCGTAATACCCCCCTTATCATGAAAAAAATTACTCAATTAATCTGCGTTCTTTTGACAGTTGCGAGTATGAATGCTCAACAAGAGAAAGGAATTATGGGCTACACCAATTGGTTAAACAACTGGACTGAGTTTAAGCCTAACAAAGTTGATTATGGAGAAGCAAACCAAATTTTGGCAGGAAACATTTCTGTTAATACTAAATTGCTGAAAAGAAATATCTACGTTCTTCAAGGAAACGTTTATGTTACAAACAATGCTGTTTTAACAATCGAACCAGGAACTGTAATTATTGGTGATTTCGAAACTAAAGGAACATTAGTAATCACAAAAGGAGCACAATTAGTTGCTGATGGTTTAGAAACAGATCCAATTGTATTTACTTCAAACCGCAGCATGAAAAAAGCTGGAGATTGGGGTGGAATTGTAATCCTTGGAGATGCGCCAATCAATAAGTTTGGAAATGTAGGTTCTTATAACTTAGATCTTGATCCTACAATGACTACTTATGGTGGAGACAATGTAGCTTCTAACTCAGGAATTTTAAGGTTCGTTAGAATCGAGTTCGCTGGTAAAAAAGTAAAAGGAGCTGATACTTTCAACGCCTTAACTCTTGCTGGTGTTGGAAACAAGACAGTACTTGAAAATGTAATGGTTAGTTACGCTGGAGGAGATTCTTTCGGAATCTTAGGTGGTGATTTAAATGTTACAAAATTTGTTTCTTATAAATCAGTTAATGATGACTTTAAATTCTCTCAAGGAGTTCAATGTCGTTTCTTCAACTCTTTAGCAGTTAGATCTTCTTACTTCTCAAGCACTAAAGACGGATCTCGTTGTATGGAGGTAAGATCTTTTGAGAAGAAAAGTGAAACAGATTTCACTAAAAAACAAACTTTAGTTGTTGCAAGTAATATTACAATGGTTAATGACAGCGAAAACATTAACGCTGATATTCAAGCAGGTTTAGTAAAAGAAGCTGTTTATGTAGCTGAAAATGCTTCTCTTGAAATGAAAAGAAGTGTAATCTCTGGATTCAACCCTGCAGTATTATTAGACAGCAAAACTGAAATCAATGATGCCAACCTTAAAAAAATCAAATTTGAGGAAATGTATTTCAACTTATGTAAAGGAAATATCTTTACTGAATACAATTCTAATAACGAAGATTTAGAGAGCTGGTATGGAAACAGTGTATTCTTTAACGTTTACTCACAAAGCGATAATAAAGAAACATTCATTGATATCTTCAATCCTAAAAAACCAGATTTCAGATTACAATTAGGAAAAATCACGGCTTCTAGCGGTAATAGATAAATAGTTTCGATTTTTATTTCCCACGCGTAAATTTTATTAATTAAGTCCCCAGACACAATTTATGTATCGTCTTAAGGGCTCAAATAAAGATCAAGACATAATGGTATCTACGAAAAAATATTTTTTATATATAATATTTTTGGTTTCGCCTATATCGTTAACTCTATATGCACAGAATACAGCAGAAAATCCTACTAAGGTTGCTGTTTCTGAGTGTGGGTTGACTTTGGCTAATAATAACCAAAATAACAATACTAATGCTGTTATTGAAAACAGCAATTCAAGTAATTTAAATCAGTCTATAGTAGGGATGTCCACCCCCAAGGATGGCCTTACTATAGCGGCTGAGCCAAATATTGTATCTAATGATTGTGAGGAGAACTCAACACTTGCAGCGACTTCAATTATTGCAAAAGAGGTAATTGAAAATTACAAGTATGATTTCTCTGAAACAGTTATAGATATCTTGTTTTTTGAGCGTATAGATCTAGCAAGAACACGCACTATATGATTCAAAAAATTACTTTATCTTTTTTTAAAGTTTTACTATTATTCAGCATAATCTTCTTTGCTGGATCAAATACTTATGCGCAATCATCAATATCTCCGCAGCAATTACCTTTTAAGGATATTTGCGCTGGAGATATTGTTGATGGTGCTAAATACAATGAATACTTAGTTACTTTTTCGTATTTAAATTTTGCGTCAAATATTACGTTTTCTGTTCAATTGTCTGATGAGTTTGGTAGTTTTACCAATCCAACATCTACTACTACCCTTGAAGTTATTCAATTATCAAGTACTGAACAAACAATTAAATTCGCAATTCCTACGACATTAAAAGGTTCTAATGCTTACAGTTTAAGAATAGTAAGTAGTAGCGGGGTTAATAGTCCTAGAGCACAAAATTTTTCAGGGTCATACTCTTTTTCAGCCTATTATAAAGACTATGTATCTTCGTTTTTGATAAATCAAAATAGAAATACTGCCGCTTTCTGTTCTGGCGGTAGTTTTACTTTAACAGTAGATAATCTTACTCCTGAGATAGCAGAATCGTCACCTGCAAACTATCCGAATGTTAAATACAAATGGTACAAGGATGATGTTTTAATTTCAGGACAAAATTCGTCTTCTTTAGTAGTAAATTCTGCTGGTGTATATTTTGCAGAACTTGATTATGGCGAATGCTCAAATGTGAATTTTAGTTCAAATAGAGTTACAGTTTCTTCATCATCTTCTGGTTCTGGGGTTACGATAAATTCATCTTTAGGAAATCCTTTTTGTGCTAGCGGTTCAGGGACGGTTTTAACAGCAACTTCAGGGAATAGCTATCAATGGAAAAAAGATGGTAATATAATCACAGGAGCAACAAATCGTACGTATTCTACAAACGAATCTGGAGTTTATTCAGTGGAAGTCGATTTTGGTGGATGTAAAGCGACCGGAAGTATTAATTTGCAAAGTAACAGTTTTGAAGCAAGTACTGACGCTCAAGACGGATACAAATTAAGTGAGGGTGAAACTATAACGGTTAACGTTACAACAGATGCTTCTGCTCCTACTTTCGAATGGTATTTGAACGATAATTTAATTTCTGGTCAAACATCGAGTTCTTATGTTATAGCTGTTAAAGGTAATTATAAAGTAAAAATTTCTCAAGCATCTGGTTGTATTGCAAGTAAAGAATTTTCATTTAGAATAAATGGAGATTCAGCGCCATCAAGTGTTATTCCTAACATTATAAAGTTAAGCGGAATGAATCCGTATTGGAACATTCCAGACGAATATAAAAATGCAAATACGAAGGTAATGATCATTAGTTCAAATGGAGAAATGGTTTTGGATGTAGTGAATTACCAAGGCGATTGGCCCGAAAACAATATAGATTTTAAAAATGTTAATCCCGTTTATTACTATGTCATTCAAGGCGATGCAGGTGAAAAAAAAGGATCAATAACTGTTATAAAATAATATGAAGAAACTTTTACTATTCATCACGTTATTTTACGGTTTATCAAATGTACTCTATTCTCAAGACGCTTCTGAGGATGGAGTTGTTTCGTTTTCATTACCCATTAGAAATTCTTTAAAGTTTAATAGATATTTAATTAACCCAACATTTAGTTTCGTTAGAGAATCAAACCCATATGCAAGTTTTTATAATAAAAGGCAATGGGTGCAGTTTGAAAATGCTCCGCAGACGTATTTAGCTAATTATTCTGGACGATTTAGAGAGAATGAAGCATTTGCTGTTGGCCTATTTCAGCAGAATTATGGATTGATGACTGTTTTTGGTGGAGTTGGAAATTTTGCTCACAACATCGTTTTACAAGAGGATAGTAATTTGACTTTTGGATTAAATGTTGGAATCTATCAAAGTGGTATCAATACAGGAAAAATCATATCAGATGATTCCACTATTTTAACTGGAGATTTTCCAAAAAGCACATTGCTGACTGTAAATCCTGGAATTAACTATGGTACAGAATTTTTAGATTTCGGATTAGCAATTAACAATTTAGTGCTTTATAATTTCGGATCTGGAATGGTAAAAGAAGATCCAGAAAGAGCTATTCAATTGCATGCTATGTATACTGGATATATTGACAGTTATGGTTTTTTTGACAGAAGTAAATTTTCTGGAATTGTTAGAACAGAAATCAAAAAAGATAAAACAGTCATTTCTGGACTTGCTATGCTGGCACTTCAGCAGGGAGTTTGGGCACAGGCTGGATATAACACATTATATGGAGTTTCTGCAGGACTTGGAGTTAATATAACGCCAAGTATTGCTATTGAATATAATTATGAAAGAGGAATGGGTAATTTCTCAAATTTGGGAGGTTCTCATGAATTTGCCATTGCTTATAAATTCAAAAATAGAAATTACTATTACGGAGATGATGATGAAGGATCTCTAGTTGATCCGTCAAAATCAAAACCAGTGCCAGCTAAACCGCAATCAGAAGCGACTCAAGTCAACAGAGCAGAAATCGCCGAAAAGAACAGATTAGCAGCAGAAGCAAAAGCAAAAGCAGATGCTGAAGCAAAACAAGCAAGACTTGCGGCAGCCGAAAAAGTTAGAGCAGATGCAGAAGCTGCAGCAAAAGCAAAATTAGAAGCAGACAATAAAGCGAAGGCCGATGCAGAGGCTGTTAAAATAAAATTAGCTGCAGAGGCAAAAGCGAAAGCTGATGCAGCAGCGGCAGCCAGAGCACAAACTGCAGCGGCAAATAAAGCTTTGGCTGAAACACAAAAAACACAAGCCCAACTTGCTGCAGATAAAGCTAGGGCAGATGCAGAAGAACGCAGAATAAAACTAGCTGCTGATAATAAAGCAAGAGTAGATGCGGCGGCAGCTGCAAGAGCACAAGCAGCAGCAAATAAATCTGGAGCGGTTGTACAAAAAACACCAGAACAGTTAGCTGCAGATAAAGCGCAGGCTGATGCGGAAGCACTAAAAATAAAATTAGCAGCTGACGCTAAAGCAAAAGCCGATGCAGAAGCTTTACAAGCAAAAGTTGCAGCAGCTGATAAAGCGAAAGCCGACGCAGAAGAGGCAAAAGCTAAAGCAGCGGCAGCAAATGCAGCTGCGCCTACACAGCAAAAAACAGCTGCACAGCTTGCTATAGAAAGAGCAAGAGCAAACTCAGAAGCTGCGGCAAAAATGAGATTAGCAGCTGCTGAAAAAGTAAAAGCAGATGCTGAAGCAGCAAGACAAGCAAGATTAGCAGCGGCTGAAAAAGCGAAAGCTGACGCAGAAGCAGCAAGATTAAAATTAATTGCAGATAATAAAGCCAAAGCTGACGCTGCTGAAGCAAAACGTAAAGCCGATGCAAAAGCCAAAGCAGAAGCAGCAGATATGCAGTCAATATTAGCTGCAGATGCAAAAGCAAAAGCAGATTCAGATGCATTGCAGGCAAGACTAGCAGCAGAAGCAAAAGCTAAGACTGCGGCAGAAGCTAAAACAAAAGCATCAATTGATGCCGCTAACAAAGCAAAATTAACTGCAGATGCAAAAGCCAAAGCCGCAGAAGAAGCAGCGCTTAAAGAAAAATTAGCCGCAGAAGCAAAAGCAAAAGCAGATGCTGAAGCAAGACAAGCAATTATAGCTGCAGAATTAAAAGCAAAAGCAGATGCTGAAGCACTGAAAATAAAACAAGCAGAAGAAGCCAGACAAGCCCAATTAGCGGCTGAAGCTAAAGCGAAAGCTGATGCCGAGGCACTTCAAGCTAAACTTGTAGCAGATGCAAAAGCTAAAGCTGATGCAGAAGCAGCGGAAAAAGCAAAATTAGAAGCTGAAGCAAAAGCTAAGGCAGATGCCGAGGCTGAGAAAGCGAGATTGGCAGCTGAAGCAAAAGCAAAAGCAGACGCCGAGGCTGAGAAAGCGAGATTGGCAGCCGATGCTAAGGCCAAAGCTGATATGGAAGCTTTACAAGCTAAACTAATTGCAGATGCTAGAGTAAAAGCTGATGCAGAAGCTACGGCAAAAGCAAAAGCTGAAGCCGAAGCGAAAAAATTGCAAGAAGAGGAAAATGCACGTCAGGCTAAGTTAGCAGCTGATGCAAAAGCTAAAGCTGATGCTGAGACATTGAAAGCGAAACAAGCGGCCGAAGCAAAAGCCAAAGCTGACGCTGAAGCAGAAAAAGCAAGATTAGCTGCAGAAGCAAAAGCTAAAGCTGATGCAGAAGCATTGCAGGCTAAACAAGCTGCAGAAGAAAAAGCAAGAGTAGAAGAAGAAGCACGTCAAGCTAAATTAGCAGCCGAAGCTAAGGCCAAAGCCGATGCCGAAGCTCTTCAAGCGAAACTTGCAGCTGATGCCAAAGCAAAAGCTGATATGGAAGCTTTACAGGCAAAATTATTAGCTGATGCAAAAGTAAAAGCAGATGCCGAAGCTACCGCAAAAGCGAAAGCAGAAGCTGAAGCGAAAAAATTGCAAGAAGAAGAAGCTCGTCAAGCGAAGTTAGCCGCTGATGCAAAAGCCAAAGCTGATGCAGAGGCATTAAAAGCTAAGCAGGCAGCTGAAGAAAAAGCAAGATTGGATGAAGAAGCTCGTCAAGCGAAGTTAGCCGCTGATGCAAAAGCCAAAGCTGATGCAGAGGCATTAAAAGCTAAACAGGCAGCTGAAGAAAAAGCAAGATTGGATGAAGAAGCTCGTCAAGCGAAGTTAGCCGCTGATGCAAAAGCCAAAGCTGATGCAGAAGCATTAAAAGCTAAACAGGCAGCTGAAGAAAAAGCAAGATTGGATGAAGAAGCTCGTCAAGCGAAGTTAGCCGCTGATGCAAAAGCCAAAGCTGATGCAGAAGCATTAAAAGCTAAACAGGCAGCTGAAGAAAAAGCAAGATTGGATGAAGAAGCTCGTCAAGCGAAGTTAGCCGCTGATGCTAAAGCCAAAGCAGACGCAGAGGCGCTTCAAGCGAAATTGGCAGCTGAAGCAAAAGCCAAAGCCGATATGGAAGCTGAACAAGCAAGACTTCTGGCAGAAGCAAAAGCCAAAGCAGACGCAGAAGCTACAGAGAAGTTGAAAGCTGAAGAAGAAACAAGACGCTTGAGAGAAGAAGAGGAACGCCAAGCAAGATTAGCTGCAGAGAGAGCCAAAGCTGATGCGGAGGCAGCAGCATTAGCAGCTAAAGCGAAGGATGATACTGGAAAAGCTATTGAAAACTTGACACAATCTGTTGAAGGAACAAGTAACATTCAAACAGATTTATTAAATCAGTTTAAGGCAACTGTTGCGAATAAGCAAAAAGACTTGAACGATTTAAAAGAAGAGAATGATTTAAGTGAAAAAGGTATTTATAGAGAGCCAAAGCCATTCAAAAGTGTAGCGGCAGAAAATAGCCAGATTGAGGCATTGAAAGTTCAGATTGCTGATGCAAATAACAGCATGAAGAATGAGATTGCAAAACTGACAAATCTTTATAACGAGAGGCTTAAAAAGTTCCCTAAAGATGATCCTTTGAATAAAGCATATCTTGAAAAAATAAACGAATTGAAGGCGGCTCAGTTGAAAATGGAAAGAGAAGGTGCTGCTTTAATTGCCGATTTAGAGCGTATTAAAACAGAGACTGAAATTGAGCGTAAACGTCGAATTAAACGTGCAGCTTATGAGAATGATGAAGGAAGATATGCTCAGGACGTTGCCTCTCTTAAACGTATAAAAGAGACAACTAAACTAAGCAGTACACCGTTAAAAGCAAGTGATTTTGATTTTGGTGAAGAGCAGTCAAATATGCAAATTATCAAGAATATTAAAAACTCTGATAATGGCTATTATTTAATTGTTGCAGTTCACAATAGTGTTGAGAAACGAGATGAGTTCTTAACAAAAGCAGTCGCTGCAGGACGTTCAGATATTAATTTCTTTTATAATGTAGCTACAAGTAAGTACTATATCTATTATGAGAAATACGACGGTTTACAAGAGGCAACAAAAGCACTAGATGCAAAAGGTAGTAAACCATACAATGGTAAAATGGCCATTGTAAAAGTGGAGAATTAGTAAAAGCACTAGTCTCTCTTAAAAAAGGGAAGAGAGACTTTAAAATAAATGTTATCAAATACAAATTTTTTTATTCACTAACGCCCCTTAGAGGATAAAATGTAAGTAAACAAAAAGAAGATTATGAGAAAGCCTACTAACGTAAGATTGATTTTATTGACTTTGTTTTTATTGCAAAGTTGTCTAATGCTTGCACAAAATCATGTACCTTTTACTCCAAGGTTTGATACGAGTATTAGAGGAGATATGATGCTTATTGGTAATAGTATTGTTAATAGAGATAACGGTAAAGCCAAAGAGTATGCAAACGATGCTTTTACGGGAACTACAGATAATAATTCAGAGAACATGCAATATATTGATATTGATAATGATCCTGATACCTTTAGTTCAAGTTCTGCAACTTTAAAGGTGCCGGATGCGAGTAGAGCTTGTTATAATATTGTGTATGCTGGATTGTATTGGTCCGGTGTTTATACACAAGCTTCTTTAGATAACAAATCAGTAATTCGTAGTGAATTAGGTAATATAAAGTTTAAGCTTGCTAACGAAACAACTTATAATAATATTACTGGAACGGTAATTTATGATTATTACACTGGTAATCCTAAGACAACAAATGGTGACCAAATACCATATGCTTATTACTATAACGTAACAGACTTATTAAAAGCTTCAAAAAATCCTGAAGGAGAATATACTGTAGCAAATATTAATTCTGCTCGCGGTAGACTAAGCAATGGAGGATATGCCGCAGGATGGTCCTTGTTTGTTATTTATGAAGATCCAAACTCAAGTGCAAAATATATTACGGCTTATGATGGGTTTAGCTGGATTAAAGCTAACGGTACTCCTTTGACTTATTCAGTTTCAGGCTTTAAAACCATTCCAACAGGTAATGTAAAAGTAAAATTAGCTTTTGCAGCTTTAGAAGGTGATGCAAATACGCCGAATGATACTTATTCTGTTAATGGTACACAGGTTTACACAACCGAGCGTAAAAAAGACAATTTCTTTTGTAGTGTTATTAATGATCTTAATGGGATTAATCTCCAAAGAAATCCAGCCAGTACAAATACACTTGGGTTTGATGCAGGTATTATCAATTTGAATAATGCCGATAATAAAATTATTGCAAATAACAGTACAAGTGCTAATTTAAGGCTAACCACCAGTGGAGATGGTTATGGTGTTTATTTTAATGCTTTTAACGTAGAAGTTATAGCTCCTCAAATTGCACTGACCAAAATTGTAAAAGATACAGACGGAAAGGATATCGGAGGAAAGAATGTGACTCTTGGTCAGGAATTGCGTTATGAAATTAGTATTCAAAACAAAGGTAATGACGATGCAACTTCTTTAATTATTACCGACCAGTTGCCAATAAACGTTATTTTTAATCAGAAAAATGACTTGCTTCCTTTACCAGATGGAATAATAGTTAAAACACCTTATGACCCAGTTACTAGAAAAATTGTTTTTGAGGTAACAGATCCTAAATTAATAACAAAGAATAATCCTACCGTAAGTACTATTGCTTTCAAGGTGCAGGTAGTTCCTGATTGTCATTCACTAAGTGAGGCTTGTTCTAACAGTATCGATAACCAGGCTTTTGCTACTTACAAAGGAAAAGAAAATACCAATTTTTCTATCGATGAGAGAGATCCTCAAGGAAGTGTTAATTCGACAGAAGGATGTGCTGTAACACCAAAAGCTACAAACTTTTTAGTAGGTGTAGACGGTTGCCAATATACAGAGAATGTCACTTTATGTACAGATAGTGTTGATCTTATTCCAGCGAAGGGATACGATAAATATACATGGTATAGTGATCCTCAAATGACAATTAAAATAGGCGAAGGAAATCCATTTAATGTGACCAAAGAAGGAACATATTATGTGTATAACTTGGCACAAGCACCATGTAGATCTATCTCTCAATCTTTTGTGGTAACTCGTTTCAAAAGTACAAGTACAAATCCTGTGATACCTTTTGCAAGTGAAGTCTTAACTTGTGCCGATACTGGTCAACCATTTCCAAACATTTATTTGTGCGGTGGTAATGATAAAAAAGAAATAAAAACTAGTATCACGGATGCTTCCAGCATAGTGTGGGAACGTTTTATTGAAGGTAGCTGTACTGTATCAACAGGGAAAAATTGTCCGAACGAAGCATTGGCAAGTACTGGAAATCCGAGTGAACTTTGTAAATGGGAAGAAGTAGGAAGAGGTGCTGATTATATAGCAAATGCAAAAGGAAGATACAGATTAACCGTTACTTATAAAGGCGGAGTTTGTTTCAATCGTTTTTATTTTGATGTTTATCAAAACCCATTAACTCCAAAAGAAAAACATACTGATATTATTTGTTCTACAAATGGTAGTATTACTGTTGAAGATGTTCCAGCTGGATATGAGTATGCAATAAGCAAAGATCCTAATGGACCTATCGGAGCATATCAGTCAAGTAATATATTTCCAATAAGTACTGAAGGTTCTTATACTATACATGTTAGACAAACTAATGTTACTACTTTTCCATGTGATTTTACAATTGAAAAGATTCTTATAAGAAAACTAGATGTTGATGTTCAGAAAGTAATAACACAACCTCTTTGTGCGGGTGATAAAGGTAGTTTAGAAGTTGCAGCAAATAATGCCAACCCAAATTATACTTTTGTTATCAAACAAGGCAGTACAACAGTTCAAAGTGTAGGACCTGCTTCTAAAAATAGTGCAAAATTTGATTTACTTCCAGGCGACTATGTACTTACCGTAACGACAGATGATGGTTGTACTAATGTAAGTGATGTAAAAATAACTGCACCAGATGAACTTACTGCGACTTATGATGTAAAATCACTAACAGCATGTTCAGATGGAGAAATTACAATAAATGCTAAAGGCGGTACTGCACCTTATTCTTACTCTATAAACGGGCAACCGTACGTTTCTGAGAATAAAATCACGGTTAAAGACCCAGGAGGTAACTACAGCATTATAGTTACTGACAGTAATGATTGTAGCTATACAATTCCGACATTTTCAGTAAATCCTATTGCTAAACCAACAGTTACTATAAATTCGAAAAATTTAAGCTGTTATAATGCTAAAGAAGGAGAAATTTCGATAACAGTTACTCCTGCAAATTCTGGTTATACTGTTTCTTATAGTATTGCTGGAGTTGCTGGCGGTGCATATACATCTTTGCCAACAACAGGTTTACCAGCTGGAAATTATAAAGTTACTGTAAAGTATACAATTAACGGAGTAGATTGTACTGACCCAGAAAAAAATATTACGATCACAGGACCATCAGCTACGCTAAGTGCTTCTGCAGGTGTTGCTGAATTATCAGGTTGTGGCCCGACAGGGAATACTAAACAGGGTATGGTGAGAATTACCAATCCTCAAGGTGGTGTGCCTTTTCCTGCACCAGATTTGTACCGATATAGTTTTGACGGTGGAATTACTTACATTAAAGAGAATTTTGCTTACATAAACCCAAGCACATCTCCTATCACATTATATATTAAAGATGCGGCTGGATGTATTTTCCCAATGTCAGGTATTATTTTAGAAGAAAAACCTGCTGATCCAATATTTAGTGAGCCTGTTTTAACTTATAATTGTAAAGGACAAGGTACAGCTACAGTAACGGTAAATGCCGATGCAAATCCAAACTATAGCTATTCTTACTATTTAGGTAAACCAGATCCGGCAAACCCTTCTAATTACATTTATACTTTAAATACAAATTCTCCGGCTAATATCTTTAAAGATATTCCGGTTGGAGATTATAAAATTAAAGTAGAGTACAATTTAGTATCTGCTCCAACTTTTAGTAATTTATTAAAAGAAGATTTTGGAAGCGGACCACCAACAACAGCACCCGGAATTGCAGCTGCTTATTGTTTTAATGACCAGAGAACAACGAAACCTTTTACTTGTTTGGATCCTTACGGAGTTCCTAGTCAATCTGTTGAAGATAATCAATATTCTGTAGCGAGTTTCTTCTGGAGAGGAGACGACCCAAATAGTAATAATTCTGGAGCTTGGTTCCACTATAAAGATCATACTACAAACCCAAATAATTTAGATAACACAGGAGATCCTGAGGGTAGATATTTATTAGTAAATGTTGGGAATGCTGCTGGAAAATATGGTATTTTATATAGTAAACCAATTGTAGATGTTATACCTAATCAGGATGTAATTGTAGATTTTTACGTAGGTAATTTGTTAATGCCAACCTACAACAGTGCTGCGCCAATTATTAGAATTGAATTAATTGATTCTAAAGGTAATGTAGTAGCGAGAGATGATACAGGTGAAATTGCGCCTGGTTTTAATCATCCTGATAGAAAAAAATGGGTTCCGATTAGCATTAAATTAAATCCTGGACCAAATACCAATTTAACTTTTGTGGTACGTTCAGGAAGTGAAGTATTTAATGGAAACGATTTAGTTATCGACGATATTTGGGTGCGTCAGTTGCCAAAATCATGTTTGCAGGATAAGATTTTAAATCTACAAGTTAAAAGCGGACAAGAATTTTCTGCAGAGGTAGTAGGTGTGAACGGAGTTAAATGTAAAGGAGATAAAAACGGTACTTTCAGTATTGTAGCTAAAAACTTCGATACTGTAAATGGTTTCTATTATACTTTAAATGGAAATGCCACTAATCCAACTTGGGTAAAATCTACGACTTCTCCAGTTACCTTTAATGATAAGGGTGAAGGAACATATAATATTAAAGTACGTTTTGCAAATAATGCATCTTCTTGTAGTTTCGATATTCCAACTACAATTACGTCGCCAGCAGCATTTGTAGTAAATGCAAGTGCATCGGCTGCTACGTGTAAAGGGGCAACTGTAACAGCAACTGTTGCAGGAGGAACTCCAGATTATGTGGTTACACTTAAAGATAAAAATTCGTCATATATAAAAACATTCCCAACTACGACTTGGAAAATAGATGATGTTCCTGCTGGAACTTACATCGTTTCGGGTACCGATGCAAATGGATGTAACGTTGCGATGAATAAAGACTTGGTTATTAGTGCACCAAGTAAACCAACGGCATCAATAGTTTCTAATGTAGGATTGTGTTTTGATGGTAGCAATGCTACTATTAGAGTTAGTGTATCTGGCGGTCTTAAGCCTTATACTTATCAAGTAAGTACTGATGGAGGTGTAACATACAGTAATCCAAGTTCAACTTTTAACGGGCCAACTTTTGATTATATCGCTAAAGGAACAGGTACATACCAATTTTTAATTTTAGATGATAATAAATGTGATGCGATTACAGCAAGTCAAACTATTAATAAAGCGATCACAGCGAAAGCTGATATTAGTGTTCCATTATCTTGTAAAACAGGTACTGCTGCAAATGCTACTATAGATGTTACTATAGATGGCGGAACAGCACCTTATACTTATACTGTTACAAATAAAGGAACAGGTGTGGTACTAGTAAATAATGGTACTACTGCTGGTCCAACATTTTCTTATTCTGCTACAACAGCTGCGACTTATGTATTTGCTATTAAAGACAAAAACGGTTGTCCTATTACTGTAGAAAAAGAAGTGCTTGCTAAAGTTGCAGTTACTGCTAGTCACTCTGTAAATCCAGTTACTTGTTTTGGCAAAGGAGATGGTTATGTTGATATTACGCCACAAAATGGTGTTGCACCATTTAAGATCCAATTTAATGGTACAGGAGCTTTTACAACAGTAACGACATCACCTGTTCGTTACGGTTCATTAGCAGGTTCTGTTGGTGCTGGTACTAAATATACTTATATTGTTGAAGATGCCTTAGGATGTCAACAGCAATATACATTCTATGTAATTCAACCAGCTGCTGTTACACTTACAGCTTCTATTACAACGCCTTACAATTGTACCACTAATGCGGCTACTATTACAGCAAGCGCAGGTAACGGAAACGGTGGCTTTACTTATGTATTAAAAAATACAACTACTGGCACTACTATAGAAACTAATACTACTGGTATATTTAATAATTTAACTATTGCAGGAACTTATGAAGTAACAGCAACAGACAGTAAATCATGTCCAATAACAAAAGTTGCTGGAACTATTAATGCGTTGAATCCTCCAAAAGGAATGACACTTACACCAACGGCGGTTAAATGTCCAAGCAACACAACAGATGTAACGATTACAAATGTTGTTAATGCTTCTGGAGTTGTTTTACCTACGGCTGGTTTAGAATATAGAATAAAACTTCCTGTACCTCCAGGTACTTCTACTTACCAAACTAGTAATACTTTTACTGGATTGGCAGCAGGTAAAACATATACTTTTGAAGTTAGAGATGCTAATTTCTGTGTGTATGAACAAATACTTGATGTACCTTCATTACCGGTATTCACAGTATCTTCTACATCTAAGAATGATATTAGTTGTTCTACTTCAACTGATGGTTCTGCTATCTTTACAGTTACAGGATTAGGAAACAATGTTGCCTATAGTTATAAAGTAGATGCTTTAGCACCAGTTAATGGAATATCTCCTGCAGCGGGAAGTTCATTTGAAATTCCTGTATCAAATTTAAGTGCAGGGCTTCATACAATTGTAGTAACAAACACGGATACAACTTGTAAACAATCTCAAACAGTTACGATTGCGGCTCCATCTGCTGCATTGGTGTTAAATCCATCAACATTAGAACACGTAACTTGTGATAATAAAGGAAAAGCGACAATTAATGTAGTCGGAGGTTGGGGAACTTATGAATATACAGTTACACCTACTTCTCCAGCAGGGTCAGCAATTACGAAAACAATGAATGTATTTTCTAATTTAAATGCTGGTGCTTATTCTGTTTCTGTAAAAGATTTAAAAGGTTGTATTGTAACGGGAACTTTTACAATTAATGATAAAGTTAATCCAACTGCAAGCATTGATCTTACAAACTCAGATTTCTGTGTAACAGGTAATGGAGCAAAAATTGTAGTATCGCCTAATAGTGCTCCTAATTATATGTACAAATTAGATAACGGTACAGCTCAAAACAATGGAACTTTTACAGGAGTAACTCCTGGAATTAGCCATACTATTAGAGTTATAGATACCTCTACAGGATGTTATACTGATTTAACTGTGCCAACAATTAATGCACCAATATCAGCGAAATTAAATCCTTTAGTAAAAGATTTAACTTGTGATGCTACAAACCCAAATGCAATTATTGAAGTTTCTATAAAAGATGGTTATCCAGATTATAGCTACAGAGTAAATACAAATGGAGGTGGATTTACCGGCCCTAATATTCCAGTAGGAGCTGGTGCGACTACATTTACGTACCAAACAACTACAGGTGCTGCGGCTGCAACTTATGAATTTGAAATTTTTGACAGTAAAGGATGTAGAACTACAGTAACGCAAAATATCGCGGCTAGAGTATCTCCAACAGCTACTGCTACACCAACAAATCCTACTTGTTATAATGGAAACAATGGTTCTATTACGGTAAATGCTAGTTTAGGTTTACCTCCATATACTTATGAAGTTTCGACAGTTTCTTCTACAGGACCATTTACTGCTATGACTAGCAAGACATATGCTAATGCTACGGCTGGAGATTACTGGTTTAGAGTTACTGATGCTAAAAAGTGTCAGTTTGTAACGGCAAAAACGACTGTTTCAAATCCGCCACAATTAACTGCTAAAGCCGAAGTTAGCGTACCATTAACTTGTGGACCAGCAAATGCTACACAAGCTGCTACTATTACAGTTACGGTAATATTGCCAGGAACACCATATAGTGGAACTGATAAATACAGATATAGTTTCAATGGTGTTTTACCAGCAGGAACATCAAATACCTACACGACTAGCACTTCTGGTCCAGTTACAGTTGATGTATTTGATGCAAATAATTGCCCTTATAGAATTCCGGTTTCACCAGTGGTTAATACGTTGAATCCGCCATCAAATATGGCTTTTTCGCAAGCTAATCTTATCTCTTGTAAGGCTACAGAACTAGATACAGATTTAACAGTATCTTATACAGGAGGTGTAGGACCATTCAAAGTTGAAATTACATCAACTGATGCAGTTCCTGCTCCAGCAGTTGCTGTTGCAACTGGTGTAACTGCTCAGTCTTATGTATTTAAAGATTTAGCTCCAGGTAACTACTCTTTTAAAGTTACAGATGCTAATAAATGTACAACGACTGGCGATTACAAAATTGAAAAAGTTGAATTACCGATTGCCAACGGTTCAGTGATTTCAAATGTAATTTGTAAAGGGGCGTCAGATGGTAAGCTTAGTTTTACAGTTTCTGGTAATGTAGGTGCAACGTATACTTACGAACTAAGAAACAGTTTAAATGCACTTGTACCAATTGCTCAATCTACAAAAACAGGAAATGTTATTGATTATGTTGGGCTATCTGCAGATACTTATACATTTAAAGTTACAAACTCAACAACTACTTGTTCTGCAACAAAAGTTCTTGAAGTTAAGGAGCCTGCACAGCCATTGGTTCTTTTAGCACCATCAATTACACCTATTACTTGTTCTCCAAATAATGGTAAAATAGTTATTAATACAACAGGAGGATGGGGTAACAATAGATATACGTTAACTCAGCCTGATGGAACTGTAGTTGGACCTCAAGCAAATTCAACTTTTGCCAATATTACTCAGTCAGGTACTTATGGTATTTCTGTTACAGATTTGAATGGAAACGGATGTACTGTTACAGATACATTTACTGTTAGTGCAAAAGTATTGCCAAGTGCGAGTATCGATTTAACAGCCTCAGATTTATGTTATGATTCAGTTGGTAAAGCGACAATTGTAGTTACACCTACAGTTGTGTCTCCAACCTACAGATACAATATTAATGATGGTACATATCAAGTTAGTGGTACATTCCCTAATTTGGAGCCAGGAAACTATATTGTTAAAGTAAAAGATATGGCAACGGGTTGTATTTTACCATTGTCAGCAGTATATATTGAATCTGAATTGAAATTCAATGCTACTTTAAGTAAATCAGCAAACTGTCTTACTCAGAATACCGAGATAAATGGTATTGTTTCAGGAGGAAAACTTAATTATTCTTATACTGTAACTAAAAATGGAGTATTAGATCCAACAGTTATACCAGTAACAGGTACAACGTTTACTTATATAGATCCTGTAGATCCTCCACAAGTTGGAAATACAACTTATGTATTTACTCTAACGGATTCATCAGATGCTAAATGTAGCCTGACCTCTACCGTTATTGTAGGGCCAAGAACAGATCCTGATTTTACATTAACTCCTAATTCAACTATTTTATGTAACGGAGATGCAACGGGTTCTATCACGGTAACAATTGACAAGACTAAAGGAGCAGCTCCTTATACGATCTCTGTTTACAATACGACTACTTCAACTTCTTATGGTACAAAAACTACTGGTCTTCCAGCTGGTGATTATACAGTAAGAGTGACTGACGATAAAGGTTGTTATATTGAGAAAACGACAACTATTAATCAGCCAAAGAAAATTGATTTCGATACAGATGTTAAGCCTATGACTTGTGATTCTAGCGGTAGTGGAATTTCTTACGGATCTATTACAGTTAAGAATTTTACAGGAGGTTCAAGTGATACAGCTCCATTAGGACCATTTACGTATACTTTGACAAATAATGTTGGAGATCCAACACAAGTTGCGCCGCATGCAATCTCAGATGTTAGAGGAGATTATACTTTTAATATTTTAAATTTTGGTATTTATCAATTAACGGTTTCTGATAAAAATGGTTGTTCTATTACCAAAACAATCTCAATGGCATCAAAACCAGAAGATTTAAAAATTGAGGTTAAAGCAGGAACAGAATCATGTACAACAGCAAGTCTTATTGTGACTGTAAATACAGCGATTGTTGGTGGGCCATATCATTTTGCCCTATATCCGATAAATTCAGCGTCTACGCCGCCATATAAATACGCGGATAATATGGGATCTTACCAAGATGCAGATTCAACTAATCCGGCAGATCCGAGATTTACACAGTCTACTTTCAATGGTTTACTTCCAGGCGTTACCTATTCATTTATCGTTTATGATGAAACGACAGAGTGTTATTTCTTTAAACAAGCGGAAGCTCCGACATTGACGTCATCTACTTTAAAAACTAATGTAACACCTGCTAATGTAACTTGTCAAGGGGCTAAAGATGGAAATGTGTCATTCACGTTTACTGGCACACAACCAACAACAACAGCAGTTAAATACGATGTTTACAATTCGCAAAGTAATACACTAGTGATTCCTTCAGTTGGTGGCATTGTGACATTACCAAGTAATTCGGCAACCAATGTAGGACCACTGGTTCCAGGGACATATTATATCTTATTTACAGAATTGGATAATACTTCAACTGTAGTTTGTATGAATACGTCTAAAACTTTTACAATCAGTGAATCAGTTGTTCCTTTAACATTAACGGTTAGTTCTCCTAAAAATGATAATTGTGGAAATGACCAAGGTATAGTTGAAGCTTTTGGAAAAGGAGGAACGGTTACAAGAGTAGTTGTTGATCCATCAGATCCTACAAAAACTATAACGGTACCAGCTCCTTATTTATATCAAATTTTCGCTGATACAGGTGTTGCTGGTGTAATCGATGGTTCAGATAAACCTGTGACCGATGCTGCGCTTTCTGCTTCTTTTGATCCAGCTCTTCATACAAGTAGTACTTTTAATAAAGAATGGGGTCACTATTTAGTTTATGTAAAAGACGCAAACGGTTGTATCCAGGTAGAGTTTGTTGAAGTGAAATTAGATCCAACTCCTGTAATTACAGCTGTGGTAAACAGTGCTTGTGCTGCCGAAGATTCTTTTGTAATCGATGTTAATATGACAACATTTGGTATTGCTCCATATACTTACAGTTTAGATGGTCTTGATTTTATGCCAATGCCTTCAACATCATTTTCTATACCTAATCTTCATTCAGGAAATCATACTGTAGAAGTTAGAGATTTTAATGGTTGCGGTAATAAAGTAACATTAAACCCTATTGCTGTACCTTTAAATATAACAGCTAAATTTACTACGGAGCCTACATGTAGGGATACTGACGGTACAATTACTGCTGTTGTAACTGGTGGATTTACACCAACTAATTTTGAATACACTTTAAAAAATAATACAGTAGTAGCTCCAGATGTAGTACAAAATAACAATCCAGTATTTGTAGGTCAAGCAGCGGGTAATTATACCGTGACGGTAAGAGATTTAAACACAAGCTGTACTAAATCAGTTGTTGTTGATTTACTTGTTCCAACTCTTGTAGATTTAGTTCCAGGTGATATCACGACAACTCCAGTAGATTGTAATGGTACACAAGGAACAAATGATAACGGAACTCTTACAGTTAATTTAAGAGCGGTTAATGACAACCCGGATTATAAATTTATCTTGACGCCTGTTTTACCTGCAGGGCCTGCTATTACACAGGTTAATAATAATTATTTTACAGGTTTAACGGCAGGAGATTATACGGTTAAAGTTATTTCTTCTAGAGGTTGCGAATTTGAGGTACCTGCTAATGTACCTGCTCCAAGTGCGGTTTATGCAACTGCTACTGCAACACCATTTAGTTGTGTAGTTGACCCTACTAAAACTACAGTTGTTGTCGCTGCGGCGGGTGGTACAGGAACTGGAACATTTACTTTCAGTAAAGATGGTACTAATTATTTTACAAGTAATAGCATACCTTCAGACGATAAATACACATTTGAATTGTCTGAAAACGGAAGTGTCCAAAATCCTAGCTATTGGGTAAAAGATGCTAATGGATGTGTTTACAAAACAAATGGTTTAGTTACGCCATTAGACCCACTACCAAAATTAATTTCAGCTACAGCTAAAAGATCTCCTTTAGCAGGATCTCAAATTGATTGTCAAAACGGTAGAGAAGTAATTCAAATCGATGTAGTTGGAGGATCAACTCCAGCTGATTTCAAATACGAAGTTTCGATTGATGGAACCGGTTATGTAGTTCTGACAAATTCATTTGGAACACCATTTACTTACAACGCTACAACAGCGGGTAGTAAATACCAGTTTAGAATTACTGATAATGTAACAAGTTGTCAGATTTTATCTAATATTTATGAGGTTCCCGTATTCGATCTTATTAGCGTAACAGCTACTACGGTTTCTGATGTAAAATGTATATCAGATAATAACGGAACTATCCAAATTAACATCGCTGGTTACTCAGGTGCATATGATTATCAAATTTTTGATGGTGCAACTGCGGTAGTTGGAGCAAGTGGTTCTCATGATACTGCTACTTCAAATCCATTTGTTATTCCTTTCGGATTACCTGCAGGAAATAATTACACCGTGCATATTCAAGAGACAGGCCATCCAAAATGTCCTTCGATTTCAAATGCAGTAATTATCAAAGAACCAGCGGCTGCATTAGCTTTAAATCCATTAGTTGTTACACCATTAGGTTGTACTACTTTGGGAGCTGTGGTAGTAAGTGCTAAAGATGGTTGGGGTGATTACACCTATTCGTTAACTCAGCCAGATTTAACAGTTGTAACAAATAAAGATGGTAAGTTTGATAATCTTAACCAAGTAGGGCCTGCAGGATCTTATAAAGTTTCTGTAAAAGACGCTAATGGTTGTGAGGTAACCGATTCATTTAATTTAAGTACACCGGTTCCTCCTACAGCTACTATTGACCCTGCAACAGATTATTGTTATACAGCTGCTGACAAAGCAACTATTGTTGTAATTGCTTCATCTACATCGCCTTTCGCATTGCCAACAGATACTTATGATTATAGTATTGATGGTGGTCAGACATGGCAAATTAATAACAATACATTTGTTAATTTAACTCCTGGAGATTATACATTTACAGTTAGAGATAAATTTGGATGTACGGGTACTACTGCAATTACTACAATTGAATCGCAGCTTTATGCTTCGACAGAAATTAAAAAAGAAATTTTCTGTGTGGCTCCTGTTGCAGGAACAATTAGAGTAAAAGCATCTGGTGGATATGCACCTTACAGCTACACTGTAGCCATAAATGGTGGTGCACCTTCTGCTCCAATTACATTTGTAAACGGAACATATTCTGATTATACAGTTGTTTCGCCTATTACAAGTACATACGATTTTGTAGTGTATGATGCTCATAGCTGTCCTATGCCAGCGGGATCTGTGATTATGAAAGCGCCTACTGCAGTTACGTTTACTGCAACACCAACGTCTCCTTACTGTTCAGGAACTCAAGGAAATGTTGATAATGGCTCTATCTTATTCACTTTACCGACAAGTAATGATAACCCACCATACACATACACTGTTCAACGTACGGCACCTACTCTTGGTTTAGTATTAACACAAGTAAACAATCCGTTGTTTACAGGATTAAGTGCTGGTACTTATGCAGTAAATGTTATATCTGACAGAATGTGTGATAATCCAACAAGCGTTGTGATTAATCCTCCAGTTGCAGTTGAAGCTGAAGCTAAGGCTACACCATTCACTTGTACAGGAACAAATATTAATGAAACAATTGTTACCGTTACAGGTAAATATGGCGCAGGGCCAAATTATACTTATAGTAATAACGGAACAAATTGGGGAACAGACAATACATTTGTCGTAATTGATAATGAATCTGCACAAACTCTAACATATTATGTTAAAGATGCAAACGGCTGTATTGATGACGTTCAGATTACAATAGATCCATTCCCTAAATTGCAAAAAGCTACTGTTACACAAGGAACAAAAGCAGCTTGTAACAATGCAGGTGAAGTTATTGATGTTGTAATCAATGGTGGAGCAAGTCCAGCTAACTTCCAATACGAAGTATATCAGGATGGCGTTTTATTAAGTGGTGGTCCATATGCTGTGACTGGAAATACATTTAGTTATACAGCTCCAACTGTTGGTCATTTCTATCAGTTTAAAATAACTGACTTGACAACATCATGTTTTATTACTACTGATCCTTATGAAGTACCGGTATTCAATACTGCTAAAGTTATTGCAAATGCTTCTTCGTCAGTTTCTTGTAATGGTTTAAGCGATGGTAAAATAACATTTAACATTGTTGATTATAGCGGTCCATATACGTATCAGGTTTACAACAATGGAGTAGCGGTTACAGGTGCTTCTGGATCTGGAGCTACTGCAACGGCAAATCCGTTTACAATTCCTTTCGGACTTTCAGTGGGCGCTAAGTACACAGTTGTAATTACTGAAACTGGATATCCGTATTGTGATATTACATCTGCTGATGTAAACATCACTGAACCGCCAGTATTAGATTTAACAACTATGACTGTTACAGTTAAAAACCAAAATTGTTGGACAGCCGGAGCAGTTATTACTGCTGATGCTTCTACAATTGTAGGTGGAACTCCTGGATCAGGATTTACATTTGCTTTCGTACCAGCAGGAACAGTTCCAACAGCTGGTCAATATTCATCTGCAAACACTATAACAATTGCAACTACTAAAGTAGCACCATTGTTTGATTCGTATGATGTTTATGTTAAAGACGGTAACGGTTGTCCTAAGTTTAAAACAGTAAATATTTCATTAGATCCAAAACCTGCAATTACAAATGTTACAGTTGCAAGCCAATGTTATAGTGCTTCAGGTTATAGAATCGATGTTACTGCAAATGGTGTTGGTACTCTAGAATATAGTTTGGATGGAGTACAATTCCAAGGAGATAATTTCTTTACAGTTACTGCTGCAGGAAATTATACTGTAACTGTAAGAGATGCTAATAAGTGTACAACAACAGCTTCGGCTCCAGTAATAATTTATGAGCCTCTTGCAGTACGTTCAGAGGTGACAAAAATATCAACTTGTAGAGCTGCCGATGGTACAATAACTTTATTCGCTTCTGGCGGTAAAGTACCAAATCCAAGTTATGTTTACACAAAAGATAACTGGGTAAATACAAGTACAAGTTCTGTATTTACAGGATTAGCTCCTGGAACTTACACCTTTAGAGTAAGAGATGTTAATACAAATTGTGAGATAGAGATTAAAGAAACAATAGATATTCCAACAGATGTTACAGGAATCGTTGCAACAGCAACTCCTACATCTTGTAATGGATATGCAGATGGAAGTATCTCGGTAACAATCGGAGCATCAAACAATAATCCTAAATACATGTACAGTCTTTCTGGACCTGTAATTAGACCAGCTCAAGAAAGCCCGATTTTCAATGACTTACCATTTGGTAGTTACGTTGTAACGGTAATTTCTGGAAGAGGATGTTCTGCAACTGCACCAGCTACAGTTGGTCAACCAGCGCTAATAGTTGTGGATCAGCCAGCGGTTACACAATATATTTGTTCTTCAGGAACAAATAATGCAGGAAACGCTACAATTGTTGTAGCTCCAGGTTCTGTAAGAGGTGGTTCAAATGATTATATCAGATATGAATTCATCAGAAATGGAGTTCAGGTGCAAAATGATGATAGAAACACTTATACTGAATCAGATTATTTAGGAGGTGATTATATCGTAAATGTATTTGATTCTAATGGATGTAAGGGTACATATGCTACGGTTACAATCGATCCTTATATCGGTATAGCTGATCTGAAAATTGATGTTACACCGATTGATTGTAAAAATGACGAAGCGATTCAGGTAACTGCAATTGCTACGACAGGAACATTGCCAACTTTAACTTATACTATTATTGGAATAGATGGTAATACATACCCACTTACATCAAGTGTAAACGGATCATGGACTAATTTGAAAGTAGGTAATTATAAAATTGTAGTTACTAACCCAATAACAGGATGTAGTATCGAAAGATTCCATATTGTTAATGAGCCAAATACATTCAAATTTGTAGCTTCTGAAATTAAGAACCTTACTTGCTATAGTGATGAAGATGGAGCAATTACATTAACATTAGTTGATAATATTCCAACTCCAAAAGATGATGCAGGTAGATTTAGTTATGTGATTACACATGAATCAGGATCAGTTATAAATGGAGCAACCACAACAACAGAATTAAAACTTTCGAATCTGAAAAGAGGTAAGTATACTGTTGTTGCAACATTGCTAGGTTCTCCTTTCTGTGACGTTCAAACTGAATTTAGCATTGATGGTCCAGCTACAGAATTAGAAATTCTAGCGTCTAAAAAAGACATTACTTGTATTTCAACTAGTGATGATGGAGAAATCCGTATAAGCGCTCAAGGCGGATGGTCAGGTGATTATTTATATAAATTAGATGGTCCGGTTACGGTAGATTTTTCTGCTCAAAACATATTCACAGGATTAAAAGCAGGATTGTATACGGTTTCTGTTAAAGATGCTGGTGGTTGTGTTGATACTGATCAAGTTAGATTGACAGTTCCTACGCCAATAGTGGTTACAGCTTCATCAGACAAAACATTATTATTATGTAATGGAGATTTAAGCGCTACTATTACAGTAACTGCTGTTACAGGTGGCCAAGGAAGTAATTATTTATATACTTTAAATACTACTTCAGTTACTCCTGTAAGATCTTCAGGACCTCAGAATACACCTTCATTTGCTGGTTTAGGTGCAGGAACTTATACGATTACTGTAACTGACGGATTTAATTGCGTTGGGGAGTCAGCTCCTATAACAATTACTGAGCCTTCTGAAGTTAAACCAAGTTTGGCTGAAACTAGAAAAATGACTTGTCTTACACAGACTCAACTTACTTTAAGCGCTATGGGCGGTACACCTCCTTACACTTATAGTAGTGATGATGTAACGTATTCAACAGTTCCATTTACAAGTTCTGTTTCGTTTGATGTTACTCCAGGCGTATACAAGTACTATGTGAAGGATGCTAACGGATGTGTTGATTTTGTTTCTAATGAAATTACAATTAACCCTCTTGAACCGTTGTTAGCTAATTTAGATATAGAACACGCAGTAGTATTATGTCGTGACGAACCAACTGGAGTAATTGTAGCAAATGCTTCAGGCGGATTAGGAAACTACGAATACACATTGTTAGACGGTGCTGGTAACATACTGAAAGGACCACAGTCAGAAGGTAGATTTGATAAGCTTTTAGCTGGTGATTATCAAGTAGTGGTGAAAAGTGGTGATTGTCAAACTTTACCTGAGAATGTTACTATTAATCAGCCACAAGAAGCTTTCTCAGCTGAATTTATCCCAACTGCAGTAAAATGTTTTGGTGGTAATGATGGACAAATTGTAGTAAATGGTAAAGGCGGAACAGGAAGCTATAAATATTCTATTTCACCAAGAAATGATCAATTCTTTGACAGTAACATTTTTGAGAAATTAAAAGCTGGTTTCTATACAGTTATAGCAACAGACGAACATGGATGTTATGATAGTGAAGTAGTTGAGGTTAAACAGCCTTTGGCACCACTTTCAGTTGTTGAAACTCCTGGAATGACGAAGCCAGAAGAATGTGCTGGAGAACTTAATGGTGCATTTACAATTGACATTGCAGGCGGTACACCTCCTTATATGGTTAGTTTAAATGATATTAATGGTACGTATATACCGGTTAACGGAACACAACATACATTTGCAAATCTTGCAGGAGGTACTTATACAGTGTTTGTGAAAGATGGCGGAAACTGTCCTCAAGAAGTAGAAGTAGACGTACCATTGCCAGTAACGCTTAATCCTACTATTGCAGTAAATTATGATTGTGTGAACAATGCTCAATCAAACATGGTTGTGGTAACAATAGATCCGTCAAACACAGATCCAACACTAATAAAGTATGCTCTAGATAATGGAACTTTCCAACCTGGTAATATTTTTACAGACGTTGCTGCCGGGCCTCATTACGTTACAGTAAAACATGAAAACGGATGTGAGGTAACAACAGATTTATTTGAAGTAGATGCAGTTGCAGAGTTAAATGCAGTAGATTTAACAAACCAAAGCAAAGACATCAATACAATTGTTGTTCAAGGAGTTGGTGGTGTTGCCCCTTACGAGTACAGCTTCAATGGTGAATTATTCTCATCATCTAATAGCTATAGAATCTACAAAACAGGAGATTATGTAGTGATTGTGAGAGATAAAAATGGTTGTGAGAAAACAATAACAGTTCATGGTACATTCTATGACTTCTGTATGCCAAACTACTTTACACCAAATGGTGACGGACAAAATGATACAATTGGTCCAGATTGTGGTGCATTAGCATACAAAGAGTTAACGTTCGATATTTATGATAGATATGGTAGAGTAGTAGCGAAATACCGTGTTAATGGAAAATGGGACGGAAGATATCATGGAGACGAATTACCAACAGGAGATTACTGGTATGTTCTTAAACTGAATGATCCGAAAGATCCAAGAGAGTTTGTTGGACATTTCACATTATACAGATAACAAAATTATAGCCCCAATGATGTTATCTAAAAAAATTATTACAATGAAAAAGTTTATTTTATCCTTAGTACTCATGGCTGTAACAACAAGTTACAGCCAAGAGTTAAACCTACCAGTATTTACCCAGTATTTAGCTGATAACCCATTTATTATTTCTCCTGCTTATGCTGGTATTGGAGATAATCTACGTATAAGAGCCAATGGTTTAACACAGTGGGTCGGAATTAAAGATGCCCCAGACAACCAATCATTGTACGCTGATTTTCGTGTTCTGGATCGTTCGGGAGTTGGTATTTCATTGTATAATGATAGTAACGGTAATACAAGACAAACGGGGGCAAAAGTCTCTTTTGCGCACCACTTGATTTTAGATTATCGTTCTGAACAGTACTTGTCTTTTGGTTTATCGTACAACTTTAATAGTTTTCGTTTAGAAACAGGTAATTTTGTTGGAGACGTAAATGGTCCTGTAGGAGCCATAGATCCTTCGATAACGGATAATCGCCACACATCAAACAATAACTTTGATATTAGTGCCCTGTATCGTAATAGAGGTTTCTATTTCAGTTTTAATGCTAATAACGTTTTAAAGAAAAACTTGACCAAGGAAAGAACAGACGAGCCAGATTTGCTTTCTAACTTTCAGGTATACTCAGGATTCACTTTTAGAGATGGAGAAAACAGACGAATCGAATATGAACCGTCAGTTTTTTTACAGTACTATGCGAGTGACCAACGTTCTACAACCGATTTTAACTTCAAATACAGACGATACAATCGTTACGAAGATTACTATTGGATTGGAGTTTCATACCGTTTTTTAAATGACCAATTCCCAAAACCTTTGGCAATGGGGCCAATGGCTGGTTTTATGAAATCTAAATTCTATTTTGCATACTCTTACCAGTTGATGTTTAATGGTCTTGGAACTTATAATTCGGGAACGCACTCAATCACAATCGGATTCGATTTCTTGCAATCTATCAGTAACTGCCCTTGTACACAAAGTCCGGTTCACGATTAATCAAGTAATTTTTATCATCTTTAAGAATTATTTTGTTTGTTTTCATAATTTACAACGTTTTCGTTTTTATTAATGGATTATTTTTGCTTTTTTGAAATTTAGACTTCGTTAAAAGTCCTATATTTGTTATTCTTTCAAAAAATTAAAAAAATTAGCAGATGAAAACTTTAAACGATTTCGATTTTAAAAATAAAAAAGCAATTATCCGTGTTGACTTCAACGTGCCGTTGGATGAGAATTTTAATGTAACTGATACAACACGTATTGAAGCAGCAAAACCAACAATTGATGCTATTTTAGCTCAAGGGGGAAGTGTGATTTTAATGTCGCACTTAGGAAGACCAAAAGGAGCAGAAGAGAAATACTCTCTAAAACATATTCTAAAAACAGCTTCTGAAATTTTAGGAGTTCAAGTAAAATTTGCTGAAAACTGTGTGGGTGAGCCAGCTCAAAAAGCAGCAAAAGATTTAAAACCAGGCGAAGTTCTTTTATTAGAAAATTTACGTTTTCATGCTGAAGAAGAAGCTGGAGATGTATCTTTCGCTAAAGAATTAGCTTCTCTTGGAAATATCTATGTAAACGATGCATTTGGTACAGCTCACAGAGCACACGCATCTACTACAATTATTGCACAATTTTTTCCAAACGATAAATGTTTCGGAACATTATTGGCAAAAGAAATTGACAGTTTAAATAAAGTTCTTAAAAACAGTGAAAAACCTGTAACTGCTGTTCTTGGAGGTTCTAAAGTTTCTTCTAAAATCACCGTAATCGAAAATATCTTAGATAAAGTAGATCACATGATTATTGGAGGAGGAATGACTTTTACTTTCATTAAAGCTCAAGGAGGAAAAATCGGTGAGTCTATCTGCGAAGATGACAAATTAGATTTGGCTCTTGAAATTTTAAGATTAGCTAAAGAAAAAGGCGTTCAGGTTCATATTCCTGTTGATGTTATTGCAGCAGACGATTTCTCAAACAATGCAAATACTCAGGTTGTAGATGTAACTGCAATTCCTGACGGATGGCAAGGTTTAGATGCAGGTCCAAAATCTTTAGAGAACTTCAAGAAAGTTATTTTAGAGTCAAAAACAATTCTTTGGAATGGTCCATTGGGAGTTTTTGAAATGGAAACTTTCTCTAAAGGTACAATTGCATTAGGAGATTATATCGCAGAAGCTACAGCAAATGGAGCATTTTCATTAGTTGGTGGTGGAGATTCTGTTGCAGCAGTAAAACAGTTCGGATTTGAAGACAAAATGAGCTATGTTTCTACTGGTGGTGGAGCAATGCTAGAAATGTTAGAAGGAAGAATTTTACCTGGAATCGCTGCGATTTTAGACTAAAAAATCACAATTAACATTTTTTTAAACAGTTTTCTTCAATAAAGGGCTTAGATTTGCAAAAATACAACTCTTGTAATTGTTTGAATTACAGAATTTTAAAATAATGTTATATGATTGTAAAAAAATTATCATTAGTGGTTTCGGCTTTCTTTTCGTTAGCTGTCTGTGCGCAAGAAACTGCAAAGGCAGATATAGAACTGAAACCAGAGGTTAAGCTTTCATATTTAGATTCTATTAAAAGTACATTCAAAAAAAACGATCTTGCTGCAAAAGTAGATAGTCTATGGATGAACGAATTAGTAAGTCTGGATATTTATGATGATCTAACCAAAGACATTCAAACCATTAACAAAGATGTTACTGTTGATGAAGAACTTCCAACCGAATTGCTAAAACAGCGTTTGGCAGCGATGAATCAGAAATCACCTTTTGAGATACAATACAATCAAGGTTTAGAAAATATAATAAAGTCATTTCTCAAGAACCGTAAAAAATCGTTTTCTCGATTAATGGCTTTATCAGAATATTATTTCCCAATCTTCGAGGATGCTTTTGCCAAACAAAACGTTCCTCTGGAAATAAAATATTTAGCCGTTGTAGAATCTGCTTTAAATCCTAAAGCAGTTTCTAAAATGGGCGCTACGGGACTTTGGCAGTTTATGTACGGAACCGGAAAACAATATGCTCTTAAAATCGATTCTTATATCGACGAAAGAAGCGACCCTCTTAAAGCTACAGCCGCAGCGTCTGAATACATGACCAAAATGTTTAATATTTTTGGCGACTGGGAACTGGTTTTAGCATCTTACAACTCGGGTCCAGGAAATGTTACCAAAGCTATTCGTCGCTCTGGCGGAAAAACAAAATACTGGGACATTCGCAATTATCTTCCAAAAGAAACTCAAGGTTACGTTCCTGCTTTCTTAGCAACAATGTACCTTTTTGAATACCACAAAGAACACGGAATTAACCCAGAAAGAGCTGTAGTTAAAAACTTTGAAACAGATACTGTTGCTGTCAAAAATCAAATGTCTTTCAAACAGATTGCCGATTTACTAGACATGCCACAATCTCAGATTCAACTTTTAAATCCGTCGTATAAAATGGGAGTTGTACCTTTTTACCAAGGAGAACAGCATTTTATTAGACTTCCAAAAGATAAAGTAGCAACATTTGTTTCCAATGAAGAGCAGATTTATGCTTATGTAAAACATGATACAGAGTTTAGAACCACTTCATCTCGATTGGCAGTTAAATATGCGCCAAAAGCAAAACCAGCAACTGTAAAACCAGCGCCGGTTGATAATGGAGATTTTGAATTTTATAAAGTTAGAAAAGGAGATAATTTAGGTGCAATCGCGGCAAAATATGATGTAAGTATTTCAGATATTAAAAAATGGAATAACTTAAAAACAAATGCTGTAGCAATTGGAAGAAGCCTGAAAATTAAAGCAGAAGAAGAGGCTCCTGTTAAAACTCTTCCTGCTGCTGTAGACAAAGAACAAGCAATTGCATCTGCAGAAAATAAAGAGAAAACAGCCGTAGATATGGACTATGTTGTAGTGGCTGGTGATAATTTAGGCAGCATTGCAAAGAAATTCGGTACGACTATTGCGGAGTTAAAAGAACTTAATAATTTAACTTCAAATAACATTGGTTTAGGAAAAACATTGATTATTTCTAAAGCAGCAATAGTTATAGAAGAGCCGACTTCAACAGCAATTGCATCAAACTCGGTTGATACATTCAAGAAAAAAGCACCTTCTAAAAACGTTAGCGAAGATTATTACGTTAAAAAAGGAGATTCTTTATACAGCATTTCTAAAAAATATCCTGGAGTAACAATTTCAGATATTAAAAAATGGAATGGTATTAAAGATGAAGATATTAAACCGGGAATGAAACTTAAAATAAACGGATAATAGAAAAATCTTATTAAATTTGGGTTTTATTTCATAAATTAAAAAAATGAATAAAACCCATTTTTTATTGCTACTAATTCCATTTTTCCTGACTTCTTGTTTCAAAAGTGAAAAGCAAAGCGAAACGGTTTCTGGAAAAACGAATACCATTTCGGTCATAATTGACGATCAATTGTGGTATGGAGAAGTAGGCGATAGCATTAGAAATAAATTTGCCTCTCCCGTTCTTGGACTTACCCAAGAAGAGCCGCTTTTTACCATAAATCAATATCCTGCCAGATTGCTTGAAGGTTTTGTGACTGATAGCCGAAGCATTATTGTGGTCAAAAAAGCTCCTACGGATAAATTCGAAATCATTCGAAGCAAAACATTACCTCACAATACTTTTCGCATTTACGGAAAATCGGTAGACGATATTATTTGTAGTATTGAGTTAAACGCGCCGCAAATAATTAAAATTATTCATGACGCTGAAATTGAGAAAATTCAGGACGACAACAGTACCTCACTGTTAAATAAAGCGATCATAAAAAATAAATTTCATATTAATATTCAGATTCCAACAGGATATGAATACATGTTGCATAAAAAGAAATTCATCTGGCTTAAGAAAGAAATTATAAGCGGCAATACTAGTTTATTAATTTACCAGATTCCGCTTTATAATTTCAAGAAGAAAAAAGATGTTGTCAATGCAATTGTCAAAATGCGGGATTCGATTGGGAAATATATACAAGGTCGTGAACCTAACACCCAAATGATTACCAGTGAAGCATACGCACCCTATTTTTCAAAAGTAACTTTAGACAATAAAAATGCATTCGAAACAAAAGGAACGTGGGAATTGAAAAATGATTTCATGACCGGGCCTTTTATCAACTATGCTATTATTGATGAAACCTTTAACCGTGTTTTGGTTATCGAAGGATTCTCATATTCACCCTCACATCAAGAACGAGATTTAATGCTAGAACTCGAAGCAATCATAAAAACCGTGAGAATCGACAAACGATAAGAGGTTTTTGTTTCAAGTTGGAGGTTTCAGGTTCTATGTTTCAAGTTTGAAGTTTCAAAATCTCACGATTATAGGTCTACATTTCTTAGAGAACTTCACCTTCTCAATATGACTTAGTGTCCTTTGCGTAAAACCTTTGCGAACTTTGCGGTTAAAAATCCAAAGTATATCAACTTGAAACATGAAACAAAATAAAACAAGCAAAATTTTTCGTACTTTTATTCATAACAAACATAAAAACAAATAGTTATGAAAAAATTAACCGCAACCTTAGCAATTATAACCCTGTGTTTTATTTCTTGTAAAAAAGAAGTGAAGGAAGAATCGACAACTCCAGCAGCGACAGATTCTGTTAAAACCGAAGAACCTGTTGCCGAAGCACCATTAGATTCTGCGGCGCAGATGAAAGCATGGCAGGAATATGCAACGCCAGGAAATCCGCATAAAATACTGGCTGATGAAGTTGGAACATGGAATTGCGATATGACATTCTGGTCTGATGCCAATGCAAAACCCGAAAAAGAAACTTCTGTAGCAGAGATCAAAATGGTCTTAGGCGGTCGCTTTCAAGAAGCAACGTATAAAGGAACGATGATGGGACAACCATTTGAAGGCAAAGGAACAGTAGGTTATAATAATGCTAGCAAAGAATATATCTCCACATTTATTGATAATATGGGAACGGGAATGATGACCAGTACAGGAAAGTATAACGAAAGTACTAAGAGCATAGAATATTTTGGAGAAATGGCTGATCCTGTAACTGCTAAAAACATCAAGTATAGAGAAGTTTATACCATTGTAGATGCTAAAACCCGAAAAATGGAAATGTACGATACAAAAAACGGAACCGAATATAAAAGTATGGAAATTATTATGACCAAAAAGTAACTTCTTAGGTACAAAGTAACATAGGTACAAAGGCACAAAGCGATAAACTTTGTGCCTTTGTCATTTCAATAAAAACTTTAGCGAAGCTAAAAAAATACTATAACTTAGCGTCTTCGTGCCTTCGTGGCAAAAAAAAGCGGAAATGGAATTAAAATGGAAAATAAAGCCTTTTGAGGCATTAACTGTTCATGAGTTATATGATTTACTCAAACTAAGAAGTGAAATCTTTGTAGTAGAGCAAAATTGCGTTTATTTGGATCTTGATGGTAAGGACAAAAAGGCGTTGCACTTATTAGGAGAGTTCGAAGGCAAAATTGTAGCTTATTCGCGCTTATTTGATGCTGGAATTAGTTTTGATAATGCTTCAATCGGAAGAGTTACTGTAGATGCCAATTACAGAGATAGAAAATGGGGACATGAATTAATGCGTGAAGCAATAGCTGGAATTAAATCCAATTTTGGAAAAGATAAAATTACAATTGGCGCGCAATTGTATTTAAAGAAATTCTACGAAAGCCACGGTTTTGTGCAAACCAGCGAAATGTATTTAGAAGATGATATTCCGCACATAGAAATGGTGAGAGAATAATTAAAAAGGAAGTAAATCTGAAAGGATTTTTAGTGCGTTCCAATAGGTGAAATCTTAGAATCTTAGCAGCTTAGTATCTTAGAAAAACTAAATTTTCGTAATCACAAATTCTACCCGGCGATCATAATTATCACCTCTGCCTAAAGGATATCGATTGCCGCATCCAATATAGGTCATGCGGCTTTTGGATATTTTTTTTGAGATTAAATAATGGAAAACAGTTTTGGCGCGATTCCAGGAAAGTCTTCTTTCTTTGGTATCTTTATCAATTCCGTCGCTGTAAATTTCTGGAGTGCAGCAGACGTGCCCTCTGATTTCAAAATTCAGGCTTCTGTGATTTTGAAGAATGATTGCAATTTTATCCAATTCTTTTTTAGAATTGCTGGTTAGTTTCGCACTTCCAATTTCGAATAAAATGGACTCTAAATATACTTTATCGCCCACTTTTAAATTGTCTTTGAAAGAAGTATAAACGCCTTTGCCGAAACTATTTTTCTTAACAACAATTAAGTCAACCCGCCGATTTCGCAAACGTGTCTCGTATAGATTCTCTACCGTATCTGGTTTTACGACAACACGCCCTTTTCCCTCAAGAATGACAATTTTACTCTGATTGAATCCTTTATTAATCAAAAGATTCTGAATCGTATTGGCTCGATTATTTGACAATCTAAAGTTATACTCATCATTTCCGCGATCATCACAATAGCCATAAATCTGTATAGACTCAACTTTTGATGTGTCTATATTTTTTATAAAGTTTGAAACAACAGTAATTTGTTTATCTGTCAGATCATACCTGTCAAATTCAAAATAAATAGTTTCAACAGGTTTTTGCTGTGCCGTTACTGTATAAAATGAAAAAAGAGTCAGGGCTAGAGTTATCTTCATTCACTACATTTTTAAAATCGTCTTATATTCTGTTGGGTTATTTAATACACTAACTGCTCTTTTAATTTCTGAATTGTTTTTTAAATAATACTGATACAAACCTTCTTGATATTGATATCTTTTAATCAATTCTTCCAAAATCATGTTTTTGATTTCTTTTTGGTTTTTGTCCAGTAAGGTAGTTTCGCTTTTTTCTAAAGCATTCAACAATTGCTGATATTCGGCAGTAATGGTCTCATCTATTTTTTCTTTTTTAGCTGCAGCTAAAGTATTTTTCAAAGCCACTTCAGTATCTGTGTCAAAAGTGATTTTATTCGTTTTCAGATATTGTTTGAAAGCGGTGTAATCTGCATCTGTCAAAGTTGGAATCTTATCTCCTAAATTTGGATTTTTGTAATAATATGTTGTAGCATAATCAAATACACCATCGTTCTTAATTAAAGCTGTTGCAATGGCACTGGTTTTTGCTTCTTCCAATTCGATATCTGGTAAAACTCCTCCACCATCATAAACCGTTCTTCCTTTTCTGGTTTTGAAGGCATTATAATTTTTGGCATCTGTTTTTTGAGCCACGCCATTTTTATCTTTATGCGAATAGTCCAAAGCCTGAATACATCTTCCAGAAGGCGTATAATATCTAGAAATGGTTACTTTCAGCTGAGTTCCGTATGTTAAATCAACCGAACGCTGCACTAAACCTTTTCCGAAACTTCTGCTTCCTAAAATAACGGCACGGTCTAAATCCTGCAAAGCACCAGAAACAATTTCAGAAGCCGAAGCACTTCTTCCGTTTACTAAAATGGCTAACGGAATTTCAGTATCAACCGGTTCTTTTTGCGTTTTATAAGTATTGTTATGTTTCTCAATTCGTGATTTAGTGGTTACAATTACTTCATTCTTTGGAACAAACAAATTGCAGATATCAATCGCTTCATTCAATAAACCACCTGGATTGCCTCTTAAATCCAAAACAATCTGTTTAGCTCCATCAGCTTTTAATTTTTCAAGAGCGTCTTTTACTTCTGCAGAAGCTTTTCTGCTAAAATGCGCTAAAACAATATATCCTGTTTTGTCATCAATTTTTCCATAAAAAGGAACCGATTTAATATCAACTTCATCCAAAACCAAAACCGTAGTATTTGGTTTTCCTTGACGAAGGTATTTGATATTGATTTTAGTGTTTTTTGTTCCCTTCAATAATTGCGAAGCATCATCCTTGAAATCGGCAATCAAAACATCACCAATTTGGATAATTTCGTCACCAGCTTTTAATCCCGCTTTATCTGCAGGATAATTTTTATAAGGTTCGCGTACAATGAGACGATCGTTTTTTCTAGAAATCAAAGCGCCAATTCCAGTATATTCTCCAGTATTATTGATTTTAAAATTTACAACATCTTGCTCGTTAAAATAAACTGTGTATGGGTCTAAACTTCCCAACATGCTTTTAATGGCTTTGTCCATCAAATCTCCTGGATTGGTTTCGTCGACATAATTGGTATTTACAGCTTTAAACAAAGTCGTAAAAATCTCGATCTGTTTGGCAATTTCAAAAAAGTCTTCTCTAAAACTGGTTCCAACAAACAACATTCCCGCCGCAGCGACTGGTATAATAAATTTCTTCTTGAAATACGGATACATGATTATTCTTTTTTTCTTCTTTTTAATCTTTTTCTAATAAAATAGGCTAATACAACAAACAAAATTACAAACGGCCAAGCGCTTAATAATGAGAGCAATAAATCGGATAAAGTATAGAATCCGGATTTAACGGCGTTCCAAAGCTTAGAGCCGTAAGATATTTTAACACCTTCTTTTTCAGGTATTATTTTATAAAATGAAATGGTAATTGTACTTTCAGAAACACGGCTTTCTAGATATTTCAGTTGGCCTTCTTTGGCTTCAATTTCTTCTCGAATAGTTGAAATTTGTTGTTCAATTTCTAAAATCTCACTGACTTTGTTTGCTTTCTTTAAAATTTCAAGATAGCGTTCTTCAAGTTTTTTCTTTGTTTTTAATCTTGATGTAAGATCGATATATTCAGCTGTTACGTCTTCTGCAGATATATTTTTAACTTCAAAATATGAAACTCCTTTTGAAACGCCACTTATAAAACGGTCAAAATTTTGGCTTGGAACTTTTACTATTAAATTTCTAGAAATAGTCCCATAATCTTTTTCCTCTGAATCGTTAATAATTCTAGCTTTATTATTGGCAACAGCTTTTTGAATTTGATCGAAAGTGTTTTCAAGATTATCAGTTTCAAATCGTAAAGTCGCTTCCTTTATAATTTTCTGTTCAATTTCTTGTTTGATTTTTACAGGAGGCGCTGCTGTTGGATCAAAATTTTTATCAGCAGAACTAGCTTCTGCTTTTTTTGGAGGCAATGCTACTGCTTCAATAGAGATTGCACTTGTTTCTGATTCAGAAGATTTACTACAGCTACAAAGAGTCAAGAAAAAAAAAGATAAAAAGAAAAGTTGACGCATAAAATTTCAATTTAGAGCTAAAACTACGATTTTTTTGTCTAACTTGAATAATAATCTTACGTTTTGAAATTTACGCTTCGGTTTTTGTTTCAGAATCTTGAGGTTTGTTGATTTGAGCTGCAAATTTCTCAAACAATTGAATCATTTTGGTATTGATTTCTTCGTAGGATAAACGGTCTTTAGTCTGATAAAAAAGCATTATCGAGTAAGGCTGATCCAAGTTATCCAAAAGTAAATGTTTGTTCAAACGATAAGTTTCTCTCAAAACCCTTTTGAAGTAATTACGATCAACAGCTTTCTTGAAATATTTCTTAGAAACCGAAACGCCAATCTTAGTTTGTTCTTCTGAATTTGCTTCCGCTTGACGGTAAACCAAACGAAGCGGATATTTGGACACCGATTTTCCTTCAGAAAACAGTAATCCAATTGTTGTTTTGCTTTTTAAACGCTCGTTTTTAGGGTAAGTAAAGTTCATTTAATTCAGAAAAGATTTGCAAATTCTGGTACAAAGGTACAATTAAACCATAAAAACAGTTATTGTTTTCAATTTTAATAAGTCTAAAAATATATTTACTACTTTTGCGCATTAATTTTTGAAGCATGGAAAAAATTATATCTTATCCAATATCGGTAATTTACTATTTATTATTTGGTTTGTGTTTGGCTGTTTTTCATCCAATTCAGTGGATTTGTTTAAATGTATTTGGTTACCAGGCTCACAAAAAAAGTGTTGATTATTTAAATTTCTGCCTTTTAAAATGTACAAATCTTGTGGGAACAAGATACACAATTGAAGGTGTAGACACGGTTCCGAAAGGTGCGCCAATTATTTTTGTGGCAAATCACCAAAGTATGTACGATATCGTGGCAATGATTTGGTACTTTAGACGTTTTCATTGTAAATTTGTAAGTAAGAAGGAGTTAGGAAGCGGAATTCCGAGTGTTTCTTATAATTTGAAATACGGAGGATCTGTCTTAATTGACCGAAAAGACCCTAAACAAGCGATACCAGTTATCAAAGGCTTGTCTGAATATATCGAAAAAAACACAAGATCTGCCGTTATTTTCCCAGAAGGGACAAGAAGTAAGACAGGAGTACCAAAAGAATTTGCGCAAAGCGGTTTAAAAATCTTATGCAAATATGCACCATCTGCGTATGTTGTGCCCGTTAGCATCAATAATTCTTGGAAAATGGTAAAATTTGGTTTTTTTCCTGTTGGTTTAGGAAATCACCTGAAGTTTACAGCTCACAAACCTTTAGCTGTTAAAGATTACAAATTTGAAGAGCTGATGGAGATTACTGAAAAAGCAGTTAAGGAAGGAATAAATGAGTATAAACAGGTTTAAGTTTTAGTCCGAGCTAAAATGTACAACCCAAATCTATAATAAGTAATGTCTATAAAAAACATTAGATTAGAAGTAATGCAGTTTTTGGAAAAAAACGTGGATAGCTTCGTCGAACAGTATTTAATTCCAGTGGAAAAAATTTGGCAGCCGTCTGATTTCTTACCAGATTCTCAAGGAGAAAATTTCTTTGAAGAGGTAAAAGAATTACGCGAGATTGCTAAAGAACTTCCGTACGATTTTTGGGTTACGCTTGTTGGTGATACCATCACTGAGGAAGCATTGCCTACATATGAATCATGGTTAATGGATGTAGAAGGAATTGATCAAACTGTAGAAGGTCAAGGAAATGGCTGGGCCAAGTGGGTAAGACAATGGACTGGAGAAGAAAACCGTCATGGAGATCTTTTAAATAAATACTTGTATTTATCTGGTCGTGTCAACATGCGTGAAATAGAAATGACTACACAGCATTTGATCAACGACGGTTTTGATATTGGAACTGGAACTGACCCATACAAAAACTTTGTATACACTAGTTTTCAGGAATTAGCAACTTATGTTTCGCACAATAGAGTAGCGCAAATGGCTAAAAAATTTGGCGATAACAAGTTGTCTAAAATGTGTAAAATGATTGCAGGTGATGAAATGCGTCATCACCACGCCTATAGCGAATTTGTAACTAGAATTTTCCAAGTAGATCCGAGCGAAATGATGCTTGCTTTTCAATACATGATGAAGCAGAAAATCGTTATGCCGGCTCACTTCTTGAGAGAATCTGGGCAAAAAATAAGCAGTGCTTTCGAACAGTTTTCCGATTCAGCTCAGCGTATTGGAGTTTACACTGCAAACGATTATGTTGAAATCATGCAGAAATTAATCAACAAATGGGAAATCGATAAAATTACCAATCTGTCTGATGAAGCTGAAAAAGCGCGTGATTTCTTAATGAAATTACCAGCTCGTATGGCGAAGATCTCAGAAAGAATAGTAATCCCTAAAGAATCACATATCTTTAAATGGGTTGAACCAGCGAGACTTTAAATTTTAGATTTTAGAATGTAGATTTCAGATTTCAGATTGGAATTTGGAATTTTTAGATTGAAATTTAAAAAGCAACATTGTTGCTTTAAAACATATTTGTTGATTGTTGGAGATTTAAAATCTTCGGCAATCAACATTTTTTATAAAACGTAAAAACCTCTTTATGAGTGACTCAGCATTAATTATTAAAACTATTGCTTTTGTAAAAGAAAAACTAAACGATGCCGAAGGCGGTCATGATTGGTTTCATATTGAGCGTGTTTACAAAAACGCGCTGCTGATTGCAAAAGAGACAGAATGTGATCTTACGATTGTAGAATTGGGCGCTTTATTGCACGATATAGCCGATAGTAAATTTCATAACGGAGATGAAACTATTGGGCCAAAAACAGCAAGAGCGTTTTTAGAAGCCGAAAATGTTTCTGAGGATATAATTGACCATGTTGTCAAGATCATTGAAAATATCTCTTATAAAGGCGGAAATTTTGAAAAGAAATTCTCTTCTGTCGAATTAGATGTTGTTCAAGATGCCGATCGTCTCGATGCGATTGGTGCAATTGGTGTTGCGAGAGCGTTTAATTACGGCGGATTTAAGAATCGAGCTTTATACAATCCAGAAATCGAACCTGTAACCAATATGACAAAAGAGGAGTATAAAAAGAACAGCGCTCCAACTATTAATCATTTCTACGAAAAGCTTTTACTTTTAAAGGATAAAATGAACACAGCAAAAGGAAAAGAAATCGCTGCGGAAAGACATCGTTTCATGGAAACTTTTCTTGCTCAGTTTTATGCAGAATGGGAAGGATTGAAGTAAAGTTCATTTATTATAGATATAAAAAACGGCTCCGATAAAGAGCCGTTTTTATTTGGTAATGATTTTAATTTATTATGCTTTGGATTTTAAAAGGTACATCATTACAGAAGCACATAAAATCCAATTGAAAACTAAAGCAATCTTGTAATGGTTTTATTTCTAAACCTTTCTTTTTTTTCAAATTTTGTCATTTTGAATGTATTTTGAATGAGTTAAAGGTAATCTGACAGAAATAATGACTTTATCTGAATAGGCTTTTAAACCATTACAATAAGAAAATTTTTCTTTTAGTCTCAGTCGTTTTTCAGTCTAATTGCAAGTCTTTCTTCTAGCTTCTTTCATCTTTCCCTTATCTAACTTTCTGAACAAATTTTTGAATCGTATTCTTAAAGTCTTTATTCTGTTCATAATACAAAATATGCCCACCGTTAATAATCTTAACTTCTTGATTTGGGAATTTAAACAAACGATAATGTTCAGGGCCAATATTATTGTCTTTTGTTCCTGAAATTATAAGCGTTGGAACTTTGATAGAAGCAGTTTCTTTTGTAAAATCACTAAAATATAGAGGACCGCTCAAAGCATTTTGCGCAAATGAAGAGTTCCTTTTTTCGCTATTGTCAATACTGTCCAGTTTTTCAACAGTTGCTCTATTATCAGAAAACATTTTATAATCTAAATCTGCTTTTTTAATTTGCTGTTTAGCTTCAAAAAATGTGTTTAGTATTGAGTTTTTGTCTTTTACAGGGAAATCTTTTCCAAGAGTTTTATCCATAAAAGCAATTTGATTGAGAAGCGAATCGTTGATATCAAGTGTAGCATTCAGTAGAATTAAACCTTTTACATGTTGAGGATATTTTTCAGCATATTTAGTGGCTAAAATTCCTCCGAAAGAATGCCCAATTACAAATACCTTATCCGTTTTAAGATGAGCTCGGATTTCTTCAATGTCATCAATCATTCTGTCCATGCTGTAATTATTATCTGCTGGTGATCCAGATCTACCGCATCCTCTTTGATCATAATAACACATGGTTAGTTTGTCTTCTAACACATTTCCGCCAAATTCTTCAAAAGATTTGCTCCATGCTCCAGGCCCGCCATGAACAAAAATACATAATTCGCCTTTTCCAGAGACTTTCAAAAATAACGGAACTCCATCAGAAGTTTGGAAAGTAGTATTTGAATCTTGTTTGGCATCTATTTTTGTTTGGGAAATTCCGCTTTGAGCAAAACATAAAAATAGAAAGAAAAGTAAAGGGGTTTTTAGATTCATTTGAAAGTTTTTTTTGCTGTTTTAATAGGATAAAAGTATAATTAAAACAGCAGAGAAAAAACTAATGATTGCTTTTCATTATAAAGTAAGTAATAATTGTGGCGCAGAAAAAACCTATCGTGAACCACAGTAATCGAGCAACTCTATTGTCTCGTATTATTTCCATTCTATCTTCTGGTGTCATATTTAAATAAAATTTAGAAGACAAAAGTAATTTTTGAAAATATACTAAAAGGTTGCTTTTGGTTTTTAAAATAACAGAATAAGACATTTTTTATCATGAAAAAAGCCGTTCTAAATGAACAGCTTTTTTTACTTTGTACCTATGAACCTTTGCACCTTTGTCCCTAAAAAAATTAAGAACACCCACAATCCGTTCCTCCTCCACAGTCTTTTTTCTTTTTCGATTTAAAGAAGAACTTTTTAATCAAAAAAGCGACTGCAAATCCTAATATGGCAAAGGCTATTATTTCTTGAAACATAACTTTTTATTTTAAAAGTTGATACGCAATTAATGCGGTAAAATAAGCGAGACCGCTCATGAAGACTAGCTGCATTGCTGGCCATTTCCATGAATTGGTTTCTTTTTTTGTAATCGCCAATGTGCTGGCGCATTGCATGGCAAAAGCATAAAACAGCAGTAAAGAGATTCCGGTTGCGAAGTCAAATACTTTTTCTCCCGTATCTGGACGAACTTCTGCCTGCATTTTGCTTTTTATGGTTGATTCGTTATCTGTATCTCCAACACTATAAATAGTTGCTAATGTTCCAACGAAAACCTCACGGGCAGCAAACGAACTGATTAAAGCGATTCCGATTTTCCAGTCGTAACCCAAAGGCTGAATTACCGGTTCAATTGCTCTTCCCATTAAACCGATATAAGAGTTCTCTAATTTTTGAGAATTAACTTCATTTTCAAATTGAGTTTCGTCTAAAGTTGTGCTGGCAAATCTTTCTTTAACGATAGTTTCAGCCTCATTAAATTCTTTTCCAGGGCCATAAGAAGCCAAGAACCATAAAATAACTGATATTGCTAAGATGATTTTACCCGCGCCAAGAACAAACGCTTTGGTTTTTTCTACCACATTGATTCCGACGTTTTTGAAAAGTGGCATTTTATAACTTGGCATTTCAACAACAAAATAGGTTTTTGATTCTAGTTTTAAAACCTTATTTAAAATGTAAGCCGATAAAATAGCCATAAAGAATCCTAAAATATATAACGACATAAGAGTTAGTCCTTGAAGATTTAATACTCCAAAAACTCTTTTACTCGGAATAACCAATGATATAATAATCGCATAAACAGGCAATCTCGCCGAACAAGTCGTAAAAGGCGTTACCAAAATAGTGATTAATCGTTCTTTCCAGTTTTCGATATTTCTTGTGGCCATAATTGCTGGAATCGCACAAGCAGTTCCTGAAATTAAAGGCACAACACTTTTTCCTGAAAGTCCAAATCGTCGCATGATTTTATCCATCAGGAATACAACACGGCTCATATAACCGCTTTCTTCTAAAATCGAAATAAATAAAAACAAGAAAGCAATCTGCGGTATAAAAATAATAACTCCGCCAATACCCGGAATAATTCCCTGAGAAAGTAAATCGGTCAAAATACCGCTTGGCAGTTCTGCCGCAACCCAGCTGCTCAAAGAGGCAAAAGTGCTGTCAATGAAATCCATCGGAATAGTTGACCAGCTGAAAATGGATTGGAATATCAAAAATAGAATGGCAAAGAAAATAACGTAACCAAAAACTTTATGAGTTAAGACACGATCCAATTTGGCACGAACATCTTTAGCCATCGAAGCGTCAATCTTTAAACCTTCTTTTAAAACATCATTGATAAACTGATATCTTTTTATGGTTTCTTTCTGTTGTAAGCGCTTTAATTCTGAATGCGATTTGGTAAAAGTGCTTCGAATTTCATTTCTTTCTAAATTCAAAAAATTGACGTCCTGAGTAATTACAAGCCATAATTTGTACAATAATTGATTTGGAAAAGCATGTTGCAGTTTTTTGAAATATTCTTCATCAATTACAGAAGCATTCAAACAAGGTTCGTGTGGGATAGTTTTATAAGAAACAATCAGTTCTTTTAATTCTTCAATTCCTAAACCTTTGCGCGAACTAACTAAAGCAATTTTTGTTTTTAATTTTTCTTCTAAATATGGAATATCCAAAGAAATACCTTTGCGCTCCATACGATCAGACATATTGATAACCAAAATCGTCGGAATTTCAAGATCTTTTATCTGAGTGTAAATCAGTAAATTTCTTTTTAAATTTTCAACGTCAGTTACAACAACAGCAACGTCTGGATATAGCTTGTCATTTTTATTTAGCAAAAGTTCAATAACAACGCTTTCGTCCATCGAACTGGCGTTCAAGCTGTACGTTCCCGGTAAATCTAGAATATTGGCTTTTATGTTATTAGGCAGCTTGCAAAAGCCCATTTTTTTCTCAACCGTAATTCCAGGATAATTTCCAACTTGTTGGTTAAGACCAGTTAATTGATTAAAAACAGAGGTTTTTCCGGTATTTGGATTTCCGATAAGGGCAACATTGATATTCTGAACACTCATTACAAATTGGTTTTGATAAGTTCAACTTCAATTTCACGAGCGGTTTCAATACGGATTGCAACATGAGAACCGTTAATATCTAAATATAAAGGATCGCCAAAAGGAGCCACCTGCAACAATTCAACTAAACTGCCAGGAAGACAACCCATTTCTAATAATTTAAGTGGAATAAGATCTATATCAAAATCTTTGATAATGGCTTTTTCGCCTTTTTTCAGAGTGTGTATTGTATTTTGCAAGCTTATTTAGATTGAATTTAGATTGCAAAAGTAGGCAATTATTCTTTATTTTAAGGTATTTAACACTTCGACAAATGCTAAATGTTTCTAAAAATAAGGGATTTTACTCTTGAGAGAGGAATTCGATGTCTTCTAAAAGACGTTTTATGTCTTCTTTATTTGTTCCGTCATAAAAACCTCTAACGCGGCGCTTTTGATCGACCAAAACAAAATTCTCTGTATGCACCATGTCATAAAGCTGATCTGGTCTTCCCATTTTTACAGCCAAATACGATTTTCTGGCCATTTTGTAGATTTCTTTTTTGTCGCCCGTAACCAAATTCCACTTGCTATCTACAACACCGTATTTTATAGCATAAGCTTTTAAGACAGAAACACTGTCAACTTCTGGAAAAACAGTATGCGAAAGCAACATTACTTTTGGATTGTTTAAAACTGCTTTTTGAACATCTACCAAATTGGTTGACATTTTCGGGCAGATTGATCCGCAGGTTGTAAAGAAGAAATCGGCAACATAAATCTTTCCTTCATAATTTTTCTGGGTAATAGTATCGCCATTTTGGTTGATGAAAGAAAAATCGGCAATTGTGTGGTATTTGCTTTTATACTGAATTGTACTGTCAACTAATTCAGGATTTACATCGGCTGGATTATAAATTGGAAGCGTTTTTTTAGGTTTCAACGCAGAGTAAAACAAAGATATCGTAACCACCGAAAATACTATTAAAACAAGAAAGAATTTGCGGTATTTGTATAAAAGCGATTTCATAAAAATAATTTGGCGCAAAAATACAAAAAGCAGATTCTAAAAACTTTACTGAATTATTTTTTTAACAGCCTTTTGTAACTTTTGACATTAAATAGCAGACTAATAAAATTCGTTTTAGATTCTGATTTGTGAAATTTATTTTTGTTAATGAATTTCCTGTTAGAATTTTAACACAATTTTAGAAATAATAACAATATGTTTGTATTTTCCATTAAACTATAAACTTTTATGAAAAAACAATTTGCTAAACCTGTGTTTGGTGTTATATCTGCAATGTTTTCGATAACTGCAGCACAAGCTCAAGCACCAAAAGAACCAGGTATCAATGTTTCGTATATGGATACGAAAATCAGCCCAAGTCAAGATTTTTTTAAATATGTAAACGGAGCTTGGCTTGAAAAAACAGAAATTCCAAGCGATCGTACCACTTGGGGAAGTTTTAACGAACTGATTAAAAGAACAGATAAGGATGTGATGGAGGTTTTAAAAGAAGCTTCAAAAAATCCAAAGTACAAGTCGAATACAGATCAGGGAAAAGCGGTTAATTTATTCAACACTTATTTAGATTCTATCGGAAGAAATAAAAAAGGAATCGAACCTTTAAAACCATATCTGAAAAAAATCGATGCAATTAAAAACATTGCTGATGTTCAGAAGTATTTGGTTGAAATGGAAAAAGAAAGCAATGCTGGATTTTTCGGAATTTATATCGGAGCTGATGATAAAGACAGTTCTAAAAACTCTGTAAATTTAGGGCCAAGCCAATTAGGACTTCCTGATAAAGATTATTACACTTCTGATGACAAAGATTCTAAAGAAAAACGTGCGAAATATGAATCGCATGTTGCAAGAATGCTTCAGTTTATTGGAGAGTCTCCAGAAAAAGCAAAACAAAGTGCTGTTGAGGTTTTGGCACTTGAAACAGAATTGTCAAAGCCAAGATTAAATAGAGTTGAAAGAAGAGACAGCCGTTTGCAATACAACCCAATGACAATTGCTGAACTTCAAAAATTAACTCCAGCCATTAAATGGAACGAATATTTTGCTGGTTTAGGAATTGCTAAGTTAGAGACTGTAATTGTAAACGAGCCTAAATATATGACGGCTTTAGAAACCGTTTTCAAAGAAAATAAAGTAGCACAATGGAAAGAATACCTAAAATGGGATTTGATTAACGGTGCTGCTGGCAAGCTTACAACAGAAATTGACAATGCTAATTTCGATTTTTACAGCAAAACATTAAGAGGAGCAATAAAACAGCTTCCGGCTGAAGAAAGAGCGCTTAATGTCGTGAACGGAAATGTTGGTGAAGCTCTTGGAAAGCTTTATGTAGAAAAAGTTTTTCCTGCTGAAGCTAAAACCAAAGCGATTGATATGATTCACAATGTTATTACGGCTTATCAAAATCGTATTAACAATTTAAGCTGGATGTCTAAAGATACTAAAGCAAAAGCAATCGAAAAGCTGAACAAAATAACGATTAAAGTTGGATATCCTGATAAATGGAAAGATTACTCGGCTTTAGAAATTAAAAGTGTTGCAGAAGGAGGAAGCTATTTTGAGAATTCTAAAAACTTAGCGTTATGGAGATTTAAGAAAAGTGTAGACAAACTGTCTAAACCAGTTGATAAAACAGAATGGCATATGTCTCCGCAAACAGTAAATGCTTATTATAATCCATCTTATAACGAAATTGTATTTCCAGCAGCAATCTTACAGCCGCCTTTCTACAATTACCAAGCTGATGAAGCGGTTAATTATGGCGGAATTGGTGCAGTAATCGGACATGAGATTTCTCACGGATTTGATGATTCTGGAGCGCGTTACAATGCTGAAGGAAATTTAGTTGACTGGTGGACAGAAGATGATTTGAAACAGTTTACAGCTTTAGGAAATGATTTAGCAAATCAATATAGTGCTCTTGAGCCATTGCCAGGTATTCATGTTGATGGTCATTTTACGTTAGGTGAAAATATTGGAGATTTAGGCGGAATCAATGCGGCTTATGATGGTTTGCAATTGTATTTAAAGCAACACGGAAACCCAGGTTTAATAGACGGATTTACACCAGAACAGCGTTTCTTTATTTCTTGGGCTACCGTTTGGAGAACAAAAACTAGAGATGAAGCAATCAAAAATCAAGTAAAAACAGATCCGCACTCTCCAGGAATGTATAGAGCTTATGTGCCAATTCAGAATGTGGATGCTTTCTACAAAGCATTTGATATTAAGAAAGGTGATAAAATGTATGTTGAACCAGAAAAACGAGTTAAAATCTGGTAATCAATATTTAATGATAAAAAAAAGGCGGTTCCGATTTTTCGGAACCGCCTTTTTTGCATTATTATTTTGAGAAAATCACAGATGTTCAGTAGGAACATTTCATCGGTAGAAAAAAAAATATTGACCACCGATTATTTACGTTCCGTAGGAACGTTTGATTTTGACATAAATTTTAACCATTCAGCATATCAGACGTTCCTACGGAACGTAAATGCTTCCAATATAATTTTCTACCGATGAAATGTTCCTACGGAACATCTTGTAATTACTTTAAATTACTGTAGATGTATGCTTCAATTGCTTTTAATTCTTCATCAGACATGGCCTTTGTTATGGCAAAATTGGTTTTCATAACCTCAAACTGACTTGGGTCAACAATTGGTTCCGCATTTCCCTTCAGGAAAGTAACGATATCACCATTTTTGTCTTTATAGATTTTGGCAATTTCTTTAATGCTTGGCCCAACTACCTTTTGATCTGGCTGATGACAAGCGAAACAATTTCCAGCTCCTTCAAAAAGCTGTTTTCCTAGTTCTTCTGGACTTTTGGCTTTCGCCGATTCTCCTTCAGAAACAGATTCGGTTGTTGCGTTTGTGGGCTCAGAAGTTTCTTTTTTACAAGATGCGAAAGCTAAAACAGCAGCTAAAAATAAAATCTTTTTCATCTTATTTCTTTAAAAGTATTGCCGCTTCTTTTGCGAAGTATGTCGAAATAAGATTAGCACCCGAACGTTTGATGCACATTAACTGCTCCATCATAATTTTGTCGTGATCTAGCCAGCCTCTTTCAGATGCCGCTTTAATCATGGCATATTCTCCAGAAACCTGATAAACGGTTACAGGAACATGTACCGTATTTTTTATTTCGCGAACAATATCCAAATAAGCAATTCCTGGTTTTACCATAACCATATCTGCGCCTTCTTCTACGTCAGACAAAGCTTCTTTAATCGCTTCGATACGATTAGCATAATCCATTTGGTATGTTTTTTTGTCTTTTGGAACCACAACATCAGCTTCTTTTGGTGCAGAATCTAAAGCATCTCTAAAAGGACCGTAAAAAGCAGAAGCATATTTAGCAGAATAACTCATGATTCCAACATTCTGAAATCCGGCAGCATCTAAACCTTCGCGAAGGCGCAAAACTCTTCCGTCCATCATATCGCTTGGCGCGACAAAATCGGCACCTGCTTCTGCATGTGAAACAGCCATTTTTACTAAAGCATCGACTGTGCTGTCGTTTTCTACATCGCCATTTGTTATAATTCCGTCATGACCGTAAATAGAATATGGGTCCAAAGCGACATCAGGCATAACGATCATTTCTGGACAAGCCGCTTTTATGGCACGAATAGCTTGCTGCATTAATCCGTTCGGATTCCAAGCTTCTTTTCCAGTATTGTCTTTTAGGTTTTCGCTAACTTTTACATAAATATTTACAGCGCGAATTCCTAAATCATAAAGTTCTTTTACTTCTTCAACTGTCAAATCTATCGATCTTCTGAAAATTCCTGGCATTGACGGAATTTCGACTTTTACATTTTCTCCTTCAGCAATAAACATTGGAAACATAAAATCCGATGGACTTAAACTGGTTTCACGTACTAAAGAACGAATCGATTCATTTACTCTTAATCTTCTGCCTCTTTGTAATGGGAACATATAAATTTAGATTTTAGATTTTAGATTTCAGATTTTTAAGCTGAATTGGAAACAGATTGATAAACCCTTATTCTAAAATTGAAGTTGTTTTTTATTTTTTTTGAAGTTTGTCTCACTTTTTAATGAGTGGCGCAAAGTTAAAGAAAAAGGAACAGAATAAGGCGTTTAGCTTGTTGTAGAATCCGTTAATATTATCTAAAAGTTTGATTGAATTTTAATTATTGGAGTACATTTGCAAAAATTAGGAAAAATCTTATGTTTGTAAATGTAAAACTAGGAATTATTTTTTGCATTCCATTGTTTATGGAAAAAGAAGATTGGAAGCTTACAACAAAATTATCTGAAAATGATTTAGATAAGGATTTTGCTTTTGGAAGAGTCGTAGATACAAACTCTTCTGTATTAGTTGAAATTTTTAAAAAGGTCTGCTCTGCTAAAACCGATTTAAATGAAATTATAAATTCGGGTGTTATGTTTTCTCCTGTTCAAATATTTTGGGACGGAATTATAAAAGGAAGATAGAGAATTATAGGTCAAACCGAAAATTATGAAGAGATCAAAGATTCTAATTATGATAACTTAAAAATGGTATTTGGAATGGATGATGATTTCAGGTTAAGAGAACTTAATACAGGTAAAGAAATAAATATTTCTAGAGATGAAATCGAAAATTATGAATTCTCGACAGTATGGTATCCAATTGATTTAGAAAATCGAATTTTAAACAGAATAAATGCGTCCGATGGCGAAATATATAATGAATAAAATTTTCATCCTGTCTTCTTTTTTGCTCCTAATAAGCTGTTTTGCAAAAAAGGAACAGACAGCAAATCAAGACAATAAAGCAGTATTTTTAAAAGAATTAAAAATACCAAAAGGAGAACAGTTAAAAAAAGTATTTCCGCAGCCATATAATTTTACACTTGCCGCTGAAAAAGGAATCTGCAATAATAAAGAGATTTGTTTAAATTACTTATATCTTCAGGCGTTATATAGAAAAGGTTTAGATCAGTATTTGCTCAATGAATTGAATTTAAAAAAGTACGATGATATTCTAGCAAATAGCAATTTGAGATTTATTAAGAGAAATAACGAAAATCAAAATCTTTATCAGCAAACCTCTTCGCTTTCGTTGTCTTATATTTATCTGCACAACAACATTTATATTGAAAAGTTAGATAGAAACACATTGTATTTTTTGCAAGGCAGAATAAACAATCACAACCTTGATGTAGATGAAAAATTGATTCAAGTAGTAAAAGAAACTTATCCAGATGTAATTAAAGTTTTTCTTGACAATAAAGAGCCAACAAAAGGTTTGTACAGTGTTGATGGAAGAAAGATAGCATGGAATAATGCCGTAATATTTGAAATTGGGCATCAATCAGAATTTGATGAAAAAGGCAACTACGTAAGCCGTGAGAATGAAATGCGTAAAAAGAATTATCTAGAGAAAGAATTGATTCCAATGATTGAAAAGAAGTTTTCAGAAAAATTGGATTGTCCAGTTATTATTTTTATTGAAAAGTAAAAAACATGAAAAAGTTTATTTACATAGGAAACACAAAAAATGTTAATGATCCCTTTGCTAGCGCGGGCGTCTCGCTCGTGCACGCCAAAGAAAATGTTCACGAGCAAAATGCTCGCGCTAGCAAGGGTTTAGCTTGTTGTAGAATGAGTTAATATTATCTAAAAATTTGGTTTGATGTTTTTATTTGAAGTAGATTTGTAAAATTAAGAAAAATCTTATTTTTTAAACAATGTGATTTATGAGAACAATTGAAGAATTGAATGCGATTTTATTTAATTCAAATTTTATAAAATTTAAAGAAGCTATAAATGATTATAACATTCATGAGGAAGATAAATTTGGAAATAATATACTTCATTATTATATCAAAGAATCAAAGAATTTGAGTATGAATTGCAAAGAGATTATAGACGTCATATTGTTAAATGGACTTGATATCAATCAAAAACAAAGCAAAGGTAATTTTAAAAGAAGCCCATTGCATCTTGCTGTTTTTATGAAATTAGAAAACATTGTAGATTATCTAATTGAATTAGGAGCAGATGTAAATTCAACCGATGCAAATGGAAATTCAATTTTATGGACTGCCGTTATGTTTTATCGAGATCAAAATGGATTTTTTATAGAAAAACTGATTGAAAATGGAGCGAATATTAATTTAGAAAATAATAACGGAATAAGCGCTTTTTGTTTAGCTAATTCGATTGGTAATTCCGAGGTCAAAAAGTTTTTCAAATAACTAGTTAGCGCGGATTTGTAATCCGTGCCCGCAAAGATTGATTTTTTTGCTTTGAGAATTAGTATTGTGTCTCACTGTTGTTTGCACGGATTGCAAATCTGCGCTAGCCAAACTATCGAACTAAGAATTTAGACATATCATGGTTTTTAAAATAATTCCATCTAAATTTGTCTAATGAAGAAAATTCTCGCTTTATTATGCTGTTTCGTCTTAACGAGTTGTTTTGAGATTACAGAAAGAATCAAACACCACGACGATCAAAGTGGTGAATATACTCTAATTGTGGACTTTTCTAAATCTTGGTTTAAAACGAAATCGGCTATTTGGCTCGAAGAAGTCGATGGCGTAAAAATTCCGAATGAACAGGAAATTACCGCTAAACTCAGTGATTTTAAAGAAAAAGCTTTAAAGATTAACGGAATTTCAAACGTTAGCACCAAAACAGATTTTGATAATTATGTCTTTATCATCAAACTCAACTACGCCAATCTGAAAGCACTCAACGCGGTTGTAAATACAATAAACAATCAACGTGATCAGATTCACTTTAGCGGAAGCGGCAAAACTTTTGAAAGAATTGCGTCTTATCCAATTCCTGAAAAAGTGGTAAACGACCCAAAGAAAAAGAAAGATCTGGAAGAAGCCAGCATTATTTCTATTTACACTTTCGATAAAGATATTCTGGCTGTAGACAATGCAAACAGCAAAATTTCCAAAAATAAAAAGACGGTTTTTTTAAAGCAAAGTATGTACAGCGTATTTAAGAAATCGACCTTAATGAATAATACCATCCAATTAACGCCTTGATTTTATGAAGCATTTTTACACCCTAATTTTTCTATTTGCCACGTATTTTACTTTTGGACAAACCAGTTCAGACCAATACGATTATTTTGTACAGTTTAACGAAAATCAGCTTTCTAAAAAAGTGAGCATAAACGAAGTATTGAATCATCCGATATTGACTAAATACATTAGCAAAAAACCTGATTTTGATCTTCGCCAATATACTTCGATCATTCAATTAGACCAAAAGATTACGATTCATGGAAATTTCTTAGATAGCGTTCCGTTCTATCAGGTTACTATTCCAATAAAAAACAAAGAAGCAGTAAGACAATATCTGATTGAAAAACAAGGAGCAAATGATAAGAATGGCACAATTGAAGAATTTGGTAAATATGCAGTTTTTACACCAAGTGGTTTGAAGAGATCATTTGTATGGAATGATAATTATTTGGTTGTATTTGAATTGACAAAAAGACTTCCAAATAAATTTTATGCAACTCCAGATGGGCCTCCTGTTTTAAATGATTCAATAGGAATTTCAGAGGCGTATGAAGAAACGGTAATTGTAGATACACCGAAAGTATACGGAGTAGAAGAAGCACCAAATCCGCCAAAAATAGCAGAGCCTTCTGTGATGCGTGATGAACCAATGGTAGCTGATGTACCAGCCGGATCAGCAGAAACGGTAGAACAAGATTATTTGTATGATGGAAATCCGTATGAAGAATATACGGCAGAACAGGCAGAGTTTGATAAAAAATTGGCTGAGCAGCAAAGAGAAATTATAAAAGGTTTATTTGAAAATGGTTTTACGGCGCCTAGTTTTTCAAAAATAAATGAGTCGGCAGATATTTCATCTTGGATAAATTATGGCGGATTGATGTCTAGTTTCTATTCGTTGTACAATTATCCTATGGCATTATTTGGCGGTTATGATAAATATCTGCCATTTCAGAAGAACTTTGGGAATTTTGTAAAAGGCATTAATCTGGATTTCTATTTTGACAATGATAATTCCAGAATTGAAGAAGTAGTAGAATATGCTCCAGAAATTGCTGCCGTTGTAAGCAAAATTAGCAATAGAAAAATCAACAAAAATATCTTTAATTATTTTCCAGCAGAAAAACCTTTAGGCTACGTTTCATATCATGCCAATACAAAAGCGGCACTTGAAAACTTTCCGTCTTTAATGTCAGAGATATTTCAAAATCCAAAATTCGCGAAAGAAGATATTACACTCATCACAGATCTGATTTCTACAATTGTTGATGAAGAAGCAACAGCAAAGCTTTTTGATGGCGATTTAAGCGCTTTTTTATACGACACGAAAGAAGTTGAGGTAATGACTAAAAAGTATGATTATGATGAGAATTATGAAGAAAAAATAACGGAGGAAAAAGTAAAAAAAGATATTCCGTTGTTTTCTGTGATTTTTACTTCTACGCATCCAACTTTTGGAGATAAATTATTGCAATTGGGCGTTCGTAAAAAAGTGTTGATTCCAAATGGAAATTCGTACACTGTAGTTGGCACTCAAGAATATGGCAATATTTTTATCATGAAAGAAAAAGATGTAGTAGTTGTTGCCAATACAAAAGATTATTTTGGTTCAGGAAAAGGATCTTTTGCAAAAGACACAAAGAAAGATTTGAGTAAAAATTATATTTCTGGAAAATTGGATATTGCGCAAACTGTGAAAACATTCGGTAAAAACGCAAAAGATTCAGAATTGGATCGAATGACTAAAATTTCATCTCAATTTTCAGATGTATCGATAGAATCTCCCAAAAAACTAATTGACAATAAGTTGAAATTTGTTTTTAAACTAAACTCTTTTAAGTCTGATAAAAACATCATTTTGCAGACATTAGATTTAGCCGAAGAAATGACTTCTAAATAATTGAAAAAAAAATCCCTGATGCAATATTGTTTCAGGGATTTTTTATATAATAATTCATTCCGTAGGAATGTTTCATCGGTAGAAAAAAAAATTGACGGTACCATTTATTTACGTTCCGTAGTAACGTTTGGTTATCTGAGTTTTCTAAGTAATTGAAGCGTGATAAATGCCTTTAATGGTTTCTTGTAATTCAGCATTAAAATCTTCATCAGACTGACCAGCAGTAAGTCCTTCAGACAATGCTCTTGAAAAACTAGCAATTAATCCGTGGTTTTGTGAGAGTTTTTGATTTGCTTCTTCACGAGAATAGCCGCCAGAAAGCGCTACAACACGAACCACATGCGGATCTGAAATAAGATCGTTGTAAAAATCATTCACAGTTGGAATTGAAAGCTTCAACATTACTTTTACATCTTTATCTAATAAATGAAGCTGTTTTTGAATTTCTTCTTTCAGGATCTGTTCCGATTTTTCTTTATCAGGACTATAAATATCAACTTCAGGCTCTATAATTGGAATTAAACCTTTGTTGAAAATTTGTTTTCCTACTTCAAATTGCTGTGCAACAATATCTCGGATTCCCTCAGGATTGGCTTCTTTAATGACAGAACGCATTTTCGTTCCAAAAATGTTTCGTTCTACAGCGCGATCCAGTAATTCGTCTAAACCAGAAATGGGTTTCATTAATTGTACGCCATTTGCAAGATCTGCAAGCCCTTTATCTACTTTCAAAAAAGGAATAATATGTTTTTTCTCCCATAAATAATCGGCTGTCCATTGTCCGTCGATTTTACGATCCATTGTATTTTCAAACAAAATAGCACCGAGAATATATTGGCTGTCAAAAGCTGGACTTTTAATAATTCTAGTTCTCATTTCGTGTACAAGAGTGTACATTTCTTCGTCATTTGTATATTGATTTTCTTCAACGCCATATTGCGATAATGCTTTTGGCGTGCTGCCACCGCTTTGGTCAAGTGCTGCAATAAATCCTTTTCCAGAATGCATGAGATTTAATTGTTCCTGGTTCACATTTGCCATAATACTGAATTTTAGTTTTTTATAAATCCATGTAATTTAAGCAATTTTTGGAACTTATTGATTATGAGATTAAAGAATTCTCAAAGACCTATCTTTTCATTAACCTTATCATAAACTTCCTTTACTTTTTTTGGAGGATCAAATCGGTAACCGAGAGAGAGCTTTACAGTAGCGATATTATCATTCAACCTTGGATCAACTTTTTCATCTTGCGCAAAACTAACTGTATTAAGACTGGCAAAACCAAAGAAACGATCATTATTATAGGCCAGTTTTAAATTGAAATCGGCTTGATACAATGCTGAACTATCTCCGTCAATATCATTGATTCCAGCACCCAAAGCAAGTCCTGCGCCAATTAAAACTCGATTGCTAATTACAAAATTGTAAAAATAGGCGGGAGCCAAAGTAAAAACATAAATATCTCCAGGAGATGAATCTGGAGTGTTTAAATCGATATTGGTGTAATAGAAAGAGAATGACGGAATAAAACTTCCAGAGCTTTTGGTTTGCCATTCGTTTTGGCTTACCAATGTTTTAAAAGAGAATTTATCATTGAAAACATAAGAAGTCGATCCGCCAATTTTTGTGGTACGCATATTAGGCAACTGAGCCGTAATGTTATCATCGCTAATATAAAATCCTTTTTGGTTGATAAAAGTAAACGACTGCATCCATTTTTTTAAATAAAAACGGGTATTGAAATTAAAGTGCTTAGAATGAGAATCGCCTTTATTCTGACTTAGGAATTTGGGAGCAAAACCAAAACCAACGTCAATAATTTTATAGTTTAGGTTAAAACCAATCTGTTCTCTACGATTCGGAATTAGATTCACATACATTTTTGAATCCTGACCTGTAGCAATTTGAAAACTATTTGAAGTGTCTAGATAATAAACGCTGGCAGTAATTTTATCATTGTATGATTTAAAATAATGATTTTGCAGGGAATCGTTTTGGGCGAAACACCCAAAAATGCTGATAAAGAATGTGGCATAAATCAGTTTCAAGATCATGTGGTATTTAAAAATGCTTCGGAGAAGCAAAATATTTATAGCAATTATAATAATCGAATACGATTTGAAGCTCCATAGGAGCGACATAAATTAAACATCATCAAACAGATATTCATTTTTAAAATCAATATTGAATAATTTTAGAAATGCGATATATTCTTCTTTGAACGTTTTGGTTTTATGGTGCTCTTCTTGGTTTTCAATATACTTTATTACAGGTGTTAATTGTGAATGACCATACGAAAAAGCACCAAAACCAGTCTGCCATTCGAATTTCCCGTTTATCCATTTTTGTTCATTTATGAATTTGGATGAACTTGATTTAATGTCTCGTACCAAATCCGATATTGAAACATTTGGTTTTATTCCAACTAAGATATGAATATGATCTGGCATTCCGTTTATTGCAATCAGTTTTTGTTTCTGATTGGTAATAATTCCTGTAATGTATTTATAAATTTCATTTTTCCAATTTTTGGAAATTAAGTTCTGCCTTCCTTTTACAGCAAAAACAATTTGAATATATAATTGAGAGTAAGTGTCTGCCATTTTTTTAATTAAAATTATAATGAGTAAAGCTAATTAATAATTTTAATTTGTAGGATAAGTATTGTTTTTTTGTGATATGGAAAATATGTCGCCCCTCTGGGGCTTTATGCTAGGGGATGTAAATTGTTCTATAAATATTTTGCTTCTCCGAAGCATCTTTAATAATAGTCTAAAATTTTAGAAGAACTAGTCGTATATAAAAATGCTCCAGCGGAGCAAAATATTTATAGTGATTGAATCAACAACGAAAGATAAAGCGCCAGCAGAGAAGGAAATATTTGTTTTATAATTACATCAGCTCCATAAATAGTAAATGTAAAAAATGCTCCAGCGGAGCAAAATATTTATAGTAATTGAATTGACAACAAAAAGAAAGAAGCCCCAGAGGGGCGACATATAATTATCAAACTAAATAAATTTTTAAGCTACGAAACCCACTCACGCGGATTTGCCAACACATTAATCAATTTTTCTTCTTCGCTTCCTGTTTCTGGATGATGATCGTAAACCCATTGCACATGCGGAGGCAAACTCATCAAAATACTTTCAATTCTGCCGTTTGTTTTTAAACCGAACAAAGTGCCTTTATCATGAACCAAATTGAATTCAACATAACGGCCACGACGGATTTCTTGCCAAGTTCTTTGTTCTGGAGTATAAGAAAGGTTCTTTCTTTTTTCTACAATTGGCACATATGCTTCAAGGAAACTATTTCCAACTTCGGTTACAAAATTGTACCAATTTTTCATAGACATTTGCTCATTTGCTTTGCAATAATCAAAGAACAAACCGCCAAGTCCACGGGCTTCATTTCTGTGTGCATTCCAGAAATATGAATCACATTGTTTTTTATATTTTGGATAAAACTCTGGATTATGTTTATCGCAAGCTGTTTTGCATGTTTGATGAAAGTGAATTGCATCTTCTTCAAACAAATAATAAGGCGTTAAATCCTGTCCGCCACCAAACCATTGTTCGATTACATTTCCAGATTCGTCGTACATTTCAAAATATCGCCAATTGGCGTGCACGGTAGGAACCATTGGGTTTTTCGGGTGAATAACCAAACTTAATCCGCAGGCAAAGAAATCAGCTTCACCAACGCCAAACATTTTTTGCATCGTTTCAGGAAGTTTTCCGTGAACAGCAGAAATGTTTACACCGCCTTTTTCAAAAACAGTTCCGTTTTCAATAACACGTGTTCTTCCGCCTCCGCCTTCAGGACGTTTCCATAAGTCTTCACGGAATTTTGTCGTTCCGTCAACAGCTTCTAATCCAGCGCAGATCTGGTCTTGTAAATTTTGTATGTATGCGTAAAATTTGTCTTTCATGATTTTATGTATTCTGATTTAAGAAGTCCGAAGTAAACAGAGTTTTGCAAAGTGCCGTCTCCATTTCTAAATTCGTCTCTTAAAATTCCTTCTTGTTTAAAATTATGTTTTAATGCAATTCGCTGACTTGCCAAATTAACTTCTGATGTGCAGATAAAAACCTTATTCAGCATTAATTCATTAAAGCAAAATTCAAGTGCAGCTGAAACCATTTTTGAGGTAATTCCTTTTCCTTGATAATCTTCATCAATAAAATATCCAAATTCACATTTCGAGATGCGGTAATCGATGGTTTTTACACATAAATAACCAATTAAATCTTGGGTGTCTGAGTCTCGCGCAAAGAAGAAATATCCTTCTTTCTTCTTCTCTTTGTCTAGATTGAAAGCAATAAATTTTTTTGTCTTTTCTGAATCTTTGCAATAAGATAATGTAAGTGGAAAAGTTTTTTTAATATGATTTTTATTCTTTTCTATTAATTTGTAAAACTCCTCAGGAAGAATATTTTCAATTCGGTCTGTTTTCCAATCTGTAAAACTCATAAATGATTGTTTTTTAGAGATGCAATTTTAGTATTTATCCCAAAAGAAAAAACCTTGCTTTCTTGCTGAATATATTGATAAACTGCTAATGCTTTTTCTGTAAAATTATAACTTTCTATTTTAGAAAACTCAATTAAAATATCAGCAAATTGTTCTAATTGTTCCCAGTCAAAATGAAGGCGCATTAGCAATGTAATTAAATCCTCATTTGAATAATCAGCTAAAGTTTCAATGTTTAAACCAAATTCTTTCAGTTGATTTTCAATTTCTGTTTTTTGTAAATTATTTAAGGGATAAGGTACAAATACAAGAGTGCGTAACGTTTTGAGAACGTTATCAATTCTTATTTTTTCTTCGTCTCTTAAACCTTTATTCAACATAAATTAGAATTTATTCGATTTGACAGTTGTTCGGCTAAAAACTAGTTTTTCATTTTGAAAAGAATCTTTTCTACCGAAGTTTTTTAGTATTCGATAAACAAAATATAAAACAGGCAAAGTATAATAAATAAATCCCATACAGATAGGCACATATGGCTTTTCTATAAACAGTCCGCTTGATTTAACAGTTTGGAAATAATGTGATTTTTCTAAAAACTCGTTTGTCAATCCGAATGGAGGAACTATAGAATTTCCAATGCAAACCGCTAGGATTAAGAAAAAGTAGAAAACCGCTTTTGCCGCCGATTTTCCCATTTGATACACTCTGACTTCTGGCGCTACATTCGAAAAGGCAAAACGCATTCTGTTTAAAACCGTCAGAAGATAAATATACAGAATGTTAGTATTTACTACTGATTCATTAAAAGAATAAGCAAATAATCCGTAGAGCGGAAAAAACACAAAAAGTGACCATTTTCTAGGCATAACCGCCATGAAAACTCCTGAATGAACCATTATAAACTCAAAAGCCATCAAAACAGCCAAGTCATTTATAAGACTAACTGGATGTAATTCTGGATGCGTCCAAACCATGAGAAACACGTAGGCGTAATAAGCCTGAAATCCGTATTCGATAAATGAAAACGGTGAGTTTCTGTTGAGGTTTAGGTTTGCGAGCATATTTTTGAGTTTAAAGTTTTCAGTCGCAGTAAACAGAATACTGCGACTGAAAACTGAATACTATTGTCCGTATTCCTTCACAGCGTCGATAAACGCTTTGGCGTGATCTACAGGGATATTTGGTAAAATTCCGTGACCTAAATTTACTATATATTTATCTTTTCCGAATTCGTCGATCATTTCGTGAACCATTTTCTTGATAGTCGGAATTGGAGAAAGTAATCTTGACGGATCAAAGTTTCCTTGTAAAGTAATATTTCCGCCAGATAGATAACGAGCATTTCTAGCCGAACAAGTCCAGTCAACTCCTAGCGCAGAAGCTTTACTTTTACCCATTTCGCCAAGAGCAAACCAACATCCTTTTCCGAAAACAATAACTGGAGTTATCTCTGCTAAAGCGTCAACAATCTGGTTGATATATTTCCATGAAAATTCCTGATAATCAACTGGAGAAAGCATTCCTCCCCATGAATCAAAAATTTGAACTGCATTTACTCCCGATTTTACTTTTTCTTTTAAGTATAAAATAGTTGTATCCGTGATTTTTTGCAATAAAGTATGCGCTGCAACTGGGTTTGAAAAACAGAAACCTTTTGCAGTATCAAAACTTTTAGAACCTTTTCCTTCAACGGCATAACAGAAAATTGTCCAAGGTGAACCTGCGAAACCAATTAATGGCACTTCATCGTTCAGCATTTCTTTAGTCAATTTTACAGCGTCAAAAACGTAACCTAAAGTTTCATTTACATCTGGAACAAAAACTTGATTTACTTGTTCCATCGTACGAATTGGATCTGGAATAATCGGACCCAAATTATCTTTCAATTCAACGTGAATTCCCATTGCGCGAGGTACAACTAAAATATCTGAGAATAAAATCGCAGCATCTGGAGCAATTCGGCGAATTGGCTGTACTGTAATTTCAGCGGCTAATTCTGGAGTTTCGCAACGTGTAAAGAAATCATACTTATCACGAAGTTCTCTAAATTCTGGCAAATATCTTCCTGCTTGACGCATCATCCATACTGGTGGACGTTGTACAGTTTCTCCTTTTAATGCTCTTAAAAATAGGTCGTTTTTTAACATGTTTTTTATTTTAGGTGCAAAGTCGCAAAGTGACAAAGTTGCAAAGGTTTTTATTTGTATTCGTGAATTACATCCTCTATTACGTCTTCAATTGTGGGTTGATCAGCAATGATGATGTTTTTAGTGATTTTTGATAAAGCTTCTGCGGTCGTATCACCAATGCAGAAACAGATTTGTTTATTGATGGTATTCTGTTTCAGATAACTTTTTACTCCAGACGGACTAAAAAACAAAATCGCTTCTGGATTTGCTTTTATTTTCTGAGGTTGAAGCGTTGTTTCGTAAACCTGAATTTCATTGAATTTAATTCCGTTTTCCTTTAAAGCTTCAGGCAAAGTGTCTCTTCTTAAATTGCCACTGAAAAAAGTATAGCTTTCATTACCATAAATCAAAGTGATAATTTCTGCTAAATCGGAAGCATAACCTGTGTAGGCAATAACATTGAAGCCATTTTCTTCTAAAAGACTTTTGGTTTTAAGTCCAACGCAATACACATTTTTCTTTTTTAATTCTTCAGATTTTGGATTTGACAAAACGCTGTGAACAGCATTCTGACTTGTAAAAATCAGACTTTCGTTGAGGTCTTTTAATTCGAAAGGCTTATTTTCAGTTTTAATGAAATCGGCTTCGATCAACTCAACGCCATATTTCATTAGTTCCTGTTTATGAAGAGGAGATAATATTTTTGTAGATAATATTTGGACTGGATTTGCCATTATTTCTTTAGAGATTCTTTGATTTTCTGCATTAATTCCGTTCCTCCATTATTCAAAATCTCCTGGGCTGAATTGAAACCTAGTTTTTTCCATTCTGAAATATCAACCGTTTTGTCGATTTCAATTTTCTGTTTTCCATCAATAGAAAGTAAAACTCCCTGAAAATGTAGTGTGTCCTCGTCTTCGTTATATGTAACCAAAGCTCCAATTGGCGCAGTACATCCGCCTTCAAGCGTTCTTAAAAACTGGCGTTCGATGTAGGTACAGATTTCAGTTTCGATATCATTTAACTGAGAAAGTGCATCCAATGTATAATTGTCATTTTCCATTCCAACAACCAACATTGCTCCTTGAGCCGGCGCAGGAATCATCCAATCTAAATTGATGTAATTTTCAGGTTTTAAGTTAATGCGCTCCAAACCTGCAGCGGCAAAAACAGCTCCGTCCCAATTATTATCTTGTAGTTTTTGCATACGAGTATTCACGTTTCCACGTAAATCAACTACAGTATGATTTGGATATTTATTGAACCATTGCGCCTGACGACGTAAACTTCCTGTTGCAATGGTGCTTGGATTTGCAAAATCAGGATTTCCTTTATGAACTAAAATATCCAAAACATTGGCTCTTGGCAAAACTGCACCTTGAACTATACCTTTTGGTAAAGCCGTTGGAACATCTTTCATAGAATGCACGGCGATATCAATATCACCATTAATCATAGCAATGTCTAAGGTTTTAGTGAAAATTCCAGTGATTCCTAATTCGTAAAGTGGCTTATCAAGAATAATGTCACCTTGAGATTTAACCGCAACAATTGAGGTTTTATAACCCAAATCGTTTAGTAATTTCTCGACAGTATGTGCTTGCCAAAGTGCTAATTCGCTGTCACGCGTTCCTATTCTGATTGTTTTTTCAGCCATGTTTTGTTTTTTGAACCATATAAGTTATATAAGTAAATTTAAGCAGTTTGGGTAAAACACAGTTTTTAAATGAACTTATATAACTTATATGGTTTAAATTGTATTTAAGATGCTTTTATTTTGAAGACTTTTTCGATCCATTCGATGCTTTCGTCTACCATGGTATCGTCGTCTTTTAAATGATTTGCAAAATGAGTAGTGATTTTCTGAATGATTCTGTTACTGATGATTTCAGCTTGCTCTTCATTAAAATCAGCGATTTTTTTACTTTGAAAATCTAGTTCCGAAGCTTTAATAGCGTTTAATTTTTCTTTTAAAGCATTAATTGTCGGAGCAAACTTTCTGCCTTTCATCCAAGTAACAAATTCTTCTTTGATTTCTTCGATGATTGCTTCAGCAGCCGGAATGTGTAATTTTCTGTTTTCTAGAGTTTCATCTGTCAGTTGAGACAAATAATCCATGTGAATTAAAGTTACACCTTCTAATTCCTCAACATTTTCATGAACGTTTTTCGGAATAGATAAATCTAGAATCAGTAAAGGCTTTTTAAGATTCAGAATCGCTTTGTCTACCGTTGGGTTTTGCGCGCCAGTTGCAACAACTACAACATCAGCTTTTTGAAGTTCTAAATGTAATTCAGAATAATCTTTAACAATCAGATTTAATTTTCCTGCTAATTTCTCTGCTTTATCTTTAGTACGGTTGATTAAAGTGATATGCTCATTTTTAGTATGTTTTACTAAATTCTCGCAAGTATTTCTTCCGATTTTACCAGTTCCAAAAAGTAAAATGTTTTTGTTGCTGATATCTTCGACATTTTTAAGAATGTATTGTACTGAAGCAAAAGAAACCGAAGTAGCTCCAGAGCTAATTTCCGTTTCGTTTTTAATTCTTTTACTCGCCTGAATAACTGCATTTACCAATCTTTCCATAAAAGCATTGGCCAATCCCATTGATTTTGAATGTATAAAAGAAGTTTTGATTTGAGAGATAATTTCAAAATCACCTAAGATTTGGCTGTCTAAACCAGTCCCAACACGAAAGATATGATTGATTGCTTCTTGATTTTTGTAAACGAAACCCACTTTTTGAAAAGCGTCTACAGATCCGTTACTATTATCGCAGATAAGTTTTATTAATTGAAATGGATGTTCAGCAAAACCGTAAATCTCGGTTCTGTTGCAAGTAGAAGTAACTAGTAAACTTTCTATTCCATCGTTTTTAGCTTGTTCCAGCAATCGCGTCTTTGCAACTGCATCCAAACTAAATTGACCTCTGACCTCAGCATCAGCTTTTTTATAACTCAGACCAACTGAGTAAAAATAGAGGTGTTTCGGTACGTTATTGTTTTCCATAAATTCACTTTCATAAAAGTGCAACAAAATTATTACTATACCATCGATAAAAATAACGCTAAAAGTACTTTTTATGTCGCTATATGTTTTTTTGAACCTAAATGGGTGTTTTTGAGTAAAAAGGACTACTTTTGTAGCAAAATCAACTCGTTTGAAGTGATTAGTTTAGAGTCGTTCTAAATAACATTTAAACTTTATTTTGATTTTCGTTTCAAAAAAATATCGCTATGGGTTCTCAAGAAATTATAAAAATTGAAGACGACTTTACGCTGATCCGTTTTCAAAATGACAGTCTCGAGCCATTTTATGCACAGCATGAAATAGGTACTGGTCTGATACAGTTTCACTTCGGGATAAAAGGAAATGCAAAATTCTTATTCAATCAAGGCAATTATGCATTAGAATTAAAAGAAGAAAAATCGCTTCTTTTGTACAATCCGCAGAAAGAATTACCGCTTAATTTAGAACTTGCGCCAAACTCTTGGGTGATTTCTGTAATTGTTTCAATCAAAAAATTTCACGCGTTATTTTCTGCCGAAGCTGATTATATTACATTTTTAAGTCCTGACAATAAGGATAAAAAATATTATAACGAAGGAAATATCAGTCCGTCAATGGCAATTGTTTTGAGTCAGTTGTTTCATTACAATCTTCATCCGTCCATAAAAAACCTTTATTATAAAGGAAAAGGATACGAATTGTTAAGTTTGTATTTCAACAGAACTGAAGACCCAAATGCTGAACAATGTCCGTTTTTAATTGATGAAGACAATGTTTTGAAAATCAGAAAAGCTAAAGAAATTGTAATCGCCAATATGGCCGAACCTCCAGGGTTGCAAGAACTGGCAGATGAAATTGGTTTAAATTTGAAAAAACTTAAAATGGGTTTCAAACAGATTTATGGCGATACAGTTTACGGTTTCCTTTTTGATTACAAAATGGATTTTGCTAGAAAACTATTAGACAGCGGTTCTTATAATGTAAACGAAGTTGGATTGAAAATTGGCTATAGCACGGGAAGCCATTTTATAGCGGCATTCAAAAAGAAATTTGGAACAACACCAAAAAAATATTTGATGTCTATTAATGTGAATGTTTAAATTTTTTTTCGCCACGAATTCACGAATTAATCTGTGTAAATCTGCATGAAAAAATTTCTCGAATTAGTCAAATAAATTTTGAATATTCTACAATAATTAAAAAGTAATAAATATCATATTTCGAATAAAGTACAGCGTGTACTTTTGCCGAAATTTTTAAAACAAATAAAAGCTTAAAAGCAAAAAAAACATAATGAAAGGCGTATTATTAGTAAACTTAGGTTCTCCAGACAGTCCAACTCCAAAAGATGTAAAACCTTATTTAGATGAATTTTTAATGGATAAATATGTGATCGACGTTCCGTATTTATTGAGAGCATTATTAGTTCGTGGGATTATTTTAAGAAAAAGACCAGAAGAATCGGCACATGCTTATTCAAAAATTTGGTGGGAAGAAGGTTCTCCATTAGTGGTTCTTTCAGAAAGAATGCAGCAAAAAGTACAGCCTTTAGTAAATGTTCCAGTTTCGCTGGCAATGCGTTACGGAAGCATGACAATCGAAAAAGGACTTCAGGAATTGAGCGATAAAGGAGTTACAGATGTTCTTCTTTTTCCTTTATATCCGCAATATGCAATGGCTTCGACTTTGACTATTTTGGTTAAAGCAGAAGAAATTCGCAAGAAGAAATTCCCTCATATGAAATTCACTGATGTTCCGGCATTTTACAACAAACCAGACTACATCAAAAACTTAGCAGATTCTATTCAGAAACATTTAGTTGGATTTGAGTACGATCATTTATTGTTTTCATATCACGGAATCCCAGAGCGCCACATTCGTAAAACCGATGTGACAAAATCTCATTGTAAAATTGACGGTTCATGCTGTAACACGCCATCGCCGGCACATGAATTCTGTTATCGTCACCAATGTTATGAAACTACAAGACAAGTCGTTAAGTTATTAGGCCTTCCAGAAGATAAATACAGTTTAACTTTCCAATCTCGTTTAGCTGGCGATAAATGGTTAGAACCTTACACAGATGTTGAAATCGATAACATGCCAGCAAAAGGAATCAAGAAATTAGCAGTTGTAACACCAGCTTTCGTTTCAGATTGTTTAGAAACTTTAGAGGAAATCGCCATGCGTGCCAAAGAAGATTTTGAAGCAAATGGAGGAGAGGAATTCTTGGCAATTCCATGTTTGAATGATGATGATGAATGGTGTGAAACAGTTGCTTCTTGGATTAATGATTGGGCTAAATAAAAATAAATGAATAGATTAAAATATAGTGCGATATTATTTTTTGTTTTGGTAACCCTTTCAGGTTGCAAAAAAAACAATTCTCTTGTAGATAATAAATTTTACGATAAAACATTCAAGTGGCAGATTTTTGTGCCAGATGATTATGAAAAGGTAGATTTAAAACAGAAGTTAGATGTTAAAGGAGATACAACTTTAGCAAAAAAGAAACATTCAATTGTTGTTTTTAAGAAAGATGAAGCCAATTACTTTTCAGTGAATTACGAAGATTTTTTTGGAAGTGATATTCGAGCGCTTGATCTAAATATGAAATTAAAAGATTTTCTTCTTTTAAAAGATATTGGCAAAATTTATCCAAAGGGTAAAATGGGAGATTATTCAGTTAGTACTGAATATATTTCGGGTTTGCCATTTAGAAGAGCTAAAATAGAAATAACTGAGGACGAGAAAAAAGTAGTAACGTTAGTTCTTTTTTCTCGAGGTTTTAATGGTAGAATCTTTATCAATTCTATAGTCTACGAAAATGAAGATGATGGTAAAGAAATGATCGACCTTTTTAAAAAATCTACATTTAAGAAGTAATGGAATACTACAACTATCTAAAATCACTGCATCTTATATTTGTAATTACCTGGTTTGCGGGTTTGTTTTATATTGTGCGTTTGTTTGTTTATCAAATTGAAGCAAGTGAGAAACCTTCGCCAGAGAAAGAAATTTTGCAAGCGCAATACAAAATAATGGCCTATCGTTTGTGGTACATTATTACATGGCCGTCGGCAGTTTTGGCGAGTATTTTTGCTTTTTGGATGCTTTTTTTTACAGATGCAGGACACGTTTGGCTTACACAATCTTGGATGCATGTAAAATTATGTTTCGTTTTCCTTTTATATTTATATCACGGAAAATGCCATCAGATTTTTAAGCAACTGCAAAGAGATGAAGTAAAATATTCAAATAATTTTATGCGTTTGTGGAATGAAGGCGCTACGATTATTTTGTTTGCCGTTGTATTTTTAGTAGTTTTAAAAAGTGCCATCAACTGGATTTTCGGCGTAATCGGAATTATTTTATTCTCGGTTTTAATTATGCTGGGATTCCGTTTTTACAAACGAATCCGAGAAAAAAAATAAAAAAGGTTGCCACGAATTTCACGAATTTACACTAATTCTTTTTTTTGCCACAGATTAAAAGGATTTAAATGATTTTTTTAATCCTCATAATCCTTTTAATCTGTGGCAAAAATTATAAAAATAAATTCGTGCTAATTTGTGTAATTTGTGGCGAAAAAACAAAAGAACATGCTAAACTTCAAAATGTCAATGCTTTCCCTTCGTACCAGGATATTCCTGTCGATGATTGTATTGATTGTTGTGGCATCTTTTTTATTGGCTTCGATTTCGATTATTCAGTTTAAGACTGAGGCCAAAGAATATCATCAAGAACGTTTAGAACGAAAAGAAAATGCGGTTAAAGAACACATCAATTATGTTCTGGCGACTACAACTTATCCGCTAAAAACTCAGAATTTAGATTTAATTTTTAAAGATAAAATTCATGAGCTGGCGCAGATTCACAAAATTGAAATCAATATCTACAGTTTGGATGGAAAACTGCTCAAATCTTCTAAAGAGTCTTTTGCTGTTGATAAAGCTCCACCTCCAATTCCGGAATATATTCTAAAACTGGTTCGTTCTTCCATTGAAAAACGTTTTGTAGATATTAAAACGATAGATGGAGTTAAGAACCGATCTTCATACAGCTTAATTAAAGACGAAAAATTCAAGCCACTCGGAATCCTGAATCTTCCTTATTTAGAAGATGATGGTTATTACGATAACGAGCTGAATACTTTCCTGATTCGTCTGAGTCAGGTTTATTCATTTATGCTGATTGTGGCTTTTGCATTGGCGTATTTCCTTTCAACCTACATCACAAAATCACTTAAAACGATCTCTGAGAGATTAGAAGAAACCAATCTGGATCAGAAAAATGAGAAAATTGTTCTGGAAGCGAATAGTAAAGAAGTCAATTTCTTGATTACAGCTTATAACGGAATGGTGGACAAATTGGAAAAAAGTGCTATCAAACTCGCCCAAAGCGAACGTGAAGAAGCTTGGCGTGAAATGGCGAAACAAGTTGCACACGAAATCAAGAATCCGCTTACGCCAATGCGTTTGACCGTTCAGAGTTTTCAGAGAAAGTTTGATCCTTTAGCTCCTGATGTCAAGCAGAAAATGAATGATTATTCCGAAACCTTGATTCAGCAGATTGATACTATGACAGCTGTTGCTTCGGCGTTTTCGAACTTTGCATCGATGCCAGCTCAGCAAAATGAAACTTTAAATGTGGTTGAGGTTGTAGAATTGGCTTTAGATATTTTCAATGAAGATTATATTGTTTTCGAAAAAGAAGAAGAAGAAATCATTTCCAAAATGGATCGTACGCAATTGATTCGTGTCATTACCAATTTGGTTAAAAATGCGACTCAGGCCATTCCTGAAAGTCAGTTTCAGAAATCGATTGTGGTTACTGTAAAAAGACAGGATAATAATGTTGAAATTGCCGTAAAAGACAACGGAATTGGAATCCAGAAACAAGATATAGGAAGAATTTTCGAACCAAAATTTACGACTAAAACCAGCGGTATGGGTCTTGGACTCGGAATTATCAAAAACATTATCGAAAATTACAAAGGAACAATTACCTTTGAATCAACTTACGGAAAAGGAACTACGTTTACAGTTTCTCTCCCTATCACCAACTCATAAAATATAGCGTCATGAATTACGAAAATATCTTAATTTCTATTGAAGAAAAAGTTGCTACAATTACCATTAACAGACCAACCAAATTGAATGCCTTAAACAAAGCAACGATTAGCGATCTGAGTAATGCCATTCAAGCATTAGCTAAAAATGATGATGTTCGTGTTGTTGTTTTAACCGGAAGCGGAGAAAAAGCTTTTGTAGCTGGAGCAGATATTTCGGAATTTGCTAATTATACAACTGTCGAAGGCGCACAATTAGCTGCTGAAGGACAAGAATCTTTATTTGATTTTATAGAAAATCTTAAAAAACCAGTTATTGCAGCCGTTAACGGTTTCGCTCTTGGCGGTGGATTAGAATTGGCAATGGCTTGTCATTTTAGAATTGCTTCTGATAATGCAAAAATGGGACTTCCAGAAGTAACTCTTGGTCTGATTCCAGGTTACGGAGGGACACAGCGTTTGCCGCAATTAATCGGAAAAGGCCGTGCAATGGAATTGATTATGACCGCCGCAATGATCACTGCTGAACAAGCAAAAGAGTACGGTTTGGTAAATCATGTTGTGCCTCAAGAAGAGCTTTTGTCTTTTACATACGTAATTGCTCAAAAAATCATTAAAAATGCGCCATTTGCCATTGGAAAAGCGATAAAATCAATCAACGCCAATTTTAAAGATGGTAAAAATGGTTTTGATACCGAAATAAAATCATTTGGAGAATGTTTCGGAACACAGGATTTTAAAGAAGGAACAACTGCATTCTTAGAAAAACGTAAAGCAGAATTTACAGGAAAATAATTTTCTTAACCGCAAAGTTCGCAAGAAAATCTAAAAACTTAGCGAACCTTGCGTAAATCTTTGCGAACTTTGCGATTAAATAATAGACAAAGATTTTAAAAACTTAGAATCTTAGCATCTCAGAACTTTAGAAACTTAAAAAAAATGTACGAACCAATATTTGCCCTTTTTTGTGAACGAGTTAAAGAAAGCATCCAAAACGGAACTTTCGCAAAACTGACTTTGGCCAAAACGATGGGCGATACGGAACTTAAGAATGTATATTTCAGATTGGTTCTAAATGAAGATAATACATTCTCAATTTCACTAACTTTTCGATACAAAACAGAAGAAATCGAAAGCATTCATACGTTAAATGAAGCTTTACTGATTTTGGGTTCACACATCAAAAAACCTTTCTTGACTGCACTTTTGTTTACGACAGATGACGATGTGACTTTCAAAGTAAACAAAAAGAACGCAGGAAGTATTATAGAACAACCGCCAACATTTAAGAATGCTTCGCCAGTAATGTTGGAAATGATAGAGAAAGGAATTGTTTAGTTTTTAGGAGCTAATCCCGCTATCCGTTCCAATCTTTTGTGGCGAACCCCGCCACAAAAGGATTTCTACTGCTATCGGGGCTAGGAATCCCGTTTTCAAAAGAATGTTTATCGGCTAATTGTCATTTCGACGAAGGAGAAATCTTCACAAGTAACTCCGTAAAGAGAATCCAATCTTTGCCGAGCTTCTCACGAAGATTTCTCCTTCGTCGAAATGACAATATTGTATATTATTGGAAGTATTTTAAAACTATAAAAGCGTAATATATCTCTGCGAAATAACCTCTAAACCAGCTTCACAAACAAATTAGAAGCAATTTTATTCGAAATAGACAATTCTCTATCATTCACTTTAATTTTAACCGATAAATCGAAAGATTCTTTAGAAAGGAATTCAATTTTAGAACCCAATGCAATTCCTTGTTTGTCTAGATATTTCAAAAACTCCGATGAAGTATCTTTTACACCAACACAAACGCCAGTCTGATTTTCTTCCAATTCAGATAAAAGCTGTTTTTCAATTTTAATGATTCTTCCATTCGCATCTGGAATTGGGTCGCCATGCGGATCTTCAGTCGGATTTCCAAGAAAATCATCCAAACGGTTAATCAATTGCTCCGATTTGATGTGCTCTAATTGTTCTGCAATATCATGAACTTCATCCCAGCTGAAGTTTAGTTTTTCAACTAAAAAAACCTCCCACAAACGGTGCTTTCTCACAATCATTTTGGCTGCCAGTTTTCCGTTTTCAGTCAAAGAAACACCTTGATATTTTTTATAATTTACTAAATCTTTCTCTGCCAGCTTTTTAAGCATATCGGTTACAGAGGAAGCTTTCGTTTCCATAATTTCAGCAATAGCATTGGTGCTGACTTCAGTTTCTGATGCAGCAGTCAGATGATAGATCGATTTAAGGTAATTTTCTTCTGAAAAGGTCATTTTTTTAAAGATTCTAAGGTTCTGAGATGCTAAGATGCTAAGTTTCTGTTGAAGCTTTTATAAAAAACTTAGAATCTTAGAGCCTTAGTATCTTAGCAACTCTATTTAACAATCAACAAAGGTATTGAAATTTTATGTCTCAATTTATCTACCGTTGTGCCGAAAAGAATATCTTTTAGTCCAGTGTGGCCGTGGGTTCCCATAACGAGAATATCAAAATTGCCTTCGTTTATGATTTTCGGAATTATTTTGTTTGGTTTTCCAAAACCAAGTTCTGTTTTGATCTTAAATCCTTTTTCTGAAAGCATGTCTTTGTATTTCAGCAATAATTTCTCATCGATTGTGGTTTCATGATCATGAACATTAACGCCATACACTAAGGCACCCACCGTTTCTACGATGTGAATGAGTGTATATTCCGTGTCAATGCCACCCAATTCAAAGGCTTTATTTAAAGCCGCTTCATCGGCATGTGAGAAATCTACAGAGACAGCAATGTTTTTAATACTCTTACTTTCTCTTGGCGAAAACTTCAATTTTAGGTTATGAGGCGAATGATTTATAGCTTTTGATTTGAATTTGGCAATAAATGGTTTGAAAACGATGTATAATAATAAAGCTGAGAATCCGAAAGCTAGCGGAACAACCGTAAGCCAAAGAACCATTGGATGGTCTGAATTTGCTAACCACGAAGTGATTTCGTCATAAACCAATTTGGCATTCAAAGAAACAATGATAGACGCAATAATCCAAGAAACCACTTGCGTAGTTCTAGAAATATGAAAACCTTTCATTTTAGACTTATCACTCACAAAATGAATTAACGGAATAATGGCAAATCCGAGTTGTAAACTTAAAATAACCTGACTTAGAATTAGCAATTTCCCCGTTACGCTTTCGCCATAAATTAAAATTACGATTACAGCAGGAATAATGGCAATCAAACGCGTTATAATTCTACGAACCCAAGGCTGAATTCTGAAATGAAGATAACCTTCCATTACAATTTGTCCAGCAAGCGTTCCTGTTACGGTTGAACTTTGACCTGCAGCGATTAAAGCGACAGCAAATAAAATAGGCGCCCATTTGGTTCCTAACAACGGTTCCAGAAATTGGTGCGCGTCTTGAATTTCGGCAACTTCAAACATTCCGTTTTTATGGAAAGTCGCGGCGGCAAGAATTAGAATAGCTGCGTTTACGAAGAAAGCGAGATTTAAAGCAATCGTAGAATCGATCAAATTGTATTTTAATGCTTGTTTGATTCCCGCTGGAGTTCTATCAAATTTTCGTGTTTGCACTAAAGACGAATGCAAATACAAGTTGTGCGGCATTACAGTTGCTCCGATAATTCCGATCGCGATATATAAAGCGGCTGAATTTGGAATCGAAGGAATAAGCCCAGCTAAAACTTTGTGCACTTCTGGTTCTGCAAAGATCATTTCAAAAATGAAAGAGAACCCAATAATAGCCACTAAAGCAATAATGAAGGCCTCCATCTTCCGAATTCCTTTATTGATTAGGAAAAGCAATAAAAAGGTGTCTAAAACGGTAATTAGAACAGCTTCGAGTAACGGAATTCCGAAAAGCAGATTAATTCCGATTGCCATTCCGAGAACTTCTGCCAAATCGCAGGCAGCAATGGCAATTTCGGCAAGGAAATATAAAATGTAGTTGATGTATTTTGAATACGTTTCTCGAGAGGCTTGTGCAAGATCGCGCTGTGTTACGATTCCGAGGCGCGCACTTAAGCTCTGCAAAAGCAAAGCCATTAAATTACTCATCAATAAAACCCAGACTAAAGTGTATCCGAATTGGCTTCCGCCAGCAATATCGGTTGCCCAGTTTCCTGGATCCATGTAGCCGACACTTACAAGATAAGCAGGGCCTAAGAAGGCTAAAATTTTTCTAAAACCCTTTTTTTTATTTTCTGTAGAAACCGATTCGTGGACTTCTTCTAAAGATTTGGTCATTGTAAAAGTATTGTTTTCACAAATATAGAGAAAAATTATATTCGCGAAACAATATTTTTAGACGAGTCTAAAAGTTAAATGTTAGAATTTAAACAATTCGGACATAATCCAGATAACGTAAAGTTGATTTCGTTCACTTTGTAATTGTGCGGCATAATGTAACTCGGCTTAACATTTTCAAGACAAGTAATCTCATGACAATTCTCGCAGCTAAAGTGTGCATGGTTGTGAATATGCACACGTTGATGCGAATGATTGCATTTGGCATATTTTACCGTTCCGTCTAGATTCGAGATTTTATGAATAACATCTTCATTAATCAAACGATCTAAAATTCTGTAAATGGTAACGCGGTCGCACAAATCATTTAATTGTTTGTGAATTTCGGTATGCGAAAGAGCCGTCTTAGATTTTTCAAATACCTCTAAAACAGCTGTCTTTGCTGCGGTATTACGTGTAGTTTTCATTTTTTATGAAATTAAAAATTAAACGCAACAATGTTGCAATTGATAAAATTGTATATATTTGCAACAAAATTGCATTAAGCAAAAGTACACATAATGAAGAAAATAAGCACATCCTTTTATGATATTTTAGGAATTTCAAGCGCGACCATTTGTCTGGTTCATTGTTTGATTTTTCCTCTTTTAACGATTCTGCCTTTAGGCTTGAGTCACAACCCAATTATAGATTTACTATTTGCTTCGATAGGTTTATTTGCAATTCTCAAAATTATAAAAAAATCATCTCTTTTGGTATCGTCCATTTTAGTTGTTTCAATGGCACTTATTTGGATTAGCGTTTTGACAGAACTTCTTTTAGATATTCATCTTGATTTGATTTATTTCGGAGGAATTGGAATGATCATCGGGCATTTAATCAATTACAAATTACATAGAAATCAAAATCATTAAAAATAGAAATATGGAACAGAAGCATTTTGAAGTGATTATCATTGGCGGCAGTTACAGCGGATTGTCTGCCGCAATGAGTTTAGGACGCTCTTTACGTCAGGTTTTAGTTATCGACAGCGGTCTGCCTTGTAACAGGCAAACGCCGCACTCTCATAATTTTATTACGCAAGATGGTGAAAAGCCAGCGGTTATTTCGGCAAAAGCCAAATTGCAAGTAGACATTTATAAAACAGTTCAATTCTATAACGGACTTGCGGTAAAAGCATTTAAAACAGAAAAAGGCTTCGAAATTGAAACAGAATCAGGAGCTATTTTTACTTCTCGAAAAGTTTTGTTTGCAACTGGAGTTAAAGATTTGTTGCCAGAAATTGAAGGTTTTGCAGCTTGTTGGGGAATTTCGGTTTTACATTGTCCGTATTGTCATGGCTATGAAGTTAAAAATGAAAAAACCGCAATTATTGCCAATGGAGAAATGGGCTTTGAATATGCAAAACTGATTTCTAATTGGACAAAGGATTTGAGATTATGCACCAACGGAAAATCAGAACTGACTTCAGAACAAACACAAACGCTTAAAAATCATTGCGTTTTAATTTTAGAAGAAGAAATAGAATCTTTTGAGCATCATGAAGGATATATTAAAAGTATCATTTTTAGAAATACAGAAAAAGTAGAAGTAAAAGCGATTTACGCAAGACCGCCTTTTGAACAGCATTGTCCAATTCCTGAAACTTTAGGATGTGATAGTAACGAACAAGGATTGCTGAAAGTAGATGCGATGCAGAAAACAAATATTCCAGGCATTTTTGCTAGTGGAGATTGCACAACTCCAATGCGATCTGTGGCGATTGCTGTTTCTACGGGCTCTTTCGCAGGAGCGGTAATTAATAAAGAACTTATCGACGAAGACTTTTAGTCAATAGAAAAGAGTAGTTAAACCATATAAGTTATATAAGTTCATTTTAGCATAAACTTAAATTATCTTATATAACTTATATGGTTTTAAAAAAAATATAACATCTTGATTTCAATCAGTCTGAAAATTTTGTTTTAAGAATAATTATTTGTCAAATTTAATTTTTAGATTTGTCTAAATTTAATTTTAAAAGAATGAAATATTTATTTTTGACAATATTAATAATTTCAGCTAAAAGCCTATACTCGCAAAATATCTCAGGAAAAGTCGAATTATCGATTCCTGTAGGTCAGGAAATTAATGTTAGTTTATTAAATACAAACTTTAAAGCACAAACCGATTCTCTAGGATTTTATAAACTCGAAAATATTCCGAAAGGGAATTATAAAATAAATGTAACCTCGACGGGATTCAAACCTATAACCCAAAGAATCTCTGTTTTAGAAAATGAAAATTTAAATCTTGATTTTGAATTAGAAGAAGATCAAAACGAATTGAACGAAGTGGTAGTTTCTGGAACTTTAAAACCTGTAAAACGATTAGAAAGTGCCGTTCCTGTTGAGGTTTATTCGCCAGTTTTCTTCAAGAAAAATCCAACTCCTAGTATTTACGATGCACTTCAAAATATAAATGGCGTTCGTCCGCAGCTTAATTGTGGAGTTTGTAATACTGGAGATATTCACATAAACGGTTTGGAAGGTCCGTACACTTTGGTTATGATTGACGGAATGCCAATTGTAAGCAGTCTTTCTACGGTTTATGGCTTGTCTGGAATTCCGAATTCTCTGGTAGAAAGAATCGAAATTGTAAAAGGTCCGGCTTCGTCTCTTTACGGAAGTGAAGCGGTTGGAGGTTTGATTAATATTATCACTAAAAACCCGACTAATGCACCCGTTTTTTCTGCCGATTATTTTACGACTTCTTATTTTGAAAGTAATCTTGATTTAGGAATGAAGTTTAATGCCGGAAAAAAAGCAATTTCGCTTATTGGGGTTAATTACTTCAACTATGATCAAGTAATAGATAAAGACAAAGATAATTTTACCGATGTAACGCTTTCTGAACGTATTTCGGTTTTTAATAAGTGGAGTTTTCAAAGAAATAATAATCGTCTTTTTACGATCGCTGCACGCGGAATGTATGAAGATCGTTGGGGAGGAGACATTCGTTGGGAGAAAAAATATCGTGGCGGAGATGAAATTTATGGTGAAAGCATTTATACCAAAAGAGCTGAGTTGATTGGAAGTTATCAATTGCCTTTTGAAGAAAAACTAATGCTTTCTTTTTCTGGAAATGTTCATTATCAAGACAGCCGTTACGGAACGACATCTTATATTGCCAATCAGAAAATTGGATTCTTGCAGCTGACTTGGGATAAAAAAATAGGAAGAAACGATTTGCTGGCAGGAATTGCAAGTCGATATACGTATTATGATGACAATACACCTGCAACCAAAGAAGCTGAAAATACTTGGCTTCCAGGAATTTTTGTTCAAGACGAAATTACCTTTTCTCCAAAAAGCCAAGTTTTGTTAGGAATGCGTTATGATTACAATTCTATTCACGGATCTATTTTTACACCGCGATTTGCTTACAGATTTAAAGCAAACGAAAACACCATTTTTAGATTAAATGCAGGAACTGGATTTAGAGTTGTGAATTTATTTACGGAAGATCACGCAGCTTTAACGGGTTCTAGAGATGTCATTATTAAAAACGACTTAAAACCTGAACAATCTGTAAATGTGAATTTGAATTATATTCAGAAAATCAATTTTGGGAATGGAACGTTTATGGGAATTGAAACCACGGCTTTTTATACCAGATTCAGCAATAAAATCATTTCAGATTATGAGACCAATCCAAACGAAATTATTTACGACAATATTGATGGTTATGCTTTAAGTCAAGGAATTAGCACTAATATCGATCTTAATTTTCCGTCGGGATTAAAATTTATTGTGGGAGCAACAGTTTTGGATAATAAAAATGTCGAGAATGGAATTTCAGAAAGACCTTACCTAACTGAGAATTTCACGGGAACATGGAGCATTTCATACAAAATTCAGCCTTGGAATCTATCGATGGATTACACAGGAAATGTTTATAGTCCGATGAAATTGCCTTTACTGAGCGAAACCGATCCGAGAAGTCCAAATTCGCCGTGGTATAGTATTCAGAATATTCAGTTTACTTATTCGGGATGGAAAGATTTTGAAGTTTATGGCGGAATCAAAAACCTGTTGAACTTTACTCCAAAACAGAATAATCCGTTTTTGATTTCGAGAACTAATGATCCTTTTGATAAAAATGTGCAATACGATTCGGCAGGAAAAGTATTGGTAACACCAGATAATCCATACGGTTTAACATTTGATACAACTTATGTTTATGGTCAGAACCAAACTATTCGCGGATTTTTGGGATTGAGATATACTTTTAGGTGATTAATTTTTTTAACACATAGAAACATAGTTTAACTTTGTGTAGAAGAGGCGTTTCACTTGCATCAATTCACATAGGTGTGTAGAAGCTAGCTTCTTTTGTAATCTTTAGAAAAGAAAAAATCTATGTTTTTATGTATTTAAAATTTTTGAGACAGATTGTTTTCGTCTGTCAGGCTGAGCGGAATCGAAGCCTATGTCCTATTGGTGCGCCCTTCGACTTCGCTCAGGGTGACAAAAAAGTAAAATCTGTTTAATCCTTTTATCTCGATAAATATCGGGAGCTGTAAACAAAAAAAATGAAAAAGCTAGTTCTACTTATTTTCTTCTTCGGAATAACTTCAACAGGATTCTGCCAATTAAAAAGCAGGACTTTTGAAGAAGTAGATAGTTTGCAGCAAATTCAAAAACGGAAAACCATTGTTTTCATCCATACCAATTGGTGTCAGTTTTGCCAGCGAATGAAAGCCACAACTTTTAAAGATCAAGAAATTATAGAAAAACTAAACTCCGATTTTTATTTTATTAATTTTAATGCAGAGGAAAAAAGCGATATCAAATTCGCAAATCACACTTTCAAATACCTGCCTTCTGGAAATAATGTCGGAGTTCACGAACTGGCATTGCAATTGGGAACAATTAATAATCAAATTGCATATCCGACCTTATGTGTTTTGAATGATAAAAACGAAATCATTTTTCAGTACAATATCTATTTGGGTACAAAAGAGTTTAAAGTTCTTTTGGAAAAATTGAAAGAGTAGCATTTTTATGATACTAGCATAGTAGATTATTGCTAATGAGGTAAATAATGTGTTTTTTGATACGCCCTTAAAATTTATTTGCAAATCGTTGTAAAGCTTTGCAAATCAAAAACTTTCTGATAATCAATTAGAGATGCTTTTGCCGTATATATCTGTTTTAACACCTACAAATCGACTTTAGCATTTCTGTTTCTAAAATATTTTAGGAGCTTTAAAGCTCTTTGATTTTTCCTTGTGTTTTGAATAACGGATTCTCTGGATAGAAATATAAAATTCATATAGGAAGAATGATAACTTTTTGTGAAATAATAATTTGATGATTAGGTGTTTTTGAGAAAATGTTTATCCATTTGTTCAAAATAGGACTCGATACTAAATTTTTTCATTGCAAATTCATGAATTTCTTCGGGCGTGAATTTTCTAGAATCTTCAATGCAATAATCAAAAAACTGAAAAATATTCTCATCGATTTGTTTTGGAAGCAAATAAGCACCAGGTTGTTCATCTTTGGCTAATTTAGGCAGAACACCAACAGGATTTCCTGCAATTGGTCTTCCGCAGGCAAGCGCTTCAATAGTGACCATTCCAAAACTTTCTGAATAGGAAGGATAAAAAACAATGTCTGCGCGAGAATAAGTCAGTTCGTTGATGTTGTCAATTGTTAATCCGACTAAAATTTCAGTGTTATGCAAATTTTGAAAAAGCTCAGTATTTGATGGATTGTTTGAGGCAATAAGAAGTCTCCAATCGTTTTGCTTTTCAACAAGTTTTGATAGTTCTTGCAATTCGGCTATGCCTTTTCCGTGTTCTAGTCTGCCGATATATACAATTGTTTTAAAGTCAGTGGATGGCTTTTTTATTGGATAAAAATTCGTTTTATCAATACAGTTTGGTACTACACTTATTTTATCTTGATTAATTCCATAGTACTGCATTAGGTCTTTTTTGACATTGTCTTCAACAGCGATTATTTTCTTGGCATTTTTGCAGGCTTTCATTTGAAGTCTTGCAATTCTGCTTAATTTTGGATTTCTTCGGCCGTAGTCCAATTCCATTTTATGAAAACAGCCGTGAGATATTACACAATCTGTCGGATAATATGCCGTGGGTTCACCATTACTTATGACTTTTTTGTTCGAACGATAATGTAGCCAAAGAAACACTGTAATATATCTTGCGATATATTTTGCTCTTCTTTTTTCGAAGTGTCTTATATTGAATAACTTCCAATATAATTTTCCTATGAAACTATTTTTTAAACGATCTTCATCAATTATTTCAGTCAGAATCTTTCGGCTTTTGAGATACTCATCCAAATAATGAACCATGCGTTCAGCACCGCCCGCATTAGATTTTCCGTTTAGAAATACCAAATAAATTTTTCTTGCTTTTATCATCTGAAGTCTTTTATCGAATAGTTTAGTTTCTGAAAAAACAACAGGAATGTTGTTTTTTTTAAACTCATAGATAGAATCTGAAAGGTTATAAACTGCTTTAAAATCAGGTTCATAAGTTTTAATGAAAGGGGATGATTTATGCATCTGGCAGAAATTTTGTTTTTTTAATACTAAAGAATAAAATAAATCATTTTGTAAACAACGGCAAAATGAAAGGAAAGAATAAATTTTCTTATTTTTGAAAATGAACTCTTCGCAAATTCAAAATTTCGACTATATTTTTACAGGAACAGGCCTTGCATCTCTGATGACGGTTTATAAAATGATTTTGTCTGGAAAATTTTCCGGCAAATCAATTTTACTATTAGATCAAGATGTGAAAAAAACCAACGACAGAACTTGGTGCTTTTGGGAAAAAGAAGAAAGCGTTTGGAATTCTGTGATTTCGAAAAAATGGGATTCGGCTTTTTTTGCCAACGAGGATTTTAGACGTGATCTGGATCTAAAACCATATTCATATAATAAAATCAACGGTTTAGACTTTTATAATTTCGTTTTCGAAGCTATTTCAAATCAGTCCGACATTACTTTTTTAAACGAAAAAGTGACTGATATCAACGAACTTGAAACTCATGTTTTTGTTGGAACGGAGCAAAATCGATACACTTGCCAATATCTTTTCAATAGCATTTATACTAAGGCTTTCGTCGAAAGGCAAAATAAATATCCTGTTTTGCAACAGCATTTTGTGGGTTGGTTTGTGAAAACGCAAGAAGAAGTTTTCAATCCTGATGAAGTCACGTTTATGGATTTTTCGGTTGAGCAAAAAGGAAATACAAGATTTATTTATGTTCTGCCGACTTCAAAAACGGAAGCTTTGGTTGAATATACTTTGTTTTCGGAAAAACTGCTTTCGAAAGAAGAGTACGAAAATGAAATTCAAATTTATCTGAAGAAACTCGGTGCAAGCCAATATGAAATTCTCGAAAAAGAGGAGGGAAGTATTCCCATGACTTGTTATCCTTTCTGGGAGAAAAATACCAAAAGGGTTCTGAATATTGGTACAGCTGGCGGTTGGACAAAAGCTAGCACAGGTTATACATTCAAAAATTCAGATAAAAAATCTTCGAAATTGATTGAATTCCTTGAAGAGAAAAATGCTTCGACTTCGCTCAGCATGACATCGTTTTATAAAAAAAGTAGGTTTTGGTTTTACGATTCATTGCTTTTAGATATTCTCTATCGAAATAATGAATTGGGAAGTTCTATTTTCTCTTCTTTATTTAAAAAAGGAAATCCTGAATTGATTTTCAAATTTTTAGATGAAGAAACGAGTTTTTTTGAAGATTTTGAAGTAATCATAAAATGCCCGAAAGGGCCATTTATAAAGGCTCTAGTTCGCAGAATGTTCCAAGAAAAAGGATAAAGTTGACACTTTCAACTTGATGACTTTCAGACTTTCGACTTTCTCAATCGAACTATAACAAAACTTTATACTTCAAAGTAACTAGTTGCGAGTAAACTTTGTAACTTTGCAGTTCAAAAAGTACAATTTAAAAAACAAGAATATGTATCCACTAGAAATGGTAAAACCAATGGAGGCTGAATTGACAGCTGCTGGTTTTCAAGATTTACATAGTGCTGAAGCTGTTGAGAATGCTATCAAAGCTGAAGGTACCACTTTAGTTGTTGTAAACTCTGTTTGCGGGTGCGCTGCAAGAAATGCACGTCCAGGAGCAAAAATGAGTTTGGATAATGCTAAAAAACCAGATCATTTAATTACTGTTTTTGCAGGTGTTGACAAAGAAGCTGTTGATGCTGCAAGACAACATATGTTCCCATTTCCTCCATCTTCGCCATCTATGGCTTTGTTTAAAAACGGAGAATTGGTTCACATGTTAGAGCGTCACCACATTGAAGGACGCCCAGCTGAATTAATTGCTGAGAATTTACAGGATGCGTTTAACGAATTCTGCTAATTTTAAAGATACGAAGTTGATAAGATTCTGAGATACTAAGTTTAGAATTGAAGTGACAAAGATTTAAAAAACCAAAGAGGCTGTCCTTTTGAGACGGCCTCTTTTTGTTTTTATATGTTTAGTTTAAAAAACTTAGAACCTTAGCAACTTAGAATCTCAGAACTTATAAATTCCATCCCCCGCCAAGTGCTTTGTACAATTCAACCATTGAACTTAATTGTCTTTCAGATAATTGTGCTAAACTTAATTGAGCATTAAAAAGGTTAGTTTCTACATCTAAAACTTCTAAGTAAGAAACGTAACCGCTGTCATATCTTTCGTGAGATAATTTGTAGTTTATTAAAGCAGCTTGCACTTGTCTGTTGCGGGCTTTCCATTCTTCTTGATAAGTTCTAACGTTTTGTATTGATTGTTCTACTTCAGAAACGGCATCAATATATTTTTGTTGATAAAGAAATTTGAATTGTTCTGCCTGCTGTCTGTTTATTTCAACTCTTCTTTTGTTTTTTCCGAATGCGAATATTGGTCCAGCAATTCCACCAGAAGCATTTTGCAAATATGAACTTCCTAGAAATAGATTACTCAAATCGGCACTGGCGAATCCTGCGATTGCAGCAAGATTGATAGACGGAAAACGCATTGCTTGAGCTACGCCAATTCTTTCATTGGCAGCCACATATCTTAATTCGGCTGCTTTTACGTCGGGTCTATTTTCCAATAAGGCAGACGGAATCGATAACGGAATTTTGCTGACGATCTGTAACTCAGTATTGCTTTTCCCTCTCGGAATTTCAGTCGGAAGCTGACCAGTAAGCAATGCAATCGCATTTTCTTGATAGGTTATTTGTCTTTCAATGTTAGGAATTGCTGCTTCGGCAATGGCAACCTGCTGTTCAATCTGCACTTTGTCAACTTCAGAGATGTAGCCTTTCGCAAATCTTTCGCTTATAATTTCATAATATTTTTGTCTTGTTTCAAGCGTATGCTTTGTTATTTCTAGCTGATCATCAAAGTTTCGCATTTGAAAATAAGCTATAGCAATATTGGCAACGATATCGGACAATACTACTTTACGCGCTTCTTCTGTGGCAAGAAGTTCATTTTTAACCGCATTGTTTTCATGACGAAATTTTCCCCAGAAATCAAGTTCCCAAGACATGCTCGCACCAGCTGTAGATGGAGTAATATATTTCTCGTTGCTGTTTATTGTAGCTCCATATTGGAAGGCTGGAAATAAATCGGCTTTGGTATAACCCAATTGAGCGCGATACTGCTCAATTCGTGAAACCGCAATTTTTAAATCATAATTATTCTCAAGGCCTTTTTGAATAAGACCTTTTAAAACATCATCATTAAACAGATCAAACCATTTTAAATTGGTTACAGAAGCTAGACTGTCTAAATTTCTTTCGTTTCTATAAGAATCTGACTTTAACTGTTCAGGTTTTTTATATTTTGGACCAACCATACATCCCACCGGAAATAAGGAAAGAACCAATACAATAACGATTATTTTATATTTCTTACTCATGGTCTGTAGTATTTGATTCTACATTGTTTTCTCCTGTTGTGATTGTTTCTTCTTTCTTGTGTCCAATTTTTTCAATCATAACAAATAGACCTGGTACAATTAATACACCTAAAATGGTGGCAATTAGCATTCCGCTAAATACAGCCATTCCCATTACAATACGAGCTTGAGAACCTGCACCAGTAGCAGTCAATAATGGAACAACTCCAAGGATAAAAGCAAAAGCAGTCATAAGAATTGGACGGAAACGAAGTTTCGCAGCATACATTGCCGATTCGTAAAGAGGTTTTCCTCTTTCATATTCTTCTTTGGCGAACTCAACGATAAGAATGGCATTTTTGGCCACTAATCCGATAAGTAAAACGAGTCCGATTTGCGCAAAAACGTTGTTGACATAAGCATCACTTCCAAACCTTGCTAAAAGAAGTCCTAAAAACGCTCCAAATACTGCAAAAGGCGCTCCAAGAAGTACGCTAAATGGCAGTTTCCAACTTTCGTATTGTGCGGCTAGGATTAAGAATACAAAAACCAATGCCATAATAAATACGGATGATCCTCCAGGTGAATGTTTTTCCTGATACGATAAGTTGATGTAATCGTAGCTCATGTCCGCTGGCAGAGTCTCTTTGGCTACTTCTTCCAATGCAGTTAAAGCTTGCGCGCTACTATAACCATCATTCGGGCTTCCCCCAATTTCTGCAGATCGGAATAAGTTTAAACGATTCGTAAAATCGGGACCCGAGACTTTGGTTGCTGTAACAAGCGTGGAAACCGGAAGCATGTCGCCTTTATTGTTTTTCACGTAAATCATATTTAGATCCTCTGGTTTAACACGATTGACAGCTTCTCCTTGTACGTAAACTTTGTATTGACGCCCAAAACGGTTAAAGTCATTTACATAACTTCCTCCCAAAAATGCTCCAAGCGCTTCGGTAACTTTAGAAACGGGTATTCCTAATTTCATTGCTTTATCATTATCGATATCCAGCTTAATTTGTGGAGTACCAGCATTAAAAGTGGTGTAAATTCGTTTTATCTCTGGACGCTGCTGTGCTGCGGCAATAAATTTTTGTGTTTGTTCTGCTAAATACTGTGGTGTATTTCCTCCGCGGTCTTGCAGCATTAAACTAAATCCAGCGGAAGCACCCAAACCTTGAATTGCGGGCGGGCCAAATGAAAAACAGGTTGCTGTCGTAATTTGAGTGGCCAATTTTTTATTGAATCGATCTACAAACTGTTTAGCCGTTTCAGCTCTTTCTTCCCAAGGTTTTAACGAAATGAAGATGAAAGCGTTGTTAGGCTGATAGGAGTTTGTAAGCATACTAAATCCGTTTATCGTGGTATAAGACAGAATAGATTTCTCTTCTTTAAGGAAACTGTCTACTTTTTTCGATATTTCATCGGTACGCTGTAAAGATGACGCAGGAGGCAAAGCAATATTTACTAAAACATAACCTTGATCTTCCTCGGGAATAAATCCTAGCGGAATTTTTTTGCCTAAAAGAACAATCGAAGCAAGTATCACGGCTAGTAAAACAATAATTCGCATTGCTTTTTTAGCAAAAAATGTTGCTCCACCAATATATTTTCCTGTAACATTTTCGAAAACTCTATTAAACCAAGAAAAGAATTTAGCAAGCCATCCTTTTTGCTGGTCAAGAGGTTTTGTTGGTTTTAAAAGCATGGCACAGAGTGCAGGACTTAAAGATAAAGCACTAAATGCTGAAAAGGCGACCGAGACGGCAATGGTTATGGCAAATTGCTGATAAAAGCGCCCCGTAATTCCAGGTGTCATCGCTACTGGGATAAAAACGGCACACAAAATCAATGCAATCGCAATTACTGGTCCAGAAACTTCTTTCATAGCTTGAATAGTAGCTTCCCGCGGATTTTTTCCATGTTCGATGTGATGTATTACGGCTTCTACAACCACAATCGCATCATCGACCACGATACCAATTGCCAATACTAATCCTAAAAGAGAAAGCGTATTGATCGAAAATCCTAACATTGGGAAAACCGCAATAGTACCTATCAGCGAAACTGGAACCGTAATTAACGGAATTAAAGTAGCGCGCCAATTTTGTAGAAATATAAATACCACCAAGATAACCAATATAATGGCCTCAAAAAGTGTGTGGACGATATCATCAACTCCTGCGGTAATAGCAAGTGTAGTATCTAATGATTCTTGGTATACAACGTCTTGCGGAAATCTTTCAGACAATTGTTTCATAGTAGTTTTGGCAATTTCAGCTACATCAAGGGCATTACTTCCGGGCATTTGGTATACCGCAACAACGGCGCTAGGAGAACTATTTCTTCTGGCTGTTGAGCTGTAATTTTCAGTCCCTAATTCGATTCGGGCAATATCACCCAATAAAACTTGTGCTCCATCTTCTTTGCTTCGAACTACGATATTTCCAAATTCTTTTTCAGTAACTAATCGGTCTTGAAGTGTTACACCGTATGTAAATTCAGTATTAGGAGGTGCTGGTTCAGCCCCAAATTTTCCTCCTGGACTAATCATGTTTTGTGCATTCAGTGCATTTTTGACATCTTCAACAGTCACGCCGAGCTTACTCATCATATCTGCCTTTAACCAAATACGCATGGAGTAATCGCTTCCTCCAAAGAGAGCAACTTCTCCAACTCCTTTTATACGAGCCAGCTGGTCAACGACATTTATACTGGCGTAGTTATTTAAAAACTTGGCGTCATATTTTGGATTGTTAGACGTAATGGTAAACAACATCATCGGGAATGATAGGGACTTTTTTACTACGACTCCCTGTTGTTTAACACTAGAAGGCATAAATGGAGCGGACTGGTTTTGCCTGTTTTGCGTAAGCATATTGGCATTATCCAGATTAGTTCCCACATCGAAAGTAACTTCAATAGTACAAGCACCATCAGAAGTGTTGATCGATTTCATGTATAGCATATTTTCGACACCATTTACTTTTTGCTCAATCGGAGTAGCTACTGCCTGCTCAACATTCAGTGCATTTGCTCCAGTAAAAGAAGTAGTAATTTTTACAACAGGCGGGTTAATATCCGGATATTGTGAAATAGGTGTTTTTTGCAGTGCCAGTAATCCAAGTATCACAATAATAATACTAATTACAATGGCAACAATCGGTCTTCGAACGAAAAATTCTCCCATAATAGTATGTGATTTAGATTACTTTGCAGCTACAGTTTCTGGTTCGCCCAATTGCCATTGAACGATTTTAGGAGTAATAACACTTCCGTTTTTCAATAAAGAAGTACCTCCCATGGCTATCTTATCGCCTGGTTTTAATCCTTCTTCAATAATATAACCGTTTTTAACGGCTGGACCAGGTTTTACAATTTGCATTTGAACTTTATTATCATTGCCTACTACATAGACTTGGTAAATTCCTTGAACTTCGATAACAGCTCGCTGCGGAATCACGATAGCTTCTTTGCGAATATCTGTTAACAGCGCAACTTTTACATATTGGCCAGGACGAAGTAATTTATCTGGATTTGGAAATACCGCTTCAAATGTGATTGCTCCTGTAGAAGGATCTATTTGTCTGTCAGCAAAACTTACTTTTCCTTTTTCGGGATAGATAGAACCGTCAGATAATTTTATGGTGACTGTAGCGCCAGAGCCTTTTAAAGCAGAATTTGGTTTGCTAAACTCTCTAAAGAGACGCAGAAATTCCTGTTCGCTAATAGTAAATCTTACTCTCACATCTCCCAAGTCTGAAATAGTATTTAAAATAGACATGGCGCCAGGTCTCACATAATCGCCGACACGAACTTTAGAAATACCAATTAATCCTGAAATTGGCGCTAAAATTTGGCAATAGCCCAATTCTATCTGAGCATTTTGAACCGAAGCGTCAGATGCTTTAATCTGTGCTAGTGAAGCATTGTACGCTGCTTTTGCCGAAACCAATTCTCTCTGGCTGACAGCATTCATTTTGGCTAAAGGAGTAATCATATCCAAATCTGATTTGGTTTTAGATAATCTTGCCTGCGATTCTGCGGCAACTCCCTGAGCTTCGTTAAGTTTAGCTCTGTATGGTAGAGGATCAATTGTGTAAAGAACCTGTCCTTTCTTGACAAAACTTCCTTCTTTAAAGTTCATACTTTCAATAATACCATCAACTCGGGGGTTAATTTGTATATCTGATTGACCAAAAGTCTGCCCCGTATATTCAGACTCTAAATCTACATCTTGCTGTAAGACCGAAGTAACTGAAATTTCTAATGGTTTGGGCGCTGGCGGGGTTTCTTTTTTGCAGGAAAAAAATAAGAAACTTAATAAAATTGCTGAAGAATAGATTTTGTTCATTGTTAAATTCTTTAGATAAAATTCATTAAATATAACTGACTAAAAACCAATAAAGTGCAATAGCTAAGTTAGCGTTTTTTTGTTTAGATGAATAAATATTGTGCAGATTTTGTTAATTTTAGTTAAAATTTTATCTATCTGTTTATCAGTTTATAACTGAAAATCGGATGAAATGCTATTAACTGCCGATAAACTGCATTTTTGTAAGAATAAATTATTTAAAAAATTAGTAAATAATAATTCAAAACTTTTGTAATCATGTCAAAAAACAACAAGAAAAAACACCTAAAGATAGAGGATGATGATAATGATTTAAAAAAATTAAATAAAAAGGAATTATTACATCGAGCAAAAAAGTTTTCAGAGCAATATTGTGTTGGAGACGATAAGTATTTTACATTAAAGGATAAACCAACGTCTCATTTTGGTAAAGAAGACAAAGCGCTTATTCAAAAAACATTAAAAATGGGAGTCAAGGCCCTCGCTGCCATGCAAGATATTTTGTACGCACAAGATAAATGGTCTGTTCTTATTATTTTTCAAGCAATGGATGCGGCAGGGAAAGATGGTGCAATCAAACATGTGATGTCAGGAATTAATCCGCAGGGTTGCCAAGTTTCTTCTTTTAAAGGGCCAAGTTCAGAAGAATTAGACCATGATTATTTATGGCGCTGCCAAAAACATCTGCCAGAGCGAGGACGAATCGGAATCTTTAACCGCTCTTATTATGAGGAAGTTCTCGTAGTTCGTGTTCATGAACAAATATTAAAGAGTCAAAAAATCCCTGAGAAATTGATAAAGGAAAATATCTGGGAGAATCGTTTTGAAGATATTCGAAATTTTGAAAAATATCTAAATAGAAACGGAACAGTTGTCATAAAGTTTTTTCTAAATGTTTCTAAAGACGAACAGAAGAGAAGATTTATTGAAAGAGTCGACAATCCTGATAAAAACTGGAAATTCAGTGCGGCCGATGCCAAAGAGCGAGGCTATTGGGATGATTATATGTATGCGTATGAAGAATTAATCAAAAACACATCGACAAAAAAATCGCCTTGGTATGTAATTCCCGCCGATAATAAATCGTATGCCCGAATTGCAATTGCTTCTGCAATAATTCACGCTTTAGACGAAATGGATTTGGAATATCCTAAAGTTAGTGCTGAAAAAATCGCAGAATTAAATGAGGTTAAAAAAGCATTGTTAGAAGAAAAAGAGTAACCTTTTCCAATATGATTTCTAAGCTTTTACCCTCAATAGACTGGATTAAAAATTATGAAAAACAGAATTTCAAAAGAGATTTTATTGCAGGAGTAACTCTTGCCGCTTATGGAATTCCTGTTTCCCTTGCTTATGCAACGCTTGCAGGTTTGCCTCCTCAATATGGAATTTACGGATATCTCATTGGCGGAATATTTTATGCTTTGCTTGGAACCAGCAAACAGCTCGCCATAGGACCAACATCTGCTATTTCTTTATTAGTTGGCACAACTATATCAAGCATGGCAAATGGCGATGTGCAGCGCTGGTCTGAAATTGCCTCGCTTACAGCATTGGTGTTTGCTGGAATGGCAATTATTGCTTATTTGTTGAGGTTAAGCGGTATTATTAATTTTATTAGCGAAACCGTTTTGGTTGGCTTTAAAGCTGGAGCGGCTATTACCATTGGCTTAACTCAATTGCCAAAATTATTTGGGGTTGAAGGAGGAGGAGATAATTTCTTGGAACGGATTATTATTCTTTTCAATCAAATTCCAAATATGAATATTGCTGTTTTTATTTTTGGAATAATCGCGATTCTGATATTAATTATAGGAGAAAAAGCAGCTCCACAGTTTCCAGTTGCAATATTGATTGTCATTTTATCGATTATCCTTATTTCGAGCACTTCATTAAAATATGCTGAATTCAAAACGGTCGGCATTATTCCGAACGGACTTCCTGAATTTCATCTGCCTTCGCTCCGAATTCGAGATGTTGAGGGAGTTTTGCCGCTCGCAATGGCTTGTTTTTTATTGTCTTATATCGAAAGCGTTTCTGCTGGACGCACCTTAGCACAAAAAAACGGATATGTTATCAATCCGCGTCAGGAACTCTTAGCCTTAGGAGTGGCTAATGCAGCTGTTTCGCTTGGGCATGGTTATCCTGTTGCAGGCGGTTTGTCGCAATCAGCTGTAAACGATGCTGCTGGAGCTAAAACACCATTGTCCCTTTTGTTTGCTTCGGGTGCAATTGCTTGTTGTCTTTTGTTTTTAACAGGATATCTTCAAAATCTTCCAACCGTAATTTTGGCGGCTATAGTTCTAGTAGCCATTAGAGGGCTTTTTGATTGGAAAGAAATGAGACACCTTTATAAAATAGACAAACAAGAATTTGCTGTTGTGATGATTGCGCTTGCAGGAGTATTGATTTGGGGAATTCTCGCTGGAGTTTTGCTTGCAACTCTTGTCACCTTACTTTTATTATTAAAAGCGGCATCAAAACCTCATGTAGCTTTTTTGGGCAGAGTTCCAGGAACTAGAGTTTATACAGATTTGAAAAGGCATCCTGATAATGAAAAAGTGGAGAATATATTAATAGTAAGAGTTGAATCTTCCATATTTTATTTCAATGCTGAATATATTAAAGAGCGAATCTTGGAAAAAATCTACAGAGAACAGGATTCCTTAAAGACCGTAATATTAGACCTTAATTCTTCACCGCGCATCGATATTGCTGGTGCACGTTTCTTAAAAAACTTATTTATTGATTTGCAGGCAAAGAACATTACCCTAAAAATTGCCGAAGCTCGTTCTGATGTTAGAGATAGTCTTCGAGCAGAAAATCTTGAAATTCTATTTGGGCATATAAGCCGTTCTGTTTCTGTAGATGACTTAGTACAGCTTTCTGCAAAAGAACATCAAAAAGGTTAATGCATACTGTAAATCAATATATAAAGAGCCGAAAGATGTTAAAAAAATCAGATAATTAGCGAAAGACCATTTTTAATCTCAAAATAAACTCTAAATTTGCCGCAGATTTTAAAGAAAATCTAAAAAAGATATATTTCTTAACTTAAAACTGTTTATAGCATGCAACTGTATAACACTTTAAGCGCAGAAGAAAGAGCCATCATGATCGATGATGCAGGTAAACAACGACTTACGTTGTCTTTCTATGCGTATGCCAAAATTCAAGATCCACAAAAATTTCGTAACGATTTATTCATTGCTTGGAATGCACTAGATGCTCTGGGGAGAATTTACGTTGCCCATGAAGGAATTAATGCTCAGATGAGTGTTCCTGCCGAAAATTTTGAAGCTTTTAGAGAAACTCTTGAAGCTTATGATTTCATGAAAGGCATCCGATTGAATGTTGCCGTAGAACAAGACGATCATTCCTTTTTAAAATTGACAATCAAAGTTCGTCATAAAATTGTTGCTGACGGTTTAAATGATGATACTTTTGATGTTACCAATATAGGCGTTCACTTGAAAGCCAAAGAATTCAACGAAATCCTTGATGATCCAAACACAATTGTAGTTGATTTTAGAAATCACTATGAAAGTGAAGTAGGGCATTTTAAAGGAGCGATCACTCCAGATGTTGAAACTTTCAGAGAGAGTTTGCCAATTATCAACGAACAGCTTAAAGACCATAAAGACGATAAAAACCTGGTAATGTATTGTACTGGAGGTATTCGTTGCGAAAAAGCGAGTGCTTATTTTAAACACCAAGGTTTCAAAAACGTTTATCAATTAGAGGGCGGAATTATCAATTACGCTAAACAATTGAAAGAAGAAGGTTTAGAAAGTAAATTCATTGGTAAAAACTTCGTATTTGATAATCGTCTGGGCGAAAGAATCACTGATGATATTATTTCGCAATGCCACCAATGCGGAAAACCTTGCGATAATCACACAAATTGTGAAAACGATGGTTGCCATTTATTGTTTATTCAATGTGACGAATGTAAAGCCGCAATGGAAAACTGCTGTTCTACAGAATGTTTAGAGATTATCCACATGCCATTGGTTGATCAAGTTCGTTTAAGAACTGGAAAACAAGTTGGAAATAAAGTGTTCAGAAAAGGAAAATCTGAAAATCTGAAATTCAAACATTCAGGAGAATTGCCAGAAACAGCTTTGGCTACAGCTCAAAAGGCAGCTGATATTCGTCAGAAAATAAAAGTAAAAAAAGTACTTCTTGGAAAAGCAGAACATTATTATGTAAAAGCACAAGTTGGACAGTTTACAATCGAAAACCAAGAGTTAAACAGTGGCGATAAAATCTTAATTTTTGGTCCAACTACTGGAGATCAGGAATTGGTTTTGAATAGAATCATTGTTAATGGAACAGAAACTCAAACTGCTAAAATTGGTGATAAGGTTACTTTTGAGGTTCCATTTCGTATCCGTTTGTCAGATAAATTGTATAAAATTGTAAATTAGCATTTTTTAACGCTACTTTACAATGTCACATTCTTTTGCCAAATTATGGATTCACGCCATTTGGTCAACCAAAAACCGTAAGGAATTAATTGACTTTTCAATTGAAAAAAAGGTACACGATTATATTCACAATGAGTTAATTGAATTGGGTTGTCCTGTTAGAATCATAAACGGAATGCCTGATCATATACATGTTTTGTTTTTATTGAATCCCCAAAAATCTATTTCGGATGTAATTCGTCAAGCGAAAGGAGTTTCATCTCATTGTATAAATGGAGAAAATCTAATTCTTGAAAAATTCGCATGGCAAAAGGGCTATGCGGCTTTTGCTGTAAGCGAGTCTCAACTTAATCTTGTTTTTAATTACATTAAAAAACAAAAGCAACATCATCTCAAAAAGGATGGACAGCAGGAATTTGATGAATTTGTAAAACTGCATGGGTTTGAAAATTAAATCAATCTCATGATAAAAAAATCACAATATACAACATAGCCCACGGTTTCAACCGTGGGAAACGTATTGTTGCGTAACGTTAAGGATGCCTATTGTGTTCCCACGGTTGAAACCGTGGGCTATATTTGATAAAGATTGCGTTACAATTATGGACATAGCAAATTATTTATAATAGGGCTACTACGAATAATTTTTGAAATATAAACCATGATATAAATCATAGGAATCTAATCTATACCCACATTATTTTTGTCATTTGAATAATAAACCGAAAATGACAATTAACAATACAATTGAACTCATGTCTCCAGCTGGAGATTTTGAGTCACTTCAAGCTGCCTTAGATAATGGCTGTGATTCCGTATATTTTGGAGTTGAACAGCTTAATATGCGTGCAAGATCGACAGTCAATTTTACGATTGATGATTTAAAAGAAATTGCCAATCGATGTAAAGCAAAAAACGTTAGAAGCTATCTTACTTTAAACACTATTATTTACGACCACGATTTATCAGTCGTAAAAACATTATTGACGAAAGCTAAAGAGGCAAATATTACAGCAGTAATAGCTTCTGATCAAGCCGTAATTACTATGGCAAGGTCGACTGGAATGGAAGTTCATATTTCAACCCAATTGAATGTAACGAATATTGAAACCATTAAATTCTATAGCTTATTTGCAGATACAATGGTTCTAAGTCGTGAACTGAGTTTACGTCAAGTAAAAAATATCACCGACCAAATTGAGAAAGAACAGATAAAAGGGCCGAACGGAAATTTAGTTGAAATCGAAATTTTTGGTCACGGTGCTTTGTGTATGGCCGTTTCAGGAAAATGTTATTTGAGTCTGCATTCGCATAATTCATCAGCGAATCGTGGTGCTTGCAAACAAAACTGTCGAAAAAAATATACCGTTATCGATCAGGAAACAGGTTTTGAGATCGAATTGGATAACGAATACATGATGTCGCCAAAAGATTTGTGTACAATCGACTTCTTGGATCAAGTAATTGATTCTGGAATTAAGGTTTTAAAAATCGAAGGACGCGGCCGTACGCCAGAATATGTGGCAACGGTAACCAAAACCTACCGTGAAGCAATTGATGCGTATTACGATGGAACTTTTTCAAAAGAAAAAACCGCAGTTTGGATGAAAGCTTTAGAAACCGTTTATAATCGCGGATTCTGGTCAGGTTATTATCTAGGTCAAGAATTAGGTGAGTGGAGTGATATTCCGGGATCTGTAGCAACTCAGAAAAAGGTTTACGTTGGAAAAGGAACCCATTATTTCCCAAAAGCTGAGGTTGGACAATTCAAAATTGAAGCTTATGATATTAAAATCGGAGATAAAATCTTAGTCACAGGCCCAAGCACAGGGGCTCAGGAAATGATTATCAATGAAATGTTTGTAAATGATATTGCTGGCGAAAAAGCCACAAAAGGAGATGATTGCAGTTTTAAATTGCCATTCCGAATCAGAATGTCGGACAAATTATATAAAATTGTTGAGAGCTAATGGTTATTGTAACATTACAAAGAGATAAGTGTATTGGCTGTAATTACTGTGTCGAGATGGATCCAGTGCATTTTCAAATGTCAAAAAAGGACGGAAAATCAGTTCTTGTTCATTCGCGGAATGGAAAAGGATTTTTTACTTTAAAATCTCCGAATCACTCGATTGTTGAAAGTTGTGAATTGGCGGCAAAAGCCTGTCCAGTGAAGATTATTACAGTTAAAGAGGCCTAAGGAATGCGTTTTAAAACATAACCCCTATTTGTAGTAATACAAAATAGGGGTTTTTATTATTCATCGTAAAGATGCAGTTCATCAAAATCTTTGATTTCAGATAATTTAATCAATTTTGATCTTTTTATTTTCATCTCGGTTTTCTCAAAAACTTCTTCGCTGTCTTCCACATTTCTGTTTATGTTTTCACTTTCTATTTTCGTTTTGGTTAAAAAGTTTATACTGGTTTTATAAAGAACTATCGGGCCATGGTTTTCGCTCGAATCGTAGCCAATCAATTCTAAATCATTGTTTTGATATCTGAAAGTATAATTCCAATAACCGTATCTTCCGTGAGCGTAGTTTATATATAATTTTCCATCTTTTATTTCAAAGTCAAGTTCTGGGGCATAATAAACACCGCCATCTTCATTTTCAGAAGAAAAACAATTGTAATTTTTAGAGGCTAATTCATAACCGCCTTTTTTGTTTAATAATGCTATGATTCCCCTTCGGTTTCGGTCTAATTCGCCACGATATTCATCTTGGATTATTTTGCTTTTATCTGTCCCTTTAATAATCAAGATGCAATCTTCCAGGCCATCTTTATTAAAATCGCCTTTAATTGTATCAAAAGGAACATAGTTTTTAGGTATAAAGTCTGAAATGTCTTTTTTGATTTCGATAGCTGGTTCTTCAACTTCTGGAATTTCTTTTAATTCGGTCACTTCCGTATTTGATTCTTTAACCTCAGTTTTAGAATCTTTACAGCTGATAATTGTAAACAACAGAAAAACTGTTCCAGTAATTGATAAGTAGTTTTTTATCATCTTTAGGTTTTAAAGTAGATTGAGCTTTATAATTCATCAAGAAATAATATTGGACGTCTTTTTCCTGCTATTATTTCTTGATGAGATTAGGTTTTGTTTGAAAATATTAAATTCCAATTTTAGCATTGATATTATGCTTATCAACATAAGTTTGTGCAACATTCATCAATTTGGTAAACTTCGCATCTATATCCTTTTGAGTTGAAGCGTCGAAATCTTCAATTGCTTTTTCAATTTGCTCTTGCGAAGCTTTTTCGTCTTTTAGTTTAGCAATTGGCAAATAACCTTCTTTTTGTTTCGCAATTGCATAAGTAAATAAGTCTTTCGATGCCTGAAGAAGCTCTTTGTTGTCTTCATCTTCCGGTATGTCCTGAATAGTTTTTAATCGGGTTTCTAAATTAGTTATATCATATTTAAAAGAATCTTGATAAGTAGACGGAATCATCTTTTTTTGAGTTTCATCATAAACTTGTGCTTCAGATTGCAGCTTTTCGTTGATTTCTTTACTTCCAAAACGAGATAATAAATTCGAATTTAAAGCGGCAATTTCAAAGGTTTTTTCTGGTGAAAGGTTGGTGCATGATGTAGAAACTAAGCTTCCGGCAATTAATACTAAAAATAGAGTTGTGGCATTTAAGATTTTTTTCATTTTTGAATTTATTTATTATTTATCCTTTTAAAATTTTACTTTTCTCGGCATCAAATTCCTCCGAAGTTAAGATTCCAGCATCTAGAAGTTCCTTTAAATCTAATAATGCTTTTTTCTTTGCTTCCATCGAATTTGAAACTTCGGCTTTTGGTGCTTCGGGTTGCTGTGGAGTATTTATTGGATTTACAACAGTTCCTGACGGAGCGTATTTCAGAATCAGTTCTGTAATTTCATTAAAGCCTTTTACATTCGAATAATCTATCGCTTTTTGTTCTTTCACGTTTACGATTGATGCATCGGCTTTATTGTCCAGTAAGTATTTTACAACATCTTTCTTTCCGTTTGCGGCGCTATAATGAAGTGGCGTATTTCCAGATTCGTCTTGAATATTGATGTTTGCTCCAGCTTCGATAAGCAATTTAACCATGCTTAAGTTCCCTTTTTTGGTTGCTACATGCAGCAGACTTTCTCCTCCATACGTGTATGAACTGTTCAAAGTAAAACTCGATTCGTTTGAAATATTTGTGGCGCTTACAATCCAATCCAAATAATCATTCATAGATGAAGTATCGTTGGCAACAGGTTTGCTGTAGTTCACATCAACTCCGTTTTCTAAAAACAAGGCCACAATCTCCTTCTGATTATTCGCGCAAGCGTACCAAATAGGAGAATATCCAGTATTGCTTGAAGTAAATACATCTGAGCCTCTTTCAATCAATAATTTAGCTAACATTCTATTGGTCTCATAACAAGCAATTAAAAGTGCATTTTCACCAGAATGATTCGCGTGGTTTATATCGGCACCATTATCTAAAAGCAATGTCACCATTGGAATAGATTTGGTATAACAAGCGTAAATAAGTGGTGTATTTCCCTGTTTATCCGTAACGTTAATATCTGCTCCATTGTCTAAAAGCAATTGGATAATTTCTCTATTTAATTTTGCCGAAGCCAACAATAACGGAGTTTCTCCATTGTTATTCAGTAAATTAACATCAACTCCGGCTTGAAGCAACTTTGTTGCAATTTCAATTTGAGCCGTCTGAACGACTAAATGCAGTAGACTATTTCCGTATTTATCATTCTTCGTGATTTCTGCTCCGTTTTCTAAAAGATAAAGTGCAGTTTGTTTTTGTTTTTGAAGACAGGCAAAATACAAAGGCGTTTCTCCCTGATGATCTTCGTAGTTAATATCGGCAACTTCCTCGATTAGAATTTTCACAATATCGAGATAACCGCGGTGTGCGGCGTAATGAAGAGCTGTTCTACCTTGTTCGTCGGTATATTTTACATCTACTTCTTTATTTTGAAGCAACAATTCGGCTATTTTTCGGTTCCCGTTTTCGCAGGCAACTATAAATGACATTGACATGTTTGGGTAATTTTAAGTAAATGATCGTTTTATTGTTTCATCAAAAGTTCAACTGTTTTAATCTTCAGGTTGTCTCCAGAAGCAAGCATTAAAGCAGTTTCGTCTTTATCGTTCGCAATCGAAATGTCTACTCCATGATCTAATAACAGTTTTACTTTTCTATAAGTTTCTTTTGCCATTTCTGCATCGTAATTAACATTATAGGCGCAAACTTTATGCAAAATGGTATTTCCTTGATTGTCTTGTTCGTTAACGTCAATATATCCGCTGTCAAGTACCGATTTTAAAATGCCTGATTTTTTCTCAACAATATAATCTATACCCGATTTCGGATTTCCGTAATATTGAGCGCTGTGATTTAAATCGGCTCCATCTGATAATAGTTTTTGTAATGAATTCAAATCATATTCAGAATCAGACATCATTCGGATAAACTCTGTAAGTAAAGTTTTTCCATTTTTATTGATGCTATTAAAATTAGCCGATGATGATTCTGCCAAAAGTTCGTACATCGGAAAAGAAAACTGTTCGGCTGCAGCGTAATAAAAAGCACTGTTTTCCTGATTATCAGTTTCATTAGGATCAGCTCCATTTTCTAATAAAAATGGAAGAAGTTCTTTTCTGTTTCTTTTAACGGCGCAGATTAATGGCGTTGTACCCACAATATTTTTCTCATTGATGTCTACACCGTTTTCTAGAAGTATTTTAATATATTCTTTGCCTTTTTCGGCATTTAGGGAATAATTATTTACGATTTTATGAATTAGATTTTCCTGCGCATTGTTTTTGTATTGTGCATTGCAACCGAAATCTTCTATTAGAATTTTAATCAATTCTGGAACTGCTTCTTTTTCGATAGCGTATCCCAATAAAGTCTGATCGCTGATTTCGTCGTTAAAATTGTCCACTTTCCCCATTATTTCTTTGAAAAAAGAAAGGGATTCATCGTCATTTTTTATATTTCGGAAAAGAGAATTGAATATAGATTTGTCAAAACTGTCCAATTCGTAGATATCAGTTTCGATAAAACCCGCTTTTATTAGTCTTTCAATGAAATCAATTTCTTTGGCTTCTATAATTTTGGCAGATATTTGAGAAAAATTGTTTTTAAGATATTGATCGTTAAAGTTTTCTCCGTTATTTAGGCATTCTCTCGCCTCGTCAAATTTTCCCTGAAAAAGGAAACTTTCAATCTGGTTTTGTGTTTGCATTTGAAATATATTTAAAAATGATGATAAGTTTTAATTGCAATTTGGCTTGTAATTGTTGGCTTCGCAAACCGTACTGTAAGATAAAACATAAAAATCGTAAATATATTTTAGGATTAAAATTAAAAAGGGGTTTTTGTGTTAAGAAATAGAGAGAGAATGAGTATTTTATATTTAGATTTAAGTGTTGAACAAAAGCTTACCAAAGGCCTTCTTTAATAATTTGCTCCAATTCTTCGTGAGATATTACACTACCAGTCATATAACCCCAATTTTTATCTTTGGCATAAGAAAATAATCCTGTGTTTATTGGAATTGACAGTACTTCGAATGTATCTACATCGGCTTGTTTTAGTAAGTTTTTAGTAAAATAAATTCTATTTAGGTCTTGGGAGTAATAGGTGTTTTCATGCAATCTTTTCCACGTTAAGGGATTTGCTTTTGGTAGGCGTGTGCCACCGAAATAAATATGTTTATCATCTTTAGAAAAACATTCATCTATTCGTTTGAAGGTACTTTTGTTTGTACCTTTTATTAAAACCGGTTTGTATGAATAATAATCCATCCACCAGATACCAGATTTATCGCTGCTAAATGATAATTTTGAATTCCTTATTTCGTCACTGCTCGATATATATTCGCAATCTAATATTTCAAAGGTTTGATAATCTAGGTTCTTCACGATACCGCCTAGTGAATAAATATTGTTTTTATCTTTAGCAAAGTGATAATTTAATACTATAAAAGTTTTTGGATCCGCGTCTTTGTATATAGAATCAGCTCTGTAACATTTGTTTTTATCTTTTGCAAAACTAAAGCAATATTCAAAGGTTTCGAAGTCTGCATCTTTTATGATATATCCATTATATAAAATAGTTTTTCCATCTAGTGAATAGTATGTTTCGTCTTTTTCTATGGTGCCGACATTTCCAGGTTTTGGTAATGTTACAGTTCTTACTTTTTTCCAGATATTATTCATAATTTGTTTCGTTAAAAAGTTTTTCCCGATTGCGCAGATTTATCTCAGCAAGGATAGCGCGGATTTGCAATCCGTGCCCTCAAAGATTGGTTTATTCTCTTTGTAAATTTAAAAGTACATTAATTTGTGTAACTTTTATTTTAATGATTTGTTTTGCGTCTTACTGTTGCGGGCACGGATTGCAAATCCGCGCTATCGGGTTTCTATAATTTTGGCAGATATTTGAGAAAAATTGTTTTTTAAGATATTGATCATTAAAGGTTTCTCCGTTATTTAGGCATTCTCTGGCCTTGTCAAATTTTTCCTGAAAAAGGAAATTTTCAATCTGGTTTTGTGTTTGCATTCGAAATATATTTAAAAATGATTATAAGTTTTAATTCCAAGTTTGGTTTGTAATTGTTGACTTAACAAACCACGTTGTAAGATAAAACATAAAAATGAGAAATATATTTCAGGATAAAAATTTAAAATAGCTTTTTAGAGTATAAAATAGACAGAAAGTATATTTTAGGTTCTATTTCCGTCTGATTTTTTGAAAAAAAATAGATGAAAATTATATTTAAAGAAAAAAACCTATTTTGCTTTGAAGGAAAAATAGGGTTTTTACTATGGGGGTTTTATCAATCAATATATCCTAACTTTTTGCAAGCAGATAAAAAATCCTGTCGAAATGCAGTTGCATTAAATCCATCAAGTTTTTTTTGCTTATTGACTAAAACTTGAGTCGATTCATATAATAACTCAAATATATATGAGCAAATTGATGTTTCAGATGAAAGCTTTCTTAGCTTTTCAAAATCTGGTTTAACACTATAATGACCTACGTTGTAGGAGTATAATTCGGTATGAGATTCTGGATTATCAACTCTTTTTTGAAAACGAAAATGCCAAGAATCCCTACTTTTTAAATGACTTTCAACTAATTCTAAATCAATCCAAAGATGTTCCAAAATGCCGCTATAATCTCTGTGTAATTCCTCTTCAAGATTAGAGAAATGATCTTCAATGGCATCCGCAACTTTCTCGGTGCTTGAATCCAAAATGTTTGCGTGAAATACTACCTTTAGAGGTGTTCCAACAGTTCTTAAACGGCTTTTAGGAAAATCTCTAATTATTCCACTACTAAAGACTCCGTAGGTAGTAAAATGGATAATTTTTGTGCATGATTTATTCATTACACCAATTTCTTTTTTATGCAACATTTTGCCGATTTCTTCGACAACAATTGATTTTGAAACCAATGAACTTTTATTTGATGAAATAAAGAGATAAACTTCATCTTCTTCAAAAGTTTTATTAATTGTTTCGTTAACTATTTCGGAATTAAAATCTTGATTAATTCCACAATAAAACCATTTTACTTCACCATCGTTTTGAGCCAATTTGCCATTTTCATCCAACCAATTTGCCTTAAAAAACTTGCTGTTAAATAATCTAAATAATTGTTTTGAATCCATTTAAAATTAAAGTTTATGTTTTTGATTATCTCCTGCTAGCGCGAGCATCTTGCTCATGAACGGTTTCTAAATCAATAATCTCAATTTTATAAAACTTGTGTTCTCATGCTCGCTTGAGTAGAGAAACCGAATTATCCTTTACAATCATTTTTCAAATCAGAAATAAATAAATCAAAAGATCGAGACACAAATACAAGTTCTTTTTCATCCATTAACCAAAGAAATATTGAATTATAATCTTCTTTTTTTAAAGATAATAGAAAACAATTCCCTCCATAATCATATGCAAATGGAATCATTTGACTTAATTTATTGAAATCTTCAATTAAATCTGTATAAAGCTTTTCAATAGGAAGATCTCCATATTTTATTGAATTAAATCCACCTAAGATAAAACGGTTTTGATTTTCTTCTGTATAATGACCTCCATTATTTAAAAGATAAAATTCTTTAAATGAATTGGGTAAGGAACAATTAAAAAGTTTTTCAAATTCACTAATTTCTTTTATAGTTAGTTTTTGTTCAGATTCTTCAAGAATTAATTTCATGATTTTTTTGATAGGGTTCTAATTTTTTCTTTTCAAAAGAAATGCAAAATTAATTTCGAAAAAAATTAAAAACGACCTCAATAAGTCATAAAACAAACAGAATAAGATTTTTATTTAGAGAAGAATAGAATGTTTTTTGCAGAGAATTTTGGATAAGTTATTTTTATAAATCCAGTCATTTTTTATTTAACAACCCTTTACAACTAATCTATAAATAGCCAAATAAAAAAAATACTATCTTTACCGATCAAACGTTTATGAACTTAAGCTGCGTTTTGGCAGCACTACATATATAATTATGGCATGTACAAGTTGTTCAACCTCAGATGGTGGCGCACCAAAAGGTTGTAAAAATAATGGGACTTGCGGCACCGATAGCTGCAATAAATTGACGGTTTTTGACTGGCTTTCTAACATGAGTCCGTCTAATGGAGAGGCGATTTTTGATTGTGTTGAGGTTCGTTTTAAAAACGGACGCAAGGAATTTTTTAGAAATTCAGAGAAATTAACTTTAAGTATTGGCGATATTGTAGCAACTGTTGCTTCGCCAGGACATGATATTGGAATTGTGACCCTTACAGGAGAATTGGTAAAGATTCAAATGAAGAAAAAGGGAGTGAATTATGAAAGTAATGATGTTCCAAAAATTTATAGAAAAGCATCTCAAAAAGACATTGACATCTGGTCTGTAGCTCGTGATCGTGAAGAACCAATGAAAGTTCGTGCACGTGAATTGGCGATTCAGCACAAATTGGAAATGAAAATTTCGGATATCGAATTTCAAGGAGACGGATCAAAAGCGACTTTTTACTACACAGCAAATGATCGTGTCGATTTTAGAATGCTGATTAAAGATTTTGCTAAAGAATTCAGCACTAGAGTAGAAATGAAACAAGTGGGTTTCCGTCAGGAAGCGGCTCGTTTGGGTGGAGTTGGTTCTTGCGGACGTGAACTTTGCTGTTCGACTTGGTTAACAGATTTCAGAAGTGTAAATACTTCTGCAGCACGCTATCAGCAATTATCATTAAATCCGCAGAAATTAGCAGGGCAATGTGGAAAATTAAAATGCTGTCTAAACTATGAATTAGACACTTACATGGACGCATTAAAAGATTTTCCTGATTATGACACAAAATTAATCACTGAAAAAGGAGATGCTGTTTGCCAAAAACAAGATATTTTTAAAGGATTAATGTGGTTTGCTTACACAAATAATTTCGCAAACTGGCACGTTTTAAAAATTGATCAGGTAAAAGAAATTATTGCAGAAAACAAACTGAAAAACAAAGTCTCTTCTTTAGAAGATTTTGCTGTTGAGGTTACCTCAGAACCAGAAAAAGACTTCAATAATGCAATGGGGCAAGAGAGCTTGACTCGTTTTGACCAGCCAAAAAGAAAGAAAAAACCAAATCGCAAGCGTAAACAAAACGCTGAACCAGCTGGCGTTGCAACTCCAGTAAAACCACAGCAGGAAAAAAATGCCAATAACGCTAAACTAGCAGGAAATAATAATCCGAATAATGGAAACGCGAACAATGGCAATGGAAATAAGCCAAACAATCCGAATAAGAATAAGAAGAAGCATAATTCGAATAAAAATAATCCGAATAAGCAGAATTCTAACGAAAATAAACCTGCTGAACCTAGAAAACCAATAACGAATACTAAAAATGAGAATAAAAAATAGCGGAATTCTTCTGTTGGCAGCGATACTTCTTTTTTCGTGCGACAAAAAAAGAGTATTCGATGAGTATAAATCTGTCGGAAGTGCTTGGCACAAAGACAGTATTATAACCTTTGATTTGCCGGTTTTAGATTCTACAAAAAGATACAATGCTTTTGTAAACATACGAGATAACAACAATTATCCGTTTAATAATTTGTTTTTGATTGTTTCAATTGAAATGCCAAACGGGTTTACAAAAGTGGATACCTTAGAATACCAAATGGCTGAGCCTGACGGAACATTACTTGGAAACGGATTTTCAGATATAAAAGAAAGTAAACTGTATTATAAAGAAGATGTAAAGTTTAGAGGAAAATACAAAGTTCACATCAAACAAGCTGTTAGACAATCGGGTAAAATTCCTGGTGTTGAAGCTTTACAAGGAATTACAGACGTTGGTTTTAGAATAGAACAAAAAGATTAGATAAATAGTTATGGCTGCTAAAAAAAACAATCAATCAAATAAGGATATTAATTACTATAAAAAGAAATTCTGGAGAGTTTTTGCATACTCTCTTTTAGGAGTTTTGGCCTTCTTTTTATTTGCCTCTTGGGGTTTATTTGGCTCTATGCCTTCGTTTGAAGATTTAGAAAATCCAGATTCTAATCTTGCAACAGAGATTATTTCTTCTGACGGAGTGGTGTTAGGTAAATATTTCAAAACCAACAGATCTCAGCTTAAATATTCAGATTTGCCAAAAAATCTGGTTGAAGCGCTTGTTGCCACTGAAGATGCACGTTTCTACGAACATTCGGGAATTGACGGACGTGGAACTTTAAGAGCTGTTTTTAGTTTAGGAACAAATGGAGGTGCGAGTACCTTAACACAACAGCTTGCAAAACAGTTGTTTCATGGTGAAGGATCTAAGTTTTTGCCTTTTAGAATTGTACAAAAAATAAAGGAATGGATTATCGCCATTCGTTTGGAAAGACAATATACAAAGAATGAAATCTTAGCGATGTACTGCAACGTTTATGATTTCGGAAATTATTCTGTTGGAGTTAGTTCTGCAGCGCAAACTTATTTTTCTAAAGATCCAAAAGATTTGACCATAGACGAATCGGCTATTTTGGTTGGAATGTTCAAAAACTCAGGACTGTACAATCCTGTTCGTAATCCACAAGGAGTAAAAAACCGTCGTAATGTGGTTTTATCTCAAATGGCAAAAGCAAAAATGATTTCAGAAGCTGAAAAAGAAAGACTTCAAGCATTGCCAATTACGTTGAAATTTAAACTGGAAAGCCACCGTGAGGGTATAGCGACTTATTTTAGAGAGTATCTTCGTGATTACATGAAGAAATGGGTTGCAGAAAATAAAAAACCAGACGGATCGGATTACGATATTTACAAAGACGGACTTAAAATCTACACAACGATAGATTCTAGAATGCAAACTTATGCTGAAGAAGCGGTTGCAGCTCACATGCAAAACCTTCAACAGCAGTTTTTCATTGATCAAAAAAACAATAAAAACGCTCCTTTCGTAAATATCACGCAAGCTGAGACAGACAGAATTATGATGCAGGCGATGAAGAATTCTGTTCGATGGGCACAAATGAAAGAAATGGACAAAAGCGAAGATGATATCATTGCTTCATTCAAAGTAAAAACAAAAATGCGTGTCTTTACTTGGAAAGGAGAAAGAGATACAGTAATGACGCCATTAGATTCTATTCGTTATTACAAGCACTTTTTGCAATCTGGTTTAATGTCAATGGAACCTCAGACAGGAGCAATTAAAGCTTGGGTTGGAGGAATCAATTACAAATATTTCCAATACGATCACGTAGGGCAAGGAGCAAGACAAGTTGGTTCTACTTTCAAGCCTTTCGTTTATGCAACTGCAATCGAGGAACTGAATATGTCTCCTTGCGATTCTATTTTGGACGGACCGTTTATGATTCACAAAGGTCGTCACCACGTTACAGAAGATTGGGAGCCAAGAAACTCTGATTATAGATACAGAGGAATGGTGACTTTAAAACAAGCTTTGGCGGCTTCTATCAATACAGTTTCTGCTAAATTAATTGACAGAACAAGTCCAGAAGCGGTTGTAGAATTAACTAAAAAATTAGGAGTTAAAACAGAAATTCCGGTTCAGCCTTCAATCGCATTAGGTGCAGTTGATATTACGGTTGAAGATATGGTTGCGGCATATAGCACATTTGCAAACCAAGGAGTTTATGTAAAACCACAGTTTTTAAGCAGAATTGAGAACAAAAGTGGTGAGGTTATTTACGAACCAATTCCGGAGTCTCATGACGTTTTAAATAAAGATATTGCTTTTGCAGTAATTAAATTGCTTCAAGGGGTAACAGAAAGTGGCTCAGGTGTACGTTTACGTACGCAAGGCGGAGGAAGTGGAGACAACCGTTGGACAGGTTACCCATATATGTTTACAAACCCAATTGCAGGTAAAACAGGAACAACGCAAAATCAATCTGATGGTTGGTTTATGGGAATGGTTCCAAACTTAGTAACTGGAGTTTGGGTTGGATGTGAAGATCGTTCAGCACGTTTCAAAAGTTTGACTTACGGACAAGGAGCTACTGCAGCTTTACCAGTTTGGGGTTATTATATGAAAAAGTGTTACGCCGATAAAGATCTTCAGATTTCAAAATCTGAATTTGAACGTCCAGCAAACCTTTCAATAAAAGTAGATTGCTATCAAAGGCCAGCTGTCGTAAAAGATACTACACAAACCGAACAAAACACCGATGAGTTTGAATTGTAACAAAGTTGCAATAAGATTTATCTAACTATTTCAATCCCTTTACAATTCTTTTTAGAAGATTAGTAAAGGGATTTTTATTTTGGTTTTATTTTTACGAAATCGTTATAATTCAATCTAAAAATCTTATTTTTATCAAAAATATTCAGCAATAAAGATAGTTTGTTATGATAACAAAAAAAGTAAATAGCGTTCAGGAAGCTATTGAAGGAATTGAAAATGGCATGACCATCATGTTTGGCGGTTTCGGATTATGCGGTATTCCTGAAAATACAATTGCAGCATTGGTAAACACATCGATTTCAGATTTAACTTGTATTTCTAATAATGCAGGAGTTGATGATTTTGGTTTGGGATTATTGCTTCAGAAAAAGCAGATCAAAAAAATGATTTCTTCTTATGTGGGAGAAAATGCAGAATTTGAGCGTCAGATGCTTTCTGGGGAATTAGAGGTTGAATTAACCCCACAAGGAACTCTTGCAGAACGTTGTCGTGCGGCTCAAGCCGGGATTCCGGCATTCTTTACACCCGCAGGCTACGGAACTGAAGTGGCAGAAGGAAAAGAGGCTCGCGAATTCAACGGAAAAATGCACATTATGGAAGAAGCTTTCAAAGCCGATTTTGCTATTGTGAAGGCTTGGAAAGGCGATGAAGCGGGAAATCTGATTTTCAAAGGAACAGCAAGAAACTTCAATGCTTGTATGGCGGGCGCAGGGAAAATTACAATTGCAGAAGTCGAAGAATTGGTTCCTGTTGGTTCTTTAGATCCAAATCAAATTCATATTCCGGGAATTATGGTACAGCGTATCTTTCAGGGAGAAAAATTTGAGAAGAGAATTGAACAACGAACTGTAAGAGCTAGAAATTAGATAATTGAGATAATTTGTCAATTAGAAAATTCAAGCAAATTATCTAATGATCAAATTGACTAATTAACACATTAGAGATATGTTAACAAAAGAAGATATAGCAAAACGAATTGCTAAAGAAGTAAAAGACCGATACTTCGTTAATTTAGGAATTGGAATTCCGACCTTAGTAGCAAATTATGTTCGAGAAGATATTGCGGTAGAATTTCAAAGTGAAAATGGGGTTCTTGGAATGGGACCTTTTCCGTTTGAAGGAGAAGAAGATGCAGATATTATCAATGCAGGAAAACAAACCATCACAACGCTTCCGGGTGCAAGTTTTTTTGATTCGGCTTTCAGTTTTGGAATGATCAGAAGCCAGAAAGTAGATTTGACAATTCTTGGAGCTATGGAAGTTTCTGAAAACGGAGATATTGCTAACTGGAAGATTCCAGGGAAAATGGTAAAAGGAGTGGGAGGCGCAATGGATTTGGTGGCTTCCGCCGAAAATATCATCGTGGCCATGATGCACGTTAACAAAGCAGGAGAGTCAAAAATCTTGAAACGATGCACTTTGCCATTAACAGGTGTAGGATGCGTTAAAAAGGTTGTAACGGAGCTTGCGGTTCTCGAAGTAACTGAAAAAGGTTTTAAGCTCTTAGAACGAGCGCCAGGCGTCTCCGTCGAGCACATCATCGCTTCAACCGAAGCTGATTTGATCATTGAAGGCGAAATTCCTGAGATGTCTATTTAGGAGAAATTGCCACAAAGGCACAAAGACTCAAAGTAAATTTTTTAAAGCAAAAAAAAGAAAACCGCCCAATAAGGCGGTTTTATCTTTTAAAAAACTTTGTGACTTAGTGCCTTTGTGGCAAAAAAACTATAAGTTGAAAGAAGCTCCTAAACTAAAAGTAGCTTGATTATTCAAATGATAAAAAGGATCATTATTTGAACCGTATTTTGCAATTGGGAACCCGATTTCTGTGAAAACACCAAATCCGTCAGTAAAGAAATAACGACCACCAACATGTCCGCCGAAATTATGTAAACCTAAGCTTAATCCAGGGTAAACGTCCAATTCTTTTACACCAATTACACTAGATAAGTTAGCATTGATTCTTGCTTTTGCATCAAAACGATCAGAGAAATCTGGTTCAGCATCGTGATAAGGATTTGTGCTGCCATGGTAGAAACCATTAAAATTATCAAATCCTAGGATATAGTTAGCAACAAAACCAAAAGAGAAATTTTCTCCTAAACCAAAATCAACAGAACCTTGAATTCCAGAACCACCATCTTGTAAATTAGCTCCTACGTTTACTTTAATATCTCCCTTTCCTTTGAAAGCTTCTTGAGCATTAACAAATCCGAATGTCACTAAGAACAAAAGTGTAATAACCTTTTTCATAAAAATTTAAGATTAATTATTGTGGCGCAAATGTAATTTTTAAATAAATTAATTCCTACCTTTTTCGTTAAAATAGAGTTCGTTTAATGGTTCACTTTGCCAATATTCCTTTGTGTCGACATCTAAAATCGTAAGCGGACCTCTAAATGCAGCGCCTGTATCTACGTTCCAAACACAAGCTTTATTTACAGGAACTGTTTCGCCGATTCGGGTAACAGGTGTGTGGCCAATATAAACTTCCTTGTAAACGGTAAATCTTTTAGGATAGTGTAAGTCGTCTTCTTTTAATTTTGGGTCTAATGAAAGAGCTGTTTCCCAAAGTGTTCTGTCCCAATAAAATAGTTTTGAAAAATATTCCCATTTTACACCATTCAAATTGGTAAAACCAGCATGAACAAACAAACGGTTCTGATCATCAAGATAATAATCCTGAAGATTTTCTAGAAATTCGATATGAGCTCTTTTTTTCTCCGCAGAAATTTTAGCGTAGCCTTCAACTGTAGCTTTTCCGCCATGCTTGTACCACATTTCCTCATCAAAATCATCGTGTCTTTCTTCCAACCAGTCCAAAGCAAGCTGGTCATGGTTTCCTCTTATGCAGATGATGTTTTGTTTGCTTTTTAAATCAATCAAATAGTCAATTACTTCAACAGACTGACTCCAGCCGTCAACATAATCGCCCAAAAAAATGAGGGTATCTTCAGTAGTAACTTTGGCTCTTGACAAAACTTGTTCAAGTGCAAGTAATCCGCCATGAATGTCACCTATAACAAATGTTCGCATTATTTAATTTTTCGAGTAGAAGAACAAAAATAGAAAGAATAATTGGTTTGGACTCATCGAATTCGCATTCTTTAAAAATTGATATGATTTATAACTATTTACAGCGTTTTTTTATTGTTTTTCCTTTTTAAATTTGCAATATGTCTGAAACACCAACATATCGTAAAATTATTCACATTGATATGGATGCCTTTTATGCATCGGTAGAGCAGATGGACAATCCAGAGTTAAGAGGAAAGCCAGTTGCAGTTGGCGGTTCAGAGAATCGGGGCGTGGTTTCGGCGGCAAGTTATGAAGCTAGAAAGTTTGGCGTTCGAAGTGCCATCAGTGGAGTTTTAGCCAAAAAATACTGTCCGGAAATTATCTTCGTCAGACCAAGATTTGACCGCTATAAAGAGATTTCATCCAAAATTCATAAAATCTTTCATGAATACACCGATTTAGTTGAGCCACTTTCGCTTGACGAAGCTTATTTGGATGTGACCAAAAACAAAAAAGGAAACCCTAGCGCAAGTCTTCTCGCACAGGAAATCAGAACAAGAATTTTTAATGAAGTTGGGTTGACGGCATCAGCAGGTATTTCAGTCAATAAATTTGTTGCCAAAATTGCCAGTGATTACAATAAGCCAAACGGGCAAAAAACCGTAAATCCGGATGAAGTCGAAGCTTTTCTGGAAGATCTTCCAATCCGTAAATTTTATGGAGTCGGAAAAGTCACGACAGAAAAAATGTATCAACTAGGAATTTTTACAGGAACAGATTTGAAAAGCAAGTCTTTGGATTTTTTAGAGAAACATTTCGGTAAATCGGGGGCTTTTTATTACCATGTTGTTCGAGGTATTCATAATAGCGAAGTTAAATCTTCTCGAATCGCTAAATCTGTCGCGGCAGAACATACTTTTGATGTGAATTTGTCTTCTGAGATTTTTATGATGGAACAATTGGAACGAATTGCAGGTTCATTAGAAAAACGTCTCAAGCGATATAATGTTTCAGGAAAAACAATTACGCTCAAGATTAAATACAGCGATTTTTCGCAGCAGACAAGAAGCAAAACACTACCTTATTTTATTTCTGATAAAAGTCTGATTATGGAAAATGTTGAAGAATTACTGTATCAGGAGAAAATGAAAGATTCGGTCAGGCTGCTTGGAATTTCGTTAAGTAACTTGAATACAGAGGTTAAGAAGGCAGTTGTTGTGCAGTTGAAATTTACATTTTGACGATATTTTTTAATCGTATATTAAGATTCAGCACTTCTCATAACAAAATTTTTCTGCTATCTTTGAGGGAAAAGATCCATTCATCTTCTGAATTGTTTTAGTATGAAAAATAAAAATTCTGATGATCTAGTGCAGCGAAATTCAGTTCCAATCTTATCTTGGGATTTTCATTATGAATATCTAAATGAGCTAAAAGCCTTAAGCAGTGACTTGGAGAGAGTCAGTAAGATTTCAGATGAATTTGTCTGGGATGAGAAAAAGCTCAATATTCGAGAAAGAATTAAACAAGAAGTGGTTTTGGTGACTGATTTAAATCTGAGAATAGTTTTCGCTTCAAGCGGAATAAAAAGAATGACGGGTTACAAAGAGGAAGAAGTTTTGGGCAGGACGCCAAAGATGTTTCAAGGTCCGGCAACTTCCCAAAAAGATTTAAAAGAAATAAGGGAAGCGGTAAAAAAACAGATTCCTTTCGCAAAAACCCTAGAAAACTATAGAAAAAACGGACAGACTTATAAATGCAAAATAGAGGCTTCGCCAGTGTATAACTTAAAAGGCGAAATATCACATTTTATAGCTTTTGAAAAACAAGATTTAAGCGCTTAATTGGCCACGAAGGCTCAAAGACGCAAAGATGTTTTGAAAAAGAAGAAAAAATAAAGCCACCAATAGGTGGCTTTTATTATAAAAAAACTTTGTGTCTTAGTGTCTTTGTGGCAGAACACTTTTACAAGTTTGCAAAGAAATCATTTCCTTTATCATCCGTAATAATGAATGCAGGGAAATCTTTAACCGTGATTTTACGAACAGCCTCCATTCCTAACTCTTCAAAATCAACAACTTCAACTTTTAAGATGTTGTCTTGCGCCAGAATAGCAGCAGGACCTCCGATAGAACCTAAGTAGAATCCGCCGTATTTGTTGCAGGCATCGGTTACTTGTTTAGTTCGGTTTCCTTTTGCAAGCATAATCATACTTCCGCCATTTTTTTGGAATTCATCCACATAAACGTCCATACGGCCAGCAGTTGTCGGCCCGAAACTTCCTGAAGCCATTCCCTCTGGGGTTTTTGCGGGACCAGCATAATATACTGGGTGATTTTTGAAATAATCAGGCATTGGTTTTCCAGCGTCTAGCAATTCTTTGATTTTTGCGTGAGCAATATCTCTAGCAACAATTACAGTTCCGTTTAATTTTAGACGAGTTTTAACTGGATATTGAGACAATTTAGCCAAAATATCTGCCATTGGCTGATCTAAATCAATTTCTACAGGCGCTTCTAAATGCGGAGCTGTTTCTGGTAAAAATTGTTTTGGATTTGTTTCCAATTGCTCAACAAAGATTCCATCTTTAGTGATTTTTCCTTTAATATTTCTATCAGCAGAACAAGAAACCCCTAATCCAACCGGACAAGAAGCCGCGTGACGAGGCAAACGGATTACACGTACGTCGTGAGTGAAATATTTTCCGCCAAACTGCGCTCCAATCGCACTTTCTTGACAGATTTTCTGTACTCTTTCTTCCCATTCAAGATCACGGAAAGCTTGGCCAGCCATGTTTCCAGATGTTGGAAGATTGTCATAATATCCTGCAGAAGCCTTTTTAACAGCGCTTAAGTTAGCTTCAGCAGAAGTTCCGCCAATTACCAAAGCCAAGTGGTATGGAGGACAAGCCGAAGTTCCTAAATCTTTGATTTTTGTGCGAATGAATTCGTCCATCGATTTTTCATTCAACAAAGATTTTGTCTGTTGGTATAAATACGTTTTGTTTGCAGATCCTCCACCTTTTGCCATAAACAAAAAGTCGTAAGAAGTTCCCTTTTTAGCATAAATATCAATTTGAGCCGGAAGATTTGATCCTGAATTTTTTTCTTCAAACATCGAAATCGGAACGATCTGCGAATAACGTAAATTTCTTTTTTGATAGGTATTGAAAATACCGCGGCTTAACCATTCTGCATCATCAACACCAGTAAAAATGCTTTCGCCTTTTTTGGCCATTACAATCGCAGTTCCCGTATCCTGGCAGCTTGGCAACTTACCTTCAGCAGCTACAGATGCATTTTGCAATAAATTGTAAGCCACAAATCGGTCATTGTCTGTAGCTTCTGGATCGTCTAGAATTTTTCTTAATTTTTGCAAATGAGATGTTCTCAGCATAAACGAAACATCAGTCAAAGCTTCTTCTGCCAATAACTCTAAACCTTTTGGGTCAACAGTTAAAACTTCACGTTCTCCAAATTTTTCAACTTTTACAAAATCAGAAGTGATTTTGCGGTACTGCGTATCATCTTTTAAGATCGGATAAGGATCTTGGTATATAAAATCAATCATTGTTTTGTTTTTTTACAAATTTAGAAATTATTTACCTAAGAAAGAATTTGAATAAGAACTCTTGAGCAGTTTTATGATTTTTATTCTACGCTATTAAATTGATCAAACGTCATCTTTTTTTCGAAGTAAGGTTTGTCTTTCGCAGACAGTAACATCTTTTTCCATTTGTTGTCTGTTAATTCAAAAGATATTGAATCTGAGTGAGAAAGGATTCCCATGTCAAGGTTCTCATCTTCATCCGCAGGCACAAATGCAACGGTTTTGCAATAAAATGATTTCGGGTCAGAATTGGTGGAAGGGTTCACTATTTCAACCCAGCTTCCCCAACCGCTGTCAGACATTGTGCTCCATTGGTGAACCAACTGTAAGTCTTTACTTTTTAGGTAGTATAAATAGTTTTCATGCGAATAGCCACAGGCAGGATAACCCACAGAAATTTGTATAAATGGAGAATTTTTAGAAGTTTCAGAGGTAAGTCCATAAGACGCTATCCATTCAGAACCTTTTTCAAAGCCTTTTATTGCGATTTTTGAAGACGCGGTTTTGGTTTTATTCTGATAAAAATCTAATCGATATTTTACGGTAACAATACTGTCTTTGTCTGCCTGCTGGTCTACCAAATGCGCCAGAATGTAATCTGTAGACGATTCTGTTCCGTCGGTATAAATGGCTACAGTATCGGTCTTAATGATTTTTTCATCATTTGTAACCTCCAATATTTCTTGCGGTTCTATGATTTCTGCAATTTGAGTTGCTTCTGTAGTTTTTGTTTTTTGGCATCCGACTAAAACAAGCAGGAAGAAAAGAGTGTGGATTTTCATAATTATAATTCAAAAGTGATTTTATTCAACAGATAGAACTAAAAGTTTCTTTTTTTGATAAAGTTCTGCCAATGAGATTTTTTCGCCATTAAGATAAAAAAGCTGATCTTCATACTTAACTTCGTTAGGATCTATTAAAAAGCAATAATTATCTCTGTCATTTAGAACGCTAAGGTTGTCCTGATTCAATTCCACAATTTCAACATAATTGATAATATTGAGTTTATGTGCTTCTTCAATAGTTACCGGAGTGCTTTCGTCATATCTAAAAAAGAATTTTTCGCCACCTCCAGGCATTCCAAACCAAGGCATGGCCTTTCCTGAAACCAGCGAGATGTAATCTGGCACCTCGTTAATCACAAATAATTTTTGTTCCATAGTTTCAAAAAAACCTGGAAGTGATTTGTTTTCAAAAGCTTCCTTTTCTTTCCAAAAGTAGAGTCCTTGATTTTGCCACGACGGATCCTGAAGATCTTTTACAGTAGTAGAATCAGAGTAGTGCATAAATAATTCGCGAGGCATAAAGGCAAGAAGCGAATCATTAATAAGCCAGTCAATTTTATTAGAATCGACTTTGCTTTGCGCAGATTCAGCTTTTTCTGTAGGTTGTGCTTCTGCTACGCATTCGATTTTTTCGGGACTTTTAGAGCCCTTCTTTTTACTTAAAAACCATTTAAACATATTTGGGGGAATATTTAATTGTTTTATTCTTAGAAGGCTCTAAAATATAAAATTCTAAGAGGTTTTTACAAAAAAAGAAAAAATAATGTAAGATAATGCGTCTAATTCATGTCGGTATCTTGTATTAAAACTTTAATAAAAAAGCCTTTATCTATTGTTATAAAGGCTTTTGTAAAAATAATTTTATATTTTTTTGACGCTTATTAGAAAAACCAAGTGGCTACAAAAATTGCTGTAATAACACAGATTAAATCTACTAGAAGCATTGTGCCTAATGCGTAACGAGTGTTTTTGATATTTACAGAACCAAAATAAACCGCAATAACATAAAATGTACTTTCGGCACTGCATTGAAAAATACTGCTCAATCTAGCCGTTAACGAATCGGCTCCAAAAGTATTCATAGAATCAATTAAGAAGCCTCTTGAACCTGCAGAACTAAACGGACGAAGCATTGCAACTGGCAGTGCATTTGTAATTTCTTTGCTTACACCAAGATTCGAAAAGATAAATCCGATTGCGTCACTGATGATTTCAAATAAACCGCTGTTTCTAAAAAGTGAAATCGCAACTAACATTCCTAAAACGTATGGAAAAATCGTAACTCCCGTTTTAACTCCATTATTGGCGCCTACTACAAATGTGTCAAAAACGGTAGTGTCTGCTTCTCTGAATTTTTTTTCATGTCTGAAAGAAAAGATCAGTGTAAACACTATGATCGCCAATAAAATTAATCCAGAAAGGTTAGAAGTGAAATAGTTTTTTCCAATTAAATCTAAATGATTCACATACATCAATAAACCAACAATTGCAGCAATTAATCCCATTAAGCCAATTAAAAGCGAAGCACTTTTGAAATTGATTTTCTGTTTTACTCCGACAATTAAGAAAGCGGCAATGGTTCCGATAAACGATGTAATGATACATGGCAACATTACATCAGCAGGATTGCTGGCATTTGCAGCGGCACGATAACCGATAATTGAAGTTGCGATTAAGGTTAAACCAGACGCATGAAGACACATAAACATGATTTGTGCATCGCTGGCTTTATCTTTTTCAGGGTTTATTTCCTGTAAACTTTCCATTGCTTTTAATCCAAAAGGTGTTGCGGCCGAATCCAATCCCAAGAAATTGGCAGCAAAGTTTAAGGTCATGTAAGATATCGAAGGATGATTTTTAGGAATGCTTGGAAAAACTTTTACAAATACAGGACTCAAGGCTTTTGCCAAGTTTCCAGAAGCTCCAGAAACGATTAAAAGTTCCATTAATCCGCAGAAAAAGGCTAAATAGGCAATAAGAGGCAAAATTAAATCGACTAAAGTGCTTTTGCAAGTTGGTAGCAATCCGTCAGATTTTTGAAGACCGCTGTAAATTTTTACGGTTTTGTTTTTGTAAACATACGTTGTGTCGGCATTTAGCGTATCACGATTGACGATCATGGTTTGATCTGGAGCTTTTTGAATACTGTCTTTTAAGAAAGCCGGAAGTTCTTCAATGTATTTTTCAGAAACTAAAACAGGATCGTCTTTTTTTCCATTCAGAACAGAATCAATGGTATAAGTATTGGCCGTAAATAAACTGACAACAATAAAAAGAATCGAAGAAATAAAAATAACTAACCAAAATCTGCTTAATACCATAACTGTAATTTTTTGTAAATTTAAATAAATCAATCGCAATGACAATTACAAAAGTAAATTTGATTTTTCAAGATAGACTCAAGCGGGTTCGAATTTGTTTTTTGATTGTATGATGTAAAACAAAAGTAATATTTGATGAAGAGCCATTAAATAATATCCAAAAAGCAAATCATTTCTTGAGCTAACGAAAGAGATTGTCATTAAGAACAATGTTATGAAAATAAGAAAAATAGAAATTTTGATTTTATTAAATAAAAATAGTATTGAAGAAAAAATAAGTGAAAAATAAATAATAAGAATGAGGAAAGCTTCAGTTATATCACTAATATTCGGTGTTTTATTAGAGAATTCTGTGATGAAATTTATAAAGCTATTATGATAATACTCTTTTGAACTGAAGTCTTTGCCACAAGCAATTATAGTATCCTGATTATATGGAAGAAATAATGAAATGATTCCTAAGAATGAGAAAATAAGGACGATAGTTTTTTTATTCATTTAATAATTTTCGATTTTTTTTTAAACTTTAAAAATTAATTACTCAATCACAACTTTGGTTTCCAAATAGGTTTCAAAAGCTTTAATTCCTTCAAAAAGAATTTCTTTTTTTGAATTTTCAGTTTCATTAAAAAACTCGGTTTCAATTTTTACATGATCTTTTTTAATCGTTCGTTTCCAGATTCCGATTACTTTTCCATTTTCTAAAATGATGGGCTTAAAAATGCCATTATTGGTAAAAGTTTTGGACTGATGATCTCCAGAAAACGAAGCTTCGCGCGTTTTGTATGAAATTAAAATCTCGTCAAAAGCTGGCAGAAAATGTACGCTTTCACGAAAGCTATCTTTCATAGAACGGTTTTTAGAAAGCCAAAAAGTCTGATTTTCAATGGTAATAGAGTTTAATTGCAACTCAATTGCGTTAATTGCTTTTTGGCAAATTGTTGGCGCGAAACCAGACCACCATGAGAAATCAAGTAAAGTTGCTGGGCCGTGACTTTCAAAGTAGCGCAGAGCGAGTTTTGCTAATCCTTCTTCTTTAGTCAGTTTTGTTTTTGGTTTAGAAACTCTTTCTTCAAGCAAAGCATACGTAATTTGTTTGCCTTTCATTCTTCCATTACAAACCAAACCATCCAATTCTGCATTCATCATAATGGCTGCACCTAGAAAATCTTCTTTCGATGTCTTTTTGATATTAAGCTCCTGCATAATTTCATCGCGAGTCAAATGATTGTTTCCTGATAGTAGCTTTTCAATAGTAGTATTAATCTGAATCAACTTTTTTTCATCCACTCCAAATTTTTTAGCGCCAGAAATAGCAAGTTTTTTTATTTGCGGGGCAGAGAGATCAAGCATCCAATAAATATCATCAGCCGAAACAAAATGCCAAGTTGGACGAAGAATATGGGTTCTAATAATTTTTCCAGAATTAACTGCTTCTTCGATTTCTTTTTCAGAGGCATTGCAACGAGAACCAATCGCCCATTTTGCCATGGCATAATCCTGAGCCTGCATAGCGCCAAAATGATGTACAATTTCCTGAGGAGAACATTGATTTTCCTGGTAAAGCTTCTGAGAAGCCATGCGATGATGTGAAATTTCGGAATGAATCATTTTTTTAAACCATATAAGTTATTTGAGTTCATTTAAACAGCGTAGCTAAAAAACCCAGCATCTCAGAACCTTAGAATCTTAGCAACTTTAAAGTTACACATGAATTATTTCATCATCAATCAGTAAATCTTCTCGGCGTAAACGTAAGAAAATCTGAGCTACAGCAATCGTATCTTTTTCGCAATAGGTAATAATTCGGTCAATGTCCTTTTCGACATAATAAACGTGAGCAACTTGACTTCCGTCGATATCGCCTTTTGGCGATGGCACACCAAGAATCTTCGTCAATAGTTTTAAAGATGTATAATGCTTATAATCTCCAAACTTCCATAATTCTAAAGTGTCTAAATGCGGAACTTCCCAAGGTTTTTTGCCAAATAAATTCAGTTTATCAGGAATTGGCATTTGATTGATAATCATTCTGCGGGCAATAAACGGAATATCAAATTCTTTCGAATTATGTCCGCAAAGCAAATGCTGAGGCTGATTAAAATGATTGTTGATCAGATTCGAAAAGTCTTTCAAGATCTTTTTCTCTTCACCAAAAAAAGAAGTCACTCTAAAATTGCGAACATCTCCTTTGATCGTAAAAAAGCCTACCGAAATGCAAATTATCTTTCCGAATTCTGCCCAGATTCCGGCACGTTCGTAAAATTCTTCTGGAGTAAACTCATCTTTTCGCTGATATTGCGTTTTCAAATCCCAAAGCGACTGCATTTCCGCGTCAAGCGAATTGAAGTTTTCTTCTTCAGGAACAGTTTCTATATCGAGAAAGAGAATGTTATTAAGGTTTATCTTTTCAATCATATTTTTGTTGCGGTTTTTGCCACTAATTTCACGAATTGCACTAATTCTTTGCCGATATAAATGTACACAAATTTGGTTTTTTATGGATCATGAAATATGCAACCTGATGAATTTTCTTATTTAAACATCGAAATGCAAAAATAAAGAAAATTAAAGGGGAGAAAAATTAGTGAGAATTCGTGAAATTAGTGGCAAATACTAAAACAAGCTTTGCTGTGCAGACGGGCTTTCGTGTTCTAAAAGCCATTTTTTACGGGATAATCCGCCAGCGTAACCGGTCAAAGATCCATTTGTTCCAATAACGCGGTGACAAGGCACAACAATCCAAAGTGGATTTTTACCATTTGCCGAAGCTACAGCTCGAATTGCTTTTACATCTCCCAGTTTTTTTGTTTGATCCATGTAACTTACCGTTTTTCCGTATGGAATTTCAAGAAGAGATTTCCAGACTTTCTGTTGAAATTCGGTTCCTTGCGGATTCAGTTTTAAGTCAAAATCGGTTCTTTTGCCTTCAAAATATTCATTTAACTGCAAAACGGCTTCTTTTAAAACTTCTGGAATTTCCTTAGAAACTTCATTTGTTCCAACATCAGACACCGAAATTACCGCAATACCTTTTTCATCTCCAATAATTTTGGTGATTCCTAGAGGCGAATTGATGAAAACTGTTTCCATAGTTTTTAACCGCAAAGGCGCAAAGATTTATCGCGAAGTTCGCAAAGTTTTTTTAATAATTCTCCAGCTTGAATTGATAGTTTAGACTGTTTTCAATCTTTTTACTTGAAATGGCCTTTTTAATATTCGATTTTTCAGAGCTAAAATTTGGTAAAGGCAAATTCATTTGGGCAGCTTTTAGAGTATAATATTCCTCTCTCGTTGGATGAAAAGGTGCAGCGGCATTAAAAACCTCGTTCCATTTGGATTTATTTATGATGGCTTCAATAATGCCGATGCAATCGTTTCTGTGAATTAAATTTATTGGAGCATCTGGATTTTCGATATTTTCTTTTCCAGCTAAAAACTTAACAGGATGGCGATCTTCACCAATTAATCCAGCGAAACGAAGAATAGTAGTTTCAAAGTTTTGATTTTCTTGCAGCAATTTTTCAGCTAAAAGTAATTGCTTCCCACTCTCGGTGTCTGGATTTGGAATGGTTTCTTCTGTTACAAGACCATTATCATCGCCGTAAACAGAAGTTGAACTTACAAAAAGCACTTTCTGAATCTTTGATTTTTCTATAAACGGAATTAGGTTTTTGATTTTTTCGACAAAAGCTTTCTTCTCAGAACTTGGATCTACTGTTCTCAGTTTTGGCGGAATATCTATGATTAAGATTTCGCTTTCGGCTAAAAAAGAATTAATGTTCTCGGAAATTCCACCGCTTTCAAAGTTTCCTTCGACTTCGCTCAGGATGACAAGAAACGGATTTATTCCTGCATCTTTTAAGATTGGAAGTTTGTTCTCCGAAGTTGTTGATCCGTTTAGCGAATTTCCTTTTGCAATTAATGCTTTCGCTAAAGGAAGTCCTAACCAACCACAGCCAAGTATACTAATTTTTGTCATTTTTTCTTTTTAAGATGCAAAGTTACAAAGTTGCAGAGTTGCAAAGTTTTTTTCACGCAGATTTAAAATGATTTAAGAAGATCTTGCAGATAATCATTTCAAATTGAATCTGCTCAATCTGCCAAATCTGCGTGAAACAAAAAAAGATTTACAAAGTTAATGTAAATCGGACTTTGTCTTTTCCTTTTGCGCCCATTCTGTTATAGAATTTAATGGCTCTTGTATTGAATTCGGGTGTTTGCCATTGAATATTAACGCAATTGTTTTGGGTTCCGATTTCTTTTAATTTTTCGATTAAAATTTCACCAATTCCAAAACCTCTTGTTTCTTCTTCCAAAAATAAACAGTCCATGTAGAGAAATGTTTGTGCGTTCCAAGTAGAAAAATCAAAAGTATAGGATGCATAACCCACAATAGTTTCTTCTGTGGTAACAACCAAACAGAATAGTTTAGGATTTTGGCTAAATAAAGCGTTTTTCAAACCTTCTTCTTTTCCTTCAGGAGAGAATTCAGCCTTTTCAAATTCGGCATGCTTTTGTAGCAAAACAATGAGTTTGGGTAAATCTGCTATTTCGCAGTTTCTTATTGAATATTCCATTGTAAGTTGATTTCGTTTTGTAAAAAGCTGATGAAGTGATGAAAGTAATTGGGATAATTTTCATTGGCACGCGTTGCAATGAAGTGTTTTCGTTTCAAACCACTCTTTCCAATTTTTACTGCTTTAATCGGATTGTTTTTTAAATGTGGCTGCAGTGCCCATTTTGCCATAGACATTACGCCCATATCGGCTTTTACCATTTCTAGAGAAGCTTCTGTTAAAGGCATCGGAGTTATTTTCTTCGGACTTACTTTGGCTGGAGCCAAAAGAAACTGATGAATGGTAACGGTTTCTAGCGGAAGAGAATGAATAATCAGATGTTCGTTGATGAAATCTTCTGCAACTACGTATTTTTTGTCCGCCCAAGAATGATTTTCGGAAACTACCATTACCATTTCGTCCTGAAAAAGCTCGGTGTATTTTATATGATTGTCTTTAATTGTATCGCTTACAATTGCGATATCAATAGTATTTTCTAATAATTTCTGCAGCGGAATGTGCGTTGCTTCGGCTACAATTTTTAATTCTACATTGGGATATAAAAGATGAAACTGTTTTAAAACGGACGGAAGCCAGTGATAACTCGAAAAACATTCGGTACTAATTCTGATTTCGCCAGATTCGCCAAAAACCATTTGTTTGATCTGAGTTTCAGTTTCAGCAAGTTTAGTAAGGATTTCATTGGCCACATCATAGACTTTTTCGCCTGCTTTTGTGAGAACTAATTTTTTGTTGACTCTCAAAAAAATAGCAGTACCCAATTGATATTCGGCTTCTTTGAGCTGATGGCTTAAAGCCGATTGTGTCAAATGAAGTTTATCGATCGCTTTCGTAATGCTTCCTTCTTCTACGATTGCTTTTATCAATTTTAAGTGGCGTATTTCCATTTTTGAAGAATTAATACACAAAGAAACAAAATTTTAAACTGGCTTTTGTATGAAAAAAAGTAATGCTGTTGATGAAATCTTTTCGTTTTTATGGCATGAAATCATCTTCTACTTTTGGAAAACAAAATCAATAAAACACAATTAAAATGGAAGCACAAATTAAACATTATGAAAACAAGTTAGCTTATGAAATGGATCCATCCGATTTATTTGAAGCTTTAAACAATGGCGAAAAAATTATTGTAATTGATGCTAGAAGAGCTTTTGGTTACGATGAAGAACATATTCCGAATGCGATTAATATTCCGCATCGCGAAATGAGTGAAGAAACGACCAAACATTTAGACAAAGAAGTGTTGTATGTAACGTATTGTACAGGAATTGGCTGTAACGCTTCTACAAAAGGTGCTTTGAATATGACAAAACTTGGATTTAAAGTAAAAGAATTAATCGGAGGTCTAGAATGGTGGAAGATTGACGGATATGCAACCGAAGGCACAAAAGGCGAAAAACAAGGTTTGAAAATTGAATGCGCATGCTAAAAAAGTAAAAAAGGCAGACTTTAGAATTAGGTCTGCCTTTTATTTAAGGTTTATTACAGCTTCAAAATATTGTACAAACATTTGTTGCCATAGCATTAATTTTTTTAAGGTTGCGGCTGTGTAACGGCTTTGATACTGTCTTTTGGAACAGCTAAACTATCTGCTGGAACGACGGGCTCAATCGGTTTTACTGGTGGTGTGTATCTTTTGATTTTCTGCTGAATCATAACTGCATCATTCAATACAAATGGAGTTGGCATCATCCAATTTTCCCTTGGCTTAACATTTAATAACGGATTGCTCATTAAATCGAAAGAACTTTCAATTAAATCCATATCAAAAACAGCCGATTTGTTGATGTAGAACTCCATTTCAAGCGGTTCGTTGCCTACAACATAATAACATAATATTTTTGAACCTTCACGTTCAAGACGATTGGTTTTTTCTCCTGAAGTAGCAACTCCATTTGCCTTAAAGTTGTAAAAAGTCATTTTTGGATTGGCAAAAATGTCATAACGATTTACTTTTCTGTTTGGAGTAATCTTAATTTTCAAGTATCTATTATTTCCAATGACGCTGTCTCTTAAAAATTGAATTGTAGGTTTTGGAACGTCAACTACAGGTGCAATTGCGCTGTAAGTAAATGTTGTATTGTACTTGCTTGTTAGCGGAAGCGTATTTAAACCAACTGCTTTTTGGCTTTTCTCGCCTAAATATGATTTCGTCCATTCATCCAAATTGGTATCATAAGTTGTCCAAACCGCAGAATTGTTGTCGGCATTATAAACATACAATAAACTGTTTGATTTGGCTTTTCCAGGTTCATATCCTGAATGATATCCGGCGTAAGCGAAAAATGCGATAGAAGTAAGGAAGAAAACCACAATCCAAGCGCCTTTTTTAGCAAAAGCTCCAAATATTGGCAGTAACAATCCGAATAGCAAAACGGTTAAGATTGCGCTTCCAAATAAAATTTTTAGACCTAAACCAATTGGAAACATTACAATAAAAGGAGCAACTATAGCCAGAGCTGGAATAGAGAATATTAAATTCATTCCTAAACTGTAATGTTGTGTAAAAACAAATATTCCGAATAGCAATATTCCGAAATAAACTGGAATAATTAAAAAGCCAGCTCCCGTTAGGCTGTTCGCTAAAAATGCATTAATGATAATCCAAAGCAGTAAAGGAGCCACAAAATGGTTCATTGTGGTTTTGGCTTCGGAGAAATGGTGGTAGAATGCAAAACAAATGGCAATGCTTAATGTAACAAAAGCGCCTATATAAGCATGTCCGTTATATGTAAATCCGTTTAGAAGATCAGAATACTGCGGATAAATCTCTAGAATTAGTTTCCATCCTAAAAATGTGACCAATCCAGCAATTATAATCGACCCTAAAAGCGGAACAAAACCTTTGAATATTTCTGTGAAAGTGATGATTCTTTTTACTTTTCCAACAAAAATGAATAAGACCAATAATCCAAGAGCAATCAGTGTCATTGGCATTACCCATGTAAACGGATAGCTAATGAAGGTAAAAGGAGCACTGAAATAAACATTATCTTCAGTAGATTCTGTCTGGTTTAAGTCAATGTTTGTTAAGTATTTCAACAAAGGCATGATGTAAGTGCCTTGATGTGCTAACGTAGTTTTGTTTAAATGCTGAATATCATCTTGCTGCGTGTGATAGTTGAAATGCCCATCGATAAAAGCAAAATTGAATCCCTGAATATTTCCTTGTTCTCTAAAAACGGTTAGATCAGTATCATTTGGAAGCATTTTGTAAATGCTGTACATCAGAGAATTTGAAACAGGATGAGAAGGTTTTGCTTTAGTAAATTCCTCAACCAAGGTTTGATTTCCTTTGTTGGTTTCCATCAGCATGTAGCTCGGTCCAGAAGTTCCTCTTGCTTCAAAGTTTAAAACCAAACCAACGTCTTTTGCCCAAGGATGTTTGTTTACGAATAAAGCTGCACCGTTTAATCCTAATTCTTCTGCATCAGAAAATAATATGATAATATCGTTTTTTTGAGGATGTTTGGAGTATAAAAAGGCGCGAACACCTTCTAAAATTGTTGCGACACCAGAAGCATCGTCGCTTGCGCCTTTTGAGAAGGAATGTGGCGCACTGTCATAATGAGAAAGAAGTAAAAGCGCTTTTGTATTGTTTGTTCCTTTAATGCGGGCCAAAATATTTTTTGACTTTACCAAAAGGCCTTTATCATTTAGAGTAAAACCTTCCTGAACACTCGTTTCTAATCCGATTCTGTTTAATTCTAGTTTAAGATAATTAGCAACAAGTTCGTGATTGGTCGATCCCACATAGTGTGGTTTTTGTGCTATAATTTCGACTTGATTTAAGGCTCTTTCAGTCGAAAATTCAGCAAGAGCTTCGTCGTCTTTAGAGATTCCTTGCGGCATCATCGTGGCGTATATAATGCCAAGTAAAGCTAAAACGCAGACTATGGCTAGAATTGAGGTGGGGTTTTTTCTCATGGTAAATTAAACTAACTATATTTCTTTTTTAACAAGCATAAAATAATCATTGTCCAAGGAACGATAACCTTGGTCATACAAGAAATAATATGTATTTCCTGTCTTGGTCTGCAGAATGTTTGTAAAGAACTCAAAATCAAATCCTTTGGTCAATAATTTGTCTCGAGAAGCTTTAGATTTTCCATCTACATTTAACTCTGCCAAAATACGGTAATTTTTGCGTAACTTGTTGTTTATATTTCGCATGAAATTCGTGCTATCTTTATTTATTTTGTTATTGTAGGCATTGCGACAGCTGTCAGAGCAGAATTTTTTGTCTTCTCGGCCGAAAATTTTAGCTGAGCATTCGAGGCATGTTTTCATGAATTCAATTTTTTAATTTCGTAAAGGTCAGATCTTCTGTCTTTTAACGTTTTAACGCTACCATGTTCGTGAAGTTCTTTCAATAAGTTCAAATCGACATCGACAATTAAAGTCATTTCTGTGTTTGGTGTTGCTTCTGCTTTGATTCCGTTACTTGGGAAAGCAAAATCGGATGGCGTAAATACAGATGATTGTGCATATTGAATATCCATATTGTTTACTTTCGGAAGATTTCCAACGCAACCTGCTATGGCTACATAACACTCATTTTCGATGGCGCGCGCTTGCGAACAATGTTTTACACGAGTATAACCATTTTGTGTATCGGTCAAAAACGGCACAAACAAAATATCCATTCCTTCATCTGCCAAAAGTCTAGAAAGTTCTGGAAACTCAACATCATAACAGATTAGAATTCCGATCTTACCGCAATCGGTATCAAAGGTTTTAAATTGAGATCCGCCTTTCATCCCCCAGTGTATAACTTCGTTTGGCGTGATATGGATTTTGGTATACATTTCTGAAGTTCCGTCTCTTTTACATAAGAAACCAACATTGTAAAGATTTCCGCCTTCGACATAAGGCATACTTCCAGTAATAATGTTGATGTTGTATGAAATGGCAAATTCTTGGAAGCGCTTACGAATTGGATCGGTGTGGCGTGCCAATTCGCGAATAGCTTCTGCTTCAGATAAATGATTATAATCGGCCATTAAAGGCGCAGTAAACAATTCTGGAAACAAGGCAAAATCAGAACCATAACCCGAAACCGCATCAATAAAAAATTCAGCTTGCTCAAAAAGTGCTTCGACATTATTCAACGGCCGCATCTGCCACTGAATTAATCCTAAACGAATAATTTCTTTCTTAACATTAATTAGTTTCGGACTGTCATCATAGTAAATATTGTTCCATTCCAGCAAAACCGCAAACTCTTTTGATTCTTCGTCTCCTTCCAAATAATTTTTAAGGATTCGTAAAACGTGGAAATCATTGCTCAGCTGAAAAGAAAGAACCGGATCGTACAGTTCTTTGGTGCGTACTTTTTCTATATACGCTTTTGGAGACAGTTTTTTAGCGTGTTCTCTATAGTTCGGAATTCTTCCTGCAAAAACAATTGCTTTTAAATTCAGCTGTTCGCAAAGTTCTTTTCTGGCATCATATAATCGGCGCCCCAAACGCAAGCCTCTATAATTTGGGTGAATAAAAACATCTATTCCGTATAAAATTTCCGCATTCGGATTGTGAGTAGAGAAGGTATAGTTTCCACTAATTTGCTGATAGTTATGTCTTTTTTCTACCAACTTTTCATCAACAATGAGAGATAGAGCAGAGCCTACTACTTTTCCGTCAACCAAAATCACCAGCTGTCCTTCCGGAAAAATAGAAAGAAGTCTTTCTATGTCGTCAGATCCCCAATACGAATCGGCCATTTCTGGATACGATTCAATCATTGATTTCTTTAATTGTCTATAGTCCTCAATTTCAAGGTTTCTTAGCTCTACTTTTTTAATTTTTGCCTGCATATCGTAAGATTTATCTCAAATATACAAAAAACAAATTCCATTTACAAACGCTTACAAATAGTTACAGTCGATAGTAAATAGTTAATAACCGACTGTCAGCGCTGGGGTTTCTCATCTTTGCAGTGTTGAATTTGATAAACGATTCAACTTATTCATAATTTAAAAAACAATATACGCCATGAAAAACAGAGTACAATTAATTGGGAATGTAGGAAACGATCCAGAAGTTAAAACATTAGAAAACGGAAGAAAGCTTGCACACATTACAATCGCAACAAAGGATTATTACAAAAATGACAAGGGAGAAAAAGTAGAACAAACCGAATGGCATAGAATAACAGCTTGGGGAAAAACAGCAGAAATTATCGAAAAGTTTGTTGTGAAAGGGAAAGAAGTTGCTGTTGAAGGAAAATTGACACACAGAAGCTACGATGATAAAAACGGAGAAAAACGCTATATAACCGAAGTGGTTGTAAATGAAATTTTATTGCTGAGTAAATAACATTTAATATTCCGTTAGGAATATCTCGTCGGTAGAAAAAAAATGATGTTGTTTGTAGTGTCCTGTAGGGACACCTGTTTTGTGGAATAATTCATTTCACCAATCAAACGTTCCTACGGAACGTAAAACCATAATCCAAATCGAATTTCTACCGATGAGACATTCGTACGGAATGAAATGCTTTTAGAATTAAAGGACGATTAGTTAAACCCGACAGGTTTTTAAAATCTGTCGGGTTTAATATTTTGCAAAAAAATGTTTTTATATAATTGAAACCCCATTAGCGTCAGTTGTAAGAACCTCGCTCATGTAATCAAAAAAGGGTCTCATGTTTTTGAAAGCATCTAAAGCAAGTTCTAAAAATTGCGGACTCAATACTTCTTCGTCAGTAAAGCGCTTTATTACCAAAAATTGTTTGAAACGAAGCAAATCAATGGCTGGATGATCCACATCAAAACCTTTTGGTTTTGTTTTGAGCTGTTCTCCTTGCAAAGTACCAAAGTTGCTTTTGAAAGATTCAGAATTCAGTATTTCCTGAAAGGTTTCAGGATCTTGGGCAAATTCGGTTCTTATTCGTTTTAAATCGGCAGCATTCGGTCCCCAAAATCCACCCGCGAAAAAGCTGTTTCCTTTTTCCAGATGAAAATAATAGCCGCCACGTCTTGCTGCGGTTGCTCGCGTATAACTTCCGCCCCAATAATGTTTAAAAGGTGTTTTATCTTTAGAAAAACGAATGTCGCGATAGATTCTGTAAACACTTTTTTTGCCAGAAGTATTTTCTAAAACATCCGTTTTGGAAAGTTCTTTTAGTAAAGCGCCGGCAAAAGTTTCAATATGATTAAGTTCTATCAAATATTGTGGTTTATGCTCTTCAAACCATGGTTTGTTATTATTTTCCTTTAACTGAACCAAAAAGTCAAGACTGGATTTGGGAATTGTAATATCGTTTTTCATAATTGAATTTAAAAATCGAAAAATAGACTGCAATTTAAAACTAAAAAACCCACCAGAGAAATCTGATGGGTTTTTCTATATCGCGTTAAGCAGTTTTTTTGAATAAATCAAACATAGGACAGCGTGAGCAGCGTTTCTTTTCGCTCTTTTTATATTTCTCACAGCAAGAAGATTTACAATTCTCAATCTTCTTAATTTTATCAAGGATATCTTTGTTTTTCTTTTTCTTTTTATCCTTTTTTTTATCCTTGTCTTTTTCTTTCTTGCTCACTTTTTCCTCTGAATTTTAAAAACAGAGACAAATATAAACCAAAAAAGTTATTTTTAAATATTCTAAATAAAATTTAACTTTTTTATTTAGGGTTGATAGCGATTGAACTCGTAACTGTTAATTGCTGAATATCACGATCAAACAAATAAAGGCCACCTTTATCGTCACCAATTAAGTTGATTTTGTCTAAGATAGATTTAGCTGTAGCTTCTTCTTCAATTTGTTCAGAAACGTACCATTGTAAGAAATTGTGCGTCGCATAATCTCTTTCTTCAAAAGTAATATGAACCAATTCGTTAATAGATTTCGAAACAAAAAGTTCATGATTATAAAGCTCCTCAAACATTTCTTTGAAAGTCGTATAAGTTGTTTTTGGCGCTTTAAGATCTGTTACCTGAGCATGTCCTCCGCGTTCGTTTACATACTTAACCAATTTAAGCATGTGTGCACGCTCTTCGTCTGACTGTGTGTACATGAATTGCGAGATTCCCTCTAATCCTTGCACTTCAGCCCAACAAGCCATAGAAAGATAAGTTTGTGAAGATTCTGCTTCTATGCGGATTTGCTTGTTTAAAGCCGATTCAATATTTTTTGCTAACATAATAAGTGTCTTTTTTGTAAAATTAAGAAAAATTATTCATTTCATTTTTTCAAAAGCTCGAAAACATTAGACTTTTGAATTAGCCTTAAGTGGAATTAATTGGGCTTGATTTCCTCAAAATTGGCTGGATTTAAAAATGTAAATCATATTATTTTAGAAATAAGCAATAAAAAAAGCCCTTAAGAAAAAATCTTAAGGACTTTTTAATCGAGTCTATTAAAAAGAAATTATTTTACGATAAAAGTAACTCTTCTAGCTAATCTTCTAGCTTCGTCAGAGTCTTTTTGGATTGATGTATCTGCACCATTTGCAATAACATTTAAACGAGAAGAAGCAATTCCAGCTTTTTCAAAAATAGTTTTTACGTTTGTTGCTCTAGTGTTAGATAGTTTTTCGTTGTACTCAGCTTTTCCAACTTGATCAGCATAACCCACAAGGTCAAGAGAAGCAGAAGGATTTTTTCTTAAGTAATTTAAAACTACATCAATCGCAGCAGTTGAGTTTTCAATAGGAGTCGTTTTGTTGAAATCAAAATACACACTGTAGTACTTATCATTAATCATTCTTTTGATTAAATCACTATCAGTTGGCTGTGCATTATTTAATTGTTTTTCTACAATAACTTCTTTTTGTGCAGGTCTGTTTTTGATTTGTGATTCAAGATCTGCTACTTTGTTTTCCAACGCAGTAATATCAGCATTGTTACTTTCGCTAGAAATTACTGTCCAGTCTGCATGTTTTGTATTTTTACCTAAGTAAACGTTTAAACCAACAGTTCCGTTAAAAATCAAACCAGAAAAACCTCTGTTACCTGCAGCATACGCTCCATCAAAAGTACGATCTTGAGATGCATTGAAAATAGTTGAGAAATCACCAGTTAAAGCAACTCTGTTTGATAATCTTATTTGTCCAGTTACCCCAGCAATAAAGTTACCCATTTCATCTGCTCCTTTGAAGTTATCGTTTCTTAATTGAGAGTAACCAAAACCAGCATGTCCTAATAAACCAATAGTGTTTGTCCAAGTTTCAAAATTCATGATGCGGCCTAAGTTGGCTACCGCTTGTAAATCTAATCTATAGTATCTTGAATCAAAATCAATAGAGCTTCCTTTTGCGGTAAAACTGTTGTATCCAAAGTCTGCTTTCAAACCAAATTTGTTGTTAAGCATGTAGCGAACCCCTAAATCTCCAGTCCATGGACTTACAGTATTTGTATAATATCCATCGCTAAATGGTCGTTGCGGTTTGTTAAAACCTGCGCCTAAATCTATAGACCATTTATTATAAGCATTGTTACTTTCTGTTTGAGCATGTACTGCAGTTAACGCTAGGGCAAATGCAAGAGTCATTACAACTTTTTTCATTATGTTTTAATTTTAAATTTTTGCCCAAAACAACAATAAATTGTAGGTAAAAACTTTCTTTAAAAGCCAAAAAAGTATTAAAATAAGACTATTAGCAAAAAATTAAAGAATAAGGAATGACCCGTAAATACAGGGGTTTTGTGGTAAGTTGCTGATAACGAATTTGTTTAATCAAATCCGTCGGCAAATTTGCGCAAAACAAGTTGTTTCGCAGCAATGTCGTAATAACTTAAAATAATGTAGTTACTCAACTTAAGAGTATTATAAAGAACTGCTTCTTTATGAGAATCTAAAAAATAGTAAACTTTATCAGAAGCGAAAGGCTCGTGTGTTTCTTTGGTTAATTCTAACTTTTTGGTCCAGATGCTTTCGAAAAAGACAGAATAGTTGGTTTCAATGTTGTAATAGCCGTTTGAAGGAAAATCGCCAAAAGGATCATTAAAAGCAAAACCATTCATAGAAATCGATTTTAAATCGCTGCCCGAACCACCTAAAGTGATGAATAGATTTTTTTGATTCTTATAAACCGAAAGTCCAGCATCAAGAGAAGATAATGTTTTTAAAAACTTTGCTGTATTTTTTAATTGCTTTGGTGGACGATCTTCAATTTGCATGAGCAAAGGAGAATTGCCAAAACGGATAGTATCTTTCTTGGTAACTGCAAATGATTTTATAGTTTCGCCAGATTCATAATCTTTTATATCAAATAAAAGTTCGTCAGCGTTAACATTTATCTGGTATAATTTGTTTTCATGGTAATAAGAGTTAGACGTTTTTGGATTTTTCTCTCCAACAGGTTTCATAAACGTCTTCTCTATTATTTCCTGATTTTCTAAATTAATATCAAACAATTGTGTTTTTCTAAAACTTTGGTCTAAAGTTAGAATCAAACGGTTCGGAAGCGTGTAAAGTTTGCTTTTGGCACTTACTTTATATAACGGATTGTACTCACCAGAATCCATTTTCTCAATCGGATTTTCATTCAGAATCTGGTTGAATGTTTTCGGTTGGGTCTTTCTATCTATGAATTTAAAAGAACTGAAATCGAGGAATCGTTCCTCTGCCATTCCGTTTTTAAAAACAAAAGCAGTCAATGCCTGTTTTGTTTTGCTTTGCATCAATAAATAGAAATTATTGTCTTTTTGATATTGCGTTAAGAGATAATTCTCTTCAAGCGGAATTTGGAATTTTAATGCTCTGGAAGTTTTGTTTTCCAGGTAATATTTAATCAAAATGATTGTTTTTTCTTCTTTCGAAAACCAATACAAAGTCGGATTTCCGTCTTCGCTAAAACTATACCCCATCAAAGATCTGTTTTCAGTATACTGACGGTTTGTGACAAATTTGTCTCTTAAGAATAAAGCGCTATTGTATTTTAATATGGAAAGACTGTCTACGCTGGCGGCAAAAACAAATACATCGCGAGTAGCCGTATTTTCGCCAGTCATGATTTCGGATTGGCCTACTTTGTTTTTTAAATCGATTGCATAAGAAGTCAGCACTGTCTGACTTAACACAACAGTACTTGATATTAAAAACAAAAAAAGGAAAATTCGTTTCATATGTTTTTTAAGCACAAAAATTATTCCGCTTATTATTGATTCATAAGCTCTTGAAAAAGATCTACAAATTGACCAACGTGCATTCCATCCATTAAACCATGATGAACATAGACCGCCATTGACATGGTTCTTTTTCCTGTTTCAGAAACCATCATTTTTCCAAAGGAAATTTTAGGACAACTGTCTGGATACGTAAAACTGCGCGCATGAGTAATTGAACTGAAATTCAACCACGGAATTGCCGAAAAATGAATTAGATTATCATCATCAAAAGATCTCGTAAAAAGTCCGGTTGTATTTTGAATGCGTTCGATTTCGGTTAATGCAATTTGTTCGAATGTTTTAAAATCTGGGTGATATTCAATTAAAGAAAATCCAAAAGTACCATCTTCTCGACCAATTGTTGCCGAAGCATCGATACGGTCGTTAATGTATATTTTGTCTTCTGAAATTCGATATCTAAAATTTTCGATTGCGTTTACCGCAGTCAAAGTTTTATGCAAATAGAAAATGAAGAACGAAGCATTGATACTTTTTGCGGTTTGATACGCTTTTGTACAATCAATTTCTACCGTTGCGCCAAAAAAAGGTTCATCCATTTGTTTAAAATGGGCAAAATGCTCTTTTCTATTCCAATTTTCTAGGTCAAAAAGTGTTTTCATTATAATAAATTCGGAACCACTTCTGCGATAGTTTCAAATGAACTAAAATGCTCGTGTTCTATAGTGTGATTAATTTTTTCGTGTTCCCAAGTAGTGTGAAACGGAATATGAACGGCATAACCGCCAATTCCTAAAACAGGCAGAACATCTGATTTTAATGAGTTTCCGATCATCAAAAATTCGTGTGGCTCAATTTCTAAACGGCCTAAAAGTTTCTGATAATCGATTTCTTGTTTGTCTGACATTACTTCGATATGATGAAAATAATGTCCTAAACCAGAACGATGCAATTTGCTATGCTGATCTTTTAAATCGCCTTTTGTAGCAACAACCAATTTGTATTTGCCTTTTAAAGCTTCAAGCGTTTCTTCGATTCCGTCCAACAATTCGATTGGTTTTTCTAACAATTCTTTTCCGTATTGAATAATCTTTTCAATGACTTCCATCGGAATGGTATTGTTTGAAATGTTCATTGCGGCTTCAATCATCGAAAGGATATAACCTTTAATTCCGTAACCGTACAAAGGCAAATTGGCAATTTCTATTTTAAATAATTCCTGCGAAATGCCTTGATGCGAAAGATAATCTTCCATCAAAGCGCAAAATTTATGTTCGGTTTCTTGAAAGTAAGGTTCGTTTACAAACAAAGTATCATCGGCATCAAATGCGATTACTTTTAGGTTTGGTATTTTAGTTTTATGTAACATGGTGTTTTTGTTTCAAGTTTAAAGTTTTCTTTGTTTCAGTTTTTTTTGCCACGACCCTAGCAATAGCGAACAGTCGAAGCAATTCACAAATTATACTAATTTTTTGCCACAGATTATTAAGATTTAAAAAATTATCTACTCAATCTGCGTGAGACTTTTTTAACCACAAATTACGCAAATTGCACAAATTTTTTTAGCCACAGATTAAATGATTATTCATGTTTTAAAAAATAAATCTGCTCAATCTGCTCAATCTGCGAGAGTTTTTTTTGCCACTCCCGATAACTATCGGGAGCGCGAAACCTTTTATTTAATCTTTAGAAAAAAGCCATTTCAAAGAAATTGTTTTATCGTAAAAAGTAATTCGAATTCCGAAAAGCAGAATGATTCCGCCTAAAACCATCTGTAAAGTTATTTGTTCTTCTAAAAAAATAAACTGATTAATCTTTTGAATATTGATTAATATTTATTGCCAAATTTGAATTGTATTTTGCTTTGCCAAGTCTTATAAAATATAATTCAATGTACGTATATGTTAAATAAGAGATTAATATTGTGAAAAATGCACCTCCAAATAGAACAGATGTTGAGAAAATTAAAACGGAATTTATTCCCAGTTTTTGCAAAATATTAATTAAAATTATTAAAACTATCATGTGTACGCAATAAATCGAATATGATATTTTTCCTAAAAACTGAATGATTCTGCTTCCAAAAAGAATATCAAAAAAGCTGTTTTTGTACTTTTGAAAATAAAGAGTGATTCCCCAAATCAGTATTAAACAACTAATCATCCAATTTTTGAAACAATAAATTAAAGCAATAGCACCTAAGAATATAAAAATATATTTTTTATTTGAAGATTCAAACTTTTTAAAAAGGAGCATCGAAAAATAGCCTATTAAAAAAAAAGAAATCATGTTTGGTAAAAAAGAGGGTTGCGTTATATGATTTTTTGAAAACAACATTATTAGAATAAACAGCATTATTATTAAACCATTTCGGATGACTTTCTTTTTATTTAGAAAATAATATAAAAAAGGAATTAGAATATAGAACTGCCATTCTAAGGTTAAACTCCAGGATTGTCCCATAATTGTATAAGTAAAAGGAAATCTGCTTTCAGGAAATAGGCCGTGTAATAGAGTTAAGTGACTAAGTATATTTAATGTTTTATTGGAATTATAATAGGTTTCAATTAGTTTAATTCGCCCATATATTTTCGAACCATCAAAAGGCATTTGCTCTAGTGTATGCAAAGAAAATTTTAATAGCAGTAGTGAGATCAGCAAACAAACTAAATAAATGGGAAACAGCCTTAGGGCTCTTCTTTTTAAATAAAAAAAATAAGTTTCATTCTTTTGAAGTAGTAAATGTGTTACAAAACCACTAAGAATAATAAAAATAATGACAGGAAGAGAACCATCGCAAAGAAAACTTAAAAATTTGTTTTGTGTTTTTGCTTGTGGAAGAAAGCCTGAAGCATGATAAAAGAATACCCATAGTGCCATATATCCTCTTAAACCTTCTAAGTAATTGTACCTCATTATTTATATTTGATTTTTAGAAAAAAGCCCTTTCGAAGAAATTGTTTTATCGTAAAAAGTAATTCGAATTCCGAAAAGCAGAATGATTCCGCCCAAAACCATCTGTAAAGTTATTTGTTCTTCTAAAAACAACCAAGCTAAAATTGAGGTAATTACAGCTTGACTCAATAAACTTAGTGAAACTCTCGTTGCGCGCATGTGCTGAGTGGCATAACTTATCGAAAGCCAAGCGCACAATTGACAAATAACAGCTTGAAGCACGAGTACAAACCAGCCAGCATTTGAAAATCCGGTGAAAGGTTCGCCTAATGCATAACATAAAATTCCTAAATAGATGCTTGAAGCGAATAAACTAATGGTCATAAACGACAAAACATCGACTTCTGAAAGAACATTTTTGCTGACCAAAAGATAAATCGAATATAAAATTCCAGATAAAACAGCAAATAGAAATGCTTTATCAAAGTTTAAATCGATAAAAAACTCAAAACCAACTAAAGTTACCATTCCGAATAAAGCGACTAATGTTCCAATCCAGAAATTTGTTGCAGGTTTCGCTTTTAGAAAAAAGAAAGAACCAACTCCAACCCAAACTGGAGATAAATTGGTCAGCAACGAAGCCTGAGTCGCGCTCGATTCCTGAATGGCGATATTCCAAACAGCAACATCAGATGAGAATAAAACACCGCAAAGTATAGCCAAAAGGGCAAATTTTAGTTTTGGGAATTTAAAGTTTCCACTGAAAATGACATAAGGCAAAAGCAACACCACAGCAAAAAACATTCGGTAAAAAGCCGAAATTAATCCTGGTGTTAAACGTAATTTTACCAATATAGGAAAAATCGATATGCAAAGTATACCGCAGATTAGAGCTAATCTTGGTTTGGTGAGTTTCATTTTTAGTTTATTTTTTTCAAGTTTTTTGGTGTATAGTTTAAAAAAGAAAATTGCGTGAATCAATTAAATTTTAATCGACTCACGCAATTTATAAATATATAAATAATTAGTTTACAGTCGATCCATTAGGCGCATCAGCATCCGGATTAACAAAAACAAGTTTTCCTTCTACATTTGTAGTCATCAAGATCATTCCTTGGCTTTCAACACCGCGTAAAGCTCTTGGAGCAAGGTTTACTAATACAGAAACACGTTTTCCGATGATTTCTTCTGGAGAAAAACTCTCAGCAATTCCAGAAACAATCGTACGAACATCAATTCCTGTATCTACTTTAAGCACCAAAAGTTTGTTTGCTTTTGGCATTCTTTCAGCTTCCAAAATAGTTCCGATACGAATATCCATTTTAGCAAAATCTTCAAACTGAATTAAATCTTTTTGAGGCTCTGCTTGTTTGTTTTCGGCAAGATTAGCTGTTTTTGTTGCTTCCAATTTATCTATTTGTTTTTGTATTTCTTCGTCTTCAATTTTAGCGAAAAGCAATTCAGCTTCGCCAATTTTGTGTCCAGCCGGAATTAAATCTGAATTTTCTGAAATGTCATTCCAACCTAAAGTTTTATCAAGGAAAATATCTTTTGCATCGCGATCTTTCTCTTTCAAGAATTTGCTGAAACCTGCAAAATGCTCTTTAAGATCTCCTAAATTCAAGATTTTAGAAAGTTTCGCAGCCGTAAAAGGTAAAAATGGTTCAGCCAAAACGCTCAACGCAGCAGCAATTTGCAATGCTACATACATTTGAGTTTTTACACGCTCTGGATTGTCTTTCATTACTTTCCAAGGCTCTTCGTCAGCAAGATATTTATTTCCTAAACGAGCAACATTCATCAATTCGCCCAAAGCTTCACGGAATCTGTAACGCTCAACCGAACTTGAAATCACGGCTGGATACGCTTTTAATTCTGCTAAAGTTTGTTCGTCAACTTCAGAAAATTCGTTTGGAGTTGGAATAATTCCGTCGTAATATTTATTCGTTAAAACGACAACACGATTTACGAAGTTTCCGAAAACAGCAACCAATTCGTTGTTATTTCTAGCTTGGAAATCTTTCCAAGTAAAATCGTTATCTTTTGTTTCAGGAGCATTTGATGTTAAAGCATAACGCAAAACATCTTGCTTATCTGGAAATTCTTCTAAATATTCGTGTAACCAAACTGCCCAGTTTTTAGAAGTCGAAAGTTTGTTTCCTTCCAAATTCAAGAACTCATTTGCTGGAACGTTGTCTGGTAAAATATAACTTCCTTCAGCTTTAAGCATCGCTGGGAAAATGATACAGTGAAAAACAATATTGTCTTTTCCGATAAAGTGAACCAATTTGGTATCTTGATCTTTCCAATACGGTTCCCAATCTTTTCCTTCGCGCGCTGCCCATTCTTTGGTAGAAGAAATATAACCGATCGGCGCATCAAACCAAACGTATAGTTTTTTGCCTTCGGCACCTTCAACCGGAACGTCAATTCCCCAATCAAGGTCACGTGTTACGGCACGAGGTTCTAATCCTGCATCAATCCAAGATTTTACTTGTCCGTAAACGTTCGTTTTCCAATCGTTTTTATGACCAACTAAAATCCATTCTGTTAAGAAATCGGTATATCTGTCTAAAGGTAAAAACCAGTGTTTTGTTTCTTTAAGAATAGGAGTTTCTCCCGTAATTGTCGATTTTGGGTTGATCAAATCAGTTGCGTTCAAAGTAGAACCGCAATTTTCGCATTGATCTCCATAAGCTCCGTCATTCCCGCATTTTGGACAAGTTCCAACCACAAAACGGTCTGCTAAAAACTGATTTGCTTTTGCATCATACAATTGTTCGGTAACTTCTTCAATAAAATCTCCTTTATCATACAAAGTTCTAAAGAATTCTGAAGCCGTATCATGATGAATTTTTGCCGAAGTTCTAGAATAATTGTTGAATGAAATTCCGAAATCTGCAAACGATTTACGAATGATTCCGTCATATTTATCAATAACTTCCTGCGGTGTAATTCCTTCTTTTTTAGCTTTCATAGAAATTGCAACGCCGTGTTCATCGCTTCCGCAGATAAATGCTACATCTTTTCCTTGCAATCTTAAATATCTAGAATATATATCTGCAGGCACGTAAACCCCTGCCAAGTGACCAATATGAATAGGTCCGTTGGTGTAAGGTAATGCCGCCGTAATGGTATATCTCTTTGGATCTTGTATCATAATTCAATTTTATTGAGTGCAAAAATAAGCAATAGAATTGAGATTTTAATATTACGTGGAGATTCGCTTTTGTTTTCACAGAGTTGCAAGAAGAAAAAACGCAGAGATTCGCTAAGATTTTTTTGAATTTGGTTCTCGCGATCCCAATGGCTATCGGGAGGAGAGACGCAAAGTTTTTTTCGCCTTAAGTTGAGGATTAACAATGCAGTTTGTCATTCCGAGGAACGAGGAATCGCACTAGAAACTCCGCAATATAAAGCGTCAATCTTTGTCGAATCCCGTGTGTGATTCCTCGTTCCTCGGAATGACAGACTAGAACAAAAAACTTTGCGTCTTCGTGCCTTCGTGGCAAAACTCATATAAAATAGAACCAGTTTAAACTAGCATTGCAAGCAAAATCTTCAAAATATATTTCGCAATCTTTGCATCCGAAAAAAACAAATTTTATGAGCAAGACTAAATTAATCATCAATAAAAACGGATCAATCAAAATTGAGGGAGATTTTGAAATTATGGATCCAGAAGGAGCACTTTACGGTTTACAAGGAAGACAAGCGCTTGGACTTTGCCGTTGCGGACATTCTGCAAATAAACCATTTTGCGATGGAGCACACAGAAACAACTTCGAACACGATTCTGTTGCGTTTGATTTACCGCCAATGAAAACGAACTAATTCCTTTTGGGAAAAATATTAAAAACCGCATTCTGTTTAGATGCGGTTTTTTTGTGCAGATTTTTTTGTAAAAGTAAGTTATTACTTAGAAAAACAATCTTACATTTACCGCAACTTTATAATTTCCAAAAAATGAAAAAACTAATAATACCACTATTATCTCTGTTTTTTAGCGTAGGTTATGCTCAAACTCAGAAAACAGTTTCTACAGATTGGACATCGATCTGTCAGACAATTGATATCCAAACCAATATCAAGAAAAAGTTTAAAGTAACGGCTTATGTAAAAGTAGAATCTACAGAACCAAAATCTTGGGCAGGAGTATGGGCGCGTGTTGATACTAAAAATGATGAAGACGGTTTTTTTGACAATATGAGAGACAGACCAGTGAAATCTAAAGAATGGAATTCATATACTGTTGAAGGAACGATTGATAAAAACAGTAAATCATTAAGTTTTGGTGGTTTATGCCTATTTGATGGGAAGTTTTACTTTGACAAATTTGAACTTTTTATCGAAAATGATAAAGGTGTTTATGAACCTGTTACAGTTTTAAATTCAAGTTTTGAATCGCCTATAAATAATGGAGAAGTTCCGAAATGGATTCAAGGTATTTCTAGTGACGCAATCGTTAAGGTAAAAGAGTATAAAATTACATCAGACAAATCGAGTGCTGACGGAAAAAGTTGCGTTCTTATTGAAGGAAAAGGTATAAAGCCAAGATTAGAAGCCAAAATAGGAAATGTTGATGGAGCTTCGCCAAAAATTGGTGATATGATTTCGATGCTGGAAGATCTTAAAGCTAGAGTTGAAAGAACAGTTAAAAATATGAGCCAATATGAAATTGATTATCTTCATGATGCTGAGGCAAATCGAATTGGAGCATTAGTTATGCATTTGGCAGCAGCCGAAAAATACTATCAGGTTTTTACCTTTGAAAATAGAGATTTTAATGAAGAAGAAAAGAAGAAATGGGGAAATGCTTTAGATCTGGATCAAGGAGGAAGAGATGAATTTAAAGGTCACGATATTCAATATTATTTGGATATCTACAATGAAGTAAGAGCAAAAACAATTGAAGAATTAAAGAAAAGAGACGATGCTTGGTTTGCAGAAGTACAAACAAGATACGATTGGACAAACCAATATTGCTGGTTTCATGTTATGGAACATCAATCGAGTCATTTAGGTCAGATTTTGTTTCTGAAAAAGCGAATTCCGCCAGAACAGAAAAAAACGTTACCACAGGAAATTAAGAAATAAAACAAAGAAAGCTGCACTTTTTTAGATGCAGCTTTTTTAATTAGGTAATTATCCAAAATACTTGTCTAATCGAATCTGAATTTTCTCTTTATGGTCTGGAAAAGATGCTTTAGGATTTTTATTCCAATAATCAATTCCTTCTTGTAATACCGAAAATGCTTTTTCATTATTTCCAGCAATCAGAAAAAAATCACAAGCTTTGTAATGAAACCATTTTTCTTCAACCAATTTATTTGCAGCATTTTCCCAATTTGAGAGATTATCTAAAAATGGAACTCCTATATTTAAAACATTATTCTTTAGTGTTTGAAGTACATTCTCTCTTTCTTTTTCATTTATGATTTGAAAATGAGATTCTTTTTTACTGTTGATGACTGGAAATTCCCAACCTTTAATATTCCAATTCATTGCTCCTCCTAAACTGTCATTTATAGCATTTTCTCCAAATTCATTTAGATGCCATTTTAAATATTTCTTCGACGAAACTCCAAAAAAGATCCAAAACTCTGCAGACACATTGTCTTGGTTATGTCTGTTTGACTGAAAATGAATCGTTTGGACAAATTCATCAACCTTTCTTTTAAAAGTTAAAGTACTTTTTGAAAAAGTAAATCCAATTTGAGTTAAAGGCTCGAGTAAAGTTTTTTCGATACTTGTAGTTATGAGATCTTTCGGATTCATGATATAAAATATTCTAAAAAATACAAAAGTAGTAAAAAGATTACGTTTAGTGTTTTTTAAATAATTATATATAAAGTTCTCCTTTCATAGTTATAATTGAAGAACCGCCCACCAAAATATCTTCTTCACGATTCATAACTTCAATCATTGAGGACTGTTTTAATTTTACGCCTTGAAGAATTTTATATTCCTTGTCAGATTTCGTGAATTTCTTTTGCGTTAAAAAACCAATTAACGGACCTGCGGCGGTTCCTGTTGCGGGATCTTCGTTTATTCCGATTATTGGATTAAAAAATCTTGTTTCGACTATGTGATCTAGACCTTCTTCGGCTGGGGCGAAACAGTAAAAACCTTCGAAATCATATTCTTTTGAGATTTCGATTAAAAGCTTATTGTCAGGAACAAAACTATTTAATATTTCACTGTTTTTTATGGGAACCATAGTGTGCGCGACTTCGGTTTTAACTATTGTTGGCACAAAAGAATTTACATCCAGATCTTCAATCTTTAAACCTAAAGCTACTGCAATTTTATACGTTGGAATTTCTTGTTTGATGACAGCCGATTTTTGATGCATCTGAACAACTGGGTAAAGAGTGTTCAAGTCAAAACTTACAGTCAACGGAATTGCGGAATGATTCATAATTACAAAAGGCTCACTTTCATTCTGCTCGTCAAAAATTGGAAGTCCTTTTAAAAGCGCTCCGCAGACTGCACCTAGTAAATTATGTCCTGCACCATCGATTTCGATTCCGGTTGGGGTAAACGAACGAACTACAAGGGCTTTTTCTCTTGTAGAATAATAGACAAAAGAGGTTTCAGAATAGCGAAATTCTCGAGAAATATTCTGATAGGTTTCTAGTTTTAGATGTCCGTCTGTAAAAACTACAGAAAGCGGATTTCCTTTGTAGCTCTCATTTGAGAATACGTCTAAAACATAATATTCTAATACTTTTCTTTGGTTCATATTTTCTGGTTTTGAAACTTAGTCGATTCTAAATGCAATAAAATTACAGTTTATAAAATTTCAAAACAACAGCTTTTCTAGCCACTATCCAATTTTAAAAAAAAATAGGGAGATTTTAAAAACCAATACTACTTCATTTTCAAATTTAGCATTTTTAGTTTATGCTTTTAATGACTTTGTAGAAGGTCAGAAGATTATTGCTCAAAAACCACTTTTTTGTCTGTTTTTGCTGTTTTCACAACATCATAAGGTCTGGAAGATTTCTTAGTAAGATTTCCATTTTTAAGTTTTTCAACCTTTACAATTATAGTATTTCGATTTTCGGTCATTTCTACAATATCGATCGAATGTCCGTCATTTGGTTGCGTTTTATCAATAACAGCAATAACTTGATATTGGCTAAAATCAATATTCATGTTTATTGCATTTTTAGAAATGTTCATTTCTTTCATGAAGTTATTCCAAGTTTTGGCGTCTTTAATAACCACATGTCTTTGGGCAATGCTTTTATCATTAGGAAAAGAATCTCCTTTGGCTACTAATGCAAATGGAACGTCAGACTGTGGTAATTCATCATTATCACAGCTAGTCAGCAAAAGCAGAACGCTAAATATTAATAGAATCTGTTTCATTGTTTTGGTTTTAGCTAGGAGAACTTTCTTGTAAAGTATTATTTCTTAAACAGATGCACTTTTTTATAAATGGTTGCTTAAAGGTAGTCAATTTTTGACCAACTTTTTAATTTATATTGATAACGTTGATTTTTGTTAAAGATTGTAAGGACAAACGAAGAAAAACTAGAAAAATTGTATTTCACGTCAAAAAGACTACTTTGCAGGTTAAACAGCATAAAAAATAATGCAAATTAAACATGTTTGAAAAGGAACATTCAAATATTTCCCGCAACTTTGCAAAAGAATCTTTTAAATAAAAACTCAAATGGAATTCGGTAAAATCATTATTTCAGAAACGGCGGCAAATAGCGAAAATCCTCAAGATGTTGTTAATTCGAATATTTCGGTAATCAATTTAATGCGTGAAGAAAAAATTGACGACGATTTAATTCACGAAGATGCTTTAATGAGTTATTACTTGGATTTTTATGCATCTAAATATGCTGAAGGAAATTTTTCTAAGTTTGTTTATGATTCGGGTTGGAATAAAGAATTGAACGAATTAATTGAAGAAGGTTTGGCTCTGATTGGCGCCGAAAAGCATTTGGATTTGTTTAAAGAACAATGCCGCAAATTGCGTTTGCAGAGTAATATTAAATTAGGAAAATTTCTAAAAGAGAAATATGATGCTCCAAATGCTTTTAAAGATTTGCTAAATAGTAACGCTTATTTTGAATTGGATGAAAATCTGGCAGAACTGAATGCTACATTTTTAAAATCACACCCAGATACAGAAGTTCTTTCGGTCGAAGAAATGTTTAAAACACTGGAAGAGTTTGTAGGTCACGAAATTAAGAGAGATTAAATTTTAATTTTTCTGCTAAGGTTTGTAAGAAAATTATATATTTGGAATGCCCTAATTTCTAACAAATCAAAGCCTATGAAAAAAACGATTCTTTTGAGTACCGTTTTGATGTTTTTATTTTCCTGCGGGAAAGATGAAAAAGTTAAAAACGATGCTGAAACTCAGTATCAAGAACTACTTTCGGAGACGCAAGCGCATCTTGGTCACAATAAAAAGCCACTAAGAAAGCTCATTTTTAAAAATCTGGATGAAATTGAAGATTCAAAAGAAATGAATCTGCAGCTGCTCTCAAAAGTAGCATCAAACCTAAAAATTAAATATTCAGATATTAAAATTAGCGAGACAAGTTCTATCAATTATGATGATCAAACCATTTTTTTTGTCCTAACGACCGTCGCGCACGATAAAAAAGCATTTAAAACCAGTGATGACGATGAAGAGTTGGGAAATTATTTTCAGCGTAAATACTTATTTGTAAATCGTGAAGACGGAAGCGTAATTGCCGAAGAGTTTGACGATAATTTAGGTTATTATGATAATGAAGCCATTCAGTTTTCGAAATCGCATATTCTGAAAGATTTGGTTTTTCTTAATGAAACGACTCCAGCAATTGCTTTTTATACCGAAGCGAGTGCAAGCAGCCGAATTGTTTTGTATTCGGAGAAGAAATTTACATTAATAACTTTGGCTGACAAGGAGATAAAAAAGGTTTTATACGAATATCCAATCCGATTGACCAATGGCGATTCTAACGGAAGCGGGACTTTTCAGGTAGAAACTTTAGAAACCGGAATGAGTTTGTCAGATCATAAAACCAATGGTTATTTTGACTTGATCATTACCAAAAACTTTTCTTATGAAGAAGCCATTGAAAATGATTTGGAAAATGGAATTGCAGAAAAAAGCGATTTAAAAGTTAAAAAAGAAGTTGAAAAGCTCAAGTTTAACGGAAGAGATTATGCTTTTCATAGAGATGACAGGCACCGTTTTCTAGAGTAAAACACATAAATTTCAAAAATAACATCAAGAGCACTTTACGGTGCTTTTGCTGTTTATAGGAGATTTCAGTTTTACTGCAAAACTTTGACCTAATGTTAACAAACATTTCCTTAAATTTGCTTCCGTTATAAAAAATACAATAGTTATAAAAAACAAGCTATGTTACAAATTGCATTTATTAGAGAAAATCAAGAGAAAGTAATCAAAGCTTTAGCAAAACGAAATATCGATGCTAAAAGCGTTGTGGAAGAGGTGGTTCAATTAGACGAAAATCGTCGTGCTGCACAGGTGGAATTAGACAATACTTTATCAGAATCTAATAAATTGTCCAAAGATATTGGTGAATTGATGAAAGCTGGAGAGAAAGCTAAAGCGGCAATCTTAAAAGAAAAAACAGTTTCACTAAAAGAAAAAAGTAAAGAACTTAGCGAAAAAGCAGAAGCTTTGGCTGTTGAGTTAACCAATAAATTGTACACTTTACCAAACCTTCCAGCAGATATTGTTCCTGAAGGAAAAACGCCAGACGACAATTTGAATGTTTTCCAAGAAGGAGATATTCCTGCTTTGCACGAAGGCGCTCAGCCTCACTGGGAATTGGTAAAGAAATATGATATTATCGATTTTGAATTGGGTGTAAAAATCACTGGAGCTGGATTTCCTGTTTATAAAGGAAAAGGAGCAAAGCTTCAACGTGCTTTGATCAATTATTTCTTAGACAAAAATACAGCTGCAGGATACAATGAAGTTCAGGTGCCACATTTGGTAAACGAAGCTTCTGGTTACGGAACAGGACAATTGCCAGATAAAGAAGGGCAGATGTACCACGCTGGAATTGATGATTTATATTTGATTCCAACGGCTGAGGTTCCGGTAACGAACTTATTCCGCGATGTAATCTTAAACGAAAGCGAATTGCCAGTTTTACAAACAGCGTATACGCCATGTTTCCGTCGTGAAGCAGGTTCTTACGGAGCACACGTTCGCGGATTAAACCGTTTGCACCAATTTGATAAAGTAGAAATCGTTCGTATCGAACATCCTGATAATTCTTATGCAGCGCTTGACGGAATGGTAGAACATGTAAAAGGTATTTTGAAAGAATTAAAATTACCTTACAGAGTTTTGCGTCTTTGCGGAGGAGATATGGGATTCACATCTGCTTTGACTTACGATTTTGAAGTGTTTTCTACGGCACAAGATCGTTGGTTGGAAATCAGTTCTGTTTCTAACTTTGAAACTTTCCAGGCAAACCGCTTGAAATTACGTTTTAAAGACAAAGACGGAAAAAATCAATTGGCTCATACACTTAACGGAAGTTCATTAGCGCTTCCACGTGTTTTGGCTGGAATTATTGAAAATTACCAAACTCCAGAAGGAATCGTAATACCAGAAGTTTTACGTCCTTACTGCGGATTTGATATTATAAATTAATTTAGTTGACAGTCTCAGTCTCAGTTTTCAGTTTCGACTGTGAACTGTGACTGAAAACTGCGACTAAAAATTACCACTTATGAAAGACGGAATATTAAATTGGAACGTAGATCCTGTTATTTTCTGGATCACAGATAGTTTTCCGTTAAAATATTACGGAGCTCTTTTTGCCTGCGGGCTTCTTTTAGGTTTTTATATTGTTAGAAATATTTACAAAAAAGAAAACCTTTCTTTAGATAATCTTGATTCCTTATTGATTTATGTAATTGTTGGAACCGTTTTAGGTGCCAGACTTGGACATTGTTTCTTTTACGAACCTGATTATTTCTTCAAACATCCTATAGAAATTCTTTTACCAATCCAGAAGATTAAAGGCGCATATCAGTTTGTGGGCTATCAAGGTTTGGCAAGCCACGGAGGTTCGATTGGAGTTATAACGGCAATGATTTTGTACTGCCGTAAATACAAAGTGCAATTCTTGGGACTTTTAGATAAAATGGCAGTTGCAGTTCCTGTAACAGGTGCCTTTATTAGAATGGGGAATTTTATGAATTCTGAAATCTATGGAAAACCAACCAACGGAAATTGGGGAGTTGTTTTTCAGAGAGACGATTTGATTCCGAGACATCCAACTCAATTATATGAAGCATTTGCTTATATAATGATTTTTGTGATTCTATTTTATATGTACAAATCACAAAAAATCAGAAACGCACAGGGATTAATCTTTGGAACTTTCTTAACTTTATTATTTACAGCTCGTTTTATAATTGAATTTTTCAAAGAAAATCAAGAAGCTTTCGAGAATAGTATGCTGATTAATATGGGACAGATTTTGAGTGTTCCGTTTATTTTAATTGGTCTCGGATTGATTGTTTGGAAAACTAAAAAAGTCACAGTGGACAGTGACAGTTTGCAGTTTTAAATAAGACTGAAAACCGCGACTGAAAACTAAAAAAATCTGCAATATGAAAAACATATTGATGTATATCGTTTTGTTATGTTCTGGTTTTGCGTTTGGCCAAAACGAGCAGCTGGCACAATATTATTACGATAAAGGTGATTTTGATAAGGCAAAGATCAGTTATGAAGAGCTTTTGAGAAGTGCGCCATCGAATACCCAGTATTTTTTAAGAACAGTCGATTGCTATCAGCAGTTGCAACAGTTCGCCAATGCAGAAAAAGCAATTCAAGATCGTTACAACCGATATAAACAAGGCGTTTTTTTGGTTGAATTGGGATATAATTTCCAGCTGCAGAAAAACGATTCGAAAGCTAAAAATTATTACGAACAGGCAATCGAGAAAATAAAAGTCAATCCGAATGATGTTTACGGAATTGCAAGTTCTTTCGAGAAAAAAGTTCTCTTGGAATATACCTTAAAAGCGTATCAAACGGCAATGCAGGTTCAGCCAAATTTCAATTTCAATTTCCAAATCGGAATGCTTTACGGTCAATTGGGTAAAACCGATTTAATGATTGATTTGTTATTGACGGAATCTTTCACAAATCCGCAGAATACCAATTTGATTCAGACGCAACTGTCTCGATTCATGAATGGTGAAACCGATAATACGGCTTTTAAGGATGCCATGCGAAAAGCATTAATTCTTAGAACGCAAAAAGATCAGGACGTTTTCTGGAATCATTATTTAAGCTGGTTTTATGTACAGCAGAAAGAATTTGGAAAAGCATTTATTCAGGAAAAAGCCATTTACAAGCGCGAACCAGAATCTTTGATGAGTATTGTCAATTTGAGTCAGTTTGCCATGAACGAAGGAGATAACGATACAGCTGAAGAAATTCTGAACTTCATTCTTCAAAACACAAAAGATTTAGGTTTGCTGATTCAGTCAAATGCTTATTTAATGCAGATTAAGATTGATAAAGCTCAAGAAAAAGATTATCCTGCAATCGATCAAGAATTAAAGCAATTGCTGGCAACTTACGAAATCAGTCCTTTTACCTTATCTTTGCAAATCATTCAAGCCCATTTTCTGGCTTTTAATTTGAAAAAGACTGAAGAAGGAAAGGCAGTGATCAAGAAAGCTTTAGAATTAAATCTAAACGAATATCAAAAAGCCGATGCTAAAATGGAGTTGGCCGATATTTTGCTTTTGGAAGAGAAATATAATCAGGCGCTGATTTATTATTCGCAAATTCAATTGGATTTAAAGAATGATGTAATGGCGCATGAAGCGAGTTTGAAAGCCGCAAAAACAAGTTATTACAAAGGCGATTTTGAATGGGCGAATAAGCAGTTCAAAGAATTAAAAGCAGCAAATACGCAGTTAATTGCCAATGATGCTTTAGAATATTTTCTTTTAATTAATGATAATACCGCTGCCGATTCAACTCAAGTTGCTTTGAAAGCATTTGCGAAAGGTGATTTTTTAATTTATCAGAATAAAAAACAGGAAGCAATTGCGCAGTTTCAGAATATCCTGAAAACCTATAAAGGTCAAGAAATTGAAGCGGTAACGTTATTGCGTTTAGGAAAAGTTTACGAAAGCCAGAAGGATTTTGCTTCGGCTTTAAGTGAATATCAGCAGATCATTGACAATCATAGCGACGGAATTTATGTTGATGAAGCACTGTTTTTCTCAGCCGAAATCTATAATGATGAGCTGAAAGATGTTGAAAAAGCAAAACCTTTATATGAAAAGGTAATTTTTAACCATCAAGATAGTATTTACTTTGTTGATGCCAGAAAAAAATACCGAGAGTTAAGAGGGGATAAGAATTTGTAATAGTAAATTCCAAAAATCAAATTCCAATAAGAAAAATTAGTAATATCATGATTTGAAAAGATTTAGGGAGTTAGAGGAAAAAACTCAGAACCTTAGCATCTTAGCATCTCAGAACCTTAGAAAAAATGATTATTTACAACGTTACTACAAACATACACGAAAGCGTTCACGACCAATGGTTAAAATGGATGCAGGAAAAACATATACCAGAAATTCTGGCAACTAATAAATTTTCTTCAGCACGAATTGTAAAAGTTCTGGTTGAAGAAGAAATGGGCGGAATTACCTATTCTGTACAATATATTACAGACAGTAAAGAAACGCTAGAGAAGTTTTATATCGAAGACGAACCTGAATTCCATAGAGAAGCATTAGGTTTATTTGCCGATAAAATGCTTTCTTTCAGAACAGAATTGGAGGTTATTTCTGAACATTAATCTATAGTGTTCAGTTTTCAGTAATTAGTATTCAGTCAAAAGAAATTAAATCTTTGTGTCTTTGAGCCTTTGTGGCAAAAAAAGAATACTTTTGCAGCCTCGTGGCAAACAAGAAATGAAATGGAAAAAGTAAAAGCAAAAAAACATTTAGGACAGCACTTTCTTAAAGACGAAAGTGTCGCAAAGGCTATTGCAGATACTTTAAGTCTTAAAGGATATGATGAGGTCTTAGAAATAGGGCCAGGAATGGGTGTGCTTACCAAATATTTACTTGAAAAGCCAATTACTACACACGTTATTGAGATTGATACAGAATCTGTAACGTATTTGGATGCACATTATCCAAAATTAAAAGACAAGATTATCTCTCAGGATTTCCTGAAGTATAATATAAATGAAGTTTACCAAAATAAACAGTTTGCCATAATCGGCAACTTTCCGTACAATATTTCTTCTCAGATTGTTTTTAGGACATTAGATCTTAAACACCAGATTCCTGAATTTTCGGGAATGTTTCAGAAAGAAGTAGCTGAGCGCATCTGCGAAAAGAAAGGCTCAAAAACCTACGGAATACTATCAGTTTTAGCTCAGGCTTTCTATGATACAGAGTACCTGTTTACGGTTAATGAAAACGTTTTTATTCCTCCGCCCAAGGTGAAATCGGGTGTGATGAGAATGACCCGAAAGGAAGATTACAGTCTTCCTTGCAGCGAAAAGCTGTTTTTTACAGTTGTAAAAACCGCTTTTCAGCAGAGACGAAAAACATTACGTAACAGTTTGAAAACATTAAATTTATCAGACAATTTGCGAGAAGACACTATCTTTGATAAACGTCCGGAGCAGCTTAGCGTAGATGAATTTATTGAACTAACTCTAAAAATAGAAGCCAATGGAGTTCAAAGTTAGTAAAGAATTTATACATCAGTTAGAGGAGCTAATCAATAAGAAAAACGACAGTGAACTGGAAGTTTTGCTTAATGATCTGCACCATGCCGATATTGCCGAAATTTTAGACGAATTAGATTTCGATGAGGCAACCTATATCTTCAAGGTTTTAGATAGTGATAAAACAGCCGAAATTCTTCTGGAATTGGAAGAAGATCTGCGTGAAAACATCTTAAGCCGACTTTCGCCAAAGGAAATTGCAGAAGAGCTTGATGAGCTTGAAACCAATGACGCTGCCGACATTATCGCCGAACTTTCGCAGGAAATAAAAGCAGAAGTAATCTCTGAGCTGGTCGACGTTGAGCACGCTAAAGACATTGTTGATCTTTTGCGCTACGACGAAAACACGGCTGGAGGTTTGATGGGAAAAGAGCTTGTAAAAGTGAATGAAAACTGGACTGTCTTGACCTGCGTGAAAGAAATGCGAATTCAGGCAGAGAATGTTTCTAGAGTGCATTCAATCTACGTGGTTGACGATGAAAACCGATTAAAAGGAAGATTGTCACTAAAAGATTTATTGACTTCTTCGACCAAAACTCAAATTGGTGACGTTTATATCCGAAAATTAAATTTTGTAAAAGTTGATACTGAAGATGTTGAGGTAGCTCGTATCATGCAGAAGTACGACTTAGAGGCTATTCCGGTTGTTGACGAGTTGGGCCGATTGGTTGGAAGAATTACCATCGATGATATCGTTGACGTAATCAAGGAAGAAGCTGATAAAGATTATCAGTTGGCTGCGGGTATTACACAAGACGTTGAGTCGAATGACAGTGTTTACGAATTAACCAAAGCGCGTTTGCCTTGGCTTTTAATCGGAATGGTGATCGAAATTGTGGCTTCTTTTGTTTTGAAAGGAAACGAAGGTACTTTTCAAAAATATTCTACTTTAATCATATTTGTTCCGTTATTATCTGCAACAGCAGGGAATATTGGCGTTCAAGCTTCAGCAATCGTGGTGCAAGGTTTGGCTAATGGAACTTTAAAAGATTTTAGCCGCGGTTATTTCACGAAAGAAATTACCGTTTCGATGATTTCAGGAAGTATTATTTCATTGCTTTTATTGGGCTATCATTCTATCATGTATCAGCAGTATTTAGTAGGATTTGCCATTTCTATTTCTATGATTGTGGTAATTCTTTTTGCCGCAACTTTAGGAACTTTGGTGCCACTTTTCTTGAACAAAAACAAAATTGATCCTGCGATTGCAACTGGTCCGTTTATCACAACGACCAACGATGTATTCGGAATCATGTTATACTTCGGAGTAGCAAATCTGATTCTTGGATTCTAGATTTTTGCCACAAATTAGCCTTTTGCAGTGATTTAAAATCTCTAAAATCTGCGTAATTTGCAGGCGGAAAATGCTGTTTACCAACCAGAAATAAATTAAAGCCAAACCAAAATGAAAGTACACATTATTGGAGGAGGAAACCTTGGGGTTTCTATTGCCTTGGGAATTGCTAAATTCTCGAAAAACAACCAAGTTACTGTCACTAGAAGAAACACTGCAAGTATTCAATATTTATCAGAATATGGGATTACAGTTTCTAACGATAATAAACACAATATTCAGGAAGCTGATGTTGTAATCTTAACCATAAAACCGTATCAGGTAGATACTGTTTTAGCCGAAATTCTGCCAGTTATCCAAAACAAAACCATTGCTTCTGCAGTTAGCGGATTGTCTTTGGATATGCTTCAGTCTAAAACCAATTATGAGTATCCAGTTGTCCGCATTATGCCAAATATTGCTGCTCAGTTTGGAGAATCGGCAACTTGTATTTCTTTTCCAGAAAAATATGCAGCAAATGCGTCGCCAGTTGTTGACTTATTCCAAGATTTAGGAACGGCTCCTGTTATCGATGAAAAACTAATGGATGCAGCAACTGTTTTAGGTGCGTGCGGAACGGCATATGCATTGCGTTATATTCGTGCATCTATGCAGGCAGGAATCGAAATTGGTTTTGATTCTAATACCGCTTTAGCAATTGCGGCTCAAACGGTAAAAGGAGCGGCTAAAATGCTTTTAGAAGAACGAGTGCATCCAGAACAATTAATTGACCGTGTAACAACACCGCAAGGCTGTACAATTGTTGGTTTGAATGAAATGGAGCACAATGGTTTCAGTTCGTCATTAATCAAAGGAATCAAAACTTCTTTGAAACAAATCAAAGGTTAGGTTTTAAAGAAATTCAAATATTTTAAATTTCAATATTTAAATTCCAAATTCCAATTTTAAAACTGGGGTTTGGAATTTTTTGTTTTACAAAATTAACCACAGTTTTGTCATTCTGAGGGACGAAGAATCACACGAGTAAGTCGACAAAGATTGACAATTTTGAATGCGGAGTTTCTAGTGTGATTGCTTCGCCAGTTCGCTATCGCTCGTGTCTTCGTTCCTCAGAATGACAGATATTATCGAATAGCTTGGAATTTGGAATTTTTACTTTTTGGAATTTGCTTTAATGAGCTGACTATACTTCAACCCGCACTCAGAAATCTTAGTGTACGAATTCATTGCATTTCCATAATTCTGAATTGTCAAAGTGTCTTTTACATACAAAGCATCAATACCAACGGGGATTTCTAATTCTTTAGAATTGTCAGAATCAGTATCATCTTCATTGCTAATATCGCCTTCATATTCGTCCCATGGAATTCCTTCTAAAGAAATATATTTTTCGCCAGAACTGCTTGTGGAGAAAATAGCATTTCCTTTTAAACTTCTGTTTTGAGTCGTAAAAGTGTACTTGTAATCCTTTTTATCTTTCGAAATAATCAATGTGATATTGCAGTCCTCGGCTTTAGAAATGTAAGTTCCAGAAATGGAATCTTTAGCAGAAGGAGCAAGGTTTTCATTTGTAACAGCAACTGTTTTTACTGCTTTTTCTTCAAAAATTTTCTCTGTTTTCTGATGACAGGATAAAATCAATCCTAACGGAAATAAAAATAAAAGGCGACTTAATTTTTGATTGTTAATCATCCATTACTAGTTTTTTTGTTCAGAATATATTTTAGATATAAAAAGCCTGCCAAACCTGCTACGAAAGAAGCAATAAGAATCGCTATTTTGGAGAAAACAATGACTTCAGGATTTTTGAAAGCAAGAACCGTAATGAATATTGACATGGTAAAACCAATTCCGCCCAGCATTCCTGCTCCTAAAATATGTGCCCATTTTAAGTTTTTAGGCAACATGCACAAACCAGAAGTTACACCGACAGACGAGAAAAGCAGAATTCCAAGAGGTTTGCCCACTACAAGTCCGAGAATGATTCCGTATGTGTTAACGTGATTAAGACCTTCGTGCCAGTCTTCTGTGATTGTTAAAGCCGTATTGGCAATTGCAAACAGCGGAAGAATAAAAAAGGCAACGGGCTGATGTAAAAAATGCTGTAATCTATACGAAGAGGTTTTTTCTCCGCCATCGCCAAACGGAATTACAAATGCTAAAATAACTCCCGTAATGGTTGCGTGAACGCCAGAATTAAGCATAAAATACCACATTATGGCTCCGCCAATTAAATACGGAATCAGATTATGAACTTTCATTCGGTTTAAGATAAATAGCAAGCCCCAGATTCCGAGAGCAATTCCAAGATTTAAAAAGGAAATTGATGTGGTGTAAAAAACGGCAATAACGATTATTGCACCCAAATCGTCGATAACCGCCAAAGCGGTTAAAAAGACTTTTAATGAGGCAGGAACTTTGTTCCCTAGAAGTGATAAAATTCCGATAGCAAAAGCAATATCGGTCGCCATTGGAATTCCGGCTCCGTTTTGTGTGGTTGTACCGTAATTTAAAGCCAAGAAAATTGCTGCAGGAACTAGCATTCCTCCAAAAGCCGCCATAATTGGCAGAGAAGCATTTTTAATATTAGATAATTCTCCATGATAAATCTCGCGTTCCAACTCCAATCCGATTAAAAGGAAGAAAATAGTCATCAATCCATCATTGATCCAATCTGTTATAGAATGGCCTGCAATTTCTTTTTCCCAAAAAGCAACGTATGGAACTTGAACAGAAGAGTTAGCGAGATAAAGAGATAAAATCGTGACAAAGAGCAAGATAATTCCTCCCGATTTTTCGTTTTCAAAAAAGGCTTTAAAAGTCTTGGTAAGTTTCATTAGGGAAGATTTTCTGAAGATTTATATGATGGATTGCGAAATCCTTATTCTTTCAAAGTTAAAAAAAAATCCGAGCAATAAAAAGACATTTGCCACGAAGGCACAAAGGCACGAAGTTTTTTATGTTTTTTGGTGTTAAATTATTTCTTCGTGACTTTGTGATTTTACGAGATTAAAATATTATGACTCAAAAGAAATCTTAAACATTTCCCGTATTTTTGTGTTTCTAAAAATTCTAAATAAATGAGCATAAAAATTCTTCATATCGACAGTAATAATCCAATTCTTTGGAATCAATTAGAAGAAGCTGGTTTTGAAAACCACGCCGATTTTAAATCTTCAAAAGAAGAAATCGAAGCAAAAATTCAAGATTATAACGGAATTGTAATTCGTAGCCGTTTCAAGATTGACAAGACTTTTTTAGATGCTGCAACAAAGTTGCAATTTATTGCAAGAGTTGGTGCAGGTTTGGAAAGTATTGATTGTGAGTATGCTTCTTCGAAAGGAATCCATCTCATTGCTGCTCCAGAAGGAAATCGCAACGCTGTTGCAGAACATTCGCTTGGCGTAATTTTATCTTTATTCAACAACTTGAACCAAGCAGACGCAGAAGTGAAAGCGGGACAATGGAACCGCGAAAGCAATCGTGGTCATGAATTGGATTTAAAAACAGTTGGGATTATCGGTTATGGAAATATGGGAAAAGCTTTTGCCAAAAAATTACGAGGTTTTGAGACAGAGGTTTTATGCTACGATATTTTGGATAATGTTGGAGACGAAAATGCGAAACAGGTTTCATTGGAAGAATTACGCGAAAAAGCAGATGTTTTAAGTCTTCATCTTCCTTGGACACCAGAGACAGATAAAATGGTTAACAGCGCCTTTATAAATGCGTTTAAAAAGCCTTTTTGGATCATCAATACTTCTCGCGGTAAAAACATTGTGACAGCAGACTTAGTTGAAGCGATGAAAGAGAAAAAAATCTTAGGCGCAGGTTTGGATGTTTTAGAATACGAGAAACTTTCGTTTGAAACGCTATTTCAAGAAAACAATACACCAGAAGCGCTTCAATATTTAATGGAAGCAAAAAATGTATTGCTGACGCCTCATATTGCAGGTTGGACTTTTGAGAGCCATGAGCGTTTGGCTCAGGTAATTGTAGATAAAATCAAAGCCGTTTATGGCAAACAATAGCCTACAGGCTTTAGAATTTAATAACGAGTTTTTTCCTGTAAATTTTATTTGGCAAGATTAGTTTTATTTCTTATTTTTTAATAATATTGTTTCCGAATTTTAAAAGAATGAGTCTAAATAGATTTGTTTTTTAAGTTTGGAGAAAGCCGAAAATCCGAAGAGTAGGAATTAATAAATTTTTTTAAACAAAGATGGAATTACAAGAAACATCGAATAATTTTGAAGAACAAATCCCAGTATTTAAAGTAGATCCTATCATGGTTTTACTATTTGGATTTTTAACTTGCGGATTGTATTTAATTTATTGGAATATTAAAGTAGCTGAGGTTTTTAATGCTGTGGCAAAAAGAGAAGTTATTTCGCAGCCAGTTGCAATTTTTGCAGGTTGTTGTATGCCAGTTAATATTTATTTCTACTACTTGGCTGGTAAAGATGCTTTGCCAAAAGTGTATGAGAAAACTGGTGAACTTCAAAAAGACCAATCTACTTTATTAATTGTTTTAGGATTCTTTTTTCCTATTGCGGCGGCAATGATTGTACAAGGTGATATCAACAGATTATATAAATAATACGCAAACAAGACGTAAAATTTACGGAATTATCGGTGCAGCAATTACACTGATAGTTCCGTTTTTTTTAATGCTTCATAATCATAATGATCATCTGGAAACCGATCAATCATTATGTCCTTTTAAGATGCTGACAGGTTTTCCGTGTCCAGGATGCGGAATTACAAAATCGTTAGTCTATTTTTATCAGGGAGATCTATACAAATCAATTTCGTATCATATTTTGGGGCCTTTTGTTATTGCTTTTTGTGCTGTAACGATTGTTGTTTTGACTACAGAATTAATTACCAAGAAAGAATATTTTAACGCACTTTTATACAACAGAAAGCTAGCTTATGGATTGGCTGTTTTTCTGGGCGTTTATCATCTTATAAGATTGATTTTATTTGTGAGAAACAACTCTTTTGATGATATCTTGCATCAGTCAATTTGGTTTTAAAATCCAATAATCTGATTTTGCAACAATCAGATTTGTTTGTTTAAGTACAGTTTTAAGAATACTAAAAATTAAGATCATGGAAAATACAAAGAGAGAAGATTGGAACAATCCGCGTTACGGACAGGAAAATAAGAAAGTATTAGCTGGAATTTTAGCTATTTTATTAGGATATCTAGGAATCCATAAGTTTTATTTGGGTTATACCAAAGAAGGAATAATTCAGCTTCTTCTAGGTTTGGCTTTTGGAATTGGCGGTATAATTGGAGTTATCGAAGGAATTATATATTTGACCAGAGACGATGAAGAATTTTATCAAACTTACCAAATTGGTTATAAGGGCTGGTTTTAAAAGAAAATATATTTATCTCTAAATCCCATTCAGAAATGAATGGGATTTTTTTATGCGGTAAATTGTCTTTTTCTGTTGTAATAAAAACTTTTAGTTGCTAATGAGAATTATCAAAGTCAGTAATCTTGCACTCTGTTAAAAAGAATAAACGGAGTAACTGAAAATCCTTAAGAGTAGGGAATTAAAAAGAATTATTATGTTAGAAATTTACAAAAAAATGGTTTTGGAAAACTATGCGAATTTTAATGGAAGAGCTAGAAGAAAAGAATATTGGATGTTTGGTCCTTTAACGATCTTGGTTTATTTTGTACTTAATGCTTTAAGTTTTATTCCTGTAATAGGAATTGTTTTTTCAATTTTAGCTGGAATATTTATTTTAGGTATGATGGTGCCATTATTTGCTGTGGCAGTTAGAAGAATGCATGATGTTGGTAAAAGTGGATGGTATATGTTTATTCCGATTTACAGTTTTATTTTAGCTTGTACAGAAGGTGAAAAAGGTACAAATCAATATGGTGCAGATCCTAAAAATGAATTAGAAGACTTAGAAGAGATTGGAAAAGATCTTAACTAGTTTTTAAATAGTACAGTGCCCGGATTTGCAAATCCGTGTTGTTGAATTAGGGAATTAATTAAAATATTATGAGTGAAAAATTTAAATTAATAGAAAAGTACTCTATTAATACAAGTACATGGTTTTGGGATATCATTAAAAATAGTGACCAGAATCAAGAAACTTTGAGAGCAATATTAAAAAAAACTGACTAAAGAACAGATTATAAAATTTCAAGAACAGTTCTTAGATGCAGCAGGTGTTTTACAGGATGATCCTTTTATTGATTATATAGAAGATTCAGAAGACGGACTAGAAGATGTTAGTTATTTGGTTGTGAGTAGGGGTGAAGAGTACTATTTTGAAATATTACAATATCCTGAAAAAATTCCTGAAACAGCGGAAGGATTTCAAATTATGTTTGGCGTTGCCGATGAGGTTTGTATTGAGTTGTATGGCGAGTCAACAGGTATATATTAATTGTTTTTATATTTTGAATGTTAAACAAAAAAATCCCATTCGCTTTACAGTAAATGGGATTTTTCTATTTTATATAAAAAGACAATTAATCTTCCTTCTCAGACAATTTCTTTTCCAATTCAATCTGAAACTCTTCTATAACAGGTTTCATAGTGCTTTCTGGAATATCTGCGATTCTAATGTACATTAAACCATCAATTGCATTATTGAATAATGGATCAACGTTGAAAGCGACTACTCTTGCATTTTGTTTGATGTATTTCTTAATTAAAACAGGTAAGCGTAAGTTTCCTGGTTCCAATTCATCAATGATTTTATCAAACTTATTCAAGTCAGATTCTGCTTCGTCGAAAATGAAATCTTTGTCGGCGTCTTTCAGTTTTACTTTGTACGCTTTTTTCGGGTGAATATACTGCGCAATATACGGATCGTAATAATTAGATTTCATAAACTCAATCATCAACGATTTAGAGAAATCTGAAAACTGATTACTGATACTTACACCTCCAACTAAATATTTATGTTCTGGATGACGTAAAGTGGTATGAATAATACCTTTCCACAATAAGAACAAAGGCATTGGTTTTTGCTGATATTCTTTTACGATAAATGCACGCCCCATTTCGATTGATTTGTGCATCATGTCGTGAAGTTCTGGTTCAAATCTGAAAAGATCAGTTAGATAGAAACCTTCAATTCCGTATTTTGGATAGATTTCAGAACCTAATCCCATACGATAGGCACCTGCGATTTTTTTGGTTTCATCATCCCATAAAAACATATGGTGATAATATTGATCATATTCGTCAATATCAATAGATTCGTTTGTTCCTTCACCAACTTCACGGAAGGTAATTTCTCGTAAACGTCCAATTTCGTGCAAAATGTTCGGGATCTGCTTTGCACTTGCAAAGAAAACCTCGTAGTTTTTGCTTTGTAAAAACCTGCTGTCGCTATCACGTAATGCCTGAACTTCATCAATCAATTTTGATTCGCTTGCAGGCGTAACAATTTTTTTAGGCGCTTTTGGTATTTTAAGGCTTGCTGTGTCAATCAGTTTGGTGTCTTTCTCAAACGGATTTGCCAGCATATAGGTTTTCTTTCTCAAGAATTCTGAGTATTCTTCAAAAGATTCGATCTCATTTTGTTCGCTAACAGAAATTGGTTTTCCGATACGCACTTTAATTACGCGGTCTTTTTGAGTCAAAAGCTCAGAAGGTAATTTTGCAGTACGTAAAGTATCATCAATTTTAGAAAGCCAGTAGAATAATTTACTGTTTTTGGCATGAAAGTAAATAGGAACTACAGGAACTTTAGCTTTTCTGATTAGTTTAAGAGCACCTTCTTCCCAAGGTTTGTCTACTACTAATTTACCGTCTTTATAAGTTGAAACTTCACCAGCAGGGAAAATTCCTAACGGTTTTCCGTCACTTAAATGGCGCAACGTTTCTTTAATTCCAATTACGCTCGATTTTGCATCCTTATGGTTTTCAAAAGGATTAACCGGCATAATGTATTTTTTCATCGGAACAATTCTATGTAATAAGAAATTGGCAATGATTTTGAAATTTGGCTCTCTTTCAAGCATCAATTTCAAAAGCAAAATTCCATCAATTCCTCCAAGCGGATGATTAGAAATGGTTATATACGCACCATCTTTTGGCAGACGTTTTAAATCTTCTTCTGGGATTTCAAACTTAATTTCCATTTCGTCCAAAATTCCATTCAAAAAGTCAAGGTCTTCCAAATGTTTATTACGATCGTAAATTTTATTAAGGGTCGAGATCTTAAGAACCTTCATAAGAATCCAGCCAGAAAAGGTACCGAAAACTCCGTACTTTTCAACATTTATTGCCTTTGCAACTTCTTTCGCGGTAACTAAACCCATGTAGTACTTTTAATTTATTAGAACAGCGAACAAAGATAACAAAAAAGTCTACTTTTCATTGTTTCCAAGATAAACTTTGCACTTTTTTATTACATTTGGAATCCTAAAAAAATCACTGATGAAAATTATTTCTTATAATGTAAATGGAATTAGAGCGGCAATAAACAAAGGGTTTATCGAGTGGCTGCAGCAAGCAAATCCTGATGTAATATGTCTTCAGGAAATAAAAGCTACACAGGATCAAATTCCGGTAGATGATATTACGGCTGCGGGCTATCCGTTTCAATATTACTATCCAGCAACCAAAAAAGGGTACAGCGGTGTAGCAATTCTTTCTAAAACAAAACCAAATAATATTGTTTACGGAACAGGAATTCATCATATGGATTTTGAAGGAAGAAATCTTCGCGCAGATTTTGACGATGTTTCTATAATGAGTTTATATCTTCCGTCTGGAACAAACATTGAAAGACTGGATCATAAATTTATGTTTATGGATGACTTCCAGAATTATATAAACGAATTGAAACTTACGATTCCGAATTTAATTATCTGCGGAGATTATAATATTTGCCATGAAGCCATAGATATTCATGATCCGGTTCGCAATAAAACGGTTTCAGGATTTCTTCCTGCAGAACGTGCTTGGTTGGATGGATTCATGAAATCTGGTTTTATTGACAGTTTCCGCCATTTCAACAAAGAACCGCATCATTATTCATGGTGGAGTTACCGCGCGGGAGCAAGAGGAAATAACAAAGGTTGGCGTATCGATTATAATTTGGTGAGCAATGTATTAGAGGATAGATTGAAAAGAGCTGTTATACTTCCAGATGCAATGCATTCAGATCATTGCCCTATTTTAGTCGAAATTGATTAATTTTTGGTATTGTTCTTGTTGAGAGAAAGGTGGTTTAAATTCAAGAATTGATTTTGAATTTTGAAATTGTGAGATTTTAAACGCCTAAAATAAAAACCAATTAAAGTAAGATGATTAAAAAAGCCTCCATCGGATTATTGGCATTAGCCTTGTCCACAACGTCATGTGTTTCTAAGAAAATTTACAATGATCTTGAAACAAAATATTCTGATTTGAAAAAAGAAAACCGTTCTATTGCTGATGAAAACGAAAGTTTAAAGAAAGCGAAGAATCAGTTAGAAACCGATCGTGATAAATTGACTAAAGATTTAGCAAATGCTAATGATGATTTGGCAAAACAAAAAGCTGATCTTGCTGCCGAGCAAAAAAAGTATAAAGTGCTTCAGGACTCTTATAATGCATTGGAGAAAAACAGCAATGATGCATTAGAGAAAAACATGGCTAAAAACCGTGAATTATTAGCGCAGTTGGAAGCAAAAGGAAAAGCTCTTGCAGATGAACAAGCTCGTTTGGATAAAACGGCTAATCGTTTGAAAGAACTTGAAGATATGATTGCAGCTAAAGAAGAAGCAATGCGTAAATTGAAAGAAACTTTATCTAAAGCATTAACTGGTTTTGAGGGTAAAGGTTTAACAGTTGAACATAAAAACGGAAAAGTATATGTTTCTATGGAAAACAAATTACTTTTCAATTCAGGAAGCTGGGCTGTTGGAACTGAAGGAAGAAAAGCAGTTGTAGAACTTGGAAAAGTTTTAGGCGACAATCCTGATCTTTCTGTTTTAATTGAAGGACATACAGATGACGATCCGTACGCTGGTTCTGGACCTATTGCAAACAACTGGGATTTATCTACTAAAAGAGCAACGGCAATTGTAGCGATTTTGAGTGAAAACCCAAAAATCAATAAACAAAAATTAACTGCAGCAGGAAGAAGCGAGTTTTCTCCTTTAGCTAGCAATGCTACTCCAGAAGGAAAAGCCAAAAACCGTAGAATCGAAATTATCTTGACTCCTAGATTAGATGAGATTGCGGAGATGCTTAATAGTATTAATTAAGTTGCTAAGGTTCTGAGATACTAAGATGCTAAGATTTAAAAAAGGATTCAAGTTTTACTTGAATCCTTTTTTATTGGCAATAAAAAAACTTAGAATCTTAGCGTCTTAGTACCTTAATATCTTTAAAAAGAATCTTGTACTTTTTTTAACCTTTATCAAATTTAAATTTGAAAAATCCCTTTGTATCTTTGATCTCTAAAAAAAATTAAGAAGGTAAACTTAGAACCTTAGAATCTTAGCAACTCAGAACCTTAAAAAAAATGAAATACACAACATTACCTAACACCGATATAAAAGTTAGTAAAATATGCCTTGGAACAATGACTTTCGGGCAGCAAAACACAGAAGCAGAAGGACACGAACAAATGGATTATGCTTTGGAAAGAGGAGTAAACTTCTTTGACACAGCTGAAATGTATTCGGTTCCTGCGAGTGAAGCAACTTACGGAAGCACAGAAAAAATAATTGGAACTTGGTTTAAAAAATCAGGAAATAGAGATAAAGTGATTTTGGCTTCTAAAATAGCAGGTCCAAATCCGAATTTTGGATATATGCGTGAGAAATTGGATTTTTCGTCAGCAAGTATTAAATATGCAGTCGAAAATAGTTTAAAAAGACTTCAGACAGATTATATCGATTTGTATCAAATGCATTGGCCAGAAAGAAAAACCAATAATTTTGGACAGCGTGCTTTTCACGGACATGATGATGTTTGGGAAGATAACTTTAGAGAAATCCTTGAAACTTTTGACGGATTAATCAAAGAAGGTAAAATCAAACACATCGGGGTTTCAAATGAAAACGCTTGGGGAATGATGCGCCTTTTGGAAGAAAGCAAATACAACAATCTGCCAAGAATCAAAACTGTTCAGAATCCGTATTCTTTATTGAACCGTTTGTTTGAAGTGAATTCTGCAGAAGTTTCAAAATATGAGAATGTTGGTTTGTTAGGATATTCCCCTTTAGCCTTTGGAGTTTTGACTGGGAAATTCTTAACTGGCGAAAGTCACCCGAAAGCAAGAATTAACCTTTTTCCGCAATACAAACGTTACAATAGCGATCAATGCACAGAAGCGACTAAATTGTATCAGGAAATTGCTAAAAAACATGGTTTAACGTTAACACAGTTGGCAATGGGATTTGTATTGCAGCAGCCGTTTTTGACAAGCGCTATTATTGGTGCAACAACTTTGGAGCAATTAAAAGAAAATATCGATACAATTGATGTTACGCTTTCTAAGCAAATCTTAGCAGAAATTGATGCTGTTCAGGCTATAATTCCTGATCCTGCGCCTTAAACTTTTTTTGCCATAAAGGCGCTGGTTTTTTTGCCACGAAGGCACTAAGGCGCAAAGTTTTTTTAATCTCGCAATCCCGATAGCTATCGGGAGCAGAGTCGCTAAGTTTAATGTATTAAATTCAATAGCGTCCAGCTTTAGCTGGATGAAAATATAAACGCAAATCAAAGGGCTTTAGCCAAACTTTATCAGTTTGGCTAAAGCCCTTTTCTATTTCAATCATATTCCCTTAGCTTAAGCTAGGGGCTATTCAAAAAACTTTGCGCCTTAGTGCCTTCGTGGCAGAAAATTACAAATCAAATTCATCATCAACAGCCAAAGAATCTGTTTTGACTGCAGTCGAATCTGGAACTTTAATTTTGATTAATGAACGCGCGTTTCCAGAAATATAAACTGGCAGTATTCCAATAGTATCTTCAGGAACTAAAAGCCCTCTTCTGAACATCAAATTCTTTAAGAATTTCTGGTTTTTTATAGCATAATCTTTTAGGTTTCCTTCATCATTAAACTGATACATGAATTTTCTTGGTTTCGGAATAATGGTTGCCAAGTACAAACATTCATCGACATTCAAAGCCGATGGGCTTTTCTGGAAATAAAAATGACTGGCTTCTCCAATTCCGTACACATTTGGTCCCCATTCGATAATGTTGAAATATACTTCCAGCATTCTTTCTTTGCTTACAATTCGGTTGTTTTCTAAAATGTAAACCAATAGAATTTCTTCAAGCTTTCGCGAAAGCGTTTTTTCTCGAGTTAAAAAGACATTCTTAATCAACTGCATGCTGATTGTGCTGGCACCGCGCGAGAATTTCTTCGTTCTAATGTTTTTCAGAATCGATTGTTTGAAAGCTTCGTTTATGAATCCACGATGAGAGAAGAAAGAAGGATCTTCTGTCGTTAAAACACATTTTCTTAAATAAGGTGAAATTTGATCCAAAGGAGTGTAATTTGGATTCGCATTTCCGACCAAAATAGGTCTTTGCAATACGTTTTGAATAATGGCACGATATACAAATTCTCCGTTTAATTTATTTAAATCGGCTTCACCATATTTAGTGATTCGTAAATCTTCTTTGTTGAGCTTACTGTCAAAAACGAGCGTATTTGGTTTGTTTTTATTGAATTTGAAATCCAATTTGTAATCAAAATTTCCAGTCGCCTGCATACCTTGAAAATGCGTAAATAAACCATCTGGAAGCGAAACGATAAAATCCTGCGCTTTCATTTTCGGAATGTTTACTTTCAAAGTATAAATGGTGTCTTTTTCAGTATCATAAGAAACGTAAGGACGAACTTTAATTTTATTCAATTGCATTGTTGAACTGCTGTCAATAGAAATGAAACTATCGCCTAGTAAGAATCGATAATCAAAACGGGCATTTTTTATCACCACATCTTTGCTCGCAATTTTTGGGTGATTGATTTTAAGATTGGCGATAGAAGTATAACCATCAATATGCAATTCGCTTCCGCTTTTGTCAATATTTTCAAGATTTAATCGAATAGAATCAAAACTTGCTTTAAGATTGTATCTTTCGTCAAGATATGGAACGCGAATGGCTCCGGTATCTAAATTGAAAAATCGAATATCAGCTTTTTTATTTCGTGGATCGGCAAATCCTTTGATGTTCCAACGCTGGTCAAAATCTTTAGCTTGAACATGCAGATTTGTTTCTAATTGTTTATTGCTTAAAACCAATTTATCGACATCAATATTGGTTTGTTTTCCGTTGTCGTCGATTTTGAACTTGAAGTTTTTCAGATCCATATCAGTTGGAACTAAATTCAATACTTTAGAAATGATTCTGTAAGCAAATGAAGCATACTTTCGTTTTTCGTTAGATTCTGTTTCTTCGCGATCTCTTTTTAGAAAAGCATCAAAATTTCGTTTTTTGCCTTTTTTTACTAATTGAATATAGCCATTGTCTACTTTTAGAGTTCCGACTTGAACATCTCCAATCAATAAGTTGCTTAAACTAATGCTCGTTTCCACATTTTTTATTTTGACGAGCGTATCAGCATTTATTGGAGCTAGAACTACATCTGTTAATTTTATAGTCGATAAACCATCAAACGAAGCCGATTCTACAGAAAAGTTACTGTTGTATTGAACAGCCATTTTGTGGGTAACTTTTGCGATGGCTTGTTTTAGAAGTGAATTACGAAAATAATATAATCCGATGCAAAGCATTAAAATTACTATTCCCAGTATTTTTAATGCCTTGTATATTTTTTGTTTTGGAAAATTCATAAAGTTGGTTTTCAAAAGAATTTAGAAATTTTTGAAACGTAGTATTGTTTTTTTTTGCCACGAATTGCGCGAATTTCTCGAATTAATTTTAGATAATGTAAAATGTATAAATTCAGATTTTAAATTTAAAATAAAATTCGTGTTTAATTTGTGTAATTTATGGCAAAAAGAAAAAATTAACCAAAAAGGATACTTGCAACATCTTCAATTTTTGCAACAAGTTCAATCTTAATTCCTGTGTTTTTTAAAGCAATTTTATTGTATTTAGAAACAAAAATAGTGTCGAAACCTAATTTTTCAGCTTCCTGAATGCGTTGGTCTACACGATTAACAGGACGAATTTCACCAGAAAGTCCGACTTCGCCGGCAAAACAGAAACCTTTTCCAACCGGAATATCTTCGTTAGAAGATAAAATTGCGGCAACAACGGCTAAGTCAATGGCAGGATCATCAACAGAAATTCCGCCTGTAACATTCAGGAAAACGTCTTTTGCTCCTAAACGGAATCCTGCTCTTTTTTCTAAAACAGCCAGAATCATATTTAGCCTTTTGGCGTTGTAGCCTGTTGTACTTCTTTGAGGTGTTCCGTAAACTGCTGTGCTAACCAAAGATTGAATTTCAATCATTAACGGGCGCATGCCTTCTAAAGTTGTAGCAATTGCAGTTCCAGAAAGTTCTTCGTCTTTATGCGAAATTAGAATTTCGGAAGGATTTGAAACTTCTCTTAATCCGCTACCAAGCATTTCGTAAATACCAAGTTCAGAAGTTGAACCAAAACGGTTTTTTAGCGAACGTAAAATTCTATAAATATGATTTCGATCGCCTTCAAATTGAAGTACAGTATCAACCATATGTTCTAAGATTTTTGGTCCAGCGATATTTCCGTCTTTAGTAATATGCCCAATTAAGATTACGGGAATATTACTTTCTTTGGCAAATTTGATTAGTTCTGCGGTGGTTTCACGAATCTGAGAAATGCTTCCTGCAGTCGATTCGATGTAGTCAGTGTGCAAAGTTTGAATTGAGTCAATAATGACCACTTCAGGCTGAATGGTTTCAATTTGTTTGAATATGTTTTGCGTTTTGGTTTCCGTTAAAATATAGCAGTTATCGCTATTTGGCGTTATTCTTTCGGCACGCATTTTTATCTGTTTCTGACTTTCTTCTCCAGAAACGTATAATGTTTTATAAGGTAACTTTAATGATACTTGAAGTAAAAGTGTACTTTTTCCGATGCCGGGTTCACCGCCCAAAAGCGTTAAAGATCCAGGAACAAGTCCGCCACCCAAAACACGATTCAATTCGCTGTCGGTAGTATCCATGCGAACTTCCTGTGTAGAATCAATTTCGTTAATTTTTAAAGGTTTTGGCGCTTTGCTTGTTGGAGTGGGTTCACTTTTCCAAGCTACTTTATCCTGTTTCTGGATAATTTCTTCGGCAATCGTATTCCATTCTTTGCACGCATTGCATTGCCCTTGCCATTTGGCATATTGGGTTCCGCAGTTTTGGCAGAAAAAGGAAGTTTTAACTTTTGACATTATTTACTTTTTTTAGCAAGTGTATTCATTTCGTCAATTTTCTCATACATCATGTCTTTGTTCAAATCGCCAATTGGCTCCATTTGAGAAGCGTTTTGGTATTTTTTCGAAGCGTGTTTAGGATCACCTTGTTTTTCATACATTAATCCTAATTCATATTCTCCCAACATGGCTTTAGGGTAATTTACATTTCCTATTTCAGCCATTTTTCCTAGTTCGCTATAGGCATTTCTTTTTAAAATAAGATTTTCTACTACTTTAAAATCGCTCATTCGAACAGGAATTTGAACTCCTAAAGCTTCAGACATTGTAGCATATTTTTTTTCTAAATATTCTGCATAACCTTCTTGAAGAACCGCAATTTTGTCGTTGTATTCGGCAGAATTTATAGGTCTATATACTTCAAAAATCTGGTACAATGCACTTGGTATAGAATGCAATACTTCTGTGTAATGTGTTGCGCCTTTGAAAACATCATATTTATAATTCACTAACGGATTATTAGCGATTTTAATATTACTGTTTAATTTATCTATTGGTTCTTTAATTTTCTTGATATCACCTTCTCCAGCAGAAAGGTAATAGAAAATAGGGCTTTTTATTTTAGCAAATTTCTCTGCAATACGCACTTCCATTTTTGGAGCAAGCTCTGGACTTAAGCAGATGTATGCATTAAAAAGCGGAATTTCTTTATACAAATAAAAATTAGCAAAACTTGCCGTTACATCATGACCCGCAATAAGTCTGAAAGGCGTGGTGCGATATTTTTTCTCGATATAAGGAATTAATTCTGCTCCTATAAATTCGAAAAATTTTGCTCCTTTTTCAAAAGGAAGTCCTTCGTTTTGATCAATTGTTGTGTCATCGTAGCGTTCTTCATCTTTGTTTTGATGAATTCCGATGATGATCATTTCTGGAATGTCATCCCAATAAGTTCCATAACTTATGGCTCCAGAAAACGGATCAAATAAGTAATCTCCATCCAATAAATAAAGAACAGGATATTTTTTTTCTTTGTTTGCTTCATAAGAAGCAGGAAGTCCAATCGTAATTCTGCGTTCTTCTCCCAGTTTTTCTGATTTAATGTTGTCGAACGTTTTTTGGGCAAACGATGAGAACGAAATCAAAAGTGTCAGTAGGTAAACTTTTTTCATGATTTGTGGCATTTCAGTAAATTAAAAAAGTATTGAAAATAGTGTAGCAATATACTATTTTATTTGCTTCTTTGTTAATTGAGGTAAAAATTGAAGCACAGTGTTTTAGCATCAGAACCAGTTTGGATTGAGGCAAAAGAAAGATGTTTTGTTCAAAAATGGCTTTTGACAAAGTAGGGAAATTCGGTAAGAAAAAGAAAATCTTAGGTTAAAGAATTGTCATTTTCGTTCGGGAAAATAATCCAAGGCTTGAAGGTTTTTGCTTCTTCAAAATCTAGGGTTGCATAAGAAATGATAATGATGATGTCATCTTTTTGAACTTTTCTTGCAGCAGGACCGTTTAAAGTGATTTCGCCTGAATTTTTTTCACCTTTAATAGCGTAAGTTTCAAAACGTTCGCCATTATTGATGTTAACAATAGATACCTTTTCGCCTTCAATAATGTTTGAAGCCTCTAGTAGCGTTTCATCAATAGTAATACTGCCAATATAATTTAAATCGGCTCCGGTTACTTTAACACGATGAATTTTTGATTTTATAACTTGAATTTGCATGATGCAAAGTTAGATTAATTTAATGAAATGGTGTCTATCAGTCTTATAGAATTAACAAATACCGCTATAAATGCTCGGTATTTTTTGTCATTCTCTTTTTGATTGATAGGTAAAAGTGTAGATTCGTCAGCAATAACAAAATACTCTAGTTCAAATTCTTTGTTGTCTTTGAAAGAATTTTCTACAAATTCGATTGTTTCTTGCGGACTATGATTTTGAAAAATCTCTTTTGCTTCAGTTAAAGTTTTGTAGATAATTGAAGCGTTTTTTCTTTCTTCAGTTGTCAAACGTTCGTTTCTAGAACTCATTGCAAGCTGATTTTCTTCTCTAAAAATTGGACACCCAACAATGTTTACAGGCAATCCAGTTTTTTCTACTAATTTTTTAACAATCTGTAATTGCTGAAAATCTTTTTCTCCAAAATAAGCATTTGTTGGAGTTACAATTTCAAAAAGCCTTTTTACAATTGTTCCAACACCATTAAAATGACCAGGTCTGAATTTTCCTTCCATCTGGTTTTCTAATCCGTCGAAATCAAAAGTCTGCGAAACGGTATTTCCTTCATAAATGTCTTCGACTGAAGGTGCGTATAAAATGATTTTATCACTTAATGTACGCATTTTCTTAACATCTTCTTCTAGCGTCCTAGGATATTTTGCTAAATCTTCTGGGTTGTTAAATTGTGTTGGATTGACAAAAATGCTCACTACTGTGTCATCGTTTTCTTTTAACGAACGTTGCATTAAAGCCAAATGTCCTTGGTGTAAAGCGCCCATTGTTGGTACAAATCCGATAGTTGAATTTGCGGTTTTGATAGTTTTAAGATAGGCTATCAACGCTGCTTTACTGTAGAAAATATGCATTGAGGTATTATTAAAATTTATGCAAACATAATATATTAGTTATAAACTGCATAAAATTTTGTAATTTTGCGACGTTTTTATTACCAAAATTAAGTAAAATACTATTATGAAAGATAAGAGGATATTATACGTATCATCTGAAGTCGTGCCTTATTTGGCTGAAAATGAGGTTTCTTTAATGTCTTATGACGTTCCGAAAATGATTAATGATCAAGGCGGTCAGATAAGAATTTTCATGCCGAGATATGGGAATATCAATGAGAGAAGACATCAATTGCATGAAGTGATTAGACTTTCAGGGATGAATTTGGTAGTGAATGACTTAGACATGCCGTTGATTATCAAAGTAGCATCTATTCCGAAAGAGAGAATCCAGGTTTATTTTATCGATAATGACGAATACTTTAAACGTAAAGCCACTTTTACAGATGAAGAAGGTGCTTTATATCCTGATAATGACGAAAGAGCCATTTTCTTTGCAAAAGGTGTTGTAGAGACTGTAAAAAAATTAAACTGGGTTCCAGATATTATACATGTTCATGGCTGGCTTGCGGCAATGCTTCCAATTTATATGAAGCATTATTATAAACATGAAGCCTTGTTTTCTGAAACTAAAATCATCACTTCTGTTTACGGACAATCATTTGATGAAAATTTAGATTTAGAAATGATCAATAAAGTTAAATTTGACGGTGTTCCTCATGAAGCCGTATCAGATTTAGAAACTCCAAATTACGAGAATGTTTTAAAAGCTAGCATCTTACATTCTGATGGTGTAATTATTGCATCAGAAAATGTTTCTCCAAGTTTAACAAAATTTATAGAATCTTCAGGAAAACCTTTTTTACCTTTCGCCGGGAAAGATGGATTTGCAGATGCTTATACAAATTTCTACAGAACATTTGGACTTTAAATTTTAAATTTTATTATTAGACATGTATAAAACTTCTTTTTTTAAGAAAACTCTTTTGGCTGTAATGGCTATTTTTCTATACTCTTGTGACAAAGATTTTAATGCAATTGGTGACGGTTTGGTTGGAGATGATCACTTTGGACTTGAATCTGAAAAATATGATGTTTTAGCTTTTAATCAAGAAGTTACTCCTGTCCAGTCGAATAATATGACTCCAAATGCTTTGGGTATTTTTGATAATCCTCTTTTTGGAACTACGACTGCAAATTTTGTGACTCAAGTAGGGCTTGAATCTTATCCTCCGACTATTGGAATAGCTCCAGTTGTTGATAGTGTTAAAATAGAGATTCCTTATTTCAGTCATGTTATAGCTACTGGTAAAGAGGGAGACAGTACCTATGAATTAGATTCTATTTACGGAGATAAAAATGGAAAACTAAAATTAAGTGTTTATGAATCTGGAATTCAGATGAGAAATAGTTATTTTAGTGGGGGTAATCAGTTGCCACAGTTTTATTATACAGATCAAAATAATGAATTCTCAAATAAGAAAGTTGGGGAAAGATTAAATAATGGTGGAGCTTTAGAGAATGATGAGTTTTATTTTAGTTCGAAAGAAATTGTAATCAAAACAACTAATTCGGATAAAACTGTAACGACAGAAAGAAAAAAGCCTCAGATGACTTTGCATCTTAATACGCAATTTTTTCAAGATAAAATATTAAAAGCGGATCCTTCAAAACTTGCGGCTGAAGATGTTTTTCAGGAATATTTTAAAGGTTTATATTTTAATGTTGAAAAATCTGGATCTAGTCCAAGCAACATGGCTTTAATAAATTTTAGCGAAGGTAAAATTACAATTTTTTACAAAGCCAAAACAGAGGCTACATCAGATGTAGAGAGTAAGAAAATCGTATTGAATTTAAAAGGTGCTTCGGCGGCAACATCAAATACAGCTAATTTTCTGGCTGATGCACGAAATCCTGAGTACGAAAGTGCTATAACTACTAACGTTAATAAAACTGTTGGAGATGAAAAACTTTATCTAAAAGGCGGTCAAGGATCTTTAGCTATTATAAAGCTTTTTAATCAGACGGATGTGATGGGATATGATGAAAAAGGTAATGTGGTAAATGCGTCAAATAAGGTTCCTGATGAATTAGATGAAATTAGATATAATGTGGCTAACAAAAACTGGAAAGTTAACGAAGCTAACTTAGTATTCTATATTGATGCCACTAAAATGACAGGTACTGAAGAGCCAAATAGAGTGTATTTGTATAATTTTACAGATAATACTGTTTTGGCAGATTATTCTAGCGATCCTTCTTCTGCTTATGGAGGCTTGATTACTGTAGGTTCTGACAAAAGAGGGAAGAGTTATAAAATTAGAATCACAAGCCATTTTCGTAATCTAATTAAGGATGCGACGGCTAAAAATGTTGATTTAGGACTGGTTGTTTCTCAAAGTGCTACAATGCTTACGTTTAATGCGTTGAAGAACAAGATTCAAATTAATGATGATCCAATTGAATATTTTTCTGTAGCACCAAGAACATCAGTTATGAATCCTTTGGGTACAGTCTTATTTGGAGGAAAGAAAGGTGGTTCACCTGATTCTGAACAAGAAAAGAAAAGATTGAGACTCGAAGTATACTACACGAAACCAAATTAATAAATATATATGTGTGGAATTGTTGGATATATCGGTCACCGAGATGCCTATCCTATTGTAATAAAGGGATTAAAGCGTCTTGAGTACAGAGGATATGATAGTGCCGGCGTTATGCTGTATGACGAAGAGTCGGGCATTAAAGTTTGCAAAACAAAAGGTAAAGTTTCCGATCTTGAGGCTAAAGCCAATGAAGGTTTTACAACAAACGGAAACATTGGAATTGGACACACGCGTTGGGCTACTCATGGGGTTCCAAATGACGTGAACTCGCATCCTCATCTTTCTAATTCTGGTGATTTGGCAATCATCCATAACGGAATTATAGAGAATTATGCGCCTTTGAAAGAGGAGCTTATCAAAAGAGGTTATACTTTTAAATCAGATACAGATACTGAGGTTTTAGTTAATTTAATAGAAGAAGTTCAAAAGAAAGAAAACATTAAATTAGGTAAAGCAGTTCAGGTTGCGTTAAACCAAGTTGTTGGTGCGTATGCAATTGCTGTTTTTGATAGAAAAAATCCAAACGAACTTGTAGCGGCAAGATTAGGAAGCCCGTTGGCAATTGGAGTTGGAGAAGGCGAGTATTTTGTTGCTTCTGATGCTTCGCCATTTATTGAATATACTTCTAATGCTGTTTATTTAGAAGATGGTGAAATGGCTAATATCAGATTGCATAAGCCTATCAAAATTAGAAAAATCCAAGACGACTCTTTAGTAGATCCTTATATTCAAGAACTTCAAATGAACTTGGAGCAGATTGAAAAAGGAGGGTATGACCATTTCATGCTTAAAGAAATCTACGAACAGCCAAGTGTAATTAAAGATACTTACAGAGGAAGACTTCATGCAAATGAGGGAATTGTTCAGATGGCTGGTGTTGAAGATAACTTGGAGAAATTCTTAAACGCAAAACGTATTTTAATCGTGGCTTGCGGAACTTCTTGGCATGCAGGTTTAGTAGCAGAATACATTTTTGAAGAATTTACACGTATTCCTGTTGAAGTAGAATATGCTTCGGAGTTTAGATACAGAAACCCAATTATCAATAAAGATGACGTAGTTATTGCTATTTCACAATCTGGTGAAACTGCAGATACTATGGCGGCTATTAAATTGGCTAAAGAAAACGGTGCGTTTGTATTTGGAGTTTGCAACGTGGTTGGTTCTTCTATTTCTAGAGAAAGCCATGCAGGAGCTTATACGCACGCAGGGCCAGAAATTGGAGTAGCTTCTACAAAAGCTTTTACTACTCAAATCACTGTTTTAACAATGATTGCTTTAAGATTAGGAAAAGCTAAGGGAACTTTATCAAATACAGATTTCCACACGTATCTTCAAGAATTGGAAATCATTCCAGACAAAGTTTCAGAAGCATTAGAAACTAATGATAAAGCAAAAGAAATTGCTACCACTTTTAAAGATTCGCCAAACTGTCTTTATTTAGGTAGAGGTTATAATTTCCCTGTTGCTTTAGAAGGTGCGTTGAAATTAAAAGAGATTTCATATATCCATGCAGAAGGATATCCAGCTGCTGAAATGAAGCACGGTCCAATTGCTTTAATTGATGAATTAATGCCTGTTATTGTTATTGCGCCAAAACAAGGACATTACGATAAAATTGTAAGTAACATTCAGGAAATTAAATCAAGAAGTGGTAAAATTATTGCTGTAGTTACAAAAGGAGATACTCAGGTTCGTGAATTGGCAGATTATGTAATCGAAATTCCAGAAACTTCAGATGCATTGTCGCCGTTAGTTACTACAATTCCATTGCAATTGCTTTCTTATTACATTGCTGTAATGAGAGGATGTAATGTGGACCAGCCTCGTAACTTAGCGAAGTCGGTTACTGTGGAATAGATTCTATTTTAAATATTAAATATGTTAAAAAAGCGAGATTTAAGTCTCGCTTTTTTTGTGCCGTATTGTTAAAATTAAGATAAAATTTGTAAGAATATGATTCTTTTGTAGTTTTGTAAGAAATATTTTAATTTTATCTGCCATGCAAAAAATTATACTCCTTATTTTTATTCATTGCTGCTTTTTTTCAATTGCTCAAACCAAGCTTAACTTCAACTACGATCAAGCAGGAAATCAAATTACGAGAACATTATGTATTAATTGTTTGGCTAAATCTGCAAAAGATATTGTAGAACCAGAAGCTTTAACTGAAAATGATTTAGAAAAATTCTCTCCTGAAGATGTTATTTCCTATTACCCAAATCCTGTAAAAGAAGAATTGTATTTACAATGGGAATTGGCACATGATAATTATGTGACTTCCATTTATGTTTATTCGATGACAGGACAGGTATTGCGAACTTTTCAGCCCAATTCCAACACTAATAATTTGAGCATTCCTTTTCAGCAATACTCTGCCGGAGTTTATCTGGTTTTGCTTTCATACAAAGATGGGGGAGAAAAGTCTATTAAAATCATTAAAAAGTAATTTGTAAATGAAGAAGTTTTATATTAGCCTATTGTTTTTATTAGTTGGTTTATTTGGTTTTGGGCAGTCTGCAGAAGTTGGCGTTACAGAAGGGGAATTATCAGTCTCTCTAACAGGTGCGGCCAATTATAAAATTCCTATTGCTGTTCCTCCGGGGATTAATGGAGTTGCTCCACAGATAAGTTTATCATATAATAGTCAAGGTGGAATTGGAATGGCTGGTTTTGGTTGGAATATTCTTGGTATTTCGGCTATTACAAGGATTCCTTCAACATTGTACCATGATGGAATTATTGATCCTGTTGATTTTAATGCTTTAGATCGTCTTGCTCTTGATGATAAAAGATTAGTTTTAAAAAGCAGTGAAAAATTTGATGTTGGAGGAACAAAGAGAATTTATGAAACTGAAATATTCTCTAATCTAAAGATTACAGGTTATAGTGGATATGTGCAAAATAATAATACATTAGATTTAGTATTTAGTCCTGTTGATTATTTTACAGTAGAATATCCTGATGGTTCTTTAGCAAAATATGAAAACCATGGCTCTGCCACAGATTGGACAATTAGTTTTTGGGAAAATCCACAAGGAGTTATAATTAAATATGAGTATAATACGGAATATTCTGGAAGTACAAGTCCAACTAATAATTCAGTAATAGAAAGAATCACTTATGGGGCTTTAAAATCTTCAAGTAATCAAATTAATGAAATCCAATTTGTTTATAAACCTAATTACAGAATGGAGCAAATTTATATTGGGGGAAAGAGTTTTGCACGAAATAAAATCTTAAGCGGAATTAATATAAAGACTAATGGGGCAGGATTTAGAAGTTATTCTTTAACCCATGATACTTCTTCATTAGGCTATTCTCGTCTTACAAGTATAACTGAGAAAAGTGGCGATGGAAGTAAAAGTTATAATCCTACCGTTTTTAAATATGCTGAGAATCAAACTTTATTATCTCCACAAATAGAGTATGTGGGTGACAGTAATGGATTTTATATGTCGTCGTCTTTGTCTAATGTGGTAGTTGGTGACTTTGATGGTGATGGAAATATTGAATTTGTAAATCACAAGGATTATAAAGGAGGTTTTTATCTTAATAAAGTTTTAGATGATAATTCTGTTAAAAATTTATCACAAGTAGATAATGTATTTCCATCTAACAGAGCTTTATATGCTGTAAATACACTGGACAGTAATTTAAAGATTTCAGGGAAGGAAAGTGTTTGTGTTTATGCTCAAGAAAGTTCTCTTAGCTCTCAATATTATTATAAAATCTATACTTATAATTTAGATACAAAAAAATTAGAGTTAGATTATCAAAAAGCGCAACCTCTTGGAGCGCCTTCTCTTGGAGATCCCTCTTTGGCTGCTGATTTTGATGGTGATGGAATGACAGAATTAATTAGATTAAAAGAGCCTATAAATGGATACTCTCAAATACAGCTTATTAATCTAGATCGCAGAAAAACAATAGATTTTATTACTGAAGCAGGTTCAATTCAAATAGGGCCTTGGATTGATACATCGGGAGGTAAATCAACATCCTTTATAGGGCTTAATAGTATTAAATATGGAGATGTAAATGGAGATGGAAAAATGGATATAGTTGTTTTTAGAGGTGATCCATACAACGACATTAGTGTTTATACCTTAAAAGATAATGTTTTTGTGCAATTGTTTAGAGTAAAACAAAATATGCCAGGTGATATTGGAAGTTTGCTATGGTCCCGTATAGAGGTATTTCCTATTATAATGGGAGATTTTAATGGTGATGGAAAATGTGATATTTTTTTGGCGGACTTAAAAAAAGTTTTATTAGCGACTGGAGGAGATTATTTTGTTGAAGAATCTTTGTTGGCTTATACTCCTAGGAAGTACGATCATACTTATGTTCCGGAAGTATTAGTTGCGTTTGATTATAATAATGATGGTAAAGCAGATATTTTAAGTATTAAATTGTCTGAGACAGGTAGTGGTTCCAATTTTCAATCTAGGATAGATATAAATTTATTTTATAGAACTAATCAATGGTTCAATTATTCGTTTAATAATGCAAAAACGAGATATAGTCTTACTAAAAATTTTATTCCCCTCTTTACTAGAAAAAATAAAACTAATGAATTTAAAACGGATTTAGCGATAATCCAAGATGGTAATATTTCTTTTTTTTCCAATAATAATTATATCGATGGACAAAATCTCTTAAAAACAATCACTTTAGGAAATGGTATAAAAGAAACTCTTACTTATATGGCTTTAAATGACAATAACGGGATTTATACAGCAGGAACTTCTCAAGTTTATCCTAATATGGATATGAAATTTAATTCGGGATTTAAAGTGGTTTCGCAATTAGAAAAACAAAGCAGTAACCAATATAAAAAGCAGTTGTATCAATATGGTGGTGCGGTTATGAATCTTGAAGGATTAGGGTTTTTAGGTTTTGGAAGCACAGTAAAAACAAACTGGTATGACAGTACTTCACAGATCATTTCTTATATTTCAAAAAATGATATTTCATTGCGAGGAGCTAATGTTGAAAATTATACAGTTTTGGGCTTACATGAGCCCTTATATGAATCTTCAAATCAAGTTGCCTCTTCAATCATAAAAGAAAATAATTATACCGTTACAGGAACTGAAAATCTAGTCGCTTCTCAAAGTATTACTTTAAAACCCAATACTTGGATAAAACCAGGCAGTACTTTTTCTGCAAAAATAAATACAACAGCCAATAAATCGATAAATGAACCATCGACTTTTATAACAAAATCAATATTGGCTTATGAAAAGGAGTTGTTTGCTAATAAGGTTTTTAAAATTAAAAACGTTTCAGCTAAACAATTTAATGGTTTTGAAAACACAACCAGCGAAACTCAGATGAATTATGATAATTATAATAATCCAATAAAAATTATAACAACAAATGAAGGAGCATCAACTAAACAGACAAGCATAACAGATATAGTTTATCAAAATATAGAATCGCCTGTTTATATTGTGGGTAGACCATTAAGTAAAATCCAAAATGTAACTTTAGGAAGTGAAAAAATGCGAACAGAAGAATTGTATGAATACAATGCTCAGCAGTTGCTTTTTCAGATTCAAAAGAAAGGAGACGAGACTACAAATTATATTGCAGAGAATCGAGTATATGATAAATTCGGTAACATTACCAAACGAACTTTAAAAGCTGGACAAGATACAAGAGAATTTAATTATGAATACGACACGTCTGGACGATTTTTGAGTAAAGAAATAGATGCCGAAAAGCTAGTTACGAACTATCTGTATAATTCTAATGGAACATTAAAATCAATAACCAATCCTTTAGGGCAGACAACTTTGTTTGAGTATGATTCATGGTTCAAAAAAATAAACGAAACCAATTGTTTGGGTAATAAAGATGAATACAAATATGTAAATAGTAATGGTAATACTATTTTAACTAAAACATATGCAGATGGAAATGTTGCTGAAGAAACATTTGATGATTTGGGACGAAAAATAAAATCGGGTTCAAAAAATATAATGGGAAGTTCTACTTATGTTTCTTATGCATACGATATACAAGATCGAAATTATAAAGTAAGTGAGCCTTATATTGGAACAGCGCCATCGCAATGGAATGAAACAAAGTATGACGATTACGGACGTGTTGAAACACAAACGGCTTATACCGGAAAAGTGACCAATTTTCTTTATGCAGATTTAACCACCACAGTAAATGATGGAGTAATCTCCAAAACGTATAGAAAAGATGCTGTTGGTAATGTAATTTCGATGTTTGATGTTCCTTCTAATGAAATTAAATATACCTATTTTGCAAATGGAGAGTTAAAAGAAGTAAATTATGATGGTATAAAAACAAAATTTTTGCTAGACGGATGGGGCAGGAAAAAACAGATTGATGATCCATCTGCAGGAATATTTAAATATACCTACAATAATTTTGGGGAGCTTATAAGTGAAGAAAATAAAAACGGAGTAACATCTTATAAACTAACCCCAGAAGGAAGACTGGACGAAAAAACAATTTCGGGACTTTACACCAATTTTAAAACAAAATACACTTATGACGGAACAAATAAACTATTAATAAATAGCCAGTTTAGTGACGGCGTTAATACGATTAAAACCGATTATATTTATGATGATAAAAAACGAATCGGGACAAAGATCGAATCAACACCATTTGCAGTATTTACTAAGGATTATAGATACGATTCTTACGGTCGTTTACTCACAGAAGCATCAATAGCTTCGAGATTAGGAGGTAAAGCCAGCAGTAAAACGGTAAAATACAGCTATAAAAATGGTGCGCTTTATCAAATTTTTGACAATGGCACTAATGCTCTATTATGGCAAACCAATACCATAAATGCCAAAGCGCAGCTTTTGACTGCTCAAAACGGACCACTAACACTGACTAATGAGTATGATAGTTACGGCTACAACAAACAATTTAAATTTGACAAAACCACGCCATCGGTCAATATATTGTCTTTAGGAACAAGTTTTAATGCAACTACAGGAAATTTAGATAATCGTACCAACAATTTAATGGCGTGGAACGAAAGTTTTAAATATGATAATTTTGACCGATTAACAGAATTTACAGGAATTAGCGGAGCAAATGAGACACAGGCTTATGACAATAAGGGCAGGATTACCCAGAATAGTTTAGGTACATATACATACTCTAATGAAAAACCATATCAAAATGCTTCAATTACAGTAAGCCCAGAGGCTTTACAATATTATACAGTCAAACCGTCTCAGATTATAGACTACAATGTTTTTAAAAGCCCTATCTTAATTAATGAAAAAGATGTCGACAAAGTAAGTTTTGATTATAATGATAGTAATTATCGCACAGCCATGTTTTATGGCGATTTACAGGATGACAAGCTAAAAAGACCTTTCCGAAAATATTACAGTGCAGACGGTACTATGGAAATAAAAGAAAATAGAACAACTGGTGTTACAGATTTTGTTACTTATATAGGTGGAGATGGCTATACTGCTCCAATAGTATTTAAAAGCAATGGAGATACAGACCAAAAAATTCTATTTTTACAAAGAGATTATCAAAATTCTATTGTAGCAATTACAGACCCATCTGGAGCAATTGTAGAAAAAAGAGTTTTCGATGCTTGGGGCGCTATTGCGAGAGTACAGGACGGAGCAGGAAATACATTGTCTGGACTGACTATTTTGGATAGAGGGTACACAGGTCATGAACATTTACAAAGTGTTGGTCTTATAAACATGAATGCCCGTTTGTACGACCCAAAACTGCATCGTTTTTTACAGCCAGATAATAATATTCAGGATCCTTTTAATACACAAAATTACAATCGTTATGGGTATGTAATGAATAACCCTCTTCGATATACAGACCCAAGCGGAGAATTTTGGAATGTCGTTTTTGGCTATTTGTTTGCCGCATATGTAAAAGGAGCTTACGAAAGTGGAGGACAATTAAACCCCGGAAAATGGACTTCTAATGCTTGGACAAGCGCTTTTGCAGGAGCTGCTTCTGGTGCAGCTTCCTCGTACACTACTGGAGTGGCAAATAATTACTTAGATAATTATAATAATAAACCAGCTTTAGGGGCGAGTGCGGTTGGGTCTGGAGAAAGCGGTAATCCATTTGTTCAGGATTATAATTATAGTTTTAAAGATGATCCAGCAAATGTTTATGTAGATCCTGAAAGTGTAGGATTTAGTAATAGTGATATTGCATCTTTGGGAGGCATAATAGGGGGGGTAAGCGGTACAATGAATGAATTATCTGTTGTGAAATTTCATAATGCGGCACCAGCAGGAAAATTTGCGGTTAATTTTAATGGTTCAATGCGATATTGGTCTGAATCTTTTAAAGGAGGAACTAAAGCAAATATTTCAGGCTCTGTAGTACAAGCTGCAAAAAATAGCTCAGTATCTTTAAGATTTGCGTCTACATTAGGTAAGTATGCATCTTATGGAGGTTCTTACCTAGGGTATTATTCTGCAGTTGAAAATTTATTTAATGATGATTATTATGGTGCTATCAGAGAAGGCTTGGTAAATAGATATAGTATTCATCTTTCAAATACAAGAGGCAATATTTATGGAATAGGAATCACAATCGGCTGGAGTATACTAGGGCCAAGAGTTACAAACAGTGAGGCCTATAACAGATTCTTTTTTGGTAAAAACTCGGCTATTTATCAGGATTTGGAAAGAAAAAATAATTGGTATGAAAGTAAGATTTTTAAAGACTAACATCATGAAAATTTATAAATATATTTATTATCTCTCACTCACTAAAAGCTCTAAGAAGCATTCTTCGCCTGAGTTTTATGCACATAGTCTTTTGTCTTTTACACAGACAAGTAATTTATTAACAATCATAAATGTTGTATTAATTGTTACGGGAGTGAAGATAAATTATGATTTGCGTTTGGTAGCTATGGTTTGCCCTGCTTTATTTTTTTTATTTAACTACTATTATTTCAGCAAGAAGGGAAATGGTGAAATCGTTATGAAGGATAAAAGTTATAATTTGGGTAAATACTCATATTTATTGGAGCTCTTTACTTATTCATCGTTCATTTTTGTTGTTGTATCTTATTATTTTTATAAGAGATTTTTGTAAAAATGGGATAGTATTAGAATATCATGAAAATTTATAAATATTTATATTATAGTTTGTATTTGTCTAGTGCTAAATACAATGCTTCTCCAGAAATACCTGTAATTAGTTATATATCTTTTGCTCAAACTAATAATATAATCAGTTTAATCTATGTATTTCTTTTTTTTACAAAGTTGGTTAAAAGATTTAATCTTCCGGTTGTCTATTTAATTATTCAAATTATTTTATTTATTGTGAATTATTATTATTTCATAGTTTTTAAAAAGGGTGACGTAATTGTGAAAAATGAAAAATATTCATTAGGTAAATTTTCTTTTATGACAGAAGTATATTTGTTTTTATCTGTGCTTTTAACAGGATTAACCGGGTATTTATTTCAAGAATTTTAAAAACCTTTCGGTTATTAACGTTCAGAAACAAAATGAAAATTTATAAATATTTATATTATAGTTTGTACTTTAAAAGTTCAAAACATAATGTTTCGCCAGAGATTCCAGTAGTGGGATACATTTCTTTTACACAGACAAACAACATTCTTAGTATGATAAACCTTTTTTTGTTTTTTACAAAATGGGTTAAAAATTATAATCTGCCAGCTACGTACTTAGTAATTGAAATAGTGCTTTTTATTATTAATTACTATTATTTCGTAACATTAAAAAAGGGGGAATTGATTACTCAAGATGAAAAATATTCTCTGGGAAAATTTTTCTTTTTAACGGATGTTTATTTATTCTCGTCAGTTATAATAATGGGAATGACATATTATTTATATAGAGAATATTAAATTATGTAGATGCTTGGAAAGTATATTTGCTAGAGCTATTCGAAATTCTAAACTGCATCGTTTTTTACAGCCCGATAGCGCGGATTTGCAATCCGTGCCCATGAAGTATATCTACAAAGTGAGAGAAAAAAAAATACGGTGAGAATAAATAAGATTTGAAAATTGGAGTGGGCACGGATTTCAAATCCGCGCTATCGGGACGCAAATGGCCATTAGTGGGAATAACGATAGGAATTGGTAAGGTAGTTTCTACTACGGATGTCTATAAACAAGGGATGATAGACGGAAGAAACAATGCTTTTATTCAAGAGAATGGATATCCTGTAAATCATACAGCAACTATTAAGTCGGACTCGGGGATGTATCGCGAATGTGAAGTATGCCCTTTAAAATTTAGATAATATGAACGTTTTTAATTATGTTTTTTATAAGATGTATAAGTCAACTACTAAGGTTAACAACTTGTATCCCGAAATACCAACAATTATATTTTTGTCAGCATTACTGTTTTTAAATATAGTTTCAGTTTTATTAATTTTTAATGTGTCTATTAAGCAAATTAGTTTAAATGGAATATATCTGATTATAACAATTATATTGCTGTTTAATTTCTTTTATTTTTTAAAAAATGATAAGTATAAAGAGATTTTACATGAATTTGATTCGAAAAAAAAGATTCTTTTTTTAGATGTTTTAATATTTATTTATCCTTTTATATCCTTTTTTGTGTGCTTTAAGTTGTTAAAAATGCCTAATGGCACAATTAGTTTTACATTGATAGGTCTGTTGGTGATTGAAATAATTGGTCTTTTTTGTGAAAAAAAAGAGTGAGTTGTTTTAAATAGAAGTCGGCTCTATTGTAGCGATACTGACCAAGTAGGAACTGTTGTCGAAAAAAGAGTTTTTGATGCTTGGGGGGCTATTGCCAAAGTACAGGACGGGGCAGGAAATACATTGTCTGGACTGACTATTTTGGATAGGGGTTATACAGGGCATGAACACCTGCAAAGCGTTGGTCTTATAAATATGAATGCCCGTTTGTACGACCCAAAACTGCATCGTTTTTTACAGCCAGACAATAATATACAGGATCCTTTTAATACACAAAACTACAATCGTTATGGGTATGTAATGAACAACCCTTTAAAATATACCGATGCGAGCGGAGAATTTTGGCAGTTTGCTGCTGTTGCTTTGGCAGCCTATATTTATGGAGGAGCAGCAACAGGTGAGGCAAACCCATTAAAATGGAACATGCAGAATGTTTTGGGAGCCTTTTCTGGTATAGGCTCTGGTTTGGCAAGTTCTTATGCAACAGGAGCAACCAACAGTTATATTGATAATTATAATAATAAGCCTGCTTTGGGTGCTAGTGCGGTTGGATTTAACTTGCCTTCGTTTGTTAATGATGATAATTATATTAATATTACAAAAGTTAATGAAAAAAGAAGAGGTATTGGTAATGATGTAATTCCATGTGTAGCATGTCATCATACTTTAGATAGGGGAGATGTTTTTGAGTCAGAATTATTACAGCCAGACTCGAAATTCGGCAATGGTTTAAAAAATACTGTATTTGGAGTTGTTGCAACAGTTGGTGCTGTGGCAGCAATTCCTGAAACTGGAGGAGGATCTGGTATTGCATTAAGTTTCACTATTGGGCAAACTTCAATAGGAATAGCTCAAATGGCAGATTCTTTTAATGAAAAACCTAGTGAGGTTCTTCATAATTACTCAACAGTTCCCGGCTTGATAGCAGGTCAGAGAGGAAGTAAATATGCTCCTATGATTGATTTTACATCTAGTTGGATTACTGGAAGTATGGGTAATGCTCCTACCCTTTTGGGTAATACTAAAGGAACATGGAATTCTGTTAACGAATTATCCCAAGGAAAAAAGATGTTATATAACACTATTTCACTTTACAGTACATATGGTACTTATAATAGTGGTTATAATATCGGTTATTCTTTACTGTTTAATAATAAACAATGATAAAAATGAAATTCAAAAGAAATAAAAAGTATTTAATGCATCGGTTTTTAATATCCCATATATTTCTGCTTTTTTTTGCCTTAGGAGGTAAATTACATCTTGAAAATATAGTAATAGTTTGGATTTTAACTGTAATTATTCCTAATGTAATTATCTCTCTTGTTAAGAGTTTAAGTTCAATAGAGCTTCAAAAGGATCATATTCAATTGATTTTTATTATGTGGTTTTCTAAAAAAAATGTAAAATTATATAGGTATGAGGATGTATTATTTAGTTATAAAGACGAAAATGAAGGAAAGGCTTGGGGGAAACGTTTTAGAATTTATAAAAAAGGAGATGAAAAAAGCTTATTTAGTGTAAGTGATCTAGATGGATGGTATGAGGAAAATATTAAAGAAGTTATTGAAGAATTAAATAAAAGAGGGGTTGAGGTTAAAACGAAATAAATTATAGATTTTTTTAGATAAATTTTCCCCGCTCCCGCACGAATCCTTTCGTGTGGCAGTATGCAGATTAAAGTTTAGTTTTTTATAAAGATTAAAAAATGAGTAGAAATTATAAGTTTCATAATCCTGAAGGCTTGTATTTTATCAGTTTTGCGGTAGTAGGCTGGTTAGATGTATTTACTAGAAATGAATATAAAGATTTGTTCTTGGAAAGCTTAGAGTTTTGCCAAAAAAAGAAAGGATTAGAAATTCATGCTTGGTGTATTATGACAAACCATGTGCATTTAGTTTTTAGAAGTATAACTGGACAAAATCCAGAATTATTGATTGGAGATTTGAAAAGATTTACTAGTCAATCTATAGTTAAAAGTATACGAGAAAATCCAAGAGAAAGCAGACGGGAATTCTTATTGGAATTCTTTAAGAAAGAAGCAGAAAAAAGTTCTAATGTAAAGCATTATCAGTTTTGGCGTCATGACAATAAACCAATTGAGCTTTGGAGCAATAAAGTGATACAGCAAAAGATAGATTATGTTCACAATAATCCGGTTGAAGAAGGATTGATTTATAAGGCAGAAGATTATGTGTACAGCAGTGCAATAGATTATTCAGGTCAAAAGGGACTTATTGATGATGTGGTAGTTTTTAAGATGTTTGATGTCTAACTGTTGCGCCACACGAAAGGATTCGTGCGGTAGCGGGGGCCATCGCAATGGAACGAAACAAAGTATGACGATTACGGACGCATTGAAACACAAACGGCTTATACCGGAAAAGCAACCAATTTTCTTTATGCAGGTTTAACCACTACAGTAAATGATGGAACAATTTCCAAAACCTATAGAAAAGACGCTGTTGGTAATGTAATTTCGATGTTTGACGTTCCTTCTAATGAAATTAAATACACCTATTTTGCAAATGGAGATCTAAAAGAAGTAAATTATGATGGTATAAAAACAAAATTTTTGCAAGACGGATGGGGTAGGAAAAAACAGATTGATGATCCATCTGCGGGAATATTTAAATATACGTACAATGATTTTGGGGAGCTTATAAGTGAAGAAAATAAAAACGGAGTAACATTTTATAAACTAACCCCAGAAGGTAGACTAGACGAAAAAACAATTGCAGGACTTTACACCAATTTTAAAACAAAATACACTTATGACGGAACAAATAAACTATTAATAAATAGCCAGTTTAATGACGGAGTTAATACGATTAAAACCGATTATATTTATGATGATAAAAAACGAATCGGGACAAAGATCGAATCAACACCATTTACAGTATTTACTAAAGATTATAGATACGATTCTTACGGTCGTTTACTCACAGAAGCATCAATAGCTTCGAGATTAGGCGGTAAAGCCAGCAGTAAAACGGTAAAATACGGTTATAAAAATGGTGCGCTTTATCAAATTTTTGACAATGGCACTAATGCTCTATTATGGCAAACCAATACCATAAATGCCAAAGCGCAGCTTTTGACCGCTCAAAACGGACCTTTAACACAAACTAATGAATACGATAGTTATGGTTATAACAAACAGTTTAAGTTTGACAAAACCACACCATCGGTCAATATATTGTCTTTAGGAACTAGTTTTAATGCAACTACAGGGAATTTAGATAATCGTACCAACAATTTAATGGCGTGGAACGAAAATTTTAAATATGATAATTTTGACCGATTAACAGAATTTGTAGGAATTAACGGGACAAAAGAAACGCAGGCTTATGACAATAAAGGCAGGATTACCCAGAATAATTTAGGTACATATACATACCCTAATGAAAAACCATATCAAAATGCTTCAATTACAATAAGCTCTGAGGCATTGGAATATTATAAGACAAAACCATCTCAAATTATAGACTATAATGTTTTTAAAAGTCCTGTCTTAATTAATGAAAAAGATGTCGACAAAGTAAGTTTCGATTATAATGACAATAATTATCGAACGACAATGTTTTATGGCGATTTGCAGGACGATAAATTAAAAAGACCTTTCCGAAAATATTACAGTGCAGACGGTACAATGGAAATAAAAGAAAATACAACAAATGGTGTTATAGACTTTGTTACCTATATAGGCGGAGACGGCTATACTGCTCCAATAGTATTTAAAAGCAATGGAGATACAGACCAGAAATATTTATTTTTGCAAAGAGATTACCAAAATTCTATTGTAGCAATTACGGACCCATCTGGAGCAATTGTAGAAAAAAGAGTTTTCGATGCTTGGGGCGCTATTGCGAGAGTACAGGACGGAGCAGGAAATACATTGTCTGGATTGACTATTTTGGATAGGGGGTATACTGGACATGAACATTTACAAAGTGTTGGTCTTATTAATATGAATGCCCGCTTGTACGACCCAAAACTGCATCGTTTTTTACAGCCTGATAATAATATTCAGGATCCTTTTAATACACAAAACTACAACCGTTACGGGTATGTAATGAATAACCCTCTGCGATATACAGACCCAAGCGGAGAAATTTGGAATGTCGTTTTTGGCTATTTATTTGCAGCATATGTAAAAGGAGCTTATGAAAGTGGAGGGCAATTAAATCCTGGAAAATGGACTTCTAATGCTTGGACAAGTGCTTTTGCAGGAGCGGCTTCTGGTGTAACATCATCATATGCAACGGGAATGGCAAACAATTATTTGGATAATTATAATAATAAGCCAGCTTTGGGTGCTAGTGCAATTGGACCGGGATATGGTGATGTAAATGCTTTTTCAGGTGTTAGTATTACAGGTGCTGCAGAAAGAAAAGGTGATTTAACAACAAAATATAATATCACAAGTGATTACTCTATTTATCTAAGACCTGTTGATTTTGAGAAAGTAGCTGTAAAAACTAATGAAGTAGCAACATCAACAGCAATAATTACTTCAGGTCTTGAAGCAGCTGGAAGAGCAGCTCCTTATATGAATGGAATAGGGAAATATGCAGGAAATATTTCTACTGTTGCGCAAGTTGTTGACCATTCTTATAAATTTAGTAAAGATGAAAAAGATGGAGGAATTTCTGGCGGAAGATATAGCTATAGGATGACGGGTACAATGGCATCATGGGGTGTAGGAACTGCAATTTCATCTTGGGGAATTGGTGGATCTTTTGCAGGCCCATATGGGGTTTTGGCGGGAGTTCTTATGGGCGCAGGTTTTCAAGGAGTCGAATATTCTTACGATATAGTTGCTCCACAAGTACAAGGAAGTTTTAATCATTTTTTTAACTCTTTTAATAGGGGTAATTTTATTAGATAATTAAAAGAAAATACTATGAAATTAAAAATAACTTTTTTAAATCAGTTGAGAATGCTAGCAGATTTGATGGTGATATCTTTTATATATATTGTTATATTGTTTTGTTTGCCGACTCATGATTTTAAACTTGTAATGATGATATCCGTTCCGTATTTTTTAATGTTTTTAATGCCTGTGCTTTTTTTACATTTTAACTATCTAAGAGAAAATCAAAATATATCTTTTGTTTTAGAGAGTAATACGATAGTTAGAAAAAAGAGAATAGAGATATCACTTTATAATTCTGATGAGATTAAAAATATTGCAATTTATATGAATGGTTCAAGAGGTACTGTTAATGGAACTTTAGCTTTTAGTAATTATTATTATGTGAAAATTAATTTTTTGGATGGTTCTAGTTTTGTAATTACGTCTTTATGCTCTAGCAAAATTGATAAAATTCTAAAGGACAATTTTCCAAACGTTAAAACAACAACTGAAAAAGTGTTTTATCCCATGATTAGTTAAATTTTATACTTATTAGTGATTACTAGGAGGTGCCACACGAAAGGATTCGTGTGGTAGCTAGGGCCAAGTGCGGTTGGGCCTGGTTATGATCTTGAATCTTTTAATGCCGTCCAAGAAAGTAAATTTGCAATAGGAACAATTGGAGGTAATTTAGAAAAAAATAATGAATATAAATTTTCAAAAGAGTTTCTTGCGTTAACTATGGGAACTCTGAGCGAAAGTAAGTTTGAAGGGCGATACTATTTTAAAGAAACGACGAATACTTTTTTTGATTTAGGTAATGTTTCTAAATTAGGAACATATGGAGGCACAGCATTAGATTTGTATGATATTGGTTCTGGAGTTTATAAAGTTTCAATTGCTACAACAGATCAAGAAAGAACAGATGCATTTAACGCTCTAGCTTTTGATGGATTGTTAATTGGAATAGGTAAGAAGTGGCCAACACTTGGACTTACAATAGGAATTAGTAAAGTGATTTCGACAACAGATACATATAGACAAGGGATGATAGATGGAAGACATAAAGCTTTTATTCAACAAAATGGTTATCCTGTAAATCATACAGCAACTATTAAGTCGGACTCGGGGATGTATCGCGAATGTGAAGTATGCCCTTTAAAATTTAGATAATATGAACGTTTTTAATTATGTTTTTTATAAGATGTATAAGTCAACTACTAAGGTTAACAACTTGTATCCCGAAATACCAACAATTATATTTTTGTCAGCATTACTGTTTTTAAATATAGTTTCAGTTTTATTAATTTTTAATGTGTCTATTAAGCAAATTAGTTTAAATGGAATATATCTGATTATAACAATTATATTGCTGTTTAATTTCTTTTATTTTTTAAAAAATGATAAGTATAAAGAGATTTTACATGAATTTGATTCGAAAAAAAAGATTCTTTTTTTAGATGTTTTAATTTTTGTTTACCCCTTTGCATCATTTTTTTTATGCTTTAAGTTGCTAAAAATGCCTAATGGGCCAATTATTTTTACATTGATAGGCTTATTGCTGATTGAGATAATTAGTTTTTTTTGTCAAAAAGAAGAGTGAGTTGTTTTTGGCAAAAGCTGATTCTATTGTAGCAATTAAAGACCTATCTGGAGCAATTGTAGAAAAAAGAGTTTTCGATGCTTGGGGCGCTATCGCCAAAGTACAGGACGGAGCAGGAAATGCATTGTCTGGATTGACTATTTTGGACAGAGGTTACACAGGTCATGAACATTTGCAGAGTGTTGGGCTTATTAATATGAATGCCCGTTTATATGACTCAAAACTGCATCGTTTTTTACAGCCTGATAATAATATTCAGGATGCATTTAATACCCAAAACTACAACCGTTATGGGTATGTTTTAAATAACCCTTTAAAATATACTGATCCAAGTGGTGAGTTTGCATGGGCACCAATTGCAGTTGGTGCACTTATAGGGGCGATAATTGGAGGTACAAGTTATGTGGTGCAAGCTATACAAACTGGAGACTGGAGTTGGGGAAAATTTGGAATGTCGGTATTAGGAGGTGCCGTCATAGGAGGTGTAACTGGAGGTTTAAATCCAGCAAGTTTAATGGGGTCTTCAGTTGGGAATGCTGTAGCAACAGGTTTTGTAGCCGCAATGGCTCCCGCATATGGTGTAAACGTTGGTGATTGGAGCTTTAGTATTTCTCCCACAATTGCTTTTGGTAATACAATGGGAATAGGAGCAAGTGTTTCAGCAACTTACAATGCAGGTGATTTTAGTTTTTCTGGTGGTGTTGGAATTATGTCTAATAGTAATTATAATGGATTTGGAAAAAATGGTTTAGAAGTTAGAAAATCTATTCTAGTTGCTTATGATGATGGTAAAACTGGATTTAGTCTTGGTACTAATTTTTGGAGTGGAAGTGGCAGTATGAAAGAGTTTAAACAGCAAACGGGCTCATTAGGTTTGCATTTTGGAGATTTTAGAGCTTTTTATGAAAACGACGGGAAACCTTTTTCTGGAATGTCAGGCGATGGAAATGATCAATACAGAACGGCTGCATTATCTTTAAGTGTAGGTCAGTTTTCTGCTGGATTCAATTTGTTTACTGGAGCTAGAACAAAAGATGACTATGAAGTTGAGAAAAGTCTACTTGGTGGCGAATTAGGATATAGTTCTAGAGGAAGGTATGGGGAATATTATAAAAATGGATTTGTTAATGAGAGGGGAATCCCTTATAGGATGGGAGCAGCCTATTTTAGTTACAAGTCATATCGACTTGGAGCAAATAGTGAATGGATAAGACATGCAATACAAAATGTTGCAATTCATGGAACTTTTATAGCAAATCAGAGAATGTTCGAAATGCAAAATGGAGATTGGAATGGATATTCTCAATATAAAACCTCTAATATTTTTACAACATGGTAAGGGCTTTTCTTTTAATATTGATAGCATTAGCAGCAAATTCGTGCATTTCATACTACAAAAATGACGAAGGTATTTTTGTGCCAAAATATCCTCGGTATTCATTGAAAAATAAGAAGAATTTTGTGTTTCCTAAAGGACTAGATACTGTTAATGTGTATCGGTTTTATGGTTATTATGAAAATAAGATCTTAATTAGAGATCCAAATTATGAAAAGTGGTCTATATGTAAGAAATTTTACAATAATGGAACTGCTTTTAGTTTTAGTAGCAGTAAGTTAGAAGAAGAAGATTTGAATCCAATGAAAGTTGGAATGGACTACTATTTCTATAGTTTAAATACTGACATTATTAGTTATGAAACCTTTGTTATTGCTGAAGGAGGACAATATTTAATTATTAAGTATAAGTTGAGTCGAGAGGGAGACACTTTAACAAGTATAGATCATGGAAAAAAATCTCACGTCTATATTAAAACAATTATTGCTAAATAAACAAAAATAAAATGAAAAAATACATTATTACAGCTTTGTCTACAATTTTACTTAGTTGTACAGCAACTGTAAAATCTACTTTCGGCGCTCAGTTGAAACCATTAACAATTGATGATAAGGTTGCATTTCTTGATATTAAAAACACTGTTCCTGAAAATGCACAAAAAATTGGTAATGCAAAATTTGGGGATAGTGGGTTTTCGACAGATTGTGATTTTAATACTAATTTAATAACAGCGCGAAAATTAGCTCGAGCAAATGGTGCGAATATAGTCAAAGTAGTAAAAAAGTCTACGCCTGATCTATGGAGTTCATGCTACAGAATTACAGTTGAGTTTTATTTTTACGAGGGTGATGTTACAAAACTTCCTCAATATCAATTACAAATTAATTAATGCTTACTTATAATGAATAAAATTCTAATTACAGTATCTATCTTTTGCATATTATTTTTTTCAAGCTGTGCGACAATAATATCTGGTTCTAAACAAACTATTAAATTTTCAAGTAGTCCTTCATCTGCTTCTGTGTTTATTGATGAAGTAGAGATGGGTAAAACACCCTTTGAAATAAAATTAGCCAGAAAAAGGGAGCATGAAATCATGATAAAACTGGAAGGCTACCAAACTTATCAAACTACATTAACTAAGAGATTAAATGGCTGGCTTTTTGGAAATATTTTAATAGGTGGCTTAGTAGGAATCATTATTGATCCTATTACAGGTGCAATGTATAATCTGACACCTCAAGAAATTAATGCACAAATGAACAAAGGAATTGCATTTAAAAGTAATAACAAAGATGTTTATGTTGCAGTTTCTTTAAATGTTGATCCTAACTGGGAAAAAGTGGGGCAATTGGAAAGAAGATAATTTAGAATTTAACGATCCTAAACAAACAGATAACAGGGTTAAAACAATCGGTAAGGACAATAAATTTGTTTATACAATTAAAAATACAAAGTGTTAAGCACGAAATTATTATATTTTTTAAGCATTTTTCTTGTTTCAGCTTTTATGAGTGGTCAGGAAAACAATGACTTTGCCAAAAGATTGAAAGCAATAAATAAAGGCACTGTATCTTTTTTTAATGTTGACGGTATTGATTTTACTATGGAGACTTATAATTATCAGTTTGATGATAAAAATTTAAAAAAGCTATATCAGAAATATAGCATAAAACAAGTTGATGTAAAAGTAAGAGATAGCGCTCTTACATGTAATAATTATGTAGTAACTAAGTCTCCCAATAGCGCAGATTTGCAATCCGTGCCCACAAAGATTGGCAACAAAAAGAATACAAACAGACAAACTATCCTTACTTTCTAATGCGGGTACGGATTGTATTGTAAATCCGCGCCAACGGGTTTCCTGGTGCAATGAAAATTTAAAATGATATGAAATTTATTAAAAAGAGTTATTATTATTTTTTCTATAAAATTTATTACTCCATAAAATATACGTCAGAATTGAGGGGAGGAGAATTTCTTACTGTAAATAAAGCGAGTCTTGGGTAGTGTTCCAGTTTTGGCGGTCAGTATTTCCCCCGCTACCGCACGAATCCTTTCGTGTGGCAGTATGCTGATCAAATCCAAGTTATAAATTGTTAATGCTTTAAAATGAGTAGAAATTATAAATTTCATAATCCTAACGGCTTATATTTTATAAGCTTTGCGGTTGTAGGTTGGTTAGATGTATTTACTAGAAATGAATATAAAGATTTGTTTTTAGAAAGCTTAGAGTTTTGCCAAAAAAAGAAAGGATTAGAAATTCATGCTTGGTGTATTATGACAAATCATGTGCATTTAGTTTTCAGAAGTATAGCTGGACAAAATCCAGAATTATTGATTGGAGATTTGAAAAGATTTACCAGTCAATCTATAGTCAAAAGTATACAAGAAAACCCAAGAGAAAGCAGACGAGAATTCTTGTTGGAATTCTTTAAGAAAGAAGCCGAAAAAAGTTCTAATGTAAAGCATTATCAGTTTTGGCGTCATGACAATAAACCAATTGAGCTTTGGAGCAATAAAGTGATACAGCAAAAAATAGATTATGTTCACAATAATCCAGTTGAAAAAGGATTAGTTTATAAGGCGGAAGATTATGTGTATAGCAGTGCAATAGATTATTCTGGTCAAAAAGGACTTATTGATGATGTGGTAGTTTTTAAGATGTTTAATGTTTAAGTAGGACGTCCCAAAGGAAAGGATTCGTGCGGGAGCGTGGTTATGTTAATAAATATATGTTTTGATAAAAATTAACAAGATTAAATTTATAATTATATATTTGTAAAAATGATTTACAAAATATTGAAAATGAAAAAAATTATATTTTTTACAGCCATATTTATTAGTTCAATAACCAATTCTCAAACTTTTGACGGTAATTTGGGGATAAACAGCTTAAAGTGGGGAACAACAGAACAAAAGGATTTTAATGCACTTCCGAGAGTTGGGGTAACACCATTGTCGTTAAAACTTTGGGATAATTATGGGGGCTTGAATGCGCCATCCACTTACGGGTCTTTGTTAGAAATTTATGGAAGGAGTTCACATTTAATTTCTCAGTTATATTTTGAAGGTACTTGGAAAGGAGGTAAAATTATGTACAGAAATGCATTTTATGGTGAAAATGCCTGGACGGAATGGAGAAATTTATTGGATTCGAAGAGTGATGTGGAATCTTTTGGAAGTTTAAAAATAAAGGGTTCTGGTAATAGTTACATCACGACTGGAAATTTTGGTATTGGAACTAAAACTCCATCTGCGAGTCTTGAAGTTACTACATTAGCAGTTAGCGGTCCAGAAACATTACTTAAATTAAATGTAAGTGATGCATCACAAGATTATATTAAAGTTGTTAATAATACTGCGTCTAATGGGCAGTTTATTCCAAGCTTGCAGGGGTATCATGTGAGTGATAATAGAGCAGCACTTTATTTGACGGGAATGATTGAATCAGCTAATGATAATGGTGTTGAATCTGTTATTACATTTGATTCTAGACTTAATGGTGCACCAGTTGTTACAAGACCCTTATTTTCCTGGGATTCTTACGGTATAAGAAAAATGATTTTAACTTCAAATGGAAGTTTAGGTATCGGTACAAATACAACCGGAAATCATAAACTGGCTGTTGAAGGGTCAATTGGAGCAAGAGAAGTAAAAGTACAGGCGACAGGCTGGGCAGATTTTGTTTTCAAAAAAGAATATAATTTGCCAACACTTGAAGAAGTTGAAAAGCATATTGCAGAAAAAGGGCATTTGGAGAATATTCCAAGCGAGGAAGAGGTTTTAGAAAATGGAATTAATCTTGGCGAAATGAATGCTAAGTTGCTTCAAAAGATTGAAGAAATGACACTTTATATGATTGAGATGAAAAAGGAAATTGAAAAACAAAACAAAGAAATAGATTACTTCAAAAAAACACTAGAATTTAAAACCAAATAATATGAAATTTAATTTAACTGTAATCACTTTTTTTTTTTTTGGATTTATTTCGTCTGCACAACAAATTGGAGACGGATATGCCCCTTCTGCCATAACTGATTTTTCAGCTCCGCTAAAATCTGGCATATATAATGGTTTAACCGGTGTAACAGTGGGTATGGCTCCTGACGGCAGTCATGCTTGGCAGCATTTAATTATTGCGAGACATACAAATACAACCAACAATTATCAATTGCAAATAAGCTCATCTTTTACTGATAATGATCGTCTATTTTTTAGAAAAATCTTTGCTGGTTCTTTAGTTTCAGCAAACTCTACATGGAGAGAATTAGCGACAAGGGGTGCTAACACTTTTACCGGAAACCAAAATATAATGGGAACTTTATCAATAGATGTATATCAGTCAACATCGCTTTTTTCGGTTGGCAAGAATCATGGTGTTAAATTATCAATTGGAAATAGCGCTTGGAACAATACCTCAATAATTGAGACAGGCTGGACAGAACAGAATGGAGATTTTACAGATATAAAGGTTCCTGGTTCAGGGTCTAATACAGCCCTAATTCGGATTCTGAAAAATGGAAATGTTGGCATGGGAGTAACTACTCCGTCTAACAAGCTCGACGTTAACGGAACGATCCATTCCAAAGAAGTAAAAGTAGATATCAATGGGTGGCCAGATTTTGTATTTAAAAAAGAATATAATCTGCCAACACTTGAAGAAGTTGAAAAACATATTGCAGAAAAAGGACATTTGGAAAATATTCCAAGTGAAGAAGAAGTTTTGAAAAATGGAATTAGTCTTGGCGAAATGAATGCCAAGTTGCTTCAAAAGATTGAAGAAATGACTTTATATATTATAGAGCAAAACAAACAGATTATAGACTTAAACAAAAGGTTAGAAAAAGTAGAGTCAAAGTAATTAATATAATCAATATGTTAAAAAAGCGAGATTTAGGTCTCGCTTTTTTTTATTGTCAAAAATTTTTTTGAGCGTATGTATTTTTGTGAATTTTTCAGTTTTTTGATAAAAATTTATATGTATGCATAGTAAACTGATTTTTCTTTAGGTTTTATTTGTTTTTATTTTAATAAAATGAATTAGTGAATAGTTAAAATATTGTATAAAATCGTGATAAATATCAATTTTATTTAACGTTTTTTTATACATATTAAAATATTTGTGTATTTTGGCTATATATACTAACAAAAAAACTAACCCTAATGAGAGTCTACTTGCTAATTATGTTGTTATTCAGCGGAGTATCTTTTGCGCAGAATACAATCACAGGTTCGGTTACAGACAGTAACAAGCAATCTATTCCTGGTGCCAATATTGTTGTGGTAGGAGAAAATACTGGTGCTTCTACAGATTTTGATGGATCGTTTAAATTGACCACTAATGCTAAGCTGCCTTTTTCTGTAAAGGTTTCCGCAGTAGGATTTGAGTCTAAAACGGTAAGCGTAACAACGACAAATCAAAAAGTAAATGTGGTTTTAAAAGGTGAAGAAACAAAACTAGATGAAATTGTAGTTTCGGCATCAAGAACGCCAGAAAGAGTTTTAGAATCTCCTGTAACTATTGAAAGAATGGGGGTTCAGGAAATTAAGAAAACAGCTTCTCCTTCTTTTTATGATGGCTTGGAAAACATGAAAGAGGTTCAGATGAATACGAGCAGTATGTCGTTTAAATCAATCAATACGAGAGGATTTGCTACGGTTGCGAATACTCGTTTTATGCAGTTAGTAGATGGAATGGACAATGCGTCTCCGTTGTTGAATTTTGTCTTAGGAAACATGATTGGAGTTTCGGAAATTGATGTTCAAAGTGTGGAATTGCTTCCTGGAGCATCTTCTGCTTTATATGGAGCCAATGCTTTTAACGGAATTTTATTTATGACTAGTAAAAGTCCGTTTACAAATCAAGGGATTTCTACTTATTTTAAGTATGGTGCAACTTCGCAAGATGCCGCAGGAACAAATAGTTTTTATGATTTCGGTATTCGATTTGCTCACGCATTTAATAAATATTTTGCTGCCAAAGCAAACTTTACTTATATGCAGGCAACAGATTGGTATGCTACAAATTATGAGGATAAAACAAGAGCTGGCATTGATAGAACAAATCCTAGTTATGATGGGATAAATGTTTATGGAGACGAAGCAGCGACAAATATTAAAGGTGTTGGTCAAAAGTTAGAGGCAATGGGACTGATTCCTGTTGGGGCATCTAACCTTTTGCCAAATTCTATGGTTAGTAGAACAGGGTATAATGAAATTGATTTAACAGATAACAAAGCAGCCAATAAGAAAATTGATTTCTCTTTACATGGAAGACCTTTCGGGGACGAAAGATTGGAAATTATTTGGCAGAGTAAATTCGGTACTGGAAATGCTGTTTATCAAGGGGCAAACAGGTATTATTTGAATGATTTTTTTATGCAACAGCATAAATTAGAATTTAAAGGCAAAAATTTCTTCTTGAGAGGATATATGACAGGTGAGGATGGAGGTCATTCATATGATATGATTTTTACGGGAATTAACGTAAATAGAAAATGGAAAGACGATAATACTTGGTTTGGTCAGTACGCAGGAGCATTTATTCAAGGAACTTTAGCAGGTATGACGCCAGAACAAGCTCATGCAACTGCGAGATCTACGGCTGATACAGGTCGTTTTTTGCCTGGTACGGCAGAGTTTAAAAATGCATTTAATCAGGTTATAAGTGATCCAGATGTTTTAACTGGATCAAGATTGGTTGATAATTCAAAAATGTATCATTCAGATGCAAACTACAATTTTAGAGATATAATTAAGTTTGCTGAAATTCAGGTTGGAGGTTCTTTTAGGGCGTATGAATTAAATTCTCACGGAAGAATCTATACTGATGCCAATAGTCAGATAAATTATAATGAATATGGTGCATATGCGCAATTGATGAAGAAATTTATGGATGATAGATTGAAGTTTACGGGATCTCTTCGTTATGATAAATCTAAAAACTTCGATGGTAATTATTCTCCGCGTTTGTCTCTTGTGTACTCAGCTGGAGAAAAAAGAAATCATAATTTCAGAGGGTCTTTCCAAACAGGATTTAGAAATCCAACAACTCAGGATCAATACATAGGATTTAATATTGGAAATGCGGTATTGCTTGGTTCTGCTCCTGATAACTTAACAAGGTTTAATGAAACTTTTAATCTTAGTGCAGAAGGTCAGATGTATGCAGGAAGCCCGACAAAAGTAATGAATGGTAATGATGCTTATGGGAACTCTTACATAGCAAGTTCGGTAACTGCATTTTCTGCAATGGCAGGAACAGATCCAGTTGCAGCAGCAGCACTGTTAAAAAAATCGAGAGCGAATTATGTGAAACCTGAAGAAGTAAAAGCTTTTGAGTTAGGGTATCGTTCTGTTTTTGAAGGTACATCGATAGATCTTAACGGTTACTATAATATATATAACAACTTTATCGGTAATTTAAATGTGGTTTCTCCTTTCTACGGAACTGCTCAGGATAATCCAAATATTGCTGCAGGTGTTTCAGATCCAGGTGTTCAATCAATCAGAGCGCTTCAGAACGGAGAATATAGAGCGTATCAATTATACACAAATTCAGATGTAGAGATACATTCATTAGGATTTGGAGTTGGACTTTCTAGAAAAATAATTTCTGACTTCGAATTAGGAGTAAACTATAACTATGCTCAGTTTGATTTTGATCAAGCAAAAGATCCAAGTTTTGAGCCTGGATTTAATACGCCAAAACATAGAGTTAAAATGTCAATTGGAAATGATAAGCTGTTTAAAAATTTTGGATTTAATGTAAGCGGAAGATGGAACAGTGAATATTTATGGCAGGCTGGTTTTGCTGATGGTATAATTAAAGAGGCAACTGTAATTGATGCTCAGATAAATTATGGAATTCCAAAATTAAAATCAGTAGTAAAATTAGGAGCAGCCAATATCGGCGGAAAAGAATATTACCAGGTAATTGGGGCTGGATTAATAGGACAGCAGTATTTTGCTTCTTGGACAATTAATCCATAATTGATTGTAAACTCTAGGTCAAATTCATTATTTATGTTTCTAGACGCTTAGTTTGGAGGCAGATAATTATAAAAATTATAAATTATGATAAAAAATTTCAAGTGGCTTTTATTGGTTTCGTTGACCTTTATGGCTTGTAATAGTGATGATGATGTGGCTCCAGTGGTAGAGTCATCTGATGGTAAAGCTTTGACTGCTGGAAGTGCTGATTTTTCTAAATATGTTGCTTTAGGAGATTCTTTTGCCGCAGGTTTTAGTGATAATGCTTTGTTTATTAAAGGGCAAGAAGGGGCTTATCCGAATATTTTGGCACAGCAATTTGCTTTAGTAGGTGGAGGTGAATTTAAAACGCCTTTTGCAAATGATAATGTAGGTGGATTGTTGTTAGGAGGGAATGTAATTAGCGGACCGCGTTTGTATTTTAATACAGCAATAACGCCAGAACATCCGAATTCAACTGTTGATCCTGTAAGTGGAGTGCCTACTACAGAGGTTACAGCACATTTATCTGGGGCGTTTAATAATTTAGGGGTTCCTGGGGCAAAAAGTTTTCATTTGCTTGCTCCTGGTTATGGTAATGCTGCAGGTGTTGCTACAGGAACAGCAAATCCATATTTTGCTCGTTTCGCATCTAGTGCAACAACAACTGTTTTGGCTGATGCGTTAAGTCAAAATCCTACTTTCTTTTCTTTATGGATCGGAGGTAATGATGAGTTAGGATATGCAACGGCTGGTGGAGATCCTACGGTTAATCCTTTAACCCCTCCTGCTACTTTTGATGGTGCTTACAAAGCTTTGGTTGCTCAGCTTGTTGCTGGCGGAAGAAAAGGTGTTGTGGCAAATCTTCCTGTCATAACAACACTTCCTCATTTTCATGTAATTGCTTATAATCAACTTAGTCAAGCAAGTTTAACAGATAAAGGAGTTAGTTTGATTCCAACTTTAAATGCACAATTGTATGGTCCTTTGCATAATGCATTAGCATTTTTAGGCCAAGGTGATAGAATTAAGCTTCTGTCTTCAACAGGAAATAATCCGTTATTGATTGTAGATGAAACGTTGCCTGATTTGTCAGCAAATTTAAAGGCAGTACTAATGGGTGGTGGATTAGATGTTAATACTGCGACCGCAATGGGGATGATTTTTGGAAGAGCGAGACAAGCATTGCCTACTGATTTAATTGTTTTAGGGGCTTCTACAAGAATAGGTAAGGCGCCAAGTGTTGCTTTAGACGGAATCGCTTCGCCTTCGCCATCGTTAGCGCAATTAGGGGTTACTTTTCCTTTGCCAGACAGATATGTTTTGTTGCCATCTGAAGTAGATGAAATAGGAGTGGCAACCGCAGCTTATAATGCAACTATAAAAGCGGCTGCTGAAGCAAATGGTTTGGCAATTGTTGATGCGGAATCAATTATGTCTGATTTAAATAAAGCAAGCGGAATTACAATGAACAATTTTACACTGAAAGCTACTTTTGTTACTGGAGGTATGTTTTCTTTAGATGGAGTTCATCCTACTCCAAGAGGGTATGCTTTTATTGCTAATAAATTTATTCAGGCCATTAATGCTAAGTATGGTTCTAACTTAAAAGGTGTGGATATTGGTAATTATCAGGTTCTATTTCCAAAACAATTATAATTGAAGAATTAGTTCAATATCAAAAAACCGCTCATTTTTACAGATGAAGCGGTTTTTTTCTTTTATTAAAAAAATGCTGTTTTTGTTGTTTTTTGGACAAGTTTTATGAATCAAACAAAATCATGCTATTTTTTATGAAAAAAAAATTGATTTTATATTTTAAAAAATTATCTTTGCGCTCTGAAAAAAGAGGTATTTTCGATAAACCTAAATAGCTATTTAATAAATACATAAGTAATGTCAAAAGTAATAGGAAAAGTTGCTCAAATCATTGGACCAGTAGTTGACGTAGTTTTCAACGGTAAAGATGTTGAACTTCCAAAAATTTATGATTCACTAGAAGTCACTAAAAAAGACGGAACTATCTTAGTTCTAGAAGTACAATCTCACATTGGAGAAAACACTGTTCGTACAATCTCTATGGACTCTACAGACGGTTTGTCTAGAGGATATGAGGTAGTTGGAACTGGAAGTCCAATCCAAATGCCAATCGGTCCAGACGTATATGGAAGATTATTTAATGTTGTTGGAGATGCAATTGACGGTTTAGGTGATTTGCCAAAATCTGGAGAGAACGGTTTGCCAATCCACAGACCAGCACCAAAATTTGAAGATTTATCAACTTCATCTGAAGTTCTATTTACAGGTATCAAAGTAATCGATTTGATCGAGCCTTACGCAAAAGGAGGTAAAATTGGTTTGTTTGGTGGTGCTGGAGTAGGTAAGACAGTATTGATTCAGGAGTTGATCAACAATATCGCAAAAGGTCACGGAGGACTTTCTGTATTCGCTGGAGTAGGTGAAAGAACACGTGAAGGAAATGACTTGCTTCGTGAGATGTTAGAGTCAGGAATTATTAAATACGGCGAAGATTTCATGCACTCTATGGAAAATGGAGGATGGGATTTATCTAAAGTAGATATGCCAGGAATGAGAGAGTCTAAAGCTACTTTCGTTTTCGGACAAATGAATGAGCCACCTGGAGCTCGTGCACGTGTGGCACTTTCAGGATTATCTATCGCTGAGTATTTCCGTGATGGAGCTGGATCAGACCAAGGAAAAGATGTATTATTCTTCGTTGATAACATCTTCCGTTTTACTCAAGCAGGTTCTGAGGTATCAGCACTTTTAGGACGTATGCCATCTGCGGTAGGTTACCAACCAACATTGGCAACAGAGATGGGTGCAATGCAAGAGCGTATTACATCTACAAACAAAGGATCTATTACATCTGTACAAGCGGTTTACGTTCCTGCGGATGATTTAACTGACCCTGCGCCAGCTACAACTTTCGCGCACTTAGATGCTACAACTGTATTGTCTCGTAAAATTGCTGAGTTAGGTATCTATCCTGCGGTTGACCCGTTAGATTCTACTTCAAGAATTTTAACTCCACATATCTTAGGAGATGAGCACTACAACTGTGCACAAAGAGTAAAAGAAATTCTTCAAAAATACAAACAATTACAAGATATCATCGCGATCCTTGGTATGGAGGAGTTATCTGAAGAAGATAAACTTGCTGTAGCAAGAGCACGTCGTGTACAACGTTTCTTGTCTCAGCCTTTCCACGTAGCAGAGCAATTTACAGGTATCCCAGGTGTATTAGTTGATATTAAAGATACTATCAAAGGATTTAACATGATCATCGATGGTGAGTTAGATCACCTTCCAGAAGCAGCTTTCAACTTGAAAGGTTCTATTCAAGATGCAATTGAAGCTGGAGAGAAAATGTTAGCTGAAGCATAATAATATTGGTTGTTAGTTGTTAGTTGTCAGTTGTTAGAAAGCAACCATCAACCATCAACCATCAACTATTAACTAAAAAAAATATGATTTTAGAAATAGTATCACCAGAAGCGAAATTATTTTCAGGAGAGGTAACATCAGTTAGCTTGCCGGGAGTTAATGGAAGTTTTCAGATTTTAAATCATCACGCCCCAATTGTTTCAATCTTAGAAGAAGGAACAATTAAAATTGCAGCTCCAAGCTTCAGTTTTTCTAAGGAGGCTGCTGATAAATTTACGAGAGTTAATGACCAAACTTATACGTTAGAGATTAAGTCAGGGACAATCGAAATGAAAAACAATAAGATAATTGTATTAGTTGACTAAAACAATTTCAAAATAAGTTGAAAAGCCAGACAGTATTGTCTGGCTTTTTTTATTTTTGGCGAATGGGAGAACAAGAATTTAATCGGCTGGTTTATGTTTCAGAAAGACCGTTTTGGCATTTTTTAATTGCATTACCTCTATATTATTTTGCGATTTCAATGGTTTTTAAAACGATAGATCTCTTTTCTTTAGGAAAAATGATTGAAGCTTTAAAATTTGTTTTAGCGACATTTTTTATGTTCGTCTGTGCAATAGGGCTGACCTTTACAAAAAAAGTTTATACAAATGCAATGTTGAAATCGGTTAGGTTTAATTTTACTGTTTTTAAGATTCCATTATGCAAAGATTCTATTTTTGAAGATGTGCAATATGTCTCAGTCTATAAAAACTATTCTGATCGAGACTTTGAAATATATGTTTGGTTGTCTGAAACAAAGAAAAAATCTATATCAGTCCATTTAGATTTGAAATCAGCATTTAATTATGCATTAAAAATAGCTAATGGTTTAGAGGTTGATTTACTTGATGCGACCGAGAAAGGTAATTTTAGATGGATAGAGAAGAAGAAAGTGCAATAAGCGAAATGTTGTTCAGCATTCTATAATTTAGGATAGCTGTCAAAGATGTCAGAAAATTAACAAAAAACATAAAAAAGCTATTTTAAAAGTTGTAATATTTTACTGAATATACGCTACGTTTGTAGATATATTAACGTTTAAAAAAAATATTATGAAAAAAGCTTTTTTAGGAATGCTGCTTATCGCATTAGGTTTTGGGACAATGTCTCTAACCACAAGTTCTGATAATGTTACTAAAGTTTCTGTAGAAGCTTCAAATGTCGTATTTGGTCCAACGTATACCGCTCCTTGGCTGGGAATCTGTTGTGAATCGCCACTCACTGCTGCGGAACGTGATATCGTAAAACGTGGCTATCCTGCGACTACGCAATACACGATTAATAGTACAACAAGTAATACGGTGACGTACACGATTTATTAAACTGCTTACAGCAAAATATATTTAAAGCCAGATTTTTAGTCCGGCTTTTTTTATTTTCTTACTTTTGAAGTATCAAAATCTCTTTATAAAATATTTGATCGATTGTAAAAGCTAAGCAAGCTTTTACGCTTTGTTTCATCTAGAATGATGGAGCAAAATTTTTTATGTCAAATTTTATAAAGAATATGTATGAAAAATATATCAAAAGTAGCTGTTCTAGGCGGCGGCGGAAGAACAGGAAAATACCTTGTAAACCAATTATTAGAAAACGGATTCAGCGTAAAACTTCTATTAAGAAATCCGGACAATTTTACCATTCAAAATTCAAAAATAGAAATCATTAAAGGCGATGCTATTAATGAAGAATCTATAAGTTTATTACTCAGAGATTGTCAGGCCGTAATCAGTACACTTGGGCAACGACCTGGAGAACCGATGGTCGCAAGTCAAGCAACAAAGAATGTTTTGAATGCCATGGATACTTATGGAATTCAAAGATATATTCTTCTTGCAGGATTAAATATCGATACTCCATTTGATAAAAAAAGCCCTAAAACAATGATGGCAACAGATTGGATGAAAACTAATTTTCCAGAAATTCAGAAAGATCGACAATTAACCTATGATCTTTTAAATGAAAGTAAAGTGGATTGGACGCAAGTACGAGTTCCATTAATTGTTTTCTCTGATGATAGTAATGAAATCTCTGTAAATCTCGAAGATTGTTTAGGAGATAAAATTACAGCATTGGATATTTCAAAGTTTTTGGTGAAAGAATTGACAGAGTCAAATTATATTAGACAATCGCCTTTTATTAGTGCTATTTAAATTTAGAGAAACAGCGGATTTTTCTGCAATCCGCTGTTTATTTTATTCTGATTGGAATTGCCTAACTTTGTTCTTATGAAGTTTCCCGAAAATCTTAATCAAAAAATAGAAAGTTCTAAGCAGCAAAATCTGTTTAGAAAATTGCCTGTTTTTAGTAACCTCATTGATTTTTCTTCTAATGATTATATAGGATTTTCAAAATCAGAAACTATTTATAAACATGCACATGCCTATTTATTGGAAAATGAGATTTTTCAAAATGGAGCTACAGGTTCAAGATTGAATACAGGAAACCATTTGCTATATCAAATTGCGGAAAGTTTTATAGCGCAATTTCATGAGGCAGAATCTGCTTTAATTTTCAATTCGGGTTATGATGCCGATTTGGGATTTTTTAGCGCTGTACCACAAGAAAATGATGTTGTTTTGTATGATGAATTGTGTCATGCTTCGATAAAGGATGGTCTTGCATTGTCTAAAGCAAAATCATATTCTTTTATCCACAATGATTTTGAAGATTTGGAAAATCATATTCTTAGATTTCCAAGTGCAACAATTTACATTGTAACAGAGACTGTTTTCTCTATGGATGGAGATAGTCCAATATTAGAGGAGTTGGTTCAGCTTTCTGAAAAATACAATTGCTATTTGATTGTTGATGAAGCTCACGCTTTAGGTATTTTTGGAGATAAAGGAGAAGGTCAGGCTCAATATTTACAGTTGCACAATAGAATTTTTGCACGAATTGTAACTTTTGGAAAAGCTCTAGGGTGCCAAGGTGCGGCAATTTTAGGAAGCATCGAGCTCAGAGATTATCTAATCAATTTTGCGAGAAGCTTTATGTATACAACTGCGTTGTCTCCTCATACTGTTGCAACAATTTTTGCAGCATATCAGCAATTAGAAAATGAAAAAGAGGTAATTGAGAAACTTCGTGAGAATATTGTGTTTTTCAATCAGCAGAAGAATTTGTTGGGACTAAAACCAATGTTTGTTCACAGTAAATCTTCGATACATTCTGCAATTGTTCCGGGAAATGAAAATGTAAGAGAGTTGTCTCAGCAGTTACAAGATAAAGGATTTGACGTACAGTTTATTCTATCTCCAATTGTTCCAGAAGGTCAGGAACGTCTTCGTTTTTGCATTCACAGCTATAATTCGAAGGAAGAGATTAATCAAGTCTTGGAATTGATTAGGGATTTTGTTTTTTATAGTTAAAGAACAATAAAAAACAAGAAACCCATCGCATAGATGGGTTTCTTGTTATTAATTAAATATAATTTTCTTAGTGACTACGTGGCCATTTTCTAGAATTGCTTTTATTAGTAAAACTTGATTGCTAGAATGTAAGTTTGTAATGTTTAGTTCTTTTGCTTCAATCTTATTTTTGTTGTAAAGCAATTGCCCGCTAACTGTATAGATTTTTACTTCATTAATGTTTTCATTTTTGCTGGTCACTTTTATTGCTTTTGATTTTACAGCAACTATAACTCCATCTTTTACATTTTCAAAGTCATCTGTGCCTAATGTTTTATTTGTATAACGCAGTACAAAACGATCTGGAAATGTTCCAATAGCTGTATTAAAAGTATAATTATCAGCACGCAAATCAGTCACAATACCTGTTGTTTTGTCTTCAAGATAGACTTCCTGGGTGTTAAAAAAACCATCAGCGTGATCAATTGAAATTGTAAGTTGAGTTTCGGCAACCGCTTTATAGCCAAGAGGAATGATTTCTGTATTATCAAACGGTAAAGCTCTTGCCTGAATAGTTAACCTTTTAGCTTCATTGATGGTGTAAAAATCTATGTAAGAATTGCTGGATAATGTTGTGGCATCATAGCTATAATCGAAACTGTTTGTTGCGCCTTCTGCATATCCGATTAGTAATTGTTTAAATGCGTCCTCATCATTACTTAAATTTAGCCATAGACGATTTGCTTCAATTTCTGTTTCTTTTTCAGTAGTTTTGAAAAACTGTGTGTTTTGTGCTTTAACACGCTGCTCATTGGTAAATCGAAGCGATGTTACTTTTGGTTTTAACATAAATGCTTGCCCCACTCCAATGTATCCTGAAGGAGCCTCGCCTCCAGTTGTAGCTTTTGTTGACCCAAATAGCGTTAAAATAGCATAATCTGGGCTACTGTATTTAGCGGTGTTACTGCCATTTTCTTTTTTAGGAAGCGAAACGTGCGTCCAGAAATATAATGGTCCTACATCTCCATTATCTCTAATAAATTTTCGCCCGTCTATAGCAGACGGATATGGATTTCCAATAAGATAATATTTATCTGCAGTTGTTGGAATTGTAAAATCTCCATTGTTTGGTGTTCCATAGAATTTTCCAGTAAAATCAGAAGGAATTTGATTGTTAAAAGACTGCGGACCTCTAATACTGTATCCTTTTGTTGGCTCCATTGTCATTTTTCCGTACAAATCTGTTGCCCATTTGAAATCGGAAGTCCAATAGAAAAATTTATCATATAAAGTTTCCGGAGATAAAGTATTCATTTTAAAATCTTTATTGTCCACAGGTGATGACCAATAAGTCAAATCAAAACGACGAATACTAGTGGTTCTTTGTATTTCAAAACTTTCAGGGCTTCCAGTAAAGTTTGTTTTACTCGTTGAAGTTTGCAGTAATGATCCTCCAGATTGAATAAGTAATTTTGCCCCAGCTCCAACGTTTATATTTTCATCGACTGTTAAAGTAACATCTTTTTTAACAGTTAATGTAACATTTGGATTGATAGTACAAGAACAAACAGTAAGGTCAGATTCTAATACAGTATTTTGATTTATAATTACGGCGCTTCCGTTTGGAATAGTACCAGTTCCGTCATAAACTATATTAGATTTGTTAAAATTAATGCCAAGATTAGCATCACCGCCATCCTCTCTTAAACGAATTTCTACTCTAGAATTATTGTTTAAGGCATAAAGTTGGTTGTTATTAATTGGAAACGAATTGTTGTTCCAGCCATTTTGAGAATAAATTAAAATATCGTCAATGTAAATCTCAATTGCATCATCATGATTAACATGTTGCAATTGATAAGATCCGCAATCAAAGCCTTTACGTTTAAAAACGGCTGTAAAGCTATTGTCTGGTATTTGAGAACCTTGCCAGATGGTTGCAGACGAAGGCGATTTGTCCTTTGGCCAATAATTTGTTGAATCAAGATTTAAATTTGGGTCAACATAATAACCAGCATATCTTACATTGGTTAAGGATATATCATTGTTAACGTAGCCATAAACATTCCATACCTTGTCTCCATATTCAGAAGGATTTCCTTTTGGAATACCAAAGAAAAAAGAAACTCTAGAATCGCCACCGTCTTCGTAATACTCAAGAACAAATTTATGTTGTCCAACTGTTAGATTTTGTGTAGCATAGTCCATAGTGAAACCATGGCCATTCCATCTCGACACAACTGGTACAGCTGCATCATCGATATAAAGTCTTACTCCATCGTCACTTCCAATATCAAAATTGTATAAGCCAGCTTCAGAAATATCGGCTAGCATTTTGTATCTGACAAAGAATCTATCAGAAGGAGCTTCATCACAAGAAAAATTTGAAGTTTCACCTGTAATAGTGCTTCCTCCAATATTTCTATCAAAGTTTTTGTTTTCAGTTACTGTTCCTATATAAGTTGCAACACTAGTATTTGGCAAAGCAGGATAAGAAATATTTGGTGGCAAAGCGGCGTTATCTGTTATTTTATATACATAACCATTCCAGATATTTGCTCCAAAAGCAGTTTGGTCACCAATCGGTACACAAGTTGCCAATTCATGTGCTCCCATATATGGTTTTACCCTTGTGCTATTGTCTATGTCTGTTGGTACAACTGCAATTAAAGTTCCTATAAGTGTTTTATTTACGGCATTATTTGCATCTAAATATAAACTGTTGTTTAGAAATAACGGATTTCCATTTTTAGAATTACTATCCTTACTTGTTGCTTCTTTCCATTCGTCAAGAGTGGTTTTTTTGTTTGTTGATGTGTAGTAACTTCCAAAGGTTCCAACATACTGTGAGCTATAGTAGTTATTGTAGTCTAATGTAGGGAATTTTGAACGATCTGAAGATTCGAAGTATACTGCAAAACGTTCGCTTCCTGATGTTTGAGCATTTACAAATATATTGTTTCTAATATCAAATCCAGAACCATCTTTTACGTATAAAGCAGATGAACATCCGTTAGGCTGATTAGTTAAAAGTTTTACACTATTATGGTATAATTTAACGCCAGTACCATTGTCAATATAAATACCAAAACCATTTTGACTACTTACACCGCCACCTCCAGCTGAACTTACGTCAAGGACAAAATTGTTATATAGCAGTTGATTGTTCCCTGTTGTATAAATTCCGCTAGCAGTTACAGCCTGGTCAGAAATTACAGAGCTAATTTTATTATTATAGATCGATGCGCCATTACCTTCTAGTTTAATCGCTAATGTTCCAGTACTAGTTGAGTTTGAAAAGAAATTAGAAACTATGTTTTGAGAAAGCGTTACATTGTCTCCTTTAATGTAAATTGGATAGCCAATACCGTAACCTTTGCGGTTTTCTATATTTGAAATGGTATTGTTTGAGACAGTTCCATCATTGGCATTTTCTAGATATATCCCAGAAAAGTTAAGATTAAGATTACCATCAAAATTGGAAGGGATTTTTATTCCGTCTAATATATTTCCTATTACTGAATAATCATTTACATTTAAAAGAGAAATACCTAAAAAAGCTTTTGTGCTTATTCTATTATTTAAAATTTTCCATCCAGTATTGTTTTTGTTTTGACCTTTTACAACTATAGCTTGCTTAACATTGACGAATGTTACATTTTGAATGGTGTTGTCAATATTATTCGCATTACTGTCGAAGCTATCTCCAGAGGCCAAAATTCCAGTCGATGTTGTTCCTATTGCATCACCTAAAGTGTTTAATTCGATTGTTAAATTTTTAATAGAATTGTTCTCAGACTTTTTGTACAACCAAATTGCAACTCGACTTGAATAGCTGTTATTGATGTCGTCAAAATTGTTGTAAATTTTTAACTTGTTGTCAGAAACTGTATTGTTTCCGTCAATGATAATGTAATCTGCATTATTAAGTGCAATTAAAGCACCATTACTAACTTTTCCAGAGATGATAATTTCTTTTCCATCATTTGGTCTTATGGTTACTGTGTTTTTGTTTTTATTTTTAAAACTGGTAATTGTTAATTGAGAAGATAAATTTTGATTTTCATCCAATAGCAACTGAATATCTCTATCTATTCCCACATCTTTCAGTTTTTCAATTGCTTCTGGAAGATTTTTAAAATCGGCTCCAGATTTTGAACCAATGACATAATTACGATTCAATTGAGCGAATCCAAAAAAAGGCAATAATAAGAATAAAAGTAAAGTTTTTTTCATGCTAAATGTTTCTATCAATTTGTTATGCTGGCATAAGACTTTTTGAACCGCGCAAAGATAGATACATCTACGAGCTAGAATTTGTTAGGGTTTTGTGAACCTCGATATAATCGATGAATTGATAAAATAGTCGATGAACTACATTAAAAATTTTAATGTTCGATAAGTATTCCTATAAAACGACAAAAAATATTATAAGAATAATCGTAAAATATTTGGTTTTTTGGGGCTGATCTTTGCGTTTTTAGACTAAAAAACGTCAGATATGCTATAAATTCTTCAGAAATGGAATAATTTACAACTTAAAGTTATACGGTTTTTAAGGCGATTTAATAACAGATGAAGTAAAGCGAGAAGATGTCGAACGAGCATTAATTTTCTCTTTTTTATTGGCAAAAGAAACAAATCTACTTTTCCTCGAGGTCTTTTACTTTTTCATATACTAAGTTACTTTCGAAACCTCTTCGAAGCATATAGTCGCAGAACTTTTTTCTTTTTTTTAAAAGATTAGTTTCCGGAATATTATGCCAACATCTTTCTGCTAGATTTTCGAAAGTTTCATAATATTCCTCAGCAGAAATTTCTTTTAAGGCCAAAGTGATATTTGTTGAAGAAATGTTTCTAGCTTTCAGTTCATTTGTGATTCTAATTTTTCCCCAATGCTTAATTCTGTGCTTGCCTCTAGCAAAGCTGCAAGCAAAACGAGTTTCGTTTAGAAAATTTCCTTCAATAAGCTGTACGACAATACTGTCAATCTCATCGCGAGTCATATTTAGACTGTATAATTTAGCAACAACTTCATCATGACAACGCTCTTGATAGGCACAAAAATGCTCTAACTTTTGTAAAGCTTCTTTGATGGTAAAAGTGCTGTTCGTCGGGTTTTTCATGCGTTTTAACGTTTAAATTGAATAATGATGAATTAGTTATAAATTAATTCTGAAATTTGTTAATATTTTATAAAAAGAAATAAATTATAACCTTGCGTATTAGGCTAATTTAAATATTTTTGTACGGAATTTTAACATTTTGAAATTCCGGCCTGAAATGCCAGAATTTAACATTTTAGGGTTCAGTTAGTTACCAAAAGAACATTGTTCTTTGGAAGAAATGCCATTTTTGCTTTAAAGCAAACCAAAAACAAATTTAAAACAAATACCTACTGTTATATGATGAGAAAATTACTTTACTCGTTTTTATTTTTCATTTCCTCTAAAATTTTATCCAAAAGATTAAGTACACCAAGTTTAGGATTGCTTTGTGTTGGGATGTTTTTTGTGGTTTCTAGTAACTATGGACAGTGTACTTTTGGGACTTCACAGATATCAGGCTCTGTAAAGTCCATAATTTATAATAGAGAAGCGGTTTCAGGGACAGATATTGGTACTGTAACTTTTACTAATGTGCCTGTAGGAAGACATGTAGCAGTTAATGTGATTAAAGGATTAACCTATACGATTTCTGCGACATCATCTTTTAACAAGCGAATTGTACTTTTTGATCAGGCTAATACGACTTCAAATTTAGGTTATTCTGGTACTGGAAATACAGTTACTATTAATAATTGGACAGCTGGATTTACAGGAACGTTGCTTGTTAAAATTAATAATACTACCAGCTGCACTTCAACTGCAGGGGGCAATTCTACTATTACGGTAAGATATACTGGAGGTAATAATACTACTGATCTTGCCAATGCAGAGGGAACCAATTCATGGATTGCCCACGTTTATGATTTTCCGGATACGGTTGATGTAGACCCTCTTTCAGATACAGATGCATTTACTAATGCTAGCTATTTGGGATACTTTACACAAGCAAATACTGTTAGTGGAACTACAACTTCATTCGCTCAAAGTTATGGAGTAGGACTTACGCCTACTGTACCTTTTACCGCAGCAGGAACCTCTCAGAATTTTTATGGCGAAACATTTGCTGTACGTTACAGAATGCGATCAACTTTACCAGCAGGTTGCTATTTTGTAAAAGTAAAGGGAGATGATGGAGTTAGACTTTTTATAGATGGTGTTAAAGTTTTCGATGCATGGATACAACAAGGTCCAACGGAATATACAAACGTATTGGTTTATCTAAATGGAAATAGTCAATTAGTATTAGATTATTATGATTATGATGAAGCGAATGTCACAGATTTTACTATTTATCCAGCTGATGATACAATAAATTCTGTAAATATCATAAATACTGCAGGCCCTGTTTACCGTTGTGCGAATGTAAATACTGTTTTAGATGGTTCTGCCATTACTTATCAAGGATCAAATACTAACCCATCCATTAAGTTTCAGTGGCAATCATCTCCAGATAATGCGACTTGGACAAATATTGCTACTAATGGAACAGGGGAGGATTATACAGTACCAGCAACAAATCCATCTCCACCAACAATTGTTTATTATAGAAGAAATATTACGGGGACGGCTAGTAATGCAGGATCTTGTACTTATAGTACACAATCAATAGCAGTTATAACAAGCCGAAATGTAACTACTACTGTGCCATCTCCTTCAACAGCAAGTAATATACTTTGTAATCAATTCACTGCTAATTGGTCAGGCGTAACTACAGCCTCTGGTTATTATTTGGATGTTTCTACAACTAATAGTTTTTCATCATTTGTTTCTGGATATAATAATTTAGATGTAGGGTTAGTAACTTCTTACAGCGTTACAGGATTAACCCCTAACACAACTTACTATTATAGATTAAGATCTTATAATAAATGTAGTAATCATACAAGTGGTTATTCTGCATATATTTCAACCTTAACTACGTCATCAACGGCCACGGCTGGAGCAGCTTTATCAGCAATCTGCCAAGGAGCGACATCAGCAGCTATGGGCGGATCAGTTGGAGGCGGAGCTACAGGCGGTACATGGACTGGAGGATCTGGAACATGGTCAAATGCAAACAACCCTTCAACAGCTACATATACAGCCGGAGCATCAGAATCAGGAAGCATCACATTGACGCTTACGACTTCTGGCGGTTCATGCGGAACGGCAACAGCTTCTAAAACAATTACAGTAAATCCAAATCCAACAGCTACCGCTGGAGCAGCTTTATCAGCAATCTGCCAAGGAGCGGTATCAGCAGCTATGGGCGGATCAGTTGGAGGCGGAGCTACAGGCGGTACATGGACTGGAGGATCTGGAACATGGTCAAATGCAAACAACCCTTCAACAGCTACATATACAGCCGGAGCATCAGAATCAGGAAGCATCACATTGACGCTTACGACTTCTGGCGGTTCATGCGGAACGGCAACAGCTTCTAAAACAATTACAGTAAATCCAAATCCAACAGCTACCGCTGGAGCAGCTTTATCTGCAATCTGCCAAGGAGCGGTATCAGCAGCTATGGGCGGATCAGTTGGAGGCGGAGCTACAGGCGGTACATGGACTGGAGGATCTGGAACATGGTCAAATGCAAACAACCCTTCAACAGCTACATATACAGCCGGAGCATCAGAATCAGGAAGCATCACATTGACGCTTACGACTTCTGGCGGTTCATGCGGAACGGCAACAGCTTCTAAAACAATTACAGTAAATCCAAATCCAACAGCTACCGCTGGAGCAGCTTTATCTGCAATCTGCCAAGGAGCGGTATCAGCAGCTATGGGCGGATCAGTTGGAGGCGGAGCTACAGGCGGTACATGGACTGGAGGATCTGGAACATGGTCAAATGCAAACAACCCTTCAACAGCTACATATACAGCCGGAGCATCAGAATCAGGAAGCATCACATTGACGCTTACGACTTCTGGCGGTTCATGCGGAACGGCAACAGCTTCTAAAACAATTACAGTAAATCCAAATCCAACAGCTACCGCTGGAGCAGCTTTATCTGCAATCTGCCAAGGAGCGGTATCAGCAGCTATGGGCGGATCAGTTGGAGGCGGAGCTACAGGCGGTACATGGACTGGAGGATCTGGAACATGGTCAAATGCAAACAACCCTTCAACAGCTACATATACAGCCGGAGCATCAGAATCAGGAAGCATCACATTGACGCTTACGACTTCTGGCGGTTCATGCGGAACGGCAACAGCTTCTAAAACAATTACAGTAAATCCAAATCCAACAGCTACCGCTGGAGCAGCTTTATCTGCAATCTGCCAAGGAGCGGTATCAGCAGCTATGGGCGGATCAGTTGGAGGCGGAGCTACAGGCGGTACATGGACTGGAGGATCTGGAACATGGTCAAATGCAAACAACCCTTCAACAGCTACATATACAGCCGGAGCATCAGAATCAGGAAGCATCACATTGACGCTTACGACTTCTGGCGGTTCATGCGGAACGGCAACAGCTTCTAAAACAATTACAGTAAATCCAAATCCAACAGCTACCGCTGGAGCAGCTTTATCTGCAATCTGCCAAGGAGCGGTATCAGCAGCTATGGGCGGATCAGTTGGAGGCGGAGCTACAGGCGGTACATGGACTGGAGGATCTGGAACATGGTCAAATGCAAACAACCCTTCAACAGCTACATATACAGCCGGAGCATCAGAATCAGGAAGCATCACATTGACGCTTACGACTTCTGGCGGTTCATGCGGAACGGCAACCGCTACTAAAACAATTACGGTAAATCCAAATCCGACAGCTACCGCTGGATCAGCTTTATCTGCAATCTGCCAAGGAGCGGTATCAGCAGCTATGGGAGGATCAGTTGGAGGCGGAGCTACAGGCGGTACATGGACTGGAGGATCTGGAACATGGACAAACGCAGCCGATCCAGTTAATGCTACATATACAGCCGGAGCATCAGAATCAGGAAGCATCATTTTGACATTGACTACTTCAGGTGGTTTATGCAATACAATATCAGTTACTAAAACTATTACAGTAATTCAAGCACCAATACCATCAATTGTGAAAAACGGCAATGTGTCTTGTGGCAGTTTTGGAAGCATAACAGTAGATACTTTGCCAGCAGATTGGACAATTAACCAAACAGGATTGACTACTTTGCCAAAGACATATTCTGGTACAACATCTACTTTGCCTATTCAAGATTTAACAGCAGATACTTATAGTTTTACTGTTACAGATAATGCTACAGGTTGTACCTCAAGTTCAGCATCTGTTACAATAGATGATATTAGTTCGTTTACTGAGTGGAATGGTTCGGGATGGACAAATAATGAGCCAGACGGAAGTAAAAGTGTTATAATTTCTTCTGTTGTGCCAAATCAGCCTTTCCCAAATGTTACACCTTTACCAAAAACAAATATAGATGCGTGTTCGTTAGAAATTAGAGTTCCGGCTGGATCGGAAGTAGTTATTCCATCTGGTTTGACTTTGACAATAACAAATGCAGTAACAAGTAATGGTAGATTGGTGTTTAGAAATGGTTCAAGTTTAATACAAAAGACAGATGTGCAAAATTCGGGAGACATAGTTTATGAGAGAGAAACTAGCGTACGCCGATATGATTTGACGTATTGGTCAACTCCAGTTACAGTGTCACCAGATCTTGGACCAAAGATGAATGAGCTTTCACCTACGACATTTTATGACAAGTTTTTTTATTTTGAGCCAATTGCAGGCTGGAAAACTAACTTATATGGTGGAATGTCTATGAAAGTAGGAAATGGTTATAGTATTAGAGGACCACAAGAATTTGCTACGGCCACTCCAAGTACTTTTACAGGAAGGTTTGTTGGAGTTCCAAATAATGGAAACATAACGGTAAAATCTGTTGTTGCCGATAAATATTTCTTTTTTGGTAACCCATATCCATCAGCAGTAGATGCAGACGCATTAATAGAGACTAATAAAGATGTATTAGGAACAATTTATCTTTGGACGCATGTTACCCCTCCACAAAGAGCACCTGGAGATAACACCTATCGTTATACAAGTGATGATTATATAGCTTATAATACTTCTGGAACAACCAGTGTTGGTAATAATGGCGCACCAGCTAAACCATTTGACGGATTTATTGCCGCAGGACAAGGATTCCTTGCAAGGCCAAAAACAACAGAAATACTTTTTAATAACGCAATGCGTGTTGAAGCAAATAATGGACAATTCCTTAAAACAGCTAAAAGAAGTATAGAAAAAAATCGTATATGGTTGAATATTACAAATACTCAAGGTGCTTTTAAGCAAATATTGGTTGGTTATATTCAAGGTGCAACGAATAGTGTAGACATTAATTATGATGCTTTTAGCGCTGCAGGTAATTCATTTATTGATTTTTATAGTATAAATGAAACCAAAAAATTAACAATTCAAGGGCGTGCTCTTCCATTTGATAATAGTGACTTGGTTCCGTTAGGATATAAAACTGCAATAGAAGGAGAGTTTACAATTGCAATAGATCATGGAGATGGATTCTTTAATACGCAAGAAGTTTTTTTAGAAGATAAAACGACAGGAAAGATCACTAACTTGCGCAATGAAAACTATACATTCAGTACATTGACTGGAACTTTTGCAGATCGTTTTGTTCTTCGTTATACAAATAAAACACTAGGAACAGGTGATTTCGAAAATCTTGAAAGCAGTGTTTTGGTTTCGGTAAAAGATAAAGTAATAAGCATTACTTCTTCTAAAGAAACAATTAAAGAGGTAAATATTTTTGATGTAGGAGCACAATCGTTATACAGCAAGAAAAAAGTTAATTCGTCAGAATTACAAATTAATAATTTACATTCTAGCGATCAGGTTTTATTAGTTAAGGTGACTTTAGAAAACGGTTCTACAATTACTAAAAAAGTTGTTTTCTCAAATTTGTAACTTAAAAATAGATTATATAAAAGTCCATTCTTATAAAGAATGGACTTTTTTTTATGTCTAAAATATCCCTAAATCTTGGTATTGTGTTTTTAATTAACGCTTTATAATTTTAACTTAATTCTTACAAATATTAACTTAGATTATTCTGTTTTGATTAAAAATTTATTTTATACATTAATTTTAATCTCGCTCCCAATCCAAACACTTCTCTCACAGCAGGGTAAAGTTGACAGTTCCTTCAATGTTCTCGACAATGGACAAATTGGTGATGGATTTGATAATACTGTGCGGACACTTTTGATGTTGAAAGATGGCACTTTGCTTGTAGGAGGTGATTATTTAAGTTTGAATGGAACGCCCGTTTCTTATCTTACTCGCTTAAATACAGATGGTTATATCGATGAAAGTTTCAATACTGGAACTGGTTTTAACGGTAAAATCTATGCTTCTTATTTGCAGTCTGATGGCAAAATTATATTGGGAGGTAATTTTACAAGTTTTAATGGCATCAACACAGGAAGAATAATTCGTTTAAATGTAGATGGTTCGTATGATGAGACTTTTAATACAACAATTGGAGCTACGACTGGTATAGTATACGATATTGACTCGCAGTCAGACGGAAAAATAATTATTGTAGGAAGTTTTACAAAATACAATAATACTACTGTTAATAGAGTAGCGCGTTTATTGCCAAACGGATCACTCGATTCGACGTTTCTTACTGGTTCTGGATCTGCATTAAATATTACACATGCAAAAGTTTTATCAGATCAGAAAATACTCCTTACGGGTAATTTTACTGTATTTAACGGTAATTCAGCTAATCATATAATTCGGTTAAATTCTAATGGTACTTTTGACTCTACCTTCAACTGTGGCGTAGGTTTTAATGATAACGTTAATGCGATCGCTTTACAGTCTGATGGGAAAATGGTTTTAGGGGGCAATTTTACTCTTTTTAATGACACTGTAGCTAATCGAATTATTCGCTTGAATGAAGATGGAACTAAAGACGAGAATTTTTTAAATGGTTCAGGTTTTAGTAGAGACGGAGTCCAAACAATCAAAATAAATAAGAATGGAGAGATAATGGTTGGAGGTTCCTTTATAGGTTTTTACAATACTGCCGAGGTTACAAGATTAATTTTTCTCCAACCAGATGGAAGCATAAAACCTAACTTTGACATTGGCTCTGGTCCTGCATCTGCTTCAGTATTGGCTTTAGAATTTGATGAAGAAGGTTCGTGGTTTGTTGGGGGCTCATTTTCTGTTTTTAACGGTCAGAATCAAGGAAGACTAGTGAAAATTAGTACTGAAGGAGATCAAGATATTTCTTATCTAGTATCTGGAATTGGTTTTGATAATTCTGTTCTTACTATTTTGCCTCTTCCAAGCAAGAAAGCAATAATTGGGGGGAATTTTAAAAAGTTTAATGGAGAGACAGCCTCTAAAATAACATGTCTGTTAGAAAATGGGAAAATAGATACAGTTTTCAACATGTCAAAAACAGGAAGTAATGGTTTGATAAAAACATCAGCATTACAAACTGATGGAAAAATTATTTTAGGAGGCAATTTTACAAAGTACAATGATCTTGACAATAATCGTATTGTTAGGATATTTCCAAACGGAGAGATTGATGAATCTTTTGATAGCGGAGATGGATTTAACGCACAAGTTTATGGGTTGGCAATTCAGTCAGATCAAAAAATAATTGTCGGTGGAGCTTTTACAAAATACAATGGATCACCAGTAAATGCAGGTAGAATTATTAGAGTATTGCCAGATGGTACAAAAGATCCTGATTTTATCACTGGTTTTGGTGCCGATGGCATTATAGAAAGTATAATTGTACAATCAGACGGAAAGATTCTTGTAGGCGGTCATTTTAAAAAGTTTAATGATGTCCCTTTTGCTGGATTGGTGCGACTAAACTCAAATGGAAGCATTGATGAAAACTTTAATGTTGGAAATGGCTTCGATAAATATGTTTATACAATTGCGCTGCAATCTGATCAGAAGATTCTTGTTGGCGGGTCTTTCTTAGCTTTTAATGGTATTTCGCAAAAACGAATTAGTAGATTAAATAGCGACGGAAGTTTTGATTCCACATTTGATTCGGGAACTGGTTTCAGTAAAGGAGACGTTCGTACTATTTTAATACAGCCCGATGATAAGATTTTAGTTGGAGGGACTTTTTCGGGAACATATAATAATATTTCTTCTTCTAGGTTGATTCGATTAATGCCTTCAGGATCTTTCGACAATACTTTTAGAGCGTCATTAAATAATGCGCTATATGCAATGAATTTTAGTGAAGATTATAAACTGGTCATAGGAGGAAATTTTAATTCAATTTCAGGTATTTCAAAACATAGAATTGCTTGTTTAAAACTTTGTGTTGATACAACAATCTGGGATGGAATTTCATGGTCAAATGGTTATCCTTCTGCGGGGAAAGATGTTTATTTTAAAGAAGATTTTCGAAACTTTAAGACGGCCAATATTTGTGGCTGTAATATTGAACAGGGGAAAACGGTTACTTTATCTGAAAAAAACACTCTCGGTATTGAATTTGCTTATACTGGTAAAGGAATTCTTGTTCTAGAAGATTCTGCTAGTTTGTATCAAGAGGATGATGATATGGTAAACACAGGAATTGTTCATTTAAAGAGAAAAACAAAACCTGTAATTCGATTCGATTTAACCTATTGGTCCTCTCCAGTAGCTGATATGAAATTGTATGATTTTTCACCAGAAACACTTTTCGATAAATATTTCTGTTATGATGTAATCTCTGGATGGAAAACAAATCTTAACGGAACAATGACCATGATTTCGGGATATGGATACAGTATCAGAGCACCACAAAGTTTTTCTACTACTGAACGAGCAATATTTGAAGGTGTCTTTAAGGGGATTCCGAATAATGGAAAAATAGAAGTTGAACTTATTGCTTCAGATCGGTTTTATTTGATTGGGAATCCATATCCTTGCGCAATAAGTGCAGATAAATTTCTAACTGAGAATGCACCAAAAACAAAAGGGGCGTTATATTTTTGGACACACAATACTCCACCTAGGATAACAATACCTGGTACCAATACCTATCGATATAGTAATGACGATTTTGCAGTTTACAATTTGTTAGGAGGAGTTGGTACAAGGTCGGCGCTAAGTTCTGGCGTGAGTAATGATGCTCCTGACGGTACAATTGCTTCAGGACAAGCTTTTTTTGTGAAAAGCAACCAAACTGGTTACTTAGAATTTAAGAATAGTATGAGAATTAGAGATAATAATAATTCTTTTCTGCGCCCTGCTTTAAATTCAGTAATAAAATCTACTAATGAAAAACATAGATTTTGGTTAAATGTTACAAATAATGATAATGAATTTAAACAGATTTTACTAGGGTACGCAGAAGGTGCTTCAAATTCTTTAGATTTAAATTATGATGCAGAATATTTAAGTTCAGGGGCATCAATAGATTTTTATAGCATAATAAAAGATAAAAGATTAATAATTCAAGGTCGTGAGTTGCCTTTTTCAGAAAGTGATTCAATTTCTTTAGGTTACAAAACGACTATTGGTGATCATTTCAAAATTGAAATAGATCATCAAGATGATTTTTTCATAAAGAAACCTATTTTTTTAGTAGACAAAAAATTGAATTGCATTCATAATCTTTCTGAAAGGCCTTATCAATTTGATTCTGAAGTTGGAACTTTTAACGATCGGTTTTCGATAGTTTACACTAATAAAACTCTATCAAATAGAACGCTTGAAGGCAACTCTAAAAACATTTTAATATCGGTTAAGAAACATAATATAAATATTGAATCTTTTAAAGATAATTTGAAAGAAGTTATAATATTTGATGTTTCGGGAAATCAATTGTATAGAAAAGATAAGCTCGAAATTAAAAATCTAAATATCCAAAATTTGTTTTCTTCTCATCAAGTTTTAATAATAAAAGTCATTTTTGATAATGGCCAATCAATCTCAAAAAAGGTAATTTTTTAATAGAAGTAGGGCTTAATTAACAATTCATTTTGTAAATCTTAATAATGAATCTTTGGTGTAGTTAATTTATTGAAAATCAATAAATTGAAATTGTTTTATTTTTGTTTTAACAGTTTTTTCCTATTTTTTGTGTTTTTTCCTATTTAGGTGTTAAAATAATGGGTTTGGTACTACGATGTTAATTTAAATGTAGATAAAATCGTACCTTGTTGTAGCATTTAATCGATTAAGTACGTTTTAAATCGATTAAATGCAATTTTTTACAAGCCTTTCAAGTACACTTTTTCCTTCCAAAATCAGTTTAAAATCTGTCATTCTATCTGCCTCCATTAATTGCAAAATTGTGGTGTATTCTTAATTCTCTATAACCTTAAATATTAAGTCTCTTTGGTTTTGCAATTAATCTTGTTTTGAGTTTGAATTTATTTTTCAATTACTAAAAAACCACAAGATGAAAAAAGATTTACTTACTATGCTGCGTTTCTTCAGCTTTTCAACTTTAGTAATTTATATGGGTAAACCATTAAATTTCAATTTAAGATTTCAATTTCTTATTATTTTATTTTTCTCAATTTTTTATACGACTTCTAAAGCGCAGATTTCCCATCCATTTACAGCCAGTGGATCTCTTCTTCTTCCAGCAGGTATGGATGTTGTTACTGTAGAAGCTTGGGGTGCAGGTGGCGCTGGAGGAGCAGCAAATGTAACCCCTTTCGTTGGAAGAAGCGGCGGCGGCGGCGGCGGCGGAGCTTACGCAAAAGGGACAATTACCACAACAGGAGTATCAAGTTTGAATGTTGTTGTAGGTCCGACTACTGCAGGAGGGAGTAGTAATGGGGCTTCAGGAGGCGATTCATACATAACGGGATTTACTACTCTTTTCTTTGCACCAGGTGGTCAGGGGGGAAATGCGAATACCACAACGACTTCTAATCCGAGCGGTGGACTTGGGGGTACCGCAACTATTGGAAATCTCGCAACTTCCAATGGTTTAAATGGCGGGACAGGTGGAAGCGCAGCATTAGGTTTGCTTCTTACCTCTGGTGCTGGAGGAAATGCGGGTAACTTTGGCTCAGGACTAGGTGGCGCGGGAGGAGCTGCAAGAAGTACTGTAGTATTAGCTACAGATGTAGGGAATCCAGGAAATGTATATGGAGGTGGGGGAGGTGGAGCTATAAGCGCTTCATCATTACAAAATGGAGGAAGTGGGGCAAGAGGTCATGTTAATATTACATACACTTGTAAAACTTATAGTATAACATCATTATCAGCTACAAATGTTTGCACGTCTATTGGAAATACCTCTCAAGTGCAATTGATAAGTACGCCTGCAAATTTACCAGTAGGAACATATACAGTAACCTATCATAGAAGTAGTCCTGCAGGTAATAATTTGACAGCAACAATGATTGTTACTACGGCAGGATCAGGAACTTTTACGGCTAGTGGATTTACTAATATAGGGAATAGTAATATTGTAGTCAACTCTTTAACATCAGTAGATTGTACTTCTTCAATAGATTTGTCAACGCAAATAGTAGTAACAGCTCAGCCAACAATTACTTTAGGAACTGCTAATGCAGTGTGTGTAAGTGCTAGTGCACAAACAACTAATTTGAGTTATACTGGGACAACAAATTCACCAACAAACTACAGCATTACATGGAATACAAGTCCTGCTAATACTTTTTTACCAGTTTCAAATGCAACTTTACCTTCAAGTCCTATTACTATTGCAATTCCAGCAGGAACTGCCGCTGGAACTTATACAGGGACGCTTACTGTAAGCAATGCTGGGTGTGTATCTGGAACAAATACTTTTACAGTTGTTGTAAATCCTTTGCCGACAATAACATTAGGTTCAACTACAGCCGTTTGTACAAGTTCAAGTGCACAGAGTACCACATTACCCTATAGTTCTGTTACAAATTCCCCAACGACTTACAGTATAACTTGGAATGCGAGTCCGACAAATACATTTTTACCCGTTTCGAATGTAACTTTACCCGCAAGCCCTATTAATATTTCAATACCTGCAAATACAGCACCTGGAACATACACTGGGATGTTAACAGTGAAAAATGCAAATGGATGCACATCAGCAGCAAATAATTTTACAGTTACCGTGAGTGGACCACCTACGATTACGTTAGGTACAGCAACTCCTGTTTGTTTTAGTGCTTCCTCTCAAACTTCAAATTTGAGTTATAGTGCAACAACGAACTCCCCTACTACTTACAGTATAACTTGGAACGCAAGTCCGGCAAATACATTTTTGCCAGTTACAAATGCTACGTTAACATCTAGTCCGATCAGTATTGCAGTTCCTGCAGGAACTGCTGTTGGGGCATATACAGGAACTTTAACAGTAAAAAATGCAACTGGATGTGTGTCTGCAGTAAATAATTTTACAGTAACAGTAAATCCTCTACCTACAATAACATTAGGTGCTACGACGGCAGTATGTACAAGTTCTAGTTCGCAAACCACAGCATTGCCTTATACTGCAGTTACCAATTCGCCAACAAATTATAGCATTACTTGGAATGCAAATCCTGCTAATACTTTTTTACCAGTTTCAAATGCAGTTTTACCAGCAAGCCCTATTACAATTGCAATTCCAGCAGGAACCGCTGCAGGAACTTATACAGGGACATTGATAGTAACCAATGCAGCTGGGTGCATATCGGCAACGAACAATTTTACAGTTACTATAAATTCTTTGCCTACAATAACATTGGGCGCTACGACTGCGGTATGTACAAGTTCGAATGTTCAGAGTACTGCATTGCCTTATAGTTCAATTACTAATTCTCCAACAACTTACAGTATAACATGGAACGCGAGCCCAACAAATACTTTTTTACCAGTTTCAAATGCGGTTTTACCATCGAGCCCAATTAATATTTCCATACCTGCAAATACAGCTGAAGGCACCTATACAGGAGCTTTGACTGTAAAGAATGCCAATGGTTGCGTTTCTGCACCAAGCAATTTTACGGTAACCGTAAATCCCTTGCCATCGATCACACTTGGCACTGCGGGCGCTGTCTGTTTTAGTGCCTCAGTCCAGACTGCCAGTTTGAGCTATAATGCTCCGACAAATTCTCCGACTGCGTACAGCATTGTCTGGAATGCGAGTCCTGCTAATAATTTTTTAGCGGTTACGGATGCAGCTTTGACTTCCAGTCCGATTAGCATCGCGGTTCCAGCAGGAACAGCTGCAGGCACATATACAGGAACTTTGACTGTAAAAAATGCAGATGGATGCGTTTCTATGCCAAGCAATTTTACAATTACAGTTAATCCCTTGCCATCGATCACACTTAGCACTGCGGGCGCTGTCTGTTTTAGTGCCTCAGCCCAGACTGCCAGTTTGAGCTATAATGCTCCGACAAATTCTCCGACTTCGTACAGCATTGTATGGAATGCGAGTCCGGCTAACAATTTTTTAGCGGTTACGGATACGGCCTTAACTTCAAGTCCGATTAGCATCGCGGTTCCAGCGGGAACAGCTGCTGGAACATATACAGGAGTTTTGACTGTAAAGAACGCTAATGGCTGCGTTTCTATGCCAAGCAATTTTACAATAATAGTTAATGCAGCTCCTACAATTACTACATCAGGAAATTTAACTCCAATTTGTAAAAGTACATCTTTCCAAATGGCTTCTTTGCCTTATTCCGCTACCACTGGTTCGCCAATTAACTACTCAATTGATTGGTCAACATTAAATGATCAAGGAACTACTGCTTTCTCTTTTGATTCTGTAGGAGGTAATGTCAATAATATTTTTATTCCTGCAAATACAGCAGCGGGAACTTACAGTGGAGTAATGTCAATTTTTACATCAGAAGGATGTTTCGCAACTCAAACAATTTTTTTAACGATTAATAGCGTTCCAACAATAAATACTTCAGGAGTATTTACTTCAGTTTGTCAAAGTTCGTCAGCACAGACTACTACTTTAAGTTATAATTCAACTACTGGATCTCCAAATAGTTATGCTATTGATTGGGTTACTTTGACGGATCAAGGAGCTACACCATTTCCTTTTAGTTCTGGATCAGGAGATATTATAAATGTTAACGTTCCAGCAAATACGACCTCAGGAACTTATAATGGTATTATGACTATTACAACTTCAGGCGGTTGTCTAGCAACGCAAAATGTTTCTTTAACTGTAAATGCCGTTGTGACAGCACCAACAGCATCAGTGACTCAGATCCCAACTTGTGTAAATAACACAGGTGTTATTACAGTTAGTTCGCCAGCATCTGGAACAGGATATAGTTATAGTATTGATGGGACGGATTTTAGCAATACCTCAGGAATATTTACAGGTTTGTCTTCTGGGGTTTACAATGTGAAAGTGAAAAATGATACAACAGGTTGTGAATCAGAACCAACATCAATTTCAATAAATGCTTTTGTCACTAAGGCATGGAATGGAAGCGTTGATGCTAATTGGGGAAATCCTGCAAATTGGACACCCGCAGGGGTACCTATAGCATCTGATTGCGTAGACATTCCAGACGTAGGAGTTGATCCTATTATATCTGGAACTAATGCCAGTTTTTTTGCCAGCAGATTAACGGTTCAGAATAATGGATCTTTAGTAGTAAATGAAACAAATACAATAACCGTAACAAATGAAGTAAATGTTATTGGTAATGGGATTTTAATTTTTGAAAATAATTCTAGCCTAGTTCAAATTGCAGATGTGAACAATGCTGGTGCCATAACTTATAGAAGAAAAACACTTGTAAGACGCTTTGATCTCACCTACTGGTCTTCTCCAGTAACAAGAGTTCCGGGTTTTACGTTGCATGATTTTTCCCCAAATACATTGTTTGATAAATATTTTAAATTTTCTGCGGCTGGAGCTTGGGCAACAGTATATAATGGAGCAGAAGAAATGCTACCAGGAAATGGTTATAGTATCAGAGGGCCCCAATCTTTTAATAATGTTACACCTTCTGTTTTTACTGGAGAGTTTGTTGGAACTCCAAATAATGGAACTATTCAGGGACCTGCAGCTATTGCAGAAAAATATTGTTTTTTTGGAAATCCTTATCCTTCGGCAATTTATGCAGATGAGTTTATTCATGATAATGCTGCTAATTTTTATGGAACACTATATTTTTGGACACACAATACATTGCCTAAAATAACTGTACCAGGAACTAACACATATCGTTATACTAATGACGATTATGCATTTTACAACTTATCAGGAGATACAGCGATTGGAAGTTTAGTAGGAAGTGGTGCAACATCTCCAGGAAATCAAACTCCTCCGGCAGGATATATTGCTGCAGGGCAAGGATTTTTTGCAAAATCAAAAACAGGACAAAAAGCAGTCTTTACTAATTCTATGAGAGTTCCAGGGTTCAATAGTCAATTTTATAAATCAACGCGAACAGCTGTGATTGAAAGACATCGAGTGTGGCTAAATTTTACAAATTCAGAGGGAGCCTTTAAGCAAATATTAATTGGATATATTGCTGGAGCAACAAATTCTTTTGATTATAATTATGATGCTGTCACAATGAATGCCAATCCTTATGTTGATTTTTATAGTATAAATGACGGTAAAAAATTAGTTATTCAAGGAAGAGCATTGCCATTTGTTGTTTCTGATACAATCCCTTTGGGGTATAAATCGACTATTCCGGAAGGTAATTTTACAATTGCCATAGATCATACCGACGGAAATTTAAGTACTCAGGATATTTATCTGCAAGATAATGTAACCAACACGATCCACAACCTTAGAACGGGAGGTTATACATTTAGATCAGTACCGGGGACTTTTCTTAATCGTTTTGTGTTGCGTTATACAAATCAGGCTGGAGGTGAAACGCTGGGTAATGAAGATTTCGAAAATCAGAATCAGGAGATAGTGGTTTCTGTTAAAGATAAAAACATTAAACTGCAATCTATCTCTGAATTGGAAAATCTTCAAGAAGTCGCTATTTATGATGTAGGCGGAAAATTGTTATATCATAAAAAGGAAATTGGAAATAAGGATTGGGTTGTCAATAATTTTCAATCAGGGCCACAAATTCTATTGGTTAAAATAACTTTAGAAAATGGAAAAACAGCAACAAGAAAAATAGTATTCAGGTAATAAAAAAGCGGTTGAGTTTTTAAAATTCTCAACCGCTTTTTTTAAAGAGTACGCTGTAAATATTGGTGTGTATCTTTAAGAGCTTTTTCATTTTTATAGTCAATCCATTTTTGACCTTGAATTTTTCGCATCATAATATCAAAGTGGCGCATAATAAAAACATTGTAAGCCGCTTTGGATAAATTGGCAATGTTTTTTGGAAAAGAGCGAAGGCTCATAGAAAATCCTGGCGTTAGATATTTCATATAATGCCAATACCCTTCTGGCATATAAAGCATTTCGCCATGTTTAAGATTTGTGATATAACCTTCGACATTTTTAAGCGCTGGGAATTTTTCGTAATCTGGATTGTCAAAATCAATATCTTCTCTTGAAATTAATGCATGAGGCACTTTATACATAAATTTTGACTGGTTTGGAGGAAAAATCATGCATTGCTTTTCACCATGAAAATGAAAATGAAGAATATTCGAATAATCAATATCATAATGCATAAAAACCTTTGAATTTTCTCCTCCAAAAAACAACATCGGCATTTGCTTTACCAACTTTAAACCAATATCTGGCCATAAGAAGTCATTTTTTAAAGAAGGAACCTCTTTCATTAGGTTGTAAAGAAAAATACGATAATTAGTAGGCTTTTCTTCCAATAAGTCGATGTAATCACTCATTTTCATGGTTGTATGAGCCTCATTAAAGCCATCTTCATGATTTACAGGTCTGTCGTCGTACAAAGGAACTACTGAATCTCCTGCTATTTCTTTTATATAAGATAATTTCCATTTGTTGTAAGCTGGCCAATCTTCGGTCAATTCTTCAATAACAACAGGAATTTGTTTTTTTACATATTGGGAAACAAAATCGTCTTTTGAGATTTTTTTTACCCTTTCAATTTGCTTTAACTTCATTTTTCAAATAAAAAAAATTGCTTATAACTCTCTGCTATAAGCAATTTAAAAATATTTCTTGAGATTTAAGATCTCTTTTGGCTAAATTTTTTGATTTGATCGATACACAAAAAGTGCATTTAAAAAGGTATGCCGTTAAAATTTGGTTGCAACAAATTAAAAATTAATCTGCTGCATATTTGTTATTCCAATACAGCATCATCATTAAAGTAACAATTACAGAAGAAGCGATTCCTTCAAATAATAAACAAATACAATAAGTTGGCACTGATGGATTTCCTCCGAACATAAATGTTTCAGATAAAGTTCTTACATAAGCATCTCCGCCTCGGGCATAACTATAAACCAATAAGCCAAAAATGCTTAGTGCCACACCAACTACAGAAGTGGCCATGGCAGAAACAGCATTAGAAACAAAATTGGTTTCTCCTTCATGAAGATTCATCTGCATCGTTCTGTTAACACCATAGAATATGAAGAAAACGTTGAGTGTTCTTAAATAAAACAAATCTGCTAAACCTAGTACATTCATTAATAAAAAATAAATGCCAATTCCGAGAAAAATCAAAAAACCGTTGGTAATTTCTTTAGGTAGTTTCATAGTGGTTATTTTTTAGAAGTTAATAGTAAATGTTTGAAAAACAGTCTTCTATCAAAATTACTAAAAAAATTACTACGATGATTTAAAAACAGCAAAAACTATACAGCCTGATCTTTTAATGAAGAGTCTATAAAAGCTAAAGAATTGATTTTATCTTGATCAAGTTGTGCTTTTAGTGCATCAACTGAACTAAATTTTTGCTCTTCGCGAATATAATGCAGTAAAGAAACTTCAATTTTCTGATCGTAAATGTCTCTGTCGAAGTTAAACAAGTGGACTTCAATAGTTTGTTTTTCACCATTTACAGTCGGATTGAAACCAATATTCATCATGCCGAAAACAGTTTCATTGTTTACAACAGCCCTCACGACATAAACACCAATTTTTGGGATTAATTTATAATCTTCTTCAATGTGAATGTTAGCGGTTGGAAAACCAATGGTACGTCCAAGCTGTTTTCCTTTTACAATGGTTCCGTTCAAGAAATAGCTGTAGCCTAAATACTCATTGGCCAAAGCCATGTTTCCTTCATTTAAAGCTTTTCTGATTTTGGTTGAACTAACAGAAACATCTTGAATTTCTTCGGCTGAAATTTGCTCTACCTCAAATCCATATTCGATTCCAAATGCAATTAAATCGTCAATATTTGCCGTTCTGTTGCGGCCAAAACGATGATCATGTCCAATAATAATTTTTTGAATCTGAAATTTCTCTACTAAAATGGTACGAACGAATTCCTCAGCGGTTAATCTTGAAAAACTTTCGTTAAAAGGATGAACAACCAGATTTTCTATTCCAGTTGCTTCCAAAAGATTTATTTTTTCATCAATCGTATTGAGTAATCTTATTTCAGACTTTTCCTGAAGAACCATTCTTGGGTGAGGAAAAAAGGTCAGAACTAGACTTTCATATTTTCCATTTTCAGTATTCTGAGTAATTCGTTCCAGAATTTTTTTATGACCAATATGCACGCCATCAAAGGTGCCAAGAGTTAAAATTGTTTTCTTGGTTGACTGAAAATCGTTTATAGAATGAAAGAGCTTCAAAACAAATTATTTAAGATGCTGCAAATTTATACTATTCTCTTTTAAATTTAATACTATGGCAAATCGATTTTTAACAGATAATATATCTTTTTGTAAAAATATGCCGACTCGTCGATTAAAAAACAATAATTGTTGTGTAGATAATATAATTTCAAATTAATTAAAGTAATTTTGATTATTATATTTTAATAGTATGAAAAAACAACTACTTTGTATACTTTTAATTTTCTGTTCTGCAGCAATTAACGCACAAGACGTTTTATGGCAGAAAGTAACTTCTTCGTCGCTTTCACGAAAAGCTGATGGCGCAAGTACCAATAAACTATACTATAAATTAAATACAAGTCTTCTCAGCTCAAAGTTAGCTTCGGCATCAAATAAAACAGCAAAAAATACAACGTCAGAAATTACCATTCCAAATACTGATGGAATTTTGGAACGTTTTTCTGTTTGGGAATCTTCTAATTTTGATCCCGAATTACAGGCAAAGTATCCAGAAATCAGATCTTATGAAGGACGTGGAATTGACGATAAAAATGCTAAAATACATTTTAGTGTTGCTCCAATCGGAATGCAGACTATGGTTTTTAGAACTGCAAAACCAACAGAATACATAGAGCAAAATCCTGAGAATAAATCAGAATATGTTTTGTTTAAATCTACAGACAACGCAGCGTCAAAAATGATTTTGGATTGCAAAACGCCCAATTCGGTTTTTGAAAATAAATCTTCTGCTACAGCTAAAACGGCTTCTAATGCCAAACAATTTAAAACGCTTCGATTAGCATTATCCTGCACAGGAGAATACACCGCTTATTTTGGTGGAACAATAGCAGGAGCCTTGGCTGGAATGAATGCTACTTTAACTCGAGTAAATGGTGTTTTTAATAGAGATCTTGCGGTACAATTAATCTTAATTGCAAATAATGACGCTGTTATTTATACAGATGCTTCTACAGATCCCTATTCTATAGCATCGGTAGGTGCTGACAATAACAATCCAGCTTGGCCAAAAGAAGTACAAACCACATTAACCAATGTTATAGGTGAGGCCAATTATGACATTGGTCATTTGTTTGGTGCTTCAGGAGGAGGCGGGAATGCAAGTTGTATTGGTTGTGTATGTGTGAGTCCTACTTCTAATGAACCTCTAGGAAAAGGAAGTGCATTTACATCTCCTGCTGATGCAAAACCAGAGGGTGATAATTTTGATATTGATTTTGTGGCCCATGAAATGGGACATCAGCTTGGTGGGTCACATACTTTTTCATACGCAAATGAAGGAATGGGGACATGTTACGAACCAGGAAGCGGTTCAACTATCATGGGATATGCTGGAGTAACAGATTATGATGTTCAGAATCATTCAGATGATTATTTTTCTTATGCAAGTATCAATCAGATTCAGAATAATTTGGCAGGAAAAACATGTCCTGTATCAACAGCTTTAACCGATAATAATCCACCTGTTATAAATGCAGGTCTAGATTATACAATTCCAATTAGTACACCATTTATTTTGACAGGAACGGGTTCTGATCCCGAAGGAAATTCTATAATCTATACTTGGGAGCAATTTGACAGTGCAACTACAGCTTTTGCAGGTAATAGTTTAACCTATCCGACAAAACCAGATGGACCGATGTTTAGATCTTTACCGCCAACAGCTTCACCAGTTCGTTATATGCCAGCTTTAAGTTCAGTATTAAATAATCAATTGACGACAAGTTGGGAATCTGTTTCTTCTATTGGAAAGACAATGAATTTTACACTTACAGGAAGAGACAATGCCGCTTTAGGAAAGGCGCAAACCAATACAGATGCAATGGTCGTGACTGTAAGTGCTGAGGCTGGACCATTTGCTGTAACTTCGCAAACAGATGATAATCTTGGGTGGGCAAAAGGATCTGCACAAACCATCACTTGGAGCGTAAATAATACAAATACACTTCCAGGATCATCAAACGTAAATATAAAATTATCTGTAGATGGCGGATTAACATATCCAATTGTTTTAATTGCCAATACTCCAAACGATGGGACGGAAACAATTTTGATTCCATCTGAAATTGATAATGCAACCAATTGTAGACTTTTGATAGAGCCCGTTAATAATATTTATTATGCTGTCAATAGTAAACCATTTGCAATAGGATATACGGTTTCAACAAATTGTTCCGTTTATAATTTTGAAGGCGGGTATTCGATGGGTACAAGTACAACTTTTATAAACAAATCAGTTACAGTCCCAGCCTCAACGGGAACTATTTCAGATGTAAATGTTTCGGTTAATGTTACTCATGAAAGATTTGCAGATGTTGAAATGCAAATTGTAAGTCCAAGTGGTACAACAGTGTCTTTATTTAACAAAAGTTGTGGTACAACAAATTCTACACTTTCACTTCAGTTTGATGATAGCGGATCTGCTTTAAATTGTGGCGCAACGACCAGTCAAATTGTAATTCCCGCAAGCGCCTTAAGTGCCTTTTACGGAGAAAACCCGCAAGGCGATTGGATTTTTAAAGTCCGTGATGCTGTTGTTGGAAAGTTTGGAAAAATAAATTCTGCATCTATAAATATTTGCACTAAAACCTATACATTAGGAAATAAGGATTTCGAAAATGTTAATTTTGTTGCCTATCCAAATCCAAACAAAGGAACTTTTACAGTGCAATTTGATAGGGACTCGGTAAGCGAGATTAAAGTTTACGTTAATGATATTAATGGAAAATATGTTTACGATAGAACTTTTCAAGGTTCAGGATATTTTATTCAAGATATTCAATTGCCAGATGTGCCTTCAGGTCTTTATTTTGTAACGGTTACTGATGGTAATAGAAAAGAAGTGAAAAAAATATTGGTGAATTAATTTTTGATTTTCAAAGGTTAATGCGCCATTGCCATACAGAGTATACTAATCTTAGTGCCAGGTATTTTTAGCAACGCTTTTGAACATGCTTCAAGTGTGGCACCTGTTGTAAGCACATCATCAACAATTAAAAAGTGTTTGTTGTGATCAGATTCATTGAATCTGACATCAAAAATGTTTTCAATATTTTCAGATCTTCCCAAAAGGTTTTTCTTGGATTGCGTTTTGGTATATAATTTTCGAATTAAAATATTTTCTGCAAAAGGAATTTCAAAACCCGATGCAATTGCTTTTCCAAAAGTGGTAACCTGATTATAGCCTCTTTCCTTAAACTTTCTTTTATGAAGTGGAACAGGAATTACAGCGTCAAAAGGAATTTCGAATTGTAGTTCCTTTAAATCTTCTGCATACCAATTTCCTAAAACAGTTCCGATTTCCTGATGCCCTTTGTATTTTAAATTATGGATTAACTCTTGAACCATTCCTTTTTTATTGAAATACAAAAAGGCAGACGCAAATTGCACATCAATTTTGCCATAAAACTTTTTGACAGCTTCATTTTTAGGATTTAAATGATATTGGGTTAGAGGCATTTCATGTCGGCAGACGGTGCAGAAAACGGTTTCATTTTGAAGCAAAAGTGAATGGCATCTGCTGCAGACTTTAGGAAAAAATAGATTTATTAGATAATTAATCACAAAAAGAGAGATTTTATTTACAAAAGTAACAAAATCGAAGCTTCAATCTTTATAATTTTTCTTTTTTATAAAGCTAGTTTTTATATTTTTGCATCACTATGGCAAAACAAGAAGATATATTTAAGAATGTGGTTTCGCACGCAAAAGAGTACGGATTTATTTTTCCGTCAAGCGAAGTTTACGATGGTTTAAGTGCTGTATATGATTACGCACAAAACGGTGTCGAATTAAAAAAGAATATCCGTGAATATTGGTGGAAATCAATGGTTCAGATGAATGAAAATATTGTCGGCCTTGATGCTGCAATATTGATGCATCCAACAACTTGGAAAGCTTCTGGTCACGTTGATGCTTTCAATGATCCATTAATTGATAATAAAGATTCTAAAAAGAGATATAGAGCTGACGTTTTGGTTGAAGATTTTGCTGAAAAAATTCACCAAAAAGCTCAAAAAGAAATCGAAAAAGCAAAAGCTCGTTTTGGGGATGCTTTCAACGAACAAGAGTTTGTAACTACAAACGCTCGTGTTATTGAATATTTAGCTAAAGAAAAAGAGATCAGAGAGCGTTTAGGGCGTTCTTTGGGAGCTGGAGATTTAGCTGACGTTAAAGCTTTAATCGAAGAACTTGAAATTGCTGATCCTGAAACTGGTTCTAAAAACTGGACAGAGGTAAAACAATTCAACTTGATGTTCGGAACAAAATTAGGTGCATCTGCTGAAAATGCAATGGATTTATATTTGCGTCCAGAAACAGCTCAAGGTATTTTTGTTAACTTCTTAAACGTTCAGAAATCAGGCCGTATGAAAGTTCCTTTTGGAATTGCTCAGACAGGTAAAGCGTTCAGAAACGAAATTGTGGCAAGACAATTTATTTTCCGTATGCGTGAGTTTGAACAAATGGAAATGCAGTTCTTTGTTCGTCCAGGAGAAGAAATGCAATGGTATGAGCATTGGAAAGAAACTCGTCTAAAATGGCATTTATCTTTAGGATTAGGACAAGAAAATTACCGTTTTCATGATCACGAAAAATTAGCGCACTACGCAAACGCAGCAGCTGATATCGAATTTAATTTCCCATTTGGATTTAAAGAATTGGAAGGTATTCACTCTCGTACAGACTTCGACTTAAAAGCGCACGAAGAATATTCTGGAAGAAAATTACAATATTTTGATCCTGAATTAAATGAAAACTATGTTCCTTATGTAGTAGAAACATCTGTTGGTTTAGATCGTATGTTCTTGGCAGTTTTTGCTACTTCATTAAAAGAAGAAACATTAGAAGACGGTTCTACAAGAACAGTTTTAAAATTGCCAGCAGTTTTAGCGCCAACTAAAGCAGCAGTATTACCATTAGTTAAAAAAGATGGTCTACCAGAAGTTTCAAGAAAAATCATCGAAGATTTAAAATGGGATTTCAATGTGGCTTATGATGAAAAAGATGCTGTAGGACGCCGTTACAGAAGACAAGATGCTTTAGGAACGCCTTTCTGTATTACAGTAGATCATCAAACGCTTGAAGACGAAACGGTAACAATTCGTCATAGAGATACAATGAAACAAGATCGCGTAAAAATTACTGAATTAAGAGGGATTATCGAAAACGAAGTTTCGATGAAAAACTGGTTAATGAAAATGTAATCTTTACAGTTTATTATAGAAATCCCAAATTCCGTAAAGGAGTTTGGGATTTTTCTTTTTTTAAATAAGTATTTTATCGGATTTTTTTGCATTTCATCCTTATGTATTAACATTTTAATTTAATGTGTTAACAATGAGGCGTTTAAAGTGTTTAAATCCGTAATTTTAAATTTAGATCACCAAAAAGAATAATTTTTTCTTTCATTACAGCAATTTAAAGCTATTTTTTGAGTATGATTGCGGAGTGAGAAAACCAACATAACCCGAAATTGAAAAAGTATTCGTATATTATAATTGATGATGGTGCTGAGAGTATTTTGAAAACCCAAACAACCGCTTCAGGTTTTTCAGAATTATCTTTTAAGGCATCGGCATCAAATTTTCAGGAAGGTTTAGAATTGGTTTTAGAGCATAAACCTGATTTGGTTTTTCTAGAAATTGAACCAGAAAATCTTTCAAGCCATTTGTCTTTGACTTTTATTAGCGAATTGCATCGTTTCTTTCAGGAAATTCCAAAAATTATCATTACTACAAATAAAAAAGACAAAGCATTTGATGCTATTCAGTACGGCGTGTTTGATTATCTGTTAAAACCTATTGGATATATTGATCTGCTAAAAACCGTTTTGAAGCTTAAAAAAGCAAATTTTGAGGTAAAAACAATAGGTTCAATAGAAGAACAGACTTCCATTGTAATAGATAATATAAATAATGTCACAATTCCTCAAAACATTCAAAAACCATTAACGATTTGTATAAAATCGTATGGGGATTACCGTTATTTAAATGCTGATGATATCTGCTATTTTCAAGCCGACAACAACTCGACCGATATTTATTTAAATACTGGCGAAATGATTACGGCTTTTAAAACATTAAAGCATTTTGAGAGTGTTTTGACCTATCCGTTTATCCGAATTCATAACAGTTATGTAATTAATAGAAATTATATTTCGAGGATTCATAGCGGAAACTCAATCTGTTACATAAAAAACTCCACAAAAAAGATTCCTTTTTCTAAAACCTACAGGGCAAATGTAGAGCAGATTATTGCCGATTTTGCAGCAGGAAATTACCTAGAAGTCTAAAAATTAGATAATTACATTGATTTGCTACTCATTGACTATCAATTGGGTATGATTGACTATAAACTCAATTTTTTGTATAAATTTTTTTTCAACCTGGTGTTAGTTTTACACTCTGATTCGCAAGCAAACAGCGGGTCATCTCCAAAAATTATAACAACATTAAAACCTCAGGTCATGAAAAAAACAGCTTTAACAATCGGATTATTCTCATTAGCAATGGTAGCAACTTCATTTGTATTACCAACTTCGACAACTTTTTCTAATGAAAAATCAAGCATAGTTCTTCCTGTAGATGGTGCTACTGGAGGAGGAAGAAAACAAGATTCACCGCGTATCGCTAATAATAAGATTGTAGTTAAAAATAACGAATTAGCTTTTGCTAATATCAACCAATCTTTTGGTGATTCTAAGAAAATAGATTAATTAAAAGAGAATATTTATAAAAGTCTTTGGGCTACCAATTTTTTGGTGGCCTTTTTTTATGTTTATAGTTTTAGTATTTTTGGTAAAATTCAAAACTTGCATTGAAAAGATATTGCCCAATATTATTGTTTTTATTGTTGATTTTTTCAGGTTGTATCCAAAAGAAAAAGTCAAAGGAGCTAACTTCAGTGCAGGATAGCCTTCCTATTTATTTGTCATTGGCAAATGATATTCAGATTAATTATGGCCTTAAACAACAATATGCTCAGAAGGCATTTTCTATAGTAGTTAAACAAAAAAACGACTCTATTAGCAGGTTTAATTTGTTTAAGATTGCCAATAGGTATTATAATATGAATGATTTTAAATCATATCATGAAATTTCACAATTAGTTTTAGATAGGTCCATAAGCAGCAAAGATTCTGCAAGTATCGCAAAAGCTTATATTTATCTTGGAGATTATTATGGCTCAAAAGCAATTTCTGATAGTGCTTTCAGAAATTATTTTCTTGCGCAGAAGATTTATTTGCAGATTAACGATCAATATAATTTAGCAAAAACTTTTTTAAGCAAAGCGAGTTTACAATATAACGAATCAGATTTTTTTGAAAGTGAAATATCTGTATTCAAAGCTTTAAGCATATTGAAAAACCAAAAAAATGTAAATGACCAGCTTTATGAATGTTATAATCTGCTGGGGATTTTGTATAATGAAAGGGAAGAATATGAAAAAGCATTAGAATATCAGAATAAAGCTTTAAACACTTTAAATGATAAATCGATTCCGGCTGATCTTCAGCTGAAAGCGACTTCTTTCAATAATATTGGGTTTGTTTATATGCGTATGAAAAACTATAAGCAAGCCATTGTTTATTTTGAAAATGGGCTTAAAGAAAAAAACCTGTTTGAAGAAAAAACTTTTTTATATGCCATGCTACTTGATAATCTGGCTTATTCAAAATTGAAATCAAAACGATTAGATGGTCTTCCAGACCAGTTTTACAGATCGCTAAAAATAAGAGATAGTCTAGGATTGAAAATGGCTACAGTATCCAATCAGATTCATTTGTCTGAGTATTATGCATTTAAAAGAGATACTTCAAGAGCTATACAGTTTTCAAAACAAGCTTTGTTTCTTTCGCGTTCTTCAGATAAATTGGCAAATACTTTGCTAGCTTTAAAACAAATCGCTGCGGTAGATCCTAGAAATGCATCTAAATATTCAAAGGAATATATTCAATTAAATGATAAAATGCTTAAAGTAGAGCGAAATATGGGAGAAAAATTCTCTAGGATTGAATATGAAACCAACGAAATTAAAGATCAAAATTCCAATCTTCAAGATAAAAATAAAACTTTGGTTTATGTATTTAGTATTTGTACATTGCTCGGGTTGTTTTTTTATGTTTACAAAACGCAGCAGGCCAGAAATCGTGAACTACTTTTTAAACAGCAACAGCAGATTGCAAACGAAGACATTTACAATTTGATGATTTCGCAGCAGAACGAAATAGAACTTACGCGAATAAAAGAAAAAAAGAAAGTTGCTCAGGAATTGCATGATGGTGTTTTAGGACGTATGTTCGGCATTAGGATAAGTTTAGATAGTTTGGATAAGTTAGATGAATCTGAGGCCATTTCTAAGAGAAAAAAGTATCTTGACGAATTGAAAAATGTTGAGCAGGATATTCGGGAGATTTCGCATGACTTAAACAGGGAAAAATCGGAATTAATTAATAATTTTGTTTCGATCTTGAATAAACTATTTGAAGATCAGAAGAATACATATAGTTCGAAATTGATTACTGTTTTTGATCCTGAGATTAAATGGGATTTGATTAGCAATATTGTAAAAATTAATCTGTATAGAATTGTTCAAGAAGCGCTTCAGAATTGTAACAAATATGCTAAGGCTGATATTATTAAAGTGGAGTTTAAAAATGAAAACGATAATCTAGTTTTAATCATCGAAGACGACGGAATTGGATTTAATACTAATAAAACCAAAAATGGAATTGGCCTTATTAATATAGAATATAGAGCAACAGAGTGTAAGGGAACAGTTACCATAAAATCTGCCAAAGGAGAAGGAACCATTCTCACCATAAAAGTCCCAATAGAGCCAAATAATAACCTGCATAATGACATTTGATTTAACAGCTTCAGTTCCACAATTAGTTAAAAAAAATATCTTAATAGTAGATGATCATCCGTTTATTATTGAAGGATATAAAAATGCAATAACGCGTTATAATCCAAAACAATATGAGTTCTTAATTTCGCAGGCGCATGATTGCAGGTCGGGTTATGATATAATAGAAGATAATAACACGCCCGATTTTGATATTGCATTTTTGGATATCAGCATGCCTCCTTATGAAGAAAAAGAGATTTTTTCTGGCGAAGATTTGGCAAAATTGCTTTTGAAAAAAATGCCATCTTGCAAGATTATTCTTTTGACGATGTATACAGAATTGTTGAAAATAAAAACCATTATCAGAACAATACAGCCCAACGGATTGATTATTAAAAACGATCTTACTTTCGATGAATTGCTTCTGGCTTTTGATAAAGTAATGAAAAATGAAAAGTACTACAGCCAGTCGGTTATAAAAATGTTGAATCAATCAACTCATAATGCAATTGAAATTGATCAGTACGATAAACAGATATTAATTCATTTGGACAAAGGAACTCCAATTCATGAAGTGTTAGAAAATATTCCAATTTCTTTAAATGCCATCGTGAAACGAAAAAAACATTTAATGGAATTGCTAAAAATAAAAAGCGGTTCTGATCACGATTTGGTAAAAGAAGCTAAAAGCAAAGGGCTTTTTTAAAAAGTTAAATTCCAAGGCTGAAATTCTAAAAAAAGCGAAATAAAAAATTCCAAATTCCAAGACTGATAATCATATTGGAATTTGGAATTTTTTTATTTGAATTTTCTAAAGTTTATTCGCTCAAAGCATCCCATCCGCGAGCTTTTAAGGCAATTTTTGTATTGGCGCGGGTCACAAGATGAATTCCTTCACTTTCTTGCGTCATATGTCCGATAACAGAGAAATTCGGATTTCCTTTTATTTTGTCAAAATCATTAATATCAATAGTAAACAAAAGTTCGTAATCTTCACCGCCGTTTATGGCAACCGTTGTACTGTCGATATTAAATTCTTCGCAAGTAGAAATAAACTGCGGATCTAATGGCAGTTTGTCTTCATACAAATTACAACCCACTTTAGATTGTTTGCAGATATGCATAATCTCAGAAGATAATCCGTCTGAGATATCAATCATTGCATTTGGTTTTATGTCTAAAGCATGAAGTAGGGTGCGAACATCTTTTCGCGCTTCAGGTTTCAATTGGCGTTCTACCAAATAAGTGTAAGGATCTAAATCTGGCTGATTGTTTGGATTAACCTGAAAAACTTGTTTTTCACGCTCTAAAACCTGCAATCCCATATAAGCTGCGCCAAGATCACCCGTAACAACTAATAAATCAGTTTGTTTGGCTCCGTTTCTGTAAACCAATTCATTTTCATCAGCTTCTCCAATTGCAGTGATGCTAATAATTAATCCTTTTTGAGATGAGGTGGTATCTCCTCCAATAACATCTACTTTATATTCTTTTGCCGCATGCGTAATTCCTGCAAACAATTCTTCTAAAGCTTCAAGCGGAAAACGATTAGAAACTGCAACCGAAACTGTAATTTGAGTCGGTTTTGCATTCATAGCGCAAATATCAGAAACATTTACTACAACAGCTTTGTATCCTAAATGTTTTAATGGCATGTAAGCCAAATCAAAATGAACTCCTTCAATTAATAAATCGGTTGAAACGACTACTTTTTTGTCTTTAAAATCAAGAACAGCAGCATCGTCACCAATACTTTTTAGAGTGGATTCTTGAGTAACATCAAAGTTTTTGGTTAAATGGTCAATTAAACCGAATTCGCCCAATTGAGCTATACTAGTTCTCTGCTGATTTTTATCTTCTATCATTTCTGTTAAGTTCCAAAGTTATAAAGGTGCAAAGGTACAAAGGATTTTTCTTTTTAAGTTACAAAGACACAAAGGTTCAGAGTTGCAAAGTTTTTTATAAACGAATTTTCCGTAGAGACGCAACGCAGTGCATCTCCCTCGTGTATAAATTTGGGTGTAGATTTCCGATGTGTTAAACGCATTGCCGTGCGTCTAAAATGTGCAAAAAAATATTTTTTTAAAATATTTTTTTGCTGCTGACAAACTGTTGTCACCAGCCCATTTTACTTTTGAAGTATTAAAAATATTTAAACTTTAAAACCATGAAAACATTAGAAGCACAAGTTATTACTTCAGAAGATTTATTGAAACATTGGCAAGGGCACAGAGCACTTACACGTCGTTTAATTGAGATTTTCCCAGAGAAAGATTTCTTCGAATTTTCAATTGGCGGAATGAGACCTTTCTCAAAATTAGTGGATGAGCTTTTGGCTATTGCGGTTCCAGGTTTAAAAGGAATCGTAACGAAAGAAACTGCACCATTTTCAGAGGGAACAGAAAAATTGATTTTTAAAGCACAATATCTTGAAAAATGGGACGAAGCTACAGTAGAAATCAATAAATATTGGGAACAATTATCAGTTGAAGATTTTAGCGAGACTTTTAACCTTTTTGGGCAATATGAATTTCCTGTAATTCAGAACATCTTATATTTTATTGATAATGAAGTGCACCATCGCGGACAAGCTTACGTGTATTTAAGAGCTTTAAATATCGAACCACCATTTTTCTGGGAAAGATAATTCGTAAAATTTTACTATCTTAATATCACATTCTAAAAATCAACTGCTATGAGTTTAAAAAAGATAATGTCCAATTTTGCAGATTACAATTTATGGGTAAACCAGCAATTTGTAAACTGGCTTTCGCCAAAAGCTGATGAATTGCTTAACGCAGAAGTGCAATCGAGTTTTCCAACCATCATGAAAACGCTAGATCATATCTGGTCTACAGAAGAATATTGGTTTTCTGTAATTTCTGAAAATGATATGGCAGAAAAGAAGCCTGAAAGCGAATTGTCAAAAGATGAAATATTTGAAGGATTACTCAATTCATCTACAAGATTGAAACACCTTATCAATTCATTGTCGGAAGAAGATTTGATGAAAGAAGTTAAAATTACAAATCCGTGGTTTGAATGCGAATTGCCTGTTTCAGATTATTTGCTACAGGTTATCAATCACGGAACCTATCACAGAGGACAGATAGTAACCATGGGAAGAAATATCGGAATTACAGATGCTTCCAACACCGATTACAATTTTTATAATGTGGTAAAACAGAAATAAATGAAAAACTCCTGTAGATAATTCTATCAGGAGTTTTTTCTATAAAAGCCTTTGCTTGTTGATTTCCAATAATTTCAGTACGTTGGTTTTTAGTATTTCTGGTTCCAGAATCTCTGCATAATCTCCAAACATCAAAAACCATCTCGGAAAAGCATTATTGATATCTCTGGACATAAAAGTCATTTCGATTTTTTCATCATCTACATCTTTTTGCGAAATAAAACCATGGTATTTCCTTTCAGTTGCTAAATATCTCGCTATTTTTCGGTCAATTAAAAGACGAACTTTTGTGGTTGGATGGGTTTCTGTTTTGGTTAAATAAGTTTCCAGAGCGTCATGTTCGATTGTAAAATCAACATCTGTTTTTTTAATTCCCTGAATTCTGTCGGTTCTAAACTGACGGTAATCTTTTCTAAGGTGGCAATAACCCAGAAAATACCAATTGTTATTGTCGTGAAAAACCCCCACAGGCTCCAAATTACGTTCCGTAGTTTCGTCTTTTTCAAAAGTTTTATAGGTCAGAAGAATTTGTTTTTTTTCTGCAATGCCCTCAAAAAGAACAGCCAAAGTATTTGGAGAATTATCATTAAACATCGGTTCTGCATCTTGCATGACAATTCTCGATTCGATGTTCGAAAGATAATCTTTGTCGTTGCTTCTCAAAACTGCTTTCAGTTTATACATCGCCGACGCATAATGTGTTCCCAAAGAAGGATCGGTAAACTTTTGCATTAATTTTTCAGCGGCAATAAAACTGCTGACTTCTTCGCGTGTAAACATAACTGGCGGAAGACGATAGCCGTCCATCAAAGCGTAACCAACTCCGGCTTCACTATAAATAGGAACTCCCGAAGCTTCAAGAGTTCTAATGTCTCTATAAATAGTTCTCAAACTGCACTCAAAACGATCAGCCAATTCTTGTGCTTTGACAATCTTTTTAGATTGCAATTGAATAAGAATGGCAACAATTCGGTCAAATCGTTTTGGAGTTTCGTCGAGCATTTTTTTTAAGATTCTAAGGTTCTGAGTTGCTAAGATTCTAAGTTTTTTTTGCTAATGCAAAGAATCAAAGATACAAATGTAAAAACTAAAGAGGATAAAAAAATCTGTTCCAAATTGAGACAGATTTTAGTTTATAAGTCGAATGAATTTAAACATTTTTTTGCATCTTTACAGAATTATAGTATTAAATTTTAGAGTATAGAATGAAACTTCCTTTTGAGCCAGTTATTTTTGGTTATGAAATCAATATCCATTTAGTTTTAGAATATCTGGCGTTTTTCTTAGGATATAGATATTATGTTTTTTTGAGAAAAAGAACCAATGATACTATTGTTTCTACAAACAGGTTATCGATTATTTTGGGTGCAGCAATTGGTGCTTTTTTGGGTTCTAGAATTATGGGATTTTTAGAAAATCCTGTTTTTCATTCTGATGCAAAAGCAATTTTAGACCTTTTCAATGCGAAGACCATTATGGGAGGATTGTTTGGTGGACTTTTGGGTGTTGAAATTGCGAAGAAGATTATAGGTGAAAAAGAATCATCGGGTGATTTATTTACTTTTCCGATTATTCTAGGAATTTTTATTGGGAGAATTGGTTGTTTTTTATCTGGAACTAATGAGTTTACGTATGGAAAAAAAACGACTTTTTTTATGGGAATGAATCTTGGAGATAATGTTATGAGGCATCCAATAGCCTTATACGAATTACTTTTTCTGATTATTTTGTTTTTTGTTTTGAAGAAACTAAAAACAAAAAATCTTAAAAGCGGACTATTATTTCAGTATTTTATGATTGCCTATTTTACGTTTCGCTTTTTTGTAGAATTTTTAAAACCAAATTATTTCCTGATTTTTGGAATAAGTTCGATTCAGATTTTATGTTTGATTTGTCTGCTTTATTATAACAAAACAATTTTAAATTTATTTGTAAAAAATGCCAGTTAGAAAATATACTTATTATGATTTTACATTAAGCCTTTGCCCAGAATGCTTAAAGAGAATTGATGCTAAAATTGTTTTTGAAGACGAGAATGTCTACATGCTTAAAAGATGTCCAGAACATGGAAGTTCTAAGGTTTTAATCGCCGACGATATTCAGTATTACAAGAATATCCGAAACTATAATAAACCGTCTGAGATGCCGTATACTTTCAATACAAAAACACATTATGGTTGTCCGTACGATTGTGGTTTATGCCCAGATCATGAACAGCATTCTTGTTTGACAGTTGTCGAGGTTACTGATCGATGCAATCTGACGTGTCCGACTTGTTATGCAGGTTCATCGCCTAGTTACGGCAGGCACAGAACTCTTGAAGAAATAAAAGCAATGCTCGATACGGTTGTTAAAAATGAAAAAGAACCTGATGTAGTGCAGATCAGCGGAGGTGAACCAACCATACATCCTGAGTTTTTTGAAATTTTAGATTATGCAAAATCAATTCCGATAAAGCATTTAATGCTAAATACAAATGGAATTAAAATTGCAAAAGACAAAGAATTTGTTCAGCGATTAAAAAGCTATTCTCCAGACTTTGAAATTTATCTTCAGTTTGATTCTTTTGAAGATAGCGTATTACAGGAATTGCGCGGTGCCGATTTAAGCGAAATACGAAAACAAGCTTTAGAAAATCTAAATGAAGTTAATTTGTCCACGACTTTGGTTGTTACACTTCAGAAAGGATTAAACGATCATGAAATAGGTAAAATTATTGAGTTTGCCTTAAAGCAAAAATGTGTTCGTGGAGTTACATTTCAGCCCACTCAAATTGCAGGCCGATTGGAGAATTTTAACTTAGAAACCGATCGAATGACCTTAACAGAAGTAAGAAGAAAAATTCTGGAGCAGACGACAGTTTTTAATTCTGATGATTTACTTCCGGTTCCTTGTAATCCTGATGCTCTGGTAATGGGTTATGCATTGAAATTAGGAGACGAAGTTTTTCCGCTGACACGATATATTAATCCAAACGATTTATTGGACAATAGTAAAAACACAATTATTTATGAGCAGGATGAAGTGCTTCGTGGCAAAATGATAGACTTGTTTAGTACGGGAAATTCTGTAGAAGTTGCACAGGAAAATCTGAAATCTATATTGTGTTGTCTTCCTAATATTGATGCGCCAGAACTAGGTTATGACAATCTGTTTCGAATTATCATCATGCAGTTTATTGATGCCTATAATTTTGATGTGAGAGCAATAAAAAAATCATGCGTGCATATTGTCAATAAGGATAATAAAATAATTCCGTTTGAAACCATGAATTTATTTTATAGAGATGATAAAGTAAAAAGATTAGAAGAATTAAGAACTGAAATATAAAGAATATGACAGCACTAGAAGTTGGTAATTTAAATGGTTTGGTTGCGTTTTTTGTAGCGATTATGGTAGGGCCGCCAATTTTAATGGCAATTATTGGTTTCGCAATTAAGAAAAACAATCCCAATGCAGCAAAAGTTTGTTTTATTATTGGAGCATTATACTTGCTTATTGGATTAGGAATATGCGGAACACTTTTGTCTTAAGAAAAACCCTCAATAAACTGAATTATTGAGGGTTTAAGTTATATTATTACAAGAGGATTAAAATCTAAACAATAATCCGAATTTTGGTTGGTCAAAGATGTTTTCAAATAAATTGATGTTTAATTGAAAAGTGTCAGATGATGGGCCATTTTCTGGAGAAACACTGTTGTATGATAATAAATTAGCAAGAGTAAAAGTAACGGCAATGTTTTTAGTTACGAAATAATTTAAACCAACATTGATATTGGCTGTTAGACTATTGCTATTATCTGTACCAGTAATTGGACTTTCGTATTTATTTCTGCCGTATCCCAAACCTACTTCTCCATAAGCTTTGAATCGTTTTTTATCGAGTTCCAATACATAATATCTTGCGAAACCACCGATTCCAAAAATATTAGTTTTTTCATCGGTTGCTTCAACTTTATTACTAGAATAGCTCAATTGTCCCCCAACGGCAAATTTATCATTAAGAAAATATCCAAATTTGGGATTAAAAGCATAATAGTCTTTATCTCCACCAGTAGTGATCTGAATAGAACCTTCTATAAACATATCGCCATGTTGGAAAGTAATACCTTTTGCAGAATTCATTTCTGAGTCAACTTGATCTTGCTGTGCATTTGCAAAGTAAAATGTAAATAATGCTAGAATAACAGATAATTTGGTTTTCATAGTCTTGTAATGTTAAAGTTGTAAGATTAAAAATACATTTTTTGTGTTAAAAAGGCTTTCGATTTATTCGAATGAGTTAATATTGAATTTTTTGAGTTAATAATCTGTTTAATTTGTAAGTTTTAACGTTATAATTTTTTAACTTTAAACAAATAAAAAACCCGACAACATAAGTCATCGGGTTTAGTCTATTATCTTTGTTCTTTACTCTTTTATCTAAAAAGAAAGTCTAGTCGTTCAATTTCAAAACAGCCATAAATGCTTCTTGCGGAATCTCAACGTTTCCTACCTGACGCATACGTTTTTTACCTTTTTTCTGTTTTTCAAGAAGTTTACGCTTACGCGAAATATCTCCACCGTAACATTTTGCGGTAACGTCTTTACGAAGTGCTTTAATAGTTTCACGAGCAATAATCTTAGCTCCAATTGCCGCTTGAATCGGAATATCAAATTGCTGTCTTGGGATAAGTTCGCGTAATTTCTCGGTCATTTTTTTACCGATGTTGTAAGCGTTATCTTCGTGAATCAATGCAGAAAGTGCATCAACAGTTTGTGCATTCAAAAGAACGTCAAGCTTAACTAATTTCGAAGTTCTCATTCCGATTGGAGAATAATCGAAAGAAGCGTAACCTTTAGAAACTGTTTTTAAACGATCGTAAAAATCGAATACAATTTCGGCCAATGGCATGTCAAAGTTTAATTCAACACGTTCAGTTGTTAAGTAAGTTTGGTTGGTAATTAAACCACGCTTTTCGATACATAAACTCATTACGTTTCCAACAAAGTCAGATTTTGTAATGATCGTAGCTTTAATAAAAGGCTCTTCAACTCTGTCCAGTTTTGAAGGCTCTGGTAAATCTGAAGGGTTGTTTACAACGATTGGAGTTTCTGGATGTTTTTTAGTATAAGCTAAGTACGAAACGTTAGGAACCGTAGTAATTACAGTCATGTCAAACTCACGCTCTAAACGCTCTTGGATAATTTCCATGTGAAGCATCCCTAAGAATCCGCAACGGAAACCAAATCCTAATGCCGCAGAACTTTCTGGAGTAAATACTAAAGAAGCATCATTTAACTGTAATTTTTCCATTGAAGAACGTAAATCCTCGTAATCTTCTGTATCAACAGGATAAATACCAGCAAATACCATTGGTTTTACATCCTCAAAACCAGCAACCATATTCGTTGTCGGAACTTTTGCATCTGTAATCGTATCACCAACTTTTACTTCACGAGCTTCTTTAATTCCAGAAATCAAATAGCCAACATCTCCTGCTGAAACCACATTTTTAGGAACTTGATTTAATTTTAAAGTTCCGATTTCATCAGCAAAATATTCGTTGTCTGTAGCCATGAATTTAATTTTCTGACCTTTTTTGATTTCACCATTTACAACTCTAAAGATTACCTCAATTCCACGAAATGGATTGTAAACCGAGTCAAAAATTAAAGCTTGTAATGGCTCTTGTGGATCACCTTTCGGAGCAGGAATTTTTTCGATAATGGCTGCAAGAATGTTCTCAACACCAAAACCAGTTTTTCCTGAAGCATGAATAATATCTTCCAATTTACAACCAAGTAAATCGATAATATCATCACTAACTTCTTCAGGGTTTGCACTTGGTAAATCGACTTTATTTAAAACCGGAATGATTTCTAAGTCGTTTTCAAGTGCTAAATATAAATTTGAAATTGTTTGTGCTTGAATACTTTGCGCCGCATCAACAATCAATAAAGCTCCTTCGCAGGCAGCGATAGATCTAGAAACTTCATAAGAAAAGTCAACGTGACCAGGAGTATCAATTAAGTTTAAGATATATTCCTCGCCTTTGTATTTGTATTCCATCTGAATGGCATGACTCTTAATGGTAATTCCACGCTCGCGTTCCAAGTCCATGTTGTCCAGCAATTGCGCTTTTTCTTCACGGGCTGTAACGGTTTGTGTAGCACTTAGTAATCGGTCTGCTAATGTACTTTTACCGTGGTCAATGTGTGCAATAATGCAAAAATTACGTATCTTCTTCATTTTAATATATCGGTTCTCTAATCGATTTTAAGTCTTTTTTTGGAAATAATCTGCGTCAAAGCAATTGCTTTAAAGCATGTTATTAAGGCGCAAAGATAGCGCAAAGTTTTGGATTCTGGAATGCAGATTTTAGATAGTTGAAAGATGTGAATTAAAATTGGCGTTAAAATTCAAAATTAAACCCTTTTTCAGTTAATTTTTTGTACATCTCATCATCAAATTTATAAAGTTTGGCAGCTCTGTGCGAAACGTCTTTTTGTTTTTCGTCTAATGCTGTAAGCAGTTTCATGTGAAGAATTTTTCGTCTGAAATTAGATTTGTCCAATTCGATTCCAAGAATTTCTTCATACAAATGCATGAGCTGCAATAAAGTAAATTTTTCTGGAAGAAGATTAAAACCAATTGGAGCCTGACGCACACGGTTTCTGAGCTGTAATAAACTGAAATTTAAAATTTCATTGTGGTCAAAGATCAACTCAGGAATATCTTTTATTTTATACCATTTGGCTTCGATAACTCTCAAACTGGCTTTAATATTATAATCTTCACGATTCACCAAAGTGTAATAGCCAATCGTTACAACACGTCTTTCTGGAACACGTTTTGGATTTGTGAATGCTTTTAGCTGTTCCAGATAAATATTTTCAAGTCCTGTAAGTTCTTGCAAAATACGTTGCGCAGCATCATCGGCACTTTCATCCAGCTGAAGCCATCCGCCAAGAAGTCCCCATTTGCCTTTACTTTCACCTTGAGCGTGCTGAACCAAGAGAACTTCGAGGCTCTCTTTGTTAAATCCGAAGAAAACACAGTCAATTGTGATTCCCTCTACGGCGGGTTTGTGATGATGATTAATTATTTCTGCCAATGTATTGTTGTCGTAATTATTGTTTATTGAAAATTAGAATACAAAATTAAATCCCTTTTCAGTTAATTGATCATAAATTTCTGGATCAAACTTATAGAGTTGAGCTGCTCTATGAGAAACATCTTGTTGTTTTTCGTCTAATGCAACCAACAATTTCATGTGAAGAATTTTTCTCCTAAAGTTGGGTTTATCCATTTCGATTCCTAAAATTTCTTCATACAACTGCATTAATTGCAATAAAGTAAATTTTTCAGGAAGAAGATTAAATCCAATTGGTGCTTGACGAACTCTGTTTCGAAGGTGTTTTAAACTGTAATCTAAAATCTCATTATGGTCGTAAATCAAATCTGGAATTTCATTGATTTTATACCATTGGGCATCAGAAGCGGTAAAACCTGCTTTAATATTATAATCTTCTCTTTTTACAAGAGCATAATAACCAATTGTAATAACACGTCTCAGCGGAAAACGATCTGGATCTCCAAATGCTTTAAGCTGCTCCAGATAAATATTATCAAGACCTGTCAGCTCGTTCAATAAACGATGAGCGGCATTGTCTGTACTTTCTTTTTTATAAATCCATCCTCCTGGAAGTCCCCATTTTCCTTTACTGATACCTTCAGCATGCTGCACTAAAAGAACTTCAAGACTGCCCTTATCAAAACCAAAAATAACACAGTCAATCGTGATGGCATTCATCGCGCTGTTTTCATTTTTATGAGCGGTTTTGTCGTCTACATTTTCAATCATATATGAGATAAATTTTGACAAATTAAATAAATAAAATCATTATTAGCCTTTTTGAAGGCCTTATATTTTTTTTAACGAAACAAAAAATTGACAATCAGTTGTTTAAAAGGCCATAAAAAAAGTGTACCTATTAGGTGAAATCTTAAACGACTGATTGTCAATTTTATAAAACGATGGTTTTATTTCAATTTTTGTTTCGATTCTTGTTTAAATTTTATGGCATTAATAAAAAGAAGTTAGGATTAATCAGAATCGAAAAAAAATAACCCTAATATTTTGTTAATACAGAAAATTTGTTTTACACTTGTAGTCAAATTTACCATAAGATAAATTCAAATTGACTATAAGTAAAAAAACAAAACTACACTTAACTTAAACTTACCACAAATGTATTTTTTAGGAATTGATTTTAATCGCTTTTTGATGAGATTACCATCATCAAATTCTGCCGAAAGAATCGATTTTGAAGTTGCTTATAGTCTACAAGCACTAAATGTTAGAAATGAGATTCAGGCCCTCATTTCTGACATGACCTGCTTGGGAAGTTTTTTTCAGATTTCTCTTAGGGTAGAAAACACTAACTATAACTTAAACTTAATCAATTCTTATTATGAAAAGCAAAAATTGTATTAAAACAACAAAGCTTCCATATTTTATGGCGGTGCTGCTTAGCGTATTTATGATGCAGTTTGGATTTGCTCAAGAATCTAAAACTGTAAGTGGGACCATTACCTCTTCTGAAGACGGATTTGGGGTTCCGGGAGCGACTGTACTTGTACAGGGAACAAAATCGAGTACGGTTACCGATTTTGATGGAAAATATAAAGTAGAGGCTAAAGCAGGCGATGTTTTAGTGATCACTTTTGTAGGTTTTAAAACAGAGAAAATTACGGTTGGAAGTCAAAAAACAGTAAATGTAGTTTTGCAGCCAGAAGCTGCAGAGCTTAAAGAAATCGTAGTAATTGGATATGGCTCACAAAAGAAAACTCTTGTGACTAATGCTGTTACGCAGGTTAGTGGAGAGAGCCTTGCTAAAACAAATACGACAAATGCTCTACAAGCACTTCAAGGACAGGCAGCTGGTCTTCAGGTTACATCAACTTCAGGACAACCTGGGGAGGGTTTAAATGTGGTGATCAGAGGAGCTGGTTCTACAGGTGGAACTTCTCCTTTATATGTTGTAGACGGAATATTGACAAGTGATATTTCTTATTTAAGTAACTCTGATATTGAATCTATTTCTGTTTTAAAAGATGCTGCTTCGGCTGCAATCTATGGATCTCAGGCTTCAAACGGGGTTATTTTAGTAACAACAAAAAAAGGAAAACGTGGAGCGAGTGGTCAAATTACATTTGATCAATATTACGGCGTGCAATCTGTAGCAAGAAAAATGGATATGCTAAATGCAACAGAATATGCTACGATATTAAATGAAGCAGCGGTAAATTCTGGGAAAGCTCCTTATTTTACAAGTGCTCAAATTGCTCAATTAGGAGCAGGAACCAACTGGATGGATAAAGTGATTACGGATAATGCCGCTACTAAAAATTTCGCTTTTGGTGCATCAGGAGGTTCTGACTCGTCAGTTTACTCAACTTCATTATCATACCTAGGGCAAGAAGGAGTTGTAGGCGGAGCAGATTTGTCTAACTATGAACGTTATAATTTTAGATTTAATTCAGAACATAAGCTTTACAAAGATGTGGTAACATTGGGAGAAAACTTAAGTTTTGCATACATTAATAAAAACGGAATTGGTGTTGGGAATCAATACAACAATTCTTTGAGAAGTGCTTTCCAGACTTCGCCATTATTGCCAATGTATGATGACAAGGGGAATTATTACGATACTACAAATGATACAGAACCGTGGTTGGCAGGTCAGGCAAATCCATATGCAATGATGGTTTACAACAATCAAAATGAAAGCAACAACCAGAAATTGCTTGGAAATGTGTATTTGCAAATTGAGCCAATCAAAAACTTAACATTCAAAACTACGCTTGGTCTTGATTATTATGCAGGTGAGGGGCATTCTTATTCTCCTATTTATCGCTTGTCAATTTATGCAAATAGTACCGTTAACTCAGTTAACCAAAGTATGAACAAAGGAAAAACACTTACTTGGGATAACTTATTGACATATAAATTTAATGTGGCTAATAATCATCATTTCGAAGCCATGGCGGGTACATCATCTATTAATTATGACGGAACTTCAATTGGTGCAACCAATGCAGATATCATTTTTAATGATTTGCAGCATGCCTGGTTAGATAATGCTACCAATAAAGACGGAGCCAAAATGTCAATGAATGGTCAAAGAAGTGAGACCAAAAGAATGTCTTATTATGGAAGATTAAACTACAATTACAAAGAAAAGTATTTGATAAATGCCACTTATAGAATAGACGGATCTTCTGTTTTTTCTCCAGAAAACCAATGGGGTTATTTCCCATCAATATCTGGAGGTTGGGTAGTGTCAAATGAAGAATTCTTGAAAGATAAATCAGCACTTAGCTTTTTAAAATTAAGAGCAAGCTGGGGACAAGTTGGAAATCAAAATGCAAGGCCTTTCCAATATTTGTCAACTATAAAATCAAATAATACCAATTATACTTTTGGTGACAAAGAAGGTGTTCTTACTCCTGGAGCTTATCCTGACAGATTATCTAATTTGGATTTAAAATGGGAAACATCAGAGCAAATCGATCTTGGTTTTGATGCCAGATTTTTAGACAACGCGCTTAGTGTAACTTTTGATGCGTACAAAAAAACAAATAAAGACTGGTTGATTTTGGCTCCAGTATTAGCAACAGCGGGTGCCGATGCCCCATATATTAATGGTGGTGATGTAGTTAACCGAGGATTAGAGCTTTCATTGCAATATCAAAATAAAATAGGCGACTTTAATTATAGTATTAGTGCAAACGGTGCCTATAATGAAAATAAAGTGGGACAAATACCTACTTCAGATGGTATTATCCATGGTTTAACTAATGAGCTTTATGCTAATGCTGGTGAATTTTATAGAGCAGAAAACGGACAGCCATTAGGTTATTTCTGGGGGTATAAAACAGCAGGTGTTTTTCAAAACCAAGCTCAAATTGACAATTACAAGTCGGCAAGCGGTATTGTATTGCAACCTAATGCAACTCCAGGAGATGTTATCTATGTAAATACTAACGGAGATGATAAAATAAACGCCGATGATAAAACCAAAATAGGGAAACCAAATCCTGACTTTACTTATGGATTCTCATTATCTGCAAATTATAAGGCTTTTGATTTCTATCTTAATGCAAATGGTGTAGCAGGAAATGAAATCGTACAATCTTATAGAGATCAATCTGGAGCTTATGGCAATTATAATTCTTCAATCTTAGATCGTTGGCACGGAGAAGGAACTTCAAACACTACTCCAAAAGTAACAGAAGACAACAGAAACTTTACGCAATTTTCAGATTTATACCTACAGAATGGAGATTTCTTAAGAATAAGTACAGTTACATTAGGATTTGATTTGGCAAAAATGAAACAATCAAAACCATTCTTTGCAAGCCAGTTTAGACTTTACTTCTCGGTATTGAATCTTTACACTTTTACTAAATATAATGGGATGGATCCAGAAATTGGATTTGGTTCTTCAAACAATGATCAGAAATTTTCTTCAGGTGTGGATATAGGTTACTACCCAAGACCAAGAACATTTATGATGGGATTAAATATTAAACTTTAATAATTAAAAAAATGAAAAATATCTATTTATATATTTTCTGTTTGAGTTTATTATCTCTTGGTTCTTGCAGTTTAGATACAGAACCTTTGACTCAAAAAACAGACACGAATTTTTATAAAACTACAGATGATGCTTTTTCAGCATTAGTAGGTTGTTATGACGGTTTACAAGTTGCAACTGGCGCTGGCGGTAGAGGAATTCCTGTAATGAGCGAAGTAATGTCTGATGACTGTTTTGGCGGAGGTGGTGCTTCTGATGGTTACGATTTGGCAGCTGTAGATGAGTTTGATATCAGCCGTTCTCCAGCAGATGTAGATTTATATAACAGCAACTGGATTGCTTATTATAAAGCGATTTATCGTTGTAATGTTTTCTTGTCTAAAATGGATCAGATTGACTGGAAAGGTGATACAGTTCTTAGAAATACTTACGAATCGGAAACTAAATTTATTAGAGCATATATTTATTTTGAAATGGTGCGTTTGTGGGGTAACATCCCATTATTAACAGCTCCGTCTTCTGAAAATATTCCGCAGGCAAATCCAGATGAGGTTTATAAAGTTATAGCAGAAGATTTAGTATTTGCTGCAAACAATTTGCCAGCAGTTGGATATAGTGCTACAACAAGCGGACATGTTACTAAGTGGGCAGCAAAATCTTTATTAGGCCGTGTGTTTTTATATTATACAGGATACTACGGAAAAACTGATTTAGTAGGAGTGGTTACAAAAGCCCAAGCTTTAGCTCATTTAGAAGATGTTATCGCAGGAAGTGGACATGGTTTAGTTGATGATTTTTCTGCTTTGTGGCCAGCAGCATCAGTTGATAAATATGCAGGAGAAGATAATAGAGAAACAGTATTTGCTATAAAGTACACCTATACTAGTGATTACAATGGAAATACAGATGGTAATGCTTGGTTAGTAATGTTCGGAATGAGAGAGTTCTCCTCTTACCCTTACGGACATGGATGGGGAGTTACTGTAAATTCAAAATTATGGAATATTTACGATGCTAATGATACAAGACGAGACGCAAGTATAATTGGAATCGCTGAAGAAAATATTCCATTTGACAAATTGAATAGCCAAAGAGAGTATACTGGATATTATAATAAAAAATATACTCCAATGGTTGATGAGAACGGATTAGAACTTCCTATTAAATTGGGTAGCAAATTCTGGGATATAAGTCAATTTCAAGATTATGTGGTTATAAGATATGCAGATGTATTATTGATGGCTGCCGAATTAGAAAGCGGAAATTCTCAGGCTTATTTCGATCAAGTGAGACAAAGAGCTTATAAAGCCAATTTTACATCGTTACCAGTAAGTAAAGATAATATACTGAAAGAAAGACATTTAGAATTTGCTCTAGAAGGTGTTAGATATTGGGACTTATTGCGTCAAGGAATTGGAACGGCTTCTTCAACTATCGCAGAAACTACAACTTTGCTAAGCGGCGGTGTGGCTGGAACAAAAACAATCTCAGCGGCTAAAATTCAAGCTACAAAAGGATTGCAACAAATTCCTAATACACAAATAACGTTATCTGGTGGAGTTTTAAAACAAAATGCGGGTTGGTAATATTAACTAAAAAATGAAAAAAATGAAAAAGACTAAATTAGTAATTACATCATTTTTGATGTTAGTGGTACTATTTCTTATACCATCTTGTTCTCCTGAATCTTATTCTTTAGATAGTATAATGGATAAATCGGATGTAAAGTTTGAGGTTACTCAGGATCTTGTAGCAAAACCGGGCGGAAATGTAGTAAAATTAAAGAACTTGACTCCAGGAATTATTCCTTATTTTAGTTATACAGATAGTAAAGGCAATGCATTAGGACATAGTAATTTGAACGAAACTACGATTTCACTGCCATTCTCAGGCACTTACAACATTAGCCTTACTGCCTTTGGACAAGGAGGTTCAGTAAGTTCGACAAAAACAGTAACCGTTACAGAAAATGATACGAGTTTATTTAGTGATCCAAGATGGGATTTACTAACTAATGGAGTTGAAGGCAAAACATGGGTATTGTACATGACTGCACCTCTTGAATTTATCGGCAAACCAGCATCTTATCAGAATATTGCCGTAAGCGGTCATGGTTGGTGGCCAAATTTATCTGATATTTCTTGGGCAGGTCTGGAAAATAAAGATTGGGGAGAAATTACATTTGATCTTAATGGAGGTTATAATGTTTCTGTAAAACAAACTAATTCAGCGCTAGGCAATACTACGCAGCAAACTAAAATCGGAACTTTTAATTTTAGCCTGACGCCAGGTTCAACAAATGATAGACTTGGTTTTAACGGAGGAACAGAAATGCTACATCCAATGGTTGCGAGCTATTATAGTTCTGCTTTTAGTTTTACTAATGTGCAAATTGTAGAACTTACCGAAACAACATTGGCTTTTATAGCGATCAGGGCAGATGGTGATTACTTAATTTATCACTTGGTGGCAAAACAATAATAGTTTAATTTAGTAAGTCTCAGCTTTTTAAAATAGGTGCTATTTTTTAAAACTGAGACTTACTACTTGTTTTAAGCGGTGGAGAAAATATAATTTTAGTTCTAACTTAATTTTCAAACAAAAAACAATGCTCATGAATAAAAGAAAAAGTTTTAGGAACAGATTGTCCTTACTAATGTTAGTAGGAATCACAGTATTCAGTTCTTGTAACAAAAAACAAGATGCATTTGTAAACCGAAAAGTTTCTTTTAATGCCAACTGGAGCTTTCACCTTAATGATAGTATAGTCGATAAAGACACGATTGGAGTTTCAACAAAATGGAGAACTTTAGACGTTCCTCACGATTGGAGCATTGAAGGAAAATTTGATGAAAAAAGCCCTGCTGGTTATGGAGGAGGATCTCTTAGCGGAGGTTTAGGCTGGTACAAAAAAATATTTAAAGTCGCTGCAGAAGACAGTACAAAAATAACTTCAATCACTTTTGATGGCGTTTACAGAAACAGTGAAGTCTGGATAAATGGCCATTATTTGGGAAAACGTCCAAACGGATATATTGGTTTTCAATATGAAATTTCTCCATACTTAAATTACGGAGACAAAAACAACGAAATAATTGTTAAGGTTGACAATTCAAAACAACCTAATTCACGCTGGTATTCGGGTTCAGGAATTTTTAGAAATGTCTGGATCGAAACCACAGATAAACTTCACGTTGGACAATGGGGGACGTACATTACAACTCCAAAAGTTACCGCTGAAAAAGCTTCGGTAAATATTGAAACAACAATCAAAAATCAATACAAAGAAGGTAAAAAGGCAACGGTAACGACTACTATTTTTAAAGAAGATACCAAAGTAACATCGGTTACTCAAAATATAACAATTGGTGCGAATGACAATCAAACTATAAAGCAATCTGCAGAAGTTGAAAATCCGATTTTATGGTCAGATGAAAAACCGGAATTGTACACAGCTGTTACCGAAATTTCGCTTGACGATAAAATAATAGATCAATACAAAACTACTTTCGGAATCAGAGATTTTAAATTTGACTTGAACAAAGGTTTTGTTTTGAATGGAAAGCAAGTCAAAATAAAAGGAGTCTGCATGCATCACGATTTAGGACCGCTGGGTTCTGCAATCAATACAAGAGCAATCCAACGACAGTTAGAGATTTTGAAAGAAATGGGCGTAAACGGAATCAGAACTTCACACAATCCTCCAGCTCCAGAACTGTTACAGCTTTGCGACAAAATGGGTTTCATTGTAATGGATGAAGCTTTTGATATGTGGAAAACGAATAAGACAAAATACGATTATGCCAATGATTGGGAAAAATGGCATAAAAAAGATTTGACAGATCAATTGCTTCGTGACCGTAATCATGCCAGTATTTTTATTTGGAGCATTGGAAATGAAATTCCAGATCAATGGAGCGAAACCGGAGTGCAAATTGCCAAAGAATTAGCTGGAATTGTACGCCAATATGATAAAACACGTCCAATTACTGCAGCGATGAATCCGCCAGTCAATATGAATATTAACGAGGTAACGTTGCAATTTGAGAAGAAAAATGTTCAAATTAATCCAATTGCTGCTTCTGGAGTTTTAGATTTAATAGGATACAATTATGCGCATCAAACCTATTCGCATCATCAGGAAAATTTCCCGAAAACACCTTTTATCGCAACCGAAACTACTTCAGGTTTGCAGACAAGAGGATATTATGATGCTGTTTCTGATACAATAAAAAAATGGCCAGTAAGATGGGATCTTAAATTTACCGAAGGAAATCCAGGGAATACTGTTTCAGCTTACGATCAGGTTCAAGCGCCTTGGGGTTCTACGCACGAAGCGACTTGGAAAGTGATTAAAAAACACGATTACCTTTCAGGAATGTACATTTGGACTGGCTTCGATTACATTGGAGAACCAACTCCATACGAATGGCCATCGGTAAGTTCGTATTTCGGAATTGTAGATTTGGCAGGTTTCCCGAAAGACGTTTATTATATGTACCAAAGTGAATGGACAGATAAAACGGTTCTTCATATTTTCCCACATTGGAACTGGAAAGCTGGACAAACGGTTGATGTTTGGGCATACTACAATAAAGCCGATGAGGTGGAACTTTTCGTAAACGGAAAATCAGTTGGAAAAAGAAGCAAAAAAGGAGATGATTTACATGTAATGTGGCGAATTCCTTTTGAAGCAGGAACTCTAAAAGCCATTTCGCGAAAAGATGGAAAAGTAGTTTTAGAAAAAGAAATCAAAACGTCTGGAAATCCTTCGCAATTAAAATTAACTGCGGACAGAAGCACCATCAAAGCGGATAAAAATGATTTGTCATTTATTACAGTTGATATTTTAGATGATAAAGGAACTTTAGCACCAAATGCAAATAACGAAATTAATTTCTCTTTAAAAGGAAACGGAAAAATCGTAGGCGTTTGCAGTGGAGATCCAGTTAGTCATGAACCGTACAAAGGAACTAAACATACGGCTTTGGCAGGAAAATGTTTGGTGATTGTACAATCTGGAGATACATCAGGTAGATTGGAATTGACCGCTAAAGCGAATGGCTTAAAACAAGCTACAATTGTAATAACAACAGAATAATAAGTTACGCTATCCTAACAGGTTTCCAAAACCTGTTAGGTATCAATAGATTTTTATTAAGATATAAATAAAATACCTAACAGGTTTTGGAAACCTGTTAGGATAAACTAACATCTAGATTATTAACCAATGAAAAACTCAAAACTAACCGCATTGTTTTCTGCCTTAATGTTTGGATTTTTAGCAGTTCCAAATGCAACTGCTCAAATCCAAAATGCAGATGTATTAAATGCTCCAATAGATATCAGTAAAGATTTTCAGAACTATCTGAATACTTTTTATTTCGCAGACGAATTGGCTTCTTTTGATCCTGCAACTGCAAAGGGAACGATAAAATATTTGAGATATAATTATAAAACACGTCAGGCTTTCAACAACATGATGATGAAACCTGATGTGGAAAAAGCAAACGAATTTCCAACAACAGAATATGAAGCTTCGCCAGTTTTGCCATTCGAAATTCAGTTTGTTTCAGACAGAACCCTTCGTATCAAAACAACTTCTGGACCGCAATTTCATCAGCAAAAAGAATCTCTAATGTTGGTTGATGGCGTTGCTCCAAATCATCCAGAATTATGGAAATATGCTAAAATCGAAGGCGGTCATAGTTACACCAGTAAACACGGAAAAGTGGAGATTTTGACAAAACCGTGGCACGTAAAAATCTACGATGAAAAAGGGAAATTGCTGACAAGTACACTTCATGATACTGATTTTAAAAACACCTATACACCAACACTTCCGTTTTCTTACGTTCGCAGAAACAGCGATTATTCAAGAAGTATGGGCGCGGCTTTCAGTTTGGAACCAGACGAAAAAATATTTGGTTGCGGTGAATCATTCACACAATTCAACAAACGCGGTTCAAAAGTAGTTTTGTGGGCAGATGATGCAAACGGAATCCAAAATGAAACGATGTATAAACCAATTCCGTTTTACATGAGCAGTCGTGGATACGGAGTTTTTATGCATCATTCCACACCAATTACAGTTGACTTCGGAAAATACTTTTCAAGTGCTAACGAAATGTACATTGGAGACGACGAAGCCGATTTGTTTTTCTTTATCGGAGAACCAAAAGACATCTTAGATCAATACACAAATCTGACTGGAAAAGCTGCTATGCCGCCACTTTGGTCTTTCGGTTTCTGGATGAGCCGTATTACGTATTTCTCTGAAAAAGAGGGAAGAGATGTAGCAAGAGATTTGCGTAAATACAAAATTCCAACCGATGTTATTCACTTTGACACAGGCTGGTTTGATGTAGATTGGAGAAACAACTACGAGTTTGCAAAATCTCGTTTCCCAGATGCTGTAAAAATGATGTCTGATTTAAAGAAAGATGGTTTCCAAGTTTGTCTTTGGCAGTTGCCTTATTTCACGCCAAAGAATACTTTGTTTCCAGAAATCATGGATAAAAATTTAGCCGTAAGAGACAGAAAAGGAAATCTTCCTTATGAAGATGCTGTTTTAGACTTCTCGAATCCAGAAACTATTTCTTGGTACCAAGGAAAATTGAAAAAATTGTTTGATGATGGGGTCGCGGTTTTTAAGGTTGATTTTGGAGAAGCAGCACCGCCAGACGGAATTTACCATTCTGGAAGAACAGGTTTCTACGAGCATAATTTATATCCATTAAGATACAATAAAGCAGTTGCAGAAATTACTCAAAAAGAAAAAGGATATACTTTAATCTGGGCTAGAAGTACTTGGGCAGGATCGCAGCGTTATCCTTTGCATTGGGGTGGAGATGCTGAAACTTCAAACGGCGCAATGTCGGCAGAATTACGCGGTGGACTTTCATTAGGTCTTAGCGGATTCAGTTTCTGGAGTCATGATGTTGGAGGTTTCGCAACCAAATCGCCTGAAAACATTTACAGACGATGGACGCCATTCGGAATGTTTACTTCACACGTAAGAAGCCACGGAGAACCGCCTCGCGAACCTTGGTTATACAGCAAAGAATTCTTAGAAGGATTTAGAAAAGCAGATAATATGCGTTATGAATTAATGCCATATATCTACGCTCAGGCAAAAGAAAGTTCGCAAAAAGGATTGCCAATGATGCGTGCTCTTTTTGTAGAATATCCAAACGATCCAGGAGCTTGGTTAGTGGACAATGAATATTTATTTGGTTCAAGTATGTTGGTGGCACCACTTTTTGAAGAGGTTGAAGAAAGAGATGTTTACCTTCCAGAAGGAACTTGGATTGATTATCAAACTAAAAAAGTGTACCAATCGGGCTGGCATAAAATCAAAGCGGGTGAAGTGCCAATCGTAGTTTTAGTAAAAGATGGAACTGCAATTCCACACATCGGTTTAGCGCAGTCTACAAAAGATATGGATTGGAGCAAATTGACATTAAAAGTATTCGCAAGCGATAAAACGACTTCGGCAACAGCCAAAGTATTTTTACCAGAAGGTGATGCTGTTCAGGAAATAAAAGTGAACAAAAGCGGAAACAATTTCGACGTAGCAGCAAATCCGTTAAACGGAAAAACCACTTTTAAAACGGAGTGGGCAAAATAAATAATAGTTTGCCACGAATTGCACCAATTTCCACGAATTGAATTTGTGATAATTTGTGGAATTTGTGGTGAAAAAATAAAAATATTTAAACACATAGAAACATAGGTTTCATATTTGTGAATAAAGAAATTGGAAAGAAACTAGTTTCTAACACATAGAAAACTATGTGAATTTAAACAAGTGAAACGCCTTTTTTTAAAGACTCCAATGAGCTATATTTCTATGTGTTAAAAAAATGCAACCACAAATTGCACAAATTATCACAAATTCAATTCGTGGAAATTAGTGAAATTCGTGGCAAAAAATAATTCCAAAAAACATGAAAAATTATCTAATTCTCCCAGCCGTTTTGTTTTCAATAACAATAGGCTACAGTCAAAAAACTAAGAATGCTTACGAATTGGCATCGCCAAACGGAAAGAATACCATCAAATTTGAGTTAGTAAAGAATGCTCCAAAATATGCAGTTTCTCACGGAAAGACAGAAGTCATTTCTCCGTCAGATATGGGATTTGTATTGAAAGGAAACGAAGACTTAAGTTCAAATTTTGAAATTAAAGGAGCAAAAGCTTCTACGTTTGATGAAACTTGGGAACAAGTTTGGGGAGAGAAGAAAAACATCAGAAATCACTACAATCAATTGGTAGTTGATTTACAGCAAAAGACTGGAAACAAAAGAAAATTACAAATTCAGTTTCGTGCTTTTGATGATGGAGTAGCTTTTAGATATGTTTATCCAAAACAAAATGTAAAAGATAGTATTTTCATCATGGATGAGAAAACTACTTTCAACTTAAAAGAAGACGGAAAAGCATGGTGGATTCCTGCAAACCGACCAGACCGTGACGAATATTTATTTAAAGATGCGCCAGTAAGCACTTTGGATACCGTTTTAACTCCATTAACAGTCGAAAGCAAAAGCGGATTATCGTTAAGTTTCCATGAAGCAAACTTGTATGATTTTGCAAGTATGACTTTGGTAAACACAAAAGGAACAGAATTAAAATCAGATCTTGTGCCTTGGGCTGATGGAATTAAAGTTCGTGTGAAAGATTCGTTTACATCTTCTTGGAGAACGATTCAAATAGGAGAAAATCCAGGAGAATTAATTACTTCTTATTTGGTTTTAAACTTGAATGAGCCAAACAAATTAAAGAATACAAATAGCTATTTCAAACCGTATAAATATTTAGGAATTTGGTGGGGAATGCACATCGGGAAATATACTTTCTGGGAAAGCGACAAACAAGGAGCAACTACAAAACACGCTGAAGAATATATTGATTTTACAGCAAAAGAAGGTTTCAACCATTTATTGATTGAAGGTTGGAACAAAGGCTGGACACCAGCTTGGTATGAAAATAGAATGCATATGTTCAGCTTCACGAAAAGCGCTGACAATTTCGATTTAGAAAAAGTAGTGGAGTACGGAAAGAAAAAGAACATCGAATTAATCGGATATCACGAAACGGGTTCAAACTTGATTAACTACCTAAAAGAAGTTGACGAAGGTTTTGCTTTATACAAAAAATTAGGAATTCATACCGTAAAAATTGGTCACGTAGGTTCTAAACTGAACATGAAACAAATGCACTTCGGGCAGTTTGGAGTAAATTATTTTAGATACATTTTAGAAAAAGCGGCACAATATGATTTAGCCGTTTTATACCACGAATCAATTAAAGATACTGGAGAAAGAAGAACATATCCAAATATGGTTTCGAGAGAAGCGGCTCGCGGACAAGAATATAACGCTTGGAGCGAAGGAAATCCGCCAAATCATTTAAGTATTATTCCGTTTACAAGATTACTTTCTGGTCCAATGGATTTTACACCTGGAATTTTTGACGTTGAGGTAAAACAAGGTTATCCAGGAAAAAGAATTCAGGGAACAGTTGGACAGCAATTGGCATTGTACGTTACGATTTATTCTCCAATTCAAATGTTAGCCGATCTTCCAGAAAATTACGAAGGAAAACCAGCATTGCAATTCTTAAAAGATGTTCCAACAGATTGGGAAGACACTAAAATCTTAGAAGGAAAAATTGGTGAATATATTACAACAGCAAGAAAAGATAGAAACAGTGCTGATTGGTATTTAGGAACTTTAACAAATGAAAAGCCTAGAAATGTTGAGGTTTCATTATCATTCTTAGATCCAAACGCCACTTACGAAGCACAAATTTATGTAGATGCTGAAGGAACAGATCAAACGCATAATCCAGAAGCAGTGGCAATTTCGAAAAAAACAGTAAAAGCTTCAGATAAATTACAATTGAAATTAGGCGGAGCTGGCGGTGGAGCTGTGAGATTTAAGAAATTATAATTTTAAGTATCCTAACAGGTTTCCAAAACCTGTTAGGTATTTAATTTAAGTAGTTTGAAAAATATATTAGGATCGTAAGAGATACCTAACAGGTTTTCAAAACCTGTTAGGATAACAAAAAACCACTTTCAGATGAAAAAACTTTTAATCATAGCTACATTTTTATTTAGTTCAATCTATTCGTTTGGACAAAGTGAAAGCCGAATCATAAAAGTTGATTATAAAAAAGAAGCAGGAAAATTAAACACCATGTTTAAAGAATGCATTGGTGCAGGAAGAGCAAATGAAGGTCTTCGTGCAGATTGGCAACAACAATTAGCAATGGTAAAAAAGGAATGCGATTTTAAATACATCCGTTTTCATGGTTTATTGACCGATGATATGGCCGTTTATCGCGAAGACGAAAAAGGAAATCCAGAATACAACTATCAATATGTTGATGTTTTGTTCGATTTTATTGTAAGTCTGAAAATGAAACCTTTCGTCGAATTAGGTTTTATGCCGAATGCTTTGGCAAGCGGAAAAGAAACCATTTTTTGGTGGAAAGGAAACGTAACGCCACCGAAAGATTATAAAAAATGGGAAGATTTAATTAGAAATTTAACCCAACATTTCAAAGAACGTTACGGAGACGAAGAAGTAAAAACTTGGTATTTTGAAGTTTGGAACGAACCGAATTTATCGCCAGGATTTTGGAGCAGCACTCAGGAAGAATATTATAAATTATACGATTACGCAGCTCGTGGTGTAAAAGCTGTGAATCCAGCTTATAAAGTTGGAGGACCTGCAACTGCCGGTGCAGCTTGGGTTCCTGAAACAATTGCTTTTTGTAATAAAAATAACGTTCCAATTGATTTTATCTCAACCCATACTTATGGTGTAAAACACGGATATTTGGACGAATTTGGAACTTCTGGAACAATCTTAAGTAAAGATGAATTTAGCGTAAGCGGAGAAGTTATAAATTCTCGCAAGCAAATTACAGAATCGGCTAAACCAAATTTAGAATTGCATTATACAGAATGGAGTGCGTCTTACACACCAGCAGATCCAATTCACGACAGTTATCATTCTGCAGCTTATATTTTGCAGAAATTAAAACAAGTTGGCAATGCTGCAAATTCTATGTCGTATTGGGTTTTTACCGATATTTTTGAAGAAGCAGGACCAAGATTTACGCCTTTTCATGGCGGTTTCGGATTGTTGAATACACAGGGAATTAAAAAGCCGGCTTATTTCTCTTATTATTTAATGAATAAATTAGGAGAAACAGAACTTCAAAATTCTGATAAAGCTTCTTGGACTTCTAAAAATGCAAAAGGAGATGTGCAGGTTTTATTATGGGATTTTACGAATACGCATCCTGGTGATAAAGAGCTGAATCAGACGTATTACATAAAAGACCTCCCATCAAAAGAAAAAGGAAAAGTCAAAATTGAAGTTGACGGAATGCAGAAAGGAAAATATCTTTTAGAAATTTACAAAGTAGGTTATAAAGTGAATGACGCTTACGCGGATTATCTCGCGATGAATAAACCAAGTCAGTTAACACGTGAGCAAGTCAATTCGATAAAAGAGAAAAATAACGGCGCGCCAATTTCGACAGAAAAAATTACAATTGACGCAAAAGGAACTTTCAGCAAGGAATTTAAAATCAATGAAAATGATGTTATTTTTCTTAATTTGATCAAGCAATAAAGTAAAAACCACAAACATATAATATTAACGGTATTTAAAGAACATGTGTGAGGCTCAGAATCTTTAAATCAAAACACCTAACTATCTATGAAAAACAAAATGATATTCCTTTCATCAGCTTTGGTTTTTGCATTCTTTACATCTTGTAAAAATGATGCACAGACTTTAGCTTCAAATTCGGCACAAACCGAAGAATACGTTGGAAAAGAAATAAGCACAGACCATGACGCCGAAATTGACAAATTGATTTCGCAGATGACATTGGAAGAAAAAATCGGAATGCTTCACGGAAATAGCATGTTTGCAAACGCAGGCGTAAAACGTTTAGGAATTCCAGAATTAAAAATGGCCGATGGTCCGTTGGGAGTTCGTGAAGAAATTTCAAGAGACAATTGGGCTCCAGCGGGATGGACAAACGATTTTGCAACTTATTATCCAGCGGGTGGCGCTTTGGCGGCAACTTGGAATGCAGAAATGGCACATACTTTCGGAACTAGTTTAGGAGAAGAATTACGTGCAAGAGACAAAGACATGTTACTTTCGCCAGCAATCAATATGGTGAGAACACCGCTTGGAGGAAGAACGTACGAATACATGTCTGAAGATCCGTTTTTGAATAAAAAAATCGCCGTGCCTTTGATTGTAGGTTTACAGGAAAAAGATGTAATGGCATGTGTAAAACATTACGCAGCAAACAATCAGGAAACAAATCGCGATTTTGTTGACGTACAAATTGATGAGCGTACACTTCGCGAAATTTATCTTCCTGCATTCGAAGCTTCGGTAAAAGAAGCAAAAGCGTATAGTATCATGGGCGCTTACAATAAATTTAGAGGAGAATATTTATGTGAGAACGATTATATGCTGAATAAAATCCTTCGTGACGAATGGGGATTCAAAGGTGTAGTAGTTTCAGATTGGGCTGCGGTACATTCAACAGCAAAATCTTTGAAAAATGGTTTAGATATTGAAATGGGAACACCAAAACCGTTCAACGAATTTTTCTTAGCGGATAAATTAATTGCCGCAGTTAAATCTGGTGAAGTTTCTGAGAAAGAAATTGATCTGCATGTAAAACGTATTTTAAGAGTTTTATTCCAAGTGAAAGCAATGGGCGGAGGGGAGCGCGCAAAAGGAAGCATCGCAACCGAAGCGCATTACCAAGACGCTTACAAAATTGCTGCTGAAGCAATCGTATTGTTGAAAAACGAAAATAATGCGCTTCCGCTAAAAGCAGACGGAATTAAATCTATTGCCGTAATTGGAAATAATGCAACAAAGAAAAATGCTCTTGGCGGATTTGGAGCGGGAGTTAAAACAAAAAGAGAAGTTACGCCTTTAGAAGGTCTTAAAAATAGATTACCTTCATCAGTTAAAATCAATTATGCGGAAGGATATTTAGAGCGTTACGATAAGAAAAATAGAGGAAACTTAGGAAATATTACGGCTAATGGTCCGGTTACAATTGACGAACTAGATCCAGCAAAAGTTCAAGAAGCGGTTGATGCAGCTAAAAACTCAGATGTTGCGATCATTTTTGCGGGTTCAAACCGTGATTACGAAACAGAAGCCTCTGATCGTAGAGATTTGCACTTGCCTTTTGGACAAGAAGAATTAATCAAAAAAGTATTGGCTGTAAATCCAAAAACAATTGTAGTTTTTGTTGCTGGTGCTCCATTTGATATTAATGAAATAAGCAAAAAATCACAAGCTGTAGTTTGGTCTTGGTTTAATGGATCAGAAGGTGGAAATGCTTTAGCCGATGTTATTTTAGGAAAAGTAAACCCGTCAGGAAAATTACCTTGGACAATGCCAGTTGCTATAAAAGATTCTCCTGCGCATGCGACAAACAGTTTCCCTGGAGATAAAACCGTAAATTATGCAGAAGGACTTTTGATTGGATACCGTTGGTTTGATACTAAAAATGTGGCGCCATTATATCCTTTCGGTTACGGATTATCATACACGACTTTCGCCCTTGATAATGCTAAAACAAATAAAGATTCATACGCCCAAAATGACGTAATCGAAGTTTCTGTTGACGTTAAAAACACAGGAAAAGTAGACGGAAAAGAAGTAGTTCAGTTATATACTTCAAAATCTGATTCTAAAATTACCCGTGCAGCACAAGAATTAAAAGGATTCAAAAAAGCGGATGTAAAAGCTGGAAGTTCAGAAAAAGTGACTATCAAAGTGCCAGTAAAAGAATTGGCTTACTACGATGTTGCTGCTAAAAAATGGACGGTTGAGCCAGGAAAATACACTATCAAACTTGGAACTTCTTCTAGAGATATTAAAAAAGAAATTCAGGTAACAGTTAAATAAATTGTTATTGCTATAAAATAACCAAACTATCAACGCCAGCCCATTAAAAGCTGGCGTTGATTTTAAAAACTTACACTTAACTTAAACCAAACCAAATGAAAAAAACAATCAAAGATTACTTCTTGAGTTTTATTTTATGTTTTGTTTTTCTAGGAGTTTCAGCTTGCAGCTCAGATAAAGAAGAAAATCCGCCAGCTATAAAAACGCTTTCTTCTACTACAAGCAAAATTGATTTTGAAAGCAAAGAAAATACAATTGAAATAACGATTAATTCTAATGGTGTCACTTGGACTTTGAGTAATTCTGCTAGTTGGATAAAATTAAGTCAGACTACTGGAACATCGGGACAAACTGTGGTAAAAATTACTGCTTTAGAAAATACGACTACAGATCTTCGAAATGCAGTGATTACGTTAAGTGGAGGTGAACTTGCCTCAGAAGCAATTTTAGTTTCACAGGCAGCAGGAAGTTTATACCCAAGTTACAACACTAACCCAATTGCGGCTGATGCATCTGGAATGGGAAGTTCGGCGGTTGAATTGGCAGCAAAAATTAAATTAGGCTGGAATATTGGAAATACATTAGAAGCAACTGGAGGCGAAACCTCATGGGGAAATCCAAAAGTGACTAAAGCTTTAATTGATGCTGTAAAAGCAAACGGATTTAATGCAATTAGAATTCCGTGTTCTTGGAATCAGAATTTAGAAAATACTGCAACAGCAAAAATCAAAGTGGATTGGTTAAACCGAGTGAAAGAAGTGGTTCAATATTGCGTTGATAACGATATGTATGTCGTAGTAAACATCCACTGGGACGGCGGTTGGCTGGAAAACAATATTACCGAAGCCAAAAAAGTAGAAAACAATGCCAAACAAAAAGCGTTTTGGGAACAAATTGCAACACATTTAAGAGGTTTCGACGAACATTTACTTTTCGCGAGCGCCAACGAACCTGCGGTTGAAGATGCTACGCAAATGGCAGTTTTAACTTCGTATCACCAAACTTTTATTGATGCAGTTCGTTCAACTGGAGGAAAAAATGCAACGCGTGTTTTGGTTGTTCAAGGTCCAACAACAGATATTGAAAAAACAAACAAATTAATGACTACATTGCCAGTAGATAAAGTAACGGGCAGAATGATGGTCGAAGTTCATTATTATTCTCCTTGGAATTTTGCTGGTTTAACCAAAGACGAAACTTGGGGTAAAATGTTCTATTATTGGGGTGCAGGATTTCATTCTACAACCGATACAGAACGAAATGCAACTTGGGGAGAAGAAGCCGATTTAGAGAAAAGCTTTAAATTAATGAAAACTCAATTTGTAGATAAAGGAATTCCCGTTTTATTGGGAGAATTTGGTGCAATCCGTAGAACAACTTTAACGGGAGATGCGCTTACATTACATTTAAATTCAAGAGCGTATTATTTAAAAACGGTCGTAAAAACAGCAAAAGCAAACGGATTATTACCATTTTATTGGGATGAAGGAAGCTTAGGAAACAATGGTTTCGGAATCATGAATAGAGCTAATAATTCCGTCTTCGACACACAAGCTTTAAACGCTTTAATAGACGGATTAAAGTGAAAAAATTAGTTTAAACCATATAAGTGATATAAGATATTTTAAGTTTTTACTTAGAGATGTACTTAATTTTACTTATATCACTTATATGGTTCAAAAAATATTTAAATTAAAAAAATGAAAAAGAGTGTAATATTTATTTTTCTGTTAATTAGCGTTTTATCTAATGCTAATGTGCGAATGCCTATACTATTCTCTGAAGGAATGGTGCTCCAAAGAGACAAGCAAATTCCGATTTGGGGTTTTGCTGATGCGAATGAAACTGTAGAAGTTCATTTCAACAAACAAATTAAGAAAACAACAGCCGATAAAAACGGAAAATGGACAGTAAATTTAAATGCTGAAAAAGCTGGCGGACCTTTCGAATTAGTCATTATCGGAAAAAATAAAATCACCATCAAAAATGTTTTGGTTGGAGAAGTTTGGATTTGCAGCGGACAATCGAATATGGAATTTCAGGTTTTCAAAACTATGAATGCTGAAAAAGAAATTGCAGATGCAAATTACCCAATGATTCGTCATTTTGGTGTCGTACAAGATTTAAGCGGAACTCCAAAAGACGATTTAAAAGAAGGAAAATGGGAAGTGGCTAACAAAGAAAATGTTGGGAACTTTACAGCAGTTGGGTATTATTTTGCCAGAAAATTATATTCAGAATTAAAAATCCCAATCGGAATCATCAATACTTCTTGGGGCGGAACGAATGTAGAAACCTGGACAAGCCGCGAAGCTTTCGAAAAAAGCAATGAATTCAAAAACATGATTGCCGATGTTCCGAGTTTGAATGTTGACTCTATTTCAAAACTATATGCCAGAAAAATGAAAGAAAGAGTCGAAAAAATTCAGGGAACTCCCGTTAGCAATGACAATGAGAAATCATTTAAAGAACTTTCTTTTAATGATAATTCTTGGGGTGAATTAAACACGCCAGGTTTATGGGAAAATCAGCCGCTTGGCGATTTAGATGGTGTAGTTTGGATGCGAAAAACCATTACACTTTCGGCAGAAGACATTAAAAATAAAGCTACATTAAGTTTAGCAAAAATCGACGACGAAGATATTACATATGTAAACGGAATCGAAGTGGGCCGAAATACACAATGGGATGCGAGACGTATTTATCAGATACCCGAAAATGTATTAAAAGAAGGGAAAAATGTAATTGCTGTTAGAATTGTCGATAACAGCGGAGGCGGCGGTATCTATGGAGAATCTCAAGATTTGAAATTAACAATAGGAAGTAAAGTTATTCCGCTTGACGGAAAATGGAAATTCAGAGTTATTGTTGTAAAAACAGCTTTATCACCAAACAGTTATCCGTCATTATTGTACAATGCCATGGTAAATCCGTTGGTTCCTTATGGAATTCAGGGCGTTTTATGGTATCAAGGAGAAGCGAATGTTTGGAGAGCGGAAGAATATAAAAAGTCATTTCCATTAATGATTACTGATTGGAGAACAAAATTCAACCAAGGAAATTTTCCTTTTTACTTCGTTCAATTGTCCACTTTTGATGAATTTGGAGGAAACAGCCAAAAAGGAAGCCGTTGGGCAGAACTTCGCGAAGCACAATCTGAAACTTTAAAATTGCCAAACACCGGAATGGCCGTGACAACCGATATTGGAAATGCGAAAGACATTCACCCAACCAACAAGCAAGACATTGGTTTGCGTTTGGCCGCAATCGCCATGAATAATATTTACGGCAAAAAACAAGTTTACAGCGGACCAACTTATAAATCTCAGGAAATAAAAGGAAACCAAATCATTCTCACTTTCGATAACATCGGCAGCGGATTATCAACGCCAAATAACGATGAATTAAAAGGTTTTGAAATCGCTGGTTCAGACAAAGTTTTTCATTCCGCGAAAGCGATCATAAAAGACAACAAAATAATCGTTTCAAGCGATAAAGTTCAAAATCCCGTAGCAGTACATTACGGCTGGGCAGATGATGACACACAAATCAATCTTTTCAATAAAGAGAAATTACCTGCATCGCCATTTAGAACTGATAATTGGGAAATGCTAACGGCGAATGAGAAGTATAAAGTGAGTAAATAGTTATTAGTAAAGAGCCAATAAAACGTAACAAAAGATGTTCCGTTAGGAACATTTCATCGGTAGCAACGGATGAAATCCGTTGATGAAAAAATAAGCGTCCCATAATAATGTTCCGTAGGAACATCTGATTGATTATAGGTTTTTATCCTAACAGGTTTCTAAAACCTGTTAGGTATCACATAGATTTTTTATTAGTTTTAGAATTCAATAAATACCTAACAGGTTTTGGAAACCTGTTAGGATATAAGATAACACAATATGATAAAAAAAATATTTTTCATCTTACTTCTCACGTCTTGTTACACAAACATTTCGGCGCAATCCAAAAATGTTTTATGGTACAAACAACCCGCAGAATTCTTTGAGGAAAGCTTGGTTTTAGGAAATGGAAAAATGGGAGCCACCGTTTTTGGAGGCGCCAACTCAGATAAAATTTATCTGAACGATATTACGCTTTGGTCGGGTGAACCCGTAAATGCGAATATGAGCCCAGAAGCGTACAAAAATATTCCAGCCATTCGTGAAGCGTTAAAAAACGAAAACTACAAATTGGCAGAGGAACTCAATAAAAAAGTTCAGGGAAAAAACTCCGAATCTTATGCGCCTTTAGGAACATTAGAAATCAATAACTCAGAAAAGGGCAAAGCAGTAAACTACCATCGTGAATTGGATCTTTCGAATGCCATTTCTAAAGTAAGTTACGAAATGGCGGGCATAAAATATACGCGAGAATATTTCGTTTCGGCTCCAGATAAAGTGATGATTATCAAATTGACAGCCGATCAAAAAGGAGCTTTGAATTTCGATATTAATCTAAAAAGTCTTTTGCAGTCAAATGTTGAAGTTCGAAATAATATTTTGGTATTAAGAGGTTCTGCGCCAATTCATGAAAATGCTGGATATAATGTTCCTCAAAAATATTTAAGTTTAAAAGAAAGAGGTACAAGATTTACAGGTTTAGTACAAATCAAAAAAACCGACGGGAAGATCACGAGTTCAAGAGAATCGTTGACTTTAACAGATGCAACTGAAGCGATTATTTTTGTTTCTGTTGCGACAAGTTTTAATGGTTTCGACAAAAATCCGGCGTCAGAAGGTTTAGATGACGTTTCAATTGCTTTGCAGAATTTGAATAATGCTTACGCAAAAGCATTCGATAAATTAAAAGAATCTCACATTGTCGATTATCAAAAATTCTTCAATCGCGTCAATTTAGATTTAGGAAAAACAACCGCTCCAGATTTGCCAACAGACGAACGTTTATTGCGTTATGCGGACGGAAAAGAAGATAAAAATCTAGAAATTTTATATTTCAATTTCGGACGATATTTATTAATCAGTTCATCAAGAACTTTGGGCGTTCCAGCCAATTTGCAAGGACTTTGGAATCCGTATGTGAATCCGCCTTGGAGCAGTAATTATACGATGAATATCAATCTGGAAGAAAATTACTGGCTGGCAGAAAATACCAATCTTTCTGAAATGCATTCGTCCCTTTTGAGTTTCATTAAAAACCTTTCGGTAACAGGAAAAGTTACTGCCAAAACTTTTTACGGAGTAGATAAAGGCTGGGCTGCGGCGCACAATTCCGATATTTGGGCAATGACCAATCCGGTTGGGCAGTTTGGAAAAGAAGATCCAATGTGGGCATGCTGGCCAATGGCGCAAGCGTGGTTGAGCACTCATATTTGGGAACATTATACTTTTACACAAGATTTATCCTATTTGAAAAAAGAAGGTTATCCGTTAATGAAAGGCGCAGCCGAATTTTGTTTAGGCTGGTTGATAACCGATAAAAACGGAAGTTTAATTACTTCACCATCAACTTCTCCAGAAAATCAATATAAACTAGCTGATGGTTTTGTGGGTGCAACATTATACGGAGGAACGGCAGATTTAGCCATGATTCGCGAATGTTTTGACAAAACCATAAAGGCTTCAAAAGTTTTGAATACAGATGCTGATTTTAGAAAAAAGCTAGAAACAGCACTTTCGAAAATACACACGTATCAAATTGGAAAAAAAGGAAATCTGCAGGAATGGTATTTTGATTGGGAAGATAACGATCCTAAACATCGTCATCAATCGCACTTATTCGGACTTTTCCCTGGCGATCATATTACGCCTTTAAAAACTCCTGATTTAGCGGAAGCTTCAAAGAAAACATTAGAAATAAAAGGTGATGAAACTACTGGCTGGTCAAAAGGCTGGAGAATCAATCTATGGGCAAGACTTTGGGACGGAAATCGTGCTTATAAAATGTATCGTGAATTGCTTCGTTACGTTGATCCGGACGGAAAGAAAACTGAAAAGCCAAGAAGAGGAGGAGGAACGTATCCGAATTTATTCGATGCCCATCCGCCATTTCAAATTGATGGGAATTTTGGAGGCGCAGCAGCCGTTGCCGAAATGTTGGTTCAATCAGACGAAAACGAAATCCGATTAATTCCAGCTTTACCAGACGCTTGGTCAGAAGGTTCTGTAAAAGGAATTTGTGCCAGAGGAGGCTTTGAAATCGAAATGACTTGGAATAATAAAAATCTATCTCATGCTGTAATTTCTTCTAAAACAGGAGGAAAAACAACTTTAGTTTTCGGTAATTATAAAAAAGAAATTATTTTGAAAAAAGGAGAAAGTATAGAAATTGATATTTAAAAACAATATTTTAATTATAGTTAGGTAAGCTTCGGAGAAGCGAAAAATTTATAGAAAAATAGACATTTACAATATAGAGCTCCAGCGGAGCGACATATAGTTTTTCGCAATCTTATATGTTGCTCCGCTGGAGCTTTTTTACATTTGCGTGATTTAATTTCTATAAATATTTAGCTTCTCTGAAGCTTTTAATAACAAACCCGACAGGTTTCAAAAACCTGTCGGGTTTAATTCTAAACGATCTAGCTATTAATTCTCTGTCTGTTCTTTTTCTTCTTCTGGTTTCTCAGAATGTTCCTTTTTAAAAGTCTCGTACCATTTTTCAATGGACGGATAAACAAAAGCAGCCACTTTTTTGACAGGATTATAAAAAATAAAATTATCTAAAGTTTCTTTTTTAGCGAATGTATTATTGAAATTGATTTTTTCAAAAAGAGCGATAAAAATACTCAGAATCAGAATAGTTTTTAAAACCCTGAAAAAACCGCCTCCGAGTTTGTTCATCCAGCCTAACATGGCAAAATCGGCAATTCCGGTTAAAATTTTCGCTAAGAAATAAACGCCAATAACGACCAGAATAAAAGTCAAAATAAAAGCTGTAATTTGAATATTGGTTGGATTCCAAGAAACGTGTTTTGAAATCATTCCTGTCATTAATGAAGAAAATTTAATGGCAAGATAAATTCCCAATAATAGGGAAATAAAAGAGGCAACTTCTACAAAAAGTCCGTTTTTAATGCCTTTATACAGACTGTATCCTAAAAGTGTGGCTACAATAATATCAAAAAAACTCATGATTTACGGGTGTTTAATAAAGGCGCAAAGATATGTTTTTTTTAAGGTTCAAAGGCGCAGAGAGGCAAAGGTTCAGAGGTTTTTTGTAGTGCTCTTTTGGTATGTGTTTATTTTTTTAGGTGTAATGTATTGAACTCTGTATCTTTGCAATTCAAAATTTAGAGTTAGATTGCGATTCTGCCCCCTCAGAATTGATTTTTTACATCAGTAATCTAAAATCTACAATCAAAAATCATAAATTAAATGTCTAGAGATATACAGTTAAAAGAGCGATGGGAAAAGCTCGTCGATATGCTTTCAAATCAGTTTTCGCAAGGTGAAGACTTAGATTTGGATGCCATAATTTACCTAATTGGAGTTCAGGAACTCGGAAAAGTGCATCGTCAATTTAAGAAAGACGAAAAATTAAATCTAATGCATATTGCCATTTGCAGATTGTTAGAACCTTATGGTTATTACGAATTTGATTTTTTTGATAGCGAAGGCTGGCCACACTACAAAATAAAAGAGCAATTGCCACCGTTAAAAGCGGGTGAACAATCTGTTTTAATGAAAGAAGCAATTGTAAATTATTTTTTGGAAAGAAAACTTATTGAGTAGAGTCCAGTTTACAGTCTCAGTTTGCAATTTGGACTGCGACTGCGACTGAATACTGAAAACTAAATAAAATGTGCAGATACGCAATGACATCCTATAAACCTCATTATGCTTGTTTTAATTGTCGAAAGACTTTTAAAAGAAGATTGATGGTGGATATAAAAAAAGGAGAAGCATCAGTTTTTGAAGCCAAATGTCCGCAATGTGGAGAATTAATGGCCAATATGGGACTGGATTTTGAATCGCCTAAAAAAGACGATGTCAAAAAGTGGGAACATATTAAAAGTTTATTTTCTGTTGGTATTACATTTCATTCTTGCGGATGTAGCGGGCCAGGTTATATTCCGAATTCAAAAGAAAAATTAATTGAATATTTTGAAGGCATAAAAAAGACCTATTTTAAAAATATGGATTTTTGGCGCACCAGAGTTGAACCTGCTACAAAACAGGAAAAAGAAAGGGATTCGAATAAAAACTGGCATGAATTAAATCGAATTTCTTCGAATTTTAGAAAGGAAACAGTAACCAATCAGGAAGGTTTAGATTATTGGCATCTAAAGATTAAACAAGTTGAAGAAAAGTTAAATCTGATAAAATAATTTGCAGAAAACCTAAAACTGCGACTGAGACCGCACACTTTCAACTAAAAACACTAAATTTGTACTCTCAATTATCGAAGGAAAATGATAGATAAGATAAAACAGCACATAGAGGAAGCTAAAGCCTTTAATGAGAAAAATAAAGAATCGTTAGAACAATTCCGTATTAAATATTTAGGAAGTAAAGGTTTGCTTAAAGAACTTTTTACTGAATTTAAAAATATTCCAAACGACCAGAAAAAAGATTTTGGACAAGTAATCAATACTTTAAAAGCGGTTGCTGAAGAAAAAGTAAAGCAAATTCAGGAAGAGCTTGAAAGCAAAGAAGAGTCTAAAGGAGTTTTTGGAGATTTAACGCGTGCTGCAGAACCAGTAATTATTGGTTCGCGCCACCCAATTTCTATCGTTAAAAATCAGATTATAGATATTTTTGCTAATATCGGATTCAACGTTTCTGAAGGTCCAGAAATTGAAGACGATTGGCATAACTTTACAGCATTGAACTTGCCAGAATATCACCCAGCGCGTGATATGCAAGATACGTTTTTCATTCAAACTAATCCTGATGTGTTATTGCGTACGCATACATCATCTGTTCAGGTGCGTTATATGGAAAATCATAAACCGCCAATCCGTACGATTTCTCCGGGACGTGTTTTCCGTAACGAAGCGATTTCATCTCGTTCGCACTGTATTTTCCATCAAGTGGAAGGATTGTACATTGACAAAGATGTTTCTTTCGCTGATTTGAAGCAGACATTACTTTATTTCACAAAAGAAATGTTCGGAAAATCTAAGATTCGTCTTCGTCCGTCATATTTCCCATTTACAGAGCCAAGTGCTGAAATTGATATTTATTGGGGACTAAAAACAGAAACTGATTACAGAATCACAAAAGGAACAGGCTGGTTAGAAATTGGAGGCTGCGGAATGGTAGATCCAAATGTTCTTAAAAACTGCGATATCAATCCAGATGAATACAACGGATTTGCTTTCGGAATGGGAGTAGAGCGTATTGCAATGCTTTTATACCAAATTGGAGATATTCGTATGTTCTACGAAAATGATGTTCGTTTCTTAGAGCAGTTTAAAGCAAATATATAATTTAAGTCATAAAGTCGTAAAGTCGAAAGTTGAAAGTCACAATAAAGGCTTTTAGCTTTCGACTTTATGACTTTCGACTTTTAAACTTTTGACTAATATGAAAAAAGATATAATAATTCCAGAAGTAGAAAACGTGTTTCTTGCCGCAGTGCAGGAATGGAGTGACGATTTTATGGAAAAAGTGTGGTACGCTTACTTAGTAAATGATAGTGATTTTAACTTAGACAGCGTTATGGTCGTTTCAAAAGCATTTGGAACGATTGATGGAGAAATGAAAAAAACATCAATTCTGCGTCATGCATTTGTTGAGGTTCCTTCGGTTTCTGTGGTAAAGATAGAATTGGTAGAAAAAAGCCTTTTAGCGCTAAATAATGAGTTTATGGTAACTTTCTTCATCGGAAATACTTTGTACGATAAGAAGTTTATTTTTAAGGCTAATTCGCTTGACGAAAACAATACGGAAGAAGTGCCGATTTTGTTTGTTGAAGGGATTATGGTGAAGTAGAGTTTTAAAAGAGGAAAGAAGCAATCAAGACTTTTAGAAAATAGAATAAAGAAGAAAGAGCCAAGACTGAAATTCAGTTTGGCTCTTTTTTTATTTTTAAGATAAGTCTTTCTTCTTGCTTCTTACTTCTTACTTCTTTTCACTCTAAAAATCTAATCCAAAGACTCAGTCAATTTCTTGAAAACCGTTTTGGCATCCTTTCCTTCATATAAAACCGCATAAACAGCGTCTATAATTGGTGTTTTTGCTCCGTAACCTTGATTTAGTTTATAAGCACTTTTTGTAGCGTAATAACCTTCTGCAACCATGCTCATTTCCATCATGGCACTTTTTACGGTGTAGCCTTTTCCAATCATATTTCCGAACATTCTATTTCTCGAGAAAACTGAATATCCTGTAACCAACAAATCGCCCAAATAAGCCGAATCGTTAATGTTGCGTTTCATTTTATGCACTTTTCTAATGAATTTCTTCATTTCGCGAATAGCGTTACTCATTAAAACCGACTGGAAGTTATCGCCATAACCTAAACCGTGGGCAATTCCGGCAGCAATAGAGTAAATGTTTTTAAGCATTGCAGCATATTCAGTTCCGATAATATCGTCTGAAATTTTGGCTTTGATATAATTTCCAGAAAGTGATTTTGCTACAATACAAGCTTTTTCTGGATCACCGCACGCAATTGTTAAGTAAGAAAGTCTTTCTAAGGCAACTTCCTCTGCGTGACAAGGCCCTGTAATAACTCCAATATTGTAATAAGGAATGTCGTATTGAATGTGGAAATGTTCGCCGACGATTAAACTCGTTTCGGGAACAATTCCTTTAATAGCAGAAAAAATGATTTTATCGGCTAGAGAAACCGTCATATTTTTTAATTCGGCATCTAAGAAAGCTGATGGAATGGCAAAAATGATGTAATCTGCATATTCAATCGCTTCGTTTATATTGCTTGTCAGTTTAAGTTTGTTGGTGTCAAATTCAACAGAACTTAAATAGTTGGGATTGTGTTTGTATTTCTGAAGATGTTCAATTGCAGACTCATTACGCATATACCACGCAATTTCCGAAAGATTCACACATAACATTTTGGCAATTGCCGTTGCCCAACTTCCTCCTCCAATTACTGCAAATTTTAACTTTTCGCTCATTATTTTATTAATTTGAAACAAAAGTACTTAATAATGTGCTAATAAAGCAAAATCTGCTTTAAGAAATTTAAAAAAGCCCTTTAATTATAATGACTTTCAAGAGGTTTTAGCTTAAAATTTTTTTTTGCAATGCAATACAATAAAATCAAAACGGTATCGTTATAAAAGTTTATAAATTAGAATTTTAATGAATTTAAAAAAAATTGAGTTAGTTAGTTTTGTTTTAGTATTTTAAAAAGGCGTTCCTAAACTTGTTAAGAACGCCTTTTTTATTTAAATCTCAATTCTAAAATTCCAAATTCCAATTGGGTAACCTCAAAAGATTTGGAATTTGGAATTTTCAAATTGGAATTTCATTAATAAGAAAGCTCAACAATTGATTTTACTTTGTCTAAAGTTACCAATTGGTTTTCTCCTAAACCTTTCCAGCCTCTTTCGTCGAAACGTTTTACAATAAAATCTGCTGTGTTAGAATAGTCTTCTGTGTATTGAGAAAGTTTAGTGTCCATTCCCATTGTATGGAAAAATTCAACCGTTTTGTTAATAGCTTCTTTAGCTACTTCTTCGTCAGAACCTGTTAAGTTGAAGATTCTTCTTCCGTATTGTGCTAATTTTGCTTTTTTAGTTTCAAACATTACATGGTACAAACTTGGTCCAATTATCGCCAAAGTTCTAGCATGATCAATTTCGTAAAGTGCTGTCAATTCGTGACCAATCATATGCGTTGCCCAATCGCTTGGAACACCTTTTTGAATCAATCCGTTTAAAGCCATTGTACAGCTCCACATAAAATTGGAAGCCAAAGTATAATCGGTTGGGTTTTGTACAACGCCAGGACCAACTTCGATTAACGTCTGTAAAATTCCTTCGGCAATTCTATCTTGAAGAAAAGCATCAGTAGGATACGTTAAATATTGCTCCATTACGTGTGTGTAAGCATCTACAACACCATTTTCGATTTGTCTTTTTGGTAAAGAAGAAATCACAGTTGGATCACAAATAGAGAATTTCGGAAACAAAGCGCTTCCGCCAGAAGATAATTTTTCTTGAGTTGCTTCAATTGTTACCACATATCCAGAATTCATTTCGCTTCCTGTTGCTGGAAGGGTTAAAACAGTTCCAAACGGCATTGCGTTTTCTTTAATTAAAATTCTTTTTTGAAGAATGTCAATTGGATTTCCTTCAAAATGAACAGCGCCCGAAATAAATTTCACGCCATCAATTACAGATCCGCCTCCAACAGCCAAAATAAAATCGATTTTTTCTGCTTTTATAACATCAACAGCTTTCATCAGAGTTTCAAATCTCGGATTTGGTTCGATTCCGCCAAATTCTACAATTTCAAAACCTTTTAAATTGTTGATTACTTGATCGTAAATTCCGTTTTTAAAAATACTTCCGCCGCCATAAGCCAATAATATTTTGGCATTTTTTGGAACTAAAGTCGAAAGTTTTTCAATTTGTCCTTTTCCGAAAACTAAGTTCGTCGGATTATATAATTCAAAGTTGAGCATGATTTTTAAGGTTGTAAGATGCTAAGGTTCTGAGGGACTAAGTTTTTTTACTTATTCACCAACCTTAGCATCGTTGTTATCTAATTTTTAGTGATTAATTATTTTGAAAGAATCAAAGATTACTGTTTTGCACAATTTCGATTATTGTTTTGCAATTTGAATATTGTTTCAATTTAATATACTCCAGTATATTTTCTTTAGGATTTTCGGTAATCCAAAGCTCTATACTATCAGAGAGATTATGATAATTTGTGTCATGAAGTTCTTCGTACAAATCTATCATTTTGAATATTGCAGATTCTTCATTTGTTGAAAATTCTAATTCGCAATTTTCTAATGTTTTATTTAATTTATTATAATATGTAATTTCCTTTTCTTTCAAAATAGATTATAATTATTTTTTGCGGTTTAATTCTATCAGCAATTTCCCTGCCACCAATTTAGACGACGCTGGATTTTGTCCCGTTATTAAAAGTCCGTCTTCAACAGCGTACGGTTGCCAGTTTGGTCCTTTAGAAAAAATTCCTCCGTTTGATGCCAAAGCATCTTCCAATAAAAACGGAACTACTTTTGTCAAACCAACGGCTTCCTCTTCTTCATTGGTAAAACCGGTAATTTTTTTACCTTTTACTAAATATTGTCCATCTACTTTTACATTTTTCAAAACTGCTGGAGCATGACAAACAAAAGCTACGGGTTTGTTATGAGTATAGAAAGATTCTATCAAAGCGATTGAATTTCTGTCTTCAACCAAATCCCAAAGCGGACCGTGACCTCCTGGATAAAATACAGCGTCGTAATCTTTTTGGTTAACTGTCGAAAGTTTTAAAGTGTGTTTTAATTTTTCCTGTAAAACTTTATCGGCATCAAAGCGTTTTGTGTCTTCAGTTGCTGAAGCTGGATCGGCACTTTTTGGATCAATTGGAGGCTGACCTCCAAGTGGAGATGCAATTGTGATTTCTACTCCTTGATCTAATAATTCATAATATGGTGCAGCAAATTCTTCTGACCAGAATCCTGTTTTTTCTCCTGTATTGCCCAGTTTATCATTGCTGGTTACAACAAATAATACTTTTTTCATACTCTTCTTGTTTGATTTTTGAGCTTCAGCTGAAATGCTTACAGCTGTAAATGCAGTTATTGCGAATAGTGCTATTTTCTTCATAATATTAAATTTTGAACAAATTTACGGCGAATGTGATATCAGTAAAAATAAAATAAACTATGTTTGTTATAAATAAATTTATGTCATGGTAAATCTAGAATGGTACAGAACTTTTAAGGCAGTTTACAAAAACGGTAATTTTTCAGTGGCTGCGAAGGAATTATTTATGAGTCAGCCTGCGGTTAGTCAGCAGATTTCAATGCTTGAGGCGCACGTCGGAAATAAATTATTTAACCGAAAATCAAAAGGCGTAGAACCAACCGAATATGCTAAGTTACTGAATAATTTGATTATAGACGCTCTTGACAGGTTAGAAAGTGTCGAAACTAGTTTCAGGGCTAAAGCCGAAGATGCAAATCGATTGATTTCTGTTGGAATCTCAAAACATCTTTTTGACTGTGTTGGCAATCTCTTAATTTCAAAGTTTGATTTAATTGATTTTACTTTTGCAGAAAACGACGAACTTTTTGCTTTAGTCGATGCTAAAAAACTTGATTTTGCGATTACAACCAAAAGATTTGACACTTTTGATACGACTTACGAAATTGTTGGAAAAATTAAATTGATATTGGTTGCTCCAACAAGTTTGGATATAACAGAGTTTCGCCAAAGGTTAAAAGCAGATAATTACACCGAAATTGAACAATGGCTGAATGCGCAAAAATGGTACAGTCATGATGCTAGAATTCCGCATATAAAATTATTCTGGCTACATGCCTTCAATAAAAAAAGACCGTCGATGGTTCCCAATTACATTATTCCTTCAGAATCTGAAATGTTGAGGCTTTTAGCTAAAAATGAAGGAATTGCGGCAACTTGGAATTGTAATGCTAGAAATTATATTAAAGAAAATAAATTGCAACTAGTTTGGAATAGTTTTCACGTGCCAGAAGAGTTTGTGTATTTATTAGCTCCAAAAAATAATAACGTAAAGTCATTTTTTGATATTATCGAGAAAGAACTAAAGTTATTTTTTGGTAATAGACTATAGAAATATCTAAATGTGAAATAGATGAAAATTCTTGTATTTCACTTTGATAATGTCTTTTAAAAAGGATATTTTTGATATATATAAACCACTAAAAATTTCCGATTATGAAAAAGATTGCGGCTATTTTGATGTTTTCGATGGTGTTTTTTGGAATCAATTCTTGCAGTAAACACGATGATGAAGTAATTATTGATTGTCTTGCAGAATCACTTTACGTGAAAATGCATAATTCTACTGATGCCACTAATCCTAAATTGATGAATTACTCAGTGACATATGACGGAACCGGAACTTTGGTTTCTGTAAAATGGACATTTGGAGACGGGACGACAGGAACTGGTGCGGTGGTAACACATACTTATGCTGCGGCTGGAACGTATGAAGCTAAAGCTGAAGTTACAGTTAAAAAAGATGGTCAAGAATGTACATCTGTGCCTAAAAGAACTGTTACAGTAAATTAGAAAAGAAATTAAGAGATCATATTTGAGAGCCAATTTTATAATTTAAGCTTTTGCATTAGATTATAAAATTGGCTCTCATTCGTTATATTTGTTTGATATGATTTAGGATTATGGAAAAATTGCAAAATATTAGAATTGCCGTAGATGCAATTGTTTTCGGATATAAAAACAACGGTTTATATGCATTGTTGATCGAACAGCAGTTTGGCACTTCAGAAAAATACTGGGCTTTGCCAGGTGGTTTGGTTCAGAGTGATGAATCTTTGAGCGATGCTGTCATTCGCGAATTGCACGAAGAAACCAATGTACAACTCACTTTTCTGGAACAATTGTACACTTTTGGAGATGATATTTACAGAGATTCTAGAAACCGAGTTATTTCAGTAGCGTATTACGCTTTAGTAGATGCTTCGAATTTAGAAATTAAAGCAGATACAGATGCCGAAAGAGTGCAATGGTTTAAAATAGATGAAATTCCGCCTTTAGCCTTTGACCATAATTTAATCTTAAAAAAAGGAATAGAAAGGCTTAAAGCCAAATTGACATATGAACCAATTGGTTTCGATTTACTTCCAGAAGAATTCTTGTTTTCAGATCTTGAAAACCTTTACTGCACCATTTTAGAAAAAGAAATCGACCGTCGAAATTTTAGAAAAAAAATACTGAGCTACGGTATTTTAGAAGAAACTGAAAAATTTTCACCTATTAAAACAGGTCGTCCAGCAAAACTTTTTAAGTTCAATAAGTTGAAATATAATGAGTTAGTCCAAAATGGATTTCACTTCGAAATAAAGTTTGCGTAATTTTTACACAAAATAAATTGTTTATTCAAAATTAAATTCTACATTTGCGTATAATTAACGCAAACTAAAAAGCTATGATACTAAATCTCGACCCAAAATTCGCTCCATTTCAAAATCAGGAAGAAATCGAATTTCAAAGTTTTACATTTTCTGGAGGTGAGCCACACATTAAAATTACACCAGATTTTGATGCTAATAGAAAAGTAACTGTTACACATAGATTAAATTCATTCAATGATTTAGGTTTATTGTGCGTTACCATTGATGCGTTACGTAGAATGGATGTTAAGATTATAGATCTTTTTATTCCGTATTTTCCAGCTGCAAGACAAGATCGTGTTATGATTCCTGGCGAACCATTATCTGTAAAAGTATATGCTGATATTATTAATTCGATGCAATTGAACAAAGTTTTTGTTTTTGATGCGCATTCAGAAGTAACTCCTGCTTTGTTGAATAATAGCACTGTAATTCCGAATTATACTTTTATAAAAGCAGTTTTAGAAAACATAGGAAATGATGTAAAACTAATTTCTCCAGACGGTGGCGCTTTAAAGAAAATCTATAAAGTGTCTGAGTTTTTAGGTGGTGTTGAGGTTGTAGAATGCAGCAAAAGCCGTGATGTAAAAACTGGAAAACTATCTGGTTTTAAAGTTTATGAAGATGATTTACAAGGAATGGATTGTTTAATTGTAGATGATATCTGCGATGGAGGAGGAACTTTCGTAGGATTAGCAGAAGAATTGAAAAAGAAAAATGCTGGTAAATTATTCTTAGCCGTAAGCCACGGAATTTTCAATAAAGGTTTTGAAGTTTTAAACTGTTTCGACGGAATTTTCACCACAAACTCTTTTAAAGATTTTGAAGGTGAAAGCGTTAAGGTAATTGGATTGGATCAATTAGTTTAAATGTTTCAAGTTTCAGGTTTCAAGTTCTCTGTGTAACGTAAATTTGAAACGAAAAAATGCTAACTGTTTCAAGTTGAGCGAAAAACCTGAAACAAAAAACAGAAAAAATGAAATACAATATAGATGACATAGCTCCAGAAAGTAAGTTTTTATTTTTCTGGGGACATCAGCCAAGCAAAGACGGAACGGTTACTAAAACTTGCTTTAGCCAATGGTGGTTAAGTTCTTTTGAAGTGGAAGGTGTGACTTACAAAACAGCCGAACATTGGATGATGGCAAAAAAGGCTGAATTGTTTAAGGATCAGGAAATTTTAGAAAAAATCATAAAATGTAATTCACCTGCTGAAGCCAAAAAATTAGGCCGTAAAGTGAGAAATTATAATGATACAATCTGGTTAGAAAACCGATTTGAAATCGTAAAAGAAGGGAACCTTCACAAGTTTAGTCAAAATCCAGATTTGAAAACTTTTCTGTTAAACACAAATGATAGAGTCATTGTTGAGGCAAGCCCCGTAGATCCGATTTGGGGAATCGGAATGGCAAGCGATCATACAGAGGCGCTAAATCCTAAAAAGTGGAAAGGCTTGAATCTTTTAGGTTTTGCTTTGATGGAGGTTAGGGATGAATTGAGATAAACTTTGAAAGATGAAAATAGAACTTCTAAAAGCAGATATAACAGAAATTGAGGTTGATGCGATTGTCAATGCGGCCAATACTTCTTTATTGGGTGGAGGTGGAGTTGATGGGGCGATTCATAGAAAAGGAGGAAAAGCAATTTTAGAGGAATGTATTCAGATTCGTAATAAGCAAGGCGGATGTAAAACTGGCGAAGCGGTTATAACGACAGCAGGAAATCTACCTTCAAAATATATTATTCATACAGTCGGACCAGTTTGGAATGGTGATAAAGAAGAGAAATCTAAATTACTAGCGGATTGTTATAAAAATAGCTTGAATCTTGCTGTTCGAAACGGAATTAAATCCATTGCTTTTCCAAATATCAGTACTGGAATTTATCATTTTCCAAAAGATAAAGCAGCAGAAATTGCTGTAAAAACCATAAAAGATTTTGAAAAATCGTCTGAAATAGAGAAAGTAATATTTATCTGTTTCGATGATGAAAATTATAAGATTTACAAAAGTCTTTTGCAGATCGAAGATGTTCCGTAGGAACATTTCATCGGTAGAAAAAAAATATTAATTATGAATGAAAATATAGCAAAGAGCGTCAGCAAGTTTTTAAGCCTGGTGCTTAGACATTCTCCAGAAAAAATCGGATTAAAATTAGATGAAAACGGCTGGGCAGATGTCAATGAATTAATAGAAAAATGTACTAAAAAAGGGAATCATCTCGACGCCGAACTTTTAGATTACGTAGTAGAAAATAACGATAAAAAGCGTTTTGCTTATAACGAAGATAAAACTAGAATCCGTGCAAGTCAGGGACATTCGATTTCGGTTGAATTAAATTTAGCAGAAACAGAACCTCTAGAATATCTGTATCACGGAACTGTTGGAAAATTCATGGAAAGTATTCAGAAAGAAGGCTTAAAGAAAATGAGCCGTCAGCATGTGCATCTTTCTAAAGACAAAGAAACGGCAACCAAAGTAGGAAGCAGAAGAGGAGTTCCGCAGATTTTAACCGTTAGAAGCGGTGCTATGTACAGAGACGGATTCAAATTTTATTTGTCTGAAAACAATGTTTGGTTGACAGATGAAGTTCCGCCAAAGTATATCGAATTTAAATCTTAAATAATCAAAAACAACAATTATGATTTTAGAAGCAGCAATAGGCGATGCATACGGTGCGGGTTTTGAATTTAGAGATTTAGATTTTATTTCTAAAAACAATAATTTGACTCAGTATGATAAACACGGAATGTACACAGAGATTTACAAAAAATATACTGATGATACTCAAATGGCAATTGCGATTTCGGAATTGCTGCTTGAAGATGATAATTGGAACGAGATTAAAGTTGCAGATAAGTTTGTTGAGGTATTTCACAGAGATAAAAGACGTGGTTATTCAGATCGAGTTTACAATGCTTTGGATGCCAGTAAAAATGGTTCAGATTTTATCAAAATAATTGATAATGGTAGCAGCGGAAATGGCTCTGCAATGAGAGCATATTCAATTGGACATTTAAAAGATATCAAACAAATACTTGAGTTTTGCGAGATTCAGGCGAAAACTTCCCATAATACAGTTGAAGGAATAAGTTGTGCTAAACGTATAGCGTTGGCTGTTCATTATTTCAAGTATAATCTGGGAGATGGATCTACTCTAATAGATTTTCTGAACGCGACTTTAAAAGAAAGTGAAAACTATAGAATTACTTCTCCAATCGATATGCACGGATATCCAACAACACAAGCTGTAATTAAAATGGTTTCCGAAGCTGTTTCTATGAAGGATTGCCTAAAAATAGGAATAGGTTATGGCGGAGATACTGATACAGTTGCAGCATTGTCTATGGCAATTTTAAGTCAGAAGCAAAATTGTGAGAAGACGTTGCCATCATTTCTTTACGAAGAATTAGAGAATGATACATTCGGAAAAGATTTTCTAATAAAATTGGACGTCACTTTGAATAATAAATTTAGTTAATCGTGAAAAGAACTTTTTAGTAATCATAAATGTATTTGTTATGCTAAATATTATTAATGAAGGATTGGAAATTTATACGATTGATAATTTTCTCACAGTTGAGGAATGTAATCAACTGATAGAACAAAGTGAACAAATGGGCTTTGAAGAAGCGGAAGTTAATGTTGACGGCGCACAAAAAATGATGAAAATGGTTCGAAATAACGAGCGTATTATGTACGAGGATCATGCGTATGCTTCTTTACTGTGGCAAAAATTAGAACCTTTTATCAAACCTGAAATAGAAAACAGTATAGCTTCGGGCTTAAATGAAATGTTTCGATTTTATAAATACAATCCTAGTCAGCGATTTAAAATGCATCGTGACGGCAGTTTTAAACGAAATGACTCAGAATCTAGCTATTATACTTTCATGATTTATTTGAATGAGGGATATGAAGGTGGAGAAACCAAATTTGCTTCAGGAGAAGTTATTACGCCTAGAACAGGAACAGCGCTTATTTTTGAACACAGTCAGCGTCATGAAGGAGCAGCTTTGATTTCGGGAATAAAGTATGTTTTAAGGAGTGATGTTATGTATAAACTGAAAGACAATAACAATTAATGAAAAGAACCTTAGTTTTTGGAGATATTCACGGCGGATTAAAAGCATTAATTCAGTTATTGGAAAGAATTGATTATACAGAAAATGATCGTTTTATTTTTCTAGGAGATTATGTCGACGGTTGGAGCGAATCTAAACAGCTGATTGATTTCCTTATGGATTTATCCCAAAAACAAGAATGTATTTTTATAAAAGGAAATCATGATACTTGGTGTCAGGAATGGCTAGAAAATGATATCATAAATGATATTTGGTTTTTGCATGGAGGGAAATCGACTATAGAAAGTTATAAGGAAATTGATTCTTCTAATAAAGAAAAGCACCGTAATTTTTTCAACTCAATGAAAGATTACTTTGTAGACGAAAACAATAATTTGTTCATCCACGCTGGATTTTCATCTATGCATGGTCCAGAAAAAGAACATTACAAAACCAATTATTCGTGGGATAGAACGTTGTGGGAAATGGCTTTGACAATGGACAAAAGAATCCAGAAAGATTCACTTTCATACCCAAAACGATTACTGCTTTTTAATGAAATTTATATTGGTCACACACCAACACTTCATTATAATGTCGAAATTCCGATGCAAGGATGTAATGTTTGGAATATTGATACTGGAGCAGGTTTTTATGGTAAATTAACTTGTCTGGATGTTGAAACGAAAGTTTTTTGGCAAAGTGATGCTGTACAAACATTTTATCCAAATGAAAAAGGAAGAAATAAATAGTCATGAAGAAAATTTATAAAGCACCAGAAGAAATTCCCTTGCAAATTGATTTAAAAACCATTTTCTTAGCAGGTTCTATAGAGATGGATAAAGCGGTTGATTGGCAGAAAAAATGCGAAGAATTACTGCAAGATCAATTTGTTGTTTTTAATCCAAGAAGAAATGAATGGGATAGCAGCTGGTCACAAACCATAGAAAATCCTAATTTTAAAGAGCAAGTCAATTGGGAACTTAATGCATTAGAAAAAGCAGATATAATTATTATGTTTTTTGCAGAGAATACAATGTCACCCATATCGTTACTAGAATTTGGACTTTATGCTCAAACTAATAAAATGAAAGTAGTTGTAGAGGAAAATTTTTGGAGAAAAGGAAACATCGATATTGTATGTGAGAGATATTCAGTAGAACAGTTTAAAACATTGGATGAACTAATTCAAAATTTATTAAAATAAAAATATATGAACCCACTATTATTAACCGATGGTTACAAAGTTGACCACAGAAGACAATATCCAAACGGAACAACATTAGTATATTCTAATTGGACGCCTCGTAAATCAAGAATTGAAGGATTGGATGAGGTTGTATTTTTCGGATTGCAGTATTTCATCAAAAAATATATTATTCATGATTTTGAAGAGTATTTCTTTAAAAAATCAAAAGAAGAAGTTGTGGCTAAATACGCTCGTAGAATCAATAATTATTTAGGTGAAAATCAAGTTGGAACTAAACATATCGAAGATTTACACGATTTGGGATATATTCCGATGGTCTTTAAAGCTTTGCCAGAAGGAGCAAGCGTGCCGTTGAGAGTGCCAATGTTTACAATGTATAATACAATTCCAGAATTTTTCTGGTTGACAAATTATTTCGAAACCTTACTTTCTGCAGTGATCTGGCTTCCTTGCAATTCTGCTACAATTGCAAAAGAATATAGAAAAGTCTTAGATAAATATGCAGACCAAACTTCATCTGTTCCAGAATTTGTAGACTGGCAGGCACACGATTTCTCAATGAGAGGAATGGGCGGAATTGAAGCGGCTTTAACTTCTGCAGCTGGACATTTGTTGAGCTTCACAGGATCTGATACAATTCCTGCGATTGATTTCTTAGAAGAATATTACAAAGCCGATTCAGATCAAGAATTAGTGGCGGGTTCAGTAGCTGCGACAGAGCATTCTGTAATGTGTATGGGAACGACAGAAGGTGAGTATGAAACTTTCAAAAGATTAATTACAGAAGTATATCCAAAAGGAATTGTTTCTATTGTTTCTGACACGTGGGATTTATGGAAAGTTTTAACTGATTATTTGCCAAGATTGAGAGAAGATATCGTTGCAAGAGAAGGCAAAGTAGTAATTCGTCCTGATAGCGGTGATCCAGTTGATATTATCTGCGGAAATCCAAACGGAAAAACAGAACAGGAGAAAAAAGGAGTTATCGAATTGCTTTGGGATGTTTTTGGCGGTACAACAAATGCTAAAGGATTCAAAGAATTGGTTCCGCAAATTGGAGCGATTTATGGAGATAGTATTACAGTAGCAAGAGCCACTCAAATCTGCGAAAGATTAAAAGAAAAAGGATTTGCTTCTACGAATGTGGTTTTAGGAATTGGATCTTTCACGTATCAATACAATACTAGAGATACTTTCGGATTTGCGATGAAAGCAACTTACGGAGAAGTAAACGGAGAGGGAAGAGCAATCTTCAAAGATCCGATTACAGATGACGGAACGAAAAAATCTGCCAAAGGATTGATGAAAATTGATTTAATCGACGGCAAGTATCATTTAACTGATAATGTTTCTTGGGAGGAAGAAAAACAAGGTGAATTGAAAGAAGTTTTTAGAGACGGAAAACTTTTAGTTGATCAATCACTGAGCGAAATCAGAACGAGAGTAAAAAGCGAAGTGAGCATAGAAGCTTAATTATAGCAAAAAGCCTGAATTTAAAATTCAGGCTTTTTTTATGATTTGAGTTTTTTGCGTTTTGTTTTGTCATTTCGACGAAGGAGAAATCTTCGCAAGAAACTCTACAAAGATTGGCGTTTTACTATATGGAGCTACTTGCGAAGATTTCTCCTTCGTCGAAATGACAAGATTGCGTAGGATTATTCTTTCGAGAATAACAAAAAACCTCCAGTTAAAACTGGAGGCAATTCAAATTTTTAAATTCTTTATTTCTTATAAAAATTATTATGATCTATATATTCCCAAACCTTCGGCGGTAATAAAGGCTGAATATTTTTACCTTCTTTAATGCTGTTTCGAATAAAAGTAGAAGAAATCTCTACTATCGGCGCATCGATTACATGAATTTTGGGATGCGATTTTAATTCGACATTTTCAGGTTCGTCAGAAATTCTTGGATATACATAGATATCATGATTTTCAAGAATCACTTCATAATTTCTCCATTTGTGAAGCGTTTTCAAATTGTCTTCACCCATTATTAAAGAAAATTCATGATTTGGATATTTCTCTTGTAAATGAGCGAGTGTAATCACTGTATAGCTTGGTTGAGGCAATTTAAATTCAATATCCGATGGTTTTATTTTCGGATAATCTTTTGTTGCCAGATAAACCATTTGAAGTCGTTGCTGGTCGTCTAACAAAGTCGCTTTCTTTTTTAACGGATTATGTGGCGTAACAACCATCCAGATCTGATCTAAATCGGCAAACTCAGCCATATGATTGGCAATGATCAAATGACCAACATGTATAGGATTATATGTTCCGAAGTAAAGACCTATTTTCATTTTTTATAGTTTCGCAGAGAGTCGCTAAGATAGCACAAAGATTCGCAAAGTTTAAAAAACCTTTTGCGAATCTCCGTGTTTGTCTTTGTGAATCTTTGCGTAATAAAATTACTTATTTACGAACTCTTTCACTAATTGATATGCTTCTTCTTTAGCAGTATCTAAATCGTAGTTTTTAATAATGGTATCAAATTGAGGAGCAGTTGCCAATTCAACTGAAGCTTTTGCAATACGCATATTAATTTTGTCTTCACTTTCTGTAGAACGTTGTTTTAATCGGCGTTTTAATTCGTCAACACTAGGAGGTTTAACAAAAACAGCTAAAGTTTCTTCTGGAAATTTATGTTTAATGCGAAGACCGCCAACCACGTCAATATCAAAAATGACATTTTTTCCCAAAGCCCAGATTCTTTCAATCTCCGATTTTAAAGTGCCATAGAAATTGTCGCGGTAAACTTCTTCCCATTCTAAGAAATCCTCAGCTTTAATGTGCTTTTTGAATTCTTCTAGCGAAATGAAATAATAATCCTTTCCGTGTACTTCTTCACCGCGTGGTGCACGCGATGCTGCCGAAATCGAAAATTCAAGATTTAAATCTTCTTGTCCTAATAAATGTTTTACGATAGTTGTTTTTCCTGAGCCTGAGGGTGCCGAAAAAACAATTAATTTTCCTTTGTTCATTGTGTATGCTTTAAGCTTTAGGCAGAAGGCCTTAGACTTTAATTGATTTTGTTTTTAGCTTATGGCTTTTACAGAACATTCAATACTTGCTCCTTGATTTTCTCTAATTCATCTTTCATCATCACGACCAATTTCTGCATTTGAGCATGATTAGATTTAGAACCCATAGTATTAATTTCACGACCCATTTCCTGAGTGATAAAACCAAGTTTTCTTCCGTTAGCTTCAGAACCATTTAAAGTTTCCAAGAAGTAATCTAAATGATTTCCTAAACGTACTTTTTCTTCTGTAATATCTAATTTTTCTAAATAATAGATTAATTCCTGCTCAAAACGATTTTCGTCAACATTAACTTGCAATTCTGAAATTGCAGTTTGCAAACGATCTTTTATAGCTTGTATACGCTCTGGATCAAGTGCCAATGTATCGTTCATATATTGGCGAATGTTTCCAATTCGGAAATTGAATTCTTTTTCAAGTGCTTCTCCTTCATCTTTTCTGAAATTTAAGATGTTTTGAAGTGCTTCGTCAATAATTACCTGAATTTGCTCCCAATCATTTTCATCAATTTCTTCGCGTTCTGTTTTTAATGTATCTGGCATACGCACGGCCATTTTCATTAATTCAGTTTCGTCAGCATCGGGATTTACTTCTTTTAATTGTGTAATATAATTTTTTACAACAGGTACATTTACTTTGGTTGAAGTCTGCTCTGCAGTGCTTTCTACATAAATTGCAAAATCGATTTTACCTCTTTCCAGTTTGGTCGAAATGAGAGTTCGTAAACCAAGTTCCAATTCACGGTAAACCGATGGCATTCTTACATTCAAATCTAAACCTTTACTGTTTAGGGATTTTACTTCAACGGTAATTTTTTTTGTAGGCAATTGCAAAGAAGCTTTGCCAAACCCTGTCATAGATTGTATCATATAATTGAGTATAAAGGCGCAAAGATAAATAAAAGTTTGCTCTATTTAGTTGGAAATTAGTGTTCAGTAGCAGTTTTCGGTTTAACAAGAAAAAAAATAGCTTTTTAACTCAGAGCATTTATCACTTCGGCTACATTTTTTTGGCTGTTGCCAATGTATATTTTGCCATCAATAATAAAAACTGGACGACTTAAGAAAGTGTAATGTTCCAGAATGTATTTTTTAAAATCCGCTTCTGTTAAAGCTTGGTCTTTAAGTCCCATTGACTTGTATAACTGTGCTTTTTTGCTAAATAATGCTTCGTAACTTCCTGCTAGTTTGTGCATTTCTTCCAATTGTTGTTCTGTAATTGGATCTTGTTTAATATCTTGAAAAACTAAATTGTTTTCAGGTAAACTTTTGATGATTTTTCTGCAGGTATCACAAGATGATAAATAATATATTTTGTTCATTTTTTTATGGATTTGTTAGAATGCAAAGAAAATCCATTTAAAACTTAAAAATGACTAATTTTAGAAAAAAAATAAAATTATGAGTTCAGTTTTTGATGTACAAAAAACAATTAGAGAAGTTCTATTGAAAATCTTAGATAGTCATTCATTAGAACAATTAAACAAAATTCCAGATGGTTTCAGCAATAATATTATTTGGAATATGGGCCATTGTATTTCTTCGCAACAGGTTTTGGTCTATAAATTATCTGGTCTTCCAACAATGGTTTCTGAAGATTTCGTTAACAAATATAAAAAAGGGACTAAACCCGAAGGGGATGTTTCTCAAGCTGAGGTTGATGAGATTAGAACGTTGCTTTCAACAACATTAGAAAAAACAAAAAATGATTTTGAAAGTGGTCTGTTTGTTAATTATCATGAATACACTACTAGTATCGGATTTACACTTCGCCATATTCAAGGTGCCTTAGATTTTAATAATTTTCATGAAGGGCTTCATACTGGAGTTATAATGTCAATAAAAAAATTCGTTTAAATAAAAATTCCCGCTTTAAGCGGGAATTTTTTTATTCTATTATGGTTTCGATGGTAACCTTCATTGCTCCGGCACCTTTGCTTTTGGTAATATCCATAAAAGCTCTTTTAGACAAATCGATTTCGCGGGTTTTTACAAATGGACCGCGGTCTGTAATTTTTACGATAACAAATTTGCCATTGGCTTCATTGGTTACTTTTACTCTAGTTCCAAAAGGAAGTTTTTTGTGAGCTGCTGTGTAGCTGTTGTTGTTGAATCGGCTTCCGTTAGCGGTTCTTTTTCCATTAAAACGATCTGCATAGTAGGAGGCATGAGCGTTTTTTTTGTATGGTCTAAGTTTTAAACCTTTGTCAGTAAAAACAGAATCCGGCAATGGGATAATTGTTGGCTTTACATTCTTAACAGTATCTTGAATAATTTTAGGTTCTGTTGTAGGTTTGGTCTGGCTTATCATGTAGGTAAAGCCGCTAATTAAGGTTAAAGCGATTGTGGCGAATAAAATTTTTGTTTTATTTCTCATGGGTTATTTTTTTTCAGACTTGGGGGGAGTTTGTACAAATAATATGCCGAGATAAAAAAAGCCCTGATGAAGGGCTTTTAATTGGTATTTTTTAGAACCAAAGGTTCCATGGAATTCTACTTAAAATAAGCAATAATCCTAATGTGTAAAAAATAGCAAAGGTTTTAAATTTAGCTTCGCTATTAACTAATTTTTTATGTTTAGACCATCCGATAGTGATTAGGATGATAGCAATAATGTTAATTAGAGGGTGCTCTAATGATGTTAATCTTAGTTCTGCATTAGACATTTGTCCAAAGGCTGCTTTTCCAAGCGGAGAAACAAAATATAAGATTAAACCAATCAATAATTGAGTGTGTGTGCCAATTAAAGCAAATAAAGCGATTTTACGATCTTTAGCTGTAAATTCTTTTTTTGAAGTTACTCCGATAATTGCGTTAACAACAGCTACTAGTAGAAGAAGCAATGCTAAGTATGCCCAGCCAGAGTGAAATTTTTGTAGAAAATTATACATAAGGGGTGTTTTTTGTTCAAAAACAAATATAACAAAAAAGGCTATAAAAAAACGGCATTAAACTTAAAAGTCAATGCCGTTTTTATTATTTATTTAGAATCTAAATATTAGAAGTTGTAACGTAAACTAAAGTTCCAAGTTCTTCCTAAACCAAAGAAACCAGTATTTGCAACATTGATTCCTTTATAATTTGTAGAAGTTGCTGTTGTAGCTGTAGCAGTAGTTAATTCAGATAAATAAACTTCATCAAATACGTTGTTAACATTTACTCTAAATCCGATAGAATCGTGTTTTCCTTTTCCAATAAACAATTTGTATGAGATACCTGAGTCAACTAAATCATAGCTTGGTAACTCTAAGTTGTTTTTTACAGCACCAACATTTGAGTATAATTTATCATAATATCTCCAATCAGCGTCGATAGAAAGGTTTTTAACGAATTCATATCTGAATCCTAAACCGTAAGTAACTTGAGCACCGTCTCCAACTTTTCCACCATCAACATCTTGTTGTGTCTGATCTAAAGTAGATAAGCTTTCGTCTCTTATTGTAGTTACTACATTGCCTTTATATTGCCAGTCTCCAATCGAAAGGAATCCTGTTAAATTAAGATTGTGAGTTGGTTTTGCTACGAAATCTAACTCTACACCAGTGTGAACTTGTTCAACACCTTCATTAGTTTTGTAGATTAAATCACCTAATTGTAACGAAGGATATTTGATAACGTCAGCAGCAAGTGCAGTTGTAGATGTTGTTGTAACTCTGTCTTTCCAAGAAGTTCTATAAGCATTAACACTTGCAGTTACTATTTTTGAAGAGAAAGTATATCCAGCTTCAAGACCAAATATTTTTTCGTTTTCTGTTAATGGATTAACAGCATTTGTAAAGTTCAAATAGATGTTATCGTGGTATGGTTGACGGCTGTAATAACCAGCATTTGCATAAACTGTGTGTTGTTCAGCAAATTTATAGCTAGTTCCTCCTTTTACGTTGTATCCTACGTTATTAACTTTTTTAGAGTCTTGGTTTTCTGGTAAGTAATCAAATCTGTCAACTCTACTATGAGATTGATTTGAAAGTGATCCTTGGAAGAAAGCAGAGAAGTTATTATTTGAATATTCTAACTGGCTAAATACACCACCGTAAGAAATAGTTTCTCCGTAGTCATAATCGATTCTTTGATCTTCTGCAATTGTGTTGAAAGTTGCTGGCCAAGGTAATGCTCTTCCAGTTTCTGTAACATAATTACTTTTCATAATACCAGTTGGGGTACTATTACCATCCTTAAGGTTTCTTGTATCAGTCCAGCTTGATAATCCCATGAAATCAGAAACTTGTCTAAAATGCGTTCCTTTGTAAGTTCTTAAGTCAAGACCAACATTTAAAGCTAAATTATCAGTAAGTTGGTTTTTTAAGTTAGATACTAATCCATACCAAGCGTGGTTGTTAACACTAGCTCTAATTACATAAGCACCGTTTGTACTTCTACCATCAGCGTTTCCTTTGCCGTCAACTATCCCTTCGTTACTAGCAACTATTCCATCAAAATTAATTTGACCTCCAGCAGGAGTTGGCGGTTTAGTACCGTAGCTTCCGGTTCCTCCACCTCTTCCCCATGATCCGTATAATACGGTAGAAAGTTGTGTTTTATCGCTAATATCATAATCCCAGTTTAAGTTAGCAACTGGTTTGTGGTAGTAGTTTGTTCTTTCAGATTTATATTCTCCGTTTTGAGTACCCCAGTTATTGTTATACTTTCTTCCGTATTTTAAATAACTGTCAATAGATTTTGTAAAGTTTTGATCATGCCATTGTGGAGCACCAGTTAACAAGAAGTTGAAACTGTGTTTGTCATTAGCTTTATATCCAACAGAAACGAAGTAAGTTTGACCTTCACCTCTTGTTCCGTCATTGTATCCGTCACCTTGCCAGTGAGTAAGCATTACGCTGGTTCCCCATCCGCTTTTGCTCATACCTGTGTTGTAGGCAGCTGTAGTTTTGAAGTAGTTATCGTTAGCAACTCCTAAAGAAACAAAACCGCCCTCGCTTTTTTCAGTAGCTTTTGTAATGAAGTTTACAGTACCTCCTACAGAAGAGATAGCTAATTTTGATGATCCTAAACCTCTTTGGATTTGAACTGCATTTGCAATATCAGATAACCCAGACCAGTTAGACCAGTATACTTTACCATCTTCCATTCCGTTGATTGGTTGACCGTTTAATAAGAATGCTGTGTTATCTTGAGCAAATCCACGAACACTAATTCTTGAATCTCCGTAACCTCCAGATTGACCAGCAACATAAACAGATGGAGTATTTACCATTGTTTGTGTAATGTCTGCAGTACCAATTTTAGCTTGAATTTCAGCTGCTTTAATTGTAGAAACTGCGATAGGAGTTTTTCTGTCTTTGGCTAAGTCGATAATTCCCTTACCCATTACTACAACTTCGCCTAATTCGTTTGAATTAGAAGCTACTAAAGTCATAGTTCCTAAGTCTGTAGTTCCCCCGTTTGATACGGTAAATTTTACAGTTTGGTTGTCATAACCTAAAAAAGAGATTACAATCTCTCCTGTGCTTGATGGTGTAGTAAGAGTAAATTTACCATCAAAGTCTGTTGAAGTTCCTGTAGTAGATCCTTTGATCACTACATTTGCTCCTGGTAATCCACCTGTTCCGTCGGTAATTTTACCAGTAACTTTTCCTTGAGAAAATACGGTCGAAACTATCATAAAAAATAGTCCAGTCAGTAACCAATTTTTCATTTTCTTCATTTTGTTATTGAGTTTATTGTTTTTGGCAAAATTATAACAAATAACTCAGATAATGTTATCGAAATGTTAAGAAAAAGCAGTTTTGTCTTTTGTGCTGCGCATTAAAATGAATTTTTCTTTTTTCTTTAAAAAAAATATTGTTTTCTTGAATTTATCGAGAGCTTTTTTGTTAAATATGTAATTATTTGAGTGATGCTGTAAGTAGAAACGGGCAAATTGGCGGATAATTCTGCTTTTTGTCGGTATTTTATGTAAAAAACGTCCTAATTTTACTAGAAATTAGGACGTTTCAAAAGTTAGAGAATATTTAAAAAAATGTTTCTATTTATTTTTTAAGAAATGATTTAACAAAAACGTAGTTGAGCTATCGTGATTCTTAACAGTCTTAGAATTGATTTCATCTAAGATAGAATTTGCCAACTGTTTACCCAATTCAACGCCCCATTGGTCAAAACTGAAAATGTTCCAGATAACGCCTTGAACAAAAATCTTATGCTCATATAATGCGATCAATGATCCTAAGCTTTTTGGAGTAAGTTTTTGAATCAAAATAGTATTCGTTGGTTTGTTTCCAGTGAAGACTTTAAAAGGTAATAAATATGATGCTTTTTCAGTCGCAAATCCTTGTTTGTCAAATTCTGCCTGAACCTGAGCTGGAGTTTTTCCGTTCATTAAAGCTTCAGTCTGAGCAAAAAAGTTTGACATCAATTTATCATGATGATCTTCGTTTCCGTAAAGCGGTTTTACAAAACCAACAAAATCAGTCGGGATCAATTTTGTTCCTTGGTGAATCAATTGGAAGAAAGCATGTTGAGAATTAGTTCCTGGTTCTCCCCAAATAATTGTTCCTGTTTGATAGTTTACAGGTTTTCCGTCACGACCAACACTTTTTCCGTTACTTTCCATAAATGCTTGTTGCAAATAAGGGGCAAGTTTGTGCAGATATTGCGTGTATGGAATCAAAGCTTCACTTTCTGCTCCAAAGAAATTATTATACCAAACGCTTAATAAAGCTAAAATAACAGGAATGTTTTCATCAAATTCTGCCGATTTGAAATGTTCATCCATTTCATATGCACCACTTAATAAATCATTATAATTGTCAAAACCAACTGCCAATGCAATGCTTAGACCAACTGCACTCCATAAAGAAAATCTTCCTCCAACCCAATCCCACATTGGGAAAACATTATTTGGGTTAATTCCAAACTCAGTTACTTTTTGAATGTTTGTAGAAACGGCAACAAAGTGTTTTGCAATATCTTCTTGAGTAGCCGATTTTAAGAACCATTCTTTAATAGTCTCAGAATTTGAAAGCGTTTCTTGGGTGGTAAAAGTTTTAGAAACAATTACAAAAAGTGTTGTTTCTGGATTTAGTTTTTTGATGACTTCATTTACGTGGTCACCGTCAACATTCGAAACGAAATGTGTACTCAAGTGGTTTTTGTAAAACTGCAAAGCTTCAACAGCCATAACAGGACCAAGGTCAGAACCGCCAATTCCAATATTTACAATATCAGTAAAAGCTTTTCCGGTATATCCTTTTCTTTCTCCAGAAATTACTTCTTGAGTAAAGTTTTTGATTTTATTTTTTACTTCGTAAACTTCAGGAATTACATTTTCTCCATCTACTTTAATAACTGCAGATTCTGGAGCGCGTAATGCTGTATGTAAAACGGCGCGATTTTCTGTTTGATTGATTAATTCTCCACCAAAATATTGTGCAATTGCATCTTTCAATCCAATCGAGTTTGCTAATTCTAATAATAGCGAAACCGTTTCCTGACTAATATTATTTTTTGAATAATCTACTAAAAAATCATTCCATTGCAAGTTGAATTTTTCAGCACGCGCACTATCTTGTTGAAACAATTCTTGTATTGTGGTTTCGTGAATTGCGTTATAGTGGTTTTGTAGATTTTTCCACGCTTCAGTCCCAGTTGGGTTTGTTGTGTTTAAAGCCATTTTTATCTATAATTGAGTTTGTTTTCTGAAACACAAAAATACTGAAATAACTTTTAAAAGGATGACGGTTTGCAATTATATAACAATTAGTTACGAAAACGTTTTATGAAATGTAAGTCATAACTTTTTCCAGACAACTTCGGCTGTTACCGATTTTCCGCCTTGGGTAGTATTGGTCACCGCATATTTAAGTTCATTGTTTGTAAAAGTGTAAGATCTCTTTTGAATCGTGCTTTCCCAATTTGGAAAAGATGCCGTTTTTATTTTAAAAGTTATAGTCTTATTTGTTTCGTCAATTTCATATTCGCCAAAATGCGAATTGCTTCCTTGTACAATTGCTGCGTTTTCTTCGGGAGTGCATTTATTTTTATCTCCAGAAGCAATTTTTGCCCTTTTATCTTTATAAATCTGAATGGCATAATTTCCTTTTTCATCAAAGAACAAAAAGCCCTTCGGATTTGTATCATACGGAAGCGTTTTGGTTCCGTCAGAATTGGTGTTTTCAACCGAAGCCAAAGTCCATGAACCCGAAAAATTAGATTTGTTTTGAGCATAAATTGAATTTAAAATCAAAAGCAGTAGAATCAAAATTGCGTTTTTCATCTTTTGAAAGTTTAATAGTTTACTTTAATAATTTCTCCATTTATAGTTTCTTCAATACTCTTCGCATAAGCATTTATTAGATCTTCTGTCGGAATATCCGAGACTTTTGCTGGACTAATGGCATTTATTCTGATTCCTCTTTCCAATTCCAACGAAGTTGCCAGAACAAAACTGTTGATTCCGCCATTTACAATAGCTTTGCTTATATTGTTTTTCACAGGTTTGTCGCCCATTTTTCCTGAAGTGAGTGTAAATGATCCATTATCGTTTAAGTATTTTTGGCCAATTAAAACCAGATTAATTTGTCCAAGCAATTTGTTCTGAATGCCGATGTTTAATTTTTTTTCGTCAAGCGAAAGCAAATTACCTGTGTAGCAATCGCCCGCAACACAAATACAAGCATCAATGTTTTTTACTTCTTCAAATAATTTTTCAATCGAATTTGAATCTGATAAATCGATTCTGAAATCTCCGCTGTTTCTTCCAGCCGAAATTATTTCATGTTTTTTTGCAAAAGCCGGATGTAGTATTTTACCAATTTCTCCATTTGCGCCAATTAAAAGTATTTTCATTTTGCAGATTTTTAGTTTGTTATCTGAAACAAAATTAGGAAGTTAACGCTCGCTGGAAATTGTACTTATTGGTACTAAAATTGTATTTTTACATAATGACAAACACAAATTTGTATCTTCCTTTCGAAGTTGATTTTAAAGAACTGGCGCAGTTTCCGAAAACAATTCGGAAAAACAATTTCTTTGAATTGATTTATATTGTTGATGGAACAGGAATTCAGGTAATTAATAACAATACATTTCAGTACCGAAAAGGGAATATGTTTTTGGTAACGCCACAAGATGTGCATTCATTTGAGATTATAACGCCAACAAAATTCTTTTTTCTTCGATTTAATGAATATTACGTAAAAGCGAATTCTCAAAATGGGCAATCTGAAGCCGTTTTGCGAATGGAATATATTCTTCAAAATGCAAGCCATCGCCCAGGGTGCATTTTGAAAAATCAAATTGATAAACCTTTAATCGCTTCGTTAATTGACAACATAATCGGTGAATTAAGCAACCAGCAGATTTACCATCAAAAGATTATTGAGCAGATTGTGAATACAATTATTACAATTGTTGCGAGAAATATTGCTTTGAAACTTCCGAAGAATATTAAAGAAAAAACCGGAGAAATGGTTCTCGAAATTTTGCATTATATTCAAGAGAACATTTACAATCCAAAAGAATTAAAATCAGAAAAAATAAGCGACCATTTTAATATCACGCTTAATTATTTGGGTAAATATTTTAAGAAGCAAACGGGTGAAACGCTGCAAGAATATATTGCAAACTATAAATTGAGATTAATTGAAGCCAGACTTTTAAATAGCGATATGCGAATTAATGAAATTGCAGACGAATTAAATTTTTCTGATGAAAGCCATTTAAATAAAGTCTTTAAAAAGCATAAAGGAATGAATCCTTCTGAATTTAGAAAAAGATATTCTTAATAATTAAAAAGTTTGCTTACCAAAATTTCCACCAAGGCTTTTTATTGATTTCTATGATTTTCTTCGAAACATCGACATCAATTCTTTTTGGAGATTCAGTTTTAATCTTAGAATCGTCAAAAAATAATTCACCATTATCACTCATTCCAATTGGAGATTTTGTTCTTTCTTTCCAATTTTCAGTTTGTAATTCTGGAATTAAGTCAATATCGATTTTTTCGCGAAAGCGTTTTTGAGCTTTTTCTATAATTTCTTCTTCTAAGTTTGAAGATGAATTTTTGAAAAGTGAAATCGAATTGTCTGGAATATTCAGAAGAAAAATTTGTGTTTTGTCACCAATTTTCTGAATGTCCAATACTTTAAAATAAGCAATCGAGTCTAAAAGATAATGACCAATTTTTGCCGAGTCAGGATTAAATTTTGACAAATCTTTGGCATGCGCGCTTGCAATCAAATATCTGAAATTTCCAGAAAGGCCTCCGCCAATCGAACTCATGTCGGTAAAACCTTTTTCTTGAATAATTTGACCTACTTTATAATTTAAAATTAAATTTTCAGGAAGATTTGTATCTCTATAAAATAATTTTAAACCAGAAAAAGTTTCATGATACATGGTTTTGAGGCGTTCATTTTTCATGACTGTTTCTTATTTGAATTGAATTGTAACTAAGAAATAATGCGGAATATTAAAATGTGTTCCAAGATTTTCTGGTTTAACGTTTGACTGAACTACTTCGCAGTAAGAAGCACTTCCGTCTGCATGTTTAGTTGGAGTAATAATAGCAAGGATTGGTGTTTCTTGATTGGCGTCAATATTCAATTCTGTTTTATTTCCAAAAAAATCTTTTAAGGTATAATCGTCAGAATCACTTTTTAGATTAAAGTACGATTTTTTACTTCCAAATCTTACACCTCTGATATAAGTCTTTAATTTTCCATCGGCTATCTTAAATAGAAAAGTAAGAGACTCTTTATTTGATTTTATTTTGAAATAATCAGTTTCTCTTCCGTCAAAAAGTAAAGATGTATTTACAAGTTTGCCATCTGAAAATTCTTGTAGATTGATAACATATTGTTTTCCTTTTAAATCTTTTCCTTCAAAATAGAACTGCTCAAGATATATTTTTTCAAAATCAAGTAAATTCTGAATTTCACTATTCTTACTTCCGTAAATGTTAGTTATTTTAATGTTGTTTTGGGCAAAAGAAAAATTTACTGCCAAAGTAAGAAGCAGAAGTAAGTTTTTGAATTTCATATAGAATTGCTTGTTGGTTTTATTTTTTGCTAAAATAAAGATTTATTCTTACAAATTTCCAATGCTATCCAATTCTCTTTTCAAAGGTTCAATCTGAGTCATAAAGCGAGTTCTGTCATTTCCTGTCAAAGATTCTCCTGTTGGTAGATTCAGACGAAGTGCATCAACTTGTACGCCGTTTTTCCAGAAACGATAGCAAACGTGCGGACCAGAAGCTAAACCTGTACTTCCAACCAAACCAATTGTCTGGCCTTGCGTAACACGTTGTCCGCGACGAACCAAAATTTTAGACATATGTAAATATTGGGTAGAGTAGGTTCCGTTGTGTTTTACTTTTACAAAGTTTCCGTTTCCTGCTGTATATCCAGTAGTTTCTACAACTCCCGATGCCGTAGTAGAAATTGGCGTTCCTGTTGGAGCCGCATAGTCAGTTCCTTTATGTGCTTTCCAAGTATGCTGTACTGGGTGAAATCTATTCATGGTGAATCGAGAAGTGATTCGGCTGAATTTGATTGGCGTTTTTAGGAAGAAGTTTTTAAGCGTTTTTCCTTGATCGTCATAATATTCAATCTTTCCAGAAGTAGTGTCTCTTTCAAAAGGAAAAGCATAAACGATTTTGCCTTTATATTCAAAAAATGCGGCTTCAAGATCTTCAACTCCGTCATACGTTTTTCCGTTAATGAAACGTTCTGTGAAAATTAATCCATAGCGATCTCCTTTTTTTAGTTTGAAGAAGTCAATAGACCAAGAAAATACTTTTGTAATTCTGCTTGCCAAAGCGGTTTCTACACTTTCATTTCCTAAAGTTTCGGATAATGAACTTTTTAAAACTCCGCCAATCATTTTTCGTTTTAAAGTGACAGGTTTTATTTTTTTATAAGCTTTTGCAATGCTGTCTCTTAAATCTATAACATAATAACTTAAAGCATCTGGCTGATAGATAAAAACCTGAAGATTATTGGTTTTGTTTTTAGAACGAAGTAAAGTAAATGGTTTGCCATAACGAATGCTTCTGACATTGAAAGAATCTTTTACCTGTTCAACAATCTCATTTACTTTTTTGTCTCCAATATTTTGGCTTTGAAGAATGGAGCCAAAAGAATCTCCTTTTGAAATAGTGTCATTAACAATATTAAAGTCTGCGTAATTAAAACCGAATTCTATTTTTTTGGTTGCTGGTTTAGTAATTTTTGCTTCTACTTTTTCTTCTTCTTTTTTACATGAAAAAATAGAAAACAAGACAATTAAAATTACGACTGCTTTTTTCAAACTTTATAAATTTTTTGTGGTGAAATTAGACATCAGTTTCATTTCCCCAATTGGACAATTCTTCTTCGGTCCACAATTTAGGAAAAAAGATGCGTCTTTGGTATTTTGGGTGCATATATTTTTGCCAATCGCTTCCGCCTGTAGCTTCGCCATTGCCTTTTCCGCTTTCTAAGATGTATTTTCTTGCAGTATTAAGGTGTTGCATTACCCAAGTAATATTTACTGTTTTGTCGTAATGGCGCATTGCAGCAATCAGTTCTGGATTTTGCTGATCTTCGACTGGTAATTGAGTAAATTTTTGCCAAATGTTTTTTGTTTTAAACGATGCCATTTGTCTTAAAAACTGCTCTTTATATTTCTTTTCAAATTCATTCAACAAATATGATTTTTCGCCAGTGTGATAATCTTTTCCGGCAGCTTGCCAATAAAGGTGTTCAAAGCTGGTTTCTAAATCGGTATTTTCATCAAAGTTTGCTTTGTATCTGCGGTCTGTTAAATTTATAACATCAGTCGACGCAAATTCGATCATTCTATATTGTGCACTCTGGAATCCGCTGGCAGGAGTAAGCGTGTTTCTGAATTTCATGTATTGATCTACTTCCATTCCATTTTCCATAATGCTGAACGAATTGGTAAGCATATCAAAATATCTTGTAATTCTTGATAATCTTTCACTGAAAAAATCAACCTGAATGTTTTCTGTTTCTGCTATCTGATCAATTTCCCACAAGATCATTTTAAAGATTAATTCGTTTACCTGATGGTACATAATAAAAACCATTTCATCAGGAAGTGTAGTGCGCTGAATTTGTAAATTTAATAGTGCATCAGTTTGAATGTAATCCCAGTAAGTGATTGGTTTAGCCCAAAGCAATCCTTCTAATTGAACATCAGTTTTTTGATTTATGGCTTGAAATTTAAGGTCAATTTCTTTTAAAATTGCTTCAGAATGATCTGTAGGGTTCATTATTTTTTTGCTTTAAGTGGACTTTGCAATCCTTTATATTCATCGAGATCGGCCTTAAGAGATCCTACTGCCAAATCTGCTTTAATTCTAATTGGAACTTTGTTTACATCGTCTGTTATCCAAAGTGTTAAGCTCTCTTTTTCTTTAAACACTCTACCTGTTTGTACCAATGGTTTGAATACCATCGTAGAAACCGTTCCAAATTTAGTCGTAATATCTTGACGACCTACATATTTTAACTTAAATTTTGTGATTTCGTCATCAAAAAACATATCGATTGTAATGGCTTCACCTGATTTAAGTTTGTCAATGTTTGGGTGATTTCTCAAATAGTAAAATGCAGAAACAATATCCTGTACTTCTTCTGAAACCATAATGGTTTTTTCTGATTTGCGCTTATAGTCTTTTACTAAAACTTTGTTTTCACTTTGATTAAAAAAACCTTCTTGATTTTTGGTGTAACCGCCTTCATCAATTTTTCTAACATAACGATATGGTTTTCCCGTTTCTTTGTCAAAATAGCTTTCATATAAATCTTCTACTTTGAAGAAAAATTTGGACATTCCGGTTGTGTAACCCTTTCCAACAGAGTGGTATACCTTTTTATTATTTATGGTCGCATCTTTAACTTCTAGAGTTGCATATCCAGCATTTACAAATCCATAATGTATTCTAAATTTGAAATATTCTCCAGTATCGAAAGCATCTTCTTTTTGAGGAGCAAAAGAAAGTATTGTTAGTGCTAATATAATGAGGATGAGCTTTTTCATAGTACATTCTTTACGTTTTATTATAAAGGTAGATAAATGCAAATTCTATTCCAAATGTATCAAAACAAAAAAACTCAGTCAAAGATGACTGAGTTTTTATGCTATTAACTAACCAAAAAACTATAAATTATGAAATTTATATCAATTCGGAAGGAAACCACCCCTTCCTGATTTGCGAGTGCAAAGATAGATAGAAAGTTCAAAAATAAAATAGCAAAAGTCAAGTTTAACATAACATTTGCAAAAAAAGCATCGTTTTTTGGAGAATTATACGGTTTTCTATATGTAAATTAACATTTTATAGCGTTCCTCTCAATTCTTGCTCTCTTTCGATAGATTCAAAAAGGGCTTTAAAGTTACCTGCACCGAACCCTTTTGCACCCATTCTCTGAATAATTTCGAAGAAAAGTGTCGGTCTGTCTTGAACTGGCTTGGTAAAAATCTGTAATAAGTATCCATCTTCGTCTGCGTCTACCATGATTGCCAATTTTTCGATTTCGTTCAAATCTTCTTTCATCATATCCATATGAACACCCAATCTTTCTGGAATTGCTTCATAATAAGTATGAGGAGGAGCAGATAAAAATTCAACACCGCGTGCTCTTAATTGTGATACCGTTTTAATGATATCATCTGTAGCAATAGCGATATGCTGAATTCCAGGTCCGCCATAGAAATCTAAATATTCCTCAATTTGAGATTTTTTCTTTCCTTCAGCTGGTTCGTTGATTGGGAATTTAATTCTTCCGTTTCCGTTTGACATTACTTTACTCATCAAAGCAGAATATTCTGTAGTGATTTGTTTGTCATCAAAAGATAGGAAATTCACGAATCCCATCACTTCTTCGTAGAATTTTACCCAAGTATTCATCTCGTTCCATCCCACATTTCCAACCATGTGGTCGATGTATTTTAATCCTGTTGGTTCTGGATTAAAGTCAGATTTCCATTCTCTGTAACCTGGCAAGAAAACTCCGTTATAGTTTTTTCTTTCTACGAAAATGTGAACCGTTTCTCCATAAGTGTAAATTCCAGAACGAACTACTTGACCAAATTCATCTTCTTCAACGGTTGGTTCCATAAAAGAACGCGCACCGCGTTTCATAGTTTCTTCGTAAGATTTTGTAGCATCTTCAACCCAAAGTGCAGCCACTTTTACTCCGTCGCCGTGTTTTTTCAAATGTTCGTTTATTGGAGAATCGGCCGTTAAAGGCGTTGTTAAAACAATTCTGATTTTGTCTTGTTTCAAAACATAAGATGCTCTGTCTCGCACTCCAGTTTCTAATCCGGCATAAGCCAATGATTGATACCCAAATGCAGATTTATAATAATGTGCTGCTTGTTTTGCATTACCTACATAAAACTCTACATAATCTGTTCCTAATAATGGAAGGAAATCTTGCGCTCCTTCAAATATTTTTTCTAATCCGTATTCTACTGATTTTACTTCTTTGCTCATAATTAGATAATTTGATAATGAGAAAATGAGATAATTCTTGAAATGCGTTAATTTTCTAATTGACACATTTTCTAATTTTCTAACTCCTCCTTGATGTTGATATTATTTTATTTAAAATTTTTAAAATTTCTGAAAGATCATTTAATAAACGTTTGCAATTTGGATATTCTCTATGGGCATCACATAAAAACAGCCAATATTCGGTTTCGTCTGCTTCTTTAATTGCAATTTTTAATTTATGAATAAAATCTGCTTTGCTTTCTGCGTTTTGTGATTCTTTTGAGTTTGCTCCAATTGATGTTCCGCTTTTTAATAGTTGATTTGCAATTACGAATTTCTTTTGATCTTGAAGTTCTGTTGTGTAATCAATTATGTTTAGTGCGAAATTGAAAGTCTTAATTAAAAGAGCGTTGTCTTTGTATTTTTCGTTAAAAGTCATTTTGGGCAATTAGATAATTAGTCAATGTGTTAATGAGATGATTTTTATTTTGTAAGTTTAAAATTACAATAATTGTTTTAATTATTTAATTTATACGCTTTGCAAAGTATTATCTAATTGACAAATTGCCACATTTTCTAATTATTCAGTCCACGATTTATAGTACTGACCATCGTCAAGTCCCATAGCTTCTTCAGTAACCATTAACGGACGGAAAGTATCCACCATAACAGCTAATTCCTGAGTTTCTTTGTGACCGATACTACGTTCCATTGCGCCTGGTGCTGGTCCGTGCGGAATTCCTTTTGGGTGTAAAGTGATATGACCTTGCTCAATATTATTACGGCTCATAAAATCACCATCAACATAATATAGTACTTCGTCAGAATCTATATTGCTATGATTGTACGGTGCCGGAATAGCTTTTGGGTGATAATCGTAAAGTCTAGGGCAGAATGAACAAACAACGAAAGCTGCTGTTTCAAAAGTTTGATGTACTGGAGGAGGTTGATGAACACGTCCAGTTATAGGTTCGAAATTGTGAATTGAAAATCCGTATGGGAAATTGTAGCCGTCCCAGCCCACAACGTCAAACGGATGTGTGGCATAAACCACTTCGTGAATCATTCCCTCTTTTTTGATTTTAATTAAAAAATCACCTTTTTCGTCGTGCGTTTCCAATTCGCTTGGCAAAATAAAATCACGCTCGCAAAATGGAGAATGTTCTAAATGCTGACCAGATTGGTTTTTATATCGTTTTGGAGTATAAAAAGGAGAATACGATTCTACATAAAAAAGTCGATTATCTTCTGTTTCAAATTCTATTTGGTAAATAATGCCACGCGGAATAATTAAATAATCGCCATATTCAAACGGAATATTTCCTAACATGGTTCTTAATTTTCCTTTTCCTCTGTGAATGAAAAGCATTTCATCAGCATCAGCATTTTTGTAGAAATAATTTCGAAGCGATTCTTTTGGAGCAGCCAAACCTATGATGCAGTCTTTATTAACCAACATTGCTTTTCGGCTGTCCAGAAAATCATTTTCAGGATTCAATTCAAAACCTTTAAAAAGAAGTGATTTTATATTTTTTCCGATTGCAATTTTAGGTTCAACTGAATAGGAATTTAAAATTTCTTTGACCTGTGTTGGTCTGTGTATGTGATATGATAACGACGAATGCCCGTGAAAGCCTTCGGTTCCAAACAATTGTTCGTAGTAAAAACCTCCATTTGGTTTTTCAAATTGGGTGTGTCGCTTTTGAGGAAAATCCCCAAGTTTATGATATAGTGGCATGGCTTTTTCAATTAGATAATTAGTAAATTAGATAATTCGAAAATTTGAATTGCAGAGATAAATAATCGGTTCAATTTTTTGTAATTGACTGATTATTTCAATTCGATAGAGCCATTACTCAGGATTTCTCTTGATGAGGAATTGAAGATACTCTAATAAACCTGTCCAATTTGTTTTCATTATAACAAATGTCGTAATTTTTTCGGAGTAAAAATAAAAATTATATTATTTATAACTATAAAATAACTTAGTTTTTTTGATATAATTTTTAGGATGTAAAAAAATAGGCAGAATTTATTGAAGTATTCTCGATTATACTACTAAAATTGAAATCCTATACTAAACCACGTAAAACTTTTTGACATTTCTGGAGACCAAGATTGTTTTACTTCTATAGGGCCAATTATAGTTTCTAAACCATAACCAATTGCGTATCCTGTATATTTTGGCATAGAGACCCAATCGACAGAAGAGAAAATGTCATCTCCTAAATTGGCAAAATTAGCTGATATATTGATGTGGTTTTTTTTGAAGATTTCGTAATCAATATTAATATCAGTTTTAATATAACTGTTGCCGGCAATACTTAGAAAGTCATATCCGTAGAAATAATTAAAATTATTTATTTTGTTGTAGCCATAACCTCCAAGTATAAAATCAAAAAACGGAACGCTATCGCTGCCAATATTAAACCCAGCATCGGCTCCAAATTTTATAGTTGCTTTTCTAAATAACGGTCTAACAATTGATACTTCAGCTTTTGCAATCGAAAATGGTTTAAATTTATTAGTGTAATCTGATGATGCCATGTAAGTCTGCAGATCTGTAGAAAAGTACAATCCAGAACTTGGATAATATTTTTCATCTAACGAATCGTATTTTAAATAGGCAAAGGCGCTAAAATAATTGCTTTTCTCAATTATGTTGTCCTCATTGGCAAGTGTAGGCGAATTGATTTTTAGATATTTATATTCTAAACCACCGCCCATTAAAAATTTCTGCACAAAAATAGTTTGAAAATAAGCCTGATTATTTATGTCCATGAAATCAACATTAATAAGATTGACATTTGGGGTTTCTTTAAGAACACCGCTCAAACTGGTAGTTACATTTCGGTTAAATTGATTCAATCTAGAACGGAATCCAAAACTGATGTTAAAACCATTTTCGACATAATAGTTAAAATCATATCGGAAATTATCACCCAAAATGATATCAAGCGAAGTAACATCGTTTTTTAAGAAAGTCTTTTTATGCGTAAGATTTAATAAAACGGCACTTTTGTAAAGGCCATCATAATGAAGTCCAAGTTTAAGGTAAGTCTGCGTTGGGTTTTCTCTTAAAACCAAATCCAAGTTGTCTTTGTCTCCATTTGGCTGAAGGCAATAGGAAATTGTACTAAAGTTTTGTGTTGCATTTAAGTTGTTAATTCCAGCTTTAAGACCATCATAAGTTATCGTGCTTCCTGGCTTGAAACGAAGTTTACCGCGAATATATTCTTTGGTATAATTTTCTAATTTATCCGTATTTATGTCTTGAATATGAAGTGTATCTGTGGCAACTTTTAATTTTGGTTTTTTATAAAAGTTGTTTTCGTCTGTCAATGTTTTGAGTTTTTCGTAAACAGCAAAGGCCGCTTCTTCACCTTTTCTGACGATTTCTTCTCCTCGATCAAATGAAATAACACCAAAATCGCGAATATCGGGTTTGATATAAACATCGGTATCCTTTCTTTTGTTTTTCATTTTCTCGATAGATTGCAGATTGGTAATCTGAACCAAAATTCTCGTGGCATTTTTCAGGTTTTTTCTTTTCAGCAAATCGTCCTGAACGTCGACACCAATAATAATATCTGCGCCAAGATTGCGAACTTCTTGTATAGGGTAATTGTTTACAACGCCGCCATCAACAAGAAGATTTCCGTCAATTTCTACTGGAGTAAATAGGGAAGGAAAAGCAGCACTTGCCATCATTGCTTGAACGAGATTTCCTTTGTTTAGTAAAACTTCTTCGCCTGTTTCAATATTCGTTCCGATACATAAAAATGGAGTTGGCAGTTTGTTGAAATCACGAACATGGCGCACGTTTCTAGTTAAACTGCTCAATAAATTATAGTTGTACATTCCTTTTGAAAGGGCTTCTGGAATGCCTATTCTGAAATTGCTAAATGGTAAAACAATTGCATAGAGCTCATCATTCTTTTTGCCATAAAAGTTTTTGGATGAACGCGGAATATAATCGTTAATTAATTCGTCAAAATTGGTCTTTTTAAAAATAGAATCAATTTGTGAAGCGTTGTAGCCAGAAGCATAAAGTCCGCCAATTACAGATCCCATACTGGTACCGCCGATATAATCAATTTTGATTCCGGCTTCTTCCAAAACTTTTAAAACTCCAATATGAGCAAAACCTTTGGCGCCACCACCGCTAAGAACCAAACCAATTTTGGGTCTTTTAACACTGTCTTTTTTAATTTCCTGTGTAAAAGATTTTTGCGAAAATAAAAATAACAGCAATACAACAAATGAGAATGCGCGCGAGGAAACTCCTTTGAACCAAATTTTTGAAATGTACAGTTGGAATGAACGCATAAAACTCTAGTTGGTTTTGTAAAAGTCGACAATTTTTTTGGCTTTAGAAACACCTACAACGGCTGAAATTTCTTTTTCTGTGGCCAATTTTAATCTTTTAACACTTTTGAAATGTTGTATTAACGTAGTCATGGTTTTTTCGCCAATTCCAGGAATGCTTTCCACAGAAGAATTAAGCGCCGATTTGCTTCTTTTGTCCCTATGAAATGTGATTCCAAATCTATGCGCCTCATTTCTTAAATGCTGAATAACTTTTAATGTTTCTGATTTTTTGTCCAAATATAACGGAATTGAATCGCCAGGATAGAAAAGTTCTTCCAAACGTTTTGCGATTCCAATAATAGCGACTTTTCCTCGTAAGCCTAAATCGTCAATACTTTTTAAAGCTGCCGAAAGCTGTCCTTTTCCACCATCAATTATTATCAATTGTGGCAAAGGTTCGTTTTCTTCCAATACTCTTTTGTAGCGGCGATACACAATTTCGGTCATCGAGGCAAAATCGTTCGGACCTTCAACGGTTTTAACATTGAAATGGCGATAATCTTTTTTGCTTGGTTTTCCATCTTTAAAAACGACGCAAGCCGCAACTGGATTTGTTCCCTGAATATTCGAGTTATCAAAACATTCGATATGTCTTGGTTCAGACGGAAGACGCAAATCTTTCTGCATCTGTGCCATAATTCGGTTTACGTGACGATCTGGATCTACAATTTGCAATTGCTTTAATTGTTCTATTCGGTAGAATTTGGCATTTCGAATCGATAAATCCAGAATCTGTTTTTTATCTCCAAGTTGTGGAACGGTCACTTTAATGTTTTCGCCCAAATCCATTTCAAAAGGAACGATGATTTCTTTGGATAATAATTGAAAACGCTCGCGAAGTTCGACAATTGCTAATTCCAGTAATTCTTCATCAGATTCGTCCAATTTTTTCTTCATTTCTAAAGTGTGCGAACGAATAATCGAACCATGAGAAATCTGAAGGAAATTGACATAAGCCGCACTTTCGTCAGAAACAATCGAGAAAACATCAATATTGGTAATCTTCGGATTGATAATGGTAGATCTGGATTGATAATTTTCTAAAACTTCAATCTTTTCTTTTATTTTCTGCGCTTCCTCAAATTGTAAATTCTGGGCATAAGTATTCATTACTTTCTTAAAATCCTTCAAACTTTCTTTGAAGTTTCCTTTCAAGATTTCGCGAATCGCGTTAACCTGTCTTTGATATTCTTCCAAAGGTTCCAAGCCTTCGCATGGGCCTTTGCAATTGCCAATATGATATTCCAGGCAAACTTTAAATTTTCCGGAATTAATGTTCGATTCGCTCAAATCGTAATTGCAAGTTCGAAGCGGATATAATTCTTTGATTAAATCTAAGATGGTATGTACCGTTTTAAAACTGGTGTATGGACCAAAATATTCAGAGCCATCTTTGACCATGTTTCGAGTTGAAAATATTCTCGAAAAAGGTTCTTTTTTAATACAGATCCATGGATACGTTTTATCATCGCGAAGCAAAACATTGTATCGCGGCTGAAGTGTTTTAATTAAATTGTTTTCCAGTAAAAGCGCATCAGTTTCGGTTGGAACTACGATATGTTTTATTGTCACGATTTTTTTTACCAATACGTTGGTTTTGGCAGTGTCGTGAATTTTATTGAAATAGGACGAAACCCTTTTTTTTAAATTTTTAGCTTTTCCGACATACAAGATTTTCCCGTCTTTATCATAATACTGATAAACGCCCGGATTATCAGGCAACGTTAAAATTTGAAGATCTAAGGACGGTTTTTGCATTCTACTGTGTTTGTGAAGATGTTCGAGAAGCTTTTCAAAAACCATTCCGATTTCTTAAATAAGCTTAACATTGAATTAGTTTCAAATTTACAAAATCAAAAGAATAATTTCTATATTTAGATTTTATAATTCACATGAAAAATAGTACTCCCTTGGTCATTTTTGGCGAATCGATTTTGCCAGGAGAACATAGAACCATAAACGTCGAAATTGCTCGACTTCATACGACAACTAAGCTGAATATTCCTGTTATTGTGCGCCGTTCCAAGCATGAAGGCCCTGTTGTTTTATTTTCTGCAGGAATTCATGGGGATGAAATTAACGGTGTAGAAATTGTGCGTCAGATTATCAGTAAAAAAATAAACAGACCTGCACGAGGCACGATAATTTGCATTCCGGTTATCAACATGTATGGTTTTGTAAACAAATCAAGAGAGTTTCCTGATGGACGTGACTTGAATCGTGTTTTCCCAGGAAGTAAAAAAGGTTCGCTTGCCAGCAGATTTGCCTATCATATTGTCGAAGAAATTCTCCCGATTTTAGATTATGCTGTCGATTTTCATGCAGGTGGAGCAAGCCGTTTTAATGCGCCTCAAATTAGAATTACCGAAAATAATCCTGAATTGAAAGTTCTCGCCGATATTTTTAATGCGCCGTTTACGTTGTATTCTAAAAATATAAATGGCTCTTTTAGAAAAACTTCTGAAACGGCCAATGTAAAAATGTTGCTTTTTGAAGGCGGAAAATCATTAGACATCAATAATGAAATTGCAAATCAAGGTGTTTTAGGTACAAAACGTTTGCTTCATTATTTAGGAATGTTGGATTCTAAACAAATTATGGAACCCGCATTAACGCCTTCAATTTATATAAAACAATCCATTTGGCTTAGAGCAAAATGTTCTGGACTGCTTCATGATTTTAACTTAGTTGGGAAATTTGTAACCAAAGGCACTATCTTAGCCATTATTACAGATCCGTTTGGGAAATTTGAACAAAAAGTCAAAGCGCCGCATGATGGTTATGTAATCAATGCCAATCATTCGCCAATTGTTTATGAAGGCGATGCCATTTATCATTTATCCAAAACCCCAGACGACAATGCCGACGAGTAAAAAAGAACTTCGTATAGAATATAAAAATCTTCGTAAAGCACTTTCTTTTGATGAAATAGAAGAGAAAAGCCTTGCAATTGCCAATCAATTAATTCAAATGCCAATTTGGGATAAAACGTATTATCACGTTTTTCTTCCGATTGAAGAGCATAAAGAAGTAAATACCGAATTTATCCTGCATTTGCTTTCTGGAAAAGATAAAGAAATCCTGATTTCGAAAAGTGATTTCGAAACTAGGAAAATGACGCATTTTCTTTTAACAGATAATACTAAAATTAAAAAGAACGAATACAATATTCCTGAACCCGTTGATGGAATCGAAGTTCCGTCGTCTAAAGTTGAAGTTGTTTTTGTGCCACTTTTGGCTTTTGATATTTTTGGAAACCGAATTGGCTACGGAAAAGGTTTCTACGATAAATTTCTTGCCGAATGCAACCCCGAAACCATAAAAATTGGACTTTCTTTTTTTGAATCGATAAACCAAATTGATGACGTTTTTGAATCGGATATTAAATTGGATTATTGCGTTACGCCAGAAAAAATTTATACATTTTAATTTTGCATACTAGCGTTCAAAATTTAATGCCACAGATTAAAGGATTAAAAAGGATTAATCTTTTGGAATCATTTTAATCTGTGGCAAAAAAATCTTCACATTCAAAAAAAATATTCCACACCAAATCCCTTTAAAAATCAAGGTTTCTCATTTTATTTTCACGTAAGAAAAATATTTGTAAAAAATTTGGCACGATTTTGATACTCGAAAAATTGCAAATAATCGCCTCTAGTAAATCCGGAATGCTAGTCCTTATTTGAAGCCTATAACCTTTTATTAATTTTTTAAAAACTTACTTTATGAGAAATCTTAATTTCTTTATGATGGCATTCCTCGTACTTACTATTTTCGGCTGTAAGAAAGTTGATTATGCTACCATGGAAACTGCAGATTCTACCGCAGTTGCAGCTACGACCGATTTAATTGAAGAGGAAAATTATATTCCTGAGACCAATACAGAAAGCTATGCAGGATTAGAAGAAAATCCGTTTGAATCTCCGCTAAAAGAACCTCTTTCTACTTTTTCTATCGATGTTGATAATGCATCGTATACTAATATCCGCCGATTTATAAACGAAGGGCAGAAAGTTCCAAAAGATGCTGTTCGTGTTGAAGAAATGATCAATTTCTTTAAATACAAATATCCGCAGCCAGAGGGTCAGCATCCGTTTTCTATAAATACAGAATACAGCGATTGTCCGTGGAATAAAAACAGTCGACTGCTAAAAATTGGTCTGCAGGGAAAGAATGTTCCAATGGCAAATTTGCCAGCAACTAATTTAGTTTTTCTAGTGGATGTTTCAGGTTCGATGGATGAGCCAAACAAACTGCCGTTGCTAAAAGAATCGATGAAAGTTCTGGTAAAAGAGCTTCGAAGCATTGACAAAGTTTCGATTGTGGTTTATGCGGGATCAGCAGGAGTAGTTTTGGAGCCAACTTCTGGAGATAATAAAGATGAAATTATGGATGCTTTTGACGATTTGCATGCAGGCGGAAGCACGGCAGGAGGAGAAGGAATTGAATTGGCGTACAAATTGGCACAACAAAATTTCATCAAAGAAGGAAACAATAGAGTAGTGATAGCGACTGATGGAGATTTTAATGTTGGCGCTTCTTCTGATGATGATATGTTGAAATTGATTGAGCAGAAAAGAGAGTCTGGTGTTTTCTTGACCGTTCTTGGATTTGGAATGGGAAATTACAAAGACAGTAAAATGGAAATTTTGGCTGATAAAGGAAATGGGAATTATGCTTATATCGATAACATTCAGGAAGCGAATCGTTTTCTTGGAAAAGAATTTAAAGGATCAATGTTTGCTATCGCGAAAGATGTAAAAATCCAAATTGAGTTTAATCCAAATCATGTTCAAGCGTATCGATTGATTGGTTATGAAAACCGAAAATTGAATGCAGAAGATTTTAAAAATGATAAAATTGATGCGGGCGAATTAGGTAGCGGACATTCGGTTACGGCTTTGTATGAAATAGTTCCGGTAGGTGTAGAGAGTGATTATGTCCCTTCAGATTTAAAATATACTAAAATGTCAAAAGTTGCTGAAAATCATAGTAATGAGTTGGCAACTGTAAAATTCAGGTATAAAAAACCTGATGGCAATAAAAGCATTGAAATCGTAAATGTTATAGCAGATAAGAAAACAGACTTAGAAAACAGTTCTCCAGATTTCAAATTTACGACAGCAGTTTCTTGGTTCGGATTAAAACTTAGAGATTCAAAATACATTGCCAGCAGTTCAAGTTCGGATATTAAAAGATTGGCAAAATCTGGTTTATCAAATGATGAAGATGGTTACAGATCTGAGTTTGTTAGATTGGTGGATGCGGTGAATTAATTATTAAATTCAAAAAAAACAAGAAATCCCAAATTCCAAAACAGTAATTGGAATTTGGGATTTTTATATTTGAATTATTTCTAAACGTTATTTTACTTCTTTAATTGTTGAAGAGTCAATCCAACCTTGCGTTCCGTCTGTCAATTCAATTTTTTTCCAGCCTGCAACACTTTCTAAAACATAAACTTTTGCTCCTTCGTGCAATAAAATAATGCCATTTGAAGATTTTTCAGGTTTGTGTCGTACTTGGCTTAATTCAGAAAAAACAATGGCAACACGATCGTTTTCAAAATGACTTTTTTCAGACATTCCAGCCGAAATGCTTAACGCAAAAGCAACCAGAATGATAAACATCCCAACAAAATAAATTCTTTTTGCCAATGTAGCATTTGAAAAATAATACCCGATAAAACTCAATAAAAATACAAAACCAAGTACAACAGAAATTTTAGCCCAAGCGTTATAATCAAAAATAGAGGTAAAGTTTTGAATCAGTTTTGCAAAACCTACTTTTGGAACTTCTTTAATTTCATCAATAGTCAGTTTTTTGGCAAACTTTAAATTGTTTAAAGTCTCTGGATCGTTTGGCTTAAGAACCAATGCTTTCTCATAATTATAAATCGAAGGCGCAACCTGGTTTAGTTTGTAATAACAGTTTCCAAGATTAAAATACAATTCGGCAGATTGCAATTTATCTTCTTTTATAATGTTCTCATAAACCTGTGCCGCTTCTTTATATTGTCCTTTTTGGTACAATGCATTTCCTGCTTCAAAGCGACCTTGCGCAAAGAAAACCTGCGAGATGAATAAAAAGAGATATAGTATGTTTTTCATTTTCTTTTTTAATAAGATTTTCAACTTTGCGAACTTAAATTCGACTCAATCTAAATCAATTTTCTTAGCGAACTTTGCGGTAAAAAAATTAAACAATCTGTTTTTCTAATTCAGAAATAATCATAACAGCCTTATCATAATCCTGCTGAATTGAAGCGCTCGATGCTGGTGCATAACGTGCAAATTCGCAGTTTTCAGTCAAAGCAATAAAATTCTGAACCGTTTCTGCATTTGCATTTCTAGACAACAGCAATTCTCTAATATTGTCTTTACTCATTTCTGAAGTTTCAATATGCAGTTTTGCTTTCAAGAAATTGTGCATTGCTTTTTCAAGTGCAATATAGAAAGGCTCTTTATTGTTAAGATGTTTCTTCGCTTGCGATAAATATTTCTTCGCCAGTTTATTGTTCATTCTAATTCTATTTCCAGTAACATCACTATCCATAGCTTCTTTTTTCTTTCTAGCTAAAATGATAATCGGAATAATGATGAATGGAGCAAACAATAATCCTAAATACAGATTTGAATCATAAAAATCCTTTTTCTCAATAGGAATCAATGCTGTTTTAGATTTAATATTTTTGAATTGATCTGCTTTGGCCACAACATTTTTAGCTGCTCCAGTATTTGCTTCAGCAGGTGTTGGTCCGTCTAACACATCAATCATAATTTCTTTTGAAGTGATGGTTTTATAAGATCCAGTACTCAAATCAAAATACGAAAACTGCATTGGTTTGATAGCGTATTTTCCTCTGTACTGTGGTACAATCGTGTATTTGTCTGTAATTCTGCCAGACATTCCATTCAAAGAGGTAGTTACTTGCTCATCGTGAACTGGATCGTACATCTCTAATGCGTTTGGAACAACTGGTTTTGGAAGCGTAAATAACTTCATGTTTCCAGTTCCCTGAGCACTTACGATCAAGTCAAGACCCTCACCATTTTTAAGCGTTGTTTTTGATGGAGTAACGGTAAAATTGAATCGTCCGACAGCGCCAGTAAAACTTTCGGGTTTTCCAGTTTCAGGAAGTGGTTTTACGTTAATTGTTTTTGCCCCAGCAGAAACGACTTTATTACCTTCTGTTGTAATCATTTGACCAAACATGTCACGACGATTAGAAGCCATTTCTACTTCAATATCTAAAGAAAGAGGATCAATTGTCAATCTTCCAGACTTTTGCGGATATAAAACGGTTTTCATCAAGATTACAGAATAACATCTCTGACCTTTATAACTTCCTTCTTCAATCTGTAATTGCTTAATGGCTATATTCTGATTCCAGAAATCATTGTATTTAGGTTTTGCCAATTCTTTAAAACGGTTTACTCCGATATTATTAAAATATAATTTGTAAACAACTGTAATTGGTTCGTTTAAGTACGGATTTGTTTTTGAGATTTCGGCAACAAGTTCCAATAATTCATCAGGAGATCCTGGAGGTCTGTCATTTGGATCTCTTTCTTGAGCAACTGCATTGGTTACTGTAACCTTTATAGGATTGGTTTTGTAAACCTGACCATTAAATTCAATCGCAGCCTGTTTTATTGTTATAGCGCCTTTTCTCTCAGGCTGTAAGATATAAGAATATATTTTTTGAAAAGAACTGCGACCATTAATCCAAGACTGGCTAATCTGCTGGCTTGGTCCGGCAACCATTTTAAATCCATCAAAAGAAGGCTGTTCGAAATTATCTCCGTCAACATTCATGATGAAATCAATGCGAAGTCTTTCGTTTAGTCCAAGTGTATTCTTGCTGACTCTGGCTTCAAATTGCACCTGAGCCATCAGTCCTTGAAAAGTGATTAGAAATAGAATTAAATATCTTTTCATTCTTTGTTTTAGTCGTTGTTTATTTAGCTGTTAAACTGTTTAACCGTTTAATCGTTTAACTGTATATTCGATTAAACAAATAAACAATTAAACGATTAAACTCAAAATCCTACCAGTCTTTTTCTGTTTTCTTAGGATTTGCTTTTACTTTCTGAGCATTTACTTTGTCCTGAATTTTCTTTTCTTCATTATTTACCGCATCTAACAAATTCTGAACACGCTCTTTTGATATTCCGCCAGGCTGTGGTTTTGGCTGTCCTTGGTTGTCAGACTTATCATCTTGTTTAGGATCATTTTTACCGTCTTTTTTGTCTTTGTCCTGGTCGCCTTTATCGTCTTTCTTATCTTTATCCTTGTCTTTATCTTTATTGTTGTCCTTGTTTTTGTCTTTATTTTTATCCTTATCCTTGTTTTTGTCCTTGTTTTTATCTTTATTCTGATCGTTTTTAGGAGGATTTTCTTTTAGTTTTTGTTTGGCGTAAGCATAATTGTAACGCGTTTCTTCATCGGTTGGATCGTTACGAAGTGCTTGTTTGTAAGCTTCAACTGCCTGTGTGTAATCTTTCTCTTTCATGAAAGTATTTCCAAGATTATGATAAGCCTTGTGTTTTTCAGGTCTTGTTTTGGCATTTTTTATCGCTTTCGCGTAAGCAAATTTAGCTTCCGAAATCTGATTTTGTCTATAAATGGTATTACCTAAATTATAGGCCGCTGCTGATTTTTTAGGAAATTTTGATTCCGAAATTCTATAGTTTGCCTCAGCATCAGTAAATTTATTCTGTTTATATTCTTCATTCCCAGTAGGCAATGTTTTGTCTTTTTCTTGAGCAGAAACTGCAAAAGAAACCGTTAGTAAAATATAAAGAAGTAAATTTTTCATTCTAGTTTTATTTTTTTTCGCCACGAATTTCGCTAATTGGCACTAATTTATTTTGTTATTTTCTTTTTGAATTTCACCAAAAAAGCAATTGTTTTTCGTGTAAATTCGAGCAATTAGTGGCTAACTTTTTTATTTCTTTTCATTAAATAAATCCAACTCTTTGATCCAGTTTGTTTTTCTTTCTAATAAGAAAATGTCTAGGAAAAGCAATAAAAACGCAAATCCGATAAACCATTGAAACTGCGATTGAAATTCGGCCATTTGTGTAGCTTCAAATTCTGTTTTCTGAATATTGTTTAAAGCATTTTTGACATATTCTAAAACCTCTTTCGTGCTTCCGCCGTAAACATAACCACCTTTTGTTGCTTTTGCAATTGTTTTTAAACCTTCTTGGTTTAATTTGGTGATTACTGTTTCTCCGTTTTGATCTTTCTGATAACCTCTTACAACGCCATTTTCTTTTAACGGAATTGTTCCTCCTCTTTCTGTTCCAACACCAATTGTGATGATTTTCATTCCCAATTTATTGGCCTCTTCTGCCGCAGCAGCTGCGCCTTCAGAATGATCTTCTCCATCAGAAATCAGAATTAATAATTTGCTGGTTTTGCTTTTTTCATCAAAATAAGTCGAAGACAATTTAATCGCTTCATCCAAAGACGTTCCTTGAGATGAAACCATTCCTGGACTCATGCTCTGCAGAAACATTTTAGCAACGCTGTAATCTGATGTGATTGGTAAAACAGGAAAAGCACTTCCTGCATAAGCTACGATTCCGATTCTATCACTTCCTAAATTGTTGATGATCTGTGAAACTAACTGTTTGCTTTTATCCAAACGGCTTGGAACAACGTCTTCGGCAAGCATACTTTTAGAAACGTCGACAGCAAAAACAATATCAATACCTTCTCGTTTTACGGTTTCCATTTTAGTTCCGATCTTCGGATTAACTAAACCGATAATCAAACACGTAAGTGCCAGAAGAATCACTACGATTTTTAAAACAGGTTTGAAAACTGATTTTTCAGGACTCAGCCTTTTTACCATTTCCAAATCACCAAATTCGCGTTGCGTTCTTCTTTTCCAATACATATTGAAAAGAAAAATACACACCACAATCGGGATTAGTAATAAGAGATATAAATATTTTTTTTCGTCTAATTCCATAAATATTTTTAAAATTCCAATCTCAAATAATGCTGAGATAAATTCCAAATTCCAAACTTGTTTTTAAACTCCAATTTTAAAAATTCCAAATTCCATTTTGTTATTTGGAACTTTATTTTTGGAATTTTTTGATTTGAAAAATCAAATGAAGCTTCTGTAAACTGTATTTCTTAATCCAACTTCTAATAACAGTAAAAAGCCTGCAAATAAAACAAAAAACCTGTACTTTTCATCATAATCATAGAATTTCAATTCCTGAATTTCTGTTGTTTCCAGTTTATTGATCGAGTTGTATATTTCTGCTAATTTATCATTGCTAGTAGCCCTAAAATACGTTCCGTCTGTTTTACGAGCAATACTTTTCATCAATCTTTCGTCGATTTCAACTTTTTGCATTTTGAATAAGAAACCTCCGTTTGGCGCATAAGCATATGGTGATTCTGCCATTCCGTTTGTACCAAGACCAATTGTATATACTTTTATTCCGTATTGTTTCGCAATGTCGGCTGCAGTTTCTGGTTCTATAAATCCGGCATTGTTTACACCATCGGTAAGAAGAATGATAACGCGGCTTTTTGCTTTACTATCTTTCAGACGATTTACAGCAGTTGCCAATCCCATTCCAATTCCTGTTCCGTCTTGCAAAACATTATCATATTTAATGCCTTTTATGGCTTCAAGAATAATGGCTTTATCGCTTGTAACGGGCGTTTTGGTATAAGCTTCAGAAGCGTATAAAACCAAACCAATTCTGTCGTTTGGTCTTTCTCCAACGAAATCTGCAGCAACTCTTTTTAAAGCTTCCATACGGTTTGGCTTTAAATCTTTTGCCAGCATAGAACCAGAAACGTCAATTGCCATTACGATGTCAATTCCTTTTGTCGTTTTTGTCTGGTTGCTAATGTCTACTGTTCTTGGTCGAGCCAAAGCTATAATCAAAGAACATAAAGCCAAAATTCTAAAAACGTAAAGAGCAGGTTTAAACTTGGTCCAAAACGATTCGCTGTTTTGAAATCCTGCTGTCGAACTCATTTTTAAGGTAGCCGATTGCTGGTTGCGTTTCCAGAAAAACCAGATTATTGCAATCGGAATTAATAGAAACAACCAAAGAAATTCTGGATTTAAAAAAGTGATCTTACTCATTAGTTGTTTGCTCTTTGAAGTTCAACAGAATTTAATATTCGAGTTGTAATCTCGTTTGCATAAGTATCGCCTTCTTCATGTAAAATCAAAATTTGCTGTAAACCTTGATCTTGTTTGAAAAGCAATAATTCATAATATGCTTTTGTACTCGTTTTGGTTGCCGGATTCAAAACAGTCATTGTTCCGTAACCTTTTATTCCCTGAATACCTTCGTTTGTTCGAAAATCTTCTTGTTTGACAATAATATTTTGTCCGCCTTGAGCCTCAATGATTTTTAGAGTTCCTTCAAGGGTTTTGCTTAAGTCAATATCGGTTGGCTGTTTGAATTTAGACGTAGAAACCGTTACATAGAAATTGTCAATCATGCTTCCATATGCAAAAAGCTGCATTTCTTTGATAAGAGCCATAGCTTCTTTTGGAAGTACTTTTTGCGCATCCATTCTTTTTAAAACCTTTGGAGTTTCAATAATAATGGCTGGACTTCCGTAAGCACTTTTTACCCATTCGCCTTCTAATAATTCTTTAGATGGATGGCCAATTATATTGTCTTTTACATAATTGAATCCCTTGGTAACAATAAAGAAAGTTGTTGTAGCAAACAATAATAGTATGACAGCTCCAACTGCATAACCAATTCTTGCATTGCGCTGTTTTTTCAACTGTGCCTGAATTTGTTTTTGTCTTTGCGCTTCGTTTAGTAGCTGATCTTCTATATCCTCAGGAACTTCTGTCGGAATAGCATTGTCAAGCGTTAAAATTACTTTCTGAATTTTATTTCTATCCTCAGTAATTTCAAAATCAAGCGGTTTTGATTTTGCAAATTTTACCAAATCGGCCTGACGTAAAACACGTTCGAGATTTTCAACCGTTTCAGGCGTAAGCGTCATTTTCTTTTGTGTCGATGCTACTCTGATAGCCTGAATTAACTCAGAAGTTGTACTTTCCATTGCTGGAATATGAATGGCTTCTTCGATATAATTTCTAGCGATATCAGTTAATTCGCTGTAGTATTCTTTAATTTCACCTTTTTGAACCAGTTCTTTTTGCTCTAAGTTGTTTAATAAACTAGTTGCTTTTTCAATTGGTGTTTTATAAACTTCTTCTTCGATTTTTTTCAGCTGGCGTTTTTTAACATACCAATAAACAAAAGCTCCGATTCCGATAATAGCTAAAACAATTAAAACGTAAATCCACCAATTTCCCATTCCTTCATCAGCCGAAGCAATATCTTTGATGTCATACATTTTCTGCTGTAAAGTGTCCACTTTTACGTTGGCAACTTCAACTTTAATAGAGTCACTATAAAAAGGCTTTTTGTCTATTAAAATCTTAATGCTAGGAATTGTATAACGTCCAGAATCAAACTGTGTTAAACCATATTTTTTTATGAGTTCGTAATTAGTAGCGTCTTTCTTAACCGTATCGATTGGATAAGACTCAATTACTTCTAACGGACCAATATTTTTAAGTTTTGGGAATTCAACTTTTGCTGTTGAAGATACAACTGTTTTCAGGGTCAGTTTGAACTCTGCACCAATCTTATTTTTGGTGGTGTCAATACTTGTTTCTACTTGTTTTTGCTGTGCAAAAATCATGGTAGAAAAAAGCAATAAAAATATATAAAGTTTAAATTTCATTTGATTAACGATTGTTGATTTTAGATTAACGATTTTTGATTTGTTAATCAAAATTGCCAAATTTTATCGTGATTTGAAATAGCCTAATAGTTTAGTAACGTAATTTTCGTCTACTCTGGTATTTACAATTCCAGCTCCAGATTTACGAAAAGTATCTTTAAAGTAATTTAGTTTCTCCTGATAATGCTTCTCGTAATTCATGCGAACCACTTTGGAACTTGTATCAACCAATTGAATTTTTCCGGTTTCGGCATCCAACATATTTACCATTCCTAAATTTGGAATTTTTTCTTCGCGAATATCATACACGCGAACACCAGTAATGTCATGTTTTTTTGAAGCGATTTTTAATGTATGTTCGTAAGAATCAGACATAAAATCGGAAATCATAAAAATGATGGCTTTCTTCTTTTGAGTTCCAGATAAGAATTTTAAAGCTTGAGCGATGTCTGTTTTGTGACTTTTTGGTTCAAATTCGATCAATTCACGAATGATACGCAGTACGTGTGAACGTCCTTTCTTTGGTGGAATATATAATTCTACGGTGTCAGAAAATAAGATTAAACCAATTTTATCATTGTTTTGTGTAGCCGAAAAAGCCATCGTTGCCGCAATTTCGGTTACGATGTCTTTCTTGAATTGATTTTTAGAACCAAAAGATTCCGAACCCGAAATGTCGACCATTAAAACCATAGTCAATTCGCGTTCTTCTTCAAATACCTTAACATGAGCTTCGTTGTAGCGTGCGGTTACATTCCAATCGATGTTACGAATATCATCTCCGTATTGGTATTGACGCACCTCGCTAAACGTCATTCCTCGTCCTTTAAATGAAGAGTGGTATTCTCCCGAAAAGATATGATTACTCAGCCTTTTCGTTTTGATTTCTATTTTCCGTACTTTTTTTAAAAGCTCTTTTGTATCCATTTTTGATTTGGTTTATGGTTTATGGTTGTTGGTTGATGGTGTATGAACCATCAACCAAAAAACTATCAACCATCAACTTTTTAAGGTACTTCAATCTCGTTAACGATTTTGTTGATAATGTCTACAGAAGTAATGTTTTCTGCTTCCGCTTCGTACGTAATTCCAACTCTGTGACGTAACACATCGTGAACAACGGCACGAACGTCTTCTGGAATTACATAACCACGACGTTTGATGAAAGCATAACATTTAGCGGCATTAGCCAAGTTGATACTTCCACGAGGAGAAGCTCCAAAACTGATAAGCGGTTTTAAATCGGCTAATTTGTATTTTTCTGGATAACGAGTAGCAAAAATGATATCCAAGATATATTTCTCAATTTTTTCGTCCATATAAACTTCACGAACCGCTTCTTGCGCACGTAAAATCTGGTCAACAGAAACCACTGGGTTTACTTTTTCGAAAGATCCTTTTAAGTTTTGACGAATTACAAAACGTTCTTCATCAATTTTTGGGTAATCAATAACGGTTTTCAACATAAAACGGTCAACTTGTGCTTCAGGAAGTGCATAAGTACCTTCTTGCTCAACAGGGTTTTGCGTTGCTAATACCAAGAACGGACGATCTAATTTGAAAGTTGAATCACCAATAGTAACTTGTTTCTCCTGCATCGCCTCCAAAAGTGCTGATTGAACTTTTGCAGGAGCACGGTTAATCTCATCGGCAAGTACGAAATTGGCGAAAATCGGTCCTTTTTTAATTGAGAACTCGTTTGCTTTAATGTTGTAAATCATGGTTCCGATAACATCGGCAGGCAATAAATCTGGCGTAAACTGGATACGGCTGAAAGATCCTTGAACCGCTTGAGAAAGCGTGTTGATGGCTAAAGTTTTTGCCAGACCAGGAACTCCTTCCAATAAAATATGCCCTTGTCCAAGTAATCCGATCAATAGACGCTCGACCATATGTTTCTGACCCACAATAACTTTGTTCATTTCCATTGTAAGAAGGTCTATAAAAGCACTTTCTCTTTCAATTTTTTCATTTATCGCTCTAATGTCTAAAGTCGTTGTATTTTCTTCCATATAAATATTTTTAAAACCTTGATTTTTACGCCTAATTTTTGAGAGTGCAAATTGAATATTTTTTGAGAAGTAAGATGTTAAAGAATGGTTAAAACTTCGACCAATGACCTAATTTTAAGGACTAATTGTGAATCTATTTTTATATTTTTAAGAACTTTGATGATTATGTTTTATAAAAGCATAATTATTACCAAAAATAACGCATAATTATTATGAGCAAAACAGTCTTATCGCCTATAATTTCGGGCACTATGAATTGGGGAGTTTGGGATAAAAACCTTACAACCAAAGAAATGGAAAACATGATACAAGTGAGTATCGAAAACAAAATTACGACTTTTGATCACGCGGATATTTACGGTTCGTATACGACCGAAGCCGATTTTGGAAAAGCCTTTCACGCAAGTAAGATCAACCGTGAAAAATTACAATTAATTACCAAGTGCGGCATTCAGATGATTGCTGAAAAACGCCCTGAAAACAAAATCAAACATTACGATTATTCTAAAGACTATATTATTAAGTCTGTGGAAACTTCTTTGAAGAATTTAAAAACAGATTATGTAGATGTTTTTTTACTTCACAGACCAAGTCCGTTAATGCAGGCTGACGAAATTGCAGAAGCAGTTGAAAAGTTAAAAGGAGAAGGGAAAATTATCGATTTTGGACTTTCTAACTTTACAAGTTCTCAAACAGAATTAATTCGCCAGAAAACAGAAGTGAGCTACAATCAAGTGCAATTTTCGGCAACGCATTACGAAGCAATGACAGACGGAAGCTTAGATTATATGCAGGCGCATGGAATTCGTCCGTTGTCTTGGAATCCGCTTGGAACTGTTTTTAGAGAAGATACCAAAAAAACACGTCGTCTGAAAAAACTGTTTTCTGAGTTGGTAGAAAAATACCATTTAGGTTCTGATACTTTATTATTGGCTTGGATTTTAAAACATCCAGCAAAAATAATTCCGATTGCTGGAACAGTAAACATTGCCAGAATTCAGTCTTTGATGAAAGCTGTAGAATTGGAAATGGATAACCAAGACTGGTTTGCGATCTGGACAGAAAGTATGGGCGACGATGTGCCATAATTTACGATTCTGAAAAAATGATACACCTAGAAAAATTTGAGAAAAAAGATTATTCTGAATTGATCAATTCTGTCAAAAGCGCAAAAGATTTAATGCAATTTGGCGGACCAGAATTCACTTTTCCCTTAACGGAAAGTCAAATAGATAAAACTCTTTCTGATAAGAATAGAACTGCTTTTAGAGTTGCAGATGTTTCTAATGGAAATACTATTGGACATTGCGAAATTTATTTTTACGACGGTTTTGCAAAGTTAGGACGAATCTTGATTATGGATCAAAACCAAAGAGGAAAAGGAATTGGTGAGCAGATGGTAACTCTATTGCTGCAATATATTTTTGAAAACAGGAAAGAAAGAAACATTGAATTGAATGTTTTTGACTTTAATATTGGAGCTCAAAAGTGTTATGAAAAAGTTGGATTTACTATTAATCCCGATAAAAAATACTTGAGAGAAGTCGATGGAGAAACTTGGACAGCACTCAATATGGTGTTGAATTTGGAGGAATGGAAAAATAAGAATTAAAATATTTTACCACAGATTAAAAGACTTTCACAGATTTCAAAAGAATCATTTTAATCCTTTAATCTGTGGCAAAAAATAAAAAAAATGAAATGAAAAAAACAGTTTTAATTACTGGTGCTACAAGTGGAATCGGAAAAGCAACCGCTCAGATTTTAGCAAAAAACAATTATAAAGTTGTTCTCTGCGGAAGACGTCAAGACCGTTTAGAAGAACTTCAAAAAGAACTTTCTGCTTTTACAGAAGTGCATACTTTAGCATTTGATGTTCGAAACAAAGAAGAAGTTCTAGAAAAAATAGGCGCTTTGCCAAACGAATTTTCGACAATCGACGTTTTAATTAATAATGCAGGAAATGCACATGGTTTAGATCCAATTCAAAATGGCGATTTAGACGATTGGGATGCGATGATTGATATTAATGTAAAAGGACTTTTGTATGTTTCAAAAGCAATCATTCCGCAGATGGTTGAGAGACAATCGGGACATATCATTAATATTGGTTCGACAGCAGCTAAAGAAGTGTATCCGAACGGAAATGTATATTGCGGTTCTAAACACGCCGTTGATGCCATTACAGCAGGAATGCGAATCGATTTGAATCCGTTTGGTATTAGAGTTGGAGGCATTCATCCAGGAATGGTGGCGACAGAATTTAGTGAAGTTCGTTTTAAAGGAGACGTTGAAAGAGCAGCAAATGTTTACAAAGGATTTGATCCGCTTCAGGCAGAAGATATTGCTGATATTATTCATTTTGTAGTTTCAAGACCGTATCATGTTAATATTGCTGATTTGGTTGTCATGAGTACGGCTCAGGCGTCTTCGACGATTGTGAAGAAAAATATTTAAAAATTAGATAGTTAGACTTCTTAGAAGTTAGATCTTTAGTTTAATTTAGAAAACTGAAAATCAATCTAAGAAGTCTAAAAATCTAAGTCAGTCTAATAATCTAGAAAGAATGATTAATAAGCGCCTTTTAATTAAAAATCTCCTCGCTCATAATGACGAAAGCAGTTTTTATGATAAGAAAAGGCAGTTGAATCTTCATTCGAGAGAAGGGAAAGGAAAGTTTTTAAAACACATTTGCGCGCTATCAAATTCCAATCCGAACAATAATTCTTATATTGTAGTTGGAGTAGAAGATCAAGATAACGAAATTGTTGGAGATGATTTCTTCGATGATAGCCGAATTCAAAATTTGGTGAATGCATTTTTAGAAAACCCTCCAAAAATTCAGTACGAAAACGTCCCTTTTCCAAACCTTCCAAAAGATAAAGTAATCGGTCTGGTTACCATTAAACCTAAAAGTAAAATCTCATACTTTAAAAAAGGAATTCATACCATTTTAGCGAATAGCGTTTTCATAAGACGTGGCAGTAATTCGATTCCGCTCGAAGAACACGAGGAAATCGAAAAAAGCAATCAGAATACAGAAACTGTAATCGGGATTGAAAATAGCTCTCGAAACAGCATTCAATATACTTTAGATGGGGTTATCGATTTTATGAATTTCAGGCATAAAGATATGTCGCCAAAATATCATGTTTTTAAAGAGTTGTTTGTAATCTGCTGGGCTGGAGTTCCAAAAAAACTTCGTGAAAAAACGTATTTGTCGCGTGTAGATATCGAATTGATAAACGAACAGATTAAGCTTTTTTATTCTGCGCAAGACGTTGTCACGATAGATTATAATGACGATACTTTTACAATCACAGAATATGTTCCTTTGGGGTTGAATGACAAAACGAGTTATTATCCGCTTGAAGAACAAACGATTCATTTTTTTGACAATGGTTATTATAAAATCGATCGTCAAATGCTTTTTCAGCCACCAGAATTCAACAGAAAAATGTTACATCACATTTATAATTCTAATATAGCTCTGCTAAGAAAACTTGAAAAAGAGATGTCATTATCTGAGCGTGAAATGAAAGACCTAGAGAATCTGCCTTCTACTTTTATGATTTGTCATTTGAATGGTTTTGAAGATGCCAGACAAAAATTGATTGACGCTAAACTACTTTTAAAGCCGTATAAAAATATTTATTCTTCTTTTAAAGAAGCTTTGAGGGTTTTGCGTAAAATGAAATATGATGTTCAGTAGAAAAGGTTCTAAGTTGCTGAGATACTAAGATTCTGAGATTTACTGTAGAGATGCACTGCAGTGCGTCTACGTCCAGCATATCGACAAAGATTGTGTTAGACGCACTGCAGTGCATCTCTACGATATACAGGAACCAAATAAATGGCTTGATTTATTTTTTTTTTTTTTATTGAAAATTCAAATATTTTTTTACTTCTTCATAGGGAAATATAAGCTCTTTTGGACCATCTGCGTAAGATGCGGCTTCGTATGAATTGTAATATAAAAGTAAACCTGCAGAGGTATAAAAAATGTTTTGAGGCAGTTGAAATTTATCATTTTCGAACATCAAGCCAGTAGCATTAATATTGGCTTTTTCAGGAATTTTATATTTTGCTCTAAAAGTTTTTTCGGCGAAAGCTTTAAACTCATTTTCGTTTTTAAATAATTGTTTGTTGAAAATTGTCTTACCAGTTTTTTTATCAAATAACAATGATCGATAGCCTTGATATCCGTGAGCGCCTCCAGTAAAAGTATAGTGATCAATTTTAAGGTTTAAAACTTGGTCAGATTCAAATTCGACATTTCCAATAATTTTTGCTTCCCAACCAAAAGTGTCATTTGGGAATTTTTGATGCATTTCTTCATATGAAGCAATAAAAGATTTAGCCAACGATTTATAATCATCAACTTTTACTGAATCTTCTTCGAAAAATACAATCTCTTTAATCACAGCAAAGACTTTTTTATTGATGCTGTCTGATGTTACTTTAATATTTTTAGCAATAGGAACTTCTATCGTGATTTTTGGGCAGTCATTTGCGCACGGTACAGTAGATTTCTCTTCAAATGTTTCATTTTCAAATGAAAGCTCTTTTTTGCAACTTGTAAAAATCAAACACAAAAAGATTATAAATATGGAATTTTTCATATCAAAAAGTGTTAATTATCTACAAAGGTAAGAAGTTGTGTCACGATAAAATAAATTAAGCGGTAAATTTGTAAAAGAATTACAGAATTAAAATTTATAACTATATGAAATTCAATACAAAAGTAATACATGGTGGTCAGCATCATGATCCAAGTACAGGTGCGGTTATGCCTCCGGTATATCAAACTTCAACATTTGTGCAATCAAGCCCGGGGAAACCTTTGGCAGATTACGAATATAGCCGAGCTTCAAATCCTACTCGTACAGCTCTGGAAGAAGCGTTGGCAAGTATTGAAAACGGAACTCGCGGATTGGCTTTTTCTTCTGGTCTAGCGGCAACGGACTGTGTTTTAAGATCTTTTAAAGCAGGTGATGAAATCATTGCAATGGATGATTTATATGGTGGAACTTATAGAATGTTTTCGAGAATTTATAAAGATTCTGGAATTAAGTTTCATTTTGTTGATATGACTGATATTGAAAAATTCAAAAGCTTAATCAACGAAAACACCAAATTAATCTGGGTTGAAACTCCGACAAACCCGTTGATGAAATTGGCAGATATTCAGGAAATAGCAAAAATTACTCAAGAGAAAAAAATTCTTCTTGCTGTAGATAATACTTTTGCGACTCCATATTTACAAAAACCTTTAGATTTAGGAGCAGATATTGTAATGCACTCTGCAACAAAATATTTAGGCGGACATTCTGATGTTATTGCCGGTGCTTTAATTGTAAAAGACGCAGCACTTGGAGATCAATTGCATTTCCAGCAATTTGCAACTGGAGCCACACTTGGTCCAATGGATAGTTTTTTAGTTTTAAGAGGAATTAAAACATTAGCATTAAGGGTTCAAAGACACTGTGAGAATGGTGAGAAAATAGTAGAATTTTTAAGCAATCACCCTAAAATTAAAACCGTTTATTATCCAGGTTTAAAGAATCATCCGTTCCACGAAATTGCTAAAAAGCAAATGAAAGCTTTTGGCGGAATGGTTTCATTCGATTTTAAATCGGGTAAAAAAGAAGATTCTATCGCGTTTTTAGAGAAACTGAAAGTATTTACTCTTGCCGAATCTTTAGGTGGAGTAGAATCATTGGCTAATCATCCAGTATTAATGACACACGCATCGATTCCTGCAGATAAAAGAGCAGAAGTTGGTATTACTGACGATTTGGTTCGATTAAGCGTTGGTATTGAAGATGCAGAAGATTTAATTGCGGATTTGGAACAAGCCCTTTCTTAAAAAAAGAATTTGCAATAAAACTAAAATCCCAAATTCCACTTTTTAATAGTTCTGGAATTTGGGATTTTTATATTTTGGATTTAAAATTTTTTTAAAATTGTAAATAGTAGATGTATCCGAAGTTAAACCAAACTTGCCAGTCGTTAGATTTATTTTCTTTGTAGATATCTTTGTTTGGATTTAATCCGTCGATCCAGTCTGAGCTGTACATATGAAAACGAGTTTCAAACATCAAATCACTCATTTCAGTCAGTTTATAATGAACTCCAATTGCTGCTGTTGCTGCTAATGCTACACCGGTTTCGGTAGAGAATCCATGTGCACGTCCGTCAGATGGAGTTAAATATTTTCCTGGAGTATTAGCAGGAAATGTAATGTCTCCTAAATGTGATCCAACTTTTGCTGAATAATAGCTTACTTGAACCCCAAAAGCTCCATACGGACTGAAGCTACCAATTGTGTTTTCGAAATCGTGAATTTTCATAAAAGGAGAAAATTCTAGCTGTGTGCCCAAGCTTACAATGCTTGAGCTGGCATGCATGTTTCTCAACTGTGTTGCAAATAATCCGTTAGACTTATAATCAACCCATTTGCCATGATGTTTTAAATTGGTTCGGCTGTAAGACAGATCAGATCTTACTTTAAAATGTTCTGTGAAATAATTTTCTCTATTGTTATTGGCAGAGAAGTTAATAAAGTGCATGACTCCAATGCCAAAACCTGTGTTTCCGACATTATTATCAAAGTTGTTTCTTTCTCCAAAATCGGACTGTAAAGTTACTGGTCCTGCATAGATTCCGATCTCTTGGGCTAATCCTTGCGCTGATACGGCAGTTGAGATGCCGAACAAGGCAAATAATGTGATAAATAGGTGTTTAGACATTTTTAGGGGCTTACAAATCGTGGCAAATATATAAAAAACCTAATCGATTCAAAATATTAAATCGATGTATTGAAAAATAAGTAACAAAATACTTAATTTACTAACTTTTAAAAGGTGATTTGCATGTAAACACCTACATGAAAAATGTGTTTTTTTTGGAATGTTTGAAAAAACCACAAATCGATTCAAAAAAGTGAAAAATGTAACATTGAATCATTATTTGCTATATCTTTGTCAGTTAAAACGAAAACGTTTTCTTAAACATGATTTCTTATTTTTATAAGAGTAAAAATTAAATCTAAATTATCTGAAAAATTTATTTCAAAGATGGAACAAAAAATAAATGAATTTATGGCTCTTATTGAGTCAAAAAATCCAAACGAGCCAGAATTTCTTCAAGCAGTTAGAGAATTTGCAGAAACTGTAATTCCGTTTATATCTGAGCGTAAAAAATATGATGGAAAGAATATTCTTTTAAGAATCGCTGAACCGGAAAGATCAATAATATTTAGAGTTCCGTGGGTAGACGATAAGGGAGAAATTATTGTAAATAGAGGTTTTAGAATTCAGATGAACTCTGCAATTGGACCTTACAAAGGAGGGATTAGATTTCACCATACAGTAAATTTATCAGTTTTAAAATTCCTTGCTTTCGAACAAGTTTTCAAAAACAGTTTGACAACTCTTCCAATGGGCGGAGGTAAAGGAGGATCTGATTTTGATCCAGAAGGAAAATCTGATGGAGAAATTATGCGTTTCTGCCAGTCATTCATGACAGAATTATGCCGTCATATTGGACCAGATCTTGACGTTCCGGCTGGAGATATTGGCGTTGGAGCAAGAGAAATTGGTTATTTGTTCGGACAGTACAAAAGAATTAGAAATGAATTTACTGGAGTTTTAACTGGAAAAGGTTTAGCTTATGGAGGTTCATTAATCAGACCAGAAGCTACAGGATATGGAGTAGTTTATTTTACAGATCAAATGCTTCGTACTATCGGACATGAGATTAAAGGTAAAAGAGTAGCTATTTCAGGATTCGGAAACGTAGCTTGGGGAGTAGCTTTAAAAGTAAATGAATTAGGAGGTAAAGTAGTTACTATTTCTGGACCTGACGGATACATTTACGATGAAGAAGGTATTTCTGGAGAAAAAATCGATCATATGCTTGAAATGAGAGCTACTGGAGATAATAGAGCAGAAAGATATTTAGAGAAATATCCAAATGCTGTTTTCCATAAAGGAAAAAGCCCTTGGGAAGTAAAAGTAGATATCGCAATTCCATGTGCTACTCAAAACGAATTAAACGGTGATGATGCTAAGAAATTAATAGATAATGGCGTTTTATGTGTGACTGAAGCTGCAAACATGCCTTCTACATTAGATGCTATTAAACTTTTCTTAGACAATAAAGTGTTATTCGCTCCTGGAAAAGCTGCAAACGCTGGTGGTGTGGCTGCTTCTGGATTAGAAATGACTCAAAACTCAATCCGTTTGAACTGGACAAGTGAAGAAGTAGACTTGAGATTAAAAGAAATCATGATCGGAATTCATAACCAATGTAAAAAATACGGTGCTGAAGAAGACGGATATGTGAACTACGTAAAAGGAGCAAACATTGCCGGATTTGTGAAAGTTGCCGATGCGATGCTTGCACAAGGTGTTGTTTAAGATTTACTTACTACTATAAGAAATACCCTCGATTGTCTGGATAAGATATCGAGGGTATTTTATTTGTGTTAAAAATTAAATAAAATCTTGATTGTAGTATATTTGTCCTAATTGAATACATTAAATGATGAAAAAAGTATTTTTCTGCAGTTTGTTTTTACTTCTCATACAGTTTTGCGGAGCGCAGGGCAAATTGTCTTGGCAGGGATATTTTTCATTTAATGAAATAAAAGATATTTCTGAGTCGGCTACAAGTGTTTTTGCGGCTTCAGAAAATGCGTTGTTTTCAAAAAATACAGGAACAAATATTCTTAAGACCACAACTACCGTCGATGGACTATCAGGTCAGACCATTTCTGCGGTTTATTATAGCGAGGCATTCAAAAAAACGATAATCGGATACGAAAATGGTTTGATGATTTTGATTAATGATGTTGACGGAAGTATTCTCAAAGTAGTTGATATCATTAACAAACAACTGCCCGCAAATGCAAAAAAGATCAATCACTTTATGGAAGATAATGGATTGGTTTATGTTTCTTGTGATTTTGGAATTGTGCAATTCAATTTGAAAACTTCGCAATTTGGCGATACTTATTTTATTGGTGACAACGGAGCTGAAATAAGCATAAAACAAACAGCGTTATATAACGGATTTATTTTTGCTGCAACATCAAGTGGGATTAGAAAAGCAGATAAGACAAATGCTAATCTTATAGATTACAATCAGTGGTCGATTGTAAATGGAGGAAATTGGTCTAGCGTAGAGACTCTGGATACTGAGCTTATCGCAATAAATGATTCAGGATATATTCATAGATTCAACTTAAATACTTTTGTTGGATTTTTGCAATTGCCTCAAGCAGCAGTCGATACTAGAGCCAAAAATCATAGTTTATTTATTACAACTGCCAATACGGTTTATGTGTATAATAATCAAATGGTGTTGAATCGACAAATTTCAAATTCTCAAGTTTTAGATAATACTTTAAATTTTAGCTGTGCAACGGCTGTTGGAAATCAGATTTTTATTGGAACAAAAGAAAAAGGTCTATTTGCTTCTTCTCTTAATAATGTAGCCGCTTTTGAGAATAATACGCCAGCTGGACCAATTCGAAACAATATTTTTGCTATAGATGCAGGTTCTAGTGTTTTGTGGACAGTTTACGGCGACTATGATGTTTCGTATAATCCTTATCCTTTAGATAATTACGGAATTAGCAGGTATAATGCTTCTGGTTGGCTGAACATTCCGTATTCTGAAGTCTATGACGCAAAATCAATCACAAGAGTTCTTGTTAATCCAAATAATGAAAAACAAGTTTATGCGAGTTCATTCTTTTCTGGTTTGGTAAAAGTTGAAAATGATGTGCCTAATTTTTTATACAATGAAAAAAATAGCGGTTTAGAATCTATAACTACAGAAGGACCAAATTATATTGATGTTCGTATTAATGCAACAGCATTTGATAAATCTGCAAATCTTTGGGTAACAAACAGCCGAATTAAAAATGGACTGAAAGTTTTAAAAACAAATGGACAATGGGGAAGTTATGCCATGACTTCGATTATAGACAATGCTGAAGAAGAAAACTATTCGAGTATAGCCATAGATCGAAATAATGTAAAGTGGATTGGAACTCTAAAAAGTGGAGTTGTTGGGTTTAATGAAAGCACTAATACGTTCAAAAAAATGACTTTTGGTGTTGATGCTGGAAATTTACCAATAGCAGATGTTCGAGCTGTAGCACTAGATACAAAAAATCAGCTTTGGATTGGAACTACAAAAGGACTTAGGGTTTTATCAAATGTTGGAAGTTTTCAATCGGAAAGTCAATTAAAAGCAAATCCAATTATTATTACTGAAGACGATTTGGCGCAGGAATTATTGTATGAACAGTTTATTACTTCAATAGCAGTTGACGGAGCAAACAATAAATGGATTGGTACTGCAGATTCTGGTGTATTTATGGTTTCTCCAAATGGTCAGGAAACCAAATATCATTTTACTATAAACAATTCTCCGCTGCCGAGCAATTATGTAAATGATATCAAGATAAATGCTAAAACAGGAGAAGTTTTTATTGCAACCAATAAAGGACTGGTTTCGTTTAATGGAATTGCAACAGAGGCAAACGATGATTTGAGTAATGCATATGTTTATCCAAATCCGGTTCGTCCAAATTATAACGGAACTGTTAAAGTTGCTGGACTGATCGATAAAGCCAATGTGAAAATCACAGATATCGAAGGAAATTTAGTTTATGAAGTAACATCATCTGGAGGAACAATCGAGTGGGACACAACCGCTTTTGGCAAATATAAAGTAGCTTCTGGAGTTTACATGGTTTTTATTTCTGCGGAAGATGGCGGTGAAACTAAAGTCAAAAAAGTAATGATTATTCGTTAGTCTGAAAGTCAAAAGTATCAAAAGCAAATAGCCAAGAAGTCTAATAATCTAGTATCTAAGAAGTCTAAAAAAGTGCTCGTCAAAACAAAAGCCATAGTAATCTCTTCTATAAAATTTCAGGAAAAAAGCTTGATTGTAAAATGCTTTACACTTTCTAGCGGACTGAAATCTTATTTTGTGCGCGATGCATTTTCCAGCCGTAAAGCAAGTCAAAAGATTGCTTATTTTCAGCCTTTTTCGATTTTAGAAATTGAAGCCGTTCATAAAAATAAAGGAACACTTGAAAATTTTAAAGAAATAAAAACAGCCGTTCCGTTTCAGACTATCCATACTGATATTGTTAAAAGTACAATGGTGATGTTTTTGTCTGAAATGCTTCATTATTCCATTCAGGAAGAAGAAAAAAACGAGCAGCTTTTCCTTTTTTTGGAAACCGCTCTGACTTGGCTGGACCATCATGAAGAAATTTCAAATTTTCATTTGATTTTGCTTTTAGAAATTACCAAATATTTAGGTTTTTATCCAGATATTTCAGAAATTAATTTGCCTCATTTTGAAATGAATGAAGGTGTTTTTGCACTTTTTCAAGGAGCGAGTGTTTTATCAGAACACGAAACCAATTTGTTTAAAAAACTATTGGAATTAAAATTTGATAACGATCAAAAAGTTTTTCATGTTTTAGAAAGGCAAATCCTCTTGAAAATTCTAATTGACTACTATAGTCTGCACTTAGAAGGATTCAAAAAACCTAAATCTTTAGAGGTTTTAAAGGAAGTTTTCTCTTAAATCACTAAAAAGGATATTATTTATTGCGGAATCTACTCGAAATTTCCTGAAATCGGTCTTTTTTGTCTTATCTTTTATCTATTTTCCTCAAAATTCCTTACTTTCGCACCTCGTTTAAGAAAAGGATAAAATGAGTACAAAATTTACTGAATACAAAGGACTTGACTTACCAACTGTAGCGTCTGAAGTTCTTGATTTTTGGAAGAAAGAAAATATATTTGAAAAGAGTGTAACAACTCGCGAAGGTGCCGAACCTTTCGTATTTTTTGAAGGCCCGCCTTCAGCAAACGGATTACCTGGAATTCACCACGTAATGGCACGTGCGATTAAAGATATTTTTTGCAGATATAAAACTCAGAAAGGTTTTCAGGTAAAAAGAAAAGCCGGATGGGATACTCACGGTTTGCCTGTAGAATTAGGTACCGAAAAAGAATTAGGAATTACAAAAGAAGATATTGGTAAAACAATTTCGATCGAAGAATATAACGAAGCGTGTAAAAAAACCGTTATGCGTTATACTGACGTATGGAATGATTTGACCGAAAAAATGGGGTATTGGGTTGATATGGAAGATCCATATGTGACTTATAAACCAAAATATATGGAATCTGTTTGGTGGCTTTTGAAACAAATCTATGATAAAGGTTTGTTGTACAAAGGATACACAATTCAGCCTTACTCTCCAAAAGCAGGAACAGGATTGTCTTCTCACGAAGTTAATCAGCCTGGCGCTTATCGTGATGTTACCGATACTACAATCGTAGCGCAATTCAAAACTTTGCCAGAAACGCTTCCGAGCTTTTTGCAAGGTTTTGGAGATATTCACATTTTAGCTTGGACGACAACTCCTTGGACGCTTCCGTCAAATACCGCTTTGACAGTTGGTCCAAAAATCGATTATGTTTTAGTAAAAACTTTCAATCAATATACTTTTGAGCCAATCAATGTGATTTTGGCTAAAAACTTAGTTGGAAAACAATTCGGAAAAGGATATTTTGTAAGTGAAGATGACGCTGATTTTGACAATGTGAAAAATGGCGACAAAAAACTTCCATACAAAATCTTAACTGAAGCAAAAGGAGCAGATTTAGTAGAAATCCGTTACGAACAATTATTGCCTTACGTATTGCCGTACCAAAATGCTGAAAATGCGTTTAGAGTAATTTCTGGAGATTTCGTTACAACAGAAGACGGGACAGGAATCGTGCATACAGCGCCGACTTTTGGTGCAGATGATGCTAAAGTAGCAAAAGAAGCAAAACCAGAAGTTCCGCCAATGTTAGTTTTAGACGAAAACGGAACTGCAGTGCCTTTGGTTGACTTACAAGGAAAATTCACTTCTCATGTAGGTGATTTAGCTGGTAAATATGTTAAAAACGAATATTACGATGCAGGACAAGCTCCAGAGAAATCTGTAGATGTTGAAATCGCTATTCGTCTGAAAGAAGAAAACAAAGCTTTTAAAGTTGAAAAATACGTGCACAGTTATCCACACAGCTGGAGAACAGATGAGCCGTTATTATACTATCCTCTAGATTCATGGTTCATCAAAGTAACCGATGTAAAAGATAGAATGTTCGACCTGAACGAAACTATCAATTGGAAACCTAAATCTACTGGTGAAGGACGTTTTGGAAATTGGCTTAAAAATGCTAATGATTGGAACTTATCTCGTTCTAGATATTGGGGTATTCCGTTGCCAATTTGGAGAACAGAAGATAAAACGGAAGAAGTTATTATCGGTTCTGTTGAAGAATTGTACAATGCAATCGAAAAATCAATCGAAGCAGGTTTCCAAAAAGAAAATCCGTTTAAAGGATTTGAAATCGGAAATATGTCTGAATCAAATTACGATTTAATCGATTTGCATAAAAATGTTGTTGATGCTATCACTTTGGTTTCGGCTTCTGGAAAACCAATGAAGCGCGAAAGTGATCTAATTGACGTTTGGTTCGATTCTGGAGCAATGCCTTATGCACAATGGCACTATCCTTTTGAAAACAAAGACAAAATTGACGGAAATAAAGATTTTCCAGCGAATTTCATTGCCGAAGGAGTAGACCAGACACGTGGATGGTTTTATACCTTGCACGCTATCGGAACTTTAGTTTTTGATAAAATTGCATATAAAAACGTAGTTTCAAATGGTCTTGTTTTGGATAAAAACGGAATTAAAATGTCTAAGAGTAAAGGAAATACGATAGACCCATTTAAAACCATTGCAGAAAACGGCCCAGATGCTACGCGTTGGTATATGATTATGAATGCAAATCCGTGGGATAACTTGAAGTTTGACCTTGAAGGAATTGCTGAGGTGAAACGTAAATTCTTCGGAACGCTTTACAATACCTATTCATTCTTCTCGTTATATGCTAACATCGACGGATTTAAATATGCTGAAGCTGAAATTCCGTTAAACGAAAGACCAGAAATCGATCAGTGGATTATTTCTGAATTACATTCGTTAATCAAATTTGTTGATGAATGCTACGAAGATTATGAGCCAACAAAAGCAACTAGAGCAATTTCTGACTTCGTTCAGGAAAACTTAAGTAACTGGTACGTTCGTTTGTGCCGTCGTCGTTTCTGGAAAGGAGAATATGCAAAAGATAAAATTGCAGCTTACCAAACGCTTTATACTTGTTTATTGACTATAAGCAAATTGAGCGCTCCGGTAGCTCCATTTTTTATGGATAAATTGTACAGAGATTTAACGTCATCTACGGGAACCGAGGATTTTGCTAGTGTTCACTTGGCTGAATTCCCAAAATTTGTCGAAAACTTTGTTAATAAAACGTTGGAAAGCAAAATGCAGAAGGCGCAAACCATCTCTTCTTTAGTTTTATCACTACGTAAAAAAGAGATGATTAAAGTTCGTCAACCTCTGCAAAAGGTAATGATTCCGGTACTTGACGATAATCAGCGTGCAGAAATCGAAGCAATTTCTGACCTTGTAAAAGCTGAGGTAAATGTTAAAGAAATCGAACTTTTAGATGATGCTTCGGGTATTTTGGTAAAACAAATTAAGCCTAATTTTAAAGCTCTTGGACCACGTTTTGGAAAAGACATGGGCTTGATTTCTAAGGAGATACAAGGTTTTTCTGCAGAGCAGATCAATCAGTTGGACAAGCAAGGGACGCTAGATATTGTTATTGCAGGAAATAGTGTAACTTTATCACTAGAAGATGTGGAAATTACATCGCAAGATATCGAAGGATGGTTAGTTGCTAATTCAAACGGAATAACAGTTGCGCTTGACATTACACTTACCGAAGAATTGAAAAACGAAGGTATCGCCAGAGAATTAGTAAATAGAATACAAAACATCCGTAAAGATTCAGGATTTGAGGTTACGGATAAGATTAAAGTTCAAATAAAAAGAGACGGCATTTTAGAAGATGCAGTTTCGAAAAATGAAGACTATATTAAGTCTGAAACATTAACAGACGAACTGGTTTTTGCTGACACGTTAGAAAACGGCACAGAAATTGAGTTTGATGACATTAGAACCATTATATTAATTTCAAAATAGCGTAGAAAATGATAGATGAAATTACAAGATACTCTGATGCAGATTTAGCAGAGTTCAAAGAGATAATCCAAGCAAAAATTAAAAAAGCACAAGAAGATCTTGATTTGATCAAAAGTGCCTATATGAACGATTTGAATAACGGAACTGACGATACTTCTCCAACTTTTAAAGCTTTTGAAGAAGGAAGTGAGACCATGTCAAAAGAGGCGAACTCTCAGTTGGCTATCAGACAAGAGAAATTCATTCGTGACTTAAAAAATGCTTTATTCCGTGTTGAAAATAAAACATACGGTATCTGCAAAGTAACAGGTAAATTAATTAGCAAAGAAAGGCTTAAAATCGTTCCTCATGCAACAATGAGTATCGAAGCTAAAAACTTGCAGAGATAAATTTTAAAGATATATCTTCTAAATAGAAAAACGCTCCTTTTTAAGGGGCGTTTTTTTTGTTTAATGTTTGTTAACGTTCTAGTTTACTGGGGAAATGGCGTATTGAAAGAAATTATTTATAATTAATCAAAATAAATTAAATTCAAAGACGACTTTTTTTGTAAGAATAAAACGGGTAGAATTACTTAAGATTTTTTAAGAATAGGCCAAAAAAAACGCCTTGATTAGAGGCGGTTTTTTTTAAAGTAAAAATGTTATGCTAGATTCTTTTCAACATCAGCTTTGTGTTTTCTTAAAATAGCTCTTGTCATACCTAAATTTGCTTTTGAAGCATCAGCTGCAAGATAGATCATGAATTTTTTGTTAGGAGAAATGTCGATAATGTGAATCTGATTAGATAATGTAATCAAAATGTCTTCAATATCCTGGTTTAAGCCTAGGGCTTTTACTGCATTCAGTTTTGCTTTTACAACTTCAAGATTATAAGCCGCTGCAAGTTCGGGATCAAAGCTAGGGTCGATTGTTAAATTTCCAAAGCTTAATCCAGATTCAATTTCTGTTACTGCTACAGCGATAAAGCCGTTTACGTTGCTTTTCATTTCGCTTAAAAATACGTTTAAAAAATCATTGCTCATAGTTCACTAGGGTTAAATTGTTAATAGAATTTTATGGTTATTTCAATAGGGAATTTTTGCTTAATTCTGCGGAAACTTCTTCTGTAGAACGCATTAATAATGCTAAGTTGCTCCCTTCTTTAGAAAAAGCAACAATAAAGTTAGAGCCACTTATTTTGTTTCCGACAATTACACCTTCAGCGCTTTTTAGATACAATTGCTTTAAAGCACCCTTTTCTAAATCAATTAAGAATTTTTCGCTCATGGATAAAATGGCAGCGCTCATCGCGGCAATGCTGTCGCCGTAGTCAAGATTTAAGGAAGTGATAAGTTTTCCTTTTCCGTTCAAAATTAATGCAGCAGTAGATTTGGTGCTAACAAGAAAGTCATTTAAAGTAGTAGTGATTTCATTCATAATTTGTAGGATTTTGGGAGGAATGTTAAATTCAGTTTATTTGGTATTTGGTTTTAAAAATTAATTTGTATTTATCCTAAACAAGTGTTAATTTTTATTAACAAATATAAATTAAATTATGTATCATTGCAGTACCAAATCAGTAATAATTTAAATTATTTACTACGAAAAACTTACATTATGGCTAAAGTACTGAAATTCAAAGAGGTAAACTCTGATGTAGAACGCAGAATGAAAGAATTTGAAAAACTGCGCGTTAAATTTAAAGCAGATGTAAAGAAGGGAGAAGCTAAGAAGCTGGCTGCCGGAAAAGAGAGTAAAGGAATTTTTAAATCAATTTCAGATTTCTTCTCCGACAGTCCAAAAACACCAGCAAAAGCTGCTGTAAAGAAGTAAACTTTATCAGGTTTAGATTAGCATATAAACTTGTTTAGTTTGTTAGAAAAGAATTAACGCTCCATTAGGAGCGTTTTTTTTGATTTAATTGTTATTTTTGCCCATCAAAAAATCATAAAATGTCATTACGAAAAGCGTATTTCCTTATATTCTTAGTTTTAATTGTTGATCAGCTTTCTAAAATCTATGTCAAAACAAATTTCATCCTTGGTGAAGAAGTTGTAATTGCTGATTGGTTTAGAATTCATTTTATTGAAAATGAAGGAATGGCGTGGGGAACAAAAATACCTGGGGAGTATGGAAAATTAATTCTGACAGTATTCAGAATTTTTGCTGTTTTCGGAATTGGCTGGTGGCTTTCTGATTCGATAAAAAAACGTTATTCTACTTATTTAATAGTTGCTATTGCATTAATCTTTGCTGGAGCGGCAGGAAATATTATCGATTCTGTTTTCTACGGAGTTATTTTTGATGATAGTACCCATAATCTTGCGACAATTTTTTCTCCAGCGCCATATGGAACTTGGTTTCATGGTTTGGTTGTAGATATGTTTTATTTTCCTATTTGGGAAGGAAACCTTCCAGAGTGGCTTCCACTATTTGGGGGTAAACATTTTGCTTTCTTTAATGCTATTTTCAATGTAGCCGATGTGGCAATTTCTACAGGTGTAGGAATACTTTTGGTTTTCAATCGAAGAGCTTTTCCAAAACATTAATAAATTTCAGAAATTCCAATATTTTCAAAATTCCAAATCCCAATATTTATAGCATTCGCAACAAAAAGATATTGGAATTTGGAATTTTTCATTATTGAGGGTTGAATATTTTGTATTATTTTTACAATACAAAAAAATCAAACTATGCAAAGTCCGTCTTTTTCCATTTATGATGCTTCTGCGGGATCAGGAAAGACGTATACATTGGTAAAAGAATATTTGAAAATTATTCTTTCTTCGCCAAAAAACGATGCATACCGAAATATTTTAGCCATTACCTTTACCAACAAAGCGGTTCACGAAATGAAAAGCCGTATTGTTGGAAATCTGTCTGAATTTGCAAAAGACGATCCGTCACCAAAAGCGGTGGATTTGATGGAAGACTTGTCGCGCGATACAGGACTTTCAATTATTAAAATCAAAACCAAATCGCAACAAATCATTAAGCACTTAATTCATAATTATGCTGCTTTTGATATTTCTACCATTGATAAATTTACCCATAAAGTTATCCGTGCTTTTGCGCATGATTTAAATCTTCCGATGACTTTTGAGGTTACTCTGGACACCGAAAATTTATTGGTTGAAGCTGTTGATGCCATAATTGCGCAAGCGGGTGAAGACGAAACATTGACCAGGCTGCTCATCGATTTTACAATGGAAAAAACCGATGATGACAAAAGTTGGGATGTTTCACGCGAAATTCTCGATACTGGAAGATTGGTTTTGAATGAAAATAATCGAAATGAAATTCTTCATTTTCAGAATAAAACAATTGAAGAGTTTGTAGAGATTAAAAAGAAAATGCAGGCACTTTGTAAAGAGTTGGAAGATGTCAACGAAAGTCTTGCAGTAAAAGCAATTGAATTGATTGATAAAAACGGAATTGATCCGAAATCATTTTCAAGAGGAACTTTTCCAAATCATTTGCAAAGTATTAAGGAAGGGAAGTTTAATCCGAAAAATAAAACTTTTCATGAGTTTGATGATATTGCGATTAACAAAACAGCAAAAGACCGAGCTTTAATTGAAAATATTATTCCAGAATTGCTTCAAATATTGAAAGAGGTTTATCAGAATTTCGAAAAAAGAGATTTTTATAAAGCCTTTTTAAAAAATATTACTCCCCTTTCATTACTAAATACAGTAAGTAATGAGTTGGCAAAAATTCAATCGGAACAAAATATCTTATCGATTTCAGAATTCAATGCGATAATTCACCGCGAAATTCAGAATCAGCCGGCGCCTTTTATTTATGAACGTTTGGGCGAGCGTTATCGCAATTTCTTTATTGATGAATTTCAAGATACTTCAGAAATGCAATGGCAGAACTTGATTCCATTGATTGATAATTCGCTTTCTGGTTTAGATGATCTGGGAAATAAAGGTACATTGATGATTGTTGGAGATCCGAAACAGTCAATTTATCGTTGGCGTGGTGGTAAAGCTGAGCAATTTATAGAATTAAGTAAAGATGTAAATCCGTTTAATAATCCAGATAAGCAACTTAAACATTTAAACACAAATTATCGTAGTTACAGTGAAATTATTGAGTTTAATAATGCTTTTTTTAAATTGATATCGAATGAATTTTCAAATGAAGATTACAAAGATTTGTATGAAAATCATAGCTTTCAAAATATCAATTCCAAAAAAGGCGGTTATGTGAATATTTCATTTCTTCCAATTGTCGATAAAAATGATTATGGTGATGAAGATGATGTTTTGGAAAAATCAGATTTGTATGTTTTGGCAACTTTGAATACAATTCAAGAAGTAATTAAGCAAGGTTTTGAGTATAAAGATATTGTGATTCTGACTAGAAAAAGAGATCAAGGAATTGCAATAGCAAACTATTTGACAGAACAGGGAGTTCCTCTGCTATCTTCAGAAACTTTGATGATTCAAAATGCGTCAGAAGTTCGTCTTATAATTCATCTTCTTAGGTATTTAAATAATAGTTCGGACTTAGAATCGAAAGCTAATTTTTTGCATTTCTTGGCTTCAACGAAAGATTTGTTGATGCCTATTCATGATTTTATTGCTATGGGAATGAATCATCGATTTGAAAAAGAATTTGAAGAGTGGCTTTTAACATTTGATGTTTCTTTTTCTTTTGAAGATGTTCGGAAAAAATCTTTGTATGAAGCGGTCGAAATTATCATCTCTAAATTTATTCTTCCATCAGAAGGAAATGCTTATGTTCAGTTTTTTCTGGATATTGTTTTGGAAAGAGATATTAGAAACCAAGCAGGAGTTGCAGATTTTTTAGTTTTCTGGGATAAAAATTCGCATAAGTTTAGCATTCCATCGCCAGAGGGAAATAATGCAGTTCGAATTATGACCATTCATAAATCGAAAGGGTTAGAATTTCCAGTTGTAATTATGCCTTTTGCTGATGAAGATTATAACCGAAAGCCAAAAGATAAATTGTGGCTCGATACGGAGGAAATAGATTTGGGAGTTCCAAAAGCATTAGTTGATAATAGCAGTGCGGTTGAAAGTTTTGGAGAAAGTGCATCGGCAGTTTTTAATTTGAAAAAACAAGAAGAGCTTTTGGATAATATAAATGTGCTCTATGTTGCTCTGACTCGTGCTGAAGAACAGCTTTACGTAATTTCGCAATCTCTAAAGGCTAAAAGTGATGGCGAATATCCAAATAACATGGCGTCCTTTTTTATTAAATTTTTAATTAATGAAGGGGTTTATGATGAAGGAAAAGTGAATTATGAGTTTGGAAATAAAATAAGACTTTCAAAAGCCACCAAAACGGTTGATACAGTTAAATCAATTCCAATAGTGAGAGACGTTTTGAATTCCAAAAACATAAAAATTGCACAACGTGAGGCCTTAATGTGGGGAACGCATCAGCAGGAAGCAATATTGTATGGAAATGTTATTCATGAGATTTTGGCTTTTGTTAAAGATAAATCAGATGTTGATTTGGCCGTAACAAAAGCGCTTGAAAATGGATTGATAACTTTTGATCAAGTAGATCAAGTTTCGCAGACTTTGAAAGAGATTGTGAATCATCCTGAACTTAGTGTTTGTTTTAATGGAAATCATACTGTACTAAACGAACAAACAATTGTTCAGAAAGAAGGGAGAATTTTAAAGCCTGATCGAATTGTATTTTTGGAAAACAAAGAGGCTTATTTGCTGGATTATAAAACTGGAGCATCAAATGCTAAATACCAGCAACAAATTAAGGAGTATCAAGACGCAATTGAAGATTTGGGATATTCAGTGTTAAAAAAAGCTCTTGTATATATAGGAGAGGAAATTGAAGTGGTAAATTTGTGAAAAAATTAATCAGGTGTTAAAGAAAAAACGAAGCTAAATTTTGGTTAAGTTGTTAATTTTTAACGTTTTAAATAAATAAAAAATGTACGGTAAAATAAAAGAACATCTGCAAAAAGAATTGCAGACGATTGAAGAAAATGGAATTTTTAAAAAGGAGAGAATTATTACCTCTCCTCAAGGTGCTGAGATCACAATTTCGACTGGAGAAACAGTATTGAATTTTTGTGCAAATAATTATTTAGGGCTTTCTTCGCATCCAGAAGTAGTGCAGGCAGCAAAAGATGCCATGGATACACATGGTTTCGGAATGTCATCTGTGCGTTTCATTTGCGGAACACAGGATATCCATAAAACATTAGAAAAAAAGATTGCTGATTTTTACGGTACAGAAGATACCATTTTATATGCTGCCGCTTTTGATGCAAACGGTGGAGTTTTTGAGCCTTTATTAGGAGAGAACGATGCGATTATTTCAGACAGTCTAAATCATGCTTCTATTATTGATGGGGTTCGTTTATGTAAAGCGGCTCGTTATCGTTATGAAAATAATAATATGGAAGATCTGGAGCAGCAGTTGGTCAAAGCCAATGAGGCTGGAGCTCGCTTTAAATTGATCGTAACCGATGGGGTTTTTTCTATGGATGGTTTAGTGGCGCCATTAGACAAAATTTGCGACTTGGCTGATAAATATGATGCAATGGTAATGGTAGACGAATGTCATGCGGCTGGTTTTATCGGAGCTACAGGAAAAGGAACTCTTGAGGCAAAAGGAGTAATGGGAAGAGTGGATATTATTACCGGAACTCTTGGAAAAGCTTTAGGAGGTGCTATGGGAGGTTACACTACTGCTAAAAAAGAAATAATAGAATTGTTACGTCAGAGATCTAGACCTTATTTATTTTCAAATTCATTAGCTCCTGCAATTGTTGGGGCTTCAATAAAAGTGTTTGAATTATTGGAAAAAGATACAGCGCTTCGTGATAAACTAGAATGGAATACCAATTACTTTAAAGAAGGTATGAAAAAAGCAGGTTTTGATATTATTGATGGGGATTCTGCAATTGTTCCTGTTATGTTATATGATGCCAAACTATCTCAAACCATGGCAAACGAACTTTTGAAGCAAGGAATTTATGTCATTGGATTTTTCTTTCCGGTAGTTCCAAAAGAAAAGGCAAGAATTCGTGTTCAGCTATCTGCCGCACATGAAAAAGAGCACCTTGATAAGGCTATAAATGCCTTCACAGTTGTCGGTAAAATGTTAAAAGTTATATAATTACCACTTTGGTTAAATTTTTGTAGGTTTTTTTTAACATTTCATTTTGTATTTAAAAAATTTGGTGTTACTTTTGCTTGTAATTAACTAAATTGTAATTAAAAAAATTAAGTATGAAACATCTTAACAAACTTTTAGTTGCTGTATTGATGGCGATGGGTTTAAGTTCTCACGCGCAAGACAGTAACAATCCATGGGCGATCTCTTTCGGGGTTAATGCTGTGGATACTAGAACAAGTTCAGGTGCTGGTCATGGTTTCTTTGACCAACACTTTTCTCAGCCATTCGCTGTAAAAGATAACTGGAATATTCTTCCATCTCTATCTTACATTGGAGTAAATAGATATGTGGGACATGGTTTCTCAGTTGGTTTACAAGGATCTGTAAACAAAATTGATAAATATGTTACTTTTAACCCAACTGCTGCAGGTCATGACAACAGAGGTAACGTTGTAACTAATCCTGGTGATTTAATGTACTACGGAATCGATGCTAGTATCAAATATAGCTTCCAAGAGTTGATTAAATCTAAAGTAGTTGATCCTTCGTTATCAGTTGGTGGAGGTTACACTTTCTTCGGAGATAGTAGCTATGGAACTGTTAACCCAGGTGCTGGTGTTACTTTCTGGTTTACAGATGCTATTGGTCTTGAGCTTGCTACAAGATACAAATGGGCTGTTAGTGGAGATAGACAAGATGCAAATGGTGTTCCAGATGCTCCATCTCACTTCCAACACACTGCAGGTTTAGTTTTCAAATTCGGAGGTAAAGATACTGACGGAGACGGAATCTATGACAAAGATGATGCTTGTCCAGATGTTGCAGGTTTAAAACAATTCAACGGATGTCCTGATACTGACGGTGACGGAATCGTTGATGCTTCTGACGCTTGTCCAGATGTATTTGGTTTAGCTGCATTAAACGGATGTCCTGATACAGACGGAGACGGAATTGCTGATAAAGATGACGCTTGTCCAGATGTTGCTGGTTTAGCTGCTTTAAAAGGTTGTCCTGATACTGACGGTGACGGAATCGCTGATAAAGACGACAAATGTCCTACAGTTGCTGGTCCAAAAGAAAATGGTGGTTGCCCATTCTTAGATGCTGATAAAGATGGTGTTGCTGATAAAGATGATGACTGTCCAACAGTTTATGGTCCAGCTAGCAACAGAGGATGTCCAGAAGTTACTTCTGAGGCGTTAGAAGATCTTAAAGTTCAAGCTAGAGCGGTATACTTCAACTCAGGAAAAGCTACTTTCAAAACTGGTGATAAAGAAACTCCAGCTAGATTAGACGCTATTAAAGAAATCCTTAAAAACTATCCAAACGCGAAATTCTCTATTGAAGGACACACTGATAGTACAGGTTCTGCTAAATTGAACCAAAAACTTTCTGAGGATAGAGCTAAAGCTGTAATGGATGCTTTAATCCAAAGAGGTGTTAATCCAGAAAACTTAGAGTATAAAGGATTTGGTTCTAGCCAACCAGTTGCAAGTAACAAAACTGCTGCAGGTAAAGCTCAAAACAGAAGAACTGAAATTAGACACATTGGTTCTAAATACCAAGGTAAACTATAATTAGTTTTCTAAATAAACAAGAAAAGCCATTCTTAATTGAATGGCTTTTTTTATTTTTATACTATGGTAAATGATTCTTTTCTTCAGAAAATTGCGTCTGTCGTAATTCAGAATTTTGCGGAGAAACTTTCTGATATAACAATAATACTTCCTAATAAAAGGGCAAAAGTTTTTCTGATTGAAGCGCTTAAAAAAGAGACTTCAAAGACTATTATTGCTCCAGAAATTACAAGCATAGAGGATTTTGTTCAAGATGTCGCTTCAATTCGTGCAGTTGATTCGATAGAGCTTTTATTTGAGTTTTATGAAGTTTATTTGTCTATTACAGAAAAGAAGCATCAACAGTCTTTTGAGTTATTTGCTAATTGGGCCAAAACCCTTTTGCAGGATTTTAATGAAATCGACAGGTATCTTTTAGATCCTTCACATGTTCTGTCTTATCTAAAAGATATTGAAGACATAAAAAAATGGGGACTTGAAGTTGATCAAAAAACAAAACTCTTAGAGAATTATATTGACTTTTGGAAATTGCTTCCTGTTTATTACGACTCATTGTACAATCATTTGTTGTTTAAATCGATTGGGTATCAAGGTTTAATTTATAGAGAAGCGGTGAATAATCTCAATCATTTTTCAAATACGATTGGAAATCGCACTTTTATTTTTGCAGGATTTAATGCTTTGAATGCTGCTGAAGAGAAAATAGTGCAGCATTTGCTAGCTTTGGATCAGGCGAAAATTTATTGGGATGCAGATCAAGCTTTTCTAAATGATCCCTATCATGACGCTGGGCTTTTTTTAAGAAGATTTAAAGAAAGTTGGAAATATTATAAGTCAAATATTTTTGAATGGATTGTGGATGATTTTTCGCAATCAAAAAATATTCAAGTTATAGGCACTCCAAAAACAATTGGTCAGGCAAAATTAGCGGGTAGTATTATTGAAAATTTAATAGATCAAAATCCTAATGCTTCACTAGATAAAGTTGCGCTTGTGCTTGGCGAAGAAAACTTATTAGTTCCAGTTTTATATTCGCTTCCTGCGTCAGTCGGTGCATTAAATATTACTATGGGATATTCGGGAAAGAATAACCCATCACAAATATTTGTAGCTAAGTTGTTTAAAATGCATACTAATGCGCTTTCTAGAAAGGGCGGTAGTTATGTTTTTTATTACAAAGATGTACTTGATATTTTAACACATCCCTTGGTTGAGCCTTATGCAAAGGCGCAAAGATTGGTAAGAATTATTAAAGAGAATAATTATACTTTTATTACACATCATAAAATTTTAGAGCTTCATCCTGAACCTTCGCTTTTTTTTAATTTGCTGTTTGAAAGATGGGAAAACGGTTCTGTAGCTGTCCTAAAGAATATTTCAGCTTTGTTAATTGCGATTAAAGAACATTTTAGCAATGACAACGAAGAAGAAAAGATTGCTAAAGCTTTTGTTTATGGCGTTTTTAAAGTAATTAACAAACTGATAAATTATTATTCGAAACATCAGCATATTGATAATATAGAAACTCTTCATTCTATTTACAAACAAATTATAGATTTGGCAGAAGTGTCCTTTGAAGGAGAACCATTGCGTGGTTTGCAGATTATGGGGGTTTTAGAAAGTCGTGTTTTAGATTTTGACACTGTTATTATAACTTCTATGAATGAAGGGAAATTTCCAGCGGGGAAATCGCAGAATTCATTTATTCCATACGATGTAAAGCGTGAGCTAGGGCTTCCAACTTTTAAAGAAAAAGATGCGATTTACACCTATCATTTTTATCATTTGTTGCAAAGGGCTAAAAATATATATTTAATTTATAACACCGAAAATGATGGATTGGATGCAGGGGAACGAAGTCGCTTTATTACGCAATTGGAAGTAGAGAAAAAAATAAAGCATGATATTACTTTCGATATTTATAATCCCGAGTTGCCAAATACAGCTCACGAACCAATTTCTGTTCCGAAATCTGGACTAGTGATGGAGAGGCTCAAGGAAATTGCTGTAAATGGTTTTTCTCCGTCTGCATTGACAAGTTATATTCGAAATCCGATTGAGTTTTATTTTCAAAAGATACTGAGAATTCGTGAGGTAGAAGAAGTAGAAGAAAATATTGCTTTGAATACTTTAGGAACCATTATTCACGAAACCCTAAAAGCGCTGTATGAACCTTTTATTGGGAAGTTTATTTCTGAGACGGATCTTCTAAATTGTTTTAAATTATTGGACGATGAAGTTTTGAAGCAGTTTAAATTGGTTTATAAAGAAGGCGAAATCAAGAAAGGTAGAAACCTTTTGGCCTTTGAAGTGGCTAAACGAAATGTTGCTAATTTTCTCAGAATGGAAGTGGAGTCGGTAAAAAATAATGAAGCGATTCAGATTATTGCTTTAGAGCAGACTTTTGAGCGTGAATTTGTTCATCCAAAACTGCCATTTCCTGTTTTGATTAAAGGAAATGTCGATCGTATTGAACGCCGAGACGGGAAAATTAGAATTATCGATTATAAGACGGGAAAAGTTGAAAAGTCTAATGTTATCCTTAAAACTTGGGAAGGATTGACGCAAGAGCTTAAAAATGATAAAATCATTCAGGTTTTGGCATATGCTTTCATGTATGAGAAAGAGGCAGGAGAACTTCCGATAGAGGTCGGTATTATTTCATTTAAAAACTTAAAATCCGGATTTTTACCCTTTGGATTTAAAGAAGAGAAAGATTTAAACGTTTTGGTTACTTCTCAAATATTGAATTCATATTTAGAAGAAATTGCTAATTTATTAGGAGAGATTTATGATGTTAACATTCCTTTTGAAGAAAAAATATAGAAATCTTATCAGGAAATTTAGAAACATATTTGAATTTTATAAAACTACTTTGGCTGTTAATTTAACTTTCTCAGTTATAGTGTCTCTTTTCGGAGGGCTTAATCAATTTTTACTTATGATAGCTACACTAGGTTTTGTATTAAGCATTGGATTTAAAGAGGCTTTCCGTAAAGATGAATACTTATTTTATATGAATAATGGGATTTCAAAGAGGGCACTTTTGTTCTGTAGTTTCTTAGTGAATCTTGTTTTTGTATTTTTACTTCTGGTAGTTCTAATCTCATTTTAAATATTTTTGAAAAAGCATGTCCTTAAAATAAGTGGTATTCAAAAAAGCTTTAATGATAAATTGTTGCTTTCGGATATTTATTTGGAATTGCAAACAGGACAAATAATGGGTTTATTTGGAAGAAATGGCTCTGGTAAATCTACATTATTTAAGATTATATTCGGAATAGTAACCGATTCTGATAAGAGTATTTTTATTGATGGAATTTCAAAACATAATTCACCTACATTGATATGTGAAATTAGTTATTTGCATCAAAACCAGTTTGTTCCGAATCATTTTTCAGTTTTTAAAGCCATTAGATTATCAATAGATAAACAAAAACTAGACGCTTTTTGTGATGATGGTTTTTTAAAATCGCTTTTTAATCAAAAGGTTAGGAATTTATCTTTTGGAGAACTGCGATATCTTCAGGTTAAATTGATTCTTTTTAACCAATCAAAATTTGTATTATTAGATGAGCCATTTAGCGGTTTGTCTCCAAAGATGATTGAAATTGTATTTAAGTTAATTAAAGAAAATTCTAAAGAAAAAGGAATATTTATTACTGATCATCATTATGAAAAGGTAATAGAAATTGCCACAGATTTAAGAATGTTGAAGAACGGAAAATTAAGCATAATCAGTAAGAAAGCAGAACTTATTGAAAATGGTTACTTGGTAAATCCGGTAATTTTATAGGTGTTTTTAACCAAATATTTTTTTGAAGAAACCTTTTTTAGATTTTTCCTCAGAAGCTTTGGTATTAATATATCCGTTTTCAATACGAAATCTTCTAAACTTCTCCAGTTTTACATTTAGATCAAAGCGTAATTCGTCAACAGTTTTCATTTTAGTAAAAATTTTTGCAAATCTATATAAAAACTTTTTGTCAAACGTAATAATCTGCAAATTTTAATTCTAGAATTAAAATTTGTTAAACAAAATGTTAGGTTTTTGATATTATTAGTTTTTTATGTTAATTTTTTTTGCATATTTTTTGCAAATAAATACGATTAATTATGTGATAAATAAAAGTGTGCCAGTACGTTATATTGCATCTTTTTTTTAACAAGTGTTTATCGAACAATTACCAATATTAAAATATCTTTGATGCTTCCAAAAACATGACAAATAATAATATGGTTGATTTACAAACACTAGTAGAAGAGACCGGAGCAGAGTCTGGGCTGAGTTTTAACATTGATGGCATCTTAAATGAATCTGTTAATTTAGAATACGACGGAAATGTTGCAGCAATGATCGGAATGATTTTAAAGATGTGTCTTGAAATGTCTGAAGATGTTAACAACGGCGATCTTAAACAAGTTATGATTAAGAATAATGACGGAATTGTTGTAGCAAGTAAAAGTCAAGATGATAATTGCATCGCATTGCTTTCTAAAGATTTGAGTAAAATGGGGTTGTTGTTAAGAAGAATGGATTCTATTTTTAAGAACTAGATTAAATCTAATGTTTTTCTTATATAGTTAGTTGTAGATTCTACATAAAGAAAATCTGAATTTAATAAAATCTGACTCTATTTAAATATAAAAAGATATTGTTTTCAGAGTTATAATGATATTTTGCCCCCAAGAATGAGAAAAAGGCTGTTTCAACCCTCGGTTAGAAATGGCCTTTTTCGATTTTAATAGTTGTCTTTTTATTCGAAGAAATGCAGTAAAACGGTTTTTAGTTCTTCTTTGTTTTCAATTTGACTCATGTGCCCATCTTCAAATGAAATTAACTCAACAGTGGTGTCTTCAATTTGAGAAAGACTTTCTTCATAGTTTAAAACAGGATCTTTTTTTCCTAATATCAATAAAACAGGAAAACGATTTTCTTTTAAAAGCCATTCTCTGTCTTTTCTAATTTTCATTCCTTCCTGAGAAGCTATAATTCCTTGTAATGGCGTTTTTAAGGCTTCTATTTTTACTTTCTCAATTTCTTCGGACAATCTCGTTCTGTTATTTTCGCTGAATAAATTTGCAATTGCCAGACTTATAAAGTTAACATAGTTTTGTTTTACGGCTTTAATTGCACGAGTTCTGTTTAGTTTTTTCTCGGCACTGTCTTCTTTTGACGTTGAATTTAGTAAAACCAATTTTTGGATCTTCTTCGGATACAATTCGGCGAAAGCCAAGCCAACATATCCGCCCATAGAATGTCCTACGATAATAGCTTTTTCAATTTTTAGGTTTTCCAAGACTTCATTTACAGCATTGGCATTATCTTCCATTTCATGAACGTAACCTAGCGGTTCAGATTCTCCATGGCCTAATAGATCGATTGTTATGACACGGTATTTTTCTGAAAACAAATCAACATATTCTGCCCACATTTTTTTGTTTTCTAAGAAGCCGTGAAGCAAAACGATTGTATTTCCTTTTCCTAAATCTGTAAAAGATATTTTGGTGTTTTTATATAAAATGTTTTTCAAAACGATATTTTTTGTTGAGAAGTACAAAGTTATGAAAGCTGAACTAAAATATCGTGATGTCTTGATTTAATTGGGAAATCTTTAAAATAGCAATAAATTTATTTATGGCATATAATCATTTGTAATAAAATGAAAATGGCTTCCGTGTCTGAAAGCCATTCTAAATTAAAATCTATTGTCACCATCTAAGAGATTTCCTAGTCCGCCTAGAATACTTCCTTCATCGCGGCTATTTCCGCCAGATCTTGGTGCCGATGCAATGATTCTGTCAGCTAATCTTGAGAATGGTAAAGATTGTATGTAAACGGTTCCAGGACCTTTGAGAGTGGCATAAAATAATCCTTCGCCACCAAAAATAGAATTCTTGATTCCGCCAATAAATTCAATATCATAATCCACATCTTTAGTAAAACCGATAATACATCCCGTGTCTACTTTTAGGATTTCGCCGTGAGCTAATACTTTTTTAGCCATTGTCCCACCAGAATGTACAAACGCCATTCCGTCTCCTTCAATTTTTTGCATGATAAAACCTTCACCACCAAATAAACCGCGTCCTAATTTCTGAGAGAATTCTATTCCTACAGAAACGCCTTTTGCAGCGCATAGAAAAGAGCTTTTTTGGCAAATAAATTTACCTTGAAATCCAGTTAAATCAATTGGAAGAATTTTTCCTGGATAAGGCGATGCAAATGAAACTTTACTTTTAGTATGACCTTGATTTAAAAATGCTGTCATAAATAAGCTTTCGCCAGTAAGAACTCTTTTGCCGGCGCTTAAAAGTTTGCCAAACAAACCCGAACCTTGCTGTTGAGAACCGTCTCCAAATATAGTTTCCATCTGGATGTTGTTTTCCATCATCATAAAACTGCCTGCTTCTGCAATTACAATTTCTTGAGGGTCTAGTTCTATTTCGACATATTGCATTTCTTCGCCAAAAATCTGATAGTCTATTTCGTGTGCCTGCATAATTTCTTAGTTATTTGTTTTCAAAATTAGACTAATCATGTTTTAAAATGTTACAGCTTTTGGTGTATTTCAGTGGTTTTTAAAAACATAAAATCATTTTGTTATTTTAAATTAGTCTTAATTACGTGTTTAATTCCCTTAAATTATATATTTTTGCACCGTTATTATATTTATCAGAATGGCATTAGTTAGTGATTTAACGACCAAAGTATTATTTGAAACCGAAAAAGGATATAGTTATCAATGTGATTTGACTAATAGTATAATTATCAATTTTATTGATACAGTGTCAAGTTATAAAATTCAAGATTTTTTGATTTTTCAAAGAAAGGTTAATAGCGTTGACATTCTTAACATGCTTTACGACTTATCTGATCAGTCAGATGCACAGCTGATTGAAACTACCAAAAGAAATTTTTCCAGAAATCTCACCATCTGCGAAATAGTGCAGTTAAGAGATTTGTTAAACGGAACTAAATTTACTCTCACATTACATTCTATGCTTTGTAGCGTAGCAAATGTTGAACTTATTTAGATTCTTACTTAGATTAAATCCAAATTTTCAGGCACTTAGAGATGCCTGCTTTAATTTTTGTAATTTTACACGTATAAAAATTAAAGGTTATGAAAGATTTACTAAGAACACGTACTTCATTAACTGAAGGTGTAGAAAATATATTGAATTTACAGGCAAAAATAGAAAGTGACGCTTCTAACAAATATTTAGCTATGGCTGCATGGTTGGATAGAAATGGTTATGCTAATACAGCATCGTATTTGTATAAGCAAGCTGAAGAAGAAAGAGAGCATTTTCTGAAAATTTTCAAATTCATTACAGATATGGGCGGTATTGCCATTACACCATCTGTTCCAGAAGTGCAACAGGAATTTGCTTCTTTTAGAGAAGTATTCGAAATTGCTTTGCAAAACGAAATTGCAGTTACTCAAGCAATCAATAAAGTAATCGCAAAATGTAGAGCTGAAAACGACTATGCGACAGAAGACTTTATGATGTGGTATGTAGCGGAGCAAAGAGAAGAAGAGAAAAATGCAAGAAGAGCTTTAGAGCTTTTTGATCTAATTAACGGAAACGAAGCTGACGGCAAATTCCAATTAGATCTTCAGATTTCAAAAATCGGATAATAAACGTTTATAAAATTAAAAAGCCCTTAATAAATTTATTAAGGGCTTTTTTTATTTATGAATTCATCAGGCTTTCAATCTCGTCAACTTCAATAGGAATATTGCGCATTAAGTTAAATGGTTCTCCTTTTTCCTGAACCACAACGTTATCTTCTAAACGGATTCCGAATTTTTCTGCTGGAATATAAATTCCTGGTTCAACCGTGAAAACCATATTCGCTTTCATTGGTTCGTGAAGCAATCCGTAATCGTGCGTGTCAAGTCCCAAATGGTGAGAAGTTCCGTGCATGAAATATTTTTTGTAAGCTGGCCATTCTGGATTTTCGTTCTGAACATCAGCTTTGTCAATTAAGCCTAAACCAAGTAATTCAGAAGTCATGATTTTACCCACTTCAACATGATATTGTTTCCAAAGCGTTCCTGGCGTAAGCATTTTTGTAGCTTCGTTTTTTACTCTCAAAACAGCATTGTAAACCGCTTTCTGACGATCTGTAAAACGTCCCGAAACAGGAATCGTTCTCGTCATGTCGCTTGAATAATTTGCATATTCTGCAGCAACGTCCAACAAAATCAAATCTCCGTCTTTACATTGCTGATTGTTTTCGATATAATGTAAAACATTTGCATTGTTTCCAGAAGCAATAATTGGCGTATAAGCAAAACCTTTAGAACGGTTACGGATGAATTCGTGAGCCAATTCAGCTTCGATTTCATATTCTGTAACATTTGGTTTTACGAATCCTAATAATCTGCGGAAACCTTTTTCTGTAATATCACAAGCATGTTGAATCAAATCGATTTCTTCGCTTTCTTTTACAGAACGCAATCTTTGTAAAATAGGGTTGCTTTTTGCAACATTATGCGCTGGATAACGCTCTTTCCACCATTTTACAAAACGAGCTTCGCGAGTTTCTGTTTCAACAGTTGCACGATAATGTTCGTTGGTATTGATGTACATCGTATCGGCATACGTCATCATTTCGTTCAAAACTTTATGAAAATCCTGCAGCCAATAAACGGTTCTAATTCCAGAAACCTGAAAAGCACGTTCTTTAGTCAGTTTTTCACCTTCCCAAACTGCAATATGTTCGTTGGTTTCTCTCAAGAAAAGCATTTCTCTCTGATGCTCATAAGGCGCATCTGGAAACAAAAGCAAAACGCTTTCTTCTTGATCTACACCGCTCAGGTAAAAAATATCTCTGTGTTGTGCAAACGGCAAAGTACTGTCGGCACTAACTGGATAAATGTCGTTTGAGTTGAATACTGCAACAGAGTTAGGTTTCATTTCAGCCATGAACTTTCTGCGGTTTTTTACAAAAAGAGCGCTGTTTATTTGATGATATTTCATAATTATTTCGTTTTTGAACTTCGAATTTCAAAATTAATGATTTTTGAATTAGTGGCGTATAGCTGATTTATTAAAGTTTTCTTATTTGTTTTTTGGGTTTGCCACAAAGGCGCTAAGGCACGAAGTTTTTTTAACCGCAAAGAACGCTAAGGTTTACGCAAAGTACGCAGGAGATGTTTGCTCGCAAAGACGCGAAGTCGCAAAGTTTTTTGTTGCAAAGTACACAAAGTATAAGTTTTGTTTTGTTTTCCTGAGCGAAGTCGAAGGATCGCAAGTAGCTCTACAAAGATTGATAACCACAAAGCTTGTCATTCTGAGGAACGAAGAATCACACTAGAAACTCCATAAAGATTTGTAATTTTGTTTCACGCAGATTTAGCAGATTCGGCAGATTTTTTCTTTTCAAAATGGCAGTGAACCACAATATTGTCATTTCGACGAAGGAGAAATCTTCACAAGTAACTCTCCAAAGATTGACGATTTTGTATATTAGCTAATTAAAGATAAATGGAATTGATTCAGTAAATTGTAATTAACATCTATGAAGTATTCAAATGTGATTTTTGGAAAGGATTTATATGATTTGACTTTTCAAGATTTGGAAGATTATTTTTTAACTCAAAAAGAGGAGAATTTAAATCTAGAATTTAAATCTTATGTTCCTCAAGGATCGCATAAAGAAAAAGAAAATGTTATTAAGAAGAGCGTTTGTGCATTGTTAAATTCTGAGGGAGGAATAATTATTTGGGGAGCTCCTGTGGAGGGAAAAGACCCAAACGGAAATACCATAGCGATTGGTGGATTAACCCCATTTAACACTATTTTAGATAGAGATAGATTAATAAATATTTTAAGTTCGTCATTAATACCGATGCCTATTGGTATTAGAGTTCAGTTTTTGAATAATGGTAATGGCAGTTTTGTTGTAATAATAGAGGTAGAAAGAAGTATAGAAAGACCACATCAATATGATAACAGATATTATATTAGATTGGATGGACAAACAAGAGTGGCACCACATTATTTGATAAAAGCATTAATACAAAGTAAGGACTTTCCAATACTAAGAGGGCATATTAAATTGAAAGAAATTAGACCACATGGAGATTATATATTGTTAACATTTAGGAAATTGCTTTTTAATACCTCACAGTTTAATAATGAGAAAAATGCTTTTATGAAAATTCTTGTTCTTCCTGGAGAAATTCATGTTAATGGACAAAATAAAGGTAGTGAATATAATATTGATCTTGCTATTTTAAGTCATGGAAGGCCAAGTATGTCAGATATTATAATAGTATTGAAAACAGCAAATCTAAATACTGACTTGAAAATAGCGTTCCAATTTGGAGGTGAAAAATCTCAATCAAAAATCTCGACTTATCAATATAGTTTTAGAAAAGGCTTAAATTTTGGGAAGGTAAAAGATGAAGAGGATTATTTAGTAAGTAAAGATGAAAATAAGTTGCCTTTAATTGAAAATGATGATGAAAAGATAAATAAGATTCTGAATTTTTAAAATCTCTAACAAAAATATGAATGCAAAAAAACCGAAGCCTTCTATTTTGAAAACTTCGGTTTTTTCTTTTATAAAAATAAATTTCTATTTCTTATCAAGCAACTTTTCCAAAAGCGCTACTTTCTCTTTTTCGGCTTCTACCAACCTTTCATAAAGTTTTTCGTTCTTTTCAATAACTTCCAAAAGTTTATCAAGCGGATTAAATGTACAATTATTATGATTTATTGATGAAGAGCCATTGTCATAACTATTCCCCATAATATTAAAAACAGCTTCTTCAGAAAAGTTTCTGATTACATCAGCTGGAACACCTAAAACTTCAGCAATTTTCTTTAGTTTTTCTTCATCAACGTTTTCAGTTCCTTCAATAATAGAGATGGTCTGTTGGCTAACACCAAGCGCAATCGCAAGCGCTTCCTGCTTCATATCTCTAAGTTCTCTAATTCGGCTAATGTTTCTGCCGATATGTTTTGGTTTTATTGCTGTGCTCATGATTCAAAGATATTTAAAATTCTTTTACCTTTTTGGTTTATGCAGAAAACAAGTTTGCAGTTGCAAGTTCTTTTTTGTGGAGTAAAAATACAATTTTTCTGACTATCGAATTGGTTTTGAATTTAGAATTGTGTAATCTTGATAAAGTAATCTTTTTATAGAAAATACCATGACCGAAAGAGAAAAAATAATCCAAAATTATATTGAAGGCTATAATCAATTTGACATTGATAAAATGATTGCTGATTTTGACGAATCAGTTATTTTTGAAAACATTCAAAATGGCGAAATCAACCTGACTTTGAATGGAATAAAAGAATTTACAGTTCAAGCCGAAAAAGCCAAAGAATATTTTTCGGAAAGAAAGCAAACTATAACATCGCTCAGACAGGATGAAATTACAGCAATTGTTGACATCGATTATTATGCAGTTTTGGCAATAGATTTTCCGAACGGATTAAAAGCTGGTCAGAGATTAAATATGAAAGGGAAGTCGATTTTTCAGTTTTTAGATGACAAGATTATCAAATTGACTGATATGAGTTAAGATTATGAGCTTACAAGTAGAAATCAGAAAAGCAGGAAATCAAGATTTAGATTTTGTCTACAAAGCAATCTGCGAACTCGAAAATGAGGTTTTAGATTTTGAAGTTTTCGAAATGATATTCAATGAAAATATTTCAAACTCCAAAAATCTTTATCTCATCGCAGAAAACGAAACAGAAGGTTTAGGGTTTATTAGTTTTCATACTCAAAATCTCCTACATCATTGCGGATTGGTTGGCGAAATTCAGGAGTTTTTTATTCATCAAAAATATCGAGGTCAAGGCGTTGGAAGATTATTGATAAATGAAATTTTAGATTTTGCTGAGAAAAATGCTCTGAAAAGTATCGAAGTAACCACAAATAAAAAGCGAATAGAAAACGTGGCGATTTATGAAAATCTTGGTTTTACTTTGAGTCATAATAAGTTTACGATTTATAAATAGAGATGTTTTTTAACCGCAAAGCTCGCCAAGGTTTACGCAAAGTTCGCAAAGTTTTGTGTTCAAAGCTTTGCGAACTTTGCGATTATTCAATGAAACTTAAGATTGAAAATTCTTTGCGGACTTTGCGGTTAAATTTTAAAGATGCTTAAAAACTTGTTTTTCAAACTAATGATAATTCAAAAAGCCAACATAATCGACAACGAAATTCTAACTTCAATAACCAAAAAGTCAAAAACTTATTGGGGATATTCTGATGAGCAAATTCAGATATGGGATAAAAATCTAACTATTTCTAAGGATTATATAAGAGACCATAACGTTTTTAAATTGGTTGATAATGATTTAATTATGGGATATTATTCTTTTATTTTTGAAAATGACAAGACTGTAGAACTTGATAATTTATTTGTCCTACCTGAATATATCGGAAAAGGATTTGGGAAATATTTGCTTCTAGATTTCTTAAACCGAATGAAAGAAATTGGAATCGAAAAAATAACGCTAGATTCAGAACCCAATGCTGAAGAATTTTATTTAAAAATGGGATTTGTAAAAGTTGGAGAATTCGAATCGTCAATAAAAAACCGTTTTATGCCTATTATGGAAATGAAACTTTAAATTTTAACTGAATTAAAACTATGAATGCAAAACAACGTTGCCTTATCGGATTAGTATTTTTTCTAATTAGTTATTTATTCTTTTCTAAGCTTTTGCCAAGTTTAAGCGAATCTGTAGATTTTGCCCATTGGTTTAATTTAATCGGCGCATGCTTTTTATTGTCTTTTAATGATGCATTTCCTAAAACAAGAATTAATAAAGTGGGTTCTGTTTTGACAACTTTAGGCGTCGTTGCGCATATCGGACTTTGTACAATCGATTTTATAATGTCAAGTTATGGAAATAACGAAATCGAAAAAGCTGAATTAAGTCAGCATATCAGCAATTCGCCATTACTTTTTTATCCGTTTGTGGCTGTTGGTCCGTCTTTGCTTTTTCTGGGTTTAGCAGTTCATGCATTCACTTTTATAAAAACGGAAACTCTAAAATCTTTAATGGTAATAATTGGTGCGGTTACTGTTGGAGTTTCCTTTTTTGCTTTGAAAAATGGAATTTTGATGGTTTTGATCTGTTTGATTTTTGTTTTAGGATTGGGTTTTTTGCTTTGTAAAAAGGAAGAAGAAGGACTATTGAGTTAGTAAAGCGAATTTTTTAAAAATTATAGTTTTTTCCTCAATCTTGTCATTTCGACGAAGGAGAAATCTTCGTAAGTAATTCTATAAAGATTGACGACATACTGTACGGAGCTTCTCGTGAAGATTTCTCCTTCGTCGAAATGACAAACTATGTGTAAATAAAACAAAAAAACCGAAGCATAAGCTTCGGTTTTTTTGTTTGGAATTTGGAATTTGGAATTTGGAATTTAAAAATTTAATCCACCCATTTATAATAGCGCGCTCCAATTAAAACTGGAATCTCTTTTTCAATTCTGTCTAAAACCCATTCGTTTTTTGGAGTTCTAACGCTTTGTTTTTGTTCTTTTTTATGAAGACTTTCGTAAGTGCTGAAATCAATTTCTAAGCTTTCGGCTAAGTTTTCGAAAAGTTTTACGTTTTCTAAAGCCGATTTCCATTCTGGCTGAATTGTTCCTTCAAAAACTTTCGATTTCGATCCGCTTCCGTAAGCTAGGAAACCGAATTTAGTTCCTGCAACTTCTTTATTTGTATCATAAAAATGAGCCAAAGTCGATAACAATCCCATGAAAATAGAACCTGTATATAGATTTCCAATTAATGAAGAAGCCAATTCTGCAGGTTGTAATTTTTCAGTTACAAAACTTCTGTAATCCTCCGATTTTGCCACTTCTTTAATTTTTGTCTGATAATCAGCAGGTGCAATATCATCGGCAATAATTTTTTCGGCACTGTCTAAAGCGTAAATTTCAGAAAGCATTCGTCGCCCTTGGAAAGAATACGGCAAGTGCATCACGATACTATGCCAAGTGTTGTATAAAGTTTCGGTTGCGTTTTTCAATTTTTTGAATGAAAAGTAAGCATTTCGCGTACGATCCATATAACATTGGTTTGAATATTGTCCGTCAAAAACCGGCTGATCTTTATGGATTTCAATTTCAGCTTCTAAATTGTCAAACCAAGAATCGTTGTTTGTGTTTTTAGTAATTTCTTCTTTAGAAATGGTTCTGTATGGTTTAAAGAAATCGAAAACACCTTTTGTGCTGGTTGCCCAATTATCATCAAAAGCAATAATTTTTGGGTCAGCAGAAATAAGCATCGCAACAGCTCCGGCGCCTTGAGTGTATTCTCCGCCAGAATTTAAATCGTATTTTGCGAAATCTGAAGTAACTACGATCGCTTTTTTCGTTGGATTTAATTTTACGAAATCCAAACAGTTTTGCATAGCGTCAACTCCGCCAATACAAGCGAAAGTAAAGTCAACTACGTCACATTCTGCTAAAGAATCTCCGCCAAATTTTTGCTCCATTAAACTAATTAAATAAGAAGCAATTGGTTTAGAACTGTCAATGCCGCTTTCGGTACCAATATAGATTCGGCTGATTTCTTTTAAGTCAATTTTATTGTCAATGATAAGCTTGGTTAAAGCATTTGCGCCAAAAACAACCGCGTCCTGATGAACGTCTGGGAAAGTCATTTTTAGTAATCCAAGTCCTTTTTCTAATTTTTCGGGTTCAATATTTCTGGCAACAGCCAAAGTTTTTATGGGTAGATGTATGTTTGCTACATCAAACGAAATAGCATCAATTCCTGTTTTCATTATTATTTTTTTGAGGCGCTAAAGGTAAAACTATGTTGTGGAATGGCAATTTTTTACTTAGACAAAATTTCTGCCGATTGGCACTTTTGAAGAAAATAAATTAAAACTTTAAATAAAATAACAATATGATAAATTTTTGGTAACCTGCTTAGTGTGCAATTTTCTTTCAAGACTTAAAAAACAGTGTTTTGAAGTTTTCTATAGTAAATTATTTTTTATCAGCTTCGTTTCTGTACGTAAAAGTACTTAGAAAATAGCTATTTTAAAATCATTATAAATAACAGCGAAATGGTTGTAGTTCTTTTGTAATTGAATTATTTTTGTCTAATTTTTTAAAACAAACTACTTAACACTTATGGCACAATCTGCACTATTGAATGCTTCCATTTTAAAGAAAGTAGCTATGGCTCTTTCGGGAATATTCTTAATCACGTTTTTAGCGCTGCATGTTTCCTTAAATTTTATCTCTATTATTAGTGAAGACGTTTTCAACGAAGCTTCTCACTTTATGGGATACAATCCGCTGATTCAGTATGTAATGCAGCCAATTTTGGCATTCGGGGTAATTTTCCACTTCGTAATGGGATTTATTCTTACGGCTCAAAACAGCGCAGCACGACCAATTGCATACGCAAAATACAACGGAGCAGCAAATGCTTCTTGGAGTTCTAGAAATATGATTATTTCTGGATTGGTTATTTTGGCTTTCTTAGGATTGCACTTTTATGATTTCTGGTTTCCTGAAGTTACCTACAAATATATTGCAGGTACAGCTCCAGATGCTACAAGGTATTATGGTGAGTTAGTTCACAAATTTCACGACCCAATCCGTACGGCATTGTACTGTGTGTCATTTATCCTTTTAGGATTCCACTTATGGCACGGATTTGCATCTTCTCTTCAATCTGTAGGGATGCACAACAAATACTCTAGATTTTTAGCGAAAGTAGGTTACTGGTTTGCGGTTGTAGTTCCAGCTCTTTTCGTGATTATCGCTTTATTTCATCATTTCAATAATTAATATAAAATTATAATGGCATTAGATTCAAAAATTCCAAATGGTCCTATTGCGGACAAATGGACAAATTATAAAGATCATATTAATTTAGTAAACCCTGCCAACAAACGTAATCTTGATATTATCGTTGTGGGTACAGGTTTGGCTGGAGGTTCGGCTGCGGCTACTTTGGCTGAGTTAGGATATAACGTAAAAGCATTCTGCTTCCAAGATTCTCCACGTCGTGCGCACTCTATTGCTGCACAAGGAGGTATCAACGCAGCAAAAAACTATAAAGGTGACGGTGACTCAGTTTACAGATTGTTTTACGATACCGTAAAAGGAGGTGACTACCGTGCACGTGAGGCAAACGTTTATCGTTTGGCTGAAGTTTCTGCTAACATTATTGACCAATGTGTGGCTCAAGGGGTGCCATTGGCTCGTGAATATGGCGGACTTTTAGATAACCGTTCTTTTGGAGGAACTTTGGTTTCTCGTACATTTTATGCGCAAGGGCAAACTGGACAACAATTATTGTTAGGAGCTTATTCTGCAATGAACCGTCAGATTGGTCGTGGAAAAATTAAAATGTACAACCGTCACGAAATGCTTGACATTGTAATCGTGAACGGAAAAGCGAGAGGTATTATCGCTCGTGACTTAATCACAGGAAAAATAGAAAGACATTCTGCTCACGCGGTAGTAATTGGTTCTGGAGGATACGGAAACGTATTTTTCCTTTCAACAAATGCTATGGGAAGTAACGCAACAGCAGCTTGGAAAATTCATAAAAAAGGAGCGTTTTTCGCAAATCCTTGTTATACACAAATTCACCCAACATGTATTCCGGTTTCTGGAGATCACCAGTCTAAATTGACTTTGATGTCTGAATCTTTACGTAATGACGGTCGTATTTGGGTGCCTAAAAAATTAGAAGATGCTCAGGCTATCCGTGAAGGAAAGAAAAAAGCAATTGATTTATCTGAAGACGAAAGAGATTATTTCTTGGAAAGAAGATATCCTGCTTTTGGTAACTTAGTTCCTCGTGACGTTGCATCTCGTGCGGCTAAAGAAAGATGTGATGCTGGTTTTGGAGTTAACAAAACTGGAGAAGCAGTTTATTTAGATTTCGCGGCTGCTATCGAGCGTTACGGAAAAGAAGCTGCTCACGTAAAAGGATTGAATGAAAATGATAAAGCTTTAGTTACTAAATTAGGAACTGATATCGTGAAAAGTAAATACGGAAACTTATTCCAAATGTACTTGAAGATTGTTGACGAAGATCCTTATGTAACGCCAATGATGATTTACCCAGCGGTTCACTACACAATGGGTGGAACTTGGGTTGATTATAACTTAATGACTACTATTCCTGGATGTTTCTCAATTGGAGAATCTAACTTCTCTGATCACGGTGCAAACAGACTTGGAGCTTCTGCTTTAATGCAAGGTTTAGCTGATGGATATTTCGTATTGCCATACACTATCGGAGATTACTTAGCTCCAGATATTAAAATGGGACCAATTTCTACAGACTTGCCAGAATTCGTTGAAGCTGAAAAAGCAGTTGTAGATCAAATCAACAAATTTATCAATAACAACGGTAAACATTCTGTAGATTATTTCCACAAAAAACTTGGAAAAATCATGTGGAACAAAGTGGGTATGGCTCGTAATGCTAAAGGTTTAACTGAGGCTATCGAAGAAATTGCTGCTTTGCGTGAAGAGTTTTATAGAGATGTAAAAGTTCCTGGAAGCGCTTACGAATTTAATCAGGAATTGGAAAAAGCGACTCGTGTTGCCGATTTCTTAGAATTAGGAGAATTGTTCGCAAAAGATGCTTTACACCGTAACGAATCTTGTGGAGGCCACTTCCGTGAGGAATACCAGACAGAAGAAGGAGAAGCACTTCGTGACGACGAAAACTTTGCATACGTTGCAGCTTGGGAATACAAAGGAAAACCAAGTGATGCAGTGTTACACAAAGAACCTCTTAATTACGAAAACATTAAATTAGTTCAAAGAAGTTATAAATAAGAATTTGGTCGAAAGCCCAAAGTCTTAAAGTCAAAAGGCAAAATGTGCCAAGCGACTTTCGACTTTCGACTTTATGACTTTCAAACGAAAAAGGTATGAAACTTACATTAAAAATATGGCGTCAAAAAAACGCTCAAGATAAAGGAGGGATTGTAGAATATCCTATCGATGGAATCGAACCAGACATGTCTTTCCTTGAAATGTTAGACGTTCTTAACGAAGGTTTAATCAACAAAGGAGAAGAGCCTGTAGCATTTGACCACGATTGTCGTGAAGGAATCTGCGGAATGTGTTCTTTGTTCATCAACGGAGAAGCACACGGACCAGACAGAGGTGTTACAACTTGTCAATTGCACATGCGTATGTTTAAAGATGGCGATACGATTTTTATCGAGCCATTTAGAGCAAAAGCTTTCCCTGTAATTAAAGACTTAGTGGTTGACAGAAGTTCTTTTGATAGAATTCAGCACGCTGGAGGATTTATTTCTGTAAATACTTCAGGAAACACAATCGATGCGAATACTATTCCAATTCCAAAAGCAGATGCAGATAAGTCATTCGACGCGGCAGCTTGTATTGGTTGTGGAGCTTGTGTTGCAACATGTAAAAACTCTTCAGCAATGTTATTCGTTTCTGCAAAAGTTTCTCAATATGCATTATTGCCACAAGGTAAAGTTGAAGCTACTGACCGTGTATTAAACATGGTTCACCAAATGGATTTAGAAGGTTTCGGTAACTGTACAAATACAGGAGCTTGTGAAATCGAATGTCCAAAAGGAATTTCACTTGAAAATATCGCGCGTATGAACCGTGAGTATTTAGCAGCAAGCTTGAAAGGATAATACACAATTTAGTATATTTGAAAAAACGCATTCATTAATTTGGATGCGTTTTTTTATTTTAATAAGCTTAGTTGCTATTTTTTCTTTAATTCTTTCTCTTAACAAGCATAATAAGCCTAGAAAATCTTTTTTCAGGTTTAACCACTTCTTAGGCTACATTTAAATTCTTATTTTTGTAAGTAGAAAAAAATAATTGGCATGAGCACTGAAAATGAAGTTTTAAATTACAGCAAAGAAGAACGTAAAAATCATATCCTAAAAGAGATTAACCTGCACACACGTGTTAGTTTTGAAACTCTTTCGGCTAAACTTGGTGTTTCCGAGGATACTGTTCGCCGTGATATTAATGAACTTGACGCCGAAGCACTTATAATTAAAGTAAAAGGCGGTGCGATGACAAAAGGATATCACTATTCTTCGTTGAATCAGACTTATGCTGTAGAAGCAAAACAAGTTATCGCTCAAAAAGCTGTTGATCTTCTTCATGACGGAATGGTTTTAATTGTTGACGGAGGAACAACTATTCGTGAATTCATCCGATTAATTCCGAACGATCTTAATCTGACTGTTTTTACTATTACTGCTTTGACGGCTGTTCAGCTTTTGGATAAACCCAATATCAAAACCATCATGATTGGCGGAAGCATTTCTTCTTACAGCCAGATGTGTATAAGCGGAGAAGCTTTTCAGCAATTAGCAAGTATAAAAGCAGATCTTTTGGTTTTAGGTACAAATGCTCTTGATGTAGATGGCGGTTATTCTGATTCTGATTGGGAAACGGTTCAGGTGAAAAAAGCCATGATCAATGCTTCTAGAAAAACAGCGGTTTTAACCATTACTGAAAAGCTGAATACGGTTCTTAAAATGAAAATTGCCAATTTATCTGAGGTGAATTATGTAATTACAGAAGTAGAACCAACTCACGAAAAACTGCAGCCATACAAAAGCGCTGTTCCGAGTCTTATTGTGGTCTAATTTCAAAACGCTTTTGACTTTTATACAATTATAAAAATGAAAATAGCTTTAATCCAAACCGATCTTTTTTGGCAGAATGCCAGTAAAAACAGAGAAAACTTTGATTCAAAAATCAATGAAATTGATTCGGAAGTAAATTTGATTGTGCTTCCTGAAATGTTTTCTACAGGATTTACAATGAATGCTTCTGAAGTTGCTGAAACTATGCAAGGCGAAACAATTGGATGGATGAAGTTTAAAGCAAAGCAAAAAAATACCGCAATTACGGGAAGTGTAGTTATTGCCGAAAATGGAAAGTATTACAATCGTATGATTTTTGTTTTTCCGTCAGGCGAAATTCAATATTACGATAAAAGACATTCTTTTTCTCTGGCGGGCGAAGACAAGGTGTATACTCGCGGAAACCAAAAGGTAATTGTAGATTATCTGGATTGGAAAATATGCCTTCAGGTTTGTTACGATTTGAGATTTCCGGTTTTTGTTCGAAATGTAGAAAATTACGACCTGATTTTGTATGTGGCTAATTGGCCAAAAGTGCGTACCAGTGCTTGGGATGCTTTGCTAAAAGCTCGAGCAATAGAAAATCTTTCGTATGTAATTGGAGTAAATAGAATAGGGAGGGATGCTCACAATTATGAACATATAGGCCATTCGCAAGCAATAGATTTCTTAGGCAATTATATTTTAGAACCACAAGAAAAAAATGGTGTCTTTGTCGTAGAATTGGACAAAAACACCATGTATGAGACGCGTAAAAAATTAGACTTTTTAAGCGATAGAGATCAGTTCGAAATCAAGTTTTAGAAAGCTTTTCGTTTTTTTTCTGCGTCTTTTCTCTTTTTATCGTCCTGTTTTTTCTCAACTTCTGGATTAAAAGGGATACTCAGGTCAATAGTTTCGTTCCGATCCCAATTGGCGCGGACATCAAATTCTTCCTGGTTGTAAAAAACCTCTTCGGCGTATTTTTTTTCTAAGAAACTACCAGTGTCGTATTGTTTATTTTTGTTATCATCATAAATAACACGAACCGTGAAAACATCTGGTTGAAGTAAATTGAATTCTAATGTAGTTTCGCCTTCAGAATATCCTTCTGCCAAAACAACATCTCCTTTTTTGTTAGTCAGTTCAACAATGATAGGAAAACGTTTTACATTTTTAAGATTCAAAATAATGTTTCCGTAATCGGCATATTCTTTAGTGGCGAGTTTATATGATAAAGTATCGTTTGTTTTTTCGTAGAAATCGGTCAAAGCACCTGGAAAGAAAGTGAAATTATACTTGTCCAAAGGTTCTTTCTTAAAATCTATATAGAGTTTCTGGTCAAATTCGTCGTATTCTGTGGTGTAAGGAACAGCAACAGAATCTTTGTTTACCAATCTGATTTTAGATTTATCAAATTTTACCAATGGAGTTTCGCTTTCCAATGTAAATCGTTCTCTAAAATTAAGTTGTCCATTTTGTAACGCTTTGATATTTAAAGTGTCTTTTTTCAAAGCTTTAATTTTAAAAGAAAATCTTTTCTTGTAATTTCCTTTTTCAACTTCCATTGATAGCGAATCGGCTTTAACAGGTTTGTACCAAACTTGAAGTGAATCTTTTTTAGGAAATTGTGTGACAATAGTTTCCAGAACTTCATTGCCATTTTTTAGCGTAATTTTTGGTTTTGAATTCTTGAAATTCTGTTTTCCTTCATATGGAAGATATAGGCGGTTTCCAGATGCTTGGATAGGTTTGAAAGCTTTTAGCGGAAGCGTTTCTTTAAATAATTCTAATTCGTAAACAGTATCTGACGGAACTGTGATATAGTTCTTCAAGAAACCGATTTTGTCATCTTTCGGATTAAATTTATTGTTTGATCCTTTGTCTTTTAAAGCGACCAAAAGATATTTTCCTTCTTTTAAATTTTCAAACTGAAAAGTTCGCATACTGTCCAAAGTGTTGGTAATATAGCGTGGAAATTCTTTGTAAATGGTAGAATCTTTAAATTTATCATTTACTTCGTATAGCATTACCGAAACAAAATTGTCAACATATTTTCCGTAAGCATCTTTAATTCTTCCGTTCAATTTAAGTGAATCAATATGCGATCCTGTTGAGAAAATGTATTTGAACTGATTTAAAGCATTTCCTTCATTATTGTCTTGAATTGCTTGCCCGAAATTTAAACTGTAAGTAGTGTTTGGTTGCAAAGTGTCTCGAATTTCTATCTTTATAAATTTACTAACACTCTGGGGCGTGATTAATGGCTCATTTTTAAACGGAGGAGAAATGATTAATTGTTTATTGGTGTTTTTCAGTTTGATATATTCGTCAAAATTCAGAGTAATAGTGTTTCCTTTGAAATTTGTACTGTAGTTTTCGGGATAACTCGAAACCAAAACAGGAGCAAGTGTATCTTTTAAACCGCCGGTAATGCTGCCTCTTTTGGCGCAGCTTATCATTGATATTAAAATTATAAATGCAATGTATTTAAGTGTGTTTTTCAACATAACGGTTTTTCAATTTGATTGCACAAAATAACGATTATATTTGCTTTAATTGAAATTTTTTAGCCATTTATTAGGATTTAGGATTTTTGCGAATCTTCTAAAAAAATAGTGATTTAAATATTTTAAAATGATATAATTTCTTACTTTTGAACTAAAATGTAATTTCTAAGTTTTGTTCAAGCGATTTTTTCCAGTTTTGTTTCTTTTTTTAATGTTGTCATGCACTAAAAATGAAAAACCTGTAATCTCCTTTTATTACTGGAAAACGATGTTCAAATTTTCAAATACAGAAAAAAAAGTTTTGGATGAGAATAATGTTCAAAAACTGTATGTGAGGTATTTTGACATCAGACTCCATCCAGAAACAAATTTTCCAATTCCCATTAGCCCAATCCGATTTGAAGAAAATCCAAAAGAATATACAATTGTTCCAGTAGTTTTTATTCAAAACAAGGTCATGTTGCAACCCAATCTCGATGTAGAAAATCTGGCTCAAAAAACTTTTGATTTTATAGAACAAATCAATTTTAAAAACAAAATTTCTTGTCAAGAAATTCAAATTGACTGCGATTGGACACTGAATAGCAAAGAGAATTATTTGAAGTTTATAGAGACTTTTAAAAAGCTTTCGAAAAAGAAACTTTCAGCGACCATTCGACTGCATCAGGTGAAATACTTCAAAAAGACAAAAATCCCAAATGTAGATTCTGGAGTTCTGATGTATTATAATATGGGTTCGATTGCGCCAGATTCGTTAAATTCTATTTACGATCAGAAAGTGGCAGAGCGATATCTTAAGAGTTTAAAGAAATATCCGTTGCATCTCGATTTTGCATTTCCAATTTATTCTTGGGGAGTTCATATTAGAGACAATAAAGTGATCGGACTTCGTTCTAAAATGAGCGTTTCAACATTAGAGAAAGATTCTGATTTTGAAAAAACAAGCCCAATTTTTTTCAAGGCAAAACATTCCAATTATAAAAATGGTGTTTTTTATGAAGAAAATGATCTCTTGAAAATAGAGGAAATTAAAACAGGAGATTTAAAAGAAATGGCAGAAGATTTGCAAGACAATCTTGTCGAAAAGCCAAACGAAATTATATTTTACGATTTAGACGAATTCAATTTAAATAATTATGAAAAGAATATTTTTAAGCAAGTTGTTTCTTGGTTTTAGTGCCGCATTCCTTTTTGCCTGCGGAATAATTTATGCCTGCGCAGATGGAGATTGGGATTATTTTGGTGCTTATAATTCAAACTTTACTCCAGAAACTTTTGCCGACAAATCATACTCGCCTTTGTTTTTATCGGGTGGGATTTTCTACGGAATCGGTTTTGATACCCAGCATAATTCTCGTTTTAACAAAAACATAAAATCAGATTGGGCAGATTATCTTAAAGGAAAAGTAGATACAACGACAGTGAATTATTTTTTAATTGGAGATGAAAAGCCAAGATATTACTCTGATGAAAAAAATGCCATCAAAAACAAAGAAGAAATAGAAGACTTGCATGTTTTTTATAAAACAAAAAAAGAAAACAAAAGCTCTCAGAAATGGGGTAAAAAGCTGAATTTGAAAGATGATAAAGTGAAAAACTTTGTCGAATTTTTGTATTTGGCTCAGAAAATTGAAACGGTTTCAATTGGCGAAGATTATTGGAGTTATGATCCTGTTGTGGCAAAAACTTTCAATGATGCCAAGATGATTCAGTCTATAGAAAATGTGTACAATACTTTGTCAGACCCGTTTTTGAAAAACAGATATTGGTTTCTGACTATGAAAGCGCGTTTTTATAGTAATGACAAACAAAAAGCAATTGACTTTTTTAATAAAACCGAAAGTTCTGTTGCAAAAAACACTTTGTACTATCGTGCTTTGGCGTATGTTGCCGGAATCAATTATAAGCAAAAAAAATATGCAACTTCTAATTATTTATATGCTCAGGTTTTTGATAAATGTCCAGAATTAAGAGTGGTTACGGCTTATAGTTTTAAACCAAAAAACGAATCAGATTGGACTAAAGCTTTAGCCATGGCAAAAAGCAATAAAGAAAAAGCTGCACTTTGGGCAATTCACGGATATTACAAAGATGAAAAGCAAGCGATTGAAAAAATCTACGAGTTAGATCCAAAAAGTGAACATTTAAATTATCTTGGAACGAGATTGGTGAATTCGCTAGAACAAAAAATAAACAATTCATTTCAGGTGAGTAGTGCAGATTATAGCAAACCGCCAACACCACAGACTGTTGCAGAGAATAAAAATGAAAATAAAGCAAAAGTTGACAATAGTGCAGTTGATTTAATTGCAAAAATTTCCGCTGCCGGAAATACCGAAAAACCATATTTATGGGATCTTTCAATTGGGTATCTTCAAACGCTAAAAGGCGATTATACCAATGCTGATAAGAACTATGATAAGGCAGAGAAAACGCTTCCAAAAACGGAATTGGCTAAATATCAAATTCGATTATTGCGTTTTGTAAACAATTTGAGCAAGATAGATAAACTGACAGGTAAAAATGAAAAAACAATTCTAGCCGATTTGAATTGGCTGTATTATGAACTTCCTAAAAATTATAAAGGACAAGAATTTCGTTATCAGAATGCTTCATCATGGAGCAGAAGTTATCTGTCAAATCTTTATAAAGAAAGTGGCAATTTGGTTATGGCTGAAATTTTTGGTGAATCTCGTTATAGTTATTGGAATGATGGAAATTCGTTTTATGATGATGAGAAGAAACTATTAGGAATTAAAACATTTTTGGCTAAACCAAATAAAACTGAAATAGAAAATATTGGAGCAGGAATTTATAGTTTGAAACTGAAAGATATTAATAATTTTCAAGCAGTTCAGTCAACATTCAAAAACAAAATTCCGGAAGCAATCGAGTTCATGAAACAAACCGATTCGGTTCAATATTATAAATTCTTAGGAAATCCGTTTAACGGAAGTATAAAAGACTGTCATGATTGTGATCACGCGGCGTATCAGAAAAGAAAATATACTTTCATGGATTTCTTGACTACAATAAAAGAAATGCAAGATAAATTGGCTCAGAAAGAAGATGTTTATACGAATAGTCTTTTGTTAGGAAATGCGTTTTATAATATTTCTCATTTTGGAAACGGAAGAACTTTCTATGAAAATAATATTGTTGGTTATGGTTCTAGTCCATATTCATTTAGAAATACAATGAAAGAAATGATTACGAATAATTCGGTTTCGAAAATGTATTATCAAAAAGCTTTTGAAGCAGCATCAAACAAAGAACAAAAAGCAAAATGTTTGTATCTGATTTCGAAATGTGAAAGAAATGATTATTACAATAAAAAATATAATGCATTAAAGAGCTATTGGGAAATTCAAGATGATAAAGTTAATTTTATTGCCTGGAACTCATTTAAAGCGTTGAGAAAAGACTATTCTGATACGAAATATTATCAGGATGTAATTGCAGAATGTGGTTATTTTAATACTTATATAAATCAATCAAGATAGAGAAATGGTAAATAAAATAGAGCATATCGGGATTGCAGTAAAAAACATGAATGATGCCAATATTTTGTTTGAAAAAATGCTTGGCGTACCGTCTTATAAAATGGAAGCTGTAGAAAGCGAAGGCGTTTTAACCTCTTTTTTTCAAACGGGAAATAATAAAATCGAACTTTTGGTTGCGACAAATCCTGAAAGTCCAATTGCTAAGTTTTTGGAGAAAAAAGGTGAAGGCATTCATCACATTGCTTTTGATGTTGATGATATCGAAGCTGAAATTGCTCGTCTAAAAAACGAAGGTTTTGTCTTGATTAACGAAGTTCCAAAGAAAGGAGCCGACAATAAATTGGTTGTTTTTCTGCATCCGAAGAATACAAATGGTGTTTTGGTGGAACTTTGTCAAGAAATTAAATAAAAAAATGGCATTTTAATTTTTGAATAAGATGTTGAAAATCAATTTCGTTTTTGAGATTCAAAAAAAGATTTAAAATAAAATTCAAATGATGTCTTAAAATATTTGGAGTGAATGAAAAATAGTAGTAATATTGCATCCTCTAAACCGGTCCTATAGCTCAGCTGGTTAGAGCACCTGACTCATAATCAGGTGGTCCCTGGTTCGAGCCCAGGTGGGACCACTCTTTTAGAAGTACAAAGCCTTTACAGAAATGTAGAGGCTTTTTTGTTTTTTGGCACTTTTAAAATGTGAAAATTGAAATTTTGACGCTCCATAATTGAATATTTATTCCTTTAAAATGTTTTAACTTTATCCATCCGAAACAAATTTAATCTTCAGATGGATAGATTGACTCCCGAACAGAGGAGAAAAACTATGCAGGCGATAAAAAGTACTGCTACAAAAGGCGAAGTAAGGCTTGCAAAAGCATTATGGAAATTAGGCTACAGATATCGAAAAAATAATAAAAAGATATTTGGAAGACCTGATCTTACTTTTGCCAAATATAAAATTGCCATTTTTGTTGATAGCGAATTCTTTCATGGAAAAGATTGGGAAACGGAACAATTAAGAATTAAAACGAATCGAGAATATTGGATTCCGAAAATTGAAAGGAATATACAGCGAGATGAAGAAGTCAATTCTTTTCTAATTAATAAAAATTGGACTGTTCTTAGATTTTGGAGTAAAGATATTGAGAGAAACCTTGAAGTCTGTCTGGCAAAAATCGAAGGAACGATTATGCTTTTGAGTATTTAAACCTTTTCTGCTTTTAATTGTTTGGCTTCGATCTTTTCAATGCATTTGAATATTTCTGAAGCAAGTCTCTCAATAACTGGCATGCTTACCGAATTACCCGCTTGCTTGTAAAGACTAGAATTAGAAATCTTAGGCAATTTATAACTGTCAGGAAAGCCTTGAAAGCGAAAACACTCTCTTGGAGTTAATTTTCTAAAACCGAATTCTGTTGTGATAATTGGAACGTTGTGTCCGCCAGTTCCCATATTTGCAGTTAGAGTAGGGCACACTTCTTTTTTGTTTTCTCGTACGTAATGTCTTCTGAACTGATAAATTCTATCTTCTCTCACAACCGATTCTTTCAGTGTGTTATACATGTATTTGTCTTCTGTGTAATAGAATTTTTTATCGACTTTTTCTTTTATGATTAAATCGGTAACTTTTTGGGTTAATTCTTCTTTTTTAGGAAAATTAAATTTAAAACCTTTTTTGACGAAATCCTTATCAAACGCAATCATGAAAATTCGTTCGCGGTTGTGTGGAATGTTTCCAAAATCTTTAGTATTTAAGATGGCGCTGTCAAAAGTGTAATTGCGTTTTTTGATTTCACGCTGAATTACTTTCATGGTATTTCCTTTGTCATGGCCTTTCAAATTTTTGACATTTTCGAGAAATACCACTTTAGGTCTCATTTCATCAATAAAATCTAATATTTTGAAAAAATGATTCCCTCTGCTGTCTTTAAAGCCTTTTCTGTGGCCCGCAAGAGAAAAAGGCTGGCAAGGAAAACCAGCGGTAAGAATGTCTATTTTGTTGAGTTTCTTTACATCGAGCTGCATTACATCGCCTTCAATAAGTTTGTGCTCAAAATTGTTTCGGTAAGTTACACAGGCTTTTTTGTCAAATTCATTTGCCCATTCCAATTTGAAACCTGCATTTTCGAAACCTAAACAAATACCGCCCACGCCTGCATATAAACTTCCGACTGTATATTTGTTTTTCATTTTGATTATGATTGAGATGCGTCTGAATTGGATTGTACAAATATATTAATTTGATAATATTCTCTCGTGTGCTTAGAAATTAATCCAATTACTTTTTTATATATGAATTTATTCGAATGCAACAGTTTTGCTTAGAATAAGTAAATTCTTATAAGCTCGTGATTGTATTGGATAGCGTTGAAAAAAAAGAGATTGTCGTCTAGAACGTTTTCAGAAAAGGATTAGTGTAATCTGAAAAATAAAATGTTAAAATTTGTTTCGGCTTTTTTAAATTAAAAGTTGCTTTTCTGTAAAAAACTTATACTTTTGTTCCAAGATTTTGGAAGTAGGAATGCATTTGTGCGAAATTTCTATTAAAGAATATTTATCGATAATTATCTAGACTTGCATTTTGCAATAGCTTGAATTTATGAAAAATCTAAAAGCCCCATTTTTAGTAATCGCCTTATTTTTAAATGTTTTATTAGTTACAGCTGAAACTGAGAGCGGCCCTCCAGCGCCGAACTTAAGTTCCAAAACTATGACTGCAGGTGACTGCGATGATTCAGACGGTATTCCTTGTAATGAACAAGGAAATATACCAATAGATCAAAATATTATAATTTTAGTAATTGGAGGTCTAGCTTTAGGGTTAACTGCGATATATAGAAATCAAATAAAAAAGGCTTCAATTTAAATTGAAGCCTTTTTTATGGATAAACGACAGGGCTATTTATTGATCGAATAAAGCCTGGAAATATATTTTCCGACTACATCAAATTCAAGGTTGATTTTTGTTCCAACTTTGAAATCTTTAAAATTAGTGTGTTCATAAGTGTACGGAATAATTGAGACGCTAAATTCATTCGTTTTAGAATTTACAACGGTAAGACTTACTCCATTTATTGTAATCGAACCTTTTTCGATCGTGATGTTGTTTTGGGTTTTGTCGTACTCAAAAGTATAATTCCAGCTTCCGTTTGCTTCTTCAATTTTGATGCAAGTTCCTGTTTGGTCTACGTGTCCTTGTACAATATGCCCGTCAAGACGATCTCCGAGTTTCATTCCTCTTTCTAAATTAACGATATCGCCGACCTGCCAATCGCCGATATTGGTTTTTAAAATAGTTTCGTCAATTGCAGTTACTGTATATAGAGAATCTTTAATGGCTACAACTGTGAGGCATATTCCGTTGTGCGAGACGCTCTGATCTATTTTTAATTCGTGAGTTATTGATGAGTCAACTGTTATGTGAAGATTGTTTTGATCTTTTTGAATTTCGTGAATCCTCCCGAGTGTTTCTATAATTCCTGTAAACATTGTGGTTTTATTTTACTAAATTTGCACATCAAAATTAGTAATAAATAAACTGAGCTCATGAATAAAAAAGCAGAAAATATAATTGTTGGAATTTCAGTTGGAGATTTAAACGGTATTGGAAGCGAAGTTATACTGAAAACATTCGAAGATTCTCGTATGTTGGAATTGTGTACGCCGGTTATTTTTGCAAATGCTAAAATTCTTTCATTCGTTAGAAAAAGCTTTACATCAACAGTTCAATTTCACGGAGTTGATAAATTAGATCAAGTTATACCAGGGAAAGTAAATGTTTTGAATCTTTGGAGAGAAGGAGTTGATATAAATTTTGGAGTAAATGATCCTAAAATAGGTGAGTATGCTATAAAATCTTTTACGGCAGCAACAAAAGCTTTGAAAGATAGCGAAATTGATGTTCTGGTGACAGCTCCTATTAATAAATATAATATACAGTCTGAAGATTTTAAATTTCCAGGCCACACCGATTATTTAAATCAGGAATTAGAGGGCGATGCTTTGATGATGATGGTGCAGGATAATTTAAGGGTAGGTTTGATTACAGATCATGTGCCTTTAAATGAAGTGGCTTCTCATTTGACTGAGGAATTAATTACTAAAAAAATAGAAACTATTAGAAAATCTCTAGTTCAGGATTTTAGTATTGTGAAACCAAAAATTGCAGTTTTAGGATTAAATCCGCATGCTGGTGATGGGGGAGTGATTGGGAAAGAAGATGATTTGATTTTAAAGCCAACTTTAAAGAAAATCTTTGATTCAGGAACAATGGTTTTTGGTCCATTTCCTGCGGATGGTTTTTTTGGAAGCAGTCAGTATGAAAAATATGATGCTATTGTAGCAATGTATCACGATCAGGGATTAATTCCGTTTAAAACATTGTCTTTTGGAAAAGGAGTTAATTATACGGCAGGTCTAAATAGAGTTAGAACCTCTCCAGATCACGGTACGGCTTATGATATTGCTGGAAAAGACATGGCAGATTACAATTCGTTTAAAGAGGCAGTCTATCTTGCAATCGATATTTTTCGCTCGCGTAATCAGTATGAGGAGATTAGCCAAAAACCTCTTAAAATAAAAGAAAAACAGTTATAAACAAAAAAAGGTGAATAAGATTATTAGATTTGTAATAATTTTATATCTTTGCACCCCAATTCAGATATCTAGTTTTAGATTTGAATTGTTCAAATTGATGTTGAAATGAGCAAAACAAAAGAATTTTTAATTCCTTTCGTAGGATTAAAACTAGGAAAACACCATTTTGAGTATCAGATAAATAACGAGTTCTTTAAGAATTTTGAGTACGATGAGTTTCAAAGTTCGGATATTAAAGTCAATTTGCTTTTCGAAAAGAAAAGTACTATGTTAGAATTAGAATTCAAACACAAAGGAACAGTAAATGTGCCTTGTGATCTAACAGGCGAAGATTTTGATTTACCTATAAAAGGGAAAATGAAGTTAATAGTTCGCTTTGGAGAGGAATTTAATAATGATAATGAAGAGTTGTTGATTTTGCCACATGGTGAACATGAGATAGATGTTGCGCAGTATATTTATGAAATGATCGCGCTTTCAGTACCTCAAAAAAGAATTCATCCAGGTGTTAAAGATGGAAGTCTGCAAACAGAAGCTTTAACAAAATTGAATGAGTTAAGTGTGAAAGAACAAAAGGAAGAGAGTAACAAAGAAGAAGATATTGACCCGCGTTGGGAAAAATTAAAGAAACTATTAACGGATAAATAATATAGTAAAATGGCACATCCTAAGAGAAAAACCTCGAAAACAAGAAGAGATAAGAGAAGAACACATTACAAAGCTACTGTAGCTCAAATCGCTACATGTCCTATTACAGGTGAGGCACATTTATACCACAGAGCTTACTGGCATGAAGGTAAAATGTACTACAGAGGGCAAGTTGTTATCGATAAATCTGAAGCGGTTGCTTAATACGTTTTTGTAAATTATACTAGAACTCTCACATAGTGAGAGTTTTTTTTGTTGGTTATAATTTTCGTTTTTTAGGAAAATATAGACAAATTCGTTACGTTTTTTTTTGTAATTTTCAAGCCTTTTAAAAATTTTTCAAATTAATGATAATTTGAAAGGAAAATAATAGAATATAATGAATACAATCACAGCCGCAATTACCGCTGTTGGAGCTTATGTTCCTGACTTCGTTCTTTCGAACCAAGTACTAGAAACAATGGTTGATACCAATGATGAGTGGATTACCGCTCGAACAGGAATTAAAGAAAGAAGAATTCTTAAAGATGCTGATAAAGGTACTTCGTACCTTGCGATACAAGCAGCAAAGGATTTAATTGCAAAAGCAAATATTGATCCGCTTGAGATTGATATGATTATAATGGCAACTGCAACACCAGATATGATGGTCGCTTCTACAGGAGTCTATGTTGCTACAGAAATTGGGGCAACAAATGCATTCTCATACGATTTGCAGGCTGCATGTTCAAGTTTCTTATACGGAATGTCGACAGCTGCAGCATATGTTCAGTCAGGACGTTACAAAAAAGTGCTTTTAATTGGTGCTGATAAAATGTCATCAATTGTAGACTATACAGACAGAGCAACTTGTATTATTTTTGGAGATGGAGCTGGTGCAGTTCTTTTCGAACCAAATTATGAAGGTTTAGGATTGCAGGATGAGTATTTAAGAAGTGATGGTGTTGGACGAGATTTTCTTAAAATTCCCGCAGGAGGTTCTTTGATTCCGCCTTCAGAAGAAACTATAAAAAACAGACAGCACAATATTATGCAAGACGGTAAAACTGTTTTCAAATATGCTGTAACTAATATGGCTGATGCCAGCGAATTGATTTTACAAAGAAATAATTTGACAAATCAAGATGTGGACTGGTTAGTACCGCATCAAGCTAACAAACGTATTATCGATGCTACTGCAGGAAGGTTAGAATTAGATGAGTCTAAAGTGCTGGTAAACATTGAGAGATACGGTAATACTACTTCTGGAACTTTACCATTAGTATTGGCTGACTTTGAAGATAAGCTTAAAAAAGGAGATAATGTTATCTTTGCCGCTTTTGGTGGTGGATTCACTTGGGGATCTATCTATTTAAAATGGGCTTACGATAAGAAATAAATTAAAACTAAACACGAATCATTATGGATTTAAAAGAAATTCAAAACCTAATCAAATTTGTTGCAAATTCGGGCGTTGCAGAAGTGAAGTTAGAAATGGATGATGTAAAAATCACGATCAGAACAACTTTAGAAACAAATGTAACTGAGGCAACTTATGTACAGCAATTACCAACTCAAGCAGCTTTACCTCAAGCGGCAGTTCCACAAGTTACAGCTCCAACAGTTGTAAGTGTAACTCCGGAGAAACCTGCTTCTGACGATTCTAAATATGTTACTATAAAATCTCCAATCATTGGAACATTCTATAGAAAACCATCTCCAGATAAACCAGTTTTCACAGAAGTTGGAAGCACTGTATCTAAAGGTGATGTTCTTTGCGTAATTGAAGCAATGAAATTATTCAACGAAATCGAATCTGAAGTTTCTGGTAAAATTGTAAAAATTCTTGTTGACGATATGTCTCCAGTTGAATTTGACCAACCTTTATTCTTAGTAGATCCATCATAAATAAATTTAGATTTTAGATTTTAGATTTTAGAATGGTTCGAAAAAAGTTTTGTTAATCATCTAAAATTATCTAATTATCAAATTGTCTAATTATCTAATTAAAATAAGATGTTTAAAAAAATATTAATTGCGAATAGAGGAGAAATTGCACTACGTGTAATTCGTACATGTAAGGAAATGGGAATTAAAACTGTTGCAGTTTACTCTACAGCCGACGCAGAAAGTTTACATGTTAAATTTGCTGACGAAGCGGTTTGTATTGGTCCTCCTCCGAGTAACTTATCGTATTTGAAAATGTCAAATATTATTGCAGCTGCAGAAATTACAAACGCAGATGCAATTCATCCAGGTTATGGATTTCTTTCTGAGAATGCTAAATTCTCTAAAATCTGTCAAGAGCACGGAATTAAATTTATCGGTGCAGCTCCAGAAATGATCGACCGAATGGGAGATAAAGCTACTGCAAAAGAAACAATGAAAGCTGCAGGAGTTCCTTGTGTACCAGGTTCAGACGGTTTATTAGAATCATACGAACATGCAAAAGAAGTAGCTAAAGAAATTGGCTATCCAGTAATGATGAAAGCTACTGCTGGTGGTGGTGGAAAAGGTATGCGTGCCATCTGGAAAGAGGAAGATCTTTTAAAAGCTTGGGAAAGCGCGCGTCAAGAAGCTGCTGCAGCTTTTGGTAATGATGGAATGTACATGGAAAAACTTATTGAAGAGCCACGTCATATCGAAATTCAAGTTGTTGGAGATTCTTATGGTAAAGCATGTCACCTTTCTGAAAGAGATTGTTCTGTTCAAAGACGTCACCAAAAACTTACTGAAGAAACACCTTCACCTTTCATGACAGACGAACTTCGTACAAGAATGGGGGAAGCTGCTGTAAAAGCTGCTGAGTTTATTAAATATGAAGGAGCTGGAACTGTAGAGTTTTTGGTTGATAAACACAGAAACTTCTACTTCATGGAAATGAATACTCGTATTCAAGTTGAGCACCCAATCACAGAACAAGTTATCGATTATGATTTGATTCGTGAGCAAATTATGGTTGCTGCTGGAATTCCAATTTCAGGAAAAAACTACCTTCCACAATTACATGCTATCGAAGTTCGTATTAATGCTGAAGATCCTTATAACGATTTTCGTCCTTCACCAGGAAAAATTACTACGCTTCATATGCCAGGAGGACACGGAGTACGTTTAGATACTCACGTATACTCAGGATATAGCATTCCGCCAAACTACGATTCAATGATTGCTAAGTTAATTACAACTGCACAATCTCGTGAAGAAGCTATCAGCAAAATGCGAAGAGCTTTGGATGAGTTCGTAATTGAAGGTGTGAAAACTACAATCCCTTTCCACAGACAATTAATGGATGATCCAAAATATATTGCAGGAGATTATACAACTGCATTTATGGATACATTTAAAATGAATAGTCCAGAATAATTTAAAGGCCGTCAATATTGACGGCCTTTTTTTATAAAGCTTCAAATCTCAAATTCCAAATTCCAAACTTGGAACATAAAACTTTAAACTTGGAATTTGGAATTTAAAATTTGGAATTCCCCTTCAAGGTTACACTATAAGTGTTTACTTATTACACACATTTTTCTCTTTTACACACCTTTTCAATTTTCTCTTTTTTTGCTATATTTGATGTAAAGTGTTTAAATATAGTGTTTTACGATCTTTGGCATGGCTCTTTTCTTTTACGGCATAATAATTTCATTACTTAAAGCGTAAACAACTATTAATTTAAATATATACGTTATGAAAAAATTATTTTTATCAGCCGCAATTGTTTTAGGAAGTTTAACTTCATTCGCTTCAACTATACAAACATCAAACACAATCGTAAAAACGATTTCTATTGAAGACGAATACACAGAAATCAAATTAGAAGAATTACCAGCTGCTATTACAGAAGCTTTGAAAAAAGCATATCCAGAAGCAGTAATTACTAAAGCATATAAAAACGAAAAAGCACAGTATAAACTAGACGTTACTGTTGGCGACAAAGTTGGAAATCTTTTCGCAAATGCAGACGGAACTTGGATTAAACAATAATCTTAAACTTAAGGTCTTGTGAAAATCCGTATCAAGAATACTAAGATCAAATTAACTATATTAAAAAACAACTATCATGAAAAATTTATTTTTATCAGCCGCAATCGTTTTGGGAGGTTTAACATCATTTGCTTCAACTTCTCCAGTTTCAAATACAATCGTAAAAACAATCTCTATCCAAGATGATTATACAGAAATCAAATTGGAAGAAGTTCCGACAGCTGTAACAGATGCTCTTAAAAAAGCATATCCAGATGCTGTGCTTTCTAAAGCATTTAAAAACACAAAATCTGAGTACAAACTTGAAGTAACTGTTGGCGATAAAACAGGAAATCTTTTTGCTAACGCAGACGGAACTTGGATTAAAAAATAATTAAGTCTAACCCTTAAACTATAACTATGAAAAAGTTAATCTTATCGGCAGCAATTGTCTTAGGCAGTTTGTCGATGCATGCAGAAACCACTGCTGTAACCAATCCAATGGTGCAGACAGTTAATGATCAGGATGGATATAAAGAAGTAGACGGAGTTCCGGCAGCTGTGAAGAAAGGCTTAGATGAAGCTTATCCTGGTGTAGTGCTTGAAAAAGCATGGGTAAATGATAAAAAGGAGTACAAAATTGAAATAACCGTTCGAGGTGAAAAATCGATCGTTTATACAGATGCTTCTGGTAACATTCTTAAAAAATAATTTAAACCACAAATATTATGAAAAAGTTAGTTTTATCAGCAGCGATTGTTTTAGGAAGTCTTTCAGTAAATGCTGCAGTTCTTCCAGCAATCTCAATTACTCAATCAGTAATTTTTCAAGATGCATTTACAGAAGTAGCTGCAGACCAAGTGCCAGCAGCAGTGAAATCTACAGTTGAAAAATCGTTTCCAAACACTAAGCTGGAAAAAGCTTATAAAAACGATAAAAACGAGTATAAACTTGAAATTTCAAGTGGAGAAAAGAAGTATACCATTTTTACAGATGCTTCTGGTAATATTATCAAGAAATAATTAAAAATCAGCATCATGAAAAAAATAATCTTATCAGCAATAGTTGTTCTAGGAACAATGTCAATTCATGCAAATGTGTTGCCAGTTTCTAAAAACGCTAAAGCAACTGTAACCATTCAGTCAGAATATACAGAAGTTACAGTAGATGCTGTGCCTGCAGCTGTAAAAACAGCCTTGCAGACCGCTTATCCAGGCGCAAAACTGGAAAAAGCATTTGTAAACGAAAAAAAAGAGTACAAGCTCGAAATATCAGTTGGAGACCAGAAGGCTACTGTTTACTCAGATGTCAATGGTAACTGGTTGAAAATATAATTAGGTGAATTTAGATTTATGTTTTTGGTGAAAAAGAGATTGCGTCGTGCAATCTCTTTTTTTTTACATAATTTTATGAAATAACAAGTTTAATAATATTATTTTAGCAAAAAGACCCTAAAAGCAGATGCCGAAGATATTAGTAATAGAAGATGATATTGCGTTTTGTAAATTATTAGAAAAATTTCTAATCAAAAAAGCGTACGATGTAACGATAGCGTTCTCTGCCTCAGAAGCACGTGAAGCAGTTAAAAATGAATCATTTGATTTGATTTTGACAGACCTTCGTTTGCCTGATTCTGATGGTATTGGATTGATGTCTGAATTTAAAAATTCACATCCTCATATTCCTGTTATTTTAATGACAGGCTATTCTGATGTAAATACTGCAGTAAAAGCCATCAAAAACGGAGCTGCAGATTATATTTCTAAACCCTTTAATCCAGATGAAGTTCTTTTGGTTATTACCAATGCATTGCAGGCTCCAAAAGCGGAGGAAGAACAATCTGAGATTCCAGAAAAGAAGAAGAAAGCATCTAAAAAGCCAGTTTCAACAGAAAATGAATTTGTTAGAGGAATTTCTGTTGCTTCAAAAAAACTGCTAGATCATATTCAATTGGTTAGTCCAACCGATATGTCTGTTTTGATTATTGGCGAAAGCGGAACAGGAAAAGAAATCATTGCTAAAAGCATTCACCAGCAGAGCAGACGAAAAGACAATAATTTTATTGCAGTAGATTGCGGAGCGATTCCGAAAGAATTGGCGGCGAGCGAATTTTTCGGGCACTTAAAAGGTTCTTTTACGGGAGCGATAAACGACAAAAAAGGATATTTTGAAGCAGCTAATGGCGGAACTTTATTTTTAGATGAAATCGGAAATCTTTCGTACGAAAACCAAATTCAATTATTAAGAGCACTTCAGGAAAGAAAAATTAAGCCTGTGGGGAGCAATAAAGAAATAAACGTCGATATACGTATTATTACAGCTACTAATGAAGATTTGCGCGAGGCAGTAAAAAACGGCGATTTTAGAGAAGATTTATACCATAGAATCAATGAGTTTTCTATTCAGTCGCCATCTTTAAAAGATCGTGGAGAAGATTTAATGGTTTTTGCCGATTATTTCCTAGAAAAAGCCAATCAACAGTTAGATAAAGACGTGATCGGATTTTCTCCAGAAGTAGTTTCGATTTTTCAGAATTACAACTGGCCAGGAAATTTACGAGAATTGCAAAATTGCGTAAAACGTGCTACTCTTTTGACTCGAGGAGATTTTATAGAAAGCGATGTCCTTCCGGCAGAATTTTTTCAGATTCAAAAACAGCAGCCTAGCGCAAATGAAGTTTTCTCATTGTCTGAAAACGAAAAAGAGACTATTATTCATGCCTTGTCAAAAGCGCAAAATAATAAATCTGAAGCGGCAAAATTGCTGAAAATTACCAGAAAAACACTTTATAATAAATTGAAGCAATATAATATTGAGTAAAAATTACTTTTGAAAGAGTTGGTTTTAAATCTCGTGTTTTAATTCTTCAAACAGAGCTCTTATTTTTTCATTTAAATCTGTATAAGTAGCATTCACATCAATTGTGTTTAAATCTTCTTTTTCAAGATCTTTTAAGAGATCACCAATTTTATTGGCTTGAATTTGTTTAAACATTGGTGCAATACGATGCGCAATAGATTTTATTTCTTCGTGATTTTTCTCTTCAACAGCAGTTTTTAAAAGTTCAGTATTTTCAACAGTAGTTTCTATAAAAGATTTTAAAACCTCTTTTAAAGCCGATTCGTCTTGACCTAGAAAATCTTTCAACGTTTCTAGAGAATACATTTGAGAAGCATTTTGATTTTCATTTTCTGTCGATTCAACTAGCGGCACTTCTTCATGATCTAAAATATGCTGAATAGTTTCCAGTAAAATTTTTGGCGAATACGGTTTTTTTACGACTGTTGTGAAGCCGACTTTTTTGTATACAGAAAGGTCAAGATCTGTGCGTCCAGTAAGTGCAATTACTGGCTGGTTTTTAAAAATGGTTTCAGGAAGTTCACGAAGTTTTTCTAAGAACATAAAACCATCAATTTCTGGCATTTGAATATCGGTAATGACAAAATCGAAACGCGTGTTTTGAATGGTTTCTAAAGCTTTGGCCGGATTTGTAAACGCAAACACTTGATGTTGTTCTTGCTTTAAAACACCGCTCGTTAGATTTAAAAGATTAATATCGTCGTCTACAACTATAAAAGTCTGTTTTTTAGTGTTTTTTGATGGCTTGCTTTTGATTTCATTTAAAGGGATATTTCCTTGACTGCTATCAAATATTAAAGGCAAGTGAATAGTAAATGTGCTTCCTTTTCCAAAAATACTGTCTAGACTTAAACTTCCGCCCAAAATAGAAATGATCTTCTGGCATATTGATAATCCCAAACCGGTTCCGCCATATTTCTTTTCAATGCCTTCATTGGCTTGTGCAAATTCTTCAAAAACCAACTTCTGATTGGCTTTTTCAATTCCAATTCCGGTATCTTGAATCGAAATCGTAAAGAACTGATCGTCATTCGCGTAAGCGGCAATTCGAATATGGCCTTGTTCGGTAAATTTATAAGCATTTCCAATAATGTTGGTCAAAATTTGCTTTAAGCGAAATGGATCGCCAACTATTCGTTTCTGAAATTGGTCATCTACATTTATAATAAGATCAATATCTTTTTGTTTATAAACGGTTTGAATGTTTCTGGCGACATCTTCAATAATTTCTGGTAACGAAAACGGAACTTTTTCTATCGAAATTTTCCCTGCTTCAATCTGAGAAAAATCTAATAAATCCTGAACAAGCTGTGTAATATATTCAGACGAGTTTTTAATGTTTTTAATGAAATAGGACTGTTTGGTATTAACGTCTGAATTGCCCAAAAGTTCGGAGTAGCCAACAATGGTGCTCAAAGGCGTTTTTAAATCATGACTTACGGTAGAAATTAATTGCTCGCGGCTTTTAAGCAGATTTTTAGTTTTAAAATTCGCAATTTCGAGCTGTTTCTTGTACAATTGAGATTTCGAATAGTCGCTGACAATTAGAATCGAAAAGAAAACAGTCAGCAATAGACCGATAACAGCAGAAGCCGTTACAATTTCGTTGACTCTTTTTAATGATTTTTCCTTTAATGAATTGTTTTTTATCGAATTGATGATAATTTCTCTTTCAATAATTCGAAGTATTTTTCTAAGCTGATCGGAAATGGCGATTTCATTTTGAAGCAATTTATTTTCTTCAAAATTTAAAGATTCTTTCTTCTTTTCGGCTTTTATTTTTACAGAACTCAAGAGCTTTTTAGAATTGGCCAAAATAGAATCTGAAGCCTTTTTGCTCAGCGTATTAGTGCTGTCATCAGGAATGTTAGAATTTAAATAATCGACATAACGCTGCAGAACACTTCGCTGGTAACTTCCTAATTGATTCGGGTTTTTAGTAAAATCCTGAAGTTCCAATTTTCTAAGATTAAACTCCATTTTAGTGATTTCGTCAATCGCATTATTTACAGAAGTTTCATCATCAGCTTTATTTTTGATTTCTCTTAACTGTTTGATGTTTTCTGTCTTTTCGGCCAAGAAATACGTGACACTATCCAAAAGTGTTTTTTGGTATTCTGTAGTAACAATCTGTTTTAAAGTGTCGATACGCTTGCGAAGCGAATCGGTTTCGATTAAATAACTTTTAAAATCTTTTTCAGAATTATTCTGAATCGTTTGTCTGGCTAAACTCTCAGTTTTATAAACATTAGAATACAATTTGCTGACTCTAAGAATTTTGGTTTTTTCTAAAGCAATCTTATCTTCAAGTTTATTATAAACAACATTTTCAGAATATAGAAACCATCCAACTGTAACGACCAAAGCCAATAATGCAACATAGCTGAATAAAACTTTGATTGCGGTGTAACTTCTTTTGGTCTCCATATTTTGCTGAAAGATTTGGGAATTAGGCATTATTAAAACATTGCAATTTATCTAAAAAAATCTGTTTTATGAAGAGTAATTCTACCGAATATGTTATATAATTGTAAGGTCTCAAAATAAAAACAGCCGTAGATTATGTAAATCTACGGCTGTAAAATATAGTATTTAGGTGTTATAAAGTTTCGTCTAACCATTTAAAGAATTCACCTTGCCAAACCTGAGCATTTTGTGGTTTTAAAACCCAGTGATTTTCGTCTGGGAAATACACAAATCTACTTTTGATTCCTCTTAATTGAGCAGCTTGAAAAGCTTCTTGTCCTTGTCCGATTGGCACACGGTAATCTTTTCCTCCTTGGAAAATCAAAATTGGCTTATTCCAATTCTGAACCAAAGTTGCAGGGTTGAAAGTAGTATATGCTTTTTGCGCTACAGCATTATCTTTTTCCCAATATGGTCCGCCAAAATCCCAGTTGTTAAAGAAAACTTCTTCAGTAGTTCCTAACATCGAAACGGTATTGAAAACTCCATCGTGAGCGATAAAAGTCTTGAAACGGTTTTTATGAATTCCAGCTAAATAAAATACAGAATATCCACCGTAACTAGCACCAACGCAACCTAAACGGCTTTTGTCAACATAGCTTTCTTTTGCCACATCATCAATCGCAGAAAGGTAATCGTCCATAACTTGTCCGCCCCAATCTTTACTGATTTGCTCATTCCACTCAACTCCGTGTCCAGGCATTCCGCGGCGGTTTGGGGCTACAACCACATAACCTTTTGCAGCCATTAAAGAGAAATTCCAACGGAAAGAATACGATTGTGTCAATGCACTTTGTGGTCCTCCTTGGCAGAATAATAAAGTTGGATACTTTTTAGAAGCATCAAAGTTTGGAGGTAAGATTACCCAAACCAGCATTTTTTTACCGTCAGTTGTAGTAACATAACGTCTTTCGGTTTTGCTTAAAGCTAAAGTTTTATATGTTTCAGTATTGATGTTTGATAATTGTTTCCAAGTATTTTTTTTCAAATTGAAAGAAAAAATTTCACCAGCATGATTCATATCTGTTCTTGTAACGATAATGTCCTCTCCAGAGAAACCAATTAAATCATTCACATCAAAATCTCCGTTTGTCAATTGACGAACGTTGATTGCAATTTTAGTTAAACCTGGAAAATTAACTGAGAAAAGTTGTTTTGTTCCGTCAATTGGCGCAACAAAAAATACTGTTTTACCGTCTTTGCTCCAAATGAAATTATCTACAGTTCCGTCCCAGTTTGCTGTTAAGTTAGTTTTGATTCCTTTAAACTCAACAATAATATCGTTTTTATCAGACTCGTAACCGTCGCGTTTCATTTGCAACCAAGATAAATTTCCAGTTGGAGAAAATTGTGGTGCAGTATCATAACCTAAATTGCCTTCGGTTTTATTTGTTGTTTTTTGGGTTTCTAAATTGTACTCATAAATATCTGTGTTTGTAGAAATTGCATAAGCAGTTCCTGCTTTTTTCTTGCAAACGTACAAAATGCTTTTGCTGTCTGGCGACCAGATATAATCTTCGTCACCGCCAAAAGGTTTTTGCGGAGAATCGAAAGTTTCACCTTTCATGATGTCTGTTCCTTTTGCGCCATCTTTGTTTTCTTTATAAAAAACGTGATTAAATTTTCCTTCGTTCCAAGTATCCCAGTGACGGTAATCTAAACCATCATAAATTTGAGCATCAGATTTTGTTAGACTTGGATAAAAATCTTTGCCTAAAACACTTTCGAGTTTTACTTCTTCATTGTAAACCACAAATTTTCCGTCAGGCGAAATGTTTTTATCAGCCAAAATTTCTTTTGTGTCTTTAATTTCAGTTGCAGTTCCTCCATTTACAGGAATTGTGTAGATTTTAGAAGTCGATTTGTTATCGGCCACAGAAGGCGTCGAAACTTTAAAAACTACACTTTTTGCATCTTTAGAAATGCCAAGAGGCGTTACTCTTCCTAATTTCCATAACAATTCTGGTGACATTACATTCTGTCCGATAGCATTTAAAGTCATCATTATTAAGGTTGTTAATACTACTTTTTTCATAATTAATTATTCTATTTTTTGTGCGCTAAAAATACAACATTTAAATTCCAAGTTGTTAAATTCCAAATCCCAATTATTGTTAAAATTCTGAGATAAATTTTTTCGCCACGAATTCACGAATTTTTATTCTCAAAGATTATCAAAAAATAATTCGTGAATTTGTGGCTATCAAAAAATCAGTATTTTTATAAAAAACTCTGAAAATGGAACTAAGCTATTGGGAACTTAAAAATTGGTTTACGAATGTCGATTACACAATTGTGGGCAGCGGAATTGTAGGTCTTCATACTGCATTACGCTTACGCGAAAGATTTCCCGCGGCTAAAATTCTGGTTCTAGAACGCGGAATGCTGCCACAAGGCGCCAGTACAAAAAATGCAGGTTTTGCTTGTTTCGGAAGTCTTTCTGAAATTATGGATGATTTAAAAACGCATTCTGAAGATGATGTTGTAGCGCTTATCGAAAAACGCTGGAAAGGTTTGCAATTGCTTCGAAAAAGATTGGGAGATCAAGCAATTGATTTTAAACCTCACGGCGGATATGAATTGTTTTTAAAAGAAGATGAATTTGGGTTTAATGAATGTGTTTCTAAAATTCCGTTTATCAATGAAGTTTTAAAACCGCTTTTTAAAGCCGATGTTTTTTCTAAAGAAGTAGACCGATTTGGATTTCAGAATATTCAGGATTATTTAATTTTTAATCCGTTTGAAGCGCAGATTGATACTGGAAATATGATGCAGGAGTTGCTAAGGCAAGCTGTTTCAGAAAATATTTTAATTCTAAATCAACAAACTGTAATTTCTTATGCAGAAGCAGGAAATCATGTCGAAGTTGCAGTAAATGATTTCAGTTTTAAAACTAAAAAATTGCTTTTTGCAACCAACGGTTTTTCGAGCGAATTAACAAAAGGGGCTGTAAAACCAGCAAGAGCTCAAGTGCTTATTACAGAGCCGATTTATAATTTAGATATTAAAGGAACGTTTCATTTAGACAGAGGTTATTATTATTTCAGAAATATTAATGACCGAATTTTATTAGGCGGCGGACGAAATCTTGATTTTGAAGGGGAAACAACTACCGAATTTGGACAGACGAAAATTATTCAAAATAAATTGGAAGATTTGCTGAAAAATGTAATTTTACCAAATCAGGATTTTCAGATTTCGCATCGTTGGAGCGGTATTATGGGAGTCGGAAATAGTAAGAATCCTGTCGTGACCCAGCTTTCTGAAAATGTGTTCTGCGGAGTGCGTCTAGGCGGAATGGGAGTGGCAATAGGAAGTTTAATAGGAACAGAATTAGCAGATTTAATATAATGGCAGCAACCAAAAAACCAGTACCAAAAAAAACAACAGCAAGCAAACCAAAACCTAAAACGTCTTCCAAAAAATCGAATCGTTCTTTTGGCGAAAAAGTAAAATGGTTTTTTATTAAAGCGGCTTTATGGTTTTTTGGATTATCAATTGGGTCGGTTATATTTTTTAAATACGTTCCAGTGCCATTTACGCCATTAATGCTCATTCGTGCCATCGAAAATAAAATGGCTGGTAAAGAAGTTTATTTTGACCACGATTGGGAACCGATTGATAAAATCTCAATGAATTTGCAAAAAGCTGTAATTGCAAGTGAAGACGGAACTTTTTTAACTCACAACGGTTTCGATTTTAAAGCACTTCAAAAAGCATATAAAAGTAACGAACGCGGGCGCCGAATTCGTGGTGGAAGCACCATTTCGCAGCAGACTGCCAAAAATGTTTTCTTATGGCAGGGAAAAAGTTATTTCCGTAAAGGTCTAGAGGCTTATTTTACTATTTTAATAGAATTGATTTGGGGCAAAGAACGAATCATGGAAGTATATTTGAACAGTATTGAAATGGGCGACGGAGTTTACGGTGCTTATGCAGCAACAGAACATTGGTATCGTAGAGATGCTTCGAGTTTAACGCCGATGCAAGCTGCAGGAATTGCGGCGATATTGCCAAATCCTAGAAAATTTAAAGCTACAGGCTCATCAAGTTATATTAACAGAAGAAAAGAACGAATTGTACGCGAGATGCGTTACGTTGGAAAAATCAACTATAATGGAAAAGAAGAAAAGAAAAAGTAAAAAACTCCTTTTTGCTTTTCTGATTTTGACTGTAACGTTAACTTTTGGGCAAGGAAAAACAACAGAAATTGGTTTTATATCAGATAATGATTTATATACCTCGTCTAAATACGATATGTACTACACCAATGGTCTGGAATTTTTTTATAGATTTTTATCCAAAAGCAACAACGAGAAAATTAATAAACAAATTACCGAATTTAGAATTGGGCAATATCTGTATAATCCTAGGTTTTTAAATAAAGAAGCGGTTACGATAAATGATCGGCCTTTTGCGGGTTATCTTTTTGCAGAAGCAGGAAAAAGCTTTTTTTATCAGAGCGAATCGGTTTTAAAGACTGATTTTCAAATTGGCTTTCTTGGGCCAAATGCATTTGGAGAGGAATTGCAAGAGGGTTTTCATAAATTGATCGGCTACAAAAAAGTATATGGTTGGGAAAATCAGATTCATAATGCTTTAGGATTGCAGGCGCATGTTATTTATTCAAAAAAAATGTTTCCATCAAAACACAATGATTTTGTAGATTTTCATTGGCAGTCAGAAGGAAATCTGGGAACTATTTTTTCTGGAGTTTCTACAGGATTTATGGCGAGATTTGGATTTAAAAAACTGCTTCCAATTTACGATTCTAACATGTATAATGCTTCTGTAAGTGCAAATGAACAGCTAAATGTTAGAGAGTTTTATTTCTACGCGGCGCCAAGTGTCAATTACCAGTTTTACGATGCTACAATTGAGGGAAGCATGTTTAACGATACAAGCCCAGTAACTTTCGATTTGGAACCTCTTCGCTTCAACGCCGAAGCAGGTTTAAAATACCGACACAACAATTTCAATATGTCTTATTCTTTCCTATACCGAGGAAGAGAATTGAACGATCCTGGAATTGATACTAATTCGGGATATTTTTATGGGTCGATAAGGATGGGTTTTTTGCTTAACTAGTGCGTTGCACTATCTTGATGCTTTTAGGCTTTCAGCCTAGAGCTAAAGATAGCTCTGAAAGAGCGCAACCACTAGCATAACGCAACGCGTTATGAATATGAATATTAATGAATTCAGTTAATCCAGCCCTGAAAGGGCGAAAGCCTAATCCCAAAGATAGCGTTCGTCATATTCAACATTATATTTGTTTAGAAAGGCTAGAAGTTCTTTTTTGAATGTCTTTTTTCTATGATGTTCTTCTTGGTTTTTAATATACTTTATAACGATATCTAATTGTGAAGGATTAACAGAAAAAATGCCATAACCATCCTGCCAATAAAAGTTAGAGTAACGCGGATCTACCGTTTTTACCCATTTTGATGATCGTTTTTTTACTTCTTCAACCAGCTTCATTTGCGTAATCTTTTTAGATAAGAGACATAGAATATGAACATGGTCATTATATCCTCCTACTTGAATGGGATTGCATTCTAAACCTTTGCAAATTCCTCCAAGATAAGCCCATAATTTCTCTTTTAAATTGTCGTCAATAAACGGATAACGCTTTTTTGTGCTAAACACTAGATGCACATATACTTTGTATAACGATTGTGGCATATTTTTCTCTTTTATAATTGCATTGATGAATTTTAAGCAGAAAGATTTGTGTCAAATGCTGATGATTTGAAATGCAAATATTGTATACGCAAATACAGAATTTGGACTCCAAAAGTTTTATTTATGACATAATAAGTCACAATATAATTCAGAAAAAAAGCCACTTCTGTTTTTTTCAGAAATGGCTTTTCGTTATAAAGAATTGAAAGTTTTTTCTTCGAAAATTTAAGATTTAGAAGATTGATCTTAATCCCAACGGCTTAAATTTCCTTCAGCGCGTTCAAACAACTCTTCCAGAACATTTTCAAGAGATCTTTCTGGGAGACCAGATTCTAAAAGTTCTAGTAATTGATTTACCGTAGATTTAATTTTGTCCTGATGGCAGTAAATGTTTGCGAAGCTTCCGTTTTTATCGAAAATAACATATTCGCCACTTTCGTTAATATCTTCCTCAGACATCATCCAACCAATACACGAAAAAGCTTCGTTTATTTTTTGAGTCTGCTCTTCGGTAAGAAATTTATATTCTTGGAATTCTGGTCTGTCATTAGCCCAAAAAGCAATAATCATATCGATAATTCCAGTGGAATTATGTTTTAGGTTTGTTCTTTCCTGAATTTGATTAAGCAGATTTTCTAGAGAAAAAATGCTGAAGGTTTCGTCAGATTCAATTCCTCCAATAGTTTTATAGAAAGTGATTAATTCTTTTGGCAAAGGTTGCCTGAAATAAGAAGCCAGTTCTTGTATTTCTTCATCTGAAGCCAATGACGATTCTTGAATTTCATCGTATTCAAGTTCGCATATGGCAATACGGTTTTTAATTTCTTCCATTTTATGTATTAGGTTTTTTGTAGTTAGAATTTGGAACTCTTAATGACGATTGTCGCACTGAATACTAATTTCTTCATTTGATTTATCAATTACCGAAATACTAGGACAGCCAAAAGAAACATATTCAAAACCAAAGACAACTTCGGGTTTATTTTTAAAAAGTTTTCCCGTCCATTGATCAATAGATTCTTCTCCATTTTCATAATTTAGTGGAGAAGGAGATGTGCCTTCGCTTTGGCTGAAAAGTTTTTCGATTATAACATTTTTGGTTTTAGAATCGACAACCAAAAGGCGTCTGCCATAAATTATTTTATTGCTGTCTAGGTAGTCTTGTAAAAAATACTCGTAGTTATCTGTTTTGTAAAAATACGTATTGCCTGTTACAGTGTTCTTTAATAAAGCGCGATCATCATTTTTCAATGCTTTTGACGGATAATCTTTTTTTGCAATTTTTTTCCACGAAATGGGTTTCAAACGCTCTTTAGAAAACGGATTTTCTTTACCAACATATACCAAAGCATCTCTGTAATATTCGCTGAAACCGTTTAAATGTTTTTTGCTGATTTCAAAACCAATCATAAAATCATAATTATGATACGGCCAATCTTCTTCTGAAGAATATCCATTTAACATTGCGGCCGTTTTCAGGTTTTTTACGGCAAAAGAAACCAGTTTGTTTTTGGCATAATCATAAATAAAGAGTGAATCAGTTTCAGAAATATTGGTTTTAGACAAAAATCTTTTTCTGTAGTTTTTGTCAAATGTAAAATATTGCGCATCGTATTTTCCTATTTTTTCTATGTTGGGCAAAACGAGCGTATCTTTTTCGTCGCCGACAGGATAAATATCAGAAAGCGAAACAAAAGCAACATCACTGCTATCTTTTGGTATAACGTTAAATAGATAAATGCTTTCTTTTTTTGAAGTTTCGTCGGTTTGAAGAGTATCAGTTTTAGTTTCTGCGTGTTCTGCTACTTCTGGAAGTGTAGCTGCTGAGGTGTTTTCTTTTTTGTTGCAGGCAGATAATAGAATTAAAAAAGAGGTTGATATAAGTAATGATTTTGTTGCCATTTTATATTTGTAGATCTATTTGATTTTTATCGTATACGAAAATACTTTGTTTGTTTTTAAATTGAAACTCAGACAAATTCAAATTTTTAAAAATAAGCTGTATTCCCTTATGTTCATTTATTTTATCCCGAATGGTCAACATACAAATACCAAACGCCATTTATCTTTCGCATAATTCCCGAAAAGTTACCAGAACTATTTTTGCCATTTGGAGCTTCGACGCTAAATTTTGCGCTTACAAAAGCATCTTTTTTCGAAAGTGGTTCCACAACAAAATCGGTCATAGTCAATTTTCCCATTCTTTCTTTTGGCCAATATTTTTTGAAGAAATCGGCAATATTGCTTTTTCCATAAACCACACCAGCACTGTAAATCATTCGAACCGAATCTACGGGAGCATAAAAATCAAGGTAACCTTCGAGATCACCATTATTCCAACAAGCTTGCTGTGCTTTCAGACGGTCAAGTACTTGTTGTGAAATTTTATCTTGACAAATGCCTTTAAAAGAAAGCATTAGTAAAGAGGCAAGAAATAGTAGTTTTAAGTGATGCATATAGATAATTTTAGTAATTATAAAATTAATTGTTTTTTATCGCTGTAATATTTCCTGTCTTTTTATCGAAAATAATGGTTTTGTTTGGTCCACCATAAAAGAGAGTCAAAGTCAGCGTGCTATCGGTTTCATTTTTAAAAAGAATATCTTTTGCGGTTCTGATTTTGACATCCAAATTATCATTCATAAGTTCAGAATCGGTACATTTGATGATTCTTTTTTCAAACAAACCTTTTTTCTCAATTACTTCCAACCACGGTTGAATCATTACGTCGTAGCCCACAATTTGTGCTCTGTAATTTTCGTTGAGATCTTTATTTTGGTACAAACCTAAAGATGTGCTCGAAAGTAATAAAGTATAAAAAGGAAGCATCATGGCTATAATGCTCAATGCAAATGTTACTAGTATTGCTGCCAAAAAAAGTTTTGCCAAGAGTTTTTTCCAAAAAACAATAATAATTACAAAACTGCTAAGTAGCCAAAGCCATGATAAAACAACGTCGCTGTAATAACCACGAAGACTGATTTCTTGAAAATAATATAAAACACAGTCCAGCACAAAAAGTGCACATATACTGAAATAGACTCGTAATATTATTTTTTTACTTTGGCTCATAATTTTTTTAAGATGTAATTTAAAGTAAATATTGTAAGAATAGATAAAGTTAAAATAGGGAGGAAAGAAAATTTAAGAGTATACATTATTTCTTCCTTAAAAAGATAAGTACTCCAAGAAGATTCTCGATCTACAAAAATGGTATAATTCCAGAAAAACCATATTAAGATTAACAATAGTAATTGAAGTGTAACTTTTATATTGCTGTTTTTAATTAAAGAAAAAGGTAGAAAAACTATGGATAAGAAAACAGTAGAAAACAAAGTCATCAAGTAAGCATCGTCAAAAAATGAACAATCTAAACAGCCACTTGATGGTTTGTTAGAAAAACTACCCATTGCCCAATAGATCTCTATTAAAGTAAAGACAAAAAGTGCAACTGCAATTATAAGAGGTTTTTTTATGAATGAGAATATTTTGTTTTTTAAGTTTTGATTCATTTTGAAACGTTTGATGAGCTATTAAAAATAACCTGTTCGGAATTTTGTTTCACACAAAAATAGAAAACAGTTTATGAAGAAATGTCTTTCAAAAAATATAATTGAATCAAAATAAGTTTTATTAAAAAATAAAATGCTTAACTGTTTGATAACATGAAAGATAATTTAGATTGTTTACCTTTAATTAAAATTTCAAATTATGGATGTCAATTGGAATATAATAGCGATTGTAGCAATCTTGGTAATTATTCTTGTTGTGCTAACAATCAGAAAAAATCAGCGAGAGAAAAAGAAATTGGAAAAATTGCTAAACAACGATTTTAAAAAAGCTGAGAAAAAGAGAGTTGATGCAGATGATGCTGCAAATGAGAAATAGATAGAAATTTAAAAAATCTAAATAAAACTTTGTCATTTCGAGCCTTCTTCGGAATAAATATTTATACTAAACCCGACAGGTTTTAAAAACCTGTCGGGTTTAAATTTTGTGGAGAATACCGGATTCGAACCGGTCACCCCTTGCCTGCCAGGCAAGTACTCTAGCCAAATGAGCTAATCCCCCAAAGTCTTAACAAATAAAGTCAATTAATTCTCAAAAAACAAATTTTCAGAAGTTTCGGATGAATTATTTTCAAAAGCGTAACTTTACCTTTAAATGTAATTTTTATGAGCCTAGAAAATACAAACGGAAGTTTAGAAACTTCTTTTCAAAATACGATTGCAACAGTTCAATTTGGTCATCCAGCCAGTAATTCTTTTCCGCGAACTTTATTAGATGCTTTGACTGCCGAGATAAATAGTTTGAGTCGAAACGAAGATGTTTCGGTTATTATTTTAAAAAGTGAAGGAAACAAAGCTTTTTGTTCTGGCGCTTCTTTTGATGAACTTTTGAAAGTCGAAAATGAAGAACAAGGTGTAGAATTCTTTTCGGGTTTTGCACATTTGCTGAATGCCATGCGAAATTGCAATAAAATTATAATCGGACGTGTACAAGGAAAAGCTGTTGGCGGCGGTGTCGGAATTATTTCGGCTTGCGATTATGTTTTCGGAACTCCGCAAAGCGAAATTAAATTATCTGAATTAGCAATCGGAATTGGACCGTTTGTGATAGAACCAGCAGTTTCTCGTAAAATTGGTAAAGCGGCAATGACCGAAATGACTTTGTCGGGACACGAATGGAAATCGGCAGAATGGGCGCTTCAAAAAGGACTTTTTTCTGTTGTGTGCGAATATCGAAATTTGGATGCTGAGGTTGAAAGTTTTGCTCAAAAATTAAGTTCGTACAATCCTGAAGCTTTGTTCGAAATGAAAAAGATTATCTGGGAAGGAACAGAAACTTGGGAATCGCTTCTTTTTGAACGCGCAGCAATTACAGGAAGATTGGTTTTATCCGATTTTACAAGAAATGCATTGCTTCAGTTTAAAAAATAGATATGATATAAGTCATTAATTTTAAATAAACAGAAACATAGTTTTGGAAATATTTTAAAAACATTTTTTTCACTATCTAAATTATTGAATATGACTATCATTTCGTTGCTACAAAAAGTTGACATTGCAGAGAAAATAAAAGACGCTCCAGACAGCGGTTATCAAATTGGTGTAGTTATCGGATCTTTTATTCCGTTTTTGATTTTAGGCGGAATTGCTTTGTGGATGTATAACCGTGCTAAAAAAAGAGACAAAAACGGTTATTAATTTGTAAATTTGCAAGCTTAAAATTAAAGATCGATGAGTAATATCAGAATTACAAAACAATTTAGCTTCGAAACCGGTCACGCTTTGTACGGTTACGACGGAAAATGCAAGAACGTTCACGGACACAGTTATAAATTATCGGTAACGGTTATTGGCTCGCCAATTACAGACCGATCGAATGTAAAGTTCGGAATGGTGATTGACTTTTCTGACCTAAAGAAAATTGTAAAAGAAGAAATCGTCGATCAATTTGATCATGCAACTGTTTTTAATCAGACAACTCCACATGTTGAATTGGCTGCTGAATTAAAAAATCGCGGACATCACGTTATTTTAGTAGATTATCAGCCAACTAGTGAAAATATGGTGGTTGATTTTGCTGAAAGAATCGTTGCGAGACTTCCAGAAGGAATTTCTCTTTTCTCACTAAAACTTCAGGAAACTGAATCGTCTTTTGCAGAATGGTACGCATCAGATAATTTGTAAAAAAGTTAAAAGTGAAATGTGAAAAGTAAATTGTAAAATGCTTTTCATTTCACGTCTTACATCTCACAATTCACATCTTACATTAAATGAAAAAAATATATTTTGCTTCAGATCAGCATTTTGGTGCGCCAACTCCAGAATTAAGTCTTCCGCGTGAGAAAAAATTTGTGGCTTGGTTAGATGAGGTAAAAGAAGATGCAGAAGCGATTTTTTTATTGGGAGATTTATTTGATTTTTGGTTCGAATATAAAACGGTTGTGCCAAAAGGTTTTGTTCGAATTTTAGGTAAGTTGGCAGAAATTCGCGACAGCGGAATTCCTATTTATTTTTTTGTTGGAAATCATGATCTCTGGATGAATGATTATTTTGAAACCGAATTGAATATTCCGGTTTATCACGATAATAAAGAATTTACTTTTAGCGGAAAAACTTTTTTAATTGGTCACGGCGACGGAAAAGGTCCTGGAGATAAAGGTTATAAAAGAATGAAAAAGGTATTTACAAATCCGTTTTCAAAATGGCTTTTCCGTTGGCTTCATCCAGATGTTGGCGTAAGTTTAGCACAATATTTATCAGTCAAAAATAAATTGATTTCTGGTGCCGAAGATGTAAAATTTTTAGGTGAAGAAAATGAGTGGTTGGTTTTGTACGCTAAACGAAAACTAGAGACCAAACATTATGATTATTTCATTTTCGGACACCGTCATTTACCAATGATAATTCCTGTTGGAGAAGATTCTAATTATGTTAATCTAGGCGACTGGATTGGTTACTTTACATATGGAGTTTTTGATGGAGAAAATTTTGAACTTAAAAAATTCGAAAAATAGTTAAGTCAAAAGTCAAAGTTTAGCTTAATAGCTTAAAAAAAGGCTAAAAAATGACTTATTTTGAACTCATTGGATAAATACCAATTTTATGCGTTCTCAAAATATAATTTGATAATTGTTTGCTGTTTGAAAGCTGAAATTTAATTGCTCCAGATGCTTTTTTCGGCATATGGCATTCTACACAATTATCGTCTAATAATTTTTCAGGCATTGTTTTTAGGGTCGTTTGATTGTGTTTTAAGCCCTGATGACAGCTCATACAAATTTTAGAATAAGAAGCCATGTTCTTAGAAGCATTTTCATGCGGATTATGACAAGTGATACAATCCATTTTTTCGCTGTTCATAAAACATTTGCTTTGCGCCATTAAACGAAATTGATTTCCGTGAACATCAAATTTTGCGGTATCTGTAATACTTCTCGTTTCACGAAAGAATTCCGATAAATTATCTCCAGGTTTAAACTCAAAACGAGATTTTAGTTTCATTCCGTCATTTCCTGCATGGCACAACGCACAGGCGTCTAATTTTTGCTGTCTTGTAAGGGTTTTGAAACTTGTAATGCTATTGGCAACTTTTACATTCGGATTTTTCAAATGAAATTCTGCATGTTTTTTTGCAGGTCCGTGACAGCGTTCGCAGTCAATTCCGTAAACAATAGTTTTTTTATTGATTACGTCTTCGATATCCATTGACATGAAGTTTTTTTCCGCCGAACTCTGATCAACAGTTCGCGAACTGATATTTGAACTGTGACAAGCGTAGCAATCTTTAACGACCATTCTGTCAAAATAAGGCTTATCAGCTGGAAACCCTGGACTTGTTGCCCAATTGTTTATCGAATGATAAAAAGAAAGCGGTAATTCGTAAGTATTATTATTTTTCCAATAAACAGATGTCTGTGCATGTTTTGTTCCAAATACAATTTCGAATTTATATCTTTCAGTTTCTTTTCCATTTTTATACAAAACCTGATACAAACTGTCGCCATGTTTTTCCATCACCAGTTTGGTGTCTTTATCATAAATGAAAGTATGGTTTTTAGAATCAAAATCTCCAGAAACATTTCCTAAAATAGCTGGAGCTGTAGCTTTAAAATGCGAACTATGAAAAACCATTTCCGATTGTACTTTATGGCATTGTACGCAACTTTCAGAACCTGCATAGTCAGTTCCGCGCGGATCAATATATTCTTCAGATTTATTGTTGCAGCTGACAATGAAAATTGTCGTAAGAATAGTGGTGATTAGAAATACAGCTTTTTTCATTGCTGTAAATATACTTTTTTTTGAATGGAATCAAAATATATTTCAATAATGAAAAAATGTTGTTAAAATATTTAGAATGCTCCTTAATTCATACCGACTCCATAAACATATTCATCCAGTTCAATTTTGAATAAAGAGCCTTCGACCAAATCTTTAATCGATTTTAATTCGGTCATATTTACGGCTAAATCTATCGAATTGCATGGTGTTTTCAATAAAAACTTATGGCAAGAATATTTCATTTCGCAAGCTTCACAACAAGAGTTTTCAATCATACTATCTTCAATCAAATCGCAAAAATGATTCAATTCCTGAACTGTAAAATAAAAGCCAGTTTCTTTAAAAACTAATTGCACTTTGTCTGAAATTGTAGTGTTATGATCTTTCCAGTAAAAAGCTATTCCAAAGTTATTATGATATATTTGTTCAATTTCTCTCATCGTAAATCCTTTAATTTCAACAAATATAAATATTATTTAAATTAATTCTAAATAAAAAAATCATAAAAAAGAATAAAATTTTTCATTTTACTGGCACATCGTGTTGAGGTAAAAAGTCAAGCTTTGTCCGCTTCTAAACCAATTGGCCATATTTTTTTCTCTGTAAAAACTATTTTCGGTTGCAGATACGGCTGTAGAAATAGAGAAGAATTTGCTTTTTTCATTGTTTTTTATGCTTTCAATCCATTGAATTGTCACAGCAATATTCCCCATTTCTTTATCGAGATAAATATCGTAAGGTTTTAAATCGACTGTAAACAATCCAAGTTTGTTGTCTTTTACTTCAAAAATTATGTCTTTTTCAATTAAGATTTTGGAAGGAAAGCCGTTTTCAACTTTATAAAAGTTCAATCTGAATTTAACCAATTTAAACTCGTTTGAAGTAATGTTGAAATTAAAATTCTCTGCTTTACAGTCTTTTTTGATATGAAATTCCATTCCTCTTTCGCGACTTAAATAGTCATCAACCGTTTTGTCTAGAGCAGTAAAAAAATTAAAATGCATAAGACCAAGTCCTTTTGAACTTCTGCCGAATTGTTTTGGTTTAGGTTTTTTGAAAGAGACCACAACTTCCTTCAAAGAATTTTCAGAAGGAATCATTTCAATAACATTATGGTCAGATTTCAGTTGATTGACTAATATTTTTTTGGTTTCAAAACCAATATGAGAAAAGACAATTGTATCGTTAGGATTTACTTTTTCATTTAAATTTAATTTGAAAATCCCTTTCGAATTTGAAACAGTTCCGACATTTTTATTCGCGATTCCGATATTTACATAATCGAGCTCTTCGTTGTTTTGCGTATTCTTGAGTTTACCCGAAATAGCAGATTCTTGAGCGAAAATAGTAGATGTAAAAATAACAGAAAATAAAAATGTGGGATATTTCATTTGCTTGATTTTTAGAATAAAGAAATGAAATAAGATTAAGATTGAATATTCTTTTATTCAATTTTTAACATTTGAAAGGAACTCTATTACAACTATTTATGAAGAGTTGCAATGGAAGAAAGTTTAATTCATGCCTGCACCATGAATATATTCATTGAGATGAAGTCGAAATAAAGAACCATCAACCAAGTCTTTTATAGAATCTAATTCCTTCGGTGATATTTCTAAATCTATAGCAACATAGGGAGTTTTTAATAAAAATTTATCGAAAGCACGTTTTACGCCACTTGTATCATAATCATTGTGGTCTGTTACGCAATCTTCAATCAAATCGTGAAATTCATTTAATTCTTGAACTGAAAAATAAAATCCCATTTGTTTAAAAAGCAACTGAATTTTATCTGATATAACTTCATTGCCTTCTTTCCAATAAAATGAAATTCCAAAATCGTTTCGGTATATCTGCTCGATGTCTTTCATGACAAAATTTTTTAGGCCACAAAGATACGAACTCTTTGTACTAATACTTGATTAAGAAAAGCATAAAAAAAAGCTAAAAATAAGGATTAGTGTTTTGATTTTTAGTTATTTATGTTAGATTTTGCAGTTCGCTTTTTTTATGAAACTCAATTGTTATTTCAACCAATATTTTAACTTGGAAAGAAAAGCAGCCTGTTGGTCAACAAATAAATAATGCGAGCAATTGTCTAGAAAAGCAAAATGTTTTTCGCCAGTTATTGCCTTAAGAGAATTAATTTGTGCCGATGAAAAAATACCATCTTGTTTTCCGTAAATTCCATAGATAGGAACGTCAGCGGTTTTGATTTTCTTTAAAAAAGGTCTGCTGTCAATATTGTTTAGTTTTTCATTTTGATAAAAAACTAAAGGCGCGTTTTTATTTCGAATATTGGTTTTATAAAATTCTCCAGCTTCGTAATCGGCATATAATTTTTTAGACTCCGCAGTTGGATTTGGCATCTTGAAGAAATTGTTTTCTCCTGCCAATTCAAAGCATTTTTTTCTATAATCAGCTGAATTTTTATCCAGATTTTCTACAATAGTGATTCTTTTTAATTGTTCAGAATCGTTGCTGTATTTCTTTTTTAAAGTATCTAAAATATGATCGTAAGTTTCCTGTTGCGAAAATAAAGCTCCAGCCAAAACCAAAGCGCTCACATTCTTCGGATATTTAGTAGTATAAAGTGTCGCAACCAAACCGCCAAAGCTATGCCCCAATATAATTGCTTTCTTTAAATGATATGTTGCATAAATCGAATTTAAATCCTGAAAAGCTTCTTCGTAAGTAAAAGTTGCATTAGGATCTGCAGATCTTCCTTCGCCACGACGATCATAAGCAATAACATAAAAACCTAAATCAGCTAGATTTTGAGCTGTTGTTCCTTCAAATAAAGTTGCGTTGCCGCTTGGTCCGCCATGAATAAAAATTATAGGTTTGCTCTTTTCATTTCCGTAAGTTTTGATATAGAGATTTTGCCCTTTTGCGAAAAAGGACAATGCGAAAAAGAAAATAAATAAAGCCTCTTTCATTTTTGAGTATTCAATTAATTCGAATTTATTTCAGTAAGGTATAAATAGTCGTGTCTTTTGCAAAATAGTAATGATCCTTTTCATTATAATACTTTAATATGAGACGCATTTTTAAAGTGTCTTTTTGTATTTTAATATCATCCTTTTCAAAATATAGATTTCTTTCAAATTGAAATTCTGATAGTTTCTTTTCAAACAAAAAGTATTTCTTTTCAGTTACTTTGTAGCTACAACAACTGCCTAAAAAACCAGTAAAATTAGTTTGTATTTGAATTTGATCATTTTCAAATCTTACATCATTTGGAGGTTGGAAGAAAAAAAAGAAAATTGAGGATAGAAGCGCTCCGAGAATACCATCTGCTAGCCAACTGAAAAAAATGAATATTGGTGAGAAAAATATAAACCCAAAATATAATGCTTTCTTTTTAAATGGTTTTATATAATAAAAGAAGAGAATACAGGCTGATGCATAAAATAGAATTTTTAGGATAAAACGTAAATCTGATATTAATGTAACATCAAAAATTAGATTGAAAATAAAATTTGTAAGTAATATAACCAATGTTCCTAAATGAACCCTTGTAAGTATTTTCTTGAGATGCATCTATTCCAATTTATGATGTTCATCCATATCTCTTTTCAAATCTAAATTTCTAAAGGTTGGAGATTTCAATGCAGTGAAAATTACGGTTAACAGCGTAACACTTCCTCCAAAAACAACCGATGTTACAGCGCCCATCATCTTGGCAGTTGCGCCGCTTTCAAAAGCTCCTAATTCATTAGAAGAACCAACAAAAATTGAGTTTACAGCACCAACGCGTCCACGCATATGATCTGGAGTTTTAAGCTGTAAGATTGTCTGACGTATTACTACAGAAATTCCGTCGGCCAATCCGCTTAGGAATAAAGCGAAAACAGAAAGCCAGAAATAAGTAGAAAGCCCAAATAAAATGATTGATAATCCGAAGACAAAAATGGCAATTAAAAGTTTCTTTCCAGCATTTTCATACAAAGGCACATAAGCAGAAACTAGCATTGTGATAAAAGCTCCAACCGCAGGAGCGGCTCTTAAAATTCCGAAACCTTCAGAACCAACTTTCAAGATGTCTTGGGCAAAAACAGGTAATAATGCTACGGCTCCTCCAAAAAGTACTGCGATCATATCGAGTGATAAGGCTCCTAAAACTATTTTGTTTTTAAATACAAATGTCAAACCTTCCATAAGACTATCTTTTATAGATTCTCCCATTTTCGGATTGATAATTGGTTTCTGGCTGATTTGTGATAAGGCAATTAACGAAAGAATCGAGAATCCGAAAACCAAACACATTGACCAGTGAACGCCAATCCAATTAATTGAAAATCCCGCCAGCGCAGGTCCCATAACAGCTCCAATCTGCCAAACCGAACTGCTCCAAGTTGCAGCATTTGGGTATACTTTTTTTGGAATAATTAAAGACAAAAGCGAGAAAATAGTTGGTCCCATAAAAGAACGGACAATTCCGCCAAAAAATACAAGTGCATAAATCGAGTATAAAATGTAATCTTTAGATAGACCGCCAACTACTTTTGGCCAAGTCAATAAGAAAAGTCCAAAACTAATTACTGAAAAACCTAGAATACATTTCACCAATAAACCTTTCTTTTCTCTCTGATCTACAATATGTCCCGCAAACAAAGACATTGAAACGGCAGGGATAATTTCCATTAAACCAATAATTCCTAACGAAAGTGGGTTTTTAGTTAAACTGTAAACTTCCCATTCGATTACAATAAACTGCATTGACCAGGCAAAAACCATCGCAAAACGCAATAATAAAAACACGTTGAATTCTCTGTAACGAAGTGCCTGATACGGATCAGGTTTATTGGATTTAATCTCTTCCATCTGTTCTAATGTCTTTCAGCATAAGCTGAGTTGAAATGTTACCGTTCCATTCATTTTCGGCAATTGTATACGCCAGCTGAAACGGATTTTGATTTTTTGCTATGTCTAATTTTTTTCCGAGTCCAAAGCCAATTGCGGCGATTCCATCAGAATTATTTTGTTTGACGAAAAGTCTTAAATGTTCTTCTTCAGCTCCAAGAGTTTTGGCGTAACCTGTATCTATAAGATTTCGGGTCATAAAAACTGGCGTCATATTCTGGGGACCAAAAGGTTCAAATTGTTTTAAAATGCGGATTAGTTTTGGAGTGATATCTGAAAAGTCAATTTCAGCATCGATTTCGATTTCTGGAGTTCGCATTTCAGGCTGAATGGTTTCTTGGACGCATTTCTCAAAAGCTTCTTTAAAAAGCTGATAATTCTCGGCTTTCAAAGTCATTCCTGCCGCGTACATGTGTCCTCCAAATTGCTCCAAATGTTCTGAACACGCATCAAGCGCATTATAAACATCAAAACCTTTTACAGATCGGGCAGAAGCGGCATATTTATCTCCACTTTTGGTGAAAACCAAAGTCGGCCGATAATAAGTTTCAATCAATCTTGAAGCTACAATTCCGATTACGCCTTTGTGCCAATCTTCCTGAAAAACAACCGTAGAAAAGCGTTCTTCTTCCTTGTTTTCTATAATCTGCTGAAATGCCTCTTTGGTAATTTTTTTATCTAAATCTTTTCGGTCTGCGTTGTATTGTTCAATTTCTGAAGCAAATTGTTGTGCTTGTTCAAAATTGAATTCAGTCAACAATTCAACCGCATGATTTCCATGTTTGATTCTTCCTGCCGCATTAATTCTCGGTGAAATTATAAAAACAACATCGGTAATATCTAAAACTTTCTTTTTTACCTGATGGGTTAAAGCTTTAATTCCAGGTCTCGGCTCGCTATTAATGACTTTCAAACCAAAGTAAGCCAATACACGATTTTCTCCAGTTATCGGAACAATATCGGCTGCAATAGCTGTAGCAACTAAATCTAAATACGGAACTAAGTCTTCAATTGTTTCATTTCGATTCTGACCTAAAGCCTGAATCAATTTAAAACCAACTCCGCAACCACACAATTCATCGTAAGGGTAGGAGCAATCTTCTCTTTTTGGATCTAAAACTGCAACAGCATCAGGAAGAAATTCTCCAGGTCTGTGGTGATCACAGACAATAAAATCGATGTTTTTGGCTTTCGCGTAAGCGATATGATCAATCGATTTGATGCCGCAGTCGAGAGCAATAATTAAGGAAATTCCGTTATCGTCTGCATAATCAATTCCTTTATATGAAATTCCGTAACCTTCATCGTAACGATCTGGAATGTAAGTGGCAATATTTGGATAATGTGATTTTAAATAAGAAGAAACCAAAGAAACAGCTGTTGTTCCGTCAACGTCATAATCGCCAAAAACTAGAATGTTTTCTTCGTTTTGAATGGCTTGTTCGATTCGTGCAACGGCTTTGTCCATATCTTTCATCAAATACGGATCGTGAAGATGTTCTAATGACGGACGAAAGAAGTTTTTCGCATCTTCAAAAGTCTCAATTCCACGCTGAATTAACAGTGATGCTACAAAATCTTCTACATTTAAGGCTTGCGCTAAATGTTTAATTTTTTCTTCAGAAGGTTTTGGTTTTAATGTCCAACGCATGGGTTGATTTTGGATTTTAGATTATTGATTTTAGATTGAAGAAATCAGAAATTGTTTAATCTTGATTGGTAATTTTTTTAAACACATAGAATCATAGTTTATTGGAAACTTAAAAAAGGCGTTTCACTTGCATAAAATCACATAGCTCTATGTGTTAGAAACTAGTTTCTTTCTAATTTCTTTTATTCACAAACAAAAAAAAACTATGTTTCTATGTGTTTATTTTTCTCACCCAGATTTTATAGAGATAGTAGATTTTTTAATCCTTTTAATCTGTGAAATCTGTGGCAGAAATATTTAGTTTTATTTCGCTTCTAAAGCATTTCCTTCAAACTGAACTCCGTCCCAGCCCAAGTTGATGAAATTTCTAATGTTCTGGTGGTTCGTTCCGTTTGGATCTCCTAAAACTTCTTCGAAATAAAAAGCTCCGAAGCAAGTTAAAGTTTCTTCTTTGCTTAAGTTTTGCAGTTTTGCGAAAGAAAACAATTTGCAAGAACCTGAATTTTCGCCCGCTGCATTATGTTGTGTTCCATTTTGAAAAGCTGTTGGAGTAAAGTTGTAATTTTCTTCGATTACTGCAATAGTTTCAGGAAATGTGATTTGTGTTGGAGTTTGTTTTACTTTTTCTAAAAAGGCTTGAATGCTCATGATTTGTTTTTTGTCTGTTTGATTTTTTTGCCACAGATTATATTGATTAAAATGATTTTTTTCGAAGCACTTTTTTAACCACACATTACACAAATTTCCGCTAATTAAATTTGTGCTAATTTGTGTAATTTGTGGTTACTATAATACTAAATCTGTGGCTGAAATAATTATTTATTCTTCATCATCCTTAGAAAACTTACTTTTCTTTGGTTCTTTTGTTATAGTTTTTCCGGCAACCACAACTACGATTTCTCCTCGTGGTGCTGTTTTTTCGAAATGTGCTAGAACTTCTTTTGCCGTTCCGCGTACATTTTCTTCATGTAATTTTGATAATTCTCTTGAAACGCAAACTTGTCTGTCTTCTCCAAAATATTGTACAAATTCAGCTAAAGTCTTAACGAGTTTATGCGGAGAAACGTATAAAATCATCGTTCTGGTTTCTTCGGCTAAAGCCAAAAAACGGGTCTGACGTCCTTTTTTATCAGGCAGAAAACCTTCAAAAACAAATTTGTCATTTGGCAGTCCGCTGTTTACCAATGCAGGAACAAAAGCCGTTGCTCCCGGAAGACATTCGACTTCAATTTTATTTTCGACACAAGCACGAGTTAATAGAAATCCTGGATCTGAAATGGCCGGAGTTCCTGCGTCTGAAATTAAAGCGATAGTTTCGCCAGCTTTTAAACGTGCAATTAAATTTTCGGTCGTTTTATGTTCATTGTGCATATGATGGCTGTGCATGTGCGTGCCAATTTCAAAATGCTTTAACAGTTTTCCGCTTGTGCGGGTGTCTTCCGCCAAAATCAAATCGACTTCTTTCAAAACCCGAATGGCTCTAAAAGTCATGTCTTCAAGATTGCCAATTGGCGTTGGAACGATATATAATTTGGACATAGTTGTTTATTCGTAAAATTTAGGATGTGAAATATGAAACCGTTAAGCGAATTTTTTCTCAATAATTCCCATAAAACGCTCGGTATAATCTTCTTTTCCATCCCAGTTATTATAATCTGGTTTCACCATGTTTTCGATAAAATCTTTAGCTTCGCTATAAGAATCAAAAGTCATTAATTGGTTTAAAACACGGCTGTAATCTTCTGTGCTGTTTCCGAAAAGGTTTTTGGTAAAAGCAATTCTGTCATTCAAATCAATATGAAAACCTCTTGCCAATTTCTCATTCAAACTTACTGATTTTGGCTGTGCAGGAGTTTCAAGAATTGCAGTTTCAACTTTTTTCCCTTCTTTGAAATCATTAATAGAAGGAGTTTTTACAGGAGGAACAGCTTCAAAACTATCTACTTTTACAAATTGTGCGTCTGCATAATTAATTCCGAAATCTTCAAACTGAATCGTTGGTTGTGATGGAACTTCCTTTTTCGATTCTTCCTTAACTTCTTCAATAAATGGTTCCGTTTCCAATTCAAAAGCTGGTTTGAAATCTGGAATTGGTTTCAATTCATTTATCGTTGTGAAGGAAAGATCTTCAATAGCTTTTTCTGTTTCTTCTATCTTTTCAGCAATTGGCTCAATAATTTCTTCAATCATTGGTTCATCAATTTCTGCAGCGATTGGTTCAACAGTTTGTTCAATAACTGACTCTTCAATTTCCGCAGCGATTGGTTCAACAGTTTCTTCGATTGTTGGTTCTTCAATTTCGACGATTGGTTCAGCAGCTTCAACAATTTCTACTGGTTTTTCTTCTGAAATTTCAGGTTCATAAGATTCTTCAAGCGCAATAACTTTTTCTTCGGCTGGCGCTTCAAGTTCAATTATAGCAGGAGTTGCCTCTTCTTCTTTTTCAAAAATGGTTTCCAATTCGTCTACAATATTGTTTTGCCCGATTGTTGGTTTTGCAGCGTCGAAATTCTCTTCTACAAATTTTAATACCGCTAATTTCTCGTATAATTTCTGAGTTTCAAGGTACAATTGATTGATATCGGATTTATTTTTAAGTTTTAAAATTCGATGTGCAATGCTAATTAAATCAGCTTCCAATTTTTTTTTCATAACTGTTGAAAATTATAGTGAATAAGGTATTTTAGTGTATTTAATGTCTGAATGTCTCTATTCTCAAGGAAATTCAAAAGATAATTTTTTATTTCTGTTAATACGCTTTCGCGAATCTAAGGTTTGGTAAAAATTTTCTACTTTTGAAAAAATGTAAAACAGTACATTTTTACATCAATTTATTGCCAGTACAAAGTAATAAAAACTATTCATTTTTAAAGGTAGAAAAATACAAAATGTTTCTCGAAAATACAGTAAATCACAAAGAACAATTTGGTTGGATTGAAGTTATTTGTGGATCAATGTTTTCGGGTAAAACCGAAGAGCTGATCCGAAGATTAAAACGCGCCCAATTTGCCAAACAAAGAGTCGAAATCTTTAAACCTGCTATTGATACCCGTTATCATGACGAAATGGTGGTGTCTCATGATGCCAACGAAATTCGTTCAACTCCCGTTCCTGCCGCTGCCAATATTATGATTTTAGCTCAAGGTTGCGATGTAATCGGTATTGATGAAGCGCAGTTTTTTGATGACGAAATTATTACGGTTTGCAACGATCTGGCAAATCAGGGAATTCGCGTAATTGTTGCAGGATTGGATATGGATTTTAAAGGAAATCCATTTGGGCCAATGCCAGGACTTATGGCAACTGCCGAATATGTTACAAAGGTTCATGCCGTTTGTACCAGAACAGGAAATTTAGCCAATTATAGTTTTAGAAAAACAGATAATGATAAATTGGTTATGCTTGGAGAAACAGAAGAGTACGAACCACTTAGCCGTGCAGCGTATTTTAAAGCTATGAAAAAGAATCAAGAAAAATAGATTGTTTTACTTATTATAAGCCATGAAAAAAACATTTCAAAATATGAGAAAGTCTACTATTTTATTATTGCTATTAATGGGAATTGCAGTTGCCTTTGTGGTTTACTTTCAATTCTATCTCGCCAAAAATGAAAATGAGGTTAACACTGAAGTAGTAGAATTAATTGCAAAATATAATAAAAGCTGTCCGTTAAATATTCAGGAAGGTATTCGTTTAGACAGCGTAAGTCTTCATGAAGAAAAAACAGTTCAATACAATTTAACATTGCTGAACGTAAGTAAAGAAACTGCTGAGGCAGATGTTATTCAAGAAGAAATTAGAAAAAGTCTTTTAAGTACTGCAAAAGCAAATACGGGACTTCAGGTTTTCAGAGAAAATGATTATACTTTGAATTATAGTTACAGTGATAAAAAGAAAGATTTTTTATTTGATGTGAAAATATTACCTGATCAGTATAAATAAAAGTTTATAGATGGTTTAAATAATTAAACCCGACAGGTTTCTGAAACCTATCGGGTTTATTTTTGTACGGATATTTTTTATATATTTGTACGTACAGAATAAAATGTGGAAATTATGGACGCGAAATTAACATTGAAACTAGATAAAAACGTTATTGATAGAGCCAAAATATATGCTGCAGAACATAAGCACAGCTTGTCACTTTTGGTCGAAAATTATTTAAAAACAATAATTGAAAAAGATAGTAATTCAGAGAATTGTGAAATAAGCGCTTTTGTGAAAAGTCTTGCAGTTGGGAAAGGCAAAATTGATAATGATTTTGACTATAAAAAAGATAGACAAGACTACTTGTCTGAAAAATATAAGTAATGAAGCTGTTTTTAGATACAAATGTCTTAATTGATTTAATAGGGGAAAGAGAACCCTTTTTTAACGATATTGCAATGATAGCTTCACTTGCAGAAAATAAAAATTTTAGGTTAGCAAGCTCATCTTTGTCTTTTGTAAATACGGTTTATGTAATTTCAAAAGTTGTCGAAAAGAAAGTTGTTTTGGAAGCTTTGAGAAAATTTCGTTTTATATGTGAAGTTTCTGATATTGATGAAATTGTAATTGATAAAAGTCTCATTTCAAACTTTAATGATTTCGAAGATGCTGTTCAGTATTTTAGTGCATTACATCATAAATGTAGTGTGTTGCTAACCAGAAATAAAAAAGATTTTAAAAATTCCGAAATTCCAGTCATGACTCCTTTGGAATTTCTTACTTCAATAAATAATAAAACCCGATAGCTTTTAACACTATCGGGTTTATTATTTTAAATGAACTTATATCTCTTATATGGTTTAAAAATCTTAGATTTTCTTTCTCATTCTTGCTACCGGAATATCAAGTTGCTCACGGTATTTTGCAATAGTTCTTCTCGCAATCGGATATCCTTTTTCTTTTAAGATTTCTGCCAGTTGATCGTCTGGAAGCGGTTTTCTCTTATCTTCTTCCTCAATTGTATTCTGAAGAATTTTTTTGATTTCTAAAGTCGAAACGTCTTCTCCTTGATCATTTTTCATGGCTTCAGAGAAAAACTCTTTAATCAGTTTGGTTCCGTATGGTGTTTCTACATATTTGCTATTTGCAACACGCGAAATTGTCGAAATATCCAAACCAACCATATCTGCAATGTCTTTTAAGATCATTGGTTTTAGTTTAGTTTCGTCGCCGTCTAAGAAATATTCTTCCTGATAATGCATAATCGCATTCATAGTCACAAAAAGCGTTTCTTGACGCTGTCTAATAGCATCTATAAACCATTTGGCAGAATCCAATTTTTGTTTGATAAACTGAACGGCATCTTTCTGTGCTGTCGATTTATCTTTAGACTCCTTATACGTTTGCATCATTTCCTGATAATCTTTAGAAACGTGCAGAGAAGGAGCATTTCTTCCGTTTAAAGTCAATTCCAATTCGCCGTCTACAATTCTGATGGCAAAATCTGGAACTATATTTTCTGTTACTTTATTGTTGCCAGCAAAAGAACCACCCGGTTTTGGGTTTAATCTTTCAATTTCGTGAATTGCTTTTTTAAGCTGTTCGTTTGAAACGCTGTATTTCTGTAACAATTTATCGTAATGTTTCTTTGTAAAAGCATCAAACTGATTTTCGATAATGTCAATCGCTAAATCAACATATTCAGTTGGAGTTTTATGTTTTAACTGAAGCAATAAACATTCCTGTAAATCACGCGCGCCAACTCCCGAAGGTTCAAGTTCATGAATTACCGTCAACATTTTTTCGACCATTGCTTCATCAGTGTAAATTCCCTGAGTAAAAGCCATGTCGTCTACAATATCTGGAATGCTTCTGCGGATGTACCCCATATCATCAATACTTCCAACAAGGAATTCAGCGATTTCACGCTCTTCATCGTTCAAAATAAAAGTATTCAGCTGATTGATTAAATCCTGATGAAAACTTATCGGAGCCGCAAAAGGCGTTTCGCGCTCTTCGTCGTCACTGTAATTGTTTACCTGAGTTTTGTAATCAGGCGTATCGTCGTCGCTTAAGTATTCGTCAATGTTAATATCGTCTGCTTCGATTCTGTCTGATTCTGCATCATCATAATCGTCGTAGTCTTCATTAGCGTATTCATCAGCTTCGTAATCGTCTTCTTTTCCAGCTTCCAAAGCCGGATTTTCGTTCATTTCTTCTAATAAACGCTGTTCAAAAGCTTGCGTAGGCAATTGAATTAACTTCATCAGCTGAATTTGCTGTGGAGATAATTTTTGGGATAATTTTAAATTTAAAAATTGCTTTAGCATAGTTAAGGCGCTATTTTTTGCCACTAAGGCGCTTTTCTGCCACTAAGGCGCAAAGGCGCAAAGTTTTTATTTGTTTTTTTGTTTCTTGCCACAAAGGTGCTAAGACACAAATTTTTTGTTTAAATATCTGAAATTAAGGCGCAAATTTTTTGTTTGCCTATATTTTATGGAAAATTTTAAAATACTCTTTTTGTATTTATAAATCTTCTGATGCCACTCTTTATTAACGGAACATTGAAATTGATTAAAAAGCCTAAATCTTTATCCAGTAATTTTAACTGACTAATAATTTGTGCTTCCCAAACTGGATTTATTTGTTCAACTGCTTTTATTTCTATAATTATAGAATTTTCAACTAGTAGATCTAATCTTAATCCTTCACTAAATTCGATTCCGTCATAAACAATCGGGATATCAACTTGACGTTTTACATCTAGACCAGCTTTAGTGATTTCATGCGCTAAACAAACTTCATAAACTCTTTCTAATAATCCTGGGCCAAGTTGCTTATGAACTTTAAAAGCAGAATTTACAATTATTTTTCCAATTTCTTCCGTTCTTTCAGAGAGCATATTTTTTTATGATTTTGCCACGAAGACGCTAAGGCACAAAGTTTTTTTAAGTTTTTAAATCTAAAAAATTAAAATAATACTTGTGAATTTGTGTCTTCGTGGTATTATTTTAGTTTTTTTGAGCCTTAACTCAGTTAGTTTAAAAATAAACTTAGCGTCTTTGTGTCTTCGTGGCAAAAACTTTATTTCTTAGAACTCAGCACTTCCAGGAGTTCTTGGGAAAGGAATAACGTCTCTAATGTTTGTCATTCCTGTTACAAACAATACCAAACGCTCAAATCCTAAACCGAAACCTGCGTGAGTTGCTGATCCAAATCTTCTAGTGTCTAAATACCAGTATAATTCTTCTTTATCAATTCCAAGTTTTTCCATTTTCTCAACTAGAACATCGTAACGCTCTTCTCTTTCAGAACCACCAACGATTTCTCCAATTCCAGGGAAAAGGATATCCATTGCGCGAACTGTTTCTCTTCCTGGTTCTGTGTTGTCGTTCAAACGCATGTAAAACGCTTTAATGTTTGCTGGGTAATCGTATAAAATTACTGGGCATTTAAAGTGTTTTTCTACTAAATAACGTTCGTGTTCTGATTGTAAATCAGCTCCCCATTCGTTGATTAAATATTGGAATTTCTTCTTTTTATTTGGAGTTGAATCTCTTAAAATATCAATTGCTTCAGTGTAAGAAACACGTTTGAAGTTGTTTTCTAAAACGAAGTTCAATTTCTCTAACAGCGCCATTTCGCTTCTTTCAGCCTGTGGTTTTGATTTTTCTTCTTCAAGAAGTCTTCCTTCTAAGAATTTCAAATCGTCTCCACAATTATCCAAAGCATATTTAATTACGTACTGAATAAAATCTTCAGCCAAATCCATGTTGTCGTCAAGATCGTTGAAAGCAACTTCTGGCTCAATCATCCAGAATTCTGCCAAGTGACGAGAAGTGTTTGAGTTTTCTGCTCTAAACGTTGGTCCAAAAGTATAAATCTGACCCAAAGCCATTGCAAAAGTTTCTCCTTCTAATTGTCCAGAAACGGTTAAGTTCGTATGTTTTCCAAAGAAATCTTTTTTGAAATCGATGTTTCCTTCTTCGTTTTTAGGAAGATTATCCAATGGCAAAGAAGTAACTTGAAACATTTCTCCAGCACCTTCAGCATCAGCTCCAGTAATAATTGGTGTGTTTACATAAACGAAACCTTTATCTTGGAAATATTTGTGAACTGCATAAGATAATACTGAACGCACACGCATAATCGCACCAAAAGCATTTGTACGTACACGCAAGTGAGCGTTTTCACGTAAAAATTCTAGAGAGTGCTTTTTAGGCTGCATTGGGAATTTCTCAGCATCAGAATCTCCAAGAATTTCCAATTTAGAAACCTGAATTTCATATTTCTGACCCGCACCTTTACTTTCAACTAAAGTTCCAATTACAGAAACCGCTGCTCCAGTTGTGATTCTTTTTAATGTCTCTTCTGGTGTATTTTCAAAATCAACAACACATTGAATATTATTAATTGTAGAACCGTCATTTAAAGCGATGAACTGATTATTTCTAAAAGTTCTCACCCAACCTTTTGCATTCACTTCCTGTAACGTCGTCGTACTGTTTAATAAGTCTCTAACTTTTGTGTGTTTCATTTTTATATATAATTGATATTAAATAATATTCGTTTTGAACAACTGCAAATATAATCGATAATAATTAATTTTTGAAGCTGTTTCCCGCTCTTCGCTATATCTTTCTATTTTTAAAGAAAAAATAGAAAGGATGCCGCTTCGATCGGGGCTAGGGCATTTGGTTTCATGAGAACCAATTTGTCTTGTTTTGTATTATTTCAGAGATTATGTATGATTCTATAATTAAAATATAAAATCATCTCCAAAGAGTAACGCAACTAAAATTGCTATTAATAACGAAATACAAAAAGCTTTACGGGTTTGGTTTTTTACTAAAAGATTGGATTTTTGTAAAATGAATTTTATTACAACTCCTCCAATCATTGTAAAAACAATAATAGATAAACAAAGAAATATAATGTGGATAAACATTACAAATCGTGCTAATCCATATTGCCCTTCAGCTAAACAATTACTGCTATATAAAAAGAGCAATGCAATTGTCGCAATTCTTCTTTTTAGTATTTTGATTCGTGCCAATTAGTGAAATTCGTGTCTGAAAATTATTTCTCCAAACTCTCCAATTCCTCTTTCCTTGTTTTCTTTTTCTCAAAAGTTAAAACCAATGAAGGCAATACAACTAAATTAGCAAACATTGCAAAAACCAAAGTACAAGAAATTAATCCTCCTAAAGCAATTGTACCGCTGAAGCTTGATAATGTAAAAGTCGCAAAACCTAAAATCAAAACTACAGAAGTGTAGAACGTACTTACTCCAGTTTCTCTCAAGGCACTGAAAACAGATTTCTTTACTTTTCCTTTGTTTTGCATCAGATCATGTTTGTATTTCGCCATAAACTGAATGGCATTATCCACCGAGATTCCGAAAGCGATACTGAATACTAAAATCGTTGATGGCTTTAACGGAATTCCGAAATAACCCATTAATCCCGAAGTAATGCAAAGCGGTAAAATATTCGTAATCAAAGAAGCTGCTACCATTTTGAACGAACGGAATAGATACAGCATCAAAATCGCAATTGTCAAAATCGCAAACAATAATGACTCGATTAAGTTGTGCGCCAAATACGTTGTTCCTTTTTGGAAAACTAAAGCTTTTCCTGTGATCGTAACTTCATAACGGTCTTTCGGAAAAATCTCATCAATTTTTTTGCGCAATTTTCCTTCCACTTTTGCCATTTCATCTGTCCCTATATCTTTCATGAAAGTCGTAATTCTGGCATATTGTCCAGTTGAATCCACATACGCTTTCATTAAGTTTTCTTTGCTGTTTTTGGTTGCATTTTTAGCATAACCCAAAATAAAAGTCTGTTCTTGAGAAGTTGGCAATTGGTAATATTCAGGGTTTCCGTTGTAGAAAGCCTGTTTTGCATATTTAACCAAGTTTACAACAGAAACAGGTTTTGCCAATTCTGGAATTTCAGAAATAGTATTCTGCAATTCATCCATTTTACGAATCGTAGAAGGCTTCATAACACCTTTTTTCTTTTTGGTGTCAATCATGATTTCAAGTGGCATTACACCATTGAATTCTTTTTCGTAAAATAAAATATCTTTAAAGAAAGAAGCGCTTTTTGGCATTTCGCCAATTAAACTTCCTGAAACTTTCATTTGTCTAACTCCATTCAAACTCACAAGAAACAGAACAGCGTAAATGCAATAAACAATTGTTTTCTTGCCTTTAACTATAGCGGTAACCGTATTTAAAAGTGTCGAAATATATGTTTTGTCTAAATGGTATAAATGTTTTGCTTTTGGCAACGGCATAAAACTGTAAATAATCGGCACGATAAAAAGTGTCAGAGTATAAACAGAAAGCACGTTGATAGAAGTTACCAATCCGAATTCAAAAAGTAATTCGTTTCCTGTAATCATCAAAGTTGCAAAACCAATTGCAGCTGTTAAATTGGTCATCAAAGTCGAAGATCCAATTTTTGAAATCACACGCTGTAAAGCTTTTGCCTGATTGTTGTGCAGTTTAATTTCCTGCTGGTATTTATTAATCAGGAAAATACAGTTGGTAATTCCGATAACGATAATTAGCGGCGGAATAATAGCTGTTAAAATCGTGATTTTATAACCAAATAATCCAAGCGTTCCAAACGACCAAGTTACGCCGACAATTAAGATGCAGATCGAAATAAAAGTAGCTCTGAACGAACGGAAGAAGAAAAAGAAAATCAAAGAAACCGTCAATAAAGACGCTCCAATGAAAAGTCCGATTTCGCCTTTCATGTTATCCGCATTGATCGTACGGATGTATGGCATTCCCGAAACTTTAAGGTCAATTCCAGTTGTTTTTTCGAATTTATCGATTTTCGGAACTAAATCATTTAAGATAAAAGTCTTTCTTTCAGCCGTATTTACCAGCGCTTTGTTCATGTAAATTGCAGAACGAACACTTCCGCTTTCTTTGTTAAAAAGCAAACCTTCGTAAAAAGGCAGATTGTGAAACAAATCATACTGAACGCTTTTTAAGTAATTCGCATCAAGCGCTTTGCTTTCGTCAATAAACGGTGCTAAAACAAATTTTTGATTTACAGTATCTTTTTCAAGTTTCTTTAAATCATTCAAAGAAATTACCAAATCAACTTCTTTGGCTTTTTTCAAACCGTTCATTAATTCGGTCCAGGCCGCATAATTTTTTGGTGTAAAGAACTTAGGGTCTTTAAAACCAATAACAATTAAGTTTCCTTCTTCACCAAATTTGTCTAAGAATTTTTGATAATCTTTATTTGCAATATGATCTTTCGGAAGCAAGTTGGCTTCGGTATAAGTCATAGAAAGATTCTTCCACTGATAACCAAAGAAAAGAGTTAAAGCAGAAAGTATAACCAGAATCGTAATTCGGTTTTTAAGTATGATTCGGGCCAGTTTTTCCCAAAATCCAACTTGGACAGTGTTTTTCATAAAATCTTTAAAAATGGATGCAAATGTAGTGAAAAGTGCTCGAAATCATAAATATTCGAATCTATTTTACTTAACGTTAACACAAATTTGATAGTGCTGTTTTTGTCATAATTTGTCTTGTTTTATCTTTAAACCGTAAGGTTTTCCCATATTTGCAAACAATTTCAATTTTAAGAAAACTTAGATTAGATAGTTTTCTAAACGAAAAAGCCTCACACAGATTCAACAGATTGAATCAGATTCAGTAATTTTATTCGTGAATTTGACTTAAATATAAAACGACGCAAATGCAAGAAAACAATACAACAACTTTTATCTTTTTGGCAATTCTGTTGCTTTTAATTGTCATTATTTGTTTCATGGTTTATCAATTAATGCAAACCAAAAAGGCGAAAGAAGATGCAGAAAAAAGTTTTTATGCCTTAGAGTCAAAAGTCAACGATTTGCAATTGGAGAATTTGGAATCAAAACTGAATCCGCATTTGTTTAAGAATATTCTAAATTCGATTCAGTCGCATGCGTATCAGACTTATTTTGCTTTGGATAAACTGGCCAATGTTTTGGATTATATTTTGTACGAAAGCAAAAAGAAGTTTGTAACGGCCAAAGAAGAAATTGATTTTGCGATGAATTTAATCGAAATCAATAAAATTAAAATTAGTCCGCTTTTTGAACTTAAAGTCAAAACCAATATTAATCAGGAAGATAAATTGTATGATCAGCCTTTGCTGGCGCCTTTAATTTCGATTGATTTAATTGAAAATGCTTTTAAACATGCCGATCTTCAAAGTGCAGATGCTTTTATTTCGGTAGTTTTTGAGTTTAAAAATAATGCTTTTTTTATGACGGTTTCCAATAAAATCTCCGATAAAAAAGTATTGAAAAAAGAACGAAGCGGTTTTGGACACGCAACGCTTGAGCACCGTCTTCGCATCATTTATAAAAATAATTTTAAACTCGATAAGTTTATAGAAAACGATGTTTATATTGCTCATCTAAAAATTGATTTACTTGAATACAAAACTGAAATGCTTGCTTCTGGACGATGAAATTCCAGGATTAACGTATCTTAAAATGCTTTGCGAACAGATTCCAGAATTGGAAATCGTGAAAACATTTAATAATCCTGAAAAGCTTTTATCTGATATTCCTGATTTAGATTTTGATCTGCTGATTTCGGATATTGAAATGCCTGGAATTGACGGATTGCATCTGGCTGAAAAATTGCAGGACAAATTGATGATTTTCTGTACAGCTTACAAAGAATATGCAGCAGAAGCGTTTAATATTGATGCGGTAGATTATATTACAAAACCTGTAAAGTTGGAGCGTTTGCAAAAAGCAATCGCAAAAGCTTTTGAACGTTTTGAAAAATCAAATTCAGATAAAAAATTCATTCAGCTTAATACAGACAAAGGAAAAACGCTGTTGTATTTTAATAAAATCCAATATATAAAAACGGCAGCGAGCGATAGCCGCGACAAAACGGTTCTGCTTGCAGATGGAAGTTTTCTAAATTTAAAAAATGTAAAATTCGATACACTTTTGAACGAATTGCCAGATGCCGATTTTTGTAGAATTAATAAAAAAGAAATTGTAGCGGTAAAGGCTATAAAATTTTTTAATCATAACGAAATTGTACTCCATCATTTAGAAGAAAATAATAAAAATACAGCTTTAATCTTAAGCGAAACCTATCGTTCTGATTTTCTGAAAAAGGTAAAATTATAACTTATTACAAAGTTTTTCCGACTTGTTACATACATTGAAAATTAGCTGGAAATTTGCTTTTTCACTTAAAACTCAGTTCTGATATTTGCTGCAATAAATTTAAAGAACGAGTTATGAATAACATTAAGAACTCTTTATTCTACGTAACAATTATTGGCGGTTTTACAGCGCTAATATATTGGGTAATTTCAAAAGGCGCCGCATTAGAAGTGGGGCGAAATATTATAAAGAAAAGCGTTGAAAGTAACCATTGGAAAGACTTTCTTCATTCTATGGTCGAAAACTTGCAGCATCCTTTGGCCATTTTATTGGCACAGATTGTTACCATTATTTTAGTCGCACGTTTATTTGGATGGTTTTTTAGAAAAATAGGACAGCCGTCTGTTATCGGCGAAATGATCGCTGGAATTGTGTTAGGCCCATCTTTGGTTGGAATGTATTTTCCGGAATTTTCAGCAGCTTTATTTCCAAAAGAATCTTTAGGCAATTTACAGTTTTTAAGCCAAATCGGTTTAATCCTTTTCATGTTTGTTATCGGAATGGAGCTGGATTTAAAAGTCCTAAAAAATAAAGCACACGATGCAGTTGTTATCAGTCACGCTAGTATTGTTATTCCGTTTGCTTTAGGATTGTCATTGGCTTATTTTATTTACGAAATCTATGCTCCGATGGGAGTAGAATTTTCTTCTTTCGGATTGTTTATGGGTATTGCCATGAGTATTACGGCTTTTCCCGTTTTGGCGAGAATTGTTCAAGAACGAGGCATGCAGAAAACCAAACTTGGTACTATTGCCATAACTTGCGCCGCTGCAGACGATATCACGGCATGGTGTATTTTGGCAGTTGTTATTGCGATTGTAAAAGCAGGTTCGCTTTTAAGTTCGTTATATGTAATTGGAATGGCGATTTTGTATGTCATTATCATGCTTAAAATCGTTCGCCCATTCTTAAAAAGAGTAGGAGATTTGAACGCAACACGCGAAAGTTTGAATAAACCTGTTGTTGCCATTTTCTTTATTACGCTTTTAATTTCTGCTTACGCATCAGAATTAATCGGAATTCACGCTTTGTTTGGAGCATTTTTGGCTGGAGCAATTATGCCAGAAAACAATAAGTTCAGAAATATATTTATTGAAAAAGTCGAAGACGTTTCAATTATTGTGCTATTGCCATTGTTCTTTGTGTTTACAGGTTTGCGTACCCAAATCGGATTATTGAATGATCCTGAATTATGGAAAATTACGGGGTTAATCATTTTGGTTGCCGTAGTTGGTAAATTCTTTGGAAGTGCATTAGCAGCAAAATTCATGGGGCAAAACTGGAAAGACAGTTTGTCCATAGGTGCCTTAATGAACACTAGAGGTTTAATGGAATTGGTGGTCTTGAATATTGGTTATGATTTGGGAGTATTATCAACAGAGATTTTTACGATGATGGTCATTATGGCTTTGGTAACTACTTTTATGACAGGCCCAGCATTAGATTTTATTGGATTTATTTTTAAAGATAAAGCCACAGCCGTTCCAGAAGAAATTGGAACCAAAAGCAAGTATAAAATTCTGCTTTCGTTTGCCACTCCAGAAAGAGGAAAAAAATTACTTCAAATCGCAAACAGTTTAGTTAAAAAACAAGGAGATAATTCTATTGTAACCGCAATGCATTTGTCGTTAAGCACTGAAGTGCACTCTTTTGATATTAAAGAACATGAACGTAAAATGCTCGTTCCCGTAATTGAAGAATCACAACGTTTGAATCAGAATGTGGTGAGTTTGTTTAAAGTTTCTAATGATATTGATTCGGATATTATTGACACGGCAAATCAAGGAGAATATGATTTGCTTCTGGTTGGTTTAGGACAGTCTATTTTTGACGGAACTTTACTAGGGAAAATATTAGGCTTTACTACCAGAATTGTAAATCCAGATCGTTTGATTGATAAGTTTACAGGAAAAGAAGGATTGTTTGAGAATTCTCCTTTTGATGAAAGAACACGCCATATCATCGCGAAGTCTAAAATGCCAGTAGGAATTTTTATAGACAAAAATTTAGAAGAAGTCAATCAAGTTTTTATACCAGTTTTTAATAAAGAAGATGCTTTTTTAATTGATTATGCTAAAAAACTAATCAATAACAACGGTTCTCAGATTACAGTTTTAGATGCTGGTGGAGAAGTGAGAAATACAAGAGAAATTCAAGAAACCATTCGTTCTATTGAGCAGATTGCCCCAAATCACATCATGGTTATGAATGACAGAACATTGAAGAAAGAGTTTTTAGAAAGCCAAGATTTGATGATTATCAGTCTAGAAAGTTGGAAAAAACTAATAGAATCTCAAAGTATTTGGCTAAATAATTCTCCATCAGTTTTGATTCTTAAACCATAAACTTTTTGAAATTCCAAAAATTTAAAATTCCAAATTCCAATTTTACTTATTGGGGTTTGGGATTTTTTAGCCATGAATTCACGAATTTTAATGAATTTCTTTACGCTGTACTTGTCGAAATCGCACAAATTTACGCAGATTACTAGCGGAAATTTGTGAAATTCATCGATAAAATTTTTGTAAAGTTTTAGTGGGTAAATTTGTGAATTCGTGGCGAAAAAAAATGAATTTTAAAATTAAAGTCCCAGATCAAGAACATAAGAGATCTTAACTGCAATATTATCCTCAAATCTCATTAACTGATTTGGTCCATATCTATAGAATCCGCCTAAACCAAAACCTTTAAAAATTTTGTTCAATTCTATTCCCGATTCATAATACCCTTTATCAAGAGTTTTATATGCTGGCCCGACATGCTGTTCTGGGTTTTCCATGCTTCCCCAAGCCATTCTCGTAACCAAGACCAGTGATGGTCTTACTTTTTTGAAAAGCGTAAGACGGTCAAAACCATGTTTAATTTGAAACATCAAATATTGACTAGAGAAAAACTCATTAAAAAACATCGTTTCAAAAGCATTTCTACCTGCAAATGTGATACGCTGAACGACAGTTTCTTTAGTTAAGTTGTTTGGCGCCGTATTGTACAAATGCGTAATCGGAACATCTCCCATTGCCAATCCTCCCTGCAAAAGCAAACTTGTTTTCTGACGGTTTAAGTATTGTTTTTCGTATTCGGCCTTAAAATCTATTTTGCTAAAAGTAAAATCATTTTCAAACACACTTGGCAGAGATTGTGTGTACTGAAAAGTAAACCTCGGAAATCTTTTATCGCTTTCATTTCTTCCAGTCGGTGTCTGCATATAATTGCTAAATGGCGCCCAAACAATAGAAAGCATTGCTGTGGTCATGACATAGCTAGAGTACAGTTTTCCATTTAGATTAAAAAGATAATCAAATTTTGGTTCAATATAATTTCTTGAAAGTTCTAGAACGGCCTCGGTTTTCGGAATAAATTTGGTTTGAACATTAGCACGCCATCCTATATATTCATAAAAAGTGCTAATATTTATCGGACGCGGATCGTAAATTTTAAAAACACGTTTGTCAACAGAAAAAACAGTACTTGCAATTTCTCGCACATCGTCAGTATAATAACCGTTAAACCAAGTGTTGGTGTGTTTGTCTAATAAAACGCCACCACCGACGCTATATTTAAAAACACCATCTTTTGTTCCGTAAGCGCCGTAGCCTTCAACACGGAAGTATTTAGACAAACGGTCATTCGTAATGCCGCCTACACCAAGACGAAAACCTTCATAATTATTATAACTGATGATTTTTTTCAAGTCCAAATCGACAGGGCCAATCGGATAAAAACCATTAATGATTTTTCGGCCAATTCCTAAACGTTTTTCAATTCTATTTCGAACAGAAAGGCTATCGAGCAATAAATAGGTTTTTTGGCTTTTTAAATCGAGATTTTCTTTGCGGTATGCTTCCCAGAAACTTTCAGGTTTTTTGGCCGCATCGTCTTTAATTTCGATATAAAGCGAAGGGTTTTTTATTGGAGTGTCTGTATTTACTCGAATATCAAAACTATTGCTTTCAGAAAGCAGATAGGTGAAATCTGAGGCTACTTTTTTTCTTCGTTCTAAATTCTCTTCAACATCTCCGTCAAATTGAATCGTACCGCCAAGAATACGAATATCGTCGTCATTTTTTCCTTTTACGATTTTAAAAGTAGTGTTGCTCTGAAACCAGATTTTTTCTTTCGGAATATATTCAAATTCATGAATGCCGCTAATGTCCAAAACGCCTTTAATTCGCATTACTGCTTTCGCGATAGCGTAATTTTCTTTATCAATATACAAAACCCCTTCCAGTCCAGAAGCTCTGTGTTTTGATTTGTTTTTAAAATAAATCATGTATGTGTCACGGCCTCTTATGCTAACGGTGTCTAATAATTTATAATTATAACTTGAAGGAGCATTTTTAGAAATCGGATTTTCGTACTTGGTTTCAAATAATTCGTATTTAGGATCGTAAATCGAAATAGATTGGAGGTTGAAGGCCAGAACTTCATAAATCGGCTGTTTAAAGCCAGCGATTTTTGTGCCTAGAACCGTTTCTTTTAGTTTGTTATTTCCAAACTGATATTGAGAAACTTTTTCAGTTTGAAATAAATGCTGTTTGCTTACAATTTCTTTAAACTTATAATCAGAAGAATCAATGTTTATGATTCTTTTGTTTAAATCTTTATAAGCGGCTGTTGTGTCAATACGGCCGTCAATCGAATCCGGATTGGCGGTTACAATAAGTTTGTTATAGGTTTTGTATTCGAAATTATTAAGTTTCTTTTGCGGATCGTTTACTGCTTTGTTGGCAATAACTTTTTTTATAATATTAAGTGCAGGATTTTCATTAGAAATGATAACTTCTTTTAAATCATCGGTCTGCTGTAAAAGTGAAATCGAATAAAAGGTTTTGCTGTTGATTAAAGCAATAGTTTTCGACTGAAAACCTATATAAGAAACTGTAAGTGATGTCGCAGAGGAACTAATTTTAAAAATAAATTTTCCGTCAACATCTGTAATTGTGTTATTGTTTTCTGAGGTGGTAATGGTGGCAAATGGAAGAGGTTTGTTGTTTGAATCGGTCACGATTCCGTTTATTTGAATTTGCGCCTGAAAAGTAAGCGTAAAAAACAAAGTCAAAAAACAAAATAGCTTCATACAGAATGATATAGTTTCAAAAACGAAAAGAAATTAATTTTCGTATGCAAAAATAGCAATAAAAAAATCCGTCTAGTGCAATAAACCAGACGGATTTTTTATTTTATAATCAAAACTTACTTATACTTTCATGATTTCGGCTTCTTTTGAAGCCAATAACTCATCAATTTTTTTAATGTAAGCATTTGTTAAGTTCTGAACTTCTTCTTCTGCAGATTTACAGATATCTTCTGAAGTTCCTTCTTTTTCCAATTTTTTGATATCAGTATTAGCATCTTTACGAGAATTGCGGATACCAATTTTAGCATCTTCAGCTTCAGCTTTTGCTTGTTTGGCTAAATCACGGCGACGCTCTTCTGTCAAAGGCGGTACACTGATGATGATAACGTCTCCGTTATTCATTGGGTTAAAACCAATGTTAGCGACTAAGATTGCTTTTTCAATAACAGAAAGCATATTTTTTTCAAATGGCTGTAATGTAATTGTTCTAGCATCTGGAACGCTAATTTTAGATACTTGAGAAAGCGGTGTTGCAGATCCGTAATAATCTACAAAAACACCTCCAAGCATAGCTGGAGAAGCTTTTCCTGCACGAATATTAAGAAATTCTTTCTCTAAGTGTGCAATAGTACCATTCATTGATTCCTCAGTACTTTCTAAAATAAAATCTATTTCTTCAGTCATTTTGTTTAGATTTTTAGATTCTTAGAAGATTAGATTTAATTTCTTCTAATTTACGAACTAATGTTATTTTGTTTTTTTGATTGCCTTAAGGTTGAGAAGAATTTAGAAAATCTAAAATTCTATTAATCTAAGCAGTCTATATGTTTACTACAGTTCCTATGTTTTCTCCGTCGCAGATTTTCAATAAGTTTCCAATTTTGTTCATATCAAAAACTACGATAGGCAATTTGTTTTCTTGGCTTAAGGTAAATGCAGTAGTATCCATTACATTTAATCCTTTTTTGATTACATCGTCAAACGAAATAAAATCAAATTTTACTGCAGAAGCATTTTTTTCTGGGTCAGAATCGTAAACACCGTCAACACGAGTACCTTTAAGGATAACATCAGCATTGATTTCTATACCTCTTAAAACGGCAGCAGTATCTGTTGTGAAATATGGATTTCCGGTTCCAGCACCAAAAATTACGATTCTTCCTTTTTCAAGGTGGCGGTCAGCTCTTCTCTTAATATAAGGCTCTGCAATAGATTCCATTTTTAGAGCAGTTTGAAGACGAGTTTTCATTCCTTTATCTTCAAGAGCGCCTTGTAATGCCATTCCGTTAATTACAGTTGCAAGCATTCCCATGTAATCGCCTTGAACTCTGTCCATTCCTGAGCTTGCTCCTGCAACGCCTCTAAATATATTTCCTCCTCCAATAACAATTGCAATTTCTACTCCTTTGTCGTGAATTTGCTTAATTTCATCTGCATATTCGGCTAATCTTTTTGGGTCTATACCATATTGTAAATCACCCATTAGCGCTTCGCCGCTAAGTTTTAGAAGAATTCTTTTATATTTCATGTGTGTGTCGCGTTAATTTGTGCAAATATAGACATATTCTGATTTTTAAAAATAATGTTTGCAAAATTATTTTAAGAAGCTTGAATTAATTAAAATTTTTAATTTTGTAGGAAAATACAATATTTATAAAAATTTAGATCACTAAAAAAAATATCAAATGAAATTCTTAAATGAATATAGTAAAATTGAAGACGAAGGATTTATTAATAATTTTAAAGATGAAGATTTAAGTAATTTAATAAATGAATTGTGTGAATATTGGTTTAAGCATGAGAAATCTGGGAATTCAATGTATTCAAATCCAATTTGGTATTCTTTTGAACATAAGATTTGGAGATTAGGAGAAGATTTGAGGCTTCTTTTAAAGAAGAAAAAGAGCTTTAAAAAATCAATATTAATTCAAAATACAATTATTGATATTCTGAAAAATGATAAATATGGCAAAGGAAGACAAACTTTTGCATTATTGATTGGCGAATTGAAATGTAATTTAACTAAAGATGATATTAAAATGCTTTTAAATGATAGAGATGTTTATGGCCATTTAATTATTTCTTTAAGAAAATTGAAGATTAAAGGTTTTGAAGAAAAAATGAAAATCATTATAAATTCTGAAAAAGGTTGGATAAAGGCAGAAGCTAAAAAGTATTTAGATAAGTCAGCTTCTTGGTAAAATTATCAATAATGTGATAAATGTCATTTCCTCCGTCTTCCTAAAATTCGTATTTTTATTGTATCCTAAAAATGAAATAAATATGAAAAGCATCGTAGCCAAATCATTATTCAATAGTCATCCTTATGTTGAATATAGAAAAATAGTAACCGATTTATTGTTTGAAGGAAAATCAACTGGAAGCGAACAATCAGAAAGTCTTACCAATTATTCAAAATTGAATGAAGCAAGAATGAACCGTTTGGAGAAAACGATTACCATTTCTGATGATATTGCGACTAAACTTCAAAACTTAGACAATCATTATATTTGGCTGGTGTTGTCGGAAGGCTGGTGCGGAGATGCAGCGCAGATTCTTCCAATTTTAAATAAAATGGCTTTGGCTTCTAATAAAAGAATCGATTTGAGAATTGCATTGCGTGATGAAAATGACGATTTAATGAGCCATTATTTAACTAACGGCGGAAGAGCAATTCCAAAAGTAATCGTGATTTGTAAAGAAGCAGGAATTGTACGTGCCGATTGGGGACCAAGACCAAAAGGAGCAACCGAATTAATGGAAAAACATAAAAGAGAAGTTGGCGCTATCGACGAAAAGATAAAAACCGATTTGCAGTTATGGTATCTGGCAGATAAAGGAATTTCAGTTCAGGAAGAATTGGTCGAAATCATGGAAAATATCAAGTATAATCGCCTTTAATCGGATTAATGTGTTGATAAACAGGTGATTTGTTAATAAAATTGTCTTAAAGTCTTTTTGACTTCGATAGAATTTTGTAACTTAGTAAAACTAATCCCACATCTATTATAGCTTTCAGATTTACTCTTTTTATTGGTGTTGATTTAATGGTTAACAATTAAAAGTACACTATTATGAAAAAGTTATTCGAAAGATTTTATGATTTCTTTTCTACATTTTTATTTGGAGGGAAGAATGTGCCTCACTATTAATTTGAGATGAGTATGGAACAACATTACTTGTTTTAGGAGCTTGGCACATTACTTTCAAATTTGTAATGTGCTTTTTTGTTTTAGTTATTTAAAGCTTTCTTCAAATAAAGTAATATCAATCGCATTTTTTACGTCGTAATCGCCAATTTTAGTTCGGCGTAAAACGGTTAAATGCGAACCAGAATTCATTGCTTTTCCAAAATCGTAAGCTAGAGAACGAATGTAAGTTCCTTTAGAACAAACTACTCTAAAATCGACTTCTGGCAATGCAATTCTTGTGATTTCAAATTCGTGAATTGTAGTTTTTCGGCTTTCAATTTCTATTGATTCTCCAGCACGCGCATGTTCGTACAAACGAACGCCATCTTTTTTAATAGCAGAAAAAATTGGCGGTTTCTGATCGATTTCGCCTAAAAACTGTTTTACAGTTTCATGAATTAAAGCTTCGTCAATATGATCGGTTGGAAAAGTCTGATCGATTTCAGTTTCCAAATCATACGATGGAGTAGTAGCGCCGATATAAAACGTTCCCGTATATTCTTTTGCCTGACCTTGAAGTTCGGAAATCTTTTTAGTGGATTTTCCAGTGCAGATTAATAAAAGCCCAGTTGCCAAAGGATCCAAAGTTCCTGCATGACCAATTTTGAACTTTTTAGGAAGCCCGACTTTATTAATTAAAAGGTATTTTAATTTATTAACAGCTTGAAATGAACTCCATTTTAAAGGTTTGTCAATCAATAAAACTTGTCCTTCTAAATATTCTTCAGGTGTCATTATATAATCGTAAGCGGATGAATGAAAAAGTGAATCAATAATAAAATGATTCCGGCAATGATTCGGTAATAACCAAAAACTTTAAATCCGTTTTTAGTCAAAAATCCGATGAAAGTTTTAATTGCTAATAATGCTACAATAAAAGCAACAATATTACCAATTACCAACATGTTTACTTGGTCGTGAGACAGTTCAAAACCCGCTTTGTAATAGTCATAACATTTTTTTGCAGTTGCTCCCAACATAGTTGGAACCGCTAAGAAAAATGAAAATTCTGCTGCAGAAGTTCTAGTCAGTTTTTGAGCCATACCTCCAACAATACTTGCACCGCTTCGAGAAACTCCAGGAATCATGGCAAGACATTGAAATAAACCAATTTTTAAAGCTTTGGCATACGTGATTTCAGTTGAAACTTCTGGATCGTTTGGTTTGTTAAACCATTCGTCTACTTTTAATAAAATTAGACCTCCAATTAGAAGTGAAATAGCAACTGTAACAGGATTTTCTAGTAAATCGTCAATAAAATCGCTTAATAATAATCCTAAAACAACTGCAGGAATAAAAGCGACTAAAAGTTTAAAGTAGAAATCAAAAGTTTGAAAGAAACGTTTGAAGTATAAGATTACAACCGAAAGTATCGCGCCAAGCTGAATTACAATGGTAAAAAGTTTAGTGAAATCGTCATGAGCGATTCCGAAAAAAGAAGAAGCAATAATCATATGTCCTGTAGAAGAAACAGGCAAAAATTCTGTAATTCCTTCAATAATGGCAAGAACAATAGCTTGTAATGTGTTCATTTAGAATTTTAGATTTTAGATTTTAGATTTTAGATTTGTCACCCTGAGCGAAGTCGAAAGGCATTCTGATTAAAAATCTATAAACCTATATTATTTAGATTTTTTGAAGATAGAATATATCGTGATTCCAAAACCGATTAAAACAGTCGTTGGTGCTAAACGAATACGTCTAAAGCTGAAAATGTCTTCATTAAAAACATTTGGATCTTTACTTCCTCCTCCAGACATTAAAATAAATCCTAGCGCAATTACAGCAATTCCGATTAATAGGATTTTGTAATTAATGGCGTCAAAAAGGAATTCCTGTTTTTGAACTTGTTGTTCTTCTTTATTATTGTTTTTCATTTTTATGTGTTTGTCAGCCTGAGCGAAGTTCGAAGGCATTTTTTTTAAATCTAAAATCTGCAATCTAAAATCTGCAATCTAAAATTAATAAAGATCGTCAGTTCTTAAATTCAAGAAACGTTGCGTTGCAAAATGCGTGCTTACCCAAGTAATTAGAACTCCTAATCCGAAAACAGCAACTAAAACCAAACCAGTTAAAATTTTATCCTCTAGAATTCCTAAACCAGGAAAATTAGTGTCTACATATAGTAAAAGCGCGATTAAAGCAATAATAGCTAAACCTGCACCAAGCATTCCAAGTTTTACGCTTCGCATTACAAATGGTTTACGGATAAACGCTTTTGTAGCTCCAACCATTTGCATGGTTTTGATAATAAAACGATTTGAATGTATAGATAAACGCAATGAACTATTGATTAATAAAACTGCAATTACAGTCAAAAAGCCGCTGACGATTAAAATCCACATACTTACTTTTCTGATGTTGTCATTTACAAGATTTACCAATTGTTTGTCGTAAACAATATCTGAAATCATAGCATTTTTGCGGAAACGGTTTTCAATTTTTACGATACTGTCTCTTTCTACATAATCTGCTTTTAAGTGAATGTCGTATGAATTCAATAGCGGATTTTCTCCCAAAAAGGTTAAAAAGTCTTCTCCGATAATATCAGTGTGTTCTTTTGCCGCTTTTTCTTTCGTTACATAAACAAAAGATTTAGCAAAAGGCGCTCTTTTAAGTTCTGTGTTAAATGCTTTGATAATGCTGTCATTTGCTTCATTTTTGAAGAAAACTGTCATAGCGATTTTTTCTTTAAAATCGTCAGCCAATTGTTTAGAATTAATGATGAATAATCCTAGCACTCCCAAAAGGAATAAAACCAAGAATACACTTAATACTACCGAAAAATAAGAGGAAATTAACCTGCGCTTTTGAAATTTATCAAAGTTAGAACTCATAGATACTTAAATTATGTGGTAAAAATAATAAAGAATTTCTTTATTTAAAGTTAATAACAAACTTTTATACTTAAAAGTACGATTTAAATATAGAAAAGAAGTTTTATTTGATGCAAAGTGTTACATGAATAATTAAAGCAAAGAACGCAAAGTTTTGCTTAAGGTCCGCAAAGTAAAAAGTTTGCCACAGATTAAAAAGATTAAAAATTGATTTTTAAGTCTGCTTGAATTCTTTAATCTCTGGCAAAAAAGGAATCTAAGTACATATTTTTAATCGTAATAATTCGTGTTTTTACTTAACCCTAAACAAGTAATTCATTATTTTATTTGTTTGCCAATGAAATAGCTTTGCTACAATGCACAATAAATGTAAATTTGCGGCTAAATTAATTTAGTGAAAAGCTTAGAACCTTAGTAACTTAGAATCTTAGTCACTTAGAAATGAAGTACAATCCAAACGAAATTGAAGCCAAATGGCAAAAATATTGGGCAGAAAGTCAAACTTTCGCAGCAAAAAACAACTCTGAAAAGCCGAAACATTATGTTCTCGACATGTTTCCTTATCCGTCTGGAGCAGGATTACACGTAGGGCATCCACTGGGTTATATTGCTTCAGATGTGTATTCTCGTTTCAAAAGACATCAAGGTTTCAATGTTTTGCATCCAATGGGTTACGATAGTTTCGGATTACCTGCAGAACAGTATGCGATTCAGACGGGACAACGTCCTGAAGATACAACACGTGTAAATATTGACGGTGGAGTAGATAAGGAAGGAAAACAAATTGCGGGTTACAGAAAACAATTAGATAAAATCGGATTCTCATTTGACTGGGCTCGTGAAGTGCGTACGTCAAATCCAGATTATTACAAACATACACAATGGATTTTTATCCAATTATTCAATTCTTGGTATTGCAGAAAACAAGGAAAAGCTTTTGATATTTCAGAGCTTGTAACTGTTTTTGAAGAAAGTGGAAATGCATTGGTTGAAGCAGTTTGTGACGATAACGTAGCGATTTTTACTGCTGACGAATGGAAATCTTATTCTGAAGATCAAAAAGAGAAAATCTTGTTGCAATACAGAATGACGTATTTGGCAGAAACCGAAGTAAACTGGTGTCCAGGCTTAGGAACTGTTTTGGCAAATGACGAAATTGTAAACGGAGTTTCAGAACGTGGAGGCTTTCCTGTTATAAGAAAAAAAATGACACAATGGAGTATGCGAATTTCTGCTTATGCCGAACGCTTGCTTGAAGGTCTAAATGATATCGATTGGAGTGAGTCAATTAAAGAATCTCAAAGAAACTGGATTGGGAAATCGGTTGGGGCTTTGGTAACTTTTAATGTGAAAGATCATAATGGAGTAATTGAAGTTTTCACCACTCGTCCTGATACAATTTTTGGAGTAACTTTTATGACTTTGGCTCCAGAACATGATTTGGTGGCAAAAATTACAACTCCAGAACAAAAAGCAGAAGTTGAAGCGTATATCGAAAAAACAGCAAAGCGTTCGGAACGTGAGCGTATGGCTGATGTAAAAACCATTTCTGGTGCATTTACAGGAGCGTATGCTGAACATCCGTTTACAAAAGAGCCAATTCCGGTTTGGATTGGTGATTATGTTTTGGCTGGTTACGGAACAGGCGCTGTAATGGCGGTTCCTTGCGGAGACGAAAGAGATTACGCTTTTGCGAATTTCTTTAAAGGTCAAAACGGAATGCAGGAAATCAAAAATATCTTCGCAAATGTTGATATTTCTGAAGCGGCTTATGGATCTAAAGACAACGTTGAAATCGCAAATTCTGATTTCTTAAACGGATTAAATTATAAAGAAGGTACTAAAAAAGCGATTGAAAAATTAGAAGAAATCGGTCAAGGAAAAGGTAAAACAAATTACCGTTTGCGTGATGCAGTTTTCTCTCGTCAGCGTTATTGGGGAGAACCATTCCCAGTTTATTACGTGAATGGATTGCCAAAAATGATCGATACACAACATTTGCCAATTATTTTGCCTGAAGTTGAGAAATACTTGCCAACTGAAGACGGTTTGCCTCCATTAGGAAATGCAGCAGTTTGGGCTTGGGATACAAAAGAAAATAAAGTTGTCAATACAGATTTAGTTGACAATGTTTCGATTTTTCCTTTAGAATTAAACACCATGCCGGGTTGGGCGGGAAGTTCATGGTATTGGATGCGTTACATGGATGCACACAATGAAAATGAATTTGCAAGCAAAGAAGCTTTGGCTTACTGGGAAAATGTAGATTTATATATTGGAGGAAGCGAGCACGCAACAGGTCACTTATTGTATTCTCGTTTTTGGAACAAATTCTTAAAAGACAAAGGTTTTGCTCCAACTGAAGAACCATTCAAAAAACTGATCAATCAGGGAATGATTTTGGGTACGACGGCTTATGTTTACAGATTGGAAGGAACAAATACTTTTGTGTCTAAAAATAAAATTGACGGTCAAAATGTACAGCCAATTCGTGTTGATGTTCATTTTGTGAATTCTTCAGATGAATTAAATATCGAAAAGTTCAAAGCTTGGAGAGAAGATTTCAATACAGCAGAATTTATTTTTGATGAAAACGGAAAATACATTGTTGGTCGTGAAGTAGAAAAAATGTCTAAATCATACTATAATGTTGTAACTCCAGATGATATTTGTGCTGAATATGGTGCTGATACATTACGTTTATACGAAATGTTCTTAGGTCCGTTAGAGCAGGCAAAACCTTGGAATACTGCTGGAATTTCAGGAGTTTTTGGTTTCTTGAAAAAATTATGGAGATTGTATTTTGATGATAATGGTTTAATCGTAAACAACGACGAACCAACAAAAGACAACCTGAAATCATTGCATAAAACCATCAAAAAAGTAGCTGATGATATCGAGAATTTCTCTTTCAATACTTCGGTTTCTCAGTTTATGATTTGTGTAAATGAATTGTCTTCTCAAAACTGTCATTCAAGAGCAATTTTAGAACCATTAGCAATCTTGGTTTCGCCATACGCGCCTCACATTGCAGAAGAATTATGGTCAAAATTAGGACATACAACTTCAATTTCAGAAGTGGCTTTCCCAATTTTTGACGAAAAACATTTAATTGAAACGAATAAAGAATATCCAGTTTCTTTCAACGGGAAAATGCGTTTTACAATTGAATTGCCTTTGGATTTAACCAAAGAACAAATCGAAGAAATCGTTATGAAAGACGAAAGAACTCAAAAACACTTGGACGGAAGAACGCCGAATAAAGTGATTATCGTTCCTGGAAAAATCATCAATTTGGTAGGATAACCAAATTAATTTTCAATATAAAAATTCCAAATTCCAATTTTACGATTGGGGTTTGGGATTTTTTTTGTGCTTTGTTTTTTGCCACAAATTACACGAATTTCCACAAATTTTATTTCGAAAAGCTTATAGTTTGTCAGTCTGAGCGAAGTCGAAGACCACACAAGTAACTCTACAAAGATTGACGATTTTGATTGCGGAGCTTCTAGCGTGGTCTTCGACTTCGCTCAGATTGACAATGCATACCGTTCCTCCTTTAGAAGACAAACTAAGAGAAAAACTTTGCGACCTAGCGCCTTTGTGGCAAAAAAAATCGCGCACTTTGCGGTTAAAAACCCGCACCAACATTGGAGTTTGGTCCCGATAGCTGTCGGGATTTATTAAAAATTTAAAAACTTTTGTAACATTTTAATAGTTGCCGTATCAAAAGCATGGATCCGATTTAATTAACAATTTATTGCTATTAGAATTTTAACAACTTAAAACTATTAAAAATGAAAAAGTATATCATCTTAATTATCGCATTCTTATTCTCAGCATTATGTCTAAATGTTTTTGCGCAAACAAAACAATATCCTTTTGAAGTAATTAAAACTGGTAAAGGAAAACAATCTATAATCTTCATTCCGGGATTTGCTTCTTCTGGCGAAGTTTGGAAAGACACTAAAATCGCATTCGAAAAAGACTTCACTTGTTATACACTTACAATGTCGGGTTTCGCTGGAATACAACCACAGCCGAATCCATCATTTGAAAACTGGAAAAACGAAATCGCTGCTTATATAAAAGACAATAAAATCGAAAAGCCAATCTTAATTGGTCATAGTATGGGCGGAGGATTGGCACTTGCCATTGCAGCCGATTATCCAGAATTGATAGGAAAAATTGTTGTTGTCGATGTGATTCCGTGTCTGGCGGCTTTGAGCGATCCTTCTTTTAAATTAAAAGAAAATAATGATTGTTCGCCAATGGTAGCTCAAATGACGGGTATGAACGAAACTCAATTTTACGATATGCAGAAACAAATGATGCCGAGACTTCTGCAAGATCAATCTAAAATGGAGATGGTTATTGGCTGGAGCGTAAAATCGGACCGAAATACTTTTGGGCAAATGTATTGTGACTTTTACAATACCGATTTAAGAGCGAAAATCGCACAGGTAAAATGTCCGTCTTTAGTTTTATTAGAATCTTATTTTATAAATTTAAAACCCGCAATTGAAACACAATATGCAAATTTGAAAACAGCTAATTTTAAGTACGCTAACAAAGGGCTTCATTTTATTATGTACGACGATACCGCTTGGTACATGGAGCAGTTAAACAATTTTATAAAAGCATAAGATGGAATTCGAACAAATATATAAAACCTATTGGGATCGAATTTTCAGGCTTTGCATGGGTTTCGTAAACGATTATGACGCCGCTCAGGATTTGGCTCAGGAAACTTTTATAATTGTCTGGCAGAAATTGGAAACGTTCAGAAATGAATCTTCTATTGGAACCTGGATTTTTAGAATTGCTTCCAACAATTGTCTGAGACAGATAGAAAAGCAAAAACGTTTTCCGAAATCTGAACTTCCTGTTCATCTTTCAGAAGAAAAACTAACCTCATTAGAACCTCAGATTCAATTCTTGTATAAATGTATCGCTGAGCTTCCAGAAACAGATCGTATTATAATTTCGTTAGAATTAGAAGATATCAAACAAAATGAAATTGCTAAAATCGTCGGTCTTTCTGAAGCAAATGTTAGAGTGAAAATTCACAGAATTAAAGAAAAACTGACTCAAAAATTTAAAGAGAATGGACAACGATAATAATATAGATTTTAAAGATTTATGGAAAAAACAATCCGTAAGTCAGCCAGATATGACCGATTTGCTGGCGAGAGTAAACAAATTTAAAAAAACAGGACTGCGCTGTTTATGGCTTACAAATATTTTGCTTTTTGCAACCAGCGCTTTTATTGCCTTTATTTGGTTTTATTATCAGCCACAATTTATTTCGACTAAAATTGGAATTGTTTTGGTGATTTTGGCAATGTTGATTTTTTTAATGGTCTACAATAAATTGTTAGGGAATTATAAAAACATTGAAGCAAATCAAACTAATCAGCAGTATTTGCAAAATCTGATTTCGATTAAAAAGAAACAAAATTTCATGCAGACGAAACTAATGACTTTGTATTTTGTTTTGCTAACAGTTGGAATTTGCTTGTATATGTATGAATACGCAAGTAGAATGAAACCTTTTATGGCAATTTTGATTTATGGAATCACATTGTTTTGGATGTTGTTTAATTGGTTTTATATTCATCCAAAACAAACCAAAAAACAGCAAGAAAAAATAAATAGTCTGATTGAAAAATTTGAAGAAGTTAATCATCAGTTGGAATCATAAAAAAAAGACCCTAAACTAAAATCTAATAATTGTTTTAGGGTCTTAATATAAAAATAATTAAGTTTTATTTTGGAAGGAAACTGCTGTTGTATTGAAAATCACAAGATAGTATCTGTCCTGAAGAATAAGGGGAAGTTTGTGCTCCAACGACAAAACTTGCTTTTAGGTATCCACCTTCTGGTTGGTAAGCAGTCCATTTTTGTTCGCCAATCTGTCTTGATGAAGATCCGTAGCCAGAAAGAAATTTCATAGTGAAAGCAAAATCAGCAAGTGGATTGCTTCCTGATTGTGAAAATCCTGCATATGAAGCTGTATTGGCACTAAAAATAGCAGGATAATAATTCATACCTGTTGTAGGATCGAAAATGTAAGATGTAAATTCCGTATAGTATCTAAAGAAAGTTTTTCCAAAATCATCTTTATGTTTTTCTCTTCCTGCAGTAAAATAGACACGATAAATCCCATCTGTTGTCATAACAGCTAGACCTGTTTTCATTGCTTCATCACCAATATATTTTCCAGTATTGTTTTGTGGAGAAGAATTTGTAAAATCAGTTTCTTTTCCATTAAGTATAATTTTTCCGTCTGTATTAATTACTTCTGCAGTTCTGTTTTCAAATATAGTTATAGCTAAATTAAATTCATTTTTCTTTAGAAGTTTTTCATGTTTTAGGAATAATTTGTTTGCATTATTAGGATCTAAAACTTTTAAGGAATTAAATTCGTCAGCAATACTTTGTATACTAGTGAATTTTGTTTTTTCTCTAAGATCATAAATATTTTTTAATCTGTCTGAATGATAGTTTTTTAGGTTTTTCGAGATTGAATTTTTTGAAGTTTCAGATTGAGAAGTTGAGCTCTGCGTGATGTATTTTTGAGCAGTTTGACTTTCCATCTCTGCTTTTATTGCGGAAATTTCATCTATTTTTTGATCCATTTTTTCAATAGATGAAAAATCTAGAACTTTGGTTTTTGCAACTGCATTTTCTGACGTGGATTCATCTTTAGAACAAGAAGTAATTATCAAGGAGATAATCGCGAATAAGTAAATTCTTTTCATTTTTTAATTGATTTTATTAAAATTTATTTTTTTAATGTAAATTCATTAAAAGAAAAGCTTTGTAATAAAACAAAGCTTCTTCTTTACCAAAAACAAAAAAATTTAAATTCTAAATTTTTATAAATTATTGTCCAAAAACAAAAGAGCCTGGAGCGGCTACGATAATACCATCATTAGTTGCTGTTGCAGTGGTTTCTTTTTCTACTTTTCCGCCAACAATAATTTTAACAGTTAAAGTTTGGCCTTGTGTTCCGCCATATCCACTTACTGTTATTCCAGCTCCATAAGTATCTGCAGAAGCAGTAAATTCTTTACTCCAAGGCAATGAAGTAATATCTACGTTTTGTCCTCCATTACCAGATTCAATATAAGTAGCGCTAAGAGTTCCAGCATAATTTCCAGAAACTTCATATTTTATATCTCTTGAAGACGCTCCTCCATTATCATCATTATCACTGCTGCAAGAAACTGCTGTAAAAGCAAGAGTCATTACGATTGCTAAGGTTTTCAAAATTGATTTCATAATATGTCTTTTAATTAATAATCTGATTCATAACAAAATTAGACCCTTACTTACGGGACGGCAATACCTGATAAAGTGTATTTTTTATTACCTGATATCAGGTAAATGCAAGCAATTTCTTTTTGAAAGTCGTTAAGCTTTAATAACTTTGGGTAAATGCCACATTTATGAAGAAACTCTACGCCTTATTATTTTTTTTGTTTTTTACTGCAATTTCCAATTCACAAGTAATTCTTTCATTAGATGATGATACTGTTTATATTGACAGTATCGTTAAAATCACAAAAAACACAAAATCCGATAGTGTCAAAAGTTTGAATAGTTTTAGATTGTCAAAACTGTTTTTAATGGCTCAGGATGCAAAAAAATCTAAAGAATATTTGGAACAAGCCAATAAGCTTAAAGTCAAATTTCCTTTTCTAAAAGATGCTTCTATTTATTATAATGCCTACAGTTTTATAGAAAAAGGTGATTTGGAGGGTTTTGAAAAAACTTTGCTCGATGCAAATGCCGAACTCAAAAAATATCGAAATAAAGAAGCTTATAAACTTCGCGCGGTGATACTCCAGAATTATGGTATAATGCAACAGCGAAAGAATAATGAGAACGCTTATATGAAATTGCTAGTAAATGAGGCTATTCCGATTGCTAAAAAAAGTGGCGATTACGAATTGATTAGTGCATTAAACAAGGCCGTTGCGATTATTTTTATGAATAATGATGAACGTGAAAAAGCAGCTGAGTACCTAGATCAGGCGCAGAAATATATTGAAAGTGCCACTAAGAAATCGGCAACTTTAGCAGAATCTAAGATGGAAACTTATATTATAAATGCAGAAAATCTGGTAGAGCTGAAACATTTTTACGACGCCAAAGAGATTCTGGATAAAGCTTATGCTACATTAGAAAAATACCCAACATCAAACTTAAACGATTCTTATTTTTATTCGGAAGGACTTTATTACGCTAAACAAAATAAGCACAAAGAGGCATTAGTGAGTTTTGAAAAAGGAATCAAATCGGCAGAAAGTCACCAGAATGCCATTGCAGTACACAGACTGAAATTTGCAGAATATGAAGTGCTTTTTAAACTAAAAAATTATGAAAAAGCCAAAAGCAATCTGGAATATCTCATAGAAAATACAACTATCATTGTCGATAAAAAGAACTATTACAAAGAGCTCTCAAAAGTTTATAATGCGACAAAAGAATATCCGAAAGCGTATTATTATTCGAATAAATACAATGTAATAAACGACAGTCTTAATGATGCTAAATTGAAAAGTGAAATTGTTGAGCTTGAAGCAAAATACAAAAAAGCCGAAAGTGAAAAGAAAATTGGTTTGCTGCAGTCAGAAAATGAAAAAGCGGTTTTGCAGGTTAATAATAATCGTTTGAATATGATGCTTTTTGCGGTGCTTTCGTTTGTATTGTTTCTGACGGTTTTGTTTTTATGGAGTTGGAATAATTATCAGAAAAAGATAAGTTTCCAAAAAGAAGTCAATCACAAACAAGAACTCGAAGCATTAGAGAATCAGCAGAAATTATCTGTTTCAAATGCTTTGATTGAAGGGGAAGAAATAGAAAGAAAAAGAATTGCAAGAGATCTTCACGACGGACTCGGAAGTATGCTTTCTGGCCTTAAAATGCATTTGAATCTTGCTGATCGTGAGAATAAGGAAAATGCTCCGAATATTAATGGTTTATTGAATGATTCGATTAAAGAACTTCGAAATATTTCTCAGAATTTAATGCCAGAAAGTTTAATGAAACTTGGACTCGAACATGCGCTTCGAGATCTATGTGCTTCGCATTCTACAGCAGAAACAACAATCGAATTTCAATATCTGAATAAAAAAACAACCTTGCCACAGCATTTTAAAATTATGATTTTCAGAATCATTCAAGAGCTTCTGAATAATTCTTTGAAATATGCCAAAGCATCGCAGATTTTGGTTTCTTGCTCACAGAATAAAGATGTGTTTTTTATTACTGTAGAAGATAACGGAATTGGTTTTAATGTGGAATATGCAGAAAAAAGGGACGGAATGGGGTTGCGGAATATTAAAAATCGTGTGGCCTTTTTGAATGGAAAACTGGAAATCGATTCTGTCATCGGAAAAGGGACTTCAACTTATATCGAATTAAAATATAACCCAAATCATGATTATGAAGTATAAAACAGTGATAGTAGACGATCATCCAATTGTGATTTCTGGAATTTCAGGTTTGCTGTCGGATTTAGATAATATAGAAATTGTAGAAAAATTTGAATCTGGAATTGCGCTTTTAGATTATATCGAAGACAATAAAGTTGATTTGATTTTAATGGATATTTTCTTGCCTGTAATAAACGGAGTTGATCTGTGTAAAACCATCAAGCAGAAACATCCGAAAATTGTAATTATAGGTATGAGCAGCCAGTCTGAAAGAAGTTTGGTCATGCAGTTTATTCAAAATGGAGGAAACGGGTATATTCTTAAAAACGCTTCTTTTGATGAGTTTAAAGAATGCATTTATAAAGCTATTGATGGCGAAATTGTCTTTAGTGAAGAAGTGAAAACCATAATTAGCCAGCCATTGTCTGAAGATTTAGAAAGAATTCCGGGTCTGAGCAGAAGAGAACGCGATATTGCTTTATTGCTTTCACAAGGAAAATCTACTCAAGAAATCGCTGATGATTTGTTTTTAAGTTTTTTAACCGTTCAAACCCACCGACGCAATATTCTTCAGAAGTACAAAATGAAAAATGTGGCAGAGTTAATTGCTTTTCTACTTAAAAACAACATGTTGAATTAAGTCAAAAGTGCTGAAATGATGTCAAAATGGCATTTTGTTAAAATGGTTCACAATTTGCGGTTTGTTTTGTAAATTTAAAAATCAATCTAAAAACAGAAAAAAATGGGATCAGGATATTTAATTATTGCTGGAGCTATAATGTTGTTCAGCTGGCTGGTAAGTTCGCAGCTGAAGAGCAAATTTGAATTGTATTCGAAGCTGCAACTAAGAAACGGAATGAGCGGCCGTGAAATCGCAGAGAAAATGCTTGCTGATAACGGAATTACAGATGTTCGCGTTATCTCAACACCAGGTCAGTTAACAGATCATTATAATCCATCAGATAAAACAGTAAATTTAAGTGAAGCGGTTTATAATCACCGTAATGCAGCCGCAGCCGCAGTCGCAGCGCACGAATGCGGCCACGCAGTTCAGCATGCAATTGGTTACGAATGGCTGACTATGCGCTCTAAGCTTGTGCCGATTGTGAGCGTTGCGTCAAATTATGTGCAATGGATTTTGATTGCAGGAATTTTAATGATTAAAGTTTTTCCTGGATTATTATTAATCGGAATTATCATTTTTGCTGCAACAACTTTGTTCTCAATTATTACACTTCCTGTAGAATATGATGCAAGTAACCGCGCGTTGGCTTGGCTAGAAAATAAACATATGCTAACGCAAGAAGAACAGGCAGGAGCAAAAGATGCTTTAAAATGGGCAGCAAGAACGTATGTGGTAGCGGCAATTGGTTCTATTGCAACGTTGCTGTACTATATATCGATTTATTCTGGAAGCAGAAGGAACTAATTAGTTAATTGAAATAATTAGTCAATTAGATAATTTATAGTAAAACCCGATAGATTTTTTGAAATCTATCGGGTTTTGTGTTTTGTAAAGTTTGTCTGGCTGAACGGAGTCGAAGCCTTTATAGGTAATTAAGCCCTTCGACTCCGCTCAGGGTGACAGCAGGCATAAAATTATCTAATTTTCAAATTGGCACATTATCTAATTCTAAAGTTGTATTTGCCTATCAATCTGCTGGTCTAATGAAATGAATGTTTCAGTTCTTGAAACTCCTTCAATGGCTTGGATTTTATTATTTAAAAGCTGCATTAAATGTTCGTTGTCGCGACAGATAATTTTAATCAAAACAGACCAGTTTCCTGTGGTATAATGACATTCTAAAACTTCTGGGATTTTGCGGAGTTCTTTTACAGCTTCAGAGTTTCTGGAAGCTTTGTCTAAATAAACGCCAACAAAGGCCATGGTATTATAACCTAGAACTTTTGGGTTTACAGTAAATTTCGATCCAGAAATAACGCCAGATTGCTCTAGCTTTTTTAATCTCTGGTGGATTGCTGCTCCTGAAATTCCTATTTTATTGGCGATTTGCAGAATTGGCTTTCGAGCATCGTCCATTAAGTAACGAAGGATTTCTTTGTCGATTCCGTCAATTTCAATTAAAAGAGAGTTGATTTTCATGACTTATAATTTGAAACTATTTTTGAGATTTGGGTTATCAATAGAAATCAAATGTAGTTAAAATGCATTAGAAAAGGAAATTCCAAATTTTTGAAATTCCAAAAACCAAAACCCAAATTCCAAATTTCAAACATAACCGGTGGTTTCAACCACGGGAGACGACGTATCTAATAAACCCTAAAAAGAAAAATTCCAAATTTCAAGTGCTTGACTTGGAATTTGGAATTTTAAAAATTGAATATTTTTAAAAAGGATTATTTTCCTTTGTTAGCTTCTGCTACATATTTCTCTAGAGCCATTGTCATAGAAGGCGTTTCAGGAGTTGGAGCAAGAATATCAATTCTTAAGCCATGATCTAGAGCCTCTTTCTGCGTTGTGCTTCCGAATACGGCGATTCTGGTGTTGTTTTGTTTAAAATCTGGGAAATTCTTAAACAATGATTTAATTCCTGTCGGACTGAAGAAAGCTAAAACGTCATAATAAACATCAGCTAAATCAGATAAATCACTCATTACAGTTCTGTAGAAAATTGCTTGTGCCCAATCTACTTTTAGACTGTTTAATGTAACAGGAGCATCTGCATTTAATTGGTCAGATGCAGGAAGCAAAAACTTCTCGTCTTTGTACTTCTTAATTAGCGGAGATAAATCTGCAAAATCTTTTGCTCCAACGTAAATTTTACGTTTTCTGTACACAACATACTTTTGAAGGTAAAACGCAACAGCCTCAGATTGACAAAAATATTTCAACCCTTCAGGAACTTTGTAACGCATTTCATCAGCCACTCTAAAAAAATGATCTACAGCATTTCGACTTGTTAAAATGATCGCAGTGTAATGATTAAGATCGATTTTTTGTAATCGAATCTCTTTTGCGCTAACCCCTTCTACATGAATAAATGGTCTGAAATCAATTTTTATTTTGTGTTTTTGTTGGAGCTCAAAGTAAGGAGAATTCTCCACTTTAGGTTCAGGCTGTGACACCAAAATTGTTTTCACTTTCATATTATAAATATTTACTAAGCACTCCCTTTTGTTATCCAATAATAGAGAAAATAATAAGGGGCTATTTCAAGAGCGCAAAGATACAAAATAAAATAAAATAACTTACCGATTATTACGTTTTGATACGTTTTAATTGAAATAAAGTACGAGTATATGCTAATACACAGCGAAATGCCTATGATTGCTAGCGGAATAATCTGTGGAATATTGTTGTAATAGAACAAAACAGCATTGATTGGAAGAATTAAAACGCCGATATAAGTCCTGTATGTTACTTTTTGTAAGTTAAAAAGCTCTACAAATTCGTCAATGTTGAAAGAAGCCGCTACAATTTTCTCAATTAAATACTTTCCTAAAATGAAATAAAGCAGAAAAGTAGCAATGCGGATAAATAATAGCCAATCGGTTTTTGAAGCATATCCAAAAATATTCATCGTGAGCAGAATGAAGAAAGCAAACGATACAACCTGCACAAAAAATAAACCAACCGTAAAGCTGTTTTTCATATGGCTGTTGTCTCGATAAATTTTAGCGTATTTGTCAGAAAAAATAAGTTTACTGAATTCACTAAATCTGGTTTCGTAAGCAGATTTTGTCATAGCAACAACGGCAAAGGTCACCACAAACAAAAGTGTTGCCCAGTCTTTGTTTTCAATAATCCGAGGATGAAGTTGTTCAATCATAGCGATACAAAATTAGTAATTTTTTGATGCAATACTTTTATTATATATTTATTATGAATCAAATGCTATAAAAAGTTTACTTTTGCGGTGAAATTACCGAGAAAAAAATGAATGATAGTATTGTCATAATTCCCACTTATAACGAAATTGAAAACATAGAAAGTATAGTTAGAGCTGTACTTTCGCAGCATAAACCTTTTCATTTGCTGATTATTGATGATAATTCTCCCGATCACACTGCAAAAAAAGTAATTGCATTGCAGGAAGAATATCCCGGAAAACTTTTTTTAGAACAAAGAACTAAAAAATCAGGATTGGGAACTGCGTATGTTCACGGCTTTAAATGGGCTTTGGAGCGCGATTATCAATTTATTTTTGAAATGGATGCCGACTTTTCGCATAACCCAAATGATTTAGAGAAATTATATGATGCTTGCCATTTTGGTGGAGCAGATCTTGCAATTGGTTCTCGTTATGTAAAAGGTGTAAATGTGGTAAACTGGCCTTTAAGCCGAGTTTTGATGTCTTACTTTGCATCTGTTTATGTGAAATTCATTACCGGAATGAAAATTCACGACGCAACTGCTGGTTTTGTATGTTACAAAAGAGAAGTTCTGGAGAAAATCAATTTGAATAAAATAAAGTTTGTTGGATACGCGTTTCAAATTGAAATGAAGTACAGAACTTACTGCGCCAAATTTCAAATTACCGAAGTTCCAATTATTTTTACAGATAGAACAAAAGGAGTTTCTAAAATGAGCAATGCTATTATTAAGGAAGCTATTCTTGGAGTGATTTCGCTTAGATTAAGAAAATTAGTCAATTCATTATAAACCAACCAAAATGAACAGGATTTTAATAAAAAATGCCAAAATTGTAAACGAAGGGACAATTTTTGAAGGTGATGTTTTAATTGAAAACGATCTGATTGTTGAAATTGCAGACAGCATTTCATTAAAAACTTCAGATTGTATTGTAATCGATGCTGAAGGAAATTATTTAATGCCTGGTGCGATAGACGATCAAGTGCATTTTAGAGAACCAGGATTAACGCATAAAGGCGATATCGAATCGGAATCTCGTGCAGCTGTTGCGGGAGGGATTACTTCTTTTATCGAACAGCCAAATACAGTTCCGAATGCGGTTACTCAAGAAATTTTAGAAGATAAATATCAAATTGCGTCAAAAAAATCATTTGCGAATTACTCGTTTATGATGGGTGCAACAAACGATAATTTGGAAGAAGTTTTAAAAACCAATCCAAAAAATGTTGCCGGAATCAAGATTTTCTTAGGTTCGTCTACAGGAAATATGTTGGTGGACAATGAAGCTGTTTTAGAAAAAATATTCTCAAGTACTCCAATGTTAATTGCAGTTCACTGTGAAGATGAAACCACAATTAAAAATAATCTTGCAGCTTTTAAAGAGCAATACGGAGACGATGTTCCAGTAACGGCGCACAATTTAATCAGAAGCGCTGAAGCTTGTTACATTTCTTCTTCAAAAGCGGCGGCTTTAGCAAAAAGAACAGGCGCAAGATTGCATATTTTCCATCTTTCAACAGCGAAGGAAATGGAATTGTTTACGAATAAAATTCCGTTAGAAGAGAAAAAAATCACCGCTGAGGTTTGTGTGCACCACCTTTGGTTTACTGATGAAGATTATAAAACAAAAGGGAATTTCATTAAATGGAACCCTGCTGTTAAAACTGCCGATGATCGTGCAGAACTTTGGAAAGCTTTGAATGACGGAAGAATTGATGTAATTGCTACAGATCACGCGCCTCATACCAAAGAAGAAAAGCAACAGTCGTATCTGAATGCGCCTTCTGGAGGTCCGTTGGTACAGCATGCTGTTGTGGCGATGTTTGAAGCACATCATCAAGGGAAAATCAGTGTGGAGAAAATCGTGGAGAAAATGTGCCACAATCCAGCTAAACTTTTCAAAATTGAAAAAAGAGGATTTATTAAAGAAGGTTATCACGCCGATTTAGTAATCGTTAATCCAAGTTTGCCTTGGAGCGTGAAACCAGAAAATATTTTATACAAATGCGGATGGTCTCCGTTTGAAGGTTATACTTTCAAATCTAGAATCACGCATACTTTTGTAAACGGTGAATTGGTTTATAATAATTTCAAGGTAAAAGATACCAGAGCGGGTAAAAGATTATTGTTTGACAGATAAAAAACAACTATGAAGAATTTTATAGTCATAATATTGGTTTTGTTTCTTTCTATAAGCTGTAAAAAAGAGGTCGTAAATCAGCCTGCAAAGCTTATTGAGAAAGAGAAAATGATTGATATTATGTATGATCTATCTCTTTTGGAAGCCATGAGATATCAGAAGCCATTGTCTATGGATTCAATAGACAGCGATCCTAAAAAGTTTATTTATAAAAAATATAAAGTAGATAGTCTTCAATTTGCACAGAACAACATGTACTATGCTTCGGATTATGAGAATTACAAAGATATGTTTGATCAGGTCAATAAAAGAATTGAAGTGAATCAAAGAGCTGCAGATTCTTTAGCTAAAATTGATGAGAAAAAAGCAGTTAAAGCGAATAAAAATAAACCAAAGGAATTAAAAGAGGTCTCTGTTCAAGGACCGGCGCCAAAAATTAATATTGATTCTATAAGAGAAGCTCACAGAAATAGAAGAAAACTATAGTTTTGAGCTACCAATAATATATTGATGAATATCAGTAAAAACCGTTCCTAGAGCGGTTTTTATTTTTTCGTTGCTATACAGATTTTTTGAATATGAGGCTTTTGCTGTTGCTTTTGTAATGCTTCTCTTTCTAAAGAATAAAGTTGAAAATATTCCGTCAGCGATCCACAATAGATTCATTAAAAAAGGTTTGGCATGAATATGCGGTCTCTTTATTTTAAAAACATCAGAAATCGTGTTTAAAAGGTCCTTAAAAACAATATTTTCAGAGATAAGCGTGAAACGTTCGTTTTTTATATCGCTTTTCATCAATTCATAACTGGTTTTTACAACATCATCAACAGAAATGAAACCAGTACTTCCTAATGTGTAAAACGAAAGTCCTTTTGATACTTTTCGATATATTTCACTGCTTCCTTCATCAAAAATATCCATCATTTTTGGCGGACCTAAAATTACTCCCGGATTTACAACAATAACATTCAAACCTTCCTGTTGTCCTCGCCAAACTTCCATTTCGGCACCATATTTAGAAATGGCATAATCGCTATGCGGTTTTTCGGGATTCCAGTCGGTTTCTTCGGTAATATATGTTTCGTGAGGTGCAATATCTCCTAAAGCGGCAATAGAACTTATATAGCAAAATTTTTCTACTTCTTTAGCAATAGAAAAATTAACCATGTTTGCGGTTCCTTCAATATTGGTTTTTCTAAGGGTTTCTTCGTCTTTTGGATCAAACGAAATAAATGCAGCAGAATGATATACTTGTGTGATGCCGATAAAAGCAGTTTCAAGTGAAGGTATGTCTAGAATATCAGCTTCAAGCCAATTGATTTTTTGAAACAAATGGGCTTTTTTATATAAATCAAAAACCGCTTTTGTTTTCGGAATATTTTTTTCGGTTCTGTAAATTGCCCGCACATTTTCTCCATTTTCGATTAAATGAAGCAATAAATGTGCGCCTACTAAACCAGTTCCTCCAGTTACTAATATCATGTTGTAAAGATAAGTTTTTGTTGGAAAGGTGCAAAGTTGCAGAGGGACAAAGTTGCAAAGGTTTTTTTATAAAGTTGCAAAGTTTCAAAGTTGCAGAGTTTCAAAGTTTTTATGTATTGATATTGTGATTGCTTTTTGATATTGCCAATACCATTGACTATATTTGCGCAAATTATTTAAAAAAATGAAGAATCTAGTTGAAGAATTAAAATGGCGCGGGTTATACCATGATAGTATGCCTGGAACGGAAGAACAATTGCTAAAAGAAGCAACCACTGCCTATATCGGTTTTGATCCAACGGCAGATTCACTGCACATCGGAAGTATGGTACAGATCATTTTATTGGTTCACTTAAAGAATTTTGGTCACAGACCAATCGCTTTAGTAGGTGGAGCAACAGGAATGATTGGAGATCCTTCTGGTAAATCTGATGAAAGAAACTTGCTTGACGAAGAGGCTTTGGCTAAAAACGTAGCCGGAATCAAAAGCGTTTTGTCTCGTTTCTTAGATTTTAATTCAACCGAAGCAAATGCACCGGTAATGGTGAATAACTACGATTGGATGAAAGAATTCTCTTTTATCGATTTTGCACGTGAAGTTGGAAAAAGAATTACCGTAAACTATATGATGGCTAAAGATTCTGTAAAAAAGAGATTTAGCGGTGAAGGTGAGGGAATGTCTTTTACAGAATTTACATATCAGTTAATTCAAGGTTACGATTTCTATCATTTATATAAAAACAACAACTGCATTTTGCAAATGGGTGGTTCTGACCAATGGGGTAATATTACCACAGGAACAGAATTAGTGCGCAGAATGGGAGGTGAGAATGCTAAAGCGTATGCTTTAACAACGCCTTTGATTACAAAAGCAGACGGATCTAAATTTGGAAAATCTGAAGGAGGAAACGTTTGGTTAGACGCTGATAAAACTTCTGTATATAAATTCTACCAATTTTGGGTAAACACGACAGATGTAGATGCTGAAAAATATATCAAAATCTTTACTTTCTTAGATAAAGATACTATTGAGGCTTTAATTGAAGAGCACAAAACAGCTCCGCATTTAAGAGTTTTACAAAAGAAATTAGCAGAAGAGATTACTGTTTTTGTCCACAATAGAGAAGAATTAGAGAAAGCAATTCAGGCTTCAAACATTTTGTTTGGAAATTCAACTGCTGAGGATTTAAAGAAATTGGATGAAGCAACCTTTTTAGAAGTTTTTGATGGAGTTCCACAAGCTGAAATCGCAAAAGCTGATTTAGAAAACGGATTGGATATTATCACTGTTTTAAACGAAAAAACAGGTTTTTTTAAATCAAACGGAGAGGCGAGAAGAGCTTTAACAGCAAATTCAATTTCTGTAAACAGAGAAAAAATCAAAGAAGATTTTGTTTTGACGGCTAATGATTTAATCAACAATCAGTTCGTTTTATTGCAAAGCGGAAAGAAGAATTACTTTGTGATTAGAGTTGTTTAAAAGGTTTAACTGTTTAATCGGTTAATTGTTTAATCGATTTAGTAAAATCTTTTGCATTTAATATATAAATCCCAATGTTCGAAAGAATATTGGGATTTTTTTATTGAAAAAAAACATTCCGTAGGAATGTCTGGTCGGTAGAATTGAAATTTGGTTTGTAATTAACAACGTTCCGTAGGAACGTTTGATTAATGCGGTGAATTAACGATAACCATATTATCGATTAAACGATTAACCAAATCAACGATTAAACGATCAAAGAACCATCAAATTACACCCACGAATATCAGAATTATCAAAACGTCCCAATACCTCGAAAGAGTTGTTCGAATATTTTTTGCCTAAATCCTGCGTAGCTATAAAAGAACATGAATTGATATTGGCCAAATCTATAACATTAATTCCGCCCGTTCTTCCATCATTCACGTAAGTGAGAGCATCTTCTGGATCTCGCACTAAAATATGCATCCAAGAAGGACATTCAAAAATACCTTCGCCTAAAGAATACGCTTGAGCTAAAAGCTCTGTCATTCCGTATTCTGAATGAATAGAAGAAACGCCAAAACCTTTGCATAAAATATCGTGCAATTCTTCACGAATCATTTCTTTGCGTTTTCCTTTCATTCCTCCGGTTTCCATAATAATGGTATTTTGAAGATTGAATTGATGTTTTTCGATTAAATCCAACAAAGCATACGTAACCCCAATTAAGATTACATTTTGGCCTGCTTCGTCCAATTCAAGAAGTTTTTTGATAAGGTCGTCGTGATTGTGCAAATAAAATCCGCTTTCAGGCTGATTAGAGAGTTTTATCAGGTCTTCTACCATATAAATTAACGAAGAGCCTTCGCGTTCTAGATAAGACGGCAAAAGGGCTAAAACAACGTAATCTTCTATATTGCCATAAAACTGAGAAAATCCTTTGCGGTAACTTTCCTCATATAGGGAAACATCGGTCACTAAATGTCGGCTGGTAATCATTCCGGTTGTACCACTGCTGGTAAAAGTTACTTGTGCAGGATCTGTATTAGAAACCACATTGTGACTTTTGAAAAACTGAATGGGTAAAAAAGGAATTTGCTGCAGTGATTTTACCTGCTGCGGATTTACTTTTAAAAAATCACAGAAATCGCGATAGACTTTGTTGTTCTCGTGCTGAAAACGAAACACTTTTAGTGCTATTTTTTCAAATTGTTTCTGACTTGAAATGGTAAAGATATCGTTGGCTGTGATCAAAACTTTTTTTTGCAAAGATATTATATTTAGTGTTCAGTCGCGGTATTCAGTCGCAGTTTTCAGTCGCGGTGCGCAACAAAGTGCATAAACTAAAAACTGTGACTGCAACTGGAAAATTAAAAAAGTGTTCAGTCTCAGTTTTCGGTCGCAGTATTTGACAGGGTTCATAAACTGAAAACTGCGACTGAAAACTAAAAAAAGCTCCAAAGGAGCTTTTTTATCTTATAATGAGTTTTCGTGTTGCCGAAGCGTTCTGTTCGCTTATTTTGATGATGTAAACACCAGGAGGCAGTTCTGAAACACTTAATTCTTTTGATACTAAATGTGCTTGCAATACTTTTTTGCCCAAAAGATCGAACACAATAATTTCTTTCTCTAAATCGTTTTTAGATGATATGTACACTTTTCCGTTTGTCACTGGGTTAGGATACAAGCTGAGACCCTCAATAGAAGTAGATTCTTGAGGTTTTGGTAATTGCTTACTATCTTGCGCCGCGACGCTAAGAGTAAAGAAAAATGCCAATAAGAAAGTAATATAAAAGTAGTTTTTTGCCATCGCATGTATTTGATTACCGTAAATATACAAAAAAAATTACAAAAATGGCGCCAAAAAAAAACATCCTAAATATTTAGGATGTTTTTAACATTATGTTTTAAAAACAATTAGAAGTTACGATGGTTGTCAAGACTAATTGGTAATCATTGAATAAAAAAAACACCTAATAAAAATTAAGGTGTTTTTGAATATTTCGGGTTTTTCTTAATTATAGACCTTTTGTCCATCCAGCAGTCCAAGTTGGAACTCCTGATCCGTTTCCTGCTCCAGTTGCAGTTGCAGATTCTGTGAAAACCTTAGATACATCTACAGTTTCTTTTACAGTGTTTGTACCTTTAGATTTTGTAGTAACATCTTCGAATTTTACGTTAGTTGCAAGCAAGTCAGTTCCAACATAACCGATAGTTTCGTTGTGCTCAACGTCAAATCCGGTTTTCCAACCTTTTAATACAACGTTATCAAATTTACCTTTAGTACCAACTCTTAATTTGAAAGCTTGAGATTCTGAACTTGTGTCAGTTGATCCGAAACCTACTAGAGTAAGATTTTTGATTGTTGGGAAAGAAATTGGAGTAGCTAAGTTGTTGTTAGCATTGTTATCAGCCTCGACACCTCTGTTACCAGCGTTTGTTCTGATTCCGTACCAGTTTTCAGCAGTTCCATTCCATCCTTCAGTCCAGTCGAATAAATCATCACCAACGTTTGTAGCATCTTTATTAGAAACAACTAAGTGAGTAGCGTTAACAGTTCCACCAAACCATTCGAATCCGTCATCAGAGCTTTCGAAAATTTGAACGTAATCAACAACAGTTCCTTTACCAACTCCGAAGAATGAGATACCGTTGAATTCTTTACTTGTGTTATAAGCGTAACCTGGGTATTCAATTCTTAAATATTTAATTGAACCTGAGTTATCATTAGCATCAGTACCGCCGTATGGTAAGTCAGAAACTTCAGCAGATGCAGTTGCTCCAGAATTGATAGGTGCTCTTCCGCAAATAACTAATCCTCCCCAAGATCCTGGTTTAGTTGCAGTTGATGTCATGATAACTGGGCTTGAAGCCGTACCTTGAACATCGATTTTACCACCTTGAGAGATAGCAATATATCTGATAGATTCTACTTTATTTGGATCTAATGTAGTAGCCTCAATAACTACCCCAGGCTTAATTGTAAGTTTAGCGTTTGCTTTAACAACTAATTTACCTGTAAGTTTATAGGTTCCTGATTCTAAGATAACTTCTCCATCATTAATTTCTCCTTGAAGATTGTCTCTTGTTAAGACGAAAGAAGAATTACCTCCAGTGTTTGAATCATTGTTGTCGCTTGAGCAAGATGTTGTAAGTGTTACAAGTGATAAAGTTGCTAAGCCTAAAATTGTTGAAATTGTTCTTTTCATTACTTTTTTAATTAGTAGTTTGTGTTTATGCAAAGATTAAAACTTATGACAGAATGAATGTTAAATCGCTGTAATCTATTTGTTATATGTTTTTTAAAGGAACGTTAAGGAATTGTGACCTCTAAATCTGCCTTTGATTAGAATTGATAGTTCATTCCTAATCCAAATGTCATTCCTTTTTTATAATTGAACACTAAAACGTCTCCGCCAGCATTTTCCTGTACTCTTCTAAATTCTGGATTCAGTAAATTTCTTGCTCCAAAATCAATTCCAAGGTTTTTGTTTATTTTAGTTTTTAAAATAAGATCTAATGATCCCATTGATTTGTCTACTAAATTTCCTTTTCCTAAAGCTCCAATAGCATATAGTTTATCAGAGTAGTGATTGTATGCTAGGGTTGCTGTAATTCCAGCGTCATTTTGCCAGTTTTTAGTGTAAGATAAATCAGCATTCAAAATTAAATCTGAAGCTCCTGTAAAACCAGAACTTGTATCGGTAAGGCTAATGTTTAATGTACTGTTTGTTTCTTCTCTAACTTTTTCGGAATCGATATCCTGATTTGTTTTCATTAATGAAGCATTAAAACCAAAAGAAAGTTTGTTTGTGAATTCGCTGTCTATTTCAAAAAGGTTTTTTCTAGCTTCTAATTCCACTCCATAAGCATAACCTTTATCTCCAATGTTTACCCAAGAAATATCATTTGAAGCAGAAGCAATTACAACTTCGTTAATAGGGTCTAAGATGTATTTTCCGAAAGCAGTTACAGAGAATAATTCATCGCTTTTTGGGAACATTTCCCATTTAATATCTAAGTTATAGTTTTGAGAAGGATATAAGTAAGGGTTACCAATTTTAGTTTCCATTACATCTTCGTAGATAAACAAAGCACGTTCTTTGAATTGTGGTAGAGTATATGTCTTACTTGCAGCTAAACGAAGGTTTTGTTTTTCGTTTAATTCATATTTTAAAACAAGACTTGGTAAGAATTCATTTCTGTCAAATGTGTTTTTTCCTCCACTTGCATCAAGCTGTGTTCTCCATGTAACCATTTGAGAAATTTTCTCATATCTAAAACCTAAAACAGAGCTTAATTTATCCGTTAGTTTATATTCGATACTAGCAAATCCTGCGTGGATATCTTGGTCACCGTTGTAAGTTTGAGGAGTCATTCCTGCAAAAGCGCTAATTCCGAATAGTCCGTTGTCATAATTTTCCTGGTTAAAGAAAGCATCTAAGTTATTTGGCATAACTGGTGTGTTTTGTCCTTGTCCTGTAACGTTAAAGTTAAATTGGATAGCTTCGAAATCGCGTTTTTTGAATTTTCCGTTGTAACCTGCTACAACTTTTCCTTTAGACTCACCATCCTTATCGCTTAATTTGTACGTAAAAGCAAGGTTGGCAGCTGCTTCGTCTTCTTTTAAGTTTTGGTAATATCTTTGGTTATCTGTAATAGTTGTCTGAGCAATTGTATAAACGCCACTTGCACGATCTAAGAACATTTTGTTTTGAGTTCTATCTGGCATATCACCTTTTACAGTATTGTATGAAACCCCCCAGTCAAAATCAATTTTATCAGTTATTTTATGATTACCTAAAAGCTGATTGATGAAAACAGTATTTTGGGTGAAAGTTCCTCTTTGAACTAAAAGATCGGCATCATCATTGTCAAAGTCCCTGTCGCTACCAAAATAGTTGTCTCTAGTTTGCTCAGAAGAGTTAACAAATAAAAAGTTGTAACCAATTTTATGATTTTTGTTTAAGCGGTAATTGGCATTAAACATTCCTGTAGAATTTGTAGTGTAAGTGTATTTTTGTTCTTGAAAAGATCTTAAACTAACCCCTTGAGCATTTACACTTTGGCTCAACCCTTCTCTAAACTCATAACCATTACTGAAACCTGCTGTTCCAAAAACACTAAGTTTTCCTTCTTCGCCAATATTAAATGTTTTACCAGCTTTTAAATTGAAACTTCCTGCATATGGTGCTTCTTTAACCGGGTTTAAACTGTTTTCAAAATTATATCCAGTTAAAGCATTTGAGGGAACACCATAAGAAACAAAACCTGATTTGGTTGGTCCTTGTTGTAATAAAAAGTTATCAGATTGCTGTAATGCATTAGTGTTAACTTTCGACCCTAATGAGATTTCAAACAAACCTTTTCCACGGTAATCTTTAGAAACGATATCTACATTTCCTCCTGCAAAATCTCCGTACATTTTTGATGTATACGATTTGTCGATTGAGATGTATTCAACAATGTCAGTTGAAAATAGATCAAGAGCAATGTTTTTTCTTTCAGGATCGTTTGACGGAATAGGAAGTCCGTTCATTGAAGTAGAATTATAGCGGTCACCCAATCCTCTTACGTAAACGTTGTTGCTTCCTTCCTGTTTGGAAACTCCTGAAGTTTTTACTACAGCTGCAGCTACGTCGCCCACACCTTTTCTAGAAAGTTCTTGAGCACCAATAGATTGTTTGATGTCGACAGCATTTTTTTGCTCCAAAAGTAAAGCAGTTTCCTTTTGTTTGCTTACTGCGGTTGCCTGAACCACTACATCTTTAAGAGTATAACTTCCAGACGAAAGGCCTTGATTAACTGTTACAGTTTCATTTGCTTTTATAGCAACTGGAGCTTCAACAGATTCATATCCTAAAAAACTAAAGATTAAAGTATAATTTCCAGGATTTACGCTTAACGAATATTTTCCGTCTACGTCGGTATTTACGCTAATATTTGTACCTTTAACTAAAACATTAGCAAATGGCAGAGCTGCGTTGTTCATATCCTTGTCAGTCAGAACTCCAGAAATCGTACCTTTGTTTTGCGCGATCGAAATCGTACAGATAAATAATGCAATAAAGAGAAATCTTAAATTGAATTTCATTTTTTTCAGTGTTGTGTTTGTGTCTTATTATTTTTGTGCAAAGAAAGAACCGCTCTGTGAAGTCCATGTTACCGACTTGTTATGTTTTTGTGTTGTTAAGATTATCAAATTGTTACGAGATTAAATTACGGTTAACACCATTTTTTAAAGGTTCTTTTGTTAGTATATTTACCCTGTGAAATAAGAAATATCGAATGTTTAATGAAGAAGTTTCGATATAAAAATCTCAATTTTTGCTATTTATGAAAAAAACACAAACTAAGATTTTATTAGTTGACGATGAACCAGATATCTTAGAAATCGTTGGCTATAACCTTGCTCAGGAAGGCTATCAGATTGTTACAGCTTCTAATGGAAAAGATGCTATAGCAAAAGCGCAGAAAGAGCTGCCAGAACTAATCATTATGGACGTGATGATGGCAGAAATGGACGGAATGGAGGCTTGCGAGCATATTAGAAAAATTCCAGAGTTAAATAATGTTATCATAACATTCCTTACAGCAAGAAGCGAAGATTATTCTCAAGTAGCTGGTTTTGATGCCGGTGCTGATGACTATATTACTAAACCAATAAAACCAAAATTATTGGTCTCTAAAGTAAAGGCGCTGTTAAGAAGGTTAAAAGAACAGGAAGTTGTTACGGATACTTTAAATGTAGGCGGAATCGAAATTAATCGTGAGGAATACAAAATCATAAAAGGCAATGTAGAAATTGCTTTGCCAAGAAAAGAATTCGAATTGTTCTATCTATTAGCTTCAAAACCAGGGAAAGTTTTTAAAAGAGACGAAATCTTGGATAAAGTTTGGGGTAACGAAGTTGTAGTTGGAGGAAGAACAATTGATGTTCACATCAGAAAACTGCGTGAAAAAATAGGCGAAGATCTTTTTAAAACTATAAAAGGTGTAGGCTATAAATTTGAAGTTTAATTTCTCTATAGAAAATGAACTATATAAGTGATAGAAGTTCATTTAAAATTATAGTTTACTTTAAAATAAAAAAGCTCATTTTTGTCAAAGCCTGACTTTGATAAAGATGGGCTTTTCAAAATTATTATTTATTCACAAAAAAAGTTATTTTTAAATGAACTTATATCACTTACATGGTGAAGAAAAATATTCCTTTAATGGTTAATTGTTTTAATATCAATGAAAATTAATTTTAAGAAAACATATAAATTCGCCATAAAATCGGCATTGTATATCAGTCTCTTTACGACAGCATTTGTGCTGATGTTGATGTCGTTATTTTATAAGAATCAATTAAAACATCAAGTTGCGTTTGGAATAATCTTCATTATCGTAATTTATATTTTCTCATTTCTGGTTTTGCAATATCGCGTAGAACGATTTATTTACAGAAGAGTAAAGAAAATCTATGATGAGGTTTCTTTATTAGAATCGACAACATTAATCAATCAGCCGATTAATACCGATATGGAAACGCTTTCGCGCGAAGTGAAAAAGTTCGCGACTGATAAAAAACTCGAAATCGAAATGCTTGAAATTCGTGAGCAATATAGAAGAGAATTTTTAGGAAACGTTTCACACGAATTGAAAACACCTTTATTTACTGTTCAAGGTTACGTTTCTACTTTGCTTGATGGCGCAATGGACGATAAAAATATTAGAAAAAAATATTTAAAACGCGCCGAAAAAGGAGTAGAGCGTCTTATCTATATCGTAGAAGATTTGGATATGATTACTAAATTAGAATCAGGCGATTTGGATTTGAATATGACTGATTTTGATATTGTCGAATTAATTCAAAATGTTTTCGAGTTGCTCGAAATGAAAGCAGACAAAAAGAAAATCAAACTGGCTTTTGAAAGTAAAAATGTACAGTCAGTCATGATTAGAGGAGATAAGGATAGAATTCAGCAAGTGCTGGAAAATCTGATTGTCAATTCAATTAAATACGGAAAGGAAGGCGGCTTGACTGAAGTTGGCGTCGTAAACTTAACTAAGAAAAAAGTTTTAATCCGCATTAGCGATAACGGCGAAGGTGTTGAAAAACAAAACATTCCCAGACTTTTTGAACGTTTTTACCGAGTGGATAAAAGCGGAACTAGATCTGAAGGCGGTTCTGGTTTAGGATTAGCGATTGTAAAGCATATTATTGAAGCACATAAAGAGAAAGTTTATGTAGAAAGTGAGTTCGGAATTGGCTCTGAATTCTCTTTTACGCTCGAAAAAGCAAATAAAACATCAAAAACTGACGTTAAAAAATCGTAACGTCAGTTTTGCTAAAAGCCCTACAACAAAGGTGTTTAACACTAAATAAACATTCCGATTTAGGCCATAACATTAAATTTTTATTATAGTAACATCTGGTTAATGATTTCTTAACATAGGTGCTCCATCTTTGCATCCTGAAATTAAGGGAATTACAGAACTAATGATAAAAAGAAAACTATTGGCAGTTTTATTACTGCTAACTTGTGCAGCCAATGCGCAAGAAACAAACAAACAAGAATTGAATAAGCAGGATGTAAAAAACGAAGTAATGCGTATTTTAGATTCTATAAACAAAGCAAAACTTCCGGAAACAAAATCTGGAGGTGGAGTTGAGGAACATTGGTATGATAGAATCTCTTTAAGAGGTTACGCGCAAATCAGATATAACGGTTTGTTTTCTACAAATGATAAAGTTTCCTGTGAGCAATGCGATAGATCTTGGGGAACAACATCGACGGCTCCAGATGCAAAAGCAAACAACGGGCTTTTTATTCGCCGTGCCCGTTTAGTGTTTTCTGGACAAGTGCATCCAAATGTATTTTTCTATTTTCAACCCGATTTTGCGAGTTCGCCGAGTACAGGAATTCAGAACTTTGTTCAAATTCGTGACCTGTATTTTGATCTTTCTTTTGATAAGAAAAAAGAATATCGGGTACGTGTCGGGCAGAGTAAAATTCCATACGGATTTGAAAATATGCAGTCAAGTTCACAGCGTTTAACTTTAGACCGTGCCGATGCCATCAACTCTTCAATTTTAAACGAGCGTGATTTAGGAGTTTTCTTTTATTGGGCACCAGCCGAAATTAGAAAGCGTTTTGAAATGTTGGTTAAAGATGGCTACAAAGGTTCTGGAGATTTTGGAGTATTTGCTTTAGGGGTTTACAATGGTCAGATTGCAAATAAGTTAGACGGAAACAGAGACTTAAATGTTGTGTCTAGAATAACATATCCTTTTGTTATCGGAAGCCAGATTATAGAACCGGGAATTCAAGCTTATACTGGTAAATGGGCTTTTACAGGAGAAGTTTCGCCAGGAGTTACAGTTAATGATCCGCAATATGTAAAAGATCAGCGAGTTGGAGCGACTTTCGTTTTATATCCAAGACCATTCGGAATCCAGACGGAATACAATATCGGAACTGGACCTCGATACAATCCAGCAACAAATAGAATTGACCAAACTGATTTAAATGGAGGTTACGTTTTGTTAAACTATAAATGGGATCTTAAAAAACAGCGTATTTATCCTTTTGCCAAATTCCAATATTATGACGGAGGAAAAAAATACGAAAAAGATGCTAGAAGTTACGTCGTTAGAGATTATGAATTTGGTGTAGAATGGCAGCCAATTAAAGCATTTGAGCTTACAGCAGAATACGTAGTAGCAGACCGAACTTTTGAAGACAGCGTTTTGCCAGTAAACAGACAGCAAGGGAATGTGCTAAGATTGCAAGTGCAGTTTAACTTCTAAAATCAGTACGCAGATAAAACAGATTCGCTTTCGCGAAGACGCGGATAAAAACTGATTTTTTATTTAAGGGAAAATTCAATTGCCTCCAGCTTTAGCTGGAGGTTTTTTTTATAGGAAGAAACAATAGATAAAATCCGTATAATCCGCGTCTTTGCGAAAGTAAATCCGCTTCATCCGCGTGCAATCACGCAGTTTTGTCCTCAAAAATCTTAAATAATGAATCCCAATCAATATTATTTTCAAATTGGGATAATCCTTTAAATGACTTTACTTTTGATAAATTTTCTATAGTAAAGTCGTCTTGCATGGCATAAGGTACTAGATTTTCTTCTTGAAGTTTTACCGCCAAATATTCCTGTTCATATTGACCTGGAGTTGGAATAAAAAAGGCTTTTTTACCCAGCTTTGCCAAATCCATTACGGTTGTATAGCCCGAACGGCACAATACAAATTCACTTTCGTTAAAAGTCTGTTCAAGCTGTTTGGAATTCATGAAGTTGTAATAAGTAACATTTCCAGCTTGCCATTTTTCCTGCGATTTTTCTACTTTCCCTTGTACAAAAACTACTTTTCCAGAATATTTTGCCGCTTCTTTCTGCAGTTTTTCGTCTAAGAAAGTGCGCTGCGGTTCTGGGCCAGACAATATAATCATCAAATCATATATTTTTGGCGTATCCTTTTTTTTCATGCGGCTCAGCGGACCGATATATTTTAGATTCAGATCACTATTTTTCAAGTGTCCTAAATCTCCCGTCAGGTTTATTTTTTCATTAGAATCTGGAACCCAGCATTCATTGTATTTTTTAATAAAATGCTGATGACATTTACTGGTAAACCAAGTCGTATTTCCTGTCATTACGTTCAATTGATGTGTAATAAAAACAGAAGGCACTTTTTTACTGATAACTCCCAATCTATTATCCGAAATTATACCGTCAATGCCATGTTTTTTTATCCAATGATTCACCATTTTTTTCTCGTCCAAAATAGCAGTAATCATCTTCGGAAGATTTTTAATCAGCTTCCATTTAAAGTTTTTGCCATTTTTAGCATATTCAATATGATAAGAAGGCAGTTCTAAAGTTTGTATATAAGGAAATTCTTTTCGTAATAAAGCCAGAGCAACTCCATCAGAAGCAATAATCGGAATATAATTATTCTCCTGAAGCGCTTTAATAATAGGAATGCATCGAGTGGCATGTCCAAGTCCCCAATTTAATGGAGCCACTAAAATAGTTTTATTCGCAGAATAATCTATACTCATTTTTAACAGTTTTAAAAACGAAGATAGAAAAATATGTTTTTTATGTTATTTCGAAGGTATTACGAAATTATTAATTTAAGGTGTTAAGTTTCTGAGTTGCTAGGCTTCTAAGTTCAAAGATTTCCTGTTTAGAAAACAAGAAAGCCGAACTATAGGTTCGGCTTAATTTGTTAATCTTAGAATCTTAGCAACTTAGAGTCTCAGCATCTTAGAAACTTAATCCTGAATATACGTTTTATTACCATTTTTGTTAATATAGTATTTACCGCCTCTTGGTCCTGTATATACTTTTTTACCATTGTATTCGCCTGTTACTTTGTCTGGTACAGCGGGAGCTTTTTCGTTAGTTTCCTTTAAAGTTTTAGTAGCCGATTTTTTGGCAGCTGTGGCGTCTTTTTTAGTAGCGTCAGCTTTTGCAGTTGTTTTCTTGGCATCGGTTTTGGTTTTGTCAGCAGTGCTTTTTGCTTTGTCAGCGGTGCTTTTTGCTTTATCAGATTCTACAGTAGCTTTTTTTGCATCAGCTTTAGCTTTTGCAGCTTCTTTGTCGGCAGTCTTTTTTGCAGCGTCAGCAGACTCTTTTTTGGCTTTTGTTGAAGCAGTTTTTGCGTCATCTGCTGCTTTTTTAGATTTTGACGCTTCTTTTTTTGCGTCAGCCGAAGCTTTGTCTGCGCTAGCTTTAGTTTTTTTTGCCGAAGCTTCTGTTTTACTTTTCGCAGTTTTTGCAGTTGTTTCCTGAGCATAAAAATTAGAAGAGAAAACAACCATTAAACATAACAATACTAATTTTTTCATAAGGCTAAAAGTTTAAATTTCAATTAAAATTAAACAATTTATTGTCATCTTTTTCGCAACACATTAAAAATATGCACGAAGCTGAACGTTTCCTGTATGAATCGTATTCCCTGTTTCACTTTTCCTCCCTTGATAATTTAAATTAACATCCAAAAAAGACGTAATGTTCTTTTGCAGAAGCAGTTTCCAAACCAAATTTGATCCCGCTTGAAGTCCTTCGAGCATCTGAAAACCGACTGATGAAAATTCATTTCCGTTAAATTTATTTTCATAAAAAGAAAATTCTCCATTCACCGTCACTTTCTTTTCGCCTGCATAAGAAAAAGAAGTTCCGATTCTATTTTGGTCCAAAGTTTCAAAATTTCCCATCTGATTTTTTTTGTTTTGAAGCTCGTAAAAGAAATCCAATTTGGTATTTTTTGAGAATAAATAACTGACTTTCGGAGCGAGTTGCCAGCCTTGAATATCATAGTTTTTTTCAACAAAATCTTTAGAAACCAAATCGGTTTTTATGGTTTTGGTAAAGAAATTAAATAGCCAGCTGTTTTGGTATAAATGGGTGTACTGAATTTGATGCGAATAATTCTGTACATGCTGCGAACCAACAGAAAGCAGACTTTTACCTTTATTAATCAAATAAGAATACGTAACCGAATGTTTCTGCTTACCTCGATTGTAAAATAAACTATTTCTAAAACTCGAATTCAATCCTAAAATATTGTCTTCTGATGAATCAAACGGATTGAGTTCTAGTTTTTCGCCATCGCTTTTTATCTTTCGATCCACTATAAAAGAAGTCTGGTTGTAAAAATAAGACAGCAATTTTTTAAATCCTTTTTCATTCTGCCACTGCAACGGATTCAGAGTTAAAGACTGCGAAAACTTATTTTGATTAGTTTTTATATAAATCTGATTCGGCAAAAATACTCTCACATATCGCGCCTGATCTTGATAAACGGCAACTTCAAACTCTTCCAATTCCTGAATTCCGTTGCCATTATAATCATTCCAAGTATAAACACCTTGACCTGTTGGCACTTCTACATACGTAAATTCTTGTTGTGCAATAGTTCCAGAACTCGTTTCGTAAGCAGTTCCAATCTGCATGAATTGATTAAAAAAGCGATCGTTGTACAGAATTCTCGAATTTAAAGAAGGTTCATTCTGTCTCGATTTATCAGTGAAATCTAAATTTCGATAACTCGCATAAACCGCTAAATCGGTTGTTTTGTTCTGAATCAATTTTGATTTTAAATAATACGTCTGCGAATTATTGACATGCTGTAATAATCCGTTTTGTAAACTATCGTTTCTTCTTTGCAGAAAACCAATTTCCACAAAAACTTTAGTGCTGTCGCCACGTCCTGTAAATACGCCATATTCTGAAAATCTTTGGCTTAAAGCCGAAAATTGATTCGTAACTTTATCTTTTTCCTGATTGTCTTCTAATTGCATACTGCCGCCAACCCAATTTTTTCCAAAATGATATTTGGTTCTGGTTTGATTCCTAATGAATTTTGAAGTCGAAGCTGTGGCGTCAGAATTTAGGAAACTTCCGTTGTTTTCGATCGTCCAATTTTTCAATTTGAATAAAGCGTTTGTTGTATGCCTCGCTCCAGAATAGCTTTCGCTGTAATCTAATTTTTCAAATTGATAAGTCAGCAAACCAATATTTGAAGTTTCTTTTTTCGAAAATAAATCAAAATTTAAACCTGTAACCAAAAGACTTTGATTGCCATAAAGTGTTCCTGTTAAATTCCAGTCACGATTAAATTCGATATTATACAAACGTTCTACCGATTTAAAATTCTGCTGTACAAATTGATAATTTGCAAAAGCATCTAAATTCCAGCTTCTAGAAAAAAGACGTTTTTTAAGATTGGTTTTAAAAGCAATTCCTTCATTATTAGCATCATCAATTCCAGAAAATAAATTCTGGTCATTATTGCTAACGGCCAATTCAAAATCAACCAGCGTTTTTTCATTCGGATTGTATTTCCCTAAAAACGTTGCCACTTGAAGTTTCATTGGAGCAACAAGCTGTACAATTGGTTCGTAATTTCCTTGCAGGATTCCGTTTACAGGTTCTACATATTGATAAATACGTTCAACAGAATTATTGTTTTGAATGATATAATTTCCGGCATTTGCACCAACTTGACTAAATCTTACATTGTACAAAACATCTGCAGGATTATTCGAATATTCATAAACTTCAACCGAATTAATTAGTACTTTTTTGTACAAAATTTTATTCTCTGCATAAGTATCTTCATAGGCAGAAGGCGCTTTCATCAAATTCACATCATCTCCAGCTTGGCTTAAAATCTGAACTTGTTCTGGAGAAAGATTTTGTTGCAATGGCTGATTTTTCATATCATTTTCAGAATATAAATAACCGCCAAAACTCCAATTTTTGTTTTCGTGCGTTGCGCCTGCATATGTTACGAGACGATTGTAATTTCGTTCGGAGTATTGGTATTCGACATTAATACGCATTTCTGAAGTGATGGTAAAAAGCGACGTAAAGACAATTTCTCCCGCATTGTAATCAATCACATAGTCGTTGTTTTCGCCACGTTTTAATAAAACGCCATTTACATAAACACGTTCAGAGCCTGAAATAACGAGAACATACAATTCGCCATTTTGGCCTTTTAGTTTATACGGACCTTGATTGCCTTCTTGACCTGTAAACGTACTTTTAGCATATTGTCCTTTTACAAAAGCGACGGAAGCAAAAACATTGGTTTTACTTTTTTCAGTATCAAAATCAAAGTTGGCAGAAAGTCCTTGAACTTTTTTATTAAAGCCTAAAAATTGGGTTTTTCTGTTTTCTAAAAAGACATCGCCGGCGCGAATGTTCCAATCATCACTAAAAAGTTCTATGAAAATATTGTCAAACTGATCGAGTTTCTGCGAATAACCGCCATCTTGCAACGGAATATTGTTGTCCTGAAGAGAAGCTCTTAAACTCACTTTATCCGATAGTTTTCCTGTAATCTGCAAGTCTAAATTGGAGTTTAAAACCGTACTTTGATTATTTCCCACCGTAACGCCTCGAGTAATGCTTCCGGAAGTTTCCAGACCATCAAAAGGCGTTACTTTTTTTGCATTTGAACCATTATCAATTCGGTATAATTTGTCTGTTCCAACATCACCGCTTACAATCTGATCAGATTTGTAAAGGCTATATTCTTTGGTTAAGAAATCAGGATAGTTAAGATAATTGACAATTAGAGTATCTGAAACCGATTGGAATTTTTCATTTAAAAGCAAATATCCTTTTTGAAAATCGATCTTATAAAAAGTCGAATCGATAGGTTCGTTTTTAGTGTTCAGAATCTGGAAGAATCCAGAGTTGATGGCCACTTTTTCAAGACGAATGGTATCTTTTGAAACAACTACTTTTTTGGTTTTGTACAGCGATTCAGTTTCCTGAGCCTGAAGCGCAGAAAACCAGAAGAAAACCGTCAAAAACAGTAATTTTTTCAACATAAATACTCTAACTCTAAAAAGTCAAAAGTAGTATTTATAATGGGAAATTACGAGGCTTTTATTTATTGAGAAATGGAGTGTTCCGTACTTCCATTTTTTTGTGTAGAAAATTGCTATTGCTTGTTGGCTTTTCCTTTTTTCAATTGTGTATAGGTAATAAGAATAGCCACTGTAGATAAAAACGGGCCAATTACTAACCTAAAATCGGAATAAGAAATGTCTTTGATATCCTTTGTAAGCAACGGACTTAAAGATATACTAATGTATAATAAACCAAGGATGATGAAAACTAATAAAAAGCCCTTTTTGCTCATTTTAAGTTCTTTGTAAAGAAAGTAAATATAATCAAAAAACAGTTAAATAGAGAAAATTCTTTCGAAATAAAAAAGGCTCCACAATTAAGTGAAGCCTTTTCAATAATTTTTGAATTAAATAATTACCTTTTATAAAGCAATGTTAGATTAATTCTTTAGTGACAATCTGCATAGTTTCGCGGCTAACTTGTTTTAGTAGAACTTCTTTGTTTGCCTCGACAGTCTGCGCTGCCTCTTCTGTAAAGTGACGGATTGTATATAAAGTTACATTTTCGCTGTATTCTACTTTGAATTTTTTAGAAAGAATAGCATTCAATTCTGGGAAATTTCCAAATTTATCTTCCACACAAACAGAGAAACTAATTGCTGAGTTCTGAATCAAGTTTACTTTGATTTTAAATTCGTGGAATAAACCAAAAATCTCACTGATGTTTTCTTCCATAATGAAAGAGAAATCAATAGAAGAAAGGGAAATTAAAAGCTGTTCTCTTTTTACAATAAAACATGGATATTGTGGTTCCAAATCTACGCCTTTAGAAACGCAAGTTCCTTTTAATAAAGGATTAACGAATGATTTTACATACAACGGAATTTCTTTTTTCTGTAATGGCTGTAATGTTTTTGGGTGAATAACCGTTGCTCCGTAAAATGCCAATTCGATAGCTTCACGATATGAAATTTGGTTTAACAAACTTGCATTTTCAAAATAACGCGGATCGGCATTCATAACTCCAGGAACGTCTTTCCAGATCGTTACGCTTTCAGCGTTTAAGCAGTAAGCAAAAATTCCGGCAGTATAATCAGAACCTTCGCGGCCCAAAGTTGTTGTAAAATTATTTTCATCTGCACCTAAGAAACCTTGTGTGATATTTAATTGTTTTCTAGGTACATTTTTGCTGATGTTTTGCTGCGTAGTTTCCCAGTCAACTTCTGCATCTCTGTAGTTTGCATTCGTTTTAATGAAATTACGAACATCAAGCCATTGCGTCTGAATTCCTCTGAAATTCATATAGTGGCTTAAAATATTAGTCGAAATCAATTCACCAAAACTTACCACCTGATCGTAAACAAAGTTGTAATTTGGAGATTTATTATGAGCTAGAAAATATTCTAATTCGTCAAACTGAGCATTTACAGCTGCAAAAACTGCATGACTTTCATCTTCAAACAAATCCAATAAGATCTGATTGTGGTATTTTTTAATTTCCTGAACAGAAGCATTTAATTCTGTCGATTTTTCAAAGTAATTCTTGATTACAACTTCGAGAGCATTTGTAGTTTTTCCCATCGCAGAAACTACCAAAATCACGTCTTCATAACCCACTTTTTGTAAAACGTCGTATACGTTTTTAATTCCATCTGCATCTTTTACCGATGCACCACCAAATTTAAATACTCTCATTTTTAATTTTAGATTTTTAGATTTTAGATTTCAGATTCAAACTGAAACCTAGTATTTTGTTTTTTTCTGCCACGAATTGCACAAATTTTCACTAATTAACTCGTGGCGAATAATATTTTTTTATAATTTTTCTAAGAATGAGTTAACTCCAGCTTCATCCATTTGGACTACTTGCCAATCCTCAAGAATTCTTGCACCAGAATTTTTGTAAAAATTTACAGCTGGTGTATTCCAAGCCAAAACATTCCATTCCACTCTTCGCACGCCGTCTCTTTTTCCTTGTTTCATGATTTCAGCATAAAGAGCAGAACCTAAACCGGTGCCTCGCATCTTTTCTTTTACAATCAAATCTTCAAGATGAATTGTCTTTCCTTTCCAGGTCGAATAGCGGTAATAATACAACGCAATTCCAACAATTTCTTTTTGTTTTTCTTCGTTTTCGATCTCTGCAACAAAAACGTGAAATAATGGTTTTTCGCCAAAACCGTCGCGTACTAAATCTTCCTCTGTAATGACAACCGCATCGGGTTCTTTTTCGAATATTGCAAGCTCCTGAATAAGCCCTAACACCGATTTCATATCTTCAGGATTTCCTTTTCTAATATTCATATATTCTTATTTTTAACTATTTATTATCTAAAAAAGCGTCATTTTATTGGATGCTTTTTGCAGATTGTTAGCAAATATACAATAGTAGCAAACAAACAAAATAATTTTTAAATCATTCTCACAAAATAAGCGATATTTGTGACTTAAAAATAAAACTATAACGATTTAGAAATGGAAGAACGCAATAAAACACTGGGAGAGTTTATTATTGAGAACCAAAAAGCATTTCAGTATTCGTCGGGAGAACTCTCGCGAATTATCAACTCTATTCGATTGGCGGCAAAAGTGGTCAATCATAAAGTAAACCAAGCGGGTTTAGTAGATATTGTGGGCGCGGCAGGCGAACAGAATATTCAAGGTGAAGACCAGCAAAAATTAGATGTCTATGCAAACGAAGTATTTATCCAGACGTTAATAAACCGTGAGATTGTCTGTGGTATTGCTTCTGAAGAAAACGACGATTTTATTACAGTTCAGGGGAGCGACAACTGTCATAATAATAAGTACGTGATCTTAATGGATCCGCTTGACGGATCTTCAAACATTGATGTAAATGTTTCTGTGGGAACTATCTTTTCTGTTTTTAGAAGAGTTACTCCAATAGGAACTCCGGTAACTAGCGAGGATTTTTTACAGCCGGGAATAAATCAAGTTGCAGCAGGTTATGTAATTTATGGAACTTCAACAATGCTTGTGTATACGACAGGACATGGCGTAAATGGTTTTACGTTAAATCCAGCGATAGGTACATTTTATCTTTCGCATCCAAACATGAAATTTCCAGAAAATGGGAACATTTATTCGGTAAACGAAGGAAACTATGTCCATTTTCCGCAGGGAGTAAAAAATTACATTAAATACTGCCAGCGAGAAGAAGGAGACAGACCATACACTTCGAGATACATTGGAAGTTTGGTAGCCGATTTTCATCGAAATATGATTAAAGGTGGAATTTATATTTATCCGACAAGTTCAAAAGCACCAAAAGGGAAATTACGTTTATTGTACGAATGTAACCCGATGGCTTTTTTAGCAGAACAAGCAGGAGGAAAAGCAACAGACGGTTTCGGACGAATTATGGAAATCCAGCCAACTGAATTGCACCAAAGAGTGCCTTTCTTTTGCGGAAGCTATAAGATGGTAGAAAAAGCCGAGGAATTTATGGCTGAGGCGAATTAAGTTTTTAGTCTCAGTCTCAGTTTTTAGTCTGGACTATAAATAGCAAACCCGACAGGTTTTTAAAACTGTCGGGTTTTGTTTTTTAATCAATTAAAAAAATAAGATAAAAATAAGTTGCATTTGAGTCTTTTACATATATTTGATTAAAATTATTATATGAAAAATATTACTTTAATTCTTTTTCTAGTGTTAGGTTTTGCAGTTGGATGTTCATCTGATGAAGACAATAAATCAGGAGTGAATTCTTCAATTGTTATTGATGGAATAACCTTTAAACCCAATAAAGCAGTTTACTCCTATCAGCCGGCAAGTTTTGAATCTCAGAAAAGAGTTCGGTTTGTAATAAACAATGAAGGAATGGAAGAATTCTTATATATTGATATTTCGTTTCCTGCAACTCAGAAAAGTTTGACTGGCGAATACTCATTTGGAATTGGAACGGCTGATGAATTATTGGCAATGGCTGAGTTTTATGCTCCAGATAAAAGATATTATATTAGTGGATATTCTCTGAAAATAACAGATAATGGTGATTCTAATTTTAATTTTGAATTTGTTTCTCCAGAAGTTTATGATATAAACAATAAAAAAGTAAATTTTAAAGGTGCGCTAAGCGGAAAAATCGTGATGGAATAACCTCAATAAAATTCAGAATCAATTAAAAATAAAAACCCGACAGGTTTTTAAAAATCTGTCGGGTTTTTATTTTTAGAAGTTTCAAATTTCCAATATCAGTATAAACTGTAAACTGAGACCGAAAACTGAAAACTATTATTTATGCATATGTTGCATTTCGTAGATAAAAGTATCTGCATCTACTTTTTTGTCAACCAATGACAATGCTTTTGCAATAATATAATCTACGTTGCTTGGTGTAAATCCAAGGGCAACACTTATCTTTTTTAGAAGTACTTCTTGTTTGTCTTCAAGCTGATGGTCAACATGCACCATACGGGTTAGGTCATATAAACGCTCTAAGCGTTGAACATATGAATAAGGTGGATTGATCGGATATTTTAAAGGATCGCTAAGAATTTCTTCATATTCCGATTCTGTAATTTCTAAGCGAGAAGCAAGTTTATCTAAAAAGGCTTTTTCTTCTGGATAAACCACCCCATCAGCTAAAGCTACACGAACAATAGCAGAAAAGTGTCCTTTGTTTCTTTGCTTGAATTCGCTATCAAATAATTCTGAAAATGACATAATTAAAAGTGTTTTTGTTAAACAAAGATAAATTTTATTTTAAATTATCGATTTTAAAATTCTCATAAAATTTAACTTTTTTGCTACAGGATTTAACGTCTTCAATCTTTAAGTTTGAAAATTAATCGTAAGTTTACAACCCCTAATTATTTAATTACATTACACCTATGTCACAATTTTGGATTTATTTTCAAATAGGATTAAAACACGTTTTAGACATCAATGCTTACGATCACGTTCTTTTTTTAATCGCCTTAACTGTTCCGTATCTTTTTAAAGACTGGAAAAGAATTTTTTTATTGGTTTCGCTTTTTACAATTGGCCATACTTTGGCTTTAATTCTTTCTGTTTACGGCATAATTGCCATAAAAGTTAACATTGTAGAATTCCTGATTCCAATTACAATTTTAATAACAGCTCTTTATCATTTGTTTACGGCTGGAAAGACCTCAAAAAATGATGGCGTAAATCTAGTATTTTTCATAACTTTATTCTTTGGAATTATTCATGGACTAGGTTTTTCTAATTATTTCAAGACAATTTTAGGAGGCTCTGCAACCTCAAAATTGTTACCTTTGGGAGAGTTTGCCTTAGGAATAGAAGCTGCTCAGCTGGTAGTAGTTTTTGTTGTTCTGGTAATTTCATATATAGTGCAGACAGTTTTCCGTTTTTCAAAACGCGACTGGGCACTTGTAATGTCGGCTTTTATTATTGGAGTTGTAATTCCGATGATTATTGAAAGCCCAATTTGGAACAGATAAATTAAATGGAAGTAAAAAAACTGAATAAATACGATAAAGCATATCTGCGAATTGCAAAAGAGTGGAGCCTGCTTTCGTACTGTAAACGTAAACAAGTTGGCGCTATTATCGTAAAAGACAGAATGATTATCTCTGATGGTTACAATGGTACGCCATCTGGATTTGAGAATTGTTGCGAAGATGAAGACGGGTTAACCCGTTGGGATGTTTTGCACGCCGAAGCAAATGCAATCTTGAAAGTGGCAAGATCAACACAATCTTGCGAAGGAGCAACATTGTATATCACGCTTTCGCCTTGCAAAGAATGCAGCAAATTAATACATCAGTCAGGTATAAAAAGAGTGGTATATCATAATGGATACCGTGACGATTCGGGAATCCAGTTTTTGATAAAAGCTGGCGTAGAAGTAGAACACATTCCTATTTTGGAAGAGTAATGAAATTTAACTCAAAATATTTGCCAATAGTCATAGGAGCAACTTTTGCTCTTGGAACAATTGCCGGAAGCTTGATGAATGCTCCTGCAAGTGACCAGCTTTTGGCTAAAAATTACTCCAAAACCAAACTTAACAAACTCATTGATTTTATCAATACCGAATATGTTGATAGCGTCAATACCGATTCGATTGTAAATCTTACAGTCGATAATATTCTTTCTAAATTAGATCCGCATTCCGTTTATATTCCGCCAAGCGAACAGGCTGAGGTTGCCGAAAGCATGAAAGGAGATTTCGTGGGAATCGGAATCAATTTCTATATGTATAAAGATTCGGTTGCAATCATAAAACCAGTAGAAAACGGTCCTTCAGCAAAAGCAGGAATAAAATCTGGCGATCGAATTTTATTTGCAGGAAAAACCAAATTGTATGGCAGAAAATTACCTTCGGATAGTTTGTTTTCTAAATTAAAAGGACTTCAAGGTTCAGAGATCGAATTGACTGTTTTTAGGAAATCAGAACAGAAGAAACTAAAGTTTAAAGTAAAACGAGATATTATTCCAATTAAAAGTGTTGATGCTTCTTTGCTGATTGGAAATAATGTGGGGTATATCAAAATAAACCGTTTTGCCGAAACTACTTTCAATGAATTTAAAACTGGTTTAACGAGATTAAAACAAAAGGGAATTCAGTCGCTCGTAATTGACCTCCGTGATAATGGGGGAGGTTATATGGAAGAAGCGATTGCTATTGCCGATGAGTTTTTAAAAGACAGACAATTAATCGTTTTCACGAAAAGCAAAAACGGTTCTACTGAGAAAACGTATGCAACAAAAGCAGGAAGTTTTGAAACAGGGAAAGTTTATGTTTTAATTAATGAAAATAGTGCTTCTGCGAGCGAAATCTTAGCAGGAGCCATTCAAGATAATGATCGCGGAACTATTGTTGGAAGACGTTCTTTTGGAAAAGGTCTTGTTCAAAGAGAAATGGACTTTAATGACGGATCTGCTGTGAGATTGACTGTAGCACGTTATTATACGCCAACAGGAAGATCAATTCAAAAACCGTATAAAAAAGGAAACGAAGAATATTTTAAAGAATCTGAAGCAAGAATTGCTACTGGAGAATTGTATGCAAAAGACAGCATAAAAGTAGCAGATTCTTTAAAATTTAAAACTCCTAAAGGAAAAATCGTTTATGGCGGCGGCGGAATTGTTCCAGATGTTTTTGTTCCAATGGAAGCAGAGCATGGAAATGAAAATGTTGCTTATTTATTGCAAACAGGAATTGTTGGCCATTTTGTCTTTGAAGAATTAGATAAAAATAGAAATGCTTTTGCGGGAGATAATTTCAATGAGTTTTTGACTAAAATGAAAAGCTCAGATTTTTATTTCAAAAGATTTAAAAACTATATTTTAATGACAGGTCTGGACTTGAAATTGGATAAAACGAAAGCGCTCGTAAACCGTCATATTACAGCTGAATTTGCACGACAGCTGTTTGGAGAATTGTATTATTATGATGTAATCTTGAAAGATGATGCCATGATAAAAACAATTCTAGCTCCAAAGAAATAACTTCAATCTTTATATCATGAAAATAGAAACCGTTGTTGATGCAGAAATCGAACTCTTGACTGCAATTAAAAAATCGGATGTTATGGCTTTGGAAACAATCCTTCATGATGATTTATTGTTTAATATGCCCGACGGACAAACCATAACGAAAGAGTTTGATTTGGAATCATATCGTTCAGGAAAGCTAAAAATTAATTCTTTGGAAGCATCAGATCAAATTGTGAATATAATTGATGATTCGGCTGTTGTTGCTGTTACAGTTGCTTTAAAGGCAACTTACGATAATAATTCGATCAGTGGAGTTTTCAAATATATAAGAGTTTGGAAAAAATCGGGTAAGAATCTAAAAGTTATTGCAGGTAGCTGTGTTCAGTTGGCGTAAAGTTTGATGCAATAAAATAATATTAACTTAAAATAAAACATTGCGCACCTTGCGTAAATCCTCGCGAACTTCGCGGTTAAACTAAAATATATGAAAAATCTAAAAAGAATCAGTTTTCTAGTGCTCTTAATGACTTTTGTAATCTCTTGTACAACTATGAAAAACGACACGAATGCTATAGTTTCAGGAAAAGTAGACGGTATAGAAGCGGGAAAAGATGGTTACACAGCCAAAATTACAACAGACGCAAAAGAAGTATACTTTGCTACAATCAGTATTGTAAACGTTGGCGGGCCTCAGAATTACAAACAATTAAAAATTGGAGATGTAGTATCTGTTAAAGGAGAAAAATGGAAATCTGAAGATGAAAACCATATTAAAGTAACAGAAATCGTTTCGGTTAAATAAAAAGGCGAAAAACTTAAAAAAATAAACCATATAAGTTATATAAGTTCATTTAAACTATGCGCAAAGCATATGTGAACTTATATAACTTATATGGTTTAATAATTTTTATAGCGTATTATCGAATACTATCGTGAGCGTGAGTCTGCACGCCGTTATTCCATAAAGTTAAAATATCTGTTGCTACAGCAGCGCCACTTCCGGCAGCAATTGCTAATTGACTTCTCCAGCCCGCTAAAGTTCCGATAACATAAATGCCGTCTGCTACTTTGTGATCTTCGTTTTTAAGCTGAATACGCTGTTTTTCTGGAAGTGCTTTTTTGTGAGGTTCAACAAATTGCTTTAAACCTTCAATGTCGAAAGTATTGGCAGATCCAATTCCGACCACGATATTTTTTGTTTGGTATGAATTCTTGTTGGTTACTACGGTAAACTCTGGGTAACTGCCCTCAATTTTCATTACTTTTTCATTTGGAATCTGAGTAATGTGCGGGTAAGTCGTTGCTAAATCCTGTGTGCTTTCAGTTAAAAGTTCAGAACCTAATTTTCCTGGTGTAATTCCGTAAGCGTTATAAAATATTGCCTCTTGTAAAGAAGAATTTTTCTGATGAGTAAAAATTCCGATTTTTTTGTCAGTAACAAAAGTTTTGTTTTTTGCGGATCCTAAGACTAGAGCACAAGACATTCCAGATACTCCTCCGCCAATAATTAAAACATCAAACATATTATCTGTTGTCATTCATTTTTTCTTCAATTCTTTTTGAAATTCTAAAAATCAAAAGAATCAAAACAGCGCAAAATGAAGCGGCGATTCCAATAAAAGCTACCATACTATCTCCTTGAAAAGGGTTTTTAAAGTCTAATAGCGTAATATTAAAAACGATTAAAGCTAATGCCAAAAGCACTAAGATTGAAGTGAAAATTTTCATAAGGTTGTCTTTGTTTTTGTCTAAAATAATAAAGTAGAACTTTATGGGGAAATTGCCTCAAAGTTGTATTTTAGAAATTTTACGGGGTAAATTTATAAAAATAAAATTTAGACAAACAAACCTTTAACATTAGCAGCGAATAATTTAACAGCAATTGCTAAAAGTATTACTCCAAATGTCTTGCGAACCACTCCAAGTCCGTTTTCTCCCAGTAGATTTTCGATTTTTTTAGAAGACTTTAAAACGATGTAAACTAGAATAATATTTAATAAAATGGCAATGATAATATTGATGGTATGAAACTGTGATCGAAGTGATAATAAAGTGGTCATTGTTCCTGCACCAGCAATTAGAGGAAACGCCAGCGGTACAATAGAAGCAGACCCTGGTTCTTCATCACGATAGATTCTAATTCCTAAAATCATTTCTAAAGCCAGAAAAAATAATACGAAAGAACCAGCAACAGCAAATGAATGAACGTCTATTCCAATAAGATTCAATAAACCTTCTCCAACAAAAAGAAAAACAATCATAATTGCACCTGCAACGATAGAAGCTTTCTCAGATTCGATGTGTCCGACTTTAGCTCTTAAATTCACAATAATCGGAATCGAGCCAACAATATCAATTACGGCAAAAAGCACCATACTAACGGTAATGATTTCTTTAAAATCGATTTCTAACATATCGCTTTGATTTTTAGGGTTTAAAAAACTGCTGCAAAAGTAGTTAATAAAGTTAGGTGTTTTTTCGATACAATGCATTTTTGTTATAAAAACATGTTTTATTGGTTAAAAAAGTGATATTTGTAACAATTATTGTTTTCTTTTGCATTTAGTAAAACTTATAATAGGTTTAACCGCAAAGCACGCAAAATTAAATTCGCAAGGTTCGCAAATTAAAATAGGTATTGGAAATGTGTGCGTATAAACTTTGTGAACCTTTGCGCAAATCCTTGCGAACTTTGAGGTTAAATTTTCATCCTATTTTATCTCCTTTCTTTGACTATCTTTGCACTTTATAAATTACAGTATTTAATATCATGTTTCAGTTAGGTAAAACTATTATTTCAGAGGACATTCTGGAAAAAGAATTTGTGTGCAACTTGTCTGCTTGTAGAGGAGCTTGTTGTGTTGATGGAGATGCGGGGGCGCCTTTGAATGAGGCTGAAACTAAAATCTTAGAAGACATTTACCCAAAAGTAAAACCTTTTTTACGAAAAGAAGGAATTGAAGCAATCGAAGCGCAAGGAACTTGGGTAAAAGGAACAGATGGTGATCTAGAAACGCCGCTGATTGATAATAAAGATTGCGCTTATGTGATTTTTGACGGAAAAACGGCACTTTGCGGAATCGAGCAAGCTTACAATCAAGGAGTAGTGGATTGGAAAAAACCTGTTTCTTGTCATTTATACCCAATTCGAGTAAAAGACTTCACAGAATTTGCAGCTGTAAACTATGATAAATGGGATATCTGCGATGATGCTTGTTCGTTAGGAAAAGAACTTGAAGTTCCAGTTTACAAATTTGTAAAAGAGGCATTGATTCGCCGTTTTGGAGAAGACTGGTATTTGGAGCTAGAAAAGGTAGCCGAAGAGCTTAAAAATTCTTAAAAATTAAAGTGTAATTTATACCTTTTTCTCTCTTCATTTTTTGACTCAAAAAAACAAAGTTTTAACTCAAAAAAAACTTTTTAAAACTATTTAAAATTTCTTGCTTTTTATATTTAAAAGTCTATATTTTACGGGGCTTTCAGGTATGATTATTGGCTTTAAATATTTCATTTACAGTAAATTAATTATTGTATGAAAAATGTTTCAAAAAATTAACGTTGTTAAAAACTACAGCAAATTGTGAATAAGTTTGACTTTCATTTTTGGCGTTAATTGACAATCTTTGTAGTCTATTGAATTAGCAAAAAATTCGGTATAAAAATTAAACAAAAATTGTCATGTCTCAAGTAGAACCAATCTTACAAGAAAATAAAAATCGTTTCGTTATTTTTCCTATCAAACATCATGATATTTGGGAATGGTATAAAAAAATGGAAGCTAGTTTCTGGACTGCTGAAGAAATCGATTTGCACCAAGATTTGACAGATTGGAATAACAAACTGAATGACGATGAAAGATATTTCATTAAACATATATTAGCATTCTTTGCAGCTTCTGATGGAATCGTAAATGAAAATTTGGCTGAGAACTTTGTAAACGAAGTTCAATATGCTGAAGCGAAGTTTTTCTATGGCTTCCAAATTATGATGGAAAACATTCACAGCGAAACTTATTCTTTATTAATTGACACTTACGTTAAAGATGAAGCTGAGAAAACAGAATTGTTTAATGCTTTAGAAGTTTTCCCGGCTATTGCTAAAAAAGGAGAATGGGCTTTAAAATGGATCGAGTCAGATTCGTTTGCTGAAAGACTTATTGCTTTTGCTGCAGTTGAAGGAATCTTTTTCTCAGGAGCTTTCTGTTCAATTTATTGGTTAAAAAAACGTGGTTTAATGCCAGGTTTAACTTTCTCAAATGAATTGATTTCTCGTGACGAAGGCGTACACTGTGATTTTGCTGTTCACTTGCATAATCACCATTTGGTAAACAAAGTGCCAAAAGAAAGAATCAAAGAAATTATTGTCGATGCCTTAGATATCGAAAGACAATTTATTACTGAATCTCTTCCAGTAAGCTTAATTGGTATGAACGCGACTTTAATGACACAGTACTTAGAGTTTGTTGCCGATAGACTTTTAGTAGAGTTAGGTTGTGAGCGTGTTTACGGATCTGCGAATCCATTCGATTTCATGGACATGATTTCTCTTCAAGGAAAAACTAATTTCTTTGAAAAACGTGTTGCAGAGTATCAAAAGTCAGGTGTGATGAACAATGACAGCGATGCTCAAAAAATTTCATTCGATGCAGATTTTTAGACAACAAAAAATATTTTAGCGTCTATCTTCTAGAGACACTAAAAAAAGATTACAGATTATTTTTAAAGGTTGAGCCTCTTTCCCCAAGTCGCAGGTTCAATAGCAATTTTTGACGCATTTAAATTCGATTTTCGAATTTGAAACTGGTAACTATTGAGAATTTGGTAATTCTCTAAAATTAATTTAAAAACACGCAATGTTTAAGTGCTGGAATTCGTTTTCTAGTTACTTTAATTTTTTCAATAACCATAAAAGGTAAGCTTATGTATGTAGTAAAAAGAGATGGCCACAGAGAGCCCGTAATGTTTGATAAGATTACAGAAAGAATCAAAAAATTGTGTTACGGCTTGAATGAGCTCGTAGATCCAGTAAAGGTAGCCATGAGAGTTATCGAAGGATTGTATGATGGGGTTTCGACTTCTGAATTGGATAATCTTGCAGCAGAAACGGCGGCTTCTATGACAATTGCGCATCCTGATTATGCTCAATTAGCAGCTCGTGTAGCAATTTCTAACCTTCATTCAAATACCAAAAAATCTTTCTCAGAAACGATGAAAGATATGTATCACTACGTAAACCCAAGAAATGGTCAAGATGCACCATTAATTGCTGATGATGTTTACAAAGTGATCCAAGAAAACGCTGCTTTTTTAGATTCTCATATCATTTATACAAGAGATTTTAATTACGACTATTTTGGTTTCAAAACTTTAGAGCGTTCTTATCTTCTTAAAATAAACGGAAAAATCGTTGAGCGTCCGCAGCACATGTTAATGCGTGTTTCTGTTGGTATTCACTTAGACGATTTGAAATCAGTTATTGAAACTTATGATTTAATGTCTAAAAAGTTCTTTACGCACGCAACGCCAACTTTGTTCAATGCGGGAACTCCAAAACCTCAAATGTCATCTTGTTTCCTTTTGGCAATGCAGGAAGACAGTATCGACGGTATTTATGATACATTAAAACAAACAGCTAAAATTTCGCAGTCAGCGGGAGGAATCGGACTTTCTATTCATAACGTTCGTGCGACTGGGTCTTACATTCGCGGTACAAACGGAACTTCAAACGGAATTGTTCCGATGTTGAGAGTTTTCAACGACACAGCACGTTATGTAGATCAAGGAGGTGGAAAACGTAAAGGAAGTTTTGCTATTTATATCGAAACTTGGCATGCTGATATTTTCGATTTCTTGGATTTAAAGAAAAACCACGGAAAAGAAGAAATGCGTGCAAGAGATTTATTCTTTGCAATGTGGACTTCAGATTTGTTCATGAAACGTGTTCAAGAAGATGGGCCATGGACTTTAATGTGTCCAAATGAATGTCCAGGTTTATATGATGTTTACGGAGACGAATTTGAAGCTTTGTATACAGGATATGAAGCGCAAGGAAAAGGAAGAAAAACAATCCGTGCTCGTGAATTATGGGAGAAAATCCTAGAATCTCAAATCGAGACTGGAACACCATATATGTTGTACAAAGATGCAGCAAACCGTAAATCGAACCACAAGAATTTAGGAACAATCCGTTCTTCTAACTTGTGTACAGAGATTATGGAGTTTACATCTAAAGATGAAATTGCAGTTTGTAACTTAGCTTCAATCTCATTGCCGATGTTCGTTGAAAACGGAGAATTCAACCACGAATCTCTTTACAATGTTACAAAACGTGTAACTCGCAACTTGAACAAAGTAATCGACAGAAACTACTATCCAGTACAAGAAGCTGAAAACTCAAACATGCGCCACCGTCCAGTTGGATTGGGAGTGCAAGGTTTGGCAGATGCTTTCATTATGTTGCGTATGCCGTTTACAAGTGATGAGGCTAAAAAATTAAACCAAGAAATTTTCGAAACTTTATATTTCGCTGCTGTAACCGCTTCTATGGAAATGGCAAAAGAAGAAGGACCATATTCAACTTTCGAAGGATCGCCAATGTCACAAGGAGAATTCCAATACAACATGTGGGGATTGAAAGATGAAGAATTATCTGGTCGTTGGGATTGGGCTTCATTAAGAAAAGAAGTGGTAGAGCATGGAGTTCGTAACTCATTATTGGTTGCACCAATGCCAACCGCATCGACTTCTCAAATCTTAGGAAACAATGAAGCTTTCGAACCATATACTTCAAATATTTACACACGTCGTGTATTATCTGGAGAGTTCATTGTAGTAAACAAACATTTACTAGAAGATTTAGTAAAATTAGGTTTATGGAACGAAGATTTGAAACAAGAAATTATGCGTCATAATGGATCTGTTCAAAACATTAATATCATTCCGCAAGACTTAAAAGATCTTTATAAAACAGTTTGGGAAATGTCGATGAAAGATATTATCGATATGTCTCGTCAAAGAGGATATTTCATTGACCAGTCTCAATCGTTGAACTTGTTCATGCAGGATGCAAACTATTCTAAATTGACGTCAATGCACTTCTACGCTTGGCAATCTGGTTTAAAAACAGGAATGTACTACTTGAGAACAAAAGCGGCTGTAGATGCGATTAAATTCACATTAAACAACGATAAAAAAGAGGAAACAGCTCCATCATTAGTTCAGGAAACTGAATCAATCAGTGTTGAGGATTACAAAGCAATGCTTTTAAAAGCGCAAGCGGCAGATCCTGAGGATTGTGAGATGTGTGGGTCTTAATAAATGGAATTTAATTGATAAGTTATAATCTGTCAAAATTGAAAGAAAATATCTACATTTGCTAAATAATAAGAGGAAGTTAAATCATATTTTAACTTCCTTTTTTAATTTAAAAGATAAGATTAAATGAAAAATGAATTAATTGAAAGTTTAACTAATGATTTTGAAGATCATTCTCAAAAAACTGAAACGGGTATAGAATTTTGGTTTGCTAGAGATATTCAGCATCTGCTTGGTTATTCAGAATGGAGAAATTTTAATAAAGTTATTTTAAAAGCAAAAACATCTTGTGAGATCACGGGACATCTAGTGTTAGACCATTTTGTTGACGTCAACAAAATGGTTGTTATTGGTTCTGGAAGCGAACGTGAAATTGATGATATAATGCTTACAAGGTATGCATGTTATCTAATTGCTCAAAATGGAGATCCGAGGAAAGAGCCAATTGCATTTGCGCAAAATTATTTTGCAATTCAAACAAGAAAGTTTGAGGAAATAGCTAAAAGAATTGATGATTGGGAAAGATTAAATGCAAGACAGAAACTTACATTATCTGAAAAAGAATTGTCAGAGCTTATTTTTGAAAAAACGGGGAATGATAAAAACTTTGGAATAATTAGAAGTAAAGGGGATCAGGCATTGTTTGGAGGTAAAAATACTTTGCAAATGAAAAAGAAGCTTGGTGTTCCCGAAAGTAGGCCATTAGCGGATTTTTTACCAACAATTGTTATAAAAGCAAAAGATTTTGCAACCGAAATTACTGTTTTCAATACTAAAGATAAAGGTTTGTCAAATGAGATGAGTATTTCTTCTGAACATATTAAAAATAATAAAGGAGTTAGAAAATTATTATTAGATAGAAAAATTGTTCCTGAAAATTTACCAGCAGAAGAAGATATAAAGAAGTTGGAGAGAAGAGTTAATTCAGATACTAAAAGTATTGAAAAGAATCCTGATAAATTGAGCTAATTGTTCGAGGTTATTTAAAATATTTTTTTGGAATTAGAATCTTTAAAAGTTGAAAAGCAGTTATTGTAATGATAACTGCTTTTTTTGTTTTTACTGAAAAAATAATATTTCTCAAAAAATTCCACGTTCTAATTAATACCAAAGACTTTTAAAACTTAGCATCTTAGTAACTAAGTAACTCAGAATTTTCTCTTTTAAACCTTTTAAAGAGAATCAAGTCTTATTGTAATAATTTCTGAACGATGAAAAAAAGCAGTCTTTGGTCCTTACGATTAGGTTTTTCAGGAAAACAAGCTTCAAAAATTGAAAAACTCGGCTTAGAAAAATTTCTAAAGCAATCTTATAATTCGAAGTTTGACAAAGAAATTCCAGGCTTTCTTCAAGATCAGCCTAAAACTACTTTAGAGTTGAAACAAGTTCGAGAAATCATCAAAACTTCAGACCCCGAAACCAAAAAGGAAATTCAGAAAAAAGAAAATCAAGCAACTGCCGAATTCAAAAAATGGTGGATTTCTAAAATGAGAAACGATGAATTCCCGCTTCGTGAAAATATGGTTTGTTTCTGGCACAATCATTTTGTTTCGACCTCCCAAAAAGTAAAAATCAATTACTGGATTTACCAGCACAATATGATTTTGCGCGAAAATGCTTTTGGCAATTTTAAAGAATTAACCAAACAGATTCTGAAATCAAATGCTATGGTTCGGTATCTGGATAATGGCGATAATAAAAAGGGGAAAGTCAACGAAAATTTAAGTCGTGAATTATTGGAACTATTTACAATCGGAATTGAGAATTATACCGAAGATGATATAAAAAACGGTGCAAAAGCTTTAGCAGGTTTAAATATTGGAGATGATGGTGCAGTTTACAGAAAAAATATTGAAGACAATAGCGATAAAATTTACTTCGGAAAAACTGGAAATTGGAAGTCAGATGATCTGGTTGATATTATTTTCGAACAAAAAAACATTCCGTATCTCATTACCCAAAAAATCCTGAAATGGTTTATTTATGATAATCCGCCCGAAGATTTAGTAGTTTATTATGGCGATTATTTCCGAAAGCAAAAGTTTGAGATCGAACCTTTATTGACTAAAATCTTTACGGAAGAATTTAAAAAAGAAAATTCTGGAAGTAAAATCAAAAATCCGCTGGTTTATATTTTACAGCTTTGTGACGAATTGCAGATGGAGAATGTGAACGATGCCGCAATTATGGCATTCATAAAACAGCAAGGAATGGATTTGTACAATCAGGTTAATGTAAAAGGTTGGGACGGTGGAAATTCCTGGCTGACGTCGCAAATTTATCTTCAAAGAAACAATACAGCCGATTTATTATGCAGCGGAAAAAGTCTGAATCGAAAGATTTTGAAAACGATGATGAACGGAGTTGAAAAAGAAAAATCGGAATATGAAAAAGTTGCCGTAAAAGTCGCTTTTGATTCGGATGGAAATAATAAAACTATTATTTCGGAATTGTCAGACCGATTATTATTTACCGTTAGCGATTCGGCTCAAAAAGACATGGAAAATCTTTTGAAATACGATTTTGATCCCAAAGATCCGCATGCTGATTTTGCTGTTGTTCGAGTGTTTAATTACATCACAAAACTTCCAGAATATCAATTAATCTAAAAAGCAGGAATCATGAACAGAAGAAATTTTCTAACATTGACAGGAACTTTCACAGGCGGATTACTTGTGCTTCCTGATTTTTTACACGCTTTTGGTTCTCAGAACAATTTGGTTGTGGGAGAACAATGTGTCGTTTTTGTACAGCTGAATGGCGGAAATGATGGTTTAAATACCTTTATTCCATATGATGATCCATTGTATTATGATTTGAGAACGAAGATTGCATTAAATAAAGATTTGGTTGTCGGAAAGAACAAAGGAATGGCATTTCATCCTTCACTAAAAGATTTTGCCCAAATGCAGCAAAACGGAGATTTAACGGTAATTCAGAATGTGGGTTATCCAGAACCTATTCGTTCGCATTTTAGAAGCCAAGAAATTTGGCAGACTGCAACAGATTCTAATAAATATATAAACGAAGGCTGGCTCGGAAGATTTCTGGATTTGCAATGCAACGGACATCATGCAACAGCGGGAATAAATTTAGATTCGATTGACAATTTGGCTTTAAAAGGAGTTGAACCTAATTTTATAACCGTAAAAGATCCAAACCGATTTAAAGTCAAATCAAAAGAAGAAAATGTGACTTTATCTCAGAATCCGCATTTGGATTTTGTTCGAAAAATTGCCAATTCGGTTACTGAAGGCTCTGATGAAATCCAGAAAGCTTTGGCAAAATCCAAAACCGAAATCAGTTATCCAAAAACAGAATTATCTAAAAACTTAGAATGGATTGCGAGATTGATAAAAGGAAACCTAAATTCAAAAGTATATTATACTTCATTAAACGGATTTGATACACACGATAATCAACTCGCGATTCACGAAAAAAAATTAACGGATTTAAACGATTCATTATATAGTTTTTATTCCGATTTAAAACAGTCACAATTATTGCAGAATGTCACAATAGTAGTTTTCTCAGAATTTGGACGAAGAGTAAAAGACAACGGCAACGGAACCGATCACGGAACTGCGGCGCCAATGTTTGTCATTGGAGGAAATAACAAAGGCACAATTTTAGGTAAAAATCCAAATCTCGCAGACTTAGATAACGGCGATTTAAAATATGAAATAGATTTTAGAAGTGTGTATGCATCTTTATTGAAAGAGAAAATGAATTTCGATTATGCTAAAATCGGAATTATGAATAAACCTGTTTCTGGATTGTTTTGAGTGAAAGATAGCTACGAATTCACGGGTTTTTATTTTTAAAATCTGTGAAATTTGAATTAAATATGCATAAAGATTTGCGCTAATTCGTGAATTCGTGGCGAAAAAACTTAGAAGCTTAGCATCTTAGAACCTCAGAAACTCATTTTAATATTCTCATTTTAAGCCGTTTTTTTTATATTATCATACAAAACCTGCTAAATTTGTTAAGAAATCCTTTTTTGTTTCATAAAATGCAATCTTTTTTTTGGCGCACTAAAAATAATTTATACATTCGCAAAGAATTTACAAAATAACACAAACAAAATGGCAACTAACCGTTTTTATTTTAGCAACAATTTTTATTTCTTCTTTAGTAGAAGTCAGGATTGTGCTATGGTTATTTGAGAAAAATTTTAAGACAAATAAAACTAATATACAATCCTGATGCAAATCAGGATTTTTTTTTGACTATATGACAACGAAAATTGCAATACAAGGTATTAAAGGATCATTTCATCATCAGGTTGTGAAAGAGTATTTCGCTGAAAATGTGGATATTGATGAATGTTTGTCTTTTGAAGAATTGATCGACAGCCTTATTGCCGGAAAATCTGATCAGGCTGTAATGGCGATTGAAAACTCGATTGCAGGGCCAATTATTCCGAATTATGCTTTGATTGACAAGAACAATCTGCACATAATTGGAGAGCATTATTTAAACATTCAGCAGAATTTAATGGCTTTAAAAGGCCAGAAAATTGAAGATATAAAAGAAGTTCATTCGCATCCAATGGCACTTTTGCAGTGTATGGATTTCTTGAAACAATATCCAAATATCAAATTGGTTGAGGATAAAGATACAGCTGAAACAGCTAGAAGAATTCAAGAAAAACAGTTGACTGGAATTGCGGCAATAGCAAGTGTAACCGCTTCTGAAATGTACGATCTTGATATTATTGCATCATCGATTCAAACGATCAAAAACAATATGACACGTTTCGTAATCATCAAAAAGCAAAATTCATTTTTGCCGGAAAGCGAAATCAACAGAGCCTCTGTAAAATTTGAATTGGATCACAAAAGAGGAAGCTTAGCGGCAGTTTTAAATGTAATGAGCGACTGCAAACTGAATTTGACAAAAATCCAGTCGCTTCCAAAAATTGAAACACCTTGGAAATATTCATTCTTCGTAGACGTAACATTCGAGAAATACGAAGATTTTGCAAAAGCCAAAACGTTATTAAACATTATGGCAGAGTATTTTAAAGTATTGGGAGAATATAAAAATACAAAACCTTTAAGTGAGTCTTAAAAGTTGATTTTAGATTGAAGATTAACGAATTAAGATTTTAGATTGTCAGGCTGAGCGGAGTCGAAGCCCAGGTTCCAATTGGAAAGCCCTTCGACTTCGCTCAGGATGACAAGTCAAAAAAGAAAAGCATAAAGCTTACGGCCTAAAGCCTAAAGCAAAATATAAAGCAATAAAACAATGATTACAACAGCAAAACGATTAGACACAGTTGAAGAATACTACTTCTCATCAAAACTAAGAGAAGTTCGTCAGTTGATGTCTGAAGGAAAATCGATCATCAATATGGGAATTGGAAGCCCTGATTTGAGTCCGTCAAAAGCAGTAATTGAAGCAGTAGCTGCAGCAATTCAAGACGAAAACGGGCATGGTTATCAAAGCTATCAGGGATTACCAGAAATGAGGCAGGCGATGGCAGATTTTTATAAAGATCAGTTTGGTGTTGAAGTGAATCCTAATAATGAGATTTTACCATTGATGGGCTCAAAAGAAGGAATTATGCACATTTCGTTAGCATTTTTAAATGAAGGCGATCACGTTTTAATTCCGAATCCAGGTTATCCAACTTATACTTCGGTAACCAATTTGGTTCAGGCAGTTCCGGTTTATTATGATTTAAAAGAAGAAAACGGATGGGAACCAGATTTTGAAGTTTTAGAAAAATTAGATCTTTCGAAAGTAAAAATTATGTGGCTGGGGTATCCGCACATGCCAACAGGAGCGAGAGGAAGTTTAGCGTTATTTGAAAAATTGGTAGCTTTTGCTAAAAAACACAATATATTATTGATCAACGACAATCCGTACAGTTTTGTTTTGAATGATAATCCGATGAGTTTGTTGCAAGTTGAAGGAGCGAAGGATGTGGCTTTAGAATTGAATTCGCTAAGTAAAACATTCAACATGGCTGGCTGGAGAGTCGGAATGGTTTTAGGAAATCCTGAAATTATCGATGCGGTTCTAAAAGTTAAAAGCAACATGGACAGCGGAATGTATTATGGGATTCAAAAAGGTGCAATTGCAGCGTTAAAATGTGATAAATCTTGGTTCGAAGACCAAAACAAAATTTACAGACGCCGAAGAGAATTAACGGAGAAATTAGCTGAAAAGTTAAACTGTAAAGTATATAAAGAAGGAGTTGGGCTTTTTGTCTGGGCTAAACTTCCGGAAGGAATAGATTCAGCAGAGAAGTTCATTGACGAAATATTATATGAGAAACATATCTTCATTACGCCGGGAACCATTTTCGGAAGCAACGGCGAAAGATATATCAGATTCTCATTGTGTGTAAAAGAAGAAAAAGTACAAGAAGCGATTGATCGATTTTAGAGTATTAAGATTTTAGAAGCAAGAATCAAGACTTTTATCCAGATTGTCAGGCTGAGCGAAGTCGAAGCCATTTAATTGGAATTTGGAATTTTAAGACTTGAAATTTTTAAAAAAATATGAAAGTATACGTAATAGGAATAGGATTAATAGGCGGTTCGATGGTGTTGGACATCAAAGGGCGTTATCCTGATGCTACTATTTTAGGAATCGATAATAACGAAAAACATTTGCAGGAAGCAATTGATCTTGGAGTTATTGATGAAGCGGGAAGTTTTGAAGATTTGCAAAAAGCCGATTTTGTAATTGTTTCGGTTCCTGTAGATGTAGCGCTGACGGTTTTGCCTAAAGTTTTGGACGAGGTAGGAGATAAAACAATTGTTTTTGAAGTAGGATCGACGAAAAAGCCAATTTGTGAAGCAGTAGCCAATCACCCGAAAAGAAGAAATTTTATTGCTACGCACCCAATTGCAGGAACAGAGTTTTCGGGGCCATCGGCAGCAATAAGAGGTTTGTTTCAAGGGAAAACAAATATTATATGTGAGGTAGAAAAGACGGCTTTTAAATTGCAAGAAAAAGCATTAAATCTTTTTACTTCAATCGGAATGAGAATTCGATATATGGATCCCGTTTCGCACGATAAACACATTGCTTACGTTTCGCATTTATCGCACATTAGTTCGTTTATGCTTGGAAAAACAGTAATGAACAAAGAAAAAGACGAACAGGATATTTTTGATATGGCGGGAAGTGGATTTGAAAGCACTGTTCGTTTGGCAAAAAGTTCACCTGCAATGTGGACACCAATTTTTAAACAAAACAAAGAATACGTTCTGGAAACCTTAGAAGGTTATATCGCAAATTTAACTCAGTTTAGAGATTTGCTGGCAGACGATAATTACAACGCCATTTTTGAAGAAATGGAAGGCGTAAATAAAATTAGAGAAATATTAAACGGAATAACTATAAAAAAGTAAACTATAAAAACGATGGAAAATAAGAAAGAAATGAGAAAGTGGTTAGAAGATTTCAATTTAAATCACCCACTTGTGATAGCTGGACCTTGTAGTGCAGAAACTGAAGATCAGGTTTTGAAAATCGCTCACGAATTAAAAGATTCAAAAGTAAGCGTATTCAGAGCTGGAATCTGGAAACCAAGAACTCGTCCGGGAGGATTTGAAGGTGTTGGTGAAATTGGATTAAAATGGTTGCAAAAAGCTAAAGCTGAAACTGGTTTATTAATGGGTACTGAAGTGGCAACTGCGGCTCACTGTAAACTAGCTTTAGAACACGATATTGACGTATTATGGGTTGGTGCACGTACAACAGCAAATCCTTTCGCGGTTCAAGAAATTGCTGATACTTTAAAAGGAACTGATAAAATTGTTTTGGTGAAAAACCCTGTAAACCCAGATTTAGCTTTATGGTTAGGTGGTGTTGAGCGTTTACACATGGCAGGTATCGAGAAATTAGGTGTTATTCATAGAGGTTTCTCTACTTACGAAAAAACAAAATACAGAAACATTCCAGAGTGGCAGATTGCTATCGAATTGCAAAATAAATTCCCTGATTTACCATTAATCATCGACCCATCTCACATTACTGGAGATCGTAAAATGATTTTCGAAGTAACTCAAGAGGCCTTAGATTTGAACTACGACGGTATGATTATCGAAACTCATATTGATCCAGACAACGCTTGGTCTGATGCGGCTCAGCAAGTAACTCCAGATGCTTTGAAACAAATCATTAAAGATTTGACTATCAGAAAAACGGATGATACTACAGATGAGTACAGCCAAAAAATGAAAAAATTAAGAGCTAACATCGATGTTTTGGATGCTAACTTATTAGAGTTATTAGGAAAACGTATGAAAGTAGCTGATGAAATCGGTCAGGTGAAAAAAGACGCTAACGTTGCGATTCTTCAAAACAACCGTTGGAACGAAATCTTAGGAAAAATGATTTTAGAAGGTGAGAAAAAAGGTCTTACTGAAGAATTCGTTTTAAGAATGTTCAAAGCAATTCACCAAGAAAGTATCGGTCATCAAGAGAAAATTTTCAACGCATAATTTTCTTTTCAAACATATAAGTGATATAAGATAATTTAAGTTTTATGAAATAGTATTTCAAAATTTTCTTATAGCATTATTTGAAAATAGATTGTTTTTTAAAAATCCCTATTACTTTGAAAGAAGCGATGGGGATTTTTGTTTTTAAAACATAGCCCAAGGTTTCAACCTTGGGAACGCAATCTCTATCCCAATCTTTATCTCTCAAGGTTGAAACCTTGGGCTATGTTTAAAATTATTCATTTATCTTTGCAGGGATTTAGGCTAAAAACTAAAATCAGAAATCTAAAATCAACAATTTGAATTGAATGACAGGAACCGTATATAAATCTACAGGAAGCTGGTATACCGTAAAATCTGAAAAAGGAGATTTTGTGGAATGCCGTATGAAAGGGAAATTCAGAATAAAAGGTATAAAAAGTACCAATCCTATTGCTGTAGGCGATATAGTCGATTATGAGTTGGATGAAACTTCGGATGCTGTTACGGGAACGATTCATAATATTCACGAAAGAAAAAACTATATCGTTCGTAAATCAGTTAACTTGTCTAAGCAGATTCATATTATTGCTTCTAATATCGATCAGGTTTTCTTATTGATTACAATTGATAATCCGCCGACGACGACAAGTTTTATTGATCGTTTTTTGGTTACGGCTGAAGCATACGGAATTGAGGCTATTCTTGTTTTCAATAAAATCGATACTTTAAATGATCAAACTTTAGATGATCAGCTTTATCTGCAACATATTTATTCTGAAATTGGATATAAATGTCTTCGAATTTCATCAACAGAAAACCAAGGCGTTGACAAGCTGAAAGAAATGATGATTGGAAAAGTAAGCATGTTTTCTGGACATTCTGGAGTTGGGAAATCAACTTTGGTAAATGCAATGGAACCAAGTCTTCATTTAAAAACTTCCGTGATTTCAGAACAAAGCAAGCAAGGTCAGCACACAACTACTTTTGCTGAAATGTATGATTTGTCTTTTGATGCCCGAATTATAGATACACCTGGAATTAAAGGTTTCGGAATCGTAGATATGGAACCATCAGAAATTAGTGGCTATTTTCCAGAATTCTTCAAATTAAAAGATCAATGTAAGTTTAACAATTGTTTACACAAAGAAGAACCGCATTGCGCTATAAAAGCTGCTTTGGAAAAAGACGAAATTGCTTGGTCACGTTACAATAGTTATCTTAAAATCTTAGAAGGTGATGAAGAACATTATCGTACAGATACGTATGGTGAAGATCGCGCCGCGAGTGATGAAACACGTAAGTAATTATGAATTGTGAATGGTTAATTATGATTAACTTAAAGAGTTCAATAATTATAACTTCTAAATAAAAAATCAATAAATAATAATTTACAATTAATCATTAAATGAAAATCGTTCTTCAAAGAGTTTCCGAAGCATCTGTAACTGTCGATTCTAATATTGTTGCAGATATTAAAAAAGGTTTACTGGTTTTAGTCGGAATAGAAGATGCTGATACGCAGGAAGACATTGATTGGCTTGCTGGAAAAATCATAAAAATGAGAATCTTTGGTGATGAAAATGATGTTATGAATTGTTCGGTTCAGGATATTGATGGTGATATTATTGTTGTGAGTCAGTTTACACTTCATGCATCAACAAAAAAAGGAAATCGTCCTTCTTACATAAAAGCTTCAAAACCAGATTTTGCAATTCCGACTTACGAAAACTTTGTAAAATCGATAGAAAAAGAATTTGGTAAAAAAGTGCAAACCGGAATTTTTGGTGCAGATATGAAAGTAAATCTACTAAATGATGGGCCTGTAACTATTGTCATGGATAGTAAAAACAAGGAGTAAAATATTATTAAACATTTGTTAAGGATTTCGCAAAAAAATATATATTTGACGAAAATACCTACTAATGAAAAAACTCTTTTGCGCATTCTTTTTTTTCTTATTTCTTGTTAATTCTTCTGCTCAAAAGAGCGATTATTCTATACTATCAATACCCGATAGTCTTAAGCAAAATGCCAATGCAGTCCTTCGATTAGACCAGATGGATATCGTTATCGCTTCGCAAAGAAGCATGAATATCAAAACGCAAAGAATAGTTTCTGTTTTAAATGATAAAGGACTAAATGATATTGACGCCTATAGTCATTATGATAAAACAACTTCAATCAAAAATATTGAAGCGATTGTTTATGACGCATTTGGAAACGAAATTAAAAAAATCAAGCGAAAAGATTTTAGAGATCAAAGCGCTGTAAGTGGCAGTACTCTTTTTTCAGATAACCGTGTGCTTTATTTAGATTATACTCCAATTTCATATCCTTTTACTATTGTTTATACATGCGAAGTTGAAACTTCGAATACCGCATTTATACCACAATGGTATTTTTTAGGCGGTTATTACTTAAGTGTAGAAAAATGTGTTTTGAATGTTACTTTTCCAAAAGAATTGGGCTTTAAAAAGAAAGAGTTCCGATTTAATGGTTTCAATATTAAAAAGACAGAAGAAACAGATACCAAACTAAGTTATTCAGCTACCAATCTTATTGCTCAAAAACAAGAAGATCTTAGTCCTAATCCAGCAGACCTTTTTCCTAAAGTCATGATGGGATTAGAGAATTTTCACCTAGAAGGAGTTGATGGAAAAGCTACAACATGGGAAGCATTTGGTAAATGGTATGGAGAAAAAATCCTAACAGGAACTACCATTTTGCCAGAAGAGACAAAAGCAAAAATCAAAGCTTTGGTTGGGAATGAAAAAGATCCCGTTAAGAAAGCAAAGATTATTTATGATTATGTTCAAAAGAAATCCAGATATGTAAATATTGCTGTTGGAATTGGCGGATGGAAACCAATGCTGGCCAGCGATGTAGATCGCTTAGGTTATGGAGACTGTAAAGCATTATCAAATTATACAAAAGCACTTTTGGAGGTTGTAGACGTCCCGTCTTACAATACTATTTTATATGGAGATCGCTACAAGTCAGATATTCAAGCTGATTTTGTTTCGATGCAAGGAAACCACATGATTTTAGCAGTTCCAAACCAGAATAATTATATCTGGTTAGAATGTACAAGTCAAGATGATCCGTTTGGATATCAAGGTGTTTTTACAGATGATCGCGATGTTTTGGTTGTAAAACCAGAAGGAGGAGAAATTGTTCGCACTAAAATCTACGACGATCGAGGAAATATCCAAGATGGAAAAGGAACTTACACAATTGATGGATCTGGAAATTTCTCAGGAACATTAAAAATTGCATCACAAGGAAGTCAATATGCATCTAAATCTCGAGTAGAAACCATGCAGCCAAACGAAAAAGAAGAACATTACAAAGAGTATTGGGATAATATCAACAACTTAAAATTGGGTAAAATTACTTTTACAAACGATAAAGAGAATATTCGTTTTACTGAAGATGTTCAGTTAAGCGCAACAAATTATGGAACGTTGACGGGTAATAAAATGATTTTCGTGGTTGATGCTTTTAATCAATATACAGGAAATATAAAACGAGTCCGAAACCGCAAAAATCCATTTCAAATTCAGCGTGGCTATTTAGATACAGATGAAATTGAGATCAATCTTCCTGATGGTTATAGCATCGAATTTCTGCCATCTAATTATGAGTTGAAAGGGAAATTTGGCGAGTACAAAACCGAAATCGTTAAAAAAGACAATAACAAACTAACCTATAAGAGATCTATGTTTCTGAACAAAGGAAAATATTCTAACAAAGAATATGATGAATACCGTTTATTTATGGAACAAGTTTCAAGAAACGACAATGCCAAAATAGTCCTAACCAAAAACTAACAATTGTAAACTAAAATAAACCAAAAATTACCAATGAAAATTATTAAATTATTTAGCCTCACTGTGATTTTGTTGATCGGCTCAAAATCGATTTCTCAGGAATTTAAACTAGGAAAAGTGTCTGTTGCAGAACTTGAACAGAAAGTACATCCAAAAGATTCATCTGCTGCCGCTGCCATTTTATACAAAAGAGGAAAGGCAAGAATAGACTACGATCAAAACACAGGATTTGTAACTTATTTGGATGTTGAAACCCGTATTAAAATCTATAAAAAAGAAGGATATAATTGGGCCAATGAGGCAATTTGGTATTACTACGGTACTGATTTTAAAGAGAAAGTATCGGTAAGTGATGCTGTAACGTATAATTTGGTAGGGGGTAAAATTGAAGCTACAAAACTGAAAAGTGATGGAGTATTTGATGAGACAGTAAGTAAATTTAGAAGCCAGAAGAAAATCACGATGCCGAATGTTAAAGAAGGTTCCGTTATAGAATTCAAATACAGCGTTAGAAGTCCAGATGTACTTATTCGCGATTGGGATTTTCAAACAAGTATTCCAGTAAATTATTCAGAATTTAAAACATATGTCCCTGAATATTTTGTTTTTACTCCAGCCCAAAAAGGGTATGTTTTTCCTAAGGTAGTATCTGAAAAATCTAACAAATCATTCATTATAAACTCAAAAGAAAGATACAATACAGGAGGCCTTGGAGGTGGAGCAACAAAGACCGAATTTTATCAAGATAAAATTGAATATATAGAGACTCAAACTACTTATACTGCAGAAAATTTTGCAGCAATGAAAGATGAATCGTATGTAAATAATATAGAAAACTACATGTCATCGGTTTCACATGAATTGTCAATGACGAGATTTCCAAACAAACCTATAAAACAGCTTTCTACAGATTGGAATTCAGTTGTGAAAACAATTTATGATTATGAAGATTTTGGTCCAGAATTAAATAAAACAGGATATTTTGAAGACGACCTGAAAAAACTTCTTGCCGAAACAAAAACACCAGAAGAGAAAATTTGGGCGATTTTTAATCATGTAAAATCAAACGTGAAATGGAATAGTTATACAGGTTATAGCTGTGACAATGGTGTAAAGAAAGCCTACAAAGAAAAAACAGGAAATATTGCCGACATTAATTTGATGCTTACAGCAATGCTTCGTTATTCTGGTTTAATGGCAAATCCGGTTTTGGTGAGCACGCGTTCTAACGGAATTGCGCTTTTTCCTAACAGAACAGCGTTTAATTATGTAATTACGGCTGTAGAAACACCAAACGGATATATTTTATTAGATGCTTCCGAAAAATTTTCAACTCCAAATATTTTACCGCTTAGAGTTTTAAACTGGTCGGGAAGATTGATTAGAAAAGATGGATCATCAGAAGAAATTAATTTAATGCCAGAAAAAACTTCGGCAGACAATGTTTTCATGAATTATAGTATTGATAGTACTGGTAAAATTACAGGTAAAACAAGAAGACAATGCATGGATTATAATGCAATGATCACACGAAGTAATATTGAAAGTTTAAAAGAAGAGGAATATTTAGAAAAACTAGAAAATCAAAATAATAAAATAGAAATTAGTGAATATTCAAAAACGAATGAAAAAGATATACTTCTTCCTATTATAGAAACGTATTCTTTTACAGGAAATAATCTGTGCGAGTTGATTGGCGACAAAATATATGTAAATCCGATGCTGTTTTTTACCAACGATAAAAATCCTTTTAGACAAGAAGTGCGAGAATATCCGGTCGATTTTAGTTATCCTTTTTCGGATAAATATAATATCACAATTAAAATTCCAGAAGGATTTGCAGTTGAAACATTGCCAGCTCCAGCGGCTGTAACGATGGAAGATAATTTGGGATCTTTTAAGTTCAATATTCTAGCTAATGGAGATACTTTACAATTGTCTATTTTGCATCAGATAAATGAAGCCATTGTTTCTGCTGAAAAGTATGATATGCTGAAAGAATATTACAAGACAATGATTGCTAAAGAAACAGAAAAAATCGTTTTAAAACGTATTTAAATTATGCCGAGATTTCTTCAAAATTAAATGAGAAAGTCAACTTAAAAATAGCAGCGAATAAGCTGCTATTTTATTTAAAAAGGGAATTTATTTTTCAGTTACAGAAAACAAAATTCAAATTGTGAGCGAAAAAGAAATCAACAATAGTATTTTTGCAGCTGAGGATTACGGAATGATAAAAGAGTTTTTTCAGAAGATGATCGTAAGCCAAAATGAAAAAATAATTCTTAAAAAGATATAGAAGATGGATTTGAAAAATGCACAGCTAGATGTTGATACTTGGATAAAGGAACACGGAGTTCGCTATTTTAACGAATTGACAAATATGGCACAACTAACAGAAGAGGTTGGTGAAGTTGCCAGAATTATTGCCCGTCGTTACGGAGAACAATCTGAGAAAGAAAGTGATAAAAACAAAGATTTAGGTGAAGAATTGGCAGATGTTGTTTTCGTTGTCCTTTGTCTGGCGAATCAAACAGGAATAGATTTGCAAGCTGCTTTTGACAAAAAAATGGATTTAAAATCGGTTAGAGATAAAGATCGTCACAAAAACAATGATAAATTGAAATAATTGTGAAATATCTCTCATAAGTTTTGAATTATGAGTTTTCAATTTTGAATTATGAATGGGGAGTGGTAAATTGCGGGGCTGAATTATGTTTCTAATCATTCATAATTCATAATTCACAACTTACAATTAAAAAAATGAATTTAAAATTAAGCACGAATTCACCATTCACCATTGATGATTCGCAACTAAATATCACCGGTTCTAAAAGTGAAACAAACCGTTTATTGCTTCTAAAAGCATTATTCCCAAACATTACTTTAGCCAATACTTCAAACTCAGACGACAGTGAAGTAATGCAGAAAGCATTAATAGGAAATGATGAAATCGTAGATATTCACCACGCCGGAACTGCAATGCGTTTCTTGACTGCTTATTTTGCTGTAAACGAAGGCAGAGAAGTAGTTATGACAGGTTCGAGCAGAATGCAAGAACGCCCAATCAAAATCTTGGTTGATACTTTAAGACAATTGGGAGTTGAAATCTCTTATGAAAAAGAAGAAGGCTATCCGCCAATCAGAATTAAAGGAAAAAAAGTTACGGCTTCAAAAGTTACTTTGGCAGCAAATGTGAGCAGCCAATATATTTCGGCACTTTTGCTTGTAGCTTCAAAATTAGAAAATGGTTTAGAGCTGACTTTAGAAGGAGAAATTACTTCGATTCCATATATCAAAATGACTTTGGCTTTGCTAAAAGATTTAGACATACAAACAAGTTTTCAAGGAAACGTAATTAAAGTTTATCCAAAACAATTTGTAGAGTCAAAAGAAATGGTGGTAGAATCAGATTGGAGTTCGGCTTCTTATTTCTTTAGTTTGGTTGCTTTATCTGAATCTGCTAAAATAACTTTGAGCAGTTATAAAGAAAACAGCCTTCAGGGAGATTCGGAATTAGTTTCGCTGTATGAAAAAATGGGAGTGAAAACGACTTTCCAAAACAATAAAATGACTTTGGAAAAAGTAGCAGGTTTCAATTATCAAGATGTAAATTTCGAATTGAACAATACGCCAGATATTGCTCAGACTATTGTAGTTACTTGTTTAGGTTTAGGAATTGGATGTCATTTGACAGGTCTTCATACTTTAAAAATTAAAGAAACCGACCGATTAGAAGCACTTAAAATAGAACTTACTAAATTAGGAGCGAATATTTCTGTAACTAATGACAGCTTGACTTTAATAAAATCTGATAATATAAATCACGATGTAAAAATCGGAACATATAACGATCATCGTATGGCAATGGCATTTGCGCCATTAGCAATAAAAGTTCCAATTATTATAGAAGATGCTGGAGTAGTTTCAAAATCATATCCAGATTTCTGGAATGATTTAAAAACTTTAAACTTTCAAATTTCAGAATTGTAATTTTTTTTGAACCATATAAGAAAATATAAGTTCATTTAAATTAAAGCATAATAAGACATAGCCTCTGGTTTTAACCAGAGGTTTTTTTATGTCCTAGTTTGAATATAATCGCAAAGTTTGTCATTTCGACGAAGGAGAAATCTTCGCAAGTAGCTCCGCAATCAAAATCTAATCTTTGTCGAGTTTCTGGCGAAGATTTCTCCTTCGTCGAAATGACAATAATATGTTGAAAATGTTTTTTATAGAAAAAAATACATTTTTAATGGTTCGTGAAACCTCACAAAATCAAGGGCTTTTGAAAATAAAAGCCAAAACACTTGACAACGCCTATCTCACAATCGTATATTTGCATCCGATTTAAAATTTTAGATAAACAAATCTAAAAGCTACACTCTAAAATCAACAATTCAAATATGAAATTATCACACTTCAATTTCAACTTACCGAAAGAACTTTTGGCTGAATTTCCAGCAGAAAACAGAGACGAATCTCGCTTAATGGTAATTGACCGTAAAAAAAACACTATCGAACATAAAATGTTTAAAGACGTGATCAACTATTTTGATGACGGAGACGTTTTAATTCTTAACAATACAAAAGTTTTCCCTGCTCGTTTGTATGGGAACAAAGAAAAAACTGGAGCTAGAATTGAGGTTTTCTTATTAAGAGAATTAAATTCAGAGCAACGTTTATGGGACGTTTTAGTAGATCCTGCCAGAAAAATCCGTATTGGTAACAAACTTTATTTTGGAGACGACGATTCGTTAGTTGCTGAGGTAATTGACAATACAACATCTCGTGGAAGAACTTTACGTTTCTTATACGATGGTTCTTATGAAGAATTCAGAAACAAATTGACTGAACTTGGAGAAACTCCAATTCCTAAATACATCAACAGAGACGTTACTCCAGAAGACGCTGAAAGATATCAGACAATCTACGCAAAAGAAGAAGGAGCTGTAGCGGCACCAACTGCTGGTTTACACTTCTCTAAACACCTTTTGAAAAAATTAGAAATCAAAGGAGTGAACTTTGCTGAGGTAACTTTGCACGTAGGTTTAGGAACTTTTAATCCAGTTGAGGTTGAAGATTTATCTAAACACAAAATGGATTCTGAGGAATTAATCATTACACAAAAAGCTTGTGATATTGTAAACGAAGGAAAAGCAAAGAAAAAACGTATTTGTGCTGTAGGAACAACTTCTATGCGTGCAATTGAAAGTTCTGTTTCTTCTGCAAATACTTTGAATCCTTACGAAGGATGGACAAATAAATTTATTTTCCCTCCTCACGATTTCAGTATTGCAAACTGTATGATTACAAACTTCCACACGCCAAAATCAACATTATTAATGATGATTTCTGCTTTCTGTGGTCACGATTTAATGAAAAAAGCATACGAAGAAGCAATCAAAGAAGGATACAAATTCTATTCTTACGGAGATGCGATGTTAATTCTTTAATCGGAACTTATTATATAAAAAGACCCGACGAGTTTTTTAAACTTGTCGGGTCTTTTTATTTTCAGTCTCAGTCACAGTTTTCAGTCACAGTCTGAATACTGAGACTGAGACTGAAAACTGTGACTAAAAAGTAAACTTGTTAAATTTAATCGAAATATTTCAAAAGGTGTTATTTTAGCATCCAAAACAAAAAACACAATGACTTTTCAAAATACACGCGAATTTGCACGAGGGCTAGATTCGAAAGACGCATTAAACCATTATCAAGATCAATTCATTTTTCCAAAAGTGAATGACAAACGAGTAATTTATTTTACAGGAAATTCTTTAGGATTACAGCCAAAACGTACCAAAGCTTATATCGATGAAGTAATGAATGATTGGGCTGAACTTGCCGTTGAAGGTCATTTTTATGCTGAAAAACCTTGGTGGGATTATCAGGAAAGATTTTCTGAACCGTTAAGCAAAATTGTAGGTGCGCTTCCGTCTGAAGTTACAGTGATGAATACTTTGACAGTAAATCTTCATTTGCTGATGGTTTCTTTTTATCAGCCAACAAAAACGCGTTATAAAATTATCTGCGAAGAAAAAGCTTTTCCATCAGATCAATATATGTTTCAAAGCCAAGTAAACTTTCACGGATATAAAGCTGAAGATGCGATTGTAGAAATTAAACGTAGAGAAGGAGAACACAATATTCGTTTGGAAGATGTTTTGGCAAAAATTGAAGAAGTTGGCGATGAGCTTGCTTTAGTTTTAATTGGCGGAGTAAATTATTATACGGGACAAGTTTTTGATATTAAAACCATAACTGCTGCCGGACAAAAAGCTGGAGCAAAAGTAGGTTGGGATTTGGCACACGCTGCCGGAAATATCAAATTAGAACTTCATGATTGGAATGTAGATTTTGCTGCTTGGTGCAGTTATAAATATATGAACTCAGGTCCAGGAAATGCTTCGGGTTGTTTTGTTCACGAAAAGCATCATAATTCAGACTTGCCAAGGTTTGCAGGATGGTGGGGACATAACAAGGAGCGCCGTTTTAAAATGGAGCCTACTTTTGATCCCGTTCACGGTGCAGACGGATGGCAGATTAGTAATCTTCCGGTTCTTTCATTAGCGCCGTATTTGGCTTCTGTAGAAATGTTTGCTGAGGTTGGAATGGATGCATTAATTGCAAAACGCGATCATATTACTTCTTACTTAGAATTTATTCTTCATGAAATAGATAAAGAAGTAGAAAGTACTTTCGAAATTATTACACCTTCAAATCCTGAAGAAAGAGCTTCGCAATTATCTGTTTTCCTTCATGGAGAAGGAAGAGCTTTGTTTGACTATTTAATGAAAAACGGAGTGATCACAGATTGGCGTGAACCAAACGTAATTCGTCTAGCACCAGTTCCACTGTATTGTTCTTATGAAGATATGTATGACTTTGGACAAATTCTTAAAAAAGGAATCTTAGGAAAATAAGGTTTTATCTAAAAGAAATAGTAAACTACATGGAAACGTTGTCAAAAAAAACTTTGCGTCTTCGCGCCTGTGCGAGATTAATTTCTTTCAGCTTGGCGAATAAAACTTAGAGCGAAACAGACATTAATCTTCAAATCTTATAACCTTTCAAAAAAATTCTGTAACAAAGGTTATAACAGATATTTCGTAATTTGTAATGTATAATTTTAAAATTACAAGATCATGAAAGGCTTATATATTTTATTGACCGTGATATTTTTAACTTCTTGTCAACAACAAAACAAAGAAGATATAAATAAAGCCAAACAAGCCAGCATTGATTCAATGAAAGTCGAGATTAACAAACAGCGTGTTATCGATTCGATGAAGACTGAAATGGCAAAATTAAACGAGGAAAAAATCGAAGCTCAAAAAGAGAAAGTTGTTGTAGTGCATCAGCAAGATGCAACAGCTGCACCAGCTAAAAAGAAAGGTTGGAGTGCAACTGCTAAAGGCGCTGTAATTGGTGCTGGAGTTGGAGCTGCAACGGGAGCTATTGTTAGTAAGAAAAAAGGAGAAGGTGCCATTATTGGTGGTTTGGCTGGAGCTGCCTTAGGAACAGGAACAGGAGCTGTTATTGACAGTAAAAACAAAAAGAAAGAATAGTAAATTTATATATTAAATAAAAAATGGCAGTCGTTTTACTTGACTGCCATTTTAATTAAGTGCTTTTTCATTTAGATTCTAATAGATATTCTCTTCCGCAAGAGTCAACATATTTAAGCAACTCGAGTTTGTCTTCATTATTGTACCATAATTTAAAATAAGATTTGTCTGGAAATTGATATTCATCCCAAACAATTCCAGATCCCTGATTACCAGTTTGATTGCCAATTAAATTCAATACTTTATTACGTTTCATGCCTAATTTAATTTTGCAAAAATCGTTTATAGTAATTTTTTCAATAACTGATTCTGAAGTTTGATATCTAAAAGGTCTAAAGTTTTTATTAGATGAATCTAATTTGTATTCTTTTGCACAAGCATCAATAAAATACATTTGAATTAGTTTATCATTTTTGTAAATCAGTTTCATTTTGCATTTATAGTCTAATTTATAAACAAAACTAGATCTTACTTTTTGGTATGATGCACCAATGATTTTTTCTGCATCAGTACGTTTTATGCCAATTTCGATTTTGCAAAAATCAGAAAGTTTCAAATTGTTAGAGAAGGAAGGGTAAGTTGAAAATAAAATCAAAACAAAACATTTTAAAATATGTTCTTTAGCATAAATCTTTTTCATAAATTGAATTTTAAAAAGTAAAACGAGTTTAAAAAATATTGTGTTGTAACCTGCAAGTTATTAATTCTGATATGTAAAAATTGATTTTTTTCCATTTCATTAAAAAAAACAAATCCCAAAATTATTTTATAATTTGGGGTTTTCAATTTTAAACCAACTCTGAAACGGGAATTTTTATACCAACTAATTCTGATTTACAAGAATCGAGTTGACCAAGATGACCCTTAAAGACTGACGTCGATTCAAATAAATTTTTATAATACTCAATTCCATCTAACAGGTTAGATTTAAAAGAATTCCACTTTTTAAGCTGAGCTGAGGTAAGTTCTCCAGAAACAGATTGAATTTCATTTCTAAAATAACTGATATACATTTTAAGCTCTTTTATAAACAAGTTTGGGCGCTCAGTTCTAATAACTGATTTTCCTTGATAGATATGCTGGATCATTTCTTTTAAAGACACTTCCTGATCAAAATACGCCAAGTTTGGTCCGGGGCAAATTACTACGCCTTGTGCCTGACCTTTTATTTTAATGTTGTTTTCTAGATAAGAAGCATTTGCCAAACCAACGCACAGACACGATTTCTCAGTAATTTTAATTTTGCTTTTTTCAAATTCATCAGTAGATAAAGAATCCTTTTTTGCCTCTAATTCTTCCAGTTTTATATCTTGATATTTTTTTGAAGCTGTGCAAATTCCGTGCGGATCGTATTCTTTGCTTAAAGCTAAAAATTTCTTCGGGCATGAACTTCCCGCTTTATTCTCGTGAATTCGTTTTTGCTTTAAGAATTCGTTTGTAGTTCCTTTTAAAGTATTGAATGGAACTCCCAATGGAGAAATATTGCTTAAATAAAAATCATCTTCTTTGGCATTCATCAATAAATTTCGAGTTTCTTTATCTACAGATGTCGCTTCAGGAACTAATAAAAATGGCGAACCCCAACCAACAGAATCAACATTATATTCGTCTAATAAAAACTCATGTTCTGCCGCTGTTCCAACACCACCTTGAACGGTAATTTTCAATTCTAAAGGATTTTCTGGAAAATGCTGATTTTTTGCCTGTAAAGCTTTAATCATTAATTCGTGGGCAGATTGTATCAATTGATCTTTTTTCTGCTTGAATTCTTCTAAAATAGTACCCAGAAGAAGTCCATCGGTTGCAAAAGCGTGTCCGCCGCAGTTTAATCCTGATTCGATTCGATATTCTGAAACCCAAAGACCTTTTTTAGCCAAGAAATTTCCTTGAATCATTGCCGATCTAAAATCGCTTACTTTTAAAATAATTTTCTTTCTAAGCTCGTTGTTTTCATTCGGAAAAAAATCTTTGAAGTTTTCGAAGTAGCCAAATAATCTAGGATTCATTCCAGCGGAAAGAACAACAGAAGATTCCAGATTGCTATTTGCAAAACCCCTTAAAGCTGCATGAGCATCATTAAATTCAATTGGAAGCTGTTCGTTTTTGATGAAATTATCTTTGTCTAATTTCGTCATAATGTTAACATCAATTTCACCTGGAAAAAGATGTGTTTCAATATAATTTTGAATATTCTCTTTAAAAGCAATTCCGTCGTCTAATAAATTCTGAAATCCTTTTTTGATATCAGAAGTATTTGGCAGCATTGACATGAAATTCTCTAAAGCAGTTTTGCTTTCTGCTAATTCTGTTTTGAAATTTTCGAATTTCTCTTTTACAATTTTATCGACTAAATTTAAATAAGAGGTAATTCTTTCAGCGCGGTAATCATGAAATTTTTGAGTAATTTCTTCGTAAGGAATATTGAATTTAGTGCTGTAAAAATTACGCATCTTCTCAATCAGATCATCGTCGGCCAAAGCCACAACAGATGAAATTCCGTACTGCGCTACTCGAATCGGACTGTCAATTGTATAAGCAAGTCCCATTACTGGAATATGAAAAGTATGCAGATTATTTTTTGTCATTTGTATTCGGATTAAAATAGAAGCAAATGAAAAAAAATAAATTCTCCTAAAACCTGATAATTGTCAGGTTTGCAGATTGGTTGCCACGAATTACACGAATTACACGAATTAACACGAATTGATTTTTTCTTAAATGTTATGCCTTCTGGTTTTTCAGAATGAAAAAGATATGGATTACTAATCATAAAAATATAGCCCGCGGTTTCAACCGCGGGAAACGCATTGCGAGGAACGTATTGTGGAAATCCGTTGCGTTCCTGCGGTTGAAACCGCAGGCTATGTTGCCAGAAAGATTTTAAAAAATAATTCGTGAATTACTTCGCCTGTTCGCTATCGCTTGAGCCGTGGCAAAGAAAATTAAATTAAAATCTTCTTCAAAGACTCCGCAATGCTTCTCCACAAAAGATTGTAGAACGATCTGTCTTGAAGGCGTTCGACTTCGATTTCTGCGGTTTTGGCTCCATCTTTCGAATCGTTTTTGACTAATAAATTGGCAACAGCAGTTTTGAGTTTGGCTTCTTTTTCAGGATTTTTTTTCTTGTATAATTTGACTTTAAGATCATCATAATCTAAAGAAGCATTTCCTTTTGATCCATTATCGTTTCCGTAGAAATTAAAACGGTATTTATTGAAAGTTCCAGTAAACGTAGTGTTGATGTACGGTTTGGTGAATCTTGTCATGGCGCCAACATCGAAATTTGAAATTACGCCTTGAATATGAAATCCATCACTTTTGTCTAGTACATTAAAACTCCAATCGACATCAAGAGGAGAATTTTTCATAAAAATACAATTGACTTTGATTTTTACATCATCCGTTTTTTTTAACCCAAAACCACTTCGCAGATTGGTTGCCTGAAGATTGAATTTGTCGAAAGTTAGCATTCCCGGTCCTTTAGCAACATCAAGCTCTTCTTCGTAAACCAATTTCGATTTTAAAACTTGCAAAGTGTCAATTTGAAGGGGGAATTTCAGATTTCGCAGTAAATGATTATAAAGATATTTTTTGCTTGGATCATCTTTCAACATTTTTCCGCGATAAATATTGGCATCAAAATGATGAATTACAAGCGAATTTGCTTTAAAATAAAAGCGATCATTTTTGAAACCCCAATCCATTTTTGCAACTTGAGCCGAGTCAAATTTTAAATTGTAAATATCTTTTTCTTTATCAAGATGTTTTACAAATTCGTATCGTTCAAATTGAGGAAGATTTGAGAAATTATTAATCTTTAAAAAATTCTTTTCGGTACTTATTTTTCCAATATTGATGTAATAGAAACCATTTGGTCTATAAAACAAACTGTCGCAAACTAGAGCATACTTTTCATATCGAATCGGAATTTTTTCTTTCAAAGTAGCATCTGTAATTAAAATGCCTTCTAGTTTTAAAAGGATTTTTTTTACGCTGAAAATAGGTTTTTCAGAATCTAGAGAAACAACATCAACAGATCCGTCGTTGAGGTAAATATTCGAAACTGCTATAATTTTTCGGAACGGATCAATAATTTCTTTTTCAATGCTTTTACTGTTATTGATTAATTTTTCGCCTTTTTTGTATAAAATGATTCGTGGTTTATTAATAATGATACTCTCAGCTTGAATGATGTCACGAAAAGCCAAATCCCAAATGTTGAAGTGTTTTATGGTGACGGATTCGATTTTTGAAAAAAGCCCATTTTTACTGTCTTTAGGCTCGTTTTTCGGACTTACAAGCAAAGTCTGGGCATTAATATTTCTAGAAAAAAGAGAAACTTCAATTTTTTCATAATTGATATTATATGCGGTTTTATTTTTTTCGTGAATAATGATTGGAAGTTGTTTTTTGATCCAGTAATTCAATCCGACATTGGCGAGAATTACTATTACAAAAAGAGAAATTACTACAATCGCTATTTTTTTATAGATTGACATTTATAGTATTAATTTTAAATACATAAATTTAGAGTTTTAAAGACGATTGTCTCTTATAAAATTTTTTAGAAAAATTACATTATTACAAATTTCATCCTCTTTCAGAATATGAGAATAATTAAAAAAATCCTGTTGGCCTTATTGGTTCTTATAGTAATTCTTGCGATTGGTTTGTGCGCTTATATTTTTCATTTAAAGCCTAAATATGAAGGCTCATTAGAATTAAAAAATCTTGAAAAAGAAACAACGGTCTATTTTGACGATTTTGGAGTGCCTCATATTTATGCAGATTCTGAAAAAGATGCCATGACAGCACTTGGTTATGTGCATGCACAGGAACGATTGTGGCAGATGGAATTGTTACGCCGTATTGCTCCCGGTCGTTTGTCTGAAATTTTTGGAGGAGTTGCACTTAAAAACGACAAATTTTTTGCCGGAATTGGAATTGAAGAAGCTTCGGCGAAAGCCATTGCGAAATTGGACAAAAACAGCGAAAGCTATAAACTGACTCAGGCTTATCTGGACGGAATTAATCAGTATTTGGAGGAAGGAGTTACGCCCATAGAATTTACTTTGGTTGGCGTAAAAAAGCAAAAGTTTACTATAAAAGACGTTTATAATATTTTTGGTTATATGTCTTTTAGTTTTGCGATGGCTCAAAAAACAGACCCATTATTGACAGATATTAAAAATAAATACGGTGCTGCTTATTTGAAAGATTTGGGTATTGAAGGAGAATTTAATAATACCAGAATTAAAATCTCAAAAGAAAAAACTGAGGAATATACTGAGATTTCGAAATCTATAACCGCAATGCTGGATCAATCTCCAATTCCTCCATTTGTTGGAAGCAACAGTTGGGTTGTTGGGCCTCATAAATCGAAAACTGGGAAAGTTATTTTTGCAAATGATCCGCACATCGGATTTTCGCAGCCTGCAACTTGGTATGAAGCGCATATTGTAACACCAAAACATGAATTATACGGCTGTTATTTAGCAGGAACTCCATTTCCGCTTTTGGCTCATAACAGAGATTACGCTTACGGTTTAACGATGTTCGAAAATGATGATATCGATTTTTATCAAGAAAAAAATAAAGCTGATGATGCTTCTCAATATCAGACTCCGATAGGTTTCGGTAAATATGAAATCAGAAAAAAAACGATAAAAGTAAAAGATTCTTCAGATGTAGTTTTGGAAGTTAAAATTACACGTCATGGTCCAGTTATGAATGATTTTATCGATCGTTTGGAAAAGAAAAATCCGATTGCAATGTCTTGGACATATACAAGAGAGCCGATTCAGATTTTAGACGCGGCTTACGGTCTTTCTCATGCTAAAAACACTACGGATTTTAAAAAGTCTGTGAGTTTAATTGCTGCGCCTGGATTGAATGTTATGTATGGCGATGCTAAAGGAAATGTGGCTTGGTGGGCGAGCGGGAAATTGTACAGACACAATGAGGGCGTTAATACACATTTAATTTTAGACGGTTCAAGCGGAAAAGATGATATTACTAAGTTTTTAGATTTTGAAGAAAATCCGTCAGCTGAGAATCCAGCCTGGGGATATGTGTATTCTGCCAATAATCAGCCTGAAGCTATAGATAATGGCTATTTATATCCAGGATATTATCTGCCAGAAGATCGCGCCAAAAGAATCTCGGGAATTTTAGATGCAAAATCTGATTGGGATAAAGAAGCTATCAGCAAAATGATTTATGATAATACTTCTGATGTTGCTGTTGAGGTAGTAAAAAACTTAATTGCAAGTTTAGACAATAAACCGCTTTCGTATAATGAAAAAGAAGTTTTGGGGATTTTAAAATCTTGGAAAGGAACAACAAATGTTGATGACGTTGCACCAACGATTTACAACAAATGGATTTATCTGTATCTAAAAAATACTTTTGAAGACGAAATGGGAAAAGATAATTTCAATTTGTTTTTGGGAATTTCTTTAGGAAAACAAGTTATTGCCAATCAGATAAAAAATGAAAATTCGGTTTGGTGGGATAATATTAAAACAAAAAATGTAAAAGAAACGAGAACAGACGTTGTTTCAAAATCTTTTCATGATGCTGTTATTGCTTTGCAAAATCAGTTAGGAGAAAATATTTCAGAATGGAATTGGGGAAAAGTGCATACCATAGAACATGAGCATCCATTAGGAAAAGTCAAAGCGCTTCGCGGATTGTTTAATGTTGGGCCGTTTAATTCTCCAGGTTCAAATGAAGTAATCAATAATTTATTCTTCGGATTTAATGACGAAGGAAAATATTACACCAAAGGCGGACCTTCAACACGAAGAATCGTCGATTTTGCCGATGTCGAAAACAGTTGGAGCATCTTACCAACAGGTCAATCTGGAAACCCTTTCAGCAAACATTACAGCGATCAAGCCGAAATGTACAACGCAGGAAAGTTCAGAAAAATGAAACTAAACAAAGACGAAATCATAAAGACTTCAACGAAATTGGTTTTGAAACCGAAGAAATAGTTTTTGCTTTCAAAGTTTCAGGTTTCAGGTTTCAAGTTACAATCTTTGTCAAAGTTTAAAAGCAAGTAGTAAAGGGCTTTGATAAACGATAAATTTAAAGTTGGTTTGCGTATTTTTGTCATTTCGACGAAGGAGAAATCTCCGTGAGAAGCTCGACAAAGATTGGACTTTCGTTACGGAGTTACTTGTGGAGATTTCTCCTTCGTCGAAATGACAAGGATTGTGTTTTTTATTTAAAGCTAAAGTCCCTTATCTATTTGATTTCAAATTTTGACAAAGATTAAAAAAACTTAGAATCTTAGTATCTTAGTATCTCAGAACCTTAGCATCTTATTTAGAAACATATTTCCCCTTCACAATATCATCAGCAAAAATGTTCAGATTATTGATAAGTACTTTATTATTGGTCATTACATTTTGGGACTGATAAACGTTGTCTTTTTCGTAAGCTTTTAATAAAGTTTCCAATTCAACTTCGTCAAAAACAACAAAACTATTGTAGATCGCATCTCTGAAATTTTTGTAATTAATGCTCTGCGTAATTTCAATAGCTTTTTGTTCGTTCCAACCTTCTTTTGCCGAAGCCTCATTTATTTTTGAAAGGCAGAAATCAATCACATGATTTTTATAGCGAGTTGCCTCAACAATTCTGTCTATTATAATTTTGTTCTGCTGACTTGGCATCAGCGGCTGACTGTTTTGCGATAAAGATTTAGAAGAAATAAAAAGACATAACAATACAGCTAAGAAACTGTGATTTTTTAGATTTTTCATAGGTCATTCAGTTATTTTGGGTGGGCTAAAATAGTATTTAAAAAAAATAATTCACCGAATTTGGATGTCCCAAGTTGTAACAAAAAAGCTCCGAAAAAATAGATTTTATATCTACTTTTTCGGAGCCTTTTATAAGAATTTAATCTACAATTATTTGCCTTTATTTTTTAGAAAGTTCTTCCAAAACTTTTTTTCCGCCTTCATTTGTAGGATCCAATTCAACAGATTTTTTATAGTTGACCATCGCTAGTTTTTTGTCTCCATCTGCTAGATAAGCTTCGCCCAAACTATCATAAACATTTCCAGATTTAGGGAAAGCTTCTACGTTGATTTTGAAAACTTCAATCGCTTCTTTCTTTTTTCCAGTTTGCAATAATTGATATCCAACTCTATTCATGTCACCTTCTTTAATGGCATAAGTTGGATCGCTTTTTAGCTTTTTGTAGGCTTCTGTCCCAGCCGTTGCACCTTTTTCATTATAAATATCTAATAAATCAAGAGCCAACGATTTTTTTGGCTGATTAAATGGCTGATTGTATAAGATATTGCGAATTGCAGTATTCATTTCGCCTAAAACAGTTCCACCAGTGTTATTCAATAAAACAACAAGATTTTTGTCTTTAGGAATTCGAGAAATAATGGTATTAAATCCGTTGATACCACCTCCGTGTTCAACAACAGTCAATTTATCGTTTCCGTTTGGAACATCATAAGTCGACCATCCGTATCCGTAAAAACCATTCCAAGCTTTTATGTAAGGTTTGAATAAAGATTCCATTGATTTTTCAGAAAGTAATTTATTGGTATAAAGTGCCTGATCCCACAAATACAAATCTTCTACAGTAGAATACAAAGATCCAGCGGCGTACGGAATACTCATGTCAAGATAAGAGGCATTGACAATTTTCTTTCCTTCTTTTTCATAACCGGCAGCTCTGTTTTTTATAATAACTTCGCTATGGTCGTAACCGGTATTAACCATTTTTAGAGGCGTGAAAATCGTTTCCTGTAAATTCTGCTCGTATGTTTTGCCTGTAATTTTTTCGATAATGTATCCTAATAAGAAATAACCCGAATTACTATAATTGAACTTTTCACCTGGAGCAAAATCTAATGGAAGACTAGAAAATGTTTTTACAAATGCTTCTGGAGTATAAGGGTTTTTTGCTTTATCTCTAAGGAAATTTGGCGCGTTAGTATAATTTGGAATTCCAGAGGTGTGAGTCAATAAGTGATGAATTGTGATTTTATCTCCATTTTCTTTTGGATAATCAGCAAGATAAGTAGTAATTGGAACATCTAGTTTGATTTTTCCTTCTTCTGCCAGTTTTACAATCAAAAGAGCGGTAAATTGTTTACTGATAGAACCCAATCTGAATTTAGTATCTGGCTGATTCGGAATATTCCATTCCATGTTGGCAGAACCAAAACCTTTTTTGAAAATTACTTTTCCATTTTCTGCTACCAAAGCAGAACCGTTAAATTGTCCGTATTCGTTATATTTGTTAAGAAGCTGTTCAATTTGCTGTGCTTTATCTTGGGCAAAAGTGCTAAAGGATGAAAATTGAAAAGCAACAAAAAGTGCAATAAGCTTGATTGATTTTTTCATAATGGATTGATTATGGATTTAAGATTAATGAATTCGTTTTAGATTGATGATTGAAACTCTATAACAAAAAGATATTCAGTGTATTAATCAAAAATATGATTTTTTTACGGAATAAATAGATGTCTTAAAACTTTAGACGATTGATTTGCAATTTGGTTTCAACAAAAAGTTGTTTTTTTTATTTTTTTTCAGAATATAAAAAAGTAGAGCACAGACCTGTTGCTTTAAAACTAGGTCTATGCTCATAACTAACAAATATTTTTATGCTATTAAGCAGTCAAAATTTTACTTATGTACAATAATAAAAGGATAAATAATTTTAGCATGTTTTCAGATTAAAGTTAATATCTGATTGAAGTGGAAAATTATTTTGTTTCGATATCTACTATTTTTCTACCGTTTTCTCCGAGATAATGCACCACAATATTTTCGTAAACTTTATAGCCATCATCGACATTGGTAAAAATTACCAAACCCTCTTTCGTTTTGGGAAGCAAAATAAAAATAGTCTGAACGCCTTGATCTGCGCCGCCATGAGATAGAGCATAGTTTTCATTTCCTAAATCGTAGATTTCAAAACCTAAACCAAAATATTTGTTCTTTTTGGTCTGAACTTGATGCGAAATCATATCTTCAAAAACTTTTTTGCTTAATCCTTCGCTATTTATAACGCTCGATAAAAATCTGCCATAATCTCCAATCGTGGTCAATAAATCATCGGCTGCATTTGCCGATTTATTTTTAGTTGGTTCGTAAGCATTGCCATTTTTGTCATAATTGATGGCATATCTCGAAAGATCTATTTTATCATTCCAGATCAATTGAGAATCGGTCATTTTTAAAGGTTCAAAAACTAATTCTGAAGCCAATTGATCTAATGTTTTGTGGAATTTTTTCTCCAGAGCTTTTCGCAAATATTCAAATCCTTCCCCAGAATACTGATATTTAGTTCCCGGCTTAAATTTGAAATCTAATTTTTTGGACTCATTAAAAGATCTCCAATTTGGAAAACCTGTTTGATGACTCAAAACAATTCTCGTGGTCAGTAATTTTAAATAAGGATCTTTCGCAATATCTGGATCAGTCCAATATTTATAAAGCGGTTCGTCCAAATCCCATTTTCCGGCACTTACTAATTTTAAAACAGTTATAGCAGTTACAGGTTTTGTTAGCGAAGCCACATTCCAAATTGTATTATATGGTGCAGAAATGCCTTTTTTGAGTTCGCCAAAAACTTTTACCTGTTTTAGTTTTCCGCTTTCAATAATTCCAATTCCCAAAGCGGGAACATTATTTTCTTTAAGCCATTTTTCGGTTTCCTGATCATTGTCAAAAAGATTTGATATTCCAGCACTAGAACTTGTCATTTGATGATTATAACTCAGCGATCTGGCTAGTTTCCATTCTTTATTTTTTAAAAGCCATAAATGGGTAAATTTGGCAAAACTTCCAGCTTGTTCCTTATTTCCAACAGAACTTTCGTAAAAACGATGCATTCCCATTTGAATGGCACCATATAAAATGCCATTTTTGTATAAAGGATAAATTTCTGTGCTTCCCGCTATTAATTCTCTTCTGTAATTATATTTTCTTGTTGGAGAACAGATGCCATTTTGAAATGTTTTTAGAAATCTTGCCTTATCAGAAATACTGTCTTTATCGTGGTAAAATTCAAAATCTTCAGTATAAAGATTTTCAAACTGCTTTACATCGCAGGTATTAAAACCAATGTTGAAAAGAAGACTGTCTTTTGACATAATGGTTTTATATAAAGCTGAACTTTTATCCTCCTGAGAAAATCCAAGTTGGATTTGGATGAATAAAATTCCAATTAAAAGAAATTTTAGTGGAATAAGAGATTGATTAGCTTTCATTTGTGATTGATTATTTGATTGATTTAGCAAAAGTAATTCAATCAAAAATCACAAAATTGTATAAATGCGAAAACTTATCTTTTATGAGAAAGAAAATACGAATCAGGATCGAATGTTTTCGGAGTAGTTTTCGTTACGTCTTTAAACTTTCTTATAAAATGGGATTGATCAAAATATTTATTGTAAAGCGCAATATCAGTCAGTTTTAATTTTTCTAAATCAGAATTCACCATTTGATCGACTGATTTTCTGAATTTCAAAATCTGAATATATTTTTTAATCGTTAATCCAGTTGCTGTTTTAAACTTAATTTGAAGTGAGCGTTGAGAAGATTTTAAAGTGTCGCTAATTTCTGAAACAGTGACTTCTTCTTTGTTTTTAATGATTTCGCAAATTTTTTCAATTGTGTTTTTCTCTGAATTTAAATCGGACAAAGTTTCAAAATAGCTATTTATTGTATTTAAAATCATTTCAATATCAGAATCAATCTGAATTTTAAAAGGCAATTCCTCAGGATTAATTTTGATAATAGAATCGGTAAAATCACTTAAATCATATTTCGGAAACATTGAAAGTGTCCAAGTATGCAGTTGAGTAATGGTAACTTTAGTTTTTGGCTGTATATTAACCAAAACTTTATTAGTCATTTGAGAACAAAAGTAAACACCTTCGTTCATCTCATATTTGGCTTTACTAGTATGAACTTCGATGGAATTTCCAGTTACAAAAGCGAGATTGAAACAGCCGTTTGGCAGAACTAGTTTGTTTTCGATCAGGCTTTCGCCAATGCTGTTGTCCAAACACCAAATTTTATTGACGAATCTTTCTGTTTTTTGAGATACGTAATGTTCTGAGTATAGTTGCATTTTAGTCTGCGATATCAATTGATGATCTGAAATCGCAGACTAAATTACATTTTTCTCCATTATTGTTTATACAAACTCTGCAAAATAATCTCGTTTAGTTTTCTGCCATTCCTCCAAAATAATACTGAAATAAACATCATCCTTGCTTTTTCCTTCAGAATCGACATAATTATTTCTAAAAACGCCTTCTTTTATAGCGCCCAGTTTTTCAATGGCTTTTTGAGATTTTAAATTTTCAAGATCTGCACTGAATTGTATTCTTCTAAACTGAATTTTCTCAAAACCAAAATTCAATAATTCATATTTGCACGCTTTGTTTAAACCAGTTCCCTGAAAATCTTTGCCGTACCAAGTCCAGCCAATTTCACATTTTTGGCTTGCGTGATTCAAATAGCCATAACGCGTGCTTCCAGCAACTCTATTTGTAGCTTTATCTATAATAAGGAATGGATAACAAATTCCGTCTGCTTTTTGTTTTAATGTGCTCTTTATATAGTTTTCAAAATCTTGATTGTTTCGGATATACATTCCCATATACTTCCAGATTTCATCATCAAAAATAATTTCATTGAGTTCTATATTTCTTTTGCTTTCAAACGGAACTAAAAGCACTTTTTCATTCTCTAATATAATGTCTGACTGCAGAATTTCGCTGTTCATGAATTTTGAGTTTAACTTATGGAAATATTTTAATACAAAACTAATTGTTTAATTTGTGTAAATAAATCTAATAAAATAACATTTTGTTATATTTTTAAATTATTAAGAAACGGGATAAATCTTCGGGAATCATTATTTACAACATTTGTTCGTTTATTTTAAGGCTCATGTATAATTATTAGTTATTTTTACGACCCAATATTAGATTTTCCCTCGATGCAAACATCATTAAAAATTGCAGTTGTTGGTTCAGGACTTGTAGGGTCACTTCTGGCAATTTATCTTAAAAGAGCGGGTCACACCGTTCATGTCTATGACCGTAGTCCCGATATTAGAAATATAAATTTTTCTGGACGTTCTATTAATTTAGCAATGTCAAACCGTGGCTGGAAAGCTCTGGATGCAGTAGGCGTTGGCGATTCAGTTAGAGAAATTGCAATTCCGATGGATAAACGCGCCATTCATTTGGTAGATAAATTAAATTTTCAGAATTACGGACAGGAAGGCGAATCTATATATTCTATCTCAAGAGGAAAACTAAACAGAAAAATGATCGATCTTGCTGAAGAAGCTGGAGCCGAGTTTCATTTTGAACAAAAAGTTTGGGATGTTACTTTAAACGATGCAACGCTTCATATCGGCGAAAGCGAAAGGGGCGAGTGGGAAGAAAGAAAATTTGATATGGTTTTTGGTGCCGATGGCGCTTTTTCTAGAATTCGTCACAGAATGCAACGTCAGAGCATGTTTAATTATTCTCAAGAATTTTTGAATATGGGCTATAAGGAATTAAATATTCCAGCCAATCCAGATGGAACGCATAAGTTAGATAAAAATTCATTTCATATTTGGCCGAGAGGCGAGTACATGTTAATTGCACTTCCTAATCTTGATGGAAGTTTTACATGCACTTTATTTATGCCTTTTGAAGGAGAAAATTCTTTTGAATCGCTAACCGACCGTAAAATGGTGGAAGATTTCTTCGAGAAAAATTTCCCAGATTCTATTGAAGTAATTCCAGAATTGGCAAATGATTTCTTTAAAAATCCAACTAGTACTTTGGTTACCATGAAATGTTTCCCTTGGACGTACGAAAACAAAATTGCTTTGATTGGAGATGCTTGCCACGCCATAGTTCCGTTTTACGGACAAGGTATGAATGCTGGTTTTGAAGATATCACTGTTTTGAGCGAAATGATTGAAAAGTACCAAGACGACTGGAAAAAAATATTTACCGAATATCAAATCTCCAGAAAACCAAATGCCGATGCCATTGCAGAACTTTCATATCGAAATTTCTTAGAAATGAGTACTAAAACAGCAGATGAAAAATTCTTGCTGCAAAAGAAAATCGAAAAAGTCTTCTCAGATAAATATCCAGACAAATGGATTCCGCTTTACAGCCGCGTTACTTTTAGTGACCGCCCGTATGCTGAAGCTTTAGCAATTGGAGATTATCAAAACGGAATTATGGAAGAAGTTCTTAAAATGGACAATATCGAAAACATCTGGGACACACCAGAAGTTGAAAATAAGATTTTGGAGCTCCTACAGAAAGCATAAATATTTTAAACCAGATAAGTTAATATAATGCTTTGTGTGTAGTAAACCCGACAGGTTTTTAAAACCTGTCGGGTTTGGTATTTAGTGGCTTAATATAATTAGACGTATAAAATTAAATGAACTTATATAACTTATAGGGTTTAAGTTTTATTTCTTAAAGATTTTGGTCAATACACCAAAAACACCTCTTATAAAAGTAGCGCTTGTTACCACTTTCAGAACAGATTTTGTGACAACTTCTGTAGTGCTAGGTCCTGATTTTGATGTTTTAGCTGGAGCTTGTTCTTCTTGCTGAGTTGCAGCTTCTGCAGCATCTGCTAGTTTTTTGTTTAAAATTTCAAAAGCACTCTCGCGATCAATTTCTTCAGCGTATTTCTTAACTAATTTCGATTTGCCGTTTATTTCATCAATTTCAGATGGAGATAAAACATCCATTCGGCTCATTGGTGCACGCATCATAGTAGCAACAAGCGGAGTTGGAATACCTTTTTCGTTTAATGCCGTGACCAAAGCCTCTCCAATTCCCAAACTCGTTAATAATTCATCTGTCTTATAATAAGGAGAAGTAGGGTAATTGTCGGCTGTTTTCTTGATTGCCTGACGGTCATTTGCTGTGAAAGCTCTCAGCGCATGCTGAATCTTTAATCCTAACTGAGCTAAAACCCCACTCGGAACGTCCATTGGATTTTGTGTAACAAAATAAATTCCGACACCTTTAGAACGAATCAGTTTTACTATTGTTTCGATTTGTTCCAGAAGTGCTTTGCTGGCTTCATTAAAAATTAAATGTGCTTCGTCAATAAAGATTACCAATTCAGGCTGTTCTGCATCTCCCTTTTCTGGCATCTTCTGATAAATTTCAGCCAAAAGGCTTAGCATAAAAGTTGAGAATAATTTTGGCTTATCCTGAATATCTGTCAAGCGGATGATATTTACATAACCCTTTCCGTTTTCATCAATGCGCATTAAATCATCAGTTTCAAATGATAATTCGCCAAAAAACAAATCGCCGCCTTGCTGTTCTAGTTCAATAATTTTTCTAAGAATTGTTCCTGTTGTAGCCGTTGAAATTTTTCCATAACTAGCAGCTATTTCGTCTTTGCCTTCCTCAGTAATATAATTGATTACTTTTTTAATGTCTTTCAAATCCAATAAAGGCATTTGGTTATCATCACAATATTTAAAGATAACTGCTACGACTCCTGCCTGCGTATCATTCAAATCTAAAATTCGCGAAAATAAAACAGGTCCAAACTCAGAAACTGTAGCACGAAGGCGAACTCCATTTTGTTTAGATAGAGACATCAATTCAACAGGAAATGCTGCTACATTATATGGTATATTAATTTTAGCATGACGTTCTGTAATAAAACCTTCTTCTTTACCTTCTTTGGCAATACCACTGAAGTCGCCTTTAATATCCATCATCAATACAGGAATTCCCGCATTAGAAAGCTGTTCAGAAAAAACTTGAATTGTTTTGGTTTTTCCTGTTCCAGTTGCGCCAGCAATTAATCCGTGACGATTTAAAGTTTTTAACGGAATTTTGACATGTGCTTCTGCAATTGGCTCACCATCAAGAATTGCACCTCCAAGTATGATGCTGTCGCCCTTAGATGAGTACCCAGTATTTATGTCTGCAATAAAATTCTCTTTTTTATTCATGTTTTTATTTGTAATTTAGATTGTTATGAATATTGCTTTGTTTTTGGGCGCTTTTTATGTGGTTTTTTTTAGTAAGAAAAAGCTTTTTTTGATTGAAAATTTAATAAAAAAAAAATTCGCAGCTTTTTAAGAAGATAACAAAGGAATCTTTGAATATTTACTAAAACGTTGTAATTTTTCCAATTATCGTCCTTTTTTTTGTTTTATCTAAAAAATGGTGCGACCAATTTAATGAGATATTTTTTAATTTGAAGTTAAATTTCGGTCAATTAAATTAAAAAAAGTTTTTTTATTTAAACTAAACGTATAAATTTGCTCCTCTACAAGTTAAATATAACTAAAAAATAAAAATTATTTAAAACTATTAAAATTAAAAAAAATGGCAAACGTTAAAGTTAAAAAAGAAAGCACTTCAAATGGGGGAGGATTGATTACGGGAATCATTATTGTTGCGTGTATCATAGTAGGGGTGTTTATTTGGAAAGTAATCATGGGGAATCCAGCTAACTTTGAAGGAGGAAACTCTGAGACAGGTCACCCAATCAATACTTTAGGGATGGTGTACAAAGGAGGTTTCATTGTACCAGCATTGTTAGGTATGCTTTTAATGGTTGTTGTTTTTTCTATTGAAAGATTTATTGTTATCGGTAAAGCTGCAGGAAAAGCTAACCTTGACAAATTCATGAAAAGTGTTCAAGGAAGTATTAAAGAAGGAAACATCGAAGCTGCTATCGCTTCTTGCGACAAACAACAAGGTTCAGTTGCAAACGCAATTAAATCAGCTTTAGTAAAATACCAAGATGTTAAGAAAGAAGGATTCAACAGCGAAGAAGCTTCAGAAGTAATCCACAAAGAAATTGAAGAGGCAACTTCATTAGAAATGCCAATGTTAGAGAAAAACATGACTATTATCTCTACTTTAGTATCTTTAGGTACATTAGGAGGATTATTAGGAACTGTATCTGGTATGATTAAAGCGTTTGGTGCGTTAGCTTCTGCTGGTACTCCTGACCAAGCTGCTCTTGCAACAGGTATCTCTGAGGCACTTATCAATACTGCTACAGGTATCTCTACTTCTATCTTAGCAATTATTTCTTACAACTTCTTTACTGCTAAAATTGACGATTTAACTTACTCTATCGATGAGGCTGGTACTACTATCGTTAATACTTACAGAAAATTCAGAGGAAGTTTAAGACAATAATTAATTTTTGATATTTTTTATCAAAAAAATAAAATAAAAGATAATGGCTAAAATTAAAATGAAAAAGAAGTCTACATCGACAGATATGACTGCGATGTGTGACGTAGCGTTCCTTTTGCTTACGTTCTTTATCTTAACCGCTACTGCTAAGGTGCCTGAGGCATTACCTGTAGATATGCCTGCTTCTGTTGCGATAAGTAAACTGCCAGATACTGATTTGGCTATTATTACAGTAGGAAAAGGGAAAGTATTTTTTGACATCAAAGGAAGAGAAGTTCGTAAAAGAACTCTTGAGGGTATGGGTGCAAAATATGGTATTGAATTTTCAGAAGAAGATAAAACCAAATTTGCTCTTATGGATGATTTTGGTGTGCCAATTACAGGTTTAAAGCAAATCATTGGTATGAAAGCGGCGGAAAGAACCAAAGCAAACCAACCTGGAATTCCTTTGGATTCATTAGATAATCAATTAAAAGAATGGCTTCTAATTTCTAGAAGAGCTACAATTGATTTAGATGACAAAGAATTGCAGATTGCGATTAAAGGAGATGCTAAAGAAGAATATCCAAAAATCAAAAAGATTATGGATATTTTGCAAGATCAGAAAATCAATTCCTTTAACTTAGTTACAGGTAAAAGAGGAAGAGACTTTTAATTAAAAAATATACACTAAGATGGCTGAATTAAATACCGGCGACGGCGGTGGTGGTAAAGGTGGTAAAGTAAGAAGTAAAAAGCAGAATTCGAAAGTCGATTTAACAGCGATGGTGGATTTGGCATTCTTATTGATTACATTCTTTATGTTAACTACTTCGTTGTCAAAACCTCAATCGATGGATTTATCATTGCCTAATAAAGATGATAACGAAAAAGATGCTAAGGATACTAAGGTAGACGAGAATCGTACTATGACAGTAATGTTAGGTGGCGATAATAAAATGGTTTACTATATGGGGTTATTGGCAACACCAAAAGTGGGACCAAAAGACATTGCATATGGTAAAGATGGTATTCGTAGAGAATTACTAAAACAAAAGAAAAATGTTTTGGCTTATTCTGCAGCTTTAGGGAAACCTAAAAACGGAATCATTGTGATCATTAAACCAACTAAAAAATCAAATTATCGTAATTTGGTTGATATCTTGGACGAAATGGCTATCACTGGAGTTGATACGTATGCGATTGTTCCTGAGTTTACACCAGAAGAAGCAAAAGTGATAGATAAAAAATAAGAGCGATCTTAGTTTTATCGACTTAAAAATCAAGAAGTATGAAATTAGATATTATAAAAAATCAGTGGCTTGATATCGTATTCGAAGGACGTAATAAGATATATGGAGCATACGAGCTGAGAAAATCAAACGGAAAAACAACTGTGAAAGCACTTGTTATTGGTTCTCTTATCTTTAGTGCTGCTGTTGCTGCTCCTCTTATTGCGAGTTTGTTGCCAGACTCTACAGAAGAAGAAGAGGTTAAAGAGGTTAAGATGGCCGCGGTAAAATTACCTCCTAAAAAAGAGGAAGTTAAGCCTAATATGCCACCGCCACCGCCACCACCACCAAAAGTGGATCAGGTTAAATTCGTTAAACCTGTGGTTGCAAAAGCGGAAGAAGTAACTGAAGACCCACCAAAAATTGTTGATTTAAAAGACAAAAAAGTTGGTGCTGAGACTATCAAAGGAGATCCAGATGCAGTTTTAACTGTTGATGAGCCAGTTGGAAAAGGACCAGTAGCAGAGGTGGTACAAGAAGATAACACTGTATATAACACAGCTGGTATCGAAGTAAAACCAGATTTCCCAGGAGGTATAGATAAATTCTACAAATTCGTAGGAAACAACTATAAAACTCCAGAAGAAGAAGGTTTAAAAGGTAAAGTTTACGTTACGTTTGTAGTTGAAAAAGACGGGTCATTAACAGATATTAAAGTTTTAAGAGATATCGGTTATGGTACAGGAGCAGAAGCAATTCGTGTTCTTAAAAAATGTCCAAAATGGACTCCCGGCGAGCAAAATGGTAAAAAAGTTAGGGTATTATACTCTCTTCCTATTACTATTCAATCTGCAGAATAATGTTAAAAGATATGCTTAATAATATTCAGAAGAAATCGCTCAAAGAGCGATTTCTTCTTGTTTTAGGAATACTGTTTTTTTTAATTTATCTTGTGCTCGGTTTAATGATTATGTTTTGGGAAAAACTTCCGCTAAACATGGAATGGAAATACAGATATGCCTTTGGTGGATTGCTAATTGTGTATTCGGGAATAAGATTTTTAAGATTAATTAATTCAAAAGAAGAATAATTATGTTGAAATATAGTAAGGCTTTGGGTTTGGTTGTTTTTGTCTTTTTGTTTGCCATGTGCAACCAAAAAAGCAAAAGTGAAACTGAAAAAGAGACCATTTTGAAAGGATCACTTGATATTGCGGTTGACGAAACAGTTAAGCAAATTGTAGACGATCAGGTTGCTGTTTTTGAAGGTACTTACTATAATGCAAAAATTACGGTTAAGCCAAAATCGGAAGCTGAAGTAATTAATGATTTATTAAATCAAAAAGCTAAAGTTGCAATTACGACTCGGGATCTTACTGCAGAAGAAGTAGCTCGTTTTGACAAAAGCAAGATTAAGCCAAGGGTAACTCCTTTTGCTCATGACGCTATTGCCTTTATTTCGAGCAAAAGCAATAATGATACATTAATCGCGTTGAAAAGTGTGATTGATTTCATGCAAGGTAAAACAGATGGTAAAATTAAAGGCCTAGTTTTCGATAATCCTAATTCAAGCACTGTTCGTTACATGAAGGAATTAGCGAAGGTGAATGAAATACCTAAAACAGGAGTTTTCTCATTTAAAACAAATAATGAAGTAATCAAATTTGTTTCAGAAAACGATGGAATGATTGGTGTTATTGGTGTAAATTGGTTTTATCAGCCAACACCTGATATGACTGAAACTATTAATAAGATTAATGTCCTTTATGTTAAAGGCTTAAATAGTAATGAATATTACAGTCCTACTCAAAATGACTTAGAAATTGGAAAATATCCTTTGGCACGTGATTTGTTTATTATCAATTGTCAAGGTTATTCGGGACTTGGAATGGGGTTTGCTTCATTCATAGCTGGAGATATTGGACAGCGCATAGTCTTAAAATCAGGATTGTTGCCATATAAAACTCCAGGACGAAAACTAAAGATTAGAAGTGAAATTATAAAAGATAAAGAATAAATTAATTACAATAAAGATGAATAAATTTAAAATTTTTAGTCTTGCATTAGTTGCTTCGGCTACCGCGGCAAAAGCGCAAGATATCAACCAAGCAAAGAAGGCAATTGATGCTGAGCAATTTGATAAAGCAAAAACAATCCTTAAATCAATCATCAAGAGTAAACCTTCAGATGGGGAAGCAAATTTTGTTTTAGGAAATGTTTATTTAAACCAATCTGTTGTCGATTCTGCAAAAATCTATTACAATAATGGATTACAGGCTTCAGATAAGAAAAACTTAAACTATATTGGATTAGGACAATTAGATCTTGATGCTAAGAATAGTGCAGCCGCTCAAGCTAATTTTGCTTTAGCAACTAAAGACATGAAGAAAAAAGATGTAAATGAATTTATTTATATCGCTAGAGCTTACATGAATTCTGAAAATCCAGATTATAAAAATGCTACTGAAGTTTTAAAAAGAGCTTTATTAGTTGATCCTCAAAATGCACAAGCATTATTAGCAATTGGTGATGCTTACTACGGAGCAAACAACCAAAATGATGCTTATAAAGCTTACCGTGATGCTTTTACTGCTGACAATACTTTGTTGAGAGCGAAAATGCAATTAGGAGTTTTATTAAAAGGGGCTAAATCTTATGACGAAGCAATTAAGTCATTCAATGAAGTTATCGCATTAGATGCTAACTACGGGCCAGTTTACAGAGAGCTTGCTGAAACATATTACAAATGGGCAAGAAACAAGCCTTCTACTGCTAAAGTTAACTTGCAAAATGCAATTACAAATTATGAGAAGTACTTAAGTTTAACAGATTACTCTCTAGATTCTAAAATGCGTCACGCAGATTTCTTGATCTTGGTAAAAGATTACAAGCAGTTAGAAACTGTTGCAAACAAAATGATTGCACAAGATAAAGTAAATCCAAGAATCTACAGATATTTAGGATATGCCGCTTACGAAAACGGAAACGTTGATGTGGCTATTAAATCTATTGAAGATTTTATTAAAGCTCCAGGAAACAAAGTTATCGGAAGAGATTATTATTACTTAGGTTTAGCTAAAATTAAAAAGGGAACTGGAGCTGATGGTACGGTAAATCAAGCGGCTTTTGACTCTGGTTTGGCAGATATCAAAAAAGCGATTGAATTAGAGCCTCTAGTAGTTGAAGAATTCGCAGATTTTGGAAAAGAATTATTCGGTAAAAAGCAATATGCGCAAGCTGCTTCTATTTTTGAACTTGGAGCAAACAACCCTGAGTCTAAAAATTACTTAGATGACAGTGTTTATTATGGAATTTCTTTATACTATGGTAATGCTAGTAAACCAAAAGAAAGCCGTGATGCTGTTGCTTTAGGAAAAGCAGATGCAGTTTTTGATAAAATTTTAACTACAGCTCCTAGCTATGATGAAGCATATTTATATAAAGCTAGAATCAACTCTTTATTGGACAAAGATGATTTGATCATTAAAAACTACGAAGAGTATGTTACTAAAATTTCAGCTAAAGGTGCAGAAGAAGTGGCTAAGCCAGCTGTAACTAAGAAATTTATTGAAGCTTACAACGGCATTGGTGCAGCTTATGCTAATACAGATAAAGCTAAAGCTATTGAATATTTCAATAAAACTTTGGTTTTAGATCCTGCAAATTCTTATGCTACACAATCTATAAAAGCTTTAAAATAATTAGAAGATTTTAAAGAGAATAAAAAGAAACCGATAGTTCAAAAAACTATCGGTTTTTTGTTCCGTATATTATTGACTATCTTTGCACTCTTAAAATAGTATAATGTTACCAAAAGAAATACAATTAGAAGTAAATAAAGGAGCTATGCTTCCTTTGATGGAAGAATTTTATACCATTCAAGGAGAGGGTTCACATACAGGAAGAGCGGCTTACTTTATTAGAATTGGTGGATGTGATGTGGGATGTCATTGGTGCGATGTGAAAGAAAGCTGGAATGCCGAGATTCATCCTCCAACGAAAGTAGATTTAATTGTTGAAAATGCTGCAAAATACGCTGATACAGTTGTTGTAACTGGCGGAGAACCTTTGTCTTGGGATATGACGCTTTTGACAGAACGTTTAAAAGAGAAAAATTTAAAAGTGCATATTGAAACTTCCGGCGCTTTTCCGTTATCCGGAACTTGGGACTGGATTTGTCTTTCACCAAAAAAAAATAAGCTTCCAACGCAAACAGTGTATGATAATGCTCACGAGTTAAAGGTGATTATTTACAATAAACACGATTTTATTTTTGCTGAAGAACAAGCAGAATTAGTAAACGATAATGCAATTTTATTCCTTCAGCCAGAATGGAGTAAAAAGGAAGAGATGACTCCGCTTATTGTTGATTATGTTATGAATAATCCAAAATGGAGAGTTTCGTTGCAAACGCATAAATATCTTAATATTCCATAAAACAAAAAAATCTCTTCATGTGAAGAGATTTTTTTGTTTTATGGAAGTATACAAACTGTGTAAAAAATAAACAGATTTTATTATTTCCAATTTTTATATTTTTTCAAAGTGGTAATGTGCGCCAAATGATGGTTTCCGTGCCAAGCATACATTCCGATCATTCTTTTAAGTTTGATTTCTGAATTATCAGCAGGATGTACAAAGGTTTTTTCTAAATCAGATGTTGATAAACTTCGCATGATATAGCCTAATCTGAAATGAAGTCCTTTTAATAGATCTAGAGTTGGTTGGATTGGCATTGTCAGATTGTCGCTTAATTCAGACCAAAGCACTTCGTCATAAGGCTTAATTACAGGATTGTTTTCTGTTAAAGCCCATTTTAGGCGAACATAGCAATTCATATGGCTTTCGGCACAATGATGAATAACTTGTCTTACTGTCCATCCGCCAGGTCTATAAGGAGTATCCAGTTGTTCGTCGGTTAAATGAATCGTTTCTTTTGCTAGTTTTTCAGGGAGAGTTTCAATTTCTTTGATTTTTTCAGAAAGATATTCTGTAGAATATTGTTCTGGCGCTGTAAATTTCCCAATAGGATATTTTAATTTGTCTAAATCTAGTTCATTCATGGTTTTATGGTTTATTTTAAATGGAAAGTTTAGCTAAGTAATCGTAATGTTCTCCTTCGAGAATAAGCTCGCAGTTAAGACCGTTGGCAATTGCCGCATTTTGAAGCGTATTATAATCCAAATACAACCAGTCAAAAGGTTCTTCTTTTTGTCCTTTATAGCTAATGTTAAAAACAAGCTCACCGTAATAATCATTATCAGACGGAATCCATTTTCCGCCGTCTTCATCTTCATCAAACATATAAATGATGTCAGAACTGTCAATTAAAATTTGTCCACCAGGATTTAAAAGGGATTTTAATTTAGATAAATATTTGTTGCAGTTTTTTAGCTGGCCAAAAATCCCTGTTCCGTTCATTAGAAGTAAAATTGTGTCAAATTTTTCTCCTTCAAAATCTAAAATATTTTCAACTTTAGCATTTTTTATTCCTCTAAGACGGCAGGTTTCAACTGCTTTTTCTGAAATATCGATGGCGGTTACATCTAGACTGCGTTCATTTTGCAATGATAAAGCGTGACTTCCCGCGCCACATCCTACATCTAATATTTTTCCTTTAGCTAATTGCAAAGCCTTTTGCTCAATTTTAGGCATTTCATTATAAGTGCGGAAAAGATATTCAACACTCATTTCGTCTTCTTCAGAAATCGAAGTTTCGGTGATAATATCTTCAGGCGAGTTTTTGGTGTAAAAATCAAATATTGCTTTCCCAAAAAGATCTTTCATTGTTTTAGTTCAAAGTTTAAGGTTTCAAGTTCAAAGTTGTTTAATTTTGCAAATCAACTTTAAATATTAAACTTGAAACAGATTTTAAATAACTTAAGTAAGTTAGCCAAAGATAAGCATAACGAGAATAAAAAGTATTTCGATAAGCTTAAAAAGAAACCGCCAAAAAATTTAGATTACATTATGCAGGATTTGCACGATGCTGAATTTAAGAAAACGGATTGCTTAAAATGTGCTAACTGCTGTAAAACAACGGGGCCATTATTTACTTTGGCAGATATCGAGAGGATTTCAAAACATTTTAGACAAAAGCCACAGCAATTTATTGATCAATATTTGCGAATTGATGAAGACAAAGATTATGTTTTGAAAAGTGTTCCCTGTACTTTTTTGGATAATGAAAACTATTGCATGATTTATGATGTTCGTCCAAAAGCCTGCCGAGAATTTCCACACACAGATCGAAACAAATTTTATCAGATTTCAAACTTAACTTTGAAAAACGTCGAAATTTGTCCAGCGGCATATAATATAGTAGAAGAAATGAAAAAGAAATTGCCTTTATAAATCAAAACAGGCAATTGTTTGCAAGAACATCTCAATTTTCCTTTTTAAGATGTACTTTTGAGAAAGGAATGATTAAACAACCCAAAGAAAACTGATAATTTGAATTTAGAATATTTTATAGCCAAAAGACTTATCACTGCAAAAGATTATAAAAGCAGTATTTCGGCGCCTATCATAAAAATTGCTATTTCTGCAATTGCAATTGGAATTATTATGATGATAGTCTCCGTGGCGACAGGAATAGGTTTACAGAAAAAGATTCGTGACAAAGTTTCGGCATTCAATGGTCAGATTATAATTTCTAATTATGATAATAATAACTCAGAAGTTACAACAGTACCAATTTCGAAGAAACAAGATTTCTATCCCAATTTTAAATCAGTTCCAGAAGTAAGCCATATCCAGGCAGTCGCAAGTAAAGCAGGAATTATTAGAACAGAAAATGCATTCGAAGGAATCATTTTCAAAGGAGTTGGAGCAGATTACGATTGGAACAATATAAAAGAATATATTGTAGAAGGTAAATTGCCAGATTTTACTAAAGCATTGAATGAAGATGTTATTGTCTCAAGATTTCTGGCAGATCGCTTAAATTTGAAAATAGGAGACGAGTTCAATACCTTTTTTATAAAAGAAGAACAAGGCAAACTGCCAAATAGTCGCCGATTTAAAATTGCAGCTATATTTAATTCAGGTTTCCAAGATTTTGATGCTACTTATATAATTGGTGACATTCGACATATTCAGAGAATCAATAAATGGAATGAAGATCAAATTGGGGCATTTGAGATTTTTGTCAAAGATTTTAATGAAATAAAAGCAACGGGAAATAAAGTTTACGAGGCAACTTCGTCTAATTTAGACACAAAAACCATTGTGGAAAAATACAGTTATATTTTCGATTGGCTTCAGCTGTTTGATTTTAATATCGTAATCATTTTAGGAGTTATGATTTTGGTTGCGACAATTAATATGGTAGTGGCGCTTTTGGTTCTTATTTTAGAAAGAACACAAATGATTGGTATTCTAAAATCGATGGGGGCAAATAACTGGTCAGTCCGTAAAATATTTTTGTATAACGCCTTTTACTTGATTCTGCGCGGATTGTTCTGGGGAAATCTAATAGGTATTTCAATTCTTTTAATCCAACAGCAATTTGGAGTAATTCAGCTTAATCCTGAAAATTATTATGTTAATCAAGCGCCAGTTTATCTAAACTGGGTATATATACTTTTGTTAAACTTGCTTACTATTAGTGTTTGTTTCTTGGTATTGTTAATTCCTTCATATGTAATAACGAAAATATCTCCAGTAAAAGCCATTCGCTTCGATTAGATAATAAAGTTAAGCATGTGCGATCCGACAGGTTTACCTGTCGGATTTTTTTTTTGGAACATATAATATAAGTATGTTTTGTCAGTCTGAGCGTAGTGGAAGGCGTTTTTAGATTTGGAATCTGTTTTATTGGGAGCTTAATCCCGCTATGCGCTTCAATCTTTTGGGGCCGAACCCCGGCCCCAAAAGGATTTCCGCTCCTATCGGGGCTAAGAAAGCGGTTTCAGGAGAGGCAATTCGGGAAATGGAAGATTTCGTAAGCATGAAAAAACTTTTGAAAAAGGCGCCAAATGCTGAAAATCCGATAAAAACTGATGTCGGAAAGTATGGCAAAATAAGAAAATACCAGACATACGAAGAAAAGCCTTACGTTCTGTGAAAAATATCCAAAATGTAAACTCCGCGTTATGAGAAGGTTAGGGGAAAAGGCAGAAAAACTTAAAAAAAACTCTTTAAAAAAGCTTGGAAAAGCGGAAAAAGGCACTACTTTTGCACCCGCAACGGCGAAAAGCGCTCTTAGACATTCCGGCAGCCTGATCACATTTTAAGGAAAGAGATTTTCGAAAAAAAAGATTGAAAAAAGCTTGCGGGAAAAGAAAAAGCTTTTTACATTTGCACCCCGCAAAACACGGAAGCTCATTGAAGGATTGGAAGAAAAACGGAAAAGATGAGGCGATAAGAAAGCTTCAAAAATTTTTCAAGTTTTTCTTGCGAGAAACAGAAAGAAGTTTTAGTTTTGCACCCGCTTTGAAACACAAGCGGAAAAAGAAAAAGACACGTTCGTAGACATATTGAATTGACAGCCGTTTTGAAAGAGATTTCAAAACAAAATAGAATAAGAGTAATGGAATCGAAAGATTTTTAAAAGAACCGATAGCAAGGCGTCGCATATACATTATTAAAATATACGATGAAGAGTTTGATCCTGGCTCAGGATGAACGCTAGCGGCAGGCTTAACACATGCAAGTCGAGGGGTAGAGTTCTTCGGAATTTGAGACCGGCGCACGGGTGCGTAACGCGTATGCAATCTGCCTTCCACAGAGGGATAGCCCAGAGAAATTTGGATTAATACCTCATAGCATAACCGGACCGCATGGTTCGGTTATTAAAGTCACAACGGTGGAAGATGAGCATGCGTCCCATTAGCTTGTTGGTAAGGTAACGGCTTACCAAGGCAACGATGGGTAGGGGTCCTGAGAGGGAGATCCCCCACACTGGTACTGAGACACGGACCAGACTCCTACGGGAGGCAGCAGTGAGGAATATTGGTCAATGGGCGCAAGCCTGAACCAGCCATGCCGCGTGCAGGATGACGGTCCTATGGATTGTAAACTGCTTTTGTACGGGAAGAAACACTCCTACGTGTAGGAGCCTGACGGTACCGTAAGAATAAGGATCGGCTAACTCCGTGCCAGCAGCCGCGGTAATACGGAGGATCCAAGCGTTATCCGGAATCATTGGGTTTAAAGGGTCTGTAGGCGGTCTTGTAAGTCAGTGGTGAAAGCCCATCGCTCAACGGTGGAACGGCCATTGATACTGCAGGACTTGAATTATTGGGAAGCAACTAGAATATGTAGTGTAGCGGTGAAATGCTTAGAGATTACATGGAATACCAATTGCGAAGGCAGGTTGCTACCAATGGATTGACGCTGATGGACGAAAGCGTGGGTAGCGAACAGGATTAGATACCCTGGTAGTCCACGCCGTAAACGATGGATACTAGCTGTTGGGGGCAACTTCAGTGGCTAAGCGAAAGTGATAAGTATCCCACCTGGGGAGTACGAACGCAAGTTTGAAACTCAAAGGAATTGACGGGGGCCCGCACAAGCGGTGGAGCATGTGGTTTAATTCGATGATACGCGAGGAACCTTACCAAGGCTTAAATGCAGACTGACCGATTTGGAAACAGATCTTTCGCAAGACAGTTTACAAGGTGCTGCATGGTTGTCGTCAGCTCGTGCCGTGAGGTGTCAGGTTAAGTCCTATAACGAGCGCAACCCCTGTTGTTAGTTGCCAGCGAGTAGTGTCGGGAACTCTAACAAGACTGCCAGTGCAAACTGTGAGGAAGGTGGGGATGACGTCAAATCATCACGGCCCTTACGCCTTGGGCTACACACGTGCTACAATGGCCGGTACAGAGAGCAGCCACCCCGCGAGGGGGAGCGAATCTATAAAGCCGGTCACAGTTCGGATCGGAGTCTGCAACTCGACTCCGTGAAGCTGGAATCGCTAGTAATCGGATATCAGCCATGATCCGGTGAATACGTTCCCGGGCCTTGTACACACCGCCCGTCAAGCCATGGAAGCTGGGGGTGCCTGAAGTCGGTGACCGCAAGGAGCTGCCTAGGGTAAAACTGGTAACTAGGGCTAAGTCGTAACAAGGTAGCCGTACCGGAAGGTGCGGCTGGAACACCTCCTTTCTAGAGCCCAAAGTGTTAGCCGGAAGGCACGCTTGGGAAATAAGATGCCTGTTTTAGGTTTTGGATCGTGAAATTGCATTACTCTTGCTGTTAATTTAAAGAAATAAACTTTTAAGTAAAAAAAAACAGAGTCTCGTAGCTCAGCTGGTTAGAGTACTACACTGATAATGTAGGGGTCGGCAGTTCGAGTCTGCCCGGGACTACTTTTTAAAGCTTGAAGAGAAGGAAATTCTAGAGTTGAAGCGTTATGAATCTTAATTCATAATTCATAATTCACAATTCATCATTAGATTTGGGGGATTAGCTCAGCTGGCTAGAGCGCCTGCCTTGCACGCAGGAGGTCAACGGTTCGACTCCGTTATTCTCCACGAAGCTGCCGTAAAAACGGTAGGTAAAAGTTCATTGACATATTGGGATAAGAAAATAATAAGAAAGTAGAAAGCGTTTTTATCGGCAATGATAAAAACAAAAAAAACGGTCTTGTTCTAACAGGCAAGATTGGTGCAATAAGCAAAATAAGGGCGCATGGGGGATGCCTAGGCTCTCAGAGGCGATGAAGGACGTGATAAGCTGCGAAAAGCTGCGGGGACGGGCACACACCGATCGATCCGCAGGTATCCGAATGGGGCAACCCGCTATATTGAAGATATAGCACACCGATAGGTGGGCAAACCCGCTGAACTGAAACATCTAAGTAGGCGGAGGAGAAGAAAACAAAAGTGATTCCGTAAGTAGTGGCGAGCGAACGCGGATTAGCCCAAACCGGCATTGTTACGGCATTGCCGGGGTTGTAGGACCGCGACATTTCATGCGCAAGGAACCGGAAGCTTCTGGAAAGGAGCGCCATAGAGGGTGACAGCCCCGTATGGGCAACGAGCGTAATGGATAGCGGCATCCTGAGTAGGGCGGGGCACGTGAAACCCTGTCTGAATTCGGCGGGACCATCCGCTAAGGCTAAATACTCCTGAGAGACCGATAGTGAACCAGTACCGTGAGGGAAAGGTGAAAAGAACCGTGAATAACGGAGTGAAATAGATCCTGAAACCATGCGCCTACAAGCGGTCGGAGCCCTTTCGTGGGGTGACGGCGTGCCTTTTGCATAATGAGCCTACGAGTTAACGCTGCTGGCAAGGATAAGTGGTTAAGCCATGGATCCGCAGCGAAAGCGAGTCTGAATAGGGCGCTTTAGTCAGTAGTGTTAGACGCGAAACCGTGTGATCTACCCATGGGCAGGTTGAAGCTGTGGTAACACACAGTGGAGGACCGAACCGGTTGACGTTGAAAAGTCTTCGGATGACCTGTGGGTAGGGGTGAAAGGCCAATCAAACTCGGAAATAGCTCGTACTCCCCGAAATGCATTTAGGTGCAGCGCTGATAATAGTTATATAGAGGTAGAGCTACTGATTGGATGCGGGGGCTTCACCGCCTACCAATTCCTGACAAACTCCGAATGCTATATAATGTTTTGCAGCAGTGAGGGCTTGGGTGCTAAGGTCCAAGTCCGAGAGGGAAAGAACCCAGACCATCAGCTAAGGTCCCCAAATATATGCTAAGTTGAAAGAACGAGGTTTGTCTGCCCAGACAGCTAGGATGTTGGCTTGGAAGCAGCCATTCATTTAAAGAGTGCGTAACAGCTCACTAGTCGAGCGGACGAGCATGGATAATAATCGGGCATAAGCATATTACCGAAGCTATGGATTTGCATGTATGTGCAAGTGGTAGGGGAGCATTCTGACAGGGCTGAAGGTGTATCGTAAGGTATGCTGGACCGGTCAGAAAAGAAAATGTAGGCATAAGTAACGATAATGCGGGCGAGAAACCCGCACACCGAAAAACTAAGGTTTCCACAGCTATGCTAATCAGCTGTGGGTTAGTCTGGACCTAAGGCGAACCCGAAAGGGACAGTCGATGGCCAACGGGTTAATATTCCCGTACTTCTTATTGCTGTGATGGGGTGACGGAGTGATGAAAGCGCCGCGAACTGACGGAATAGTTCGTTAAAGCACCTAGCTATAGGCTCTCTAGGCAAATCCGGAGAGTTTGGTGAAATGCGATAGTACTCGGAGTCTTCGGACAAAGAGATAGTGCGCCTAAGGGCTTCCAAGAAAAACCTCTAAACTTCAGGCAGTAAGAACCAGTACCGTAAACCGACACAGGTAGTTGAGGAGAGAATCCTAAGGTGCTCGAGAGATTCATGGCTAAGGAATTAGGCAAAATAGACCTGTAACTTCGGGAGAAAGGTCGCCCCGAGCAATCGGGGCCGCAGTGAAGAGGTCCAGGCGACTGTTTATCAAAAACACAGGGCTCTGCAAAATCGCAAGATGAAGTATAGGGCCTGACACCTGCCCGGTGCTGGAAGGTTAAGAGGAGATGTTATCTTCGGAGAAGCATTGAATTGAAGCCCCAGTAAACGGCGGCCGTAACTATAACGGTCCTAAGGTAGCGAAATTCCTTGTCGGGTAAGTTCCGACCTGCACGAATGGTGTAACGATCTGGACACTGTCTCAGCCATGAGCTCGGTGAAATTGTAGTAACGGTGAAGATGCCGTTTACCCGCAGTGGGACGAAAAGACCCTGTGCACCTTTACTATAGCTTAGTATTGACCTTGGATAAATGATGTGTAGGATAGGTTGGAGACTGTGAAGTGGCGTCGCCAGGCGCTGTGGAGTCATTGTTGAAATACAACCCTTTGTTTATCTGAGGCCTAACCCCGTGTTGCGGGGGACAGTGCTTGGTGGGTAGTTTGACTGGGGTGGTCGCCTCCAAAAGAGTAACGGAGGCTTCTAAAGGTTCCCTCAGTACGCTTGGTAACCGTGCGTAGAGTGCAATGGCATAAGGGAGCTTGACTGAGAGACATACAGGTCGATCAGGTACGAAAGTAGAGCATAGTGATCCGGTGGTTCCGCATGGAAGGGCCATCGCTCAAAGGATAAAAGGTACGCCGGGGATAACAGGCTGATCTCCCCCAAGAGCTCATATCGACGGGGGGGTTTGGCACCTCGATGTCGGCTCGTCACATCCTGGGGCTGGAGAAGGTCCCAAGGGTTGGGCTGTTCGCCCATTAAAGTGGCACGCGAGCTGGGTTCAGAACGTCGTGAGACAGTTCGGTCTCTATCTACTGCGGGCGTTAGAAATTTGAGTGGATCTGATTCTAGTACGAGAGGACCGAATTGGACTAACCTCTAGTGTATCTGTTGTCCCGCCAGGGGCACCGCAGAGTAGCTACGTTGGGAAGGGATAAGCGCTGAAAGCATATAAGCGCGAAACCCACCACAAGATGAGATTTCTTTTAAGGATCGTGGAAGATGACCACGTTGATAGGCTACAGATGTAAAGGCAGTAATGTCACAGTCGAGTAGTACTAATAATCCGTAAGCTTATGCACAGACTTTTCCTCCCCGCCCTGCGGGGAGGAAGGAACTTTCTTAACTAGAAAAGCTTATTTGTTTCTTTATCCCAGTATGTTAAAATATTGTCTGATTGATCATTAACAATTCACAATTGATAAATAACAGTCGGAAGCTGCTTGCAGCGAATAGCCTTAAGGTGGTTATTGCGGCGGGGCTCACCTCTTCCCATCCCGAACAGAGAAGTTAAGCCCGCCTGCGCAGATGGTACTGCAGTCATGTGGGAGAGTATGTCGTCGCCTTTCTTTTAAGAATCCTCATCATTAATCTGATGGGGATTTTTTTGTTTTTGGAAAATAATATTGAAGCCGTGTGGGAGACACGGCAACTATGGGGCCGTCGCCTTTCTTTTAAGTCCTTCTCGATTTGTCGGGCAGGATTTTCTGCTTTCTGGCAGGTTTGCTTTGAAAATTTAACCGCAGAGAACTTAGTCGATGATTCTTCTTGAGAGTTATGAAGTATGTAAAGCTGTATGGAGATCCACATTAGGATTTAGCTGAAAAGAGTGCAATGAGTTTTATTTTGTAGTCCTTGCAAAGTGGTAAAGTTTGCAAAGTTTATTGAGGTGTAATTGAAGCTGAGAATTTTTAATTCTTTGAGTTTGGAATTTTGTCCCTAAGTTTTAGAATTAGAATTTCTTTTGAAAAATAAACTCTTCTTTATACAGGATCGCGTTAGGGATATAAGACGTATCATTTTGCTAAATGTTGCACTTCTAAAGCTTTTTTTGTAAAAGATTTAGCGGGCAGTCTGACTCGAAGGAAGCTCTCTATTAGTGTGCTTAAATATTTACTGCTTGTTGTTTTTGAAGACAATGTGTATGGTAATTTTTTTTGAATTTTATTTATACTCTTTTGAATTAAATTTCTTTTGGTTAATAATGTTTTATTTATGCGGGATTCTTCTGAATGGAGGGAGTGTTCTTTTTTGATGCTTGTATTTCCGTAAGCCTGGATAATGCTTTTCTCAAAAAAATATGGTATAGTCTGATTAGGTATGAAGGTGTCTAAAATAATTTTGCAATTAATTTTTGACAAATATTTTTCTGCATTGTTTATCTTTACTTTTGAGGTTAATTATGAATTGATAAAACTGGTCTTTTTTTCTGTGAAGATGTTTCTAGATATTGGATAACTGTCATGTTTTGGTTTTGTAAAAAAATGCAAAAACGAGTAGCAATTTCTTTATTGATGAATGTTATTTTAAATTTTGGATAGAAAGATGTTCAGATCTGTTTGTGTTTTAAAGAAAAAAGCAAAAGGATTTCCGCTTCTATCGGGGCTATGGCACCGGTTTCCAGAAGAAGCTTTCGGCTTTATTTGTCTTCTAAAAACGGCACTAAAGATTAAAAACGGCAGAAAAATGGCTTTCGCGCCTTAGCGTCTTTGCGGCAAAATAGCCCAAAGGACAGCAGAACGCAGAAAAATCCTTCAAGCGTTTAAAAAAACTTTAGTCTGTAAAGCATCCGTTGCCAGACAGTTAAGAAATAATCTGAAAAAAGATTGAAAAAAGTCTGGGAAAAGTGTTGGAAAAGCGGAAAAAGGCACTACTTTTGCACCCGCAACGGCGAAAAGCGCTCTTAGACATTCCGGCAGTCTGATCACATTTTAAGGAAAGAGATTTTCGAAAAAAAGATTGAAAAAAGCTTGCGGGAAAAGAAAAAGCTTTTTACATTTGCACCCCGCAAAACACGGAAGCTCATTGAAGGATTGGAAGAAAAACGGAAAAGATGAGGCGATAAGAAAGCTTCAAAAATTTTTCAAGTTTTTCTTGCGAGAAACAGAAAGAAGTTTTAGTTTTGCACCCGCTTTGAAACACAAGCGGAAAAAGAAAAAGACACGTTCGTAGACATATTGAATTGACAGCCGTTTTGAAAGAGATTTCAAAACAAAATAGAATAAGAGTAATGGAATCGAAAGATTTTTAAAAGAACCGATAGCAAGGCGTCGCATATACATTATTAAAATATACGATGAAGAGTTTGATCCTGGCTCAGGATGAACGCTAGCGGCAGGCTTAACACATGCAAGTCGAGGGGTAGAGTTCTTCGGAATTTGAGACCGGCGCACGGGTGCGTAACGCGTATGCAATCTGCCTTCCACAGAGGGATAGCCCAGAGAAATTTGGATTAATACCTCATAGCATAACCGGACCGCATGGTTCGGTTATTAAAGTCACAACGGTGGAAGATGAGCATGCGTCCCATTAGCTTGTTGGTAAGGTAACGGCTTACCAAGGCAACGATGGGTAGGGGTCCTGAGAGGGAGATCCCCCACACTGGTACTGAGACACGGACCAGACTCCTACGGGAGGCAGCAGTGAGGAATATTGGTCAATGGGCGCAAGCCTGAACCAGCCATGCCGCGTGCAGGATGACGGTCCTATGGATTGTAAACTGCTTTTGTACGGGAAGAAACACTCCTACGTGTAGGAGCCTGACGGTACCGTAAGAATAAGGATCGGCTAACTCCGTGCCAGCAGCCGCGGTAATACGGAGGATCCAAGCGTTATCCGGAATCATTGGGTTTAAAGGGTCTGTAGGCGGTCTTGTAAGTCAGTGGTGAAAGCCCATCGCTCAACGGTGGAACGGCCATTGATACTGCAGGACTTGAATTATTGGGAAGCAACTAGAATATGTAGTGTAGCGGTGAAATGCTTAGAGATTACATGGAATACCAATTGCGAAGGCAGGTTGCTACCAATGGATTGACGCTGATGGACGAAAGCGTGGGTAGCGAACAGGATTAGATACCCTGGTAGTCCACGCCGTAAACGATGGATACTAGCTGTTGGGGGCAACTTCAGTGGCTAAGCGAAAGTGATAAGTATCCCACCTGGGGAGTACGAACGCAAGTTTGAAACTCAAAGGAATTGACGGGGGCCCGCACAAGCGGTGGAGCATGTGGTTTAATTCGATGATACGCGAGGAACCTTACCAAGGCTTAAATGCAGACTGACCGATTTGGAAACAGATCTTTCGCAAGACAGTTTACAAGGTGCTGCATGGTTGTCGTCAGCTCGTGCCGTGAGGTGTCAGGTTAAGTCCTATAACGAGCGCAACCCCTGTTGTTAGTTGCCAGCGAGTAGTGTCGGGAACTCTAACAAGACTGCCAGTGCAAACTGTGAGGAAGGTGGGGATGACGTCAAATCATCACGGCCCTTACGCCTTGGGCTACACACGTGCTACAATGGCCGGTACAGAGAGCAGCCACCCCGCGAGGGGGAGCGAATCTATAAAGCCGGTCACAGTTCGGATCGGAGTCTGCAACTCGACTCCGTGAAGCTGGAATCGCTAGTAATCGGATATCAGCCATGATCCGGTGAATACGTTCCCGGGCCTTGTACACACCGCCCGTCAAGCCATGGAAGCTGGGGGTGCCTGAAGTCGGTGACCGCAAGGAGCTGCCTAGGGTAAAACTGGTAACTAGGGCTAAGTCGTAACAAGGTAGCCGTACCGGAAGGTGCGGCTGGAACACCTCCTTTCTAGAGCCCAAAGTGTTAGCCGGAAGGCACGCTTGGGAAATAAGATGCCTGTTTTAGGTTTTGGATCGTGAAATTGCATTACTCTTGCTGTTAATTTAAAGAAATAAACTTTTAAGTAAAAAAAAACAGAGTCTCGTAGCTCAGCTGGTTAGAGTACTACACTGATAATGTAGGGGTCGGCAGTTCGAGTCTGCCCGGGACTACTTTTTAAAGCTTGAAGAGAAGGAAATTCTAGAGTTGAAGCGTTATGAATCTTAATTCATAATTCATAATTCACAATTCATCATTAGATTTGGGGGATTAGCTCAGCTGGCTAGAGCGCCTGCCTTGCACGCAGGAGGTCAACGGTTCGACTCCGTTATTCTCCACGAAGCTGCCGTAAAAACGGTAGGTAAAAGTTCATTGACATATTGGGATAAGAAAATAATAAGAAAGTAGAAAGCGTTTTTATCGGCAATGATAAAAACAAAAAAAACGGTCTTGTTCTAACAGGCAAGATTGGTGCAATAAGCAAAATAAGGGCGCATGGGGGATGCCTAGGCTCTCAGAGGCGATGAAGGACGTGATAAGCTGCGAAAAGCTGCGGGGACGGGCACACACCGATCGATCCGCAGGTATCCGAATGGGGCAACCCGCTATATTGAAGATATAGCACACCGATAGGTGGGCAAACCCGCTGAACTGAAACATCTAAGTAGGCGGAGGAGAAGAAAACAAAAGTGATTCCGTAAGTAGTGGCGAGCGAACGCGGATTAGCCCAAACCGGCATTGTTACGGCATTGCCGGGGTTGTAGGACCGCGACATTTCATGCGCAAGGAACCGGAAGCTTCTGGAAAGGAGCGCCATAGAGGGTGACAGCCCCGTATGGGCAACGAGCGTAATGGATAGCGGCATCCTGAGTAGGGCGGGGCACGTGAAACCCTGTCTGAATTCGGCGGGACCATCCGCTAAGGCTAAATACTCCTGAGAGACCGATAGTGAACCAGTACCGTGAGGGAAAGGTGAAAAGAACCGTGAATAACGGAGTGAAATAGATCCTGAAACCATGCGCCTACAAGCGGTCGGAGCCCTTTCGTGGGGTGACGGCGTGCCTTTTGCATAATGAGCCTACGAGTTAACGCTGCTGGCAAGGATAAGTGGTTAAGCCATGGATCCGCAGCGAAAGCGAGTCTGAATAGGGCGCTTTAGTCAGTAGTGTTAGACGCGAAACCGTGTGATCTACCCATGGGCAGGTTGAAGCTGTGGTAACACACAGTGGAGGACCGAACCGGTTGACGTTGAAAAGTCTTCGGATGACCTGTGGGTAGGGGTGAAAGGCCAATCAAACTCGGAAATAGCTCGTACTCCCCGAAATGCATTTAGGTGCAGCGCTGATAATAGTTATATAGAGGTAGAGCTACTGATTGGATGCGGGGGCTTCACCGCCTACCAATTCCTGACAAACTCCGAATGCTATATAATGTTTTGCAGCAGTGAGGGCTTGGGTGCTAAGGTCCAAGTCCGAGAGGGAAAGAACCCAGACCATCAGCTAAGGTCCCCAAATATATGCTAAGTTGAAAGAACGAGGTTTGTCTGCCCAGACAGCTAGGATGTTGGCTTGGAAGCAGCCATTCATTTAAAGAGTGCGTAACAGCTCACTAGTCGAGCGGACGAGCATGGATAATAATCGGGCATAAGCATATTACCGAAGCTATGGATTTGCATGTATGTGCAAGTGGTAGGGGAGCATTCTGACAGGGCTGAAGGTGTATCGTAAGGTATGCTGGACCGGTCAGAAAAGAAAATGTAGGCATAAGTAACGATAATGCGGGCGAGAAACCCGCACACCGAAAAACTAAGGTTTCCACAGCTATGCTAATCAGCTGTGGGTTAGTCTGGACCTAAGGCGAACCCGAAAGGGACAGTCGATGGCCAACGGGTTAATATTCCCGTACTTCTTATTGCTGTGATGGGGTGACGGAGTGATGAAAGCGCCGCGAACTGACGGAATAGTTCGTTAAAGCACCTAGCTATAGGCTCTCTAGGCAAATCCGGAGAGTTTGGTGAAATGCGATAGTACTCGGAGTCTTCGGACAAAGAGATAGTGCGCCTAAGGGCTTCCAAGAAAAACCTCTAAACTTCAGGCAGTAAGAACCAGTACCGTAAACCGACACAGGTAGTTGAGGAGAGAATCCTAAGGTGCTCGAGAGATTCATGGCTAAGGAATTAGGCAAAATAGACCTGTAACTTCGGGAGAAAGGTCGCCCCGAGCAATCGGGGCCGCAGTGAAGAGGTCCAGGCGACTGTTTATCAAAAACACAGGGCTCTGCAAAATCGCAAGATGAAGTATAGGGCCTGACACCTGCCCGGTGCTGGAAGGTTAAGAGGAGATGTTATCTTCGGAGAAGCATTGAATTGAAGCCCCAGTAAACGGCGGCCGTAACTATAACGGTCCTAAGGTAGCGAAATTCCTTGTCGGGTAAGTTCCGACCTGCACGAATGGTGTAACGATCTGGACACTGTCTCAGCCATGAGCTCGGTGAAATTGTAGTAACGGTGAAGATGCCGTTTACCCGCAGTGGGACGAAAAGACCCTGTGCACCTTTACTATAGCTTAGTATTGACCTTGGATAAATGATGTGTAGGATAGGTTGGAGACTGTGAAGTGGCGTCGCCAGGCGCTGTGGAGTCATTGTTGAAATACAACCCTTTGTTTATCTGAGGCCTAACCCCGTGTTGCGGGGGACAGTGCTTGGTGGGTAGTTTGACTGGGGTGGTCGCCTCCAAAAGAGTAACGGAGGCTTCTAAAGGTTCCCTCAGTACGCTTGGTAACCGTGCGTAGAGTGCAATGGCATAAGGGAGCTTGACTGAGAGACATACAGGTCGATCAGGTACGAAAGTAGAGCATAGTGATCCGGTGGTTCCGCATGGAAGGGCCATCGCTCAAAGGATAAAAGGTACGCCGGGGATAACAGGCTGATCTCCCCCAAGAGCTCATATCGACGGGGGGGTTTGGCACCTCGATGTCGGCTCGTCACATCCTGGGGCTGGAGAAGGTCCCAAGGGTTGGGCTGTTCGCCCATTAAAGTGGCACGCGAGCTGGGTTCAGAACGTCGTGAGACAGTTCGGTCTCTATCTACTGCGGGCGTTAGAAATTTGAGTGGATCTGATTCTAGTACGAGAGGACCGAATTGGACTAACCTCTAGTGTATCTGTTGTCCCGCCAGGGGCACCGCAGAGTAGCTACGTTGGGAAGGGATAAGCGCTGAAAGCATATAAGCGCGAAACCCACCACAAGATGAGATTTCTTTTAAGGATCGTGGAAGATGACCACGTTGATAGGCTACAGATGTAAAGGCAGTAATGTCACAGTCGAGTAGTACTAATAATCCGTAAGCTTATGCACAGACTTTTCCTCCCCGCCCTGCGGGGAGGAAGGAACTTTCTTAACTAGAAAAGCTTATTTGTTTCTTTATCCCAGTATGTTAAAATATTGTCTGATTGATCATTAACAATTCACAATTGATAAATAACAGTCGGAAGCTGCTTGCAGCGAATAGCCTTAAGGTGGTTATTGCGGCGGGGCTCACCTCTTCCCATCCCGAACAGAGAAGTTAAGCCCGCCTGCGCAGATGGTACTGCAGTCATGTGGGAGAGTATGTCGTCGCCTTTCTTTTGAAAACCCCGTTTCGTTAGAAACGGGGTTTTCTGTTTTTATTGGTTTTGGAAAAAAAACTGTTTCGGCCAGCCGCGTTAGTGATGGAAGCGGCATCCTTTTGCGGGACACTCAAAACTTCTTTTTTACCGTACCCTTCTCCCGCAAAAGATACAGCGGACAGCACGGCCCGAAGGGAAACGCCAAACCAATAAAACTATTTATTCTTGTAGTCGTTTTTTGTGTTTTAATTGCATTAATTTTAATTTGTCAGTATTATTCCAGTTTTTTATTAATAAGCTCTTTAAAACTATTTTAATAAGCTAAAATTAGTGGTTTCTCAATTGAGTTTAGTTTTTATATTTAATTTTGGTTTAAATTTGATTTATGATGAAAATGAAATTAAATGACAGAACTAATTCAAATTATATAGTTTTCAAGAATTAGATGTAGATACAGGGGCTTGCCACTAAAAGAAGTTTTTTAATTTATGACCTCAATGGGTAGTTTTTGAACAGAATGCATCATTTGAAAATTTTCAAACTTGCGAAGAAAAGAGTAATTATTAAAGGGGTTTGAATTTTAAATATATAAAATGCTAAATTTATATACTTATTAAACTAATCCATTATGACAAAATATAGCACAAACTCTAAAGTTGATTTTTATTTTGAAAAGGCTGAGAAATGGAAAGCTGAAATTAAAGAAATGAGAAAAATTGTTTTAGATTGTCATTTGTCTGAAGAATTGAAATGGGGATCTCCTTGTTATACTTTCGAAAAAGCAAATATTGTATTAATCCATTATTTTAAAGAATATTGCGCTTTTTTGTTTTTCAAAGGTGCTTTAATGAGAGATCCAAATAATATTTTGATTCAACAGTCAGATAATGTGCAGGCGGCTCGTCAAATTCGATTTACTAATGTTGAAGACATTTTGGCGAAAAAAGAAATTTTAAAAAAGTATATTTTTGAAGCTGCTGAAATTGAGAAATCAGGACGAAAAGTAGAACTGAAAAAAGTCTCTGATTTTGAAATTGCTGAAGAACTTCAGAATAAATTTAATTCTGATGCTAATTTTAAAAAAGCTTTTTATGCTTTATCTCCTGGAAGACAACGAGCATATTTGCTTCATTTTTCACAACCTAAACAATCCAAAACTAGAGAAGCGAGAGTGGAAAAAAATATTTCACGAATTTTAGCTGGAAGGGGATTGAATGATTAAATAGTTAGTAGTTTTGAATAAATCTGATTTTGATTTGAATATTAATTTGTAGAACTTGCAACGTTACCAAATCACCTAAATTATAAGTTTATTACAATCTAATGAATACAAGCCAGTCAACTACAACAATTCTTGAAACAAAACAGCATTTTGAAATTTTAGACGGATTAAGAGGCGTCGCTGCTTTTGCAGTAGTTGTGTTTCATTTTATGGAATGGATTTTTAGTGATCCAAGTAAAAATTTTATCGGACACGGATTTTTAGCTGTCGATTTTTTCTTCTGTCTCTCAGGTTTCGTAATTGGGTATGCTTATGATGACCGCATTGTAAAAATGGGACTTCGCAATTTTTTTATTGCTAGAATTGTCAGACTTCATCCGTTAGTTGTTGCGGGTTCAATACTTGGTTTATTGGCTTTTTTATTTGATCCTTTTGGAGGTTATTTAGAATTGTACAGTACTGGGAAAATTATTTTAACATTTATCTGTTCAATTTTTCTTATTCCGTTTCCAGTTATTGCTGATCGCGGATTTAATTTGTTTAGTTTTAATGCACCGGCTTGGTCGCTTTTCTGGGAATACATAGCCAATATAGTTTATGCTTTTGTACTTTATAAAATTAGAAGAAGCTTTTTATTGCTATTAACGATATTATCTGCGGTGGCTATTTGTTACGTAGGATATAATTCTGGCAATTTATTAGGAGGTTGGAGTGGCCCGACTTTTTGGGATGGATGCGCTAGAATTTCATATTCTTTTTTAGCTGGCTTACTTATTTATAGATCTAGTTGGATTATTAAAAACAAACTTGGTTTTGGTGGATTAACCTTTTTATTGCTATTAGCTTTTGTTATGCCGTTTTCAGAATGGAATTGGATTTCAGAACCGTTAGTTGTTTTACTTTATTTTCCATTATTAATTTCTTTAGGAGCAGGCGCTATCTTAAAACCTGGATTGAAAAAAGCTTGTATTTTTTCAGGAAAAATATCCTATCCATTATACATGACGCATTATGCCGTTTTATGGATGTTTGGAAATTATTATACCAATTATAAACCAAATACAACACAATTGACTTTAATTGTAATAACTTCAGTTGTTTTGTTGGTCGGATTCGCTTATTTAGTAATGGTTGTTTATGATATTCCGTTAAGGAATTATTTAAATGCTAAAAGAAAAGAAAGACTGGCGAAATAAAAATCTTTAGCCTAATCATAATAAAAAACTCCATTACTTCTAATGGAGTTTTTTATTATTTTTTGTTTTGAGTTATGATCTTCTAATGAGTATTTAATCAGAAATTAGCTTAACTTGATCTCGATTTTCCATTCGTTAAAACTATTAAAACCAAATAAACTATGAAATTTCCAATAATTACAACTTTACTGCTATTACTAAGCACAATTAATATTTACTCACAAAAACTAAATTGCCAAGATTTTAGAACGGGTAAATTTGAATTAATAGATGAATTAAATCAGCAGAAATATATTTATGAGCGATTCGAAAATTTTCAAACTGAAGAAACATTCGATATGAAAACCGGAAAAGTTTTTGAGGAAAAAGGCTATTACATTTTAACATGGATAAATGACTGTGAATATAATTTAAAATTAGATACAACTAAAACGAAGGGAGACGATATTGCTTTAGCTGTAAATGCAAGAGGTGGTGTTAATTCCAGAATAGTATTTGTTGATGGTAGTTGCGCTATCATTGCTGTAACAATTGCAGACGAGGAAATTGAAACTGCCTATGGAATGTGTAAAATTAACTAGTGCTTCTTAAATATAAATAAGTATTCAATCTTAATAATGAGAAATAGACTTTTGATAATAAAATTTACAAAAAGAGTAAAAACATTGTGTAATGTGTCTTGTTGTAAAAATGTTTTTGTCTCATTTCTTGCGTTTTAAAAACAAAAAAATAGTATATTTGAAACCTAAAAGTACAGACTATGCTCTATGCTTTATTGTTTTGTTAAAAAAATAAATGATATGCTTGTAAACGAATTATCAAAAAAAACGGGGTTGTCAATTCATACTATTAGATATTATGAGAATTTAGGAATGATTAAAGGATTGACTAATGAAAATGTGACATCTAATAATTATAAACATTACGATGCTAATACTATTGAACGTTTAGAAATCATTATAGAAGCAAGGGAAGTTGGTTTTACTTTAGCAGAAATAAAGAAAATATTAATCAGTTGGTTTGAAAGTACTGATTCGAAACCAGAAACGCTTGAGCTTTTTCAAGCCAAGATAAAAGAGATTGACGATAAAATGAGATATTTCAAAAAGACCAAGAGCCTTCTCGAAAAAGTATGTGAAAAAATAAAAAGTAATGATTGATAAATTATTATCAATTAATTAGTTTTAAAATTTGACTATAAAAAAAAACTCCATTATTTCTAATGGAGTTTTTTTTATGTAAATGCTTTGCAATTTATTGTAAACTACACCATTTGATTAGTTCAGGATATATTAGATCGATTTTCTTTTTTTTGTTTTTATTTCTAAGATTTTTCAATTCTTCATTGAATTCTTTCATCTTTATAAATCCTCGCTCAATCATTATGGCGTTTACTTCGTTATTGATTTCTTGAAGTAATTTTGTATCGCCTTTGTAAATTTCCTCGGCATATAAAATAAAAACACCGTAAGTCATGTATTCATTAAATACTTTATAGCCGTCCGGATAATATTCTGTTCCGTATGCTTTGGTATTAACCCATTTTTCGCGGTCTTTCAAGGCAGTATTAATTTCCGATTTAAATTTTACACTCGGTTTTTCTACATAATTGTGATCAATTTCTGTAAACATACTTCTTGTGTTAAAAGCTTCGTTGTTTTTTTCAGATCGGTCTTTTTCTTTTTGAATCGTTGGTAAAACCATTTCAATAAGATGAAAATTATTGTTTTCGTAGCCGCCAGTATAATTAAGGCCATTTATTAATGCAGAAGTATATACAATGTAACTGTTGATCTTTGTGTCAAAATTCTTTTCTAGCCAATTCCATTGTTTCTGAAGATTTGAATACTGTTTGTAATCTGAAATGATTTTGTCATAAAAAGGTTTTTCAGATTTGTAGAATTCATTGAAATTAGTTTTTTTAGCAAAAGCTTCAATTTCTTTTTTGTAAGTCGTAATCGGATTTACTTCAATTTTTACGTTTGCAACCTTATTTGCTGGTAAAATATAATTAGGGTTTGGAATTAAAATCTCATTTTTTAAAAAGTAAGTTTGAGCGTTTCCTGTAAAGAAGATATAATTAAGCGGATTCTTTGTTAAAAGAGAATCCATTGTCTTGATAATTGGTTCATCTTTATAAGACTTGAATTGTTTCAAAACGCGTTGGTAATAATCTCCTTTTTGTTCAAACATATCATCGTTTCCTAATCCAAAATCGGTAATTGCTAACATGATCGTAAGAAGTTCTTTTACTTCATTAATTTCAACTGTCGATTTTCCTTGATTCTCTTTTTTGAATTCTTCAGAAAAATTTACTTTTTCTGATTGTGCAAATGCAGCAAATGATAATATTAAAGCGAAGGCGGATAAAATTTTTGTTTTCATAGAATTAATTAATTTCAATTTGAATTACTTTGGCTTAATAATAATTTTTTGGAAGTGTAAATTTCTTGCAAAAATACCTCGAATGCAACTTTGATTTATACTGTTTTTTTATAAATTCGATTTGGAATTCTGAATTTACTTCTGTTAAAAATGCATGTTCTATTTATAGCACATTGAAAAAAAATATAAAAATCTATGAATAAATTTGTTACGCTTCTATTGTTGATGTTTTTTATTACAATTAATGCTCAAAAAGGTTTTAAAGTATCAGGTGTTTTAGAAGGATTTAAAGAAAATACTATTGTGCAAATTGAAAAACAAGGGATAATTATTGATAGTTGTTACTTGAAAAATAAAAAGTTTCAATTGAAAGGTTTTTTAGACGATGCTCCTTCTATAGTTTATTTATATGTTGGAAAAGGAGATGAAACAAAGAATTTGTCTTTTTTTATTGGCAATGAAGATGTTGTAATAAACGCAAAAATTCAAGATTTTCCATATGATGTACAGCTTCAAGGAGCTAAATTTGATAAAGAACGCTACTTGTTTGATCAGAAGGAAAAGAGACTAATGATAGAAAGAGATCAATTGGTAAAGAATATGTTTTTACTTAGAGATCAGAAAAAATGGAATGATAGCTTGCAAAATGCATATTGGTCCCGAAAAGAGCCGTATGGAATAATTATAAAAATTGATAAGGAACTAGATTATATTCAAAATGAATTCATTCGAAATCATATTAATTCATTTTATGGATTAAGCTTGCTTAATTCTTATAAAACAGAAATTCCATTGAATGAAGTTAAGGATTTATTGGATAAAGTAAAACCTGAATTAAGAAATTCTATTTATTTTAAAACCATTGAAAGTCATGTGAAATATCCAGACTTAAAAATTGAAGATAAATTTTATGATTTTTCGGGAGTAGATCAAACTGAAAAAGCGGTAAAGTTCTCAGGCTATTTTAATGGAAAATATATTTTACTTGATTTTTCAACGCTTTACTGTAGTTGGTGTTTAAAGGCAATTCCGAAACTTGATGAATTGAAAAACAACAATTCAAACAAACTGGATATTGTCACTTTTTATGTAGACAAAAAAAGAAAAGATTTTGAAGGATTGGTTAAAAAACATTCAAAAGATTCCAACGTTGTGTGGGATCAACAAGGAAGATTTAGCGAAACTTATGCAAAATACAAAGTCTTTGGGACTCCAACATTTTATCTTTTTGCGCCAGATGGGAAACTAGTTGAAAAATTCGATGGTTATTCTGAAGAGCTTGGTGAAAAAATCCAGGAAATTATTAATAGATAATTTTCAGTGGCTATTTATGAAGGGTTCTAAAGCATAAAAAAACTCCATTAGGAATAATGGAGTTTTTTTATGCTTTAAAAAGGTTATTTTCCTTTTACTATTTTTTCGAGATATTCAACTTTGTCTTTTTCTGCTTGTACTAAACGCTCATAAAGTTCTACAATTTTATCAAGTGGATTAAAAGTAGGTTGAACATTGATTCCATTTATTGTTGAAGTGTCATGGCTATTAAATGTATTATTGATAATACTTAAAATAGTTTCATCACTATAATTCTTAATGCCTTCAGGTGTAACGCCAAGCGCTTCTGCAACTTCAGCTAGTCTTGTGTCGTCTATAGTTTCACTGTTTTCAATAGCAGAAACCGTTTGTTGACTAGTGCCTAAAGCTTGTGCCAATGCTTCTTGTTTCATATCGCGAAGTTCACGAATACGGCTAATATTTCTTCCGATGTGTTTTGGTCTTGATAGTGTGCTCATAATTCAAAGATAATAATTAAGTGAATAAACCAGAACTGTAAAAAACAGATTTTAAATGTATGTTACAGATTTTCTTGGGGAGCGGTAAACAAAAATACGATTTTTATGGTAAGGATTTTGAATTCTGTTCTCAGTCTTGATTTTAGACAAAGATTTGTCATTTCGAGGGACGAGAAATCACACTAAAAATTCCGTAAAGTATTTCGCCAATCTGTGTCGATTTCCGAGTGTGATTTCTCGTTCCTCAAAATGACAAGATTGTGTTGAATTAAACTTAAAAATAACTTTTACGAGCCTGTTTGCAAACCATTTTTTACAGGATTTGAAGAAAATTTCAATAGAATAATTCCTCTTTTTGAAGATCTGTTGTTTATTATGCTCGTAAAAATAAATTAGTTAGATTTACTTTTTATATTAAAATATTAAAAAGAAGAAAGATGAATGAGCATCACGAAGGGTTTTTGAAAATTTTAGGAGAGTTAAATGAAACTGAAAATAAATTAAAAGCTACTGAAACATATAAAATAGTAGATGAAATTTCCGATTTATATTTAAAAGACGGATTTGGCAAAGCTTATATCAAATTGATTGAAATAGATAAGGAGAAGCAACTGATTGTTAATAATTACATCGATTTAATTGATATTTATTTTTACGAGAATAATTTATTAATTAAAAACTCAAAGGATAAAGCCATAATTGATTTAATTCAGTCATATTGTGGTGGTTTCAATGATGATGCATTAGATTATCTGGAAAGATTCGCCTATAAAACTTGTGATGAGCAACCTTATGCATTGACTATTTTGTTATTGCTAGCCAAAGTTGAAAAAAGACAAGAAGAAACACTTAAAAATGTACGAATGAATTTCAATTCTTTTGATGTTAAAATTCAGGATTTTGTTAATGATTATTCTTCTGCTTTATTTACAGACAGAAAAATAAATTTTGTTTCGAACAATAGAAATTTTCAACAGAATAACATGAAAGACACAGAGAATATTTCTAGAGAGGAAATAGGCGAAAAAAAATGGTGGGAATTCTGGAAATAAAATAAGCAAAAAAAACTCCTTAATTTCTTAAGGAGTTTCTTTGTGGGCGATGAGGGGTTCGAACCCCCGACCCCCTCGGTGTAAACGAGGTGCTCTGAACCAGCTGAGCTAATCGCCCTATTTTACTAGGTTGCTATCGTTTGTGATTGCGAGTGCAAATATACGCTAGTTTTTGAGTTCTGCAAAGAAATTCGAATAAAAAATAAAACTTTTTTAAAAATAGTTTATATCTCCTTGTTTATGAATTTGTTATTAAAATGATTTTTTTGAAGTTTTTTCTACATCAAAAGTATATTTTAGTTCAAAGGCAATTCGGCAACAACAAAAGTGCTTCCGCCAACGTAAATAAAATCATTTTCTGAGGCATTTTTCTTTGCTTCCGCGAAAGCGATTTCAACAGAATCGTATTTTCCTCCTATTAAACTGAAACTTTCGGCTGCATTTTTTAAAGTTTCAGCCGGCAAAGCTCGCGACGAATTTGGATGGCAGAAATAATATTGTGCATCTTTTGGGAAAAGCGGTAAAATAGAATCCAGATCTTTGTCATTTACAACACCCAAAACTATATGCAGTTTTTCGTATTTCTCGTTTTTCAGCTGATTCATTACAACCGATAATCCGTGTTTGTTGTGTGCTGTGTCACAAATAATTTTCGGGTCTTCTCCCAATTGTTGCCATCTGCCTTGCAAACCTGTATTTTTTACAACATTCAGTAAGCCTTCTTTTAGTTGTTCGGTCGAAATTTTAAAATCGGTTTCATTATTCAAAATCGAAATCGTCTGCTGAACCGTTTTTTTATTATGAAACTGATAATCTCCAATCAAATCAGACAAATAAATCTGATCAATTAAATCTGAAGCAAAATAAATCGGCGAGTTGTTTTCTTCGGCTTTAGCCAAAAATACAGGTTTTGTTTCATCGGTATATTCGCCAATAACAACAGGAACATTCGGTTTTATAATTCCCGCTTTTTCGCCTGCAATGGCTTCCAGAGTATTTCCTAAAAATTGTGTGTGATCAAAACCAATATTGGTAATTACCGAAACCAAAGGCGTAATAATATTGGTAGCATCCAATCTTCCGCCCAAACCAACTTCGATAAGCGCAATATCTACTTTTTCTGCGGCAAAATAATCAAAAGCCAAACCAACCGACATTTCGAAGAAACTCATATCATTAGCTTCAAAAAAGGATTTATGTTTTGCTACAAAATCAATAACAAACTCTTCTGAGATTTCTTTTCCATTGATTTTAATTCTTTCTCTAAAATCTTTTAAGTGCGGAGAAGTATACAAACCCACTTTGTAACCAGCTTCTTGAAGAACTGAAGAAAGCATGTGCGAAGTAGAACCTTTTCCGTTTGTTCCCGCTACGTGAATGCATTTCAGCTCGTTCTGCGGATTGCCAAGATGAGCTGCCAATAATTTGATATTCGTTAAATCTTCTTTATACGCAGAAGCACCTTGCAATTGGTACATTGGAAGCTGATTAAACATCCAATTGGTAGTCTCTTGATAGTTCATTTGTTTAGATAAAATGGTTGTTGATTGAAATAAATTTCGATTTTTGTAGTTTAATATTACAGCGAAAATTATCTTTATTGCAAATTTCAAATATTTTTTAGAATTAATTATTAAAAACCAGAATTAATATATGTTTACTTTTATTCAGTTACAAACAGATACAATCGCAAATGCTTCAAATGTAGTGGTCGAAAAGATCGCAGCACCGCAAAATGAAATTTCAATGTTTGGTTTCATTATGAAAGGGGGAGTGTTCTTAATTCCGATTGCGATTTTATTGTTTTACACTATTTACTTGATTTTTGAACGTTATATGTACATTAGCCGTGCTTCAAGAATTGACAGCAGATTAATGCAAGATATTGGCGAAAAATTACATTCTGGAAATATTGAATTGGCAAGAACGATTGTAGAAAGAAACAATACTGCAGCTGGGAATATCTTGAAAGAAGGTGTTCTAGTAATTGGAAGACCAATCGCTGAGATTGAAGCCAACATGGACCGCGCTGCCGATATCGAAATTGGGGAAATGGAAAGACATTTGGGCCATCTTGGACTTATTGCTGGTATAGCGCCAACGCTAGGTTTCATCGGAACAATTTCTGGGGTTATCAAAATTTTCTACAGCATTTCGGTTACCGAAAATATTAGTATCGGAAATATTTCTGGAGGTTTATACGAGAAAATGATCAGTTCTGGTTCTGGATTAATTGTGGGGATTATTGCTTATAGCGCTTACCACTTATTGAACGGAAAGATTGATAATTTTGCTTTAAAAATTCAGAAACAGATTTTAGAATTTGTCAATATAATTCAAAGAGCATAAGCCATGTCTATTAAAAGAAAAAGAAGATTTCACGCCGAAGTTGCGACTTCATCTTTGAGCGATATCATGTTTTTCCTGCTGTTGTTTTTCTTAATTATCTCAACACTGGCAAATCCGAATGTGATTAAGATGACATTGCCAAAAGCTAAAGCGAATGAAAAGACCAATAAACAGCTAATTAGTTTATCGGTTACCGAAGATAAAAAGTTCTATATCGACAAACAAGAAGTAGATTTTGAAAACTTGGAAACGAGTTTAATGTCTAAAATAGGAACAGATAAAGAGCAAACTGTTGTAGTTCGAATTCCGTTTAATCTGCAAGTTCAAGACTTAGTAGATGTTTTACAGATAGGAGTGAAGAACAATTTGAAGTTTGTAATTGCCACAAGTCCGAAGTAGTCATTGCGAGGAACGAAGCAATCACAATAAGGAATGTGCCACAATCTTGTCATTTCGACGAAGGAAATCTCAACAAGTAACTCCGTAATGAATATCCAATCTTTGTAGAGCTTCTCGCGAAGATTTCTCCTTCGTCGAAATTGTAAAAGTTACTTATTTCGGTAACGGATTTATCATTTCGATTGGCTTTTTTCCATCAATTCCCTGATGTGGTCTTTCATGATTGTAATAATATAAATATTGCAGCAATTCTTCTTTTAGTTCTTCTTGAGAATCAAAATCTGTATCTCTCAATAAATCCTCTTCCAGAGTTCTCCAAAATCTTTCTACTTTGCCATTTGTCTGCGGACGGTAAGGTCTTGTATATCTGTGTATGATTCCAAGTTCCATCAGCATTCTTTCAAAAGGATGCTGGTGCTTTACTTTACTTGTTTTTATTCCAAATTCAGCGCCATTATCAGATAATATCTCTTCAAATTTTATTTCATAATGGCTGCTTAGGATGTTTAAGCATTTTAATGACGCAAACATTACAGTTAAACTGGTAATGTCAGGAACCAATTCTGCCCAGGCAATCCGGCTGTAATCATCAATTACACAGACTAAATAGAGTTTTTTGTTTTCTCCGCGAATTATGCTTTTACTTAAATAATGACAATCAATATGACCCAGCTGTCCCATTCTTTCTTTGATTATTTTCTGATGATTCTTTTTAATCTTCGGAGTTAATCTATTTATTTTATGTCGTTTTAAAATATTGTAAACTCCAGAATATGATGGTGTATGTTTTCCTAATTTGGGATTTAAGATACTAACAATTTCATATCTGTTGTTTCCTTTTTCTCTTAATTCAATTACTTTTTGCTCTATAAAAGGCAAAGGACGTCTGGTTTTATATTTTGGACCCCGCTTTTGAGGCAATAAATCTAAAGCCTTGCCACTTTGCTTATAGCGGTTATAATATTTTAAAAAACTTTTTCTGCACGTGTCATTTGCTGCATAAAAATCCATTGCCTTTTTATACAATGGATGTGTTTTGTTTTTTACCTGTTCATATTCTTTTATTAAAAAACGATACTTCTCTAAATAGTTTCGCTCTAAAGTCGAATCTTGACTATTATTTCTCATCTTAACAAAATTTATTAAAGTTAAATTTTGTTACCGAATTATCTAACCTTTACAGAAATGACAAACGAGGCGAAGTGAGTATGTCGAAATAAAACTCAATAAAAAAGGCTTTCAGATTTCTGAAAGCCTTTTTCTATGATAACAGTTTAAATCTGTGTAATTCGTGTTTTTAATCCAAACTAAAATTATAAATAATTTTTCCAACTTGTTTAGCAGGAGCATCACTATCAGATTCCCATTTGGTATTCATTGCGGCAATCCTTGCTTGATCTAGTAAACATTTCGCAGTATTTGTTGTTCCTTTAATTCCAGCTGTTGCGCTTATCGTTTTTCCGTTCTGATCCACGCTAACTTCAACGACAACTTTACCTTCTTCATTACAAGTATATTTTGGTGCCGGTTTAGATAATGCTTTTCTGTTTCCTAAAGAATATCCAGTTCCGCCGCCAGAACCGCCACCAGTTCCTGCTCCGTAACCGCTTCCGGTTCCAATGCCATTTCCGGTTCCGTTACCGCCACCAGTTCCTCCGCCAGAACCACCACTTCCGTAGTAACCGCTAGAGTTTAAACTTCCGTTAGATTTTCCTTTATTTCCTGCTGCTTTATCGTCTCCGTCACCACCTTTGTTCGAACCCTTTATAATGCTTGCTAATGCATCGTTTGTCGAATTAGAAACTTTTGGTTTCTCCGGTACAGGTTTTTGTATCGGTTTTTCTACTGGAACAGGTTTCTTTGGTTTTTCTTTGGTCGGAATTACAACATCATTATCGGCAGTTGTGTTTTCCTGTGTAATTATCGATTCTTCTTCTGGAGTTGCTTTTGCAGGAGCTTGTTTTACATTGTTTTTTACATCCAGAACTTCGCTTTTATAATTAGCGCCAGAACCTAAATCGCTGTCTCCAAAATTTATGGTTACGCCACCGCCACCTCCGCCACCATCAGCAAGAGCTACGTTATTCTCTGGATTGTATGGAGGCCAGAAACGTATAAAAAACAGCAATAGAATTATTATTGCATAAATAGCTGTTGTGAATAGCAATGATTTCTTTTGATCTGAAGAAATAGACGAACTCATTTAGATTCTAAATTTTGAAATGTATTATTTTAAAAACGTTTAAAAGTAGTAAAAATTGTTTAGAATGAAAGGAGAATTTAATCGCGCATTAAGTGTTTTTAGAAATTAATTATAACGCAAAGTTCACAAAGGCTTACGCAAAGAAACGCAAAGTTTTTATCTGTTTAATTTGAGAAATCTTTAGATAAAAGTTCACAAAGTTTATATAGACACAGCTTTGCGAACTTAATATTTAGATATTGTAAAATATCTTAGCGTGCTTTAAGTTAAAATCTATGGGTACAAAAAAAACGAGCCAAATAAAAATCTGGCTCGTTATATATTAAAGTATAAAATATATTACACTAACTGTTTCAATGCAATCTCAAAAGCAGTTGCACTGATATTTGTTTTAGACGAACTCAAAGCATGCGCTTTAACGATCGCATTTTTAATAGTTTCTGAAGTGTCATTAAAAATTGCCTCGTCTGTCATTTGAACTTTTTTCTCCATGAAGTAAGCAAAAACTCTTGCCATTCCGCAGTTTGAAATAAAGTCAGGAATCAAACTTACTTTGCTGTCTACTTCTTCCATAATAGAACCAAAGAAAATTTCTTTGTCAGCAAAAGGAACATTTGCTCCACATGAAATAACTTCCAATCTGTTTGCAACTAAACTGTCAATTTGAGCTTGAGTTACCAATCTTGAAGCGGCGCAAGGCGTGAAAATCTCAGCGCCAATTGTCCAGATTTTAGAATTGATTTCCTCAAACGGAATCATATTGTCGGCAACTAATTTGTTTCCGTCTTTGTTTAAAAACAAAGTTCTGATTTCTTCAAAGGAAAAACCTTCTTCTTTTATTAATCCGCCATCGCGGTCAATAATTCCGATAACTTTTGCTCCCATTTCAGCTAAATAGAAAGCCGCTGCAGAGCCTACGTTTCCGAAACCTTGCACAATTGCTTTTTTATCTTTAATGTCTCCACCATAAGTTGCATAAAAATGACGAACTGCTTCGGCAACACCAAAACCAGTAATCATATCAGCAACTGTATATTTTCTAGTTACGTCTGGTGAGAATTTTGGGTTCTCGATAACCTTAATTACACCTTGACGCAATTGCCCGATTCTATTAATTTTATCAGCTTCTGTAGGTTTAAAATGTCCGTTGAAAACTCCTTCTTGCGGATGCCAAACACCACATTCTTCTGTCATTGGAATTACTTCGTGAATCTCATCAACATTCAAGTCTCCTCCAGTTCCGTAGTAGCTTTTCAATAAAGGAGAAACCGCTTTGTACCAACGCTGTAAAACACCTTTTTTGCGAGGATCGTTCGGATCAAAATTTATTCCAGATTTAGCGCCACCAATTGCAGGACCAGAAACAGAGAATTTAACTTCCATTGTTTTTGCTAAAGACAAAACTTCATTCATGTCTAAGCCTTTTCTCATTCTTGTTCCTCCACCAGCAGCTCCTCCGCGAAGTGAATTAATAACAGTCCACCCTTCGGCTTCTGTTTCTGAATCTTTCCAATTGAAAACAATTTCAGGTGCTTTGTTTTCAAATTGTTGTAATAAATCTTTCATTTTGTTGTGATATGTTTATTTTGCGTAAATGTATAAAATAGAATAATGCGAATAATGTATTTTGCATCAAATTTATAAAACAAAAAAGAAAAGCCGAAAACTATTTGGTTTTCGGCTTTTGGAATATTTAAAAAATTAAGATTTATTGTCCTAATAAGTGTTTTTTCAAAGTTTCGTCTACTGGTTTGTCAGAAAGCCAGATTCCGAATAATGCTTTTTTGAAATCGAATCCAGGAATTTTTCCTTTTAAAACTTCATTTTTACTCACGTAAACATTTTGATCTAACGGATTGTACGCTAAAATGAAAACATCTTTTTCTGTAATGGCATCGCTTAAAAAGCTCTTTAATTGCTCAATTCTAGGGCGCAATTGTTCCAAATTTGCACCAGCAGATTTTTCAAAACCTGTATTCATTGCTTTTGTTAATTTGCTAGAAGAAACCATAGAAGAAGTGATTTCGATTCTCACAGCCATTTCTGTGTCACTGTCAATAATGAATTGTGGATCTTGAGTTAATTGAGATAAATACAATGCCTGAACATAAACTTCTAACCACATTTTTGATCTTCCGCCTGCTCCGTTTAATTGTAATGACTTGCCTAGAAATTCTATTTTTCTAGGAACTGTAACGCCATTAACATCGATTTGAGTTTGTGCTGAAACAGTAGAAAATTGCAAGCTTAGAAGGATTGTCAGTAAAAGTAAAATCTTTTTCATATTCATCAATTTTTTATTTTTAGGGCAAAAATAATAGTAATTTATCAATATTTAGGTCACATTGAAAATGTTTTTTTACTAAAATTTTCATGTTTAATTTTTGTATTGCATTAGCAATCAATTTAGTAAGAGTAGGTTTACGTAGTTTTACTGATTTTAAGAATTGTTTAATTTTCTGACTGATTAAAAATGGCTTTTTTTAGAATTAAATACTCTTTCTGAACCAATTTTTCAATTAAAAATTTTAGAGAAATTGTTGTCAAATTGATGCTCTTTTGAAAAAAAATATAAATAATAACGAAAACGTTATCGTAATCTTTGCTGATCTATTAATTTTATATGCGCGCATTGTAATTTAAACATTAAAAAATTATCTTTGGAAGCCTTTGCACAAAATAATAAGGCATCGAAAAAACACAAAAAACATAAAAAAATCATCAACTATAGAAATCTGTTTTGAAATCTGGTTGAGAAAAACATTTAAAGTAAACTACTATGGATTTTAATCTTACCGAAGAACATTTAATGATTCAGCAGGCAGCAAGAGATTTTGCTCAAAATGAATTATTGCCGGGAGTTATTGAACGTGACGAAAAACAAATTTTTCCAAGTGAGCAAATCAAAAAAATGGGTGAGCTTGGATTTATGGGAATGATGGTTGATCCTAAATACGGAGGAAGTGGCCTTGACGCTATTTCTTATGTGATTGCAATGGAGGAAATTTCTAAAGTTGATGCTTCTGCTTCTGTTGTAATGTCGGTAAACAATTCATTGGTTTGCTGGGGATTGCAAGAATATGGAACTGAAGAGCAAAAACAAAAATACTTACCAGGTTTAGCTTCTGGAGAAATTCACGGTGCATTTTGCTTAAGCGAACCTGAAGCTGGAAGTGATGCAACTTCGCAAAAAACGACAGCGATTGATATGGGAGATCATTATTTAGTTAATGGTACAAAAAACTGGATTACAAACGGAAATACTGCATCTGTATATTTGGTAATTGCACAAACTCATCCAGAATTAAAGCACAAAGGAATTAATGCTTTGATTATGACTAAAGATATGCCAGGTTTCTCAATTGGCCCGAAAGAGCAAAAAATGGGAATCCGCGGTTCTGATACGCATTCTTTAATGTTTTCTGATGTGAAAGTTCCAAAAGAAAACAGAATCGGTGAGGATGGTTTCGGATTTAAATTTGCGATGAAAACTCTTGCTGGAGGTAGAATTGGTATTGCATCTCAAGCTTTAGGAATTGCTTCTGGAGCTTATGAGTTGGCTCTAAAATATTCTAAAGAGCGTAAAGCTTTTGGAACTGAAATCTGCAACCACCAAGCAATTGCTTTTAAATTGGCAGATATGGCAGTTAATATCGAAGCTGCGCGTCATTTATGTATGAAAGCAGCTTGGGATAAAGATCAGCATAAGAGTTATGACGTAAGCGGTGCAATGGCTAAACTTTTTGCTTCGCAAGTTGCAATGGATACAACGGTTGAGGCTGTTCAGATTCATGGAGGTAACGGATATGTAAAAGAATATCATGTAGAGCGTTTAATGCGCGATGCAAAAATCACTCAGATTTACGAAGGAACTTCTGAAATTCAAAAAATCGTAATTTCTAGAGCGGTTATTGCTGGATAAATAATCTTAGAATTTTTTTTAAACCCTTTCGGCTTTTAGTTGAAAGGGTTTTTTTATGAATATTCTATTACTTTTCATAAGTTTATAGTCCAATAAATTTTATTATCAATCATCAATAAAAACAGAAAACCATGAGAAAGCTATACTTTTTGCTTCCAGTTATTTTTTTAGCCTGTAAATCGGGAACTTCAACAACGAAGGAAAATGAAGTAAAAACAGATTCAAAGCCAATAGAAATCAGCTATAAAGTAAAAGAAAATGAAATCTCAGATTTTCTTAAATACCTTTCTTCTGATGAATTAGAAGGTCGTGAAACCGGAACAAAAGGAATTGAAAAAGCTGCGGTTTTCTTGGAAGATTTTTTGAAGAAAAATAAAATCAAACCTTATTTTAAAACCTATAGAGATACGTTAACAAATTTTGAACCGGTAGCTTTTAATATTGTTGGTGTTATTGAAGGAACTGATCCTGAACTTAAAAAAGAGTTTGTGGTATTGAGTGCGCATTACGATCATATTGGTATTGAGAAAAAAGATCAGGCCGATAAAATAAATAATGGTGCAAATGACGATGCTTCGGGGGTGACTTCTGTAGCGGCAATGGCAAAATATTTTAGCGAAACAAAATCGAATAAGAGAAGCATTTTAATTGCGTTTTTTGCTGGCGAAGAAAAAGGATTATTAGGATCTAAAAGTTTAGTTCAGAAATTGAAAAAACAGAATTTTAATCTTTATACCCAATTAAATATTGAAATGATTGGTGTTCCGATGAAAAGAGATTACCTAGCTTATATTACTGGTTTCGATAAATCTAATATGGCGCAAAAAATAAATGAATACACTGGGAAAAACACTATCGGCTTTTTGCCAAAAGAAGCAGAATATCAATTGTTCTACCGTTCTGATAATTATTCATTCTTTCAAGCTTTTGGCAAACCATGTCAATCTTTAAGTACTTTTGATTTTGAAAATTTTGATTTTTATCACCATGTTTCAGATGAATTTAAAGTAATGGACATTCCTCATATAACTAGATTCACACAAGAGTTATTGCCAGCCGTTACCAAAATTGCGGTTTCGCCTACGCAAGAAATAACCATGAATAAATAAGAGGCTGTTTTACAGCATTTGATTATTTTTGCTCCATGAAAAATATTATCGTTACAGGAACAAGCAGAGGAATTGGTTATGAATTAGCCTTGAAATTTGCTGAAGCCGGCCATCAAGTTTTGGCCATTTCCAGAAAAATACCGCAAGCACTTTTAGAAAATAAAAACATAACTTGTCTATCTGTTGATTTGGCAGATGAAACTGCTTTAGATCAAGTTGAAAATTTCCTTTCTTCAACTTGGAAAAAAGTAGATGCAGTAGTTCATAATGCAGGAGCCTTACTTTTAAAGCCTTTTACAGAAACTACTCAAGCAGATTTTGAAAGTATTTATAAAGTGAATGTTTTTGCAGTGGCGAATTTAACTCGTATCTGTATTCCGTATTTAGAAAAAGGAAGCCATGTTGTTACGATTAGTTCTATTGGCGGAGTTCGCGGAAGTTTGAAATTTGCAGGATTAGCGGCTTACAGTTCTAGTAAAGGAGCAGTAATAACTTTAACTGAATTGCTAGCAGAAGAATATAAAGAAAAAGGAATTTCTTTTAACGTTTTGGCTCTTGGCTCTGTTCAAACCGAAATGCTAAACGAAGCTTTCCCTGGTTATCAAGCGCCAATTTCAGCAGAAGGAATGGCAACTTATATTTATGATTTTACGCTTAACGGAAATAAGTATTTTAACGGAAAAGTTTTAGAAGTCTCTTCAACAAACCCTTAGTTAATTATAAATTATGAGTTATGAATTATGAGTGAGAGTATTGTGAAAACTAAAAGTTTTGAGTTAGCTGTAAGAGGAGTTAATTTTTATAAATGGCTAGTTGCGGAAAGGAAAGAATTTATAATGAGTAAACAATTTTTACGTTCTGTTACCTCTGTTGGTGCAAATGTTCGTGAAGCTGTAAATGCACAAAGCAAACCTGATTTTATTCATAAACTGTCAATTTCTCAAAAAGAATGTGATGAGTCAATGTATTGGTTAGAAATATTAATTGCAACAAATTATATTTCTAATGCTGAATTTGAATCAATTCATAAGCAATGTGAGGAAGTGCTAAAGATCATAAAAAGTATAATCATAACGTCAAAGAAAAAACTCAAAACTCATAATTCATAATTACCTTGAGCGAAACTTTAGCTAAATATATTCCAGAACATGCGGTAAAACCCGTTTTCGATTTGATAGTGGCCAATCAGGTTCATTTGAAAATTGTAAACGAACGCCAGACGCGTCATGGAGATTATAGACGCGGTCCGAGTGGAAAGCATGAAATTACGGTTAATGCTAGTTTGAATAAATACAGGTTTTTAATCACTTTAATTCATGAAATTGCACATTTGGTTGCTTTTGAAAGGTTTGGAAGAAATATAAAACCGCATGGTAATGAATGGAAATTTACTTTTCAAAGATTGATGGTTCCTTTTATTCGGCCAGAAATATTTCCAGGACATATTTTACCTTTGTTGGCGAGGCATTTCAAAAATCCTTCAGCAAGTAGTGATACAGATACAACTCTTTCTTTGGCTTTAAAGCAATATGACAAAGAGAATGACAAGAACTATGTTTTTGAAATTCCCTATGGGAGTATTTTTAGAATCAAAAATGGTAAAGTTTTTAAGAAAATAGCTGTTCGCACAAAACGTTTTGAGTGTTTAGAAATCAGCTCAGGAAAAACCTATCTTTTTAATCCAAATGCGGAGGTTGAATTAATTACTTTAAAAAATTCCAATACATAAATTTCAAATTCCAATAATTGGAAAAATCAATAAAAAAATCCCAAATTCCAAGTTTACTACCATTGGAATTTGGGATTTTAAAATATTGGAATTTAAAAGACTATAATCCTTTCAAATAAGCTTCACGTACTTTCTTAAATAAGTTTGAAGAATAAACGAATTTGACGATTGCTTCATTATCGGTTCTAAAGATTTCTTCTTTAGTTCCCTGCCAAGCTTTTAATCCTTTTTTTAAGAAAACGATATTTTCACCGATTTCCATTACAGAGTTCATATCGTGCGTGTTGATTACGGTAGTGATATTGTACTCTTTTGTGATTTCCTGAATCAAGTTATCAATCAAAATCGAAGTATTTGGATCTAAACCTGAGTTTGGCTCATCGCAAAATAAATATTTGGGATTGTTTACAATAGCTCGCGCAATTGCCACACGTTTCTGCATACCTCCAGAAATTTCAGAAGGTAATTTTTTATGAGCGTCTACCAGATTTACTCTTTCTAAAACAAAATCAACACGTTCTTTGATTTGTCCTTTGCTATTATTGGTAAACATTTTTAATGGAAAAGCCACATTTTCTTCAACAGTCATAGAGTCAAATAATGCAGAACCTTGAAATACCATTCCGATTTCAGTTCTCAAGTCACGTTTTTCATCTTTATCTAAGTCAGAATAAACTCTTCCGTCAAATTCAATTGTTCCTGAGTCTGGCGTGTGAATTCCTAACAACGTTTTTAATAAAACTGTTTTTCCAGATCCACTTTGTCCAATAATCAAATTGGTTTTTCCAGTTTCAAAGACCGTCGAAACGCCTTTTAAAACTTTGCTGTCACCAAATGATTTTTCTATATTTTTTACTTCTATCATTATCCTAATAATAATTGAGTTAATATATAATTTAGAAGGATAATAGTAACCGATGTCCATACAAACGATGTTGTACTTGCTTTACCAACTTCTAATGCACCACCCTTCATATAATAACCATGAAAAGACGGAATTGTTGCCAATAACATAGCAAAGATTAAAGTCTTGATAAAGGCATACGTAATATGAAAGGGTATGAAATCTTTCTGTGCTCCCATAATAAAATCTGCGCCCGTTGAAAATCCTCCGTAAGCGCAAGCAAGCCATCCTCCAAAAATTCCTAAAAACATACTAATCCCGATTACAAAAGGGTACATTAATAAAGCTATAATTTTAGGAAAAACAAGGTAGTTTACTGAGTTAACTCCCATAACTTCTAAAGCATCAATTTGTTCTGTTACACGCATTGTTCCGATACTTGAAGTAATGTAAGATCCCATTTTTCCAGCCATAATTACCGAAATAAAAGTAGGAGCAAACTCCAAAACTACAGATTGACGCGTTGCAAAACCAATTAGATATTTTGGAATCAAAGGATTAGTTAAGTTTAATGCCGTTTGGATAGCAACAACTCCTCCAATGAAGAAAGAAATAAAGCATACAATTCCAAGTGAATCAATAATCAAATCGTCTATTTCTTTGAAAATTAAATTTTTCATAACCGACCATTTGGTCTGTTTATTGAAAATTTCTTTCAGCATTAAAAAATATTTTCCTATTTGGGATAAATAACGAATTAGCATCATAAGTTTTAAATATTGGCTAAGGTAAAAAGAAGTTATGAGTTTTGGGTTATGAGTTCAGTTTTTTCGAGTGTTTTACTGCTCAAATTAACTTTTCTTTCATTTTTTTTAAACGATAATTTCTAATAAACGTAGCTTGTTCAGGAGTTACAAGTAAAGGAGTTTTGGCGCTTTTAGCTTTCATAAATCCTTTAATGTAATCTAAAAATAGAAATGGTTTTTTCTTCATCATCGCCAGTTTTGCCGAAGCAATTGCCGTAATCCAAAAACCATAACCTAAAGTATAAAAAGCTTCGCCTTGTTTATAACGAGCTGTTTTGTTGTAATTTGCACCAGTCGGTTTTAGATGTTTTACATGTAAAGATTGGTCTGTAACTATTTTCCAATCGTAATATTTGCAAAGTAATTCATCTACAGTATCCCAACCCATCGCTGGTTTTAAACCGCCAATTTGCTGAAAAGTTTCTTTGCGATACGCTTTTAAAGCTCCTCGAATATGATCTTTATCGGTTAGATTTTCTAAAACCCATTCGCCGTTTTTATCAATATAACAAAATCCGCCAACCATTCCGATTTTTGGATCAGATTCGAAATGTTTGATTATGGTTTCAAAGTAGTTTGGAGGAAAAATTAAATCGCCATCTATTTTTACAATAATATCGTAATCAGAATCCAGAGTTTCAAAACCTTTTTGAAATGCCTGAATTACTTTGCTTCCTGGCAAATGAATCGCATCTGAAGTTTTGTTTACAACAGAAATGTATGGATTTTCTTTTGCAAATCCTAAAACAACTTCTTCTGTTTTATCAGTTGAATTGTCATTTACGACTACAACCTTTGAAGGCAAAACGGTTTGTGTAATCAAAGATTGTAAAGTCAAGCCAATTAAGTCTTGCTCATTGTGCGCAGGAATGACGATGTAATATTTCATTTTAAATTCCAATTTTTAAATTCCAAATTCCAAACCTTGAGAATAAATCCCAATCTTCTAAAATTCCAAATTCCAATCTTAACGATATGGTTAAAATTGGAATTTGGAATTTAAAATTTGGAATTTATTTAATCTTTTCCGCAACAACAATATAATATCTCGGAGTGAAATATCTTAATAACGGTCTGATTCCAAGTTTTTTTACTGGATGTGTAAATTGTAAGCGGTCTGTAATTTTCCATCCCGTTTTTTCTAAAAGCCAGTCCAATTGCCAATCTTCAAATTCGTGGTAATGTCTGTCCCACATATCGGTTTTAGAACGATATGCTGGCGAGAACCATAAACGCAACGGAATTGAAATTAATAATTTGTCACATTTTACATTCTGTAAAATCGTGTAAGGATTTAGTAAATGTTCGAAAATTTCAAATGCTGTAAAAACAGTATATTCTTCTGTTTGTAAAGCAGTATGATCGTTGTCTAAATCTTCTCCTTTAGTGTTTTTTACAGTATAACCGTTTTCTTCCATTATTTTAGAAAATGGATTTGGTACGCCAAAATCAAAAATGGTTTCAGATGTGCTAACGTGTTTTTTTAAAAACTCTAAAGTAAGTTTGAATCTTTTATTCGGAAACGTTTTTTCGTACATAGTCATTGCGAACGAATCTCTCGTTCATGAATTGTTAATTAGGTCGCAAATATACTAAAAAAGTATTCAGTGTTCAGTTTTTAGTATTCAGTTGAGGTGCTAAGTTTTAAAATGGATTTCTCGCAATCCCGATAACTATCGGGAGCGGAGTCGCAAAGTTTTGATAAAAAAATAAACCATATAAGTAATCTAAGTTCAATTAAGAGAAAACTTAATATGTCTTATATTACTTATATGGTTAAAAAAAACTTCGCGACTTCGCGTCTTTGCGAGATTATTTCACTCGACTTTAAATTTTAATATCTATAAACAAAAGCATTAATGTTCATTCCTGCTCCAACCGAAGCAAAAATAAGAACGTCACCTTTGTTGATTTCGTGGCCTTCAACTTTTCCTTGAAGAATTAAATCGTATAAAGTAGGAACAGTTGCAACACTGCTGTTTCCTAAATCGTGAATACTCATTGGCATGATATCTTTAGGAGCTGTTTTGTCGTATAATTTGTAGAAACGTTCGATGATCGCTTCGTCCATTTTTTCGTTTGCTTGATGAATAAGGATTTTTTTAACTTCATCTATTGCAATTCCGCTTTTATCTAAACAGCTTTTCATTGCGCACGGAACATTGCTTAAAGCAAATTCGTAAATTTTACGTCCGTACATTTTAATGTATTTCGTATCTGGATCTAAATCTTTATTGTATGATTTTCCAAAGAAAAGATAATTAGCTTCATCAGTTGCGTAAGTGGCACTTTCGTAAGCCAATAATCCTGTTTCGTCTGTTGAGGCTTCTAAAATTGAAGCGCCAGCGCCGTCAGAATAAATCATTGAATCACGATCATGGTCGTCCACAACTCTTGATAAAGTTTCGGCACCAATTACCATTACTCTTTTTGCCATTCCAGATTTGATGAAAGCATTCGCTTGTAAAACGCCTTCAATCCATCCTGGACATCCAAAAATAATATCGTAAGCCACACACTTAGGATTTTTAATTCCTAGTTTGTGTTTAACACGTGTTGCTAAACTCGGTAAAATATCAGATTGAGTAGTTCCTGGTTTTACATCTCCAAAATTATGGGCGATGATAATATAGTCTAAAGTTTCGGCATCGATTCCTGCATTTGCAATTGCTTTTTGAGCAGCAAAAAAAGCTAGGTCAGATGCTGTGTATTGTGGTTCGGCATAACGGCGATTTTCAATTCCAGTAATACCTTTAAATTTTTTAATTACGACTTCGTTCGGATAGCCAAATGGAGTTCCATCTTCATTCAAAAAAATATGTTTGTCAAAGTCTGTGTTTTTTACTTCTAAATTAGGAATGTAACTCCCAATACCAATTATTTTTATTTTCATTATTTCCCTTAATTATCCGATAAATTTAGCGCTAATGTATAAATAATATTATGATAACTATCATAAAAAATAGTATGCATGCATATAATTATGAAATAACAATTTTTTGGATGATATATTGTGTTTCTGTTAATGATTTTTTAATATTTCCTAGATTTCAAACGATTGAAGGCGATTATGAATGTGAAGTTTTTTTAATGTTATTTTGATTTTCTGAAAATAATTTCACAAAACATTGGCTAAAAGTTATGTTTCTTTAAATCAGATTTCTTCTTTGGTGTTTTCTTTGAAAAAAGTTTCAGGTTTCACGTTATGTTGAAACCTGAAACCTGAAACTTGAAACAAAACAAAACCCGACAAGTTTTAAAAATCTGTCGGGTTTGGATATTTATTAGAAAACTAATTTTTAGCTTTCCATGTAAGCTTCAATAGGAGCACAGCTGCAAACTAAATTTCTGTCACCGTAAGCGTCATCTACACGACGAACAGATGGCCAGAATTTATTGTCAGCGATATAATCTAATGGGTAAGCTGCAGTTTCTCTAGAATAAGGGAAATCCCAAGAATCAGAAGTTAACATTGCTAATGTGTGCGGTGCATTTTTCAATACGTTGTTTTTATCATCTGCAGTTGCTGCTTCGATTTCTTTTCTGATTGAAATTAAAGCATCACAGAAACGGTCTAACTCAGCTAAATCTTCAGATTCAGTTGGCTCGATCATTAAAGTTCCAGCCACAGGGAAAGAAACCGTAGGAGCGTGGAAACCGTAATCCATTAAACGTTTAGCGATATCACCAACTTCAATTCCGTTTTCTTTGAATGCGCGGCAATCTAAAATCATTTCGTGAGCAGCTCTTCCGCATTCTCCAGTGTAAAGAATTGGGTAGTGTCCTTCGAAACGAGATTTCATGTAGTTGGCATTCAAGATAGCGTGCTCTGTAGCGCTTTTTAATCCGTCAGCACCCATCATAGTGATGTAGCCGTAAGAGATTAAACATACTAAAGCAGATCCGTAAGGAGCAGATGAAATAGCTGTAATTGCTTGTTCACCGCCTACTTTTAAGATTGGATTTGTTGGCAAGAACGGAACTAATTTTTCGTTCACACAAATTGGTCCAACACCAGGTCCGCCACCACCGTGAGGAATAGCGAATGTTTTGTGTAAGTTTAAGTGACAAACGTCAGCGCCAATTGTAGCAGGATTTGTTAATCCAACTTGTGCGTTCATGTTTGCACCATCCATATATACTAATCCGCCGTTTTCGTGGATTAATTTTGTGATTTCAATAATTGAAGATTCGTAAACTCCGTGAGTAGAAGGATACGTTACCATTAAACAAGATAAGTCATCTTTGTGTTCAATAGCTTTTGCTCTTAAATCTTCTACGTCAATATTTCCTTCTGGAGTTGTTTTAGTAACAATGATTTTCATTCCAGCCATCGCAGCAGAAGCAGGATTTGTTCCGTGAGCAGATGAAGGAATCAAACATACATTACGGTGACCTTCGTTTCTTGACATGTGGTAAGCACGAATAGCCATTAAACCTGCATATTCTCCTTGAGCTCCTGAGTTTGGCTGTAAAGTTGTTCCAGCAAATCCAGTAATTACATTTAATTGCTGCTCTAATTTTTTAAGCATTGTAATGTAACCTTCCGCTTGCTCAACTGGTGCAAACGGGTGAATGCTGTTCCAGTTTGGCATTGAAAGAGGTAACATTTCAGAAGCTGCGTTTAATTTCATAGTACAAGAACCTAAAGAAATCATCGAGTGATTCAATGATAAATCTTTACGCTCTAATTTTTTGATGTAACGCATCAATTGGCTTTCCGAATGATGATTGTTGAATACATCATGTGTCAAGAAAGAAGAAGTTCTTTCTAGTGAAGCCGGTAATTGGCTAGCTTCACTTAATTCAGAAACAGAAACCGTTTCTTTTCCTAAAGCCTCAGCAAAAATCGCAATAATTTGGTTGATGTCAGAAATCGAAGTTGTTTCGTTAAATGAAATCGAAACTGATTCAGCATCAGGATAGAAGAAGTTTACTTCGTTTTTCTCAGCAACCGCTTTTACTTTTTGAGCATCAGCTTTTACTAAGATTGTATCAAAGTAAGCTGAGTTAATTTGGTAAACTCCTAATTTATTTAAAGCTTCAGCAGTAGTCACTGCAGAGGCGTGAACTTTGTTTGCAATATATTTCAAACCTTCTGGTCCGTGGTAAACAGCGTACATTCCAGCCATAACTGCTAATAAAACCTGAGCAGTACAGATGTTTGAAGTCGCTTTTTCACGTTTGATGTGTTGTTCACGAGTTCCTAAAGCCATACGTAAAGCACGGTTTCCATTTGTATCAACAGAAACTCCGATGATACGACCCGGCATAGAACGTTTGTATTCATCTTTGGTTGCAAAATATGCAGCGTGAGGTCCACCATAACCCATCGGAACACCAAAACGCTGAGTTGTTCCAACCACTACAGCAGCTCCCATTTCTCCCGGAGAAGTTAAAGTTGCAAGTGATAAAATATCAGCAGCAAAAGCTACTTTGATTTCATTTTCTTTTGCTTTAGCAACAAAAGCACTGTAATCGTTTACCTGACCGTATTTTCCTGGATATTGTAAAATAGCTCCGAAGAACTCATTTGAAAAATCAAATGTTTCGTGATTTCCAACAACCAATTCAATTCCGATTGGAGTTGAACGTGTTTGAAGTACAGATAAAGTTTGTGGTAAAATTTCTTCAGAAACGAAGAATTTATGTGTATTGTTTTTCTTTTGATCTCTTGTACGAACATCAAATAATAAAGCCATAGCTTCTGCAGCAGCAGTTCCTTCATCAAGCAAAGAAGCGTTGGCGATTTCCATTCCTGTTAATTCGATAACTGTAGTCTGGAAATTTAAAATAGCTTCCAAACGACCTTGTGCAATTTCTGCTTGGTAAGGCGTGTAAGCTGTGTACCATCCTGGGTTTTCAAAGATATTTCTTTGAATTGGAGCAGGAACGATAGTTGGGTGATAACCCAAACCAATGTACGATTTGAATACTTTATTTTTCTTTCCTAATTCTTGAATATGATTTGCAAATTCATATTCTGTCATTGCAGGATCTAAATTCAAAGGTGCTTTTAAACGAATATCATCCGGAAGGGTTTCGTAAACAAGTTGCTCAATTGAGTCAACTCCAATTGTTTTCAGCATATGCTGAAGATCGGTTTCTCTTGGACCAATGTGTCTTAAAGCAAAAGCATCTGTTTTCATGTAGCTATCTAAGTTTTTTAAAATTAATGTGTTCGTGCACTTTTACTGCGCGAATCACATTTAAAAGTAAATGTGTTGTTTTTTGTGCCGCAAAATTAAGTATTATTAATAATTTATTAGGTATTTTTAACTTCATTTTTTATCAAATTTCTAACTAATGGTATGATTTGTTAATAAAAGATTAGATTTGAGGTATGATAGTATCAAAACGCATCTTAGATTTTTATCTAAATAGCAGTATTCATGTGGCTTTGTCGTGTTATGCACTTGTGCGAATAACATTTCATGTGTTTCATATTCAATATGATGAACCGATGGCGCTTTTTGTTTTTTTTGGAACAATTGTAGGATATAATTTCGTAAAATATGATGCGCTGGTTCGCGTAAAGAAAAATCCAATAGGAACGCAACTAAAAATTATTGCCGTTTTGAGTTTTATTTCGGTCGCTTTAGTCGGTTATTATTTTTTCCATTTAAAGAGAATTACGCAAATAGTCTCAGTCGGAATTTTTGCCATAACGGCGCTTTATACTTTACCTTTTTTTCCAAACAGAAAAAATGCCAGAAACTGGGCAGGTGTAAAAATTTATATTGTCGCACTTTGCTGGGTTGGAGCGACTTTAGTTTTACCATTAATAAATGCTGAAATTCCGTTTACCACAGATTTTTTCATTAAATGCATTCAGCGTTTTATACTGGTTTTTGTGCTGATTCTGGTTTTTGAAATTTTAGATTTGGCTAACGATGACCCACATTTACAAACCGTTCCGCAGACAATCGGAGTAAAAAGAACCAAGATTTTAGGACTTTCACTTTTAGTTCCGTTTTGGTTTTTGGAGATTTTAGTATCAACTTTTAATTATCATGACGCCTTCATCAATTTGATAATGGTCATTATGCTCATGCTTTTTATCATTTTCGCCAATCCAAACCGATCTAAGTATTATACTTCTTTTTGGGTAGAAGCTGTTCCAATTTTTTGGTGGCTGATGGTGGTTTTTTTGTAAAATTTAAACTTAAATTATTTATGGAAGAACAGGGAAAAGAAATAATATATTTTCTGAGATTTCGTTTTACGTTTTTACAATTTTGGGCATTATTCTTTGGGTGGAATTTCTTTATCTGTTTTGTCTGGCCAGTTTTGATTGATTCTTATTTTGGAGTTACCATTTTTGTTTGCGCTTTTTCCTTAGTTTTTGCAATTGCAGTTAATAATACACTGGCTTTATTCTTATTGGTTTTATTTCATATTAATAAGAATATTGTAATTTTTTATCAAAGAGCAATGTTGTTTATCAGCGCTTATTTAGGAACATGTGTTTTTAGTTGGTTTATGCCTCCAATGAGTATTTATGTTTTTTTAGAACATTTATTTATAAATACGCTTACCATATTTTTGTATTACACAATGGCAACAAAAGCAACTAATAACAGTTAGTGAATTCTGCATGTTTTTTTAGAACTTTATTTCTTTCTAGAAGAAAATTTTGCAGATGATTTTTTAAAAACAGATTGTCAAATAATTTTCCGAAAATTCCATACGGCGTTTCATATTGCAATTTGTCTTTCATAATTGTAAAACCATTTTCTTCTTCAAAAAAGTGTTCATGTTTAAACGATTTGAATTTGCCTTTCTCCATTTCATCTACAAAATAATCATAGAGATTCATTGCTGTAATACAGCTTTTGTGTGTGAGATAAAATCCGAAATGTTTGCCACGCCAAGTTACCGTTTCGTTTAAATTTATTAGACCTGAAGTTATGCCGTCAATAGCTTTTTCCTTTGACGGACTTGCTGATTGCTGATGAATGTCTATGTTTCTTGAGACATCAAAAACGATTTGTTTAGATGCTTTTATTTTGGTTGTGAGATTTATTGTTGTCATGATTTTCTTTGTTTTGTGTGTTGTTTTGTCATTTCGAGCGAAGGGAGAAATCACACTAGAAACTCCGCAATCAAAATCGTCAATCTTTGTCGATTCTCTAGTGTGATCCCTCGTTCCTCGGGATGACAAAAAAGACGTAATATTATTTTACTAAATCTTTAAAAGCATCATCAATCTCCCCAAACTTAAATTCAAACCCATTTTCCAAAAGCCGACTCGGAATTACATTTCTGCTCTTCAAAACCAATTCCGTTTCCGTTCGAATGATAAAAGAGCCAATTTCTAAGAAAAATTTATTTAACGGAATTCCGAATGGAAAACCAACCGCTTTTCTAAGTTTCTGCATAAAATCAATATTTCGAATTGGAGTAGGAGAAACAACATTTACAATTCCTGAAATTTCTTTTTCAATAATAAAATCAACCGCATTTGCAAAATCATCTTCATGAATCCAGCTCACAAACTGATTGCCATTTCCTTGTTTTCCTCCAAAACCAATTTTTGCCAAATTCTTTAATGGAATAAAAGCGCCACCATTTTTGCCTAAAACAATAGAAGTTCGCAAAGCTGTTTTTAACGTCCTTGGAGTTTCAGTTTTAAAAAATGCTTTTTCCCAAGAAAGGGCAACATTTATAGAAAAGTCATTTCCAATTTCACCATCAGTTTCGTCCATTTGTTTATCTAATGAAAAACGATAAATAGTTGCGGTTGATGAATTCAGCCAATGTTTAGGCGGATTTTGACATTTTAAAATTGCTTTGTTTAGAATTTTCGTGCTTTCAATTCTAGACCAAAGAATTTCTTTTTTATTCTCTTTCGTATAACGGCAATCAACCGATTTTCCTGCGAGATTAATTAAAACCGTTGCATTCTCTAATTCCTTTTCCCAACCTGTAAAAGTTCTGGCATTCCAGTTTACATATTTAATTCTGTCAATTGTCTGAGATTTTCCTCGAGTCAGAATTACAATTTCTTCAAATTTATTTTTGAAATGATTTACTAAAACTTGTCCGAGAAAACCAGTTCCAGATGCTATAATGAGTTTGTTCATTGTGTTGATTTTTTTAGCCACGAATTACACGAATTACACGAATTTTTAAAATGTGTACAGTCTGCATTAAAAATAATTAGTGAAAATTTGTGTAATTAGTGGCAAATCCTTACAGTAAATATTTAAGCTTTAAAAACCAATCTTTCTTCTTGCTGCGCTTCCTTAGCTTTTCTTTTTCCTCTAAAAAAGAAATATAAATTGAAGAACAACATTATGCCAAGATAAATAGAAAATCCACCAATTTTATAACTCAATCTTTCAATTAATTCCTGATAACTGTCTTGGCTTAATTGCAGTTCTAGAATCATTAATGCAAAACCAATATTTAAAAGATAGAATCCCGTTTCAAAAAGTTTGTTGGTTGCTTCAGCGATTTCTTCTCGGCCTTTAAAAATGTCCAACATAAAAATTTTCCCGTTTTTAAAAAGAGTCTTAGAAACATAATAAGTTAAAAATAAAGCAACTGGCAAGTAAATTCCGTATCCGATTAAGATTTTTGTAGTTTCCATAATATTTAGTTTTTGTTGTTGTTAATTAATTTTTGAATGTATTTAGTTATAATTAAAATGTTGAGGTAATGTAGGATTGAAATAATAAAAATTATGACAGCTGTTTTGATGCAAATCGTTTCAATTACTTGAGTAGAAGAGATAATTTTTTGCCAGGAAATTAAAGTCATTGCACAATAGCCAATGTTCAAAAGATAGTAGGCCAAGAGCAAAACGTGATTTATTCTTTGACAAATATCCGCGTGATTTGGGATTAAATCTGCAACGTAAATATTTCCGTTTTTGTAGCAGATTTTTCCAACTTTTAGAATGATGAAAGTTGTAATGCCGAGATAGATTAAATATCCAATAATGTTGAAATTCATAATTTCTTTTTTTGATTATAGATAATAAACGTTAGAAAGAATATTAAGGCAACTGGTAATAAGAAAAGCCAAGTAAATTCTCCATCCCAGATCAAAAAGAAAAAGATTACGAGTGAGAAATAAATGTAAATGAATTTGTTTTTCGGAAACAAAATAAGAAATAGAAATGCAGCTAAAACTTGTAATGCTCCTGTAATTGCTATTCCATAAGCACCTGCGAGTAAAAACGTTAATGCACAAATATTGATAATTTCCATTATTTTAAAAGTTGTTTTCATAGTTACTATTGTTTTTAAACTTTCAGAAAAAATTGAAAGTTTGAATTAAATTTTTTTTATTTCATCATTTTTATAAACAATTTCCCAAGCCAGTTATCATTAAATTCAGTCATTTTGTCCAACATATTATCTGCTTTTAAAACAAAATCATAGAGTTTAGTGGTTTGATCAACGAAGTGTTTTTCTTCTGCCGAATCTTTAGCTTCAATTGTCGAAACTTCTTTTAAGATTTTCAGCGTTGGCTTAATTTCTCTTTTGCTTCTTTCTCTAGAAATTTTAACTGCTAATTCGTCCAAATCTTTTTCAGCTGTAAAGAATTCTTTTCTTTCGCCTGCTTTAAATTCTTTGTATACAATTCCCCAATCCATTAAAGCTCTTAGGTTCATACTTGCGTTGCCACGCGAAATTTGCAATTCTTCCATAATGTCTTCCATAGAAACAGGCTCGTTTGAGACCATTAATAAAGCATGGATTTGCGCCATCGTTTTATTAATTCCCCATTGAGAACCTAATGCTCCCCAGGTTTGTACAAACTTATTTTTTGCTTCTTTGAATTCCATGAGTCAAATGTAGGTGAAAGTTTTTAAACTTTCAAAAATAATTGAAACTTATTTAACAAATTATAAAGTTGTGTTAATTCAAACCCTGAAATTTTTGATTAAATAATGATACAGCTATTTTTGTAAAAATCACATTTTATGGAATTATACTACACATTTTCGGTGCTAATTGTATTGGCATCATTCTTCGCCTATTTAAATTTAAGATTTTTAAAACTTCCAGGAACCATCGGAATCATGATTATTGCGATGTTGGTTTCAGTTGGAATTCGCCTGTTAGGAGATTCTTATTTTCCTGCTACGACAAAACACTTTTTTGATCTGATAAAAGAATTTGATTTCAACGAAATCCTGATGGGAGCAATGTTGAACTTTCTTTTATTCGCAGGAGCTTTGCACGTAAACATGTTTGATTTGAAAGAACAAAAAGTTCCTATCATGATTTATTCGACAGTAAGTGTCGTTTTATCAGCTTTAATTATTTCTGTTCTACTTTATTATATCGCACCGCTTTTAGGTATAACTATTCCTTACATATTTTGCTTGGTTTTCGGAACTTTAATTTCTCCAACCGATCCAATTGTGGTTTTGGGAGTTTTAAAAGAAGCCAAAGTTCCTAAAAGGATAGAAACTAAAATCGTTGGTGAATCATTGTTTAATGATGGAGTTGCAGTTGTAATGTTTGCGGTTGTTCTAAAAATGGCAACCGATCCGACATTTGATGCTACTTTTGGTTCAATTAGTTGGTTGTTTATCAAAGAAGGAATTGGCGGACTTTTATTAGGAGCCATTTTCGGATTTACGGCATCAAAGGTGATGAAGAAAATAGATGATTATAAAGTTTCTGTTCTTATAACACTTTCTATTGTAATGGGAGGATTTTTAATTGCTCAAAGTTTGCACGTTTCTAGTCCACTAGCAATGGTTGTTGCTGGATTGATTATTGGGAATTATGGTAAAAAAGTGGCCATGAGTGAAGTGACTAAAGATTATTTAGGCAAATTCTGGGAACTTATTGATGAGATTTTAAATGCTATATTATTCTTATTTATTGGCTTCGAATTATTATTACTTCCTGATTTGAACAAACAATTACTGACAGGTTTTGTGGCAATTTTCATTGTACTTTTTTCAAGATTAACCTCAATAGTTTTACCATGGAAATTCTTCGATATATTCAAATTCTTCGGAATAAAATCTGCTTATAACAAAGGTTCTTTGATGGTTTTGGTTTGGGGCGGAATTCGCGGTGGAGTTTCTATTGCGTTAGTACTTTCTATGCCTGAAAGTGAATATAAAAATCTGCTTTTGGAAGTAACTTATATTGTAGTTTTATTTTCTATTGTTGTTCAAGGATTGACAGTTGGGAAATTAGCTAATAGGGTTTTGGAGAAAGAGTAAGAAGTATAGAGAAAAGAGCAAAGAGGAAAGATTTCTATTCTTTGTCTTTAGATTCTTAAACTGAAAACCCTGCAAGTTCTTTTGCAGGGTTTTGTTTTTTTATCGTTTATCTTCTTTCGAATAATTAGATTCTCCATTAATATTAATTTCTCCGCCTAAAAAACGAGGTTCGCGATTTCTTAAAACATCAAAAAACGATTTAAAAATAGAGCCATATTCTCTAAAGCGAACATAATTATATCCTAAATATTCTCCTCGATTTGCAGAATATCCAGCCGATTTAATTCCGAGTTTTTGGCCAATATAAATGGCACGATTCAAATGATATTCCTGTGAAATTAAAGTTGCTTTTTTAATCTTGAAAATATGTTTTGCACGATACATTGTTGAATACGTATCGAAACCTGCATAATCAATAAATATTTTGGTTGTGTCAACTCCGTGATTAAAACAGTAGTTTTTCATAACCGTTAATTCATCATATTCATCTCGGCCATTATCTCCCGAAAGCAGAATTTTATTGATGCGTTTTGCTTTCCAAAGCATAATTCCTGCATCTAGACGATCTTTTAAATATTTGCTTGGTTGATTTCCGTTAATTCCTGCGCCAAAAATAATTCCGACATCATTCTTTGGGAATTTTTTTATGGAATAATAAATATTCTTTTTGGTCGAAGATTTTACGTAATAATTTACTGAGATAATAGCAATCAATCCGATAATGGCAAGATAAAGCGCTATTTTAAAATATTTTTTCACGGCTTGTATTTGTAAGATTAAGATTTAAAAACACGAAGATAGCTAAAGTAAAATCAAATAAAAAACCGAAGTATTTCTACCTCGGTTCTAATTATCTAATATTCTAAGAAGTCTAGAGAAGTCCCGCTCTTTTCAACAAAGCCTCAGGTTTTGGTTCTTGTCCTCTGAAACGTTTGTACAAAGTCATTGGATGTTCTGTTCCTCCTTTAGAAAGAACATTGTCTTTGAATTTTTTCGCAATTTCTTCATTAAAGATTCCATTTTCTTGGAAATATTCAAAAGCGTCAGCGTCTAGAACTTCTGCCCATTTGTAGCTGTAATATCCAGAAGAATATCCACCTTGGAAAATATGAGAAAATGCCGTACTCATCGCATTTTCTTTTACATCAGGATACAATTGCGTATTGGCAAATTGTTCTGTTTCGAAAGCTTTTAAATCTGTGATAGAAGTTGGATCTTGTCCGTGCCAAGCCATATCTAATAATCCGAAACTTAACTGACGTAAAGTCGCTAAACCTTCTTGGAAACTTGCACTTTCTTTAATTTTCTGAACATATTCGATTGGAATAATTTCTCCCGTTTCGTAATGATTCGCAAACAAAGCCAAAGCTTCCGGTTCGTAACACCAATTCTCCATAATCTGACTTGGTAATTCTACGAAATCCCAATAAACAGAAGTTCCAGATAAACTTGGGTAAACCGTGTCAGCCAACATTCCGTGCAATCCGTGACCGAATTCATGGAATAAAGTTGTTACTTCATTAAAAGTCAATAATGAAGGTTTTGTTTCGGTTGGTTTTGTGAAGTTGCAAACATTAGAGATGTGCGGTCTTTCGTTTACGCCATCTTTTACATATTGCGATTTGAATGAAGTCATCCAGGCACCATTTCTTTTCCCCTTTCTTGGGAAGAAGTCTGCGTAGAAAATAGAAACTAAATTGCCATCAGCGTCTTTTACTTCGTAAGTCGTAACTTCTTCATGATATTTATCAATATCAAAAACTTCGGTAAAAGTTAAACCGTATAATTTTTTGGCAACTGTAAAAGCGCCGTCCAAAACTTTTTCTAATTGAAAATAAGGTTTCAGTTTTTCATCATCTAAATTAAAAAGCTGTTGTTTTAATTTTTCAGAATAATAAGCACCGTCCCATTTTTCTAATTGGTCGATTCCGTCTAATTCTTTCGCGAAAGCAGTCAATTCAGCAAACTCTTTTTGAGCTGCAGGTTTTGCTTTTGCAAGTAAATCATTTAAAAAAGAAAAAACTTTTTCCGGACTTTCGGCCATTCTTTCTTCCAGAACAAAATGCGCGTGCGTTTTATAACCTAATAAATTTGCTCTTTCGTGACGAAGTTTAGCAATCTTCAAAACGTTTTCTTCATTGTTGAATTCGTTCTTCTGGAAACCTTTTGCTCCAAAAGCAATTGCCATTTTTTTACGCAATTCACGATTGTCAGCATAAGTCAAAAACGGAACATAACTTGGATGATCTAAAGTAAAGATCCAGCCTTCTTTTTCCTGATTTTTAGCTAATAGTCTTGCGGCTTCGATTGTGCCCTCTGGTAAACCTGATAAGTCTTTTTCATCAGTTAAATGCAATTCGAAGTTGTTGGTTTCAGCCAAAACATTTTCGCCAAACTGTAAACTCAATTTCGATAATTCTTTGTCGATTTCTCGTAATTGATTCTTTTTTTCTTCTGGAAGATTGGCTCCGTTTCTTGAAAAGCTTTTGTATTTTTTATCTAGTAAAGTCGTTTGTTCCGCGTTGAGGTTCAAACTTTCTTTTTGATCATAAACGGCTTTTACTTTCGCAAACAAATCAGCATTCAAACGAATGTCGTTTCCGAATTCTGAAAGCCAAGGTGAAACTTCCTGAGCAATTTTCTGCATTTCGTCATTCGTTTCAGCCGAATTCAAATTGAAGAAAATACTAGAAAGACGGTCCAAAATATCGCCTGAATAATCCATCGCTACGATAGTGTTTTCAAAAGTCGGCGCTTCAGGATTATTTACAATCGCATCAATTTCGGCTTTAGCCAAAGCTATTCCTTCTTGAAAAGCCGGAACATAATCTTCGATTTTAATTTGCGAAAAAGGTGCGGTGTTATGTTTGGTGTTAAAGTATTGTGTTAATACGCTCATATTGTTTATGCTGTTTAAAAATATAAATTTAGAAAATCATAATTTGAATTTCTCCGTATCCTGAAAAGTATTCCAAAAACGAAGCAATTCTAAATTAGTGTTTTCGATACGATAATAAAGTGAAATATGTTTGGTAATGACAATTTTGTAAACATTTTTATAATTTGTTTTGAGAAATAAAACATTGTCATTTTTTAAAAGTGCAATTGTGGTATTTACTTTTTTAATGAAATTTTGAGCAACATTTTCAGACCATTCAGCTTCCAAATAATCGATGTTGTTCCAAAAGTCTTGTTTAGCTTGTGGAGACCAAATTACATTCATTATTTAAAGTATTTTGAATAACGATTTTTAGTTTCTTCCATAACAACATCATGTGAAATTCCTTCATTATTATCTAAAGAATAAATAGCCTCATTTATTTTGCTTTTTTGTTCTTCTGAAAGATTTTCTTTGGATTGAATGAACTCGACAATTTCCTGAATTAAATCGGGATTTTCAATGTCTAAAACTATTTTAGCGAGCTCTATTTTAGAAGTTTGAATGTTCATTTTGCTTTTTTCTCAAAGTTAAGTTTTTCTTTTAGAAATTTTTATAAGTATTCGTTAATTCTTACAGTGGTTGATTTCGCAAAGATTCGCAAAGAAAAAAACACAGAGATTCGCAAAATTTTGCGTGTCTCTGTGTTTTCTTTATGTATCTCTGTTAAATTACTTTTTTAAACCTTCAGCCGCTTTATTAACCGCCGCTTTCAATTCTTCTTTATAAGAAATAATAGTATCTAAAACTTTTTTGTCGTGGCTTCCGATGATTTGCGCTGCTAAAATCCCAGCATTTTTTGCTCCGTTTAAAGCTACAGTTGCAACAGGAACGCCACCCGGCATTTGCAGAATCGATAATACAGAATCCCAACCGTCAATTGAATTGCTTGACTTTACTGGAACTCCAATTACTGGAAGCGGGGACATTGAAGCCACCATTCCCGGTAAATGCGCCGCACCGCCCGCACCGGCAATAATTACCGAAATTCCGCGGTTGTGTGCATTTTTACTGAAATCGAATAATTTTTCCGGCGTTCTGTGCGCCGAAACGATATCTACTTCAACTTCTACATTAAATTGTTTTAATATGTCGATTGCATCTTGCATAACTGGCATGTCTGAGATGCTTCCCATTATAATAGCTACTTTGCTCATGTGTTTTTGTTTGTTTTGTTTCAGGTTTAAAGTTTCAAGTTTTTGTTGAGACTGAAAAACTGTTTATTTTGTTTTAAGTTGTGAACTGTTACTGAACACTAAAAATTACTGACCACTGATCACTCTAATAGTATTCTTCACTTCTTGCGCAACTCTTCTCGCCTCAGCCATATCTTCATTTACGATTGTCACGTGGCCCATTTTTCTGAAAGGACGCGTTTGTTTTTTACCGTAAATATGTGGTGTAACTCCGTTCCATCCTAAAATAGTCTCGATGTTTTCGTAAACTACATTTCCAGAATGCCCTTCGGCACCAACTAAGTTTACCATAATTCCGGCAACTTTGCTGTCTGTGTTTCCTAACGGAAGATCTAAAATTGCGCGTAAATGATTTTCGAATTGTGAAGTATAACTAGCTTCGATTGAATAATGCCCAGAATTGTGCGGACGTGGCGCAACTTCGTTTACCAAAATTTCGTCGTCCTGAGTCTGGAACATTTCAACTGCTAAAAGTCCAACGTGATTGAAATTCTCTGAAACTTTCAAAGCTACCGCTCTTGCTTTTTCAGCTACTTTATTGTCGATTCTTGCTGGACAGATTACGTATTCAACTTGGTTGGCTTCTGGATGAAATTCCATTTCGACAACAGGATATGTTTTCATTTCTCCTGAAGGATTTCTAACCACAATTACTGCCAATTCGTTTTTGAACGGAACCATAGTTTCTGCAATACATTCTACATTTGGAAGATTATCTAAATCCGATGCTTGACGAACTATTTTTACACCATTTCCGTCATAACCAAATTCGGTGCATTTCCATACAAAAGGCATCTCGACTCCGCTCGATGTGACAGCAGATTTTAATTTATCTAGATTTTCAAATCTTTCGAAAGGTGCAGTGGGGATATTATTTTTAGCGTAAAAATCTTTTTGAACGCCTTTATTCTGAATTCCTTTTAAGGTTTGTGGAGACGGATATATTTTTAAACCTTCGTTTTCCAATTGCGTTAAAGCTTCAAGGTTTACCAATTCGATTTCGAAAGTCAAAACATCGACTTGTTTCCCGAAATTATAAACGGTATCATAATCCATTAAATCGCCTTGAAAAAATTTGTTGCAGGCAATTTTACTCGGCGCTTCGTCGCTTGGATCTAGTACGTAGGTTTGTATGTCAAATTTTCTGGTGTCGAACAGAAGCATTTTACCTAATTGTCCGCCACCTAATATTCCTAATTTAAAATCAGAAGAAAAATAATTCATTTTGTGTTGTGTTTTTGCAAAGATACTTTTTAATCTTTTTTTAGCCAAAATTTAGTTTTTCTGCCACAGATTAAAAGGATTAGAAAGGATTTTTTTGTTTGCCACGAATTGCACAAATTTTCACGAATTATTTTTTTTAAAATTCGGTCTAAAAAAATTAGTGAAAATTTGTGCAATTCGTGGCAACTAAAACTCCACAAAGAAAGAAATCTTTTTAATCCTTTTAATCTGTGGCCAACAAAAAACTATTTTATTTTCTTCAAAACTTCTTTGGCTACGGCTTTGTAGGCTGCGGAATGGTCTCCGAAATCTTTATCGATTATTACTTTTAGTTCGGGATGAATCCAGTCGTAATAATTTCCTAGAATATATAAAGTTCTTATCGAATACGCTTTTGTAGCGACTTTGGTATCGTTGATTAGCCAATCAAAAGAAGCTTCGATGCAGTTTTGAAGATTTTCTTCGGAGAGTTTTATGCTGTTTTCGCTTTTCTTATAATGTGATTTTACTAAAAGCTGAACGATTTTTGCAATCGGACGCATGGCACTTTCGTCTTTTAAAACTTTCAGATTTGAACAGAAAAAATCGAGGTGAGGCTGGAGCCAAAGCAATTCTTCGTAAGAAACAAATTCTAAAATCCAGCAGGCTTTGTGGTTGTTTTTGTCTTCGGGTGAAAAACAAATTGAAACTAATGCGCTGAAAAGTGAAGGGTTTTCTAAAACATCTTGCGCGGTTTTGAGGCGGTTTTCTCTATAAGCATTAACATAATCCAGTTTTTTCTGCAGTTCGGAAAGCATTGTCTTTGAAATTTAATACGCCACTAAAATAAATAATTTAATGAGATAATTCCGTAATAGTTTATAGGTAATCCTGGATAGTAAAATCTTGGTTGTGCATTTCCGATAGCAGTTGCATTAGTTAAAATCATCGAAGCGTATTTTTCGTTCGTAACATTATTTATTCCTGCGTCTAAATGTGCTTTTAATCCCGATAAAATTTCAAATTGATATCCTGTTTTTAAATTTAATAAAGAATATGAATCTGAAAAATCGACGTTTGAATCATTCATCGGAATTTTATCTGTAAACTGAAAATCGGCTGAAAAATAAAATCCTGAATTGGTATTGAAATTAAAACCTGCACTTGCGGTATTGGCTGGAACCCCGGTTAATTTGTTTCCAGAATAATCATTTCCGTTATCAACAAATTCTTTAAATTCATAATTTCCGATTGAAGTTCCTATATAGGAATTTAAATTGAAAAATCTGCTAATCGGCCAATTATGATTTAGCGAAATTTCAACTCCCTCATGAAAAGTCTTTCCAGCATTTACACCTTCATATTGATCATCACCGATTCTTTTGGCAACCAATAAATCTTTAATTTCCATTCGATAGACTGCAATTTCAGCATATAGTTTTTTGCTAAAAAGATGAAGTTTGCTTCCTAATTCAAAATTGTAACCTCTTTCGGGTTTGATGTTTTGATTGATATTTCCCGTTGAAGTTAACGTTTCTTCGGTTGCGGGAAGTGAAAATCCTCGGCTTGCAGAAAAGTAAAAAGTTTGAACTTCATTTGGTTTAAATAAAAGAGAAAGTTGTGGCGAAAAAATGCCATCATAACTATATTCTTCCTTTGGATTATTCTCGGAAGCGGGAAAACCATTCTGCAATTCAAATTTGGTTTTGTTGTAATTTAAACCTGCTTGAATTTCAAATCGATCAGAAAGTAAAGTTCTGATTTGAGAAAAAATATTATAAAAATGCCTTTTCTGGTCGGTTGCAGTAAGTGGATCGCCTTGCAAACTTCCGTTTCCATTATTCTGCTGATATAAGTTTTCGAAAGTATTCCCGCTATAATCATCTCTGAAATATTCTAATCCCGCAATAAATTGATTTTTAATTTTTCCGATATTGAAATCTCCCGAAAATTGAGTTCGTACACCCGAGGCAAAAGTATATTGGCGCAAAATATCAAAAGGTCGCGGTTCGTTGCTGTCTTTGTAATTGATAAAAACGGAAGTCGAATTTTTTAAGTTTTCATTAATTGAAAAATCATAAGCCAGTCCGCCCAAAGTTGATTTGTATTCTTTAAAACCTTTTGAAGCAACCCAAGTCGGCGCGCCTGCCTGTGGATTATTTTCGAAAGTTGTTTTATTAATCGAACTCGGAATGTAAGCTTTCAAATAAGTGTAGTTTGAAAAGTACGTCAGTTTGCTGTTTTTCTTTCTGAATAATTCTCCGCCAAGTGTAATTCCTTCGCGATTGTAAGCGCTGTTTTCGCGCCAGCCGTTGGTTTTTAAATTGTGATAACTCAGATTTAAAGAAGCATTATTTTCATTCAAATTAAAAGAAACTCTATTTTTCAATAATCCGTAAGATCCAAAAACAGAACTTATTTCGGCTTTATAATTTCCTTTTTTTAAAGTTTGAGGCGAAATCAAAATTGCGCCACCTAATCCAGCGCCGTAAATACTAGAAAGTGGTCCTTTAATAACTTCAATTTGATTGATGTTTTGAAGATCAATATCGTCAATTAAGGTTTCGCTGTTTCCAGAAGTTAACGGAATGCTTCCGTAAAAAGCTCTGATTTTATTAGTTCCATACGGCGTTCTTGCGCCAATTCCTCGAATCGAAATTCGGGTTGTAGTGATATTTGAAGATTGCATGAAAACGCCAGGAATTGTATTTATCACGTTGCTGATGTCTGTAGTGTTATTTTGAAGTAATTCTTTTTTAGATAAAATGCCAATCGAAGCGGGGCTATTTTGCAAATCACGATTAATATGAAGCGGACTTATTAAAACTTCGTTCAGTTTTTGAGTTTTGTCAGAATCAATATTTTGGACTTCTTTTTCTTGTGCGGAACTATTTTTAGAAATGAAAAGAACAAAAAGAAGCAAAAAATATTTTTTAAAAGGCATAAAAAGAGCAGATTTAAAATGCAGTTTTATTTTAACACATAGAAACATAGTATTGATTGAGGCAAAAAAGGCGTTTTACTTGTCAAAAGCCACATAGTAACTATGTGTGAAAACTAGTTTTCTTAGTAACATCTTTTTAAACAAAAATCTATGTCTCTATGTGTTTAAAATGTTTATAGTTTGTGCAGAAAGCAATCAAATTTAAAAATCAATATATTTTTAACCGCAAATTCACGCAAATTGATTTGTGAAAATCTGTGTAATTTGTGGTTGAATTAAGTGATTTATTTCGCTGTCACTTTCCAAATAGTATTACTGCTGTCGTCGTTTACCAAAAGCGATCCGTCATTCATAACCGTTACCGCAACTGGACGTCCGTAAACTTCTGCTTTGTTTTCGTTAGAAATAAATCCGGTTAAAAAATCTTCTGGTTTTCCTGAAGGTTTCCCATCTTTAAAAGGAACGAATAAAACTTTATAACCTGAAATTTTTGAACGGTTCCAAGAACCATGCTGTCCTACAAAAACTCCATTTTTATATTTTGCTGGAAATTTATCTTTAGTATAAAATGCCAATCCTAATGAAGCGGTATGAGAACCAACAGGAACATCGGGAACAATTGCTTTTTCAACCAAATCTTTTCTTTCGCCTTTCATTCTTGGATCTGGAATACTTCCAAAATACGAATATGGCCAACCGTAGAAACCGTCTCTTTTTACACTGGTAATATAATCAGGAACAAGTTCGTCTCCTAATTCGTCGCGTTCGTTTACTGCTGTCCAGAGTTCTTTATTCACAGGATTCCAATCCATTCCAACAGGATTTCTTAGTCCCGAAGCAAAGATTTTTTCTCCTGTTCCGTCAGGATTAATTTCGAGAATTGCCGCACGACGAACTTCTTTGTCCATTCCGTTTTCTCCATTATTACTTCCAGAACCTACAGAAACGTAAATTTTACTTCCGTCAGGACTTGCCAATAAATTTCTAGTCCAATGATTATTGTAGCCGCCTGCAGGAAGTTCAAGGATTTTTTCTCCTTTTGTTTCCAGTTTCAGCGGATTGTTTTTATAAGGATAGCGGTATAATCCATCGGTATTAGCAATGTAGAAAAAGTCTTTTAAAACTAACATTCCAAAAGGTTTGTTGAGTCCAGAAATAAAAACTTCGCGAGTTTCAAATTTTCCGTCTTTGTCTTTATCTCTTAAAACTGTGATTTGATTTTTACTCGATCTCGTTCCGCTTTCAACCACAAAAATATCTTGGTTTGGCGCAATATAAGTCCAACGCGGATTTTCGAATCCGTCAGCAAATTTGGTTACCGTAAAACCTTCAGGTGCTTTTGGTGTCTTGCCAGCTGGCCATCCAATTACTTTACTATTATTCGTTTTAGATTCGGTTGCATAGGGCGGAGGAAGCGTAATATCTCCAATGGCAGTTTTTACAACATTGCCTGGCTGTTTGCCAAGCGCTTCTTTTTCTTCTTTTTTTACTTGCCCATTGCAGGCAGTCATTAAGGCTAGTAGTGGTATAGATAATAGGGATAAGGGTTTTTTCATCGGTTTTTTGTAGTTAAATGATTATATCACAACAATTTACTGAAATTTAGAATAGGGTCAAAAAATAATTTGTAAACATTAACTGATATTTAACATTCATAAAAAATATCTCGATACAGTTTATTTTGATAGAAGCTGTTAAGTTCTAATTCTTTATCTTTGTCCATTATTTTAAAAAGAAAAATAATGATACAACTTCACGATAAACAATTTGTTCCGTTTATTTCGGCTAAAGAAATTGATTTTGCTTTAACTAAAATGGTGGCTCAGGTAGAAGACGATTTTGGCGATGACACACCAATTTTTATTGGGGTTCTGAATGGCGCTTTTATGGTAGTGTCAGATTTTCTGAAAAAATATAAAAAGCCTTGTGAAGTTTCGTTTATAAAAATGGCTTCGTACGAAGGAACTGAAACGACAAATACCGTTAAAGAATTAATTGGAATCAATCAGGATCTTTCAGGAAGAACAGTAATTATCATTGAAGATATTATTGATACTGGAAATACTATTGAAGAATTAAAGCATTTGTTTAAAGCACAAAACGTAAAGCATTTTAAAATCGCGACTTTGTTCTTTAAGCCAGAAGCATACAAAAAAGACATCAAAATAGATTATATCGGAATTCGAATTCCGAATAAATTTATTGTTGGTTACGGTTTAGATTACGATGGTTTAGGAAGAAACCTAACCGAAATTTACAAATTAGCAGAATAACAAAACACAACTAAATATTCATTTAAAGACTTCTGAAAGACAGAAGTAACAACACTCATTTCAATTATGATTAACATCGTTTTATTTGGAAAGCCTGGTGCAGGAAAAGGAACTCAGGCAGAATTTTTAAAAGAGAAATACAATTTAACGCACCTTTCGACAGGAGATATTTTTCGTTTCAATTTAAAAAATGATACTGAACTAGGAAAACAAGCAAGAGTTTTTATGGACAATGGAGAATTGGTTCCTTGCGAAGTAACAACTGCAATGTTAATTGATGAGGTGAAAAAACACCCAGATACAGCAGGATTTTTGTTTGACGGTTACCCAAGAACAATCAACCAAGCTGAAGCTTTAGACAAATTTTTGCCAACAATCGGATCTAGCGTAACAGCTACAATTGCTTTAGAAGCTGATGACGAAATTTTGGTAAAACGTCTATTAGAAAGAGGAAAAACAAGCGGAAGAGCTGACGATCAAGACGAAGAAAAAATTCGTGTGAGATATCAGGAATACAATGAGAAAACAGCTCCTCTAATTGGATATTATAAAGAACAAGGTAAGTTTCATGCTGTTGATGGTATTGGAACTATCGAACAAATTACAGAGCGCTTAACGTCAGTTATAGATAATTTGTAGAAGCTTTCCAGCTGTACGTTACATTCCGATAATTATCGGGACGCAAAAAACTATTTTTCTAACTCTAAAACGGGCTTTTCAAATGTTTTTGACAATCAATGTTTTTGGGTTAGAAAAATTAGTTTTTTAATTGACAGCCATTTATATTTAAGATTACAAATTACATTTAACGAGACCATTTTATAACGAATCCACTATCAATTGGAAATACTAATTATATTTTTTCTAATTCTATTAAACGGAGTTTTCTCCATGTCTGAAATCGCATTGATTTCGGCCCGTAAAAACAGGTTGGAAACAGCAGCGAAAAAAGGCAACAAAAGTGCTAAAACAGCACTCGATTTAGCCAATTCCCCAAATAAGTTTTTATCTACAGTACAAATCGGAATTACCTTAATCGGAATTTTGACGGGTATTTATTCTGGTGACAAAATTACAGCAGATGTTGAACTTTTTGTGGCAGGAATTGCAGTTCTAAAACCTTACGCGCATTCAATCGCAGTGGGAATTGTAGTTGTAGTTTTAACTTTCTTTTCTTTGGTTTTAGGAGAATTACTTCCAAAACGAATCGGATTAAATTATCCAGAAGCAATTGCAAAAATGGTTGCAATGCCAATGAAAGTGATTTCGATTATTACAGCTCCATTTATTTGGTTATTAACTTCATCAACAGATTTCTTGTTGAATGTTTTTCAGATCAAACCAACTGCTGACGGAAAAGTGACCGAAGAAGAAATTAAAGCCATCATTAAAGAAGGAACAGAAGTTGGAGAAGTTCAAGAAATTGAACAAGATATTGTGGAGCGTGTTTTTCATATCGGTGATAGAAAAGTAAATTCTTTAATGACGCACCGCAAATCGGTTGACATGTTGCCATTAAAAGCCGATAAAGACAAAATTAAAGAGCTGGTTGTTCAGGATCTTCATGCAGTTTATCCAGTATACAACGATAATTATGATGATATAGTTGGAGTTGCAACGTTAAAAAATATTTTCGCCAATATTGAAAATGATAATTTTGATTTTTCATCTATAATAACTGAAGCGCCTTATTTAATGGAGCAGACTACAGCTTATAAAGCTTTAGAAAACTTCAAGAAAACAGGAATTCACTACGCTTTGGTTTCGGACGAGTATGGAGTTTTTCAAGGTATGATTACATTGAATGATATTCTGGAAGCTTTAGTAGGTGATGCCTCGGAATTTTACAAAGACGAATTCCAGCTTATAGAAAGAGAAGACGGTTCATGGCTAGTTGACGGACATTATTCGTTACACGATTTTTTAACGTATTTCGAATTAGACGAGCTGACAAACGATTACGAAGTAAACACCGTAAGCGGAATGATTATGACTGAGCTTTCGCATATTCCAAAAGAAGGCGAAAAATTGGTTTGGCAAAAATTCATTCTAGAAGTAATCGATATGGACGGCGTTAAGATTGATAAAGTTTTAGTAAAAGCGCTTAAAGAGTAAAATTTGTTTCAAGTTTAAAGTTTCAAGTTGGTTGACGTTCTGTTGACTTGAAACTTGAAACATGAAACTACACATAAACAAGAAAAAATGACAGAAGGAAATTTTGTAGATTACGTTAAGATATATGTTTCATCCGGAAAAGGAGGGAAAGGATCTACGCATTTACATAGAGAGAAATTTATTGAAAAAGGTGGTCCAGACGGTGGAGATGGAGGTCGAGGCGGACATGTGTATTTGGTTGGAAATAAAGGACTCTGGACATTATTTCATTTAAAGTTTGCACGTCACATTAAAGCAGGTCACGGTGGAGATGGAGGTTCTGACAGAAGTACAGGTGCAGACGGAGAAGATAAAATCATTGAAGTGCCACTAGGAACTGTTGTAAAAGACAAAGAAACTGGAGAAACACTTTTTGAAATTACAGAACACGGAGAGAAACAAATTCTAGCAAGAGGAGGAAAAGGAGGTTTAGGAAACTGGCATTTTAGAAGTTCTACAAACCAGACACCTCGTTATGCACAGCCAGGTTTGTTGGGTGTAGAAATGGATGTGGTTTTGGAATTGAAAGTTTTGGCCGATGTTGGTTTAGTTGGTTTTCCAAATGCTGGAAAATCTACTTTATTATCTGTTTTGACTTCTGCAAAACCAAAAATCGCCGATTATCCGTTTACGACTTTAAAGCCAAATTTAGGAATTGTTGCGTATAGAGATTTTCAATCTTTTGTAATTGCTGATATTCCTGGAATTATTGAAGGAGCCGCAGAAGGAAAAGGTTTAGGTCATTATTTCTTGCGTCATATTGAGCGTAATTCGACTTTATTATTTTTAATTCCAGTGGATACTGCTGATATTAAAGGCGAATATGATATTTTGGTAAACGAATTGACTAAGTATAATCCTGAAATGTTGGATAAAGAACGTCTGATTGTGATTTCAAAATGCGATATGTTAGATGATGAATTGAAAGCAGAATTGAAAGCTGAACTAGATGTTACTTTCAAAGATGTTCCGTATATGTTTATTTCGTCTGTTGCACAGCAAGGTTTGACAGATTTGAAAGACAGGCTTTGGAAAATGCTTAACGAATAAGATTCTAAGTTTCTAAGATTCTAAGCTCAAAAGAGAAAACTTAGAATCTTAATTGCTTAGTATCTTAGTAACTTTTCAAAAAAGGTGTTCTGTTCTCAGAGCACCTTTTTTGTTTTATAATGTTAAATTCGTAATAAACTGCTAAAAATATAGTGTCATTTTTAATTTTAAGATTGTTTAGGTTGAGATAATTGCTAAAATGGCTTATATTCGCATCACTTAAACAAAATAACATGAAAAAAGTAATTTTATTCTTGACCATGTGCCTTATGGCTTTCCCTATGAGAGCCGATGAAGGAATGTGGTTTTTGATGTTTATCGAAAGATTGAACCATAGAGATATGGAAAAAATGGGCTTGCAATTGACAGCCGAAGAAATTTACAGTATTAATCACCACAGTTTAAAAGATGCTATTGTACAATTCAATGGAGGATGTACTGCAGAAATCGTTTCTAATACTGGTTTGGTGTTGACAAATCACCATTGCGGTTATAGCGCAATTGCAGAACTTTCTTCTGCAGAACAAAACTATTTAAAAGATGGTTTCTGGGCTAAAGATCGTAGCCAGGAAATGAAGCCAAAATCTTTGTTTGTTCGTTTCTTCGTTCGTATGGATGATGTTTCTAAAAGAATCTTATCTAAAGTAAACGATCAAATGACTGAAACGGAAAGAAACAAAGTGATTCAGCAAGAAATCAGTTTGATCGAAAAAGAGAACAGCGAAAACGGAAAATATACAGTTTCTGTTCGTCCTTTCTTTCAAGGAAATGAATATTACTATTTTGTTTACCAAGATTATACAGACGTTCGTTTAGTTGGAACGCCTCCTGAAAGCGTTGGTAAGTTTGGTGGAGATACAGACAACTGGGAATGGCCTCGTCAAACAGGAGATTTCTCTATGTTTAGAGTTTATGCTGACAAAGACGGAAATCCAGCTGCTTATTCTAAAGATAATGTGCCATTACAGCCAAAACACTATTTGCCTGTAAGTTTAAAAGGTGTTAAAGAAAATGATTTTGCAATGATCTTAGGTTATCCAGGAAGAACAAATCGTTGGATGCCAGCTGGAGGAATTGAGCAAAACATTAAATATGCTTATCCTGCATGGGTTGAAGGTGCTAAAACCGGAATGGATGTTATGAAAAAGTATATGGATAAAGATGCAACTGTTCGTTTACAGTACGCTTCTAAATATGCTTCGACTGCAAACTACTGGAAAAACCGTCAGGGTATGATCGATGCTTTAACAAAAGCAGGAACGGTTGATACAAAAGCAGAACAAGAAGATAAATTCTATGAGTGGGCAAGTAAACCTGCAAATAAAGAAAAGTACGAGAATGTAATTCCGACTATCAACGATTATTACAGAGAAACAAATTTAAAAGCGCGTCATGATAATTATTTGACTCAGCTTTTACGTACTTCTGCTTATGCTACAGGACCAGCTAATTTAGGTAATGCCTTAATTGCTTACTACAAAGAAAATGATGCTAAAAAAGCTGAAATGCTTCCTAAAATCAATGCAATGGTAGAAAGCATTTATGGAGATTTTAATGCACCATTAGAAAAAGATGTTCTAACGGCTCAATTGAATTTATATGCTTCTAAAGCTGCTGAGTATGGACTTGCTCCAGAAATTGCAAAAATGAAAACGGCTAACAATGGTGACTTTACTGCTGATGTAGCAAAAGCAACTGAAATTAGCTATTTTACAACTAAAGAGAAAGTATTGGCATTTTTAGCTGATCCAAAACCATTGGCAATTGTACACGATCCGTTGTATATTATTTCTAATGATTTATTGACAAAATACCGTTCTAAAACAGACGATCAAGCAAAAGCGGATGATGGTTTTGCTGCTGCTTACCGTAAATTGGTTGAAGGTTTGAGAGAGTCTAAGTTGAACGCAATTAAATATCCTGATGCAAACTCTACTTTGAGATTGACTTACGGAAAAGTTCGCGCTTTACCTGCAGATCCTCGTAACGATGCAAAAATCAACAACTATACAACAATGGAAAGTATGGTTAAAAAATACAAAGCGGGAGATCAGGAATTTGACTTGCCAGCTCGTTTATTAGAATTAAACAAGAAAAAAGATTACGGACAATATGCTGATAAAGCAGGTTACATGCCAGTAAACTTCTTGACAGATAATGATATTACAGGAGGGAATTCAGGTTCACCAGTTCTTAACGGAAAAGGAGAATTAATCGGAATTGCTTTTGACGGAAATATCGAAGCAATGGCTGGAGACGTAATTTTCGATTCTAAATTACAAAGAACTATCAACGTTGATATTCGTTACGTACTTTGGATTATAGACAAATACGCTGGAGCTAAAAACATTATCGACGAGTTGACGATTGCTAAATAATCTTAAATTCTGAATTCTGAATATAAAGCCCGACAGGTTTCTGAAACTTGTCGGGTTTTTTATTTTCTTCTAATTAATTTATCTCCAAAACCAAATGTGGCATATTATATTTCCTTATTTTTGAAGAATAATATAGTTAGAGAATCTACGATATAAAATAATCAAATGACAAATTCGGGTTTGGGATTTGGAATTTAAATTTTGGAATTTTTAAATGAAAACACATTTCATCGCCATCGGCGGAAGCGCAATGCACAATCTGGCATTAGCATTACATAATAAAGGATACCAAGTTACTGGAAGCGACGATGCTATTTTTGAACCTTCAAAATCAAGACTAGAAAAAAAAGGAATTCTTCCTTCAGAGCTGGGTTGGTTTCCAGAAAAAATTACTTCTGATATTGATGCTGTTATTTTAGGAATGCATGCAAAAGCAGATAATCCTGAATTGTTGAAAGCGCAAGAATTAGGTCTGAAAATCTATTCTTATCCAGAATTTTTATACGAACAATCTAAGAATAAAACGCGCGTTGTAATTGGAGGTTCTCACGGGAAAACGACTATTACATCGATGATTTTGCATGTTATGAATTATCATAATATCGCCGTCGATTATATGGTAGGAGCACAGCTGGAAGGCTTCGACACGATGGTTCATTTAACTGAAGAAAATGATTTTATGGTTTTGGAAGGCGATGAGTATTTGTCTTCTCCTATTGACAGACGCCCAAAATTTCATTTATATCAGCCAAATATTGCTTTAATTTCTGGGATTGCTTGGGATCATATCAATGTTTTTCCAACGTATGAAAACTATGTCGAGCAGTTTGAGATTTTCATCGAAAAAATTACAAATGGCGGAATTTTGGTTTACAATGAAAATGATCCAGAAGTAAAACGTGTTTCTGAGGCAGCAACAAATCCGATTAGAAAAATTGCATATTCAACTCCAGAATATTCTGTAAGTGATGGTGTGACTTTATTAAAAACTCCAGAAGGCGATATGCCGATTGAAGTTTTTGGAGCGCACAACTTAAACAATCTTGCAGGAGCAAAATGGATTTGTCAAAATATGGGCGTTGACGAAGCTGATTTCTACGAAGCAATTGCAAGTTTCAAAGGCGCCTCTAAACGTTTAGAAAAAATTGCTGAAGGAAAAGGTAAAGTAGCTTACAAAGATTTTGCGCATTCTCCAAGTAAAGTGGCTGCGACAACAAAAGCAGTGAAAGAACAATATCCGAACAGAACTTTGGTGGCATGTTTAGAATTGCATACATACAGCAGTTTAAATGCGGCATTTTTAAAAGAATACGAAGGCGCTTTAGATAATGCTGATGTTGCAGTTGTTTTCTATTCGCCAGATGCTGTGAAAATTAAACAGCTTGAAGAAGTGACTTATGAACAGATTGCTGCTGCTTTCAACAGAAAAGATTTAATCATTTATACCAATCCAGCAGAATTTAAAAAATATTTATTCAACTTAAATTTAGATAATTCGGCTCTTTTATTAATGAGTTCTGGAAATTATGGAGGTTTGAATTTTGATGAGGTAAAAGGATTGATTTCTTAATTAGTCAATTAGAAAATTAGATAATGTGTCAATTGCTTTGCAGTTGGCACATTTTTTTTTAATTATCTCACTATGTTTTTGAAAGATTTTTCTTGTTTTTTTAAGTATCTTCGCATCTTAAAATCATAATTATGGAAGTGGGACATTTCGCTATAAAAAATTGGTCAGATGATGATAAACCTCGCGAAAAATTAATGCTTAAAGGGAAAGACGCTTTGAGTGACGCTGAATTATTAGCAATTTTAATCGGGTCAGGAAGTCGTAATGAATCTGCGGTTGCATTAAGCCAACGAATTTTAGCCTTTACAAAAAATCTAACTGCTTTGGGAAGAATGTCTATTTCGCAATTGATGCAATTTAAGGGTATAGGTGAAGCAAAAGCGGTTTCAATAGTTTCGGCTTTAGAACTAGGCAGAAGGCAGAGAATAGAAGACGTTTTAAAGGTTAAAAAAATAACTTCAAGCAAAGGTGTTTTTGATATTATGCAACCCATTATCGGAGAACTTCCGCATGAAGAATTTTGGGTGCTTTTTCTTAATAATTCTAATAAAGTAATTTATAAATCACAATTAAGCAAAGGAGGTATCGCGGGAACAATTGTAGATATACGCTTGGTTTTTAAATTAGCTTTAGAAAATGGTGCTACAGGCTTGATTTTGTGCCATAATCATCCTTCTGGAAGTTTAGTTCCAAGTAGTGCTGATAAACAAATCACCAAGAAAATTAAAACTGCAGGAGAAATTTTAGATGTTAAAGTTTTAGACCATGTTATTATTACTGAATCAAAATATTATAGTTTTGTAGATGAAGGAATTTTTTAATACATGAACACCAATATTACTGACATCTTTTTTGATTTAGATCATACGCTTTGGGATTTTGATAAAAACTCAGAAATGGCTTTTGATCGAATCTTTAAAAGTAAATATCAAGAAATCGCTACTCAAGATTTTATTAAAGAATATATTCCGATCAATCAAGAATGTTGGAGATTGTATCAGAATGATAAAATTACACATCAGGAGTTGCGTTATAATCGTTTAAAGCTATCTTTTGATGCTTTAAATTATGCAGTTTCAGAAGAGAATATTTTTGAAATTGCCAACGATTATATTGAGTTTCTTACTGATAATAATTATCTTTTTGATGGAGCAATTGAAGTTTTGGAATATTTAAAACCAAAATATAAACTGCATATAATTACAAACGGATTTGCACATGTGCAGGAAAAGAAAATTAATAACGCTTCGCTTGGAGGTTATTTTAGTACAATTACAAATTCGGAACTAGCAGGTGTTAAAAAGCCAAATAGTATTATATTTGATTATGCATTAAAATTGGCTAATACTTCAAAGGAAAACAGCATTATGATTGGAGACGATTTTGAGGCAGACGTAAATGGAGCTTTAAATGCTGGTTTGGATGCTATTTTCTTTAATGAAAAAAAGATAGATGTTTCTGGGAATTATAAACAAATTAACCATTTATTAGAACTAAAAAAATATTTATAATGATGAAGATTAAATTTTTACTCGCAGCAATTTTATGTTCAGTTGTTGGATTTGCGCAATCTATTAATGATTACAAAGCTGTAATTATACCTTTAAGATACGAGTTTATGAAGACTGACAATCAATATCGTTTGGCGACTTTAAGTAAACAGAATTTAGTTAAAGCTGGTTTTGAGGCTTTTTATTCAAATGAACAGCTTCCTGATGGTTATACTGATCGTTGTCAAGTTTTGTATATTGACGTGAAAAAAGATAATGCTTTTTTGGTGACTAAACTTTTTGTTGAATTTAAGGATTGTTACGGACAGGTGGTTTATACATCTGAGGTAGGTAAAAGTAGAGAAAAAGAATATGAAGTTGCTTATAAAGAAGCGTTAGATAATGCTTTTACATCAGTTTATGCTTTGCATTATAAATATAGCGGTAAATCTCTTGCTTCGGCTAAAGTTGCACAGAAAATTACAGCAGAAAGTTTGGCAGCAACAGCCTCTGTTGCTCCTGCGGCAGCGGCAGTAAAAGTGGCAATAACGCCTGCAGCTCCCTCGCCAGATTTAAAAGATCCAAATTTATTGTATGCTCAACCTACAGAATCAGGTTACCAATTAATCGATAAAACACCAAAGGTGGTAATGAAGCTTTTTAAAACATCGCAACCAAATGTTTATATTGCTTCCAAAGATAATGTTCAAGGTTCTTTAATCCTAAAAGAAGATGGACAATGGTATTTTGAATCTTATCAGAATGATAAATTAGTTTCAGAGAAAATTGTAGTTAAATTCTAAAATACAAAATACGGTTTAATAACCGTATTTATCTTTCCAACGGTTCTTTAAAAATTCGCGGGTACTGTTCTCTCTAGAATTGTTTCCGGGATTGTAAAGAACCGTTTCTTTTATTGCATCTGGCAAGAATTCTTGTTCGGCAAAATTGTTGGCATAATCATGCGAATATTTATATTCATCTCCATATCCTAGTTCTTTCATTAATTTAGTAGGAGCATTTCGCAAATGAAGTGGAACAGGCAAATCGCCAGTTTGTTTTACCAATTGTTGTGCATTTCCTATTGCCATATACGAAGCATTGCTTTTTGGAGAAGTGGCCAAATAAATAGCACATTGGCTTAATATGATTCGGCTTTCTGGATATCCAATAGTGGTAACGGCTTGAAAAGTATTGTTGGCCATTATCAATGCAGTTGGATTGGCATTGCCAATATCTTCGCTCGCCAGAATTAGCATTCTTCTAGCGATGAATTTAACATCTTCGCCGCCTTCAATCATTCTGGCTAGCCAATAAACAGCTCCATTTGGATCGCTGCCGCGAATAGATTTTATGAATGCAGAAATGATATCATAATGCTGTTCGCCAGTTTTGTCATAAAGAACAGTATTTTGCTGTACAAGTTCCAAAACACGATCATTGGTTATTGTGATTTCGTCACCAGCAGAAGCATTAACAACCAATTCAAATACATTTAGAAGTTTTCGTCCGTCACCACCCGAAATTCGAAGTAAAGCTTCTGTTTCTTTTAGATTTATTTTTTTTGTCAATAAATAGGTGTCAGTTTTCATTGCTCGCTCTAACAGAGCTTCTAAATCGGCTTTTGTAAACGCGTTTAATATATAAACTTGACAACGTGACAATAATGCAGGAATCACTTCAAAACTTGGGTTTTCGGTTGTAGCACCAACCAAAGTTATCCAGCCTTTTTCTACAGCGGCTAAAAGTGAATCTTGCTGTGATTTGCTAAATCTGTGAATTTCATCAATAAATAGAATGGGATTTTTAGCAGTAAAAAGTCCGCCACTTTGTTTTGCTTTATCGATAACATCACGAATGTCTTTTACCCCTGAGTTTATAGCGCTAAGAATATAAAAAGGTCTTTTAGATTCTTGTGCAATGATTTGGGCTAAGGTTGTTTTACCTGTACCTGGAGGCCCCCAGAAAATCAATGAAGGAATTATTCCTTTTGAAATCTGTTGTGTTAGAGAGCCAGTTGGCCCAACCAAATGCTGCTGGCTGATATAATCTTCTAATTTTTGCGGACGAATACGCTCTGCTAAAGGTGCTTCCATACTACAAAATTACTATTTTAAGATTTAAATATCATTCATTCAAAAGTTAAAACGATTTGCAGAGAAAAGGATTGTTCCAATTTGAGACATTTTTTTAGTGGATATGACAAAATATCAGTAAAATATTTTTGGATAGTTTTTTGAGTTCTCTTAAATGTTATTCTGTAAAATATGAGCGATACTAATTTTAAGTTTTCAAATTCGGTTGTTGGACTTCCGCTGTTTTGTGTTCTTTTTTTATGGGTTGTGTATTGGCTTCAGATTCGGTTCGATTTTGATTTTTATCGATACGGAATTTATCCTCGAGATCTTTTAGGGCTTCGTGGTGTTTTGTTCAGTCCATTTATTCATGAGAATTTAGATCATTTATATAATAATAGTATTCCGCTTGTAATACTCTTGGCTGCGATGCAGTTTTTTTATCCAAAACAAACATTTGGTGTTATTAGTTATGGTATTCTTTTTTCGGGATTGATTACTTGGGTTGTTGGAAGAGAGAATTTCCACATCGGTGCCAGCGGATTGATTTATGTTCTTGTTAGTTTTATTTTTTTTAAAGGTATTCAAACTAAATATTACCGATTGGTAGCTTTGTCTTTGACAGTAATTCTATTGTATGGCGGAATGATATGGTATGTTTTTCCAGATGTCGATCAATCTATTTCTTGGGAAGGACATTTGGCAGGACTTATTACGGGTTTTGTTTTGACTCTGTTTTATAAAGCACCTGAATATGCAAAACCAATTGTTTATGACTGGCAACGCCCTGATTTTGATCCAAGCAATGATCCTTTTATGAGGCATTTTGATGAAGATGGAAATTTTGTTACTTTCTTTCATGAAGAGGAAGAAAAACAGGAGGAATACTTTTTTTCTAGTCATCCAGTAAATTATATTATAACTAAAAAAGAAGAACAAGAAGAGCAAGAAGAGCAAGAAGAAATCTGATCAATATTTATTTTGAAATAAAAAGGTTAAATTTGTTAGATAACGATTTAATCTTTTGAGCATTATGAAGAAAATAAAGTTTTTGGTTTTGTTCTTGTGTTTTGTTATTTACACAAAAGGCATTGCTCAATGTGAAATAAAAAATAGGGTGCAGGCAGATGGAAGTATGATATACTATTTTGAGCCAGCCGTATTTTATACTACCAAATCAAAATCATTAAAAATTAATATTGTCACTGATAAAGAACATTATTTTGTTGCATTACAGCCAACACCATTTCCTGAAAAGAAAGTTGGAAAAAAAATCAAAGACGATTTAATAATTCATTTGGCAGATAATAAAACTTATAAGTTAGCTCATTACGATACACAATATCGACGTAACGATTCCATCATGCAAGTCCTTTATTTGATTGATGATAAAGACCTCGAGTCATTTTCTAATTATGAGGCTATTAGTGCAGAAATAAATATGCAAGGGACTGAATTTGTTCGAAGCTATAATTTTAAGCTTCATAAAAATGCTATTGCGGAACAACTTAAATGTTTTTTAAAGAAGGAAGAAAACTAAATTATTCTTCGTCCTTTATTTCAGGATGTTTTTTGGTTTCTATTTTCTTTTGAAGATTTCGAAAAAGATTATTGAAGGTTACAGTAAGGGAAGCAGCATTGGTTGTTTGATTTCCATTATTCCTTGGAAGATACTCGTTGCAATAAGTTAATTCTAGCTGAAAATCATCCGAGAATAAATAACCGGCGCCAATATTCAACCGATTCCGATCAAAGAAACTTTCACCTGTAACTTTTGCGCCAGATTTGAAATAGAGTTCATCTGAAGCAATTGCATATACTACACCTTCTCTTAGTATTTTACTATTGATTGGTTGTATATATTTAATCTGCTGACGGTATCTAAAAACATTTTCATATTGATCGTCTTCATTTCTAATGTGACGATATTCAGTACGCATTCTTGTGCTTAAAGTGTAACCGGTTTTATGAAAGTAATAAATGCCTTGAAGAGCAAAACGCCATTCAGGAGATTCAAATTGACCTATCTCAGGAACATCTCTATTGTTGAAATAGGCAATAAAAGCAGAGAATTTCCATCTCGGAGAAAAGTAGTAATGTCCCCAACCCCTAATAGATCTTTGAATGGTATTCTCAAATAAGTTGCCTGAAGATTCTGTACTGCTGTAAGCGGCGGCAAAATCTATTTCAGTTGCCCATTTTTTGCTTAAAGTTTGGTTAAACTGAATTTCATTCCAGAACTGATTGTACGTAGTATTTTGTCCGTAGCTGTTTGTAATTAATGAAATTACAAACAGACATCGGAATATTATAACTTTTGATTTTGAATTAGATTTTGAAAGCATTAATTAAAGGTATTTAATTATTTCATTCGCATCTTAATCTCTCAATGTATTTTTAGGTTCTTTGTCGAACGGCTTCGTATAGGAAAGCACCACAGGCAACAGATACGTTTAAAGATCCTATAGATCCAAACATGGGTAACTTAGCTTTTTCGTCTACTATTTTCAAAACAGAAGGGTTTATTCCTCGATCTTCAGATCCCATAATAATTGCTACTGGCTCAGCTAATGAGATGTCATATATGTTTTGATCTGTTTTTTCAGTCGCAGCTACTGTTTTTATTCCAGAGCCTTGTAGATAAAAGATAGCATCTTTTATATGTTCTACTTTGCAAATAGGAACATTAAATACTGCCCCAGCAGAAGTTTTAACGGTATCTCCATTTACTGGTGCAGAACCTGCTTTTTGTATAATGATTCCGTTTACACCAGTACATTCTGCTGTTCTAATAATTGCGCCAAAATTTCTAGCATCTGATATTTGGTCCAAGATAAGAAAAAGAGGTTTTTTACCTGACTCTATTGTAGATTCAACTAGATGTTCTAAATCTATAAAACCAATAGGAGAGATGGTGGCTACAACTCCTTGATGATTATTTGGAGTAAGACGATTTAGTTTTTCTACAGGCACATAAGAGAAGTTAACGTTTGCACGTTTCATTACCTTCATTAAATCTTTCATAAGCTCACCAGAAATATCTTTCTGTATGAAAACTTTATCCACTTCTTTTCCTGCCTGAATTGCTTCTATGATGGCTCTAATGCCAAATATTTGATGTTCTTTTTCCATTGGACAAATATAGGTAATATGTTTATATAAAAAAACCACCCCAAATTAATGGGGCGGTTTAAATAAAATGCTATGAGCAATTTTTTAGTGTTCGTCTTCTTTGAAACCAGTTCTCTTGTAACCTTTTATTTCATAAATGGTTCCTGGGTCATCTGAGAATTCAGCTTTAAAAGAGATGCCATCAACAGTGTGACCTCCAGTAGTTTTAGTGTCATTTTTAGTGACTTTTCCATCTGTTATATTTACAGTGATTTCATCTCCAACATCACTTGCTAATTTATTTCCTGCAAATGATAATGAACCTAAGGTAACTGGTGATTTAACTTTAAAAGCCCAGATTTTACCATGGTCATCGATCCACATTTCTTTTCCATCATTTGCTGATGTATTATAAGTAGAAAGAAGAGTATAATTAACTGCTAGTTTTCCGTCAACGAATGTTTGGACATACCAATCTCCTGACATTGATTCAGTTGATGTTCCTCCTGGATCTGTATCTCCAACTTCATCACAAGCTACAAATGACGTAAGTACAAGTATTGCTACAAGTACACGTGTTATATTTAGTTTTAATTTTTTCATTGTAATGTGTTTTATTATCGTTTAAATATTCTTTCTGCTGTTCCAAATACTGCTGAAGCATAGATAACCCATTTCCAGTTGTTTTTGTCAGTAATAGTTCCTACGTTGCTTTCTGCAGATATTCCTGATTCAGAAGCGCTTGGGTTGTAAGGAGCATAAACCTGTTTGTCATCTATGTTGTAGAATTCCATTTTCAACAAATCAGCAGGTACGTTATAACCAGTTGCGTTGTCACAGCTGTATTTTCTGTCTCCAAGTTTAGTTACAACATTCGGATTGCCATTTCTAAAGAAAGTACCAGTCAAATCAATTGTACTTGGTTTGTTACTCAAAACTACTATTGTACGAGTTAAGTAAGCAGGGAAACCATCACTATTTGTAGCAGAGTATTTAATTTTGTAAACAGTTGGTTTGCTAGTGTCTACTGTACCATCGATTTTCACTGGAAGAGCTTTTCCGTCAGCTTCAGCATCTACTCCTGCTTCTGTGTATGTATCTCCTTGAGTTAGAACAACAAGAGCATCTCCATGCATAGTCATGTTCGCATAAGCTGTTACTTTTGAAACATTGTCAGTATCTGCTTCACATGAAGTAAACAATAGTCCTGAGACTATCATTAGGGATATATATATTTTTTTCATTGTTTATTTTTTTTAGTTAACGTCCCACCAAACTGGAGCAGTTATTTTTGCTAAAGCTGGAGCATTTGGATTACGTGTTTTTACAGTATTTGGTAAAACAAGTCTTCTAGGGAAAACATCACCTGTAACATTCTCAACAGATATTGCAAATTGTCCTGGGATATAATCTTCATCTGTCTGAGGAACAGCTGATTCTTTTGGGAAACCAGTTCTATTTTGTTCGAAGAAAGATTCGTAACCATTTCCAGGGAAGCTAGCAATCCATTTTTGAGTGATAATTGCTTCAATTTGAGCAGTAGCTCCTGTTGCAGGGAATTCATATTTTCCTCCTGGAGCTAAGAAAGCAGCAGGGCTTCCAACTGGACCAGTAATTGGAGCAATAGAAGTAGTGTTGTCGTATTTCTTGAAGTTTGCAGCAACACCTAAATCGTATTTTTCTTTAGCTCCTGCACCTCCATAATATCTAACAAGAGCTTCTGCTTGCAAGAAGTAACTTTCTTCTGCACTCATGAAATATAAAGGAGTTTTTGCGTATAACGTTACTAATGAAAGTCCAGTAGCTCCATTTTCGAAATCTCCTTGGTTATTAGGTACTCCTGCTCCGTAATACTTATTCAAACGAGGGTCAGCATTTGCTTGTAAGTAAAGGTATAAAGTTTTACTAGCTCTAAGGTTTAATGTTGTATTTAACTGTCTTCTGTCAGTTTCATACAATGGATTACTTCTGTCAGCAGCATCTTCAAATTGAGTCATTGCAGCATCAACATCTAAGAATTCTGCACCAGAATCAATTAAACTTTTAATACCTGATTGCGCCAATGTAGGATTTACTTGTGTTAATCTAAGGTGTAATTTTAACAATAAAGAGTTACCAAATTTTGTCCAATTAGACATTGTACCATTAAAGATAAAATCATCTTTTCCTGGCGCAGCTCCAACAGAAGAACTTAGATCTTTAGATAAAGCTAATTTTAAATCAGCAATCATTAAATCGTAAGTTTCTTTACCTGTATTGAATTTAGGTTGCAAGAAATTTGGGTTATTTGCTTCAGTATAAGGAATTGCATCATACCAGTCTGTTAAAATTTGCGAAGCTTCAACTTCAAGAACAGTAGCAATTAAGTAATAGTTCCAGTTTCCTTCAGCTTCAGCTTGTTTTTTTACAACTCGAATGTCGTTTAAAGCATCATACATTGCAGTCCATGCAGTTTGGAAATCATTTGTTCCAAGGCTGTACTGGTCAATGTTTTTATACTGATTTGAAGTAGTGTTTTGTGTCCAGAATTGAGACCAAAACCCTCCAATTAGAGCATAGTATGATCCTTGGGCACCAGCAAGACCAGCAATACCTGCAGGCAAAATAGTGCTATTAGCTTGTCCAGGAGGCAAAGCATCCGGGTCTCTATTAATGTCAAATGTTTCATCACATGACACTAATAAGAAAAGTGCTGTTATTATTGTTGCTATTTTTTTCATTTTCTATGAATTATATTTTTAGAATGATAATTTTAAAACTCCACCTACTGATCTTTGTGATGGGTTAGCTCCAAATTCTCCAAACTCAGAGAGTACTCCAGTTCCGTAAGTTCCTATTTCAGGGTCAACATATGGGTTTTCTCCAGGAGTCCACATGAAAAGGTTTCTTCCGTAAATACCAACTGTGATTTTGTTTAATCCCATGTTTTTAGTAAGTGTAGAAGGGAAGTCATAATTTAAAGCGATTTCTCTTAATCTTACAAAAGTTTTGTCAATTACATGCGTTTTTTCAATACCAGGGTTATTTCCTGTGTTGTAGAAGTTTGTATAAGTGCTATATGTAAGAGGTGTTGTGTTCTCTGTATATGTTACAGCTCCAGTTGTTGCATCTACGTGCTCATTAACTGAGTTAGGAACTATAAATGCATTTCTGTCATTATATGTAGTTTCTATACCATTACCAACGAAGTGAGAAAGTCTCTTAGTGTAAGAGTAGAAATCTCCTCCTTGTTTCCAGTCTAATGAGAATGATAAATTAAAGTTTTTGTATTTGAAAGAGTTTTGTAATCCCATAACAAAATCACGTTGTGCGTTTCCAACTTTTTGGATATCATCACTTACTTCATACATTCCAGTAGATGCATTTACAATGTATTGACCTTCAGCATTTGTTTTAGGAACTTGTGAGTAGAAACTACCAATAGGATCACCTTTAGTTGCTCTCATAGTTACACCATAAGCAGGAAGTAAATCAATATAATTACCACCTGTGTTTAATGACGTTACTTCGTTTAAGTTTTTAGTAAATGTGTAAGTTACGTTCCATGTAAAGTCCTGATTTTTAATTGGACTACCTGAAACAGAAAGCTCAATACCTTTGTTTACAACATCTCCAGCGTTAATAGCTTTGATAGTGTAACCTGTTGATGGATCTAAAGGTAAGTCTACGATAAGGTCAGAAGTTGTTTTGTGATACAATGCAACATCATAGCTAATTCTGTTTTTGAAGAAAGATCCTTCAGCTCCAACTTCATATTCTACTGTACTTTCAGGTTTTAACTCTGGATTACCAAGTCTTCCTGATGCTTCGAAGAAACTTACTCCTCCAATTGGAGATGCAATTATACCAAAGTTTGCGTTAGCAGTACCAGAGATATATGAATCTGCTGTTGTGTATGGCCTTGTGTCATTTGCAATTTTTGAAGCTGCTGCTCTTAATTTAAGGAAAGTATTTCCGTTATCAATTGCAATTGCGCCTAATGATAAAGATGGGTAGAAATACGAGTTATTACCTATTGGTAATGTTGATGTAAAATCTTGTCTAGCTGTAGCCGTTGCAAAATATCTGTTTTTAAATGCAAACTCAGCAGATGCGTAAACAGCTCCTGTTTTTCTAAGAGAGTTTGATTGATCAATTACTGGTCTTAAAGCTGAGTTCGAAAGCTCATAAAATCCTGGAAGACCTAAATTTGTTACAGAATTTTTCAGTATATCAGATTCTCTTCTATTGTAGTTAAAACCTCCTAAAAGATTTAATGTCCAATCTTCACTTAAGTTTGTGTTGTAATTAAGGTTGAAGAAAGTATCAAACTCACTGAATTCTGATCTTGATTCTGTTACACCTCCTACTACTGGATTAGCACCAGCAATTGCTTGAGGAGTACCTGGCTCATAATTTACAATTGCACCGTAGCTCTTAAGTCTTTCTGTTCTAATGTTACCACCAATTTGCCATGAAGCAGTAATCTTGTCAGTTATTTTGTAACTTAAATTAACGTTTCCGAAAAGGTTATGTCCGTATACTTTTGTGCTATTCTCGTTAATTGAAAAATATGGATTAGCAGCATAAGGAGTAAAATAGTAATCTGGTGTATTAAAGATATTGTTTTTGTAATCTTTTAAATCTACAATACTAATGTCTCTAGGAATTTGTAATAAATCCTGTTGCAAAGTTGAACCTTGTCCAGCATCATCACCCTGACCTGTATTAACTACGCTTTGGTCTTTGTAAACATAATTAATAGAAGATCTTAATGTTAGTTTTTTACCTTTTAATCCACCATTAAATCCTAATGATTGTTTTTTGTATAAATCTGCATCAGTTGGTACAACACCATCACTGTTTACATTTGAAAAAACTAAAGAGAAATCAGAATTGTCTCCACCACCGCTTAGGGTTGCAGATTGTGTAGCTAGTGTACCTGTGTTGTAAAAATCTCTTACGTTATTTTTTAAACCAACATAAGGTTTGATTTGTTGAGTATTGTTGTAAACTGTACCCCATGGTCTAACCTCTCCATTGAAAGCAGGTCCCCATGAACCATTTTCGTTACTGTAAGAATTAGATCCTGAGAATCCTAGTCCATTCCAACCTTGACCAAATTGATTTTGTAAATGTGGAACTCTTGCTACTTCGCTGAATTCTGTTGAAGCTAATAAATCAACTTTAATTCCAGAGTTAGCTTTACCTTTTTTAGTAGTAATGATGATTACACCACCACCAGCTCTTGAACCATATAATGCTGATGCAGCCGCTCCTTTAAGAACAGTCATGCTTTCGATGTTATTTGGGTCAATGTCACTGATTCCGTTACCAGTATCATACGATCTTGTTGATGTAGCAGTTCCGTTATTACTAGTACCAGTTGCGGTATTGTTAATCGGTGTTCCATCAACAACATAAAGTGGACCATTGGCGTTTGTAATACTGTTTAAACCACGAATAACTACTTTAGTTGCAGCCCCTGGCTGAGAAGGTGCAGTAATGTCAACCCCTGCGATTTTACCAGAAAGAGTTTCAAATGGGTTAGTGTTAACTACTTGTGTTAGTGCATCCGCTTTTAAAGTTGTTGTTGCGTATCCAAGAGATTTTTTCTCTCTTTTGATACCAAAAGCAGTTACAACTACGCCTTCAAGTTCCTGCGCTCCTGCATCCGCCATTTTAACATTTACAGAAGAAGAACTCGCAGCCACTTCTTGGGTTTTCATCCCGATGTAGCTAAATACCAAAACTTGGCTTGAAGAAGCTTTGATAGAATATTTACCATCAAAGTCTGTTTGCGTTCCCGTTTTAGTTCCCTTAACTAATACACTAACACCTGGTAAAGGCATTCCTGCATTGTCAGAAACTGTTCCCGAAACAGCTCTTTCTTGCGCAAAAGAAAGTTGCGCAACTAGTACTAATAAAAGCACTAAGAATCCATTGAACTTTAGTTTCATTTTTAAATATTTTGAATTAGTCCGACAAAAATCTTAATAATTTGTTAATCTACCTAATTTAAAAAGCTTTTTTTTTAGTTAAATAATGATTTTAAGGTTAGATTTTGATGTTTTATAGATAAAATCTGGTTCAAAATTACAAATCCGCAATTTTTAGTGTTAAATTTGAGGATAATTAAAAATTTTATCAAATGACTAAATGTTAAATTTATAGATGAAGCCTGTTTAAATGTTTTTTTTATAACTTTTGTCTTAAAAAAACAGTCTGCTTTAACGCTGAAATTTGTTAAAAAAATCGTGAATCTTTAATAGTCAGTATAGAGGGATATATAAAGTGCTTTATGTTGTGATATTGTTTTGAAAATTAAGCAAAGTTTTTTAGCTCCTAAACAATAGGGAAAATGAGGTTTTCTTTTTAATGGTTTTTAATATTCTTTTGCTCTGAAATCTTGATCAAGGCAATTTAAATGTAAAGTTTAAGTTAATAGTTTTTTTAAGAAAAAGCGATTGCATTATCTGCAGCCGCTTTTTCGTTGCATTATAATTTAAAATTTATCCCAGAACAACTTAGTTTCTACAGCGTCACCGCCAATTGCGGCACTTGCTTCTGTGTAACTTGTTTTATTTAGTGACTGTTCGATGATTGGATATGTATAGCGCATTGGAAAGCCTGACACGGCATCTGGCGGTGCAACCAAAGCGGGGAAGTCTAGCCTTCTGTAAAATGACCAGCCTTCGAATGAATTATTGTAAAAAGCGATCCAGCTTTGTGTTCCTATTTTTTGTTTCCATGTTCCTTGAGCAGTTGTGTATGCAACATCAGGATTTGCTAAATAAGTTGTAGCATCAGCTTCTGTACCTCCCCAGTCTAAAATGGAAGCGGTTATTGCTGCATTATAATGTGCTTCTGCATCTGAAGGAGTTCCGTATAAAGATCTTTCAGCAGCTTCCGCCAATAGAAATTCAGCTTCAGCATAGTCTAAGATTGTTCCTGGAAAGTCTGGAGCCTGAATCGTTGGCGTAATATGTGTTTTTTGTGCGAATGAATTGCTCGCGCCATTTTCTCCTCCAATATATTCGATTTCTGGTGTCGATGGATCATCCATATTGTCGTCAAAGTATTTTGAACGTCTTGGGTCACTCAAATTGTTCATCATATCTATTATAGTGCTAGTTGGAACAAAATCAGAACGGCCGCTCGCAACAAGATCTACATATAAAGGATTGGTATTTGGTGTGGCTGTAAGATACTTTAAATCTGCATTGTCAAGATTTGATGAGAATACAAATGGAGCTGCACTTGATACGGTCGCTTGTGCCAATGCACTTTCGGTAGGGATATCAGAAATGGTTATACCCATTCTTAATTTTAGTGTGTTTGCAAACTTAATCCATTTTGTTATATCTCCTCCGTATATTCTGTCATTGTCTCCAAAGCTTTTACCGCCAGTATCTAATTTGGCTATTGCATTGTTTAATCGCGTGATTAAATCTTTGTAAATTGTTAAGCCGTCATCGTACTTTGGTGTTTTGTAGTTAAGGTTTATAGCTTGAGAATATGGAACATTCCCGAATGTCTCAACTAATATAGCATAGGTGTAAACGTTTAAAACTTCTATGATTGCAAGTTTGTTTTGTTTATCTAAAGGGTTTTCTGTTAGGCCAAGCGGTGTGTTAGTAATGTTTTTGGCGCTTTGGTCTAAGTCCTTTAGTACGTCTTTATATAAGAATTGCCAGTGTTGTTCTGGGATTGTTCTTGTGACTAAGTCGTAATTACTTTCGTCTGTGTAAACCGTCTCTGTAAAATACTGATTAATTAATCTAATAATGTTGTTGTTGACATTTGTGTTTGTCATTTGATCAACCAAACTTTTTTGGGCACTTGTAAACAAAGCTTCTCCCGGTACATTTGATGGATCTTTTACGTTCACATTTAATTTTTCTATATCATCAGAGCAGGACGAAAATGTTACTGCGGTTAGTATGATTATAAATATTTTTTTCATGATTTCTTGATTTTAAAATTGGATTTTAATGTTGAAGCTAATGTCTCTTGTAGATGGTAAAGATCCTGTTGAGTAGCCTTGTAAGTTACCAGCTCCTAATCCTGATTCAGGATCTGCATCTGGTAAGTTTTTGTGTATAATCCAAAGATTTGTTCCAACAACGCTAAAAGTCATTCCGTTCATGAATGTGTTTTTTAATACCTTTTCTGGTAAAGAATATGTAATTGCTGTTTGTCTTAGTTTGATATAGCTCGCATCATATACAAATGCTTCATCTGGCAAACCTCTTCTGTACCCTTGAGCTCCAAAACGGCTTGCTTCAATTCTGGTAGTATTTACTGAGCCATCAGGGTTTACTCCTGGATTTATAAATCCTCCACTATCAGATCCAGAAGTCAAAGGGTTTCTGATAGGGTTTCCTAATTCATTTAAATAAGCTGTGTCATCTGGCAGACCTGTTGCTAAACCATAATAACGGTCTAGTGAGAATATCTGTCCGCCTTTTTGCATATCTATTAAGAATTCAAAAGAGAAGTTTTTATAAGTGAATTTGTTGTTTAAACCTCCTGTGTAATCTGGATTTGCATTTCCAATTGCATTATCTGATGTTGAAGTTTTTATATATTGACCATTACTTGGGTCAACAACTCGCTGTCCGTTTAAGTAAGTGTATTTTGTACCATATATTACACCATATGGCTGTCCGATAGCGGCATTTATTGTTACACCTCCTTGAAAAGATCCTAATTGTAGATTATCGATACCATCTAATAGGTCTAATACTTTGTTGCGATTTTTGGCAAAGTTTAAATTTACTTCCCACGAAAAACTATCTGTTTTTATCGGAGTACCATTTAAACTTATTTCAATTCCTTTGTTTTCAATTTCTCCAGCATTAATCAATTCGTATAAATATCCAGTAGAAGCAGTAAGCCTTAATGGGATTATCTGGTCAATCGAATTAGATTTGTAGTATGAGAAATCAAAGCCTAATCTTTTTTTGAAGAAAGAAAGTTCTAAACCTGCTTCGTAGCTTTTTGTGCGTTCTGGTTTTAGGTTCGGATTGTTCTTAGTGTCTTTTACTGATGCTGATGCTGCTCCAAATGCTGTGTTAACTGCATAAGTGTCTAGGACTCTGTCAAAACCGGGGCTGTTTCCAACTTCAGCATAGTTAAGTCTTACTTTTCCAAAGGATAGCCAGTCTGCCTTTACGAATTTAGAGAATACAAAACTGGTAGAAACAGAAGGGTAGTAGTAAGAACTATTTGCTTCGGGAAGAGTCGAAGAGTGGTCTCTTCTGATTGTTCCTTCAAGGAATAAATAATCTTCATATCCGAAAGATGCGCTTCCGTAAAGACCATCCACGCCTATAGCTTCATCTCTTTCAATAGGTGCTAATAATGGACTTACAGTATTTTGTAAGGAATATAATTTTGGTATAGCAAGTCCGCCGTTTGTTGCTGCGAATATTGAATTGTAGTAACTTCTTCTAATGTTGACTCCGACAACACCTTTTAAGTTTAACTTTTCTGTGATGTCTGTGTTGTAGTTCAACATGAAGTCATAGTTGTATTCGCTGAAGCCAATGTTTTTTCTTGAGTAGCCTGATGATGCTGGGCTTCTGTTAAGAGAGCCATCGCCACCTCCAGTTCCAATTCCGAAATTAGATGGTACACTTCCAATAGCTCTTCTTTCTTCTTGTAGTTCGTCATACGTGTCAACGGAAACTCGGCCAAAAGCATCTAACCAACTTGCGATTTTATAGTTTAAAGAAACATTTCCAATAAATCTGCTTCTGCTATCTGATTCGTAATTTTCATAGCGTTGAAAATAAGGGTTATCCCAAAATATTGGAGTCGGATTAGTGTATGAGTTAGGGTTCCATGTTACATTTCGTCCAGTAAGTTGATAAGCTTGTTTTAGGCCTTGTATGTCAACGTTAGTTTGCCACCATTGTCTGAAATTTCCAGCGATGTTGTCATTGTATCCTGTGCTGTTTCTACCAATTGTACTCGTTTTTGTGAAATTTCCATATCCCGCTACGGTTAATTTGTCGTTGATCAGGGTAGATGCGTTCAATGTGAAAGTGTTTCTCTTTAAACTACTGTTTGGCATTAAACCAGTTTGGTCAAGATTATTGGCTCCTAATCTTAGGTAGCCATTTTCTAAGCCTTTGTCTATTGAGAAGGAATTGGTAAGAGCTACTGGTTTTTCAAAGAAAGTAATTGGACCATTTTTTGCAGCTACCCAAGGTGTAGCTTTCATGTAATTTGGTGATTCAGGGTAAAATGCATCCCATTGATAAACCATTAAGTTTGGGTCAAAAGCTTGTCCATATGAAGCGTCTTCAGTTAATGGAGTTACATTATCTAAAATTCCGTCTCCATTTATATCAATATGATCTAAATACGAATCTTCGTCGGGACCATAATAAGGTCCATATCCACCACCGTATTGTTTTTGGTATTTTATGAAAGTGCTTTTGTCGATAGAACCAATTGTTACGCCTGAATTAACAGTAACGGAGAAGCCTTTTGCTTTTTTGTTTCCTTTTTTTGTTGTTATGACAACAACTCCATTAGCGGCTCTTGATCCATAAAGGGCACTTGCGGCAGAACCTTTAAGTACATTGATAGATTCGATGTCTTCGGGGTTAATATCTGATGCGGCACTTCCGTAATCATAACCTGCTCCTGATTGTTCCTGATCTCTTGTGTTTGAATTGTTATTGCTTACAGGAACTCCATCAATAACGAATAAAGCTTGATTGTTTCCTGTTAGAGAAGAATTTCCTCTAATTACAATATTAGTAGAGCCTCCAAAGTTTGTGGTTCTTTTTACTTGTACTCCAGATACTTTTCCTGATATTGCATTTACAAAGTTGTCGCTTTTAACTGCGGCAAGGTTTTCTCCTTTAACTTCTTGAGTTGCGTAACCAAGAGATTTTTTTTCTCTTGATAATCCTAAAGCTGTAACTACAACTCCCTCTAGTTGTTGTGCGTCACTTGATAGTTTAGCATTAATTTTTGTTGCGCTAGCTGGGAATTCTTGTGATTTCATTCCAATATAGCTAAAAACTAAAATTTGATTTGGCGATGCTTTGATGGAATATTTTCCATCAAAATCGGTTTGTGTTCCAGTTTTTGCTCCTTTTATTAATACGCTTACGCCTGGTAAAGGCATATTTGCATCATCGGTAACAATACCTGAAACAGTTCTTTCTTGCGCAAAGGTTAACTGCGCCATTAGTGCTAGTAAAAGCACTAAGAATCTGTTTGGTTTTGATTTCATATTGTCAAATATTTTGGATTAGTCATGTAATATTCGTAAATACTTGTTAAAAATCCTAATATTTTGTTAATGATTTTTTGTAAAAACTTAAAATTTAACATTATAACAGATTGTTATTATGCTGTTATAAAATTTTATTTCGGTTTGATTTGTGCTACCATTGGCTATAATGGTCTTTAATAAACCATTTTTAGTTAGTAGTCCTAAACCTATACCAGCACTGAATAAACTGTTGAATTTTTTGCTGTTTTTTATTGAGGTTTGGTCTTGATAGATTCCGTAATCAAGAATGGTGTGCATGTATAAATTTGAGCTAAGTAAATATCTGTATTCTGTAATGAGTAAACTAGTAAAATTTCCTTGCAGACTATTTTCTGAAAAGCCCCGAATCGAATTTAGTCCTCCAAATCTAAAAAGTTCATTTGCAATATAATTGTTGCTTTCTAAGTATAAGATTTGTGGATTGATGTATATAAAGTTTCTTTTATTTAATTCGAAATTATAAGATAGATTTAGATTGGCGTAAAACTGATTGCTTGTTCCTGCTGTTTCAGGATTGCTATTTGTTTCTCTTTTTCCAAAACCAAGAATTGAACTTAAAAATGCTTTTCCTGGCATTAGGATATTGTTAGAGTCTATTTTTTTGTATTCGTATGTAGATGTAAAGTAAGAATTGTTAAAATCGCTGATAAGAGAATTATTGATATTTTGGATATCGCTCGATTCTGTAGATTGATATCCTAGGTAGATTTTAGAGTTGTAGTTTAGATAGTATCCCAGATTGATATCTGTTTTAGTGTTCTGAAATGTGCTGTCTTGCTTGAAAATATTTAATTGTGCTTTTATTCCGATAGGAGATTGAAATAAATAGGGGATTTCGAGTTTAGTGTTAAAGGTTTTTTGTTGATTGCCGTCGCTCTTCCAGTAAAGTGAAAATTTTTCGGCAGCGCGAAGTATGTTCGTGAGCGAAATGTCCAGATAGCCATTTAGAATTAATTTTTTGTTCTCGTCGTTTGAGAATCCAATATATCCGTCAAAATTACTTGCTTTTCTTCTTTCAATGTAAGTATAGACTTTTGTGGAGTCTTGGGTGAATAAAATTTCGGGGTATTTGGTTTGAGAAACAAATTCAAAACTGTTTATATCTTCATAAAGTCTTTTTACGGTTTCTTGGTTGAATGTTCTGCTAGTGTATTTTTTATTTAATTGTTTTAATGCTCCTTTCGGGAAGTAATCTTTTAAGGAGGGATCTGTGTAATTTAAAATAATGGAATTTAGTGTTCTTTTTTTTTCGGAATTAAGATTTAGGTCAGCATAAATTATGGAATTCTTTTTTTTGATATTTGCTAGATTGATTTTGGAAAATGCAAAACCTGCTTTCTCATTGTTTGAAATTTCTTGATTAAGGAAATTTTCAAGTTCCGTAAAAGGGATAATTATGCTGTCTTTTGTGTTTTTCTTATATTCATTAAAAAAGCTATTTACACCTATATATATATGTACTTCTTTGATTTTGGTTTTTAAGTCTATAAATGCTGTATATGTGCTGTCGTTTATCTTTTTGGTTTCTAATATTTTAGAATCTATATAGCCTTGTTTTGAGAGTTTGTTTGTTACTGAAAAAAGTTCGTTATTTAATGATTTTATGTTTACGTGTTTTTTTGCATATGAAATTGAATCAATAGTTTGGTTTTGCTTTTTGTTGATTCCGTTTATTTTTAGGTGAAAAGACTGTGCGAAACAATTTACGGATAATAGTAAAATGAGTATGTAATATAATTGTTTCAAAAGCAATTGTTTTGTTAGTTAAATGTGAAGCAAATATCTAATGTTTCTTTGTTAAATCATAGATATAAATAATGTTGTTGAAAATTAATGATTTAACGTTTGTATAGTGAAAATTATTTTATACATTTGCAACCCCGTAAAAAGCGGGAATTTAATAAACATAATAATTTTTAGTATTAATTATGCCAACAATTCAACAATTAGTAAGAACAGGAAGAACTCAGATCACTAAGAAGAGTAAATCGGTTGCTTTAGATTCTTGTCCTCAAAGAAGAGGGGTTTGTACGCGTGTTTACACTACTACACCAAAAAAACCAAACTCTGCAATGCGTAAAGTTGCGCGTGTACGTTTGACAAATGGTAATGAGGTGAATGCTTACATCCCAGGAGAAGGACATAATCTACAAGAGCACTCGATAGTATTAGTGCGAGGTGGAAGGGTAAAAGATTTACCAGGTGTTAGATATCACATCGTTCGTGGAGCGCTTGATACGTCAGGTGTTGCAGGAAGAACGCAAAGAAGATCTAAGTACGGTGCTAAACGCCCAAAAGAAGCAAAAAAGTAATTTAAAAACTTTTAAGAAAAAGACATGAGAAAAAGAGCGGCAAAGAAAAGACCACTTTTACCGGATCCAAGGTTTAATGACCAATTAGTAACACGTTTTGTGAATAACTTAATGTGGGATGGTAAGAAATCTACAGCTTTTAAAGTATTTTATGATGCTATTGATATCATTGAAACTAAAAAGCAAAATGATGAGAAGACTTCATTAGAGATTTGGAAAGATGCTTTAACTAACGTTATGCCTCACGTAGAAGTACGTAGCCGTAGAGTTGGTGGAGCTACATTCCAAATTCCAATGCAGATTCGTCCAGATAGAAAAATTTCTATGGCAATGAAGTGGTTGATACTTTATTCAAGAAGAAGAAATGAAAAATCTATGGCGCAACGTTTAGCTGCTGAGTGTTTAGCTGCTGCTAAAGAAGAAGGTGCTGCGGTTAAGAAAAGAATGGATACTCACAAAATGGCAGAAGCTAATAAAGCATTCTCTCACTTTAGATTTTAATTCGTAAGAAATGGCTAGAGATTTAAAATATACAAGAAATATCGGAATCGCTGCTCACATTGATGCTGGTAAAACAACAACAACTGAGCGTATTCTTTTTTATACTGGAAAATCACATAAAATTGGTGAGGTTCATGATGGTGCTGCAACAATGGACTGGATGGCGCAAGAGCAAGAAAGAGGTATTACAATTACTTCTGCTGCTACAACTTGTACTTGGAACTTTCCAACTGAGCAAGGTAAAGTTTTGCCAGATTCAAAAGCATACCATTTTAATATTATTGATACTCCTGGGCACGTTGACTTTACTGTAGAGGTAAACCGTTCTTTACGTGTGTTAGATGGTTTGGTTTTCTTATTTAGTGCTGTTGATGGTGTTGAGCCTCAATCAGAGACTAACTGGAGACTTGCTGATCAATATAGAGTTCCTCGTATGGGATTCGTAAATAAAATGGACCGTCAAGGTGCTAACTTTTTAGCTGTATGCGGACAGGTTAAAGATATGTTGAAATCGAATGCGGTTGCAATTACTTTGCCTATTGGTGATGAAGCAGATTTTAAAGGTATTGTTGACTTAGTTAAAAATCAAGCTATCGTGTGGCATGATGAAACTCAAGGAGCGACTTTTGATGTTGTGGATATCCCGGCTGATATGGTTGATGACGTTAAGCATTACCGTTCTATTCTTATCGAAGAGATTGCGACTTATGACGAAAATCTTTTAGATAAGTATATGGAGGATGAGAACTCTATTACAGAGGAAGAGATTAACAATGCATTGAGAGCTGCTACAATTGATATGGCTATCATTCCTATGCTTGCTGGTTCTTCTTTTAAAAACAAAGGAGTTCAGTTCATGTTAGATGCTGTTTGTAAATATTTGCCATCTCCATTGGATAAAGAAGGTATTGAAGGAATTCACCCTGATGATGCTGAATTATTAGAAGAAGATCAAACTAAAATTATCCGTAGACCAGATGTAAAAGAGCCATTTGCTGCTTTGGCATTTAAAATTGCTACTGACCCATTCGTAGGTCGTTTAGCTTTCTTCCGTGCTTATTCTGGACGTTTAGATGCTGGTTCTTATGTTTTAAATACTCGTTCTGGTAACAAAGAGAGAATTTCTCGTATTTACCAAATGCACGCTAACAAACAAAATCCAATCGAATTTATTGAGGCTGGAGATATTGGAGCTGCTGTAGGATTTAAAGATATCAAAACTGGAGATACTTTGTGTGATGAGAAGAGTCCAATTATCTTGGAATCTATGAAATTCCCAGAGCCTGTAATTGGTATTGCTATTGAGCCAAAAACTAAAGCTGACGTTGATAAAATGGGTATGGCTTTGGCTAAATTAGCTGAAGAGGATCCAACGTTTACTGTAAGAACTGATGAGGCTTCAGGTCAAACTATTATTTCTGGTATGGGTGAGCTTCACTTGGATATCTTAGTTGATCGTATGAAACGTGAGTTTAAAGTAGAGGTTAATCAAGGTGAGCCGCAAGTAGAGTACAAAGAGGCGTTTACTAAATCTGCTCAACATAGAGAAACTTACAAAAAACAATCTGGAGGTCGTGGTAAATTCGGTGATATCGTATTTAGAATTGAGCCTGCTGATGAAGTTGATGGTAAAGTTCCTGTAGGATTACAGTTCGTAAATGAGGTTAAAGGAGGTAACGTTCCTAAAGAGTATATTCCTGCTGTTGAAAAAGGTTTCCGTGAAGCTATGAAAACTGGGCCTTTGGCTGGATATGCTGTGGATAGTTTAAAAGTTACTTTATTGGATGGATCTTTCCATCCTGTGGATTCTGATGCTCTTTCTTTTGAATTAGCGGCAAGAATGGGTTATAAAGAGTCTGGTAAAGCCGCTGGAGCTGTTATCTTGGAGCCTATTATGAAAATCGAAGTTATCACTCCAGAAGAAAATATGGGTGATATCGTAGGTGACTTGAACCGTCGTAGAGGTCAAGTTAATGATATGGGTGATAGAAACGGAGCGAAAACTATTAAGGCGGATGTGCCATTAGCTGAGATGTTTGGTTATGTTACTACATTAAGAACATTGTCATCTGGTAGAGCAACATCTACAATGGAGTTTTCTCATTATGCAGAAACACCTTCTAATATTTCAGAAGAGGTAATCAAAAAAGCAAAAGGTAACGCTTAATTTTAAGAAAATGAGTCAAAAAATCAGAATAAAACTAAAATCTTACGATCACATGTTGGTAGATAAATCTGCTGAAAAAATCGTAAAAACAGTAAAAACTACTGGGGCGGTTGTAACAGGTCCAATTCCATTACCAACTCACAAAAAACTTTTCACTGTATTGCGTTCTCCGCACGTTAACAAAAAAGCGAGAGAGCAATTTGAAGTAATGTCATACAAGAGATTGATTGATATTTATTCATCTTCATCTAAAACTATTGATGCTTTAATGAAACTTGAATTGCCAAGTGGGGTTGAAGTAGAGATTAAAGTATAATTTTTTTATATTTTTTTATATAAAAAGCGAGGCATTTTTTGTCTCGCTTTTTTTGTTTGTAAAAGTTAGTTTTAATTAGTGGAATTTTAAAGGTTTGTGATTTTGTAGATTTTGTAAAAGCCTTTGTTTTAAAGGGATGTGAGTTTTTTTTGCTGTGATTTTATTAATTAATTGTTATCAGTAAAATGTTTGCAGATGGGGAAAATAAGCTTCAATTTTAGTGTCAATAAAGTTTGTTTTGACGGTGTTTTGATGCTTGGATTTTGATAATGAGCGATTTAATTTTTGTAACCGTTTGGTTTATTCGATTTTAATATCTACTTTTGCACTCCCTGTTTGGAAATTTCTGTTATTTTCAAATTGAAGGGAATTTTAGTAATTAATAATTAATATTTATGTCTGGGTTAATTGGTAAGAAAATCGGCATGACTAGTATCTTCGATGAAAACGGGAAAAACATTCCTTGTACAGTAATCGAAGCTGGACCATGCGTTGTTACCCAAGTCAGAACCAACGAGGTTGACGGGTATGAAGCGTTGCAACTTGGTTTCGATGACAAAAACGAGAAACATTCTACTAAAGCTGCTTTAGGGCACTTTAAAAAAGCTGGAACTGTTGCTAAGAAAAAAGTCGTTGAATTCCAAGATTTTGCAACTGAACAAAAATTAGGAGATCTTATTGATGTTACTATTTTTGAAGAAGGAGAATTTGTAGATGTACAAGGTGTGTCTAAAGGTAAAGGTTTCCAAGGTGTTGTTAAACGTCACGGTTTTGGTGGTGTTGGGCAAGCTACTCATGGTCAGCACAACCGTTTAAGAGCGCCAGGTTCTGTAGGAGCTTCTTCTTATCCATCTAGAGTATTCAAAGGAATGCGTATGGCTGGAAGAATGGGAGGAGAAAATGTAAAAGTTCAAAACCTTAGAGTTTTAAAAGTAGTTGCTGATAAGAATCTACTTGTTGTTAAAGGATGTGTTCCTGGACACAAAAACTCTTATGTAATCATTCAGAAGTAATGGAAGTAAAAGTATTAGATTTCAACGGAAAAGATACTGGAAGAAAAGTTCAACTTTCTGATTCAGTATTCGCAATTGAACCAAACAATCACGCTGTATATCTTGATGTTAAGCAATATCTTGCTAATCAAAGACAAGGTACTCATAAAGCTAAAGAAAGAGCTGAAGTTGCTGGAAGTACACGTAAGATTAAAAAACAAAAAGGAACTGGTACTGCTCGTGCAGGAAGTGTTAAGAGTCCATTGTTTAAAGGTGGTGGAACAGTTTTCGGACCAAGACCAAGAAGTTATTCATTCAAATTGAATAAAGGTTTAAAAAGATTGGCTAGAAAATCTGCTTTCTCAATCAAAGCAAAAGAGTCAAATATCGTAGTTGTAGAAGACTTTAATTTTGAAGCGCCAAACACTAAAAATTTCATTAACGTTTTGAAAGCTTTAGGGTTAGAGAATAAAAAATCTTTATTTGTGTTGGGTGAGTCAAATAAAAACGTATATTTGTCGTCACGTAATTTAAAGGCTTCAAATGTCGTAACTAGCTCAGAATTAAGCACTTACGCAATATTAAACGCTAACAATTTAGTGCTTTTGGAAGGTTCTTTAGAGTTAATTGAAGAAAATTTAAGTAAATAATAGGAATATGAGCATCATAATTAGACCTATAGTAACGGAAAAAGTAACCAAAGAAAGTGAAGTTCTAAACCGCTTCGGATTCGTTGTTAACAAAAAAGCAAACAAAGTTGAGATTAAGAAAGCTGTAGAGGCTGCTTATGGAGTGACTATCGTTTCTGTTAACACAATGAATGTGAGACCAGATAGATCTACTAAATACACTAAAAGTGGTTTAATCAGTGGAAAGACAAATGCATACAAAAAAGCAATTGTTCAAGTACAAGAAGGAGAAACAATTGATTTTTACAACAATATCTAAGATAGAAAAATGTCAGTAAGAAAATTAAAACCTATTACCCCGGGTCAGCGATTTAGAGTTGTGAATGGTTATGACGCTATTACAACTGATAAGCCGGAACGCTCTTTGATAGCACCGATAAAAAACTCAGGAGGTAGAAATAGTCAAGGAAAGATGACCATGCGTTATACGGGTGGTGGTCACAAGCAGAGATATCGTATCATCGATTTCAAAAGAACTAAAGATGGAATTCCAGCTACAGTGAAATCAATCGAATACGATCCAAATCGTACTGCATTTATTGCTTTATTAGCTTATGCTGATGGAGAGAAAACTTATATTATCGCTCAAAACGGATTGAAAGTGGGTCAGAAATTAGTTTCTGGACCAGAGTCTCAACCAGAGATCGGTAATACTTTGCCTTTAAGCAGAATTCCTCTTGGAACTGTTATATCTTGTATTGAGTTACGTCCAGGACAAGGAGCTGTTATCGCTCGTTCAGCTGGAACTTTTGCTCAGTTAATGGCAAGAGACGGGAAATACGCAACAATTAAAATGCCATCAGGTGAGACAAGATTAATCTTGTTGACTTGTTCAGCTACAATTGGAGCTGTTTCTAACTCTGACCACCAATTAGTTGTATCTGGTAAAGCGGGTAGAACAAGATGGTTAGGAAGAAGACCTAGAACTAGACCAGTAGCGATGAACCCTGTTGATCACCCTATGGGAGGTGGTGAAGGACGTTCTTCTGGAGGGCACCCACGTTCAAGAAACGGATTGCCAGCTAAAGGTTACAGAACTCGTTCTAAGAAAAACCCGAGTAACAAGTATATCGTAGAACGTAGAAAGAAATAATAAGATATGGCACGTTCATTAAAAAAAGGACCTTTCGTTCATTATAAATTAGACAAGAAAGTTCAAGAAAACGTAGAAAGTGGTAAAAATGCAGTTGTTAAGACTTGGTCTAGAGCTTCAATGATTACACCAGATTTCGTTGGACAAACTATCGCAGTTCATAACGGTCGTCAATTTGTACCAGTTTACGTAACAGAAAACATGGTAGGTCACAAATTAGGAGAGTTTTCACCAACTAGATCTTTTAGAGGTCATGCTGGAGCAAAAAATAAAGGTAAAAAATAAAAGAAGCAATGGGAGTTCGTAAAAGAGAAACAGCAGATGCGAGAAAAGAGGCTAATAAGTCTATCGCTTTCGCAAAATTGAATAACTGCCCTACTTCACCTAGAAAAATGCGCTTAGTAGCGGACTTGGTAAGAGGTCAGAAGGTAGAAAGAGCACTTAACATTTTAAGATTCAGTTCTAAAGAAGCTTCAAGAAAATTAGAAAAACTATTATTATCTGCAATCAATAACTGGGAGCAAAAAAATAGTGAAGGTAATTTAGAAGAAGCTGGATTATTTGTTAAAGAGATCAGAGTAGATGGTGGAATGATGTTAAAAAGACTTCGTCCAGCTCCACAAGGTCGTGCACACAGAATAAGAAAACGTTCTAATCACGTAACAATCGTGCTTGGAGCTATCAATAACACACAAAGCAATTCTTAAGCAGCATGGGACAAAAGACAAATCCAATTGGAAATAGACTTGGTATCATCAGAGGATGGGACTCAAACTGGTATGGTGGAAATGATTACGGCGATAAATTAGCTGAAGATCACAAAATCAGAAAGTATATCCACGCTCGTTTATCAAAAGCTAGTGTATCTAAAGTAATCATCGAGAGAACTTTGAAACTTGTAACCGTTACTATCACTACTGCTAGACCTGGTATCATTATCGGAAAAGGTGGACAAGAGGTAGATAAGTTAAAAGAAGAACTTAAGAAAGTTACTGACAAAGAGGTTCAAATCAACATCTTTGAAATTAAAAGACCTGAGCTAGATGCTTATCTTGTGGCTACAAGCATCGCTCGTCAAATCGAAAGCCGTATTTCTTACAGACGTGCAATCAAAATGGCTATTGCTGCTTCTATGCGTATGAACGCTGAAGGTATAAAAGTTTTGATTTCTGGTCGTTTAAATGGTGCTGAGATGGCGCGTTCAGAAGGTTTTAAAGAAGGTAGAATTCCTCTATCAACTTTCAGAGCTGACATTGATTATGCTTTGGCTGAAGCTCATACTACTTACGGTAGAATGGGTATCAAAGTATGGATCATGAAAGGTGAAGTTTACGGTAAGAGAGAACTTTCTCCACTTGCTGGAATGGACAAAAAACAATCTGGTACAGGTGGTGGAAAAGGTGGAGATGCTCCTAGAGGCAAATCTAACTTTAACAAAGGTGGAAAACCAGACGCTCGTAAAAGAAAGTAAATTTTTAAACTAAAGAAAAATGTTACAGCCTAAAAGAACAAAATACCGTAAGGTACAAAAAGGTAGAATGAAGGGTAACTCTCAAAGAGGGCATGAACTTTCAAATGGAATGTTTGGTATTAAATCTGTACATGAAGATGGAATGTTCTTAACATCTCGTCAAATCGAAGCTGCACGTATCGCTGCAACTCGTTACATGAAGAGAGAAGGACAATTATGGATTAAAATTTTCCCAGACAAACCTATCACTAAGAAACCTCTTGAAGTACGTATGGGTAAAGGTAAAGGAGCAGTTGAGTATTGGGCTGCTGTTGTTAAACCAGGAAGAATTATGTTTGAAGTTGGAGGGGTTCCATTGTCAGTTGCAAAAGAGGCTTTACGTCTTGCAGCTCAAAAACTTCCAGTAAAAACTAAGTTCGTCGTTGCTAGAGATTTCGAAGCATAATTTATATTTATTATGAAACAATCAGAAATAAAAGATCTTTCTGCAGCGGAGTTGCAAGAAAAGCTTAGTCAAACTAAGAAAGTATATGCTGACCTAAAAATGGCTCACGCTATTTCTCCAATTGCTAACCCACTTCAAATCAGAAGCGTTAGAAGAACAGTTGCAAGACTAGCTACAGAGTTAACTAAAAGAGAGTTACAATAATTGTATTCTGCTGAAAGATGGAAGAAAAAAGAAATTTAAGAAAAGAAAGAATAGGTGTTGTTACTTCAAATAAGATGGATAAATCTATCGTTATTTCTGAAGTAAGAAAAGTAAAACACCCATTATACGGTAAGTTCGTGTTGAAAACTAAAAAATACGTTGCACACGACGAAAAAAACGACTGTAACATTGGTGATACTGTAAGAATTAGCGAAACGCGTCCTTTAAGTAAAACAAAATGTTGGAGATTAGTTGAAATCTTAGAAAGAGCTAAATAATTATGGTACAACAAGAATCAAGACTAAAAGTAGCAGATAACACGGGAGCTAAAGAAGTTTTAACTATTCGTGTTTTAGGAGGTACTAAAAGAAGATATGCCTCTGTTGGTGACAAAATTGTAGTTTCTATCAAAGATGCAACTCCAAACGGAAACGTGAAAAAAGGAGCTGTTTCAACTGCAGTTGTTGTGCGTACTAAAAAAGAAGTGAGAAGAGCTGATGGTTCTTATATCCGTTTCGATGACAATGCATGTGTTCTTTTGAATGCTGCAGGGGAAATGAGAGGAACTCGTGTTTTTGGTCCGGTAGCAAGAGAACTTCGTGAAAAACAATTCATGAAAATTGTATCATTAGCACCAGAAGTGCTTTAATTCGTTTTAAGATGATAAAGCTAAAAATAAAATCAGGAGATATCGTAAGAGTTATTGCTGGAGACCATAAAGGTGCTGAAGGTAAAGTTTTACGTGTTTACCGTGAAAAAAACAAAGCGATAGTTGAAGGTGTTAACTTGGTTTCAAAACACACTAAACCAAGTGCTAAAAACCCTCAAGGTGGTATCGTTAAGAAAGAAGCTTCTATTCAAATTTCTAACATTGCTTTAATTGATCCTAAAACTAAGGAGACAACTAGAGTAGGTATCAGAGTAGAAGGAGATAAGAAAGTAAGATTTTCAAAAAAATCTAATCAAGTACTATAGTAATGGCATATACACCTAGACTAAAAGAAGAATATAAGAGTAGAGTAATCTCTGCTCTTAAAGAAGAGTTCGGATATACAAACGTAATGCAAGTTCCTAAACTTGAAAAAATCGTTTTGAGCCGTGGAGTTGGTGCAGCTGTATCTGATAAAAAACTTATTGACTATGCAGTTGATGAGTTAACAAAGATCACTGGACAAAAAGCAGTATCTACAATTTCTAAGAAAGACGTTGCGTCTTTCAAATTAAGAAAAGGGATGCCTATTGGAGCAAAAGTAACTTTACGTGGAGAAAGAATGTATGAGTTTTTAGATAGACTGATTACTTCTGCTTTACCACGTGTTAGAGATTTCAATGGTATTAAGGCTACTGGTTTTGACGGAAGAGGTAACTACAATCTTGGAGTTTTAGAGCAAATCATTTTCCCAGAAATTGATATTGACAAAGTAAACAAAATTTCAGGAATGGATATTACATTTGTTACTACTGCAAAAACAGACAAGGAAGCGAAGTCATTATTGGCTGAATTAGGATTACCTTTTAAAAAGAATTAAGACATGGCTAAAGAATCAATGAAAGCCCGCGAGGTGAAAAGAGAGAAAACGGTAGCTAAGTATGCTGAGAAGAGAAAAGCTTTATTAGAAGCTGGAGACTATGAAGGTTTACAAAGATTACCAAAAAACGCTTCACCTGTTCGTTTGCATAACCGTTGTAAATTGACTGGAAGACCAAGAGGTTACATCCGTCAATTCGGTATTTCACGTGTAACTTTCCGTGAAATGGCTAACAATGGATTAATTCCAGGTGTGAAAAAAGCAAGCTGGTAATTTAAAAAAGTTTATAAATTGATTAAAGGTTCAGGAAGCGGGGTGCTTCCTGAAAACCATAATCGCAATCAAATACATATGTATACAGATCCTATTGCAGATTATTTGACTAGAGTTCGTAACGCTGTGGCTGCAAACCACAAAGTTGTTGAAATTCCAGCTTCTAATCTTAAAAAAGAGATAACTAAGATCTTATTTGATCAAGGTTACATCTTAAGTTACAAATTTGAGCAGAACACAGTTCAAGGTTCTATCAAAATTGCTTTAAAGTATGATAAAGATACTAAAGAGCCTGTAATTAAAGATATCCAAAGAATTAGTAAACCTGGTTTACGTAAATATGCAGGTGCTGCCAAATTACCAAGAATCCTTAACGGATTAGGAATTGCTATCGTTTCTACATCAAAAGGTTTGATGACTGGAAAACAAGCGAAGCAATTAAATGTAGGTGGTGAAGTAATTTGTTACGTATACTAATTTTTAAAGACTAAATAAGATGTCAAGAATAGGTAAAAGTCCAATTGTAATCCCTGCTGGTGTAACTGTTGAAGTTAACGAAGGTGTTGTTACAGTAAAAGGAAAGAAAGGTCAACTAACTCAGGAGTTCTCGGACGTAACTGTAAAAGTTGAAGGCGATCAGATTTCAGTTGAAAGATCGTCTGATTATAAAGACCAAAGAGCAAAACACGGATTATACAGAGCTTTAATCAATAACATGATTTTAGGTGTATCTGAAGGTTTTACAAAAGAACTTGAATTAGTTGGAGTTGGTTATAGAGCTTCAAACCAAGGTCAAAAATTAGATTTAGCTCTTGGATATTCTCACAATATTGTTTTAGAAATTGCTCCAGAAGTATCTTTAGAAACAATATCTGAAAAAGGTAAGAACCCTATCGTAAAATTAACATCATTTGATAAACAACTTTTAGGTCAAGTTGCTGCGAAAATCAGAAGTTTCCGTAAGCCTGAGCCATACAAAGGAAAAGGTGTTAAATTTGTGGGTGAAGTATTAAGAAGAAAAGCAGGTAAATCAGCTTAAAATATAAGATTATGTCATTAACAAAATCTGAAAGAAGACAGAGAATTAAATTCAGAATTAGAAAATCGGTTAGTGGTACTGCTGCAAGACCTAGACTTTCTGTTTTTAGAAGTAATAAAGAAATTTACGCTCAAATCATTGATGATGTAAATGGAGTTACTATCTTAGCTGCATCTTCTAGAGAAAAAGAAATAGGAAAAGGTACTAACGTTGAAGTAGCTGCTGCTGTTGGAAAACTAGTTGCAGAGAAAGCGTTAAAAGCTGGGATTGATACCATCACTTTTGACAGAGGTGGATATTTATATCACGGTCGTATTAAATCATTAGCAGAAGGCGCAAGAGCCGCTGGACTTAAATTCTAATATATTATGTCTAAATACAAAAATGTAGAATTGGTAAAACCTAGTGGTCTTGAATTAAAAGATCGTCTAGTTAGTGTGAATCGTGTTACTAAAGTTACAAAAGGAGGTAGAGCTTTTGGTTTTTCTGCTATTGTAGTTGTAGGTGATGAAAATGGAGTAGTTGGTCACGGATTAGGAAAATCTAAAGATGTTTCTGAAGCAATTGCGAAAGCAGTAGAAGATGCTAAGAAAAACTTAGTGAGAATTCCTTTGAATGGTCAATCTGTTCCTCACGAACAAAAAGGTAAATTTGGTGGTGCGCGTGTATTCTTAATTCCTGCATCTCATGGTACAGGAGTTATCGCTGGTGGAGCTGTTCGTTCAGTTCTTGAGTCAGTAGGTATTCACGATGTATTGTCTAAATCTCAAGGATCATCAAATCCACATAACGTAGTTAAAGCAACTTTTGATGCTTTATTACAAATGAGAAGTGCTCATACTGTTGCAAAACAGAGAGGTGTTTCTTTAGAGAAAGTTTTTAAAGGTTAATTCAGGAAATTATGGCTAAATTATTAGTAAAACAAGTAAGAAGCAAAATCAACTGTCCTCTTTCTCAAAAGAGAGGGTTGGAAGCTTTAGGTCTACGTAAAATTGGACAAGTTGTGGAGCATGAGTCAAATCCTGCTATCCTTGGGATGATAAACAAAGTTAAACACTTAGTTTCTGTTGAAGAAGCTAAATAACAAATACTGTTATGAATTTAAGTAACTTACAACCTGCTGAGGGATCTACACACAATCAAAATAAAAGATTAGGTAGAGGAGAAGGTTCTGGAAAAGGTGGTACTGCTGCACGTGGACACAAAGGAGCAAAATCTCGTTCTGGTTATTCTAAAAAGATTGGTTTTGAAGGAGGTCAAATGCCACTTCAAAGACGTGTACCTAAGTTTGGTTTCAAAAACATCAATCGTAAAGAATACGAAGGTGTTAATTTAGATACTCTTCAATTATTAGTTGATAACGGTGTAATTACTGATTCTGTATCAATGGCAGATTTCGTAGCAAATCGTCTAGCTTCTAAAAATGAAATCGTTAAGATTTTAGGTAGAGGAGAATTGAAAGCAAAATTAAAAGTAACTGCCCACAAATTTACTGCTACTGCAAAAGCTGCTATTGAGGCTGCTGGTGGAGAAGCTGTAACTATATAACTTATCTATTAAGATGAAGAAATTTATTGAATCAATAAGTAATGTTTGGAAAATCGAAGAACTAAAGAATAGAATCTTAATTACTTTAGGATTGCTTTTAGTATATCGTTTTGGAGCACACGTTACGCTTCCTGGAATTGACGCAACGCAATTGACTGGTTTAGCGGGACAAACTAAAAATGGTCTAGGATCTATTCTAGACATGTTCACCGGGGGTGCTTTCTCTAAGGCTTCAGTTTTTGCCTTAGGTATCATGCCTTATATTTCTGCGTCTATTGTTGTTCAGTTGATGGGAATTGCGATTCCATATTTACAAAAACTTCAAAATGATGGGGAAAGTGGTAGAAAAAAGATTAATCAAATCACTCGTTGGTTGACAATCGCTATCACATTGGTTCAAGGTCCAACTTATATCTATAATTTATACAGAACATTGCCTAGTAATGCATTTTTGCTAGGCTTTAATTCACCTGAATTTTTGTTCTCGTCTGTTATCATTTTAGTTACTGGTACAATTTTTGCTATGTGGCTTGGTGAGAAAATTACAGATAAAGGTATTGGAAATGGTATTTCATTGTTAATTATGGTTGGTATTTTAGCTCGTTTACCGCAAGCTTTTATCCAAGAGTTTACAACTCGTGTTACCAATAACAATGGAGGTCCAATGTTATTAGTTATTGAAATTATTGTGTGGCTGTTAGTTATCATTTCTTGTGTATTGCTTACAATGGCAGTACGTAAAATCCCAGTACAGTATGCTCGTCGTACTACAACTGGAGATTACGAACAAGATTTGGCAGGAGGTAATAGACAATGGATTCCTCTAAAGCTTAATGCTTCTGGAGTTATGCCAATCATTTTTGCTCAGGCAATTATGTTTATCCCTGCAGCTGTGGCTGGATTGTCTAAATCAGATACATCACAATCTATTGTTGGTGCATTTAGTAATATGTTTGGTTTCTGGTATAATTTTGTTTTTGCAACTTTAATTATTGTATTTACATTCTTTTATACTGCAATCACCGTTCCTACTAACAAAATGGCTGATGATTTAAAAAGAAGCGGTGGTTTTATTCCAGGCGTTCGTCCAGGAGCAGAAACTTCTGATTTCCTTGATAAAGTGATGTCTTTAATAACTTTCCCAGGATCTTTATTCCTTGCTTTGATTGCTGTGTTCCCAGCTATTGTTGTAAGTATTATGGATGTACAACAATCTTGGGCAATGTTTTTTGGAGGTACCTCATTAATAATTATGGTTGGTGTTGCAATAGATACTATTCAACAGATCAATTCATACTTGTTAAACAAACATTATGATGGTTTAATGAAGACTGGTAAAAATAGAAAAGCAGTAGCTTAATATTATTTATGGCAAAACAATCAGCAATAGAACAAGACGGATCAATTATAGAAGCATTGTCAAATGCTATGTTCCGTGTAGAGTTAGAAAATGGACATATTGTAATTGCTCATATTTCTGGTAAAATGCGAATGCATTACATCAAATTATTACCTGGTGATAAAGTGAAACTAGAAATGAGTCCTTACGATTTGTCAAAAGCAAGAATTACTTATCGATATTAAAGGATATTCACTATGAAAGTTAGAGCATCAGTAAAAAAGAGAAGTGCCGAGTGCATTATCGTGCGTAGAAAAGGGAGACTGTACGTAATAAACAAAAAGAATCCTAGATTTAAACAAAGACAAGGATAATTATGGCAAGAATAGCAGGGGTAGATATCCCAAAAAACAAAAGAGGTGTTATTGCACTTACCTATATCTTCGGATTAGGAAAAAGTAGAGCTATTGAGATTTTAGAAAAAGCTCAAGTTAGCCAAGATAAAAAAGTTCAAGATTGGAATGATGATGAAATCGGAGCAATTCGTGAAGCTGTTTCATTTTACAAAATTGAAGGAGAATTACGTTCTGAAATTTCTTTAAACATTAAACGTTTAATGGATATTGGATGTTACAGAGGAATTCGTCACAGATCTGGTCTTCCATTAAGAGGACAAAGAACTAAAAACAACTCAAGAACAAGAAAAGGTAAAAGAAAAACTGTTGCTAACAAGAAAAAAGCAACTAAATAATAAGTAATATGGCTAAAGCAACTGCAAAAAAACGTAAAGTTATCGTTGAATCAACGGGTGAGGCTCATATTTCTGCCACTTTTAATAACATTATTATTTCTTTGACTAATAAGAAAGGTGAAGTTATCTCTTGGTCTTCAGCTGGTAAAATGGGTTTCAGAGGTTCTAAAAAGAACACTCCTTATGCAGCTCAAATGGCAGCAGAAGATTGCACTAAAGTAGCACTTGAGGCAGGACTTAAAAAAGTGAAGGTTTATGTAAAAGGACCAGGTAACGGACGTGAGTCTGCTATCCGTTCTATTCATAACGGTGGAATCGAAGTTACTGAAATTATTGATGTTACTCCAATGCCACACAACGGATGTCGTCCTCCAAAAAGACGTAGAGTTTAATTTTTTATTTTTATAGTATAATCAAGGTAGAACATAAATTATCGAAGGATTAGACCTGAATTCATAATTTCTACCTTAAAATTTTTTTTAAAATGGCAAGATATACTGGTCCTAAAACCAAAATCGCTCGTAAATTTGGCGAGGCAATCTTCGGAGATGATAAATCTTTCGAAAAAAGAAATTACCCACCTGGACAACACGGGATGGCTAAAAAAAGAGGAAAAAAATCTGAGTACGCTGTTCAGTTAATGGAAAAGCAAAAAGCTAAATATTCTTATGGAATTTTAGAAAAACAATTCAGAAATTTATTCGAAAAAGCATCAGCGACTAAAGGAGTAACTGGTGAAGTTCTATTACAATTATGCGAAGCAAGATTAGATAATGTTGTTTTCAGAATGGGAATTGCTCCATCTAGAAGAGGTGCGCGTCAAATCGTTTCTCACAGACACATTACTGTAAATGGAGAGGTAGTTAATATTCCTTCTTACCACCTTAAGCCTGGTGATAAAGTTGCAGTTCGTGAAAAATCTAAATCTTTAGAAGCTATCGAACGTTCTTTATCAAATTCAAGTCATGTTTATGAATGGATTACTTGGAACAATGATCTTAAAGAAGGAACTTTCGTTTCTGTACCTGCAAGACTTCAAATTCCAGAAAACATTAAAGAACAATTAATCGTAGAGTTGTACAACAAATAATAATTGACTTAGTCGAAATTTATGGCAATATTTAATTTTCAAAAGCCCGATAAAGTTATCATGATCGATTCAACCGATTTTGAAGGTAAATTTGAATTTAGACCTTTGGAACCTGGTTACGGATTGACAGTTGGTAATGCACTTAGAAGAGTTTTGCTTTCAGCATTAGAAGGTTATGCAATTACATCTGTTCGTATCGAAGGTGTAGATCATGAGTTTTCTACTATTTCAGGTGTTGTTGAAGATGTTACCGAAATTATCCTTAATCTAAAACAAGTACGTTTCAAACGTCAGATCGAAGATATCGATAATGAATCAGTTACTATTTCTGTTTCTGGTAAAGATCAATTAACAGCAGGTGATTTTCAGAAATTTATTTCAGGTTTCCAAGTTCTAAATCCAGACCTTGTTATCTGTAACTTAGATTCTAAAATCAAATTGAATTTCGATTTAACTATCGAAAAAGGTAGAGGATACGTGCCTGCTGAAGAGAACAAAAAACAGAATGCTGCAATTGGAACGATTTTTACAGATTCTATTTTTACTCCGGTAAAAAATGTAAAATATGCAATCGAAAATTTCCGTGTTGAGCAAAAGACGGATTACGAAAAATTAGTTTTTGAAATCAAAACTGATGGATCTATCAATCCTAAAGATGCTCTTACTGAAGCTGCTAAAGTTTTAATTCACCATTTCATGTTATTCTCTGACGAAAGAATTACACTTGAGGCTGACGAAATTGCACAAACAGAATCGTATGATGAAGAGTCATTGCATATGAGACAATTGCTTAAAACTAAGCTTGTTGATATGGATTTATCTGTGAGAGCATTAAATTGCTTGAAAGCGGCTGAAGTTGATACACTTGGTGATTTAGTATCGTTCAATAAAAATGACCTAATGAAATTCCGTAATTTTGGTAAAAAATCTTTAACTGAGCTTGATGAACTTGTTGCAGTGAAGAATTTAACTTTCGGAATGGATTTAGCTAAATACAAATTAGATAAAGAATAATTTACTTCATATTTTGCTCTCCATGGTGGATTGTAGCAAGATGAAGATAAAAAAAACACGTCATGAGACACGGAAAAAAATTCAACCACTTAAGCAGACAGACTGGACATAGAAAAGCTATGTTGGCTAATATGGCTTGTTCTCTTATCGAGCACAAACGTATTAACACTACTGTTGCTAAAGCTAAAGCGCTTAAACAATTTGTTGAGCCTTTAATTACAAAATCAAAAGAGGATACGACTCACAATCGTCGTATTGTTTTTGCTTACTTACGTAACAAATACGCTGTAACTGATTTGTTCAGAGATGTTGCTGCTAAAGTAGGTGACCGTCCAGGTGGATACACACGTATCATTAAAGTTGGAAATCGTTTGGGAGATAACGCTGATATGGCGATGATCGAACTTGTTGACTTCAATGAACTTTACAACGGAGGTAAAAAAGAAGTTAAAAAAGCGAAAAGCCGTCGTGGTGGTAAAGCTAAAAAAGCTGAAACTGCTGCTCCTGAAGCCCCTGCTGCTGAATCAGAAACGACTACTGAAGCTTCTGAATAATTATGAAAGTAATCATTCTATAAAAATCAAGGATAAACTAATTTTTAGTTTATCCTTTTTTTTTGATTTTTTTGGAACTGCAGAAATGTAACTTATTTAAAATGATAGGTTTTATTTTTATGAGTGAAAGTTTTAAAAAATCTTGGAAGGGCTATTTTAAAGAAGTAAATTTGCAAAATTCTAATTACACTTAAAACCTTGATTAGGTTTTATAACTTGATTAAAAAAACAATACAAATTAAATAATGAAATACACAACACGACAAAGCGCCATTTTATTACTTAGTGACGGAACAATCTTTCACGGAAAATCTATCGGAATTAGCGGTAAAACTTTTGGTGAAGTTTGTTTTAATACTGGAATGACTGGGTATCAGGAAATTTTTACTGATCCTTCTTATTTTGGGCAAATAATGGTTGCTACAAATACACATATCGGAAACTATGGTGTTAATGATTCTGAAGTGGAATCTGATAGTATTAAAATTGCCGGTTTAGTTTGTAAAAACTTCAGTTTTAATTATTCTAGAGAAAATGCTTCTGGAAGTTTAGAAGATTATTTTGCTAAACAAAATTTAATCTGTATTTCTGATGTTGATACTCGTGCACTTGTAAGTTACATTCGTGATAACGGTGCTATGAATGCTGTTATTTGTACAGATGGAACTTCTATAGAAGACTTGAAGAAAGAATTGGCTAATGTGCCAAATATGGAAGGTTTAGAGTTGGCATCAAAAGTTTCTACTAAAGAACCATATTTCTTTGGTGACGAAAATGCTACTTACAAAATCTCGGCTTTAGACCTAGGTATCAAAAAGAATATCTTGAGAAATCTTGCAAAAAGAGATTGTTACATTAAGGTGTATCCTTTTGATTCAACTTATAAAGATATGTCGGAGTTTAATCCAGATGGATATTTCTTGTCAAATGGACCTGGGGATCCAGATCCTTTATTTGGAGCAATTCAGGTGGCAAAAGAAATTTTAGCAGATAATAAACCTTTGTTCGGAATCTGTTTGGGACACCAAGTAATTGGTCTGGCAAATGGAGTTGAAACGTATAAAATGTTTAACGGACACCGAGGAATTAATCACCCAGTTAAAAACATCATTACAGGTAAAGGTGAAATAACTTCTCAAAATCACGGGTTCGCTGTTAGAAAAGAGCAATTAGAAAATCATCCAGAATTAGAAATTACCCACGTACATTTAAACGATGGAACTGTTGCTGGAATGCGAATGAAAAATAAAAATTGCTTTTCTGTGCAATATCACCCAGAGGCTAGCCCTGGCCCACATGATTCGTCATATTTGTTTGACCAATTTGTAGAGAATATTAAAAGTAGCAAAGCCTAAAACGATGTAGTTAATAAATAAACGGGTTTAATGACTAAAGCTCGTTTATAGTATTAAATATTTTTATAATTTCGAAAAAAAAATATAATTTATTAATAAAAAACAAAAATAATGAGTATTATAATTAAAGTTCACGCAAGACAAATTCTTGATTCTAGAGGTAATCCTACTATTGAAGTTGATGTAGTAACTGAAAATGGAGTTTTAGGTAGAGCTGCTGTTCCATCTGGAGCATCAACTGGAGAGCACGAAGCTGTTGAATTACGTGATGGAGGTAAAGCTTATCTAGGTAAAGGTGTTTTGAATGCAGTGAATAATGTAAATACTATTATTGCTGAAGAATTAGTTGGAACTTCTGTTTTCGAACAAAACACAATTGACCAATTAATGATTGATTTAGATGGTACTCCAAACAAATCTAAATTAGGAGCTAATGCTATTTTAGGAGTTTCTTTAGCTGCTGCAAAAGCTGCTGCTAACGAACTTGGTTTACCATTATACAGATACGTAGGCGGTGTTTCTGCTAACACACTTCCTGTTCCAATGATGAATATCATCAATGGAGGTTCTCACTCTGATGCACCGATCGCATTCCAAGAGTTTATGATTTTCCCAGTAAAAGCAACTTCTTTTACACATGCAATGCAAATGGGAACTGAAATTTTCCACAACTTGAAAAAAGTATTACACGACAGAGGTCTAAGTACTGCTGTAGGTGATGAAGGAGGTTTTGCTCCAAACTTAGCAGGTGGAACAGAAGATGCTTTAGATACTATCAAATTAGCTGTTGAAAAAGCTGGATATTCTTTCGGAGACGAAATTATGATTGCTCTTGACTGTGCTGCTTCTGAGTTTTATGTAAACGGTAAATACGATTACACTAAATTTGAAGGTGAAACAGGAAAAATCAGAACTTCTGCTGAGCAAGCTGAATACTTAGCTGAACTTGCTGCTAAATATCCAATTATCTCTATCGAAGACGGTATGTACGAAGATGATTGGGATGGATGGAAAGCTTTAACTGAAAAAATTGGAGATAAAGTTCAATTGGTTGGAGATGATTTATTTGTTACTAATGTTGCTCGTTTGTCAACTGGTATTGAAAAAGGAATTGCTAACTCAATCTTAGTAAAAGTAAACCAAATTGGTACTTTAACTGAAACAATTGCTGCAGTAAACATGGCTAAAAATGCTGGGTATACATCTGTAATGTCTCACCGTTCTGGAGAAACTGAAGATAATACAATCGCAGACTTAGCTGTTGCTTTGAACTGTGGGCAAATTAAAACAGGTTCTGCTTCTCGTTCAGATCGTATGGCTAAGTACAACCAATTATTAAGAATTGAAGAAGAACTAGGAAGTACAGCTTATTTTCCTGGTTTAAATGCTTTTAAAATCAAATAATTCTACAAATTATATATTGGAAAAAAACATCCGCCGAGGCGGATGGTTTTTTTTTGGACTTTTAACAAATTCATAGCAGTATTCTTTTTTTAATTAGTCTTAAATTCATTAGATTTGATAAATTATTATTTAAAGAATTATTTCCAGTATATTATGTCAAAAATAGCTACATTAGAAATAGATGGTAAAAAGGTTGAGCTTCCAGTAATCACAGGGAGTGAAAACGAATCAGCTATCGATATCAACAAATTACGTGATTTAACAGGTTATATTACACTTGATCCAGGTTATAAGAATTCAGGATCTTGTACAAGTGAAATCACCTTCCTAGATGGAGAAGAAGGAATTTTACGTTACAGAGGATATTCGATCGAAGATCTTGCTGAAAAAGCTAGTTTCTTAGAGGTCTCATATCTTTTGATTTTTGGTGAATTGCCTACTGCTGCACAATTAGAAGACTTTGAAAATGGTATTAAAAAGCATTCTTTGGTAAACGAAGAAATGAAAAATATCATTGACGGTTTCCCTAAAACAGCTCACCCAATGGGAGTGTTATCTGCTTTAACAAGCGCTTTAACAGCTTTTAATCCTAAAGCGGTTAACGTTGATAACGAAAAAGAAATGTACGAAGCTATTTGTAAAACAATGGCAAAATTTTTAGTGATTGCTACATGGACTTACAGAAAATCTATGGGTTATCCTTTAAATTACTATGATAATACAAAAGGTTATGTAGAAAGCTTTATGCAATTAATGTTTAAATTGCCTACAGGACCTTATGCAGCAAATCCAGTAATCGTAAATGCGTTAGATAAATTATTCATTCTTCACGCAGATCACGAACAAAACTGTTCTACATCTACAGTTAGAATGGTAGGTTCTTCTCATGCTGGTTTATTTGCTTCAGTTTCGGCAGGAGTTTCTGCACTTTGGGGACCACTTCACGGTGGAGCAAACCAAGCGGTACTTGAAATGCTTGAAGAAATTAACAAAGACGGTGGAGATACAGATAAGTTTTTAGCGAAAGCGAAAGATAAAAATGATCCATTCCGTTTAATGGGATTCGGACATAGAGTTTATAAAAACTTTGACCCGAGAGCTAAAATCATCAAAAAAGCAGCAACAGAAGTATTAGAAACTTTAGGTGTTGAAGATCCGATTTTAGATATTGCAAGAAAATTAGAAAAAGCTGCTCTTGAAGATGAGTACTTCAAATCAAGAAACTTATATCCAAATGTTGACTTCTATTCTGGAATTATCTACAGAGCTTTAGGAATTCCAACTGATATGTTTACTGTAATGTTTGCTATTGGAAGATTACCAGGTTGGATTGCGCAATGGAAAGAAATGCGTGAAAATAAAGAGCCAATCGGAAGACCAAGACAAATTTATACAGGACATCCTTTAAGAGAATTTAAGTCTAATAAATAAAAAACGAAAGCTTCACTTTACTGTGAAGCTTTTTTTATATTTGCTCAAAATATAATAAAGTTATGTTGCAATTAAATGTAAAGAACGAAACGTCTCGGCTTCGTGCTGTAGTTCTGGGTTCTGCTGTTCATAATGGTCCAACTCCAACTATAGAAGAGGCTTATGACCCTAAATCATTGGAACATATTAAAGCAGGAACTTATCCTGTAGAAAAAGATATGGTTGCTGAAATGGAAGCTTTTAATGCTGTTTTTCAGAAATATGATGTAACTGTTTATCGTCCAGAAATGATTGAAAATTACAATCAGATTTTTGCTCGTGATATTGGATTTGTAATTGACGATGTTTTTGTAAAATCTAACATTCTGCCGGATAGAGAACGCGAATTGGATGCGATTCAATATGTAATTGATCAGATTGATCCCTTAAAAGTGGTTCGTCCTCCAGAAGAAGTTCATATTGAAGGAGGAGATGTCATGCTTTGGAATGATCATATTTTTATTGGAACCTATAAAGGAAGCGATTATAAAGATTATATTACTGCAAGAACGAACATGCATGGTGTAAATTATATCAAATCTCTGTTTCCTAATAAAATTGTAAAGGAGTTTGATTTAGTAAAATCTAAGTTAGAAGCAAGAGACAATGCTCTGCATTTAGACTGCTGTTTTCAGCCTGTTGGAAAAGATAAAGGAATTATCTATAAAAGAGGTTTTCGTGAAGAAGCAGATTATCTTTATCTAGTAAAACTTTTCGGAAAAGAAAACTTATTCCATATCGAAAGAAATGAAATGTATAATATGTTTTCGAATGTGTTTTCAATTGATGAAAATGTAGTGGTTTCTGAAAAGAATTTTACAAGATTGAACAACTGGCTTCGTGAAAATGGTTTTACGGTTGAAGAGATTCCGTATGCTGAAATTTCAAAACAAGAAGGTTTATTGAGATGTTCAACTTTGCCATTAATTAGAGACTAAAAACTAGTTTCAAAAAAAATATAAAAAATGAAACAAACTACTAATGCTATCGTGATGATTCGCCCAGTTGCATTCAGAATGAATGAACAGACGGCAGTCAATAATTATTATCAAAAGGTATTAGACGGACTTTTGCCAAGTACTGTTAATGCTAAAGCACAGCAGGAGTTTGATGCTTTTGTAGAAAAGCTAAGAGCGGTTGGTGTTGATGTAACAGTTGTTGATGACAATTTAGAGACTGATACTCCAGATAGTATTTTTCCAAACAATTGGGTTTCATTTCATGAAAATGGAGATGTAGCGCTTTATCCAATGTTTGCTGAAAATCGTCGTCAAGAACGCCGTGAAGATATTTTGGATACTTTGGAAGAAAAAGGATTTGAAATTTCTAATATCATGGATTATACTTCTGCAGAAGAAGACGGTATTTTCTTAGAAGGAACGGGAAGTTTGTTATTGGATCGTGCAAACGGAAAAGCATATTGTGCTTTATCTCCAAGGGCAGATGAAGAATTGTTTATAGAATTCTGTGAAGATTTTGATTATGCTCCAGTTATTTTCGAAGCTTTTCAAACTGTTGATGGCGAACGCAAATTAATTTATCACACTAACGTGATGATGTGTTTAGGTGAAACTTTCGCAGTTATTTGTGCAGATTCTATTGATGATAAGAAAGAGCGCAAAATGGTTTTGGATAATCTGAAAGAAGATAAGAAAGAGATCATTTTAATTACAGAAGATCAGGTAAATAATTTTGCTGGAAATATGCTTGAAGTTCGCGGAAAAGATGATAAGAGATATATTGTGATGAGTGCTTCTGCACACCAGAGTTTGACTCCAAAACAAATTGTGCAGCTGGAAAATCATGCAGAAATTTTAAGTTCAAGTTTGGATACGATTGAAGCTTGCGGAGGAGGAAGTGCTAGATGTATGATGGCCGAAGTTTTCTTGCCAAGAAGTTAAAAGAAAATATTTGGTAAAAAGAAAGGGATAAAGGCATTAGATTTATCCCTTTCTTTTTTAGAATATGATTTGAGCTAGAAATTTCCTTTTATAATATTAACGATGGCACTTACAATGTATTGAATGCCGATAGAAATAACTATAAAACCAACAATTCTTGAAATAGCAACAATTCCTGATGCTCCTAAAATTCTAGCTAAATAATGTGCGCTTTTTAAAATAGCAAAAATGGCTACAGCAATAGCTAAAATAGCTAGCGAAGAAATTATGATTTCATTTATTTCGTGGTGTTCTTGATAAAACGCTATTAAAAGGGACATAGATCCTGGTCCGGCAAGCATTGGTATTGCTAATGGTGTAAGAGCGATATCATTTCTTTGTTGCGCCTCATTTTCAATTTTTTTGTTGATTCCTCGTTTTTTGTTGAATTTACCTGAGAGTAAAGAAAATCCAGAATTAACAATTACGATTCCGCCAGCGATTCTTAAGGCATCAATGCTAATGCCGAAGAAAGTTAGAACATATTGGCCAATAAAATATGAAACCAATAATATGATAAAAACGTTAATAGCAGTCCAAAGAGAAATTCTAGATCTTTCTTTTTGCGAATCATGTTGTGTTAATCCGACGAAAATGGGTACTGTTCCTATTGGATTTAATACCGAAAACAATGCGGCAAATAGATAAATGAATAATTCCATATGATATTGGTTAGTGAAGTAAATGTAGTTATTTTTTGATGCTTTTGCATGAAAATATGTTATGATTATGTTTTTATTGGTTATCGATTCTGAATCAAAGATGTAGGACTTAATCATTCTTTTTTGATTACTTTTGCAGTCTAAATAAAAACTATGAAAAGTAAAAAAACATTAGTTATAGGAGCATCTACAAATCCTGAACGTTACTCTTTTAGAGCTGTTAATATGTTGGTTGGTAAAGGGCATTCAGTATTAGCAATTGGACAAAAAGCGGGAGAGGTTGCAGGAGTGAAAATTCAGACTAAGACAATGCCAGTTAAAAATATCGATACCATTACTTTGTATCTAAATCCTGTTCGTCAAAGAGATTATTATAATTATATTATAGAATCGCATCCTAAACGTGTAATTTTTAATCCAGGAACAGAAAACCCAGAATTCTATCAATTGTTAGAGTCTAATAGTATTGATGTAGAAGTTGCTTGCACCTTAGTTTTGTTAGCTACAAATCAATATTAAATTTTCGAAATATCTTAGAAATAGGTTTTTGAAAAATGCATTTATTTTGGATAGAAAAGAAAGGGGTTTCGTAATAATTTTTAAATATCGTTAAGGCTTGAATTTAATGGCTGTAGTGTAGGCTTAACCATTAAAAGTATTACATTTGTCGTCATGGAATTTTCATCAAAATTAATTGAAAAAGCAGTAAACGAAATGTCGCAATTGCCAGGTATTGGCAAACGTACAGCACTTCGATTGGTTCTTCATTTGTTAAAACAACCTAAGGAACAAACGGCCTTTTTATCGCAAGCATTATTAAATATGCGAGAGGATATTAAATTTTGTGAAAGTTGCTATAATATTTCTGATACTAAAATTTGTGAAATTTGCGCTAATCCAATTAGAAATCACGAGACAATATGTATTGTCGAAGATATTAGAGATGTGATGGCGATAGAAAATACTGGACAGTTTAAAGGAATATATCATGTCCTTGGCGGGAAAATTTCTCCAATTGAAGGAGTTGGCCCCAATCAGTTGAATATTTCTAGTTTAGTGACAAAAGTGAAATCTGGAAATGTAGCGGAGATTATTTTTGCATTAAGCTCAACTATGGAAGGAGATACAACAAATTTTTACATCTATAAACAAATTGCAGATTCTGATATTATAATTTCAACAATCGCAAGAGGAATTTCGGTTGGAGATGAATTGGAATATGCGGACGAAATAACATTAGGACGAAGTATTTTACACAGAGTCCCTTTTGAAAAAACATTTAAAAATAATTAACAAAGCCCCAAACAAAAGTTAGGTTTTCCTGAATATTAAATGGAAAAGCTATACTTGCCATAAAATTGAACGAATGACAAAAAAAAGCTTTTTTCTATTCTTATTAATTTCAGTATTACTTACATCATGTATTCCTATTAAAGATCTGGTTTATCTTCAAGATAAAGATGGTTCAAACGAACAAACAGCGATTGCAGCAGTCGAATCAAAACCATATAGATTACAGGTAAATGATATTTTAAAAATCAATATAAAGGCAATTGATCCGAAATTGGTTTCCATTTTTAATACGACAGAGGACGAAGGAGGGCAAGCAGGAAGAAGTGAATCGGCTTTATATTTTGATGGTTTTACAGTTGATGATCACGGAAATATTAGAATGCCAATTTTAGGAGAGATAAATGTAATAGGTTATACTCTTGAAGAAGTTCGTGTAAAAATTGAAAAAAAATTATTGGAGGAATATTTTAAAAGTGAAGCTAATATTTTTGTTACAGTTAAGTTGGCTGGTTTCAGATATACTATTAATGGGGAAGTTGGAAGTACAGGAACCAAAACATTATTTAAGGATAATGTAACCATTTTGGAAGCTGTTGCAAATGCGGGGGACATAACAACAGTTGGTAATAGAAAAGAGGTGACCGTAATTCGTCAAAGTCCTACTGGTGTACAAATGCACGATATTGATCTTACAGATGTTAATGTAATGAAGTCGCCTTATTATTATTTACAACCAAATGATTATATCTATGTAAAACCATTGAGACAAAAAACTTGGGGAACAGGTCAGACGGGAATACAATCTATAGGGACAATAATTACATTGTTATCTCTGGCTACAACAGTTTACCTAATAATAAAATAAAAAATAGATTTTTAAAATGTTAGACATTAAGGATTTTGCCATTTTTGAAAATCATTCTCATTTTGATTTTAAAGGATTTCTATTAAAAATTGCAAGTTACTGGAAATGGTTTCTAGTAAGTTTAATTATTGCTTTCACAATTGCTTATCAGATAAACATTCGTAAAGAGAAAATTTACGAGATGCAGACAATGATTTCTATCAAGGAAGAAAACAACCCCTTTTTTACATCAAATACAAGTTTAGTTTTTAATTGGGGAGGTATCTCTGATCAAGTAAATGGAATTTCTACAATTCTTCAGTCAAGATCTCATAATGAATTGGTTGTAGATAAACTTCAGTTTTATATTGATTATTTAGAACAAGGAAAATATAATTTAATTGATTCTTATGGGTCGGTTCCATTTTATATCGATATCGATAAGACAAAAGGACAGATTGTAAATTCATTAATTAATATAAAGTTTTTAAATGAAAATGAATATCAAATCCAGATTCCATTTGAAAGCAACTCCGTTTCATTGATTACTTATAACAACAATTCTTATAGCAATACTTCTGTACAACCTGTAACCTTCATAAAAAAATACAAAGTTGGGGAAAGCGTAAATCTCCCGTTTTTGAATTGGAAGTTACAAATCAATGATAATCCAGGTTTTTACAAGGGTAAAGAATATTTTGTCAGATTTAATGATTTTGACGGGACGGTATCTCGATATAAAGGAATAAATGTAGACTCTGGTAAAAGCGGTGGGTCACTATTGACTTTGTCAATGCAGGGAACAAATAAAACCAGAATGGTTGATTATTTGAATTCTACTGTAAAAATGCTTATTAAAATTCAGCTCGACGGCAAAAATCAATTCGCAACAAATACTATTAGGTTTATTGATAGTACTCTTGTGGCAATGGAATCTCAGCTTAAACAGACTGGTAATGAATTAAAATCTTTTCAAAAAGATAAAAATATTTACGAAATAGAAGGCGGTGGTTCTAAAGTTTCAGAAAAAATAATGGATTTTGATGTTGAAAGGGACCAACTAACAAGAAAAATTGCTTACTATAATTCGTTAAAATCATATTTAAATAGTAGTACCGATTATTCTAGATTGCCTGCCCCTTCTGTTGCAGGAATTGAAGATCCAAATATAGTAGCAAATGTTTCTAAACTTATTGCACTTTCTACTCAAAGATCAGAAATGGCTTATGCTGTAAAAAGTGAAAAAATATTTAAGGATTTTGATAATCAAATGGCAGCAGTAAAAAACGTTCTTCAAGAAAATATAGTTACTGCAAAAGCTTCTTTATTATATGATTTATCATTGGTGAACGCAAAAATTGGTCAAGCTGAAAGTACAGTAAAAAGACTTCCAGCTGAACAGCAAGAGTTATTGAAAATCAAAAGGAAATATGATTTAAATGATAACATCTATACAGAATTTCTTCAAAAAAGAAATGAAGCAGAAATTGTCAGAGCGTCTAACTTGTCAGATATTCACTTTATTGATCCTGCCAAAGATATTGGCGGAGGTTTGATCGGTCCTAAAACTTCTGTTAATTATGTAATGGCTTTGTTTTTAGGAGTTTTGATTCCCTTATTGTTTGTTTTTGTAATTTTCTTTATTAATAATTCAATTCAGAATACTGAGGATATTAGCAAATTGACTCAAATTCCATTGCTTGGTGTAATTGGGGTTAATAAGGATTCTGGAAGTTTGGCAGTTTTTGATAAGCCAAAGTCAGCACTTTCGGAGGCATTTAGAGGGATTCGATCATCACTTCAGTTTTTATACAAAAAACAGCTAGTTAGCGGATCAAAAACATTAATGATTACTTCTTCTATTAGTGGTGAAGGAAAAACATTCTGTTCTATTAACATTGCTACAGTTTTTGCCTTAAGCGAAAAGAAAACTGTAATTGTTGGTTTAGATTTAAGAAAACCCAAATTAGCAGATGAATTCCAAATAAAATCATCTTTAGGAGTTGTTAATTATTTAATAAAGCAAAATAGCTTGCAAGAAATAACCAATTCGACGCAGATTCCAAATTTAGATGTAATACTTTCCGGGCCAATTCCTCCGAACCCTTCAGAGTTGATTTTAAGTGATGGAATGAAAGAGATGATTGATGAATTGAAACAGAAATATGATTATATTGTTTTGGATACCCCGCCAGTAGGTTTAGTGGCTGATTCGTTAGAATTGGTTCAGTTTGCAGATGTCACATTATATATTGTAAGACAAAACTATACTAAGAAAGACATGATAACGTTGTTAAATACGAGACTTAAACGAGGCGAGTTAAGCAATGTGAGTATTGTATTGAATGGTTATGAAAATAAAGCTAAATATGGTACTGGTTACGGTTATGGTTACGGCTATGGAGCTTATTCGAATGGTTACCACGAAGAAGAAGTCAAAGTTGGATTTTGGAAAACATTCATGAATCGAATTAGAAAAAGCTAAAAGTTGGATAAATGGAAAATAAAGCAAAAGATACGATTTTAATTACGGGAGGAGCTGGATTTATAGGTTCAAATCTAACTGAGTATTTTTTAGGCTTAGGCTATAAAGTTGTCTGTTTGGATAATTTTTCTACAGGTCATCGTTATAATTTAAAAGATTTTTTAGACAATTCAGATTTTAAATTAATCGAAGGTGATATCCGAAATTTAGCAGATTGCAATCTGGCTGTTGAAGGAGCTGATTTTGTTTTGCACCAAGCAGCTTTGGGTTCTGTTCCTCGATCAATAAAAGATCCAATTACAACCAATGATGTAAATGTTTCTGGGTTTTTAAATATGCTGACTGCTGCACGCGATGCAAAAGTAAAAAGATTTGTATATGCAGCAAGCTCTTCAACTTATGGAGATTCTCAAGGATTGCCAAAAGTAGAAGATGTTATAGGGAAACCGTTGTCTCCTTATGCCATTACTAAATATGTAAACGAGCTGTACGCGGAAATTTTCAGTAGAACCTATGGTTTAGAAACAATTGGCCTTCGTTATTTTAATGTTTTTGGAAGAAAACAAGACCCTAACGGAGCGTATGCCGCTGTAATACCAAAATTTGTAAAACAGTTTATGAATCATGAAAGTCCTGTAATTAATGGAGATGGGAATTACTCTCGTGATTTTACTTATATCGATAATGTTATTCAAATGAATGAATTGGCAATGACTTCTCAAAATCCAGAAGCCATTAATTCAGTTTACAATACTGCATTTGGTGATAGAAATACATTAAATGATTTGGTTAAATATTTAAAAGAATATTTATCCGAGTTTGATCCAAAAATAAAGGATGTTCAGGTTATTTATGGAGAAAATAGAGCAGGTGATATTCCTCATTCGCTGGCAAGTATTGAGAAAGCAAAAAATATGTTAGGATATAATCCAAAATATTCTTTGCAAGAAGGATTGAAAGAAGCAGTTGGGTGGTATTGGAATAATTTAAAATAAATAGATCAAGATAAAATAGATCAAATGAAAATTACAAAAATTTGTTGCATTGGTGCAGGATATGTTGGTGGGCCAACCATGGCCGTTATAGCGCAAAAATGCCCGCACATTCAAGTTACAGTTGTTGATTTAAACGAACAAAGAATAGCAGGTTGGAACGATCCAAATCCTAAAAATATTCCAATATATGAGCCAGGTCTTTCTGAAATTGTAGCAGAAGCTAGAGGTAGAAATCTATTTTTTTCTACAGATGTTGATAAGGCAATAGACGAAGCTCAAATGGTATTTATTTCAGTAAACACTCCTACCAAAACTTATGGTAAAGGTAAAGGAATGGCAGCTGACTTAAAATATATTGAATTATGTGCTAGACAAATTGCAAGGGTAGCAAAACAAAATAAAATTGTAGTCGAGAAATCAACTTTACCAGTTAGAACGGCCGAAGCAATTAAGAGTATATTGGATAACACTGGAAATGGTGTTCAATTTCAAATTCTCTCTAATCCAGAGTTTTTGGCAGAGGGAACTGCGGTAACCGACCTGTTAAATCCAGATCGTATTTTGATTGGTGGAGACACAACTGAAGGCGGTGAGGAAGCAATTAATGCATTGGTTGATGTTTATTCAAATTGGGTAAATAAAGATAGAATTTTGACAACAAATGTTTGGTCATCAGAATTGTCTAAACTTACAGCAAATGCATTTTTAGCACAACGTATATCTTCAATAAATGCAATGTCAGAACTTTGTGAAAAAACAGGCGCAGATGTGAATGAAGTTGCGAGAGCTATTGGCATGGACAGCAGAATAGGACCAAAATTTTTAAAAGCTTCTGTAGGATTTGGAGGTTCTTGCTTTCAAAAAGATATTTTGAATCTGGTTTATATAGCAAAGTCATACGGATTAAATGAAGTTGCAGATTATTGGGAACAAGTGATTATTATGAATGATCATCAAAAAAGAAGGTTCTCAAATAAAATTGTTCAAACATTATATAATACTGTAGCCGATAAAAAAATTGCATTTTTGGGTTGGGCTTTTAAAAAAGATACAAACGATACTAGAGAATCTGCCGCAATTTATGTTGCTGATGACTTAATAAATGAACAAGCTAAAATCTCAGTCTTTGATCCGAAAGTTTCTAAGGATAAAATGTTAAACGACTTAGATTATTTGGAAACAAGAACAAGTAAGGAAAATATTGATGCTTTGAATGTGTTTGAAAATGCTTATGAAGCTTGTAAAGGAGCACATGCTGTTGCGATCTTAACGGAGTGGGATGAGTTTACAGCTTATGATTGGAAAAAGATTTACGACTCAATGCATAAACCAGCTTTTGTTTTTGATGGAAGAAATATTTTGAATGCTAAACAATTAGAATCAATAGGTTTCGTTTATAATGGTATTGGGGCATAAATTGGTTTTGTAGTTTGAAGAGATATGAAGTGATACGAATTTGCTTCATTCATAAAGAAGAAAAAATGAATTGGTACGTAGTTTATACAAAACCTAAATGGGAAAAGAAAGTTGCTGATAAGCTTAATCAGCTGGGAATCGAATGCTATTGTCCTTTAATTACTCAGGTTAAACAATGGTCAGATCGAAAAAAGAAAATTGAGATGCCACTTTTTAATTCTTATGTTTTTGTACAATTACCCGATTCAGAGCGAAATTTAGTATTTCAAGTTGCTGGTGTTGTTAGATATTTGTTTTGGCTTGGAAAGCCTGCAATTGTTAAGGATCAAGAAATTGAAATTATTAAAAAAAGTCTAAAAGCAACAAATATTAGCGATATATCGGTTTCGACGTTTCAAGTTGGTGATAAGATCAAATTAGAGTCGGGAGCATTCAGTAATCAAAACGCAATTGTACAAGAGGTATCTAATAGTTATTATGTCCTAGTCTTAGAAGCATTAGGATGTGTATTGAAGATAAAATATAAATGATTCTAAAAATCAGAAGATAACAGAAGAAAAAGCCTTTTGGGATTTTTTTCTTCTGTTTTTTTATTATGTATTTATTTACAGTCTGATTAATAGGTTATTGTAATTATTTGTTTTTGCATTGTAAGTTGTTTTGCTAGTATTACGTGAAACCGTATTGAATTACTAGACTTATTATGCTATATTTGCCGAAAATGATTAATTTAGGTATCTGAGTCAGAATTTTGTGACTGAGAACGGCGAAGCCATGAGTTTAAGTGACCAGAATAAATTAAAAAAATATGAAGTTGGAAAATAATGTAAGAATTGCAGTTATAGGCTTAGGTTATGTAGGATTGCCTTTAGCGCGATTATTTGCTACCAAATATTCAGTTATTGGCTTTGATATAAACGAATCAAGAGTTAGTTCCTTAAAATCTGGAACCGATAGCACTTTAGAAGTCGAAGACGATGTTCTACAGAAAGTTTTAGTAAAAAGCTTAAATGAAGAAAAAGGTTTGTACTGTACTACATCAATAAATGATATTGATGAATGTAATTATTATATAGTTACTGTTCCTACTCCTGTGGACAAAAATAATAGACCAGATTTAACTCCTTTGTATAAATCGAGTGAAACGGTCGGAAAGGTTCTTAAAAAAGGAGATATCGTTATTTATGAATCAACTGTTTATCCTGGAGTAACAGAAGAACAGTGTGTGCCAGTTCTAGAGCAGGTTTCTGGCCTAAAATTTAATGAAGACTTTTTCGCAGGGTATTCTCCCGAAAGAATCAATCCTGGAGATAAAGAACATACAGTTGAAAAAATTTTAAAAGTTACTTCAGGCTCAACTCTTGAGATAGGTTTAAAAGTTGATGCACTTTATAAATCCGTAATTACAGCAGGAACACATCTTGCGCCGACAATAAAAGTTGCAGAAGCGGCAAAAGTTATTGAAAATTCTCAACGAGATATTAATATAGCTTTTGTTAATGAATTGGCAAAAATATTTAATTTAATGAATATTGATACCCAAGAAGTATTAATGGCTGCTGCTACGAAATGGAATTTTTTACCTTTTAAACCAGGTCTTGTTGGAGGGCATTGTATAGGAGTTGATCCTTACTATTTAGCACAAAGAGCACAAGAATTTGGATATCATCCTGAAATAATTTTGGCCGGAAGACGTTTAAACGATAGCATGGGAGAATACGTCGCTTCACAGATCGTAAAGCTGATGATAAAAAAAGGAATTTCAGTTAATGGTGCTAGTCTGTTAATGTTTGGAATTACTTTCAAGGAAAATTGTCCAGATGTCCGTAATACTAAAATTGTTGATGTAATAAAAGCTTTAAAAGATTACGGAATAATGGTAACTGTTTTTGATCCACTTGCTAATATTGAGGAAGTAGAAAGAGAATACAAACTAGAAACTGTAAATATTTTGCCTAAAGAAAAATTTGATGCATTGGTATTAGGAGTAGCACACTCTGAATTTCTTAAAATTGATTTTTCAAATTTGCAAAAAGACAAAAGTTTAATTTATGATGTAAAAGGAGTTTTAGGATCTTTAGCTGATAATAGGCTTTAAGTTTTAAAATTTCTTTTTTTATTTAAAATATATGAGTTCAAATAAATCTATTACACATGTAATTCTTACGGGAGGAGTTGGAAGTAGACTATGGCCTCTTTCGCGTAAAAGTCGACCAAAACAATACCTTGAAATATTTGATGGGAAATCTTTATTTGAAATGACTGTCGAACGGAATAGTCATTTAGCAAATAAGGTGATGGTGGTTGGAAATGTTGATAATTTTCAATTAAGTGGTGAAGTAATGGATAAAACAAATACTTCATATATAAATATTGTTGAAGCTACCCCTAGAAATACCGCTGCGGCAATTGCATTTGCAGCATTTGCTTCAGAACCAAATGATATTTTAATTATAACTCCTTCGGATCATATTATTGATTTAATGGAGAATTATAATAACGCAATAAATGAAGCTATCTCTAAAGCTGATGAGGGATTTATTGTGACTTTTGGCGTAATTCCAACTAAGCCAGAAACAGGTTATGGTTATATAGAGGCAAAGGGAGATAATGTAGCTTCATTTCGTGAAAAGCCAAACGAAACCACTGCAAAGGAGTTTATTGCAAAAGGTAATTTTCTTTGGAATAGTGGTATGTTTTGTTTTAAGGCAAGTGTCCTTTTGGAAGAATTAAAACAATTTCAACCAGATGTTTACAGAAAATCAAAACAGGTATGGGAAGCAAGTAAAGAAGGTTTCTTAGATTTAGATTTATCTATGGAAATTCCATCAATAAGCATCGATTATGCCGTAATGGAAAGAAGTAAAAAAATTAAAGTTGTACCAGCTTCTTTTTCTTGGTCAGATTTAGGCTCTTTTGAATCTGTTTATGATTATTTAATATCTAAAGGGCATCCGACTGATGCTAAAGGGAATATGGTTATTGGATGTGATAAACATACGACCTTCCTTGGTTTAGAAAATACAATTTTTGTCTATACAGATACTGCTAATCTGATTTTGCAGAAAGAGAGTTCACAAGACGTAAAAGATATTTATACTGAATTAGAAAAACAGAATTCAGAATTATTAAAGTAAAGTAATCAAAAAGATAAAATGAAAAAAATTCTTATAACTGGAGGTGCTGGTTTTATTGGATCACATGTAGTGAGAAGATTTGTTAATAAATATCCAGAATATCACATTTTCAATTTGGACGCATTAACTTATGCAGGAAATCTTGAAAATATTAAAGATATTGAAGATAAGTCTAATTATACCTTCGTAAAAGGAGATATAGTTGATGAAGTTTTCATTAGTGAACTTTTTTCAATACATAGTTTTGATGGTGTTTTGCATTTAGCAGCTGAATCTCATGTTGACCGTTCGATCGAAGATCCCTTAGCATTTGTTAAAACAAATGTAATTGGCACCATGAATTTGTTAAATGCGACAAAAAACCAGTGGAAGAATAATTTTGATGGAAAAAGATTTTATCACATTAGTACAGATGAAGTGTATGGAAGTTTAGGGGTAGAAGGATTATTTACCGAAACAACTGCGTATGACCCTAATTCACCTTATTCTGCATCAAAAGCAAGTTCAGATCATTTTGTTAGAGCTTATGGTGAAACTTATGGTTTGCCTTATGTTTTGACAAATTGTTCTAATAATTATGGATCTTATCATTTTCCTGAAAAATTAATTCCTTTATTTATAAATAATATAATTAACAATAAGCCGTTGCCAGTATATGGAGACGGAAACTATACTCGTGATTGGTTATTTGTTGAAGATCATGCTATTGCAATAGATCTGGTTTTTCATGAAGGAAAGAATCATGAAACTTACAATATTGGTGGGTTTAATGAATGGAAAAACATTGATTTAGTGAAATTATTATGCCAAATTATGGATCAAAAGTTAGGAAGATCAGAGGGAACTTCTCAACAATTGATCACATTTGTGAAAGATAGACCAGGGCATGATTTAAGATATGCAATAGATGCCTCTAAAATTAATAAAGAGTTAGGTTGGAAACCAACTGTAACTTTTGAAGAAGGCTTAGAAAGAACAATTAACTGGTATCTAAATAATGAAGAATGGTTGCAGAATGTTACATCTGGAGCTTATAAAGATTACTATAAAAAACAATACTCTTAAACGAATTATTCTTACTTAAACTTAATTTTTTAAGATTAAACAAATCAACATGAAAAAAATAATATACGTTCTTATTCTGTTTTTTACTTTTATATTTTCCTATCATGTTAAGGCACAAGATATTCTAAAAGGAAAAGACTTAAGTACTGTCAAGGTAGATTATTTATCTGATGATGACATAGCTAAAATTAGTGCACAACTAAAAAGTAATAATACTACAATTGAACAAGTTGAGCCAATGGCATTATCAAAAGGAATGAGTCAGACGGAATATGATAAATTAAAGACAAGACTTAATGAATATTCAACAAGATTAAATAAAGGCATTGAAGATAAATCCCAAAAACAAGAAGACAAAAGTGGTTTTGGTAGAAAACAAGACAAAATTAAAAATGACAAAGTTAAAGACTCTACTAATGTCTTGATTTTTGGTTCTGAATTGTTTGACAATCCAACTTTAAATTTTGAACCAGATTTAAAGATGGCAACTCCAGTGAATTATGTTTTAGGCCCAGGTGATGAGTTGCAAGTAAGTGTTTATGGTGTTCAAGAGTATAATGCATCAATACCAGTCTCGGTTGAGGGCAAAGTAGCTATTCAATATGTGGGACAAATTTCAGTATCTGGAATGTCTATTGAAGCTGCAACTCAAAAAATAAAAGCTGCTATCGCAAAAGTTTATAGTACTGTTCGTTCGGGACAATCACAGGTAAGCGTTAGTTTAAGCCAAATAAGAACAATAAAAATAACGATTGTAGGTGGTAAACAGCCCGGGAACTATTCAATTTCTTCTTTAGCAACTGTATATAACGCTCTACATTTAGCTGGAGGTCCAGGAAAAAATGGAAGTTATAGAAATATTGAATTAATTAGAAATAATAAAGTCTATAAGAATATTGATATATATAGATTCTTAGTAAAGGGAGATCAATCTGACAATGTTGCTTTAAAAGAAAATGATGTTATAAGAATTCCAGCGTATAGTCAACGTGTTACTGTAGAAGGAGAAGTTAAACGTCCAGGTATTTTTGAAATGAAAAAAGGAGAAACCTTTTCAGACTTATTAAATTTTGCTTCAGGTTTTAATGAATTTGCTTATACAGCTTCAGTAAATGTATTACAGAAAACAGGTAAAGAATTTAAAGTTCATGACATAAATGAAAGTGAATACAATTCTTACCTTCCTCAATCAGGAGATGTTTTTAGAATTACAAAAATATTAAATCGTTTTGAAAATAGAATTAAAATAGAAGGAGCCGTTTTTAGACCTGATTATTACTCATTTACTGAAGGTATGCGCGTATCTGATCTTATAACTAGAGCTGAAGGACTAAAAGAAGATGCATACAGTAAAAGAGCACGAATAATACGTCTAAAAACTGATTTGACAACAGAAATTATGAATGTCGATTTAAATGCTGCATTGTCAGGTGATTTAAATGCTGATATTGAATTAAAAAGAGAAGATATAGTTACGGTTTATTCTATCCTTGATTTTAGAGAAGAATATAAAGTCACTATTGATGGAGAAGTAAAGAATCCTGGGGTATATGATTATTTAGAGAATTTGACTCTTAACGATTTAATTGTTCAAGTTGGAGGTTTGACAGGATCAGCATCTAAAAGAGTTGAAATTGCTAGAATGATAAAATCTGATATTATAGATGATTCCGATCCAAAACGTATCGAATTAGTTCAATTCGAAATTGCTGCAGATAGTAATGAACAAGCCAAGAATTTTATTTTAAAACCTTTTGATGTAGTTAATATTCGAAGAATTGCAGTTTATGAAAAACCACAGATGGTAGTTATAAAAGGTGCTGTTGCCTATCCAGGGAAATATGTTTTAGCAAATAAAAAAGAAACGGTTTATAATGTTGTAATGAGAGCTGGTGGATTGACATCTGTAGCTAATTTGGAAGGGATGAAAATTCTTAGACCCATTAAGGAAGATCAGATTGAAAAGTTAAAAAGTGTAGATTTGAATTTGAAAACGGATACGCTAAATAATAAGTTAATAAATAAGCTAGAAAACGATTTAAAGTTTTCGACGATTCCAATTAATTGGGAAAAAATAGTAAAGGACAAAAACCATTATTCTAATGTGACTTTGTTTCCTGGTGATGAAATAGAAGTCGCGACCTATAATGAAGGTGTAAAAGTAACAGGAAATGTATTATTGACATCTGAAATTCCATATAGATCAGGGAAAGGATTTAAATATTATATTAATGCGGTTGGAGGAGTTGATAGTAAGGGCTGGAAGAAAAAAGCATATATTATTTATCCTAATGGAAAAGCAGATGTAACTAAATCATTTTTATTTTTTAGGTTTTATCCAAACGTTGAACCAGATTCACAGATAGTTGTACCTGAAAAACCTGAGACAAAAAAGATGAGTACGGGAGAATGGGTAAGTATAGGAAGCGTACTGACTAGTTTGGCATTGTTGATTGTAACTGCTTTTAAATAATTTTATAATGAATAATACTATAGACAACGACGAAATTTCACTAAAAGAATTATTGTCTAAAGCATCAGAATGGTATGCATATTTGCTTTCTAAATGGAGGATAATTTTAATCGCTGGAATTATTGGAGCTTCTTTAGGTGTAGTGTACTCTATAATTAAAAAACCTATATATAAAGCGACATTGTCTTTTGCTTTAGAAGATGAAAAGGGAGGGGGAGGATTAGGTGGAGCATTAGGGCTTGCAAGTACATTAGGACTTGATTTAGGCGGTAATGCTGGAGGAATATTTACAGGTGCTAATTTAACTGAGCTTTTTAAATCAAGAGCAATGGTTGAAAAAACATTGTTAAGTCCCGTTATAGTAAATGGTAAAACAATTTCTTTGGCTGAAATGTATATTCAGAACAATGAATGGCGAGAAAGCTGGAATGAAAAACCTAACTTGAAAAATATTAAATTTTTACCTGATGAGAAACGACAAGAATTTACTAGGATCCAAGATAGTATTTTAGGAGAAATCTATAAAAAGCTTTCAAATTCAGGTTTAAACGTCGCTACTAAAGATAAAAAAGCGTCAATTATTACTATGGAAGTCTCTTCAACAGATGAATTGTTTTCTAAATATTTCTGTGAGGCTCTGGCTAAACAAGTAGGTAAATTTTATATTGATACAAAAAGCAAAAAGGCGAGGTTAAACATGGATATTTTGGAGTATCAAACGGATTCAATCCGAAATGAACTTAATGGTGCAATAACAGGGGTTGCTGTAGCTAATGATAATACTTTTAATTTAAATCCCGCCTTAAATGTACGAAGAGCTCCTTCAGTTAGGAGACAAGTAGATGTACAAGCAAACACAGCTATTTTAACTGAATTAGTAAAACAAACTGAACTGGCTAAAGTTACTTTAAGAAGAGAAACTCCTTTAATTCAAGTTATAGACAGACCAATTTTGCCATTAGAAAAAGAAAAATTTGGTAAGTTAAAGGGGCTTATTCTTGGAGGATTCCTTACTAGTTTTTTAACAATTTTATTTTTGATTTTTAAAAGATTTGTAAAAACATTTTAGTATGGTTTTGTAATTATTCTCTGAATGGAAAAGCATAAAGATATTAAGCTTGGTATTGTAATTCAAGCAAGAACAGGCTCAAGTAGGCTTCCTAATAAAGTTCTAATGAGATTTTATGAAAATAAATCTATATTAGATATTTTAATCGAAAAATTAAAATTAAGGTTTTCTATATATCCAATTATTCTCGCTAGTTCAACAAATTTTAATGATGATATTTTGAGTGAATTTGCAGTAAAGCATGATATTGATTTTTATCAAGGCAGTGAAGAAAATGTATTGAGCCGATTTGTTGAGGTAGGGTTAGAAAAAAATCTTACACACTTAGTGCGTATCTGTTCAGATAATCCCTTTCTGAACATGGACTCCATAGCTTATTTAATTAAAGAACTTGAGGAACAACCGAAACTGGATTATATAAGTTATTGTAACTATTTAAAAATTCCTGTTATAAAAACGCATATTGGTTTGTTTGCTGAAATTGTATCATTAAGAGCTTTAATAAAAGTTTCAGAGCTTCAAAATGAATCAGTTTTTCAAGAGCACGTTACAAATTTCATTTATTCAAATTCAGAAATTTTTAATGTTAAATTAGTAAATAGCCCCTCAGAGGTTTACTTAAGGGAAGACATAAGATTGACATTGGATGATAAAGAAGATTTTGATAATTTAGCATCTCTTTATTTGGAAACTAATGAAAATCATAATAGAATTAGTTTCTTAATTGATTTTATAGATTCTAATGAAAAATATAAATATAAAATGATTAATAACATAAAAAAATATTCAAAATGACATATATTATTGGTGAAATCGGTCAGAATCATAATGGTTCAGTTGATATTGCAAAATTAATTATTGATGTAGTATCAAGGCCTGTTGTTGATAAACTTTTTGGCAAAAAGTTAAATGGAATGGATGCAGTTAAGCTAACTAAACGTGATTTGAAACAGGAACTATCTGCTTCTCAAATGGCTAAACCTTATGATACACCCCATTCTTTTGGTAAGACCTATGGGGAACATAGGGAATTTTTAGAATTGGATGACCAAGAGCATTTGGAAATTTATAATTATGCTAAAAGTTATGGACTAGATTTCGTGGAAACACTTTGCGCTGTTGGTTGTTTAAGTTTGTTAAAATTATTTACACCTGATAAGTTAAAAGTTGCTTCGCGAGATTTAACAAATTTGCCACTATTGAATGCAATGGCAGAAACAAAAATCCCAATAATCTTATCTACAGGAATGGGGGGTGTAAAAGAGATAGATAATGCTTTGGAAGTAATAACAAAACATCATAGCAATATTGGTATTCTGCATTGTGTATCAGAATACCCTACAAGATATGAAAATGTAAACTTGAATACAATCAAATATCTTCAGAATAATTATTCTGATTTTGTAATTGGTTACTCAGATCACACAATTGGTATTGCGACACCAATTGCAGCAGTCGCAATGGGATCCAAAATAATTGAAAAGCATATTACACTAGATAGATTAATGAAAGGAACTGATCAGGCAGGATCTTTAGCAGTTGAAGGAATCGAAAGAATGGTAAGAGATATTAGAAATCTAGAACTTTCTATGGGAGTTGAAGATATATTTATTGCGGATTCAGTACAATCAGCGAGAGTTAAATTAGAAAGATCTATTGCAACTCTGAAGGATTTGAAAAAAGGGCATATTATTTCTGAATCTGATTTGCACTTATTGAGTCCAGGAGATGGCCTAAAATGGGATGAAAGAAAGCAACTTATTGGTCAGGTATTAAGTGAAGACGTGGATGCTAATGAGATAATTTACCCTCATTTTATAAATTAATATTATGATTCTAACTCTCCCGAAACTTATCCTTACTGATATTGATGGTGTGTGGACTGATGGTGGAATGTATTATGATAATACAGGAAACGAATTTAAAAAGTATAACACATCAGATAGTGCTGGAATTCTTTTTTGTAGGTTACTAGAAATACCCGTAGGAATTATTACGGGAGAGAAAAATAATATTGTTAAAAATAGAGCAAATAAATTAGGTATAGATATTTTATTTATGGGTGTCAAGAATAAACTTCAAATAGTTGAGGATTTATGTCAACAATATAACATATCTATTTTAGAAGTTGCTTATATAGGAGACGATATTAATGATATTCTAGTTCTAAAAAATGTGGGTATAAGCGCTTGTCCTGCTAATGCCCCGAGTTATGTTAAAAAGCATTGTAATCTTATATTAGATAAAGAGAGTGGAAATGGTGTATTTAGAGAGTTTGTAGAGAGAATACTAGGAGAAGAATATTTAGAAAAGGCATTAAATTTTTACTTACATTCTTTAGAAGGATTTAAACAGTAGATATACTTAATGTAATATGCAGTTTAAAAAAAGAAAGCTATGATTTTTCCGCAAGAATTTAAAATAGTTATATATCGAAATGGCATTAAAAGCTTATAGAAATAATGAGAAATTAAGATATTAATTTTAGTTATAATGACTTTAAAGTTATCCTTCTTTAACTATAAAAATGTGAGGGATATATAATAATTAATGGCTTATTTGTTTATAAGATTACAATGATGTTATAAATCCGGAAAATGGAAATGTATTAAAGTGGAATTATATTGTTAAATAAAAATTATATGAAAATAAAAATACTTAATTTTTTACTTTGTGCAGTGTTTTGTTTTTCCTGTACAGCTCAGGATGAGAATGATTCAGTTAAAATAGTAACCCAAAGAATAACCTTTAATGGGGTAGAGTTGTATAATGCATTTACGGACTTGGTTTTTTTTGAAAACCAATTTTTTTTAGTATATAGAGAGTCAGATAAGCATGCTTATGGGCGTGATGGAATTATTAAGATTTTTAATAGTTTAGATGGCAAAGAATGGAAATTTATAAAAGAGTTTAGTGTTGATGGAACCGATTTGCGCGATCCTAAATTTTCTGTAAATGGTAATAGGTTATCAGTTTATCTTCATGGTTCAGTTTGGCTGAATGGTGGAGTTGTCGAATTTAAAGATTTTGTTTCTGAATGGAATAAGGTGGGATGGAACAATCTACAGCCAGTATTACTCGATAATAAAAAAAAGGAAACAGCAAGAATTAAGGGGAATGAAGCTTGGCCTTGGCGTGTGACATGGTATAAAGATGTTGCTTATTCTTTTGGTTACAATACAAAGGGAATATTTGACCTATATAGTAGTCAAGATGGAATGAATTTTATAAATAAGGGAGGATATTTTGAAAAAATTGGAGCAATACCATCAGAGGCAACCATTCGTGTTGACAAAAACGGAGATTTTTATAGCTTGGTAAGAAGAAACGAAGGACCTTCTGTTTTATTAAAGTCAACAAATAAAGGTGAAAAATGGGAAACAATAGGTGAGATCCCAATTGTTAGTATTGGAGGGCCTAATTTCGTGTTTTTTAAAAATGGTTTAATTTTATCTGGAAGAGATAATGGAAAAGCAATCCTTGGTTATTTTAATTTCAGTGATAATTTATACACTAAATTAGCGACTTTACCAAGTAGCGGTGATTGTGGCTATCCTGGAATGGTTATTAAAGATGGTTATCTATGGATAAGCTATTATTCTGCGCATGAAAATAAGATAAGTACTGCCATTTATCTTTCTAAAATTGATCTAACACATATTAAAGTGCCCTAGTTTTAATAATAAACATTGTATAAATGTCTTTACTATAATATATGTTCCATAATATATAAGCTAACGCAATTTTTGTTATAGTTCATTTTCTGTAACTTTTCAGTCATATTAATTTTAATTTTTTATTTAAATGTTTTAAAAAAAAAAGCAAATCCTTCAAATATTTAATGTCTCAGAAACTCGTAAAAAACACTATATATTATTCAATAGGAGAAATTGTTCCAAGAATTGTTTCATTTCTTTTATTACCCATTTTAACAAAATACCTAACAGCAAATGAATATGGTATTGTAAGCTATACCAATTCAGTAATGACATTTGTATTTGTGATTGCAGCTTTATCTTTAAATACCTTTGTTTTACGTCATTATTACAGTGTAAAAGATGAAAATTCCAAAAAAGAATTAATTGGCAGTATTTTTCTGTTTATTTTTGGATTCAATTGCTTTTTGATAGTTCTTCAAATGGTCTTTTTTCCAATATTAATAGATGTTTTTAGTATTAATATTCCATTTAAACCCTATTTCCAATTAGCAATTTTAAACAATTTTTTTGATGTAATTTCCATTATCCCTTTAGTATTATATCGAGTTAAAGAAAATGCAAAAGGATTTTTAATGTTAAGTTTGTCAAGGACTTTACTTCAATTTTTGATGGTTTATGTTTTTGTGGTTATTTGTAATCAAGGTTTGTTGGGAAGCTATTATGCAAGATTAGTTATTAATGTTCCTTATATGTTTGTTTATTTTTATATGATTTATAAAAATAGTATTTTCAAGATAAATTTTAAATTAATAAAGGAAGCGTTACATTTTACTTTGCCCATTTTGCCAGGAAGTCTGGCTTTTTTATTTGTTTCTTTAAGTGATCGGGTAATTTTAGAAAGATATATTTCACTAGATCAATTAGGTGTTTTTTCTGTTGCAATAACTTTAGCGACTGTTTTAAATATTGTAATTCAAGCCCTGTATAAAACATTTGAGCCTATTTTATTCAAGGAATATTTTAATGAAAATTTTCAGGAAACGAATTTAAGATTATACAAATTCTATTTACTTGCTCTTTTTGCAGGAGCTTTTGGTACTTCTATTTTTAGTAAAGAATTCTTTGCAATCGCAACATCAGGTGCTTTTAAAGAGGGATATAAGTTAGTGCCATTCTTTATCGTTTCTGTAGTTATTGCGGGTATTAATACTTATTTAAATATCTTAATGATAGCAAATAAAAAACAAAAAATGGTTTCTTTCATTTCTATTATTTCAGCTGTCATTTCAGTTGTTCTAAATCTTATTTTAATTCCGCATTATGGTTGCTATGGTGCTATAATTGCCTCTGCGGCTTCTTTTTTATTTTCAAATATTATCTTTCAATGCCATACGATTATTACTAAAAAGTATATCATTACTCAAGGCATATTAATTTTACAAATTGTATTGGTACCACTACTTTATGATGAATTATTTAATTTTAGCATATTAGCAAATTTAATATTCAAGATTATTATTTTTATATCTTTTGTATTTCTATGTTTTAAATTTTTTAATATTGATTTGAACTTCTTCAAAGTGATATTTGCTAAAGACAGAGTTAATTTTAAGTAGTTAAAGAGGAGATTGGTTCGATCGTTGAAGAGACTTTTTTGAGAATGTAGTTATTAAATAATTCAAAAAAAATTAATGAAAAATAATTTGACTTTAATAGTTGAAAATGTTCTAAAATCTATATCCATAGATAAAAAATATAAAGAGTATGCCTTAGAAGAATCTTTGATAACCTTTAAGTATTTAAAAGAGGTAGGTTTACGTAATACGATTTGGTGGAAAAGTCTTGTTAAATTATTTGTAGGGTTATTAAAAAAAATAATATTTTCTAAAAAGATACTTTTAGAGAATAATTTCAAGAAAGATAAGTACAAAATATTAGTTGCAATTAATTTTTCAATTGCTGATACAAGGCATTCTAAAATTTTACTAGATTTTATCAATGAGTATCCTAACAAGTTAGATTTGCTTATTGTTACAAATCATAAATGTGTTGAAGAATACTGTGTAAAAAATAATTTTTCTTACATATTTTTTAAAACCTCTGATTATAATTTTAATTTTGGTGATTTATGTAGTGGTTACACTATTAATGAGAGTTTTATTTTTACAGAATATAGAGAATATATTGATTTTTTAACTGCTCTCTATAGCAAAGTAACGCCGAAAGTGGTAATTACGACACAGGATTTTTTATTGCCTGATTTTTATTTCGCCAAGGTTGCAAATTTTAACAATATCCAAACAATTACTCATCAACACGGTGAAATACCAAATTCGGAAAAATCTCTTTATAGTGTGCTCTTTTCAGATTATTTTATGTGTTGGGGAGAAATCTCAAAAGAAAGATTGAAGTTTAGTTTAGCTGAAGATAGGATCAAAATAGTGGGAACAACTAAATTTAATAAAATTAGAGAGAAAGGCAATTCTACTGAAGGAGCTATTTTAATCACTCCGACTGTTTTTCCATTAAATAAATTCAAATCTATTTTAAAAAGTATTTTAATTGAAATTAAAGAATTTAACGGAATAATAATAAAAATACATCCAACTCAAGATATAAAGAAAATTAAAGATGTGATTAGCGAAATATGTAGATTAAATGAGATCAAAACTGACATAAAAGTTGTTGGAAATGAACAAGGGCTAATAGATTTATTAGATAAAGCTTTTGTTTTAATCAATATTAATTCGGGCGCATATTTGGAAGGAGTCTTATCTGGGACATCTTTAATTGAACTTGATATTGATGGAGTTAGTAGCCCATTATTTGAAAATACGGATGCATTTATGAAAGCCAGTGATTTGAAAAATGAAATACTTAAACGAAAGTTGGATTTAGAATATAATGAAACTATAATTAGAAACCAAAATCTATTACTAAAAAAGAATATTTTTTCATCTAATTTGGAAACTGAATTTGAGTTTGTCAAAAGTTTATTAGGAAGTTAATTCTACTAAATGATTAATTTTATTAAAACAAGCAAAATACGATATGCCTAATAATTTTCAAAATAAAAAAATTTTATTTATTGGTCCAATTTTTCATAATTACCATACTTTAATTAAGGAAAAACTGGAATTGCTAGGTGCTACGGTTGATTTTTACGCTGAAAGAAACTATGGCTGGAAATTTAAAATTATAAATAATTTTTTTAAAAATCATTTGAATAAGTTTCAAAATAAACATTATGATTCGATTTTAGTAAATTCTAAAGATGTCGATTATGATTTTTTATTTGTGATTAGAGGTTATATGCTACCATACGATTTTGTCCATAAGTTCGAGAAATTGAATCCAAAAGCAAAAACAATAATGTATCAGTGGGATTCTAATGAGGCAAATTCATTTTCAAATGTAGCCACTTTATTTCATGAAGTTTATTCATTTGACTTTAAAGATTGCAATGATATGCCCTTTATAAAATATCTTCCGTTATTTTATACAGATGACCTTATTCCTTACAGAGAAGCTAAGCAAAAAAAAGAATATGATTTTTTCTTTATGGGGTGGTGTTTTCCAGAAAGGTACGATGCGGTTATTTCTTTTAGAGAGTTTACAATTGCCAATAATTATAAATTAAAGGCCTTTTTATACATGCCATTTTCATCATATTTAAAAGAAATTTTAAAGGGTAATTTTCTTGATAGGTCTATTGTTTCTTTTGTTCCAATGAATAGGGCTAACTATTTAAATATTTTGTCCAAATCAAAAGTTATGGTAGACGTTAGTAATCCGAGACAAACAGGTTTAGCAATGAGAGTAATTGAAGCTATTGCCATGAATGTTAAAGTTTTAACCAATAATGAGAATCTCAAACATGATCAACTTGTTAAAAATACAGCAATTTTTTCTTTTTTTAATGAAAAGAATGTATTCGTTCAACATGACTTTATAAAAGAATATTTGTCAGTAAATTCAGATAATTCAATGTTGTCTATAGAACTTTGGTTAGAAAACATATTTGGAAATAATGAAAACTAAGTGGTTTACCAATCCTTTTTACTTATATATATTTAGTTTTGTTTTAATTTTCTTTATATATAATTTAAAGTGGTCCAATGCTTATCCAGATTTAACAATTTCTGTTGGTCTTTTTTTAACCTTTACATTTTTGATTTCCTTTTTTTTGGGAAGAATGATCAGAAATACGAATATATTTGTTTTAAAGAAGATTAACTCTGATGCAAAAAATAAGTTTGTCCTTTTATTAGTAACTATATCTTATGCGATAGAATTTATAGACAATAGAGGTATTCCTTTTGTTTTATTGTTTACTCATGGTGGAAGTTATGGCGATTTTGAAGGTATACCTGTTTTTCATGTTTTTCTGGCATCTTTCACAATTTATTATACAATTTATATCTTTCATCAATTTTTATGTAATCGCAATAAAAGACTGTTGTTTTATTTTTTATATTTTTTATTATTTCAATTATGGGTTGTTAGTAGAGGAACCATATTTTTTATTCTATTAGCATGCTTATTTTTGTATTTATTTAATATTAAGATTATTAAATTAAGGGCATTACTTTATTTATTATTATTTATTTTAAGTGTTTTTTATTTATTTGGTGTTCTTGGTAATTTAAGATCAGTAAGTAGTAGAGAAAATGAGGAAATGATTTTGGACATAACAAGTGCTGATGATACGTTTAAAAGTAGTAACATACCAAAAGAATTTTATTGGTCTTATTTATATTTGGCCTCCCCTCTAGGTAATCTGCAAAGCGTTGTTAATAGTGCACATTCACAGAAGGAAGTTGATGTGACATCATTTAATCGTTTTATGGTTAATTGTATTTTTCCCGATTTTTTGGGGAAGAGACTTGCAAAATTACAAACAAATGAAACAGAAAATTTAAGTGATTACTTTGTTTTTGAAATTATTAATGCACCAACAGTCTATTCATTACCATTTATGTACTTAGGTTGGTTAGGACCTATTCTAATGTTCTTTTTTATGACTTTTAATGTTTTTTTATTCATGATTATAAAGAATTCTTCATATTTTCATTCAGGTTTTGCTATTTTACTATCCATGATTTTTTTCCAAGTTTTTAATAATTTTTGGATTTATTCAGGAATAAGTATTGATTTGATTTATCCTTTTATCTTATCTGTTTTACACAATTTATTAATAAAAAAACAATTATAATGAGCTTCTTTAGTATTAGAATTTCTTTAATACAATATAGATTAAGTTAACTTTTTAGCTATTTAAATATATTTAGGTCAATGGATAAAATATCAATAATAATTCCAATGTTTAATTCAGAGAAGACAATACATAAATGTATGACTTCAATATTAGAACAAACTTATGATGGGATTATGGAAGTGATTGTTGTTAATGATGGTTCAACAGATAAATCAAAAGAAATAGTAGAGGATTTTATAATAAATAATAAGAGTAAGATAAGTTTTAATTTAATTAACAAATCTAATGGAGGTGTTTCATCTGCTAGAAATGTTGGATTGATGGCTTCTTCAGGGGGGTGGATTGCATTGTTGGATTCTGATGATAGATGGCTTCCTAATAAAATAGAAAATCAAATAAAAATACTTAAAGAAAATTTAAATATTGATTTTCTTGGGTGTAGCAGGAATAATGAAACACTGAAAATACTAGGTAAAAAAATTAATACTTTGCATAAAGTAAATGTAAAGGAGTTATTGATAAAAATGTATCCGCAGACTTCTACAGTAATTTTTAAGAGAATACTTTTTGAACTTTATGGAGGCTATAATGAAAAAATGACTCATGCTGAAGATGGTGAATTGTGGGTTCGTTATTGTGCCAATTCTAGTTTTTATTACTCTCCACAATCTTTAGTAGTTACGGGTGAGGGTAAGCCTAGTTTTGGGCATAGTGGATTATCTGCAAATTTAAAAAAAATGCATATGGGAAATATGTATATTTTAAAGCAAGCCCTAATTAATAAATTAATAAATGTTTGGAGCTTTTTATTGTTTTGGTTTTATTATCAAATAAAATATTTTAGAAGAATAATATTAACTAAAATTAAGTTTTATGATTTTTAAGATTTTTTGGTTTTTGAGAGGCATTTTGTATATGCCTTTTTTAGGGAAGTATGGATTTCCTTCCTATATTGGAAAACCTATCTATATTGGTAATTTCCATAGAATTTTCCTTGCTAAAAGAGTAAGAATTTTTCCAGGTTCTCGTATAGAAGTTGTTAATAACGAATCATCAATATTTTTTAAAGAAAATATTTCAATTGGTCAGAATTTTCATGTTACATCTGCTGGCCAATTAATTATTGGGAAAGACACTACAATCGCAGAAAACGTTATGATAACAAATATAGATCATGAGTATAAAGAAATTGGGGTACATATTTTAAAGCAACCTCTCATTTTTAAGGAAACAAAGATTGGAGAAAACTGTTTTATAGGGTTTGGTTCAGTAATACAGGCAGGTACTATTTTAGGAAATCATTGTATAGTTGGTTCCAATTCTGTTGTTAGAGGTTCTTTTCCTGATCACTGTGTTATAGTAGGAGTTCCAGCAAGAATAGTTAAAAGATATAATTTAAGTAAAAAAGTTTGGGACAGAACAAATCCTGATGGAACATTTATAGAAAATTAGAAATAATAAATATGAAAAACATTTTAATTACTGGAGGTGCAGGTTTCATAGGAAGCAATTTAGCCCTTAAGCTTATAGAAAAGGGACATATAGTTACTGTTTTGGATAATCTTTCAAAACAAATACACGGAGAAAATCCTCAAGAAACTTCTCCTCTTTATAAAAGTATAAAAGATAAAGTTACTTTTATTGAAGGTACAGTAACTTCAAGAAGTGATTGGGAAAAAGCACTTCAAAATCAGAATGTAGTAGTTCATTTTGCTGCAGAAACAGGAACGGGGCAATCTATGTATTGTATAGAAAAATACACAGAAGTTAATATCCAGGGAACAGCAATAATGCTTGATATATTAGCAAATAATGAGAATTCAGTTGAGAAAATTGTAATTGCCTCTTCTCGTTCAATTTATGGAGAAGGAAAATATAAACATCCAAAGTTGGGAATTGTTTATCCGACACATAGAAATGAAAATGATATGTTAGCAGGAAATTTTGAGCTTACTTTTTCAGATAAAGAAGAGCTTGAATTGTTGGCAACTGATGAGGATTCAAAAATTCATCCTTCTTCTGTTTACGGAATTACAAAACAAAACCAAGAGCAAATGATAATGACCGTTTGCCCAACAATAGGAATCGCTCCGGTAGGATTTAGATACCAAAATGTTTATGGACCAGGGCAATCTTTGTCAAATCCTTATACAGGTATTTTATCTATTTTTTCTACACAGATTAGAAATAATAATCCAATCCAGATTTTTGAAGATGGTAAAGAAACAAGAGATTTTGTTTTTATAGATGATGTTGTTGCTGCAACAATTCTTGGAATTGAAAAAGAAGAAGCAAATGGACATGTTTTTAATGTTGGTACTGGTGTTGCAACAGATGTACTTGAAGTTGCAAATTCATTGATAAAAGCTTATGAAATTGAGGTGCCTGTTACTGTTACGGGAAGATTTAGGTTAGGTGATATTCGTCATAATTTTGCAGATTTAGCGAAAATTAAAGAACGTTTAGGTTTTGAGCCAAAAGTATATTTCAAAGAAGGAATACAAAAATTTTCTGCTTGGGTACTACAGCAAGAAATCCAAGAAGATAAATTAAGTAAGTCTCTTGAGGAAATGAAGAAGAAAGGTCTTTTAAAATGATAATTGACGAAGTTCTTAAAAATAAAAACATTTTGTTTTTCTCTGTTCAGACTTTTAATCTTGAGAAAGAAATTTTAAGTAAATTACAGCAGTTAGGAGCAAATGTTGATTACTATGATGAGAGACCTTCAAACAATAACTTTACAAAGGGAATTATCAGACTTAAGAGAGATTTACTTCAAATAAAAATAAATAAGTACTATAATAAAATTTTACACGATACAGGTGTTAAAAAATATGATTACTTGTTTGTAAATAAAGGAGAAGTTGTTCCTGAATTTTTTTTAAGCGAGTTTCAAAAACAACAACCTCAGTGCCAATGCATTTTTTATACTTGGGATTCTTTTTCAAATAACAAAAATGCACTGGCAATTTTGAAATATTTCCATAAGAAATTTTCATTTGATTCAGATGATGCTGTTAAATTTGGACTTAAATTTAGACCGCTTTTTTATTTAGACTTTTATCAAGATGTAGATATAAGTTCAAAAGCAGAAATACAAAATGATTTACTTTTCTTAGGAACAGCACATTCAGATAGATATCGTATAAGCAACAATATAGTTGATTGGTGCAATAAAAATAGTATTCGAGCGTATTGTTATTATTATATGCAGGGTAGATTGGTTTATTTTTATAAAAAACTTTTTGATAAAACATTTAAAGAGTTTGATTATAAAAAATTGAGTTTTGAAAGTTTAAAAGCGAAAGATTTATTTCATTTATATCAGAGTTCAAAAGTTATTTTGGACATAAATCACCCTGGACAAAAAGGGCTGACAATGCGAACTTTTGAAACAGTGGGAGCAAGAAGGAAAATGATAACGACAAATAGCGAAATTCGAAAATATAAATTCTACGATCCTAATAATATATTTATTATCGATAGAGAAAATATAGTCTTGAATAAGGAGTTTTTTGAGTCTGAATACAAAGATATTGATGTTGCTTTATATGAAAGGATGTCACTAAAAGGATGGCTAACTTGCTTATTTGTTGAAAGTGAACCAAATATTTGGATCGAAGGAATAAATTAGATAATATGGAATATATAATAATAGGATTTATTTTAATGATATTAATGCTTCTTTATTTCAAAGTCGCTGATCGTTTTAATATTATCGACAAACCAAATCAAAGAAGTTCACATACTGAAGTAACTTTACGAGGAGGAGGAATTATTTTTTGGTTTTCTTCTTTGCTATATTTTGTACAAAATATAGAGACTAATTACTTTTTCTTTACAGGAATTACATTGGTAAGTGTAGTAAGCTTTTGGGATGATATTCAAAGTCTTTCCAGTAAAATTAGAATTTCAATTCATTTTCTCGCTATCACATTTATTTTCTTAGATCTTAATTTGTTTACACTTATGCCTATTTGGGGTGTTGTTATATCTTATGTGCTTGCCATTGGATTAATAAACGCTTACAATTTCATGGACGGTATTAATGGTATAACAGGACTTTATACTTTAGCAGTACTTGGGTCTTTATTATATGTCAATACCAAAATTCAACTGTTTACAGATGGCAGTTTCATAAAATATGGAATGATTGCGAGTCTTGTATTTTTATTTTTTAATTATAGAAAAAAGGCTAAATGTTTTGCAGGTGATGTTGGTAGTATTGCAATTGCATTTTGGATTATTTATTTAGTTTTAAAATTAATTTTAAGTACAAACTCAGTTATTTGGCTTTTGTTTTTAGCTGTTTACGGTGTTGATGCAGTTTGTACCATTTTACATAGGCTTTATTTAAAACAAAATATATTCGAAGCGCATCGTTTACATTTGTATCAAATTCTGAGCAATGAATATAAAATACAGCATAGATTAGTTTCGCTGTATTATGCATTGGCACAAATTGGGGTTTCTATTTTAGTAATATCACTTTATCAAAAAATAAACGATTATATATTATTTCCGATTATAATTGTTCCATTGCTTTTAGTGTATTCATTAAAATTTTACTTAATAAATAAAAGCAACTTAAAATTACAAGTATGAGTCCAGAAGTAATTCAGGGAGGAAATTTTTCTGATCACCGAGGAACTATTTCATATGTTAATGATTTTAGTTTTAGTGGTATTGAAAGATTTTATATCATTACTAATTCAGAAGAAAACCCAATCCGTGCTTGGCAGGGACATAAATTAGATTCAAAGAATTTTTATTGTGTAAGTGGATCTTTTAAAATCCATTTTGTCAAAATTGACAATTGGGAAAATCCTTCTAAAGATTTAACTATTGAAACAGTAGAAGTATCTGAATTTGACAGTAAAATTGTTCATATTCCTGCGGGTTATGCAAATGCAGTAGAATCATTAGAAAAAGACTCAAAATTAATATCATTTTCTACTTTGCCATTGTCCAATGTAAAAGAAGATGATGCACGATATCCTTCTGATTATTGGAATTTAAATGGGTAGAATTTATTTATCCTTATCGCAGCAAAGTGGTTTTGAAATAGAATATATTGAGAAAGCATTACAATCTAATTGGATTACTTCTGGTGGGCCAAATGTAAATGATTTTGAAGTTGAACTTCAGAATTATTTCGGAGAAGACTCATTCGTTGCAGCGTTAAACTCTGGAACATCAGCGATTCATTTGTCACTCATTTTATTGGGAGTGAAACAAGGAGATGAGGTTATTTGCCAAAGTTTGACATTTTCAGCATCTGCTAATCCGATATCATATCAAGGTGCAACTCCTATTTTTGTTGATAGTGAACCTGAAACCTGGAATATATGCCCTGAAAATCTTGAAATAGCGATTAAGGATCGGATTAAAAAAGGCAATAAACCAAAGGCAATAATTGCAGTTCATTTGTATGGGATGCCATATAAAATAGATGAAATTCATGCCATCGCTGATCGTTATGGAATTCCAATTATTGAAGATAGTGCCGAAGCACTAGGAAGTTGTTATAAAGGGAAACATTGTGGTACTTTTGGCGAATTTGGAATATTGTCATTTAACGGAAATAAAATAATTACGACCTCAAGTGGCGGTGCATTAATATCAAATTCAAAAGAAGTAAAGGAAAAAGCCATTTTTTATGCCACTCAGTCAAAAGATGATGCTATTCATTATCAGCATAGTGAAATTGGATATAATTATAGAATGAGTAATATTTGTGCTGGTATTGGATTAGGACAAATAAAGACGCTTCAAGAGAAAATAGATTCCAGAAGAAATAATCATTTATTTTATCGAGAACTTTTTTCAACTATAGAAGAAGTCGAACTTTTTGAGGCAAAAAATGAAGATTATTTTTCAAACTATTGGTTGAATACAATTTTGCTAAAATCAAGCAAAGTTAAGAATGATTTGTTGCAAGCTTTTGAAAAAGCAGACATTGAGACACGTCCTATTTGGAAACCAATGCATAGGCAGCCAATTTTTGAAAGCTATCCTTATTATGGTAATAAAATATCAGAAAAGCTATTTGAAAATGGATTATGTCTGCCTTCTGGAACAAATCTTACAAATGAAGATAAAAAAAGAATAGAAAAAGTAATTAACACTTTTTTTAATTAATTAAAATAAAAACACTTACCTAATTTATATGAAAGTTGAAGAAACGTACATTAAAGATTTAGTTATTATTGAGCCAACAGTTTTTGGAGATGAAAGAGGTTATTTTTTTGAATCTTATAGTAAAACGAAATTCGAAGATCTGGGAATTAGTATTGATTTTGTTCAAGACAATCAATCATTTTCCAAATATGGAACTTTAAGAGGATTACATTATCAAAATCCTCCTTTTGCACAAACTAAATTAGTACGTGTTTTAGAAGGTGAAATTATTGATGTTGCTGTAGATTTAAGAAAAGATTCTCCTACTTATGGAAAATCATTTAGTATTTTACTTTCAGCAGAAAATAAAAAGCAATTGTTAGTTCCTCAAGGCTTTGCACACGGATTTTCAGTGATCAGTGAAACAGCATCAGTAATGTATAAGTGTGATCAATTTTATAATAAAGCTTCAGAAGGAGGAATCAAATATGATGATCCATCTTTAAATATTGATTGGGGAATGGATTTGAATGATGCAATTGTTTCTGATAAAGATCAGATTCTGCCTTTTATTGAAAACTGTAATAGTCTATTTTAATGAAAAAAATTCTTGTAACGGGCGCAAATGGTCAATTAGGATCAGAACTTTCAGTTTTATCATCAAAATACCCAGAATATGAATGGATTTTTGCAGATAGAACAAAAATCACATTAGACAATTTAGATCTTTTGCCTATTCAGTTAAATGAAATTAAGGCAGATGTGATTTTGAATTGCGGTGCTTATACTGCGGTTGATAAAGCTGAAACAGAAAAGGAATTGGCTTTTACAGTAAATTCTTCGGCGGTAGAAATAATTGCAAAATATGCTGCGGAAAATAAAATGAAGTTAATCCATATTTCTACAGATTACGTTTTTGATGGCACTTCTTCTGTCGCATTAGATGAAGAAGCATTAACAAATCCTATAAATGTGTATGGCGAAAGTAAATTGGCGGGAGAAACTGCATGCTTGAAACAAAATCCTGATTCGATTATTATAAGAACTTCTTGGGTTTATAGTAAATTTGGAAACAATTTTGTTAAAACAATGCAACGCTTAATGCAAGAAAGACAGGAAATTAGTGTCGTAAATGATCAAGTTGGTTCGCCAACTTATGCAGCTGATCTAGCACAGGCAATGATCGATATTGTTAATTCAACAAATTGGATTTCAGGAATATATAATTTTTCTAATGAAGGGGAAATAAGTTGGTATGAATTTGCTTTGAGTATTAAAGAGTTAGGAAGTTATAATTGTAAGGTAAACGGCATTCCATCTTCTTCTTATCCAACTCCAGCAAAAAGGCCAAATTTTTCATTGTTAGATAAAAAGAAAATAAAGTCAATTTATAATTTGGAAGTTCCATATTATAAAGAAAGTTTAAAAAAAATATTTGTATAATAGAATTTGAGTTTTATCTTCTTGTTAAAATTCTGATTTTTAGAAACTAAAATTAAAATTTATGAAAGGTATTATATTAGCAGGAGGTTCTGGCACAAGATTACATCCATTAACTTTAGCGGTAAGTAAACAGTTAATGCCAGTATATGATAAACCTATGATATACTATCCGCTGTCAACACTTATGATGGCTGGTATTAATGAAATTTTGATTATTTCAACACCTCATGATTTACCTCATTTCAAGAAGCTTTTAGGAGATGGAAGTACAATAGGATGTAAATTTAGTTATGCAGAACAACCAGATCCAAATGGTTTGGCTCAGGCTTTCGTAATTGGAGAAGATTTTATAGGAAAAGATAAAGTAGCCCTAGTATTAGGAGACAATATCTTTTTCGGAACAAATATGCAGCAACTTTTAAAAGATAATGCTAATCCAGATGGAGGAGTTGTATTTGCTTATCACGTTGCAGATCCTGAAAGATATGGAGTTGTAGAATTTGACGAAAACAAAAATGCAATTTCAATAGAAGAAAAACCTGTGGAGCCAAAATCTAATTATGCTGTTCCTGGCCTTTATTTCTATGATAATTCTGTAGTAGAAATTGCTAAAAATATTAAACCAAGTGCTCGTGGTGAATATGAAATAACAGATGTTAATAAAGTTTATCTGGAAAAAGGACAGTTAAAAGTTGGGATATTAAGTAGAGGAACTGCATGGCTAGACACAGGAACATTTAATAGCTTAATGCAAGCCGGACAATTTGTTCAGGTTATTGAAGAAAGGCAAGGTCTAAAGGTTGGCTGTATCGAAGAAATTGCATGGAGACAAGGTTTTATTAATGATGAACAGCTTGAAAAATTGGCCCAGCCATTGTTGAAATCTGGTTACGGATTATATCTGATTGATTTTTTAAAACAAAAGAGAAAAAGTGTTAAAATTTAATTTGTATCTTTAACTAATTGTTTAAAACGTTTAATTTGTATTTTTGTATAAAAGTCAGAATACAGGCATTAAAAAAAGTTCAATTGAATACAGATAAACCAAATAGCATAACCTCATTGTTGTATAATACTTTTTCACCAAGAAATCTTCGGGCTAACATAAATAATCTTAGCTACCTGCCTAGATGGATTATTGTTGGAATAGATGTAATGGTTTTGGTTTTTTCTTTTTGTCTTACCTATTTGCTTTTTGAAGGGACAGCAATAGGATATCTCATAACATCGCATAATTTTTACTTTGTTGCAGGATTAATTATTGTGAATGTGTTCTTTTTCTGGCTTTTCAGAACTTATTCAGGGATTATTAGACACTCTTCCTATATAGATGCAATAAAATTGTTGTTTTCACAGATGTCTGTGCTCGTATTTTTCTTATTTATAAATTTAGTATTTGAATTATACACGGGACATAAAGCCTTTTTGAATACTGCACTTTTTATCAACTTAGTTTTGTCATTCTGCGGACTATTCTTATATCGTGTGGTGGTAAAACAAACTTTTGAAATGTATTTTTCAGAAAAAGCTACCAGCAAGTTAATAAGAACTGTAATTTATGGTACAGATGCAAATGCGATTTCTGTCGCAAATGCTTTAAAATTCGAAACACCGTCTCGATTTAAAATTGTTGGCTTTGTTGATAAGAATAATCAGAATGCATCTAAACGCATGTTAGATCTGCCAATATTAATTTTAAGAAAAAAACTTCCCGCTTTAATGCGTTCGGTTGCTGCTGAAGGTGTAATTATTGCAGATAAAAGCTTAACAAAAGACGAACAGCTTATTATTGTTGATCAATGTTTAGAATTTAATTATAGAGTATATACTGTTCCACTTATATCAGATTGGGAAAATCAAAAAGAAATCTCCCAAAAAGTAAAAAATATTCAAATTGAAGATTTACTTGAGAGAAAACCGATAGTTCTAGATAGTAAATCAATTTCTAAACAATTAAAGGACAAAACGATTTTAATTACTGGAGCGGCGGGATCAATTGGAAGTGAAATTGTAAGGCAGGTTTTGAATTTCAATCCAAGAAATGTAATAATTTTGGACCATGCAGAGACGCCATTACACAATTTGTGTCTAGAAACTCAGGCAATGAATTTCAGTACAAAGATTGTAGCAGTAATTGCGGATGTAAGGAGCAAGAAAGCTTTGGAAAAAGTTTTTAAAAATTACAATCCACATGTTGTTTTTCATGCAGCGGCTTATAAGCATGTGCCTTTGATGGAGGAAAATCCTTCTCAGGCAATTCAAACTAATATTAAAGGGACTAAAAACCTTGCCGATTTATCTTGTAAATACAAGGTTAAGAAATTTGTAATGGTTTCTACAGATAAAGCTGTTAACCCAAGTAATGTAATGGGGGCTAGTAAACGTATTGCAGAAAAATATGTACAGTCTTTATTCTTAAAAAATCAAACAGAAAATGTTGAAGGGGGTACAAAATTTATTACTACTCGTTTCGGAAATGTTTTAGGTTCAAATGGATCTGTTGTTCCATTATTTACGAAACAAATTTCAGAAGGTGGGCCAGTAACAATTACACATCAGGATATTATACGTTATTTTATGACAATTCCTGAAGCTTGCCAGCTTGTATTGGAAGCTGGAGCTATGGGTAATGGTGGTGAAATTTATATTTTTGACATGGGAAAACCAGTTAGAATTATTGATTTAGCTAGAAAAATGATCAAATTAGCCGGTTTCATTCCTGACAAAGAAATTAAAATTAAAATTGTTGGTTTAAGACCCGGAGAAAAACTTTACGAAGAATTATTAAATGATACCTCTAAAACTCTTCCAACATATCATAATAAGATTATGATTGCACAAGAAATTCAAGACGAATATGAAACTCTCCATAATGACGTTGATGAATTAATAGGAATTGCTGATTTTTACGAAAATGATGATATTGTTGCAAAGATGAAAAAGATAGTTCCAGAATTCAAAAGTATGAATTCAACCTTTGAAGTTCTAGATAAATAAGATCAAACGAAAATAAATTCAAATATAGTCAAGAGGTGTTTTTTTTAAACGCCTTTTGACATTTTTAAACAAATTTTAAAATGTTAAAAATCTTGTTAAAATTTTTAAATTAAGATTTTTATGCCCCTTTTAAATGGATTCTAAAAATACAAATGACTGGTTGTTTGAGATAACGCCCAAGAATAAATTTTTCTCGCTCAATTTTAAAGAAATTTGGCAGTATCGAGATTTACTAATGCTTTTTGTTAAGAGAGATATTATTACAGTTTATAAGCAAACTGTTTTAGGTCCCCTATGGTATTTAATACAGCCTTTATTTACTTCTATTACTTTTACGATTATTTTTAATAATGTTGCAGGGATCAAGACAGGATCTATTCCTCCATTCTTATTTAATCTTGCAGGGATAATGGTCTGGAATTATTTTACCGCTTGTTTGAATGGGACTTCAGATACTTTTAAATCGAACGCTAGCATATTCGGAAAAGTATATTTTCCTAGAATTATTACTCCTTTATCAATAGTGATTTCGAATTTAATAAAATTTGGAATTCAATTTGGCATATTTATTTTCTTTTACATTTTCTTTTATTTCCAAGGAGCAGATCTAAATCTAAATTTATCAATCTTGTTTTTTCCAATCTTAATTGCATTTATGGGGATTTTGGGACTAGGTTTAGGTATGATGATTTCTTCAATGGTCACAAAATATAGAGATTTAAATAATTTAGTTGGTTTTGGAGTACAACTATTAATGTATATATCCGCAGTAATGTATCCGATGGAATTAATAAAAGAAAAACTTCCAAAATTTGGTTGGATTGTAGAATACAACCCATTGGCTTATGTTATAGAAACTTCTCGTTATATGCTTTTAAACATTGGAAGCATATCAACTTTAGGTTTAATATATTCAATAACAGTTACAATTGCAGTTTTCTTTATTGGATTATTGGTTTTTAATAGAACAGAAAAAAGCTTTATAGATACTGTATAAATGAAAGACATCATATTAAAAGCTGAAAATATTTCTAAACAATATCGTTTAGGTCAAGTTGGGACAGGTACTTTAAGTCACGATTTAAATAGATGGTGGCATAAAATTCGAGGAAAAGAAAATCCATATTTAAAAATTGGTGATACAAACGATCGCTCTACAAAAGGAACTTCTGATTATGTTTGGGCTTTACAACATATTAACTTTGAAGTTGAAAGAGGCGAAGTTTTAGGAATTATTGGAAAGAATGGAGCTGGAAAGTCTACGCTTTTAAAAATTCTTTCAAAAGTTACCGCACCAACTACAGGTAGTATAAAATCTCGAGGACGTATCGCTTCTCTATTAGAAGTTGGCACGGGGTTTAATGGAGAAATGACTGGTCGAGAAAATATATTTCTAAATGGAGCCATTTTAGGAATGACCAAAAAAGAAATTACTTCAAAACTTGATGAAATTATTGAATTCTCAGGATGTGAACGTTATATTGACACTCCGGTAAAAAGATATAGTTCTGGAATGACAGTTCGATTAGCGTTTGCTGTTGCTGCTTTTTTGGAACCTGAAATTCTAATTGTAGATGAAGTTCTCGCTGTTGGTGATGCAGAATTTCAAAAGAAAGCAGTTGGAAAAATGCAGGAAATTGCAAAAGGAGAGGGAAGAACTGTTTTGTTTGTTAGTCATAACATGGCAGCTGTGCAAGAATTATGTACTAAAATTATAGTAATGAATCGAGGAGGGATTGAATTTGAAGGAAATGTTGAGAAAGGAATTAATTTTTATTTGTCTTCTAAAGTTCAACTTACTCCGTTTAAAGAATTTACATTACCTGAATTGTATAAAGCTAAAATAAACTATTTTGAAATTTTAAATGATAAACGAGAATTAATGACTCAGTTTTCTTCAGGGGAACAAATCATTTTTAGAATTTCAATAAATATAAAATCAGAAATAAGAAATCCCATATTTAGCTTGAGATTAAGCGATTTATCAAATGTAAATATTATAACTTGGAGAAGTAATGACTACATAGAAGAATCTTTGCCTAAAAATAAGGGTGATAATATGATCATAGAAATTAAAACTCATAATTTGTATTTATTAGATGGAGTTTACACCATTTCAATGAGTGTACTTGATGGTAAAGAATCACTTGATTTTCATGAAAAATTTTTGGAATTTGAAATTTTTCCTTCCAAACCAAATCCAGATTTTAATTTTATTACAAAAGAAAAATCATCGAAAAGTTTAATATTTTATCCTGCTGAATGGAATGTTAGTTAAAGAGAAGATTCTTCAATTTATTCAAAAAATGAAAATTCAGAAGAGGATTAGAAATTATCAGATAAAAAAAATTTCTACATTAGCTGTTATTTATTATATTCCGAAGACCAATACAGAAAAGTATAATAATTGGAGTGATGGTTTTACAAGTGCGGTAAAACTGCTTGAAGATGAATTTAATGTTACTTGGATTAATCTTGCAGATCAAAGCCCAACAGCAAGGGATTTAAATGTCTTTGATTTTTTAATTGTCAAAAGTTGTTGGAATTGGATTGTTGATCGTTACATTCGATCGCTTGAAGGTTTAAATACACCAAGAGGTATTATGATATCATGCTCAAAAAATAATATACAAAGAGATTGGATGCTTTTTTATGATATTTTGTGGTATGAAACAAATTGGTATAAAAAATTTATTAGTACGCATCCATATGTTTACCACGCTTTTGGAATCAATTCTGAAGTGTTTCATAATAAAAATTTGGATAAAATATATGATGTAGTAAGTATAGGGGCTTTAACAGCATATAAAAGACATAATGAAATTCTAAAAATACCAGGGCATAATAAATTAGTAATAGGAAATACGAATGAACAAGATTCCCGACAGATTATTGATGAGTTAGAAAAAGAATCGGTTACGGTCTTAGATTATGTCTCCCAAGAAAAACTATCAATGATTTTAAATCAAACGAAATTGGTCTACATTCCAGCAGAAATAAATGGTGGAGGTGAAAGAGCCGTTCTTGAAGCACGAGAGTGTGGAGCAGAAGTTCTCGTTCAAAAAGATAATCCTAAGCTAGAAGAACTTTTAAAGACGGAAATTTGGGATCAGTTTTATTATTCAAATCAATTGAAAAAAGGCATTTTTGTTGTCCAAAATAAACTCTCATGAATTTAATCTACTTTAAGGCACAAACTGGAAATTTTGGCGACGATTTAAATCCATGGATTTGGGAAAAGCTTTTAGGGAATTTTGAATCTTACGATAATAATGTAGATTTTGTTGGAATTGGTTCTATATTAGATGAAAGATTAAATAACGGAAATCAAAAAAAGGTAATTTTTGGATCAGGTATTCGGGGTTTTCAGTTTGTTTGTAATGAAAATATTGATATAAGATTTGTTAGAGGCCCAATCTCTTCTAAATGCATAAACAATGTGCCTTATATTACAGATAGTGCTTATTGTTTAGCTCTACTAGAAAGAAATGATAGTAATCAGAAAAAAAAATATAATTGTTCAATTGTTCCTTACTTTAGACATATTAAAATTATAAATTGGAAATTGTTTGAAAAGTTAACAGGTATACATGTTATTTTACCTAACGATACAATTGAAAATATACTTGAAGAAATAGGTGCTAGCAAAAAAATTATTGCTGGTGCTATGCATGGAGCAATAATTGCAGATATCTTAAGAGTTCCTTGGAAAAGATTAAAATTAGGGAAACATGGATATGAAAGTCTTCTAATATCTGAAATTAAATGGTGTGATTGGCTTTATTCAATGGAAATTTTTGAAGAAATGGAAACATTAGAAGTTAATGATAAGCTATTTAAAAATTCAAGAATTGCAAGTTTTGTTTCTGGAATAATTCAGTTTTTGGAATTACTAAAAAAAGTTAATTCCAAAGGAAAATTTTATTTATCTTCAAATGATGTTTTTAAAGAGAAGGTTAATCAATTGAAGAAAGAAGTTGAAAGATTTATTTTTGATTATAAAAAATGAAAATTTTTTTACCATTTCCAAAAGATGCAAACAATTATTTTGATGAGATAATTAAATACAGCAAATCAGAATTTGTATTTGATCACTATAAAAATTATAATTCTTCATTTAAGATTGTTAATATTCATTGGCCTGAGAGCATTTTTAACTGGAAATTATTTTCAGTTGAAGATTTAAATAATTTCGAGATAGCTCTTTTAGATTGGAAAAAGCATTCGAAAATTATTTATACAGTTCACAATCTTAAGCCCCACGTAGAGTACAATTTAAATCATAAAAGATTGTATAAACTGATTGCCGAGAATGCAGATGTTTTTATTCATTTAGGGGAGTATAGTAAACAAATGTTTCAAAAACAATTTAAAAGTGCCTCTCATTGTGTTATAAGGCATCCTTTATACAGCAATTCATTTTCAATATTCAATAAAAACGAAGCAAGAAACTTATTAAAGATTAAAAGTGATGCTTTAGTAATTATCGCTCCAGGAAAAATTAGAAATAAAGCTGAAAAAAAAATGATTTTGAAAGCTTTTGGAGCAATTAGAAAGAGAAAAAAAATCTTAATAGTTCCAAATATGTACAAGAAAAATATTTGGGGTAAACTTCCAGGGTATTATAAATTAAAAAAAATATTTAATAGACCATTTTTTTTTAAAAAACCTAATCCAAGATATTTTTTTGATTATCGTTTTAAGAGTCATGAAGAATTAGCATTAATGATGTCAGCGTCAGATATCGTATTTATTCCCAGAATAGAGATTTTAAATTCAGGAAATGTTTTTTTGGGACTTACTTATGACAAAATAATTATTGGACCAGATCAAGGAAATATAAAAGAGCACTTAGAAATATTTGACTTTCCAATATTCAATCCTTACTCAACTAAGTCAGTAAAAAAAGCTTTAAGGGATGGAATTGATCGGTTAGAGAAAAAGAATCATAAAATTAATGCGATAAATTTAGAACCTTTTTTTCCGGTTAATGTAGCTGCTAAATTTGATGATTTAGTAAATAAAACTGCTTCAGAAATATAATTTTATCAAATTGAGAGAAATTAAAAATTTGATAAGATCAAAAAAGCACATCCTGATAATTCTATTTTTAAATTTAAAGACGATTTTCAGATTATGGCCTTTATAACATCAGAATTAATGCAAAATAAAATTAAAGTAGCTTATCTCATAACAGCCTATCATGATTATGAACATTTAAAAAGATTAATAACAGCTTTAAATGATGCCAAGGTTTATTTTTTTGTTCATATTGATAAGAAATCTGTAATGCCAGTAGATTTGGATGAATTTAAAAATATTAAGTTTATCAAAAGACACAAAGTTTGGTGGGGAGGCTGGTCGCATCAAAAAACAATTCTTAATTTAATGATAGAGGCACTTAAATACAGTTGCGATTATTATGCTTTAATTAGTGGAAGTGATTACCCAATAAAGAAAAATGATTTTCTGTATTCATTATTAAGTGAGGGCGGAGAATTTATAAGCATAAAAGAAGGATTTCCTGCTGAATTTAAAAAAAAATGGATAACCAATTTTTATTTTGATCTGTTTTATCGTAGAAAGCCCAATAAACCAATTTTGATTAAAATCTTGTTGCGTTTGGAGAAAAAAATTAGTTTTTATTTTCCTAAAAAGGAATACCCATTTGAGAGGATTTTTTTTTGGTCCAACTTGTTGGATTCTAACACATTCAACAGTTAACTATATTCTCGATTTTTTAAAATCAAATCCAGAGTATGAGAGATTTTTTAAAAACTCTTTTTGCAGTGAAGAAATTTTAATACCAACAATTATTGGAAATTCGAATATTAAAAATTTAAAGGGAAACTTAACCTATGTTGATTGGTCAGTAACTCCAGGACCAGCTTTTATTTCAGATAAACATCGTAAAGTTTTTGAGGAAAGTATTGTTCAAAATGAATATGGAGATAATTGTGCGTTTTTTGCAAGAAATTTAAAAATGAAAGCACGGGAATTATACATTACATTGACAATAATTTGAGAGTATAATTTATGATAACAATAATTTATCCATATAGAGATAGAGAGCCTGAGCGAGTTAAACGTTCTGTAGATTCGCTGAAAAGCCAGACAAATTCTAACTTTGAAGTTGTTTTTGTAGACTATGGCTCAAATTCAGTATCAGCATCCAATATTAAAGACTTAGTAGCTAATTATAAATTTGTAAAATACATTTATAATTATTCAGAATTTCAGCCTTGGTCAAGAGCTAAAGCAATTAACATCGGACTAAAAAATGCTACCACAGAGTACATATTTACAGCTGATGTTGATATGATTTTTAGTCCAAATTTTGTTTGCAAACTCCATGAATTAAAAAATCCACTTAAAGGCTATTATTTTAAAGTTGGTTTTTTGAATGAAAAAGAATCAGAATCTGATAAGAAATTTCAAGATTTTGAAATTGATTTTAGCAGTGGAGTTGGCGCGCAAGGATTATCATTGTTTCATCTTAATAGTTTGAAAGAAGTAAGAGGATATGATGAGTTTTTGCATTTTTGGGGAGCTGAAGATATCGATATTCATAATCGATTAGAAAAAAATGGGGTTGAAAGTATTTTTTATTCACAAGATATTTTAATGCTCCATCAATGGCATACCAGCTATAGAAAAGAAGAAAAAAAAGTGCTTACAAAAGATCTGCAACTGACAGATATTATAAAAATAAATCATCAAAAACTGTTAGCAAATACCAAAAATAAGGGAGCACAAATTAATAATATAAACTGGGGAGCTGGTATTTGTAAAAATGATTTTGAGATTTTAAAAAAGGACAAGCAAGAAAAAATAATGCTTAATAAAAAAGAGGTTGTCAGCCACTTTCTGTTTTGTGAATTACCGAATTTTGAAGACGATATTTTAAACATTAGTTTTATGGAAGATCCTTTTCAGAATTCTCTGAAATATAAACTAAAGAAAATTCTAGGCAAAAAAGTTCCTAAATATTATACTTTAAAAGAAATTAATGATTTACTGTTGCTTCATATTATTTCTTTTTATCATACTTTTCCTTACTTGTACGAGGTCAGTGAAGAATTAAATAGTATCAGATTCAAAATAAAAAAATAAGTTATTAGAAAAGCAGTCTCAAAAGAATTGACCAGTTTCGAAAAGAAAATATAAATCTCATGAATGAGCCTAAAGTTTCTGTAATAATTCCAACCTATAATCGTGCACACATTATTAGTGAGACGCTAGATAGTATGCTAAACCAAACTTATCAAAATTGGGAATGCATTATTGTCGATGATGGTTCAAATGACGATACAGAAAACATAATAAATAAATATTTAAAAGACGATAATCGTTTCAAGTTTTACCGCCGTCCAGATGATCGTTTAAAGGGAGCAAATGCTTGCAGGAATTTTGGACTTGAGAGGAGTAAAGGAGAATATATAATGTTTTTAGATTCAGATGATATTTGTGAATCTTTTTGTTTAGAAGAAAGATTAAATACAATAAAAGCACATCCGTCTATAGATTTGTTAATAAGAGATGCCTCCTTGCTTATAGAAAATATTAAACATACTTTTTCAATTAATAAAGATCCTGAAAATAATAGTAGCGAAAACTATTTAAAAATGTTTTTAAGCTATACAATTCCATGGCCAATTATGGCATGCTTATATAAAAAAAGTAGTATTAGGAATTGTAAGTTTGATGAAAATTTAAAACGATTTCAAGATTTAAGTTTTAATATCAAAGTGCTTTCGCAGACAGATCAAATAAAAGTACATAGATATTATGGGATTGATACTTACTATAGAGATGATAAACAGAAGGTTATTAGCCCGAATTTTATAAAAAATGTCATAAATTCTTTATTTCTTTTTTCTCAGATACATTTTGACTTGATTGAAGAGCAGAGTTATAAAGTTGATTTTAATAAGTTTCGTTCTAAAATTTTAATTCAACTTATAGTGCCAAATTTTGATCAAAATAAAAAAGAATCAAACCAATTTTTCAGATCGTTTTTAAGAAATAAAGATTATACAATAAAACAAAGGGTCTTAATTTTTATAATACAGTTTTCTTTAAATACAGGGTTATTTAATCTAAAAAGAGTTGGAATGTATAGTCTGACAAACAAATTAAAAATATCACTAAATATAAAATAGTTTAATAGTGGCAAATCCGACTATTTCGATAATTGTGCCTTGTTATAAGCAAGCTCATTTCTTGGCAGAAACTCTAGAGACAGTTTTATGGCAAACTTATACAGATTGGGAATGTATAATTGTTAATGACGGTAGCCCTGATGAAACCGAAAAAATAGCACAGGAATGGTGTGAAAAAGATAGTCGATTTAAATATTTGAAAAAAGAAAATGGCGGATTGTCTAGTGCCAGAAATGCAGGTATTTCTATTAGTAGAGGCACTTATATTTTACCACTAGATTCAGATGATAAAATTCATAAAACATATCTAGAAAAAATAATAAATTCTTTTGGTAAAAATCAAAATTTAAAGTTGGTTTATTCTAAAGTTCAATTTTTTGGAGCTAGTAAAAATCAAATGTCTCTTCCTAATTATTTTTATAAAAAGTTGTTAGTTAGAAATTGTTTTGTTTGCTGTTCGTGCTTTAAAAAAGAATCTTGGGAGAAAGTAGAAGGTTATGATGAAAACATGAAATCTTTTGAAGATTGGGATTTTTGGATAAGAATTTTGGATGAAGAAAGTGAAGTATATAAAATTCCTGAATATATGTTTTTTTATAGAAAACATAATTCAGGAAGTATGAGTAATTTTTTTTGGAAGGATAATGAATTTTATTGTGGCCTTTATGAATATGTATTTGAGAAACATAAGGATTTGTACAAAAAATACTTTCCTCATCCGCTCATGGCTTATAATGAAAATTTAATTTTAAAAGAATTCAACGAAAAAATCAAAAGAAATTTTTTCTTCAAATTGTATGTTAAAATAAAAAAAAGAGGATGATCAGTGTAGTAATTAGAAATAAAAATCAAGAAAAGGCATTAGGGTTTTTATTAAGAAATTTAAAAGAACGCTATTCTCAAGATATAGATGAGATTATTGTTTTAGATAATTTATCTGCAGATAGAAGTAAAGATATAACAGCTCAATTTAATGCAAAATTTATTTCCATAGAAAAATTTAGTTATGGCGGAAGCGCAAATTTGGCAGCCATGTCTGCGTCGAATAATATTGTGGTTATCTTTAGTGCTCATTCTTATCCAGTTAGTCCAGATTTTTTTAAAGTAATTAAAGAAAAGTTTGAAAATAATAAAAATCTAGCAGGCTTACGTTGTTTGCATTCTTCAAACGATTTTAAAAATTATATACTTGGAATTGATGCTAGAACAGATCCTAATAAATCAGGGGTAATTTTTTCTGGGTCAGCTTTTAGCCGTAAAGTATGGGAAGTTATTCCTTTTAACGAGCAAGTTCCAACCTTTGAGGATAAAGATTGGACTTTGAGAGTTTTAAAAGCGGGTTACGATATAGAATTTGCACCAGTTGTTTTTAATTATGAAATAAAGAGAACTTTGGCACAAGAGTACTTTAGATTTAAGAATGATATATTAGGAAATTATCAAATTTGGCATGTCGAGCCCAATATGATTTCTGTTGTTAAAGGTTTTGTTATGTCATTGTTTAACGTTATTAAAAATTCGTTTATTCAAATTTATTATATAGTTAAGAGATTCTTTTTTATGATAAAATTTAAAATTACCAAACCTCAAAAGTTTAATTATTAATGAGAATTATTTTTTTATACTGGTGTTCATTAGAGAGAAAAGATGGGAAGGATAATTATGGAGATTTATTATCAAAATATATTGTAAAGAAAATTTCAAAGGGAATTGTTCTTAAAGTTAAATATCCATCTTCTAGATTTTACAATTTTTGGATTAAAAACTATAGTGTAATAGGAAGTATTATTACCGCAGCAAGTAGGAACACAATTGTTTGGGGAAGTGGTATCATAAAAAAAAATGAAAACATTAGAAAGGCAAAATTCTTAGCAGTTAGAGGCCCATACACCCGCAAGAGAATTATGGAGTTAAATCATGAATGTCCAGAAATTTATGGGGATCCAGCTATTTTACTGCCACTTTTTTTTGATAAAAAAACAGAGAAAAAATTTGAAGTCGGAATAATTCCTCATTATGTTGATTTTGATGAAGTAAATGAATTTTATAAAAATGATTCAAGAATTAAAGTAATAGATTTGCTAACTAACGATCTCGAAGCAACAACATTAGAAATATTGGAATGTGAACAAATAATATCATCATCTTTACACGGAATAATTGTTTCTCAAGCTTATGAAATACCTGCAATTTGGGTTAAGTTTTCAGATAAATTATCAGGAGATAATATAAAGTTTTATGATTATTTTGAGTCTTTAGGCATTCAATATAAGAATGAGTTTGTTTATAACGTAAATGATTTAAACTATGTAGAAATAAAGAATTTACTAATGTCTGAAAAAGAAGTTTTACTTCCCAAGAAAGAAGTAGTTAGCTTAAGAAGAAAAGAATTGTTAGATAGTTGTCCTTTTTAAATGAGAATTAGTGAAAACCCTACAAGAGATAGATTAATAAATAAAAGTGATTCTTCGCATCGAATCATCATTCCTCTGTATATACCACATGAAAAGGAATATTATAAAGATGCATTTAAAATTTTTAAATTATGTATCTCATCTATAAAAAAGACTAGTAGTTCAATAATAAAAATCTCAGTAGTAAGCAATGGATGCATCAGTTCTATTAACGATAAGTTATTAGATATGGCTACAGAAGGTTTAATAGATGAGCTTATTATTGAAAAAGAGTCTATAGGAAAGATAAATAGTATCTTAAAAGCATTAAGAACCGCGCAAGAACGTTTAATTACTGTTACTGATGCGGATGTATTATTTGTTAATGGATGGGAAGAGGGGATTTTAGAAGTTTTTAATGCTTTTCCTAAAGCTGGATCGGTCAGTCCTGTACCTGTTTTTAGAACACATTTAAGGCTTACAAGTAATATATGGTTACGAAATTTTTTTTCAAATAAATTATATTTTAGAGCAGTCAAAAATCCAGAGGGGCTAACTGCATTTGCAAAAAGTATCGGTTGGCCAGGATTAGATTTGAAATTCAAAGATGTTATAGGAACAATTCAAGCTAAAAATAATACGATTGCTGTTCTAGGATGTTCACATTTTGTAGTTACATATAAACGAGAAGTTTTTGATCAGTCCCCAAAAACTAATAGTATTTACCAGTTGGGTGGTAATAGTGAGCATCTTTATCTTGATGAACCAGTTCTGAAGATGGGGGGATATCGTTTGGCCACCTATGATAATTATGCCTTTCATATGGGAAATGTTTTTGAACCTTGGATGGAAGATGTTTATGACAATCTACAAATAACAAACAAAATGTCGATGGACTATAATACTATTCCATTTTTAAAAAAAGGAAATTTAGAATGTTTTTTTTCTGAAAAAATTTTTAAAAAGATTTTTGTAAATAAAAAAATACGTAGTCTGATTTTTAAATATAAAGGATTAAATCAAGACCAGATTAAAAATTTCCTAGGCTTATAACTGACCTTTAGGTGATCAAAAACTTTAAATTCTCATTAAAAGAGATTAACTAAAAAAGTAAATTTTATGAAAAAAACTGCAATAATTCCACTTCGTAAAAACTCAAAAGGGATTCCTGGAAAAAATAAAAAGAAAATGCTTGGAAGACCTCTTTTTTCATGGGTTTTAACAGAAGCTGTTTTCTCAGAATTAGATGAGGTTTATGTTTTTACAGATGATCAGGATATTATAGATTATATCAAGAGAGAATATTTTTGGACCCCAAAAGTGAAGACACTTTTGAGAAATGATAAAAATGCTTCTGATACATCATCAACAGAAAGTGCTATGCTTGAGTTTTCAGCAATGGTGAAAAATGACTTTGATTTGTTATGTTTATTGCAGGCAACTTCTCCAATGACAAAAGCTCAGGATATTAATGTAACATTAAACGAAATTCTTATCAATAAAAAAGAATCGGCTTTGACTGTTGTCAATACACATCGTTTTATCTGGAATTCAGATGGGACTCCAAGTAATTATGATGTTTTTAATAGACCAAGACGTCAAGATTTTGATGGATTGTTGATTGAAAATGGGGCAGTGTATGTTACCACGAAAGACGCTTTCTTAAATTCAAAAAATAGAGTAAGCGGTTCTATTGGTTTGGTAAAAATGCCAGAAGAATCTCTTGTGGAAATTGACAGTTTATCTGATTGGGATATTATTGAAAAACTTTTAGCAGATCGTCAGAAAAAACAAAAAGTGCATCAACGCATTGATTATTTAGTCTTGGATGTAGATGGCGTTTTTACAGATGGATGCGTTTATTATGATGCCAATGGCGAAATGGCTAAAAAGTTTGATATGCGAGACGGAATGGGCTTAGAAATTTTAAGGCAAAATAATGTCGAGGTTGTTGTCATGACTTCAGAAAATTCTGAGTTAGTAGCACAGAGAATGAAGAAATTGCAGATTAAACACACTTTTTTGGGAATAAAAGATAAATTTTCCTTTTTATCGCATTTTCTTTCAGAGAGAAATAGTAGTTTTGGCGCCGTTTCATACGTAGGCGATGACGTAAATGATTTGACTAATATTTGTAGTGTTGGATGGTCTTTTGCGCCAGCTGACGCAACAGATATTGTAAAAGCAAATGTAGATTATGTTTTAACACACCAATCAGGAGCAGGAGCAATACGAGAAACCTGTGAAATTTTATTAAAGTACAATAAACGTTATGAAAGAATTTAAAAAACCTTATGTGATAGCCGAAATAGGTTGCAACCATAAAGGAGAAATGCAAATAGCAAAGGAGTTAATTAAAATTGCAAAAATTTTTGGAAATGCTGATGCAGTTAAATTCCAGAAACGTAATAATAAGGAACTTTTAACAGAAGAACAATATTATGCTCCGCATCCAAATGCTTCTAATTCGTATGGAGAGACTTATGGCGCGCACAGAGAGTTTTTAGAATTTGATGTTGAACAGCATAGAGAGCTAAAATCATATTGTGAAGAAATCGGAATTATATATTCTACATCGGTTTGGGATACAACTTCGGCCAAAGAAATTGCATCATTAAATCCAGATTTTATTAAAATACCTTCTGCTTGCAACAATAATTTTGAAATGTTGGAATGGCTAAGCGAAAATTATTCAGGAGAAATTCATATTTCAACAGGAATGACAACTAAAGATGAAACAGATGTTTTGGTTGAATTTTTTACTAAAAAAGGAAGAAACCAAGATTTAGTTTTATACAACTGTACATCGGGTTATCCAGTTCCTTTTGAAGATGTTTGCCTATTAGATATTAATATCTTACAGCAAAAGTATGGTCATTTGGTAAAGCATATAGGCTTTTCGGGTCATCATTTAGGAATTGCTGTAGATATAGCTGCATATACTTTAGGAGCTAATATTATAGAAAGACATTATACCCTAGACAGAACTTGGAAAGGTACAGATCATGCTGCTTCATTAGAACCAATGGGCTTACGCAAACTTACTCGTGATCTTCAGGCGGTCTATCAAGCGTTGACTTTTAAGTCTGCCGATATTTTGCCAATTGAACAAATTCAAAGGGACAAACTAAAAAACAAAAAAGTACAAGTTTAAAGGATCTCAATTCAAGCCATTGAATATCTTAACTTATAACAGAGGCTAAAAATGAAGATATAAAAATTTTCTTGTTAGATTCTATTTAAATTATAAATGAAAAAAAACATATTTATTTTTTTGCCTGATGGTGCTGGACTTCGAAATTTTGCTTTGACTTCTTTTAAAGAAATAGGAGAAAAAAATAATTTCGATATTACTTATTGGAACAACACTCCATTTTCTATTAAGGAGAAATTAGGGTTTGAAGAATTAAAAATTCAAGAAAAAACATTACATCCGTTAACGACAGTTTATAGCCGTGCGCGTAAAAGAATGGAATTAAATTTCTTTGATAAGAAGTTTAAAGAAGTAGTTTACAATACCTATAATTTTCCGCAATCGTATAAAGGAGCCAGTAATTTTGCTAAAAGTTTAATGGTTGATGTTTTAACAACTTTTGGTTCTAATGAAAAAGGAATCCATTATGTTAGAAATCAGATAAAGAAAGGAGAGCGTGCTACGAGTAAATATAAAGAAAGTAGAAAACAATTAGAAGAGCATAAGCCAGACTTTGTTTTTTGTACCAACCAACGCCCTACTCAAGCTATTGCTTCTATTTTGGCAGCACAGGATTTGGGAATTCCAACAGGAACTTTTATTTTTTCTTGGGATAATCTCCCTAAAGCTACAACTCTGGTAGAAACAGATTACTATTTTGTGTGGAGCGAACACATGAAAAAAGAGGTTCTAATGTATTGCCCTTATGTAAAAGAAAACCAGGTTTTTGTAACGGGAACACCTCAGTTTGAAAGTCATTTTGACAAGACGCTTTTAAAATCTAAAGAAGAATTTTATAATTCACATAATCTAGACTTTAACAAAAAATACATTTGTTACTCTGGTGATGACATAGTTACATCTCCTTTAGATCAATGCTATTTAGAAGATTTAGCATTATCAGTTAGAGAATTAAACCAAAACGGATATTCTTTAGGAATCATTTACCGAAAGTGCCCAGTAGATTTTACAGATCGTTATGATGAGGTCTTAAGAAAATATCAAGATGTGATTGTAAACATAGATCCGCTTTGGAGCCCAGTAGGACAAAGTTGGAACGAAATTATGCCGACAAAAGAAGATTTTGCATTGCAGGCAAATATTTGTGAATATACAGAATTTGTTGGTAATATTGCTTCTTCTATGGTATTTGATTTTTCTGCACACGATAAATCTTGTCTCTTTTTTGATTATGAACAACCGCAATTAAAAAAAGGAATACGAGATATTGGGCAAAATTATAAATATATTCATTTTAGATCAAAACCTTCTGAAGAAGCTGCTTTGTGGGTGAAGGATAAGAAAGATTTGACATCTATTATTAAAGACATTATTGACGGAAAAAAATCAAGTGTGGAAGAGAGTAAAAAATGGTTCGAGATTATTGTTGGACCAAATCCTACTAAAGCATCTGAAAAAATCTGGGAAAGTTTAAATAGTATTTTAAAAAAGTAAACATTTATGTTTTTTAACTCTTTGGCTTTTGCTATATTTTTGCCAATTGTTTTTTTTCTGTACTGGTTTGTCTTCAATAGAACGAAAAGCACACAAAATGCTTTGTTGATTGTTGCCAGTTATTATTTTTATTCTTGCTGGGATTGGAGATTTTTATTTCTGTTAGTTTTTTCTACATTTTTAGATTATTTCACAGGAATTCAAATTGAGAAAAGCAATTCAGAAAAGGGACGAAAATTTTGGTTTTGGCTTAGTATCTTGGTGAATTTAGGATTTTTAGGAATTTTTAAATACTATAACTTCTTTGCAGCTTCATTTGCAGAAATGTTTACTTCTTTTGGCTTTAAGGTAAGTCCAATGCTATTGAATGTAATTTTACCGGTAGGGATTTCATTTTACACTTTCCACGGATTATCGTATGTAATTGATATTTACTATAAAAGAATAAAAGCAGAATATAATTTTATAGATTATTCTTTATTTGTAAGCTACTTTCCACTTTTAGTTGCGGGACCAATAGAAAGAGCAACACATTTATTGCCTGAGTTAAAAGAAAAACGCGAATTTAATCTAGAAAAAGCAAAAGAAGGAGTTTATCAAATTGTTTGGGGCTTAGTTAAAAAAGTAGTTATTGCCGATACCTGTGCCGTTTATGCAAACGCTATTTTTGATCATTATCCTTCAATGAATTCTTTTTCATTGATTCTAGGGGCAATTTATTTTGCGTTTCAGATTTATGGAGATTTCTCAGGATATTCAGACATCGCACTTGGCGTTTCTAAATTATTTGGTTTAGAGTTATTAAGAAACTTTAATTATCCGTACTTTTCAAGAGACATTGCAGAGTTTTGGCGTCGTTGGCATATCTCACTTTCTTCTTGGTTTCGAGATTATTTATATATTCCATTAGGAGGAAGCAAAGGAGGACTTTGGATGAAAATCAGAAATACTTTTATCATCTTTATTGTTAGCGGATTTTGGCATGGTGCCAACTGGACATATATTGTTTGGGGATTTATAAATGCTGTTTATTTCCTTCCTTTATTATTGTCCAATAGCAATAGAAACAATATGGATTCTATTACTTTAAAATGGAATTTAGATTCCGTAAAAGTGCTTTTTAATGTTTTGACCACTTTTTTGCTGACTTGTGTGGCTTGGGTATTTTTCAGAGCAAAAACAATCACTGATGCTTTTTTATATCTAAAAAAAATATTTACTAATGGAGAGTTTAGCGCTCAGTATTTAGATAACGAACGGTACAATTATGAATTATTATTGATGATTGGCGTATTTGTTTTAGTGGAATGGAATAATAAAACCAAAGTTGAACCAATTTCCGGAAAAAGAAGCATGCTAAAAATGGCTTTAGCTATTATGGCTATTATTGCTTTCGGAACTTACTCAGATTATAAAGAGTTTATTTATTTTCAATTTTAATGAAAAGGTTTTTATTATATATATTAGGAATTTTTATTTTAACAGTTTCGATTGCTGTTATCTTAGACGGATTGTATACTTATGTTTTTATGCAGTCAAGAAACCGTGGCAAAATTGAAACCGTTTTTAATTCTAAAGCAAAAAAGTATGATGTGGTAATTTTAGGTTCATCAAGAGCTAATAATCATTTTGTATCCCAAATGTTTGAAGACAAAGGGTTAAAAACATTCAATTATGGAATGAGTGGCGGACATTTGTTTGAAGCTTCATTAATGTTGAAATTAATGATTGAAAGAAAATACGAAATCAAAAATATTATTTTAGAAGCAGATTTAAATCTTTCGAACGATCAAGAATCTGAAGGGGTGGCGACAAAGTTTTTACCCTATATTCATCGTTCAGAAGTTATAAAAGATCATTTTTCGACAGAAGAAAATTTTAATCAATTGTATTATATCCCTTTTTATAGGTATTTGAAATTTGATTCTAAAATTGGTTTTCGAGAAATTTATAAAATAGTTTCAAAAGAAAAAAACAATGCCTTAGATAATTTAGGATATTATCCGTTAGAAAAACATAAAAAAGGCAATATGAAAAATAATATTGTCAATTTAAACCCACTGGCACACAATAGATACTACGAAGAGATTAAAAGTATCTGTAAAAAGAACAATATTAATTTTATTGCTGTTATGACACCAATGTGTGAAAACGTAGTAGGCATGAATTATTTTGATAAAGTAAAAAAAGCATATCCAGAAATTCACAATTACGAAAATACAGTTATTGAAAATAGATACTTTTCTTCATGTGGGCATATGACGGATGAAGGAGCAAGATTGTTTACAGAAAGAATTATTAAAGATTTTTTTAAGAGATAAAAAGAGTTTTAAATTTTAATAAATGATAACATTTAGTAAAATAGGAAAGAAGGGAAATTTAGGGAATCAGCTTTTTCAGATAGCGGCTACAATTGGATTAGCTACTAAAAATGGATGTGAATTCTCTTTCTTACCTTGGAAATATCAAAGTTCTTTTAAAAATAAATTACCTCTTTTATCATCCGATTTATCCAATTTTGTAAATAGTGAAGAAAAAGAATACCATCATTATGAATGGAATTTTGGAAATGAAAATTATGACGTAACTGGTTGGCTTCAAACAGAAAAATATTTTGACACAGAGTTAACCAAACACTATTTTGAGTTTTCAGATTCTTTGAAAGAAAAAGTAAGAAAGTTATACAATAAAGCCTTTCAAAAGCATACTATTTTAATTTCCATCAGAAGGGGGGACTTTGTGGATCACAAAGATTATTTTCAGCTTCCAATTAACTATTATTTGAATAGTTTAGCTGAGTTTTTTCCAAATTGGGATTCTTGTAACCTGATTATTTTGAGTGATGATATAAAGTATTGCAAATATCATTTCTCATTTCTAGAAAATGTCTTTTTTGGGGATAGTTTAAGTGATATGGAACAACTTTGTTTAGGAACAATGTGTGATGATTTTATAATAAGTAATTCTACTTTTTCTTGGTGGACGGCTTGGCTTGGGGAAAAAAGTGATTCAAAAGTTATAAGGCCATTCAAAAATTTTGATGGACAAAAAAGTAAAGAACTAAATGATAAAGATTATTATCCAGAACGCTGGATGAAATACAATCATTTGAATCAAAAAATCACTCTGACAAATTTGGTGTTTTCTATTAATTCTTCTAAAAATCAAGAATTATTAAAAATATATTTGTCTAATTATTTTGATGCAGAATTTGTTTTAAACGAGAATGATTTTCAGTCTCAAAAAAACATTTATACTGTAAATAAGGATTATTTTATACCTCCTCTTTTAATTTATTTTTCTTGGTTGAAACTTGAAAAATCAAATCTAAGTTTGGTGATTAATAGTGTAATTAAAATATTTAAAATATCAAAATCATTAAATTTTCAAGAGTTTTTAAAACAAAAGGATTTTGGTTTTTTCTCCAAAATTTTTTCATTTCCAAAACAGACTAATAGAAACGAAAATTATACTAAGGAGATTTATTTAAAAAAAAGCATTTTATCAGAATCAAATGAAAATGAACTTCTAATACAATTTTCAGCAGGCAAATTTCTGAATTTTGGAGGCTATAAATTCAGTTTTAAAAGATTTTTAAAGAGAAACGAAAATCAATTGAAAAAAAGTATTAAGAAAAAATTGAATCTAACAAAAAAATGAAAGAAGATTTACACATTGGCTATTTACTATCACATTATCCTCATAAAGCTTTTGGACATGACGGAGGAATTGGAACTAGTGTTTTTACTTTAGTCGAAGAACTAAGAAAATCCAATGTGCAAGTTTCTGTTTTTGTTTATGGGCAAAAAGAAGAATTTGTTGTTGAAGAAGAAAATGCCACAATTTATAGTTTAAGCAACAGTAAAGGAAAATATTTTAATTTTTACTGGAATAGAAAAAAAATAGAAAAATTTATCAATAAGACTATTTTAGAAAAAAAAATTGACATTATTGAAGCTCCAGATTGGACTGGAATTACAGCTTTGATGCATTTTAATATTCCTTTGATAATTCGTTTTCATGGAAGTGATGCTTATTTCTGTCATTTGGACAATAGAAAACAAAAACTTAAAAATTTTTGGTTCGAAAAGCTCGCCCTTAATGGAGCAAAAGCATTTATAGCTCCGACCAAATTTGCGGGAGAAGTTTCCAAGAATCTTTTTAATATAAAAGGAAAAGAAATCAAGACCATTCATTATGGTTTGGATCTTAGGAACTTTGAAAACGAAACATCTCAAATATTTGAAAAAGATCTGATTCTATATGCTGGTACTTTAATTAGAAAAAAAGGAGTTTTAGAACTGCCAGAAATTTTTAATAAAGTACGAAAGGTTTTTCCGAATGCTAAATTACTTTTAATAGGGGGCGATGCTCCTGATTTGAAAACAAATTCAAAATCAACTTGGGAATTAATGAAAACCCTATTTACAGAAGATGATTTGAAAAACGTCAAATATTTAGGTAAAATTCCATACAGCGAAATACAGAATTATATCAAGAAAGCTAATGTGTGTGTGTTTCCAACTTTTGCAGAAACTTTAGGAATGGTAACAATAGAATCTATGGCGATGCAAAAAGCAGTTGTAAATAGTAATATTGGCTGGTCTAAAGAACTTATCATAGATAAAGAAAATGGTTTTTTAGTTCATCCCTCGGATCATGACCTATATGCTGAAAGAATAAAAGAGGTTTTGAGGGATAACTTATTAGCTAAAAAAATTGGTAGATCTGCGAGAGTACATGTTGAAGAAAAATTTGACATCAATAAACTGGCGCTTGAAAATATCAAATTTTACCAAAAAATTATAAATTTAAAAAAATGATAATTGTTTATCATCAAAATAATAAAATAGTAAAGGCTGGGGTGAAAGAAAAAGATGTTTTCTATGAAGACAAAAGTATCTCTGAAGGCCTAATAGAAATTGCAAAAAAATTTCCGCAAGATTTAATTATTTGGGCACATATCTCACTAGACTCTTATATAAATATTAAGGAATTAAAGGGAATTTTTCATCAAGATAAGATAATGGCTTCGTATAACTTATCTCCCAATAATTTTATTTCTGATAATATTGGCTATGTAGAATTGTCACCTTTTTTAAAAATAAACAAAAAAGTAAGTTATCCAACTTGGATGATGAGTAGTCATGTTGGCGGAATCCACGCATCTGTTTTATTAACTTTAAAAAATCAAATAAAGGTAGATGCAAATTTTGACTATTTTTTAAATTCAATAGCAAAATTAGGAATGCCTCTTGGACTCTTATGCTATTCTGATCCAAAGTTACTAAAAGATTATCCTAAAATTTTTCCAGAGCATAAGAATAACAAAAACCTTCTTTTTAGATTTGTAAAACAACATTATAAAACACGTTGGATTTTTTTACTTTTTTTAGATCTGTTTGTTTATAAAAGAACATTAGTTATTTTTCCTTTTTTAATGTGTTTTTTTTACAAGAAAAGATATCTCAAAAAAAATACATTCCATCAAATTAAAACAGAATCTAAAAATAAAGTAATTGAAAAAGGAACGATAGATGTAATTATCCCAACAATTGGACGAAAAAAATATTTATATGATACTCTAAAAGATCTTTCCTTGCAAACATTTCTGCCAGTGAATATTGTTATTGTAGAGCAAAATCCTATTCAAGATAGCATCACAGAACTTGACTATATTTTAAATGAAGATTGGCCATTTCAAATTAAACATATTTTTACGCATCAAACTGGAGCATGTAATGCAAGAAATTTGGCCTTGAAAGAAGTCAAAAGCGAATGGATATTTATGGCAGATGATGATATTCGAATAAAATCTGATTTTCTGGAAAAAACATTTGAGATAATTAAAAAAGAAGGGTTCGAACAAATCACATTAGGTTGCTATCATCCTGATTACCCTCTGGAAAAAAAAATAAAACAGAAATTTCAATGGGGTAGTTTTGGTTCAGGCTGTAGTATTGTAAAGAAGGAAAATATAAAAACACTTTCTTATAACATGAGTTTTGAATTTGGTTATGGAGAAGACAGTGATTTTGGAATGCAATTAAGAAATTTAGGGCATGATATTCTTTATTCCCCAAAACCAGAAATTTTTCATCTAAAGGCTCCAATAGGCGGTTTTAGAACAAAACATACTTTAGCTTGGGCAGATGAGAAAATTCAGCCAAAACCTTCTCCGACAGTAATGCTAAATAAAATTTTAAACTTTACTCAAGAACAGATTGAGGGTTATCGAACTGTTTTATTCTTTAAATACTATAAAGTTCAAAAAATTAAAAACCCATTACGATACTATTCGAGTTACAAGAAACAATGGTCGAAAAGCCAATATTGGGCTAATAAATTAAATGCTAAAAAATGAAATTTTCGCTGATTATTTGTACATATATGCGTCCAGAGCCATTAGTTAAACTACTGAACTCAGTAAACATTCAAAGTAAATATCCAGATGAAATTTTAATCATTGATGGGTCATTAAATGAAGAAACAAAAATAGCTCTAAACAAAAATAATTTTAAGAATTTAAAGTATTTTTTAGTTTCTAAGGAAGATCGGGGGTTAACAAGACAACGCAATTTTGGAATCTCGAAAGTGAACATTGATACAAACGTGGTTTGTTTTTTGGATGATGATACGGTTTTGGAGTCAGATTATTTTTACGAAACAATTAAAACATTTCAAGATAGATCTGATGTAATAGGGGTAGGAGGTGTATCTTTAAATCAAAATAAATGGAAGTTTCAGGAAGTTAATAGAGAGTATAACAAAAATAAATATTATTTATTTGAAGGATATTTTTATCCTGAAGGATTGAGAAATGTTGTAAGAAATTATCTTGGACTTGCTTCTGACGTAGATCCAGGAAGAATGCCAGCATATTCTCATGGAAGAACGTGTGGATTTCCTTTAACCGGTAGGGTCTATGAGGTAGATTTATTGATAGGAATGTCAATGTCATTTAGGAAGGATATTTTTGATAGAATTAAGTTCTCAAAATTTTTTGAAGGTTATGGTTTGTATGAAGATGCTGATTTTAGCTTAAGAGCTTTACAATTTGGCAAAAATGTAATTAATACTAAGGCAAAATTATATCATTTTCATGATCCCTCTGGAAGGCCTAATAGATTTAGATATGGTAAAATGGTAGTACAAAATGGTTGGTATGTTTGGCGCATTAAGAACCCAAATCCTAATTTTAAAGATCGCCTTAAATGGAATAGTATTACAATTTTATTAATTCTAATTAGATTTAGCAACGTAATTACAAGTCATAATGAAAGAATTGAGGCTTTTACTGAAGCATTAGGAAGGCTTAACGGCTATTTTACCCTTATATTTAATAAACCACGTCATATCAAATGAAAAAAACAATTTTTATCTCATTTAGCTTAGGAACAGGTTCTGTATCGGATTATTTTTTGGTGTTGGTCGAAAATCTAAATAAAAAATATCAGGTAATTATTTTTTCTGACACTAAAATTAACGAAGCAATTACTGTACCGAAAGATGTTGTCATAAAATATTGGCCGTCAACACGTCCAACGAAATGGATAGATGGTGTTTTTCTTTACCGAAACATCAAAGAATATCGTCCTTTAATGACAATATCTATTTTTGGATCGGTAAATATTTTTTTGATTGTTGGATTTTTATGCAGAGTAAAAACTAGGATCGCTTGGATCAGGACTTTAAGCACTCAGTTCAAACAGAAAAACATACTAGTTTTTAGAAAGAGATTGTTGTACAAGTTAGCAACTAATTTTGTAACAAACTCTAATGCAACAAAAGACGATGTTAATAAAAAATTTCATGTTCCTATTTCTAAAATAATGGTTTTGCCAAACTCAATTAGAGATTTTTATTCAGATATTCAATCTGTTAATGATGCGCATATAAAAGTAATAACATATGCCGGCAGGTTGCATAAGTCCAAAGGGGTTGAAGTTCTCATAAAAGCATTTTCCAAAATCTGCGATCAATTTGCAGATGTAAAATTAACAATCATTGGATCTGGAGAAGAAGAAAGTAATTTAAAGAAACTGGTTAAGGATTTAAAGTTGGAGGAATTTGTAGATTTTAAAGGGAATTTGTCAAGAAACAAAGTTTTAGAAATGTTTAAAAGCTCTTATTTAGCGGTTGTTCCCAGTCATTCTGAAGCATTTGGTTATACTGTTATAGAAGCGATGAGTATGAAAACATTAATAATTGGAGCAAATAATACAGGTATTAAGGAAATAATTCGAGATAATAATACAGGTTTACTTTTTGAAACAAATCAAGTTAATGATTTACATGAAAAAATTAGTAGTGCTTTATTAAATCCTGAAGTAAGAAATAAATTAGCAATAGAAGGTTATAATCATTTTAAAAATAATTATGAGACATCAGGCGCAATAAAAAGAGACTTATATTATTTTGATAATTTAATGACAAATATTGATGAATAATTTTGCTAAAGCACAAATAGTTTGCAAATTTCTCCCTCCAATAATTTCGCAATATGTTAGAAATAAGATTTTGACATTTAAGGAAGGTGAGGTTCTATCTATTAATTTTAGAAAAAAAGCTATAACGGGAAGTCAATTTATAGGTAATACTAATGATTTCCATGCTTTAAAATTTGGAGTGCATGGATATTTTGATTGGAGAAACGTTATACTTGTCAATGAAATTTTAAAATCTTACAAAGGAACTATTGTAGAAGTAGGAGCGAATATAGGTACTGAGACAATTTGTTTTGCGGATATTGCAAAAAAACAAAATGTTGATGTAATTGCTTTTGAACCTGTTCCCGCAAATTACGATGCAGTTTATGTGATAAAAAAAGAAAATAATTTAAATGAGTTAACAATTATAAATAAATTGGTTTCTCATGAAATTGGTTATTCTTTTTTTAAAATGCCTAATGGAAATGAATCCGGATCAGGTTTTATTGCAAATCCTATATCCAAAGAAGGCTTTCAGGAATTTGAAGTTACAACCTTAAATTTTGAATTGTTAAACAAAAAAAAGAGTGCTGTTTTTGCAATTGATGTAGAAGGATTCGAATATAATGTGCTTTTAGGTAGTATTGATATTATCAAAAGAGATAGGCCATTTCTCATTTTGGAAGTAAACAAGAATTACTTAGAAAAACGAGGAAATACTACAATAAAAGAGTTAAGTGCGTTTTTGGGTGAATTAGAATATAAGCCATTTTATATTGATAAATTAGGATTGAAAGAAGTTGATATATCTAATTTTAAAGTAAAATCTAATAAGAATTGGATTTGTATGCCAAAAGAAAAAATGGCAATAAAAGATAAATTATCAAATAGTATCTTTTACAATGCATTAAATCCTTTTATAAATTATAGAATTCTATAATGAAATTTGCTATTATTACTCATGTGAATCACATTCAGGTTAAGGATCAATATTTTGGTTATGCACCTTATGTTCATGAAATGAATATTTGGCTAAAACATAGTAATCAAATAATAGTTGTTGCTCCTATTATAAAAGAAAATCTAACGCCTATTGATCTGCCATACAATCATTCTAATGTAAAATTTAAAACTATTCCCTCTATAAATTTTACAAATTTAAGAAGCTGTATAAAATCGATATTAAAGTTACCTTTAATATCTTGGAAATTGTTTTGGGCAATGAAAGAAGCAGATCATATACATTTGCGTTGCCCGGGGAATGTCGGATTAATAGCATGTTTTATCCAGATTTTATTTCCTGCAAAAAATAAAACGGCTAAGTATGCAGGGAACTGGGATCCTAAAAGCAAACAGCCAGTAACATATAATTTGCAAAAATGGATTCTGAAAAACACCTTTTTAACTCATAATATGAAGGTCTTAGTATATGGCAGGTGGAAAAATCAAACTAGAAATATACTGCCTTTTTTTACTGCAAGTTATTCAGTTGTTGAAAAAGAAATTTTTGTAAAAGAAGACATTTCAGCTACTGTTAAAGTCATATTTACAGGAACTTTAGTTGAAGGAAAAAATCCCCTGTACGCTATTAAATTAGTAGAAGAACTTAATAAAAGAGGCATTGATACGACACTGGATTTATATGGAGAAGGTGTTGAAAGAAAATGTCTGGAGAAATATATTTTACAGAATGGGCTAAATAAATTTGTGTTTTTACACGGTAATCAAGCGAAAGAAGTTCTTAAGAAAGCTTATCAAAAAAGTCATTTGGTTATTTTACCATCTAAAAGCGAAGGCTGGCCTAAAACGATTGCTGAAGGAATGTTTTGGGGATGCGTTCCCTTGGCAACAAATGTTTCCTGTGTTCCTTATATGATAGATTACGGAAAAAGAGGATTATTATTAAAAATGAACATTAAAGAGGATGTCGATCAATTGCAAATGTTACTTTTAGATAGAGCAGTATTTTTAGAAAAAAGTAGATTAGCTTCTGATTGGTCTCAGAATTATACAACAGAATTTTTCGAATCTCAAATAAAAGAACTGCTTCAATGAGAGTATTACAGTTAATAGATTCATTAGAAGCGGGAGGTGCAGAACGAATGGCAGTTAATTATGCCAATTCTTTATCAAATGAAATTGAATTTTCGGGTTTAATAGCAACTAGAAAAGAAGGGCAGTTAGTTTCTCAATTAGATAAAAAAGTTTCATATTTATTTTTAAATAGAAAAAAGTTAATGGATTTGTCTGCTATATTTAGGCTGAGGAATTACATTAAAGAAAATAAAATCGAGATTATACATGCTCATAGTTCTTCATTTTTTATTGCCACTTTAGTCAAAATCACCTTTTTGCGGGTAAAAATTGTATGGCATGACCATTATGGGGCACGTGCTAAAGAATCTGTAAAACAGAATAGAGTTTTAGTATTTTGTTCTGCCTTTTTTTCTTCTGTTTTTGTTGTTAATCTCCAATTGAAGAAATGGAGTAAAAATAATATGTTTTGTAAAAAAATATTATTTATGCCAAATTTCAGTTTGAGCCTTAATGAGTTATGTGAGATTACAAAGTTGAGAGGAACAGACGGTAAAAGAATAGTGTTTTTAGCTAACTTAAAAAATCCGAAAAATCATATATTAATCTTGAGGGCTTTTGCAAAGCTAAAACTCAAGGAGTTTGGGTGGAGCTTACATTTGATTGGAAAAGATTATATGGATTTATATTCAGATAAATTAAAAAACTTTATAGTAGCAAATTCTTTAGAGAATCACATACATTTGTATGGAGAAAAAAATGATATTAAATATATTTTATCTCAATCTTCAATTGGAGTTTTAGCCTCAACTGAAGAAGGATTTCCAGTTACACTTTTAGAGTATGCATTGTCAAATTTGGCTGTTATATCTACAAATGTAGGTTACTGTTCCGAAATTATTAAAGATAGTGTAGACGGATTTGTTTTTGACCCTTTATCTGAATTTGAATTGATTGAGAAATTAAAAAAAATAACTGAAGACGAACGGCTTAGGCAATCCTTTGCAAACAGATTTAATAACTCAGTTAGAAAAAACTATTCTGAAAAAGTCATTATTCAAAAATTAATTTCGGCATATAAAACTGTTTGTGATGAAAATTAGAACACTTTCATATAGTTTTTTGATCTTTATTCATGTAATAATTGCTCTGGCAGTCTTTGTAATGCCATTTTTGTCAAAACTATATGCTTTATTAATTATTTTAATTGGGGCTATTATAATTTTTAAAAATAAAAACAAAAACAATGAAGTACTTTTTGTTAGTGCTTATTTAGTAGGCGCTGAAGTTTTTCTTCGGATGACGGGAGGGAATTTTAATAATGAGTATGCTAAGTTTTGTGTTGTTTTTTTTATGCTTTGTGGCATTGTGTATAGTAATTTTTCAAAAAATGCATTTATTTATTGTTTTTTTTTGATTCTCCTGATTCCCTCTATCTTTATCACCACAAGTTATGAAAGTATAGGGACAGATATAAAAAAAGTTTTATTCTTTAATTTATCAGGACCAGTTTGTTTGGCAATTTGCGCACTATATGCGTTTGGTAGGAAAATTAGTTACGATGATCTTCAGAAGCTATTATTGGTTATGGGATTTCCTATTATTACTACAACTACATATTTGTTTTTATATACCCCCAATATACAAGATGTAGTAACTGGAACACAATCAAATTTTGAAACTTCGGGAGGTTTTGGACCAAATCAGGTTTCTACAATATTAGGACTAGGAATGTTTATTTTCTTTACGCAAATAATCTTGTTTTCAAAATCTAAGCTAGAATTGCTAATAAATTTAGGGTTGTTAATTTTTATAAGCTATCGAGGAATTGTTACCTTTTCTAGAGGAGGGATTATTACAGGTGTAGTAATGATTCTTTGCCTTTTGTTTTTATTGTATTATTTTTCAAATGCGAAAGGCAAAAGAAAATTTATCATAGTTTTTATTTTAACAACAGCATTAGGAATTGGTGTTTGGGTATATAGCTCTTTTCAAACTCGAGGTCTTATAGAGAAAAGATATGCAAATAAAGACGCGTTGGGTAGGGAAAAGAAAGATAGATTAGGAGGTAGGGAGCAAATAATGGATGCAGATATTGAACTTTTTTTTGATAATCCTATTTTAGGTGTTGGTGCTGGACTTAGTAAAGAGAAAAGAACAGATCAACTGGGAGTAGCAATTGCTTCTCATAATGAAATAACCAGACTTTTTTCTGAACATGGATTAATGGGAATCCTTGCATTTTTAATATTGTTTATTACTCCATTTATCCTATATATTAATAATAGGCAGCATTTATATTTTTTTTCATTTTATTTTTTCTGGCTCTTAACTATTAACCACGCAGCAATGAGAACAGCTGCCCCTGCATTTGTATATGCATTATGCCTTCTTTCAGTTCAAATAAAAATTCCCGAAGAAACAGAAAATTAATAGATTAGTTATATTTTTTTGCGATACATTTGCCTTGCCCTAACCAAATTAAAACCTACAAGAGATGTTATCAAAAAAGAAAATGCATTTCGAAATCTCGGAGAGGAGGATATTGCTCCTTACTTTCGATGCTGTTTTTATTTTATTTGCTTTATATCTATTAAGCGCAATCTTTGATTACCATTATTTCACCTTTGATTTAAGTAGCTCGCTGAGTATACTATTATTAGTCAGCTATCTTTATGCTTTTGGTGTAATATTTGAAATCTATAATTTACAAGTAGCAAGCAATCATCTTCAGATTCTGCAGAACGTCGTTTTTACAGCTACTGCAACTGTTTTGGCTTATTTACTTACGCCATTTCTTTCCCCAGTTCTACCTAAACAAAGATTAGTAATAGTAATATTTTATTTTACAATACTGATTACATTACTGCTTTGGCGTTTGTTTTATTGCTATTTTTTAGCCTCTCATCGATTTTCGCAAAATGTTGTTTTGATTTGCGATCAAAGTGAAGTTGGAGAATTAGTTTTAGGATTAGAAAATGTAGATCCGCATTACAAAATTGTTGGTTTTGTTAATTCCGATTCTGTTGCAGATGAAAATTTAGATTTTCATTATGTAAGCGAAATAAAGAAAGAAGATTTAGAACGTTTCGTATCTACACACAATGTCTCAGAAATTGTAATTGCTTCTCAGAAAACAGATGGTATCACTTCCGATCTATATCAGCAGCTGCTTCATTTATTAGAAAAAGGATATATCATACGCGAATACACACAAGTTTACGAAAGCAAAACACAGCGAATTCCTGTTCACCATATAGAAAGAGATTTTTATAGATTTTTCCCTTTTAGCAGAAGTAATAGTAATAAACTGTACTTGTCTTTGGTTCGTCTTATCGAACTCATGTTTTCTATTCTGGGGCTTTTAATCAGTCTGTTTTTTATTCCGATAATCTTTCTCTGTAATCTATTTGCCAATAAAGGAAGCCTTTTTTACACTCAAGAAAGAGTGGGGAAAAATGGAGTAGTTTTCAAGATTTATAAGTTTAGAACTATGACCGAGAATTCAGAAGCAAATGGAGCTGTTTTTGCAACTCATAATGACAAAAGAGTCACTCCGTTTGGTAAATTTATGCGAAAGTCTAGAATAGACGAACTTCCACAATTTATTAATGTTTTAAAAGGAGATATGGGCGTAATTGGCCCTAGGCCAGAGCGACCATTTTTTGTTGAAGAAATTGCCGCTGTAATGCCTTTTTATGAAACGCGTCACGTAATTAAACCTGGACTTACTGGATGGGCGCAGGTTAATTATTCTTATGGAGAATCAATCGACGAAAGTTTGGTTAAACTTCAGTACGATTTATATTACATCAAACATAGAGGTATATTCCTAGATTTGAGTATTACTTTTAAAACCATTACGACGGTTTTATTCTACAGGGGTCAATAAATTTTAGATTATAATCGGAATTGGTTTTTTGTTGCGAATTGCGGTTCGCACTAAAACCACTCCGCTTGTAATGATCAACGGTAAAGTGATAAAGAAATGTGCTTTGTTTATTAAAAACAAAAAGTAAATCACTAAAAGCACAAAGTTGATTAACGAAAATCTATAAGTCCATAGTTTGTTTTTGAAAATTGAAAACAAAACTAAAATCAATAAAAGCGGACTAAAAAGCAATACGTTATAATTCATCGCTAGTTCTTGGTGGAATGAATAAAATCCCATTATAACGAAGAATATTCCAATTAAAGATAGAATCAGAAAATAGATTTTATCGACTGTTTTGCTTCTGGCAAAGATTACAAAAAGCAAAATAAAGAGATACGTATAGATATTATTCCACCATGATTTCGGTGTTTCTTTTGTAAACTCTAATAAAGTTTTGCTTTTGGCTACAAGAGGTTTATTCTGGAAAGTAGTTTTGTCTAAACTGTTTTTCAACTCAAAAGGAAGAAAAATTCTAGTTCCCATTTGATCAACTTTGGTTCCGAAAATAATGCTGGTGCCCAATTGATCGTAAAAATGGCCATCAAAATAAGGAAATAGGATAGAACGATAGGTTTTGTCTGTATTTTCTTTTTTGACAATTACATTTCCGCCTAAAGTTTTATTCACTACATCAACAACCATCGAAGTGCAGTTCTTGTCAATAAATTTATAAGTATAATAGCGCTCTTCAGAATCTAAAACAGCATTTAACTGATTGAAAAGTTTTTGCTTTAAGTCTTGAGAAATCAATAATTCTTGCTCATAAATGCTTCTTTTCTCGTAAGTATATTCATTGAAAAAATCGGCATACGAATGCACGGTTGCAAAATACTGCAAATCTCCTTTTGCGAATTTTAAAACAAAATTTGGGGTTCTAAAATCAAAAGTTCCATAATTGTAAACAACATCAAAATTGTTTCCTGGATCAGAAACTCTAATTCCCGTATGTCCAAAGTAGGAATACGTTTCATTTCCAAGACCGCAAGTCAAAATGCTTATTTTGGCGTCTTTAGATAAAGCTAAACTTTGGCTGAAACCAATAAAACTGGATAAGAATAATAAAATAAAAAGTGTTTTTTTGAACATGACAGTTTTCATGATTTAAAATTTTAAATGTTTTATGGTTTCTAAATTATCTAAAGATACCTAAATCTACTTTCAGCGAAAAAATATTAGAATACAAAGCAGTACTTTGATTTCCTAAATCGGTCAAAGAGTAATCAATTTGTATGCCTTTATATCTAAATCCTAAACCAATGTTAGGTTGAAAATTTACTTTTTCGGTATTATCCAGCTGCATCACATTTTGAAAGTTTCCTGCACCAGCGCGTACGAAAACCAAATCTGTATAACCAAACTCAAACCCTAGAGCTGGGTCTATACTTATGGCTTTTGATGAAATAATATCGTTTGTCTGCTCAAATCGCATATTTAAATTGGCAGAAGTTACAAGACTGCAGTCGTTATGGAAATCAAATCTTTTAGAAACTCCCAATTGTGCTTTAGGCAATGTTATCTCTGTACTTTCAGGCAAAGTATTATTTTCTCCTGGAATTGCATCGGCGATTTTTTTATATTCTTCCTCATCAATATTCCAGACGTTGTAAGTTGTAGTGATGTCACGAAGCATTAAACCAAACTTCCAATCATTTCTTTCAAATTGAAGACCAATATCAAATCCAAAACCCCAAGAATTGGCAAATTTTCCAATCACTCTTCGAATTACTTTTGCGTTTACACCATATTGAAATCCGTCAACAGGCAGTTTTCTGGCATAAGAAAAAGTAAAACCATAATCTGCCGTAGAAAATAGGCTAATTCTATTGTAATCTATATTTCCTTGATTATCGATTAATTGCGTTGTGTCCATGATATCGTCAACTCCAAAACGAATCATCGAAATTCCCCACGCGCTTCTGTCGTCAATTGGACTTGCGTAACCTATGTAATCGTATTGGGCAATATTTGCAAAATAGCTGGCGTGCATCAGAGCAATTTGATGATCTTCGAGATGCGTCAAACCTGCGGGATTCCAGTAAACGGCATTTACATCATTTGAAGAAGCAGTTACGGCGCTCGCCATTCCAAGAGCAGCGGCATCGACCCCAATATTCATAAATTCATTCGAATATTTACGAACGGTTTGCGCATACTGAAAAGTACAACTCCAAAAGAATAAAAACACTAAATATTTCTTCAACGTATATGTTTTTGCAGATCGAGGCCTGTTTTAAATTTTTATCAAAAATATAATATTTTACTCATCTAATAAGTTCCTTTGCTTAAATATTCCCAAAGTCGCGCTTCGAAATAAAAAACTCTCGAAAAAACTCGTTTTGCATCGAGTTATTATACTAAATTTGTTCTCTGCCATTATCAAAATTTTAAGCTATGAATATTAAAAAGCATATCCCAAATCTAATTACATTAATTAATCTTTTCTGCGGCTGTGTCGCAATTGTTTATGTTTCCCAGAATAATTATTTAATGGCTTTTTATATGGTTTGCTTAGGAATCTTTTTTGATTTCTTCGATGGTTTTTTTGCCAGATTATTTAAAGTTTCAAGTCCGCTTGGGTTACAATTAGATTCTTTGGCCGATATGGTAACAAGCGGCGTTGTACCAGGTTACGTCATGTACAGTATGTTTGCTAGAGGCGGTGACCAACTAGGAAATCAAGCAATTGTTCCTTTTTTAGGATTTATTATAACTTTGGGTGCCTGCTATAGATTAGCCAACTTTAATATCGATACTCGTCAGACAGATTCGTTTATTGGTTTGCCAACTCCTGCAAATGCCATTTTTATTATTAGTTTGCAAATAGTTCTGGATATGTATGCAGATTCGTCTCTTGTAATTCTTGAATTATTGACAAATCAATGGGTTTTATTATTTGTCACTTTGGGCAGCGCTTACATTATGAATGCTGAAATTCCATTGTTTTCTTTAAAAATTAAAAAATTCAGCTTAAAAGACAATGCACTTCAAATCGTGTTTTTGATTGTTTCAGTATTGTTAGGGATATTACTTCACTACATCGCAATTCCGCTGATTATTGTTTGCTACGTTTTACTGTCTATTATCAATAATCTTTTTTTGAAAAAGTAATTCTGTTTAATGGCAAGAAAAACGACTTATCGTAAAACTTATTCAAGAAAACCAGCTGGAAGATCTTTTCTAAGCAGACTTTTTCGAGGGCTTTTATTGATTTTTTTCGGACTTTTGTTCATTGCATTAATTTATCATTATCGCAAAGGACTTGCTTATTATTTAGGTTTTAGAACAGAAAAAGTTTTAGATGAAGATGAGGTAGATAAACATCTTTCTGATGTGCGAAATATTCGAGTTCTTGAAAATCATAAAGGAAAAGTAATAGGAATAGACGTTTCTGAATTTCAAGGAAAAGTAGATTGGGAAGAAGTTGAAATTTTGGACGAAAAATATCCAGTACAATTTGTTTTTATTCGTGCAACAGCAGGAAATGATCGTGTAGACAGACAATTTAAAAGAAATTGGGAAGGCGCAAAAGAGAATAAAATCATGCGTGGTGCTTATCACTATTATCGTCCAAACGAAAACTCTATTGAGCAAGCTGATCTTTTCATTAAAACAGTAAAACTGCAAAAAGGGGATCTTCCGCCTGTTTTAGATATTGAAAAATTACCTAAAAACCAGCCTTTAGACAGTTTGAAAAAAGGTTTGAAGCGTTGGTTGAATAAAGTCGAAAAACATTATCAAGTTCGCCCGATAATTTATTCAGGAGAAAGATATTATTCTGATTTTTTAAAAGAAGAATTCGGAGATTATTTGTTCTGGATTGCGAACTACAATTTCTACAGAGAAAAAATTGAAGATGACTGGCTATTTTGGCAGTTTACAGAAAAAGCTTCTTTGCCAGGAATTAAACATCGTGTTGATGTTAATATTTACAATGGTGACTTAGAACAATTACACTTTATTACGGTTGAATAATAGTGTTCAGTGTTCAGATTTTTAGTGTTCAGTTTTAAAAAAAAAGAAAAAATCAGTTTTTAGTCTCAGTTCAAAACTGGTTACTAAAAATCTGAACACTGAATACTTTTTTAAGTTATTTCAATAAAACTAAAATAACAATTATTACAAAAGGCAAGAGAAGCATTACAGAATACGGATTGGCAAAATTTATTGTATAACCCATCCATTGAATCTTTTTAGGAGGAAGTAATCTTTTGTCTTTTGGATTATAATAACAGGTATTGAAGAAATACCAATTCTTTGGGTCTTTATGCCAATTATCGTAATCTTCCTGAGTTGGTTTTTCTGATTTCATTTTAAATTAGTTTGCAGTGACGGTCACAGTTTTCAGTTTCTATTGAGACTGTAAACTGAGACTGCGACTGAATACTTTTTTCTAAAATTCCAATTTCTTTTTACGAAGCTCGAAGTTTTGTCCAAGATAAACGCGACGAACCATTTCGTCTTCTACCAATTCTTCTGGAACTCCAGCTTTTAGAATTCCTCCTTCAAACATTAGATAAGTTTTATCTGTAATGGCTAATGTTTCTTGAACGTTGTGATCGGTAATTAAGATTCCGATGTTTTTATTTTTCAATTGCGCCACAATTCGCTGAATATCTTCAACCGCAACTGGGTCAACTCCGGCAAAAGGTTCGTCTAATAAAATAAATTTAGGATCGGTTGCTAATGCGCGGGCAATTTCGGTACGACGACGCTCACCTCCAGAAAGTAAATCGCCTCGGTTGGTGCGAATATGTTCTAAACTGAATTCTTCAATTAGACTTTCCATTTTAGCAATTTGAGCTTCTTTAGAAAGTTTTGTCAATTGTAAAACGCTCAAGATATTGTCTTCAATACTTAATTTTCTAAAAACAGAAGCTTCTTGTGCCAAATAACCAATTCCCTGCTGAGCACGTTTGTACATCGGATAGTCGGTAATATTTAAATCATCAAGAAAAATATTCCCTTGATTTGGTTTTACCAATCCTACAATCATATAGAATGATGTTGTTTTTCCAGCTCCATTTGGCCCCAAAAGCCCTACAATTTCTCCTTGATTTACTTCAACAGAAATTCCTTTTACAACGCTTCGTCCTTTATAGGTTTTGATTAAATTATCGGCTCTTAATTTCATTTTTTAAGTTTAATCGTTTAATCGATAAATCGTTTATTCGTTGCAAATTAACAAATAAACGATTCAACAGTTAAACGTATTAACAATTATTTATTTCCCGTTCTCTTCAAGCGCTTCCCAGAATTCGTAAGCTCTTCTTAAATGAGGAATAACAATTGTTCCGCCAACAAGAGTGGCAATTCCCATTGCTTCCATCATTTCTTCTTTAGAAACACCTTCTTTATAGCTAGTTTCCAAATGGTATTTTACACAGTCGTCACATCTTAAAACTGTAGATGCTACCAAGCCTAAAAGCTCTTTTGTTTTTACGTCAAGAGCACCTTCTGCATATGCATTGGTGTCAAGATTAAAAATTCGCTTTACAATTTTGTTGTTGTCAGCAAGCAGTTTTTCGTTCATTTTAGAACGATAGTCGTTAAATTCTTGAACTATATCAGACATTTTCTTTTAATTTATTTTTATAAACAATCTTCGAAATTAGAATACTAACCTCGTAAATAAGTAACATTGGAATTGCGACAATGGTCTGGCTCACAACATCTGGTGGCGTCACGATTGCAGCAATAATTAAAATAATTACGACGGCATATTTCCAATACTTTCTTAAGAATTCAGGAGTTACTAATCCTAATTTTGTTAAGAAATAGATAGCGATTGGGAGTTCAAAAAAGATGGCGCTTCCGAGAATACTCGTTTTAACCATTCCCATATAAGATTCCAGGGTGAATTGGTTCTTTACTACATCACTCACGGAGAATGTTGCAACGAAGTTTACCGACATCGGAATTACAACAAAATATCCAAATAATACTCCTAAAAAGAAAAGCAATGAAGAAACAAAGATGAATAATTTCGCATTTTTTCTTTCTTTCTCATAAAGAGCCGGGCTAATAAATTTCCAGATTTCCCATAAAATATAAGGGAAACTCAAAATAAAACCTGCCAAAAGACACATCCAGACAAAAATATTGACCTGACCTTCCATTTCGGTATTTTGAATAATGAAATTCAGCTCTGTAATACAGATGCTGTCTGCAAATCCTAATGAATGAGATAAGTCGCAAAACCATACATAAGTAAAAAATGTTGGTCTAATTGGACCTAAAATAATTTGATCAAATAAATAATCACTAATAAAATAAGTCACAATTGCCATTATGATTGTTGCAAGTGTACTTCTAACCAATAACCATCTTAATTCTTCAAGATGATCCAAAAATGACATCTCGCCAAGATTTTTCTTTGCCATTATACGATTCCTTCTTTTAAAATGTCATGTAAATGTAAAACTCCTTTATATTCTCCGTTATCCGCAACGATTAATTGCGTGATCGAAAAGTCTTCTAAAATATTTAAAGCATCAACAGCCATAGTTTCAGACGAAACTACTTTTGGATTTTTAGACATAATATCTTTTGCAGTTAAATCTGCAATAGTATCTACGTCGTTTAGCATTCTTCGGATGTCTCCATCGGTAATAATTCCAACAATTTTATTGTCTTCAATCACTGCTGTAACGCCTAATCTTTTTTCAGAGATTTCAAAAATCGCTTTTTTTATAGAAGTTTCTGGAGTTACAGCCGGTTTTAATGAATGCTCGATCATGTCTTTTACGCGAAGCAGTAATTTTTTTCCTAAAGCACCTCCCGGATGATAAACCGCAAAATCTTCTGGTTTGAAATCGCGCATTTCCATTAGGCAAACTGCCAATGCATCACCCATTACAAGTTGTGCTGTTGTACTATTTGTAGGAGCTAAATTGATAGGGCAGGCTTCTGTGTCGACAGTTGTATTTAAAACCAAATCAGAACCTTTTGCCAAAAATGAAGTTGTGTTTCCTGTAATGGCAATCAAAGTATTTCCGAATCTTTTTAATAAAGGTACAAGGACTTTAATCTCTGGACTATTCCCGCTTTTAGAAATACAAATAATAACGTCATCGTTTTGTATCATTCCTAAATCACCGTGAATAGCTTCTGCAGCGTGCAAAAACATAGAAGGAGTTCCAGTTGAGTTAAAAGTAGCCACCATTTTTTGAGCAATAATGGCGCTTTTTCCAATTCCTGTAACGATTAGACGTCCTTTAGATTCGTATATGCGTTGGACAGCTTCGTAAAAATTTTCGTCCAAAAAATCAATTAGTTTTGTAATTGCTTCACTTTCAGAGAGTATTGTTTTCTTGGCGATCGCCAATATATTTTCTTTTGTGATCAAAACAGAATATTTAAAATTTGTATGTATAAAAGAAAGTTGTATCTTTATGTGTTGCAAATTTATACAAAATACCATTAATATAGAGAATGAATTCAAATGAAATTGAAATACATAAAGAATTAAAGAAGTATTTCGGCTTTAGCCAATTTAAAGGCTTGCAAGAGCAAGTCATTACGAGCATTTTAGACGAGAAAAATACATTCGTAATTATGCCGACCGGTGGAGGAAAGTCTCTTTGCTACCAATTACCGGCTTTAATTCAAGAAGGAACAGCAATCGTTGTTTCTCCATTAATTGCTTTGATGAAAAATCAGGTTGATGCAATTCGAAGTCTTTCGTCTGAAAATGGAATTGCACATGTATTAAACTCCTCTCTAACCAAAACAGAAATTGCTCAGGTTAAAAAAGATATTACTTCTGGATTGACCAAACTTTTGTATGTAGCCCCAGAATCATTAACAAAAGAAGAATATGTTGCATTTTTACAAAGCGTACCTATTTCTTTTGTTGCCATTGATGAGGCACACTGTATCTCAGAATGGGGACATGATTTTCGACCAGAGTATAGAAATCTTAGAAATATAATTAAGCAGTTGGGTAAAGTGCCAATTATTGGTCTTACAGCAACCGCAACACCAAAGGTTCAGGAAGATATTCTGAAAAACCTTGACATGGCCGATGCCAATACTTTTAAAGCATCGTTCAACAGACCGAACTTGTATTATGAAGTTCGTACAAAAACTAAAAGCATCGAATCGGATATTATTCGATTCATCAAACAGCATAAAGGCAAATCTGGAATTATTTACTGCTTAAGCCGTAAAAAAGTAGAATCGATTGCCGAAGTTTTACAAGTAAACGGAATCAGTGCTGTTCCTTATCACGCAGGTTTAGATGCAAAAACACGGGCGAAACATCAGGATATGTTTTTGATGGAAGACGTAGATGTCGTTGTAGCAACAATTGCCTTCGGAATGGGAATTGATAAACCAGACGTTCGTTTTGTAATTCATCATGATATTCCAAAATCACTAGAAAGTTACTATCAAGAAACGGGTCGTGCAGGACGTGATGGAGGAGAAGGGCATTGTTTAGCTTACTACTCTTATAAGGATGTCGAAAAGCTAGAGAAATTTATGTCTGGAAAACCAGTTGCTGAACAAGAAATTGGTTTTGCACTTTTACAGGAAGTTGTGGCCTATGCCGAAACCTCAATGTCGCGTAGAAAATTCCTTCTTCATTATTTTGGTGAAGAATTTGACAGCGAAACCGGAGAAGGTGCCGATATGGACGACAACGTTCGTAATCCAAAACATAAAATTGAAGCGAAAGAACAAGTGGTTAAACTACTTGAAATTGTTCGCGACACCAAACATATCTACAAATCAAAAGAAATTGTGTTTACTTTGATCGGACGTATTAATGCGGTGATTAAAGCGCATAAAACAGATACTCAGCCTTATTTTGGTTCTGGTTCAGACCATGACGAAAAATACTGGATGGCATTATTGAGACAAGTTTTGGTTTCAGGCTATTTATCTAAGGATATTGAAACTTATGGAGTAATAAAAATTACGAAAGAAGGTTTAGACTTTATCAAAAAGCCAGTTTCATTTATGATGTCTGAGGATCATGAATATACAGAAGCTGATGATGAAACTATTGTAACAGGAGGTAAGTCTTCTGGAACAGCAGACGAGGTTTTAACAGGAATGCTTCGTGAACTTCGTAAAAAAGTAGCTAAAAAACTTGGAGTTCCGCCATTCGTAGTTTTCCAAGATCCTTCAATTGAAGATATGGCTTTAAAATATCCGATAACAATTCAGGAATTATACAACATTCATGGTGTTGGTGAAGGAAAAGCAAAAAAATACGGAAGCGAATTTGTTGCCCTAATCAGCCGTTATGTTGAGGACAACGATATTATTCGCCCAGACGATTTAGTCGTAAAATCTACAGGGGTAAATTCTGCCAACAAATTATACATCATTCAGAATATCGATAGAAAACTTCCGCTAAGTGATATCGCTTCCGCGAAAGGTTTAACGATGGATGCTTTGATCAAAGAAATGGAACAGATTGTTTATTCTGGAACAAAACTGAACATCAAATATTGGTTAGACGATATTTTAGATGACGATCAGCAGGAAGAAATTCACGATTATTTCATGGAATCGGAATCTGATAAAATCGAAGACGCACTAAAAGAATTTGACGGCGATTATGATATTGATGAATTGCGTTTAATGCGTATTAAGTTTATTAGCGAAGTAGCGAATTAAAAAGTTTACAGTCGCAGTTTACGGTCTCAGTAAACTGCGACTTAAAATTAGTCTCAGTACAAAACTGTAAACTGTGACCGAAAAGTGAAAACTACTCGTAGAGTTCCCCACGATGCGGTTTCAAAGCATCTCTTACTTGAATCATATTTTCGTCGGTTACGACCATAAATGCTATGGCGTACATTTCGTCTATGATTTTGTATCCTGTAATATTTAAAGGTAATTTTTCGATTGCAATATATTCTTTTAAATGAATTTCGTGGTGTTCAGCAGTTTTAGCTGAAGCTGGTCCGCGGAAATCCCAAATCAGTTTTATTTTTCTAGACATTTTTTATTAGGTGCAAAGGTTCTGAGTTGCAAAGGTACAAAGTCTATTTGAAAAAAGGTTCTAAGGTTCTGAGATACTAAGGTTCTAAGTCTTTTTTTTCGTAGAGACATACAGTGTGTCTAACTGCTCTTAAAAGAAATCTTTTTAATCCAAATAATCTGTGGCTAAAAATAAATCGCAAAGATTTTATGAAAAATAAATAAGGATAAAATCTGCTTAGATCTGCGTAAATCTGCGTGAAAATTTAGAGTAAATATAAAATCTCATTTCAAAATAGTACTTTTGCATGTTCTTTTCATAGAAAGAAAAGCTAATAGAATAAAAAAGACAAAATGCCTAAAGAACTTTTACTTCAAGTTACACCCGAAATTGCTGCAAACGAATCATTGCTAAAAGACCATTTGTCAAAGCAGATTAAAGTTTCTGCTCAAGAAATTCAGCATGTTTCAATTTTAAAACGCTCTATTGATGCACGTCAGAAAGCGATTAAAATTAATTTGAAAGTTCTTATTTATTTAAAAGGTGAACCTTTTCAAGAAACTAAAATTGAACTTCCTATATATAAGGATGTTTCCAATGCACAAGAAGTAATTGTTGTTGGAGCAGGTCCAGCGGGACTTTTTGCGGCATTGCAATTAATTGAATTAGGTTTAAAACCAATTGTTTTAGAACGCGGAAAAGACGTGCGAGGCCGTCGTCGTGACTTGAAAGCGATAAATCGCGAGCATATTGTAAACGAAGATTCTAATTACTGTTTTGGTGAAGGTGGAGCAGGAACGTATTCTGACGGAAAATTATATACCCGTTCTAAAAAACGTGGAGATGTAACTAGAATTCTAGGACTTTTAGTCGCTTTTGGAGCTTCTGAAGATATTTTGGTAGAAGCGCATCCGCATATTGGAACCAATAAATTGCCTAAAATTATTGAAGACATCAGAAATAAAATCAGAGAGTTTGGCGGCCAGGTTTTATTTGAAACCCGTGTAAACGATATTTTGGTAAAGAATAATGAAGTAGAAGGAATCGTAACGCAAAACGGAGATAAAATTCATGCCAATAAATTAATTTTGGCAACGGGACATTCAGCTCGTGATATTTTTGAATTATTAGATAAAAAGAAAATTTTAATAGAAGCAAAACCATTTGCTTTGGGAGTTCGAGCAGAGCATTCGCAGGAATTAATAGACAGCATTCAATACAGCTGTGATTTCCGTGGAGAACATTTGCCACCAGCGCCATATTCTATCGTAAAACAAGTTAACGGCCGCGGAATGTACTCATTCTGTATGTGTCCAGGAGGTGTAATTGCGCCATGCGCAACAAGTCCGGGTGAAGTGGTTACAAATGGTTGGTCGCCTTCTAAGCGTGATCAAGCAACAGCAAATTCTGGAATTGTGGTCGAGTTGAAATTGGAAGACTTTAAACCTTTCGCAAAATTCGGAGCTTTGGCGGGAATGGAATTTCAAAAAAGTATCGAACAAAAAGCTTGGCATTTGGCTGGGGAAACCCAAAAAGTTCCAGCACAGCGAATGATCGATTTCACTAAGAGTAAAGTTTCAGCAGATATTCCGAAAACATCTTATGTGCCAGGAACTACTTCGGTAGAATTGGGACAGGTTTTTCCAGGATTTCTAACTCAGATTATGCGTCAGGGATTTCAGGATTTTGGAAAATCAATGCGCGGTTATTTAACTAACGAAGCTATTTTGCACGCACCAGAAAGTAGAACTTCATCACCAGTTAGAATTCCGAGAGATCCTATAACCTTAGAACATTTGCAAATCAAAGGGTTATATCCATGTGGAGAAGGTGCAGGTTATGCGGGCGGAATTATTTCTGCAGCCATTGATGGCGAAAAATGTGCCTTGATGATTGCGGAGTCCTTGAAATAATTGGCCTCAGGTTTTTTGGTGTAGTAAAAAGATTGTTATCTTAGTGGTTTGATTGTAATAGAATTTGCCCCAAAGATGACAATACAAGAAATAGAGAAAAAATACGGATTCACTTTCCCGCTTTTATACAAGCAATTAGACGCTGACGGTATGTTGGACGTCGGAGAATATGGCCCAAATTGGTATACAGAAGTTTATCCAACCTTAAAAGATAATCCGCCTTTGCTTTTGCATTCGTATGATTTTGAATCGCTGAATTTGAAATCGGTTGCCGAAGAAATAGAAGAGCTTAGAGATCCTGAGGATTATCGAAATATCAATCCAGAATTTAAATTTATTCCGTTTGCCAAAAGTGGCGGTGGCGACCATTATTGTTTCTTTTTAAACGAAGAAAATAATGGAGATGTGCCGATCGTTTTTGTCTGGCACGATTCTAATGAAGTCAATTATTTGGCAAAAAACCTTCAAGATTTTATCTTCAAAGTTTTATTGATCGATATGTCAAAAAAAGATATTTACAACGAACTTTCTGATGATGAGTTTAGGAGTGATATTGAATTGGTGTTTAAGTCGCACCAGAAATATTTAACCGATAAGCAAAGAGATATTTTGTCAAATATTTTAAAGAGGGATATTATTGATTACGAAATTAATGTTTCTCCGAAAATAGTAGAATCTGCAAGAGGATTGCTAACGGATCATGAACTTCAGTCTATTATTGACAGCGTTATTCCTTTCGATAAAATGAATCAAAGTTTTAAATATTCGAACGAATAATTTTACAGAAAAACACTACTACATTTGCGTAAAAAATAACAATATATAATGGCAGGTTTTTTTTCCAATTTATTTAATAGAAATAATGATCCAAAATCAATTATTTCTTTTGATGTTATTGATGCAATTTATAGTCATTTGCATCATGAATCTAATAGTCTAGAGTTCAGAGTAAAAGGAATTCATGATACGGTTACTGTAAATTTATATTCTGTTCCTTCCTCATTAGATCACGAAGAAGGAAAAGCAGAAGTTAAAAAAGCGGGATTTAATAATGCGTATGAAGTTCTGAACGAACTTTATAAAAAACTGAATATTGGAGGCTTGTCAGAAGAAGCGATGCAAGATGATTTACAATATGATTTTATTCATATTCAGTTTTATTCGGAGCCAACTGCTGAGGAGAAAAAGTTTTTCAAACATTCCATAAAAAACTTTGTAATCTTTTTTTGCTGTACGAATAGTTTAGAAATAAATGACTTTAGGATGTTGTATTCAGGGAAACATTTCTTCGATTACACAAAAGGGTTGCTGGAGAGCGAAGCTATTGATGTGAATAATCCGAAGAATAAAAGTCAGGAAATAGGAATTAAAGATTTCAAAAAAGTTTTGCAAGCCATCTGCCAGTATTTTAGTATCGAGATTTCTGCGGGTGTTGAGCTTCCGTCTTCAGAAAATCTGCTATTAGATGACAAAGCAACTGTAGAGGATTTTGAAGAGTTTGTCAAATTGGTTTCAAGAAACAGTATTGAAGAAAGTGATCTAAAAAAATATGCAGAGAAACTTTTTGAAAACTTCAATGATGAAACCAAAGATTATTATGAAGCGACAGAAGATCATTTTATCTTTTTTGAAGAAATAAATACTTGGCATAGCGATTGGAAATTTGATCCAGAAGATGCCGAATATTTTATTTCTGAAATGCTTGGCGAAGATTTCAAATTTGATTATCCAGAAGAAACCTATAGTCATGATCTGTTTCCGTACATTCAATCAGCGTTGGAAAAACGCGGTTTTGAATTAATGACTTATAATACAAATGGAGATGATTATTTGTTTTTTGTAGCTAATAAAGAAGATGTATATAGGATTTTGGAGTTATCGGAAATAACTAAAATTGAAATAGATCGATTGTAATAATTTAACCGTATCAATTTCATTTAGTTCCTACGGGACAATTAATCTGGGGTGTTTAATTGTATTTTACTACCAATATTTAACTCCTATCGGAGTTTTTTTGAATCTTCTTTTTAGTGTCTCGTAGAGACTAAATATTGGTAGATCACAAATGATAAGGAAGAGTTGTCCCGTAGGGACTATATTGTGCGGTCAAATACAATGGATAGCCACGAATTCACGAATTTATTTAAAAACTTTACGCATAGATTTTAAAAATAAAATTCGTGAATTCGTGGCGAAAAAAAATTAAGGTATCAAAATAATTTTTCCTGTACTTTTTCTGCTTTCTAAGAAATCGTGCGCCAGTTTTCCTTCTGATAATTTAAATGAAGTTGGTTCTGAAAGTTTGATTTTTCCTTCGGTAATCCAATCGAATAATTGAGTTGCTCTTTTGATTCTTTCTTCTTTAGAATTTAAATAGCTCCATAAATCGCCTCCCGTTAAAGTTTTGGAACCGTCCATTAACATTCTCGGATCTACAGGTGCTGGATCGCCGCCCGCCATTCCGAAGAAAACAACTTGTCCGCATTCTTTGGTCACTTCAAAACTTTCCATTAAAGAGCTTCCGATACTGTCATAAACAACATCAACACCTTTAGAAGCAATTTTAAAAACTTGCGATTTCCAATCTTCATTATAAAGAAAAACATGATCTGCGCCTTGTTCAAAACCAATTTTTGCTTTTTCAGCAGATGAAGTTAAGCCAATAACTGTTGCGCCAAGAAGTTTACTGATTTGAGTTAAAATCTGTCCGACTCCACCAGCAACTGCGTGTATTAGAACCGTTTCTCCTTGAATGGTTTTATGGCTGTCTGTTGCAAGATAATGTGCTGTTAAACCCTGAAGCAAAACAGAAGCTGCAGTTTCAAAAGAGATTTTTTCTGATAATGGGATAATATGATTTACGTTAACGGCAACCAATTCTGCATTGGCAAATGGAGCATCGGCAAAAGCTACACGATCGCCAACTTTATATTCTGGATGATTGTTGGCATCGACTACAATTCCAGCGCCTTCATAACCGGCAATAAAAGGAGGATTTCCTTTTAAATGATAATTTCCTTTTCGACGGTAAACATCTGCAAAGTTTAATCCGATGGCTTTCATCTCGACTAAAATTTCGTCTTGTTTTAATTGCGGATTAGGGATTTCTATATATTCTAAAACATCTGATTCTCCAAAAGAAGAAAAGGTAAGTGCTTTCATTTTTTTTAATATTTTAAGAAAGCAAAGTTCGTGAAAAATCAAAAGAAAAAGCCTCAAATTATTTTGAGGCTTTAGTTATTTTTTTTGCCATTCCCGATAACTATAGGGAGTGGCAGAAAATATAAATTAGATCTTAGGGAATTTCATGTCATTAAAAGTACTTTTTTGTTTGGCTAAAGCTTCGATGTCTTGCCATTTTCTTGGAGAATCTGCAGAAAGGTTTTCATACGAATCTTTAAGCATCAAAATATCATCTTCAATACGAACACCGATATTCCACCATTTTTTATCGCATTTGCTGTTTGCAGGAATATAAATTCCAGGCTCAACAGTTAGAATCATATTTTCTTTTAGATTTCCCATATAGTTTCCTTTATCATGAACATCTAAACCAAGAAAGTGTGAGCAGCCGTGCGGATAATATATTCGGGCGTCTTTTGGATCTGTAATAATTCCTAATTTAATTAATCCAGCCGCAATAACTTCTTTTGCTTTTTTGTTCAAATCCTGAATTGGAGTTCCTTCTTTACAAAGTTTAAAAACTTCTTCTTGAGCATCATAAACAATTTGATAAATCGCTTTTTGTTCTTCAGTAAATTTCCCGTTAGCAGGAATTGTTCTTGTAACGTCTGCAGAATAACCATGATATTCAGAGCCAACATCCATTAATAATAATTGATTGTCGATTTTTGTGGCATTGTTTTCCCAATAGTGTAGGATGCATCCATTTGCTCCAGCGCCCACAATTGGGCCATAGCCTTCTCCTTCAGCTCCATAATGTTTATGAATGTAGGCATGAATTCCGTCAGCTTCGTTTTCGCTCATATCTGGACCTACAGCTTTCATAACTTCGTTGTGCGCAACACAAGAAAGTTTTACGGTTTTGCGCATCAGGACAAGTTCTTCAGGAGTTTTTATTTCACGAAGAGAACTGGTAATTTTATTGAATAATTCTGTTGAAGTTTCATTTGCTTGCGTAATTCCCGCTTTAGCTTTAAATGATTTTAGTAACGCATATAAATTATCAGGATTATTGTTTTCTGCTACATCTGTTGGAATTTTATCATAAATAATTTTATCAAATTTTGCGAAATCAATTGCAAATCCATTAAAATCTTTTCCATTATAAACGGTTGTAAAACCTAGTTTCGATTTTGCGCCTTCAATTCCTAAACGCCTACCTGTCCACATTTCATATGTTGCATTTCTCTCTCTAACAAAAAGCACTTCATTGTACTTTTCCGTTCCTTGTGCCTCTTTAAAAATTAATAATACAGCATCGGGTTCTTTGTATCCCGATAAATAATACATATCGGGATTTGCGTGGTAGTTGTAATCGACGTCTCTAGAAAAGACTCTTTCTGGATAAGAAAAAATAACGGCAACCGAATTAGCAGGCATTAAAGCTCTAAAAGCTTCGCGACGCCCGTGATGAAATTCTTTTTCGAGATAATCTGTTGGAAGGTTTTCTTGCGAATGAGCAAATGGCATTGTCAATGCAAATACAAGCAAGCATAGAAATTGTTTCATTTTTTTGGTTTTTTATTGATGATTTTTGGCTTTTTGATCAACGCAAATTACAAAAAAAATAATGGCACTTGTTTTATTTTAAACATTTGGACTATAGAACTTTAAAAAAATATAGTAACTTAGTTACAGAAATAACAGCTTATGGTAAAACATAAACTTCGATAAATCTTGTAACTGGGCATGGATATTGAGAAAAGAATTTTTATAGAATGGTTTGAATCTTCAAAAAACAAATTATAAATCTTTAAAGAACATTTTTATGAAAAAATACACATTTGCAGTCCTTTCAGTTTTAACCTTATTATTTGCTTCATGTACAGCATCAAAATCTGCTTCAAGCGGAGATGATTTATTTGGTACAACTTGGGAGTTGGAATATATTTCGGGGCCAAGAATTGCTTTCGAAGGATTATATCCGAATAAAAAACCACAAATTACTTTTGATAAAAAAGAAACAAAGGTTTATGGAAATAATGGCTGTAATGGTTACAGCGCGCCATATACTTTAAATGGTAAATCTCTAACTTTTGGAGAGCCTGGGCCAACAACAATGATGTTTTGTGAAGGCGGAGGAGAACAAACGTTTTTAAAACAAATGGAAAAAATTACAAGTTATTCTATTGATAAAGATGGCAAACTGAATTTAATTCAAGGTGATATACCAATGATGCGATTTAAAAAAGTAGCTAAACAATAGTCTAAAAATAAATACGGAAGAAAGTGAAATGAAACCAATCATTTCACTTTTTTTTGTTTTTATGGCAAAACAGTTTAGTTTAACTGCTTCATATTTTTACTGATTATGGCTTTGTCGGCAGAAGTTTTGGCTAGATTCATTGCGGTTTCAAAATGGTTTAAAGCCTTTTTTGTGTCAATTTCAGAATAGAGATTTCCAAGTAATGAATAATAAAAGTGATTATCGGTTAAATTTAGTTTTTCGGCTTCTTTGATTGCTTCTTTTTTACCTTTTACTTTAGACAAAGCGTAAGTTCTGTTTAAAGCCACAATTGGCGAATATTCTAAAATAATCAGGTTGTTGTAGAGTTCTAGGATATTTTCCCATTTTTCGATGGTTTCTTTTTTTATAGTGTGCCAATAAGCAATTCCAGCTTCCAAGTGGTATTTCGAAAGTGTATTTCCTGTTGAAGATTTGCTTAAAAAGTAAGTTCCTCTGTCAATCAATTCTTGATTCCAAAGCGATTGGTCTTGATCTTCATATAAGATAATTTCGCCATTTAAGCCAGTTCGTGCATCAAACCTTGAAGAATGAAAACACATCAAGGCCATTAAAGCATTGGTCTGAGGCAAATTGGTGCTTTCGTTTTGAATTAATAAATAAGTCAGACGCATGGCTTCAGTACAAAGGTCTTTTCGTAAAGTGGTATTTTGCGAAATAGAGTAGTAGCCCTCAGAATAAATGAGATAAATCGTTTTTAGAACGGTTTGAATTCTGTCTTTTATTTCAGAATTGCTGGGATGCTGAATTTTTATATTTTCTTCTTTGAGTTTTTCTTTGGCACGATTAATCCTTTTATAAATAACTTCTCTGTTAGATAAAAAGGCATCAGAAATTTCATTTACTCCAAAACCGCACAATAAATTTAAAGCAAGGGCAATTTGAGCTTCTTCAGAATTACATGGATTGCAAACCGTAAATATCATCGCGAGCTGACTGTCGGCAATATTCTGATCAGATAAATCAATATCTATTTCCGGATTGTTTAATGGAGTGTTGTGTTTTATTTCGGTAACAATTTTGGTTTCAAAAACGTTGTTTCTTTTCAGGTGGTTTTTGGTTTTATTTTTTGCAACGGTATAAAGCCAAGCTGAAGGGTTTTCTGGAATTCCTTTAATAGCCCAAGTTTCTGAAGCGGTCAAAAAAGTATCACTTACAATATCTTCTGCAATTTCGATATGCTGAATTCCGAATAAGCCGCAGAGAACTGAAACTATTTTTTGATATTCGGTTCTGAATAAATTGGGTAAAAGTTCTTTGTGCTCCATATTTTTAAGAAAAAATGCCTAAGTAAAGATACAAAGGCATTTTATATAAGTTAGTTTAAAATTTTAAACCGCCATTCTAATTTCGACATTTCCGCCAAAATTTAAAACTGGACATCCCTGCGCTATTTCGGCTGCTTCATCATAATCTTTGGCTTTTATGATTATTAATCCGCCAATAGATTCTTTGATTTCAACAAAAGGTCCGTCGGTAATTCCTTTATTCGAATTTACAAGTTTTCCTTGACCATCCCAGCGTTGCAATGGTCTTGCCAGTTTATCTTGAGCAGCAAGACTTCCAAACCAGTTTTGCCATTGCTGTAAATGCTGTTGCAATTCTTCTGGTGAAGGCTGTGCTTCTTTTGTTTTAAAATCTCTTCTGAAAATCAATAAAAACTCGTTCATTTTTTTATGTTTTTACAATTGAATAATCTGCTTTAAGTTGTATAAAGTTAATTGTTTTTTAGAAAATAAAAATCAATTATTGTTTATCCGAACTGTCCAACTCTGTAAGTTCCTGGTGTATTAGCAAAAGTAATATTTAGACGATTCCAAGCATTAATTGCAGCAACGGCAAGGGTAAGATCTATTAATTCTTGTTCTGTAAATTCAGCTTTTGCAATTTCGTAAATTTCGTCTGGAACATCGCAAGCGTTTACTGCTTCTGCCAAAGCAAGAGCAACTCTTTCTCTTTTTGTGTAATAAGGAGCTTCTCTCCAAACACTTAATCCAAATAAGCGTTGTGTTGTTTCTCCAGCGGCTAAAGCTTCTTTTGAATGCATATCTAAACAATAACCGCAGTTGTTGATTTGAGAGATTCTGAAATTTATTAATTCCATTAGAGAGGCTTCAATTGCTCCTTTTTTTAAGTAACCGCTAATTCCAAATAATGTGCTAACTGCTTTTTGACCTTGTTCGAATAAATTAAGTCTAGTTTCCATGATGTATAATTTTTAATTGTTTATATCCTAATAACAATCGAACTTTCAGGATTGGACAAAAAAATTGAAAAAAAGTAAAATATTTTTTCAATTAAAAGAGAACCCCAGTGTTTATTAGGGTTTTCAAAATAAAAAAAAACCGTCCACCTAAATGGACGGTTTTAGAATAATATCTATAATAATCGTTATTTCTTTTTGAGTTTGTCTTTAAAAACCTTTTCAAACTTTTCTATTTTAGGCTGAATTACCATTTTGCAATACGGCTGATTTTTGTTGTTTGCATAATAGTTTTGATGATAATCTTCGGCTTTGTAAAAAACTTTGAAAGGTTCCACTTTTGTTACTATCGGACTGTCATAAACTTTCGCTTTGTTTAGTTCGGCAATAATGCTTTGTGCCGCTTTTTTCTGTTCTTCATTTTTATAGAAAATAACAGAGCGATATTGCGTTCCGACATCAGCTCCCTGACGGTTTAAAGTTGTAGGATCGTGAACGGTAAAAAAGACTTTAAAGATTTCGTTAATATCAGTTACATTTTTGTCGTAAGCAATCTGAACCACTTCGGCATGTCCAGTTTCTCCTGTGCAAACTTCTTCGTAAGTTGGGTTTACGGTTTTTCCGCCAGAAAATCCAGAAACAACAGATTTTACGCCGTCAAGATTTTCGTAAACGGCTTCAACGCACCAATAACAGCCTCCGCCCAGTGTAATAGTTTCCAGGTTCGCTTTTTTATTTTGAGAAATGCCATTTAGCGAAAGCGCAAAAAGACATATTAAAAGTATATTTTTCATTTGTAAATTATTTGTTGTCTGGAATAAAGTCAAGAGCAATTGAGTTCATGCAGTAGCGTTTTCCAGTAGGAGGAGGACCATCATCAAATATGTGGCCTAAATGTCCACCACAGCGTCCGCAAAGCGCTTCAATTCTTTCCATTCCGAGAGAATTATCTTCTTTAAAAACAATGCTTTTTTTGTTTTCTTGTTCAAAAAAACTTGGCCATCCGCAGCTGCTTGAGAATTTTGCTGTAGATCTAAAAAGCAAGTTGCCGCAAGAAGCGCAATAATACGTTCCTTTTTCATCGGTATTCCAATATTTTCCCGTAAAAGGTCTTTCGGTGTCAGCTTCGCGCATTACGGCATAAACATCTTCAGGCAAAACCTTTTTCCATTCGGCATTGCTCACGTTTAGTTTCTTCGTGTCAGTATTAGAATAATAAGGGTTTCCGGGCTTGCTGATTTTATTTTCCGTAACAGCTGTGTTTGCAGATTGTTTTTTTGTGTTTTGTCCGCAAGCCTGTAAAACAAAAAGCGGAAGTAAAAAACAAAGGCTGAAAATTAGATTTTTAGATTTCATAGTTCTTGGGTGAATTAATCTGTACATCAAAGATACGTTGGGAATTAGCTTTAAAATACAGGGAGTGTTATTATTGAGATTTTTTTAAGTGTGTTTTAACTTTTTATTAGTTACGTAAAATACGACAATGTAGTTTTTATGTCTTAATTTTAACAGCTTTTAAATTTTACTGCATGATTATTTTGTTGGAAATCAGTAAAATAGAAGTTAAGTAAAAAGGTTGGCTTTTGCCAAACAGAATTAGGATTTTTAAGCCATTTCTTTTTTCGTATTTTTGTTTGCTTAAGAAGCCTTATGACAGAAGAAAACGTAATATTAGTTAATCAGAACGATGAACAGATTGGCTTAATGCCAAAATTAGAAGCACATGAAAAAGCGCTTTTGCACCGTGCCTTTTCGGTTTTTATTTTAAATAGTAAAAACGAAATTATGCTGCAGCAGCGTGCGCATCATAAATATCATTCTCCTTTGCTTTGGACTAACACTTGCTGCAGTCATCAGAGAGAAGGCGAGAATAATATTGAAGCAGGAAGCCGAAGATTGTTTGAAGAAATGGGTTTTAAAGCTGAATTGAAAGAATTGTTTCATTTTATATATAAAGCGCCTTTTGACAATGGTTTGACAGAACATGAATTAGATCATGTTATGATTGGCTATTATAATGAGGAGCCCAACATAAATCCAGACGAAGTAGAAGACTGGAAATGGATGAGTATTGAAGATGTGAAAGCAGATATTGAAAAACAGCCCGAAATTTATACCGTATGGTTTAAGATAATTTTTGATGAATTTGATCATTATCTTGAAGACCATAAATTATAGCCAAACTAACCAGAAGCATAAATGAGAGTAACCATATCAAGAAAAGCACATTTTAATGCTGCACATCGACTACATCGAAAAGATTGGTCATTTGAAAAAAACGATGCTGTTTTTGGAAAATGTAACAATCCTAATTTTCATGGTCATAATTATGGTTTAACAGTAAGTGTTACAGGAAAAATTGACCCCGAAACTGGTTTTGTTCTCGATGTGAAAGTATTAGCGGATATTATACGAGAAGAGGTAGAAATTCCGTTTGATCACAAAAATCTCAATCTGGACGTTCCAGAATTTGCAGATTTGAATCCGACCGCAGAGAATATTGCTGTTGTGATATGGAATAAAATTAGACAACGAATTCATGCCGACTTTGATCTTGAAGTTGTGCTGAACGAAACGGAACGAAATTTTGTAACTTATAAAGGAGAATAAAAAATGTCATTAAAAATAGGAGATATAGTTCCGAATTTTACTGCAAAAGACAACAATGGTGAACTTTTTGAAAGCCAAAGCGTTTTAGGAAGAAAGCCATTGGTGATTTATTTTTATCCAAAAGATAATACGCCTGGCTGTACAACCGAAGCTTGCAGTTTTCGGGATCAATACGAAGATTTTAAAGATTTGGGAGCTGAGGTAATTGGTATTAGCAGCGATAGTGTAAAGTCACATCATAAATTTGCCGCTAAACATAAATTACCTTTTATTTTGCTTTCAGATCAAGATAAAAGATTAAGAAAACTTTTTGGTGTTCGCAATAACTTATTCGGACTTCTGCCAGGACGCGTTACGTATATAATTGATAAAAATGGTTTGGTAATTTCGATATTTGATAGCGCAAATGCGGCTAAACATATACCGAAAGCCTTAGAAGCCGTACAGGAATTAGTGTCATAGAATACCAAAATAGTATCAGAATAAAATTAATTAAACAAATATATTAGCCTAAAAAACATGAGCCAAAATTTATACCCATTGCAATTTGAACCGATTTTGAAAGAAAGAATCTGGGGAGGAGAAAAACTAAAAACAATTCTAAACAAACCAATCGTTTCTAAAATTACGGGCGAAAGCTGGGAATTATCTACTGTACAAGGAGATGTAAGTGTGGTTGCAAATGGAGTTTTAAAAGGAAAATCTTTAATGGATTTAATCGATGAAACACCAGACACTATTTTAGGAACTAAAGTTTATGAAAGATTTGGAAAACAATTTCCGTTACTTTTTAAATACCTAGACGCGAGAGAAGATCTTTCGATTCAGGTGCATCCAAATGATAAATTGGCAAAAGAGCGTCACAATTCATTCGGAAAAACAGAAATGTGGTACGTAATGCAAGCCGATGCCGATGCTAGAATTATTGTTGGTTTTAAAGAAGATTCTAGTAAAGAAGAATATTTAAAGCATTTGCACGATAATACTTTAGTTTCCATTCTAGATGATGTGAAAGCAAAATCGGGAGATGTTTTCTTCTTAGAAACCGGAACTGTTCATGCAATTGGAGCTGGATTGGTAGTTGCAGAAATTCAGCAGACATCTGATATTACTTATAGATTGTACGATTTTGACCGTGTTGATGCACAAGGAAACAAAAGAGAATTGCACGTAGATCTTGCCCTAGACGCAATTAACTATAATAAAGTAGACACACAGAAAAAATACGAGACTAAAGTAAATACTTCAAATACGGTTGTAGACTGTCCTTATTTTACAACTAATTTTCTTCCGTTAGAAAATAAATTGGAAGTTGCTAAAAATGGAGAAACATTTACGGTATATATGTGTATTGAAGGTGATTTTGAAATTGAATATGACGGATTCAAACAGGCTTACAAAAAAGGAGATACTGTTTTGGTTCCAGCTGCAATAAATGCATTTAGCTTGAGCGGAAAAGCTTCAATTTTAGAAATTTACATTTCTTAGCATTAAATTTAAAGATAATATGTACTTTTGCAGACGCAAATTAAAATAAAAAGAAAAATGGCAAACGTTAAGAATTTAAAGAAAGACATCAACTTTGTATTAGGAGATATTATTGAGGCGGTTTACTTGTTTGAGATGTCAACAACAGGAAGTCCAACTCCAGAAACGAATGCTTTGGTTGATGAAGCTATTGCTGTATTTGATACTTTGATTACAAAAGTGAACGCTAAAAACGTTGAAAATAAAAAAGCACATTTCAAACAAATTAATGTTGAATTAGAACAAGCTGCTAATCAATTGATTGAAAAAATCAACGCACTATAAGCAAAAAAAAGCGTAAAAAAGTGCAAAAATATTTTGGGAAATTGAAAAACCGCTTTATATTTGCACCCGTAATGACGCCGATGTAGCTCAGCTGGCTAGAGCAGCTGATTTGTAATCAGCAGGTCGTGGGTTCGAGTCCCTCTATCGGCTCAAAAAACGGAAACCATCACAGAAATGTGGTGGTTTTTTTAATTATAGAGAGAGGTGTGAATTTTTTTTGGAATATTAAAAAACATTTATATCTTTGCACTCGCAAAATAGGCCGATGTAGCTCAGCTGGCTAGAGCAGCTGATTTGTAATCAGCAGGTCGTGGGTTCGAGTCCCTCTATCGGCTCAAAAACCATCACAGAAATGTGGTGGTTTTTTTTTTTGTTCCAAAATGAAAAAAAATCCAATTTTTAAATTTCAAATATCACCTTTCAATTTTTAAACTTATAAAGTTTTTTCAATGGGTGGTAAATGGCAATAGTTAAATATTTGGGATCTTTTGTTGTTTTTAAGAGGTTTTTTTTAATAGCGTGGGTGTTTGCATTATTTAATTTGAAATTTCAATTTAGAGCATAAAAAAAGCCCTGAATTTCTCAGAGCTTTGAATGTTTTGTAAACGAAAAATTATTTTTGTGCTTCAGTTGTTGTCGTTTCAGCTTTAGCAGCTGCAGGAGCTTTTTGTTCTTCTTTTTTGATGTCAGCAACATATTTTGTCAATTTCTTTCCGTAAAGCGATTGCGCTACTTTTGGAGTCATCGATTTTTGAATGGTGTCCAGAAACTTAAGGTTGATGTCGTAAATCTCTGCCAAAGCAATATAAGGTGCTACTTCGTGATCTTTATTGTTGATAGCAAAGTTTGTTGCGTACAAATATTTTCTTTTGATATTTGATTGCTGTTTTGCGTCAAGACTGTCAAGAGCTTTTTGGTCTTTTCTTTTTAAAGCTTTGAACTTTGCTTCAACCATAGATAAGTTCTCGTCTCTAAAGCGAGAATTTATTTTTTGATATTCTTCGTATAATTCTTGGTTTTTAGATCCAGTAATTTTTGCGCCAGCGATGAAATTATCTAAGTTGGTGTCAATATTGATATTTCCTGGTTCAGCAAAGAATAAAATGTTATTGTCTAATGAGTTTGTTACACCACGATCTAAATATAGGTATAACATTTCTGGAGATTCTAATTTAATGTCTCTTTCAAAAGCCGAGTTTCCGTCAATTTTGATGCTGTCAATGGCAACGAGAGAAGTGTCAACAATTCTTTGGATATATAAAGTTCCGGTTTTTAAACCTTTAATGTTTCCTGTAATGTGTAGGTTATCGGCAGCAGTTTCTTTTTTGCTGCAAGATGCTAATACTGCAAGAGTAACAAAAGCAATTAATGTTTTTTTCATTGGTTTTTGAGATTTTGGTGCAAAATAAAGAAAATAGTTTAAATGTAAAGAGACAGCCGTTTTATTTTTATAAAAAAAATAAATCCCAATCTATTTCTAAATTGGGATTTTAAAGTCGTATAGGAAAAGGTCTTACATCGAAAGATTGAATGAAGAACCGTTTTCGTGTGTATAAGTGTAAAGTGCATCGCAGTCGTTATTTCCGTAATCTACTACGCCGTTTAAAATGCCTCCTTGTACTTTTAGTTGTCCTTTAGAGATAAATAGGCAAGAATATTTTTTAATCAATGGTTCTTTTACAGTCAAAGTAAGCGTTTCTCCATTTGAAGCCGTTACTGTATGAGTTCCTTCTGAAATTTCATATACATTATCAGATAAGACAAGTGGTGTATCTACGCCAGCTGTTTGTTTAGTAGTGTAGATTCCTGAATTGGTATAAACACCTCCTTGTAAATCTGTCAATTTACCATTGGTTACTTTTCTAGTCCATTGTGGTACAGTTGCAACAGTTGTAGTATTGGTGTATTCAATAGTTCCTTCAAGTTTGATGCCTTTTATAGAATAGTCAATTCTTTCAATTGTCATTTTGCTTCCAGTTTCAGTGATTGGTCCAGAAAGCGTAACTTTTAGTTTTCCTTTGCGTGTAAGATTGTTCGCATCTGTGCATCCTACTGTTCCGAAATCTGCTAAAAAGACTTTAGGATAGCCTCCTTCGTTTGTTGTAACCGTAATTGTTGCGCAAATTCCAGGAGCTGTTTCGGCAGTTTTTCCGGTTGTTGATGTGCTTGTACTGATTAAAAGACCTGTGCTGAGGTCCATTTCGTTTGAAGTGTCAACTGCAACTGAAGCTCCGATGTTTACCAAGCTTGTTGAAGTAGTTTCTTCGTGATTATCACTTGAACAAGAAACATATAAAAGTGCTGTTGCACAAATAGCTGTTAATAAAATAGCAGTTTTTTTCATAATGGTTTTGTTTTTGGATTAGATTAATAAGGCATTCAAATGTAACAAAAAAATAAATTACAATTAAAAAATCCTGTAATGGGTATTTACAGGATTTTATAACGATTTTTTGAAGTAAAAATTATGACTGCTTAAATTAAAAATGATTTTATACAGATTTGTAATAATTGCTTTTTGCCTTTCTGATTTTTTTGTATTCTTCCCAATTAAAGCGGTTTAGGAAGGTGGCTGCATTTTGAGCGCCTCTTATAAAAAGGTCGATTTTTGCATCATCAGTCAGATTAAAGTTTAACCAATTATGGCTTCCTGTGTCAATGTATCCAATCAAGTGTTTGAAGTCTGGATTCTTTTGCAGAAATTCATAATCGTAACCATATCGAGCTGTGTCAAACATCGAACTTATTAAATTGGAGAATTTTTCGTTTTTATTGATTTCGTTTTTGTCATAACCTAATTTTATTCCGAAGGTAGGGGAGGCGGGGACATTCATATTTTCGTGAAAAATATCGATTGGGAAATTCGAAATAATGCCTCCATCCATAAACATAACTTCTGATGGCACCGATGTTCTTAGGCAAGTTGCATCGTTCCACTTGTTCCAAGCATCAATTCCGCCTGGAATATTTTTAATTTTAAAAGGAGTGAAAAATAACGGAATCGACATAGAAGCGCGAACAAAATCGGCTGGGTTTTGGACATCGGGATTGGAGTAAAATAAATCAATCATTTTAGGAAAAATGATTTTACTTTCGGTAGTGATATCAGCGGAGATAATTGCCATTTGGCTCCAATGATCTACTCGAGTATATTCTACTTTATCTCCGTGATTTGGCAGATTTATTCGATATAATTTATTCTTGTCTGAAACGCCTTTTTCTCTTAAAGCTCTCAAGTCGGCATAATTTTTTATTCCTTTTTGTGAAAGCAGATTGGTCATCCATTGATGAAAATTGTTCCCGGGATTTAATCCTAAATCATCTTTAAAATTATCCACAACCTGACATCCTTTCATTATTAATTTTAGATTTCCGGCATCGCTTAATAAAGCGTCGATAAATTCTCGGGCATCATGATCTCCATCAACAAAATCGTATAAGTTTTTATTGCAAAGACATTCCAAAATCCATTCTGATTTTTCGATATCGCATGTTCCGGCTGCGGCCATCAGCATAGTATTGATACTTCCTGCAGAAGTTCCTGCAAGACTTAAAAACCGAATTCCCATTTGTTCCAAAACATATACATAGCCGACTAATGCAATTCCAAGAACACCTCCGCCTTCTTGCACAAGATCAACATATTGGCAATTATTATTATCTATAATATCAGAGAATTTTTTGCCTTCAATCTGTTCTTTTAAATCTTTTATAATTGCTAGAACTTCCCCGTTTTCTGTAAACTTCTTCTTGTCCATGATTTCTAGAATTTTAGATTTTTTTGTTTAATATTCTGATAATCAAATGTATGTGATGTTCGTTTTTGAGAAAAGGGGAAAATGACCCTTTTTTAAAGAGCTATTTTAGAACAAAAAAAATCCTGCAAAACTTAATTTGCAGGATTTCAGAAATATTATTTTCGAATGATTATTTAATCATTTCAAAACTTCTCTTAACAAACGCTGTAAGCGCTTCGCCTTTTAAAAGGTTTTGAGATAATTTAGCTAAGTCTAAAGCTTGTTTCACTAAATGTTCTTGGTGCGTTTTGTCTTCAGTATTTAAAATGCTTGAAGCCAAGTCAGAATTTGTGTTTACAACCAAATTGTACATTTCTGGCATATTGCCCATTCCGAACATTCCTCCGCCGCCAGTTTGGCTCATTTCTTTCATTCTTCGCATAAACTCTGGCTGCGTGATAATGAAAGGAGCTGCCTGAGAATCCATCGCTTCCAACTGAACGCTATATGCTTTTGGAATGTATGCTTCTAACGAAGTTTTTAAAGCTGCTTTTTCGTCGTCAGATAATTTTGAGATTGTGTTTTCCTCTTTTTTAATCAAGTTGTCAATATGATCAGAGTCAACACGAACAAAAGTTAATCCGCTGTTATCGTTTTCAATTTTTTGGATTAAGTGTGAAATAATCGGAGAATCTAAAAGCAATACTTCGTAACCTTTATCTTTTGCTGCCTCAATATAAGAGTGCTGTGCATCTTTGTTTCCGGCATATAGAACTACAAGTTTGCCGTCTTTATCAGTTTGGTTTTCTTTTAGTTTCTCTTTTAATTCGTCTAAAGTGAAATATTTGTCATCTACAGTTGGGTATAAAACAAATGCACCTGCTTTTTCGTAGAATTTCTCTTCAGAAAGCATTCCGTATTCTAAAACGATTTTAATGTCATTCCATTTTTGCTCGAAATCAGCACGGTTTTCGTTGAATAAAGCTTTTAATTTATCAGCTACTTTACGAGTAATGTAGTTAGAAATTTTCTTAACCGCTCCATCTGCCTGTAAACCAGAACGAGAAACGTTTAACGGAATATCTGGAGAATCGATTACACCTTTTAACATCGTCAAGAATTCAGGAACAATTCCTTCTACGTTGTCAGTAACGTAAACTTGGTTTTGGTACAACTGAATTTTATCTTTCTGGATCTGCATATCTGTACCCAATTTAGGGAAATACAAAATACCAGTTAAGTTAAATGGATAATCTACATTTAAGTGAATGTTGAATAACGGCTCTTCAAACTGCATTGGATACAATTCTCTGTAGAAGTTTTTATAATCTTCATCAGATAATTCAGAAGGCTGTTTTGTCCAAGCTGGATTAGGGTTGTTAATGATGTTGTCAGTTTCAACAGTTTCATTAACGTAATCTTCTGGAGCATCTTCTGGTTTTGGAAGCGTTTCAGTTCTTGTTCCGAATTTAATCGGAATAGGCATGAATTTGTTGTATTTGTTTAATAAACCGCTGATTTTAGAATCGTCTAAGAACTCAAGAGAATCTTCTGCAATGTGAAGAATGATTTCAGTTCCGCGTGAAGTTTTGTCAGCAGGCCCTAAAGTAAACTCAGGACTTCCGTCACATGTCCAGTGTGCAGCTGGCTCATCTTTGTACGATTTTGTAATGATTTCAACTTTTTCAGCTACCATAAACGCTGAATAGAAACCAAGACCAAAATGTCCGATAATTCCAGAATCTTTAGCAGAATCTTTGTATTTGTCCAAAAATTCCTCAGCACCAGAAAACGCTACTTGATTAATGTATTTTTCAACTTCATCAGCAGTCATACCTAAACCTTGATCGATAATGTGGATTTTTTTACCTTCTTTGTCCACTTTTACTTCGATAATCGGGTTTCCGTATTCAACTTTAGCTTCGCCAATGCTGATAAGGTGTTTTAATTTTAAAGTAGCATCAGTACCATTAGAAACAAGCTCACGCAAGAAAATTTCATGGTCGCTGTACAAGAACTTTTTAATTAAAGGAAAAATGTTTTCTACTGAAACATTAATTTTACCTGTTGCCATATTTTTTATTTTTTTGATTTAATTTGATGATTTTCATTTATTCAAATAGAATACCAATTGTTTTTTGGGTGACAAAATGTCGGAAATGTTAATTTTGAAAGAAAATAAATGGATTGTAAAACAAAAAATATCTGAACGAATCGTATATTTGTGGTACAATAATTGTTAAAAAGACAAATATTAATCTAAAAAAATTGTACAAAATGAAGAAGAGTATTTTAATGTGTATGATTGCCGCTCTGTTTTTTGCGTGTAAATCATCTTCGTCCACAACAGCTTCATCTTCTGAGGCTACTACACTTTCAACAAAACTTGACAAGAAAACTCAGGTAGCTCTAAAAGGGAATTGGGTTCTAACTAATGTATCTTATCCAGGCTCAGATTATATCAAAGTGAATTCTTTCGATCTTGCCGATTCTAAATGTTTTATTGGAAGTACTTGGAGTTTTATTTCAAATAATAATAAAGGGAATATGGCTTTGACATCACCAAGTTGTACTGGATTTTCTTCTCCAATTGTATGGAGTATAAACAACCAAGGTTTATTTGTGCTTAAAATTCTTAATGCAGGTGAAAAAGCTAAGAAAGTAAGAGATGGTTATTTGCTAAAAGTTGCTGGTGTGACTGATAACTCTTTTCAGTTGATAGACAATATAAATGTGGGAGGTCAGGTAAAAGATGTGACTTACCAATTTCAAAGAGCTAATTAATATTTTAAAGGTATAAAAAATGAGAAAGATAACGGTTTTAGGATTAAGTAGTTTACTGGTATTAGCTAGCTTTTTTACAAGTTGCGATTCAGTAAAAAATGCAAATAATACACAAAAAGGAGCTGGAATTGGCGCCGTAGCAGGTGGTGTTATTGGTGGTATTTTAGGAAATAATATTGGTAGAGGCGGTAACGCTGCACTAGGAGCTGTAATTGGAGCTGCTGTAGGTGGTGGAACTGGAGCTTTGATTGGTAATAAAATGGATAAACAAGCTCGTGAAATCGATCAAGCTTTGCCAGGTGCTGATGTTGAAAGAGTTGGTGAAGGAATTCACTTGACTTTGAACGAAAATGCAGTTCGTTTTGATACTAACAAATCAACTTTGACTACTCAGGCAAAAGCTAATTTAGATAAATTGATCCCTGTATTCACTGAGTACGGAGATACTAATATTGAAATTTTTGGTTATACTGACAATACAGGAAAACCAGAATATAACTTAACACTTTCAGGACAAAGAGCAGCATCTGTACAAGCTTACTTAGTTTCTAAAGGATTAAAAGCAAGCCGTTTCAAAACTTCAGGATTAGGAATTGCAGATCCAATTGCAACAAATGATACTCCAGAAGGTAGAGCTCAAAACCGTCGTGTTGAATTCTCAATTACAGCAAATGACAAAATGGTAAATGACGCTAAAGCGGAAGCTGGAAAATAATTTCAAAACAAAATAAAATATAAAAAAAGCTGTTTCATAATTGAAGCAGCTTTTTTTTGACTTTAGAAATTAAACATTGTAAATTTGACGTCTCATATTACAACTCATGCTCGACATACAAAATATATCTTTTTCGTACACCGAAAGCCCCGTTATCAAAAACATCTCTTTTTCTATTGAAAAAGGCCAGAACATAGCCATTATTGGCGAGAGTGGCTGCGGAAAAAGTACACTGCTCAAACTAATATACGGACTTTACGATCTAGACGAGGGAAAGATTTTTTATGGGGATAAACCAGTTTTAGGACCAAAATTTAATTTGATTCCAGGAATGCCTTACATGAAATATTTGGCGCAGGATTTTGATTTGTCTCCATACGAGACTGTTGCAGAAAACGTAGGTAAGTTTCTATCGAATGGTTTTGCAAACATGAAAAAACTTCGTGTTCAGGAATTATTAGAAATGGTAGAAATGGATCAATTCTCTAATGTAAAGACCAAATTCTTAAGTGGAGGACAGCAGCAAAGAGTAGCTTTGGTTAGAGTTTTGGCTTTAGAACCAGAAGTCATTTTATTAGATGAGCCATTCAGTCAGATTGATGCTTTTAGAAAAAATGCCTTACGCCGTAATTTATTTCGATACCTAAAACAAAAAGGAATTACCTGTATTATCGCTACGCACGACAGTACCGATGCTTTGTCTTTTGCAGATCAGGCAATCGTAATGCGAAATGGGGAAGTCTTAGTTAAAGACGATCCTTCAAAAATATATGAAGATCCGAAAATTAAATATGTTGCCTCTTTGTTTGGTGAAGTAAATGAAATTCCGACTCATTTATTATTATCATATGAAGACGAAACTCATAAAACATTAGTTTATCCGCATCAATTTAAAATGGTTTCAGAATCAAAATTGATGGTGAAAATTAGGAGAACCTATTTTAGAGGAAGCCATTATTTAATTGAAACCGTTTATAAAAGACAGTTGATTTTCTTTGAAAGCGAAATAGATTTACCGCTCGAACAAGAAGTCTTTTTAGCTTTAAATTATTTATAATTAGGGAATGTCAATTAGAAAATTAGATAATTTCTAATTGTTAAAATAATAAACCCGACAAGTTTTTGAAACTTGTCGGGTTTACTTTTGGAATCAAATTATGAATTTAGTTTTTCAGATACTTTTCTAAAAACTGATCTTGTTCCCATAATAAGTGTAGAATATTTTCTTTGGCCACATAGCTGTGCGATTCTTTTGGAAGAATAACCATTCTTGCTGGCGCTCCTAAACCTTTTAATGCTTGAAAATAACGCTCAGTCTGCAAAGTAAAAGTTCCAGGATTATTATCGGCTTCTCCGTGAACCAATAAAATTGGAGTTTTCATTTTTTCTGCATTCATAAATGGAGACATTGCATTGTAAACTTCTGGAGCTTCCCAGTAATTTCTTTGTTCAGATTGGAATCCGAATGGGGTTAACGTTCTGTTGTAAGCGCCGCTTCTTGCAATTCCGCAAGCAAAAAGATTAGAATGTGTCAATAAATTTGCTGTCATAAATGCTCCGTAAGAGTGTCCGCCGACAGCCACTTTTTTACGGTTTATATAACCTAAAGCATCTACTGCATCGATTGCAGCTGCGGCATTATCAACTAGCTGAGAAATAAAATTATCGTTTGGTTCTGTTGTTCCTTCACCAATAATTGGAAAAGCGGCATCGTCTAAAACCACATATCCTTTTGTAACCCAATATACAAACGATCCATAGTAAGGGAATGTGAATTCGTTAGAATTTTGAGTAGATTGCGAAGCGCTGTTTCTGTCTTTGTATTCTGCAGGATAAGCCCAGATCAATAGCGGCAATTTTTCTTTTTTCGTTTTATCATAACCAGCAGGAAGATATAAAGTTCCTGAAAGGTCCAAACCATCTTTACGTTTGTATTTAATGACTTCTTTGCTAACATTTTTAATGCTTTCAAACGGATTTTTGAAATCAGTCACTTGTGTTAAGCTGTTTTGTTTTTTAATATTTCTGAAATAATAATTAGGATATTCTGTCTTTGACTGAATCTGAACTAATACTTTTCCAGATTTAAAATCTTCAATTTCTAAAATATCTTCTTTTTTGTCTTTGTATGGAGAAGTATAAATGCGTTTTGATTTTAAAGTTTCTAGATTGAATTCGTCCACAAAGGGGAATTGCCCGTCTTTAGTGTAACCTTCTCCAATTCTATACAGGTTATTTTTTTCGATAGCTAAAACATATTTATTGTATGCGTTTTTTCTTGTTTCGAAAACTCCAGGGTCAGAATAAACATCCTGAGAATTTCTATCGGTAATCAGTTTTGGCTGCTGACTTGGGTTTGATGGATTTATTAAAAACGTTTTGGTGTTTCGCGTATCGTACCATTCTTCTGAAAGAACCGCTAAATTGTCATTCCCCCAAGTAATATCACTAAAACGTTGTGGCGTTTTTGCCAACGAAGAAGCGTCTTTATCAAAAGGTGCATCCCAAAGAAAAACTTCGTCTCTAAAGTCAACTTTATTTGCTGGATCACCTTCATCCAAAGCTACAACATAAGATAAAGTTGCAGGTTTGTCGTTTCTCCAAGCCATTTCTCTTTTGCCTTTTCGGACAGCCATAAAACCTTTAGGCATAATTTCATTTAAAGGAACCTCGTTTACTGTTTTAATTTCTCTACCGCTTAAATCGTAAACAATTGTTTTGGATGGAAATCTATTTAATGGGACGACATAAGAAAATGGTTTTTGAATGGTTGTCAGCATAATGTAATTACCATCTGGTGAGATTCTTTCTCCGGCAAACATAGCGGCATCTTTGTATAAAACAGCATCGCCATTTAGTTTCACCTTATATAATTCAGAAGTGATGCAGTTTTCAAAATTAGCTTCGTCGTTTTTGTTTTTCAGCATATCTGGATAGGTTCTGTTTTGCGATTTCTCTCCCGAAGTGTTAGAAATAATTGGTCCCGTTGGAAGATCCTTTTTAGAATCCAAAAGTGGCTTTCTATTTTTAGGAAGCATTTTTACTAAGATAGTTTCATTATCCAAAAACCAGCTAAACGGATTTCCAAGATTTGCATTTACTCTAGCTTCTGTAAGTTTTGTTGCTTGTGCTGTTGCCACATCCAAAACCCAAAGCTCAACACCAGAATTTGTAGTATGCGAGAATAGGATTTTTTTGTCGTTTGGCGACCAAAGAATGTTTGTTATTTTCGGATTTTCAGGAAGGCTTTTAACCTGAATTTCTTCCTTACCACTTATTTTTCTTAGTTTTAGATTGTTTAGATAAGTTACAGTACTTGAAATGTTAGTAACGGGATTAATTCTTAAACCTGCCAAACGAACTTCGTCCTGATTGAGATCATCGAGTGTTTTATAGGTGTTGCGATACATTAGGAGCATGTTTTCTTTTTTGGTATCCATAGATACAGAAGGCGCTCTTTGGTAATCTGCCAAATCTAAAATAGATTTAGAAGGTTTTTGATAAGTCAGATTCTCTTGAGCAAAAGAGAAAAAACTTATATTTAGAAATAAAAACAGCGTAACCTTTAATTTCATAGTATAAATTTTAGGAGTTTGTAATAGTATTCAAAATGTTTGTCTAAAATACTTTTATGTTGTTACATCTTGTATCTGATTTTTAATTTTTTTCAATGTTTATGTCTGAATGCTGTCTTTTCAAGAAGTAAATGATCATAAGTTGCTGTATAATTAGAATATATTAAATTGCTAATAACGAAAAAAATAGTATTTTGTATACGTATATTTTAAAGTATGCGTAAATTTGCAATCCAAATTTTTAATAAATAATAATTGATTATGTATCATTCAAAAATAGCTGGTTTAGGATATTATGTTCCTTCCAATGTGGTGACTAACGATGATTTGTCTAAGATAATGGATACCAATGATGAATGGATTCAGGAAAGAACTGGAATTCAAGAGAGAAGACACATTATTCGTGGAGAAGACACCACGACTTCAATGGGAGTAAAAGCAGCTAAAATTGCAATAGAGCGTTCTGGTGTTGCCAAAGAAGATATTGATTTTGTAGTTTTTGCTACATTAAGTCCAGATTATTATTTTCCAGGACCAGGTGTTTTGGTTCAAAGAGATTTAGGTTTAAGAACAGTTGGAGCATTAGATGTTAGAAATCAATGTTCAGGTTTTGTTTATGCGCTTTCTGTTGCAGACCAATATATTAAAACCGGAATGTATAAAAATATTTTGGTTATCGGTTCTGAGGTTCACTCTACAGGATTAGACATGACTACTCGCGGACGCGGTGTTTCTGTAATTTTTGGAGATGGAGCAGGAGCGGCAGTTTTAAGCCGTGAAGAAGATTTAACAAAAGGAATTTTGTCGACTCATTTACATTCAGAAGGAGAACATGCTGAAGAGTTAGCATTACAAGCGCCAGGAATGGGAGCGCGTTGGGTAACAGATATTATTGCGGACAATGATCCAAATGACGAAAGTTATTATCCTTATATGAATGGACAATTTGTGTTTAAAAATGCAGTAGTTCGTTTTGCAGAAGTAATCAATGAAGGATTAGAAGCAAATGGGCTGCAGGTTTCAGATATTGATATGTTGATTCCACATCAAGCAAACTTGAGAATTTCACAATTCATTCAGAACAAATTTAAATTGACAGACGATCAAGTTCATAATAATATCCAGAAATACGGAAACACAACAGCAGCATCTATTCCGATTGCTCTGACAGAAGCTTGGGAACAAGGAAAAATCAAATCTGGAGATACTGTAGTTTTAGCAGCTTTCGGAAGTGGATTTACTTGGGCAAGTGCTATTATTAAATGGTAAAATAATCATCTTACATTTATATTTTTTAAAACCTGCTTCTTATTGGGAGCAGGTTTTTTTATAGAGATTTGTCAGGCTGAGCGGAGTCGAAGCCCACGTCCCAATAGGAGTGCCCTTCGACTCCGCTCAGGGAGACAAAAATTGTACATATTGGTATGTGGTTTGTCAGGTTGAGCGGAGTATAACCCTCGTTTCAATAGGAGTGCCCTTCGACTCCGCTCAGGAAGACAAAGATTGAACATATTATTATGTGGTATGTCAGGCTGAGCGGAGTCGAAGCCCTCGTTCCAAGTACCCACTTTTATCATTTTCTTTGAATTAATTTTCTTACTTTTATTTTTTTTGAAAATAGAAATTATGAAAATATATTATGTATACATTTTGAAATGTTCTGATGGAAGTTATTATACAGGAATGACAAATGATATAAATAGAAGACTAAATGAACACAATTATGGTTTAAACAAAGAAAGCTATACATTTAATAAAAGACCTTTAGAGTTGGTATTTTGCACAGAGTTCAATGATGTAACGCAAGCCATCGCATTTGAAAAGCAAGTAAAAGGCTGGAGCAGAAAAAAGAAAGAAGCTATAATAAAAGATAAATGGGAAGATTTGAAAAAACTTTCTCAATGTTTGAATAAAACAACTCATGAAAATTTTAATAAAAAGGATGTTTAGTAGTAAATTAGCAGTCGATTTTGCTCAGTAGAATATAAGCGACTTGTCAGGCTGAGCGGAGTCGAAGCCCACGTTCCAATAGGAGCGCCCTTCGACTCCGCTCAGGGTGACAAAGATTGGACATAATTGTTTTGAAGTTTGTAAGGCTGAGCGAAATGGAGCCCTTTAATAAAATCAAAATGAAAAAAAATCAACTAGAAATAGCTTGCTTTAATTACGAATCGGCGTTAATTGCTCAAGCAAATGGTGCGGACAGAATTGAACTATGTGAAAACATGAAACTGGGAGGAACTACTCCAAATTCTATTTTGGTAGTGAAAGTGCGTGAAAGTTTAAATATAAAAATGCATGTTATTATAAGACCTCGAGGTGGTGATTTTGTTTATTCGGATGAAGAACTTACTGAAATGAAGCAGGATATTAAGCACTATAAAAAACTAGGCGTTGACGGTTTTGTTTTCGGAATCTTAAAGGAAAACGGAAAAGTAAATAAAAAGCAAAATAAAGAATTAGTGCATCTAGCGCATCCGCTGTCGTGTACTTTCCACCGCGCTTTTGATGTGGTTAAAAATCCTGAAAAGTCTCTTGAAACGGTAATTGATTGCGGTTTCAAAACAATTCTGACTTCTGGTCAAGGAGTAAATGTAGAGGAAGGAATTTTGGCACTAGCAAGACTTCAGGAATTGGCTGGAGATCGAATAGAAATTATGCCAGGTGGTGGTTTACGATCTTCAAATATAAAATTGTTGCAAGATAAATTAGATCTGACTTTTTATCATTCTTCAGCAATCACCGATAATTCTGAAATTGCAAATCCAGAAGAAATAAAAGAATTACGAAACTTTTTATAAATATCTACAAAAAACAAAAAAAGTCTGGAGTGGCATCTCCAGACTTTTTTTTACAAGAAATATTTAAAAATTATTAAAAAAATCTTTTTAGGTAAGATTAGAACATTCCGCCTCCACCTTTGTTAGTATTGTCGTCTCTTTGTTTACGCTGTAAATTTTTGATTTTTCCGCCTCCAAAATTGTAAGTTAAACCAAAATAGACTGTTTGGCTTTCCCATTTGAACTGCCCAGCTTGAGGGTAAGGATTTTCGGTATCAAAAGCATATTTCATAGTATTAAAGACATCATTGAAACGAACACTTAAATTCATTTTGTTGTCTAATAATGTATATCGTGTACCAATATCCATTTTGTACATTTCGTGACTATTGTTCTGAAGTCCATCTGTTGCACCTCTATAGAATCCGAAAGCTAAGAAACTTAAACGTTTGTTTACTTTAAAGTTAGAGTTCATACGTCCATTAAATGCGGCAACAGTAACCGTTTTGTTCTTAGGTCCAATTTGATTTTCTTCTGGAATAAAACCATATATAACTCCTGATTGATCAATGCTTGAGAAATCAATCGATGGCTGAATATCCCACCATTTTGTGATTTTATAATTAAATGACATTTCAAATCCATAAGCAGTATTATGATCAAAATTTGTATAACTCATAATTTGCTTTTGCTCACTTGCATCGTTAGGATCAGGATATAAAATTCTACTAATTTGGTCATTAATGCTTCTCACGAAAACCCCTGCCGTAAAACTTCCTTTTTCAAGAGTTTTAGTATAATTTACTTCAATTGAGTTGGTGAACTGAGGTCTTAGGTCAGGATTTCCTATCGAAGTAACTAACGGAGTAGCAAATTCACGAATAGGTTTTGTCTGCTCTAAACTAGGGCGGTCAACACGACGGCTGTAGCTTAACTGTAAAGTATTTTTCTCAGTGATATTGTATGTTAAATAAGCTGATGGATACAAAGTAATGTAATCATCATCAAATTTATCTTTACCATAATTTAAGTTGGCTTGAACTTTATAGCTTTCAAAACGTGCACCTACTTGATAGCTTAGTTTTTTGAATTTTTGTCCAAATGTTACATAAGCAGAATAAATATCTGTGTCATAAGTATAGTGAGACGTTTGATCCGCAACAGGTAGCAAAGGATTTCCGGTAATATAATCGTTTTCTGTTCTCGTAATTCTTGCTTCAGCACCAGCTTCAAGCGTTGTTTTTTCGTTTAACGGATTAACATAATCTACGTTTATTGTGCTTAATTTTCTGGTTCCTTTCAAATAATCTTCATAGAAGACATTCCCTGCAGTATTGTCTATTTTTGTCGTTTCAGTATCAAAAGAAGCATTTTGAGTTTCTTTATTGTCACTATAGTTGGCTTCAAAATCTAAAGTGTGACCTTCTTTTTTGAAGATGTGTTTGTATGCTAAATTGTATGTTCCAACCTGATCTGGCCCCCAATATCTTGATTTTTGAAAGATATTCGAAATATCAGAACCAGTTACATTATTGTAATCAATATTAGTGTCCACATAACCTTTTCCTGTAGATTTATTCTGGTTAGTATAGATAGATAAAGTATTGTGGTCATCGATTAAATAATCCATCCCGATTTTGTATAAGTAAGAATCATTATCATTTAGTACATCTATATTTTGAGTAATATCTTGATCAAATCTTTGGATAAAACCTTTGTTATGATATTTTCCGAAGTTTTGTCCCACATTCCCAAAGAAATTTACTTTTCCAGTTTTATAGTTTAAATCTAAAGACTGATTATATTTTGCAGTTTCACCAAAAGTAATACCGCCACTGTAGCTTCCGTTAAAACCAGTGTTTGCATTTTTATGCAAAATAATATTAATGATTCCAGACATTCCTTCTGGATTATATTTGGCGCTTGGGTTCGTGATTAATTCAATTTTCTTGATAGAAGTTGAAGGAATCTGTTTCAATAATTGAGCAGGATCAATATTCGTTGGACGTCCGTCAATTAATACACGAACATTATCATTTCCGCGAAGCGAAAGTTTTCCATCCTGATCTACATTCACAGAAGGAATATTATTCATAATATCTGATGCGGAAGCTCCAGCTGTAGTTAAATCTTTACCAACATTAACTACTTTTCTATCGATTTTTTGTTCAATAGTAGAACGTTCAGCAACAATGTTAACACCTTTAAGTTGAGTAGCTTCTTCTTCAAGAGCAACATTTACAGTTGCCGTTTTTTTGTTTTCGCTCAAAAGTACAGAACCAATATATTTTCTAAATCCGATATATTGAATTTCGATAGTATAGCTTTTTAAAGCAATATTTTTAAATGAAAAGTCCCCGTTGTCATCTGTATTAACACCAGAAACTACTTTTCCATTTTCTTTTAGCGAAACTGTTGCATAAGAAATGGGTGCGTTGTTTGACTTCTCTGTAATTTTTCCAGAAACACTTCCAGTATTCTGGGCCTGTGCAGTTGCAATTATTCCTAATAATGCAAACAGAAAGAATTTTAATTTCATGATTTTTTTACTGATTATTTTTGATTTGATTGATGATGATTTCGTTTTGTTAGTTTTTCTTTTTTTTTGTTTTTTCCTGACTTCAAAAAATTAAAGTCTCTATTAAGACTCTTTTGCGGTTGATATGTTACAAGAAATTATAGAAAAAAAAATATTTTTTTTTCTCATTGGCTGTTTTGTAAGAGATTAGGGTTTTGATTTTTTGATAATTTTAACAATTAAAAAATGCGCTTTTTTGTCAAATTGCAACTCTTTTCTCGAATTTAATATGTTTTTGATTTTCTCTAATTGATGAATAAGCAGTATCTTTGCTCACTTTAAAATAAGTTTACATGTCATTACAACAAATTCTTACACCTTCTATACAAAAAGCAATACAAGCATTATTTGATGTTACTGTTGATAAAATCGAGTTTCAAACTACTAGAAAAGAGTTTGAAGGAGATATTACAATGGTAATTTTTCCTTTATTGAAAGTGATTAAAAGCAATCCAGCTGAATTGGGGAATAAAATTGGAAATTATCTAGTTGAAAATGTTTCTGAAGTTGCTCGCTTTAATGTAGTTTCTGGTTTCTTGAATATTGTAATTTCAGACAGTTATTATGTGAATTTCTTTAACGGAATTAAAGACCAGAAGCAGTTCGGTTTTGTGGCTCCAAGTCCAGATGAAAAAGCAGTTATGGTAGAATATTCTTCTCCAAACACTAACAAACCTTTGCACTTAGGACACGTTCGTAACAATTTGTTAGGATATTCTGTTGCAGAGATTTTAAAAGCTTCTGGAAAAAAAGTGTACAAAACGCAAATTATCAACGATCGCGGAATCCATATCTGTAAATCGATGTTGGCTTGGGAGAAATTCGGAAACGGAGAAACTCCTGAAACTTCTGGTTTAAAAGGAGATAAATTGGTCGGTAAATATTATGTAGAGTTTGATAAAGCTTACAAAAACGAAATTAACGGTTTGGTAGAAGCTGGTAAAACTGAAGAAGAAGCCAAAAAGCAAGCTCCAATTATTATTGAAGCGCAAGATATGCTTAAGAAATGGGAAGCTGGTGATGAAAAAGTGATTGCACTTTGGAAAAAAATGAACGAATGGGTTTATGAAGGTTTTGCTACAACTTATACGAATCTAGGAGTTGATTTTGATAGATATTACTACGAAAGCAATACTTATCTATTAGGGAAAGATGTTGTTCAGGTAGGTTTGGATAAAGGAGTTTTTGAAAAAGATCCTGATGGCTCTGTTTGGATTGATTTGACTGACGAAGGTCTTGATCGTAAAATCGTCTTACGTTCTGACGGAACAGCGGTTTACATGACGCAAGATATCGGAACAGCGATTCAGCGTGTAAAAGATATGCCAGATGTTGGAGGAATGGTTTACACTGTAGGAAACGAGCAAGATTATCACTTCAAAGTGTTATTCTTAATCTTGAAAAAATTAGGATTTGACTGGGCTTCAAGCTTATATCACTTATCATACGGAATGGTAGATTTGCCTTCTGGAAAAATGAAAAGCCGTGAAGGAACTGTTGTAGATGCAGACGATTTGATGCAAGATATGACCGATACAGCAAAACAGATTTCAGAAGATTTAGGAAAACTAGACAGCTATTCTGACGAAGAAAAAGCAAAATTGTACAAAACAATTGGTTTAGGAGCTTTGAAATATTACATTTTAAAAGTAGATCCTAAAAAACGTATTCTGTTCAACCCAGAAGAGTCTGTAGATTTTGCTGGAAATACAGGTCCGTTTATCCAATACACATATGCTAGAATTCAGTCCATAATTCGTAAAGCTGACTTTGATTTTTCTAACAAAATTGAAATTGAAGAACTGCACGAGAAAGAAAAAGAATTGGTAAAACAAATCGAGCTTTTCCCAGAAGTAATTCAGAATGCGGCTCAAAATCATAGTCCGGCATTAATTGCGAATTATACTTATGATTTAGTAAAAGAATATAACTCGTTTTACCAATCAGTACATATTTTAGGAGAAGTAGACCTGACTAAAAAAATATTCAGAGTGCAGCTTTCTCAAAAAGTTGCTGAGGTAATTAAATCTGCATTTCATTTGCTAGGAATTGAAGTTCCAGAAAGAATGTAAGAAATTAAAATACAGTTAAAAGAAAAAGCCAATAGTTTTTAAACTATTGGCTTTTTTTATTGCTTTTTTGGCTTCTATGGCGTTTTTGTAGTCTCATTCTTAGGTAATTTTGCACTGGCTTTTGTAAGTATTACAATGCAAGTGATAAAGTTTTAAGTCAATTCTTCTAATATTCATTTTTAACTATTTTGAATTAGTACGCTTTTAGTTGAGATGAAAAGAATGAAAAAACCATCTATATACTGGATGGTTTTTATTCTTAATTAAAGTTCAGTAATTAATTTCCTTCTCCAATAAGCTATCATAAAAAGCTTTTTTAATATCGCATAAGTTATTTAGTATGTAATTTGTAGTATTAATATTTCAAATTATAATGTTAAAAGTAAATTGATTCTTGTTAAAATTATTTTAATTTTTTAAGTTCGCCCTCTCTAATTAAAAAAACAAAATAATGAAACAAAAATTAAAAGGACTTATAATGCTTTTTTTCATTCTGATTCTGCAGTCAAGCATTGCTCAGGAGAAAAAAATTACAGGAGTGGTTTCGGATGCAAATGGTCCAATTCCAGGAGTAAATGTAATGGTCAAAGGCACAAAAACTGGAGTACAATCAGATTTTGATGGGAAGTATGTAATAAATGCTAAAACTGGAGATATTTTGACTTTTTCATACATGGGATTCAAAGATGTTAATTTGACTGTTGGATCTGGTTCTGTTCTAAATGCTAAGATGCAAGAAGACGGAAAAGAGTTGGATGAGGTTGTAGTAGTTGCTTATGGTACAGCAAAAAAGACATCTTATGTAGGGTCTGCTACTCAAATAAAATCAGAGCAATTGGAGAACAGGCCTTTAACAAATGCTCTTTCTTCTTTAGAAGGAGCGACATCTGGTGTCCAAATTCAAAGTTCTGCTGGACAGCCTGGTGCAGCTCCAGAAATTAGAATCCGTGGTTTTAGTTCAATTAATGGATCAAATACTCCTTTGTATATAGTAGACGGTGTTCCATATGCTGGGGATATAAGTAATTTAAATTCAAGTGATATTGAAAGTTTAAGTGTTTTAAAAGACGCTTCTTCAACATCTTTATATGGTTCAAAAGCAGCGAATGGCGTAATTATTATTACCACAAAATCAGGAAAGTCGCAAAAGGATAAATTTTCCCTTAATGTAAGTACTGGAATGACCTCTCGATCTATTAAAGATTATAAAAGGGTAAATGCTTTTGATTATTATCCTTTAGAATGGGAAGCAATTAGAAATAGTCGCCCTATGGGCAATCAATCAGAAATAGATGCAGCAAATCTTTATGCGTCTGCTAGAGTACCTGTTGTATTAGTTACCAACCCATTTGATGTTCCTAGTGGAAGCATAGTTGGAACCGATGGCAAATTAAATCCTAATGCAAAGTTAATGTATCCTCAAGATCTTGATTGGGCAAAACAATTGGAAAGAGCCGGAGTTCGTAAAAATGTAGATTTCTCTTATCAAGGAAAATCTGAAAAATCAAACTACTTTGCCTCTTTAGGTTATTTGGACGAAGAAGGATACATACAGAAATCAGGTTTTGAAAGAACAACGGGAAGGCTAAATTTAAATACAAGTTTAAAAGAATGGTTTAAAACAGGTGTAAATATATCAGGAACTTTGACTAATTCGAAATTAGGAACTGATGGAGTTGAAAATACCAGTTCATTCAAAAATCCATTTAGAACTATAAGAACAATGGGACCGATTTATCCTGTTTTTGATCATACGACAAATGGCGATTATGTGCTTGACGCAAATGGCGATCGAATTTATTCGACTGTTAGAGGTTCAGGAGCATCAAATGGGCGCAACGTTGTTTATGAAACTTTAAATGATACTGATGTAGTAAAAGGATTAGCGCTTTCAGCAAGAACTTTTTTTGAAATTTCATTTACTAAAGATTTAAAGTTCACAACAAATGCTTCTATTGACAAAACATATCGAAATAGAACTTATTCTTACAATACTGAAATTGGGGATGGAGCGCCAACTGGATTAATGGCAAAAGAGGATAAAGTTCTAACTGGAATTACTTATAACCAGCTTTTGAACTACTCTAAGAAAATAGGAGAACATTCATTCAATATATTACTAGGGCATGAAAGTTTCGATTATGAAACAAATTGGACCAGTAGCAGTAAAACAGGTCAAGTAACGCCGGATATTATTGAATATGTTAACTATGCAACAACTACAGGTTTGACTTCTTTTACAAGAAATTATGCAACAGAATCATACTTCTCAAGAGCCGGTTATGATTACATGAATAAGTATATTTTTTCAGCATCATTAAGAAGAGATGGATCCTCAAAATTTGCGGAGAATAATCGTTGGGGTAACTTCTGGTCTTTAGGCGGTGCGTGGGTGATTTCTAAAGAAAATTTCTTAAAGAATTATACTTGGCTTGATGATTTGAAATTTAGAGCTTCGATCGGACAAGTTGGAAATGATTCTCATATAATTGGCGATACTAATGATGCGGGCTCAAAAATTAATGGTTTAAATTACTATGTTAGCCAGCCTACTTATAGTTTAGGTTATGATAATGGAAGTGAAGGCGGTATTGTAACTTATGCTGCAGCTGCGCCAGATTTAAAATGGGAAGTTAATACTCAAAAAGATATTGCTGTAGAGTTTGGTCTGTTCAAAAACAGATTAAAGGGAAGTGTGGAGTATTATAATAGAAATACTGACGGGTTAATTTTTTCAGTTCCTAATCCTTTGTCTTCGGGTCTAGACAATAGAGTAGAAAATATTGGTTCTATGGTCAACAAGGGGATTGAAATTTCATTAGATGGTGTTATCATTAAAACAAATGATTTTTCTTGGAATTTAAATGTCAATGCGTCAACAATTAATAATAAAATTACAGAACTTCCTCAAGGAGAAATTATTAACGGAAGTAAAAAACTTTCAGTAGGACATTCAATTTATGATTATTGGTTAAGAGATTGGTATGGTGTTGATCCTTCGGACGGATACGCCTTATTTGTAGCAGATCCAAAATTTGTAAATTCAAGTGATACTTCAATAAGAATTGTAAATGGTGTAAATGTGACTACAGATCAAAATAAAGCATTATACCATTATGCGGGTTCAGCTATTCCAGATTTGTTTGGAAGTTTTGGAAATACATTTAAATATAAAGGACTGCAATTAGATGTAATATGCTCATATCAAATAGGAGGACAAATGTATGACACTAATTATGCTGTTTTAATGCATACTGGTAATAATTATGGATCTGCTTTAAGTACAGACATTTTTAGAAGATGGCAGAAGCCTGGTGACATAACTGATGTGCCTCGATTGGATGTCAATAGAAATACTCCAGCAAGTGCAGCTTCTGATAGATGGCTAATAGGTTCTGATTATTTATCATTAAGACAAGTCAATTTATCATATAAGATGCCTTCAGAGTTTATATCAAAATTCGAAATAGATAATGCTTCGGTATATATAAACGGAGAAAATTTAATGCTGTTTACAAAGCGTCAAGGGATGGATCCAACTCAAACTTTTAATGGAACAACTCAAAATAGATATATACCATCAAGAGTAATTTCGTTAGGAGTGAATTTAAATTTTTAATATTATGAAATCAAATTATATAAAAGTATTATTCGCATTTATAGTGCTAACTTTTTTAGGCTCATGCTCTGATGATTTTTTAGATAAAAAGCCAACTGAATTTGTTGACTACGAAGGAGCAACAAAAACAACTGAGAATTTAATGACACTTTTGAATGGCATTCATAGATCTTTATATGTTAGTTATGAGGATCAGAGTCAAGGAGGTTTAGGAGGTTTAATGGAACAAATTGATATTGCAGGTGACGATGTAGTTTTTCCAATTACTAATGGATGGTTTTTGACAGTGTATAATTGGAGCGCAATGAACAATGAAAATTCGACAGAACTCCGTTTTGCATATAGAACCTATTATAGAATTATTAGAAATGCGAATACAATAATAAATGCGACAGATGCTGCAATTGGTTCCGATGCTGATAAGAAAATTGTAAAAGGACAAGCTTTGCTTTACCGAGCATTTTGTCACTATCAATTGGTACAGTTATTTGGTAAAAGATATGTAAATGGTGAAACAAATTCTCAGCTTGGTGTGCCAATTGTCTTGACTGTAGGAAATGATAAATTTCCACGCTCAACAGTTGAAGAAGTTTATGCTCAAATAAATAAAGATTTAGATGAGGCTAATGTTTTATTAATAGGTTACACAAAACCGAATAATTCACATTTAGATTTGAAAGTGGCTCAAGGCTTAAAAGCCAGAGTAGCTTTGACGCAGGGGAATTGGTCAATTGCGGCCGAATATGCAAATAAAGCTAGAGCCGGTAAGACCTTAATGCCAATGGCAGAATATACTTTGGGTTTTAATGATTTTAATAACAGAGAATGGATGTGGGGAAGCCATATTAATGAAGTACAAACAACATATTTTGCAAACTTCGGAGCTTATATGTCTAGGAATTTTAGTTCAACAGTAATTCGTTCTTGTCCAAAGGCAATTAACAGTAAGCTATATAATATGATTCCTTCTACAGATGTTCGTTCTGCTATATTTGATAAAACTGGAAAACATACTGCATTAGCACTTCCTTCGAATTTTGCGAAATTCCCTTATACCAGCCAAAAATTTTTAGCTATAAGTACTGGAGATAGCAGATGTGATGTCCCATATATGCGTGTTGCAGAAATGTATTTAATAGAAGCAGAAGCAAAAGCAAGACTTGGAAATGCAGATGCGGCTAGCATACTTTTTGAATTTGAAAAAACAAGAAATCCTTCATATACATTATCAACAAATTCTGGACAAGCATTAGTTGATGAAATTTTACTTCAAAGAAGGATTGAGTTGTGGGGAGAAGGCTTTAGATTCTACGATTTAAAACGCACAGATTCTCCTCTTGACAGAACTGGTTCAAATCATGATATAGGTATTACAAATGGAGTTTTAACTGCTGTTTCTTCAGATAAAAGATGGCAATGGTTGATTCCAAAAGCAGAAATAGATGCAAACCCACTAATAGTTCAAAACCCATTATAATAAAATTGAAAGTAAAAAAAGCCTGAAGTTTCAAAACTTCAGGCTTTTTTACAACAACTAATTCTAATTACTTAACAAATTTGTCAATGATTTTATCTGTTTCTGCTTTTGCAGTATCTGGTTTCAAGTCAAATAAAAGAGAATAAAGAGCTTTTCTGTCCACTTTAGCCTCTAAGTTTAAGTCTTGGTGTCTGTCAAAAAGAGTTTGCCATTTGTCACGAACATTTTTCCAAAGCGCATTATTTTCTTTCCACCATTTTTGTCCAGCAATACATTTAGAATCATCTACTTTAGTGTAAACGTCAAATCCTTTTTCTTGAGCTAATAAAACATCTTTTCCAGTATCGTCGCGAACTAATTTATCATTGTCTTGCTCATGATTCCACCCTGTAGCAGTGATTTCGTGGATGTTTCTTCTTTTCAAAACGTTATAATCGTTACGTTTTGTCTGCTCTCTTCTTGGAAGCGGAGCATCTGCAACATTTGCCCAATAATCTTGCCCATCAACATGTACCCATGTTGAAGACCCTTCATATCTTGGGCTATCATCTACCTGATATACTTTTTGAGTCCACTGGCCTTTAACCGCTTTTTTGTCTAATTTCTTGTACTTCCAAGAATTGCCTTTATCAAAAGTATATAAGTCTGTGTTTTCGTATAGCCAATCTTGTCTCCAGTGTTTGATGATCATATCAGGACTTACAATAAGTAAATGCTGCATCACAATTTTGTTAGGAGTATCTTCTAATAACTCTACCCACTCTAAAGCAGATTCGTGTTTGGTCTCAGAAGGTTTATAAGTAAGAGAATCTTTTGGATATGAGAAAGTTTCTGTGAAGTTAAACTTTACCTCATAACAACCACACATTGATTTAATTGATTTTATGTCTTGTTGTTTTTTGTCCTGACTAAAACCAAGACTACATGTTAAAGCCATAGCGGCTGACAAAAAAAGGCTTTTTGAAATCATAACTTATTGTTTTGTTTTTAAAATTTTCGCAAATATATAAATTTTATTTAGAACAATTAAAAATAGTTATATATTTGCCTCGATTATTAAGACTGAATAAAAATAATGAATTTTAAAATTACTCTTTTTGCTGTTGTGCTTTTTTGTCAAATTTCTGTTTCTCAGGAGGTTCAAAAAGATAGTGTGGAAACAAATGAATTATCAGAAGTTAAAGTTACTACTGCAACTAGAACAGAAAGAGTACTTTCGTCATTGCCTTTGCCCATGACAATTATTACATCTGAAGCGATTATGAAGTCAGGCGTTACAAGATTAAATGAAATTTTAAACGAGCAAACCGGTATTATTTTAATTCCTGACGAAAGTGGTTTTGAAGGAATTCAAATGCAGGGATTGGATGCAGCTTATACCATGATTTTAATTGATGGAGTGCCGTTAGTAGGAAGAAGTGCAGGAGTTTTGGATTTATCAAGGGTTTCTGTGGGAAATATAGAAAGAATTGAAATTGTTAAAGGAGCTTCTTCAGCATTGTATGGTTCTGAAGCAATGGGAGGAGTAATAAATGTAATTACAAAAAGGCCTAAGAAAGATACTTTTACAGGAAGCCTTTCTTATCGATACGCAACTTTTAATACCAATGATGCTAACACAAATTTGCTGTGGAAAAAGAAGAAATTCTCAGCTAATCTTTTTGCTAATTTTTATTCTACAGATGGTTATGATTTAGATAAAAGTACACCATTAAAAAATGTAGAGCCATTTTATAATTTTACAATCCAGCCTAAAATATATTACGATTTTTCGGAGAATTTAAAGTTAATTGTAAATAACCGTTTTTACGATATGAAAATGGATAACGTAGCAATTATCGATTCTGAAAACTACAAAGGTGATGCAAAAGAAAAAGAATGGAATTCGCAAATTAAATTTGAGCATAAATGGAGCTCAAAAGTGTATTCTGAATATGAGTTTTATACTACAAATTACAAAAATGATTCCTTTTTAAATGATAAGAATAACGCTCTTTATGAGAGTGCCTATTACAATCAATGGTTAGTTCGGCCAGAAATTCGAACAACACTTTCATTAAAAAATGATAAACTGACAGGTGGAGTTGGATTAAATTATGAGACTTTAGATAGAACCTATTTTGAAAAGCAAGTAAATTTTAATTCCCAATATATTTATCTGCAATACGATTACAATCCAACCGAAAAATGGAATGTTCTTGCTGGATTTAGATATGATAATCATAGTGAATATGCCTCCCAGTTTAGTCCAAAATTAGCAGTCAATTATAAGATTAATGAAAATTTTTCTCTAAAATCTTCTGTAGGCTATGGATATAAAGCGCCAGATTTTCGTCAATTGTATTTCGACTTTACAAATCCGTCAGTTGGATACACGGTTTTGGGATATAATGTTGCAGAAGACCGCTTAAATCAGCTTGAAAAGCAAGGCCAACTTTTGTCTAGAGTAGATGGAGTAAATTTTGGAGAACCGTTGAAACCAGAAAGCTCAATAAATGTCAATTTTGGAACTTTTTATAAGAGAAATAAATTAAGATTAGACGTAAATGCTTTCTATAATTCAATAGAGAACTTGATTGATACCCGAGTTGTTGCCCAAAAAACGAATGGTCAGAATGTCTTCAGTTATTTTAATATTAGTAAAATCTTTACCTATGGTCTAGAGTTTAATTCAACTTATGATTTTACAAAACAATTATCAGTATCATTTGGGTATCAGTTTTTAACAGCAAAAGACAAATCGGTTCTAGATAATTTCGAAAATTACCATTACATCCGCAACTCAGATTTGCAGACCATTCAGATTAAAAAATCCGATTATTTTGGATTGTTTAACAGATCAAAACATACTGCCAATGTTAAGTTAGCCTACACTATACCTAAAATTAAGACCGACATCAATTTGCGTGTTTTTTACAGAAGCAAATACGGAATGTTTGATACAAACGGTAATCAGATGCTTGACAAATATGACACATTTGTTGATGGCTACTTTTTAACAAACCTGTCAATTTCAAAATATATCGCAGATAAATTTATGCTTCAAGCTGGAGCCAATAATCTATTTGATTTTACAGATCCTAGCCAAATTAGCAATTTGGCAGGTCGACAGTTTTTTGCACGAATTCAATATAATTTTTAATCAATATTTATTTAACACCATTTTCAAAATGAAAACAAAATTCTTAAAACTTTCGCTTTTAGCATTATTTATTTTTACAGCATCTTGCAGCAGCGATGATGATAAAAAAGAAGTAGCACCAGTGGTAACTACAAAAGTTTCTAATATTGCTGCGCCTCAGACAGGCGGTCAGGGACAACCAGCAGGTGGAGCATTTGCAAAATTTAGTTTTTCTCAAAATAAGTTGGTAACAGACAATAGCTGGGATATTGCTTTCCGTGGGACTACAATCATTGTAAATGGAGGAGCTAAAATTGGTCTTACAGATGAACCAGAAAGAACAGGATCTGGCGCAGTAAGCATTGTGTCTGGTACATTTGCTAGTGTAACTGCATTTCCTGCGGCAAGTACTTTTGCTCAAGATGCATCAACAGTTTATTCAATTCCGACAGGAAGCGGAAAAGGTTGGTATTCTTATAATGCAGAAACTCATATTATTTCTCCTATTGCAGGAAAAGTATTTGTAGTAAAAACACACGATGGTAAATATGCAAAATTTGAAATATTGAGTTATTATAAAGATGCACCTGCAAGTCCAACATTAACTTCTGAGTCGCCATACTACACTTTTAATTTCGCTTACCAGGCAAATAGCACTACTACATTCTAATAAAACTAATAATCTCGAATAGATTTTTTATATAGGGTACTTTTAAAAACATCAAAAATCTAGTCAATCATTAGCTTTGTTTTTTTTATTTTTTTTTGATAAGGAGGTTAGAATTTTTCTAACCTCTTTTTTTTGTTCTACTTTCCTGTTAAAATGAAATAGAAACAAAATGTTATTCTATCTTTGCACAAATTTTTTCTGCAGTAACTAAGCCGTTATTAATTGGTTTAGTTTTTGAATGCAGTCCTTCATACTTTATTATAATTATTTAAGTGAATACAAAGTCTTATTTTTTTCAGTCTTTTGCTATCGTAGCTTTGGCATTGGTGGCTTTTATTGGATTCAAACAAATCCTTCCAGACAAAATATTTTCTGAGAGTAAGTTAGATTCTAAAAATATATTAATAGACAGTCTGCTTTTAGAATCTGTTGCCCAAGATTCTCTTTCTTTAGATAAGGACAGTATTGCTGAAAGTGAAAAAGAGCTGAATCAGCAGAAAATTGTTTTTGATGAAACCGAAGGAATCGAATTTCCTGCTGAGACATTCGAAAATTATAAAGGATATCAATACCTGATTTCTTTCTATGAAAAATTGTATCAGTTAGAGAAAAATCCGCAGAACAAAGTTAGAATCGCTTACTACGGAGATTCTATGACTGATGGCGATTTAATCGTTCAAGATGTTCGTACCAATTATCAGGAACGTTTTGGAGGAAATGGAGTTGGATTTGTTCCTATCACTTCAGAATCTGCTGCTTCGAGAGGTTCTGTAAAATCAACTTATTCTAAAAACTGGAAAACGCAATCTTACTTAAATGTAAAAAGACCAACAAGTCCTTTTGGAGTTAATGGGCATGTGTTTTTTGCAAATGATAAATCTAATCCTACTTGGGTTCAGTACGAAGCTGGATTGAACAAATATTCAACTTCTTTAGATAACGCCACATTATTTTATGGGCGTGCTGCTAAAACAGGAAAAGTGAATTTCATTATCGGAAAAGATACAATTAAGAAAAGCCTTTCTCCAAATAATTTAGTGAACACGTTAAAAGTTTCATCGGGAAGTTTAAAAGCTTTTAAAGCTAATTTTGTTCAGGCAGATTCTATTCCGATTTACGGATTTAATTTTGATAACGGAAGCGGAGTTCACGTAGATAATTTCTCTCAGAGAGGAAATTCAGGACTTCCAATTTCTATGTTCAATGCTGATGTAATGAGAGCTTTCAATAATAGTTTGAAATATGACTTGGTTATCCTTCATTACGGGACCAACGTTTTAAATTACGGAACTAAAAATTATTCTTGGTATGAAAGAGGAATGACAAAGACCGTTAATAAAATTAAAGAATCGTTTCCTGGTGTTTCAATTTTAATCGTTTCAACTGCTGATAAATCGACAAAATATGATTTGGAAATGAAAACCGATTCAGCGGTAGTTCCTTTAATGAAAGCGCAAAAACATTATGCTTTAGAAACTCATGCAGGGTTTGTAAACTTATATACTTTAATGGGTGGAGACGGTTCTATGATAAAATGGGTTGACGAAACTCCGGCAAAAGCAAATAAAGATTATACGCATTTTAACCAGCGTGGCGCAAAAGCGATTGGTAATTTGCTTTACGAACAATTGAATAAAGGTTACGAAGAATATAAAGTACTCAGACAAAAAAGAGATGCTGAAGGAACTAAGCCAAAACCAGTAAAAAGAGCCAGACCCGATTCCATTTTAGTAACAAAAGATAGTGTATGATAAATAAACTTATGGTTTTCTTTTGTTGTCTTTTTTTTACAACAAATGAAAAAACTCCTAAAACAGATGTACAGCCAACACACGAAAGTATGATTCAAAAAGTGGATACAGCAGCAATTGATGCTCCTTCTGATGGCCAGATTTATAACGCAAAAGCGATAAGCGATTTTTTTGAGAAACTGGAAAAAAATGAAGATCAGAAGAATCAAAAAATCAATATTGTGCATATTGGCGATTCGCATATTCAAGGCGACTTGATGACCAATGAAATCAGAAAAAAATTGCAGCAGAGGTTTGGCAATGCTGGGCGTGGTTTAGTATTTCCATATCAATTGGCCAAAACAAACGGATCTTACAACGAACGTTTTCGATCTAACAGAACTTGGGAAAGCTATAGAAATATTCACCCATTTAAACAATGTCCGATTGGGATAAGCGGAATTGGGCTTTGGCGAGATTCTGGCGGATTTGTAATGGAGATGAATGTAAAAGATCCAGCGTATAAATTCAATACAATAAAAATTATTACGCCCCAGAATCAGAATATGTTCGATTTGGCAATTTCGTCTAAAATCAATTCTATTCAGACAACCGAGCGAAGAGTTATTACCCATAAGATTAAAAAAGGCGAAGTGCTTGGAACAATTGCAGATAAATACAATGTTTCGGTTGCTGAAATTAAAAGAGACAATCGTTTAAAAGGGAATAATATTCGTGCAGGAAGAACATTAAAAATTGCCACAAACGAGACAAGAGCAAAGACGATTTCAATGTCAGAGTTTGTTCCGTTGGCAATCGAATCAGATTCTTATACGCATTTTTATAATTCAGAAAATGCATTAAGCCGAATTTTCTTGATTCCAAACAAAGAGGCAAAAGATTATGAGCTAAACGGAATTGTTTTAGAAAAAGACGCTCCAGGAGTAATTTATAGCAGTATTGGAGTAAATGGAGCTAAATATTCAGATTACAATAAATATCCGTTGTTTTTTGAGCAGTTGAAATCATTGCATCCCGATTTGCTGGTTTTTTCACTGGGAACAAATGAAAGTTATGATCATTTAGATCCAGAGAATTATATTAAAGAGTTACGAGAGTTTATCAATAATGTAAGAGCACAAAAAATAGACGCTCCTATAATTGTAATGACGCCTCCGCCATCATTGTTAAGACGAAAGCCAAATCACTACATTGATAATTACGCGAGACAAATTATAGATATAGCCCAAAAAGACGGTCTTGCCGTTTGGGATTTGTACGACGAATTTGGAGGTATGAGCGGAATCAGACAATTAAAAGTACAAGGGCTAATTGGACCAGATTGGGTTCATTATTCTAAAAAGGGATACGAGAAACAAGGAGATTTGTTCACTCAAGCGATTTTAAGATCATACGATAATTTTAAATTAAAGAAGTAAGTTGACGACAATAGAGAGCATTAATAATTGGTTCATTCAAAATTTTGGTGCAATTACAATAGAACAAGTTAAAAGTTGGTTCGTTTATAATGAAGACGAAAAACTTTTATTCAATACCGGTTTATTCTTAGGTTTATTTCTGGTTTTCTATTTTGTGTATGGTTTTTTACGCAAAACATTTTATTTGAGATTAACATATGTTATTCTCTTCTCATTATTCTTTTACTATAAATCAAGCGGAATTTACTTTCTGCTTTTATTGCTTTCATCAGTAGTAGATTATGGTTTGAGCCAGATTATTTACAGAGAAAGCAGAGACAGCGTTAAGAAATTTTACTTGGTGATAAGTGTTATTTTGAATTTGGCACTTTTGGGCTATTTCAAATACATGAACTTTTTGATTGTGACTTACAATGACATGTTTCATGGTAATTTTGCACTTCATAATGTTTTTCTTCCTGTTGGAATTTCGTTCTACACTTTTCAGTCGATGAGTTATATTATTGAGATTTACAGAGAAGAAATCAAACCGACAAAAAATTACATTGAATATTTATTCTTCGTTTCGTTTTTTCCACAGTTAGTTGCTGGGCCAATTGTACGTGCAAAAGATTTTCTTCCTCAGATTTACCAAAAATTGAATCTGACGAAACAAGACGTAAACAATGCTTTGTTTTTGATTATTGGAGGTTTGATAAAGAAAACGGTAATTTCAAACTACATATCTGTAAACTTTGTTGATCGTGTTTTTGATACGCCAATGAGTTATACTTCTTTTGAAAACTTAATGGCGTCTTACGGATACGCGATTCAGATCTACTGCGATTTCTCAGGATATTCAGATATGGCCATTGGTATTGCATTACTGCTTGGATTTAAATTGCCAGTCAACTTTAGAACACCATATAAATCAACTTCGATTACCGATTTCTGGAGAAGATGGCATATTTCGCTTTCAACTTGGTTAAAAGACTTTTTATACATTTCGATTGGTGGAAACCGAGAAGGTTCTTTCGCTGGATATTTATTTCCAAGTTTATTTTTCTTTGGCTTATTGCTTTGGGGAATGTCTTGTTATAATGAAAGTGTAATTCCGCTTTTCATTGCAGGAATTAGTATCTTAATTTTTGCTTTATCGTTTTTACTGTCAAGCAAAATAAAACAAACCTTAGTAACCAATTTCAACTTGTTTACTACAATGCTTTTAGGAGGATTGTGGCACGGAGCAGGAGCGCAGTTTATAGTTTGGGGAGCACTTCACGGATTAGCTTTAGCGGTTCATAAAATTTTCATGGAATTCTTTCCTTCAAAGAAAGATAAGAACCCGAATTTCTTATGGAGATTTTTCTCAATCGTAATTACATTTCATTTTGTAGTTTTCTGTTGGATTTTCTTCAGAGCAAGAGATTTTGAAACAGCACTACAAGTAATTAATAATATCGGACAATTAACATTCGAACCGGAACTTTGGAAAACAATTGTCTTAGGATATAAAAATGTATTTGGATTAATGTTGTTCGGTTACGTTTGGCATTTCTTACCAGAAACATTCACCAACGGAATGAAATCGGTTTTCGACAAAACTCCATTATTAGTAAAAGCTATAATCTTAGGATTTGTTTATTGGATTGTATACGCAACTGCGGTAGCAGGTTCGCAACCGTTTATTTACTTCCAATTCTAAAAAGATATAGCCGCAAAGGCACAAAGGCGCAAAGGTCTTATTCTTTGCGCCTTTTATATTTATAGCCACAGATTAAAAGGATTGAAAAGATTTTTTAAAATCTGCTAAAATCTTTTTAAATCTGCGAGAAACAAAAACTTTGAGCCTTTGAGCCTTTGTGGCAAAAAATTGCGTATAAATAAAAATTGCCTGAAATATCTAATTAGATTATCTTTGCACTTCAAATAAACAAAAAGATATGTTTGATAATTTAAGTGATAAGTTAGATAAAGCGTTCCATATATTAAAAGGACACGGTAAAATTACAGAAGTAAACGTTGCCGATACCTTAAAAGAAGTTCGTCGTGCTTTACTTGATGCCGATGTTAACTTTAAAATTGCTAAAGATTTTACAGCAAGAGTAAAAGACAAAGCAATTGGTCAGGACGTATTGACAACCTTACAGCCAGGACAATTATTAGTAAAACTGGTAAAAGATGAGTTGACAGAATTAATGGGTGGAGATGTTGCTGGTGTAAACTTATCAGGAAATCCAACTGTTATTTTGATGTCAGGACTTCAAGGTTCTGGTAAAACTACTTTCTCAGGGAAATTAGCTAACTACTTAAAAACAAAGAAAAACAAGAAACCACTTCTTGTAGCGTGTGATATCTACCGTCCGGCGGCGATCAATCAGCTTCATGTTGTTGGAGATCAAATAGGAGTTGAGGTTTATTCAGAACCAGAAAATAAAAATCCTGTAGAGATTGCTCAAAACGCAATCAAACACGCCAAAGCAAACGGATTCAATGTTGTTATCGTCGATACAGCTGGACGTTTGGCAGTAGATCAGGAAATGATGGATGAAATTGCACGTGTACACAAAGCAATTCAACCACAAGAAACATTGTTCGTTGTAGACTCTATGACAGGACAAGATGCTGTAAACACAGCAAAAGCTTTCAACGATATCTTGAATTTTGATGGAGTTATTTTAACGAAATTAGATGGTGATACTCGTGGTGGAGCAGCGCTTTCAATCAAATCTATTGTAAACAAACCAATCAAATTTGTTGGTACTGGAGAAAAAATGGAAGCAATTGACGTTTTCTATCCAGAACGTATGGCAGAGCGTATCTTAGGAATGGGAGACGTTGTGTCTCTTGTTGAAAGAGCTCAGGAGCAATTTGACGAAGAAGAAGCAAGAAAACTCCAAAAGAAAATCGCTAAAAACGAATTCGGTTTTGATGACTTCTTAACGCAGATTCAGCAAGTAAAGAAAATGGGTAATATGAAAGATTTGGTTGGAATGATACCAGGAGCTTCAAAAGCCATGAAAGATGTTGAAATCGAAGATGATGCTTTCAAACATATCGAAGCGATCATTTATTCGATGACGCCAGCTGAAAGAAGCAAACCAGCCATTATCGACGTAAAAAGAAAAGCCAGAATCGCTAAAGGTTCGGGAACAAAAGTCGAGCAGGTAAATCAGCTGATGAAGCAGTTTGACCAAATGAGCAAGATGATGAAGATGATGCAAGGCCCAGGCGGAAAAAATCTGATGAAGATGATGGGAGGTATGAAAGGGATGCCGGGTGGTATGCCAGGAGGAATGCCGAGATAAAATAAGAAAAAGTTTCAAGTTTAAGGTTTCAAGTTAAGAGGCCAAAACTTGAAACTTTTTTAATTACATTAATAGTAAGTTTCAACAGTAACATGAAACTTGAAACCTGAAACAAAAACAACAAAACACAATGCAACTACTAGACGGTAAAAAAACATCTAACGACATTAAAAACGAAATTGCAATCGAAGTTCAATCTATAAAAGCAGCTGGAGGAAAAGTGCCTCATTTAGCAGCAGTTTTAGTGGGTAATAACGGGGCAAGTTTAACTTACGTAGGAAGTAAAGTAAAATCATGCCAAGAAATCGGTTTTGATTCAACTTTAGTTGCTTTACCAGAAACTATTACAGAAGACGAACTTTTAGCAAAAATCAAAGAATTGAACGAAGATGATAACCTTGATGGATACATCGTTCAGTTGCCTTTGCCAAAACATATCGACGAGCAAAAAATCTTATTAGCAATCGATCCAGACAAAGACGTTGACGGATTTCACCCGACTAACTTTGGAAGAATGGCTCTTGAAATGGAAAGTTTTATTCCAGCAACACCATTCGGGATTATGGAATTGTTAGAACGTTACAAAGTTGAAACTTCAGGAAAACATACCGTTGTAATTGGTAGAAGTCACATCGTAGGACGTCCGATGAGCATCTTAATGAGCCGTAAAGGAAATCCAGGAGATTCTACAGTTACTTTGACTCATAGTCGTACTAAGGATTTAGCTGAATTCACTAAAAATGCTGATATCATTATCACAGCTTTAGGAGTTCCAGAATTCTTAAAAGCAGATATGGTAAAAGAAGGAGTAACCGTTATCGACGTTGGGATCACACGTGTAGAAGATGCCTCAAATGCAAAAGGGTATGTTATCAAAGGTGACGTGGATTTTGACGGAGTAAGCAAAAAAGCATCGTTCATTACGCCAGTTCCAGGTGGAGTAGGACCAATGACAATTGCAATGTTACTTAAAAATACACTTTTAGCAAGAAAAATGAGAAGCGCAAGAAATCAATAATTTCTTCCTGAATAATATTCAAAACCCGTTCAAACGAACGGGTTTTGTCGTTTTTAATATATAATTAATAGTTTAAAGTTTCGGTTCTTAAAAATAAAGGATACTTTTGCAGCACTTTAAAAAATAACACTTCTCCAAATGGACGATTATTATTATTCGTTAGTATTAAATTAAGCAGCTTTTGAAATTTCAAAATGCTGCGCTAAAAACCTGTATTTTGAAATGAAAGCCTTTTACACAAACAACAACGGATTAGTAGAAATCCAAAAATGGACTTCAAATTGCTGGATTCATATCGAATCTCCAACAGAATCAGATAAAAATTATTTATTAGAAGAACTTCAAATTCCTGAAGCTTTTTACAATGATATCGAGGATATCGACGAAAGACCTCGTATCGAAATCGAAGACGGCTGGACTTTGATTATTATGCGCATTCCTATTAAAAGTGGCGATGTCAAAATTCCGTTTCATACCGTTCCGCTCGGGATCATTTTTAAAGACGACATCTGCGTAACTATCAGCTTTTATAAAACAGAAATCATAAAAGATTTTGTGGCTTATTCACAGCGCAAAAACATCGACATAGAAGACAATTTCAATTTAGTTTTAAGATTGCTTTTGTCTTCAAGCGTATGGTATTTGAAATATCTAAAACAAATCAACCAGAAAATAAAACTGGCAGAAGATAATTTAGAGAAATCAATCAAAAACGAAGAATTGCAAGCCTTGCTACAAATCGAAAAATGCTTTGTATTCTTCATTACTTCTCTAAAAGCAAATGACGTTTTATTTCAAAGAATCAAAAATCTAAAAGCGCACAAAGCTAGTTACGATCCAGAATTGTTAGAAGATGTTGAAATCGAATTAAATCAGGCGCAAGACACAGCCAACATTTATAATAACATCTTAACTGGAATGATGGATGCCTACGCTTCTGTAATTTCAAACAACATGAATAATATCATGAAGCAAATGACATCAATTTCAATCATTTTGATGATTCCAACCCTAATTGCCAGTTTGTACGGAATGAATGTCCCAAACGGATTAGAAGAAAGCAAATACGGAATCTGGATCTTACTTTTAGTCTCCATAATTCTATCTACTTTTGGAGTCTTTTTATTCAAACGCAGAAGATGGTTCTAAAACTTTAAATAACATTTAAGGCCTGTTCGTTAAGAATGGGCTTTTTTGTTTTTATAATTTGGGCGTGACCCCGACCCGTTGAGAGGGCAAATATACTTTGCGCTTATACGCCCTCTCAACGGGTCGGGGTCGGGCTATCCGCGCTACTTCGGTAGCTTGCTACTATCCCTCACGCAACTTTACGGAGAGACCTAACAGGTTTTTAAAACCTGTTAGGTCTTGTTGGATATCTTTTAAATATAGTCCCTACGGGACAAAAAAACGACGTAAATTATTGTTATACTAATATTTAATCTCTCCGAGATAACCCCGCTAGGAGTGAAATATCGGTAGCTCAAAATTATTAATACCCACATAAATATCCCGTAGGGATTATACATTTAAAGGAACAGAATACAGATTAAGATATAAAACAATTATTTTTTCACATTTTTTACTTGCCAATTCAAAATAAATAATAACTTTGTAACGCAAAGTACTTTAATTATGAATCAAAAGCACCAAGAAGATTTAGCACATATTCGTTCCATGATGGAGCGCTCTTCAAGATTTATATCGTTAAGCGGACTTTCAGGAGTTTTCGCGGGTCTTTCGGCTTTAATTGGTGGAATCTATGTATACCAATTGTTCAAGGCAAATGGAATGGATTATTTGACCGAAGAACATAGATTATATTCCGCTAATTTAGTTTCAGAATTATTCTGGATAGGAATCGGAATTTTAGTTTGCGCATTTGCATTCGGAATCTTTTTCACCATTAGAAAAAGCCGAAAATACAATCTGCCAATTTGGACATCTGCTACAAAAAAAATGCTATTCAACTTAACAGTTCCTTTGTTTGTAGGAGGTATATTCTGTCTAGCGATGATGTATCACGGTTACTTCGGATTGGTTGCGCCATCGACTTTGCTTTTTTATGGTTTAGCGCTTATTAATGCAGAAAAATATACTTTTTCTGATGTAAAATATTTAGGTTTCTGCGAACTTTGTTTGGGATTAATTGCTCTTTTCTTTATTGGGTATGGATTGATTTTCTGGATTCTCGGATTCGGAATCCTGCATATCTTATACGGATTAGTAATGTTCAAAAAATACAAATAATTGAATGGGAATTATTGACAAACTAAATAAAGATTTCGAAAGCCGTGTCAGACTGGGTATTATGTCCGTTCTGATGGTTAACGACTGGGTAGATTTTACCGAGATGAAAACGCTTTTGAATATCACCGATGGTAATTTAGCGAGTCATTCTTCTGCATTGGAGAAATCTGAATATATCGAGATTAAGAAAGAATTTGTGGGCAAAAAGCCAAAAACATCTTATCAGGTAACACCGCTTGGCCGCGCGGCGTTTAAAGAGCACCTTTCTTACCTCGAAAAATTAATGAAATCTTAGAATCTAAAATTTTTTACCTAAAAACTTTGAATTACAAAGTACTTTTAAAAACTAAAACCATGAAAAAACATCAAATTATCTTCGCATGTACAGCGGTTTTCATACTGCTTTTTTACAACGAATCTGTTGGAATCAATATTTCTATTTTTGGCGTTTTGCTAACACTTTTAATTAGTTATTTCTTTCAAGAAAAGCTTGTAGATAGATCACACCTTGTTTTGGTAATGACTTCTATTTTGTCATGTTTTGCCTTTGCGTGGTATGGAGATGCGGCATCGTTTTTTGCCTTGGCCTTATCAATTTTGTTTTTACAATTTAAAACACAAGATGGCGAACTCAAAACGATACAGATCTTTCCATTAATAATTTTAAACGGATTTACATCAGTAGGACGTATTTTTCTTTTCAGCCAATGGCTTCCAGAAAGAAAAATCCACAATGATTTTGCTAAAAAAATAGTGGCGTTTGTTGTTATTCCAATCATTTTTCTTGGATTGTTTTTTATCGTTTACTCTTTCGGAAGCGATCATTTCTCTTCACTATTTACAGACTATGAATTGGATATTAATCTGCCTCAATTAATTGCGATGTGCATTTTAGGCTTTTATATTTCATTCAGTTTTTGGAATTATTGGGTTCCAGATGCTTGTTACGAATTCAATCCAAAGCTGAATAATGATTTCAGTGCTATTTCTGAAGTCAAAGACCAAAGCACTTTTTCTTTTCTTGATTTAGACTTCGAAAGAAAAAGTGGCGAAATCACATTGTTTCTCTTGAATATTATGCTTTTAGTTTTTATTGGAACTTACGATTATGAGCAATTCTTCGAAGTTGTAGAAAAAACAAATTTAAGCGCAGATACACACGAACGTGTAAACGCGGTTATCTTCTCAATTTTAATGGCAGTTGGTGTAATCCTTTTTTATTTTAAAGGCGGATTTAATTTTGATGAAAAAGCCAAATCTTTAAAGAACTTGGCAAAAGTTTGGCTTGTACTAAACGTCATTTTAATTGTAAGTGCCATGATTAAGAATACAGAATATGTTTCTTTTTATGGTTTAACCTATAAACGTCTTGGAGTTTATGCTTTTTTAATCTTAGCTATTATCGGATTGGTAGTTTCATTTCAGAAAATCAGAAAACAAAAAACTAATGCGTATCTTTTCAATCAGATGGTTTGGTATTTCTACGGAACGATTCTTTTGTGCAGTTATGTAAATTGGGGAAGTCTTGTTACCAATTATAATATTTCAGTAAACAAAGGAGTAGAGCCAGTTTTTTTAAGCGGTTTGAATTTCAATGATGATGTCCGTCGCGAATATTTGCAAAAGAATAATCTGGATGGAAAATATGCAGAAGCAGTAAGAGAAGAATTGATTTCGAATTATCAAAACTCAAGCTTTTTGTCTAAAGCTTTATATTATGAGTTTTTGGATAAAAGGAAATAAAATGAAAAATCCCATTCGTTCAGAATGGGATTTTCTTTATTTATTATCTCCTCTTTTTTTAAATCGAGGATCATGTTTTGAAACAAATGTTTTTCTTCTGGTTGGAGCTGAAGCTGAATTGGAACTTGAGCTTTCAACTTTAGGAAAACTTGCTTCTTCCGTTTTACTCGAAGGTTCAATTAACTGATTTAATTCTTTAATTTCAGCATCTGTTAAATCTCTGTATCTTCCAACTGGAACATCCAACGAAATATTGATAATTCGAATACGTTTTAAGGCCGTAACTTCGTAACCCAAGTATTCAGACATTCTTCTAATCTGACGGTTTAATCCCTGCGTTAAAATGATTTTAAAAGTGTATTTGCTAATTTGCTCTACTTTACATTTTTTAGTAACCGTATCTAAAATCGGAACGCCATTTCCCATTCGCTGAATAAAACGTTCAGTAATAGGTTTGTTTACTGTAACCGTATATTCTTTTTCGTGGTTATTTCTGGCACGAAGAATCTTGTTTACAATATCACCATCATTGGTCATAAAAATCAAGCCTTCACTGGCTTTATCCAGTCGTCCAATCGGGAAAATTCGTTTAGGATAATTAATATAATCAACAATATTATTTTTTACTTCAAGATTGGTCGTGCATTCAATTCCGACAGGTTTATTGAATGCCAAATAGATCATTTTTTCGTTTTTCTCAACGATTAATTTTCCGTCAACGCGCACTTCATCCTCTGGCGAAACTTTTGTTCCCATTTCCGGCACAGCACCATTTATTGTTACGCGTCCTTCTTCAATTAATTTATCAGCTTCACGACGAGAACAAAAGCCCGTTTCGGCAATAAATTTATTAAGACGTTTAAGATTTTCTTCCATACTGCAAAAGTAGGCAAAAGTTTAGACATCTTAGAATTTTAGGTTTTAGAAAAAAAACTTAGTCCCGATAGCTATCGGGATAGCAACTTAGAATCTCAACATCTTTTTTACGAATCATGAAAAATGGAACTGTCTTCTGGAGTTTCTTTTCTATCGAACATTCCATAATCACGAACTACAGATGCAATTCGTAAATGATAATCTTTAAAAACTTCATTTCGGCCTTTGGCTTGTGCGGCGCGATGCATTTCAATATTTCGCCATTGCTGAATACTTTCTTCATCTCGCCAAAAAGACAAAGACAAAACTTTTGAAGGATCGGAAAAACTTTGAAATCGTTCTATCGAAATAAATCCTTCAATATTATCTAATTCCGGACGCAGACTCGCGGCGATATCCAGATATTCTTCTTTTTTTCCTTCATTAGGAATCACTTCAAAAATTACAGCTATCATATTTTTATTTTTTTATTGTAATGAAGTCCAGATTGTTTTGGGCAATCTGGCGTTGATCATGGGTTCATGTTGAATATTATTTTCTAAAATTGCAATGGCTTTAAATTTATTAAATAGAAACCATAAAGCTTCAGTCGCCAAATGAATCGAAAAATGTTTAGCGAGACACATATGACCGCCAATTCCGAAAGTTAGATTTTCAGCATTAGTATTTCTTTCAATATCAAATTTTGATTCATTTTCAAATTTCTTCGGATCTCGATTTGCCGATGCAAGCACAACTAAAATTGAATCATTTTTTTTAATTAGGCTTTCGCCAATAGAAATGTCTTCGGTTGCAATTCGTCTTGTATTATGAATGGACGGATCAAAGCGTAAAGTTTCGATAACCGATTTTTCTATTTCTGTTCTACTGGAAAAAGTTTTTTTGTTTAAAATCTGTAAAAGCGAATTACTCAAAATTCCTCTTCCAGCATCAAAACTCTGAATAAATAATCCAATTAAATTGCTAACACAAATTGTTTTGATTTCGTCAAGCGAAAGCGAATTTGGCTCCGAAATTTTTGATGATAAAGATCCGTAAATGTTTAATTGAAAAAGCTGTTTCTCTACGATTGAAAAGATTTGTTCAGAAATTTCATTGATAGATTTTACTTGCTCTTCTGTTTTCTGCGGAAGCATTATTTTAACCAAAGATTCTATTTGGTTTGCTATAAACTCACAATCTTTTTCATCAAAACCAAAACTTTTCAAAACAGCTAAAACCGGCATTTTTTTGCAAACCGAATTTACCCAATCTATTTTATTTTCAGTCAAATCGTCTTTTATTAATTGAGAAATAATAGAATTAATATCGACAGATTTCATTTTTGAAAACAGCAATATTGCAATTTCTTTTGAAATTTCATGTTGTATTCCGTTTGACAATCGGGTTAAATTGGTTAGAATATTTAGAGCATGTTTATTCAGTTTTTGCTCGTTGTTTGGGTTTACAGCTGGAATCTCTGCTTTAGGATTTTTCAAAATAGAAACACAATCTTCATAAGGATATATTGCCCATATTTTATTTGTTTCATCCCAATAAACGGGATTGTTCTGTAACATGGTTTTATAATTCGAATAAGGATTTTCGATATCAGATTGAAGGAATAAAGTCGAAGTCATTTGGAATGTTTTTAGCAAAGTTATTTAACTTTACAAGGCGATACTTCATTCTGCACTTAACTATGAATACCTAAATGGAAGATCAATTTATAAAAACGGCCTCTTTAATTGGCGATCCAACACGCGCCTCAATTTTGTGGACTTTGCTTGACGGAAGAGCTTTTACAGCTACAGAATTAGCGGTTTCAGCCAATACTTCGCCACAAAATATAAGTATGCATTTGGGAAAACTTCTCGATGCCGATTTGCTTTGTGTAGAAAAACAAGGGCGTCATAAATATTACCGATTTTCAAATAAAGAAGTCGCGTACGCGCTTGAAGCAATGGCAAGTTTAGTTCCGAAACCAGAAGTTTCTTTAAAAAATAAACCAGAAAATTATCCGCCAATAAAATTCTGCAGAACTTGCTACGATCATTTAGCAGGGAAAGTAGGCGTGGCTCTTGCGGATAGTTTATTGGAACAAGAAATAATTGTCGAGAGGGATAATGTTTTTGAAATAAGTCTACACGGAAAAAAATGGTTTTCGGATTTTGGAATTAATTTGGAAGAAGCGCAAAAACAAAAACGAATTTTCTTAAAACCGTGTTTAGATTGGAGCGAACGAAGAAATCATATTGCGGGTTCAGTTGGAACTTTGCTTTTCAATAAAATGAAAAATGAAGACTGGTTAAGGAAAACCGAAAATTCAAGAGCGATAATTGTCACTGCAAAAGGAAAGAAGGAGTTGTTGAAATATTTTAAAATTGTTGTTTAGACAAGTTAGATTGTTAGACTTTTAGATTTCCTATAAAGTTTGTCATTCCGAACGAGGAATCTTCAAGAGTAACGTGACAAAGATTGGCGATTTTAGAAGCGGAGTTTCTTACGGAGATTCCTCGTTCCTCGGAATGACAAAAATGCGACAAAACCTCTGTCCCTTTGCAACTTTGTTACTTTGAACCTTCAAAAAGAAACTCAATCACTTTATCGTACAATTCATCATCATGCATTCCGTGACCTAAACCGCTGGTTTCAATAAATTGACTATTTTTCCAGCCTTGAGCTATTTTTTTTCCTTCTGCAAAAGCAACAATTTTGTCTGCCGTATCATGAGCAATAAAACCGGGAATTGTAATTTCTGATGCAAATTTTTGACCTGAAAAGTCTTCTAGCTTAAAGTTGAAACGGTTTATGAATTTACTTTCCAAAAGAGGCAACATTCTTCTATTCAAACTAAGCATCGAAATATAATTGTCAATCAAAGTTTTTAAATCTGAAGGAGCACCAAGAATAACCATTTTGTTGATGCTCGTATTCGGAAACAAATATTGATGGTAAATGCATGCAGCACCACCAATAGAATGTCCAATGATAATTTCGGGCTGATATTTTTCTACCGCTTTATTTATGAATTCAGCATAAAGCGGAACATTAAATTCTTTTCCGCTGCTTTGCCCGTGTGCGGGTGCATCAATAGCTATAATGGTACTTCCAGATTTTTGAAGATGTGGTAAAGTTTTTTTCCAGCGAGCAGCATTGCTTTCCCAGCCGTGAACTAGTAGAATTTTGGTTTCATTTCCTTTCCAGACGTAGGTTTGGAAATGATGTTCGTTATGATGAAATATTTCTGTTTCTGTATGTCGCAAAACTTTTGGAAGTTCTTCTTTTTTTAATCGGCCAATTCGTGGTTGGCTGAAAAGTGCATACGAAAGTTCTGTAGCTTTCTGAGGACGAACGTAACTCAAAAAATTAATATAAGATCCAACTGATTTTAAAGTAATAAAACGAATGCCTTTTTTAATTCCCAAAACTTAATTTTTTTTCTAAAGGTAAAAAAAAAGTCTGCCACGAATTACACAAATTAGCACGAATTTTTTATTCACATTATTATAGGTAAAAAAATAATTAGTGAAAATTTGTGTAATTCGTGGCTAAAATAAATGCAAAAAAAAAGTCCCGATTTAATCGGGACTTGATATTTAGAATTTTGCGAACAATTGTTCCATTTTTTCTTTTTCTTCTTCAGCTAATTGCGTATCAACTAAAATTCTTCCAGAGTGCTCATCAGTGATGATTTTCTTTCTTGAAGCAATTTCAACCTGAGTTTGAGGTGGAATTGTAAAGAAAGATCCAGCAGAAGCTCCTCTTTCGATAGAAACTACAGCTAATCCGTTACGAACACTGCTTCTGATTCTGTTATAAGCAGCTAATAATCTGTCTTCGATTTGTGCAGCATATTCAGCAGATTTCTCAGTTAAGAAAGTTTCTTCTTTCTGAGTTTCAGCCATAATAGCGTCTAATTCAGATTTTTTATGTTTTAAATGAGAGCTTTTAGCATCAAGTTTTTCTTTTAAATTAGAAATAACTTCTTTTTTGTGCTCGATAGAAGCTTTCATTTCTTTGATTTGCTTTTCAGCCAATTGAATTTCTAATTCTTGAAATTCAACTTCTTTTGTCAAAGAATTAAATTCTCTGTTGTTACGTACTGATTCTTGTTGTTTTGTGTACTTTTTGATCACTTCTTTATGCTCCTCAATAGCAATTTTTTTTGCTTTGATTTGCTCCTCAATCACTTCAAGTTCACCTTTCAGTTTTTCTGAACGAGTGCTTAAACCTGCAACTTCATCTTCTAAATCTTCAACCTCTAAAGGAAGTTCTCCTCTAACGTTTCTGATTTCGTCAATTCTAGAGTCAATAAGCTGTAAATCATATATTGCTCTTAACTTGTCCTCAACACTTAATTCTTTCGTATTCGTCATATTTTATAAGTACTTAACTGGATTTGTATTTTCTTCCGATAAAATGATCGCAAAATTAAGAATTTTTTTTCGAAGATAATCAACAATATAGTTTTTTGTATAGCGTTCACTCTCAAAATGACCAATATCCGCCAAAAGTAACTTGTTTTCGGCTTCATAAAATTGATGATATTTTAAATCGGCTGTCAAAAAAGCATCGGCTCCAGCCTGAATTGCATTTTTTATAGCAAAACTTCCTGAACCGCCCAAAACTGCCACTTTTTTTATTTTTTTGCCTAAAAAAGCAGAATGACGAATTCCATCAGCAATCATTTTGTCTTTTACGAAGTGAAGAAATTCTTTTTCATCCATTTCAGTTTCAAATTCACCAATCATTCCCAAACCAATATTTTGATGCGAATTTTCAAGATTATAAATTTCGTAAGCTACTTCTTCGTAAATATGATTGGCAAAAAGCGCTTTTAAAATTCGTGATTGCAAGTGTTTTTCAAAAACTACTTCGATTTTGATTTCTTCACCTGTATGCAGTTTTCCTTTTTCTCCAATTACTGGATTGCTGTCTTCGTTTCCTTGAAAAGTAAAAAAGCCTTGAGTGTTAAAACTGCAATTGTCATAGTTGCCAATTTTTCCTGCGCCTGCTTCAAATAAGGCATTTCGAACTTTATCGGCATTATCTGGAACGGTAAAAGTGACTAATTTTTGAATGAAATTTTGTTTCGGAATCAAAACTTTGGTATTTGTCAATCCTAAAGCATCACAGAAAATTTTATTCACGCCTTGCGAATGATTATCAAGCGCCGTATGAACGGCATAAATAGCAATGTCATTTTTGATTGCTTTTAAAATTGAGCGTTCTACGTAATTTTTACCTGTGATTTTTTTAATTCCAGAAAATAATATCGGGTGAAAACAAACTACCAAATTGCAGTTTTTAGCAATTGCTTCATCAATTACATTTTCTAAGGCATCGTGGCAAACTAAAATTCCTGTGCTTTCGGTTTCCGAATTGCCAACTAAAAGTCCAACGTTGTCAAAATCTTCGGCGTAAGCCAAAGGAGACATTTCTTCAAGAACCGCTATTATTTCTTTAATTTTCATTCGTATTTTAAAAGGTTTAAGGTGAACAACAAAAGTAATCCAAATTCTAAACTATTACAATCAAAGAAATAATGTGACTTTTACTAATTGAGATTTCTGGTGAATTTTAGTTTTAAATGATTTTCAGTTAATAACATAAATCGAAAATGATTTTTTCATCAGGCAGGATAAAACTGTTATTTTTCCAAAAATCTAAATTTTCAGGAACTGAATTATTTAAGCCAATTTTTAAAAGCGCTCGATTGAGTTTTTCAGTATTTATCATTTTTACTTCTGTAGACATTAGATTGTTGACATTATAGGTGTCGTATAAAAAGGAATTATCAGCTGTTGAAGTGATAATCGATTTGTCTATTACATTGAGATAATTAATAAAATATTTTCCATCTGATAGTTTATACGTTATTGTGATTTTATGATTCATTTGTGCAGTTTTACCAACCTGATTTTTTAATTCAAATGGTTCTCTGGTAACACAATGTTGATACTTTAATACAGCAAATGTTTGCGTGTCGATATATAAAACTCCAGATGATTTTTTTGGTGCAGGATAACCATAACCTGTAGAATATGCACCAGGCTCATTGTTTTGGAAGCTTATTTTGTAGACTTTCTGGTCGTTGTAAGGGACAATGCCTTCTTTTTTTAACGTATAAGAAGCGGGTTTATAAAGTACATTGGCTTTGCTTAGAATAAGATCACGATCAAACAGAAAAGCAAAAGTAGCCATGCTGCCGAGTTTGTTTTTCGAAGTATTTTTAATAATCTCGCGGGTTTGCTGTATTTCTCCAAATATTTTTTCTTCAGGATTATTGACACCTTTCATTCCTGTTGAATTATAGGTTGCTATAATTGATTCGTCATGAGAAATAACTTCATTGTTTTTAATTACTTTATTGCTAAAAAAGAATGTTTGATTGTACGGGTTCTGATCGTAATTGAGTTCAATATTAATCTGAGCTTTTGCTACTATTTCTTCTGCAGATAATGGTTTTGGGGTCGAACTTACTACAACTTCATTTAAATTAATAGTTTGAAAATGAAATGGTCTTAGTTTTATTTTTACAAAATGTTTATTCGTATCAACAAGATTTTTAATTGAAATCGTGTCCGAAATATATCCAAAAGCCGATACAATGATTTTGTCATTAAAATTGGGTTTATCTATTAGAATCGAAAATTCCCCTTCTTTATTTGCCAGAATATTTTTGTTTGTTTGTTGTATTGAGACGTCAGCATTTGCGATTATTTTATGATTTTTAAAATCGTTTATTTTTCCATTTATGACAAATGCATCGTTTTGAGCTTGTACATAATTTTCTTTTTCAAATAATCTTGTTTCAGGCTGATATGATTTTTTAATGAAAAAAAGACCATCAAAAATAGTATTCCATTTTGCTTTTATTGGTATGTTTCCTAATGCAGAGCAGTAATAACCATTAGTTTCTTTCTTGTCAAATTCGAAAAACACTTTTTTATAACCTTTATTTGAATTTTGTTGTTCGATGCTATTTTCAGGAGGAGTAAGAATTGGAAGAGTTTTGCCATCTACACGTCCATAAAATCCTTCGTAAGAGGAAAATGCAATACTATAAACTTCATTTTTAAAATAAGTTTTTAAAAGACCGCCCAGTGGTAATGCTCCTTCAAGAATTTTTGCTCCTTCGCCAGGAGTATAATCTGTAAAACCAGTGATTTTAAGCTCCATGTCTGACTGCTTTTGCAAATAACTTTCAGTTACTTCAGTAAATTCTGTTTGGTCGATATTTTTGGAAAAATGATAAGAAGCTCCCCAGCAAATCATTTTTTCATTTGGATACATTTCGGATAAGAAAATCAAATTTTTTGACATTTGCTTGTCTCTCGGATTTTGAACCGCAACTTTTTGGTTTTGCAATTGCATGACCTCAAAATTGACATCAGAAATTTTACTATTGATGACCTGTTTCAGCATTTTTTCATGGAAAGTCGGATTTTGTATTTCTTTGAGAGCGTTTACCAGAATATTAAAATCTTGATACAAATCGGTAGAATCTTTTTTGCTGTTGGCAATACTTTCCAAGTCTCTAAAAACAAAGGCTTTTTCTATTCTTGTCAAACTGTTTTTAGCAATATTAATTTTTCTGTTTTTGATCAAATCAGTTAAATCATTCATAAAATGATTCGAAAAAAGAATTCCTTCCTGGCTATCAAATCCTAAGATTTTTATAGTGTCTTTTTGTTTGGCGCGTTCTTCAATATAAAGAAGTAAATTTTGAAATGCTTTGGTATCAGACCAAATGTCTATAATACTTTGGTCGAAAACTTCTATTGCTGTTTTTTTTTTCGAATATTCTTGAAACGCTTTATACTGATCATACATTCCACTTTCGAAAGCGATAGCATTGTATTTCTGCTTTTCGTGCAGATATTTTATGATATTCACTTTTTCATCAAAAGTAGCTCCGTCACCATGAGATTGTTCTCCCAATAAAACGATTTTTTTATTTTTAAGAATGGTATCTAAAAACGAATAGTCATTATTTTCGATTTTGCAATATTTGCCCGATATTATATTTTGTGAAAAAGTTAAATTTAAAAGTAAAACACAAAATAGCGTAAAATAAAATTTCATGATCTATTAGTTTTCTAATCAGAATTCTCTTGATTAGATTTTAAATTGTTTAAGGAAAAATCGTTCTAAAAGTAGTGTAATAATTTATTGTTTTTAGATTTTTTTCTGATATTTCTTTTTAATTTTTGTAGATAACCAAAAGTTGCTTTGCGTATAATTTTATCAATTTTTATATTTTTATAATTTCTAATAATAGTATAAAAAATTATACTTTCGTAAAATGAACATACTTAGAAAAATACTTTTCCCATTCGCTATTTTATACGGATTCATAACCTCAATCCGTAATTTTCTTTTTGATAATGGAATTTTAAAATCGACTTCATTTGATCTTCCAGTTATTGCGGTTGGAAATCTAAGTGTGGGCGGAACTGGGAAAACGCCTCAAATCGAATATTTGATTCGTTTATTATCTGATAAATATAAAGTGGCTACTTTAAGCCGTGGCTACAAAAGAAAATCGGAAGGTTTTGTTTTGGCTGACGAAAATTCAAACGCTGAAATTCTGGGAGATGAACCTTTTCAGTTTTATCAAAAATTTCCAAATGTGATGGTGGCAGTTGATGCTAATCGTACAAACGGAATTATGCAATTACTTTCACAAAATGAAAAGCCTGAAATTATTTTGCTTGATGATGCATATCAGCACAGAAAAGTAAAAGCTGGTTTTTATATTTTACTGACTTCTTATGGAGATTTGTATGCAGATGATTTTATGCTTCCAACAGGAAATTTGAGAGAAAGTAGGAGTGGAGCAGAAAGAGCCAATATTGTTGTAGTAACAAAATGCCCTAAAATTTTAGCAGAAGAAGAGCAGGCAAAAATTAGATTGAAATTGAAGTTAAATGCTACTCAGCAAGTCTTTTTTACTTTCATAGATTATGATATAGTCATTTATGGTAAAAGCGAAAAAATTGCAGTTGGAGAAATTAAGTCAGAATCAAAATTGTTAATCGCTGGAATTGCAAAGCCGAAACCATTTTTTGATTATTTAAAAAATGAAAGCGATGAATGTCTTACTTTTCCAGATCATCATCATTTTTCTGATGCCGATTTAGATTCGATTCTACGCAAGGCAAACGGAAGAAAAATTATTACTACCGAAAAAGATTATGTGCGCTTAAAAGATTCGGATCTGGTTGATCAGTTATATTATCTGCCAATAAAAAGCTCTTTCATCAATCATCAGCAAGATTTTGATGCCACAATTTTAGAGTATATAAAGAAAACTTAGAATCTCAGTATCTCAGAAACTTAGGAATCTTAATTAATCAAAAAACTTAGCAATAGTGCTATAGAATTCGTCTGGAACAAAAGGTTTTGTGATTACATCATCCATTCCGTAAGAAAGAAGCATGTCTCGATTTTCGTCAAGAGAAATTGCTGTCAATGCTATAATAGGAGTGGCTTTATCAAATTCACGAATCATTTTTGTTGCTGTAGTTCCGTTAATGCCAGGAAGATGAACATCCATTAAAATCATATCAAAGCGTTTGATTTTTAAAAGTTCTACAGCATCTTCCCCATTGTCAACAATCTCGCAGGTAATGTTTTTATTTTCCAGCATTTTACGAGTGATCATTTGATTGATTTTGTTGTCCTCAATCAATAAAATAGATTTGTTTTTCAATTGTTTATCGTTATATGGTTTTACTTCTTCAATTACTTCCAATGGTTCGTTGTTGATTTTAAAATTCAACTTGAAGGTAAATGTAGATCCTTTACCTACTTCACTTTTTAATTTTATTTCGCCTCCTAGAAGTTCTATTAATTTTTTTACGATAGTAAGGCCAAGTCCTGTTCCGCCATATTTTCTATTTACTTCGATGGAACCTTGAGAAAAACTTTCAAAAACAGATTGTAGCTTATCCTCCGGAATTCCAATTCCAGTATCCACAATTTCAAAGTAAATAGTTGCCTCATCTTCTTCTTGCGAATATAGTTTTGCGATAACATTTACATGTCCGTTCTGGGTGAATTTTAAGGCATTGTTTATTAAATTAAGTATGATCTGAGATAGTTTTGTGGGATCTCCAATTAAATTGTCTGGAATTGCTTTGTCTATCTCTAAATTAAAGTAGTTTTTGTTGGCTGTAGCCAGCTCTTTTAGTGAACTTTGAATATTGAAAAGCAATTCTTTTAAATTGAAACTGATATTTTCAATTTCTACTTTAGTAGAATCAATTTTATTGATCTCAAGGATTTCATTGATAAAAGTAGTCAAATAATTTCCAGAGAATTTTAAAGATTCTAAGTATTTCAATTGTTTTTTCTTTGGCTTGTCTTCAAGCAAAATATGAGTAATTCCGTTAATGGCATTCAATGGCGTCCGGAGTTCATGGCTTACTGTAGACAAAAATTCAGATCGGGCTTTCGAAGCTTTTTCTGCTTTGTTTTTGGCTAAAATTAATTCTTTATTTTTTTCGCGAAGCAGTAAATTATTCTGATTTCGTATAATATTGTTTTTGTACAAAGCCAGACTCAAAAGTGATAAAATCGAAATTAAGGCAATTGCCAAAATGCTGACTAATTTAGAATAGCGATAAGTTTTAAGTTGGAATTTCTCTTCGCTTTCTCTTTTTATCGTATTGTTTAAAGATTGATTTTTTTTGAATTTTTCATATTCGTCCAAATCAATTTTGGCATTTTTTAGTTTTAAAAGATAATTTTCAATCTGATAATGTTCGTCTAGATAAGAATACGCCAGATCATAATTTTTATTCTGTTTGTAGTACTGGCTTATCGCTAAAACAATTTTCGATTTTTTTGGAAGATCATTGATTTTGTTGTTATAATCTAGTGCTTTGTCAAAATAGACAATAGCCGAATCATTTCTTTTAAGCTGTCCTTCAATTAAACCAAGCTGATAATAAGCGTCTACTTTTGTTTTTAAATTTGCGTTGTTATCTGGCTTTGCGGTAATTATTTTAAAAGTTTTTAAAGCAGATTTAAGATCATTATTGGTTTTAAATGCCAAAGCTTTTTGATAATTTAATGCTTCTGCATTGTCTTTAAGATCTAACTGTTTTAATAAATCTTGGGCTTTTGTATAATAAGCAGCAGCTGTTTTATAATCGCCCTTTGCGGTATTGGTTACACCAATATAATGCAGAGCTAAAACTTTTGTACAACTAGGTTTAAAGGTGTCAAATAAAGAAACTGTTTTGTGGAAGTTTTTTAAGGCGTCTTCAAACTTTTTTTGATTATAATAAATCTTGCCAAGCTTGAAAGTCTGATTGGCCAAATTCTCTTTTTTGCCATTTTCTTCACAAAAATTAATTGATTTTTCTGTGAAAAAAATGGCTTGATTGTACTTTTTATTATTTAGGTTGCTGTTTGCTAGCTTGTTATAATAGGTCACGCTATCCGTATTCTTTTTGGCTTGAGAATACAAAAACGAGTTAAAAAAACAAACAACAATAAAAAGACAGTATTTCATGTATGGCAATGCTTTTACAATGAATCTTATTATTTTCTTACCAGTAAAATTAAATCAATCAATCTTGATGAATAGCCAATCTCATTATCATACCAGCCTACAACTTTTACCATTTTGTCGATAACCGAAGTTAGCTGAGCATCAAATAAACAAGAATGTGTGTTGCCAATTACATCAACCGAGACAATCGGATCTTCGGTATAATCTAATATTCCTTTTAAATTTGTTTTTGAGGCTTGTTTAAATGCTTTGTTTATTTCTTCAATGCTAACAGCACGTTTTACATTGAAGGTTATGTCTGTTAATGAACCGTCTGGAACTGGGACTCTAATACCACAGCCACCCATTTTATTATGCAATTTAGGAAAAATTTTTGTTAATGCCTTAGCTGCACCTGTTGTTGTTGGAACAATCGACTGGCTAGCGCCTCTCGCACGGCGTAAATCCTTATGTGGCTGGTCGTGAAGGCTTTGGTCTGTCGTGAAAGAATGTATAGTTGTAATGTATGCTTGTTCAATTCCGCACAATTCTTCAATAATTTTAATCATTGGTGCAGCATTGTTTGTTGTACAGCTTGCATTTGAAACTATATTTTCGGTTCCGTCCAAAATATGTTCGTTTACTCCAAGAACTACTGTTTTTATAGTATCTACTTCTGAAGGAGCTGAAAGAATTACTTTTTTTGCTCCAGCTTCAAGATGCGCATTTAACTCTTCATGCGTTTTATACTTGCCCGTCGATTCGATTACAATATCAATCGAATGCGATTTCCAATCTATATTTGAAATACTTTTTTCGTGAAAAAAGAAAAAATGCCTTCCGTCTACAATAATGCTATTTTCGTCATGACTTACTTCATAAGGCAAAACTCCATGAATACTGTCATATTTAATTAAATGCGACATGGTTTTGTTGTCAGCAATGTCATTTATAGCAACGACTTCAATTTCAGGGTGATTTAAAAGCAATCGGAATAAGTTTCTGCCAATTCTTCCAAATCCATTAATAGCAATTCTTGTTTTCAATTATTTGGTTTATTCGTTTAATTGGTTAATCGTTTAATTGTTTTCAAACCGTTAAACGTCTCTACGATTAAACGATTAACCTAAAAATTTATAAAATATGTTTTTGTGCTTTGTATGAAGAACGAACAAGAGGTCCGCTTTCGACATGTCTGAAACCTAATTCAAGACCAAATTGTTCATATCTGGCAAATTGTTCAGGCGTAATAAATTCTTTTACAGGAAGATGTTTTTTACTTGGCTGTAAATACTGTCCAATGGTTACCACATCAACATTTGCATTTTTTAAATCTCTCATCGTCTGGAAGACTTCTTCTTCAGTTTCTCCAAGACCAAGCATAATTCCAGATTTTGTTCTGTTGATTCCTTTTTCTTTCAGATAACGAAGCACTTCTAAACTTCTGTCATATTTTGCCTGAATACGAACTTCGCGAGTCAAACGTCGTACTGTTTCCATGTTATGAGAAACCACTTCAGGATTTGCTTCTACAATGCGATCTATATTTCTTTCAATTCCTTGAAAATCTGGGATTAAAGTTTCAAGCGTAGTTTGAGGATTCATTCTGCGGATTGCTCTAACGGTTTCCATCCAAATGATAGAACCTCCATCTTTCAAATCATCTCTGTCAACACTAGTAATAACAGCATGTTTAATGTTCATAATTTTAATAGAACGCGCTACTTTTTCAGGTTCGTCCCAATCTACTGTTTCAGGTCTACCGGTTTTTACACCGCAGAATCCGCAAGAACGCGTGCAGACATTTCCTAAAATCATAAAAGTCGCTGTTCCTTCACCCCAGCATTCTCCCATGTTTGGGCAGCTTCCAGAAGTACAAATGGTATTTAAACTATATTTATCAACTAAACCTCTAAGTTCAGTATATTTTTGTCCAATAGGTAATTTTACTTTTAACCACTTAGGTTTTGTGGTTTGTGTATTTTCAGCGACTGTTTCCATATATCAATGTTCAAAGTACAAAGATACGGAATGTAGTTTATTTTGAGACGTTTATTTGCTTTTCCTTTACATATTATATTTGTCGAAGAGATTGAGGATAAGTTGGATCAAATGTTAATAAATTGGTTTTAAATATATTTTGAAGTGATTTTTTTAGTCTCTATTTAATGATTTGATATTCCATTTAGCTTTTCTGAAATATAAAAGTTCGGTCTTAATCTGTTACAAATTTGGCTTCTTGGGAACTTGCAAAATTCATGCAATACTAATTTTGCTGTTAATTTAACAGTTTTAAAACCATGAAAAAGAGAATTATTGTATTAGGAGCTTTATTTGCAATTTTAAGCCTTACCAAAGCAAATGCGCAAATACTTTCAGATAAAACTATGGGGGCTTTAGGCAAGGGTGTTTCAGGATTTACCTTTAGTGATGCAGACGCTGCGGCTTTAGCTAAACAATCTATTGCAGAATTGGATGCAAACAATCCAGTTGCAGATCCAAAAAATGGATATTCAATTCGTTTAGATCGCTTATTTGGAAAACATACCACTAGCGAAGGAGTTACTTTAAATTATAAAGTGTATTTAGTAAAAGATATTAATGCTTTTGCATGTGCTGACGGAAGTGTACGCGTATTTGCAGGTTTAATGGATATTATGGATGATAACCAATTGCTTGCTGTTATTGGTCATGAAATCGGGCATGTTGTGAATCATGATACAAGAGACGCGATAAAAGCGGCTTATAAAAAAGAAGCTTTATTAGATGTTGCTTCTTCTCAGTCAGGAAAAGTAGAAACTCTTACTCAATCTCAATTAGGGCAAATAGGAAGCGCTATGATTGATAGTAAACATAGTAGAAAACAGGAATCTGAGGCAGATAATTTCTCTTATGATTTCATGAAAAGAAATGGTTACGATGTGAATGCTGTAGAGTCGGCTTTTAGAATTCTTCAAAATTTAAGCGAAGGAGCAGAGGCTTCTTTTATGACGAAGATGATGAGTTCGCATCCAGATTCTGGAAAAAGAGCTGATACGGCCAAAAAAAGAGCAACAAAAGACGGCTTGTATCATGCTTACGAACAGCAAAAAATTGTAAATACAGCTCCTGTAATTGCAACGAAGAAAACAAGTACAACAACAAAGAAAACAAGTACAGCAAAAAAGAAATAAGCGATACATGATACAAAACCGGTAAATCTAAAAATTTTGCCGGTTTTTTCTTTTTTTAATATAGATCAAAATCGGTTGTAAGTTGATTATCAGCTCGTAAAAATGTTATATCTTTATTTGTTGAAAAACAAGTTTTGTGTGAATTTAAAATAGCATTTTGTTATGCTACATTTGTTGTTAAATTGTAATTATAAAAAATATGAAAAAGAAATTTATAATCGTAGGACTTTTATTTACAGCATTTGGTTTAACTAAAATGACTGCACAGATTAATTTTGGAGATAAGGCAATTGGTGCGGTTCAGAAAGGAGTTACTGGTTTTACTTTTAGTAATGCGGATGCGGCAAAATTATCTAAAGAAGCGGTAGATAAATTAGATGCAGAGCATGAAATTGCTGGACCGACAGATGGTTATGCTATACGATTAAATCGTGTTTTTGGAAAACATGCAGCAGGAGACGGATTCACTTTAAACTATAAAGTATACAAATTAAAAGAAGTTAATGCTTTTGCAACTGCAGACGGAAGCGTTCGTGTTTATTCAGGATTAATGGATATTATGGATGATAATGAATTGATTGCTGTAATTGGGCATGAGATCGGACACGTAGCAAATAATGATTCAAGAGATGCGATTCGTGCAGCTTACCAAAAAGAAGCATTAATGGATGGAGCAGCTTCTCAATCGGCAACTGTGGCAACAGTTACAGACAGCCAGCTTGGAAAAATTGGAAGCGCGATCATTGATAGTAAATATAGTCGTAAACAAGAATCAGAAGCTGATTTGTTTGCTTACAACTTCATGAAGAAAAATGGTTACAATGTAAATGCTGAAGAATCTGCGTTTAGAATTTTAGCAAAAATGAGTGAAGGTGCTCAAGCTTCATTTATTGATCAAATGATGAGCTCGCATCCAGATTCTCAGAAAAGAGCTGATGATGCTAAGAAAAGAGCAGAGAAAGATGGTTTGTATAAACCGTATGTGCAACAGAAAATTGTAAATACAGCTCCTGCAACAACGACTAAAAAAACAACTACAACTACGAAGAAAACAACTACTGCAAAAAAGAAATAAGAGTTGTTACTTGAATTATAAAACCCGGCAAATTTCTACTTGCCGGGTTTATTTTTTTTATCCTAAAACGTGATGTGCCAATACTTTTTGCACTTCATAAACATTAACTGATTTATTGAATTGTTTTACAATACTTGGGTGCTGTTCGCTAGAAATCCAGATTTTTAATTCGGCATCAAGATCAAAAGTTCCTGCAGTTTCTACACTGAATCTTGTGATGCTTTTGTAGCCAATAGATTTGTATTCTGTTTTGCTTCCTGTAATTCCTTGCACATCTACTAAGATTAGCCTTTTGTTGGTGAAAATGAAAGTGTCGCGAATAAGTTTGAAACCCATTTCGATTTCTTCATTTGCTGTTAAAAGCTGACCGTATTTCTTAATTAAATCTTCTTGGCTTACTGAACCCGCGTTACCAAGAATAGCTGAAAATATTCCCATTATTTGTTTTAATTAGTTAAAATGAATTCCGTTTTGAAGCAGTAAAAGTAGTAGATTTTGTTAATTTTTTTGAGTTGGTTTTGATTTAATTATTAGTGGAATTATAGTTATTGCAATCATAAAAGAGGCTATAAAAGTAACAACCAAATTTCCAATATTTAGCACTTTTGGATTTAGTACAAATCGAATAAATAAAATTGCTGTTGTAAATAAAATCACAGAACTCCAATATAATTTAGTAATCGAATTTGTGGAATTGCTTGTTATTGGCAATCTAAAGAAAGTTATCAATAGAATAATGCTGCCAATCAAAGTGCTTAAATGCTGAGCTATTTTCCAGAATGGGATTACTGTTCCAAAGATTGCTGTCGTGCTTTTCAAAGTTTCAATTTGATTCACAAAATAACCGTGTTTATGGGTAAAGGCATCCCATAAAATATGAGAAAATATTCCGATAAGCAAAGACATTATTATGATAAGCCAATTTCTTTTAAAATAAACATTCCAGTTAAAATCTGTAAAAATCAAAATTCGACTTCTGATAAATGAAGGAAGATTTTGAAATAATAGATTTCTAGTAAGATTGTGAAAGAGAAAAGTCAATAAAAGAGCAAGAGGTAAATCGAACCAAAAAATGCCACTTAAAGTATGGCTATAGTTGCTTTTAACTTTCATGCGAAGGAAATATTCAAAATCTGGAGTTAAACTTCCAATTGCTAAAGCTGTTAAAGAAAACCATGATTTTGGCAGATGTCTTAAAGGAAGAATTATTGCAGGATGCGAAAAAGTGAACGGCATTAAGTTTATTTTTAGTTTTGATTTTAGGAATTAAATGTAACAAAAAAGCAGAACCGAAGTTCTGCTTTTCTCACTTTTCAAAATATTTATATTATTCGACTTCTGTTTTTATTGTGATAGGAAGATTGTATGCTGTTCTAACTGGTTTTCCGTCTAGAATTCCTGGCGCCCATTTTGTTTTTAATGATTTTAAAACTCTAATGGCTTCTTTGCCCATTCCGTAACCAGGATCATTCTTTACAATAATGTCTGTAAGTGATCCATCTTTTTCAACCACAAAAGAAACATACACTCTTAATGTTTTTTCTACGTCAAGTTCTGGTCTGCGGAAATTGTTTCCAACATACTTGTAGAACTGAGCAATTCCGCCTGGAAATTCAGGAAGTTTATCCAATATAGCTGTAGAAACAGGTTCATTGCTTGGTGGCGCAACCGAAGTGGCGTCACCATTACCTCCTCCGCCTCCCGTTGTAGGTAATACATTTACCGAAGTTCCTGTTCCGGTAGCGTTTTCAACAACTGGTGCGTTTTCTGTATTAGGTGCGATTTCCTGTACAGCGTCTTGAGTTCTTGTAACAACAGGATTGGTTAATTGAACTGCCTCTGTTTGGCTTGTTGCAGTTTGTTCTACAACCGGTGCAGGTGGTGCTGGTGGTGGTGGCACAACAGTAGGATCAATGTTTACGGGCGTTATCGGGTCGTAAATCATTGGTTCTGGCTCGACTGGAACTACTGAGGAATTAAATTTGCTAATAAGTGCAGATGCACTCCCTAAAGCCGTTAATAACAATAAACCCATAAAGAGAGCTGTAACAGAATTTTTAGAATTTTCTTGGCGTAATTGGTACGCGCCGTATTCCTTGTTTTTGTTCTCGAAAACAAGATCGGTCCACTTGTTTTCATAAATGCTTAATTTAGACATAATTTTTGGGTTTTAAGGTTAAGTAACTTTAAATCATACGCAGAAAAGGTTTAGGTTTGAGCTAGCAACTAAAAGTTGTAGTTTTAATATTGTAGAAATGTTTTTATTTTAAGAATAAATATGAGAATAATTTATTCTTTGATTAAAGATAATAAATTATCTATTACGTTCGATAATTTCAGCCAATAATTTTTTAGCGCGTAAAAGTTTTACCTTAACACTGCTTAATGGTTCGTCAATCTTAGTGGCAATTTCCTGATAAGACATTTCCTGAAAATAACGAAGCTGAATTACTTCTTGGTAGTGCGGTTTGAGTTCTTTGATGCATAAGAGCAGACGGGAAAGATTCTGTTCTTTAATTAATGCGTCTTCTGCAGATGGAGTAGGGTCGGCAATATTGTATGCCTGTTGGTCTTCGTTGTCTGTGATTTCTATAAAAAGATTGGTTTTCTTTTTTCGCAACAAATCAATATAGACGTTTTTTGCAATTGCAATAAGCCAGGTATTAAACTGAAATTCTGGATTGTAAGAAGCAATTTTATCAAAAGCTTTAGAGAAAGTTTCTATCGTAATATCTTCTGCGGTGGTTTCATTTTCGGTACGTTTGAGCATAAACGAATACACCTCATTCCAATAATGATCTAATAAAAAAGTAAAGGCGATTTGATCGCCTTTTTTTGCTTTTTCTATTTTAGAATTTATTTCCAATATACTGGTTTTGAAAAGATATTAGTTATAAAGATATTAATTTGCGTTAATATAAGCGCTATCTCAACAACCGGAAACCAAATTTTAATATCTTTTTCTTTTAATTTTCCTGCTGAACATCCAACTACTGTCCACACAATAGTATAGCGTGTAGCTAAAATTGCTAATACGGCGATCCATTGGAATTGAAATGCTAACAGTATAATAACTAAAATAAAGAAGAATAATTGTGAGAGAAAGAATAATCCTAACTGCATTTTATCAAAAAACTTGTAATGTTCTGCGGTAGAAATATGTCTTCTTTTCTGAGTGAACCATTCTTTATAGGTTTTCTTAGGTTCTGAATACGTAAAACTTTCAGGTGCATAAGAAATAGTCGTATTCGCTTTATTTGCTGCCTGATTAATGAATAAATCGTCATCGCCAGAACGAATCTGAATATGATCAATAAAGCCATTTACATTAAAAAACTCTTCTTTTTTGTAGGCAAGATTTCTTCCAACTCCCATATAAGGAAGTCCCATTTTTGCCCACGAAAAATATTGAATTGCAGTTAAAACTGTTTCAAAACGGATAATTTTGTTTAAAAATGAACGCTCTACTTTTTCATAACCTCCGTAACCTAAAACTATTGTTTTATTCATGGTAAACTGAGAAGTCATAGAAGTAATCCAATCTTTAGAGTTTGGGAAACAGTCTGCATCTGTAAAAAGTAAATACTCTTTCCTTGCTGCTTTTATTCCCAGCGTTAAAGCGTATTTTTTATTTCCCCAAAAAGCTTCGTTGTTTTCAACTTTTACTAGACGGATATTAGAGAATTCTTTTTCAAATTCTTCAAAAACTTCAAGAGTTTCATCGCTAGATGCGTCGTCGATTAAGACAATTTCAAAATCTGGATAATCTTGCTGTGCCAAAAGCGGAACGTATTTTTTTACATTCTCTTCTTCGTTTTTAGCGCACACAATTACAGAAACCGGAAGATTTTTAGGTTTCACATGCTGTGGTTTGGCAAAAGCAAATTTGCCAAAAACTCCTAAATAATAAAATAATTGAACTACGACAATAGCAATAAAAAAGTAAAATATGTATATAAGCATCTGATTTATTAGGTTCTATTAATTTCACGTTCTGCGACTGCAAATGTACTTATCAATTCGCTAAATTCAATAACCAAAACCGATTTACTTTCGGCATTTTGACATTTCTTTTGCAACAGCAATAGACTGAGGGTTTTCGGTTTTTTCTAATTCCGAAATTATGTTTTTATAATTGTGATCGTCACGATTTTGAGAGATTTTTTTTGTAGCTTGAATTTCTTCAATTTCGATTTCAAAACCAAAGATTCCTTTTGCTTCGCGCATGGTTTTTTCAGATAAATTTTCAACACGAACAGGATTTTTAGAATTCACTTCATATTTATCTACCAGCTTTTTCAACTGGCCTACCGAAGTTTCGTAATCTACAATCTTGATTCTTCCATAAACATGTACGGCTATATAATTCCAAGTCGGAACATTTTCGTGATCGTACCAAGAAGAAGAAATGTAACTATGAGGTCCAGTAAATACAGCCAAAACTTGGTCATTTTCTCTAAAACCTTCAGCTTGCGGATTTAGTTTTGAAATGTGACCTTGAAGAATCTCTTTTCCATCAGCATTCAATTCCAATTCTATCGGAATATGCGTTGCACATAACTTTCCGTTAGTTTGATTAATCAGAATTCCAAAACTATTCTCTTTCAAAAAAGCTTTTATTTCTTCCTGATTTTCGTTTTTGTATAAATCTGGTGTGTACATGATCTTGTTGTTTATACAATTTGTCACATTGAGCGGAGTCGAAATGTTTTATAGCAAAGACTTCGACTCCGCTCAGTCTGACAATGGGTTAAATTCGTGACAATTAGTGAAATTTGTGCTTTAAATCACATTCACTTCCGCTTCAATCTGAATGCCGAATTTTTCAAAAACGGTTTTTTGCACTTCTTTTGAAACAGCTAAAATTTCTTGTCCTGTTGCGTTTCCGTAATTTACCAAAACCAAAGCTTGATTTTTGTGAACTCCCGCATCTCCAAAACGTTTTCCTTTAAAACCAGCTTGTTCAATCAGCCATCCCGCTGGAACTTTTACTTCAGTTTCTGAAACTTCGTAGAATTTCATTTCTGGGAATTTTTGGTGGATTTTCTCAAAATCAGATTTCAATAAAATCGGATTTTTAAAGAAACTGCCGCTATTTCCTAGTTCTTTCGGATCTGGCAATTTACTTTGTCTTATGGCAATTACAGCATTACTTACATCTTTTAAAGTAGGTTCAGTAATATTGTTTTTGGCCAATTCTGCCAAAATATCTCCGTAAGAAGTATTGATTTTATGATTGCGTTTAGTCAGTTTAAAAATAACCGAAGTAATAATAAATTGGTCTTTTACCTCATTTTTGAAAATACTTTCGCGGTAGCCAAAATTACATTCAGCATTGTGGAAAGTCTTCATTTCTTGGGTAGCAATATTCATCGCTTCGCAAGAAACAAAAGTGTCTTTAATTTCGGTTCCATAAGCACCGATATTTTGAACTGGAGTTGTACCAACATTTCCAGGAATAAGAGACATGTTTTCTAATCCGCCAAAATTGTTATCGATCGTCCAAAGAACGAAATCGTGCCAAGTTTCTCCCGCCTGACTTTCAACCCAGACAAAATCGTCGTCTTCCTTAATTATTTTTTTTCCTTTTAAATCAATATGAATAACCAATGCATCAATGTCTTTGGTTAAAAGCATATTGCTTCCGCCTCCTAAAATGAATTTTTTCTCGTTTTGGTTTTCTTTTAAAATGGTTTTTAATTCGTCAACAGAATGTACTGCAACAAATTGTTTTGCACTGGCTTCAATGCCGAAAGTATTGTGTTTTTTTAAAGAAAAATTGGATTGGATTTCCATAAATAAAAGGCTTTTTAATCTGAGTTCAAAAGTAAGGATTATAAGTTTTGGTTTAACCGCAAAGACGCAAAGTTTGCGCAAAGTTCGCTAAGCTTCGCGTTCATAGCGTAAACCCTTGCGAACTTTGCGGTTAAGTATTTCTAGAATTCAACAACTCATGATATTTCTTTGAAATAATCTTCATATTAATATCATAATTCGCATTTTCTTCTACAAATTTTCTGTTTCGAATAATCGTTTCATTTCGTAATTCGGCACTTTCAAAAGACCAAATTAATTCATTGGCTAGCATTTCGATATTGTCAACTTCAATCAATTTTCCGTTTTCACGATGCGTAATCCAGCTTTGATTTCCAGGAATATCAGAAACAATGGGATAACAATTGCATGCCATTGCTTCAAATAAAGAGGCAGAAACGCCTTCAGTAGTAGGCATGCTGATGTAAACATTGGATTGCTGGAGTAATTTTGGAAGTTCTGTATTCGGAATTCTTCCTGTAAAAATCACTTTGTTTTCTATTTGGAGTTCTTTTGCTAAATCTTTTAAAAATTGCAATCTGTTTCCGTTGCCAACAATGGTCAAAGAAAAATCAATTCCTTTTTGATTTAAAATTCCGAAAGCTTTTAAAATGCAATCATGACGATATTCTGGTTGCAGCGAACGTGTTACAATCGCTTCAATTTTATTCGAATTGTTAGTTAATGGAGTAAAAAGCGATAAATCTATTCCTTTTGGGAGAACCAAAACTTTGTTCATGTCAACTCCAGTTGCTTTCATGTGAATTGCCATTACAGGACCCCATGCATGAATTAAATGTGCTTTTTTGAAAGCGTATTTCTGAATGAATTTTTTAAAAGGATATAATTTAGATTCTTCCGGCCATAAATCACTTCGGCCTTGTTGTGCGATTGCAATGGCTTTAGAGCCAGAGATTGCTGCAAGAAAACCATAACTGGTAGTTCTTTCTGCAATTACCATGTCTGGCTTTTCTTTTTTAATTATTTTTCGAATAGAAATTGGAGCGAAGAAATATTCTAAAATACGTTTAGATCTGCGATTGTTTGATGTTTGAAGCTCCCAAGTGATGATTTCAAAATCGCCAAATTTTTTAAGGCCTTTCATCCAAGTGATGGCATCAGCGCGATAAGATTCTCCAAGAAAAAGTATTTTCCTATTCATTCAATTATTTGTTTTTTTGCCACAGATTAAAAAGATTAAAAGGATTTTACAATTGCGAAGAATTAATCTGTGAGAATCTGTGAAATCTGTGGCAAATAAAGCTAAAATTCTTCAGTATCTAAAGCGCGATTTATAAATTCGTTGAGTGGTTTTAGGGCAATAAGTTTTTGGCTCATTTTTTTTACAAAATCCTTTTTTGTAACTTCAGAAATATCGTAGGTTTGGCTTGCTGTAAAACTTTTTAATTTTAAAAATTCAATAGCAGGATGGTCTTTTTCGTAACCGCGAGGCATGCTTTTTAATGAATTGTTTTCGTTTACGTCCAAACTTCCAAATTCCTTTTTAAAGTTTTTATCATTTAAGATTTCCTGTAAATCATCATAGAAAAAAGCGATTTCTTTACGGACTTTCTTTAGCTCTTCTGCATCAGGAGAATAAAACCCGCCAGCAATAAAACTTCCTCCTTTTTCAATATGAACGTAATAGCCCGAACGATTTGCGCCTTTTGCTCCAGCTGACATCCAAACGCCCAAATGAGATTTGTAAGGAGATTTGTCTTTAGAAAATCGTATGTCGCGATTGATCCTAAAAGTGCAGTCTTTTATTTCAAGAAGTTCCAACGACGGATCAAGAGGTTTCATTACATCCAGAAAATCACTCACCAACTGATGGTAGTCTTTCTTAAAAACTTCATATCGCTTTTTATTTTCCTGAAACCATTCTCTGTTATTGTTCTTTTTTAAATCGTCTAAAAATTGCAATGATTCTTTCGCTAACATATTCCTTAATATATTTATTGCAGTTGTTTTTAAGTTTTTTGCTCAGGCTAATTTACTGATTTCTATTTTGGGATTGATTCTAAAATCTGATATAAATTGTATCAATTTTGCAGAATCAGAAAAAATCACAAATTAAATATTTTATAAGTTTGATGCGTCGATTTGACAATCGCTTCTGTTCTTTCGGGATGTGTGTCCGAAATAAAAAGCTGTCCAAACGTTTCGCTGTTTACCATTTCAACGATTTTGGCAACGCGCGTTTCATCTAGTTTGTCAAAAATATCATCAAATAAAAGGATAGGTTTTACACCGCTTTGTTTTTTTAGAAATTCAAATTGAGCCAATTTCAGTGCAATCAGGAAAGATTTCTGCTGTCCTTGCGATCCGAATTTTTTTATCGGATGTGAGTCGATTTCAAAAGACAAATCATCTTTATGAATTCCAACACTTGTATATTGAAGCGCACGGTCTTTATTTATATTTTCTTGCAAAAGCATCAAAAGGTCTTTTTCAAATAAATGGCTTTCATAAACCAGTTGCACACTTTCTTCAGATCCAGTTATAACTTGATGATGCTTATTAAATATAGGTATAAACTGCTCTAGAAAATCTTTTCGTTTTTCAAAAATCGATTTTCCGTAACCTCGCAATTGCTCGTTATATATAGATAAGGTGTCGTTGTCAAAAACATGATTCAGAGCGAAATATTTTAAAAGAGCATTTCGCTGTGTAATTACTTTTTGATATTGTATTAATTCGTGGAGATATGTGGCATCCAACTGCGAAATCACACTGTCCATAAATTTGCGGCGCGTTTCGCTTCCTTCAATAATTAAATCACGATCTGCTGGCGAAATAATTACTAGCGGAATAAACCCGATATGATCTGAAAATTTATCGTAAGGTTTTCCATTTCGTTTTAAAACCTTTTTCTGTCCTTTTTTTAAACTGCAAACAATCTGTTCGGTTCTTTCGTTCTTTTCCAGTTCGGCATCAATAACAAAAAATTCTTCGCCGTGTTTGATATTTTGAACAGCAAGTGGATTAAAATAGCTTTTCCCATAAGCTAAATGATAAATAGCGTCGAGCACATTGGTTTTTCCAATGCCATTTTTTCCCACAAAACAGTTGATTTTGATGTCAAAATCAAAACTTGCTTCTGAAAAGTTTTTATAATTGAATAATGAGATTTTGTTTAAATGCATTTTTTCGGGACTTCCACGTATAAAATTTACCCTTTTTGAACAGTAAAAATTTGAGGCTGCAAATTACCGAAAATTATCGATATAATTGGCTTTGGCGCTTTCTTGGGCATATTTATTTTACCGCTTGCGCGAAAGGATGAGCGAATACGGAAAATATTTTTTTTAAAATAGTGATAAAATTGAAATTTTTTACCTCAGTTTCAAGAAAAATTTTATTTTTGCCGTTCACTAAATAAATTTTAAATGGCAACTTACAATAAAAGAGGATATAAGACACCAAAAGAAAAGGAAGTAAAAGAGGTGGTTACAGAAGAGCAACAAGTAATTATTGACGAAAAAGACAGTACTACAGCTGGAGTTTTCTCAAAATTAGATGAAACTGCTTCAAAAACTGAGGATTGGGTGGCTAAAAATCAAAAAATCATTATTGGTTTAGTTGCTGGTATTGCAGTTGCTACAATTGGATATTTGGCTTATCAAAAATTTATTGCAACTCCTAAGCAAGAAGAAGCTGCAAGTGAAATGTTTGTTGCTCAGCAAAACTTTGAAAAAGCGGTAAATGGAGTTTCTAGCGATTCATTATTCAAATTATCATTAAACGGTTCAGAAGGTAAATTCGGATTTATTAAAATCGCTGACGAATATTCTGGAACAGATGCTGGAAACTTAGCAAACTACTATGCAGGTATCGCTTACCTAAACACTGGTAAATTTGATGAGGCAATTAAATATTTAGGTGAATTTAAATCGGAAGATGCAATCTTAAGTGCTTTGGCAAAAGGTGCTACAGGTGATGCTTATTCTCAAAAAAATCAGCAAAAAGAAGCTTTAGATTTTTATGTAAAAGCTGCTGAGTCTAACAAAAATGATTTTACAACGCCTCGTTTCTTGTTGAAAGCTGGTAAAACGGCTTTAGCTTTAGGACAAAAAGAGGATGCATTGAAATATTTCAATGACATTAAAGATAATTATGACAGTACTCCAGAAGCAGCATCTGTTGATGCTTTGATCGGATTAGCGCAATAAAAATTTTAGACTTTAGATTTTAGATTGTAGATTTGTAATTAAGAATCTAAATTCTAAAATAAAAAATCTAAAATATATAAGATGGCTACTCAAAATAAAAATCTATCAGAATACGATAAAAACGCAATCCCAAACGCGAAAGACTTTCGGTTTGGGATTGTTGTTTCTGAATGGAATGATACTATAACAGAAGGACTTTATAATGGTGCTTTTGACGCTTTGGTTGATTGCGATGTTCCTGCTCAGCAAATTATCCGTTGGAATGTTCCAGGAAGTTTTGAGCTGATTTACGGAGCAAAAAAAATGCTTCAGACTCAAAATGTTGATGCGGTTATCGTAATTGGTTGTGTAATTCAAGGAGAAACGAAACACTTTGATTTTGTTTGTGAAGGTGTTACGCAAGGAATTAAAGACTTGAATGTTCAGACTGATATTCCAGTTATTTTCTGTGTTTTGACAGATAATAATATGCAGCAATCTATCGATAGAAGTGGAGGAGCTCACGGAAACAAAGGAACCGAAGCTGCAATTGCGGCAATAAAAATGGCTTATATTCGTCAGCAAGCTTCAATCGCACATGTTTTCAATCAGCCATTATTGACTTCTGGAGCGCTTCAAATAGAAGATTCTCCGAAAAAAATAGAAAACGAATAAAGCACATTTGTTTTAAAAACATTAAAACCTATACTGTGTAATAACGGTATAGGTTTTTTTGTTTTTTTTATGATTATTCTTATTCTAAAAGCCAACCAAAATTCATTAAATTTGTACTTCTTGGTTTGCAAAAACCTAATCTAACTTTTAAACCTATTTTTGCTTAATGTCGAGTATTATTCAATTGCTTCCTGATCACGTTGCTAACCAAATTGCTGCTGGAGAGGTGGTTCAAAGACCAGCTTCAGTCGTAAAAGAATTGTTAGAAAATGCTGTTGATGCCAAAGCAACCGATATTAAATTAATTATAAAAGATGCCGGTAAATCGCTGGTGCAAGTTATTGATAACGGAGTCGGAATGACGGTTACCGATGCACGCTTGTGTTTTGCCCGTCATGCAACATCCAAAATCCGTCAGGCAGAAGATTTGTTTTCGCTAGGAACAAAAGGTTTCCGTGGAGAAGCGTTGGCTTCTATTGCGGCGATTGCTCACATGGAAATGAAAACGAAACAAGATCAGGACGAGCTTGGAACGCATATCGTAATTGAAGGAAGTAAATTTATCTCACAGGAAGTAGCCGTTTTGCCAAAGGGAACTTCGTTTGCGGTTAAAAACTTGTTTTTTAATATTCCTGCTCGCCGTAATTTCTTAAAGTCAGATACAGTTGAATTTCGTCACGTTATGGATGAGTTTCAGCGTGTGGCATTAGCGCATCCAAATATTCATTTTAGCTTTTATCATAACGGCAGCGAAATGTACAATCTTCCTGCAGCAGGATACCGTCAGAGAATTGTGGGTATCATGTCTGGAAAAACAAATGAAAAATTAGTTCCGGTAAACGAAGACACAGAAATTATCAACGTTCAGGGTTTTGTATGCAAACCTGAATTTGCTAAGAAAAATAGAGGAGAACAGTTCTTTTTTGTAAACGATCGATTTATAAAAAGCAGTTTCTTGCATCATGCAGTTATGTCTGCATACGACGGATTGCTGAAAGATGGTTCTCAGCCAAGTTATTTCTTGTATCTGCAGGTTCCGCCAAATACAATTGATATCAATATTCATCCAACCAAAACAGAAATTAAGTTTGATGACGAACAGGCATTGTATGCTATTTTAAGAGCATCTATTAAGCATAGTTTAGGGCAATTTAATGTTGCTCCAGTTTTAGATTTTGATCGAGATGCTAATTTAGATACGCCATATCATTATAAAGATGTAGAAGTTGGAATTCCAACTATTCAGGTTGATGGAACTTTTAATCCTTTTACAGATGACAAAACCAATCAGCATTATAGTAAAGCCGCTTCGGGATCTTCTGGATATAGTTCGGGTTCTTCTTTTTCGTCTTCATCAGGATCATCATCGTCTGGATCTTCGTATTCAGGATATTCTAAAAGAGTAGAGCCAACTGCGAGCTGGGAAAGTTTGTATGTTGGTTTGGATGTAGAGAATCCTGAAAGTATAGAAAGTTCACCTTTTACATTCGAAAATGAAGAAGTAACCTCTTCTTTGTTTGATGATGAAGATGTCGAACAAGCAACACATAAAACGTATCAAATACATAAAAAATATATTGTATCGCCAATAAAATCAGGAATGATTATTGTTGATCAGCAACGCGCGCATCAGCGAATTTTGTACGAACAATTTTTGTTGAATATGACTGTTAATCAGGCTTCTAGTCAGCAGTTGCTTTTTCCTTTAGATTTGTTTTATTCGGCTTCAGAAATGAAATTGATTGAGGAATTAAAACCTTCTTTAGAAACCACCGGATTTGTTTTTGACGAAAGTAAAACAGATCACGTTGTAATTTCTGGAATTCCTGTAAATATTACAGAAAGTGAAGTTTCGCAGGTAATTGAACAATTATTAAGCGATTTGCAGGATGGAATTCCAGCAAACAGCTACAGTCAGAATGATACAATTGCCAAGTCGATGGCTAAAAGTTTAGCGGTTAAAACAGGATCTTATTTAACCGAAAAAGAACAAGATAATTTGGTAAACGGTTTGTTTGCTTGTAAAGATCCAAATATTTCACCTTTTCAAAAACCTACCTTCATCACCATGCGTGTTGAAGATATAGATAAAAAGTTTGCTTTATGATGAATATCACGCCAGTAGTTAAACAACTGCTAATTATTAATATAATATTCTTTATTGGTGCTCAATTAGTGCCAGTTTCTTACGAGTATTTGTCATTGTTCTATCCAGAAAGTGAAAGTTTCAGAGCTTGGCAAATTATTACTCATATGTTTATGCATGCGCCTTGGCCAAATTTTGCGCATATTTTATTTAATATGTTTGCCTTATACAGCTTTGGATCTGCATTGGAACATTTTTGGGGTGGAAAAAAGTTTTTGTTTTTCTACATTTCTTGCGGATTAGGTGCGGCATTGCTTCATACTGGAGTAAACTACCTTCAGCTACAATCTCTTTTAAGTTCGGTTTCTGAATTGAATTTATCTAAATCAGAATTACACTTGATTTTAAATGCAAATTATTCTTCTTTGTTCGATGCCAGTGGCCGAATGGTGCAAGGAGAAATCGCTACAATTTTGAATAAAGCACATTGCACGCAAGAACAATTTAATGCTTTGGCACAAGCTAGCGGTATAGTTCAATCGCCAGTTTTAGGTGCTTCTGGAGCAATTTATGGTTTGCTTACTGCTTTTGCATTTATGTTTCCAAATGCTCAGCTTGCCTTGATCTTTATTCCTGTTCCAATCAAAGCAAAATATTTTGTGCCTGGAATTTTAGCAATTGACTTATTTTTAGGTTTTAAAGGAAGTTCTTTATTTGGAAGTGGCGGAACTGGAATTGCACATTTTGCACATATTGGTGGAGCAATTGCTGGTTTTTTAATGATGTTATACTGGAAAAAAAATCAGTTTAATAACAACCGTTGGAATTAATTTTTAACTTTAAAGTACAAATTCTAAAAACAAAAAGGGTTTTATGAATATTCTAGACGATTTAAAATTACAATATAGATTGGGTGGTATTGCTATGCGCGTTATGTATTGGAATATAGCATGTTTTATTGTATCACTTATTTTCTTCTATCAATTTTCAATAGGTCAGTTTGCTTTTCCAAGTTGGTTGGCTTTGTCGTCAGATCCTCAGGTTTTTATGTTTAAGCCGTGGACTTTTTTAACGTATGCTTTTTTTCATGATGGATTTTTCCATCTGTTATTCAATATGATGGTGCTTAATTTTGCGAGCACTTTGTTTTTGACTTATTTTACTCAAAAGCAATATTTAGGATTGTATCTTTTAAGCGCTCTTTTTGCAGGAGTAGCTTTTGCATTGAGTTTTTATTTTTCTAACATCAGCGGTTCCATTGTTGGTGCTTCAGCGGCTATTATGGCTATTTTAGTGGCGGCAACAACCTATTCTCCTTTAATGAATGTTCGTTTGTTTCTATTTGGAAACGTGAAACTCTGGCATATAACAGCAGTTATTCTAATTTTAGATTTAATGCAGTTCCGTTTAGGAAATATGGGCGGACACATTTCGCATCTTGCTGGTGCTTTCTTCGGATTTGCTTATATTAAACTGCTTCAGAACGGTACCGATTTGAGTATTATTGTTTCTAAAACGTTAGATTTCTTTGTAAATCTTTTTAGAAAATCTCCTACGACCCCATTTACAAAAGTTCATAAAAATTACAAAAAACCTACAGAAAAAACTACATCAAGAATTGTTACGAAAGACAAGACGCAACAGCAGATTGATGAAATTTTAGACAAAATTAGCCAGTCAGGTTATGATTGTCTGACAAAAGAAGAAAAAGAGTTTTTATTTAAAGCTGGAAAATAAACTTGTAGGAGAAAAATATGAAAAACCTTTCTTGGTTTAATAAAATAATGTTCTTTTTGAACATAGTGCTGACTGTACTTACATTTAGCATCTATGTTTTACCCTTTTTAGCACCTAAAAGTTTTCCGCTTTTATCGGTGCTTACCTTGTTTATGCCTGCTTTTTTTGTAGCCAATGGATTATTCTTTATCTATTGGGGAATTCAATTTAAAAAACGGCTTATTTTGTCTGGTTTGGTTTTGCTGACCGGAATTACATTCATCAGTAAATTTTATAAGTTTTCTGGAAAAGAGTATGTGAAAGATGAAAAGGATTTTTCTGTAATGAGTTATAATGTGCGTCTTTTTAATGTTTTTAAATGGCTGGATCGTGATGATATTCCGTCAAATATTAAAGGTTTTATTGACGAAAAAGATCCTGATATTTTATGCATTCAGGAATATTCAAATTCAGCACATTTGGATTTAAAGGTTTATCCGCACCGCTATATTTTTATTGATGGCAAAAAAATTAAGACTGGGCAGGCTATTTTTTCTAAGTTTCCAATTATTGACGAAGGGAATATCATTTTTCCAAAGTCAGATAATAATGTAGTTTATGCTGATATTAAGCGCGGAAAAGATATTATTCGCGTATACAATATGCATTTGCAATCAATTAAAATATCTCCAGATGTAAGTGAGATTTCAGATGACATTGATAATGTAAATCAGAAGAAATCACAACGCATTTATGCTAGAATCAGTAAAGGATTTACGCAACAGCAAGAGCAGGCGGAAATTTTTAAAGAGCATATTAAAAAATGCAATTACCCAATTATTATCTGCGGAGATATGAATAATAGTCCGTTTTCTTATGTGTACCGAAATATAAAAGGAAAACTTAAAGATGCTTTTGAAGAAGCTGGAGAAGGTTTTGGTGCTACTTATAAATTCAAATACTATCCTGCTAGAATTGACTATATTTTTACAGATAGTAAAATGAAAGTAAAACAATTTGAAAGCTTCTCTGACTTCGAAAATTCAGACCATTATCCGATTATGACAAGACTTTCTGTGGAATGATTTTTTTTAGTCGAAAGTCAAAAGTTATGGTGGTATGAAAATTCATAACTCATAACTTATAATTCATAATTTATATGATCTTTTGGGTTTTCAAATAATCCATTGCAAATTTACCTTCGTTAAAAAGCAAATCCAGAACACTTAAATTGTTGATAAAACCATGTTTGTCATCAAACACCTGAGTGTATTTTTCAAAAGAATTAGCATCCTTTTTACCATTTGCTAGATATCTGAAATCGGCAAAATCAGCAACTTCATGAAAGTATTCTGTAGTTTTTCCGAATTCCAGTTTCATTCGAAGGCATTTTGTCACAACGTCTAATACTTCGAAGTTTAAATCCATCAAAAATTGGTGTTTTTTCTCGAAAATAGGTGTGATATCATCTTCGAAATATTCGAAGAAAGGAGAGCTTCTATATGCGGCTTCAAGCGATTTAAAATGCTGTTTCTGCCAATCAAATTCGTTTTCGATCAAAATATCTTTTGTCTTCTGATGTGTTGCTTTAGAGTGCTTAACAGGAATGTTTAATAATTGAATTCCATTTGGGCTATAGATATATGTCCTGTTTCTATTGGTCTGTTTCTGAAAATTATCTTCCATTTCAAAAGTAATGCTGTCTGATTGTGCTATTACGGCAAAATGACTGATAGATGGGAAATAAGTTGGAAGTATTAAGGAATTCATGGTTTTAATTCTTGTTTAAACGTTTCAGGTTTCAAGCTGACGTTAAAAACGCAAAACTTGAAACCTGACACAAAAATAACTTATTTTTTAATTATGTTTATTCTCTCTTCTTTTTTTCCAGATAAAATCTCCAACGAAGTAGATTGCAAGAAGTATTAAGAAATATTTAAAGTAAGAATGAGGCTGGCCTTCGCCGTCTACAGTTGTAAATACTCTGTTCCAACGAATTTTATTGATGCCTTTTCCGTTCGTATCCCAGCTCATCCAAATGAATACTGGTTTTCCTACGATATGATTTTCTGGAACGTATCCCCAATAACGGCTATCTTCTGAGTTATGACGGTTGTCTCCCATCATCCAGTAGTAGTTCTGTTTGAAAGTGTACGTCGTTGCAGGTTTTCCGTTAATTAAGAATTTTGACCCTTGAAGTTCTAATGTGTTGCCTTCATAATTAGTGATAATCTCTTTATAGAAAGGAAGAGATTCGTTGGTTAAAGCAACTGTTTTTCCTGCCTCAGGAATATAAATTGGCCCCATATTGTCTTGGTTCCATTTGTTTATATGAGGGAAAATATCGTTGTTGTCTCCATGATCAACTTTTCGGATAACAGCAGTAACGCCAGGAGTGTTTTTAAATCTTTCTGCTCCAGCTTCTGTTAAGGCTCCTAAATAAAGTGTATCTCTTTTTTCTGTTCTAAAGCCTGCAGGATCTGTAATGTCTAATTCTTTGAAAATTGTTTCAAAGTCAATTGGTGTTTTCCCGTCTAATGCTACAGCGTATGAGTATTGTGGTTTAGCTCTTTCTGGTAAAACTAATTTTTTCCCATTAATAAAAACATAGCCATCTTTTATTGATAAACTGTCTCCAGGAATACCAACACATCTTTTTACGTAATTTGATTTTTTGTCAATAGGCTTAATTACGCCAGGTCTTCCTTTTGGTTCAAAGAAATAATGAACCGTATCGACAGGCCAGTTAAAGACGACAATATCGCATCGGTTTATTTTCTGGATAGCTGGTAGTCTTAAATATGGTAATTGTGGCCAGCTTAAATATGATTTGCTTTTTGTCATAGGAATAGAGTCGTGAACCATTGGCAATGCAACAGTTGTCATTGGAACTCTAGGACCATAGTTTAATTTGCTTACAAATAAGAAATCGCCAATCAATAAAGATTTTTCTAAAGATGATGTCGGAATGGTGTAAGGCTGTACAATATAGGTGTGTACTAATGTAGCTACTATAATGGCAAATAATAAAGAACTAACAGTGTCTGCAGCTTTATTTTCTGGAGTTAATTTACGGTCTTTATGATACTCTAATTTTTGAGTATAATTGACTACATAGATATAAAAACCTAAAGTAACAAGGCCTAAAATAGTATCTAAAGTTGATTTTTTATCAAATGTTCTTAATGTTTCTACCCACACAACTGGAAACATAATCAAGTTGATGATTGGGATGAAAAGTAATAATGTCCACCATGTTGGGCGTCCGATAATCTTCATTAAAACGATAGAATTGTATACCGGAATTGCAGCTTCCCAGCTTTTTCTTCCTGCCGCCTGATATAATTTCCATGTTCCAAGAAAGTGAATAATTTGAACACCTAGGAAAAATACGAACCAAGAGTAAAATGTCATAATATTGTATTTTAAGTTTCAAATTCAAGTTTTTTGATGCCTTGAATTTTGGTCAATTTATTGTAAGTTTAGTACATCTTTCATAGAGTAAATACCCTGTTTTCCTGCTAGCCATTCTGCTGCAATAACAGCGCCAAGGGCAAAACCTTCACGGTTGTGAGCGGTATGTTTGATTTCGATGCTGTCAATTGGCGAATCGTACGTTACTGTATGTGTTCCAGGTACTTCTCCAATTCTTTTTGCTTCGATATGAATTTGATTGTTTTTAGCTTCTTCCAAAGTCCATTCCGCATAATTGCTATTCTCAATAACGCCTTGAGCTAAAGAAATAGCAGTTCCGCTTGGTGCATCAAGTTTGTGGATGTGGTGAATTTCTTCCATCGAAACTTTATAAGAATCAAATTGATTCATAATTTTAGCTAAATACTCGTTTAGTCCAAAGAAAATATTTACTCCCAAACTGAAATTTGAACTAGAAATAAATCCTCCTTTTTTCTCGTTGCAAAGTGCAATCATTTCATCATAATGTTCTAGCCATCCTGTTGTTCCTGATACTACAGGCACATTAGCATTAAAAGATGCTGAGATATTGCTAACCGCTGCTGATGGAACGCTGAAATCGATGGCAACATCGGCTGTTGAAAGTCCGTCATAGGTGTTAAATTCGTCTTTCTTTAAAACTATTTCATGACCTCTTTCTAAAGCAATTCTTTCAATTACTTTACCCATTTTTCCGTATCCTAAAAGCGCAATTTTCATTATGATTTGTTTTTGATTTTTTTTAATAAATGTGCTCTATTAAAACTTATAATTAAAGGTTAGTCCGACATTTGGTTTAAATGTTACATCGTCGGGATAAATTTCTGGACGCATTGAAAGCCTTTCGTTCACGTTAAACTGTATCAACGCGGCATCAACATTGGCATCGATAATATTTAAAACATAGAATCCGACAACAAACAAAGCAGAGAGATCTCTATTTCTTTGATAGAATTTTTGTCCATCAACTAGACGGCTGTCATCCAAAAATTGATATTTATCATCATTGTAGCCTTCTAATCTTCGTTTGTAGGCGTCACGATAATCATGGTATTTTTTATTGTTGTCTATATAAAAATATAAACTGGTTCCGATTGCTCCGTAGACCAATGGAATTTTCCAATATTTTTTATTGTATGCTTGGCCTAAACCGGGTAAAATAGCAGAGTAAAAAGCTGCTTTTGCTGGTGTAAGCGGATCTATTTCTTGTAATGCAGTGGTGTCTTTTACGACCAAAACCGTGTCTTTTTTTACCTGGGCAAAAAGAGAAACGGTTCCTGTTAGAAAGAACAATAGACCAATGGGGACAATTTTATTCACTATCCGTTTATTAATTTTATAATTCTGTTAAAGTCAGCTTCAGAATTAAATGGAATTGTAATTTTTCCTTTTCCGTTACCAGCGACTTTTATGTCAACTTTTGAGCCAAAATAATCGTTGAAAGTGTTCTTTTGTGTTTCTCTAACTACAAATCCAGCATCAGCTTTAGGTTTTGAATCAGCTTTTGGCTGTTGGCCTTCATGATAATTTTTAACTAAAGCTTCTGTTTCACGAACAGATAGATTTTGACTAACGATTTTTTGATAAATATCAGTCTGAACGTCTAAATCTTCAATGTTGATAATTGCTCTACCATGTCCCATGCTGATAAAACCATCACGAATACCAGTTTGGATAATCGGATCTAATTTTAAAAGACGTAAATAGTTAGCAATTGTAGAACGTTTTTTTCCGACTCTTTCACTCATTTGTTCTTGAGTTAATTGAATTTCGTCGATTAAACGCTGGTATGATAAAGCAATCTCAATTGGGTCTAAGTCGTGACGCTGGATGTTCTCAACCAAAGCCATAACCAGCGATTCGTTGTCGTTTGCAATACGAATATATGCAGGAACATGAGTCAATCCTACTAACTTAGATGCGCGAAGACGACGCTCTCCAGAGATTAACTGGTATTTATTAAAATCTAATTTACGAACAGTAATAGGTTGAATTACGCCAAGTTCTTTAATAGAAGTGGCTAATTCGCGTAATGATTCTTCATTAAAATTGCTTCTAGGCTGAAACGGATTTATTTCAATCGCACTTATTTCAAGCTCAATAATATTTCCAACAACTTTGTCAGCATTTTTATCTTCTACTGATTTAATGTCGTTTTCCGGATCTTTTAATAAGGCAGATAATCCTCTTCCTAAGGCTTGTTTTTTAATTACTTTTGTCATAAAAACTATTTACTGTTTTTCTTTATAATTTCTTGTGCTAAATGAATATAGTTTACGGCACCTTTACTTGTAGCATCATAGTTGATGATGCTTTCTCCAAAACTCGGAGCCTCACTTAATTTTACATTTCGCTGAATTACAGTATCAAAAACCATATCGTTAAAGTGTTTTTGAACTTCTTCTACAACCTGATTAGATAAACGTAATCTTGAATCGTACATTGTAAGCAATAATCCTTCAATGTCAAGATCTGGGTTGTGTATTTTTTGAATACTCTTAATAGTGTTCAATAGTTTTCCTAATCCTTCAAGTGCAAAATATTCACACTGAATAGGAATAACTACAGAATCTGCAGCTGTTAAAGCATTCAGGGTTAACAAACCTAGAGAAGGTGCGCAGTCGATAATGATGTAATCATATTCTTCTTTTGCTTCTTCTAATGCTTTTTTAAGCATGTATTCACGGTTTTCTTTGTCAACCAATTCAATTTCGATAGCAACAAGGTCAATGTGAGCAGGTATCACATCCACGTTTGGAGCTGTACATTTTAAAACGGCTTCTTTTGGTGTTACAGTATGCTCAAGTATTTGGTAAGTTCCAGTTTCAACTGTTTCTACGTCAATTCCAAGGCCAGATGTAGCATTGGCCTGTGGATCAGCGTCGATCAACAATACTTTTTTTTCTAAAACACCTAATGAGGCAGCAAGATTTACTGATGTAGTAGTCTTTCCAACGCCTCCTTTTTGATTAGCAATAGCAATGATTTTGCCCATTTATTTTCTGAATTTTGAACCGTAAAAATACAATTATTTATGGTTTCTGAAAATCTATTTTGTTAACATTTGTGAAAGTTTGATTAATCGGGGATTCATGGGTGTTTGGCACAAAATAATTTTAGTTATGAATAAAATTATCTTCAAGATTTTAATCAATTTAGCCGATTTTTTTGCTGTAAAAAGGCGAGAATCCAAAATTTTTTCTTTTACAAATAGGTCTTATTTTAAAATTTCGATAGTGACATAAACCAAACCACTTTTTTTGTTGGTAGCAATATCCATAAAAGCTCTTTTGCTAAGATCAATTTCTCTTCCTTTTACAAAAGGTCCGCGATCTGTAATTTCTACGATAACAAATTTATTATTTACTTCATTAGTTACTTTTAACATGGTGCCAAAAGGAAATTTTTTGTGTGCAGCAGTATAATCATTGTTGTTGAATCTTCTGCCGCTTGCTGTTTTTCTTCCGTTAAATTTATCATGATAATAAGAAGCGTGGGCATTTTGTTTGTACAATTCGATTTTTCTGACTGGAGCGCACGAATCAATAGGAGTGATGTTTTTTTGTTGCGCGATTCCAATGGCAGAAAAAAATAAGGCAATAAATAGTATGATCTTTTTCATTTTGTGTTCTCTTTCTATTTACGGACAAAAAAAGACTATTAAAGAAAAACAGATAAGTTGGATAAGCTTTATTTATGTTAGAAAAAGACAAAATTTTGAGGTTTTGTAGTGTTTTTGATAAGAAAATTGAACTCTGAAACGGACGTAAAGGTGCGAGATTATTGCTATTTTGGGCTTTCTTAAAACTACAGGTATTACAATCTATCAAACCACAAAATGAACATTCTTATGAGTAAAAAAGTAATCTCATTATTGACAGTATTTACGTTTATGATGCTTTTATGCAGTTTTGTTTCGCCTTATTCGGCTAACGAAAAAATAGAAGGAAATAAAAATATAGAACGTAAAATTGTTTACAACAAAAAGAAACATAGTATCACATTATCATGGTCGGCTTTTGGGACTTCTGGAAATTATACCATTACAAGAGGAGGCAGTCGTTTGGCATCTGATTTTGTATCGGTAGGATCAACTTCTAAATTGACATTTATCGATAATAAACCCAACAGCAACAAATACGAGAACTATTATAAGGTAACTCGAAATGATATCACGATTATCATTTCGCTTGAAAGTCAGATTTTTGGAGACAATATGTATTTTTATGACAGAAAACATGAAAAGGCTGAGACGGCGCGAAATGAAATTAATTCGCAATTTAGCAGTATCGGTTTAGGCGGTGCAAATGGCGAGTGGACAACAAAACGTCAAGCCTATTATTTCAAACCAAATGTGAATGGGCAGACTTATGATGTCGGAGGAACGGGTTCTGCGTCATCTGCAGAGGCTAATTCTATAGAGTTAGGGTTTTATTCTCATATTGGAGGTTTGGGTAAAGTGCCTTCAGATGTAAAATTAGGAGCCATTTTTACAAGACCTCATCTTTCGGGTGGAGCAAATGCGACTTGTACGTTTTGGCGTTCTGTGGAAAATGTAGAAGTGATGCGTGATTTTTCGTGGACGGTTTCTCAGTCAACAAGTGCACGAAGATTATTGATTGAAAGCACTTCTAAATATATTTCTGATATTGGAGATACAAACTTTTGGGGTAGCGGAGGTTTTATTGCCGATGCCCATTATACAACTTCAAGACCAAATTGGGGCGGGCAGCAGCAATGGTATACTAGAAATACAGTTTTTCCATCGGGTTCTGGAGCGATGGGAGGTTCTTATAATATGGTTTGGCAGGGATGCGTAAATCCGCCGCTGGAAAATGAAGCTAATTCTCCAATTTCGAAAACGCCAATTATTAGAGAAAAACCTTTTCTTTTTATTGGAGATGATGGAGAATATAAAGTTTTTGTTCCTGCATGGCAAAAAGATAGAGTTGGAGTTTCTTGGTCGGCTGCAAATATGGGAGAAGGTAAAGTTCAAGATTTGATTGAGAGCTGGTACGTTGCCAAAGAAGGAGATACAGATGCGGAGATTAATGCTGCATTAAAAGCTGGTAAAAATATATTTTTTACTCCTGGACATTATGCATTGAATGCTCCGATTCAGGTGAACCGAAAAGATGCTATACTTTTGGGAGCTGGTATTGCTTCTGTAACGCTAGAGCCGACAGAAAAAAACACTTGGGGATGTATTTATGCTGATGATAAAGACGGAATTATTATTGCAGGACTTTTAATGGATTCATTTAATAGTACCACATATCAAGTTAGGATTGGAAATGAAGGGGCAAATGCAGATCATAGTGCAGATCCTATTTTATTGAGTGATATTACTTGTAGAGTTGGCGGAGTTCAGTCAAAAAATATTCAGATTCAGGTTTCAATGCAGATAAATAGCAATAATGTTGTAGGAGATCATTTCTGGCTATGGCGTGCAGATCACGGTTCGCAGAAAGGCGGCGAAGCGCGTTGGAAAAGAGACAGATGCAAAAACGGACTTATTGTTGCGGGAAATGATGTGACGCTTTATGCGTTATTTGTTGAGCATTATCAGGAATATGAAGTATTGTGGCTTGGGGAACGCGGCAGAACATTTTTCTTTCAGAACGAACCTCCATACGATGCGCCAAACCAAGCAAGCTGGAGCAGTCAAGGTGGAAAAGTTGATGGCTATGCAGCATTTAAAGTTGCGAATACTGTAAAAGAACATCATACAATAGGAATGGGATCTTATGCTGTTTTTACAGGAACTGACGGAAATGTGAATAAGAAAAACGGTTTTGAAATTCCGAATAGTCCAAATGTAAAATTGGAGAAAATGTGCATTACTCGTTTTGCAGGTCCAGGAAATATTCAAAACGTTATAAATGGTACAGGCGGAAGTACAGCAACTGGTGTAAAACGTGTCACATCTTATAATAATGGTGAAGGCACACAACCTTTTGATGAAGAGTTTACGTTGCCTAATAAAGAATCTTATCCTTCTTATATAAGTATGGAGAAATAATAAAAACTATTTTTTTTGCCACGAATTCACGAATTATTTTTTTTCAAATCTTAGCGATTATTTATTCGAATTAATTCGAATAATAATTAGATAAAGTATTTTAAAAGAAAATTCGTGAATTCGTGGCTATTTGTTTCGTTTCGGCTTTGTTTGAGGATATAGCCAATGGTTTCAACCATTGGAACACAATATATGAAAAATAAAAAAGCAAAACATTCCTGTTCGGCTTTTGTCGTGGTGGCAGTCCCGAAAGCTTTCGGGAGAACCTGCGGCTTTCCCGATCTCAATCGGGGCGCGATAACCGTTTGCCAATATTTTTATTTTGAGTTTAGTGCAAAAAAAAAAGTCTTTTCAAAAAAAATGAAAAGACTTTTGTCGGGGTGGCAGGATTCGAACCTGCGGCCTCCTGCTCCCAAAGCAGGCGCGATAACCGGGCTACGCTACACCCCGAAGATGTAATTTTTGTTGTAGTGCCCGAAAGCGGATGCAAAGATATAAATAAATTTGATTTGTAAAAGAAAAAAAGGAAAATAAATAAAACTTATTTTAAGATAGCTATTTCAGATTTATTTTCGAGGTTATTTTTTATAATAAAGTTTACATTTGCAACTCAAAAAAACTATTACTATGTCAAATACAATCGAAAAAATTAAATGCCTTATTATAGGTTCTGGTCCTGCAGGTTATACTGCGGCAATTTATGCAGCCAGAGCTAACATGAATCCAGTGTTATATCAAGGAATGCAGCCTGGTGGTCAATTGACTACAACTAACGAGGTTGAAAACTTTCCTGGTTATGTTGATGGAGTTACAGGACCAGAAATGATGATTCAGTTGCAGGAACAAGCAAAACGTTTTGGTGCTGATATTCGTGACGGTTGGGCAACAAAAGTTGATTTTTCTGGAGATATTCATAAAGTTTGGATTAACGATACAATCGAATTGCACTGTGAAACTGTAATTATTTCTACAGGCGCTTCGGCTAAATATTTAGGATTGCCATCAGAACAGCATTATTTAAATATGGGTGGTGGAGTTTCTGCGTGTGCAGTTTGCGACGGATTCTTCTACAGAAACCAAGATGTTGTGATTGTTGGAGCAGGAGATTCTGCTTGCGAAGAAGCGCATTACTTATCTAAACTTTGCAAAAAAGTAACGATGTTAGTGAGAAGCGATAAATTCAGAGCTTCTAAAATTATGGAAGAACGTGTTCGTAAAACTGAAAACATCGAGATTTTAATGAATCACGATACTGTTGAAGTTTTAGGAGATAACAATGTAGTTCATGCCATTAAAGCTTTAAACAAAACAACTGGCGAAACAATCGAAATTCCTGCAACTGGTTTCTTCGTGGCAATTGGTCACAAACCAAACACAGATATTTTTAAAGATTACATTACTCTTGACGAAACTGGATATATTATAAATACTCCAGGTACATCTAAAACAAATGTTGAGGGTGTATTCGTAGCAGGAGACGCTGCAGATCATGTATACCGTCAGGCAATTACTGCTGCAGGTACAGGATGTATGGCTGCATTGGATGCTGAAAGATATTTGGCTTCTAAAGAGTAATTTTTAGTTTACAGACTATAAAATAAAAGTCCCAATCATAAAGATTGGGACTTTTTCATTATATCTTAAACCCTAGAAAGTTTTCAAAGTTTACAATGTCGTTGCTTTTGGTTTTGCTGCGCCTGGTTTTTTTATCAGTTTTGCTTCTTCGCTAAAACGTGTAAGTTCTATTTTTGGATCGCCGTATAATGAAATTTCAGATTTGTCTCCCGCTGCTATTGCAATTGTGGTATCTGCTAAAATTGTAGCAACGGCCGAACCTTCAGCTGTAACATTTGCATCTTTCAAAGTAAATTTTGTTCCTGTAAAAACAGAATTATTGTCCAATCTGATAGTTGCTTTTTCTGCAATACCTTCAATTGCAGCGCTTGCTTTTTGATACAAATCGCATTTGAATTTTATTGCAGAAACCAATGTTTTAACTCCAGCGTTTTTACTCAATTGTAAATTTCCGTCTTCAGCTTTTAAGTTTAATTCTGTTCTGGATTTATCATCTGCAATTAAAGTGAATTTTTTTGAGTTTACATTCAAATACAATTTGGAAAAATCAACGCAATTCATTGTAATGTCATCCAATTGCAGTTCTTGAATAGCATAAACAATAGCTTCATTTTTAGTGATTACCTTATTCAATGATTTAGTATAAGTAACCTTAACAGATAGTTTCTTGAAAATAGTAGATTCTTTATTGGTGTATAAGCGAAGTGTTTTTTCTCTTAAATCCATCCCTACAATATCGTGTAGGTTGTCATCGGCTTCGATTTTAATTTCGTTTTTCTCTCCTTGTTCCAAATAAACTTCCAGATTATCATCAACTTCAAGGGCATCAAAACTTCCAACTTCTTTTATTGAGGTCGTTACAATTTTAGAACCTTTAATTTTTTCTCTTTTTTGAGAGAAAGTCAGAGTCGTAACAAATAATAATAGGAGTAGGGCGGTACTTTTTTTCATTAATTCTAGATTTGATTTTGACAAATATAAAAAAATCATCCACTTTTGATGAATGATTTCGTTTATATTTAACAGTTGCTTTTTTAGCTTTTGTTTACGCTTCCTCCAGAACTTGAAGATTTTTCAACCGTTTTAGGATTGCCGCTGTAGTTAATATTTCCACCGCTAGAAGCATCAGCTTTTAAACTTAAAATTGGGCGAACAGAAACTGTACCACCGCTAGAAGCATCTGCATGAACATCATTTGCCATTAATTTTTCGGCATCAATACTTCCTCCGCTAGAAACCGAAGTAGTAAGACTTAATGCTTTACCTTCAATATCTACAGAACTTCCGCTTCCTGCATCTACTGCGATTCTGTCCGATTCGATTTTAACATCCATTGATGCTGCGCTCGAAGCTTCTAAAGTGATATCTTCACCTTGAACAAGTCCGTCAGTTTCAACAGTTGAAGCGCTTGAAGCTTCTATCTTATGAATAACAGGCATTTTTACAGTTACTTTTTTTGATGTAATATTTCGAAAAGAGTTGTATTTGCATTCGATGATAAGTGTTCCGTTTTCTACTTTGGTAACAATTTCTTTTTGAAGATTGTCATCAGCTTCAACCGTAATTTCTGTAGCATCAGACTGTACAACAACCACATCGATGGCATTGCTTACAGAGATATTTTTAAATTCTCCTTGAACAGTTCTTTTTTCTGTGGTAACATTTCCGCTTCCTTCAATTGCATTCATGTTAAAATTACATGAGGCAAACAATAAAGCTGTAACAGTTGCAATTATAAATTTCGTAATATGAATGATTATTTTTATCATGGTTTAGTTAGTTTTGATTATAACTCCGTTTTTGTCAATAGTTAATTTTCCTTTTTTTCCGTTTAAAACTTCTTTTCCATTAATTTTAACCGAAACTTCTTTTATAGTATCATTTGTGCTACCTGTATTATTCTCATAGTCATTTTCGTAGTCGTTCTCATAATCATTTTCATTATTGTTGTCATTGTCCTTGTCAGCAGGGCAGTTTAAACATTTTACTTTAGACCCGATAACTTTATAATTGTAATCTCCATTGTAATTTAATTCGAAGAAATTGTCATCTGAGTTATAGTAATCCCTAACAGAAGAATCTGGTTTTACTAATTGTCCTTCTGGTAAATAAAGGTAAATGTCAACTTCTTGCCCTCTGAATTTGTTTTTTACATCTGTCAGAAAATAATTATCCAAAATTAAATGATTTCCACTAATTTGAAACTTATAGGCAATTTTTTCTGCTCTTTTTTTAGCATTTGTAAAAGAGTTTCCTCTTGCACTTTTTTCGATCTGCATAAACGGAGCCGATTCGTCTGTATGTAATACGTGTAAACGTACATCATTAGAATAAATCAATTCGTTGTTTGCAGAATCTTGTACGAATTCAAACTCTCTATAGTGGTTCAAACTTTTTGTATAATAATCATTGTACTTGAACTTAATGTATAAAGTATCAGTAGGTTTGATTGCCAGAACTTTTTTCTCTACTACTTTATTATCATATGAAATTTCAGTTGCCTGTTTGATTCCGATACTAGTAAGAATTGCGATAGAAATAATCCAAAGAGCCAAAAGCGTATATTTTGTAATGTTTCCGATTGATTTTAAGTTTGGAGATAACAGCTTAAATCCTAAAAGAGTTAAGAAGAAAAACGGAATTCCAACAGCAAAGAACATTAACAATCCGAATGACCAAAGAGGATATTCTGTAAAGTTTCCAGCTTCAACAAAATTCTGCCAAGGGAAATCGATGAAAATATTAGTCCCTAAAGTAAATACGCCAATCAATAACATGATTAAGGTAGAAATCCCTGATATAATTAGAATTACTCCTAAGAACTTAGCAAAGATTTTAAAAACCGTCATGACAAAGTCTCCAAATGAACTACTTATTCTCCCAGCTCCCGACTTTACTTGGTTTCCCATTTTGTCATAATCTGCATTTTTGAATTTCTCAGAAAGTGAATCAATTTCTTCACGAACTTTTTTTTCAATGTTCGAAATTGTTACAGGTTCTCCAGTCATTTCCAATTTTTCTGAAGTTGTTACCGCTTCAGGAGTTACAATCCAAAGAACGAAGTAAGCTAAAATTCCTGTTCCAAAACCTGCGAAAACAAAGATTAAGAATACGATTTTAATCCAAACAGCGTCAATTCCGAAGTAATGTCCTAAACCTGTAGCCACACCTCCGATCATACCATTTTCTTTATCACGGTATAATTTTTTGTGTTTTCTTGTAGTATAATTATTGAAAGATTGGCTTGCGTTTTCTTCGTCTTCAATTCGATAGTCTTCCGGCTGTCCCATCACTGCAATCACTTCGTCAACATCTTTCAGTCCAACAACATGTTTTTCGCTTTTTTGTTTTTCTGTCAACAATTCAGAAACACGCATTTCGATGTCTTTAATGATTTCATCTTGGCCAGATGAGTTGTTAAGTGATCGTTTTATAGCGTCAAAGTAGCGTGTCAATTTTAAGTATGCATCTTCATCGATGTGAAAAAACATCCCGCCTAAGTTAATATTTACTGTTTTGTTCATGACTTATTGATTTTGATTGGTGATTAGATTTACGGCGTCGGATAATTCTGTCCAAGTGCCGCTAAGTTCGTTTAAAAAAGTTTGTCCTATCTCGGTTAATCCATAATATTTTCGCGGTGGCCCTGAGGTCGATTCTTCCCAGCGATAATTTAGTAAACCGTCATTTTTCAATCTAGTTAACAACGGGTAAACGGTTCCTTCTACAACTAGTAATTTTGCGTTTTTTAAAGTGTCTAATATTTCAGATGTATATGCGTCTTTTTCTTTTAGAACCGATAAGATGCAAAACTCAAGAACACCTTTGCGCATCTGTGCTTTTGTGTTTTCAATGTTCATAATTTCATTTTGTTTTTTTTTGATTGAACAATTCGTTTTTTGATTGATGATGATTTGATTGATGATTGATTTCGAAACTTATATGATTTGATTGATGTTTCGACTATAACTTTTAATTTTTAATGTCACACTGAGCGAAGTCGAAGTGTTACTTAATAAAAGGAATCGTAATCGGATATTTGTATAATTCTCCGTTTGAAGCTTTTATAGAAGCATAGATTACTAAAAAGAATTCAACAAATTTTAATAATCCGAAAAGTATAACAGCTGTTATGGCTACACTTAAGGTTCCAATATGCCCTTCGAAATTGAAATTTCTAATTACAAGATTCTCGTTGTACATAAATGTTTCGATTGGAATATTTTGTAAAACTACTGATATAAAAATCGGTATTGCAATAAGCGCTAAAATCAAACAATAAAGCAAAATGCTTAATTGAAAGTTCAAAGCCTGTTTTCCGTGATGATCTGCAAATTCAGACTTGTCTTTATAATTTGTCCAAATGATTAGCGGAAAAATATAGTTCCCAAACGGAATTATATATTGGCTCAAAGTACTCAAATGAGTAAATGTTGCTGTATTCTTTTCTGATGTTTTTTCCATGATGAGTGGCGTTGTTGTTTCCATGATTAAAAGTATATAGTAATTTCTTATGCAAATATATGTCTAAAAAACAGTATCTTGTTTTGCATAGTACTAATTATTAACAAAAATTTAACAAATATTCAAGTAGGAAATTTTGTTTAAATTGCTGAAAATCATTCGGAAGTGCCGTATTTATTGAGATTCTTTTGATAGTTTAATAATTTATTGTGCGCGCATAGTTTTTTTGTATTTTTACATAAAAAAATAAATATCATGGCAGTTTCAGTTTCCAAACTCAACAAATTTGTATTGTTCAAATTACCATCAGCATACTTTTGCGGGGTACGTGTAAAAGCTATCGACAAAGACAGCTGTATTGTCACGGTAAAACATAGATGGATCAATCAGAATCCGTTTAATTCCATGTACTTTGCAGTTCAGGCAATGGCGGCGGAGCTTACAACAGGAGCTTTGGTTATTTCTCAGATCCAGGAAAGCGGACGAAAAATATCAATGCTAGTAGCCAACAACAAAGGAAACTTCACTAAAAAAGCAACCGGAAGAATTACATTTGTCTGCAATGACGGGCATTTGATTGCTGAAGCTATTCAAAGAACTATAGAAACTGGTGAAGGACAAACTTTCTGGATGAAATCCATTGGAACCAACGAAGAAGGTGTTCAGGTTTCTGAAATGGATTTTGAATGGAGTATTCGAGTGAAATAAAAATAGCAATATTGATTTGTAAATAGAAACGGCAGTAAGTCTTTACGTGTTGTTATATATAAAACGCCAGTAAATTTTTTTACTGGCGTTTTATATTTTTAAAGCTTTTTTTTGCCTTTTTTTGTTTTTAATGTGTTGAATTTCAGTATATTTATAGTTATAAACTCGTATACGCAAGAAAAATACTTTTTTTCTAAATCAAAATTTTAGCTGATAAATTGATCTTAAATATTTATTAAGCTACTTCTACAAGCCTTTATAATTTGAGGAATTTTTGAATAATTAAGTTTAACTAAAATCGATTAAAATTGAGTATTTATAATTAGAAATACTCTATTCTGTTATTTTTTAGGCTTTTAGTGGAAATTTAAAAAAAAAGTCTACCATACTTTTGCCCCCCGAAATACAGAAAACCTACGCTGTATTATTTTTTAGAAAATAAATGAACAATTGTTATTTAAAAGTGATTTGATCTTTTCTGGAGAATAGATTATTTTTTTAAGGAGCTATTGTCGAATTAACAAAAACAAATATGAGGACAAAAATTACTTTAATTCTTGCATTGCTCATCCTGCCTTTCATTAGTAACAAAGTTTTTTCGCAGACTGTTACTGGTACACCAAGTAATACTGGCTGTCAGAGCCAAGGTATAATTACTTCAAGTAGTACAGGATTAGGAGCAACTCCACAGTATCAGCTTTTAAAGGCTGGTGTAGTCGTTTCTCCCGTTCCGGGAGATAATACACAATTTTCTACTAATCCTGTTTTTACAGGTTTAAGTTCTGGTATTTATGTTGTAAATGCAAGAGCTACATCTGGCGGAACAGTTTATTCAAGTGCCAATATAACTGTCACAGATGGTTATACTGCAATGACAGTTACAACTCCAACAAAAGTTGCAAATTGCGTAGGAGGAACAGGAGTGTTAACTTCAACAGTTACAAACGGAAAGGCACCTTTTACATACAAAATTGCAACTCAGTCAGCACCTGCCACAATTTTGCAAAATAGCGGACCAATAACTCCTCGTACTTTTACTTTTACAGCTCTGCCTGCAAATAATTATATTGTAAGCGTGACTGATAGCTGTGGACAAACTATTACTGGAGCAACTTCTATTGCAAATCCCACAATAACTATTGATGATATAAAAATTGCTACTATTGCATATCCTATGAGGCCAGGGCTTTCTTGTACTGATGCAATTAGGTTGTATATAGAGAGAGGTTTTTATTATACAGCAAGTAATACAATTGTTTCAGCTGCAGATGCAGCATTATTCAGATGGAAAATTAAGTTTCAAGGACAAGAGTATGGTCAAGACACGAATAGCGATGGTTATGCTGATATTGGAGGAGAAGGATTTTTATTGTCTAATTTAAATCCTACTATGCCAATAATTGCAAACAGAAATAATGTAACTAATGATATATCCAATATGCGAGTAGTTTTGATGGATATGTGTGGTAAAAGTAAAGAATTTATAGTTACAAATTATAATACAGTTTATTCTAGTTTGTCTGTAAGAAATTGTGCAGGAAACGCAATTGTAAGATCTAGTATAGTTGGAGGCTTAGATTGCTTACCAGTTGATGTGACTATGACTAATGCATCTAATTCTGCAGATACTCATAGTTTTGTTATCACTAGTGCTTCAGCACAAAATTATAACATACCTCTAACTCCAGGAGGGATTTATAATGTCACATTTAAAGATGGAGAAGGCTATACTACAGGTTTGTTTACACCTGCTTCTAATCGATTGACTTTTAGTGCTACCTCTGCATTTGCGGTTTCACAAAGCCCCCAAAGTGTAGCAAGTTTAAATAATTTAGATTATGGGTCATTATATGTAGGGATAACTCCTTACCAAGCTACTGATGTTTTAAGTTATACAGTAACAGCCTCTAACAACCCATTAGTAGCTGTTGGGTATGCATACAGTGCACAATTAAGTGCTTTTACTAATGGATCAAGTGGAACTCCTAGGTTGCCAAGTCCTAACCCAACAGATCCTCAACCCTATTGGCCTAAAGGTAATTATACTTTGCAAATTTCTACAGATTGTGGAGCAGCTTCTTTGAATGTTATTGTTCCGGGACGTACAGCCAGTTTATCTGGTAATACGACAACACCTGTCTGCGGTGGGTTTAATTATGTTATGAATGGTAACTTCGATGATCCAACAGCTTATCAGGTTATAATTGTTTCGGGGCCATCAAGTGTCGGTCAGGTTAGAGATTTGGCCAGTACTACAGCGTCACTTCCTTTTAATGGGCTAAGTTATGGTACCTATGTTTTTGGACTGCGTATCAAAGGAGGAACTGTGAATGTTTTAACTCAAACTATAACTTACGATGCAAACAACGCCATAATTGTAGATAAAACAAATACAGGAGGTTATGTCTGTGCAACAGGAGCCACAAACGGAGTTTTAACTATTACAGCTGCTTCCAATTCACCCGCACCGGGAAATGTTTTGGAATACGCGTTAAGCACAGACGGCGGATCAACTTTTGGAGCCTACCAAAGCAACAATACCTTTAGCGGACTTACCGATAATACTTATTATTTCAGGATAAAAGATGGCTGCGGGAATGTTATTACACAATCAGTTCAGATTGGTGTTGCAGCAGCTCCGGATGCCACTGCTGACGGATTGAACACCCCAGCAGTAATCTGTGATAAGACTTCCGGGACTGTACATTTAGATGTTGATGTTTTTGGTGCAATTTCCTATCAGTGGACAGGTCCCGGAATAAATGCATCCAATCAAGGACAGAAAGATCCTTTGATTAATTACTCAGATCTGACTGTTGGTGCTAATAATTACACCTGCACTGTTAGACTTGGGGCGCCTTGTAACAGTAGTACTGTTTCTGCTTTAACAATTAATGTAAATGCAAGGCCAACAGTTGTAACTACGGCTCCAGCGGCAGTTTGTTTTCCAAACACAATTGATATTACGGCACCAGAAATTACAGCTGGAAGTTCGGCAGGACTGACATATACCTATTTTTTAGACGAGCAGGCTACTATTTCTGTTACTGATCCTACGGCAATTTCAGTCAGAGATACCTATTATATAAAAGGAACCAATGGCAATGGGTGTTTCACCATTACTCCGGTAGATGTAATTGTCAACGATTTGCCGCAGGCTACAATAAATTATACAAATACTCCATATTGTCAGACGGGAACTGTATTACCCGAACAATTAGGTACTGCAGGAGGGACGTATAGTTCTGATGCTAATCTTGTTGTTGATGTAAATACTGGAGAAATAAATTTAGAAACGTCAACGATAGGAGATCATACTATTACGTATACATTTAATGATGGCAATTGCTCGAACAATGTGACCACAGAGATAACAATTAATCCGCTTCCTGTAGCTGCAATAAGTTATCCTAATGGGCCTTACTGCAACAGAGGAACAGCCACATCTGTAGAAACCGGGATTACCAGCGGGAAGTACAGTTCTGATCCAGGATTAAGTATAGACGAATTGACAGGGGATATCGATCTTTCGGCTTCTGTGCCCGGGACTTATACAGTAAGTTATGAATTCAGCAATGGAACCTGTTCAAATGTTGCGACTGCAATAATCAAAATAAACCCGACCACGCTTCCTTCAGCTCTGGCAGATGTCAAAAGCGAATGTTCGGTATCCCTTGCATCTCCGACACTTACAGATCCGTGCGCAGGCGTTATCACGGGAACCACTGCTACAGCTTTCCCAATCACTGCGCAGGGAACCACTGCAGTTACTTGGACATTTGATTACGGAAATGGTTATACAAAAACAGCAAATCAAAATGTTATTATTGATGATACAATAGCTCCAGTTGCACCAGTTCTTGCAGATGTAACTGATGAAGAATGTTCCGTGTCATTGGAGGCACCTACTGCGACGGATAATTGTGCAGGAATAGTTACTGGAACTACAACAACAATTTTTCCAATAACTAAACAAGGAACAACGGTGGTGACCTGGACTTTTAATGATGGTAATGGAAATATAGCAACAGCAAGCCAGAATGTTATCATTAAAGATATTACTTTACCAACTGTCCCTGTCCTTGCTGATGTACAAGGGCAATGTTCTGTTTCTCTAACACCTCCAACAGCTACTGATAATTGCTCTGGAACAATTACAGGAACCACAAATACTGTTTTTCCAATAACAGCGCAAGGAACAACTGTAGTGACTTGGACATTTGATGACGGTAATGGAAATATAGCTACAGCAAATCAGAATGTAATAATTTTGGATAATATTGACCCAATTTTACCAATTCTTCCAGATATTACATCAATCTGTTCGGCTTCATTAACAGCACCAATCGCAACAGATAACTGTGCTGGATCAATTGTAGGGACTACAGCTACGGTTTTCCCAATAACAGCACAAGGAACAACAGTTGTAACTTGGACTTTTGACGATGGTAACGGAAATATAGTAACGGCTAATCAAAATGTAACCATCAGTGACACGACAGCACCTGCCGCGCCAGTTCTGGCAGACATACTAGGGAAATGCTTCGCTTCGCCTCCGACACCTTCAGCTATAGACAATTGTGCTGGAAGTGTATTAGGGACCACTACCACAGTTTTTCCGATAACGACTCAGGGAACAACAGTAGTTACATGGATATTTGATGATGGAAATGGAAACATATCAACGGCCAATCAAAATGTTATTTTAGACAGTACAATAGAAGTTCCGACGGACCTGCCCGATATAATTGCAGAATGTGAAGCAACGCTTACTGCGCCAGCGACTGCAGTAAATTGTTCCAACATTATAACAGGAACCACCACCACGGTTTTTCCGATAACGACTCAGGGAACAACAATAGTTACATGGACATTTGATGACGGAAACGGAAATATATCTACAGCTAATCAAAATGTCATTATTAAGGATGTTACTGCTCCGGCAGTTCCGATACTTAGCGACATAACAGCAGAATGTTCTGTTTCGCCACCTATTCCAATAGCTATAGACAATTGTGCCGGAATCATTTCCGGGACAACTTCAACAGTTTTTCCAATCACAGCTCAGGGAGCCACAATAGTTACTTGGAGTTTTGATGACGGAAATGGTAATATAGTAACTGTGGATCAAAATGTTATTATTAAAGATACAGAAGCGCCTATTGCACCTGTTTTAGCAGATATACAAGAGCAATGTTCTGCTACAGCGTCTATTCCTGCAGCAATTGATGCTTGCGCAGGAACAATTTCCGGGACCACAACAACGATTTTTCCAATTACAAAACAGGGAACAACGGTGGTTACATGGACTTTTGATGATGGAAACGGTAATATATCAACGACTAATCAAAATGTAATCATTAATGATACTACGCCGCCAATTATACCAATATTGGATGATGTAAATGGAGAATGCGAAGTAACACTTACCGCACCTTCAACGGTGGATAATTGTTCTAAAACTATTATTGGAACAACAAATACTGTTTTTCCAATTACAACACAAGGGACAACGGTAGTTACTTGGACTTTTGATAACGGAACTAACAATGTCGTAACAGCAAATCAAAATGTTATGATAAAAGACACGTCAGCACCTGTAGCACCAATTCTTGAAGATGTATATGGAGATTGTGAAATAACTCTTTCGGCGCCGACAGCAATAGATAATTGTTCAGGGATTATTATCGGCACAACCAATACAATATTCCCACTAATAACTCAAGGAACAACTGTAATAACTTGGACTTTCGATGATGGTAATGGAAATATAACAACTGCAAATCAAAATGTAATTATTGATGATGCTATTGCACCTTCAGCACCAGTCTTGGCAGATGTCAGGGGAGATTGTAGTGTTACATTAATTGCTCCAACTACTGTTGATAACTGTGCAGGACCAATTACTGGAACGACAACTACTATTTTCCCAATTACAACTCCGGGAACAAGTATTGTGACTTGGGCTTTTGATGATGGAAATGGAAATATCTCTATGTCAAATCAGAATGTAATCATTAATGATGAAACACCTCCAGTAGTACCTATTCTGGCAGATGTTATAGGAGAATGTTCAGTGACACTTCCAATACCAACAACTATGGATGCATGCGTGGGAACAATTACGGGGACCACCACAACAGTTTTCCCAATTTCGACACAAGGAATAACAGTTGTGACATGGACATTTGATGATGGAAACGGCAATATTTCAACAGCAAACCAAAATGTAATTATAAAAGACATCACTCCTCCAGTTGTACCGGTTTTGGCAGATGCAACAGCCGAATGTTCAATTACGCCTGCAGTTCCTATAGCAACAGATGCCTGCGCGGGAACAATTATAGGAACCACCACAACAGTTTTCCCAATTTCGACACAAGGAACAACGGTTGTGACATGGACATTTGATGACGGAAACGGCAATATTTCAACAGCAAACCAAAATGTAATTATAAAAGACATTACTCCTCCAGTTGTACCGGTTTTGGCAGATGCAACAGCCGAATGTTCAATTACGCCTGCAGTTCCTATAGCAACAGATGCCTGCGCGGGAACAATTAGAGGAACCACCACAACAGTTTTCCCAATCACAGCACAGGGAACAACAGTGGTTACGTGGACTTTTGATGATGGAAGCGGAAATATTTCAACAGCCAATCAGAATGTAATTATTGATGATGTTACTCCGCCTGCAATACCGATGCTTGCTGATATAACAGGACAATGCAGTGTAACACCAATGGCTCCGACAACAGCGGATGTCTGCGCGGGAATAATAACAGGAACAACTACAGTGGCCTTCCCCATAACAAATCCGGGAACGACAGTTATTACGTGGACATTTAATGACGGAAACGGAAACAGCGTCAAGGCAAACCAGAATGTGATTATCAGCCAGATTGCTCTGGCAGGAGTAGAGACTGCAACCTGTTCAGCCACACAGCCGGGATATAATATTACCTTGTCGGTAACCGGTCAGGCGCCTTATACTGCTACCGGAACCGGAGCGCCGGGAACCTGGTCAGGAAATACTTGGACATCAGGACTTATCAGCTCTGGAGCCAATTATAATGTAAACTTTCAAGATGCAAGCGCTTGTAATACGGTAAATGTAGCTGGAATTTCGCCAAACTGCTGCCGTTTCAGTGTGATCTGCCCGACTTTCCAGCCAACTTCAGTACAATGTTATGAGGAGCTTCCTTCGGAAGTCAGCTTAACAGAAACTCAGTTCGAAACCTTGGGAAATGGCGACGGACGCATTGCAGACACCCGATGCGGAGTGATCGAAATTACAGCATCAAATGGAGCAGATCCAGGTTGTAATGCCAATGTAACCAGAACTTATACCATTACAGAATATGAAGATACCAACAGCAATGGAGTTCGTGATGCGGGAGAGAATAATGTTCTGGATACGGCAACGTGTACACAGACGATATTAATTCATGATACTACAGCACCAGTGTTTGTAGAAAAACTACCTGACGCGACGATAACAGCAGACTGTGATACCATTCCTCTAGCCCAAACTTTTACAGCTACAGATAACTGTGGCAGTGCAACAGTTGCTTATGACGAGCAGAGAGTCGACGGAGATTGCGCCAGCAGATATTCACTGATCAGGACATGGACTGCATCAGATAATTGTGGAAATCAGAATTCTTTTGTCCAGACGGTAAACGTCTCTTGTGTAGAAGAAGTCTACAATGCGGTATCGACCAACGGTGACGGATTAAATGATAGTTTCTTTATAAAAGGAATTGACTGCTATCCAAACAATGTTGTAAGAATCTATAACAGATACGGAGTGGTGGTTTACGAGAAAAACGGCTACGACAACGTTACTAACCCATTCCAGGGCTTCTCAGATGGACGCGCAACGGTTGCCAGAGGAAATAAACTTCCGACAGGAACTTATTTCTACACCTTGGAATATGATAGCAACGGAAGAAAGGTTGAAAAGGCAGGGTATCTGTACGTGAATAGCCAATAATTAAAATATAATTCTATAAAAAAGGCTTCAAAATATTTGAAGCCTTTTTCTTAAAATCCAATTTCATTTATTTTTTAACACAACAAGATTTTGTGTCTTTTTTGTCTGTTGTTTTTTTACAGCACGATTCTTTTTTTGCCTTGTCTTTTGTTGCTGGTTTTGTATCCTGAGCCATTACGCCAATAGAGAAGAAAGCAACTGTTACTACGGTGATTACTTTTGTCATTTTGATTAAAATGTTTTTTGTGTTAAAGATTATAATTGGTAAATCAAATATAATTCAAATTCTTGTCGTTTATTCTTACAAATTGTTAATGTTTTTGTAAAATCTGTTAATGAGTTGTAAAGCCTCCGCCATTGTATTTAATAGTTAAGATTAACTCCAAATCCAATTCCCATATCGCTATCGTAATGCGTTGTGATTCCGAAGTTTCTGGCGACGATATATTTCAATCCTGCCATATATTCTTTATCAGTATTCCACATTAAATTCATTCGAAGTCTTTGCGAAAGCGGAATATCTTTTCGTTCAAATTGTACTCTCACATTTCCATCTGTATAAACTTCGACTTGTGCTTTTATGAGCATTGGTAAAGTGTATTCGGCTCCTAAACTGAAAACCGAACGATTGTCTTTGGTATTTTTTTGTCCCCAAAGATTTTGTTCCTGTTCATCCATTCCCATTTTTCGATAACGCCAGTCAAAACCAATGAAAGGCATTAACCATTGATTTTTTCCAATGTAGCGACCAATATGAGTTTCAGTTTCATAACCATGTTTGTCGTTGTAGCCCAATCTCCATTCCGTTCCGATGCTCCAGCGTGTATTGCTTAACATTGCTTCACCATCATTTCCGTTTGTAGCAAAATCATTTTCAGCCATAAAATGAAACATTCTGTCGTCCATTTTCAGCATTTTAAAAGCCATTTCCGGATGATGAATCAACGGATTTGGAGCTGAATTTTCATAACTAAAAATTCTTCCCATTCCAGCCATCATGTGATACAAAATATGACAGTGAAAAAACCAGTCGCCATCTGCATTTGCTTGGAATTCGATTGTATCGGTTTCCATTGGCATAATATCAATCACATTTTTTAATGGAGAATAATCTCCATGTTCGTTTAGAATTCTAAAATCATGTCCGTGTAAATGCATCGGATGGCGCATCATAGAACCGTTGTATAAAACAATACGAACGTTTTCTCCTTTTTTAATTAGAATTTTATCCGTTTCAGAAACTACTTTGTTGTCCAAACTCCAAACGTAACGATTCATATTTCCAGAAAGCGTAAAACGCAATTCTTTCACAGGCGCATCTTTTGGAAGATTTGTTTTAAAAGGAGATTTCAGCATTCCATAATTCAAAGTCACAATTTCAGAAGTTTCAGTGCTGTCACTTTCCATCTTCATGTTTTCCATATTATGATTCGAATGATCCATTGCAGGTTTTGTATTTTCATCTTCGCCCGAAATTTCCGGATACATTACGGCATTCATGTCCATTTTATTCAAAGACATATTCATGCCCATATCATTCATTTCACCATTCATTTTCATCATATCGTTCATCATTTTCATCCCTTCAAAATATTTTAATTTCGAAAGATGATGAACAGGCTGTTTTTCTCCACTTCCTAAAAACAAAGACGCAGATCCTGTTCTATCTTCGGCTGTAGCCAAAAAAGCAAAAGATTTATTTTCTTCCGGAATCGTAACGACAACGTCATAAGTTTCAGAAACCGCAATAATCAAACGATCGACTTCTACAGGTTCTACGTCATTTCCGTCGCTGGCCACAACCGTGATTTTTCCTCCGCCATAAGTCAGCCAGAAATAACTGGAAGCACCGCCGTTGGCAATTCGTAAGCGGACTTTTGAACCTGGTTTAAGATCTGAAAACTGCTGTTCATTTTTTCCGTTAATTAGAAACTTTTCATAATAAACATCGCTGACGTCCATTGCGTTCATTCGTTTCCATTCGTTGGTCACTTTGGTCGAAAAATGCCCTTGTTTGATAGCTTCGGAATAACTTTGAGTCGTTCCTTTTTTAATCGCAAACCAGTCATTGGCATTGTGTAGTATTCGCTGAATATTCTCTGGTTTCAAATCTGACCATTCGCTTAAAATAACTGGAATCGTCGGCAAATCGTCAATTCCCTTTCTAATTGTTGAATCGTCTTTTTTCTTATTGATGATAAAAAGTCCGTACAAACCAATTTGTTCCTGCAAACCAGAATGACTATGATACCAATACGTTCCATTCTGAATAATTGGAAACGTATATTTATGTGTTGTTCCAGGTTCAATTGGCATTTGCGTAAGATATGGAACTCCATCTTCTTTATTTGGAAGAAATAATCCGTGCCAGTGCATCGAAGTGCTTTCCTTTTTTAATTCGTTATGCACATAAATTTCTGCAATATCACCTTCAGTAAAAGTCAGAGTCGGCATCGGGATTTGTCCATTTACTGCAATCGCACGTTTTTCTTTACCTGAAAAATTAACAATCGTATCACGAACATGCAAATCGTAACGCACGACTTTTTGGGCCTTTAGCTGAAAAGCGATTACAAAAAGGATCAGGATATATTTAATTTTAATCATTAGTTTATAATTTTAAATCAATTGAACATAATTGAATTTTAACACATAGAGACATAGATTTTTGTGTCTATAAAAAGAGAAGAGAAGAAACAAGTTTCTACACATAGCTATGTGTATTGAAATAAGTGAAACGCCTCTAACCGCAAAGCAGAACTATGTTTCTATGTGTTTAAAATAATTACACTACAAATTACAATTTTAAATTTCTCAATCGTAAAGCATTTACAATTACTGAGACAGAACTCAAACTCATTGCTACAGCAGCCAACATCGGCGAAAGCAATATTCCTAAAAACGGATATAAAATTCCAGCAGCAATTGGCACTCCCAAAGTATTATAGATAAAAGCAAAGAATAAATTCTGTTTGATATTTGACATTACAGCATGGCTGAGGTTTTTGGCTTTTACAATTCCGTTTAAATCGCCTTTTACCAAAGTAATTTTAGCACTTTCGATGGCAACATCAGTTCCCGTTCCCATTGCAATTCCGATGTTGGATTGAGCCAAAGCAGGTGCATCATTGATTCCGTCACCCGCCATTGCTACAATTTTTCCTTGTGCCTGAAGACGTTCGATTTCTTTTAATTTATCTTGCGGAAGACAATCGGCTTTGAAAGAACTCAAGTGCAAATGTTCTGCAACTGCTTTTGCGGTATTATGATTGTCTCCTGTCATCATAATAACCTCAACGCCCTGAGAAATTAACTCTTTAATAGCTTTTGCGCTATTTTCTTTAATAGCATCGGTAATGGCTACGAAACCTAAAACGCTTTTTTCAATAGCGATGTACGAAATGGTTTTTCCTAAATTTTGCTCAGAAATTACTTTTTGTTCTAAATCATTAGAAATAGGAGCACCAATTTCTTCCATTAGTTTTTTATTTCCTAAAGCAACTTTTATATTTTCTATAGTTCCTAAAACACCTTTTCCTGCAATAGTTTCAAAACCGTGAACTTCTTTTAATGAGCTATTTTTTGCTTTCGCGAAATTTACTACGGCTTGCGCTAAAGGATGTTCGCTATGCTGATTTAGAGAAGCAATGTTTTCAAGCAGAAAATCTTCGTCATTATTGATGGCATAGATTTTTTCTACGGATGGTTTTCCTTCAGTGATCGTTCCTGTTTTATCGGTAATCAAAACATCAATTTTATTCATGTTTTCCAATGCTTCGGCATTTTTAATCAAGATTCCGTTTTGTGCCCCTTTTCCAACTCCAACCATAACGGACATCGGAGTTGCCAGTCCAAGTGCACAAGGACAGGCAATAATTAAAACGGCAATCGCATTAATTAATCCGTAAACATAAGCGGGTTCTGGACCAAATTTTGCCCAGACAAAAAAGGTTATAATTGAGATGATAACTACGGTCGGTACAAAATATTTAGAAACGCGATCGGCTAATTTCTGAATTGGAGCGCGAGATCTGCTGGCATCATTGACCATTTGAATAATCTGCGAAAGCATCGTTTCTGAACCTACTTTTTCGGCAATCATCACAAATGATTTTGTTCCGTTTATAGTTCCAGAAATTACTGCATCGCCTGTTTTTTTATCTACCGGAATTGGTTCTCCCGTAATCATCGATTCGTCAATACTGCTTTCGCCAGTAGTTATTTTTCCATCAACGGGAATTTTTTCTCCAGGTTTTACACGGAGCAAATCGCCTTTTTTAATGTTGTGAATGGAGATTATTTTGTCAATTCCATTTTCAACCAAAGTTGCTTCAGTAGGAGCTAATTTTAATAATTCTTTTATGGCACCATTGGTTTGTCCGTGAGCTTTGGCTTCTAATAATTGTCCTAATAAAACTAAGGTGATAATTACCGTTGCCGCTTCAAAATACAAATGAATGGTTCCGTGATGTGATTTGAATTCGGATGGAAAAATATTTGGAAAAAACATTCCCACGATACTAAATAAGAAAGCAACACTGGTTCCAATTCCGATTAAAGTGAACATATTTAAATTCCAAGTCACAATTGATTTGTATGCGCGAACGAAAAACATCCATCCGGCATAAAACAAAACGGGAATCGAAAACAAAAGCTGAACCCAATTCCATTTTTCAATCGACATGATATTGTACAATGGATTATTCGGAATCATTTCTGACATTGAGATGATGAAAATTGGAAGCGTAAACAAAATCGCAATTTTCATTTTCTTCAATAAATCAGAATAGGTTTTGTTTTCTTCGCTTTCAGAAGCCTGCATCGGAACTAAATCCATTCCGCAAATTGGACAATCGCCTGGTTCGTTTGAAACAATTTCTGGATGCATCGGACAAGTAAATTGTGTTGCAGTTATAGCAACTTGTGGTACTAAGTCCATTCCGCAGACCGGACAATCTCCGGGTTTGTTATATGTTTTGTCGCCTTCGCAATGCATTGGACAATAATAAACGCCATTTGCACTGTGCTGATGTACTTTTTTAGTTGCTGTTTTATGATGACTATGATCGTGATTCTCTTTTTTATGACTTGAACAGCAAGATTTAGTTTCTCCGTGATTTTTGGGAGAATCCATTTCAATGGTATAATTTCCTGCAGCAGATAAAACTTCTTGAAATTTTTCTGTTGGAACGTGCTTATCCATTGTTATGGTTGCTATTGGCGGATTCAAACTAACTTCTGCATGAACGCCTTCAACTTCATTTAAAGTTTTTTCGACTTTGGTTCGGCATCCATTGCAAGACATTCCTGAAATTATATATTGATGAGTCATAGTATTGGTTTTTAAGTATTACAATGCAAATTTCCGAAGTATGTGCGAGTTCGGTTTGTAGAATTTTGGGAATGATTTGTAAGATTTACTAAATGCTGTTTTTTAACGCAAAGGGCGCAAAGAATTTACGCAGAGTTCGCTAAGTTTTTATTTAGTTGAGATTTTTAAAAGTTGACAAAGCTTTGTGTGAATAATTCTGCGAGCTGTATTTAAACATAGCCCAAGGTTTCAACCTTGGGTACACAAAGATTGGAACACGGTGCGTTTCCCAAGGTTGAAACCTTGGGCTATGTTCTGAATAAATTACGAAATCGTTATGTGAAAAGTTAGCCACAGATTAAAAAGATTAACACAGATTTTAAAATCCTTTTAATCCTTATAATCTGTGGCTAAAAAACTTTGCTCCCGATAGCTATCGGGATTGCGTAAACTGTAGCGCTCTTTGCGATTAAATAAAAAACTACAAATTCTCAATCTGAATACGCATTTTATCTTTTGATTGTTTGAACGAAGTAGGAGTAAAGCCAGTAATTTTTTTGAATTGATTGCTTAAATGCGCCACATTACTGTAATTTAAAATATCGGCAATTTCGCTTAACGAAAGTTCATTGTAAATCAATAATTCTTTTACTTTTTCAATTTTCTGGCTAATGAAATACTTTTCTATTGTAGTATTTTCAATTTCAGAAAATAAATTGCTCAGCGAATTATAATCTTGGTTGAGATTTTCTGCCAGATATTCTGATAAGTTGATTTTTAAATCATTGTTTTTATGATGAACCAAATCGATAATCAGATTCTTTATTCTTTCAACCGTTTTCGTTTTTTTATCATCAATTAAATCAAAACCTAAAGATTGAAGATTTTCTAATAAAACTTCTTTTTGGTTATCGTTGATTTCTTCGTTCAGTTCGACTTCTCCTAATTCTACAGCAATAGGTTGAAGTCCGAGTTTTTCGAACTCAGACTTCACTACCATTTTGCATCGGCTGCACACCATATTTTTGATGTAGAGCTTCATATTTATTTGATCGTTTCTACCACGTTACCGCAAGTTAGCATCGAAGAACCGTAGTACGGATTCTTAACTGCTTTTTCTTTGCTTAACCAATCAGCATCTGCCATTGGGCAATATTGCTTGTAGATTGGTTCAGTCGGACTTGAAACTTTAATTAAATCGTAAGTGCTTTTAGATAAAGATTTAAAAGTCTCACGCTGTTTTTTAAGATCTGTAGTTGACGAAATACTTTTGGCATCGGCAGTTAATTTTTTTACCACTTTCATCCAAACCGTATGTTCGTTGCTTTTTAGTTTGTCCATTTTTACTGCAGAAATCGCTGTCAGTAAAGTTGCCGCTTTCGCCGAAGTCAATTTGCTGTCACTTTTAATAAGCGCATCTTTTACTGAAAAATAAGCATCGTAAACAGATTGCAGTTGAGAATCTGTAATTTCGATTGCTGTTAATTCAGCATTATTGGTTTTTGCTTGAATTGTATTTGCGTTAAATACTACTGTAACTGCTATTGCTAAAGCTATAATTGATTTTTTCATTGTATATAATATTTGAGTAAAGGATTATTTCCTTTAAAATTAATTAAAAAATTTGATTTCAAAAAGACCCAATATGGGCTGTCACAAATACAATAATTATATTTTCGGCTTTAGCCAGATAGAAGTAAATCCAGAAGAAATAGTAGAATTACTATAAGATGAAATGGTATTTTTTAAAGAAAAATTGAAAACATCGTTTTGCAAATCAAAATCATTTGAAGTTAAAAAGATGTTTAATGTTGAGGTATTACAGCCCGAATGACGGCACTTTCCATCACAATTATGTTTTTCTTCTTTTGAAGTTTTCTTTTCGCAGCATTTTTTAGAACAGCTGTCTTCTTCTTTAGAGGCAATTTCTTTAGAGTGTCCAGTATGGCATGCGTAAGTATAACTCGGGTTCAAAAAGAAACTGAGCGTTATAAAAAGCAGTATTATATGGATTTTCTTTTTCAAAGAAATTGTTTTTAGTAGCACAAATTTAGCTAAAAATGTTTGAGGAAATTACTTTTTAAGATTTCGCTAACTAGAGTTTCTTGAAATCGGTTGGCTTCATGTTTTTACGTTTCTTGAAATAATTGGTTAAATGGCTTTCGTCGGTAAAACCAAATTCGTACGCAATCTGTTTAATCGGCAATTGGTTGTTGTGAAATCTTTTTTCGATTAAAGTCAATCTTAAATTATGAATGTATTCGCGATAACTAATGCTGAAAGTTCTTTTAAAATAAGCACTAAAATAAGTTTGGGCAATATTAAAATGCTCTGCAATCACTTTTATCTGAACCAATTTGGGCTGATAAATATTCTGATGAATGTAATTGGCAATTTGTTCATTATCCAGATGTTTGGATGTCATTTGCAAGTTCATGCATCTAATCGTTTCTTTAATCAATCCAAAAATGGAAAGTATTTGATAAAATACAATAGGAGAATTGGTAACATCAATATATTCACCATATTTTGTTATGTTCTCAACAGTATTCTTTAGAATAGTTTTGCAAGGTTCATCAAATTTTAAAACAGTTTCTTTTAAAATCTTATCGCGCATGAAACTTTCTGGCGTGTGAATTAGAAATTCATCACAGGTTAGATTTTGCTTCGAATTAAAATAATTATCGGTGAATTTTATAAAAATAAAACGAGTGCTCTTTTTAATATCAAAGTAATGTTCGTCATCAGGCGAAATCACAAAAAGATCTCCTGCTTTATAATGAAGCAGATTATTATTTATATGATGAATGCCGCTTCCTTTCTTGATATAAATGATTTCGTAATACGTATGCGTATGCGGAGGAAGATGAAATTTTTCTTCTTCAAATTCATCAAGAACAAGTGTTTTAAACTGATTTAATTTCGGCATAACTTAAATATACAATTTTATATCGCAAATATACAATTTTTTATTCGCTTAACGGTGTTAATTTTGCCTCGTAGAAATCTATTCCTTTCTACATTAAATCAAAATGAAAAAAAGTCTTATTGCACTCTCTTTAGGAGGGTTAACTATTGGAATTACAGAATTTGTAATGATGGGATTACTCCCAGATATTGCTTCAGATATGAAAGTTACAATTCCAGTTGCCGGATATTTAATTTCCGCTTATGCACTTGGAGTTGTTATTGGAGCACCTTTATTAGTAATCGCAGGAAGAAATTATGCGCCTAAAAAAATGCTTTTAATTTTAGCTTTAATGCTGGCTGTTTTTAATGCTTTGTCAATTATTGCTCCCGATTATAATGTTTTATTTGCATCTCGTTTTCTTTCTGGACTGCCTCACGGAGCATTCTTTGGGGTGGGAGCGGTAGTCGCAAGCCGTTTGGCAGATAAAGGAAAAGAAGCGCAGGCAATCTCCATTATGTTTGCTGGTTTAACAATTGCCAACTTAATTGGTGTGCCAATTGGAACTTATATAGGTCACCACTTTATATGGCGTTATACTTTTGTTTTAATTGCTCTTGTGGGATTATTGACTTTGCTGGCAATTTATTTTTGGATGCCAAATTTAGAAAAAGGAGAAAGTGTTAATATGAAAACACAACTTCAGTTTTTTAAGAAAACGGAAGCTTGGCTAATCATCGGAATTACAGCAATTGGGTTTGGAGGTCTATTTGCATGGATCAGTTACATTGCGCCACTTTTAATTAATGTTTCAAAATTTGCACCAGAAGATGTTTCTACAATTTTAATCTTAGCGGGATTAGGAATGGTGGTTGGTAATTTTGTGGGAGGTAAACTGGCAGATCGTTTTTCACCAGCTCCAACAACTCTAGCTTTATTGCTTGTTATGTCTACCGATTTGGTTTTGGTTTACTTTTTCTCATTTAACCAATATATATCTTTGTTTCTAACTTTCTTAACGGGGGCTATTTCATTCTCAGTAATTGCTCCAATTCAAATGTTGATGATTCGTACAGCAAAAGGAGCGGAGATGATTGCTTCAGCTTCTCTTCAAGGAAGCTTCAATATTGGTAATGCTTTAGGTGCTTTTCTTGGTGGATTACCCTTGGCAGCGGGATTCAGCTATTCTTCTCCTAATCTTATTGGAGTAGTAATGTCGGTTATCGGAATGATTATTACATTCATATTGATGAGATTACATCAAAAACAGGTTCAGGTTCAGCGGATATAAATCTAAAATAATCAAATTTTTAAGCCCTTAACTTTTGTTTAAGGGCTTTTTTTGTGCTTGTAAATGCGCAAGCTTATAGTCAAAACTACCTTTTCTTTTTCTTTATTGATTGTATTTATAGGTAAAATCATTATAAAATTTAAGCTCTTAATAGATTTTTTTTAATTTTTTTTGGCTTGACTTTAACTTTTTAAGTGTAAAAATAACACCTGATGATTTCGTAATTAACATTCCTGTAATCGATTGTTTTTTTTGCAATAATCGAATCAAATGAACGAATAATAATAATATTTTTAATATTTTAAAGTGATATAAATTATACATGTCACATAAAAAGGCGATAAAAATTTTATTATATAGTTTATTTTGGGATTTTTTTGGCAAATTTTATTTTTCGTTTAAAAAAAATATCTATGTTTGTGTAATCGATTACAACATTTTTTTTGCAATGCTTCGAAATCGATTAAGTAATAAGAAGGAAAAATAAAGCTTGAATAAAGTTTTGTTGAAAAAATAAATAAATTATTGTTAAATCAAAACCGCAAATGTTAACTATAAAATGAATTGAAAGTAACCACAAAAAACCACTTAAACCAAAAAGAAAAACTTTTAATAACTTAAACAATCAACCATGAACTTTAAAGAACTATTAAACAAAGGAGCAGATTTTTGCTTTAAACTTGTTTTCTTACTGTGCTTATTGATCGGTACTCAAGTATACGCGCAGGGCACAACGATAGAGGGAACCGTGAAAGATGCCGCGGGACTTTCTCTTCCTGGGGTAAATGTCTTAGAAAAAGGAACTAAGAACGGAACTTCTACCGATTTTGATGGGCATTACAAAATAAAACTGACCAATCCGAAAGCAGTATTAAGCTTTTCTTTTATTGGGTTTAAAAGCATTGATATCTCTACAGATGGGAAAACAAAAGTAAATGCAACAATGTCTGAGGATTCTAATAATTTAAATGAAGTTGTGGTAATTGGATATGGAACTTCTAAGAAATCTGATTTAACTGGAGCTGTTGCAACTTTCTCGGGAAGTGAAGCTCGTAAAATTCCTGTTCCAAACGTAGCGGAGGCTTTAACAGGGCGTATTGCCGGAGTATCAGTAAGCAGTTCTGAAGGTTCGCCAGATTCAAATGTTCAGGTTAGAATTCGTGGAAACGGGTCTTTAAGCCAAGACGCTTCTCCATTGTATATTGTAGATGGATTTCCAGTAAATAATATCAATGATATTTCTTCTTCAGATATTGAAACGATGACCGTTTTAAAAGACGCGTCATCTACAGCAATTTATGGTTCTCGAGGAGCTTATGGTGTTATTATAGTTACAACTAAAAAAGGTAAAGATGGTAAAATAGCAGTAAACTTCAATATGTTTTATGGGATGAAAAAACTGGCTAATACTATCGATGTTACTTCTCCAGAGGATTACGTAAAATGGCAGTATGAATATGCTTTGCTTGATCAAAATGATAAAACTATTTTGAGTAATCCAGTTTCTTATACCAAGTATTTTGGTAATTGGCAAGATTATGATATGTACAAAGGCATGAAAGGAAATAACTGGCAGAAACAAGTTTTTGGACGTACAGGAGAAGTACAAAGCCGTGACTTATCTATTCGTGGCGGAAGTGAAAAAATGAACTATAACTTCAACTATGCGCATTATGATGAAAAAGCAATTATGTTGGGGTCGGACTTTAAGAGAAATAACTTGTCTCTTGCTTTAAATAGTAAAGCTTCAGATAAAATTGATTTAAGTTTTACAGTACGTTACTCAGATACTGAAATTAATGGTGCTGGTATGAATGAACAGAATGAGGCTTCTTCTGCAGATTCTCGTTTGAAAAATATTGTTGGATATGCACCAATTCCTGTCCCAGGTTTAACTACAGATGATACAGATGAAGCAGTTTCTAATAATTTAACTCATCCTTTTGTCGCTATTACCGATAACAATCGCCAACAGTTTAGAAAGAACTTCAATACATTAGGAAGTTTTTCTTGGAAACTTACTTCTGATTTAATTTTTAAAACGGAATTAGGTTTAGATAATTATAATTTTCAAGATTATCGTTTCTATGGACGTACAACGTATTATGTGAAAAATAATCCAGCGGCAGAAAGACAAGGTATGCCTGCATTGATAATGTCAGATAGAAAGGATACTCGTTTTAGAAATGCAAATACTCTTAACTATGATTTGAAAAAAATAATGGGAGAAAACCATAGCTTAAAATTTCTTTTAGGAGAAGAGTCTATAAACTATGATAGAAATGATTTGATAAATACAATTCACGGATTACCATTGTCTTTTGAGTTAGATGAAGCTAAGAAATTAACTACACAAGGAACACCAGTTTCAGTTGATAATTTCTATTTCCCAGATGATAAATTACTCTCTTTCTTCGGACGTGCAAATTATGATTATAAAGATCGTTATCTTTTAACAGCGACTTATCGTGCCGATGGTTCAAGTAAGTTCTTAGGAAGTAACAAATGGGGATTTTTTCCAGCAGCAGCAGCAGCTTGGAAAATTTCAGGAGAAGAATTTATGAAAAATGCTTCATGGGTTAATTTGCTTAAATTAAGAGTAAGTTATGGTGAAGCAGGAAACAATAATATTCCGACAGGACAAATGGTACAAAGTTTTGCATCTACTACATCTACATGGATTAATGGAGTAGATAGCTATTGGGCAGCTTCAAAAACAATGGCTAATCCAGATTTGAAATGGGAAACTACTGTAACACAAAATATTGGTTTAGATTACGATCTTTTCAAAAATAAAGTAACGGGATCTGTTGAGTTTTATAAAAACAAAACAAAAGACTTGCTAATGAATTTCCCAATTTCTGGAGGTTATGATTATCAGTATAGAAATATGGGTGAAATTCAAAACAGTGGTGTAGAGGCAACTTTAAACCTTAACTTAATTGAAAGACCTAAATATGGAGTAAGCGTATCATTTAATGCCGCATTCAATACTAACAGAATTAACTCTCTTGGTGTAATGAAAGATTTTACATGGTCAAGTGGATGGGCTTCTTCTTCAATCACAGCAGATTATCTAGTAAACGTAGGACAACCTCTAGGAATTATGTATGGGTATAAAAGTGATGGACGTTATGAAGTTTCAGACTTTGATTATAATGCAGGAACTTATACTTTAAAAACAGGAGTTGCAGATGCTAAAACTGTCGTTGGTCCAATGAAGCCAGGTGCTATGAAATTAAAAGATATTAATGGTGACAATGTTGTAGATAGCAAAGATCTTACTGTTATAGGAAATGCGAACCCAAAAAGCACTGGAGGTATGGTGTTAAATGCTAATGCTTATGGATTTGATCTTTCTGCAGCTTTTAACTGGAGTATTGGAAACGATGTATACAACGGAAATAAAACAGAATTTTCTACTTCAGTTCCTAATGGACAATATAGAAATTTAGGTTCTGAAATGGCAGATGGAAAAAGATGGACAAATCTTGATCCTAATACAGGACAACTAGTAACCGATCCTGCTCAATTGACTGCTTTAAATGCGAATACTACAATGTGGTCTCCATACATGCCTCGTTATGTTTTTACTGATTGGTCTGTTGAAGATGGGTCTTTCTTAAGACTTAACAATTTAAGTTTAGGTTATACTACACCAGATGCTTTAACTTCTGCTTTAGGAGTTTCTAAGTTGAGATTTTACTTGACAGCTAGCAATGTTTTTGTTTGGACTAAGTACTCAGGTCAAGACCCAGAAGCTTCAACTAGAAGAGCGACACCGTATACTCCAGGGGTTGATTATTCAGCTTATCCAAGAAGTAGACAGATGATATTTGGTTTAAACCTTAATTTCTAATTCAGTTAAATTTTCACAAGATGAAACATAAAATATTAATAGCAGGAATGTTTGTTGCAAGTTTTTTTACTTCTTGCTCAGATGATTACTTAGATGCCCCAGCAAAATCAACATTAGATGAATCAGTTATTTTTTCTAATGTAGGATTAGCTGAAGGCGCAATTGATGGAATAAAAATTCCTTTTGCAGAAACTAATTCATACAGAGGTCGTTTTCTTCCTTTTTATGGTATGAATACAGATACAGAATGGTATAACTCTTCTCAAACGGTAAGTGATGCGTCAGACTTATGTACTTATGATGCACAGACAGTTAACTCTCAAATGAATACAACTAATAATGCTTGGGCAATGATGTATTCTGGTATTGAACGTGCTAATATTGCCATTAGAGGTTTGCGTACTTATGGAAATCCGACACCTGGATCAGATTTAGGATATTTACTTGGTGAAGCATTAACTTTAAGAGCGATTTATTATGCTGACTTGGTAAAAGCGTGGGGAGATGTGCCTGCACGATTTGAACCATTAAATAATGCAACTTTATATGTTGCTAAATCAAGTCGTGATGTGATTTATAAGCAAATTATTGCCGATTTAGGTGAAGCTGCAACATTAGTGCCTTGGCCAGGCGGAAGCTCTGCGACTAGTAGTGTGGAAAGAATTAATAAGGCATTTGTCAAAGGATTCCGCGCTCGTTTGGCAATGGCTGCCAGTGGTTACCAACAATATCCTGACGGTATCAGAAGAAGTACAGATCCTGAATTGTCAGTTGCAAATATGTATGCTTTAGCATTAGCAGAATCTCGTTCTGTTATTGCAAGCGGTTCAGCACATTTGGAGCCTTCGTTTGAAACATTCTGGAAAAAATACAATCAGGAGTACATAGTTGCAGGTGGAGAATCTTTATGGGAAATACCTTTTTCAGACGGTAGAGGGCGTATGTTGTTTACTTTTGCTGTAAAACATACAACGAACGACCAATTTCATGCAAATGGGGCTAATCGTGGAGGAACTGCAGGACCACTACCTAATGTTTTTTATGATTATGACCAAGAAGATACGAGAAGGGATGTAACATGTGTTCCTTATAAATATGGTACAGCAGTAAATAATGTCGCTAAACAAGAGTTAGGAGCATTAAATACTTGGTATTTTGGAAAATATCGTTACGAATGGATGACTCGTTTTGTAACATCAACAAATGATGATGGTGTAAATAAAATTTATATGAGATATGCCGAAGTCCTTTTAATAGCAGCAGAAGCTGCAAATGAATTAGAAGGCCCAGCTTCGGCAGCTCCATATCTAAAAGAAATTAGAAGAAGAGCATTTCCAGCAGCATCTCAGGCTGCTAAAGTTGAAAACTATGTAAACTCATTAACTAGTAAAGAAGCAATGTTTAATGCTCTTGTTAATGAAAATAAATATGAGTTTACAGGAGAGATGGAACGTAAACAGGCTCTTATACGTTGGAATTTATTAAAAACAAAATTAGATGAGGCTAAAGTGAAAATGAAAAGCTTATCTGATCGTACAGGTGATTATGCTGATGTTCCATCAACTTTATACTACAAATATAAATCGGATAATGTGACTTTAGATATTTATGGTCTTAATCGTGGAGAAACTGCAAATCCAGGAGCAGATTATTCGCAATTCACATGGACTTGGACTGGCTCTACAGCAGATACTAAAATCAATACCTTATACAAACCAGGGGTTGATCCAAACAATAGACAGTTTTGGCCAATTTGGAAAGTTTTTATTGAGGGTAGTAATGGGATGCTAACAAATGATTATGGATACGAATAACGAATAGTTGTAGTTAGTGACTTGAAAATTAATAAAGTATATTATGAAAACAAAATATAAAGTAAAGGGGTATATTGCTGTTATGTTACTTGCTCTCACTTTTTCAAATTGTGAGACTTTTAATGAGCCTGTTATTGAAAGTTTAGATGTTAGTAGAGCTTTTTCACCTGTGGGCATCTCTGCTGTAGTTAGAAATAAAACTACAGTCGAATTAAATTGGATGGTTAAAGAAGATGCAGATCATTATGTTGTAGAAATAAGCGCAGATGATCCTAATTTTAATACAATTTATAAAACTTTGAAAGTTGCTCCAACTGAGCTTCCTGTGCAAGTGGCATTAGAAGGAGAAACAGTTTATTCAATAAGAGTAAAATCTGTTAACGCAGCAGGATTAGAAGATTCTAAATGGTCTGTTATTAAGGCTACTACTTTGGCAGAAGAGCTTTTCTTGCCAATTCAGGACGGCGATGTAGAGGCTAAACAAGTTACATTAAGATGGACTCCTAATAGTAATGTTACGCAGATTGTTGTAAATCCAGGCGCTATAACACATGCGATTACCCCAGCAGAAAAAACTGCAGGAGTTGCAGTTGTTACTGGATTAACCGCAGAAACAGCTTATACAGCCGAGTTAATGAATGGTACTAAGAAAAGAGGTACAACGACATTTACAACCGGAATCGATATTGGAACTGGAATTCTAATTAAACCAGAAGACGATTTGAATGCTAAAATTACTGATGCTGCTTCAGGATCAGTTCTAGTATTAATGCCTGGAGATTATACTGTATTTACAGGCGAGATCGCATTGAACAAATCGATAACACTAAGAGGACTTCGTACTTATGATAAACCGAAGTTGCATGTGAAATTTACAGTTAATTCTGGAACAGCAAATCTGTCGTTGATCGATTTAGATTTGGATGGAACAGGAATGGATAATGCGGCCGTAATTACTATCTCTGGAGCAAATTCAACTTACGGTGATTTCTTAATTAGCAGCAGTAAAGTACATGATTATACTCGTGCGTTAATTGCGGCAAACGCAGCTGGTTCTAAATTGTCTTCTTTCACAGTAGATAATAGCATTGTAAAAAATGTAAACACAAATATAGGTGCAGATTTTATCGATTTTAGAAATACGTATGTTGCAAGTATTGTTCTTAAAAACAGTACATTCGATACTTGTTCGACAGGACGTGACTTTGTAAGAGCAGATGCAGTGGTTTCTCCAAATGGTTTCTCTGGAACTGGATTAACTACAAATGTTTTAATTGAAAGCTGTACGCTTTATGCTGTTTCAAATACAGTTGCACCAAAGAGAATATTATATGTGCGTTTTGCAAATAATACCTCAACAGTTAAAAATACGTTGATTACTTCAACAACTGCAATTTATACCAACCAGCCATTGACAACGCAGCCAACATTTAGTAAAAACTATTATAATGATGCTCCAAGTTTTATAGATGGAACAATTACAAACAATAAAATTGATGCATCGGCAACTACTGCAAATCCGCAGTTTGTTGATCCAGCAAATGGAGATTTCACAGTTAAAAATCAAACGTTGATTGATAACAATATTGGAGATCCAAGATGGTTAAAATAAAATTTCATGGTTAGTTAATAGAAAAGCGGAATACAAAAATGTATTCCGCTTTTTTTATGAATCTATAATTTTCGCAAAAATGATATCGAATTTATTCAATTAGTAAATCGAATTTTGCAAGTAATCCTGCGAGGGCTGTATGTGAAACCTTAGTGCCTTTTATTTTGTTTTCTGAGGGATCAAAAGAATAATTTTTAGAAGTTCTAAAATCAGTTTTCTCCAGAATACTTTCCACGAAAGTGGCGCCAGAAAGATCACAATTTTTAAAAACCGCCAAAGACAAATCACTATTAGATAAATCCGTTTCTTTCAAAGAACAATCGATGAAATTTGTCTTCTTGAGCTTTTTATAAATGAAAGTTGAATAGTCTAAAATGCAATCTTCAAAATTCATCGAAAACAAAAAACTATTGCAAGCGCTGAAATCAAGCCCCATCAATTTGCATCCAATAAATTTGATGTTTTTCAATCCAGTGTTTTTTAAAACTGCCAGCGAAAGATTACAGTTTTTAAAAGTAGAATCTAGAAAATCATTATGACTCAATTCACTTTTAGAAAAGTTACAGTTAATGAATTCGCAGTTTACAAATTCGGTATTGGCCAAACTTTGTTCCGAATAATCGATCGATTCAAAAGTTCGGTTTTGGTATAATTTTGATTCCATATTAAATTTTAAAAAGGCGTATAAAGTTTTATTCTAATTCGATGCAATCAAAAACAGGATTGTTTTGAAGTAATGCTGTAATATTCAATTCACTGTCAACTCTAAGGATATTATCGCAATCTTCGAGATCAAAATTCCACAGAGAATTAGGCAATAATTCATTTAAGAATACAGAAGCCGCTTCAAATTTGGCTTGACTATCAACGGAAGTTTTAAAAACATAAATCATAATTTGCATTTTTGAGGAAGCAAATTTCTGAAAAACACCTACATATTTGTTAGGATTCTATAATCAATAATTAGGACTTATCAATCATTTTTCGGTATCGAATAGGAGAGATTCCTTCTGCTTTTTTAAAAAATCGGCTAAAGTAAGATTGATCTTCAAAGCCTACTTGCGTTGCGATTTCACCTACAGAAAGAGTAGTTTGAAACAGTAAATATTTAGCTTCTAATAATATGTTTTCGTCAATCCATTTAACTGCCGATTTTCCTGTTACGGTTTTGACACATTTGTTTAAATGGTTTGGAGTAACATTTAATAGCGAGGAATAATAATTAACTTGGTGTTGGACCTTTATATGATCATGAATCAGCTCTTTAAATTTTCCCGTAATTACTTCTGCCGCCGAAATGCTTTTAGAAGTTTTTACCGCATTTTTATTCATTTCATAAAACAAAGTAATCAGATACGATTGGACAATATTCAAATCTGTAATTGTGGTTTCTGAATATTCCTTTTTCAATCGTTCCAAGATATTAGTAATTGGGGCAATATCTTCAGGAGCAAGTTTAATTTTTGGATTTCCTGAAATCTTTAGAAAATCAAAATCATTTAGCAGTTCGCGGCTGCCATATTTTCGAATTAAAATATCGGGATGAAACTGGCAGATATAACCTTTATGAATATTGTTGACATTTTCAAGCGAAAAAATCTGTCCAGCAGGAACCATAATCATTTCGTTATCAGTTGTGATGTATTCCTGATAGCCTAATTTCATAACATGCTGACCTGAGGAAATGAAAATTAAAGTATGGCAAGAATGTTTAGAAGGTGGAACAGGATGTTGCATCTGCATCATCTCTTCGATTTCAACACAGAAAAAATGATCAGAATTTGACTTGAAAAGCAAATGAATAGGATTGTCTTCTCCTAAAAACTTTTCTCGAAATCCTTTTAGATTATAGGTTTTTATTTTCTCTGCTGGCTTCTTTTTCATTTTTAATAATATAATCTAAAATCAAGCAGTTTGCATAGATTGTAATGTTTGGCATAAAGATCTTCGACCACTTCAATCAAATTATCGTTTTCCTGATACAAACTAAAAAAAGCTTTATCAATCGTGCTGCAGCTTGCAATTTTATTATAAGTTGATCCGTACCCTGAAATTGCTCTCGCTCCCGTTATGTCTAAAAAATATTGTGCTTCTTCTTCATTCAAATCTAAAACTTTAAGATTCGCAAAATGAATGATTTTGCCTTTCATTTTACCTTCAAACAATTCGGCAATTTCTTCGATGCTGTAATAATAATCGTGAAGACAAATATTGTTTTCCTGACCTGGCATGGCAAGATAAATAATTTCATAGTCTTTGAAATTATGATCTTCGTAAAGTAAAATATTCAAACTTTCTTCCAAACCTTCGATTGTATCACAAGTTTTATGAATGCTCGAAATTCCTTGGTCAATGGCCAATTCTTCCAAACATTTTACCACATTAGTTGGGGTATGATCGTCTATATCTCGGACGCCTTCAAGGCAGAAAATAAATTTTTCATTATCCATGCAGTTTTTCTTTCTGGTATTTAGGGATTGAAATTCTTCTTTTATGATTCTAACAAAAGTATTTTTTCTGAAATGAAATCTAGCATAGAAAATAGAATTTAACGTGCTTTTTAGTTTTTAAACTTTGGTTAAAGCCGAGTAAATTTTTAAGCGTATTTTTGTAAACCGAAAATAAATTACACATGATACAAATTAATCAGACGGCATCTTTTGCTTTCGAAGATATATTATTCTCTTTTGCTCTTGAATCTGAGGCAGCAGAAGTTTTTAAAGGACACAATGTTTTAATTACTGGAATTGGAAAAGTAAACGCAGCTTACGGATTGACAAAAGCGATTCAAAAGAAAAGACCTTCTGTTATAATAAATTTAGGATCGGCAGGAAGCAGCTGTTTTCAAAAAGGCGAAGTAATCTGTTGTACCAAATTTGTACAAAGAGATATGGATGTTCGAGGTTTGGGATTTGCATTATATGAAACGCCTCTTTCTGGTTTACCACCAGTTTTAGAATATGGTTTATTAATGGACAATCTTCAAGAAGGAATCTGTGGAACAGGAGATAATTTCGAAATGGAACATTGTTCAGACGCTTATAATGTGGTTGATATGGAAGCTTACGCTCTGGCCATGATTGCCATGAAGGAAAACATTCCGTTTTTAAGTTTAAAATATATTTCTGACGGAGCCGATGATAATGCTGCCGAAGACTGGACGGTTCAAGTTCATAAAGCAGCAATTGCTTACGGCAAAATTTTGGGATTAATAAAAGAATCAGAAGCCATTTCTTAATTGAAGTGGCTTTTGTTTTTTTAGGAAGTTGCTCCAGCGGAGCAAAATATTTGTAGCATAATTCAAATCCTCAAATTCAAAAAGCTCCAGCGGTGCGACATATTGAGAATACCTAATTTTAGTATGAATAAAGAATGAAAAGCGACTAAATACGCCTCATACAGTAAAACTGATAAGTATTTGATGGGGTATTTTGAAGAAATGGATGAGGTTGATTTAATTATGCTTTAAAGAAACTTTTTAACTTTATAGTTTTCATTTTTGATGAAAAACTAATTAACTATTGAAACCAAAATGATTTTAACTATGAAGAAAATTGTAATGCTGTGCTGTACTTTTCTGTTTATTGGAAAAGCAATGGCACAGGAAATTTCGCTACTATCTAATATTTCAGCCAGAAACAATATTACGCTAAACGGAAAATGGAGATATATTGTAGATCCTCTCGAAAACGGATATTATAATTACCGTTTAGAACCTTTTAAAAACAACGGATTTTTCGAAAATAAAAAATGGAACACCACAGAATTAAGCGAATATAATTTTGCAACTTCAGCAGTTATGGACATTCCGTCTGATTGGAATTCGAAGGATCAAAGATTGTTTTTTTACGAAGGAACGGTTTGGTTTCAGAAAGATTTCAATTATAAAAAAGATTCCAAAAGCAAAGGAATTCTTCATTTCGGAGCGGTCAATTATGATGCAAAAGTTTATGTAAACGGAAAATTGGCAGGAACACATATTGGAGGTTACACACCTTTTAATTTTGACGTAACCAATTTATTAGTTGACGGAAACAATTTCGTAGTATTAAAAGTCGATAACAAACGCCATAAAGACAATGTGCCAACCGTAAATATGGATTGGTGGAATTACGGCGGAATTACAAGAGATGTAACTTTGGCTCAGGTTCCGAATACTTATATTGAAGATTATTTGGTTCAATTGGATAAAAAAGAAAAAGGAAAAATTTCGGGCTGGATAAAACTAAATAGCGAATCGGCAAATCAGTCTGTTTCGGTTTCAATTCCAGAATTAAAAATCAAAAAGAACGTAACAACAGATTCTAAAGGAATGGCCTATTTCGAAATAAAAGCCAATCCTGTTTTATGGACGCCAGAAAAACCAAAATTATATGATGTTACCATTTCTAAAGCAGATGAAAATATTGCCGATCAAATTGGTTTTAGAACCATTGAAACCCAAGGCAAAGAAATTCTGCTAAACGGAAAAAAAGTCTTTTTACGTGGTATCAGTATTCACGAAGAAGCGCCTTTTAGATCTGGAAGAGCATGGTCTAAAGATGATGCCATAACTTTGTTGAATTGGGCAAAAGAATTGGGCTGTAATTATGTTCGTCTGGCACATTATCCACACAACGAAAACATGGTAAAAGAAGCCGAAAAAATGGGATTAATGATTTGGTCTGAAGTTCCCGTTTATTGGACTATTTCGTGGACAAATCCTGATACGTATGCTAATGCAGAACGTCAGCTCCACGATATGATTTATAGAGACAAAAACCGTTGCGGAATTGTAATCTGGTCAATTGCCAATGAAACGCCACATGGAGATGATCGAGATGCTTTCTTAAGCAAATTGGCAAAATACGCACGCACACAAGATAATTCTCGTTTGATTAGTATGGCGATGGAAGTTACTTCGAGTTCAAATAATATCAATACGCTTCACGACAATATGAACGAGTTTGTAGACATTGTAAGTTTTAATCAATATTTGGGTTGGTATAGAGGAACAAACGAATCTTGCAAAGACATGCAGTGGGTAATCCCATACAACAAACCGGTTATCATCAGCGAATTTGGAGGCGAAGCTTTACAAGGTTTGCACGGAGATAAAAAGGAACGTTGGAACGAAGAATATCAAGAAGAATTATACATTCAAAACACACAAATGTTCAATCGCATTGAAGGCTTGGCAGGAGTTTCTCCTTGGATTTTGGTTGACTTCAGATCTCCAAGAAGGCAGTTGCCAAATATTCAGGATTTCTTTAACCGTAAAGGATTAATTTCAGATCAGGGAATTAAAAAGAAAGCTTTTTATGTAATGAAAGATTGGTATGCGCAAAAAGAAGTAGAATATAAATAAAGATAGACCAAGTAGAAAAACCTTCAAAGTCATTTTGATTTTGGAGGTTTTTTTATGTTTTTTCCTTAATTTTATTTGAAAAAATAGAAGATTTTAAATGGAAGTAGAAATTGTCATAAGGTTGCTTTTAGCGGCGTTTTGGGGAGCCTTAATTGGAGCAGAAAGAGAATATAGAGGAAAAGCAGCTGGCCTTCGAACTACAATAATGATTTCTGTTGGAGCTTGTTTTTTTACATTTATGTCAGAATGGATCGGTGGAGCAGGAAATCCTGACCGAATAGCTTCTAATATTGTGACAGGATTAGGTTTTCTTTGTGCAGGAGTAATCTTTAGGTCAGATAATAATGTTAGTGGTATTACAACCGCAGCCACAATATGGTCGGTTGCAGCTGTAAGCATGGGAGTAGGAGCAGGATATTATTTTGCATCGGCTTGCGCAGCTTTGATGATTCTTTCAATTCTTACAGTGCTTACATTTCTTCAAGATAAAATTGATTTCATCAATGAGCATAAAACTCTTCGAATAACTTTTAAACGTTCAGACGAGGGACACATAAGATGCAAAGAACTTTTTGTCGCTCACAATGTAAAATCAAAACTAATCACACAGCGTCGCAATTTGGATCATGTAGTTTTAGAATGGCAGATACACGGACCTAAAAAAAATATAGAATCTTTGTATGCAACACTTCTGCAAGAACCTGTTTTTGAGGAATTAGTATTATAACAGCAAAAAATATGAATTTTAGTTTACAGCCCATTTTAGAAAATGATCTTTGCATTTTGTCTCCTTTAGAAGAAAAAGATTTTGAAGCTTTGTATAAAGTAGCTTCCGATCCTAAAATTTGGGAACAGCATCCAAACAAAGACCGATGGAAAAAAGAAGTTTTCGAAAACTTTTTTGAAGGAGCCATGAAAAGTAAAGGCGCCTTTAAAATTATAAGTAAAGAAACAGGAGAATTTATCGGAAGCACACGATTTTACGATTTCAATCCAGAAGATGATAGTATTTTTATCGGCTATACTTTTTATGCGGTTTCATGCTGGGGAAAAGGTGTGAACCAAAATGTAAAAAAGACTATGCTGGATTATCTTTTTGAATATGTTACGAAAGTGAAATTTCATATTGGTTCAGAAAATATACGATCGCAAATTGCAATTTCGAGAGTAGGAGCAGAAAAAGTTGCTGAAGAAGAAGTGGCTTATTTTGGAGAAAAGCCAAAACTGAATTTTGTGTATCAAATAAATAAAGAAGATTGGAAAAGACAAAAGCCTTAAACATTTCGTTTAAGGCTTTTGTCTTGTTGTAAAATAGATTTTTTATTTTACCAAATAATCAACTTGATCTGCTTCGCAAAGTCTGAAATAACCAAAAGCGAAATTGTTAGCATCGGAAGTATTTACAATGTTTCCTCTAATATTTCCTGGAGGAACAAGAAACGGATTTGAACTTGAAGCTTCTAGTATTAATTTCCAATAATTGTAGAAGTTTTTAGAAACGCCTCTATGTGTAATTTTTACAGTATTTCCAGATTTCATTTTGTCTTCATGAGAATATCTTGTACTGATTTCGTTTCCGTTAAAGAATTCATCATTCGTGATTTCATATTCTGGGTATATCAAAAATGAAGCTTGATAATCGGTTACATAATAATTGATCTCATCTGCAGGATCATTATAATAAAAGGTCAGTTCAATAATATCTTTTCCGCTAAAATCGGGAACAATATTTTGCTCTATTTTATTAATTGGCGTTACAGAAGTTAGTTTTTCAACTGCTGTGAAACTTTGCCCTTCGGCAGTAATAAATAATTTGTAATCGGCATTAAGAACAGGAACAAAATTAGTGCATTTGTAAACGCCAGCTTCGGTTTCGTTAAACGTAAAAACATCTCCGTTACTGTTTTCTATTCTTACTTGCGCACCAGAAACTTTTGGTGTAGAACCACTATAATATGGAGCCGTTTTGCTGATTTTTATGGTTTGTTCGTTTCCATCAGTTCCTTTTTTCCAGATAATTTCGGCATCAATAACAAGTTTGGTTTCGCCAGTTTCCAGATCCAGATTCACCACATCTTCGCAAGAAGCAAAAGAAAAAACAAAAAGAAGACTTATTAATGCCAGCGCTCTATTCATTATCGTATATTTTTTCAATTTATTCATAGCATTAAAATTTAAAATTATAAGAAACCCCAGGAACAATTCCGAAAATAGAAAGTCTTCTGGTTTCATTTGCTCCTGTATCTTCATTGGTTGTAAAACTCATAGAAGCAGCATTTTTTCTGTTGTAAATATTGTAAAGGCTAAATACCCAATAGCTTTGCCATCCTTTCTTTTTGTCTGGTTTAGGAGTATAAGTTGCTGCAACATCCAAATGATGGAAAAGCGGTAAACGGTTTTCATTTCGCAGAGAATAATTAGGAATATGAATACCCCCCATTTCATAATAGCCATTTGCATACGTTACTGGCTGGCCAGATTGTAAAGTGAAATTTCCGTTAAAAGACCATTTCGGATTCAATTCATAACTTCCCACAATGCTCAGATTATGCAATTTGTCATAACCAGATAAATACCAGTCACCGTTTGCAATTCCAGGTTCTTCAGGAGTTCTTCCTGGAGTTTTTTGTTCAGCACGAGATAAAGTATAAGAAACCCATCCGGTAAAAACGCCAGTGTTTTTTCTGAATAACAGTTCCAAACCATACGATCTGGCTTTTCCGTTTAAAATAACCTGCTCAATATTGTTGTTAGCCAAAACATCAGCGCCGTCAATATAGTCAATACGATTTTGAACATTTTTATAAAATAATTCGGTTTCTAAAGAGTAATCTCCGTCTTTGAAATTTCTGAAATAACCCATCGCATACTGATCCAAAAGTTGAGGTTTTGTAAAAGGTCCGCTTGGCGTCCAGATACTCATTGGCAGTGGAGATTGAGTGTTTGATAAAATATGAATGTACTGCGCCATTCTGTTGTAACTCGCTTTTATAGAAGTTTCGTCGTTAAAGGCATAAGACAAAGCAGCTCGAGGTTCAAAATTATTAAACTTGCTGATGGTTTTTCCTTTTCCATACGAAATGCTTCCGTTTGGCGTTCCCTCCTCATAAATTTTATACAACGGATTATATACTACCGCTTGACCATTTTCGTAAGTGCTAATAGTTTCGTCTCCTAAACGATAAAACATGCTGTAACGAAGTCCGTATCGGAAATTCAGTTTCTCTGTAATCTGATTTTCAAAATCAACAAAGGCAGAAGCTTCTAGAGCATATTTTTTATCCAATTGCATATAATTAAACTGAGAATCTGGAGAAGTCGGTTTTACAACTCCAGGATTGAAATTGTAATACAAACCATCAATCCCGTAATTGATTTTGAATTTCTCAGATTGTTGGAAATTCCAATTGTATTTCAATCCGTAACTCGCAATATTGCTATCCCATTTAAAACTTTCAATCGGAATTTCTAGATTAAATCTGTAATCACTGTAATACGTAGATAAATTGTTGTTTAAACGATCTGAAAATTTATGTTTCCAGCTTAAAATTCCCATGGTGCTTCCGTAAGTGCTTGCAAAACGATCATTGATATCGAATATATCATTTCCGAAATAACCGGAAAAAGACAATGTATTTTTAGCATTAAAACGATAATTCAATTTGGCATTCAAATCATAAAACATGGCTGAGTTGTTATTATCAGCCAGTTTCATGAACAAATGCGCGTACGAAGCTCGTCCAGAAAGGATAAACGAACCTTTTTCTTTTTGCAACGGACCTTGAACTAAAAGACGGCTCGAAATGATTCCGATTCCCCCATTTACTTTATATTCTTCAAAGTCTCCAGTCTGCTGCGTAACATCTAAAACAGAAGAAACACGTCCTCCAAATTTTGACGGAATTCCGCCTTTATATAACTCTAAACCGTTCACAATATCGGCGTTGAAAATAGAAAAGAATCCAAACATGTGCGAATCTGCGTAAACAGGCGCGCCATCCAAAAGAATCAAGTTCTGATCGGCAGCACCTCCGCGGACATTAAAACCCGAAGAAGCTTCACCTGCATTGGTAACTCCCGGCAATGTCAAAATTGATTTTAACGGATCAGCCTCTCCCATTGCAACAGGAATTCTTTTGATTTCCTGCATTGTAAGCTTATTAACACTCATTTGAGTGGTTTTAATATCAACCGCTTTATTGTTCATGACAATAACTTCGCCCAATTGCTGGCTGTCAGCATCTATGTTGAAGTTGGTTTTGGTGTCGTCTGAAACCGAAACACGTTTTTCTTCATTTTTAAATCCAACATAACTTACCTGTACTGTATAAGTTCCGTTTGGGACATCAATACTATATTTTCCGTTAGCGTCTGTTACAACTCCCGTTTCCAGTTCTTTAATATAAATATTGGCACCAATTACAGGCTGTCTTTCGTCATCATAAACATGACCGGTCAGCTTACTTTTTTTTTTGGCAGGTTTCGTAGTTTGAGCTTTCTGCTTTACAAAAATATTGTTGCCAACAATAGAAAATTGTACAATAGAAGTTTGGTTTAATTCTGTAATTAGCTTGCTGATTTCAATATTCTTATAAGTATTTTTCTGTGTAAAATACTTTTTATTGGTGTCGATCTGATCTGTAAAAGCAAATTTAAAATTGGTTTGGCTTTCAATCTGTTTGAAAAATTCTTTTAAAGTTACATTTTGATCTACAGTTACTGTAACGCTCTGTGCAGACATACATAAACTGAATAAAAAAAAGCACGCTGAAATTATATGCTTCATGAAATTTCGTATTTTTGAATATTATTAAATGGATAACTTAATGTTATCTTGAACATTAGGAGGATGTGTAGTTTCGCGGCTTGCATCCTTTTTTGTTTTTTTATTGAAAAGTGATCTGTTTTAAATCTTCATTTATTTCAAAGTTTAGGTTATACATTTCGGATAGTAATTGTACAATTGTTTTTAAATCTTCTCTTTTATTGATTCGGATAGTGATTTTCTGATCGAGATTCTCTTTCGGAATATTGACTTTATAACCATAGTTTTCTTCGATATATTGACTGATAACAGACAATTTTTCGTTATCAAAATCTATAAAACGGCTAAATTCTGATACTGAAGCAGTTTGGTTTCCGTATGTAAATTTTTCTCCCGGTTTCAAAATCCATTTTTGGTTTTGGCCTTTTACATTCATTTGAACACTTCCTTCAAAAAGCTCAACAGTCACTTGTTCGTTTTCAGTTTCTTTAACTATAAAAGAAGTTCCTAAAACAGTCGTTGTGGTTTCGTCACAAAAAACCTGAAAAGGATGCTGCTTGTCTTTCTTTACTTTAAAATAAGCTTCACCGTCAATTTGAATTTTTCTGTTTATAGCAAAATTGTTTTCGTAAATAATTTTAGAGTTCGGACTCAATTCTACTTTTGAGCTGTCTGGTAAAACGACATATTTTATGGCTGAGGTTGTGTTTTCAATTACATTTTCAGCTAGAACAACATTTTCAGCAGTAGGGTCTTGGTTAAAATAAATTCCAGTTCCAATAAGCGCAAAAAGTAAAACTGAAGCCGCCGCATAAAGATGCCAAGGCTTATATTTTCTTTTCTTCTTAGAAAATGTTTTAGCATGAAATTGTTCCCACGAAGCTTCTTTATCGCTGTCGGAATGAGATAGGGGAGATTCTTCCCATAACTTTTTAAATTCTTCGTCAAATTTCTCCTGATCCATTTTTCTTAGATATTAAATAATTTGACAATGAAAACCTTGTTTGGTAAAAACGCCGTAAACCATTTCTTTAATGTCTCTGTTAGTTTCTATTTTAAGGATGTTTTCGCGTCCCTGGCGATCAAAGTTTATGATACAGTCAGAAATGACAAACTGAAGATAAGCTACAAGCAAGCTTGCATCTTTCTTTGTTTTTACATTAGTTTTATACGCTTCGATATGCATTTTTAGTTCTTGTTTTTTAGTATAACAAACGAGAACTAAAAAGTTCCTAATGGTTTTCGATTTTTTTTCGAATAAATTTACTGGCGAGATAAATATGATTGGCAATGGTCTTTTCAGAAAGATCCGTTATTTCTGCAATCTCCTTATAACTAAGGTTTTCCAGTTTGTGTAAAGTGAATATTTTTTGCTGCTGTTCTGGAAGCTGATTAATAAAATTTTGAAGTTTTTCTTGTCTTTCTTCAAAAATTCCTGAATCACTTTCTTCATCTAGCATTTCAACTTGAGAAGGATCAAGCTGTATTATTTTATTCTCTCTGTTAACATGATTGATTATAATGTTTTTGCAGATAACAAATATCTGTTTGTCAAACAGCACCTCTTCGTTAAGCAATTCTCTTTTGTTATATAATCTAATGAAAGTTTCTTGGACAAAGTCTTCGGGAGTAAATACAGAAGAATTGAATCGTTTGGCAATATTTATAAGTTTATCGTAATAACTGAAGTAAACTTCTTTGAAAGCTGCTTCATTACCTTTTTTTAAACTTAAAATAAATTTTTTATTGTCCATAACGAAAATATCGCGACTAGCTTCCTAGTCTAAACTCATAGGTTTCAATATTATTGTACTCAGAAATTGAGTAATATTAATCAGGAATGTAATAAGTTACAAAGAACCGTAATTTAATCCAAGATTTGACGCTTTTGTAGATTAAATGTTACAATTTATTTCAAATAAAAACCCCTTAACAGAAATGTCAAGGGTTCTACTTTTTTTGTTTTTTGATTCTATTAATCTAAAAATTAATGTTTAGCAGCATTTTAATGTCTACTCTGTCATAAGAAGAAGAGATGCCTGTTATTTCTTTAAAACCTAATTTCTCATACAGTTTAATAGCAGGTTTTAGTTTAGTGTTGCTTTCTAGAGAAATTTTAGAAGCTCCTTTGTCTGCAGCCCATTTAATTGCCGATTGAGCCAGTAATAATCCGACACCTTTTCCTTGCGCTTTTGGACTTACAGCCATTTTTGCCAATTCGTAATCATACTCTTTTCCGTCACTTTTAATTAAAGCGCAAACACCTAAAACCTTAAAACTTTTTTTGATACTCAGGTTTATAAGTTACTATTTCTACTTGCTCTTTATTTTTCATAATACATTAAATACTGTTTTATTACGCCCGTCTTAAAAAAAGAAAATCCTTGAACATTTATTTATTCAAGGACATTTAATTTAAAGACTGTAAAGTTTTATTGTTGATTTTCTTTTTCCAAATCTGCAGCTGAGATCTGATCTAAGATATTGGTCTGATTTGGCGAAATGTAATTTTTGTTTTCAGTAACCTGTTCTTTCTTAAAAAGAAGGTCTAGTGCATTGTAAAGCTTTAATAAAACATCTTTGTCCTCTTTTTTAATATCTAAAACAGAATTGAAATTAAAAACATAATTATTTGAATTGCGTACTTCTACTTTGATTGTTTTAGATGTGATTTTAAATTTTACTATGTCCATGTTCTGTGTAAATTACTTGTTGCAAGATACTAATTTAATAAAATCTGTACTTAAAGAAGGGTTAATTTAAATAAAAAACCCTTAAACATTTCTGTTTAAGGGTTTTATCTTCTAAGTAGCGAGGACGGGAGTTGAACCCGTGACCTCAGGGTTATGAATCCTGCGCTCTAACCAACTGAGCTACCTCGCCTGGACTGCTATCATGAATTCCTGATTGCGGGTGCAAAGATAGAAATAATATTAAAGCACGCAAGCATAAAATGAAGAAAAAAAAATATTTTTAAAAATGCATTGTTTTTGGACATATATTCTTATATTTCGAAAAAAATTAAAGTAGCACATGGAGTCAAAAATACGTTACGAAATCGAGTTTCCGATCAATTCTTCGCCACAATTATTGTATCAATATATATCAACACCGTCAGGTTTACAAGAATGGTTTGCTGACAATGTTAATTCGAGAGGTGAATTTTTTACTTTTATCTGGAATGATTCGCAAGAGAGAGCACGTTTAGCTTCAAAGAAATCTGGGGAAAAAGTAAAGTTTAAATGGGTTGATGACAGCAGTAAGGATACTGAGTATTTTTTCGAACTCCATATTTTAGTTGACGAATTAACTAAAGATGTATCGCTTATGGTGGTAGATTTTGCTGAAAAAGAAGAATTAGGCGAAGCTAAACAATTGTGGGAGAACCAGATCTCAGATCTAAAACATCTTATAGGTTCGGTTTAGTAAAAGTCTATTTTATACCTTATATTTGCCCTGAACAAAATTCAGGGTTTTTTTATGATTAATTTTAACGGAAACATAGGGAAAGAGGATAATATACTAACTCTAAATCGTGCCTTTTTGTATGGTGACGGAATATTTGAAACGGTAAAAATTGTCAACGGAAAAATCTTGTTTCTTGAAGATCATTATTTTAGGCTAATGGCTTCTATGCGTGTGGTTAGAATGATGATTCCTATGGATTTTACAATGGAATATTTTGAAGAGCAGATTCTTAATTTGGTAAACGAACAAGGAATTGCAGCTTCGGCACGTGCAAGAATTACCGTTTTTAGAAATGATGGCGGTTTATATCTTCCAAAAAGCAATGATATTTCATTTTTAATCAACGCTATTTCTCTTGGAAATAAAGCTTACTCTATAAATACAAATGAATATGAAGTGGATTTGTATAAAGACTTCTACGTAACAAAGCAATTATTGTCGTCTCTTAAAACTACTAATAAGATGATTAATATTACAGGAAGCATTTATGCAAACGAAAATGACCTTGCCAATTGTATTTTGCTGAATGACAGCAAAAATGTTGTGGAAGCACTTCAGGGCAATATTTTTATGGTAACGGGCAATAAGCTTATTACACCTCCGGTTTCAGAAGGTGCTTTAAACGGTATTATGCGTAAACAAATTTTAGCGCTGGCTAAAAAAGTAGAAGGCATAGAAGTAGTGGAAGAAGTAATTTCGCCGTTTGATCTTCAAAAAGCAGATGAATTATTTCTGACCAATGTAATCACAGGGATACAGCCGATAACTAAATATCGAAAAAAGGAGTTTAAAACAAATTTGGCGCATTTATTAGTGCAGAAACTAAATGAATCCATCTCTGAAAATTAATTCAGATATGGATTTTCGGGTGCATTAGACCATATAAGATAATCGCCGCCAAGCTCAATAATCTGCTCTTTCCAAAAATGAGTAGTAGATTTTCCGATAATTTTATTTTTATAATTATTATCAGCAATAATCCAAGAGTTTCCTTGCATCTCATTCTCAAGCTGATTTTCTTCCCAGCCAGTATAACCTAAGAAAAAACGAATGTTGTTTTTACTAATAGATCCGTTGTTTATTAGGTCTTTGGTGGACTCAAAATCGCCTCCCCAATAAATTCCGTTTGAAATCTCAACACTGTTTGGGATTAAATCAGGAATATTGTGAATAAAATAAAGGTTGTCTTGTTCTACAGGGCCGCCGTTATATATCTTAAAGTTAGCATCAATCTCGGGAATCAAGTCATTAATAGTATATTTTAATGGCTTGTTAATTATAAAACCTATTGATCCTTCTTTGTTATGGTCTGCTAATAAAATTACCGATCTGTTAAAAGATAAATCTCCAATTATTGAAGGCTCGGCAATAAGCAGGTGTCCTTTTTTTAATTTTTCTGAAATCATACGGTTACAATTTTTATTAAATTTAATCATAAAAAAATTAAAATCACAAAAAAAATCGTTAAACCGCATAAAAAAACCTTCCAGAAGGAAGGTTTTAATTATATTATAAGTTTAGAGAACTTTCTTACTTAGTTCACTGCACCTTCTAATTCAGCACCAGCTTTAAATTTTACAACGTTTTTAGCTGCGATTTTGATAGTTTTTCCTGTTTGAGGGTTTCTACCGTCTCTAGCAGCTCTTGAAGATACTGACCATGATCCAAAACCTACTAATGAAACTCTTCCACCTTTTTTCAAAGTAGTTCCTACATTACCTAAAAAAGACTCTAAAGCTAATTTCGCCGCAGCTTTTGTAATTCCTGCATCAGCAGCGATAGCATCGATTAATTCTGATTTGTTCATAATAATTAGTTATTAATTGTTGGTTAAAAAAAATTGTTAATACACAAATTTAGTAGGAAATCCGTTGCGTGCAAGTGTTTTCTTTATTTTTAGCAAAAATTGTTGATAACTTGCTTTTTTTGTTCATAAAGAGTGTTGTTTGTCGATGAAAAACAAGTACAAACCCCTGTTTTACTGACGTTAATACACTTTTGCAGCATCCGAAAAACTCACTCCATTTAATAATTCTGAAGCAAGCATTCGCTTTTTTCCTGGAAATTGTAGACTTAATAACTGAATAAAGCCCTCTTTTATTGCAATCTTGATTTCTTTTTTACTGCTAATTAGCTTTCCAATCTCATAAGAATGTGATTCTGAGACTAATTTGGCTTCATAAATTTTAATGTTCAATTCTTCATTTTGGTCTTTCAAGAAGCACCAAGAAGCTGGATACGGACTTAAACCGCGAATTAAATTATTGATTTCTGCTCCAGATTTTGTCCAATCTATTTTACAGTTTTCTTTATTTAATTTATAAGCCGTTTTGATATCGTCGTTATCTTCTTGAATTTTGGTTACGACATTTCCGTTTTCAATAACTTTTAAAGTATCGATAACAGTTGTGCTTCCTAAATGCATCAAACGATCGTGTAATTGTCCTGCGGTTTCTTCTGGCTCAATATTGATTTCAGAATTTAAAATCATAGCGCCAGTATCAATTTTATCATCAATAAAGAAAGTGGTAACACCAGTTTTAGTTTCCCCATTAATAATGGCCCAGTTAATAGGCGCTGCACCACGATAATTTGGAAGCAATGATGCGTGAAGATTAAAAGTTCCTAAACTTGGCATTTCCCAAACCACTTTTGGAAGCATTCTAAAAGCAACTACAATTTGTAAATTGGCATTTAAAGCTTTTAATTCTGCTAAGAAACTTTCGTCTTTCAAATTGGTTGGCTGTAATAAAGTGAGATTGTTAGCAAGCGCATATTCTTTTACAGCTGAATATTTTATTTTTTGTCCGCGTCCTGCTGGTTTATCTGCAGCAGTAATTACGCCAACAACTTCATAGTTATGTTTAATAATGGTGTCCAAAATACCAACGGCAAATTCTGGCGTTCCCATAAATATAATTCTCAATTTCTCCATTATGATTTTAAAGTGTATTTATTATTCGCTTGTATGATAATATGATTGTTTTCGAGCAATTCCTGAAGAACCGATAAAATATCTTTTGTATCCATTTTAATCTGATTCTCAATTTCTCTCGAAGTCAAAGAAGCTGTTCTAAGCAAAGACAAAATCTTATCTGCAATCGAATCGGCTTCTGTAATTTTTCCTTTTTGTGTAATGCAGTACGAACAAATACCGCAATTTTCATTTGTTTCTTCTCCAAAATAATCCAAAACCAATCTGTTTTTGCAAGTTTTGGTGTCCTTTATATAGTGAAGAACAGATAAAAGCTGTTCTTTTTTAACTTCGTTTTGTTTTTCTAAATATTTTGAAACCCTATTTATAGTATGATCGTCCTCTCGAACTTCATTAAATAATATAGTAGCGTCATTGTTTTTGGATTTGTATTCGATGATTTCCTTTTCTTTTAATTTTTCTAAAAGCGCGATAACCTGTTCTTCAGATCGATTCGACTTTTTGGCAATTAATCCTAGATTCAAATTAGATTTCACTTCATAAACTCCAGGATAAGTTCTTAAAATCGCCAGAATAATTTCTTCATCATTTGGATTTAAACTCATGTATCGAATCACTTCTTTGGATTCAATCAAAAACTGAATGCTGATTTTTTCTGAGAATTCCTGAGACATTGTAATAATTCCCTGCTGATTCAAAAACTGTAATGCATTATACGTTTTCAAAGTTGGGAATTCGTATTTATTGCAAAAATGATTCAGTTTAAAAGAAAAAGATTCGTCCAAACCTTCTCCGTAAGCAATCTGAAAGTAGTTGCAAAGTTTATTGTACATCGTTTTCAGAAACTTTTTGTCTGGTAAAATATTTAAAAATTGCTGTTCGGTCTGAATGGAATCCGAATTGTTATAAAGCAAAACTGAAAAAGCTTTGGCGCCATTTCGTCCTGCGCGCCCAGATTCCTGATAATAATTTTCTAAGTTTTCTGGAAGTTGTGTATGAATAACCGTTTTAACATTGTCTTTGTCAATTCCCATTCCAAAGGCATTTGTAGCAACAATAACCTGAGCTTGTTCCGACATCCACAACTGCATGTTCTTGTCTTTTTCTTTTGACGAAAGTCCACCATGATAATACGTTGCCGTAAAGCCAAGTGACTGCAATTGCGAAGACATGTTCAAGCACGCTTTGCGATTTCGCACATATATAATAGAAGGTTGCGGATTTTTTTTAAGAATTTGTTCCGTGCGGTACAATTTGTCTTCGACTTCAAAAACCATATAAGCGATATTTTTTCGCTCAAACGACTGCTGGAAATGTTTTGGATTTTTTAATTCTAATTGGGTTCTAATATCTTCAATAACTCTCGGAGTTGCTGTCGCGGTCAAAGCCAGAAACGGAATTTTTGGAAAGTATTTTTTCAGTTCCGAAATTTTAAGATAGGCAGGTCTAAAATCGTGGCCCCATTGCGAAACACAATGCGCTTCGTCAACAGCAATTAAATTGATAGGTAAATTTTTAATACGCTCCAGAATCCAGTCAGATTGCAGTCTTTCTGGCGACAGGTATAAGAATTTGTAATTTCCGTATTGGCAATTATCTAGAAGATCAATTAATTCTTCGGTGTGAATTCCGCCAGTAAGAGCAATCGCTTTAATGCCTCTTTTCTGCAAATTCATCACCTGATCTTTCATTAAAGCAATCAAAGGAGAAATAACAAGACAGATTCCTTCTTGCATCATTGCGGGGACCTGAAAGCAAATCGATTTTCCGCCTCCCGTCGGAAGTACTGCAAAAGTATCCTGTCCATCAAGAACAGAATCGATAATTTCTTTTTGCAACGGTCTAAAACTGTCGTGTTTCCAGTATTTTAGAAGAATATCCTGCGCTCCGAGCATTGCGTTTGTTTTAAAGTTAAAAATTTAGAAAGCAGTTCCTAGTTTTACAACTTTAAAACCTTTTGCTAAATTTTGTCTAAGATATAAAGAATTCTGTTTTCAACTGTGTCTTTTGGAACCTCAATAAGTTCGTAACCATATTTTTTATAGGTCTCTACAAGATGCTCTTGGATTTTTACTGCCTGATCAAAATTTTCATAACGTTCAGAATCACTTTGGTAAATTTCTTCCCAAGGCGGTAAAATAAAAGTTTTAGAATATTTATAATCTTCGCAAGCTTTAACGAAACTCTCGGGATATTCATCGCCAATATAATCCATATAAGCTACTACATCTGGAATTCCGCGGTCAATAAAAACCACGTTATCAGGTTCTTCTAGAGCATTTTTGTATTGTTCAATACGACCTTCCAATAACATTTCGCTAAACAAAAGTGGCTGTTCTAGAAACAACTGCTCAATGCCTTCTTGTTGCGCTTTCATGGTAACCTGTCTAGAGATTTCTGGATAGCAACAAAAGCCACGAGCTACCAATTCGTTAATAAGTGTTGATTTTCCAGTACCAGGTCCGCCAAGCAAGACTATAATTTCTTTTTGCACTATTCTAAAAATAAAGCGCAAATTTACCTAAACTTATTTATAATTAAAAAGAATATTTATAAGAAACGAAAGATTTGGCATTTTTAGTCATCATGGGTTCCTGCTGTCCGCTCCAATCTTTTGCTTTTTAAAGAAAAAAGCAAAAGGATTTCCGCTTCCATCAGGGTTAAAAAGGAGAGATGGTTTTGTTTTTGGAATTATAAAAAAAAATATAAGCTTTCACAAAAAGAAAGTCCCAGAGGGACGACATATTTATAGAAAAATATGAGCGTTATAAAATAGCTCCAGCGGAGCGACACATTTAAAGTGATTTATATGTCGCTCCGCTGGAGCTATTTTGAAATTTAAAATCAAAAAGAAATTTTATGCACTTCCTGAAATACTTAAATCTGAATAATTATGTTTAGTCAAATTAATTATTAGACTTACATTGCAATTTCCACCATCATCCATTTGTATCAAGGAGTATTTATAGTCTTTTTTGTTATATGGATCTTTACAATAAGAATTTATTAAAACTTCTTTTTCTCCTTTTGTAGTTGTTACAACAATGCATTGGTGTATGTATTTATCGAAATTTTCAAGTTTTGATTTTTTCTCAGAAAAACATTTTTTCAAAATCTGATCAAGTTCGATTAATTCTTTCTGATCTAAATCTGCTGATTTTAAAGTTTTTGTTTTCTCATGAAAATATCTTTCATGGAAATTTGGTTCAAAAATAAAAAACGCATAGTCATTAAACTTTTCAAGATTTAGTTTGTTTTTTGTTTGAAGAAGATTTTTTGTTATCTCAATCTTTAAAGGAAAATCTCCTCGAATAAATTCAATATAATTATTTTTAATAACTGCCTTATCACTTCCGTTATAAAGAAATCTTGTTTGACTGAAATAGATAGTGTCGTTTTTTGAGTAACAGAAATCATTAAATGTCTCAAATTTTTCATGATTTACATCTTTGTCAATAATTGTAAAGACATATGAACTATCTGAGAAATACTGAAATTTAAAACTTGACTTGCCAAAGAAATTATAATGATTTATAGCAGAGATTTGCTCAATCTTTTGTTTGTTTTTTTTAGATTTAGCTTCTTTACATTGAATGCATAATCCTAATATTATTAATGATAATATAGTTTTTACTTTCATAAATTTTTATTTACTCACAAAACAAATACTTCCCAGAACTTTTTCCGTTTTTAGAAGGAACAATCAAATGCGATTGGAACTTTTTGCCATTCAAAACATCATTTACAAAATCCAAAACATATTGCTGTCCTTCGTGAAAAAGATAGCCTGAAAATTCATGTCCGCCACCGCAGAAAGTAATCAGTTCGATATCTTTATGTAAATCGGTCATTTGATTGTAAACCGCATAAGAACCAAAAAGAATCAGCCAGCCAGAAGCATTTGTTGGGCAAGAACGATGCGAACCAGCCGCGTATGGAACTGTGTCATCATTGCTTCCGTGAGCCAATAACATCGGAATCGCTTTTTCTTTTGTAATCAAATTAATATCCTGAATCGCTCCCGAACCTCCAATAAAACCTTTGTATTTAAAGTTTTCAGGAAGATTGTTTTTGTATAAGTTCATTAATTTATAATCCCAAAACGAAGCGTGGAAACCAATTTCAGCTCCAGCACTAATTCCAGAAATAAAGATTTTTGAAGTATCAAGATTGTATTTATCTGCATTCTCAATTAAGAAAGCTGTTGCTTGCCACATGTCGCTTACGCCAATTTGAATCGCTTTTATTTTTTCGGTCAAAGTTCCTTTACAGCCAAAATCTTTTCCCTTCATGTATAAACTATACGAAATGCTCGCAACCGCATAGCCATTTTGCGACATGAATTTTCCGAAATCTTTTTCGCTTGTACGCTCTCCACCAGAAAAACCTCCGCCAAAAGCAAACATGATCAAAGGAATTTTCTCGCCAGCTTTTTTCTTTGGCAGATACAAATCTAAATCTAGTTTTAAAGTGTCGTTTTGGAAATAAGTTAAGGTTTTAACTTCTTGTGCTTGAACTGAATTTAAGGTAAGAGCGATAAAAAGTAAAAGGAGTTTTTTCATTGTAATGTGTTTTTAATCTCGCAAAGCCGCTAAGTCGCAAAGTTTTTCTGCCACGACTCGAGCGATAGCGAACAGGCGAAGCAATTTCACGAATTTTCGCTAATTATTATTTTTTGATTTGCCAAGTTAATTAAAATTAGGGAAATTGAATTTTAGGATTTAATAATTTGTGTTAATTAGTGTAATTTGTGGCAAAAAAACAACCTCATTTTTAGAGTCAAAAAATCTAAAATCTAAAATCATAAATCTGAAATCAAAAACGTATATTTGCGTTTATTTTTAATTACGAATGGAGAACGATAAAGAAAAAAATACAGCCGAATTTTACGAAAGATTAAAAGTCGAGCTAGATAACGCAAATACTTGGCCAGCAGAATACTTGTACAAATTTATTGTGCCTTCTGTAGCAGATAATGTTGAGCGTGTTGAAAAAGCTTTTGATAGAATGGGAGCAGTTATTAAAACAACAAAATCAAAAACAGGTAAATTTACTAGTGTTTCTGTTGACGTTACAATGCACAGCTCAGATGATGTGATCAGCAAATACAAAGAAGTTTCTACAATAGAAGGTATAGTTTCATTATAAACTTATGATCGAAAAATATAAAAGAGAAGCAGCAAGCGACGTTGTGTATAATTTAGAATACAATTCTGAAAGACAGCGTTTAATTATCCCAGAATATGGTCGTCATTTACAAAAACTGATTGATCAGGCAACCGCAATCGAAGATGATGAAACGCGCAATAAAGCCGCAAAATACATCATTCAGGTTATGGGAAGTCTGAATCCGCATTTGCGTGATGTGCCAGATTTTCAGCACAAACTTTGGGATCAGCTTTTTATCATGTCTGATTTTAAATTGAATGTTGAGTCTCCTTACCCGATTCCGTCAAGAGATGTTTTGCAGCTAAAGCCAGAGATATTGCAGTATCCGCAGAATTTTCCTAAATACAGATTTTATGGCAATAATATCAAATACATGATAGAAGTTGCCAATAAATGGGAAGAAGGCGAGATGAAAAATGCACTGGTAATGGTAATTGCCAATCACATGAAAAAATCTTTCTTAAGCTGGAACAAAGACACTGTAAAAGACGATGTGATTTTTGAGCATTTATATGAATTATCTGGTGGTAAAATCAATTTATTGCACAGTACAGAAGAGCTTTTAAACACAACAGATTTAATGCGTACCAATAAACGCATGTCTAATAAAACAGCTTCTGGAACACAGCCAAAAATCCAGAATAACAAAAACAACAAAGGCGGTCAAAAAAAGAATTTTCAAAAAAACAATAATCAGAAGTAAAAAAGGTGCTAAGAGGCTAAGCTTCTAAGTTGCTAAGTTTTTTACTTTGACACTTTAAAAAAACAAACAAAAACAAAAACAAAAATAAAAAAAGCTGCTAAGCTGCTAAGCTACTAAGTTGCTGAGTTTTTTTACTTAGAATCTTAGAATCTCAGAATCTTAGAAACTTTGAAAGAACCTAAAAGAAATCTATGGGAATTTTTAAAATCGAAGGAGGAACTCCTTTAAAAGGAGAAATCACTCCACAAGGAGCAAAGAATGAGGCATTACAAATTTTATGTGCCGTGCTTCTAACAGGAGAGAAAGTGAAAATTAATAACATTCCTGATATTATAGACATCAATAAATTAATCACTTTGTTGGGGAATTTAGGGGTGAAAATTCAACGTAACGAACCAGGTTCGATTACTTTTCAAGCTGATGAAGTTAATGTTGGATATTTAGAAACAGAAGCTTTCAAGAAAGAAGGTGGAGCGCTTCGCGGTTCTATTATGATTGTTGGTCCGCTTTTGGCTCGCTTCGGAAAAGGATATATTCCAAAACCGGGAGGAGATAAAATCGGTCGCCGTAGATTAGATACACACTTTGAAGGTTTCATCAATCTTGGAGCAAAATTCAGATACAATAGAGAAGATCATTTTTACGGAGTAGAAACTCCTGAAGAAGGTCTTAAAGGAACAGACATGCTTCTTGACGAAGCTTCTGTAACTGGAACTGCAAACATTGTAATGGCTGCTGTTTTAGCAAAAGGAACCACTACAGTTTACAACGCTGCTTGTGAGCCATACTTGCAGCAATTGTGTAAAATGCTTAACTGTATGGGAGCTAAAATCACTGGAGTTGGATCTAACTTGTTGACTATCGAAGGTGTTGAAAGCCTTGGTGGTTGCGAGCACAGAATTCTTCCGGATATGATTGAAATCGGTTCTTGGATTGGTCTTGCAGCTATGACAAAAAGCGAAATCACAATCAAAAATGTAAGCTGGGAAAACTTAGGATTGATTCCGAATACTTTTAGAAAACTTGGAATTACAGTTGAGAAACGTAATGATGATATTTACATTCCTGCTCACACAAATGGGTACGAAGTAAAAACAGACATTGACGGTTCTATCTTAACTATTGCCGATGCGCCATGGCCAGGATTTACACCTGACTTGTTAAGTATTGTTTTGGTTGTAGCAACTCAAGCAAAAGGAGATGTTTTGATTCACCAAAAAATGTTCGAAAGCCGTTTGTTCTTCGTTGACAAATTAATCGATATGGGAGCAAAAATTATGTTATGTGATCCGCACAGAGCTGTGGTTATGGGGCATAATTTCGAATCTCAATTGAAAGCAACAACCATGTCCTCTCCAGATATTCGTGCGGGAATCTCATTATTGATTGCGGCGCTTTCTGCAAAAGGAACAAGCACAATCCAGAATATCGAGCAAATCGACCGTGGATATGAGCGTATCGATGAGCGTTTAAGAGCAATCGGCGCAAAAATCGTGAGAGCTTAAATAAAAGTTAGCCACGAATTACACAAATTGCACTAATTTTTAATTTTTGAAATTCAATTACACGAATTTAATTTTTAAAAATTAGTGAAATAAAACACAATGTTAGTCTTCGTGTAATTTGTGTAATTCGTGGCAAAAAAATAAATGTCTTTAAATGACAAATGAACAAAAAGCTATAAAAGCTACTATTTTTAGTATAATAGGAAATACCTGCTTGGCCCTTATAAAAGGTCTCGCAGGTTTTTTTGGCAATTCTTATGCCTTAATTGCAGATGCAATTGAATCAACGACGGATATATTTGCGTCATTTTTGGTGTTGTTTGGAATCAAATATTCGAATAAACCAGCAGATGAAAATCATCCTTATGGCCACGGTCGTGCAGAGCCACTTATTACCTTTCTAGTTGTTGGATTTTTAATTACTTCTGCTACTATTATTGGTTATGAAAGTATTGCCAATATTGGCACTTCGCACGATTTGCCTAAATCTTGGACATTATATGTTTTAGGAGCCATCATTATTTGGAAAGAATACTCTTTCCGTTTGGTAATGAAGAGAAGTAAACAGACTAATAGCACTTCACTAGCAGCTGACGCTTGGCATCATAGAAGCGATGCTATAACTTCTGTGGCTGCATTTATCGGAATTTCGATTGCTTTAATTATGGGAAAAGGCTATGAGTCTGCTGATGATTGGGCAGCACTTTTTGCAGCGTTTTTTATTCTCTATAATAGTTATAAAATTTTCAGACCTGCGCTTGGCGAAATCATGGACGAAAACCTTCATGAAGATTTGGTTGAAGAAATCCGTGTTGTAGCACTAACGGTTCCAGGGATTTTGGGTACTGAAAAATGCTTTATCCGTAAAGCTGGAATGAAATATCATGTTGATTTGCATGCAATTGTTTCGGCAAAAATTTCGGTTAAAGAAGGGCATGATTTGGCACATTTATTAAAAGATACTTTAAGAAAAGAAATTCCAGAACTTGGACATGTGTTAATTCATGTTGAACCAGATGATTATTCCTAAGATTCTAAGGTTCTGAGATGCTAAGATTCTAAGCTTTTTCCTTGTCAAAGTTTTAAACTTTGACAAGGATTAATTTAAAAATCAGCTTAATTTACAATCTACTTGAAACCAGATTATAAATTAAGCTGATTTTTTTTAAGATTGAAAATCTTTGTGAGGGCTTCGACTTCGCTAAGCTTGACAAGAATAACTATTAGGTATTAAAAGAAAAACTTAGAATCTTAGCATCTCAGAACCTTAGTATCTTTTTTTAATCTAATGCATTTAAGATTTTCAAGCCAAAAACCACCCCGTTTTGCTGAATGCCACCTTGATAAGAATGCACATAATCTACTCTGAATAATTTGAATTTTCCAAAACCTAAATTATCTAGACCGATGGTGAACTCAGAATATGGTTTTCGATCGGGAATTGCTAAAGCATGAAAGCCAATATTCATAGTCGATTTCAAAAGATTTAACAGCGGAATTTTATTCATGATAAAACCAGTGTCATTATATTCAGTATGCATTTCGAAATAACTGTCATTTGTGCTATTTGAGTAATAAGGCATCATGTTAAAAACATTCAAATAACGGTCACTTGTTTCTATATGAGTCTGATTTCCGTTAAAATGTCTATAATCAATAAATGAGATGTTTTCTGCATTAAAGAATTTTCCCGCTCTAAAATTGGTTCCTAAAAGACCTTTGTTTCCAAATGATAAATCATATTGGACAGAAGCACCAATTCTTTCATATTCATACTTTTTTTCGCTTGCCGCGAATGCTTTTTCGAACGCTAAATAAACTGTTGGATATTTATCGTTTTTAAAATTATATCTTCCGTCAGGTCTTGATATATATTTATTGCCAAAATTTATTCTCGTTGTTACAAGGGCTTTGAACAAATGATGCTGGTCAAAAGCTGGAGTTGTAAAATCGTTTGGCGCCAAAGGATTGTTTGAAGAATAAATGTCATCTTTTTTAAAGAAAGAATAATCAGTTGTATTGAAAAGCGGTTTACGCTGTTCGTAACCAATTTTTCCAGTAAAATTTATTCCGTTTGCAATATCTTGTCCATAATTTATTTCTGCAAATTCCAAGTTGTACAGTTTCATGTAGTTGTCTTTAAAAAACAAAGAACTTATAGAATTGACAAGTTTAGAAATGGGTTCGGCGCTATTAAACTGAGCTGTTTTTACACCGCCAGAGCCCCATATTGTAGCATAATTTATAGTGTTGAAACGATGGCTGAATTGGCCAATTGCACGAAAACGTTCATCAGAAAAGCCATAATTGAAAGTAGTGCTTATCGAAGTATTTGTTCCTTTTTCTTCATCCCATTTTTTGAAAGAAAACCCAGAATCTAAATTAAAACCTTGAACGGTATTGAAACTCAAAGAAGCTATATTCAGTAAGCCTTTATAATCAAAAGAATATTTTTTGAATGTGTTTTTGTAGTCATAGCCCATTAAAATATCCCAGACCTTAAATTTGTTGTTTCTGGCATCAATAGAATCGGTATACTTTTTTGATTTTCTAATCGTCTGCAAACTGTCTTTTTTGGCATAATCAGAGCTTTCTTCAATAGTTAACGGTATTGGGCGAATTTCATTCCAGAAAGCATCGTCTTTTTTGTTGGCATTAAGTTCAAACGCCACGATTTCGTTTCCGAAAGTTTTTTTGTCAAAAGAATTAGGAAATTCATAATTCGAATAAACATAATTGAAGTTTCCAGAGAATTTTATTCCAAAAATACCTGCTGTAAAAGAAAGCGTCTGTGCATTTTTAGACCAGATTTTGTTTTTTGTGTTATAACTAAAACTCTGTTTTAGAGTCATCACTTCTGTAAACTCGTTTTTCATTCGATACCCTTTAATGTCTAGATCAATGGCATAAATCGCAAAACTGTCATCTACAATATAAATGTAACCTTCAAAAACGGGTTCTTTATCTCGTTTAGGAATAACTTTAATTTTGTTTATCTGTTGATTGTTGTCATCATAAAAAGTGCTTTCCAATTTGTATTTGTAATAATTGAAAGCATTGTCGGCAATAGGAGAGATGAGTTTTACATCAAAATCTAAAGTATTGTCGTAAAAATCATAAGTCGATAAAGCAGCTGTATTATAGCTATAACCGCGATTGTTTCCTGAAATTTTTGAAGCAATAATTTTTTCTTTTAGTTTATCTGGTTTTTCAAAAGTCACTTTCGAAATGGTTTCAGATAAATACAAAATTCCCGTTCCAGTAGAATCTAGATTCGAAGCCATGTCATCGCCCAATTCTACTTTTTTGCCTAGAATTTTTTTAGGAAGATCTTTAACTTTAAACATACCTTTCGAATAAAAATCGGCTGTATATCTTCCTGTTTTATCTGAGTTTTCTTTTTTATTTGCTATGGCGCTTTTTATAATTGCGTTTGCAGGATTGTTTTTAGGATCAATGATTACTTCGTTTAAAGCAAAACTTTCTTCCTCAAGACTAACATCTACATTGACTATTCTTGTCGCAGCAAGAATGGTTATTTTTTTAGTTTTATAACCTAAATATTGAAAAGTGATAACGTTTCCGCCAATTTCTTTTACATTCAGCTGATATTTTCCCTGTTCATTTGTAGTGGTTCCAGCATAAGTGTTTTCTTCAAAAACGGATACAAAAGGAAGCGGATTTCCTTTATCATCAGTTACAGTTCCTCTGATTTGAGCAAAATTAGAAAGTGAAAAAAGTAGAAAGGCAAGTAAAGTATAGTTTCTCATACAAATGTGGTATATCTTACAAAAATATAATAAGTTAAATCTGAGCTTATTAATAATTTGTTAAATTGAATGAGATGATAGTTTGTCTCACTGAGCGAAGTCGAAGTCGAATTCTCAGTCCAGAATAACATTATATTATAAAAAAGACTGTATAGCCAATTCGTAACTTTTTAGTCCGAAGCCTAGAATAACACCTTTTGCATTTCCAGATAAATACGATTGATGTCTAAAGCTTTCGCGCGCATATGTATTTGAAATATGAACCTCAATGACTGGCGTGGTAACGGCTTTCATAGCATCGCCCAAACCGATGGAAGTGTGTGTGTACGCTCCAGCATTCAGAATAATTCCGTCAAATGAAAAACCAACTTCTTGAATTTTGCCAATCAATTCGCCTTCAATATTGCTTTGGTAATATGAAAGTTCAATGTTTGGGAATTTTTGTTTCAACGTTTCAAAATAATCTTCAAAAGTCTGGCTTCCGTAAACTTCTGGTTCGCGTTTTCCTAAAAGATTCAAATTTGGTCCGTTGATAATGCAGATTTTCATAAGTTTTTTTTATTTTGAGATATTGACATTGCAATTGATTTTGCAATTGTCATTGAACTTTGTAAAAATAAAAAAAACCGCACTAATAAATAGAGCGGTTTTTATAAAAGTATGTGATATTCTTTTAGAACATATATCCTGCTGAAATTTGGAATACTGAGTTTTTAAAATCAGCTTCTTCTGAAATTTCTGTTAAACCTATTCCATAACGTGCTTGAACAAAAAGACCTCCAACAACTTTTAATCCTAAACCAGCATTAAGAGAGAAATCAAATGTTTTTGGATCTGCAACATCAAATTCTTTTTTATTGCTAACAAGGAATGATGCTTGTGGACCAAGTTCTAAACTAAGAGATTTAGTCATGTAGAATTTTGCCATTACAGGAATAGCGATATAACCCATTTCGTTTTTAAAATCCTGTACAGCACTTTTGTATTCTGCTCCTTGTGTAGTATATAAAAGTTCTGGCTGAATTGAGAATTTTTCTAATAATTTAAGTTCTGCTACAAGACCTGCGTGGTAACTTGTAATACCTTCTTTGTCAACGGAAATTCCATCAAAATCAGAACCTCCAGTTTGGTTGGCAAAGTTAACCCCTGCTTTAACCCCGATTTGTACAAATTGTGCGTTTACTGCCGCTGATGTTGCAATGAACATTACAGCTGCTAAAATTATTTTCTTCATAAAAAGGTTTTTAAAAATTGGTATTTTAAAATGTTATTTAAAGTTCAAAACTACATATTTAGCATTTTATTGCATTATAATTTGGATTAAATAATTACTAAAATTCCCACTCAAATTGCTTTTTCTTGTCTCATAAATGCCTTTTCTTCTTTCAATGCTTTGATTTTCAATTAGTCTATATCGATTTCATTTTTGTCTTATTTTAATACTTTTTAAACTTATTGCGGAGTTTATTTTGTAAGTCTAATCTTAGTTTTGTCGAATGTTAATCAAATAATATTTTAAAAATTATGAAAAAAATTGTTTTGGCTGCTATTGCAGTATTAGGCTTTACATTTGCTAATGCACAAACGGGAGGATTCGCAAAAGGAGATACATTTATTTCTGGAGCATTGAATGTGAGTTCAGAAAAAACAGGTGATGCTAAAAGTAGCGGTTTCACAATTGAGCCAAAAGTAGGTTATTTTGTTACTGAAAATATTGCGATTGGAGCAAAATTAGGATTTGGTTCAGATAAAGTAGGTGATGATAAAACAAACTCATTTACAGCTGGAGCTTTTGGTAGATACTATTTTACGCCTGCTTCTCAATTTTCAATCTATGGACAAGCTGGTCTTGATTTTACAAATTACAAGTACAAGCCAAGTGATGCCAAATCGAATGAAATTGGAGCTAACCTGGGTTTAGGTTTGAGCTATTTCTTATCTAATCATTTTGCAATTGAAGCAACTTGGCTTGGTTTAGGATACAGCGTAAACAACAATGGAGGACATGGAGCTGACAAAACTAATTCTTTTGGCTTTGGTACAGACTTAAGAGATGTAAGTTTCGGAGTTGTTTATAAATTCTAAAAAAAAGATTTAGTTAATTTTTTTTAAGCTTTTCTCATAATGAGAGAGGCTTTTTTTGTTGTTTTTTGTAATGTGAAAAATTCTAATTTTTAAATTGATTTAATCTAGAATTAACAATTAGCCTGTTAGTTACTATTTTATTTGTTAAATTCCTAATGTAGATTTATGAAGAATATTTTTATATTTGGCTCATTAATTTAACCCAAAACAAATTAGAATGAAAAAAATTATTTTATCTGCCATTGCAATTATGGCTTTTGCATTCACAAATGCTCAGGAAACAAGATTTGGAATAAAAGGAGGTCTTAATATTACAACTTTTGCAGGCGGAAATTATTGGGATGCTAACTCTTTAGTAGGTTTTCAAGTAGGAGGTTTTGCTGAGATTAAAGTTATTGAAAGATTATCTATTCAGCCAGAGCTTTTGTTCTCTACTCAAGGCGCTAAATTGAAGTTTGCAGGCGATAAATTTGATACTAAATTAAATTATATTAATGTGCCTGTTTTAGCGAAGTTTTATATCACAAAACAATTTACTGCTGAGGCTGGACCACAATTAGGATTTTTAGTTTCTGCTAAAAGTGAAGGCAGAGATGTGAAAGATGGTTTCAAATCTGTTGATACGGGATTTAATTTCGGACTTGGATATAACTTTACTGATAACTTCTCAGTTGGTGCTCGTTATACAGTAGGTTTGTCTAATATTGCAGATAATGATGCAGATACTTGGGACGAATATTACGATAGTCCAAAAAACAGTGTTTTTGCTATAACTGCGGCTTATAAATTTAATTAAAACATTAAAATATTAAAAAAAAACCTTCCTAAATAATGGAAGGTTTTTTTATGTAAACTTTTTTTGTAATATAAGTTAGTAAGTAAGTATATTTTTATATTTGACAGAATTTTAACCAAAACAAATAAAAATGAAGAAACTTTTTTTATCTGCGGTTGCAGTTATGGTATTTACTTTTGCAAATGCGCAAGACGGAAACTTTAAGGTTGGAGCTCACGTCGGAGTCGTTCTAGGAGATTTAAAAGATTCCTATTCTGCGAATTTAGGTGTGGATGTTGCATATCTTTGGAATGTTGCTGATAAATTTAGCGTTGGTGCAACTACAGGTTATACCGCTTATGTTCCTAAATCTGACAGTTATGATTATGGGGATATATCATACAGAATTAAAAGTCCTAATGCTGGTTTTGTTCCATTGGCAGCAACTGCACAATATTCGATAACAGATAATTTGTTTGTTGGTGTTGATTTAGGTTATGCAATCTATGCATCAAGCGGTAGCGGAGATGGAGGAGTTTTGTATCAGCCTAAATTTGGTTATCAGAATAAAAAAATTGAATTGTTTGCCTCTTATAAAGGAATATCTGATGATGCTACTCTATCTTCTTTAAATATTGGGTTTAATTATAAATTTTAGTTTATAGTTTAATAAATTTTATGGAACCTTCTCCAAGTAGAGAAGGTTTTTTTATGCCAAAAAAATTACTTACTTTGTAAATATGAATTGGAGCAGATATATAAAAGATTATCAGTCGTATTTGAGGATAGAGAGAGGTTTGTCTAAAAATACAATCGAAAATTACGGCTTTGATATTGAACGTTTATGTCTTTTTTTAGAAACGAATCAAATAGATGTTTCGCCAATAAAAATTTCTGATGAAACATTACAGCAGTTTATTTATACAGTAGCTAAAGAAGTAAATCCGAGATCACAGGCGAGGATTATTTCTGGGCTTAAAAGTTTTTTTAATTATCTGGTTTTTGAAGATTATAGAAATGACAATCCTTTAGAATTAATTGAGGCGCCAAAAACAGGCCGAAAATTGCCTGACACTTTATCGCTTCAGGAAATTGATGCGCTGATCGAAACAATTGATTTAAGCACCAATGAAGGCGAGAGAAACCGCGCAATGCTCGAAACTTTGTATGGTTGCGGATTACGTGTTTCTGAATTGATTACGCTTAAAATTTCAGATCTTTTTTTTGATGAAGGGTTTATTAAAATTACGGGAAAAGGAAACAAAGAAAGATTTGTTCCGATAGGGCCTCTAACTCAAAAATATATTGATATATATAGAAATGCGATTCGTTGCAATCTCAATATTAGAAAAGGCGCAGAAGATACTTTGTTTTTAAATCGACGTGGGAATCAGTTAACTCGTGCAATGGTTTTTACCATCATTAAAGATCTTGCACAGAAAATGGGCCTGAAAAAAAGTATAAGTCCGCATACCTTACGTCATTCATTTGCAACGCATCTGCTTGAGAATGGTGCTGACTTAAGATCTATTCAGTTAATGCTTGGTCATGAATCAATTACAACAACAGAAATTTACGTGCATTTAGATCGAAGCTTTCTAAAAGAAGTGATGCATAGTTTTCATCCGAGAAAATAATTTCTCAATTTTGCATGTAATATTGCAAAAATTTATATATTGTGTTAAAATCTTGTTGTAATAAAAGCAAAACAATAATATGTTGTGATTTTTCTCTCTTTTTAAAGAAGAAGCTTGAAGTATTTTATTTACATTAAAAGGTAGTATATGGTTTTTGATTTGTATGGAAATGAAGATTGCTTAGAGGTAAATAATTTTTATAAAAAATTGTTGGCTGAAATGCCTGACCTGCTTTTTCAATTTGTTATTGATGCTGATAATAATTACACATTTCCCCTTGTAAGTAAATCAGCAGATGAAATATTTGAACTTTCTGCAGCCGATTTTAATAACGATATAAAGTTTATAGTTTACGATCGCATTTTACCTCAAGATCGCGAACTTTTTTTTCAGTCTTTGGTTACAGCAAGAAAAGAAATAAAGCCTTGGGAAATCGAATTTAGAGCCACTCTACCCAAAAAAGGAATTCGTTGGTTTAAGATTGCAGCAAAAACAGAATCTGCAGTAAATGGAAATGTTGTTTTTTACGGACACGTTTCGGATATTACCGAACTAAAAGATAAAGAAGAAAAGCTTCGAATTTCTGAAGAGCGTTTTCAATTTGCCTTAGATGCTTCTACTGCCGGAATTTGGGATTGGGATATGGTCACCAATAGGGTTTTTTACTCTTCTCTGTCTCTTAAAATTTTAGAACTGGAATCGACTGATATTTTTGATGATCCAGAACGATGGGATAAAATTGTGCATCCAGATGATCTTCCGAAATATTATTCGGATATCCACGAACATTTTGATAATAAAATTCCGTTTTATGAAAATTATCATCGTGTAATGACTTCCAGCGGTAATTATAAATGGATTCTGGATCGTGGAAAAGTTATCAAACGTGATGAAAACGGAAAGCCTTTGCGTGTAATTGGAACGCATACAGATGTTTCAGCTCAAAAAGAAAAAGAGTTGGAGCTTATGAAAACCATGAAACTGTATAGTGATCAAAATAGTCGTTTATTGAACTTTTCTCATATTGTTTCTCATAATTTAAATACTCAGGCAGGAAATATAAAATCGATTTTAGATCTTATTGATGCAGATGTTAGTAAACAGACCGTGACAGAAATGCTGGAATATTTACGCACCGTTTCTAATGATCTGAATGAAACTATTTCGAATCTTACCCAAATTGTAAAAACGCAGAGTAATATTAATATTGCGGTAGTGCCACTAAAACTTTGTGAATATATCGAGAAAACTATTTCAACGATTAAAGGGTATCATAAAGAGCGAAAAGTCACCATTATAAACAACGTTCCCAAGTATTTAACGATTAATTTTAATCCGGCCTATATGGAAAGTGTTTTGTTGAATTTTGCAACAAACGCAATTAAATATGCCCATCCAGATCGTGATCCCGTAATTACTTTTGATTTTGCAATCGAGCCTGAAGGTTTTAAATCGCTTAAGATTACAGATAATGGTCTAGGGATTGATTTGAAGGTGTATGGAGATTTATTGTTCGGAATGTATAAAACCTTTCATAAGCATGAAGAAGCTCGAGGTATTGGTTTATACATTACAAGAAATCAAATTGAAGCGATGAAAGGAACGGTTGAAGTGGAAAGTGAAGTAGGGGTTGGGACAAGCTTTAAAATCGTTTTTAATGATATGTAAACCTGCAAAGAGCTAAATAAAAATAAAGGCTGTCAATTGACAGCCTTTATTTTTTTCTATATATTATCTCCCAGATTATTTAGCAATGTTTACAGCTCTAGTTTCTCTAATAACTGTAACTTTTACTTGTCCAGGATAAGTCATTTCTGTTTGAATTTTTTGTGAAATTTCGAAAGATAAGTTTGCTGCATTGTCATCAGAAACTTTTTCGCTTTCCACAATTACACGAAGCTCTCTACCAGCTTGGATTGCATAAGCGTTTTTAACTCCGCTGAATCCGTAAGCTACATCTTCAAGGTCTTTCAAACGTTGGATGTAAGAATCGAGAACCTGACGTCTAGCGCCTGGTCTAGCTCCAGAAATAGCATCACAAACCTGAATGATTGGAGACAATAAAGATTTCATTTCAATCTCATCGTGGTGAGCTCCAATTGCGTTGCATACTTCTTCTTTTTCACCGTATTTCTCAGCCCACTGCATACCTAAAAGTGCGTGTGGCAAATCGCTTTCTGTATCTGGCACTTTTCCGATATCGTGTAATAAACCAGCTCTTTTTGCTAATTTCACGTTCAATCCTAATTCTGCCGCCATAATACCGCAAAGTTTAGAAACCTCTCTCGAGTGCTGTAATAAGTTTTGCCCGTAAGAAGAACGGTATTTCATTCTACCTACAACTTTAATTAATTCTGGGTGTAAACCGTGAATTCCTAAGTCGATAACCGTACGTTTACCAACTTCAATAATTTCGTCGTCGATTTGTTTTGCAGTTTTAGCCACAACTTCTTCGATACGTGCTGGGTGAATACGTCCGTCAGTTACTAATTTGTGTAAAGACAAACGAGCAATTTCTCTACGAACTGGATCAAAGCAAGAAAGAATAATTGCTTCTGGCGTATCATCAACAATAATTTCAACTCCAGTTGCAGCTTCAAGCGCTCTAATGTTACGTCCTTCACGACCGATAATTCTACCTTTTACATCGTCAGATTCAATGTTGAAAACAGAAACGCAGTTTTCTACCGCTTCTTCCGTTCCGACTCTTTGAATAGTATTGATGATGATTTTTTTAGCTTCTTGCTGTGCAGTCAATTTTGCCTCTTCAATAGTTTCTTGAATATGAGACATTGCTTTTGTTTTAGCTTCAGCTTTTAATCCTTCTACCAATTGTTCTTTAGCTTCCTCAGCAGAAAGACCAGAGATTACTTCTAATTGCTGTAATTGGCTTTTGTGAAGTTTGTCAACTTCAGCTTGTTTTTTGTCTAAAACTTCAATTTTATTGTTGTATTCGGCTGTTTTAGCTTCAAAATCTTCGTTTATTTTTTTAGCTTTAGAAAGTTCATTAGAAACTTGAGATTCTTTATCGCGAACGCGTTTTTCTACTTCAGCAACTTTTTTATCACGCGCTAAAATAACTTGTTCGTGTTCTGATTTTAGTTCGATAAAACGCTCTTTTGCTTGAAGAATTTTATCTTTTTTGATGTTTTCAGCTTCTAAATTTGCGTCTTTTAAGATAGAAGCCGCTTCTTTTTTAGCGTTTTTAATTAGGTTTGAAATATTACTTTTCTCGATAATTTTAGCTATTGCAAATCCTGCCGCAATACCTACAATACCAATAATGATCGTTATGATGTCCATGTTTGTTAGGGTTTATATATAAAAAAAGCCTACATTAATTGCTTGTATAAACTCGTAAAGACAAGTTTTGAGCTAACTCACTGTTCAAGTTTCCCAGCCAAAAGGAGGGCATACTATAGTAGCGACGATTTGCTCATTCTAAATTGTTAGTGTTGAGTTTACCAAATGTGAACTAATGTAGGCAGTATCTTAGTTTCTGTAAAGAACGTTTAATTTTCGAGATATTGATCTAAAAGCGTATTTAATCTTTTAATTCTTTCGATAGTTTCTTCTCCATCGATTGCATTATCAATCTGTTTTTGTTCTACCTGCGATGCAAATTGCAATGCACACATAGCTAGAACATCTTGTTTGTCACGAACCGCGTAATTTTCTTCGAACTGCTTGATCATGGCATCAATTTTTTTAGAAGCACTTCTAAGTCCTTCTTCCTGAGCCGGTTCAACCGTAAGTGGGTAAACGCGGTCGGCAATTGATATTTTAATTCTAAGCTTTCCGTCCATGTTATTAATCTGATAGTTGCGCTATGCAGTAATCAATTTCGCGAATTAATGAATTTATTTTAAGCTTTGTCTCTCTCTTGTTATTGTCGCTGCCAAGCAACGAATTGGCTATCTTAAGTGTTTCATTTTGCTTCTTCAAAGCTTCCATTTCCTCAGATTGTTTCTGGATAATTTGCGCAGCTTTGGCTAGTTCTAATCGTAGAGCTTGATTGTTTTGTTCAAAGGCTTTTGATTTCTCAAAAAGCTTTTCAACTTTATATTCAAGAGTATCAATTATTTCTGCAATTACACTCATTATACATCCTATTCATTACTTAATCCTACAAAGTTAATATTCCTTTTTATTAATGCAATTTTTTATCGATTTTTTTGCATTATTTTAGATAAATATATTGTAATTCAATTAATTGGGTTTTTGAAGCTTTTTTCTTGCTTTTGTTGGCTTATTTTTGCTTATCTTAGCAAAAATGTTGTTTATGAGAATATATGTACTTGCCCTTTTAATTTGTAATTCTGTGTTTGGTCAAACACAATATCCTAAAGATTATTTCCGTCCCCCGTTAGATATTCCAATGCAACTTTCCGGTAATTTTGGGGAGTTAAGACCGAATCATTTTCATGCTGGTTTTGATTTAAAAACCAATCAGAGAGAAGGTTTAAGCGTGCATGCAATTGCAGATGGATATGTTTCGCGAATTAAAATTTCGACTTTTGGAAACGGAAAATGTATTTATATAACGCATCCAAATGGATATACTTCTGTCTACGGGCATTTGCAAACACCAACTGGAACAATTTTAGATTATGTAAAAAAAACGCATTACAAAGAAAAAGCCTATGAGATTGAAATGTTTCCAAAGCCAGATGAGCTTCCAGTTAAGAAAGGCGATATAATCGGGCTTTCAGGAAATACAGGTTCGTCAGAAGGACCGCATCTTCATTTTGAAATTCGTGATACAAAAACAGAGTTTGTGATCAACCCAATTTTCTTTGGCTTTGACCAAAATTTAAAAGATACCAAAAAACCAACTTTGTCTAGTTTGTATGTTTATCCTTTAGATAATGCAACGGTAAATCAGTCAAAACAGCCTTTGTTGGTAAATATGGCACTTCAAAAAGACGGAACTTATCTAGCTTCAAAAGTTAAAGCTAACGGAAAAATTGGTTTCGGAATTAATGCTGTCGATACGGATGATGTGTCGCATAATAAAAATGGAGTTTTTAATGTTTCGACTTTTTTAAACGGTAATCAGAATTATAATTATCAGTTTAATACGTATTCTTTTGATGAAATGCGTTATATCAATGCTTTGATCGATTATTCACGATATAAAAAATCGGGACAGCGAGTACAAAAACTTTTTATGAAAACGCCTTTTGCGTTAAGCATCATCAAAACAGATTCGCTTCGCGGTATAGTAAAAGCTGAACCTAATCTAACTTCAAATTACAAAATTGAAGTTTCAGATTATTTTGGGAATATGAATTCGATTACAGTTCCAATTGAGTTTGATGCTGCGACAACACTTGTAGAATCGGAGTCAACAAACGGAAAGTATTTTATTAAGTATAATAGAGATGCCAATTTTGAGAAAGACAATATGTCAGTTTTCTTTCCTGCTGGAACTTTTTACGATGACTTCAATATGAATTTTGATGTGAGAAATAACAAAATTTTTATTCATGACGATACTGTTCCTGCACATTCTAATTTTACGATTACCATAAAAGATGATACTTATCCAGAATCTTTACGAGATAAACTTTATATTGGTAAAGGAACAAGTTATAACGGAACAATCAGAAAAGGTGATGTTTTTACTGCAAAAGCAAAAATATTAGGGACTTACGGTTTAGTTCTCGATACGATTCCGCCAGTTGTTAAAATTGCAAAACCAATTGAAGGAAAATGGATTAGCGATCAAAAGAAAATCGATTTAACAATAAGCGATTCTTTGTCTGGAATAAAATCTTATAACGGATATTTGAACGGAAGTTGGGTTTTGTTTGAATACGAAAATAAAGCGAGAAGAATTACGCATACTTTTGATGATCAGTATTTAGCAGAAGGAGAAAACGTATTAAAAGTTGAAGTTGTTGATAATGTAGGAAATACTACTATCTTTGAAACTCGTTTTTTTAGAAGTCAACAAAAATAAAACCCAAAATCTTTGAGTTACAACAGGTTTACATTCGTATTTCTTTTTTTATTTTTCAGCTGTATCGCATTAGCTCAGAACGCTCGTATTAAAGGGCTTATTTTAGATAATGAAAAACATCCTGTTGCAGGGGTAAATGTTTCTTCGCAAGATATTACAGCGCAATCTGATTCAAATGGTTTTTATGAAATTGAAATTCCGTCAAACAAAAAGGTTTCGCTGATTTTTACTCACGTTTCTTTAAAAATGATGAGTTTGACTGTCAGTTTAAAAACAAATGAAGTTTTTGTTTTTAATCCGATTATGAGTAATTCTGAAGAGCAAATGGGAGAAGTTTTTGTTTCTTCTGGAAACAGAAAACGAGTTCAAGGAATAACTTCTGTTGATACTGAAACCATAAAAAAGATTCCGGGTGCAAATGCAGGAATAGAAAATATTCTGAAAACACTTCCTGGCGTTAATTCAAATAACGAATTAAGTACGCAATATATGGTTCGTGGCGGAAATTATGATGAAAATCTAGTTTATGTAAACGAAGTAGAAGTATATCGTCCGTTTTTAATTCGTTCAGGACAGCAGGAAGGATTAAGTTTTACCAATACAGATTTGGTTCAAAATGTTGAATTTTCTGCTGGTGGATTTCAAGCGAAGTTTGGAGACAAATTATCTTCTGTTTTAGATATTACGTATCGTAAACCAACTCAGTTTGGTGCTGCTTTTGAAGCCAGTTTTTTAGGTGGAAGTGCTGCGGTTGATTTGGTTTCTAAAAATAAAAAGTGGTCAGCCGTAACAGGGGTTCGTTACAGAAATAATAGTCTTTTGGTAAATAGTCAAGATACGGAGACGAATTATAAACCAACTTTTGCCGATATTCAAACCAATGTGAATTATGATATTTCTGAAAAATGGCAAATGAGTTTTTTAGGAAATATTTCTCAGAACAAATATTCGTATGAGCCTTTGGTGCGCCAAACTAATTTTGGAACAGCAGATCAGCCGATGGCACTTGCAGTTTATTACGATGGACAGGAAAAAGATCAATACGATACTTATTTCGGCGCTTTAAAAACCACTTATAAAGCTTCGCCTACGCTTACTCTTAAATTGATAGGTTCGTTATTTCACACGACAGAAAAAGAACATTTTGATATTTTGGCGCAATATCGTTTAGGCAATGCAAATGCTGAAGATCCAGAAAACGCATCAGCAGTTGATTTTACTCGTGGAATTGGTTCTCAATTAAATCATGCTCGAAATGATTTGGATGCTTTAATCGCAAATATTGAACTGAAAGGAACTAAAGACTGGAAAGAAAGCCAATTGGAATTTGGTTTAAAATATACCAGAGAATCAATCCGAGATCGAGTAGTGGAGTGGGAAGTTATTGATTCAGCTGGATTTTCTATAAATCCGCCTTTGGTTATTCTTCCAAAAAACAACGAACCTTACACGCCTTACACGGGACCGCTTTTGCCATATCAAAATATCCGCGCAACAAATTTTAATACTATAAATAGATTTTCGGGTTATGCACAATGGAACAAGCAGTTGGAAATTGGTTCAAGTCAGATTTGGTATCATTTAGGAGCGCGTTTTCAAGGCTGGAATGTAGCGGGAGCTTTAGAGGAAGGAAAAACGCAGTTTGTGGTAAGTCCGCGTGCGCAATTTGCCATAAAACCAGATTGGGACCGCGATATGGTTTTCAGAATTTCGGGCGGATTGTATCATCAGCCGCCATTTTATAGAGAATTGCGTGATTTGGATGGAGTTGTAAATCCGAATGTGAAAGCTCAGGAAGCTATTCATGTGGTTTTAGGAAATGATTATAATTTTAAAATGTGGAATCGTCCTTTTAAATGGGTAACAGAACTTTATTATAAATCGCTTTCTGATGTAAATGTGTATTCGATTGATAATGTCCGAATCCGTTACGTTGCCAATAATAATGCGAAAGCGTATGCGCAAGGTCTTGATTTCAGATTAAACGGAGAATTTGTTCCAGGAACAGAATCTTGGGTAAGTTTTGGGTATATGAAAACAGAGGAGAATTACGAAAACAAAGGATATATTGCCCGTCCGACAGATCAGCGATTGAAATTTGCGATGTTGTTTCAGGATTACATGCCGAATATTCCAAGTGTAAAAGTGTATTTGAATTTGGTTTACAATACAGGTTTGCCTGGAGGTGCGCCAGCATATTCTGATCCGTATTTATATCAAAACCGATTAAATGATTACAGGAGAGCAGATATTGGTTTTGCAAAAGTTTTTGTAGACGCTAGTACGCAAAATACAAAAAAAGGCTGGCTGAAAAACTTTAAAGAATTGGCTGTTGGACTGGAAATTTTCAATCTTTTCAATAATCAAAATGCTATTACCAATACTTGGGTTCGTGACGTGTATTCAAAAAATCAATATGCCATTCCAAATTATATGACTTCGAGGGTTTTTAACGTTAAGATAAATGCGAGGCTGTAATACTGCTTCGTAATTGTTCAGTAAAATTCAATAAAAACAAAAATTACAATCAAAAATAGTATATTTGATAATCGTATATAATCATTGTAGATGAAAAAGTATTTTAAATATATCGCGCTAATACTTGTCGGAACAGTAATCAGCTGTCGAGAGGAAGTTCAAAAACCAAAAGTAAGTTATGGCGCTTCAAACAAAGTAAGTGTTACTAAAGCCGATACAACTCAAATTGAAATTGCAGATTTGCCAATTCAAATGGAAGGAACAAGTTATTTAATTCATCCAGTTGGAGATTTAAGGGTTTTTGAAAGAGGATCTAAGGCGCGTTATGGTTCTTCGAGCGTAAATGATGTGAGTTTTACAATTTCTAATTTAGGCGAATATGAAATTACAGGATATCTTCAGAATTTAAAATTTCAAAAAGTAGATTCAGATTCTATCCGACCATTATCAGATAAACCGGTTTTGATTTTAACGGCTACGTATTTAAAAACGGTTGCAGACAGAACGCATAATAATGTGATGGTTTACACGCTGACAGATTCAGATACTAATAAAGATGGTAAAATAGACACGAGCGATATTAAAACTTTATACTTAAGTGACATCAGCGGAGAAAATTTCACCAAAGTTTCAGCAGATCTTCAAGAGTTAGTAGATTGGAGCTTAATCGAATCTAAAAATCGTTTGTATTTTAGAACTATTGAAGACACTAATCAAAACGGTCAGTTTGATAAAAATGATGTTCTTCATTACAATTATATAGATTTGGCTTCTAAAAAATGGGAAGTGAAGAGTTATAAACCGATTTAAGTTGCTAAGATACTAAGACACTAAGATTCTAGGTTTTTTAGCCACAGATTAAAAGGATTAAAAAGATTTTCATAAAAGAGAGGCTGTATCAATTTATTGATACAGCCTCTCTTTTTTTAACTGCTTTTGTTAATGAAACAGCATTTTTCATTTTGATGCATCAAGTTGTCATTCCGTAGGGATGTCTGGTCGGTAGAAAAAAAATGATGACCAATCAATTTACGTTCCGTAGGAACGTTTGGCGTTGCATTGTTTTAAAAAAAAACATACCAAAAATCAAACGTTCCTACGGAACGTATAATAAGCGTAACTATATAATTTTTCTACCGATGAAATGTTCCTACGGAACATAATCAGAAACGTGAAAAAATCTTTTTAATCTTTTTAATCTGTGGCAAGAGAAAAACTCAGCGCCTCAGAACCTTTAAATCAATATGTCGCTCTCTAGATCCGATTTTTCAATTTCGAAACCAAAACCTAAGCGTTCTACCAATTCTATTACTAATTTTTTGTACCAGTTTTCAGATTTTGGGTGAATGTATATTTTTTCAATTAATTGATTGATGTCGACGTTGATCTTTAATCCATCGTTTAATTTGATGTCGCTTTTAGAAGTGTCACTCAGGATACGGACTTCTCTTTCGTATTGAAAACTTTTTCTTTTAAATAAGAACGGAAAGAATAAATCATCAAACGGAATGTATTCTTTTTTATAGTCAATGTAGTTTACTTCGCCAATAAACTGATCATAATTGTTTTCTGGCTTTACAGCTTTCTGAAGTCTTCTTATGGTGGACTGAATGGCCAAGCCTTCATTGTTTTTGGTGAAAATCTGCCACATGGCAAATGATTCGTATTCGTTAATATGCCAACTGCTAATCGCTACTTTTTCGCGATGCGTTTTGTAATAACTTAAAAACTCGGAATTATCTGCTGCAAGTTTTTTAATCTCTTCGTAAGTAGGTTCGCTGAAAGTTCCTTCATATTGATCTTCAAACTTGTCTGAACGCGACATAAAAAGTTTCTTCGAAAGCAATAAATCTAGAAATTTGGATAGGTCTAGATACTTCCAAACAATAGTATCGGGATCGTCGGGAAGTTTTATGTTGGGGTTGTTAAGATACATTTTCTGAAAGAATTAAATTTCAATCTTTAACTATCCTAAAGTTATAAAAATAAACACAGATTAAAGAAATTAAACTGAGTTTTAATATTTCCTTAATCTGTGTGAGATTATTTTTTATGTGAAAAACTTACGATTCGAAAGACTGCATTGTTACCAGCTTATTGTAAGTCCCATTTTTTGAAATTAATTCATCGTGTGTTCCTTGCTCAACGATTTTTCCTTTTTGCATAACCACAATTAAATCTGCTTTTTGAATTGTGGAAAGACGGTGTGCAATTACGATCGATGTTCTATTTTGCATCATGTTTTCCAATGCAACCTGAACAAATTTTTCACTTTCTGTATCCAATGCAGATGTTGCTTCATCCAAAATCATAATCGGTGGATTTTTCAATACGGCGCGTGCAATAGATAAACGTTGTTTTTGACCTCCTGAAAGCTTGTTTCCACTGTCTCCAATATTGGTGTAAATGCCTTTTGGAAGATCTTTAACGAACTCATAAGCATTTGCGATTTTTAAAGCTTCGATAATTTCATCATCAGTAGCGTCTAATTTTCCTAAAGAAATATTGGCTTTTATCGTATCATTAAACAAAATGCTATCTTGCGTTACCAATCCCATCAAACTTCTAAGTGAGTGAAGATTCATGTCTTTAATGTTGATTCCGTCTATAGAAATAGAACCTTCATTTACGTCATAAAAACGAGTCAATAAATTCGCAATAGTACTTTTCCCGCTTCCAGATTGTCCAACAAGTGCAACAGTTTGTCCTTTTTTAATTTCAAGAGAAAAGTCTTTTAAAACATTTTCATTTTCATATTTAAAGTTGATATTCTGAACGCTGATGTTGTCATCAAAAGTTGTTTTTTCGATGGCGTTTTCTTTAGAAACAATAGTATTTTCTTGGTCTAAAACTTCAAGAACACGTTCTGCTGCTGCGTTTCCTCTTTTTACTCCGTATGAAGCTTTAGAAATTGCTTTTGCAGGAGTAAGAATGTTATAGGCTAATCCCATGTAGGCAATAAACGAAGGGCCGCTTAGAGTTTTGTCAATTAAAACCATTTGTCCTCCATACCATAATAGAATAGCAATAACAGTAATTCCCATAAATTCACTTGCAGGAGAAGCTAAGTTCTGACGGTTTCCTATTTTATTTGATAAATTAAAAAAGCGCTGAGTTGAATTTTGAAAAACAGTATTGAAATAGTTTTCAGCATTATATCCTTTTACAACTTTTAATCCGCCAATAGTTTCCTCAATCGTAGATAAAAAAGTGCCTTGCTCTTCTTGTGCTTTTGTTGATTGCTTTTTCAATTGTTTTCCGATTAAAGAAATGATATAACCAGAAATCGGAATAAAGATGAATACAAATAAGGTTAACTTGGTGCTGATGATCAGCATTGTTGTGATGGTGAAAATGATAGTTAAAGGTTCTTTTACTATAAGCTCTAATATGGCTAGAAAAGAGTTTTGCACCTCGTTTACGTCAGCTGAAATTCTTGAAATGACATCTCCTTTTCTTTTTTCAGAATAAAATGCCAAAGGAAGTTCCAGTGTTTTCTTGTACATAGCATTTCGCATGTCTTGTAAAACTCCATTTCGTAAAAAAGTGATAAAAAACATAGCTAAATAATCGGCTAAGTTTTTTAATAAGAAGATCGAAATTATAATTGTTACCATTATGGCTAAAATATAACCTGGGTCATGATTGCCTTTTGTTGTAGTAATGTAGTAGCTTAAATAGTCTTCACCATATTGCTGCAATTTTAAAATACCTTCATAAACCGGTTTTTCGTGTCTGGCTTTTGTCTGGTCAAATAAAACCTGAAGCATCGGAATTAAAGCCACAAAAGAAAGTGTGCTGAAAAGCGCATACAAAATATTGAAAAAGATATTTAAGAACGCATACTTCTTATAAGGGTATATAAAAGGAACTATTTTTTTGAAATTACTCATTTATTTTTGGATGTTATTTTTTTCTGCTTGGTTATGCTTGCTTGAGTTTTATCACTATATTTTTTGTTATAAGAATTCATGTTGACGAATTTTTACTGCACAAAATTAATCCAATTGGACTGTTTTCAATTTCTTTTTAGTTTTTTTTATAAAAAAAACTCTGATTTTGCATCTTTAAGAAATGCAAATCAGAGTTTTAAATATTGGACTCCTTGTTTTTAAAGACTATTTGCAAATGGCAGTTACTTTCAAAAAAAAGGATTTATTTAATTCAACTGCATATCTGCAATAATGTTTTGAATTTTTTGATCTAAGAAGCTTTCAGCTTCATCAAAATCAGAAACCGATTCGATTTCGGCATTCACACTAATGTAGAATTTAATTTTAGGTTCAGTTCCGCTTGGTCTTGCGCAAATTTTAGAACCGTCTTCAGTATAATAAATCAATACATTTGATTTCGGAATATCCATTGTCGATTCTGAACCGTCTAATAAATTTAAAGCAATAGACGATTGATAGTCTTCAACCATTACCACTCTTTGTCCGTTAATTTCTTTCAAAGGATTTTCACGTAAATCGATCATCATTTGATTGATTTCCTGTAAGCCTTCCATTCCTTTTTTGGTTAAAGAAACTAAGAATTCTTTATAAAAACCATTTTCAACATAAAGCTGTAAAAGTTCTTTATAAACAGAGCTTCCTGCAGCTTTAGCTTGAGCGGCAACTTCGCATATTAATAAAGTGGCAGCAACTGCGTCTTTATCTCTAACTGCGTCTCCAACCATAAATCCGAAACTTTCTTCACCGCCTCCGATAAATTCTAGTTCAGGAAAATCTTTGATCATTTTTGCGATCCATTTAAATCCTGTCAAACCAACTTTGCACTCAACGCCATAACTTGTTGCCAATTCCATCATCATTGGAGTCGAAACGATTGTTGAACCAACGAATTGTTTTCCGTTAAGTTTGCCTGCTTTTTTCCATTGTTTCAATAAGAAAGAAGTCATTAAAACCATCGTTTGGTTTCCGTTCAATAAAATCATTTTGCCATCATTGTTACGAACAGCAACTCCTAAACGGTCGCAGTCAGGATCTGTTCCTACTACAATGTCAGAATTTGTTTTGTCAGCCAAAGCTAAAGCCATTGTTAAAGCTTCTGGCTCTTCTGGGTTTGGAGATTTTACTGTTGGGAAGTCTCCGTCTGGTACAGCTTGTTCAGGAACAATATGAACATTTTTATATCCAGCTTGCGATAAAACATCTGGAATTGATTTTATAGAAGTTCCGTGCAATGAAGTAAATACAATATGAAGATTGTCTTTAGCTTCAGCTGGAGTATTAAAACTTGCGTTTTCGATAGATGATTTTATAAAGGCTTTGTCAAGTTCTGTGTCAATGTACTGAATCAAACTTTCGTTTGCATTAAATTTGATTTTGTCATAACCTAAACTTTCAATCACATTGACAATTTCTTTGTCTTGCGGAGGAACAATTTGTCCGCCATCTTGCCAATATACTTTATAACCGTTGTATTCTGGCGGATTGTGAGAAGCTGTTAAAACAATTCCGCATTGGCATTTTAAATATTTAAGAGCAAAAGACAATTCTGGAGTTGGTCTCAAATCGGAGAATAAATAAACTTGAATTCCGTTTGCTGAGAAAACATCAGCTACCACTTTTGCTAACGTGTTACTATTATGGCGACAATCGTAAGCAATGACTACTTTTAAAGGTTCGTTTGGAAAAACTTTATGCAGATAATCAGATAATCCCTGAGTATTTTTTCCAAGTGTATATTTGTTGATTCTGTTGTCGCCAACACCCATAACACCGCGCATTCCTCCAGTTCCGAATTCTAAGTTTTTGTAAAAACTCTCTTCAAGTTCTTTTGGTGAAGTCGTCATTAATTCTTTAACCGCGGCTTGCGTTTCTTGATCAAATGTTGGCGTCAGCCATTCGTTTACAGCATTTAATATATTTGGTGCTATATTCATTTAGATTTCGTTTTATGTTTGTTTAAAAATAGTTTGTTATTGAGAGTTTAAGGTGCTTTATGGAATATTTTTATATCTTAATTAGACGTAGATTTAAAAATATACCTTAAAAAAGTTTTTTAAAAATTAACCTCTCGTGCTACTTTATATCTTGCTTCGTTATTTTTTGTTCTTAAAATAATTTCACCCAAGAATCCTGCTAAAAATAACTGAGTTCCCAAAATCATGGTCGTTAAAGCAATATAAAACCAAGGATTGTTGGTAACCAAGCTATATTTCATTCCAGTATACATATGGTACAGTTTAGAAATTCCAATGTATCCAGCTGCTAAAAATCCGATAATAAACATTAAAGAACCCATAGCGCCAAATAAATGCATTGGTCTTTTTCCGAATCTCGATAAAAACCAAATGGTAATCAAATCTAGGAATCCGTTTATAAAACGCTCCATTCCAAATTTAGTTTCACCATATTTTCTAGCTTGGTGAATTACCACTTTTTCGCCAATTTTTGCAAATCCAGCATTTTTAGCCAAAACAGGGATATAGCGGTGCATTTCTCCAGAAACCTCAATGTTTTTTACCACGACATTTTTGTAAGCTTTCAATCCGCAGTTAAAATCATTCAGTTCAACACCAGAAGTTTTTCTGGCAGCCCAGTTGAATAATTTTGACGGAAGATTTTTTGCCACAACAGAATCGTAACGTTTCTTTTTCCAACCAGAAACCAAATCGTATTTCTGATTCACAATCATTTCATACAATTCAGGAATTTCATCTGGACTATCTTGCAAGTCAGCATCCATTGTAATAATAACATCGCCTTTTGCTTTTGCAAAACCAGCATGCAAAGCCTGAGATTTACCAAAGTTTTTCATGAAACGAATTCCTTTTACATTAGGATTTTCGTTAGAGAAACCTTCAATAATCTGCCAAGAATTATCTGTACTACCATCATCTACAAAAATGATTTCATAAGAGTAATTGTTAGACTGCATCACTTTAATGATCCAAGTGTAGAGTTCTTTAAGTGATTCCTCCTCGTTTAGAAGCGGTATAAGTATAGATAAATTCATTTATAGTTTTATTCTTGTGTAGATTTGCTTTTGAAAAATGCTGCGAAAATTAATCCAAAAATGGCACTAATTACGATTGCAAAAATAGATCCTTTTAATAATTCGAATGTAGAATAAGGACTGCTTTCTTTCATCTTAGCAACAGCTTCATTAATTGCTGAGGCTGGTGTGCCAAATTTCTGCATCATACCAACAGTATATTTGATCATAATTTCGTTCAAAGTCTCCTTTGCGCCTGGATCAATTACATTAAATAATACAATGTTGAAAGTTGTTGATATTAAAATACCGATTACTGCAGCTATAAAATAAGTAGTAAAAGCATCTTTAAAAGGAAAAACACCGTTTAAATCTTTCTTAGTTTTAGAAAGCAAAATGATACTAATTGTAAGGCTTATTACGATTCCTAGTATTCCCATCCACCAAGCGGTAAATAGGTTTAAATCAATAGCATAGATTGTAGCAGTAACCAAAGCCGATGCAATTCCGATCATTACACCATACGTAACTCCATTCTTTTTTATAACTTCATTAATCATATTTCGATATGTTTAAAATTAATCCACAAATATAGTAATTCCCACTATAATCGGATATAAAAAAAGCTTTTCGAAATAAACTAAAAAAAAGTAAGCTAACTGTTTGTTTATTAAAAAAGAATTGTAAATTTGCACACTCAAAAATAATTAAATTTTTAAACAAAAAAGAGTATTATTTGTTTACACCTTTTTCTAACCATGAAAAAGCTTCAAAATAAAAGTGCTCCAAACAATAAATAAAAGAAAAGATGAAAAAAGGAATTCACCCAGAAAATTACAGATTAGTTGCATTTAAAGACATGTCGAATGATGAGGTTTTTATCACTAAATCTACTGCAGATACAAAAGAAACAATTGAAGTTGACGGAGTTGAGTATCCAGTTGTAAAAATGGAGATTTCTAGAACATCTCACCCTTTCTATACTGGTAAATCTAAACTTATCGATACTGCAGGACGTATTGATAAATTCAAAACTAAATATGCTAAACACGCTAAAAAATAATAGCTGTTTTAAATTATACAAAAGCCTTCCAATTCTGGAAGGCTTTTTTTATGCGTTAAATATTACTTTTCGTTAAAACGGTTTTTAATTAAACCCGTAAAATATTTGTAACTTTGAAGCCAGGTAACCAAATCAAATTTTAACAAACACTCAATTATTTATGAACTACATTCTTTTCGACGGTCCCGTTCGGAATGCTTTATTACCCTTTACTTTTACACGGCCGGTAGCTGATATTTTGGTAGGAATTATGACTATTCGCCAGAAATGGGAAAAATATCTTGGTTCGACAATCACGACTATAACAGAGGAATATTTATCGGAGAAATTCCCAATGGTTGAAATGGAGGAAAATGTAATGATCAACGCAGCGTATTTGCCAAATGATACTCTTGCAGAGATGGTTTCTAATTTGACAGAAAACCAGGCAATCTTTAAAGGGGAGGACGTAATTGCGTTTTTTGCGAACGAAAATCAGGAAGAAGTCGATTTTGATTCTTACGAAATTATTCAGTACAATGAAGATTGTATCACGATCGAGCATACTTGGGATATTTTTTCTAAAAACGATGCTGCGATTCGTCAGGATTTTAAATATCTGACTGAAGACCGAACCTCTCAGCCAATTCCTAAGAGTGTTAATGTAATTTCGCCAGAGAATATTTTTATCGAAGAAGGAGCAAAGCTAGAGTTTGTAACTTTAAATGCATCGACTGGTCCTATATATATAGGTAAGAATACCGAAATTATGGAAGGAACCGTAATTCGCGGGCCATTCGCTTTATGCGAAAATGCAATGGTAAAAATGTCTGCTAAGGTTTATGGAGCAACAACTGTTGGACCTGGAAGCCGAATAGGAGGCGAGGTTAAAAACTCGGTTCTTTTTGCTAATTCAAATAAAGGGCATGAGGGATTTTTAGGAGATTCAGTTTTAGGAGAATGGTGCAATATTGGGGCAGATTCTAATAACTCGAACCTGAAAAATAATTATGAAGAAGTGAAATTATGGAGCTACGAAACAGAAGGTTTTGCAAAAACTGGACTTCAGTTTTGTGGTTTAATGATGGGAGATCACAGTAAATGCGGAATCAACACGATGTTTAATACAGGAACTGTGGTTGGGGTAAGCGCTAATATTTTCGGAAGCGGATTTCCTCGCAACTTTGTTCCAAGTTTTTCTTGGGGCGGCGCGGCTGGATTTACAACTTATGTAACTAAAAAAGCTTTTGAAACAGCAAGATTGGTAATGAGCCGAAGAAATATAGAATTCGATGCAACTGAAGCTGCAATTATGGAGCATATTTTCGAAGAAACTAAAAAATGGAGAAAAGACTAATTAGATAATTAGTCAATTTGAAAATTAGATAATTTTTTGCAAACCCGACAGGTTTTTAAAACTTGTCGGGTTTTGTTATTTTGAGGTTTTAGAGAATTTTCTAATTTTCTAATTGACACATTTTCAAATTCAACTTATTTGTCAATCTTAATAAAATCTCCTTTCATATTGAATTTTAATTCTAAACCATTGGTTAGTTTTGTTTCATAACCAGAAGATTCGATTTCTATTTTGGTTACGTCTTCTTTAGGGAAATTTTCTTTTATATAAGAAGCAATTTTTTTTGGAACAATAGATTTTGGGACTTTGCCAGTTTTGGCGTCCACTTCTTTCCAATTTCCTTTTTTGTCAAATTCAATTTCAATTTTATTGTCAAACTGAACTTTGTATTCTGTAGAAAGAATTTCTTTGTCTTGTAAAATATAGCTCGGTTTTTTAGATCCAAAATGTGTTTTTAAGAAGGTTTGTGCATTTCCAGGTAAAGCTTCTTTTTTAATTACAGTTTTTTGAGCATTTGCAGAAAAACCAATCATCAGTCCTGCAATTACGTAAACAGCCAGTTTTAGTTTCGTTTTCATATTTTGCTGATTTTTAAATTCTTATACAAGGTAAGATTTAAATTTTAAAAATAGAAACAAATCGATTTGGTTTGATTCTTTGCAATTTAGGCTTTGTTTAATTCTTTTAAATTTTTGCATTATCAAATTGTCTCATTGGCAAATTATCTAATTATCACATTTTCAAAATTATCTAATTATCAAATTGGGACATTATCTAATTAAATCTATCTTTGCAGCACGAAAAAAATGGGTAGTCAAATAAACGATTAACCGATTAAACAAAATTCACAAACACAAATGATTACAGTTAACGATATTTCGGTTCAGTTTGGCGGAACTACACTTTTTAGCGATGTTTCTTTTGCTATTAATGAAAATGATAAAATTGCCCTTATGGGTAAAAATGGTGCAGGAAAATCTACACTTTTAAAAATAATTGCTGGTGTAAACAAACCTTCTACAGGAAATATTTCGGCTCCAAAAGAAGCTGTAATTGCCTATTTGCCTCAGCATTTGCTTACTGAAGATGGTGCGACAGTAATGGAAGAAGCATCTAAAGCATTCAGTGAAATTTTTAAAATGAAATCTGAAATCGATGATATCAATGAGCAGCTGACAGTTCGTACTGATTATGAAAGTGACGAATACATGAAATTGATCGAAAGAGTTTCTGACTTAAGCGAGAAATTTTATGCTATCGAAGAAGTGAATTATGAAGCCGAAGTTGAAAAAGTATTATCAGGTCTTGGATTCGAACGCGAAGATTTTACACGTCAGACTTCTGAGTTTTCTGGAGGATGGAGAATGCGTATCGAATTGGCTAAAATTCTTTTAAGAAAACCAGATTTGATTTTGCTAGATGAGCCTACCAACCACATGGATATTGAGAGTATTCAATGGTTAGAAGACTTCTTGTTGACTCAAGCAAAAGCCGTTGTGGTAATTTCGCACGATAGAGCGTTTGTAGATAACATTACAAACAGAACTATCGAAGTTACAATGGGAAGAATTTACGATTATAAAGCAAAATATTCTCATTACTTAGAATTAAGAAAAGATCGTAGAATTCACCAGCAGAAAGCATACGATGAGCAGCAAAAAATGATTGCTGAAAATCGTGCTTTTATTGAGCGTTTTAAAGGAACATTTTCTAAAACAGATGCAGTACAGTCTCGTGTGAAAATGCTTGAAAAATTAGAAATTGTTCAGGTTGACGAAGTAGATACTTCGGCATTGCGATTAAAATTCCCTCCAGCACCACGTTCAGGACAATATCCGGTTATTGTAAAGGAAATGTCTAAATCGTATGGAGATCACGTTGTTTTCAAAGATGCCAATATTGTTATCGAACGAGGTCAAAAAGTGGCTTTTGTTGGAAAAAATGGTGAAGGTAAATCGACAATGATTAAAGCGATCATGAAGGAAATCGGCGTTGATTCTGGAAGCGTTGAAATCGGACATAATGCGCAAATTGGATATTTTGCGCAAAATCAAGCTTCTTTGTTAGATGAAAATGCAACTATTTTTGAAACCATCGATAATATTGCTGTTGGAGATATTAGAACACAGATTAAAAATATTTTAGGAGCTTTCATGTTCCAAGGTGATGATATTACAAAAAAAGTAAAAGTGCTTTCTGGAGGAGAAAAAACTCGTTTGGCAATGATCAAATTATTGTTGGAGCCAGTAAACTTGTTGATTCTGGATGAGCCTTCAAACCACCTTGATATGAAAACCAAAGACATTATTAAAGATGCTTTGCGTGATTTTGACGGAACTTTGATCCTAGTTTCTCACGATCGTGATTTCCTTGACGGATTAGCAACTAAGGTTTTTGAATTCGGAAATAAACGAGTAAAAGAACATTTTGAAGATGTGGCAGGTTTCTTAGCGCATAAGAAAATGGACTCAATTAGAGAAATCGAGAAATAATATTTTTCATTAAAATTTGAAAAAGGGCATAAGTTTTAATCTTATGCCTTTTTTTTTGTTATTGTAACAATATTTTAATGCAATTTTTTTTACATAAAATATCTTTTTTTGTTATTTTAGTACTTCCATTTTCCTGTTGACTTAAGCAGTTAACTTTTGAACTCAAGAATAAAGAGCTGATTTTTAAATCGCTATATAAGCATTAATGTTTTAATTTATTTTAAGCCTATGAGTAAAAGTCTACTAATGCCATTTTTTTTTCTTTTTTTTATCACGCCAACTTTTTTACATGCCCAAGGCGATTTGAATCAAGGAGTAGATAAAACCGATAAAAAAGAGAATGATGAAGTAAAATATCCGCAGTTTCAGTTAAAAGGACTCCTTCAGGCGAGATATTTAGAAAGTTTTGGAGATAATGTAGATGTTTTAGGAACTCAGCATTCAACAGGAGATGCAGTTCAAAGTTCTTTTGATATAAAAAGAATGCGTGTGGGATTAAATACCAAATTAAGCGAAACCACAGAAATTGTTATTCTGGTTAATTTGGCAGATTTTAAGTCAGATACAAAAGGTAAAGTTCTTGAAAATGCCTACGGAAAATATACTTTCAATAAATATATTGCTCTAACAGGAGGGCAGTTTCGTCCAGCTTTTGGTATTGAAGAGCTTGTTCCAGTAGATATTATTAAGTCTTTTGACTTTTCAAATCAATATTATGAATTCGGGAAAAACGGATGGACAAGTTTTCAAATTGGAGCCTCGGCAACTGGAGCTTTTGATATTGGGAAAATTCCAGTGAATTATGCTATTTCGGTTTTAAATGGAAATGGGAAAAATCAGGAAATGGATAAAGATAACGGAAAGCAATATTCTTCAAGATGGGTTTTTGGTTTGTCAAAAGAACATAAAATTAATCTGGGCTTGAACGGTGGTTTTGGAAAAGTTTTTAAAGAAGATGTCTTTGCAATTGGAGCCGACATTACGAGTGATTTTAAAGTGACAGATAAACTTAGTTTTGATTTGCAAATAGAGTATAAACAGGGAACAAACCATAATTTATATTATTCTTTGCCTGTTGAAAGCCGAACAGATAATGTTGCCGATTATCAAATGCGTGGCATTTATTTCTTGCCAAACTTTAGATATGAGGTAAATTATCAAAAACTTACTGCGCTTGAATTGTCGTGTCGTTACGAAACTTTCGACCCTAGTTATAAAATCAATTCAAACGTGCGTACCACTTATACGCCAATGATTAGTTTAGAATTCGGAAAATCGTATACAGGCCGTATCGAAATGGGATTTGAGATTGACAGATTCGATAAAAGCATCCCAGATACATCAACCTACAACGATAATTTATTTTTAATTCAGTTACAGCTCAGAATTTAATTCACTTAATTTTTGTTTTATGAAAGAAGTAAAAATTCCACAGACCCTAATTACGCTGGCAGTTTTAGTTGCCATTTGGTTTATTCCAGCTCCAGAAGGCGTTGTGACAGAGGCTTGGCATTTATTTGCCATTTTCGTAGCTACTATTTTAGGAATCATCTTAAAAGCAGCTCCGATGGGAACTATGTGTATGATTGCAATTGCTTTGACAGCTATGTCTCAGGTTTTGGCTCCAGGAGATCCTGGAAAATCGATCACATTAGCATTAAAAGGATTTGGCGATAAAGTAATCTGGCTGATTGGAATTTCGTTTTTCATAGCAAGAGGATTTATAAAAACAGGTCTTGGAAATAGAATTGCTTTTTTATTCATAAAAATATTTGGGAAAAGTTCTTTAGGATTGGCTTATGGTTTAGGATTGGCAGATTTGGTTCTAGCGCCAGCCGTTCCGAGTAATACCGCTAGAGGAGGAGGAATTGTTTATCCGATTATGAAATCAATGTCAATGAGTTTTGGTTCAATGCCAGACAAACCTGAAACACATAGGAAATTAGGGGCATATTTGACATTGAATAGTTATAACATGAATTTGATTGCTTCTTCTATGTTTTTAACAGGAACTGCAAGTAATCCAATGTGTCAGAAGTTTGCTTTGAATTTAGGGATAAAAATCAGCTGGATGTCATGGGCAGCTGCTGCGATTGTTCCGGGTTTGTGTGCTTTTATTGTAATTCCATTTGTGCTTTACAAAATTTATCCTCCAGAATTAAAAAAAACTGGTGATGCTCCGCAGATAGCAACGCAGAAATTAAAAGAAATGGGGGCGATAACAAGAAATGAATGGATGATGTTGCTAACATTTTTTATTCTGCTTTTCCTTTGGATGACAGGAGATTTATTTTCTATCGATGCAACTACAACTGCCTTTATAGGGTTGGTAATTTTGCTTTTGACTTCAGTATTGACTTGGGATGATGTAAAAGCCGAAAAAGGAGCTTGGGATACTATAGTTTGGTTCTCTGTTTTGGTAATGATGGCCAGTTCGCTTAACGAATTAGGTTTTATTGCTTGGTTTAGCGATTTAGTGAAAGCAGAAATTGGCGGGTTAAGCTGGCAGATGGCTTTTCCGATTATTATATTAGTGTATTTCTTTAGTCATTATCTTTTCGCAAGTGCAACCGCACACGTTGCAGCAATGTATGCGGCTTTACTTGGTGTTGGTGTTTCGCTCGGAATTCCTGGGTTACTGCTAGCATTTATGCTTGGTTTCGTCGGATCTCTTTACGGAACTTTAACGCATTATGGTCATGGCCCGGCACCCGTATTTTTCGGGAGCGGCTACGTTGACCTAAAGAGTTGGTGGGTCAAAGGGCTTATAACCGGTTTGGTTATGCTCTTGATCTATATGGTAATTGGAGGATTGTGGCTCCGAATTATTGGATATTTTTAGATTCTAATTCCTGGAGGAAGTAACTCTTTATATTTAGGGTTTTTCTTGAAAAATGAAACAATCTTTGGATGGATAGGAACTACTCTGTAATTTTTTTCAGAACTTAAATCTAAAATATTCTTAAGTAAGGTATTGATCGTTTCTTCGTTTTCGTACGAATCAGGTTTGTTGATTTTGGTTAAAAAGATTTTCTTTTCTTGAAATTGATACTCAACTGCTAACATTCCTTCAGGGATGATAGTTTCGAATTGGCGTGCAAATGTGTTGTCTTTGATTTCCATAGTTACAGATGTTTCCATAGTAATTTCTTGTTAGGTTATTGGTAAATAGTGAATTTGGGATTCGAAATACGTATTGAAAGAAAATTCTTTATAAGATTTAAGTCCAAAAAATATTTCGAAATGCAAAGGTAATCATTTGATTTTCAATATTAAATTATTTTTTGCAGCTGTAAACTTTAAGTTATTGTTTTGAAGTTTGATTTTTTGAGTCAGATGTAATAAATAGGTCTGAAATTTGATTATCATGATATTAAAAGAAGTAACTTTATTTTTTAAGAATAAATATCCCAATGGTAATTTCATTTTAATGTTATGAGTAAAATTCCAGTTTATTTTATGCCGGGTCTGGCAGCGAGTTCATCTATTTTTGAAAGGATAAAATTGGATGAAAATATTTTTGAAACGCATCTTCTCGAGTGGGAAATTCCAAACCCAAAAGAATCTTTATCAGATTATGCGCTTCGAATTAGTAAAAACATAAAAGAAGAAAATCCTGTTTTAATCGGAGTTTCTTTTGGAGGAATTTTAGTTCAGGAAATTTCGAAGCATATAAAAGCGCGAAAAGTCATTATTATATCAAGTGTAAGAAGCAATCATGAATTTCCTAGAAGAATGAAAATAGGAAAGCGAACAAAAGCTTATAAACTAATTCCGATGCAGTTGATTCTTAATATTGAAAAGCTTGCCAAGTTTTCTTTTGGAGAAAAAGTCAATAAGAGAATAAAATTATACGAGAAGTTTCTATCTGTACGCGATTTAGGTTATCTGCAATGGGCTGTAGAAAGTGTGATCTTATGGGATCGAGATAAAATTGACGAAAATGTAGTGCACATTCACGGAGATCAAGATGAAGTTTTTCCAATTAAATATATTGATAAATGCATTTTGGTTAAAGGAGGAACGCATATTATGATTCTCAATAAATATAAATGGCTGAATGAGAATTTACCTTCGATAATACTAGATTAAATTCCAATTTTAAAAAATCCAAATTCCAGTACTTTGTGGATTTGTAATCTTTATCAAAGTTTAAAACTTTGATAAAGATGTATTTAAGAATTTTACACGCAATCTTGTCATTTCGACCGTAGGGAGAAATCTTCGCAAGTAGCTCGACAAAGATTGGTAATTTACTTTGCGGAGTTTCTTACGGAGATCCTTCGTTCCTCAGGATGACAAACTATGCGGAAAATGTCAGTTAAGAAAAATCTAAAATCTAAACTCAAAAATCTACAATAAAAAAATCCCAAACTCTTTTGGAATTTGGGATTTCTAATATTTTAGAATTTAAAAAATCGTTAGATTTTTTTCATTTGTTCTTTCATCATAGAGATTTGCTCTTTCAGCATTCCTTGTTTGTCTAATTTTTTAGCTTCGTTAAGTAAATTAGTCGCTTCCAGTTTTCTTCTGCGAGACATTGCAACTCCTGCAAGGTTTAATTTAGCTACAGCTAAATCCATATCCATTGATAGTCCAAGTTCGATTGCTTTTTTAAAATGTTTCTCTGCCTGGTTGATGTTCGTTTGAGATAACATGATACCTTGCAAATAGTTTAAGTATCCTTGTTGTTTTCTTACTAATGCACCTTCTGGATTTTTGATATATGATAACCATTTATTAGCTCCTGCGAAGTCTTGTTTTCTTAATTTAAGGAAAGCTAAAAGGATAAATTCGTTTTTGAAATAAAGAAAAATCGGAATTGCAGTCAATAATATAAGAAAGATTCCATTTCCGATATTACTTTCTGTAAATTGCCAAATGCCCGCCACTACAAGAAGTCCGGCCAAAATAAGTTTAATATTTTTGTGAAACATAATTAATGTAAATTTGTGATTGCAAAGATAGTAAAAGGAATTAAAAATATTTTTATAAAAGTACTTGCTAGAAAAAAAAGTCTTTGTATATTTGCACTCGGTTTTTGAATAACGATATCAAAAACAAATTAATAAGTTAATAGATACCATTTTTAAAGATACAAAGCAATGAGCAAAAGAACATTTCAACCATCGAAAAGAAAAAGAAGAAATAAGCACGGATTTATGGACAGAATGGCTTCTGCGAATGGAAGAAAAGTTCTAGCGCGTAGAAGAGCAAAAGGAAGACATAAATTAACTGTTTCTAGCGAGCCTAGACACAAAAAATAATGTTTGTATAAACATACATAAGGCGATTACTTTTTTAGTATCGCCTTTTTTTATACCTTTTCGGTACAAATTTTTTCAACTTTCTAGTTTATAACGCACTAGAGAGGTTTTTAAATCGTAAATAACTACACAATACATACAAAATGCCTAAAGACACATCAATAAAATCAGTTTTAATAATAGGTTCAGGACCTATTGTTATTGGCCAAGCTTGCGAATTCGATTATGCGGGATCTCAATCTGCACGCTCGATTCGTGAAGAAGGAATTGAGGTTATCTTGATTAACTCGAATCCAGCGACGATTATGACCGACCCATCTATGGCCGATCATATTTATTTGAAACCTTTAACGACAAAATCGATTATTGAGATTCTTAAGGAACATCCGCAAATTGATGCAGTTCTTCCAACAATGGGTGGGCAAACTGCTTTGAACTTGTGTTTGGAGGCTGAAGAAAAAGGAATTTGGCAAGATTTTGGAGTGAGATTAATCGGTGTTGATGTAAATGCAATTAATATTACTGAAGACAGAGAGCAATTTAAACAGCTTTTAGAAAAAATTAATGTGCCAACTGCGCCAGCAAAAACAGCTACTTCTTACTTGGAAGGAAAAGAAATTGCTCAAGAGTTTGGCTTCCCGCTTGTAATTCGTCCTTCGTTTACACTTGGAGGAACAGGAGCAGCTGTGGTGTACAAAAAAGAAGATTTTGATGAGCTTTTAACTCGTGGACTTGAAGCTTCTCCAATTCATGAAGTTTTGATCGACAAAGCTTTGATGGGATGGAAAGAGTACGAGTTAGAGCTTTTAAGAGATAAAAATGACAACGTTGTAATTATCTGTTCGATCGAAAATATGGACCCAATGGGAATCCACACTGGAGATTCGATTACAGTAGCGCCAGCGATGACTTTATCTGATACAACTTTCCAAAAATTACGTGACTACGCTATCTTAATGATGAGAAGTATCGGAAATTTTGCTGGAGGATGTAACGTACAATTCGCAGTTTCGCCAGACGAAAAAGAAGATATCGTAGCAATCGAGATCAACCCTCGTGTATCTCGTTCTTCTGCTTTAGCATCAAAAGCAACGGGTTATCCAATTGCAAAAATTGCTTCTAAACTAGCTTTAGGATACAACTTAGATGAATTGCAAAATCAAATTACTAAATCTACTTCGGCTCTTTTTGAACCAACTTTAGATTATGTAATCGTAAAAATACCACGTTGGAACTTCGATAAATTTGAAGGTTCAGACAGAACTTTAGGACTTCAGATGAAATCTGTAGGTGAGGTTATGGGAATCGGACGTTCTTTCCAAGAAGCGCTTCACAAAGCAACTCAATCTCTAGAAATTAAGAGAAACGGTTTAGGTGCTGACGGAAAAGGATACAAAAATTACGAACAAATTATCGAGAAACTAACTTATGCAAGTTGGGATCGTGTATTCGTAATTTACGATGCAATCGCAATGGGAATCCCGTTGAGCACAATCCACGAAATTACAAGAATCGATATGTGGTTCTTAAAACGATACGAAGAGCTTTATACTTTAGAAAAAGAAATTTCAAACTACAAAGTTTCGAATCTTCCTAAAGAATTATTGCTTGAGGCAAAACAAAAAGGTTTCGCAGACAGACAAATCGCTCACATGATGAGTTGTTTAGAAAGTGAAGTGCACACTTTGCGTATGAACATGAACATCAACCGTGTGTTCAAATTGGTTGATACTTGTGCGGCTGAGTTTAAAGCAAAAACACCTTATTACTACTCAACTTTTGAGGCAGAAATCGAAAAGGCAAACGGAGAGCGTTATGTAGATAACGAAAGTATCCTTACTGACAGAAAGAAAGTGATTGTTTTAGGTTCTGGACCAAATAGAATTGGGCAAGGAATCGAGTTTGATTACTCTTGTGTGCACGGAGTTTTAGCTGCTAAAGAATGCGGTTACGAAACCATCATGATTAACTGTAATCCTGAAACGGTTTCTACAGACTTTGATACTGCTGATAAATTATACTTCGAGCCAGTTTTCTGGGAGCATATTTATGACATTATCCAACACGAAAAACCTGAAGGTGTAATCGTTCAGCTTGGTGGTCAGACAGCTCTTAAATTGGCGGATAAATTATCTAAATACGGTGTGAAAATCATCGGAACTAGTTTTGATGCACTTGACTTGGCTGAAGATAGAGGACGTTTCTCAGACTTATTGACTGAATTACACATTCCTTTCCCAAGATTCGGAATCGCTGAAACTGCTGACGAAGCTTCAAAATTAGCAGATACTTTAGATTTTCCACTTTTAATTCGTCCTTCTTATGTATTAGGAGGTCAGGGAATGAAAATTGTAATCAACAAAAAAGAGCTTGAAGAGCATGTTATCGATTTGTTGAAAGCAATTCCAGGAAACAAATTACTTCTGGATCACTATTTAGCAGGAGCAATCGAAGCAGAAGCTGATGCGATCTGTGATGCTGACGGAAATGTTTACATCATCGGAATTATGGAGCACATTGAGCCTTGTGGAGTTCACTCTGGAGATAGTAATGCAACATTGCCTCCTTTCAACTTAGGAGAATTTGTAATGCAACAAATTAAAGATCATACGCATAAAATTGCTAGAGCTTTAAAAACGGTTGGTTTAATCAATATTCAGTTCGCGATTAAAGATGATACAGTTTACATTATCGAGGCAAACCCAAGAGCTTCAAGAACGGTTCCGTTTATTGCAAAAGCTTATGGAGAACCTTATGTAAACTATGCTACAAAAGTAATGTTAGGTCACAATAAAGTAACTGACTTTGATTTCAACCCACAATTAAACGGTTATGCAATCAAACAACCAGTTTTCTCTTTCAGCAAATTCCCGAACGTAAACAAAGCGTTAGGGCCAGAAATGAAATCAACAGGAGAAAGTATCTTGTTTATTGATGACTTAAAAGACGATCAATTCTACGAGTTATACTCTAGAAGAAAAATGTATTTGAGTAAATAATCTCAGATTCTATTATAAAAGAAAAGCTCCAATGTAAATTGGAGCTTTTTTTGTTTTATACGTTTAGATGTTCCATAGGAACATTTTGTTGGTAGAAATATTGTGTTGGTAGAAATATTGTGTTGTTGTCGTTATATTACGTTCCGTAGGAACGTTTGGTATTGACATCATTTTTTAAACAACCCAATAATCAAACGTTCCTATGGAACGTAAATATTGCTGTTAGCTGTTTTTTTCTACCGACGGGACATTCCTACGGAATGAAAGCTCAGTATAAAAATACAACGCTAAAGTTGTGTTTCATTAAAGGGATAAAATAACAAAGGGGCTGTTTCAGTATTTGAAGCAGCCCCTTTAGTATTTTAAATTAATTATAAATCTTATTCGTTTTGATTAAAATTCATATTGTCTCTTGTATTTTTTTGTACTGAAATTGCACCGAACAATGCTAATAGGAAAGCAAAAGCATAAAAACCTTTTTCGCTTGGTAAAATAGTTGCATTCCATAATCCGACAACTAAAAGAACGATTGATAATAATGTTCCAAACCAGCAGATTCCGTAGTAAATATCAGTAACAGGAAGTTTTTCTAATCGGTCTCTTACGCTTTTTTGTAAAGAGACAACGGCAAAAAGTCCGAACATTAAAACGGTGAAATAATATCCTTTTTCGTTTAAAAGCATTTCGGCTCTGGCAAGTCCAACAATAAAACCGATTGTTCCAGCTCCAAGCGCAACCCAAGATGCCGCGATAAAGGCATTTGATGTTTTTTGTATCATAATTTATTATTTTGGTAAGCCACAAATATAATTAAATTAGATTCATGCCAAAATAAAACGCTGTTATTTTGTTCAGTAAAATCTTTCAAACATGTAAAAGAAAAAGCTCCATGATTGGAGCTTTTCTCCTTGCAAAAAAGTAAGATGTTTTATTTTTTTAGCAATTGCTCTAAAGGTTTTAGCTGTTCCATGTCTATTTTTGAATTTTGCAAAACAGACATTAAGGTCATAATGTTATTCGGATTCATATCTTCGCCTAACACACGGACTACTGCAAAACCATTTTCTTTTCTGTTGGCAAAAATGACAAACTCTTTAATATTGTCGTCACTTCCAACATAGCTTACAGAAGCACCTTCTTTACCTGAACCAAACTTCATTAATTCCTGATACTTCGGATCTTTTAATATGGCTTTTACTTTGTTTCTTTCTGTTTCAAACTCTGTTTGATTGTTCTGATCAGCTTTGAAAGCCAGAATATTCATTTTATCAAACGAATTCAGGGCTTCGTTTTGCTCTGCCGATAATTTTGTTTTATCGACATTCAAAATATTTGGTGAAATATCCAAAGCAATAAAATCTTTTTTCTCCGAATTCTCTACAAAATATTTTTGCAGTGAAGGTTCAGAATTACAGCTTCCCAAAGTTAGAAGAGCTGTAAGTGCTAAGATGAAGATATTTGTTCTCATTTTTATTTTTTGCCTTTAGAAGCTTTCTTTAGGTCTGTACCGCCAGGAAGCTGCATTTTATCTGTTAATACTGAAATCTCGTTTAAGTCAAAATTACCAGTTAGTGATAATAAAACGGTTTCGTCATTTTTTGCACCGTCAACATACATTAAAAGTTCTTTTATCTGTGTATCTGTAGCGCCAGATTTTACCATTATTCTAACATTTTTTCCGCCATCATTTACGCGCATTAATTCTTCTAAACCGGCAGTTTTTACATATTTGTCGGCAGTAGCTTTCATGTCGGCTTCGATTTTTGGATTTTTAGTGGTAAACACTTTTAAGTAATCCAGTTTTTTGATTAGAGCAATATATTGCTGCGTCTCTTTATCAGAAGCGTCAGTTTTTACTTTGCTCATTAAATCAAACATTTTTTTGTTTACAATTACTGAGGTTACGTCATCCTGACCATCAAATTTATCAAAAGCACTTTGTGCATAAAATGTGGTTGAAACGAATGCGAAGACTAAAGTTATAATGAAATTTCTCATGATTATTTTGTTTAATTACTGTTTAAAGATTTTGTTTTTTGATTGTTCATATTCTTTAATGTAGTGCACACTTTCAATACCTACATTAACATTGTTTGATAATAAAGCCAAAGCTTTTTGAGTCGCTTTTAAAGCTTCTTCGGGATCATCGTAAGTTCCTAATTCGGTTTGCGAAGCTACTGCAGTAGTGTCATTTTTTTCGCTAACAAAAAAGTAAGTTCCGATTCCGAGCAAAACAACAGCAGAAGCTGCAATCGATAACCACGCTACGTTTCGTTTCTTAGTTTGTAGTGGAATCTCATACGTCGATTTCTGTTCTCTTGCTTGAGAGAAATAGTCAAACATAGGTTTGTATTGCTCCAAATGCTGCGCAACATTTGATGAAGAAAAGTATTCTTTTAATTGATTTTCTTCGGCAATAGAAGTTTCTCCCTGAAAGTATTTTTCTAATATCTCTTCTATTTTATTTAGTTCCATAAAGGTGTGTATTTGTCATTGATTCTCTAATTTTTTTTCTCGCTCTCGAAAGTGCCACTCGTATTGCTGTTTCGTTCATATTTACGATTTTGGCTATTTCTTCAAATTCATATTGTTCAACATCCCGAAGCTGAATTAACAGTTGCATTTGTTCGGGCATTTCGTTTATAATTTTTTCGACCCATTCTAAACTGTCTTGGTCTTCTAATTTTTTATCTAATTGCGGTTGCCGATCGGTAAAATTATTATGGACAATTTGCAGATTACTGGCTCTTTTAGATTTTAGCTGATCGAGGCAATAGTTTTTTGTCATTGTCATAGCCAATGCTTCGACGCTATTGTAGCTTTGCAGATTATCTTTTTTGTTCCATAATTTTACCATTACTTCCTGAGTCGCATCTTCTGCTTCTTCGGTGCTAGTAAGCAATCTTTTTGCCAGACGAAAAACTTTGTCTTTAAAAGGATTTATTAATTCTATAAATACAACTTGGTTCATTAATATGATGGTTAATCGTTAGCTTATATATTCAAGACGATGCACAATTATATTTGTTACAGCAAAAAAGAAATTTTTTTTATGTAAAAAAAATACTGCTTTAACGATAAAGGTAAAACTAAAGATACTACTTTTACGTTTATTCAGAATATAGATAACCTACACGATATGAAAACAACTTTAAAGAGCGTTCTTTTTCTCTTTTTATTCGCATTTGCTTTACAGTCTTGTGAAGATCAGGATGATGTAGCTGCGCCAGCAGACTTGCAGATTAATAATTTTATCTGGAGAGGATTAAATGAAGTTTACTTATGGCAACAAGATGTTCCAAATCTAGCCGATGGACGTAATTTACAACCAGATTTCAATCAGTTTTTGAGAGGATACTCTCATCCTGAAGATTTGTTCGAAGATCTATTGAACAAACCAGTAAGCAAATATCCTAACGGAGATGCGATTGATCGTTTCAGTTGGATTGTTGACGATTACACTGTTTTAGAACAAGAATTAGGTGGTGTTACTAAAAATAATGGTGTCGATTTTAGATTGAGTCGTGTATCATCAGGATCAAACGATGTGGTGGGTTTTGTGCGATATATTATTCCGAATTCTGATGCTTCTACTAAAGCAATTAAACGTGGTGATCTATTTACAAGTGTGAACGGAACAAAACTTACGGTTTCAAATTATCAGGAATTATTGTTTAATAAGGACAGCTATACATTAAACTTAGCAGATTATAATGGAAGCAGTTATGTTTTGAATGGAAAATCGGTTGATTTGACTAAAACTGTTTTAGAAGAAAATCCAATTTTTATTAATAAAGTAATAACTTCTGGAGGTCATAAAATTGGTTATTTAATGTATAATGGATTTTATTCAAGTTATGATGATAAATTAAACCAAGCTTTTGGAGAATTAAAATCTCAAGGAATTACAGATTTGATTTTAGATCTTCGATATAATGGAGGAGGAGCGGTACCTTCTGCTATCAGACTTTCTAGTATGATTACAGGACAATTCGATACTCAGGTTTTTGCCAAAACGCAGTTTAATACAAAATGGATGAAAGATATGACTGCCGAGGATTTAGAGAGTTTGAATTATAGGTTTGTGAATAATATTGATGGTAAACCATTAAACAGCTTAAATTTAACTACAGTTTATATTATTACAACTGCGAGTACAGCGTCTGCAAGTGAATTGGTTATTAATGGATTAAAACCTTATATTAACGTAGTTCAGGTTGGAGAAACTACAACAGGTAAAAATGTTGGTTCATATACAATATATGATTCTGAAACTCTTTTTACTAAAAAAGGAATCAATCCAAATCATAAATATGCAATGCAGCCTTTGGTTTTTAAAATTTCAAATTCTGCGGGTTTTGGAGATTACCAGCAAGGTTTACAACCAACGTATCAGCAGTACGAAAGAGTAAGTACCTATGGTGTTTTAGGAGAAACTTCAGAACCTTTGCTTAATTTAGCTATTTCCAAAATTACAGGTTCTTCTGCTAAGAGAATTTCGGATGATTCTGCACCAAATACACCTTATTTAACAGATTCAAAAATCATAAATGGATTAAGACATGGAATGTACTTTCAAGATGTTCCAAGAAAATAAAATCTAATAAATAGAAAAGGCTTTCAGAGATGAAAGCCTTTTCCATAAAAAAAACAAAAACTAATTCTAAGGATAAATTAATCGTTAAAGTAGAATCCGTTTGGACCTACACCAACAGTTAATTCTTTTAATAAGCTTCCGCTTAAGTTATAAATGTATGCTTTGCTGTCTTCTTTAAAGTTTCCGCCATCGGCAAGGAAAATACGATTGTCTTTTACAGCAAATCCGTAAAGGTATCCAATGCTTGAGCTGCTTTCGAAGATAGGAGCAGCAGCAGCTGTCGTTGCCGATGTAGCGATTGAGTATACAGAATTTCCAACAGTATAATATACTTTGTTATCTTCGATATCTAAGAATCCAGCAACTCCTTGAGATTCCGGAATCTCAATAGTAGAAACAGATTTGTCAGCGATTTTTACTTTTGTAATTGCACTGCTTGATGTGTATGAAATTTTTAAGATATATAGAGTCCCATTTTCTTCCTCAATAGAATCTGAGCCAGAACCAATTGTAATTGGAGCTTCTAAAGTCTTTGTAGTAAGATTGTAGATAGAAAGTTTGTCAGTACCCATTGGATCTGTAATGTATAATTTTCCGCTTTCTTCTATAATTCTATTTCCAGTTGTATTTAATGAAATTTTAGATTCAACAAGATTTGTTGCCAAATTGATTACTGCAATATAATCATCTGTAACAGAATCGTATGAATTTGCATTTGTAACGTAAGCTTTGCCATCTTTTGTAACACCATATCTAGGATTAGCCAAACCGCTGTCAACTTTTGCGATTAATTTAAAAGTATAACGGTTTACAATGTTTATCACATTTGATCCGCCTGAGATAATGTAAGCTTTGTCTCCGTCAAAAAAGATATTTTGAACAAATTTTCCAAGCACATCAGATCCGTTTTCTGCTTTGTAAGCGTCTTTTGTAAAGATGCTGAAATCATCACTAGAAAAAGAAACAGTTCCTGCATCGGTACTTCCTTCATTTAAAATGAAAAAACCATTGTCGTAAGCTCCTTTTGGGGCATCATCATCGTCACTAGAACAAGAAACGAATAACGAAATGCTTAACGCTATTAAAAGTAATTTACTAAACTTCATATATTAAAATTTTAAGGTTAAATACACATTGAAATTGCGGCCTGGCATCGGTCTATTCTCCAGACTTTCATAATCTTTATTGAAAAGATTCAAAACTTGAAAACCGACCTTGAATGAATCTAAAAATTTAAGATCATAATCGATTCCGATATTTGAAATCATGTAATCGTTAATAATTTCGTCAGGATTATTATCGGCTCTTGTATAAACAAAACCGTTGTAGAGAATTTGATAATAAGCACTTATTTTATTTCTAGAATACGAAACGGCTCCTGTTGCTTTATTAAATGGCACAAAGAACAATTGGTTCTTAGTTTTTTCATCTTGCGAAACCGTATAAGCGTAAGTGGCGTTTGCTGAGAAAGTGTTCTTGCCGTAACTTTTTTTCCAGCCCAACATAGTTTCTGTTCCGTAACTGATGACTTTGTCTTGGTTCTGTGGAGTCCAGATGCCATTTGCTCCAGGAACCCATTGCAGCATATCAGTAATTTTCATGTAATAAAAATTCTGCGTCCAAGACCAATTTTTAAATGTAAAGACATTGCCAATTTCCCCCTGATAAGAACTTTCGGGTTTCAAATTCGGATTTCCTCCCTGATCCCAATACAAATCATTGTAAGTTGGAATTCTGAAATTTCGAGACACATTCAATTTTAAATTGTACCAATCGTTGAACTTGTAGGAAGATCCAAGATTAAATAAAACTGGCGATTTATAATTGCTCGTAAATTCTTTGCGAACCCCAAGTTCGTTTTTCCAATTTGAGCCAATATCTTGTCGAACCAATAAAGAAGCTGAACTGATTTCTCGAATATGGCTTCCAAAACTGGTTCCGTAACCGTTCGTTCTGCTATAATCTACAATTCCGTTAAGATGTGTTGATTTAAATAGATGATAATCGACATCTAGTTTTGTAATCAAGTTTTCGGTTTTTCCGTATGAGTAATTTTTTAGACTATTATCAGCAAAATATTGATAGTTTTCGAAAATGTACGCTGTCTTGAAATTGGTTTTAAGTTTTCCAAAACTTCCGTCATATTCCAGTAAGTTTCTGTTGAAACCGTTGATGTATTTGCTTTTGGTTTCCGATTCTACTACAAGAGAAGTATTACGGTCAGTATTTGAACTCTGACTATAAAGCTTTAAAATATGATTTTCGTTGAATTTATATCCAGCGTTAGCACTCAAAGTAATAACATCATATTGTCCATTTTGATTCCAGCGCTGTTCGCCTTTCCAGTTATACTGATTAAGATATTTATAATCATTAGTCGAGCTGTTTTTCGAAAGTCCGATTTGAGCACTCCATTTTTTATTAGAAATTGACGTTTTGTAATTGACTCCAATTGTATTGAAACTGCCGTAATTTAGTCTTAAATTATTCTCAAATCGATTAGAAAATAACAAATCGTTATTTAGATGCACCGTTCCTCCAACTGCTCCACTTCCATAAATAACACTTCCGCCACCTGCTTTTACGCTTATAGAATTATAATCAGAACCCGAAATGGTATTAAAATCGGTACTTCCGTTCATTTGAGAATTAATATTAATTCCGTTCCAAATTACTGCTGTTTGAGAAGAAGTTGTTCCTCTAAAAGCTACCGTAGATAACATTCCACGCCCATATTCTTTAAAATAAATCGTAGAATTAAAATTTAATAAATCGGTTAAAAGGGCTTCGTTTTTACTAATAACAGAGTCATTTAGTTTTAAAACAGATTGTGAAACCGAATAGGATTTTAAATTTTTATCTGAAACCAATACCTCTTTCAGACTGGTAATAGAATCGTTTTGCGCCGAAATAATTTGGCACATTACAAATAAACAAAAAGCAAAAAGTCGTTTTAAAGTCATAATTTCTTCACTCTTTTTCCCGAGAGTTCGATAATTGTTACAAAGGCAGGTCTCCTGGCTTGCGTCTTGCTGTTTACCTTCCCATCACGCAAGGCGTGACAGTGGTTTGTAGTTAACAGCAAGCATTCGTTTAGAACTTAGCTTACAGTTGCGGGTACAGCTCAAGAATTTACTTGATTCCCTTTTAATGTGTTTTTAAATCAAAAACACAACCTTAATTTGCTGCAAAGATAAAGTTAAAAATATTGATTATTCAAATTTGTTTTGCGATTCATGAAAAATTATAAATTATTTGCATTAAAAATCAATTTTTATAACTTGTCCGAAATCAACTTTATTATTGAAAGCATCCTTTAAAGGCAGTAAACTCTGATGGCATAAAATACTTCTGATGATTCCGGCATGAGCAACAATAACGATTGGCTGATTTATTTTTGAAATGGTTTCAGATAAAAAATCACCAACTCTTTCATGCAGTTCAACAAAAGATTCTCCGTTTGAAACTTTGATATTTACAAAATCTTCCATCCACGGATTAAGTTCTTCCTGCGGAATTTCATTCCAGCTTTTTAATTCCCAATCTCCAAAATTCATTTCTTTTAAACGTTCGTCTTCTTGATAAGAAATGGTTTTAATATTTTTTTGAATGTGTTTTGCCAGAATAACACAACGTTTTAAAGGGCTAGAGAAAATAAATGCTTCAGAAGGAAGCTCAGAAATTATTCTTTCAAAAATTTCATCAAACGGAAGTGCAATATCAACATCAGATTGTCCGTAACAGATTCCTTTTTCGCAGATGGTTTCGGTATGACGAACTAGATAAATTTCCATAAAAATAAAATGCTTAAGTAAAATACAACTTCGCAAACTTGTTGCGTAGCTCCAAGACAATCTCCCGTATAACCGTCAATCCATTTCTGGAAGTAGCGTGCTAAAAAATAGCGTGCTATAAAAACAGGAATTATAGCAAGAAGAAATTTCAAATTAAAATAAGAAAATACAATCAGCGGAATTAAACCAAAAAAGAAAGAACCAAAAACTTCTTTCCAAGTATATTGTTTTGCAATGGGTTTACTTTTGCTCGAAGCATCTTCACGAGAATATTCATGCGTGAAAATAATACTGATTGCTGCTAAACGACTCAAAGAATGTGCAGAAATGAATAAAAGGAAAATTAGTAAAATGTTATTAGTGAAAAGTAAAATGGATTCGGAAAGCAATTTGAATTTTAATAGAAAAAGTAAAACCAATCCGATTGCTCCATAGGCGCCAATCGCACTATCTTTCATGATCATTAAGATTTTTTCTTTGGTCCATCCTCCGCCAAATCCATCACAGACATCAGCAAATCCATCCTCGTGAAATGCACCAGTAGTTAAAATAGAAGCAATAATCGCTAACATAACGGCAATTTCTATTGAAAGAAAAAATGAAAAAAGATAAAAAGCCAGAAAGGAAATGCTCCCAACAATCCATCCGATAAAAGGAAAATATCTCGTAGCTTTATTTAAATAATCTGGATGATGTGTAATGTTTTTTGGACATGGAATTCTGGTGTAAAACATTAAACAGGTGAAGAAAATGTGTAGTTCTTTTTTCATTTTTTATAATTGGTTTTCCATTGAGTATGTCATTTCGACGAAGGAGAAATCTTCGTAGGATATTCTACAAAGATTGGATTTTCGTTGTGGAGCTACTTGTGAAGATTTGCTTCGCCAGTTCGCTATCGCTTGAGTCTCCTTCGTCGAAATGACAAAAATGAGAATTAATCACTATGTAACATAATTGTTTTTTAGAAATACAAAACTATTTCCTACTCACTCCCGCACTTTCAAAACTAGCCATCTCATTCAAAAAAGCCTCAGCCGATTTTAAAATCGGAAAAGCAACAGCACATCCAGTTCCTTCTCCTAGACGCAAATCTAAATTTAAAATAGGTTTTGCTCCTAGATAGTTCAATAATTTTGAATGCGCTTTTTCGGCAGAACAATGGCAGAAAACAGCATTTTGCTTGATATTCGGATTTATTTTAAAGGCAATCAAATAGGCAACAGTACAAATAAAACCGTCAACCAGAATTAGCATTTTATTTTCAAAAGCAGTCAGCATTCCGCCAGCCATTTGAAGAATTTCAAAACCTCCAAAATAGGAAAGCTGTAACATCAATTCGGCTTGACCAGAATAACTTTCAATTGCTTTTTTAAGTAAATTCTGTTTTAGAAGCAATTTTTCGTTTTCAACTCCCGTTCCTTTTCCGATACAATCTTCAATAGGAAAACCTGTTAAAATACTCATTAAAACAGAAGCGGTAGAAGTATTTCCAATTCCCATTTCACCAAAACCAATGCAGTTTGAGCCAGATTTTGCGATATTTTCAACAATCGATTTTCCTTTCTCAAAACATAACTGGACTTCAGATTCGCTCATTGCTGGAACATGGAGAAAGGACTGAGTTCCTTTGGCAATTTTTGCATCGATTAATTTTGCATTGGTTGGAAAATCATAATTAACGCCCGAATCTACAATTGATAATTCGATATTATTCTGATTACAGAAAACGTTTATGGCTGCGCCGCCATCGAGGAAATTATTGACCATCTGTCGAGTAACATCTTGCGGATAGTCACTTACACCATGATTTGCAATTCCGTGATCGGCTGCAAAAACTACGATGTTGGGTTTTACGATTTTCGGATTTAAAGTTTCAAAAACCGTTGCCATTTGGAAAGCCAAAGATTCTAATGTTCCCAAAGAACCGACAGGTTTTGTTTTAGAATCTATTTTGTCTTGTAAAAGAGCATAGAAATCAGATTTGTCTTGAATTTTATTTTCTGATTTCAAATCAAAAGCAGGAACATTTATTTGATGAATTTCTTTAATTTCAGAGCAAATAGGAGCTTCCGATTTTTGTTTCCAATGCAATTGCTGCAGCATTGGCTGATTGTTATAATTGGTTGCTGGTTTTCCAATGCAGAAATAACCAAGCGGTTCTATATTTTCGGGTAAATCGAGAATTTTTTTAAACTGATAATAATTAAGAATCGAAACCCAGCCCATTCCGTAGCCTTGTTCTGTTAGCGAAAGCCAAATATTTTGCGCCGCACAAACCGAACTAAATTTCACGGCTTCATTACTGCCAATTGTTCCAATCGTAAACTGATTTAAAACAGAACGGTCATAAGCAATGATGAGTCCAATTGGCGCTTCTTCGATAGCTTCTAGTTTTAGCGATCTGTAAAGTTCTTTCTGTTCGGGATTGTCGGTTAGTTCCTCGGCTTTTTTATTGTAGTCTAAAAAAAGCTTTTTAATAGACGTTTTAACTTCATCTGATTTAATGATATAATATCTCGTTGCATCGGTTAGTCCTACAGATGGAGCCCAATGTCCAGCCTGTAGAGCTTTTTGGATTACTTCATCAGGAACTTCATCGGCTGTAAAATGTCGTGTGTCGCGGCGTGATTTTAATATATCGTCTAAATTACTCATTTCTTTAAATTCCAATTTTTAAATTCCAAATTCAAATCTGAAAATGGAAAGATTCTAGTAAAGGTAAAGCATAGCTTTGGAATTTGGAGTTTAAAACTTAGAATTTCGTTTCAATTTATTGGGATTTGGAATTTTTTGTATTGGAATTTATCTCTTTATTTTAACTGGAATTCCAGAAATCATCAATACAACTTGATCTGCGTTTGCGGCAAGAAACTGATTCATCCAGCCTTGAAGTTCAACAAACTTTCTTCCGATGTGTGTTTCTGCATGAACGCCCATGCCAATTTCATTTGTCACAATAATGATATTCGCATTTTCGTGTTTAGCGATAGCAAGAAATTCTTTTTTTGCTTCTTCCAAACTTAACTCTACGTCATTTTTAGTATCAATAAAAAAATTAGTTAGCCAGAGCGTTACACAATCAATTAAAGCAGTTTTTCCAGAAAAATCAATTTCACTTAAATATTTTTCCTTTTCAATATTCGTCCAATGTTCGTCTCTTTCCTTTTGATGACGGTCAATTCGATTTTGGAAATCATCATCCCATTTTCTGGCAGTTGCTACATACAAAGGAGAGTTGGAAAGTTCTAAAGCCAATTTCTGTGCATAACCGCTTTTTCCAGAGCGCTCGCCGCCAGTTACTAAATAAATCATTTTTTATTAATTATGAGTTTTGAATTATGAATTATGAGTTTGGGCAAGTTATAAAATAATTATGAAGACTAACTCATAATTTATCACTCATAACTCCTAATACGGGCAATGTCGGCAGTTATTTTCACAACAGGTTCCTCTTTTTAGGTGAAACCAAGCTTTAAAAACATAATTGCCATTTTCGATGTAATAATCAATCCCTTCAATTAAATGATCCGTTTTGGGCAATAGCATAGCCTTGTTTTTAAGAGCCTTTTCTGGAGTTATGGTTTCGATATAAGCTTCAATTTTATCTTCGCATGCTTCCTTAAAGCACACAGGACAAAGGCAATCGCCTCCTTCTGAAAGATTGAAAATAGGTGGATAATCATTACACCAGCACTTATTTTCGGGTGAAGTGTCGCCGCATGAAAAAGCGGTCTCACAACTGGAGCAGATTTTTGTTCTTGGTACAGTCATCAAATAAAAAGGCTATTTGTTTAAATTTGTACGAATAAAGGTAAACAAAAAAAATAGAAATTGATTTACCTTTGTGCCCACACAAAACATAAAATATGAAATATTTTTTCCATACATTATCAGTCGTTTTTTTGCTTTTTATAGCAATCGGATGTAAAAAGAATGAAAATTTAAGTACTGCAAAATCTACTGTTGCCAAAGAAAGCATTGAATTTGCTTCGGGACTTTCAATTGTGAAAAACGAAGGCTATTCGATTGTAAATGTGGTGAATCCGTGGCCAAATGCTAGAGGAAAATTTACTTACATTTTGGAAGAAAAAGATGCACAAGTTCCAGACAGTTTAAAAAAATATCCAATTATAAAAGTTCCTTTAGAAAGTGTTGTGGTAACTTCAACAACAAATATTCCTTTTCTAGAAATGCTCGAAGTGGAGAATAAATTGGTCGGATTTCCGCATACCGATTATATTTCTTCGGAAAAAACTAGATCATTAATTGATAAAGGTTCTGTGAAAAACGTTGGACAAAATGAAAAACTGAACATCGAACAATTAATAGAATTGTCGCCAGATTTGATTGTTACTTTTGGAGTTGATAATAATAATCCGATGTTGGATAATTTGAAAAAAAGCGGTTTGAAAGTGCTTATTCAAGGCGATTGGATGGAACAGTCTCCGCTAGGAAAAGCAGAATGGATTAAGCTTTACGGCGCTCTGTTTGGAAAAGAAGATAAAGCAAAAGAACTTTTTGATAAAATCGTAGAAAGTTACAATCAAGCAAAAAAGCTCGTTGCCGATAAACCTGCAACTTCAAAAGTGTTATACGGTTCAATGTACGAAGATGTTTGGTACGTTGCCAAAGGAAACAGTTGGGTGGCGCAGTTTATGAAAGATGCGAAATCTAATTATTTATGGGCCGATTTAAAAGGAACAGGAAGTGAAGGTTTGTCTTTTGAAAAAGTTTTAGATAAAGCGAAAACGGCTAATGTTTGGATTGCTTCTGGATCTTTTAAAACTTTGGATGAATTGCAAAAAGCAAATCCGCATTACGCAGAATTTGACGCTTTTAAAAATAAAACAATATACAATTTTGAAGGAAAGCTAGGAGCGACAGGCGGAACAGTTTACTATGAATTGGCGCCAAGCCGTCCTGATTTGGTGTTGAAAGATTATATCAAGATTTTTCATCCAGATTTATTGGCGGGCTACGAATTTACTTTTGCATCAAAACTGAATTAAATTGGCGAATAAAAAACGAAATACCATTTTATTTGTCGTATTGACTTTAGGACTTTTTCTAATGTTTTTTGCGAGCATTAGTTTAGGATCGGTTACCATTCCGTTAAAAGATGTTTTTGCGAGTTTAACTGGTGGTCATGCTGCAAAATCGACTTGGGAATATATTATCATTAATTATCGTTTGCCAAAAGCGATTACGGCAGTTTTGGTCGGAACAGGACTCTCCATGAGCGGACTTTTGATGCAGACTTTATTTAGAAATCCGCTTGCCGGACCTTATGTTTTAGGTTTAAGCTCCGGAGCAAGTCTTGGTGTTGCATTTGTTATTTTGGGAGCAGGATTTCTACCTTCTTTTTTGAGTGTAATTGCATTGTCTTCTTACGGAATTGTTTTGGCATCTACTTTAGGAAGCACGTTGGTTTTATTTCTAGTTTTAGTAGTTTCGCAGCGATTGCGAGACACAATGGCCATCTTGATTGTAGGTTTAATGTTTGGAAGCTTCACCACTGCAATTGTAAGTGTTCTGACTTATTTTAGCACGGCAGAACAGCTACAGAAATTTACTTTTTGGTCAATGGGAAATCTCGGAAATCTTTCTTGGACAACTATTGTAATTTTGACTTTCTGTGTTGGAATTGGATTGCTTTTAAGCGCCAAAAGTATCAAACCTCTAAACGCCTTGCTTCTTGGAGAAAACTATTCAAAAAGCATGGGATTGAATTTTAAACAAGCAAGATTAGTCATCATTTTTGCAACGAGTATATTATCAGGAGCGATTACGGCATTTGCTGGTCCGATTGCTTTTGTGGGCTTAGCAGTGCCTCATATTGCAAAGCTGACTTTCCAGACCAGTAATCATACTATTTTGTTTTGGAGCACTTTATTTTTTGGTTCCATAATAATGCTGTTTTGCGATATTGTTTCGCAAATGCCAGGTTTTGATGTTACGCTTCCAATAAATGCCGTAACTTCTATAATTGGCGCGCCGGTGGTTATTTGGCTTTTAGTTAGAAAAAGGAATTTTAAATAAATTTTAGCCACAGATTAAAAAGATTTGCACAGATTTTTTAATCATTTTAATCCTTTAATCTGTGGCTTAAAAGAAAAAAAACTTAGAATCTCAGCATCTTAGTAACTTAGAATCTCAAAAAATGAAAAACATTCTATCAACCTCAAACTTAAGTATTGGATACAAATCCAAGAAAGGCGTTACGGCTATTGCTGAGAATCTTAATCTTAATCTTGAAGCTGGTAAATTAATTACTTTAATAGGAGCAAACGGAATCGGGAAGTCAACTCTATTACGAACGCTTACAGGTATTCAGAAACCTTTATCAGGAAATGTTTATTTGAACGAAAGAAATATTTCAGACTATCAGCCTTTAGAATTGGCGCAAAATCTCAGTTTGGTTTTAACCGAAAAACTGCCGCCAAGTAATCTTTCTGTTTTTGAATTAGTCGCTTTAGGCCGTCAGCCGTATACCAATTGGGTTGATAAATTGTCCGACGAAGATATTCTAAAAGTTCAGGAAGCAATGAGTTTGACGCAAATCGAACATTTAGCTTCAAAAAAACATTTTCAGATTAGCGACGGACAATTGCAGAAAGTTTTAATTGCAAGAGCTTTGGCACAAGATACGCCGTTAATCATTTTAGACGAACCAACAACGCATCTTGATTTATTACATAAAGTTTCTTTGTTTAAATTATTGAAAAAACTGACACAAGAAACTCAAAAAAGCATTTTGTTTTCCACACACGATATCGATTTGGCCATTCAGTTAAGTGACGAAATGATTATGATGACGCCAGAAAGTATAGTGCAAGATCAGCCATGTAATTTAATTTCGAATGGAAGTTTCAGCAATTTGTTCAAAGACGAACATATTATTTTTGATGCTGAAAAAGGGAAGTTTATTGTGAGTTAAAATTCTCGGTTTTCCTGCAAGTTTTTCAAAACCTTGTAGGTATAAAAATTTATAAGTTGGCAATTAAAAAAAAAGGCCTACAAGGTTTTGAAAACCTTGCAGGAGATGGAATAATTATTTCTTCAAACCAATTTGTCTCTTCGCTTCACCAACTACAAAAGCAACCGAATTAGCAATATTAAAACTGCGAATAAGCGGTGACATCGGAATCGTCAAATGATTTTCGAATCTAGACATAAATGCTGCGCTCAATCCAACACTTTCTTTTCCGAAAACTAGCCAGTCCCCATCTTGAAATTCATTTTCTAAATACGATTTTTCAGAATGCGAACTCATTAAAAATACACGAGAATGATCTGGAATCTGAGCAATCCATTCGTCTACATTTTGATATTCTGTTACATCAAGATGAACCCAATAATCTAATCCCGAACGTTTCAGGTTTTTGTCATTGATAACAAATCCAAAAGGATGAATTAAATGAAGACGGCTTTCTGTGCCTACACACAATCTGCCAATATTTCCGGTATTATTTGGTATTTCTGGTTCTACAAGAACAACGTTTAACATCTTTTTGAGTTATGAATTATAAGTTATAGGTTATGAGTTTCTGGAAATTATCTAATTGACACATTTTCTAATTAACTAATTATCTAATTGAAAATCGGAAACTTCTAAAACTTCACCTGCTTTCAGGTTTTGCAAATATACATTTCCTATTCTAACGCGAACTAAACGTAACGTCGGAAAACCAACTGCGGCAGTCATTTTCCTAACTTGACGAAATTTTCCTTCCCTTACCGTGATGGATGCCCAAGAAGTTGGACCATGACGCTCATCTCTTATTTTTTTCGCTCTCGCTCCAAAATCGGGAATTTCGGTAACGATAGATGCTTTGCAGCGTTTCGTTTTGTATTTTCCGCCGTCAAGTCCAATTTCTACACCATTTTGTAATTGTTCAATTGCTTCTTGCGTAATTAATCCATCAACCTGAACATAATATTCTTTTTCAACCTTTTTACTTCGAACAAGTTCGCTCATATTTCCATCAGTTGTCAAAAGAAGCAAACCTTCAGAATCTTCATCTAATCTTCCAATTGCCATTGTTCCTTTTGGGAAATCGTACAATTCGCCCAAAAGCTTTTTCTTTCTTTTTAATTCATAAATAAATTGGCTTAAATAGCCGTAAGGTTTAAAAAGAATGAAGTGTCGGTGCATTTTTAATTTTTTGCAAAGATAGTTTCTTTCTTAAACTAAATCTTATAACTGCTTTTCAGATTTCATTTTTTTCAGCCATTGGTAAACAAACCAAATTACGGTTACGGCAAAAATGACAATTAAAACTGAATAATAGTTTTCGAAAAATTCATGAAAATAACTGCCAATTAAAATATAAGCAGAAGCCATGCAAAGTTTAATCAAAAAAAATTCAGAATTGGACCAGCTGGTTTTAATTTTGAAGAAATTCATAATTGTTTAAGGTTGTTAAGTTGCTTTGAATAAAGGTAATAAATAAAAAAGCAGATGGCAATTATAAAAGAAAAGCAATATGAAGTAATAATTTTTTCGCGCTTAGAATTCGTAATATTATAAAGTTGAATGTAAAAAAAAATAATGCCATGGAAACGAATAATTTAGGAACGAAAAAAATAAACGGAACGCAGAAAAATATTGACGAATCTAAAGGAAAAAACGTTTCGCACGATAAAGAACTAAAAGATGCCAAATTGAATAAAGAATTGATAACTGATGCAGATGGAGATAAAAAAATAGTGGAGCGAGCGCGAAATGAGAATGAAGACATTAACCAAAAGCTTCGTAAAACAAATCCTGATAACCCAAATGCGAACCGTGGAGTTGAAACGGAAGAAGAGGCAAAAAAAACGGTAGAGAACAAAGACCGTAATTCTGATGTGACACCAAATAGATATCCAAATTCACATCCAGACAATCATAAGGACCGCGGAAATATGAAATTGGATGAAGAGGAATAAGACAATACAAAATTTTAAGCAAAATAGAGTCAATTAAATGTCAAATAACATAACATTAGCGGTTGGCGTTAATGTTATTGTAAACTCATTTCAAAGCTTTTGTATCGGTTGATATCTTCGTAAATTAGAGGTATCAATTTAAAAACATATATAAAATGGCACTTTTAGAAAATAAAGTAGCTTTTGTATCTGGCGGTGGTTCAGGAATTGGACGCGCTGTAGCAAAAGCATACGCTCGAGAAGGAGCAAAAGTAGTAGTAGCTGATATAAATGTAGAACACGGTGAAGAAACCGTAAAAGAGATAAAGGAAAAGGGCGGAGAAGCTTTTTTCATAAAAGGAGACTCGTCTAGTGCGGCCGACAATAAACATATGGTTGAGGTGACGGTTTCAAAATATGGCCGATTGGACATTGCCTGCAACAATGCGGGAATGGGAGGGCCAGCAAAACCAACTGGAGAATACGAGCCAGAAGCTTGGGATAAAGTTATTGCATTAAATTTAAGCGGTGTTTTTTATGCTTGCCGTTATCAATTGGAGCAAATGGAGAAAAATGGCGGAGGAAGCATTGTAAATATTGCTTCAATTCATGGACAAGTTGCTGCGCCAAATAGTGTTGCATATACAGCGAGTAAACATGGTGTGGTTGGTTTGACAAAAAATATTGCAGTAGAATATGCACAGAAAAACATTCGATGCAATGCTGTTGGACCAGGTTATATTGAAACAGCACTTTTAAAAGATAATCTTAATAAAGATATGATGCAGGCTGTTGCAGCAAAATCTGCAATGAACCGTTTAGGAACCGCAGAAGAAGTTGCCGAACTGGTAGTTTTTCTAAATTCTGATAAATCATCATTCACAACAGGAAGTTATATTATTGCTGATGGAGGTTATACCGCAGTTTAATATTTTTTATTAGAGAATATTATTTTGAATTAGTAAAAGGCAGTAAGGGAAAGCTTACTGCTTTTTTTGTAGATGAAAAATGATTTTTAAAAATAATGTTATTAAAAATAAAATCAATTATAGAATAGAAAACTGGCCGATGTGTGACTTTCTTTTTTACGCAAATATATTTTTCAATTCCACTAAATCAATTTTGCTTTGATCTGAAAAGTTGAAAAAATAATTCAATTGCCATTTCTGCGTTTTCTGTGCCTGTTTGCTTGTAGTTTCATCCCACGGAGGATAAACTCTTGTGGCTCTGATACCTTCTTTGTTTTGGGTAGAAAAAATGCCTTTTTCTAATAATGTTTTTTTCGGAAAAATAAACTGTCCCCAATTTTGATCTTTTCGAACAGTTACAATTACAAAATCAATAGTATCGGAATAATCAAAAGGCTCAATTATTCCCGATTGATTTCGTTTCCATAAAGTCACAAATTGTCCTATCTTGGTTGGGGTAATTTTAGCCTCTCTATAGCAAATGTTGTTATTGTTTAACTGAAAACGAAATGCACTGTATTCCTCACTTTCGCTTTCTTTTTGAAAAGTGGTCATTTGCAAACCAGCTTTGTCAAAAATAACTTTCTTGCTCAATAATAAATCAAGCGAATCAATTGTAAAATCCATAAAAAATCTATTCTAAATATAGCCTGAAAATTACTACAAATTTGCTTTAGAAATTGACATTTAGCCCAAAATTTAATCCCCATTGGAACTGGTTGAAAGACTGGCTGTTTAGTGGATTGATGTAATAATTTACCGCAGGCTCAACAAAAACATTGGTCTTTTTGTACACGCGATATTGAACGGTACTGCTCAAAGTAGAACCATAAACATAATTATTCGCATTGACATTTTCCCCAATAGTATGCCCGTCTAAAACTACATTGTTTGAAATCAATTTACCTACAAAACCTCCAGTGTTTACGTTAATGCTCGCTTTATTTTGATTAAAAACAGAGTAAGAAACTTCTAGTGGCATTTCTACATATCTTAAATTTTGATCTAATTTTCCAGTTTGAACATTTTCATTTTTCAAAGCTTCTTTTGTGCTATTAGAAATTAGAAGGTAATCTTGAGTAGGTGAGTTAGCTGATGCAACAGGATAGCTGTCAGGAGTAAAAAAAGCATTGTTTTTAGCACTCACATAAGATACATTGGCAACACTTTGTCCTAATTCGCTGATTTTTAATCCAGAACCTACAGCCCATTTATTGTTAATACTATATTTAGTTTTTACGCCATAAGAATTAGATTGTTTAGAATCGTTTACGTTCCCTAATGTTTTATCGTTTTTGGTATTTTCAGAACTTGCTATGCCTGCAAAAACGGCAACTGCCCATCTTTCCTTTTTATTGATAAGATTGTCTTTTTTCTCTTTTTCTTCTTTTTTCTTTTCTGGAGCTAAAATCCTTTTTTCTAAATTTTGAAGCTCAGCCAATTGTATAGAGTCTGTTTTGCTCAAACTATTAGCAATCTTCACATCGTCTTTTATGATCACCGCTTTGTCAGTTCGTTTAGTCTCATTTGTACTTAATGCATTTTTGTTCGAATTATATGCATTGCTGTTTGTTAAAGAGTTAGTATTTGCGGAAGAACTATGATTATTGAGTGCTAAACTTTTATTGTTTTTCGCAGAAAACTGTTCTTCAAAAATAGAATTTGAAAGCTGTTTTTTTACTGTCGAATTAAATTTGCTTTGTTTTCCAAATGCAATTCGTTCTTCAGAAATTCCTTTATTAGAAGATTTTGTATTATTTTCTAAAATAGATTTTTTGGAAGATTTTAGAATCGACTTGTTTTCTGATGAACCAGAATTCTGATACGCAATAGGTTGATTTGTAGTATTTTCTAGAGCTACTGTACTAGATTTTTTAGAAGATTTTATGCTAGATTTTTCTTCTGATAAACCTGAGTTTTGATACGCAACAGATTGATTCGGAGCATTTGCTGGAACCACTACATTAGATTTCGAATCTTTTTTACTGCTTTTGTTCTTAGAGTTTGTTTCTGCTACAGAAGTCTCTTGAACTTGAATTCCTGATTCATTATTGAATTGATTCTTCGTATCATTTCCATTTAAAGAATCTATTTTTTTGTCAGTATTTTTAGTTCGGACTAAATTTCTGTCGTTAGAATTATCGTTTGTGTTTTTGTCAAGAACAATACTATTTCTGCCGTTTTCTAAATTGCCATCGTTGAGGTTATTGTTTTTAGACGAATCAGTAAAATGTAAAATTGAAGGCAGAAGCAACCCTAATAATAAGCATGCAGCAGCCGACCACCAAAGAATAACTCTCTTCTTCTTTTTAGGTTTGTCTAATTTTTTTTCAATCTGACTCCATAATTCTGGAGGCGGAACACTCGAAAAGTCTTCCATTGATGAAAAAATATCTTCTATTTTGTGCTTCTTCATGCTATCTTAAAATTTTTTATGCTCAAAATTCGCTTTTGTAATATGTGTTTAGCGCGATTTAAATTTGATTTTGATGTTCCTTCGGAGATTTTTAATAGTTCGGCTATTTCTTTGTGTTTCATTTTTTCGAATACATAGAGGTTAAAAACTGTCCGGTATTGATCTGGTAAATCTCGAATGTATTCCAGCAGTTTTTCCTGTTCTATCGGAATTGCTTCCAGTTCCTCTTCTTCTATAAAATCGGTATCGGGATCAAAAACATCTAAAAAGAAACTCTCTTTTTTCTTTTTGTTTAAAGTTTCGATGAGTTTGTTTATAAAAATACGTTTCAGCCAGCCCTCAAAACTTCCTTCAAATTTATATTGGCTTATTTTCTGAAAGGCAATTACAAATGCTTCCTGAAAAACATCTTTCGCGTCATCTTCGTTCTTCATATATTTCAAACATATACCATATAAAACAGGAGAGAACAACTGATAAATTTTCAGTTGTCCCTCTCTGTCATTTTTCATGCACAGTTTGATATATTTTTCTAACTCGTCTTTCAAGAAATGGTTCAAATTTGATTTTGCAAAAATAGTTTTAAATAGCGTACAAAACTATCTTTTAAAAATAGCTTGAGTACCATCTTGACTGTTGCTTACAATGGTTAGGTTTTGATTGTCAAGGTTTTCTATTATGTAAGTTTTGCCTTCAAACGTAATTAAGTCACATTCTGAATGGTCAAAATAACTCTTTCCTTTTTCTATCTGATAGGCACTGTTTCTAATCTCTATATTATTTTTATAAGTAATAATTCTTCCTTTTTCAGTAAAGACAATTTTCTTATTAAATCCAATTGTTTTTGGTGTTGCTATGTAAGGGTTATTAGAACCTCCAATAGATTTTTTCCAAATCCAAGTATTTATAATTGATTTTGCGGTTTTTTTTGAATCATTTATAGGAATCATTGATGAAAATAAAAAACAGATAATAAAAGAAAAAAAGAGTTTCTTCATGATAGAATTATTTTAAGCTTGTAATTTTTTCCTGAATTGCTTTTTTGAAAAGTTTTATTTCTGAACTTTGATCTGAAGTATCGTTATTATCAATATAAATTCTGGTAACGCTTGCTCCTTGACGAAGCTCAAAATAAATTCCGCCTTGATTCGCAGAATCTGGAGAACCATAAGTTTTAGTTTGTCCTTTTATAGCTAAAATTTCTGAAGGAACACTTTTTAATAATAAACTATATTCGCCTCTTTTAATTGTCGGAGTATATTTGTATTGTCCGAAATCGTATTTACCAGCTCCAACGTTTAAGAATTTTAAAATGTTATACTCGTTAAGCTGATAAAATTTTTGGCAGTCTGCACCTGTACATTCATTATGGAAACTTCCAATAATTATATTGTCAGCGACTTCTGTTGTTTTATTGAAAATCATTCCTTTTGTTGTTTTCGGGATCAAAACAAAATCAGAAGGATAAGTAGGAGTTTGCGTTACGTCTTCACCCACAGCAGGGGCTTTTTCGTAGTAATTAACAACGATTTCACAATTATTTTCTACTATGGAGCTAATTACGATGTCATAGCCGCTTGTAGGTTTGGCGCCAGCAAAAATCCCAACTAAATATTCTTTTGTAAAATCAATATTTGGATCACTTGCAACATGACAACTGTTTGCATGTTTTGTAAAATACTGATCCATTTTTTCTTGAGATGGAATAATAACTGCTGCAGCATTATTTGGTTGAGATTTTACACTATAATTACACAAGAAAGGAAAACCAGTAAAATTTACAGTTGTATTAGCTCCACAATCTACATAATTATTATTTCCGTCACTAAGCGAACAAGCACTGAATCCAAAGGCTACAAATAAGCCAAGTATTAATTTTTTCATAATTATTTTAATAGGTTTATATCTTGTAGATAGTGCTTTTAAAAAAAGGTTGCGTAGAGGTTGATTTTTTTTTGAAAATAAAATGTTGGTTTAGTTTGATTTGAATATGAATTAGTGAAATTTCTATTTTAAAAAGTAAGCACTACGTATTATTGCGTACTTTTACGTAAAATTAACTTAGTTATGGCTGATTATTTACCGTTTTTATTAGGTTTTGTTGTAGCGCTTTTTACAGGGATATACATAGGAAGAATGCTTTCGTTATCCAAATTTCAATCAGAAAGAGCTATTTCTGAGGAAAGATTAAATGCATTAAATAGTCAATTGCAGATGTTGAAAGAGCAGTTTGAAAGCGAAAAAAATAACTTTCAGAAACAATTGCAGTTTAATATTTCTGAAAAAGAAAATATTCGTACAGAAAAAGACAGTTTAGCAATTCAGCTTTCTAAAAAAGAAGTAGATTTTGAAAATTTATGGGAACGCCATAAAGAACAAAAAAGCGAAATTAATGAGCTTCAGGAAAAATTTACCAAAGAATTTGAAAACCTAGCCAATAAAATCTTAGAAGAAAAATCGGCAAAGTTTACCGAGCAAAATACTGTAAACATGAAAAATATCCTGACGCCTTTGCAGGACAAAATTCAGGTTTTTGAACAGAAAGTAGAGCAGACTCATAAAGAAAGCATCGATTATCATGCAGCGCTTCGCCAGCAGATTATTGGCTTAAGCGAAATGAATGCGCAAATGAGCAAAGAAACCTTAAATCTTACGAAAGCATTAAAAGGCGATAGCAAAATGCAGGGAAATTGGGGAGAATTGGTTTTGGAACGTGTTCTAGAAAAATCGGGATTAGAAAAAGGAAGAGAATATGAAGTGCAGCAGAGTTTTACCAATAGTGAAGGCAATCGCGTTTTTCCAGATGTGGTAATCAATCTTCCAGATGGTAAAAAAATGATTGTTGATTCTAAAGTATCGTTGGCCGCTTATGAAAAATGGGTAAACGAAGAATCAGAACTGTTAAAAATAGAATTTCTTAAAGAACACGTTATTTCTATTAAAAGACATGTTGAGCAGTTGGGCAGTAAAAATTATCATGATTTGTACCAAATGGAAAGTCCAGATTTTGTTCTGCTTTTTATTCCGATGGAGCCTGCTTTTGCCATTGCATTAAACGAAGATCCTACATTATACACCAAAGCTTTTGACCGAAACATTGTTATTGTAACGCCAAGTACGCTTTTGGCAACGTTAAGAACGATTGACAGTATGTGGACCAATCAGAAACAGCAGGAAAATGCCTTAGAGATTGCAAGACAAGCAGGAGCTTTGTATGACAAATTTGAAGGTTTTGTAACCGATTTAGTTCGAATTGGAAATAAAATAAAAGATACCAAAACAGAATACGAAAGTGCAATGAATAAATTGGTTGACGGCAAAGGAAATCTGATTTCGAGTGTAGAAAGACTGAAAAAAATGGGAGCGAAGGCAAAGAAGTCACTTCCAGATAATATTATTGCAAGAGCAGCGAGTTCAGATGAAAATGAATTATTGAATTAGAAGAGAAAGTAAAAAGAGAAAAGACGCAAGAAAAAATACCAACCAAATATAGAATACAACTAATCAAAACATTCCAAAAACAAAAACATGAGTACAGATTTTAAACCAGTTTCTTCATCAAAAGTTAGTATATCAGAATTAATGCTACCATCGCATACTAACTTTAGCGGAAAAATTCACGGGGGATATATTTTACAATTACTAGATCAGATTGCTTTTGCATCGGCATCAAAATTCAGCGGAAATTATTGCGTAACAGCTTCTGTAGATACGGTAAACTTTCTGAAACCAATTGAAGTTGGAGAATTAGTAACCATGAAGGCCTCTGTAAATTATGTTGGAAGAAGCTCTATGATTGTCGGCATTCGCGTAGAAGCAGAAAATATTCAGACAGGAGTTGTCAAACATTGCAATTCGTCTTATTTTACAATGGTTGCCAAAGATAAAGAAGGTAAAAGTGTTCAGGTTCCAGGATTAATCTTGTCAAACTTAGAGGAAGTGCGTCGTTTTAGAAAAGCAATAAAACATATTGAAGTTAGAAAAGAAGTAGAAGAGCACGAAAAATTGGCCAATATAAATTCTATTGAAGATTTGGCGAGTTTAGAAAAATATAATGTCCTTTTAGAAATTAGCTAAATTTTCTTATATTTAGTAGATACACATTAAATATTAGAAATTATGGTCAAGTTTGGATATACAATTTTATACGTTGAAAATGTCGAAGAATCTATCGTGTTTTATGAAAATGCTTTTGGGTTTTCGAGAAAATTTGTCACGCCAGAAGGAGATTATGGCGAATTGATTACAGGAGAAACAACACTTTCTTTTGCTTCGAAGAAATTAGCCTCAAAAAGTTTACCTGATGGTTTTATCGAAAGCAGTTTAGAAGACAAACCTTTTGCCATAGAAATTGGTTTTATTACAGATAATGTTCCTGAAGTTTTACAAAAAGCAACTTCTTTTGGCGCTGTTATCGTTTCTGAACCTGTAGAAAAACCTTGGGGACAGATTGTGGCTTATGCAAGAGACTTAAATGGTTTTTTGATTGAGATTTGTACAGAGGTTAAAGCATAGAAATTCGTTGTCAAAAATTACAGTAAAGTCCCTACGGGACAAAATGTGGGTGAACCAATATTTTTTTCTACCGATATATAATTCCTAGCGGAATATTTGAAAATGATATTGTGGAGAAATATCTCGTAGAGATTACATATCGGTAGAAAAAAAATTACACACACCGATATTTTGTCCCGTAAGGACTTTTTCCACAATCCCTTTAATGAGGTAAAAATTCACAAATTTTTAGCATTGCTCTCAGAACTTTTAATGGGGAAATTTCGTAACTTTAAGTGTAATTATTGGGTTACGGAATTTTTTCACTGAGTATTGCCGTTCGATTTTTCAGATTATTAGGATCTGATTTTTTATTTTCTCTTAGTCAGAACAAATTGAATGACATAATTGTTTAAATGTAGACGATTATGAAAACAACTACCTTACTATTTTTATTTTTTACCGCCTTTTCTGTCATTGCCCAAGACAAATTTTTTACTAATACAGGAACAATAAATTTTGAAGCCTCTGTTCCAATGTTTGAAGAAATTAGAGCAGTAAATAGACAAGTTGCCATACTGTTAGAACCAAAAACAAGTACTCTTATATGTACTGTTATCGTTAAAGATTTTCGCTTTAAATTGAATTTGATGCAAGAGCATTTCAATGAAAATTATATGGAAAGCAATCGCTATCCAAAAGCAGTTTTTAAAGGAAAAATAGAAAAATTTGATTTGAAAGATATTAATGAGATTGAAAAACAATATCAGATAAAAGGGAAACTGAATTTACGCGGAAAATCAAAAGAGATTATCGTAAATGCTTTGATTAAAAGAGTTCCAGAAGGAATTCGGATAGTTTCGGATTTTCCGATTGAGGTTTCCGATTTTAATATTCATATTCCAACTCCTATAGCTTCCAAAATTGCCAAAACAGCAAATACAGAACTGACTGGAATAATTCGCAGTGATGAAACAATGCTGACTTTGAAATAAGACTTACTTTATACAATTAATAAGCGTCTTTTCTAAATCAGTAAATTGAAATTCAAAACCAGTTTTCTGAATTTTCTCTGACGAAACCCGCTGTCCGGTTAATACGGCGACGCTCATTTGTCCAAGCATAATCTTTAATACAAAAGGAGGAACTTTGGGCAACCATATAGTATACTCATATAGTTTGGCAAGTGTTTTAGAAAATCGAGCATTTGTTGTATTATCTGTTATACAAGCATTGTATGCGCCTTCTAGTTTGGTGTCTTCAATGCTTTTTAAATAAATCTGACATAAATCTTCAATATGAATCCAAGGCAGATATTGCTTGCCAGAACCTAAAACAGCTCCAAAACCTGATTTAAATGTGGGAGTCATTTTTTTTAGAAAACCTTCGTTTTTACCTAAAACGATGCCAGTTCTAATTTTAACGGTTCGAATATTTAAAGAACCGATTTTATCTGCAGCATTTTCCCATTTCTGGCAGGTTATGCCTAGAAAATCATCGGCAGGTGGTGTGTTTTCAGTGCAAATTTTATGGCTTGTTATAGCGCCATAAATTCCAATACCCGAAGCAGAAACAAATGCTTCCAGTTTTTTATTGTTTTTCTCTAAAACAGAATAGATCATTTCGACAGGTCTAACGCGACTTTCGATAATGGCTCTTTTACGTCTTTTGGTCCATCTTTTTTCGACAATGCCTTCACCAGCGAGATGAATAATGTAATCAGCATTTAGAACCGCATTTTTGTCAATATAGTTTTTCTTAATATCCCATTTGTAATACGTAACTCTTGGAGTATTTTCTCTATCAGAACGGCTCAAAACAGACACAGAAAAGCCTGCTTCGATGAGAACATCTGTTAAATGTTTTCCAATGAAACCACTTCCGCCTGTTAATAGAACATTTTGAGCCATAATAGTTTATAATATATTTAACAGTCTAACTTGTTTAAGGATTAGTAAAGGTACTTAAACAATCCTTATCTTTAGGGCGAATTCTAAATTATAATGAAATGGCGACTAAAAAAAAGACAATCACAAAGGATGATATAGTCTCAAAATACATGAATGAAGTTTTAGAAAAAGGACAAAAGCCTAAATCGGTTTATCATTTTGCAAAGGAAAATGATTTTACAGAAGCTGAGTTTTATGCTTTTTTTGGAACATTAGAAGGTTTAGAAAAAGAAATATTCCGACTGTTTTTTGAAAATACAGTCAATCTTCTTCATAAGAACGAAGAATATCAAGGATATGATATGAAAAACAAAATGCTGAGTTTTTATTTTACTTTTTTCGAAATACTTACTGCCAATAGAAGCTATGTCTTGCAATCGCTTAAGATTGACAGAAATCCGCTTAAAAATTTAGTACAGCTAACCACACTTCGAAATAGTTTTAAAGAATATGTTTCTGAAATCCTGACAGACGATTACAGACTAGAACAGGAAAAGTTTCAAAAGTTTCAGGAAAAAGCCATTCAGGAATCTTCTTGGTTGCAATTAATGTTGACAATTAAATTCTGGATGGAAGATGAATCTCCTGCTTTTGAGAAAACCGATATTTTCATTGAAAAATCAGTTAATGCATCGTTTGAATTAATGAATGTAGCACCAATGAATCATCTGATAGATTTCGGAAAATTTTTGTTCAAAGAAAAAGTATACAGCAGATAATGAAAACAATCGATTATATTCCGACCTCAAAAATAGAAAGAGCAGGAAAATTGGTTCAGACAGGTGCTAAAATTGGTGTAAACTATGTAAAGCATTATGCTGAAAAAATAGTAAATCCCGATCTGACGCGTGATAAACTAAACGAGAATAATGCCGAAGATATTTATGACGGACTAAAAAGCTTGAAAGGAAGTGCACTAAAAGTAGCGCAGATGTTAAGCATGGATAAGAACTTTTTGCCACAGGCTTATGTAGAAAAGTTTTCTTTATCTCAGTTTTCAGTTCCTCCGCTTTCTGCTCCGCTAGTTTTAAAAACTTTCAAAAGCAATTTTGGAAAAACGCCATATGAGATTTTTGACGAATTCAATCCAAATTCTGTAAATGCGGCAAGTATTGGTCAGGTACATTTGGCAAAGAAAGGCGATAAAAAACTGGCTGTTAAAATTCAATATCCAGGAGTTGCCAATAGTATTTCGTCAGATTTGGCTTTGGTAAAACCTATTGCGATTAGAATGTTTAATCTGCAAGGAAAAGATTCTGATAAATATTTCAAAGAAGTTGAAGACAAACTAATTGAAGAAACAAACTATTTACTGGAATTAAAACAAAGTCAAGAAGTTGTAGAGGCGTGCAGTAAAATAGAAAATATCAGTTTCCCGAATTACTATCCAGAGTTTTCGTCAGAGAAAATCATTACAATGGATTGGATGACGGGAATTCATCTTTCTGAATTTACAGATGTAAATAAAGATCAAGAAGTGGGCGACAAATTAGGTCAAGCACTTTGGGATTTTTACATGTATCAAGTGCATGTTTTGCGAAAAGTGCATGCAGATCCGCATCCGGGAAATTTTTTGGTAGATGATAAAAACCAATTAATTGCTTTGGATTTCGGTTGTATGAAACAGATTCCAGATGATTTCTACATTCCGTATTTTGAATTAATCAATAAAAACATACTCTCAGATCCAAATCTTTTTAATCAAAAATTATTCGAATTAGAAGTTCTAAGAGCAGATGATTCAGCTTCAGAAATAGAATATTTTACCAATATGTTTTTTGATTTGCTGTCTCTGTTTACGAAACCCTTTCAGAATGATTCCTTTGATTTCTCAGACGAGAAATTTTTTAATGACATAGCAGTATTAGGAAAACGTTTTTCAACCGACACTAATCTTAGAAAGATGAACGGAAACCGTGGGTCTAAGCACTTTATTTATATGAACCGTACTTTCTTTGGCTTATATAATTTAATGTTTGATTTGAAAGCGAAGATTGTGGTTGATAATTATTTGAAATACTAGAAGTTTAGAAATTCCAATTTTTTAAATTCCAAATTCCAATTTTATATGCATAGGCCTTTGTTAAAGTTTCAAGCTTTGACAAAGGTTTTTTTAGTTTAGTTTGTCATCCTGACGAAGGAAGGATCACACTTGCAAATCGACAAAGGTCGGCTACATTCTGTGTGGAGTTTCTAGTGTGATCCTTCCTTCGTCAGGATGACAAAAATGAGAATAAATCTGCTAGATCTGCAAAATCTGCGAGAAACAAAATTTAAGCGTCAAGAAAAAACTTGAAACTTTAAACCTGAAACAAAAAAAAACTATTTCAAAATCCCAGCCTTGTAAGTAGCAATCGCACGATCTCTTGCAAAAGCATGATCAACCATTGGTTCATTATAGCCTAAATCAAATTCAGGAATCCATTTACGGATGTATTCTCCTTTTGGGTCAAATTTCTGCTGTTGGATTTCGGGATTAAAAACTCTGAAATAAGGCGCGGCATCGCAACCTGTTCCTGCTGCCCATTGCCAGTTTCCTACGTTTGAAGCCAGTTCAAAATCTAAAAGTTTTTCGGCGAAATAAGCTTCGCCCCATCGCCAATCGATAAGCAAATGTTTGCATAAAAAACTCGCTACAACCATTCGAACGCGATTATGCATATAGCCAGTTTCGTTTAACTGACGCATTCCAGCATCGACCATCGGATATCCTGTTGTTCCAGAACACCAGCGTTTGAAGTCCTCTTCGTTATTTCGCCATTGAATGCCGTCGTAATTCGACTTGAAATTATGATTGACACAATTCGGAAAGCTAAACAAAATCTGAATAAAGAATTCTCTCCAGATTAATTCGCTTAAAAAAGTCTGATTTTTTCGGTTTGCCCAATTTACCAATTTACGAATACTCACAGTTCCGAATCGCAAATGTGGCGAAAGATAAGAAGTGCTGTCTAAAGCGGGAAAATCTCTTGTTTCTTTATACTGGGCAATTTGTGTTAAGTTGTGCGGCTTGACTTTTATATCGCTTCTTTCAAAACCAATTTCGGCTAAATCAGGAAAAGTAAATTTATTTTTCGCGAAATTGCTTTGAAACGGAACTGAGTCACATTCCGTAGCAGAGCCTAAAAAATGATATTTCTCCAGCCATTTATTTTTATAAGGTGTGTAAACAGTGTACGGAAGTCCGTCAGCTTTTGTGATTTCTTTTTTCTCAAAAATAACATGATCTTTATAAAAGAAAGTTTCAATGTTGTTTTCTTTTAATAAAGCAGTTATTGCTGTGTCGCGTTTAACGGCAAAAGGTTCGTAATCTTTGTTAAAGAAAACCGATTGAATATCAAATTTTTCGATAAGTGATTTCCAAACGTCTTTTGTTTTTCCTTTTTTTATTAAGATGGAAGAGTCAAATTGATTTAATTCTGAATTTATCTTTTCGAGAGAATCGTAAATGAAAGTTACTCTAGCATCATTTTTTGTAAGATGTTCTAAAATGTCATCGTCAAAAATGAATAATGGAACAACAGGAAAATCTGATTGCAAAGCATGAAATAATCCCGTGTTGTCTTCTAAACGTAAATCGCGTCTAAACCAGAATAAAGTAACTTTTTGTTTTGTCATTATTGTATGAGATTTTTAAACACATCGAAACATAGATTTTCTTTTTCTTTTAAGAGTTTAGAAAGAAACTAGTTTCTAACACATAGCTATGTGTTTAATTTTTAAGTTTTTTAGAATTAAATAATTCTTCGATCTTATTAAATCTATAATCGAAAATACTTTTCAATTTATTTTTTACTACCAATCTATTCATGATTCTTCCCAAGATTCCGAAAGGTAGAGCATAATGAACAATATCTGTCATTTTGGTTTCGCCATCTGGCGTTGGTTCAAAGAAATGTTTATGATGCCACAATCTATAAGGGCCAAATTTCTGAATGTCTACGAAATACTCGTTTTCTTGACAAGCGGTAATTTCGGTAACCCAAGACATTTTGATTCCGAAAAGAGGTTTTAAGGTGTACGTGATAATCTGTCCCTGATACATGCGTCTACCATCGTAATCTTGAATTTGGAAATTCATATTATCGAGCGTAATGGTTTGAAGGTTTTTGGGACTCGAGAAAAAATCCCAGCAATCTTCAATACTTGCATTGATATGTTGTACGGTTGCTATCTTGTATAATTTCATAATCTCAAATCTTTTTTGAAATACGTGAGCGTTAGGGATTGAATTGAAGCTCTATTTGCGGCAGGCTTTTTCTGCCTGACATAAAAAAGCGGGAACGAAAAGCCCGATCCGGCGCTGCGGAAACGCCCAAATAATTTTACATTTTATAATATTTGAATGGTACGAATAGCATTCCAAAACATTCTCCTTTTTCTTTGCCTAAATGTTTGTGGTGTATTTTATGCGCCTTTCTAAGTCCGATGAGGTATTTGTTTTTGGTATTTTTAAACCATTTAAAACGCTGATGGATTAATACATCATGAATTAGAAAATAACAGATTCCATAAAGTGTGATTCCGCAGGCAATAAAAAACAAATAATTGAATCCGCCTTGAACACCGAAGTAGAATAAAATAATACTCGGAGTGGCAAAAATGACAAAGAAAATATCGTTGCGCTCAAAAGTGTTTTCGTATTTCGGCTGATGATGATCGGCATGAAAATACCACATAAAACCGTGCATAACGTATTTATGAGTTAGCCACGTCACACATTCCATAAGGAGAAAAACGCCTAAAAAGATTAAAAAAGAAATCATTTTATAAATGTTGATGTTTTAAAATTATTGTTTTATTGTTGTTGAGTTTAGCTTTGGATTATAAAAGATTGACTCAAAAGAGTTTTTTTATTGACGATTCCCTCATTTTTGTCATTTCGACCGAAGGGAGAAATCTTCGCAAGTAGCTCCTCAACAGTATGCCAATCTTTGTGGAGTTTCTCGTGGAGATTTGCTTCGCCAGTTCGCTATCGCTCGAGTTTCCTTCGTCGAAATGACAATTTTGGGCTTAAATGTAATGCTTTACAAGATGAATTTCTATACCAACTTCAATTTGTAAGTCACAAAAGACTGCGCCAAAAGTCCTGCTTTTGTATAATTGGAAACTCGAATTCTTGAATTTCCAATTTCATAGTAAGGTGTGTTTTTTAGCTTTTTCAATAATTTTTTATAATAAACATAAGCTGTGTAAACACCGAATTTGGCTTCGATAGGAAGTTTTACAATTCCTTGATAAGCAATTCTGAAATCTTCTTCGATTTCTTTAATGATTTGTGTTTTAGAGTCTTCTGTGAAATTATTCAGATTTACACCAGGAAAATAAGTTCGATTCAGGATGGTATTGTCATCTTTTAAATCTCTCAGGAAATTTACTTTTTGAAAAGCCGAACCTAAATGCATAGCTTCATTTTTCAATTGTTCGTATTTGTGTTCTTTTCCAGAAACAAAAACTTTCAAGCACATCAGTCCAACGACATCTGCAGAGCCGTAAATGTAATCTATATACTCAGCTTGTGTTTGATAATTTGATTTTATCAAATCCATTTTCATACTTTTCAAAAAAGCCTGAACCAAGTCGTCTGTAATGTTATATTCTTTTACGGTCTGCTGAAATGAATTTAAAATAGGATTTAAACTGATGCCTAATTGTATTGCTTTGTAATATTCTTTTTCAAAATCTTCAATGAGATATTCTTTTTCATAATCATGAAAAGAATCTACAATTTCATCAGCAAAACGAACAAATCCATAAATGCTGTAAATGGCATCACGAATACTTGGTGAAAGCATTTTAACAGCAAGTGAAAATGATGTACTGTAATTTTTAGTTACGAGTTTGCTGCACTTGAAAGAAACGGCGTCAAATAGTGATTTCATTTTTTAAGATCTAAATGATTTTTGAATTAATTCAGCTGCTAGTTTTCCTGAAATTAAAGCAGGCGGAACACCTGGCCCAGGAACAGTTAACTGTCCTGTAAAATATAGATTCTTGACTTTTTTGCTTTTTAATTTTGGTCTTAGAAAAGCCGTTTGTAATAGAGTGTTAGCCATTCCGTAGGCATTCCCTTTGTAAGCGTTATAGTCGTTTACAAAGTCATTTTTGCAGAACGACCTTTTAAAGATAATGTTATTTTTAATTTTTTGTTGTGTAAGTGCTTCAAAACGAGTGATTATCTTTTCAAAATATTCTTCTCGTAAGTTTTGATTGTCTTCAATTCCGGGTGCGAGCGGAATTAAGAAAAATCCAGATTCCATTCCGTCTGGCGCTGTAGTTTTATCTGTTTTGGATGGAAAATTAGCGTAGAACAACGGTGCTTCCGGCCATTTTGGATTATCGTAAATATCTGCTGCATGCTGATTGAAATCGACATCAAAAAATAAAGCGTGATGTGAAATGTTTTCTATTTTTTTATCGAAACCAACAAAAAATAGGAGAGAAGATGGGGCAAAAACTCTATTTTCCCAATATTTTTCAGAGTACATTCTGTGCTCTTTTTCGAGTAGAGTTTCAGAATGATGATAGTCGGCACCACTTAAAACAACATCTGCTTTTATGGTTTCGCCATTAATTATAATTCCTTTTGCTGTTTTGTTTTCAACGATTATTTTTTCGATTGCCGCATTGGTTTTAATAGTAACACCAAGTTCTAATGCCAATTTTTCTATTCCTCGAATAACATCAAACATTCCAGTTTTAGGATGCCAAGTTCCTAAGCCGAAATCGGCATAATTCATAAAATTGTAAAAAGATGGTGTCTTAGTCGGTTTTGCTCCAAGAAATAAAACTGGAAACTCGAGAATCTGAATTAATCTTTCGTTCTTAAAATTTTTCCGAATATCAGTGCTTACGTTTCTAAAAAACTGATTGAGTTTTAATGTAGTTTCTTTTGTAATTAATTCAAGAGGCGAAATTCCAGGGCGATAAACCAAATCTTTAATAGCAATATCATAGTTGCTTTTGGCTTGGTCGATAAAGATTTGCAGTTTTTGACCGCTACCTTTTTCAATGGTTTCAAAAGTATATTTTATTTCCTCGAGATTGTCATAAATGCTGATGAAATCGTTAATTCCAAAATACACTCGATATGCTGGACTCAATTTTATCAGCTCGTAATAATCAGAAGGTTTTTTATTGAAATCTTGAAAAAAGCGTTCGAAGACATCGGGCATCCAATACCAGCTTGGCCCCATGTCAAATGTAAAACCTTCTTCTTTGAATTGTCTAGCTCGCCCTCCAATAGTACTATTTTTTTCATAAATAGTTACTCTGTTTCCTTGCTGGGCAAGGTAACAAGCGGCTGCCAAAGAAGAGAAGCCAGAACCTATTATTTGGATAGTTTTTCTCATTTGTTTAACAAATATAAGAAAAACTTAAACAAAAATAAATTAAAGCATGTTAATAGTTTCTTCCATTGAGTCAAAAACGCGTATTCTGTCTGTAAGGACTTTTGGGTCTATATATTCAACCATTTTACCCATCAGCCAGATTTCGTTGGTTTCTTGCAATAATTTCTGTGCCATCGATTTTACGTATTGATTTATTACGCTTCGATCTGGTTGAACGGTCATGAAAGAAACAAACGTAATGTTTTCAAAATGTTTAGTTAAATCTTGCAGGTTTTCAATAGGCATGCTTTCTCCAAGATAAATGGTTTTGTAGCCTTTATCAAGAATTTCATATTGCAGATATAACAATCCAATTTGATGTATTTCGTTTAGTGGAAGCGATAAAACAAAAATTCGATCAGTTTTGGTTGGTTTTCTAATCTGTAGGCTTTCTGTGTAAATCAATATTTTTTGCTTAATTAAATGACTCATAAAATGTTCATTAGCAGGAGTAATGGTTTCAGATTGCCATAATAATCCCAGCTCTTTTAAAAGAGGTAAAAAATGTTCTTTAAAAACTTCTTTAAAGGTCTTTTCTGTAATAAGCCAATCGAATGTGTTGAAGAATAACTCTTGGTCAAAATTCATCATTGCCATTTTAAAAGAAGTAATGGCGTAGTTTTGAGAGTTTTTCTTCGAAATTATTTCGCGTACCAACTGCGGTATTTTTTCTTCAGGGTATGTTGCAATTTTAGAAATTTTATACCCGTATTCGTGCAGTAACGTAATATTTAAAAGTTTCTGTAAATTGTGAAGATTGTAAAATCTAATATTAGTATCAGTTCGCATAGGTTCAAGGATATTGTATCTCTTTTCCCAGATGCGTATAGTATGCGCTTTTATTCCAGATAAGTTCTCAAGATCTTTAATGCTGAAAACAGTTTTTATATTGTTTATCATTTTTCGCGATTAAGTCAACAAATGTAAAATAAAATCTTAGATTCGGCCTTAAAACTACATTAAAAAGATAGAGAATTAGTGGTTTACGTATTTAAAATATATTTTTTACCTAAAATCAGGTATATAATTTTTAAGAAATATATTACTTTGGCAAAAAAGAAAGGTCTGCATATTTTTAATATGCAGACCTTTTTTGAATTCATGAGTTTTTTATTTACAAAAAGTAGCTTTGTTTTTTATAGCGCTTTGGCTTCCAAGTTCAATTGCTTTGCTAAAATCTTTGCAAGAGTTTTTCTTGTCGCCAATTTTGTTGTAAGCTAAACCTCTTAAGTTGTAAGCAACGTAATCTTTTGGGTTTAAACCTAAAGAAGACGTGCAATCCTCAATAGTGCCTTGATAATTCTGTAGTTTGTAGTTGACATTGGCTCTGCCTGTAAAAGCATCCGCATTCATGCTGTCCAGTTCGATTGTTTTGCTAAAGTCGGCTTGAGCTCCTTTTAAGTCGTTTAGCTTGAATTTTGCGACACCGCGATTCTGATAAGCTTCAACGAATTTAGAATTCATGCTAATGGCTTTTGTGTAATCGGCGATTGCGCCTTTGGTGTTGCCAGCTTCAGCTTTTTTCATGGCTTTGTCGAAATAGCCCGTTGCAGATTGTGCCCAGATAGAGCAGGTCATCATTATAAATGATGCTAATAGTAGGTTTTTCATAAAACTAATTTGGGATTAGTGGTTTAATTATTTCCCAACGAATTTAAGAAAGTTTTTATTTTGTAAGAGATTTTCTTTTTAAATAATTGCTACTAAAGATGTAAATGATAAAGCAAGATTAATTTAGGTTTTTTAAAGTTGTATTTTTGAGACATGGATATTTCCTAAAAAGAAAAAAGGTCAAGTAAAATAAATTACCTGACCTTTTGTGACCCGACTGGGGCTCGAACCCAGGACCCCATCATTAAAAGTGATGTGCTCTACCGACTGAGCTATCGAGTCTTCATTTCTTCAATGAGGGTGCAAATATAAGTACTTATTTTAGCTTATTGGCTGTTTTTTGAAACGAATTTTAAATTAATTTCAATAAAATTTATAAATCCTTATTTTACAGTAAAATAGCTTTTTTAGTTTTTTAAGTGACCATGGAGGGATTTGAACCCTCACGCCCTTGCGAGCACCACCCCCTCAAGATGGCGAGTCTACCGTTTCTCCACATGGCCTAAAAAGAAAAAAGGTCGAGTAAAATAAATTACCCGACCTTTGTGACCCGACTGGGGCTCGAACCCAGGACCCCATCATTAAAAGTGATGTGCTCTACCGACTGAGCTATCGAGTCATTGCTTTCAAGAAATTTAATTTGTTAATCACAAAATTTGTGACCCGACTGGGGCTCGAACCCAGGACCCCATCATTAAAAGTGATGTGCTCTACCGACTGAGCTATCGAGTCATTTAATTTCTTGAATGCGGGTGCAAATATAAGGAGTTTTTTTTGAAGTTTCCAAGCTATTTTGTCATAAATTTGTCTTTTTTTTGGAAAAATCTCCAATTGCTTAGTTTATAAGGTTTTATTAATATGAAAAAAATTGTACTGTTAGGTTACATGGGCTGCGGAAAGTCCACAATCGCCCAAAATTTGTCAAAAATTACAAATATTCCGTTCTTAGATTTGGATAAATGCATCGAAGAAAGAGCAAAATTATCCATAAATGAGATTTTTGAGAAGCATGGGGAAGTCTATTTTCGAAAATTGGAGCACGAAATGTTTGTTGAATTGCTGCAATCTTCTGAAAATAATATTATCGGATTAGGAGGAGGAACTCCATGTTATGCCAATAATCATGAACTGTTAAAAGGAGATGACGTTGTATCTATATATTTGAAAGCATCAATTGATACCTTATATAATAGATTGGTGCATAACAAAAGCAAACGCCCTTTGATTGCTAATATGAATGAGGAGGAAATGAAAGAGTTTATCGCGAAACATTTATTCGACAGAAGTTATTATTACAATCAAGCAAAACATAAAGTTTCTGTAGATGATAAATCTGTCGAAGAAACGGTTCAGGATATTTTAGAAATCTTAGCTTAGAGAGGCATAATCGCCGTTTTCTGAATTGAAAACTACTTGAACATGCTCTAATAAAGAAGTTGAAAGTGAAATTCCTTTAAAATCTGCCTTTACAGGATATTTTTTATGGTTTCGGTCAACAAGTACTGCTGTTTTGAATTTTTTAAGCGGAACGTCTAAGAAATGACGAACAGCATAAATTAATGTGGTGCCAGAGTTTAAGACATCATCAACTAGAACAAGACCTTTGTTTTTATAATCTTCAGGGCTTAAGGAAGTTTGTATCGCTTCTTGCGGATTTTGTTTGTTTACTTTTACTTCGCAGATAGAAACCTTTAAGGTAGAAATGCTGCTAAGTGCCGAAGCGACTTTTTCGGCGAAAACAAATCCGTTAGAAGCAATCCCTGCAATAACAACTTCTTCTTCGTCAACAAAAGTCTCGTAAATTTGATAAGCGATACGTTTTATTTTATGTTCGATTTCCTGATGTGTTAGGATAATATTGCTGCTCATAGTGTTTTTTTTGCTAATATAATTAAATTAAAATCCAAGATAGAAAATCCAAATTCCAATTCTTGAGATAATTTTATTTTGTCGATTTGAAATTGGATTGTTCTTTTAGAGTTTGGGATTTAAAAATGGAGTTATTCAGTTTCATTTTCTTCTTCATCCTCATCGTAAAAATCGTCTCCGTAATCGTCAATGTCTCTTCGGTCCTTTTTAGTCGGACGTCCTGCGCCTGTTCTTCTAGAATGTTCTTTAGATAGCTTTAACATCTCTAGATGAGCAAAAGCTTCTGGCGGAGTTTCGTTTTTTTGATAAATATCTACCAACTTTGCTCCAACACGATTTTGCGGAATGTCTAAAACTGTTATTATTTGTGTAATTTGATCTTTTCTAAAGGTAATTCGATCTGTAGGAAAAACTTCTTTTGAAGGTTTTGCAATCTGCCCATTTACAGTGATCTGGTTCTTTTTGCAGGCTTCAGTAACCATGTTTCTGGTCTTGTAATAACGTACGCACCACAAGTATTTGTCTATTCTCATAATTTTTCTAAAATCCAAGTTAATTTCTTTACAAAAATAAATCAATATTGTATCTTGCGCACCTAAAAAAATGCTAATAATGAATAAATTTAAATATTATTTTGTTTTATTGCTTGCTGGTCTTGCCATCGTTTCTTGTAATAAAAAGGATGAGGATGATCCGGTGATTGTTCCTTTAAGGGATTATCAAGAACAATTTAATACTGATAATGCAGATATTGAAGAATATTTAAAGACCTACTACATCACAGTTTCTGCAGATATGGATGTCACTTTTACGAAAATAACAGACCCAGCAGCGCAACCTTCTATCATGTCATATTTGAATAGCCCAACCTTTCCAAAATTGCTTTTAAGAGAAATTCCGTATGTACATGGAATAACTTATAAAATGTATTATTTGGTTTTAAGAGAGGGTGTCGGGATTTCTCCTATGAATACCGATGGAGTTGTAACGGCGTATAAAGGGGAATATATGAAACGTGTAGATGCAACAGCTAAGGATCCTTCATATGTAACAACTACATTTTTTGAACAAGTAGTTTATCCGAAAGTAAGTCTGGATCTGTATACAACTATTATGGGTTGGAGCGAAGCTTTTCCTCAATTTAAAACAGGAACAACTACTTATAATGCTGATGGTACTGCTAATTATCAAGATTTTGGAGCTGGAGTTTTATTTATTCCTTCTGGTTTAGGATATTATGCAGGCGGATCGGGCTCAATTCCAGCCTATTCTCCATTAGTTTTTACTATCAAATTATATGATATTAGAAGAATGGATCATGAAAATAATGGATATAGCAGTGTTGGGGAAGTAATATTAAATCCTGATGGTGTTTTTGATTATCAGGAAGATATTGATGGTGATGGTTATGTGCGTGATTATAGAAATACAACTTTATATCCAAAACCTCCAGCAAACCCTGATGACAGTGATAAAGATGGAATTCCTGATTTTTTAGATCAAGATGATGATGGAGATGGTTATACAACTCGATTTGAAATTACAAAGCCTAGCGATCAGGTGGGTTGGGGAACACTAGATGGAAATGCTTTCTATTTTGGAATAAGAAACTATTATCCTTGGGATCCATTGACGGATGATGCTACTACGCCAAATGTTGATGAAACAGAGCCAAGAGGAATTCCTAGCAGGCCAAGTGGAGATCTAACTGATCCTACGAAACCTGAATCAATAACAAATCCTGCTAAATTTGTTCCAGAAGATTATACGAAACCTGGACGATTGAGAATTCATCTGGATAAAACGTATCCTTATCAGAAGAAGTAAAGTAAAATATAAAAAAATAAAATAAGATTCCTCGAAATGTAAGTTTCGAGGTTTTTTTATGAGAAAAATCTAGATGAATTTTTGATCTGTCAGTTTTTAAGAAACGGCAATGCAATAAAAAACCTCGAAATGTGAATTTCGAGGTTTTTTTATAAAGTAAGAGAGTTTAAGAATTTACTTTCTTTTGATTACTCTTTCTACAGCTTCAACAATTGCTTGATTGTTTAATTTGTATTTCTCCATTAATTGCTCTGGAGTTCCAGATTCACCAAAACTATCTTTAACAGCTACAAATTCTTGTGGAGTTGGATTGTTTAGGGCTAATACTCCAGAAACACTTTCTCCTAGACCTCCAAGGTAGTTGTGCTCTTCTGCAGTAACTACACATCTTGTCTTAGCAACCGATTTAAGAATTGCTTCTTCGTCAAGAGGTTTGATAGTGTGGATGTTGATAACTTCAGCAGAAATTCCTTTTGCTTCCAGTTTTTCAGCTGCGATAAGAGCTTCCCAAACTAAGTGTCCTGTTGCAATGATAGTAACATCTGTTCCTTCGTTTAATAAAATTGCTTTTCCAATTACGAAAGGTTCGTCAGCAGGAGTAAAGTTAGCAACTACTGGACGACCGAAACGTAAATATGCTGGTCCGTGGTGATCTGCTAATGCAATAGTTGCTGCTTTAGTCTGGTTGTAATCGCAAGTATTGATTACAGTCATTCCTGGCAGCATTTTCATTAAACCAATATCTTCTAAGATTTGGTGAGTTGCTCCGTCTTCTCCCAAAGTTAAACCAGCGTGAGAAGCACATATTTTTACATTTTTATCTGAGTAAGCAACAGATTGACGAATTTGATCGTAAACTCTACCAGTAGAGAAGTTCGCAAAAGTTCCAGTAAATGGAATTTTTCCGCCAATTGTTAAACCTGCAGCGATACCAATCATGTTTGCTTCAGCAATTCCGATTTGGAAAAAACGCTCTGGGTGATTTTTTTTGAAATCATCAAATTTTAATGATCCGATTAAGTCAGCACATAATGCTACAACATTTTCGTTTTTTTGACCTAGTTCTGTCATTCCCGCTCCAAAACCAGAACGAGTATCTTTACTTCCTGTATTTTCGTATTTTTTCATTTTATTTCTTTTGTGGTACTAAGCTTCTAAGTGACTAAGTTTCTAAACTGAAAACTGTCTACTAAGATTGCCTACTTTTTAATAGTCTGCTAAAGTTGAAACGTTTTGAGCCAAAGCACTTGCTAATTGGTCATTGTTTGGCGCTTTACCGTGCCAAGCATGAGTATGCATCATGAAATCTACTCCGTTACCCATTTCTGTATGCAATAAAATACAAACTGGTTTTCCTTTTCCTGTTCTTGATTTAGCATCAGTCAATCCAGCGATAATTGCATCGATGTTGTTTCCTTCTTTGATCTCTAAAACATCCCAGTCAAAAGCTTCGAATTTAGCGCGAAGACTTCCCATTGGAAGAACTTCATCTGTAGTTCCGTCAATTTGTTTTCCATTAAGGTCGATAGTAGCGATAATGTTATCTACTTTTTTAGCAGAAGCATACATAATAGCTTCCCAGTTTTGGCCTTCTTGTAATTCTCCGTCTCCGTGTAAACTATATACGATATGATTGTCTTTGTTTAATTTTTTAGCTTGAGCTGCACCCAAGGCTACAGATAAACCTTGTCCTAATGAACCAGATGCAATACGAACTCCAGGTAAGCCTTCATGAGTTGTTGGATGCCCTTGTAAGCGAGAATCTAATAATCTGAATGTAGCTAATTCTGAAACTGGAAAATAACCGCTGCGTGCTAGAACGCTATAAAAGACAGGAGAGATGTGTCCGTTTGAAAGGAAAAATAAATCTTCTCCAATTCCGTTCATATCAAACCCCTCTTTGCGGTCCATAATATTTTGATATAGTGTTACCAAAAATTCAGTACAACCTAGTGATCCTCCTGGGTGTCCAGAGTTTACAGCATGTACCATTCTAAGAATATCTCTTCTTACTTGGATCGTTAAATCGCTTAATTGTTGTGTGTTAGGCTTCATTTTATATGTAAAATTTTAAACTGTAGCAAAAGTAACGGATATTTTGTGGGGAGACAAATGATTTTCTGCTTTAGTTCGTTTCAATTGTTAAATTTTTTTGCTCTTTTCTTATCAGAATTAAGGAAAATGCAAGAAATTGATAATTACATATAAACGTTTTGCCACACATTAAACAATTGTAATGATTTTTAAAAATCTATTTAAATTGTTTAATTTGTGGCAAAAATGTAGAAATTAAGAAGGTTTAATTGGTGTCGCCCTCACTGTAATAATTATTTTCTTCGTCTTCTGAACCAATGTCTTCTTGATCATCGTCTAATTCAGAACCAGGAACGTCCAAATCATTTCCGATTTTATCGCTGTTTTGTTTCCATTCGTTATTGTTTTGAATGATAGTTTTATCAGTTGAAATATTTTCGGGATCTATATCTTCTAGTTTATCTTCTTGATTATAGATATCTTCATTTGAGGGATAATTTAGATTTTCTAAATTTTTTTCTATTTCATTTTCTTTTGCTGTGTTTTTGTCTTCTGAATTTATCATAATGCAATGTATTAAAGATTAATTAAGAGGTTTGATTGTTTTATAAAGTTATAAAATTCTGATAATTTGGGATTTATATTTTTTACAGATAAAAAGTTTTATCATTTACATTTTTTAAGATTTACTTAAATTCTTGCATTTAGAATCTAAAATCAGAAATTAAGAAAACATTAGCTAAATTTCTAATTGACAAATAATCTAATTAATAAAATTTCCTGAAATTAAACTATCTTTGCCGTCCCGAACAGTAGGGAGAAAAACGAATTTATGAAGTTTGATTTATTACAAAAGGATCCGCAGTCTAAAGCTAGAGCGGGAAGTATTACTACAGATCACGGAGTTATAGAAACTCCTATTTTTATGCCTGTTGGAACAGTTGCTTCTGTAAAAGGAGTGCACCAGCGTGAATTGAAAGAAGAGATTAATCCCGACATTATTCTTGGAAATACCTATCACTTATATCTGCGTCCACAGACCGAAATTTTGGAAAAAGCAGGAGGATTACACAAGTTTATGAACTGGGATCGCAATATTTTGACCGATTCTGGAGGATATCAAGTGTATTCGCTTTCGTCAAATAGAAAAATTAAAGAAGAAGGAGTAAAGTTCAAATCGCATATTGATGGTTCTTACCACTTTTTTACGCCAGAGAATGTAATGGAAATTCAGCGTACAATTGGTGCTGATATTATTATGGCTTTTGATGAATGTACGCCTTATCCTTGCGATTACAGATATGCGCAACGTTCAATGCACATGACACATCGCTGGTTGGACCGTTGTATTAATCATTTGGATAAAGTGCCTTATAAATATGGCTATGAACAAACATTTTTCCCGATTGTTCAAGGAAGTACTTATAAAGATCTTCGTCGTCAGTCGGCTGAATATATTGCTAATGCAGGACAGCAAGGAAATGCAATTGGCGGACTTTCTGTAGGTGAACCTGCTGAAGAAATGTATGCCATGACAGAAGTGGTTTGCGAAATTCTTCCAGAAGATAAACCTCGTTATTTAATGGGCGTTGGAACTCCAATTAATATTTTAGAAAATATTGCATTAGGAATTGACATGTTCGACTGCGTTATGCCAACTCGTAATGCAAGAAACGGTATGTTGTTTACAGCAAATGGAACAATCAATATCAAAAATAAAAAATGGGAAGCTGACTTTTCTCCAATCGACGAAATGGGACACACTTTTGTAGATACAGAATATACGAAAGCATATTTACGCCACTTATTTGCAGCCAATGAATATTTAGGAAAGCAAATTGCTACGATTCATAATCTTGGCTTCTATATGTGGTTGGTTCGTGAGGCTAGAAAACATATCTTAGCAGGCGATTTTAGACCATGGAAAGAAATGATGGTTAAAAATATGAGCCAAAGACTTTAAAATATATTGATTTGTTTAATCGTTTATTCGGTTAAACGATTAAACAAATAATCGATTAAATTCTACTATGTTAACAATAATAGATAAATACATCTTAAAGAGATATCTGGGGACTTTCTCAGTCATGTTGCTTTTATTTGCGCCAATCGGAATTGTGATTGACGTTTCTGAAAAGGTAAATAAAATGCTTGAAAATAAGATTCCGTTTGGAGATATTGCTTTCTATTATTACAATTTTACGATTTACTTTATTAATTCGCTGTTTCCGATATTTTTGTTTTTATCGGTAATCTGGTTCACATCAAAATTGGCTAATAATACAGAGATTATTGCGATTTTGAGTTCTGGAATTTCATTTACGCGTTTCTTGCGTCCTTATATTATAGGTGCAACAATTGTTTCGATTTTTGTGTTGCTTATGGGATTTTTTATTGTTCCTGCAGCCAGTGAAGGCTACAATAATTTTAGGTATACTTATTTGAAAGGAAACGGAAAAGAGCTCATGCGTGGTGAGAATACAAATGTTTTCAGACAAATCAATGATCATGATTTTATATTTGTAAATAGCTTTAATGAAGAATCAAAAACAGCTTTCAATTTTTCTTTAGAACATTTCGAAAAAGAAAAATTGACTTATAAAATTACTGCAAGCCGTATTAAATGGGATCCAAAGAAGAAGATTTATGTTTTATACGATTATACAAAAAGAACTATAGGCGAGCTAAATGACGTGCTTGAGAAAGCTCCTGAAAAAAATGTAGCTTTTAAATTTGAATTGGCCGATTTGACCCCCGTAGTTTACATCGCAGAAACCCTTACTCTTGGTAAACTAATTGATTTTATTGAAAAAGAAAGAAAAAGAGGTTCAGGAAACATAAATACCTATTTGGTTGTTCTTTATAAAAAATATAGTATTCCGGTTTCGGCATTTATTTTAACGATTATTGCGGTTTCGGTTTCTTCTATGAAACGCCGTGGTGGAATGGGAATGAACCTTGCTATTGGAATCGCAATCGCATTTTCATTTGTATTCTTTGACAAAATCTTTGGTACACTTGCCGAAAAATCTACATTCTCACCTTTATTAGCTGTTTGGTTTCCGAATATTGTTTTTGGAATTTTAGCGGTTTACCTATTACGTAATGCGAAACGATAATTTAAAAAGCTATCTAAATCTTCACTTAATTGTTTTTATTTGGGGTTTTACGGCCATTTTGGGTGCTTTAATTACAATTGATGCCGAAAATCTGGTTTGGTACAGAATGCTGATTGCAATGATTTTTCTAGGCGGATTTATTGCTTTTAAAAAACAATCTTTTCAGGTTCCGATAAAAGAATTCTTTAAATTGATTTTTGTCGGATTATTAATTGCGCTTCATTGGATTTTCTTTTTTAAGGCAATTCACGTTTCCAACGTTTCCATTACGCTTTCCATATTTTCATTAGGAGCATTTTTTGCCTCTTTGTTAGAACCATTATTTTACGGAAGAAAAGTGCTTTGGTATGAAGTTCTTTTCGGACTTGTAATAATTGCTGGGTTAGGACTCATTCTTCAAGTTGAAATAAAATACCTTGAAGGTGTTTATTATGCATTAGCTGCAATTATTTTAGGAGTTTTATTTACTTTAATGAATGGGAAATTAATTTCAGATCATGAACCTTCTGTAATTACTTTTTATGAGTTTGGTGCAGGAGTTTTTTTTATTACGATTTATTTTTTATTTCAAGGAAAATTTACAGCAGATTTCTTCGAGATGTCTTTAAATAACTGGATTTTATTATTGATTTTGGCTTCAATCTGCACGGCTTATGCATTTACTGCTTCGGTAAAAGTAATGCAAAGATTGACACCTTATACTGTAATGTTAACCACTAATTTAGAGCCAGTTTACGGGATAGTTTTGGCTTATTTTATCTTGGGTGGAAAAGAAAAAATGAGCATTGAGTTTTACATCGGAGCGGTAATAATTATTATAACAGTTATTCTAAACGGTGTTTTCAAACATTATCAGAACAAGAAAGAAAACTTGCAATAGTTTTCTTATTATTAAAATGCATTTTTATACTTTAAATAACAATTAACTTCGCCAATGATATAATATTTTTATATTTGCGGTTCGATTTACAAACAAAATTCAAAAATCCATGGAATATTTAGATTTTGAGCTTCCAATTAAAGAACTTGAAGAACAGTTAGAAAAGTGTGTTATTATTGGAAAAGAATCTGACGTTGACGTAACACCAACGTGCAAGGAAATCAACAAGAAATTAGAGCAAACGAAGAAAGATATATACAAAAACCTTACGGCTTGGCAGAGGGTACAATTGTCAAGACACCCAAATAGACCTTATACTTTAGACTATATCAAAGCAATATGCGGAGATACTTTCTTAGAACTTCATGGAGACAGAGGTTTTAAAGATGATAAGGCAATGGTTGGTGGTCTTGGTAAAATAAACGGACAATCGTTTATGATTATCGGTCAGCAAAAAGGTTTTAATACAAAAACGCGTCAATACCGTAATTTTGGTATGGCTAATCCAGAAGGATACCGTAAGGCTTTACGTTTGATGAAAATGGCAGAGAAATTCGGAATTCCAGTTTTAACTTTAGTAGATACTCCAGGTGCATATCCAGGATTGGAAGCTGAGGAAAGAGGGCAAGGAGAAGCTATTGCTAGAAATATCTTCGAAATGGTTCGTCTGCAAGTGCCAATCATTACCATTATTGTAGGTGAAGGTGCTTCTGGTGGAGCTTTAGGAATTGGTGTTGGAGACCGCGTTTATATGTTAGAAAATACTTGGTACTCTGTAATCTCTCCAGAATCTTGCTCTTCTATTTTATGGAAAAGCTGGGAGTACAAAGAGCGTGCAGCTGAAGCTTTAAAATTGACTTCTTCTGACATGAAAAAACAAAAACTTGTTGATGATGTGATTCCAGAACCACTAGGAGGAGCGCATTATGACCGAGAAACTACTTTTAAAACAGTAGCAGAATATATTACAAAAGGATATAACGAATTGAAAGACTTATCAACAGCCGATTTAATTGCCCAGAGAATGGACAAATACAGCAATATGGGCGAGTTTAAAGAGTAAATTCATAAAATAGAATGAAAAATCCGAAGCCCTGCGGTTTCGGATTTTTTTTTGGTTATCAACACAAAAAAATATTTATAAACAATAGAATAGTTATAACTCGCTAGCATATTTTTTTTAAATTTTGCTACTTTCGCTATATGGAAAATTTCAAAAATGTAAACCCTGTCAAGGTCGACAAAACTACTATTATCAATCTAGAAAAAGGTAAGCTTCCTCCACAAGTAATTGACTTGGAAGAGGCTGTACTTGGTGCGATGATGATTGACAAAAAAGGGGTAGATGATGTAATTGATATTTTACAGCCAGACGCTTTTTACAAAGACGCACACAAACATATTTTTGAAGCAATTTTACAGCTTTTTACAGAAACTCAGCCTATCGATTTGCTGACCGTTTCGACACAGTTAAAGAAAAATGGAAAGTTAGATTTGGCTGGAGGAGATTTTTATCTGATCCAGCTTACGCAAAAAATTGCTTCGTCTGCTCACATCGAATTTCACTCGCGTATTATTCTTCAAAAATTTATTCAAAGAAGTTTGATTCGAATTTCTTCTGAAATTATTGAAGAATCTTATGACGAAACTACAGACGTTTTCGATTTGCTGGATAAAGCAGAGTCAAAATTATATGAGGTAACTCAGGGAAATATTAAACGTAGTTCTGAAACGGCTCAGAGTTTGGTTTTGCAAGCAAAGAAACGTATTGAAGAAATTGCTGGTAAAGAAGGTTTGAGTGGTGTTGCAACTGGATTTGAGAAACTAGATGAAGTAACTTCTGGGTGGCAGCCTTCGGATTTGATTATTATTGCGGCTCGTCCTGGTATGGGTAAAACAGCCTTCGTCCTTTCAATGGCGAGAAATGTAAGTATTCAGTTCGGACATGCAGTTGCAATTTTCTCTCTGGAGATGGCATCTGTTCAGTTGATTACGAGGCTTATTTCTTCTGAAACTGGACTTTCCTCAGAAAAACTAAGAACAGGTAAATTAGAAAAGCACGAATGGGAACAGTTGAGCACTAAAGTAAAAGATTTAGAAAAAGCTCCTTTGTTTATTGACGATACACCATCGCTTTCGATATTCGATTTACGTGCGAAATGCCGTCGTTTGGCTTCGCAGCACGGAATTAAGTTAATTATTATTGACTACTTGCAGCTGATGACTGCGGGAGGAAGCGGAAAAGGTGGAGGAAACCGTGAGCAGGAGATTTCGACAATTTCTCGAAACTTAAAAGCTTTGGCAAAAGAGTTGAATGTTCCGGTAATTGCACTTTCTCAGTTATCGCGTGCCGTAGAAACCCGTGGATCTAGTAAGCGACCTTTACTTTCGGATCTTCGTGAATCTGGAGCGATTGAGCAGGATGCCGATATCGTATCGTTTATTTATCGTCCTGAATATTATAAAATTGAAGAGTGGGACGATGATGAGGCATCTTCTACGCAAGGTCAAGCGGAGTTTATTATAGCCAAGCACCGTAATGGTGGTTTGGAGAATATTCGTCTGAAATTCTTAGGACATTTAGGTAAGTTCGACAACTTAGAAGAATTTACAGGAGGCTATGATGATTTGCCATCTAAAATGAATCATGATGACAATCCTTTCCTAACGAAAAATTTGCCGTCTGCAAATGAAGCCTTCGGAAGTAATTTAAATGACGACGATGACGACAGTGATGTTCCCTTCTAATAAAAAAATCAAAAAGCCTTATTTTTAAGGCTTTTTTTTATGTTTTTATGTTAATTTTCTAATAAAAATCAGTAGTTTAGCGAAACCAATTATAAACTATCGAAGTTTTTTAAATTATTAACCAAAAACAAATTTTAAATTATGAATGAAGAAACCTTTCCAGGACCTATTCAGATTCCTGTAGCAACTGCAAATGAGTGGGAGAAGAGATATCAAGATGATAACTCAGTTGAAGATTCTAAGAAAAAAGTAAAAGCTTTCTTAATACCAAGAGAAAGTTTGGAAAAAGTTTTAAAGCTTGAAACAGAAGCTGTTTGGGCATATTTAGGTATAAACGATCAAAAGGAAAAAACATTACTTTTTGTTGGTGCCGAATATGATAAAGAAGCTGAAAAATGGATCAATGTTTATGGCCTAGGAGAAGGAGCAGATGGTGAAGTAGGAGGTGGAGAGGTAGTATACGACGGTGCAAGGCCAAGCCCACCTTTTTAATTATTAAATTTTTAAGTTTAAAATAATGGCTGATTTTTTAATATATTCAAGTTATTTGATTTTATTGATTAATCTTGTATTATATACATTTAGCTTTTTCCGAGAGGGAAAAGCTAATGTTTTTTTTGTCTCTTATTTAGCTTTTTCAACTGTTTTGCAGTTTTCAATGGAACTAGTTTATCATTTGGGAATGAATAATTTATTTCTTGTTAATATTTTTTTTATAGGACAAATGATCATACTTGGACTTTTTTATAATTCGCTATTTTATAATAAAGCTCAAAAAATATTCGTCAAGATCTCATTAATAATTGCTTTGCTGATTTTATTAGTGCAATTTTTGATAGATTCTAGTCAGTTCTTAAAGTTTAATTTATTCGGAATAACTTTAACGTCTTTGCTGATTGTTGTCTTTGCACTAGTTCATTTTTATAATATGCTGACGGAAAATAAAAAGTATTACTATATAAGTATGGGGGTAGTTTTTTATTTATTGGCAAGTACTGTACTGTTTTTAATAGGCAATCTATCTACAGGATTAAGTGCAGATTTGAAATATCTAAGCTGGCAGTTAAATGCTTTTTTATTAATAGTCTACTACTTGATTATTTTATTTGAGTGGAAAGTAAGTTTTTCACAAAAGGCAAGTCTGCAGAATTAGTTTGTAATTATATACTATAAAAAAAATAGATATGAATGCAGGTCACATTCCTGAGAAAGAACTAGTAGCTATAATATTATATATCTCTTTGTTTTTTATAATTGTTGCAGTCGCATTAATTATATTCTTTTATTTTTCTAGAAAAAAAATCATTCAGAAAGAACTAGAGAAAATAGATTTAATTCTTCGTTATCAAAAAGAACAGCTCCACGCTATTATTGTAACCCAAGAGGAGGAACGAAAAAGAATTGCGCAAGATCTTCACGATGATATTAGTTCAAAATTGAATATTGTTTACTTAAACAGCCATTTGCTTACAGCGCCAAACTTAACTGAAGCTGAAACTGCAGAAATTACAGAAAATATTATTGCTTTGACAACAAAGGCATTAGATAATTCTAGAAAAATTGCGCACAATTTGTTGCCGCCAGTTTTTGAAAAATTTGGATTGAATGCAGGTATCGAGGAATTGTGTGGGGAGTTTGAAAGCAGTAAATCAGTCAAAACACATTATAAAAATGAAATTGATTTTGACGAGAAAGACATAGATAGACATTTGCATGTTTTTAGAATTCTGCAAGAACTTATGAATAATTCTATCCGTCATGGAAAAGCATCAGAAATATGGATTTCGTTTGCTAATATTAACGGAATAAATACTTGCAATTACCAAGATAATGGCGTTGGTTTCGATAGTTCAAATGCTGAAAATCAAAAGGGTTTAGGAATGAAAAATATAGATAGCCGCATATCGTTTTTGGAAGGAACAATAGAAATTAACTCTCAAATTAATAGTGGTATTGTTGTAAATTTTACTTTTTAGGTAGAATTATGTGTTTTATTAAGGTTTTTAGTCAATAAAGTGGGGTATTTAGACTTTTTCTAAATCATATTTTGTAATTTCGGTAAACCAAATTAAACGACCAAAAACAAAAAAGATGAATGCTGCTATAAAAATTGCCCTAGTCGATGATGAAATTTTGTTTCGAAAAGGAATTTCTTTTTTATTACAGAGAGAGGAAAATATAGATATCATTTTTGAAGCCTCAAATGGTGAAGAGCTTATTTCACAATTAAATGAAAAAGAAATAAAGCCAGATATAATAATAATGGACTTAAAGATGCCGGTGTTAAACGGGGTCGAAGCCACTAAAATTATTAGAAAATCGTTTCCAGATATTAAGATTATTGCACTGACTAGTTATGACACAAAGTCTTTTATTGCCAATATGATTCAAGTCGGCGCAGTTGCTTACTTAATAAAAAATACTACTCCAAAAGATTTAATTCATACGATAAACGAAGTAGCGAAAAAAGGTTTTTATTACAACGAAAATGTTTTAAAAACGATTCAAGAAACCATAGTTTCTCCTAAAAATGCAAGAGGTGGTTTAGAAACTAATTTCCTTTCTCCGCGTGAAATCGAAATTCTACAATTAATTTGCCAGCAGAAAACTACAGCAGAAATTGCTGAACATCTTTTTCTAAGTCCTAGAACTATAGAAGGGCATAGGAATAATTTATTGCTTAAAACAGAATCGCGTAATATTGCTGGTTTGGTTGTTTATGCTATTCAGAATGAATTGGCAGTTTTAACTATTTAAAAAATTACGCTGTCAAAAACTGAATTGACAATACATAATACAATATTATTGTTATTACAAGAACACATAATCCTATTTTCTGAATTATATTCAGGCCCTTTTGTTGGTTTTTACTATCATTAAGCTTCATAATGTGGTTATTTTTACGGCGATTAGTTTGATGAACCTGGGATAGCAAATGTAGAAAGAATATTCTGCCTAAGTATAGGTGTTTTTACCTGTTTTTAAGTTGTTTAAAATTTTCTTCACAATCTTTTTTTAACATTCCATTATGGCATAAAAAGCAGTAAGCATTCTTTTTTTGTTGCAGCCTTTTATATCTTTACTAAAATAATTTTCTGATGAATAAGAGTTTACTCTATATTTTTATACTATTAGCAACACTAAGTGCTAGAGCTTCGTTTATCTTACTTCCGATGGACGAAACAACGCAGCAAAATCATCTAAAAGCATACGGAATTACTTATTGGTGTTTAAGTAGGGATTACAAAGCGAGCTGGCTTTTAAATTACCGAGGAGGTTCTTTTTTACTTCCTGATGCTGATGAAATTAGAAAAGAATGTAAAATAAGAGGAGTTAGTTTTGAAGTGATTTCAGATAGCGAACAAGCTTTAATTCTAAATGAAATTTCGAGTCCTTCTCAAAATATGGAATCTGTAATTTTAGAAAAAGCCCCTAAAATAGCGGTATATACTCCAAAAGGAAAACAACCGTGGGATGATGCTGTGACTTTGGTTTTAACTTATGCCGAGATTCCTTTTACTCCCATTTATGATGAAGAAGTTTTAAGCGATCAATTATTAATGTATGATTGGCTGCATTTGCATCATGAAGATTTTACGGGACAATATGGGAAATTTTACGCAGCTTATAAAAATACACCTTGGTATATAGATCAAAAAAGAGACGCAGAAGCTTTGGCCGCTAAATTGGGATATGCAAAAGTGTCTCAGGAAAAAGGGGCGGTTGCAAAAAAAATTAGAGATTTTGTTATTGGCGGAGGTTTTATGTTTGCGATGTGCTCTGCGACAGATAGTTTTGATATTGCACTTGCTGCCGATGGTGTAGATATTTGTGAATCTATGTTTGACGGAGATCCAAGTGAACCGAATTATCAGTCAAAATTAAATTATAATAATTCTTTTGCTTTTAAAAATTTTACTCTTGAAAGAAGACCGGAAGTTTATGAGTTTTCTGATATCGATATGACAACAAAAAGGAGAGTATTGATGGAGAAAGATTACTTTACTTTAATGGAATTCTCTGCAAAATGGGATCCTATTCCGAGTATGTTATGCCAAAATCACACACAATTGGTGAAGGGTTTTATGGGACAAACAACTTCTTTTGACACTTCATTGATAAAATCGAACATCTTGATAATGGGAACATGCGAGATAAATGGAGAGTCTAGATATATTCATGGAGAAAAAGGCAAGGGGATGTTTACTTTTTTTGGCGGACATGATCCAGAAGATTTTCAGCATCAGGTTGGAGATCCTCCAACGGTTTTAGATTTACATCCGAATTCTCCAGGTTATAGATTGATCTTGAATAACGTTTTGTTTCCAGCTGCTAGAAAAAAGAAGCTTAAAACTTAATTAGTTTAAAGAAAACTCAAACCAGATTGGAATATGATCGGATACTTTTCTTGCATTCTGAAGTGAATCAAAATCTTCGTAAAATTTAATGATTCCAGAATTGAGGACTTTTAGATTTACTGTATTATAAAAAATATTATCAAATTCAGATGCAAGACAAATATTGCTTTTGCATTGATGCTTAAGAGTTGTTTTTTGATTTTTTAATACAGATGCATATCCCATCTTTTTTAACGGATTAAAAACAGAATGTTTTTCAGGGCAATTGAAATCGCCTAAGAAAGCGAGATTTAAATTGGGATATTTGTTTGGTAAAAATTTGAAATATTTGATTTCGGTTTCAGGCTGCTTTTTTTTCGTTATTGCATGAAAATTAACTAGTGTAATTGTCTTTTTATTGATTTCGAATGTGGCAAAATAGGGCTCCCGATCAATTTCTACACTAAATTTTTTCTCAAGCCAAGGTTTGGTTTTTAATTTGGCTTTGTTAGTTTTCCAAATAAACGCGTACCGTTCTGTTTTGTAACTGCTGCTAGAAGTAGGATCACTTATTTTGTAATCCCATTTATTGCCCTTTTCGTTAAGTAATTCTGCAAGTTTTGCGACAGTTTGAGCACCTCCATTTCCGGCAACAACTTCCTGAATTGCAATAATATCGTAGTTAGAAATTGTTTTGGCAATATAATTTAAATGGATGTCAGATTTAGATTTTCCAAAGTTTTCGATATTCCATGACAGAACTTTGGTTTGTGCAAAAGATAAAAAGGCAAAAAATAATAAGACTAGGCTGAGAATTTTCTTCATATAAATTTAATGAGCAGAGATATAAAACTTCTCTTTCAGCAATAATCAAGCCCTTATTAAAAATAATTAGTGTTTTTTGTATCGGTTTTTTAGTGCAGTTCCGATTATTATAATTTGCAATACTAATAATGCTGGAATAAATATCATTTTCCAATCAATTTCTAGCCAGCCCGTTTTTTCAGAAACAAAGGCAAAACTAATCGATAAAAAAAGACATAATAACATTGTTTTCATAATAATTCTATTTTGTGTAGTATTAATTTTAGAGAATATAATACTCGCTTTGCTTTTCGGTTTCATGGTAAGTTAATAGGTTATTACAAATTTAACGGTATGAAAAGTGTAATCCTTACGGAAACCCGTAAATCGCAATAAAAATTACACCAGTCCGAAATCTTTTGCGATTGCGATCAAATGCACATTGTTGTTCGCTTTAAAATAAATCTTTAATTTATTTATTCTTTTTTCGATACTGCTTGTTCCATTAGGCGTTATAGATAAGTCTTTAAATTCTTTAGAAATGCTTTCTAAAATGTAACCTTGTGATAAAAGCTTTAAAATAGAAATATCATAAGATTCTATTTCAATTAGTGACTTATCGTTGAAACTAAAAGACAAATCAGAAGAAAGTATTTTTTCTTCATTATTAAATGTGCCTTCAATAGCATTTCTTAGTTCCGAAATACTATTTCTTCCTTTAGAAACATAAGCATTAATACCTAATTCGTTAAAAAGAGTTTTAATCCTATAACTTTTGTCTTCTATAGAAAAAACGATCTTTTTTATATTGGGTTGAACTTTATTTATGGCATCTATAAGCTCGTCGCCACTATTTAAATTTACTTTTCTATGATCCGATTTAAAAGATAAATCAGTAATCAACAAATCGTAAGGTTCTTTGTCAGCTAATGCTTTTTTTATTTTAAGCAGACCTTCGTCACAATATTTCACATGATGAATTACTGGAACTTGTAACTCTTCAAGTACTTGAACAACTGCAATGCTGATACTATCTAAATCTTCGGCAACTAAAACTTTTTTAAACATATACTGGATTATATAGGGAATTTGAAACTTATTTTAAAACCACTTTCTGAATTTGAGTCAAAATTAAATGTTCCTTTTATTGTTTCAATACGGTTTTCCACATTTTGTAGTCTTTTTTCTAAAATATTATTTTCTGAAATAATTTCATTACTGTTATCAGTATAGGAAATGAGTAGATTTTTGTTTATTTCTTTTACAATAATACTCACCAAACTAGAACTATTAGATTTTTTCATATTGAATAATAATTCTTGTAAAATTCGATAGAGTATTATTTTTTTATTTTTATCAATTTTACTCCAGAAAACCGAATCAAATCCATTTAGAATAATGTTTACATCTTTAGTTTTGTATTCTGAAATCATTTCCTTTAAGATAGCTAAGTATCTTTCGTCTGTCGGGACTTTGCTGTTTTCTCTAGATATGTTGCGGGTTTTTGAGTAAATATTATTTAAGCTATCTAGTAGTTTTTCCTTATTGTCTTTATTTTCTAGATTGTGATCTTGTACAAATAATAACGTTTCATAGATATTTGAGTTAAGCTCATTATGCAATTTCTGAGATATTCTCATTTCGCTTTTAAGGATGATGTCATTTTTTTCTCGTTTGCCTTTGGTAGTAATATAAAATATTAAAAAAAGGATGATAAATAAGCTTAAAGAAATTACGACATAAGAAATATAGCTTCTGTTTTTTTGTCTTTGCAATTGTAATTCTCTTTCTGCTTTTTGATTTTTGAGTTCAAAATTTTCTTCTTTATCTTTCTTTGAGTCATATATGACATCTGCAAATTGATTTTTTGCAGTTTTTCTGCTTAAATAGAGGCTATCATTTTTTCTAGTATAAATTTCCCAGTATTTTTTTGCTTTTTCAGCCTTGTCCATCTCAAGTAGATCGGCTAATCTGTCGATTTCATTTCCAGCTGATTTTGCTCGTTTTGCAGCATGGTATGATTTCTCTGCATAAAATTTTTTAAGTTCTGGATTATAATATTTTGAGTAATAAAGATAATAGCCAAAATAGTTGGCAATTAGCTCAAAATCATTGTTGTATGGGATGGTTAATTCCAAACTTTCGTCAAGACATTTTAAAGCTTGTTCTTTATGATTTCCAAGGCCTATGTAGGAGAGAGCTAAATTATACAATATACCAGAACGCACAAGGTTTGTATTTGAAGGTGTGATTTTATCTGCAATTTTGCACTTGGATATTGGTTCTAATATATCTTTCGCCTCTTGAAATTTTTTTTGTTGAACATAAACAAATGCAATTTCAGATAATATTCGCGCTTTTCTAAATGTGGATATTGCTGTTTTTAATGCTTTTCTATGATAGTAAAGTGCCTTTTCGTTGTTATAAGTATAAAAATAGTTGAAAGCCATAAACGTGTAAGCATTGATGGCATACTTTTTACTAGATGTTTTATCTAAATAAGGAAATGCTTTTATAAGCGTAGCCTCTGCTTCGTAAAAATTGCCATATCGTTGCAAGATTTCAACTATATAGTTTAATGAACCAACATATGCATCTGCATAATCTTCTTTAGGATCACATAGCAATTGTGTTTTGTTGAAGTAAAAATAGGCACTGTCGTATTTTCCTGCATCAAAAAAAGCATGAGCTTTTTCTGATGTTTTTTTTATTTTATTTGAAAGATCGGTTTTAGTGTGATTTTTTTGTTTTTTTTCTGCTTTAGAAAACGATACAAAGAAAAGAGTTGCTAGAATCAAACAAATGATTAGCAAAGAAAAAAGAATATTTTTTTTTTGAAAAAAGGGTAACAGGTTTTTAATCATTACGCAGGAAGTTTAATTAAGACCTTAAAACCATTTCCAAAATCTGAATCGATTTCGATCTCACCTTTGATGGCTCGAATTCGATTCTCAATATTATGCAAGCCATTTTTGTGAACCATTTTGTTTGAGTCAATTCCTTTTCCATTGTCGGTATAGTTAATTATAATAGTATTTTTCCTTTTTTTAAAAGTTAAGGCAACTAAAGAAGCATCACTATGCTTTTTCATGTTTACTAGCAATTCTTGGATGATTCTGTAAATCGATACTTTTTTAATTTCATCAACTTGATCCCACGAAATTTCATCTAACCCATTTATTAAGAAGTTTATTTTAGAGGTATTAAATCCAGAAATCATCTCTTTAAGTGAAACTGTATAATTTTGGTTGCTCAAAATAGGATAGTTTTCCTTGGATACATCTCTTGTTCGAGAATAAATATCATCTAGCTTTTTCAGTAAATGATTTCGGTTTTCTTCAGTAGAAAGATTTCTATTCTCAACAAAAGCAAGCGTATGATAAATGTCATTAGCTAATTCGTCATGAAGTCTTTTTGAAATTCGCGTTTCGCTTTGATAAGTTGCTTCAATTTTTTGACGATTATTTCGTGCAGTTAAATAGTAATAGACAACCACAATCAAGCATGATGCTAATATGATTATGATATATGAAATAATATTTTTGCTTTCCTGTTTTTCTAATTGAAGTTCGTTTTTGATTTTTTGAGCCTTTAATTTTAAGTTTTCCTCTTTTTCCCTTTTGGAATCATATTTCATTTTTGCAAATTGATTTTTTGCTTTTTGTCTAAAGGCATAAATACGGTGATTCTCTTTTATATAAAGAAGAGCCTTTTCTTTTATTTCTGCGGCAGAATCAGTGTTTTCTATAATAAATTTTAATGCAAGTAAGCGATCATTAGTATTGCCGGATAAGGTGTAGTTTTTGTAGCTTAATTTGGCATACATCATCGATAAAGACTTATTGTTTTGATAATATTGAGCAAGATTATAATACGTTTTGCCTAAACCATCTTCATACTTTGCTTCAGAGTTTATATGTATACTCTTTTCAAAAAAAGACAAAGCTTTCGAATTCTTGAGTTTGAAATAACAAATGCCAATATAATCGAGTATTTTGGAATAATATATTGGTTTTTCCTGTACAGTTTTTTCTTTGCTTATGGATAAGAAAATTTGCAATGCTTTATCGTATTTGCCTTGGTTGATATAAATGGCCGCAATATTGTTTTTTGCTTCAAGTACGTTGATTCTGTCTACTTTCAAAACAAATGCTTTTGAATAATAGTAAATTGCATTTGGATAATCATAAGTGTAATAATAGTTTCTGCCTAAAACACTGTAAATATTCCATATGTGATTTGGATCGTTTATTTTGTTTAAATAAGGAATTGTTTCTGTTGCTGTCTTAGTGCTTCCAATAAAATCTTCATGATTTTGTTGAATTTCTGCCATGTAATACATGCAATAAACGTAACTTTTGGCATCTTCAGTAGGATTGCATTTCGTTCTCGCTCTGTTGTAGAAATAAAATGCGCTATCAAACTTTTTAATCTTGTAGAATGAATCAGCTGTATTGATAATTTTCTCTATTCTGACCTTATTATTTAGATCGTCTGCTGTGAAGTTTTTTCCCTTCTGACAGGCAAAAAAAAATGTAAAAATTAGAATTATATATAGTAAAAATGGTATTCCCTTTGGTGTCATGCGTCAAAAATAAAAAATCTCAGTTCTTGTGAAAGAGTATAAATACCTGTTTTTGTAAAAAGATGAATTCGTTATTTTTTGCCTATTCATTTACAATTATATACAAACAAACCCTCACAGAGAGGGTTGTTAAAGTTTGAAAATGATGTAAATATTATCCTTATAAATTATTCTGCTCTCATTCCAGTAGTAATTGCTAATCTATTCCATGAGTTAATTGTGATGATGGCTAAAAGTATTTCGGCAAGATATTTTTCATCAAATAATTTAGCAGCATTTTCGTAAACTTCATCTGAAACATTATTGCCAATTAATGTAACTTGTTCTGTTAACGCTAAGATTGCTTTTTCTTCTTCATTATAAAAATCGGCTTCACGCCAAGCGCTAATTAAATAAATTCTTTGTTCAGAAATACCATGCTTTCGAGCGTCTGCAGTGTGCATGTTAATACAAAATGCACAGCCATTGATTTGTGAAGCACGGATTTTGATTAATTCCTTGTGTACAGGAGTTAATGAAGTAGATGAGATATATTTTTCTAGATTTAATAAAGCATTATAAGCTTCTGGAGCAACATTCGGGATAACGATTCTTGATTTCATTTTTTTATGTTTTAAAAGTTCATTACAAAGGTCAGTAATGTATACTTTCAAAAACTTGAACTACTTCAAGAAATTCAAATCAGACTTTTCCAGCTCTTATTTTACTCATAAATTCTGCGGAAAAATCCAAATAGGAGGCAAGCATATATTGAGGAACACGCTGTACAAAATCAGGAAAGTGATCATTAAAGTGATGATATCTTTCTTCCGCTGACATTGTAAATAAGAATTTGATACGCATTTGCATAGCGCCAAAACTTTTTTGAGTAACTATTCTGAAGTACCTTTCTAGATTCGGTATTTCAATCAGCAGAGATTCTAAAATTGTTTTGTCAATAGCAATGACTTCTGAATTTTCTACTGCCTGTAAATAAAAGCTTGAAGGAACATGATTGTGGTAACTTAAATAATCAGTAATCCACCAATTTTCGATACCAAATTGCAACGTTTGTTCAGCTCCTTTAGAGTTAATAATATACTGCCGCATACAGCCTTTAACAACAAAATACATAGTGTTGCATATTTGACCTTCTTCTAAAATATGTTCTTTCTTTTTTATTTTAGAAAGTTCTAGGCATGATTCTAATTTATCAATATCTGAAGGTCCAAGAGAAATGAATTTTTTAATATGATCCAAAAGAGCTTTGTGCATAAAACAGTTTTAGTTTTATACAAATGTACTTTTTAAATTTTGTTTTTTAGAAAAACAGGACAATTGAAACTTCTTTAAACAAAAAAACCATTCGCGTTAACGAATGGTTTTATATAATAAGTAAGTAATCTTAAATTGAGTTTATAAAACGTTTTATTTTACTTTATTAAGAATAGCTTTGAAAGCTTCTGGGTGGTTCATAGCTAAATCAGCAAGAACTTTTCTGTTCAATTCGATTCCATTAGCTTTAACTTTACCCATGAATTGAGAATAAGACATTCCTTCTAATCTAGCTCCAGCGTTGATACGTTGAATCCATAATGAACGGAAATTTCTTTTGTTTTGTTTTCTATCGCGGTAAGCGTAGCTCATCGCTTTCTCTACTGCATTCTTAGCAACTGTCCAAACGTTTTTACGTCTTCCAAAGAAACCTTTGGCTTGCTTCATTATTTTTTTTCTTCTTGCTCTTTTAGCAACTGAATTTACCGATCTTGGCATAATTTTAATGTGTTTTTGTAGCAGGCGTCCTGAATTGAATCAAAGGAACTTAAAGCCATACTCCAAGGTTATATAAATAATTTTTTAACCTAAAGAATTATTAGATAATTCTTAATTGTTGTTTAATGCTTCTCATATCTGTTTGGTGAACTAGCGCTGAGTGTGTCAAAGCTAATTTACGTTTTTTAGATTTTTTAGTCAAGATGTGACTTTTAAAAGCATGCTTTCTTTTAATCTTTCCAGAGCCAGTAACTTTAAAACGTTTCTTAGCGCTAGATTTTGTTTTCATTTTAGGCATTTTTCCTAGTTTTTTAATTTATTCTTACTTACTTATATCTTCAGTCTAAAAGTTTAAAAGTTTAAAGTCAAAAGTCAGTTTATGACTTTCGACTTTAAGACTTTAAGCTTTCGACTTATTTCTTTTTCTTAGGAGCAATGAACATGATCATTCTCTTTCCTTCCAGAACAGGCATTGCCTCAACTTTACCATGTTCCTCTAAGTCCTGTGCAAGACGTAATAATAGAATCTGACCTTGATCTTTGTAAATGATAGAACGTCCTTTAAAGAAAACGAAAGCTTTTAATTTAGCTCCTTCTTTCAAGAATTTTTCAGCGTTCTTTCTTTTAAACTCATAATCGTGCTCATCTGTCTGAGGACCAAAACGAATTTCTTTTACAACAACCTGAGAAGATTTAGCCTTTAATGCTTTATCACGTTTCTTTTGTTCATAAACAAATTTCTTGTAGTCCATGATTTTACAAACTGGCGGCTCAGCATTTGGAGAAATTTCAACCAAATCTAACTCAAGCTGATCTGCTAAACGCAATGCATCAGCTATTTTAAAAACGCCAGGTTCAATATTCTCACCTACAAGACGTACTTCTGGAACACGAATAAGATTGTTTATTCTGTGTGCATCTTTTTTTTCTACTCGAGGTTGAAAACCTCTGTTACTTTTTATTGCTATGACTTTCTAATTTAAGTTAAACTGTAAATACTTTTAATGTCTTTTTTATTTCTTCGTCTACAATCGCAGCAAATTCGGCGATCGAAACTGTGATATTACCTTTTCCTTCTTGTCCGTGACGACGAATAGAAATCGTGCCGTTTTTCTCTTCTTCCTCACCAACGATAAGCATAAATGGGATTTTCTGCATTTCTGCATCTCTAATTTTCTTACCGATAGTTTCGTTTCGGTTGTCAATTAGGGCGCGAATTTCGTGATTTTCTAGCAAATCTAAAACTTTTTTAGCATAATTTTCGTATTTCTCGCTCAAAGACAAGATAATAGCTTGCTCAGGCATCAGCCAAAGTGGGAAATTTCCTGCTGTATGCTCTAGTAAAATTGCTATAAAACGTTCCATAGATCCAAAAGGAGCTCTGTGAATCATAACAGGGCGATGTAATTCATTATCAGCACCTTTGTAAGTCAATTCAAAACGCTCAGGTAAATTATAATCTACCTGAATAGTTCCTAACTGCCATTGTCTTCCCAAAGCATCTTTTACCATGAAATCTAGTTTCGGACCATAAAACGCTGCTTCACCATATTCTACAACAGTATTTAGACCTTTGTCTTTTGCTGCATTGATAATTGCATTTTCAGCTTTTTCCCAGTTTTCATCAGTTCCAATATATTTGTCTCTGTTTTCTTGATCTCTTAACGAAATTTGAGCTGTAAAGTTTTCAAAACCTAACGAACCAAATACATATAATACAAGGTCAATTACTTTTTTGAACTCTTCATCCAATTGCTCTGGAGTACAGAAAATGTGCGCATCATCTTGAGTAAAGCCTCTAACGCGAGTTAAACCATGTAATTCTCCTGATTGCTCATATCTATAAACAGTACCAAATTCAGCATAACGCTTAGGCAAATCTTTATATGACCAAGGTCTTACATTGTAAATCTCACAGTGGTGAGGGCAGTTCATTGGTTTTAATAAAAATTCTTCACCTTCTGCTGGAGTGTGAATTGGTTGGAAACTATCAGCTCCATATTTAGCATAGTGGCCAGAAGTAACATAAAGTTCTTTCTGTCCAATATGAGGACTGACAACTTGTTCGTATCCAGCTTTTTTCTGAGCTCTTTTCAAAAATTGCTCCAATCGATCTCTTAAAGCAGCACCTTTTGGTAACCATAAAGGTAAACCTTGACCCACTTTTTGAGAAAAAGCAAATAATTCAAGCTCTTTTCCAAGTTTACGGTGATCACGACGTTTAGCTTCTTCAAGAAGTTCAAGGTATTCAGTCAAATCTTTTTGTTTAGGAAAAGAAGTTCCATAAACACGAGTTAACTGTTTGTTTTTCTCATCACCTCTCCAATAAGCACCGGCAACACTCATGATTTTTACAGCTTTGATAATTCCAGTGTTCGGAATATGTCCACCACGGCATAAATCAGTAAAAGTAGAATGGTCGCAGAAAGTAATAGTTCCGTCTTCAAGATTTGAAATCAATTCAGTTTTGTAAACGTTATCTTTATACATTTCTAAAGCTTCTGCTTTAGTCACTGGACGCATTTTAAAATCAAACTTTCCTCTTGCGATTTCAAGAATTCGGTCTTCGATTTTTTTAAAATCAGCTTCAGAAATTTTCTGGTCTTCAAAATCAACATCATAATAGAAGCCATTAGCAATCGCAGGCCCAAGAGTCAATTTAATTCCAGGGTACAATTCCTCAAGAGCTTGAGCCATTACGTGCGAAGTCGAGTGCCAGAAAGCTTTTTTACCTTCGGCATCATTCCAAGTATATAAAATAAGATTACCGTCGGTCGTTAATGGAGTCTCGGTTTCAATAGTTGTACCATTAAAAGATGCAGAAATGACATTTCTTGCAAAACCTTCGCTAATGTTTTTAGCGACCTCCATTGGAGTTACGCCCGAAGCGAACTCTCTAATTGACCCATCGGGTAAAGTAATCTTGATCATTGTTTATAATTTTGTGAATGCAAATATACATGATTACAAAAATACATACAATATATATGTATAAGTTTACTCTATTATATATAAGTATAGTTTTGTTGTGCTATAAGAATAGCTCTTGTTTCAACCCGACAGGTTTTCAAAACCTGTCGGGTTTATTTTTTATGCATATATAAGGAGAAAGCTTCATTTGCCATTCAGACCGCAACTGAAGTTCTTTAAAGTTTTGGAATTTGGAATTTAAAAGATTGGGATTTTGTTTTTTTAGGAGCTTTTTCCCGCTATGCGCTTCAATCTTTTGGGGCCGAACCCCGGCCCCAAAAGGATTTCCGCTCCTATCGGGGCTAAGAAAGCGGTTTCAGGAGAGGCAATTCGGGAAATGGAAGATTTCGTAAGCATGAAAAAACTTTTGAAAAAGGCGCCAAATGCTGAAAATCCGATAAAAACTGATGTCGGAAAGTATGGCAAAATAAGAAAATACCAGACATACGAAGAAAAGCCTTACGTTCTGTGAAAAATATCCAAAATGTAAACTCCGCGTTATGAGAAGGTTAGGGGAAAAGGCAGAAAAACTTAAAAAAAACTCTTTAAAAAAGCTTGGAAAAGCGGAAAAAGGCACTACTTTTGCACCCGCAACGGCGAAAAGCGCTCTTAGACATTCCGGCAGCCTGATCACATTTTAAGGAAAGAGATTTTCGAAAAAAAAGATTGAAAAAAGCTTGCGGGAAAAGAAAAAGCTTTTTACATTTGCACCCCGCAAAACACGGAAGCTCATTGAAGGATTGGAAGAAAAACGGAAAAGATGAGGCGATAAGAAAGCTTCAAAAATTTTTCAAGTTTTTCTTGCGAGAAACAGAAAGAAGTTTTAGTTTTGCACCCGCTTTGAAACACAAGCGGAAAAAGAAAAAGACACGTTCGTAGACATATTGAATTGACAGCCGTTTTGAAAGAGATTTCAAAACAAAATAGAATAAGAGTAATGGAATCGAAAGATTTTTAAAAGAACCGATAGCAAGGCGTCGCATATACATTATTAAAATATACGATGAAGAGTTTGATCCTGGCTCAGGATGAACGCTAGCGGCAGGCTTAACACATGCAAGTCGAGGGGTAGAGTTCTTCGGAATTTGAGACCGGCGCACGGGTGCGTAACGCGTATGCAATCTGCCTTCCACAGAGGGATAGCCCAGAGAAATTTGGATTAATACCTCATAGCATAACCGGACCGCATGGTTCGGTTATTAAAGTCACAACGGTGGAAGATGAGCATGCGTCCCATTAGCTTGTTGGTAAGGTAACGGCTTACCAAGGCAACGATGGGTAGGGGTCCTGAGAGGGAGATCCCCCACACTGGTACTGAGACACGGACCAGACTCCTACGGGAGGCAGCAGTGAGGAATATTGGTCAATGGGCGCAAGCCTGAACCAGCCATGCCGCGTGCAGGATGACGGTCCTATGGATTGTAAACTGCTTTTGTACGGGAAGAAACACTCCTACGTGTAGGAGCCTGACGGTACCGTAAGAATAAGGATCGGCTAACTCCGTGCCAGCAGCCGCGGTAATACGGAGGATCCAAGCGTTATCCGGAATCATTGGGTTTAAAGGGTCTGTAGGCGGTCTTGTAAGTCAGTGGTGAAAGCCCATCGCTCAACGGTGGAACGGCCATTGATACTGCAGGACTTGAATTATTGGGAAGCAACTAGAATATGTAGTGTAGCGGTGAAATGCTTAGAGATTACATGGAATACCAATTGCGAAGGCAGGTTGCTACCAATGGATTGACGCTGATGGACGAAAGCGTGGGTAGCGAACAGGATTAGATACCCTGGTAGTCCACGCCGTAAACGATGGATACTAGCTGTTGGGGGCAACTTCAGTGGCTAAGCGAAAGTGATAAGTATCCCACCTGGGGAGTACGAACGCAAGTTTGAAACTCAAAGGAATTGACGGGGGCCCGCACAAGCGGTGGAGCATGTGGTTTAATTCGATGATACGCGAGGAACCTTACCAAGGCTTAAATGCAGACTGACCGATTTGGAAACAGATCTTTCGCAAGACAGTTTACAAGGTGCTGCATGGTTGTCGTCAGCTCGTGCCGTGAGGTGTCAGGTTAAGTCCTATAACGAGCGCAACCCCTGTTGTTAGTTGCCAGCGAGTAGTGTCGGGAACTCTAACAAGACTGCCAGTGCAAACTGTGAGGAAGGTGGGGATGACGTCAAATCATCACGGCCCTTACGCCTTGGGCTACACACGTGCTACAATGGCCGGTACAGAGAGCAGCCACCCCGCGAGGGGGAGCGAATCTATAAAGCCGGTCACAGTTCGGATCGGAGTCTGCAACTCGACTCCGTGAAGCTGGAATCGCTAGTAATCGGATATCAGCCATGATCCGGTGAATACGTTCCCGGGCCTTGTACACACCGCCCGTCAAGCCATGGAAGCTGGGGGTGCCTGAAGTCGGTGACCGCAAGGAGCTGCCTAGGGTAAAACTGGTAACTAGGGCTAAGTCGTAACAAGGTAGCCGTACCGGAAGGTGCGGCTGGAACACCTCCTTTCTAGAGCCCAAAGTGTTAGCCGGAAGGCACGCTTGGGAAATAAGATGCCTGTTTTAGGTTTTGGATCGTGAAATTGCATTACTCTTGCTGTTAATTTAAAGAAATAAACTTTTAAGTAAAAAAAAACAGAGTCTCGTAGCTCAGCTGGTTAGAGTACTACACTGATAATGTAGGGGTCGGCAGTTCGAGTCTGCCCGGGACTACTTTTTAAAGCTTGAAGAGAAGGAAATTCTAGAGTTGAAGCGTTATGAATCTTAATTCATAATTCATAATTCACAATTCATCATTAGATTTGGGGGATTAGCTCAGCTGGCTAGAGCGCCTGCCTTGCACGCAGGAGGTCAACGGTTCGACTCCGTTATTCTCCACGAAGCTGCCGTAAAAACGGTAGGTAAAAGTTCATTGACATATTGGGATAAGAAAATAATAAGAAAGTAGAAAGCGTTTTTATCGGCAATGATAAAAACAAAAAAAACGGTCTTGTTCTAACAGGCAAGATTGGTGCAATAAGCAAAATAAGGGCGCATGGGGGATGCCTAGGCTCTCAGAGGCGATGAAGGACGTGATAAGCTGCGAAAAGCTGCGGGGACGGGCACACACCGATCGATCCGCAGGTATCCGAATGGGGCAACCCGCTATATTGAAGATATAGCACACCGATAGGTGGGCAAACCCGCTGAACTGAAACATCTAAGTAGGCGGAGGAGAAGAAAACAAAAGTGATTCCGTAAGTAGTGGCGAGCGAACGCGGATTAGCCCAAACCGGCATTGTTACGGCATTGCCGGGGTTGTAGGACCGCGACATTTCATGCGCAAGGAACCGGAAGCTTCTGGAAAGGAGCGCCATAGAGGGTGACAGCCCCGTATGGGCAACGAGCGTAATGGATAGCGGCATCCTGAGTAGGGCGGGGCACGTGAAACCCTGTCTGAATTCGGCGGGACCATCCGCTAAGGCTAAATACTCCTGAGAGACCGATAGTGAACCAGTACCGTGAGGGAAAGGTGAAAAGAACCGTGAATAACGGAGTGAAATAGATCCTGAAACCATGCGCCTACAAGCGGTCGGAGCCCTTTCGTGGGGTGACGGCGTGCCTTTTGCATAATGAGCCTACGAGTTAACGCTGCTGGCAAGGATAAGTGGTTAAGCCATGGATCCGCAGCGAAAGCGAGTCTGAATAGGGCGCTTTAGTCAGTAGTGTTAGACGCGAAACCGTGTGATCTACCCATGGGCAGGTTGAAGCTGTGGTAACACACAGTGGAGGACCGAACCGGTTGACGTTGAAAAGTCTTCGGATGACCTGTGGGTAGGGGTGAAAGGCCAATCAAACTCGGAAATAGCTCGTACTCCCCGAAATGCATTTAGGTGCAGCGCTGATAATAGTTATATAGAGGTAGAGCTACTGATTGGATGCGGGGGCTTCACCGCCTACCAATTCCTGACAAACTCCGAATGCTATATAATGTTTTGCAGCAGTGAGGGCTTGGGTGCTAAGGTCCAAGTCCGAGAGGGAAAGAACCCAGACCATCAGCTAAGGTCCCCAAATATATGCTAAGTTGAAAGAACGAGGTTTGTCTGCCCAGACAGCTAGGATGTTGGCTTGGAAGCAGCCATTCATTTAAAGAGTGCGTAACAGCTCACTAGTCGAGCGGACGAGCATGGATAATAATCGGGCATAAGCATATTACCGAAGCTATGGATTTGCATGTATGTGCAAGTGGTAGGGGAGCATTCTGACAGGGCTGAAGGTGTATCGTAAGGTATGCTGGACCGGTCAGAAAAGAAAATGTAGGCATAAGTAACGATAATGCGGGCGAGAAACCCGCACACCGAAAAACTAAGGTTTCCACAGCTATGCTAATCAGCTGTGGGTTAGTCTGGACCTAAGGCGAACCCGAAAGGGACAGTCGATGGCCAACGGGTTAATATTCCCGTACTTCTTATTGCTGTGATGGGGTGACGGAGTGATGAAAGCGCCGCGAACTGACGGAATAGTTCGTTAAAGCACCTAGCTATAGGCTCTCTAGGCAAATCCGGAGAGTTTGGTGAAATGCGATAGTACTCGGAGTCTTCGGACAAAGAGATAGTGCGCCTAAGGGCTTCCAAGAAAAACCTCTAAACTTCAGGCAGTAAGAACCAGTACCGTAAACCGACACAGGTAGTTGAGGAGAGAATCCTAAGGTGCTCGAGAGATTCATGGCTAAGGAATTAGGCAAAATAGACCTGTAACTTCGGGAGAAAGGTCGCCCCGAGCAATCGGGGCCGCAGTGAAGAGGTCCAGGCGACTGTTTATCAAAAACACAGGGCTCTGCAAAATCGCAAGATGAAGTATAGGGCCTGACACCTGCCCGGTGCTGGAAGGTTAAGAGGAGATGTTATCTTCGGAGAAGCATTGAATTGAAGCCCCAGTAAACGGCGGCCGTAACTATAACGGTCCTAAGGTAGCGAAATTCCTTGTCGGGTAAGTTCCGACCTGCACGAATGGTGTAACGATCTGGACACTGTCTCAGCCATGAGCTCGGTGAAATTGTAGTAACGGTGAAGATGCCGTTTACCCGCAGTGGGACGAAAAGACCCTGTGCACCTTTACTATAGCTTAGTATTGACCTTGGATAAATGATGTGTAGGATAGGTTGGAGACTGTGAAGTGGCGTCGCCAGGCGCTGTGGAGTCATTGTTGAAATACAACCCTTTGTTTATCTGAGGCCTAACCCCGTGTTGCGGGGGACAGTGCTTGGTGGGTAGTTTGACTGGGGTGGTCGCCTCCAAAAGAGTAACGGAGGCTTCTAAAGGTTCCCTCAGTACGCTTGGTAACCGTGCGTAGAGTGCAATGGCATAAGGGAGCTTGACTGAGAGACATACAGGTCGATCAGGTACGAAAGTAGAGCATAGTGATCCGGTGGTTCCGCATGGAAGGGCCATCGCTCAAAGGATAAAAGGTACGCCGGGGATAACAGGCTGATCTCCCCCAAGAGCTCATATCGACGGGGGGGTTTGGCACCTCGATGTCGGCTCGTCACATCCTGGGGCTGGAGAAGGTCCCAAGGGTTGGGCTGTTCGCCCATTAAAGTGGCACGCGAGCTGGGTTCAGAACGTCGTGAGACAGTTCGGTCTCTATCTACTGCGGGCGTTAGAAATTTGAGTGGATCTGATTCTAGTACGAGAGGACCGAATTGGACTAACCTCTAGTGTATCTGTTGTCCCGCCAGGGGCACCGCAGAGTAGCTACGTTGGGAAGGGATAAGCGCTGAAAGCATATAAGCGCGAAACCCACCACAAGATGAGATTTCTTTTAAGGATCGTGGAAGATGACCACGTTGATAGGCTACAGATGTAAAGGCAGTAATGTCACAGTCGAGTAGTACTAATAATCCGTAAGCTTATGCACAGACTTTTCCTCCCCGCCCTGCGGGGAGGAAGGAACTTTCTTAACTAGAAAAGCTTATTTGTTTCTTTATCCCAGTATGTTAAAATATTGTCTGATTGATCATTAACAATTCACAATTGATAAATAACAGTCGGAAGCTGCTTGCAGCGAATAGCCTTAAGGTGGTTATTGCGGCGGGGCTCACCTCTTCCCATCCCGAACAGAGAAGTTAAGCCCGCCTGCGCAGATGGTACTGCAGTCATGTGGGAGAGTATGTCGTCGCCTTTCTTTTAAGAATCCTCATCATTAATCTGATGGGGATTTTTTTGTTTTTGGAAAATAATATTGAAGCCGTGTGGGAGACACGGCAACTATGGGGCCGTCGCCTTTCTTTTAAGTCCTTCTCGATTTGTCGGGCAGGATTTTCTGCTTTCTGGCAGGTTTGCTTTGAAAATTTAACCGCAGAGAACTTAGTCGATGATTCTTCTTGAGAGTTATGAAGTATGTAAAGCTGTATGGAGATCCACATTAGGATTTAGCTGAAAAGAGTGCAATGAGTTTTATTTTGTAGTCCTTGCAAAGTGGTAAAGTTTGCAAAGTTTATTGAGGTGTAATTGAAGCTGAGAATTTTTAATTCTTTGAGTTTGGAATTTTGTCCCTAAGTTTTAGAATTAGAATTTCTTTTGAAAAATAAACTCTTCTTTATACAGGATCGCGTTAGGGATATAAGACGTATCATTTTGCTAAATGTTGCACTTCTAAAGCTTTTTTTGTAAAAGATTTAGCGGGCAGTCTGACTCGAAGGAAGCTCTCTATTAGTGTGCTTAAATATTTACTGCTTGTTGTTTTTGAAGACAATGTGTATGGTAATTTTTTTTGAATTTTATTTATACTCTTTTGAATTAAATTTCTTTTGGTTAATAATGTTTTATTTATGCGGGATTCTTCTGAATGGAGGGAGTGTTCTTTTTTGATGCTTGTATTTCCGTAAGCCTGGATAATGCTTTTCTCAAAAAAATATGGTATAGTCTGATTAGGTATGAAGGTGTCTAAAATAATTTTGCAATTAATTTTTGACAAATATTTTTCTGCATTGTTTATCTTTACTTTTGAGGTTAATTATGAATTGATAAAACTGGTCTTTTTTTCTGTGAAGATGTTTCTAGATATTGGATAACTGTCATGTTTTGGTTTTGTAAAAAAATGCAAAAACGAGTAGCAATTTCTTTATTGATGAATGTTATTTTAAATTTTGGATAGAAAGATGTTCAGATCTGTTTGTGTTTTAAAGAAAAAAGCAAAAGGATTTCCGCTTCTATCGGGGCTATGGCACCGGTTTCCAGAAGAAGCTTTCGGCTTTATTTGTCTTCTAAAAACGGCACTAAAGATTAAAAACGGCAGAAAAATGGCTTTCGCGCCTTAGCGTCTTTGCGGCAAAATAGCCCAAAGGACAGCAGAACGCAGAAAAATCCTTCAAGCGTTTAAAAAAACTTTAGTCTGTAAAGCATCCGTTGCCAGACAGTTAAGAAATAATCTGAAAAAAGATTGAAAAAAGTCTGGGAAAAGTGTTGGAAAAGCGGAAAAAGGCACTACTTTTGCACCCGCAACGGCGAAAAGCGCTCTTAGACATTCCGGCAGTCTGATCACATTTTAAGGAAAGAGATTTTCGAAAAAAAGATTGAAAAAAGCTTGCGGGAAAAGAAAAAGCTTTTTACATTTGCACCCCGCAAAACACGGAAGCTCATTGAAGGATTGGAAGAAAAACGGAAAAGATGAGGCGATAAGAAAGCTTCAAAAATTTTTCAAGTTTTTCTTGCGAGAAACAGAAAGAAGTTTTAGTTTTGCACCCGCTTTGAAACACAAGCGGAAAAAGAAAAAGACACGTTCGTAGACATATTGAATTGACAGCCGTTTTGAAAGAGATTTCAAAACAAAATAGAATAAGAGTAATGGAATCGAAAGATTTTTAAAAGAACCGATAGCAAGGCGTCGCATATACATTATTAAAATATACGATGAAGAGTTTGATCCTGGCTCAGGATGAACGCTAGCGGCAGGCTTAACACATGCAAGTCGAGGGGTAGAGTTCTTCGGAATTTGAGACCGGCGCACGGGTGCGTAACGCGTATGCAATCTGCCTTCCACAGAGGGATAGCCCAGAGAAATTTGGATTAATACCTCATAGCATAACCGGACCGCATGGTTCGGTTATTAAAGTCACAACGGTGGAAGATGAGCATGCGTCCCATTAGCTTGTTGGTAAGGTAACGGCTTACCAAGGCAACGATGGGTAGGGGTCCTGAGAGGGAGATCCCCCACACTGGTACTGAGACACGGACCAGACTCCTACGGGAGGCAGCAGTGAGGAATATTGGTCAATGGGCGCAAGCCTGAACCAGCCATGCCGCGTGCAGGATGACGGTCCTATGGATTGTAAACTGCTTTTGTACGGGAAGAAACACTCCTACGTGTAGGAGCCTGACGGTACCGTAAGAATAAGGATCGGCTAACTCCGTGCCAGCAGCCGCGGTAATACGGAGGATCCAAGCGTTATCCGGAATCATTGGGTTTAAAGGGTCTGTAGGCGGTCTTGTAAGTCAGTGGTGAAAGCCCATCGCTCAACGGTGGAACGGCCATTGATACTGCAGGACTTGAATTATTGGGAAGCAACTAGAATATGTAGTGTAGCGGTGAAATGCTTAGAGATTACATGGAATACCAATTGCGAAGGCAGGTTGCTACCAATGGATTGACGCTGATGGACGAAAGCGTGGGTAGCGAACAGGATTAGATACCCTGGTAGTCCACGCCGTAAACGATGGATACTAGCTGTTGGGGGCAACTTCAGTGGCTAAGCGAAAGTGATAAGTATCCCACCTGGGGAGTACGAACGCAAGTTTGAAACTCAAAGGAATTGACGGGGGCCCGCACAAGCGGTGGAGCATGTGGTTTAATTCGATGATACGCGAGGAACCTTACCAAGGCTTAAATGCAGACTGACCGATTTGGAAACAGATCTTTCGCAAGACAGTTTACAAGGTGCTGCATGGTTGTCGTCAGCTCGTGCCGTGAGGTGTCAGGTTAAGTCCTATAACGAGCGCAACCCCTGTTGTTAGTTGCCAGCGAGTAGTGTCGGGAACTCTAACAAGACTGCCAGTGCAAACTGTGAGGAAGGTGGGGATGACGTCAAATCATCACGGCCCTTACGCCTTGGGCTACACACGTGCTACAATGGCCGGTACAGAGAGCAGCCACCCCGCGAGGGGGAGCGAATCTATAAAGCCGGTCACAGTTCGGATCGGAGTCTGCAACTCGACTCCGTGAAGCTGGAATCGCTAGTAATCGGATATCAGCCATGATCCGGTGAATACGTTCCCGGGCCTTGTACACACCGCCCGTCAAGCCATGGAAGCTGGGGGTGCCTGAAGTCGGTGACCGCAAGGAGCTGCCTAGGGTAAAACTGGTAACTAGGGCTAAGTCGTAACAAGGTAGCCGTACCGGAAGGTGCGGCTGGAACACCTCCTTTCTAGAGCCCAAAGTGTTAGCCGGAAGGCACGCTTGGGAAATAAGATGCCTGTTTTAGGTTTTGGATCGTGAAATTGCATTACTCTTGCTGTTAATTTAAAGAAATAAACTTTTAAGTAAAAAAAAACAGAGTCTCGTAGCTCAGCTGGTTAGAGTACTACACTGATAATGTAGGGGTCGGCAGTTCGAGTCTGCCCGGGACTACTTTTTAAAGCTTGAAGAGAAGGAAATTCTAGAGTTGAAGCGTTATGAATCTTAATTCATAATTCATAATTCACAATTCATCATTAGATTTGGGGGATTAGCTCAGCTGGCTAGAGCGCCTGCCTTGCACGCAGGAGGTCAACGGTTCGACTCCGTTATTCTCCACGAAGCTGCCGTAAAAACGGTAGGTAAAAGTTCATTGACATATTGGGATAAGAAAATAATAAGAAAGTAGAAAGCGTTTTTATCGGCAATGATAAAAACAAAAAAAACGGTCTTGTTCTAACAGGCAAGATTGGTGCAATAAGCAAAATAAGGGCGCATGGGGGATGCCTAGGCTCTCAGAGGCGATGAAGGACGTGATAAGCTGCGAAAAGCTGCGGGGACGGGCACACACCGATCGATCCGCAGGTATCCGAATGGGGCAACCCGCTATATTGAAGATATAGCACACCGATAGGTGGGCAAACCCGCTGAACTGAAACATCTAAGTAGGCGGAGGAGAAGAAAACAAAAGTGATTCCGTAAGTAGTGGCGAGCGAACGCGGATTAGCCCAAACCGGCATTGTTACGGCATTGCCGGGGTTGTAGGACCGCGACATTTCATGCGCAAGGAACCGGAAGCTTCTGGAAAGGAGCGCCATAGAGGGTGACAGCCCCGTATGGGCAACGAGCGTAATGGATAGCGGCATCCTGAGTAGGGCGGGGCACGTGAAACCCTGTCTGAATTCGGCGGGACCATCCGCTAAGGCTAAATACTCCTGAGAGACCGATAGTGAACCAGTACCGTGAGGGAAAGGTGAAAAGAACCGTGAATAACGGAGTGAAATAGATCCTGAAACCATGCGCCTACAAGCGGTCGGAGCCCTTTCGTGGGGTGACGGCGTGCCTTTTGCATAATGAGCCTACGAGTTAACGCTGCTGGCAAGGATAAGTGGTTAAGCCATGGATCCGCAGCGAAAGCGAGTCTGAATAGGGCGCTTTAGTCAGTAGTGTTAGACGCGAAACCGTGTGATCTACCCATGGGCAGGTTGAAGCTGTGGTAACACACAGTGGAGGACCGAACCGGTTGACGTTGAAAAGTCTTCGGATGACCTGTGGGTAGGGGTGAAAGGCCAATCAAACTCGGAAATAGCTCGTACTCCCCGAAATGCATTTAGGTGCAGCGCTGATAATAGTTATATAGAGGTAGAGCTACTGATTGGATGCGGGGGCTTCACCGCCTACCAATTCCTGACAAACTCCGAATGCTATATAATGTTTTGCAGCAGTGAGGGCTTGGGTGCTAAGGTCCAAGTCCGAGAGGGAAAGAACCCAGACCATCAGCTAAGGTCCCCAAATATATGCTAAGTTGAAAGAACGAGGTTTGTCTGCCCAGACAGCTAGGATGTTGGCTTGGAAGCAGCCATTCATTTAAAGAGTGCGTAACAGCTCACTAGTCGAGCGGACGAGCATGGATAATAATCGGGCATAAGCATATTACCGAAGCTATGGATTTGCATGTATGTGCAAGTGGTAGGGGAGCATTCTGACAGGGCTGAAGGTGTATCGTAAGGTATGCTGGACCGGTCAGAAAAGAAAATGTAGGCATAAGTAACGATAATGCGGGCGAGAAACCCGCACACCGAAAAACTAAGGTTTCCACAGCTATGCTAATCAGCTGTGGGTTAGTCTGGACCTAAGGCGAACCCGAAAGGGACAGTCGATGGCCAACGGGTTAATATTCCCGTACTTCTTATTGCTGTGATGGGGTGACGGAGTGATGAAAGCGCCGCGAACTGACGGAATAGTTCGTTAAAGCACCTAGCTATAGGCTCTCTAGGCAAATCCGGAGAGTTTGGTGAAATGCGATAGTACTCGGAGTCTTCGGACAAAGAGATAGTGCGCCTAAGGGCTTCCAAGAAAAACCTCTAAACTTCAGGCAGTAAGAACCAGTACCGTAAACCGACACAGGTAGTTGAGGAGAGAATCCTAAGGTGCTCGAGAGATTCATGGCTAAGGAATTAGGCAAAATAGACCTGTAACTTCGGGAGAAAGGTCGCCCCGAGCAATCGGGGCCGCAGTGAAGAGGTCCAGGCGACTGTTTATCAAAAACACAGGGCTCTGCAAAATCGCAAGATGAAGTATAGGGCCTGACACCTGCCCGGTGCTGGAAGGTTAAGAGGAGATGTTATCTTCGGAGAAGCATTGAATTGAAGCCCCAGTAAACGGCGGCCGTAACTATAACGGTCCTAAGGTAGCGAAATTCCTTGTCGGGTAAGTTCCGACCTGCACGAATGGTGTAACGATCTGGACACTGTCTCAGCCATGAGCTCGGTGAAATTGTAGTAACGGTGAAGATGCCGTTTACCCGCAGTGGGACGAAAAGACCCTGTGCACCTTTACTATAGCTTAGTATTGACCTTGGATAAATGATGTGTAGGATAGGTTGGAGACTGTGAAGTGGCGTCGCCAGGCGCTGTGGAGTCATTGTTGAAATACAACCCTTTGTTTATCTGAGGCCTAACCCCGTGTTGCGGGGGACAGTGCTTGGTGGGTAGTTTGACTGGGGTGGTCGCCTCCAAAAGAGTAACGGAGGCTTCTAAAGGTTCCCTCAGTACGCTTGGTAACCGTGCGTAGAGTGCAATGGCATAAGGGAGCTTGACTGAGAGACATACAGGTCGATCAGGTACGAAAGTAGAGCATAGTGATCCGGTGGTTCCGCATGGAAGGGCCATCGCTCAAAGGATAAAAGGTACGCCGGGGATAACAGGCTGATCTCCCCCAAGAGCTCATATCGACGGGGGGGTTTGGCACCTCGATGTCGGCTCGTCACATCCTGGGGCTGGAGAAGGTCCCAAGGGTTGGGCTGTTCGCCCATTAAAGTGGCACGCGAGCTGGGTTCAGAACGTCGTGAGACAGTTCGGTCTCTATCTACTGCGGGCGTTAGAAATTTGAGTGGATCTGATTCTAGTACGAGAGGACCGAATTGGACTAACCTCTAGTGTATCTGTTGTCCCGCCAGGGGCACCGCAGAGTAGCTACGTTGGGAAGGGATAAGCGCTGAAAGCATATAAGCGCGAAACCCACCACAAGATGAGATTTCTTTTAAGGATCGTGGAAGATGACCACGTTGATAGGCTACAGATGTAAAGGCAGTAATGTCACAGTCGAGTAGTACTAATAATCCGTAAGCTTATGCACAGACTTTTCCTCCCCGCCCTGCGGGGAGGAAGGAACTTTCTTAACTAGAAAAGCTTATTTGTTTCTTTATCCCAGTATGTTAAAATATTGTCTGATTGATCATTAACAATTCACAATTGATAATTAACAGTCGGAAGCTGCTTGCAGCGAATAGCCTTAAGGTGGTTATTGCGGCGGGGCTCACCTCTTCCCATCCCGAACAGAGAAGTTAAGCCCGCCTGCGCAGATGGTACTGCATTATTGTGGGAGAGTATGTCGTCGCCTTTCTTTTGAAAACCCTATCCAATTCGGATAGGGTTTTCTGTTTTTATATGATTTTGAAAAAAGCTGCCTCAAGATTGGATGACGGGTTCAGATTAGCCTGAAGCCGCGTTAGTGATGGAAGCGGCATCCTTTTGCGGGACACGCAGAGCCTCATTTTCCCTGTCGCTCCTCCCGCAAAAGATACAGCGGACAGCACGGCCCGAAGGGAAACGCCATAAGCATCTGCAGTCTTGAGTCTATAAGTGTTAAATTATAGTCAATTGTTGACGGTTAAATATTGATACTTTAGACTTTTTGAATTTGAATGAGTATTTTTGTGTTTAAATTACTTTTTAAATATGAAGAAAAATATTTTATTGTTAGCACTTCTAGCTGTTACAGGTTTGAGTGCGCAACAACGTCCAAAGTTAGTAGTGGGTATAGTTGTAGATCAAATGAAAATGGAATATTTATATCGCTTTTCAGATGATTTTTCTCCTAACGGCTTTAAAAGATTAATGAATGATGGATTTACTTTCCAGAATATGCATTACAATTATATGCCAACTTACACTGCTCCTGGACACGCTTCAATCTACACAGGTACGACTCCAGCGACTCACGGAATTGTTGGTAACGAATGGTTTAGCAGAACACTTGGTAAAGAAACGTACTGTACTGATGATGCCGGTGTTAAAACAGTAGGTGATGGTACAGCAGAAGAAGGCGCGATGTCTCCAAAAAACCTTCAAAGTACTACAATTACAGATGAAGTTAGAATGGCAACTAATTTTACTGGAAAAGTTATTGGACTAAGCTTAAAAGATAGAGGTGCTATATTACCAGCAGGACATTTTGCTAACTGGGCATTCTGGTATAGTAAAACAGGTTCTTTTATTTCTAGTACTTTTTATGGTGAAAAACTGCCAGAATGGGTTACAGAATTCAATAATGAAAAAAACTACTTAAAATATATTAATAAAGGATGGGATTTGTATAAGCCTGCTTCGGTTTATAACGAAAGTCTTCCAGATAATAACCCATACGAAGGTAAACTATATGGAAGTGCTGCTCCTGTTTTTCCGTATGATTTAAAATCAATGTATGAGAAGAACGACGCTGGAATTATTAGAGCAACTCCTTTTGGTAACGATTTATTAGCTGAATTTGCAAAAAGAGCTATTGAGAAAGAAGAATTAGGTAAAGATAATATTACTGACTTCTTAACAGTTAGTTTTTCTTCTACAGACTATGTGGGACACTTACTTGGTCCAAGATCTATGGAGCTTCAAGATACTTACTTGAGATTGGATCAAACGATTGCTGATTTTTTAGCATATCTTGATAAAACAGTTGGTAAGGGTAATTATTTACTTTTCTTAACAGCGGACCATGCTGGCGCAGAAAATGTAATCTATTTGAAAGATCGTAAATATAATGTAGATAATTATCCTTCTAAAGAGGTTAAGAAAAGCTTGCAGGATTTCTCTACTAAGACATTTGGTGTAGATTTGATTCAAAATTACTCAAACTTTAATGTTTTCTTCAATAAGCAAATTATTAAAGACAAGAAATTAGATCTTGATAAAGTTAAAGATGCTTTTAAAAAGTTTTTAATTACTCAACCACAAGTTAAAAAAGTTTATACAGAAGAAGAAGTTTTAGCTAACGCTGGAAATGATTATGCTCTTAATTTTGTTGCAAAAGGTTATGATGTTACACAAAATGGTGATTTAGTTATTGTAGATAAACCTGGAATGATAGAATATACACCAACAGGTACATCACATGGCACTATTTATAGCTACGATACGCACGTTCCAGCTATTTTCTACGGTTGGCACATCAAAAAAGGTGAATCGTATGAGAAAAAAGCGATTACGGAAATTGCTCCAACAATTGCTCAAAAAATTAAAGTTACTTTTCCAAATGGAACCGAGGCAAAAGTTATGACTGAAGTTCTTGACAATAAAAAATAAAATATAGTAATATTTTGAAAAGCCTGTCTTCGTGACAGGTTTTTTTATGCCATAAAAAAAGGCTTTTCAATTAAGAAAAGCCTTCTTGTAATAGTGATTTAGTAAGCACTTATATAAGTATTAGCACTATGCGTTTGCTAATACTATTTCTTCGTTAAAAGGAAGATTCCAAGCTTCTGCAACTCCTTTGTAAAGGATTTTTCCATTAGCTACGTTCAATCCTTTTTTCAATTCTTCATTTTCTGCACAAGCTTTTTCCCATCCTTTGTTTGCTAATTGTACAGCATATGGTAAAGTTGCGTTTGTTAATGCTAAAGTAGAAGTGTAAGGAACAGCTCCCGGCATATTAGCTACACAGTAGTGAACGATATCGTCAATAATGAATGTTGGGTTTTCATGAGTTGTTGGAGTACAAGTTTCAATACAACCTCCTTGGTCAACAGCTACGTCAACAACAACAGTTCCTGGGCGCATTAATTTAAGCATATCACGAGTGATTAAGTGAGGTGCTTTTGCTCCTGGAATTAAAACTGCTCCAACAATTAAGTCAGCATCTTTAATTGCTCTTGTAATGTTGTAGTGGTTAGACATTTCTGTGTTTACGTTTGCTGGCATGATGTCATCTAATTGACGTAAACGTGGTAAGCTTAAGTCCATGATAGTAACTTGAGCACCTAAACCAGCAGCCATTTTAGCAGCTTGAGTTCCTACAATTCCTCCACCTAAAACTAATACTTTAGCTGGCGGTACACCTGGAACACCTCCTAAAAGAATTCCTCTTCCTTTTAATGGTTTTTCAAGGTATTTTGCCCCTTGTTGGATTGCCATACGACCAGCAACCTCAGACATTGGAACTAATAAAGGTAAGCTTCTATCTGTTTTTTCAACAGTTTCATATGCTAAACATACAGCTCCTTTTTCTAACATTGCATGTGTCAATTCTTCTGAAGATGCAAAGTGGAAGTAAGTAAATAATAATTGATCTTTTTTAATCAATGGATATTCTGAAGCAATTGGCTCTTTTACTTTGATGATCATTTCTGCAATAGCATAAACTTCTTCAATAGTTGGTAAAACAACCGCACCAGCTTCAGCATATTCTGCGTCAGCGAAACCGCTTCCTAAACCAGCAGTAGATTGAACATACACTGTATGTCCGTGTTTTTTCATTTCAGAAACACCTGCAGGAGTTAAAGCAACTCTATTTTCGTTATTTTTTATTTCTTTAGGAACACCTATTATCATTTTGTTATATTTTTTTGTTTTTATTGAAATTGTTTTACAAATCTACAGATAGCGAATAAATTATGGTTTAATGCTTAATAAATAAGAAAATATTATTTTATTTTTTACTTTTACAGAAAAATGTTCTGTTTTTGGTCTGAATTTATTCTTCAAAAAGAAAAAATGACTAAATCGGACTAATTTTAATAAAACGTTTTCGTTATGGCTTTAGATGAAATTGACAAAAAAATCCTACGTCTATTACAAGAAGATGCGCACTACACTTTAAAAGACATTGCAAACAAAATAAATTTGTCTTTGACACCTGTTCATGATCGTGTGAAACGCCTTGAAAAAGATGGTATTATAGAAAAATATGTCACACTTCTAGACAAGAAAAAATTGGGGAATAATTTGACAGTTTACTGCCAAGTTACGTTGACAAAACAGACTTATGATACTTCGGAAGGATTTAATCAATCGATTTTGAATTTGCCAGAAGTAGTAGAGTGTAATTACGTTTCAGGAAACTTCGATTATATGCTGAAAATCATAATTCCAGATATGGAAAGTTATCATCACTTTCATCAGAAAAAATTATCGGTTCTGCCTGAAGTTTCTTTAATAAATACCGTTTTTGTAATTTCAGAAGTAAAGAGTACTACTGTTCTTCCTATTTAAACTAAAACAAAAAACCATCAAGAAAATCCTGATGGTTTTAAGAAAAAAAGTTAGTTTGGTTGAATTAATAATATGTATAACGTCTTACTTTGGCAATATATTTTGCTAAACGAATAACTTGATGGCTATATCCATATTCATTGTCATACCAAATATATAGCACTATATTTTTTCCATCCTTTGAAACAATGGTAGCATTGCTGTCATAAATAGATGGAGCAGAAGTTCCAACTATATCAGACGAAACCAATTCATTGTTTAAAGAATATTTGATTTGCTCTACAAGTTCTCCTTCAAGAGCATATTTCTTCATAATTTTATTGATTGCAGTAATCGATGTCGCTTTCTTAACTTCTAAATTTAATACAACAAGAGAGCCATTAGGAACAGGAACACGAATAGCATTTGAAGTTAATTTACCTTCCAATGATGGCAAAGCTTTTGCCACAGCACTTCCTGCACCAGTTTCGGTAATAACCATATTTAAAGCAGCAGCTCTTCCACGACGATATTTTCTATGCATATTATCAACCAGATTCTGGTCGTTGGTGTAGGCATGAATGGTTTCTAAATGACCTTTTACAACACCAAGAGTTTCTTCAACTACTTTTAAAATTGGAGTAATAGCATTTGTTGTGCAAGATGCCGCAGAAAAAATATTTACTTCATCAGGATTAAATTCATTGTGATTAACACCATGTACAATATTTGGAACACCTTTTCCAGGAGCGGTTAACAAAACTTTACTTGCTCCATTTGAAGTTAAATGTCTTCTAAGGGCTTCTTCAGTTGTAAATGCACCAGTGTTATCAATTACTAAAGCATCATTGATTCCGTAAGTAGTGTAATCAATTTCTTCTGGAGAATTGGCAGTAATGATATGAACAGTTGTTCCGTTTATAATTAATGCATTATTTTTAGTGTCTGCAATTACAGAACCTTGAAAATCGCCGTGAATTGAGTCATATCGCAATAGAGAAGCTCGTTTCTCTAAGCTTGTTGCATCATTTTTATCACGGGTTACAATGGCTCTCAGACGCAATTGATCTCCTTTTCCAGTTTTAGACATTAGCTCTCTCGCCAACAAACGTCCAATTCTTCCGAAACCGTACAAAACAATATCTTTTGGTTTGATTTCTTTTGAAGATTTTGCTTTTTTCAATTTTTCAATAACAAAATATCTCGCATCAGGATATTTTTCATCTTCTAAACGATATTCATAAGTTAGTTTTCCTAAATCTATTTTTGCTGGTGGAAGATCTAAAGATAAAACGACTTTTGCGATTTCAACCGAATCAAAAATGGTGATTGGTTTACCTACGAATTCTCCAGCATATTGATGAAGATTGATAATATCGCTCACGTTTTTATCCAATAACTGATTCTTGAATAAAACCATTTCGATTGATTTGTCATACCATAAATCGCTTATGACTTTAATTAATTCTACACCGGCTTTTCTTCGGTCGACTTGTAATGATACCTCTTTTTGGTACAATGATTTGTTACTCATAATTGAAAAAATAAAATGCTCACTATTTTAAAATTTTGCGCAAAAGTATCTATTTCAATCGATTTCGTAAACTATTTTAGCATTTATTTTTGAAAATAAAAAAGCCACCTTAATTTTCTTAAGATGGCATTTTTTGAAGTTTTCAGTCGCAGTCACAGTTTGCAGTTTTTAGTAATTGAAAACTGTGACAGAAAACTGAGATTTAAATTATAATTCTGAAAATCTCTCCATTTCTGTTGATCATTTCAATTCGAACGCTTTGTCCTTCGTCTTTTTTACTTAAAAGTTTTGAAACTGTTTCAACGTTTGTTGCTTTTACATTGTCAATACTTAGGATAATATTTCCTACTAATTCGTTTTGATATTGCATTAAATTCTCATTGCTGATGTTTTTAATTTTAACACCGTAATCGATTCTGAATTTTTTCTTGTCAGCAGCATCAATGTTTTCTAATTCAATTCCTTTAAATTCAGCGCTGTAAAACTCATTTTTGCTTAAAGTTACAGGAACTGTTTTAGTTTTTCCTTCTTTAATATAAGTTACTTTTACAACATCGTTTGGACGTTTTGTATTGATATAACCTGATAAATCTGCATAAGTTGCAATGTTTTGATCATCTAGTTTTACAATGATGTCACCTTTAGTTAAACCAGCTTTTTCTGCTCCAGAATTTTTAGAAACTCTATTAATATAGAATCCTTGTGTTTCTGTCACTCCCAATTCTTTAGAAGCTGTTGCATTCAATTCGCCTCCTTCAACTCCAAGAATACCTCTTTGAACATTTCCGTACTCCATAATATCCTCAATAATTTTTCGGGCAATATTAGAAGGAACAGCAAAAGAATATCCAACATAAGAACCTGTCATAGAAGAAATCATCGTATTAATTCCGATTAATTCACCTCTTGCGTTTACTAACGCTCCACCGCTATTACCAGGGTTTACCGCAGCATCAGTCTGAATGAAAGATTGGATTCCGCTTTGATCTAAATTTCTCGCTTTTGCTGAAACAATTCCGGCAGTTACAGTAGAAGTCAAGTTATAAGGATTTCCAACAGCCAATACCCATTCGCCAACTTTTACGTTATCAGAATTTGCAAAAGCAGTGTAAGGAAGTTTTTCATCAGCATTGATTTTCAAAAGAGCAATGTCCATTTTAGAATCGGTACCGATTAACTTCGCTTTATATGATTTTTTATTGTTTAAAGTAATTTCAATTTCTGTAGCGTCTTTAATTACGTGATTATTAGTAACAATGTATCCATCTTCAGAAATAATTACACCAGAACCAGTTCCTACTTGTTCTTGCTGCTGTTGTCCACCATATCCGTAGAAAAATTCAAGCATTGGGTTGCTGACAGTTCTTCTAGAAACATTTTTTACGTGAACGACAGTATGTACAGTTTTGTCTGCGGCTTCGGTAAAATCTAATGTTTCAGCACCTAATCCAACATTTTTTCCATAAGAGTTAGGGGCAAGAGTTACAACAGAATTTCCTTTTCCAAAAAAAGAATTGTTGCTTTCAAATAATAACTTGTAAGCACCAAGAGTAATAGCACCACTTAATAATGACACTAAAAATAAGGCTGAAAATCTTTTCATATTAGAATTTGTAATTAAGTTATTAGAATTTAAGTTTCATGTTTTATTTAACGTAAAATTACTTCAAAAAATTATTTGTAAAAACGGTTTAACGCTCTTTAACAATGATTAACATTTCATTAATTAATAGTTCGTACTTTTGTATTTCTAACAACTAAAAAATGCAAATAGAATTTTATAAATATCAAGGTACAGGAAACGATTTTGTAATGATAGATAACCGTACAAATTTCTTTCCAAAAGAGGATGTAAAACTTATTGAGCGTCTGTGCAACAGACGATTCGGAATTGGAGCAGACGGATTAATTTTACTTGAAAATGATTCTGAAACTGACTTCAGAATGGTTTACTATAACTCTGATGGAAATCAAAGTTCAATGTGCGGAAACGGTGGTCGTTGTCTTGTCGCTTTTGCTAATCAATTGGGAGTAATTGATGACAAAACGACTTTTATTGCAACCGACGGATTACATCATGCTTCTGTAAATGCCGATTCGATTGTTTCTTTGCAAATGATTGATGTAAACGAAATTCAGAAAAAAGATTCTTATACTTTCCTAAATACAGGTTCGCCTCATCATGTTCAAATTGTTGATGATTTGGAACATTATAATGTAAAAGAAAATGGAGCAGCGATTCGCTACGGTGAATTGTATGGAGAAAAAGGAAGCAATGTCAATTTTGTTAAAAAAGTAGACAACGATACTTTTTCTTTACGAACCTACGAAAGAGGTGTTGAAGATGAAACTCTTGCTTGCGGAACTGGAGCGACAGCAGTTGCGATTGCGATGAATGCAATTGGAGAAACAGATAAAACTTCGATAAATTTAAATGTTGAAGGCGGAAAACTAGTCGTTTCTTTTGATAAAGATAATGATGGTTATACAAATGTTTTCCTGACTGGTCCTGCGAAATTTGTTTTTAAAGGAACAATTGAGATTTAATTTATAAATGCCAATTTTTTAAATACCAAATTCCAATTCAGATTTTAAAATCTAAAATCTGCAATCTAAAATCTGAAGTATCTACATGATTACATTAAAAGGCGATTCGATTTATTTGCGTGCACTTGAACCTCAAGATCTAGAGTTTATTTATTCCATAGAAAATGACGAAAATATTTGGGAAGTAAGCAATACGCAAACTCCTTATAGCCGTTTTTTGATTAAACAATATTTAGAAAATGCACATCAGGATATTTATGAGGCAAAACAGCTTCGTTTAGCAATTTGTCAAGATGAAGATTTTCCTGCTATCGGATTGATTGATTTATTCGATTTTGATCCGAGAAATAATAGGGCAGGAATTGGCATTGTCGTTCAGAAAGAAGAAAATCAAGGAAAAAAGATTGGTTCTGAGGCTTTAGAGCTTTTAATAAAATATTCTTTTTATAATTTAAATCTGCATCAATTATATGCAAATATTGGAGTGCAAAATGTAGCGAGTATTGCACTTTTTACTAAATTTGGTTTCAAGAAAATCGGAATAAAAAAAGACTGGATTTTGTATCATAACCACTATCAAGATGAAGCAATTTTTCAGCTAATTAACAAACAAATTTAAATTTTAAGCTTTGAGTCTAAAAAAAATAATAACAATAAGTGCCGTAGCCATTATTTCAGTTTTATTGATTTATGGTTTTATATTAATCAGTAAAATATTTAGTTCGAACACTAAATTTGAAGAAAAAGAAGTGTACGTTTATGTGCCAACAGATGCAAATTATGCTGATGTAAAAAAGATTTTGGCGCCTTACATCAAGAATTTTGACAACTTTGAAATGGTTGCCGAAAAAAGAGATTATCCAGAAAATGTAAAATCAGGTCGTTTTCTTTTGAAGAAAGATATGAATAATATTGACTTAGTGCGAGCAATGCGTTCTAATGTTCCAGTTAAGTTGGTTTTTAATAATCAAGAGCGTTTAGAAAATTTTGCCGGAAGAATCGGAAAAGAAATAGAAGCGGATAGTTTATCCTTATTAAAAGCGATTAAAGATTCGACTTTCTTAGCAGCAAACGGATTTAATGAAGAAAACGTTTTTGCAATGTTTATTCCAAATACTTATGAGATTTATTGGAATACTTCGGCTGAGAAGTTCCGTGATAAAATGATTAAAGAATATCACAATTTTTGGACAGCTGATAGAATCGCTAAAGCAAAAGCACAAGGTTTAACACCAGTGCAAGCTACTATTTTAGCATCAATTGTTCATAAAGAATCGGTTAAGAAAGACGAAAGACCGCGTATTGCGGGAGTTTATCTAAACCGTTTACGTTTAGAAATGCCTTTGCAAGCTGATCCAACCGTCATTTATGCTTTAAAATTAAGAGATAACAATTTTGATCAAGTTATAAAAAGAGTTTTTTACAATGATTTGGTAATGAGATCTCCATATAATACTTATGTAAACAAAGGACTTCCTCCTGGACCAATTGCAATGCCTGATATTACAGCATTAGAGGCGGTTTTAAACCCAGAGAAGAACGATTATATTTATTTCTGTGCAAGTGTCGATCGTTTCGGATATCATGAATTTGCTGCGACATTGGCAGAACACAATGTAAATGCAAAAAAATATTCTGATTGGATCGCAAGTCAGGGAGTAACGAGATAATTTTATTATCGATTTAAATATTTAAAAACCGAAGTAAATTTTACTTCGGTTTTTTTATTTCTTTTTAATGCAAAATTGTTCTTGAAATCGAATAATTACGAATTTGCTATTTTGGATATTTTTTAGATTGAAGTAATAAAAAAATAAACATTTTTTAATGTTGATTTTTATAAAATTCAAAAACGGGTTTTCAAGATTTGCATAAAAAAACAAGATTTTATCATAAGAAAATTCTTTCTTTTTAATAGAATTTGCTTAAAATTTATATAAAATACGATTTTTTTTTGGTCTTAATTGTTGGTTTTTAAAGTGAAAAAACGAGAACTAAAATCTCTCGGAATCCATTACTATAACTGGGATGGAAGCAGTTTACGATTTTACGTAAAAAATGCTAAACGATTGATTTTAAGCATATTTTTAAAATAACTTATCTTTGCACCGTAGAAATTTCAAGAGGGTGACAGCGTCTTGAAGAAAAACAATTTATGATAAAGAAATGGTATTTTTATGCGAGTTTAGTCGTTATTATTACATTTTTAAGTTTGGGATTTATTCCCTCTAACAACGAAACCAAACCTTGGTTTTTAATTGAAAAAACAGATGGATCAGAATACATTTTTCCATCTAAAGAAAAAGATGATTATCCTAAAATCGCAAATGTCCCATTCACAGGAAATCGTCTAATAGGATTTAAAGAAGCAGTCGCTTTTAAAGAATCACAAGGGCAGTACAGATTAGTAAATACCCTTGGTTATATGGGTAAATATCAATTTGGTTCTAAAGCTTTGAGAGCAATTGGAATTAATGATACTAAAGCCTTTTTAAAAGATCCTGCTCTACAAGAAAAAGCTTTTATGGCTTTACTAGCCAAAAACAAATGGATTTTACGTAACGAAATCGAAAAGTACGAAGGCAAAATCGTCAGCGGTATTGAAATTACCGAATCTGGAATTTTAGCAGCGGCACATCTAGGTGGTGCAGGTTCTGTAAAGAATTTTTTCAAAAACAAAGGAAGCAGACATTTTAGAGATGCTTTTGGAACTTCATTGAAAAGCTACATGAGAGATTTTGCAGGTTACGATCTTTCTTTTATAGAAGCTGACAGTAACGCAACAGTAAACGACTAAATGAAAAAAGAAAAATCCCTTGTAAAAAGGGATTTTCTTTTTAATCTATTAAAGCTTCTAAGATTTTTATAGCCGCTTCACTTATTTTAGTTCCAGGTCCAAAAACGGCCGATGCACCTGCATCAAACAAGAATTGATAGTCCTGAGACGGAATAACACCCCCCACAATTACCATTATATCTTCGCGGCCATGTTTTTTTAATTCTTCTATAACTTGCGGAACCAAAGTTTTGTGACCAGCAGCTAGAGATGAAACACCTAAGATATGAACATCATTCTCCACAGCTTGTTTTGCTGCTTCTGCCGGAGTTTGAAATAATGGGCCTATATCAACATCAAAACCAACATCGGCGTAACCCGTAGCGACTACTTTTGCGCCTCGATCGTGACCGTCTTGCCCCATCTTTGCAATCATAATTCTAGGACGTCTTCCTTCTTGTTTAGCAAAAACATCCGCAAGTTGTTTTGCCTTTTCAAAATTCTCGTCATTTTTTATTGCTGCACTATACACTCCGCTAAAAGATTTAATTTGTGCTTTAAAACGGCCAAAAACAGTTTCCAATGCATTACTGATTTCGCCTAATGTTGCTCTGTTTCTAGCGGCTTCAATAGCATTTTCTAATAAGTTTCCTTGTCCAGTCTGAGCACAATGGATTAATTTTTCTAGTGACTTATTTACTTTTTCAGAATCTCTTGTTCGTTTTATTTCTTCAAGACGTTCTACTTGTTGTTTTCGAACTAACTGATTGTCGACATCTAGAATATCCAACGGATCTTCTTTTTCTAAACGATATTTATTTACGCCGACAATAATATCTTGTCCGCTGTCAATTCTAGCTTGTTTTCTTGCCGCAGCTTCTTCAATTCGAAGTTTCGGAATTCCAGCTTCAATTGCTTTGGTCATTCCACCAAGCTCTTCTACTTCTTCAATTAGCTTCCAAGTCTTCTCAACAATGTCATTTGTTAAACTTTCAACATAATAACTTCCAGCCCAAGGATCGACTGTTTTGGTTATTTTAGTTTCTTCTTGAAGAAAGATCTGAGTATTTCTCGCAATTCTAGCAGAGAAATCTGTTGGAAGTGCGATTGCCTCGTCTAAAGCATTTGTATGTAAAGATTGTGTTCCGCCAAAAACGGCAGCAGCAGCTTCAATACAAGTTCTGGCAACATTGTTAAATGGATCTTGTTCTGTCAAACTCCATCCGCTGGTTTGGCAATGTGTTCTTAATGCCAAAGATTTATCACTTTTTGGATTAAACTGCTGTAATAATTTAGCCCAAATCATTCGGCCAGCTCTCATTTTGGCAATTTCCATAAAATGATTCATTCCGATTGCCCAAAAGAAAGATAATCTTGGCGCAAATTCATCAATCGTCATTCCTGTTGATAAGCCGGTTCTAATATATTCTAAACCATCTGCCAAAGTATACGCTAATTCAATATCGGCAGTTGCACCAGCTTCTTGCATATGATAACCAGAAATGGAAATAGAATTGAATTTCGGCATTTTTTTGCTCGTAAATTCAAAAATATCAGCAATGATTTTCATCGAAGGAGTTGGAGGATAGATATAGGTATTTCTAACCATAAACTCCTTTAAAATATCATTTTGGATTGTTCCCGCTAATTTTTCTGGACTAACACCTTGTTCTTCGGCAGCAACAATATAAAAAGCCATAATAGGTAAAACAGCTCCATTCATAGTCATGGAAACTGACATTTCATCAAGCGGAATCTGATCGAAAAGCACTTTCATGTCTTCAACAGAATCTATTGCTACACCAGCTTTTCCGACATCACCAACTACTCTTTCATGATCTGAATCGTAACCGCGATGTGTTGGTAGGTCAAAGGCGATGGAAAGTCCTTTCTGTCCTGCAGCTAAATTTTTTCTATAAAAAGCATTGCTTTCTTCTGCTGTAGAAAATCCTGCGTATTGACGAATAGTCCACGGACGTCTCACATACATCGTGGCATATGGTCCGCGTAAATTTGGTGCAAAACCAGCTCCGAAATCAAGAAAATCTAATTCTTCGATATCTTTCTCCGAGTAGCTTTTTTTAATTTCGATTCCTTCAGCAGTAAGAAAATGCTTTTCCACATTCAGAATAACTTTTTCTAAGAGACTGGAATTTTCAAGCTTGATATGTTGTAAATCTTTTCTTTTCATTTTTTTTAGCCTTTAATATATAAACCCTGATTACTCTTAATAAGTCTTTCTGTTTCAGTTTTTCCACCAATAGTTTTGGATTGTCGGAATAAATTTCAGTCATTTTTTACTAAAGAGTTTTAAACACAAATCTATATTTTAATAGGTTGATTTTTATCATTAGTATCAATAGCAAAAACAAATGTATATTGAACTCTTATTGGTTTCCCATTTTGCTTCCCTGGGATCCATTTAGGAGATTTCCTTAATACTCTAATTGCTTCGCTACCTGTTCCATAACCGATATCACGCATCACTTTGATATCAGACAAAGAGCCATCTTTTTCTATAGTGAACGATGTTGTTATTTTACCCTTGAGGTTATCTTCCTCAGGCAATTGAAAATTGCTATTAAAAAAATGCTCTAATTTAGCTATATCTCCTGGGAATCTTGGTTTTATCTCTATTCCGCTTATGTTATAAACTCGATTGTCATCTTGGTCGGTTAAAGTCTTTGCTTTTTCAACTCTTTGAGGAGCTTCTTCAACTGTTAATACTCCAATGCCTCCATCATCAGCATAAGGGTTACCAGCCATCCAGTATTTAATGTGGCAAGGAACTGCTTTTCCGTGTAAAGTAGCTGGCACCCACTTTGGACTTAAAGCCATAACACGAAGCGCTTCATTTTCATTAAGCGAACCTATTGGATTAAGCACTTTAACATCGGTCACTAAACCAGTAGTTTGTACAATAAATTCTACGCTAATGAATTTAGGTAGTTTTTCTTTAGGAATCCATTTAAAATTCTTTTCAACAAAAAATATATATTCATTCCACCCTCCAGGGAACATTGGTTTATTCTCAACTTCTTGTTCTTCAAAGATTTTTGATTGAGCTGTTGCTATCGAAGCACTAAAAAGCAATAATAAAATAATTTTTTTCATAAGTTTATTCCAATTCTAATCTTTCTTGCTCCATTTTTTCAGCCAATCTCTTTTCGATAATCGGTGTAATTAATGTTTTTCTTGGTTTTATTTTTACAAAAGGAAACAATTCTAAATCGTGTTTCATTCTGTCTTCTTTGTTTGGATATTTATTTGTGCCTAAAAGGATTTCCTTTTTAGAATCGAATAATTCCTGTTCTTTATTAGCACTTTCCTGAATTTTCTTTTTGATTGTGCCATCATTTAAAAGTTTTAAGAAACCACCATTGGCTTCAATATCTTTAAATAACGCCAAGCTTTTTTCTGCCAATTGCATGGTTAAGCTTTCGATGTAATAACTTCCATCAGCTGGATTGTCAACTTTATCAAAATAACTTTCATGTTTTAAAATTAAAAGCTGATTTCTAGCAATTCGGTCTCCAAATTCATTGTCTTTATGATATAATGCGTCGTAAGGCAAATTGGCAATCGCATTTGCACCGCCTAAAATTGCTGACATACATTCGGTTGTCGTACGCAACATATTGACATTATAATCGTAAATGGTTTTATTGCGTTTTGTTGGCGTTACCAATAAATGGCATTTTATTTTTGAATTATATTCTGAAGCAATTAAATCAAAAAGCATTCGAAGTGCACGAAGCTTTGCAATTTCGAAGAAATAATTTGTTCCAACAGAAACTTGAAAAACAATAGACTTTGCGGTTCCAGCAAAACGATTTAAATATTCGTTTGCATGCGCTAAACTATAAGCGATTTGCTGAGTGATGTTAGCGCCAGAATTTTGGTACAATCCCAAATCTACACTGAGAAGATTTAAATTGGTTGTATTTTTTAAAAGCAAATCTAAAGTTTCAAAATTATTTTTCTCTGAAGTGGTAAACCAATTTCCTTCTCGTGCCAGTTGTCCGATTGGGTCAAAATTACAGTAAAAATTAGATTTTTTCTGAATCGAAATTGTGTCTAATTTTTTAACGAAATCGATTGAGATGAAACTGAAATTAAAGTAAACGTTTTTGTTTTCTAAAGGAAGATTTTCCAATAGTTTTTCAACATCAATTTTATCATTTTCAATTGTAAAACGAAGACTTTCTGCACCTCTTTCTAAAGTGTTTAAAGCGCGTTCTATAGATTTTTCTACATCGAAAACAAAGATATTTTGGCAGATTTTAAAATCTGAGGCTTGCGTATTTACATTTGCAGCTTTTGTAAACTCATCACTGTGATAAAAAGGTTTTACCTGAATATCTTCTGGAGAATTCCAAATAACAGTTTGATTGTAATCGGCTCCATCTAATTCAAACTGAATTTTTTGTTTCCATTGTTTGGATGAAATCGGATTAAAATCGTCGAATAGGTTAGTGGCCATTGTAGTTTTTTTGATTATTCTTTTTCTTGAATCGTGTCTCCTTCAAATTGTATGATATAAATATCTTCGCTGTCCTTTTTCATAAAATACTTTTCGCGAGCGTATTTCTCAATTTGTTCTGGATTTTTGAGTAGCTTAATTTGCTCCTGATCTTTTTTGATTTCTTCCTGATAATACTTTTTATTATCTTCTAGTTCGTGTATCTGCTGATCTAGAAAGCGATGATCAAAATAGGAGTAATTGTCTAAAAATAACATCCAGACTATGAAAAACAGCAAAACCCAAACATATTTATTTCCAAGGTATTTGAACCATTTTTTGTCTTTATATGGATTCTTGAATTTCATATAAGATAATTTCTTTTGAATTGTTTTTTTTAGACCTGTTAGAGAGCAAACCCGACCTTCGCCGGGCTGCATATAATTTTATGGTTTAAATTTACGATAAAAATTATGAAATTCTCTGATTAATTACGGCACGAACGACATCAATTGCTACCGTATTATATTTGTCATTCGGGATGATAATGTCTGCAAAAGCCTTAGAAGGTTCGATAAATTGCTCATGCATAGGTTTTAAAGTCGTTTGGTAACGGTTTAAAACTTCGTCAATATCACGGCCGCGTTCTGAAATATCTCTTTTTAAACGACGAATTAATCTTTCGTCTGAATCTGCGTGAACGAAGATTTTAATATCAAACATATCACGCAATTCAGGATTTGTCAAAATTAAAATTCCTTCCACAATCATAACTTTTCTTGGATGAGTCGAAACAGTATCGTCTGTTCTATTGTGTTGGATAAAAGAATAAACCGGCTGATCTATTGTTTCTCCTGCTTTTAAAGCTTTTAGGTGTTTTACCAATAATTCAAAATCGATCGCACGCGGGTGATCAAAATTGATCAATGCTCTTTCGTCAAACGATAAATTATCGGTTTGCTTGTAGTATGAATCCTGAGAAATTACCCCAACTTCTGTGTCTGGTAATTCATTCATAATTTGGTGTACTACTGTAGTTTTTCCACTTCCTGTTCCTCCTGCAAGTCCGATAATGAGCATAAAATTTTTGTTTGATATTTGTTTGGCAAAAATAATAATTTAACTGAATCGCTAAACATATAATGTAATTTAACCATATAAGTAATGTAAGTAAATGTAAGCTAGAAAATATTTAAACAAAATGTTACTTAACTGAAATTACTGCTGTTATATTGATAAAAGACCGAATTATTTGTTTTAAATCATTTGAGCATTATAAGTAAATATAAATAGTGCTTTTTGACCTAAACGAGCTTTAAAAATTTCCACTAAACTTATAATCTCTTAAATGAACTTACATGGTGAAAAATATAAAAAAAAAATCCCGAAAGTGAACCTTCGGGATTTCGTGCAATCAGTATAGTTTAAAAAAAATATTCTGAATTTAGTAAGCACTTGTAATTATTTATTCTTTTTTGCTTTAATCATCATTTCAAGCTGATCCCAAAGTTCTTCTGGAATTGCTTCTAATAAATTGAATTGTCCGGCACCTTTTAGCCATTCGCCACCATCAATTGTGATGACATCTCCATTAATGTATGAAGAGAAATCTGAAACTAAATAAGCAGCCAAATTGGCTAATTCTTGGTGATCTCCAACTCTTTTTAATGGCACTTTTTTCGCCATGTCAAATTTCTCTGAAAGATCTCCAGGCAATAGTCTGTCCCAAGCACCTTTTGTAGGGAATGGTCCAGGAGCAATTGCATTCGAACGAATTCCGTATTTTGCCCATTCTACAGCAAGACTTCTTGTCATTGCCAAAACTCCCGCTTTTGCCGTAGCACTAGGGACAACATAAGCCGATCCTGTCCAAGCGTAAGTAGTTACTATATTTAAAATCGTTGCCGAAGTTTGTTTGGTATCAATCCAGTGTTTTCCAAAAGCAAGCGTACAGTTTTTAGAACCTTTCAGTACTATATCTATCACAGTATCAAATGCATTTGCGGATAATCTTTCTGTTGGCGAAATGAAATTTCCTGCTGCATTATTTAAAAGAACATCTACTTTTCCGAAAACTTTTAAAGTTTCTTGAAGCATATTTTCTACTTCTTCGTAATGGCGAACATCACATTGTAGCGGAAGACATTTACCTCCAGTTTCACTTTCAAGTTCGGCAGCTGTAGTTTTTAACTTTTCTAGATCTCTAGAAGTTATCGCTACTTGAGCTCCTAATTCGAGAAAATATTTGGTCATAGCTTTACCTAAACCGCTTCCGCCGCCTGTAACGACAATGACTTTGCCTTGTAAAGCATCGTCACGTAGCATTTTATCTGTGTAGCTCATACTTTTTCTTTTTTTGCAATATTAATTAAATAAAATAGGATGCATGCATAATATTGTTATAAAATTTCAAAAAACTTTATATTTGGCATAATTTTTTTGCTGCAGACTCTAATGTGAAATCATCTTTAGCAAAACAAAAACGGACTAATTTCTGGTCTTTATGGTCGGAATAAAAGGTTGAAATAGGAATTGCCGCTACGCCGTGATTTATGATTAAGTTTTTGCAGAAAGTAACATCATCTTCATTTGAAATGTTGGCATATGAAGCGACTTGAAAATAAGTTCCCTCACAAGGTTTCAATTCAAAACGGCTATTTTGAAGCAGTTTCTTAAAATAATCCCTTTTTTCCTGATAGAATTTTCCAAGAAGGTTAACATCGACCACATCAAGATATTCGCTAATAGCAAACTGAGAAATGCTGTTTACGCTGAAAACCAAAAACTGATGTACTTTTTTGATTTCTTTCATTAAATGTTCTGGCGCAATGGTGTAGCCAATTTTCCAACCTGTAATATGAAATGATTTTCCGAAAGAAGAAACCATTACACAGCGGTCTAAAAGAAAATCTTTTGTATGTGCCGAAATATGTTTTTCTTCAAAAGTAATGTATTCATATACTTCATCAGACAAAACGATAATGCCTGGATATTTTTCAAGAAGATTTTTTAACTGTACAAAATCATTTTCAGTTAAAATTTTTCCCGTCGGATTATGCGGATTATTGATAATCATCATTCTTGTTTTGGTAGAACAAGCTTTTTCAATTCTTTCCCAATTTGGTGTGTAATCGTCATTCAAAGCTACTCGAACAGGTTTTGCTTTGCAGAGTAAAACAGGAGATTCATAAGAATCATAACTCGGATCGAGAATAATTACTTCATCATTTTCTTTTACTAAAGCTAAAATTGTGGTGAAAATTCCTTGAGTTGCTCCAGCTGTAACCAAAAGTTCTGTATCTGGATTGATTGTTCTATTATAAGAACTCAGAGTTAAATTCGCAATTTTGTTCATCAACGGAGGATAGCCTGCCATTGGTGTGTATTGGTGAACATTTTCTTTCGCTAATCTTGCTACAATATCTGTCAGTCTTTCGTCAACAGGAAAATTTGGAAATCCCTGCGAAAGATTTATAGCATTGTATTCTACTGCCATTTTTGACATTACCGTAAAAATGCTTGTGGTTACGTTTGGGAGTTTACTCATGATAAAGTTTTTTGATTAGGGAAAAACTTGGGAGTGAATAAAATAAACTTAATTGATTGTCATAGGAATGGAATACAGAACTCTAACAATTTTATTATTTTGTTTTCCTGGATTCCATTTAGGAAATAGTTTTAAAACTCTGATAGCTTCGGCACCTGTTTCATATCCAAGGTCTCTTAAGATTTTAATATCGCTTAACGATCCATCTTTTTCAATAATAAAAGTGGCATATATTCTTCCTTTTAAGCCTTCCTTACTGCTTTTGAAATTTTGTTTTATAAAGGCGTTCATTGCGTCTACTCCGCCAGGAAATTCAGGTTTTACTTCTATGCCAGCTGTGTTGTATACAGGGTTTTCTTCCTCTACGACCACTCCGATAGGTATATAAGGTATTTCTTCGGTATTCTTAGAAGGTGTTTTATTTGAAGAATCTTTTGTTTTTGTTTGAGAAAATATATTTTGAGAGCAAAAAATAATGATTAAGATTAAAAGTTTTTTCATAAGGTGGTTTTAAGGTTAGCTTACATTTTATGAATAATAAAAATCGCAGGACGTTTATCAATGTCGATTTTTAATTTTTTCCAATCAGAAACTTTCATCGTTTTTATGAATTCTGTTGGCAAAGTAATATCTGCTGCAATACAAAGATGAGTTGCCGGACTTAAAATCTGCAAAAGATCTTCAATCAGTTTATTGTTTCTGTATGGAGTTTCAATAAATAGTTGTGATTGATTTTTATCATAAGATAATTTCTCAAAATGACGAATTGCCGATTTTTTCTCGTCTTTATCAATTGGTAAATATCCGTTAAAAGTAAAACTCTGGCCATTCATTCCAGAAGCCATCATGGCCAATAGGATAGAAGAAGGACCAACTAAAGGCACAACCTGTATTCCTTTTTCGTGCGCCAATTTCACAATTGCGGCACCTGGATCAGCAACGCCAGGACAGCCAGCTTCACTCATTAATCCCATATTTTTTCCTTCTAATAAAGGTTTAATGAAATCATTGTGTTCGCTGGTTTCTGTTCTTTTGTTTAAAGTAAAAAGAACCAGTTCAGATTGCTTTTTTTCTGGATAGACTGCTTTTATAGATTTTCTTGCAGTTTTATCATTTTCAACAATATAATGGTCGATAACTTCTATCGTTCTTCTAACGGTTTGAGGTAAAACATCCATCGGATCGCTTTCGCCCATTGTTGTTGGAATTAAATATAGTTTTCCGAAAGATTTCATATGCTTTTGTTTAAAATTAAAAAATTCAATTATCTCTTTTTTAGAAACAATTGAATCGAATTAGGAGTGTTTTTTAAGAAGCTGATCAGCAATTAAATCAGTCACTTCGTCCAGCATTTTGTAAACGTTTTCAAAACCGTTGGCAGAACCATAATACGGGTCAGGAACATCTACATTTTCGTCTGGAAATAAATCGTTTAAAATCAAACGGACTTTATTTTTGTGTTCTGGAGTTTTGGCTAAATGAATAACATCGCGAAAATTCGAATTATCCATTACATAGATATAATCAAACTCATCAAAATCGGAAACTTTTATTTGTCTTCCTTTTTGTTCGCCGATATTGATTCCGTATTTTTTGGCAACTTCAATTGAGCGTTTGTCAGGGCAATGACCAACATGCCAAGAACCTGTTCCTGCAGAATCAACTAAAAATTTATCTTGAGGTAATTTAGAGGCTAAAATTCCTTCTGCTAAAGGAGATCTGCAAATATTCCCTAAACAAACCATTAAGATTTTTACAGGCATGGCGCGTATTAAAGCGTTAGTTTTTTATTGATGTCTTCAACAAACTTTTTAAATTGTTTGTCTGTAGAAACTAAGTTATCGACTGTTTTACAAGCGTGAAGAACAGTTGCGTGATCGCGATCTCCAATTTGCGAACCAATATTAGCCAAAGAAGCTTTAGTGAATTTTTTAGCAAAGAACATAGCTAATTGTCTTGCTTGCACAACATGCCTCTTTCTGGTTTTAGATTGAAGTGTTTCGATATCCAATTGGAAATAGTCTGAAACGATTTTTTGAATATAATCGATTGAGATTTCTCTCTTTACGTTTTTAACAAATTTCTCTACAACGCTTTTCGCTAATTCAATCGTAACTTCTTTTTTGTTGAAAGAAGACTGAGCGATCAATGAAATAATAGCTCCTTCAAGTTCTCTTACGTTTGTTTTGATGTTACGGGCAACGTATTCTAAAATATCTTCTGGCATTTCTACACCATCGCGGTATAAAATATTTTTTAAGATTGAGATACGAGTTTCGTAGTCAGGCTGATGCAATTCTGCAGACAATCCCCATTTGAAACGAGATAATAATCTTTGCTCGATATCCTGCATATCAACAGGAGCTTTATCAGAAGTCAAGATTACTTGTTTTCCGTTTTGATGCAAATAGTTGAAAATGTGGAAGAATACGTCTTGCGTTCCTGATTTTCCAGATAAGAATTGAACATCGTCAATAATCAAAACATCGATTAGCTGATAAAAATGAATAAAGTCATTACGATTATTCTTTTTTACAGAATCAATGTATTGCTGTGTGAAAATCTCAGCAGAAATATATAAAACGGTCTTTTCTGGATATTTATCTTTTACTTCTACACCTATAGCATGCGCTAAGTGTGTTTTTCCTAAACCAACTCCTCCAAAAATCAATAACGGATTAAATGAAGTTCCTCCTGGTTTGTTGGCAACAGCCATACCTGCAGAACGAGCCAAACGGTTTGAATCTCCTTCTAAGAAATTGTCAAAACTGTAGTTCGGATTTAACTGAGACTCAATTTTTAAATTTCTGATTCCCGGAATTACAAACGGATTTTTAAGTTCGGGATTTAAGTTTTTAAACGGAGCGTCAACCTCTTGCGGTTTCATTGGCACTCTGTTGGCACTTGGCAGCTGCTCGGTAAACGGCTGTTTATTGCCATAAGTGTTCTCCATTTTAATTTTATAGAGTAACTTTGCGTTTTTTCCCAGTTCTTTGGTAAGCGCAACTTTCAATAATTTTACGTAATGCTCTTCGAGCCATTCGTAGAAAAATTTACTCGGAACCTGAATGTATAATGCGTTATCGGTTAGCTCAACTGATTTGATTGGTTCGAACCAAGTTTTATATGCTTGGTCTTGAATATTATCCTTTATAAAGGACAAACAGTTTTCCCATACCGATTGAGCAGTTTTAGTCAT